>NZ_KQ948025.1:0-42745 GCF_001513965.1 Streptomyces cellostaticus | reverse complement strand
GGCCGCCATGACAGTTGACGCATTGACGGATGTCGCGGGAGTGCGGGTGGGACACGCCTCCCGCAGCGGGGACGGCTGGCTCACCGGTACCACGGTCGTCCTCGCTCCCGAGGGCGGCGCCGTCGTCGCCGTGGATGTACGCGGTGGCGGCCCCGGCACCAAGGAGACCGACGCCCTCGACCCGCGCAACGTGGTGCAGAAGGTCGACGCCGTCGTGCTGACCGGAGGCAGCGCGTACGGGCTCGACGCGGCGTCCGGAGTCATGGCCTGGCTGGAGGAGCAGGGGCGCGGAGTGCCGGTCGGCGCGGATCCGGCGCACGTCGTGCCGGTGGTCCCCGCCGCGTGCGTCTTCGACCTGGGGCGGGGCGGGACGTTCCGGGCCCGCCCGGACGCGGCGATGGGGCGCGCGGCGGTCGAGGCGGCCGCGGCGAGCACGCCGGGCGCGGCGGTGCCGGAGGGGTCCGTGGGGGCCGGGACGGGCGCGGTGGCGGGGCAGCTCAAGGGCGGGGTGGGGAGCGCGAGCACGGTCCTCGACTCGGGGATCACCGTGGCCGCGCTGGTGGTGGTGAACGCCGCGGGGGCGGTGACGGATCCCGAAACGGGCGTCCTGTACGGGGAGTTGTTCCAGGGGCGCGTGCGGTACCCGGAGGAGCGCGTGCACGAGGCGGCACGCCGGCGCCTTGCCGAGGTGGCCGCGCAGAACGGACCCCCGCCGCTCAACACGACGCTCGCGGTGGTCGCGACCGACGCGGACCTCACCAAGGCGCAGGCGCAGAAGATGGCGGGCACGGCGCACGACGGCATCGCCCGCGCGGTGCGGCCGGTGCACCTGATGCACGACGGCGACACGGTGTTCGCGCTGGCGACGGGCACGCGCCCGCTCGACAGCGGGCACCCGTTGGCACTGAACGACGTCCTCGCGGCCGCCGCGGACCTCGTGATGCGCGCGATCGTACGCGGCGTGCGCGCCGCCGAGTCGGCCGAGGGGCCGGGCGGAGTGTGGCTGTCGTACGGGGAGTTGTACGGGGAGCGGTAGGCGCAAGGCGGGTGAGGCGTAAGACCGGGGCCGCAGCGCCGGGCCGAGCGCCTCGGGGGTTTGGATTGTCGCGGTTGTGTCACGTGATGGCGTTCAGGGGCGATGGAGGGAACCTCCCCCGGGGCCGATGCCCTCTTTCCTCACGCACTGGAACGGATCACGCACATCACACGAACTGGGAGCAGCCCGTGACAACGCCGGACATTGCAGCGCGGCGCGCACTGGGGGCCTGTGCCGCCCTGATGGTCGGCGCCCTCACCCTGACCGGTTGTGGCGGCAGCGCCAACGCCACGAACGACGACGGCAAGGGCGGCCAGGACTCGCCCAAGACGTCGACGGCGAAGATCGTGATCTCGGCCAAGGACGGTTCGACCGGCGCGTCCATCAACGCGACCGGGGTGAAGGTCAGCGACGGCAAGCTGACCGACGTGAAGATGACCGTGGCGGGGTCGGGGCAGGCCGTGCCGGGGGCGGTGTCGGGGGACGGCAGCAGCTGGAAGCCGAAGCAGCAGCTGGAGCGCGGGACCAAGTACGAGATAGCTGCGACCGCGAAGGACTCGGGCGGGCGTACGGCGGCGGCCAACTCCATCTTCACCACCGTCAGCTCGGCCAACAGCTTCATCGGCACCTACACGCCGGACGACGGCTCGACGGTCGGCGCGGGCATGCCGGTGTCGTTCACCTTCGACAAGGCGATCACCGACAAGAAGGCCGTGCAGTCGCACATCACGGTCAACTCCAGCAGTGGGCAGCAGGTGGTCGGGCACTGGTTCGGGGACCAGCGGCTGGACTTCAGGCCGCAGGACTACTGGAAGGCCGGCTCCAAGGTCACGATGAAGATCGCCCTGGACGGGGTCCAGGGCGCGAACGGCGTCTACGGCGTGCAGAAGAAGACGGTGTCCTTCACGATCGGGCGCTCGCAGGTCTCCACCGTCGACGTCAACACGCAGACCATGACGGTGGTGCGGGACGGCAAGACGATCAAGTCGGTGCCGATCTCCGCGGGCAGCGCGCAGCACACCACGTACAACGGGCAGATGGTGATCGCCGAGAAGTTCGTGCAGACCCGGATGAACGGCTCGACGGTCGGCTTCGGCGGGGAGTACGACATCCCGGACGTGCCGCACGCGATGCGTCTGACGTCGTCCGGCACGTTCATCCACGGCAACTACTGGTACAACAAGGGCAACCCGCCCTTCGGCCGCGAGGGCACCAGCCACGGCTGCGTCGGGCTCGCGGACGTGCAGGGCGCGCAGGGCGACACGACGGCCAAGTGGTTCTACGACAACTCGCTCGTCGGGGACGTCGTGATCGTGAAGAACTCCCCGGACACGACCGTGGCCCCGGACAACGGACTCAACGGCTGGAACATGGCCTGGAGCGCCTGGACCGCCGGAAGTGCCGTCTGACCGGCAGTTTGTGACGGAGCGTGAGGCCGCGCGGGAACTTCTCGCGCGGCCTTCGCGTTTTCCCGGCATACGTTTTCTCGGTTCCCGGACACGATGTCCGACCGAGGGGCTACGGTATGCACCCACAAGGTGACATGCAGCAACGCCGGGAGAAGCCTTGAGCGTTCCGTACGAGACGGCAGCGTACGAACCAGCCGAGTCGCCCGAGTCTCCGGAGGAGCATCTCGTGCGACTCCTCGGCCGTGCCCTGAACTCCTTCGAGCTGCCCGACGAGGTGATACGGCGGCTCGACTGCGCGCTGGCGCACGACAGTTCCCTGCACTCCGCCCACCACAGCGCGGGGCTGCACCGCGAGACGTACCGGCACACCTGGCTGCTCGCCGACGGCTCCGCGGTGACCCTGTGGGAGCTCGTCCACAACACCGCTGTGGGCGGCGACGCCCAGCACGAGGTGTACGTCGACGAGGAGGAGCTGCACGCCGCCACCGCCCGGCTCGCACTGCCGCCGGACACGCCGGACTTCGAGCTGCCGACGCTGATGCAGTTGTCGGCGATTCCCGAGCCCCGGCACGTGTACGCCCCCGACGACTCGGCGGACCACGCGCGCCGGCTGCTGCGCCGTGCGGAGAACCCCGACCGGCCGGACGCGGAGGTGGCGGCGCTGCTGGCGACCGCGTCCGCGCATCAGATCACCCAGGCGTTCGGGCGGCCCGGGCGGGCCGCCCGGGCCGGACTGAGCTTCGCGCTGTACGAGCACGCGTTCCTGCTGTCGGACGGCCGGGAGGTCTCCCTGTGGGAGGTCGAGCACACGGCGACGCCCGACGGGCGGCACATGTGCGAGGTGTACACGACGGCGGACGCGGCGCGGAACGCCATGGAGCGGCGCGCGGCACGGCAGGGCTAGGGCCTGTCCGGCGGATCATGCCGGAATCGCGGGGGCTGGCACGCACATCTGCGGCGTTGTCGTCGGTTGCCGACGCTCCGCGTCGACGCCCTCCTCCGCCTTGCATCTGCACGCACCAGCCCCCGCTCACCCGTGCTGATGAGGCACCGTTGCCTGGAGCCGGCCCGATCCGCCGGACAGGCCCTAGCGCCTGCGCTCCCGGGTGACAGGAGTGGGCCCGGGCACGGACGGGAACTTCGGTGCCTTCTCGCGTCAGCGGTGGCCGAGTTGGCGTACCAGACCCGCGAAGGCGTCCTGTTCCGCCGGGGTCAGCTCGACGGACTCCTGCGGGGGACCGTCCTGGGGCTGGAACGGGAGAGCCGGGAGGGATGCGGCGGCAAGCCGTTCGGTGGCCTCGACACGGGCGCGGCGCAGCAGGCGCATCACCACGACGGCCCACACGGCACCCGCCGCGGTGAGGGCGGCCACGCCGATCAGCTGAAGAGTCGAGACGTGCTCAGGCATACGCCCCAGTACACACCACGGTCCGGGACTTTGGGCCCGGACCGTGACGTATCTCGCAGGTGCCGTGAACAACTCACAGTTCACCAAAGGGACAAGAGGTGGCGGTGCGCCGTCAGGCGGCGACCGGCTGCTTCGTCTCCTTCGCCGCCGCCGCGTTCGCGGCGGGGTCGGTGGCCGTGGTCTCGAGGGCCTGCTTGCGCATGCCCTTGAGGATGACGACCAGGGCCGTGGTGACGCACACACCGGCCGCGATGGCGATCAGGTAGAGGAACGGGTTGCCGATCAGCGGGACCACGAAGATGCCGCCGTGCGGGGCGCGCAGAGTGGCGCCGAAGGCCATCGACAGGGCACCGGTGACCGCGCCGCCGACCATGGAGGACGGGATGACCCGCAGCGGGTCCGCCGCGGCGAACGGGATCGCGCCCTCGGAGATGAAGGAGAGGCCCAGCACCCAGGCGGCCTTGCCGTTCTCGCGCTCGGTCTGCGTGAAGAGCTTCCCGCGGACGGTCGTGGCCAGGGCCATCGCCAGCGGCGGGACCATGCCGGCCGCCATCACCGCGGCCATGATCTTCATCGCCGAGTCGCTCGGGCTGGCGGCCGCGATACCGGCCGTGGCGAAGGTGTAGGCCACCTTGTTGACCGGGCCGCCCAGGTCGAAGCACATCATCAGGCCGAGCAGGGCGCCGAGCAGGACGGCGTTGGCGCCGGTGAGGCCGTTCAGCCAGTCGGTCATGCCCTTCTGGGCGGAGGCGATGGGCTTGCCGATCACGACGAACATCAGGAAGCCGACGATCGCCGAGGAGATCAACGGGATCACCACCACCGGCATGATGCCGCGCAGGGCCGCCGGGATGTCGATCTTCTGGATCGCGAGCACCACGCCACCGGCGATCAGACCGGCCGCCAGGCCGCCGAGGAAGCCGGCGTTGATCGTCAGCGAGATCGCACCGCCCACGAAGCCGGGGACCAGGCCCGGCCTGTCCGCCATGCCGTAGGCGATGTAGGCGGCCAGGACCGGGACGAGGAAGCCGAAGGCCACCACGCCGATCTGGAACAGGAGGGCACCCCAGCTGTCGGCCTGGGTCCACACGAAGTGGTCCATCACCGACGGCGCCTTGTTGATCTTGTAGCCGCCGATCGCGAAGCCGAGGGCGATGAGGAGACCGCCCGCGGCGACGAACGGGACCATGTAGCTCACGCCGGACATGAGCCACTTGCGGAGCCTGGTGCCGTAGCCCTCGGTGGAGTCACCGGCCCGCTCGACCGGAGTTCCCGCAGCGGCGGCGGCGGTGACCTCGCCGCGCTCGGCCTTGCCGCGCACCTCGGTGATCAGTTGGGCGGGGCGGTTGATGCCCGCCTTCACACCGACGTCGACCGTCGGCTTGCCCGCGAAGCGGTCCTTGTCGCGTACGGGGACGTCGTGCGCGAAGATCACGCCGTCCGCCGCCGCGATCACCGCCGGATCGAGCCGGGTGAAGCCGGCCGAGCCCTGCGTCTCGACGAGGACCTCGACGCCCGCGTCGCGGCCCGCGTTCTCCAGCGACTCGGCCGCCATATAGGTGTGCGCGATACCGGTCGGGCAGGAGGTGACGGCGACGATACGGAAGGGGCGCTCGCCCGCGCCGGTACCACCGGCCGTGGCGCTCTGCGCCGCAGCGGGCTCGCCCGCGCCCGGCGCCTGCGCCGTACTGCCCGCCGCGGCGCCGGCGGAGGCCGCCCCCGGCGCCGCAGCGGTGTTCTCGGGGGCGCCCGCCGGCGCCTCGTCCCCGCGGATCAGCGCCGCCGCCGTCCCCGCGTCGCCCGCCGACCGCAGCGCGTCCGTGAACTCGGCGTTCATCAGCTGGCGGGCCAGGGAGGAGAGGATCGTGAGGTGGGCGTCGTCCGCGCCGGCCGGGGCCGCGATCAGGAAGATCAGGTCGGCGGGGCCGTCCGGGGCGCCGAAGTCGATGCCCGCGGCGCTGCGGCCGAAGGCGAGCGTCGGCTCGGTGACGTGGGCGCTGCGGCAGTGCGGGATGCCGATGCCGCCGTCGAGGCCGGTCGGCATCTGCGCCTCGCGGGCGGCCACGTCGGCGAGGAAGCCGTCGAGGTCGGTCACCCGGCCCAGGGCCACCATGCGCTCGGCGAGGGCGCGCGCCGCCGCTTCCTTGGTATCGGCGGACAGGTCGAGGTCGACCAGGTCCGCGGTGATCATGTCGCTCATCGCGGGCTCCTATGCACGCGTATCGCCCGGGGAGTGGGGTGGGCGGGGGTGGGGACGGGGGTGCCGTGGGGGGAGGCAGCGGGGTGGACGGAGGCGGGGCCGGGGAGACCCCGCCTCCTGGGGGCGGCAGAGCGGCTCGGGGTGCCCTGCCTGCCCGCTGAAGCGGCGAGTAACGGGGAGCCTCGCCGCTTGGGGGCCGGTCGGCCGGGTACGTCCGGGCGGGCGGGCGTGGGGCGTCCGCCCAGGTGCCGGGTTCCGGGGCGGGCGCCACGGAGTGCGAGGGAGTTCATGACACCGGCTCCGTCAGTTCGCGGTCGACCGGGACGTCGGCCGTCACGGTCACCGCCGCCAGGTCCAGGTCGGCGGGGGTCGGCATCACGCTGCCGGGGAGCTGGACGGCGGCGGCGCCGTGGGCGACGGCGGAGGCGAGGGCCTCCGGGCCGCTGCCGCCGGCGATCAGGAAGCCGGCGAGGGAGGAGTCGCCGGCACCCACGTTGCTGCGTACGGCGTCCACGTGCGCGCTGCCGAACCAGGCGCCCGCGTCGTCCACGAGCAGCTGCCCGTCGGCGCCCAGGCTCGCGAGCACGGCGCGTGCGCCCATCGCGCGCAGTTCCTCGGCCGCCTTCACCGCGTCGCCCACGGTCGCCAGGGGGCGCCCGACGGCTTCCGCGAGCTCCTCGGCGTTCGGCTTCACCACGTCGGGCCGCGCGCGCAGCGCCTCCAGGAGCGCAGGCCCCGAGGTGTCCAGGGCGATGCGCGCGCCTCCGGCGTGCGCCCGCGTGACGACGTCGGCGTACCAGGAGGGCGCGAGCCCCCGGGGCAGGCTCCCGCAGCACGCGATCCAGTCGGCGTCCCGGGACTGCTCGCGGACGGTGTCCAGGAGCAGTTCCTGCTCGGCGGGCGACAGCTGCGGGCCTGGCGCGTTGATCTTCGTGAGCACCCCGTCCGTCTCCGCGAGCGCGATGTTGGAGCGGGTGGCGCCGGCGATCGGGACCGGTGCGACCTCGATGCCCTGCGCGGCGAGCAGATCGGCCACGAGCGCCCCCGGCGCACCACCCAGGGGCAGGACGGCGACCGTGCGCTGTCCGGCGGCCGTGGCGGCGCGCGAGACGTTCACGCCCTTGCCGCCGGGGTCCGTGCGCTCGGTTTCGGCGCGGATGACCTCGCCCCGCTTGAGCGCGTGGACCTCGTAGGTGCGGTCGAGGGACGGGTTGGGGGTGACGGTGAGGATCATGCGCGCACTACTTCCGTGCCGCCGCGCTCGATGGCGGCGGCGTCTTCAGGGCTCAGCCCGCTGTCGGTGATCAGCAGGTCCACATCGCTCAGGTCGCCGAAGCGGGCGAAGTGCTCCTGGCCGTGCTTGGAGGAGTCGGCGAGGAGGACGACGCGGCGGGCGGCGGCGACGGCCGCGCGCTTGACCGCGGCCTCGGCGAGGTCGGGGGTGGTCAGACCGTGCTCGGCGGAGAAGCCGTTGGCGGCGACGAAGAGGACGTCGGCGCGGATCTCGCCGTACGCGCGCAGCGCCCAGGCGTCCACGGCGGCGCGTGTGCGGTGCCGTACGCGCCCCCCGACCAGATGGAGCTGGATGCCCGGGTGGTCGGCGAGGCGGGCGGCGATCGGCAGGCTGTGCGTGACGACGGTGAGGGAGGCCTCCAGCGGGATGGCCGCGGCCATCCGCGCCACCGTCGTACCGGCGTCGAGGACCATCGTGCCCTCGGCGGGCAGCTCGGCGAGGGCCGCCTTGGCGATGCGGTCCTTCTCGTCGGCGGAGGTGGACTCGCGTTCGGCGAGGTCCGGCTCGAAGTCGAGGCGTCCGACCGGTATGGCACCGCCGTGCACCCGGCGGACCAGACCGGCGCGGTCGAGGGCCTTCAGATCGCGGCGGATCGTTTCCGCGGTGACCTGGAACTCCTCGGCCAGCGACAGCACGTCCACCCGGCCGCCGTCACGGGCGAGCCGGAGGATCTCCTGCTGCCGCTCCGGTGCGTACATGTCCGTTCGCCTCCGACTCATGCCCGAACGTGTGGTTTCACCGCGAGACTACGCCCGGATTTCCGGGAAGTAAACAGGTTCGGGCCACATTCGGGCATGAACGGACTTCCGGCGTTTCGGGGCAGCAGAAAGGCCCGGTACCTGGTCGGTACCGGGCCCCTCGTCGTGCCTGGTCAGGACACCAGCTCGGGTTCCTTCTCCACCACCGGAGCATCGGCCGCGCCCTCCACATGCTGTGCCGGCCGCTTCGGCAGGGCGGACATCAGCAGGAAGATCACGCCCATCACACCGGCCACCCACCACAGCGCGTGCTGGAAGCCGTGCACGAAGGCGGGGCCCACCTGGGCGGGCGTCAGCCGGTCGCCGATCACGCCGAAGAACACCACCGAGACCAGGCCGAGGCCGAGCGCGTTACCCATCTGCTGCACGGTGTTGATCAGGCCGGACGCGGACCCGGCATGCTCGCGCGGCACCTCGGAGAGCACCGCGTCGGTCAGCGGGGCGACGATCAGTCCCATGCCGGCGCCCATCACGACCAGCGGGAGCGCCATCTGCCAGGAGGCGATGCCGAGGCCGTACCGGTGCGACTCCCAGATGTAGAGGAGGACGCCCGTCGCCATCACCAGCGCACCGGCCTGGAGCACCTTGCGGCCGAACCGCGGGACCAGCTTCCCCACCGACACCCCGGCCGCCGTCGACACCGCGAGCGAGAACGGCACGCCGGTCAGGCCGGCCCGCAGCGGGCTCCAGCCGAGGCCGATCTGCATGTACAGCGTCCAGACCAGGAAGAAGATGCCGAGCGCGACACCGAACACGGTCTGCACGGCGATGCCGGCGGCGAAGCTCTTCACCCGGAACAGCGACAGCTCGATGAGCGGGGAGCCGTCCCGGGCGGCCTTGCGCCGCTCGTACGCCACCAGCGCCGCGAAGACGCCGAGCGCGCCGGCCATCGAGACGTACCCCCACAGCGGCCAGCCCAGCTCGCGGCCGCGGGTGAGCGGGTAGAGCAGCATCAGCAGGCCGAGGGTCACCAGGGCGACGCCGACCAGGTCCAGCTTCAGCGCCTTCGGGGCGCGGGACTCGGTGATGAAGCGGCGGCCGAGCAGGAAGGCGACGATGCCGACGGGGAGGTTGATCAGGAAGATCGGGCGCCACTGGAGCCCGAACAGGTTCCACTCCGTCAGCAGGGCGCCGAGCAGCGGCCCGGAGACCGCGCCGAGGCCGACGACCGCACCGAAGAGACCGAAGACCTTGCCGCGCTCATGGGCGGGGAAGGTGGCGTGCACGATCGACAGGACCTGCGGGACCATCATCGCCGCCATGCCGCCCTGCAGGATGCGGGAGGCGACCAGCATCTCCGGGTTCGCGGCGAAGCCGCACAGCGCGGAGGCCAGGGTGAAGCCGCCGATGCCGAGGAGGAAGAGCCGGCGGCGGCCGTGGATGTCGCCGAGGCGGCCGCCGGTGATGAGGCCGGCGGCGAAGGCCATGGCGTATCCGGCGGTTATCCACTGGATCTGGCTGAGGGACGCGCCCTCGTCCTGCTGGATCGAGGGGATCGCGATGTTGACGATCGTGACGTCGACGAGGTCCATGAAGGCCGCGGCCATCACGATCGCGAGCGCGAACCATCGGCGGCGGTCGCCCGCTGCCTGTTCAGCGGTGAGGGTCTGTTCCGTGGAGGTCATGACGTCAAGGTAGGAGGCCACTAGGTCAGATCGTGTCCTAGTTCTACGGCATTCTCGGATGTATGACGACGGACACTCCGGCTCGGCTCCTTCAGCTGCTCTCCCTCCTCCAGACCCCGCGCGAGTGGCCCGGCGGTGAGCTGGCCGACCGGCTCGGGGTGTCCCGCCGTACCGTGCGGCGGGACATCGACCGGCTGCGGGAACTGGGGTATCCCGTGCAGGCGAGCAAAGGTTCCGATGGCGGCTACCGCCTGGTCGCGGGCAAGGCCATGCCGCCGCTGGTACTGGACGACGAGGAGGCGGTGGCGATCGCGGTCGGACTGCGGGCGGGGGCCGGGCACGCGGTCGAGGGGGTGGACGAGGCGTCGGTGCGGGCACTGGCGAAGCTGGAGCAGGTGCTGCCGGCACGGCTGCGGCACCGAGTGTCGACGCTTCAGGCCGCGACGACGCCGCTGACCAGTGGGGACGGGGCGAGTATCGCGCCCGAGACGCTGACCGTGATGGCGTCGACGGTGGCCGGGCAGGAGCGGCTGCGGTTCGCCTACCGCGACAGGGAGGGGGGCGAGTCGCGGCGGCTGACCGAGCCGTATCGGCTCGTGTCGACGGGGCGGCGGTGGTACCTCGTCGCGTACGACCTCGGGCGGGAGGACTGGCGGACGTTCCGGGTGGACCGGGTGAGGGAGCCGTTCGCGACCGGAGTGCGGTTCGCTCCGCGGGAGTTGCCGGCGGGGAGCGCGGCGGAGTATCTGCGGCGGTCGATTCGGCGGCGGCAGGAAACGTACGAGTTCGAGGTGTGGTTCGCCGGGCCGGTGGAGGTGGTTGCTTCGCGGGTGCCGGAGTGGATCGGGACGCCGGAGGCGGAGGCCGACGGCGGGTGCGTGCTGCGGGGGAGCAGCGGGGATCCCGTGGAGTGGCTGGCGGTGCGGTTGGTGATGGTGGGGTGTGAGTTCGCGGTGCGGGGTCCGGGTGAACTGGTGGAGTGCGTACGGGAGTTGGGGGGACGGCTGAGTCGGGCGGGGGCGGCGGGAGGCTAGGCGGGTTTCAGGCGCACGGAGTTGGCGCGGGGCGGGGGTGGGTGTCGCTCGCCCGCGCTGACGGGGTGCCGCTGCGCCCACCCGTGCCGCCCCGGGGGTCCCCCAGGCCCTTAAGGCACTGAGGGGAGGCACGACTGCCCGCAGCTACGCGCGCCCCCAAGGGGCGCGGGGCTGTATCGATTTGCGGCTCCGCCGCGTGGGCGCGATCAGCCCCCACTCACCCGCGGCCGAAGCTAGGCGCCCCATCCGAAGTCGTCCAGAGCCTCGAGGTTTTGCAGGGCCAGGGCCGCCGGACCGGTGGGACCCGTGGGTGGGGCTGTGGTGGTCGCCCAGGACTCGACGGCCACACGGATCGCCGCGCCGGCCACTGCTGCCGCGAAGCGCAGACGCGGGGTGACCGGTGCCGGGGCGGCAGCGTTGTCCGCCGCCTCCTCCCCCGCCGACGCCAGTCGCTCAGCGAGGATTTCCGCGAGCGTGCCCTCCGAGGCCTGGCAGACCTCTGCCCAGACCTTCCGTAGTGCCGGGCTTGCGTCGGCCAGGCGGATGAGGGTGCGGACCCACTCCCAGGACGCCGCCGAGACGCCGATGCCGGGGGTGAGGGTGTGGCCGACCGCGTGCCGCAGGGCCTCGGGGACGGTGAGGGCGGGCGGGGCCTCGCGCACCGCTTGGGTCCAGCGCTCGGCGCCTGCCGCGTAGAGCGGGGACACCGCCTCCTCCTTGGAGGCGAAGTAACGGTAGAAGGTGCGCGGCGCGATGCCCGCCGCCTGCGCGATGTCCTCGGCGCGGGTGGCGCGCAGGCCCTGGCGGACGAACAGGGCGGCCGCCGCGCGGGCGATCTCCATGCGGGTCTCCGCCTTGCGGCGTTCCGTGAGGGACGCCGGGGCGGAGGCCGAAACGTGCTGGTGGGCGGTGGTGCCGGTGGTGCTGGGGGTGCTCACCTCGGCAGGCTATGCCGATGTGGCAGAATCTGCCATCCGGCGGGCCACCCCGGGGTTCAGGTACGGGGTGGCCCGCCCTTCCAGCATGTCCGCCCTCTGCGCCGTCTCCGCGGACACTCACGCCTCTCGGACATCCGCCCCGCAGTACCCCAGCGGCAAGGAAAAGGCCGGGCTCCGGCGCCTGGGGGGGGTAGGCGCCGAAGCCCGGCCCTGGGAAGGTCCCGGCGCCGGGGGGGGATTGCGTCGGGACGTGGCTCATACGGGGTGACGTCGTGCCGGTGGTGCGTGTGGGGGGAGTGGGAGTGCGGTCCGGGGCCCAACTCCTGGGCCCTGAAGGGTTGTTCCCTCGGGCCCCGGAGTTGAAGCGACGGTAGCGCGCCATGTTTGCGCCGTCTTCGGCCACCGGGCGTACGCGGTCGAAGCGGTCGTACGCCGGGTTACGCCGCGGCGTCGAAGCCGGTGTCGCGGGCCAGCTTCTTCAGTTCGAGCAGGGCGTGCTTCTCGATCTGGCGGATGCGCTCGCGGGTCAGTCCGTGCTCCTTGCCGACCTCGGTCAGGGTGCGCTCACGGCCGTCCTCGATGCCGTACCGCATCTTGATGATGGAGGCCGTGCGCTGGTCCAGGCGGCCGATCAGGCCGTCCAGTTCCTCGCTGCGCAGGAGGGTGAGCACCGACTGCTCGGGGGAGACCGCGGAGGTGTCCTCCAGGAGGTCACCGAACTGCGTGTCGCCATCGTCGTCCACCGCCATGTTGAGCGAGACCGGATCGCGGGACCAGTCGAGCACGTCGGTCACGCGCTCCGGAGTCGAGTCCAGCTCGGCGGCGATCTCCGCGGGCTCCGGCTCGCGGCCGTGCTCGCGGTTGAACTCGCGCTGGACGCGCCGGATGCGGCCCAGCTCCTCCACCAGGTGGACGGGGAGCCTGATCGTGCGGGACTGGTCGGCGATGGAGCGGGTGATGGCCTGACGGATCCACCAGGTGGCGTACGTGGAGAACTTGAAGCCCTTGCGGTAGTCGAACTTCTCCACGGCGCGCACCAGACCGGCGTTGCCCTCCTGGACCAGGTCGAGGAGCGGCAGGCCGCTGCGCGGATAGCGCCGGGCCACCGCCACGACCAGGCGGAGGTTGGAGCGGATGAAGACGTCCTTGGCCCGCTCGCTCTCGGCGACCAGGGCCTCCAGCTCCTCGCGGGTGGCGTCCGCCTCGGTCTCCTCGTATCCGTCGAGGACCTGCCGCGCGAACACGCCCGCCTCGATGGTCTGGGACAGCTCGACCTCCTTGGCGGCGTCGAGCAGCGGCGTGCGCGCGATCTCGTCGAGGTACATGCCGACCAGGTCGCGGTCGGCGATCTCGCCGCCATGGGCGCGAACACTGCTTGCCGAGTCGCCCGTCTCGCCGGTGGCGGACTGACGACGGGCGACGGCACGGGTTGCCATGCGTGCTCCCTTGCGTGATGGGCTGGCGGGTGGTCCTAACGAACGCTCGGCACTCCGGGGGCTGTCTCTGGGACTCTCCTGGAGTGCCCTGCATCCGTGGGAAACAACGACTGGAATCCGGACAGAATTCCCAACCCGCCCCCCTATTTTTCTGATCATGCAGTACCCTGTCCGCCACACGGGGAGGCGCGATGTCGTCCGGACGCACAGAAGTGCAGGTCAGGCCCGGAGTCGAGAAGGATCTCGACGCCCTCACAGCCCTCTACAACCACTACGTACGCGAGACGGCCATCACATTCGATACGGCGGTCTTCACTCCGGAAGAGCGCCGCCCTTGGCTGCTCTCCCACCCGGAAGACGGCCCATACCGCCTGATGGTTGCCACGGAAGAGGACTCTCAGCAGATTCTGGGGTACACCACATCCAGCCCTTACCGGCCGAAGTCCGCATACGTGACATCCGTGGAGACAACGGTGTACGTCGCCCCGGACGCCGGCCGCCGCGGGATCGGCACCCTGCTCTACGACGCCCTCTTCAAGGCCCTGGCCGACGAGGACGTACACCGCGCCTACGCCGGCATCGCCCAGCCGAACCAGGCCTCCGGGCGGCTGCATGCCCGCTTCGGCTTCCGGTGCGTCGGCACCTACCGGGAAGTCGGACGCAAGTTCGGCCGCTACTGGGACGTGTCCTGGTACGAGAAGGATCTGTAGGTCAGCCGAACTGCACCGACCGCTTCGCCATTCCCATCCAGAACCCGTCGATCACCGACTTCTGCGCATCCAGCTCGCCGCTCGCCTCGGCCGCGCCCATGGTGACGAAGAGCGGGGCGAAGTGCTCGGTGCGCGGGTGGGCGTAGCGGCCGGCCGGGGCCTTGTGGAGGAAGTCCAGCAGGGCGTCCCAGTCACGGGCCTCCAGGGCGTGCCGGCCCCAGTCGTCGAACTCGGAGGACCAGCTCGGCACGCCCCTGCCCGCGTACCGCAGTGCGGCCAGGTTGTGCGTGAAGAAGCCGGAGCCGACGATCAGCACGCCCTCGTCGCGCAGCGGGGCGAGCTTGCGGCCGATGTCCATCAGACGCCGGGGATCGAGGGTGGGCAGGGAGATCTGCAGGACAGGAACGTCAGCGGCCGGGAACATCTCGACCAGGGGGACGTAGGCGCCGTGGTCGAGGCCGCGGTCGGGGATGTCCTGGACGGGGATGCCGGGGGCGCGCAGCAGCTTGCGGACGGATTCGGCGACCCCGGGCGCGCCGGGGGCGGCGTACCGGACCTGGTAGTAGTGCTCCGGGAAGCCCCAGAAGTCGTAGACGAGGGGGATGGTCCGGGTGGCGCCGAGGGCGAGGGGCGCCTCCTCCCAGTGGGCGGAGACCATCAGGATCGCCTTGGGGCGCGGCAGGTCGGCGGACCAGGCGGCGAGCTGGCCGGGCCAGACCGGGTCGTCGGCGAGCGGCGGGGCGCCATGACTGAGATAGAGGGCGGGCATGCGCTCCTGGGTGGCGGCGGACATGGCGGCGGCTCCCAATGTTTCGGATGCTTCGACTCAGATGTCTTTGTCTTGAGGTCTGAGGTCTTGAGGTCTTGAGGTCTTGAGCCGGATGCTTTAACTCTCAAGCTTTACGGCAACAGCGTACGCCCGACTTGTTCAAGTTTCAAGGAGATGGCCCGTACAGTGGGACGCATGAACACGGCAACGGACTCCGCCGACCGGCACCGCTGGCTCACCGACGAGGAGCAGCGCGTCTGGCGCGCCTATCTGCACGCCACCACCCTGCTGGAGGACCACCTCGACCGGCAGCTGCAGCGCGACGCGGGCATGCCGCACATCTACTACGGACTGCTCGTCGGCCTCGCCGAGGCGCCGCGCCGCCGGCTGCGGATGACGGAGCTGGCGATGAAGTCGAAGATCACCCGCTCCCGGCTGTCGCACGCGATCGCCCGCCTGGAGAAGAACGGCTGGGTCCGCCGCGAGGACTGCCCCTCCGACAAGCGCGGCCAGTTCGCGGTGCTCACCGACGCGGGCGCCGAGGTGCTGCAGCGCACCGCGCCCGGCCATGTGACCGCCGTACGGCAGGCGATGTTCGAGCGGCTGACCCCGGAACAGCAGAAGACCCTCGGCGAGATCATGGAGATCGTCGCCGAGGGCCTTCAGCCCAACGAAGCGGGTGCGGACCTGCCCTGGCTCCGCTAAGTCACCGTACGGATGCTCAGTGGGCCACCACCGGCACCGGCACCTCGTCCTCCACGCCCTCGCCGGAGGCCACCGGGGCGGTGCCCGAGCCGCCGGCGTTGACGAGGGCCACGACGATCACCGCGGCGAGCACCAGCATGCCGACGGCGAACCAGATGGCGTTGGTGTAGCCGTGCACCATGGCCTGCAGGTGGACCAGCTGCTTCTGCGGCTTGGTGGTGGCCGCGGCGATGTGGCCGCTGACGTACGCGGTCTGCGCGGAGGCGGCGATCGTGTTCAGCAGGGCGGTGCCGATCGCGCCGCCCACCTGCTGCGAGGTGTTGACCATCGCGGAGGCGACACCGGCGTCCCGGGGCTCGACACCCAGGGTGGCCAGGGACATGGCCGGCATGAATGCCGTACCCATCCCGAGGCCGAGCAGCAGCATCGCCGGCAGGACGGTCGCGGCGTACGACGACCCGAGCTCCAGCTGCGTCAGCAGGAACATGCCGGACGCGGCGACCAGGAACCCGGGGCCCATCAGCAGCCGGGCCGGGACGCGGGTCATCAGGCGGGCGCCGATCTGGGTCGAGCCGACCATCATGCCGACGATCATCGGCAGGAACGCGAAGCCGGTCCTGATCGGCGAGAAGCCCTTCACGACCTGGAGGTAGTAGGTCAGGAAGAGGAAGGTGCCGAACATCGCGATGATCGCGATGCCGAGCGAGAGGTAGATGCCGCCGCGGTTGCGGTCGGTGACCACGCGCAGGGGCAGCAGCGGCGCCTTGACCTTGGCCTCGGTGACGACGAAGGCCAGCAGCAGGACGGCCGACGCGACGAACAGACCCACGGTCAGAGGGTCGCCCCAGCCGTCGGACTCGGCGCGGGTGAAGCCGTAGACGAGCGAGACCAGACCGAGGGTGGACAGGACGACGCCCGGGATGTCGAGCGGGGAGCGGTTGCGGCCGCCCGCCGGCTCACGGATGACGAAGTAGGCGCCGGCCGCGGCGACGACGGCGAACGGGATGTTCACGAAGAACGTCCAGCGCCAGTCCAGGTACTGGGTCAGCACACCGCCGAGGATGAAGCCGACGGCACCGCCGCCGCCGGCGATCGCGCCGTAGATGCCGAACGCCTTGGCGCGCTCCTTGGCGTCCGTGAACATCACGGCGAGCAGGGAGAGCGCGGCCGGGGCGAGCAGGGCACCGAAGGCGCCCTGGAGCGCGCGGGCGCCGAACATCATGGCGCCGGTGGTGGCGGCGCCGCCGAGCGCGGAGGCCGCGGCGAAGCCGGTCAGGCCGATGACGAAGGCGCGCTTGCGGCCCCACAGGTCGGCGATCCGGCCGCCGAACAGCAGCAGACCGCCGAAGGCGAGGGCGTAGGCCGTGACGACCCACTGCCGGTTGCCGTCGGATATGCCGAGGTCGTGCTGGGCGGAGGGCAGGGCGATGTTCACGATGGTGGCGTCGAGGACGACCATCAGCTGGGCGAGCGCGATGAAGACGAGCGCTTTCCAGCGGTTGGCGTCACCGCTCGGTGCGGCGGCGCCGGGAGCCTTGAGGGCTGTTTCGGACATGGGGGCACCCACTTCGGGACTTCGGGACTTCGTGACGGAAGAAAGGCGTGTCGTGCAGGTCGTTGGACCGGTGCGCCGGGCGGAACTAAACGGTCGCGGTCACGGTCACGGCATCGATGGCGGACGTGGTCGGGAAAGCGGTCAGGACTGACGCAGCTCCTTGATGCTGATGGCCGTGCCGGGCAGGGCGGAGCGGGCCGGGGCCCGCAGTCCGTCCAGGAAGAGCTGGAGATGGCGGTGGACGAAGCGGTCACTGATCAGGCAGTCCGTACCGGCCGGGGGCCTGCTGAGCTGGGCCACGACGATCAGCAGGTCGCCGACTCCCACGTCGGCGCGCAGCTGCCCTGCCGCCTTGGCGCGGCCCATGACCTCTTCGACGAGCTGCTCGATCCGTTCCCGAGCCGCTACCAGGTCGGGGTGGTTCTGGTCGAAGGTGCTGGAGACCATCGGGCACAGCGCACTGATCCGCTCGTCGGCGGCGGTGTGCACGAAGCGCTCCAGGGCGGCGAAGGCGTCGCCGGTCTCCGCGAGGGCCTGCTCGGCCGCCGCGGCCGTACGGTCCATCACGGAGCAGACGACCTCGCGGACGAGGGCGTCACGGTCGGGGAAGTTGCGGTACACCGTGGCGTTGCCGACGCCGGCCCGGCGGGCGATCTCGTCGAGCGGCACATCGGGGCCGTGTTCGACGAACATCTCCCGGGCGGCGGTGACGATCCGCTCCCGGTTGCGCAGGGCGTCGGCGCGGGGCCGGGTCACCCTGCCCAGGGGCGTTGCGGTCTGCACGGCGCACTCCTCGGGTCCATCGGGTCATTGAGCCGCGATCCGGGGAAGCAGTCCCCGTTTCGCTCGGACACAGGTCTAAACGGGGAGACGTTCCCCGGATATTTCCCGCAGCCGGAAAGAATCCCTGTGACCTGAACCACACGCGCCCGCGGGGTGTTTCACACCTGCCCGCGCGGGATTCCCACGATCGGTCTCCTCCAGCGCGCGCCCTTGGCCCTGCCGACACAGGGTGATCGCAAGGGTGCAGCCGGAGACCGGGCGGCTGCCGTGGAGCGGAAGGTCCATGCATGCAGCCGCAGCAGCCCCGCCGCCGCATACGCCCGCGCCGTACCCGCTCGTGCCGCATACGCCCGCGCCCCATACGCCCGCGCCGTGTGGCCGCCCTCGGCGCGGTGACCGTCCTGACCCTCGCGGTCAGCACCTCGGCCGGGACCGGACATCTGACGGCGCCCACCACCGCCGGGCCCATAGGCCTGGCCCCCTCCTCCGCTCTCTCGCCGTGCATGATCCGCGGCGGCCTGGACGTACAGATGACGGAAGGCGTCCCCACACCGGCCGGATACTCCCGCTCCACCGGCACGGTCCACGCCCTGACCCTGATGGTCGACTTCTCCGACGCACCCGGACAGGGCAGCGCGCTCGACCGCTTCCACGAGTTCTTCCCGCAGACCCGGGAGTGGTTCCGCAGGGCGTCGTACGGCCGTCTCGACTACCGCCCCGAAACCCCCGTCACCACCTGGCTGCGCATGCCGAAACCGTTCAAGGCGTACGGCATAGAGCGCGGCGCACCCTTCGACCCCGGCTACCGGCAGCTGGTGCAGGACATCGTGGCCACCGCCGATCCCGACGTGGACTTCCACGCGTACGACCTGCTGAACGTGCTGATCACCCCGAACGCCGGCCCTTCCGCCCTGGACACGGTGCTGTCCGTGACGTTCGCCGGCAACTCCGACGCCCCGGTCGCCGACGGCGTCCCCGTCGCCAACGCGTCCTTCGTCTACTCCCGCCAGGACGACGGCTCCGGCTCCTACGCCCGCACCGGCTACCGGGTGCTGCCGCACGAGAACGGCCACACCTTCGGACTGCCCGACCTGTACACCCAGGAGGGCGGGAGCGCGGTCGGGCACTGGGACATCATGAGCGAGGACTGGGGGGCCGACAACGACCTGCTCGGCTGGCACAAGTGGAAGCTGGGCTGGCTGAACGGCACCCAGGTCGGCTGCGCGGCGGCCGAGGGCGTCGCCGTGTACACGCTGACGCCGCTGTACAAGAAGGGCGGCGGGAAGCTGGTGCTCGTACCGGTCGACCGGCGGAGCTCGTACGCGCTGGAGCTGCGTACCCAGGGGGGCAACGACGAGTCCGTGTGCAAGCCGGGCATCCTCATCTACAAGGTCGACGCCACGGTGGACACCGGACGCGGCCCGGTCACCGTCTACGACGCCCACCGGGGCAGCGGCGGCTGCACCCACAGCCCCAACATCCACACGGAACTCTCCGACGCCCCCTTCTCCCCCGGCGAAAGCTTCAAGGATCCGCACCACGGGATCACGATCGAGGTGCTGGGGGCAGGCCGGTCCGGGGAGTACAAGGTGCGGGTGACGCGGACGCGACGCTAGGGCCCGTCCGGCGGATCGGGCCGACTCCAGGCAACGGTGCCTCATCGGCACAGGTGAGCGGGGGCGACGGGGGTGCCCCCGCGCCCGTAAGGCAGGTGGGGGAGGGCGGGCCAGGGGTCACGTCCGCTGGAGTGGTGTATCGACGGCCACTCGGTGATCTCGTTTTGAGGCTATGCGGTGAGTTCGGTGGGCAGGGCGATCCCGTCGGTTTCTGACTCGATCGGGTGGAGGCGGGCTTTGGCCAGCAGGTCGAGCCCCATGTAACGGCGGGCCTCGGTCCATTCGTCGTTCTGCTCGGCCAGGACGGCTGAAGACAAGGCGCCGACGAGACGGCGAAGGCAGGGCCAAGATCCATCGCCGGGCGGGAGGGGTGGCCGAAGGCCGGGACGGCCGGGTTTACCGTAGGCGTGCCCGAACGCCGTACCGGAGAGCCGATGCCCGCGAACACCGCACCGCACGACGTGGCCGCAGGGCCGCCGGCCGAGGCGGTCGCGCCGCTGATCCGCGGGATCGCCGTGCTGCGACGGCTGACCGAGGCGGGCGGAACGCTGAGCCCGAGCGCGCTGGAGCGGGCCACCGGACTCGCCCGCTCCACGGTCGACCGGATCACCGCGACCCTCGCCCGCATGGGGTACGTCCGTCTCGACGGCCGGGACGTCGTCCTCACCCCCCGCGTGATGGAGCTGGGCAACGCCTATCTGGCCGCCCTGCGCCTGCCCGCGCTGCTCGACGCCCGCGCCGACGCGCTCGCCGACGAACTGGACGAATCCGTATCCCTCGCGGTCGCCGACCTGGACGGCATCCGCTTCATCCACCAGGCCACCCGCCGCCGCGCGATGTCCGTGAGTTTCCGCATCGGCGACCTGCTCCCGGCCGAACGCACCGCCCCCGGCCCGCTGTTCGCAGCCGGGTGGACCGGGACCGACTGGCAGCAGTGGCGGTCCCGGCGGGCCGAGGACCCCGAGGACACCACCTTCCCCGCCGTACCGCTCCGCCCCCTGTCCCCCGCGGACGACTTCGAGGAGCGTGCGGAACAGGCCCGCCGGGACGGCTGGGCGCTGGACGACCAGCTGATCGAACCGGGGCTGGTCGCGGTTTCCGTACCGGTACGGAAACCGGGCACCGGCCGCCCGGCCTGCGTGGCGAGCGTGGTGAGCCACACCAGCCGCCACTCGGCGGCCAACCTGCGCACCACCCTCCTCCCCCGGCTGCTGACGGCCGTGGCGGCGATGGAGGCCGACCTGCGCGAGGCGGCGCCGCCGCAACCCGGTCCGCCGCCCTCGGGCCTGGCGACCTGGACGACGGCGTCCAAGCACGAGCTCGGCCGGGAGTTCGTCGAGTCCCTGGCCCGGGGCCTGACCGTGCTGACCGCGTTCGGCGACGGCCGCTCGGCGCTGACCCTGGCCGAGGTGGCCCGGGCGACCGGCCTGGCCCGCGCGACGGCCCGCCGGGCGCTGATCACGTACGAGTACCTGGGCCTGGTGGCCACGGCCACCGACCGCCGCACCTTCACCCTGACCCCCCGCGTCCTGGACCTGGGCTTCCCCCCGCTGTCCCGCACCACGCTGCCGCGCCTCGCCGAGCCCCACCTCCGGGCCCTCGCCGACCGGCTGCACGAGCCGACGGTACTGGCGATCCTGGCGCCGGGCACGGGAACGTCCACGGACGCGGAGATCCAGTACACGGCCGGGGCGGAGGCGAGCCGCGTCCTGACCGTGGACATCGCGGTGGGCGCACGGCTGCCCGCGGCCTCGACGTCCCTGGGCCGCGTCCTCCTCGCGGACGCCGGCGCCCCCCTGTCACCCGCCCTCACCGAGGTCCGCGCGCAGGGCTACGCCCTGGTCGACCAGGAGCTGGAGTCAGGGCTGCGATCGATCGCCGTACCGGTACGGGACCGAACGGGCCGGGCGATCGCCGCGCTGAACGTGTCCACCCACCCGGCCCGCCGCACCCTGGAGGACTGCGTCCACGACGTCCTCCCCGCCCTGCACACCACCGCCGACTGCATCCAGACAGACCTCCACACGGCATCCCGCTTCACCCGCGTCCCCCTGACCTGACCTACCCCAACTCCCTCCCTCACCCGCCTCATTGACACCAGCCGCCCGGCGAGTACGCCACCCCCCTGAAGCCACCCGCCCCTGACCGGCATCACCTGACTTTCACGCGCCCGGGCCCTGATCCGGTACCCTGTGGACCGAGTGCCAGGCCTTCGTAGCTCAGGGGATAGAGCACCGCTCTCCTAAAGCGGGTGTCGCAGGTTCGAATCCTGCCGGGGGCACACGACTAAGGGCCAGTTCAGAGGCTTGATCCTCTCGAACTGGCCCTTTGCTGTAATCACCGCCGTGCCACACCCGTGCCACAAGGTCCGCTAGGAGTCCGTATCACCCCGCTCCATGCGGATCATCGAACCGAGCCGATCGGCGATCTCCCGGTCACGGCCGTTGACCATGTGCTGATAGATCAGCGCCGCGCGAGGCGTGCTGTGGCCCATCCTGGTCATCAGCTCACGCAGACTCGCGCCGGAAGCGGCGAGAGTGTTGCCCGTGTGTCGAAGATCGTGGAAGTGAACGTCTGCCGTGATGCCTGCCTTGGTCCTGGCCTTGATCCAGTCGTCCCGGAAGTTACTCCTCCGCAGTCGACCGCCCTTCGGGCCAAGGAAGACGTGACCGTCACGGCCAGAACCCGCGTAGGCGTCGAGGTGCTGCGCCACGTCGCGGGGGATCGGCCGGCACCGGGATGGAAGGGGCGCCGTTCCCGACTGCGGGCACATCGTGGCGAGCGTTGGAGGCTCCCAGTCCACCATCGACCCAGGCAGAGCCGAGCAGACGCGGCCCATGGCGTCCAGGTCGTTCGTACAGTGGCGCGCTCCACCTGGACGCCATGAACCACGCCCGCTCCACGGTGTGTGGGTCGACGGCGGACGGGATGGGAGCTGGGGGTGGTGGGGGGTGCGGGAGTCTGTGTCGTGATCGCTTGGATTCCCGATTTTCCTCAAATCCCCTTCGTGGGCTACAACCTGAATGCTTGTAGCTCAGCGGATAGAGCGCAGCCAGGTCTCCGTTGTATGTAGTGTGCGGAAATGACGAGAAGCGAGCGGCTCGCGGAGCAGCTGGACTGGCACTGGCGCACGAATCTGCGGCCACGGCTGGACGGTCTTACCGATGAGGAGTACTTCTGGGAGCCGGTGCGCGGCTGCTGGAGCGTCCGCCCGCGTGGCACGTCGGCCGCACCGATGTCGAAAGGTTCGGGGGAGTGGACGATGGACTTCGCGTCCCCTGGCCCGGTGCCGGCGCCGGTGACCACGATTGCCTGGCGGCTGGCACACATCATCGTCTCGTGCCTGGGCTATCGGGTCGGATGGTACTTCGGCGGCCAGGACGTCGACTCCCAGACATTCGCCTACGCGGGGACCGCTGACGAGGCGCTGAAACAGCTCGATGAGATGTACGGGAGATGGAACGAGGGGGTCCGCGCGCTCTCGGACGCTGACCTGGAGAATCCGCCCACGGTGGGTCCCGAGCGGTTTCCCATGGAGAACAGGGTCCTGCACGTCAATAGGGAGCTGATCCATCACGGCGCTGAGATTTCCCTGCTGCGCGACCTCTACCGCTGGCAGGACGGAGCCGTACCGCACCGAATATGACTTTTCGGTAACCGACGATCGAGCTTCGGAAACCTACGTGGACTCCGTGACGCTCCGTGGCTTCGAGTTCTACGAGCGAGCCACCGAGGTGCCGGCGACGTGGGCCACCGAGGACTTCGCCGAACTCAAGACCGCGGGCGCCACCCTCGCGATCGCCGGCACCCGCACCGTCCCGCTGTTCGCCCCGGGCTCTGCCCGCCCGGCAGACAACCACAGCGTGATCACCGAGTTCCTCGTCGACGACGTGGACCGCGTTCACCAGAACCTGACCGGCTTCGTCACCGACTTCGTCACCGAGCCCACCACGATGCCCTGGGGCAACCGGTCGCTGCTGTTCCGCGACCCCGACGGCAACCTCGTCAACTTCTTCACCCCCGTCACCCCAGCGGCCATCGAAAAGTTCGCACGCTGACGCCACGCACAGCGCCCAGGCGGGAGCCCTGAGATCCCGGGGCTCCCGGTGAACGCGGCCGCCGAGTCCAGGAGCGCCACCGGCAGGTGACATCGGAACGCACCGCTGACCCTCGAAGGACGTGTGCGCTTGTGTCTGCGGATCGAAGCCGGACGTCCGATCGCGCACGTGGCTGCGGAAGCCAGGATCTCCAGCCGCTGCCTGGCCAAGTGGTACGCCCGCTGGCGCGCACACGGCGAGAACGGACTACTCGACACGCCTGAAACGGGCTCGCGACTGCGGATCACGGGCCAGCACCGAGGAGAGCGGTTTCACCGCGACAGTGCGGCGCAGCCGACGAGCCACCCCGCGATGGACCGTTCCCATGCCACCTTGACCAAGCTTCTCGACCAGCTCGTAGCGGTCACCGAGGACCATGTCCCCCACCCACGCCTCCCATGAATCAGAAACCCGGCGCGACTTACGGCGCGACCTCGACGGGCCGATCGCCACCGCTGCAGCCCGGCGGGTCGTAGAGCAGGAGACGCGAGCACTGCCGAACTCACGTGACCAGTCGGCCATGGTCGGGGACCAGGCCGTTCCGAACTGTGGTCAGGCGGTCGCGCCGTGCAGCAGGATCGCGTTGACGAGGTCCGGGGTTGACGGAAGGTCGACGGCCAGGCGGACCAGCAGGCTGCGCAGCTGGGTCACGGACGGTCGGGCGCCACCCCATTGCTCCGTGCCCGTCACAACGCCGGTCGCGGTCGCGCGCCATCGCGGCAGACCCTCGCGGAACGGATTCAGCACACATAAGGCCGGGAAACCCCGTGAACACGTGAGAACCATGGAGGCATGTTTTCCCAGGCCAGACGCCCTATCGCCGACGTCTCCACAGGTCACAGCCCCGACCAGGGGAAACTCCTGAAGCGGGTGTCGCAGGTTCGAATCCTGCCGGGGGCACCACGCATTACGCCGCTGACCTGGGGTTTGTTCCCCAGGGAAGCGATCTGTTCGGTCTCGGACTCCTCGCCCGGGGCCGTTTGCGTGAGCGGACGGGGAGTTGATCTCCCGAGCGTCTCCCAACGGATCAGCACCGTTCGTTCGGTGCGTCCTGCGGCCCAGGGTTCCGCGACAGTTCACGTCGCCGGGTGGTGCGGCGCTCACCGGTGTGGCCACCAGGTCAGTGGCGCCGCTGGTTTGTTCCGATCTCCTGGTGACAAGTCCACCGCGCCGGTTCCTGGCTGTCGGGGGCTCGCCGGTCGGATGCCGGCCGACGGGGAGCGGGCGCGAGCGAGATCAGCATGCCGGACGGGTGGCAGACACTACGCTGAATCCAGCGGGATCGGGCCCGCAGCTCAGTGTCCGGGAGGTGCTTCATGACGGCCGAGATGGTAGCCCCGGCGTGGATGCATGAGCAGATCACTGCCGAGGAGTACGAGTCCTGGTCCGAGGAGCAGTGCGCCGGCATCGAGGTCGTGGACGGGATGGTCGTCGTGAGTCCGAGTGCGTCCAAGCGGCACCACCGGCTGGCCCGGATTCTGGCGAACGCCCTGGATGCCGCCGCGGGCCCGGAGTGGAACGCCGACACGGACTTCGACGTCCGGCTTCAGGACGTCCCGCTCACCAATCGCCGCCCGGACGTCGTCGTGTACCGCGCAGACACGATCGACATCACCCCCACCCGCCCTGAGCACGTGCTGCTGGTCGCGGAGGTGGTGTCGCCGGGCTCGGAGACCACCGACCGGATCGTGAAGGTCGACCAGTACGCCGAGGCAGGCATCGGCTTCTACTGGAGGATCGAGCAGGCCGCGACAGGCGTTCCTCTTGTGTACACCTACGTTCTCGACCCCGCGACGAAAACCTACCGGGAGGGAGACGTGTTCACCGGCGTCCTCAAGGCAGCGGCTCCCTTCCCGGTGGAGATCGACCTCGGCCAGATCTGACCCACGCGCTGCTCAGCAGCCGACAGCGCGTGAGCGATGCGTGAGCGGACAGCCCGATGCAGGGCGGCATGAGCCGGATCAAGTGGCTCGCCGTGCGGTTCTGACCAGGGGAAACAGCACCGCACGGCAGCGCCAGGCACCCCCCGGCAAGGATTCGATCCCACTCCCAAAGCGGGTGTCGCAGGTTCGCATCCTGCCGGGGGCACCACGCGTTACCTCTCTGACCTGGGGTTTCTCCCCAGGGGCGGGTCTTGACCGGCCTCGGACTTCTCGTCCGGGGTCGTTTGCGTGAGCGGGCGGGGGCGTAAGGCTCCGAAATTTCTCCTGTACGCGCGGCGCAGGCCGAGTCCTGCTGCCCGTTGGCTCCCCAGCCGTTGGGTCCCGGCCGGACTGGGTCTATCGTCGGAATCCTGGGGTCAGGAGTAGGAGGACGGCCGGTGATGCCGCAGGACGAGGCCGTGATCGGCTGTACGGGGAAGGTACTCATCGGAACGCGCGGATCCGCGGGCCCCGGCGAAGTCCTGGTGCGGGTCAGAGGCGGTTCCGAGACGTTCCTCGCCTGGTCGGAGGATCCCCTGCCCATGGGCGCCACGGTGCTCGTGATCGAATCACGTGGATGCCGGGAGGTCGGCGTCATCGAGTGGGTGGATCCATTGGACGCGCTCGGCGGCGATACCGCCGACGCCGGCTGAGGAGTACAAGCATGTTCGGATACCGCGTTCCCGCTCCCGACGAGGCGATGTTGATCTCGGGGGGCCGGCGGGGACTGGGGGGCGCGCCTTTCCGAGTGGTGACGGGGCACGGCAAGTTCGTGTTCCCGATCTTCCGTAAGACCCGTTTCCTCACGCTGTCGATGTGCGAGGCCGAGGTCACCGAGACCTGTGTGACCAAGCAGGGCATCGCCCTGCACGTCCGCGCGGTCATCGCCTTCAAGGTCGGCAACGACCACGAGAGCATCATCAACGCCGGCCAGCGTTTCCTCTCCGACCAGGAGCAGATGTCGGTGCTCACCGGCCGGATCTTCGCCGGCCACCTGCGGGCCATCATCGGCTCGATGACGGTCGAGGAGATCGTCACCGAGCGGCAGAAGCTGGCCGCGGAGGTCCTGGACACCTCCAAGACCGAAATGGCGAAGATCGGTCTGATCGTGGACTCGCTGCAGATCCAGTCGATCGACGACGGCGACACCGGCTACATCGACGCGATGTCCGCGCCGCACAAGGCGGCCATCCAGCGGCAGGCACAGATCGCCCAGGCGCAGGCCACCCAGGCCGCGGCCGAGGCGGAGCAGGCGGCGGCCCGCAACCAGGCCGAGTACGCCCGGCAGACCGCCATCGTCAAGGCGGAGTACTCGGCCGAGGTGGACCGCGCACAGGCGCAGGCCGCGCAGGCCGGACCGCTGGCGCAGGCACACGCCCAGCAGGAGGTGCTCGCAGCCCAGACGGAACTGGCCCAGCGCCAGGCCAAACTGCGCCAACAGCAACTGGTGGCCGAGGTCGTGAAGCCCGCCGAGGCCGAGGCCGAGCGGGTCAGGATCCTCGCGGCCGCCGAGGCGCAGCGGATGAAGATCCAGGCAGAGGCGGCGGCCTCGTACGACCGGGTCGCGCTCGACCGGATGCTGATCGACCAGCTCCCGCAGATCGTCAAGGAAGCCGCCGGCGGTCTCGCCGGCGCCAACGTCAACGTCCTCAACGGCGCGGACGGCCTCGGCGAGATCGCCGCCGGCCTGGTGTCCCAGGGCCTGACGATCCTCGACTCGGTCCGGCAGAACCTGAGCGGCCAGGACTCCAACGGCCAACGCCCCGAGGAGAGCAAGGGCAACGGCCTGCTCCAGCTCCCCACCAGCAAGGAGAAGAAGTCGGACGACGGTCCGGTGGACGTCGACTAGGGGCGACGAGCATGCGTCCGGGGTCAGAGGGTTACGGGCCCTTCGTTCTATTTGGGCCGCGTAAGCTGGGACAAATGTCCCCCGATGGCCCCGGCGGTGCGTGTCCGCCCGGCCGGCAGAAAGGCGACAGAGGAGCCATGAGCGTCCGAATCCGTGGTGCCAAGGGCCCCACTGGCCACCGTTGTTCCGTCCATGGCCACGCGAGGACCGTCTTCGCCGTCCACACGGAGGGCAGCGCCGCGTGACGCGGACCGACACGATTCCACCGCACATAACCGGCTACCCGAACGTCGCGTTCGGTGGGTACGTTGCCGGCCTTGTGGCCGCCCGCAGTGACGCCGAGACGGTACGCGTCGACTTCCGGGCGGCCGTGCCCGTGGGAGTGCCCGTGCGACTCGAGGACATGGTCACGGTCACCCCCAGCGAGATGCGGCTCGATGCGCCCGAGATGCCGGCCTGGGCACAGGCCCAGGAGGCCAGCGAGGCGTACCTCGCTCAAGCCGACGCCCATCCGCAGCCGTTCGAGTGCTACGGCTGTAGCCCGCTGCCCGTCGGCAAGGGCATCCGCCTCTTTCCGGCGCCTGTTCCGGGACGGAACCTCGTAGCCGCCGCCTGGGTCCCGGACCCCGAACTCGCCGGAACATCAGGCACGTTGCCGCCGGAGATCGTGTGGTCCGCCCTCGACTGTCCTGGCGGGTGGGCCGGCATGCGGCTCGCTGAGACGGGCCCCGGCCTTGTCACGGCCGCTCTGACCGGCACCCTCCTGCGCGAGGTGAAATCAGGCGAGCGGCACATCTCGTGGGCCTGGGTGCTCGGCGGCCATGCCCGCAAGGTCACCGTGGGCGTGGCCCTGGCAACGGCGGAGGGTGAACTCTGCGCTCTCGCCGAAGCGGTATGGGTCAAACCGCGGCGGAATTGAGCAGAAGCACACGAGGACTGGAACCGCACGCGACTGCATCCTTTGGACTACTGCGTTTTCGGCCCTGTGGAGGATGATCTTGCGGCACCGCGGTGAGAGAGTTGATCCGTGCGAACCACCATCGGATACACCGCCGAAAGCATCGGCTACGTCGTAGGAGCCCAGGGGCTTGTCAGCTTCGCTTCGCAGACCTTCTTCGGCACGGAATGGGGCTGGCTGCACAACGTAGTCGACCTTCCGTCCACCGCTTACCTCGGCATCGTCGCCGTGGGGCTGGCGCTCATCGTCGGCGGGGTGAAGATGCGGAAGACGCCCCAGCCCCAGAAGGCCGCCTGACCGGCGGGCCTTTCAGCCCGCGACCGCCGCCGCCGAGCCTCACGCCCGCCCCGGTCGATGGTGCTGGTGGGCGGGCTCGTTCTACGGTTACGGCTCATGGACTGGACTACGCCCGTGAGCACGCTGATCGGTGCACTGGTTGGGGTCGGCTCGACGCTGCTGGGCGAGAGTGTTCGCTCCAGACGCGATCGAGGGCACCAGTTGCACCAGCTCAGACGGCAGCTGTACGCCCGATATCTGGAGGCGCTCACCAACACGGACAGCGAGCTGCAGTTGCTCGCCATCCGTCAGCCGACTCCGGTGGACGAAGCCGACCTTCGGGGGGTCTGGCGCAGCCACTCCCTGCTTGCCCTGAACTACGAGATCACCCTTGTCGCTCCGACTCCCGTTGCCACCACGGCCGATACGGCGTACCGCGCGCTGAGAGGGATGCGGAACGTCATAGGCACGGCCGAGGTGAACGTCAGCAATCCGGGCGTGTCTGAGGGCAACGACCCTGGATCCGCCGAGTGGCAAGGCGTGCACCGTGCCTACGTCGACGCGCTGGCCGCTCTGCGCTCGGCCATGCGTGCCGACGTAGGGAACAGTCAGGGCTGGTGATCGCCCGGGCGATCAGCCGGAGTCAGCGGGGGGGGCGACCACCGCCGCTCAGGTACCGTCCCGGACGAAGACCGGCTTGAGGTGCTTGTGCGGGAGTGCTGTGGGCAGGTCCTCCCAGTCGATGACGTGGGAGACGACCCGTTCGGGGGTGACCCGGCCGGATGCTGCGAGTTCGAGGGCGTCGGGGATGTGGGCGCGTACGGTGTCGCGGGCGATGCGCAGGGTGACGCCGGTGAGGTACATGTCGAGCAGGGGCAGCTCGCCGGGGCGGAAGTGGTTGCCCGCGCTCTCGCAGATCCCCTCCGGGGTCAGGCACTTGACGGCCAGGGCGAGCTGGTCGACGCGGCCGGTGGCCTCCACCGCGATGTCGAAGCCCTGTGGGGTGGGGGTCAGGGCTTCGGCCGTGGCGGCTCCGAAAGCCTCCGCGAGGGCGCGGTGCTCGCGGTCGGGGTCGGGGTCGACGTGCAGCACGTCGCGGCCGCCGCCGAGGTCTTCGACGAGGGGGAGGGCCTGCTGGCCGCCTCACTGCGCGCACACGGCGCCGAGCCCGGGCAGGCGGCCCAGCTCGCCACGCTCGTCGTCGCGGCCGTCGAGGGAACCGTGGCCATGTGCCGCGCCAAGCGCAGCACGCAGCCCCTCGACCACACCGCCGAGCAGCTGGAGGCCCTCATCCTCAGCGTGTGCCGCTGAGGACCGGCGGTCAGCGGGCTGAGGCCCCCGGGTACCCCTGCGCACCGTCCCCCCGGACCCTGCGCCCTCGGTACAGCCGCCCCTTCACCCCGCTGAACCGCAGATCCAGCCCCACCCCGTCCCGTTCGGCGTGCAGGTGCAGGTGCGGCTCCGACGAGTTGCCGCTGTTGCCCACCTCGCCGAGGAGCTGGCCCGCCTCGACGAACTCACCCGGCTTCACCGTGACCGAACCCGGGCGCAGATGGGCCAGTTTGACGATCTCGCGGCCCGTGTCGAGGAAGACGTGGTTGCCGTAGATCGGTTGGTAGCGGTTCTCGCCGGGCTGCTGGTCGGGGATGCCGGTCGCCGCCGAGATCACGCGGCCCTGGCAGGGGGCGTGGACGGGGCGGCCGTAGGCGGCGTAGGCGGCCAGGTCGTCGCCGGGGCGGGTGCGGGTGCCGTGGGAGCCGAGGGCGACCAGGTCCAGGGCGGCCCGCTGTTCCGGGACCGGGACGTGGTGGTTGATGAGGCGGCCGCCGCCCTGGATGACGTACCAGGTGCCCTCCAGGGGGAAGAGGAGGGGCTGGCAGACGGGGGTGCGCCAGTGGTGGAGGCGGGCCCTGGTCACCAGGTACACGCCTGCGGCGAGCAGCGCCAGGGCGATGCCCAGGGCCGGGGTGAAGTGTCCGGTCGGCAGGGACGGCAGACGGTAGGCCGAGAAGAGGGAGGTGAGGGCGACCGCCCGGACGGTGCGGTGGCGGAGGCGGGGTTGTTGCGCGGGGGCGCCGCAGCCCTCGACGAAGACGAAGAAGGTGGCGAGGGTGGCCATGCCCGCACACCACGCGGCGCGGTCGGCGGCTGTCCAGATCGTGAAGACGTTCCAGAGGGTGATCAGGAGGAGGTACGTCAACCAGGCGGCGGATTCCGGGAGGTGTCTGCGAGGGGCCGGGGGATCGTAGAGGGCTCCTTCGAGGAGCAGGCCGGTGATCTCCTCGCCGTCGCGGGTCTGCTGGGCCCAGGCGCGGACCTTGCCCTGCGGGCCGGTGACGATCAGGCCGTCGGGGCTGTCCGTGACGGTGACGGGGGTTCCGGTGCGGTCGAGGGTGGCCTCGACGATCCGCTCCATCGTGTCCGCGCCGACCGCTGCCGCGACGCCGGGCGCGAGACGGGCCCGGCTCGCCGGGTCCGCCGCCAGGAAGCGGGTCAGGGTGTCGGCCTCCGGCGGCGGCGCGGGCGAGGGCACGGCCCCCGGCGTCGGCTTCGGATCGTGCATGTGGTCCCCCACGGTTCCGGCTGTTGCAGCAGTCGGCCGCGAGATGCGCCGCGCGGCCGACTGGAAGACGGTCAGAGAGCGGCCCGGGTTGTTCATACAGGGCGATGGACGAGCATCCCCTGTCTGTTTCTTTACGGATCCCTGACGTCGCGTCCGCATCCGGCAAGCCCCGCCGTGGTGTCCTCCCCGTTGTCCGGTACCGGATGGAAGTCGCGTCGGAGAATGGAGTGCCATGGAAGGCACCGTCGTCGCAGTGGTGCTCGTGGCCCTGCTCGTGCTGCTCGTGCTGAGGAGCGGGATGCGGGTCGTCAACCAGGTGGAGCGCGGGGTCGTGTTCCGGTGGGGGAAGGCGCTGCCGAGCTACCGGCAGCCGGGGATCACCTTCCTCATCCCGTTCGCCGACCGGATGCGCAAGGTGAACACGCAGGTCGCGACCATGCCGGTGCCCACGCAGGAGGGCATCACCAGGGACAACGTGTCGGTGAAGGTCGACGCTGTCGTCTACTTCCGGGTGACCGACCCGCTGCGGGCCGCCATCGAGGTGCAGGACTACGTCTTCGCCGTCGGACAGGTCGCCCAGTCCTCCCTGCGCTCCATCATCGGCAAGAGCGACCTGGACGACCTGCTGAGCGACCGGGAGCGGCTGCACGAGGGGCTGGCGTTGATGATCGACAGTCCGGCCGCGGGGTGGGGCGTCCACATCGACCGCGTCGAGATCAAGGACGTACAGCTCCCCGAATCGCTGAAGCGGTCCATGTCGCGGCAGGCCGAGGCCGAGCGGGAGCGGCGGGCCCGGGTCATCACCGCCGACGGCGAGTTCCAGGCGGCGCAGCAGCTCGCCAACGCGTCGAGGATCATGTCGGACACTCCCGAGGCCATGCAGCTTCGTCTGCTCCAGACCGTCGTCGAGGTCGCCGCCGAGAAGAACTCCACGCTCGTGATGCCGTTCCCCGTCGAGCTGCTGCGGTACTTCGACCGCGCGGCCCAGAACCTCGGCGCGCAGAACGCCGGCACGCAGAACGCCCAGAATCCCGTCGCCGACCTCATCGCGAAGAGCGTTCCGGTACAGGAGCCGCAGGAGAACGCCGACCAGCCGTAACCAGCGAGCCGGTCACGGCCAGCGAGCTCGCCGCCATCAGCGCCATCGCCCAAGCCGGTGAGGCGAGTTGGGCCAGCGAGCCCGCCAGCGCCGCGCTCACGCCCTGCAGGGTCAGCATTCCCGCCGAGTGCAAGCCCAGGGCGTGACCGGCCAGTTCGTCCGGGGTCAGGCTCATCAGCCGCTCCTGCTGCACCAGGCTCGCCCCGAACCCGGCGGAGGCCACGGTCACACACACCGCCGCCACGGGCACCGACGGGTGCGCGAAGAAGAGCAGGTACGGCGCCGCCAGGAGAACAAGCAGCGGCGTCGCAAGACGGGGACGTACGGCGGCCGGGAGCAGCCGGCCGACCGTCACGTCCCCTACGAACATGCCCAGCGCCGCGCACGCGAAGAGGGTGCCGGCCGCGCCGGGGGCGTACGACACGTACAGCGACTCACAGCCGACGACCAGGCCGTTGGGCAGCCACAGGCCCAGATAGGTGAGGCGGCGCGGGCGGGCCGACCACAGCAGCGCGTTGGTGCGCCAGGTCGCCGCCGGAGAGGGGCGGCCGGCGGCGCGGGGCGGGCGCGCGGTCAGGCCGAGGCGCAGGACCAGCGCGGCCGTCAGGTACAGGGCCGCCGCGAGGAGCAGGCAGCTTTGCGGGGACAGGGCGGTCAGCAGGGCTCCGCCGGCGGCGTACCCGGTGATCTGCGCCAGCCCGCTCATCATGTTGAACAGCGAACGCCCGGTCAGATAGCCGTCCTTGGCGAGGATCTCGTTCAGCAGCCCCCAGCGGATCCCGCCGCCGAGCGAGGCGACCAGGCCCAGCAGCAGGACGACGGCGAAGAGCACGCCGGTCGGCAGGCCGGGCAGCGCCTGGACCGCCGTACCGGCCGCGAAGGCCAGCGAGACGGCGGCGAGGGCCGCGCGCGGGGGCAGGCGGTCGGCGCCGGAGAGCAGGAAGGTCGCGCCCAGCATCTGGGCCAGCGACGGGCCGAACATGCTCACCGCCGACAGCAGCGGGGAGCCGGTCGCCCGGTACACGAGCGTGCCGAGGGCGAGTCCGCCGACCGTCTGGGCGGCGGTCTGCGCGGCCGCACCGAGGAAGAGCGGGGTGAACCCCGGGGTGCGGAAGAGGGTTTGGAAGCTGGGCATGCCCCGGAGTCTCGGACGGGCCCGGCAGGCCCCGTTATTGTTTCGCCGTCGCGCGAAAGGTCGTGGAAAAGAGGGTGCCGTGGGCTGGTGGGAGCTGAACGCGGACACCCTGGCCCGCAGCCGGTTCGTCCTCTCCCCGCTCGCCGAGACCTTCGCGAGCCTGAAACTGCTGCACTCGGGGCAGGGCGCGCATCCCGGTGAGCGGGAGTGGCTGCGCACCCATCTGCCCGGTTACCGGGCGCTGCTCGCGGCCGACCCGGTGACGGCCCGGCTGGTGCGGGCGGGGCTCGGCCGGGACTGGATCGCCGACTTCCTCACGCCCACCCCCCGCGCCGGGGAGAGCTTCGCCGCCGAGGTCGCCCGCGTGCGCGCGGCCGGGCCCGCCGCCGCCCGCGCCCATCTGCGCCTCTCCCTCGCCGGGCCGCTCCCCGCCGTACTGGACCGGGACGACCTGCCGGAGCGGGCGGCCGCGCTGCTGGAGTGGGTGTGGGAGGAGACCGTACGGCCGTACTGGGAGCGGCGCCGGCGGGTGCTGGAGGCGGACGTGGTGGCACGGACCGCGCAGGTGAGCCGGGGCGGCTGGGTGAGCGTGCTGGACTCCCTGCGGCCGGACAGGACGCGGTGGCTCGGGGACAACCGGTTCCAGGTCAATCTGCACGAGTACCCGCCCCGCGAGATCTCGGGCGCCGAGCTGGTCTTCGTGCCGGTGACCCCGCAGCGGACGGGGTGGGTGGCCTGGGAGGAACGGGAGCGGTACGCCGTGGTCTATCCCTGCGCCGGTGTCCTCGCGGGCGAGGGCGACCGGGCCGCGCCCGCGAGTCTGGACGCGCTGCTCGGGCCCGCCCGGGCCGCAGTCCTCGCGCTCCTCGGCTCCCCCATGAGCACCACCCAGCTCACCGCGATCACCGGGCAGGGGCTGGGCTCGGTGGGCCGGCATCTGAAGGTGCTGCGGGAGGCGGGGCTGGTGCGGCGGTGGCGTGCCGGCCGGTCGGTGCTCTACGCACGGACGGCAGCGGGCCAGGTGCTGGTGGAGGCCGGGACGGGTCCGGCGCGGGCGGCGGCCGGAAAGGAGCCCGTGCCCCGGGTCCCTGACCCGGGCGCGTAACCCATCGGGGCTAGCATCCGCACCATGACGACTACTGACCACAACGGCACCGTACTGACCACCGAGATCGCAGCCCTCCAGGGCGGCTCCGCGGACCTGCCGCAGTACGCGGGCAAGGCCGTGCTCATCGTGAACGTGGCCTCCAAGTGCGGCCTGACCCCGCAGTACACGGGTCTCGAGCGGCTGCAGGAGCGTTACGCCGGGCAGGGCTTCACCGTGCTCGGGGTGCCCTGCAACCAGTTCCTCGGGCAGGAGCCCGGCACCGCCGAGGAGATCGCCGAGTTCTGCTCGGCGACGTACGGCGTGACCTTCCCGCTGACCGAGAAGGTCGAGGTGAACGGCGAGGGCCGGCACGCGCTGTACGAGCGTCTGGTGGGCTTCGCCGACGCCGAGGGGCACAGCGGGGACATCCGCTGGAACTTCGAGAAGTTCCTGATCGGCCGGGACGGCCAGGTCGTCGCCCGCTTCTCGCCGCAGACCGAGCCGGAGTCCGCCGCGCTCGTGGCGGCCATCGAGGGCCAGCTGGCCTAGCCGCTTGACCTTGCCCCAGGGGCAAGGGGGAGCGTCCCTGTCACCGGGCGGAAAGAGCCGCCCGGTGACGGAGGATGGCAAGGTGAACGAGGAGCTGCTCACCATCGGCGCGTTCGCCGCGCGGGCCCGCCTGTCGGCCAAGGCGCTACGGCTGTACGACCGGCTCGGGCTGCTGGAACCGGCGCATGTCGACGAGGCCAGCGGCTACCGCTACTACCGCGCCGGCCAGGTGGAGCGCGCCCGTCTGGTGGCCCTGCTGCGGCAGCTGGACATGCCGCTGGCCCGGATCGCCGAGGTGGCCGGGGCCGAGGGCGCCGTGGCCGCGGACCGGCTTGCCGCCTACTGGGCGGACGTGGAGACCCGGGTGGCCGGGCAGCGGACCCTCGCCGAGTACCTCCGTGGACGGCTGTCGGGGAGGAGCTCCGAGATGTACGAGAAGTTCGTGGTCGAGACGGTGGACGTGCCCGCGCAGGTGGTGATCACCGAGTCCCGCCACACGCTGGCGGACGAGCTGCCGACGTGGATCGGCGCGTCGCTGGGCCGTCTGGAGGAGGCCGCGCGGGAGTGCGGGGGCGTCGCCGGCGCGCCGTTCGTCGTCTACCACTCCGAGGTGTCGATGGAGAGCGACGGGCCCGCGGAGTCGTGTGTCCCGGTGGCGGACGAGGCCGCTGCCCGGGCCTGGGCGCAGGAGCACGGGCGGAGCTGGGCCACACGGGTGCGGGTGGAGCCGGCGGCCCGGCTGGCCTATACCCGGATCGCCAAGGCGCAGGTGGCCCATCCGCAGATCCTCGCCGCCTTCGAGGCGGTGGAGCAGTGGATGGCCGGGGAGGGCCTGGAGATGGCCGGCCCCTGCCGCGAGGTGTACTTCGCGGACTGGGAGGCGGCGGGTCCCGGGGATCCGGTGTGCGATGTGGCGTTTCCGGTGAAGTAACCCCCGGGGCCGGGCATGGCCGAGCCCTCTCGGCAAGGACGGCGACTGGTCGAGAGGGCTCTTGGGTGGTGCTTGTGCAGTTGTTGTTGTCGTCGGAAGCGTCTGCGCGGCTGCGTCAGAGAGGGCTCCCTACGCCTTGACCGAGGCGACGAAGGCGTTCCACGCGTCGGCGGGGAAGGCCAGGATCGGACCCTCGATGACCTTGGAGTCGCGTACGGCGAGTTCCGCGGTGGTGGGCGACTTGACCTCGACGCAGGCGCCGTTGCCCGCGGAATAGGAGGACTTCATCCACGTCTCCGAAGCGCCCTGAATCAGTGCCATGTCCACTCCTGTTGCGAGTTGCTGGTGGTGCGGTTCACGCCAACCCTGTCGACTGATTGGCGTGATCGACGCTACCGGGCAACTGCCTCTGCCGGAGTAGCCGTTCACTCAAGCGGATGGCATATTCCAGGTGAGCCTTCCGCTAGGGCGGACTACGGTGTACGATCCGGCGCCTCCTGTGGACCCCGGCTCAATCCGCGTAGGTTTTCGCCACATCGGAGATGTATTGCCGGGATTGCTCCACATTGAGGGACTGCGCCCGTAGATGCTCGTACATCACGGCGTACTTCTGCACGTCCTGCGCCTTCTCCAGGTACAGGTCGCTGGTGACGCCCTCGAGGTAGACCACGCTGGAGTCGGCCGCGTCGGTGAACTCCAGGATCGCGTACTGCCCGTTGAGCCCCGGGTGCGCGCCCACCTCGAACGGCAGCACCTGCACGGTGACATGCGGCAGCTGGGACATCTCGATCAGGTGCTCCAGCTGCTCCCGCATCACCAGCCTGCTGCCGACGACCCGTTTCAGCGCCGCCTCGTCCAGCACCACCCACAGCCGCAGGGGCGTGTTCTCGGCGGTGATACGTTCCTGTCGGCGCATGCGCACCTGCACGCGCTTCTCGATCTCCGCCGTCGACGTCTCCGGCAACGCGCCCTGCACCAGGGCCTCCGCGTAGGCGCGGGTCTGCAACAGACCGGTCACCAGTTGGGGTTCGTACACGCGCAACGACTCGGCGTCGGTCTCCAGGCCGATGTACACGCTGTACGGGATGTCCCCGAACGTGTGCCACCAGCCCTGCTGCCGCGAGTCCCGCGCCATCTCCATGAGGGAGTCGACGATCCGCTGGTCCTCGACCTCGTACACCCCGCACAGATCGCGCACATCGCGCTGGCTGATACTTCTGCGGCCGTTCTCCAGCCGACTGATCTTCGACTGCGACACGAGCAGCCGCTCCGCCACCTCTTCGGCCGTCATGCCCTTGAGCTCACGGAGCCTGCGCAGCTCCTGGCCCAGCCGGCGTCGCCTGACGGTGGGATTGACATTGGACGCCACGGGACGTGCACCTCCGGCTGCCTGCCTGTACCTGACACTTTGCGTATCTGCTGTTGAGCAGACTGCCACCAAGGTGCTTACTACCGCTGGGAAACGGTGGATATGCGGCGCGTACGCGTCAGTTCGGGCACGGATTTGCGAGTGCCGACGCGTTCGAGCGGGGCGGTGCGACCACAAGGATCTCATCGCCCCGCTCGAATCAGCGGCTCCCGTACCGGGTATTGGGTACCGACGGTGCGGCTCAGTGGGCCACGGCGCGTGCCATGGACCCGTGGCGCGGCTGCATCGGAACCCCGCGTGCGGGTTCCGCCCTGACCGCGGGCCCCGCCTGGCGGCCGGCCGGGGCCGGACGCCGCGGCTGGGCCCCCGCGCCGTTCTGCACATCCATCACGGCATGGGCGACGAGCCCACCCATGGGGTCGTGCCGAATCAGATCCCGCAACCGGGACCGGGACGAGCGCCCCTCGTTCCCCGGATACAGGTGTTTGCCGAGGCCGACAGCGTGTGCCAGGGCGGCGAGCGCCGCGGTCCGCGGGTCCGGCGGTACGCCGGTGCGGATCGCGGAATCCAGCCGGGACCGGATCTCCCGGCTGATGGCGGTGTCCGTCGCCTGGTAGCGAGTCGTCGGCAGCACTCCGCACATCTGCCCCGGTACGGCGGCAACCATGCCGCACCGTTCGAGATGCGAGAGGTAGATCTGGCGCAGCCCCAGCCGGGGCCCGCCGATCCAATGGACGGCCCGTACGGGAGCGCCACGCCTTCGCAGCAACTCCAACGCGCAGTCCAAAGTCGGATCTCCAGTCGGCCGTGGTACCACCACGGCGATACGATCCCCGTCTGGGGCTATCCGTCCGGCCAGCGCCAGCTCCACTAGCTGCGCTCCGGCCAGACCGAGGTCGAGCGACTGCGGCTGTGCAGTGGTACCCGTGGCCGGGTCCAGTGCCAGCAGCAGAAGCTCCTCCGGAAGTGTTCTGCGGCTCCTGCCCATCCATGCCTCCCCGCGTGGATGAAAGACAGGGTGACCCCTCTCACATTGGTCTGTCGAGGGTGCGTGACCGGTTCGTGAGGGAACCGGTAGGTATGTCGTTCTCGTCTACCACAGGGGCCAAGCCCTCACACAGGACACTGGTACATGGTTCGGACAGGGCGCGCGCGACGGCGTGCGGCGCATGGAGGAGGCATCGGTGGCGGGCGAGTCCCCCGGCAGGTCGAAGCAGCACGAGTCGTCGGCGGAACCGACGTCGGGGAGCGCGGGTGCGGTTCCCGAGGCTCGCGATCCGCGTCTGGCCGTCTCCCGCGAAAAGGATTCCGCGGACGGCGCGGTGGACACGGCGACGAAGGTCCTGTCGGTACGGGACGTGAAGAAAGCCGCCGCCGAGAAGCCCGCCGAGGACGAGGACGCAGACCTCCGCGAGGCGGTCTCGGCCTGGGTCCGCTCGGCGGGCACCCCGGACGCACCTGCAAAGGCCCCGGAGAAGGCCGAGGAGCCGGCAGAACCCGAGCAGAGGCCTGACACCGAGGCCGAGGCCGACCAGCCGGAGAAGGCTGCCGCAAAGACCGATCCGAAGCCGGACGCAAGCGCTGACACAGACGCGCCTGCACAGCCCGAATCCGCCTCGGAGCCGGACGAGGACGCAGACGCAGACGCAAAGACTCCCGACGAGGACGAGCCGTCGGCCGCCGACGGCGAGGACACCCCACAGGAGCCACCCGCAGCCGACGACGAGACCCGCACGGCTGGTGCGGGCGGGATATCGGACGCCGAAGGCGAAGCCGAGACGAAGGACACCGACGCGGACGGGCCGCAGCCTGCCGACAAGGACGAGCCGTCGGCCGCCGACAGCGAGGACACCCCACAGGAGCCACCCGCAGCCGACGACGAGACCCGCACGGCTGGTGCGGGCGGGATATCGGACGCCGAAGGCGAAGCCGAGACGAAGGACGCCGAAGCCAAGGGCGCCGAGACGAAGGACGCCGAAGCCAAGCGCACCGTCGACCAGCCCACCACCGTCTTCAAGGCCGTACCCGCCAAGGCGCCGCAGGCACAGGCAAACGTCGACCAGCCCACCACCATGCTCAAGCTGGGCGGCAGCAAGTTCGTCCCGCTCAAGAACCCCGACGTCACCGCGCCCACCACCGCCCTCCCCCAGGTCGGCCCCGAGCGCACCACCCAGCAGCCCCTGCCGCCCAAGCCCCCGCTGGACCTGCTGGCGGAGCTGACGAACACGCCTCCGCCGCCGCAGACCCCGGTCCGTACGGTCGTCCGCCGGGTCAAGATCTGGACCCCCCTGGTCCTCCTCCTGGCGGTCGTCTTTGCGGTCGTACAGGCCTTCCGCCCGCTTCCCCAGCCGACCCTCGACCTCACCGCGAAGGACACCTTCACCTTCGACGGCGGCAAGGCCGGCATCCCCTGGCCCGCTCAGGGACAGGCCGCCCTCGACGTCCAGGGCATCGGCACCTTCGGCTCCTCCGGCACGCAGAAGCCCGTACCGATCGCGAGCGTCGCGAAGGTGATGACCGCGTACCTGATCCTGCGCGACCACCCGCTCAAGAGCGGCGAGGACGGCCCGAAGATCAAGATAGACAAGCCCGCCGAGGAGCAGTCGGACGCGGGCCAGGAGTCCACCGTCCCGGTCACCGCCGGCGACCGGATCTCCGAGCGTGAGGCCCTGGAGGCCATCCTCCTGCCCTCCGCCAACAACGTGGCCCGGCTGCTCGCCCGCTGGGACTCCGGCTCGGAGAAGGCGTTCGTGACGAAGATGAACGACGCCGCCAAGGAACTCGGCATGACCAACACCACGTACACGGACCCCTCGGGCCTGACGGACTCGACGGTCAGCACGGCCGTGGACCAGGTCAAGCTGGCCAAGAAGGCGATGGAGCGGCCCGCGTTCCGCGAGGTCGCGGCGATGATGTCCTACGTCGACTACAAGGGCGCCAAGCACAACAACTACAACCGGCTGGTCGGCCACAACAACGTCGTCGGCATCAAGACCGGCACCACCACCTCCGCCCTCGGCAACCTCGTCTTCGCGGCGAAGCAGGAGGTCGGCGGCGAGACGCGCACCATCATCGGCGCCGTGATGCGCCAGCCCGCCGGCGGCTTCGACAACACCATCATCAGCGGCGTCCTGGACGCGGGCGACAAGCTGATCCGGGCCGCGCAGGGCGCCCTGAAGCCGGCGACGATCCTGAAGAAGGGCGATGTCGTCGGGTACGTCGACGACGGGCTCGGCGGCCGTACGCCGGTCGTGGCCACGAAGGACGTCACCGCGGCCGGCTGGGCGGGCCTGAAGGTGAAGCTGTCCTTCGCCTCCGATGCCGTACCGCACACCGCGAAGGCCGGCACCAAGGTCGGCACGCTCACCGTGGGTGATGGTTCGGCCGGTGCGGTGAAGGTGCCGGTGGCCCTCCAGAAGGCTCTGGCCGAACCCGGCCTCACGGACAAGCTGACCCGCCTCGGCTGAACCGACCAGGCTGAGCCGGCCTCCGGTTCAGCACTCCCGCACCCCGCCGACGGAGCCCCGCGGCGGGGTGCGTGCTAGCGTCACGAATCGGGGCAGGTCGCCGGTCACGGGACAGGGCCGCGAAACTGGACGGGAAGCGGCCGGGAACACCCAGGAAAGCGGCCGAGAACAGAAGACGGGACACGGGGAGTGCCTTCAGGTGGCCACAACCGAGCCGACACGCGCCGACGACGCCGATCCGGACCCGGGATCCGGCCCGCGAATACGCCTGTCCACGGCTGACACGGACGGTCATCAAGAGGACCGCACGGACAGCCGTACCGACGGCCGTACCAACAGCTGCACGGACAGCCGCACGGACGGTCGTACGGGCGCACGTCCGGGCATCCGTCCGGACGGCAGACCGGCCCGTCTCCTCGCCGCCGCCGAACCCCTCCGGCAGCGGCTCCTGCTGCACCCGGCGCTGTCCATGACGGCCCTCTCGGGCGTCCTGCACATCATCTGGTTCTTCACGTTCGCCAACAGCGGCGGCGACCTCGCGGCCCAGGACGCCTGGGCGGAGTTCGTCGGCCGGCACCCGGACTCGGCGTACAACCTCGCCTGGTACGGGGGCATGCACCCGGTGTCGTACAGCGTGGTGTCGCCGTATCTGATGTCGGTGCTCGGCGTCCGTACGACGATGATGATCGCCGGGACGATCTCGGCGGGCCTGCTGACGATGGTCCTGATCCGCAGCCGGTCGGTGAAGAACCCGCTGTGGGCCTCGCTCGCCGGGGTCTTCGCGCTGATCTGCAACGCCGTGTCCGGGCGGGTGACCTTCGGGCTCGGCACGCTGTTCGCGCTCGGCGCGGTCGCGGCCGTCTTCTGCTGGCCCTACCGGTGGCGCTACAAACGCTGGGCGAAGGCCCTGGTCACCGCCCCGCTGGCGGCGCTCGCCACGATGGCCTCGCCGGTCGCGGGGCTGTTCGTGGGCCTGATCGCGGCCGCACTGTTCCTGCAGAAGCGGCGGCCCGGCGCGTGGGCGCTGGGGCTCGCGCCCACGGCGGTGGTCGCCGTCTCGGCGTGGCTGTTCCCGTTCTCCGGCACCCAGCCGATGACGATCGGCTCGGTGATCCTGCCCCTGACGTACGGCCTGCTGTGCCTGTTCCTCGTCCCCAAGGAGTGGATCACCGTACGGCTGACGGCCGCCGTCTACAGCCTCGGCGTGGTCCTGGTGTGGCTGATCAGCTCGCAGATCGGCTCGAACATATCGCGACTGCCGATGATGTTCGCGGGTGCGACGCTGATCGCCGCGCTGCCGTTCACGGTGCCGCGCTCGCGCAAGTGGTACCTGACCGTGCTGGCCTTCCTCGGCTTCGTCGGCTGGATAGGCTTCAAGTCGGTGGACGACATCATCAACACGACCCCGGCCGCGGCCTGGGCCCGTGAACAGGCTCCGCTGGTCAACCAGCTCCAGCACGTCGGCGCCGAGAAGGGCCGCGTCGAGGTGGTCCCGGCCCGTTCGCACCGCGAGGCCTCCGCGTTCGCGCCGTACTTCAACCTGGCTCGCGGCTGGAACCGGCAGGCCGACATGGAGCGCAACCCGCTCTTCTACGACGACACGCTCAACTCGGCGAACTACCACGAGTGGCTCCAGCGCTGGGCCGTGCACTTCGTCGTGCTGCCGAAGGACGAGCCGGACGGGGACGGCGGCGAGCGCGAGCGGGCGCTGCTCCAGCGCGGGATGCCGTACCTGAAGCAGATCTGGGGCGATGCGAACTGGCAGCTGTTCAAGGTGACCGACCCGGCGCCGATGGCCGAGCCCCACGCGGTGGTGGACCGGGCCGAGCAGGGCGAGATGACGCTGGAGGTGCGCAGGGCCGGGCGGATCCTGATCAAGATCCCGTACTCGCCGTGGCTGAGCATCGTCGACGAGCACGGCAAGAGCCTGAAGGCGCCGCAGGAGACGGACGCGTCCAAGCACCGGGCCGAGGGCATGCCGAAGACGTACGACAACGTCAACGGGTGTCTGGCGGAGACGCCGGAGGACGACAAGGGCGACAAGTGGACGATGCTGCTCGCTCCGCGGGCGGGCACGTATCACCTGGCGGCGCCCTATCAGCTGCCGCGCGGTACTCCCTGCCCGGACGAGCTGAAGTGACCGTCTGGGGGCTCCGCCCCCAGACCC
>NZ_KQ948024.1:81507-303719 GCF_001513965.1 Streptomyces cellostaticus | reverse complement strand
GGAGTTGTTTCCCCGAAGGGGGCGGCCGAATGGGTCGGCAGCGGTGGATCAGAGCCGGCCGGCTGCCTTCAGAGCCAGGTACGCATCTGCCAGTGCTGGGGCCAGATCGTCCGGCGTCGCGTCCACGACCGTCACTCCATGACGACGGAGCTGCTCCGCGGTGCGCTGCCGTTCGCTCTGTGCCTGCGCCGCCGCAGCGGCCTCGTACACCGCCTCAGCGTTCCCCCGGGCCTGAGCCATGCGTGCGATCTGCGGATCTGCCACCGAGGCGACGAGAACCGTGTGGCGCTGGGTGAGCTGCGGGAGTACGGGCAGCAGGCCCTGCTCCACCGGCGCCGCGTCGAGCGTCGTGAGCAGCACGATCAGGGAGCGCCGAGGGGCCGTACGGAGAACTGTCGCCGTAAGCCCACGTGCGTCGGTTTCGACGAGTTCCGGTTCCAGCGTTGCCATCGCGCTGACCAGGGACGGCAGGACATCGCCGGCGGCGCGGCCCTGGACCCGGGCGCGGACCCGGCGGTCGTAGGCCAGCAGGTCCACGCGGTCTCCGGCACGCGAGGCAAGCGCCGCGAGGAGCAGGGCTGCGTCCAACGAGGCGTCCAGGCGTGGGGCGTCGCCGACGCGGCCGGCCGACGTGCGACCGGTGTCGAGGACGAGGAGGATATGGCGGTCGCGCTCGGGGCGCCATGTGCGGACGGCGACCGTGGACTGGCGGGCGGAGGCGCGCCAGTCGATCGAGCGGGTGTCGTCGCCTGGGACGTACTCGCGCAGGCTGTCGAATTCGGTGCCTTCGCCGCGGGTCAGCACGCTGGTACGGCCGTCCAATTCACGCAATCGGGCGAGTTTCGACGGCAGGTGCTTGCGGCTCGTGAACGGGGGCAGAACCCGTACTGACCAGGGCACCCGGTGGGCGCCCTGGCGGGAGAAGAGGCCGAGGGGGCCGTAGGAGCGGATCGTCACGCGGTCGGCCTGGCGGTCGCCGCGGCGAGTGGGGCGCAGCCGGGTCGTCACGCGTCGGCGTTCGCCGGCCGGGACGGTGACGTGGTGCCGGGAGCCCCCGACCTCGGTGCCGGGCTGCCAGCTGCTGGGGGGCCATCCGTCCCGCAGGCGTGCCCGCAGCGGGCGGCCGGATGGATTCGTGATCGTGAGCGTGACGTCGGCGGTCTCGCCGAGACGTGTGGAGGTGTCGCCGGAGCGGGAAAGGACGAGGCGTCGTACGGGCGCCGCGAGCGCGAAGTCGCAGGCACAGGCCAGGGCCAGCGGGCCGTTGACCGCGAGGATGCCGGTCCAGCCGGGTTCGAGGATGCCGACGGGGATCGAGCCGAGAGCCGCGAGAAGGGCGGCGCGTCCGGTGAGCGCCATCAGCGGGGGACCGGGACGTGGGCGAGGATCGCGTTGATGACGGAGTCGGCAGTCACGCCCTCCATCTCGGCCTCGGGGCGCAACTGGACCCGGTGGCGCAGCGTGGGCTGGGCGAGGGCCTTCACATCGTCGGGGATGACGTAGTCGCGGCCTGTCAGCCACGCCCAGGCACGCGAGGTGGCGAGCAGGGCGGTGGCGCCGCGCGGAGAGACGCCGAGGGTGAGGGAAGGCGACTCGCGGGTGGCGCGGCAGATATCTACCACGTAGGCCGTGATCTCGGGGGAGACGGTCGTTTTGGCGACCGCGGTGCGGGCCGCCTCGAGGTCGGCCGGGCCAGCGACCGGGCGTAGGCCGGCGGCATGGAGGTCGCGCGGATTGAAGCCCGAGGCGTGGCGGGTGAGGATGTCGATCTCGTCCTGGCGCGAGGGCAGAGGGATCGTCAGCTTGAGGAGGAAACGGTCGAGTTGGGCTTCGGGGAGGGGGTAGGTGCCCTCGTACTCGACGGGGTTCTGGGTGGCGGCGACCAGGAACGGTTCCGGGAGCGGGCGCGGGGTGCCGTCGACCGTGACCTGGCGTTCCTCCATGGCTTCGAGGAGGGAGGACTGCGTCTTCGGCGGGGTGCGGTTGATCTCGTCCGCGAGGAGCAGGTTGGTGAAGACCGGGCCGGGCTGGAAGGAGAACTCGGCGGTGCGGGTGTCGTAGACGAGGGAGCCGGTGACGTCGCTGGGCATCAGGTCGGGGGTGAACTGGACGCGCTTGGTGTCGAGTTCGAGCGTGGATGCGAGTGCGCGGACGAGCAACGTCTTGGCGACCCCGGGGACCCCTTCGAGGAGAACGTGTCCGCGGCACAGGAGAGCGACGACGAGGCCGGTCACGGCAGGGTCCTGGCCGACCACGGCTTTGGCGATCTCGGCGCGCAGGGCTTCCAGAGAGGCTCGGGCGGTGCCTGAGTCCCCGGTGTTCCCGGCGTTGTCAGTGGTCGGGTCCATCATGGACGGCGTACCTCTCTTTCGAGGGCGTCGAGTTGATCGGTGAGTGCGATGAGGGCCGCTTCGTCGCCGGGCGGCGGGCCGAACAGAAGGGAGTTCAGGGCCTGTCCGTCTCCGTGGAGGTGGGCAGACAGGGCGGGGAGCAGGGCCTCGGGTGCGTGTGCCTGGGCCACGGGGACGCCGACGAGGGGGGCCAGCCGCGTGCGGGTGGTGGAGCGAAGAGCGGCGGCCGCGCGGTCGCGGGCGTTGGCCTTGCGGTAGAGGCGGGCGCGGCCTTCGACGGTTTCGGAGGCGCGGATCGCGACGGGAAGTTTTTCGGGCACGAGCGGGCCGAACCGGCGTGCCCGCCAGAAGGCGGCGAGGGTCGCGGCGATGAACAGCTGCAGGGTGCCCCAGAGCCAGCCCGACGGGAGCAGGTCGAGGAAGCTCTTCCGCTTGCCGTCGTCGTTGGCGAGCGTGTCGGACAGTGAGGGGAGGTACCAGACCAGATGGGGGCGGGAGCCGAGGAGTTGGAGGGCGAGCGAGGCGTTGCCCTGCTTGTCGAGGCGCTTGTTGTAGAGGATGTCGGGCGCGCCGAGGACGACGGTGTCGCCGGCCCCGGAGGCTGCAGGGAGGCGGAGCAGGGTGGCGAGGCGTTCGCTGGGGTAGCAGGAGTCGGCGTCGAGGTGGGTGGTGGTGTAGCGGACGCCGCCGGTGTCGGCGCTGCCCGCGCGCCGGGCTTCGGGCAGGGCGCAGTCGGGGGCGAGCGTCGAGCCGATGCTGGTGGCGGGGTCCGCGGTGACCCCGGGGGCGAGCCGCTCTACAGACGAGCTGCCGGCGGCGACGAGGACGGTGCGCCCTCCGGAGGTCGCCGTCGCGGAGTGCAGCCGCCCCTGTTGACGGGGGGTCAGCAGGTCGGGGACGGCGACGAGGAGCGTGGTGTCCGGGCCGGCGGCGGCTCGTGCCGCGCCGAGCGAGGTCACCACGCGTGTGGAGACGCCCCGGTCGGCGAGGAGTTCGGCGACGGCGCGGCTGCCGTACGGGTCGGCGGAGCGCGGGTCGAGTTCACCGTGCCGGGTCTGGGAGCGGACGGCCGCCATCGCGACGGCAGCGACGAGGATCAGTACGACGGCGAGGGCGATGCCTCGCGCCCGGGTCCACACCTGGCGGGCGGTGGGCGACGTCGAGGTGGTCGACAGCGTGGCCCCGGTGGTCATTCGGCGGCTCCCTGGCCGGCGTTGTGGGCCGTGCTGGTGGTGCTGGTCGCGAGGATCGGACGGCTTCGTTCCAGGTCGCGGTCGAGTTCGGCGATGCCTTGGTACGACCGCTCGCTCGCTCTGCGCCCTCCGTATGTGACGTCGTCGAACTCCCGGGCGGCGGAGCGCAGTCGGTCCGTGTGCGCGGGGAGTGTGCGGGCGGCTTCGGCGGCTGCTTCGTCGGCGGTGCGGCCGGGGCGGACGTCGAGGAGGGCCCGTTCCTCCAGGGAGCGGACGATGGCCCGCATGCGTTCCTGGAGGGCCTGGTTCCAGTGGCCCTGGGCGGCGTGCGCCTCGCTGGCCGCGCGGTGTTCGGCGGCGCTGCGGGGACGGTCGTCGAACAGGGCCGGGGTGGAGGTGGGTTGGCGGCGCGGGGTGCCCAGGCGCCACCACAGGGCGGCCAGGACGGCGACGACGAAGAGGACCACGACGAGCAGGCCGAGCGTGCCGCCGGGTGTCGCGGAGGCGGCTGTGCTGAGCAGTCTGTCGACCCAGTCCCAGAAGGCGTTCAGGGCGCGCTGGAGCAGGCTGGGGTCGTTCTCGTGGTACATCCGTTTGGACAGCTCACGGCGCGCCGCCTCCCGTGCGGGATCGCGCGGAGTGGTCACGGGCGGCTCGTCGCCCGAGCCGCCGAGCGCCAGGACGGCCGTGTCGGCCGCGCCCAGCAGGCGTCGTACGGCCGAACCGGCGGCGCCCGGCAGGGCCGGTGCCGCCATGAGAAATCCCCCCGTCAGGCTCACCGCATCAGCTTCCCGGGACGGGGCCGGGGGTGCCGGCGCCGTGGCTCTGGACACCGGCGGCGCGGGCCAGTTCGAGGTCGAGGGCCTCGCGGCGGATGCGCTGGTCGATGTACAGGAGCACGGTGACGCCCGCGTTGATCGGGAGCGTGACCATGGCGCCGATCACGGCGCCGATTCCGCTGATGATCAGGAAGGTCCAGCTGACGTGCCGACTTTCGGTGCCGAAGAGGCCTGCCATGCCGTCGCCGCTGACGGCGGCCGCGATCAGGGTGAAGGGGATCACGACAAGCGACGAGACGATGTTGGCGATGAGCCCGGCGAGCAGCTGGATGCCGAGGACGCGCCACCAGGAGCCCCGCACCAGCTTCGCGGAGCGGCTCATCGACTTCACGATGCTCTGCCGCTCCAGCATCAGCGCGGGCGAAGCGAGCGAGAAGCGGATCATCAGCCACAGCATGACGACGCTGGCGCCGCTGATGCCGAGGACGAGCAGCCCAACGGTGGCAGCGCCGTTGCCGCCGGCGACCGCCACGAGGATCCCGGGCAGTGCGCCGCAGAGCAGCACGCCGAAGGAGATGAGGCCCAGCAGGAAGAGCAGGCCGAACAGCTTCGGGACCTGCGGGCGGGCGTCCCGCCAGGCTTCGCCGGCGCTGACCGGCTTGCCGAGGACCGCGCGGCTGGTGACCGTCGTCAGCAGGGCGGTCGCGATGATGGTGCCAACCGCGGAGATCAGCACGACGATGCCGGTGCCGATCAGGGCCTCGCCCATGGCGCGGAACACGTCATCCGGGGTGGTGCTCGGATCGTTGAGCGGGGCCTGGGGGGTGAGGGCGTCCTTCAGGACGAAGCCCTGCAGGAGGATCACGCCGAGCTGGGTGAGGACCGCGACGGTCAGCGAGATGCCGAGGACCGTGCGCCAGTAGGTGCGCATGGTGGAGACGGCGCCGTCGAGGATCTCGCCGACACCGAGCGGGCGCAGCGGGATGACGCCGGGCTTGGCCGCGGGCGGGGGGCCGCCCCAGCCGCCGCCCCAGGCTCCGTAGCCGCCGGGAGGGCCGCCGTACGGGCCGCCTCCGTACCCGCCGGGGCCGCCGGGACTCTGGCCGCCCCAGCCCGGGCCGGGCGGTGGGGGCGGCGGGGCCTGGCCCGGGCTCGGGGGGCCCGTGGGCGCGGACCACTGGCTGGGTGGCGGCTGCTCCTTGGACCACTTCGCGCCTGGGCCCTGCGGGTCCGCGCCAGGCTGCGCAGCGGGCTCGGCGGGGCCAGGACGGTCGGCGGGCTCGGCGGGGCCGGACGCGCCGGGTTCCCGCCCGTCGGACGACGGGGCGGATCCGGGCGAGGCCCAGCCCGGAGTGTCTGTCATCGAAGCTCCTTCACGGTGCCCGTCCGCGGTCGCGGCGGCAGGTTGGCAGACATCGTGCCATGGGGTGGTCATGGCGTGACCGGCCGCGGTAGTGGCTGCACTCCTTCAATTGTTCGCCGGATCCGGGGCAGACTGACCGCATGGCTGATCAGTACGCGCAACCCCGCGAGGACAAGCGGCCGACCGAGATACCTGCGATCCGATGGGAGGAACCCCCCGAAGGTCCCGTACTGGTCCTTCTCGATCAGACGAGGCTCCCGGCCGAAGAGGTCGAGCTGGTCTGTACGGATGCGTCGGCGCTGGTGGAGGCGATCCATTCGCTCGCCGTGCGTGGGGCGCCGCTGCTCGGGATCGCGGGGGCGTACGGCGTCGCGCTCGCCGCCGCGCGGGGCTTCGACGTCGAGGAGGCCGCGCAGGCCCTCGAAGGTGCCCGGCCTACCGCGGTGAACCTCTCCGTGGGAGTGCGCAGGGCCCGGTCGGCCCACCGTGCGGAGCTCACCAGGACCGGCGACCCGACCGCGGCGGCGACGGCCGCGCTGGCCGCGGCGCGCACGCTGCACCAGCAGGACGCCGAGGCCAGCGCCCGGATGGCCGCCCACGGCCTGGCGCTGCTGGACGAGCTGCTGCCGGGCGGCGGGCACCGGATCCTGACCCACTGCAACACCGGATCGCTGGTGTCGGGCGGGGAGGGGACGGCGCTCGCGGTGGCCCTCGCGGCGCACCGGGCGGGGCAGCTGCGCCGGCTGTGGGTGGACGAAACGCGTCCGTTGCTGCAAGGTGCTCGCCTGACGGCGTACGAGGCGGCCCGCCACGGTATGGCGTACACCTTGCTCACCGACAACGCGGCCGGTTCGCTGTTCGCGGCGGGTGAGGTGGACGCGGTGCTGATCGGTGCGGACCGGATCGCGGCCGACGGTTCGGTGGCGAACAAGGTGGGGAGCTATCCGCTCGCGGTGCTCGCGCGGTACCACCATGTGCCGTTTATCGTGGTGGCGCCGCTGACGACGGTGGATCCTCAGACGCCGGACGGGGCGTCCATCGAGGTCGAGCAGCGCCCCGGCTTTGAAGTGACGGAGGTCACAGCACCCCAGGTGCCGGTGGCGGGAGCAGGAGGCGGGATTCCGGTGGCACCCCTCGGGGCCCAGGCGTACAACCCGGCGTTCGATGTGACGCCGCCCGAGCTGGTGACGGCGATCGTCACCGAAGAGGGAGCTGTTTCCCCCGTGACGGCCGAGGTTCTTGCGGAGCTGTGTGCCAGGTCACGCCAGGTAACGATTAGCTAATGGGATGATGTCGGCTCGACCGACGAAAACGGCCCCTCCACCTGCGACGATCCGCAGACAAAGGGGCCGTGACATCCAACGGCGACATCAACGAGGGCCGGAGTCCGATCGACCCGCCTCCAACTCCCGGATCCGAGCTGGCTGCCGGAGCAGGCGATCGAGCTGTCCCACCGCCTCGATCACGTCGGGGGTGAGGGCTTCAGCGTAGATGTCCATCGTGGTGGCGATCCGACTGTGGCGCAGGATGGCCTTCACGATCCTCGGGTGCACCTTGAGGTGAACCAGCAGTGTGCCGCAGGACTTCCGGAGCCCCTTCGGGTTCATCTTGCCGAGCCCCTCGGCTGTGATGACTCGCTGCATGGTCAGGTACAGGTTCGAGTCCAAGAGCGGGCGACCGGTCCGCGAGATGAAGACGTGCCCCTCGGGATCTTCGAACCAAGGGCGGCCCCGGCTGATCGCACGCTCACGCAACATGGCCGTGCGCATCCGCGTCCAGCGCAAGGGCGCGATGCACTGCGCTGGCAGCGGCAGAGGCGCCTTCGAGGTCTTCGTCTTGGGATCCAGGTCGATCGTGCCAGCACTGGAGCGCTGCCGCTGCTGCTCAACCCACAAGATCCGGTTGTCCAGGTCGATGTTCTCCCATCGCAGGCCGCAGACCTCAGCACGGCGCAGACCAAGCAGACAGAGCAGCAGGAAGGCCGGGTAGTACACGGTCAGTCGCCGAGCAGCCGCCAGGAAGCGGAGCACCGTTACCGCGTCCCAGCTCTTGCCACTGTTGGTGGTGGCCCGGACGTGCACGAGCTTGGCCACGTTCCGGGTGAGCCCGATGTCTTCGACCATTGCGGCCGTGAGCGCCGCTGAGAGGACCCGAAGAGCCTGCTTGGCCGTACTAGCCCCCTTCTCCTCTGCAAGCCGCTGCATGACCCCGCGCAGCTCCGTTACGCCCAGCTTCACCATGACCTTGGAGCCCAGACGAGGCCGGAGGTGGTTTCGCACCCCCTGCTCGTATGTCTCGTAACTCTTGGGCGTCAGGTTGGGCTTGACGATCACCTCAAGCCAGTAGTGAAACCACTGCCCCAAGGTCATGTCCCGAGTCGGCGTAGGGATACCGTCGTTCGCGCGGTTGAGTAGATCGCGGCGCTTCTGGTCGCACTCGTCGTAGGTCTTGCCGTAGGCGTACTTCCGCTTGACCGTTCCGTCCGGCTGCGGGACGTACACCGCTGCCTGATACCGGCCGTCAGCCCTCTTCGTGACCGTACCCGAGCCATTCGGGTTCCGCTTCCGCTGACGAGCCATCAGGACGACTCCTCAAGCCGCGTACGGATGTAAGCCTCAAGCGCGCTCGCAGGGATCCGCCGACAACGGCCCTCGGTGATCGAAGCAAGGCGCTTTTCCCGGATCAGGTCGTAGACCTTGGAGCGGCTGTACTTGAGCCGCGCCATGACTTCGGGGACTTTCAGCAGCTCAGGGGTAGCGGTGGTCATCCGGTGGCTCCTTCCAGGGCGAGCTGGGCAGGTAGTTCTTCGCGGGCGATCTCTCGGTTGTGCTGGATGTCGCGGCGGATGTTGGCGGCGAGCCAGGATTCGCCGGGGGTGTGGCCGTGTCCGGCGTAGGCCCAGTGGGCGAGGGTGAGCGTGGTTGCCTCCGTCTCGTCGTCGGGGTCGGGCAGGCCGAGGGCGGCGCGTTGTTGGGCGGCGCGGTAGTCGGCGCGGGTCTGGCGCAGGGCGCCGAGGGTGGTGGAGTAGCGGCGGGACTTGGTGGAGAAGTGGCCCCGGAAGCCGAGCATGTGGGCCCAGTCGCGCAGCTTGCGGTTGGGGTAGAGCGGGTGCAGGTCGAGGCACGCTTCGATCAACCGGCGGGGGTGGTCGGGCACGCCAAGCAGCACGAGGGCTTCTTTGCTGCCGATGCGGCGGTCGACGGTGCCGGTGGTTTCGGCGGCTTTGGTGGCGTACTTGGCGACGTAGGATGCGACGGCTTGTTCGGTGATCTCTTCGCCGTGGCCGAAGGCGCCGATCGGCTGTATGTCGAGCTGAGTGCCCCAGCGCAGGGCGCGGGCGGGCTGGTCACCGGCCGGGGGGACGTCGACCTGGACGCGGGCTGCGGCGGCGTGAATTGCGTCGATGAGTAGGTCGAGGCTGGCCCAAGCGGGGGGCGCGGTGTCGGGTCCTTCGGGGCCGTCGAAGCGGATCACGGCGTGGAAGTGGACGGCACCGCGTTTCTGGTACTCAGCGACCTTGCCGAAGGACAGCCGGGACTGTTCCCGGGCAGCTTTCTGGGTGAGTCCGGCCCGCTTCGCGATCTCGCGGCGCAGGTAGATCGTGAAGTAGCGCCACAGGTCGGAGGCGTGGTTGTTCCACAGCACGGCGCCTGCGTAGTCGTAGGTCTGCGGGTCCAGCGGGGTGCCCAGTTCCGGGGTGTCCTCGGGGTGGCGGGTGCCGCAGCGGCACGGCCGGTTGCCGGGCCGGTTGTGGACCGGGCCGAACGACGGGGCGGTGAGGGTGGCGAAGACGCGGGGGTGATCCCGGATCGTTTCGGGGGTGCCCTTGGCAGGGTCGCCGACCAGCCCGGCGCGGATGAGGTGGTAGGTGTCCCCGGCGTAGGTCCAGGCGCAGGCGGGGCAGCGGGAGGCGCGACGGTTGCCGCAGGCGACACGAAGACGCCCACCCGGTTCGGTGCCGGTCGAGTACGAGTGCAGCACCTGCCCGGTCGCAGCGTCGCGGGTGACGGTGGAGCCTTGCAGGTGGATGGGGTCGGAGCAGCCGCCGGTACGGCGGATCTGTTCCTGGATGCGGTCGAAGCCCGGAGACCCGGCCAGCCTCAGCACATCGTTGAGGGTGGCCGGGTCCAGGCCCGCCATGGTGGCGGTGTCGGTCACTGGCGGCCCCCTCGGTGAGCGGGGCCGTGGTTGTCGGCGTAGTCCTGGACCAGCGCCTTGACGTTGTTGTCGCCGTTGGCGTGGTCCTCGGCACCGCAGCCGCCGCACACGTAGTCGCCCTGGGAGCTGCTGTACTTCGTGCCGCCACGGACGCGCAGGCCCGGCTTGTCCTCGGTCGGGTAGAGATCAGCGGGCATCTTGCGGCGCATCAGGCGTGCACCTCCTGCGTGCGGGCATGACGGGCGGTGCCGGTGCCCTTGCAGGCCGGGCAGGTGACACGGAGGGTGGCGCGGGTGCCGTCGCGGTGACGGGTGCCGGTGGTGATGGCGACGGTGGAGAAGCCGTCGCAGTCACGGCAGACGGGCGCGTTCTGGGCGTGCTGGGGCATGATGGGGCTTCCCTTTCGGGTCCGTTGGATCTGGAAGTGGGTGCAGGCGCCCGGAGCGGCGGAAGTTTGGCGACCGAGGCCGCTCCGGGGGCCGTTCAGCGGTGGTTGTGCAGGTCCTTGATCAGCAGGCGCAGGACGACCGCGACCACGGCGACCGAGATGCCGGTGATGGCGACCGCCAGCAGCAGCGAGACCAGGACCGCGCCGACGACCAAGACCACGGCACCGCCACCGGCGGCGAGGGCGAGCGCGCTGCCGGGGGTGAGCTGGATCGTCGGCCGGTTCAAGGCCGGGGCAACCGGAGCCGGGGCGGACTTGGCCAGGGCCGGTGCGGTGACACCGGGCGTTGTCGTGGCCGATGCCGGGACGGTGTCCGGGGGCGGGTACTTCGGGATGAGCATGGGAGGACCTCCTTCTGGGTCAGGCGGGGCAGCGGTGGGTGCGGGCGGCGAGTTCGGCGGCCGAGCGCTTGGCGTACTCGGCCGAGAAGTCGCAGTTCGGGGCGGTGCAGGCGGCGGTGTGCTTGGTCTGACCACGGCCGTTGTTGAAGGTGCCGATCTGGACCGGGCCGATGCGGATCACGTCGAAGAAGCGGTTCGGGCGCATGGTGGAACCTCCTTGCCTGTCAGGCGAGTTGGGCGACGATCGCTCCGGCCAGGTCTTCCGGGACGCCGAGGCGGGCGCGCAGGGTGGCGGTGTCGATGTCGGTGCCGGTACGGGCGCGATGCTCGGTAGCGACCTTGCGGGCATGGTCGACCAGCGCCGGAGGCACCGCCGCAACCGCCACCTGAGGCAATGCAGGCGCGGGCTGCGGAGGAGCGATCTGCTCGCGCTCAGGTTCTGACTCGGGTGTGGGGTCCGGGGCTGCGGGCGCCGGCCGGGCGGGCGCTGGCTCGCCGGCCGGAGCCGAGGTGTGGGCGAGCAGGGTGCCGCCGAGGAAGGCCAGTGCAGGCCATCCGGCGACGAGGATGCGCAGCCAGGCCGGAACGTGGTCCAGGTCGAGGAGCCCGGCGGTGGCGATGTTGGCGCCGAGCGAGGCCACGAGGGCGACCAGGAACCAGCTCCAGGCCAGCCCGGACCGTTCGGTGCGCAGCCGCCGCCACACGGCGACCAGCAGCAGGTCGACCGAGACCGGGTAGGCCCAGGCCTTCCACCCGGTCTGCCCGGCGGCTGCGGCGAGGTCATGCAGGTGGGCGAAGGACAGAGCACCGGCAATCACGGCCTGGACGAGTACTGCGTCCAAGCGGATCGAGCGGGACATGGTCTTCACCTCCCTTCGCGGGGGATCAGGCCAGGGGCGGGGCGGGGATCAGTGCTCCGGCCGCCCGGCCCCGGGCGGGTTCAGTCGTCGGCGGGGATCTCGCCGGAGCCCCAGCACGTGATGCACATGGCGTTCTGCCGGTAGTCGGTGAGGCGGCCCTTGCGGGCGCCGACGCGGACGGATTCGGTGGTCTCGCCCGTGCCATCGCAGTCCGGGCACTTCGTGACCTTGGGCTTGGCGGTCTTGCGCGGGGCCATGAGCGTTCTCCTTCCGGTTTTCGGCATGGCTCGGGTAGGGACCTGGCGCGAGACTGTCGCGCCGACCGGGAAAGCCGGGTGGTTACGGGCTGACGGGCTGTGGGTTCGTGAGTGGCCGGGCGGGCTGCGGCTTGGTCCGCAGGACCGGGCGGAACGGGGCCAGGAACGGCAGGTCCGGGGTGAGATGAGCGAACTCCCGGCACACGGCCGCCGCCTGAGCAGGGCTGGTCTCGGGAGTACGGATGCGGGACCAGTAGCCGGAGGCGTCACCGGCCACCGCCACCCCGGGGCGGTCCGCCCGGATCCCGGTCACGGAGACCACCGCGTCCGGGGCGACGTCGCCCAGACCCATCTCGGCCGTCTGCTTGTCGTTGACGCGGTGCACGACCCGGCCGGTGAGCTGAGCCCGCAGGGCGGTTGCCCCCTTGCCCAGGTCGGAGCCGAAGCGCTGCCCGCACGCCTCCAGGTAGATGCCGACCGCGCGGGCCATCTGCCCGAGCCGGACCAGTTCCATGACCGTGTGATCACGGGCCGGTTCATCCTTCTTGGACATCACCAGGAACAGCTCGGCCACCTCATCGATCAGCACGACCAGAGGCACCGGCCGTACCTTGGCTGGCAGCTCCCACAGGTCGGAGACGCCATGCAGGGCGAGCAGGTCGAAGCGGTCTTCCATCTCTGTGACCAGCGCATCGATCAGATCTCCGGCGGACGCCCGGTCGGTGGCCAGCGCCGACAGGCGGGGCGCGTACCGGCTCTGCTCGACCCCACGCTTGCAGTCGATCCCGACCAGCCCGACCGGCAACCGCGCCAGACCCTTGATCAGGTTGCGCTGATACATGGACTTGCCGGACTGGTTGGCCCCCAGGGTCAGGGCATGCGGCACCTTGCGGTAGTCCCGCTCGAAGACCGTGCCGTCGTCGCGCATGGCCACGGGGACGATCAGGTCACGGGGTATGGCCTTGCGCGGCATCCGGACCCGGTTGAGCACGTCGTAGCCGGTCATGCGCAGTTCGATGTATCCGGGCTTGGTCTCCCGCACGGTCACCGAGTGCATCCCGAAGGCGTGCCGGAGACGCTCGGAAGACGCGGCCACGTCGGCGGGCTCAAGCCCGGCGGGGAGGCGAAGGGAGACACGCAGCCCGGTCGAGGTCGGGCGGACCCGACGCACCTTCGGCGGCACCGGCCGCACCTCCCGGCGGGCCACATTGCGGGTCATGAACGCGCGGAAGCCGGACGGCTGCACCGTCAGCCCGCACACGTCCATGGTCGAGCCGTAGGACCAGGTGAACCGACCCCAAGCGATCGGCAGACCAACCAGCGACCAGTACACGCGCGGGGCACGGTTCTTCGCGTAGCCGAGCCCACCGGCACCGGCCGCGACACCGCCCAGCTCGAACCAGGTGGCCAGGTCGGTCATGATCAGGCCCCGGCTGTGATCGCGACCGCGCGGAACGAGATGCCGTGCCGCTTCTGGCCGTTGAACTCGTTCTCCCAGTCACGGGCCTTCAGCCCGACCACGGCCACCGGCGTTCCCGGCACAAGCCCCTTGGGGATCCCGGTCTCCGGGACGGTCACCTGATACAGGTTGCCCTCCCCCTCGTCCGAGATCAGCAGGCCCACCGTCGACAGGTCGGCACCGGTGTCCCGGTCCACGGCCCGCTCACCGGTCTTCTTGCTCACCAGCTTGGGTTCCGGCGCGGTCGCCACGAACACCACAGCGGTCGAGAGATCGATCTTGAAGGACGGCATCTCAGCCTCTTCCCATACAGACGAGGCGTGCTAGATCGCACGCCATGAACGCGTACTAGCTTGCGTCGATAGTGCGCGTGCTAGCACACGCCTGTCAAGCCCTTGCCTTGAGTGAAGCGACCAGCAAGCGCCTGCGCGGCAGGCCGAGTCCGGACTTACCATGGGCTGTGCGAGCTAGAACGCGATGGATTCGGGAACTAGCACGCTGAGGAGGAGACAACTGATGACACCGAAGGTGCAGCGGAGTGCGCCGCCGTTCATTCAAATCGCGGATCATTTCCGCACAAAGATCAATGAAGGTGCGCTGCCGCAAGACGCAAAGCTCCCTTCGATCGCCGACATTGCGCGGGACTGGGGCGTTGCAACCGCCACTGCGGCTAAGGCGATCAAGCAACTCCAGGACGAGGGGTACGTACGCTCGTCGTCACAAGGCACCTTCGTTGACCTAGGAAAGAAGCTGACGAGCGGCCCGGACCGCTTGCAGATGCTCCGGGCGACGGGAAGCGGGTTCCGTCCCGGCGAGCGCGTGGACATTCTGAGTGCTGGATTGATCTCCGCCTCCACAGAGGTAGCGAAGGCCTTGGAGATCAACGAAGGCGACCAAGTGGTGCAGCGTCGTCGCGTGTACCTTGACGATCAAGGTGTGGTCGCCCTGTCCACGTCGTGGCTGGCCGGGCAACTCGCCGACGCCGCACCCGAGCTGCTAGAAGCAGGCCCCCTGCCCAAGATGACGTTCGGTCTGATCGAGGAGCGGACCGGGCGACGCGCCGTTCGGCGGCGTGACGTGGTGGGGATGCGCCCGGTGCCGGAGGACATTGCCGATGTACTCGGAGTCGAAGCCGGAACGATGGCTCTGACCATGACCAACCACTACTGGGACCAGAACGGCAACCCGACGGAGTACGCACGCGACTACCTGGGGACTGATCGCGAACTCTCCGCCGAGTACGTACTTGACTGAGAGGGAGGGCTCCCGAATGGCCAGCCCCGACGAGGACCGTCGGCCGAAGTACCAGCGGATCGCGGACTCACTACGGGAAGCGATCCAGGCTGGCAGGTACGGCCCGGGTGATCGGCTTCCGGGAGAGAACGATCTGATGACCGAGTATGGCGTAGCTAGCATGACCGCTCGCCATGCACTGAGCGTGCTTAAGGACGAGGGGCTCGCCGAGTCCCGCAAGGGCGCTGGCGTCTTCGTGCGTGCTGTCCAACCCCTGAACCGCCCGCAAAGCACGTCAGCGCCGCTCCACTCGGTGTCAGTGGCGGGAGTCGTCGTGCGTGACGACGGACGCGTTTTGGTGATCCGGCGCGCCGACAACGGCACGTGGGAACCGCCGGGCGGAGTGCTGGAGCGGGCGGAGGCCATTGAGGATGGGGTTCGCCGGGAGGTCTTGGCAGAGACCGGCATTGAGGTCCGCGTCGAACGCCTGACGGGTGTCTACAAGAACACCGCCCTGGGTGTCGTTACCCTGGTGTTCAGGTGTCGGCTCGAAGGCGGTCACGCCCAGCTCACGGACGAGTCGACCGCAGTTGCGTGGTTTACGCCGGACGAGGCGGTTGCGGCGATGAGTGAGGTCTACGCCGTCCGCATCACGGATGCCTTGCACGACGACGAGGCGCCCCACATCCGAACACACGACGGCCGCAAGCTCACACCGCTCCAAGGCGACTGACCTGCGACTGACAGCCCAGAGCTGTTACAAGTTCCTCTACCTCATCAAGGGCCCGCGCACGGCGCGGGCTGGCCCCTTGGGCCCGGCCCCCTGCGCCTTCGGCGCCAGGGCCGTGCCCCTGGGGCCGCAGCGAGCTACGGCCCTGAGTCGAGACCTGGAAGGGCAAGCCCTCGGTCAGAACAATGCCTCCGGCGGGGGATCGGCCGACACCGGGATGGAGGGGGCGCCGTTCCCGGCTGCGGGTTCGTCGTGGCGTGCGTGGGGTGCTCCCATCCCGTACACCGTCGACCCAGGCAGAGCCGAGCAGACGCGGCCCATGGCGTCCAGGTCGTTCGTACAGTGGCGCGCTCCACCTGGACGCCATGAACCACGTCCGCTCCACGGTGTGTGGGTCGACGGCGTACGGGATGGGAGCTGGGGAGGGTGGTGGGTAGGGGTGAGAGGGCTGGTGTCGGCAGAGGAGCTGACATCCGTCACTGACATCAACGTCGGCAGACAGGGGCAGACAGTGACGGCCCGGTACGACTAAGGTCACCGGCCAGTGACCTCCCTCACCAGGGGACCTGTCGCTGTTATGAGAATGGGATGATGTCGTTTATGAAGGGACGAGTCCTTGTCGTCGACGACGACACCGCACTGGCCGAGATGCTCGGCATTGTGCTGCGTGGTGAAGGTTTTGAGCCGTCTTTCGTAGCCGACGGCGACAAGGCGCTGGCCGCTTTCCGTGAGACCAAGCCCGACCTGGTGCTGCTCGATCTGATGCTGCCCGGCCGGGACGGCATCGAGGTGTGCCGCCTGATCAGGGCGGAGTCCGGGGTGCCGATCGTGATGCTCACGGCCAAGAGCGACACCGTCGATGTCGTCGTGGGCCTGGAGTCGGGCGCCGACGACTACATCGTGAAGCCGTTCAAGCCCAAGGAGCTGGTGGCCCGGATCCGGGCGCGGCTCAGGAGGTCGGAGGAGCCGGCGCCGGAGCAGCTCACCATCGGCGACCTGGTGATCGACGTGGCCGGGCACTCGGTGAAGCGCGACGGGCAGTCGATCGCGCTGACCCCGCTCGAGTTCGACCTGCTGGTCGCGCTCGCACGCAAGCCGTGGCAGGTGTTCACGCGTGAGGTGCTGCTCGAGCAGGTGTGGGGCTATCGCCACGCTGCGGACACGCGGCTCGTCAACGTGCACGTCCAGCGGCTGCGCTCCAAGGTCGAGAAGGACCCGGAGCGGCCGGAGATCGTGGTGACCGTCCGTGGTGTCGGTTACAAGGCAGGACCGAGCTGACATGTCCGGGGACAGTGCCGCTTCGGCTCCCGGACGGTCCGGGGACCGTCCGGGGCGGCCTGTCGGCCGGACGGCGGCGGGTTCGCGCTGGGGACGCTTCTTCGAGGGCGGGCTGCTGCAGGGCGGAGTCCAGGGCAGCCCGGTCCTTCGGCTGTTCATGCGCTGGGTGCGCCGGCCGCTGCTGCCGGTCATGCGGCTGTGGCGGCGCAACATCCAGCTCCGGGTCGTCGCCACGACCCTGCTGATGTCGCTGGGTGTCGTCGTGCTGCTGGGCTTCGTCGTGATCGGCCAGGTGCGCAACGGCCTGCTGGACGCGAAGGTGAAGGCGTCCCAGAGCCAGGCCACGGGTGGGTTCGCCGTGGCCAAGCAGAAGGCCGACGAGGCTGCCAGCGGCACGGCAGCCGGCACCGGTGACGGCACCGCCGGCACCGACGGACGGCAGTCGCAGAACGTCATCCCGTGGATGAGCGACCTCGTGGAGTCGCTCTCCAGTGGTGGCGCGGGCGCCTTCGACGTGGTGACGCTGCCCGTGGGCGACGACAGCGGCGGCGGGCGCAGCCCGCGCGGCTCCGGGTACGTCAACCCGTCCTCCAGCGTGCCCGGCGACCTGCGCGAACGGATCAACAGCAGTACGACGGCCGCCCAGAGCTACACCCGGATCGTCTACTCCAACGGCAAGGAGTCCCAGCCGGCGCTGGTCATCGGCAAGCAGGTCAACGACCCCAACGGCCGTCCCTACGAGCTGTACTACCTCTTCCCGCTCACGCAGGAGGAGAAGTCCCTGAGCCTGGTCAAGGGCACGCTCGCGACCGCCGGGCTCTTCGTCGTCGTCCTGCTCGGCGCGATCGCCTGGCTGGTGGTGCGGCAGGTCGTCACGCCGGTGCGGATGGCGGCCGGGATCGCCGAGCGGCTGTCCGCCGGACGGCTCCAGGAGCGGATGAAGGTCACCGGCGAGGACGACATCGCGCGCCTCGGCGAAGCCTTCAACAAGATGGCGCAGAACCTTCAGCTGAAGATCCAGCAGCTTGAGGACCTGTCGCGGATGCAGCGAAGGTTCGTCTCCGACGTCTCGCACGAGCTGCGCACGCCGCTGACGACCGTACGGATGGCCGCCGACGTCATCCACGAGGCCCGTGAGGATTTCGACCCGGTCACCGCCCGGTCGGCGGAGCTGCTCGCCGACCAGCTGGACCGCTTCGAGTCACTGCTCGCGGACCTGCTGGAGATCAGCCGCTTCGACGCGGGTGCGGCGGCCCTGGAGGCCGAGCCGATAGACCTCAGGGAGGTCGTGCGGCGGGTGGTCAGCGGGGCCGAGCCGCTCGCCGAGCGCAAGGGCACGCACATACGCGTGCTCGGCGACCAGCAGCCCGTCGTCGCGGAGGCCGACGCCCGGCGCCTGGAGCGCGTACTGCGCAACCTCGTCGTCAACGCCGTCGAGCACGGCGAGGGCAGGGACGTCATCGTCAAGCTCGCCGCTGCGGGCGGCGCGGTCGCCGTCGCGGTGCGCGACTACGGCGTCGGGCTCAAGCCCGGTGAGGCGACCCGCGTCTTCAGCCGCTTCTGGCGGGCCGACCCGGCTCGCGCGCGTACCACCGGAGGTACGGGCCTCGGGCTGTCGATCGCCCTGGAGGACGCCCGACTGCACGGTGGCTGGCTGCAGGCCTGGGGCGAGCCGGGCGGCGGCTCGCAGTTCCGGCTGACGCTGCCGCGGACCGCGGACGAACCGCTGCGGGGCTCGCCGATACCGCTGGAGCCCAAGGACTCGCGGCGCAACGGCGGACTCGACGAGGCGGGCCTGCCCGGCGGGGCGGAGAAGCGGGCGACCGTTCCGGTGCAGCCCGGCGGCCAGGTGCCGCCGCTGCCGCCGCGCAGCCCGATGGCGTCTCGTCTGGCCGCCGTCACGCCCGCCGCCGATCCCACCGCCCTGCCCGGCCATGGCAACGGCGCGCGCGTGGTGCCCCGGCCCACCGGCGGCGCACGGCGCCCCGACGACAGACCCGCGGCCGGTCCGGCACCAGACACACACGCGGGCCGCCCTGATCCGGCCGGCCCGGACGACTCGACCGAGCCAGGGGAGGCATTTCGTGGGCGCTGACCGCGAGGGGGGCGTCCGGCACCGGCTCGGGCGCGCGGTGGCCTACGCCGTCTGCGGGGTCGTTGTGCTGGCCGGGTGCGCCTCGATGCCCGACAGCGGGGATCTGCGGGACGTCGAGTCCACGCCGCGGCAGGACACCGGGGTGCGCGTGTTCGCCATGCCGCCCGCTGATGATGCCCAGCCCAGCGAGATCATGCAGGGCTTCCTGGAGGCACTGACCAGCGACGATCCGCAGTACGACACGGCGCGCAAGTACCTGACCGCCGACGCGGCCCGTACCTGGCGGCCGGAGGAGTCGGCCACCGTCCTCGCGAACGGGCCGAGCGTCGTGCCCGGCCCGCAGCCGGGCGGCCGGGAGCCGATCGACAGCCTCACCTACGTCCTGTCGGGCAGCCGGGTCGCCACCGTCGACACCCAGCAGGCGTACGCGCCCGAAGACGGGTCCTACCGCAAGAAGGTGCACCTCACCAAGGACGCCAAGAGCGGGCAGTGGCGCATCGACTCGCTGCCCCAGGGTGTCGTCATGGGCAAGTCGGACTTCCAGCGCAACTACACGTCCGTCAACAAGTACTACTTCGCTTCCAGCACGAAAGTCGGCGCGACCGGGCAGCCGGTGGCGGTCGCCGACCCGGTGTTCGTGCGCAGCAAGGTGGACCCGATGACGCAGGTGGTGCGGTCGCTGCTGGCCGGGCCCACCAGCTGGCTCGGGCCGGTGGTCAGGTCCAGCTTCCCGACCGGTACGGCTCTGCAGGAGGGCGTGTCCGGGCTGGCGCCGGACGACCAGAACGGACTGGCGGTGCCGCTGAGCGGGAAGGTCTCCCGGATCGGCTTGGCCAAGTGCACGGAGATGGCGACCCAGTTGCTGTTCACACTGCGGAACCTGACGCCGACCCTGGAGTCGGTCGAGCTGCAGGGGCCCGGCGGGCACCGGCTGTGCGACCTGACCGCGGAGCGCGCCGAGTCCACCGCCTGGCACGCCTCGGCCCAGAGCCCCGAGTTCCTGTACTTCCTCGACGGAAAGCACCGGCTGGTGCGGTTGCCGACCGGGAGTTCGGGGACCAGCGCCGTTCCGGTGCCGGGTCCCCTGGGTGAGGAGGGCGGCAAGGAGCTGCAGTCGGTAGCCGTCTCGCGGGACGAGCACACCGTGGCCGGCGTCGGTGCCGACGGCAAGTCGCTGTACGTGGCCTCGCTGGCGTCGGGCGGTTCGCTCGGGGACGCGGTGCTCAGCAGCCGGGGGGCGACCGCGACCGACCGGCTGACCACGCCGAGTTGGGACGCCCGCGGCGATCTGTGGGTGGCCGACAGCGACCCTCGTGATCCGAAGCTGTACGTCCTGGAGCAGGGTGTCGGCAAGCCGGTGGAGGTCGGCATCCCCGACCTGCCCGGGCGCATCCGGGACGTGCGGATGGCTGCCGACGGGGTGCGGGTCGCGCTGGTCGTGGAGAAGGACGGCAAGCAGTCCCTGCTGATCGGCCGGATCGAGCGCGAGGGCAGGTCGGGGGAGCGCCCCGCCGTCGTCGAACTGCGGTCGGCCGCCCCCGATCTGGAGCAGGTCACCACCATGTCCTGGGCCGGGGACAGCCGGCTGGTCGTGGTCGGCCTCGAACAGGGGGGCGTGCATCAGATGCGGTACGTCCAGGTCGACGGCTCCACTCTGGACGGCCCGGCGCCCGCTGCCCTCTCGGGTGTGAAGGCGATCGCCGCGTCCGAGGACGAGCGGGTGCCGCTCGTGGCCTACTCGGAGGACGGGATCGTACGGCTGCCGTCCGGGGCGCAGTGGCAGAAGGTGGACAAGGACGGGACGGCGCCGGTCTATCCGGGCTGAGGATACGGCTGCCTCGGCCTGGCCGGACTGGACACGGTTGCGTCGGCCTGTCCGGACTGAGGAAGAGCCGGGAACGGCGGCCCGGGCCCGAGCTGCCCGTCCCGGGTGGGGTTTTCCTACGGCTGTCACTCCTGGGAGTGGTGAGCGGTGAGCGTCGCTCCCGGCTGTCCACAGGGCGTTTTCCACAGAGGTGGCCGGGTGTCCCGGGCCTTGGCACAGTGGTGTGCATGCGGGGGTGGTGGCAGGACCTCACCGAGCTGGTGCTTCCGGCCGAGTGCGCAGGCTGTGGGGCACCTCGTACGGTGCTCTGCCCGCGGTGCCGCGGCGCCCTGGGCGGAGCCGTGCCGCGCCGGGTGCAGCCGGTCCCGGAGCCGCCGGGGCTGCCGGTGGTGCACGCGGCGGCTGCCTACGCGCTGCAGGTACGGGAGCTCCTCCTCGCCCACAAGGAGCGGGGCGCCCTGGCGCTCACGGGAGCCCTGGGCGCGGCCCTGGCGGGGGCGGTCCGCGCGGGTCTGAGGCCGGCTGGGCCCGGTGGCAGGCAGGCGGGGCCAGGAGCGTCCGGGACCGTGCTGCTGGTCCCCGTGCCCTCGGCCCGGTGGGCGGTGCGGGCGCGCGGGCATGATCCGGTGCGGCGGATGGCGCTCGCGGCGGCCGGGGAGCTGCGGCGCACCGGGACACCGGCCCGGGTGGTGGCCGTGCTGCGCCAGGGGCGGGCCGTGGCGGACCAGTCGGGGCTCGACGCGCGGCGGCGCCTGGAGAACCTCGCGGGCGCACTGGAGGTGACGGCGGGCGGGGCGCGGCTGCTCACCGAGGGCCGTGTCGTCCTCGTCGACGACCTGATCACGACGGGGGCGAGCCTCGCGGAGGCGGCGCGGGCCGTGCGGGAAGCGGCCATATCGCACTCCGATGGGGGAGTGGCTGTGTACGGCGCCGCAACTCGGGAAGGAAGGGGGGAACGACGGATCGGACCACGGGAGGAGAGCGGGAAGTGGGTGCATGGTGCACCGGAAAACGTGGCACCGAATGCCGCCGGAGAGGCGCTTCATGCCGCCGTGGTCGCCGGTCCTCGGGATTCTTTCGAAATAAACAGGAACTGAGGGCGAACCTGCATCGTTGCAGGTAGTGAGAGGGTCAATTCGCCTGAACGGAGGTACGCGACGGTAGAGGGTGACGACATCCGTCCGGGCGAGATATGTTCGGTTGTGAGGAAAGGCGCAGGCCACACCTCTCATATCCGAATGCCGTGTCGCGGGTTATCCGCAATCACCCGCACCACTGGGGTGGAGATCTCGCCCATGGGGGAGGAGGAGGTGGAAGTCACCGAGTCCGAGGTTCCGGCGCTCACCGGAGCCTGGTGCAAAAGGGAGATGCTCCGCCGATGGAGTGGAGCGATCCGGGAACGGAGTTCTGCGTGGACATCGTCGTCAAGGGCCGCAAGACCGAGGTGCCCGAGCGGTTCCGCAAGCACGTGGCCGAGAAGCTGAAGCTGGAGAAGATCCAGAAGCTCGACGGCAAGGTGATCAGCCTCGACGTCGAGGTGTCCAAGGAGCCCAACCCCCGTCAGGCCGACCGCTGTGACCGAGTGGAGATCACGCTCCGCTCCCGCGGTCCGGTGATCCGGGCGGAGGCAGCGGCCAGCGATCCGTACGCGGCACTCGACCTGGCGGCGGAGAAGCTGGACGCCCGGCTGCGCAAGCAGCACGACAAGCGTTTCTCGCGCCGCGGCGCACGCCGGATTTCGGCCGCCGAGGTTCCCGACCACGTCCCGGGCGCGGCGACGCTCAACGGCAACGGCCTTCCCGTCCACGATGAAGAGACGGACGGAGTGCCGACCAAGAAGATCGGCTCGCTGGAGATCAAGGGCGAAGGTCCCCTGATCGTCCGCGAGAAGACGCACGTCGCCTCCCCGATGAGCCTCGACCAGGCGCTCTACGAGATGGAGCTGGTCGGCCACGACTTCTACTTGTTCGTCGACTCCGAGACCAAGGAACCGAGTGTCGTCTACCGGCGGCACGCCTACGACTACGGCGTCATCCACCTCAGCACGGACCCGATGGTCGCTGAGGCGCAGCCCCCGGCGGCAGGGGGCACGCTGGGTGGCTGACCCACCCGGCCGGAGCTGAGCCGGTGCCCCTGGAAGCGCGTGTGCGCCCCCAGGGGCACCTGTGTGCGACCACTTCGCGCCCCGGACGACACCTCGGTGACGTCCGGGCATGAAATCATGGCCGCACCGGCCCAACCGGTGGGTCGTTGCCTTGGGTTGGCGATGGCACAGGACAGCAGGCCACAGCCTTCAGGGGGAGGAACGATGGCGGACACCTTCGGACCGATGCGAGACGCAGACGCCGACGACGGTGTCATCGGCATGGGCCCGGACGCGGGCTCTCCACGCAAGGAGCCGATCAGAGTCCTGGTGGTGGACGACCACGCCCTCTTCCGCCGTGGTCTGGAGATCGTGCTCGCGGCCGAGGAGGACATCCAGGTCGTCGGCGAGGCGGGCGACGGCGCCGAAGCTGTCGACAAGGCTGCGGACCTGCTGCCCGACATCGTGCTGATGGACGTGCGGATGCCCAAGCGCGGCGGGATCGAGGCCTGCACCTCCATCAAGGAGGTCGCCCCCAGCGCCAAGATCATCATGCTGACGATCAGCGACGAAGAGGCCGACCTCTATGACGCGATCAAGGCGGGCGCCACCGGATATCTCCTCAAGGAGATCTCGACGGACGAGGTGGCCACCGCCATTCGCGCGGTGGCCGACGGGCAGTCGCAGATCAGCCCGTCCATGGCGTCCAAACTCCTCACCGAGTTCAAGTCGATGATCCAGCGCACCGACGAACGCCGGCTGGTGCCCGCGCCGCGGCTGACCGACCGCGAGCTGGAGGTCCTCAAGCTCGTCGCCACGGGCATGAACAACCGGGACATCGCCAAGGAGTTGTTCATCTCCGAGAACACCGTGAAGAACCACGTCCGCAACATCCTGGAGAAGCTGCAGCTGCACTCCAGGATGGAGGCGGTGGTCTACGCGATGCGGGAGAAGATCCTCGAGATCCGCTAGCCGGACAGGCCCTAGGCGAGGACGCGGGCGAGTTCCCCGGCGAGGGGCTTGCGGAGTTCTGGGGCGTCCACGCGCTCCACGCGGACGTCTGTGCAGTCCACCCAGGCCGCCGCCTCGATCAGGGCCTGTGCCACCGCCGGGACCGCCTTCGGGCCGTCCAGGGTGACCTGCTTGGCCACCAGCGTGCGGCCCTCGCGGGCCGGGTCGACACGGCCGACCAGCCGGCCGCCCGCCAGCACGGGCATCGCGAAGTAGCCGTAGACCCGCTTGGGCTTGGGGACGTAGGCCTCCAGGCGGTGGGTGAAGCCGAAGATCCGCTCGGTGCGGGCCCGTTCCCAGATCAATGAGTCGAACGGGGACAGCAGCGTGGTGCGGTGCCGGCCGCGCGGCGGGGCCGCGAGAGCCGCCGGGTCCGCCCAGGCCGGCCTGGACCAGCCCTCGACCTCGACCGGCACCAGGCCCGAATCGGCGATCACCGTGTCGACCTGCTCGCCCTTGAGACGGTGGTAGTCGGCGATGTCCGCGCGCGTGCCCACGCCCAGGGACTCGCCGGCCAGCCGGACCAGACGGCGCAGGCACTCGGTGTCGTCCAGCTCGTCGTGCAGCAGCGCGTCCGGGATCGCGCGCTCGGCCAGGTCGTACACCCGCTTCCAGCCGCGCCGCTCGACACACACCACCTCGCCGTACATCAGGGCGCGCTCCACGGCGACCTTGGTGCCGGACCAGTCCCACCAGTCGTTGGTCTTCTTCGCGCCGCCCAGCTCCGTGGCCGTCAGCGGGCCTTCCGCGCGCAGCTGCTTGACGACCTGGTCGTAGGCGCCGTCGGGCAGCTGGTGGTTCCAGTGCGGGCGGTTGCGGTAGGCACGGCGGCGGAAGGCGAAGTGGGGCCACTCCTCGACCGGCAGGATGCAGGCCGCATGCGACCAGTACTCGAAGGCGTGGGGGCGTGCCGGAGACACGCCGACGGACGCAGGGTTCCAGTAGGCGGCCTCGACGGTCTTGCGGCCGACCGCGCCAAGGCGCGCGTACGGGACCAGTTCGTGGGAGCGGGCGAGGACCGAGATGGTGTCCAGCTGGACCGCGCCGAGGTGGCGGAGCACCCCGCGAACACCGGCCCTCCGGTCGGGCGTGCCGAGGAATCCCTGGGCCCGCAGGGTGATGCGGCGGGCGTCGTCCGCGGTGAGGGTGACGGCGGGGCGCGGAAGGGTCGTCATGCGTCGGACGATAGAGGGCCGCACTGACAACGGGGGCTGACCTGCGCTTTCGCCCCGGCAGGGTTCATGTACGCGCGGGCAGGTACGGTGCCGTCGACGGTAGGCCCAGGTCCGAGGGGAGCAGGGAGCCCACCCAGCAGTCCCTGCGGACCCCCTTGTTGTTGACGCCCGAGCGCAGCGTGCCCTCGACGGTGAAACCGGCCCGCTCCGCCACCGCGCGCGAGGGATGGTTGCCGACCTCGGCCCGCCACTCCAGACGGTCGACGGACAGTGCGGTGAAGGCCCAGTGGGAGGCGGCGAGGGTGGCCTCGGTGATGTAGCCGCGGCCGCGGTGCTCCTTGACGGCCCAGAAGCCGACCTCGCCGACACCCAGCGCGCGCATCGTGATGCCGAGCATCCCCGCCAGCTCCCCTGCGGGGAGGAATACGCCGAAGGTGTACATCGAGTCGTTCGCCCAGCCGTCGGGCGCGATCTGCCCGATGAAGCCCTCGGCGTGCTCCCGCAGATAAGGAGAGGGAAACGCAGAGAGCCATCGCTGTATCTCGGGGTCCTGGGCGGCCGCGAAGACCGCCTCGGTGTCGTCCGGGTCGACGGTGCGCAACAGGAGTCGGTCGGTGGGGAGCGTGACGGGTTCCATCGGCCGATTCTGTGCGGGCGACCAGCGCCACGCCAGTACTTTTCGCGGTGTGTGAGCGAGTGATCACATTTCGCGCAATTCCTTGTCGCGGGGCGGCACTATCCGCAAGGCCCGTCCGTTGTCTTGGGTGAAGCAGCCGTCGGGCCGCCAGGCCTCCCGGCGCAGCCGGGTCCTCGCATACGATGGCCGTTGCTCAGTACGTCAAAGGAAAACCGACCGTCCCAGGCCCGACCGGCAAGGAGACCAGCCCCCGTGTCCGTCCTCTCGAAGATCATGCGTGCAGGCGAAGGCAAGATCCTGCGCAAGCTGCACCGCATCGCGGACCAGGTCAACTCCATCGAAGAGGACTTCGTCGACCTCTCCGACGCCGAGCTGCGTGCCCTCACCGATGAGTACAAGCAGCGGTACGTCGACGGTGAGAGCCTGGACGACCTGCTCCCCGAGGCGTTCGCCACCGTCCGCGAGGCCGCCAAGCGCGCCCTCGGCCAGCGGCACTACGACGTGCAGCTGATGGGTGGCGCCGCCCTCCACCTCGGCTATGTCGCCGAGATGAAGACCGGTGAGGGCAAGACCCTCGTCGGCACCCTGCCCGCGTATCTGAACGCCCTCTCCGGAGACGGCGTTCACCTGATCACGGTCAACGACTATCTGGCCGAGCGCGACTCCGAGATGATGGGCCGCGTCCACAAGTTCCTGGGCCTGAGCGTCGGCTGCATCCTGGCCAACATGACGCCGGCCCAGCGCCGCGAGCAGTACGAGTGCGACATCACGTACGGCACGAACAACGAGTTCGGCTTCGACTACCTGCGTGACAACATGGCGTGGTCGAAGGACGAGCTGGTCCAGCGCGGCCACAACTTCGCCATCGTCGACGAGGTCGACTCCATCCTGGTCGACGAGGCCCGTACGCCGCTGATCATCTCCGGCCCGGCCGACCAGGCCACCAAGTGGTACGGCGACTTCTCCAAGCTGGTCACGCGCCTCAAGCGCGGCGAGGCCGGCAACCCGCTCAAGGGCGTCGAGGAGACCGGCGACTACGACGTCGACGAGAAGAAGCGCACGGTCGCCATCCACGAGTCCGGTGTCAGCAAGGTCGAGGACTGGCTGGGCATCGACAACCTCTACGAGTCGGTGAACACCCCGCTCGTGGGCTACCTGAACAACGCCATCAAGGCCAAGGAGCTCTTCAAGAAGGACAAGGACTACGTCGTCATCGACGGCGAAGTCATGATCGTCGACGAGCACACCGGCCGTATCCTCGCCGGCCGCCGCTACAACGAGGGCATGCACCAGGCGATCGAGGCGAAGGAAGGGGTGGACATCAAGGACGAGAACCAGACGCTCGCCACGATCACCCTGCAGAACTTCTTCCGCCTCTACAAGAAGCTCTCCGGCATGACCGGTACGGCGATGACCGAGGCCGCCGAGTTCCACCAGATCTACAAGCTCGGCGTGGTCCCGATCCCGACCAACAAGCCGATGGTCCGCAAGGACCAGTCGGACCTCATCTACCGCACCGAGGTGGCCAAGTTCGAGGCGGTCGTCGACGACATCGCCGAGAAGCACGAGAAGGGCCAGCCCATCCTCGTCGGCACGACGTCCGTCGAGAAGTCGGAGTACCTGTCCCAGCAGCTCAGCAAGCGCGGCATCCAGCACGAGGTGCTGAACGCCAAGCACCACGAGCGCGAGGCGACGATCGTCGCCCAGGCCGGCCGCAAGGGCGCCGTGACGGTGGCCACCAACATGGCCGGCCGTGGTACGGACATCAAGCTCGGCGGCAACCCCGAGGACCTCGCCGAGGCGGAGCTGCGCCAGCGCGGCCTCGACCCCGAGGAGCACATCGAGGAGTGGGCGCACGCCCTGCCCGCCGCCCTGGAGCGGGCCGAGCAGGCGGTCAAGGCCGAGAAGGACGAGGTCGAGGAGCTCGGCGGGCTGTACGTGCTGGGCACCGAGCGGCACGAGTCGCGGCGTATCGACAACCAGCTGCGTGGTCGTTCCGGCCGTCAGGGCGACCCGGGCGAGTCCCGCTTCTACCTCTCCCTCGGTGACGACCTGATGCGGCTCTTCAAGGCCCAGATGGTCGAGCGCGTGATGTCGATGGCGAACGTTCCGGACGACGTGCCGATCGAGAACAAGATGGTCACGCGCGCGATCGCGTCCGCGCAGTCGCAGGTCGAGCAGCAGAACTTCGAGACCCGTAAGAACGTTCTGAAGTACGACGAGGTGCTCAACCGGCAACGCGAGGTCATCTACGGCGAGCGCCGCCGCGTCCTGGAGGGCGAGGACCTGCACGAGCAGGTACAGCACTTCATGGACGACACGATCGACGCGTACGTCGGCGCGGAGACCGCCGAGGGCTTCCCCGAGGACTGGGACCTGGACCGGCTGTGGGGTGCCTTCAAGCAGCTCTACCCGGTGAAGGTCATCATCGAGGAGCTGGAGGAGGCGGCCGGTGACCGGGCCGGTCTGACCGCCGAGTTCATCTCCGAGTCCATCAAGGACGACATCCTCGAGCAGTACGAGGCCCGTGAGGGGCAGCTCGGCTCCGAGATCATGCGGGAGCTGGAGCGCCGGGTCGTGCTGTCGGTCCTCGACCGCAAGTGGCGTGAGCACCTCTACGAGATGGACTATCTCCAGGAGGGCATCGGCCTGCGCGCGATGGCACAGAAGGACCCGCTGGTCGAGTACCAGCGCGAGGGCTTCGACATGTTCACCGCGATGATGGAGGGCATCAAGGAGGAGTCCGTCGGCTACCTGTTCAACCTGGAGGTCCAGGTCGAGCAGCAGGTCGAGGAGGTCCCGGTCGAGGAAGAGCAGCCGGTGGCGGAGGGCGCCGTCCAGGACACGGTGCCGGCGCAGGCGGGCGCGCGTCCGGAGATCCGGGCCAAGGGGCTGGACGTTCCGCAGCGGCGGGATCTGCACTTCTCCGCGCCTACCGTCGACGGTGAGGGCGGCATCCTGGAGCGCGACCTCGAGGACGAGGACGCTGTGCGGTCCGAGTCGGACGGGCTGACGCGGGCCGAGCGTCGTCGGCAGGCGAAGGGCGGGCGGCGCCGCAAGAAGTGACCTGCGGTGCTTGAGCCGTTGTGAAGGGCCGGGTCTCCTTTGGAGCCCGGCCCTTCGGCTTGGGTGGGGTGGTGCTGCCCGGTGCCCGGTGCTGGGGCTGGGCGGGGGTGGGTTTCGCTTGCCCGCGCTTGCCGGGTGCCCCTGCGCCCCCCCGTGCCGCCCCAGCGGCACTACTGCCCGCAGCTACGTGCGTGGCTGCCCGCAGCTGTTAGTCCTCGGGTGTGTGAGGGTGACTCGAGCCGCCCAGTTCTACCGCGGTGCAGCGCCAGCGGTGGTCTTCGCCGCGTTCCAGGCGGAAGGCCATGGCGCGCAGCCGGTCGCCGGAGGCGATGCGGGCGAAGACCTCGAGGGCGCCGGTGCGGGGGACGTAGTAGCCGATGTCGCTGACGACGGGGCGCGAGCCGTGGGCGCGCAGGGGGCCGCGTTCGGCGAGGCGGGCGAGGTCGTCGTAGGCGCGGCCCGCGGTGTACCGGAGCATCCAGTGGACGGGGCGCTGACCGCTGAGGACGGCCAGCAGGCGGTCGGCGAAGAGGTCGGTGGGGCGCGGCTGTCCCAGGGCCGTCTGCGGCGTCGTACCGGCCCTGCCCCGGACGGGGTTGCGGGGCGGGGCGCTGCCCGGGCGGCGGGAGTCGTGGCGGGTCGGAGGGCGGTGGCGCGGGCGGGGCTGAGGAGTGCGGCTCATGACCTTGTTCATGGGGGTCCCCGTTCGGCGGGCCCGGAACGTACCGGGCGGTAACTCGCTGGTGGGGATCTTGTACGGGGGTGGAGGCGGGCCGCGCAAGGAAGGCGGGGCGGGTGGTGAAGGGGCGAGAATGTTCACCTATCCGAGTTAGGGAGGACCCGGAAAACCCCGTGGTCAAGCGGCGGGACCGGGTGAGGTGCGGGGCGTCGGGTGGACGCGTCCGGGGGTGCGGGCGGGGACCCGAAAGGGGACGGCCGCACGTATCCTGAAGGCCCGTCGGGAGACGCGTCAGCCGCCCTCCCCGGGCCTCAGCGGAGCCTTTGACAGGAAAGAGCGGCCAGCCATGCGCGTCTACGTCCCCCTGACCCTCCCCGGGCTCGCCGAGGCGCACAAGACGGGAGAGCTGGGGAGCGGCCCCTTCGTCGCGTATGCCGTCACGCCCGCGTTGCGTGAGTGGTACCTCTCCGACGACATCGAGGAGCTGGAGTACGCGGCACTCAGCCGGGCCGCGCAGGCCTCGCTGCGGCTGCTGGCGGCCGACCCGGGTGCAGCACGGCGCCGGGTCGTGGTCGCCGTCGACGTGCCCGACGGCGCCGCTACGGCCGACCCGGACCGAGGGCTCGATCCGGCCGCGCTCGGCGAGGTGACCGTGGCCGGTACGGTGGCGCTCGCGAAGGCGGCCGCGGTGCATGTCGACGCCGATGACGCGGAGGCCGATGTCGCCGCGGCGGCCCAGGCGCTGGAGGCGGCCGACGGCGGGGACGACGATGCGCAGTTCGTCGTGGACGGGGCCGACGATCACGAGCTGCTGTGGTACGCCACGCAGGAGATTCCCAACCTGGTGGACCTGGCCTGACCGGTCCCCGGCCGGATCGTCCGCCGTGATTGTCAGTGGGGGCGGGTACGGTTTTTGGCATGGGGATGCACGGAAGCGCACACATTGTCTGGGACTGGAACGGGACGCTGTTCCACGACAATGACGCGATCATCGGGGCGACGAACGCAGCCTTCGCCGAGCTGGGGCTGGCGCCGATCACGCTGGAGGAGTACCGGGCGCTGTACTGCGTGCCGGTGCCGAAGTTCTACGAGCGGCTGCTCGGCCGGCTTCCGACGGATGCCGAGTGGGAGCAGATGGACGGCGTCTTCCACCGGTACTACGCGGAGCACCGGGTCCGCTGCGGGCTGACCGCGGGGGCGGCCGAGCTGCTTGCGGGGTGGCGGTCGTCGGGGCACAGCCAGTCGCTGCTGAGCATGTACGGGCACGAGGAGCTGGTGCCGCTGGTGCGCGGCTTCGGGATCGAGGGGCACTTCGTGCGGGTCGACGGGCGTACGGGGCCGTCCGGCGGCAGCAAGGCCGAGCACATGGTGCGGCATCTGGAGGCGCTGAGCGGGGCGGTGGAGGCTGCGCGGACCGTGGTGATCGGGGATGCCGCGGATGATGCGGTGGCGGCGCGGCATGTGGGGGCGCGGGCTGTGCTGTACACCGGGGGGTCGCACAGCCGGGCCAGTCTGGAGGAGGTCGGGGTACCGGTGGTGGATACGTTGACCGAGGCGGTGGCGGAGGCGGAGCGAATAGCCGCGTAGCTGGGCTGTGAGGCGCAGCTGAGCGCCCCAAAGGGGCGTGGGGAACTGCGCGACCAGCCCCCACGCACCCGCAGCCGCGCAGCGGTCCGCAGTTCAACGGCGGCACAGGGTGGCCGCAGCCGCGCAGCTCAGCTCGCCGGTGCCTTTGCCCGCAGTACCGTCAGGAACTCTCGCATCCACGCTGGGTGGTCCGGCCAGGCGCGGGCCGAGATCAGGGTGCCGTCGACCACTGTCTCGGTGTCCTCGAAGTGTGCTCCGGCCGCCTGCATGTCGAGTTCCAGGGCGGGGTAGGCGGTGACCCGACGGCCACGCAGGCTGTCGACCGCGGCGGTGAGCAGAGGCCCGTGGCAGATCTGGGCGACCGGCTTGTCCGCGTCGAAGAACGCCTTGAGGATCTTGCGCAGTTCGGGGTCGTTGCGCAGGTACTCGGGGGCCCGGCCGCCGGGGATGACGAGGGCCGCGTACTGACCGGGGTCGACCTCGGAGAAGGCGAGGTCGGCGGGCCAGGTGTAGCCGGGCTTCTCGGTGTAGGTGTCGTAACCGGGTTCGAAGTCGTGGACGACGAACCGGAGCGTCTTGCGGGTGGGGGCCGCGACATCGACGTCGTAGCCCTCCTCGCGCAGGCGCTGGTAGGGGTACAGGACTTCCAGGGACTCCGCTGCGTCGCCGGTGATGATGAGGATCTTCGCGGGCATGTCGGCTCCTCCTGCACGGGCACGGCCCCTCGGCGGGGGACGGGCGCTGTCCTGGAAACGTGCCTCCGCAGGGCGTGCTTGCCAAGAGGGCCCGTCGCTTTCAGAGTGTGGCCCGGGGCCCTCGGGCGCGACCGGATACGCCACCGGGCCCCTCCATGGCGCTGTGCAGAACGTCAAAGTTCTCCCCACTGTTTTGTACACATACGGCTCATGACGGGCCCCGGGTAAGGAGCGATAGCCTTGTGGCGTGATCAGCGCGATATCTCGCGGGGGCTCTCCTGCCCCTGCCCTGCGCCCGGGTTGCACGGAGTACCTCCGTGACCGGGCGGCGGTCGCTGGTCTTCGCGGGCGGGACGGGGGCGCGGAAGCCCCCAGGACGCCGAGCACGGCCCGGGACACGTCGGTGCCGAGAGCAGCGTCACATCCCTTGGGCGAGCCGAGAATGGCCGAATGCCCCCCGCTCATCTCACCTCGCGGCATAGCGTCGGAACGGACCGGACACCCCGGGCCGTGGCGTCATGTCGCAGGGGGAGGGACCGTACTTCCTTCTACGTCACGCAACGGCGCGCGACAGGAGCCAGAGGACAATGCAGACCAAGCTGGACGAAGCCAAGGCCGAGCTGCTCGAACGGGCCGCCCGGGTAGCTGAGCACAGCCCGGTCGGGGGGCACCTACCGACCGGGACGACGAGCGAGGGCACGGCCGGCACCCCCGACAGCGAGTCCGTGCTCGCGTTCCTCCAGCGCTACTACCTGCACACCGCCCCGGAAGACCTCACCGACCGCGACCCGGTCGACGTCTTCGGTGCCGCGGTCTCGCACTACCGTCTCGCCGAGAACCGTCCCCAGGGCACCGCGAACGTCCGGGTGCACACCCCGACCGTGGAAGAGAACGGCTGGACGTGCAGCCACACCGTCGTGGAAGTCGTCACCGACGACATGCCCTTCCTCGTCGACTCGGTCACCAACGAACTGACCCGGCAGGGACGTGGCATCCACGTCGTCATCCACCCGCAGATCGTCGTCCGGCGCGACCTCACCGGCAAGCTCATCGAGGTGCTGCCCACCGCGCCCATCGGCGACCTCCCGCACGATGCGCACATCGAGTCCTGGATCCACGTCGAGATCGACCGGGAGACCGACCGCGCCGACCTGAAGCAGATCTCCGTCGACCTGCTGCGCGTCCTCTCGGACGTCCGTGAGGCCGTCGAGGACTGGGAGAAGATGCGGGAAGCGGCGACCCGGATCTCCGACGACCTGGCGAGCGAGCCCAGGCCGGCCGACCTGCCCGGGCCCGAGGTCGAGGAGGCCCGCGAACTGCTGCGCTGGCTGTCCGCCGACCACTTCACCTTCCTCGGCTACCGCGAGTACCAGCTGCGCGACGACGACACGCTCGCCGCCGTGCCCGGCACCGGCCTCGGCATCCTGCGCGCCGACCCGCACCACTCCGAGGACGACCAGCACCCGGTCAGCCCCTCCTTCGAGCGGCTCCCGGCCGACGCCCGCGCCAAGGCCCGCGAGCACAAGCTGCTCGTGCTGACCAAGGCCAACAGCCGGGCCACCGTGCACCGGCCGTCGTATCTGGACTACATCGGCGTCAAGAAGTTCGACGCGGACGGCAGCGTCGTCGGCGAGCGCCGCTTCCTCGGCCTGTTCTCCTCCGCCGCGTACACCGAGTCCGTCCGCCGCGTCCCGGTCATCCGCCGCAAGGTGGACGAGGTCCTGGAGCGCGCCGGGTTCTCGCCCAACAGCCACGACGGCCGCGACCTGCTCCAGATCCTGGAGACCTACCCGCGCGACGAGCTGTTCCAGACCCCGCCCGCCGAGCTGCAGTCCATCTCCACGAGCGTCCTCTACCTGCAGGAGCGCCGCCGGCTGAGGCTGTACCTGCGCCAGGACGAATACGGCCGCTACTACTCGGCCCTCGTCTACCTCCCGCGGGACCGCTACACCACCGGTGTCCGGCTGCGGATCATCGACATCCTGAAGGAGGAGCTCGGCGGCGTCAGCGTCGACTTCACCGCCTGGAACACCGAGTCGATCCTGTCCCGGCTGCACTTCGTCGTCCGTGTCCCGCCGGGCACCGAGCTGCCCGAGCTGTCGGACGCCGACAAGGACCGCATCGAGGCCCGCCTGGTGGAGGCCGCCCGCTCCTGGGCCGACGCCTTCGCCGAGGCGCTGACCGCCGAGTGCGGCGAGGAGCACGCGGCCGAGGTGCTGCGCCGCTACGGCAACGCCTTCCCCGAGGGCTACAAGGCCGACCACAGCCCGCGTTCCGCGGTCGCCGACCTCGTCCACCTGGAGCAGCTGAGCGAGGACAAGGCCTTCTCGCTGAGCCTGTACGAGCCGGTGGGCGCCGCGCCCGGGGAGCGCCGCTTCAAGATCTACCAGAAGGGCGGCTCGGTCTCCCTCTCCCACGTGCTGCCCGTGCTGAGCAAGCTCGGCGTCGAGGTCACCGACGAGCGGCCGTACGAGCTGCGCTGCGCGGACCGCACCACCGCGTGGATCTACGACTTCGGCCTGCGCATGCCGAAGGCGCCGGGCGGCGGCAACGGCGAGTACCTCGGCGACGACGCCCGTGAGCGCTTCCAGGACGCGTTCGCCGCGACCTGGACCGGCGAGGCCGAGAACGACGGCTTCAACTCCCTCGTGCTGAGCTCCGGGCTCACCTGGCGGCAGGCGATGGTGCTGCGGGCGTACGCCAAGTACCTGCGGCAGGCCGGCTCCACCTTCAGCCAGGACTACATGGAGGACACCCTCCGCAACAACGTCCACACCACCCGGCTCCTCGTCTCCCTGTTCGAGGCGCGGATGTCCCCGGACCGGCAGAAGGCCGGCCTGGAGATCGTGGACGCCCTGCTGGAGGAGCTGGAGGCGGCCCTGGACCAGGTGGCGAGCCTGGACGAGGACCGCATCCTGCGCTCCTTCCTGACCGTCATCAAGGCGACCCTGCGCACGAACTTCTTCCAGGAGGCGCTCGGCGGCCGGCCGCACGAGTACGTGTCCATGAAGTTCGACCCGCAGGCCATCCCGGACCTGCCCGCGCCGCGCCCGGCGTACGAGATCTGGGTGTACTCGCCGCGCGTCGAGGGCGTGCACCTGCGCTTCGGCAAGGTCGCGCGCGGCGGCCTGCGCTGGTCGGACCGCCGTGAGGACTTCCGCACCGAGATCCTCGGCCTGGTCAAGGCGCAGATGGTGAAGAACACCGTCATCGTGCCGGTCGGCGCCAAGGGCGGCTTCGTCGCCAAGCAGCTGCCGGACCCGAGCGTGGACCGGGACGCGTGGCTGGCCGAGGGCATCGCCAGCTACAAGACGTTCATCTCGGCACTGCTCGACATCACCGACAACATGGTGGCCGGCGAGGTCGTGCCGCCGCAGGACGTGGTGCGCCACGACGGCGACGACACCTACCTGGTGGTCGCGGCCGACAAGGGCACGGCGACGTTCTCCGACATCGCCAACGGGGTCGCCGAGAAGTACAACTTCTGGCTCGGCGACGCCTTCGCCTCCGGCGGCAGCGCGGGCTACGACCACAAGGGCATGGGCATCACCGCGCGCGGCGCCTGGGAGTCCGTCAAGCGGCACTTCCGCGAGCTGGGCGTGGACACGCAGACCGAGGACTTCACGGTCGTCGGCATCGGTGACATGTCCGGTGACGTGTTCGGTAACGGCATGCTGCTGAGCGAGCACATCCGCCTGGTCGCCGCCTTCGACCACCGGCACATCTTCCTCGACCCGAACCCGGACGCGGCCACCTCCTACGCCGAGCGCCGCCGCCTGTTCGAGCTGCCCCGCTCCAGCTGGGCGGAGTACAACACCGAGCTGCTGTCGGCGGGCGGCGGGATCTTCCCGCGCACCGCCAAGGCGATCCCGCTCAACGCGCACATCCGCGAGGCGCTGGGCATCGAGGAGAAGATCTCCAAGATGACCCCGGCCGACCTGATGAAGGCGATCTTCCACGCGCCGGTGGACCTGCTGTGGAACGGCGGCATCGGTACGTACGTGAAGTCGTCGGCGGAGTCCAACGCCGACGTCGGCGACAAGGCCAACGACGCCATCCGCGTCGACGGCCGCGACCTGCGCGTCAAGGTCGTCGGCGAGGGCGGCAACCTGGGCCTGACCCAGCTCGGCCGCATCGAGTTTGCGCTGCACGGCGGCCGGATCAACACCGACGCGATCGACAACAGCGCCGGCGTGGACACCTCCGACCACGAGGTGAACATCAAGATCCTGCTGAACGGCCTGGTCGCGGACGGCGACATGACCGTCAAGCAGCGCAACAAGCTGCTCGCCGAGATGACCGACGAGGTCGGCGCGCTGGTGCTGCGCAACAACTACGCGCAGAACACGGCGCTGGCCAACGCCCTCTTCCAGTCCAAGGACATGCTGCACGCGCAGCAGCGGTTCATCCGGCACATGGTCCGCGAGGGCCACCTGGACCGGGCGCTGGAGTTCCTGCCCACCGACCGGCAGATCCGCGAGCGCCTCGGCCAGGGCCAGGGCCTGACCGGTCCGGAGACGGCCGTGCTGCTGGCGTACACGAAGATCACGGTCGCCGAGGAGCTGCTGCACACCTCGCTGCCGGACGACCCGTATCTGCGCAGCCTGCTGCACGCCTACTTCCCGACGCCGCTGCGCGAGCGGTTCGCGGACGCCGTGGACAGCCACCCGCTGCGCCGTGAGATCACCACGACCGTGCTGGTCAACGACACGGTCAACACGGGCGGTACGACGTACCTGCACCGTCTGCGCGAGGAGACCGGCGCCTCGCTGGAGGAGATCGTCCGCGCCCAGACCGCGGCCCGTGCGATCTTCCGCTCGGCGCCGGTGTGGGACGCGGTCGAGGAGCTGGACAACAAGGTCGACGCGGCCGTCCAGACCCGGATCCGGCTGCACTCGCGCCGTCTGGTCGAGCGCGGCACGCGCTGGCTGCTGAACAACCGGCCGCAGCCGCTCGAACTCGCCAAGACCGTCGAGTTCTTCGCCGAGCGGGTCGAGCAGGTGTGGCAGGAGATGCCCAAGCTGCTGCGCGGCGCGGACCTGGAGTGGTACCAGCACGTGTACGACGAGCTGTCCGAGGCGGGCGTCCCGGACGAGCTGGCCACCCGCGTGGCCGGGTTCTCCTCCGCCTTCCCGGCGCTGGACATCGTCTCGGTGGCCGACCGCATGGGCAAGGAGCCGCTGGACGTCGCCGAGGTCTACTACGACCTCGCCGACCGGCTCAACATCACGCAGCTGATGGACCGCATCATCGAGCTGCCCCGCGCCGACCGCTGGCAGTCGATGGCCCGCGCCTCCATCCGTGAGGACCTGTACGCGGCCCACTCGGCGCTCACAGCCGACATCCTCGCGGCCGGTAACGGCACCGCGACTCCCGAGCAGCGCTACCAGGCCTGGGAGCAGAAGAACACGGCGATCCTGAGCCGGGCGCGCACCACCCTGGAGGAGATCCGCGGTTCGGACTCCTTCGACCTCGCCAACCTGTCGGTGGCGATGCGGACGATGCGGACGCTGCTGCGCTCGCATTCCTAGCCGTACGGCTATGAGGGCGCCCCGGGCTGGTCACAGCCCGGGGCGCCCTCTGTCTTGCCCTCTGTCTTGCCGACGGCTTGCCGATGTTTAGGGAAATCCGTGCGGTGAATTTACCGTTTCCTGCTAATCGGGATGTTTCAGTTAGGGTCTGGCATGTGACAGTGAACCTCACCGAGACCCGCCCGGCGCCTCCTGCGCCGGCTCCGGACCGGCCGGTCACGCGCGTCGTGCTGGAAGTCGTGAAGTTCGGGGTCGTCGGCGGCAGCGGGGTCCTCGTCAATTTCCTCGTCTTCAACCTGCTGCTGCACGGCCTGCGGTGGCAGGCGATGACCGCGACGGTCCTGGCCAGCTGCATCGCGATGGCGACCAATTACCTGGGCTTCCGCTATTTCGCCTATCGTGACCGGGCCTCGCGCACACGCCGCCAGATCGTTCTGTTCTTCGTCTTCAGCGGTATCGGTGTGGTGATGGAAATCGGCCTGTTCTGGGTCGGCTATCACGGTCTCGGTCTGCACAGCGTGTTCGAATCGAATGTGGCGAAGGCGCTGTCCATCGTGCTCGCCTCCGCGTTCCGTTTCCTCGTCTACCGAACGTGGGTGTTCCAGCAGGATGCGCGCCGCCCCGCCTAGCACCGCGAGCGCCGGCCGGGCGCTGCCCCAGGCAGCCGCCGCGCTCGTACTCGTCCTTCTGCTCCTGGTGATCGTCCGCCTGCCCTGGGCGGGCGATCTCGGCATGCACGCGGCGACCGTGCAACGGCTGCGGCACAGCCTGCTGCACCCCGGCAACCCGCTGGTCGACGCCGACACGCCGAGCCCGTACTACTCGCCGTGGATGCTGGTGCTCGGCTGCCTCGCCAAGCTCACCGGCCTCTCCGTCTTCGTCGTGCTGCGGATCGGCGCGCTCGTGGCGCTCGGGCTGCTGGTCACCGGTGTGTGGCGGTACGTCCGCACGCTGAGCGCCCACCGTGCCGCGCCCGCCCTGGCCCTGCTGAGCCTGGTCTTCCTGTGGGGCCCGCTCCTGTTCAGCTGGAGCGGCTTCCTCGGCCTCAACTCGCTCGCGCTGACGGTGTCGTACCCCAGCGTGTTCGCGCTCGGCCTCTCCTTCCACTTCTGGGCGTGGCTCACCCGGGCACTGCGGGACGAGACCGGCTGGGAGAAGTGGCTCGGGCTCGGCCTGCTGTGGGCGCTGATCCTGCTGTGCCACCAGTTCACCGGGGTCGTCGCGTCACTCGGCGCGCTGGCCATGGTGATCGCCGCGCGGCCGGGCCGAGAGGTGCTGCTGCGGCTCGGCGCCGCACTGGCCGTGGGCGTGGTCCTGCTCTGGCTCTGGCCCTACTACGACTTCTTCGCGCTCTTCTCCGCGGGCACGGACCTCGAGGCGATCCACCGGCCGCTGTACGACGACCTGGCCGGGCGGTTCGGGCTGGTCCTGCTCGGGGTCGCGGCCCTGGGCATGCGCTGGCGGCGGGACCGCTGGGACCCCCTGGTCCTCTTCTTCCTCCTCGGCGCGCTGATGTTCGCCGCGGGCGGGCTGACCGGGCACTACTCGTGGGGCCGCGCCCTGCCCGCCGCACTGATCCCGGCCCAGCTCGCGGCCGCGCTGGAGGTCGTGTCGGCGGGGAAGCGGGCGGTGCGGACCGGCTGGGCGTGTGTGCTCGGCGCTGCGCTGGCTGTGGGGGCGTGGACGCAGGTGGGGACGCTCGGGTATGTGGTCGGGCGGGATGCGCTGCCCGGTGCGGTCTCGGCGAAGTACCGGGAGCCGTGGGTGGGGTACCAGTGGATCACCCCGTGGGTGAAGTACGGGGATGTCGTGATGGCCCGTACGATGCCGGCGCGGCAGATTCCCGCGTACGGACCGTACACCGTGGCGCCCGGGTATCCCGATCTGTTCTTGCCGGACGAGGCCAGGCGGGATGCGGCGGTGACGCGGTACTTCGCGGCGGGTACGTCGGCTGAGGTGCGGCGGGCCATAGTGCGTGAATACCGCGTGCAGTGGGTCGTGGGTGCGAAGGGGTTGGCGGAGCCAGGGCTGCGGCAGGTGGCTACTGGGCCGGGTGAGCAGGTGCTGTACCGGGTGGCGCGTTGACCGTTGCCCGGTGCTGCGGCTGGGCGGGGGTGGGGTCGCTTGCCGGCGCCGGCCGGGTGCCGCTGCGCCCACCCGTGCCGCCCTGGGGGTCCCCCAGGCCCTTAAGGCACTGGGGGAGGCACGACTGCCCGCAGTTTCCACGCGCGCCAAAGGGGCGCGGGGAGCTGTGTGATCAGCTCCCCGCGCCCCCAGTTGAGCAGCGGCCCGGGTTATTACCTCAGCACACTCGCCACAAGCCGCGCAGCGTTGCGGACTTTCGGGCGGGCCACCTTCTGTACCACCGGGCGGATGACGCGGGCCGTGACTCCCACCGGGCGCCAGCGGATCTGCAGGCGGCCGGGGTTGCGGCCCTCCGGCTCGATGGTGACGTCGTGCGGGGTGGCGCCGGAGCGGTAGTCGATGCGGGCCGTGACGGCCTGGAAGTCGAGGGGCGCCAGCAGCAGACCGGAGTGGACGAGGCCCTGCTGTTCCAGGCGGAGCAACGGGTGGCGTACTCCGTCGAAGCCCTGCACGGGAAGCGCCGCCGTCGCCAGGTCGAGCCGGACGCGGCCCTCGAAGACGCCGGGGCGGACCGGATCCAGGCGGAACGGGACCGTCATCCGGCGCCGGGAAGGGGCCAGCACCACACTGGCGCGCTGCGGCCCCACCGGAAGCCGCAGGCCGGGGTCGTAGGTGCGGATCGCGAGGGTGAGGGAGGCCCCGGGGCCCGGGGTCAGCTCGGTGATCTCGTGGCGGAAGTGGGCGCTGGGGAACGGGCGGGTGTCCAGCTCGAGGTCACGGACGTCGAGTTCGCGGCGGGCCTGTTCGCCGGAGGGCACGGTGTCGCCCCAGTACGTGGCGCCGGAGTCGTCGGCGGTGACGTGCCTCGGTGCCACCCCGTGGCCCAGGCCCCGCGCCGCCAGCCGGGCGTCGGACAGGCGGCCGTCGCGCAGGAGCTGGACGATCACCCGTTCCGGGCGGGGCAGACGGGCGTATGCGTCGGGAGACAGGGTGTCCAGGTAGGGGTTCATGATGTCCGCGAAGGAGCGCAGCCACTCCTCGTCCCGGTAGGGCAGGTCACCCGCGTACAGCCTGAAGTCGTGCTTGAGGAACTTGTAGTCCTTGTGCTCCCGCAGCCCGGCGGGCCCGTGCTCCGCCAGGAACTCGTCGATCATGCGGTGCACGCGGATGCGGTCCTGGACGTTGGAGATCTTGTGCCGCTGGTTGGAGATCGTGGCCGAGTCCGCTGCCGCGAACGGCTCGATGTACCAGACGTACACCGGGTCCGGGATGATCGTGAACGCCTTCGCCAGACAGTACGCCTGCGCCGAGAACAGTTGGTCCTCGTAGTGGACGCCCTCCGGGAAGCGGAGCTCGTGGCTGTTCAGGAAGGAGCGGGTGTACATCTTGTTCGTCGACAGGGGCTCGAACAGCAGACGGGGGTCCGTCTCGATGCCCTCCACCGTGCGGCGCTCGGCGAACAGGTGCGGCATCCACGTCGTGCGGCGGCCGTTGTCCACCCGGACGCGGTGGACCGCGCCCATGGTGAAGTCCACCTCGCGCTCGCGGTGCGCGGCGAGCAGTGACTCGACTGCTCGGGGCGGGAGTTCGTCGTCGCTGTCGAGGAACATCAGGTACGGCGCCCGGGCGATCTCGATGGCCCGGTTGCGCGGGGCGCTGCAGCCGCCGCTGTTCTCCGGGAGGCGGAGATAGCGGATGCGGTCGTCCTGCGCCTCCAGCTGACGCGCCACCGTCGGTGTGTCGTCCGTCGAGTGGTCGTCGCTGATGATGATCTCGATGTTCGCGTGTGTCTGCGCGAGCGCCGAGGCGACCGCCCGCGGGAGCCGGGCCGCGTCGTTGAAGACGATCACGGTGACCGTGACGTCGGGGGTCGTGGTCGACGTGGTCGTCATGCCGTGGCCTCCTCGGGGGTCGGGGCGGGGGTGCGTTCGTCGAGCGGCAGGACCGGGGGCAGTGCCTCCTCGGGTTCGCCGAGGAAGACCCGTCGTACGACCCGCTCGGCGGCGCGTCCGTCGTCGTACTCGCAGAACCGGCGACGGAACGCGGTCCGCGCCTTCGCCGCGCTCTCGTCGCGCCAGGCGCCCGAGAGGAAGATCTCCGCCAGTTCCTCCTGGGTGCGGGCCACCTGGCCCGGCGCCTCGGTCATCAGGTCGAAGTAGACGCCCCGGGTGGTCCGGTACGTCTCCCAGTCGTCGGCGTAGACGACGATCGGGCGGTCGAGGTTGGCGTAGTCGAACATGATCGACGAGTAGTCCGTGACCAGCGCGTCGGCGGCCAGGCACAGCTCCTCGACGGGGTCGTAGGAGGAGACGTCGATGATCCGGCCGGAGCGGCGCAGGCCGGTCAGCGGGGAGGTGGCACCGCCGTAGAAGTAGTGGGCGCGCACCAGCAGGACGGTGTCCTCGCCGAGGCGGTCGGTCAGGGCGGCGAGGTCGAGGCGGGGGGTGAAGCCGGCCTCGTAGTCGCGGTGGGTGGGGGCGTAGAGGACGGCCTTCTTGCCGGGGGCGATGCCGAGGCGCTCGCGGGCCGCGCGGACGTCGGCCGCCGTGGCGGAGTAGAAGACGTCGTTGCGCGGATAGCCGTAGTCCAGGGAGGTGTAGCGGGCCGGGTAGGCGCGCTCCCACATACGGGTGGAGTGGCTGTTGGCGCTGACGCTGTAGTCCCACTTGTCGATGCGGCCCAGCAGCGCGGCGAAGTCCAGGCCCTTGGCGGCGGCCGGGTGCTCCATCTGGTCCAGGCCCATGCGCTTGAGGGGGGTGCCGTGGTGGGTCTGGAGGTGGATCGCGTCGGGGCGTTTGACCACCGCGTTGGGGAAGTTGACGTTGTTCGTCAGGTACTTGGCGGTGGCCAGCGTCTCCCAGTAGCGGCGGGTGCCGGGGATCACATGGTCGGTGCCGGGCGGCAGGAGGGCCGCGTTCTCCTTGTTCACCACCCACACCCTGTGGATGTGCGGGGCGAGTTCGGCGAGCTTGGCGGCGATCGCGGCCGGGTTGCAGGAGACCCCGCGCTCCCAATAGGCCTCGAACACGGCCAGGTTCGGGTCGACCGGGCGGCTGAGCGCCCTGCGGTACTGCTGGTCGCGGAGCTTCGCGCCGACCTGGCGCTTGCGGGTGCGTACGGCCTTCCTGGCGGCGCGGCGGCTGCGGTTGGCGGCCTGGAAGGCGCGGTACTTGGTGTAGGCGCCCTCTTCGAGCAGGGCGTGCCGGACGCCCTCGAGCCCGGCCGGGCGCTGGTGGCCCTCGGGGCGCCAGCGGACCGCGGCCAGGGAGGCGCGGCGGAAGAACTCGCGGGCCACCAGGTCGGGCAGGTCCTCGCCGGCGAAGGTGCGCACCAGGTCGCGGACCATCAGGTCGTACAGCACCGCACGGGCGGCGCGGCGGTCCCCGGCGAGCGGGAGCAGCGACTCGTACCGGTCGATGAGTGCGAACCGGTCCTCGGGGGAGAGCTGCGGCAGGCTCTCGGGGCGCAGCCTGCGGTCCTCGTAAGCCGCCTGGTTCAGGCAGGCGACGCGGTCGGCCTGCAGCAGGGCCGTGTGGGCGGCGTACGGCTCGTCGTCGGTGGTGAGCTGCTCCTCGTGCGCCCGCCAGAACGCGGTGCGCAGGGCGCGGTTGCCGAGCAGCGGGGTGAGGCGCAGCAGGTCGGCCGCGTCGTTCAGGGCCAGGTCGGCGCGGCCGGCGCCGGCCAGGAGGCGGCCGTCACGGGAGGGGGTCGCGGAGGTCTGCCAGGTGGTGGCGACGTGGTCGAGGAGGAGGATGTCGACCGTGTCGTCCAGTTCGGCGGTCCGCTCGGCGATCAGCCGGGACGCTCCGGCGGGCAGGCCGTCCTTGGCGTGCACGAAGTGCAGCCAGCGGCCGGACGCCCGCGCGGCTCCCGCCGCCCGGGCCGCCGCGTCACCGGTGCTGTCCGGCAGGGGCACCACGACCGTCTCGGGGGAGTGGCCCTCGGCCGTCTCCCGCGCCCAGTCGCCGACCGCGGCGACGATCACCTCGGCGTCCGGGAGCGGCCGGGCTTCCAGCGAGTCGAGTAGTTCGGTCAGATGCCCCTGGGCGTTCGGCCCGTAGACGATGATGCTGAGTTGGGGCATCGCAGGGGGACTCCTTAGGCTCGTCGTCGCGGGGAACCCTTCATAACATACTGTCACTAGAGGTATGAAAGGGATAACACGCTTGGGGTAAGAGCAGGGCTCATGAAGGAAGAGGCACTTTGGACGCCTCCGGTTTCGCTGGCGTCTGCTTCGGCGTCGTCTTCTTCGCCGTTTTGTCGCTCTTGTCGCCGGTGAAGGCCTCGTACTCCTTCAGGACGTCCTCGGTCGGCCCGTCCATGCGCAGCTCGCCGCGCTCCAGCCACAGGACCCGCTCGCAGGTGTCGCGGATCGACTTGTTGTTGTGGCTGACCAGGAAGACGGTGCCCGCGTGCTGCCGCAGCTCACGGATCCGCTCCTCGGAGCGCACCTGGAACTTGCGGTCACCGGTGGCGAGGGCCTCGTCGATCAGCAGGACGTCGTGGTCCTTGGCGGCGGCGATGGAGAAGCGCAGCCGGGCGGCCATGCCGGAGGAGTACGTCCGCATCGGCAGGGTGATGAAGTCGCCCTTCTCGTTGATCCCGGAGAAGTCGACGATGTCCTGGTAGCGCTCCTTGACCTGCTCGCGGGACATGCCCATGGCGAGGCCGCCGAGGTAGACGTTGCGCTCGCCCGTCAGGTCGTTCATCAGGGCCGCGTTGACGCCGAGCAGCGAGGGCTGGCCGTGGGTGTAGATGTGGCCGTTCTCCACCGGGAGCAGCCCGGCGACCGCCTTGAGCAGCGTCGACTTGCCGGAACCGTTCGTGCCGATGAGCCCGATCGCCTCGCCCTTGTAGGCGATGAACGAGACCTTCTTCACCGCGTGCACCTTGCGCACGCCGGCCGCCTGCTCGGCCTGCTTGCGGCGCAGGATGCGGTTGAGGGCGGCGGTGGCGGAGCCGCGGCCCGCGCCGGTGCCGTTGACCCGGTAGACGATGTCGACGTTGTCGGCGACGACGGTGGGGATCTGCTCGTTCGCGTTGTCAGCCACGGCCGTACGTCTCCTCAGCCTTCCAGAAGTAGATGAAGCCGCCGATCCCGGCGAGCAGCGCCCAGCCGGCGGCCACCGCCCACACGTGCGGGGGCAGCTGCTTGGAGTGGAAGCTGTCGATCAGCGCGAACCGCATCAGGTCGATGTACACGGCGGCCGGATTGTTCTCCAGCAGGACGAAAACGATGTGCGGCAGGTGGTCCTTCTTGGTGAGCTTGCCGATGCTCCACATCACGCCGGACACGTACATCCAGGTGCGCAGCACGAACGGCATCAGCTGGGCGATGTCCGGGGTCTTCGCGCCCATCCGCGCCATGATCATCGACACGCCGGTGTTGAACGTGGACTGCAGGATCAGGGCCGGGATCGCCAGCAGCCAGGAGGCGGCGACCGGCACGCCGAAGCAGAGCAGGATGACGATCAGCGCGCCCATCGAGAACAGCAGTTGCTGGAGCTGCTGGAGTGCGAAGGAGATCGGCAGCGCGGCGCGCGGGAAGTGCAGGGCGCGGACCAGGCCGAGGTTGCCGGAGATCGCCCGGGTGCCGGCCATGATCGAGCTCTGCGTGAACGTCCAGATGAACACGCCCGTGACCAGGAACGGGATGTAGTCCGGCACGTGCTGCTTGGTGCCCAGCAGCACACCGAAGATGAAGTAGTAGACCGCCGCGTTCAGCAGCGGGGTCATGACCTGCCAGACCTGGCCGAGCTTCGCCTGGCTGTACTGGGCGGTGAGCTTGGCGGTGGCGAAGGCGGTGATGAAGTGGCGGCGGGCCCAGAGCTGGCGGACGTACTCCGGCAGGGAGGGGCGGGCGCCGCTGACGGAGAGACCGTGCCGGGCGGCCAGCGCCGCGAGGTCGTCGTCGGCCGGGACCTGGGTGGGGGGCGGTGTGTGGAGGACCTGGCTCACATCCGCTGCTTTCGCTCGGGGGGAGGGGGGGCGACCGGCTGCCGCCGGGGCTGAGCGGGCCTCGTCCGTCGTCCGGCGTTTCCTTACGCTTCTCTTCATGTTCTCTTACGTCGGGACGGGACCGTATCGTCGCAACGTGAGCGTAGAACCATCGACCGTCGGGACGCAACCGTTTCGTCGTAACGCCCTATGCTGGTCCGCATGACGACGAACGCCGACGAGGCCCCGAAGCGCGCGCGCCGACGGGCCCCCGCCGGGGCCGCCGTGCTCCGGGAGGACGTGACCGAGGCCATCCGCGCGGCCGTCTTCGAGGAACTGGCGGCCGTCGGCTACGCCCGTATGTCCATCGAGGGCATCGCGCGCCGGGCGGGCGTCGGCAAGACGGCGGTGTACCGCCGCTGGCGCTCCAAGCTGCACCTGGTGCTGGACGTGGTGTCGGCGATGGCGGTGCTGGGCCTGCCGGTGCCCGACACGGGCTCCCTGGAGGGTGACCTGCGACTGTTGTACGAGGTGACGTCCCGCGCCCTGCGCCACCCCGTCGCCTCGCAGATCATCCCCGACCTCCAGGCGGAGGCGGCCCGCAATCCCGATATCGCCGAGGCCATGCAGAAGGCGCTGCGGGACGGGCAGGAGGGGGTTGCCAGCAAGATCGTGGCGGCGGCGGAACAGCGGGGCGAGGTCCGGTCCGGCGTCGACCCCGACCTGGCCCTGGACCTGATCTCCGGCCCGCTGTACTGGCGCTCGGTGGTGATCCGCACCCCGAAGCTGCCCAAGGGGTATCTGGAGAGCCTGGCCCGGGCTACGGCGGGTGCGCTGAAGGCGTTGTGAGGGCCGCGGTGCTGTGCCTGGGCGGGGGTGAGTTTCGCTCGCCCGCGCCCCCGAAGGGGCGCGGGGAACTGCGCGAGCGGCCACAAGGTGTCCGCAGTCGGGGACGGCCCGCACCGCAACGGCGGCTGTCCGGGCGACGTGCCCTCCGCCGAGGTTACGACCGTGCCGCCTCCGGGTGCAGCCGTACCCAGCCCTCCCAGGCCGAGGTGATCATGTCCTCGACGTCGTACTTCGCCGTCCAGCCCAGTTCCGTGGCGATGCGGTCGGCGGAGGCGACGACCCGGGCGGGGTCGCCGGGGCGGCGCGGGGTGACGGTGGGGGGACGGTCGTAGCCGGTGACCGCGTTGATCTGGTCGATCATCTCGCGGACCGAAACGCCCTCCCCACGGCCGATGTTGAGGGTCAGGTCGTGGCCGGGAGTGGAACGCAGGGCGCGGGCGACCGTGACATGGGCCTCGGCCAGGTCGACCACGTGGATGTAGTCGCGGACACAGGTGCCGTCGGGGGTCGGGTAGTCGTCGCCGAAGATGCGCGGGGGTGCGCCCTCGGTGAGCTTCTCGAAGACCATCGGGACGAGGTTGAAGACGCCCGTGTCCGCCAGGGCGGGGGTGGCCGCGCCCGCCACGTTGAAGTAGCGCAGGGACGCGGTCGCCAGGCTCGTCGCCCGGCCCGTCGCGCGGACCAGCCACTCGCCGGCCAGCTTGGTCTCGCCGTAGGGGGAGAGGGGGAGACAGGGGGTCTCCTCGGTCACGAGGTCCACGTCCGGCATGCCGTACACCGCCGCCGACGACGAGAACAGGAACGACGGCACCTGCGCGGCCGTCACCGCCTCCAGCAGGACGCGCAGGCCCTCCACGTTCTCCCGGTAGTAGTGCAGCGGCAGGTCCACGGACTCGCCCACCTGCTTCTTCGCCGCGAGGTGGACGACCCCGGTGACCTCGTGCTCGGCGAGGGTGCGGGCCAGTTTCTCGCCGTCCAGGACGGAGCCCACGACCAGCGGCACCTCCTGGGGCACGCGCTCGGCGACGCCGGTGGACAGGTCGTCGTAGACCACCGTCCGCTCGCCCGCCTCGGCCATCGCGCGTACGACGTGCGCCCCGATGTATCCGGCGCCGCCGGTGATCAGCCAGGTCATGTACCGCTTGTCCCCTCATCGACCGGCCTGTGGCGGCCGGTGGCTCTCAGTCCCGTGTCTGTCGGTGCAGCCCGGTGCTCAGTGAAGCAGGCGGCGGAGCCGTCCACGGGCGATCTTCATGACTCCGCGCAGCCCGGTGGCCATGCGCAGTGCCAGCGCACCGGAGTGCGTGGCGTACGGCTGGACCAGCAGCACGCCGTGCCGGGCGCTCGGGACGGCGCGGCGGCGCAGCCGGCCGGCGCCCGTCAGGGCGTGCGCCGTGACGTCCCGGTGCGTGCCGTCCGCGAAGCGCACGGTCAGGTTCAGGTCCCAGGTGCCCACGCCGAGCGCGGCCAGGTCGACGGGCACCTCGGCGGACCAGCTGTCCTCGCCCGAGGGTGCGAAGGCGGTCGTCGCGCGCTGGGCCGTGCGCCCGTTCTCCCTGCACTGCCACTCCGCCTCCACCTCCTGCGGCCCGGCCTCGGCCATCCGCCCGTACAGCTCGTGCAGCCGCAGACACAGGCGGGCGCCACGCGCGCGTGGGTGCAGTTCGCCGTCCACGGCGAGCGGCAGGAGGCGGGTCGGGCGGGTCAGGAAGGGGGTGAGGGTGACCTGGGGGAGGCCGTCGGACCAGACGGGCGTGCCGTCGGGGGTGCGGGCGTAGGGCGGGAGCAGCCGGGCCGGGCGGGCGGCCAGCTCCTTCAGCCGGGGCAGGTCGCCCGGCTCGGGGGACTCCACGATGACCCGGGCGAGCAGCCGGCCGGGTGCACCCGGGTTCAGCTCCCAGTCGGCGGCGTCGTAGCGCTCGAGGTACTCGCGGGTGTGTTCCCACCACGCGCGCTGGTAGTCCGCATCGCGCAACCCCAGCTCGCGCGCGTACATCCGCACCTCGTGGTCCAGGAACTTGGCCCGCGCGGCCCGCGCCAGCTCCTTCTGGCCGGCGCTCAGCAGAATGTCGTACGCCAGCGCGCACGCCTCCGTACGCGCCTTCCAGTTGTCGATGCGCCCTCGGTCCAGGGAGAGCGACAACTGCTCGGCGGACCGGCGCACGTGCCACACGTACACGCGGTCCGGTACGAGCGCGATGCGCGGCGCGGCGGCCAGCACCCGCGCCGTGAAGACGATGTCCTCGTAGAGGAAGCGCCCTTCGGGGAAGCGGATGTCGTGCTCGCGCAGGAAGTCGGTCCTGTACAGCTTGTTGACGCACAGCGTGTCGTGGACCAGACGGGGGCGCTGCGAGGGGCGCGCGAGAACGGTCTGCACCGTGTAGAGGGGTGCCTGCCAGGGCTGTTCGCTCCCCGAGGGCAGCTCCCGGCGCACGCACAGGCCGCTCGTGACCTCGGCGCGCGCCCGTGCGGCCGCCGCCAGCAGCGCGTCCACCGCACCGGGCGGCAGCACGTCGTCGCTGTCCAGGAACATCACGTACGGCATCGTCACCGCGTCGATCCCGGTGTTGCGCGGGCTGCCGCAGCCCCCGCTGTTCACCTCCCGGCGCACCACCCGCAGTCTGGGCTCCTCGGCGGCAAGGCGGGCGAGCAGCTCGCCGCTGCCGTCGGTGGAGCAGTCGTCCACGGCGACGACCTCACCGACGGCCGGCCCCTGATCGAGCGCCGAGCGCACGGCTTCGGCCACATGGGCGGCGTCGTTGTAGCCGATGACGACGACACCGACCTGGGGGGTCGGCTGCGGGTCTGGCAGGTCTGGATGCATGGGGTCCACGAGCCGGGAGCGTAGAAATGTTCGGTAATAACCCGTTAAGAGACGCTTAGCGCTCGATCCTGAAGACGGTCGGAATCGGGTCGGGGTTCCCTCGCGGGCACGGTATTTCCCGCGGACGGCCGCGTGGAGCGCCACAGCCGGACGAAGGACAGCACCGCGGCGGCCGCCAGCGTTGCGTTGCGGGCCAGCATCAGCAGGCAGCCCGTCCAGGTGCCGTCGACCACCTCACGGTAGAACATCGGGAAGGCCACGCTGCTCAGCGCGCTCGCCGCGAGGACCAGCAGGGCCACCGGGCGCTGGCTCGTGTACCGCGAGGTGAGGCACACGGCGGCCAGGCCGAGCAGCCAGATCATGTACTGGGGGCTGATGACCCGGCTGGTGACGGTGAACAGCAGCACCGCGCTCAGCGCGGCGTCGAACGGCGTGGCCTCGCTCCAGCGCCGCGCCCGCACCCGCCACAGCAGCAGCAGCCCGAAGGCGGCCGCCGTGCACGTGAGGGAGGCGGTGGTGACGGCGGTCACGTGCGGACCGGCCAGTTCGATCGCGCCATACCGGTACTGGGCCCGGCCGGGCCAGCCGGCGTGCCGCGCGAGGTTGAGCGCCGTACCGCCGAGCGACTCGATCTGCACGCCCCGGCCGCCCTGCTCCCGCACGAAGGCGAGCGGATTGTTGAACGACACCGCCAAGAGGGCCAGGGCGGCGGCCCCGCCCGCCGTCGCCCACGTCCACGCCGTCCGGGTCGTACGCTCCCGGGGCGTCCCCAGCAGCACCAGCGCCGGCCACACCTTCACCAGCGCGCCCAGCGCCCCGTACACACCGCCCGCGCGTGGGGAACGCGCCAACGCCAACAAGGAGAGGACGGCGAGCGCGGTCACCTGCACGTCGTAGCGCGCGAGCGGCAGGTGCAGCAGCAGCGGCAGACCGCCGGTCCACAGGGCCGCGCCGAGCAGGCTCCGGCCCGGCCGCGTCCCCGCGCGGACCAGTGCCGTCGCGACCAGCGCGTCCGCGGCCAGCGTCAGCACCACGAACGCCTGAAAGTACGTCAACCACGGCAGCAGGCCCGGCGCCAGCAGCACCACGCCCGCGCCGGGCGGGTACTGCCACGTGGTGTCGTGTGCCGGGAACGCGCCGTGGCCCAGGACGCCGTACCAGTGGACGTACAACCGCCACACCTCACGCGTCACCGAACCCCCGCCGAGCAGGCGTGCACTGTCGTGGGTCAGCAGCCACAGCATCAGCGCGCGGGTGGCGAGCCAGACGGCGGTGAGGGCGAGGACCGGGCCGGGGGTGACACGGGGACGGTTCATCACGTGGGAGCCTAATGTGGGCGGATGGTGTATCCATGCCGATACGCCGTCAATGAGCGGAAAAGATTGGCTAATCGCAAAAGATCGAGCCGTGGTGAACGTCAGGCCTCAGGGGAAACCACCGTCACGCAGGGCGGCAGCAGCGGCAGCCGTCGTACCGACCGGTGCAACGACCGACGCGGCGGGCGGTGCGCCGAGTGCGCCCGATGCGCCGGGCCACGTCCCGTCGCGCGACCGGCGCGCGGTCGCCGTGTCGGTGCCCGTGCTGGTGATGCTCGCGCTCGGGCTCTGGGGTCTCGACCGCGGCGCGATGTGGCGTGACGAGGCGGTCACCTTCCAGGTCGCGGGCCGTACGGCGCCGCAGATCTGGCGGCTGCTGCACGGGGTGGACGCGGTGCACGGCCTGTACTACCTCCTCATGCACGCCGTCCTCGCCGTCCACCCCGGCGAGGTCGTCCTCAGGCTTCCGTCCGTCTGTGCGGCGGCGGCCACCGCGGGCCTGGTGGCCGCGCTCGGCACCCGGCTGGTCCGGCCGCGCGTCGGGCTGTGGGCCGGGCTGCTGTACGCGATCACGCCGATGGCCGGTCACTACGCGCAGGAGGGCCGCTCCTACGCCCTGGTCGCGGTCGGCGCCACGGGGGCGACACTGCTGTTCGTCCGGGCCGTGCAGGGGGGTTCCTGGTGGGTCTACGGCGCCGTCCTCGGCCTCACCTGCTGGCTGCACGAGTTCGCGGTCCTGCTGCTGCTCGCCCACGCGGTGTCGCTGGCGCTGGCCCGGGCGGGGGTGCGGGCGTGGCGGGGGTGGGGGTGTGCGGCAGGCGCGGTGTCGCTCGCGCTGCTGCCGATGGTCCTCGTCTCGCGTGAGCAGTCGGCGCAGGTGGCGTGGTTGCGGGAGCCGACCGTGGAGACGGCGCAGGGGTTGCTGCGGACGTTTCTCGGACCGACGGACGGGGTGTACTGGGCGTGTCTCGGGCTGGCGGTGCTGGGGCTGGTGGGGGTGGTGGGGCGGCGGGGCGAGGTGACCTGTGCGGGGGTCTGTCTTCCGTTGGCCGTGGTGCCGCCGGTTGCGCTGATACTGGCGTCGCAGGTCTCGCCGCTGTACGTCGACCGGTACGTGCTGTATGCCCTGTCGGGGGCGCCGGTGTTGGTGGCGGCGGGGGCGGATCGGGTGGCGGGGGTCGTCGGCCGCCTGTCGGCCGGTGGTCGTCGTGTGCCCGCCCTCCCTCACTCTCGGCTTCGCTCGAGCGGGGGGACCCCCATCGCCCTGCGGAACGACTGCCCACACGACGACGGGACGCCGGAAAGGCACCCGGCACCGCAGTTGCTGGTCTCCCTGACCGGTGTTCTCGCCCTTGCTCTCGTTCTCGTCCAGCAGCTTCCCCTGCTCCGGGACGACCGCAGTCCTGCCCGTCGGCCCGATGACCTCGCCGCTGTCTCCCGGGTTGCCGCGCGGGAGTTGCGGGCCGGGGACCCCGTGCTCTTTGTGCCGGTGCAGGCGCGGAACGTGGCTCTTGCCTACCCGGGGGCGTTCCGGGGGGCCCGGGACGTGGCGCTGGCGGAGGGCGGGGCCGAGTCCGGGACGCTGTACGGGCGGGAGGTGGGTCCGGGCGTCCTGAGCCGACGGATGGCCCGGCTCGACCGGGTGTGGGTCCTCGCCGACCGGGATCTGCTCGCCGGGCGCTGGACGCCGGGCAGTTCCGCCGAGCGGGCCAAACTCGCCGTCCTGGAGCGGGAGTTCGTCCCCGGGCAGGAGTTGGTGCAGGGCGATGTGAGCATCCGGCTCTACGTCCGCCCGAGCCGGGTCAGTGGTGCTCGGGAGCCTCTTCCAGGGCCGCCGTGTCCAGCGCGGCCGTCAGCCGGTCCAGGCGTTCGCGCAGCTCGCCGATCTCGGTCAGCTCGAAGCCCGTCGCCGCCATGATGCGGCGCGGCACCTGAAGGGCCCGCTCGCGCAGCGCAGCGCCCTCCCCGGTCAGCCGCACCTGTACCGACCGCTCGTCGTGCGCGCTGCGCTCGCGCCGCACCAGACCGGCCCCCTCCAGCCGCTTGACCAGCGGTGACAGCGTGCCGGAGTCGAGGCGCAGATGCTCGCCGAGCTTCTTGACCGGCAGGTCGCCCTGCTCCCACAGCACCAGCATCACCAGGTACTGCGGGTAGGTGAGCCCGAGGTCCTTGAGGATCACGCGGTAGACGCTGTTGAAGGCGCGGGACGCCGCGTGCAGCGAGAAGCAGATCTGGCGGTCCAGGCGGAGCCAGTCCGCCTCGGGGGCGGGGGTCTGGGTGGCGGTCATGGTTCCAGGGTAGCTCTTGCGAGCCATTGAGTTGTGCACAACTTAATCGTGTGCTCTACTTGTGGTTGCAACGAACCCCACACTCCAGAGGGATGGTCTTCATGGACGCGCTCTACACCGCTGTCGCCACCGCCACCCACGGCCGCGAGGGCCGTGCCGTCTCCTCCGACGGCAAGATCGACCTCGCCCTGGCCATGCCGGTGGAGCTGGGCGGCAACGGCCAGGGCACCAACCCCGAGCAGCTCTTCGCCGCCGGCTACGCCGCCTGCTTCGGCAGCGCCCTCGGCCTCGTCGGCCGGCAGGCGAAGGTGGACGTCAGCGACGCCGCGGTGACCGCCGAGGTCGGCATCGGCAAGCAGGGCGAGGGCTTCGGCCTGAAGGTGACGCTGCGCATCGAGCTGCCCGAGACCCTGGACGAGGCGACCGGCCGCAAGCTGGTCGAGACCGCCCACCAGGTCTGCCCCTACTCCAACGCCACCCGCGGCAACATCGAGGTCGACCTCGTCATCGAGTAAGACACCGAGTAAGCCGGTCTCGTCGGTGACCTGCCGGCCTCACCTCGAGGCCAGCAGGTCATCCGTGACGCTCTGACCGGGGATCCGCACCGCACCCGGCTCGGCAGCGGGCATCGGCTCGCCGAGCAGCAGTGTCCGTACGACCCGCTCGGCAGCCCGCCCGTCGTCGTACTCGCAGAACCGCGCCCGGAAGTCCGCCCGCAGCCGCGCCGACTCCTCGTCCCGCCATGACCCGGAGGCGAACAGCCAGGCCAGCTCCCGGTAGGAGCGCGACACATGGCCCGGCGCCTCGGCGGTGATGTCGAGGTAGGCGCCCCGGCTCGCGGTGTACGCGGCCCAGTCGTCGGCATGGACCACGATCGGCCGGTCCAGGTTGGCGTAGTCGAACATCAGCGCCGAGTAGTCGGTGAGCAGCGCGTCGGAGGCGAGCATCACCTCCTCGACGTGCGGCTCGTCGGTCGCATCCACCACGATCCCGCGCCGGGCCAGCTCGGCCAGGCCCAGGCCGCGGGCGGGACCGGTCGCCAGCGTCGGGTGCAGCCGGACCACCAGCGTGTGGCCCTCGCCCAGGTCGGCCGCGAACCGGGCCAGGTCGATCCGGTCCACGTGTCCGCCCCGGCGGTAGTCCCGGCGGGTCGGCGCGTACAGCACCACCGTGTGGTCCTCGGGGATGCCGTGCCGCAGCCGGAAATCGCCGCCGCCCGGGTCACCGGCGCCGACCAGCACGTCGTTGCGCGGGCTGCCGGTGCGCGCCGAGGCGAAGTGGCAGGGGTAGGCCCGCTCCCAGACCAGCTCGGAGTGGCGGTTGGCGACCAGGCTGTAGTCCCAGCGGTCGGCCCGGCGCAGCATCTGCGGCACGTCGAAACCGAGCCGGGCGCCGGGCTTGTCCAGCAGGTCGGCGCCCATGTACTTCAGCGGGGTGCCCTGGTGGGTGTGGACGTGCACGCTCCCGGGCCGCTTGGCCAGCGAGCCGGGCCAGTTGACGTCGTTCACGAAGAAGTTCGCCCGCGCGGTGACCTCCAGATAGCGCCGGGAACCCACGATCACGTGCTCGACGCCCGGCGGCAGCTGCGCCGCGGTCTCCTCGTCCCGTACCACCCACACCCCGCGCAGCTGCGGGGCGATCTCGGCCGCCTTGCGGTACACGGCCGCAGGATCGCCCAGCACGCCCCGGTGCGAGGACGCCGAGTACACCACCAGGTGCGGGTCCAGCGGCAGGCGCGCACGCAGCCCCGCCCAGCCGCGCCGGGCCCGTGCCGCGGTCGTCCGGCGGGTCTGCTCCGCCCGCCGTCCGGCCTCCCGTCCGGCCAGCGCGGCCTGCCGCTTCAGCCGGTATGCCGCGTAGCCGCCCTCCAGCAGGGCGACCTCACCGTCCAGGAGGGCGCCCTCGGGCTTGTGCCTGCGGAACAGCTGTGCCGTACGCCGGAAGAACTCGGCCTTGTCCGCGGGCGGCAGCCGGTCCGGCTTGGCGAGGATGTCCAGGCAGTGCTCGCCCATCTTGCGGTGCAGGTACGGCCGCCAGCTCCACAGCTGCTCGTGCCGCTCCACGAAGGCGAAGACCCGCTCGTACTGGTCGTGGATGTCGAAGTGCTTGCGGCTGGTGGTGGACAGGATGTTGCCCTGGCGGCGCTGCCGGTAGTTCAGGCAGATCCGGTCCAGGGCGGCGATCCGGCGGGCGCTGAGCATGACCGGGAAGGTCCAGGGGGTGTCCTCGTAGTACCCGGGCGGGAACTCGAAGCCGTTCTCCTCGACGAAGTCGCGCCGGTAGACCTTGTTCCACACCACCATCAGCAGGTCCAGGATCTCCGGCCGGTCGGCGACCGTGAAGGTGTCCGCGCCGGCCTCGGCGAGCACGTGCGCGAGCACATTGCGCCGGGTGCCGCCCCACCAGTAGGTGCGCGCGTAGTCGAATACGAGGACATCGGGGCCGTCCGGGTCGCCGGCCTCCGCCAGCCGGTCGGCCATGGCGCGCAGCGCGCCCGGGGTGAGCGTGTCGTCGCTGTCCAGGAAGAACAGGTAGTCGCCGGTGGCGTGCGGCAGCCCGGCGTTGCGGGCGCGGCCGAGGCCGACGTTCTGCGGCAGGTGCAGCACCTTCACGCGCGGGTCGCGGTCCGCGTACTCGTCCAGGATCGCGCCGCAGCCGTCCGGCGAGCAGTCGTCCACGGCGATCAGCTCGAAGTCGTTGAAGGACTGCAACAGCACCGAGTCGAGGCACTCGCGCAGGAAGCCCTGCACCTTGAAACAGGGGACGATGACACTGAAGCGGGGCACGGCGGGTCAGCTCCTCACGAGGGTCGCGGCGGCGGGGGCGGGGATGCGCTCCGCGAGCGGGATCACCGGCGGAATCGCCTCCGGCGGCTCGCCGAGCAGCACCCGCCGTACGACGCGTTCCGCGGCCCGCCCGTCGTCGAACTGGCAGAACCGCCCGCGGAACGCGGTCCGCAGGGCCTTGGCCTCCGGTCCCGTGTACGAGCCGTCACGGAAGACCCGGGCCAGCTCCTCGGGGGTGCGGACGACCGGCCCCGGCGGCTCGGTCACCAGGTCGAAGTAGACGCCCCGCGTCTCCTGGTAGACCTCCCAGTCGTCGGCGTACACGACGATCGGCCGGTCCAGGTTCGCGTAGTCGAACATGATGGAGGAGTAGTCGGTGACCAGCGCGTCCGCCGCCAGGCACACGTCCTCGGCGGAGCGGTGCGCGGTGACGTCGATGATCCGGCTCATCCGGCCCGGGCCCTGCAAGCGCCCCCGGTCGTAGAAGTAGTGGGCGCGCAGGAGCACGACCACGTCCTCGCCGGCCGCCGCGCAGAACGCCTCCAGGTCCAGGCCGGCCTCGAAGCCGGTGTGGTGGTCGCGGTGGGTCGGCGCGTACAGCACGGCCGTCGTGCCTTCGGGCACGCCCAGTTCGTGCCGGACCCGGGCGACGTCCTCGGCGGTCGCCGTGTAGTAGACGTCGTTGCGTGGATAGCCGTACTCCAGATGCTCGTACGAGCCGGGGAAGGCGCGCTCCCACATCTGGGTGGAGTGGCGGTTGGCGGACAGGTTGAAGTCCCAGCGGTCCACCCGGCCCAGCAGCTTGGTGTAACTGCCGGACTGCGCGGCCACCACCGGGTACGTCGACTGGTCCACGCCCATCGTCTTCAGCGGGGTGCCGTGCTGGGTCTGCAGGTGCACGCTGCCTCGCCGCTTGACGATCCCCTCGGCGAAGTTGGCGTTGTTGACCAGGTACTTGGCGCGGGCCAGTACTTCCCAGGCGCGGCGCGAGCCGATCACCGCGAAGTCGACGTCCTCGGGCATCGCATGGGCCTGGTCGGCCTCGACCAGGAACACCGGGCGGATGTGCGGGGCGAGCTCGCGGGCCTTGGCGTGGATCGCGGCCGGGTTGCAGGCGTAGCCGCGGCCCCAGTAGGCGCAGAACACGGCCAGGCCGGGATCCAGGGGGCGGCGCAGATCGCAGGCGTAGCGCAGCCGGGTGCGCAGCATGTGCGGGTGCGGGAGGCTCTCCGAGGCCTTCGCCGCCGCCTGGTTGGCGCCGCGCAGTGCGCGGAACGCGGTGTACGCGCCGGTCGCCAGCAGCCGGTGCTGCACGCCCAGGCTGCCGCCCGGCGCGCGGTGGCCCGCGGGCCGGTGCGCCCGGTACAGCCGGCCGGCCCGGCGGAAGAACGCCCGGTGTCCCGAGGGCAGCCGCTCCGGCCGGGACGCCGTCTTCAGCACATACGTGAACAGCTGCTCGAACAGGGCCCGGGTCCGCTCGGCGGGCAGCCCGCACTCCGCCGCGAGGGTCAGCACCAGCTCCACCTGGTCCAGCAGGGCGTGCTGGTGCGGTCCGGGCAGGTTGAGCCGGCTGCCCTGCCGGCGCAGCCGGTGCCGTACGACGACCCGGCGCAGCACCGCGATCCGCCGGGCGGCGAGCGTGGTCAGCCCGCCCCAGCCGAGGTCCGTGAAGTGGCTGTCCGGGAAGACGAGCCGGTGCTCGGTGAGGAAGGCGCGGCGGTAGACGGCGCTCCACGCCGGGAGCTGCACGCCGGTCAGCTCGGGGAACCGGTCCGGGGCGAAGGCGCCCTTGGGCGCCTTCGCCAGCAGCGGGGCGGCCGGGTTCGTCGGCTCGCCCTCCCACCAGGGGGTCCGCTCGTGCTCGGCGTAGAGCACATCGACGCCGGCGGTCTCGGTCAGCCGCGCGTCCAGCGCCGCCAGCGCGCCCGGCAGCAGCAGGTCGTCGCCGTCGAGGAACAGTACGTACGCGCCGGTCGCCGCCCGCATCCCGGCGTTGCGCGCCCCGCTCAGACCGGCGGACGGCGGTGAGTTGACCGAGGCCACCCGGGAGTCCCGCTCGGCGTATGCGGCGGCCACCGCGGCGGCCGGGGCGTCGGGAGCGTCGCAGACCGGGATCAGCTCCAGGTCGCCGAAGGACTGGCCGAGGACCGAGTCCAGCGCCTGGGACAGCCGACCAGCGACCCCGTGGGACGGGACGATGATGCTGAAGCGGGGCATTCTGCTCTTTCTGTTGTCTTGCGGACGCGGCCGGGCCGTCCGGCGGGACGCCAGGTGGACGGCCGGACCGGAGTGGGCCGCGTCGTACTGAGGGGCATGGGAACTCCCGTGAGGGCCAACGGTGTTCAGCGGCGCTCGGTGACGGGGAAGGAACCGGAAGGTTGCCGCACGGTGGCGAGCGGGGAGCGCGCGAGACCGGAGGCGGCCGACGGCACCGGCCGGCGCTCGGCGAGTGGGACGAACGCCGGCCGCCCCTGCGTCTCGCCCAGCACGACATGCCGTACGACGCGTTCGGCGGCGCGTCCGTCGTCGTACGGGCAGAACCGCTCCCGGAAGGCCGCGCGCAGCTGGGCGGAGCGCGAGCCGCGCCAGTGGCCGGTGGCGAAGATGTCGATCAGCTCGTCCTCGCTGCGGGCGACCGCGCCCGGCGGGACCTCACGCACGTCGAAGTAGGTGCCCCGGGCGGCCTCGTACGCGTCCCAGTCCGCGGTGTGCACGACGATCGGCCGGTCCAGGTTGGCGTAGTCGAACATCAGCGACGAGTAGTCGGTGACCAGCGCGTCCGAGGCGAGGCAGAGGGACTCGATGCTCGGGTGGGCGCTGACGTCGATGATCCGGTCGGCGCGGGACCGGACGAGCGGTCCGTCGTGCCAGTAGTGGGCGCGGGCCAGGACGACGAAGCGGGGGCCGAGGCGGCGCACGACGCGCTCCAGGTCGAGCGCGGGGCGCTGGGTGCGGCTGTAGTCGCGGTGGGTCGGGGCGTACAGGACCGCGACCGTGCCGTCCGGGATGCCGAGCAGGGCGCGCAGCCGGGCCACCTCGTTCGACGTGGCCTTCTGGAAGACGTCGTTGCGCGGGTAGCCGTACTCCAGCATGGTGTAGCCGCCGGGGTAGACGCGCTCCCAGGTCAGCGTGGTGTGGCGGTTGGCGGACAGGACGTAGTCCCACTTGTCGACGCCCTTGAGGAGCTCCTCGAAGTCCGTGTCACGGGCGGCCGCCGGGTGTTCCTGGAGGTCGAGGCCCATGTGCTTGAGCGGGGTGCCGTGCTGGGTCTGGACGAAGACCTGGCCGGGGCGCTTGCGCAGCCTGCGGTCGAAGTTGACGTTGTTGACCAGGTACTTGGAGCGGGCCAGCGCCGTCCAGTAGGCGGCCGTGCCCGGGCGCAGCCGGCGAGGGCCCGGCGGGAGGGTCTGGTGGTACTCGGGGCGGGCGATCCACGCCGTGCGCACATGCGGGGCGAACTGACGGAACGCGGCCTCCAGCGCGCCCGGGTTGCAGCCGTGGCCACGGCCCCAGTAGGCGGAGAAGACGGCACGGTCGGCGCGCAGCGGGAGGCGAAGCTGGATGCGGTAGTGCAGCTGGAGAGCGGCCGCCTTCAGGGCCCGGGCGAGCTTGGCGGCGAGCTTGAGCGTGCGGCGGCGGGCTGTCATGGCCAGCTGCAGGGCCCGGTAGCCGCGGTGCAGGCCCAGGCGGACCAGGGTGTGCCGCAGCCGGGTGCGCAGCGGGACGGATTCCCCCACGGCGCGGTAACGGCGGTAGTGGGCACGGGCCTTGCGCAGGAACTCGGCGCGCGCGCCGGGCGGCAGACGGTCCTTCTTCGTGAAGATCGTCGTGAAGTGGTCGACCATGCGGCGGAACAACACCGGGCGCCACCGCGCCAGTTCGGGGCGCTGCTCGACGAACGCGAAGACCCGGTCGTACTGCTCGAAGACGTCGAAGTGCTTGCGGCTGGTGGTGCCGAGGATGTTGCCCTGCCGGCGCTGCCGGTAGTGGACGCACACCCGGTCGAGGGTGGAGATCGACTCCGCGGCCATCAGTACCGGGTACGTCCAGGGCGTGTCCTCGTAGTAGCCGGTCGGGAACTCGAAGCCCTGCTGCGCGACGAACTCCCGCCGGCAGACCTTGTTCCAGGCGACCATCAGCACCCGCAGCAGCCCCGGGCGGTCCTCGAGACGGAACTGCGCGCGGCCCTGCTGGGTCAGCTGGGCGGCGAACTGGTTGCGGGCCGTCTCGCCGTCCCAGTAGGTGCGCGCGTAGTCGAAGACCAGGACGTCCGGCTCGCCGGTCTCCTTGAGCCGGTCGGCGATCGCACGCAGCGCGCCCGGGGTGAGGGTGTCGTCGCTGTCCAGGAAGAGCAGGTAGTCGCCCGTCGCCTCGGCCATGCCCGCGTTGCGGGCGCGGCCAAGACCCTGGTTCTCCGCCAGGTGCACGGCCTTGACGCGGGCGTCGCGGGCCGCGTACTCGTCGACGATGGCGCCGCAGGCATCCGGCGAGCAGTCGTCCACGGCGATCAGTTCGAGATCGGGGTACGACTGCGAGAGCACGGAATCCAGGCACTCGGACAGGTACGCCTGGACCATGTACGCGGGGACAATGACACTGAACCTGGGCAAGGCACATCCATGGGTCGGTCGGCGCGGGCGTTCTGCCCGGGAACGGCCGATGGAGTGACTTGGTTACGGCTCGTACGGCATGTGGGGGACACCCGGTGCTGTGCGGAGGGGCGGGCCACGGAAGGCCCACCCCTCGAAAAGTGCCCCTTTTGTTGCTATTTGACCGCGCCCGCCATCACCCCGGTCACGAACTGCCGCTGGAACGCGAAGAACACGGCCAGCGGGATCACCATCGAGATGAACGCGCCGGGTGCCAGCACGTCGATGTTGTTGCCGAACTGCCGTACCTGCGTCTGCAGGGCGACCGTGATCGGCTGCGAGTCGGACTTGGTGAACACCAGCGCGACCAGCATGTCGTTCCACACCCACAGGAACTGGAAGATGCCGAGGCTCGCGATCGCGGGCCCGCCGAGCGGCATCACCACCCGGGCGAACAGGCGCAGTTCACCGGCGCCGTCGAGACGGGCCGCCTCCAGGAGCTCCCTGGGGATCTCCGCGAAGAAGTTCCGCAGCAGGAACACCGCGAACGGCAGGCCGAAGCCGACATGGAACAGGATCACCCCGAAGATCGTCCCGAACAGGCCGATCCTGCCGAACAGTTCGGCGATCGGGATCAGCGCCACCTGTACCGGCACCACCAGCAGGCTGACCACGCCGAGGAACCACCAGTCCCGGCCCGGGAACTCCATCCACGCGAACGCGTACCCGGCCAGCGAGCCGATCACCACGACCAGGATCGTCGCCGGGACCGTGATCAGCACGGTGTTGAGCAGGGAGTGGGTGATGTCGCCGTTCTCCAGCAGCTTCCGGTAGCTCTCGAAGGTCAGCTGGGACGGCTTGGCGAACACCTTCCACCAGCCGCTCGCGCTCATGTCCTCCGGTGCGCGCAGGGAGGAGATGAGCAGGCCGATGGTCGGGACCAGCCAGAACAGGCCGACGAGGATGAGGAAGACGCGCACCAGTCCGCCGCTGAGCTTCTCGGTGATCTTCGAACCGAGCGACTGCCGGGCCTTCACGGTCATATCGGCGGGTGCCGCCTTTCCGACGCTTTCGGCAGCGGTCGTCATCGCCTGACCTCCCGCCGCAGCCTGCGAATGTTGCTGCGCCATCCCGGGGGATATCCCCCGGACCCCCAGCCGTCCTGAGGCACACGCGGCTTCATCGCCTGACCTCCCGCCGCAGCCTGCGAATGTTGCTGCGCCATCCCGGGGGATATCCCCCGGACTCCCAGCCGTCCTGAGGCACACGCGAGTTCATCGCCTGACCTCCCGCCGCAGCCTGCGAATGTTGAACAGCATCACCGGGATCACCAAGAGCAGCAGGAACACCGCGATGGCGCTCGCGATGCCAGGCTGGCCCTCCGAGAAGCCCTTGCGGTACAGCTCCAGGGCCAGCACGTTCGCGTCGTCCTGGGAGGAGCCCGGGGCGATGATGTAGACGAGGTCGAACACCTTCAGCACGTTGATCATCAGTGTGACGGTGACGACCGCGAGGACCGGTGCGAGCAGCGGCACGGTGACCCGGCGGAACACCTGCCACTCGTTCGCGCCGTCGACCCGTGCCGCCTCCAGCAGTTCCCGGGGCACGCCCGCGAGTCCGGCCGCGATCAGCACCATCGCGAAGCCCGCCCACATCCATACGTACGACCCGATGATGGCCGGGGTGACCAGCGCCGGGCCGAGCCAGTCGACGCCGTTGTACGGTGCCCTGAAGTTGCTCGCGGGAAGCCGCAGTCGGGCGCCGTCCGCCTTGGCGGGCAGGGTGAAAGTGCCGTCGGAGGCCGCCTTCGTGGAAGCCACCACCTGGCCGGCCGTGTCGACCGCCTCGATCCGCATCCCGGCGTAGCCCAGCTCGGACGGGTCGGGCGCGCCGAGCCTGCCGACGCCCTTGCCGCGCGTGAAGTCCTGCCAGGTGGTGCCGGTGATCTTCCCCGGCTCCGGCTTGGCGGCCACGGCCTTCTTCGCGTCGCCGGGCATCTGGTCGGGGGCGACGCCGACGAGCGGGAGCGTGACGGTCCGGCCGGTGTGCACCGTGGCTGTGGTGATGAAGCCCCCCTGGTCCGCCTTGAGCGGCGACTCGCGGCCCGGGTGTGCCTTCGGGAACGCCGACGACTGCGCGAAGGTGTCGTGGACACCCACCCACACCGCGTTGGCGACGCCCTTGTTCGGATCCTGGTCGTACACCAGCCGGAAGATGATCCCGGCGGCCAGCATCGAGATCGCCATCGGCATGAAGACGACCAGCTTGAACGCCGTGCCCCAGCGCACCCGTTCGGTCAGCACCGCGAAGACGAGGCCGAGCGCGGTGGCGACGGTGGGCGCGAACACCACCCAGATGATGTTGTTCTTCAGCGCGGTGCGGATGCCGTCGTCGGTGAACAGTGCCTTGTAGTTGTCGAAGCCGGCGAAGCCGTCGCCGGAGGCGTTGTAGAAGCTGCGGACGACCGAGTACCCGATCGGGTAGACCACGAGCGCGCCGAGCAGCACCAGGGCCGGCAGCAGGAAGAGGCCTGCCACCGCCTTGCGGGTGCCGGTCACGCTCTTGCGGCTCTTCGGTGCGGCGGGGCCCGGTGGGGCCCCGGCCGCCGCTGCCGATGCCATGACCGGATCAGCTCCCGTTCCCGTACGCGGCCGCCGCGTCCTTCTCCAGCTGCGCCTGGGTGCCCGCCACGTCCTTCGGGTTCTTCAGGAAGTCCTGCAGGTCCTTCCACTCGCCCTTGCCGGGGGTGCCGCCGAAGGCCTGCGGGGCCTGATCGGACATGTCGAAGCGGAAGTCGTCGCCGGACGCGACCAGCGCCTTGGCGATCGTGCGCTGCACCTCGTTGGGGTAGGCCGAGTCCGGCACGTTCTTGTTCGGCGAGAGGTAGCCGCCGAGCCTGGCCTGGATGGTCGCCGCGTCCGGGGAGGCCAGGAACGTGGCCAGCGCCTGGGCCGCCTTGGAGTCCTTCAGGATCACGGCCGCGTCACCGCCGGAGACCACCGGCGCGGACGAACCCACCGCCGGGAAGGGGAACACCTTCGCGTCCGTGCCCACCTTCGCCTTGGTGTCACCGATGTTGACCTGCGCGAAGTCGCCCTCGTAGACCATCGCCGCCTTCGGCTGGTCGCCGCCGGTGAAGGTCTGGGTGACGGACGCCGGGAACTCGGTCTGCAGGGCGCCGTCCGCGCCGCCCGCCACATAGTCCTTCCTGCCCCAGATCTGGGCCAGCGTGGTCAGGGCCTGCTTCACCGACGGATCGGTCCACTTGATCTTGTGCTGGGCGAGCTGGTCGTACCTCTGAGGCCCGGCCTGGGACAGATAGACGTTCTCGAACCAGTCCGTCAGCGTCCACCCGTCGGCGCCGCCGACCGAGAACGGGGTGACACCGGAGTCGTACACATTCTGTGCCGTCTTCAGCAGCTCCTGCCAGGTCTTCGGCTCCTTGGCGCCCGCGCCCTCGAAGACCTTGGCGTTGTACCAGATCAGCGACTTGTTGGCCGCCTTGTAGTAGACGCCGTACTGCTTGCCGCCGACCTTGCCGATGTCCTGCCAGCCCGGCGAGTAGTTCTTCTGGAGCTCCTTGAGCGCGTCGGCGCCGAGGGGCTTGGCCCACTTCTTGTCCACGGCCTGCTTGATCGCTCCGGGCTGCGGCAGCAGCGCGACGTCCGGCGGCTGACCGCCCGCGATCTTCGAGCCGAGGAAGTTGATGATCGGGTCCTGGGCGGGCACGAACGTCACCTTCGCGCCGGTGCGCTTCTCGAACTCCGCCAGGACCTGCTTGAAGTTCTTCTGCTCGGTGCCGGTCCAGACGGCGGCGACCTCCAGGGTCGCGCCGTCCAGCTTCGGCAGGGTGAGCGTGGAGCCGGGGGCGGTGGCCCCGCTGCTCTTGCCGCCGTTGTCCTTCTTGTGGTCGCTGCTGGAGCAGGCGGTGAGCGCGAGGGCTCCCGCGAGCAGCGCGGCGAGTGTGGAGACGGCCCTGTGTGTCTGGATCGTGTTGCTGTTGCCACGCATCACTTCCCCGTTCGTCGTTCTCCGTCGAACTCAGAACACTGTCCGTGCGCTCCGGTCTACGCCGGGCCGCACAAGGGCGGCAAGAGCGCCTGCGCCGTCCGGCGGCCCATCGTGACCGGCTCGTGATCAGGGACGTATGCGTGCCGATTCCGACCAGAGAGCCGGACAGCACACCTAGAGCAGCGAGGGAACCTCCGCCGCGGCGACCTCGCGGGCCGCGCGCTCGACCGCGCTCGCCAGGAGGGCCAGGTCGGTGGGGCCGTTGCCCAGTTCGCGGACGGGACGGCGGGCCGGCGGGTCGCCCATACGCTGCCACTCCAGCGGGACGACCGTGGGCCGCTGGGTCGCGGTGCGCGGGATGCGGCCCGTCACCCGGCCGCCCTGGAAGGCGACGAAGCGCCCGTCCGGGTACATCAGCCTGCCGCGCCCCGGCGCGGGCTCGTCCGGCCCGGCGGACGGCGCGTCCAGCACGATGCGCAGGGTGGCCATCCTGGCCGGTTCCGTCTCGGCCGTACGGCCCTCCGTCCCGGCCGCCGCCACCAGGTGCACGCCGAGCCGCTCGCCCTCCCTGGCCACCGCCTCCAGCGCCCGCATCACCGACCCGGCGGCGGGCCGGCCCGGGGAGCCGAGCGCGGGGGAGACCAGCGCGTCCAGGTCGTCCACGACCACGACGAGCCGGGGCAGCGGCGGCGCGGCCTCGGTGCGCTGCCGTGCGGCGGCGCCGGGCCGCAGCCGCAGCGTGGAGCTGGGCGGCGCCTCAATGTCTCCGGTCCCGGGCGCGGCCGGCCGCCCGGTCGGGCTGCGCTGGGCGATGATGCGGCCCGACACCTCGCGCCCGGTGTGCCACTGGGCGAAGTCCGTGCGCCCGACCAGCTCCGTACGCCGCTTCAGCTCGGCGCTCAGCGACTGCGCGAACTCCCGCATGCGGACGGGGTCGTTGGCAATGAGGTGGGTCGTCACATGGGGTATGTCCGTGCAGACCCGCAAGCCCTCACCGCGCCCCGCGCCCGTGCCGATGCCGTCCCGGCCGTCTATCAGCACCATGCCGAGCCGGTCGGGCCGCTCGGCTGCGGCCAGCGAGGCGACCACCGCGCGGAGCAGCTCCGTACGGCCGCTGCCGGACGGCCCCTCGATCAGCAGATGCGGCCCGTCCGCCACCAGGTCGGCGCTGAGCGGGCCGCGAGGCCCGGCACCGAGCACCGCCCGGGCCCGCCCGCCCAGCGACTCGGTGTCGTCGGCCGCGTCCGCCCAGCGGGCCATCAGCGAGGCCGGGGTGGCCCGGGCGAGCCCCAGCTCGTCCAGCAGACGCGCCGACGGGGGCAGCGGCGTGGCCACGCGCGCGTGCCGTTCACCGACGGGGCCGTCCGGGCGCAGCGGCGCGAGCGCCCGCGCGAACCGCTCCGCCCAGGCGGGGGAGACGGCGTCGACGGAAGCGAGCGCACCGGGGCCGACGGGACCGCCGGGCGCGACGCGCATCAGATGCAGGGTGCCGGCGACGTCACCGCTGAGCAGCGCGACGGCCCCGCAGTGCCGGAAGGTGGGCGTGACCGCACAGGCCGCCTCGTACGTCTGCGCCACCGGCGAGGCCGGGGTGGCGGCCGTGGTCTCGGCGAGGCACACCACATGGATCCCGGCCCGCGGCCCGGCCACGGCCAGCCGCGCCACGGCTTCCCGCAGGGCGGTACCGCCCGGATCCCCGTCCACGACGACCACGGTGTACGGCCCCGCAAAGCCGCCCGGACCGCCCGGCTCGGCACCCTCCCGGGCCCAGGAGGGGCGGCGAGCGGAAGCCCGCTGGGGGGAACCAGCGACCGCGTCGGTGCCCACGGCTGCTGCGGCGGGGCCTGTCGCCGAGGCCGGTGCTGCGGGTGGCGGAGCCGGGGTTCCTGCCGCAGGCGTGCGGGGCGAGGCGGGCTGGGCTGTGCTGCGGCCCGATGCCGCGTACTCCTCCACCCGGCGCAGGAGTTCTTCCGCGCGGGCCGCCGCCTGTTCGCGGTCGTAGGCCAGCAGGAGGCGGCAGTCCTGGCTGTGGCCCGGGCGGATGTGCGGCAGCCAGCCCAGCCAGGACCACTCGGCCGTGCGCTCCGCCTCCGGGCGCGAGCGGTCCGCGCTGATCAGCACGATCTCCAGCAGGTCGGGCGAGTGCAGCGTGGCCAGCTGGGCCAGTACCGCGCGGGCCAGCCCGGACAGCCGGGGGCGCGGGCCGGCCAGGCCCAGCGCGCCCGCCTCGCGCAGCGCGGCGGTCACCGGCACGGCCGGCAGCACGCCCGAGCCGTCCGGTGCGCTCCGGTCGGCCGTGCCGAGTCGCACGGTCAGCGCCTCCGGGTGCCCCGGCCCGCGCTCCCACAGCCGGGGCCCGGGACCGAGCGCGGTCAGCAGCAGCGCGGCCGGGTCGGGCCAGGTCTCGGGCTGCTGCGGGACACCGGTCACCGGTGTGTGGGACGGCCCGGCGGCCTCACCGCCGTACGCCTCCGGTCCGGCGGCCGGCTGCTCCGCGCGTCCGCCGGCCAGCCGCCGGGCCCATGCGCCGAGCCCGCCCCGCCGACGGGCCCCCTGGGGGATGTCGGTGCCCCGCAGGGGTGTGCCTTTGCGGCTGCTGGAGCCGTCCGTGTCCGTACCGGAAGAGGCGTTGCCCGGCCCGGGGATGTGCTGAGGCGTGCCGACGTAGGAGCCTTTGTGTACGCCGACGCCGTGCCGCCCCGCGTGCGTGTCCCCCGCGTCCGTGCCTCCGCTGTCGGCAGGCGTACCGGAGGCCGGACCCTGTGTTCCCGTGCTTCCGCTTCGGCTCTCGATATGCGGCGCCCCGGCCTGGCCCGGCACCGTCGGCTCCCCGCGGCGGTGCTCCTGAGCCCCCGTGTCAGCGCCCGAGGAGCCCCAGCCCGCCGAGCCGTAGGCATGATGCGTCGGTCCGGCGGGGCCGCAGCCACCCGCGCCCGACGCGGGCTCCACGCGCGCGTGCCCCGCGGCACCGGCCCCGGCGTCCGCACCCGGCTGCGCGTCACCCCCGAAGCCACCGGCCGGCCCGGGACCACCGGCTTCCCCGGCCGCCAGGGAAACGCGCACGCACCCTTCCCCGTCCGGGACCGTCTGCACCCGCGCCCCGGGACCCCCCGACGGCCTCACCCGCAGGGCGGACTCGCCGATCCTCAGCAGTGCGCCCGCGGGGAACCGCACCGGGCGGTCGCCCACGCGCGTGCCGTCCAGGGCCGTGCCGTTCGTGGAGCCGAGGTCGGCCACCGAGACGCGGCCGTCGGCGGCGACCGTGACCGCGCAGTGGAGGCGGGAGACGTCCGGGTCGTCCAGCGGGACGTCGGCGTCGGCGGAGCGGCCGACCGTGATCCGGCCGCCGTGCAGCAGATGGACCCCGCCGGCGTCCGGACCCGCGACCACGTGCAGCTGGGTCGGGGCGTCGTCCAGCTCGGGATGGGGCTCGGGGGCCGCCGGGGTGCCCAGGGACAGCACGGCGCCGTCGACCAGCGGAGGCTCGCCGAGGGTGCAGCGGCGGGCGTCCAGCCGCTCGGCACCCGCGTACAGCACGACCGCCGCGCCACTGGACTCCCGCCCCGCGCCGCTCTCTCCGGTGACCCCCGCGGCCAGCGCCGACGCCACCGCGGCCAGGTCCGTGCCCGCGGGCGCCGTCACCAGCACGTCGCGGCTCGCGACACGCCCCCGCTGCGGAGACGGGCCCAGCGGGTCTACGACGGTCAGCCGGATCTGCATCGCCGTCAGCGGTCCCTTCTGCCCGGGCGCGGACTTCCCCCACCCCGCACGAGCACGTCGGCCAGTACTGCACGCATCCTCGCACCTGTCACTGACAACGCGCCCGCGACCCGGTGCCAAGTGATCTTGATTGGTCAGCTCTGCCCCCAAAAGTGCCTGACCAGTAGCTCCTCGATGATCAGTTGAGATCGGTCACGTCCGGAACGCGGCAACCAGGAGACCGAGGCGAGCGTCTTTCCTTCGAACCTGGCCGTGAACCCGGACATGAACCCGGGCATGAACCCGGACCGACATGGCCGGGGAGGACCGGCGAACATCGTCGGGAACGCATACGTAGTGCCTTGTGGAGCGGCACTACAGTGGGTCGGAACACCGGAATGCAGGCAAGCAAGCAGCAACAAGCAGCAGGGAGCGCGTGACGTGCGGCCAGTCGGCAGCAAGTACCTGCTCGAGGAGCCGCTCGGGCGCGGCGCCACGGGCACCGTCTGGCGTGCCCGCCAGCGCGAGACCGCGGGCGCCGAGGCGGCCGTCGCCGGCCAGCCCGGCGAGACGGTCGCGATCAAGGTCCTCAAGGAGGAGCTGGCCGGCGACCCGGACATCGTGATGCGCTTCCTGCGGGAGCGGGCCGTGCTGCTCCGGCTCACCCACCCGAACATCGTCCGGGTGCGCGACCTGGTCGTCGAGGGCGATCTGCTGGCCCTGGTCATGGACCTCGTCGACGGCCCCGACCTGCACCGCTACCTGCGCGAGAACGGCCCCTTCACCCCGGTCGCCGCATCCCTGCTGACCGCGCAGATCGCCGACGCCCTCGCCGCGAGTCACGCCGACGGCGTCGTCCACCGCGACCTGAAGCCCGCCAACGTGCTGCTCCAGCAGTACGACGGCCGGATGCACCCGATGCTGACCGACTTCGGCATCGCCCGTCTCGCCGACTCCCCTGGCCTGACCCGCACCCACGAGTTCGTCGGCACGCCCGCGTACATCGCGCCGGAGTCCGCCGAGGGCCGCCCGCAGACCTCCGCCGTCGACATCTACGGCGCCGGCATCCTGCTGTACGAGCTGGTCACCGGCCGCCCGCCGTTCTCCGGCGGCACCGCCCTCGAAGTCCTGCACCAGCACCTGAGCGCCGAGCCGCGCCGCCCCTCCACCGTCCCGGACCCGCTGTGGACGGTCATAGAGCGCTGCCTGCGCAAGAGCCCCGAGCAACGGCCCAGCGCGGAGAACCTCGCGCGCGGCCTGCGCGTGGTCGCCGAGGGCATCGGCGTGCACGCCAACGCCGCCCAGATCGCCGCCGCCGAGGGCGTCGGCGCCCTGCTGGCCCCCGACCCGGCCCCGGCCGCCGTCCCGGGCGTGCCCGGCGCCGCCGACCCCACGCAGGTGTTGCCGACGAACGCGCCGCAGGGGGCGTACGACCCGAACGCCGCGACCAGTTTCCTGCCGCACACCGGCGGCCCCGTCGGCGCGGCCGACCCCACCGCCGTGCTGCCGAACACGGGCGCCGCGGACCCGACGGCGGTCATGCCGCCGATGCCGCAGGGCCCGCCCGGCGGCCAGGGGCAGCAGCCCGAGCAGCCGCACCCCTGGCAGTCCCAGCTGCGCGCCGCCCGGGACCGTAACGAGCAGACGCAGATCCAGTACCTCGACCCCGACGCGGACCCGCTGCGCCGCCGCCCCCAGCGGCAGGCCGCCCGGCCGCAGCAGCAGCCGCGCCAGGCCCCGCAGGCGCGCCCGCAGCGTCCGCAGCCGCGCGGACAGCAGCAGGCGCCGGCCGGATACGGCCATCCGCAGCAGCAGCCCCAGCAGTACGCCCCGCAGCAGCAGCCCCAGCGGTACGCGCCGCCCGCTCCCGAGCCGCAGCGGCCCGCGCGCGAGCCGCGGGCGCCGCGGCAGCGCAGCGCGAACCCGATGAAGATCCCCGGGCTCGGCTGCCTGAAGGGCTGCCTGTTCACGATCGTCATCCTGATCATCGCGAGCTGGCTGATCTATGAGCTGACGCCACTGCACACCTGGATCGGGCACGGCAAGGGCTACTGGCACCAGGTGAAGGACTTGGTGGGCTCGGTGAGCCACTTGGTCAAGAAGCTGGGCAGCTCCTCCGGCAGCGGCAACTGATCGCTGGTTTGGGTATTTGTCGACATCTGCCGGGTGATTTCCGTCTCCGCGGTGAAGGTTGGCTCCTCGGACGCGTAGTTTTAACGACAACACGCGTCTGTAGGAGCAGTCTTGGCACGGAAGATCGGCAGCCGGTACACCGCCAACCAGATCCTGGGGCGGGGCAGCGCCGGCACGGTGTGGCTGGGCGAGGGACCGGACGGGCCCGTCGCCGTCAAGCTGCTGCGTGAGGATCTCGCGTCCGACCAGGAGCTCGTCGGGCGCTTCGTCCAGGAGCGCACCGCACTGCTCGGCCTGGAGCACCCGCACATCGTCTCCGTGCGCGACCTGGTGGTCGACGGCAACGACCTGGCCCTCGTCATGGACCTGGTGCGCGGTACCGATCTGCGCACCCGGCTCGAGCGTGAGCGCAGGCTCGCGCCCGAGGCGGCCGTGGCGATCGTCGCGGACGTCGCCGACGGGCTCGCGGCGGCCCACGCGGCCGGGGTCGTGCACCGGGACGTGAAGCCCGAGAACGTCCTGCTGGACATGCAGGGCCCGCTCGGCCCGGGCGGGGCCCACCCCGCGCTGCTCACCGACTTCGGCGTCGCCAAGCTGATCGACTCGCCGAAGCGGACGCGGGCCACGAAGATCATCGGTACGCCCGACTATCTGGCCCCGGAGATCGTCGAGGGGCTGCCCCCGCGCGCCGCCGTGGACATCTACGCCCTGGCCACGGTCCTGTACGAGCTGCTCGCGGGCTTCACCCCCTTCGGCGGCGGTCACCCCGGCGCGGTGCTGCGGCGGCACGTCACGGAGACCGTCGCGCCGCTGCCCGGTATCCCCGATGAGCTGTGGCAGCTGATCGTGCAGTGCCTGGCGAAGGCGCCGGCCTCGCGGTTGCGCGCGTCGGAGCTGGGGGCGCGGTTGCGGGAACAGCTTCCGATGCTGGTGGGGATGGCGCCGCTGGATGTGGACGAACCGGAGGCGGAGTCCGACGAGGAAGGGCCGCAGGAGGCGCCGGCGCCGGCCGTGCCCGGGGAGCCCGTGCGGCGGCGTGGTGCGGTGCCGTTGGTGCCGGGGGCGAAGCCGGACTCCAATCGGGACACGCATACGTCGATGAGGGTGCCGGGGCCCGATGAGCTGGCGGGCGGGGCGCGGGGGACGGCACGGGTGCCGAGGGCGTCGGGTGCGCCGCGGCCCGGGTCGGCTCGGCATCGCGCTGCCGCTCGGCGCCGCAGGATCACTTTGGGCGTCGCGGGGGTGGTGCTGGCTGCGGCGATCGGCGTCGGCGCGTGGGCGGCGACGTCAGGGGACGATCAGCCCCCGCAGGACACCCACAGCACCTCGACCCCCTGACCCGCCAGGGGTGCTCCGCCCCCCTCCGGACCCCCCACCCCCATCACCTCCCCCCGCTCGGCCCTCGCTGGTCGGTGGAGCCGTTACGCTGGAGGCGTGGCAGTCGTCGATGTATCCGAAGAGCTGAAGTCCCTCTCCTCGACCATGGAGTCGATCGAGGCCGTCCTGGACCTCGATGGGCTGAGGGCACAAATCGCCGTGCTTGAGGAGCAGGCGGCGGCGCCGTCCCTGTGGGACAACCCGGACGAGGCGCAGAAGATCACCAGCAGGCTCTCCCACCTCCAGGCGGAGGTCAGGAAGGCGGAGGCGCTGCGCGGCCGGATCGACGATCTCGGCGTGCTCTTCGAGATGGCCGAGGAGGAGGACGACCCGGACACCCGCGCCGAGGCCGAGTCCGAGCTGGCCTCCGTGCGCAAGGCGCTGGACGAGATGGAGGTCCGGACGCTGCTGAGCGGTGAGTACGACGCCCGTGAGGCGCTCGTCAACATCCGCGCCGAGGCCGGTGGCGTCGACGCCGCCGACTTCGCGGAGAAGCTGCAGCGCATGTACCTGCGCTGGGCCGAGCAGCGCGGATACAAGACAGAGGTCTACGAGACGTCGTACGCCGAAGAGGCGGGCATCAAGTCCACCACCTTCGCCGTCCAGGCTCCCTACGCCTACGGAACGCTCTCCGTCGAGCAGGGCACCCACCGGCTCGTCCGGATCTCGCCCTACGACAACCAGGGGCGTCGCCAGACCTCCTTCGCGGGTGTCGAGGTCCTCCCCGTGGTCGAGCAGACCGACCACATCGAGATCGACGAGTCCGAGCTGAGGGTCGACGTGTACCGGTCGTCCGGGCCCGGCGGCCAGGGCGTGAACACCACCGACTCGGCGGTGCGCCTGACCCACCTCCCCACCGGCATCGTCGTCTCCTGCCAGAACGAGCGGTCGCAGATCCAGAACAAGGCCACCGCGATGAACGTCCTCCAGGCCAAGCTGCTGGAGCGGCGCCGGCAGGAGGAGCAGGCCAAGATGGACGCCCTCAAGGGCGACGGCGGCAACTCCTGGGGCAACCAGATGCGTTCCTACGTGCTGCACCCGTACCAGATGGTCAAGGACCTGCGAACCGAGCACGAGGTCGGTAACCCCGAGGCCGTGTTCAACGGTGAGATCGACGGGTTCCTGGAGGCCGGCATTCGCTGGCGCAAGCAGCAGGAGAAGTAACTTTGTCGACATGACAACTGCCGCCCGCGTGGCGGCAGTTGTCATTTGTCTGGGTTTTACATCACACTCACAGTCTCCATTTCCCGGCAAACGCCACCCCATCGGACATTGCGCCCGCAACGGCCTTGACGTTGCTTTGAAAAATGGGAAGGGTGAAGCGTGGCATGCGTATCTCTGGGGCGCATGTGAACCGGGGGAATGGGATGACTCGGACATGATCCGGGCTTCGTCAGCTGCCTCCGTCGATCACGGCAAGCCCCGCACGCCGCCTCATTGACGAACAGCTACTGGGGGTAGCAACCATATGACGAAGAAGACGCGGATCCGGGTCGCGCGGATAGCCGCCGGCGCCGTGATCGCGGCGGGTGCCTCGCTGACCGCCGCCGGCGCGGCTTCCGCCCTGGACCTCGATGTCCAGGCGGGCCCGATCAGCCTTGGTGTGAGCGCGAGCGGAAACTCCGACGGCGGTACCGACGGCGGCGGCAGCGGTGGCTGCGACCCCATCGGCGTCTGCGACACCACCGGTGGCAGCTCGACCGGCGGCAGCAGCACCACTGGTGGTGACACCACCGGCGGTGACGCCACCGGTGGCAGCACCACGACCGGTGGCGATGACAGCACCGGCGGCACCACGACCGGCGGCGACACCACGATCGGTGGTGTGATCGGCGGTGACGACAGCACCGGCGGCAGCAGCACGACCGGCGGCACGACCGGTGGCGACGACAGCACCGGTGGCAGCACCACGACCGGTGGCAGCACCACGACCGGCGGCACGACCGGTGGCACGACCGGTGGCACGACCGGTGGCGATGACAGCACCGGTGGCAGCACCACGACCGGTGGCAGCAGCACGACCGGTGGCGGCAGCTCGACCGGCGGTGACAACGGCGGTTCCGGCAACTCCGGCGGCGGCAACTCGGGCGGCGGCAACGGCGGCGGTTCCGGCAACTCCGGCGGTGGCAACTCCGGCGGTGGCAACGGCGGCGGCTCCAGCACCTCCGGTGGCAACGGCCACACCACCCCCGACGGCGGCGGCAACAACAACGCCTCCCAGGAGGAGGGCTCCTCGGCCCTCACCGACACGGGCTCGGACACCTCGGCCAAGGGCGGCGGCAAGCAGCTCGCCGAGACCGGTGCCGGACAGACCGCGTTCCTGCTGGTCGGCGCCGCGACGATGATCGCCGGTGGCATCGGCTTCCGCATCCTGCCGCGTCTGGCGAACGGCCGGGGCGGCGCGGCCGCCTGAGCGTAGCCGTACCGTCGCGCTGCGTATGCACAGCGTGTCGAAGAAGGGCCCGGAGCATGGCGCTCCGGGCCCTTCCGGTGCTCTTGCCGGGTCTTTCCGGTCTTCTTACGCGGTCTGGTGCGCCAGCAGCGCCACCGCGGCGATCAGCACCGCCAGCAGCGCGATCAGCGCCATCGGGTTCAGCCCCGCGAAGAAGCCCTCCTGCTGCAGTCGCTCGCGATTGGCACGGCACACCGGGCACCGGCCCTCGCTCACGGGCGCCGCGCAGTTCGCGCACACCAACCGGTCGTACGTCATGCGGTCGCCCTCCTTGCACCGGCCTTCACCCATACAACGCTTCCGGGAACGAGAACGTTCCCCCTCCACTCTGCCAGGTTCCCGTGGAGCCTGCGCGGGGCGCCGACAGAGAGGTGGTAAGAGCAGCCGCGGGTACAAAAGTGCACAACCCACCCCCAACCCCGTACGGGCCCTGCGCTTGCGTACTCGGTTCGCGTATGGTCACGCTCATCTACCCCCGGCGACCCGTGGTGCATCCGTGATCCGATTCGACAACGTCTCCAAGGTCTACCCCAAACAGACCCGCCCAGCCCTCAGGGATGTCTCCCTGGAGGTGGAGAAGGGCGAGTTCGTCTTCCTCGTGGGGTCCTCCGGCTCCGGAAAGTCCACCTTCCTGCGGCTCATCCTCCGCGAGGAGCGGTGCAGCCACGGCCAGGTGCACGTCCTGGGCAAGGATCTCGCGCGCCTCTCCAACTGGAAGGTGCCGCAGATGCGCCGCCAGCTGGGGACGGTGTTCCAGGACTTCCGGCTCCTGCCCAACAAGACGGTCGCGGAGAACGTGGCCTTCGCGCAGGAGGTCATCGGCAAGTCGCGCGGCGAGATCCGCAAGTCCGTGCCGCAGGTGCTCGACCTCGTCGGGCTCGGCGGCAAGGAGGACCGGATGCCGGGCGAGTTGTCCGGTGGTGAGCAGCAGCGTGTGGCCATCGCGCGTGCCTTCGTCAACCGGCCCAAGCTGCTCATCGCGGACGAGCCCACCGGCAACCTCGACCCGCAGACCTCCGTCGGCATCATGAAGCTGCTCGACCGCATCAACCGGACGGGCACCACCGTGATCATGGCGACGCACGACCAGAACATCGTGGACCAGATGCGCAAGCGCGTCATCGAGCTGGAGAAGGGCCGCCTCGTCCGCGACCAGGCCCGCGGCGTCTACGGCTACCAGCACTGACCCGCCGCCCCCCGAGTCACGTCCACGGAAAGGCTTAACCCGAGGCCATGCGCGCCCAGTTCGTCCTGTCGGAGATCGGTGTCGGTCTCCGCCGCAACCTGACGATGACCTTCGCCGTCATCGTCTCCGTCGCCCTGTCCCTGTCCCTCTTCGGCGGCTCACTGCTGATGAGCGACCAGGTGAGCACCATGAAGGGCTACTGGTACGACAAGGTCAACGTCTCGATCTTCCTGTGCAACAAGAGCGACGCGCAGTCGGACGTGAACTGCGCCAAGGGTGCGGTCACCGAGGACCAGAAGAAGCAGATCCTCGCCGACCTGCAGAAGATGCCGCTCGTCGCGAAGGTGACCTACGAGTCGCAGGACGAGGCGTACAAGCACTACAAGGAGCAGTTCGGCAACTCCCCGCTGGTCAGCTCGCTCACCCCGGACCAGATGCAGGAGTCGTACCGGATCAAGCTCAAGGATCCGAAGAAGTACCAGGTCATCGCAACTGCCTTCAACGGGCGTGACGGTGTGCAGTCGGTGCAGGACCAGAAGGGCATTCTGGACAACCTCTTCCAGCTGCTCGGTCTGATGAACCAGGCGGCGCTCTTCGTGATGGCGCTGATGCTGCTCATCGCGCTGCTGCTGATCGTCAACACCGTGCGCGTCTCGGCGTTCAGCCGACGGCGCGAGACCGGGATCATGCGCCTGGTCGGTGCTTCGGGCTTCTACATCCAGGCGCCGTTCATCATGGAGGCGGCGGTCGCGGGCCTGATCGGCGGCGGCCTCGCCTGTGTGTTCCTGGTGGTCGGCCGGTACTTCACCATCGACCACGGCATGGCCCTGTCCGCCAAGCTCACGCTCATCAACTTCGTCGGCTGGGACGCGGTGTTGACCAAGCTCCCGCTGATCCTCGCCACCAGTGTGCTGATGCCTTCTCTGGCGGCGTTCTTCGCGCTGCGCAAGTACTTGAAGGTGTGACGCATGCCAAGAGGGCCGTACGGGCATCCGGCCGTGCGGCCCTTCGCGTTGTCCTAGACTCACGGCCATGTCAGGCCGAGACCTGTTCTGTGAGCCCCGCCGCATCCGCCGCGGGGCCGCCCTGACATTGGTCTTCGCCGGCGTCCTGGTCGCCGGCGCCGCCACCGGTTCCTTCCCGGACACCGGGCCGGCGGACGCCTCGGGCCGCAGGACCACCGCCGGTTCGGCGCGCACCGCCCCCCGCCACGAGGACGTGCGGGAGGCCGCCGCCGAGGCCATGGCCGACGGGAAGTCGCCGATGGAGGCCGCCGAGCGGGCCGTCAGCCGCAGCGGGGACCGCTGGGGTGCCGTCTACTCCGAGGGCGAGTACCAGGAGTTCCAGGAGGCCCTCGACGGCCAGTACACCGGCGTCGGCCTGTGGGCCCGGCGCGAGCGGGACGGCCGTATCCAGGTGACGCGGGTGCAGCCCGGCTCGCCCGCGGCCGACGCCGGCATCCACAAGGGCGACCGGCTGCGCAGCGTCGACGGCGCCAAGGTCGACGGGCGGCCGGTCACCGACGTGGTCTCCTTACTCCGCGGCGACGCCGAGGACGCGCCCGCCGGTACGACGGTCACGCTGGGCCTGCAGCGCGGCACGCGCGCGTGGACCCGGATCCTGCACCGGGCCCGCCTGTCCACCGACTCCGTGACCGTCCGCAAGCTGCCCGACGGGGTCACCGTCATCCGGATCGCCGCCTTCACCAAGGGCTCCGGGGACGCCGTCCGCGCCGCGGTGCGCGAGGCCCCGCCCGGCGCCGGAATCGTCCTCGACCTGCGCGGCAACTCGGGCGGCCTGGTCACCGAGGCGGTGGACACCGCCTCCGCCTTCCTCGACGGCGGCCTGGTCGCCACCTACGACGTCGACGGCGCCCAGCGCGCCCTGCACGCCGAGGCCGGCGGCGACATCACCCGGCCCCTGGTCGCCCTGGTCGACGGCGGCACCATGAGCGCGGCCGAGATGCTCACCGGCGCCCTCCAGGACCGGGGCCGCGCGGTCGTGATCGGCTCCCGCACCTTCGGGAAGGGCTCCATCCAGATGCCGACCGAGCTGCCCGACGGCTCGGTGGCCGAGCTGACCGTGGGCCACTACCGCACCCCCTCGGGCCACGCCGTGGACCGCCGGGGCATCACCCCGGACCTGGAAGCCGGGCCACAGGCCCTCCAGCGGGCGGAGACGGTCCTGGCGGGCCTCGGCGACCCCTCCTAGCGCCCTCAACCCCTCCCAGCACCCTTAATACGCTTCCCACCCACCCCTCCCGTGGTGCGAAAATGGACGGCACTATGAGCAAGGGAATGTACGTACCGAAGGAGTCCCAGCCCAAGCAGGGCGGAGGGGCCGCCAAGGTCAGGGACGGCGAGAAGGGCGGCAAGCGCAAGATCGTCGCCCAGAACAAGAAGGCCCGGCACGACTACGCGATTGTTGACACCTACGAGGCCGGGCTCGTACTCACCGGCACCGAGGTCAAGTCGCTGCGTGAGGGACGGACCTCGCTGACCGACGGCTTCGTCCAGATCGACCGGGGTGAGGCGTGGCTGCACAACGCCCACATCCCCGAGTACCACCAGGGCAGCTGGACCAACCACTCCGCGCGCCGCAAGCGCAAGCTGCTGCTGCACCGCGAGGAGATCGACAAGCTGGAGTCCAAGGCCCAGGAGACGGGTCACACCATCGTGCCGCTCGCCCTGTACTTCAAGGACGGCCGCGCGAAGGCCGAGATCGCGCTCGCCCGGGGCAAGAAGGAGTACGACAAGCGGCAGACCCTGCGGGAGAAGCAGGACCGGCGTGAGTCGGACCGTGCGATCGCGGCGGCGAAGCGCAAGCAGCGGGGCGTCTAGCCGGGCCGCCGGGAATAAGCTGGCACGCGGGTGCGTTGGTCACGTACGATGGCACTGCACTCCACAGAGGGTGCGCACCCCTCTCCGGAGGGGATTGAAAAATCAACATGGGGATGATCGGTTTCGACAGCGGCTGTCGAAGCAGGGGAAGCGTGTCGAGGAAGCGGCAATGATCTCGTAAACCATATGTCGCAAAAAATAATCGCCAACACCAAGCGCGATTCCTTCGCCCTCGCTGCCTAAGTAGCGACTTGCGAAGTGTCAGCCCGGGGCTGTTCCCGACCCGGATCCTGGCATCAGCTAGGGAACTAAACCTTGATCCCGGTCACGGGGTGAAGAGGGAAATCTAACAGTGACTGGGCCCGTCGGCGACTTGTTCGCGTGATTGCCGGGGCCGAGAAAATCACAGCGAACTGCACACGGAGAAGCCCTGATTCCGCACCGTTGGACGCGGGTTCGATTCCCGCCATCTCCACGACCTGGAGCTGGGGGCATGCCCCCAGACCCCGTCATCCCATGTGGGCAAAGGCCCCGTCGCTCCGAGCGGCGGGGCCTTTGTCATGGGCGGGAGCGTGGCGGTCGCCTGCCCTCGGCAGCCGTGGCGTCTCACGCGAGTCGTGGTGCGGTGCTCGCGCGTTCCGTCAGGTGGGGTGCGAGCAGGGTCTCCTGCGGGACGGCGGTGCCGGTCAGCTTCTGCATCAGCAACTCCACCGCCCGTTCGCCGAGTTCGGCCGACGGCAGGGCGACCGAGGTCACCGGTACCCGCAGGGCCGCGGCGGTCTCGTCGGGACAGATCGCGGTGACCGACAGGTCGGCGGGGACGCGCAGCCCGAGCTGCTCGAAGGCGTCGATCAGGGGTTCCAGCACCGCCTCGTTGTGGACGACGACGCCGGTCAGCGCCGGGTGCTCGCGCAGAAGCCGTTCCGCAAGGCGGCGGGCCGCCGCCGGGGTCGCCTCGCACGGGTGTACCGAGGAGGCGAGAGCGCTGCGGTGGGCGGCGGCCGTGAAGCCCTGGACCACCCGCTGGGCGAACGCCGTGCCCCGCACGTACACCTCCGGCGGCGACCCGACGAGCGCCACGACCCGGTGCCCGAGCCCCGCGAGTCGCTCCACGCACAACTCCCCGGCCGCCTTGAAGTCGAGGTCGACGCAGGTCAGCCCCTCGGACTCCAGAGGGAACCCGATCATCACCGACGGCCGGTCCAGCGAGCGCAGCAACGGCAGCCGGGGGTCGCGCAGCTGGACGTCCATCACGATCAGCGCGTCCACCAGTGCCGCGTCCGCGACCCGGCGCAGCCCGTCCTCGCCCTCCTCCTGGGTGAGGAGCAGGACATCGTGGTCGTGCCGGCGGGCGGATGTCACCACCGACACCGCGAACTGCATGACCACGGGTACGTGGATGCCGGCCCGTAGGGGGATCACCAGCGCCAGGACGTTCGAGCGACTGCTGGCGAGGGCCCGGGCGCCGGCGTGCGGCCGGTAGCCCAGCTCGCGGATGGCCGCCTCCACCCGGCGCTTCGTCTCGTCCGAGATCGGGCGCTTGCCGCTGAGGGCGTACGAGACGGTGCTGGGGGAGACCCCCGCGCGCCGCGCCACATCGGTGATCTTGACCATCAGCTCAGCTCCAGGGAGAGAAATCCGGTGCCCGCCGGGGCCCGCGCGACCCGCTGCCCGGCGGCCAGCGCCCAGGGCCGCGCCGGGTCGGCGCGTGGATCTCCAACGTGCCCTCCTGCGCGGTGACGTCGAGGACCTCCACCGGATGGGCGGCGGTGACGCCCTCGCGCAGCAGCCAGTAGCCGTCGGTGAACTTCACGCGCGCACCCCTTTACTTGACCGCACCCACGGCGATGCCGCGGGTGAGCGTCCGCTGGAAGACGAGGAAGAAGACGAGCGCGGGCAGTACACCGAGCAGGGCCGCCGCGTCGGTCATGGTGGCGTCCATCAGACGCTGGCCCTGGAGGACACCGAGGGCCACCGACACGGTCTGGTTGTCGTTGGAGACCAGCATGACCAGCGGGAGCAGGAACTCGTTCCAGGTCCAGATGAAGAAGAAGACCAGGAGGACGCCGATCGTCGGGCGGCTGACCGGGACGACGATCCGCCACAGCACCTGCCACGTGTTCGCGCCGTCGATGCGGGCCGCCTCGATGATCTCGCGCGGGAACCGGCCCAGCACCGAGGAGAGCAGATACGTGCCGAAGGCCGCCTGGATCACCGTGAACACGATGATCACGCTGAGCCGGGTGTCGTAGAGCCCGGCCTGCTTGCTCAGGTAGTACAGCGGGTAGACCAGGGCCTCCTGCGGCAGCATGTTCGCGAGGAGGAAGAAGGCCAGCACCCAGGTGCGGCCCCTGATCCGGCCGATGCCGATCGCGTACGCGTTCAGCACCGACAGGATGGCGGCCAGGACCGCCACCGAGCCGCTGATCAGCACTGAGTTGGCCAGCTTCTGCCCGTAGTCGACGCGCTGCCAGAAGTCCTTCAGGCCGTCCAGGTAGAGGCCCTCGGGGAGGCTGAGCGGGCCGTGCCGGGAGTACTCGGCCGGCGATTTCACCGCGTTGACGGCGACGATCACGAACGGCACCACCATGAACAGGGCCGCCAGGCACAGGGCGATCAGCACCGGGTAGCGGCGCAGGGCGGTCCTCATGCGCGGGCTCCTTCCCCGTCGTCCTCGGCACGGGTCTGGAGCTTCAGCCCGGCCAGGGAGAGCAGCAGGATGAGCACGGTCAGCACGGTGGAGATCGCGGCGCCGTAGCCGACCTGGGTCGTCTCGAAGAACGTGGCGAAGGAGAAGTAGGAGGGCACGTCGGTCGCGCCGCCCGGGCCGCCCTTGGTCAGCACGTACACCGCTCCGAACACCTTGAGCGCGGCGATCGTGCACCAGGTCAGGACGACGGAGATCTCCGGGAGCAGCTGCGCCAGCGTGATGTGCCTGAAGCGGCGCCACCAGCCGGCCCCGTCCAGCTCGGCCGCCTCGTACAGCTGGGGGTCCACGCGCCCGAGGCCCGCCATGAAGACGACCAGCGGGAAGCCGAGCTGCACCCACACCAGCACGCCCATGACGCTGTACAGCGCGATGTCGGGGTCGCCGAGCCAGTCCTGCTGCCGGCCGCCGAGTCCGACCGCCTTCAGCAGCTCGTTCAGGGAGCCGTCCTCCGGCGCGAGGATCCAGCTCCAGACGATGCCGGCGACGGCGACCGGCAGCACCTGGGGGAGGTAGAAGCAGGCGCGCAGGACGGCGGCGACCCTGCTGCCGAAGTGCTTGCCGATGTAGTCGAACAGGGCGGCGGCCAGCACGAGTCCGAGAGCGGTCGGTACGGCGGCCATCGCGACGACCATGAACAGGCTGTGCCGGAAGGACGCCCAGAACTCGGAGTCGTCCAGCAGCTCGCGGTAGTTGGCGAGCCCGGACCACTTCGGGGTGCCCACGCCCTGCCAGTCGGTGAAGCCCACGCCCGTGTTCATCAGGAACGGGACGACGATGACGGCCAGGAAAGCGAGGACGCCGGGGAGCAGGAACAGGGCGTAGGAGTCGCGGGGGCGGCGGCTCACCGTCATCGCCGCGGTACGCCCTTGTCGTACGCCTTCTGCAGATGGTCCAGGTAGGCGTCCGGACTCTCGCTGCCGGTGATCAGCTTCTGCGTCTCGGAGACGAGGGTGTCGTAGAAGCCGGGGACCGGCCAGTCGGGATAGAAGGCGAGCCCGTCGCGCCGCGAGAGGGTGTCGAAGTGGTCGATGAGGGTCTTGGCCTGCGGGTCGGTGACGGCCGAGGTGTCCGCGGCGACCGGGACGCCGCCCTTGTTGCCGAGCAGGTTCTGGATCTTCTTCGACAGGGTGATGTCGATGAAGTCGTAGGCGAGTTCCTTGTTCCTGGCGCCCTGGGGGACGACCCACAGGTTGCCGCCCGAGCCGAGGGTGAGGTGCGAGCCGGGCCACGGGAAGGTGCCCCAGTCGAACGTGTTCTCCGCCTTGAAGCGGCCGTACCACCAGCTGCCCGAGAACAGGATCGGCGCCTTGCCCCGGATGAAGGACACACCCGCGTCCTCGGCCTTCGTCCCGCTGGAGCTCTTGCCGAGGTAGCCCTTCTTCACCCAGTCGGCGAACGTGTTCGCGGCGTAGGTCCAGGCGGCGTCGTGGAAGTCGGTCCTGCCTTTGTACAGCTCGTACGCGTCGACCCATGAGCGGTCGGCCTTGGAGAGGGCGAGCTGGTAGAGGTACTGCTGGGCGATGTACTCGGCGCCCGCGTTCGCGAGCGGGGTGACGCCCTTGGCGACGAAGGTGTCCATGGCCGCGGTGAGGTCGTCGAACGTCTTCGGTTCGGCGATCCCGTACTTCTTGAACAGGTCCTTGTTGTAGAAGACCATCGCGTACTCGGCGTAGTCGGTCACGCCGTACCACTTGCCGGAGCCCATGACGCCGGCCGAGTCGTACCGGCTCGTGGTCCGCACGCCCGCGCTGAGTTTCCTGTCCCAGCCGCGCCTGGCCGCCTCGGCGGTGAGATCGGTGAGCAGGCCCTGCCGGGACAGCAGCCCCGCCGTCGCGTTGCCCTTGTTGTACTCCATGAGGTCGGGTGCGTCGGAGGAGTTCAGGACCATCGGGGCGGTCTTCTGGATCTGCTCGAAGCCCTTCTCCTCGAACTTCACCTTGACGCCCGGGTGCGTGGCCTCGAACTCCTTGATGGCTTCGTTCCAGGCCACGCCCATCGCGCTGTCGGAACCCTCGTAGTGCCACAGCCTGAGGGTCTTGCCGTCGGCGGAGCCGCTGTCCGAGCCGCCGCAGGAGGCCAGCAGCAGGGACCCGGCCAGGACCGCCGCCGCGGCCGTCATCGCCCGTCGCCTTCGTACCGTCAACATCCAGTGCCTCCAGGGGAGTCGGATGGTTCTCGGGGCGTCACGCAGCGTCGGTCGAATCGATTCGATGCGTGACGTCGAAGCGCTTCGACGGAGGAAGGTAGGCGGGGGTGGTGCGGGCGTCAACGGGTGGGACGGGAATTGCCTCAAGCGATTCGACGGTGCGTGCGCGCCGCCAAGTTGATCAGCAGGGCCACGGTGGCCGCGGCGGCCGGGACTGCGAAGGCGGCGGCGGGGGAGAGGCGCTCGGCCGCCCAGCCGCCGGCCGCCGAGCCGCACGCGATGCCGGTGAGCAGGGCGGTGACGACCAGACTCATGCCCTCGTTGAGCCGGTCGGCCGGGGTGCGCTGCTGCACCAGGGTCATCGCGGTCACCATCGTCGGCGCGGTCGCCATGCCCGCCACCAGCAGCGCGCCCGCCAGGGCCACGAGCGAACCGGTGACGGTGGCCGCGAGCCAGGGCAGGGTCATCAGTACGGCCATCGCCGGCAGGCACTGGGCCAGGCGCAGGCCGGCCGGCTTCAGCGCCCCGTACAGCAGACCCGCCGCGCACGAACCGGCCGCCTGCAGCGCGAGGACGACACCGGCCGCCGCGCGGTGCCCCTGTGCGTCGGCGTACGCGATCGTGACGACCTCCATCGAACCGAACACCGCGCCGGTCGCCACGAAGCAGGCCAGCAGCGGCGGGATCCCCGGGCTCCTGAGCGGCGACGGTGCCTTCGAACGGGCCTGCGGCGGCGGCTCGGTCGCCCGCTGCGCGGTGAACAGCAGCATCCCGGCCAGCAGCAGCGCGGCCCCGGCGAGCGTGCCCGCCTCCGGGAAGAACGTGCCGGTCAGGAAGGAGGCGAGCACCGGGCCGAGCATGAAGCACAGCTCGTCGGCGGCCTGTTCGAAGGAGTTCGCGGTGTGCAGCGCTCCGGTGTCCTCGCGCAGCAGGTGGGCCCAGCGGGCGCGGGACAGGCCGCCGATGTTCGGGGTGGTCGCGGTGGCGGCGTAGGCGGCGAACAGGGTCCAGTCCGGGGCGCCGTAGCGCACGCACAGCAGGAGCGCGAGGCTGCCCAGCACCGCGGTGAGCGTGGCCGGTACGGCGACGCGGGCCTGCCCGTGCCGGTCGACGAGCCGTGCGATCCAGGGCCCGGCCACCCCGGTCGCCGCGAGCCCGGTGGCGGTGACGGCGCCGGCGAGGGCGTACGAGCCGCGGGATCCGGCGATCATCACGACCGCGCTCACCCCGAACATGCCCATGGGGAGGCGGGCGATCAGGTTGCCGGCGGTGAAGGCGCGGGTGCCGGGGAGGGAGAAGAGGCGGCGGTATCCGGTGAGTCGTGCTTGTCTGTTCTGTATCCGGCTGTCTTCGACGGTCTGTTGCGGCATGGGTCAACGTTCGCTCGAAGTGGATCACGGGTCCAACACCTTCTCGGTGCCGATTCACGCACCCGCGTTGTAAATTCGCCGCCATGCCCGTCCCCGCCGCCCTAGACCCCCGCCTCCTGCGCGCCTTCGTCGCCGTCGCCGAGGAGCTCCACTTCACCCGGGCCGCGGCCCGCCTGTACGTCGCCCAGCAGGCGCTCAGCCGGGACGTGCGGCGGCTGGAGCGGGAGCTGGGCGCCGAGCTGTTCGTACGGACCACCCGGCAGGTGACGCTGACCGCGGACGGCGAGCGTCTGCTGCCGCATGCCCGGCGGGTCCTGGCCGCCCAGGACGATCTGCTCGCCGCCTTCCGCCAGGCCCGGCCGCTGCTGGTCGACCTCAACTCCGCGGGCCTGGCCACCGGCCGCCGCGTGCTGCACCGGGCCCGGGAACTCGCCCCCGACTGCGAGCTGATGGCCCGCTACGAGAGCGGCTTGACGGGAGCGGCGGCCGACCTGCTCACCGGCCGGCTGGACGCCTCCTTCGGGCGCTTCGCCGGCCTGGACGCGGCCCTGCGCTCCGGTCTGGAACAGCAGCCGGTGCGCTACGAGCCGATGGCCGTCGTGCTGCCCGAGGACCACCCCCTGGCCGCCCGGCCGGCGGTGCCGCTGGCCGCGCTGGCCGGGGAGACGGTGTACGCGGGCGCCGGGAACCCGCGCACCCGGGAGTGGACCGACCTCGCCCTTCACCTCTTCGAGGGACGCGGCATCCGGCTCGCCTCCCCCCTGCCGCTGGCGGTCGGGGACGAGGAATTCGAGCGGATCATGGCCAAGACGCGGAACCCGGTCCTGGCCGTGGTGGACTTTCCGGCCATGCCCCGCACGGTGCTGCGGCCGCTCGTGGATCCGGTTCCGCTGTCGGCCGTGTCCCTGGTCTGGCGGAAGGGTCTGACGCACCCCGGCCTGACCGCGCTGCGGAGGGCGGCCATGGAGATCGCCGACGCCGAAGGCTGGCTGCGACGGCCGGCCGGGGGGTGGCTCCTGGCTGTCGACGGGGAGGTGATGAAGGCCCCGGGCCCGGAGTCCGCCTGACCTTGTTCCGCGCGCCCTCAGGGCACGAAGGCCTCCACCGCGGCCCGGGTCAGGACCCGGAACCGCTCCTCACCCAGACCGCCCGGGAAGTGCCCGCCGAGCTCCAGGCTGATCACGCCGTGGGCCGCCGCCCACAGCGTGTCGGTGATCTCGTCGACGTCGGCGTCCGCACGCAGCAGGCCGGCCTCGACCGCGGCGCGGGCCGCCTCCCGCAGCACGTCCAGACTGGCCGCGGCTGCGGCGCGGGACTCCTCGTCAGGTACGAAGCCGGGGATGGCCTCGCCGTGCATGACGCGGTAGAAGTGGGGCTCTTCCAGGGCGTTGGCGCGGTAGGCGCGGCCGAGGGCGGCGAGGTACGCGGCCGGATCGCCGCCGCGCGGCACGGCGTCGAGGCGGCGGCGCAGCCGGGCGAAGCCTTCACGGTAGAGCGCCGCCGCGATGCCGTCCTTGGCGCCGAACAGGCGGTACAGGACGGTGGTCGAGCAGTCGGCAGCGGTGGCCAGGCGGCGCATGCTCAGCGCGGCCGGGCCCTCGGCGGCCAGCAGCCCGGCGGCGATGTCGAGCATGGCGGTGCGCAGCGCCTCCTCGCCCTTGGCCTGGGCTCGGGCGAAGGCGCCGGTCGGTGATTTGGCGGGCATGGGAACGATTCTCCAGGAGTGTCTGCCGGGCGGCCGGTCGCTACTGCCAGTCCGGCAGCGGCCGGTAGACCGGCACGCCCGCCTCCTCCAGCGCGGTTCGTCGGGTGAAGTACTGGTCGCCCATCGGATCCACTCCCAGGAGCGGCATCGCGCTGCGCCACGTCGTGACGTCTTCCGGCGCCAGTTCCGACGCGACCGTGAAGTGCCGTTCAGCCGCCTCCTGGTGGCCGTGGCGCAGCAGCCAGAGCGCCAGCGCGGCCTCCGTGCGGGCACGCTGCTGCTGCGGGGTGCCCCGCCGGGTCAGCTCCGCGACCGAGTCGGCGTGCAGACCCGGGTCGCCGGTCGTCACCCACCGCCGCAGCGCGCCGAGGGCCTTCACGGAGTCCAGGCCGCTCATGGAGCGGAAGAGGTCGGTCGCGAACTGGGTGTCGTTCGGGCGGGCGATGCGGCCCTGCTCGTCGATCCAGAGCACGGTCGGGACGTTGAGCAGCTGGTACAGATCCGCGACCCGGCCGTCGACGTCGATCAGCGCGGGGTGCGTCGGCGCGGCCTCGGCGATCCAGGGCGCCGCGTCCGCGATGCGGCGGTCCACGGCGACACTCAGCACGGTGAGGCCCTCGGCGGCCAGCGCGGCGTGCTGACGCTCCCACTCGGGGAGGTCGTAGCGGCAGCCGCACCACGAGGCCCAGAAGACGAGCGCCACCTTCCGTCCGCGCAGATCGCCCAGTGAGTGCTCGACACCGTCGACGTCCGGCAGGGTGAAGTCGGGTGCCCGGTCGCCCACCAGCGCCGCCGACCTGTCGGCGGCCGATGCGCCGAGCGCCACGACCCCGGCACCGGGCTCGATCGCCACCGGTCGGCCCAGCAGCTCGGCGAAGGCGGTGATGTCCAGCATCCCGGCGTCCGCGTCCTCGATCCGCGCGACGCCGGCCGCCGGGATGCAGATGTCGCCCCGGCACCAGCCCTGCGGCTTGCGCGTGAAGCCGAGCGTGCGCTCGACGTCTGCGAAGGCGAGCCAGACGTGGGAGTCGGCGCTGCCCTCGACGGCGCGGAGCCGGGCCTCGGTGCGGCTCTCGACGTGGTCGTCCAGGACTGTCATCCGGACGGTGGTCCGGGCGCTGCTCTCGGTCGTGACCGCCGTATTGCGCATGGTGCCGCCCCCTCGTTGAATAACAGCGTTACTCAACAATAACAGCGTTTTTTCGGCGTCGGCCACCCTGGCGGCAGCCACCTGCCTCCCCCTCGGCGGCTGCCGGGGTCTGCTCCGGTCCTCACCGCGCCCCCGTCCCCTGCGTGAGAGCAAAGTTCCTTTCCGGTCACCCACAGCCACAGGCAGGAAACGCGCCCTCCCTACCTTCGGGACTCATCACCGCGAACCACCCGAGCCCCGGAGCCCCGTGGAGGCGTCATGACAGCCCCAGCCCCAACCCGTCGCAGCGGCCGCTGGATCGAGCGCTGGGATCCGGAGGACGAGACCTTCTGGAACGAGACCGGGGAGAAGACCGCCAAGCGGAATCTCTTCTTCTCCGTGCTCTCCGAGCACATCGGATTCTCGATCTGGGCCATGTGGTCCGTGCTCGTGCTCTTCATGGGGCCCCAGTACGGGCTCACCCCCGCCGACAAGTTCCTGCTGACCTCCATGGTCACGCTCGTCGGCGCCGTCGTCCGCGTGCCCTACACCTTCGCCGTCGCCGTCTTCGGCGGCCGGAACTGGACGATCGTCTCGGCCGCTCTGCTGCTCGTGCCGACCACCGCCGCCTTCGTCGTCATGAAGCCGGGGACGTCCTTCTCCACCTTCCTCCTCGTGGGGCTCCTCGCGGGCATCGGCGGCGGCAACTTCGCCTCCAGCATGACCAACATCAACGCCTTCTTCCCCCTCCGCAAGAAGGGGTGGGCCCTCGGCCTCAACGCCGGCGGCGGGAACATCGGCGTCCCGGTCATCCAGCTGGTCGCCCTCGCGATCATCGGGGCGAGCGGCGGGCCGCGCGTGCTGCTCGGGATCTACATCCCGCTGATCGTCGTCGCGGCCGTCCTCGCCGCGCTGTTCATGGACAACCTCGCCTCGGTGAAGAACGACACGGGCGCCGCCAAGGACGCGGCGAAGGACGCGCACACCTGGATCATGTCCTTCCTCTACATCGGGACGTTCGGGTCCTTCATCGGGTACAGCTTCGCCTTCGGTCAGGTACTGACCAACCAGTTCGGGCGCACCCCGCTGCAGGCCGCCTACCTCACCTTCATCGGCCCGCTGCTCGGCTCCCTCATCCGGCCCGTCGGCGGCTGGCTCGCCGACCGGTACGGCGGGGCCCGCATCACCCTGTGGAACTACGTCGGCATGGCCGCCGCCACCGCCGTACTCGTCGTCGCCAGCATGCAGAAGTCGCTGCCGCTGTTCGTGTCGGTCTTCGTGGTGCTGTTCGTGCTGAGCGGGCTCGGGAACGGGTCGACGTACAAGATGATCCCCGGCATCTTCCAGGCGAAGGCCCTGGCCAAGGGGCTCACCGGTGAGGAAGCGGCCGCCTACGGCCGACGCCTGTCCGGCGCCTCCATGGGACTCATCGGAGCCGTCGGCGCACTCGGCGGTGTCGGCATCAACATGGCCTTCCGCCAGTCCTTCCTCTCCTACGGCTCCGGCACCGGCGCCTTCGTCGCCTTCCTCGCCTTCTACGGCGCCTGTTTCGTGGTCACCTGGGCCGTATACCTTCGCCGTCCGGCCGGGCAGGTTCACGCCAACACTGCCGCCTCGGAGGCGAAGCCGCAGCTCAGCTACGCCGAGGTGTGACGTAACACCGGCGACATCAAGCCGAACCGAGCCTGTCACGCGCCGTTGACAGGCTCGTTCGGCATGCGGGCCACGTAGGAGAGCTATGTACGACACACAGCAGCACCCCGAACAGGGACCCCTCGCCGGATTCACCGTCGGTGTCACCGCCGCGCGCCGGGCCGACGAGCTGGGCGCGCTGCTCCAGCGGCGCGGCGCCACCGTGCTGCATGCGCCCGCCCTGCGCATAGTGCCCCTTGCCGATGACGGCGAGCTGCTCGCCGCCACCAAGGAGATCATCGACCAGGCGCCGGACGTCGTGGTGGCCACCACCGCGATCGGGTTCCGGGGCTGGATCGAGGCCGCCGACGGGTGGGGACTCGGGGAGCAGCTGCTCGGGCGGCTGCGCGGGGTGGAACTGCTCGCCCGCGGACCCAAGGTGAAGGGGGCCGTCCGGGCCGCCGGGCTGACGGAGGAGTGGTCGCCGTCCAGCGAGTCCATGGCGGAGGTGCTCGACCGGCTGCTGGAGGAGGGCGTCGACGGGCGCCGGATTGCCGTACAGCTGCACGGGGAGCCGCTGCCGGGGTTCGTGGAGGCGCTGCGGGCGGCGGGAGCGGAAGTCGTCCTGGTACCGGTGTACCGCTGGATGCCGCCGGAGGACATAGGCCCCGTGGACCGCCTCCTCGACGCGATCGCCGCACGCGGCGTGGACGCCCTCACCTTCACCAGCGCACCGGCCGCCGCGTCGCTGCTGTCGCGGGCCGAGGAGCGAGGACTGCTCGGCGAGGTCCTGGTCGCGCTCGGCCACGACGTACTGCCGGCCTGCGTGGGCCCCGTCACCGCACTGCCCCTCCAGGCCCGGGGCGTGGACACCGTACAGCCAGAGCGCTTCCGCCTCGGCCCGCTGGTGCAGCTGCTCTGCCAGGAACTCCCGAAGCGGGCGCGGGCGTTGCCGATCGCCGGGCACCGGGTGGAGATCCGGGGCCACGCGGTGCTGGTCGACGGCGAGCTGAAGCCGGTGCCGCCGGCGGGCATGTCCCTGCTGCGGGCGCTGTCGCGGCGGCCGGGATGGGTGGTGGCCCGGGCCGAACTGCTGCGAGCCCTGCCCGGGGCGGGCCGCGACGAGCACGCCGTGGAGACGGCGATGGCCCGGCTGCGTACGGCTCTTGGGGCACCGAAGCTGATCCAGACGGTGGTGAAGCGGGGGTACCGGCTGGCGCTGGATCCGGCGGCGGACGCGAAGTACGCGGACGTGTAGGAAGCTGCCCCACGGTCCCAGGGCGGCTCGCCGAGGAGAGATCAACTCGCTGTACGAGGAGAGGTGCAGCCGGCCGGAGCGCGGAAGGAGTGCCGGCTGAGCAGCGCCCGCGTCAGGAAGCCCAGCGCCACCGTCGACCCCACCGCCCGGACGACGTTCCACGCCACCCACGGTCCTTCGAAGTGCTTCCGCAGGGCGGCCGGGTCTCCCTTCGCCGCCAGGGCGTTGTTCAGCGGGATGTTGAACGCCACCGTGACGAAGAAGACCAGCGCGTACGCCGCCAGCGCCGCCCACACCCAGCGGCCGCACGCCGTGCCCCGCAGCTGCCACGCCGACACCCCCGTCAGCACCAGCGCCCCCATGAAGCTCAGGAAGAACACCGGGTTCTGGATCACGGCGTTGATGTCGCGCATGACCTCGACATACGTCCGGTCGTCGCTGCGGGCCAGCGCCGGCATCACCGCGCAGGCGAAGATGTAGAAGACCCCGGCGATCAGGCCCATGGCGACCGTGGCCGCGCCCAGGACGACGTTGCCGGTGTGTGTCTGCCTCGCGGATTCCCTCGTGTCTGTCATGTTTCCAGGCAACCGGAGCACCCCCTGCTCCCGACATGGCCGAAGCGCGCACCCGCATACGCGGGCGTCCAGTCGGGCGGTTCCGGCTCCGTCGCGTACGGCTCCTGCCGTAGAAGGAGGCGCTCGGCTCACCACTCGGGTCTGTTCCTCCCCCGTGTGGACCTGACCGCCCCGCGCGGTCGCGCACGTACGGCCACGAGTGCTCCGGGTTGCCGGGTGCACGCTCTGCCGGACGGCCGAGACCGGGCGTCAGGCTGACGCCGGACTGTGGTGGGGAGGAGCCGCACCCGGAGGCGGGGCGGCGAGCAATCGGGGGGACGAGGATGACACGCTGGCAGCCCCTGCCGGATTCGCTGCCGAGAGAGGCACGGCACCTGGTCGAGCAGTTGCGCGTCCTGAAGGGCCGTACCGGACTCAGCCTTGCCGAACTGGCCCGGCGGACCGCCTACAGCAAGTCGTCCTGGCAGCGCTATCTGAGCGGGGCCAAACCGCCGCCGAGGGGAGCGATACAGGTGCTCGGCCGGCTGGCGGGGGCGGACCAGGCGCGGCTGCTGGCGCTGTGGGAGCTGGCCGAACAGGCGTGGCCGCGGGGGGTGTCGGAGGCCGGGGCGGAGCCGCAACCGGAGCCGGAAGCGCCTGGGCTCGGGCACCGGCGGTGGCGGGCGGCCGCGCTCGTTGCGTTCGCCGTCATCGTCGTGCTGGTGGCGGGGCTGCTGTGGGCGCTGCCCCGGGGCGCGGGTGATCGTACGACCGCCCGCCCCCGGGCCGTAGGCGCCCTCAGCCGAGCTTGTCGTAGTACGCGAGCTTCCAGGGGCCGGTGCCCTTGATCCGTACCCGGTACTTGCCGCTGATCCGCTTGAAGGTGACGTTCCGTACGTCGCCCTGGTACGTGACGACACCGCCCGAGGACGGGCCGAGGAGCCACCTCTGGGCGAACGTCCAGCTCTGGTCGGTGACGACGCCGTCGTTGTCCGAGAGGTGGTAGTGCTCCTGCCACCACTGGGTGGCCGATTCCGTCTCCGGGCCGAACGAGCCGTCGATCTGGCTCTTCGTGAAGGTGTGCCAGTCGCCGTCGTCGTCCTGCCACTGGGCGCCGTCCGCGTACAGGACGGTCTCCCACAGGGCCGTGGCGTTGCTCTGGGCGTAGTCGTCGACGCCGAGGTTCTCCTCGTCCTGCCAGTCGTCGGTGACGGCGCCGCCGCCGTCGATGCCGTGGTACGAGGCGGCATTCGCGGCGGGTGCCAGGGCGATGCCGGTGGCTCCGGCGCCCAGCAGTGCGGCCGTCGCCATCGCGACGGCCCTGGTGCGCATGCTCATGAACGTTTCCCTCCTGAACCGCCGTCCCCCGTGGTTCCCCCTGGGGCGGCTCCCGGTGCTCTCGCAGGACAAAGAGTCACGGCCGTCAGCGGGGGCGGCGAGGCCTGACGGGGTATCTGGACCGAACGGGGACGACCCGCACCCCGGGCACCGGCAACCCCGCCGGGGACGGGCCGGACGGGGACCTCGTGGGCCGGGTGGCACAAAGTGGCCCACAAACAACGTGCTCCAGGCGGTACGAGGGGTTCCGGCCGACCGCCGGGCGGGGCACTGTGAGGAGGAGCGACGGAACGTTCCCCTGCCCCTAGGCGGTGACAGGCACATGGCACTGGGTACGGCCACGGCCCCGTACGAGCTGCGCTTCGACGCGGGACGGATCTGTCTGGATCTCCTCGCGACCACCCACCCGGTCGAACGGCTGGACGCCGTCGGGCCGTTGCGTGCGTGGATCACCAGGTCAGGGCTCGTGCCACCCGGCACCCCGCTCGGCCACGCCGACGCCTCTTGGCTGGCGGGGTTCCGGGAACTGCGCGGGGACGTCGGACAGTTGGTGCGCGGTACCGGCCCGGCGGACGTGCGGTCGTACGATCATGCGCTCGGCCGGCTCAACGAGGCCGCTCGTGCCGCGCCGCCGGCCCCGCGCGCGGTGCGCCGCGAGGACGGCACGCTGGTGCGGGAGTTGGCGCAGGCGCCCGGGTGCGCGGGGCTGGTCGCCGTCGTCGCGCGGGACGCCGTGGAACTGCTCACCGATCCCGTGGCGCGGGCGGCCGTCAGGGAGTGCGAAGGGGACAACTGCCCCCTCGTGTACCTGGACACCTCGCGGGGGCGCCGGCGGCGCTGGTGCTCCAGCGAGATCTGCGGCAACCGTGAGCGGGTCGCCCGGCACCGGCGGCGGGCCGCCCTCGCCCGGGCCTGATTGTCCGGTACGGGCTTTCTGCCGCATTGCGCCCGTGAGACAGTTGAAGTGATTTCCGCAACACCCCGTTTGTCGGCGGTCCCGCACGGGCAGCTCGGCCGCCCCCCGGCGATGTGTCGGAAATGTAAAGATCACACGGTGGGAATGTGTACGCATGTCCTGCTCGTCACGTCACCCTCAAGAAAACCCTCAGGTCACGTTGAACACCTTGCCGCCCCCATCCGTACGGGTGGGCGAGCGACCGACTGGGGGAACCCCCGGACACCGGAGGTGGGCGTGCGCAAGGATGCGGCCGTGGCCAATGAACGTGGATCGAGGGCCCGACATCGCATGTCCTCACAGCCCTCGGAACCAGATGAGGAGCTGATGCGTGCCCTGTACCGCGAGCACGCCGGACCCCTCCTTGCGTATGTCCTCAGGCTGGTCGCCGGAGACCGGCAGCGCGCCGAGGACGTTGTACAGGAAACGCTCATCCGTGCCTGGAAGAATGCCGGTCAGCTCAATCGGGCGACCGGATCGGTACGCCCCTGGCTGGTGACGGTCGCGCGCCGCATCGTCATCGACGGCCACCGCAGCCGGCAGGCCCGGCCGCAGGAGGTCGATCCGTCGCCGCTGGAGGTCATCCCCGCGGAGGACGAGATCGACAAGGCGCTGTGGCTGATGACGCTGTCTGACGCGCTCGACGACCTGACCCCGGCCCACCGGGAGGTGCTCGTCGAGACGTACTTCAAGGGGCGTACCGTCAACGAGGCGGCCGAAACCCTGGGTATCCCCAGCGGCACTGTCCGCTCCCGGGTCTTCTACGCCCTGCGGTCGATGAAGCTGGCACTGGAGGAGCGGGGGGTGACGGCGTGATGAGCGGGTACGGGGGTATGCAAGGGTTCGGCACGGGTGGTTCGGGTATGTCTCGGTCCATGCAGGGATCACAGGCCCCGAACGAGCACGAGACCGTCGGCGCCTACGCCCTCGGGATCCTGGACGACGCCGAGGCGACCGCTTTCGAGGCTCACCTGGCCGGCTGTGAATGGTGTGCCCAGCAGCTGGACGAGCTGGCCGGGATGGAGCCGATGCTGGCCGCCCTCGCGGATCTGCCGGGCTCCGGCAGCACGCCCGCGATCGGCGAGTCGCTGTCCGCCAAGCCGAGTCCGCGCCTGGCGGAGAGGCTGGTCGACGAGGTCTCCGAGCGCCGTGCGCAGAAGCGGCGCAAGGGCTTCTACCTGGTCGCCGCGGCGGCTGCACTGATCATCGGCGGTCCGGTGGCCGTCATGGCGGTGAACGGCGGCTCGGACTCGGGTCAGACGGCCACGCCGCTGGCGGCCACCGCCCAGACCACCTTCGACCAGCTGCCCGACAAGGTCTCGGGCACGGACAGCGCGACGGGCGCCAGCGCGACCGTCGCCATGGGCGAGAAGGACTGGGGCACCTCGGCGGTCCTCCAGCTCAAGGGCGTCAAGGGGCCGCTCAAGTGCTCCCTGATCGCCGTCGGCAAGAACGGCGAGCGTCAGACGCTGGGCTCCTGGTCCGTCCCGAAGTGGGGCTACGGCATCCCGGATGCCAAGACCCCGGAGTCCAAGAAGCCGCTGTACATCGGCGGCGGCACGGCCCTGAAGCCGAACGAGATCGATCACTTCGAGGTGATGACCTTCGACGGCAAGAAGCTCGTCGAAGTGGACGCGTAGCCTCGGCGGGCCCCCTTCGCGTACGGTTGACGGCTGCCCAGCACGTCAGAAGGGGGCCCGGTGGCCGCTCAGGCTCAGCAGGAAACCGCGGTCGACTCGGTTCGCGACCGGGAGATCAGCGTCGAACAGGAACACCTCGACCGGGTGTACCGCCGCCTCGAGGAGAAGATCCACGAGGCGGAGTTCCTCATGCACGACGCGGCCAAGCGCGGCCAGGTCGGCACGCCCGGCGCGCTCGCCGAGCGGGACGCCCAGGTCTTCCGGGCCGGTATCCACCTCAACCGGCTCAACAACGAGTTCGAGGACTTCCTCTTCGGACGGATCGACCTGCTCCCCGGCAAGGACGGGAAGAAGGGCCCCGACGGGGCGTACACGGCGGTCGAGCCCGCCGAAGGCGCGGTGCGGCCCGACAACACCGCCGACATCGCCGAGACGCTGCACATCGGCCGGATCGGAGTGCTCGACGCGGACTACACCCCGCTGGTCATCGACTGGCGGGCGCCCGCCGCCGCTCCCTTCTACCGCTCGACCCCGGTGGATCCGGGCCGGGTCGTGCGGCGCCGGGTCATCCGCTCCAAGGGCCGCCGGGTCCTCGGGGTCGAGGACGACCTGATGCGCCCGGAGCTGCGGGCGTCCCTCGACGGCCACGAGCTGGCCGTCATCGGCGACGGCGCCCTGATGGCCGCGCTCGGCCAGGCCCGCAGCCACACCATGCGGGACATCGTCTCCTCCATCCAGGCCGAGCAGGACCTGGTCATCCGTGCCCCCGCCGCTTCCGTGACGTACGTCGAGGGCGGCCCCGGCACCGGCAAGACGGCGGTCGCCCTGCACCGCGCCGCCTACCTGCTCTACCAGGACCGCAGACGCTACGCGGGCGGCATCCTGATCGTCTCGCCGACCCCGCTGCTGGTGGCCTACACCGAGGGCGTGCTGCCCTCGCTCGGCGAGGAGGGCCAGGTCGCCATCCGCGCGATCGGCTCGCTCGTCGACGGTGTGGAGGCCGCGCTCTACGACTCCCCGTCCGTGGCCCGCGCCAAGGGCTCGTACCGGATGCTGAAGGTGCTGCGGAAGGCCGCCCGGGGCGCGCTGGAGCTGGGGCCGGCTGCTCCGGTGGGGCAGCTCGCCCTGGACGAGGACAGCGAGCCGCAGGTTTTCGACGGTCCCCCGACCCGCCTCCGCGTCGTCGCCTTCGGCCGCCGCCTCGAACTGGAGGCCGCCGAGCTGGAACGTATCCGCCGTACCGCCCTGGGCGGCACCGCCCCGGTCAACCTGCTCCGCCCGCGTGCCCGCAGGCTGCTCCTGGACGCCCTGTGGGCGAAGTCCGGCGCGGCCGGCCGGCACACCGACCCGGAGCTGGCCGCCGAGCTGCGCTCCTCCTTCGACGACGACATCACGACCGAGGACGCCTTCCTCGCCTTCCTCGACGCCTGGTGGCCCGAGCTGACCCCGAAGGGGGTCCTGGCCGCCATGGCGGACGAGCGGCGGCTGGGCCGCTGGGCCCGCCGGATCCTCAACCCCGGCGAGGTCCGCAAGGTCGCCCGCTCGCTGAAGCGGGACGGGTACTCCGTGCACGACACCGCCATGCTCGACGAACTCCAGGCGATCCTCGGCGCCCCGGCCCGGCCGAAGAAGAAGCGCGACCTCGATCCGCTGGACCAGCTCACCGGCCTGGAGGAGCTGATGCCGGTGCGCGAGGAGACCCAGCGCGAGCGGGCCGAGCGGCTCGCCCAGGAGCGCACCGAGTACGCGCACGTCATCGTGGACGAGGCGCAGGACCTCACGCCGATGCAGTGGCGCATGGTCGGCCGACGCGGCCGGCACGCCACCTGGACGGTCGTCGGAGACCCCGCCCAGTCCTCCTGGTCCGACCCGGACGAGGCGGCCGAGGCCCGCGACGAGGCCCTCGGCACCCGCCCCCGGCGCCGTTTCCAGCTCACCGTGAACTACCGCAACCCGTCCGAGATCGCCGAGCTGGCCGCCAGGGTCCTGGCCCTCGCCATGCCCGGCTCGAAGGCGCCGTCCGCCGTACGGTCCACCGGGGTCGAGCCGCGCTTCGTGGTCGCCGGGGACTCGCTGGACAAGACCGTGCGTGCGGCGGCCGAGCAGCTCCTGGGGCTGGTGGACGGCACGGTCGGCGTGGTCGTCGCGATGAACCGGCGCGCGGAGGCCCGGCGCTGGCTGGCCGGGCTCGGCGACCGGGTGGTGGCGCTCGGCAGCCTGGAGGCCAAGGGCCTGGAGTACGACGCGACGATCGTCGTGTCCCCGGCGGAGATCGCGGACGAGTCCCCGGCCGGCCTGCGCGTGCTGTACGTGGCGCTGACCCGGGCCACCCAGCAGCTGACGGTGGTCTCCGGCGGGCGGGACGAGCCGGACCCGGCGGGCGTGCCGGACCTGCTGCGGGACTGATATCTGTGAACCGCGCCGACGGGAATGGCCCTACGGGATCCGTTTGTTAGCCTTGGTGTGGCACCGGCCCGATCCAAGCCCCCGGGCCCAACCTTCGTCCCTTAGAGGGACCCCTTGCCGCGAGGCGAGCATGGCGGGTCGGTGTCATGAACGTGTTGGAGGCCCACGTCAGTGATGTGACGTGGGCCTCTTTCTTTGCCCGAACGGCCCCTTTCCTCACCTGATCGTTTCTCGTATGGTGGAAGTCGTTTTCCGAAACCATGCGCCTGCCGTGAACAAAACGTCCGCAATCCAGGGCGACTACCGCGTACTCAGGGGTAGGTGCGACGATCGGACGGCACAACTCGCGACACGGTGAAAGCAGAGGAAGTCGGCCATGGCAACGGCGCCCAGCGTCTCCTACTCGATGACCATCCGGCTGGAGGTGCCCGCGAGCGGAAGCGCCGTCTCGCAGATCACCACCGCTGTGGAGTCCTCCGGAGGCTCGGTCACGGGCCTCGACGTCACCGCCTCCGGCCACGAGAAGCTCCGCATCGACGTCACCATCGCGGCCACCTCGACCACGCACGCCGACGAGATCGTCGAGAAGCTGCGCGGCATCGAGGGCGTCACGCTCGGCAAGGTCTCGGACCGTACGTTCCTGATGCACCTCGGCGGCAAGATCGAGATGCAGTCCAAGCACCCGATCCGCAACCGTGACGACCTCTCGATGATCTACACGCCGGGTGTGGCCCGCGTCTGCATGGCGATCGCCGAGAACCCCGAGGACGCCCGCCGCCTCACCATCAAGCGCAACTCCGTTGCGGTCGTGACGGACGGCTCCGCCGTGCTGGGCCTCGGCAACATCGGCCCCAAGGCCGCGCTGCCCGTCATGGAGGGCAAGGCGGCCCTGTTCAAGCGCTTCGCCGGCATCGACGCCTGGCCGCTGTGCCTGGACACCCAGGACACCGACGCCATCGTCGAGATCGTCAAGGCGATCGCCCCCGGCTTCGCCGGCATCAACCTGGAAGACATCTCGGCCCCGCGCTGCTTCGAGATCGAGGCCCGCCTGCGTGAGGCCCTCGACATCCCCGTCTTCCACGACGACCAGCACGGCACCGCGATCGTCGTCCTCGCCGCCCTGACGAACGCACTTCGCGTCACCGGCAAGGCAATTGAGAACATCCGTGTCGTCATGTCCGGCGCCGGCGCGGCCGGTACGGCCATCCTCAAGCTGCTGCTCGCGGCGGGCGTGAAGCACGCCGTCGTCGCCGACATCCAGGGTGTCGTGCACGCCGGCCGCGAGGACCTGGTGGACGCCCCGGCCGACTCCCCGCTGCGCTGGATCGCCGACAACACCAACATCGACGGCCTGACCGGCACCCTCAAGGAGGCCGTGCGCGGCGCCGACGTCTTCATCGGCGTCTCCGCCCCGAACGTCCTCGACGGCGACGACGTGGCCGCCATGGCGGACAGCGCGATCGTGTTCGCGCTCGCGAACCCGGACCCCGAGGTCGACCCCGCAATCGCCCGTCAGACGGCCGCTGTTGTGGCCACGGGCCGCTCCGACTTCCCGAACCAGATCAACAACGTGCTGGTCTTCCCGGGTGTCTTCCGCGGCCTGCTGGACGCCCAGTCCCGTACGGTCAACACCGAGATGATGCTCGCCGCCGCGAAGGCCCTGGCCGATGTGGTGACCGAGGACGAGCTGAACCCGAACTACATCATCCCGAGCGTCTTCAACGACAAGGTCGCGGGCGCGGTGGCCGGCGCGGTCCGCGAGGCCGCGAAGGCGGCCGGAGCGGCGTCCTAGGGGCTCGTGTCGTACTGTGCAGGGGCTGTGAGGATCGCCACGACAGCCCCCTGCACCGGCGCGTCGTGGAACCCCCTGGCGGCGGGCGCCCTCTAGGGTGACGGCCGGGCAGGCGCCTTTCGTGTGACTCCCTAGGGTGTTCTCACGACTCCTACGGGTGCCGGATTGGCTTTCCCGCCGCAGGTAGGGGCAGGATGCGTCCCTGGGCGCGAGCGCATCGGCATCGATCTCACCTCACGCCTCAACGGCAAGAAGAACACGGGAGTAACAACATGAACCGCAGTGAGCTGGTGGCCGCGCTGGCCGACCGCGCCGAGGTGACCCGCAAGGACGCCGACGCCGTTCTGGCCGCGTTCGCCGAGGTCGTCGGCGACATCGTCTCCAAGGGCGACGAGAAGGTCACCATCCCCGGCTTCCTGACCTTCGAGCGCACCCACCGTGCCGCTCGGACCGCGCGCAACCCGCAGACCGGTGAGCCCATCAACATCCCGGCCGGCTACAGCGTGAAGGTCTCCGCGGGCTCCAAGCTCAAGGAAGCGGCCAAGGGCAAGTAAGCGCTCCGCTGGGAGTGCGGATGGGGCGGTACCCGGATTCGGGTGCCGCCCCATCGTGGTTTCGCTACCGATGGCCTCAAACGCCGGCCGGGCTGGATTTTTCCGGCCGTGTCCGAGGGTTGCTTGCTAGCCGAGTGCCTTGCCCGGGAGTTCCACCTTCGCGCCCAGTTCCATCAGCTTCTCCATGAAGTTCTCGTAGCCGCGGTTGATCAGTTCGATGCCGTGGACCCGGGAGGTGCCCTCGGCGGCGAGGGCCGCGATGAGGTAGGAGAAGCCGCCGCGCAGGTCGGGGATGACCAGGTCGGCGCCCTGGAGTTTGGTGGGGCCGGAGACGACCGCGGAGTGCAGGAAGTTGCGCTGGCCGAAGCGGCAGTCGGAGCCGCCCAGGCACTCGCGGTAGAGCTGGATGTGCGCGCCCATCTGGTTGAGCGCGGAGGTGAAGCCCAGCCGGGACTCGTAGACCGTCTCGTGGATGATGGACAGGCCCGTCGCCTGCGTCAGGGCCACCACCAGCGGCTGCTGCCAGTCGGTCTGGAAGCCGGGATGCACGTCTGTCTCCAGCGCGATGGACTTCAGCTGGCCGCCCGGGTGCCAGAAGCGGATGCCCTCGTCGTCGATCTCGAAGGCACCGCCCACCTTCCGGTAGGTGTTCAGGAACGTCATCATCGAGCGCTGCTGGGCGCCGCGGACGTAGATGTTGCCGCTGGTCGCCAGCGCCGCCGAAGCCCAGGACGCGGCCTCCAGGCGGTCCGGCAGGGCGCGGTGGGTGTAGCCGCCGAGGCTGTCCACACCGGTGATGCGGATCGTGCGGTCGGTGTCCACACCGATGATCGCGCCCATCTTCTGCAGGACGCAGATCAGGTCCTCGATCTCCGGCTCGACGGCCGCGTTGGACAACTCCGTGACGCCCTCGGCCAGTACGGCCGTCAGCAGCACCTGCTCGGTCGTGCCGACGGACGGGTACGGCAGCCGGATCTTCGTACCGCGCAGCCGCTGCGGAGCCTCCAGGTACTGCCCGTCCGCGCGCTTCTCGATCGTCGCGCCGAACTGCCGCAGCACGTCGAAGTGGAAGTCGATGGGCCGGCCGCCGATGTCACAGCCGCCGAGGCCCGGGATGAACGCGTGGCCGAGGCGGTGCAGCAGCGGACCGCAGAAGAGGATCGGGATACGGCTCGAACCCGCGTGGGCATCGATGTCGGCGACGTTCGCGCTTTCCACATGGGTCGGGTCGAGCACCAGCTCACCGGGTTCCTCACCCGGACGGACCGTCACCCCGTGCAGCTGGAGCAGGCCGCGGACGACGCGCACGTCACGGATGTCCGGAACGTTGCGCAGTCGGCTCGGCGCACTTCCCAGCAGGGCGGCGACCATGGCCTTCGGTACGAGGTTCTTCGCACCGCGGACACGGATCTCGCCCTCCAGCGGGGTGCCGCCGTGGACAAGCAGGACATCGTCGTTGACGGTCATGAATCTCGCGTTCCGATGAGTCGGGCAGGGGCCGGCCGATCACTTTGCGCAGGGGCCGGAGAGACAGGGTAATCGCCGTTCACCCCCCTGCCGTAAGCCCGAGTACCACCCAGGCACGTCATAGCTGTGTCACAACACGAACCGTTTTGAACCGGGCACATGGGGTCACCGGACACGGGCGTGCGCCGGGGCCGCTTCAGTGCTCCCTGAGCTGCGTTCACTCCCGCACCCGATTGGCTCCCCACTCCGGGGAAAGATGCGGGATCATGTCTGCCATGACCGAGGTGTCCTCGCTCACAGGGCGGCTGCTCGTGGCAACGCCCGCCCTGGCGGACCCGAACTTCGACCGTGCGGTGGTGCTCCTTCTCGACCACGACGAGGAGGGCTCGCTCGGCGTCGTCCTCAACCGTCCCACGCCGGTGGACGTGGGCGACATCCTGGAGGGCTGGGCCGCTCTGGCCGGCGAGCCCGGTGTGGTCTTCCAGGGCGGCCCCGTCTCGCTGGACTCGGCGCTCGGTGTCGCGGTCATCCCGGGCGGCGCGGGCGGCGACCGTGCCCCGCTCGGCTGGCGGCGGGTGCACGGCGCGATCGGCCTGGTGGACCTGGAGGCCCCGCCGGAGCTGCTCGCCTCGGCCCTCGGCTCCCTGAGAATCTTCGCCGGTTACGCCGGCTGGGGCCCCGGCCAGCTGGAGGACGAGCTGGTGGAAGGCGCCTGGTACGTCGTGGAGTCCGAGCCGGGTGACGTGTCCTCGCCGGCCCCGGAACGGCTGTGGCGCGAGGTCCTGCGCCGCCAGCGCAACGAACTGGCGATGGTGGCCACGTATCCGGACGACCCTTCACTCAACTGATGCCTGTGAGCTTCAGTACCCTGGCTGGTATGAGCACTCTTGAGCCCGAGCGCGGGACTGGTACGGGGACCCTCGTAGAGCCGACGCCACAGGTGTCCCATGGCGACGGCGACCACGAGCGCTTCGCCCACTATGTCCAGAAGGACAAGATCATGGCGAGCGCCCTCGACGGCACCCCCGTCGTGGCGCTGTGCGGCAAGGTGTGGGTCCCGGGCCGCGACCCGAAGAAGTACCCCGTGTGTCCCATGTGCAAGGAGATCTTCGAGTCCATGGGCAGCGGCGGCGACGACAAGGGCGGCGACAACAAGAAGTAGGGGTCTCCCCGCCCGGCTGAACACCGCAGGGCCCCCGGGGCGCGTCGAGGCGCACCCCGGGGGTCTTTGTGCTTTCTGGCCGCAGAGTGGTTCAGACCTCTTGTCGGCGTGTTCATGTTGTCCCTAGCCTTCGTGGTGTCGTGCAGCGCGAAACGGTGATTGCATACCTTGCAACGCGCTGACTCTCCGGAGGAACGCTCCATGAGGCCGTCCGCCCCACTCGCCGCGCCGCTTCCCCTGCACCACCGCGCCGACGTCTTGCGCGAACTCGGCCTGAAACAAACGAAGTCCATGGCCCAGTCGGCCACCGCAGCGGAATTCGGCCGTTACTTCACCGGCAGTCCGATGGTCGCGGGCATCGTCGTGGCCGTCTCCGCGGTGATCGCGATTCTCGCCGCGACCGCCTTCATGCGATTCCGTTTCCCCTTCAGGACTTCCTGTTCCGATGTCCCTGCCGGTGTTCTGCAAGCCGGACGAGCGGTAAAGGACCGGCATGGTCGATGTGATTCCTGAGCCCGGTCTTGTGACGGCCTACGGGGACGGGGTGTTCGAGCTGGGCCCGGACACCGGGCTGGCCGCGGGGGAGGGCGCCGGGCGGGCGGAGCGCTGGCTGCGGGGTGCGCTGGGCGCGGCAACCGGCCTGCCCCTGGCGCCGAAGGACGCTGCAGGAGACGACGTCATCCGCCTGTCCGTCCACCCCCTGGTCGCCAAGGATCTCGGCGAGGAGGGCTACCGGCTCGCCGTCATGCCCACCGGGGTGCAGCTGGTGGGCGGCGGCCCGGCCGGCCTGTTCTGGGGCGCCCAGACGCTACGGCAACTGCTCGGCCCGGACGCCTTCCGACGCGCACCGCTGCCCGGGCGGCAGTGGCGGCTGCCGCTGGTGCACATCCAGGACTCGCCCCGATTCCGCTGGCGCGGCCTCATGCTCGACGTCGCCCGGCACTTCATGCCCAAGGAAGGCGTCCTGCGCTACCTGGACCTGATGGCCGCGCACAAACTCAACGTCTTCCACTTCCATCTGACGGACGACCAGGGCTGGCGGATCGAGATCCGGCGCCACCCGAAGCTGACCGAGGTCGCCTCCTGGCGCGCCCGGACGAAATTCGGTCACCGGGCCTCGCCGCTGTGGGAGGAGAAGCCGCACGGGGGTTACTACACCCAGGACGACATCCGGGAGATCGTCGCCTACGCCGCCGAGCGGCATATCACCGTCGTCCCGGAAATCGACGTACCGGGCCACTCGCAGGCCGCCATCGCCGCGTATCCGGAACTCGGCAACACCGATGTCATCGACACCACCGCCCTCACTGTCCAGGACACCTGGGGGATCTCTTCGAACGTACTCGCCCCCACTGACACCACCCTGCGCTTCTATGAGGAGGTGTTCGAGGAAGTCCTGGAGCTGTTCCCCTCGGAGTTCGTCCATGTCGGCGGCGACGAATGCCGCAAGGAGCAGTGGAGCCGGTCCGTGGCTGCCAAGGCCCGCATCACGGAACTGGGCCTTGCCGACGAGGACGAGCTGCAGTCTTGGTTCATCGGGCACTTCGACCAGTGGCTCGCCGCGCGCGGGCGCCGCCTCATCGGCTGGGACGAGATCCTGGAGGGCGGGCTCGCGCCCGGCGCCGCGGTGTCCTCCTGGCGCGGTTACGCGGGCGGCGTCGCCGCCGCGCAGGCCGGACACGACGTGGTCATGTGCCCGGAGCAGTACGTCTACCTGGACCACCGGCAGGCCCCGGGCGAGGACGAGCCCGTGCCGATCGGCTTCGTGCGCACCCTGGAGGACGTCTACCGGTTCGAGCCCGTTCCGTCCCAACTCGCCGAGGAGGACGCCCGGCACGTGCTGGGCACCCAGGCCAACGTCTGGACCGAGGTGATGGAGGACACCGCACGCGTGGATTATCAGACCTTCCCCAGGCTCGCCGCCTTCGCCGAGGTGGCCTGGAGCAGGCTGCCCGCCCCGCAGGAGCGGGACTTCGCCGGCTTCGAGCGCCGGATGGCCGTGCACTACCGGCGACTTGACGCCCTCGGCGTCGCCTATCGGCCACCCGCCGGGCCCCGGCCCTGGCAGCAGCGCCCCGGTGTGCTCGGCCGCCCGCTCGAGGGGCCGCCCCCGAACCGGTAGAGACCCGGAGGAGGCCCGGAGGAGACCCGGAGGAGACCCGTAGAACAGATAGTGGAAAAACCACAGCAGGAACCCTGAAGAGTGGCAATTCGTGCGCAGCGGTGATGACGTGCGAAAACGGACCATCTCCCCGACGAGGTGGGCGAATGCCCCCTAGCGGACCCCCGCGTTCGGCCCTTGCAAAGATGTGCCAGAGTTGCCACGTCCGCCCTGTGAGCACGTACCGTACGGCCACACAGGTGGGACCAGTGGGGCAGCGGGAAGGGGCAGCCGGTTTGACCACGCACGCACCGCAGGCGGCGCAGGCCGTCACGCTGCCCACGACGCTGGACGAGGCCGTGGCGGCCCTCACCGCCATGCCCACGGCGGTCCCCGTGGCGGGCGGCACCGATCTGATGGCCGCCGTCAACTCCGGTCAGCTCAGGCCCGCCGCCCTGGTGGGTCTCGGGCGGATCAGCGAGATCCGCGGCTGGCAGTACCAGGACGGCCACGCGCTGCTCGGCGCGGGCCTCACACACGCACGCATGGGCCGCCCCGACTTCGCGGCCCTGATCCCGGCCCTCGCCGCCGCCGCGCGCGCCGCGGGCCCGCCGCACATCCGCAACGCGGGCACCCTGGGCGGCAACATCGCCACCGCCGCCCCCACCGGGGACGCGCTGCCGGTGCTGGCCGCCCTGGAAGCGACGCTGATCATCGCGGGCCCGGGCGGAGCCGGCCGGGAGATCCCGGTGTCGCACCTGCTGGCCGGCGTGGAGATGCTGCGCGGCGGCGAACTCATCGGCTACGTGCGCGTGCCGCTGCTGCACGCCCCGCAGGTCTTCCTGAAGGCGACCGGACGCACCGGCCCGGGCCGCGCGGTGGCTTCCGTGGCCCTGGTGCTCGACCCGGCCCGGCGCGGGGTGCGGTGTGCCGTCGGTGCCATAGCGCCGATGCCGCTCAGGCCCCTGGAGGCCGAGCAGTGGGTCGCCGGGCTCATCGACTGGGACAACGACCGCGCACTCGTCCCGGAGGCGCTGAACGCCTTCGGGGAGTACGTCGCCGCGGCCTGCATCCCCGACCCGGTCCCGGAGCCGGACGGTTCCGTGGCCCCGCTTCCGCCCGCCGTACTGCACCTGCGGCGCACCGTCGCCGCGCTGGCCCGACGAGCACTGGGGAGGGCGCTGTCGTGACCGACGACCAGCACGGAGAGGGCACGCCCCAGGGCGGCGGCCGCTGGAACCCGCTGCCCCAGGGCGACTACGACGACGGCGCCACCGCCTTCGTCAAGCTCCCCGAGGGCGGCATCGACGCCCTGCTGTCCGGTGACAGTCCCCTGGCCGCACCCGGCCACGGCTATGTGCCGCCGCGGATAACGGCGACTGGGGGGACGGACGACCCGGCCGCCACCGGCACCTGGGCGATGCCCGCCGACGGCCACCAGTGGCCCGACCCGAACGCCGTGCCCCAGGAGCAGGCGGCGGACGACCGGTTCACGTACCACCCCGGCGCCACCCAGCAGTGGACCTTCGAGGAGCCCGCGGGCCCGCCCGCGCCCGGACACGACGTCACCGGGCAGTGGTCCATCCCGGTCGCCGGAGGTGACCTTCCGGACGAATCGGGCGAGTTCACCACGTCCTCGCTGGTCGAGCAGTGGGGCGGCACCCCGCCGGCCACCCTCCCCGGCGGCGCGCCCGCGCCCTGGGCGACGGAGTCCGCGGGCCAGCCGTGGGGACAGCCGGAGGCGGCGCCCCGGCAGGGCGAGCCCGCCGAGGCGAGCCTGCCGGGCCACGCACCGGCGCACCCCGGCCCCGACATGCATCCGGCCGACCCCTCCGCGGCGCCCGCTTCCGAGGGGTTCGCGCCCCGGGCGGCGTACACCGAGAGCCCGGCCGAGCACGCACCCGGGCCCGCGCCCGAGACCGGCCCCGCTCCCGCGCCCGCCGGAGACGAGCACCCGGCGCCTGCCCCCAGCGGCGGCCACAGCCCCGCGCAGGCCCCTGAGGGCCCCGCCGACGGCCCTGCGGCCCACGACGGGGCCGACGAGCCCGAAGCTGCCCCAAAGGCCGCGGGAACGGCTGTCACGCCGGACACGCCCGGCCCGGCCGACACGGCAACGGCGCCCGGCACGGCAGGCCCGAGAGGCACCGCAGCGGCGCACGACGCGGAGGCCTCGGCGGACCCGCCCGGCCCCGCCGACCCGCCGGAGGCGTCCGAAACCCACCACACGCCGGACGACCCGGCGGCCCAGGCAGCCCCGGAGCAGGACGCCTCCGAGGACCCCGCCCCGGCCGCCCTCCCGCCGAACGACGACCACCCCCTCGCCTCCTACGTCCTGCGCGTCAACGGCACCGACCGCCCCGTCACCGACGCCTGGATCGGCGAATCCCTGCTGTACGTCCTGCGGGAGCGGCTCGGCCTCGCCGGGGCCAAGGACGGCTGCTCGCAGGGCGAGTGCGGCGCCTGCAACGTGCAGGTGGACGGGCGCCTGGTGGCCTCCTGTCTGGTCCCGGCGGTCACCGCGGCCGGCGCCGAGGTCCGTACCGTCGAGGGCCTGGCCGCCGACGGGCAGCCCTCCGACGTGCAGCGGGCGCTCGCCCGGTGCGGCGCCGTGCAGTGCGGTTTCTGCGTCCCGGGTATGGCGATGACCGTGCACGACCTGCTGGAGGGCAATCCGGCGCCGACCGAGCTGGAGACCCGGCAGGCCCTGTGCGGCAACCTGTGCCGCTGCTCCGGCTACCGGGGCGTCCTGGATGCCGTCCAGGAGGTCGTCGCCGAACGCGAGGCGCACACCGCAGCAGAGGCTGAGACGGACGGGAACGAGGCGCGTATTCCGCACCAGGCGGGCCCCGGCTCCGGCGGCGTCAACCCGTCGGCGTTCGAGGTGCCGGGAGTCTTCGACAGCCCCGGCACTTTCGGTACACCGGGACCGCACGACCAGCACTACGGCCAGGACGGAGGCCAGGCGTGAGCAACGAAGCGGCCACCGCGACCACCGCCGCGGAAGCGGCCCCCACCGTCGATGCGTTGCCGCTCGGCCTCGGCGCCTCGCTGCCGCACGCCGACGCCCGCGCCAAGACCGAGGGCACCTTCCCGTACGCGGCCGACCTGTGGGCCGAGGGCCTGCTCTGGGCGGCCGTGCTGCGCTCCCCGCACGCGCACGCGCGCATCGTGTCCATCGACACCACCCACGCGCGCGAGATGCCCGGCGTACGGGTCGTCGTCACCCACGAGGACGTGCCCGGCACCCCCCGCCACGGCCGGGGCACGCCCGACCGCCCGGTGTTCGCCTCCGAGGTCGTACGGCACCACGGCGAGCCCATCGCGGCCGTCGCCGCCGACCACCCGGACACCGCGCGGATGGCCGCCGCCGCCGTCATCGTCGAGTACGAAGTACTCGACCCCGTGACCGACCCCGAGCAGGCCTTCGAGGCCGAATCCCTGCACCCCGACGGCAACCTGATCCGGCACATCCCCTTGCGCCACGGCGACCCGGACGCGGCCGGCGAGATCGTCGTCGAGGGCCTGTACCGCATAGGGCGCCAGGACCCGGCCCCCATCGGCGCCGAGGCGGGCCTCGCGGTGCCGCGTCCCGACGGCGGCGTGGAGCTGTACCTGGCCTCGACCGACCCGCACGCCGACCGCAACTCGGCCGCAGCCTGCTACGGCCTGTCCCCCGATCGGGTGAAGATCGTCGTCACCGGGGTGCCCGGCGCCACCGCCGACCGCGAGGACCAGGGTTTCCAGCTCCCGCTCGGTCTGCTCGCGCTCAAGACCGGCTGCCCGGTGAAGCTCACGGCCACCCGCGAGGAGTCCTTCCTCGGCCACGTCCACCGCCACCCCACGCTCCTGCGCTACCGCCACCACGCCGACGCCGAGGGCAGGCTGGTGAAGGTCGAGGCGCAGATCCTGCTGGACGCGGGCGCGTACGCCGACACCTCCGCGGAGGCGCTGGCCGCCGCCGTCTCCTTCGCGTGCGGCCCCTACGTCGTCCCGAACGCCTTCATCGAGGGCTGGGCCGTACGCACCAACAACCCGCCCTCCGGCCACGTACGCGGCGAGGGCGCCATGCAGGTGTGCGCCGCCTACGAGGCGCAGATGGACAAGCTCGCGAAGAAACTCGGCCTGGACCCGGCCGAACTGCGCCTGCGCAACGCGCTCGCGACCGGCGATGTCCTCCCGATCGGCCAGACGGTGACCTGCCCGGCCCCGGTGGCCGAACTGCTCCAGGCGGTCCGCGACTTCCCCCTCCCGGCCCTGCCCAAGGACACCCCGGAGGAGGCGTGGCTGCTGCCCGGCGGCCCCGAGGGCGCGGGCGAGCCGGGCGCGGTGCGCCGGGGCGTCGGCTACGGCCTGGGCATGGTGCACATGCTCGGCGCGGAGGGCACCGACGAGGTGTCCACGGCGACCGTGAAGGTCCACGACGGCGTGGCGACCGTGCTGTGCGCGGCCGTGGAGACCGGGCAGGGGTTCACCACCCTCGCCCGGCAGATCGTCCAGGACACGCTCGGCATCGACGAGGTGCACGTGGCACCGGTCGACACCGACCAGCCGCCGGCCGGCGGGGGCTGCCGCGGCCGCCACACCTGGGTCTCCGGCGGCGCGGTGGAACGCGCGGCGAAGATGGTCCGCACCCAGCTGCTCCAGCCCCTCGCACACAAGTTCGGCATGTCGACGGAGCTGCTCCAGATCACCGACGGCAAGATCACCTCGTACGACGGTGTGCTGTCGACGACCGTCACGGAGGCGATGGAGGGCAAGGAGCTGTGGGCCACGGCCCAGTGCCGCCCGCACCCCACCGAGCCGTTGAACGCCTCCGGCCAGGGCGACGCCTTCGTCGGCCTCGCCTTCTGCGCGATCCGCGCGGTGGTGGACGTGGACATCGAACTCGGCTCCGTCCGGGTGGTGGAGCTGGCGGTCGCCCAGGACGTGGGCCGGGTGCTGAACCCGGTGCAACTGGCCGCGCGCATCGAGGCGGGCGTCACCCAGGGCGTGGGCATCGCGCTGACGGAGAACCTCCGTACACCGCGCGGCCTGATCCGCCACCCCGACCTCACGGGATACGCGCTCCCCACCGCCCTGGACGCGCCGGACATCCGGATTGTGAAGCTGGTCGAGGAACGGGACGTGGTCGCCCCCTTCGGCGCCAAGTCGGTCAGCGCGGTCCCGGTGGTGACGTCCCCGGCGGCGATCGCCTCGGCCGTGCGCGCGGCGACGGGCCGCCCGGTCAACCGCCTCCCGATCCGCCCGCAGGCCGCGGTGGTGACGGACCGGTGACCACGCCCCCCGAAGAGCCGCGCTACGAACCCCCGCCCAGCATGGGCAAGTTGTTCGGGTGGACCCTGCTGTTCGTCGTGGCGGCCCTGGCGGTCGTCCTGGGCGGCATCTACTTCACGTGAGGCGGGGGCGTCGTCCTCACCGGGGTGAGGGCAGGGTGACCAGTTCCGCCGCATGATCGTGTCGGGCAGGCAGGAGTACACCCCGGGAGCCGATGCGTCGGCCTGACCCGCACCCGCCCGATCCAGACGGTGGAGGCGAACCTCGTCGGCACGGAACGGGCGCGGGTCGCCTGACGTCCCTGTTCCACGGGCGTTGTCAGTGGGGCGGCGTAGTGTTCTGGGCAGTGGGGGACGGCCGCTTCCGACGGCAAGCCGGAGGACGGCCGGGCATGCCCTGCCCAGGGACCGACGCACCGAGGAAGATCGCGGGGGAGCGATGAGCACGACCGACACCGGAGTTCCGGCGATCACGCTGACCGAGGCGGAGCTGGACCGCTACGTCACGCACGCGCCGACCCGCGGCCTGCTCACGGCCCCCGGACTGCCCACGGACACCCACCTGTTGACGTTCTCCCCGTTGCGCACGCACGGACTGCGCACCCTCGGCGACGCCACGGACGGCCCCTTCCGCCTGGCGGAGGAGCTGCGCAGCCGCCTGGTGATAGGCGAACTCCTCAGCCCCGCGGGCATGGAGCGCGAGTCGATCCTGCTCGACGGCGACACGGGCGAGATCACGACGGCCTACCTCTTCGACCCGTCCGACCCCCGCCCCTTCGCCCCCTCCCTGGACACCCTCCTGCGCTTCGCCGCGGTCACGGAGGAACTGGCAGGCCTGCGCGGCCGTTTCTCCTCGCTGCCGGGCCAGTACGGCTCCAAGACGGTGACCGAGGCCTCCCGCCGCCTCCTCACGCTCTTCGAGGAGGGCACGGACGGCGAGGTCCCGCCCTACTGGAAGGCGGCGGCCCTGATCCGTCCGCTCTCCCTCATCGCCGGCCCCGGCACGGCCTTCGGCCTCACCCTGGACGTCCCCGCCCGCCTCCTGGACCAGGAGTTCGGCCACGGCCGGGTGGCCCGCTTCGAGGAGGTCGACTTCCCGGCCACGCTCACCCACGAGCCGACCCGCCGCTTCCTGCGCGAGACGGGCCTGCCGGAGGAGGCGGTCCTCTTCCACGCCGACACCGACGTCCCGCTGCCCACCCTCACCGAGTACTTCACCGGCGAGCGCGCCGACGACTACCCCCTGGACGACCTCCCCGCCCACTCCGACCACCTGATCCGCCTCGGCTACCTGGTCGAGGACAACAGCCTGGTGGTCGACGGCAGAACGGGCGCGGTCCTCACCTTCAGCGAGCCCGAGGCAACGCTCTACCCGCTCAACACGGACGTCTCCACGCTCGCCTTCACACTCTGGCTCCTGCACCACGAGCGCACCATCGACGAACACCTGGGCCACGAATTGACGACGGACGCCTACGACCAACTGGCCGCGGCCATGATCCAGACCCTGACGTCCATAGACCCCACGGGCCTGCACCCCGACATCCACTGGCACTACTGGACGGAACTGTTCCAGGACGAAGCGGGCGGGGTGCTCTGAAGCAGCCCCTCACCAGCCAAGCCGGCCCTTTCGTTCTGCCTGGTCAGGCAGGTAGAGGCCGTGGCGGGAATCGAACCCACGTAACTCGCTTTGCAGGCGAGCCCCTAAACCACTCGGGCACACGGCCGTGTTCGTGGAATGACGGTATGGCGGGGCGGGACAGGGGCTCAAGGGAATCCGGTGCGCTGCAACGGGACTGCCATACGCCGTTCATGAAACGCGGGGTGTGCGACCAAGATCGCAGCCCGGTCGGACGGGCTTCGCGCCGACTGTGACGTGGGTCCCACCCGCGGGCGAGGCGGCCTTGTTCGCGCGTAGGCAGGGGTGGGGCGCCGGTAGGGTGGCCCGGTTGTCATACGTAGCCGAGCCGCCCGACCCCTACACGGAGACCGTGACTACTACCGCCGCCTCCACCGCCCACTCCCACCATCTCTCGCCCGCCTTCCCGGGCCGGGCCCCCTGGGGTACCGCCAGCAAGCTGCGTGCCTGGCAGCAGGGGGCGATGGAGAAGTACATCCAGGAGCAGCCGCGCGACTTCCTCGCCGTCGCCACGCCCGGCGCCGGCAAGACGACCTTCGCGCTGACCCTCGCCTCCTGGCTGCTGCACCACCACGTCGTGCAGCAGGTGACCGTGGTCGCGCCGACCGAGCACCTGAAGAAGCAGTGGGCCGAGGCGGCGGCGAGGGTGGGGATCAAGCTCGATCCCGAGTACAGCGCCGGTCCGCTCGGCAGGGAGTACGACGGGGTCGCGGTCACGTACGCGGGTGTCGGTGTGCGCCCGATGCTGCACCGCAACCGGGTGGAGCAGCGCAAGACCCTCGTCATCCTCGACGAGATCCACCACGCCGGTGACTCCAAGTCCTGGGGCGAGGCGTGCCTGGAGGCGTTCGAGCCCGCGACCCGGCGGCTCGCGCTGACCGGTACGCCGTTCCGGTCGGACACCAACCCCATCCCCTTCGTCACGTACGAGGAGGGGACGGACGGGATCCGCCGGTCCTCCGCCGACTACACCTACGGCTACGGCAACGCCCTCGCCGACCACGTCGTCCGGCCCGTCATCTTCCTCTCCTACAGCGGCAACATGCGGTGGCGGACCAAGGCCGGCGACGAGATCGCGGCCCGGCTCGGCGAGCCGATGACCAAGGACGCGATCAGCCAGGCCTGGCGCACCGCCCTCGACCCGCGCGGCGAGTGGATGCCCAGCGTGCTGCGCGCCGCCGACCAGCGGCTGACCGAGGTCAGGAAGGGCATCCCGGACGCGGGCGCCCTCGTCATCGCCTCCGACCAGGACTCCGCCCGCGCCTACGCCAAGCTCATCCGCGAGATCACCGGTACCAGGGCGACTCTGGTGCTGTCCGACGACACGGGCGCCTCGAAGAGGATCGACGACTTCAGCGGCAGCGATGACCGCTGGATGGTCGCGGTGCGGATGGTGTCCGAGGGCGTCGACGTGCCGCGGCTCGCGGTCGGGGTGTACGCCACCACCATCTCGACCCCCCTCTTCTTCGCGCAGGCCGTCGGGCGTTTCGTGCGGTCCCGGCGGCGCGGCGAGACCGCGTCCGTGTTCCTGCCGACCGTGCCCGACCTGCTGACCTTCGCCAACGAGATGGAGAAGGAGCGGGACCACGCCCTCGACAAGCCGAAGAAGGAGGGCGAGGAGGACCCGTACGCCGAATCCGAGAAGGAGATGGACGAGGCGAACAAGCAGCAGGACGAGGACACCGGCGAGCAGGAGCAGTTCTCCTTCGAGGCGCTGGAGTCCGAGGCCGTCTTCGACCGGGTGCTCTACGACGGCGCCGAGTTCGGCATGCAGGCCCACCCCGGGAGCGAGGAGGAGCAGGACTACCTCGGGATTCCGGGGCTTCTCGAACCCGACCAGGTGCAGATGCTGCTGCAGAAGCGGCAGGCCCGGCAGATCGCGCACAGCCGTAAGAAGCCGGACTCCGAGGCCGACCTGCTGGAGCTGCCCGCCGAGCGGCGGCCGGTGGTCAGCCACAAGGAGATGATGGAGCTGCGCAAGCAGCTCAACACCATGGTCAGCGCCTATGTCCACCAGAGCGGCAAGCCGCACGGTGTCATTCACACCGAGCTGCGGCGGGTGTGCGGGGGGCCGCCGAGCGCGGAGGCGACGGCGGGGCAGCTGCGGCAGCGGATCGCCAAGGTGCAGGAGTGGGCCACGCGCATGAAGTGACCCTCGGTCCGTGTGCGTATCCGGACGAATGCAGGCAGGCCGGATCTGGCCTTGCCCGGATTCTGGACGGAGACTTCCGCTCAGCGAACCGGCTTCGCTACTGTCCCGCTACGCACACGCCCCGTGGCAGCGCCGCCGCGGAGCGCAGCCGTGAAGCGACAAGGTCCGGAGCCGCCGGGCCGTCCTGCCGATCGGCGGCCTCTGAAGCGCGTCGCCGACGGGACTCGGCGACGCATTCAACCGCTCAGGGGACGCCGACCTCACCACGAAGGAGTGGGCGTCGTGACCGCGGAGACCTCTCAGACGCTCGACCGGGGACTGCGCGTCCTCAAGCTGCTGGCCGACACCGACCACGGGCTGACCGTCACTGAGCTTTCCAACAAACTGGGCGTGAACCGGACCGTGGTGTACCGGTTGCTCGCCACGCTGGAGCAGCACGCGCTCGTACGGCGTGACCTGGGTGGGCGAGCCAGGGTCGGTCTGGGGGTGCTGCGCCTTGGCCGCCAGGTGCATCCGCTGGTACGGGAGGCCGCGCTGCCCGCGCTGCGCTCGCTCGCCGAGGACATCGGGGCGACGGCGCATCTGACGCTGGTGGACGGGACCGAGGCGCTGGCCGTCGCCGTGGTCGAGCCGACATGGACGGACTATCACGTGGCCTACCGGGCCGGTTTCCGGCATCCGCTGGACCGGGGGGCTGCGGGCAGGGCGATACTCGCCGCGCGGCAGTCGCCGTCGGCCGACCCCGGGTACACGCTCACGCACGGAGAGCTGGAGGCCGGGGCGAGCGGGGCTGCGGCGCCGCTCATCGGTGTGACCGGGGTCGAGGGCAGTGTGGGTGTGGTGATGCTCGCGGACTCCGTGCCGGAGAGGGTGGGGCCGCGGGTGGTGGATGCGGCTCGGGAGGTCGCGGAAGCGTTGCGCTGAGCGGGGTCAACCGCCGCCGAGCCCGGCCAGCGTCCTCAGCTGAAGCCACAGCACCAGCCGTTCGTCGGGGTCGTCCAGGTCGACCCCGGTGTGCTGTCCGAGCTGCTTGAGGCGGTAGCGGCAGGTGTTGGGGTGCACGGCGAGCAGCTTCGCCGCGCCCGCCATGTCGCAGCCCGCCTCGAACCAGCAGACCAGCGTGCGGGCGTACTCCGTACCGTGCCCGGCGTCGTACGCCAGCACCCGCTGCCACGCGCCCGCGCTCAACTCCCGCCGCTCCCGCAGCACTTCGGCCAGCCGCAGCAGCGTCACGCGCGGGCGCACCTCGTCCACCGCGGCGACCGGCCGAGCGGCGTCCAGGACCCGCAGCACCAGGTCCGCATCGGCTCGGGAGTCCGCGAGGCCGCCCGCGTCCGGCACCACCTCGCCGAGAGCCGCCCGCACCGGCACCCGCAGCGTCTGCCCGGCCCGCCCGACGATGTCCTCGGCCAGCCGCTTGTGCCGCTCGCCGGGCCCCGGAAGGACGGCGTACACCACCCCGTCCACCAGCACGCACGCGTGCCGCCCGTACCGAGCCTCGCACTGCAGGCGTACGACGTCCAGCAGGCGCAGCGCGGTGCGCTCGGCGTCCGGGACGCTCGCGGCGGAGTCCAGGACGAAGGCGGCCACCCGGGCCGGGCCCGTGACCCCGAGGCGGTGCGCGGCCGTCGGTGCGTCCGCCGTGCCCGCCAGCAGGCGGCGCAGCAGGTCGCTGCCCCGGTGCCGGGCCAGTTCGCGGGCGGCGCGGGCCCGCAGCAGGAGCAGGGCGGCCGTGGCGGCGCCCTGGGCGAGGGTGTCCTCGGCGTCGGGGCCGAGAGAGCCGTCGTCGATCACCCAGACGGAGCCGAGCGTCTCCCCGCCGGCCCGCACCGGCACCGCAAGGCGGGGCAGGCCGGAACGGGTCAGCGCGGGCAGCCGCACCGGCCGGCCGGCCGCGAACAGCAGCCGGTACTGCTCGGTGTTCTCCGGGCCGGCCGGCACCTGAAGGCCGAGGATGCCCTGCCGCCGGTCCTCGTCCACCGGCTGGCCGGGGACGGTCGAGTAGGCGAGGATCCGCTGCCGGGGGTCCTCGATGGCGGTGGCCCCGCCGACCCCCGCCGCGATCGCGTCGGCCAGCGCGAACAGGTCGCCCAGGCCGGTGTCGGAGGAGACGGCGGGCCCGGCGCCGATGGCCGAGGCCAGCAGCAGGTGCACGTGGTGCCAGGCCTCGTCCTCGGCGACCGACAGCAGCGCCACACCGTGCGCCTGCGCCTCCCCGACGGGCCCGTCCGCGCCCCGCACCACGACCCCGGTCAGCCCCGCCTCGGCCGCCGCCCGCACCAGCGGCCCCGCCTCCGCGGCCGGCACCCCGACCGCCAGCAGCAGCCCGCCCGGCAGCCGGGGGAGCGGGGTGCGGCCGTCGTGGAGCACCGCCTCGGTGACCGGCACGCCGGGCCCGGCGGGTGCGGTGTGCAGGCGCAGGGTGGAGCCGCCGACGACGTCCAGGAGATCGCCGAGCGTGCACGCGTCCATGGGAGTCCTCGGGGGCGGCTTGGCTGATGCTGCAACGAACGTAGGCATGTCTTGGCCGCCTGCACAACACACGGCCTTTCGCGGCCCCCGAGACTCGTCCCCATGACAGCAGGAGTGATGACAGCAGGAGTGATGACGGCAGCAGTCATGACGGCAGAAGTCACCGTCCGCACCGTCCACGACGTCGCCGGGCTCGCGGCCGTGGCCGACTACTTCAGCGACGTGTGGCACACCCCGCGCACCGCCCCGCCCTACCCGGCCGAGGTGCTGCACAGCCTGGTGCACGCGGGCGGCGCCGTGCACGCCGCGTACGACGGGTGCCGGCCGGCCGGGGCCTCCGTAGCCGTCCTCGGCCCGGAGCAGAGCACGTACTCCCTGGTGGCCGCCGCCGACCGGGGCCTCGGGCACGCGGTGAAGCGCGCCCAGCGCGACTGGGCCCTCGGCGTCGGAGCCCGCACCATGCGCTGGACCTTCGACCCGCTGGTCGGCCGCAACGCCCGCTTCAACCTGGTCAAGCTGGGTGCCGTCGGCACGGAGTACCTGGTCGACTTCTACGGCCCCATGACGGACGGCGTGAACGACGGTGACGAGAGCGACCGGCTGACGGTCACCTGGGAGCTTGCGGCGCCCACGACCTCGTACGACACGGATGACCGTGACCTGGCGCCCGCCACGCACACGGCCCCCGACGGCGGCATCCTCGCCCGCCGTGACGACCAGTACGTGTGGTGCCGCGTCCCCGACGACATCGTCACGCTGCGCGCCGCCGACCCCGTCCTGGCCCTGCGCTGGCGGCACGCCGTGCGCGAGGTGTTCCTGGAGGCCTTCGCGGAGGGCTTCCGGGCGACGGGCATGTCCCGCGACGGCTGGTACACGCTCACCCGGACGGAGGGGAGCGCCGTATGAAGCTGGAGCGCGTCGAGATCGTGCACGTGGCGATCCCGCTGGTCACCTCCTTCCGTACGTCCTTCGGCACGATGACGACGAAGGACACCTTCCTCCTGCACGTCGTCACGGACGCGGCCGAGGGCTGGTCGGAGTTCGCGGCCGACCCCGAGCCGCTGTACTGCTCGGAGTTCGTGGCCGGCGCCGAGATCGTGCTGCGGGACTTCCTGCTGCCCCGCGCGGCCGCTCTCCCGCACCTCACCACGGCCGCGCTGGCCCCCGCCACGGCGAAGATCAAGGGGCACGAGCTGGCCAAGGCGGCTCTGGAGACGGCCGTGCTGGACGCCGAGCTGCGGGCGCACGGCATGCCGCTCGCCACCTACCTGGGCGCCGTACGGGACCGGGTGCCCGCCGGGGTCTCCGTCGGCATCAAGAACTCCGTGCCCGAACTCCTGGACGACGTGGAGCGCTACCTCGCCGAGGGGTACGTCCGCATCAAGCTGAAGATCGAACCCGGCTGGGACCTCGCACCGGTCCGGGCGGTCCGCGAGCGCTTCGGCGCCGAGCTGCCCCTCCAGGTCGACGCCAACACCGCCTACACCCTCGGCGACGCCGAGCAGCTGCGGCGCCTCGACGAGTTCGGGCTGCTGCTGATCGAGGAACCGCTGGAGGAGAACAACCTCCACGCCCACGCACAGCTCCAGAAGCGCCTGGCGACCCCTGTCTGCCTGGACGAGTCCCTGCACCACGCCCGCGACACCGCGTCCGCGATCGCCATGGACGCCTGCCGGGCGGTGAACGTCAAGCCCGCCCGGGTCGGCGGCTACCTGGAGGCCCGCCGCGTGCACGACGTGGCCCACGCCCACGGGGTCCCGGTGTGGTGCGGCGGCATGCTGGAGACGGGCATCGGCCGTGCCCCCAATCTGGCCCTCGCCGCCCTGCCCGGCTGCACCCTCCCGGGCGACACCTCGGCCTCCTCCCGCTACTTCGCCGAGGACATCACCGAGCCGTTCGTCCTTCAGGACGGCCATCTCCCGGTGCCGGACACGCCCGGCATCGGCATCGAGCCGCTCCCGGACGCGCTGCGGCGCTTCACCCGGGCACGCCGGGACCTGTACGCGGGGTGAGGGGCCGGTGGCCGAAACGGGGCGTCACGTTAGATTGACTCCGTGCTCTCACGTCTCACGCGCCCCCAGGCCGTCGCCGTCTGCGCCCTGCCCGTCGTGGCCCTGCTCGCCACGGCGGCGTTCGCGCCGCTGCCGTTCTCGGTGGCACAGCCCGGGATGACGGCGAACGTGCTCGGCGAGAACCAGGGCACCCCGGTGATCACCGTCTCCGGCGCGCCGACCCGCAAGACCAGCGGGCAGCTGCGGATGACGACCATCGTGGCGACCGGCCCGGAGGCGCGGGTGTCCCTCGGGGACGTGTTCGACAACTGGTTCCGCACGGACCGGGCCGTCATGCCCCGCGACGCGGTCTACCCGAGCGGCAACAACATCAAGGAGATCGAGAAGCACAACGCGGAGCAGATGCAGCAGTCCCAGGACGCGGCGACCGCGGCGGCGCTGAAGTACCTGGACCTGAGCGCCGACAAGGTCAAGGTCAAGCTGAAGCTCGCCGATGTGGGCGGGCCCAGCGCGGGGCTGCTGTTCACCCTGGGGATCATCGACAAGCTGGACGGCGACGGCAGCGGCGGCGACCTCACGGGCGGGCGCACCATCGCCGGTACGGGCACGATCGACGCCGGCGGCAAGGTCGGCGCGGTCGGCGGGGTGGCCCTGAAGACGCAGGCCGCGCGGCGGGACGGGGCGAGCATCTTCCTGGTACCGAAGGACGAGTGCACCGATGCCAAGGCGGAGCTGCCGAAGGGCCTGCGGCTGGTCGCGGTGACCACACTCAAGGGCGCGGTGAACGCCCTGACGGCCCTGGAGAAGGGCAAGGGTTCGGTCCCGAGCTGCTAGGACCTGTCCGGCCTGGATCCCGGGCCACTGGTCAGCCCGCACCCGGACGGTACGACCAGCAGCGCGGCCGGCAGCGGACCGGGACGGCGTCTCATCTCCCCGCCTCCAGCCCCCGCGGCCGCAGCACCACTTCCGCCAGCGAGGCCAGCCAGTCGACCAGCAGGGCGAGGGCGATGGTGAGGATCGCGCCGAGCACCAGCACGGGCATGCGCCGATGGGTGATGCCCGTGGTGATCAGCACGCCGAGGCCGCCGCCTCCGCCGAAGGTCGCCAGGGTCGCCGTACCGACGTCGAGGACCAGGGCGGTGCGGACGCCCGCGAGGATCAGCGGGACGGCGAGGGGGAGTTCGACGCGGGCGAGCACGCCGAACGGGGACATGCCGATGCCGCGGGCCGCCTGCAGCAGGGTCGGGTCGCCGGCCTTCAGGCCCGCGATCGTGTGGGCGAGGACCGGCAGGACGGCGTAGACGACCATGCCGGTCAGGGCCGCCTTCGTACCGGTGCCGAGCCAGATCACCAGCAGCGCCAGCAGGCCGATCGCCGGGGTCGCCTGGCCCATGCCGGCGATCGTCATCGCCACCCGGGTGGCTTTCCGGAAGGCCCGGCGGGTGAGCAGGATGCCCAGCGGGACGGCGATGACGAGCACGAAGAAGGTCGAGATCACCGTCAGCTTCACGTGCTGCCACAGCGCCCGGGAGACCTGACCGCCGGACAGCGCGTTCTCGGAGACGGTGTCGAGGTCCGCCTGCCGGAACCAGAGGCAGGTGGCGAGGAGCAGGGCGACCAGGAACGCGGGCAGGAGGGTCAGCCGCTGCCAGGTCGGGCGGCGCAGGGGCGGAGGCTGCCACGGCGACGGGGCGTCCTGCTCTGCCTCTGCCTCGTCCGGGAAGGCGAGCTCCTCGACCTCGTCGCGGCGGGAGAGCCCCTCGGCCTCGGCCTCGTCCTCGCCCTCGGGGCGGCGCTGCTGCTCGGCGGTGCTCACGCCTTCTCCTCCCCGCCGTGGCACTCCTGCTCGAAGTGGGTCCGCTGGGCGCGGGCCTCCTCCAGCTCGGCCTGCGCCTCCATGGCCTCCAGCCGGCCGGCCTCCGACCGGGCGATGTGCGAGCGCTCGCGCGGAACGGCGATCCGGTCCCCCCGTGACCGGATGGCGTACCCGACCTTGCGGCGCAGCCTCACCGCGTCGATGGCGGTGACGTCCTCGCCGTCGATGCGGATGCGGCCGCCGGTCGGCTCAGTCAGCCGGTTGATCATCTTGAGCGTCGCGGACTTCCCGCAGCCCGACGGGCCGACGAAGATCACCGTCTCGCCGGCCTTGATCTCCATGCTCACGTTGTCCACGGCCGGCTGCGGATGGCCCGGATACCGTGTGGGCAGGTTCTCCAGCTCGATGGTCGCTCCCGCGACGGACGCCTCAGCCACGGATCCCCCTGGGCATGGTCAGCCGTCCGACCAGGACGTACGCGGCGTCGAACACAAGCGCCAGGACGACGATCCCGAGCGTGCCCGCGAGCACCTGGTTCAGGGCGTTCTTGCTGCCCGGCGAGGCCAGCCCGCGGAAGATCTCGTTGCCGAGGCCGGGGCCCGAGGCGTAGGCGGCGATGGCCGCGATGCCCATCAGCATCGGTGTGGCGACCCGGATGCCGGTCAGGATCGGCGGCCAGGCCAGCGGCAGTTCGACCCTGAGGAGCCGCATCAGCCGGGACATGCCGATACCGCGGGCCGCGTCCACCAGGGCCGGGTCGACCCCGCGCAGGCCCACGACGGAGTTCCGCACGATCGGCAGCAGCCCGTACAGGGTCAGCGCGATCACCGTCGGCGCGACGCCCGGACCCACGATCGGGATCAGCAGACCGATCATCGCCAGGGACGGGATGGTGAGGATGGTGGAGGTGGTGAGGGTGGCGAGGTGGCCCGCCCACTCGGTGCGATAGGTGACGATGCCGATCAGCACCCCGATGACGGTGGCCACGACCATGCACGGGAAGACCACGCCGGCGTGTTGCCCGGCGTCCGTGAGCAGCTGCTGATGGCGGCCCGCCAGGTACTCCCAGAAGCTCACCCGCGCTCACCCCAGGTCGGCTAGGTCGGCTAGGTCGGCTAGGTCCCTTCGCTGTCGTCCCCGGCAGCCTGTTCCACCAGCGGGATGATCCGCAGCGGAACGGGGTTCTCCATGACGATCGCCGTGGAGGCCCGGACGATGCCATCAAAGCCGACGACCCGGTCGATCACCCGCTGAAGATCGGCGTTCGAACGGGCCACCAGCCGGCACAGCATGTCCCCGCTGCCCGTGGTGGTCAGCAGCTCCAGCATCTCCGGCACGGTCGCCAAGTGCGCCCGGACGTCGGCCCCTTGGCCCTGCCGGATCTGCAGCGTGGCGAACGCGGTGACCGGGTAGCCGAGGGCCGCCGGGTCCACCTGGGGCCCGAATCCGCGGATGACGCCATTCGACTGAAGGCGGTCCAGCCGCGCCTGGACCGTCCCCCGGGCGACCCCCAGCCGCCGCGACATCTCCAGCACACCGATGCGCGGCTCCCGCGCCAGCAGCACGATGATGCGTCCGTCCAGTTGATCGATCGCCACGCCCGCCTCCCGAGTGGTCATCCTGTACAGAAAGCCCGCCGGTACTCGCGTACCGCTGAGCAGATTGCCCAGTGAATACGGAAACTATTGCGCACCTTGCAGACCAGAGTCACCCTTCCGCTATGACGCAGACCACACACCACACTCCCGTCACGACCGCCCGGCAGGCCGATCCCTTCCCGGTCAAGGGAATGGACGCGGTCGTCTTCGCCGTGGGCAACGCCAAGCAGGCGGCGCACTACTACTCCACCGCCTTCGGCATGCGGCTGGCCGCCTACTCCGGACCGGAGAACGGCAGCCGCGAGACCGCCAGCTACGTGCTGGAGAACGGCTCCGCCCGTTTCGTCTTCACCTCGGTCATCAAGCCCAGCACCGACTGGGGTCACTTCCTCGCCCGGCATGTGACCGAGCACGGTGACGGCGTCATCGACCTGGCCATCGAGGTCCCGGACGCGCGCGCCGCCCACGCGTACGCCGTCGAGCACGGCGCCCGCTCGGTCACCGAGCCGTACGAGCTCAAGGACGAGCACGGCACGGTCGTCCTCGCCGCGATCGCCACCTACGGCGAGACCCGCCACACCCTGGTCGAGCGCACCGGCTACGACGGCCCGTACCTGCCCGGCTTCGTCGCCGCGGCCCCGATGGTCGAACCGCCCGCCCAGCGCACCTTCCAGGCCATCGACCACTGCGTGGGCAACGTCGAACTCGGCAGGATGAACGAGTGGGTGGCCTTCTACAACAAGGTCATGGGCTTCACGAACATGAAGGAGTTCGTGGGCGACGACATCGCCACCGAGTACAGCGCGCTGATGTCGAAGGTCGTCGCGGACGGCACCCTCAAGGTCAAGTTCCCGATCAACGAGCCCGCCATCGCCAAGAAGAAGTCCCAGATCGACGAGTACCTGGAGTTCTACGGCGGTGCCGGCGTCCAGCACATCGCACTGAACACCAACGACATCGTGCAGACGGTCCGCACCATGCGCGCGGCCGGCGTCCAGTTCCTCGACACCCCGGACTCCTACTACGACACCCTCGGCGAGTGGGTGGGCGACACCCGCGTCCCGATCGAGACCCTGCGCGAACTGAAGATCCTCGCCGACCGCGACGAGGACGGCTATCTGCTGCAGATCTTCACCAAGCCGGTCCAGGACCGGCCGACCGTCTTCTTCGAAATCATCGAACGGCACGGTTCGATGGGCTTCGGCAAGGGCAACTTCAAGGCCCTGTTCGAGGCGATCGAACGCGAGCAGGCGAAGCGGGGCAACCTGTAGCCGGCGGATCTAGTCGGGCAGGGGCTCGTCGGGTACCTCCCCGAGCCCCTGCAGCGCCGACCGTGCCGCCGGAGCCCGCAGCGGCGAGAAGTACGGGTTGATCCGCAGCGCCTCCGCCAGATGCCGTCGGGCCGGGCCGGACAGTTCCAGCTCCCGCTCGATCATGCCCCGGTGGAACGCGTACAGCGCGCTGCGCACCCCGCCCCCCTGCGCCTTGTCCGTCGCGATCGAGGCGTACTCCAGCGCCTGCGCGTCGTCGCCGGCCCGGTGCAGCGCCCAGCCGAGGGCGTCGGCCACCTCGATGCCGGGCTGGCGCCGCCACTCGTCCTCCAACCGCTCCACCGCCTCCTGCGGGTCCCCGTGGTCCGCCTCGAACTGCCCGATCAGCAGCTCCTCGTCGACCCCGCCGGCCACCGCCTCCCGTACCCGCGCCTTCAGCAGGCGGTACTGCGCCTGGGCGGACGGGAACATCCCCAGCGACTCGTACAGCTCGCCCAGCTCCAGCGCGTCCCGGGGGTCCGGCTGCTTGGCGAGGGCCGCCCGGTACGCGGTGATCGCCTCGTCGCTGCGGCCGAGCGCAGCCAGCGCCCGGCCCCTGCCCGCCAGCGCCGCCCGCCCGCCGGGGTCGAGCCGCATGGCCGCCTCGAAGTGCCGCAGCGCGTCCTCCCTCTCGCCGCGCTCCCAGGCCAGCTGCCCGACCCCGGTCAGATAGGCGGCCTGCTCGGCGGGTGTACGGGCGGCGGCCGCCGCGTCCGTCAGCTGGGCCACCGCGTCCTCGCGCCAGCCCCGGTCCCGGTACACGGCCGACGCCCGCGCCATCACCGCGGGCCGCGCGGCCGCCCCGGCGTGCAGCCCCATCAGCTTGTCCAGGGCGCTTCGCGCCGCCTTGAAGTCACCGAGCCCGGTGTAGGCGTCGATCAGCGGCGGATACGCCGTCCACCGCTTCGGCGCCAGTTTCAGCGCCTGCTCGCCGTACTGTTTCGCCGCCGGAAAGTCCCGCCGCACGTCCGCCAGCGCGGCCAGCCCGCTCAACGCCACCGCGTTCTCTGTGTTCTCGGGGTTCCCGGTGTTCGCCGCGCTCTGCGCGCCGTGCACCTCCAGCGAGGTCCGCAAGGCCCGCTCGGCCTTCGGATAGTTCGCCGCGTCGGCACTCTGCCGCCCCTGCTCCAGGTACGCGGCCCCCAGCACCGCCCACGCCCGCGCATCCTGCGGCCGCGCCCGCACCCGGCTCTCCTGCTGCCCGATGAGCGCCGCCAGCTCGGGCAACGCGGCCGGCACCCCGGAGGTCACCGCCGTCAGCGCCTGCGCCGGTACCTGCGCCCGCGGGCCCGCCGCCGGCCGGCTCGGGCGGCGGTGCGGCTCGGCCGGTCGCAGCATCAGCACGGCGCCTGCCGCGACCCCGCCCGCCAGCGCGGTCACCAGCACGCGCCGCAGCCACCGCAGCCACCGCCGAGGACGGCGCGGCCGGGGCGCTTCGGCCACCAAAGACGGCCCGGGGACGGAGGGGCCGTACGGTCGGATCTCCATACCGCTCACTGTGCGTCAGTACGAGGAGCGCATCCGAGTGGCCCAAGCCAGGCACGGACGGGGTTCACACCGATGGCCCCGAGTGCGACGCTGTGATCATGAGCCGCATCGAAGCGCCCCGCGACGACGTGACCGGAAACCTCACCGACCGGCTCCTGGCCGCCCTGCCCGCCGAGGCCGTCCTGACCGACCCCGACGTCACCGCGTCCTACGCCAACGACATGGCGAGCTTCTGCCCGGCGGGAGCCCCGGCCGTGGTCGTGCTGCCGCGCACGGTCGAACAGGTCCAGCACGTCATGCGCACCGCCACCGAGCTGCGCGTCCCCGTCGTCCCGCAGGGCGCCCGCACCGGCCTGTCCGGCGGCGCCAACGCCACCGACGGCTGCATCGTGCTGTCCCTCACCAAGATGGACCGCATCCTGGAGATCAGCCCCGTCGACCGGATCGCCGTGGTCGAACCGGGCGTGGTCAACGCCGCCCTCTCCCGCGCGGTCGAGGAACACGGCCTGTACTACCCGCCCGACCCCTCCAGCTGGGAGATGTGCACCATCGGCGGCAACATCGGCACGGCCTCGGGCGGCCTGTGCTGTGTGAAGTACGGCGTGACCGCCGAGTACGTGCTGGGCCTGGAGGTCGTCCTCGCCGACGGCCGCCTGATGTCCACGGGGCGCCGCACCGCGAAAGGGGTGGCCGGCTACGACCTCACCCGGCTCTTCGTCGGCTCCGAGGGCTCGCTCGGCATCGTCGTCCGCGCGGTCCTAGGGCTCAGGCCCAAGCCGCCCCAGCAGCTGGTGCTGGCCGCCGAGTTCGCCTCCGCGGCCGCCGCCTGTGACGCGGTGTGCCGGATCATGGAGGGCGGTCACGTCCCCTCCCTCCTCGAACTGATGGACCGTACGACCGTCAAGGCGGTCAACGACCTCGCCCACATGGGTCTCCCGGAGACCACCGAGGCGCTGCTGCTGGCCGCCTTCGACACCCCCGACCCCACCGCCGACCTCGCCGCCGTCGGCGCGCTGTGCGAGGCGGCCGGCGCCACCCAGGTCGTCCCGGCCGAGGACGCGGCCGAGTCCGAACTCCTCCTCCAGGCGCGGCGGCTCTCGCTGACCGCGCTGGAGGCGGTGAAGGGCACGACGATGATCGACGACGTGTGCGTGCCCCGCTCTCGGCTCAGCGCGATGCTCGACGGCGTCGAACAGATCGCCGCCAAGTACGGGCTCACCATCGGGGTCTGCTGCCACGCCGGGGACGGCAACACGCACCCCACCGTCTGCTTCGACGCCCTCGACCCCGACGAGTCCCGGCGGGCCCGCGAGTCCTTCGACGAGATCATGGCCCTCGGCCTGGAACTCGGCGGCACCATCACCGGCGAACACGGCGTGGGCGTCCTGAAGAAGGAGTGGCTGGCGCGGGAGATCGGCCCGGTCGGCGTGGAGATGCAGCGGGCGGTGAAGCAGGTCTTCGACCCCCTCGGCATCCTCAACCCCGGCAAGCTCTTCTGAACCTGCCTTCATCGTGAACCTGCCTTCATCGGGCGAGCAGCTGGTCGAGCGCGTGGTCGATGCCCAGCTGCCCGCCCTCGGTCCCCGGGGGCACCACCCGCAGCGTCCGCTCCAGCCAGGCGGACACCTGGGCGGCGGGCGCCTCCAGCAGGGCGTCGCCGTCGGGCGAACTCAGCCCCATCAGTACGACGCTGCGCCCGTCGGCCTTCGTCGGCCACACCCGCACATCCCCCTGCCCGCACGGCCGGAACACCCCCTCCACCAGGAGTTCCCGGGCGAACGTCCAGTTGACGGGGTGCTCGGAGTTGATGTGGAAGGTGACGTGGACCGCGTAGGGGTCCTCGGAGCGGTAGCTGAGCCGGGCCGGGACCGGGATGCTCCGCTCGGGCGACAGAATGAGTTTCAGCTCCAGCTCCCGCTCCACCACGGTGTCATGCATGACCTGCGTTTCCTCTCTGCCGGGGCCGCTCGGACCGGGCCCGTACCAGGGGAGAGGGGGCAGGGGCCGGGCCATTACGCGGGTTCCGGGAAATTTTTCGGCGCGCGTGTGGGATCCGTGTACGGCGTTGCCCGGAAAGGGGTGGGTACGGCGGGACTGGCGGTGCGGCCTGCCCGCGTCTGATAGATGTGGAGGCCCGCAACCAACCCCCGAGCAGATACGGGACGACGGACATGAGCGCCCCAACCCCGGCCCCCGGTGACGACAGGCCCCGCGAGGGCTACTACCCGGACCCGTCCATCCCCGGCTACGTCCGGTACTGGAACGGCGCCTCCTGGGTGCCGGGCACCAGCCGGCCGGCGCCGAAGGACGGCGAACCGCTCACCCCGCCGCCCGGCGTCCGCCCGGCGGCCCCGTCGGTGGAGGAGACGGGCCCGCACTTCTTCGACGAGGATCCGCAGCCGGGGCCCTCCCGGCAGGAGCAGAAGCCCGCCTGGGGCACCGACCCGAGGATCCCCGCGGACAATCCGTCCCGGCCGGCCGGCCGGACCGACGGCACGGCACCGACCCCGCAGGCCGAGGACGACACTCCCGACTCCGGCGGCACGTTCATCTTCCGCCGCCCGGTCCCCGGCCCCGCGGCGGTCACGGACGACGGCACGATGACGTTCCGCCCGGCACCGGGCCAGGGCCGGCAGCCGGGAGCCTCCGGCCCGGCACCCTCCAGCGCCTCCGGCACCCCCGGCTTCGGCGCGCAGGGCCCCGTCGGGGCGCCCCACGCGGGACCGGGCGGGGCCGGTGGTCCAAGCGGTGCCGCCGGACCCGGTGTGCAGGGACCGGTCGGGGCGCCCCCGGCGCAGCCCGCCCCGGCCGCAGGCCCCGGCTTCGGTGCCGGCAAGGCCGCCGCCCGGGCGGCAGCCGCACCGGCACCGCAAGCACCCCAGGTACCCCAGGTACCTCAGGCCCCGCAGGCTTCCGCGGCCCCCGCCGCCGTGGCCCCCTCGGTGCCGCAGCAGGCCGTGCCCCGGCAGGGCGGTGCCGGGGCCCCGATGAGCCCGGGCCCCGGCGGCGGTCAGGCCTCCTGGGCGCAGCAGGTGCACCAGTTGGCCGGAGGCGGGGACGAGCAGCCGGTGGCGCCGTGGAAGCCGCCGGTGGAGGACCTGTTCCAGGCGGCGGCCCGCCGGCAGGCCGCCGCCCGCCCGGCCGGCCTCGGCAAGCGCCTGGCCGCCCGTCTGATCGACAGCCTGGTCCTCGGTGCCGTCACCGCCGCCGCGGCGGTCCCGTTCGGCGCCCAGGTGGCCGACCACATCCAGCACAAGATCGACGAGGCCAAGCTGTCCGGCCGTACCGTCACCGTCTGGCTGCTCGACGGCACGACCGGCACCGCGCTCGGCATCGTCCTCGCCGTGCTCCTCCTCTTCGGTGTGCTGTACGAGGTGCTGCCCACCGCCAAGTGGGGCCGCACCCTGGGCAAGAAGCTGTGCGGCCTCGAGGTCCGGGACATCGAGGCGCACGAGCCCCCGGCGTTCGGTGCGGCCCTGCGCCGCTGGCTGGTCTACAGCATCCCCGGGCTGCTCGGCATCGGGATCGTCGGCGTGCTGTGGTGCCTGTTCGACCGGCCCTGGCGCCAGTGCTGGCACGACAAGGCGGCCCACACCTTCGTCGCGGGCTGACCGGGCGGGGCGCGTACTCCGTACGGCCGCCTGCCGGATGCGGATCCGGGGCGTTCGCGGTCCACTCGGGCCATGAGCAGCGAACCGCCCCCCGGCTCCGGACCCGAGCCCCCCGAGGACGACCCGTTCAAGAAGCGGCCCCCGTCGGACCAGGGGCCGGGCTCGCCGTACGACACCCCGTCCGGCGCCCAGCAGCCCCCACCGCCCGGCGGCCAGCCCCCGCCCGGTGGCCCCCCGCCGTGGGGAGGTCAGCAACCCCCGCCCTACGGCGGCCAGCAGCCACCCCCGTACGGAGGAGGCCAGCAACCGCCCCCCTACGGCGGCGGGCCCTACGGCGGTGGCGGCCCCTATGGCGGCCCCGGCTACCCCGCCGACCCGCTTGCCGGCATGCCCCCGCTCGCCGACAGCGGCAAGCGGACCCTCGCGCGCATCATCGACATGGTCCTCGTGGGCATCGTCGTCTGGCTGGTCACCTGGCCGCTCGGGGTCCACGAGTACACCGTGAACGGGGACAGGGTCGCGGTCGGCCGGTCCCTGTGGCAGTCCTTCGCCGCCGCCGTCCTCTACGTCGCCTACGACACCTTCATGATCGCCAGGTCGGGGCAGACCCTCGGCAAGAAGTGGCTCAACCTGCGGGTGGCGAACCTGGACAACGGTGCCACCCCCGCCACGCAGACCTCGCTGATCCGGGCCCTGGTGCTCTGGCTGCCGTTCGCCTTCTGCTGTGCCTGTATCTGGACGGCCATCTGCGGTGGCTGGAGCTTCTTCGACAAGCCCTACAAACAGGGACTGCACGACAAGGCGGCCAAGACGGTGGTGGTCAGCACCGGCTGAGGCGGGCGGGGTGCCGAAGTGTGATGGGTGCCCATACGAAAGCGGCGGGTCCGTGGGAGCAGTCACGGGTCCGCCGCTCGCGTGAACGGCCGGTCAGAGCGCGGTGGTCACCGGCTCCTCCTCGGGTGCGGTCTCGGCCGGCGAAGCGACCGTACGCGGACTCGGCAGTGGCACCGTCATGGCCACGAGCAGCCCGAGGGCCAGCGCGGCCAGGGCGATGACGGCGATCCCGAGGCCCGAACTCGTCTGGGACAGCAGCAGCATGGCGAGCGTCGAGAAGATCACGGTGCAGGAACCGTAGGCGAGCTGTGCGGCAGTCGGACGAGGCATGGCAATCGTGTCCTCGGAAGATGAAGATGGGGGGTGCCTTCGACTCTATTCGCGTGCATGCCCGAACGGGACGCCGGGTAAGCGTGACCTAACCCACGGTGCCGGTGCACAGGGGGCGCACGGAGTCATGGCGTCCGGCAAGTGGACGGGTGTACGCGCCCGTTGACCGACAGGTTCGACTGTTCGTAAAGCGAACGCCGGTTCCGCATAGTGCACTTGTCCTGCTCAAGTCAAGGTCTGTCTTTTCTTCTAAACCTCTAGTCAAATGTCGTCACTTGATTACACGCGTTGATCATGCGCGCACGGACCCTTCCATGACCCGGGACCCCCTGTCCGTGCTGCGCGGCGCGGGGGAGGAACTCAAGTGACCAGCAGACCCTGGACGTTCAGAGCCGCCGCCATCGGTGTGGCACTCGCCGCGGCCTCCGCCGGCTTCGCGACCTTCGCCGTCGCCGAGGCGAGCACCACGGCCCGGCCCGCCGCCGAGAACCGGCACGACCCGGCCCCGGTGAAGCAGCAGAAGCACGACCTCGACGGCCCCATGAGCAAGACCCAGAGGGCCCAGCGTCAGGAGGCCCTGAACCAGCTCATATCGGGCAAGGCGAAGGCCAAGGAGCGCAACGGCTCGAAGGTCGTCCAGCTCAAGGGCAAGAAGGGCGACGGCAAGTACGTCGAGCTGAGCCGCGAGAAGACCGACAAGATCTTCACCATCCTGGTGGAGTTCGGGGACCAGACCGACCCCAAGTACGGTGGCACCGCGGGCCCGCTGCACAACCAGATCGCCCAGCCGGACCGCAAGAAGGACAACAGCACGGCCTGGCAGAAGGACTACAACCAGAAGCACTACCAGGACCTCTACTTCGGCACCGGCAAGAAGACCGAGTCGCTGAAGAAGTACTACGAGAAGCAGTCCTCGGGCCGCTACTCGGTGGACGGCGAGGTCGCGGACTGGGTCAAGGTCCCCTACAACGAGGCCCGATACGGCAACAACGCCTGCGGCCAGACCAACTGCCCGAGCGTGTGGAACGTCATCAGTGACGGCCTGAACGCCTGGGTCGCCCAGCAGAAGGCGGCCGGCAAGTCCGACGCCGACATCAAGGCGGACCTGGCCAAGTACGACCAGTGGGACCGCAACGACTACGACGGCGACGGCAACTTCAACGAGCCCGACGGCTACGTCGACCACTTCCAGATCGTGCACGCCGGCGAGGACGAGTCCGCGGGCGGCGGCGCCCAGGGCAAGGACGCGATCTGGGCGCACCGCTGGTACGCCTTCGGTACCGACGCCGGCGCCACCGGCCCCGCGAACAACAAGCTCGGCGGCGCGCAGGTCGGCGACACCGGCATCTGGGTCGGCGACTACACCATCCAGCCGGAGAACGGCGGCCTCGGCGTCTTCGCCCACGAGTACGGCCACGACCTCGGCCTGCCGGACGAGTACGACACCGACGGCGGCGACAACTCCACCGGCTTCTGGACGCTGATGTCCTCCGGTTCCTGGCTCGGCACCGGCAAGGAGTCCATCGGCGACCTGCCGGGCGACATGAACGCCTGGGACAAGCTGCAACTGGGCTGGCTGAACTACGACTCCGGCAAGGCCGGCGTCTCCTCCTGGCACAAGCTGGGCCTCGCCGAGTACAACACCAAGTACCGCCAGGCGCTGGTGGTCTCGCTGCCGGACAAGGCGGTCAAGACCGAGATCGTCACCCCGGCGCAGGGTTCGGCCCAGTGGTGGAGCGGCAGCGGTGACAACCTCAAGAACACCCTGACCCGTTCGGTGGACCTCACCGGCAAGACGTCGGCGGCGCTCACCCTCGACGGCTGGTACGACATCGAGAACGGCTTCGACTTCCTCTACACCGAGGTGTCGACCGACGGCGGCGCCAACTGGACCGCGCTGGACGGCACGGTGGACGGCAAGGCCATCCCGCGCGACGGCTCCGGCAAGCCGGCCCTGACCGGCACGGTCGACGGCTACAAGAAGCTGTCGTACTCGCTGGACGCCTACGCGGGCAAGAAGATCGACGTCCGCTTCCGCTACCTGACCGACGGCGGGGTGGCGCAGAAGGGCTTCGCGGCCGACGAGATCGCGGTCACCGCGGACGGTACGGCGCTGTTCTCCGACAACGCCGAGACGGCGGACGCCGCTTGGACCGCCACCGGCTTCTCCCGCATCGGTGCGTCCTTCACCAAGGACTACAAGCAGTACTACATCGCCGAGAACCGCCAGTACGTGTCGTACGACAAGACCCTGAAGGTCGGCCCGTACAACTTCGGTTCGGCCGCGCGCCAGAGCTGGGTGGAGCACTACCCGTACCAGAACGGCCTGCTGATCTGGAAGTGGGACACCTCCCAGGCGGACAACAACACCAACGCCAAGGATCACCCGGGCACCGGTCTGATCCTGCCGGTGGACGCGCACTGGAAGGCGCTGAAGTACTCCGACGGCACGCTGCTGCGCAACCGGATCCAGGCCTACGACTCGCCGTTCGGCCTGGACGCCACGGACGCGATCACGCTGCACAAGGCGGACAAGGCGACCACGTTCACGTCGCAGAAGGGCGTGTCGGTCTTCAACGACCACACCACCTCCTACTACGACACGTCGAACCCGACCGGTGGCGTCAAGATCACTGACACCAACACGAAGATCAAGATCACCAAGCAGGCCAAGGATGGCTCGACGATCGAGCTGGAAGTCGGCCCCGCGGTGAAGTAGCGGACATTTCCGCAGGTCAGGAGCGTATCGGCGGTGACCCCCTGGCGGGTCGCCGCCGATCGTGTTTAGGTGCGTCCTGTGGCTCACTTATTGACACCGACCGAAACGGGGATGTGACCGCATGGCCGCAGGAGGCTTCTGCAAACTGCCGAACGGAACCGTGGTGGTGGCACTGAACCTGCCCCACGTCGCCGACGGCTCGACCGGAGTGCGCGTCCTGGTGCACGCCCAGAACCGCGCCCGAGCCCTGACCAGGCTCCGCAATCTGGGCCTGCGCGCGATCTACCTCCGGGGCAACGCGGCCCCGCCGACCCCGGACGAGATCACGGCGGTGCTGCACCACCCCGACGGCCTCATATGGCGCACGGCGCCCGACAACGGTGTCATCGTGGGCGAGCTGTGGCACCCGATCCGCGCGTTGCTGCGCAGGTCGGCGGTGGTGCAGCACGGCTCCGCCGGGTAGGCCGATCGCAGGTTGGGTGTGCCTTGCGAGGCGGACGACTGCGGGTCCGCGGTGGCTGGTCGCGCCCACGCGGCGGAGCCGCATATCGATACCGTCCCGCGCCCCTGGGGTGGCTGCCCGGCCCGGTGTCATCCGCTCGCCGGTGCATTCACTCCGCCGCCTGCGCCCGCCGCTCACCCTTCCTCGCCGCTCACCCTTCTCCGCCGCAACGGTGATCAAGCACGACGGCGCTGTCCGGCGGCCGAACTCGCCGCAAGCCCCTGTCGCCCGGCTTTCTAGCCGCTGACCACCGGCTTGCCGGTGAGTTCGACGCCTGCCTCGCGCAGCTCCTCCAGCGCCCGCTCGGTCGTCTCGGGAGCGACGCCGGCGGTCAGGTCCAGGAGTACCTGCGTACGGAACCCCTCCCCAGCGGCGTCCAGCGCGGTGGCGCGTACGCAGTGGTCCGTGGCTATGCCGACCACGTCGACCTCGTCGATGTGACGGGCGCGCAGCCACTCGGCCAGGGAGACCCCGTTCTCGTCCTTGCCCTCGAAGCCGCTGTACGCCGCCGAGTAGGCCCCCTTGTCGAACACCGCGTCCACCGCCCCGGAGGCGACGGCCGGCGCGAAGTTCGGGTGGAAGCCCACGCCCTCCGTGCCCGCGACACAGTGCGCGGGCCAGGAGCGGACGAAGTCGGGGTTGTCCGCGAAGTGGCCGCCGGGTGCGATGTGGTGGTCACGGGTGGCGACCACGTGCCGGTATCCGGTACCCGCCGCCTGGCCGACCAGCTCGGTGATGGCGGCGGCGACATCCGCACCCCCGGCCACCGCGAGGCTGCCCCCCTCGCAGAAGTCGTTCTGCACATCTACGACGATCAAGGCGCGACGCATGGTGGGTGTCCTTCGGCTGTCGGTTAAGTAACTGAGCCTAGAGAGTTTGTGGCCCGTTCGGGAGGGGGCTCGGACAGGGGGCGGACAGGGGGCGCGCTTCAGCTGCCCGAGCGCCCCTGGACGTACTCCGTCGGAATGACGGGTTCCCCCCGGGAGAGCTGTGTCGCGGACAGCGGAAGGTTGGCGCGGGCCGCGATGTGCCGCTCGCGGGGCACGTCGAGCGGTTCGCGCGCGACGACGGCGCCGCCCTTGACCAGCTCCACCAGCAGCTGCCGGTCGGCCAGCCCGGCCGGCACCGGCCCGGTCCCGATCACCTCGGCCTCGGCCACGCCCTCCTCGTCCAGCCGCCGAGCCGCCCACTTGCGCCCGCCGATGGAGGTCTTGCCCCCGCTGGACTTCTTCGCGACCGGCACCAGCGGCGCCCCCGGATCGGCGGACTCGGCCCGGGCGACCAGCTTGTAGACCATCGAGCAGGTCGGATGCCCGGAGCCGGTCACCAGCTGGGTGCCGACGCCGTACGCGTCCACGGGCGCCGCCGCCAGCGAGGCGATCGCGTACTCGTCCAGGTCCGAGGTCACGACGATCTTCGTGGCGGTGGCGCCCAGCTCGTCCAGCTGCTGCCGCACCCGGTGCGCCACAAGGAGCAGGTCCCCGGAGTCGATGCGCACCGCGCCCAGTTCGGGCCCGGCCACCTCCACCGCCGTACGCACCGCCTCGGCGACGTCGTACGTGTCCACCAGGAGGGTCGTGTTCCGGCCCAGCGAGTCCACCTGGGCCTGGAAGGCGTCGCGCTCGTGGTCGTGCAGCAGGGTGAAGGCGTGCGCGGAGGTGCCGACGGTCGGGATGCCGTAGCGGAAGCCGGCCGCGAGGTCGGAGGTGGTCGCGAAGCCGCCGACGTAGGCGGCCCGCGCGGCGGCCACGGCGGCCAGCTCATGGGTGCGGCGGGCGCCCATCTCGATCAGCGGCCGGCTGCCTGCGGCGGAGGCCATCCGGGAGGCGGCGGCCGCGATCGCCGAGTCGTGGTTGAGGATGGAGAGGATCACGGTCTCCAGCAGCACGCACTCGGCGAAGCTGCCCTCGACCCGCATGATCGGCGAGCCCGGGAAGTACACCTCGCCCTCGGGGTAGCCCCAGATGTCACCGCTGAAGCGGTAGTCGGCGAGCCACCTCAGGGTCTCCTCGTTCACGATCTTCCGCTCCCGCAGGAAGCCGAGGACACCGTCGTCGAAGCGGAAGTTCTCGACCGCGTCCAGGACCCGCCCGGTGCCCGCCACCACGCCGTAGCGCCGCCCGTCCGGCAGTCGCCGGGTGAAGACCTCGAACACGCTGCGCCGCTCGGCCGTACCGGCCTTCAGAGCGCCCTGCAACATCGTCAGCTCGTACTGGTCCGTGAAGAGTGCCGTCGAGGGAACGTCCACCGGCAGCCCAAGGTCCGCTGTGTTCATGGCAGGTCATCGTACCCCCATTTCGTCAGTGTGACGATTTATCGTGTGCGTGGCAGCATGGGCTGTGTGACGTCACCCGCGCCCGTAGAGATCGAACGCACCGAGTCGGCGGAGGAGGTCTTCGTCGTACCCGAGCCCGACGTCCCCTGGGTCACGATCGTCCACAACGACCCGGTCAACCTCATGAGCTATGTGACGTACGTCTTCCAGACGTACTTCGGCTACACCAAGGACAAGGCCACCAAGCTCATGCTCGACGTCCACCACAAGGGCCGGGCGGTCGTCTCCAGCGGCTCACGCGAGGAGATGGAGCGCGACGTGCAGGCGATGCACGGCTACGGTCTGTGGGCCACCCTCCAGCAGGACCGGAAGTAGCAACCCATTTCGATGCCCGGACACTTCGAACCGATTCCCGGCGGCGGCGCTGCCGTCGCACTCGACGAGGTCGAGATCTCCATCATCCGGTCGCTGGCCGTCCAGCTCCTGGAGCTCATCGGCCCCGGCCCCGCCGAGGACGCCTCCGCCGACCCGCTCGCCGAGCTGTTCGCCGAGGGCCCGAGCGAGCCGCCCGCCGACCCGGTGCTCAGAAGGCTCTTCCCGGACGCCTACAGCGACCCGGAGACGGCGCCTGCCTCCCCGGCCGAGGCCGAGGAGCGGGAGGCGCACTCCGCCGAGTTCCGCCGCTACACCGAGAACGACCTCAGGGCCGGCAAGCGGGACAACGCCCTCGCGGTGATCCGCACCCTGGATGCTCTGTCCCCGGTGGACGAGGGCGGGGCGGTGCTCAAACTGTCCCCGGAGGAGTCGAGGCGCTGGCTCGGTGCCCTCAACGATCTGCGCCTGGCGATCGGCGCCCGGCTGGAGATCACCGACGAGGACGACACCGATCTGCTCTACCGGCTCCCGGACGAGGACCCGCGCAAGCCGATGGTGATGGCCTATCTATGGCTGGGCGGCCTCCAGGAGACGCTCGTGACGACCCTTATGTCGTAACTTGTCGCGCTTTCGCTGTTCGCTCAGCGGACGCTCAAATCCGGATAACGATCACATCACCATTGCGGGCTGGTTTGGCGCTTTCGGGCATTCTTTGTCCGCTTTTGCCTGTGCGATGCGCCACACCGCGCCCCTGTGATCAATATTGCGGCCGTGATAAATCTTCACGACCGCCCGGCCGACACCACCCATGTCCGGCTGGGTGCGCCACCGAGCCGGCGACCGCCGGCCAGGCACGAGCGGGCTTTCGAAACCCGCTCAACTCCATCAATCCGGGGGGATCGAAACCCGATCCGAGGCCGACGAACGGCCCGGGTCGGCATGGAGAAAGGCGCACCACACATGACCTCTGAGAGGGTCACCGAAGCCCCTGAGGAGGGCTACGAGCGCGGGCTCGGCAGCCGCCAGGTCCAGATGATCGCGATCGGCGGCGCGATCGGTGTCGGTCTGTTCCTGAAGGCCGGGGCCAACATCGAGAAGGCGGGCCCCAGCCTCATCCTGATGTACGCCCTCGCCGGCGTGATCATCTTCTTCATCATGCGGGCCCTGGGTGAACTCCTGCTCTACCGCCCGGTCTCCGGCTCGTTCGCGGACTACTCCCGCGAGTTCCTCGGCCCGTTCTTCGGGTACTTCACCGGCTGGACGTACTGGCTGATGTGGGTGGTCACCGGCATGGCCGAGCTGACGGCCGCCGCGATCTACATCAACTACTGGTTCCCGGCCGTCCCGCAGTGGGTGACGGCGCTCGTCTTCCTGGTGATCCTCTTCGGGGTCAACCTGATCTCCGTGAAGCTCTTCGGCGAGCTGGAGTTCTGGTTCTCGATGGTCAAGGTCACCGCCCTGATCGGCATGATCGTGATCGGTCTCGGCGTGCTCACCTTCGGCTTCAGCGCCGCCGGTGACACCGCGTCCGTCTCCAACCTGTGGCAGTTCGACGGCTTCTTCCCCAAGGGCATCGGCTCCTCGCTGATGACCCTGCAGGGCGTGATGTTCGCCTACCTCGCCGTCGAGCTGGTCGGCGTGACCGCGGGCGAGTCCGAGAACCCGGAGAAGACCCTCCCGAAGGCCATCAACACGCTGCCCTGGCGCATCGGCCTGTTCTACGTCGGTGCCCTCACCGTCATCCTGTGCGTGGTGAAGTGGACCGAGTTCACGGAGGGCGTCAGCCCCTTCGTGAAGGCGTTCGCGATGATCGGCATCCCGGCCGGCGCCGGCATCGTCAACTTCGTGGTGCTCACCGCGGCCCTGTCGTCCTGCAACTCGGGCATGTACTCCACCGGCCGCATGCTGCGCACCCTCGCCGACAACGGGGAGGCCCCGCGCGTCTTCTCCAGGCTGTCGTCCACCAAGACCCCGGCGCTCGGCATCACCGTCTCGGTGCTGTTCATGGGCATCGGCGTCGTCCTGAACTACGTCGTCCCGGAGAAGGCGTTCGGCTACGTCACCTCCGTCGCCACCGCGGCCGGCATCTGGACCTGGCTGATGATCCTGGTCAGCCACGTCCTCTACCGCCGCGCGGTCGACGCGGGCCGGCTGCCCGCCTCGTCCTTCCCGGCGCCGGGCGGCGCGGTGTGCTCGTACATCGCCATCGCGTTCCTGCTCTTCGTCACCGGCCTGATCGCGTACGATGCCGACTCCCGCGTCTGCCTGTACGTGATGGCCGTCTGGGCGGTCGCGCTCGGCATCGGCTGGCTGGTCCTGAAGAACCGCACGCCGCAGATCGCCGACCGGCGCGAGCCGGAACTGGAGCAGGTGGGCTGACCACCGGGAGGCCATCCCCAGGACGTCCGGCCGCCGGGAGTACTCGTGGCACCCTCGGCGGCTGCCGCTCAGGACGTCCGTCATATGGGCCGTCCCGTACCACACCTCGGTACGGGACGGCCCCTCTGCTTATCCTGACCGACATGCTGACCATCACCCAGGCCCTCCACGACCAGATCGTCGCCCACGCCCGCAAGGACCACCCCGACGAGGCGTGCGGCGTCGTCGCGGGCCCGGCGGGTTCGGACCGCCCCGAGCGCTTCATCCCGATGCTGAACGCGGCCATGTCGCCCACGTTCTACGAGTTCGACTCGGGCGACCTGCTCAAGCTCTACCGCGAGATGGACGACCGCGACGAGGAGCCGGTGATCATCTACCACTCCCACACCGCGACCGAGGCCTACCCGTCCCGGACCGACATCGGCTACGCCAACGAGCCCGGCGCCCACTACGTCCTCGTCTCCACCGCCGACACCGACGGCCTCGGTGACTTCCAGTTCCGCTCGTTCCGGATCCTCGACGGAGCGGTCACGGAGGAGGAGGTCAAGGTCGTGGAGACGTACTGACCTCGGCCTGATCCCGGCTGGTCTCACACTGCGGTTGAAATCTGTCCGTCATGTGGGATCACATTCCAGGAGCCGGACCGGGAATCGATACGATGAGCCCATGGTTCTGAACGACGTGAGCGAGAAGACGCCGGGCATCCTGCTCGTGGCGCGGCTGCACGTCGACCTGTGCAGGCTGAACAGCGCCATCTGTTGACGTTCCCCACCGCCGTACGGCCGTGAGCCGCGGCGCGCCGCCGCGCGCGCACCAATCGACGCACCCTTTCCGACAGGAGCCCAGCCATGGCCATCGAGGTCCGCATCCCCACCATCCTCCGCCAGTACACCGACGGTCAGAAGGCGGTGGAGGGCAGCGGTGAGACCCTCACCGAGCTGTTCGCCGACCTCGAGACCCGGCATGCGGGCATCCAGGCCCGCATCGTGGACGAAGGCAAGCTGCGCCGCTTCGTCAACGTCTACCTGAACGACGAGGACGTCCGCTTCCTCGACAACATCAACACCAAGCTGTCCGACGGCGACACCGTGACGATCCTGCCCGCCGTCGCCGGCGGCATGGTCTGAGACCGGCCATGCGCTACGACTCCCCGCTGGCCGCGGTGGGCAACACCCCCTTGGTGCGCCTGCCGCGGTTGTCGCCGTCCCCGGACGTCCGCATCTGGGCCAAGCTGGAGGACCGCAACCCGACCGGCTCGGTCAAGGACCGCCCGGCCCTGCACATGGTCGAGCAGGCGGAGAAGGACGGCCGCCTCACCCCGGGCTGCACGATCCTGGAGCCCACCTCCGGCAACACCGGTATCTCCCTCGCGATGGCCGCCAGGCTCAAGGGCTACCGCATGGTGTGCGTGATGCCGGAGAACACCTCGCAGGAGCGCCGGGACCTGCTCGGCATGTGGGGCGCCGAGATCATCTCCTCCCCGGCCGCGGGCGGCTCCAACACCGCCGTGCGCGTGGCCAAGGAGCTGGCCGCCGAGCACCCCGACTGGGTGATGCTCTACCAGTACGGCAACCCGGACAACGCGGGCGCCCACTACGCCACGACCGGCCCGGAGATCCTCGCCGACCTCCCCTCCATCACCCACTTCGTCGCGGGCCTCGGCACCACCGGCACCCTGATGGGCGTCGGCCGCTACCTGCGCGAGCACAAGCCGGACGTGAAGATCGTCGCCGCCGAGCCGCGCTACGACGACCTGGTCTACGGCCTGCGCAACCTCGACGAGGGCTTCGTACCGGAGCTGTACGACGCCTCCGTCCTGACCACCCGTTTCTCGGTCGGCTCCGCCGACGCGGTCACCCGCACCCGTGAACTCCTCCAGCAGGAGGGCATCTTCGCGGGCGTCTCCACCGGTGCCGCCCTGCACGCGGCGATCGGCGTCGGCAAGAAGGCCGTCAAGGCGGGCGAGAGCGCCGACATCGTCTTCATCGTCGCCGACGGCGGCTGGAAGTACCTCTCCACCGGCGTCTACACGGCGGCCACCACCGAAGAGGCCATCGAGACGCTCCAGGGGCAGCTCTGGGCGTAGCCCCGCATCAAGCGCACGCCAGCCCCCTCCTATGAGGGGGCCAATCCCATCCTATGGAGGGGCAAAGAATTCCCTCCGGTACTGCCGGTGTTCCTCGGGCCGGGACTACGGTCCTCCCACACCCTGTCATGTCACGATCACCCGACATCGGGGTGTGCTGAGAGTGTCATGCTCATGACTGCGCGGTTCTGCCGCCGCTACGCGCGTCACGGGCCTGCCCAACCAGTGCGAGAAACCCCACTTCCCCATGGAGGCAGTACCCCATGCGTGAGTCACGCCCTAGCGGCCACAGACGGAGTCTGCGAAGACTCGTCTCCGTCGCCCTCCCCTCCCTCGCCCTGACCGTCGCCGGACTGGCCGCGGCACCGGCGGCCGGGGCCCACACCGCCACCGCTCCCGCGCCCCACACCTCCCGGGCCGCGCAGAACGCCAAGGCCCTGACCGCCCCGGAGCGTCAGACCTTCCACTCCACCGGCAAGGCCGGACAGAAGGTCCCCACGACCCATCTGTGCGCCACCGCCGAGCCGGGCCACGCGTCCTGCTTCGCCCAGCGGCGTACCGACATCAAGCAGCGGCTCGCCTCGGCGCTCGCCGCGGCGGCCCCCTCCGGCCTCTCCCCGGCCAACCTGCACAGCGCCTACAACCTGCCCTCCACGGGCGGCAGCGGCATGACGATCGCCATCGTCGACGCCTACAACGACCCCAACGCCGAGGCGGACCTGGGCACTTACCGGTCCACCTACGGCCTGTCCGCCTGCACCAAGGCCAACGGCTGCTTCAAGCAGGTCAGCCAGACCGGCTCCACCACCTCGCTGCCCACCAACGACACCGGCTGGGCGGGCGAGGAGGCGCTGGACCTCGACATGGCCAGCGCCGTCTGCCCGAACTGCAGCATCATCCTGGTCGAGGCCAACTCCGCGAACGACACCGACCTCGGCATCGCCGAGAACGAGGCGGTCTCGCTGGGCGCCAAGGTCGTCTCCAACAGCTGGGGCGGCTCCGAGGCGTCCTCCCAGACCACCGAGGACACCCAGTACTTCAAGCACCCGGGCGTCGCCATCACCGTCTCCTCCGGTGACTCCGCCTACGGTGCCGAGTACCCGGCGACCTCCCAGTACGTGACCGCCGTCGGCGGCACCGCGCTCACCACCTCCTCCAACTCCCGCGGCTGGAGCGAGTCGGTGTGGCACACCAGCTCCACCGAGGGCACCGGCTCCGGCTGCTCGGCGTACGACCCGAAGCCGAGCTGGCAGACCGACACCGGCTGCTCCAAGCGCATGGAGGCCGACGTCTCCGCGGTCGCCGACCCGGCCACCGGCGTGGCGGTCTACGACACCTACGGCGGCTCCGGCTGGGCGGTCTACGGCGGCACCAGCGCCTCCGCCCCGATCGTCGCCGGCGTCTACGCCCTCGCGGGCACCCCGGGCTCCGGCGACTACCCGGCGAAGTACCCGTACCAGCACACGAGCAACCTGTACGACGTGACCAGCGGCAGCAACGGCTCCTGCTCCACCTCGTACTTCTGCACCGCGGGCACCGGCTACGACGGCCCGACCGGCTGGGGCACCCCGAACGGCACCACCGCCTTCACCGCCGGCACCAGCACCGGCAACACGGTGACCGTCACCAACCCCGGCAGCCAGTCCACCGCCACCGGCGGCTCGGCCAGTCTGCAGATCCACGCCACCGACAGCGCGGGCGCGACGCTGACCTACAGCGCCTCCGGCCTGCCCACCGGCCTGTCCGTCAACAGCTCCTCCGGCCTGATCTCCGGCACGGCGTCCACCGCGGGCACCTACCAGGTCACGGTCACCGCGACCGACTCCACCGGCGCCTCCGGTTCGGCCTCCTTCACCTGGACGGTCGGCTCCTCCGGCGGCACCTGCACCTCGGCCCAGCTGCTCGGCAACCCGGGCTTCGAGTCGGGCAACACCACCTGGAGTGCCACCAGCGGTGTCATCACCAACGACTCCGGTGAGGCTGCGCACGGCGGCTCCTACAAGGCCTGGCTCGACGGGTACGGCTCCTCGCACACCGACACGCTGTCCCAGTCGGTGACGATTCCGAGCGGCTGCAAGGCGTCGCTCACCTTCTACCTGCACATCGACACCGCGGAGACCGGCAGCACCGCGTACGACAAGCTGACCGTGACCGCCGGTTCGACCACCCTGGCGACGTACTCGAACGTCAACGCCGCTTCCGGGTATGCGCAGAAGACCTTCGACCTGTCCTCGTTCGCGGGCCAGACGGTCACCCTGAAGTTCAGCGGAGCGGAGGACTCCTCCCTCCAGACCAGCTTCGTCGTGGACGACACCGCCCTGACGACCAGCTGAGCCGTACGGCAATCGGATCCCGCACCCGGAAGACTTCCTTCCGGGTGCGGGATCCGTCCGTGCCGGTGGTACGTCTCATCTGCACCAAGGGGCCGGTCGGCCGGCCACGGCAGAAAGGCGGACACCCATGCGTCGTACGACGCCCATCGCCCTCGCGGCGGCAGCGCTGCTCCTGGCGGGCTGCGGCTCCCAGAGCGGCGGGGACTCCGGCAGCAAAGGCAAGGTCTCGCCGTCGGCCTCCGCTCCGTCCTCCGGCAGCGGGTGCGCCGCCCAGGTGGAGCTGAAGGTGGCCGACAACGGCCGTACCGTCTGCCTGGCCAAGGGCGGCGAGCTGCGGCTCACCCTCGACGGCACCAAGACCCGCCCCTGGAAGCCGGTCGCCCTGAGCGGCACCGCCCTGGAGGCGATCAACGCGGGCTTCGTCATCCAGCCGGGCGACGCCACGGCGGCCTACAAGGCGGTGGCGGCCGGCACCGCGAAACTGACGTCCTCCCGCCCGCTGTGCCCGCCCGCCGACCCCGGCCAGGCCTCCTGCAAGGGCATCCAGCAGTGGACGGTGACGGTGAAGGTGAAGTAGGCGTGGCTAACCGGCGAGGTGCCTGACCTGGTCCCACAGGACCGGGTCGACCACACCGACCCGGCGCCGGAAATCGCCGAACGGCACCTCGCGAAGCTCGTCGGTCTGCAGGAAGCTGGGCCGCCCGTGGGCGTCACCGACCGCCCCGGGCGGCAGCGGGATCACCCCGGCACGCTCGTCGTGGTACTTGCTGGTGATCTTCGCGACCGTGGCCCGGTTGCCGCGCACGGCCAGCACCAGGCAGGGCCGGTCCTTGACGTCCGCGCGGTCCTCGTAGGGGACGTTCGCCCACCAGATGTCCCCGGGGTGCGGATGGGCCGTCCGGGCCCGGTCCCGGCCGCCGGGGCGCCCGGGCGGCCGCAGCCGGCGCCCGCCGGGCCGGCGGCCGCGGCCCCAGCCGTCGACGAGCGTGGCGACCAGCGCGAGCAGCACCACCGCCGCGAGCGCCAGCCACCAGGACGTGTCCATAAGGACGACGTTACCGGCGCGTGCCGCGCATTGCGCGCCCTCTCGCATTCCCTGTGCGCCCCCGGTCCAGCCGAACCGGTGACACCACAGGTGAGTTCGCCCACAACGGCCCCTGGCGGAGGAGCGACCCGCCCTTTTGCGCCTTACGCTCGACAAACCGCACGACCCCCGTCTGCCCCTTTTCCCGACCCCTCTCCTCAGCTCCCCGCCCACCGGTTTCCCGCCAACGGAGGTTTCTGCTTCATGAAGCTCACCGTCGTCGGCTGCTCGGGGTCGTTCCCATCCGCGGAATCGGCCTGCTCGAGCTACCTCCTCGAGGCCGACGGCTTCCGGCTGCTCCTCGACATGGGCAACGGCGCCCTCGGCGAGCTGCAGCGCCACTGCGGTCTCTACGACCTCGACGCGATCTTTCTGAGCCATCTGCACGCCGATCACTGCATCGACATGCTCGGGTACTTCGTCGCGCGCTACTACCGCCACGACGGCGGCCGCTGCGGCCCGATCCCGGTCTACGGTCCCGAGGGCACCGAACACCGCCTGACCACGGCCTACGCCGACACCCCCTCCGCCTCCTCCATGAGCGAGGTCTTCGACTTCCACACGGTCAAGCCGTCCATGTTCGAGATCGGCCCGTTCACGGTGCACACCGAGCGGGTCCGCCACCCCGTGGAGGCGTACGGCATCCGGGTCGAACACGGCGGGAGGTCCCTGACGTACTCCGGCGACACGGGTGTCACCGAGGCGCTGGACGAGCTGGCCCGGGACACCGACCTGTTCCTGTGCGAGGCCGCGTTCACGCACGGCAAGGAGAGCATTCCCGACCTGCACCTCAACGGCCGCGAGGCGGGTGAGACGGCGGCCCGCGCGGGCGCCCGGCGCCTGGTCCTCACCCACATCCCGCCGTGGACCGATCCGCAGGTCAACCTGGCGGACGCGCGCGAGGTGTTCGACGGGCCGGTGGAGCTGGCCGCTCCGCGGGTCACGTACGAGATCTGACACCCCCGCAGACACGAGAAGGCCCCCGGAGCCGCAGCTCCGGGGGCCTTCTCGTGCCTGCGGGGGCGAGCCTCACGCCTTGGTGAGGTCCTCGATCTCCTCCTCGGGTTCGCGGCCCGGGGTGGGGAGGTTGAACCTGATGATGGCGAAGCGGAACACCGAGTAGTAGATCGCGGCGAACACCAGGCCGATCGGGATGATCATCCAGGGCTTGGTGGCCAGGCCCCAGTTGAGGAAGTAGTCGATCGCGCCGGCCGAGAAGCTGAAGCCGTGGTGCACGCCCAGCGACCAGGTGACGGCCATCGAGACGGCGGTGAGCACCGCGTGGATGACGTAGAGCACCGGAGCGATGAACATGAACGCGAACTCGATCGGCTCGGTGATGCCGGTGACGAACGAGGTCAGGGCGAGCGAGAGCATCATGCCGCCGACGGCCTTGCGGCGCTCCGGGCGCGCACAGTGGGTGATCGCCAGGGCGGCGGCCGGCAGGGCGAACATCATGATCGGGAAGAAGCCCGTCATGAACTGACCGGCGGTGGGGTCACCGTGGAAGAAGCGCGGCAGGTCACCGTGCCAGACGGCGCCCGAGGAGTCCTTGAAGGAGCCGATCTCCTGCCAGGCCACCGTGTTGACGAACTGGTGCATGCCGACCGGCAGCAGCGCGCGGTTGATGGCGCCGAAGATGGCCGCGCCGACGGCGCCGAGGCCGGTCATCCACTGGCCGAAGTCGGTGATGACGTTGCCGATGGGCTCCCAGACCAGGCCGAAGACGACGCCGACAGCGGTGCCGATGAAGGCCATCAGGATCGGGACCAGACGGCGGCCGTTGAAGAAGCCCAGCCAGTCGGGCAGCTTGGTGCGGTGGAAGCGCTGCCAGACCACGGCGGCGATGAGGCCCATGACGATGCCGCCGAGCACCTTCGGGTCGTTGTAGGTCGCGGCGACGTCCGCGCCCTTGGTTATCTTGGCCTCGGTGATGGGGAACGCGGTCAGCACGTTCTTGTACACCAGGAAGCCGACCAGCGCCGCCAGCGCCGTGGAGCCGTCGGCCTTCTTGGCGAAGCCGATGGCGATGCCCACGCAGAACAGCAGCGGCAGATTGCTGAAGACGGCGTCGCCGGCGGTGGCGAACACGGCCGCGACCTTGTTCCAGCCGAGGCCGTCCTTGCCGAACACGTCGTCCTGGCCGAGTCGCAGCAGGATGCCCGCCGCCGGCAGCACGGCGATGGGAAGCTGGAGGCTGCGGCCGACCTTCTGCAGGCCCTGAAGCAGCCCGGATCCCCGCTTCTTCGCGGGGGCCGCCGTTGGTGCGGTGGCGGTGCTCATACGTCCTCCATCGGGTGGTGGTCTACACCACTCAGTGGTGTAGACCTGTTGTAGCACGATGAAGGCGGGATAAGGAACCCGCGAATCCGCTCACAGTTTGGTGACGTCCTCCACCTCCTCCTCCGGCTCCCGGCCCGGCGTCTTCAGGTCGAACTTCGTGATCGCGAAACGGAAGACGACGTAATAGAGGGCCGCGAAGCACAGGCCGATCGGGATGATCGCCCACGGCTTCGTCGCCAGGTTCCAGTTGATGACGTAGTCGATCAGGCCCGCCGAGAAGCTGAAGCCGTCGTGCACCCCGAGCGCCCAGGTCACCGCCATCGAGACACCGGTGAGCAGCGCATGGGCCGCGTACAGCAGCGGCGCGATGAAGAGGAAGGAGTACTCGATCGGCTCGGTGATGCCGGTGACGAACGAGGTCAGCCCCACCGAGAGCATCAGCCCGCCGACCTCCTTGCGGCGGTGCGGCTTGGCGCAGTGGGTGATCGCCAGGGCGGCCGCCGGGAGCGCGAACATCATGATCGGGAAGAAGCCCGAGGTGAACTGGCCCGCGTGCGGGTCGCCCGCCAGGAACATGTTGATGTCGCCGTGCACCACCGTGCCGTCCGGCTTGGTGTAGCTGCCGAACTGGAACCAGATGGGGACGTTGAGGAACTGGTGCAGGCCGACCACCAGCAGCGCCCTGTTCGCCACGCCGAAGATGCCCGCCCCCCAGGCGCCGAGGTCGCTGAGCCAGTGGCTGAAGCTCTCCAGCGCGTCCCCGACGGGCGGCCAGATCCACAGGCACAGCGCGGCGAAGACGATCGCCACGAAGGCCATGATGATCGGGACGAGACGGCGGCCGTTGAAGAAGCCGAGCCAGTCGACGAGCCTGGTGCGGTGGTAACGGGCCCAGAAGAAGGCGGCGAGCAGCCCCATGACGATGCCGCCGAAGACACCGGGGTTCTGGTACGAGAACGCCGCGGCCGTCGCGTCCGGCGCCACGCATCCGACGCCGGGCACGGCCTTCGCGCCGCCGGCGCAGTCCTTGGGGAACTGGCGCAGGACGCCGTAGTAGACGAGGAAGCCGGCGAGGGCGGCGAGGGCGGTGGAGCCGTCGGACTTCTTCGCCATGCCGATGGCGACGCCGACACAGAAGAGAAGGGGGAGGCCGAGGGCGCCGTCGAGGAGGGCGCTGCCCGCGCCCATCATGACCTTGGAGACGTCGGTCCAGCCCAGCCCGTCCGCGCCGAAGACGTCCGGCTGCCCGAGCCGGTTGAGGATGCCCGCCGCCGGCAGCACCGCGATCGGCAACTGGAGGCTGCGGCCCATCTTCTGCAGGCCCTGGAAGAGCTTGTGCCAGCGGGCGCGCGCGGGACTGACCGTGCTGTCGGCGCTCATCGGCGTCCTCCCTGAACCGCTTCGCCCGGCGCGGTTTGGCGACCGTACCCGCGGTGGTGTAGACCAGTCGGCGGACGGTTCCGCTGTCGTGATCGCCATCATTCGGCACGTGCGGCAGGACCGCTCGCAAAGATGGGCCAACTGTGGGTTACTGCGACAAAGCGGTTCGGATCAGGGAGAAGGAACATGGCCAGCAAGGCTGAGAAGATCGTCGCCGGCCTCGGCGGCATCGACAACATCGAGGAGATCGAAGGCTGCATCACCCGGCTGCGCACCGAGGTGACCGACGCCTCGCTGGTCGACGAGGCCGCCCTGAAGGCCGCCGGCGCCCACGGCGTCGTCAAGATGGGCACCGCCATCCAGGTCGTCATCGGCACCGACGCCGACCCGATCGCCGCCGAGATCGAAGACATGATGTGAACCCCACGGTTCACCCGTAAGGGGCTCTTCCCCCCGCGGGAGGAGCCCCTTGCGTCACTCCGGATAGGCTCGGTGCCATGTCTCGAATCGACGGCCGCACCCCCGAACAGCTCCGCCCGGTCACCATCGAACGCGGCTGGAGCAAGCACGCCGAGGGCTCCGTCCTCGTCTCCTTCGGCGACACCAAGGTCTTCTGCACCGCCTCCGTCACCGAAGGAGTCCCGCGCTGGCGCAAGGGCAGCGGCGAGGGCTGGGTCACCGCGGAGTACGCCATGCTGCCCCGCGCCACCAACACCCGCGGCGACCGCGAGTCCGTCAAGGGCAAGATCGGCGGCCGTACCCACGAGATCTCCCGGCTCATCGGCCGCTCCCTGCGCGCCGTCATCGACTACAAGGCCCTCGGCGAGAACACCATCGTCCTCGACTGCGACGTCCTCCAGGCCGACGGCGGCACCCGCACCGCCGCCATCACCGGCGCCTACGTCGCCCTCGCCGACGCGGTCTCCTGGGCCCAGGGCAGGAAGCTGATCAAGGCCGGCCGCCAGCCGCTGACCGGAACCGTGAGCGCGGTCTCGGTCGGCATCGTCGGCGGCATCCCCCTCCTCGACCTCTGCTACGAGGAAGACGTACGCGCCGAGACCGACATGAACGTCGTCTGCACCGGCGACGGCCGCTTCGTCGAGGTCCAGGGCACCGCCGAGGCCGAGCCCTTCGCCCGCGAGGAACTCAACGCCCTGCTCGACCTCGCCGTCACCGGCTGCACCGAACTCACCACGATCCAGCAGGCCGCGCTCGCCCGCACCCTCGAAAAGTAAAGGAACGCCAAACCCCGGGGGTGCGCGAGGGCAACCCCCGCCTCCTCCTCGGCGTCCCTATGGATACGGGCGCACGGACCACCACCGTGCGCCCGGCCAGCCGTATCAGGGGAGGGAACACACCACCATGGCCGCCACTCGACGCCGAGGCCGCTTCACCGCCGTCGCCGCCGCCGTCGCGACCGCCGCGCTCACCGCGGGCCTCACCACCGGCTGCGACGCCGTCAACAAGGCCCTGGACTGCGTGCAGACCGCCGACTCCATAGCCGACAGCGTCACCGACCTCCAGCAGGCCGTGGAGAACGCGGCGAACGACCCCACCCAGGCCGACGCCTCCCTCGACTCCATCGAGAAGAACCTGAAGAAGATCGGCGACAAGACGGACAACGCCGACCTCAACAAGGCGGTCGACGACGTGAACAAGGCCGTGGACAACGTGCGTTCCGCCATCAAGAACGGCGACAAGACACCGGATGTGGGGCCGGTCACGGATGCGGCCGGCGAACTGACCAAGGTGTGCACCAAGTAAGGGCGCGAACTCGGGGGAGCGGCCCGCCACAACCGCACCCGTGGCCGCCGACGGCGCTCAGTACCGCCGGCCCCGACGCCGCTCCCGCCGCTCCTCACGCCGCTGCCGGTGCAGCTCGTGCCATTCCTCGAGCTGCGCCCGGTGCAGCTCGTGCCCATCCTCGCGCACGGCCTGGCGCAGTTCGTGCCGGGACCGCCGGTGCTCCAGCTTCTCCTGCCGGCGCTGCTCCTTCAGGCGTTTCTGCTCGGCCCGCGTGACCTTGCGCTCCACGCCGACCCCGCCCCAGAAGGCGATCCCGCCGATGATGACCCGCGGAGCGCCCGGCTCGGCCGGTCCGTCGTCCCTCGGGTGCTCGAAGCCGCCCATGATGCCGATGCCACGCACGACGACCTCGACCCCCGGCGGGACGACGACCTGCACACCGCCCATGACCGCCACACAGTTGATCTCGACCTCGTGGTCCGCGAAGTTCGCCTCGCGCAGGTCGATCTCACCGCCGCCCATGAAGGCAAAGCAGCTGAACCGCTTCGGCACCGTCCAGCGGCCCTTGCGCTCGAACCCCGACAGGATCGCGATCCCGCCCGACGAGGACCCCTCGCCCCCGACGACACGAGACGCCCAACCCCCGCTCTCCGCCGACGCCTTGACGAACGAGACGGGAGTGGGCGTCGCTGCGCCGGCCGCCGGGAGATCACGGGTGATCGGCGTCAGTTCGCCGTAGGTGCGCGCCTTGTACACCGCCTCCAGGCGCTCCTCGAACTCCTCCATGTCGAGCCGGCCCTCGGCCACCGCGTCCCGCAGGACCTCGGCGACCCGCTCACGGTCGGCGTCGGACGCCCTGAGGTCAGGACTTGCGTCGTCGGTCATGACAGAAGCCTACGAGACCGCCTTCTCCGCGTACATCTTCGCGATGACCGCCTCGATGTCCGGCTCCCGCACCGACAGGTCCACCAGCGGATACGCGGCCGCGATGGACGCCACCAGCGGCGCCGCCGACTGCCCCGCCGGAAACGCCAGCCACTGCCGCGGCCCCTCCACCCGCACCACCCGGCACGACGGCACCTCGATCGGCGGCAACTCCCGCTCCAGATCCACCACCAGCGTCCGCTCACCCTCCCCGGCCTCGTGCAGCCCCGCCAGCGCACCGTCGTACACCAGCCGCCCGTGGTCGATCACCATCACCCGCGAGCACAACTGCTCGATGTCCTGCAGATCGTGCGTCGTCAGCAGCACCGTCGTCGCGCGCTCGGCGTTCAACTCCTTCAGGAAACCCCGCACCTTGGCCTTCGACACCACATCCAGACCGATCGTCGGCTCGTCCAGATACAGCACCTCCGGATCGTGCAGCAGCGCCGCCGCGATGTCCCCGCGCATCCGCTGGCCCAGCGAGAGCTGCCGCACCGGCACGTCCAACAGATCGCCCAGCTCCAGGAGTTCCACGCACCGGTCCAGATTCTCCCGGTAACGGGCGTCAGGGATCCGGTACATCCGGTGCGCCAGCCGGTAGGAGTCGATCAGTGGCAGATCCCACCACAGCGTCGTCCGCTGCCCGAACACCACACCGATCCGGTGCGCCAGCCGCGTCCGCTCCCGCGAGGGATCGATCCCCGCCACCCGCAGCCGCCCCGCACTCGGTGTCAGGATCCCGGTCAGCATCTTGATCGTCGTCGACTTCCCGGCACCGTTCGGACCGATGTAGCCGACCATCTCACCGCGCGCCACGGTGAACGAGATCGAGTCCACCGCCCGCACCTGCCGCCGCTCCCGCTTGAGGAACCCGGTCTTCCTGCGCACCTCGAAGACCTTCTCGACCTTCTCCAGTGCGATGAACTCACTGTCCGGCACCGCGCTAGCTCCCTGTACTCCGATACGAACGAAGCCCCGCCCGCCACGCCAGCCCGGCCAGCGCACAGCACCCCACCGCCACCAGCGGCGAAGCGAACGCGACCCAGCCCGGCAGGCCCAGCGGATACGGCCGCCCCAGCACATAGGCCGCGGGCAGCCAGTTCACGAAGGCCAGCGGCAGCACGAACGTCACCCCGCGCACCAGCTCCTTCGCGAACACCGTCGGCGGATACTGCAACAGCGTCGTACCGCCGTACGTGAACGCGTTCTGCACCTCGGACGCGTCCTGCGCCACGAACTGGAACGCCGCCCCCGCCACGAACACCGCGCAGAAGATCCCGCACCCGCTCACCACCATCACCGGCATGAGCAGCAGCTTCAACGCCGTCCAGTCGATGTCCACCCGGGTGAGCGACCAGCCCAGCACCAGCGACCCCTGCGTCACCCGGCCCAGCCGCCGAAGCGCGAACCGGTCGGCCGCCACCTGCGCCAGCACCGGCGCGGGCCGCACCAGCAGCGTGTCCAGCGTGCCGTCCCGCACCCGCCGCCCCAGCCGGTCCATCGACCCGATCACCAGATCGGCCAGCCCGAAGGACACGGCCGACAGCCCGTACAGGAACGCCACCTCCGGCAGCGCATAACCACCCAGCGCATCCACCCGCGAGAACATCAGCATGATCGCGACGAAGTCGAAGAAGGTCGCCGCGAAGTTCCCGAACGTGGTCATCACGAACGACGCCCGATAGGCCATCGTGGACCGCACCCACATCCCCGCGATCAGCCGATAGGCCCGCGCACCCTCCACCAGCCGGCTGCCCTCACCCACCCTGGACCACCACCCGCCGCGTCGCCACCGACTGCACCAGCCGGCCCACGCCCAGCAGCGCCACCGCCCACGCCCCCTGGAACAGATAGGTACCCAGCGGATCCGCGTGCCCCAGCAGAATGTCCGCCGGCGCCTGCAGCAGCGAGGACCACGGCAGCACCCGTACGACCTCCCCGAGCGCCCCCGGGAAGACGTTCAGCGGCAGCAGCATCCCCGAGCAGAAGTACCCGAGCAGCCACGCCATCTGCGACACCCCCGCGCCGTCCAGCAGCCAGAACGCACTCAGCGCCACCAGGAAGCGGATCCCGAAGCCGACCACCATCGCCAGCAGCACCGCGACGAAGAAGGCCACCCAGGTGCCCGCGTCCGTGGGCAGGTACACCGGAAAGCACAGCGCACCGAAGACGAACGGAAGCACCCCCCGCCCGAGCAACTGGAAGAACGCCCGGCCAAGATCGGCAGCAAGCCACCACAACTGGAGATCCGCGGGCCGGTACAGGTCGATCGCCACATCCCCCGTACGGATGCGTTCCATCAACTCGTCCTCGACGCCCCCGCCCCCGATCGCGAGGGTCGACAAGAACGCCTGCCCCAGCCACACATACGTCACCACCTGCGCCTGGTCGTACCCCCCGAGGTGTGGCTTCTCGTCCCACAGCGCGCGATACGTGTATACGAGAATCAGCCCGAAGACCGTGTTGGTGAACACCCCTGCCGCAGTCGCCGCCCGATACGTCGCGTACCGTCTGAATCCCCCCGCCGCGACGGCCCCGTACAACCGTCCAGCGCCCACGTCAGTCGACCTCCCTGGACCCCTCGACACCGAAGCGCAGGAGCCTAGTCCCCGGGCCCGGCGACCGGCCACGCAATTTCCGCCCCGGAAGCGTGCCGGAATCCGGGAACGGAACGCCAGGTGCGAGAGTCTTCAAACTGGGGGCGCAGAAGGCGTACGAGGCGTACGGGAAACGTACGACGCGAAACAGGAGTCCGTGCACGACATGAGCGACGAGCCGCAGCCGCAGCAGCAGAACGAGGGCGGGGCACCGAAAAAACCGCTGCCGGCTGAAGGGCCCGGAGAACAGGGGGGCCGCACCGGGGCCCACCCTCGGGACCGCGAAACCCCGTCCGCCGGGTCGAACACCCGACCCGGCGGGGCCCCCGGGAAGGGCCGCCGCCCGAGCGCCGACGAGAACGCGCCCGGGGACCGAGCGGGTTCCCGGCCTGACCGGGACGGGCAGGGCCGGGTGCCGGGCCAGGGCCAGGGCCGGGCGGCTGGGGCTCGGGAGGGTTCTGCCACCGGGTCGGCTCAGGCTGCCCAGGGGCAGACGCTCCCTGGTGCTGGTGCTGGTGCTGGTGCTGGTGCTGGTGCTGGTGCTGGTGCCGGTGCCGTGCAGGCAGCTCGGGCGCGCCGGGCGGCGCTGGCTGCTCAGGCGAGCCGCGCGGGGCGGACCGGAACGGAAGGCCGCGCGGGCGAGGGATCCACGGCGGGCGAGGCGTCCGAGAGGCCTCAGCGCCCGGAGACGCCCACGCCCAAGAAGTCCGAGAAGCCTCAGGGCTCAGCGGTACCTCCTCAGTCCAACGAGTCCCAGGGGTCCGCCAAGTCTCAGGGTTCCGTCGTACCTCAGCGGTCCAGGGAATCCCAGGGGACCGCAAAGTCTCGCGAGTCCGAGCAGCCCCAGGCGGCCGAGAGCACCCAGGTCCTCCGGCGTATCAAGCCGGCAGCGGCCCCCACGCCCGAGAAGCCAGGCACCGAAAAGGCGGCCAAGGACGCCCCCGCACCCGAGACCACCCAGGTCCTCCGCCGGGTCAAGGGCCCTCGGCAGGCCGATCCGGCCCGGCCGACCCAGCCCGGCAAGGCGAGCGGCGCGGCCAAGGGCGCCCAGGCCGGTATGGCCGGCGGCGCCGCCAAGGCCGCCGGAGCAGCAAACGCAGCTCAGGCCGGTGCGGCCGGCGCCGCGGCCAACCGCACCACCTCCACGACCGGCTCCGCCGCCACCGGCCGGACCCCCGGTACCACCGCCACCAACCGCACCACCTCGACCACCGGCTCCGCCGCCACCGGCCGGACCCCCGGTACCACCGCCACCAACCGCACCACGTCCGCCACCGGCTCCGCCCCCACCACCGGCACCCCCAAAGCTGCCCCCGCCGACGAGCCCACCGCCCTTGCAGTCGGCGGCGGAGACGGTGGTGGCGGCAAGGGCAAGAAGCCCAAGCGGCCCAAGCGGACCGGGTGGCGGCGGATCATCCCCACCTGGCGCATGGTGCTCGGCACCTTCGTGATCGGCGTCCTGCTGATCATCGGCCTCTTCTTCCTCGGCTACTCGCTGGTGAACATCCCGCCCGCCAACGCCCTCGCCACCAAGCAGGCCAACGTCTACCTCTACGCCGACGGCTCCCAGATCGCCCGCGACACACGCGACAGCCAGGTCAACCGCGAGAACGTCGGCCTCGCCGAGGTATCCAAGGACGCCCAGCACGCCGTACTGGCCGCCGAGGACCGCGACTTCTACACCGAGTCCGCCGTCGACCCCAAGGCCATGCTCCGCGCCGCCTGGAACACCGCCACCGGCAAGGGCAAGCAGTCCGGCTCCACCATCACCCAGCAGTTCGTCAAGAACTACTACCTGGCCCAGGAACAGACCGTCACCCGCAAGGCCAAGGAATTCTTCATCTCGATCAAGCTCGACCGTAACAAGTCGAAGGACAAGATCTTCGAGGGCTACCTCAACACCAGCTACTTCGGCCGCAGCGCCTACGGCATCCAGGCCGCCGCCCAGGCCTACTACAGCCGTGACGCCGCCGACCTCGACCCGGCCCGCGCCGCCTACCTCGCCGCGCTCGTCAACGCGCCCAGCGAGTACGACGTCATCGCCCACCCCGAGAACAAGGCAGCCGCCGTCGCCCGCTGGAACTACGTCCTGGACGGCATGGTCAAGAAGGGCTGGCTCAGCCAGGCCAAGCGCACCGGCATGAAGTTCCCCATGCCCAAGGAGCAGACACTCTCCACGGGCCTGTCCGGTCAGCGCGGCTATCTCGTGGAGGCGGTCAGGCACTACCTGGTCACCAACAAGATCCTCACCACGGACCAGTTGGAGGCCGGCGGCTACCGCATCACCACCACCATCCAGAAGAACAGGCAGAACGCCTTCGTCAAGGCGGTGAACGACCAGCTGATCTCCAAGCTGGACAAGAAGAACAACAAGGCCGACAGCTACGTCCGCGCGGGCGGCGCCTCCGTCGACCCGAAGACCGGCAAGGTCGTCGCGATGTACGGCGGCATCGACTACGTGAAGCAGTACACCAACGGCGCGACCCGCGGTGACTTCCAGGTCGGCTCGACGTTCAAGCCGTTCGTGTTCACCTCGGCGGTGCAGAACGGCTCGACCACCCAGGACGGCCGCTCCATCACCCCGAACACCCTGTACGACGGCACCAACGAGCGCCCCGTGGAGGGCTGGAGCGGCGGCTCCTACGCCCCGCAGAACGAGGACCAGAAGTCGTACGGCGAGATCAACGTCACCAAGGCGACGGATCTGTCGGTGAACGCCGTCTACGCGCAGATGGCCGTCGACGTCGGCCCGTCCAAGGTCAAGCAGACCGCGATCGACCTCGGCATCCCCTCCGGCACCCCGGACCTCCAGCCGTACCCGTCCATCGCCCTCGGCACCGCCAACGCCAGCGTCCTGGACATGGCGGAGGGCTACGCGACGCTCGCCAACCACGGCAAGCACGGCACGTACACCATGGTCGAAAAGGTCATCAAGGACGGCACGGACGAGATCAACCTGCCCGAGCAGCCGGTCAAGCAGGCCGTCAGCCGGGAGGCCGCCGACACCACCACGTCGATTCTGCAGAGCGTGGTCGACAACGGCACCGCCACCGCCGCGCAGGCCGCGGACCGTCCGGCGGCCGGCAAGACCGGTACCGCCGAGAACGACACCGCCGCCTGGTTCGCGGGCTACACCCCGGACCTCGCCACGGTGGTCTCCGTGATGGGCCAGGACCCGGTGACGGCCAAGCACATGGGGCTGTACGGCGCCCTCGGCCAGCCCCGGATGAACGGTGGCGGCCCGCCGACCGAGATCTGGGCCCAGTACACGCGCAACGCGTTGAAGGGCTCTTCGGCCTCCGACTTCGACCTCCAGCTGGAGCAGGGCGCCGACCAGCCGCAGCCGCCCAGCGCGACCGGCTCGGCCCAGCCGGGCACGACCGGGGCCCAGAACAACGGCGGTACGACCGCCAGCCCGAACACCGGAGGTACGACCGCCAGCCCGACTGCCGGCGGCACCACCAGTACCCCCACCACCGGCGGCGCGACGACCACCGGCGGAGACACCACCGGCGGCGGCACCACGACCGACACCGGCGGCACCACCACCGGCGGGGACACGACGGGCGGTGACACGACCACCGGCGGAGACACCACCGGCGGCGGCACGACAGGCGGTGGAACCACCGGGGGCGGAACCACCGGGGGAGGTACGACCACGGGCGGCGGCACCGACGGGGGCGGTACGACGGGCACGGCCGCCGGCGCCGGAGGCGGCGACCCAGGCGCCTGACGCCCCTTGCTCTGTAGTGGTCATGACAGGTATGAATAAGGCAAGATCACGGTGAGTGCCGCCCGCAACAAAACGGGCGGCACTCCTGTTGTTGACCTGTTCAAAAGGGGGAAATCATGAGGAAGATGATGCAAGCCGTCCTGGCGGGCGGCATAGCAGCCGGCATCGCTCTCACCTCCACTGCCGCATATGCCGACACCACGTACACCGAGTACGCGGCGCCTGGCTGTGGAGCGAAGTCCACCTTCAAGACTTACGGTGACGTCCTGAAGGTTTACGACATCGAGGCGGATGGGCACTCCGCCGTAGGCATCATCGAGAACGGCACCCAGTATTACTACTGGAATCACAGCGGTAACGGCACGGTGAAGACCTGGGATCTCGATCTGCCGGAGAACAGGGCGATTGCACTCGGTGCGATGCTCGGCGATTGGCAGGGCACCCCGACCGGCGGACTGATCTGGCCCTGCCTCAGCACCTCGACCGTCTCGACCTCGTAACTCGCCATCACCTCATCGCGGTACCGCGTTTTGACAGCAGGGGCCTGAGTAATGATCTCAGGCCCCTGCACCTTTCTGTATCCGACCACTGAGGGAGAGGCGCAATGAAGGCAAGGCATCTCGCACGGCTGGGGGGCGTGATCACGATGTCCTTCCTGCTGGCTGCTTGCAATACGGGTGCGAAAAAGGAGAGCCACAGGCGGCTTCCTAAAATGGAGTCGGCTGTCGGTAAAACGCTGAAGCAAGGCATCGACGGCGCAGTCAACGCCAGTCTGGGTGTCTCGCCGGTTGACGCGACAGACCAGCGCCGTTACATCGATGTTGAATCCGCGGACCGCTACACGATTTGTTTCCAGCAGTCAGTTCCCGAGATGCAGGCCGTGAAGTTCTACGTCGTCCAGAGCTCCACTCGGTGCCCGCGCAGCATCGGCGGCAAGGGGGCAACGTCCAGGATTCCCGATGTTGCGGGCAAGCGTGCCGAGGACGCCAAGCGTGAAATTCTGTACTCCGGATACCAGCCCGCGCGCATCCATTTCTACGATGCCACGAACGAAACCCGTGAAGTGAATGCGAGCAAGCTCGCCGGGCTGAGCGTCTGCGATCAGCAACCCGAAAAGGGCGCAGCAGCAGTGCCCACGGGAACGGTGAAACTGTTCGTCGGAACGAAGTGCCGTCAGTGACCCGAGGTCGCCTTCAGCCCCACCACGGCGACCAGGAGCAGACAGACGAAGAAGATCCGGGCGGCGGTGACCGGCTCACCCAGCACCACCATGCCGAGCACCGCCGCACCGGCCGCCCCGATGCCCACCCACACGCCGTAGGCGGTACCGATCGGCAGGGACTTCGCGGCGTACGACAGCAGGACCATGCTGGCGACGATCCCGGCACCGGTGAACACACTGGGCACGAGCCGACTGAACCCGTCGGTGTACTTCATCCCGATCGACCAGCCCACTTCCAGCAGGCCGGCGACGACGAGCAGAACCCAGGCCATGACGAGCACCTCCGAGACTTCATGCGTACGGGGTGCGTCGTCTTTGCCTTTGACCCGGTACGGCGCGTCTCGTCGGGCTCACTTTCGAACATAGCAAACGAACGACAAAGAGGGCCGGTGACAACGGTCACCAGCCCTCTTCGCCATCGATCCGGAGATCGCCGATCAGAGATCGCCGATTTCAGAGATACAGGCCCGTGGAGTCCTCCGACCCCTCGAAACGGTCCGCGGCCACGGCATGCAGATCCCGCTCGCGCATGAGCACGTACGCCACACCCCGCACCTCGACCTCGGCCCGGTCCTCCGGGTCGAACAGGACACGGTCGCCGGGCTCCACCGTCCGCACGTTCTGGCCGACCGCGACGACCTCGGCCCAGGCCAGCCGCCGCCCGACCGCCGCGGTGGCGGGAATCAGAATGCCGCCCCCCGACCGCCGCTCGCCCTCGCCGGTCTCCTGCTTGACCAGAACCCGGTCGTGCAGCATCCGGATGGGGAGCTTGTCGTGATGGGGGGTGCTGTGCACATTTCTGTTGGCGCTCACGCCTCGAACCTACCTGTCTTCGCCCGGCCCGTACGCCCCCGGGTCAGCCCTTACGCCGCCGGCCACCCACCGCGAACAGCCCGACGACACCGACGGCGAGCAGCGCGACCGGCACGACCCGCTCCATCCGCAGCCCGCCCTCCTCGTCGACGAACTGCGCCCGAACCTCACTCACCACCCGGTTGACCTGGACATAGGCCCGCCCGACCGTGTGATCGACATGGGCGGCGACCTTGGCCTTCGCATCCCCGACGATCGTCTTCGGATGCACCCGCACCCCGATCTCGTCCAGCGTCTCGGCCAGCACATCACGGCGGCGCTTGATGTCCGCCTCGATCTGCGCCGGGGTTCTGGTGTCCGACGTGTCCGCCACCGTACGGCCTCCGAAGTCTCCTGATGCTGTTCCGGACAGTTTGTCAGCTCCGGGCCGCACCGCGCGGCAAGGCCCCCCGGTTACGCTGGCCCGATGAGCGAGCGACTCCAGCCGGGGGACGTGGCCCCCGCCTTCACCCTCCCGGATGCCGACGGTAACGAGGTGTCCCTTTCCTCCCACAAGGGCCGCAAGGTCATCGTCTACTTCTACCCGGCTGCCCTGACCCCCGGCTGCACCAAGCAGGCCTGCGACTTCACGGACAACCTCTCCCTCCTGGCCGGCGCCGGCTACGACGTCATCGGCATCTCCCCCGACAAGCCGGAGAAGCTGGCGAAGTTCCGCGAGGCGGAGTCCCTGAAGGTCACCCTCCTCGCCGACCCCGACAAGAAGGTCCTCGACGCTTACGGCGCCTTCGGCGAGAAGAAGAACTACGGCAAGACATACATGGGCGTCATCCGCTCCACGGTGATCGTGGACGAGGAGGGCAAGGTCGAACGGGCCCTGTACAACGTCCGCGCCACGGGCCACGTAGCAAAGATCATCAAGGACCTGGGGATCTGAGGCTCCCTTTCTGCTTCTGCCGTTGGCGGCCCGCACCAGGGTGACCTGGTGCGGGCCGCTTCGCATTTCAGGCGTGACTGTCCGATAACCGGTTCGTTACTCCGTACGGGCGGCGAACGCACGCCCGGAACGGAGGGGGCTCGATGGGGGCCAGTGCGTACACCAAGGAGCGGCTGGAGGAGGCGGCTCGGGGGGCGCGGAATTTGTCGGAGGCGTTGGAGAGGTTGGGGGTGGATCCGGGGAGTTCGGCGCGGCGGTACGTGTTCGAGCGGATGAAGAAGTTGGGTGTGGATGTGTCGCACTTCGAGAGGGAGGGGGTGAAGTGGACGCGGGAGGTCCTTGAGCAGGCGGTGGCCGCTTCGATCAGCTTGAACGAAGTGCTGCGCCGTCTCGGGCTGGAGGTCGTTGGCGGGCATCACACGCACATCGGCCGCAAGATCAAGGCGTATGGCATCGATACCTCGCACTTCACGTCGGTGGTCCGAACCGAGCGCATGAGGTTCAACCAGCGGCGCCGAACGGCAGCGGACATCCTTGTGGAGGACGCGTCGGCGCACGCCCTGCGAATCCCGAGCCAACGGCTCAAGAGGGCGATGAGTGAGGTGGGCGTGGAGGAGCGCTGCGCCCTTTGCGGCATCGAACCGGTCTGGCTTGGCGAGCCGCTCCCGCTGGAGGTCGACCACATCGACGGCAACTGGCGGGACAACCGCATCGAGAATCTGCGGTTCCTCTGCCCTAACTGTCACTCGACGACGGACAGTTATCGGGGGCGTGGCAAGGGGCGTGCTCGGGCTGGCGCCGTATGAGCAGCCGCATGGAGTACTCCCGTGAGCGGTTGACGCAGGCGGCCGAGCAGTGCTCCAGCCTCGACGAGGTCATCGCCTTCTTCGGTGCCCGGCCGTATAGCTACCTCCGCAGTTACCTCGTGAAGCGATTCGCGCACTTCGCGATCAACATTTCTCACTTTCCACCCAGCGGCAGGAAGGCACGGCCCACGCAGGATGAGCTGCGGGCGGCTGTCAGCGAGTCGAACTCCGTTGCAGAAGTGCTTCGGCGCCTGGGTCTTGCCAACAACGGCGCACAACGCGCGAGGGTGCACAAGTGGATCGCCGCCGACGACCTGGTCACTGCCCACTTCTTGGGCCAGGCACATCAGCGAGGGAAGCCGGGTGGGAATGCCAAGCGGCCGGAGGACGTGCTGGTACGGCACGACGGCGGACACCGCATCGCAACGAAACGCCTGCGGCGCGCGCTGTTCGAAGTCGGCGTGCCCGAGCAGTGCACCAGGTGTGGTGTTGGCGCCGAGTGGCTTGGGAAGCCCATGACGCTCGAGATCGACCACATCAACGGGGACTGGCGCGACAACCGCCGGGAGAATCTTCGGCTGCTGTGCCCCAACTGCCACGCGATCACCAGCACCTGGTGCAGGGGAGGCAGAAGGCGGCCAGCGACTCCCGGTACGATGGCAGGCGGCTAGCGGCGGTGGCGCAACGGCGACGCAGCAGACTTAGGATCTGTGGCCCTTGATCGGGCTTGAGGGTTCGAATCCCTTCCGCCGCACATGAACGGCCTGCGAATCGAAGGTGCGACTCGCAGGCCGTTTTTGCGTCCTCAGCCCAGCAACTCCCGCACCACCGGTACCAACGCCCGAAACGCCTCCCCCCGATGGCTGATCGCGTTCTTCTCCTCAGCGCTCAGCTCGGCACAAGTCCGCGTCTCGCCCTCCGGCTGAAGGATCGGGTCGTACCCGAACCCGTTCGTGCCCACCGGCGCATGCCGCAGCACACCCCTCAGCTGCCCCTCGACCACCCGCTCCCTCCCATCCGGCAACGCCAGCGCCGCCGCACAAGCGAAGTGCGCCCCCCGGTGCTGCTCGGCGATGTCGGACAGCTGGGCCAGAAGCAGTTCCAGGTTGGCCTTGTCGTCGCCGTGGCGGCCTGCCCAGCGGGCGGAGAAGATGCCGGGGGCGCCGTTGAGGACGTCGACGCAGAGGCCGGAGTCGTCGGCGACGGCGGGCAGGCCGGTGGCCTGGGCCAGGGCGTGGGCCTTCAGCAGGGCGTTCTCGGCGAAGGTGACGCCGGTTTCCTTGACGTCGGGGACGTCGGGGTAGGCGTCCGCGCCGACGAGTTCGTGGGGGAGTCCGGCCTTGGCGAGGATGGCCCTCAGCTCGGTGATCTTTCCGGCGTTGCGGGTGGCGAGGATCAAGCGGGTCATGGGGGTCAGTATCCCTGGCGCCACCCCTGCCGCCGGAGTGGGCCGGTCAGGCCCCGAGCCCGCGCGACACCACGTAGATCAGCAGCCCCGCCAGTGAGCCCACCACCGTGCCGTTGATGCGGATGAACTGCAGGTCGCGGCCGATGTGCGCCTCGATCTTGCGGGTGGTGTGCTCGGCGTCCCAGCCGGCCACGGTGTCGGTGATCAGGGAGGTGATCTCCTTGCGGTAGGTGGTCACGATGTGCACGGCCGCGCCCTCGACCCAGCTGTCGACCTTGTCCTGCACCTTCGGTTCGCTCGCCATCCGGGTGCCGAGGGAGAGGAGGGCGGCCCGCACCCGCAGCCGCAGCTCGCTGCGCTCGTCCTCGGCCGCCGCGACGATCATGGATCGTACGGCCGTCCAGGCGGACGCGATCAGGTCCTGTACCTCGCCGCGGCCGAGCACCTCGCCCTTGAGGCGTTCCACGCGTGCCCGGGTGTCGGTGTCGGACTGGAGGTCGGAGGCGAAGTCGGTGAGGAAGCGGTCGAGGGCGCCGCGTGCGGGGTGGGAGGGCATGTCGCGCATCTCGGTGACGAAGCGCAGCAGTTCCTTGTAGACGCGTTCGCCGACCTTCTTGTCCACGAATCGTGGGGTCCAGCCGGGTGCGCCGCCCTCCACGGCGACCATCACGTCGTTGCGGTGCAGTATCAGCCAGTCGTGGGCGCGGGTCACCACCAGGTCGACCACGCGTCTGTGCCCGCCGTCCGCGACGATCTTCTCCAGCATCTTGCCGATGCCGGGTGCGATCTCCTGTGCGTTGGCCCGCCGGGTGATCGCTTCTCCGACGACTGCTTGGACGTCGGAGTCGCGCAGCACGGTCAGGGCGCCTCGGAGTGCGGTGGCCAGCTCTGCCGTGACGCGGTCGGCGTGTTCGGGCTCGGCGAGCCAGGTGCCGAGCCGGCTGCCGATGCCGACGGCGCGCAGCCGCTGTCGTACGACGTCCTGGGAGAGGAAGTTCTCGCCGACGAACTCGCCGAGCGAGATGCCGAGCTGGTCCTTCTTGGTCGGGATGATTGCGGTGTGGGGGATGGGCAGGCCGAGCGGGTGCCGGAAGAGTGCGGTGACCGCGAACCAGTCGGCCAGTGCGCCGACCATGCCGGCTTCGGCGGCGGCGGCCACGTATCCGGCCCAGGGGCCCGCGCCCTCGTGCGAGCCCCACTTGGCCAGGACGTAGACGAGGGCCACGAAGAGCAGCAGTCCGGTCGCCGTGAGCTTCATCCGGCGTACCCCGCGCCGGCGCTCCTCGTCGGCCGGGGTGAAGGCGGTCATGGTCCGGTACGACGTCGTCCGGCTCGGTGTTTCGGTCTCCGTACGTTCCATCAGCTCCACCCGTTCAGCTCCACCTGGTCGGTGATCCCGCACACAATTGTCCCTTCCTGACCGACTCCCGGAACGGAACAAGAGTTCCCGGCGTCTGTTCGGACGGGGGTTTGGGCAGGGCCCTGTCAGGTCTCCCGAGTCCATGACGCATCATGGGCTCATCTGATCGGAGCCTCGGGCTCCCATCTCCCGAGGAGAACAACACCAGCATGACCAAGCGTCATGACGGGGGTGCGGGGGTGTCCCCCGCAAGGCACAGTGCCGTCCTGAGTGCGCTCGTCGCGCTGGTCGTGGCTGTGTCCGCCGCCATCTACGTCACGGTGGCGGCCGATGACGGCACCCTCCGCACCAGCGCCGCCGGCGACCGTCCGCACCACGGCTCCTCCGTCGCTCCCGCCTCGACCGGCAGCTGGGTCGGCGCCTGGTCCACGGCGCCGGTGGGCGGCGAGCCGGGCACCGAGACCGGTGGCATGGCGGGCCGCTCCGTGCGCAACATCGTGCACGCGAGCACGGGCGGTACGAGTGCCCGTATCACGCTGTCCAACCTCTACGGCCAGTCCCCGCTGACCATCACGCACGCCTCCCTTGCGCTGTCGACCGGTGACGGCACCGCCGCGGCCGACGCAGAAACGATGCGGCGCCTCAGCTTCAACGGCAGCACCAGCGTCGTCATCCCGGCCGGCGGCCACATACTCAGCGACGCCGTGCACCTCACCATCCCGCACGACACGGACGTCCTGGTCACCACCTACTCGCCCACCCCGTCCGGCCCGGTCACCTACCACCCGCACGCCCGGCAGGTGTCCTACGTCGCCCAGGGCGACCGCACCGAGGACGCGACCGGCACCCCGTACACCGAACAGACCCCGTACTGGCGCTATCTGACGGCCCTCGACGTCCTGAGCAACGAGGCCACCGGCACCGTCGTCGTCTTCGGTGACTCCATCACCGACGGCATCACCTCCACCGTCGGCGCCAACCACCGCTGGCCCGACATCCTCGCCGGCCGCCTGCGCACCGCCGTCGAGAGCGGCGACGCCCTGCCCCGCTACGGCATCGTCAACGAGGGCATCAGCGGCAACCAGGTCCTCGCCGACGGCCTCGGCCGCCCGGCCGAGAACCAGAGCGGCGTCGGCCGCTTCGGCCGCGACGTGCTCTCCCGGACCAACGTCAAGGTCGTCGTCATCGACCTCGGCATCAACGACATCCTGCGCAACCCGAACCTCGCCGACCCGAACCGGATCGCCGACGGTCTGCGCACCCTGGTCCGCCAGGCCCACGCCCGCGGCCTGAAGGTCGTCGGCGCCACCCTCATGCCCTTCAGGGGCCACCGCGGCTGGACCCCGGCCCGGGAGGCGGTGCGCCGGGAGGTCAACGCCCAGATCCGGGCCGGGCGGGTGTACGACGCCGTCGTCGACTTCGACAAGGCCCTCAAGGACCCCTACGACCCCCGCCGCCTGCGCCCCGAGTACGACTCCGGCGACCATCTGCACCCCAGCGACCTGGGCTTCGCCAAGATGGGCGAGGTGTTCGACCTGGGCGCGCTGAAGGGGGCGGGGCAGGCGGAGCTGTAGGGGCTGCCGTCACTGAGCCGAGGGCCGGTTCCGCCCCCGCCGCCGGAGCAGCAGCAGCCCTCCGGCCACGGCGGTGACGCCCGCCGCGGCCGTCCAGCCGACGACGTCGGCGGTGCCGGTCGCGGCGAGGTCCGTGGATTTGCCGGAGGACGGGGACGGGGAGGCCGTCTGCGGACGCGGTCCGGAGCCGGCGGCCGGGGCCGCGGGACTGGGGGAGTCCGAGGCCCGGGACTGGGCGCTGCGGTCGCGGGTGAAGGTCAGCGTCCCGAAGCCGAGCTGGTCGTAGCCGCCGCTGTTGGGGCCGTAGTCGCCGCCGCCGCCCTCGGGCGCGGCCTTGGCGGCGATGCGGGTGAGGTAGGAGGCGGACAGGCTGCGCCGCTTGGTGTAGTGGTTGGCGATCATCGCCCAGATCGGGCGGGGCATGGCCGGGTCGGCGGCCGCGGCGGCGGTGGCCGTCTCGCTGCCGGACCAGCCGCCGATCGCGCCCTTCCTGCGGGTGTTCGCCGTGTACGGCACGGACTCCCCGAGGCTCCACTTGGCCACGTACTGGGCGCCCTTGAGGAAGCGGCTGTCGTCGTAGCCGTAGAGGTCGATGCCCTGGTTCCAGGCCATCTCGCAGATGGTGCCCATGAGGCCCACGCCGAGCAGGGCGTGCCCCTGGTCGCGGCCGGCCTCCAGCCACTCGGCGAGTCCGTCGTCGTGCACGACCGGGATGGCGTGGCGGACCGAGCCGAGGCCGGAGCCCTGCTTGAAGTACGCGACGGCCTGGTCGACCCGGCCGCGGTCGTCGCAGAAGATGCCGGTGGCCAGGACGCAGGCGAGGGCGCACAGGTCCCAGTTGGGCCAGTAGTTGGTGATGACGGCGCCGTTGTGCCGGGTGAGGAAGGACTCGCTGGGCGCGGAGAAGACGTCTGTGAGCAGCTTCTTGGCGGCGGGCAGGTCGAAGTCGGGGTGGTCGCGGACGAGTTCGGCGGCGTTGGCGAACTGGTAGCCGTACAGGCCCGCCGCGAGGAACCGGTCGGCGGAGCCGGCGAGGGAGGTGAGCTTGTGCGACCAGGCGTTGAGGATGGCTACGGCCGTGTCGGCGTACGCCTGCTCCCCGCCGACGTGGTGGCGGAGGGCGTTCTGGTAGGCGGCGTGCAGGTCGTTGTAGAGGATCTGGTAGTTCTGCGGGATGCCCGCGCCCCGGTACACGGTCGTCTGCGGGTTGGCCCGCCAGCTGCTCTGCGCGTGCCGGTTGGCGGTGAGCTTCGCGTACCCGGCGCTCCAGGGCGCGGCGCCCGCCTTCACCTTGGCCGCCATGCGGGCGAGGTCGGTACGGGTGTGCAGCAGGCCGGGGTGCGCGAAGGCGGTGTCGGCGGCGGCCGGTGTCGTACTCGTACCGAGGGCCGTTGCCGTGGTCGCGATGCCCGCGGCCTTGATGAGGCTGCGGCGGCTGAGGGTCTGAGAGGTCACGTGCATGCCCCGGAGACGCACGCGAGCGCCCGCCGATAACAGAAACTCAGGCTCCGGTGGTCGACCCCGGCCGCACGATCATCAGGATCGTCACGGCCGCCCACAGCAGGTTGAACGCCCCGGTGAACATGGCCAGTCGTACGGTCTTCTCGCGCGTACCGCCGCCCTCCACGATCGCGGTCTGGGCGGGCAGCACCAGTGCGGCGAGCACGAGGGCGGCCAGGGCCGTGAGCGCGATGGACACGACCAGCCAGGCGCTGCCGAGCACACCCATGTTGCTCGCGGTGGCGAACCCGAAGGCCGGGACGACGACGCCGACGACGGCGTAGACCTGGCAGATCCGGTGCAGCAGGTGCAGCGTCTGAGCGGCCCGGGCGTCGTCCGGAGCGGCCAGGGCCCGGCGGGCGGCGGGCGGGAACATGCTGGCGGCGACGGTGACGGGCCCGATGGCGACGATCGCGGCGAGGACGTGGACGGCGAGGAGGAACTTGGTCACGGGGGGACGTTAGGCGGTCGGCGGATCTTGGAGAAGTGGCGGGATTGCCAGGCACCGACGGATTCCGGCCAGCGTCATCGGCGCCATAGGCGCCAGGGTGCGGGTGCGCCTCTGGTCGGGGCGGGCGAGTTCCGGGCCTGCCTGGCGGGCTGAGGGGCCGGCCGTCGGGCTGGCGACAATCCGTCGCACTGCTACGTTCTCGCCATGCACACCGTGGCCGTTCTGGCGCTGGACCAGGTCATCCCGTTCGACCTCTCCGTCCCGATCGACACCTTCGGCTGGGCCCGGCTGCCCGACGGCCGCCCCGCCTACCGGGTGCGGGTCTGCTCCCCGGCCGGGGAGGTGAGCGCCGGTGCGGGTGTCTTCGCGGTGCGGGCGCCGTACGGCCTGGAGGTGCTGGCGGAGGCGGACACGATCATCCTGCCGGGCGTCGCCGACCCGACCGTGCCGTTGCCGCCGGGCGTCGCGGAGGCGGTGCGCGCGGCGGCGGCGAACGGTACGCGCATCGCGTCGATCTGCGTGGGCGCGTTCGTCTTCGCAGCCACCGGCCTGCTGGACGGATGGCGGGCGACGACGCACTGGTTCGCGGCCGCGGACCTCGCGGCGATGCATCCGAAGATCACGGTCGACCCGAACGTCCTCTACGTCGACAACGGCCAGTTCCTCACCTCGGCGGGCGCCGCCGCGGCCATGGACATGTGCCTGCACATGATCCGCAAGGACCACGGCTCGGCGGTCGCCGCGCACGCGGCCCGGATGTCCGTGATGCCGCTGGAACGGGAGGGCGGCCAGGCCCAGTTCATCGTCCACGACCTGCCCCCGGTGCCTGCCGGCGCCACCCTGGAGCCCCTCCTGGCCTGGCTGGAGGACCACTGCGACCGCGACCTCACCCTGGACGAGATCGCGGCACAGGCCCGCATGAGCAGCCGCACCCTCAACCGCCGTTTCCGCGAGCAGACCGGTACGACACCGCTGCAGTGGCTGCACCGGGCGCGGGTGCGGCGGGCGCAGTACCTGCTGGAGACGACGCCGTACCCCGTGGAGCGGATCGCCGTACAGGCGGGCTTCGGCTCACCGACGGCCTTCCGGGAACGCTTCCGCCGCGTGGTGGGGACGAGCCCGCAGGCGTATCGGCGGTCGTTCCGGTCGGCGGGGGAGGGGTCGGGCGGGGCGTCGTAGCGTTCTTGCCGGCTCAGCCCCGTCGGTCGGCGACGGCCCAGGAGGCCAGGGCCACGGCGCCCGCGACGCCGAGGACGGACGGCCAGGCGCCGACCTTCTTGGCCAGCGGGTGGGACCCGGCGAACGCGGCGACGTACGCGACGGTCAGCGCACCGGCGGCCTTCCCGCCCGCCTGCCTGCGCCACTGCTGCGCGGCGGTGGCCCCCGCGACGGCCAGGACGGCCCCGCCGAGCTGCCGCTTCTTGGTCCAGCGGGCGACGCCGTATCCGCCGACGAGCCCGGTCGCGGCGACGACCGCGCTGGGAACCCTGGCCATGACTGCCTCCTCGTGTGCCTGAGTCTGTTCTGTTTGCTTCTGCTTGCTGTGCCTTTGTCCGCGCCGAGGCTAACCCGCAGCGTCCCGCTCAGACCCGCTCAAGAGCCCGATGCGGCCCTTGAGGCAGTTCTACGGCAACGAGATCACCGGGCCGCACAACGCCCCCCACCCGCACGACCCCCATGACACCGGCCCTGTACACGACGCGTCCGTCCTCACCCCGCCCCACGACCTCCTTCAGCAGCCCGCGCTGGAAGTTGTCGATCTGGGCACAGGGATTACGCAGCCCGGTCACCTCGACGACGGCCTCGTCCCCGATCCGCAACAGGGTCCCGGTGGGCAGCCCCAGCAGATCGATCCCCCGGGTGGTGATGTTCTCGCCGAGCTCCCCGGCCCCCACCCGAAACCCACTCCCCGCAACGTCCTCGAAGAGCTCCTCATGTATGAGGTGCACCTGCCGCAGGTTGGGCTGAGTCGGATCCTGGGCAACCCGGGACCGATGCTTGACGGTCACCCCGGCATGCACGTCCCCTTCGACCCCGAGCCCGGCGAGCAGAGTGATGCTCTCCCGGTTCGGCTTGGTGAAGGAGTACTCCCCGTTGCTGCTCACAGCAGTGACGTTTCCACTCATACGGCAACCCCCGTTTCCGCGCCCCACTCCAGGATCCGCCGAGAGCCTAACCCGCGGGCCCGATCACCCCCACCATCACCCACGGCCCACCACTCGCACCCCATGCGAAGATCGCGTCGTGAACGACATACGCTTCCGCCTCGCCGACGACGCCGACGTTGCCTCTCTCGTTCACCTGCGGGACGACGCCGCCCGCTGGATGCTGGCGCAGGGCATCACCGGCCAGTGGCAGCCGGGCGAGCTGGACGAGGACCACTTCCGCCGGATCATGCAGAGCGGAGAGGTCTGGCTCGCGGAGGCCGACGGCCACCTGGCCGGGGCCTGGGAGCTGTGGTGGCAGGACGAGGACGCCTGGGGACCGCAGCAGCCGTTCGCCGGATACATCCACCGCCTCATGGTGAACCGCAGCAGTGCCCCGCCCGGAACGGGCCGACTGCTCCTGCGAGCCGCGGAGCGCCGCGTGGCCGCGGCAGGCCGGACGCTGGCACGCCTGGACTGCCTGGCCGACAACGCACGCCTGAACACGTACTACCTGAACGCCGGCTACCAGATCACCGGCCACAAGCCGGCCAAGCCGCAGCCGGGCGGCACACCCAAGTCGTTCACGCTCCTGGAGAAGGCCGTACGGCCTGAGGGCGAGTAGTTTCGACACCTCCGAACCACCGAACCACCGAACCACCGACCTCAGGACCGTCCCCGACCAGACCGGCGGTGAAGCCCTGTGAACGACCGTGACCCGGATCCCGATCAGGACCTGAACGACGACGGCCCGGACCCGGACCTCGACCGAGCCCTGAGGGTCGCGACCGACCTGGCCGCCTGGGCGTCGGAGGCGATCCGCCGCCCGCGTGGCGGCGAGGTACGAGAGAAGGCAAGCCCGGCAGACATCGTCACGCAGACGGACGAGACGATCGAGGCACACGTCCGCTCGGTCCTGCGAGCGGCCTTCCCGACCCACGGCATCGAGGGCGAGGAGTACGGCACCCACGAGCCGGCCACCCCCAACGCCCCCTACTGGGTCGTGGACCCGGTGGACGGCACCACGAACTACGCCCACGGCATCGGCTGGTGCTCCTTCTCCCTGGGCCTGGCGGCCCCCGACGGCACACCTCTGCTCGGCTTGGTGGCAGACCCCTGGCGGGACGAGACCTTTACGGCAATCCGAGGAAGAGGCGCCCATCTGAACGGCACCCCGATCCACGCGGCCACCCACACCACCCTCACCGGCCACGTCTTCCTGACGGAATGGGCAGCCCACGCCCACTGGCCGGGCCTGGACCTGCTCTTGGCGGCTCTGTCGAACCGCCATTGCACGGCAAGGGTGATGGGCTCGACGGCACTCTCCCTGGCCCAGGTAGCGGCAGGCCGAGCCACCGTCGCAGCCATCGGTGAATTCCACGCGGTGGACGGCCTGCCTGCGTACCTGATCGCGAGGGAGGCGGGAGCGGTGGCCCTCCCGCAGCTTCCGGCGTACGACGAGCCGTTGCTGCTGTCGGCGCCAGGGGTGGCGGAGGAGATGGCGGAACTATGGAGCACGATCCAGACAGGCGATGTCTAGGCCCTGTACATAGCCGAGTTGGCGGCACTTCCAACTGAACGAGTGGTTTCTCCGGACTGCTCCTGAATCGGCGTTTTCCTGTCGAACGCCGGGAGAGCTATCGAGCGATTGCCCTCCACATGAAGGAGAACACCATGCGTGGACGTATCACCCTGGCTGCCGCTGCTCTCGCTGTTACCGCTGTCCTCGGATGCACAGGCGCCGCAGCCGCCCATGCCGGGGCCGACGGCATTGCTGCGAACTCTCCCGGAGTCGTGAGCGGCAACGTGATTCAGGTGCCCGTACACGTGCCGGTCAACGTGTGTGGCAGCTCCATCGATATCGTCGGGCTTCTCAACCCCACGTTCGGCAACACCTGCGTCAACGACTAGGAATTGCCTGCTGGTCCGGCACGCGGCACCTCGCCGCGTGCCGGACCGCGTGACCACGGGCGAGGTCCCGCGGGCTCAAGCCCCGCGCAGGAATCCGTCCCCATGAGCGGCGATGTGGGCCTCCAAAGCGGAGAGGGCCTCCTGAGTGGCCTGCCCCGACCCACTGCCACGCTGCTCGGCGTAGTACGCCGCACCGAGCTGCTTCAGCAGATCATTGCCGGCGCGCTGCTGCTGGAGCTCGTCCACCTTCTGCTTGCCCTGGTTCAGGGCACTCTGAGCCTGTTCCTTGGCCCGGTCGAGAAAACCTGTCATGACTGCCTCCGATCGCTTCCCGGCATGACTTCCCATGTCCCCGGTACGCATGCGCATGCGTACGCACTGATGGACTAGTCAGCCCATACGACCGGCCGCACCTCGGAAAGCCGCGCCACTCACAGGTCACCGGGCGCTTCAGAATCGCTCCTGCCTGTCTCACATTTGATAGGCGTGGAACGGAATGGCACTCTCCAGGGCGAGATCCCGCCACGCGAGATACTTGTCGATGTTCGGCTCTCGAATCAACTCACGATTGATCTGTGTGCCGTCGGGCCGGTAGTTGAGGTGGACGACGGTCGTCTCGTCGAACATCCAGAAGTCCTGTTCGGGTAGTCCGGGATTCGGCTGGTCGGTCAGATCAAGGATGCGGTAGTCCTCCCCGACTGCGACATTTCCAGCGATGCCCCACCCGAAAAGAAACCGGCTGTATGGCGTGATCGGCCGACGAACGATCTTGGCGCGGATCATGGTCCGCCCTGCCTCCGTGTTGCTGCGGATGGTCTGATGCCAGCGCTCGTTGAAGCCGTCCGGCATCGGCTCTCCGGCCAAGAAAGAACGGAAGGTCTCAGCCTCATCAGGCAGCGTGTACGTCTGATGTACTTCGAGCCGAAACGCGGAGTGCTTGAATTCGTCGAAGTACGCATTCCACTCGTTGCCGTCCAGGTATACAGGCTCAGGGCCAGCTTCGGGCATGGTCAATCTCCTTCGGTAACTACACGGATAAGGAAGGTGAGTTCAGGCTTCGAACGGTTCAGAAACCTTCAGCGGTTCGAGCAGCTTGCACGTCCCGCGCAGCGGGGACACTGGCACGGGGGCCATTCCGAGGTGACCAGCGGAGCGAGGCCATCGGAGTTGAGCACGGCCAGCTCGGGCCCCCAGGTCTGCCCTGAGTCATGAGAGACCCGTACGGTCATCAAGGGGCGGTCGGCAAAGAGGTTTGCGTTCGTTTCCTCGCTCACAACGTGTGCGCATCTTCTTGATGCCGACGCAGCTCCACGTTTACGTCAGACGCGGAGCTTCGGAGCTGAGCGGCGCGCATAGCCAGAGAAAGAGCCGTTGATGTGCGAGGGCTCATCCCTTCTGGCCCCATTGGCTTGATCCGGCCGGTCAGCAGTACCTTGTGGTTCGCGAAGAGCGCATCGAGTGCGACGCGTCGGCGGATGTGCGCCGTCCACGTCGCGTTCGGATGGTCGCCGGACTTCACCATGCGGGCGCGGCTGGCCTGAGTGAGGATCCATCGGGCCTGCTCTTGTGTGTTGCTGCGACCGCCGAGATCGCTTGCGAGGTGCCACAGCTCCTCGCCCTCGCTGAGTTCACCGGCGATGGTGACGAGTCCGATGTCGCCCAGGCAACGCTGGTCGCTGGACTGGGTGGTGTAGGCGACGGTGAGGCCTTCGAGGAGGAAGACGGTCACGCGGCTGGTTGCGGTCAGTTCCGTGAGGGGCACGGATGTGGGTCCGTTCTGGCGCAGGATGGGCGGGCCAACGCACAAGAGGTCGGCCCGCCCTATCCAGGGGACGGTCGGGAGGGGTCAGCAGCAGGGACCGTCGCCGCAGCAGGCGGGCGCGTTGCATTCGGCGGCTGTGCCCCACAGTCGTGCGTCGACCTCGAAGCCGGCTTCCTGGATCTTGGTGACGACATCGGTCATCAGGCCGCGCGTGCGGGTCTTGCTGTTCGGCTGGTGGTGCAGGAAGTACCCGAACTGCTCGTGGCACCAGTTGGCGTACCAGTCGGTGTGGAGGATGAGGGTGTGCCATCCGGGGTCGACCTGCTGAGAGGGGGCCATGGTGGCGCCCGAGCCGGTCGTGCCCATGACGTAGACCAAAGCGAGGGCCTGGTCCATGACGCGGTCGGCGACGCAGCGCTCCAAGCCGTATTCGGCGGCGCAGAACCCGGTGAGCATGTCGAAGTCCGCGTCGGCGACGAGAGATCGGCCCGTGCGCGTTGTGGTGGCGACAGTGGTGGTCATCTCGTGGCCTCCTGAGCGCTGGCGGCCCACGTGCGCTGCACGTTGGCGGGGTTTCGGGTGCAGGACAGGAGCCAGTCCTGGCCTGCGTGCAAGAGGGACTTGGCGGGCTTTGTGGCCATGACCAGGACGTTATGCAGTGCAATTGCGCTTCCGCTCGGCGATTGCGCGTGATTGCCCACGGAGGCACGGCTCTTGCGGCTGATTGCCTAGCCGAGGTCCAAGGACGCCCTTGCCCGGCCAATCAGGCGACGTGCCGGCGCACCGTACTCGCCGGCCTCGGCCAGCCAGTCCCAGGCCCGCTCGTACAACTGGATGTCGTCCTCGCCGGTGAGCCACAGCTCTTCGCTGATCGTCTCGACAATGACCAGTCTGCGGTCGTAGATCCAGAAAGCATGCGGCGCCGTACGGCGCAACTGCGTGCCGAACGGAAGGATGCCGAGTTCGATCCGGCGCTGGCCCACCAGGTTGTACAACCTGTCCAGTTGCTCAGCCATCACGTCCACGGGGCATGAGCGGTGGTACAGGGCGGCCTCGCACACCAGGAACCGAAACGTCTTCTCGGGGTCGTACAGCGCCTCTTGGCGGCGCATCCGAGCCTCGACAGCGGCCTCGGTCGTGGGCGGGATGCCTCGGAACTCGGCGTTGGCGTCAAAGATGACACGGGCGTACTCCGGCGTCTGGAACAGCCCCGGGACGCGCGACACCTCAAGCCCTCGGATCATCTTCGTGGCCTCGGTCTGGCGCACGGCGATCTCCTGGCGGCCACGGTGTCCGCCCGCCAGCTGGCGCCGCCATGAGCGGTGCCGCTGCTTCATCTCCAGCCCGGCCCGGAGCCCCTGCAGCTCAGCCTCGACGTCCGGCCGGCCGCAGGCCTGTGCCCAGGCGGTCAGGTCGGCCGGGGCTGGAGTCTGCTTGCCGTTCTGGAGCCGGGAAACCTTCGACGGCTGCCAGCCCAGCTCGGCGGCAAGGTCTTTGCCTTCCAGACCGGCCTCGGCGCGCAGCTCGCGAAGGCGCGCGCCGAGGGCTTCTCTGGCGGTCTGGAAGTCCGTACTCACACGGTGGAACGTACCCGCCTGGCGAATTCTTCGGTACGGACCGCGTGATGCCAGGCGGCGTCCCGGGCCTGGCAGGCGGCGAGGACGTCGGCCGGGTCCTCGGTGACATATACGCCCAGGGTGGTGTCTTCGTTGTCGAAAGCGAAGCGGGCGAGGATCTTGGAGTCGAAGAGCCAGAAGTCGTAGTCCGGCAGCCGCAATTCCTCCGCCATGACGCGCGTCAGGTTGCGGATGTCCTCGCCCGCAGCGACGTTGCTGGGCGCGCTGGCGAGGAGGAACTCCTGCCCTCGGGTGAGCGGTTGGTCGATCAGGCGGACGCGCTCGAACCGCTTGCCCAGGGCCGTCTGTGCGCGGACGTTCTCCCGCCAGGCGTTGTCGGCGCCGTGGGCAATGTCCTCGCCCGCGAGGAACCGGGACCACTTGGGGTTGTTGCGGTCAGAGGCATAGCCGCGGCGCGTCTCCAGGCGCCACGCGGTGTGCTTGAAGTCGCGGAAGAGGTGAGAGATTGAGGCGAACGGCTGGAGTTCCGGGGCGTTGCTCCTCGGTGCGTACCGGGTGAGCAGGCTGCGCGGTACGCGGACGAAAGTCTCGGACTCCTTGACGTCCCGCAGCTGGGCGAGGTGCTCGGGGTCGGTCTCGCGCTCGCCCTGGACGAGGATCTCGTCCGTGCCCTCGATGTCGTACAGGGTGGGACAGTCGCCGTCGTCGCTGGTCGTGCCGATGAACCTGAGCGTCATGTGGCCCTCCGTTTACTCGGTTGGAGATCCAGGATGCGGGTGCAGAGACGGGCGGACTCGAGGATTGCAGCAGATTGCGCGTCCTGCTCGGTGGGCGCAGATTGCGCGCAAGCGGACATGACGCCGGGCGCCTTTATCGGCTCAGCGTTTCCTCAGGGCTCATGACGTCATCATGCGGGGCCTCGGCTGCGCGTTGAGCCCGGCATTGGCCCCGAGGAGTCTCCAGCACGCCTGCTCGGCCCCGAGAGCTTCGCCCGGTCGGCCGCCCGTACTGTCACGGCCGCGATCACGCCGCTCACTGGCTCCGTGCCTCCTGCTTCAACCGGGCCGCGAGGTCGATACCCTCCTGCACGGCGATGTCGAAGTCGGGGTCCTGGTAGAGGCGGATCCTGCCCCGGTAGTCCACGATGACCGCTGCGACAGCGTTGAGGTCCGTCTCCGACGATGCCTCCAGTGCACGCTGAAGATCTGCTTCAAAGGACTCCCGGTCGCCCGGAAAGCCGTGTCCGGACCGAAGAGCGGCTCGAAATGTCGCCGATGGTCTTCAACGGCAGCGCCGCAGGCCCGGGCGCGTCCGCGTACTGTGCGCTCACGATCGTCTGCTCCTTGCTGTCCGTTGTCCTACGAGGAGTGTCCTACGACGGAACGAGTACCGCTGTAGAGACTCCCTCGTCAGTGCGCCAAAGGTCCGTGCCCCAGGACACCGCCCAGGAAGGCGCGCCACGCGTCGCTACTAACAGTGATGACGGGGCCGTCTCACACTTGGAGTCGCGCACAGCACCGTCGCCGTAGGCACTGATGAACCCCGCGCACCTGGTCGAACTGATCAGTGCGCTGGCCGGCGACATCGATGAACAGGCGATCCACGAGTACCGGGACCTCCTGCGAACCCGGCTGCGCGGTCAGCTCCTCTGAAGCTCCTCGATGACCTGCTCCACCATCCGGCGTGCAGGATTCAGCCGAGGGTCCTCGGGATGCGCGTCCCGACCAAGGATCTTCGAGCACACGAACAGCGTCATCAGCTTGCCGTCCCGGCTCTCGAAGTCGCACCGGCGCTCTCGCCGTACGCGATCGGCCAGAGCCGGGACCGCAAGGGAGCTTGCCCACAGTGACGCTGAGTCCAGCCCCAGGGGTGCGATCCCCCAGTCCTCCCAGTCGAAGAGGCTGAACGTCGGCGCCGTCATATTGGCCCAGTTCAGATCCGCGTGGGCGGGCACCCATCGCTCGACCGTCGCATCGAAGCCATCAGGGAAGACACTGCGGATCGACTTGGTAACGAGCGCCTGGGTGATCGTGACCGTGTCAGGCGTGGCGATGCGCCTTGTCTCCTGGCCGGCCAGGGCGTCCAACGAGGCGTTCAGCGCCTGCCACCACTTGTCCAGCAGTACCGGGGCTTCGCTGAGCACAGCGGTTCCGATCGGGGGTCCAGGCAGGAGTCCCGTCTCGTCGGCCCGCCACATGGCAGGCTCGTCCGAGTCCTGCCAGACCATGCAGCCGAGCCATGCGGGCTGCGCGATGTCCGTCAGGCGAGCGGCGCACTCCGTGCCGTTCCAGCCCTGGACTCCGATGCTGTCGACCGTCCGCCGTTCGATACGTACCCACGTGCCGCGATCCGTTCGCGCCCCGACTGTGCGGCGCTTACGCACCACCGTATTGCGATCCAGACAAGTCTGAAGCGACCGATCCACGTGATCGAGCACTTGATCAACCGGTTCGCTCCGCAGGTCGACGGATCGAGCTGATACCGAGAGCGCCATAGGGGCGACCGTAGCAGTCGGACTCTATGCAGAGGCTGTGCTCCTGAGGTCGGTGGTCGCCCCTGGAGGGCCTCAGCGGAGCAAGTGATCCGCCTTACCTGCCTTGATGTCGAGGATCATGGTCCGCAGGGCGTCTCGGCTGTCCGTGATGAAACGGTCCTCCTCGCCGTGCACCGCTATATATGCGTTGCCGGTCGCGTCGACACCTATCCGGAAGCATGAGTTGCCTTCTCCGCAGAACGGCTCTTCCCACTGGATCTCGGACATGACGTCTCCTAGAGCTCACGTGCGATGGTGTGGATGAAGTCCCTTGAGTCGTCGGGGGACAGCGCCAGATCCTCCATCCGGTCCAAGTGAGTACGGTACTTGGCCAGCTCGTCCTCCCCGTAGAGGAAGTCCGGGCCGTGAGAGTTGTCGATCTGCACGGTGTCGAGTTGCTCCGTCGGCCCTTCTGCGTACAGGACGGTCTGACCCGCGCCGGGAAAGGCGCCGTGGGTAAAGGGGACGACCAAGACCGTCAGGCCGTGCTGCTCGGACTGGTCAAGGAGATGTTCGAGCTGATCACGGGCGACCCGAGGCCCGCCGAACTGCATGCGGAGCGCCGCCTCGTGCAGGATGCCGGTGAAGGTCGGAGCAGCCTCGGCGGCGAGTACCTCTTGGCGGCGGCTGCGATGGGCCGCTCTCATCGCCACCTCGTGCTCCGGGAGATGGGGGAGGACGGCGCGGAAGACCGCGAAGGCGTAGTCGGTCGTTTGAAGCAGGCCAGGAACGTGGACCGTGCACGCGGCGCGCATGCGAACGGCTCGCGACTCCAACTCGGCGATGTCCAGCAAGCCTTGGGGTAGGGCTCCGCGGTACTGCTCCCACCAGCCCTGGGTGCCGGCGGAGGCCATCTCGGCCAGTGCGGCCACGTACTGCTCGTCGTCGCAATGGCAGTGATGAGCCAGGGTGCGCAGACGCTCCTCACTGATGTTCCGGACCCCGGACTCCATGTTGGAGATCTTTCCGCGGTCGACGCCCAGGAGGTTCGCCGCCTGCTCTGCGGACATGCCTGCAGCCACGCGCATCCTGCGCAACTCGTGGCCGAGGCGCTTCTGTCGCTGTGTGAGGACAGCCTTCGGAGGCATGCCGTTCCTTCCGTCGTGCTCAGACGCAGTCTGCCGTGTCTTCCCGCCATGAACCACGATCGAGCTAATTTGCCGAAACCCATGGCAAATTTACCTGGAGCGGCCTACGTTGAGCACTGAGCCGCTCACGCTCAGCGACCAGAAGTGCATCGCGCATGTCTGTCGAGTTTCTCCTGCCCTGGGAGTGGCGGGCCTGCGCCGGGGTGACAAGCCACTGATCGCTACGTGGTGCTGGATCGACGCACACACCCACTGATTCAAGGAGGCCGCACGTGAACCACCAAAACTGTCTACGTCGGAAGGGGTGGGAGGTTCCCTTTGTGGCGACACCGAGAGAGGTTCCTGCCTTGCGCCGGATCATGCGAAGTCACCTGACCCACTGGGGTCTCCTCGGTGTGCTGGAGCAGGCCCAGCTCTGCGTCAGTGAACTGGTCACCAACGTAATCAAGCATGTGGGAGTAGGTGTCCCAGCCACGCTGGCCGTCTCCATGAACGGCACCAATCTGCATCTGGAGGTACAGGACCCGGGGATGGGGCAACTGCCGACGCTGGGCCGAGCGGAAGCCGACTCAGAAGGCGGGCGGGGTCTCGCGCTCATCGATGCGGTGTCTGAGTGTTGGGGTGTTCGCCTCGGTGTAGAAGGGAAGGTCACGTGGTGCGAGTTGGCCACAGCACTCACGTCCCCGCACGGGCACATTCGCGACCATCGCGTCTCGCGCGCTGACGGGATGCTTACCTCGTACGGCGTACCCGTTGCCTGCCCTGCAGAGGCAGGTGGTTTGGCCGCTGACCGAGCCGCCGAGAGAGCTGTCGATCTGATTGCAGATCTCTTGCTCTGGATCCAGGCTCATGGCCTGGATCCAGAGACCACGCTCGAGAGGGCGCAGGAGCGTTTTGAGGCTGCCGCGCCCGGACCGGTGCGATGAACGCCGGGAGCGCGGGCGGGCACTCCGATCCGGCCAACGTCTTCAATATCGGTTGGCGTGACCCGGATTCGCTGCGGGTGCTGTGCCGAGTTGCGGGGGAGGCCGGGTTCTTGGACGGCGTGGAGGTGCTGTCCTTGGCCACCAGTCCCACCGAGAGAGAGCTTCTGCTGACGGTTGCTGTCACGGAGGACCTGGTTCTCGCCTCAACGAGGTTCACGTGGAGTGAAGTTGAGCCTCCCGACGGTATGGCAGGTATCGAGGCCGCACATCACGTGCTGGGGCGCCTGGCCGAGATTGCACGGCGTGCCAGGGCTGGATTGAGCGCGTACACGTGGTTGCGGGTGGCTTCAGAACTGCAGCAGGTGCGAGTGCTTCTCCAACAAGCCTGTACGGATTGACGGTTCGCGCGTCTGATTCGTGACCGCACAGTGTGGAGAAAGGCGATGGCTGCGTTCTAGGGTGGCACCATGTCGATGGATGACAACGCCTTGTTCGATGACCCGCGCGGCCTTACGTCTGCAGAGGCCGCATCGGCAGTTGATGGGGCTCAGAACAGCGGTGTCGAGCGTGTGACGCGCTGGTTCGAGGGCCACACCGACTTGGAGAGCCGCTTCTCCTCTGTGTTCAGGCAAGCCATGGACGAAGTGCTCGACGGGCAGAGGACCGGAAGGTACGACGTTGACACCCTTGAGAAGACGGAGAAGACCTATCTCGGCACGAAGGTCGAGATTGTTTGTCGCGCCGCCTTCAATCTGCCATACGGAGACGATATGGACTATCGGATCTGTGATCAGGAGGTGGACGCCAAGTTCTCGCTCGAAGGGAAGTGGATGATCCCTCGTGAGGCGATGGGGCACCTCTGCCTGCTGATGGCCGCGAACGACCGGATGTCCAGCTTCAAAGTCGGTATCATACGCATTTCGGAAGACGTCCTGACCAGAGGGGGTAATCAGGACGGGAAGCGTTCAATTTCTCTTGCCGGACGGAGTCACATAAAGTGGCTCTGCCGCGAGGGGAAGCTGAAGAGCAATCTGCTGTTGGGGCTCGATTCCGCCACTCGGGACGTATTGGAACGAGTACCTGTGGGGCAGAGCAGAGTGGACCAACTGTTCAAGTACGTTCATGGGCGCATCATTGACAGGAACGCCGTGGTGACCGTCGCGAAGCAGCTGGATGCACCAAAGCGGGTGCGGGACGCGAGACACAGACTCGGCCCGGAGGGTGTAGTCATTCTGGGGCATCAGAAGGACAGCCCTCGTGTGGCAGCAGCTCTGGGACTGCCAACCCCGGAGAAGGGGACGTGGATAGCGACACGTCTGGTCCCCGCTCCGAATACAGGGGACGGACGGCCGCTGGCTTGGATCGGCGGAATCTCGTACGTGACGGCGAGGGCGGATGAGGCACCTCATCCGGCACCCGCCATCGACTACTAAGCACTCAGGATGTACGGCTTGATCTGACGCGCAATGGCCTCGGCAAGGACAGCCGGGACAGCGTTGCCGATCTGCTTCGCAATCTGAATCTTGGTACCGCACCACAGATAGGTGTCGGGGAAGGTCTGGAGCAGTGCGGCTTCTCGATGAGTGATGGGGCGATCCACTCGGTAGCCATTTGGGCCGGGTTCCCACTGGGGGTGCAGGTACTGCCCCTTCTCAGGCTTGTAGAACTCGGTCCGGATGGTCAGCGAAGGCTCGTCCCATCGCATCCTGCCCATGACGTCCGTGGTTCCGGAAGGCTTGTTCTTCCAGCAGTTGGGCAACAGCTCTTCCGGGAGGTCGAAGCGTCCTCCTCCTGGCGGAACGTGTGCGTACCGGAGCAGTGAAACGTCCGTAGGAGTGCGCCCGATGTGCAGGTCTTCGCTCTTGTAGATTCCCGGCACTTTCTCACCGAAGAACGAAACGGACGAGTCGGGGAGTGCCTTGACGGTCGGCACGTCGAGTAGCTGCTTCCCCTTGAAGGCATCGTGAACCGTGCGCCAACTCTTGAGCCCCATGGGATTGCCTTGGCCGTGGGTTGGCTCGGGGAGAGGGATCTTGCCGATGCGAGACCCGATCACGATCGTGCGCTTGCGCCGCTGAGGCGCTCCGTAGTCTGCGGCCAGTAGCAGGCCGTAGGTCAACTCGTATCCCTCGAGCAAGCCGCCGTGGCGAACCTCGGCCTGGAGCAGTGAGAACTCGGAGGACTTGAGGAAGCGGTCGACGTTCTCGATGACGAAGACCTTGGGGCGGGCGTGCCTGACGAAGCGGATGTACTCCTTCCACAGCTTATTGCGTGGGTCGTTCACATCCCTGGTACCCAAGTTTGAGAAGCCCTGGCAGGGCGGCCCGCCGATGATTACGTCAGCCGCTGGGATCTCATCATCTTTGATGTCCTGGATGTCTCCCCAGCGCATGTGGGACTCGCCGAAGTTGGCCGCGTACGTCGCCGCGGCGTGAAGGTCCCACTCGACTGCCATGACCGGTTTGTACCCATTTGCGGCGACAAAGCCGGAGGTCATGCCGCCGCAGCCTGCGAACAGGTCGATCATGGAAATGCGCTTAGCCATGCTGGACAGGTTAATCCCAGGGACTGACAGTTGCTCTCGATGAGGACGAGAACATCAGTGGGTGCTGGTGTTGAGAAGGTGGAAGGGGGCTGCGAGGTGGCGGTGGCAGAGTGGCCGGTTGTGTTGACCGTCACAGCGTGCTCAGGTAGCTCCGCAGCTCGTCGTAGTCGCGGATTCGTCGCTGATCGCGCATGCGCCTGAAGTTGTCTCTGATGGCGAGCCGGGGCTTGCGCTTGGTTCCCGAGCAGTACTCGTCCAGCGCGTCGGAGAGGGCGGGCAGGTGCAGGTGGTATACGCAGTCGACGTCGCCGGCCCCCCGCGCGAGGAGTGCGAGCATCGCCGGCCTCGGTTCCATCGTTACCGCGGCGAAATGCGGCATGCGACCGCGGCGGAGCGCAGCCATCTTGGCTCCCTGGCTCCTGCAGTCCTGGGCTCGGTCTGTCCGAAGTGTCCATTTCAAGGACAGTCCAGCAACAAGGTGTCGCAGGGGTGCGGAGTGCTCGACGGTGTTGGTCAGCTCCCTCGAGACGGTGATGTCCAAGTTGAGCAGTGACTCCTCACCCATCAGGTTCAGGAGTTCCCGACGGCGTTCGTCAGCCATCTGAATTTCATTGCGGATGTTGTTCAGATGTTCGTTCAACTTGCTACGTATCTCTTCGTCGAGACCGGAACGGGCTGAGTATTTGTCTAGTTCTTGGACGGCTCGCTCGACTTCCTTCGTCATGTCCCTGCGCAATTCCCGGGCGGCATTGATGTGCGCGAACTGTTCAAAGCCGGGGAATGCTTTCTCCGGTTCGACCGTAAGGTGCGGCGCCTCGTCTTTCAACGCGTCCTGGAGATCGGTGGACGTCAGGGTGGACATCAGGGTGCCGATCGTCGTCTTATTGCCGTCGTTCTCCTCCGGCGGGACTGCGTCTGTCGCGATTCCCATGGCCTCAAAGAAGAGCTTACCCAGAGCGATTGAGCCTGTGTCGCCCTTGTCGGATGTATTCGGCCTTCCGTCGCGATAGCCGCAGAGTGACTTGACGAAGGGTGCAGGCAAGGAATCCCCCAATTGTGGTGAGTAATCCAATGAGGCGATGATCTTGAATCGCTCGCCTTGTGTTCGGGATGTTATTCGCGAGGAGGTTGTTCTGGATTCTTCCGTATTTTAGGCGTTCCTCGTTGTAGGTTGAGCCGTTTCTTGGCGATGGCTTCGGCGATCGAATCCGGGACTTCATGCTCCCAGAATCGTAGGACGGTCCAGCCCTGTGATTCCAAGTGCTGTGTGGTCTCGAGGTCGCGTGCGACGTTTTTCGTCAGCTTTGTTCGCCACCATTCGGCGTTTGCCTTTGGGTGGGTGGCGTGCTCGGGGCAACCGTGCCAAAAACACCCGTCAAGGAATACTGCGATCTTTGCTCGACTGAACGCGATGTCGATCGTACGGCGTGGCATGCCAGGCACCGGGTAGTTCACTCGGTAGCGCAGCCCCGCCGCGTGCAGCAGTTTGCGCACCGCGACCTCTTGAGCCGTGTCGCGGGAACTCTGTCGGCTCATCCGAGCGGACACGGCGGGGGATGATGGGACGGCACCTGGCACGGGAAGCATTCTGCCGGCGCGGTGGTGGCATTGTGAGGTGTACGGCTGACCGGTGCTATGAGGACGTAGGGCCGATCGCTTCTCGGCATTGTTGTGCTTCCGCAGCCCGCCTCAAGGGCGCTCCCGCGTCGGCCGGGCCCCGATGGCCCTTCGGGCCACCCTTGACCCGCTGCTCCAGCACAGGGGAGAAGCGAGCGGGCGGCCCGAGGGAAGCGGGTCCCAGGGTGGGGTGCCGTTCGGTTGGCCAGGGGCTGACCGGAGCTGGGAGCGCCTCAGCGGAGTGGTGGCACGCCGGGTGGTCGGCGGCTTGTGCCTCGCTGCCGTGGGGGCGTCTCTATGCTCCATGGCAGGTGGTGTAGTCCTGGGGCGAACCACACCAGCAATCGGCCCCCCTCTGCGGCGGCCAAACCACAGCCCGCCCCCGCGCCGCCAACGTCGTCGCATACTGCGGCAGCAGCGTCCCGTCCTCCGGCGACGCCCCTTCCGACGCAGCAAACGCCTCGTACGACGGCACAGTCCCCGTCACGATCCCCAGGTTCGGCGTCCCAGAAGAGGCCAGCTCGCGCAGCGAGGACTCTATGGTCGTCAGGTGCTCCCCGTGGGACGGGTACTCGGAGGCCAGCCCCGGATACGCCGACAGCAGCTCCTCCAGCTCGGATGTCGGCCAGTGCAGGACCGCCACCGGAAACGGCCGGGACAGTGCCTCTCGGTACGCGCCCAGCTCCGCCCGCAGTCGCGAGATCTCCGCCTCCAGCTCCGCCGGGTTGTCCGAGCCCAGGGACCACACCCGTTTCGGGTCGTGGAGTTCGTCCAGGGAGACCGGCGAGGAGTGGAGGGTGTCCGCCAGGGTGTCCCAGTCGTCGTGGGCCAGGCCCAGCATGCGGCGGACGCGGTGGCGGCCGAAGAGGAGTGGATGGGTCGAGTACGGGGGTTCTGCCCCATCCGTCAGGAGCAGGCTCGTCGCCTCCGTGAAGGTCTGCTCCGCCGCCTCCAGCTCGTCGTGTGACTCCAGGGCCTCGGCCACGATCACCCAGGGCGCCGGGTCGCGGGGCGCCGAGGTCCGGATTCCGTCGATGATCGCCCTTGCCTCTGCCTCGTGGTCGTACTCCCAGAGGTTCGAGGCCTTCAGGGCGCGTACCAGGGCAGGGCTCTCCAGGCCGTCGATCGAGGACAGCAGGCGGTCGTAGAGCGTCGTCGCGGCGGGGCGGTCGCCGGCCAGTTCCAGGTGGGCCGCGGCGCGCAGGAGCAGGGCCTCGGCGTCCTCGGGATACAGGCCGGCGGTCCGCTCCAGGCGTGCCGCTTCGGCGGTGTGGTCGACGTTCTCGGCAGGCGTGTCGGGGCGCATGGGTGACACCGTACTGCCGGGCGGTGACAAACGTGAGGCGCAAAGGAGAGGGAAAGAGGTGAGAAAGGGGAGGTGGGGAAGTGAGTGTCGGCCCTTGGGTGATGGGGGTGACGGCCGATCGGGACCGCTATCTTCGAGGCGGACATCGACAAGCGGAGTCGGCATGGAGAAGACGGGCGCCCTGGTCGCCGAGGATCAGGCGGCGGCCGGTGCCGTAGCGGACGGCGCGGGGCACAGTGATGCGCGGCCCGAGTCGCCCCGGTACGGGCCGCTGCTCCTCGTGGGAGCCGCCGTCGTCCCCGGTACGGTCGTGATTCTCCTCGGGCGCTGGGGGGATGCCCCTGCCGTGCAGGCGTGGCGGACCGTGTGTCTGGCCGTCACGGTGCAGGCCCTGCCCTTCCTACTGCTCGGTACGGCCCTGTCCGGCGCGATCAACGCGTTCGTGCCGGAGCGGGTGTTCAGTCGCATCCTGCCGCGGCGGGCCGTGCTCGCCGTGCCCGTCGCCGGTGTCGCCGGGGCCGTCCTGCCCGGGTGCGAGTGTGCCTCGGTGCCGGTGGCCTCCAGTCTGATCGGGCGTGGGGTCGCACCGGCTGCCGCTTTTGCGTTCCTGCTGTCCGCTCCTGCCATCAATCCCGTCGTGCTCACCGCCACCGCCATCGCGTTCCCCGGGAACCCCGCCATGGTGCTGGCCCGGTTGGTCGCCTCGCTCGTCACCGCCGTCGTCATGGGGTGGTTGTGGCTGCGCTTCGGGCGGGCGGAGTGGTTGCGGCCGACCGCGCGGCATACCGGGCACCAACACGGGCGCAGCCGGTGGAACGAGTTCCGGCTCGGGTTCCAGCACGACTTCCTGCATGCCGGGGGGTTTCTCGTGCTCGGGGCCATGGCGGCCGCCACCTTCAACGTCGCCGTTCCCCGGTCCGTGCTCGACACCTTTGCCGGGGCGCCCTGGCTGTCCGTGCTCTTTCTGGCCGGGCTCGCCGTGCTGCTCGCCGTGTGTTCCGAGGCCGACGCCTTTCTCGCCGCCTCGCTGACCGGGTTCCCGCCCATCGCGCGGCTCGTGTTCATGGTGGTGGGGCCCATGGTCGACCTGAAGCTCATCGCCCTTCAGGCGGGGACCTTCGGGCGGGCCTTCGCCGTACGGTTCTCCGCCGCCACTGTTGTCGTCGCTGTCGCGTGCAGTTCGTTGATCGGTGGGGTGCTGCTGTGAAGCGATTCCTTCAGGCGGTGCTGCTCGGGCTCTGCGGGCTCGGGCTGCTGCACGTCTCCCTCTTCACCGACCTGTGCCTGAGGTACGTCAAGGAAGGCATGCGGCCCCTGCTCGTCGCCTCCGGCGTGGTGCTGCTCCTGCTGGGCGTGGCCAGCGCCGTGCTCGACAAGCAGAAGGAGGAGGAAGAGGGGCACAGCGGGCACGATCACTCCTCCCTGCCCCGCGTCGCCTGGCTGCTCCTCCTTCCGGCGCTCAGCCTGCTCTTCTACGCCCCACCCGCCCTCGGCGCCTACACCGCCTCCCGGCAGCCGCCCAAGGCCGTCGCCGAGCAGAGCGACTTCGATCCGCTGCCCGCCGCCTCGCCCGTCCCCATGACCCTCTCCGGCTTCACCAGCCGGGTGCAGCAGGACCGGGCGCAGGCCATCAAGGGGCGCAGCATCCGGATGACCGGGTTCGTCACACTCGGGGGGCCGCACGGCAGCTGGGATCTGACGCGAATCATCCTCAACTGCTGTGCGGCGGACGCCCAGTCCGTGAAGGTGCGGATCTACGGCGGTCCCGTACTGCCCGCCAACACCTGGGTGACGGTGACCGGGGCCTGGCATGCCGGCGGGAAGCTGGGCACCAGCTCCGCGCCGGTCGCGCTCGACGCCCGTACGGTCGAGAAGGTCGCCCGGCCGGTGAACGGATACCAGGACGCCCTTCCGCTGCCCTGATGCCCTGAGCCACCGCGCTACACGGTGACTCCGTCCACCTGGAGCGTCTGCACCGACTTCGCCGCGAAGGGGACCGACAGGGACTTGCCGCTCAGGTGCGTGTCCGAGTGGGACGTGTAGAGGTCCGAGCCGCCCGTCGTCACCGTGTTCCAGCGGGGGACCAGGCCGCCCGAGCCGCCCGTCACCGTCGTGAACTTCGACAGGTCGAAGGTGAGGGTCTGGGCGGAGGAGGAGGTGTTCGCGGCCACTATCACCAGGCGTTTTGCCGACTTGTCCAGCGCCGCCACCGCATAGCTCGCTCCCGTGTCCAGGATCGTCATCCCCGGGCGGATGTGGCGGCTGAACTGCGCCATCACGTAGTACTTGGTCTGGACGGCGCCCGGCTGGAGTGTGTTCGCGTCGTACGCGATCATCGCCCAGCCCGCGCTGGGGTCCATCACCTGCCAGTACACCCAGGCCGTGGGGTGCAGCCAGCGGAAGTCGTAGAGGAGGTTGCTGGCGAGGGTCATCCCCGTGCCGTCGCTGTCGCCCGTCTCGGAGTTCCACAGGGCCTTGCCGGCCGTCGTCACCACGTCCGTGTACAGCAGGTCCCTGCGGCCGCCCGAACCCTGGTAGCCATGGACGTTGACCCGGTTCACGTACCCCTTCGTCGTGGAGGAGAAGGAGTTCCACGTCGTACGGGCGAGGTCGTAGCTTGTTTCGTCCGATGCCGAGATCTTTGTGCTCGTCAGGCCTCGCTTGTCCAACTCGCTTCTCAGATACGGAAGTACTGCTGCCTGGACCGTCGCGTCGATGTGGCAGCCCTCCTGCGTGCCCGTCGCCGTCCACCAGGACGAGGAGGGCTCGTTGAAGGCCTCCACCGTCGCGAAGTTCACGCCCCAGTTCTGCTTCGCGTAGAGGGCTACCGCGGCCAGGTGGGAGGCGTGCTGGCGGTAGTTCCAGGACTGGAGGTTGTTGCCGCCGTCGGAGGCGCCGGAGGGGTTGTGGTCGAGGCACATCCACCACATCGGCGAGTTGGCGAACAGCTCGGTCGTGGCCCCTCGTGCCGTGGCCTTCGTCAGCATCGCGCGCTGGGTCGCGTCGGCCGTCCACTTCCAGGCGGAGGACGTGGGGTCCTCGTTGTTCCAGTCCTGCCAGTAGCCCTCGATCTGCTTGAAGGAGGGGATGTTGGGGGAGGCCGCCATCGACTGGCCGCCGACGCTGTTCCAGCTGCATGCGCCCAGGTTGTAGCGGGCGATGTTCAGGCCGAGGCCGGGGAGCGACGTGCCGTTGTACGTCGTCGTCCTGGTGGTGAAGAAGGCGTCCGCGAAGTCGTCCCGGGCGCCGAAGACGTTCGCCCACCAGGCCAGGGAGGTGCCCCAGCCCTCCCAAGTGCCGTAGGCGGCCGAAGGGTTGACGGCAATGGTGGCGTCGGCCCGGGCGGTGCCCGTGGCCAGGGCGCTGCCCAGGAGGCCGCCGCCTGCGGCTGCCAGCAGCGTTCTGCGTCGGATCATGGCTTGGTCTCTGCCTCTCCGTGCGGCTCCAGCGCCGGTTCCCGAACCGGCGCTGACTGGTCCCCCCGCATGCCAACAGGAAGCATCGGGTCTGGTGTGCGAGGTTGTCGAGAGTTGTGGCATCCCTTTCTCAAACCCATTGAGGAAGGCGGGAGGCAATGGCTCCGCGGTCGGAGGGCCTACCGCTCTGGTGAGTTGGCGTGCCTCGCCCTATCGTGCGGGCGGCTTCTGGGGAGGCGGGTGTGCGGATGCGAGTCGTACGGCACCGTGATCGGCGCAGGCGGGCGAGGTGGCGGCGGGGGCTGTGGGGCGGAGGCGAGGTGCTCGTCACCGCCGGGGTCGTGCTCATGCTGCTCGTCGTGCACCAGCTGTGGTGGACCAACCGGGAGGCCCGGCAGGGAGCCGAGCGGAAGGTGGAGGCCCTGGAGAAGGAGTGGGGCACGCGCGGCGGGGACAGCCCGGCCCCGGGTGCTGCGCCCTCCGCGTCGGCGTCGCCCCGGCCGGCGGCGACGGGCGCGTCCGGCAGCGCGAGGCCGCGGCCGGGCGGCGCCGTCACCGTCTCCGGGCGTTCCCGCGCCTCCCAGGCGTACGCCGTCCTCACCATCCCCCGGCTGCACCTGCGCGTCCCCGTCGCCGAAGGCGTGAGCAAGCCGTACGTGCTCAACAAGGGATACGTCGGTCACTACCCCGGAACCCAACAGCCGGGCCAGGCCGGGAACTTCGCGCTCGCCGGGCATCGCAACACCCACGGTGAGCCCTTCCGCTACCTCCCTCGGCTGCGGCCCGGGGACACCGTCCGGGTCGAGACGGAGGCGGCGACGTACACGTACGCGGTCGACAAGGTGCTGCCGCAGACGTCGTCGCGGGACTCCGGGGTCATCCGGCCCGTGCCGCGTTCCCTGGTGAGGCCTTCCTACGGGTACGACGAGCCCGGCTACTACATCACCCTGACCACCTGCACTCCCGAGTTCACCTCGCGGTACCGGATGGCGGTGTGGGGGAAGCTGGTGTCGATGCGGCCCAGGGAGTAGCCCGCGGGGACCCCGAGGGGACCTCAAGGGTATGGGGCGGCCGGATGAGACGATGCGGTGGTGTCGGTCTCTGTCGATGGCTTCGACGGCTTCGACGGCTTCGACGGCTTCGAAGGCTTGGACGGCTTCGGCGGCTTCGAAAGCTTCCTGGTGAACGCGGACGTCCTGCGGTCCCTTTACGGGCACGTTCCCGGCCTGGAGCGGGTACGGGTCCGTTCCGTCCATCTCAACTGGCGTGGGCCGACGGTGACATTGCGGCTCGACCTGCCCGGCTTTCCCGAGTCACCGCCCCAGGAGTGGGCCGACGCGGGCATGGACTCCGTCCAGTGTCAGTTCGCGTTTCCCGCGGTGGAACCGCTGGTGTTCGCGCAGTGGGAGCCGCCTGCTGTGGGTGACCTGCGCGCGGTGCCGTTCGGGGGCGAGCGGCGGATGCGGGTGTCGGTCGGCGGGACGGGGGTGGACCTGCGGTTCGAGTGCGCCGCGTCCGTGGTCGTACGGCATGTCAGCGCCTTCCGTCGAGGGCCCGCGGGAGCGGACGGCGGGCCGCATCTCTTCCTGAACAGGGTGGACTCCCTGCTGTTCGGCTCGCTTCCCGCCACGCATCGGAAGGTCTTCTATGAGCGGTGACTGGCTGCGGCTGCTTGCCTCTGAGGACTTCCTGGGTGCGCTGTACGGGGGTGATCCGCCCTCGCCGGATGCGTGCGATCTCTTCTCCGTGCACATCGACGAACGCGAAGACTCCGTGACCTTGGGATTCGATACGCGGCTGTTCCCTGTGAACCCTCCCGTGGAGTGGGAGGGGAAGGGCTTCAATGCGTTCGAGTTCCATCTCGTCTTCACGGGGGTGACGGGGTTTCGGGCCACGGGATGGGGCGCCGCCGAGGCGAAGGACGTCCGGGTGTTCCTCCGGGACGGTGGAGGCCTTGGTGTGGAGCTGGGACCGGAGGGGTCCGGGATCGTGTTCCGGGCGGCTGCGGTCCGGCTGGCCGGGCCCCGTGCCTACCGAGCCTCGGACAGCCCCTGAACCCCGGCGGCTCGCCTCCGCTCACCCCCGCTCCCGCACCACCCCCACACTCACAGCCCCCAGCACGGCCAGGCCCGCCGACACGGCTATTGCCACGTCCGCGCCCCGTGCCAGGCCGCCGCCCGACGACGTGACGAGGGCGATCGTCAGGGCCACGCCCGCGCAGGAGCCGATGTAGCGGAACGTCTGCTGGGCACCCGAGCCCATCGCCGCCCGCTCGGCGGGGACCGACTCCACCGCCACGAGGGGCAGTGCGGCGTTCAGGAGGCCGCTGCCCACGCCGCCGATCACCAGGCCCGGCAGCATCCGCGGCCATGAGCCCGCGCCGACCGCGCCCAGCATCGTCAGCGCGCCCACCGCGTGCAGCAGGAAGCCCACGGCCAGCTGCCACCGCGGACCGATCCGGCCCGCCAGCCGCTTCGCCTGCAGGGCCACTACGAACGACAGGCCGGACCACAGCAGGAACAGCCAGGCCGTGTTCATCGCGGACAGGTGCAGGGTCTGCTGCAACAGGGCGGGGAGGTAGCTGAAGAGGCCGATCACCGTCAGGCCGGTGAACAGGCCGCCGGCCGCGGAGGCCAGGAAGCGGGGGCGACGCAGGAGGGAGAGGTCGATCATGGGTGTTCGCGTCCGGCGTTCCACCAGCGTGAACAAGGCCATCAGGGCCACCGTCGCCGCCAGCAGCAGGGCCACCGGTGTGCGCAGCCAGCCGTCCCGGCCCAGGGTCAGGGCCGCCACCAGGGCCACCAGTGCCGAGCCGAAGGTCAGTGCGCCGAGGATGTCGGGGCGGCCGCCCCGGGGGGCCTTCGACTCCTTCAGGGGGCGGATGCCCAGGGCCGCCACCAGCAGCGCCGCCGCGCCCAGGGCGCCGTACGCCACCCGCCACGACGGCATCGCCCCGGAGACCAGCGGGCCCGCCGCGATGCCGCCGCTCACGAACGCGCCCCACACGCCGGTCGCGTGCAGCCGGCCGCGCGGGCTCGGGAAGGCCGTCACCAGCAGGCCCAGGCTGCTCGCCAGGATCGCCGCGCTCGATGCGCCCTGGGCGATGCGGGCCAGGGTGAACAGGAGGGTGGAGGTCGTCAGGCCGCCCAGGGCCGTGGTCAGGCCGAGGGCGAGCGTGCCGGTGAGGAAGATGCGGCGGCGGCCGTAGTCGTCGGCCAGGCTGCCGGCCACCAGGAGCAGGGCGGCCAGGCCCAGCGGGGTGCCGTTCAGTAGCCAGGCCTGGGCGGAGACCGGGGTGTGCAGGTCGGCCGCGGTGTCCGGGAGCGTGACCATCGGGGCCGTGTAGGTCATCAGGGCCACGGCGGTCGCGGCGCTGGTCAGGGCCAGGGTGGCGCGGGGGTGCGGGGGTGCTGAGGGGCGGGCGTCCCGTCGTGCGGCGGTGGGCTGCCGCGCGGTGACGGTTCTTTCATTGAACCTAGGCATGTTCCGTACCGTAACACCGTTGGTTCGGTCACTGAACCAAGGGAGGGGAAATGGTTACAGTGGACCGCATGGCACTGGGCAAGGACTACGCGACGCAGGAATGCTCGATCGCCCGCGCGCTCGAGGTCGTCGGCGAGCGGTGGACGCTCCTCGTCGTCCGCGACGCGCTCTACGGCGTCCGGCGCTACAACGACTTCCTCGTCCACCTCGGCATCCCGCGCGCCGTCCTCTCGGCCCGGCTCAAGACGCTCACCGAGGTCGGGGTCCTCGAAAAACGCCGGTACCAGCAGGCTCCGCCGCGCGACGAGTACGTCGTCACCGAGCGCGGCATCGCGCTGTGGCCGGCGCTGCGGGCCCTCGCGCTGTGGGGCCGCGAAAACCTCCAGGAGACCCAGCTGCGGTCCTTCCGGCACGCGGACTGCGGCACCGAACTCGGACCGTACGGCGAATGTCCCGCCTGCGGAACTGTCGTGCCGGTCGCGGACGTTGTCCTCATGCCGGGCCCGGGACTCGATCCCGACCCGGCGGATCCGGTCAGCAGGGCGCTGCTCAAGCCGAAGCGCATGCTGGAGCCCCTGGAGGCCGGTCCCGTATAGCGAGAGCGGTCCTGTATAACCAAGGTGCAGGGAACAGAAGCGCAGGTCAGCGGAAGGGGGAGGCCATGGTCCGCAGTCGTGTCGGCGCCGCGCGTCCCGTCGCCCTCCTGCTGGTCCTGGTGAACGTGCTGCTGCTCCAGGCCGCGCTCCTCGACACCGGCAGCCTCTCCACCACCGTCGCGCTCGCCGCGACCGCCGCCGCCGGTTCCGCGCTCGCCCTCTGCTCGCTCCTCACCGCCCGCTGCGCGCCCGCCGTCCCGCCCACCCGGGTCCGCACGGCGATCCGCGACCGGGCCCGCCGTACGGCCTTCCTGCCACAGTGCGACCCCGACGCCCCGGGGCGCCGCAGACCCCGGGCACCCGGACACGCCCTCGCGACGACCTGCGCGTAGGGCACCAGCCACCAGCGATACGTGACCCCGCGCGGGTCGTCATGCCGCCATGCCATGTCCCGTCACATGCCATGTCCGGTCACGGGCCATGCCCCGTCACACCGGCACGACGACGCACCCCGTCACGGAGGGTCCACCCATGTCCGTTTTCGCCCACATCGTCGAGCAGCTCGCCGACCTGCTCCAGCCGCTCTTCCACGCCGCCGCGGCCGCCGCCGCGATCGTCCTGTTCACCGCACTCGTACGACTGCTCGTGCACCCGCTGTCCCGGGCCGCCGCCAGAGGCCAGCGCGCCCGGACCGCACTCCAGCCGAGGATCGCCGAGCTGCGCAAGAAGCACGCGAAGGATCCCCAGCGGCTGCAGAAGGCGGTACGGGAACTGCACACCGAGGAAAAGGTCTCCCCGCTCTCCGGGTTTCTGCCCAGCCTGCTCCAGCTGCCCGCCTTCTTCCTCCTCTACCACCTCTTCTCCAGCTCCTCGATCGGCGGCGAGAGCAACGGGCTGCTGGCACACGAACTGTTCGCCGCGCCGCTCGGCGGGCGCTGGGCCGACGTCCTCGCCCACGGCGGGGTCTTCGGGGCGGCCGGGCTCGTCTACCTCGGGCTCTTCGCCCTCGTCGCGGCCGTCGCCGCCTTCAACTACCGGCGCACCAAGCTGATGATGGCGAAGAACCCGGTCATGGCCACGGCGGGAGCGGGTGAGCAGGTGCCGGGGCTCGGCGCGGCCAACAAGGTCATGCCGTTCATGTCGTTCTTCACGCTCGTCACCGTGGCGGTGGTGCCGCTCGCGGCCGCGCTGTACGTCGTCACCAGCACGACGTGGAGCGCGGTGGAGCGGGCCGCGCTGTACCGCTGAGCCGCTTTCCGCAGGCCAGGGTTACGGTCCAGTACGTGAACAGGGTCTTGCGGAGTGGATGGCCGAGTTGGAGGATCGACCAGTCCTCCGATGGCTGCACCCATCGGTCGGGCGCCCGCGATCGAGGGAGATTGTGACCATGAAGCTGCTGCGAGTCGGTACGGCCGGTGCGGAGCGACCCGCGCTGCTCGACGCCGAGGGGATCCTGCGGGATCTGTCGGGGATCGTGGACGACATCGACGGGGCGCTGCTCGCCGACGAGGGCGCGCTCGGCCGGGTACGGGCGGCGGCCGAGGCCGGCGAGCTGCCCGCGCTGGACGCGGCGGGCCTCAGGACCGGGCCTCCGCTCGGCCGGATCGGCAAGGTCGTGTGCATCGGGCTCAACTACCACGACCACGCGCGCGAGACCGGGGTCGAGCCGCCCGCCGAGCCCGTGATCTTCTTCAAGGCCGCGGACACGGTCGTCGGGCCCCACGACACCGTGCTCGTGCCGCGCGGGTCCGCCAAGACCGACTGGGAGGTGGAGCTGGCCGTCGTCATCGGGCGTACGGCCCGCTACCTGGAGTCGGCCGAGGAGGGGCTGGCGCATGTCGCCGGGTACGCGGTGGCGCACGACGTGTCCGAGCGGGAGTTCCAGATCGAGCGGGGCGGGACCTGGGACAAGGGGAAGAACTGCGAGACGTTCAACCCGCTGGGGCCCTGGCTGGTGACGGCGGAGGAGGTTCCGGATCCGCAGCGGCTTTCGCTGAAGCTGTGGGTGAACGGGGAGTTGAAGCAGGACGGGACCACCGCGGAGCAGATCTTTCCGGTGGGGGAAGTCGTGCGGTATGTCAGCCAGTTCATGACGCTTTACCCCGGGGATGTCATCAATACGGGGACGCCGGCAGGGGTGGCCATGGGGCAGCCGGAGCCCAAGCCGTACTTGCGGGCCGGGGATGTTGTGGAGCTTGAGATCGACGGGCTTGGTCGTCAGCGGCAGGAGTTGAAGGACGCGTAGACGCTCCGCTGGGAGCGCCCAGGAACTGCGTCTTGGCTGTCGGCCGCGGGTGGTTCGTGGCTGGTCGCGCAGTTCCCCGCGCCCCTTGGGTGTCTGCCATTACGCCAGCAGAGAGGCGAGCCTCCTCCAGGCCTCGAGGGGCAGGGCGTCTCGGGAACCGCCGTTCACCACCTGGAGTGCCACGTGGTCCGCGCCTGCCTCGTGGAAGGCGTTGATGCGGTTGCGGATGCGGTCCTCGTCGCCCCAGGCGTAGAGCGCGTCGACCAGGCGGTCGCTGCCGTCGGCGGTCAGGTCGGCCTCGGTGAAGCCCAGGCGCAGGAAGGTGTTGGTGTAGTTGGGGAGCGACAGGTACAGCGCGAGGTGATCGCGGGCCAGGGCGCGGGCGCGGGACGGGTCGGCCTCGAGGACGACCCCGAACTCCGGGGCCAGCAGCGGGCCTTCGCCCAGGGTCTCGCGGGCCTCGGCGGTGTGCTCGGGGGTGACGAGGTAGGGGATCGCGCCCGCCGCCCGGTCGCGGGACAGCTCCAGCATCTTCGGGCCGAGGGCCGCCAGGAGCCGGCGCCCGGCCGGGACGCCGGCCGCGTCCAGCGCGTCGAGGTAGGCCACCAGGGCCGAGTACGGGCGGCGGTACTGGTCCGCGAGCTTGGCGTGGCTCACCCCGAGGCCCAGGACGAAGCGGCCGGGGTGGGCCGACTCCGCCTCGGCGAAACCGGTCGCGCTCGCCTCGGCGTCGTACTGCCAGATGCTCTGGATGCTCGTGCCGACGACGAGACGGGACGTCGATTCGAGGAGCGGGGCGGCGTGCCGGGCGGCGCTGCTGCCGCCCAGCCAGGCGGCGCCGTAGCCGAGCTCTTCCAGTTCCGCGGCGGCCTCGGCGATCTCGCCGCGCCGGGCCGGGTCCTCCGAGCGCAGTCCCACGCTCCAGACGCCGTAGCGGCCGATCGTCTCCTTGAGCGGGTGCGCGCTGCTCGTCGACTGGCTCATCGGGGCTCTTCCCTCCGGGTGGGTGTCGTGCCGTGATCTTCGTGCACGTAGGTGCCAACCGGAGGGAGCCGCGCGGTAATCCCGGTGGCGGGCTACTCGCTCAGGAACTGCTCGAGCGCCTCCACCACGAACCTGTGATCCTGGAGTTGGGGGAGGCCGGACACCGTCACCGCGCCGATGACGCCCGCGTTCTCGACGTTGACCGGGAACGAGCCGCCGTGCGCCGCATACGTGTCCGGGTCCAGGCGGGAGGACTCCTCGAACGTCGTGCCCTTGGCGCGGAAGCGGGCGCCGACCAGGTAGGAGGAGGCGCCGTAGCGCTCCACCACCCGGCGCTTGCGGGCGATCCAGGCGTCGTTGTCGGGAGTGGAGCCGGGCAGGGCGGCGTGGAAGAGCTGCTGGCCGGCGCGGTGGATGTCGATGGCGACCGGGGCCTGGCGCTCCCTGGCCAGCTCGACCAGGAGGGAGCCGAGCGCCCAGGCGTCGTCGTACGTGAACTGCCGGAAGACCAGGCGGCGTTCCTGTGCCTCCAGCTCCTCCACGCTCGGGGTGATCTCGGGGGCGAACTTCGGGGTGATCTGTGGGTGGTGCATCAGAGGGTCACCGTCACCTTGTCGCGGGCGGACCGGCGGGCCGCCTCCAGTACGTCGAGGGCCGCGGCCGCCTCCAGGGCGGTCACGGGGTTGGGTCCGGCGCCGGTCAGGGCCGCCGCCACGGCCGCGTAGTAGGCCGGGTAGTCGCCCGGCAGGGTGGGTACGGGGCGGCCGCCGTCGGTCAGCGGGGATTCGCCGGCGCCCAGGCGGCCCCACAGGGACTCGGGCTCGGCTCCCCACTTGGGGCCCGGCCGCAGGCCCTCGCGCAGGGCCGCCTCCTGCGGGTCCAGGCCGTACTTCACATAGCCCGCCTGCGAGCCCAGCACCCTGAAGCGCGGGCCGAGCTGGGCCGTGGTGGCGGAGACGTAGAGGTGGGAGCGGACACCGCCGGCGTGGGTGAGCGCGATGAAGGTGTCGTCGTCGGTCTCGGCGCCGGGGCGGCGGAGGTCCGTCTCGGCGTACACCTCGGTGGCCGGGCCGAAGAGGACCAGGGCCTGGTCGACGACATGGCTGCCGAGGTCGTAGAGCAGACCTCCGATCTCTGCCGGGTCGCCGGACTCGCGCCAGCCGCCCTTCGGCTGCGGGCGCCAGCGCTCGAAGCGGGACTCGAAGCGCTGGACGTCCCCGAGTTCGCCGTTCTCCAGCAGCTGGCGCAGGGTCAGGAAGTCGTTGTCCCAGCGGCGGTTCTGGAAGACCGAGAGCAGCAGGCCGCGTTCCTCGGCGAGGGCGGCGAGGTCCCGTGCCTCGGCGGCGGTGCCGGCGACCGGCTTGTCGACCACGACCGGCAGGCCCGCCTTGAGGGCAGCGGTGGCGAGCGGGACGTGCGTCCTGTTCGGGGACGCGATGACGATCAGGTCCAGCGCGTCGGCGCGGTCGAACAGCTCCTCGGGGCCGGCGGCCACGCGGACGTCCGGGAACTCCGACCGGGCCTGCTCCTGCCGCTCGGGGTTCGAGGTGACCACCGTGTCCAGGGCGAGGCCCGCGGTGGCGGCGATCAGCGGGGCGTGGAAGACGGAGCCGGCGAGGCCGTAGCCGATCAGGCCGACGCGGAGCGGGGTACCAGTCATGCGTCCTACTTTCGCAACGCTGTTGCCAAAGTGCAAGCGGTGGGGAGAATGGACGGCGTGAACAGGACGAAGAGCGGCGGGCCGGCGGGAGCGAACCTCTTCGCGGTGCGCAGTCACAACACCGCGCTGGTGCTGGATCTGCTGCGGGCGGCCGGGGGCGAGGGCATCAGCCGTCTCGAGCTGGCCGAGCGGACCGGACTGACCCCGCAGGCCGTCAGCAAGATCACCGCGCGGCTGCGGGAGGCGGGGCTCGCCGCAGAGGCCGGGCGCCGGGCGTCCACCGGGGGCAAGCCGCGCACGGTACTGCGGCTGGTGCCGGAGGCCGGGCATGCGGTGGGGGTCCATCTGGACCGGGACGAGCTGCGGGCGGTGCTGGTGGATCTCGACGGGGCCGTGGTGGGGGAGCGGCGCGGGGCGCTGGACCTCGGGGCCGGGGCGGAGGCGGTGCTGGGCGTGGTGGCCGGTGCGGTGGAGGGGCTGGTGGGGGAGGTGCTGGAGGCCGCCGGCCCAGGGCTCGGCGAGGTCGCCTCGCTGCTCGGCGTGGGGGTGGCTCTGCCCGGTCCGCTCGATCATGCGCGCGGGGTGCTGCACCGGGTCACCCGGTTTCCGGAGTGGGACGGGTTTCCGCTGCGGGACGCGCTCGCGGAGCGGCTGGGGGTGCCGGTCGTGGTGGACAAGGACACGAACGCCGCCGCGCTCGGGCTGGCGGTCGGGGGTGAGGGCGGATCCTTCGCCTATCTGCATCTCGGTACGGGGCTGGGGGCCGGCCTCGTGATCGGCGGGAGCGTGCATCGGGGGGTGCGGACCGGGGCCGGAGAGTTCGGGCACCAGGTCCTTCAACTCGACGGGCCCGCGTGCGAGTGCGGGGACCGGGGGTGCGTGGAGGCGCTGTGCCTGGCGGCCGTGGAGCGGGGAGAGACGGAGGAGGCGGCGCGGGTGCTGGGCGTGGGGGCCGGGAACCTCGTGGCGTTGCTGGACATCGACCTGGTGCTGCTCGGAGGGCGGACGATCACTGCGGCACCGGAGGCATTCGTGGCGGGCGTCGCGAACGTTCTCGACGCCCGGGCCCGCCGCGAGGGCGCCCTCGGGACACCGACACCGGTCCGGCTCGCCCCCGGCGGCGAACGCTCCGTGGCAGAGGGCGCCGCCCAACTCCTCCTGGCCCCCCTGTTCGGCCGACCGAACACCTGAGAACGCCTGCCGACGGGCCCGGCCCCGCTTGCCGGCGCCGGTTGCGCCCCCAAGGGGCGCGGGGAACTGCGCGACCGGCCACTGCGGGCCCGCGGCCGGGTGGGGGCCCGCGGTTCAACGGCGGTGGTCCCGACGGCCACGCAGCCAAGGGGACTCTTCCACCCACTGCTCGCCCCTTCCCTCAGAGGCGTTCCGGCGCACCCGCGCCGCCCTCCGCACGGACTATTGGCAAATCACGGTGAATGCCAGGGAATACAAGTAAATTCCCGACAACCGCTTCGAGATGTCACCGGCAGACGGGGCCAAAGGATGAGCACGGACGACCGCGTCGCGGTGACGACCGGGATCGCACGACTGCACGCGCCGCCCGGCCGGTGGGCCGGCGACGACGTGCTGCTGTACCTCTGAGACCTCCTGCGGCTCCCGGCTGCGCACGGAAGGACAACCCCGTCGATGACCGATCGCACGACTCGCACGACTCGCACGACGCAATCCCGGGCCGAGCTGCGTGGCTTTCGGGCGGGCGACGGCCCGCAGGTGGTGGAGGTGTGGCGCCGGAGTGCACCGGCCGACCCCCTCACCCCGGACCGCTTCCGCTCCCTGGTGCTGCTCGACGCCAACTTCGATCCGGAGGGGCTTCGGGTCGCCGTCGACGGCGAGCGCGTCGTCGGCGCCGCCTACGCGGTGCGCCGGCTGACGCCGATGACCGGCACCGACCTGGAGCCGGAGCAGGGCTGGATCCCGTTCTTCTTCGTCGACCCGGCCGCCCGCGGGCGCGGCCTCGGCCGCCGGCTGCTGACCGACGCCCTCGACTGGCTGCACAGCCACGGCCGTACCCGGGTGGACTTCTCCTCGTACACCCCGAACTACGTCCTCCCCGGCCTGGACACCGAGGCGTACCCGGAGGCGGCCGGACTCCTCGAGTCCCTGGGCTTTCGCACTCGGTACGAGGCGGCGGCGATGGACCGCGGCCTGGTCGGCTACCGCCTCCCGGAGGATGTCGTGCGCCGCCGGAACGAACTGACGGCGCAGGGCTGCCGGTTCGCCACCCCGTCCGACGACGACCTGGTGGAACTCGTCGCACTCGCCGGGAACCACTTCAACCCGGACTGGGCGCGCGCGATCCGGGAGTGTCTGGCCGCGGGCACGCCGCTCGACCGGATCGTCGTCGCCCGGGACCCTTCGGGCCGCCTGGCCGGCTGGGCGATGCACGGCGCGTACGAGTCGGTGGACGAGCGGTTCGGCCCGTTCGGTGTGCTGGAGGAGATGCGCGGCACCGGACTCGGCAAGGTCCTGCTCCACCTGGTCCTGGAGCGGATGCGGGCGCGCGGCGCGCACTCCGCGTGGTTCCTGTGGACCGGCGAGCAGTCCCCGGCGGGCCACCTGTACCGCAAGGCCGGTTTCAGCACGACCCGGGTGTTCCGCGTGATGCGCCGGGAGGCCGCCCGATGACGCCGTCCCGCCGCACCCGGACACCGAATGGTGGCCTGAGCCGCCGTCACTTCGCGCTCTCGCTCCCCTCGGCGCTGCTCGCCTCCGGATGCGCCGCGCCGCACCAGGGCACCGGGCGGCCCGGAGATCCGATCGTCCTCACCCTGCTCTCCCACTACGCGAGCGGGGAGGCCAAGGCGGCCCTGCAGGGCCCGGTCGACGCGTGGAACGCCACGCACGAGCGGGTCAAGGTGCGGACGAAGGCCGTCGAGTTCACGGACCTGCTGACCACGTTCATGGTCCGGCAGGCCGCGGGCCAGGGCGCCGACATCCTCCACCCGTACTGCCTGTGGAACGGCCAGCTCGTCCAGGCCGGCGTCCTGCGGCCCGCTCCGTCCGAGCACGCCGAGGAGATCACGCGCGGCTACGGCGAGGCCGCGGTCGCCGCCTCGTCGGTGGGGGGCAAGGTCTACGGCTACCCCACCGAGGTGCAGACGTACGCCCTCTACTGCAACAGGCGGCTGCTGCGCGAGGCCGGCATCGACGGCCCTCCGCGCACCTGGCCGGAGCTGGAGGAGACGGCCCAGCGCACCGCCAGGCGGGACCGGTACGGCAACACGCTGGTCCAGGGGTTCGGGCTGTCCACCTACGACGACTCCACCACCGTCGGCCAGACCCTTGCCCTGCTCAACGCCGCCGGCGGAAGGTTCGTCTCCGCGGACGGCAGGCGCACCGCCATCGACTCGCCGGCCGGCCGGGCCGTGTTCGATCTGGAGCACCGCCTCGTCGTCAACGGTGCGAGCGCCCCCGGCGTCAACGTCTACAAGGCGTTCCCGTCCGGGCAGGTGGCCATGGTGGTCAGCGCGGGCTGGTGGACCGGGAGCCTGAAGGCCCTGATGGGCAAGGACTACCGCGATGTCGGCGTCGCGCCCGTGCCCGTCCCCGGGGCGGACGACAAGCGCGCCACGCTCTCCACCGGCTTCATGCTGGGGGTCAACGCGGCCAGTGAGTACCCGCGCGAGGCCTGGGAGTTTCTGCGCTGGCTCAACGCCGAGAAGGTGCGCGTGAAGAGCGCCGCGAAGGGCGCGACAGCGACCCGGATGAGCTCCTTGCAGGTGTCGGTCGGCTCCATGACCGGCCGCGCCGACGACATGCGGACGCTCCTCGGCAAGGGCAGCGATCCGAACCTGCGGCCGTTCCTGGACGCGCTGGCGTACGCGGTGCCGGAGCCCAACGTGCCGGGCGCGCAGCAGGCCAAGTCGCTGCTGCGCAAGAACATCGAGGCGTTGTGGACCGGTCAGCAGTCGGTCGACGATGCCTTGCGCACCACCCGCCGCCAGGTCGATCAGGAGGTGTCGCGCTCATGGTGAATACCCTGGCCCCGGTGACGACCGGGCGAGTGGCGCACGGGGCCGCCGTCGACGGCCGCAGCCGGACCCGTCGTCGCCGCCAGGCCGTCGTCGCCTACCTCTTCCTGGCGCCGGCGCTGCTGTTCTTCGCGCTCTTCCTGATCCTGCCGCTCGGCTTCGCGCTGCTGCTGTCGATGTCCCGCTGGGCCGGGTTCGACCTCGGCGACATCGATCCGGTCGGCCTGGACAACTTCACCGGCCTCTTCGCGGACGGATCGACGTTCCTGGCGCCGATCCTCACCAACACGCTGCTGTTCGCCCTGGGCACCGTGGCCCTCGCGCTGGCCGGCTCCGTGCTCGTCGCCACCTGCATCGACAAGCTGCGGTTCCAGGGGCTGTGGCGCACCCTGTACTTCCTGCCGATCGTCACGACCGTCGTCGCCGTCGGCAACGTGTGGAAGTACATGTACGAGCCGGGCGGCCTGGTCAACGGCGTCCTCAACGCCCTCGGGCTCGGCTCGGTGGCGTTCCTCCAGGACCCGGACACCGCGCTGCCCTCGGTCGTGGTCGTCCAGGCCTGGGCCTCGGTCGGCTCGGCGATCCTCATCCTGACCGCCGGGCTGAAGTCGGTTCCCGAGTCGTACTACGAGGCCGCCGCCCTCGACGGCGCCGGGCCCGTCACCGTCTTCTGGAAGATCACCCTGCCGCTGCTGCGGCCGTCCCTGCTGTTCGTGTGCATCACCCAGTTCCTCACCGGCCTGCAGTCGTTCGCGCTGATCATCGTGATGACCAAGGGCGGGCCGGGGGACGCGACCGATGTGGCCGCGCTGGAGATGTACCGGCAGGCCTTCTCGTACGGCGACTGGGGCACCGCGAGCGCCGCCGCCTTCGTGCTGTTCGTGGTGGTCCTCGGGGTCACCCTGGTGCAGTTGTGGATCTTCAGGCGCAAGGGGGAGGACGCATGATCCGCCGCCGTTTCCCGTGGCTGTCGTATCTGGTGGTCGTGACCGGCGCCGTGCTCACGGTGGTGCCGTTCCTCGACATGGTGATGACGTCCTTCAAAGGGCCCGGCGAGTCCGGCACGCTGCCGTACCGCTTCCTGCCCGAGGCGTTCGACCTGTCCAACTACCGGGCGGCGTTCGACCAGCTCGATCTGCCGGTGCTCTTCCGCAACAGCGTCATCGCCACCGCCCTGATCACCGGATCGGTGCTGCTCACCTCGTCACTCGCCGGCTACGCGCTCGCCAAACTCCGCTTCCCCGGCCGGGACTTCATCTTCCGCCTGGTGCTGTCGACCATGATGTTCCCGCCGTTCCTCTTCTTCATCCCGCACTTCCTGATCCTGGTGCACTGGCCGCTGGCGGGCGGCAACGACCTGTTCGGGCGCGGCGGCGCGGGCCTGACCGTCAGCATCGCGGCGCTCGCCATGCCGTTCCTCGTCAACGGCTTCGGGATCTTCCTGATGCGCCAGTTCATGGTCTCGATCCCGGACGAGGTCCTGGAGGCCGCGCGTATCGACGGGGCCGGCGAGTTCGCCGTGTGGTGGCGGATCGTGGTGCCGCAGACCAAGCCGGTCCTGGTGACGCTCGGGCTGCTGACCTTCGTCGACGCCTGGAACGAGTACATCTGGGCGCTGCTCGTCTCGACCGCCAACCCGGATGTGATGACCCTGCCCGTCGGCATCCAGCTCCTGCAGGACTACGTCGATCCGACCCGCACGATGCCCATCGTCATGGCCGGCCTCGTCCTGAGCATCCTGCCGGTCCTGATCCTCTTCCTGCTGCTGCAGAAGTACTACATCCGCGGCGTCATGCTCAGCGGCCTCAAGTAGGGGCGCGGGGAACCGCGCGACCGGCCCGCGCGGGCCCGCAGCCGGGTGACGGCCCGCGGTGCAGCGGCGATCCCCGGTCCGCTGATCGAGCGGACTTGTCCCTTGCTCCCGGAGTGGCACCCAAGGCCCCCCGCCCCCACCCGGCAGGGTCATGTGTTCATGCGACTGTGCACGTCCCTGTCCCTCTGCCTCGCCGCAGCCGCCGCTCTCGTGCCCGTGTCGTCGGACGTCGCTCACGCGGACGCGGCTGCTCCCGCCTGCGCCGCGTCCGCCGCGTCCGGCGGCCGTGCCTTCCCCCTGGCCACCCGCATCCGCGGCGGACCGGCCTCCTACGAGGCGGGCGGAGGCTACGGCACCTGGTACATCGACCTCACCAACACCACCCACCGGATCTGCACCGGCATCCACCCGGTCATCGTCCTCGTGGACGACAAGCGCGTCCTGAAGCCGTCCCAGACCGACCTGGACTTCTACGAGGGCCCCCGCGCCCACCCCGTCACCTTCGAGAGCACCGACGAGCAGGAGCTGGTCGGTGTGCTGGACGCACCGGGGTTCGACGGGTTCACCGTGGCGCCCGGGAAGACCGTGTCCGTCAGGGTCAGGCTCTCCGTCGCGCTGGACTCCGCCCCCGACCAGGTCACCGCCAATGCGGCCGTCGTCCAGCGCCGGGGCGACGACGGGGACTGGGTCGGGCAGTCCGATGACTACCATTTCGGGATCGGGCAGGACGAGGAGACAGCGGCGGCCACGGAGGGGACGGCGGCCCCGGAGACGGCCGAGGCAAGCCCGGCCGGCACTCCTGAGGCCACCCCCACAAGCGCCGACCCGGACGACGACACCGCCCTCGCCTTCGCCCAGGAGGCCGAGGAAGCCGGGGAACGGGCCCGGGAACTCGCCCGCACCGGCCTCGGACTCGCGCACGGTCTGCTCGCGGCCGGCTCCGCACTCCTCGCCGTCGGCGCAGGCGCGTACCTGCTGGCCCGCCGGCGCCGCTGAGGCCCGGACCGCCCTCCGACAGACAGGTCGCCATCTGCGACGATCCCTCCGTGGACTACCCGAACGACCAGGCCCCCGGCGCCCCCGTCCGCTCCGGCATCCCCGAGCACGGGCGCATCCCGAAGTACTACGCGGTGAAGGCGCGCATCGCCGCACTGCTGGAGGAGCTGGGGGAGGACAGCGTCATCCCCACCGAGCGCGATCTCGCCGAGCGCTACGACGTCGCCCGCGAAACCGTGCGGCAGGCCGTACGGGAGCTGGTGCTGGAGGGGCGCCTGAAGCGGCGCGGGCGCGGCACCGTCGTCGCCGGGCCCAAGCTGGCCCAGCCGCTCTCCCTCGCCAGCTACACCGAGGGAGTGCGCAGGCAGGGCCGTACACCCGGTCGTACGCTCGTCACCCTCGACCGCTTCCCCTGCCCGGAGCCCCTCGCCGCCGAGACCGGACTCACCCGGGGCGAACCCGTCTGGCACCTGGAGCGGGTGCTGCTCGCCGACGACGAGCGGGTCGGGCTGGAGAGCACGTACGTCGCCGTCGACCGGGTGCCGGGCCTCGACGGCGACTTCGACCCCGACTCCTCCTTCTACGCCTATCTGAAGGCCCAGGGCATCGACTTCGGCGACGCCGACGAGCGCATCGAGACCGTGCTGGCCACCCCCCGCGAGGCTCTGCTCATCGGCACCCCGCCGGCCCTGCCGATGCTGCTGATCCACCGCGTGTCCCGGGACACGGAGGGACGGCCGCTGGAGCGCGTGCGCACGCTGTACCGCGGTGACCGGTTCTCGTTCACCACGCACCTCAAAGGCTGAGAAAAGGGCCCTTTCCGCCTCCTCCCACCCTCCTTCGAATATCACGAAAAGATAACGGGTCTAGCCCAAACGTGATGGCTCGTTCACGCTCTCGTTGTCAGCCGGACCTTTCCGGTTCCCCGACCGCGAGGAGCGTTGCCGCCGTGAGAGTGACAGTCGTCGGAGCAGGCGTGGTGGGCACCATGCACGCCTGGCAAGCAGTGGCACGCGGCCATCAGGTCGTCCAGATCGAGCGGGAGGCCGAGGCGCGCGGCGCCTCGCTCCGCAACTTCGGGCAGATCTGGGTCAGCGGACGCGCCGGTGGAGAAGAGCTGGACACCGCACTGCGGGCGCGGGAGCTGTGGGAGGAGACCGGCGCGCGGGTACCCGCGCTCGGGTTCCGCGCCAACGGCTCCCTGACCCCCGTACGCGGCCCCCTCGAACTCGCCGTCGCCGAAGCCGCCGTGGCCCGTGCGGACGCCGCCGCCCGCGGCTACCGGCTGCTGACCCCGGGCGAGGCACGGGCCCTCAACCCGGCCCTGCGCGGCGAGTTCACCGCCGCCCTCCACTGCGAGCGCGACGCCGCCGTCGAGCCGCGCACCGCCCAGCTCGCGCTGCGCGCAGAGCTGCTGAAGTCCCCCGACTACACCTTCCTGCCCGGGCGCGAGGTGCGCGAGGTGGTCGGTGCCGGGGCCGTCCGGGACGACCACGGCGACGTGCACCGGGCGGACGCCGTCGTGCTGTGCACCGGTGCCTGGCTCGGCGGACTCGTCCGCGAGCTGGCCGGGCCCGACCTGCCCGTGCGCCGCGTCCGCCTCCAGATGATGCAGACCGACCCGCTGGGCGAGCCGCTCACCACCTCGGTCGCGGACGCCGACAGCTTCCGCTACTACCCGGCCTACGCCTCCCCGGCGCTGGACGAGCTCAACGCCCGCCGGCCGCAGCCGGCGACCGCCGCCGAGCACCGTATGCAACTGCTCATGGTGCAGCGCGCCGACGGCGGTCTGACCATCGGCGACACCCACGAGTACGAGCACCCTTTCGCCTTCGACACCGTCGAGGAGCCGTACGAGCACCTGGCCGGGGTCGTCGAGTCCCTGCTCGGCCGGCCGCTGCCGCGCATCCGGCGCCGCTGGGCCGGGGTGTACGCGCAGTGCACCGACCCGGGCCGGGTGGTGCACCGGCAGCAGGTGAGCGACGGGGTGTGGCTGGTCACCGGGCCCGGCGGGCGCGGCATGACCTGCTCGCCGGCGATAGCCGAAACCACCGCGAACGAACTGGGCTGGTGAGAGAGTTGACCACCGACATCCGCGACATCCGTCTCGTCGTCCTCGACATGGCCGGCACCACCGTCGCCGACGGCGGCCTGGTCGAGCGCGCCTTCGAGGCGGCCGCAGCCGAGCTGGGCGTGGAGCCCGGCTCCCCGGACCACGCCGAAAAACTCGACTACGTCCGCGCCACCATGGGCGAGTCCAAGATCTCCGTCTTCCGGCACCTGTTCGGGGCCGAGGAGCTCGCCCAGCGCGCCAACACCGCCTTCGAGAGGGCGTACGGCGACCTTGTCGACGCGGGCCTGATCGCCCCGGTTCCCGGCGCCCGCGAGGCCATCGAGGAACTGGCCGGCAGCGGCCGTACCGTCGTCCTGACCACCGGATTCGCCCGCGTCACCCAGGACGCCGTCCTGGCCGCCCTCGGCTGGCGGGACCTCGTACCGCTCACCCTGTGCCCGGCCGACGCGGGCGGGCGCGGGCGCCCCTTCCCGGACATGGTGCTCGAGGCCTTCGTCCGTACGAAGGCCGCCGAGGACGTACGGCAGGTCGCCGTCGTCGGCGACACCTCCTACGACGTGCTCAGCGGCGTACGCGCCGGAGCGGGCCTTGTCGCGGGCGTCCGCACCGGCGCCCACGCCGACGACGCGTTCCGCGCGGCCGGCGCCACCCACGTCCTCGACTCCGTCGCCCAGCTGCCCGCGCTGCTCACGGGAGCCCGGTGAGATGGGCATCCGCTTCGACTCCGTCACGGTCGCCTACGACGGCAACGTCGTTCTCGACTCCCTCGACCTGACCGTCGAGCCCGGCGAGGTCATGGCGCTCCTCGGGCCGTCCGGATCCGGCAAGACCACTGCGCTGCGGGCGGTCGCCGGGTTCGTCCGGCCCGCCTCCGGGCGGGTGTTCCTGGCCGAGAAGGACGTGACGGACCTGCCGCCCCACCGGCGGGGCATCGGGATGGTCGTCCAGCAGTACGCCCTCTTCCCGCACCTGCGGGTGGACGAGAACGTGGCCTTCGGACTGAAGGCCCGCAAGGCCCCCAAGGGCGAGATACGGGGGCGGGTCGCCGAGGCGCTGGAGATGACCGGCATGGCCGCCTACGCCCGCCGCTTCCCACGGGAGCTGTCCGGCGGGCAGCAGCAGCGCGTCGCCATCGCCCGCGCCCTCGCCATCCGGCCCGAGGTGCTGCTCCTGGACGAGCCGCTGTCCGCGCTGGACGCCCGGCTGCGGTCCGGGATGCTGACCGAACTCGCCCGGCTGCACCGGGAGTTGCCGGGGGTGTCGATGCTGTACGTCACCCACGACCAGGTCGAGGCGCTGACCTTGGCGGACCGGATCGCGGTGATGGACAAGGCCCGCCTGCAAGCCTGCGGTACGCCGAGGGAGCTGTACCGCTCCCCGGCCGACGAGTTCACCGCTTCCTTCGTGGGCGGCGCGAACCTGGTGCCGGTGACCGTCGGGGCCGGGGGCGTCTCCTTTGCGGGGACCGAGCTGAAGGTCGCCACCGAAGGGGTGGCCGTGGGGGCACGGGCCACGCTGTGCGTACGGCCGCACGTCGTCGGGCTGGGCCAGGGCCCCAACCAACTCGTCGGTGTCGTACGGGAGATCCAGTGGCGCGGGGCCACGCATCGGCTGTACGTCGAGGTCGACGGGCACACGGTCATGGCTGACCTGCGTGAACTGAAGGACCCGCCGGCCCACGGGGACTTGGTGAGCCTGCACTTCGCGCCTGACGACGCGGTGCTGCTGGCCGCAGGAGCCGGCCATGGCTGAGGCCGTTCGCAAACCGCGGGTTGTTCGTGGCTGGCCGCGCAGTTCCCCGCGCCCCTTTGGGGCGCGGCTGCTGTGGGTGTTGCCTCCAGTGGCCCTCCTCGCCCTCTTCTTCCTCTACCCCCTCGCCCTCGTCGTCCAGCAGTCCTTCCGGCCCGACAGCGGCGGCACCTCGCTCCAGCCGTACGCCGACGTCTTCGCCTCCGAAGCCTTCCGGCACGCGCTGTGGACCACCGTGTGGCTGGCGCTGGCCTCCACCGGCGGCTGTCTGGTCCTCGGGTTCCTGCTGGCGCTGGTCATCGCGTTCGTGCCGCTTCCCGGGGCGAAGGGGGTGGCACGGTTCATCGACGTGTACCTGTCCTTCCCGTCCTTCCTCATCACGCTGGCGCTGCTGTTCATCTACGGCACCACGGGCATCATCGGGTCCTTCCAGTTCCTGACCACCCCCTGGGGCGTGCTGCTGGCCGAGGTCACCTACTTCACGCCGTTCGTGATGCGGCCGCTGCTCGCCGCCTTCTCCCAGCTCGACACCGCACAGCTGGAGGCGGCCAGTTCGCTCGGTGCCCGCGCGCCCCGCATCGTGCGGCAGGTGATCCTGCCGGAGGCGCTGCCCGCGCTCGCGGCCGGCGGCAGCCTCGTCCTGGTGCTGTGCCTCAACGAGTTCGGGATCGTGCTGTTCACCGGCGCGAAAGGGGTCACGACCCTGCCGATGCTCGTCTACAGCAAGGCGATCCTGGAGTCCGACTATCCGGGCGCGTGCGTGGTCGCCGTCGTCAACGTCCTGATCTCCGTGGGGCTGTACGGCCTCTACCGGGTGGTGAGCCGTCGTGCTGGTGCATAGCCGCAGGGCCAAGTGGGCGGTGTGGGCGGTGTTCCTCGTCCTCTTCCTGCCCCTGTTCGCCCTGCCCCTCCTCGTCGTCCTCGGCGCCTCCTTCGCCACCCACTGGTCCGGCGTCCTGCCCTCGGGCCTGACCACCGGCCACTACCGTGCCGCCACCCGCGGCGAGGCCCTCCAGGCCCTGACCACCAGCCTGGTCACTGCCGTCACCGCGAGCCTGCTCGCCCTTGCCACCGGCACCTGGGCCGCGCTGGCCGGGGCGGCCCTGAAGAAGCGCCATCGCCGCCTGCTCGACGCGCTGTTCGTGCTGCCCGTCGCCGTGCCGTCGGTGGTGGTCGGACTGTCGGTCCTGGTGGCCTTCTCCAAGCCGCCGATGCTGCTCAACGGCACCCGGTGGATCGTGATCCTCGCCCACACCGTGCTGGTCACCGCCTTCGCCCACCAGTCCGTGTCGGCGGCCATCACCCGCCTCGACCCGGCCTACGAGCAGGCCGCCGCCTCCCTCGGCGCCCGGCCCGCGTACGTCCTGTGGCGGGTGCGGCTGCCGCTCCTGCTGCCCTCGCTCACCGCCGCCGCCGGCCTCTGCTTCGCCCTGTCCATGGGCGAGCTGAGCGCCACGATGATGCTCTACCCGCCCGACTGGACCCCGCTCCCCGTCCTGATCTACGCGGCCACCGACCGCGGCGCCCTCTTCGCGGGCTCCGCCATCGCGGTGGTCCTGATGGCGGCGACCCTGCTCGTCCTGTTCGCCGTCTCCCGCGTCCGCACCCGGGCCTCGTACCGCTGAGTCCTCAACTCGCCTTCATCTGCAAGGAGTTCGCCTCGCCATGCCCAGAAACAGCGTCACGCTCACCGTAGCCCTCGCCCTGCTCGCCACCCCGCTGCTGTCCGCCTGCGGCGGTTCCTCCGCCGCCTCCGACGCGAAGGTCGTCACCGTCTACAGCGCCGACGGCCTCAAGGGCGAGGACGGCGACGGCTGGTACGACAAGGTCTTCGCGGACTTCGAGAAGCAGACCGGGATCAAGGTCAAGTACGTCGAGGGCGGCTCCGGCGAGATGGTGCAGCGCGCCGTCCGCGAGAAGAACAACCCGCAGGCCGACGTGCTGGTCACCCTCCCGCCGTTCATCCAGCAGGCCGACGGCAAGGGCCTGCTCCAGAAGTACGCGCCCAAGGACTCCGAGCAGGTCAGCGGCGCCGACAAGGCCGTCGACGGCACCTGGACCTCCGTCGTCAACAACTACTTCGGCTTCGTCTACGACAAGAAGGAGCTGAAGCAGGCCCCCGCCACCTGGCAGGAACTGCTCGACGGCAAGTACAAGAACAAGCTCCAGTACTCCACCCCCGGTGTCGCCGGCGACGGAACCGCCGTACTGATCAAGGCGATCCACGACTTCGGCGGCAAGGACGCGGCCCTCGCCTACCTGAAGAAGCTCCAGGCCAACAACGTCGGCCCGTCCGCCTCCACCGGCAAGCTCGCCCCCAAGGTCGACAAGGGCGAACTGCTCGTCGCCAACGGCGATGTGCAGATGAACTACGCCCAGTCCAAGACCATGCCCAACCTCGGCATCTGGTTCCCGGCCGGGAAGGACGGCAAGCCCACCACCTTCGCCCTGCCCTACGCGGCCGGACTCGTCACCAAGGCCCCGCACAGCGAGAACGGCAGGAAGCTCCTCGACTTCCTGCTCGGCCAGAAGGCCCAGCAGGAGGTCAGCGAGATCGGCGGCGGCTTCAGCGCCCGCCAGGACGTGAAGGCCACCGACGCCAACGCCATCGCGCTCACCCGGCTGATGGACGGCGTGGACATCTTCGCGCCGGACTGGAACGACATCGACAAGAACCTCACGACCTACGTCGAGGACTGGAAGTCCGCCACCGGCAGCTGACCACCCCCCTGGACCTGTACCGCCCCTGGCTCCACCGGGGGCGTTGCCATGCCCGCAACACGCGCTCACCCGTTTCCTACGGAGGTCTCCGTGTCGTACCGCATGTCACGCCGCACGTTCCTCGTCTCCGCCGCCGCGGTCGCCGTATCGGCCGGCCCGCTCGCCGTCGTCGCCCGCGCCGCCGCCAGGACCCCCAAGGTCCTGGTCATCGGCCTGGACGGCTGCCTGCTCAGCCGTATCAAGGACGCCGACGCCCCGAATCTCGACGCCCTGATGGCCGCGGGGCTCACCGCGCCCAGCAGCATCTACGCCAACCCGCTCGCGCCCACCCTGTCCGGCCCCGGCTGGTCCACGATCATCACCGGCGTCTGGCCGGACAAGCACAACGTCAAGGACAACACCTTCAGCGGGGCGAAGTTCGCCCAGTACCCCGACTTCCTGACCCGGGCCGAGACGGCGAAGCCGTCGCTGAACACGTACGCCGTCTCCTCCTGGGCACCGATCACCGACACCGTCTTCTCCCCGAACGTCGACACCCGCGTCTCCACCCCGAGCGCCGAGTACGACACCGGCACCACCTCCCGCGCCCTCGCCCAGCTGCGGGACGGCAATCCGGACGTGGTCTTCGTCCAGCTCGACAACATCGACCACGCAGGACACAGCTACGGCGCCGCCTCCCAGCAGTACCTGGACGCCATCCACACCGCCGACGCCCAGGCCGGCCAGTTGGTCAACGCCGTCAAGTCCCGCCCCGGCTACGCCGACGAGGACTGGCTGATCATGGTCACCGCCGACCACGGGCACACCGACCCCGGCGGCCACGGCGGCTCCACCCTCCAGGAACGCCAGACCTTCCTGATCGCCACCGGGCCCACCCTGGCGGCCGGTTCGGTCCGCAACGACGTGAAGATGCCGGACGTCGCCGCCTCCGCGCTCGCCCACCTCGGCATCGCGCTCGACCCCGCCTGGGACCTGGACGGCCGCCCCGTCCAGCAGCCCGCCCCCGACGACTTCGACGCCCTGCGCGGCCGGTTGCAGTCCCGCGTCGACGAGACCGGCATCCCGGCGGGCATCCTCGGCTTCACCCACACCCCGCCCGCCGGCTGGTCCGTCGACAACTCGGCGATGGGCGGCGGCGGGGTCACCGAATGGCGCGGCTGGTCCTTCACCACGGACGAGTTCTGGACCCAGACCCAGCGCGACCAGAACCGCGAGTGCAACATCCGCGCCCGGAACGTCTTCGCCGTCGCAGACGGCGACGAGTGGAGCGACAAGACCCTCACCGGCAGCTTCGACTCCACCCTCGTCAGCCCCGCCCACCCGGTCACCGGCGGCCGCGGCGCCACCCTCACCTACACCACCTACTACCGGCAGGAGTCCCCGCAAAAGGGCGAGGTCCTCGTCTCCTACGACGGCGCCGCCCCCGTCCCGGTGCGCACCTACACCGCCGACGTCCCCTCCCGCACCGAGACCGTCACCCTCCAGGTCCCGGCCGGGGCGACCACGGTCCGGGTCCGCTTCCGTTACACCGGAGGAAACAACTGGTACTGGGTGATCGACGGAGTACGGATCAGTCAGTGATCAGTCGGTGATCAGCCCGTCCTGACCAGGGTCAGGATCAGGCCACCCTGATTAGGCTGGGGGCGTCGGTACGCCGTGGTTCCGGCGCCCCCGCTTCTTGACCGTACGCACGCCAGGAGACGCAAGCACATGGCAGACCGCAAGCCCATCGAGTCGTGGCTCACCGACATGGACGGCGTCCTCATCCACGAGGGGGTCCCGATCCCCGGCGCCGACGCCTTCCTGAAGAAGCTCCGCGACTCCGGGCGCCCCTTCCTGGTGCTCACCAACAACTCCATCTACACCGCCCGTGACCTGCACGCCCGGCTGCGCCGGATGGGCCTGGACGTGCCGGTGGAGAACATCTGGACCTCCGCGCTGGCCACCGCCCAGTTCCTGGACGACCAGCGGCCCGGCGGCAGCGCCTACGTCATCGGCGAGGCCGGACTGACCACCGCGCTGCACGACATCGGCTACATCCTCACCGACCACGAGCCCGACTTCGTGATCCTCGGCGAGACCCGGACGTACTCCTTCGAGGCCCTGACCAAGGCCGTGCGCCTGATCAACGACGGCGCCCGGTTCATCGCCACCAACCCCGACAACGTCGGCCCGTCCACCGAGGGCGACCTGCCCGCCACCGGCTCGGTCGCAGCCCTGATCACCGCCGCCACCGGCAAGAAGCCGTACTTCGTCGGCAAGCCCAACCCGCTCATGATGCGCGCCGGGCTCAACGCGATCGGCGCCCACTCGGAGACCTCCGCGATGATCGGCGACCGCATGGACACCGACGTCCTGGCGGGCCTGGAGGCCGGGATGCGCACCTTCCTGGTGCTGACCGGCGTCACCCAGCCCGACGACATCGACCGCTACCCCTTCCGCCCCTCCCAGGTCGTCGACTCCATCGCGGACCTGGTCGACCGCGTCTGACCAGGAACTTCCCAACCCCGTACCACCCATATGGAGCAATCGCGCGCCTCCCGAGGATGCGGAGGCGCGCCCTACGGGGGAGCCTCCCAGTATCTGGAGGTTCACGATGGGCTCACTACGCCTCACTCTCTGCACGGGACTCCTGGCCGTCACCGCCCTCGCCCCGGTGGCCCACACGGCCGACGACAGCCACGGAGTCTCCGTGACCCCTGCCTCCCCGGCCCCGGGCACCGATGTGGCCCTTCGGGTGCGCGGCTGCACCGGATCCCAGGGCACCGCCGTCTCGTCCGCCTTCGTCTCCGGCGCACGGCTGACCGGCGCCCAGGGCGCCCTGTCCGGCGAGACCCGCGTCCGCTCCACGCTCGCGCCGGGCGCCTACGACGTGAAGGTCACCTGCGCCGGCTCCGTGCTCACCGGCACGGTCACCGTGGTCGGCAAAGGCGCGGGGCAGTCCGGCCGGACCGACCTGTTCAACCAGTTCACCCAGCCCAGCGTGCCCCCCTCTCCCGTCGCCCCGGTCCAGGCGGGCGGAGGGGGCACCGCGCACTTCGCCACGGTGGCCGGCAGCGGCTCCGGCCCCGGCACGGTCCAGGCGGTGACCGGCCTGGCTCTGGCCGGGACCGCAGCGGCCGCCGTCGGGCTGCTCAGGGCCCGCCGGAGCCGCGGCACGGACTGAGAGTGCGCACCCATGTCCGACGAGCAGGGGCGCACCACCGGCACCGGACGCCTGGTCACCGGCCTGGCCTGGGTCCTCCTGCTGCTCGGGCTGTGGCTGTGGGGCCGCAGCGTGACCGGCGTACCGCAGAACCCGGCCGGACCCGCCACCGGCGACGTGGCCGGGCTCGACCCGCAGGTCCGGCTGCCTCCCGCGGCCAAGCCGCTCGGATCCGCCCTCCCGCAGCGCATCGACATCCCCGCACTGGGCGTGCAGGCGCCCGTGGTGGCCCGCGGGCTGGACAGCCGGGGCGCCGTCGACCCGCCGCCGTTCGACCAGCCCGGCGTGGTCGGCTGGTACCGCTCCGGAACGACGCCCGGCGCGGCGGGGACCGCGCTGATGGTGGGACACGTCGACACCGCGACCCGGCCCGCCGTCTTCTACAAGCTCAGCTCCCTGCAGCCCGGCGAGACGGTCCGGGTGGTCCGTGCGGACGGCAGGGTCGCCGGCTTCACCGTCGACGACATCCGCGTCCTGGCCCGCGACGACTTCGACGCCCGGCAGGCCTACGGCCCCCGCAAGCCGGGCCGCGCCGAACTCCGCCTGATCACCTGTGGCGGCGCCTTCGACCGCACGAGCCACAGCTACACGGCCAACGTGGTGGTCTCCGCATACCTCACCGGCACCGGCCCGTGAGCGCCCGTGCGACCTCGTGACCGGCACGGCCGGTATGCCACGATGGGCATTCGGAACAATGCGCCCAGGGGGGAATCGCATGTACGACAGCAGGAGGCCCCGGCCTTCGGCACGGGCGTCCGCGGCGGTACTGGGGGCGGCACTGCTGCTCGCCGGGTGCTCCTCCGGCGGGGACAAGGCTGATCCGGGGGCCACGATCACCCAGCAGCCCAAGGCCACCGACCCGTTCTGGGTGAACCCGGACGGCAACGCGGCCCGCCAGGTCGCCGCCTACGAGAAGGCCGGCAAGAAGACCGAGGCCGAGCAGATCCGCAGGATCGCCGAGCAGCCGACGGGGGAGTGGATCGGCCCGGAGAACCCCGAGCAGGAGGCCCGCGGCTTCACCGAGGCCGCCGAGAAGTCCGACCGCACGGCCCTGCTCGTCCTCTACAACATCCCGCACCGCGACTGCGGCCAGTACTCACAGGGCGGCGCCGCCGACGGCAACGCCTACCGCGCCTGGATCGAAGGCGTCGCCCAGGGCATCGGCGACCGCGCCGCCACCGTCATCCTCGAACCGGACGCCGTACTCCACCTCGTCGACGGCTGCACCCCGGGCCAGTTCCGCGAGGAGCGCTACGACCTCCTCAAGGGTGCCGTCGCCAAGCTCAAGTCCCTGAAGAACACCAAGGTCTACCTGGACGCCGGCAACGCGGGCTGGGGCCACCCCGACCAGATCTTCCAGCCCCTCCAGCAGGCCGGCATCGACCAGGCCGACGGCTTCTCCGTGAACGTCGCCAACTTCTACTCCACCAAGGACTCCATCGCCTACGGCAAACAGCTCTCGGCAAAGGTGGGCGACAAACACTTCGTCATCGACACCAGCCGCAACGGCAACGGCCCGTACGCGAACGGCAATCCCTCCGAGCGCTGGTGCAACCCGCCCGGCCGCTCCCTGGGAGAAACCCCGACGACAAAGACGGCAGACCCATCGGTGGACTCCTACCTGTGGGTCAAGCGCCCGGGCGAATCGGACGGCACCTGCAAGGGCGGCCCGAAGGCAGGCCAATGGTGGCCGACTTACGCTTTGCAGCTGGCGCGAGCGACAACTCCCTGAGGGGCGCGGGGAACTGCGCGACAAGCCACAGCGCTCCCGCACCCGAAGAACCACCCGCGGGAGCGCTACGGCACCTTCACCCACTGCGCTTTGCTCGGCGTCCCCTGACCATCATCCACAAACAGCATGTACCACCCCGACTGCACCAGATTCCGATCCGTAGGCACCGTCACCGTCACCTTGTCGCCCGACGTCTTGAAATCCAACGCGACAGACCGCTGATCCACGTCCGTCACATGCGTAGACGCACTGGGCCGAATCAACCGCACCTTCTTGATGCGTGAAGCATGCTGCGAGGTGAACGTCCCGGAAGCCCCCCGCGCAATCGTCTGCGGACCACCACTGAGCGTCGGCCGAGCCCCCCCTCGGTAGAGATACGGCGGCGTGTAGATCTCGATCCGCTGCTCGAACTTCCCCGGCTTGGTGTTCGCCGCGTCCGCATAGAGCGAGTCGGACCCGAAGAACATCACCCGCCCGTCCGGCAGCAGAAGCGAGCCGGAGTGGTAGTTCCGCCCGACCAGCGGGTCGGCGACCTGGGTGAAGCTGTTGCTGTCGGGGTGGTACAGCCGGGCCTGCAGGATGTTGGAGGCGCCGCGCCCCCGGTAGTCCTCCGAGCCGCCCGACACCAGCACGGTGTCGTCGGGCAGGATCGAGGACTGCGGATACCGGGTGCCCTTCTCCAGCTCGGGCCCGTCGACAAAGCGCGGGTTCTTCGCCTTCAGGTCGATGAGCCGCGTCTTCTTGCTGGACAGCTTCGACTCGCCGACCCCGCCCCCGCCGACCACCATGAACTTCTCGTCCTGGGCCGGGGGCAGCAGCACGGTCCCGGACGTCTCCATCATGTTGGGGTCACCGAGCCCGGGCAGCTTGGTGAACTTGTTGGTGCCGACGTCCCAGATGCCGGGCTCACGGCCGACGTTGTCCGGTCCGTACCCCGCATTGGACCCCGAGTAGAAGATCTTCCCGTTCTGCATCAGGAACAGCGCCGGATACGTCGGGAACTGCCGGAGCGTCTTCGTGTACGTCCACTTCTTGGTCTTGGGGTCGAAGATCTCGTTCTTCCCCGGCACCAGCTGACCGATGTCGTCAAGACCGGAAACGCTGAGGATCTTGCCGTCCGACAGGGTCGTGAGCGTCGGGTACCAGCGGGCCTCGTTCATCGGGTCGACCTTGATGTACCGCTCGGCGACCGGATCGAACTCGTAGGCGTCACGGATGCCCTGGAAGTCCTTCTTGTCGAGGGCGAGCTTCTGCGCGATGCCGTACGTGTTGCGTGCGTCGGCGCCGGTCAGGCCCTGCACCCGGTAGTTGTCCTGGGTGCCGGTCTCGTACTTGGAGCCGCTCTGCTTCGCCTCGACGTAGATACGGCCGAGCCCCGGGTCGTTGCGCACGAACGCGCCGGTCTTCGGGTCGAAGACCTTCTTCGCGCGCGGCACGAGCACCGGGTCCTTCGACACGAAGGTCTTGCCGTTCTCCTTGCCGGTGAACGCGGTGCCCGCGGGCAGCGTGATCGGCTTGTCCGGGTTCTCGTTGTGCACGACCATCAGGCCGCCGGCCTTGGTGACGTCACCCTTGAGCTTCTCGTACCGCCTGGTCCCGCCCGCGATCAGCAGGTTGCCGTTGGCCAGCTGGGTGTGGCCGGTGCAGAACAGGTCGGCCGGGGTCGGCACCTTCTTGATCGTGCCCTTGACCGGGTCCCAGATGCGGGTGTCGAACTTCTTGGCGTTGAAGTTGTCCTGGTTGTTGCCCGAGCCCGCGACCAGCAGCACCTTGCCGGTGTGCAGCAGCGCCGCGTGGATGGTGTCCTGGCGGTACTCCTTGGGGAACTCGATGATGTCCCAGTGGCCGTTCGCGGCCTTGTACCCGGGCTTGTTGATCTTGTACTGGTGGTACTGCTCGGTTCCGAAGCGGTAGAGCCACGGCCCGTTCATCCCGGCCAGCGCGAGTACCACCGCCGTGCCTATCGCGAGTCGACGAGCACGGCGGCGGCCGGCCTGGTCCTTCATTCCTTACGTCCCCCAAGTCCACCGAGCGCGATCTGCATGTTCTGGTCGTTGTCCCCCGCCGGTCCCCCGCCCGGCCCGTCGGGCGAGGCAGCCCAGGTGGGCCGCTGCTGACGGGCGTGCGGTGCGGGCGGGGTCTGCGGCGCGTGGGCCGCGTACCCTGCGGGCACCGCGTCCTGCGGCTCCGCCACCGCCGGTGCGGCCGCGGCCGTACCCGCCGCCTGCCGGGGCTTCTTCTTCTCCTGCCGCAGCGCGTACCGCCAGGCGAAGATCGGCGAGGCGGTGATCAGCAGGGCGAACACCGCCCAGGTGATCATCGCCGGGTGGGAGTGCCCGAACACGAAGCCGGCGGTGAGTGAGCCGGCGAAGACCAGGATGAAGAACCAGTGGATCCGGAACGTCCCGAACAGCGTGTCGGGGCTGGCCGATTCGCCCTTCGGGGTCACCACGAACTTGCTCTTGCGGCGCAGCACGGCGTCCATCAGCGAGCGGGCGTAGATCGGCGCGGAGAGGGCCGACATCATCATGCCGGCGACGCCGCCCGAGCCCTCCGGCTCGTGCGGGGAGACGTTGTGCCGCCGGTTCCAGATGTAGAGGCCGATCTGGAGCGCGGAGGCGTTGCCGTACAGCATCAGCCACACGGTCGGGTCGATGTTCACACCCGAGGCGCCCAGGCCCAGGAACAGGGCGCAACTCAGCGCCGCGAGGATCCAGTTGAGGGCGGACATCGGGTAGAAGATGATCATCATCGTGTAGTTGAAGAGCTTGCCGGGCGGCAGTGTGAAGAAGCCCTTCCAGTACTGCTTGAGGATCGTCTCGTACGTGCCCCGGGACCAGCGCAGCTGCTGGGTGAAGAAGTCGGTCCAGGCGTTCGGGCCCTCACCGACGGCGAGGACGTCCGGGGTGTAGACGGACTTCCACTTCCGGCCCGTCGCCGGGTTCTTGGCGCGGTGCATCTCGAACCCGGTGGCCATGTCCTCGGTGATCGAGTCGTACAGGCCGCCGATCTGCTTGATGGCGCTGATGCGCACGGCGTTGGACGTGCCGACGAACATCGGGGCGCCGTACCGGTTGCCGGCGCGCTGGATCAGCGCGTGGAAGAGGAACTGCTGCGACTCGGCGGCCTTGGTGATCGGGTTGTCGTAGTTGCCGTACACCTGCGGGCCGATGACGAAGCCGACGTCCGGGTCGCGGAAGAAACCGAGCATCCGCTCCAGGTAGTTGGGCAGCGGGACGTGGTCGGTGTCGACGGAGGCGAAGTAGTCGTACTGGCCGCCGTGCGCCTCCAGCCAGGCGTTGTAGTTGCCGTGTTTCGTCTTGGCGCGGTGCGGGCCCTTGGGCTGGTTCCACTGGGCGACGCCCTTGCGGGAGAAGTGGTGGACGCCGAGCCGGGCGCAGACCTCCTTGACGGCCGGGTCGTCGCCCTCGTCCAGCAGCCACACGTGCAGCAGGCCCCGGTGGCGCAGCTTGACCGCCGCCTCCAGGGTCTTCGTCACCATCTCCAGCGGCTCCTTGCCGGGCACGAAGGAGGTGAGGAAGGCGACGCGGGTGCCGGTCTCGGGCACGACCGGTATGGGGTCGCGGGCGACGAGGGTGGCGTGCGCGTTCGACAGCACGTTCATGCAGCGGAAGAACTCGATCAGACCGATCGAGACGAGCATGACGATGTCCAGCGCCGGCAGGAAGTCGTAGGCCGGGTAGTCGCGTTCGGTCCAGTGTTCGGGCTGGAGCAGCCAGAACAGCAGGACCAGGGAGAGCAGCGGGGCCGCGCCCAGCATGAGCGCGGCGCGTATGCGGTGCGGCTCCTGCGAGAGCAGGGAGCGGTACTGCACCTTGTACGGCTTGGTCGGGTCGGGCTGGGTGAGGGGACCGGCGAGCCGGCTGTAGTGCTCGTAGTCGTATCTCGGCAGGGTCTTCTTTATCCGGCGGAACTGGCCGGTCCGGTGCGTAACCGCACGGAGTTGAGCGGTCTGTGACGGGTCGTTGTGCTGTTCTTGGCTCTGCCGGGCGCCCGTCGGCGTCGACGTCATGAGTCATTCCCCCCACACGCAGGTCACTGCGTGTTCGTCGGTTCTTCCGCCCGGTCGGGGTCCCCTCGGCCGTCACAGGCGGTTCGGTGGTGAGGCACAGTCACCACGTCATGCACACCCTATAGACACGGGACCGCGACCTTCCGGTTGCATGATGCCCCCCTCGGCACCGGTTCATGAACGGGGCCCCCTCCCCGTCGGCCAGCAACCGCTTTCCCCCCAACTGCCGCGAATCCGCGGCATCGTGAACAACCAGGGTTCTACGGCGCTCAGCATGATCGCAAGACGCGAAACGCCGTGTTTACCGGTCAAACCCGTTCATTGTGGCGCGGGTGGTGCTCGGGAGGCTCGGGCGTGCCGGTGAGGGAGAGGCGGGCACGGATGTTGCCGAAGTGGTCTCTTATGGCCTCCTCCGCCCGTATGGAATCGCCGGAGCGGACCGCGTCCAGGATCTCCCGGTGCTGGCGGCAGGTGACCCGCGGGTCCTGCGGTACGTCCACCAGATCGCGCTGGACCCGGTGGAAGGCGTCCCAGAACGCCTCCAGCACCTCGCTCAGCAGGGCGTTGTCCAGCCCCCGGTAGAGGGTGGCGTGAAACGCCCGGTCCGTTTCGGCGAGGCCGCGTCCCTCGGCGGCCTCCCGTTCCATACGGTTCACGAGGGCGTCCAGTTCAACGAGGTCGGCCTGGGGCAGTCGCCCGGCCAGCCGCGAGACCAGTCCCGTCTCGACCGCCTCGCGCAGTTCCAGCAACTGGAGCAGGGAGTCCTCGCCCCGGTAGTGCCCGGCGACCGTGCGGAAGGCGAGGCCCTCGCTCATCGGGGCGAGCGACATCGGGCCGACGTAGGTCCCGAACCCGTGCCGGATCTCCACGATCCCCATCGCCTGCAGCGCCTTCAGGGCCTCCCGGACCGAGTTCCGGCTCGCCCCGAGGAACTCCATCAGCTCAGGCTCGGTCGGCAGCGGGGCGCCCGAGCGCAGCCGGCGGTCGATGATGAGCTTCTTGATCCGCTCCTGAAGGTCCCGGGCTGCCATGGCCAGAGGGTATCCGGCCAAACGACGATCAGGCCCCTCATTCGCATGAGAGGCCTGATCGGTCGGTGCGCCGCCAGGGACTCGAACCCCGGACCCGCTGATTAAGAGTCAGCTGCTCTAACCAACTGAGCTAGCGGCGCCTGCTGACAAGAGAACTCTACCCGACCTCGAGGGGTGCTCCCGACCACCTCGAGCGCCCCCGGGGAGGGGGGCGTAGGGGCTGTACATCATTCGGACCGTCAACATGCGCGTCCGGAGCACAGTTGTGAAACTGATCAACGTGCACACTCGCGGACATTTCCACCCCGAATGTGAGGCAGATCGCATGACCACTCCGGTGTTCGAGGACGTCGACCCCGTGAGCGGCTGTGACTGCCCCGGCTGCGTCCACGGGCGGCGGGCGGGCCCCGGCCCGCTGCCCGCCCGCTTCGGCGTCCATCCGGCGGCCCGGGGGGTCGTGGTCGTGGCCGCCGCATCCGCCGCCCTCGGCGTGGCTCCCGCGGCCGCTGCCCCCGCCTCCCCCCACTCCCCGCCCGGGCCCGGCAACCCGGCCAGGGACGACGGGCCCGCCACCCCGCAGGGCAAAGAGGCCCCGCTGTACGGCCTGGCCGGCAAGCCGGCGGCGCCCGCGGCCGCCCCGGTTCCCGCCGCCACCCGGACCGACATCATCATCCGGGCCAAGCTCTGGGTCGCCGCGCGGGTGCCGTACAACATGCGCAGGTTCTGGTCCGACGGGTACCGGCAGGACTGCTCGGGCTTCGTGTCCATGGCCTGGGGCCTGCCCGGCAACGAGTGGACGGGCAGCCTCGGCCGGTACGGGGTGAAGATCACCAAGGAGGATCTGCAGCCCGGCGACGTCCTGCTCTTCCACAACGCGAACAACCCCGCGGGCGGCTCCCACGTCGTGATCTTCGGCGGCTGGACGGACTACACGCACGCCTCCTACATGGCCTACGAACAGACACCCGCGCACGCCCGCCGCCAGGCCACCCCGTACCCCTACTGGAACCACGCCGACAAGTACGTCCCCTACCGCTACAAGGGCGTGACCGCAGCCACCGCGGGCACGCAGCCGGCGACCGACAGCAAGGCGCCGCGGCCCGCCGGGCCGCCCCGGACGCCCGCCTCGCACGGTGTGCCGGGCTATCCCGGCCGGAACCTCTTCCGCCCGGGCGAGGAGAACGAGTACGTCACCGAGCTGGGGAGACGGCTTGTGAAGAAAGGATTCGGCAACTTCTACGCCACCGGGCCCGGTCCGCGCTGGGGCGAAGCGGACCGGCGGGCCGTGGAGGCCTTCCAGCGCAGCCAGGGCTGGCGGGGCGGCGCGGCGGACGGCTACCCGGGCCCGGAGACCTGGCGCCGCCTGTTCGCGTAGGCGCGCCCACTCCCACTGTCGGCACCACTGCCATGACGCATCTGGCGCGGAGGCTGGAGGCACGCATGAGTACGACCACGTCACACACGCCCGAGTCCGAGGAGCATCCCGAGGGTCCGGCGGGCCCGGCGGCCACGGTGGGCCCGGGGCCCGCGGGAGGTGCGGGCGCCATGGCGGGCCCAGGGGGTACGGCCACCCGTCCGGCCCGGCTGATCCAGAACGAGGTGACCACCGAGATCCCCGTCCACCTGCTCTTCCGCGACGACCCCGAGCCGGTGTCGGTGCCGCTGAAGCCCGCCGTGGTGGGCCGCCGGCAGGGCACCGGCGAACAGCCGCGCCTCACGCGCCCGGCCCCGGCCCGCAGCCGGGCGGTGCCGCAGGTCGACCCGGAGCTGGTGGAGCGGCCGGCGCGGGTGCTGCCCGGCATGGCCGGGGTGCTGGCGGGGGCGGCCGGCCTCGCGGGCTGCCTGGTCACCTCGTGGTGGGCGGGCGTGCTGCCGCCGCTCGTGGTGGAGTCGCTGCGCCTGCCGGCGTCCACGAGTGCGAGTCTCGGGCCCGCGCAGTGGGCGGCGTACGCCGGAGCCGGGGCGCTGGGCCTGACCGGCTTCGGCGGTCTGGCCCGGGGGCGTGCCGGGCAGGCCCGGCTGCTCGGGCTGTTCGGCCGCTACCGGGGGACGGTCCGGCGCACCGGCCTGCTGTGGGTGAACCCGCTGCTGCGGCGGCGCCGGGTCGACGTACGGCTGCGGCACTGGCGCAGCGAGGCGATGCCGGCGGCGGATGCGAACGGGGTGCCGCTGCGGGTGGTGCTGCTGGCGGTGTGGCGGGTGCGGGACACCGCGCGGGCCGTGCTCGACATCGACGACCACGAGACGTATCTGCGGGAGTGTGTGGAGGCGGCGCTGGCCCGGGTTCCGGTGGAGCTGCCGGGCGGGACGCGGGGCGGGGTGGCGGCGGCGGGGGAGACGCTGACCCGGCTGGTGGCGGCGGACGCGGGGCCGATCGGCCTGGAGGTGTTCTCGGTGCAGCCGGTCCGGGTGGAGTACGCCCCCGACGTCGCGGCCGCGATGCACCGGCGCCGGATCGCCGCGCTGGACGCCCGGCAGCGCTCCAGCATGCTCAACTCGGTCGTGGACTCGGTGGAGGACACGGTGACCCGGCTGACCATGCGCGGTCTTGTCGAACTGGACGACTACGAGCGCAAGGTGCTGGTCCGGGACCTGACGGTGGCGTTCTGCTCGGGGCGCGGGGAGCCGGTGTGAGGGTCCCGGTGGGGGGCTCGTGAAGGAGCCCGTGACGGAGCTCGTGATTGGTATGGACATGTTCAACTAACGGCAATAGCCTGACACTTGGTCTAGACCTAGTGCCACAACGTGGCGCGGCACAGCTCAGCTCAGTGAACCTCCCCCACGTTCTCCAGGAGCGGCAGCATGCGCACGAAGACCAAGTTGTCCGCAGCCGTGCTGGGCGTGGCGACCGCCGGAGCCTTCGCGCTCTCCACCGGCGGCGCCAGCGGGCACGGCTACACCGACCTCCCCATCAGCAGGCAGAAGCTCTGCCAGAACGGCACCGTGGCGAACTGCGGCGACATCCAGTGGGAGCCGCAGAGCGTCGAGGGCCCCAAGGGCTTCCCGGCCGCCGGACCCGCCGACGGCCAGCTCTGCAACGGCGGCCTGAGCCGCTTCGCCGAGCTCAGCTCGCCCACCACGCCGTCCGGCGCGGCCTGGCCGACCACCAGGGTGAACGGCGGTCAGTCGTACACGTTCCGCTGGCAGTTCACCGCCATGCACGCCACGACGGACTTCAAGTACTACGTCACCAGGCAGGGCTGGAACCAGAACCACGCCCTCTCCCGCTCCGACCTCAACCTCACCCCGTTCCTGACGGTGCCGTACAACGGCCAGCGTCCGCCGGCCACCCTCAGTCACAGCGGCACCCTGCCGTCGGGCCTGAGCGGTCACCACGTCATCCTCGCGGTGTGGACGATCGCCGACACGGGCAACGCGTTCTACGCCTGTTCGGACGTCGCGTTCTGAGCCCCTCTTGAGCAAATCCGGCCCCCGGTGGGGGTACGTTCCCGCCACGTCGATCATTCGAGGCGGCGTACCGACCACCGGGGGACCCCATGGAAGCCTTTTTCTACATCGTGCCCGCGATCATGATCGCGATCGTGCTGTTCGCCGCGTGCAACGTGCTGGGCCGCTCCCATGAGATCAGCAGGGCCTGGGAGAGCGGGCTCACGGCCGAGGCGCGCTGCCTGAACGCGTACACCACGACCAGCGGTGGCGGGCAGACCTCGGTCAGTACGACGCTGCACCACGTCTACGAGTTCACCACGCGCGAGGGCCGTGCCGTCCGGTTCGAGGAGCAGAACGGCCCCTCCACCATCGTCCAGGGCGACATCGTCACCGTGCACTACGCGGCCGACCGCCCGGAGAAGGCCACCGCCAAGCCCCCGGCGCCCGGGAAGCTCGCGGCCGGCACGGGCTGCCTGCTGGCGTTCTTCGCCGTCTTCGCCGCCGGCTGCATCGCCTTCATGATCGGCGTCCACACGGCCTTCTCGATGACGGACGACTTCATGCCGTAGCCCTCCACATCTGACGATCCGTCAATTATCGTGCGCCCCCATGGAGGAGTCCAGGGAGTTCGGGGAGTCCGGGAGGCGCACGGTCGCCGAGTTGGTGGCGGCGCGGTGGGGTGACCACCGGCCGGGGCTGTGGTGCGAGGGGCGGGTGCTGACCCAGCACGAGGTCGCGGCCGGGGCGGCGGCCCGCGCGGCGCTGCTGGCCGACCTGCTGCCACCCGGCGCCGAACCGCACGTCGGTGTCCTGCTCGACAACACCCCGGAGTTCCCGCTGTGGCTGGCCGCGGCCGCCCTGGCCCGGGCCGCGGTCGCCGGGATCAACCCCACCCGTCGGGGCCCCGAGCTGGTCCGTGACATCCTGCACACCGAGTGCCCGCTGCTGATCACGCAGACCGCACACCTGCCGCTGCTGGCCGGCCCGGACCTGCCCGGCGTACGGCTCCTGGTCACCGACACCCCGGAGTACGAGGACCTCCTCGCCCCGTACGCCGGTGCCGTACCCGACCCCTCCCGGGCCACCCCGGCCGACCGGATCCTGCTCTGCTTCACCTCCGGCTCCACCGGCGCCCCCAAGGCGGCGCTCTGCTCCCAGGGCCGGCTGGCCGCCGCCGGGCACTCGCTCGTCGAGCAGTTCGGGGTGGGCGCGGACGACGTCCACTACATCTGCATGCCGATGTTCCACGGCAACGCGGTGATCGCGGACTGGGCGCCGGCGCTGGCCGCCGGGGCGGGGGTGGCGCTGCGGCGGCGGTTCTCGGCGTCCGGGTTCCTGGCGGACGTGCGCCGGTACCGGGCGACGTACTTCACCTATGTCGGCCGGGCCATTCAGTACATCCTCGCCACCGAGGCGCGGCCCGACGACCGGGACAACCCCCTGCGGACGGGCTTCGGGACGGAGGCCGGCGCCGTGGACGCGGCGGCCTTCGAGCGGCGGTTCGGGGTGCGGCTGGTGGAGGGCTACGGATCGTCCGAGGGC
>NZ_KQ948024.1:0-80648 GCF_001513965.1 Streptomyces cellostaticus | reverse complement strand
GGCGGCCGTCTTCGATGCGGGCGGTCGGCTGGTCAACGGCGATGAGGCCATAGGCGAGCTGGTGAACCGGGGGCCCCATCGCTTCGAGGGGTACTGGAGGAATCCGGCCGCCGAGGCCGAGCGGCGCCGATGGGGGTCCCCGCGCTCGAGCGAAGCCGGGAGTGGGGGAGGTGCGTACTGGACCGGGGATCTCTTCTACCGGGATGCCGACGGCTATCTGTACTTCGCGGGCCGTACCGACGACCGCATCCGGGTCGACGGGGAGAACCTGGCCGCCGCGATGATCGAGAACATCGTCGCCCGGTACGAGGGCGCGGTGGCCGTCGCCGTGTACGGGGTGCCGGATCCGGTCACCGGGGACCAGGTGATGGCGACGATCGCCGGCTCCTTCGATCCGGCGGGCTTCGCCGAGTTCCTGGCGGCCCAGCCCGACCTGGGCACGAAGATGGCGCCCCGGTTTGTGCGGGTGGTGGAGCGGATGCCGGTGACGGCGACCAACAAGATCCACCGGGCACTGCTCAGGCGTGAGGGGTTCCGGTGTGCCGACCCGGTGTGGTGGCGGCCGCCGGGGGAGGGGGCGTACCGGACGCTGACCAGGGAAGACGTCGAAGGGCCCCTCGCTTTCGCGAAGAGCCCTTCATCTGTGCGCCGCCAGGGACTCGAACCCCGGACCCGCTGATTAAGAGTCAGCTGCTCTAACCAACTGAGCTAGCGGCGCATGACTCCCGCCTTCCGCTTTCCGCGACCGGCGACGAAGAAAATACTACCCGGTCTTCAGGGGTGCTCGTGACCACCCGCGGGCCGACTAGATCGTCAGGGACAGCAGCACCGGTGCCGCGTTCCGGTTCAGGGCGTCCGCGGCCTGGCGGAGGCGGTGGGCGTGCTCCACCGGGAGGGACAGGGCCAGGCAGCCCACCGATGAGCCCGCGGTGATCGGGACGGCCGCGCAGACCGTGCCGATCGCGTACTCCTGGAGGTCCAGGACGGGCACCGTCGCCGGCTGGGACTCCAGGCGGGAGAGCAGCAGCTTGTCGCTGGTGATGGTGCGCGAGGTGAGGCGGGCCATCTTGTGCCGGGAGAGATGGTCGCGGCGGGCGTTGTGGTCCAGCTGGGTCAGCAGGCTCTTGCCGACGGCGGTGGCGTGGGCGGAGTAGCGGAAGTCGACCCATTCGTTGACCGCCGGGGTGGTCGGACCGGCGGCGTACTGGGTGACCGTGACCTCGCCGTCCACGTACCGGCTCATGTAGACGGCGGCGCCGACCGAGTCCCGCAGCCGGTCCAGCGTGTGCTGGAGCTTGTCGCGCAGGGCCCGCTCCCGGTCGTGCGCCGAGGTGAGGCGGCGCAGGGTGTCGCCGGTGACGTACGCCCCGTCGGTGATCTGCTCGACATAGCCCTCGCGGCGCAGCATGCGCAGCAGGGCGGTCAGCCGCTCCGGGAGCAGGCCGGTGCGGCGGGCCACCTCGGTGTCGGTGACACCGGCGGGGTGACGGGCCACGGTCTCCAGGACGCGCAGCGCGTCCTGGGCCGAGTGGTTCGGGGCGGTCGGCTCGTGCATCAGCGCCACGGTTTCCCCCTGCGCTCGCCTGTCTGTGACCGCAGAAGCGGCCGCTCAATCCGGTCGGCGGATCCCTACCACGATAACGGGCAAAGGGCCGTTGGGGAGAGGGTGTTGGCGAGATTGTGGTCCTCGCCGACCCCTCCCAACTGGGGCGCAGACCCGGTGGCATATGTCAGGGTCATCACCCACTGCTCGGACCTCGGTAACTTCCCCTCTTCACACCGCGTAGTCACAGCACTGCGCTGAGGAATTCCCGGGTGCGGTCCTGATCCGGATCGCTGAAGATCTTCTCCGGTGGGCCCGACTCGATGACCCGCCCGGAGTCGAACATCAGCACCTGGTCGGAGATGTCCCGGGCGAAACCCATCTCGTGGGTCACGCACAGCATCGTGATGTCGGTGCTGCGCGCGATGTCCCTGAGCAGATCGAGGACGCCCGCGACCAGCTCGGGGTCGAGCGCGGAGGTCACCTCGTCCAGCAGCAGCACCTGCGGCCGCATCGCCAGCGCCCTGGCGATCGCCACCCGCTGCTGCTGGCCGCCGGAGAGCCGGGTGGGCCGTGCGTCGCACTTGTCGGCGAGCCCCACCAGGTCCAGCAGCTCCCGCGCCCGCGCCTCGGCCTCGTCCCGGGACATGCCGAGCACCTGCACCGGCGCCTCGGTGATGTTCCGCAGCACGGACATGTTCGGGAACAGGTTGAACTGCTGGAACACCATCCCGATCTTCTTGCGGACCTCCCGGATCTGCTTCTCCGGCGCCGGGAAGAGCTGTTGCCCGTCGACGGTGATCGTGCCCTCGTCCGGCTTGGTGAGGGTCATCAGCAGCCTGAGGATCGTGGTCTTGCCGGAGCCGGAGGGGCCGATCAGGGTCACGTGCTTGCCGGGCTGGACGGAGAAGTCCAGCTGGTCCAGGACGGTGTTGGTGCCGAAGCGCTTGGTGACGCCGGCCAGCCGGATCAGCTCGGAGGACGGTGCGTCGGTGACGGACGACTTCGTACGGGTCTCAACGGACAAGGCGTCGCTCCAGGGCTCGCAGAAGAAGGGAGGCCAGGTAGGAGATGAGGATGAAGGCCACCCCGATCACGGTCAGGGGCTCGGTGAACTGGAAGTGCTGCTGGGAGAAGAGCCGGGCCCGCCCGAGCATCTCCAGCACGGTGATCACCATCAGCATCGGCGTGTCCTTGAGCATCGCGATCACGTAGTTGCCGAGGGCGGGGATCACCCGGCGGATCGCCTGCGGCAGGATCACCGCGGTCCAGGTCCGCCGCCGGGGCAGGTTCAGCGCCGTCGCCGCCTCCCACTGGCCGACGGGCACCGCCTCGATACCGGCCCGGTAGACCTGCATCGTGTACGTCGAGTAGTGCAGGCCGATCGCGAAGGCCCCGGTGGCCAGCGCCGAGAAGGTCAGGCCCCACTCGGGCAGCACGTAGAAGAGGAAGAACAGCTGCACCAGCAGCGGGGTGTTGCGCACGAACTCCGTGACCACCCCGACCGGCCAGCGCACCCACCGGCTCGGCGTCCGCATCAGCAGCGCCCACACCAGGCCGAGGGTGAACGACAGCAGCGAGCCGAGGGCCAGGATCTGCAGGGTGACCAGCAACCCGTGCCAGAACTCCGGCATGAAGTCGCTCACGGCGTTCCAGTCCCACTTCATGCGACACGCCCCCCAACTCCGGTCGTCTGCGCACGCTTCAGCTCACGCTCCGCCGAGAACGTGCCGGCCTCCTTGCCGGCCCCTGCCTTCAGCCGCTTCTCCACAGAGCGCATCAGCCGGGTGAGCACGAAGGCGATCGCGAAGTAGATCAGCAGCACGTACGTGTAGATCTCCGCGCTCTGCTGGAGGGCCAGCCGCACCAGGTTGGCGCTGAACGTCAGATCGCCCATGCCCATGACCGACACCAGCGCGGTGCCCTTGAGCAGCTCGATCAGCAGGTTGCAGAAGGACGGGATCATCTCCGGCACCGCCTGCGGCAGCACGATCAGCCTGAGCCGCTGCCAGGGCGTGAAGCCGAGCGCGATGCCGCCCTCCTTCTGCGCCGGGTCGACCGCGTTCAGCGCGCCGCGCACGATCTCCGAGCCGTAGGCGCCGTAGGTCAGCCCGAGCGCCAGCGTGCCCGCCCACATCGGCACCAGCTGCCAGCCGAAGGCCAGCGGCAGCACGAAGAACACCCAGAAGATCATCACCAGCGCCGAGGTGCCGCGGAACACCTCGGTGTAGAAGCCGGCGAGGAAGCGCACGATCCACAGCCGGTGGGTGCGCGCGACACCGACGACGAAGGACACCGCCGTGGCCAGCAGCGATCCGAACACCAGCAACTGGACGGTGGTCCACACGCCCCTCAGTACGAGTTCCCAGAGCCCCGAGGTCATCCGCCGCACAGCTCCTTCGCGGTGAGGTCCGTTATCTCGGCCTTGGTGAAGCCGAAGGGCCTCAGGATCCGGAACAGCTCGCCGCTCCGTTTCAGCTTGCGCAGCTCGACGTTGAAGGCGTCCCGCAGCTTCGTCTCGCCCAGCCGGAACGCGAACGCGCCCCCGTCGACATGCGGCTTGCCCTTGACGAGCGGTGCGAAGGGCGCGGTGGCCTCCGCCTTGCCCGACTTCTTCACCACTTCGCGGGCGGTGAGCGCCGTACCGGCGAAGACATCGACGCGCCCGGCCTCGACGGCGTTCAGCCCCGCCACCTGGTCCGGGACGATCAGGATGTCGCTCTGCTTGTACCCGGCCTCGACCGCGTACTGGATCTCCGCGTACCCGGTCCCGGTGGCGAACCTCGCCTTCTTCTCCACCACGTCCCGGTAGGAGTGCAGCCCCTTCGGATTCCCCTTCCGGACGATGAACGCATCCAGCATCTGGTAGTCCGGATCCGCGAAGATCACCTGCTGGCAGCGCTCGGGATTGACGTACATCCCGGCGGCCACGACATCGAACTGCTGGGATTTCAGCCCGGGAATCAGCGAGCCGAACTCGCTCGGTACCGGCTGCACCCGGTCCACGCCGAGCCGCTTGAAGACCGCCTTCGCCAGCTCGGGCGCCTCCCCGGTGAGACGGCCGTCCTTGTCGATGTACCCGAAGGGGATCTCACCGGCGATCCCGAGCCGTACGACACCCTGCGCGCGCAGCCGCGCGAGCAGGTCGCCGCCCCTGACGCCCGACGCCGAGGCCACCCGCGTACAGCCCGCGGCACCCAGCGCGCCCACCGCACCGAGTGCCGCGGCACCCGAGAGCACCGAGCGCCTGCTGCGTCTGTGTTCCAACCGTTTTGTGTGTACGTCGTTCCCAAGTGGTGGAGCCATGGCGGCGCGGCTACCCAAGCGCACCCGTCGTATGCACCCTGGATTCATGGCCGATCGATTCGTCACCGTCTCGCTCGACAAGCGGGACACACACTGCACCGCACGACTGCTGGATGACCGCGCCCCCCTGACCTGCACGGCGGTATGGGAGGCCCTGCCACTGGCGGGCGACGTCTTTCACGCCAAGTACGCGCGCAACGAGATCTACGCCCTCTTCCCGCCGTTCGCCTCCACGGAACCCCCACTGGAAAACCCGACGGTCACCCCGATCCCCGGCGACCTCTGCTACTTCTCCTTCACCGGCACCGAACTGGCCACGAAGGCCTACGGCTACGACCGCGACCTCCGCCCCGGCACCACGGTCGTCGACCTGGCCCTCTTCTACGAACGCAACAACCTGCTGCTCAACGCGGACGTGGGCTGGGTGCCCGGGATCGTGTGGGGGCAGGTGGTGGAGGGCCTGGAGGCGATGGCCGAGGCCTGCAACGACCTGTGGCGGACGGGGGCGGCGGGGGAGAGGCTGGCTTTCCGGCGGGCTTGATCCGCGTTCCGCGACCCTTCTCCGGCGCTAGGCCACGATGGCGTCGACCGGCGGTGTCGCCACCACCCCCGCCTCGTACAGCGCATGCGCAGCCCGCAGTACGAGGTCATCCCGGTGCCGGGCCGCGACGAGCTGCATGCCGACCGGCAACCCGTCGCCGTCGGTGCCCACGGGGACCGTCGCCGCCGGCTGCTGCGTGAGGTTGAACGGGTACGTGAACGGCGTCCAGCCCGTCCAGCGTCGTAGTCCCGAGCCCTTCGGTACCTCCTCGCCCGCCTCGAACGCCGTGACCGGCAAGGTCGGTGTGACCAGCAGGTCGTACCGCTCGTGGAAGCGGCCCATCCGGCGGCCGAGGTCCATGCGGACGTCCACCGCGGCCAGGTAGTCCAGCGCGCTGTACCGGGCGCCCTGCGCGCAGATCTCCCGCAGGCCGGGGTCGAGCAGTTGTCGCCGGCGTGGCGAGAAGTGCTGGGTGAGCCGGGCCGCGCCGCTGAACCACAGGGTGTGGAAGGCGTCCACCGGCTCGCTGAAGTCAGGGTCGGTCTCCTCGACGTACGCGCCGAGGTCCGCCAGGGAGGCCACCGCCCGCCGTACCGCCGACGCGACCTGCGGGCGGACCGCGACCTGGCCGCCCAGGGACGGGGAGTACGCCACCCGCAGCCCGCGCACGCCTCCCTGCAGCGCCGCTGTGAAGGAGCCCGGCGCGGGCGGCAGCGCCGACCAGTCGCGGGCGTCGGGTGCGCCGATGACGTCCAGCAGCAGTGCCGCGTCCGCCGCGTCCCGGGTCATCGGGCCCACGTGTGACAGGGTGCCGAACGGGCTCGCCGGATACAGGGGCACCCTGCCGTACGTCGGTTTCAGCCCGAAGATCCCGCAGAACGCGGCGGGGATGCGGATGCTGCCGCCGCCGTCCGTGCCCAGCGACAGCGGGCCCGCGCCGAGTGCGACGGCCGCCGCGCTGCCGCCGCTGGAGCCGCCCGCGGTGCGGGAGCGGGCGTAGGGGTTGCGGGTCACGCCGGTCAGCGGGGAGTCGGTGACGCCCTTCCAGCCGAACTCGGGTGTCGTCGTCTTGCCGAGGAAGACCGCGCCGTGCTCGCGCAGGCGGGCGACGGAGGGCGCGTCCTCGGCCCAGCCCGCCTGTTCGGAGACGGTCTTCGAGCCGCGCAGGGTGGGGTGGCCGCGCAGCAGCAGGATGTCCTTCACGGTCACCGGCACCCCGTCCAGCAGCCCGGCCGGCTCACCGCGCCGCCAGCGCTCCTGCGACTCACGTGCGCGCGCCAGTGCGTCCTCCTCGGTGAGCCGCACGAACGCGTTCACCTCCGGCTGGATGCGCCGCGCCCGCTCCAGGGCCTGTCCGGTCGCCTCCACCGGACTGAACTCGCCCTTGCGGTAGCCGTCGAGGAGTTGTACGGCGGTCAGGTCGGTGAGCTGCATGCACCCTCCTGGGGGGTCAGTGGCCCGGTACGTAACCACGCTTCTTGTCGACCACGTTCACCAGTGATCTGCCCGCCGCCCACCGCTCGTACAACTCCACGAACTGGAGTCCGAGTTCATCCCGCCAGCCGACCGTGTCCCCGCTCATGTGCGGAGAGACGATCAGACCCGGCAGACCCCACAGCGGGCTCTCCTCGGGGAGGGGCTCGGCGGCGAAGACGTCCAGGGCCGCGCCCGCGATCCAGCGTCTGCGCAGCGCCTCGGCGAGCGCGTCCTCGTCGACCAGCTGCCCGCGGCCGACGTTCACGAAGACCGTCGAGGGCTGCATCACGCCGAACCGGCGGGCGTCGAACATGCCGGACGTCTGCTCGGTCAACGGCGCGGCGGCGATCACCCAGTCCGCGCGGGAGATCAGCCGCTCCAGGTCGCCCGGGCCGTGGACCCCGGTGCGCGGCACCCGCCCGACCAGCGCCGTCGTGACATCCAGGGCCTTCAGCGTGCGGCCGATCGCCCGGCCGATCGGCCCGGAGCCGACCACGCACGCGCGCGTGCCCGCCACCCGGCGGGTCTCCCGGTGCCGCCAGGTCCGCTCGCGCTGGTACTCCAGCGTGCGCGGCAGGTCCTTGGCGACCGCCAGCACCAGGGCGGCCACGTACTCGGCGATCGGCTGGTCGAAGATCCCGCGCGCGTTGGTCACGACGGTGCCCGACGCGGCGAGCTCCGGGCACATCAGATGGTCCACACCCGCGCTCGCCGTGTGCACCCAGCGCGGCCGCGGCCCCTCCCCGGGCCAGGCCTCGCGGACGGCGTGCGAGGTGAAGTCCCAGACCAGCAGCACGTCCGCCTCCGGCAGCCGCTCGGCCAGGTGCGCGGCGTCGGTGTGCACGATCCGGGCCCGGCCGGTGAGGCGGCCCAGCCGGGGCGGGGGGTCGGCGTCGAGGACCAGGAGGGTGGGCAGGGTCGGCGTCATACGGGGCGGCTCCGGGCGTCTGACATGCACGGATTGACCACGCTCGCACCCGAACCTACCTTCGTCAACACGGGCGTATCCACCATCCGTTGCCCCCTCTTCTCTCAGCGTGAGGCCGGTGCTGCCATGGACGTCTCTTTTCTCGGCGGCCCCCGCCCGCAGCGCGGTGTCGCTGTCGTGGCCCCCTTCGACTTCGCCCTCGACCGCGAGCTGTGGCGCTGGGTGCCCGACGAGGTGTCGTTGCACCTGACCCGCACGCCGTTCGTGCCGGTCGAGGTCAGCCTGGACCTGGCCCGGCTGGTCAGCGAGCACGAGACGCTCGGCGAGGCGGTGCGCGCGCTCAGCGCCGTCGCCCCCGAGGTCGTCGCCTACGCCTGCACCTCCGGCAGCTTCGTCGGCGGGATCGCCGGCGAGCGGGCGATGTGCGCGGCGATGAGCGGGGCCGGCGACGCGCTGCCCTCGGTCACCACCTCGGGGGCGCTGCTGGAGGCACTGGAGGAACTGCGGATACGACGGGTCGCCCTCGTCACCCCGTACACGGTGTCCGTCACCCGCGCCCTGGAGCGGTACGTCGCCGAGGCCGGCATCCGGGTAACCGGCTGCTCCTTCATGGGGCTGACCCGGCGCATCTGGCAGGTGCCGTACCGGGACGTGGTCGCGATGGCCCGCCGCGCGGCCCGCCCCGGCGCGGCCGATGCGCTCTTCATCTCGTGCACCAACCTTCCGACCTACGACGTGATCCCCCAACTGGAGGCCGAGCTGCGCATCCCCGTGCTGTCGGCCAACCAGGTCACCATGTGGGCTGCGCTGCGCCGGATGGGTACCCGGGCCGTGGGGCCCTATCAGGCGCTGCTGGACGAGGCCGCGCGTGCCTGGCCCGTACTGCCGGAAGAAGCGCAAGGCCACCAGGACCACCAGGAACACGGAGAAGGGCTGACATGACCGCACTCGGATTCCTCTACCCGGGCCACTCCGGCGAGGACGACTATCCGCGCATCGAGCAGCTCCTGGGCAGCGACATCCGGGTGGAGCTGGTCCACACCGACATCGGGGAGGACGCGCACCGGGTGGACGCGCTGCGCGAGATGGGTTCGACCGAGCGGCTCGCCGCAGGCATGGAGCAGCTGCGGCTGGCCGGCGCCGAGACGGTGGTGTGGGCGTGCACCAGCGGCAGCTTCGTGTACGGCTGGGAGGGCGCCCAGAGCCAGGTGCGGACGCTGGCCCGGCTGGCGGGGATGCCGGCCTCCTCGACGTCCTTCGCCTTCGTGCACGCGGCGCGGGAGCTCGGCGTACGACGGGTCGCCGTGGGCGCCACCTACCCGGAGGACGTGGCCGCGCTGTTCACGGACTTCCTGCGGGCCGGAGGGCTGGAGGTGAACGGGGTGCGCTCCTCGGGGATCGTCACGGCCGCGGAGGTGGGCACGTGGGGCGAGGAGGAGGTGCTGACGCTGGCGCGTACGGCGGACGCCTCCGGCGTGGAGGCCGTGCTGTTGCCGGACACGGCGTTGCACACGGCAGCGCACATCGGCCTGCTGGAGAAGGCGCTGTCCAAGCCCGTGCTCACGGCGAACCAGGTGTCGGTGTGGGAGGGGCTGCGGCTGGCCGACCGGCGGGTGAACGCTCCTGCACTGGGGAAGCTGTTCACCAGGGAGCCGATCGTGCAGGTCTGACAGGTCTGACCGGCCGGCCATCGGGGCTCCGCCCCGGACCCCGCCTCGCTCACCCCCGCCCGACCCCGTCGGAATAAACGGGGACTGCCTCCTGTTAGCCCCGGCAGGACAGCTCACAGCCGGAAAACAGGAGGCATACACCGTGTCGGCAGACGAGATCCGGGGCGCGACGCACGGCACCGCCCCCGTCCCCCTCTCCGTACTGGACCTGGTGACCGTCGGCGCGGGCAGTACCGCCACCGAGGCGCTGCGCACCAGCGTGGAGCTGTCCCGGTTCGCCGAGTCGCGCGGCTTCCACCGGTACTGGGTGGCCGAGCACCACTCCATGCCCGGCGTCGCCTCCTCCTCGCCCGCCGTCATCCTCGCCCACCTCGCCGCCCACACCGACCGCATCCGGCTCGGCTCGGGCGGCGTCATGCTGCCCAACCACGCCCCGCTGGTGATCGCCGAGCAGTTCGGCACGCTGGAGGCGATGGCGCCGGGGCGGATCGACCTGGGGCTCGGGCGGGCGCCCGGTACGGACGGGGCCACCGCCGCCGCGCTGCGCCGCAGCGACACCCTCACCGAGGGCGCCGACGACTTCCCGCAGCAGCTCGCCGAGCTCACCCGCTTCCTGGACGACGACTTCCCCGACGGGCATCCGTACCGGCGGATCCATGCGATTCCGGGTCCGGTGCAGGGCAGCAGCCCCGGCGGGGTCCAGTCCCCGCACCGCCCGCCCCTCTGGCTGCTCGGCTCCTCCGGCTTCAGCGCCCGCCTGGCCGGCCTGCTCGGGCTGCCCTTCGCCTTCGCGCACCACTTCTCCGCGCAGAACACCATCCCGGCCCTCGACCTGTACCGGGAGACCTTCCGGCCCTCCGCGGTGCTGCCCGAGCCGTACGCCCTCATCGGCGTCTCCGCCCTCGCCACGGACGACGAGCGCGAGGCCCGCCGCCAGGTGCGGGCCACCGCGCTGAACATGATCCGGCTGCGCACCGGCCGCCCGGGCCTCTTCCCGGACCCGGAGGAGGCCGAGAGGCACGAGTTCAGCCCGATGGAGGAGGACTTCGTCGCCTCCTGGACCGGCAACATCGTGCACGGCACGGCGGACGAGGTCCGCTCCGGCCTCGACGACCTGCACAAGCGCACCGGCGCCGACGAGCTGATGCTCACCTCGCACGCCCACCGCGGCGAACTGCGGCTGCGCTCCTACGAACTGATCGCGGACGCCTACGGCTTGCCCACCGCGTAGGCCTGTTCCCCCAGCAGCTCGGAGATACGATCCGGCGGCACCGGGCGGGAGTACAGCCAGCCCTGTCCGGTGTCGCAGCCGATCCGGCGCAGCCGCGTGGCCTGCGCCGAGGTCTCCACGCACTCGGCGGTGACCGTCAGGCCCAGACGGTGGGCCAGCTGGATCATCGCCTCCACGATCACCTCGTCGGCCGCGTTGGGCGGCACGGCCACCGTGCTCTTGTCGCCCTCGTACTGGAAGCCGCGCACGAAGGAGCCGTCCAGCTTCAGCACCGACACCGGCAGTCTGCTCAGATACGCCAGGTTCGAGTAGCCGGTCCCGAAGTCGTCGATGGCGATGCGTACGCCCATGTCGCTGAGGGCCTGGAGGGCCTGGAGCGGGCGGCCCCCCGAGCCCATGACCGCGGACTCGGTCAGCTCCAGCTGGAGCAGGTGCGGGGCGAGTCCGGTCTCGGCGAGGGTCTGCGCCACGTCCGCCACCAGATCCGAGTCCCACACCTGACGGACCGCCACGTTGACGCTCACGAAGATCGGCTGCTCACCGGGGTTGTCCAGCTGCCAGCGCCGGGCCTGCCGGCAGGCGGTCGCCAGCGCCCAGCGGCCCAGCTGCACGATCGAACCGTCCTCCTCCGCCAATCCGATGAACCGATTCGGCGTCAGTGTGCCGAACTGAGGATGATTCCAGCGGATCAACGCCTCGACCCCGCTCAGCCGGCCGTCCTCCATGCCCACCAACGGCTGGTACTCCAGGGCGAACTCGTCGCGATCGATGGCGGGGCGGAGGGTGGAGGAGAGGGCCTGGCGGGTCATGCGGTGCGCGTTGCGCTCGGGGTCGAACAGCGTCCAGCGGCCCTTGCCGTCGGCCTTCGCCCAGTACAGGGTCGTATCGGCCGCCTGCATCAGCCCGGTGGCGGTCGTACCGGCCGCGTGCCGCTCCACGACGCCGATGGAGGCCGTCAACGACAGCCGCTGCCCGGCCAGGTCGAAGGGTGCCTCCAGGGCCTTCAGCGCGGACTCGGCGAGGTCGGCGAGCTGCTCGGTGCCGGTGGAGTCCTCGACGAGCAGGGCGAATTCGTCGCCGCCGAGCCGGGCCACCAGGGGCGCGCCGGCGCGGGCGTACCCGGCCTCGTCGGCGACCAGGGTCAGCCGTTCGGCGACGGCCGAGAGCAGCCGGTCGCCGACCCGGTGGCCGAGAGTGTCGTTGACGGCCTTGAAGCCGTCCAGGTCCAGGTAGCACAGGCCGATCCGGCCGGTGCCGCTCAGCTCGTACGAATCCGCCTCCAGGGCGGCCGTCAGGCGCTCGAAGAAGAGGGTGCGGTTGGGCAGCCGGGTCACCGGGTCGTGCATCTGCAAGTGCCGCAGCCGAGCCTGGAGTTCGCGGCGGGCGCTGATGTCGGCGACCGACACGAGCACGCCGGGCCCGTCGCCCGCCAGCGGTGACACGGTGACCTGCACCCACACCGAGTGCCCGTCGGGATGCTTCAGCCGGCGGGTGCAGCGCAGCCTCGCCTGCCGGCCGCGCAGGACCTCGCGGTAGGCGTGCCAGGTGCGGGCGTCCGAGGCCAGGTCCACCAGGTCGGCGGCGACCCGCCCGGGCAGGGCCTCCGGGTCGGTGCCGAGCAGCTCGCCGAAGGTGGCGTTGGCGCTGACGACGAGACCCTCGCGATCGACGACGGCCATGGAGAGCGGGGCGGTCGCGAAGACACGGTGATAGGTGTTGTGATCACTGTCTGTGACGGCTGACCGGTCGAGGTCTGCCACGGGCGTCGGCCCTTCGGACGTTCCGCTCACCGCTCGCTCCCGCGTGCACTCGATGGTCCGTGCCGGAAAGTGTGCCGATCATAGAGGCTGGCCCCGGGCCCTTCCAGCCACTCTCCAGTGTCCCGGACAGACCACAGGTTCTGACAGATCGTTTCTGCTCGCACCTGGACGGGTTCATCAGGCCCCCGACCAGTTGTGACGTTCCGTGAGTGTTTCGGGGTGTCGGTTATGGAAGCGCACCGGCGCACAAACGGGCGCACTCACCCTTCTGGTTCAGGCAAACAGGGCGAACATCACTAAAGTCCCACAATCTGGATGCGGTGTCCCGCGAACCGCATCCGGAGGTCCTTTCGTGCCCAAGCTGCGCAGCACCGCCGCCGTGTTCACCACGATGTCGGCGCTCGCCGCGACCTCGATCCTCACCGGCCCGTCGGTCGCCGAGCCCTTCTCGACGGCCCCCTGTTCCCTGCACCGGAGCGAGGTCCATCACTCGGAAGGGGTGGACACCTGGAACCCCGACTACACCCGCCCGACCGGCACGCTTGACGCTGTGATGATTTTCCTTTCCTTCCCGGACGCCGTCCCGCACGCCACCCCCGCCGAGCTGACTGCCGACCACTTCCCGGCCACCAGCCGCTTTTTCGCGCAGGCCTCCTATGGCAGGTTCACGCTGCGCCCGCATCCGCTGGGGCACTGGCTGCGCATGCCGCAGCCGTCGGCCTCGTACGCCATGAAACGTGACTGGAGCGCCACCGACCGGGCCGCCTACCTGCGCGACGCCTTCGCCGTGGCCGACAAGGAGGTCGACTTCTCCCGCTACGACGTCGTCTACTTCGTCGCCGACCCGGACGCGCCCGGCGTGGACTCCGACGCGACGAAGGTCGTCAACCTCGACACCCCCATGCATGTGGACGGAACGGATGTGCGCCGGGTGGTCACGGTCTTCGAGAGGCACCCGCCCGACCATCTGGTCCTCGCTCACGAGACGGGCCACGTCTTCGACCTCCCCGACCTCTATCACCGCCCGGTCGACGGCAAGGGGGACTGGGACACCTACGTCGGCGACTGGGATCTGATGGGCAGTCAGTTCGGGCTGTCCCCGGACCTGTTCGCCTGGCACAAGTGGAAGCTGGGCTGGCTGGATCCGCGCCAGGTGGTGTGTGTGCGCGGGGCCGGTCCGACCCGCCTCACCCTGGAGCCCCTGGAGGCCGGTCCGGGCGTCCCGGTGCAGGGCACGGCCGGCGCTCCCGCCTTCGGCCTCGGTCACGGCGCGAAGCTGGCGGTCGTGCGCACCGGTCCGGACAGCGCGCTGGCCTTCGAGGCGCGCGGCTCGGCCGGGAACGACCCCGCGGTCTGCCGACAGGGGGTCCTGGTCTACCGGGTGCAGGGCGGCGCGGAGTCCGGCGGCGGCCCGGTCGAGGTGGTGGACGCCCATCCGCACACCGAGGGGTGCTGGGAGAACTCGGTCTATCCGCCCCTCGCCGACGCCCCGGTCTCCCTAGGGGAGAGCTTCACGGTGCCCGGGGAGGGCGTGAAGGTGGAGGTGGAGGACCGGACGGCGTCCGGGGCGTGGACGGTGAAGATCACGCCGGGGGTGGTGGGCTGAGCGCGCGTCGTCCGTATACCGAGGCAGTGCGAAGGTATACGAAAACGGCGGGCCGGATTCTTTCGAACCGACCCGCCGTCGTCACGTGCGCCGCCAGGGACTCGAACCCCGGACCCGCTGATTAAGAGTCAGCTGCTCTAACCAACTGAGCTAGCGGCGCCTGCTGACGTCGTAGACCTTAGCATCCTGCTCGGCGGGAGGAAAAATCGAAATCCGCACGGCAGCGCGGGCCGCCCGGACGGCCGCCCAGAGCACGACCTCGGGGCCGGGCAGCCAGGGGTGACGGGTGTCGGGAGCGACCAGCCAGCGGGAGCCGCCGGGGGACTCGCCGCCGCCCAGCGCCGGGACGGTCACCGCGTCTCCGGTGCCGTGACAGAGCAGGGGCGGCACGGCCTCCGTACGGTGGGACCCCCATTCCTCCCAGGCCAGCAGCGAGGGCAGGCGCTGGGCCGTGCCCGGGGCGGCGAACAGCAGCATGCGGCCACGGAACATCGCGACCGGCCCGGATCCCGGCCCCTCGTCCCATAACCGGTCCAGCATCCGGCGCCCGAAGATGGCGGGGGCGCTCACCACGTCGAAGACGGTGCCGCAGGGCAGGACCAGCGGGGCGTCCGGGTGCTCCTGCCAGAGGGCGAGCGTGCTGCGCGGATACGTTCCCGCCGAGGCGAGCCAGGCGGTTCCGTCGGGGGTGGCACAGGTGACATGGGGTGTGCTGCTCATGCCGACTACATGTACCGGTCGTGAGCAGGTGACTCTCCTGAGTTGCGGAAAGCCGGGACAGGAGCGGGCAGAGAGGAGTATCTTGCCCGCCCGGCATATGCCAGCCGCGCAGGGCTGCCGGACTAGGACCAGGACTAGACGGGATCGACGGGCGAGCGGCCCTCGGCGTCGACGCCCCGCATCAGATCCCGTCCGAACTCGACCATCCGCTTCGCGTAGTCCTCGGTCCACTCCGCCCGCTCGGCGATGTCCGCCGGGGTCAGCCGGTCGAAGCGGCGCGGGTCGGCGAGCTGGGCCGCCGCGATGGCCTGGAACTCCACGGCCCGGTCGGCCGCCGCACGGAACGCCTGGGTCAGCTCCGTCGCCCGGGCCAGCAGCGCCCGCGGATCCTCGATCGACTCCAGGTCGAAGAAGTGCTCGGGATCGGCGGCCGCCTCCGCCGGCTCGAAGATCAGGGGCGCGGGGCGTAGCCGCGGTTCATGCCGACGCGGCGTGGGCTCCGCCATGTCTTCTCTCCTCCTCGTACGGTCCGGTGGGCACCGCCTTCCGGTGGGCCACCGTCCATTGTCTCGCGTGGGGGCAAGGGGACCTCAGGGTTGCCGGAAGTCCTGCGTGCTGCATCCGCCGATGCTCCGGTCACGGCCGCCACGGCACCCGGTGCTCTGCCAGGTGCGCCGGCACGGCGTGGTTCGCCTCCCAGCCGTCCGGGCTGTTTCCATTGGCCGCCTCCGGCGGCGTGCCGGACTCCGTCCGGCGAGGGGGCGGTGCTGGGCCGGGTGCCCGCTGACCAGGTGCCCGGCGCGTCGGTCACGGCCGCCACGGCACCCGGTGCTCTGCCAGGTGCGCCGGCACGGCGTGGTTCGCCTCCCAGCCGTCCGGGCTGTTTCCATTGGCCGCCTCTGGCGGCGTGCCGGACTCCGTCCGGCGAGGGGGCGGTGCTGGGCCGGGTGCCCGCTGACCAGGTGCCCGGCGCGTCGGTCACGGCCGCCACGGCACCCGGTGCTCTGCCAGGTGCGCCAGCACGGCGTGGTTCGCCTCCCAGCCGTCCGGGAACTTCACCAGCGTGCCCAGCTGGACCGGTTCCGTGGACGGGTAGTCGTCCAGGAGGTCGCCCACGCCGGCGCGGCACACCACGATGCAGGCGTGCCGGTGGCGGGAGGCCAGGACGCACAGTCGGCCGGTCTCCAGGTGGAAGGCGGTGGCGTCGGGACGGCCGGAGAGCGGGTGCAGGACGACCGTGACGTCGTACTCACGGCCCTGGAGGCGGTTCGCGGTGTCGACCGTGACGTCCGCCACGCCCAGCTCGGCGAGCGCCGAGCGGACCGCCGCCGCCTGGTCGCGGTGGGCCGTGCCGACGGCGATGCGGCCGGCGGTCACCGGAGCGGGCTCCGGTGAGCGCTCCGACACTGCCGCGCCTCCCCTGTCCAGCAGGCGTCGTACGACGGCCGTCACCGCCCGCACCGCCTCCGGGTCCGTGCGTGGGGTGTGGCGGGCGGGCAGTTCCAGCAGGCCCCAGCCGGACTGCGCCGCCTCGTCGATCACCCGGTCCGGGCCCGAGCCGTCGGAAGGGACGGCGAAGGACAGGCGCCGGACGCCGTGGCCGGTGCCGCTGCGGAACGGGGTGTAGGGGTAGAACGCGTCCGAGACCAGCGGGGCCGCGGAGGCCGGCAGGCGCCAGGAGACCGGCAGGCGATGCTGCGGGAGCTCCGGGTTGTGCGCCAGGAGGGTGGTGACCGCCGAGGCCGACGGGTCGTACGACAGGCCCGCCCACTGCTCGCTGCCCACGATCGCGAACGGATCCAACTGGCCCGGGTCGCCCACGAACAGCGCCCGCTCGAACAGGCCGGCCACGGCCAGCAGGGAGTCCGAGCGCATCTGGTACGCCTCGTCCACGATCGCGTGCCGCCACGGCTCGTCCACTTTGACGTGCGCCCACTTCGCGGCGGTGGACAGGACGACGGGCAGGCCCTTCAGGTCGGCCGCCTTCGCCGACGGACGGACGTTCGCCAGGCCGTCCAGTGCCTTGTCGTACGGGTCGGTGTCGCTGCTGTGCAGCCGGCCCACCGGCAGCTCGGGGTTCTTCTCGGCGAGCCGCAGCACCAGGTCGTCCACCTGGGCGTTGGTCTGTGCGACCACCATCAACGGGCGTCCGGCATCGGCGAGTTCGAGGGCCGCCCGGACCACCAGGGTGGACTTGCCGGCACCGGGCGGGGAGTCGACGACCACGCCCCGCGCGGTGCTGTGCAGGGTGTCGTCGAGGATCGCGTCGGTGGCGCGTGCGGCCGCGGCTCCCGGGTCGAAGTCGACGGTCGTCACAGCACGTCCTCCTCGGTCAGGGTGTCAGGGGCTTCCCCTACGGCCTCGCCCGGCGGGCCGCCGTGTGTCCACGGGGTCTCCTCCGGGTCGGGCAGCTTCGCGCCGCCGCGCTGCTCGTGCTCGAAGAGGGTGAAGCACACCGCGTCGCCCTTCTCCGGCACCGAACCGGGCTCGGGCTCCTTGCCCCGGCCCATCTTGTCCACGATCCGCAGGACGACGAGGAAGCCCTCGCCCTCGTCCGGGGAGCCCTCGTAGCCGGCGAACTCGGCCGCCTGCGGCTTGCCGTCCAGCGAGCGGTACACCTTCGCGCGCTCCGCCAGATGAGGCCGGTCGTCCGTGCGGACCGTCACCAGCGGGCGCGGGCTGGGCCGCTTGCCCTCGCTGTACGCCATGACGACATCGGTCACCTCGCCCGCGAACGCCTCCCCGGCCAGCCGCCGCCCCGCCATCACCAGCGGGTCGTCCAGCGCCTCCTGCGCCTCGAGGCGGGCCTGTTCGCGCTCCCGCGTGGCCAGCTTGTTCGCCGCCGTCACCGCGTCGTCGCGGCGCGGCTGCGGGGGCTCGCCGGCCAGAACCCGGTCGCGGTGACCGGTGAACGACCAGCGGTCGCGGGTCCAGCGCTCCTCGACGCGCGCGCCCTCCGGCAGCGCCCGCAGCAGGTCCAGGCCCCGCCACACCGCGTCCCAGGTGGGTCGGGTGCGGCTTTCCACCAGGTCGCGGATCTCCCGCTCGGCGGCGGTGAGCGCGGCCAGCCGGTCGTCGGCCTCCAGGGCGTCCTCGGCGGCGGCCAGTGCGGTGCGGGCGCGGTCGTAGCGCTCGATGGCCGGGGCCAGGAGCTTGTTGTCGAACGCCGGGTCGGTGGCCGGGCCGGCCGGCGGGCACAGCAGCTGGCCGTCGGCGTCGCGGGCGAGTTCGGCCCGGCGGGCGGCCTCGGCTCCGGTGTCGTCCCCGGGAGGGTCGATCCAGGCGAGCAGCGCGCCCAGGTGCTGGTCCTCCAGGCTGGACTGGCCGGTCGCCCAGTGCCGGGACAGTACCTCGGTGAGCGCCAGCAGGAGCGAGGAACCGGGTACCCGGGCCCGCTCGCCGTAGTGGGTCAGCCAGCGGCCGAGCAGGGGGATGCGGGGCGGTGCGGGGTGGGGGGTCTCCGGGTCCTGCTCGGCGGTACGGCGAAAGCGCATGGAGCGGCCGAGCAGCCGTAGGTAGTCCAGGCCCGCCCGGCTCGGCACGATCAGCTGGGGCGCGTCCGCGCACAGCTCGACCTCGACCTTGACCCGCTTGCCCGTCTCCGGGTCGGTCTCGGTGCGCTCGGCCGCCTCGACGGCCTGCGCACAGGAGTCGAGGTACGGCAGGACGACGTCGGCCAGGTCGGCGAGGAACGCGAAGCGCAGGTCGCGGTCGCGGGGCTGCGGTACGACCAGCAGGCGCGGCGCGTCCCGGTCGGTGCCCACCAGCGCGCCGAGCGGGGCGCCGGCCTCACCGGCGGTGGTGAGCGGCACGAGGACCAGGGGGTGGCCGGACAGATGGCGGTGGCGGACGGTCGCGGTGGGCTGGGCGCGTCCGGTGCTGACGGCCTCCAGCCGGGCCAGGGTGGCGATCAGCGACAAGAGGCCACCTCCCGGCCGGCCGTGGCGCGTGTCTCCGCGCGCAGGGCCGCTTCCCGGCCGACGCTCTGTGCCAGGGCTTCCGCGCGCAGGGCAGCCGCCCGGCGCAGGGCTGCCACCGCCGGGTCGTCGGGGTCGCCGCTGTCGCCGCGGGCCGCCGCGAGGACGTCCTCGACCGTCGTCAGGCCGCCCAGTTCCGCACGCAGGGGGCGGCCCAGACGGGTCACGGCATCGGCCGCGCGGGAGCGTTCCCGGCAGTGGAAGGCCAGTTCGCAGGCGGACAGGCACTCGGGTGCGTAGGCCGCCGGGACCGCCTCCACGGCAGCCGTCAGCTCCTCGGCCGGCCGGTCCGGGGCGAAACAGGTGCCCTCCGGCAGGGTGTCGGCGATCTCCTCGATGCGGGTGAGCCGGGCCAGCTGGCGGGCGGTGACCGCGCGCTGCTTGCGTACGTCGACGGCGGAGCCGGTGGGCAGGTTGGAGAAGTCCTTCGGGCACACGAGAAGCACCCGGTGCCGTACCGGTGGCACGGGGTCGAGGCGGGCCGCGACCGCCTCCAGGGCCAGTACGTACACCGCCGCCTGCCGGGCGGCCGCGCCCACCTTCGCCGGGTCGGCCGAACCGTCCAGCATCGGGAAGGACTTGATCTCCACGACCGTCCAGCTGCCGTCCGGGTGCACCACCACCGCGTCCGGCTCCAGGAAGGCGAGCGAGCCCGCCACGTCCAGGGCCAGCATCGGGTGGTCAAGGAGCGTCCAGCCGCCCGCGGCGACGGCCTCGCGCAGCGCCAGCGCCGTACGGGCCGTACGCCCCTCGGGGCCGAGCGCGGACAGGTCGGGGACGGCAGCCCCGGCGGGCGGCTCGGCGCCCGGGTCGAGGCGGGAGTGCACCAGCCGCAGCAGCTCCGCGCCGCCGTCCGCCTTCACCCGCGCCTCGAACGCGTTGCCCCGGGTCAGCGCGAACTGCGACTGACCGAAACCGGAGGGCGCGCCCAGCGCGCTCGCCAGCGCCGCCTTGTCCACCCCGGCGCCGTCCAGGATCGACCGTCTGCGGCACCCGGGGTTCGCGGCCAGCGCCGCGAGGGCGCGCGCGTCCAGCGCCTTGGCCGGTACGTCAAGGCCGCGCAGCTCAGCGAGCCGCTGCCGGAGCCCCTTCGCCCGCGTCGCTGGGGGAGGCGTCCGGTTCGGCTGCGGATGCGCGCTGCGACTCGCGCTGCCGTGGAATTCGCTCACCCGCGGAAGTCTGGCATCCGGCACTGACAATCGGGGAGCCCGTGCTCTCCGGGACCGGTGTTGTACGACGGCTCAGGCGGGCCCGGAGCAGGTCTGCACCGCGCATCACGCGCGGCGCGAGCAGCAGGCCCACGCCCATCACGGCCACGCCCGCGACCGCGTCCAGGAAGTAGTGGTTGGCGGTGCCCATGACGACGAGCGCGGTCAGCAACGGGTAGGCGACGCCGAAGACCTTCATCAGGCGCGTGCCGCCGTGGCGCCACAGCATGACCCCGCACCACAGCGCCCAGCCCACGTGCAGGCTCGGCATCGCCGCGTACTGATTGGTCATGGCGCCCATGCCGCGCGGGGCGCTGGCCTCACCGCCCCACCAGCCGTACGAGCTGTAGTGGGCCATCGTGTCGACGAAGCCGTGGTCCGCGGAGAGCAGGCGGGGCGGGCAGGTGGGCAGCAGGGTGAAGCCGATCAGGCCGATGAACGTGGATGCCATCAGCCAGGTGCGGGCCGCGCGGTAGTGCGCGGTGCGGGCCCGGAACAGCCAGATCAGGATGGCGGGCGTGATCAGGTAGTGCAGCGAGGCGTACCAGAAGTCGGCCGGTACGCCGAGCCAGGGCTCGCGCGTGAACAGCCGGTTGAGCGGGTGCTCGGCGTTGAGGTGCAGGAGCTTCTCGATACGCAGGATCGCCAGGCCGTGGTCGACGGCGGAGGAGACGTCACCGCGGGCGAGGAGGCGGCCTGCCGAGTAGCAGCCGTAGACCAGCAGGATCAGCGGAAGCTCGGTCCACCACCGCAGCCGGGTCCGCGGGACCACCTCGGTGCCCGGTGTCTCGGTCTGCGGCATCCGATCGCCCTCCCCCTTCTGCTGTGGTGCGCCCCGGCGGGCGACCGTGCCACTTTACGTTGTCCATATCCCGGCCATGCGGGCGCTTCAGCCCTCAAAGACGCCGACATCGCCCGCCGGGTTGCCCCTGTCCGGCGTGAGCGATGATGGAGGGACTCCGCTTCTGTTTTCTCCGGCGTCTGCTTGGCGTCCCTCTCCGGAAAGGTCCCCCATGGCACCGCGCATCCTGCTGGCCCGGCACGGACAGACGCAATGGTCGCTGTCCGGCAAGCACACCGGCAGGACCGATGTGCCGCTCTTGGAGGAGGGCCGGCGCGGAGCCAAGCTGCTGGGCGAGCGGCTGCACCGGGCGCCGTTCGACGGGCTGCCCGGGGTCGAGGTGCGGACCAGCCCGCTGGCACGCGCGCGTGAGACGTGCGAGCTGGCCGGGTTCGGCGAACGCGCCGAGTCCTGGGACACGCTGATGGAGTGGGACTACGGCGCGTACGAGGGCATGACCCCCGCCGAGATCCAGGCCGTCCGGCCGGGCTGGCTGATCTGGCGGGACGGAGTCCCGCAGGGGGAGAGCCTCGCGGAGGTCACCGCGCGCGCGGACGAGGTCGTCGCGTGGGCGCGCGCGGCCGACCGTGACGTGCTGGTCTTCGCCCACGGGCACATCCTGCGGTCCATCGGTGCGCGCTGGCTGGGGCTGCCGCTGGAGTTCGCCGCCCGGATACGGCTGAACCCGACCTCGCTGTCTGTGCTGGGCTGGGCCTACGGGCAGCCGGCGATCGAGAGCTGGAACGACCTGGGGCACCTGGCGGGGTAGCCGGGTGCCTGGTGCGGGTTTCGCTTGCCCATGCCCTGAAGGGGCGCGGGGCTGTATCGATATGCGGCTCCGCCGCGTGGGCGCGATCAGCCCCACGCACCCGCGGTCTCGTCGCTACGCCCGCCCAGCCCGTGGCAGTGAGGCGTGCCGATCGATGAACTCCGAGACTCCCGACGCCCGCCGATGCGGCAGCAGTACCCTCGCCGTCCCCGCCAGCATCGTCTGGATGCGGGAGGACTGGACCTGGTCCAGCAGGTCGAGAACGCGCATCGCTGCCTGCGCCGCCTCGTCGGGACGACCACCGCGGGCCAGGTCATCGGCGAGTTCGGCCGTGTAGAGGGCGATGTTGCGGGTGAAGTGGGGGTCTTGGAGGTGCGCCGCGCGGCGGGCGTGGCGGGACGCACGCCGCCAGTCGCCCAACGTCGACCAGCACTGCGCCTCCAGCCCCTCCAGCTCGGCCTCTCCGTAGAAGCTCATCCACTCGGGGTCGGCGTCCGAGTGGCCCCGCTCGAAGAGGGCCTGCGCGCGGGCCAGCGCCTGTTCGCAGCCGGCGCGGTCGGCGAGGCCCGCCCAGCCGCCCGCCTCACGCAGGGCGAGCAGGGACATCAGGCGCGGTGAGTTCAGGGGGCGGGCGACGCGTTGGGCGGCCTGCGCGGCGCGTACCGCCTCGCGGGGGCGGCCCGCGTCGCGGGCCAGGAACGCCGTGTTGCAGAAGGCGTGGGCCTCAAGGCCCGGGTCGCCGGTCATACGGGCGGTGGCCAGCGCCTCCGCGTAGTGCGAGCGGGCGTCGTCGAAGCGGCCGGAGTCGTGCGCCAGCCAGCCCACGGAGATGGCCAGTTCACCGGCGCCCGAGTGCAGCCTCTCGGCTGTGGTCAGACGGGTCGCTCCGGCGTCCAGCAGTGCGTAGGCGGCACGCAGGGGTGCCGCCGCGCGCCGGTACAGGCCGTCCGCGCCGTGCCGGTCGTCGAGCAGCCGGATGCGGCGGACGGCTTCCTCCAGGGCGGCCGCCTCGGGGGTTCCGGCGCGGCGCTGCGGCCGGGCCGTCGCCGCGGCGTCGGTGGCGAGCCCCAGCGGGCCCAGCGTGGCGGCGGCCATCGTGACGCCTCCGCCGGTCATGAATGCGCGACGCAGCACGTCGCTCTCCTCGTGGTTCAGTGGGTCGTTCTCGTACGGCTCGTGCGTGTCGTACGGATCCTGCGGGTCGAACGGGTCCTGCGTGTCATACGGCTCGCAGGCCCTCTGCGTCTCAGCGGTGCCGAGCGCCAAGGGCGTCGCCTCCGCGGCCGTACGCGCCCCGCGTCCGCGGACGGACGAGCGCGGCGCGAAGCCGAGGTCGGTCAGCGTGCGGCCGGGGAACATATGGAGGAACACCCGTTCGTACGCGTAGTTCGGGCAGCGGATCTCACCCGCCTCGACCCTGCCGACGTAGCGCGCGTCGCAGCTCACCGCCTCGCCGATGTCCCGCGCGGCCCGCCGCACCAGCGCGGCGAACTCGGCCGGTGAGCGCCGGCCGCGCAACTGCCGGAAGGCGAGGTTCGGCCGTGGTGGCCGTTCGGGCTGCGACGAGGTCTCGCTTGACGACGCCATGGCCGGGTCCTCTCGTGCGAACCGTCGAACCATGCCGGCCCCGGGGTGGATTCGGGCTGAGTTGTCCGTGTGACACCCTTGTTCCGGCGGGCAAGAACGTACCTGCTGTGTCGGACCCGACACGCAGTGTTTGGCTACAAACCGGATATCTCATCCACGATCTGCCATGAACTGCCATCCTTTGCGGCGCACTTGTGCCGTAGCCGTTGACGCTCTCGCGCGTTGAACACCATGGACTGCAACAGGCGTGGTGGAGGCCGGCATGGAGACCAGCCAGAGCAACGATCCTTGTACATCGGGCACATCAGGCAGACCGGGTGCGTCACCGTCGCCGGCGGCCGATGACGGTGACGCGGCCTGCGACCTCGTGACGGTGCCGGCCCGGCAGGGGCTGGAGGCGGTCGACATCCTGCGGCGCGGGGCAGGGGAGACGGTGGGGCCCGTACTGCACGACGACGGCTGCGACACCCTCGGCTTCCTGGTGCCGGCCGGCACGGCCGCCTGCTGGGACGTGCCGGGCAGCACCTGCACCGAGACGAACGGGCAGGGGCTGCGGCTGACCCCGGAGCCACCGGTGGAGGGCTCGGACTGGCTGCTGCCGCCCGGTGATGCCGACCTCGCGACCGACCCGGTGGTGCTGCGCCGGGCCCTGGGGGAGGCGGCCCGGCTGATCGAGGCCGCCGACAGCCGCCGGTGAAGCGCAGGCCCGCGGCACCTGCGAAAATGGACCGGTGGGCAGGTCCAGGAACAAAGGGCGCAGGTCGGCCGCCGTCGAGGCCGTGGTGGAAGCGGTCGACGGCGGGCTCGCACAGCTCATACCCGACCCGGAGCGCTCCCGGGCCTGGACGCTGCTGATCGACGGGGCGCCCCAGTCGCACGTCGACCTGGACGACCCGGCGTACCTCTCCTTCGAGTACCAGCGCCGCCTCGGCCATGTCATCGACCTCGTCGCCCCGCCCGGCAAGCCGGTGCAGGCCGTGCACCTCGGCGGCGGCGCCCTCACCCTCGCCCGCTACGTCGCCGCCACCCGCCCCCGCTCCACCCAGCAGGTCGTCGAGCGGGACGCCCGACTCGTCCAACTGGTCCGCCGCGAGCTGCCGTTGGACCCGAACGCCCGGATCCGGGTGCGGTCGGCGGACGCCCGCGAGGGGCTGGCCAAGGTGCCGGACGGCTGGGCCGACCTGGCCATCGCCGATGTCTTCAGCGGCGCCCGGACCCCCGCCCACCTCACCTCCACCGAGTTCCTGGACGAGGTCCGCCGAGCCCTGAAGCCCTCCGGCGTCTACGCCGCCAATCTCGCCGACGGCCCGCCGCTCGCCCATCTGCGTGGCCAGATCGCCACCGCCGCCGCCCGCTTCGCGGAACTCGCGCTGATCGCCGACCCGGCCGTACTGCGCGGCAAGCGATTCGGCAACGCCGTCCTGGTCGCCTCCGACCTCCCGCTCCCGCTCGCCGAACTCACCCGCCGTGCCGCCTCCGACCCGCACCCCGCCCGGGTCGAGCACGGCAGGCAGCTCCTCGACTTCACCGGCGGCGCCGTACCCGTGACGGACGAGGCAGCGGTGGCCTCCCCGGCCCCGCCACCCTCGGTGTTCCGTTAGCGCGGGCGGCTCAGTAGGTGCCGACCTCCACATGCGGCGGCCCGTCGTGCCAGGTGCAGAACACCGACACCCGGTCCGCGCCCCTGCTGAACTCCACCCGGATCCATGTCTCCGTCTTCCACACCTGCATCGACCAGCCCGTCCCCGGGGTCGCCGAGACGAGCGTGGCGCTTGCCGGTCCCAGGTCGAAGACCGCCCGGCCACCGTCGGTGTCGTAGCCCTTGACCCGACCGGGGGAGGTGGCCGTGGGGGAGGGGCTGGTGCCGGGGGCCGGTGTCCGGGAGGGGGTGGAGGCCGACGGCCCGGACGACGGGCTCTTCGACGGGGACGGCCGGGTGGCGGGCGGCGTATCCAGCGGCTTCGAGCCCTGCGCGGTCGCGTCGGCCGCCGTGATGGGCAGGGCGCGCGGCGGGTCGTACGCCGTCCCGGCCATCACCGTGTGCACGCCCCACCACGACAGCGTGACCGCCGCTCCCGTCGCGAGCAGCCACGCCAGTACGTGTACGAGTCCTCTGCGCATCGCGGGCCATACTGCCTCAGCGTGACCGCCGTGCGCACTTGCCCCGAGTTATCCACAGGCGCCGGACCGGGTTCCGCCGCATGGCGTACGGTGCGGCGCATGGCAAGTGTGCTCGTGGTCGAGGACGACCAGTTCGTACGCTCGGCGCTCATCCGGCATCTGACCGACGCCTCGCACACCGTGCGCAGCGTCGGTACGGCACTGGAGGCGCTGCGCGAGGTCGCCCATTTCCGTTTCGACCTGGTGATCCTGGACCTCGGACTGCCCGACCTGGACGGCTCCGAGGCGCTGAAGATGCTGCGCGGCATCACGGACGTACCCGTCATCATCGCCACCGCCAGGGACGACGAGACGGAGATCGTCCGGCTGCTGAACGCCGGGGCGGACGACTACCTGACCAAGCCGTTCTCGGTCGAGCACCTGTCCGCCCGCATCGCGGCCGTGCTGCGCCGGGCCCGCTCCAGCGGCGCGGAGGCCGCGCCGTCCGCCGTCATCCGTGTCGGCGGGCTGACCGTCGACCCGCTGCGCCGCCAGGCCGAGCTGGACGGCGTGCAGTTGGACCTCACCCGCAGGGAGTTCGACCTGCTGGCCTTCCTCGCCGGCCGCCCCGGTGTCGTCGTCCCGCGCAAGGAACTCCTCGCCGAGGTCTGGCAGCAGTCCTACGGCGACGACCAGACCATCGACGTCCATCTGTCCTGGCTCCGCCGGAAGTTGGGGGAGACGGCCGCCCGGCCCCGCTATCTGCACACCCTCAGGGGTGTCGGTGTGAAGTTGGAGCCGCCCGTGCCGGCCGACGGGGGAGGGGAACCGCCGCGATGAGATGGGCCCTGGTCAAGGTGTGCCTGGCGGTCACCACGATGGTCGTGGTCGCCTTCGCCGTTCCGCTCGGTCTCGTCGTCAAGGAGATGGCCCGCGACCGCGCCTTCTCCAACGCCGAGCGGGAGGCGGCCGCCGTCGCCCCCGCGCTGTCCATCACCACCGACCGGGACAAGCTGGAGCGGGTGGTGGCCTCCGCAGGAGCGGACTCCGGGATGGCCGTGCACCTGCCCGCCGGCGGCGCCCGCTCCGCGCTCGACCTCGGCCGGCAGCGCGCCGCCGACCGGGACATCCAGGCCGTACGGAAACTGGGCCGCGCCTCCACCACCTCGGTCGCCGGCGGCTCCACACTGCTGCAGCCGGTCGCGCTCAGCTCCGGTGCGATCGCGGTCGTCGAGGTGTATGTCCCCGAGTCCGAGACGAGCAACGGCGTCGGCACGGCCTGGGCGGTGCTCGCCGCCGTCGGCCTCGCGCTGATCGTCGGCTCGGTCGCCGTCGCCGACCGGCTCGGGGTGCGTATGGTGCGGCCCGCGCAGCGGCTGGTCGAGGGCGCGCACGAACTGGGCGAGGGCAAGCTGGGCGCCCGCGTGCCCGAGGACGGCCCGACCGAACTGAGACTCGCGGCGGTCGCGTTCAACTCCATGGCCGACCAGGTCGTCCAGCTCCTCGCGAACGAGAGAGAGCTGGCGGCCGACCTCTCGCACCGGCTGCGCACCCCGCTGACCGTGCTCCGGCTGAACGCCGCCTCCCTCGGCGCCGGGCCCGCCGCCGAGCAGACCCGGACCGCCGTCGCCCAGCTGGAGCGCGAGGTCGACACCATCATCCGCACCGCGCGCGAGGCCAAGCCGCAGACCGTGGCGGCCGGGCCCGGTGCCGGGTGCGACGCGGCCGAAGTGGTCCGCGAGCGCATGGAGTTCTGGTCCGCGCTCGCCGAGGACGAGGGCCGCAAGTGGCGGGTGGCCGGGGTCGAGCGACCGGTGCGCATACCCGTGGCCCGCGCCGACCTGGCAGCCGCCCTTGACGCGCTGCTCGGCAACGTCTTCCGGCACACCGCAGACGGCACCGCCTTCGCGCTCGACGTGCACAACGGCGAGGACGCGGTGATCGTGCTGGTCTCCGACGCGGGCCCCGGCATACCCGACCCCGAGGCGGCGATGGCCCGTGGCCGCGGCTCCGGCAGCGCGGGCTCGACCGGCCTCGGCCTCGACATCGTCCGCCGCCTCGCCGAGTCCACCGGCGGAGACGTCCGCATCGGCGCATCGGTACTGGGCGGAACCGAGGTACGGATCTGGTTCCAGCTGGACGGGCGCAAGCCGGGGGGCAGGGGGCACCGGGGGTCCGTACGCAGGAGACGGTCGGGCAAATTGGTCTCGACCTTTAACCGCCCCCGATCCCTTCCTTAAGCGCACCCTAAGGACTTCAACGGCCGTCCAGATCAGGCCGTTTGTCCGATTCTCGCTCGCTAGCGTGCTGCCGCACCTCACCCCCGTGATGAACGAAGGCAGGCACGCGCATGAGCACGCACCGGCGCAGGATCAGTGGCAGGAACAAGGCGATCGGTGGCCTGGTGGCCGCGGCCGTGGTCGGTGGTGGCGCGGTCCTGCTGACCGGCACCGCACACGCGGCCGGTGTCGGCGCCGCGTACACCAGGACCAGCGACTGGTCGACGGGCTACACCGCGCAGTACGTCGTCACCAACAACAGCGGTCAGACGGAGAAGACCTGGACGCTGGAGTTCGACCTCCCCGCGGGCGCGAAGCTCAGCTCGCTGTGGAACGGCGAGTCGAGCGTCAGCGGTCAGCACGTCACCGTGAAGCCCGCCAAGTGGGACACGGCGGGCCTCGCGCCGGGCAAGTCGGTCACCGTCGGCTTCGTGGTCAGCGGCACCGGCGCCCCGACGGGCTGCCGGATCGACGACGCACAGTGTTCCGCGGACGACGGCGCCACCCCCGAGCCGAGCGGCCGCCCGACCCGGACCCAGTCGCCGACCCCGACCGCCACCCCGACCAAGAGTGCGACCCCGACGCAGAGCGCCACCCCCAGCCAGAGCGCCACGCCCACCCCCACCGGCAGTACCGGCAGCGGCACCACCGCCTCCGCCGGTTTCGCGCCCTACGTCGACACCTCCCTCTACCCGGCCTTCGACCTGCCGGCCGCCGCGGACGCGACCGGCGTCAAGAACTTCAACCTCGCCTTCATCACCGACGGCGGCAGCTGCACCCCCAAGTGGGGCGGTGTCACGGACCTCACCGGCGACGGCGTGGCCGCCCAGATCGGCTCCCTGCGCGCCAAGGGCGGTGATGTCCGGGTCTCCTTCGGCGGTGCCTCCGGTTCGGAACTGGCCACCACCTGCTCCTCCGCCGACGCGCTGGCGGCGGCCTACGGCAAGGCCGTCGACGCCTTCAAGCTGACCAAGGTCGACTTCGACGTCGAGGGCGGCGCGCTGCCCGACACGGCCGCCAACACCCGCCGCGCCCAGGCCATCGCCAAGCTCCAGGCCCAGCACCCGAACCTGGACGTCTCCTTCACCCTCCCGGTGATGCCCGAGGGCCTGACCCAGGACGGCGTGAACCTCCTCTCCAACGCCAAGTCCAACGGCGTGAAGACCGACACCGTCAACATCATGGCGATGGACTACGGCGCCTCGTACAGCGGCGACATGGGCACCTATGCCGAGCAGGCCGCCACCGCCACGCAGGCCCAGGTCAAGAGCGTGCTGGGGCTGTCCGACTCCGCCGCCTGGAAGACGGTGGCGGTCACCCCGATGATCGGCGTCAACGACGTCGCCTCCGAGGTCTTCAAGGCCGACGACGCCACCCAGCTGGTGAACTTCGCCAAGTCCAAGGGCCTCGGCTGGCTCTCCATGTGGTCCGCGACCCGCGACAAGCAGTGCGACGGCGGCGCGAAGAACTCCGCCGACGCCACGTGCAGCTCGATCGTCCAGGACAGGTTCGCATTCTCGAAGGCGTTCGGGGCCTTCAACTGACCCGCCGGACACCGCGAGTCCGACACCAACTCGGCATGATCATGCCTATATAGTTCCGGCCCGGGTCGATCTTCGGCCCGGGCCGGCGCCGGTCGACACGATGACGCACGGCCCGTTTCGCACGCCATCACCCGGGCCGTCCAAGCCCGGGCGCATCACTTCGGGGGAATCGTGACATCCATCCGCCATGCCCTGGTCACCACCGTGCTCGCCTGCGCCGCGCTCACGCTGACCGCCTGCCAGCCTGAAGACACTGCCGACGCCGACGGCACCGTCACCCCTTCCGCCACCGCGAGCCACGCCGCCAAGGGCGGTGCCAAGAGCGACTGCCACACCCTCGCTCCGGGCCACAAGTACGTCCAGGTCGAGAGCGTCTCCGGCGCCATGAACACCCTCACCGTCAAGGACGCCACCCAGAACTGCAACCCCGACGAGGGCGCCTTCTACCAGGCGAACGGGAAGGAACACGAGTACACCGTCGCCTCCGACAGCACCCCCATCTACGTCCTGCACGTGAAGAAGAAGGGTCCGGCGAAGATGACCGCTGCCAACGGCGGCATCGAGCACGTCCGTGTCTGCGCCAACGGCACCGCACACGACACCGACACGGCCTCCGCCGACACCAGCGACTGCTATGGCGAGAACTTCTACGACGTGGCCGTGAACAGCAACGGCAAGGTCACCGAGATGACCGAGCTCTACGGCTCCTGACCGAAGGGGCGCGGCACTCCCCCGGGGGTGCCGCGCCCCTTCCCCCTAGTGGGCCTCCACCGCCGGCAGCGACCCCGTCCGTGCCACCTCGCTGTACCACCGCGCACTCGACTTCGGCGTCCGTTCCAGCGTGGCGTAGTCCACGTACACCGCCCCGAACCGCTTGCCGTAGCCGTACGCCCACTCGAAGTTGTCCAGCAGGGACCACAGGTAGTAGCCGCGGACGTCCGCGCCGTCGGTGAGGGCGCGGCGGACCGCCGAGAGGTGGCCGTGCAGGTAGGCGATGCGCTCGGGGTCGTGCACGCGGCCGTCGGGGTCGGGCTTGTCGTCGTAGGCCGCGCCGTTCTCCGTCACATACAGCGGCAGGCCGGGCGCCTCCCGCGTGTACCGCATGATCAGGTCGTACAGGCCCGTCGGGTCGATCGTCCAGCCCATCTCCGTGCGCTCGCCCGGGGTCTGGTGGAACAGCACGGTGTCGGCGCCCGGCCAGGGGGAGTGCTCGCTCGCGCCGTGGCCGTCCCGGCGCGGTCCCTTGAACTCGTCGGCGGCCGCCGAGACGAGCGTCGGGGTGTAGTAGTTCAGGCCCAGCGCGTCCAGCGGCACGTTGGCGGTGCGGACGTCGCCGTCGAGGACGTACGACCAGTCGGTGACCGAGGCCGTCGCCGAGAGGAGCGACTCGGGGTACGAGCCGTGCAGCATCGGGCCGTGGAAGATCCCGTTGGCCAGGTCGTCGATCCGGCGGGCCGCCGCCAGGTCGGCCGGGTCCTGCGAAAGGGGCCGCACCACCGAGGAGTTGAGGCTGACGGCGATCTGGTTGCGGGCCGGCATCGCCGAGCGCAGGGCCGCCGCGCCCAGGCCGTGGGCCAGGTTGAGGTGGTGGGCCGCGCGCAGGGTGGCCGCCGGGTCGGTACGGCCGGGGGCGTGCACGCCGGAGCCGTAGCCCAGGAAGGCGCTGCACCAGGGCTCGTTGAGGGTGATCCACTGCTCCACCCGGTCGCCCAGCGCCTCGCCGACCAGCTGTGCGTACTCGGCGAACCGGAAGGCGGTGTCCCGCTCCGGCCAGCCCCCCGCGTCCTCCAGCTCCTGCGGCAGATCCCAGTGGTAGAGGGTGATCGCCGGCTTGATGCCGTGCGCGAGGAGTTCGTCCACCAGGCGGCGGTAGAAGTCCAGGCCCACCTGGACGGCCGGTCCCCGGCCCGTCGGCTGCACCCGGGACCAGGAGACGGAGAAGCGGTAGGCGCTCAGGCCCAGCTCCGCCATCAGCGCCACGTCGTCGCGGTAGCGGTGGTAGTGGTCGACAGCGATGTCACCGGTCTCGCCGCCGGCCGTCCTGCCCGGCGTATGGCTGAAGGTGTCCCAGATCGAGGGGGTCCGGCCGCCCTCCCGCACCGCCCCCTCGATCTGGTAGGCGGAGGTCGCGGCGCCCCAGAGGAAGGCGTGCGGAAAGGTCACGGGGGAAGGGGAAACGGAGTCAGGCATGGAAGCGCTCCCATGAAGGTCGTAGGAGACCGAAGAAGGGGTGGGGAGGGGGGAAGAGGGGCCGGGACGGCGGTGGCCCGGCCCCTGGGAAGGGGAAGGTCAGCCCTTGATCGCGCCCTGCATGATCCCGCCCACGATCTGCTTGCCGAACAGCAGGAAGGCGATCAGCAGCGGCAGCGTGCCGAGCAGAGCGCCGGCCATGATCACCGCCTGGTCCGGGACATAGCCGGTGCCGAGGGAGTTCAGGGCCACCTGGACGGTCGGGTTCTGCTGGTTCAGGGCGATGATCGGCCACAGGAAGTCGTTCCAGGCGAACACGAAGGTCAGCAGGCCGAGAACCGCCATCGCGGGGCGTGCCGCGGGGAAGACGACGTGCCAGACGATCCGGAGGCTGCTCGCGCCGTCCACCCGGGCGGCCTCGATCAGCTCCGACGGCAGCGCCTGCACCAGGTACTGCCGCATGAAGAACGTACCGAAGGCGGTGACGAGACCCGGCAGGATCACCGTCTGCAGCTGGTTGGACCAGCCGAGGTCGGACATCCACAGGTACAGCGGGACGACGGCCAGTTGCGGCGGAATCATCATCGTGCCGATGGTCAGCAGCAACAGCAGGCCGGAGAAGCGGAACCGCAGCTTGGCGAAGGCGAAGCCGGCCAGCGTGGAGAACAGCACCGTGCTGACGGTGATCGTGCCCGCCACGATCAGCGAGTTGAACATCGCGGTGCCGAGTCCGGCCTGGTCCCAGGCGGTCTCAAGGTTCTTGAACAGGTTGCCGCCGAACCACAGCGGCGGCGGGGTCTCGTCCAGTCGGTGGGCGGTGCGCGAGGCCGCGATCGCCGTCCACACCAGCGGGGCCAGGGAGGCGAGGGCGAAAACGGTCAGCACGACATACGTCACCGGGCCCGCGTGCAGCTGCTTGCCCGCGCCCATCACCCGGCGACGGCCGGCCCTTGGAGGCTTCGTCGCGGGCAGCGTCAGTTCACTGGTCGTCATCGGGACTTCCTCAGCCGTCGGGTGAGCAGCAGGTTGACCGCGGCGATGAGCAGCAGGATCAGGAACATCGACCAGGCGATCGCGGACGCCTTGCCGAGATTGCCGATGATCCAGCCCTGGTCGTACATGTACAGACCGAGCGTCTGGTATTGGTGCTCGGAGCCGCCCTTGGACCCGCTGACCCCGCCGAACAGCAGCGGCTCACCGAACAGCTGGGTGGCGCCGATGGTGGAGACGACGATCGTGAACAGGATCGTGGGCCGCAGCTGCGGGATCGTCACATGCCAGAACTGCTGCCAGCGGTTGGCCCCGTCGATCGCCGCCGACTCGTACAGATCGCTCGGGATCGCCTGCATCGCGGCCAGGTAGATCAGCGCGTTGTACCCGGTCCACCGCCAGATCACGATCGACGACACCGCGAACTGTGAACCCCAGTCCGATTCACGCCAGTTGACCGCACCCACCCCGAAGAAGTGGAGGATCCAGTTGACCATGCCGCCGTCCCACGAGTACAGCAGCGTGAACACCAGGGTCGCGGCCGCCACCGAGGTGGCGTACGGGGTCAGCATCACGACCCGCCACACGGTCGAGCCGCGCAGCCGGTAGTTCAGCAGGTGGGCGAGGCCGAGCGCGGCCAGCAGCTGCGGAACCGTGGAGATCAGACCGATGGTGAACGTGTTCTCCAGGGCGTTCCAGAAGAAGTCCGAGGAGAGCAGGTTCCGGTAGTTGTCCAGGCCCGCCCAGGTCTGGTGGTCCAGGGCCGACAGCTGCACGTGGTGCAGCGAGTACCAGGCCGTGTAGAGCAGCGGGACCAGCGTGAAGGCCCCGAACAGGACGAAGAAGGGGGCGACGAACGCGTACGGCGACGCCTTCATGTCCCAGCGGTACAGCCGGCTGCGCCAGGAGTCGGCGCCCGCCGGCGCACCGCGACCGTGAGCGCCCCGGGCCGCGCCCGGCGGGGTGCCGGGCGCGGCGTCGGCGCTCGTCGCGGAGTGCGCGAGAGCCTGCTTGGAGCTGCTCACTGGCCGAGCACGTCCTTGATCTCCTTGGACGCGGCGTCCCAGCCCTGCGCGGGCGACTTGCCCTTCTGCTCGACCTGGAGGATGCCGATGTCGCTGATCGCGTTGTCGATCGGCTTGTCCTTGGGGCCGAGGGGCTGCGACGGGATGGTCTTCGCCGAGTCGGAGAAGATCTGGGTGAGCGGCGCGTCGGAGAAGTACGCCGTGGTGTCGGCCTGCGGCTTCAGGCTCGGGTACACCGACGGGATGGACGGGAAGCTGGCCTGCTTGGCGAAGACCTTCGCCTGCTGCTCGGGCGCGGTCAGCCACTTCGCCAGTGCGATGGCCTCCTTCTGGTGCCTGGTCGCGGTCGGCACGCCGAGGAAGGAGCCTCCCCAGTTGGACGGCGCCGGCGCCGACGCCACGTCCCATTTGCCCTTGCCGGAGTCACCGGACTTCTGCTCGATGTAGCCGATCATCCAGGCCGGGCAGGCGACGGAGGCGAAGGTGCCGTTGGCGAAGCCCTGGTCCCACGTCGGGTCGAACTGCTTCAGCTTCGCCGACATGGTGCTGGTCGCGACGCTCATGGCGGCGTCCCAGGCCTTCTTCACGCCCTCGGACTTGTCCCAGACGACGTTGCCGTCCTTGTCGTAGTACCGCTCGCTCGCACCGCCCAGCGCCGCGTTGTAGACGGAGGAGGCCGAGTCCACGAACTTGGTGCCCGTGGGCGCCTTCTTCATGTACTGCTTGCCCAGGTCGACGTACTTGCTCCAGTCGCCCTTCCACATCGCGGCGAGCTTGGTCCGGTCGGTCGGCAGCCCGGCCTTCTGGAACATGTCCTTGCGGTAGCAGATGGCCATCGGCCCGGTGTCGGTCCCGAGCCCGATGAGCTTGCCGTCCTTGGTAGTCGCCTGCGCGAGCTTCCAGTCCAGCCACTGCGACTTGTCGACGTCCTTGCCGATGTCGACGAACTTGTCCGCCTGCGTCTGCACGGCCTCGGTGATGTTGCCGATCTCGATGGCCTGGATGTCGTCGGTGCCGGAGCCGGCCTGGAGGCGGGTGAGCACCTTCGGCCAGTAGACGTCGGTACGAGTGGTGACGTTCTCCTTGATGTTGATGTCCGGATGGAGCTTCATGTACTCGTCGTAGAGGCCGGACTGCTTGTAGCCGAAGACACCGAAGGTCCCGATGGTCAGCGTGATCTTGCCCTTGCCACTGCCGTTGCCGCCGCCGTCCGAGTTGGACGAGCCGTCGTCCGAGTCGTTGGCGCAGCCGGCCAGCAGCCCTGTGGTCAGCGCGGCGACGGCCACGAAGGCCCCCAGCCTGTGGGACCGGCGGATGCTCGTGCGCATTGCGTCCTCCTGTTGCCTGACGTGCCGACCCCCCGGCCGACTGCATGGAATCGGGCCCGTTCGTACGCGCTGCGGCTCGGGCGGGGAACGTGCGGGACGTGTATGTGTCAGGTACTGTGGGAGCGCTCCCACGTGTGATGTGTTGAAGAGTCGTCGGTTCGGGGCGGGGTGTCAAGGGAGCCGACGACGGCAACCGCGTTCAGTTATCGGGCCGTTAACCGGACCCGCTCGGGGCCGGGCGGCGGCGACGGACGGGCCTGTTAGATTCCAGGCCAGCTGGGATGCTGGTGTCGAGAAAGGCGGAGCCCATGGCAGGCCACGGAGCGCGGAGCCGGAGCGGAGGGCGGCCCACGCTCGAGGAGGTTGCCGCCCGGGCCGGGGTCGGCCGGGGCACGGTCTCGCGCGTGATCAACGGCTCGCCCCGGGTCAGTGACACGACCCGCGCAGCGGTCCAGGCGGCGGTCGCCGAGCTCGGCTACGTCCCCAACACCGCGGCCCGCGCCCTTGCGGCCAACCGCACCGACGCCATCGCGCTGGTCGTCCCCGAGCCCGAGACCCGCTTCTTCGCGGAGCCGTACTTCTCGGACATGCTGCGCGGTGTCGGCAGCGAACTCTCCGACACGGAGATGCAGTTGCTGCTGATCTTCGCGGGCAGCGACCGGGAGCGGGAGCGCCTCGCCCAGTACCTGGCGGCCCACCGCGTCGACGGCGTCCTGCTGGTCTCGGTCCACGCCGACGACCCCCTCCCGGACCTGCTGGCCCAGCTGGAGATCCCGGCGGTGATCAGCGGTCCGCGTTCGGCCGCGGAGACGCTCACCTCGGTGGACTCGGACAACTACGGCGGTGCCCGCTCGGCCGTGGAGCACCTGCTGGCCCGGGGCCGTAACAGGATCGCCCACATCACCGGCCGCCTCGACGTCTACGGCGCCCAGCGCCGCGTCGACGGCTACCGCGACGCCCTGCTGGACGCGGGCCGGAAGCCGGACGAACTCCTCATCGAACCCGGCGACTTCACCGAGGAGGGTGGTCGCCGGGCCATGACGACGCTGCTGGAGCGGTACCCCGATCTGGACGCCGTCTTCGCCGGCTCCGACGTCACGGCGGCGGGCGCCCGGCAGGTGCTGCGCGAGGCGGGCCGCCGGATCCCCGACGACGTGGCCCTGGTCGGGTACGACGACTCGGCCATCGCCCGCCACATGGACCCGCCGCTGACCAGCGTCCGCCAGCCCATCGTGGAGATGGGCCGCGCGATGATCGACCTGCTGCTCGCCGAGATCGCCGACCGTCGCCCGGCCGTGTCCCGGGGGCTGGAGCGGCGGCATGCGGTACTGCGTACGGAACTGGTGGTGCGGGCGTCGTCGTAGAGCCGTACGGCGGCGTCACCGGACGTGGGCCCGCGCGCCGGTGCCTGTCAGTCCGGGAGGGTGAGCCGCCAGCGGGTCTCGCCGTCCTGGGCCTCCCCCGTCGGGGACAGTCCGGCGGCGGTGGCGACGGCGGCCGAGGCGCGGTGGTCCGGGTGGATGTGCGCGACGAGCGTGCGAACTCCTTGATCCCGCAGCCATTCCACGAGCCCCCGGGCTGCCTCGACGGCGTATCCGTTGCCCTGCCAGAGGGTGCCGACGACCCAGGCGATCTCGGCGTGGTCCCGGTGCGGGCCGGTGACGGTGGCCTGGACGGTGCCGACCAGGCGGCCCGCCTCCCGTCGGCGCAGCACCCAGTTGCACCAGGAGACGGTCGGGTCGGGGGAGCCGGCGGTGAGGCGTTCGTAGCGGGTGCGCAGGGCTTCGGGAGTGGCGGGGGAGCCGCCGATGAAGGTGTGCAGGGCGGGGTCGGCGAGGGCGGCGGCCATCTCCGTGGCATGACCGGGTCGGAGGGGGAGGAGATCCAGGCGGGCGGTGGTGATCGGCTCAGGGCGCACGCGGTGAGGGTACGGCGGCGGGCGCGGGTCAGGTACATGGACGGGTACGGGCTGGCCGCGGTGCGCGGGGAAGTGGGGGAAACGGGGGAAAACGAAATCAGCCGGTGACCCGTCTCTCGACGGAGTCACCGGCTGATTACTCAGGGTGAGTGACGGGACTCGAACCCGCGGCATCCTGGACCACAACCAGGTGCTCTACCAGCTGAGCTACACCCACCACGACCGGCGGTGAACTTGTCGTTTCCCCGACCGGCCGAGAAGAAGTCTACAGGGTCCGAAGGGGTGCTCGCGCACAGGTTTTCGCGCAGGTCCCCGAGCGGACCCTGCGGACCCTACTGAGCAGGCAGGACGTGCTTGGCCGCGATCGATTTGGCGGTGTCGGAATCCGGGCCGGGCTGCGGGACGAAGATGGCCTCGCGGTAGTAGCGCAGTTCGGCGATCGACTCGCGGATGTCGGCGAGGGCGCGGTGGTTGCCGTTCTTCTCCGGGCTGTTGAAGTACGCCCGCGGGTACCAGCGCCGCGCCAGTTCCTTGATGCTGGAGACGTCCACGATCCGGTAGTGGAGGTAGTCCTCCAGGGTCGGCATGTCCCGCACCAGGAAACCGCGGTCGGTGCCGACCGAATTGCCGCACAGCGGCGCCTTGCCGGGCTCCTTCACATGCTCCCGGACGTAGGCGAGGACCTGCTCCTCGGCGTCGGCCAGCGTGGTGCCGCCGGCCAGCTCGTCCAGCAGTCCGGACGCGGTGTGCATCTGACGCACCACCTCCGGCATCGTCTCCAGCGCCGAGTCCGGCGGGCGGATGACGATGTCCACCCCCTCGCCGAGTACGTTCAGCTCGGAGTCGGTGACGAGGGCGGCTACCTCGATGAGAGCGTCGTCGGACAGCGAGAGGCCGGTCATCTCGCAGTCGATCCACACCATGCGATCGTTCATGCGACCACCCTAAAGCTGGCGTCGGCATTTGGGTGCCCCGCGTCGGTGCCGTGCTCGCGGCCCGAGCACGGAAAGAGGGGAGCGGGTGTGGACCCGCCCCCCCCTCTGTTCGCCGTGCTCAGTCGCCGCTGTGTGCCTCGCTCAGCTGCCGCTGCGTGGCCCCGGCAGCAGGCTCACCGCGCCCGCGGCCTGGCGGCGGCTCTGCATCGGCACCGCGCTCTCCCGCTCCGGGTGCAGCAGGGCCGGTACGGGTCCCACCGGTCCGTGGCCGGGCAGGCCCGCCGGTGCGCTCGCCGGGCCGGAGTGGGACACCGGCGCCTCCGGGTCGCCCGGCCTTTCGCCCTGCGGCCGACGGGCCCGGTAGGCGGCCCGGTAGGCGGCGGGGGACGAGCCGAGCTGGCGCCGGAAGTGCCCGCGCAGCGCGACCGGTGAGCGGAAGCCGCAGCGGCCCGCCACCTCGTCCACGGAGTAGTCCGACGTCTCCAGCAGCCGCTGCGCCTGGAGCACCCGCTGTGTGATGAGCCACTGCAGCGGCGCGCTCCCGGTGAGCGAGCGGAACCGGCGGTCGAACGTACGGCGGCTCATGTAGGCGCGTGCCGCCAGCGTCTCCACGTCGAACTGCTCGTGGAGGTGTTCCAGCGCCCAGGCGACGACCTCGGCGAGCGGGTCGGCGCCGATCTCTTCTGGTAAAGACCTGTCGAGATAGCGCTCCTGACCGCCACTGCGGCGCGGCGGGACCACCAGGCGGCGGGCGAGCGCACCGGCCGCCTCGTTGCCGTGGTCCGTCCGCACGATGTGCAGACACAGGTCGATCCCCGCGGCCGTACCGGCCGAGGTCAGTACGTCGCCGTCGTCGACGAACAGTTCGCGCGGATCCACGTGCACCGACGGATAGCGCTTGGCCAGCGTCGGTGCGTACATCCAGTGTGTGGTCGCCGGACGGCTGTCCAGCAGGCCCGCCGCCGCGAGGACGAACGCGCCTGTGCACAGCCCGACGATGCGGGCCCCCTCCTCGTGCGCGCGGCGCAGTGCGTCGAGCGCTTCCTCCGGTGGCGGCGAGGTGATCGAGCGCCAGGCCGGTACGACGACCGTACCCGCGCGCGAGATCGCCTCGAGCCCATGCGGTGCGGTGAGTTCCAGGCCCCCCGTGGTCCGCAGCGGGCCTTCCTCGCCGGCGCACACCAGCAGTCGGTAGCGCGGCACGCCGGCGTCCTGGCGGTCGATCCCGAACACCGAAAGCGGTATGGAACTCTCGAAGATGGGGCCGCCGCTGAACAGCAGCACCGCGACGATCTCCTTGCGGCGTCGCCCGGACAGTTTCCGGGCTGCGGCTTCCGGCGCGGCGGTGGAGTCGTGGCTCATCCCTGCTAAGCCCCCCTCGGTGGTCGCGGCTCCTCGGTTGTGTCGCTCCTGCACGTTTCCCCTCGGTCCTGCACGAGTCCCCCGCCGTAAGACATCAAGATCGAATCTACTGGCTCCCGCGGTCTGTCGGTGGCCAGTTCCACACGCCGCAGATTGTCGACATGACAACTTGGCGTGAAGCATTCGATCACGAAGGGTTGCACTCGTGGAGCGTGCAGGGAAGTGCGCCTTGTCGCAGTGGCCAAACCGCGTAGGGTGCGCAGGGTCGCCCAGACCCTTTCCGTGCAGGTGGAACGGGGGTTGGGGGGTGGTTCAGACCCCTCCGCAGCGGTATCCGGAAGTTGGCCGAAAAGCAGCGTTCGAGGGTGCAAAAACCGGTCAGTCGACCGGTGTCTTCCTCTTGGTGTGACGTCCGCCTCTTTGCGCGGCGCAACGCTCGGAGCGCCGCAGCAGAACGCGGCAGGCCGCCGTGACGGCGGCCAGACCCAGGAAGGTGCCGGCGGCTCCGGCGAGCGAGGTGCCGTACCAGACGAGGACCACGGGTACGAGGACACAGCAGAAGGCCGCCCAGCGGATCACATCACTCGTCGTGTCCGAGGCGGGGTGCGGGTCGGGGGCGGATCGGGGTCCGGACATCTCGTACTCCCTGTGGCGGCGGCTCACCGGGTTCAACGCCTGTTCGATCGGTCGGTCACCGGCCGTGGCTCCGGGAATACCCCGGTGGCTCCGGGAATCCTGTGCAAACCGCCTGTACGGGGCAGCAACCATTGCGTTACGGGCGCTGCTCGTGCATGCTCCGGGGAACCCCTACGGACATCGGGGGGCCGCTTACAGAGCGTGTGCAGGAACTGGGCAGAGGAGGCGTGCCGCCGTACCCTTGGGGGTATGGGGTTGGGAAGACGTTTCCCGGACACAGCTCCGCTGCACGATGTCACCCCCCACCTAAAGGATCACAACGCCGAGACAGCCATGGCCGGTCACGAATTCTTCGAACCCGCGGACCGCAAGCGGCCGGTCGCCGATCCCACGGCGGCCGATCCCCTCGCGGCGCAAGAGCCACGCCCTTCCTGCGATCCCGCCTTCAAGCACGGCGTCGTCGTCGGCTTCGACGGCTCGACGTCCAGTGAGCGCGCCCTCGCCTACGCGATCGGCATGGCCCACCGCTCCCGCTCGGGCCTGATCATCGTCCACGTGGCCAACCGGCTGCCCACCACCGTGTGGGCCGGCTGCGAGCCGCCCGTCTTCGTCGACGTGCCGGACCACCGCACCGAGGTGCTCGGCCTGGAGCTGGCCTGCGCCGACTATCTGGCCGAGGTGCCCTGGATCCTGGTCGAGCGGGGCGGCGACATCTGCCACGAACTCGAAGAGGTCGGCAAGGAGTACGAGGCCGACGCGATCGTGGTCGGCTCGACGCACGGCATCGTCGGCCGGATCTTCGGCTCCGTGGCCGGGCGGCTGGCCAAGCGTGCCCAGCGGCCCGTGATCGTCGTTCCCTGAGCTTCCGACACCCCGTCAACTCCCTTTGTGCAGCGCGAAACTACTTGCGCGTAGAGGTGTTTGTGCCCTTGTGAAGGGCATATATCGGTCACCGCGCAACTGCACATGCATGAAGGGAGCCCGCCGTGGACAACGACGTCTCTGCGGGAAGCGGAACCACTACCGTGGTCGGCCGACTCGCCCTGGGTATCACCCTGTTGGCGTTCGGGCTCGGCACGACCGGCGTGATCGACGGCGTTCGGGCATCCGACGCCGTGTCACTGGCTCACTACGTGGGCGGCATAGCCCTTTACCTCGTCGGCCTGCTGGCCTTCCGGGACCGTGACACCGCCTCCGGCACGGGCTTCGTGGCCCTCGGCGCGCTGTGGTTCACCTGGGCCGTCGCAGGTCAGATGCCGGCCAACGCGGCCGGACTCTTCCTGCTGCTCTTCGCCCTCGTGGCTCTCTCGCTGACCCTTGCGGGCGGGGACGGTCTCGGGCAGGCCGTGTACGGGCTGCTGTTCCTGGCGATGCTGCTGCTCGCCGTCGGGCAGTTCGCCGACAGTTCCTCTCTCGCGAAGGCCGGCGGCTGGGCGGCCGTCGTCTCCGGTGCGGCGGCCTGGTATGCGGCGACGGCGGCGTTGGCTCACTGGCCGACGGCGCTTCCTGGGCGTGCTGCGGGCCGGGGGGTGACGGCCACCGGCTGAGTGTGAGCAGCACGGAAGGGACCCCCGCGTGTTTGGTGGCACACGTGGGGGTCCGTTCTGTTGTCCTGCCTGTGCAGGAGGCTCGTGGTTGCTCGCGCCCACGCGGCGGAGCCGCATGTCGATACAGCCCCGCGCCCCTCAGGGGCGCACTACTCCACCGTTACCGACTTGGCGAGGTTGCGCGGCTTGTCGATGTCCCGCCCGAGTGCCTTTGCCGTGTGGTACGCCAGCAGCTGGAGGGGGATGCCCATCAGGATCGGGTCCAGTTCGTCCTCGTTCTTCGGGACCACGATCGTCTGGTCGGCCTTCTCCTGGTGCCGGTGGGCCACCGCGAGGATCTTGCCGCTGCGGGCCTTGATCTCCTCCAGGGCCGCGCGGTTCTTCTCCAGGAGGTCGTCGTCGGGGACGATCGCGACCGTCGGGAGGGCCGGCTCGATGAGGGCCAGGGGGCCGTGCTTGAGCTCGGAGGCCGGGTAGGCCTCGGCGTGGATGTAGGAGACCTCCTTCAGCTTCAGGGAGGCCTCGCGGGCCACCGGGTAGCCCCGGACGCGGCCGACGAAGAGCATCGAGCGGGCCTCGGCGTACAGCTCGGCCAGCTTCTTGATCTCCTCCTCCTGCTGGAGGATCTCGGTGATCTGCTCCGGCAGCTTCCTGAGGCCCTCGATGATCCGCTTGCCGTCGCGGACCGAGAGGTCGCGGGTGCGGCCCAGGTGCAGCGCGAGCAGGGCGAAGGCGACCGTGGTGTTCGTGAAGCACTTCGTCGACACGACGCAGACCTCCGGGCCCGCGTGGACGTAGATCCCGGCGTCCGCCTCCCGCGCGATCGCCGAGCCGACGACGTTGACGACGCCGAAGACCCGGGCGCCCTTGCGCTTCAGCTCCTGGACGGCGGCGAGGACGTCGTACGTCTCACCGGACTGGGAGACCGCGACGTAGAGGGTGTCGGGGTCCACGACCGCGTTGCGGTAACGGAACTCGGAGGCCGGCTCGGCGTCGGCGGGGATGCGGGCCAGCTCCTCGATCATCTGGGCGCCGATCATGCCCGCGTGGTACGAGGTGCCGCAGCCGAGGATCTTCACGCGGCGGATCTGCCGGGCCTCGCGGGCGTCCAGGTTCAGGCCGCCGAGGTGCACGGTGGAGAAGCGGTCGTCGATGCGGCCGCGCAGCACGCGGTCCACGGCGTCGGCCTGCTCGTGGATCTCCTTGTGCATGTAGGTGTCGTGGCCGCCCATGTCGTAGGAGGCCGCCTCCCACTCCACGGTGGTCGGCTCGGCCGCGGTACGGGTGCCCTCGGTGGTGTAGGTGCGGAAGTCGTCGGCCTTGAGGGTGGCCATCTCGCCGTCGTCCAGCGTCACTATCTGCCGGGTGTGGGCGACCAGGGCGGCGATGTCCGAGGCGACGAACATCTCCTTCTCGCCGATGCCGAGGACCACCGGGGAGCCGTTTCGGGCCACCACGATGCGGTCGGAGAAGTCGGCGTGCATCACCGCGATGCCGTAGGTGCCCTCGACGACGCGGAGGGTCTCGCGGACCTTGTCCTCCAGCTTCTCGGCCTGCGAACGGGCGATCAGGTGGGTGAGCACCTCGGTGTCGGTCTCGGAGAGGAACTCGACGCCGTCCGCCTCCAGCTTGCGGCGCAGGTCGGCGGCGTTGTCGATGATGCCGTTGTGGACGACGGCGACCTTCTGGTCGGCCGACATGTGCGGGTGGGCGTTCACGTCGGAGGGGGCGCCGTGGGTGGCCCAGCGGGTGTGGGCGATTCCGGTGGTGCCCTTGAAGCGCGCCGGGACCTTTGCCTCCAGGTCGCGCACCCGGCCCTTGGCCTTGACCATCTTCAGGCCGGCCGTCTTCGGGGAGGTGACGACGATGCCCGCCGAGTCGTAGCCCCGGTACTCCAGGCGCTGCAGGCCCTCCAGGAGCAGGGGGGCCACGTCACGCTTCCCGATGTATCCGACAATTCCGCACATATATAGGTATTCCTCAGCCCGTAGTTCCCGGCAGGTTCTCAGCCGTAGACCATGCGGCGCAGCTGCCTGAGCGTCAGCTCCGGCGGCGCGACCGCCCGGTATTTCAGGTCCGCCTCGATCCGTTCGAAGATCGCCGTGTTCTGCAGGCCCTGGGCCTGCAGCTCGCGATGGCGGCGACGGACGTAGTCCTGCGTCGTCTCGTCGAAGTAGGCGAGCACGTCCTGCACCACCCGCAGCGCCTCGCCCCGGCTCAGGGGCGAGGACCGCGTCAGATGATCCACAAGTTCGTCGTGCACCCGGTAGATCCTGAGGTACCGGAGCCGGTTTCGCAAGAATCCTGCCCGATTCCGGGCACGTGGCTGTTGGCCGTCTTATGGCGTGCTGTTTACAAGCTGTCCATCCTGCGTCTTGTGCTGCGTCGCCCGGACGCACGAGTTTCAGACGTCATGGACATTCCTCGTATGGGAGTACCCGAGAAGCTGGCCGAGCGCATGAGCATGGCCGAGCAGCATGAGTACCTGCGCGCCAGATTCTCGCGGCGCACCATGATCAGAGGCGGCGCCGTCACCCTGGGCGCCGTCACGGGTGGCGCATTCATACCGGGTGCCACCGCCCAGGCCGCCGTGCCGACCCAGCGCACCGCCTCCGCCGCCGAGTCGGTCGACGGCGCGTACGTCGCCCCCTTCGGCCGCCACCTGGCCTGGGGCAACGACCCGCGCACCGAGATCACCGTCTCCTGGCAGGTCCCGGTCGCGGTGAAGGACCCGTTCATCCGCATCGGCGCCCACCCCTGCGACCTCTCCCGCAAGATCCCCGCCGAGGTCCGCGCCCTCTACACCCCGGCCGGCGTCGGCGCCAGCGGCGACCACACGCAGTACTACCTCCACGCCAAGCTCACCCACCTGCGCCCCGGCAAGACCTACTACTACGGCGTGGGCCACCAGGGCTTCGACCCGGCCGAGCCGCAGCTGCTGGGCACCCTGGGCACCTTCACCACCGCCCCCGCCCACAAGGCGCCGTTCACCTTCACGGCCTTCGGCGACCAGGGCGTCAGCTACCACGCCCTGGCCAACGACAGCCTGATCCTCGGCCAGAACCCGGCCTTCCACCTGCACGCCGGCGACATCGCCTACGGCGACCCGGCCGGCCAGGGCAAGACCACCGACACCGGGTTCGACTCGCGCACCTGGGACCAGTTCCTGTACCAGACCGAGTCGGTCGCCAAGCAGATCCCGTGGATGGTCTCGTTCGGCAACCACGACATGGAGGCCTGGTACTCGCCCAACGGCTACGGCGGCGAGGAGGCCCGCTGGACCCTGCCCGACAACGGTCCGGACAAGAAGAACCTCCCGGGCGTCTACTCCTTCGTCTACGGCAACACGGCGATCATCTCGCTGGACCCCAACGACGTCTCCTTCGAGATCCCGGCGAACCTGGGCATATCGGGTGGAACCCAGACGACATGGTTCGAGGGCCAGCTGAAGAAGTTCCGGGCCGCGAAGGACATCGACTTCATCGTCGTGTTCTTCCACCACTGCGCGTACTGCACCTCCACCGCGCACGCCTCGGAGGGGGGCGTGCGCCAGGAGTGGGTGCCGCTGTTCGACAAGTACCAGGTGGACCTGGTCATCAACGGCCACAACCACCAGTACGAGCGCACGGACGTCATCAAGGGCAACGAGGTCACCAAGAAGCTGCCGATCGGCGGCACGGCCTACCCCGAGACCGAGGGCGTCGTGTACGTCACGGCGGGTGCCGCGGGCCGCAGCCTGTACGCCTTCAGCGCCCCGGACTCGTACGAGGGTCACGAGCACGAGGTCGACTCCGTGGCCTCCTTCGTCAACCTCAAGGACGGCAAGCAGAACGAGACCGTCGCCTGGTCGCGCGTGCGCTACCTGAACTACTCCTTCCTGCGCGTGGACGTCACCCCCGCGCCGAAGGGGCAGTACACCACCCTGAACGTCCAGGGCATCGCCGAGACCGGTGACCGCATCGACCACTTCACGGTCGCGCGCAGGGCCAAGTAGGACGGCCTTCTGCGAGCAGGCGGTCCGTTACATGCGTCTGAGGACCGCCTGCTTGGCCAGCGTGAACTCCTCGTCCGTCAGCACCCCCGAGCGGTGCAGCTCGCCCAGCTCGCGCAGCCGCCGCAGCAGCGCGTCGTGGTCCTCCTCGGCCGCGGGCGCCTTCGTGAGCTGCGGCGGCCCGGGTCGTACGTCCGTCGCGGCGGCCGGGGCCGACGGGTGCGGCAGCCGGGCCTGTACGGCGGCCGCGACCAGGGCCATCAGCGGGTCCTTCTTGAACCCCCACAGCTCGACGGCGTTGGGATCGTACTTCGGCGGGGCGGTGACGGGCGCGCCGCGCACGGTGAAGCGCAGATGCCCGTTCTCCAGCCCGGCCGCCGGCTGCCACTCCACGGCGGTGATCTCCGTGACGGGGATCGAACGGGCTCCGGCGGCGGCCTTGGCGTCCTCCGTCTTCCAGTTCCACTCCAGCCGCACCTGCTCCCCGTCGAAGCTCGCCGTGCCGTCCCCGGCCGAGGCGGCGACCGGCACGGCCGGACCGGACAGCAGGTACTCGGCGACCGGGTCCGGTGAAACCCCGTCCAGCAGCAGGGCGTTGCGGACCTCGTCCGCGAAGTACTCGGCGACGCCGTACCGGTCGGACTCCACGGTCAGCTGGTAGGGGTCGTGGGGCTCGGCGAGCCGGCCGCCCGTCGCGTGCAGCAGCGGGTCGGCGCCGTCGCGCAGCCGCAGCCTCAGCCGCCCCGACTTCTTCCCCTGCTCGAAGGAGACACCGGCCAACGCACCCAGAGGTACGACGAGTTCACCCAGCGTCCTGCGCAGCACGCCGATGTTCTTGTCCCGGCCCGGGGTCAGCCTGACGGCATCCCCGTCGAAGGCCCAGGTGCCGTCCTTCTGGATGATTTCCGCCATGCGGGGATTGTTTCACCGGATCTGCGGGAGAGTGGTCTTTACCACTCCTGAAGGGAGCGCATGTGAGACGCAACCACAGCACGACTCCCCGACTGACCCGCATCCTCGGATCACTGCTGCTTCTGGCGGCGGCAGGCGTGTCCGCCGTCGGCGCCGCACCCGCAGCCCGGGCCGCGACGGCGACCCCGCTGGACCGGGTGGTCCCCGCGCCTGCCTCGGTCACGCCCGGCGGATCCCCCTACCGCATCACCCGCGCGACCCTCGTCCACGTCGACGGCTCGGCCGAGGTCCGCCGGATCGGCGAGTACCTCGCCGGCATCCTGCGGCCGTCCACCGGCTACCCGCTGCCGGTCACCGAGCACGGCACCGGCGGCATCCGGCTCCAGGTGGCCGAGGGCTCGTTCGGCGCCGAGGGCTATCGCCTGACCAGCACCCCCCTCGGTGTCTCCATCACCGCGAGCGCCCCCGCCGGCCTCTTCCACGGGGTCCAGACCCTGCGCCAGCTCCTTCCGGCGTCCATCGAGAAGAAGACCGTACAGACCGGCCCCTGGCGGATCGCCGGCGGCACCATCGAGGACAGCCCGCGCTACGGCTACCGCGGCGCCATGCTGGACGTCTCCCGGCACTTCTTCACGGTCGCCCAGGTCAAGCGCTACATCGACCAGTTGGCCCTCTACAAGATCAACACCCTGCACCTGCACCTCAGCGACGACCAGGGCTGGCGCATCGCCCTCGACTCCTGGCCGCGCCTGGCCACCTACGGCGGCTCCACCGAGGTCGGCGGCGGCCGGGGCGGCTACTTCACCAAGGCCGACTACCAGGACATCGTCGGCTACGCCGCCTCCCGCTATCTGGAGGTCGTCCCCGAGATCGACATGCCCGGCCACACCAACGCGGCCCTCGCCTCCTACGCGCAACTCAACTGCAACGGCACCGCGCCCCCGCTCTACACCGGCACGGAGGTCGGCTTCAGCTCGCTGTGCGTGCCCAACGAGGTGACGTACACCTTCGTGGACGACGTCATCCGCGAGCTGGCCGCCCTCACCCCCGGCCGCTATCTGCACATAGGGGGCGACGAGGCGCACTCCACCAGCCACGCCGACTACGTGACGTTCATGGACCGCGTCCAGCCGATCGTCGCCAAGTACGGCAAGACGGTCATCGGCTGGCACCAGCTGACCGGCGCCACCCCCGCCCCGGGCGCCCTCGCCCAGTACTGGGGCCTGGACGGCACCAGCGCGGCGGAGAAGGCCCAGGTGGCCAAGGCCGCCCAGAACGGCACCGGGCTGATCCTGTCCCCGGCCGACCGGATCTACCTCGACATGAAGTACACCCGGAACACCAGGCTGGGCCTGGACTGGGCGGGCCTGGTGGAGGTGCAGCGCTCCTACGACTGGAACCCGGGCAGCTATCTCCCCGGAGCACCCGAATCGGCCATCAAGGGCGTCGAGGCGCCGATGTGGTCCGAGACCCTCACCACGTCCGCCGACATCGAGTACATGGCCTTCCCGCGCCTGCCCGGAGCGGCCGAGCTCGGCTGGTCCCCGGCGGCCACGCACGACTGGGCACGCTACAAGGTGCGGCTGGCGGCCCAGGGCCCGCGCTGGGACGCACTCGGCATCACGTACTACAAGTCGCCCCAGGTGCCCTGGCCGACGAACTGACCCAAGACCGACGGGCACCCCGGGGGACCGTACTCCGGGGTGCCCGTCCGTCTCCCGAGGCGGGAACTCCCGGGATCCTTCGCGCGTTGCGGAGGACGACCTGATCGTTCGATGGGGAAACGACGGCGGTGCCGTCGTCGGGGGAGTGAGCAAACCCATGGCCATGGTGGGCCTGTTCTGGATCGCCGGGAGTGACGTGTACGTGGGCGCGAAGCCGTCCGGTCTGGCTCCTGGGGTACGCCTGACCCCCGAAGGCGTGGTGGCCCTCGGCGACAGACAGTCCGGCCTCTACCTGTGGGAGGACGTGCATGCCCTGACGGTGGCGGACGTCCCCGTGAAGTCCCTGAAGCGGCAGGCCGGCGCGGTCAAGGACCTCGCTCTGGGCATGGTGCTGGACGTGGCTCTGTCCGCGGGCGTCGGCCTGACGGGCGAGGACCCGCCGATGATGACGGTGTGCGTGGCTTCAACCGTCGGTGAGCACGAGTTGACGGCGTACGTCGCCGCAGCCGTCGGCTACTCCCAGACGGAGGTCGACCTCTCCCGCGCTCTCCTGTCCCGCCTCACGGAGGGCGCCGCGACGATGGCGACGACGTTGACGGCAATGTCGGAGTGGGGCCGCGCGTGGGAAGGCGGGTCGCCTCGAAGGGCGGAGCGGGAGGGGTTGTTGCAGGGGTGGGTGGGCTGACGCCCTGTAAGTCGTTCAGCTTGGTTCACCGCCATCTGTGGTCACAGGACCCCGCTGCCGCGATCCGCAGCAGATCTCAGCCTGACGGGCATCCCGGAGGACCGTACTCCGGGATGCCCGTCCGTCTGTCAGAACCCGGCGATGGGGTTCTGAAGGTTCCCGACCAGTTGGAGTGCGCCGGACGGGTCGGCGAGGTCCACCATCTGGCGGTTGTTGCGCAGCTGGAGCCGGTTGAGGCAGGACAGGGCGAACTCCGGGGCGAACATGTCGTACTGCCGGAACTTCTCGGCCAGCTCGGGCGCCGCCTCCTGGTACTCGCGGGTGACCTCCGCGACCGTGCGCCAGAAGTCGTCCTCCTCCAGGATTCCCTCGGTGGCCAGGTTCGCCGCGAGGAAGCGGAAGAAGCAGTCGAAGACATCGGTGAAGATCGACAGCAGCTTCTGGTCGTCCGGGATCTCGACGCGGATCCGCCGTACCTCCGGCGGCAGCACCGCGTCCGGGTCCATGACGACGATTTCCTCGGCGATGTCCTTGTAGATCGCCCGCTGCACGACCCCGTCCTTCAGGACCAGGATCACGTTCTCGCCGTGCGGCATGAAGACCAGGTCGTAGGCGTAGAAGCTGTGCAGCAGCGGGGTGAAGTACGCCCGCAGGTACTGCCGCAGCCACTCGGCGGGGGGCAGGCCCGAGCGCTCGATCAGCGCGCCCGTGAAGGAGGCGCCCTCGTGGTCCACGTGCAGCAGGGACGCCATGGTCGCGAGGGACTCGCCCTCCCGCAGCGACGGCACCGGGCTCTCCCGCCACAGCGCGGCCAGCATCTTGCGGTAGGGCGAGTAGCGGTCGGTGGCCTGCTCGTACTCCAGGTGCCGGTAGCCGACGGCCGCCCGCTCCCGGATGATCGTGAGGCCGGTCGACCTGAGCACCGGGTCGCCCTCGACGAGCTGGGCGAGCCAGTCGTTGATCGCCGGGGTCGCCTCCATGTAGGCGGCCGAAAGCCCCCGCATGAAGCCCATGTTGAGGACGGACAGGGCCGTCTTCACGTAGTGCTTGTGCGGGTCGGAGGTGTTGAAGAAGGTCCGTATGGACTGCTGGGCCAGGTACTCGTCGTCGCCCTCGCCGAGGCAGACGAGGTGCTGCCGGGCGACCTCGGCGGCGAAGGTGACGGAGAGCTTGTTCCACCACTGCCAGGGGTGGACGGGCATGAGCAGATAGTCGGCGGGGTCCAGGCCCTGGCCGGTGAGCATGGCGCGGAAACGGTTCAGCGTCTTCTCGCCCAGCTCCTCCCGCAGGAAGGACTCGTACGCGATCCCGACCCCCGCCGTGAACGCCGCCCGCGAGCGGTGCGCGGCCAGCCACACCAGCCGGACGGGGCTCGCGGTCTCCGGCGCGTACGACAGGTACTCGTGGATGCCGAACCCGAGCCGCCCGTTGTTGGCGACGAAACACGGGTGGCCCTCGGTCATCCCGGTCTCGATCGCCTGGAAGCCGCCCTCGGCCAGCTCGGCGACCGGGATCTGCGGCTTGGTGAGCTTGTAGCAGGTGCCGGAGAGGGTGGAGGAGATCTCCTCCAGATAGACGGGCAGGATCTCGTCGCTCAGCCCCAGCGCCTGCTTCAGCTCGATGAAGAAGTCCAGGGCAGCGAGCGGGAGTTCGACACCGGCGCGGTGCCGGGTGATGGACTCGGCCTCGACCTGCCAGTGGTCCAGGCCCCGCAGGGTGGCCGCGAACCGGTAGGCGGTGAGCCCGTCGTCGCTGCGCACGACGTACCGGTCGCCGTCCTGCTCGGGCGTGATCAGCCGCTCGTGGGCGAACTCGGCGAGTGCCTTGCGCACCAGGAGGCGGTTGGCGGTGTCCCAGCGCTCGGGGGACAGATGGGCCACGGCGTCGGCGAGGCTCATGCGGACACCCCCGTCGCCGCGACGAACTGCTCCCGTGTGCAGAAGCTCAGCAGGGCCTTCTTCTCCGGCTTCTGTATCTCCCGTTCGGGCACGAACCCGACGGCCTCGTTCAGGGCGTGCACGGCCTTGTTGCGTACGTCCGGTTCGACGACGACCCGGGAGGCGGCCGGGTCCTCGAAGAGGTGCGCCATCACGGCGGTGATGACGGCCTGGGTGAACCCGTGCACGGGGGTGTCGGTGGCCGGGGTCAGGAAGTGCATGCCGACGTCCCCGGGCTCGGGCTCGTACAGGCCGACCAGCTCGCGGTGGGCGGGATCGTACTTCTCCATCAGGAAGGCGGGCTCACCGTCCCGCAGCCCGAGGAGGGCGTGGTGGTGCTCGTCGGCCGCGATCTCCATGTAGGCGCGCTCGACGTCCTCCAGCTTCGCGTCCTGCATCATCCAGAAGGCCGCCTTCGGGTGGGTGACCCAGGCATGCAGCAGCTCGGCGTCCTTCAGGGGGTCGAGCGGGCGGAAGGCGAAGGTCATACGCGTGCTGGTCATACGGCGAACTCCTGGAACGCGATGGTCTTCTCGACCGGGTAGTACTCCGTGCCCAGCAGCTCGCGGATGATGTACGCGTTCCGGTACGCGCCCATGCCCAGGTCGGGGCTGGTGATGCTGTGGGTGTGGACGCCGGCGTTCTGCAGGAAGACGCCGCGGCCCGTGGTGTCGATGGCGTAGTTGCGGGCGAGGTCGAAGTTGCCCTGGGAGTCGTAGCGCAGGCGGTCGCGGACCGGCTTGAGGAACTCCGGCTCGCTGTAGCGGTAGCCGGTGGCCAGGATCAGGCCCTCGCTGCTCAGCTCGTAGTCCTTCTCCTGCTCCTCCTGGCGCAGGCCGAGGGTGTATGTGCCGTTCTCGTAACCGGCGTCGACCAGCGCGGAGTTGGTGAGCAGGCGGGTGGGGACCGGGCCGCCGAGGTTCTTCTGGTACAGCAGGTCGAAGATCTCGTTGATGAGGTCGCCGTCGATGCCCTTGAACAGGCCCTTCTGCTGGGCCGTGAGGCGGTAGCGGGTGGCCTCGGGGAGCGTGTGGTAATAGTCGATGTACTCCGGGGAGGTCATCTCCAGCGTGAGCTTGGTGTACTCGAGCGGGAAGAAGCGCGGGGAGCGGGTGACCCAGTTCAGCTGGTAGCCGTGGACGTCGATCTCGCTGAGCAGGTCGTAGTAGATCTCGGCCGCCGACTGGCCGCTGCCGACCAGGGTGATCGACTTCTTGCGCTGCAACTCGGCCTTGTGCCGGAGATAGCGGGAGTTGTGGATGAAGTCGCCGCCGAGGCCCCGGCAGGCGTCCGGGATGTGCGGCGGGGTGCCGGTGCCGAGGACGAGGTGCCGGGCACGAAACGTTTCGCCGGTGTGGGTGTGGACGACGTAGCGGTCGTCCTCGTACGTCACCTCGGTGACCGTGGTGCTGAAGCGGACGCTGCTGAGTCCGTTCGCCGCCCAGCGGCAGTAGTCGTCGTACTCGACCCGCAGCGGGTAGAAGTTCTCGCGGATGTAGAACGAGTACAGTCTGCCCTTCTCCTTCAGGTAGTTGAGGAAGGAGTACGGCGAGGTCGGGTCGGCCAGCGTGACCAGGTCCGACAGGAACGGGGTCTGGAGGTGGGCGCCGTCCAGGAACATGCCCGCGTGCCACTCGAAGTCGGGCTTGGAGTCGAGGAAGACGCCGTCCAGTTCGGCGATCGGCTCGGTGAGACAGGCGAGCCCGAGGTTGAAGGGGCCGAGCCCGATCCCCACGAAGTCGTAGGTCTTGCTGTGGGCTTCAGGACGCGCGGTCAAGGGACTCTCCCAGGTACTGCTCGGCGTGGCCGGCGATCAGATCGAGGACGGCGGCGATGTCGGCCGGCGTCGTCTCGGGGTTGAGCAGGGTGAACTTCAGGTAGTGGCGGCCGCCGACCTTGGTGCCCGCGACCACGGCGTCGCCGGAGGCGAACAGGGCCTTGCGGGCGTACAGGTTGGCGCGGTCGGTCTCGGCCGGGTCGGTGACGGCCGCCGGGATGTAGCGGAAGACGAGGGTGGAGAGCGAAGGCTCCACGACGACGTCGTAACGGGGGTCGGCGGCGAGCAGCTTCCAGCCCTCCTGGGCCAGCTCGCATACCTGGTCGAAGAGCTCGCCGATGCCGTCGGCGCCCATCACCCGCAGCGTCATCCACAGTTTGAGCGCGTCGAAGCGGCGGGTGGTCTGCAGGGACTTGTCGACCTGGTTGGGGATGCGTTCCTGCACCATGCGGCGCGGGTTCAGGTACTCCGCGTGGTAGGTGGCGTGGCGCAGAGTGGCCGCGTCCCGGACCAGCACGGCGGACGAACTCACCGGCTGGAAGAAGGACTTGTGGTAGTCGACGGTGACCGAGTCGGCGCGCTCGATGCCGTCGATGCGGTCCCGGTGTTTCACGGAGGCGAGCAGCCCGCAGCCGTAGGCGGCGTCCACGTGCATCCAGACGCCGTACTGCCCGCACAGCTCGGCGATCTCGGGCAGCGGGTCGATCGAGCCGAAGTCGGTGGTGCCGGCGGTGGCGACGACGGCCATGGGGACGAGGCCGTCCTTCTTGCAGCGCTCCAGCTCACGGGCGAGCGCGAGGGTCTGCATGCGCTTGTCGTGGTCGACGGGGACGGTGACGACCGCGTCCGGGCCGAGACCCAGCAGTTTCGCGGACTTCTTCACGCTGAAGTGGCTGACTTCGGAGGCGAAGATCCGCAGCTCGGCGAGGTCGTCGCTCTTGGCTTCCTCCCGGGCCAGCAGCAGGGCCTGGAGGTTGGACTGGGTGCCGCCGGAGGTGAACACGCCGTCGGCGGCGGGGCCGAGGCCGATCCGGTCGGCGGTCCAGTCGATGAGCTTGCGCTCGATCAGGGTGCCGCCGGCCGACTGGTCCCAGGTGTCCAGCGAGGAGTTGACCGCGGAGAGCACGGCCTCGCCGAGCACCGCCGGGATGACCACCGGGCAGTTGAGGTGGGCCAGGTAGCGGGGGTGGTGGAAGTAGACCGCGTCCCGGAGGTAGAGGTCCTCCAGCTCGTCCAGGACCGCGGCGGTGTCGCCCAGCGGGCGGTCCAGGTCGACCGCGTCGATGCGGGGGGCGAGGGCGTCGACGGTGACGCCGGTGAACGGACGGTCGGTGGTGGCGAGTTTGGCCGCCACCCGCTCGACTCCTTCGGTCACGGAGCGGCGGTAGTGCTCCGCGGTGAGGCCATTGAGCAGGTGCGAGCGCATGTGGGGGTCCTCCGAGGGGACTGTCCGTGCGAGAATGAACTTAGGTTAGCCTAACCTAAGTTTCAGGGGCCGGGGCATGCCTCTCCCGTGACCGGCATCACTTCAGGGGGAGTTACTCGGCGGCGCGGAGCTGTTCCTCCGTCATGCCCCGCCGCCAGTACCCGACAAAGGTGACCCGCCGCCGGTCGATCCCGCGCTCACCGACGAAGTGCCGGCGCAACTCCTTCACCCGGCCGGACTCACCGGCGATCCAGACGTACGGCCGCTCGGCGGCAGGCAGTTGAGCGGCCCGTACGGCGTCGACGGCCATGGGGGACCCGTCGTGCCGTACGAGCCAGGTGATCTCCGCGTCCGCCTCGGTCGCCACGTCCTGGAGGTCACCGGCATGCGGCACCTCCAGCCAGGCCCGGGCACGCGTGCCCGCCGGCAGGGACTCCAGGATGGCGGTGGCGGCCGGTACGGCGGTCTCGTCGCCCCACAGGACGACCAGATCAGTGCCCTCGGGCGGCCGGAACCGGATGGCGCGGTTGTCGGCGACCGCCGGGCCGAGCAGCAGGACACGGTCACCGGCGGCGGCCCGGGAGGCCCAGCGGGAGGCGGGGCCGGCGGGGGTGTGCAGGGCGAAGTCGATGTCGATCTCATCGGGATCGCGCCGCAGGGCCCGGAGCGTGTACGACCGCATCACGGCCCGTATGCCGTCCGGCAGTTCACGCCACCCTTGCCACCACCCGTCCCCCAGCTCCAGAGGGACGACGGGTTCGGCCTGCCCCGGATGCGGCAGGAAGAGCGACAGGGACTGATCCCGCCCGTCGGAGTGAAAGGCGTGCAGGTCGGCACCGGAGAAGGTGACCCGGACCAGAGACGGCCCGAGCCGCCTCGTCCGTACGACCTGAAGAGAAAAGAAACGGAACGGGGCGGCTACGGCGGTAGTCATATGGGCTCCTGAATTCACGTCAGGTTTTGGGCATGGGGGCGTCCGGCCTGCCTGGGGGCGCGGGGAACTGCGCGACCAGCCACGTGTGGCCCGCAGTCGCCCACGATGAGAACCACCCCTCCGAACCGGCGCCTAACTGACCTTCTTCGCCTTCTCCAAGGCCTCCGCCAGACTCGTCAGCAACGGCACACACTTGTCGTAGGACAGGATCGGCTCGGGCGACCGCCCGACAACCTGCCCGGCCTTCACCGCAGGCAACTTCTTCCACGTGGCCTTGCTGATGTCAGCGGGCTGGATCGCCGAGGACCGGTCGTCCATCATGATGATGTCGGCCTTGTACTTGTCGACGTTCTCCCAGCTCAGCGACTCGTACCAGCCACCACCCTGCTTCTTCGCGCTCTCCGGGGGCTCCACGAAGTTCACGCCGAGGGCCTTGAAGTACTCCAGGTCGATGGAGAGGTTGGTGCCGGAGACGTAGAAGAGCTGGTCGCTGGCGGAACCGGCCATCACCTTGATCTCGGGCTTCGCCTTCGCGGCGGCGCGCAGCCGGGCGGCCGCGTCCTCGAACCGCTTCTTCGCGTCCGTCACCTTGGCGGCCTTCAGGTCGGCGCCGAGGGACTCGGCGAGATCCCACATGCGCTGCAGGGGCTGGGTGAGCTGACGGTCGTAGACGGAGATGCCGACGCTGGGCGCCAGCTGGGCGATCTTCTTCTTCGACTCCTCGGGGACATACCAGAGGGTGCCGGCGTTGTCGAACATCGTCGTGATGAGCACGTCGGGCGCGAGCGCCGCGTACTTCTCGATGCTGAACTGGCCCCAGGTGTTGCCGAGGACCGTCACCTTGCTGATGTCCATGTCGCCGGCCTGGACATCGGCCTTGCCGGCGGTGGTCTTCGTGGGGCCGAAGACACCCTTGACCTGGATGCCGTAGTCGTACAGGGCCGCGCCGACACCGGTGAAGGCGACGATGTTCGCGGGGACCTTGTCCAGCTTCACGGCCGTACCGCGGTCGTCCTTGAAGCTCCAGGGGCCGGACTTGCCGCTGTCGGCCGCCTTCCCGGAGTCCGTGCCTATCCCCTTGTCGTCCCCGCAGGCGGCGAGCGCGGCACCGAGTCCGAGGGCGCCGCCCGCGGCGAGCAGGCCGCGGCGAGTGAGGTGGGTGGCACGGGTATGGGACATGGGTATGACTGCTTTCGAACGGGGCGGAGCGCCCGCCGGACAAGGTCGAAGGTAGGTTAGCCTAACCTCAGCTGGTGTCCAGGGGTTGGGGCGCGTACGCCACGGTCGAGAGCGAAGCGCGGCGCCGGTCTTCAGGGTCTTCGGCACGTCTCGAAGACCGGCGCCGCGCGCTGTCTCAGCGCACTTCGATGGTGGCCTTCCACGGCGCGATGGCACGGGGACACACGTGCCCGGGGTCGGCGTGGCACTGCCGCACGGCGGAGACGGTGCTGGTGCCCGGGCTGTCCGCATGCAGGACCGCGTATGCGTCACCGGCCGGTCTCGTGCCGCCGACAGTCCGGCCCAGGACCCGGGCATTGGTGGCAGTCGGCATGCTCCAGGTGTACGTCAGGCCCCGCTCGCGGTAGGCCGTCAGCCGGACCTCGCTGTCCTCACCGACCGACCGGACCACGCTGCGGCCGTCGTCGGAGTTGGTGAGGACGAGATGGTCGGCCAGAGCGGAGTGCGGTGCGGCCGAAGCAGTCGTGGTGACCATCGTGGCGGTCACCGCCAGCCCCAGCATCAGTCCGGTCGCATACTTCGCGGCTTTCACGGTTACCTCCACAGGCAGATGACGGACGCGCTGATCAACGTCCTGCACGCCCGTCACGCAATGCCCTGCCCGCAGAACCACCTGATTCGCCGAACCCGGCCGCGAGCGCCTGCGGGCCGAGCCCCGCGCGGCACACGCGTGGGGCCGGTCCTTTTCCGGAGTTCAGCTCACCAGCCCCAACTCCCGAGCGATCAGCATCCGCTGGACCTCGCTCGTGCCCTCGCCGATCTCCAGGATCTTGGAGTCGCGCCACATGCGGGCCACCGGGTACTCGTTCATGAAGCCGTAGCCGCCGTGGATCTGGGTGGCCTCGCGGGCGTTGTCCACGGCGACCGTGGAGGAGTAGAGCTTGGCCAGGGCCGCCTCCTTCTTGAAGGGCTCGCCCGCGACCAGGCGGCTGGCCGCGTCACGCCAGGCGAGGCGGGCCGTGTGGGCCTTCATCTCCATGTCGGCGATCTTGAACTGGATGGCCTGGTTGGCGCCGATGGGCTTGCCGAAGGCGTGGCGTTCCTTGGCGTACTTGACCGACTCGTCCACACAGCCCTGCGCGAGGCCGGTCGCCAGCGCCGCGATGGCGATGCGGCCCTCGTCGAGGATGCGCAGGAACTGGGCGTAGCCCCGGCCCTCCTCGCCGAGGAGGTTGGCAGCGGGCACCCGGACGTCCTGGAAGGACAGCTCACGGGTGTCGGAGGCGTTCCAGCCGACCTTCGAGTAGGGCGCGGCGACCGTGAAGCCGGGGGTGCCGGAGGGGACGATGATCGCCGAGATCTGCGGCCTGCCGTCCGGCTTCCGGCCGGTGACCGCCGTGACCGTCACCAGACCCGTGATGTCCGTGCCCGAGTTGGTGATGAAGCACTTCGTGCCGTTGATGACCCATTCGCCGGTGGCAGAGTCCAGGCGGGCCGTGGTGCGGGTGGCCCCGGCGTCGCTGCCGCCGTCCGGTTCCGTCAGGCCGAACGCGCCGAGCATCTCGCCGGAGCACAGGCGCGGGAGCCACTCGCGCTTCTGCTCCTCGGTGCCGAACAGGTGCAGGGGCATGGCGCCCAGCGAGACACCGGCCTCCAGCGTGATGGCCACGGACGAGTCCACCCGGGCCAGTTCCTCCAGGGCGATGCCGAGGGCCAGGTAGTCGCCGCCCATGCCGCCGTACTCCTCCGGGAACGGCAGCCCGAACAGGCCCATGCGGCCCATCTCGCGGACGATCTCGTACGGGAACTCGTGCCGCTCGTAGAAGTCGCCGATCTTGGGCGCCACGACATCGTGCGCGAACTCCTCCACCGTACGGCGGAGTTCCTCCAGCTCGGGGCTGAGGCGGTGGTCCATGCTGATCACTGGTCCTTGTGGGAGAGAGCGCGGACGGTACGGGACGGGCTCGGGCGGCCCAGCTGTTCGGCCATCCACACGCTGGTGGCGGTCAGACGGCCGAGGTCGACCCCGGTCTCGATGCCGAGGCCGTGCAGCATCCATACGAGGTCTTCGGTGGCGAGGTTGCCGGTGGCGGACTTGGCGTACGGGCAGCCGCCGAGGCCTCCGGCGGAGGCGTCGACGGTGGTCACGCCGTGTTCCAGGGCCGCGTAGGTGTTCGCGAGCGCCTGGCCGTAGGTGTCGTGGAAGTGCACGCCGATCGTGTTCGTCGGCACGCCCTCCTCGTTCAGCAGGGCGAGCAGTCCGAGGACGTGGCCCGGAGTGGCGACGCCGATGGTGTCGCCGAGGCTCAGCTCGTCGCAGCCCATGTCGCGCAGGGCCGTGCAGACGCGGGCCACCTGGTGGAGGGGGACCGCTCCTTCCCAGGGATCGCCGAAGCACATCGAGACATAGCCGCGTACGTGCACGCCCGCGTCCTTCGCCTGCCGCACCACCGGGGCGAACACGGCCAGCGACTCGTCCAGCGTGCGGTTGAGGTTGGCCTTCGCGAAGGACTCCGTGGCGCTGGCGAACACCGCGATACGGCGGGCGCCGAGCGCCAGCGCCCGGTCCAGGCCCCGCTGGTTGGGCACCAGCACGGGCAGTTCCACGTCGAGATCGCCGACCTGGGGGAACAACTGCTCGGCGTCGGCGAGCTGGGGCACCCACTTGGGATGCACGAAGCTCGTCGCCTCGATCGTGGTCAGGCCCGCGTCGGCCAGGCGGCGGATGAACTCCGCCTTCACCTCGGTCGGGACTTCCGCCTTCTCGTTCTGCAGGCCGTCGCGCGCGCCGACCTCGTAGATGCGCACCCGTGCGGGCAGGTCCTGGGCCGGTACGGCCATGGGCAGTCCCCCGGCGCTCATTCCGCCACCTCCTTGGGTGCGATGACGGCCAGCACCTGGTCCATGGCGACCGTCGTGCCCGGGGTCACGTCCAGTTCGGCGACCGTGCCGGCGTGCGGGGCGGAGATGACGTGCTCCATCTTCATCGCCTCGACCACCAACAGGCTCTGGCCTGCCGCGACCTCGTCGCCGACGGCCACCTTGACGACGGTCACCGTGCCCGGCATGGGGGCGGTGAGGGAGTCGGCGCCCGCGTGCGCGGCCCCGGTGAGGGAGGCGGCCACCGGGTCGTGGTCGCGCACCTGCCAGGTGTCGCCGTCCCGGCCGATCCAGTCACCGGCCCGGTGGAAGGTGTGCCGGACGCCGTCCAGGGTGACGCAGACCCGGTCCTCGGTGACGGTGTGGGCGCCGCGCGGGGTGTACGTGACCGGATCGGTCACCCGCAGGTCGAAGGCGGGCTGCTTCGGAGTCCCGCCCAGGCGCCAGCCGCTCGGCACCGAGAAGGGGTCCACCCAGTCCCGGGTGCGCGGCCGCAGCGCCTCCAGCCGGACGGCCGCCGCCGCCTCGTACACCTCCTCCGGTACGTCGGTGGAGACCAGCTCGTCCACCACCCGCTCCACCAGCCCGGTGTCCAACTCGCCCGACACCACCGCCGGATGGGCCAGCAGCCGCCGCAGGAACCCCGCGTTGGTCTGCACGCCCAGCGTGACCGTCTCGGCGAGGGCCGACCGGAGCTTGCGCAGTGCCGTCTCGCGGTCGGGGCCGTACGCGATCACCTTGGACAGCATCGGGTCGTACAGGCTGCCCACCTCGGTGCCCTCGCTGAGCCCGGAGTCGGTGCGGATGCCGTCGTCCTGCGGCTCGTTCAGCAGGAGCACCGTGCCGCCGGAGGGCAGGAAGCCGCGGGCGGGGTCTTCGGCGCAGATGCGGGCCTCGACCGCGTGCCCGGTGAGCCGGACGTCCTCCTGCGCGAAGCCCAGCCGCTCCCCGGCCGCCACCCGCAGCTGCCATTCGACCAGGTCGAGCCCGGTGATCAGCTCGGTGACCGGGTGCTCCACCTGGAGACGGGTGTTCATCTCCATGAAGTAGTACGTCGAGGGGTCCCCGCCCGGCACAATGAACTCCACCGTGCCCGCGCCCCGGTACCCGCACGAGCGTGCCGCCTGTACGGCCGCCTCGCCCATCGCGGCCCGGGTCTCCTCGTCGAGGAGCACGCTGGGCGCCTCCTCGATGATCTTCTGGTGCCGTCGCTGGAGCGAGCACTCGCGCTCGCCGAGGTGGACCACGCCCCCGTGGCCGTCCGCCAGCACCTGGATCTCGATGTGCCGGGGCCGGTCGACCCACCGCTCCACCAGCAGGGTGTCGTCCCCGAAGGAGGCGCGGGCCTCGCGGCGGGCGGCCGCGATCTCCTCCTCCAGCCCGGTCACGTCCCGCACCAGGCGCATGCCCTTGCCGCCGCCGCCGGCGCTCGGCTTCAGCAGCACCGGCGTCCCGATCTCCCGGGCCGCGTCGGCGAGTTGGGTGTCGGTCAGCCCGCTGCCGCTCGACCCGGGCACCACCGGCACCCCGGCCGCCTTCACCGTCTCCTTGGCGCGGATCTTGTCGCCCATCAGGGCGATCGCGTCCGCCGGCGGGCCGATGAACACCAGCCCCGCCTCCTCGCAGGCGCGCGCGAAGCCCGCGTTCTCGGCGAGGAAGCCGTACCCGGGGTGGACGGCCTGGGCGCCGGTGCGGGCGGCGGCCTCGAGCAGCCGCTCCACCGACAGATAGCTCTCGGCGGCCGGTGCCGGACCGATCCGTACCGCCGTGTCGGCCTCCCGTACGTGCCGCGCGTCCGCGTCGGCGTCGGAGAAGACCGCCACCGAGCGCACGCCCAGCGAGCGGAGCGTACGGATGACGCGTACGGCGATCTCGCCCCGGTTGGCCACCAGCACTGTGTCGAACACGGTTCCCCTCCTCACATCCGGAAGACGCCGAACTGGGGGTCTCCCAGCGGCGCGTTGGCGCAGGCCGTCAGGGCGAGTCCCAGCACCTGACGGGTTTCCAGCGGGTCGATCACGCCGTCGTCCCAGAGGCGGGCGGTGGCGTAGTAGGCATTGCCCTGGTGCTCGTACTGCGCGCGGATCGGCGCCTTGAAGGCCTCTTCCTCCTCGCCCGGCCACTGCTCGCCACGCGCCTCCAGCTGGTCGCGCTTGACGGTCGCGAGGACGGAGGCGGCCTGCTCGCCGCCCATGACGGAGATCTTGGCGTTGGGCCACATCCACAGGAAGCGGGGGGAGTAGGCCCGGCCGCACATCGAGTAGTTGCCCGCGCCGTAGGAGCCGCCCACGACGACGGTCAGCTTGGGCACCCGGGTGCAGGCCACGGCCGTCACCATCTTGGCGCCGTGCTTGGCGATGCCGCCCGCCTCGTAGTCCCTGCCGACCATGAAGCCGGAGATGTTCTGGAGGAAGACGAGCGGGATGCCGCGCTGGTCGCACAGCTCGATGAAGTGGGCGCCCTTCTGGGCGGACTCGGAGAACAGGATGCCGTTGTTGGCGACGATCCCGACCGGGTGGCCGTGGATGCGGGCGAAGCCGGTGATCAGGGTCTGCCCGAACTCCGCCTTGAACTCGGCGAAACGCGAGCCGTCCACCACGCGCGCGATGATCTCGCGGACGTCGTAGGGGGTACGGGAGTCCACGGGGACCGCGCCGTAGAGCCCGAACGGATCCACCTTCGGTTCCGCGACCGGCGTGACCTCCCAGGGGAGGGACTGCCGGGCGGGCAGGGTGGCGACGATGTTGCGCACGATCCTGAGGGCGTGCGCGTCGTCCTCGGCGAGGTGGTCGGTGACACCGGAGATCCGGGAGTGGACCTCGCCGCCGCCCAGCTCCTCGGCGGTGACGACCTCGCCGGTCGCCGCCTTCACCAGGGGCGGGCCGCCCAGGAAGATCGTGCCCTGGTTGCGGACGATCACGGCCTCGTCGCTCATCGCCGGGACGTACGCGCCGCCGGCCGTGCACGAGCCGAGGACGGCCGCGATCTGCGGGATCCCGGCGCCGGACATCCGGGCCTGGTTGTAGAAGATCCGCCCGAAGTGCTCGCGGTCCGGGAACACCTCGTCCTGCATCGGCAGGAAGGCGCCGCCGGAGTCCACGAGGTAGACGCACGGCAGCCGGTTGTCCAGGGCCACCTCCTGCGCGCGCAGGTGCTTCTTCACCGTCATCGGGTAGTACGTGCCGCCCTTGACGGTGGCGTCGTTGGCGACGATCACGCACTCGCGGCCGCTGACCCGCCCGATCCCGGCGATCACCCCGGCGGCCGGGGCCTGCCCGTCGTACATCCCGTCGGCCGCGAGGGGAGCCAGCTCCAGGAACGGCGACCCGGGGTCGAGCAGGGTGTCCACCCGGTCCCTCGGCAGCAGCTTGCCGCGCGCGGTGTGCCGGGCGCGGGCCTTCTCGCCGCCGCCGAGGGCGGCCGCGGCGAGCTTGGCGCGCAGCTGGGCGACCAGCTCGCGGTGGGCTTCCTCATTGGCCCGCCAGGCCTCCGACGCGGGATCTGCCGCGCTCGTCAGCTCCGGTGCCTCGTGCATCCTGCGGTCCCCTCACCCAGTGGTCGTACTGTTAATGAGCGTTAACCATTTCCATCAGGTTAACGACCGCTAACCTCGCTGTCTAGAATTACTGGCATGGTCACCAGAGCCGACGCCCCCACCCGCCGCGAGCAGATCCTCAAGGAGGCCGCCCGGCTGTTCGCCGAGCGCGGTTTCCACGGTGTCGGCGTGGACGAGATAGGTGCCGCGGTCGGCATCAGCGGCCCCGGCCTGTACCGGCACTTCCCGGGCAAGGACGCGATGCTCGCAGAGCTGCTGGTGGGCATCAGTGGCCAGCTGCTGACCGGGGCCAAGCGGCGCCTGGCGGAGGCCGACGGGCAGACCGGTGCCTCGGCGGTGCTGGACTCGCTCATCGAGGGGCACATCGACTTCGCCCTGGACGACCGCCCCCTGATCACCCTGCACGACCGCGAGCTGGACCGCCTGCGCGACAGCGACCGCAAGCTGGTGCGGCAGCTGCAGCGGCAGTACGTCGAGCTGTGGGTGGAGGTGGTGCGGGAGGTCTATCCGGCGCTGACGGAGCCGACGGCGCGGTCCGCGGTCCACTCGGTCTTCGGGCTGCTCAACTCCACCCCCCACCTCGGCCGTGCGGGCACCCTGCCGGGGCGCGGGGCCACGGCCGCGCTGCTGCACCGGATGGCGCGGGGGGCGTTCGCGGCGGCGGGCACCCCCTCGGAGTGACGAGCGTTACGGCCGGACCCCTCTGGACGAGGTTTCGTACTGGCCGGTACGGTTGCCTCTGAGCAAGCGCTTAGACATGCCGATGTCATGCCGAGGTACGTGGAGGTGGGCGGCGTGCGCCGTACGGTGTTCAACGAGGATCACGAGGCGTTCCGGGAGACCCTTCGCGCCTTCATCGAGGCCGAGGTCGTACCGGTGTACGACGAGTGGTTCGAGGCCGGCCAGGCGCCGCGCGACTTCTACTACAAGATCGCGGAGCTGGGTCTCTTCGGCATCCGGGTCGAGGAGGAGTACGGCGGCGCGGGCATCGACTCGTACAAGTTCGAGGCCGTGATGTACGAGGAGACGGCCCGCGCGGGCGTCCACTTCGGCGGCTCCGGCGTGCACGTGCTGCTCGGCCTGCCCTACATCAAGCTGCTCGCCACCGACGAGCAGAAGAAGCGCTACCTGCCGAAGTTCGTCTCCGGCGAGGAGATGTGGGCCATCGCGATGACCGAGCCGGGTACCGGCTCCGACCTCGCGGGCATGAAGACCACCGCCAAGCTCTCCGAGGACGGCACGCACTACGTCCTCAACGGTGCCAAGACCTTCATCACCGGCGGCGTGCACGCCGACCGCATGATCGTCTGCGCCCGCACCTCCGCGCCCACCGCCGAGGACCGCCGCCACGGCATCTCCCTCTTCGTCGTGGACACCAAGGCCGAGGGCTACTCGGTCGGCCGCAAGCTCGACAAGCTCGGCCTGAAGACCTCCGACACCGCCGAGCTGGCCTTCGTGGACGTCAAGGTGCCCGTCGAGGACCTCCTCGGCGAGGAGAACAAGGGCTTCTACTACCTCGGCCACAACCTCGCCTCCGAGCGCTGGGGCATCGCCTTCGGTGCCTACGCGCAGGCCAAGGCCGCCGTCCGGTTCGCCAAGCAGTACGTCCAGGACCGCGTCGTCTTCGGCCAGCCCGTCGCCGCCTTCCAGAACACCAAGTTCGAGCTGGCCGCCTGCCAGGCCGAGGTGGACGCGGCCGAGGCCGTGGTCGACCGCGCGACGGAGGCCCTCGACGCCGGCGAGCTGACCCCCGCCGAGGCCGCCAGCGCCAAGCTGTTCACCACCGAGGTCGCCCACCGCGTGATCGACCGCTGCCTCCAGCTGCACGGCGGCTACGGCTTCATGAACGAGTACCCGATCGCCCGCCTGTACGCGGACAACCGCGTCAACCGCATCTACGGCGGCACCAGCGAGATCATGAAGTCGATCATCGCCAAGGACATGGGTCTGTAAGGTCTCCGCAATCACTGGCCGGTACAACTAACGCCATGAGCCAGGCACTTCAGGACCTCCTCGATCTCCTCGACCTCGAGCAGATCGAGGAGGACATCTTCCGCGGCCGGTCCCGCTCCGCCGTCGTCCCGCGCGTCTTCGGCGGGCAGGTCGCGGCGCAGGCGCTGGTCGCCGCCGGGCGCACGGTCCCCGCGGACCGGCCCGCCCACTCCCTGCACGCGTACTTCCTGCGCCTGGGCGACCCCGGCGCGCCGATCGTCTACAGCGTCGACCGCATCCGCGACGGCCGGTCCTTCACCACCCGCCGCGTGGTCGCCGTCCAGCACGGCAAGCCGATCTTCCACCTCTCGGCGTCCTTCCAGACGTACGAGGAGGGCCTGGACCACCAGACCCCCATGCCGCCCGCCCCGGACCCGGAGACCCTGCCCACCTCCCAGGAGCGGCTGCGCGGCTATGACCACCTCGCCCCCGAGGTCGTGGAGCGATTCCTGGAGGCCCGCGAGGCGATCGACCTGCGCTACGTCGACGAGCCGCCGTACGGGAGGTTCGGCGAACCGCGCGAGCCGCACAGCCAGGTGTGGTTCCGTACCAACGGCAAGCTGGACGACGACCCCCTGCTCCATGTCGTCCTTGCCACCTACGTCTCCGACATGACCCTCCTCGACTCCGTGCTGCTCGCGCACGGGCGCGGCGGCTGGGCCGTAGGGGACGTCGTAGGGGCGTCGCTGGACCACGCGATGTGGTTCCACCGGCCCTTCCGCGCGGACGAGTGGCTGCTGTACGACCAGGAGTCGCCGTCCGCGCACGGCGGCCGGGGCCTCGGCCAGGCGCGGATCCACACCCAGGACGGGCGGCTCGCCATCTCCGTCATCCAGGAGGGCGTGGTCCGCGTCCCGCGGTGATCCGCGCAGAGCTGTTGAACGCGAACACATCACCGCCGTACAGGAGTTGACCACCCGGCAGCGGGCCGCCTTCCGGGCCCCGCGCCGGGTGCGTCCGGACCCCGCTCCGGGGCCCGTGCGGCGGATCGTTGCTCGAAATGACGAGTGACGCATGGGGTACTAGGCTCTTTGAGTGAAAGCCGCAGCGCACGGCATGCCCGGCCGACGAGGCTCCGTACCCCTCGGACCTCAGCCGCAGCACCCGAAGTCGCAACCGCGTACGGGTGGGCTGCAGGTGTCGGCACCGGTGGCACACGTCGTGCCGTTCAATCCACTGCGGTGACACCTGAAGACCGCGCCGCATTGTCCCCCCTTGGCCCCTTGGCCGCGGCGACGGCCATCCACCTCGCGCTCTCCCCAGGAGCTGCGAGAGATGATGGAGATGGAAGGTATATCCCATGCGATCACAGCGCACGAGGCGTCTTGTCGCGATGTCCGCAGCAGGTCTGCTGCTGGCCGGCGGAGCCGCGATCGGCGCGGCGGGCACCGCCTCGGCGAGCTCGTCCCACGACGACCACGGCTCCTACAGCAGGGACTGCGGAGACGACGACCACGGCCACCACAGCTGGTGGAACGACGACGACTCCGGCTACGGCCGTCACCACGACGACAACGGTGACCACGGTGGCTACGGCGACAACGGCGACCATGGTGGCTACGGCGGCAACGGCGACCATGGTGGCTACGGCGGCAACGGCGATCACGGCGACAACGGCGGCCACGGCGGCGGAGACCACGGAGGTTACTGACCCGACCACAACCTGAGCGTGTTGTTCGGCCCCGCCGGCGGGGCCGAACAACACGCTCGTCGTCGCGACAGGCCCTAGGCCAGACCCACGTCCGCCAGCAGATACGCCGTCATCGGGTCGTAGTAGCGGGGGCTGAGCACGTGGTCGTCGAGCGGCACCGCCACCTGGAGGGTGCCCTCGGACTCGGCGAGGAACAGCGCCGGATCGTTGCAGTCGGCGTATCCGACGGAGTCGAGGCCGTGCTGTGCGGCGTACCCGGCCCAGCCGTGGTCGGCGACCACCAGGTCCGGCAGCGGACGCCCCTCGCGCTCAAGTCCCGTCAGAATCGCCCGCATCGGCTCGCCGGAGTGGGTGTGCCACAGCGTCGCCCCGTGCTCCAGGACGGCCACGTCCGCGAACTGCATCACGTACCCCTCGTCCGTCTGCAGTCCGTCCGGGATGACGACGATCTCGCAGCCGGCGGCGCGCAGCGCCGCGGCGGTGGCCCGGTGCACGTCCAGCAGACCGCCCGGGTGGCCGGTCGCGAACAGCACCCGCTGCCCGCCGTCGGCCGCCTTGCGCAGCCGGCGCGCGAGGCGCTCCAGCGCGTCCACCGTCAGTTCGGGGTCGATGGTGTCCTGCCCGTACCGGTACTCGGGATCGTCGTTGACGCCCACCCGCTCGGCCATGACCGCGAGCACGTCCTGCTCGTCCGACCAGCGGTCGCCCAGCTCCAGACCGAACCAGTAGTTGCGGTCGCCGTTGGCCAGCTTGCGGTAGTGGGAGAGGTTGTTCTCACGGGGCGTGGCGACGTCCCCCGCGATACGGGTCCTCACCAGGTGGTCGACTAGCTGGGCGCGGCTGGGTGTCCCGGATATCGGCATGCCTTCCATTGTGAGGCAGCCGGCGGTGCGCGGCGTCGGCATATCGCCCCCTGGGACACGGGTCACTCAGCGCTGCCGCAGCGCGAACCACAGCTCCATCCGTACGTCCGGATCGTCCAGGTCGGCGTCCAACAGCGCGGCGCAGCGGGCGATTCGCTGCCGCACGGTGTTGCGGTGCACCTCCAGCGCCACCGCCGTACGGTCCCAACTGCCGTGCAGGGACAGCCAGGTCCGCAGGGTGTCGGCGAGCGCGGCCCGGTCCGCGAGCGGTGCGAGCAGCGCGCGGGCGTGCGCCTGGGCGTCCGCCGGGGGCACCAGGTCCTCAAGGCCCGGCCGCGCCCCGTGCCGGACCAGAGCGGTGCGGGTGGCGCGGGCGCGGGCCAGGGCGCGGGCCGCCTGGGTGTCGGCGGCGGGCCACTCCCGCGGGCCGGCGGCCGCGCTGACCCCGAGGGTCCAGCCCGGCTGCGGGTCCGGCTCCCGCCCGGCGGGCACCAGCACCCGTACGACGTCCCGGGCGAGGTCGACCAGCGGCGACCCCAGCGCGGCCCCCAGCGCGGAGGCGGCCACGGCGTCCGGCACCTGGGCCTCCGGCCGGGCGTGCACGACGACCCACTGCCCGGCCCCCAGCAGCGGTGCCACCTCGTCCGGCGCCGAGCCGAGCAACAGCCGTACGAGCGCGGAGGAGCGTGCCGCTCCGCTCCCGCTCTGGTGCTCGCCGGTGAGCAACGACAGCAGCACGGCGGCAACGGAGGCGATGGTGTGCCCCCCGGGCTCCCGCTGAGGCGTGGCCACCGCGAGAACGAACCCTTCCCCGGCACCGAGGGCGTAGGCGGCGAGGTGCGTGTCACCGAGGGTGTCGGCGGCGGAGGAGGGGATGGGGCGGGTGGCGGTGGTGGGCCGTGCTCCGGCGGCTGGGGAGGTTGGTCGTCCGGCTCCTGCGAGGGTGGTTTTGCCGGTGAGGGAGGGAGAAGGAGCGGCGCGGTCGGCTCGGGGCTGGTCCGCCGACGAGCCGGAGCCTGCTCCCGCGCCGGCGTGCGTCACGCCACCCGCGGGGGCACCTGCCGGGCTGCCCGTGCCGCGGCTCGCCGAGGCACCCGTGCCGCTGTCCGCGGGACCGCCGGCGTCGCTCCGGTCGGCCCGGGGGTGGACCGGACCGCTGCCGGTGCCCGTGCCGCTGTCCGCGGGACCGTCGGCGTCGCTCCGGTCGGCCCGAGGGTGGACCGGACCCCCGGCGTCGCTCCGGTCGGCCCGGGGGTGGACCGGACCGCTGCCGGTGCCCGTGCCGCTGTCCGCGGGACCGTCGGCGTCGCTCCGGTTGGCCCGGGGGTGGACCGGACCGCTGCCGGTGCCCGTGCCGCTGTCCGCGGGATCCCCGGCGTCACTCCGGTCGGCCCGGGGGCGGACCGGACCGTCGCCGGTGCTCGTGCCGCTGTTCGCGGGGCCGTCGGCGTCACTCCGGTCGGCCCGAGGGTGGACCGGACCCCCGGCGCCGCTCCGGTCGGCCCGGGGGCCGGACTTCGGTGTGCGGTCGGCGGCCGTCATCGTCCGGCCCGTCGGGCGTACCACCTCCGCCAGCCCCGCCAGTGCCTCCCGGACCCCCGGCGCCGGCCCCCGGCCCCCTGTCGCGATCTCGGTGCCGTCGGGGCCGTAGAGGGCCGCGTGTCCGTTCAGGCGCTGGGCCAGCTGGCGCAGGACCGAGGGGACCGGGTCCGGGCGGGAGGCCGCCGCTGCGAGGCTCTGCTGGGCCTCCGTGACGCGGCGCAGCTCGGCCAGGCGGGCCTGCGCCATCAGCTGCCAGACCGCGCGGGCCACCCCGGAGAAGGTCGTCCGGGGCGGGACCTCCAGGAGCGGAAGGCCGTACGCGTCGCACGCGGCGACCAGGGCGCGCGGGACCGTGTCATGCACGGGAGCCAGGCCGAAGCCGAGGGCCGCGCCGCCCGCCGCCACGATCCGCGAGACGTAGTCGTCGAAGTACGTCCCCGAGCCCGCCGCCTCCGGGACGTGCACCCCGGCGGTCAGCAGCAGCTCGCCGCCGAGCAGGTACGGGTACGGGTCGGCCATCTCCGAGGTGTGCGCCCAGTGGATCACGATGTCCGGGTCCGAGGGGCCCGCGATCTGCCGCAGGGCCAGGTCCTCGCGGGCCAGCAGGGCCGACAGCGGGATCGGTGGGGTCGGTGGGACTGCTGGGGCGACCGTCTCCGGCATGGTGTGCGTTCCTTCCACCCCGTACCGCTTCGAATGGATGAAACGTACACTTCGCAGTCGCTTTCCGGCCACCTAGTGTCAAGTCAGCACGGCAGCCGCGGGTACGGGCGGATGTCCCCGCGATCCGCTGCCGTCGCTCCTCTTCTCAGGAAACCCCACGTCTCTGCACGACACGCCACCGACAGTGCGCGAAGGAGGGCCCCGCATGGCCGTCGACTACACAGTGATCGTCGTCTATCTGGCCGGCATGCTGGCCATGGGCTGGTGGGGCATGCGCCGCGCCAGGTCGAAGAGCGAGTTCCTGGTGGCCGGCCGCCGCCTCGGGCCCGCCATGTACTCCGGCACGATGGCCGCGATCGTCCTCGGCGGCGCGTCCACCATCGGCGGCGTCGGACTCGGCTACCAGTACGGGCTCTCCGGCGCCTGGATGGTCTTCACCATCGGCCTCGGCCTGCTCGCCCTGAGCGTCTTCTTCTCGGCCCGCATCGCCCGCCTGAAGGTCTACACGGTCTCCGAGATGCTGGACCTGCGCTACGGCGGCCGGGCGGGCGTGATCTCGGGCGTGGTCATGTGGGCGTACACCCTCATGCTCGCGGTGACGTCCACCATCGCCTACGCCACCATCTTCGACGTCCTCTTCGACATGAACCGCACCGTCGCGATCATCCTCGGCGGCTCGATCGTCGTCGCGTACTCGACCCTCGGCGGCATGTGGTCCATCACGCTCACCGACATGGTGCAGTTCGTGGTCAAGACGATCGGCGTGCTCCTGCTCCTGCTGCCCATCGCGGTCGTCAAGGCGGGCGGCTTCTCCGAGATGAAGGCCAAGCTGCCGACCTCGTACTTCGACCCGCTGGGCATCGGCGGCGAGACGATCTTCACGTACGTGCTGATCTACACCTTCGGCATGCTCATCGGCCAGGACATCTGGCAGCGTGTGTTCACCGCCCGCAGCGACCGGACCGCGAAGTGGGGCGGCACGGTGGCCGGAACCTACTGCCTGGCCTACGCCCTCGCCGGCGCCGTCATCGGCACCGCGGCCAAGGTCCTCTACCCCAAGCTCGGCAGCCCGGACGACGCCTTCGCCACCATCGTCAAGGACGAACTCCCCGTCGGCGTGCGCGGCCTGGTGCTGGCCGCCGCCCTGGCCGCCGTGATGTCCACCTCCTCCGGCGCGCTGATCGCCTGCGCCACGGTCGCCAACAACGACATCTGGTCCCGGCTGCGGGGCGCGGCGCGCCGAGGCGGCGAGGAGCACGACGAGGTCAGGGGCAACCGTGCCTTCATCCTGATCATGGGTGTCGCGGTGATCGGCACGGCGATCGCGCTGAACAACGTCGTGGAGGCGCTGACGGTGGCGTACAACCTCCTCGTCGGCGGCCTGCTCGTGCCCATCCTCGGCGGGCTGCTGTGGAAGCGCGGCACCGTGCAGGGCGCCCTCGCCTCCGTGATCGTCGGCGGTCTCGCCGTGATCGGCCTGATGGCGGGCTACGGCATCCTCGCCAACGAGCCCGTCTACTACGGCCTGCTCGCCTCCCTCGCCGCCTACGTGGCCGTCTCCCTGGCGACCAGGCCCACCGACGAGGCCGTCCTGACCGCCTGGCGCGAGCGCCTCGCGGGACGCTCCCCCGAACTCGTGTCCGAACCTGTCCCGGCTCACCAGTAGAGTCGTATGGAAAGCAGTACATGCGCGATGAAGCGCAAGAAAGAAGGCATTTCATCATGAGCAGCAACGAGACGCCCCGCGGCCCCGTCGACTCCTCCCGCATCCCGCGGTACGCCGGACCCGCGACCTTCGCCCGGTTGCCCCGCCTGGACGAGGTCGGCACCGCCGACGTCGCCGTCGTGGGCGTGCCGTTCGACTCCGGCGTCTCGTACCGGCCGGGCGCCCGCTTCGGCGGCAACGCCATCCGCGAGGCGTCCCGGCTGCTGCGCCCGTACAACCCGGCGCAGGACGCGTCTCCCTTCGCCCTCGCCCAGGTCGCGGACGGCGGCGACATCGCCGTGAACCCGTTCAACATCAACGAGGCCGTGGAGACCATCGAGGCGGCGGCCGACGACCTCCTCGGCACCGGCGCCCGTCTGATGACGCTGGGCGGCGACCACACCATCGCCCTCCCGCTGCTGCGCTCGATGGCGAAGAAGCACGGCCCGGTGGCGCTGCTCCACTTCGACGCGCACCTCGACACCTGGGACACCTACTTCGGCGCCGAGTACACGCACGGCACCCCGTTCCGCCGCGCGGTGGAGGAGGGCATCCTCGACACCGAGGCGCTCTCCCACGTCGGCACCCGCGGCCCGCTGTACGGCAAGCAGGACCTGACCGACGACGAGAAGATGGGCTTCGGCATCGTCACCTCCGCGGACATCTACCGCCGCGGCGCCGACGAGGTCGCCGACCAGCTGCGCCAGCGCATCGGCGACCGCCCGCTGTACATCTCCATCGACATCGACTGCCTCGACCCGGCCCACGCGCCCGGCACCGGCACGCCGGAGGCGGGCGGCATGACCTCCCGCGAGCTGCTGGAGATCCTGCGCGGGCTGGCATCGTGCAACCTGGTCTCGGCGGACGTCGTCGAGGTCGCTCCCGCGTACGACCACGCGGAGATCACCTCGGTGGCGGCCTCCCACACGGCCTACGAACTGACCACCATCATGAGCCGCCAGATCGCGGCCGCCCGCAACGCCTAACTCTCCTTAGGGGACCGAGAGCAGTGACTCACGACCACGACCTGGTACTCCGCCCGACGGCGGCACAGATCTCGACCGCGCTGAACCCGCCCCCGGGGCGCAACGGCGGAGACCTGGTCGTGGAAACCCTGGCCGGGCTCGGCGCGACGACCGTCTTCGGCCTGCCCGGCCAGCACGCCCTCGGCATGTTCGACGCCCTGCGCCGCTCCTCCCTGCGCTACATCGGCCTGCGGGTGGAGAACAACGCGGGCTTCGCGGCCGACGCGTACGGCAGGATCACCGGCGAGGCGGCCCCGCTGCTGCTCTCGACGGGCCCGGGCGCGCTGACCTCGCTGGCCGCACTGCAGGAGGCCGCCGCCGCCTCCGCCCCGGTCCTGGCGATCAGCAGCCAGATCCCGACGGCGGGCCTGGGCGGCGGCCGCCACGGCTACCTGCACGAACTCCCCGACCAGGCAGCCTCGTTCAGGGGGGTGGTCAAGTCGGTCCACACCGTCCGCACCCAGTCCCAGATCCCCTCCGCCATCGCCGCCGCCTGGAAGTCGGCACTGACGGCTCCGCACGGCCCGGTGTGGGTGGAGATCCCGCAGGACGTGCTGCTCTCTCCGACCGTGCTGCCGATGGTGACGGCACCGGACGCGACCCCGGAGGACCTGGCCCCGCGCCCCGAACTGACGGCGGTGGCGGCACACTTGCTGTCGCACGCGGCGCGCCCGGCGATCATCGCGGGCGGCGGGGTCGTACGCTCGGACGCTTCGGGGAAGCTGAAGGCGCTGGCCGAGAAGCTCGACGCCCCCGTCGTCACGACCTTCGGCGGCAAGGGCGCGTTCCCCTGGACGCACCCCCTGTCCCTCCAGTCCTGGCTGGAGGACCGCCACACCACGGACTTCCTGGAGGACGCGGACGTCCTTCTGGTGGTCGGCTCGGGCCTGGGTGAACTGTCCTCCAACTACCACACGTTCAAGCCCCGCGGCCGGGTCATCCAGATCGAGGCGGACCTCGGCAAGCTGGAGTCCAACCACCCGGCGCTGGGCATCCACGCGGACGCCCGCCTGGCGCTCCAGGCGCTGCTGGAGACGGTGGAGGAGCGCACGGACGAGTCGGCGCCGCAGCGGGTGCGAGAGCTTCTCGCGAAGGTAGCGGATCGCATAGCCGCCCAGGAACTCACCCTGGAACAGGAGATGTTGTTCTCCGTCCGCCGTGCGCTCCCCGCCGGTTCCCCGTCCTTCTGGGACATGACGATCCTGGCGTACTGGGCGTGGTCGGCCTTCGACCCCCGGGGCGCGAACACCATGCACTCCGCGCAGGGCGCGGGCGGCCTGGGCTACGGCTTCCCGGCCGCGCTCGGCGCAGCCGCCGCGGACCCGACCCGCCCGGTCCTGGCGGTGTCCGGCGACGGCGGCGCCCTGTACTCGATCGCCGAACTGGCGACGGCCCGCCAGTACGACCTCCCCGTCACCTGGCTGATCATCGACGACGGCGGCTACGGCATCCTCCGCGAGTACATGACGGACGCCTTCGGCCAGCCGACGGCGACGGAGCTGACGCGTCCGGACTATGTGGCCCTGGCCGAGTCCTTCGGCGTGCCGGGCGTCCGGACGACGCCGGAGACCTTGGAGGAGGACCTGACGAAGGCCCTGGCCTCCCCGGGCCCGTCGGTGGTCGTACTCCCGGCGGTGCTGCGGATGTTCGCGCCCACGCATCTGGGTACGAGCTGATCACTCGTCCGGCTGCCTGCCACCTCGGATGGACGGTATGTTCCCTGAGGCCACAGCCGTACCAGGCCGGACTGATGTCAGAGGCGACGATTACTCTGAGCACTGAGAGGAGGACAGCATGCTGCTCAGGTTCCGTGTCGCGAACGTGCGGTCCTTGCACGAAGAGCAGGAGCTGTCCTTCGTGGCGCCCGAGGGTGAGCCCGGCGGTGAACGCGGCGCGGCTCGAGAGGTGAAGCTCGCGGGCGGCAAGTCCATCGCCGTGTTCCCGCTGGCAGGCATCTTCGGGGCCAACGCCTCCGGCAAGTCGAACGTACTGGCTGCGCTGGTCGACATGCGCAACGCCGTGATCAATTCCTACGCCCGCTGGGCCGCGTACGACGGTACTCGGCGCCACGTCTTCGCACTGGACCCGGAGGCGGAGGCCGAGCCCAGTTTCTTCGAGGTCGACTTCGTACTCGACGGCGTTCGCTGGACCTACGGCTTCGAGCTGGGGCGGACCCGCGTCGAAGCCGAATGGCTGCACAGTTACCCGCGCGGTCACCGCCAGGTGTGGCTCGACCGGGACGCTTCGCGGGCAGAGGTGTACGAGTGGCCGGGCAACCGGGTCAAAGACCGTGCGCAACTTGCTCGGCGTACCCGTCCGAACGCACTACTGCTCTCCACTGCGGGGACGGACAATCACCCGCAGCTGTCCCCCCTCTTCCATTGGTTCCGCCGCAATCTCTGGCTGATCAATCCGGAGGACGAACGGGCACAGCGCGAGGCGTTCACCAGGCAGGAGCTTTCCGGAGCCCGGGCACGTCGCATCGAAGAACTATTGCGCGTGGCCGACCTCGGCATCACCGGAACCGAAGTGGTCGACGACGGCAAGGGCCGGGCGACGGTGAAGCTGGTCCACAGCTCGGCCACGGGCGAGGTCGCCTTCGACTGGCAGACGGAGTCGTTGGGAACCCGGTCCTGGTTCGCCCTCCTCGGCCCATTGCTGCTCGCCCTCGACGAGGGCGCGGTGCTCCTGGTCGACGAACTGGATGCCAGCCTGCACCCACGCTTCGCCGCCGAAGTCGTTCGGCTCTTTCACGACCCGTTGGCCAATCCGCACGGCGCACAGCTGCTCTTCACCTCGCACGACCCGTCAGTGCTCACCACACCGAGTGGTGGGCGGCTGCTGGAACCCGACCAGGTGTGGCTGACAGAAAAGGACAAGGACGGAGCCACGGAGCTCTATCCGTTGACCGCGGCATCCCCCGGGGAGGACGAGGACTTGATGAGGTCGTACCTGGCAGGAGCCTTCGGAGCAGTCCCGTCTCTCTTGGAGGGACAGATCGCCCGGCGCCTGCTGGCCGACCAGGAGCACGCCGAGACCGAGGTGGAGCAGGGCTGATGGCGAAGACGAGGGGCAAGGACTCGCTGGGGCCGGCGCAGCGTCGCGGGCGGCGCAAGAGGGTCGTCCACGTCTTCACCGAGGGGTTGGTCACCGAACCCTCGTACATAGAGATCATCAAGCAGCATGGCGTTCCGGCAGACCCGGCCATGACCGTGGAGGTGCGCATCGCGAACGCCTCCGCCCCAGGTTCCCAGCGCAAGCCGCTCAAGCTGGTCGAGGCGGCGGTCAGACTCATGCGGGACGAGCAGCGGCAGGCGAAGCGCAGCGGGCTGGAGAAGAAGTACCTCCCACAGGTCTGGTGCCTCTTCGACCGGGATGAGCACGAGGGCATCGAGACCGCGCTGAAGCAGGCACGCGAAGGAGACGTCCGGGTCGCCTTCTCCCACCCCTGCTTCGAGGTCTGGCGCCTGCTGCACCACAAGCCGGTGACCGGTACGTTCGGCGGGGTCTGCGGTCAGGTGACGACGAGGCTGCCGTTCGCGAGAACGCCGAAGGACGCGGCGAACATCAAACTGGTACTGCCGCACCAGATCACCGGGGGCTACCAGGACGCGAGGAAGCGCGCGCTCCAGATGAACGGGCAACACGGCGATCACGTGGCCCTCGTGAATCGTGACCCGTACACCGATGTGTACGAATTCGTGGAGCAAGGGCTCGGAATAGCCTCGTACTGACCGCCTCGGTGAGTTGCTGTTCTGGGCGGGCGTGAATCCCGACCGACACCGGTAAGCGGATTTCGGTATGGACCGCGGCGGCCGTAGGGTTCCTACGTCACTCAGGTCGTAGGGAGTCGTACGTGGCCAAGCTCACGCTCGCGCAGCTGGAGCGGCATCTGTTCGCCGCCGCTGACATCCTCCGGGGGACGATGGACGCCTCGGAGTACAAGGACTACATCTTCGGTCTGCTCTTCCTGAAGCGGGCCAATGACGAGTTCGAGGCGGCGCGGGAGCAGATCAAGGAGTACGCGGCCAAAGAGCTGGGGCTCGCGGACGAGATGCTGGCCGGCTTCCTGGAGCAGGAGTCCGAGTACAGCCAGCGCGATGTGCTGTTTGTGCCGAGGAACGCCCGCTGGAAGTGGATCTCGTCGGCCACCCACAACATCACCGAGGACAGACTGCGTCCGGCCCTGCAGGCGCTGGAAGGCCAGAACGCCAAGCTCAAGGGCCTCTTCGACCACCTCGACTTCAACCGTATCGGTGGCTCCGGCGCGGCTGCGGGCGCGGCGAAACTCGCCGACCAGCGGCTGAAACTGCTCATCGCGCACTTCGGTCGCATCCGGCTGCGTACGGACGACTTCGAGTTCCCGGACCTGATCGGTGCCGCTTACGAGTACCTGATCAAGGAATTCGCGGACTCGGCGGGCCGCAAGGGCGGCGAGTTCTACACCCCGCGCGCCGTGGTCCGCATGATGGTCGAGCTGCTCGGCCCCAAGCAGGGCATGCGGATCTACGACCCCTGCGTCGGCTCGGGCGGCATGCTCATCCACGCCAAGGAATACGTGGAGGAGCACGGCGGCGACACGTCGGACATGTTCTTCGCAGGTCAGGACGCCAACAGCGGCTCATGGATCATGTCGACGATGAACATGGTCCTGCACGGGGTGCGGCGCTTCGACCTGCACACTGGGGACACGCTGGCCGAGCCGGCGCATGTGCCGAAGTCGGACGCGGACCGTTTCGACGGAGTGCTCAGCAATCCGCCGTTCTCCATGGACTACGTGCTCAGCGACCTTGCGTTCGGCACGCAGCGCACGACGTACGGAACGACGAGTGAGCGCGGCAAGGCCGACCTGATGTTCCTCCAGCACATGCTGTGGGAGACCAGGCTGGACGGTGGCCCGAGTCGGCACGGCGGCATGGTGATCACGGTCATGCCGCACGGTGTGCTGTTCCGGGGCGGCGGCGAACAGGAGATCCGGGCGAAGCTCATCGAGGAGGACGCGATCGAGGCGGTCATCGGCCTCGCCCCGAACCTCTTCTACGGCACGGGCATCCCGGCCTGCATCCTGGTCCTGCGCCCACCGGGCAGGAAGAAGGAAGTGGACCCGAGGCGCGAGCACAAGGTGCTGTTCATCAACGCCGACCGCGAATTCCACGCGGAACGCGCGCAGAACGTGCTGCTGCCCGAGCACGCCGAAAAGATCACCTCCACCTTCCGTACGTACGCGAAGGTGCCGGGCTTCTCGCGGGCCGTACCCCTTGAGGAGCTGCGCACCAACGACTACAACCTCAACATCCGCCGCTACGTGGACAACACGCCGCCGCCGGAGCCGCAGGACGTTCGGGCGCACCTGGTGGGCGGCGTACCGCGCGAGGAGATCGAGGCGAAGAAGGAGCTGCTCGACTCGTACGAGATCAAGCTGACCGATCTGTTCGCGGAGCGGGACCCCGTGGACGAAAAGTACGTGGACTTTCTGCCGGAGGGGCAGCGGCCGGACGCGGCAAGGCTGGCGGAGCTGGCCGGGCCGAGCGAGGACGCGCTGCGGACGGCGTTCGACAAGTGGTGGGCGGCGGAGGCGCGGCAGCTGGAGGCGGTGGCGGCGACACCGGAACGCCTCGCGGACCTGACGCCCTCGGAGCGCAAGGCAGCGCTGATGGCCGTGCGGGGGTCGCTGATCGAGTCGTTCGTGGAGCAGTTGGGCGGCGTCGGCCTGCTGGATCGGTACGCGCTGGCGGGAGCGGTGGCCGGCTGGTGGTACGAGGCCAAGTACGACCTGCTCGCACTGTCGGAGAACGGGTTCGCGGGTGTCGTGGACGGCTGGGTCGAGAACGTCGAGACGATGCTGGCGCCTGAGCAGGACCCGAAGTCGAAGAAGCTGCGGAAGCGGACTGCGGCTGAGCGGCGGCAGGCGTACGACCACAAGGTGGTCGCGGCCATCGCCCCTGACTTCCTGGAGGAGCTGGCGGCGGCGGACGCGCGGAAGGCGGAGCTGGACGCGCGGTGGAAGGAACTGAACGCGGAGCCGGAGACCTCGGAAGAGGGTGACGGTGATGAACGTGACGAGGACGCCGTCACACGCGAGGAAGTCGCTCTGAGCGTAGAGCAGTTGGCGGAGCTGACCTCAGTGAAGAAGGAACGCGCGAAGGTGGGCGCGCTGATCAAGCGGCTTGAGGCGGACTTTTGGTTCGAGCGGGCGCCTGGTGAGCAGCCCAAGCTGGGCGAGGAGCCGCCGAGACTGTTCCGGGAGCGGGAGGCGTTGGGGCCGGAGGGGGAGCGGCGGGTGGTGCTGGATTTGCTGCGCAATGACCTTCTCGGGAAGCTGGACGGGCATGTGGTACGTCGGAGGCGGGAGTTGGCCGAGGCGTATGGGGTGTGGGAGGGCAAGTACGCGGTGTCGTTGCGGGAGATCAGGGCGGGGCGGGAGAAGGCGGCGGCGACGCTGGATGGGTTCCTGAAGGAGCTTGGCTATGCCAGCTGAGCGCGGGCGACCCCAGTACCAGCGTCTGGACAGCCTGGCTGACGTGGTTGGGGGCGTGGCCTTGGGCGGCAGTGTCTCAAGTGGCTTGAGTGTTGAACTGCCGTATCTACGAGTGGCCAATGTCCAGGATGGCTACATCTCTACGGACGACGTCAAGACCGTGCGTGTCCCGGCGCATTCGATCGAGCGCTTCCGTCTGCAGCAGGGCGACGTACTGCTGACCGAGGGGGGCGACTTCGACAAGTTGGGGCGCGGCGCGGTTTGGGACGGGCGAATTGACCCGTGCCTTCACCAGAATCACGTGTTCAGAGTTCGTTGCTTCGAATCTCGACTGCTCCCGGACTTCCTCGCCTTGTACTTGGCATCCCCCACGGGGCGTTCCTACTTTTTGCGGATTGCAAAGCAGACAACCAATCTTGCAACCATCAGCTCATCGCAGTTGAAGGCCATGCCGGTGCCGTATCTTCCGTTGCCGGAGCAACAGCGAATCGTTGAAATTTTCGCGGCCGCAGATGCGATGGAGCGAGGCCTCAAGAAGTCGATTGCTAAGTCTCGTGATATCCGTAGAGGTATGGCCCTAGAGGAACTTTCTCCCATTACCGCAACTGCTCCAGTCGGGGGCTGGATGCGCTTGCCGCTAAGAGAGGTAGTTCCATTCGTTGAATACGGCATCTCTGAGGCCTTGAACAATGACCCGCGAGGAATTCCTGTCCTTCGTATGAATAACCTCCGGGATGGGAAGCCGGATCTGGCGGATCTCCGGTACTGCCCTGTTCCTGTGCCTGGTCGCATAGAACTTCGTCGCGGTGACGTATTGTTCAATCGGACCAACAGTATCGATCACGTGGGGAAGGCTGGGATTTGGGGGAGCGAGCTTTCACGTGCGACATTCGCCTCCTATCTTGTTCGGCTGAAGCCGGATACTGAGAGGTTGCTGCCAGAGTATCTTGTGGAATGGTTGATGCATCCCGTGGTCAGGCAGCGAGTGAGGTCGATCTCTACCGTCGCTGTTCAGCAAGTTAATGTGAATCCCACACGTCTGCAGGAACTTGAGATCGACTTCCCTGTGGATCTAGCTGAGCAACGTAGAATTGTCGCGACGCTCTCGGCTTGTGATGAGGCGGTCGCTCGTGAGGGGTGGGAACTTGCCAAGCTGCGGACGCTCCAGCAAGGCATCTCAGTGAATCTTCTTCCTTCGTGAATAGCGGCACCGGGGTGACTGCCAGCCGCCCCGGTGCCGCTATCTAGATATTTAGATCCACTTGAATGATTGGCCTGGGAGGGTGTGTCTCACTCTCAGACGGATTTTCACTGGCGGCGGGCGGTCCGTTGAGAGCCCCAACGGCCAGTGCAACCAAGATGAATTTCCAGAGCCGGAATCTTTCGATGTCTGGATCTGACAATTTCGGACCTCTCTCTGCGGGTGAGAGAAAGGTTATTTCGATGAGGGTGCCGCGGCGATGGGCGAACCAGCCAACCTTCTTAAACTCGGCAAGAAGGATGGCTGGAGTGGGGCTGGCATCCTTGATCCGGGACTGCTACGGACGCTAGGCCACGCCGCCAGTGCCAGTGCCAGTGCCAGTGCCGGCGCCCGGTGCTGCTGGGAGTGGGCTGCGGCGCTCAGGCGAGGAACCCACTGCTCTTGATTGCTGTGACGAAGGATGACCATCCGGCCGTCGGGAAGACCAGCGCAGGGCCATGCGGAACCTTGGAGTCCCGGACGGGGACGCCTGATGGGTGGTCGTCCAGTACCTCGATGCAGCTGCCTGACTCGTTGCCGCTATGCGACGACTTGCGCCAGCCGCTCGCTACGGATGCATCCGGGATGATGTGCTCAGTCATTGTGTCCGTATTCCTTCGCAATCGCCCTCAAGAGTGCAACCGACTCGTTCTGTGGTACCGCGTCGCCCAGTGCGAGATCGTAGACGCCTTGGAGCCGCTGGACCACGGCAGGGGAGTCGTGCACCTTGCCGATGGACATGCCCTCGCTGTACGCGGCAGGGGGCTGGTCCTCGAACCACCACAATGACAGCATGCTCTGCATGAGCGGGTGAACACCCAAGCTCAACGGCAGGACGTGAGCACGTACTCGCTCGCTCTCGACCAAGCGGACGATGTGCATGAGCTGTTCAGTCATGGCTTCCCGGCCGCCGACCGGGCGACGTAGCGCTGCCTCGTCCAACAGTGTCCATACTACGGGCACCACCGGATCGGCAAGGATCTTCGCGCGCTCAAGCCGTGTGACGACGTGCCTGTCACGCTCCTCAGCACTCCGGGGAGGGAATGTCGTGCCCAGAACCGCACGCGCGTACCTTTCCGTCTGAAGAATGCCAGGGATGAAGCTCAGCGCGAACTCGCGGATGACCACTGCCTGTTGTTCGAGTTGGCGTGCCGCTTCGAAGTAGTCGGCAATCGTTCCGTCTTCCTGCGGCAGGAAGCTGCTTAGCACATCACCCGTGTTCAGAGCCTTGTCCAAGCGCCGCGCATCCTCCTTGGACGGGACACGCCTCCCCGCCTCGATATGGGCGATGTGTGAGCGCGTCATGAATGCCATGTCGGCCAGTTGCTGCTGCGTCAACCCCGCGGCCTCGCGCTGCTGCCTGAGCCACTCACCGTACGTGTTGCTCATGGCTAACTCCCTTGCGACAGACGCCTGGTCACACGCCACCCTCTGGCGAGCCTAGCCCGACCCGTCCCACGCTGTGAGCAGATCGCTACACAAAGCGATACCCCCGCGACCGTGCGACCGGTCCGGGGGCGTGGCCATCAAT
>NZ_KQ948023.1 GCF_001513965.1 Streptomyces cellostaticus | reverse complement strand
ATTGACACCGTGGGTCTGCCGGGAGACGCCGGATCGTCGGGCGGCAACCCGCTTAAGGAAGCTAGTGGCCGCATGACAGAACGTGCTCGAAGGATCGACATCCTAGGACCGGCCGAGGTGGCCCGGGCCGCGGAAGAGCTCGCCGACAGCATTCGGCGTGACGTGAAGATAGCCACCAAGCTAAAGGAACTCACCATGTCGACGGTTCCGGAGGCGACCGAACGCGTAACCACCGAAACAACGCCAGCGATGGCAGCTGCCCGGGAGGCTATGCAGGAGGCTTCGAGGCAAATGCGAGAGCTCGTGACGGAAGCAAACCAAAGCGGTCGACCGCTCCATGAGGACCCGCGTACAGCAGCGATATTCGAGAATGCCGAACGAGCCCAGGAACTCGTCGCCGCTGCAATCGCTCGGGCGAATCAGGACGGCGACGAGTTTTCCGCGTTCCTTGACCAAGCGACTGCGATCGTCGATGAGCTTAAGCACAACCAGGAAGCCCGTGCTGGTATTCGCGAGCGGTTCACGACCGCCGCGAGGCGCACGCTCGCTTCCACAGCTCCATCCACTCCATAGCGAAAGTCGAGCGCTTCCGCCGGCAGCTCACGCTGTGCGTCGGCGCGATGACGGGCACGCCCTCCCTGGGGATGACTCGGCGTGCATCCTGACCGATGACCAGCACAGCTACTGCTCGAGGGACACCTCTGGGACGTTGGCTCTAGCTGCTGTTCTTCTGACTACTTCCAACCGTCGAGCGACACCTGAAGGCCGCCTCGGAGATAGCAGCGGAGGGCGCTGGCCGTGGTGTCCACGAACTCCTCTGGGATGTAGTCGGTGTCGACCCAGCAGACTTGGGCGTGTTTGCGGGGTTCACGGTTCTCGGGTTCGCCGGTCCATTCGTGGGCGACAAAGACGACAGTGAGGAAGCCGTTGGGGGCTTCGACGCCCCAGGCGCCGTGGATGATGTGGGCGACCTTGAGGGACTCGGGCTTCACGGTCAGCCCGGTCTCCTCGTAGAGCTCACGTACAGCGGTTTCCGTGATGGGCTCGCCAGGCTCGCTCTTGCCGACAGGGAGATCCCACATGCCCTGGGCGAACTTCGCGTGCTCGCTGCGCTGGAGGAGGACGACGCGGTTGGTGGCCTTGTCGTGGACGATGACGGCGGCGACCAGGAGGGTCATGGATCCGAGGGCAGGCTTCAGCCCTTTGGGCTGCTGGCGAACGCTCATGTCCGCAGGTCCCTGATCATGACCGCGTATACCGGCGAGTCGGCGAACGGCTGCTGCTCGCCGACCTTGACGTACCCCCACGACTCGTAGAGTGCCTGCACCTTCGGGTGCGTCACGTCGACCAGTAGTACGGCGAGGTCTTCCGTGCGCTCTTTCAGCAGCGCTTCGTGGAGTCGTTCGGAGATGCCCTGCTTGCGCCAGCGTGGGCGCACCATGACCTCGGACACGGCGTAGGTGGAGGTGTAGCCGTTGTTCGGCTCGTAGCCGGTGGAGCGCCACCACTCGCGGCCGGGGGCCAGTGGTGCGCCATAGGCGAAGCCGGTCGGGTCTTCGATGTCGTACGCCACCACGCAGGAGAAGCCCTCCATACCCGTCCAGTGGTCGACGAACCAGGCGAAACGCTGATGGAAGGGGTCGTCCATCTGGTCGGCGTAGGCGTCGGCATGTACGTCGATGAGCATCTGCCGGAAGCCTTCGGGGAGGTCTCCGTGCTGGAAGTGACGCAGGTCGGTCACGCTCGACTCCATTCGGTTCGCATGCGGTCTGCCCAGTCTCGTGCGTAAGAGGTGGAGGGGGCCATGGTGAACAGCCCGCGGTGGAAGTCGCCGATGAGGGTGCGCATGCGGCCGGGCAGAGGGTCGCTGTCCATGATCGTGAACACGGCGGTGGCTGTGGCCGTGCCCCGTTCGGCTTCTCCTTGGTGGAGCTGAGCAAGGGCGAGCTGAGCGGTGGCAAGAGCCCTGTTCCGACGGAACGCACTCGGAATCCTTGCCAGCGCTCGGTGGGCCATGGCTTCTGCGTGGGCGTGGCGTCCGCTGTTGAACTGCACGATCGCGGCCAGGTGGTTGAGTTCGGCCTGGCCGTAGAACGCTGTCCAGCGCGGGCGCTCGCACTCCGCCACCTTGATGAAGGTGTCCTGCGCCAATCCGAGGGACCGCAATCCGGCTCGTCCGTCGCCGAGAGCCGCGTAGGCGAGGGCTACGCGGACCCGGCCCAGCGAGTCGAAGAACGGGTCGTGACGAGCCGCCGAGGAGGCTTGCGCGGCCTGTGCCGCCGCCAATGCCTCCGGCCAGTTCTGCCGCTGGTAGGCGAGCATCGAGAGGTTCACCCACACACGCATCTCGGTCGGACCGTCCTGCGAGAGGCCGGCGAACGTCGCCGATTCGTTCAGGTAGCCCTGGGCCTGGTCGAGGTTACGGACGTCGATGCACGACCAGGCGGCGATAGTGGTGTACTCGGCAGCCAGCGCGTACAGCGCCCGGCGGACACGTTCGCCGGCGTTGCGCTGCTGTAGTTCCAGTACCTTGTTACGGCCCTGCACGGCGGCCTTCTCCAACGCTGAGTGGCCGCCCTGGCGGTCGTCGGCTTCGACAAGGGCGTTCACGCCGGCGGCGACCCGGGCCACATCCGACATGCCGACCGTACGGCGCTGGGCCACCAACGGAACAGCGGCGGCTGCGGCACCGGTCGCCGAGCCGAGGAAGGTGCGACGCCGCACGGGGTCCTCCTGCGGATGTTGCATGGTGCGTGGTGCGCTGAACCCTAAGTCCTCGACGGAACAGCCGAACACCCTCTCTAAAGCCGCGCACGTACGTCCGATGGGGCGACGAGACGTTCCGTTCAGGAGATTGCGCACCGTGCGGGAGGAGACGTCGCCAGGCCGACCGGTGATCTCTGCCAGCGCAGCGTTCATCTGACCAGCCAATTCGTCCTGGGTGAGCCCGAGTTCCTCCATCCGGCCCTTGAGGGCGGCGTTCGCTCCCATGGAACCGACCGTAGTCCCGCGTGCACTGACCGATCCAGACCCCAGGTCACCGGAGCGTAAAGTCTTCCGGTTTTCCGCAGGCGGTTGGGACGCGACCTTTCCTGTTCCTCGTCAGCTGAAGGTCGTTGACTCGGCATCAGCCGTTGAGCGGGCGAGGTTCCCCCTACCCGCCCCATGACGGCCTGGAGGAAAGCCTGCCCCGGCGCACCCCGTCGCGGGGGCGGGCGTCCCAGCCTCGGAGGGATGACCCCGTGACCATGACCGCCGCCAAACCGACAGCGACAGGCATTCCGGGCTACACCGAGACCGTGCCGTGCGAACCGGAATCCGCGTGCCGCGCACGCCTGCTTGTCTCCGCCGCTCTGAGCACTTGGGGCATAGGCGAGCTGGCAGAGGCTGGGACGCTGGTCGTGTCGGAACTGATCACCAACGCCGTCAACCACACGCGGTGTCGCGTGGTCCGTGTGGTGATTCGACGCGAGACGGCTGAGGTGGTTCGGATCGGCGTCGCAGACAAGTGCCGTGCCACTCCCGAGCCGGCCGACCCCGACAACGACTCGGAGGACGGCCGCGGTCTTCTCCTCGTGGAGTCACTGAGCTGGCGATGGGGCTACGACCTGCATCGCTGGGGCAAGCTCGTCTGGGCCGAGCTGCGGGTGCCGGCCTCGTGCTGACTCCGCGCGTGGTCTTACGGCTCATGTCCTCGGAGGAGCTCATCGACCGCCCGCGCCCGGACGCGTGCGTAGAAATCGCCTTCGGCCCCGTGCCTGACGCAGCGACAGTGCCGGAACCTCTCCGCATAACTCCAGTCGATCTACTGCGGCTCCACGTCGACTCGAGTCTGGCGCTCGGAGAGATCCACGCGGAGGCACAGCGTGCCGAGAACGCGTGGCAGCGGCAGCTCGGCCACTGGTACGGCGACGGCCAGCTGGCCGTAGAGGCGCGTCCAGCGGACGTCAGTCTTCTCCACCGAGTCCTCGACGGGCTGCGGCGCCTCGACTCGGTTCCGACGCAACCCGGGCGCCTCCGGCGCCCATGAGACCCCCGCTCGGGCGGTTCCGTCCCGGACGCGCCCGAGCGGGTGAGCAAGTCACATCGAAGGATCAGGAACTTCCGACAGGAAGGAAGACCGTGTTCAACTACATGGATCGCTTCCCCACGGGCAGCCCGCTGCCACAAGGACACCTGACCGCAGCTCCATGGGGGCTGCGGCGCCTCGCCCCGTACCCGCCCGTCGAGGGCCCGGACTACGCGGCGGTGAAGCTGGACCCGGAGACGCAGACCGCCCGGTACTTCGACGCCTCGGGGGCACCCACCATGTCCCCGGGTCACGGCACGTCCTCCGGCACCAACCCCGCGACCGGCACCACGGGTCAGGGAGACCGCGCCGGCGGTGACGCCCCCGACAGCGACACGGGGAACGACACCGACCAGTGACTTTGGTGACGAACGACGATCGTCCGGTCCTGGTCGTCACCAACCTCGACGACCCGACCGCGGACTTCGTGATCGCCGAGCTGCACGACCGGGGTGTCCCGGTCGTGCGGTTCGACTCCGGTGACTTCCCCGCCACGCTGTCGTGCTCGGCCGCCATCGGCGGCACCGACAGCTGGCGGGGAAGCGTGCAGACCCCGAGCCGACGCGCCGAGCTGGGTGGCGTGCGGTCCGTGTACTACCGGCGCCCCTCCGGGTTTGCGTTCCCCCACCTCGACAGGCAGGACGAACGGTTCGCCGTGGCTCAGGCCCGCTACGGCCTCGGCGGCATCCTGACCTCTCTGCCCGGCTGCCTCTACGTCAACCACCCCAACCGCATCGGCGACGCCGAGTACAAGCCCGCCGGGCTCGCGGCAGCAGCGGCGGTCAGCTTCACAGTGCCGCCGACCTTGATCACCAACGTTCCCCACGACGCGCGGGCCTTCATCAAGGAGCACGGCACCGTCATCTTCAAGCCGATCTCTGTGCCGCTCTATCTGGTCGACGGCAAGGCCCGGACCGTGCCAGTGACCGAGGTGACCGTCGACGAGATCGACGACTCCGTCACCGGCACCATGCACCTGTTCCAGCAGTGTGTGCACAAGGTCGCCGACGTCCGCGTCACGGTCATAGGCGATCAGATCTTCGCCGTACGCATCGACTCCGGCCTCCTCGACTGGCGGACGGACTACAGCACGCACACCTACACGCCGCTTGCCGCGCCGCCCACGGTGGAGCGGTCGATGCGTGCCTACCTGAAGCACTTCGGGCTCGTCTTCGGAGCATTCGACTTCGCTCTGACCGACTCCGGCGAGTGGATCTTCATCGAGTGCAACCCTTCCGGACAGTGGGCATGGATGGAGCCGCCGACCGGTCTGCCTATGACCGCCGCACTCGCCGATCTCCTGGAAGGAGGCATCCGTGGCCAGTGAGACCGACATCGAAACGGTCGCGGTCGATCTCCGGCGCCGCCTCGCCGGACAACTGCAGGAGGACGGCTGGCTGCGGTCGCCCGCCTGGCGTGCCGCCGTCGAGGCCACTCCTCGCCACCTGTTCATCCCGCGGTTCTACCGGGAGAGCAACGCTCCCGGCGTCACCACCTGGGAGCCAGTCACACCGGAAACCGTCGGCCAGGAGGAGTGGCTCCGTCTCGTCTACACCGACGAGACATGGATGACCCAGTTCGACAGCCAGGACATCGACTGGGCCGACCCGAAGCCCGTCAGCAATGCCGCCCCCACCTCATCGTCGACCTTGCCGAGCCTCGTGGTTCGGATGCTCGAAGACCTGGACGTGCAGGACGGCATGAACATCCTGGAGATCGGCACCGGCACCGGCTACTCCACAGCACTCATGTGCCACCGGCTCGGCAGCGAGAGCGTGACCTCGATCGAGACGGACGATGGCGTGGCCCGTCGCGCCCGCGAGGCTCTCACCACAGCCGGATACGCCCCTCGGCTGTTGGTGGAGGACGGCCGCGTCGGCCACCCGGACGGAGCCCCGTACGACCGGCTGATCGCCACATGCGGCTTCCGCAACATCCCGCCCGCCTGGCTGGACCAGGTGCGGCCGGGCGGCGTCATCCTCACCACCCTGCGCGGCTGGATGCGCTCCCTCGGCCTGGTCAAACTCATCGTGACCGGAGACAGCGCGAGCGGCTGGTTCAGCGAGGACGATCCGAGCTTCATGATCGCCCGCCAGCAGGACGCGCCGGGGAGCCTCGGCATGATTCCGGCGCCCGACGACGGAACGACGCGGAAAGCAACGTACGGGCCAGAGATCCTCAGCAGCTCCGGTCCGGCTTTCATGGCGCAGCTCGCGGCGCCGGACGCCCGCTTCTTCTCCATGGCGGTCGACGGCGGGCCAGTCAGCACGTTCGTGCTGGACAGCGTCACCGATTCCTTCGCCGTCCTGGCACCCACGAAAGGCGGCTGGCAGGTCCGCCAAGGTGGCCCGCGCCGCCTGTGGGACGGGGTCGAGACCGCGGTGGGCACCTGGGAGGAGTACGGCTCGCCGAGCACCGCCGCGTTCGGTGTGACGGTCTCCCGCGGCGAACAGGTCGTCTGGCTCGGGAATCCGAACGGCCCGCAGTGGCCGCTACCCTCCTGACACAGCCGCCGCAGACGCGAAGAAGGCCAGGATGGATGACGAGCCGCTGAGGGACTGGGCGGAACGCCGCGACGCGAAGATCGGCCGACTTCGCGCCGTACCCGTCGTCTCCGGCGACGGCCCCAGGGCATCCCATCTGAACCCGGATGCACCCCGCGCCATCGAGCGCTGGAACGGGCACATGTGGGAGCCGTACGGTTTCGCCGCCACCCTGGCCGAGGCCAAGGCCATCCTGTACCCGGAAGCCAGTGAGCCGCCGCCCGCAAGCCCGGTGCCGAAGCCGCTCGGCTCCGGCACCGGCAAGCACCGCAAACCCCAGGCCCCCAGGTCGGAGGACGGCGGCCAAGCGCAACGGTGATCAGGGCGTACAGCGCTTGATGCCTACCGGTGCTGTCGGTGCTGCTGTTCGGTAGGGGGCATCACCGCTACTGCGGTCTGGGAGTTGCGGCTCTGCTGCGTGAGGACCGGGCTTGCGACGGTGGAGCGTCGGCGGGCGGCTTCAGCGCGGCGGTTTGGTGCTGGGTTTCGGCCGGTGTGCTGAATGCGGGTGATCAGGACGCGGGCGGGTTGGCGGGCGGTGGTCAGCTCGCGATGAGCTGCGGCTTCCTTGAGGAGGCGGTGGGGTTGATGGCCGCGGGCCTCAGCGTCGGCGAGGAGGGTGGCGAGCGCGGGCCACGCCTGGTCGGCGATGATCCGCTTGGCGTGATCGACCATCGCCCTGACCTCGGACACGTACACGAGCCTGCTGCCTGAGCTGGACCGTGAGATCGCCGAGAAGGCAGCCAAGCTGGTTCCTCGCTCTTCGACAGGGCAACCGCAGAAGCAGCGACCGAACACGGCCAAGTCGGCCAGCCAGAAGAAGGAGATCTCCACACCGCCAGCTTCAGTCGAGGTCGCCCGTTCCCACAAGGTGCTCCATAAAAGCGGCGGCGATACGCGGGCGCGTGGCATGCGGGACGGGTGCGTCCGGGATGTCGGCCTCCAGACCCCACTCCGTGTTGAACATGACGGCCAGGCCAGATGGCACCACGTGATTCCTGAGCCACAGGACGAACCTCGCCGCTGACTGTGCGGTGCAGTCCTTGACGGAGACACCTTCAGGAGACAGCAGCGCCATCCCTTCCATCTGCTCGTCGTCCAGGGTGATCCCAAAGTGCATCGACGACCCGCTGACGGGACCGTCGGACCCGTCGTCGATCCGGATGAACTCGTCAGGGTTGCGTTCCCGGAGCAGGGATTCCAGGCCCTCGTAGGTCAGTCCCCAGCTCTGCCCGTTCGACGGGGTGAAGATGTACATGGTGCGCAGTTCCGCGATCTGCTCCGGTTCCATGGGGGTCTGCTTCCTGTGCGAGGGGGGTGTCCGGGGTCAGGGGACGTAGCGTGCATGACCCTTGACGCCGTAGGCGGCCATCATGATGCGCCAGTACTGGACGGCTTCCTGGTTGTTGGTGACCGTCTCCACTCCGCGCATCTCCTTGTTACGCGGGTCGCCGAGCGCGGCGGCGTACTTCTTCAGCTCGTCACGATCCGATCGGTAGAGGAAGTCCTTGTACCCGTTCTCGTGGTTCATACGGAGTTCCTCGAGTGAGCGGTAGCACCGCTGGTTCGGCTTGTTGACGTACTTCGCCTCGACGGCCATCCCGTCGGCATCGCGAAATCCGTCCACCATGAGCGTGCTGTTGACGCTGTACCCGGACGGGATCGGCACTTCGTACTCGGGATAGCCGGCCACCCGCAGTTGGTAGGCGACCTCGGCCGGCTTGCCGCCCGAGACATCGCCCTCACGCAGGGAGTTCAGCCAGGTCTGGAAGTTCCTTTGTTCCCCGGGTTTGAGCAGCGGGAAGCGCGGGTCCGGCGGGTTCTCCGGAGGGATCGGCTGGACACGCGGACCGTTTGCCGGGCGGTACGCGGCCGGCACCAGGGTCGGTACACGGATCAGCGGACCCAGGAACGGCGGCAGGCTGGGCAGGAAGCCACCGTTGTCCGGCTGCGGCATCGGCACCCGCTCCTTGGAGCTGTCCAGTGCCGCCGGGATCTTGCCAAGGGAGGCGATCCGCATGTCTCCCGCTATGAGCTCGTGCAGGCCACCGTCGTGGCCGTCTCCTCCGAGACTCGGCTGCTCCCACGGCCAAAGGTTCTCGGTGGGCGAGGTCTCCTCGTACGGCAGCCGCCGTTTGGCGGTCTCTATGTGATCGGCATAAGCGTCGCACGCGTTGGCGAGCATCTTGCAGGCCACAGGAAGGTTGGCCATGAGGGTCTCATCCTCGCCAACCTCACAGGGCGGCGGATTCTTGCCGACGAACTTCTTGAAGAAGCTCTCGACCTCGCTCGCTGTCTCACCAGCCTGGTCGAGCGTCGCGGTCTTCCACGCGGTCTCCGAATCCCAGTAGGCGTCTTCCAGGATCTTGGCCGCCTGGCGCCATGTCTTGGCCACAGCACGGAGCTTGTGAGGCTGTCCGAGGAAGCGTTCGTTGAAGAGGTACTGGTCGATGCCGCTGGTCTCGCCGACGACCTCGGGCAGGTCCTCCGCGTTGTGACTGGCACGTGGATCGCAGTCCGGGCCGGACGGCTGCGCACCGATCCCCATGGCCTGCGGACTCTTCCCCAGGAGTTCCGCCGCGACCTTGCTCTCGTGCCTCAGAAACTCCTCGGACGCCTTGAGCAGGGCACCAGCGCCGTTGGCCATCACCTGGTGAGCGAAGCCGGACTTGTCGAACACTGTCGTGACGGCTTCCTTGTACACCTTGGCGAAAGCCCGCCCCGCCTCGTTGTCGCCGGCCATGCCGCCGTTTTCGCTGAGTTCCGTGAAGAGCAGACCCAGCATCTCGTAGATGAGGTCACGCAGCCCCACCATCGACCAGGAAGCGTTGACGAAGTTCGCCGTCTGATGCTGAAGATCCAACGTTCCCCCATGTCACCGCCACCTCTCGAGACCGTACATGCTTGCGAACCGGGAACGCACGGAGGGTAACTGGCCGTTCTGCCTCCCCTCCAACACCGGGGACAACACACGGAGGAGCCCACGTCTACGGCCCTGTGGCTACTCGTCCAGCAGCCACCGAACCGTCCACCTCAGACCGCAGCCGATCCGCAGGCCGCGAGCACTCCCGCTCACGCATCGCTCACGCAAGGGCCCGAAAACGAAGCAGCGCTCGGGTCAGCCGAAGCCGACCCGAGCGCTGCACAGCAGGTCAGAGGAGGTTTCCCCTCTCCTGCAGCCGTAGGCCCTGTGGGACTCGAACCCACAACCAATGGATTAAAAGTCCACTGCTCTGCCAATTGAGCTAAGGGCCCAGGCGATGTTGCCTGTCTGAGCATAGCCGGAGCGGGCCGTGTCTCCGATCGGGTATCGGGGACACGGCCGCGTCGGGTGGGCGGAGCGGGTGGGTGTGGCTACTTTTCGACCGGCTCGGGAGCCGGGGTCCGGGCCGGGTTGAGGAACCAGCGGCGGGCCGAGGCCAGCCACCAGGCGGCCGCGAAGCCCAGGACGGCCAGGACGGCGGCCGGGGCGTAGTTGAAGGTCTTCCAGGTGACCGGGGAGACCTGGGGGAGCATGAAGAGGACCGTGATCACGGCCACCCAGGTCACGGAGACGATGCCGACGATCCCCGACCAGCGGCCCAGATGCCAGGGGCCGCGTTCGAAGGCGGCGCCCTTGCGGATCCGGAGGAAGGTCGGGATGACGTAGGCGATGTAGAGGCCGATCACCGCGATCGATGTCACCGCCGCGTAGGCCGTCGAGTTGATGAGGTAGGGCAGGCCCAGCGCGAGAGCCGCGAGTGCGGCCAGCCAGACTGCTGCCACGGGGGTGCGGGTGCGGGGGCTGACGGTGTGCCAGACGCGGGAGAAGGGCAGCGCGCCGTCGCGGGAAAAGGCGTAGATCATGCGGCTGTTGGCGGTCACCGAGGCCATGCCGCAGAAGAGCTGGGCGCCGATCACCACGAGCAGCAACAGCTTGCCCGTCGTCGCTCCCAGCGCGTCCAGGAGGATCTGGGCGGGGGGCGCGCCGGTCGGGGACGCCAGTTCCTTGTCGTACGACTGGATCGCGTACGTGAAGCCGAGCAGGAGTACGAAGCCGGCTATCCAGGACGTCCAGATCGAGCGGACTATGCCTTTCGGGCCCGCCGTCGACGCGTCATGGGTCTCCTCCGTCATGTGGGCGGAGGCGTCGTAGCCGGTGAAGGTGTACTGGGCCATGAGGAGGCCCAGGAGGACCACGTAGAAGCCGCTGCCCCAGCCTGTCTCGTTGACGAACTTCGTGAACACGAAGGACGTCGACCGGTGGTGGTCGGGGACGAGGGCGAGCGCGCCGACGATCACTGCGACGCCCAGCACGTGCCACCACACGCTCACGCTGTTCAGGAACGCGACGATCCTGACGCCGAAGGTGTTCAGGAGGCCGTGCAGGACCAGGATGGCGGCGAAGAGGAGGACCGTTCGGCCCGGGGTCACCTCGAAGTCGAACTGGAGGTTCAGGTAGGCGCCGAGGAAGGAGGCCGCGCCGAAGTCGATGCCCGCCGTCACGGCCACCTGGCCCAGCACGTTGAACCAGCCCGTGAACCACGCCCAGGCCGCCGCGGAGCGGGGCGGGGCCAGCCGGTGGGCCCAGAAGTACAGGCCCGCCGAGGTCGGGTAGGCGGAGCAGATTTCGGCCATCGAGAGGCCCACGAACAGCGTCATCAGTCCGACCGCGACCCAGCCCCAGGTGATCACCGCGGGGCCGCCGGTGATCATGCCGAAGAGGTAGAGGGTCAGGCAGCCGGACAGGACCGAGATGATCGTGAAGGAGACGGCGTAGTTCGAGAACGCCGACATACGGCGGGCGAGGACCTGGGTGTAACCGAGCTGGGCCAGCCGTTCCTCGTCCGACAGCCCACTCACTCTCGCGTCATCTGTCATGCCCCCAGCAATTCCCTCGCCGGGGGCGTGACATGCGTCACAAGTTGGCTAAAAGAGGCCCTTGTAGGCGCCCCAGCCGCTGCCGATCTTCACGCGCGCCGAGAACGACCCCTTCCCCGTGCCCGCGTTCCGGTAGAGGTTGCCCGCGGTGTCCCGGGAGACCAGGTCGTTCCTGCCGTCGCCGGTGATGTCGCCGACGCCCACGATCGCGTTGTAGGAGCGGCCCCAGCCGGCGAAGACCTTGACCCGGTCCTTCAGGCCGCCGGTCCCGGTGCCGTCGTAACGCCACAGCGTGCCGGACCGGTCCAGCGCCAGCACGTCGCCGATGCCGTCACCGGTCAGGTCGCCGGCGCCCACGATCTTCGCGTAGCCGTTCAGGGTGCGGATCTTCACGCCGGCCTTGAGCTTGCCGGCGCCGTCGTTGGCGAACAGGTACACGTCCCCGGTCGACGCCTTGCGGGCCAGCAGGTCGGTCCGGCCGTCCCCGGTGAGGTCGCCGGGCGCGGTGAGGACGTCGTACGCGTTCCAGCCCGTGCCGAGGGAGGTGTGGCCGCTCGACGGGGTGTACGAGCCGTCGCACTTTCCGGTGTAGCGGCGCAGCTCGCCGCTCGGCATCCGGATCAGCATCTCGGCGCAGCGGTCGCTGCCCATGTCGCCGAAGGGCACGGCGACGGTGCCCGCAGGCCAGCCCGAACCGGTGCGCTTGAAGTCGAAGGTGCCCTTGCCCTCGGTGTAGTGGAGCGTCAGCCCGCCCGAGGAGCTGAGGGTGGCCAGCTCGCCGTAGCTGTAGCCGTCCTGGTCGTGGAAGCCCTGCCGGCCGCCGATGAGCGCGAGCGTGCCGCTGGTCGAGTAGCTGCCGGTGCCCTCGGCGGCGCTCGCGGTCAGGGTCCAGGTCTTGCGGCCGTTGTACGCGTAGGCCCCCGCGTCCGTCTTTCCGTCCCAGGACACGTCGATGGCCGTACCGCTGCCCTTGACGGTGCGTTCCGTGCGGCCCTGCTCGTCCTTCACGGTGAAGGTCCAGTCGGCCGGCTTGTTCAGCTGCCAGGTGCTGTCCCAGGTGCTGCTCGCGCCGTTGCGGCCCTTGGCGTCCAGGGACGTGTCGTCCAGGTCCGACTCGATCTTCACGAGCGGCTGGGTGGGCACACCGCTCGGGACGATCCGGATCGCCTGGTCGGGGCCGACGTAGGCGATGTCGCCGCCGAACTTGTCCACGCTCCAGGTCAGCCGCCGCTGGTCGGCACTCTCGCCCGCCGGGAGGTCGGCCACCGCGCGTGCAGCGGACGCCGAGCCGGTGTGGAAGTCCGTGAGCATCAGCCTGCCCGCGCCGCGGTCGTGCTGCACGAGGTAGCCGTCGCCGACCAGGGCCGGACCGGAGGGAACCGTGACGGCCTTCTTCGCCGTACGGTCGTAGACGCCCGCGGCACCGGCCGGACCGCAGTTCCAGTAGATCCAGCGGCCGACGGCCTGGAGCTCCTTGACCGTGCAGGGCGCGCCGGTGGAGAGCGTCTGGACCGTCTTCTTCGTCTCCAGGTCGTACCCGGTGACGGTCCCGTTGCCCGAACCCGGCGTCCACAGCACCGAACCCCACACGGAGGCTGCGGTGATGGAGCGGGTCAGCCGCACGTCCTCGTTCCGGAAGGGGTTCACCGCGTCGACGTACTGCTTGCCGGTGGAGGCCGCGTCGTAGACGAAGTAGCGGCCGGTGGCGTCCACGAAGCGGCCGCCGGTCACCGCCGGCTCGTCGCCCGAGTGGTAGGTGTCCTTGGACAGCCATATCTGGGCCCGCTCCTTGCCGGTCTCGTCGACCTGGAAGTAGCCCACGTGCCGGTCGCCGGTGGAGCGCAGCGGTACGCAGGCCCCGGCGTCGCACGGCACCTGCTGCAGATGCGTGCCGTCTCCGAAGGGGCCGGCGAACCCCCGGTAGGTCTTCTCCAGCACCGTGGAGCCGTCGGGCGAGATCTGCCGCCCGATCACCCACTGGACGCCGCTGGCCGTGCGCTCCACGGTGGTCAGGAAGCCGCCGGAGTAGTCGAGGCCCCGCACACCGTCCGTCTGGACGGGCGTGGGCGTGGTGTCCGCGGCCGCCGGGCCCGCGGTGGTCAGCGAGCCTGCGCCCAGGGCGGCCAGGCCCGCGAGGGCGATGGCGATCCGGCCGCGCCGGACCGTGGAAAAGCGGGCGCGTGCACGCCGAGACAAGGGTCCCTCCCCAGGGAAGCGAGAACGGCACGGCGGCGGCGTTTTCCCCCTCGGCCGCCCTGTCCATGCCAAGTGAGCGGATGGTAGCAACCGCTTCACCTTCAGCGGTAGGTAAAAAGATGGGCCACGGAGACAACGCAAAGGGCCCGTACGAACGAAGTCGTACGGGCCCTTGTCAGATCACTCGGCGTCAGCCGGTGGCCTCAGGCTGCGTCAGCCGTTGCGCTTCCAGCGGGGCTTGTCCTCGCGGCGGCCGAAGGAGCCGCCGGTGCCGCGGTGGTCGTCACGACGGCCGTAGGGGCGGTCGTGACCGGCCGAGCGGAAGCCCGGGCGGTCGTCGCGGCGCTCGCGGTTGAACGGACGGTCGCTGCCCCGGTGCCCGGCTCGCTCGTCGCGGCGGAAGCCCGGGCGGTCGTCACGGCGCTCGAAGCCACGGCCACCCCGGTCGTCACGACGCTCGAAGGAACGCCCACCACGGTCACCGCGGTCGTCACGGCGCTCGAAGCCACGGCCACCGCGGTCACCCCGGTCGTCACGGCGCTCGAAGGAACGGCCACCGCGGTCGTCACGGCGCTCGAAGCCACGGCCACCGCGGTCACCCCGGTCGTCACGGCGCTCGAAGGAACGGCCGCCGCGGTCGTCACGACGCTCGAAGCCACGGTCGCGGTCCCGGTCGAACGGGCGGCGGTCGTCACGACGCTCGAAGGAACGCCCACCGCGGTCACCGCGGTCCTCACGGCGCTCGAAGCCCCGCTCGCCACGGTCACGGTCGAAGCCGCGCCGCTCCCGGCGGTCGTACGACGCCGGACGCTCCTCGCGCTCGGTCTCGCGCTCCGCCGGCTCCTCGGTCACGGACGCCTCGACCACGGCCTCCGCCGCGGCCGCCTGGGCCTCGGCGACCGCCGTCTCCGGGTCCTCGCCGCGCTCGCGGGCGACCCGGACGACCAGCCGGTCGGCCTCCTCGCGCAGCTCGGTCGCGCGACGCTGGGCGCGCTCCAGCTGCTTGGTGAGCTGGGAGACCTCGCGCTCGGCCTGCTGGGCGGCGTTGTTCGCCGACTCGGCCTGGACCTCGGTCATGGAGCGGGCGCCGGTGATCTCGGCGACCTCCGGGTCGAAGGTGCCCGCGCCCTGGATGATGTGACGCGCGGCGTCGACGCCGGCGTCCTCCATGAGGCGGAAGATCTGGCGGCGCTGGTGCGGCAGGGAGAGGGAGACGACCGTGCCGGTGCGGCCGGCACGCGCGGTGCGGCCTGCGCGGTGCAGGTAGTCCTTGTGGTCGCCGGCCGGGTCGACGTTCAGGACCAGGTCGATGCCGTCGACGTGGATACCGCGCGCGGCGACGTCGGTGGCGACGAGGACGTTGACGTACCCGTCCTTGAAGTCCGCCAGCGTCCGGGTGCGGGCGCCCTGGGTCATGCCGCCGTGCAGCGCGTCGGCCTTCGCGCCCGCCTCACGCAGCTGCTCGGCGACACGGTCGGCGCCCAGCTGGGTGCGGACGAAGATGATCGTGCGGCCCTTGCGGGAGGCGATGGCCGCGGTGACCGGCGCCTTGTCCTTGGGCTTCACGATGAGGATGTGGTGGGACATGGTCGTCACCGCGCCCTGGGCCGCGTCCACCTCGTGGGAGACGGGGTTGTTCAGGTAGCGGTCGACGAGGGTCTGGATCTCGTTCTCCATGGTCGCGGAGAACAGCATGCGCTGGCCGCCCGCCGGGACCTGGTCGAGCAGCTCGGTGACCTCGGGCAGGAAGCCCAGGTCGGACATCTGGTCGGCCTCGTCGAGGACGGTGATCTGCACGTCCTCCAGGGAGCAGGCGCCGCGGTTGATGATGTCGCGCAGACGGCCCGGGGTGGCGACGAGGATGTCGACGCCGCGCTCCAGGGCGTAGATCTGGTTGCCCATCGACGTACCGCCGCAGACGACCTTCATCTTCAGGCCGAGGACGTCGCCGTACGGCTGGAGGGCGTCGGCGACCTGCATGGCCAGCTCGCGGGTCGGGGTGAGGATGACCGCGCGCGGCTTGTGCTTCTGGGTGCGGCCGCCGGCCAGGGTGGCCAGGGTGGGCAGACCGAAGGAGAGGGTCTTGCCGGAGCCGGTGCGGCCACGGCCGAGGATGTCCTTGCCGGTCAGGGCGTCCGGGATGGTCGCGGCCTGGATCGGGAAGGGGGTGGTCACGCCGTTCTGTGCGAGCTTGCGCACAACACCCTCGGGGAGGCCGAGGTCGGCAAAGGTGGTCTGGGGGGTGTCAGTGGTCTCGGTGACCTCGGTCACCAGATCGTCGTCCTGAGTGTTCTCGGACATGACGATGTGATCAGTACTGGACACGGACATGCGAATGCGAAACCTTCCGGAGTCTCTTCGGCACGCGCCCGTCAACTCCGTGATTCGCTCACGACCGCCTCAATGCGGTCCGCCACGGCAAGGGAGAGTACGCGCCACACGGCGCGCTCTGTGGTGGCGCCGGGCAAATGGGATCAAACGATCTACCACCATACGCACCCACCACCCCCTAACGCAAACCGAGCCCGTATCCCCAGGTCACCGCCTACGCGGGCGACCCCGCCTCAGGTGCCGGCTCACGCTGGGCCAGCTGGGTTCCCGTCTCCTCGTGGGCCGAGGAGGACGGTTCGGCGGACGGCGGCGGGGGCGAGGCGGGCGTCGGCTGTTCGGTCGGCGTCGGCTGCGGCTCGGGCGTCTGTGTGGGAGTCGGCTCGGCCGTGTGCGTAGGAGTCGGATTCGCGGTCTTTCCCGGCTTCCCCGGCTTCGGCGGCGGCGCCGGCACGCTGTCCGTCGCGGACGGAGTGACCGAGGGCGAGGCCGACTCCCCCGGCTTCGCCTTGCCGCCGTGCCCGCGCTTTCCGTCCCCGGAGCGGCCGCCGTAGCCGAGGCCGGCCGGGCCCGCCACCGGACCCCCGTCGGGCGCCTCACCGCCCCGCTGCCCCGCCGAGTGCGAGGGCCTGGCCCGGCCGGCGTCGTCACCCACGCTCACACAGCCGGCGGCGGCCGTGAGGGCCAGCACCGTGACGGCCAGACGGACGGGTACGTACAAGGGGCGCACGGCGGCCACCTCCGGAGGCAAGAAAGGGAGTCAACCTCCCCAACTCCCGCCGCCCACAAGAGGACACGCGCCGCGCCCGAGTCGTCCTGCCCCGCCGGTCACCCGCGTCCCCGCGCCGGTCACCCGTAGCCGAGCGCATGCAGCCGGGCGTCGTCGATGCCGAAGTGGTGGGCGATCTCGTGCACCACGGTGACCTCGGTCTCGGCGACGACGTCCTCGCGGCTCTCGCACATCCTGAGCGTCGGCCCCCGGTAGACGGTGATCCGGTCCGGCAGCACACCCGCGTACCACTCGCCCCGCTCGGTCAGCGGCGTTCCCTCGTACAGCCCGAGCAGCTCCGGATCGTCCGCAGGCGGTTCGTCCTCGACGAACACCGCGACGTTGTCCATCAGCCGCATCAGCTCCGGGGGAATCCGGTCGAGCGCCTCGCCGACCAGTTCCTCGAACTCCTCGCGCGTCATCTCCAGCACCTGGTCATTGTCCGGCACGAGGGGCCGTACGAGTGTGGCGAACCGTCGCATATCCGCGCCGGAGCGTGGGCATACGGCACCAATGGCCCGCGTCCGCGTCCCCGTCGCAGCCCTCCGCAGCCGCCGTACCCCCAGCGCCCCGCCCGCCCTCCCCGCCCTGGAGCCGGCGGCCCGCCCCCGGCCCTGGCTCAGCGCCCTCGGCCTCACCGCGGTGGTCCTCGTCGGCGCCTGGCTGGGCCTGCTGATCGTCGGGAACGTACGGGCGCCGGTCGGCCCGATGAACACGACGATGGCGCTGCGCCCGTCCCTCACCGGCGGCACGAAGATCAACGTCTCCCCGCTGGGCGCGCTGACCCTGGACAGCCATGTCGCGCCCGTCCGCCTGGACGTGAACGTCGACCAGCTCGACCCGCTCCGCTCCCAGGCCCTGGTCGACCACCCCGAGCGGCTCTCCGGTCTCCAGGACGAGGTCGCCCGGGACGTCGAGCACGGCACGCTCGACCTGGCCGTACGCTCCTCGGTCGCCGTGGTCTCCGGGGCGACCGCCCTCGGCCTCGCCGTCTACCGCCGCCCGCGCCGGGCCCTCGCGGCCGGCGGACTGGCCCTCACCCTGCTCGCGGCCTCCGGCGCGACGGCGTACGCCACCTGGAACCCGAAGTCGGTCCTGGAGCCGAAGTTCTCCGGCCTGCTGTCCTCGGCACCGTCCCTGGTCGGCAACGCGCGCAACATCGTCACCGAGTTCGACGTCTACCAGAAGGAGTTGGCGCGCCTGGTGACGAACGTGACGAAGCTGTACGACGTCACGTCCACGCTCCCGGCCTACCAGCCGGACCCCGCCACCCTCCGGGTCCTGCACGTCTCGGACATCCACCTCAACCCGGCGAGCTGGAAGATCATCGCCTCGCTGGTGGAGCAGTACAAGGTGAACGTGATCGTCGACTCCGGCGACACGATGGATCACGGCACGGCGGCGGAGAACGGCTTCCTGGACCCGGTCGAGGACCTGGGCGCGCCCTACGTCTGGGTCCGCGGCAACCACGACTCGCGCGTCACCCAGCGCTACCTGGAGCGCATGAAGAACGTGCATGTCCTGGACGACGGCCGGGCCCAGACGATCGCGGGCCTGCGCTTCGCGGGCATCGGCGACCCCCAGTTCACCCCCGACCGCTCGGTGACGCCCGGCGGGAACGCCGCCGAACAGCTGGCGGGCGACCGCCTGGCCACGGCCCTGCGCGACCAGCGGGCGGCCGGCACCCCGGTGGACGTGGCCATCGCGCACGAGCCGTCCGCCGCCCGGGAGACGGACGGCGAGGTACCCCTGGTCCTGGCGGGCCACCTCCACCACGAGGGCACGGAGGTCATGAAGTACGGCACCCGGCTGCGGATCGAGGGCTCGACGGGCGGCAGCGGCCTGCGCGCGGTGGAGGGGAAGCACCCGGACCCGATCGAGGCCTCGATCCTCTACTTCGACCGTGACAGCCGCCGCCTCCAGGCCTGGGACGAGATCAAACTGGGCGGCCTGGGCCTGACGACCGCCGAGGTCAGCCGCCACCTGCCCAAGGAGAACCAACCAGGTGCGACCCCGGCCCCCTCCTCGCCTTCGCCATCGAGGTCGTAAACCGTTTTGGCGATACCCCCCGCCATCCCATATGCTTCTCACGTCCCCGACGCGCTGAGAAGCGCCCAGGCGGGCCGATAGCCCTCATCGTCTAGCGGCCTAGGACGCCGCCCTTTCAAGGCGGTAGCACGGGTTCGAATCCCGTTGGGGGCACGCAAAACCGTGTGCGACACTGTTGCACACACAAGCTTGGTCCTGTGGAGCAGTTTGGAGTGCTCGCCACCCTGTCAAGGTGGAGGCCGCGGGTTCAAATCCCGTCAGGACCGCTGGGGTTTCACGTGAAACCCCGTGGCTGGGTAGCTCAGTTGGTACGAGCGATCGCCTGAAAAGCGATAGGTCGCCGGTTCGACCCCGGCCCCAGCCACAATTCAGAAGGCCCCGTTCAGCAGAACGGGGCCTTCGTCGTATCGACCCTTGGCACCGGGGGAGGCAGCCATGGAAGACGACTTCCGGGGTTTCGACATCGCACGACGCGGCTACGACCGCGCCCAGGTGGACGCCTATCTGGCCCGCCTGACCACAAGCCCGGCATCCGGAGCACCGCCCGTTTTCGACATCGTCCGACGGGGGTACGACCGAGCGCAGGTGGACGCACGCGTGGAGCAGCTGCGGAGCAGGGGATGAGGACGATGAGCCGGAACGAGACCAGAACCACCCCGGACACGGAGCTGGAGAAGGTCCGGGCGCGGTACGGGCTGCTCGCGGTCGTGATCAGCAGTCTCGCCATCGCCGCGGTCGCGGTCATCGGGGTGTGGCGGCTCAACGGCGACAAGTCGGTGATCGTCGGGGTGCTGACCGCCGCATTCACCGCGGTGAGCAGCATGACCACCGCCTACCTGGGCATCAAGGCCGTGTCCAACACCGCGAAGTCGATCGCCCTCGGGGACGGGCTCAGCCGGCAGCGCACGCAGGCCGCCCCGCCCGATCAGCACACGCCCTGAGCGCCCCCGAGCAAATCGTTCGCCAGTGATTTCCCCGAGGTGCGATCCTGGACCGCGTATGTCTACGCATCCAGCCCCCGCCCTCGGCCCCCTCGCCCCCCGTCTGACCGAGCTGTCGCTGCGCGACGCGCACCGGCTCGGCAGGCGGCTCGAGGGCGCGCGCAAGATCCGTAAGCCGGAGGCCCGCGCCGCCGTCCTCGCCGAGATCGAGGCCGAGATCGGCACGGCCGCCGCACGGATGGACGAGCGGCGCTCCCGTGTGCCCGCCGTCACCTATCCGGAGCAGCTCCCGGTCAGCCAGAAGAAGGACCAGATCGCCGAGGCCATCCGCGATCACCAGGTCGTCATCGTGGCCGGCGAGACCGGGTCCGGTAAGACCACGCAGATCCCCAAGATCTGTATGGAGCTGGGGCGTGGCGTCCGCGGCATGATCGGGCACACCCAGCCCCGCCGTATCGCCGCCCGGACCGTCGCCGAGCGCGTCGCCGACGAGCTGAAGACGCCGCTGGGCGAGGCCGTCGGCTGGAAGGTCCGCTTCACCGACCAGGTGAACCCGGACGCCACCTTCGTCAAGCTGATGACGGACGGCATCCTGCTCGCCGAGATCCAGACCGACCGCGAGCTGCGCGCCTACGACACGATCATCATCGACGAGGCCCACGAGCGGTCCCTCAACATCGACTTCCTGCTGGGCTATCTCGCCCAGCTGCTGCCCAAGCGGCCGGACCTCAAGGTCGTCATCACCTCCGCCACCATCGATCCCGAGCGCTTCTCCCGGCACTTCGGCGACGCCCCGATCGTCGAGGTCAGCGGGCGGACGTACCCGGTGGAGGTCCGTTACCGGCCGCTCCTGGAGGAGGAGTCCGAGGACGCCGACCGGGACCAGATCACCGCCATCACCGACGCCGTCGAGGAGCTGATGGGCGAGGGGAAGGGCGACATCCTCGTCTTCCTCTCCGGTGAGCGGGAGATCCGGGACACGGCGGACGCCCTCACCAGGAAGCAGTACCGCTTCACCGAGGTCCTGCCGCTCTACGCGCGGCTCTCGCACGCCGAGCAGCACCGCGTCTTCCAGCCGCACACCGGGCGCAGGATCGTTCTGGCGACCAACGTCGCCGAGACCTCCCTGACCGTCCCGGGCATCAAGTACGTCATCGACCCCGGCTTCGCCCGGATCAGCCGCTACAGCCACCGCACCAAGGTCCAGCGGCTGCCCATCGAGCCGGTCTCCCAGGCCAGCGCCAACCAGCGCAAGGGCCGCTGCGGGCGTACGAGCGACGGCATCTGCATCCGCCTGTACTCCGAGGACGACTTCGTCGCCCGGCCGGAGTTCACGGACGCCGAGATCCTCCGTACGAACCTCGCCTCCGTCATCCTCCAGATGACCGCGGCCGGCCTCGGCGACATCGAGAAGTTCCCCTTCATCGACCCGCCGGACCACCGCAACATCCGCGACGGCGTCCAGCTGCTCCAGGAGCTGCACGCGCTGGACCCCGCGCAGAAGGACCCGCGCAAACGCCTCACCGACACCGGCCGCAAGCTGGCCCAGCTGCCCGTCGACCCCCGGCTGGCCCGCATGGTCCTGGAGGCCGACAAGAACGGCTGTGTCCGCGAGGTCATGGTGATCGCGGCCGCACTGTCCATCCAGGACCCGCGCGAGCGCCCGGCCGAGAAGCAGGCCCAGGCCGACCAGCAGCACGCCCGCTTCAAGGACGATACGAGCGACTTCCTCGCCTACCTGAACCTGTGGCGGTACATCCGCGAGCAGCAGAAGGAGCGCGGCTCGTCGTCCTTCCGCCGGATGTGCAAGCAGGAGTACCTGAACTTCCTGCGCATTCGCGAATGGCAGGACATCTACAGCCAGCTGCGCACGGTGGCCAAGCAGATGGGCATCCACCTCGGGGAGCCTTCGGCGGGTACTGACGCCCCGGCCGACCGCGTCCACGTCTCCCTCCTCGCGGGCCTTCTCTCCCACATCGGGATGAAGGACGTGAAGGACGGCAACAAGAACGAGTACCTGGGCGCCCGCAGCGCCAAGTTCGCGGTCTTCCCGGGCTCGGCGCTGTTCCGGAAGCAGCCCCGGTTCCTGATGTCCGCCGAACTCGTGGAGACCTCCCGGCTGTGGGCCCGGGTCAACGCGAAGATCGAGCCCGAGTGGGTCGAGCCGCTCGCCGAGCACCTCCTCAAGCGGACGTACAGCGAACCGCACTGGGAGAAGGACCAGGCGGCCGTGATGGCGTACGAGAAGGTGACGCTGTACGGCGTCCCGATCGTCGCCCAGCGGAAGGTGAACTACGGCCGGATCGACGCGGAGGTCTCCAGGGAACTGTTCATCCGCAACGCGCTGGTCGAGGGCGACTGGCGCACGCACCACAAGTTCTTCGCGGACAACCGCAGACTCCTCAGCGAAGTCGAGGAGTTGGAGCACCGGGCGCGGCGCCGGGACATCGTCGTGGACGACGACACGCTGTTCGACTTCTACGACCAGCGAGTGCCCGAGCACGTCGTCTCCGGTGCCCACTTCGACTCCTGGTGGAAGCGGAAACGGACCGAGCAGCCCGACTTCCTCGACTTCGAACGCGAGATGCTCATCCGCGAGTCGGCGGAGGCGGTCACCAAGGCCGACTACCCGGACTCGTGGCGCCAGGGTCCGCTCAAGTTCCGGGTGACGTACCAGTTCGAGCCGGGCGCGGACGCCGACGGTGTCACCGTGCACATCCCGCTCCAGGTACTCAACCAGGTCACCGACGAGGGCTTCGACTGGCAGATCCCGGGCCTGCGCGAGGAGGTGGTGACGGAGCTGATCCGCTCCCTCCCGAAGCCGGTCCGCCGCCACTACGTGCCCGCGCCGAACTACGCGAAGGCGTTCCTGGAGCGTGCGGTGCCGCTCCAGGAGCCGCTGACGCTCACCATGGCCCGGGAGCTGAAGCGCATGGTCGGCGTCCCCTTCGAGGCGGACGACTTCGACTGGGCGAAGGTCCCCGACCATCTGAAGATCACCTTCAGGATCGTGGACGAGCGGCGGCGCAAGGTCGCCGAGGACAAGGACCTGGAGGCGCTGAAGCTCCGGCTGAAGCCGAAGGCCCGCAAGGCCCTCTCGCAGGCGGCGGCCGCGACCGCCGAGCGGCAGGGCGGGGAGTCCCTGGAGCGCAAGGGCCTCACCGACTGGACGATCGGCACGCTCACCCGGGTCTTCGAGACACGCCGGGCCGGGCAGCCGGTGAAGGCGTACCCGGCGCTGGTGGACGACGGCGACACGGTCTCGGTCCGCCTCTTCGACACCGAGGCCGAGCAGGCCGAGGCGATGTGGAAGGGCACCCGGCGGCTCATCCTGCGCAACATCCCGGTGAACCCGGCGAAGTTCGCGTCCGACAAGCTGACCAACGCCCAGAAGCTGGCCCTCTCCGCCAACCCGCACGGCTCCGTCCAGGCCCTGTTCGACGACTGCGCGATGGCCGCGGCCGACAAGCTGATCGCGGACTTCGGCGGGCCGGTGTGGGACGAGGAGTCGTACCGCAAGCTGTACGACAAGGTGCGCGCGGAGATCGTGGACACGACGGTCCGTACGGTCGCGCAGGTGCAGCAGGTGCTGGCCGCCTGGCAGGCCTGTGAGCGCCGCCTGAAGGCCGTGAAGAGCCCCGTCCTCCTGGCGAACCTGACGGACGTCCGCAAGCAGCTGGACGCCCTTGTGAAGCCCGGTTTCGTGACGTGGGCGGGCATACGGCGGCTGCCCGACCTGATGCGCTACCTGGTGGCCGCCGACCGGCGCCTGCAGCAGATGCCGACCGGCGTCCAGCGGGACACCACCCGCATGGAGAAGGTCCACGAGATGCAGGACGAGTACGCCTGGCTCCTGGAACAGCTGCCGCAGGGCCGGCCGGTGCCGCAGCAGGTGCTGGACATCCGCTGGATGATCGAGGAACTCCGGGTCAGCTACTTCGCGCACGCGCTGGGCACGGCGTACCCGGTCTCCGACAAGCGGATCGTGAAGGCGATCGACGCGGCCGTCCCGTAATCGCTCCCGTACGGAGGGTGAGTTCGACCAGCGGGCTCACCCTCCTGTACAGTCCTTCTCGCAGCGCAACGCAGCAACAAGCGCCGCGAAACCTGGTCCTGTGGAGCAGTTTGGAGTGCTCGCCACCCTGTCAAGGTGGAGGCCGCGGGTTCAAATCCCGTCAGGACCGCAGTTGAAGAAGGGCCCCCGGTCGGGGGCCCTTCTTCTGTTCCGCCGAAGCCCTGCGCAGCCGTCGGCGCCCTTGACGACGTCACATTCCACCGGTACCCAGAAACCAGGGCCCGTCCCCCCTGTACGGCCCCTGGAGGTGGCGTATGGCGGCATCGGCGCGGCACGAGACGCGGGCGCTGCTGAGGGCGCATCTGGCGGCTGCCACGTCCTACCGGCACCTGACCCGCCACTGCCCGATCTGTCATCACCTGCTGCGGCTGGCCATGGACGCCGGCCCACGGCCCCAGGACGCGAGCGACGAGGTACTGGAGGACGAGAGTCCTCGAAGCGCGTGACCCCCCGGCGGGCCCAACACCCGCCCGGGCGTGGCACGCTGGAACACGTGGTTCCATTAGCGCACACATGCCGACGGCAACAAGCGTCCCGGTGTGTGACGGGAGTCACCGCATGAGTTTTTGAAACGGCGGCACTTACCCCCGTCCTACAACTGGTCAATTTAATATGTGCAATTGCACCCCGCCCAGGGGCCGCGCACAGGCGTTCCGACAACCCTCCCCAGACTCCGACAAGGCCGCTCACAGGGCCGCCACCCCACCCCCGACCAGCGCACAAAAAAGATCGCGCTGGACCCGGCGGAGTCCAGCGCGATCTACGACGCACCCTGTGTCGCTGCCTACAACGTTCTCTTCGGCTTGGGCGTGGGCCCTGTTGGGGCAGGTCCCGCGTCGCTTGGAGCTAGGGTTTCGGGCGCCTCGACCAGTGGGGGACCAGCCGTTTTGCCCGGTTATGCAGTTGTTCAGGCCTCGCTGCGCTGCTGCGGGATGCCCGCGAGCAGAGCGCGGACCTCGGCCTCGCGGTAGCGGCGGTGCCCGCCGAGCGTACGGATCGAAGTGAGCTTGCCGGCCTTCGCCCACCGCGTGACCGTCTTCGGGTCCACGCGGAACATCGTGGCGACCTCAGCCGGGGTCAGCAGCGGCTCGGCATCAGGGGTGCGAGCGGTCATGAGCGGCCTCCTCGGGAGAACCGAACCTTCTCGGTTCTTTCCTCTAAATTCTGCACCTTGACCCGCGTTGCCCGAAATGGCGGACGCGGGCCGAGTCGGTTATAGGACGAACGGCTTGTCCTCGGCACTACAACTACACCATCTGTCCAGCCGCGTCGGCCAAACCGATGGAATTGCCCTCCCAGGTGTTCATCAGCGACGGAAGCCGATGGACCATGCCATAGCGGACAGTCACACCGCTGTGACGATCAGTCACAGGGCGATCAGGAGTCACCAGACCCCCCAAAGCGTGCAATGCTGAGATTCCGCCCACAGTGGAGCATAGCTGGACGGACGGAGCCCTCCCCGGGCTCCTTGTCCTATTTTGGCACGAGGGTCGGCAACAGGCGCAAGAGCCGTGTAAGTGCCGTCCGTCACGCTTAGGGATAAAAGCCCGGATCGGGACCAACGTCCCGTCAGGTGGTCAAGTGCGGTAGACCGTACGCCGTTCAGTGACGTTTTGACCGTGACCTGCGTCACTCAGTTCGCAGAACGCCTGTCCCGTACCGCCCGCCACCGCTCCACGAGCCGCCCGTACGCCTCCCCGGCGGCCATCCCGTCGCCCCGGCGCAGCGCCTCGATGCCGTCGGCCACGTCCGCCGCCGAGTGGTCGTCCGCCAACTGACCGGCCGGCACTGCGTGCACCAGGCCGCCGTAGTCCAGCTCCACCAGCGAGCGCGGGTGGAACTCCTCCAGCCAGCGGCCCACGTCCACCAGGCCGTCGATCAGCGGCCCTTCCTCGATGGTGTCCTTCAGCGTGCGCAGCGCCCGCGCCACGCGGCGCCGGGCCTGCACCATCGGGGTGCGGTAGCGCAGCATCGGCGGCACCTCGCCGGACCCCTTCTCGTACCGGCGCTCCTCGTCGGAGACCAGCACGAACCAGTTCAGCGGGATCTGCCAGGTCGCCGTACGGATCCACGGGCGGGCATCGGGGTTGCGGGCGAGCCAGCGCTCGTAGTCCTGCGCGGCCTGGTCGCGCACCAGCGGCGGCAGCACCGCGTCCAGCACCGGCGGCGGCAGCTCCTCGGCGAGGTCGCCCAGGGCCTGCCAGCCGCGCAGCCGGGTGCGCCAGGGGCAGACGCAGACGACCCCGTCGACGTCCAGCACGAAGGCGTCGCTGCTCTCGTGCACCGGCACCGCGATCGGCGGCGTGGGCAGCAAATCGGCGAGCGAGCGGCGCAGTTCGTCCTGGTAGGAGGGGCGGTCGGGGCGCCGGGCGTAGCGCGCCCAGTGGGTGCGCTCCGGCTCCGGGAAGGCGGCCAGCGGCTCGTAGACACGCAGGTACGTGGCATAGGGGACGACCACGGAGGACACCTTGGGCACGCCTGCTCCCTCCCCATCGGACCCGGCTCGAAACCCTTGCAAATCGTCCCACGGAGATGCGTGCGCGAGAGGCGCGGGAGAGTGATCCTGAACACTGCGCGGATGGCTGGTGGGCACAGGGCCTACGCTCATGCCACAGCACCCGCCACCCGCACGGGGGCTGAGCCCCACCCGCCGCTATTTACACAGGAGTCACCACAGTGACCGACGTAACCGGCGCACCTGCTGATGTCCTGCACACCCTGTTCCACTCGGACCAGGGCGGCCATGAGCAGGTCGTGCTCTGCCAGGACCGCGCCAGCGGCCTCAAGGCCGTGATCGCCATCCACTCCACCGCCCTGGGCCCGGCCCTCGGCGGCACGCGCTTCTACCCGTACGCGACCGAGGCCGAGGCTGTCGCCGACGCCCTCAACCTCGCGCGCGGGATGTCGTACAAGAACGCCATGGCCGGACTCGACCACGGCGGTGGCAAAGCCGTGATCATCGGCGACCCGGAGCGCGACAAGACCGAGGAACTGCTGCTCGCCTACGGGCGCATGGTCGCCTCGCTCGGCGGCCGCTACGTCACCGCGTGCGACGTCGGCACCTACGTCGCCGACATGGACGTCGTGGCCCGCGAGTGCCGTTGGACCACCGGCCGCTCCCCCGAGAACGGCGGGGCCGGCGACTCCTCCGTGCTCACCGCCTTCGGCGTCTACCAGGGCATGCGCGCCTCCGCCCAGCACCTGTGGGGCGACCCCTCGCTGCGCGGCCGCAAGGTCGGCATCGCGGGCGTCGGCAAGGTCGGCCACCACCTGGTGCGCCACCTGCGCGACGAGGGCGCCGAGGTCGTCGTCACGGACGTCCGCGCCGACGCCGTCCAGCGGATCCTCGAGCAGTACCCGCAGGGCGTGACGGCCGTCGCCGACACCGATGCGCTGATCCGGGTGGAGGGCCTCGACATCTACGCCCCCTGCGCCCTCGGCGGCGCCCTGAACGACGACACCGTGCCGGTGCTCGCCGCCCAGGTGGTGTGCGGCGCCGCCAACAACCAGCTCGCCCACCCGGGTGTGGAGAAGGACCTCGCCGACCGCGGGATCCTCTACGCGCCGGACTACGTGGTGAACGCCGGCGGGGTCATCCAGGTGGCCGACGAGTTGCACGGGTTCGACTTCGACCGGTGCAAGGCGAAGGCGGCGAAGATCTTCGACACCACGCTGGCCATATTCGCACGTGCGAAGGAAGACGGGATTCCGCCGGCCGCCGCGGCCGACCGGATCGCCGAGCAGCGCATGGCCGACGCCCGCGCGGCGCGCTGATCCGGGTGCGATCGGACCCCGGCCGGGTGTCCGATCGCACACATGACCGGTACCCGCCGGCGGGAACTTAGAGAGAACTCTCACTTCCACCGGCGGGTCGCACCCCGATAAGTGGTTAAAATCGCCACTGACCAGCGAGGACAGGGCGCCTCGAGGGTCCTGGGCAGACGCGCGTGCTGCGGGCGACGTACCGTATGGGCGCGGGCTCAGGTACCGTGGAAGCCCTACGGACCGGCCTCTCTGCGGAGGGTCCGTTCCGGATCATGAACGCGTGTCAGACTCTGGGGTTGTCAAGCCCCGTCACCGAGGGGGTCGAGCCATGGGGCGCGGCCGGGCCAAGGCCAAGCAGACAAAGGTCGCCCGCCAGCTGAAGTACAACAGCGGTGGGACTGACCTGTCACGTCTGGCCAGTGAACTGGGCGCATCGACTTCGAGCCAGCCGCCGAACGGCGAGCCGTTCGAGGACGATGAGCATGACGAGGACGATCTTTACTCTCGGTACGCCGACCTCTATGAGGACGACGACGAGGACGAGGACGAAGGTCCCTCACAACACCGTCGCGGCGCTTGACCTTGCACTGAGCACTTATCCGGTCGGTGGCACTGCCACCGACCGGCTTCTGTGCTACCCGCAGGTTCAGACCAGGTAGTCGCCGACCAGCTCGGCGCCGGTCTCCTTGTCGCCGCGGTCCGTGATCTCTCCCGCCACCCATGCGTCGACCCCGCGGTCGGCCAGGGTCGCGAGGGCCACGTCCGTGGACTCCTCCGGCACGATCGCGATCATGCCGACGCCCATGTTGAGGGTCTTCTCCAGCTCCAGGCGCTCGACGTCGCCGGTCCTGCCGACCAGGTCGAAGATCGCACCCGGGGTCCAGGTGGCACGGTCGACGGTCGCGTGCAGCTCGTCCGGGATGACCCGGGCCAGGTTGGCCGCGAGTCCGCCGCCGGTGATGTGGCTGTACGCGTGCACCTCGGTGGTGCGGGTCAGCGCCAGGCAGTCCAGCGAGTAGATCTTGGTGGGCTCCAGCAGTTCCTCGCCGAGGGTGCGGCCGAGCTCCGCGACCTCCGTCTCCAGGTCCATGCCCGCCCGGTCCAGCAGGACGTGGCGGACCAGGGAGTACCCGTTCGAGTGAAGCCCGGAGGCCGCCATGGCGATCACCGTGTCACCCTTACGGATACGATCCGCGCCCAGCAGCCGGTCGGCCTCCACGACGCCCGTACCGGCGCCGGCGACGTCGAAGTCGTCCTCGCCCAGCAGCCCCGGGTGCTCGGCCGTCTCGCCGCCCACCAGGGCGCAGCCGGCCAGCACACAGCCCTCCGCGATGCCCTTGACGATCGCGGCGACCCGCTCGGGGTGGACCTTGCCGACGCAGATGTAGTCCGTCATGAACAGCGGCTCGGCACCGCACACCACGATGTCGTCCATGACCATGGCGACCAGGTCGTGGCCGATGGTGTCGTAGACGCCCAGCCGGCGCGCGATGTCGACCTTCGTGCCGACGCCGTCGGTCGCGGAGGCGAGCAGGGGACGTTCGTAGCGCTTGAGGGCGGAGGCGTCGAAGAGCCCGGCGAAGCCGCCGAGGCCGCCCAGGACCTCGGGCCGCTGGGTCTTCTTCACCCACTCCTTCATCAGCTCGACGGCGCGGTCGCCCGCCTCGATGTCGACTCCGGCAGCCGCGTAGGAAGCACCGGTGGAACGGCTCTCAGACATTGCCTGGGATCTTTCGGGTTGGGTTCTACGGGGCTTACGGGCGACGGATCGCGTCGGCCGCGGCCGTGCCGGCCGGACCGGCCGCCAGCTCGGTCTCCAGGAGCTGCTTGCCGAGCAGCTCGGGGTCCGGCAGCTCCATCGGGTACTCGCCGTCGAAGCAGGCGCGGCACAGGTTCGGCTTGGCGATGGCGGTCGCCTCGATCATGCCGTCGAGGGAGATGTACGCCAGGGAGTCGGCGCCGAGCGAGGTGCCGATCTCCTCGATGGTCATGCCGTTGGCGATCAGCTCCGCACGCGTGGCGAAGTCGATGCCGAAGAAGCAGGGCCACTTCACGGGCGGCGAGGAGATCCGGATGTGGACCTCGGCGGCCCCGGCCTCGCGCAGCATCCGCACGAGCGCCCGCTGGGTGTTGCCGCGCACGATCGAGTCGTCCACGACGACCAGGCGCTTGCCCTTGATGACTTCCTTCAGCGGGTTCAGCTTCAGGCGGATGCCGAGCTGGCGGATGGTCTGCGAGGGCTGGATGAAGGTGCGGCCGACGTAGGCGTTCTTCACCAGGCCGGCGCCGAAGGGGATGCCGGAGGCCTCCGCGTAGCCGATGGCGGCCGGGGTGCCGGACTCCGGGGTCGCTATGACCAGGTCGGCCTCGACGGGCGCCTCCTTGGCCAGGCGGCGGCCCATCTCCACCCGGGAGAGGTACACGTTCCGGCCGGCGATGTCGGTGTCCGGGCGGGCCAGGTACACGTACTCGAAGACACAGCCCTTGGGCTTCGCTTCCGCGAACCGGGAGGTGCGCAGGCCGTTCTCGTCGATGGCGACGAACTCGCCCGGCTCGATCTCCCGCACGAAGCTGGCACCGCAGATGTCCAGGGCGGCGGACTCGGAGGCGACCACCCAGCCGCGCTCCAGGCGGCCGAGGACCAGCGGGCGGATGCCCTGCGGGTCACGGGCGGCGTAGAGGGTGTGCTCGTCCATGAAGACGAGCGAGAAGGCGCCCCGCACCTTCGGGAGCACCGCGTGTGCGGCCTCCTCGATGGTCAGCGGCTTGCCGTCCTCGTCGACCTGGGCGGCCAGCAGGGCCGTCAGCAGGTCGGTGTCGTTGGTGGCCGCGACCCTGGTGGACCGGCCGTTGGTGTCCTTCGGCAGGGCGGCGACCATCTCGGCGAGCTGCGCCGTGTTGACCAGGTTGCCGTTGTGGCCGAGCGCGATCGAGCCGTGCGCGGTGGCGCGGAACGTCGGCTGGGCGTTCTCCCACACGGAGGCGCCGGTGGTCGAGTAGCGGGCGTGTCCGACCGCGATGTGACCCTGGAGCGAACCGAGAGAGGTTTCGTCGAAGACCTGGGAGACCAGGCCCATGTCCTTGAAGACGAGGATCTGGGAGCCGTTGCTGACCGCGATTCCCGCGGATTCCTGACCCCGGTGCTGGAGGGCGTAGAGCCCGAAGTACGTGAGCTTTGCGACCTCTTCGCCCGGAGCCCAGACACCGAAGACGCCACACGCGTCCTGGGGGCCTTTCTCGCCGGGGAGCAGATCGTGATTGAGTCGACCGTCACCACGTGGCACGCCACCGAGTGTAGGCGAGGTCGACCACTGGTCCGAATTGGGGATACGCGCCCGTAACGGATCAGGGCTTGTCGATCACCTTGGCGGTTTCTGCGTTTCCACTGGTCAGCGAGGTGCTGAGGCGATCGGGCAGGGTGGCGGCGGGCCGGTGGGCGCCGGCCCGGGGCCCGCTCGCCGTATGCATGAGTGAGGTGTCGCACATCATTCGGGTGCGCGCGGGCTGAGGTGGACGCGGTCGCCGTCGCCGTCGGTGAGCGTCAGCTTCCCGTCGTCGGCCCGGGCGGTGAGCGTGCCGGTGGTGAGCGTGCGGGCGAGGGCCCGCTCGAAGTCCATCCGGTCCTTTTCGCAGGCCATCCTGGTCGTGTAGAGGTCACCGAACGTGATCCGGTCGCCGTGCACGGTGGCCCGGGCGCCGAACTGGTTGCAGCCGAGGTTGCCGGCCGCCTTCCCGTCCGTGTCGATGCGCAGGTGTGCGGCGGTGGGCGCGTGCCGGGTGGTGCCCTGGGTGGTGAGGCTGTCGACCCGCCAGTCGACGCCGGTCACGGGCTGCCCCGTCGGTGCGCCCTGGGCACTGGCACAGGCCAGCGTGAGCGGGACGAGCGTGGCGGCCATCGTCAGAATCATGTGCTGCTTGTGCCGGTTCATGGGGATTCGACGGTCTGCTGGGGCCGCCGGTTCCGTCACGCCATCAGCGGCAGCAGATCCCCGAGGTCGGCGCGCTCCCCGCTCGCGCTGACCCTGGCCTCCTCGACGGCGTCCGTCCAGGCCAGCCGCCCGGTGGCGAGCCGGATCCAGGTCAGCGGATCGGTCTCCACGACGTTGGGCGGCGTGCCGCGGGTGTGCCGGGGCCCCTCGATGCACTGCACCACGGCGTACGGCGGCACGCGCACCTCGGTGGAGCCGCCGGGCGCCTGCACGGCGAGCGCGTCGGCGAGCAGCCGGGTGGCGGCGGCGAGGGCCTGGCGGTCGTACGGCACGTCCAGGCCGGGGACCGCGGCGTTGAGGTCGTCGGTGTGGGCGACGAGTTCGACGGTACGGGTGACGAGGTAGTCGTCGAGGGGAAGCGCGCCGGCGTTGGTCTCCAGGAGCCGGCTGCCGGGGTGGGCGTCGAGCAGGGTGTGCAGGCTCTGCTCGACGTCGGCGAGGTAGGCGTCGAGGTCGGGGTGCTCGGCGGCGACGTTCCGGGTGAAGTCGGCGATCGCGGCGGAGTTCGCGGCGGTGGCGAAGGGCCACTCGACGACCTGCACGTCCTGCTTCGGCGGGGCCGGCCGGTCCAGGGCCCGGTGGACGGCCGTGACGGCCATGCCGATGTGCGCGACCAGCTCGCGTACGGTCCACTCGCCGAGCCGCGTGGGCAGGGCGAGTTGCTCGGCGGTGAGGCCGCGCACGGCCTCCCGTACGTTGCCGAGCTGGGCGAAGACCGCGGCGCGGGTCTTGGCGGGGTCGTAGCTGCGGGCGCGCTTCTTGGCCGGGGGCATGGCGGTGAGCCTATGCCTTCACGGCGTAGTCCTTCAGGCCCTTTTCCACCAGGTCAAAGGCCTTCCGGGCCCGCTCGGCGGCGTCGGCGGCGACCTGGTCCGCGCTTTCACCCTCGGCGATACGGCGGTGGTGCTCCTCGACGAGGGCGTTGCGGGCGGCGCTGAGGGTGGCGGCGGCGACCGTGGCCAGCATCAGGTCGCCCGTCTCGGCGGCCAGCAGGTCGGCCAGTTCCCTGGTGCCCTTCTGGAACGTGAGGAAGGCACGCTCCATCAGGACCGGGGTGCCCATCACGAGTTGCCTGACCTGCCGGGAGAGCGGCTCGGGGTTCAGCCCGACCGAGGGGTCACGGCTCTCCACCAGCTCCAGGAACTGCCGGCGTACGGCGGCCACGGCGGACTCTCCGGGCTGCCGTTCCCGCACCGCGCGGGCCGCGTCGGAGAAGTGCTCCTCCATGGGGTGGAAGACCAGGTCCTCCTTGGTACGGAAGTAGTTGAAGACGGTCATCTTCGACACCTCGGCGGCGTCGGCGATCTCCTGCACGGAGACGTGGTCGAAGCCCCGCTCCACGAACAGGCCGACGGCCACCCGGTAGATCCGCGTCGCCGTCTGCAGCTTCTTGCGCTCGCGCAGCCCCATCGGTTCAGCCATGCGGACACCTTACCGCGATGAAATTTAAGCTGGGCTCAATTCTCATCCGAGCTAAAACATTGACTCGGTACATGAACACCGGGCATGGTGAGGCCCATGACCGAGACCCAGCGCAAAGTCAGCCTCCTCGTCTGTCTCGTCACGATCGTCCTGGCGGTCCTGGACATGCAGATCGTGTCCGCGGCGACCGTCCCGATCGTCACGGACCTCGATCCCAGACACGGCCTCGCCACGATCCCCTGGCTGGTCAGCGCCTTCTCGCTGGCCTCCGCCGCGATGCTCCCGCTCTACGGCAGGCTGTGCGACGCGCTCGGCGCCAAGCAGGTCTTCGTCGGCGCTCTCGGCGCCTTCCTGGCCGGCTCGGCACTGTGCGGCGCGGCCCCGTCACTCGGCTGGCTGATCGCCTCCCGGGCCGTGCAGGGCGTCGGCGCGGGCGGGCTGATGAGCGTCACGATGGTCGTGATCGCCCAGCTGAAGGGGCCGGGGGAGAAGAAGAACAAGGGCGCAGGCACCGGCGGGATCGTGGCGGGCGGCGGCATGGCCGTCGGCCCGTGGCTCGGCGGCTTCCTCGCCGACCACGCGAGCTGGCGCTGGGCGTTCTACCTCAACCTGCCGCTCGGCATCGCCGCGCTGGCCGCCGCCGTGGTCGTACTCAAGCTCCCCCGGCACACCACCCGCCACGCGATCGACTATCCCGGCGCGGCCCTCGCCGCCGCCTTCTCCACCACGCTCCTGCTGGTCACCGAGTGGGGCGGCAAGCAGTACGCCTGGGCGTCCCCGCAGATACTCGGCCTGGCCCTGGCCTCGGCAGCCGCGCTCGGCCTCTTCCTGCACCGCCAGTTCACGGCCGCCGAACCGATCCTGCCGCCCGCGCTGTTCCGCGTCCCCGAGCTGCGCCTCGGCTTCGCGATCCAGGGACTGATCGGCGCGGCCATGACCGGCGCGATGTACTACGTCCTGGTCTACCTCCAGGTCGCCCGCGGCATCGCCAGCTCCTCCGCCGGGCTGTTCCTCATCCCGATGGCGGCCGGCATCATGGCGGTCGGCCTCGTCACCGGCCGGCTCGCCGAACGCGGCTGGTCCGAGCGGACGTTCACGATCAGCGGCGCCTGCACGGGCACGGTGGCCTTCCTGCTCCTGGCCACCACCGGCACCCACACCTCGCTGTGGCAGCTGCGTGCCGTCCTGCTGCTCGTCGGCATCGCCCTCGGCCAGCTCCTCGGCCAGCTGATCCAGCTGGTGCAGCAGGCGGCGCCCCGCCATCAGCTCGGCGTCGCCACCACGGCCGCCCGCTTCTTCCAGACCCTCGGCACGGCCCTCGGCGCCGCCCTCTTCGGCACCCTGATCAACCGCCTGTACGACGGCCCCGGCGACGTCGGCTCCCTCGCGGCACTGCGGGGCGCCGCGCACGCGCAGGGCGTGACGGCGTACGTCTCCGCGCTGGACACGGTGTTCCTGTGCGGGGCCGGTGTGATGCTGCTGTGCCTGCTGCTGGCGCTGCGCCTGCCGAAGGGCGGCCCGGTGCGGGAGACGGAGCCCGCACGGGAGACGGTGGCGGTGTGAGCCTCGGTGAAGAAACGACGGAGACCCCCCATTTCTAGAAAAAGATTCTAGAAACAGGTTCTGGACGTGGTTATGGTGAGCCGCATGACACACCCCTCCCGTATCTCAGGCCACTTACGGCCGAACCGCCGATCGGTCCTCAAGGCCGGCCTCGGCATGACCCTGGCCGGCGCCGGCCTGGCCCTCGGCGCCGCTCCCGCGCTCGCCGCCCAGCGCGGTACCCCGCTGTGCGACCAGCCCGGCGACTCCGCGAGCCGGCAGGGCCTGGGCTCCGGCGACCTCTGCATCCCGTACCACCGGGAGCACGACAACACCTGGGGCTACGTCTTCGGCGACGCGTGGACGGGCATCCACCAGACGGGCGACTACATCGGGTCCCCGGTGATGCTGGCCCAGGACACCTTCGACTCCTCCGGCGCCGCACCGATCTCGTTCACCTGGGCGCTGCCGACCGGAGGCCAGGCGGGCAAGCTGTTCGACTACACGTCCCGGGCGGACAACGGCTACGGCTTCGAGATCAGCCGGATCCCCAACGACTGCATCGAGTTCGGCGGCCGCACCTACCTCCAGTACACGTCCGTGTACACCTGGGGCGTCGAGGGCGACCCGCCGTGGGAGGACGGTCACGACGGCTCGCTGATGTCGGGTGTGGCCTACTCCGACGACTACGGCGTGACCTGGACCGACTACGACTACCACTGGGACGGCGACCACCGGGGCGTCAACCAGTCGATGTACGGCATGTGGTCGTTCGCGGGCATCGACCCGGACGGCTGGCTGTACATCTTCTCCAAGCGCTGGAACGGCACCCACCGGAACTCGGCCGACGGCGGCGCCGTCCAGCTATTCCGGATCCAGCCCGACGACTTCCGCGCCGGCAACTTCGGGGCCCAGCAGAACTGGGCCTACGTCGATGGTTCCTGGCAGTGGACCACCTCGGAGACACCCCCGTCGGTCATCCTCTCCGGCAACAACACCGGCGAGTTCTCCGTCAAGCGGATCGGTGCCACGTACTGCATGAGCTACTTCGACGTGGTCCTCGGTGCGATCGTCACCCGCACCGCCCCGCGCCCGGACGCCCCGTGGAGCATGCCCGTCCCGCAGATCACCGCCCTCGAGGTGCCGAACCTCTACGGCGGCTACATCCACCCCGGCAGCGCGAGCGCGACGGCCCTGACGCTGATGGTGTCGCAGTGGAGCGGGCGGGACTACTACGGGGTACGCCAGTTCGACGGCATCAACCCGTAGGCCCCGAACGCGCGGGGCCCCGCCCGGAACGGAATCCGGACGGGGCCCCCACCCGCACAGGGCAGGCACGGCATTACGCCAGCAGCGCCTCGATGGTCCCCTCGTGGGCCTCGCGCAGCTCGGCCAAGGGCAGTCCGAACTCGCCCTGGATCTCCACCGAGTCACCGTCCACGACACCGATACGGGTGGCCGGCAGGCCGCGCGCACCGCACATGTCGTTGAAGCGGACCTCCTCGGAGCGCGGCACGGCGACGATCGCGCGGCCGGCCGACTCGGAGAAGAGGAAGGTGAAGGCGTCGAGCCCGTCCGGTACGACCAGACGCGCGCCCTTGCCGCCGAGCAGCGCCGACTCCACGACCGCCTGGACCAGACCGCCGTCGGACAGGTCGTGCGCGGAGTCGATCATGCCGTCGCGGGAGGCCGAGATCAGGATCTCGCCCAGCAGCCGCTCGCGCTCCAGGTCGACCTTCGGGGGCAGACCGCCGAGGTGGTCGTGGACCACCTGGGACCAGGCCGAGCCGCCGAACTCCTCACGGGTGTCGCCGAGGAGGTAGATCAGCTGGCCCTCCTCCTGGAAGGCGACCGGGGTGCGGCGCGCGACGTCGTCGATGACGCCGAGGACGGCGACCACCGGGGTCGGGTGGATGGCCGCCTCGCCCGTCTGGTTGTAGAGCGAGACGTTGCCACCGGTCACCGGGGTGCCGAGCTGGAGGCAGCCGTCCGCCAGACCGCGCACGGCCTCCGCGAACTGCCACATGACCGCCGGGTCCTCGGGCGAGCCGAAGTTCAGGCAGTCCGAGACCGCGAGCGGCTTGGCGCCCGTGGTCGCCACGTTCCGGTAGGCCTCCGCCAGCGCCAGCTGGGCGCCCGCGTACGGGTCCAGCTTGGCGTACCGGCCGTTGCCGTCCGTGGCGATCGCGACGCCGAGGCCGGTCTCCTCGTCCACGCGGATCATGCCGGAGTCCTCGGGCTGGGCGAGGACGGTGTTGCCCTGTACGAAGTGGTCGTACTGCGAGGTGATCCACTTCTTGGAGGCCTGGTTGGGCGAGCCCACCAGCTTCAGGACCTGGTCCTTCAGCTCCTCGGCGGTCGTCGGCCGCGGGAGCTTGTTCGCGTCGTCGGCCTGGAGCTCGTCCTGCCAGGACGGGCGGGCGTACGGGCGCTCGTACACCGGGCCCTCGTGGGCCACGGTCCGCGGGTCGACGTCGACGATCTTGCCGCCGTGCCAGTAGATCTCCAGGCGGTCGCCGTCGGTCACCTCACCGATGACGGTGGCGATGACGTCCCACTTCGCGCAGATCTCCAGGAAACGGTCGACCTTCTCCGGCTCGACCACCGCGCACATGCGTTCCTGCGACTCGCTCATGAGGATTTCCTCGGGCGAGAGCGTCGAGTCGCGCAGCGGTACGTCGTCCAGGGTGACGCGCATGCCGCCGGAGCCGTTGGAGGCGAGCTCACTCGTCGCACACGACAGGCCGGCCGCACCCAGGTCCTGGATGCCGACGACCAGCTTCTCCCGGAAGGCCTCCAGGGTGCACTCGATGAGGAGCTTCTCCTGGAAGGGGTCGCCGACCTGGACGGCCGGACGCTTGGAGGGCTTGGCGTCGTCGAAGGTCTCGGACGCGAGGATCGAGGCGCCGCCGATGCCGTCGCCGCCGGTCCGGGCGCCGTAGAGGATGACCTTGTTGCCCGCGCCGGAGGCCTTGGCGAGGTGGATGTCCTCGTGCCGCATCACACCGATGGCACCGGCGTTGACCAGCGGGTTGCCCTGGTAGCAGGCGTCGAAGACGACCTCGCCGCCGATGTTGGGCAGGCCCAGGCAGTTGCCGTAGCCGCCGATGCCGGCGACCACGCCCGGCAGGACACGCTTGGTGTCGGGGTGGTCGGCCGCGCCGAAGCGCAGCGGGTCCACGACCGCGACCGGGCGGGCGCCCATCGCGATGATGTCGCGGACGATGCCGCCGACACCCGTGGCCGCGCCCTGGTAGGGCTCGACGTACGACGGGTGGTTGTGCGACTCGACCTTGAAGGTGACCGCGTAGCCCTGGCCGACGTCCACCACACCGGCGTTCTCGCCGATGCCGACGAGCAGCGCGTCGCTCTGCGGCGCCTTCTCGCCGAACTGGCGCAGATGGACCTTGGAGGACTTGTACGAGCAGTGCTCGGACCACATGACCGAGTACATGGCGAGCTCGGCGCCGGTCGGGCGGCGGCCGAGGATCTCCACCACCCGCTCGTACTCGTCCTTCTTCAGGCCGAGTTCGGCCCAGGGCAGCTCGACGTCGGGGGTCGCGGCCGCGTGCTCGACCGTGTCCAGAGGCGTCTGGCTCATGCGTTGACCAGCTTCTTGAGGATCGAGGTGAAGAACGGGAGGCCGTCGGTACGGCCCGTACCGATCAGCGGCTCGACGGCGTGCTCGGGGTGCGGCATGAGTCCGACGACGTTCCCGGCCTCGTTGGTGATGCCGGCGATGTCCCGCTGCGAGCCGTTGGGGTTGAAGTCCAGGTACCGGAAGACCACCCGGCCCTCGGCCTCCAGCTTGTCGAGCGTGTACGCGTCGGCGACGTACCGGCCGTCCATGTTCTTCAGCGGGATGTGGATCTCCTGGCCCTGGCGGTAGTCGCCGGTCCAGGCCGTGCCCGCGTTCTCCACCCGCAGCTTCTGGTCGCGGCAGATGAAGTGGAGGTGGTCGTTGCCGAGCATCGCGCCCGGGAGGAGGTGCGCCTCGGTGAGGACCTGGAAGCCGTTGCAGATACCGAGGACCGGCAGACCGGCCTTCGCCTGCTCGATGACGGACTCCATCACCGGCGAGAACCGGGAGATCGCACCGGCGCGCAGATAGTCGCCGTAGGAGAAACCGCCGGGCAGCACCACGGCGTCGACCTGCTTGAGGTCCTTGTCCTTGTGCCAGAGAGCGACCGGTTCGGCGCCCGCGAGGCGGATCGCCCGCTGGGTGTCCCGGTCGTCAAGGCTTCCCGGGAAAGTGACGACGCCAATACGAGCGGTCACTTGGCCGCCTCCGCCACTTCTTCCACCTTGACGGTGAAGTCCTCGATCACGGTGTTGGCGAGGAAGGATTCCGCAAGATCGTGGATGCGGGCGAGCGCGGCCTCGTCGACCGGGCCGTCAACTTCCAGTTCGAATCGCTTTCCCTGACGTACGTCCGAGATCCCTTCGAATCCCAGGCGCGGCAGCGCACGCTGGACCGCCTGGCCCTGGGGGTCGAGGATCTCCGGCTTGAGCATGACGTCGACTACGACGCGTGCCACTGGCACTCCCGGTGTGTGGTGCTGAGCAGGTTCCTTCAGACTACCCGCACAAAATTTCTACGCGAGTAGAGTTGTAGGAAACTACGTGAGGCGCATCACGATCGGGTGACAGGAAGGCACCCTCACGAAAAGTTCTGGGAAAGTTCCACAGGTCCGCCCACGACATCTATTGCGCGGGGACACGCGGACGGATTTAGTCGGGCTTCACTTTGCATTGCCGGGCACTGTACAAATGAATTGGCAATAGCCGATACTCGGCACGTCATCGCCGATGAGCTGTATCGACGTGCCGCACGAAGGGACCGATATTCGTGGCGCAAAAGGTCGTGGTCACTCTCTTTGACGACATCGACGGCTCGGAAGCGGCGGAAACGATCGCCTTCGGACTCGACGGCAAGTCGTACGAGATCGACCTGAACGAAACCAACGCCAAGAAACTGCGCAAGGCGCTCGCGCCCTACGTGGAGGCCGGCCGCAAGCGATCGCGGTCCGGCAAGGCGTACAAGCAGACGGAGGTCGCTCCCGACCCGGCGGCCGTCCGCGCCTGGGCCCAGGCGAACAAGATGGACGTGCCCGCGCGCGGACGCATCCCGAAGAGGGTCTACGAGGCGTTCAGCGCCGCCCAGTGAGCCCGCGAAGGGGCAGCTCCCCAGGGTCCGTCAGCGGACCCTGGGAGCCGTTCACTTGGCCTGGGGGGAGCCGACTTGCGCAACCCCCCTGCTGATCAGCTAATGTCTGGGACACGCCGAGGGGCGAGGCCGAAAGGCCGGATCCCACGGACCATGCGGGTGTAGTTCAGTAGCAGAACATCCCCCTTCCAGGGGGAAGGCGCAGTGTGCAATTCCTGTCACCCGCTCTGGCATCGGTCACGACCACTCTTGTGGATCAGGTAGGCTGGTGCTCGCACCGATCGGTGGGAGCCGGTCGGGAGCAGTGCGGACGTAGCTCAGTTGGTAGAGCGCAACCTTGCCAAGGTTGAGGTCGCGAGTTCGAGCCTCGTCGTCCGCTCGGGAATGAGACCCCGGTCCTTTGGACCGGGGTCTTTTCGTGCGCCCTCGACGTCTCTGACATTTGTCATGCCGAGTGATGACACCGCGCACTGCTGATCCTCCCGGCCCGCCGGGACGCTGAAGTCATGAACAACGACGAACACGAGCGCGTGATCGAGGTCACAGACCTCAGTCGTGTCTACGGGGGCGGGTTCGAAGCCGTACGCGGAATCACCTTCTCCGTGGCGCGCGGGGAGGTCTTCGCGCTGCTGGGCACCAACGGCGCGGGCAAGACGTCGACGGTCGAGCTGCTGGAAGGGCTCGCGGCACCGGCCGGGGGCCACGTCCGCGTCCTCGGCCACGACCCCTTCCGGGAGCGGGCCGCCGTACGCCCCCGCACCGGAGTGATGCTCCAGGAAGGCGGCTTCCCTTCCGACCTGACCGTCGCCGAGACCGCCCGGCTGTGGGCGGGCTGCACCAGCGGGGCCCGGCCGGAATCCGAGGTGCTGGAGCTGGTCGGACTCGCCGGGAAGACCGACGTACGGGTCAAGCAGCTCTCCGGGGGTGAGCGACGGCGCCTGGACCTGGCGCTCGCGCTGCTCGGCGATCCCGAGGTGCTCTTCCTCGACGAGCCGACGACCGGACTGGATGCCGAAGGCCGCCGGGACACCTGGGAGTTGGTGCGCCGCCTGCGGGACGCAGGCACCACCGTGCTGCTCACCACGCACTACCTGGAGGAGGCGGAAGGCCTCGCCGACCGGCTCGCCATCCTGCACGAGGGACGCATCGCCGTCTCCGGAACCCCGGCCGAGGTCACCGCGGGCCGGCCCTCCCGGATGTCCTTCGAACTGCCCGGCGGCTACTTCCTCGGCGACCTGCCGCCCCTGGCCGACCTCGGCGTCTGCGGGCACGAGAGCGACGGCAGGCTCGTACGGCTGCGCACCCGGGAACTCCAGCGGACCGCCGCCGGGGTGCTGGCCTGGGCCGAGCGGAGCGGGGTCGAGCTGCGCCGCCTCGAGGTGCGCTCGGCCTCACTGGAGGAGGCGTTCCTGGGGATCGCACGGGAGCAGGAGGTCAGGGCATGAGCACTCTCGCCTGGGCACCGGCGGGTCGGCGGCTTCGCGCGCTGGCCCGCGCCGAACTCGCCCTCCTCGGCCGCAACCGCGGTGTCGTCTTCACCGCGGTGACGGTGCCGCTCATCCTGCCGTTCAGCGTGGGGCCGGCCTTCGACCGCGTGGACCTGAAGAAGGAGGGGCTGAGCGTCGGCGCGGCGATGATGACGGCCGCGGTCGGCTTCGCCTTCCTCTTCGCCGTCTACACCTCGCTGGTCAACGCCTACGTCGCCCGCCGCGAGGAGCTCGTCCTCAAGCGGCTGCGCACCGGCGAACTCTCCGACGCCGAGATCCTCACCGGCACGGCCCTGCCCGCGGCCGGTCTGGGCCTCGTCCAGGCCCTGCTGCTGTGCGTGGGCTGCGCGGTGCTGCTGCACACCGGCGCGCCGAAGGCGCCGTATCTGACCGTGCTGGGGGTGGCGGCGGGGCTCGTCCTGAGCGCGGCGCTCGCCGCGCTCACCGCGGCCTTCACCCGGACCACCGAGAGTGCGCAGGTGACCGCGCTGCCGCTGGTGTTCGTCTCGATGGCCGGCTCCGGCATCATGATCCCCACCGAGGTCATGCCCCACACACTCGCCTCCGTCTGCGAACTCCTCCCGCTCTCCCCCGCGATCCGGCTCGTCCGCGCGGGCTGGTCCGGCCAGATGAGCGCCTACGAGGCGCTGGGCACGACGGCGACCGCGCTGGCCTGGATCGTCGTGGCGGTGTTTGCTGTACGGCGGTGGTTCCGGTGGGAGCCACGGCGCTGAGACACGGGGCCGAGGTACGGGGGAGCGTGCAGCATGCTGAGGCTGATACGGCAGTGGCACCAGCGGTACTGGCGGGACCGCAGCAAGGCCGAACGGGTCGAGCTGCAGTCCATGGTCACCTGGTACTCCACCCTCTGGACGTTCCCGCTCTTCTGGCTGATGCTGCCGCTCGCGGGCGGAGCCGACCGGCGGCCCGTGCCGCTGGCACTCGGCTGGCTGCTGGTCGCCGTCGACCTGCTGCAGTGCGTGGCCGCACACCGGGTGCTGCGGCCCTCGGTCGACCACTACCTCGGGCGCACCGAACTGCCGTCACGCGCCCTGCGCGCTCCTGCCGTCCTGCTCGGCCTGGCGCTCGCGCTGATCGTGGCGCTCGCCACGGCCGGCGGGAGCGATCCGGTCACCATCCGGCTCACGATCGGAGCGGTGCTCGTGCCGTTCGGGCTGCCGTACGCGTTCACCGTGCCGGTCAAGGTGTTCCTGCGCCGGAGCGCGGCCCTCGGGGCGCTGATCACGGCCGCCTTCTCGATCGCGCGCCCCAGCGGTCTCGGCATCGTCGCCACGGGCGTGGTGATCGCCTTCTCCACCAGCTTCTCCGTGCTGGCCGCCCGCACCGGCGGCTGGACCTTGTCCGTGGTCTGGGAGGCGGAACGCGCCCGGGAGATCGAGGCCCGGCTCGCCGTCGCCGAGGAGCGGCTGCGGTTCGGGCGGGATCTGCACGACGTGCTGGGGCGGAACCTGTCCGTGATCTCCCTGAAGAGCGAGCTGGCCGTGCAACTGGCCCGGCGGGGGCGGCCGGAGGCCGTGGAGCAGATGATCGAGGTGCAGCGCATCGCCCAGGAGTCGCAGCGGGAGGTGCGGGAGGTCGTACGCGGCTACCGGGCGGCCGACCTCGGCACCGAACTCGCCGGTGCGCAGGGCGTGCTGGCGGCGGCCGGGATCGACTGCGAGGTCCGCGCGGAGGCCGCGGGGCTGCCCGCCGAGGTGCAGTCCGCGCTCGGCTGGGTGGTGCGCGAGGCGACCACCAACGTGCTGCGGCACGGGGAAGCCGGCCGCTGTTCCGTGGGGCTGCGGGTGCAGGAGGGGTCTGTGGTGCTGACGGTGGAGAACGACGGGGTGGCCGGAACCCCTCACGGGGGTGGGGGTTCCGGGCTCCCCGGGTTGCGCGAACGGCTGGCCGCCGTGGACGGGACGCTGGAGGCGGGGCTCGTCGGCAAGGACCGGTTCCGGCTGGTGGCTGAGGTGCCCTTGAGGCAGAAAGTGGGCGAAGTCACCTCATGAGCAACCCGGTACGGCTGTTGCTCGCCGACGACGAGCATCTGATCCGGGGCGCGCTGGCCGCCCTGCTCTCCCTGGAGGACGACCTGCTGGTCGTCGCTCAGGCCGCGAGCGGGCCCGAGGCGCTGGCGATGGCGCGGGCGCACGAACCCGATGTGGCCGTGCTCGATCTCCAGATGCCGGGCGCCGACGGTGTGAAGGTCGCCACATCCCTGCGCACCGAACTGCCCGGCTGCCGGGTACTGATCGTCACCGGTCACGGACGGCCCGGGCACCTGAAGCGGGCGCTCGCGGCCGGTGTGCGCGGGTTCGTCCCGAAGACGGTCAGCGCACAGCGGCTCGCCGAGATCATCCGGACCGTGCACGGGGGAAACCGGTACGTCGACCCGGAGTTGGCCGCCGATGCGATCTCCGCCGGGGACTCCCCGCTGACCGCACGGGAGGCCGAGGTGCTGGAGCTGGCCGCCGACGGGGCCCCGGTCGCGGAGATCGCCGAGCGGGCCGCGCTGTCGCCGGGGACCGTGCGGAACTACCTCTCCTCGGCCGTCACAAAGCTCGGTGCGGAGAATCGTCATGCGGCAGTACGTCTCGCACGGGAGCGAGGTTGGGTATAGTTGGCCTCGCGCAGCAGCGCAGTGCGGACGTAGCTCAGTTGGTAGAGCGCAACCTTGCCAAGGTTGAGGTCGCGAGTTCGAGCCTCGTCGTCCGCTCCAGAAGAAAGGCCCCCGGTCCTCGCCGGGGGCCTTTCGCGTGTCTACGACCAGCTGGTGCCCGTCAGCCGCTCGTACGCCTCCGCGTACTTCGCCCGGGTCGCCTCGACGACCTGCTGCGGCAGCGGCGGCGGGGGCTGCTCGCTCGTGCGGTCCCAGCCCGACTCGGACGAGGTCAGCCAGTTGCGGACGAACTGCTTGTCGTACGACGGCTGCGTGCGGCCCGGCTGCCACTGGTCGGCCGGCCAGAAGCGGGAGGAGTCCGGGGTGAGGACCTCGTCGGCGAGGACGAGCGTGTCGCCGTCGAAGCCGAACTCGAACTTGGTGTCGGCCAGGATGATCCCCCGGTCGCGGGCGATGTCCCGGGCGCGGGAGTACACGGCGAGCGTGAGCTGGCGCAGCTGGGACGCGGTCTCGGCGCCGACCTGGCGGGCGACCTCCTCGTAGGAGACGTTCTCGTCGTGCTCGCCGACCTCGGCCTTGGTGGCCGGGGTGAAGATCGGGCCGGGCAGTTCCGAGCCGTCGACCAGGCCTTCGGGGAGGGCGAGGCCGCAGACCGTGCGGGACGCGTTGTACTCGACCAGGCCCGAGCCGGTGAGGTAGCCGCGAGCCACGCACTCCACCGGGAGCATCTTCAGGGACTTGCAGACCAACGTGCGGCCCGCCCAGTCGGCGGGGGCGCCCACGGGGAGCTCGGTGCTGAGCACGTGGTGGGGGGCCAGGTCACGCAGCTGGTCGAACCACCACAGGGAGAGCTGGGTGAGGATGCGGCCCTTGTCGGGGATCTCCGTGGGCAGCACCCAGTCGTAGGCGGACATGCGGTCGCTGGCGACCATCACGAGGTCGCCCGCCTCGTTCTGGTACAGCTCGCGCACCTTGCCGGTGTGCAGGTGCACCAGACCCGGAACCTGGATCGGCTCGGGCTTTTCTACGAATCCGGACACGGTTCCTCCCCGTGGTTCTGTCCAAGTGCCTCGATTCTCCCTTATGGGGGCGATCGGTTTCGGCCAGGGGTCAGTCCCGTTTGCAGATGCGGTCCAGCAGATTCGCCGTGGCCCGCTGGATGCGGGGGTCCACATGGCCGGGGCGGTCCAGGGACGGGGACCAGGCGAAGGTGCCGGCGGCGAACACCCAGGCGCCGGAGGGGGCGCGGTACAGGGACGTCTCCTGGTGGCGCTGGATGCCGTCGTTGTCGGTGTAGGGGGAGTGCGCGAGCAGGATGCGCTCCTCGTGCTCGGGCAGCGCCGTGCGCGGGAAGTAGCGGTCGGCCTCGCCGGCGACCAGGCCCTCGATCTCGTCGCCCTCGTGCGCGCCGGTCGCCTCCCACAGCCAGTGGCCCGCGTTGCGGACGATCAGCGGATGCGGTTCGGGCACCCGGCCCGCGTACTGGATGCCGACCAGCTGCTGCTCGGGCCGGTCGATCTCGCGCCACAGCACCGGCTTTCCGGGGCCTTTGCGCTTGCGGCAGGTCAGCAGCCGGTCGGGGACGCCGGACGGGGAGGGTCCAAGGTCCACCTGCCAGTACATGGTGTTGGCGGAGAGGAAGACCAGCGAGGTGCCCCGGTCACGGGCGTCCTCGACCGCACGGCGCATCGGCACGGACCAGTACTCGTCGTGGCCCGGGAAGACCAGGCCCCGGTAGCGGGTCGGGTCGATGCGGCCGGCGTGCAGATCGCGGGCGTCGGCGTAGGCGAGGTCGTAGCCGTAGCGCTCGGCCCAGCGGATGAAGTCGTAGGCGTGGCCGACGTGCAGGGGCAGGCCGGCGCCCGCGTACGGGCGGTCGAAGGAGACCGTGGTGGCCGCGTCGGCCTCGCCGAGCAGCCGGCCCTTCTCGTCCCAGGCGTGGTAGAGGCTGGCGCCGGTGCGGCCGTCCTCCGGGTAGAGGTTGTACGCCTGCCAGGTGATGTCGGGCAGCAGCAGGAGCAGGTCGGCGGGGTGGTCGTCGCGGACCGTGAAGGGCACGTGGGAGCGGTAGCCGTCGGCGGTGGTGAGGACGGCCACATAGGCGCCGAGGCTCCAGTGGGAGGGCACCTGGAGCCGCCAGGACAGCCACCAGTGGTGGCAGGAGACCGTGCGGTCGGCGGCCAGCGGCGGGGGCTGGACGATGCCGGAGAGCCGGGGGCTGGTGGTGATCTTGGCGGCGCCGTCGCCGCCGTAGTGGCCGATCCGGTAGATGTCCACGCTGAACTGCTGCGGCGGATCGACAGTGATGTGGAAGTCGATCGCCTCCCCGGGCGTGACCGCGCCGGTGGACGTGAAGCCCTTGATCTGGCGGTGCACGTCATCGGCCGAGCGGGGACCGGTGACCGCCGAGCGCGGCGCGGGGACGCGCAGCTTCTCACCGGCCGGCTGCTGCGGGCTCGGGTCGACGTACCAGGGCACGACGTGTCCCGTGTCGTCGAAGTAGGTCTCACTGCCGCGCAGCCAGGGCACCGGGCCCAGGCCGAAGGGATCCGTGACGGCGTGCGCGAGTGCTCCGGACTCCCAGCGGCGGATGCGATCCAAGGCCATGGTCGCTCCCCTCCCTCATGCCCCCGTGTGTCCTGTGTCGGTCGTGCTCGGTCGCGCTGTCGTATGTCGCATGCCTTTGCCATGTGCGCGGTCGGTCCCAGCACATCACATAACGCACGGGCTCGGTCACTATTCGTTGCGAATTGACCTGAACTGGAAGACCGGGCTCCGCTAGGCCGCCCGGGGCGGCCACGGCGCCGGGTGGGCTGCGGGGTCAGACGAGCCGCACCGGCTTCTCCGGGCGTATGCCGGATTCGGCCAGCCAGGCGCGCAGCGGGCCCGGGTCTCCCTCCTCGATCAGACTGAGCACCTTGGGTGCGAGGTCGGCAGCTCTCTCGCCACCGAGGAGCAGCGAGGGACCGTCCAGCCAGTCCAGGGCGGGGGCCGCACCGGCCGTGTCCACGGCGGCGCAGCACACCATCGCCGTGACGTGCTCGGCAAGCAGTTCCCGGGCCGTGCGCGGGGGCTGGAGCGGGAACAGCGGCAGGGCGCCGCCGTCCCACAGGGCGCTGTCGCTGTCGAGGGCCTGGCCGGCGGCGGTCGCACCGCGCGGTGCGGAGGCCTCCTCGCGGGCCAGTTCCGCGCTCAGGCCCGCGGCGAGGGCGGCGCTGCGCTCGGTGCCGGAGTCGGTGTCCTCGTCCTCGTGCTCGTACGCCGTGCTGTCGGCGCTGTACCCCGTGGCGGCGGTGCTCTCCTCGTCCGGGGCGGCCGGGCGGGGAACGCCGGGGTGGGCCGAGGCCTGCGGGCCCGGCTCGGTCAGGTGGTCCAGGACGCGGGCCAGGGTGGGGCCGCCGGGGCCGGAAGCGGCAGGGGCGAGCGTGGGGCGGACGCCGAGGGAGTCCAGCACACGGTGCAGCCGGGCCGCGTCGGCGCGCCAGGTCCGGTCGACGACCTCCTCCGGATACGCCTGCCAGTCCACCGGGGCCCAGTCCGGGCCGGACTCGGCCGGGACGCCGTGGAAGAGACGGGCGGCGAGCAGGGAGGCGGCCTCGTCCATCGCGCCGGGCTCCTCCAGCAGGTCGCAGGCGGGGCGCTCGCCGAGGCGGGAGGCGAAGCCCTCGGCCAGCCGGTCGCGCCGGGACAGCTCGGTGAGCGCGGCCACGACGCCCGCGTCCAGCCGGGAGGGCCAGCGGCCCATGCGCCAGGCGGGCAGCGCCACCTTGGTCAGCAGGCGGTCCCAGCCCGCGTAGGCGAGACCGACCTGCTCCTGGGCGACGATCCGCAGTCCGTAGTCCACGGCCTGGGCGCGCTCGGCCGCCGCTGCCGCGACCCCGCGCTCCATCAAGGTCGCGTGCTCGCGGCAGGCGCGCAGCAGCAGCCGGGCGACGCTGCCGAGGACCGCGCACAGCCCGCGGGTCAGGCGACGGCGGCCGGAGGTCGAGGCGACGGCCACCGCCGCGTCCAGACCGCGCACATAGCGGCGGGCGGCGGCTATGTCCGGGTGCGCGGAGGGGCCCGTACCGGCGACGACCGGGGCGAGGACCGCGCGCAGCTCGCCGACGCGCATCCACCACAGGAACGGGGAGCCGATGACGAGGACGGGGGCGGTGGGGGCACGGCGCTGCGCGCCGAAGCCGGATCCGGGGCCCGCTATCTCGTCGTGCGCCGGCCGCGGGGGCGGGCCGTGGGCCGGATGGGTACGGTCCTCCAGCCAGCTGTCGCAGTCCGGGGTGAGCGCTATGGCCGAGGGCGCCGGGACGTCGAGGCGGTCGGCGAGGTCGCGCACCAGCCGGTACAGATCCGGGGCGGACGTCTCCGGGATCGGGACCGTCGGGCTCACGGCGGGGCGGGCGCGAGCCACGACCAGGGCGATGCAGGCGGCGGCCAGCAGCACGAGCGCGGCCGGCACGCCCACGACCCAGCGGGCCGCGTCCCAGCCCGGGCCGACGAGATGGCCCGTGGAACCGCCGGCCAGCAGGATCACCTCGGCGGCTGCGGGCAGCACGGCCACCGCCAGCGCCCGGCCCCGGATGCGCAGCACGGCCAGGGCCCTGGAGCGCGCCGCCTGCGCGCCCGCCTCCACTCCGATTCCGCTCACGAGCCGACCTCACCCCCTCCCTGCCGAATCCCGCGCTGTCCTGGCGTTGCTCACTCCCCCACTGTGGCACCCGCCACTGACATCGCAATGCCGGTGGGCCAAGTGCCGGAACGCTTGCGCCGCACCCTAGTTGGGGCCTCGGCCCCCGTCAGCCGGATGGGCGATTGCTCACTCGATGGAATGCCTTTGGTCAGAGGTGGGCGACAGACAGCAAAGATCAGGCCCCGGATTCTCATCCGGGGCCCGAGTGGCTGCGGGGTGCGTGCGACCGGCGGTTTCACCGGTTCCACGCCTTCGCCGTTACGCTCCGGCTGCCTTCGCCGCGATGTCCGTGCGGTGCTGCGAGCCGTCGAGGCGGATGCGGGCCACCGCCCGGTACGCCCGCTCGCGGGCCTCGGCCAGGTCCTGGCCGGTCGCCGTGACGGACAGCACACGTCCGCCCGCGCTGACCACCGCGTCACCGTCCCGCTTCGTCCCGGCGTGCAGGACGTAGGCGTGCGGGGCGTCCTCGGCGGCCACCTCGTCCAGGCCGCCGATCGGGTCGCCGGTGCGCGGGGTGCCGGGGTAGTTGTGGGAGGCGACGACCACGGTGACGGCCGCGTCCTCGCTCCAGCGCAGGGGCTCCAGGTCGTCCAGGGTGCCGTTCGCGGCGGCCAGCAGCACACCGGCCAGCGGGGTCTTCAGACGGGCCAGCACGACCTGGGTCTCGGGGTCGCCGAAACGAGCGTTGAACTCGATGACACGGACGCCGCGCGAGGTGATCGCGAGCCCGGCGTAGAGCAGACCGGAGAACGGCGTGCCACGGCGGCGCATTTCGTCCACGGTCGGCTGCAGCACCGTCTGCAGCACCTCTTCGACCAGCTTCGGATCGGCCCACGGCAGGGGCGAGTACGCGCCCATGCCGCCCGTGTTCGGGCCCTCGTCGCCGTCCAGGGCGCGCTTGAAGTCCTGGGCGGGCTGGAGCGGTACGACGGTCCGCCCGTCGGTGATGGCGAACAGGGACACCTCGGGCCCGTCGAGGAACTCCTCGATGACGACACGCTCGCATCCGGCCGCGTGGGCCGTGGCGGCCTCGGCGTCCTGCGTGACGACGACGCCCTTGCCGGCGGCCAGCCCGTCGTCCTTGACGACGTAGGGAGCACCGAACGCGTCGAGGGCCTCGGCCACCTCCGCTTCCGTGGTGCAGACGTACGACCGGGCGGTCGGCACCCCGGCCGCCGCCATGACGTCCTTGGCGAAGGCCTTGGACCCCTCCAGCTGCGCGGCTTCCCCGGAGGGGCCGAACACGGGGATGCCCGCCTCGCGCACGGCGTCGGCCACGCCGGCGACCAGCGGGGCCTCCGGGCCGACGACGACGAGGTCGGCGCCGAGGTCGCCGGCCAGCGCGGCCACGGCCTCGCCGTCGAGCGCGTCGACCTGGTGCAGCTCGGCGACCTCGGCGATGCCGGCGTTGCCGGGGGCGCAGTACAGCGCGGTGACGTCGGGGTCGAGGGACAAGGAGTGGCACAGGGCGTGTTCGCGGGCGCCGCTGCCGATGACGAGGACCTTCACGGGGGTCAGCCTAATGGCAAGGTTGCCGAAGCTTCGGGGCCGGGGATCCTGTGGGTTCCTACAAAGGGGCCGGGGGCAGGGTCACTCGTTGGAGAACTCCTCCACCACCGTCGCCCCCAGCTCCCGGACGATCAGTTCGTGGCCGGACAGGGCCGACTCGTCGAGGTCGGGGTCGTCGTCCTCGGGGATGTCGTCCTCGGGGGCGACCGGGGGCGGCTCGGGCGCCGACGCGGGCTGCGGGGCGGGACCCGCCGACGCCGGGGCGGCCGGGGCGCCGCCCCGGGCTGCGCCGGGCGCGGGGGAGACCGGCTGGGGTGCTGCCGGGCGCGGGGCCGCGGGGGCGCCGTAGCCACCGCCTGCGGGCGTACCGCCGTAGCCCGCACCGCCGCCTCCGCCGAAGCCGGGCGAGCCGCCGGACGGCGGGGGCGCGGAACCGCCCGAGGGGTCGACGACCGCCTCGATCTTCCACTGCACGCTGAACTGCTCGGACAGTGCCTGCCGCAGCACGTCCTCGCTGCCGCTGCTCGCGAAGTTGTCGCGGGCGCCGGCGTTGACGAAACCGAGCTGGAGGGTGGTGCCGTCGAAGCCGGCCACCTGGGCGTTCTGGCTGAGCAGGATCCAGGTGAAGCGGCGGCGGTTCTTGACGGCCTCCAGGATGTTCGGCCAGAGCACGCGGGGGTCGAGCCCGCCGCTGGGGGCGGCCTGAGCCGGGGCCGGAGCCGGAGCAGGTGCCGAGGGCGCGGCTGGGGCGGGAGGCGCCTGGTGCTGGGGCTGGGGCTGTGCCGGAGCGGGGCTCTGCTGGGCGCCCGCCGGAGCGGCCGTGGGCCAGCCACCGGGCCGCCGACCGCCGCCGGCGGGGGCGGCGGTGGGCCAGGCGCCGGGGGCGGGGGCCGAAGGAGCGGGGGCGGCCGGGGTGCTGCCCTGCTGTGCGGCGGGCGCCTGGGCCGCGGGCGCGGGAGCTGCCGGAGCCGGCGCGGGTGCGGGTGCTGCCGGAGCCGGCTCAGGTGCAGGTGCGGGAGCTGCCGGTGCCGGTGCGGGTGCGGGTGCGGGAGTCGTGGGCGCCGCGGCGGCCGGGCTGCCCTGGCTGCCGGGGCCACCCCCCGCCCGTACGGCCGCGCGGGCGGCGGCGGGTCCGCCGCCGGGCGGCACCGGAGAGGCGCCCTGGGCCAGGCCGGCGTGGGCCTCGGGTCCGGGGACGTACCCCATGGCGGGCGCGCCACCCCCGCCCGCGAAGCTGACGCCGCGCTCGAGGCGGTCGAGGCGGGCCATCACGGCGCGCTCGTCTCCGTAGGCGGCGGGGAGCAGCACGCGTGCGCAGATGAGTTCGAGCTGGAGGCGGGGCGAGGTGGCGCCGCGCATCTCGGTGAGGCCCTCGTTGACGAGGTCGGCGGCGCGGCTCAGCTCGGCGGCGCCGAAGGTGCCGGCCTGGGCCTGCATGCGCTCCAGCACGTCGACCGGGGCGTCGATGAGCCCCTTCTCCACCGCGTCCGGTACGGCGGCGAGGATGACCAGATCCCGCAGCCGCTCCAGCAGATCGGCCACGAAGCGCCGCGGATCGTTGCCGCCCTCGATGATCCGGTCGACGACCTCGAAGGCCGCCGCTCCGTCGCCGGTGGCGAAGGCCTCGACGACGGAGTCGAGCAGGGACCCGTCGGTGTAGCCGAGCAGCGAGGTGGCCATGGCATACGTCACACCGTCCGCACGCGCACCGGCGAGGAGCTGGTCCATGACGGACATGGAGTCACGCACGGAACCGGCGCCGGCCCGCACGACGAGCGGGAGCACACCCTCCTCGACGGGGATGTCCTCGCGCCGGCACACGTCGGCGAGGTAGTCCCGCAGCGTGCCCGGCGGGACGAGCCGGAACGGATAGTGATGCGTACGCGACCGGATGGTCCCGATGACCTTCTCGGGCTCGGTGGTGGCGAAGATGAACTTGAGATGCTCCGGGGGCTCCTCGACCACCTTCAGCAGGGCGTTGAAGCCGGCCGACGTGACCATGTGGGCCTCGTCGATGATGTAGATCTTGTACCTGCTGCCGGCGGGTCCGAAGAAGGCCTTCTCACGCAGCTCACGGGCGTCGTCCACACCACCGTGGGACGCGGCGTCGATCTCGATGACGTCGATGGACCCCGGGCCGTTCCTGGCCAGGTCCTGGCAGGACTGGCACTCCCCGCACGGCGTGGGCGTGGGACCTTGCTCGCAGTTCAGACAGCGCGCCAGGATGCGCGCGCTGGTGGTCTTCCCGCACCCACGCGGCCCGCTGAACAGGTACGCGTGATTGACCCGGTTGTTCCGCAGCGCCTGCTGCAGCGGGTCGGTGACATGCTCCTGCCCGATGACCTCGGCAAAGGTCTCCGGGCGATAGCGGCGGTACAGCGCGAGAGACGACACGCATACGAGGTTATAGGCGCCCACTGACAACCAACCCCGCCCAAGACTGCCGGGCGGCCCCGGCAGCGGGACCCCGCCCGCACACGCAAGCGCCCCCCACGCACCCGCCAGAGCCGACCTACCCTTGCTGCCTTCCGGCCCTGGGGGAGTTCAGTCAGATAGCGCCACGTGAGGGGCTGGAGAAAAGAGTACCCGATGCGGGCCTGCGGGAACGAGTTCGCGAGCACTCCCCTCGGTCATGTAATGTTCCCAGCGGAGGATTCGCCTAGAGGCCTAGGGCGCACGCTTGGAAAGCGTGTTGGGGGCAACCCCTCACGAGTTCGAATCTCGTATCCTCCGCCAGTGCCTCACCGGGCACGATGTCGAAGGGCCCCACCGCTTGCGGTGGGGCCCTTCGACGTCGGCGGCCTCGGCCCCCGAAGTCGATCTGTGCCGACGGCCACAGCGAACGGGATCCCCGTAGGCGCATACTGAGGTCGATGACAAAGCCTGCTGCACCGAAGCGTCATTTGCCTACCAGCCCCTTCAAGGCCCCGGTCACACCTGCTCCCAAGCACTTCGCCGTGGGCGACAAGGTCACGCACGACATGTACGGCCTCGGCCGCGTGATCGGCATCGAGGACGGAATCGCGGCGCTCGTCGATTTCGGCTCGGCGCAAATGCGGATCCTGAGCCCGTACGCCAAGATGACCAAGCTGTAGGACCGCTGTGCCCGGTCACGGCACGCCAGGCCCCTTCCGGGACCTGTAACGAAAGAGGGACCTCTCATCGATCCGACGTCGCTGTTCTCCGCTCTGGAAGGGCAACCCCGCTGCTCCGCCGCAGCATCGCCGCCTCCGACGACAAACCCCTTCCAGGCCCCGGACTTCGGGGAAGACGAGACCTTCCTGCCCGAGGACGCATACGAGCCCGCCCCGGGCATGCGTGCAACTCGATCCAAGGCGGCCTAGCTCCTACGAGTGACGGTGGCTTCGACAGCCGGCTGAGGGCCGGGCCGCATATGCGGCCCGGCCCTCGGGCTTTGCACCCCTGCGTCGCTCACGGCCCTCCCCGACGGCCGGGCAGGCGAGCGGACCCGGGCTACGTCAGGCGGCGGACCCCGTCGATGAGTGCTGTGGTCACCGTTGGCTGTGGGGCGTCCAGGACTTCCGGGCTTGTGCGGGGGCCTCCGGTCCGGGCGCTCACGGGGAGTTCGATCTGGACGCCCCTGAAGGGGCTCAGGTTCACCGCGTTGTCCGGGTGGAGGCCGCGCAGGCCCCTCGGGATGTGGGCCAGGTCGTCGATGGTCTCGAAGGCCGGGGCGAGCAGGGTGAGGCTGTGGGCCAGGGTGGCGGCCGCGGTGCGGTTGGTGCCGCCCAGGAAGATCGAGCGGGGGTGCTCGTGCCTCAGGTGGCCGTGGAGGGAGATCGTCAGGGACACGTGGGAGAGGAATTGCCGTAGGGGATCGCAGATGGGCACGCACATCCGGTGCGAGGGGATGTGGACCCGGTCGCCGGCCGGCTGGATGAAGACCAGTGCGGTCGCTCCCGTGCCGGCCGCCACCTCGTGGACCAGCTCCGCCGTGCCGCCCTCCCTGGTGCCGTGCAGGGCCAGCAGCCCGATGGCCGACCCGATCGTCAACGACGCGGCGAACTCCACGCCCTCGATCACCACGCTCTCGGTCACCACCGCTATCGCCCCACCCGCACGGAATTCGCCACCGTCACCTGGTCCACCTCCGACACCCGTACCGTCACCTTCATGGTCCACATGCCCGGGATCGGCAGGTTGAAGGCGTCGGCGGCCCAGTAGCCGCCCCGGTCGGTGACCTTGGTGTCCAGGGGGCCGATCCGCTGGGCCGGGAGGGTGAGGGTGATGCGCAGTTCGGGGACCGAGGACAGGCCGCCGTCGGGGCCGTAGACCACCGCCTGGACGGAGTTCGTGCCGACCCGGCCGGGATCGAGGGTGATCTGGACCTTGCCGTGGCCGCCGGGGGTGCCGACGTCGAAGGGGACCGTGGTGACCGTGGCCGTCTGAATGCCGGTCGCGGGCGTCGCGGACTGCGCCGCCTCGGCCGCCGCCCGGCCCGGCAGCGTGCTCGTCAGGAGGGTCGTCAGGACGAGGACCAGAACACCCACCGCCACCTCGGCCAGCACCGAGCGGCGCAGCCGGGCCGGGAGCGGGTGGGGTGGGGCGGGGGGCTCGGGGGCCGACGGGAGCGGCGGGCCGCCGGCCGGCTCTGGGACGCGGTCCCGCTGCGGTACCGGGGGCAGGCTCGCCAGGCGGGCCGTCCAGCGGCGGGAGCGGGATGCAGCCGCGAGGAGGAGGGTGACGGCCGCCAGCTTCGCCAGCAGGATGCGGCCGTACGTCGTGTCGGTGAGCGCCTGCCAGGAGCCCAGGCCCCGCCAGGACTGGTAGACGCCGGTCGCCACCAGGACCGTCACCGACACGAAGGCCAGGCGGGAGAAGCGGGTGACGGCCTGGGCCGGAAGGGCCGCCGGGTCCGGTGTGGTGCGGCGCAGCGTCAGCAGCAGGGCCGTCAGGCCGCCCAGCCAGGCCGCCATGGCCAGCAGATGGAGCGCGGCGGAGGCGATCGCCAGGGGGACCTGGAGGCCCGCCGAGGCGTGTTCCGAGGCCGCCCAGGTCAGGGAGAGGGCGGCGGACAGGAGCGCGGCGGTCGTCAGGGCGGCCCGGCGGGGGATCCGTCGCCGCCCTCTCCTCAGCGACAGCGCGCAGGCGCCCACCAGGAGCAGCAGGGCCAGGCGGGTGAGGAGGAGTTCGCCGGGGCGGGTCGTGGCCGTGCGGGTGAGGGCGGAGAGCGAGAGCGCCCGGGTCGGGGACGTGCCCTCCTCGTAGGGGGCCCTCAGGAGGAAGAGCGCGAGCGTCGAGGCGAACAGGGTCACCCAGGCGGCCAGCAGCGGTGTGCGCAGGTGGGCAGGGATCGGCGGGCGGCAGTACGCCACGAACGCCGCCGTGCCCAGGAGCAGCGCCACCGCCAGGTAGGCGAGGTAGCGCGCGATGTTGTACAGGCTCGTCGTCGCCCGGTTCTCCGTGCGGTCCGGGAGCACGCTCGTGGTCGTCGCCGTCCGTTTGCCCACCGAGAACGTCAGCGCGCCGGACACCGGGTGGCTGTCCGCGGACACCACCCGCCAGGCCACCGTGTACGTGCCGGTGCCCAGGCGGGAGGGCAGGGGGACGCGGGCCGTGTCGGAGCGGCCGGAGGCGTGGCCGGGCTCGCCGGTGCGCACGCGGTGGTTCTCGGGGTCGTAGACGCGGAGCGAGTCGGTCAGCAGGCCCACCGATTCGGTGAAGGTCAGCGTGACGTGCCGGGGGGCGGATTTGAGGACGGCTCCGTCGGCGGGGTCGGTCTCGCGCAGGGCCGCGTGGGCCGAGGCGGGGGCCGCCGTGCCGAGCAGGAGCAGGAGGAGGCCCGCGCCGAGGACGGTCAGCCGTCGCAGCCACCGGTGTTCGTCGCGCACCTCACCCCTCCGTCCAGCCCGGCCCTTCGTATAGGTACGGAGGGATCGGCCGCCGCACTCACCACGTCGGCCGGGCCGACACCCCGCCGTCCACCACCAGGTCGTGGCCGGTGATCCAGGAGGCGAGGGGCGAGGCGAGGAACACGCAGGCGTCGGCCACGTCCCGCGCACGGCCCAGGCGGCCGGCGGGGACGGCGTCGAGCCAGCGGCGTACGCCCTCCGGCCAGGCCTCCTCAAGGCCCTCCCGGTCGATGAGGCCGGGCGAGACCGAGTTGACGCGGATGCCGCGGGGGCCGTACTCCAGGGCGGCCGCGCGCGCGTGCATGACGACGGCGGCCTTGGCGGCGCTGTAGTGGGCGTGGCCGGGGGCGGGGTGCCCGGCCTCGATGGAGGCGATGTGGGTGATGGTGCCGCCGCCGTGCTCGCCCAGGTGCCGGGCCGCGGCCTGGGTGCAGGCGAAGACGCTGGTGAGGTCGGTGTCGACGACCGTGCGCCACTCGGCCGCCGTCATGCCGGGCAGGGGCTGGACGGGCTGGACGGCCGCGTTGTTGACGAGGGCCGTGAGGCGGCCGCCGGACCAGTCGGTCGTCTCGCGGACCAGCCGGTGGCACGCCTCGTCGTCCGTCAGGTCCGCCTGCAGTACGACCGCCTCGCCGCCCAGGGCCCGGATGTGCGCGGCGACATCGCCGGCCGCCCGCACGCTCGTACGGCAGTGGAGGGCCACCGCGGCGCCCTCCTCGGCGAAGCGCAGGGCGATGGCGCGGCCGATGCCGCCGCCCGCGCCGGTCACCAGGGCGGTCTGTCCGTCGAGCAGGCTCATGGGCGGCACAGTTGCGCGATCCGGGCGGCCTCGGCCGGGTAACGCGCCGTGAGGTCCTCCTCGTCGCCGTGCTCGTACCCCTCGTAGGTGAATCCGGGGGCCATCGTGCAGCCGAAGAAGGTCCATGCGCCGCCGGGTGCCACCCGGGCGCCCATCCAGGTGCCGGCGGGCACGGTGAGCTGGACGTGCTGTCCGGCGCGCAGCGCGGGGCCCAGGACGGCCGTGCGGGTGGTGCCGTCGGGGGCGAGGAGCAGCAGGTCGAGCGGGTCGCCCAGGTAGAAGTGCCAGACCTCGTCGGTGGGCAGGCAGTGCAGGGCGAGGAAGTCGTCCGCGGTGAGCAGGGCCACTATGGCGGAGCCCTCGGGGCGGCCGTCCGGGCGCTCGGGTCCTGCCCAGGTGCGCCGGAAGAGGCCGCCCTCGTGGGGGATCGGCTCCAGGTCGTAACGGGCGATCAGCTCGTCAGGCGTGGTCACCCGGGAAGGCTACCTCCCGTGTCAGGAAGGCCAGTTGGGCGCGCTTCTCGGGCAGGTACACGTCCGGGAGGTCGACCTCGGGGAGGACCACCTCGGGGCCTTGCCGAAATCCCTGGCGTGCGAAGCGGGCGATCGCCTTGGCGTTGCGTACGTCCGGGTCGACCACGACCCGTCGGCGGTCCAGGACCAGCAGGACGTACGAGCTCATCGCGGTCAGCAGGGCCGAGGTCCAGCCGGGGCGCGGGCCGGCCGCCGTGGCGGGGGCGAGGAGGAGGTGGACGCCGATGTCGCCGGGGCGGACCTCGTAGCACTCGCCGACCCGGTCGGCCTCGGGCTCGTAGGTCTGGAGCAGGGCGGCCGGTTCGCCGTCCTTGGTGACGAGGTGGGCGTGGTGGGTGCCGAGGGTGGCCATGTGGGCGTAGGTGTCGGCCACTTGGGCCCGGGTGAGGCCGGTCATGCCCCAGAAGGCGGCGCGTTCGTCGCTCACCCAGGCGTGGACCGCCTCCGCGTCGGCCTCCGGGTCGAGGGGGCGGATGCGGACGGTGCCGAAACCGTCGATGTGCTGCTCGTAGGTGTCAGTCACGGGTTTCCTCGGTGAGTTCGGTGTGTTCGGTGTGTTCGAGCGTGAGCAGGGTCCAGTCGGTGACGACCGGGGCCAGTTCTCCCTTGAGCCACAAGGGGAGTTGGTCGCGGTGGTGCGGGGTGCCGGGAACGCCGTGGGCGCCGAAGGGGACCACCCAGCGGCTGTCCTCGCGGCGGGCCAGGTCCCAGACGTAGCGGGCGGCCGGGCCGCGGGCCGCGAGGTCGGTGAGGCCGGGGACGGCCGAGGTGCACAGCACGCAGTCGTGGTCGCCGGCCAGGCCCGGTTCGTCGTACGGCTCCCCCGGCAGCGCCTTCCAGGGAGCGAGGCGGTGGGTGTCGGCCCAGGTGCCGGCCGGCGGTGCGGCGGCGACCTCCTCCACGGCGGCGCGGACGGCGGCGGCGCGGTCGATGCCGTACAGCTCCTCGGCGCGCAGGAGGTGTTCGAGGGCGTAGCCGATGCGGGGCGTGAGGGCCAGCCAGGGGAGCAGGACCTCGGGGTAGGCGGGGGGTTCGGTGAGGGCGGCGAACGCCGGGTGCGCGGCGAGGTGGCGTACGACCGCCGTGCGCACCGCCGCGTAGGCGGCGGCCTCGGTGCTGTCGGCGTCCATGTGGCGGTTCCAGGACAGCAGGCTCTCGCGCAGGCGGGCCGCCTCGGGGGTGAGGTCGTCGAGGGCGGCGAGGTGGTCGAGGAGGGGGCCGGCGGAGGCGAGGAAGGTGTCGGTGTGGATCGCGGGGAGGCCGTCGGCGGACCAGGTGCGGCGCTCCTGGAGGAGGGCGTGGATGCGGTCGGCGCGGTGGGGTGGGGCGAACTCGACGCCGAGGGGGGCTGCCGGGCCGCGCTGGTTGGCCATCACGGCGATGCCGTCGGTCAGGCCGGCGTACGGGGTGTCGTGCCAGCCGTGCCAGGCGTGGCCGGGGTGCCAGGCGGGGACGAGGCGGAGGCGGTTGGCCTGCGGCCGCCGCGGCACCCGGCCTGCGACGCGGTGCAGGGTGCCGCCCTCGGTGTCGGCGGCCTGTACGACGTTCACCGGCTCCGACCAGGTGTCGAAGGCGCGGTCGATGTCCTCGACTCGGCGGGCTCTCAGGAGGGGGAGGAGGGTGCTGAAGCCGAGGTCTTCTGTGACGCGGGGTGGGTAGCGGAGGGCGAGGGCGGTGGGGATGCGGCCCGCCTCGGCTTCGCCTTCGGCGCCGATTTCGCTCCCACCCGTGCGGCTCTCGTCGTCGACTGCGGGTGGCCCCTGAGGGGCGCCCTCACCATCGGCGACCTGCGGGTCGTGAGCCGGTCCGGCCCCTATGAGAGCCCCCGCCTGCGGCGTCACGTCGGCAATGCCCGCCTCCGGCTTCTCCGGCCCCACATCGGAAGCCCCCGCCCTCGGCCGTTCCAGCCCCTCGCCGGCAGCCCCCGCCCCCGGCCTCTCCAGCCTCCCGCCGGCAACTCCCGCTTCCAGCCTCTCCGACCCGCCACCAGCAACCCTCACCCGGGCGAGCGGTTCGCTGCCGGTGGCCTTCAGGCCCTCCTCGTCGGTGAGCAGCAGGGCGGCGGCGCCGTCGTTGAGCTCCAGCCCGCCCGAGCCATCGGCGACGACCCCCGCCACAAGCCTCTCCGACCCACCGGCGACAACCCCACGCTCCAACTCCTCCGAGCGCCCATCGCCACCCCCCGCCTCAAAGCCCCCGGACCCGCCACCAGCAACCCTCACCCGGGCGAGCGGTTCGCTGCCGGCGGCCTTCAGGCCCTCCTCGTCGGTGAGCAGCAGGGCGGCGGCGCCGTCGTTGAGCTCCAGCCCGCCCGAGCCATCGGCGACGACCCCCGCCACAAGCCTCTCCGACCCACCGGCGGTAACCCTCACCTCCAGCCCGTCCGACCCATGGGCGACAACCCCCGCCTCAAAGCCCCCGGACCCGCCACCGACAACCCCCGCCTCAAGCCCTTCCGGCCCCCCAGCGATCACCGGCCCCCGGGCGGTCTCGATCAGCTCGATTTCGATGGGGGGTTCGCCTGCGATCTCCACCGTTTCCGTGTGGCGCAGGGTGCGGTGCCAGGTGCCGTCGGGGCCGAGGGCCTCCACGCCGGCGCCGGTGCGGCGGAGGTGTTCGCGGTAGAGGTCCTGGTAGTCGGCCATGGCGTTGGTGATGGACCAGGCGACTGTGCCGGTGTGGCCGAAGTGGGCGATGCCGGGGACGCCGGGGACGGCCAGGCCGATGACGTCGAACTCGGGGCAGGCGAGGCGGATCTGCTGGTAGACGCCGGGGTCCTCGATGAAGCGGTGGGGGTCGCCGGCGAGGAGGGGGTGGCCGGTGTCGGTGCGTGCGCCGGAGATCAGCCAGCCGTTGCTGCCCGCGGTGCCGGGGCCGTCCGTGGCGAAGAGAGCGACCGCCTCGCGGCCCAGGTGCCGTATCGCCTCCTCGCGCCAGAGCTTGGCGGGGAAGCCGGCGAACAGGATGTGCGTGCCGAGCCAGATGCCGAGGGGGGTCCAGGGCTGCCAGGGGGTGGGGACCAGGCCGGTTCGCGTGAACTCGGGGGCGCGGGCGGCGCCCTCCGGCAGGCCCTCGTTGACGCCGGCCACGTACGCCCGGACCCAGTCCGCCGTCTCCGGATCCTGTTTCTCCAGCGTGGCGAAGCAGCGTCTGGCGGTGTCGTCGAGGCGGGCGCGGCGGGCGAAGACGTCCCAGGGGAGAGCGGCGGCGCCGAGGAAGGCGGCCGAGGTGCCCTGGGAGCGGTGCCGTTCGACCTCCAGTTGCCAGGCGCGGTCCAAGGCCGTGACGCGGCCTTGGGCGCGGGCGAGTTCGCGGGCGCTGGAGGCGCGCAGGTGGGGGATGCCCCAGGCATCGCGGTAGGTCTCGGTGGTCACCCTGGGACACCCCTTTGTTTTAGGTTAGCCTTGCCTAAGTCTGCGGTGCAGGAATCGTACGCGAGGGGTGGAGGCGCCATGGGGCAGGGGCGGGGCTGGGAGGGGGCGGTCCTACGGCTGCTGCGCGCCAAGGACTTCGTGTGCACGGTCACCGGGGCCGAGGACGTCACCCCGCACTACCGGCGGCTGCGGCTGAGCGACGGCGGGCTGCTCGCCGCGACCGGCGTCCACCCCACGATGTGGATACGGCTGTGGTTCTCCGACGCCGGCCGTCCGCACCAGCGGGCCTACACCCTGGTCGACCCGGACCCGGTGACCGGCACCTTCGGCCTGGAGTTCGCGCTTCACGAAGGGTGCGCCGCCGATTGGGCGCGGACCGCGAGGCCCGGGGACAGGATCGAGGCGACCGTACAGGGCACGGGATTCCAGCACCCGGACCCCACACCCTCGCATCTCGTCGCCGTCGGTGACCCGGCTTCGCTGCCCGCGATCAACTCCCTCCTCGGCGCCCTGGGTTCGGCCCCGGCGACGATCTGGTTCGAGGGCGCCCTGGACGGCCTCCCCTGCCAGGCCGATCCGTCCCACCACGAGATCCGCGAGGTGCCCCGCCGCGACGCGGGCGCCCACCTCGCCGAGCGCGTCCGCGCCGAACTGCCCGCCGTGCTCGAGGGCACCCCCGACCCGTACGTCTGGATCGCCTGCGACACGGCCACGACCCGCACCCTCGCCTCGTACGTGCGCAAGGACCTGGGTGTGGCGAAGGACCGGGTGCATGCGCTGGGGTACTGGCGCGCATCCTGACGCCGCAGGCGGGATCATCGACCCATGGACGTCACCCTGCACCTCGCCCAGGATCCCGAGGCCGACGCGCTGCTCGGGCGCAGTCCGCTCGCCGCGCTCACCGGGATGCTGCTGGACCAGCAGATTCCGATGGAGTGGGCGTTCAAGGGGCCGGCGACCATCGCCCGGCGGATGGGCGCCGAGGACCTGGACGCGCACGAGATCGCGGCCATGGACCCGGAGGCCTTCGCCGCGCTGCTCTCCGACAAGCCCGCCGTGCACCGCTACCCGGGCTCGATGGCCAAGCGGATCCAGCAGCTGTGCCAGTACCTCGTCGAGCACTACGACGGGGATGCGGAGGCCGTGTGGCGGGGCGTCGGCAGCGGAACCGAACTGCTGGGGCGCCTTCAGGACCTGCCGGGGTTCGGCAAGCAGAAGGCGCAGATCTTCCTCGCCCTGCTCGGCAAGCAGCTGGGCGTGGCGCCGGAGGGCTGGCGGGAGGCCGCCGGGGCGTACGGCGAGGCGCGGTCCCACCGGTCCGTCGCCGACATCACCGGGCCCGAGTCGCTGGCCAGGGTGCGCGCCCACAAGCAGGAGATGAAGGCGGCCGCCAAGGCCGCCAAGGCCGCGGGGAAGTAAGGCCCGGACGGGTGACTCAGCCGGGTGGCCCACCCGGGTGGCGGGGCCTGCGCGGGCGGGCCAAGCATGGAGCATGACCGAGGCACCCGGCGGTGGCCCCACCTGGGGCCGGGAGTACGACGACCGCAGCGTCCACGCGGCACAGGGGCCGCACGGACACCATGAGCCCGAGCCGCCGTTCGAAGGCCCCCTGCACGCCCTGTCCCGGGCCGCCTGGCAGGTCGTCCTGGGCACCGGCATCGTCTCGCTGATCCTCGGTGTCCTGGTGCTGATCTGGCCGGGCGCCTCGCTGCTCGCCGCGGGTGTCCTGTTCGGCCTGTACCTCCTCGTCAGCGGCGTCTTCCAGCTGGTCGCCGCCTTCGGCACCCACAAGACGACCTCGCTGCGCGTGCTCGCCTTCATCAGCGGCGCCCTGTCGATCCTGCTCGGCCTGTTCTGCTTCCGCGGGCCCATGCAGTCGCTCCTGCTGCTCGCCCTGTGGATCGGCATCGGCTGGCTGATCCGCGGGATCACCCAGACCCTGGCCGCCGCCTCCGACAGCCGGATGCCCGCCCGCGGCTGGCAGATCTTCCTCGGGATCGTCACCTTCGTCGCCGGGATCGTGCTGATCGACTCGCCGTTCGAGTCGGTCGCCGTGCTGACCCTCGTCGGCGGCTGCTGGCTGGTGGCCGTCGGCATCGTCGAGATCGTCACCGCGATCCGCATCCGTGGGCACGCCCGTCAGGTTCCGCGCACTCTGTGACCGCCGCCGTCAACACCACGCCCCGCGGGTACGCCGAGCGGGCGGATCTCGGCGGCCGGGCGATGCGCACCCTGCCTCCCGCGGGCAGGTGACCGGCGTGAGCACCGCACGCCGCCGCCCGCGGCGCCCCCACGCCTGGCTACGGCTGCTCGTGCTGCTGCTCGCCCTGCTGGTGCCCGGCACCCATGCGCAGGCCCAAACGGCGCCCGCCCCGACCGTGTCCGCAGAGACCGTCGAGACCGTCGAACACGACGCCCTCGACACGCTCGCACGGCCGCCCGCCGGCGCCGTCCACCGGGCCGACGTGCCCGAGCGCCCCGCGCCCGTGCCCGACCCGGCGTCCGCACCTTCGGTGGTGCGTTCGTGCCCGGCCGTGCCGCGGCCGCCGTACGCCCTGCCCCTGCTGCGCACCGTGATCCTGCGCTGCTGACGGCCGCCCGCTTCCGCAGGCCTGTCAGCTCGACGCAAGGAACACAGCCATGCCCACCGACCCGTACGCGGTCCTGCGCGCCCTGCTGCGCGCGGAGGCCAGGCGCAACGCACTGCCCCAGGCGGAACAGAAGAAACCGCAACCGCAGCAGCCGGCGAAGGAGGACTAGAGGACTGGGGGAGACTGCCGCTGACACACCGGCGGGGGCGGCCTACCGCCTCCGCCGGGCCGTGCCGAACAGCAACCGGGTGAATCTCGCGACCGATCCGGGTGCCGGCCGAACGGGCAGGGACTCTTCGGTTGCTTGGGGAGCCTTCGGGGCTTGGGGAGCCCGGGGAGCGTCGGCCGCTCGGCGCTCAGCTCCCGTACGCCGACTCGCGATCCACAGCCTGTGCATAACACCCGTAGAGCGAGGACCCCCGGCCCCTGATCCCGATATTCACCTGTATGCCCGTTTGGCTGCGACTTTTCCAGCGTCGTACTGCGTCGCCTTGGCTGCGCCCGGAACGTCTTGACCGGTAGGCTTTCCGTGTGATCTTCAAGCGCATCGGAAACGGCCGGCCGTACCCCGACCACGGCCGGGAAAGCACCCGGCAGTGGGCGGACGTCGCGCCGCGCCCGGTCCGCCTCGATCAGCTCGTGACGACCAAGGGGCAGCTCGACCTGGAGACCCTGCTGGCCGAGGACTCGACGTTCTACGGCGACCTCTTCGCGCACGTCGTGAAGTGGCAGGGCGACCTGTACCTGGAGGACGGCCTCCACCGTGCGGTCCGCGCCGCCCTCCAGCAGCGCCAGGTGCTGCACGCGCGCGTGCTCGAACTCGACTGACCCGGGCGCGACAGGGCCGTTGACCCTTTCGGGTTCCGCTGAGCGGCATCGACTGATCATCTAATAGGCATCGCCGCTCGCGCGCACTACGCTGCGCCCATGAGCATGCTGACTCCCCCCGGCATGGGCGGCCAGTACCGGATCACGGGGGGCAAATACCCTCGGATGCGCCCTCCCCGGCGGCGCGGCAGGCTCGTGTTCGCCGTGGTGGCGTCCGTCGCCGCGCTCGGCCTGGTCGGCTGGGGCACCCTGCAGCTCATCGACGTCTTCACGGGCGGCACCAGGAAATCCTCGGCGGCCGGCCCCAAGGCGGACTGCCCCACCAAGGCGGACCCCGCCGCACACGTCACGGCGCTGCCCAAGCCCGGCAAGATCACCGTGAACGTCTACAACGCCACCGCACGCACCGGGCTCGCCAAGGGCACCGCGGACGAGCTGAAGAAACGCGGCTTCAAGATCGGTGCCGTGGGCAATGCCGGCAAGGACTTCGACAAGAAGGTCAAGGGCACCGGGATACTCCTCGGCCCCGACTCCGCACTGAACTCCTCGCTGCCGGTACTCGCCACCCAGGTGGCCGGCGCCGAGCGCCGCACCCAGGCCGGCCGCAAGGGTGCCGACCTCGACCTGATCCTCGGTGACGGCTTCAAGGCACTGTCCAGCCGCCCGGACGCGACCAAGGCCCTGACGGCCTTGACCGCACCGCAGCCGACGGCGTCCCCGAAGAAGAGCTGCTGAAGGCAGCGCCCTGAAGGGGCGCGGGGCTCTGTTCACGTGCGGCTCCGCCGCGTGGGCGTGACCAGCCACGACGGACCCGCAGTCAGCCACGGCCCACCGCGCGGAGCGCTACTCGGCCGCGCCGTACAGCCGGTCCCCTGCGTCACCGAGCCCCGGAATGATGTAGCCGTGCTCGTTGAGGTGGTCGTCGACCGCCGCCGTCACGACCGTCACCGGGGTGCCCGCCAGCTCACGTTCCATGACCGCGACGCCCTCGGGGGCGGCGAGCAGGACCACGGCGGTCACGTCGTCGGCGCCGCGCTTGATCAGCTCCTGGATGGCCGCGACCAGCGTGCCGCCCGTGGCCAGCATCGGGTCCAGGACGTACACCTGGCGCCCCGAGAGGTCCTCCGGCATGCGCGAGGCGTAGGTGGAGGCCTGGAGCGTCTCCTCGTTGCGGATCATGCCCAGGAAGCCCACCTCGGCGGTCGGCAGCAGCCGGACCATGCCGTCCAGCATGCCGAGACCGGCCCGCAGGATCGGGACGACCAGCGGGCGGGGGCGGGCCAGCTTGACGCCGGTGGTCTGCGCGACCGGGGTCCGGACGTCGACGGCCTCGGTGCGTACGTCCCGCGTGGCCTCGTAGGCGAGCAGGGTGACCAGTTCGTCGGCGAGCCGCCGGAAGGTCGCGGAGTCGGTGCGCTGGTCGCGCAGCGTGGTGAGCTTGTGGGCGACCAAAGGGTGGTCGACGACGTGGAGACGCATGGTCATAACAGTAGCCGCGCCGGACCGCACCTCGCTCTGGCATCAAACCGCCCATCCGAGGGAAAGTGGGAGGGACGGACCGGGGGTGGTGTGACTGTGCCTGAGCTGCCTGACCACGAAACCGACGCCGCCGAACCCGAGCCGCCCGAACCGGAGCAGCCCGAGACGGATGCCGAGCGCAGGCGCCGCCGCGCCCAGTTCCTGCGCGACCTCGCCGAAGCCCGCGAGCTGCGCGCCCGTGTCCAGCCCCGGCGTGCCAAGGCGGCCCGGCTGCGCCACGCCATGCGGATGCGAACGTTCCGCTGGTAGGGGGGACCGTCGTACGGTCGGGTTCACGAGGCTCGCCGGAAAGAACCCGGTAAGGAAGATCGACGCCCGCGCCGGTGCTTTGGCGGTGGGGGTGCGTGAGCGCCTGGAAAAGCCGCGTACGATCCGCAGGTGGCGGCAGCAAGCGCGCTGGTGGGTCGTTTACGGATCCACGATCAAAACAGGCAGACACAGCGGGCCGAAGACGTCCCCTGAACGCCTTGTTTCTGCCACGATTCCGAGTGGGCGGGGCTCGGAGCACAGCTCTCCCGCCCAGAACCTCCGCCGGGGGGACCCCCAACCGGCACGCCTATGACCAGTGGGAGAGTCACGGTGTACTTCGCCGCACTGCTCGCGCGCACCGAAGACGGGTGGGAAGCGAGCGACACAGAGCTCGACGATGTGGAGACGCTGTCGGATCTTGCCGACCTGGCCCGGGAATCCTCCCCCGACGAGGACACGGTGCTGGTCCTGATCGAGCAGGAGGACTCCTGGTTCGGCGTCGTCCGCGTGGACGGCGAGGACGACCCTCGCATCTACGTCTCGGACGCGGCCGCCGCCGCCCGCAGCGCGTACGGCGAGCTGCTGCTCACCGACGAGCTGCTCGGCCGGGAGCCCGGCACGGACGACGGCTCCGACCTGGACTCCTTGGACCTCGACGGCACCGAGGACGGTGAGTCCGGGGACGAGGACGACGAGGACGGCCCCTCCGCCGACGCGGTGCCGCACAGCCCGGTGGGCGACAGCCAGATCCTCGACGACCTGGGCATCAGCGAGAAGGAGCTGCGCGCCCTGGACGCCGATGACGCGCTGAACGCGATCGCCGAGGCCCTGGGCGCCTCGGAGGTGCTGGAGACCGTCCGCTGACCGCGCCACACCACCGTCCCCCGGCCCCGCCCGAGGACACGCGGCGCACCCCGGACCCGGTACGCGACCGCTGGCGGCCCGCGATGCGGCTCGCCCTGGACGAGGCCGCCCTGGCCGTCCGGGGCGGGGACGTCCCCGTCGGCGCCGTCCTGCTGTCCCCGGACGGCACGACGGTGCTCGCGGCCGGGCACAACGAGCGCGAGGCCACCGGCGACCCCACGGCCCACGCGGAGGTGCTGGCGATCCGGCGGGCCGCCGCGCTGCTCGGGCAGTGGCGGCTCACCGGCTGCACGCTGGTCGTCACGCTCGAGCCCTGCACGATGTGCGCGGGCGCGCTGGTCCAGTCCCGGGTGGACCGGGTGGTCTACGGCGCCCGGGACGAGAAGGCGGGCGCGGCCGGCTCCCTGTGGGACGTCGTACGCGACCGTCGGCTCAACCACCGGCCCGAGGTCGTCGAGGGCGTCCTGGCCGAGGACTGCGCGCGGCTCCTCACGGAGTTTTTCCGGGCTCGCTGACGGGATCGCTGACGGGATCACCGGCGGGCTCACTGAATACCGATTTCAAACCATGCCCCACCTTGCTGTAAGGTCTCCCTCGGTAGCGTGTCCGAGCGGCCGAAGGAGCTCGCCTCGAAAGCGAGTGTGGCGCAAGTCACCGAGGGTTCAAATCCCTCCGCTACCGCTTGAGAAGGGTCCCGTCGCAAGACGGGGCCCTTTGTGCATCCGCCCCGCTTCCCGGGGCGGCCGGACGGCAAGAGACCTCGGCGGGCGGGCCGTTGACCCCGGCGAAGGGCGTGAAGGTTACACTCGCCGCCGGCAACAGGGGCCCACGGGGCACAGGCACAGGGAGGCCGCGGTGGCGGTGAACGCGAAGAAGATCGCCGTGTACGTGCTCGTGGTCTTCGCGCTGTACGTGATCATCACAGACCCGGCCAAGGCCGCCGACTATGTCCAGATAGGCTTCGAGGGCATATCGGACGCGGCCAAGGCCATAGGCGACTTCATGACGTGGATCGCCAACGGAGCAAAGAGCTGAGGTACATCCCATGATCCGCCACCTGGTCCTCTTCAAACTCAACGAGGGCGTCGAGCGCGACGATCCGCGGGTCGTGGCCGGCGTGGAGGCCTTCAAGGCGCTCGGCGGCCAGATCGAGGAGCTGCGCTTCTGGGAGTGCGCCTGGAACATCAGCGACCGGCCGATCGCCTACGACTTCGCGATCAACTCGGCGGTCGAGGACACGGACGCGCTGAAGCGCTACCTGGAGCACCCGGCTCACCAGGCGGGCGTCGCACTGTGGCGGGAGTTCGCCACGTGGGTGATCGCCGACTACGAATTCTGAGCCCTCGCGACACGAGCCCCCCGCCGAAACGGCGGGGGGCTTTCCTGCGTTTTATGACCCAACTTGCCGATGTTTAACCGCAACACGAGGTTATCAGGTGCTTGCACACAGTGCACATGTCTTGTGATGCTATGACCGCTTTTGACGGATGATTGATCGATGAAGAGGTGGCGTTGACCGTGTCGGCCAGTACTGCGCCACCCCAGGAGGAGGCGCCCGCCCCCGCCCCCGCTCCTGCGGCCGCCGCCCCTCCGGCCCCCGAGAAGCGCCGCGGCGCCGACACCCGTGCCCTGACCCAGGTGCTCTTCGCCGAGCTCAAGGAGCTCAAGCCGGGCACGCCGGAGCACCACCGGGTACGCGGGGCGCTCATCGAGGCCAATCTCCCGCTCGTGCGCTACGCGGCCGCCCGCTTCCGCTCCCGCAACGAGCCGATGGAGGACGTCGTCCAGGTCGGCACCATCGGCCTGATCAACGCCATCGACCGTTTCGATCCGGACCGGGGCGTGCAGTTCCCCACCTTCGCGATGCCGACCGTGGTCGGCGAGATCAAGCGGTACTTCCGGGACAACGTCCGCACGGTCCACGTACCGCGCCGGCTGCACGAGCTGTGGGTGCAGGTCAACAGCGCGACCGAGGACCTCACCACGGCCTTCGGACGCTCGCCGTCGACCGCCGAGATCGCCGACCGGCTGCGGATCAGCGAGGACGAGGTGCTCTCCTGCATCGAGGCGGGGCGGTCGTACCACGCCACCTCGCTGGAGGCCGCGCAGGAGGGCGACGGACTGCCGGGCCTGCTGGACCGGATCGGCTACGAGGACCCGGCGCTGGACGGCGTGGAACACCGCGATCTGGTCCGCCATCTCCTCGTCCAACTCCCCGAGCGGGAACAGAGAATCCTTCTCCTGCGCTACTACAGCAATCTCACCCAGTCTCAGATCAGCGCGGAACTCGGCGTGTCCCAGATGCACGTATCGCGGCTACTCGCGCGTAGCTTCCAACGGCTGCGGTCCGCGAATCGGATCGAGGCATAACCAGCGCACAGAAGCACGGTCCGGAACACACCAGATCGCACCGGATCGCAAGCAGGATCGATTCGTAACCGGCGCGAGCGAATCGCTCACCAGCGCTCTTCCCGACAGTTGTGCGCCGAAAGGCCGTCAGACCCCTTTTTTCCAGGGCCGATTCGCATCTGACATGTCGACATGTCACTACAGCGTGTTGCCGACATGTGACATTCTGCGGGAAGCGCGTTTGCCAGGGCTCCGGCTCCGGTATTCAGGTGAAGGCTGCGTTGCTCAATGGCAGCGCCGCTGTGACCGTCCCGCGACCCAAAGGGGGTGGCATGTCCGCAGACCAGGGCAGCTCGAAGGTGCTCACGCCCACGAGCGAGGCAGCGCCCAAGGAGCTCGACGCAATCGACGTGCTCGATGACGTCAGGCCCCTCGAAGCCGTGCAGGCCCCGCCCGTCGAGGCCACCGAAGCCGTCCCGGCCCTGCCGGCCTCGACGGACATCGACACCCGCACCCTGTCCCGCTCCCTGTTCCTGCGGCTCGCCGCACTCGACGAGGACAGCCCCGAGCGTGCCTACGTCCGGGACACCCTGATCGAGCTGAACCTCCCCCTCGTGCGCTACGCGGCGGCCCGCTTCCGCTCCCGCAACGAGCCGATGGAGGACATCGTCCAGGTCGGCACCATCGGCCTGATCAAGGCGATCGACCGCTTCGACTGCGAACGGGGCGTGGAGTTCCCGACGTTCGCGATGCCGACGGTCGTGGGCGAGATCAAGCGCTTCTTCCGCGACACCTCGTGGTCGGTGCGCGTCCCGCGCCGGCTCCAGGAGCTGCGCCTGGCCCTCACCAAGGCCAGCGACGAGCTGTCCCAGAAGCTGGACCGCTCCCCGACGGTGACGGAACTGGCCGCGGTGCTCGGCGTCTCCGAGGAGGACGTGGTCGACGGCCTCGCGGTCGGCAACGCCTACACCGCCTCCTCCCTCGACTCCCCGGCCCCCGAGGACGACGGCGGCGAGGGCTCCCTGGCCGACCGCCTCGGCTACGAGGACACGGCGCTGGAGGGCGTGGAGTACCGCGAGTCCCTCAAGCCGCTACTGGCCAAACTCCCGCCCCGGGAGCGCCGGATCATCATGCTGCGCTTCTTCGCCAACATGACCCAGTCGCAGATCGGCGAGGAGGTCGGCATCTCCCAGATGCACGTCTCCCGACTGCTGACCCGGACCCTGGCGCAACTGCGCGACGGGCTCATCTCGGACTGAGGCTTCCTATCTGACGAAGCGTCAGCCACCATGACCCGATGCTTCGTACCCGGATGCTTCGTACGACGACATGGACGCATGGCCGCCGAGGCGCCGTTACGGCAGCGTCGGCGGCCGTCGTGTGTCTGGGGGCGGCACTGGGGGCGTGCGGGGGCGCCGGCCGGGACGGCTATGTGGCGGTGGGAGGGGTACCGGGACCGGGACGTACGGCGGGAACGCCGACGGGGGCGGTACGCATGGTGCCGCTGGACGGACCGAGCAGCAGCAGGGGCAGCAACTCCCCTGAGCCGGCCAGCGCTTCTCCGTCAGCCCCGACACCCGCCCGGAGCACTGCGGACGCAACGCATCCGGCCCACGTCACCTCACCGAGCACCCCGGGTCAGGGCACGACCGCGCCGCAGCAGCCGTCACCCACGCCAACTCCCTCTCACACGAAGGCCTCCACGCCCGCCGACCTCACCTGGAGCGACCCCACCCGGGAGCCCACGGACCAGCGCTGGTGCGAGAAGGTGACCGTCGCCCTCGACAACTCCGGCGGCACGGCAGTGCGTTCGGGCACGGTGACGTTCGGGACGCACATCATCGGCGCCCTCGGCATCGACTGGGGGACGGTCGATTCGACCGCCGGCCTTCCGGCACCGATCGCTCCGGGCGCGCACGAGAACCCCACCTGGACGGTGTGCGTCGACGCCTGGCGCGTACCGCTGGGCATGCACATCGAGACGCGGGACGTGTCCGTCCGGTGGAGCCAGTGACCCCCGTAGGGGGGCACGTCCTACCTGAGCGCCAGCGCAGCCACGCCGACGACGACCGCCACGGCGACGACGATGCCGACGATCAGGCCGATGCGCGGGCCGGAGGAGGCGGCCGCCTGCTGGCGGCCTCGCTGGGGAGCCTCGTCGACGAACGCGCGGAACATCTGGGTGCTGCCTGCGGGGTCGTGATTGCCCTGGGGGCCCTGGGTGTTAGCCATGGCCCGAGACACTAGCGAATCCAGGTGACCGGCCCAAGTGCGGGGCCACCGGGACAGACGGGGGCACGTCACCCGTGCCCACCTGGGCGTTTACGTTTGCAATACTTGTCTTTGCCAAGTTTTTGCGCCGCCCGGTCACAGATTTGTTTGCCTGTAGCAACCAACCTATCTTATGGTTGCCCCAAGCAACTAATACGGGAGGTGTGATGGCCGAGCAGGCGCAGTTCGAAGAGCTGGCGCGTCAGCTCAGTGCCGTCGGAGCCGTGAAGCGGGACCTGGGACGGATCCTGCCGACCGACTGCCCGGCCGGGTCGGCTGCCGTGCTGACCCTGCTCGGCCGCCACGGCGACATGCGCATGAGCAAGCTCGCCGAGCTGCTCGCCGTGGACATGTCGGTCACCAGCCGGCATGTCGCGCACGTCGCCGCACGCGGCTGGATCGAGCGGTCACCGGACCCCGCGGACAAGCGCTCGCGCATCCTGCGCCTGACGCCCGCGGGCCTGGAACAGCTCGACGAGCTGTCCCGGCGGACCACCCGTCTGCTCGCCGACCGGCTGAGCGACTGGACCGACGACGAGGTCGGCCAGCTCATCCGGCTGATGACGCGCCTGCGCGCGTCCTTCGGCGACTGCCGGTCCGCCCCGCCGCGGCTGCCCGCACCCGTACTCGAAGAGACCACCCGTACACCCGCAAACACGTAGAAAAGGAAGCCCATGGCAACGACCACACCAGCCGGTGTGCGGGCTCACGCCAAGCACGGGGGAGGCACCGGCCACGCCCCGATGACGCACCGGCAGATCATGGAGGCCCTGTCCGGGCTTCTGCTCGGCATGTTCGTGGCGATCCTGTCGTCCACGATCGTCTCCAACGCCCTGCCGCACATCATCGGCGACCTCGGCGGCGGCCAGTCCGCCTACACCTGGGTGGTCACCGCCGCCCTGCTGTCGATGACCGCGGCCACTCCCCTGTGGGGCAAGCTCGCCGACCTGTACAGCAAGAAGGCGCTCGTCCAGATAGCCCTGGTCATCTACGTCCTCGGCTCGATGGCCGCCGGTCTGTCGCAGAACGCCGGCATGCTGATCGCCTGCCGTGTCGTCCAGGGCATCGGCGTCGGCGGTCTGTCCGCCCTGGCGCAGATCGTCATGGCCGCGATGATCTCCCCGCGGGAGCGCGGCCGCTACTCCGGCTACCTGGGCGCCACGTTCGCCGTCGCCACCGTCGGCGGCCCGCTGCTCGGCGGTGTCATCACCGACACGTCCTGGCTGGGCTGGCGCTGGTGCTTCTACGTCGGTGTCCCCTTCGCGATCATCGCGCTGATCGTGCTGCAGAAGACCCTGCACCTGCCGGTCGTGAAGCGGGACGTGAAGGTCGACTGGGGCGGTGCCTTCCTCATCTCCGCCGCCGTCTCGCTGCTGCTGATCTGGGTCACCTTCGCCGGTGACAAGTACGACTGGCTGTCCTGGCAGACCTACACGATGGTCGCGGGCTCGATCGTCCTCGGCGCGCTGTTCGTCCTCGTCGAGGCGAAGGCCAGCGAGCCGATCATCCCGCTGCGCCTGTTCCGCAACCGCACCATCACCCTGGCCTCCCTCGCCTCGCTGTTCGTCGGTGTCGCGATGTTCACCGGCACCGTGTTCTTCAGCCAGTACTTCCAGCTGGCCCGCGACAAGTCCCCGACGATGTCCGGCGTCATGACCATCCCGATGATCGGCGGTCTGTTCGTCTCCTCGACCGTCTCGGGTCAGTTCATCACCCGCACCGGCCGCTGGAAGGCATGGCTGGTCAGCGGTGGTGTGCTGGTGACGGCCGGGCTGCTGCTGCTCGGCGGCATCCGGTACGACACCGACTACTGGAAGATGGCCATCTTCATGGCTCTGCTGGGTCTCGGCATCGGCATGATGATGCAGAACCTGGTCCTCGCCACGCAGAACCAGGTGGCGCCCTCCGACCTCGGCTCGGCCAGCTCCACGGTCACCTTCTTCCGTTCCCTCGGCGGTGCGGTCGGCGTCTCCGCGCTGGGCGCGGTGATGTCCCACCGGATCACCCACTACGTCCAGGACGGCATCTCCGCCCTGAACCCCAAGTACGCCGCGGCCCTGTCCGGCTCGGGCTCCACCGACACCATCCCGGACATGGACAAGCTCCCGGCGCCGCTGCGCACGCTCCTGGAGAGCGCCTACGGCCACGGCATCGGCGATGTCTTCTTCATCGCCGGCTGCCTCGCCGCCGTCGCCTTCCTGATCACGCTGTTCATCAAGGAGGTCCCGCTGAAGACCCTGGGCGCGCTCGCCCAGGCAGCCGACGGCGAGACCCCCGCAGCCGCCCCGGCCGCCGCCCCCGTGGAGCACACCGTGGAGAAGTCCGTGCAGGAACCCGCCCAGGAGAAGGTGCCCAGCTGGGCCCAGCCCGTCGTCTCGGCGGACGCCTCCCCCGCGGCACCGGCCACCGCCACCGCCGTCCAGCAGCTGACGGCACTCGCCACGGTCACCGAGCCCGGCACGGGCAACGGCGGCGGCACCCCGGTGCACGGCTTCGTCCGCGGCGCCGAGAGCGCCCCGGTCCCGCAGGCCGCGGTCACCCTGATCTCCCTGGCCGGCCGCCAGCTGGGCCGCTCGGTCGCGCAGGCCGACGGTTCCTACGCGCTGGACGCCCCGGGCACGGGTTCGTACGTGCTGATCGCCTCCGCCGACGGCTACCAGCCGCAGGCCGCCACGATCGTGGTGGGCCAGGAGCCGCTGTCGTACGACATCCTGCTCAGCGGCACCAGCGGGCTGACCGGTGTGGTCCGGGCGATCGGGAGCGCGCTGCCGGTCAAGGACGCGATGGTGATCGTCACCGATGTGCGCGGGGACCTGCTGGCCACCGCCGCCACCGGTGAGCAGGGCGAGTTCGCCTTCACCGAGCTGGTACCGGGTGTGGTGACCGTCGCGGTGAACGCGGCCGGGTACCGCCCGCGCGCCCTGCCGGTCGAGATCGGCGCCACCGGCGTCACCCGGATCGAGGTCGACCTCGACGCCGGAGCCCAGCTCCAGGGTGTCGTACGGGCCCCGCACGGCCCGCTGGCCGACGCCCGCGTGACCCTCGTGGACGCGGCGGGCAACGTGGTCGGCACGGCCACCACCGGTTCGGACGGGGCGTACGCCTTCACCGACCTGGACGGCGGCGACTACACGGTCATCGCGACGGGCTACCCGCCGGTGGCCACCGCGTTGACCGTCTCCGGCCCCGGAGCCGACGGCCACGACATCGAACTCGCCCACCCCGGCGAGTAGTCCGACCCACGGCCCGTGGTGCGCGCCGGCTTCGTGCGCGTACCACGGGCCGGATTCTTTACGACCATTTTTTGAGCTTTTGCAAGGAGAAAACGGGATGGGACTGACCGCGAAGATCCGTACCCGGGACGGATGGGCCGTGTCGCACGCGGTCGTCACGGTGACCGACACGACCGGCAGCCAGGTGCTGCGCGCCGAGGCGGACGCCGAAGGGGCCGTACGGGACGCCACCGAGCTGGCGCCGGGGGCGTACACGGTGATCGTGACAGCCGTCGGGTACGCGCCCGCCGCCTCCAGCGCGATCGTCACCGCGAGCGGGCGGGCCGAGGTCGGCACGGTGACGCTGGCCCGGCAGGGCGGCTCCGAACTGCCGCCGCCCGGCCCCTGGACCATCGACCCGGTGCACTCCTCCGTCGCCGCCGTCGCCCAGCACCTGGGGATCTCCAGCGTGCACGGCCGGTTCGCGGAGTTCGGCGGCAGCATCGAGATCGCCCCGGACGATGTCACCAAGTCCCGCGTGGAGGCGGTGATCCGGGCCGCCTCGGTCGACACCGGCAACGGGATGCGCGACACGCACCTGCGCTCCGCGGACTTCCTGGACGTCGAGCGGCACCCGGAGATCACCTTCCGCTCGACCGGCCTGACCCAGGCCGGCCCGGACCGCTGGACGGTCCACGGCGAGCTGGCGATGCACGGGGTCGCCCGGCCGGTCGACCTGGACCTGGCCTACCTCGGCACCGGCGCCGACCCGTGGGGCGGCACTCGCGCCGCGTTCCGCGCCACCACCGAACTGCACCGCGAGGACTTCGCGATGAACTACAACCAGGTCCTCCAGGCGGGCATCGCCGCCATCGGCACCACCCTCAGGGTCGAGCTGGACATCCAGGCGGTCCAGGGCGACGCACTGCCCGCCGCCTGACACCAGCCTGTGCCCAACAGGGTCAGGCTGACCGGGCCGTACTCGCTCTAGGCTGCGCCCATGGCACCGAACATCGCGACGAACACCCGTGTATCGCCGGCCGACCTGCTGGACTTCGTGCGCCCCCGCCACCGCGCCATCCTGCTCACCCGCCGGGCCGACGGCAGCCCCCAGGGCTCCCCGCTGACCTGCGGGGTGGACGACTCGGGCCGGATCGTGGTCTCCACCTACCCCGAGCGCGCCAAGACCCGCAACGCCAAGCGGGACCCGCGGGTCAGCCTGATCGTCCTGAGCGACGAGTGGAACGGCCCCTGGGTCCAGATCGACGGCACCGCCGAGGTGATCGACAGCCCCGACTCCGTCGAACCCCTGGTGGAGTACTACCGCAACATCGCCGGTGAGCACCCCGACTGGGACGAGTACCGGGAAGCGATGCTCAAGCAGGGCAAGTCGATCATCCGGGTGACACCGGAGCGCTGGGGGCCGGTGGCCACCGGCGGCTTCCCGGCAAGGCTGGCCCCGCAGGACTGATCAACACCCACGCTCAGGAGAGCCGACGGACGGAGTCCGGCGCAGCGCCTCGAAGCCTGCGAAGCAGTGCGAGAGACACAGACAAAAGGGGCCCGGGAAGCGATGCTCAAGCAGGGCAAGTCGATCATCCGGGTGACACCGGAGCGCCGGGGGCCGGTGGCCACCGGCGGCTTTCCGGCGCGGCTGGTGGCCGGGGAGTAGTCAGCCGCGCTCGACCATCGCCTCGATCCCGGCCACCAGCAGGTCCAGGGCGAAGCCGAAGTCCCGGTCGATCATCTCCTGGACCGTGTCGCCGCCGCGGGCCGCGATGATGTCCTTGGTCTCCTCGACGACGTCGGCGGTCTGCGGGGCCTCGGCCACCGCGCTCATGACGGTGCGGAAGAACTCGTCCGGGGTCATGCCGACGGCTGCGACCCGCTCGGCGAAATGGCCCTGGAGGGTGCCGTAGCCGTAGACGAACTGGAAGACGGCGGAGATGGCGCCCGTGATGCAGTGGGCGGGCAGCCCTGAGCGGCGGACGACCTGCTGCACGCACCGCGAGAAGGCGAGCGCGTTGGGTCCGATGTTGAGGAACCGCCCGGCGAGCGGCGACAGCCAGGGGTGGCCGACCAGGAGCAGCCGGTACTCGGTGGCCAGGCTGCGCAGCTCGTCGCGCCAGTCCTCGCCGTCGGACTCCGGGTCGGGCAGCCGCAGCTCGCCGTAGACCGCGTCCAGGGCGAGTTCGAGCAGGTCGTCCTTGGTGTCGACGTACCAGTACAGGGACATCGCGGTGACGTTCAGCTCGCCGGCCAGCCGCCGCATGGAGAACTTCGCCAGCCCCTCGGCATCCAGCAGCCGCACGCTCACCGCGGTGATCCGCTCCCGGTCCAGCCCCGACGGCTGCCCACTACGGCCACCCCGCCGCGCCTTCGTCTCCAGCCACACACTGTCCCGCGCCGACCGCACATCCGCCTTCGCCATCGACGCACCTTTCTCGAAATCCACGGCCACTGTCCAAAGATGCTAGGCGTCGAAAGGGCGCGGGGCCGTGTTGCTGTGCGGCTCCGCCGCGTGGGCGCGACCAGCCACAACCGACCCGCAGCCGCCCGAATACCCGTCCCCCCGGGCTATGAGGCGACCGTCCGCTCCGCCCGTCGCAACAGCGCAGCTGCCAGCAGTCCCCCCACCAGCACAGAAACGGCCCCCACCAACTGCCCGGTCCCCAGCCCGGCGGACAACGACTCCCCGGAGGCGACGGAAGAGCTCAGCACAGCACCCAGAACGGCAACCCCGAGTCCGTTCCCGAACTCGGCAAGGGTGCCGTTGATCCCGGCCCCCACGCCCGCCTTCTCCGGAGGGATCGCAGTCATGATCGCTTGCGCCATGGCCGGGTTGGAGACAGCGGTGCCCGCCCCGATCAGCAACAGCCCGACCAGAGTCCCCGCGTAACCGCCGGAGGCGAACTCGGCGATCGACACCAGCCCCAACGACATCAGCACCATCCCGAACGCGATCGAGACCGGCGTCCCCATCCGGGTCGACCACTTCGCCGCCACTCCGGAGAAGTTGAGCACCACGACCGTCAGCGCCAGCGGAGCGATCCGCAGCCCGGCCTCCAGCGGCCCGTACCCGAGCACGAACTGCAGGTGCTGGGTCAGCAGGAACAACGCCCCGCCCATGCCGAAGGTGAGGAGCACCACCCCGGCGACCGCGCCGGTGAACCTGCGGTCCCGGAAGAAGTGGAGGTCGAGCATCGGCTCGTCGCTCCGGCTCTCCCAGTACACGAACGACGCGAGCACCATGATCGCAAAAGCCGCCGTGACGAGCACCCGCGGAGAGGTCCAGCCATGGCCCGGACCGGAGATGATCGCGAAGACGAGCGAGGCCATGCCGATGGTCGACAGCAGCGCACCGAGCAGGTCCGGGCGGCCGCCGCGAGGGCTCTTCGACTCGGGTACGAGGGCCGCCACCGCGACCACGCCCAGCACCGCGACCGGGATGTTGATCAGGAAGATCGCGCCCCACCAGAAGTGGTTCAGCATGAAGCCGCCGATGAGCGGGCCGACCGCGAAGCCGAGCGCGCTGACCGCGCTCCAGATGCCGATCGCCTTCGGCTGCTCCTCGGGGGTGAAGATCTGCATCACCACGGCGAGCGTGGTGGTCATCAGTATGGCGCCGCCGATGCCCATGCCGGCCCGGGCGGCGATCAACTGGCCGGTGGAGTGGGCGAGTCCGGCCACCAGGGAACCGGTGCCGAACAGAGCGAGTCCCGCGATCAGCATCTTCTTGCGGCCGTAGCGGTCGGCGGCGCTGCCCACGGTGAGCAGCAGGCCGGACTGCACCAGGGAGTAGGCGTTGATCATCCACTGGATGTCGGAGGTGGTCGCGTGCAGCTCGCGGGTGAGCGAGGGGATGGCGACGTTCAGGACGGTGTTGTCGAGCAGCACGGTGAGCTGGGCGAGACAGATGACGCCGAGGATCAGCCAGCGCTGGGGATGGCCTTGGGTAGTGGGCATGCTGTACACCGTATAGCCGTCGCTATACGGTGTACAGCAGGTTTTTCGTCAGCTACTTTGAGTCAGCTGCTTTGCGTCAGGTCGTAGAACGTGGCCGAACCGACCGTCACCTTCTTGAAGTTGCTCTCGACCCACGAGGTGATCTGGGACGACGTACCGCTGCTGCTGCCTCCCATGCCACCGCCCATGCCGCCGCTCGCGATGAAGTAGTGGATCTTTCCGTCCGCCACGTACTTCTTGAACTGGGCCGGCGTCGGGGACGGGTCGGTGCCGTTGAAGCCGCCGATCGCCATCACGGGGTCACCGGTGGCCAGCTGGTAGCTCGCGGCGTTCTGGGAACCGACGGACGCGGCGACCCAGGTGTACTGGCCCGCGTCCGTCTCCAGCAGCTTCTTGGCCGCGGAGCTGACGTTCGCGCCGTTCAGCAGGCCGCCGGCGCCACCGCCGCCGCCCATACGGCCGCCTTCACCCATCTGACCGCCACCGGGGAAGCCGTTGCCGTTCTGCCGGTTCTGCCCCTGCCCCTGCCCCTGCCCCTGCCCCTGGCCGTTGCCGTTCTGGCCGGGCATGCCCCCACCCGGGAAGCCCTGACCCTGCTGGTTCTGCTGGCCCTGGCCCGGCATTCCGCCGCCGAAGCCGCCGCGCATGCCGCCGCCGTTGCCGCCGCCCGGACGGCCGCCGCCGAAGCCCATCATGCTCGCGCCCGCCGGGCCGGCCGTCGGGATGGAGCCGGTGTGTGCGGAGTCCACCGTGCTGAGGGTGTACGCCGTCGGACCGGCCAGCGCGGCCAGCAGGCCCACCGCAGCCGCACCGAGAGCGAGCTGACGCGAGATGCGGCCCGCGAAGACCAGGCCGAACGCGGCCGCGAGACCGCCGATCAGGACCAGCCACTTCAGCCAGGGCAGATAGCTGGAGGTGCGGTTGAGGAGCACGTAGCCCCAGACGGCCGCGGCCACCACGGCGGCGCCGAGCGTGAGCGACGCCCAGGTCTCCTTGCGCTTCTCCCACAGCAGTCCGGCGCCCATGCCGGTGACGGCCGCGATGTAGGGGGCGAGGGCCACCGTGTAGTACTGGTGGAAGATGCCCGCCATGTAGCTGAACACCACCATGGTGATCAGCAGCGAGCCGCCCCACACCAGGAACGAGGCGCGCGTCGCGGACGTACGCCCTGCCTTGCGGGTCGCCCACAGGCCCGCGACCAGCAGGATCAGCGCGGCCGGGAGCAGCCAGGAGATCTGGCTGCCGATCTCGGAGTTGAACATCCGGTCCCAGCCGGTGGCGCCCCAGCGGCCGGAGCCGCCCGCACCGCCACCGCCGCCGACGCTGCCGGTCTCGTCGCCGTTGATCCGGCCGAGGCCGTTGTAGCCGAAGGTCAGCTCCAGGAAGCTGTTGTTCTGCGAGCCGCCGATGTAGGGGCGGGAGGAGGCCGGCCACAGCTCGACGATCGCGACCCACCAGCCGCCGGCCACGACGAGCGCGACGGTGGCCAGGCCCAGCTGCACCAGCCGCTTCCGCAGCCGCACCGGACCGCAGACGGCGTAGACGATGGCCAGCGGCGGCAGGATCAGGAACGCCTGCAGCGTCTTGGCGAGAAACGCGAAGCCGATCGCGGCGCCCGCCCACACCAGCCACCTCGTCCGCCCGTCCTCCACGGCACGCACGACGAAGTAGCAGGCCAGCGCCATCAGCAGGGCCAGCAGCGCGTCCGGGTTGTTGAACCGGAACATCAGTGCCGCGACGGGGGTGAACGCGAGCACCGCACCCGCGATCAGACCGGCCGCGGGACTGAACCGGCGCCGTACCCCCGCGTACACGACCGCCACGGTGCCGACGCCCATCAGGACTTCGGGGGTGAGGATCGCCCACGAGTTCAGGCCGAAGATCCTGACCGACAGTTCCATCGGCCACATGAAGGCCGAGGGCTTGTCGACGGTGATGGCGTTGCCGCCGTCCAGCGAGCCGAAGAAGAACGCCTTCCAGGACGTGCTGCCCGCCTGGACGGCCGCCGAGTAGAAGGAGTTGGCGTAGCCGGAGGCGCTCAGGTTGTACAGGTAGGTGAGGAGGGTGGCGGCCAGCAGGCCGAGGAAGGCCGGGCGCACCCAGCGCGGGTCCTCGGGACGGCCGCGCCACACTCTGCCCACGAGGGGCTGCCCGGGCTCACCGGACTCGGGGGCCCGCGGAGCAGCCGTGGGCGGCGGACCCCAGGCGGCGGGGCTGTCCTGCTGGGCCGGCTGGTCGTAGTGGGTGGTCATCGGGGGTCCCCCGGATCGGTGTCATGAGGGCGCACCGGCTGCAGTCGCATGGTGGCGTCCCTCCAGCTGCCGTCCGCGGCTTCACCGGCGCGGACCTGAGTGGTCTGGTACGGCTGCTGGTACGGCACCGGGCGCTGCGGGAGCGGTGCGTACGGAGCCGTCGTGCGGTAGGTGGGCGAGGACGGGTGGTGCGCCGGGGCGTGGGCCGCGACCACCGTCGATTCCTGGCCGGACTCCCGGCGGTCCGAGAACACCCAGGCGCGGAAGAGCAGGAAGCGCAGGACGGTCGCCGCGAGGTTGGCGGCGATGAGCACCGCCAGCTCGGTGGAGTGCGCCGGGTTGCCGGTGGCCGCGTTCAGGGCGGCCAGGGAGCCGCTGGTCAGGGCGAGTCCGATGCCGAACACGACCAGGCCCTGCGCCTGGTGCCGTACGGCACCGCCCCGGCCGCGCACCCCGAAGGTGAGCCGGCGGTTGGCGGCCGTGTTGGCGACCGCCGAGACGAGCAGGGCGAGCGCGTTGGCGGCCTGCGAGCCGGAGAACTGCCGGAAGACGCTGTAGAGGAGGAGGTAGAAGAGGGTGGAGAGGCCGCCGACCACGCAGAACCCGACGAGCTGCCGGGCCAGCCCCTTGGGCACGTCCTGGATCTCGCGGTCGCGCGGGTCGTCGCCGAAGGGCCGGGTGAGCCGGTCCAGCGGCAGCGAACCGGTGGTCAGGGCCTTGCCGATGCGCCACACGCCCTTGAGGTCGTCGGTCGCGGTCTTCACGATGTGCACGGTCGAGTCCGGGTCGTCGACCCAGTCGACCGGCACCTCGTGGATCCTGAGCCCCGCCCGTTCGGCGAGCACCAGCATCTCGGTGTCGAAGAACCAGCCGGTGTCCTCCACCAGGGGCAGCAGCACCTGCGCGACATCCCGTCGGATGGCCTTGAAGCCGCACTGCGCGTCCGAGAAGCGGGCCTGCAGCGAGCCGCGCAGGATCAGGTTGTAGGCCCGGCTGATGAACTCCCGCTTGGGGCCGCGCACGACCCGGGAGCTGCGGGCGAGCCGGGAGCCGATCGCCAGGTCCGAGTGGCCCGAGATCAGCGGCGCCACCAGCGGCAGCAGGGCGTTGAGGTCGGTGGACAGATCGACGTCCATGTAGGCGAGGATCGGCGCGTCGGACGCGGACCACACCGTCCGCAGGGCCCGGCCGCGGCCCTTCTGCTCCAGACGGAAGTTGGCGACCTCGGGGATCTCCTCCTCGAGCCCCGCCGCCACCTGCGCGGTGGTGTCCGTCGACGCGTTGTCCGCGATCGTGATGCGGAAGGCGTACGGGAAGGTGCGCGTGAGGTGCTCGTGCAGTCTGAGCACGCACGGCTCGAGGTCCTTCTCCTCGTTGTAGACGGGGATCACTACGTCCAGGACAGGCGTACCGGCGTCTCCGGCCGGGAGGTGCTCCCGCGCCGGCAGGGTGCCGGGAGAAGAGTCGGTTCGCATGAACCGACTCTCGTCAAGCGCCCTGTTGCACCCATGTGGTGGCACTGTGCTGTGCCTGTGAGTGCGACTGCCCGTTGGTTTCGTCCGCGGGCTGCGGCACGGCCGGGCCGAGCGCGGGCAGATGCACGGTGAACGCCGTGCGGCCCGGAACGCTGTCCACGGTCACGGCACCGCCGTGCGCGGCCGCGACGGCCTGCACGATGGCGAGCCCGAGCCCGGTCGACCCGGTGGCGCGCGAGCGCGCGGAGTCCCCGCGCGCGAACCGCTCGAAGACATGCGGCAGCAGGTCCGCCGGAATCCCCTGGCCGTTGTCCTCGACGTCGATGCACATCCAGGGCCCGCGCCGCTGCACCCGCGCGGTGACGGTCGTACCGGGTGGGGTGTGGTTGCGGGCGTTGCCGAGCAGGTTGACCAGCACCTGCTGCAACCGTGCCGCGTCCGCCGACACCTGGGCCGGTTCATCGGGCAGGTCGAGCCGCCAGTTGTGGTCCATGCCGGCCGCACGGGCGTCGCTGATGGTGTCCACGACGAGCGGGATCAGGTCGGTCTGCTCGAACTGCAGCGGCCGCCCGGCGTCGAGACGGGCGAGGAGGAGGAGATCCTCGACCAGGAAGGTCATCCGCCCCGCCTCGGACTCGATACGCCCGAGGGCATGCCGGGTGTCGGGCCCGACCTGCTCCCTGCCGCGCCGCGTCAGCTCTGCGTACCCGCGGATGGAAGCGAGGGGCGTCCTCAGCTCATGGCTGGCGTCGGCGACGAACTGCCGTACCCGCATCTCGCTCTGCTGCCGGGCGTGCAGGGCGCCGTGCACATGGTCGAGCATGCGGTTGAGCGCGGAGCCCACCTGGCCGACCTCGGTGTGCGGGTCGCACTCGGACTCCGGCACGCGCTCGCTGAGGTTCACCTCGCCGGTGTGCAGGGGGAGTTCGGAGACCCGGGTGGCGGTGGCGGCGACCTTGCGCAGGGGGCGGGTGGCCAGCCCGACGAGCACGTACCCGGCGATACCGGCGGCGACCAGCCCGGCGACGGTGACGCTGACCTCGATGAGGATCAGGGCGTTGATGTTGCCGTCGGCTTCCTTGGTCGGGATGGCGACGTAGTAGCTGCCGTTGGGTCCAAAGACGTACTCCGCGCGGTAACTGCCCAGGCCGGGAACGTCGACGGTGTGCTGCGTGCGGTCCTTGGCGACGGTGCCGAGTGCCGCGAGCTGGGCCTTGCCGAGCGGCTGGGCGCTCATGTCCAAGGTGTCCTTGGACTTGTGGCCGACCTTGCCCTCGGTGGTCTCGCCGTTCTCGACCTTGGCCACGACCGTGTTGTACTGCGGCTGCGGGCCCCGGGTGACGAACTGGGTGAGATCGGTCGCCCTGCCGTCCCGCCCGCCACCGGGTATTCCGTTGCCGTCCTTGCCCTGGCCGGGCGGGCCGAACATGCCGGAGGCGCGCTTGCCGACCTCGTCCAGCTGACTGTCGAGCTGCCCGTACAGGTGGCTCCGGAGCGCAAGCGTGGTCACAGTGCCGATCACGGCGCACACCACCGCGATCAGCACCATGGACGCGACGACGAGCCGGGTCCGCAGGGTGCGCGGCTGCCCCGCTCGTCGCGTCTGCGGACGCGGCCGTCGTCGCCCGCTCATGACACGGCGGGCTTGATCAGGTAACCCGCCCCACGCCGGGTGTGGATCATGGGCTCCCGCCCGGCGTCGATCTTCCGCCGCAGGTACGAGATGTAGAGCTCGACCACATTGGCCTGCCCGCCGAAGTCGTACGACCACACCCGGTCCAGGATCTGCGCCTTGCTGAGCACGCGCCGCGGATTGCGCATCAGGAAGCGCAGCAGCTCGAACTCGGTCGCGGTGAGGTGGATGGACTCCCCCGCCCGCGAGACCTCGTGGCTGTCCTCGTCCAGGGTCAGATCCCCGACGACGAGCACGGAGTCGGAGCGCCGGTCGGCGGCCCCGGAGCGCCGGATGAGCCCCCGCAGCCGCGCCACGACCTCCTCCAGGCTGAACGGCTTGGTGACGTAGTCGTCGCCACCGGCGGTGAGCCCGGCGATACGGTCCTCGACGGCGTCCTTGGCGGTGAGGAAGAGGACAGGCACGTCCGGCAGTTCGCGGCGCAGCCGGCCGAGGACGGTCAGCCCGTCCATGTCGGGCAGCATCATGTCCAGGACGACGGCGTCGGGCCGGAACTCGCGGGCGGTCTGCATGGCGCCCTGCCCGTCCCCCGCACTCCTGATCTGCCAGCCCTCGTAACGAAGAGCCATGCTCAGCAGTTCGGTGATCGACAGTTCGTCGTCCACCACAAGCACTCGGACGGGGCTCCCGTCCGGCCTCAGCAGTTCGGTGCGCCCCTGGGGCGAGGTCGTGGTCATGGTGGACACCTTGTCGGGGGCCTCTGAGAACACGCTTTCACGTGTCTGTGATTTTCCTGAGAAACACACAGGTGCTTCTCAGGGAACGCCTGGGAAGCGCTCACGTACGCGTGAACCCGTGACTGTGCTCGACCCGGGCGATGTGGATCACGTACTGCTCGTACCACCGCTCGCGCCCGCGCTGCTTGGCCGCGAGGTGCTCGGGGTCCCGGCGCCACGCCTCGATCCCGGCGAGATCCCGGAAGTAGGCGACGGAGATGGCGAGTCCGCCGGGGGTGTGGGCGGAGTCCTCGCCGAGGAATCCGGGGATGCCCCGCACGAGGTCGGAGAGGCGGTGGGCGGTGTGGGTGTATCCGTCGGTGTCGCGGTCGGTGCGGTTGGAGGCGAACACGACGGCGTAGTAAGGCGGTTCGAAGGCAGGGGTGGGAGTGGGAACGGGAACGGGAACGGGACTGACAGGTGCAACAGACTGTTCGCTCATGTCGACCACGATGACCGCGGGCGGGGGTGCGGGTCCATGGACCTTGCCCAAAGGGATCCGCAAGGGATCCAAGTCTTGACCTTCGGGGGCTTCGGAGCGGCTGGGTCAGAACAGCCCGTCCTGCTCGCTCCCCCGCTCCCTCCTGAACTCCCGCACCGGGACGGTGAACGCGCCGACGGCCGGGTCCAGCGGGGCCAGCTCCCATCCGGCCATCAGCCGGGTGTCGAGGACGAAGACCCCGCGCCCGGCGACCGCCAGATGCAGATCGGGCCCGGCGGCCGCGACGAGCTCACCGCTCACGATCCCGCCGGGGACGAGCTCGACGACGTCACCGACTGCTGCCGATACGCCAGAGAGCCCGAAAACCCCAACATGGTCGACGGGTTGACACGGCTCCCGGAACAACGACTCGGGCCACCCGTCGAGTACGACGGCCCGCGCGTGCAACTCCCGCACTTCGGCGGCCCGCTCGGCCTCCGTCTCCGGCAGCGCCGCCCGCACGGCCCGCTTCTCCGCGTACGGAATCCGGTCCGGGACCCGCAGGGCCGCCCGCAGCAGCTCCTCGGTACGGCGGGCGGCCATCAGCGGACCGGTGCCCAGCCAGCTGAAACAGACAGCCCCCTGCTCCAGCAGCCGCGCCGGCCCCCGCTCGACGGCAGTGATGCCGACCTTGACCATGCCGGGTCCGAACCAGGCCAGATAGACGCGGTACGGCCGCGGATCATCGGCGAGGGTGTCGGCGGCCACGGAGTGCGCCCGGTCCAGCCGCGCACACTCCTCGCACCGGGCCCCCGTACTGCGCCCCGGCACGACGGCCCGCAGTGGACAGGCGTGCCCCCGCGCGCCGACGCACCGACGCGCCGAGTCCTCCGCGACGGCGAACGCGACCCGCTTCCCCCACGGCAGCGCACTGCGCCGCCCGCCGTCCCACACCAGCACGGGGCCGTCCGGCGCCCAGCGCAGTCCCGAGCATGTCCACCTGTGTGCCATCACTCGTCAGAGTAGAAGGCGCCACTGACAAGACCCCTGCGGGCGGCGGGTCAGTCGACGGATGACAGGGACATCGACTCGGCGCGATCCTCACCCGGCACCACGGGCACCGATGCCGGGCTCACCGCAGACCGTCCCCGTCCCGCCAGCCGGCAGCTGACGCACCCCGCATGCCCCTCCCGGGCCTGGGCGTCCCGGACCCGCATCCCCCACTGCCCCCGCGGTCGCACCCCCGGCGGCTTGCCCCACCCGGACAGATGAAGAACCCAGGTGACCAGGACGCTCACGCCCCCGATCACCAGCCCGCCCACAACGGCCGGCGCGGAGACCGTGCACACCCCCACACCCACCACACCGGTGCCGACGGTCGCGATCCCTGTGCCGGTCCAGCCGGCGATCGTGTGACCCTCGTCGTACAGACTCATGTAAACCGCCTCCAGGGACGAGACCGGGTTCCCTCACGGACTAAGAAATTTACCATCCGAATATCTCACGAGCTAAGGGATTTTAGAAAGATGGACGGCACGCCCCGACCGCCCGCCACCCCGGCACAGGCGCTGTCGGCGATGGACCACCTCATCGCCGCCCACCTGATCGGACAGCAGGAGCTGGCCCGGCGGCTGGGACTGAACGTCACCGACCTCACCTGTTTCGCCTTCGTCCTGGAGGCGGGCGAGAACCTGCTCACGGCCGGCGACCTCGCGGCCCGCGCCCACGTGACCACGGGCGCGGTGACCGGCATCCTCAACCGCCTCGAACGCGCCGGCTACGTCACCCGCCGCCCCGACCCCACCGACCGCCGCCGCGTCCGCGTGGCCGCCGTACCGGCCGCCGTGACCCAGGTCGAGGCGGTGTACGCGGGCCACTACAAACGCCTCACGGCCCTGTTCGCCGACTACACCCCCGAGGAACTGGCGGTCATCACCGACTGGTTCACCCGGGCCACGTCCCTGGCCCACGAGTACCTGGAGAAGCTGAACAGGAACGATCCGGGGGAGGAGTGCTGAGCCCGCCCCTCCGCGGCGGGGGCTACCCCATGACCCCGCGGGCCGCGTCGTGAAACGCCGACCGGTCGCCCTCGAGGTGGTCCCACACGCACCCAGACCTGACCTGACCTGACAGACCTGACCTGACCTGACGATCAACGTCCCATGCGCTCTTGTCCTCGGGAGATCCCCGCCGGGATGATCGTGGATCATGCATGTCGATGAACTCGATGCTGCTGAACGTCAGCTGTGGGACTCCTTCCGGCAGGGCACTGTCGTCGATGTCCGCGACGGCACGTCATCGGCAGAATCCGCGATACGGGCCGACGTCATCGGGGCGCTGTTGCTGGGCGCCCGCGCCGATCCCACCCCGGGCGACCGCCCGGCACTGCGTCTGACCGGCGCCCGCATCACAGGCAGCCTCGATCTGAGATTCGCCGAAATTGCCGTGCCGGTCGTCCTGGCCGACTGCCACTTCGACGAAGTACCGCTCCTACAGGGCGCCAAAGCCCGCGAGTTGGCCCTGCCCGGAAGCTTCCTGCCAGGTCTCGCCGCCGACACGGCCCAGATCGACGGCCGGCTGGTGCTGTCCCGCTGCCACCTGACCGGACCCCTCGTACTGAACCGTGCCCAGATCCACGGCGACCTGGACCTCCGCGACACCGTGATCACGGCACCGGAGGCCGAGGCGATATCCGCAGTCCATGTGACCATCGGCGGTGACACGCTGTGCACCAACCTGGCTGTCCGGGGAGGATTCCGCATATCGGGTGGCTCCATCGACGGCGAGTTCGACCTGGAGGGTGCTTTCCTGAGCAACCCGGGCGGCCACGCGCTGGACGCCTACCACGTCCAGATCAGCGAGGACTTCACGTTCCACCCGGGCTTCAGGGCCGAGGGACGGATCATCCTGTCCGGTGCCACGGTCTCAGCGGCGATCGGCTTCTGCGGCGCCGTGCTGAACAACGCCGGCGACGTCGCGCTGGAAGCGGTCGATGTCCGCGTCGCCCGCAATTTCGACCTCGGCCGGGGCCTCGCGGTCGAGGGCGGCATCAAGCTCGACGGCAGTCACATCGGTACGCAGCTCAGCTTCCGCGACGCCTCGCTCACGCATCCCGACGCCACCGCCCTGTCGCTGCGGCTGGTCCAGGCCCGGGAGACCGATCTGCGCACCCGGCGTCCGATCGACGGCGCCGTCGATGCACGCAACGCCCAGCTGGGCACCCTGTACGACACCCCGGACACCTGGCCGGCCGAGCTCCGACTGGCCGAGACCACGTACGACGCTCTGGCCTCCCCCCTACCGGCCGCCGAACGGCTCGACTGGCTCCGGCGCGGCACCGACGGCTACCTCCCGCAGCCGTACGAACAGCTCGCAACGGCCTACCGACGGCTTGGCCACGAAGACGAAGCACGCACCGTTCTGCTGGCCAGACAACGCCACCGACGCGTCACGCTCCCTGCGCATATCCGCGCCTGGGGTTACGTCCAGGACGCGACCGTCGGCTACGGCTACCGGCCGCTGCGCGCCGGCCTCTGGCTCATGGCTCTCCTCGCCTGCGGTGCGGTCGCCTTCGCAGCTCATCCCCCCGCACCGCTCGAAGCGGGAAAGGCACCACCGTTCAACGCCGTCTTCTACACACTCGACCTGCTGATCCCCGTCATCACCTTCGGCCAGGAGGAGGCTTTCGCGCCACGCGGCGTCGGACAATGGCTCGCCTACGGGCTGATCGCTGCCGGGTGGATCCTCGCCACGACCGTCACCGCCGGCATCTCACGGGCGATCAGCCGCCAGTGAGGGATCGATCGACCGCCACGAGATCGTCATCGGAGGTATTGGCCGGTAGACGCCGTCCGGGCCGGGTAGTGATGCGGCGTAACCGGCTCAGACGAGGAGGCCATCATGGAGAAGGCTGATCTGTACGCGCTGGACCTCGCGCACGTGAGGTGGGAGAAATCGTCCTACAGCCTCGCCAACGGGGACTGCGTCGAGGTGGCACATCTTCCTGGCGGCGCGGTCGCACTGCGCGACTCCAAGAACCCCCACCGTGAGGCACTGCGCTTCACCTCAGCCGAGTGGTCCGCGTTCCGCAGGGGCATCGTGGCGGGTGAACCGGAGGACTGAGCACCTGGCACGAACGTCGGCACAACCCTTGTCCCGGCCCGTGCCCAAAAACGAAAGGCCCTGTGCATCACTGCACAGGGCCTTTGAACTGTTACGGGGTGGGGTCGGACGCTGTGGACGGCATGGAGCGGGACCCGCTCGAACGGCTGCTGGCCGGAAGAGACGAGGCCTCGGCCGACATCGGCACCCGAGACGGTGCGGTGGACCCCGATGCTCACTCCTCACCAGGCGGAATGAGGCAATCGGCGCTGTCGGCACGGCAGCCACCACCTGGTCGGCTCGCGCCGGACGCTACAGCGACAACAAGTGGACCGACGACCTCATGGTCCGCTGGTCGGACGGCGAGCTCTCGCTCCACCGCGACGCGAGCCCCTCCAATGTGGGAACGGAAGTCCGGATGCTCTCCTCTCACCAGCTGTGGACCCACGCCTCTGTCATGACCGCGGGCGCCTACACGCAGGGCGAGCGCTCGTGCCGCCCAAGGCCGACTGCCCCCCTCTCAGGAAGGCGAGGTACGCGCGATGTACCTGCGCACTGCAGCGACCGCTCTCACCGCTACCCTCATCGGCCTCACGGGCTCTCACACAGCCTCGGCGGCGGACGGTCCGGGCCTGAGCATCAGCATCCGCGAAAACGACAGCGACAGCACCGCAGACGGCCCCCTTCAGCAGGGTGCGCCCGTCGTGGTCACATCCGACGTCGACCTGACCTCCCTGGCCGTGGACGGCAACGGCAGCTTCACCGTGAAGTCTCCGGCGTTCACCAAGGACGTGACCGTGGAGATGCGGAAGAACAGCTACGGGGAGGGCTACGGCACCATCAGCTGCGACATCGGGCCGGGAAGCTACCCGGTCGACATCGCCGGGCAGCACGAGAAGTCCGCAGCGATCGGCAACCGGGGTCACCTGACCATCACGGTCAAGGACGACCACGACCGGTACTGCGAGCAGGCGGCCGGTTCCTCCAGCCGCACCGGCACCGTTGCCGCAGTCGTCGGCAGCGGCGCGACAGTCCTCGCCGTCGCCGGCTGCACCGCCGTGCGCCGGCGGAAGGCCAGGAAAACCTGATCCCGGCAGTACCGGGGCCGCCCGGCAACCTTCTGGTTGCCGGGGTTGCTGTACTCCGCTGCTGTATCGCAATCGCCGGTCGGCGGCCCGTCCGGGAAAATCCCCCAGGCGGGCCGCCAGTGCGGCAGCGGCAGGGCCGACGGCCCTCAGCTGACGGCGTACGCGTTGTACACCGTGGTCGTCGAGCTGTCGCCGTGAGTGTCGGTGACCGTCGAGCGCAGGCCCACACGACCGGAGGACGGGTTGTGGACAGCGATGGTCCACTTGCCGCCGGACAGCTTCGCGGTGGCGGCGTGCCAGGTGGTGCCGTTGTCGGTGGTGTACCAGGCACGGACGGACTTCACACTGTCCGACAGCTGGCGCACCGTGCTGTCGTCCGTGCCGTTGCGCTGCATACCCAGGACGACGGTCGTGGTCGACCCGGGGGCCGCCTGGTTCCTGGAGTTCAGCGCCTCAGGCCAGAACCGGGTGATGTAGTCCCGGATCTGCTCGTTCTTGCTGGGGTCCGCGTAGAAGTGCAGGGAGAGGCTGGAGGAGGTCGACAGTGAACCGGACGGCAGACTGCGTCGGCCGGTTTCCGTGAGCGTGTACCAGCCCGCCCCGGGGATCCTCGGATGTGCGCCGATGTCCTCCGAGCGGCTGTAGTTGTGCGAGTAGAGCGTCTTGCCCGCGTGGGTCAGCTTCACGCTGCCGGCGGCCAGGATCCCGCCCGCCGGAAGGGTCGGGTCGGCGAACAGGTTGATGGACCCGAAGTACAGCTGGTGGTACCAGGTGTTGGGCAGCCGCCCGCCGGGCCCCCAGACCGCGTGGCCGAGGGCCAGCGAGGTCGTCTTGCCGGCGGCGTAGGTGTGGAACCCGTCGTAGATGAAGTCGCGGCTCTGCTGGCCCACGTTCCACTGCCCGGGCGGGAGGTGGACGGCGAAGGAGTTGGGCAGGTCACGTGGGAACCCGAGCGAGTTCGTGGACATCGAGCAGCCGTCGCCGCCCGTCGACTGATAGCTGAACGAGAACTGCGCCTGTCCGCTGTCGGGGCCGGAACGGGCAGACACCTTGAGGGTGGTCAGCCCGGACCTCTTGAGTGTCGCGGACACCCCGGACGGCACACCGCCCCTGTGCGTGGCGGACGCCAGCCAGAAGTCCCCGCCGTCCGCCGACTGCGGCCGGTACGTGGTGCCGTAGGAAAGCTCGTACGCCTTGCTGCTCGTCGGGATGACATACAGGTCACCCGCATCCGCCGAAATACCCATGGTCGCGGGGCTGTTGTCAGCGGCGCAGACGTACGCGCTGACCGTGTGGTCGTATCCGCTGCCCGGTTTCGGGCTGAGCGAGACGTTGACCGGGCGGCCCTTCCGGGCGTCGAACGTGGTCTTCGTGGCCCCGGAGACCGTCACACTGTGGCCGCCGACGGTGGAGCCGCTATCACCGGCATCGGCGAAGGATGTGGCGAGCTCGTAGCTGCCGTTGGGCAGCGACGTCGTCTTGTTGCTGTCGATGTAGCGGAAGTCGAAGGTCTTCGTGTTGTAGACCGCCACCTGGGCGTAGACCGGCTTGCCGCTCCGGTCCAGCGTCCTGACGGTGAGTGATCCTTTGGCTGCGGCCGACGCCGTTGAAGCGCCGGCCAGGAGAAGCGGCACGAGTACGGTGACGACACTCGCGGCCGCTGTGGTTCGCCGCATCAAACCCCCCATAGGTGCGCGACAAAAACGAGTCACGGTAGCGCACGGGGGACACATCGCCATCACCTGCCCCTCACCGGCGACCGCCGCTGGAGGCTGTCGAGCATGGGGGGGCTGACGTTTCTCAGGATGGAGCTGTCGCGTCCTGCTCCGCATGCGCCGCGCCCAGCAGACCGGGGACCAGAAAGCGGCCGGTGTTCTCTGGCGCGATGGATCGCACCGAGCCTATGAAACGCCAAAGGCCCCGGATCTCTCCGGGGCCTTTGGCCTGTGTGCACTCGGCAGGATTCGAACCTGCAACCTTCTGATCCGTAGTCAGATGCTCTATCCGTTAAGCTACGAGTGCTTGTTCTTTTGTTCTTGCTCTTCTCCGCTCCCGGCCCTTCCGGCCCGCTCGCGGCGACAGGAAGAACATTACATGACTGCCGCCGTCATGTGAAATCCGATTCGCATACCCCTTGTGACCTGCGGAAACGTGGATCGGGCCCGGAGGGGACGAAGGGGAAGAACACCGAAGCCCCGGTCCTGGGGACCGGGGCTTCGGGATCAAGTGCGGAGGCGGAGGGATTTGAACCCTCGATGGGCTTTAAGGCCCAAACCGCATTAGCAGTGCGGCGCCATAGACCGGACTAGGCGACGCCTCCAGCACAACCACTCACGCGAGCGCGCGAACGGTGCGTGCAGATGATGACACAGTCGAGCGTGCTGTCACCAATCGGCTCCCACGGTACTAGGCGCGAGGCCCGCAGGGCAAAGGCCTTCGCCCGGCGAGGCGGCGGATGCCGGTGTGGCGCAACGTCCGGGGGCCGTGGGCGTTGGGCAGGGCATGGTCTCTGTCATGTCCGTCGTCCTGCGGGGCGGCGCCCTGGTCTCGTCCCTCGCCGCCGTCTCCGTCTCGGTCTCGTCCCTGGTCGGCCTTGCCGCCGTACCGGCCGCTGCCGCGCCCGCCGCGCCCGCCGCGCCTCCGCCCGTACGGCCCGAGGACCGGGCCGGTGATCACCTCACCTTCGTCGTGCAGCACGCCGGCTCCGGGCTGGACGGGACGTACGAGGTGTCCTGTCACCCCGGCGCCGGGCATCACCCGGACGTGTCGGGCGCCTGCCGGGTGCTCGACGCGAACACGCGGTGGGGGCGGGACACCTTCGCCCCGGTGGCCCCCGACAGCACCTGCACCATGCTCTACGGCGGTCCGGCCACCGCCCATGTCACCGGCATCTGGGCCGGGCGGCCGGTCGACGCCTCGTACGACCGCAGCAACGGATGCGAGATCGGGCGGTGGGACCGGATGGTGCCCGCCCTGCCGAGTGTCGATTCGCCGGCGTAGAGCTCGTCACAGGCCTCGTACAGGCTTCGTACAGGTCCCGCGAAGGTCCGGCGGAGGTCTCGCGGAGCCGGAACGCCGCCGACGCGCAGCAGACGGATGCGGTCACATGTTCGCCGTCACTTCCTCGTGCGACCTCCCTCTCATCCGGCGTCGCGAGCGCGACCCGAGCCCTTAGACTCCCTCGCGTGACACGCTGCGGGCAGGTTGGCAAGATGGCCCGAGCGGTCGGCAAGGTGCGGTAACAGGGAGGAAGCGTCTCGTGAGCAGCAGGCCATCCCGAGGCGCTGCTCGCCTCGCAGCCATACTCGACGCGCTGCCCGACGCGTTGGTCCTGGTCAACGCCAACGGAACCGTCGTCAACGCCAACACCATCGCCCTGGAGGCCTTCGAGGCGCCGGGGACGGCTCTCGTCGGGCGCGGGCTGCTCGATCTGCTGCCGCAGTTCGACTCCAAGCTGATCCCGGGGTCCATGCGGCGGCCCGACCACATGGATCCGCAGGGGCGGACCAAGCCGACGCGGATGATCGCGCGGCGGACGGACGGGACGGAGTTCCCGGTCGAGGTCACGAGCGCGAACCTGGAGAACGGGCAGCAGGCGTACGACGGTTACGGCTACACCGGCGACGAGCTGCTGATGCTCGTCGTCCGTGACCTGTCCGGGACCGTGGACACCGAGGCCGAGCTGGCCCGTTCCCAGCGGCAGACCGAGATGATCCTGCGAGCGGCCTCGGAAGGTGTCGTAGGCACCGACACCGACGGGCGGATCGTGCTCGTCAACCCCGCCGCCGCCCAGATACTGGGGTACCGGGCCGGTGAGCTGGGCGGCAAGGAGCTGCACACCCTCGTGCTGCACTCCCGCGCCGACGGCTCCCCCTTCCCGTACGAGGAGTCGCCGCTCGCCGACACCCTGCGCTCCGGGCGCAAGCACCGGGTGCGCGGGCAGGTGCTGTGGTCCAAGGGGGACGAGAAGGTCTCCGTCGACCTCACCACCGCGCCCGTGCGCGACGGCGACCAGCTCGTCGGCGCCGTCATGACCTTCAGCGACCGGCGGCCCTACGACACCGTCGTCGAGGAGAAGGCCGCGCTGGAGCAGGCGCACGCCGACGAGCTGGAACGGCTCTCCGAGGAGCACGCCTCCGACCTGACCTCGCTGCGCCAGCAGCACGTCAGCGAACTCGACGAGCTGCGCGAGCAGCTCCAGGAGGAGCTGGCGGACGGCGAGGAGCGCTACGCCTCGCTCGCCGAGCGGGAGAAGGACCGGTACGAGGCCCTCGCCGGGCGGCACGAGCAGCTGCTCACGCTGCTCGGCCGGTCGTTGCGCAGCCCCCTGGACGAGCTGCGGCGCGAGCTGGCCGCCCTGGCCGCGGACGACGCCGGTCAGCTGTGGCCCGAGGCCAACCAGGTGCTGCACCATCTGTCGGCCGGCTATGCCCGGATCACGACGCTCATCGACAACGTCCTCGGCTATCAGCTCCTCGACTCCGGCGGCGAAGACATCACCCGGACGAAGGTGATGCTCGACGCCGTCGTCGCCGCCGGTGTGGACGGGGCGGTCGAGCTGATCGGCCCTGGGCGCGTGCAGTTCGCCGTGCACGCGCCGCCCATCGAGGCCGAGGTCGACCCGCAGCGGCTCGCCACCGCGCTCGCGCATCTCGTGGCGGACGTGGCGGGCGTGGACGCCACCGGCAACGCGCCCGTCTCCGCGGGCGGTTACCTGGACAACACCGTCGTGGTCGCGGCCGCGCAGCGCGGTGAGGTCGCGCGGATCGAGGTGCGCGGGCCGTACGCCGGGGGAGACCCGGTCCACGAGCCGATCGTGCGCGGGATCGTCCGGGCGCACGGCGGTGTGCTGCAGACGCACGACGTGCCGGGCATGAGCGGCAGCGCGTACGTGCTCGAAGTGCCGCTCGGCGGCGGAGCCGGGGCGGTCGCCGACCGGGCGCCGGACACCGAGGACGCCTCCGCCGACGGCGCCGATCCTGCCGAGCAGGGCCCCGGCGGCGGGCGGCGGCGGGCCCGGCGGCCCTCCACGGACGCCTTCCTGGAGAGTGACGTTCCCGGCGAGTCCGGTGACGGTGAGGCGGAGGCGCCCGCGCCGACCGGCCGGCGCCGCAGGCGTGCCGCGGCCGCCGTCGAGGCGGCTCCGGTCCCGGACGAGAGCGCGGAGGACGCGTCCGGCGGGTCCGGGCGGCGGCGCGGACGGCCCGCCGAAGGCGACGCCGGTGACGGTGACGATGTAGCCGAGGGTGCCGTGGTGACCGCGGCCGAGCACGCCGCGGGGACCGCCGCCGCGGGCAACGGGCTCGGCGGCACCGTGCCGCCGCAGGGTGTCCCCGCGCCCGCGGGACGCCGCGCCCGGCACGGCTCCGGCGAGCCGCAGGCCGCCCTGCCGCCCGCGCTGCCCCCGGCCGGTACCGGGTCGGCACAGCCCGTTCCGGCCGAGGGTGCGCAGCCGACCGGACGGCGTCGGCGTGCACTGGCCGCCGCGGCGGAGCGTGCCGCGCAGCAGGAGGCGGGGGCCCGCACGGTCTTCGCCCTGCCCCCGGCCGAGGCCGACCGTTCGCCCGACTCCGCGGAAGCGGCGACGGGCGTGGGTGTGGACGTGGACGTGGAAATGGGGCCGGGCGCCACGGCTCCGGGCGGTACGGCTCCGGGTGCGCAAGGCCCTGGTCAGGTGCCCGTGCCCGTGCCCGGTCAGGCCGCCGTGCCTGTCGAGCGGGTTCCCGGTGACGAGGGTCAGCACGACGCCGTACCGCTGGACCAGGCCGAGGACCACACCCCGCCCCATCCGCACCCCACGAACGCACCGACCGGTCGCCGTCGACGGGCCGTGGCCCAGCCCGCGGACACGGCGCAGGGCGCGCAAGGCACACAGGGGGCGCAGACGGCTCCGGTACCGGCCGCTCCCGGACATCCTGGGCAGCCCGGCCAGGTTCCGCAGGCTGCGCAGGCCTCACCGGCACTGGCACCAGCACCGGTGGCCGCGCAGGCTCAGGTCCCGGGCCAGGTGGCCGTACCGGCGGGTCCGGCAGGCCGGCCCGGTGTCGCGGCTCAGGCCGTCCCCGGTCAGCAGGCAGCCGTGGCCAACGCCGCCGTGCCCGCGCAGGGCACCGCCGGTCAGGGCGTACCGGTACCGCCCGGCCGGCCTGTTCCGGCGCAGGCGGTTCCCGGACAGCCCGTGCCCACCGCGGCGGCGCAGACCACTCCTGCGGCCGGTACCCCGACGGCGGCGCAGCCCGCCCAGCCCACCCAGCCCGCCCAGCCGCTTCCGGCCGAGGAGACTCCCGGCCAGGTGCCGGCAGGGCAGGCCGTTCCTGTCCCAGCCGCCGGGACACCCGTGGCGACGGTCCCGCCGCAGTGGCCCGACGCCGACGGCACCTCCGGCGCCGGCGTCCCCGGCCCTCAGGCGGCCCCTGCGCCGCAGGCACCGCAGCCCGGTCCGGCCACTCCGGCCAACGGCACCCCGCTCCCCCCGGAGCACCCCGGTGTCCAGCCGCCGAGGGCGGCTCAGCCCCTGCCCGCCGAGGCCGCGGCCGACCCGAACTCCACTCAGGGGCGGGCCATAAGCGTGCGGACGCTCGGGCAGGGCGTGCCGTTCTCGCGGCAGGCCGCACAGGTGCAGCAGCCGACGGCGACCCCGCCCCCGCACTCGCCGGGCGGTTCCGGCCGCCGGCGCAAGCTGGGCACCCCGGCCGCGCGCCCGGAGCCGCAGTCGCAGCCGGAGCAGGCGGCCCTGCCGCATCCGCCGGCCGAACAGCCGCCCGCGCAGCCCTCGCTCGCGGGGCAGTCGCGGCTCGCCCCGGTCACCGAGGGCGCCGGACGCTCGTACGCCATAGGCGCCCCGGACGCGAACGCGGCCGAGGGACCCGAGCCGCTGGACGGTCCCGGCGGGGCCGTCGAGGTCGCGGACACCCCGCGGCCGCAGCCGCTGGACGACGAGCTGCCCCCGGAGCCGCTGGACAACCCGCGGCGGCTGCTGGTGTGGCCCGCGCCGGACGTGACGACCCAGCAGGCGCTGAGCGACCGCGGCTACCGGCCGGTGATCGTGCACTCCCGCGAGGAGGTCGACGCGCAGATCGCGGCGTTCCCCGCCGCGCTGTTCGTGGACCCGCTGACCGGGCCGATCACCCGTACCGCGCTCCAGTCGCTGCGCCAGGCGGCGGTCGCGGCCGAGGTGCCGGTGCTGGTCACGGCGGGGCTCGGGCAGGCGACGCGGGAGGCGGCGTACGGCGCCGATCCCGCCGTACTCCTGAAGGCGCTGGCGCCGCGCGACAGCGAGCAGCATCCGCCGCGGGTGCTGCTGATCGAGGAGCACGCGGAGATCGCGCTGGCGCTGACCGCGACACTGGAGCGGCGCGGGATGCAGGTGGCGCGGGCCGCCAGTGACGACGACGCGGTGACGCTGGCGGGCCAGCTGCGGCCGAACCTCGTGGTGATGGACCTGATGCAGGTGCACCGGCGGCAGGCCGGGTTCACCGGGATCATCGACTGGCTGCGGGCGAACGGGCAGCTCACGCGCACCCCGCTCGTCGTCTACACCGCCGCCGTCGATCAGGCCGACCTGCCGCGGCTGGCCTCGGGCGAGACGGTGCTGTTCCTCGCGGAGCGGTCCACCAGCGGCGAGGTGCAGAGCCGGATCGTGGACCTGCTCGCCCGGATCGGGACCAACTAGCAGGCGACCAGCCTGCGGGCCGCCTCCTTGATCGAGGCCCGCAGGCGGTCGCGGTCGGTGTCCTCGTCACCCGCGAGGATGCGCCGCATCTGCGGGACGACGGTGGACCAGTTGGTCAGCGCCACCAGCAGGATCAGCAGGTCGCCGGGCGGAAACGCGTCGGTGATGACGCCCCGGGCCTGACCGTCCGCGATCGCGGCGATCTTGCTGGCGTAGTGGTCCTGGCGGGCCGCCTCGTCGGGCAGCTCGGCGCTGCCGTAGGCGATGCCCTCCCAGTACAGGAGGCGCAGCAGTTCGGGGTGGGCGGCGTGGTAGTCGAGGAGGCGGTCGACCCAGCCGTCGATGTCGTCCGGGTCGACGGGGACGGCGGCGGCCAGGTCGACCATGCACCGGCCCAGGACCTGTGTGAACAGCTCCGCCTTGTTGCCGAAGTAGGCGTAGATCAGCTGCTTGTTGGCCTTGGCCTCGCTCGCGATGCGGTCGATGCGGGCGCCCGCGATGCCGTGCCGGGCGAACTCGGCGACCGCCGCGTCGAAGATGCGGGCCTTGGTGGCCTCGGGGTCCCTGACTGCTGCCATGCGGTCAGGGTACCGCCTTGTAACCAACTATTTGGTTGACAGGGAATTCGGCGGCGGTGCAGTCTGTTGGCACACCCAACCAACCAGTTAGTTGCAAGAGTCGGCCCCAAGGAGTGCTCCCGCTCATGCCGTCAGCGACCACCACCCACCAGACACCGGACGTCCGGGTCCCCGCCCGGGAGCCGGCCGCCGCCTCCGGCCGGTTCTTCCTCCTGCTCATAGCCGTCTGCACCGCCGTCACGGCCGCCAACATCTACCTCGCGGCCCCGCTGCTCCCGCTGATCGCCCACGACTTCGGCACCACCCCCTCGGCCGTGACCTGGATCGCCTCGGTCGCCCAGTTCGGCTACGCGGCCGGCCTGCTCTTCTTCGCCCCGCTCGGCGACCGCGTCAACCAGCGCCCGCTGGTCGCCCTGCTCTCCCTGGCCACGGCGGCCGCCCTGGGGCTCGGCGCGGCCGCGCCCGGCACCGCCGCCCTCGCCGCCGCCGTCTTCGTGGCCGCCGCGGCGACCGTCATCCCGCAGCTGCTGGTCCCGCTGGTCGCCGAGCGCGCCCCCGCCCACCAGCGCGCCCGCCATGTCGCGGCCGTCATCGCCGGTCTGTTCATGGGCATCGTCGCGGCCCGGGTCGTCGGCGGACTCGCCGGGCAGGCCTTCGGCTGGCGGTGGGTGTTCGCCGGGTCCGGCGTGCTGACCCTCATCCTCGGCCTGGCCACCGCCCGCGCCCTGCCCAGGGAGCACCGCCGCCGTACCGGTCCGCTGTTCGCCGGCCTGGCCGCGCTGCCCGGACTCGTCCGCCGCTCGCCGGACCTGTGGCGGGCGTGCGTCAGGCAGGCCGGGATGTTCGGCGCCTGGAGCGCCCTGTGGACCTCGCTGGCCCTGCTGCTGACCGGCCCGGCGTACGGCCTGTCCACCGCGACCGCCGGTCTGTTCGGGCTCTTCGGCCTCACGGCCAGCGCGGTGGCCCCGCTCGCGGGCGGGCTGGTCGACCGCTTCGGCGCGGCGAAGGTCGTACGGTCCGCGTATCTGCTCGCCGCCGTGTCCGTGCCGCTGTTCTGGCTCGGCGGGCAGGTGCTGATCGCACTGTTCGCGGCCGCCGTCGCCATCCACGCCGCCCTGGTCGCCTCCCACGTCGCCAACCAGACGCTGGCCCTGACCACCACCTCCGCCCCGGCCACCGCCAACACCGCCTATGTCGTGGCCGGCTTCACCGGCGGCGCCCTCGCCTCGACCCTGGCGGGCCTGGCCTTCAGTCACTGGGGCTGGAGCGGGGTCGCCGCGGTGGCGGGGGTGTGGCTGGTGCTGGGGTGGGTGACCACGGCGGTACGGCGATAGAGCCGCCGTGCCCGCCCCGGCACCCGCCCCCCGGCGGTCAAAGGCTGGTGTCAGAGGCCGGGGTCAGAGGCTGGTGACGTCCAGCTCCCCTTCCGCGTACTGCCTGCGCAGCACCTTCTTGTCGAACTTGCCCACGCTCGTCTTCGGCACCGACTCGACGACCGTCCAGCGCTCGGGGAGCTGCCACCTGGCGATGTGGCCCTCCTCGGCCAGGAAGGTGCGCAGAGTCTCGAAGTCGGTACGCGCGCCGTCCCTGAGGACGACCGTGGCCAGCGGGCGCTCACCCCACTTCTCGTCGGGTACGGCGACCACGGCGGCCTCGGCGACATCCGGGTGGGACATCAGCGCGTTCTCCAGCTCGACCGAGGAGATCCACTCGCCGCCGGACTTGATCACGTCCTTGGCGCGGTCGGTGAGGGTGAGGAAGCCGTCGGGGGAGATGGTGCCGACGTCGCCGGTCTTCAGCCAGCCGTCCTCGCTGAACTTGTCGGCGGGGCGCAGCGGTTCGGCGCCGGGGCCGTTGTAGTAGGCGCCCGCGATCCAGTTGCCGCGCACCTCCAGCTCGCCCGCCGACTCGCCGTCCCAGGGGAGGCGTTCGCCGCCGGGGCCGGTGAGACGGGCCTCGACGCCGGCCGGGAAGCGGCCCTGGGTGAGGCGGTAGGCGAACTCCTCCTCGGTGCCGACCGCGTGCGCCGGCGGGCGGGACACCGTGCCGAGCGGGGAGGTCTCCGTCATGCCCCAGGCGTGGCAGACCCGCATGCCGAGCTTGTCGAAGGCCTCCATCAGGGAGGGCGGGCAGGCCGAGCCGCCGATGGTGACCTGGGTGAGGGAGGAGACGTCCCGGGGGCGGGCGGTGAGTTCGGCGAGCAGGCCCTGCCAGATGGTGGGGACGGCGGCCGCGTGCGTCGGCTTCTCCCGCTCGATCATCTCGGCGAGCGGGGCGGGCTGCAGGAAGCGGTCGGGCATCAGCAGGTTGACGCCGGTCATGAAGGTGGCGTGCGGCAGGCCCCAGGCGTTGACGTGGAACTGGGGGACCACGACCAGCGAGGTGTCCTGGTCCGTCAGTCCCATCGACTGGGTCATGTTCACCTGCATGGAGTGCAGGTAGATGGAACGGTGGCTGTACACCACGCCCTTGGGGTCCCCGGTCGTGCCGGACGTGTAGCACATCGCGGCGGCCTGGCGTTCGTCGATCTCGGGCCAGTCGTAGGTGGTGGGCCGGCCGGCGATCAGCTCCTCGTACTCGTGCACCCGCGCGGTGGCGCCCGCGAGCGGGGAACGGTCGCCGGGGCCGGAGACGACGATGTGCTCCACCGTCGGCAGCCTGGGCAGCAGCGGGGCGAGCAGCGGGATCAGCGAACCGTTGACGATGATCACGCGGTCGGCGGCGTGGTTGACGATCCACACCAGCTGCTCGGCGGGCAGGCGCAGGTTGAGCGTGTGCAGCACCGCGCCCATGGACGGGATCGCGAAGTACGCCTCGACGTGCTCGGCGTTGTTCCACATCAGTGTGGCGACCCGGTCGTCGCCGCGGACGCCGAGTTCGTCCTTGAGGGCGTTGGCCAGCTGTACCGCGCGCGCTCCGGCCTCGGCGAAGCTGCGCCGCTGGGGATCGCCCTCCCCGGTCCAGGTGATGATCTGGGACCGGCCGTGGACCAGCACCCCGTGCACGAGGATACGGGTGACGGTCAGCGGTACGTCCTGCATGGTGCTCAGCACGGCGTCCTCCAGGGCGACATTGCCTACGCGGGAGTAGAGGTAGCGCCGATTCTGCTCACATACCGCGCGGTATGTCACTAGGGGGAGGAAAACTGGGGCCGTCAGACCCCACTGCCTCAAGGGCGCGGGGGCACCCCCAGCGGCTTTGCCGTCACTCTCCTCCGCCTGGCAGCTGCACGCTCCCCCACGCTCGGCTTCGCTCGAGCGGGGGACCCCAAGCGCGGGGGCACCCCCATGACCCCGCTCACCCGGCGCCGATCAGGCACCGTGCGTTTCCTCCGACCCTGATCGCCGGACCGGCCTCAGCGCACAAGCCCCAGCTCGGGATCCTCGCGCAGCTTGCCCAAGGCCCGCGAGACCGCCGACTTCACCGTGCCCACCGAGACCCCGAGCACCTCGGCCGTCTGGGCCTCGCTGAGGTCCTCGTAGTACCGGAGGACGACCATCGCCCGCTGCCGTGCGGGCAGCCTGGCGATCGCCCGCCACATGGCGTCGTGCAGCGCCTGCCGCTCGGCCGGGTCGCCCTCGCCGGGTACGGGCTCCGGCTCGGGCAGCTCGTCGCAGACGAACTCGTCCACTCTGCGCTTGCGCCACTGCGAGGTCCGGGTGTTCAGCAGCGCCCGGCGCACATAGCCGTCCAGCGCCCGGTGGTCCTCGATCCGCTCCCAGGCCACGTAGGTCTTGGTGAGTGCGGTCTGCAGCAGGTCCTCGGCATCGCTCGGGTTCGCGGTCAACGAGCGCGCGGTGCGCAGCAGGACCGGCTGGCGGGCCCGCACGTACGACGCGAACGAGGGGTACGAGTAGGTCTGCCGCGCTGGTGCGGCGGCGGCCGAGGCGCTGGTGCAGACGGGTGTGGTCATGGCTCCACGCTAGGAGCGCAGGGTGCTCCGGCGGATCGGCCCCAGGTCCCGAAGCCGGGTCCCCCTCAGGTTGTAGGGGTGGGGTGCTCTACACCTCCTGAAGGTGGAGTACGAGGTCACCGCTTCTACGGGTTCGCCCCTGAGAGCTCAGCCGTCGGCCGTCAGGACCAGCCCCGACGTCGGCACCCCGGTGCCGGCCGTCACCAGGGTCCGGGCCGCCCCCGGTATCTGGTTCACCGCCGTGCCCCGTATCTGGCGTACCGCTTCCGCCACCCCGTTCATCCCGTGCAGATACGCCTCCCCGAGCTGGCCCCCGTGGGTGTTCAGCGGCAGCCGCTCCCCGGCCACGAAGCCGGCCGCCTCCCCCTTTGCGCAGAACCCGAACTCCTCCAGCTGCATCAGCACGAACGGCGTGAAGTGGTCGTACAGGATCCCCACGTCGATGTCGGCCGGACCCAGCCCCGAGGTCCGCCACAGCTGGCGGGCCACCACGCCCATCTCCGGCAGGCCGGTCAGGTCGTCCCGGTAGAAGCTGGTCATCTGCTCCTGCGCCCGGCCGGCGCCCTGGGCGGCCGCCGCGATCACGGCGGGCGGCTGCGGCAGGTCCCGCGCCCGCTCGACCGACGTCACCACCAGGGCCTGGCCGCCGTCGGTCTCCTGGCAGCAGTCCAGCAGCCGGAGCGGCTCCACGATCCAGCGGGAAGCCGCGTGTTCGGCGAGGGTGAGGGGACGGCCGTGGAAGTAGGCCGCCGGGTTCGTCGCCGCGTACTTGCGGTCCACCACGGCCACGTGCCCGAACGCCTCGGGAGTCAGCCCGTAGGTGTGCAGGTACCGCTGGGCCGCCATCGCCACCCAGGAGGCGGGGGTGAGCAGCCCGAACGGCAGCGCCCAGCCGAGCGCCACGCCCTCCGCCGAGGGCTCCCGGTGCTGCACGCCCGCGCCGAATCTGCGGCCCGACCGCTCGTTGAAGGCCCGGTAGCAGACCACCACCTCCGCCACGCCCGTCGCCACCGCGAGCGCCGCCTGCTGCACGGTCGCACAGGCCGCCCCGCCGCCGTAGTGGATGCGGGAGAAGAAGGACAGCTCGCCCATCCCGCAGGCCTGGGCCACCGTGATCTCCGGGCTGGTGTCCATCGTGAACGTCACAAGACCGTCCACATCCCCGGGGGTCAGCCCCGCGTCCGCCAGCGCGGCCCCCACCGCCTCCACCGCCAGCCGCAGCTCACTGCGTCCGGAGTCCTTGGAGAACTCGGTGGCTCCGATGCCGACGACGGCGGCCCGGCCGCCGAGGGTGTCGGCCGCGCGCAGGCTCATGACGCGGCCTCCCGAGCGGGAAGGGTGACGGTCACCGTGCCCGTCACATGCCGGCCGATGCCGTTGGCCCCGACCACCCGCACCGTCGCCGTGTCGCCCTCGACCTCCTCGATCCTGCCCGTCAGCACCATCGTGTCCCCCGGATGGTTGGGCGCCCCCAGCCTGATGGCGACCTTGCGGAGGATCGCCGTCGGGCCGAAGTGGTCCGTGATGTACCTGCCGACCAGGCCGTTCGTCGTCAGGATGTTCATGAAGACATCGGGGGAGCCCTTCTGCCGGGCCAGCTCCGCGTCGTGGTGGACGTCCTGGTAGTCCCGGGAGGCGATCGCCCCGGCCACGATCAGCGTGCGGGTGACCGGGATCTCCAGCGGCGGCAGCTCGGTGCCCACCGCCGGCCTCTCGGCCCGCTCCTCACTCGCCATGCGCGATCAACTCCCCCAGTTCCTGGAGCACTTCGGCCCCGCATCCCAGATAGGCGTCCAGCTGCCGCCCCCACAGGAAGTGCCGGTGCACCGGATGGTCGAGGTCGGCTCCCGCCCCGCCATGCAGATGCTGGCCGGTGTGGACGACCCGCTGCCCCGCCTCGGAGGCCCACCAGGCGGCGGTCAGCGCATGCGTGGCGTACGGCAGCCCCGCGTCCCGCCACCAGGCGGCCTCGTACGCCGTCACCCGTATCGCCTCGGTGTCCATGTGGGCGTCGGCGGCCCGGAGCTGGACGGCCTGCCGGGTGGCGAGCGGCCGCCCGAACTGCTCCCTGGTGTTCGTGTGCGCCACCGCCCGCGCCAGCGCCCCGGCGCACACCCCGGCCTGGAGCCCGGCGAAGGCGGTGCGGGCCGTGGCGAGGACATCGGCGTAGGCGTCCGGACCGCCCAGGTGATCCGCCGGTGCCCCGTCGAGGGTGAGGCGGGCCGCCGACCAGGGGGCCGTCAGCTCCACCGGGGTGATCCCGGTGCCCTCGCCGAGCGGGGCCAGCCACAGCCGGCGGTCGGTGTCGGCGACCAGGACGTGGGTGGCATCCCGGAGCCAGGGGACGAGGGGGACGGTGCCGGTCAGCTCACCACGCACGCAGGCCCGTACGCCGCCTTGCGCCGGGAACGCCCCGGCCACCACCACCGAGCCGTCCTCGATGCCCGGCAGCAGCCGCTCCCGCTGCTCAGGGGTGCCGTGGGCGGTGACCGCCAGGAGGCCGTACACGCACGTCGCCGCATAGGGCACCTGGGCCGTCGTCCGCCCCTGTTCCTCCAGGAGCAGGACCAGCCCGAGCAGGCCCAGCTCCGCCACGGCGCCGACCAGGCCGGCCGCGCACAGGGCCTTGAACAGCTCGGGGTCGCTGCCGGTGCCGGCGGCCTTCAGCCGCTCGTGGGTGGTGAGGTCACCGAAGATCCGCGCGGCCAGGTCGCGGGCCTCGGCCTGGGCCTCGGTCGGCGTGAAGTCCATGTCATCCCTCCCCTTCGACGACCCGGAAGACCGTCAGGACCAGTGCGCCCTCCTCGTCCTCGTAGGTCCGGAACTCCACTCGGACCGGCAGGCCGATGCGCACCTTGTCGTACGGCACCCCGACCACATTGCTCACCATGCGCACGCCCTCGGCGAGTTCGATCAGGCCGACCGCGTAGGGGGGCTCGAAGGCCGGGAAGGGCGGGTGGTGCATCACCACGTGCGAGTAGACCGTGCCGGCGCCGCTCGCCTCGACCGTGTCCCAGTCCAGGCAGCCGCAGGCGTTGCAGCCCGGCAGCCAGGGGTGGCGCAGGGTGCCACAGCCCGTGCAGCGCTGGATGAGGAGCCGGTGTCCGGCCACGCCCTCCCAGAAGCCGGCGTTGTCCCGGTTGACCACCGGGCGGGGGCGCCGCTTCGGGGGTTTCCGGCGCGCCGGGGCGTACTTGAGGATCCGGAAGCGGTGGGTGCCCGCCGGCTCGCCGTCGACCCGTACGTCCATGCGGGTCGTGACGAAGTACCCCGTGCCCAGCTTGGTCGTCTTACGGTCGGAGACCGACTCGATCACCGCGTCGAAGGTGACCTCGTCGCCGGGGCGCAGGGGCCGAAGATACTCCTGCTCGCAGTCGGTGGCCACCACGGACGTACATCCCGACTCGTCCAGCAGGCCGAGGAGTTCGTCGTAGGCACCGGTGCGGCCCTCGTGGCCCAAGAGGCCGCCCATGGTCCACGCCTGGAGCATGGTGGGCGGGGCGATGGCATCGGGCCCGCGGTATGCCGGACTGGTGTCGCCCATCGCCTCGCACCAGTGCCGGATCATCGGCGCGTTCACCGGGTCCTTGCCCGCTCCGGTGACTGCGGCGGGCCGCCCCTCGTACGCCTTCAGCCGCACTCCCAGTCCGTCGTACTCCGTAAGCCGCGCGCCCACCTCGTCCACCTGCTCGCTCACCTCCGCCCCCTGGTCATCCCGAGCCGCATCGTCGCGACGATCTCCCGCTGCACCTCGCTCACCCCGCCCCCGAACGTGTTGATCTGCGCTGCCCTGTTCAGCCGCTCCAGCTCGCCGTCTCCGAAGACCCCCGGGGATCCGGTGCGGACCAGTCCCGCCTCTCCGGCGATCTCCTGACACATGCGATACGTCGCGACAGCCGATTCCGTTCCCGCGAACTTCACCCCGCTCGCCTCGCCGGGGGCCACCTGGCCCGCCCCCACGTCTGCCACCAAACGCCAGCTGAGCAGGCGGTTTGCCGCCAGCCGGGCGTGCGCCTCGGCCGCCCGAAAACGCACCCACGACTCGTCAATCCGGCGTCTTCCATTCACCGGATCGGGTGCACGGGCGGCGGTGAGCGCCGCCGCCAGGAAGTCCTCGGCCCGCATCCCGCTCGCGGCGAGGGCGACCCGTTCGTGGTTGAGCTGGCTGGTGATCAGCGACCAGCCGTCGTTCTCGGTACTGACCAGGTTCTCGGCGGGGACGCGGACGCCGTCGTAGTACGTGGCCGTGGTGGTCTGCCCGCCCACGGTCTCGATCGGCGTCCAGGAGAAGCCGGGGGCGTCGGTGGGGACGAGGAGGAGGGAGATGCCCCGGTGCTTGGGCGCCTCAGGGGCGGTGCGGCAGGCGAGCCAGATCCAGTCGGCGTGCTGGGCACCCGAGGTGAAGATCTTCTGCCCGTCGATCCGCCAGCCCTCCCCCTCCCGTACGGCCCGGGTCCGCAGCGAGGCGAGGTCGGTGCCGGCGCAGGGCTCGGTGTAGCCGATCGCGAAGACCAGGTCACCGGCGAGGATCCGGGGCAGGAAGCGGGCCTTCTGGCGCTCGCTGCCGTACCTCATCAGCGTGGGGCCGACCGTGTTGAGCGTGACCATGGAGACGGGGGCGCCGGCCCGGTGCGCCTCGTCGAAGAAGACGAACTGCTCGTCCGCGCCCCGACCCTGACCGCCGTACTCGACCGGCCAGCCGAGGCCCAGCCAGCCGTCCGCGCCGATGCGGCGCAGCAGGGCGCGGGCGTCGGCGACTTCGCCGCCCTCGGGCATCAAAGCCCCGAAATAGGTGCGGAGTTCGGCGCGCAGGCGCTGCTGCCGCTCGGTGGGGGCGAGGTGCACGGCGGGCCCTCCCGGCCTTGCGTACCTGACAGGACGGTTTCTGACTGTCCGTCAGATAGCGGTGGGTGTCAAGGTCGCCGATGCGGTACCCGTACACCGGAGACCGCCTGCGCGGCGCCATCGGCCCCTCTTCCCTTTTTCGAACATACGTACGAACATGGAGGCATGGCCACCACCGACCGGCAGGCCACGACGCTGGCCCTCGCACACGCCCTGTCAGCCGCCGAACGCGGACTGGCCGTCATCCCCCTGTCCCGGACGAAACTCCCGGCCCTGCGCTCCCCGCACCGCGACGACCCGGAACCGGAGGGGCCGCCCTGTCACGGCGCCTGCGGCCGCTTCGGCCACGGCGTGTACGACGCCTCCACCGACCCGGTGCGCATCCGCGAGCTGTTCGCCGCCGCGCCCTGGGCCACCGGCTACGGCATCGCCTGCGGGCTGCCCCCGCACCACCTGATCGGCGTCGACCTGGACACCAAGTGCGGCACGGACTCCTCGGCCGCCCTGCGCGAACTGGCCCTGCGGCATCTGTTCACGATCCCCGAGACGGTCGTCGTCCTCACCCCGAGCGGCGGCCGCCACCTGTGGCTGACCGGCCCACCGGACGTCGTCGTCCCCAACTCGGCCGGTCGGCTCGCCCCCGGCATCGACATCCGGGGCGCCGGCGGCTACCTCGTGGGCCCCGGCTCCCGCACCGAACACGGCGTGTACGCCGCCGCGCCCGGCACCGCACACCTGGCTCCCGCCGCCTGCCCACCGGCCCTGCTGCGTCTGCTCCTGCCCCCGCCCCGCCCCGCGCGCCCGGGGCCGCCGCCCACCGGCGACCACGGGCGCGGGCTGGTCCAGTTCGTCCTGACCGCCCACGAGGGCCAGCGCAACACCCGCCTCTTCTGGGCGGCCTGCCGCGCCTACGAGAACGGCCTCGGCCCCGCCCTGCTCACCCCGCTGATCGAGGCGGCCCTCGACACCGGCCTGACCGAACACGAGGCCCGGGCGACGATCGCGTCGGCGGCACGGATGACGGGACACCGGCCGTGAGGTGCGGGCCGCGGGGTCACACTGGAAGCGGCATGGGTACGCAGCGCACCGGTTCGGTGTGTGCGGGGTCGAGGGCGTTCAGCACCAGCCGGTAGTCGTTCGGGTCGTACGCCCCGCCCGCGTGACCGGTGAGGTCCAGCGGGCAGACGTCCTGCAACAGGATGTTGTGCACGGTCGCGCCGGGTCCGGCGGTGAGGAACTGGTTGGTGTACGGGGTGACGACGACGTCCGTTTTGGTGACGATGTTGGTGTAGGTGACACCGGGTTCGGTGTCGCCCTTGGCGTAGAGCTGCTGGATCACCGGGGAGCCGATCGTCTGGTCCTTGGCCGCGGGGCTGTCCAGGCCGAACGGCTTGCCTGCGTGCCCCGCCACGTCCAGCAGCCCATCGCCGAGATGGATCAGGCCGCTTGCGGTGGTGCCGTGGCTGCTGGGACTGATGCCCACCAGCTGGTGCACCTTCGCGGCGCCGCCGTCGAAGCGCAGGTACCACTGGGGCATCAGCCCGCCGCCCTGGGAGTGGCCCACCAGGTCGACCTTCGAGGCGCCCGTGGCGGCCAGCACCTTGTCGACGTAGGCGGCCAGTTCCTTGGCCGAGGCCGGGATCGGGCCGACCGCCTTGATCGGGGCGTGGGGTTTGGCCTCGCCGTAGTTGAGGGCGAAGACGCAGTAACCCGCGTTCTTCAGCACCGGGGCGAGCCCGCTCCAGTTGGCGAAGGCGTTGGCGAAGGTGCCGTGGATCAGCACCACCGGGTAGGGGTGGGCGGCCGAGGGCTTGCAGGTGAAGTCGTTGGCCCCGGCAGGGGAACGGTCGGGGTCCAAGGCCGAGGCGAGCACGGCCGGGGCTCCGTCGACCAGCCCCAGACTGCCGAGCGGGGCGGCGGGCGGCGCGGGCGAGGTCCCGGCCGCAGCATGCCGCGGCGCGGGGGCCGCGGAGGCGGCGGGGACGGTGGCGGTCAGGCAGGCCGCCGCGGCCAGGGCAGTGACTGCGGCCTTGAGGAATCGGCGCATCGTGGTGCGCACCTCCTGGTGACGGGTCGTCGGGGGGCTTGGAGCGGCCCCAGCTTCGACAGCCACCACGCCGCGTTCACGCACGGCGCGCCACGTGCGCCCGTTCGGCACACACGCGGTCAGCCAGGTGGGCGGATCACCCCACCACCGGAGGGGGAGAGTCAGGGGCCGAGCGGGCGAACCGCGTTTTCGCCGCAGATGACCCCGCGCAGGGAAAAGGGGCGCCTCTCATGAGAGACACCCCTTCTGACCTGCAAGGCTTACGACCTGTGCGGAGGCGGTGGGATTTGAACCCACGGTGACATCGCTGCCACGACGGTTTTCAAGACCGTTCCCTTCGGCCGCTCGGGCACGCCTCCCCGCATCCCGCCGGAGACCGGCGGCGCGGGTACAGATTACCGGCCCGCCGCCGGATCGTGGGGGCGTGGCCGTCACTGGTCCCACCGACGGGGCCCGCCCCGGTCGATGCGGAGGGGGCACAACGGTTCAACTCCTGGGCCCGCCGGGGCCGGTGGCCGGTCTACGGGAGCCCCGGGACCGCCGTACCGTCCGGTGGCGCAGTGGCAGATCGTGCTGTCCGCCATGGGCGTCTGTGTCGCCGGAGACCGGCCGCGAGGTCCCCCAGGGAACGAGGCTCCACAAGGAAGGGGCGCCTCTCCCCGAGAGGCGCCCCTTTTCCGTGTCGCCGGTGCGTCAGTTGTCGCCGGACCGCGCCGCCAGCGTGAGGTCCACCGTGTGCTCCTGGCCGCCCCGCTGGTAGGTGATCGCAACCTTGTCGCCGGGCTTGTGGGTCCAGATCTCGCCGATCAGGGTCGGTCCGCTGTCGATCACGTTGTTGTCGAGCTTGATGATGACGTCCCCGGGCTTGAGGCCGGCCTTGTCGGCCGGGCCGCCCGACTCGACCGCGGCGGCGCCGCCCGTGCCCTGGTCGGTGATCTTCGCGCCGCCGGTGGAGTCCTCCAGGGAGACGGACGCGCCGATCTTGGCGTACACCGGCTTGCCGGTCTTGATCAGCTGCTGGGCGACGTACTTGGCCTGGTTGATCGGGATCGCGAAGCCGAGGCCGACCGAACCGGACTGGCCCGAGCCGAATCCGCCGCTTCCGCTGGACTGGATCGCCGAGTTGATGCCGATGACCGCGCCCGAGGCGTCCAGCAGCGGGCCGCCGGAGTTGCCGGGGTTGATCGACGCGTCGGTCTGCAGGGCGCTCATGTAGGACGCCTTGCTGCCGGAGCTGCCGTCGCTGGAGGCCACCGGTCGGTTCTTGGCGCTGATGATGCCCGTGGTGACCGTGTTGGACAGGCCGAAGGGGGCGCCGATGGCGATGGTCTCGTCGCCGACGGCCACCTTGTCGGAGTCGCCGAGGGCGAGCGGCTTGAGGTCGGAGGGCGCATCCTTGAGCTTGATGACGGCGACGTCGTAGCCCTGGGCGTGGCCGACGATCTCCGCGTTGTACTTCTTCCCGTTCGGGAAGGTGGCCGTGAGCTTGCCGCCGTCCACCGCGTCCGCCACCACGTGGTTGTTGGTGACGATGTGGCCCTGCTTGTCGAAGACGAATCCGGTGCCCGTGCCGCCCTCGCCGTTGCTGCTCTCCGCCTCGATGGTGACCGTGCTCGGCAGCGCATTGGCGGCCACACCCGCGATCGTGCCGGGGGCGCGCTTGACCTGCGCGGCGCTGCTGTCGGAGGCGGAGACGGTGGTGGAGCTGTGGTTGTCGTTGTCCTTGGCCAGGGTGTAGCCGAGGCCGCCACCCAGGCCGCCCGCTACCAGCGCGGCCACCAGGACCGCCGCGACCAGCCCGCCGCGACCGCTGCGGGGCTTGGGGGCGGGCTGCTGGTACGACGCGCCCCAGCCGGCGCCCGGGCCGCCGGGGCCGCCGTCGCCGTAGGAGGGCGTGGCCGGGGGCGGGGGCGGCCAGGAGCCGTCCGGGGCGGGGCCGGGGTGACCGGCCGGGGGCCGGTATCCGTCGGACGGGCCCTGCTGGGCCTGCGCGGTGCCCTGCTCGGGCGCATCCGGGGTGCCAGGGGGCACGGGCGGGAGCGGAGCCGTCGGTGCGTTCCCGTCGGGCGCGGAGCCCTGCGGGTCAGCAGCGGGAGATGCCACCGGCACGGGAGGTACGGACGGCGCCGGGGGTACCGCGTTGCCCTCGTTCTCGGTGCTCACAGCTCTTCTCCTCGATCCACGGCTGTTGTCCTGGGTCGCACTCGGTCACGCTCGTTCACGCTGTCGTCGGTCCGGCGCGAAGCAGCTGTGCATGGTCCAGTGTCGTGCTTGTATGCAGTCAGTTTTTCCCACGGGCCGTCAGAGCACCATAAGCGGTGGCTGTGGGTCCAGGGCGATTCTTTATATGGGATTTTTCCGGCAAAAGTTATATAAACCAGCAGGGTGCACGCCCCCGTTCGCTGCCCGGATGCGCCTGCGCCGCCCCGTGTACCCCGCGTCGGTGGCACCATGACGCGGTGACCCACGCACCACAGCACCCCCTCCAGGTCGTCGCCCACCGGGGGGCCTCCGAGGACGCACCCGAACACACCCTGGCCGCTTACAAGAAGGCCATCGAAGACGGAGCGGACGCCCTGGAGTGCGACGTACGACTGACCGCCGACGGCCATCTGGTCTGCGTCCACGACCGGCGGGTCAACCGCACCTCCAACGGCCGCGGGGCCGTCTCCGCCCTGGAACTGGCCGAGCTCGCCACCCTGGACTTCGGCTCCTGGAAGACGCGCGAGGCCTGGCGCGGACGCGACGAGGAGCCCGACTGGGAGCACCGGCCCGAGGACCGCGAGGAGACCTCCGTCCTCACCCTGGAGCGACTGCTGGAGCTGGTCGCGGACGCCGGACGGCGGGTGGAACTGGCCATCGAGACCAAGCACCCCACGCGCTGGGCGGGGCAGGTGGAGGAGCGGCTGCTGCTCCTGCTGAAGCGGTTCGGGCTGGACTCCCCGGCCTCCGCCGCCGCCTCGCCGGTACGGATCATGAGCTTCTCGGCGCGCTCGCTGCACCGCGTGTGTGCCGCCGCGCCGACGATGCCGACGGTCTATCTGATGCAGTTCGTCTCGCCCCGGCTGCGCGACGGACGGCTGCCCGCGGGGGTACGGATCGCGGGCCCCTCGATCCGCATCGTGCGCAACCACCCCGCGTACGTGGAGCGGCTGAAACGCGCCGGTCACCAGGTCCACGTCTGGACCGTGAACGAGCCCGAGGACGTGGACCTCTGTGTCGAGCTGGGCGTCGACGCCCTCATCACCAACCGTCCGCGCGCGGTGCTGCGACAGCTGGGCCGCTGAGCACGGGAGAGCGGAGCCCAAGAGCCGGGTAAGGACCGGTCCTCACCTCTTGACCCGGCCGCCGGGCTCGAGCATCCTCCACTCTCGGCCACACCATTGAAATCCAGCCACACGACGACAGGCCCGTCACAGGGAGTGCTCCGGCGCGTTCGGTCCGTGTTCGGTCATGGCGAATGCGTCCCCGGAAGAGGATTGGCCGGTTTCCGGTACAGGCCAATGGGGCATCCACACCGTGGCGTGGGGCAAAGGAGGTCTCGGGGGTGGCGTTGGTGGTGGCACAGGAGGTGCCCACGTCGTCGAGCATGGCCGTACCCCATGGCCCTGCGGGCGTGGGCAAGGCTAGGCACCGGATGCGGTCGCAGCTGCGCAGTGGCGGCGTATCAGAACCGGTCATCGACGATGCCGTGCTGATCCTTTCCGAACTCTTGAGCAATGCCTGCAAACACGGGCGGCCCCTGGGCGACGCTCCGGCCGGGGACGGCGATGTGCGGGCGGCCTGGCGGGTGGACGCGCGCGGGCGGCTCATCGTGGAGGTGACGGACGGCGGCGGCCCGACCCGCCCGGCTCCGGCGACCCCGTCGGTCACCGCGCACGGCGGCCGCGGGCTGAACATCATCACGGCCCTCGCCGACGACTGGGGTGTCCGGGACGAGACCCGGGGCGAGGTCACGGTCTGGGTCGTGGTCCACGAGGACGTGCACGATCCGGATGCCGGGTGCCGCCGCGCCGATTTCGCTACGCGCGTCACCTCCTCGACGGTTCCGGCCATGGCCGAGCTGGACTTCGCGGACGCGTTCGACGACCTGGACTGAGCGCGGCGGGGACACGAGGCCTCGGCCGGCCTGAGCCGGGCGGGGGCACGGGAGTTGTCCACACGTTCACCCCGTCGGCGCCGCCCGCGTGTCCGTTGTCCACAGGTTCCCGTCCGTCGTGGCGCGAACGGCTAGGCTCCCGCCCGTACGAGACAAGCCGTAACCGGGAGACCCCACGATGGCCAAGAAGCGACCCCAGACGAAGGCCAAGCCACAGATCACGGACGGAGAGATCCCGGTTGTCGGCGCCCGCGAGCCCTGCCCCTGCGGCAGCGGCCGGCGCTACAAGGCGTGCCACGGCCGGGCCGCCGCACATGCCGTGACCGAGCTGGTGCAGCGCCCGTTCGAGGGGCTGCCGGGCGAGGGCGACTGGGTGGCGCTGCGCGAGCTGGTGCCGGCCGCGACGGTCGAGCTGCCCCTCAAGGGCGGCCTGCCCGAGGGCGTCCCGTCGGTCACGCTCGCCACGGTGCTGCCGATGGCCTGGCCCGCACTGCGCCGCGACGACGGCTCGGTGCTGCTCGGCCTGCAGAACGACACGCCCTCCGGCGACATCAGCCGCGACCTCGCCGACACCCTCCAGCGCGCGCTGGCGGTCGAGCCCGGCACTCCGGTGGTGGGCCGCCGCGCCCCCGCCGACGGTCCGCGCCTGCAAGACCTGCTCGACCCGGAAGGCGCGTTCGAGCCAGTTGTGCACAGCGGCTTCGAGTTCTGGGTGCCGGACCCGGAGAACGCCACCCCTGAGGTGGCCGCGTCCCTGGAGCGGGCCAACGCCGCCGCCATCCCGACCGTGAAGCTGTCCGGCGTGGACGCCGCGTACTGGTGCGAGACCCCGGAGAAGAACCACCTGCGCTGGGTCATGCCGTACCCCGAGGAGCGGCTTCTGGACGCTCTCGCCCGGCTGCACGCGGCGGGCCGCGCCGGGCTCGGCGAGGGCACCCGGCTGGTGGGCTCCTTCCGTGCTCACGGCCTCATGGTGCCGGTCTGGGACCTGCCGAGCGGCGTCACGGCCGAGGACGTGGAGAAGCCGGCCGCCGAGTTCGCCGAGCGGCTCGCCACCGCCCTCGCCGCCGAGGAGCCGCTCACGGCCGACGAGCGCCGGGCGCGCGGCGGACTGACCAACCGGCAGGTCACGCTCAACTGAGGCACTCTCGCGCCCTCGTCACGGCTGACCGACCGGTCAGCCGTGGCGAGGGCACCGGAACGCGTGACTCCCGTCACAACTCCCCGCCTCTACAGGGAAATCGGTGTCCGAATAGCCGAGATCGAATTTGCGAACCGCCGATCTCTTGTTACCGTTCCAGTAGCCCGGTTGCTGGTGCATCCCCCGTCGCCAGCAACCGGGTCTTTCCATGCCCGCCTACGGTGTACACCGCCCCGCGGAGCGTCAACTCCCGTTCGGTTTCCCGGAGTTGCTCGCCGAGCGCAGCAGCAGCCGCCCCTCGGCCCCGCGCGCGGCGAACTCGGTGACGGCCGTGTAGGCGTCCAGCGAGCCCCGGGTGCGCTCGCGGGGCGTCTCGCAGGTGGCGGGCTCGTCGTCGGCGCCCGTGGCACAGCGCGTCTCCACGGTCCGGCCGCCCGGCCCCATCAGGCTCAGCACGGTGTCCACGGCCGCGCCGGTGGCGTTGCGGTAGTAGGTGCGCGCCCAGGTGTCCTCGCCCTGGGTCAGCACACAGGTCTGCGCCTCGATCCCGTCCGGGGAGGAGAGATCGGGCCCGCAGCGGGCGGCGGTGGCCAGGCCCAGCCCGAGCAGCAGGGGGGAGCGGGAAGGGGCGACGGAGGGCAGTTTGGCGTCGTCGGGGGACGCGGTGACGGCGCTCCGGCCGCCTCCTCCCGGTGGCGCCGGCACATCGCCCACCTGCCCCGCGGACGCCACGGCCAGCGGCAGCGCCACCGCGGCCGCCACGACGCCCACGAGGGCAAGCAGACGAAGCCTGCGGGGGTCCGGCCCGCCGCGGTGCGACGACCGAGCGCCGTGACCCCCAGAATTACGCAGCATGTAGCGGAAGATAACGACCGCAGGCGGGCAAAAAGGCTCCCCCGCGCCGGACACCCCTACAACTCGGGCGCGCTCACACCCGTACGAGTGAGGGCGTCCACCACGGCGTCCACCACCGCCTCCACGTCGGGCACCCAGGGTGAGGCCGAGCCGGGCAGCGGTGCGCGCTCCCAGCGGACGGCACCCTGGCCGGTCTCGGACGGGGGCAGGGCGACATAGCCGCCCTCACCGTGGAAGCGCAGCGAGCCGGGTACGAAGTCCTTGGCGTACAGCAGTTCGCCCAGCTGTTCCATGGAGTACGGCCTGACGAGCACCGCCCAGCGGGTCGGCGAGGCGATGACCGGGCCGAGGCGCATGCCCCGCCGGTCGAGCAGGTCGAGGGCGTGGGCCGCGGCGGGCGCCGGCAGGCTGACCGCGCAGGGCGCACTGCCGCCGGTGGCGAGGATGATCGGCGCGGCCGGCCGGTTGGTCCACCACCAGCGCACCATGCGCGCATCGGTGGTGGCCGCGAGCAGACCGGGGTCGAACGGGTGTGCACCGGGCACCGTGCACTCCGGGTCGGGGCAGCCGCAGCGGGCCCGGCCCTGCGGGTCCGGGGCCACGCCCGGGAGTACGGGCCACTGCCATTGCGTCGCGAAGGCCAGGGCCGCGCTGATCAGCTCAGGCCGCCCGGCGTTCCGCCTGGACAGGAGCCTGCGTCGCCTTTTGAGGATCTCGCGCATGAGCGCTCGTTCCTTTCCGTTGCACCGCTGGCAACACCGTGGACCACATCACACCATGTGTCGATCACTTCACTGTGCGTACCTGTTGGCGCATCACACCCCTGCGTACGGCAGGGGGAACCCCAGGGGGTCGAGCATTGGCCGCGTCCGCGTCCATAGTGCGTCCATCAAAAGCACGGGCTGCGGCGCGGGGGTGGCGAAGTATGGCGTTTTGCCGTCGCGCGTATTTCTCTTCGCCTCCGCCACGGGAGGATGGGGCTCGGCCGTCGGTGGCTATGACGCCCGGGTCCGTCGCCAGGTTCCGGGTGGCCCCCAACCACCCCTGGCCTTCTCCGAGTACGTACCCATCACGACCGCTGTGACGCTCCGTGGAGCAAGGCCAGTCGACCGCAATCAACCGATCCCCGAGGCAGTTTTAAGCCAACTTGGCAGTAAGGCAAGGGTTTCGAAAGAAACCCACATCAGACCCATGGACACCAGGAATCCCGGCAGGACAATGCTGGACATCCCCTCACGAGTGCGTGTACATGTGGAGACACCGCTAGCGGCGCAGAATGACATGGGGGTTTGCGATGCTTCTGAGCAATACGCACCGGTCTGAAGGCCGGACGCCATGAACGCCCCGCACCCTCCGAAAGTGGCTGGAATCGATCCAACGGTCCCCACGCCCGCACACACTGTCGCGTCCGCACCCCCCGCCCCGGACGCCGCTCCCGCCCTCCCCGCCCCCACCGGCCCCGCCCCCGGGACCCTGCTCCAGGACCGGCTGGCCGGCTGGGTCTCGGACCTCACGACCCTCCACGAGCTCACCGAACGCCTGTCCCGCACGGACGCGCTCGAGCCCGCCCTCCAGGAGCTGCTGCGCGCCGGATCCGCCCTCGTCGGCGCCCGCCGCGGCCTCGTCGTCCTGGAACCCGGCGACGGACTCGGCCACGGCACCACCATCGGCCTCGGCCTCGGCCGCGCCGACCTCGGCCACATCGAGACCGTGCCGCGCGGCTCCCTTCCCTACGGCGCCCTCCTCGACGCCGGCGCAGGCACCGAGATCGTGCACGCCGACCTGCTCGCCGAGGACGGCCTCGACCCCCGCCACCGCGAGGTCGCCGCCCGCCTCGGCTACGCCGCCAGTTACGCCCTCCCCCTGTCCACCGAGTCCGCCGGCCGACTCGGCGCCGCCGTGTGGCTGTACGACGAGCCCGCCGAACCGGACGAGCGCCGCCGCCACCTCGTCGGCCTGTACGTCCGCCACGCCGCCGAACACCTCGCACGGCTGCTGGAAGTCGAGCGCACGCGCGCGTGCGTGGCGACCATCGCCGAGGAACTGCTCCCCTCCCGGCTGCCGCGGGTGGCCGGTATCCAGCTCGCCGCCCGGCACCGCACCGGCCCGCGCGGCGGCGGCGACTGGTACGACGCGCTGCCGCTGCCCGATGCCGCTCTCGGACTCTCGGTCGGCTCGGTCACCGGCTCCGGCCCCAGCGCGGTGGCCGCCATGGGCCGGCTGCGCGCCTCCCTGCGGGCCTACGCCGTGATGGAGGGCGAGGACCCGGTCGCCGTCCTGTCCGACCTGGAACTGCTGCTGCGGCTGACCGAGCCCGCCCGCTCGGCCACCGCCCTGTTCGCCTACTGCGAACCCGCCCTGCGCAAGGTCACCCTGGCCGGCGCCGGGCACAGCCCGCCGCTGCTGATCGGCGAGCGGCGCACCGAGTTCGCCGAGACCTCCGTCTCCGCGCCGCTCGGCATGCTCGCCTGCTGGGAGGCGCCCAGCGTGGAGATCCAGGCGGAGGCCGGAGAGACCGTCCTGCTCTACACCGACGGGCTGCTGCACCGTACCGGCGACCCGATGGACCGCGCCTTCGCCCGGCTGCACGCGGCCGCCGCGAGCATCCCGCGCACCCTGCGCCGCGACCCCGGGGCCGTCGCCGACCACGTGCTGCGCACCGTGCTGCCGGAGGGCCTGGACACGGCGGACAGCAAGGAGGACGTGGTGCTGCTGGCGGCCCGCTTCGACTGAGAGCCTTCGCGCAGCCCTCTGGCATGAGCGGGCATAACAGGTCATCCGACCCGGGGCGTACCCCGGTACGACCGTACGATGATGGGGGTCCCCTGCTCGGGCACAGTCACGAGCGCCGTGGGCCCGGGGGAGATCACATGCCGTACGGAGGAGGATCACGTGTCCGACGAACTCAACCCGGAGACCCCGGAGACTGAGTCCGAGGAGCCCGTCAAGCAGCGGAAGAACGGCCTGTACCCGGGCGTCTCCGACGAGCTGGCCGAGAACATGAAGTCCGGCTGGGCCGACACGGAACTGCATGACCTGCAGCCGATCGCGCAGGCCGCCGAGACCGCCCGCCGCCGCGCCGCACTCTCCGCACGCTTTCCGGGCGAGCGCCTCGTCGTCCCCGCGGGCAACCTGAAGACCCGCTCGAACGACACCGAGTACTCCTTCCGGTCGTCGGTCGAGTACACGTACCTCACCGGCAACCAGACCGAGGACGGCGTCCTCGTCCTGGAGCCCACCGCGGACGGCCACAAGGAGACGATCTACCTCCTGCCGCGCTCCGACCGCGAGAACGGCGAGTTCTGGCTCTCCGGCCAGGGCGAGCTGTGGGTCGGCCGCCGCCACTCCCTCACCGAGGCCGAGCAGCTGTACGGCATCCCGGCCTCCGACGTGCGCGAGCTGCCGGAGAAGCTGAAGGAGGCCACCGGCCCGGTCCGCGTGGTGCGCGGCTACGACGCCGGCATCCAGGCGGCGCTGACCGACAAGGTCACCGCCGAGCGCGACGAGGAACTGCGCGTCTTCCTCTCCGAGATGCGGCTGGTCAAGGACGAGTTCGAGATCGGCGAGCTGCAGAAGGCCTGCGACTCGACGGCGCGCGGCTTCGAGGACGTCGTGAAGGTCCTCGACAAGGCCGAGGCGACGAGCGAGCGCTACATCGAGGGAACGTTCTTCCTCCGCGCGCGCGTGGAGGGCAACGACGTCGGCTACGGCTCCATCTGCGCGTCCGGCCCGCACGCCTGCACGCTGCACTGGGTGCGCAACGACGGCCCGGTCCGCTCCGGCGACCTGCTCCTGCTCGACGCGGGCGTGGAGACGCACACGCTGTACACCGCGGACGTCACGCGCACGCTGCCGGTCAACGGCACGTACAGCGAGATCCAGAAGAAGATCTACGACGCGGTGTACGAGGCCCAGGAAGCCGGTATCGCGGCCGTCAAGCCGGGCGCCAAGTACCGCGACTTCCACGACGCCGCCCAGCGCGTGCTCGCCGAGAAGCTCGTCGAGTGGGGCCTGGTCGAAGGCCCGGTCGAGCGGGTCCTGGAGCTGGGCCTGCAGCGCCGCTGGACCCTGCACGGCACCGGCCACATGCTCGGCATGGACGTCCACGACTGCGCGGCCGCGCGGACCGAGACGTACGTGGACGGCACGCTGGAGCCCGGCATGGTGCTCACCGTCGAGCCGGGCCTGTACTTCCAGGCCGACGACCTGACGGTTCCCGAGGAGTACCGGGGCATCGGCGTCCGCATCGAGGACGACATCCTCGTCACGGAGGACGGCAACCGGAACCTTTCCGCTGCGCTGCCCCGGCGGTCGGCCGAGGTTGAGGAATGGATGGCGTCTCTGAAGAGCTGACGTCAGACTGAATGGCCGGGTACCGGTGGGTACCCGGCCATTTCGTGTGCCGGTGGTTCGTGGCCGGTCGCGCTCACGTTGGGGGGATCGTGGACGACTTCTGGTCCGGAATCGGTGTCGACCTGCATGTGGAGCCCGAGGCGGCAGCGGGGCGAAGAGCGGGACTGGAGAAGGCGCTCCGGGACGCCGTACGGGACGGACGGCTGACGCCCGGGACACAGCTTCCGGCCACCCGGCGGCTCGCCACCGAACTCGGCATCTCGCGAGGAACGGCCAAGGCGGCCTACGACCAACTGGTCGCCGAGGGATACCTGATGGCGCGGCAGGGTTCGGGCACCCGGGTCGCCTCGCTGCCCTCCGTGGACTCCGAGGCGCCGCAGGCACACGCACGCGCGCGTGCGCCGCGTTTCGACCTGCGGCCCGGCAGCCCCGACGTGGGCGCGTTCCCCGCGGCGGCCTGGCTGCGCGCGCTGCGCCGCGCCATCGCGACGGCGCCCTCGCTGGCGTACGACTACGGCGACCCGCGCGGCCGGATCGAACTGCGCACCGCGCTCTCGGGCTACCTGGGGCGGGCGCGCGGCGTGCTCGCGCCACCCGAACGGATCGTGATCACCTCCGGCTATGTCCAGGGACTCGCGCTCCTCACGCGCGTGCTGGACGGTGCCTGTCTCGCCATGGAGGACCCCGGGCTGCCCTTCCACCGGGAGGTGGTGCGGCGCAACGGCGGGACCGTGCTGCCGGTGCGGGTGGACGAGCGCGGGGTCCGTGCCGGGGAGCTGGGCGAGGCGGCCGCCGTGGTGGTCACCCCGGCCCACCAGTACCCGACCGGTGTGACCCTGCACCCCGAGCGGCGCCGCGCGCTCACCGACTGGGCACGCGCGCGTGACGGGCTCATCGTCGAGGACGACTACGACGGCGAGTTCCGCTACGACCGCCAGCCCGTCGGCGCGTTGCAGGGCATGGCCCCGGGCCAGGTCGTCTACCTGGGCACCGCCTCCAAGACCCTCGGCCCCGCGCTGCGGCTCGGCTGGATGGTGCTGCCGCCGCACCTGGTCGACGCGGTCGCCGACGCCAAGCTGCACAGCGACCACCACACCGAGACCATCGGCCAGCTGGCGCTCGCCGAGCTGATCGACAGCCACGCCTACGACCGGCATGTGCGCGCGTGCCGGCTGCGTTACCGGCGCCGCCGGGACCAGCTGCTGGACCGGCTCGGGGCGCGGCGGAGCGTACGCGGCATCGCGGCCGGGCTGCACGCGCTGATCGACGTGCCCGACGAGGCCGAGGCCCTGGCCCGCGCCGAGGCAGAGGGGCTCGCGCTCGGCGCCCTCGGCGACCACTGGCACACACCCGACGAGGCCCGGCCACAGGGCCTGGTCGTCGGCTACGGCACCCCCCGGGAACGGCTGTACCCGGAGGCACTGGAGGTGCTGGCGAAGGTGCTGGACTGATACCCGGTGGCGGCCCGCGCGATGTGGCGGGCCGCCTGCCGGACCGCCGACCGTGCCCCCGGGACAGTCACACAGCCAGTGCTCGCACCCTGACCGGCAACGCATCCGGAAACAGCGCCCCGCAAGCAGACCCGCACTGCCCCGGGGGACTCCACGCACGCGCGTGCAGGCCGGCGTCGAACGCGACAAGGGCCACGGCGCCCGCTGCCGGTGGCGGCCCGCGCGATGGCGGCGGCAGCCCTCCGCCGCCCACGGGGGTCAGGGTGTGCTCGGTGCAGCGGCCGATCGCGCCGAGTGCCGCCCGCAGGGTCATCGAGGTGGCCGGCGACCGCCAGGCCGCCGGCCGTGACCGCGCCGCCGGTCACCGCGAGGGCCCGGTGCCGGGTGATCGAGGTGTTTCTGTGTTTTCCCGTCATGGCCGAGGAAGTGAGGAACGCCGCTTGTCGGTCCGATGGGCGTTACCGGCAAAACACTGTGAAGGACGAGGTCCCCGAGAAGAAGGCCGGAAAGGCATCCTCACGGCATCGGGGCGTGGTCGTGCAGCACCCGCTGGAAGAGTCGGCAGTCCCGCCATTTCCCGTTGATGTGCAGGTAATTCGGGGCGAGCCCGATCGGTTCGAAACCGCATTTCTGAAGCACCCGCTGCGAACCGGTGTTCTCGGTCAGCGTGGACGCCTCGATCCGGTGCAGTCCCATCCCGTCCCGGGCGGTACGGCAGACCTGCTCCACGGCGGCGCTGGCCAGCCCCCTGTTCTGTTGGTCGGCGGCGACCCAGTACCCGAGATACGAGCTGCAGAAAGGCCCGCGGGAAATCCCGGACAAGGTGATCGCCCCCACGATCCGCCCGTCCGGAGCCTCGAACACCCACGGCATCACGGCACCCTCGGCGGCCTGCCGCAGCAGCCCGTCGATGCGCTCCGCCTGGCCCTCGGCGGTGAAGAAGGAATCCGGTCTGACCGGCTCCCACGGTTCCAGATGTTTCCGGTTCCGCCTATAGGCGGAGGCGAGCGTGAAAGCGTCGTCCGGTGCGAGAGGGCGCAGGATCACGCCGCCCGCTATTTTCTCGGCTTCCATTTCCATGCGGTCGGTATGCATGCGCGCACCCTAACGGCGCGGGCTCATCAAAAGGGCCGTCATGCCGTAAGCAGGGAAGGATCTTTCTTCCACTTGAGAATCTTGTCGAAGCTCACCACCGTCCCGCCCCGGCCCGGTTTTGCGCCGATGTGGACGTGATCGGCGAGTTCCCTGATCAGACAGAGCCCGCGGCCGTGCTCCGCGTCCGCGCGGGCGGGCCGGATGTCCTGGGGGCGGGTGAATCCGGGCCCCGCGTCGGCCACTTCGATCCGGCACTTCTCGCCGTCGAGATACGCGGTCACCCGATAGGCCTCCGACCGGCCTCCGAGCGCGGCGCCCCCGCCGTGCTCGACGGCGTTCGCGCAGGCCTCGCTGAGCGCGACGGACAGGTCGTAGGAGACGTCCGGGTCGACGCCCGCCGTCTCCATCGTGCCGATCAGCAGCCGGCGGGCGAGCGGGACGCTCGCGGCCTCGCGCCGCAGATGGAGTGACCACCAGATGCTCATGCTCCAGCCTCCTGGCTGCGGCTCGACATACCGTTACGTATTGCCGTCCGCACGCGGCCGTAAGCACATCATTGACGTGACTCCGCCCATTCAGGCGATGCGCCCCGGGAGGAATCGGTGTATGAGGGCATGAAATCCGGCGGAAGATGATCTTCCAGTCCGTAATGGCGATCACCGGCCGTGACGAAATCCCGTGACCTGCCGTAGGGCTCGGGTAAGGCCAGTGCGATGATGAGCCCGCCATGACTGCCCCCCACCCGCGCACGGCGCGCCCCGGAGCCGGGCTCCGGATCCTGCGGGCCGCGGTGTTCGCCGCGGTCTGTGTCGTGCTGGCCGCGGCCGGGCACACACTGGCCTCCTGCGCGCGCGTGCCCCTGTGGACGCTCGGCGCGGGCTTCCTGGGCTCTCTGCTGCTCGTGGCACCGCTCGCCGGGCGGGCACGCTCGCTGCCGGGCATCGCCGCCCTCCTCGCACTCGGCCAGACCGTGCTGCACACGCTGTTCGGGCTGGGCCAGCACGGGGTCGCGGGCGCGATGCCGACCGGCTCGGCGGACACGTCACTGAGCAACGGCGCGCTCGTCGAGCGGGCCGCCCGGCTCTTGTGCGGGTCCAGCCCGTCGGCACTCACCCCCGGGCACGCCTACCGGCTCCTGGTCGACGCGCATCTCATCGATCCCTCGGGCCGGGCCGTGGGCGCCATGCCGGCCATGCAGCACATGGGCGACACCACCGGCTCCTCGGCGTCGCTGCTGCCCTCCCTGCCGATGCTGCTCGGGCACGTCCTCGCGGCCGTCGCCGCCGGCTGGCTGCTGCGCCGCGGCGACCTGGCCGTGCTGCGGCTGATCGAGCTGTCGGCGCACGGGGTCACCGAGGGGGCGCTCGTACGATCCCTGCGCGCGGCGCTCGCGCTGGCGCACGCCCTGTGCGCCGGGCTGCTGCCCGCGGCCGAGCCCGGCCCGCGTGGCCGTCGTACCGCCCGGGACGAGGTGCCCGCCCCGCACACCACCGCACTCCAGCACACGGTGATCCGGCGCGGCCCGCCCGCCGCCGCGTTCCTCCTCGCCGCCTGACGCGAGGCGACCACACTCCACCGGAGCCGGAAACGGAGAGCCGGACGGGAGAGGCCGCCGTCGCGCGGCACGCGCGCGTGCGCCCATCCACACGTGGCACCACGAACGGCACCGCCACGCGCACGCGTACTCCCGATCACCACCGCAACTCACTCGGAGTGGAGTGCTCCCTGCCATGAAGGCTTCTCGTATCGCCGCCGCCGCTGCTGCCGCGGGTACCGCCGTCCTCGCCCTGTCCGCCCCCGCCTTCGCGCACATCAGCGTGCAGCCCGAGGGAACTGCGGCCAAGGGCGGCTACGCGGTCGTCGACTTCAAGGTCCCCAACGAGCGCGACGACGCCTCGACCACCAAGCTCGAGGTGAACTTCCCGGCCGACCACCCGCTGGCCTCCGTCATGCCCGAGCCCCTCGCCGGCTGGAGCGTGAAGGTCACCAAGTCCAAGCTGGACAAGCCGCTGACGATGCACGGCGAGAAGATCGACGAAGCCGTCACCAAGGTCACCTGGACCGCCGACGGCAAGGGCATCGAGCCCGGCTACTTCGAGAAGTTCCCGCTCTCCGTCGGCGCCCTGCCCGAGGACACCGACCAGCTCGTGTTCAAGGCGGTCCAGACGTACTCGAACAAGGAGGTCGTGCGCTGGATCGAGGTGGCGCAGGACGGTAAGGCCGAGCCCGAGAACCCGGCCCCGGTGCTGGAGCTGTCGGCCGCCACCGGCGACCACCACGGAGGCTCCACGGCCGAGGACGCCTCCGAGAAGACCGACGGCAAGACCGAGAAGACGGCCGCCGCCGAGGGCTCGCAGAGCGACAGCGACACCACCGCGCGCGTGCTCGGCGTGGTCGGCATCGTCATCGGCGTCGCGGGCGTGGCCTACGGCGTCCTCGCCGGCCGCCGCCGGACCGCCTGACCCACCGTTCCGCCCGCGCACCAGGGGTCGTGCGACTCTGTCGTACGACCCGGTGCGCGCCGGAGTTCTCACATCTGGGACATTTTTCTATGCGCAAGAAGACGTTCGCCGCGGCCGCGCTGCTCGCCGCCGCCACCCTGACCCTCTCCGCCTGCGGCAGCGGTGGCGATGGCAAGTCGCCCGTCGCCGTGGTCTCCGAGGAGACCGACTCGGGCAAGGCTGCGACCATCCTCGACCAGCCGTTCGAGAAGCCGGACCTGGTCCTCACCGACACGCACGGCAAGAAGTACGACCTGCGCGCCGAGACCAAGGGTCACCCGACCCTGGTCTACTTCGGCTACACGCACTGCCCCGACATCTGCCCGACGACGATGAGCAACATCGCCGTCGCCAAGAAGGCGCTGCCCAAGGCCGAGCAGAACAACCTCAGGGTCGTGTTCGTCACCACCGACCCCGCCCGCGACACCCCTGCCGAACTGGGCAAGTGGCTCAAGGGCATCGACCCCCAGTTCATCGGTCTGACCGGCGACTTCGCCACCATCCAGGCCGGTGCCCGCTCGGTCGGCATCTCCATCGAGCCGACGAAGAAGGACAAGAACGGCAAGGTCGTCTCGGTGCACGGCACCCAGGTCATCGCCTTCTCGCCGAAGACCGATGCGGGTTACGTCTTCTACGGCGAGGACGCCACGGTCGACGACTACACGAAGGACCTGCCGAAGCTCGTCAAGGGAGCCAAGCCGTGAGGCGTGCCGTCCTGCCCGTGGCCGCGCTCGCCGGCGCCCTGGCCCTCGCGGGCTGCGGCTCCGGATCCGGCTCGGACTCCGGCTCCTCCAAAGCCGGACTGTCCGTGAGCGCGTCCTACATGCCCCAGCCCGTCTCCGCCGACATGGCCGCCGGGTTCCTGACGATCGCCAACAAGGGCGGCACGAAGGACGAGCTGACCTCGGTCACCAGCGACATCGCCGGCCAGGTCACCATGCACAGCACCGTCGGCGGGGCCATGCAGGAGAAAACCTCCTTCGCCATACCGGCCCATGGTCAACTCGTGTTCAAAAGCGGTGGCAACCATCTGATGTTCGAGAAGCTGAAGCGCAAGCCGGAGCAGGGCCAGAAGGTCACCCTGAAGCTCACCTTCGCGAAATCCGGGCCCCTCACCGTCGAGATGCCGGTGAAGTCCGCCACGTACAACCCGTCGACCGGCCACTGAGGGAGGGACCACCTTGACCCGGACCATCACCCCCCGCCTGCGGACCCTGGTGCTGCTGCTCCTCGCTGTCACCGGCGCGTTGCTCGCGGGCGCCGGACCGGCCTCCGCACACGCCGCGCTCACCGGCAGCGACCCCGCGCAGGGGGTGGTGGTCGACAAGGCACCCACCCAGGTGTCGCTCACCTTCTCCGAGAAGGTGGCGATGAACGACGACTCGCTCCAGGTCCTCGACCCCAAGGGCAAGAAGGTCGAGGTGGGCTCGCCGGCCAACGTGAGCGGGACAACGTACGCCGTGCAGCTCAAGAGCGGCCTCGCCAAGGGCACCTACACGGTCGCCTACCAGGTCGTCTCGGCGGACAGCCATCCCGTCTCCGGCGCCTACACCTTCTCCATCGGGGCGCCCTCCCAGACCGTCGTCTCCGGTGTCGGGACCGCGGCGGGCGGCGGAGTCGTCGGCTGGCTCTACGCGTTCGGACGGTACGTCTCCTACGCCGGGTTCATCGTGCTGGCGGGCGGCGCCGCCTTCGTGCTGGCCTGCTGGCGGAGCGGCTCGGGCGTACGGGCCATGCAGCGGCTCGTGGTCGGCGGCTGGCTCGCGCTCACCGCGGCCACCCTGTGGCTGCTGCTCCTGCGCGGCTCCTACACCTCCTCCGGGAAGTTCGGCGACGTCTTCGATCTGGACCTGCTCGGCCAGGTGCTGCAGACCAAGACCGGCGCCGCGCTGGTCTCCCGGCTGCTGCTGCTCGCCGCCGCCGCGCTGTTCATCGCCGTCCTCTTCGGCGCCTACAACCGCCGGGAGGAGGGCGAGGAGAAGCGCGACCTGACCTTCGGGCTCGCGGTCGGCGGGGTGGTCGTGGCCGCCGGGCTCGCGGCGAGCTGGGCCATGGCCGAGCACGCCTCCACCGGGCTCCAGCCGGGCATCGCCATGCCCGTCGACGTCCTGCACCTGCTGGCCGTCGCCACCTGGCTGGGCGGCCTCACCGCCCTGCTCGTCGCCCTGTACCGGGCACCCGCGGACACTCCGATCGAGGCCGCCGCCGTCCACCGGTTCTCCCGGGTCGCGTTCGGCTCCGTCCTCACCCTGGTCGCCACCGGCACCTACCAGGCCTGGCGCCAGCTCGGCTCCTGGTCGGCGTTCACCGAGACCCGGTACGGGCAGCTGCTGCTGGTCAAGATCGCGCTGGTGGCGCTGCTGGTGGGCATCGCGTGGATCTCGCGGCGGTGGACGGGACGGCTCGCGGACGTCACGAACACGGTCGCCGTCACCAAGAAGGCGAAGCAGCGCGAGAAGGAGCACGTCTCCGCATCGAAGGCCGCCGCCAAGGGTGCCGCTTCCGGAGACGGCAAGCGGGCCGCCCAGCTCGCCCGGCAGCGGGCCGCGGTGGACGCCGCCCGGCAACGGCAGCTGCGGGACGCCGACCCGAACCGCTTCGGTCTGCGCCGTTCGGTGTTCGCCGAGGCGGGCGTCGCCCTCGTGCTGCTCGCCGTCACCACCTGGCTGACCCAGACCGAGCCGGGCCGCACCGAGCAGGACGCCAAAGCCGCCACCTCGTCGTCCTCCAGCTCCTCCTCATCGTCGTCCTCGTCCTCGTCCGGCGCACTGACCCTGGACATGCCCTTCGACACCGGCGGCACCGACGGCAAGGGCCTCGTCCGGATCGACCTCGACCCCGCGCGCGTGGGCGGCAACGAGATGCACGTCTACGTGCAGCGGCCCAATGGACGCGCCTTCGACATCCCCGAGGTGAAGATCGCCTTCACCCTCACGGCGAAGAAGATCGGGCCGCTTCCCGTGACCCCCGACCACATCGCCACCGGCCACTGGTCGGCGAGCGGGGTGCAGATCCCCATGGCGGGCGACTGGAAGATCGCCGTAACCGTGCGGACCTCCGACATCGACCAGGTGACCGTCTCCAAGAACGCGCAGATCGGCTGAACCCCACCATGCCCGACCAGTCCATCCCTCAGGCCCGTACGTCCGACTCCGCGGTGCGGGAGCCCGTTTCCGACGGCGGCCAGGGCATCTCCCGGCGCGCGCTGCTCGGCACCGCCGGCGCCACCGGGCTCGTGCTCGGCGCGGCCGGCGGGGCCGTGGGCTACGCATCCGCGCCCGCCCGGGCCACTCCACTGACCTCGGTGGGCTCCGGCCGGGCGATGTTTCACGGGAAACATCAGCCCGGCATCACCGAGGGACTCCAGGCCCGCGGCCACCTCGTTGCCTTCGACCTGGCGGCGGGCGCGGGCCGCAAGGAGGCGGCAGCACTGCTGCGCCGCTGGTCGGCGACGGCCGACCGGCTGATGGCGGGCGAGGCCGCCCCGCACGACGACACCGACGTGGCCCGGGACGCGGGCCCGTCCTCGCTGACGGTCACCTTCGGCTTCGGCCACAGCTTCTTCGGCCGGACCGGTCTGGAGAAGCAGCGGCCGGGCGCCCTCGACCCCCTGCCCGACTTCTCCTCCGACCAGCTCGACAAGGCGCGCAGCGACGGCGACCTGTGGGTGCAGATCGGCGCCGACGACGCCCTGGTCGCCTTCCACGCGCTGCGCGCGATCCAGAAGGACGCCGGCAGCGCGGCCCGCGTCCGCTGGCAGATGAACGGCTTCAACCGCACCCCCGGCGCCACCGCCCACCCGATGACGGCCCGCAACCTCATGGGCCAGCTCGACGGCACCCGCAATCCGAAGCCGGCCGACGCCGACTTCGACAAGCGGATCTTCGTGCCCGCCTCGGGGGAGCCCGCGTGGATGGCGAACGGCTCCTACGCCGTCGTACGCCGCATCCGCATGCTCCTGGACGACTGGGAGAAGCTGTCGCTCACGGCCCAGGAGGCGGTCATCGGGCGCCGCAAGGCCGACGGGGCGCCGTTGTCCGGAGGCGGCGAAACGACCCCGATGGACCTGGAGAAGGCCGACGCCAAGGGCGAGTACGTCGTCCCGATCAACGCGCACGCCCGGATCACCCGGCCCGACCGGAACGGCGGCGCGGCCATGCTGCGGCGCCCGTTCTCCTACCACGACGGCATCGACGCGGCCGGGACGCCGGACGCCGGGCTGCTGTTCGTCTGCTGGCAGGCGGACCCGCTGCGCGGCTTCGTACCGGTGCAGCGCAAACTCGACCGCGGGGACGCGCTGTCGAAGTTCATCCGGCACGAGTCGAGCGGTCTGTTCGCGGTACCCGGCGGTGCGGCCGGGGGAGAGTACGTGGGGCAGCGGCTGCTGGAAGGGTGAGGCGAGGTTTCGCCTTTCTGGGTTTTCGGGTTTGAAACCACCCGGTCGAGTGGCGTCCGTGAGACACGGGAGACGCGTTTCACGGCGGCCATTAGGGTGAGGACATGCCAGCGAGCTATGCGTATCTCGGTCCCGAAGGCACCTTCACCGAAGTCGCCCTGCGCACGCTTCCGGAGGCGGCCACCCGGGAGCTGATCCCGTACGTGTCGGTGCAGTCCGCGCTGGACGCAGTGCGGACCGGCGACGCCGAGGCCGCGTTCGTGCCGATCGAGAACTCCGTCGAGGGCGGGATCACCACCACCCTGGACGAGCTGGTCGCGGGCGAGCCGCTGATGATCTACCGCGAGGTGCTGCTGTCGATCACCTTCGCGCTGCTGGTCCGGCCGGGCACGAAGCTGTCCGACATCAAGACGGTCTCCGCGCATCCGGCCGCCCAGCCTCAGGTCCGCAACTGGCTCAAGAAGAACCTCCCGGATGTCCACTGGGAGTCGGCCGCCTCGAACGCGGACGCCGCGCGCCTGGTCCAGGAGGGCCAGTACGACGCCGCCTTCGCGGGCGAGTTCGCCGCCGCCCGGTACGGCCTCACGGCCCTGGAGACCGGTATCCACGACGCGGAGAACGCGCAGACCCGGTTCGTCCTGGTCGGCCGCCCGGCCCGGCCCGCGGCGCCGACCGGTGCCGACAAGACCTCGGTGGTGCTGTGGCAGCGGGACGACCATCCCGGCGCCCTGCGCGACCTGCTCGGCGAGTTCGCCACCCGCGGCATCAACCTCATGCTGCTGCAGTCCCGGCCGACCGGCGCGGGCATCGGCAACTACTGCTTCTGCATCGACGCCGAGGGCCATATCTCCGACCGCCGGGTGGCCGAGGCCCTGATGGGGCTGAAGCGGATCTGTCTCCAGGTGCGTTTCCTCGGCTCCTATCCGCGCGCCGACATCAAGCCGGGCGAGGCCCGGCCCACCCTGCCGGGGACCTCGGACGAGGAGTTCGTGGCGGCGGCCGACTGGGTGGCGCGCTGCCAGGACGGCCGCTTCTAGCGCGGTCGTAGACTGCTTCCGGCCAGTCCTACCTGCATATCTTCGTTATCCACAGAAGTTATCCACAGGTCCGCTTCTCGACCTGGGGACAAGTCGACAGAGGTCGGCGACCCAGTCGACAAATCGCCCTGGACGTCCCTGTTGGGGTCGCCGTCCCGCAAGTCACCCTTCGTCCACCCGTTTCCTTTGGTTCATCTTTTGGAGCGACCTTTTTCCACCCGAAAGCGGGTGTCACCCCTGCTTGAACCGGGAATTCTTCAGTCCGGTCGACAGTTCCGGAGTGATCAATTCCGAAGTCCACAGACTTTCCGCACAGCCTGTGGATAACTCTTCCCGAGGCATGGATTCCTGTGGACAACGGCATCCCCAAGTGCCGCTCTCCACAAGGAAATCCGGTCAACCAGGCGTTCATCGACTGCTACGTTCCAGGGAATGAGACGGGTTTATTGACCGACTCCGACACACTGCGCAATTAACCCATAACGGCACGTAAGGCATGAGTCGCAATAGTGAGTCGTGGCCTGCGAGCTCGCACCGGTAGCCTTGGCCACGTGATTGACCTTCGCCTGCTCCGTGAGGACCCCGACCGTGTGCGCGCCTCCCAGCGCGCCCGTGGAGAGGACGTCGCGCTCGTCGACGCTCTCCTGTCTGCCGACGAGCGGCGCAGGTCCTCCGGCGTCCGCTTCGACGAGCTGCGCGCCGAGCAGAAGCAGCTCGGCAAGCTGATCCCCAAGGCCACCGCCGACGAGAAGGCCGAGCTGCTCAAGCGCGCGGAGCAGCTGAAGGCCGACGTCAAGACCGCCGACGCCGAGCGCGACGCCGCCGACACCGAGACCCAGGAGCTGCTCCAGCGGCTCGGCAACCTCGTCCACCCCGACGTGCCCGTCGGCGGCGAGGAGGACTTCGTCACGCTGGAGACGCACGGCACCATCCGTGACTTCGGTGCCGAGGGCTTCGAGCCCAAGGACCACCTGGAGCTGGGCCAGCTTCTCGGCGCGATCGACGTCGAGCGCGGCGCCAAGGTCTCCGGCTCCCGCTTCTACTTCCTCACCGGCGTCGGCGCCCTCCTGGAGCTGGCCCTGGTGAACGCGGCGATCGCGCAGGCCACCGCGGCCGGCTTCACACCGATGCTCACCCCGGCGCTGGTCCGCCCGCAGTCCATGGCCGGCACCGGCTTCCTCGGCCAGGCGGCCCAGGACGTCTACCACCTCGACAAGGACGACCTGTACCTGGTCGGCACGTCCGAGGTCCCGCTGGCGGCGTACCACATGGACGAGATCATCGACGCCGACAAGCTGCCGCTGCGCTACGCGGGCTTCTCCCCGTGCTTCCGCCGCGAGGCCGGCTCGCACGGCAAGGACACGCGGGGCATCTTCCGCGTGCACCAGTTCGACAAGGTCGAGATGTTCTCGTACGTCACTCCCGAGGACTCGCAGGAGGAGCACAAGCGCCTGCTGGAGTGGGAGAAGCAGTGGCTGACCTCGCTGGAGCTGCCGTTCCGCGTCATCGACGTCGCCTCCGCCGACCTCGGCGCCTCGGCCTCCCGCAAGTTCGACTGTGAGGCGTGGGTCCCGACCCAGGGCAAGTACCGCGAGCTGACCTCGACCTCGGACTGCACCGAGTTCCAGTCCCGCCGTCTGTCGATCCGCGTCCGCGAGGGCAAGCAGGTCCGCCCGCTGGCCACGCTCAACGGCACCCTGTGCGCCGTACCGCGCACGATCGTGGCGATCCTGGAGAACCACCAGCAGGCCGATGGTTCGGTGTACGTGCCCAAGGTGCTGCGCCCGTACCTGGGCGGCCGGGAGGTCCTGGAGCCGGTCGCCAAGTGAGCGCCGGATTCCCGTTCCGCCTCATCGCCACCGACCTCGACGGAACGCTCCTGCGCTCCGACGAGTCGATCTCGCAGCGCACCCGTGAAGCGCTCGCCGCGGCCACCGCGGCGGGCGCCGCGCACATCGTCGTCACCGGCCGCGCGGTCCCCTGGACCCGGCACATCCTCGACGATCTCGGCTACGACGGTCTCGCCGTCTGCGGCCAGGGCGCACAGGTGTACGACGCCGGGCGGCACCGCCTGCTGACGTCCGTGACCCTGGACCGGCAGCTGGCGGGCGTGGCCCTGGCGAAGATCGAGGCCGAGGTGGGCCCGCTGTACCTGGCGGCGAGCCGGGACGGCCTGGACGGCGAGGTGCTGGTGGGACCGGGTTACGCGACCACGGGCACGCTCCCCGCGACCCCCTTCACGGACGCGTCCGACCTCTGGACCGCCCCGCTGAACAAGATCTACATACAGCACCCGACGCTGAGCGACGACGAGCTCGCGGAGGCGTCCCGCCGGGCGGCCGGAGGCTTCGTCACCGTCGCCATGGCGGGCGCGGGCATCGTGGAACTACTGCCGCTCGGCCTGTCCAAGGCCACGGGCCTGTCCCTGGCGGCCCGCCGCGTGGGCCTGAAGGCAGCCGACACGATCGCCTTCGGCGACATGCCCAACGACATCCCGATGTTCGCCTGGGCGTCCCGCGGCGTGGCCATGGCCAACGCCCACGAGGAACTGAGGGCGATGGCAGACGAGGTGACGACCTCGAACGAGGAGGACGGCATCGCGGTGGTACTGGAGCGGTTGCTGGGCTAGCCGCGGGCCCCGCAGTGGCGGCCACCGCCGTGGGCAGTCGTTCCGCAGGGCGATGGGGGTCCCCCCGCTCGAGCGAAGCCGAGAGTGGGGGAGGGTGGGCACGGCCTACAGCGCCGGGCGCCTTCTCAGCGGACCCCAAGCCCTGCAAAGAGCGGCCGAGCCCCAGTGGAACGTCTCGCGGAGGATGCACGGATCGAACGTGCGCGGGGTCACCCCCGACCACGGCTTAGCAAGCCGGTGCCTTACCACTCGGCCAATCCTCCGGGTGGGCGGCCCACGCGAGAGCGACATCGCGTGCTCGAAGCGGCCGCCCCGGGCAGTCGGCGGCTCCACGGAGAGGTAATGGCTACTCCGGAGCCCGCCGCGGACTGCCCTGTCGGGAGCTGGGCGTACTGCCGTGCATGGACATCGCCCGACTCCTCTCCCAGTGCGCGGCGCCGGGACACTCCCGGCGGATGGGGCACAACCAATGTGCCCCACCACCGAGTTGGGCGCCACTGAATTAACCGCTGGCCCTCACGACTGCCGACGGCGCCACCTGCGGCGCCGTGCCTTGCTGAAGAACCAGCCCGCGGGCGGCTCGTCGGACCGCCACGGCTGCGGCTCCGGCTCCTCGGCACGCCAGCGGGCGGCGAGCATCCGGGCCCGGGCGGACGGTTCGGAGGTCTCGGCGGCCCGTACGAAGCTCTCGTCCAGGACGAGCTCGTCCCAGACCTCACCGTCGGCCCGCCCACGGGCGTCGTACTGCGGCGTCTCCTCCGCCATCTGCGGCCTCCTAGCCGTCCATCCGCTTTGCCCAGTGTGCTGGGACAGAGGTGAAGTCCCCGTCAAGGCCGCCGGGGACCGATCGGGGCCTACTCCTCGCCCGCCAGCGTCAGCGCGCGCAGCTTCTGGCCGGCGTACCAGGTGGCCAGGACGGTGACCGCGATCAGCAGCACCGTGGCGGTCGTCAGCCCCACGTCGGAGGTCACCAGATCCCCGCCGGCGACCTTGTGGGCGACGGCGAGCGACCACTGCTGGACGCTCAGGGTGCGCGCGCCGGGCACCAGGGAGCCGAACAGGGCCTCCCAGACGAGGGCATAGACCAGCCCGAAGACCACGGCGTGCCGGGAGACGGTGCCCAGCAGCAGGAACAGCGCGGAGTACGCGATGGAGGCCACCAGCGCGGCCACCGTGTAGGCGACGGCGACCTGCTGCCCGTTGCCGTTCAGGATCAGGCCCGCGATCAGGGTCGGCACCGCGGAGAACACCATGGTGACCGCGACGGCGACGATCAGCTTGGTGAAGATGATCGTCGGCCGCTTCAGCGGCTTGGACAGCAGGTAGACGACGGAGCCGTCGTCGATCTCCGGCCCGATCGCTCCGGTGCCCGCGATGACGCCGATGATCGGCACCATGGTGGCGAGCGCGAACCCGCCGAGGACGTCGGCGGCCGTCTGGTCGTCCGCTCCGGTCAGGCCGCGCACGGCCACGGAGAGCACGATCAGCAGCAGGGGCAGCGCCCCGAGGATGAGGGCCCGGCGGCGGCCCAACAGGGCCCTGTAGGTGAGCCGGGCGACAGTGGGGTCGTACATCTTCGGCCTCCTACGCCGCGACCAGGTACGAGAACACGGACTCGAGGGACTCGTCGGACGGCGAGACCGTGAGCAGCCGGATGCCGTGGTCGCGTGCGACCTTGGGCAGCAGGGCGGTGAAGCGGCCGAAGTCCACGGCCTGGATGCGCAGCGCGCCCTCGGCGTGGTCGACCTCGATGCCGGACGTCGACGGGTCGGCGATCAGCGCGGCCGCGAGCGCGCGGTCGTCGCTGGAGCGCACCAGGTAGCGGTGCGGGCGGTCGGTCATCAGGCGGCGGATCCTGCGGAAGTCGCCGCTGGCCGCGTGCCTGCCTGCGACGACGACCTCGATGTGCCAGGCGAGCTGCTCGACCTCCTCCAGGATGTGCGAGGAGAACAGCACCGTGCGGCCCTCGTCGCCCATCCGCCGCAGCAGGTCCATGAGCTGCATCCGCTGGCGCGGGTCCATGCCGTTGAACGGCTCGTCGAGCAGCAGCAGGGACGGGTCGTGGACGAGCGCGGAGGCCATCTTCACGCGCTGCCGCATGCCCTTGGAGTACGTGGAGATCTTCCGGTCCTGCGCGTACTCCATCTCGACCGTGGCGAGGGCCCTTTGGGCCGCCTTGGCGCCCAGGCCGTGCAGCTCGGCGTTGGCGACGACGAACTCGCGGCCGGTGAGGAAGTCGTACATCGCCTCCCGCTCGGGGACGATGCCGATGTGCTGGTAGATGGCCTCGTTGCGCCACACCGGCTGCCCGTCCAGGGTGACCGAGCCGGTGGAGGGGGCGAGGAAGCCGCCCATCATGTTGATGAGGGTGGACTTTCCGGCGCCGTTGGGGCCGAGCAGGCCCGTGACGCCGGGGCCGATGGTCATCGTGATGTCGTTGACGGCGACCACGTTGCCGAACCAGCGGGAGACGTGGTCGATGTTGAGCGTGGTCACAGGCCCACCTTCTTGTAGCGGCGGATCAGCAGGCCGTAGCAGCCGGCGATGAGTCCCAGGACGGCCAGGACGTAGACCATGCCCTGTCCGGTCGACGGATCGATCCCGCCGGGGGCGCGGGTGGTCGCGCCCAGGAAGGCCGACTGGACCCCGTCGATGAGCGTGACCGGCGAGAACAGGCCGATCCACGGGATGGCACCGGTGCTGTTCTGCACGTTGGCGATGGCCTGGAGCGTGGTGACAGCACCGTAGGAGATGGTCATCACGGCGATCACGGCGGCGATGCCGAAGCCGCGGCGCGGGGTGACGGCGGCGATGACCAGGCCGAGGCCGGCGAACAGCAGCGAGAGCAGGGCCACGGAGACCAGTCCCTGGGCGAATTCCTTGGTCTGATGGGCGAAGCCCATCTTGGACAACAGCGCGCCCGCGTACATCACGAGCAGCGGGGCGCCGGTGAGGACGAACAGGGCCGAGGCCAGCGCCGCGAACTTCGCCTGTACGTAGTCGGCGGTCTCGATGGGCCGCGAGAAGTACAGCGGTACGGTCTTGAAGCGCAGGTCGCGCGAGACGGACTGGGGTGCCTGCGAGGCCACGTACAGGCTGATCACGGCCTGCATGACGATCGCGTAGCGGGTGTAGGACACCGGCAGTTCGTGCGCCTTGGTGGCCACCGCGACGGCCACCATGATGGCCGCGGGCACGCACATCACTGCGAACAGCAGCATCGGCAGCACCTTGGACTTCGCCGAGCGGCCGAGGCCGTAGGCGCCGCGCAGGGACTGCGAGTACAGCGAGCGGCGGGCGTAGGCGCGGCCGAGGCGCGGGCCGTCGTAGCCGCGGTAGCCGATGTCGTGGATGCGGGTCTGGTCGCCGGAGGGCGTCACCGCCGTGTGCATGGGCTGCTCAACCGCCATGACCGACGGCCTCCTTCCGCTGCTCGTCGCTGTGGGTGAACACCTCGGAGATGTGGTGCCGGCGCTGCTCCATGCGCACCAGGCCGAGGCCCAGGTCGGCGACCACGTCGCGCACGAGGTCGTACGTCTCCTCGCCCGGGGCGGTCAGCAGCAGGATGTGCCCGGCGCCGGGCAGGCCGCCGCCCTCGTCGTGGGTGTCCACCCCGCGCGCGTGGAACGCGTCGCGGACCGCGCGGGTGCCGTCGGGGTGGTCGTCGCTGTCGGTGACCTCGATCGCGAGGGTGGTCGTGGTCTGCGTGAAGTCGGTGGTGGAGCTGGAGCGCAGCAGCTTGCCGCCGTCGATGACGACGACGTGGTCGCAGGTGCGCTCCAGCTCGCCCAGCAGGTGGGAGGTGACCAGGACCGAGATGCCGAAGTCGGTGTGGATGCGGCGGATCAGGCCGAGCATCTCGTCGCGGCCGACCGGGTCGAGGCCGTTGGTCGGCTCGTCCAGGAAGACCAGCTGCGGGTCGTGCACCAGGGCCTGGGCGAGCTTCACGCGCTGCTTCATGCCGGTCGAGTAGCCGCCGATGGGGCGGTAGCGCTCCTCGTACAGGCCGACATGGCGCAGGGTGTCCGCGGTGCGCTCGCGCGCGGCGGTGGGCGGCAGGCCGGACATGCGTGCCATGTGGACGACGAACTCGGTGGCCGAGACGTCGGGCGGCAGGCAGTCGTGCTCCGGCATGTAGCCCACGCGCTCACGGATGGCGGCGCCCTTGGCGGCGACGTCGAGGCCGAGCACCTCGGCGCGGCCCTCCGTGGCGGGGGACAGACCCAGCAGGATCTTGATGAGCGTGGACTTGCCGGCGCCGTTGGCTCCGACGAGTCCGGTCACACCGGGTCCGATGTCCACGGACAGCCGGTCGAGCGCGGTCACCCGGGTGAACCGCTTGCTCAGGCTTTCGGTCGCGATCACAGTCACGTCTTCGACGGTAGTGATCCAGACCACGCCGGTCGTCAGACCTCAGAGCCGTCTTCGCGTCAGACTCGAGTATTACGAGGCCCTAAGGGATCCAGTGCCTGAGAGTTATCCACAGCCCTTGATCCCGGCTATTGACGCCGCCTCTAACAACTGTCACATTCACCAGTGTCAAGTTACGGACGCGTACCGCAGTCGACGGGACGGGGCGGCATGACGACGGCAGTGAGCAGCGAACTCTCCACGGAGTTGCAGGGGTTCAGGCGGGTGCAGCGCCTCGCCTACGAGTGCGCGGAGGCGGTCGCGGCACGCCTCGAGCCGGGTGTGACCGAGCGCGAGGCGGCACGGATGCAGCGCGAGTGGCTGCGCGAGCGGGGAGTGCGGGACTGGTTCCACCTGCCTTTCGCCTGGTTCGGCGACCGCACGGCGTTCGTGGACTTCCGCATCCCCTTGCAGTTCTTCCCGACCGACCGCGCCCTGGAACCCGGGATGCCGTTCATCCTGGACATGGCCCCGGTCTACGAGGGATACACGGCCGACATCGGCTACTCGGGCTCGCTCGGTGTCAACCCGGTGCAGGACCGGCTGATGGCCGACCTGGAGGCGCATCGCGAGCTGATCCTGCGCGAGGTGCGCGAGCGGCGCCCGTTGCGCGAGATCTACGAGGACGTGGACCGCCTCATGGTCCGCCAGGGCTACGCCAACCGGCACCGGGCGTATCCCTTCGGCGTGATCGCCCACAAGGTGGACCGGGTGAAGCAGCGCCGCTGGTCACCTCACCTGTTCGGGTTCGGCACGCAGTCCCTGAAGGGTCTGGCCGCCGACGCTCTGCACGGCCACCGCGAGGGCTGGTCACCCCTGTGGTCGCCGTACCGCTTCTCCGACCACCCGCCGCAGCCGGGCCTGTGGGCGGTCGAACCGCACCTCGGCTTCCGGGGCACGGGCGCGAAGTTCGAGGAGATCCTGGTGCTCACCGACTCCCGGGACCCCGAGCAGAGCGCGTTCTGGCTGGACGACGATCTGCCGCACGTGCGGCGCTGGGCGGAGGAGAAGTGACGACACCTTCGATGCTGAAGGGTGCGCGCGAGCGCTGGGTGCGGACCGGCGGGGTCGAGCTGTGCGTGGCCGAGCTGGGCGATCCGGAGCAGCCGACGGTGGTGCTGGTGCACGGCTATCCGGACAGCAAGGAGGTGTGGTCGGAGGTCGCCGCCCGCCTCGCCGACCGCTGCGGATTTCATGTCGTCCTGTACGACGTCCGGGGCCACGGCCGCTCCACGGCACCGCAGCCGCTGCGCGGCGGCTTCACCCTGGCGAAGCTCACGGACGACTTCCTGGCGGTCGTGGACACGGTGAGCCCCAACCACCCGGTGCACGTGGTCGGTCACGACTGGGGCTCGGTGCAGTCCTGGGAGTTCGTCACGGTGGGCCGCACGGAGGGCCGTATCGCCTCCTTCACGTCGATGTCCGGACCGTCCCTGGACCACTTCGGGCACTGGATCAACGCGCGGATGAAGCGCCCCACGCCCCGCCGGGTGGGCCAGCTCCTCGGCCAGGGCGCCAAGTCCTGGTACGTCTACCTGCTGCATACGCCCGCCCTGCCGGAACTGGCCTGGCGCGGCCCGCTCGGCAAGCGCTGGCCGAAGATCCTCCAGCGGGTCGAGAAGGTCCCCGGCGACGGCTACCCGACCGCGTCCCTGCCCTCCGACGCGGCGCACGGCGCCTGGCTGTACCGGGACAACGTCCGCGCCCGGCTGCGCAGGCCGCGCCCCGACGCGTACGCGCACGCGCCCGTGCAGCTCATCACGCCCCAGGGGGACGCGTTCCTGTCCGAGCGGCTCTACGACGACCTCGACCAGTGGGTGCCGCGACTGACCCGCCGCACGCTGCCGGCCAAGCACTGGATCCCGCGCACCCGCCCGGATCAACTGGCCGCATGGATCGAGGAGTTCGTGACGGCCGTGGAGGGCGGCCGCCCTGAGCCGGCGGCCACCGGCCGCCATGCCGAGCGGTTCGGCGGGCAGCTGGTGCTGGTCACCGGCGCGGGCAGCGGCATCGGCCGGGCCACGGCGTTCGCGTTCGCGGAGGCCGGCGCGCGCGTGGTGGCCGTCGACCGCGACGCCGAGGCCGCGACCCGCACCGCCGAGCTGTCCCGGCTGATCGGCGCCCCCGAGGCCTGGGCGGAGACGGCGGACGTCTCCGACGAGCAGGCCATGGAGAAACTCGCCGAGAAGGTGCACCGCGCGTACGGCGTGCTGGACGTGCTGGTCAACAACGCGGGGATCGGTCTGTCGGGTTCGTTCTTCACCACGACCACCGACGACTGGCGCAAGGTCCTGGACGTCAACCTGTGGGGCGTGATCCACGGGTGCCGCCTCTTCGGCGCGCGGATGGCCGAGCGCGGCCAGGGCGGCCACATCGTCAACATCGCCTCGGCGGCCGCGTACCAGCCCTCGCGGGCACTGCCCGCCTACAGCACCTCCAAGGCGGCGGTCCTGATGCTCTCCGAGTGCCTGCGCGCCGAACTGGCCTCGCAGGACATCGGGGTCACGGCGATCTGCCCCGGCCTCGTCAACACCAACATCACCTCCACGGCCCGCTTCACCGGCGTCGACGAGACCGAGGAACGCCGCCGCCAGAAACACTCCGCCCGCCTGTACAGCCTGCGCAACTACCCACCGGAGAAGGTAGCCGGGGCGATCCTGGACGCGGTGACCCACAACAGAGCAGTGGTACCGGTGACACCGGAGGCCCGCGGCGCACATCTCCTGTCGCGTTTCATGCCGGGGGTGTTGAGAGGAATCGCGCGCGTGAATCCGAAGCTGTGAGCAGGACTACATAGCTGCGGGCAGTCGTGCCGCTGGGGCGGCACGGGTGGGCGCAGCGGCACCCCGCCAGCGCGGGCAAGCGAGGCCGCCCCCCGCCCAGCCCCAACTCCGGTCACCGCAAAGGAACCCCCCGCATGACCGACCCCCCGGCCCAAAAGACCTACCGCATCGAAGACCTCGCCCACCACAGCCACACCACCGTAAGAACCATCCGCGCCTACCAGGACAAAGGCCTCCTCCCCCGCCCCGAACGCCAGGGCCGGGCCAACCTCTACTCCGACATCCACCTCACCCGCCTCCACCAGATCGCCCACCTCCTCGACCGCGGCTACACCCTGGCCTCCATCAAGGAACTCCTGGACGCCTGGGACACCGGCCGCGGCCTGGGAGGAGTCCTCGGCCTGGTCACCGAGGTGGAGGGCCCGTGGACCGACGAGGAACCGGCCCGCATCACCCGCGCCGAGCTGAACGCCCGCTTCGGCGACGCCCCCGACGACGACGCCGTAGCCGAGGCCGTCGAACTCGGCGTGCTGGAACGGATCCACGGCGACCAGGACACCTTTCGCGTACCGAGCCCCCAAGAGCTGTCCGTGGCAGCGGAGTTGCACGCGGCCGGTGTTCCGCTCTCCGCGATATCGGGCCATCTCAAGGAGTTGAGGGGCCAGGTCGAGCACATAGCCGCCCGTTTCCTGGAGTTCACCACCGAATACGTCTTCGCCCGCTATCTCGACGATCCCGGTCACCGCACGGACGCGCATGCGGCGGAAGCGGCTTCGCTGGTACGCCGGCTGCGCCCCCTGGCCCAGCAGACCGTGGACGCCGAACTCGCCCGTGCCATGCGCGTGTTCGCGGTCCAGCATCTACGAACCCGCCTCGGCACCGAGAGACCGCCGAAGCCGCACAGGGAGACGCGCTCCATCGACCTCCCCGTTGAGACGATCAGCGCTGTGGAGAGCCTTGTTGGCCAGGAACACACGTCCACGTTCATCGCGCTGGCCGCCGACCGAGAGGTCAGGGCAAGGACCTTGGACGATCTTGCCTCACCGAATCGCCCCCACACCGAACTTGGCGAATGACCCTGAACTGCCTATCAGTTGTCCACAACTTCTCCAATTCCCCTGTGGATAACTCGACTTGGTTGTGGATCAAACCTCGGGACGAAAATAACCTGCGTGATCCGCATCTCTCCCGCACCCTGGAGAGATGGATGAAAGACGCACCGTGAAGGTGTCGAAATACCTCTCGAAGCACCTGCGCCACCAGCCCGAACGCATCGGCCTGACACTCGACGCGGGCGGCTGGGTCGAGATCGACACGCTGATCGCCGCGGCCGCCGCACACGGCTTCCGCTTCTCTCGCGAGGAGCTCGACCACGTCGTGGCCGCCAACGACAAGCAGCGCTTCGCGATCGAGGGCACGAGGATCCGCGCCAGTCAGGGCCACAGCATCGACGTCGACCTGGGCCTGCCCCCGGCGACCCCGCCGCCGTACCTCTACCACGGGACCATCGCCCGCAACCTGGACGCGATCCGTGCCGAGGGCCTCAGGCCCATGAACCGGCACGACGTCCACCTCTCGGCAGACCGAGAGACCGCGACCCGGGTCGGCGCCCGCCGCGGCCGCCCCGTCGTACTCGCCGTGGACGCCGGCGCCATGCACCGCGACGGCCACCTCTTCCACCGCAGCGCGAACGGGGTGTGGCTCACCCAGGCCGTACCACCCCGCTACCTGCGCTTTCCCGAGGGGCACTGACATCCGGGCCGGTCGCCCCGGCATGATCAGTGGTATGGACCACTCGCCCGAGCAGCTGCCCACCACCGAAGCCGCCGTCACCGCCCTGCGCGCCCTCGCCGCCGAGTACGCGCGCGAGATCGAGGTGACCCACGACATCGGCGCCGACCAGACCTCCCGCCGCAGCGCCGCGGGCGTCGGCGTCACCACCGACCCGGACGGTTCCCTGCCCCACGAGGCGTACGCCGAGTTCGGCGGACTCCCCCGGGTGAGCGTGCGGCTCTATCCGGAGGACGACGCGTTGATCACCGTCGAGGGCGTCGAGTGCCCCGACATCCCGCGCGACGACGTCCCCGCCTTCCTCCGGTCCGTCTTCGGCGGCCTCGCCCACGTCAGAGGGCGCCGCTTCCCGCCCGGTCACCGCCTCGTCGTCCCGCTGCCCGGCGACCGCGCGCACGTGGAGTACATCCCGCAGATCCTGCTCACCCCGTGGCTCAGCAGGCACGTACGGTGACCGCTTTCGGTCATTGTCCGTGGGTCGCCGTAGTCTCGGGCGCATGAGTCTGCGTCTGAGCACCGTGATCCTGCCGTACCGCCGCTGGAGCGAGGGCGGCCGTTCGGCCTGGGTGCGGGCCGAGCAGCTCGGTTTCCACACCGCGTACACCTACGACCACCTGTCCTGGCGCAGCTTCCGCGACGGCCCGTGGTTCGGTGCCGTACCGACGCTGACCGCCGCCGCGGCCGCCACCGACCGGCTCCGCCTGGGCACGCTGGTCACCTCGCCGAACTTCCGGCACCCGGTGACCCTCGCCAAGGAACTGATCTCCCTGGACGACATCTCCGGCGGCCGCATCACCCTGGGCATCGGCGCGGGCGGCACGGGCTTCGACGCCACGGCCCTCGGCCAGGAGCCCTGGACGCCGCGCGAACGCGCCGACCGGCTCGCCGAGTTCGTGCCGCTGCTCGACCGGCTGCTCACCGAGGACGCCGTGTCGTCCGAGGGCCGGTTCTACTCGGCGCACGAGGCGCGCAACATACCCGGCTGCGTCCAGCGGCCCCGGCTGCCCTTCGCGGTGGCGGCCACCGGCCCGCGCGGACTGAAGCTCGCCGCTCGGTACGGACAGGCGTGGGTGACCACCGGCGACCCGAAGCTGTACGAGAACGGCACCCCGGAGCAGTCGGTCGAGGCGCTGCGCGGCCAGGCGGAGAAGCTGTCCGAGGCGTGCGCGGCGGCCGGCCGGGACGTGGCCGGGCTGGACAAGGTCCTGCTCACCGGTTTCACCCCGGACCGCGGCCGGCCGCTGCAGTCCCTGGACGCCTTCGTGGACTTCGCGGGCCGCCACCAGGAGTTGGGCTTCACCGAGATCGTGATCCACTGGCCCATCCCCGACTCCGACTTCGCCGCGGACGAGAAGGTCTTCGAGCAGATCGCCCTGGAGGCACTCGCCCAACTGCCGTGACCGGGAGCGATGTGTCCATGGACTCATCTGTGCGGACTCCCGCACGGCCGTGCGGGCATATGCGCGAGAATGGCCGGGTGACCTCAGCGACCAGACAGCCCGGGACCCCGGCCGCCGCCCTACGGCCGCGGCTGATCGCCACCGACCTCGACGGCACTCTGCTGCGCGACGACAAGTCGGTCTCCCCGAGGACGGTCGCCGCGCTGGCCGCCGCCGAGGAGGCGGGCGTCGAGGTCTTCTTCGTCACCGGCCGCCCGGCCCGCTGGATGGACGTCGTCAGCGACCACGTCCACGGCCACGGCCTGGCCATCTGCGGCAACGGCGCCGCCGTCGTCGACCTGCACGGCGGCCCCGGTGCCCACCGGTTCGTGAAGGTGCGCGAGCTGGCCCGGCAGAACGCGCTGGACGCCGTACGGCTGTTGCGCGACGCGGTACCCGGCACGGTCTTCGCGGTCGAGCAGACGTACGGCTTCCACCAGGAACCCGCCTATCCCAAGCTGCACATGGAGATACCGGACAACCTGCTGCCCGCCGAGGCTCTCCTCGCCGCCGACGGCCCGGACGCCGACCAGCCCGTCCTCAAGATCCTCGCCTACCACCCCGACCTCGACCCGGACGCCTTCCTCGCCCTCGCCCGCCTCGCGATCGGCGACCGCGCCAACGTCACCCGTTCCAGCCCCAGCGCCCTGCTGGAACTCAGCGGCCCCGACGTCTCCAAGGCCAGCACGCTGGCCCTGTGCTGCGCCGAGCGCGGCATCTCGCCCGCGGAGGTCGTCGCCTTCGGGGACATGCCCAACGACGTCGAGATGCTGACCTGGGCCGGCCGGTCGTACGCGATGGGCAACGCCCACCCGGACGTCGTCGCCGCGGCCTCGGGTCGCACGGTCGCCAACAACGAGGACGGGGTGGCGGTCGTGATCGAGCGGATGCTCACCGGACGCGTCTGACCCCGCCCCCGGCGCCGGCCGACGAGGATGAGCGCGCCGAGCAGCCCCTGGCGCCCGTCCGTCGTGGAGTTCAGTTCCAGCCCGCTGCCCACGGACCGCATCGCCCCCAGCAGCTGCGGCACCCGCAGGCGGCGGGCGGCGAGGGGGCGGCCGTCACCGCGCCCCCGCCGGCGACTCCGCCGCCGCCTCCCGGCGCGCCATCGCGCGCAGCGGCCCGTCCACAGCGGCCAGCTCCGCGTACGGTCCCCGCTGCACCACCCGACCCGCATCGAGCACGACCACCTCGTCCACCGCGTCGAGCCCCGCCAGCCGGTGGGTGATCAGCAGTGTCGTACGGCCCTCGGTGGCGGCCAGCAGATCCGCGGTGAGCGCGTCCGCCGTCGGCAGGTCCAGGTGCTCGGCGGGCTCGTCCAGGACGAGAACCGGGAAGTCGGCGAGTAGTGCGCGGGCCAGCGCGAGGCGCTGCCGCTGCCCACCGGACAGCCGCGCCCCGTGCTCGCCGACGAGCGTGTCCAGGCCGTCCGGCAGCCCGTCCACCCAGTCCAGCAGCCGGGCCCGGGCCAGCGCGTCGCGCAGGTCGGTCTCGGTGGCGTCCTTCCGGGCGAGCAGCAGGTTCTCGCGCACGCTGCTGTCGAAGAGGTGCGCGTCCTGGGCGCACAGTCCGACGAGCCGGCGTACGTCGTCACCGGCCAGCGCGTACGCGTCCACACCGGCGAGCGTGTACGAGCCGGATTGTGGGTCGAGGAAGCGCAGCAGGACCTGGGCGAGGGTCGTCTTGCCGGAGCCGGACGGCCCGACCACGGCGATCCGGCGCCCCTGTTCCAGCGTGAGGTCGAGCCCGGCGAGCGCGTCCCGGTGCTGCCCCGCGTGCCGGGCGGCCAGGCCCTTGACCACGACCGGGAAGGGCGTGGCGGGCGCCTGCCGGGGCCGCTCCGGCTCCCGTACGGGCTCCGGGGCGTCCAGCACCTCGTACACGCGCTCCGCGCTGTGCCGCACCCGCTGCCGGAAGCGCACGGCGAGCGGCAGCCCCAGTACGGCCTCGAAGGCGGCCAGCGGGGTGAGGACCACCACGGCCATCGCCACGCCGCCGAGCCTGCCCGCGGCCACCGCCTGGGCGCCCAGCAGCGCGGTGGCGGTGACGGTCAGGCCGGAGATCAAGGCGGTGAGGCCGTCGCCGAGCGCGGTGACCGTGGCGGCGCGCGAGGCGATCCGGGTGAGTGTGCCGTCGGCCTGCCCGGCCGCGGCCGTACGGTCCGGCAACGCCCCGGCGACGGTCAGCTCGGCGGTGCCGGTGAGCAGGTCGGTCACGCGGGTCGCGAGCACGCCCCGGGCGGGCGCCAGCCGCCGCTCGGCACGCCGGGCCGCGGCCGCGGTGATCACGGGGACACCGGCGCCGGCCAACAGGAGGCCCGCAGCGAGCGCGGCCCCGGCCTCCGGCAGCAGCCAGGCCATGAAGGCGACCGAGGCGGTCGAGACGGCCACCGCGACCCCGGCGGGCAACAGCCAGCGCAGCCAGTAGTCCTGGAGTGCGTCCACATCGGCGACCAGCCGGGTGAGCAGATCGCCGCGGCGGGCAGACCGCAGCCCTGCGGGCGCCAGCCGCTCCAGGCGCCGATAGACGGCGACCCGGGTGTCGGCCAGCATCCGCAGCACGGCGTCGTGCGACACCAGCCGCTCGGCGTACCGGAAAACGGCCCGCCCGATCCCGAAGGCCCGCGTCGCCGTCACGGCCACCATCAGATAGAGCACCGGCGGCTGTTGCGAGCCCCGCGAGATGAGCCAGCCGGAGGTGGCCATCAGCCCGACAGCACTGCCGAGCGCCAGGCTCCCGAGCAGCAGCGCGAGGAGCAGCCGTCCGCGCCGGGGACCGGCCAGGGCCCTGACCCGGGCCAGGACACGCCGCCGAGGCGCGGTGACGCCGGTTGCGGGCTCCTCGGCAGGGCTCCTCGCTTCGAAAGAGCGCGTGCCGGAGCCGTGGTGTACGGCGGCCACGGCGGCGGCCGACTCGGCCATGGGCGACTCGGGGAGGTCCAGCCGCACCACCCGGTCGGCCACGTCCAGCAGCGCCGGCCGGTGCACCACCAGCAGCACCGTGCGGCCCACCGCGAGGCGCCGCACCGCTGCCACGACCTCGGCCTCCGTCGCCCCGTCCAGCGCGGCCGTCGGCTCGTCCAGCAGCAGCACGGGCCGGTCGGCGAGGAAGGCCCGGGCCAGCGCGAGCCGTTGCCGCTGGCCGGCGGACAGCCCGGCCCCGTCCTCCCCGAGCACCGTGCCGATTCCCTCGGGCAGCGCCTCCACGAACTCCAGCGCCCCGGCGTCCCGCAGGGCCCCGTACACGGCGGTGTCATCCGCGTCGGGCCGGGACAGCCGTACGTTCTCGGCGATGGTCCCGGCGTACAGGTGCGGCAGCTGCGGCACCCAAGCGATCCGCGACCGCCACTGCTCCAGGTCGACGTCCGTGAGATCGGCTCCCCCGACCCGCACCCGGCCCTCGGCCGGCCGCACGAACCCCAGCAACACGTTCAACAACGTCGACTTGCCCGCACCGCTCGGCCCCACGAGCGCCACGGTCTCGCCGGGCTCCACAGCGAAGGACACGTCGGTCACGGCATCCGCCGACCGCCCCGGATAGCGGACCGTCACCCCGTCGAAGGCCACCGGTCCCGCAGGCACCGCCGCGGTCCCCGACGCCGGGACCGGTGTCTCCAGGACGGCGAAGATCTCCTCGGCCGCGGCGAGCCCCTCCGCCGCCGCGTGGTACTGCGCGCCCACCTGGCGCAGCGGCAGATACGCCTCGGGCGCCAGCACCAGGATGACCAGGCCGATGTACAGGTCCATGTCGCCGTGTACGAGGCGCATGCCGATCGTCACGGCGACCAGCGCCACCGACAGCGTGGCCAGCAATTCCAGGGCGAAGGACGAGAGGAAGGCGATCCGCAGGGTGCGCATCGTGGCCTGGCGGTACTCGCCGGTGATCCGGCGAATGGAGTCGGCCTGGGCCTTGGCCCGGCCGAACACCTTCAGCGTGGGCAGCCCGGCGACCACGTCCAGGAAGTGGCCGGAGAGCCGGGACAGCAGCCGCCACTGACGGTCCATCCGGGACTGCGTGGCCCACCCGATCAGCACCATGAAGAGGGGGATCAGCGGCAGAGTGCCGACGATCATCGCCGCCGACACCCAGTCCTCGGTGACGACCCGCGCCAGCACGGCGACCGGGACGACCACGGCGAGTCCCAACTGGGGGAGATAGCGCGAGAAGTAGTCGTCCAGTGCGTCCACCCCGCGTGTGGCCAGGGTGACCAGTGAGCCGGTCCGCTGACCGCTCAGCCACCCGGGGCCCAGCTGAGCGGCGCGCTCCAGCAGCCGCCCGCGCAGCTCCGATTTCACGGCCGCGCTCGCGCGGTGTGCCGCGAGTTCGGTGAGCCACGCGACAGCCGACCGGCCCACGGCCACGGCAGCCAACAGCAACAGGGGAGTGCGCAGTTCGGCGACCGACTGCCCATGCTGGAACGCTCCGACCACCACCTCGGCGATGAGCATCGCCTGGGCGATGACCAGCCCGGCCCCGAGGGCCCCCAGACCGACGACCGCCACCAGAAAGAAGCGGGTGGCGCGGGCGTATCGCAGCAGGCGCGGATCGATCGGTTTCACGTGAAACATGCCCTTCGGTCCAGAGGGTGTGTTTCACGTGAAACACACCCTCGGCGGACTCAGTGTGCGGCGCCGGCAGCGTCAGGAGCGATGTGCTGCGTACCGATCCGCTTGCGGAACACCCAGTAGGTCCAGCTCTGGTACAGCAGGACGAGCGGCGTGGCGATGGCCGCGCACCACGTCATGATCTTCAGGGTGTACGGGCTCGACGAGGCGTTGGTGACGGTGAGGCTCCAGTCCCCGTTGAGCGTGGACGGCATGACGTTCGGGAAGAGCGACAGGAACAACATCGCCACGGACGCCACGATGGTCAGACCGGACAGCGCGAATGCCCAGCCCTCGCGCCCCGCCTGATTGGCCACCAGAGCGGCCACCAGGGCTACAACCGCGACGATCAGGGCCACCAGGCTCTTGTCGTCCCCGCTGTGGGCCTGCGTCCAGAGCAGGAAGCCGAGGGCCAGAACAGCAGTGACGAGACCGACCCACAACGCCAGCCTGCGCGCCCGCAGCCGGATGTCACCCACCGTCTTGAGCGCGGTGAACACCGCTCCGTGGAAGGTGAACAGGGTGAGCGTCACCAGACCGCCGAGCACGGCGTAGGGGTTGAACAGGTCCCCGAGGCTGCCGACGTACTCGAAGTGCTGGTCGATCTTCACGCCCCGCACGATGTTCCCGAAGGCCACGCCCCACAGGAACGCCGGGATGAGCGAGGTCCAGAAGATGGCCGTCTCCCAGTTGCGCTGCCAGTTCTCCTCGGGCCGCTTCGCCCGGTACTCGAAGGCGACGCCCCGGACGATCAGGCAGACCAGGATGACCAGCAGGGGCAGGTAGAAGCCGGAGAAGAGGGTGGCGTACCACTCGGGGAAAGCGGCGAAGGTGGCACCGCCCGCCGTGAGCAGCCACACCTCGTTGCCGTCCCAGACGGGCCCGATGGTGTTGATCAGCACCCGGCGCTCGGGCCGGTTCCGGGCCAGCAGCTTGGTGAGGATGCCGACTCCGAAGTCGAAACCCTCCAGGAAGAAGTAGCCGGTCCACAGGACGGCGATCAGGACGAACCAGACGTCGTGAAGTTCCATGACTGTCCCCTCGGCCTAGTACGAGAAGGCCATCGGCTTGTCGGCGTCACGAGTGTCGCCGCCGATCTTCGTGGGCGGGTTGAGGTCGGCCTCTGTCAGCTCGGGCGGGCCGGCCTTGACGTACTTCACGAGCAGCTTGACCTCGATCACGGCGAGGATCGCGTACAGCGTGGTGAAGACGATCATCGAGGTGAGGATCTCGCCCTGGGAGACACCGGGGGAGACCGCGTCCCGGGTCTGCAGGACGCCGTAGACGACCCACGGCTGACGGCCCATCTCGGTGAAGATCCAGCCCCAGGAGTTGGCGATCAGCGGGAAGGCCAGGGTCCAGATCGCGATGCGCCAGTACCAGGTGGTCAGCTTCGGGCCGAGCGCCTTGTACTTGAACAGGACCAGGTGCGGCACCTCGTCGTCGCCGACCCTCAGGTGCTTGGGCAGCATGAACTTCTTGCGGGTCAGCCAGAGCCCGGCGAGACCGATGGCGAAGGAGGCCATGCCGAAGCCGATCATCCAACGGAAGCCCCAGAAGGCCACCGGGATGTTGGGCCGGTAGTCGCCGGGCCCGAACTTCTGCTGCTCGGACTTGTTCACGTCGTTGATGCCGGGGACATACGAGGTGAAGTCGTCGTTGGCGAGGAAGGACAGCAGGCCCGGGATCTCTATCGCGACGGTGTTGTGGCCCTTGTCCACGTCGCCGTAGGCGAAGATCGAGAACGGCGCCGGCTTCTGGCCGTCCCACAGCGCCTCGGCGGCCGCCATCTTCATCGGCTGCTGTTTGAACATGACCTTGCCGAGCACGTCACCGCTGACCGCGGTGAGCAGACCGGCGATGACCACGGTGACCAGGCCGAGCCGCAGCGAGGTCTTCATCTCGCGGATGTGCTTCTTGCGGGCCAGGTGGTAGGCGGCGATGCCCACCATGAAGGCGCCGCCGGTCAGGAAGGCCGCCGACAGGGTGTGGAAGGCCTGGCTGAGCGCGGTGTTCTGGGTCAGCACGGCCCAGAAGTCGGTCAGCTCGGCGCGCCCCCTCGCCTTGTCGATCTTGTAGCCGACGGGGTGCTGCATCCAGGAGTTGGCCGCGAGGATGAAGTAGGCCGACAGGATCGTGCCGATCGAGACCATCCATATGCAGGCGAGATGGATCTTCTTGGGCAGCTTGTCCCAGCCGAAGATCCACAGGCCGATGAAGGTGGACTCGAAGAAGAACGCGATCAGGGCCTCGAAGGCGAGCGGGGCGCCGAAGATGTCACCGACGAAGCGTGAGTAGTCCGACCAGTTCATGCCGAACTGGAACTCCTGCACGATGCCGGTGACCACACCCATCGCAATGTTGATCAGGAAAAGCTTGCCCCAGAACTTCGTCGCCCTGAGGTACTTCTCGTTCTCCGTGCGTACCCAGGCCGTCTGCAGCCCGGCCGTGAGGGCGGCCAGGGAGATCGTCAGCGGAACGAACAGGAAGTGATAGACGGTGGTGATGCCGAACTGCCAGCGCGCCAGCGTCTCCGGCGCCAAAGCCAAATCCACGTCGTCAGCTCCTAACTTCGCCGTGCTAGCGAGCGGTTTACCCCTTTTGTCACGCACATCACAGGAGCAACCGGACGCGCTTGTGAACGCGTTCACATTCACAAGCCATTATGACGCACTGATTTTCGGCAACAGAAGGGGGGTCCCCCCTTCGCCTTCGAGTCAAGACCTTGGCAGCGACTTCAACATATTGTTGAATTGCGCTCCATGCAGATACGGATCTCGTGGCCTGCCGGCCACCTCATCGCGACCCTCGAGAACACGCCGACCACACAGGCCCTCGGCAAGGCGCTGCCACTCGTCTCCACCGCCCACACCTGGGGCCAGGAAGTCTATTTCGACACGGGTGTGTCTGTTTCACGTGAAACGGACGCCCGTCAGGTCGTGGAGCCCGGCACAGTGGCCTTCTGGACGGACGGCGACGCCCTCGCCCTCCCCTACGGACCCACACCGATCTCGCGAGGCGACGAGTGCCGCCTCGCGAGCCCGTGCAACGTCCTCGGAAGCGTGGACGGGGACGCCGCTGTTCTGGCGACCGTTCGGGACGGCAACCCTGTACGCGTGGAACTGATCGACGAGTAGGGCTACCTGCCCGCCGACTGGAGTTACAGCTCCTTGCGGAACCCTTCCGCCACCTTCAGGAAGATGTCGTTCGCCTCGGTCTCCCCGATCGTCACCCGCACACCCTCGCCCGGGAACGGCCGGACCACCACACCGTGCTCCTCGCAGGCCGCCGCGAACGCGACCGTGCGCTCCCCCAGCCGCAGCCACACGAAGTTGGCCTGGGTCTCCGGCACCGTCCATCCCAGGGCACGCAGCGCGTCGACCACGCGCTTGCGCTCGCACACCAACGAGCCGACCCGGCCCATCAGCTCGTCCTCGGCCCGCAGCGAGGCGATCGCCGCTTCCTGTGCGAGCTGGCTGACACCGAAGGGCACCGCCGTCTTGCGCAGCGCCGCCGCCACCGGCTCATGGCCGATCGCGAAACCGACGCGCAGCCCGGCCAGGCCATAGGCCTTGGAGAACGTGCGCAGAACGCAGACGTTGGGCCGCTTCCGGTACAGCTCGACCCCGTCGGGCACCTCGGGGTCACGGATGAACTCCCGGTAGGCCTCGTCCAGCACCACCAGCACATCGCCCGGCACCCGGTCGAGGAACCGCTCCAGCTCGGCCCGCCGCACCACCGTGCCGGTCGGGTTGTTGGGGTTGCAGACGAAGATCAGACGCGTCCGGTCGGTGATCGCGTCCGCCATCGCGTCCAGGTCGTGCACATCGCCCGGCGTGAGCGGAACCTGCACCGCCCGGGCGCCGCTGATCTGCGTGATGATCGGGTAGGCCTCGAAGGACCGCCAGGCGTAGATCACCTCGTCGCCGGGTCCGCTGGTGGCCTGGATCAGCTGCTGGGCGACGCCCACGGAGCCGGTGCCGGTGGCCAGGTGGGAGAGCGGGACGCCGAAGCGCTCCGACAGCTCGTTCATCAGCCCGGCGCAGGCCATGTCCGGGTAGCGGTTGAAGTTGGAGGCCGCCGCGGTCACGCTCTCCATCACGCCGGGCAGCGGTGGATACGGGTTCTCGTTGGAGGACAGCTTGTAGGCGACCGGCCCGCCGGCAGCGGCAGGCTTGCCCGGCTTGTAGGTGGGGATACCCTCCAGCTCGGCGCGCAGCTTGGGGCTCGTCTCGCTCACCGCAGTCCTCCTCGCGACCACCGGCGGACCGTCAACGCCGCCGGCTTCCAATACTCCTCACCTTATGAGGATTCGGCGCCCCTGCGTACAGGTGCGGGACAGCAAGAGGCGAACCTCATCACTCCCAGAGGCATCAGGGGCATCAATGCACGAAGGCGTACGTATCGGGGGGCGCGCCGTACATATATCTATGCGCCGGTGGCTCACGCCGTAGCGCGCATCCCTCGTGAAGGTGAGTTGAGACCTCTTCGAGACATCGGACACTTGGCAGGCCCATGCGCGTCGACAAGTCACGTCTTGGCATGGGAGCGCTCAACTGCCTTGCTTTCTAAAGCAGTTATCCCTTTATGACCATGCAGAAACGTGCCTGTCAACGCGTGCATATGCGTCCGCACTACCCCACCGCATGAGCCCTACTATCGGCTCGCCATGACAGCAGCAGGGAAGCACCAGGTGAGCCGCGCGGAAACCTCACGTCGAGGCAGTCGGCCGGGCCGGGCGGGCATCAGAGACGTGGCCGCCGCCGCCGGAGTCTCCATCACGACCGTCTCCGACGCCCTCAACGGCAAAGGGCGGCTCCCGGATGCCACCCGGCGCCATGTCCGCGAGGTCGCCGACCGGCTGGGGTACCGCCCCTCGGCCGCCGCCCGCACCCTCCGTACGGGCAAGTCGGGACTGATCGGCCTGACCGTGACGACGTACGGGGATGAACCTTTCACCTTCACGGAGTTCGCGTACTTCGCCGAGATGGCCCGGGCCGCCACCTCAGCCGCGCTCGCGCGCGGCTATGCCCTCGTCATCCTGCCCGCGACCTCCCGCCACGACGTGTGGTCGAACGTGGCCCTGGACGGCACGGTCGTCATCGACCCCTCCGACCAGGACCCGGTCGTCAGCGAGCTGGTCCGCCAGGGTTTACCGGTCGTCTCCGACGGCCGCCCGGCCGGCTCGCTCCCGGTCACCGCGTGGGTCGACAACGACCACGAGGCCGCCGTACTGGGCATCCTCGACCACCTCGCCGACGCGGGCGCCCGCCGGATCGGCCTGCTCACGGGCACGACGACGGACACGTACACCCACCTGTCGACCACCGCCTACCTGCGCTGGTGCGAGCGGGTGGGCCAGGACCCCGTCTACGAGGCCTACCCGGCGCACGACCCGTGCGCGGGCGCCGTCGCCGCCGACCGACTGCTCGCCCGGCCCGACCGGCCGGACGCCGTCTACGGACTCTTCGACCCCAACGGCACCGACCTGCTCGCCGCCGCCCGGCGCTACGGCCTGCGTGTCCCGGACGACCTGCTGCTCGTGTGCTGCAGCGAGTCCACGGTGTACGCCAACACCGAGCCGCCCATCACCACGCTCTCCCTGAAACCGCGCCGGATCGGCACGGCCGTGGTCCAGCTCCTCATCGACGCCATCGAGGGCGTCGAGTCGGACCAGCCCGTCGAACAGGTGATACCGACCGAACTGATCGTGCGTACCTCGTCCCAGCGGCGTCCCCCGCGGACGACCGTCAGCCCACCGCGGGCTCCGGAGGAAGGGTAGGGGCGCGGCGACGCGCGACCGGGATGCTCGGTGGGGCCGGTCCGGCCGCCCTCCGAGCCCGGCCCGGCCGCCCGGTGCACGGGCGCTCGCGGCCCTGTGCGCACGGGGGCGGCCGCCCGATGCGCAGGGGTCGGTCACCCGGTTCCCACGGGTCGGCCGCCCCGGTTCGCACGGCTCGGTGCAGGCTGCGGTGGCCGGCCGAGCGCCTCGCCGGGCGGCCGGCGGGTGACCGGCAGCCGGTCGAAGCCCTGCCCAAACGGGGCGAAAGCCGCGATGAACCGGAGTCTTGCTCTGATTCACCACCCCTGGGTCATCACACGGCGCGACGGGCATTCCTATGATGGGCCCACGACACCGCGGGCCGCTGCGACCAGGCAGTCCGAAGCGGTGCAGCTGCGGCGCGATGGTGGAGGGGTCGGATGACTCAGGGGGCCGGTCAGGGACCCGAGGTGGAGCGGACGGCGACGTTGCGCGACTTCCGGGTACCCGCGTACGTCCACGAGACCGGTCCGTACGTCCACACCCACCCCGCCGACGCCGCCCCGCCCAGGGCCGAGGCCTATCCCGAGGGCTACACGCCCACCCAGCGCGACCTGCCCGTCATCAACCGCGGCGATACCCTCCAGGTCTCCGTCGACCCGGCCCCCGCCGCCCCGGCACCGCAGCCCGCGACGGGCCCCGGCCCGCTGTATGTCGTCGGCGACGTCCACGGCTACCTCGACGAACTGGTGACCGCACTGCAGGAGAAGGGGCTGATCGACACCTCGGGCCAGTGGTGCGCGGGCACCGCCCGGCTGTGGTTCCTCGGAGACTTCACCGACCGCGGCCCGGACGGCATCGGCGTCATCGACCTGGTGATGCGGCTCTCCGCCGAAGCGGCTGCGGCCGGCGGATACTGCAAGGCACTCATGGGCAACCACGAGCTGCTGCTGCTCGGCGCCAAGCGGTTCGGCGACACCCCCGTGCACTCCGGTGCGGGTACCGCCACCTTCCAGGCGGCCTGGCTGCTCAACGGCGGGCAGAAGACCGACATGGACCGTCTCCAGGACCACCACCTGCAGTGGATGGCCCGCCTCGACGCCATCGAGGCGGTCGACGGGTATCTGCTCATCCACTCCGACACCACCGCCTACCTCGACTACGGCGACTCGATCGAGGCGGTCAACGACACCGTCCGCGAGGCGCTGACCCGCAACGACGCGGACGAGGTCTGGGATCTGTTCCGCAAGTTCACCAAGCGCTTCTCCTTCCGCGACGAGGGCGGCGCCGACGCCGTGCGCTCCCTCCTCGATACGTACGGCGGCACCCGCGTCGTTCACGGCCACAGCCCCATTCCCTATCTGCTCGGCGAAGTCGGCTCCGAGGAAGGCGAAGAGAGCGGCGGCCCCGTGGTCGAGGGACCTCATGTCTACGCCGACGGGCTCGCCATCGCCATGGATGGTGGAGTGACCATGGCCGGAAAACTGCTGGTCGAGCAACTGCCTCTGGATATCTGAGCATTCACGGGGCATGCGCCGGCCAGGCGCGTCTTCGACGGGATGCGCGCAGGGCGGCACGCAATTTCGGCAACCCCCTGTCACCGTGTGCCGTCACGGCTCTACCATCGGCTTATCCGTAGCAGGCTCCCCTCCGTTTCTGCCCGACGGCTCGCCGGTGTGCGAGCCCCAAGCCCTACGGAGCATCGGGGGATGCACATGAACAGCGTTCCGCAGCACCTGCTGAGCGAGGACCGCCAGGAATTCGAGCGGATCCTCGATGAGGCGCTGCGCTCCGCACCACACCGACCGGAACTGGCCGCTGTCGGACAGCGGCTCAACCCCGAACAACTGCGCACCATGGCGCTCAACGCCACCGCGCTCATCACGGCGGCCGCGGCGACCGAGTACCAGCACTACGTGAAAGTCCGCGAGGAACTGCGTCACCCGGCGCCGTCCGCCCCCTCGGCTGTCCACGACTCCGGTTCCGCGGAACCGGCTTCGGGCGCGGTGGGACTCGCCACCACCCTCGGCGAGGCCACCGAGACGGCGGAGACCGCCGGAGCGGGCGCCGCCGCCGTAATCGCGGTCCTGGCCCCCGTCCTCGCCGGAACCGCCGCCGCGATCTTCCTGCTCGTCGGCTACATCCTGAAGATGCTGGACCCGGGCCAGGGCTTTGCCCAGACGATGCTCACCGCGGGCTGGGTCTTCGGCGCCGTGGCTGCGGCCGCGATCCTCGTCGCAGCGATCGGGCTGCTGCTCACCGCGCTGCGCAACAGCGCCTCGGCGGACGCCGAAGCCCATGACGCGGCGAGCAAGAAGGTGGCCGGGGCCAGAGAGGCCTGGCGGGACGCCCTGCTGGAGCGCGGCATCCTGCCGTTCCTGCGGGACGCGCTCGCCCAGCCCGGCACGGCAGCCCTGCACGGCACGACCCCGCCGGCCCCGACCAGCCGCATGCCGCGCCTCGGCTACGACCGGCCGGGCTTCAGCAGCCCCGACGACGGCTCGGCCTCCGGCCGCCCGAGCTTCACCAGCCCGGACTACACGAGCCCCGACTTCGGCGGCCCGGAGCACCAGCCGGAATAGCCCGCGGCTTGCGCCCCGCTGCGGGGCGCAAGCCGAACGGGGCGGACCGCGCGGCCAACCGGCGTGTCACCCCCGGTCAGCCGCACCCCGCAGTGCGTTCACCGCACGCACCTCAGTCGGCGATCGGCAGATAGACCCGGTTGCCCGAAGCCGCGAACTCCTGCGACTTCTGGACCATGCCCGCCTCGATCTCGGCCCGGCTGCCGCCGTGTTCGCGACGGATGTCCTGCGAGATCTTCATGCTGCAGAACTTCGGCCCGCACATCGAGCAGAAGTGGGCCGTCTTGGCGGGCTCGGCCGGCAGGGTCTCGTCGTGGAACTCCCGTGCCGTGTCCGGGTCCAGGGCGAGGTTGAACTGGTCCTCCCACCGGAACTCGAAACGGGCGTCGGACAGCGCGTCGTCCCACTCCTGCGCACCCGGGTGCCCCTTGGCGAGGTCGGCTGCGTGGGCGGCGATCTTGTAGGTGATGACGCCGGTCTTGACGTCGTCACGGTTGGGCAGGCCCAAGTGTTCCTTGGGCGTGACGTAGCAGAGCATCGCCGTGCCCCACCAGGCGATCATCGCGGCACCGATGCCGGAGGTGATGTGGTCGTACGCCGGCGCGACGTCCGTCGTCAGCGGGCCGAGCGTATAGAACGGAGCTTCATCGCAGATCTCCTGCTGAAGGTCGATGTTCTCCTTGATCTTGTGCATCGGGACGTGCCCCGGGCCCTCGATCATGGTCTGTACGTTGAAACGCTTGGCGATCGTGTTGAGTTCCCCGAGCGTGCGCAACTCCGCGAACTGGGCCTCATCGTTGGCGTCCGCGATCGAGCCCGGCCTCAGGCCGTCGCCCAGCGAGTACGTGACGTCGTAGGCGGCGAGGATCTCGCAGAGTTCCTCGAAGTTCTCGTACAGGAACGATTCCTTGTGGTGCGCCAGGCACCACGCGGCCATGATCGAGCCGCCGCGCGAGACGATGCCGGTCTTGCGGTTGGCGGTGAGCGGGACGTACGGCAGGCGCACGCCCGCGTGGACGGTCATGTAGTCCACGCCCTGCTCGGCCTGCTCGATGACAGTGTCCTTGTAGATCTCCCAGGTCAGTTCCTCGGCCCTGCCGTCGACCTTCTCCAGCGCCTGGTAGAGCGGCACCGTGCCGATGGGGACGGGGGAGTTGCGCAGCACCCACTCGCGGGTCGTGTGGATGTTGCGGCCGGTGGAGAGGTCCATGACCGTGTCGGCGCCCCAGCGGGTCGCCCAAGTCATCTTCTCCACCTCCTCCTCGATGGAGGACGTCACCGCGGAGTTGCCGATGTTGGCGTTGACCTTCACCAGGAACCGCTTGCCGATGATCATCGGCTCGATCTCCGGGTGGTTGACGTTGGCCGGCAGCACCGCGCGGCCCGCCGCGATCTCCTCGCGGACCACCTCGGGGGAAACGTTCTCCCGGAGCGCCACGAACTCCATCTCGGGCGTGATCTCGCCCCGGCGGGCGTACGCGAGCTGCGTGACCGCCTTGCCGTCGCGGCCGCGGCGCGGCTGGCGCGGGCGCCCGGGGAAGACCGCGTCCAGGTTGCGCAGCCCGCCGCGCGGCGAGGTGTGCTTGATCCCGTCGTCCTCAGGACGGACGGGACGGCCCGCGTACTCCTCGGTGTCGCCGCGGGCGATGATCCAGTTCTCCCGCAGCGGCGACAGGCCCCTGCGGACGTCGGTGTCGACGAGTGGATCGGTGTACGGGCCCGATGTGTCGTACAGCGTGACCGACTGCCCGTTGGTGAGGTGCACCTGGCGGACCGGCACGCGCAGGTCGGGGCGAGTGCCCTCGACGTACGCCTTGTGCCAGCCGATGGACTTCCCGGCCTCCTGGGACTTCTCGTCCTGGGCGGAGGCAGGCGTGCGTGCGTCCTTGTTGGTCATGAGACCTACTCCCTACGCCGGCATTACCCGGTAACAGGTTCGGCGGTCGACGCAGCGGTTTCCGTCTGCCGATGTTTCCCGTGAAACGTCGTTCCACGTGAAACATCGCGAATACGGAGGTCAGCGCCCTCTCAGCCCGGTGCTCCGAGCTCCCGCGTGTGCAAAGGTGCCTCCACGCTAGCGTCAATTCGGGCGCGGTGAACAGAGGGCCCCCGTCGTTCTTGCGATGATCGGGCGGTGACCACGACGGAGCAGTACCCGTACCCGCCGCCCGAGCCGCCCCGCCGAGGCGGCTCCGGACAGGGCGGCGGACCCGGCCACAACGGTCATGACGGTCATGACGGTCATGCGGCCGGTAACGGGCTCGGCCAGGGCACTGGGGCCAGACATGGGCATGGGCAAGGGCACCCGCATGACCCGGGCCCAGGCGGCGGCCACGGCCACGGCCACGGCCACGGCTCGCATGGTCACAGCCACAGCCACGGCCCCGCCACGCCCGTCTCGAAGCATCTGCGCAAAGTCATCGCCGCGATCCTGATCCCGTTCGCTGCAGCGGTCGTGGTCGGCCTGGCGGTGCTCTGGCCCGGGGGAGCCCCGCCGCACGAGCGCACCGGCGTCGGTTTCGACCGCCAGACGCAGCAGGCCACGGTCACCAAGGTGGTCGAGGTGAGCTGCAAGTCGGTGAACGCATCGGGCGACACCCCGACCGGCGACACCTCCACCGCCGAGGGAAACTCGGCGCAGCAGGAGGCGAAGGGCACCTGCAAGAAGGCGACGGTCCGGGTCGACACCGGCAAGGACAAGGGCCGTACCTTCACCGAGATCGTGCAGCCGGACCAGTCGCGGCAGTTGCACCAGGGCGAGCAGGTCGTGGTCGCCTACGAGCCCTCGGCGCCGAAGGATCTGCAGTACTCCGTCACGGATGTGGACCGGAAGTTCCCGATGGCGCTGCTGGCGGGGATCTTCGCGCTCGCTGTCGTGGTGGTGGGCCGGATGCGCGGTGTCATGGCGCTGATCGCGCTGGCCGTGAGCTTCCTGGTGCTCACGCTCTTCATCCTGCCCGCGATCCTGCAGGGCTCGAACCCACTGCTGGTGGCCGTCGTCGGGTCGAGCGCGATCATGCTCATCGCGCTCTACATGTGCCATGGGCTGTCGGCCCGTACGTCGGTCGCGGTGCTCGGCACACTGGCGTCCCTCCTGCTGATCGGCTTTCTCGGCTCGGAGTTCATCGACTGGGCGGCGCTCACCGGCAACACGGACGACAGCACCGGCCTGATCCACGGCCTGTATCCGTCGATCGACATGAGCGGTCTGCTGCTGGCCGGCGTCATCATCGGTTCGCTGGGTGTCCTGGACGACGTGACGGTGACCCAGACATCGGCGGTCTGGGAGCTGCACGAGGCCAATCCGGCGATGGGCTGGCGCGGGCTGTACCGGGCGGGCATCCGCATCGGCCGCGACCACATCGCCTCGGTGGTCAACACCCTGGTCCTCGCCTACGCCGGTGCCGCGCTGCCGCTGTTGCTGCTGTTCTCGATCGCGCAGAGCAGCGTGGGCACGGTGGCCAACAGCGAGCTGGTGGCCGAGGAGATCGTGCGCACGCTGGTGGGGTCGATCGGCCTGGTGGCCTCGGTCCCGGTCACCACCGCCCTCGCCGCCCTGGTGGTCTCCGCCGACCGGCCCGGACCGGACACGGCTGCCCCCGCAGGGGCCCAGCCCACCCCGGCGCGCGGCGGCAGGGGCCGGCGCCGGAAGCGGTGACCCCGGGACGCCCGGGGGCCCAGGAGCCCACTGAAGAAGCGTTCCTGCACAGTCCCACGCGACACGGCGGAACGCCCAGGCGCCCCGTTGCCGTAACGCTTCAGCCGGCGCTCTGCTCCTCGGCCAGGATGCGGTCCAGGGCCTCGTCGAGATGAGCATCGAAGTCGGCCAGAGCACCTTCCTGGCCGAGCGGCACCAGCTTGTCCGTGCGGTCGAGGAAGGCCACGAGCGGCGGCGCCGAGGAGCGGAACAGGGCCTGGTCGCCGCCGACCTGAAGCCGGATCAGCACCTCGCCCAGCAGCTCGGAGTCGGCGGGCGCGATGTGCACATCGCCCTCCCCGCACGGCCGCCCGACCCCGTCGATCAGCAGCTCGCGGCCGAAGGCCCAGGTCACCGGGGCGTCGCCGGGTAGATGGAAGGTCAGCCGCACGGCATAGGGATCACAGGTCTCGTAGCGCAACTCCACCGGGATGCGGAAGGACAGCTCCTCCGACACGAGAAAGCTCATCATGACCTCTGCCTGTACGGATTCGCGCATCGCCTGCCCCGTCGTATGACATCGATTGGCCGGGATTAAGCCCCTTCGACCGTGGTCAAATCTTGCTCAACGTACACGAGAGATCACAAGGAGTGAGTTTTCAGATACTGATAGAGAGTGCCAGCGAGCCCAGATGACGCCCGATCTCGGTCTGCAGCTGGTGAGCGGCAGGCAACAGCCGGTCGCTCTGGTGGGAGGGAAGTGAAAGGGCCATCGTGGCCGCCGTGGCACCGATGGTGATCGGAATCGCAGCACAGACCGTCCCGAGCGCGTACTCCTGACGCTCCACCACCGGCTCCATCCGCGGCATTCTGGCCAGGCGGCGCAGCAGGGCGTGGTTGTCTCGCACGGTGTACGGCGTGATGGACTGCACGGGATAGCGGGCCAGGTGGTCGCGGCGGGCGTCCTCGTCCAGCTGGGAGAGCAGACACTGCCCGATCGCGTGCGCATGCCCGGTCTCGCGGAAGTCGGCCCACTCCTCGACCGCCGGGGTCTCCCGCGAGTCGGAGACGCAGATGACCTCGATCTCGCCGTCCCGGTACATCGCGTAGTACAGCGGTACACCGATGGAATCGCGCCAGTGCGCAAGGGTGTCGGCCACCGTGCTGCGACGTTTCTGCTGCGCTCCGCTGCTACTCAGCCGCTCGGCCGCGTCGCCGAGGAAGAACAGCCCTTTCTCACGGCGCAGATAGCCCTCGTGCACAAGGGTGCGCAACAGGTGATACGTCGTGGGCAGGGCAAGACCGGTCTCGCGGGCGAGCTGTTTGGCGGGAGCGCCGTACTCATGCGCCGCGACGGTCTCCAGCAGGCGCATCGCGCGCTGGACGGACCCGATGAGCGTCGCGGCGGGCGCTTGCCCCGGGGCGTCCGCGGAGCCCGGTTGCCCGGGGACGGCCGCGGCGGGTGGCCGCTGCACAGGAGGTGTGCAGGAGCGCGGCGGGGTGGGGGGTGCGTGGGGTTCTGCCGGTGCGGTGTCAACCGTGGCCAAGGGTCACTCCCGAAGCGCGTGGGTGGGGCAGCCCGTGCGGAGAAACACGGGTGGGGACGTACGCCTCCCGCGGGGCCCGGACCCCGCGTGGGGTTCCGGACTCTAACCGTCCGCCACCGCATGCAGACGGCCTGCCGGGGAAACTTCCCTCGCCCGAGGGAACCGGCGAATCCCGTTACCGCTCACCGGCCCCCAGGGCCCTCACCAGTCACTGCGCGACGAGGAGTTCGACATGAACTTCCGCACGATGTAGATCAGTCCGCCGATCAGGGCGACGAAGATCAGCGCCTTGAAGAGCAGGCCGATCACGAAGCCCACCACGGTCGCTATCAGGCTGCCGAACACGACCAGGGCGATGACCGGCACCGCGACCCACTTCACCCACCACGGCAGCCCCGCGAAGATCTCTCGCATTGCCCTCGTCCTTTGCATTCCGTTGCGTTCACGGGCGTTCTGCACGCTCTCGTGGACGCAGTCCTCGATGTCTGCACTCGATGCTAGGGCCGCCAGGGGGTCCCGCGGGGGCTTCGCATCCCTTGTCCTCCCCTGACCCGCCCCCTAGGGAACCCTGGGCCGGGGCTCAGGCCTCAGGCGGAGAGAAGACGACCAGAACCCTCAGATCCTCGCTGATGTGGTGGAACTTGTGGGCGACGCCGGCCGGCACGTACACCACACTGCCCCGCCCCACCTGGGTCGTCTCCAGGCCGACCGTGATCGACGCCCGGCCGCTGACGACGAAGTACACCTCGTCCTGGTTGTGCGGCTTCTGCGGGTCGTGCTCGCCCGCGTTCAGGGCGTACAGGCCGACCGACATGTTCCGCTCCCGCAGGAACTGAAGATAGGCCCCCTCGTTGGCGGCGCGCTCCGCCTCCAGTTCGTCCAGCCGGAATGCCTTCATCGCCGTTGTCCGTCCTCGCCCCACTGCTCACCGTAGATCTGGTCTGCCACGATCAGACACATGAAGAATTTCGTAGTCAAGACGATCGCCAACGCGGGCGCCCTGGCGGTCGCGGTGTGGCTGCTCGACAAGATCACCCTGACCGGTGACAGCACGGGCAAGAAGATCGGCACGCTGCTCGTCGTCGCGCTGGTCTTCGGCCTGGTGAACTTCCTGGTCAAGCCGATCGTGAAGGTGCTCACCTTTCCGCTGTTCATTCTCACCCTCGGGCTGATCACCCTGGTCGTCAACGCGCTGATGCTGCTGCTGACGTCCTGGGTGTGCGGCAAGCTCGACCTGAGCTTCCACGTGGAGGGCTTCTGGACGGCCGTGGTCGGCGGCCTGATCATCTCCGTCGTCTCCTGGGCGCTGCACATCGTCCTGCCCGACGAGGACTGAGCACACCATGACCTACCGCGTCTGTTTCGTGTGCACGGGGAACATCTGCCGCTCTCCCATGGCCGAATCCGTCTTCCGCGCGCGCGTCGAAGAGGCCGGTCTCGACGGCCTGGTGGAGATCGACAGCGCCGGCACCGGCGGCTGGCACGAGGGGGAGGCCGCCGACCCGCGCACCGTCTCGGTCCTCGACGAACACGGCTACGGCACCGACCACACGGCACGCCGGTTCCAGCCTTCCTGGTTCGGCCGCCTCGACCTCGTGATCGCTCTCGACGCCGGCCATCTCAAGGCCCTGCACCGCCTCGCGCCCACCGAGGAGGACGCGCGCAAGGTGCGTCTGCTGCGTGCGTACGACCCCGCGATCGGCGGCGACGACCTCGACGTACCGGACCCGTACTACGGCGGCAGGGACGGCTTCGAGGAGTGCCTTGAGATGGTGGAGGCGGCGAGCACCGGCCTGCTCGCCGCGGTACGGGAACAACTGGAGGGACGGGCCGCATGAGCGACGCCACCAAGGACGCGGACCACACCGGCGACGGCACACGTGCGGTACGGGCGGGACTGCCCGAGGCGGTGAAGCACGAGCCGACCCTGCCCGGGCCGGTGTTCGCCGCGCACTTCCATCTGCCGGGCGAGGTGACGGGACCGTACTCCTACGGCCGTGACGACAACCCCACCTGGACGCTGCTGGAGCGCGCCATCGGCGAGCTCGAGGCGCCCGGGCGGGACGACGTCGAGACGCTGGTGTTCGCCTCCGGCATGGCGGCGATCTCCGCGGTGCTGTTCTCCCAGCTGCGCGCCGGTGACGTGGTCGTGCTGCCCTCGGACGGCTACCAGGTGCTGCCTCTGGTCCGCACCCAGCTGGAGGCGTACGGCATCGAGGTGCGCACCGCGCCCACCGGCGGTGACGCCCAGCTGGAGGTCCTCGACGGCGCCCGGCTGCTGTGGATCGAGTCGCCGTCGAACCCGGGGCTCGACGTGTGCGACATCCGGCGGCTGGTGGAGGCCGCACATGCGCGGGGCGCCCTGGTGGCCGTCGACAACACCCTCGCCACACCGCTCGGGCAGCGGCCGCTGGAACTGGGCGCCGACTTCTCCGTGGCCAGCGGCACCAAGCAGCTGACCGGGCACGGTGATCTCCTGCTGGGCTACGTCACCGGGCGCGACGCCGATGCGATGGCCGCCGTACGTCGCTGGCGCAAGATCGTCGGCGCGATCTCCGGGCCGATGGAGGCCTGGCTGGCGCACCGCTCCATCGCCACGCTCCAGCTGCGGGTCGAGCGGCAGAATGCCACCGCACTCGCGGTCGCCGAGGCTCTTCGGCAGCGGCCCGAGGTCTCCGGGCTGCGCTATCCGGGACTGCCCGACGACCCCTCGCACAAGGTCGCCTCGCAGCAGATGCGCCGCTATGGCTGCGTGGTCTCCTTCACGCTGCCCACGCGCGCGCGTGCCGAGCGTTTCCTGGCGGCGCTGCGCCTGGTCGAGGACGCGACGAGCTTCGGCGGCGTACGCTCCACGGCCGAACGCCGCGGTCGCTGGGGCGGAGACGCGGTCGCGGAGGGGTTCATCCGCATGTCCGTCGGCGCCGAGGACCCCGAGGACCTGGTGGCGGACGTCCTGCGCGCCTTGGACGAGTCCGCCGAGTGACCGCGAGGGCCGCCTGCAGGCCTTCTCAGGGCGGTCCGAGCCTCCCCCCTCGTGGCTCGGACCGCCTTCGGTTCCGCGCGCGAAGAACCGCGCGAACAAGGCTAGTTGACTCTCTGTCAGTGTCCAATCACGGTAGCGACAGAGACCTATCGACTTATTTATAGTTGGTGCCTGCCTGGGGGCCGGAGGAGGGCAGGGAAAAGGGGAGGAAATGCCATGGATCTGGCCTTGCTGCGCACCTTCGTCACCGTGCACCGGGCCGGTTCCTTCACCCGCGCCGCCGCCCTGCTGGGCCTCTCCCAACCAGCCGTCACCTCGCAGATCCGCACCCTCGAGCGTCAGCTGGGACGCCCCCTGTTCTTGCGGCAGGCCCGCGGTGTGACCCCCACGACCATCGGCGACGAACTCGCCCACAAGGCAGCGCCCCACCTCGACGCCCTGGTGGAAATAGCCGAGAGCGGCCTGGACGACGAGTCCTCGTTACGGACGCTGCACCTGGCCGGCCCCCCGGAGTTCACCGCCGAACGCGCGCTTCCCGCCCTGACGGAACTGACCGGCGACGACGGCCAGGGCTTCGCGCTGCGCGCCAGCTTCGGCACCGCCGAGGAGACGCTGGAAGGGCTGGCCGCCGGACACCACGACCTGGCCATCAGCACAGCCAGGCCCCGCGGCGCCCTGCTGACCGCCACCCCGCTCTGCGACGAGGAGCACGTGCTGGTCGCCGCCCCGCGCTGGGCCGAGCGGATCGGACCCGGAGCGCTGCGCCTCAAGGGGGCGCCCGCCCTGGAGAACCTGCCCGTCGTCGAGGTCCACGAGTCACTGCCCTTGGTCTCGCGCTACTGGGCCTCCGTCTTCGACTCGCGCCCGGCCACCTCGGGCATGGTCATCGTCCCCGATCTGCGCGCGGTGCTCGCCTGTGTGATCGCCGGCGCCGGACTGGCGGTACTGCCCCGCTATCTGTGCGCGGCGGGCCTCGACCGCGGTGAGATCGTCACGCTGCACGACCCGGCGGTGCCGCCGCTGCGCACGTATTTCCTGGTCGTGCGTACCGGCACGCTCGCCATGCCCCATATCGCGCGGGCGTACGAGTGGCTCCAGCGGGCGGCCGCGACCTGGTGCTGAGCCCCCTCTGCCGGGTTTCACGCGATGCGCTCGGCCGGTGACGCCTTGCGATGTTTCACGTGGAACCAGCCGGGCCACATTTCTCCCATGACCGTCCGACCCGTGGTCAAGCGCACCGCCCGTGCCGTCCTCCTGGACGGTGACGACCTGATCCTGATCAAGCGCACCAAGCCCGGTGTCGACCCCTACTGGCTCACTCCCGGTGGCGGGGTCGAACCCGAGGACCCGACCGTCGTCGACGCCCTGCACCGCGAGGTGTACGAGGAGCTCGGCGCCAAGATCACCGATGTGGTGCCCTGCTTCGTGGACACCGTGGAGCACATCGGCGAGGACGGCGGCGCGACCGGCGTGAAGGTACAGCACTTCTTCGTCTGCCGGCTGGAGTCCATGGACCCCTCACTACGGCACGGCCCTGAAGTCGAGGAGCCGACGGGCGAGTACGAGATCGTCCGCGTCCCGTTCACCCGGGTCGGCATCGCCTCCGTCCACCTCGTCCCGTTGTCGCTGCGGCACTATCTGGACGGCAACATCGAGGGCGTCCGTGCCATGCACGCCCCCGACCTCGGATAGCCGGTCAGTGGCCGACGACGACCAGTTCCTCGACGGAGTCGTGCCGTATGCGGTCCGAGGGGATTCCGCTGTTCCGCAGCGCGTCGACCCCTCTGCGGATCATTCCGGGCGGGCCCGAGAGGTAGGCGTCGTACTCGTTCCAGGGGCCGTACTCCCGTATGGCGTCGGGAAGCTGGAGATGGGCCTGCTGATCGATGATCGCCCGGACCGAGAGCCACGGGTGGCTCTGCTGGAGCCTGAGCATGGTGTCGATGTCGTACAGGTCATGGTCGGTGCGGGCGCCGTAGAACACCTCGACCGGACGGCGGTCGCCATGCTCGGCGACATCCTCGACCAAGGCCTTGATGGGCGCTATGCCGGTGCCGCCGCCCAGGCACAGCAGTCCGCTGGCGGTGGTGTGATCGACGGTCATCGAGCCGGTCGGCGGGCCGAGGCGTATGACGTCTCCGGGCCGGGCGCGGTGCACCAGCGCATTGGAGACCCAGCCGGCCGGGACCGCCTTCACATGGAACGTCAGCAGGCCGTCCGAGCGGGGCGCCGAGGCGAAGGAGTAGTGCCGCCAGACCCGGGGCCACCAGGGCGTCTCCACGCTGGTGTACTGCCCGGCGAGGAACGGATAGGGCTGGTCGGGGCGGACGGTGAGGACCGCGACATCGGAGGTCCTGAGGTCGTGCGTGACGACCTCGGCCTGCCACCAGGCCGGGGCGCGCAGTTCGTCCACCGCCGCGGCGTCGATCATCACCTGGGAGATCGTCGTGTAGGCCCGTACCCAGGCCGCCTCGGTCTCCGGGGTCCAGACGGTGGCGGCGTACTTGCTCAATGCGCCGATCAGGCATTCGCCCACGGCCGGATAGTGCTCGGGGCGTGTGCCGTACTTCCGGTGTCCGCGGCCCAGGTTCTGCAGGTAGTCGACGAGGACGGGCGTGTTGTCGATGTGCTCGGCCGCGGTGAGCAATGCTTTCAGCAGCCGGTCCCGCTGGGTGTCCATCGCGGCCGGGAACATCGGCCGTACCTCGGGGTGGCGGACGAAGAGAAGCGCGTAGAAGTAGGAGGTGACCTTGTCGGCGATGGGGGCGATCTCGGCCATCGTGCGGCGGATGACGAGGGCGTCCGGGGAGGCCTCCTCGACGGGCGCTGCGGAGCGCTGGGCGGGCACGCGCTCGGGGGCGTTCGGCGCGACGACCGGGGGCGTGGGCTCGGAAGCCGCTGCGCGCTGCGGGCTCGGAGGGGCGGACGGGCCCGGGGCGAGGGGTACGGCGGGCTGAGGGCCCGGAGGGGCGTACGCGCCTGGTGCGAGGTGCCCGGCGGGCTGCGCGGCGAGCCCCTCGGGCGCGTCGGTCGTGGTGCGGGCCACGTCCTCCCCGACCGGTCGGCCCACGGGTCGTACCACCGCGGGCCCGCGGCCCTCGGCCGTCTCCTGATCACCGTCCGGCGGCGGGGCCGATGGCATCTTGCGCGGCATGAACCAGCCGCCACCGCCCGCTATGCCGTTCTCCCCCGACGTGGTGGTCGGAGCGTCCATGGTGTGCCCTCGCCTCGAACATCTTTCGGTCGGTCTGCGCACCTTCTCCCCGGAAGGTGCATGCTTTCCCCCGGCGGGCGCCAGCCGTAGCACTCTCTCCGCAGCATCCCATTCTGAGCGGATACCGCGGCCTTATACCCGGAAACACGGGTGTTCGATCTCTTCGTCCCGTTAGGCTGACTGCCCTGCTCTCGGCCCGCACGGGATGCGTGCACTCCATCCCGGACGTGAACCGGAGTCGACCCTACCGGCCGTCGCCACGCACACAAGTCCCTCCTTCCTTCCCCACGAAGCAAACAAGGGGCGAACCGTGAACTCCTTCAACTACTGGACGGTCCTGACCAATTCATAGGCATCCCACAGATCCCGCCCCCTGTAGGAGTGCGTGGCAACCCCGGACAGGTGGCCATCCGCGTTGACCGCCACGGAAACCGGTACGGCAGCAAACAGATCCTTGTCCGACATCGAATCGCCGTATGCGACACAGTCCGCACGGGACACCCCGAACTCCTGGCAGAGCCGGTCCGCGACGGTCACCTTGGCTGCGGCGCTCAGCACCCCGGCCGGGTCGACGGGCTCGGTGAACGGCACGGCAGGGAAGCGCGATCCATGAGCCGCGTGAGCACCCCAGCCGAGGAGGCGTTCCACAAAGAAGGACGGTGAGAGGGACACGACCGCGCAGTAGTCGCCTGCGCCTCTGATCTCCGCCCAGACCTCGCGGATCCGGGCCAGCCAAGGAGCCGCCTCGAAGGCCGCGCTCACATGCGCCTCGGTGAGGTCCGCCCATAGGTCGTACACCTGGGTCGCATACTCCGGCGGACCGATCCTCCCCTCGGCAATCGCCCGGTCCAGCGCCACCGTCTCTGCCTCTCTGCCCAACTGGCGCGAAATCTCCACCGGCGCGGTGGTGGCGTGCAGCAAAGTGCCGTCAAGGTCGAAGAGATGAAGTCTCGCCATGGGGCCCGAGGCTAATGGGCTGCCGTTGTTTCACGTGAAACACCCACGCCTCTGTCAGCAGCCTGTGGGATAGGCCACGACATGGCCAAAAGCACCTGCGTCTGCATCGAAACAGGTGGACGTCAGGGGTGCCGGTCGGACAGCCTGACCTGCGTGCCGACTCCTTCCCTCGCTGCTCTGCCCATCCGCCGTCTGACGCTCCGCGATCTCACCGCCTGCGCCGACTTGTCCGAAGATCGGGGGTGGCCACGCGAGGAACACAAGTGGGGCTTCCTCCTCACTGCCGGCAAGGGATACGGCATCGACGACCCCGACGGCGGGCTCGTCGCCGCGTGTGTCGTCACGGAGTACGGCTCCTGGGAGCGGTCGGATCTGGGCGCCATCGGCATGGTCCTGGTGGCCGAGCGCCACGCCAGCCAGGGCGTCGGACGCCGCCTGATGCGGCATGTCGTCTCGGCCATGGGCACCACACCGCTGACCCTGCACGCCACCCCCAACGGGCGCCCGCTCTACGAAGAGCTGGGCTTCAAGGTCACCGGGCGGGCGGAGATGCTGACGGGACACTTCACGCCCGGCGGGCCGGAATGCGGCGTGACGACCCGTGCCGCCACCGCGGAGGACCTGCCCTCGATCCTCCGGCTCGACGAGGAGGTGTTCGGCGCCGACCGCACTCCCCTCATCACGCGCCTGCCCGCCTTCGCCGATCAGTTGCGCGTGGCCGAGGACGGCGGCCGGATCATCGGCTACACGGCCGCCTGGCCCAATATGGACACCCACGTCGTCGGCCCGCTGATCGCCCGGGACACGCAGACGGCCCAGGCCCTCATCACCTCGCTCGCGGCCCACACGGACCGCCCGCTGCGTACCGACATCGACGTACGCCACGAGGAGCTGCTCGCCTGGGCGAAGGCGCGGGGACTCGCATCGGTGGCCTTCAACGCCGTCATGACCTACGGCATCACGGACCTGCCGGGAGACTGGACGCGACGGTTCGCGCCGCTGACGGTGGCCGCGGGCTGAGTGGGCCGCACGCAAAAGCCGGCCCGCCGCTCCAGGGCGGGGGCCAGCGTTGTCATGGCTCGGGGAGTCTGATCAGGCGAGCGCCTGGACGGCCGTGGTGGCAAAGACGTGGTCCTGGTCCGGCGCACCGCCGCCGACCCCGATCGCGCCGATCAGCCGGCCGTCCCGATGGACGGGGAGACCGCCCGCGATGAACAGCAGGGGTCGGTCGAGGGCTGTGGGCAGCGTGTGGAAGGGGCCTCCGGGCTGCACGGCGTCGACCAGGTCGGTGGTGGCCGCGTTCAGCTGGAGCGCCGTGTAGGCCTTACGGGTGCTGGTCTCGCCGGAGATGAGCACGGCCCGGTCGTCCCGGCGAAACGCGAGCAGGTGACCGCCGGCGTCCAGGACGGTGACGCTGACGGTGACTCCGGCCTGCTCGGCCGCGCGCCGGGCCGTGGCCACGAGCAGCTCGGCGTCCTCGATGGTGAGCGGGGCGATGGTGGTGGTGCTCATGGAGCGTTCTCCTTGGTGCGTTGTTCCGGGCGGGCTCAGTGGTGGACGGGGGTCGGCTGTCCGGCGGGCGTTCCGGAGGCCACCACCGTGCTGCGTGCGCTGTCGCGGCGCTCCAGGGCGGCCGAGAGGACGGCGAGGAGCAGGGCGGCCGCGGCGAGGCTTGCGCCGACCCAGTCGGGGGCCGTGTAGCCGAAGCCGGCCGCGATCACGATGCCGCCGAGCCAGGCGGAGAGGGCGTTGCCCAGGTTGAAGGCGCCGATGTTCACGGCCGACGCCAGCGTCGGCGCGCCGTGCGCCTGGTCGAGGACGCGCTTCTGCAGCGGCGGGACGGTCGCGAAGCCGAGGGCTCCGATCAGGGCGATGGTCACGGCGGCCGCGATCTTGTTGTGTGCGGTGAGCGTGAAGAGCGCGAGGACCACGGCCAGGGCGCCCAGGGAGACGTACAGCATCGGCATCAGCGCGCGGTCGGCGAACTTGCCGCCGATGAGGTTGCCGCCGACCATGCCGAGGCCGAAGAGGACCAGCATCCAGGTGACCGACCCGTCGGCGAAGCCGGCGACGTGGGTCATCATCGGGGCGATGTAGGTGATGGCCGCGAAGACACCGCCGAAGCCGAGGACGGTCATCGCCATGGCGAGCAGGACCTGGGCGTTCTTGAAGGCGGCCAGTTCGTGACGCAGATGCACGCCCTCCTGCCTGGGCATCTCGGGCACCAGCTTGGCGATGCCGGCCAGCCCCACGACACCGAGGGCGGCGACGAGGCCGAAGGTGACACGCCAGCCGATGTTCTGCCCGATGAGCGTGCCCAGCGGGACGCCGACGACGTTGGCGACGGTCAGGCCGGTGAACATCATGGCGATGGCACCGGCCTTCTTGTCGGGAGCCACCAGCTCGGCCGCGACGACCGAGCCGATGCCGAAGAAGGCGCCGTGGGCCAGGGAGGCGACCACCCGCCCGATCAGCAAGATCGCGAAGGCGGGGGCCACGGCGGAAAGCAGGTTTCCGGCGATGAACAGGCCCATCAGCAGCATCAGCATGCGCTTGCGCGGGACCTTGGTGCCGAGCACCGTCATCAGCGGGGCGCCGATCACCACACCGAGGGCGTATCCGGTCACGAGCAGGCCCGCTGTGGGGATGGAGACCCCGAAGTCGCCCGCCACCTCGGGCAGCAAGCCCATGATCACGAACTCTGTCGTTCCGATTCCGAAGGCCCCGATCGCGAGAGCCAGAAGCGCGAGAGGCATGGGGGTACACCTTCCCAAACGATTGCAGGAGCGCTTTGCGTGCGTTCACAATAATTGCAGACGCGGGCTAACCGCAACCGCGGACTATTGCGAACGTGCTCTACCCTGGATTCAGCCGCTCCGGGACGGAAGAGAACGCCAATGACAGCGACGGACCCCGCGCTCACCGCCCTCGCCCAGGGCTGGTGCGCCCTCTCCCTGCTGCACGGGAGGATCGAGGCGCACATCGAACGTGCGCTGCAGGCCAAGCACGACCTGAGCGTGCGTGAGTACTCCCTGCTCGACGTGCTCAGCCGGCAGCACGACGGGGAGGGCGGCCATCTGCAGATGAAGCAGGTCGCCGACGCGGTCGTGCTCAGCCAGAGCGCCACCACGCGACTGGTGACCCGCCTGGAGGACCGCGGACTGCTGGAGCGCTACCTGTGCCCCACCGACCGTCGCGGCATCTACACCAACGTCACCGAGGCGGGTCTGCGACTGCTGGAGGAGGCGCGGCCCACCAATGACGCCGCCCTGCGTGAGGCTCTCGACGGGGCCGCCAGGAATCCCGAACTGGCCCCGCTGGTGCGGGTCGTCGAGTCCCTGAACGTGCCCGCATAGGGTGCGGACATGGGAGATCTTGAGATACGACGTGCGACCGCGGACGACCTGCCGGCAATCATCGCCATGCTTGCCGACGATCCGCTGGGCGCCCAACGCGAGTCACCCGACGACCTGACGCCGTACCTGGCAGCGCTGGAGCGGCTGAACGCGGACCCGAACCAGCAACTCGTGGTCGCTGTCCACGAAGGCCGGGTGACCGGCACCCTCCAGCTCACGATCATCCCCGGGCTCTCCCGCAGGGGAGCGACCCGCTCGATCATCGAAGGCGTTCGTGTCCACGCCGACGAGCGCGGCAGCGGCCTGGGCACACAGCTCATCGAGTGGGCAACCGAGGAATCCCGGCGCCAGGACTGCCAGTTGGTGCAGCTGACCTCCGACAGCAGCCGCACGGACGCCCACCGTTTCTACGAGCGGCTCGGCTTCACCGCCTCGCATGTGGGTTTCAAGCTTCAGCTCTGAAGGAGTCGGGGCGGGTGTTTCACGTGAAACACCCGCCCCCCAGCGAGCCGACTAGTCCGCGATCCCTCGCCAGCCCTCCGGGTCCACGCCGCCGGGCACCCCGGCCCCCTCCTCGTACGGCTGCCGGGTGAACACGAACGACCCGAGGTCGAGATGGCTCACGGACCCGTCCGGGCGGCGTACGGGGCGAAGCAGCTCGCCGGCGAAGTAGCCCTCCAGGCCCGTCCACGTCCCGTCTCCGTTCGAGCGGAAGCGGGCCCGGCGTCCGCCACCGGTCAGCGGTCCCAGGGCGAGGAGCCCGTCGGCCGTCACCCGCAAGACGAAGGCATGGGTCCCCCAGTACCACTGCCCGGCCAACTCCAGTACCGCTGGATCCACTTCACGCAGCGGCCGCCACGGCTCGGGGATGCGCGGTTCCGCCTCGGCGACGATACGAACCAGGTCAGCGCCCACCGCTCCCAGCAGCGGACCACTGGTGCAGTTGGCCAACACCACCGCCGCCACATCGTCCTCCACGCTGATGGTGAGGTTCGCGAGGAAGCCCGGAAGCGAGCCGGAGTGCCCGGCGAGGAGCCTGCCGTCACGGTGCTGAATCTGCATGCCGAGCCCGTAGGTGGCCCCGTCCAACACGTCCGCGATCTCGGCGGGCGCAGCCGGTGTCCGCATCTCACGCACCGATTCCGCGCTCAGCACCCGGTCGTCTCCCCCGGCCAGGAAGACGGCGAACCGCGCGAGGTCCCCGGTCGTGGACCACAACTGACCGGCGGGCGCCATCCGCCCGAGATCCTCCAGCGGCTCGGGCAGCAGCGTGTCGGCCCAGGGGTGCACGGCCCAGCCACCGGCGTGCGGCGCCTGCGGCTGGACGCTGGTGCGGTGGAGGCCGAGCGGTTCGAGTACTTCGCTGCGCAGCACCTCCGCCCAGGGGGCGCCCCGAAGCTCCTCCACCAGCGCGCCGAGCAACGTGTAGCCCGGATTGGAGTAGTGGTGACGCCGGCCGACGGGGTGCAGGAGGGGCTGCTCACCGAGGACATCGCTCAGGTCGGGGCGCAACGAGCCCGGGGTCCGCTCCCACCAGGGCCCGGGCGACTCCGCCGCCAATCCCGCAGTGTGCGCGAGCAGTTCGGCGATCGTCGCCTCGCCGGCTCCGGTGCCCGGCAGATACTTCTCCAGGGGATCACCGAGATCGAGCATGCCCTCGTCACGCAGCCGCAGCACCAGTACGGCGGTGAACGTCTTGGTGATCGACCCGATCCGGTACTGCACATTTTCGTCCGGAGCATGTCCGTCCACCGAACTCCGGGCGCCGTGCCAGACCGTCCGCCCTCCCCGCACGACCGCAGCGACCAGCGACGGCGCCCGCCCTTCGGCCTGCGCGACAGCGATCCGGTGCAACAACGCGCGCCGAGTCCCCGGGAGCAGCTCTTCCTGAGATGTCGTCATGAGGCCAGTCCATCCGCTGGGACGCCATGCGTCGAGTTCATTTCCCCGGCGGTGGCCGGCCGGGTCAGGTCTGCGCCATGTCCACGAAGCGGGAGTAGTGGCCCTGGAAGGCCACCGTGATCGTCGCCGTGGGGCCGTTTCGGTGCTTGGCGACGATCAGGTCAGCCTCGCCCGCGCGCGGGGACTCCTTCTCGTAGGCGTCCTCGCGGTGCAGCAGGATGACCATGTCCGCGTCCTGCTCGATGGAGCCGGACTCACGCAGGTCGGAGACCATCGGCTTCTTGTCGGTGCGCTGTTCGGGACCACGGTTCAGCTGGGAGAGCGCGATGACCGGGACCTCCAGCTCCTTGGCGAGCAGCTTGAGGTTACGGGACATGTCCGAGACCTCCTGCTGACGGCTCTCGGCGCGCTTGGAGCCGCCGGACTGCATCAGCTGGAGGTAGTCGATGACGACCAGCTTCAGGTCGTTGCGCTGCTTCAGGCGCCGGCACTTGGCCCGGATCTCCATCATCGACAGGTTCGGGGAGTCGTCGATGTAGAGCGGGGCGGCGGAGACGTCCGGCATGCGTCGGGCGAGCCGGGTCCAGTCCTCGTCGGTCATCGTGCCGGACCGCATGTGGTGCAGGGCGACGCGGGCCTCGGCGGACAGCAGACGCATCGCGATCTCGTTGCGGCCCATTTCCAGCGAGAAGATGACGCTGGGGAGGTTGTGCTTGATCGAGGCGGCCCGCGCGAAGTCCAGCGCGAGCGTCGACTTACCCATGGCGGGACGGGCCGCGATGACGATCATCTGGCCCGGGTGCAGGCCGTTCGTCAGCGAGTCGAAGTCCGTGAATCCGGTGGGCACACCGGTCATCTCGCCGCTGCGCGAGCCGATCGCCTCGATCTCGTCGAGGGCGCCCTCCATGATGTCGCCGAGCGGCAGATAGTCCTCGCTGGTGCGCTGCTCGGTGACCGCGTAGATCTCGGCCTGGGCGCGGTTGACGATCTCGTCGACGTCGTCGTCGGCCGCGTATCCCATCTGCGTGATGCGGGTGCCGGCCTCGACCAGGCGGCGCAGGACCGCTCGCTCGTGGACGATCTCCGCGTAGTACTCGGCGTTCGCCGCCGTCGGCACCGTCTGGACGAGGGTGTGGAGGTACGACGCGCCGCCGACCTTGTTGATCTCGCCGCGCTTGGTCAGCTCGGCGGCGATGGTGATGGGGTCGGCCGGCTCGCCCTTCGCGTAGACGTCGAGGATCGCCTGGTAGATCGTCTCGTGCGCGGGCTTGTAGAAGTCGTGGCCCTTGAGGACCTCGACCACGTCCGCGATGGCGTCCTTGGACAGCAGCATGCCGCCCAGGACGGACTGCTCGGCGTCCAGGTCCTGCGGCGGCACCCGCTCGAAGGAGGAGCCTGCGTCGTCCCAGCCGCCGTTCTCCCGGCCCCGGTCGTGCTGCTCGTCACGGCCCCGGCCGCCGTCACCCCGCCGACGGGAGGCCGGCAGACGATCGCTGGGCCCGCTGTCCGCCCACGGATCGTCCAAGGGCTCGGAAATACTCACCGAGCCACCTCCTCCCGTCCGCACGGCGGACCTCGCCGTGCCCTCTTTTCTACGGCACGACACTGACAAATTGAGAGGCCCAACTCCGGTTCTGACGCGTCGGTTTTGTGACGTTTCCCGGGCCGAGAGCAGGAGCGGGCGCCGGACAACGGTAGGCCTGTCGGCACCGTCAGCCAATCTGGTTATCCACAGGCCATGTGGACGACGGCCCCGATGCTGTGGAGAACTCGTCGAAACCTGTGCACGACCCGGTGGACAGCCCTGTGAACAAGCCCTCGATCCCACCAAGAGGATCGCCCTGACCTGCACATTTACCATCCACTGGCTGTGCAGAAGAAAAACTTTCCCAGTCGGACCAAGATCGCTTCGAACGGTGCACGAAAGTACACGGGCCGAGACTGGAAGTAAGGGTCATTAGTCGATTGCATCTCTTACCTGTGGACGATTAGATTGATGCTCATGACACAGGCTCCTGCGATACCCCAGGCCACCCGACGGCGGCACGACCGAGAGATCGTCGCGCTGGCCCTCCCGGCCTTCGGTGCACTCGTCGCCGAGCCTCTCTTCCTCATGGCGGACAGCGCGATCGTCGGCCACCTCGGGACCGCCCAACTTGCCGGTCTGGGTGTGGCCTCAGCCCTTCTCACCACCGCCGTGAGCGTCTTCGTCTTCCTCGCCTACGCCACCACGGCCGCCGTGGCTCGGCGTGTCGGCGCCGGCGATGTCCAGGCAGCCATCCGCCAGGGCGTGGACGGCATCTGGCTCGCACTGCTCCTCGGTGGGGCGGTTATCGCCCTCGTCCTCCCTCTGGCCCCGGGCATCGTGGACCTCCTCGGCGCATCCGCCACTGCGGCCCCCCACGCCACGACGTATCTGCGCATCTCCGCTCTCGGTATCCCGGCCATGCTGGTCGTCCTTGCCGCCACCGGTGTGCTGCGCGGCCTGCAGGACACCAAGACCCCGCTGTACGTCGCCGTCGCGGGCTTCGTCGCCAACGCCGGACTCAACGCGGGACTCGTCTACGGCGCCGGACTCGGCATCGCCGGATCCGCCTGGGGCACCGTCATCGCCCAGTGCGGCATGGCGGCCGTCTATCTGTACGTGGTCGTCCGCGGGGCCCGGAGGCACGGGGCCTCCCTGCGCCCGGACGCCGTCGGCATCCGGGCCTCGGCACACGCCGGAGGCCCCCTGCTCGTGCGCACGCTGTCCCTGCGGGCGATCCTGATGATCGCCACGGCCGTCGCGGCACGTCTGGGTGACGCCGACATCGCCGCCCACCAGATCGTCCTGTCCCTGTGGAGCCTGCTGGCCTTCGCCCTCGACGCGATCGCCATCGCCGGGCAGGCCATCATCGGCCGCTGTCTCGGCGCCAACGACGCCCAAGGCGCCCGCGAGGCCTGCCGTCGTATGGTCCAGTGGGGCATCGCCACCGGTGTCGTACTCGGCCTGCTCGTGGTGGCCGCCCGGCCGCTGTTCCTCCCGCTGTTCACCAGCGACTCCGTGGTCAAGGACACCGCGCTGCCTGCACTGCTGATGGTGGCCCTCTCTCAGCCCATCTGCGGGATCGTCTTCGTCCTGGACGGTGTACTGATGGGTGCCGGCGACGGACCGTACCTGGCCTGGGCGATGGTGATCACCCTGGCGGTGTTCTCGCCTGTGGCGCTGCTCGTCCCCACGCTGGGCGGAGGCCTCACGGCACTCTGGGCGGCCATGACTCTGATGATGACGATCCGCATGCTCACCCTGTGGCTGCGGGCGCGCTCGGGCCGATGGATCGTGACGGGAGCGACCCGCTGAGCAGATCAGTTGGCCCACACCGTGCCGGTTTCACGTGAAACATGCCGCGCTCAGCGCCCAGCGAATTCTGACACCGCACGCAAAACCGAACGCAAAGAGGGGCCGCTCCACGCGGGAGGCGGCCCCTCTCTCAGCTGTTCAAGCCGAGCGCAGCGTTACGCCGCGACGACCTCGATGTTGACCTTGGCGGCAACCTCGGGGTGCAGACGCACGGACGTCTCGTGGGCGCCCAGGGTCTTGATCGGGGCGGACAGCTCGATGCGGCGCTTGTCGACCTCGGGGCCACCGGAAGCCTTGATCGCGGACGCGATGTCGGCCGGCGTGACGGAACCGAAGAGACGACCGGCGTCGCCGGAGCGGACGGCCAGACGGACCTTGACGCCCTCGAGCTGGGCCTTCACAGCGTTGGCCTGCTCGATGGTCTGGATCTCGTGGATCTTGCGAGCACGACGGATCTGCTCGACGTCCTTCTCGCCACCCTTGGTCCAGCGGATCGCGAACTTCCGCGGGATCAGGTAGTTGCGAGCGTAACCGTCCTTGACGTCGACGACGTCGCCCGCGGCACCGAGGCCGGAGACCTCGTGGGTCAGGATGATCTTCATGAGTCGGTCACCCTTCCCTTATCGCGCGGTGGAGGTGTAGGGCAGCAGCGCCATCTCACGGCTGTTCTTGACGGCCGTGGCGACGTCACGCTGGTGCTGCGTGCAGTTGCCGGTCACGCGGCGGGCACGGATCTTGCCGCGGTCGGAAATGAACTTCCGCAGCATGTTCGTGTCCTTGTAGTCCACGTACGTGACCTTGTCCTTGCAGAAAGCGCAGACCTTCTTCTTAGGCTTGCGCACAGGCGGCTTCGCCATGGTGTTTCTCCTGTGTGATCAAGAAGTGGGGATGCGAGCCCTTAGAAGGGGGGCTCGTCCGAGTAGCCGCCACCGCTGCCAGAGCCAGAGCCGGAGCCTCCGCCCCAGCCGCCGCCACCCTGGTTGCCACCGGCGGGAGTGCCGGTCGCCCACGGGTCGTCGGCCGGAGCGCCGCCGCCCTGCTGGCCGCCACCGGGGCCGCCGCCCCAGCCGCCGCCACCCTGGCCGCCACCGCCGCCGTAACCACCCTGGCCACCGCGGGCGCCACCGGCGGTCTTGGTGACCTTGGCCGTGGCGTTGCGGAGGCTGGCGCCGACTTCCTCGACGTCCAGCTCGTAGACCGTGCGCTTGACGCCCTCACGGTCCTCGTAGGACCGCTGCTTCAGCCGGCCCTGCACGATGACGCGCATGCCTCGCTGGAGCGACTCGGCGACGTTCTCCGCCGCCTGACGCCAGACCGAGCAGGTCAGGAAGAGGCTCTCGCCGTCCTTCCACTCGTTGGTCTGGCGGTCGAAGGTGCGGGGAGTGGACGCGACGCGGAACTTCGCGACCGCCGCACCGGACGGGGTGAAGCGCAGCTCGGGGTCATCGACAAGATTGCCGACGACCGTGATGACGGTCTCGCCTGCCATGGGGGAACCTCTCGGCGGGTTTGCTGCTGGCTGCTTGTGCTGCTACTCGAATCCCGAGATCAGCTGAGCGGGAGAGCTCAGTGGGTCTCGGGGCGGAGGACCTTGGTCCGGAGGACCGACTCGTTCAGGTTCATCTGGCGGTCGAGCTCCTTCACGACCGCAGGCTCGGCCTGCAGGTCGATGACCGAGTAGATGCCCTCGGGCTTCTTCTTGATCTCGTACGAGAGACGACGACGGCCCCAGGTGTCGACCTTCTCCACCTTGCCGTTGCCCTCACGGACGACGGAGAGGAAGTTCTCGATCAGGGGGGCGACAGCGCGCTCCTCCAGATCGGGGTCGAGGATGACCATCACCTCGTAGTGACGCATGTGGAACCCACCTCCTTTGGACTCAGCGGCCACGGTCGTTCCGTGGCAGGAGGGTTGTGATGCGTACGCAACGGTATCGGCCGCCGCTGACAATCAGGGGGCTCCGCTGGGAATCCCCGCAGTGACCTGGCAAGGCCTGGGCAGACACCGGTGCAGACGGTACAGACTACCTGCACACCGGCTTCCGGTTGAAATCCGGCGGTGGGGGCCGCCAATCTGTACACATCGGGTGTGTATGGCGCTACAGTGCGCCGCGATCCGCAGGAGGTGTCTCATGACACAGGCATTGCGACCCAACACCGCCGGATCCCTGTTCGCCACCGACGGAAAGGTCCGTCCGCTCCAGGACACCTTGATGGCGGTGACGCTGGTCCTGGGGCTGCTGTCCTTCATCACGTCCTTCTTCCACGGCCTTCACCTGCTCACGTCCTGGACCGGCCTGCTGGGCATCGTCGTCGGCGCCTACGGGCAGTGGATCTCGGAGACCACGCGTGAGCGGACCGGTCTGATCCTGGGTCTCGGTGCCTCGGGGGTGGGCTTCCTGATCGGCATGGCACACGGCGGGCTGTTCGGCGGGCTCATCGGCTGACCCTCCCGACCGACGGTCCGGCACCTTCCCGGGCACCGTAGAAACGCCCTGGCGGCCAACAAGCCGGGGCGAAGGTGCCATACGCCCAGTCGGGGCGCTCGCAAGGCGCAGTAGGCTTCGGCGCTAGAGCCGGAGCCCCTGTACCCATGGGGACACACCAGCCCGAGGAGCGCCCCGACATGAGCCTGACCCTGAGGACCATCAGCCGCGAGCAGCATCTGGCCTACATCCAGAGCCTGCCGTCGGCGAGCCACATGCAGGTCCCGGCCTGGGCCGATGTGAAGGCGGAGTGGCGCTCGGAGAACCTCGGCTGGTTCGACGAGCGCACGGGCGAGATGGTCGGCGCGGGCCTGGTTCTCTACCGCCAGCTGCCCAAGATCAAGCGCTACCTCGCCTACCTCCCCGAGGGCCCGGTCATCAACTGGTTCGCGCCGAATCTGGACGACTGGATCCAGCCGATGCTGGCGCACCTCAAGCAGCAGGGCGCCTTCTCGGTGAAGATGGGTCCGCCGGTGATCATCCGCCGCTGGAACGCGGAGACGATCAAGCGGGGCATCCAGAGCCCGGATGTGAAGCGCCTGCGCGACATGGAGGCCGACTTCATCGAGCCGCGCGCCTTCGAGGTGGCCGACAAGCTGCGCCGCATGGGCTGGCAGCAGGGCGAGGACGGCGGCGCCGGCTTCGGCGACGTGCAGCCCCGCTATGTCTTCCAGGTGCCGCTGGCCAACCGCTCCCTGGAAGAGGTCCACAAGAACTTCAACCAGCTGTGGCGCCGCAACATCAAGAAGGCCGAGAAGGCCGGTGTCGAGGTCGTCCAGGGCGGCTACCAGGACCTGGCCGAGTGGCAGCGGCTGTACGAGATCACGGCCGTGCGCGACCACTTCCGGCCCCGCCCGCTGTCGTACTTCCAGCGCATGTGGACGGCCCTCAACACCGAGGACCCCAACCGCATGCGGCTGTACTTCGCCCGCCACAACGGCGTGAACCTGTCCGCCGCGACCATGCTGATCGTGGGCGGGCACGTCTGGTACTCCTATGGCGCCTCCGACAACATCGGCCGTGAGGTCCGGCCCTCGAACGCGATGCAGTGGCGGATGCTGCGCGACGCCTACGCGCTCGGCGGCACCGTCTACGACCTGCGCGGTATCTCGGACTCGCTGGACGAGACGGATCACCTGTTCGGCCTGATCCAGTTCAAGGTCGGCACGGGCGGGCAGGCCGCCGAGTACCTGGGCGAGTGGGACTTCCCGCTGAACAAGCTTCTCCACAAGGCGCTCGACATCTACATGTCGCGCCGCTGAGCCGCAGGCATTTGATTCCATAGCCTTCGCAGCTTTCGCACCTCTGATACACCGCAGCCACGAGAAAGGTTCCAGGTCCGGCCATGGCGCTCACGCTCTACGTCGACACCGCGCGCTGGCGGGCGCACCACAAGCACGTGCACGAGCAGTTCCCGGGTCTCGTCCCGGTCTGCAAGGGCAACGGCTACGGCTTCGGACACGAACGGCTGGCAGAGGAAGCCACGCGCCTGGGCGCGGACGTCCTCGCCGTCGGCACCACGTACGAGGCCGCGCGCATCAAGGACTTCTTCAGCGGTGACCTGCTGGTGCTGACGCCGTACCGGCGCGGTGAGGAACCCGTCCCGCTGCCGGACCGCGTGATCCGCTCGGTGTCGTCGATCGACGGCGTGTACGGCCTCGTGGGCGCCCGTGTCGTCATCGAGGTGATGTCCTCGATGAAGCGGCACGGCATCAGCGAGCAGGACCTGCCGCAGTTGCACGCCGCCATCGAGAACGTCCGGCTGGAGGGCTTCGCCATCCACCTGCCGCTGGACCGCACCGACGGCTCGGACGCCGTCGAGGAGGTCATCGGCTGGATGGACCGGCTGCGCGCAGCCCGGCTGCCGCTGCACACCCTGTTCGTCAGCCATCTCAAGGCCGAGGAACTGGTCCGGCTCCAGCAGCAGTTCCCGCAGACCCGCTTCCGCGCCCGCATCGGCACGCGGCTGTGGCTGGGGGACCACGAGGCCACCGAGTACCGCGGCGCCGTCCTGGACGTCACGCGTGTGGCCAAGGGCGACCGCTTCGGCTACCGCCAGCAGAAGGCGGCCTCGGACGGCTTCCTGGTGGTCGTGGCGGGTGGTACGTCGCACGGGGTGGGCCTGGAGGCCCCGAAGGCCCTGCACGGCGTCATGCCGCGCGCCAAGGGCGTCGCACGGGCCGGCCTCGCCACGGTCAACCGGAACCTTTCTCCGTTCGTCTGGGGCGGCAAGCAGCGCTGGTTCGCCGAGCCGCCGCACATGCAGGTGTCGATCCTGTTCGTCCCTTCGGACGCCCCGGAGCCGACGGTCGGCGACGAGCTGATCGCCCATCTGCGGCACACCACCACGCAGTTCGACCGGATCGTGGACCGCTAGGACCTGTCCGGGCTGCTGAAGCGCAAAGGCCGTACACGCATCGCTCGTGTACGGCCTTCTTCATGCCCGCCGAGGGGCCACCGAGGGGCTGTTCGCTCAGAGCGAACGGTCTCCGTGCGGCGGCAGTTCCGGCCTTCCCCAGTCCACCTGAGGCACGTCGAAGTGGGCGGCGTGCCGCGGGGGATGGGAGGCCGCGCCGACCACGAAGACGTCCTCCGCGCCGTCGAGTACCCCGCCCGAGGGGTCATCGTCGCCGGACCGACGCACCACGTCCCGCTCGGGCATGAGGATGTCCCGTACGACCACGACGCACAGGTACAGCGTGCCCAGCAGGTGCATCGCGATCGTCCAGTGATACCCCAGCGTCGGCAGGCCCTTGTGCGCGTCTCCGCTGGTCGTGTAGGCGAGGTACATCCAGATGCCCAGGAAGTACGCCACCTCGCACGCCTGCCAGATCAGGAAGTCCCGCCACTTGGGCCGGGCAAGGACCGCGAGCGGCACCAGCCACAGGACGTACTGCGGGGAGTAGACCTTGTTGGTGAGGATGAAGGCCGCCACCATCAGAAAGGCGAGCTGGGCGAAGCGCGGCCGGCGCGGGGCGGTGAGCGTCAGCGCCGCGATACCGAGGAAGCACAGCACCACCAGCACGGTGGCAGTGGTGTTCACGAAGTCGGTGGTGGGCGGGTTGCTGGAGTTCTGTGCCCAGATCAGCCAGAAGGAGCCGAAGTCGACACCCCGCTCCTGGCTGAACCTGTAGAACTTCGACCAGCCCTGGAAGGCGAAGAGCATCACCGGCAGGTTCACCACGAGCCAGGCGACCACGGCGCCGCCCACGGCCTGGAAGAACTCCCGCCACTTACCGGCCCGCCAGCACAGCACGAGCAGCGGGCCGAGCAGGAAGATCGGATAGAGCTTGGCGGCTGTGGCTAGCCCCAGCAGGACCCCGAAGGCGACGGCCCGACCCCGCGACCACATCAGTATCGCGGCGGCCGTCAGGGCCACCGCGAGCAGATCCCAGTTGATGGTGGCGGTAAGCGCGAAGGCGGGCGCCAGAGCGACCAGCAGGCCGTCCCAGGGTCGGCGACGGTGCGTGCGCGACACACACACGGCGATGACGGCCGCGCACACCATCAGCATTCCGGCGTTGACGAACCAGTACCACTGCTCCTGGTGCTGGATGCTGCCGCTTCCGGGCGTGAGCCAGGCGGCCACCTCCATGAACACACCGGTCAGCACCGGGTATTCGAGGTAGTCCATGTCGCCTGGGAGCTTGTCGAAGTACGGCACCAGCCCGTCGGCGAAGCCGCGCCCCTGGTACAGGTGCGGGATGTCCGAGTAGCAGGCGTGCGTGTACTGCGAGCTCGCGCCGAAGAACCAGGCGCTGTGGTAGCAGGGCGCCTTCTGGACGAGGCCGAGGGCGAACATGCCGATCGCGATGAGCGCGACCACCCGTACGGGAGTCCACCAGGACGTCCCGAGCAGGGCGCGGCGCCCGATGGGGCCACCGATCAGCTCACTCCCGACCGCGGCGACCTCGTCCTCCCTGGTCGGCCGCACCGGTTCCGCCTGGGCGGGCCGCACGGGCTCGGGCTCGTGCATGCTCACGGGCGTCATCTCTGCACTGGGCATGGGCCACATCCTGCCGTACCTGTCTAGGAATACGCCGAGGGCCGCCGCACCTCGCGGGTGCGGCGGCCCATGTTTCACGTGAAACAGCCTTGGCGGTCGATATGACCACCAACCGGTCAGGTCGCCTTGCTAGCCGTTCTGACCTGCAAAGATGCCTCCGTTGCCATTGCCTCTACTGTTGCCGGTGCCGGTCGTATCGGTGGCTGTCGGCGTGGGCGTCGTTCCTCCGTCCGTGCCACCGTTCCCTGTGCCTCCGGTGGCGTTGCAGTTGTTGCCCCAGCCGAACTGGCAGGAATCACTCGGGGACGGAGACGGGGACGTGGCCGTCTCGCTGGGCGTCGGGCTCGGCGAGTCGCTCGGCGTCTCGCTCGGCGTGATGGTGACCGAGGGGGTCGGGGAAGGCGCACCCGCCTCGTCCTGGACCTCGCCGATCTTGGTGGCCTCCGGGAAGCCGGGGTCGTTCGCGTTCTTCAGCGCAGCCTTCATGTACTCGGTCCACACGAGCGTCGGGATGTCACCACCGTGGATGGAGTCCTTGCCCGCCGTGCCGTTCATGGAGAGCAGCTCGTGGTCCTTGGGGTTCTCGCGGAACATCGCCACCGAGGTCGACAACTGCTGGGTGTAGCCGACGAACCAGGCCGACTTGTTCTTGTCGGTGGTACCGGTCTTACCCGCCGCTGTACGGCCCAGGGCCTTGGCATTCGTACCCGTACCGTTCTGGATGACGTTCTGGAGGACATCCGTGACGTTGTTGGCGACGTCCGCGTCCATGGCCTGCTTGACCTTGGGCTTGTCGAAGCCGGGCTGGTCCTGGCCATCCTTCTTGAGGGCGGTCACCGAGTACGGATCCGCCTGGTTACCGGACGCGGCGAACGTCGCGTAGGCATCGGCCATGCGGATCGCGCTGGGAGTGGACGTACCGATGGCGAACGACGGGTTGAGGTCCTGCGACATGCTCTGGTTGAGAATGCCGGCCGATTTGGCGACGTCCCGCACGTGCGTCATCCCGACATCCACGCCGAGCTGAACGAACGGCGTGTTGATGGACTGCTCCATCGCCTTGCGCAGGGTGATGTACCCCCACTTGTGAGGGCTCTCGTTGTTCTGGAAGAAGTACGAGTTGTCCTTGTTGAGGTAGTACGACCCGTCCGGCTTCACGACCTTGAGATGGTCGTTGCCGTTGTACTTGCTCAGCGGTGAGACCGGCGTGCCGGGCTGTTTGGACGTGCCATACTCCATGGCCGCGGCCAGTACGAACGGCTTCCACGTCGAACCGACGGGGACGCCGGAGGTGTCGGCGTTGTTGGTGAAGTGGCCGTTCTCGTACCCGTCACCGCCGTAGAGAGCGACGATCGCACCGTCTCTGGGCACTACGGACGCCGCACCGAACTGGACGTACTTGTCCAGGCTGCGGTGCTTCGGGTCGAGCCGCTCCTTCTGGACCTTCTTCACGGCCGCGCTCAGGGCGTTGACCTTGTCCTTCTTGAAGGTCGTGTAGATCTGGTAGCCGCCCCTGTCGAAATCCGCCTCCGTGATGTTGGAGTGATTCAGGACGTACTTCTTCGCCGTGTCGGCCAGGTAGCTGATCTGGCCGGTCATGCCCTTGGTCGCCTTGCGGCCCTGGGGATAGGGGTACTTCGCGAGGGCTTCCTGGTACTGCTCGTCAGTGAGGTGCTTGTCCTTGTGCATCTCGCCGAGGATCCAGCGCCAGCGCTCTTTGGACCGCTGGGTGTTGGCCGCCTGGCTCGCCGCCTTGTCGAGGTCCGGGTTGCCGGCCGGGTCGTAGTACGTCGGGCCCTTCAGCAGCGCCGCGAGGAAGGCGCACTCACTCGGCTTGAGGTTGACCGCGTCCTTGCCGTAGTAGGTCTGCGCGGCAGCCTGGATGCCGTAGGCGCCGCGGCCGTAGTACGAGGTGTTGAGGTAGCCCTGGAGGATCTGGGGCTTCTTGAGCTTCGTCCCCACCTTGATGGAGATGAACATCTCCTTGAACTTACGGGTGACGGTCTGGTCCTGGCTGAGGTACGTGTTCTTGACGAACTGCTGGGTGATGGTCGAACCACCCTGCGTCTGACCGCCTCGCGCCATGTTGGCCAGGGCTCGTGCGATACCCATGGGGTCGACGCCCGAGTCCTTGTAGAAGCTCTTGTTCTCTGCCGAGATCACCGCCCACTGCATGGCCTCGGGGATCTTGTCGATGGTGACGTTCTGGCGGTTCACGCCGGTGCCGGTGGCCACCATCTGACTCTTGTCGGCCCAGTAGTAGACGTTGTTCTGCGACTTGGCAGCAATGTTCTCGCTGGGGATCTGGACCATCGCGAAGCCGATACCGACCATCGCGACCAGAGTGCCGACGAAGCCGACGAACAGCCCGGTCACGAGCTTCCAGGAAGGCACCCAGCGGCGCCAGCCGTACCTGCCCACCCGGGGGTAGTCGATGAACCGCTTCTTGCCGGGCTCGGCCGCCGCGCGGCCTCGGCCGCGCCCGGGCCCGGTCGGTCCGCCCGGGCCGCCGCGCCGGCCGCCCGGACCTGTGTTGTCGGCAGCCCGGCGTCGGCTGCTGCCTCTCTGCGCCGCCCGGCGGGCCTCGGCACGGCCGCCGTAGGGACGCTCTTCACCCCCCGAGCCGTACGAGTCCGACCCATGGGAACTGGAACCATAGGAGTCGGCAGAAGACCCGGTGGCGCCTCGCGGTGCCGCACGGCGGCCGGAGGACGAGCCGGACTGGCCGCGTCGGGCCGCGGCACGTCCGCCTTCCTGCGGCTGCGGCGGTTTGCGACGGTGCTCGCTCATCGAACGATTACTCCTCGGGCAGGCGCACCCGTGCGCGCCTGGAACGGCGGCTGGTTTCCGGTCCCCCCGAAGTACGGATGTGGTCGGTTCCGCATTCACCCGTACTGCACCGGGGACGAGGACGCCCCCCAGGCGTCACTTGGTTCCCGGTGGTGTGCATGCCGCACAGACTACGCACCACCAAAACCCGCCGAGTCTCAAAGTTCACCCCAAAACAGGCAACTCGCCTCCCACGAATCAGTGATGTGATCCCGTTCACCGTCCTCCCCCTTGTCGCATACGGAAGGCCGTTCTATCGTCGTGATGTATCGAGTCGATACATCAGAGCGAGATAAAGACGCTGCAGACCGAGAGGAGGCGACCATGAGTCGACGTTCCGGCATTCTTGAGTTCGCCGTACTCGGGCTGCTGCGCGAGTCCCCGATGCACGGCTATGAGCTGCGCAAACGACTCAACACGTCACTGGGTGTGTTCCGGGCGTTCAGCTACGGAACCCTGTACCCCTGCCTCAAGACGCTGGTCACCAACGGCTGGTTGATCGAGGAACCGGGCAACACCCATGAGGACGCCCTCGCCGCTCCCCTCGCCGGACGCCGCGCGAAAATCGTCTACCGGTTGACGGCGGAAGGTAAGGAGCATTTTGAGGAGCTTCTTTCCCAGACCGGTCCCGACGCGTACGAGGACGAGCACTTCGCCGCACGGTTCGCCTTCTTCGGGCAGACGTCGCGCGATGTGCGCATGCGCGTGCTGGAGGGCCGGCGCAGCCGTCTGGAGGAGCGCCTGGAGAAGATGCGCGCCTCCCTGGTGCGCACCCGGGAGCGCCTCGACGACTACACGCTTGAGCTCCAGCGCCACGGGATGGAGTCCGTGGAGCGCGAAGTGCGCTGGCTGAACGAGCTCATCGAGAGCGAGCGGGCCGGTCGGGACCTGAGGGGTACCGCATCCGGGGGGTCCGCTCAGCAGGACACCACATCTGGAGCGACGGGCGGCCTGCCCCGTCCCGGGGACACCCCCCGGACGGATACGCCCGGCGACACCGCCACGTGAGACTCACTCAGGGCCTCACTCGTACACACAGGGAGCAACCGGAATGGGTTCGGTTCGCGTAGCCATCGTCGGCGTGGGCAACTGCGCCGCGTCGCTGGTGCAGGGAGTCGAGTACTACAAGGACGCCGACCCGGCGTCGAAGGTCCCCGGCCTGATGCACGTGCAGTTCGGCGACTACCACGTCGGTGACGTCGAGTTCGTCGCCGCCTTCGACGTGGACGCCAAGAAGGTCGGCCTCGACCTCGCGGACGCGATCGGCGCCTCCGAGAACAACACCATCAAGATCACCGACGTTCCGAACACCGGCGTCACGGTCCAGCGCGGCCACACCCTCGACGGCCTCGGCAAGTACTACCGCCTCACCATCGAGGAGTCCGCCGAGGAGCCGGTCGACGTCGTCCAGGTCCTCAAGGACAAGCAGGTCGACGTGCTCGTCTGCTACCTGCCCGTCGGTTCCGAGGACGCGGCGAAGTTCTACGCCCAGTGCGCCATCGACGCCAAGGTCGCCTTCGTCAACGCCCTTCCGGTCTTCATCGCCGGCACCAAGGAGTGGGCGGACAAGTTCACCGAGGCGGGCGTCCCGATCGTCGGTGACGACATCAAGTCCCAGGTCGGCGCCACCATCACGCACCGCGTCATGGCGAAGCTGTTCGAGGACCGTGGTGTGCGCCTGGAGCGCACGATGCAGCTGAACGTCGGCGGCAACATGGACTTCAAGAACATGCTCGAGCGTGACCGCCTGGAGTCCAAGAAGATCTCCAAGACGCAGGCCGTCACCTCCCAGATCCCCGACCGGGACCTCGGCGAGAAGAACGTCCACATCGGCCCGTCCGACTACGTCGCCTGGCTGGACGACCGCAAGTGGGCGTACGTCCGCCTCGAGGGCCGCGCCTTCGGCGACGTCCCGCTGAACCTGGAGTACAAGCTCGAGGTCTGGGACTCCCCGAACTCGGCCGGCATCATCATCGACGCCCTGCGCGCCGCGAAGATCGCCAAGGACCGCGGCATCGGCGGCCCGATCCTGTCGGCGTCGAGCTACTTCATGAAGTCCCCGCCGGTCCAGTACTTCGACGACGAGGCCCGCGAGAACGTCGAGAAGTTCATCCGCGGTGAGGTCGAGCGCTAGCTCGACACAACGGGGTGCGCTGAACACGCCGAAGAGAACGCTCCTGCCAGGGCTGTGAGGGTCCCCGGGTTACGGCCCGGGGACCCTCTGCATGTGTGAGGCTGTGCCCCATGCCCGTCGTCCGTGACCTGCGCGTCCTGCTGCGCCTGCGGGACTTCCGACGTCTGCTGTCCGTCCGTCTCCTCTCTCAGGGCGCCGACGGCGTCTACCAGGTCGCGCTCGCCGCGTACGTCGTCTTCTCCCCAGAGAAACAGACCTCGGCCACGGCGATCGCTTCGGCGATGGCGGTCCTGCTGCTCCCTTACTCACTGGTCGGCCCCTTCGCGGGCGTCCTGCTGGACCGCTGGCGGCGCCGTCAGGTCTTCGTGTACGGCAATCTGCTGCGGGCGCTACTGGCGACGGGCACGGCCGCACTGATGGTCAGCCACGTGCCGGACTGGCTGTTCTACGTCTCCGCGCTGTGCGTCACGGCCGTCAACCGGTTCATCCTCGCGGGGCTGTCCGCCGCCCTGCCGCGCGTGGTCGATGCCGAGCGTCTGGTGCTGGCCAATTCGCTGTCCCCTACGGCCGGCACACTCGCCGCGACTGCCGGGGGTGGCCTTGCTTTCGTCGTGCGGCTCGTGGCGTCGGGCTCCGATGCCGCGGTGGTGCTCCTGGGCGCCTTCCTCTACTTGTCTGCAGCGCTCGCCTCCCTGAGCATGGCGCCCGCCCTGCTCGGCCCCGACCGGGAGCCGGCGCGGCCCCACCTGCGGACCGTGCTCACCGACACCGCACGCGATCTGCTCGCCGCCGTCCGGCATCTGGCCGCACCCCGGCGCCGGGAAGCGGCCTGGGCGCTTGCGGTGATGACACTGATGCGCTTCTGCTACGGCGCGCTCCTCGTCCTGCTGCTCATGCTGTGCCGATACGCCCTCTCCACGAGCCCCGCCGACGGGCTCCGGCTGCTGGGACTGGCGCTGGCGGCGTCCGGCGCGGGCTTCTTCGCGGCGGCCGTGGTGACTCCGTGGTCGGTCGGCCGGCTCGGCCCCGGCCACTGGATCGTGGTGTGCTCAGGCTCAGCCGCCCTTCTGGAACCCGCACTCGGCCTCCCCTTCGCCACCGGCCCACTACTGGTGGCCGCTTTCGTTCTGGGTCTGATCACCCAGGGCGCCAAGATCGCCACGGACACGATCGTCCAGGCGTCCGTCGAGGACGGCTTCCGCGGCCGGATCTTCTCCCTCTACGACGTGCTCTTCAACGTCGCCTTCGTCGGCGCCGCCGGTGTAGCCGCCCTGATGCTGCCACCGGACGGCCGCTCGGCGGTGCTGGTGATGCTCGTCGCTCTGATCTACGCCGGGGTCACCGTGGCTCTGGCGCGCTTCCTGCGGAGGCCGAGACGGGAAGAGGGGCGATGTTTCACGTGAAACATCGCCCCTCGGTACCGCCGGGCCGGCTCGTGTTTCACGTGAAACATGACCCGGCCCACGGCCTCAGCTCTGCTCGGCCCACCACTCCTTGAGGGCCGCCACCGCCGCGTCGTACTCCATCGGGCCGTTCTCCAGGCGCAGCTCCAGCATGTACTTGTACGCCTTGCCGATGACGGGTCCGGGTCCGACGCCCAGGATCTCCATGATCTGGTTGCCGTCGAGGTCGGGGCGGATCGCGTCCAGCTCCTCCTTCTCCTGAAGCTGAGCGATGCGCTCCTCCAGGCCGTCGTAGGCCCGTGACAGCGCGGCCGCCCTGCGCTTGTTCCGCGTGGTGCAGTCGGAACGCGTCAGCTTGTGCAGGCGGTCCAGAAGCGGGCCCCCGTCACGGACGTAGCGGCGCACGGCCGAGTCCGTCCACTCCCCGGTGCCGTATCCGTGGAAGCGCAGGTGGAGTTCGACCAGCCGTGAGACGTCCTTCACCAGGTCGTTGGAGTACTTCAAGGCGGTCATGCGCTTCTTGGTCATCTTCGCGCCGACCACCTCGTGGTGGTGGAACGAGACCCGGCCGTCCTTCTCGAAGCGGCGCGTGCGCGGCTTGCCGATGTCATGCAGCAGCGCCGCCAGACGCAGGGTGAGGTCGGGACCGTCCTGCTCCAGGGCGATCGCCTGCTCCAACACGATCAGCGTGTGCTCGTAGACGTCCTTGTGCCGGTGGTGCTCGTCACGCTCCAGGCGCAGGGCCGGCAGCTCGGGCAGCACATGGTCGGCGAGACCGGTGTCGACCAGCAGGGCCAGACCCTTGCGCGGGTGAGCGGAGAGGATCAGCTTGTTCAGCTCGTCCCGGACCCGCTCGGCCGAGACGATCTCGATCCGCCCACCCATCTCCGACATCGCGGTGACGACCTCGGGGGCGACCGTGAAGTCCAGCTGGGCGGCGAACCGGGCGGCCCGCATCATCCGCAGCGGATCATCCGAGAACGACTCCTCAGGTGTGCCGGGCGTGCGCAGTACCCGGGCCGCGAGGTCCTCAAGGCCGCCGTGCGGATCGATGAACTCCTTCTCCGGCAGCGCCACGGCCATCGCGTTGACCGTGAAGTCACGCCGGACCAGATCCTCCTCGATGGAGTCGCCGTACGACACCTCGGGCTTGCGCGAGGTGCGGTCGTACGCCTCCGACCGGTAGGTGGTGATCTCGATCTGGTAGCCGCCCTTGTGCGCGCCGACCGTGCCGAAGGCGATCCCGACCTCCCAGAGGGCGTCCGCCCATGGCCGCACGATCTTCAGTACGTCCTCGGGCCGCGCGTCGGTGGTGAAGTCCAGGTCGTTCCCGAGCCGGCCGAGCAGCGCGTCCCGGACCGAGCCGCCGACCAGGGCGAGCGAGAACCCGGCCTCCTGGAATCGGCGGGCGAGGTCGTCGGCGACGGGCGCCACCCGCAGCAGCTCGCTCACCGCGATCTGCTGCGCCTGGCTCAGAGCAGAGGGAGTGTCTTCGTTGGGGTTCGGCACAACAGAAGAGGGTACGTGGCCCGGACGCCCAGGAGCGCCTCCATTAAGCAGGCGCAGACGCCTCCCGCCATACCCGCACAAGCGCTGCCCTTGCGACGTACATCTGCTCTCCGCCCGATACTGGATATAGAGGACGCGCCACCGTCTGCCTCCTGATCTTGTGCGGCAGACCGCGGCACTTCCCCTCGGCGCGCATCGTTACCATGCGTGGACGCACATTCCGACGACCACTGACGACGACGAGGGACGGGCGAGCGCGTGGCCGAGGCGGCAGACTTCCAGGGGACCAGTGCCTCACCTGCCCGCCGGTGGATCCGGCGCACCGGAGCAGTGCTCGCCGGGGCGCCCCTACTGGCCGGACTGCTCCAGCTGCCCGCGGCAGGGCCCGCACAGGCCGCCGGCTCGGACACGGTGTCCGTCTCCCTGGACTCTCTCAGTCCCAGCGCCCCCACGGACGGGGACACGCTCACGGTGTCCGGCACGGTGACGAACAACGGCAAGCAGTCCGTCACCGGCGCCCACGTGGGTCTGCGCGTGGGTCCCATGCTGAACACCCGCTCGGCGATCGACAGCGTCGCCCGGCACTCCGACGATCTCCAGGCCGGCACCGGCTCCGAGGTCGGCGGCAAATACGTGGAGAACTTCTCCAAACTGGCTCCGGGCGTCGCCGAGCACTTCAGCATCTCCGTGCCGGTGGACAAGCTCGACCTCGGCGAGGACGGCGTCTACGAATTCGGTGTCTCCTTGTCCGGTCAGACGTCCGCTCAGTCCTGGGACCAGGTGCTCGGCATCCAGCGGACGTTCCTGCCGTGGCAGCCCTCCGAGGCCGACACGAAGACGAAGACGACGTTCCTGTGGCCGCTGGTCTCCACGGCCCATATGACGGCCAAGACGGGCGCCGGTGAGCTTCAGACGCCGGTCTTCCTCAACGACGACCTCGCCAAGGAGATCGCGCCGGGCGGCCGGCTGGCGCAGATGCTGGAGCTGGGCAAGGACCTCGATGTCACCTGGGTGATCGACCCGGACCTGCTGGCCTCGGTGGACGCCATGGCGGGCAACTACCGGCTCCAGGGCGACAACAACACCACCACGGCCGGAACCCATCAGGCGGTCGCCAAGCAGTGGCTGGCGGGCCTGCAGAAGGCCGTGGCGGGCAAGGAGGTCGTCGCGCTGCCCTACGCCGACCCGGACCTAGCCTCCCTCGCGCACAACGGCACCCGCGTCACCGGCTCGCTCAGCCACCTCAAGGACGCCACCGACGTCGCCGCCACCACCGTGAAGACCGTGCTCCACGTCACGCCGAGCACCGACTTCGCCTGGCCCGTGGAAGGCGCCGTCGATCCGTCGATCATCAAGGTCGCCACCTCCGCCGGCGCCGACCGGGTGATCGCCCGCAGCGACAGCCTCCAGGAGACCGCCGGACTGTCCTACACCCCCTCCGCCGCCCGGCCCATCGGTGGCGGTACGACCGCGGTGGTCGCCGATGCCCGGTTGTCCACGTCGTTCGAAGGGGATCTGACCAAGGCGGACTCGGCCACGCTCGCCGTGCAGCAGTTCCTGGCCCAGAGCCTCGAGGTGACCGCGCAGACAGACCAGCAGCGCAGCATCGTCGTCGCCCCGCAGCGCATGCTGTCGGCCAGCCAGGCCCAGGCGATGGCGGCGGCGCTGAAGACGCTCCAGGGCGGGACCTGGTCCCAGGCGCAGGACCTGACCGCGGCCGCCAAGGCCAAGCCCGACCCGAACGCCACCACGCGCATCCCGTCGACGTCCGCATACCCCTCCTCGCTGCGCAAGCAGGAGCTGCCCGGGACGGCCTTCGAGCAGATCGCGCGCACCCAGGACAAGCTCGACAACTTCAAGGTGATCCTCAGCGACCAGTCCCGCGTGGTCACCCCGTTCGGGCGAGCCATAAACCGGGAGATGTCCACCTCGTGGCAGGGCCGGAGCGCGGAGGCGGACAGCTTCCGCAGCGGCGTCGAGGCGTGGCTCGACGAACTCACCGACCAGGTCAAGCTGATCGACAAGTCCGAGACCAAGCTCTCCGGGCGCAGCGCCACCATCCCGGTGACCGTCCAGAACAACCTCGTCCAGCCCGTGGGCCATCTGGTCCTGCGGCTCACCTCGACCATGCCGACCCGTCTGAAGATCGGCGGCATGGCGTACTACGAGCAGCCCGTCGAGGTTTCCGGCGGCCACAGCCAGTCCGTGAAGTTCACCACCTCGGCCAACGCCAACGGCAGGGTCACGGTCATCGCCCAGCTCTACACCGAGGACGGCCAGGAGTACGGCGACCCCGTCAGCTTCGACGTGAAGGTCACCGAGGTCACGCCCACCGTCATGCTGGTCATCGGCGGCGGCGTGCTCCTCCTCGTCCTCGCCGGGTTCCGGATGTACACCCAGCGCAAGCGGGCGGCCGCCCGCCAGGCCGAGGACGACGGGCCCGACCCGGCGGGCGAGAACACCGCCGACGATCCAGGGAACCCCAGCAGCCCCGGGGATCGTCTCCCGGAGGAGTCCGATGCCTCCTCCGGGGCAGACGCCCCGGAGCAGCCGAGTGACCCTGCACCGGACACCGCACCGGAAAACACCGACCCGTCCGGGACGGGTGAGAGAGTGGACCGTTGAGCGATGTCGTGGCCGGTGTGGCCCGGGACGATGAGGTGGGGTAACGATGAACGCGCCGTACGACGGTGAACGCGGCCAGGGCGCGGCCGGCTCGGGCTACCCCGAGCCGCCGCCCGAGCCCGGCCAGGTACCGCCCCAGCACCCGGCGGACATGTACCTCCAAGACGCCTACGACCAGGACCCCTACCGGGCGCACGATCTGACCGCCCAGGACCCTGTGGCCGAGGCGCTCTACGACCGTGCCGCACACCCGCCGCCGCCCCCGGGCACGTACGAGCAGCAGCAGCCGTTGTACGCCCCGCCGGCCCAGTCGCCGTACGCACCCGATCCGCGGGTGTGGGCGCAGACCCCGGCGCCGGAGCCGGACGGTGCGAGCCAGTACCTGCCGTACGGCGACGACCCCCGTACGACCCAGTTCGTCGGCGTGGACGACCTCGTCACGCACTCCGGCGAGGAGCACCACAAGCCGGACGCCTTCGCGCACCTCCTCCGGGACCAGCAGCAGGGCGGCGGGCATGGGCCCATGGACCCGACCGTCCCCGGCCCGGCCGCGGCCCCGGGTCCCACCGGTTCGTACGCGGCGCCGCAGCACCCCCAGAGCCCTCAGCACGCGAACCAGTACCCCGAGCCCCCGTACCAGGCCGCCCCCCCGGTCGCCACACACCCGGCGCAGCCGCCCGTGCCGGCCCCGGCCGCGGCCCCCGATCCCGCCGGTCTCGCTGCGCCCGGAGGTCCCTCCGCACCCGCCGAGGCCTCCCAGCCCGCGGCTCCCGCCGCGAAGAAGGGTGGGCGCGCCTCGGGGCTGCTGAAGTCGAGCGCCGTCATGGCGGCGGGCACGATGGTCTCCCGCCTCACCGGTTTCATCCGCTCGGCGCTGATCGTCTCGGCGCTGGGCGTCGGCCTGCTCGGCGACACCTTCCAGGTCGCCTACCAGCTGCCGACGATGATCTACATCCTGACGGTCGGCGGCGGCCTCAACTCCGTCTTCGTGCCGCAGCTGGTCCGGGCCATGAAGGAGGACGAGGACGGCGGCGAGGCCTACGCCAACCGGCTGCTGACCCTTGTCATGGTGGCGCTGGGTCTGCTCACCGCGCTGGCGATCGTCGCCGCGCCGTACCTGGTCCGGCTGCTTTCCCCGTCGGTGGCGAGCGATCCGGCCGCCGATCAGGTCGGCATCACCTTCGTCCACTATTTCGTGCCCTCGATCTTCTTCATGGGCATCCACGTGGTGATGGGGCAGGTCCTCAACGCGCGCGGCAAGTTCGGCGCGATGATGTGGACCCCGGTCCTGAACAACATCGTCATCATCGTGACGCTCGGCACGTTCATCTGGGTGTACGGCACCGCGGCCCACTCCGGCATGACGGTGGCGACCATCCCGCCCGAGGGCCAGCGGCTCCTCGGCATCGGCATCCTGCTCGGTCTCGTCGTCCAGGCGCTCGCGATGATCCCGTACCTGCGCGAGACCGGATTCCGCCTGCGGCTGCGCTTCGACTGGCGCGGGCACGGCCTGGGCAAGGCCGCGACCCTCGCCAAGTGGACGGTCCTGTTCGTGCTCGCCAACCAGGCCGGCGCGATCGTCGTCACACAGCTCTCCACCGCGGCGGGCAAGCACTCGCCGGTCGACGGCACCGGCTTCGCCGCCTACGCCAATGCCCAGCTGATCTGGGGTCTGCCGCAGGCGATCATCACCGTTTCCCTGATGGCCGCACTGCTGCCGCGGATCTCGCGCTCGGCCGCCGAGGGCGACGGTGGCGCCGTACGCGACGACATCTCCCAGGGCCTGAGGACGACCGCCGTCGCCATCGTCCCCATCGCCTTCGGCTTCCTCTCGCTCGGTATCCCGATGTGCACGCTGATCTTCGGCTCCTCGGGCACCAGCGAGGCCACCAACATGGGCTACATGCTGATGGCCTTCGGCATCGGCCTGATCCCGTACTCCGTGCAGTACGTCGTCCTGCGTGCCTTCTACGCCTACGAGGACACCCGCACCCCCTTCTACAACACGGTCATCGTGGCCGCGGTCAACGCGAGTGCCTCGGCGGCCTGTTACTTCCTGCTCCCCGCACGCTGGGCGGTGATCGGCATGGCCGCCGCGTACGGCCTCGCCTACGCGATCGGCGTGGGCGTCGCCTGGAACCGGCTGCGCAAGCGGCTCGGCGGTGACCTGGACGGCACGCGGGTGCTGCGGACCTACGCCCGGCTCGCCATCGCCTCGGTACCGGCGGCCCTGCTCAGCGGCGCGGCCTGCTACGGCATCGGGCACACACTCGGCCAGGGCGTCATCGGCTCCTTCGCCGCGCTGATCGCCGGCAGTGCGGTGCTGCTCGGCACCTTCTTCGTCGCCGCCCGCCGAATGCGGATCGATGAACTCAACTCGCTCGTGGGAATGGTCCGCGGGCGTCTGGGTCGCTAAGGCGGGGGTAGGCGCACAACCATCGTCCGCCGCCGCGTGTCGTGCATAGCGGCGGACTGTGGGCACAATTGGTTTCGGCGTCGGACAGCGTGCAACGGATGGGGAGGCAGGGACGACGGTGGCGGAACGGAGCACGGCTGCCGTCGACGTGGCAGACAACAGCGGCGATCAGCCGCTGACCGCCAAGGCGGACCAGTCCACGGCCGACGGGGTGGCCCAGAACCCGGAGCGGGACACGGACAGCGACGAGGCCCAGGGGAGCAGCGGGACGGAGGGTCCCGGAAAGAAGGCCTCACCTCCCGAACTGCACAGCGGGCACAAACTCGCCAGACGCTACCGTCTCGAGGAGTGCGTCACCCGTCTGGACGGATTCAGCAGTTGGCGTGCGGTCGACGAGAAACTCCGTCGTGCCGTCGGCGTCCACATCCTGCCCGCGGACCATACGCGGGCCCGTGCCGTCCTGGCCGCCGCCCGTTCCTCCGCGCTGCTCGGCGATCCACGCTTCGTCCAGGTCCTCGACGCCGTCGAGGAGAACGACCTCGTCTACGTCGTGCACGAGTGGCTGCCCGATGCCACCGAGCTGACCACGCTCCTCGCGGCCGGCCCGCTGGAGCCGCACGACGCCTACCAGATGGTCAGCCAGGTCGCCTCCGCCATGGCCGCCGCACACCGCGAGGGCCTCGCCCATCTTCGGCTGAACCCGAACGCCGTGCTGCGTGCCTCCACCGGTCAGTGGCGCATCCGCGGCCTCGCCGTGAACGCGGCGCTGCGCGGCATCAGCTCCGACACCCCGCAGCGCACCGACACCGAGTCGATCGGCGCTCTGCTGTACGCGGCGCTGACCCAGCGCTGGCCGTACGAGAACGACGCCTACGGTCTGTCCAGCCTGCCCAAGACCATCGGCCTGATCGCACCGGACCAGGTCCGGGCCGGTGTCCACCGTGGCCTGTCCGAACTCACCATGCGGGCTCTCGTCAACGACGGGGCCACGGCGTCTCGTCATGAGGCTCCGTGCACCACGCCCGAGGAGCTGGTGAAGGCGATCGGCGAGATGCCCCGCATCCGCCCGCCGGAGCCTTCCTTCACAGCTCCGCCGGAGTACCAGCGCACGACGTACCAGCAGGGCACGTACGGCCGCCCCGCACCGCGTCCCGGTGCCACCCAGCCGATCGCCGCCCCGCCGCCCCCGCTCCAGAGCCGCACCGGCAAGGTACTGAAGTGGACGGTGTCAGCCCTCCTCATCGCCGCCCTCGGCCTGGGCAGCTGGCAGCTGGCCGACGCTCTGATGGACCACAGCGACAAGTCGAACGACCGCAACAACACGCAGACGCAGGACGGCGGGGACAAGAGCCCGAAGAAGCCGACGCCGGGCACGCCCATCGCGATCCAGGGCGCCCGTGACTTCGACCCGTTCAGCGAAGACAAGTCCGAGAAACCTGCTGACATAAAGAAGGCCTACGACAACGACCCCGCCTCCTACTGGCAGACGGACTTCTACCTCGGTCCGAAGTTCGGCAACCTGAAGTCAGGTGTCGGTGTCATCCTCGACCTCGGCAAGGTCCAGCAGGTCGGGAAGGCAACGATCAGCTTCCTGGGGGAGACGTCGGTCGAACTCCGTGCCGCTGGCGCGGACGCAGGATCGGAGCCGACGTCGTTCGACGCCTTCAGCAAGGTCGCTGAGGGTTCGGGCACGACGGTGACGCTCCAGCCCGGCAAGCCGCTCAAGACGCGATACCTGCTGGTGTGGCTGACCCAGCTGCCTCCGGACAATGACAATCCGGGTCACTGGCGAGGCAGGGTGGCAGACATCAAGGTGACCGGCTAAGTTCCCCCCGTGGAGGGGCACATGGCACAGGGCGCCGGATATGACGGAGTGAGCGACCAGGTCCTGCTCACCCGTCACGTGGAAGGCGACCCCGATGCCTTCGGTGAGATCGTGCGCCGGCATCGGGATCGGCTGTGGGCGGTGGCGCTGCGGACGCTCGGGGACCGGGAGGAGGCCGCTGACGCGGTCCAGGATGCGCTGGTGTCGGCCTATCGGGCTGCGCATACCTTCCGGGGGCAGTCGGCCGTCACGACCTGGCTGCACCGGATCACCGTGAATGCGTGCCTGGACCGTGCTCGGAAGGCGGCCTCTCGGAAGACCGCTCCGGTCGACGACACCGAGCGACTGGAGCAACTGCTGGAGCCACACGAGTCGGCCTCGGCTCCGGCCGAGCGGAACGATCTGCACCGGCAGCTCCTCGAGGCGCTCGGCACGCTCCCGCATGAGCAGCGCGCGGCGCTGGTCCTCGTGGACATGCAGGGGTACCCCGTGGCCGAGGCCGCTCGGATCCTCGACGTGCCCACGGGGACGGTGAAGAGCCGGTGCGCCCGAGGCAGAGCCAGGCTCCTGCCGCTGCTCACCCATCTACGCCCCGGAAGCACCAGTGACGAAAAAGAACCTGGCCCGCAGCGGAACCGGATGCCCGATCCACCCGTCCCACCGGCAACGGGGCCTCGGGACGGAGATACCCGAGTCACGGGTCCGAGCGATTCAACCGTAGTGAAGGGCGGAGGTGGGCGAGCGTGACTTCCACGACAGACACGGCCGGGCACCCGGACGTCGCGGAGATCTCCGACCTCACCGAAGGCCTCCTCCCACCGGACCGTACCGCGGAGGTACGGCGTCACCTGGCAGGGTGCGAGCTGTGCACGGACGTCCATGCCTCGCTGGAGGAGATCCGGGGGCTGCTGGGCACCGTGCCGGGTCCGCCGCGCATGCCGGCGGACGTCGCGGGCCGCATCGACGCGGCCATCGCCGCCGAGGCGCTGCTGAGCGCCACCGAACCCAAGGCCACGGACACGTCGGTCCTGGTTTCCGGGCCCGAAGAGCCAGACAGTCAGGTCGCCGGCGGTCGTGTTTCACGTGAAACATCGCCTTCGGCGGACCGCCCTGTCGGGCGCCCTCACGGGGCGACGGGCCCAGGGCGGAAGGGGCGCGACCGCGGACGGCGCCGCAGGACCGTCGTCCTGGGAGCCGTTCTCACCGCCGCCGTACTGGGAGCCGGGTCTCTGGTCCTGCAGTCGCTCGGCAGTGGGGGCCCCGACACGACGGCTCAAGGCAGGCCGACGCCGTCCGTCGGCGCCTTCTCCGGGGACAGCGTCCAGAACCAGGTGAAGGATCTGCTCTCCACCAAGAAGGGCACGGAGCAGCCTCATCGGCCGCGATCGGGTGTCGACTCGGAGCAGAACACCCCGGGGTCGACTGCAAGCGCCAACACGCTGATCCAAACCCAGCCCTCCGTTCCCGACTGCGTCCGGAAAGCGATCGCCCGTAGCGGTGATGTGCTCGGCGCCAAGACAGGCACGTACGCCGGGAAGAGTGCCTATCTCGTCGTGCTTCCCGACAGCGACGACAGCACGCGGGTCACGGCCTATGTCGTCGACGCGGCCTGCGTCGGCCGGCAGCCCGCGTCCCCGGGCAAGGTGCTGATAAAGGAGTCCCTCGCTCGTCCCTGAGACGGTAGAGGCGTCGTCTCGATCCCTTCGGCAATCCGTACGGTGTGCGATCCCCGTGTGCCCAGACACACCGGGAATGCGCGCCCCGTAGGATCCGTTGGGTGGGGTGAGAGTCCTGAAAGGGGCTCCCACCGGTCGACTGACACTGACCAGAGACGAGGAATCAAGCCGTGAGCGACGTCCGTAACGTGATCATCATCGGCTCCGGGCCCGCAGGCTACACGGCGGCGCTCTACACCGCCCGCGCATCCCTGAAGCCCCTGGTGTTCGAGGGTGCTGTCACCGCTGGTGGTGCCCTGATGAACACCACCGAGGTGGAGAACTTCCCGGGCTTCCGCGACGGCATCATGGGCCCCGACCTGATGGACAACATGCGGGCTCAGGCCGAGCGCTTCGGCGCCGAGCTGGTCCCGGACGACATCGTCTCCGTCGACCTGGCCGGTGAGATCAAGACCGTCACCGACACCGCGGGCACGGTCCACCGGGCGAAGGCCGTCATCGTCACGACCGGCTCGCAGCACCGCAAGCTGGGCCTGCCGAACGAGGACGCCCTCTCCGGCCGCGGTGTCTCCTGGTGCGCCACCTGCGACGGCTTCTTCTTCAAGGACCAGGACATCGCCGTGATCGGCGGCGGCGACACTGCGATGGAGGAGGCCACCTTCCTCTCCCGGTTCGCCAAGTCCGTGACGATCGTCCACCGCCGTGACACCCTGCGCGCCTCCAAGGCGATGCAGGAGCGTGCCTTCGGCGACCCGAAGATCAAGTTCGTCTGGGACAGCGAGGTCGCCGAGGTCCAGGGCGAGCAGAAGCTCTCCGGCCTGAAGCTGCGCAACGTCAAGACCGGCGAGCTGTCGGACCTCGCCGTGACGGGTCTGTTCATCGCGATCGGCCACGACCCGCGCACCGAGCTGTTCAAGGGCCAGCTGGACCTGGACGAGGAGGGCTACCTGAAGGTCGCCGCTCCGTCCACCCGCACCAACCTGACCGGTGTCTTCGCCGCCGGTGACGTGGTCGACCACACCTACCGACAGGCGATCACCGCGGCCGGCACCGGATGCTCCGCCGCCCTCGACGCCGAGCGCTTCCTCTCCGCCCTCGCGGACGAGGCCGAGCCCGAGAAGACCGCCGTCGTCTGACCTTCCCTTCCCTCGCCCCACCGCCCCACCGCCCACTCAATTAGGAGCCCCGCCGTGGCCGACCTGAAGAACGTGACCGATGCCTCCTTCGAGGAAGACGTCCTCAAGAGCGACAAGCCCGTCCTGGTGGACTTCTGGGCTGCCTGGTGCGGCCCGTGCCGCCAGATCGCTCCGTCGCTCGAGGCCATCGCCAAGGAGCACGGTGACAAGATCGAGATCGTCAAGCTCAACATCGACGAGAACCCGGGTACGGCCGCCAAGTACGGCGTCATGTCCATCCCGACCCTGAACGTCTACCAGAACGGCGAGGTGGCCAAGACCATCGTCGGCGCCAAGGCGAAGGCCGCGATCGAGCGCGACCTTGCCGACTTCATCGCTGAGTGACGTTTCACGTGAAACACGAATGGGCCAACCCTCTCCGGGTTGGCCCATTTGCATGAGGTTTTCAGCTGACCCCGACCTCTAGAGCGGCCTGAGCGCCGGCTCCTTCTGAACGGCCCCCAGCAGCCGGTCGAGGGCCAGCTCCACGTCTTCCTTCCACGACAGCGTCGAGCGCAGTTCCAGCCGCAGGCGGGGATGCGTGGGGTGCTGCCGGACCGTCTTGAAGCCCACGGCCAGCAGATGGTCGGCAGGCAGCAGACAGGCGGGCTCCTTCCACCGGGCGTCACCGAATGCCTCGATCGCCCTGAAGCCCCTGCGCAGCAGATCCTTGGCGACTGCCTGGACCATCACCCGGCCCAGCCCCTGCCCCTGATAGCCGGGCATGATGAAGGACGTCATGAGCTGGACGGCATCCGGTGAGACCGGACTTGTGGGAAATGCCGTCGAGCGGGGGACATAGGCCGGCGGCGCATAGACCACAAAGCCCACCGGCACATCATCGACGTAGACAACCCGGCCGCATGATCCCCAGTCCAGCAGGACGGCGGAGATCCACGACTCCTTCTCCAACGCGGAGGTACCCGCCCTTACCGCGGCCTCGCCGCTGACGGGGTCCAGCTCCCAGAAGACACACGAGCGACAGCGCTTGGGAAGGTCCTGAAGGTTGTCCAGCGTGAGCGGTACGAGCCGACGCCCCATGAAGGCTGTTCCTCGCTTCCTTCGCCCGCAGCAACGCGAGCGGCTGCCAGAGCGCTCCGTTCCCTGAGGAGGCTGCCGACGAATCCGCCGACCGCTCCGAGGCCCAGTCCCGCGCTCACCAGTCCGGTGCGGCTCATCGATCGCATGGCCCTGTCTCCCCACTCAGAGATCTGCCAGGTGGATGCGCCATACCCTTTGGCATCGTATCCACGATGCGATTCCCTCGATACCGCCTCAAAGCAAAGAGCGGACCGCGATCCGGTGCACACCGGGCACGATCCGCTCCCTTACGCCCCTTGGCGGGATCGCCCGAGGATCAGTCGTCGTCCTGCTCGGACTCGCCCTCCTGGAGAACCTTCTGCAGGATCGGCCCCTCGCCCGGAGCGAGAGTACCGAGGATCCGCTCAAGGTCCTCCACGGAGGCGAACTCGACGGTGATCTTTCCCTTCTTCTGCCCCAGGTCGACTTTCACCCGGGTCTCGAAGCGATCCGACAGACGAGTCGCCAGATCGGTCAGTGCCGGAGAGACCAGGGCACCGGCCCGCGGGCCCTTGGAGCGCTGGGGCGCCTGGGGCCGCGACCCCATCAGGGTCACGATCTCTTCGACAGCCCGTACCGAGAGGCCCTCGGCCACGATGCGGTGGGCCAGCCGGTCCTGCTCCTCCGAGTCCTCGATGGACAGCAGCGCCCGGGCGTGACCGGCAGACAGGACACCGGCGGCCACCCGCTTCTGGACAGCCGGCGAGAGCCTCAGCAGCCGCAGCGTGTTGGAGACCTGGGGACGAGAGCGCCCGATCCGGTCGGCCAGCTGGTCGTGTGTGCAGTTGAAGTCCTTGAGGAGCTGGTCGTAGGCAGCCGCCTCTTCCAGCGGGTTCAGCTGCGCGCGGTGCAGGTTCTCCAGGAGGGCGTCCAGGAGGAGCTTCTCGTCGTCCGTGGCCCGGACGATCGCCGGGATGGCTTCGAGGCCGGCCTCACGGCAGGCGCGCCAGCGACGCTCGCCCATGATCAGCTCGTACCGGGCGGGACCCAGCTGCCGTACGACGACGGGCTGGAGGAGACCGACCTCCCTGATGGAGGTGATCAGCTCCTGGAGGGCGTCCTCGTCGAAGACCTCACGCGGCTGGCGCGGGTTCGGCGTGATGGAGTCGAGGGGAAGCTCGGCGAAGTGGGCGCCCATCGGAGGCGCGGGCACCTCTGCCACAGGGGCGGTCGCAGGCTCCTCGGTTTCATGTGAAACAGGCGGCAGCGTGGCCACCTTCGCCGCGGCCACCCCGCGGTCAGTCGTCAGCACGGGTACCGCTGCCGGGGACGTGGACGCTCCACTGCCCATCGCGGCCGGGACCGGGTTCTTCTCGGTCGGGGCAGCAGGGATCAGTGCGCCGAGGCCACGCCCCAGCCCCCTCCGTCGCTCGCTCACTGGATCCCCTCCACCATGCTCGGGTCGTTCTGGGCGCCGATGTGGGCCTGACTCGCGTCGTAGCTGATGCCGATGCCCTTCAGCGCAATTTCTCGGGCCGCCTCAAGATAGGAGAGGGCACCGCTCGATCCAGGATCGTAAGTCAGCACCGTCTGCCCATAGCTCGGCGCCTCGGAGATACGGACCGAGCGGGGAATGCTCGTCCGCAGCACCTCGTCGCCGAAGTGGGTGCGCACCTCTTCCGCGACCTGGGAAGCGAGACGCGTCCGGCCGTCGTACATGGTGAGCAGGATGGTCGACACATGCAGCGTGGGGTTGAGGTGTCCCCGCACCAGGTCGACGTTACGGAGCAGCTGGCCCAGACCCTCAAGCGCGTAGTACTCGCACTGGATGGGGATGAGCACCTCCTGGCCCGCGACGAGCGCGTTGACCGTCAACAGACCCAGCGACGGCGGGCAGTCGATGAGGATGTAGTCCAACGGCTGCTCGTACGCCTGGATGGCCCGCTGGAGCCGGCTCTCCCGGGCCACGAGAGACACCAACTCGATCTCCGCACCGGCGAGATCGATGGTGGCGGGGGCACAGAAGAGGCCTTCGACATCCGGGACAGGCTGGACGACCTCGGCGAGAGGCCTGCTCTCCACCAACACGTCGTAGATGGAAGGAACTTCGGCGTGATGGTCAATCCCCAGCGCCGTGGACGCATTGCCCTGCGGATCCAGGTCGATCACGAGAACGCGGCCACCATGCAGAGCCAGCGAAGCGGCAAGGTTGACGGTCGTGGTCGTCTTGCCCACGCCGCCCTTCTGGTTGGCGACCACGATGACTCGGGTCTGCTCCGGTCGCGGCAGCCCCTCGCCTGCGCGACCCAGAGCCTCCACCGCCAGTTGGGCAGCACGACCGATGGGAGTGTCGTCCATCGGAGGCGGTGTTTCACGTGAAACATCCGCCCCCGTCGACTCGGTACGGGGACCGGGGACCGGATCGGTCATCGGTCCCGCGATGTTGGCGTTGGACCGCAAGGATTCACTCTCCTCGACTTCAGGCTCGCAATGAACAGAGCCTCCCATGTCTTCGGGGTCGTGAACCAGTGAGGCCTGGTGTTCTGTGGAGAAATCCACCTCTGTGGACAACTCCGCTACCTCTCCGAGTGAACCGAGAGGCTTCCGGTCGCGCGGTTCGGCCGCAGCGCGACCGCGACTGATGATGCCGTGGAGCAGTGAGCGACGTTTCACGTGAAACACGATGACAACAATTTGTCCCTTATGTGAGCGACACTCCGCCGCGCGTCTCTTTACCACCCCTCTCAAAGTTCAAGATTGCGTCTTGTTAAGATCAAAAACATACGGGGCGGGGGATCTTGTGCCGCATGACTAACGGCACATCTCACTTCCTTCGCCGGTGCACCGAGCGCATCCGCTCGGCCGACCGATTCGACCAACGCAGGAAGCAACACCATGACTTCGAAGACCATTGGCCGTTTCATAGCAGCGGCGCTGGGTGTCGGCGTTCTGGCCACGGCCACGCCCGCCTTTGCCGACCAGGACATCAAGGTGATCTGGGGGCACGGTTACCGTGTCAGCAGCGACCACGGCGTAGCCGCCGTCAAGGACCTCGCTGACGACAACAACGCGGTGTACGTGCAGTACACCCGGGCGGGCCACGGAAGCGAGATCTTCACCCTGTGGAACAAGAAGGGAAGCGGCACCACCGCGTACAGCGGTCACGGCGGCACCGTGACGATCAAGAAGGTGTGCCGCTCCATCTCCCTGCGTCCGGACGTCTGCTTCACGAAGACCCCGTAAGCGACGACCGCGTAGGCACGGAGTCACAGCACAGAGGCGCTCTCCCCACAGGGAGAGCGCCTCTGGCGTTTCATGCTCTTCTTCGATCAGCGGCGACGGCGAGCCCGTCCCGTCCGGGCTGCCTTGGCCCGCTTGGCCGCGAACCGCACACCGCCCGGGCTCTCCCCCACCTCGACGCGTACAACCGTGGACAGGGGATCCACCACGCCTTCTCCCACATGCAGGATGGACGTCGACACCGCGCCGAGCTTGGTGAGCGCGGTGGCCGCCGCCTTCAGCTCCTCTTCGGCCGTGTCTCCCTTGAGCGCGAGCATCTCGCCGTACGGGCGCAGCAGGGGAATGCCCCAGGCGGCCAGGCGGTCCAGCGGGGCCACTGCACGGGCGGTCACCACGTGGACGGGCGGCAGCGTGCCCATGACCTCCTCGGCCCGGCCGCGCACCACGGTGACGTGGTCCAGGCCGAGCAGCTCGACGACCTCGGTCAGGAAAGTGGTGCGCCGCAGCAGCGGCTCCAGCAGAGTGATGGTCAGGTCCTCCCGGACCAGGGCCAGCGGAATGCCCGGCAGGCCGGCACCGGAGCCGACGTCGCACACGGTCACTCCCTCGGGGACCGCCTCCGAGAGCACCGCGCAGTTCAGCAGGTGCCGCTCCCACAGGCGGGGCACTTCGCGCGGACCGATCAGGCCACGCTGCACGCCCGCCTCGGCGAGCAGTTCCGCATAGCGGACCGCATCGTCGAAGCGATCACCAAACACTTCCCGCGCCTGCTCGGGCGCGGGGGGAAGCTCCGCTGCCTCCGTCACGGGGACCGTCCTTCCGTACAGCGCCGGTGCTTAGCGCACCGGCCACCAGAACTACCAGGCTGACAAAGTTCGGCCCCGTCTGCAGGCAGACGGGGCCGGTGAAACGTAGGGGCGATCAGGCCGGAAGCACGACGACGAACCGCTGCGGCTCCTCGCCCTCGGACTCGCTGCGCAGTCCGGCGGCCTTGACCGCGTCGTGCACGACCTTGCGCTCGAAGGGGGTCATCGGATTGAGCTTCACGGCCTCACCGGTGTTCTTGACCTCGGCGGCGGCCTTGGCGCCCAGCTCGGACAGCTCGGCACGCTTCTTGGCCCGGTAGCCCGCGATGTCCAGCATCAGCCGGCTGCGGTCCCCGGTCTCCCGGTGGACGGCCAGGCGCGTCAGCTCCTGGAGTGCCTCCAGCACCTCGCCGTCCCGGCCGACCAGCTTCTGCAGGTCGCGGCCGCCGATGTCGCTGATGATCGACACGGAGGCGCGGTCGGCCTCGACGTCCATGTCGATGTCGCCGTCGAGGTCGGCGATGTCGAGCAGACCCTCCAGGTAGTCCGCCGCGATCTCACCCTCCTGCTCCAGGCGGGTGAGGGTGTCTGCACCCTCGGCAGCGGCGGAGGTGGTGCCTTCCGTCACGGGATGGGCTCCTTCTTACTTCTTGGACGGGGACTTGGGCCGCTGCGGGCCGCTCTTGCGCTGGCCGGACTGGGCCTTGCTGCGGGTGCCGGAGCCGGGCTTCTCGGGCTGCTTGGCAGCGGCGGGCCTGGCGTCCTGCGGCTCGTCGGACTTCTCCAGTGAGGTGGTGTCGTCGTCGCCCGCCTGCTTGGGCCCGGACTGGCGCTGGGCCTTGCTCTGACGCTTGGGCTGCTGGCGCCGCGCGGCGGCGGTGGCAGTGGTCGTACCGTCCTCGGCCTGCACGACGGCCTGGGCCTCGCCCTTCGCCACGGTGCCGTCGGCCTGAGCGGCGAGACCCGACTTGTTCAGGGCGTTGATGAACTTGCGCTCGAACTCGTTGCGGTCGCGGCCCTTGGAGACGATCGCCTTGACGATGGCCTTCTCGCCCCGGCGACGGACCTTGCCGTGGTGAGTGACGTGCTTGGTCAGGCGCTCCAGGTAGGCGGCCTGGGCCTTGGAACCCGGAGTCGGGTTGTTGTGGATGACGTACATCTGCTGGCCCATGGTCCACACGTTGGTGGTCAGCCAGTAGATGAGGACACCGACCGGGAAGTTGATGCCGAAGACGGCGAACATGACCGGGAAGACGTACATCAGCATCTTCTGCTGCTGCATGAACGGCGTCTTCACCGTGGTGTCGACGTTCTTCGTCATCAGCTGGCGCTGCGTGTAGAACTGCGACGCCGACATCATGACGATCATGACCACCGTCACGACGCGCACGTCGGTGACCGAGGCGTTCAGCGCGTGGATCGTGTCGGCGCTGTCCTTGAACTTCGCGGCGAGCGGGGCCCCGAAGATGTGCGCCTGACGGGCACTGGCGAGCAGCTGCTCGTTGATGACGCCGATGGTCTTGCCCGACGCGATGGCGTTGAGCACGTGGTACAGGGCGAAGAAGAACGGGGACTGCGCCAGGATGGGAAGGCACGAGGAGAGCGGGTTGGTACCCGACTCCTTGTACAGCTTCATCATCTCTTCGGACTGACGCTGTTTGTCGTTCTTGTAGCGCTCCTGGATCTTCTTCATCTCGGGCTGGAGCGTCTGCATGGCCCGGGTCGCCTTGATCTGCTTCACGAAGAGCGGGATCAGGCAGATACGGATCAGGATCACCAAGGACACGATGGACAGGCCCCAGGCCCATCCGGTGTCAGGGCCGAAGATGGCGCCGTACACCGTGTGGAACTGGACGATGACCCAGGAGACAGGTGTTGTGATGAAGCTGAAGAGGCTGGCAATCGTGTCCACTAATCATGCTCCTTGGGCATGGGACGAGGTCTCTGCGGCCGGGCTCGGAGGAAGCTCGGGATGAGGCTTCTCTTCGATGGCCGGCTCAGCGGCGGAGGGCCCGCCCTTGCGTGCGCGCCAAGCGTTGCGCAGCATTTCGTGCCACCGCGGACGCTTGCGCGGCGGAACATGGTCCACATCGCCGAGCGACCACGGATTGCACCGGAGGATGCGCCAGGCGGTGAGTGCCGTGCCCTTGATCGCACCATGCCGGTCGATGGCCGTGTAGCCGTAGTGGGAGCACGACGGGTAGTACTTGCACACCGGCCCCAGCAAGGGACTGATCGTCCACTGGTACAGCTTGATCAGAGCCAGCAGCGGGTACTTCATCGCGCGCCCCCTCCCAGCAGCCGTTCAAGAGCGGCATCCAGGTCTCGGGCCAGCTGAGTGTGGTCTGCGTCGCCCGATCCGGGCAGCGCTCGTACGACTACCAGGCTACCGGGCGGAAACAGGGCGACTCGGTCACGCATCAGATGGCGCAGTCTGCGCTTCACTTTGTTTCGCACGACTGCTCCACCCACGGCCTTGCTCACGACGAAACCCGCACGCGTCGGGGGAGCGCTCTCCCCAGGCGCGTGCGGGTCCGTGGCACCGCTACGAAGGTGGACGACGAGGGTCGGGCGGCCTGCCCGACGACCCCGTCGTACCGCGGTCGCGAAGTCCTCGCGCCGCCTCAGCCGGTTCTCGGTAGGCAGCACGATGGCATGACCTGATCGGGATCAGGCGGACAGGCGGGCGCGACCCTTGCCACGGCGGGACGCGAGAATCGCGCGGCCGGCACGGGTGCGCATACGCAGCCGGAAGCCGTGGGTCTTCGCGCGACGACGGTTGTTCGGCTGGAAGGTGCGCTTGCTCACTCGGGGGCTCCAGAAAGGTATCGGTAGTGGCGGGGTGCCGTCCTGGCTGTCACCGTGCGCCCACGAGTAGCTCGCGTCACGCCCGAGTGCACCGCTTCCCGATCACCCGAAGTGACCTGTGCCCATCGGAGGCAGGCGGCAGCAGCCATCGACAACTCGACCTGGTTACGGTACGCGGGGCTGCGCCATCCGGTCAAACCGAGGGCCGATGAGAGACACTATCCACAGGCTGGGGACAACAACTTGAACCGCACCCGCCGCGCTGACTACCGTGGCTGAACTCCGATTCGTTCCTTTGTCCCCAGCGAGCGGGATCCCCCGCCACCCACCCGGATTCCATCCCGACCCGTCCGCGAACCACACGTTCGTGGGACCTGTGAGAGAGCGTGCCCTGTGGCTGACGTACCTGCCGATCTTGCCGCAGTGTGGCCACGAGTACTGGAGCAGCTCCTCGGTGAGGGCCGCGGACAGGGTGTCGAGGTGAAGGACGAGCACTGGATCCGGCGCTGCCAGCCGCTCGCGCTGGTCGCGGACACCGCTCTGCTCGCCGTACCGAACGAATTCGCGAAAGGCGTACTGGAGGGCCGTCTCGCGCCGATCGTCAGCGAGACCCTGAGCCGCGAGTGCGGCCGCCCCATCCGCATCGCGATCACCGTGGACGACTCCGCGGGCGAGCCGTCGGCTCCCTCGGCGCCGCCCGCGCAGCAGCCGCAGCCGCGTTACGAGGAGCCGGAGCTGCCCTCCGGACCGTACGAGGGCTACGGCCGGCGCCGCGCCGGCGACCAGCACCCGGGCGGCGAACCGTCCTCCCGCGCAGATCAGCTCCCGACCGCCCGCCCTGCGTATCCGTCCGAGTACCAGCGCCCCGAGCCCGGCGCCTGGCCGCGGCCCACCCAGGACGAGTACGGCTGGCAGCAGCCGCGCCTCGGCTTCCCCGAGCGCGACCCGTACGCCTCGCCGTCGCAGGACTCCTACGGCTCCTCCGGGCAGGACGCCTACGGCTCGCCGGCCCAGGACTACCGCCCGCAGGGCAGGGAGCGCCCGCCCTACGACCAGCAGCGCCCCGAGTACGACGCACCGCGCCCGGACTACGACCCCCCCCGCTCCGAGTACGACCCGTCCCGGACCGAGTACGACCAGCGCGACCCCGTCCGCCGTGAGCTGCCCGAGCCGCCCTCCGGCGTCGGCCCGGTGCACCGTGGCGGCCCCGGCCGCCCGGACCTGCCGTCGGCCCCAGGGAGCGGTCCGCTGGCCGCGCAGCCCGCGTCGGCGAGCGGCTCCGGTGAGCCGACCGCACGGCTGAACCCGAAGTACCTCTTCGACACGTTCGTCATCGGCGCCTCCAACCGGTTCGCGCACGCGGCCGCGGTGGCCGTCGCCGAGGCACCGGCGAAGGCGTACAACCCCCTGTTCATCTACGGGGAGTCGGGGCTCGGCAAGACGCATCTGCTGCACGCGATCGGGCACTACGCGCGCAGCCTCTACCCGGGCACGCGCGTGCGGTACGTCAGCTCGGAGGAGTTCACCAACGAGTTCATCAACTCCATCCGCGACGGCAAGGGCGACAGCTTCCGCAAGCGCTACCGCGAGATGGACATCCTGCTCGTCGACGACATCCAGTTCCTCGCGGACAAGGAGTCGACGCAGGAGGAGTTCTTCCACACCTTCAACACGCTCCACAACGCCAACAAGCAGATCGTGCTCTCCAGCGACCGGCCGCCCAAGCAGCTGGTCACGCTGGAGGACCGGCTGCGGAACCGTTTCGAGTGGGGTCTGATCACCGACGTCCAGCCGCCCGAGCTGGAGACCCGCATCGCGATCCTGCGCAAGAAGGCGGTGCAGGAGCAGCTCAACGCCCCGCCGGAGGTACTGGAGTTCATCGCCTCCCGCATCTCGCGGAACATCCGTGAGCTGGAGGGTGCGCTGATCCGGGTGACCGCCTTCGCCTCGCTCAACCGGCAGCCGGTGGACCTCGGCCTGACCGAGATCGTCCTCAAGGACCTGATCCCGGGCGGCGAGGACAGCGCCCCGGAGATCACCGCGCCGGCCATCATGGCCGCCACCGCCGACTACTTCGGGCTGACGGTGGAGGACCTGTGCGGCACCTCGCGCGGGCGCGCGCTGGTCACCGCCCGGCAGATCGCGATGTACCTGTGCCGGGAGCTGACCGATCTGTCGCTGCCGAAGATCGGCGCGCAGTTCGGCGGCCGCGACCACACGACCGTCATGCACGCCGACCGCAAGATCCGCGCGCTGATGGCCGAGCGGCGCTCGATCTACAACCAGGTGACCGAGCTGACGAACCGCATCAAGAACGGCTGACACCGGCCGCGCGACAGCGCTGAGGGCGTCTCGGGGGTATCCCGGGGCGCCCTTTTTCTGCGCAGGGACGGCCGGCCGAGAGCCGGGACGTGAGTCCCCGGGGCGCTGTGGGTCGAGGCTCAGCGGAGCCGACAGCGTGCGTCAGCGGGCCCGGATGCGTACGTCTGCGGGCCCCCGAGGCGTGGTTCGCAAGCACTGGGGAGGGTCGGCCCCGTAGTCCGCGCCGCCCCTCCCGGCCACTCGCTGTTCGATTAAGTGCCTGGTTACGGCCACTCTCCACAGATTCGGTGACTTTCTTCCGTCCACATCCTGGGGACTGCGGAGTTGTCCCGAACCGTGTCCACAGGGAGCCTGGGTAAGAGCCGTCCGCCCAGCTCAGCTGCCTGTGGAATCGTGGACGAACGATCTCCACAGGCTGTGGACGAAGCGGAGATCCACAGGCTGTGCACGGAGTTGTCCACCGGCAGCCCACAGGCTGGGGCCGGTTGTCCCCAATGATTCCCGGCTTCTCCACATGGCTGTCCACTGTTCGGCAACGCGACGCACCCGCTCACCGCATCGAGTGAAAGCCGTCACACGAAGGTGCCGGATTGGGGTGTGGGAAACGTGGGTAAACCTGGGGACGCAGCTGGGGAGAACTGCCCTCGGTCTGTGGGCGGTGTGTGCAGAACTTTCTGTTCTCCACAGATACCCCTGGTTGTCCACCGCCTCCACCCACAGGGCCAGTGGACAAAATTCCTGCTCTGAGCTGGGAAAACGTAGTTATCCACGGTATCCACAGGCCCTACTACTACTCCCAACTAGAGAGAGCTGGGAATCCGTTTCGAAGCGGGGCCTGTGCACAACTCGCGCTCTCGAGCCCGGCTGCCCCTCGGAGCGACTTGACCCCGACAGGCACCTACTGTCAGTGCGGTGCGTCAGACTGGTCCCCGGTGTCCTTCCCTCCGCAGTGGGCGGTGACACCGAGTCGGAGGACTCAGTAGCAACAGCAGGAGGCGGCTTACGGTGAAGATCCGGGTGGAACGCGACGTACTCGCGGAGGCAGTGGCGTGGGCAGCACGCAGCCTCCCGGCCCGTCCGCCGGCGCCTGTCCTCGCCGGCCTCCTGCTGAAGGCCGAGGACGGCCAGCTGAGCCTGTCGAGCTTCGACTACGAGGTTTCCGCGAAGGTGAGCGTCGAGGCCGAGGTCGAGGAGGAGGGCACGGTCCTCGTCTCCGGCCGCCTGCTCGCCGACATCTCCCGCGCTCTCCCCAACCGCCCGGTGGAGATTTCCACAGACGGTGTACGGGCGACCGTGGTCTGCGGCTCCTCGCGATTCACACTCCACACCCTGCCTGTGGAGGAGTACCCGGCGCTGCCCCAGATGCCGAACGCCACGGGCACCGTCCCCGGCGAGGTCTTCGCCGCCGCCGTGTCCCAGGTGGCCATCGCCGCCGGCCGTGACGACACGCTGCCCGTCCTCACGGGTGTGCGCATCGAGATCGAGGGCGACACGGTCACCCTGGCCTCCACCGACCGCTACCGCTTCGCGGTCCGCGAGTTCCTGTGGAAGCCGGAGAACCCGGACGCCTCCGCGGTCGCCCTGGTCCCGGCCAAGACGCTGCTGGACACCGCCAAGTCGCTCGGCGCGGGCGACAGCGTCATGCTGGCGCTCTCCGGCTCCGGCGCGGGCGAGGGCCTGATCGGCTTCGAGGGCGCCGGGCGTCGTACGACGACCCGTCTGCTCGAGGGCGACCTGCCGAAGTACCGCACGCTGTTCCCGACGGAGTTCAACTCCGTCGCCGTGATCGAGACCGCCCCCTTCGTGGAGGCCGTCAAGCGCGTGGCCCTGGTCGCCGAGCGCAACACCCCGGTGCGGCTGAGCTTCGAGCAGGGCGTGCTGATCCTGGAAGCCGGCTCCAGCGATGATGCACAGGCTGTGGAAAGGGTCGACGCCCAGCTGGAGGGCGACGACATCTCGATCGCCTTCAACCCGACGTTCCTGCTGGACGGCCTGAGCGCCATCGACTCCCCGGTGGCCCAGCTGTCGTTCACGACGTCCACCAAGCCCGCGCTGCTCAGCGGCAAGCCGGCGCTGGACGCCGAGGCCGACGACGCGTACAAGTACCTGATCATGCCGGTGCGGTTGAGCGGCTGAGCTCAGCCGCCGGTATCCACAGGACAAACTCCCAGGTGAGGGCATACGTATGAGCGCGTATGCCCACAGCTGTGCGTGAGGGGCCGGGACTAGGCTCGGACCCGGGTACGCAGGTGCCCCACACGCCACACAGCAACCTAAGGAACACAACTGATGGAGCTCGGTCTCGTCGGCCTCGGCAAGATGGGCGGCAACATGCGCGAGCGGATCCGCCGCGCGGGCCACACCGTCCTCGGATACGACCGCAACGCCGACCTCGCGGATGTCCACAGCCTGGAAGAGCTTGTGGGCAAGCTCAGCGGTCCGCGCGTGGTCTGGGTGATGGTCCCGGCCGGCGAGCCCACCCAGACCACGATCGACCAGCTCGCCGAGCTGCTGGAGCCCGGCGACGTGGTCGTGGACGGCGGCAACTCCCGCTGGACGGACGACGAGAAGCACGCCGAGGAGCTGGCCGCCAAGGGCATTGGCTTCGTGGACTGCGGTGTCTCCGGCGGCGTCTGGGGCCTGGAGAACGGGTACGCGCTGATGTACGGCGGCGACGCCGAGAACGTCGCCAAGGTGCAGCCGGTCTTCGACGCGCTCAAGCCGGAGGGCGACTTCGGCTCGGTGCACGCCGGCAAGGTCGGCGCGGGCCACTTCGCGAAGATGGTCCACAACGGCATCGAGTACGCGATGATGCAGGCTTATGCCGAGGGCTGGGAGCTGCTGGAGAAGGTCGACTCCGTGGAGAACGTCCGCGAGGTCTTCCGCTCCTGGCAGGAGGGCACGGTCATCCGCTCCTGGCTGCTGGACCTCGCGGTGAACGCCCTCGACGAGGACGAGCACCTCCACCAGCTGCGCGGTTATGCACAGGACTCCGGTGAGGGACGCTGGACTGTGGAAGCCGCCATCGACCACGCGGTGCCGCTGCCCGCGATCACCGCGTCGCTGTTCGCGCGGTTCGCCTCCCGCCAGGAGGACTCGCCGCAGATGAAGATGATCGCCGCGCTGCGCAACCAGTTCGGCGGCCACGCCGTAGAGAAGAAGTAATCCACAGGGTCGCCCCGCGATCCACAACCCTGGGGGAGGTCGGCGAACGACCATGCACGTCACGCATCTTTCGCTGGCCGACTTCCGCTCGTACGTCCGGGTCGAGGTCCCGCTCGACCCGGGCGTCACCGCCTTCGTCGGCCCCAACGGCCAGGGCAAGACCAACCTGGTCGAGGCGGTCGGCTATCTCTCCACCCTCGGCAGCCACCGCGTCGCCTCCGACGCCCCCCTGGTCCGTATGGGCGCCGAGCGGGCCGTCATCCGGGCGCAGGTCAGGCAGGGCGAGCGGCAGCAGCTGGTGGAGCTGGAGCTGAACCCCGGCAAGGCCAACCGTGCCCGCATCAACCGCTCCTCGCAGGTCAGACCGAGGGACGTGCTGGGGATCGTACGGACGGTGCTGTTCGCGCCGGAGGATCTCGCGCTGGTCAAGGGGGATCCCGGTGAGCGGCGCCGGTTCCTGGACGAGTTGATCACCGCGCGTTCCCCACGCATGGCGGGCGTGCGGTCCGACTACGAGCGGGTGCTCAAGCAGCGCAACACGCTCCTGAAGTCCGCCGCCCTCGCCCGCAGGCACGGCGGGCGCTCCATGGACCTGTCCACGCTCGACGTGTGGGACCAGCACCTCGCGCACGCGGGCGCCGAGCTGCTCGCCCGGCGCCTGGACCTGATCGCCGCGCTCCAGCCGCTGGCCGACAAGGCGTACGAGCAGCTGGCGCCCGGCGGCGGTCCCCTCGCGCTGGAGTACAAGCCGTCCGCGCCCGGCGAGGCGCACACGCGCGAGGACCTCTACGCCCAGCTGATGGCCGCCCTGGCGGAGGCGCGCAAGCAGGAGATCGAGCGGGGCGTCACCCTCATAGGCCCTCACCGGGACGATCTGGTTCTCAAACTCGGTCAGCTGCCCGCCAAGGGATACGCCTCCCACGGCGAGTCCTGGTCCTACGCCCTCGCGCTGCGCCTGGCCTCGTACGACCTGCTGCGCGCGGAGGGCAACGAGCCGGTGCTGATCCTGGACGACGTCTTCGCGGAACTGGACGCCCGCCGCCGTGAGCGGCTGGCCGAGCTGGTCGCGCCCGGCGAGCAGGTGCTGGTCACCGCCGCTGTGGACGACGACGTACCGCAGGTGCTGGTCGGCGCCCGGTATACGGTGGCCGACGGGACGGTGGAGCGCGTATGAGCACCGACGAACCCACCCCGAAGAACCCCGGGAAGTCTCCGGAACCCTCCGGTGTCGACCTCGCGCGCGTGGCGTTGCGCGCCGCGAAGGAGCAGGCACGCGCGCGTGGGGACGCGGCGCGGCAGAAGAAGCAGGCGCGGCGCGGCGGCGGTCTGCGCTCCGGCGCGCGGGCCGACGGACGCGACCCGATGGCGCTCGGCGCCGCGATCAACCGGCTGATCAACGAGCGCGGCTGGGAGACTCCGGCCGCGGTGGGCGGCGTCATGGGCCGCTGGCCGGAGATCGTCGGCGAGGACCTGGCCAAGCACTGCGTGCCGCAGAGGTACGACGAGGACGAGCGCGTGCTGTCGGTGCAGTGCGATTCGACGGCGTGGGCGACCCAGCTGCGCCTGCTCGCCCCGACCCTGGTCGCCCGCCTCAACGAGGACCTCGGGCACGGCACGGTCCGGCTGATCAAGGTCAACGGCCCCGGCGGCCCCGCCCGCCGCTACGGCCCCCTGCGCGCCCCGGGGAGCACGGGCCCCGGCGATACCTATGGGTGACGTACCTCACGTCTTGCGGCCGAGGCGCGGTCTCGTCGTGCCCCCTGTCGCACCCCCGTGCCCAGGTGTGGATCACGAGCTGACCCCCCAGTAGCCAAGGGTTGACGGCCCGAAGCGCTGAGTGGCGCTGTGAGCCGCTTGGAGCCCCCTTCCGTATATCGGGACCCGGCCGAGACCGGTTGAGGGCGGCACATGAGGACTCAGGTACCGGCAAACCCCCATCACTGTCGGCGCTACCGGTAGACTGGAAGCCAATCCCGCCCCAAACGTGGGGACCGCCCGGGAAAAGCTGAGCAACGCTGATCAAGGCTTACCAACGCAACATGCCGCAGCCGCTCCGGCAACCCGCCGACGAGCCTGGCTCGTGCTGTGCCAGAAAGGGCGCTTCGTGGCCGATTCCGGCAACCCCAACGAGAACATCCCGTCCACCGACGCCGGCGTGAACGCCGAGGTCACGGCCTCCTACGACGCCAGTGCCATCACCGTGCTCGAAGGGCTGGACGCGGTCCGCAAGCGGCCCGGCATGTACATCGGCTCCACCGGCGAGCGCGGTCTGCACCACCTGGTGTACGAGGTCGTCGACAACTCGGTCGACGAGGCGCTGGCCGGCTACGCGGACACCATCGACGTGACGATCCTCGCCGACGGCGGCGTGCGCGTCGTCGACAATGGCCGTGGCATCCCGGTGGGCATCGTGCCCTCCGAGGGCAAGCCGGCCGTCGAGGTCGTGCTGACCGTGCTGCACGCGGGCGGCAAGTTCGGCGGCGGCGGCTACGCCGTCTCCGGCGGTCTGCACGGTGTCGGTGTCTCCGTCGTGAACGCCCTGTCCAGCAAGGTGTCGGTCGAGGTCAGGACCGACGGCCACCGCTGGACGCAGGACTACAAGCTGGGCGTCCCGACGGCCCCGCTCGCCCAGCACGAGGCGATCGAGGAGACCGGCACCTCGGTGACCTTCTGGGCCGATGCGGACATCTTCGAGACCACCGAGTACTCCTTCGAGACGCTGTCGCGGCGCTTCCAGGAGATGGCGTTCCTCAACAAGGGTTTGACGATCAAACTCACTGACGAGCGCGAGTCGGCGAAGGCGACCTCGGGGGCGGACGAGGCGGGCGCCGACGAGAAGGACGAAGTCAAGACCGTCACGTACCACTACGAGGGCGGCATCGTCGACTTCGTGAAGTACCTCAACTCCCGCAAGGGAGACGTGGTACACAACACCGTCATCGACCTGGACGCCGAGGACAAGGACAAGAGCCTGTCCCTCGAGGTCGCGATGCAGTGGAACAGCGGCTACAGCGAGGGTGTGTACTCGTTCGCGAACATCATCCACACCCACGAGGGCGGTACCCACGAAGAGGGCTTCCGCGCCGCGCTGACCTCGCTGATCAACAAGTACGCGCGCGACAAGAAGCTGCTGCGCGAGAAGGACGACAACCTCACCGGTGACGACATCCGTGAGGGTCTGACCGCGATCATCTCGGTCAAGCTGAGCGAGCCGCAGTTCGAGGGCCAGACGAAGACCAAGCTGGGCAACACGGAGGCCAAGACCTTCGTGCAGAAGGCGGTCTACGAACACCTCAACGACTGGCTGGACCGCAACCCGCTCGAGGCCGCGGACATCGTCCGCAAGGGCATCCAGGCGGCCACCGCGCGCGTGGCGGCCCGCAAGGCCCGCGACCTCACGCGCCGCAAGGGCCTGCTGGAGACGGCGTCCCTGCCGGGCAAGCTGTCGGACTGCCAGTCCAACGACCCCACCAAGTGCGAGATCTTCATCGTCGAGGGTGACTCCGCCGGCGGCTCGGCCAAGTCCGGCCGCAACCCGCAGTACCAGGCGATCCTCCCGATCCGCGGCAAGATCCTCAACGTCGAGAAGGCCAGGATCGACAAGATCCTGCAGAACCAGGAGATCCAGGCGCTGATCTCCGCCTTCGGCACGGGTGTGCACGAGGACTTCGACATCGAGAAGCTGCGCTATCACAAGATCATCCTGATGGCGGACGCCGACGTCGACGGCCAGCACATCAACACCCTGCTGCTGACCTTCCTGTTCCGCTTCATGCGGGACCTGGTGGAGAAGGGGCACGTGTACCTGTCCCGTCCGCCGCTGTACAAGATCAAGTGGGGTCGGGACGAGGTCGAGTACGCCTACTCCGACCGCGAGCGCGACGCGCTGCTGGAGATGGGCCGTCAGCGCGGCAAGCGCGTCAAGGAGGACTCGATCCAGCGCTTCAAGGGCCTCGGCGAGATGAACGCCGAGGAGCTGCGCGTGACGACCATGGACCAGGAGCACCGGGTCCTCGGCCAGGTCACCCTGGACGACGCCGCCCAGGCCGACGACCTGTTCTCGGTCCTGATGGGCGAGGACGTCGAGGCGCGTCGCCAGTTCATCCAGCGCAACGCCAAGGACGTCCGCTTCCTCGACATCTGAGTCGGTCTCAGCTGACCGCACCAGGAAGGATCTTCACCAGCAATGGCCGACGAGAACACTCCAGACACTCCTGAGACCGAGGGCGGCGAGGTCACCCTGCGCGTCGAGCCCGTCGGGCTCGAGACGGAGATGCAGCGCTCGTACCTGGACTACGCGATGTCCGTCATCGTGTCCCGTGCGCTGCCCGACGTCCGGGACGGCCTCAAGCCCGTCCACCGCCGCGTCCTGTACGCCATGTACGACGGCGGCTACCGCCCCGAGCGCGGCTTCTACAAGTGCGCCCGTGTCGTCGGCGACGTCATGGGCAACTACCACCCGCACGGCGACTCCTCGATCTACGACGCGCTGGTCCGCCTCGCGCAGCCGTGGTCGATGCGGATGCCGCTGGTGGACTCCAACGGCAACTTCGGCTCCCCGGGCAACGACCCGGCGGCGGCGATGCGCTATACCGAGTGCAAGATGGCGCCGCTGTCGATGGAGATGGTCCGCGACATCGACGAGGAGACCGTCGACTTCACGGACAACTACGACGGCCGCTCCCAGGAGCCGACCGTCCTGCCCTCCCGCTTCCCGAACCTGCTGATCAACGGCTCGGCCGGTATCGCGGTCGGCATGGCGACCAACATCCCGCCGCACAACCTGCGCGAGGTCGCGGCCGGCGCCCAGTGGTACCTGGAGAACCCGGAAGCGAGCCACGAGGAGCTGCTGGACGCGCTCATCGAGCGCATCAAGGGCCCGGACTTCCCGACCGGCGCGCTCGTCGTCGGCCGCAAGGGCATCGAGGAGGCGTACCGCACCGGCCGCGGCTCCATCACGATGCGCGCGGTGGTCGAGGTCGAGGAGATCCAGAACCGCCAGTGCCTGGTGGTCACTGAGCTGCCGTACCAGGTGAACCCGGACAACCTGGCGCAGAAGATCGCTGACCTGGTGAAGGACGGCAAGATCGGCGGCATCGCGGACGTGCGCGACGAGACGTCGTCCCGTACCGGCCAGCGCCTGGTGATCGTCCTCAAGCGGGACGCGGTCGCCAAGGTCGTCCTGAACAACCTCTACAAGCACACGGACCTGCAGACGAACTTCGGCGCCAACATGCTGGCGCTGGTGGACGGGGTGCCGCGCACGCTGTCCCTGGACGCGTTCATCCGCCACTGGGTGACGCACCAGATCGAGGTCATCGTCCGCCGGACCCGCTTCCGTCTGCGCAAGGCCGAGGAGCGCGCCCACATCCTGCGCGGTCTGCTGAAGGCCCTGGACGCCATCGACGAGGTCATCGCGCTGATCCGGCGCAGTGAGACCGTCGAGATCGCGCGCGGGGGCCTGATGGACCTCCTGGAGATCGACGAGATCCAGGCGAACGCCATCCTCGAGATGCAGCTGCGCCGCCTGGCCGCCCTGGAGCGCCAGAAGATCGTCCAGGAGCACGACGAACTCCAGGCGAAGATCACCGAGTACAACGCGATCCTCGCCTCCCCGGTCCGCCAGCGCGGGATCGTCAGTGCGGAGCTCGCCGCGATCGTCGAGAAGTACGGCGACGACCGCAAGACGATGCTGGTGCCCTACGACGGTGACATGTCCATCGAGGACCTGATCGCCGAGGAGGACATCGTCGTCACCGTCTCGCGCGGCGGTTACGTCAAGCGCACCAAGACGGTCGACTACCGGGCGCAGAAGCGCGGCGGCAAGGGCGTGCGCGGTACGAAGCTGAAGGAAGACGACATCGTCGACCACTTCTTCGTCTCCACCACGCACCACTGGCTGCTGTTCTTCACCAACAAGGGCCGGGTGTACCGGGCGAAGGCGTACGAGCTTCCGGACGCGGGCCGGGACGCGCGCGGCCAGCACGTGGCGAACCTGCTCGCCTTCCAGCCGGACGAGGCGATCGCCGAGATCCTCGCGATCCGTGACTACGAGGCGGCGCCCTACTTGGTCCTGGCCACCAAGGCCGGTCTGGTCAAGAAGACGCCTCTGAAGGATTACGATTCGCCCCGTTCCGGCGGTGTCATCGCGATCAATCTGCGGGAGCGCGAGGACGGTACGGACGACGAGCTGATCGGCGCCGAACTGGTCTCGGCCGACGACGATCTCCTTCTGATCAGCAAGAAGGCACAGTCGATCAGGTTCACCGCCTCGGACGACACCCTGCGCCCGATGGGCCGCGCCACCTCCGGTGTCAAGGGGATGAGTTTCCGCGAAGGCGATGAACTTCTGTCGATGAATGTTGTTCGACCCGGTACGTTCGTGTTCACTGCGACGGACGGCGGGTACGCCAAGCGGACCGGCGTCGACGAGTACCGCGTCCAGGGTCGCGGCGGCCTCGGCATCAAGGCCGCCAAGATCGTGGAGGACCGTGGTTCTCTCGTCGGCGCGCTGATTGTCGAGGAGAACGACGAGATCCTCGCCATCACCCTGTCCGGCGGTGTGATTCGTACGCGAGTCAACGAGATCAGGGAGACGGGCCGTGACACCATGGGCGTCCAACTGATCAACCTGGGCAAGCGCGATGCCGTGGTCGGTATCGCACGTAACGCCGAGGCGGGGCGCGAGGCGGAGGAAGTCGACGGCGACGTGGCCGTGGACGAGACCGCCGAGGGTGCCGCGACCACCGGCACGGACGAGGGTGAGGCGCCCTCGGCCGAGTAGGCACGAGGAGTGAGTCATCGTGAGCGGAGCCACGGGCGCCGGATCGGCCGGTACCTCCACGGGTACGGAAACGGACGGCGGCGGCCGTGGCTCCGCCGCGCGTGCGGCGGACCCGCACACGACCCAGCTGCGCAAGATCGACGCAGGCACGGACGGCTCACCCTCGCCCGATACGCACGGACCCCAGGGGGGAACTGTGACGGACACCCGCGGCCCGCAGACCCAGCCCGGCCCGGCCGAGGGGCAGCAGGCATCCCCGCTGCCCGGCGAGCGGCGCCCCGAGACCGCCGCGCCCTACCACCCGCCGCAGGCCTATCCGGCGCAGGCCCCGGACGGTGCCGTACGCCGGCCGCGCACCGGCGCGAAGACCGCGCCGCGCACCCGCAAGGCCCGGCTGCGCGTGGCCAAGGCCGACCCGTGGTCGGTCATGAAGGTCAGCTTCCTGCTCTCCATCGCGCTCGGCATCTGCACGGTCGTCGCCTCGGCGGTGCTGTGGATGGTCATGGACGCGATGGGCGTGTTCTCGACGGTCGGCGGCACCATCTCGGAGGCGACCGGCTCCAACGAGGCGAACGGCTTCGACCTCCAGGCCTTCCTCTCCCTCCCGCACGTCCTGACCTTCACGACGATCATCGCGGTGATCGACGTGGTCCTCGCGACGGCGCTCGCGACCCTCGGCGCGTTCATCTACAACCTGTCCGCGGGCTTCGTGGGCGGCATCGAGCTGACGCTGGCCGAGGACGAGTGACCTCACCTGCCGCCGTGCGCTGACGGTCCCCGACAACCGATTTTGGGACTGCCCCCCTCGTGCGCTAATCTTCAGGAGTCAGCGCGCGGGACACACCCCGCAAGAGCGCGGCGGGGCTATAGCTCAGTTGGTTAGAGCGCATCCCTGATAAGGATGAGGCCACAGGTTCAAATCCTGTTAGCCCCACCAGCGAAAAGACCCCCGGATCATTGGTCCGGGGGTCTTTTGACACCAGTGATTGACACCAACAGCGGCGGTCAGCCGATGAGCGGATCTTCCAGCAGCTCCGCGAGCATGCCGACCGCTTCACGCTCACTGTCGCCGACGACGTGCGTGTACACGTCCATGGTCATGCTGATCTGACTGTGCCGGAGGATCGCCTGAGCCACCTTGGGGTGCACCTTCAGGAAGGCGAGCAGGGTCCCGCAGGTGTGCCGGGCGAGCCGGACCGTGATGCGACGGACGCCAGCCCGCTTGACGAGCCGATCGAAGGTGCGGGAGAAACCCACCGGGTCGATCATGCCGCCATGCTCCGAGGAGAAGATCAGGTCATGGTCCGGATCCTGCGACCAGTGCTCACCCGCGATCTTCCGTTCCAGCTCTTGCAGCTCCCGGCGCTCTTCCAGGACGCGAGCACAGAACTCCGGCAGGGGGAGCACCGCCTGTGACGACTCGGTCTTGAGGTCCTTGAGGACCAGGCCGACGCCCTTGACCCGCTGCACCTGCTTGACCGGGGTGAACTGTCGAGCCTCGAAGTCGATGTCTTGCCAGCGCAGGCCCAGAAGCTCACTGCGCCGCAGACCGAGCACCAGGACGAGGACGCAGGCCGCGTAGAGGCGGTGAGCGCGGGCCGCGCGAAGGAACGTGATCGCCTCACGGGCGTTCCACGCCTTGCCCTTGTCCTTGCTGACCTTGGGCATGTCGACCAGGAGCGCGACGTTGCGCGTCAGGATCTCCTCTCGGATGGCCCGGTTGAGCGCGTTTCGGAGGACGCGGAGCACCTCAAAGCGGGTGGACGAGCCGACCTTGTCGCGCTTCAGGGCCGCCATGAACGTACGGATCAGGGCGGGGGTGAGCTTGACCAGCGGCTTCTTACCGAGGTGCGGCAGCAGGTACAGCCTCACCTTGGACTCGTACTTGACGTACGTGTTGTGCTCGCGCTCCGGCTCGACGATGTGCTCCAGCCAGTACGCCAGCCACTCGCCAAGGGTCCAGGAGCGCGCGGGCACCGGGACGCCGTTGCGTTCCTGGTCCTGGAGCTTGCCGAGCTTCTCATTGGCTTCGTCCCAGGTGGCTCCGTACACGGTCTTGCGGACGCGGTTGCCGTCCGTGTCGGTGACGTACGCGCGGCCCATGTATCGGCCGTCCGCTCGCTTTGAGATCGTGCCGCCGCCGTTAGGGCGCCTCTTGGTCATCAGGCCCCCCTCTCGATCTGCCCGCGGATGAAGTCCCCGACCGAGTCAGCCGGGATGCGACGGCAGCCGTCGACTTTGATCGAGACCAGACGGTGAGTGCGGATCAGGTCGTAGACCTTGGTCCGGCCGACCTTGAGGCTCGCCATGACCTCCGGCACGGTCAGCAGCTCGGGGGCGGCGGTGGTCATGCGGCGGCTCCTTCCAGGTCGAGCAGGGCGGGTAGTTCCTCGCGGGCGGTTTCGCGGTTGTGCTGGATCTCGCGGCGGATGTTGGCGGCGAGCCAGGATTCGCCGGGAGTGTGGCCGTGTCCGGCGTAGGTCCAGTGGGCGAGGGTGAGCGTGGTTGCCTCCGGGGCGTCGTCGGGTTCGGGCAGGCCCAGGGCGGTGCGTTGCTGGGCGGCGCGGTAGTCGGCTCGGACCTGGCGCAGAGCGCCGAGGGTGGTGGAGTAGCGGCGGGACTTGGTGGAGAAGTGGCCGCGGAAGCCGAGCATGTGAGCCCAGTCCCGAAGCTTGCGGTCCGGGTAGAGCGCGTGCAGGTCGAGGCACGCGGCGATGAGCCGGGCGGGGTGGTCGGGCACGCCGAGCAGAACCAGGGCCTCTTTGTTGCCGATGCGGCGGTCAACAGTGCCGGTCGTCTCAGCGGCCTTGGTCGCGTACTTGGCGACGTAGGAAGCCACGGCCTGTTCAGTGATCTCCTCACCGTGGCCGAAAGCGCCGATCGGCTGGACATCGAGCTGTGTGCCCCAGCCCAGGGTGCGAGCGGGCTCGTCTCCCGCGGGCGGTACGTCGACAGCGACGCGGGCAGCGGCAGCGCGGATCGAATCGGTGAGAACGTCGAGGGTGGCCCAGCCCGGCGGCAGGCTGTCGGGCCCGTCGGGACCGTCGAAGCGGATCACGGCATGGAAGTGCACGGCCCCGCGCTTCTGATACTCGGCGACCTTGCCGAAGGAGACGCGGGACTGTTCACGGGCTTCCTTCTGCGTGAGTCCGGCCCGGCGGGCGATCTCGCGGCGCAGGTAGATCGTGAAGTAGCGCCACAGGTCGGAGGCGTGGTTGTTCCACAGCACCGCGCCCGCATAGTCGTACGAGGCGGGGTCAAGCGGGGTGCCGAGTTCGGGCGCGTCCTCAGCGTGACGGACGCCGCAACGGCACGGCCGGTTACCGGGGCGGTTGTGGACGGGGCCGAACGAGGGCGCGGTGAGCGTGGCGAAGACCCGGGGGTGATCGCGGATGGTGTGCGGGGTGCCCTTGGCCGGGTCGCCGACAAGTCCGGCGCGCATCAGGTGGTAGGTATCGCCCGCGTAGGTCCAGGCGCAGGACGGGCAGCGCGAGGCACGGCGGTTGCCGCAAGCGATACGGAGTCGGCCGCCGGGTTCGGTGTCGGTCGAGTACGAGTGCAGCACGTAGCCGGTGGCAGCGTCGCGGGTGACGGTGGAGCCTTGCAGGTGGATCGGGTCGGAGCAGCCGCCGGTACGGCGGATCTGGTCTTGGATGCGGTCGAGGTCCGAAGACCCGGCCAGCCTCAGCACGTCGGCGAGGGTGGCCGGGTCCAGGCCCGCCATGGTGGCGGCGGTGGTCACGCGGTTACTTCCTTCCGTGTGCGCGGCCGTGGTTGGCGTCCCAGCCGTCGACCAGCGCCTTGACCTGGGCGTCACCCGTGGCGGTGGCGCGGGCGCCGCAGTGGCAGACGGCCGACGCGGTGGCGGGGGCGGACGGGGACGGCTTGCTGACGTGCAGGCCAGGGCGGTCCGGGGTCGGGGTGAGGTCAGCCATGGCGGTCACCGCCCGGCGCGGGCGAGCGTGGAGGCGGGGGCGGTGTGGCCGGTGCCCTTGCAGGTCGGGCAGGTGACGCGGAGGGTGGCGCGGGTGCCGTCGGCGTGGCGGGTGCCGGTGGTGATGGCGGCGGTGGCGAAGCCGTCGCAGTCGCGGCAGACGCGCGTGTTCTGGGCGTGCTGGGGCATCATGGGGCTTCCCTTTCGGGTCCGATGGGTCTGGAAGGTGTGCAGGCGCCGGGGCGGCGGATCTTTGGCGAGAGAGCCGCCCCGGGGCCGTTCAGGGCTTGTGCAGGTCCTTGATGAGCAGGCGCAGGACGACCGCGACCACGGCGACGGAGACGCCGGTGATGGCGACCGCGAGCAGCAGCGAGACCAGGACCGCGCCGACGACGAGGACCACGGCGCCGCCGCCAGCGGCGAGGGCGAGAGCGCTACCGGGGGTGAGCTGGACGGTGGGCCGGTTCGAGACCGGGGCGACCGGGACCGGCGCCGGGGCCGACGGCTGGACGGGCGCCGGGGTGTAGGCGGTCGGGGCGGTGGCCGTGGCGCGCGGTGCGGTGTCCTGAGGCGGGTACTTCGGCGTGAACACGAGGTGGTTCCCTTCTACTTGAGGACGGTGCCGAGGGCGGGGGCGAGGAAGCTTCCGGCGACGAGGTAGCCACCGATCAGGAGCACGGCGACCAGCCACCACGGCGGGCGGGCGAGCTTGACGCCGAGCCATCCGACGACGAGCAGGGCGAGCCAGAGCGGTACGTCCATGGCGCGATCTCCTCTCATGCCTTGCAGCGGTGGGTGCGGGCGGCGAGTTCGGCACCGGCGCGGGTGTCGTAGTCGGCGGCGAAGCCGCAGCCGGGGGCGGTGCAGGCGGCGGTGTGCTTGTCGCGGCCACGGCCGTCGTAGGACGTGGCGACCTGCACGGGGCCGATGCGGATCACGTTGCGGAAGCGGCGGTAGGCAGTCACGGGCGGTCTCTCCTTCCTGGTCAGGTGAGTTGGAGGTCGGCGGCGATGGCGTCGGCCATCGAGGCGGGCAGTTGAAGCCGGGCGGACAGGGCGTCAGCAGGCATTGGGGAGCCCGTGGAGGCACGGTGGGCATCAGCGATCTTCCGGGCGTGGTCGAGCAGCGCGACCGGAACAGCGGGGGCACCGGGCGCGGGCTGGGGCCGGGCGGGAGCCAGCTCCGTCACGGTCGCGACGGGGGCCGGGTCGGGGGCGGGTTCGTCGGTGCGGTGCATCTCGACTTCCGGCGCCGCCGGTTCGTCCACAGCCTGTGCAGGAGCGGGCGGTTCGGCGGGCGAGTGGACCAGGAGGGTTCCGCCGAGGAAGGCCAGCGCGGGCCAGCCAGCGACGAGGATGCACAGCCAGGCGGGCACGTGGGCCAAGTCGAGGAGTCCGGCGGTCGCGATGTTTGCGCCGAGCGAGGCGAACAAGGCGATCACGAACCAGGTCCACGCGGAGCGATCACGGCGGGCCGTGCGCAGCCGACGCCAGGCAGCGACCAACAGCAGGTCGACCGAGACCGGGTAGGCCCATGCCTTCCAGCCGGTCTGTCCGGCCGCTTCGGCCAAGTCGTGCAGGTGGGCGAAGGACAGCGCGCCAGCGATGACGGCCTGCACGAGTACGGCATCCGGGCGGATCGGTCGGGACATGCGGGGCACCTCCCTTCAGGGGAGTCGGGCCAGGGGCGGGCGGGGAACGGTGTCCGGCCGCCCAGCCCCGGCGGGATTCAGTCGGTGGGGGCTTCGCCGGACCCGAGGCAGGCCAGGCACAAGCCGGTCTGCTGGCCGACGGTGCGGCGCTTGCGTCCGACGCGGACGGTGCGGGAGACCTCCCCGGATCCGTGGCACGTCGGGCACTTCGCGGGCTCCGGGTCGGCGGTCACCGGGGCGGGGGTCTTCCGTGCGGCCACGGCGATCACGCGTCCTGCGTGGTCGCGGTGTCGGCGGTCTGCGCGGCGGCCCAGCGGTCCACGGCCGCGAGGTAGCCGGTCACCGTCTGGGCGAAGCTCTCGGCGAACGCCTTGTGGTCGGCGGGCGAGCGGCTCTCGAAGACCGAGATAGTCAGGTGGTAGCCGTCTCCGTCGAGGGCCAGGATGGGCGGGTGGACGGTGCCGTAGTCGTGAACGTGGACCCAGGTGGAGGGCTCCGGGTGGAAGGACATCGAGGCGGACATGGGGCGTACCTCCCTGCGTTCGGGCATGGCTCGGGTAGGGACCTGGCGCGATGCGGTCGCGCCGTCCGGGGTGGAGCGGGTGTTATTCGGTGACGGGCCGGGGCTTGACCAGCGACGGACCGGCCGCCGGCACGGGGGCGGGAACGTAGGGGCGGAACGGGTCGAGGAACGGCAGCTCCGGGACCAGGTGGGCGAACTCCCGGCAGACCGCCACGACTTCATCGCGCGAGGTGTTCGGGGTACGGATCTTCGACCAGCCGCCGGAGGAGTCCGCCGCGACAGCGGTTCCGGGCCGGTTCATCGGGATCAGGCTCGCCGCCGGGACAGCGTCCGGGGCCACGTCGGCGAGACCCATCTCGGCGGTCTGCTTGTCGTTGACGCGGTGCACCACGCGGCCGGTGAGCTGAGCGCGGAGCATGGTGGCGCCCTTGCCCAGGTCGGAACCGAAGCGCTGCCCGCAGATCTCCAGGTAGATGCCGATGGCACGGGCCATCTGCGCCAGCCGGATCAACGCGGTGACGATCCGTTCCCGGCGCTCCTCATCCTTCTTGGAGGAGATCAGGAACAGTTCCGCCACCTCGTCGACCAAGACGACCACCGGCACCGGGCGCAGCTCTGAGGGGAGTTCCCACAGGTCGGAGACGCCGTTTCGGCTCAGCAGGTCGAAGCGGTCTTCCATCTCCGCGACCAGGACGCCCAGCAGTGAGGCGGCATCGTCGGGGTTGGTGACCAGCGCCGACAGGCGGGGCGCGAAGGCGGACTGTTCCACCCCGCGCTTGCAGTCGACGCCGACCAGGGCCACCGGCAGTTGCGCCAGTCCCTTGATCAGGTTGCGCTGATACATGGACTTGCCGGAGTGGTTGGCGCCCAGGGTGAGTGCCATCGGTGCCTTGCGGTAGTCCCGCTCGAACGCGGTCCCGTCTTCCCGCACTGCGACCGGAACGGCCATGTCGTGCGGGCGGGCCTTGCGGGGCATCTTCACCCGGCGCAGCACGTCATAGCCGGTCATCCGCAGTTCGACGAAACCGGGCTTCGTCTCGACCACAGTCACCGAGTGGACACCCCAGGCGTGCCGGAGCCGCTCCGAGGAGGCGATCACGTCGGCGGGCTCCAGGCCAGCGGGAAGCCGCAGGGTCACCCGCAGCCCGGTCGACGTGCCGCGCACCCGGCGGATCTTCGGCGGAACCGGCTGAACCTCACGACGAGCGACGCTGCGGGTGAAGAACGCCCGCAGGCCCGACGGGTGCACCGTCAGCCCGCACACATCCATCGTGGAGCGGTACGAGAGGGTGAAGCGGCCCCAGGTAATCGGCATCCCGACCAGGGACCAGTACACACGCGGCGCGCGCACCTTCGCATAGCCGAGACCACCGCCACCCGCCAGGGCGCCCGTAGCCTCCAGCCACATCGTCAGGTCGGTCATGGTCAGGCCGCCGGGGTGATCGCGACCGCGCGGAACGAGATCCCGTGCCGCTTCTGGCCGTTGAACTCGTTCTCCCAGTCACGCGCCTTCAGGCCGATGACCTTGACCGGCATACCCGGCTGAAGCCCCTCGGGAAGGCCGGTCTCCGGCACGGTCACCTGGTAGAGGTTGCCCTCTCCCTCGTCCGAGACCAGCAGGCCCACGGTCGAGAGGCTCGCGTTGGTCTCCCGGTCCACGGCCCGCTCACCGGTCTTCTTGTTGACCATCTTCGGTTCCGGCGTGGTCGCGACGAACACCACGGCGGTCGACGTGTCGATCTTGAAGGACGGCATGAAGCACTCCTTGAGTCGATGCTTTGGAGCAGCCCAAAGAAGGCCCTCCAGACTCGCTGTCCTAGGACTGCGAGCGGCTTAAGGAGACTGTGGCACGCAGTCCTGGGACTGTCAACAGTCCTGGGACTGTGCTTGACTTGTCTCATCGAGAGGAGTCGTGAGATGACGCCGAAGTGGCGGGAGCTGGCCGACAAGCTGGCTGAGCAGATCAAGAGGGGTGAGTATGCGCCTGGCCAGCAGCTTCCGCAGATCAGGGAGCTTGTTGCGGCAGGCGAGGGCTCCAAGTCCACCGTCCACCAGGCATACAAGGCTCTTGAGGCCGAGGGCCTGGTGACCTCGTCCCGCGGGCACGGCACCGTCGTACGGCAACGAGTTCCGCTGAAGCGGCTCGGCATCGGCAGGTACGACAAGGCCAAGTGGCGCGATGGCGACGAGGTCGCCTTCATCGCGGACCGCGTGGCCTCTGGTCGCAGCTATCGCCGCAACGAGCAGACCCAGACCGTCAGCCGCGTGGAAGCCCCGCCCGCGGTCGCCGCTGCGCACGGTCTGCACGAGGGGGCGGAGGTGTACGCACGAGCGCGGCTGGTTAAGGAAGGCGATCAGCCGACCCACACCCTCACCAGCTACTACCGGCCCGAACACGTCGAGGGCACACGACTGGTGGACCCGACGCCGGGGCCCGCCGGTCGCGGCGGCGGATTCCGCGTGCTGTACGACGCGGGATACGAGATCGACCACATGAAAGAGGAGATCTTCGCCAGGGCGGCCACGGCCGACGAAGTGAAGCTCTTGCAGTTGCCGCCGGGCGAACCTGTTGTCGAGCTGCACCGGACGACGTACACGGCCTCTGGCACAGTGGTGGAGTTCGCCATTGGTGTGCACGCGGCTTCGCGCTTCGCCTGGGAATACGACTTCAAGGTGCCGGACTCGGCGAAGGGCGAGAAGGGGCAGTAATGATCTCCACTCAGGCATGGACCGACGCACGGCGACTGTGGGACTACCATCAGATGGGCCATGCCTTGCGGCCGTGCTCAGTCGCGATCGGGTTGGGTAGCCATGACCTGGGTGTGGCCGATACGGCCGTCGACCTGTACAAGCGCGGCATGGCTCCCCTGCTTGTGTTCACGGGAGCCACCAGCCCTACGACGCGGGAACGCATGCCTCGCGGTGAAGCTGTCCACTACCGCGAACGAGCTCTCGAACTCGGTGTTCCCAGCTCAGCCGTACTCGTAGAACCCAACGCCCGCAATACCGGCGAGAACATCCGCCTTTCCAGAGCCGTGCTTGAGGCGGCCGGAGTGGAGGTCTCCTCCGTGCTCCTCATCAGCAAGCCGTACGAGGAGAAGCGCGCCTACGCCACGGCGCGCAAGCTGTGGCCCGAAGTCGAGATCGTCAGCGCGTCCACTCCGATGACGTTGGAGGAGTACGCGGACTCCATCCAGGACGCCCGGTTGGTCATTGACATGCTGGTGGGGGCACTTCAGCGACTCCTGATCTACCCGGAGCAGGGGTACATGATCAGCCAGCCCGTACCGGATGACGTGTTGGAGGCGTACGAGCGGCTATGCCGCGAGGGTTTCACCAGCCGACTTCTCGCCACGGACCAGCACTCTGCCTGATGACGCTGTTGCATGGCTCAGCCGGTATGAAGGAGGAGCGGCGATGAGCGAGGCCTACGCGGCGCGCATCACGGACGCTTCGCGCGACGAGGCGCCGCACATCCGAATGCGTGACGACCGTGAGCTGACACCGCTACTCGGCAAGTGATTTTCGACCGGGACCCGGGACCTGTTACAGGTTTCTCTACCTCATCAAGCCCCGGCTGCGCTCCGCTCCGCCGGGCGCGCTTCCCGGCTCCGCTGCGCGCTGCGCTCCTGCCTCCGGCCCGCTCCGCGCACGCTGCGCCGACGCGCGCCCACTGTGGATAGGGCCGGAGGCCATGAGTCGATCACCGCACAGCGCGACCACGGTCAAGACCATGCCTCCGGCGGGGGATCGGCCGGCACCGGGAGGAGGGGGCGCCGTTTCCGCCCGCGGGTCCATTGTGGCGTGCGCGGGGGCTCCCATCCCGTCCACCGTCGACCCAGGCAGAGCCGAGCAGACGCGGCCCAGGGGCGTCAAGGTCGTTCGTACAGTGGCGCGCTCCACCTTGACGCCCCTGAACCACGTCCGCTCCACGGTGTGTGGGTCGACGGCGGACGGGATGGGAGCTGGGGAGGGTGGTGGGTGCAGGAAGGGGTGTGTTCCAAGTCACTACGCAGAGTTATCCACAGGCCTTGTGGAAACTAGTCACGCAACGTGCAGGGGGGTGTGGATGGCTCACGCTGCGTAGACACCCCCCTGTCCACAGAAAATGGACCAGTCTCCACAGGGGCTTCCACAGAGCGATCCCAACTGACAAAAGCCCAGGTCGAGTTGCTGCACTCTGCGGGCGTCACATCTGTCAGTGCCGTGCCGTAGCTTGTCCAGGTAACAGGAAGGGCGCGCCCACCCTTGGCGAAGGAAATCAGGCGCGCCCCAACTTCGACCCTGGAGGACTTATGCCCTTCCCGGCTCTCGGTGGCGCTCCGCTGCCGGACCACCACCTGTTTCGTACTCTCGCACGAGCCACTGACAGTGGCAAGGAACCCGTGATCGCTATGGCCGTCGTGCTGGCCTGCGTGATCAACGGCGACACGATGACCGGTGTTCTGCGCCAGGCTACGTGGCTGGTGGTCGCAGTGATCGTTCTGATTGCTGTGCAGATGATCGCGACGTACCTCCCACGGCCGCGTGTCAAGCCCGTCGTTGATGTCTGACACCAGCCGCTGACACCAACAGCGGCGAACAAGACCGGACGAGCGCGGCCCCCAGCGGTCGATAGACCGTCGTGAGGCTCGGATTCCTCCAGTCCTCGGAGGGCCGTGATCGACCTGATAAGGATGAGGCCACAGGTTCAAATCCTGTTAGCCCCACAGAACGAAGACCCTCGGCCCACTTGGACCGGGGGTCTTTTGCGTGCATGTGTCCGGGTGCGAACGCATGCAGGGATTCCGCTTCACGACACGAAAAAAGGCCCGACCGCTGGCGACGGGGGATGCACCAGCGATCGGGCTATGGCCAAGGGTAACAAGGTTGTGGGGTCTGGGGGAGGCAACAGCACAGTCCGGCTGGGTAGTTGGCTGATCTTGATCGGTCAGCGGGGGCACGGGGGGTCGTACGACAGGCGGGTCAGGTACTCGTGCCACTTCTGCGGGGTCAGTACGCCGTTGGTGACCGCGCAGATGTGCCGGATGGCCTCGTCGGCGTTCAGACGCCACAGCCGGACCGTGTCCGCGCCGCTCGACACCCCGAGCACACGGCTGTTGGGGCTGAAGGACAGGAAGTTGCCCGTCTTGGCGTAGGGGCTCATCGACTGGCCGATGGGTTTGGCCGACGAAGGGTGGGTGACGTTCCAGAGCCGGACCGTGGTGTCGTCCCCGCCGCTGGCCAGGGCCTGGCCGTCCGTGGTGAAGGTCAGCGAGGTGACCGCCTCGGTGTGGCCGGTCAGGGGGGCGCCGAGCGCGGTCGTCGCCCGGGGGTCGGTGACGTTCCAGAGCCGTACGGTGTCGTCGTCGCTGCCGCTGGCCAGGGTGCGGCCGTCGGGGCTGTAGGCGAGGGCGTTGACGGGGCCGGAGTGCCCGGTGAGCGGCTGCTCGCGCAGGGTGACGTGGCGGGGGTCGGTCACGTTCCACAGCCGGATGGTGCGGTCCGCGCTGCCGCTGGCCAGGGTGTGCCCGTCCCGGCTGAAGACCAGGGCGTTGACGTAGCCCCGGTGCCCGGTGAGCGGCTTGCCGAGCGGGACGGCACGGGAGGGGTCGGTGACGTTCCACAGCTGGATGGTGCGGTCCTGGTAGGCGGTGGCCATGGTGTGGCCGTCCGGGCTGTACGCCAGCGTGTGGAAGCCCGCGAAGCGGGTGCGCAGGGCGACGGGGGGCCCGGCGGGGACGGGACGGGACGGGACGGTGACGTTCCACAGGTACAGCGTCCCTGTCCCGTTCAGCACGGCGAGGGTACGGCCGTCGGGGGAGAACATCATCGAACGGTGGCCGCCGTCCGTGCCCATGAACGGCTTGCCCAGCGCCACGGGCCGTTCGGGCGCCGCCACGTTCCACAGCCGGACCCTGCCGTCGCGCGCGGCCGTGGCGAGCACCTTGCCGTCCGGCCGGAACGCTCCGCTGCGGCCGATCATGTCCGACGTCGGGACCGACCACAGACGGACCTTGCTGTCACCGCTGCCGGTGGCGAGGGTGCGCCCGTCGGGGCTGAACCCCAGGGCGAACATCTCGCCGCTGCTGCCCACCAGCGGCTCGCCGACCTGGGAGGGGGACAGGGGATCGGCGACGTTCCACAGGCTGGCCGTGCTGTCCGCGCTGGCGGCTGCGAGCCGGCCGCCGTCGGGGCTGAAGGCCACGGACCAGACCGGGCCGGTGTGTCCGGTCAGCGGCGAGCCGATCGAGGCCGCGTGCGCCGGGTCGGCGGTGTTCCACAGGCGGATGGTGTCGTCCGCGCTGCCGCTGGCGAGGGTGCGCCCGTCGGGGCTGAAGGCCACCGAGTGCACGATGTCCGTGTGGCCGGTCAGCACCGTGCGCAGGGGCTCGGGGTGGCGCGGGTCGGCGGTGTTCCACAGCCGGATGGTGTCGTCGTCGCTGCCGGCCGCGAGGGTGCGCCCGTCGGGGCTGAACGCGACGCAGCGCACCGCGGCGGTGTGGCCGCCCAGCACGCCGAGCGGCTTGGGCCTGTGCGGGTCGGCCACGTCCCACAGGCGCACGGTGCGGTCCTCGCTCGCGGAGGCCAGCGTGCGCCCGTCCGGGCTGAAGGCGACCAGGTAGATCGTGCCCTTGTGGCCGGTCAGCGGCGAGCCGAGCCGGGAGGGGTGCGCGGGGTCGGTCACGTCCCACAGCCGGATCGTGCCGTCGTCGCCGGCGCTGGCCAGGGTGTGTCCGTCCGGGCTGAAGACCGCGCTGCTCACCCAGCTCGTGTGGCCGGTGAGGGGCTTGCCCAGCGGTCTCGGGTGGCTGCGGTCGGCCACGTTCCACAGCCGGACGGTCCGGTCGTAGCTGGCCGTGGCCAGGGTCTTGCCGTCGGGGCTGAAGGACGTGAGGTAGACGGCGCCGGTGTGGCCGAGCAGCGGGGTGGCCAGCGGCGCGTTGACGATCGAGATCAGACGGCTGTACGCCCCCTGGTCGTGCGGGCGCAGATCGTGGGCCACCAGGTCGAGCTGGGCGGCCAGTGACGGATCCGTGTGCTGGGCCCGGTCCGCCTCCGCGAGCACCTGTTCGAACACGGCGTCGTCCCGCTGCTGCCATGCGATCACGGCCGAACCGGCGGCCAGTACGGCGAGCACGACCAGAGCCGTCACCGCGGCGCGGCTGATCAGGACCGTGCGCTTGCGCAGCCGGACCGAGGCGGCCAGGAACTGCACCGCACTGCGGGTCAGATAGATGTCCCCCGCCGACTTCGCCCAGCCGCGGGCCTGTTCGAGGCGGGAGCCGCGGTACAGGAGCGAGCTGTCCCGGTCCGAGGCCTCCCAGGCCCGGCCGTCCTCCTCCAGCCGCTGGCGCAGCAGATGGTCGTTGCGGTTGTCGTCGATCCAGTGGCGCAGCCGGGGCCAGGCGTGCAGCAGCGCCTCGTGGGTGATCTCCACGGTCTCCGCGTCGAGGGTCACCAGACGGGCGCGCACCAGGGCTTCCAAGGACTCCTCGGTCTTGCCGGGGTCCGCCGACTCCTGCGCCAGCTGGCGCCGGGTGCCCCGCCGGCGCGTGGTCTGGGTGTCCTCGCCCAGCCGGACCAGGCGCAGCAGGAGCAGCCGGGCGGCCGCGCGGGCGGCGGGGTCGAGGCTGGACCAGGCGCGCTCGGCGGTCGCCGCCACCGCGCCCTGGATGCCGCCCGCCGCGCGGTAGCCCGCCAGGGTCAGCCGGCCCGCCTTCCGGCGCTGCCAGGTGGCGAGCAGGGCGTGGGAGAGGAGCGGCAGCACTCCGGCGTCATGCGTCCCGCGCGGGCCGTCTGCGCTCACCTCCCGCACGATCAGCTCGGCAAGCCCCGGTTCCAGCTCCAGGCCCACGGCCTTGGCGGGGCCGGTCACCGCCTCGCGCAGCTCCGCCGTGGTCAGCGGCCCGAGCACCATGTGCCGGTGCTGCAGCGCGTCGGCCAGCTCGGGATAGCGCAGGCACTGCTCGTAGAAGTCGGCGCGGATGCCGAGGACCACCAGCACCGGGGCGGGACCGCCCCCGTCTGCGGGCGGCGTGCAGGCCGCGTGCAGGAACTGGAGGAAGGTGCGCCGGTCCGCCTCGTCGGCGCAGAGGGTGAAGGTCTCCTCGAACTGGTCCACGATGAGGACCGGCCGGGCGGTCGGGGAGGGGACGGCGGCCGGATCGGTGGCCGACGGTGCCCCGATGCCCGCGAGGCCGGTGTCCGCGGCCTCCTCGCGGGGCGGTTGCCCGGCCGGGCGCTCGTCCGGGGAAGCCTCCCGCAGCGCCCATGCCGCAACGGCCTCCCGCACGCCGTGGGCGAAGTGCGCGGCGTCGGCCCCCGGCGCCGCCGGGTTCTGCGCCGCCTCCTCCTCGGCGCCCCGCGCGTCGGCGGCGAGCGAGGCGAGTTCCGGGATACGGCGGGTCAGCTCGCCGAGCGGATCGACGCCCGGCACCAGCTGGAGCACGGCGCTCGGCCGGCTGTTCCCGTCCCCGAGTGCACCGTCCTGCACCGCGGGCACCAGGCCGGCGTTGAGCAGCGACGACTTGCCCGCGCCCGAGGCGCCGACCAGCATGATCAGCCCGCCCGTCTTCTCCGCGGCGCGCAACTGGGTGACCAGGGCATCCGTGCTCCGCTCCCGGCCGAAGAACCACCGGGCGTCCTCCTCGCGGTACGGAGCCAGCCCCCGGTACGGGCACACACCGCCGGCGACGGGCGGGGCCTGGGCCGGCGGCTGCCGGTCGTCCTCCTGCGCGGGCACCGCCGGGCGGTCGCCGGCCGGATCGGCCAGCGCACGCTCCCACAGACGCTGCCACTGCACGAGGTCGTACAGGCCGCCGGAGACCGGAACCGGCCGCGAACGGCGCGCCTCGGGGATCAGGATCTGCAGGACGGCCGCGAGGGCGGCGAACTGGGCCGGCACGTTCTTGGCACGTCGCCAGTCGCTGATGCGCTGGGCGGACACCCGCACGGGCCTGCCGCGCTCGTCCACCCGTTGCAGTCGTACGACCGCCTCGGACACGCTCTTCAGGGGAGGATTTCCGGCCTCCTTGTACAGCAGCGCGAGGCGCTCGGCGAAAGCTGTGCGTGCCCCTGAGTCGGAACCCAAGGTCCCACCCCTAACTTCCCCCCGTATCTGGACGTCCGGACCGGAAAACTCACCCTATACGGCTGACCTGCGGATAAGCCCCGGACCGGAGACGGGAATCTCCTCGTCCGGGGCCACAGGTGGCAGGATCACGTCGGGGGGCGAGCCCCTCACATGCCGTCCGGGCAAGCCACCGGCTCAGTGCGCGAAGAGCAGCAGGTGGCGTCGAAGGTTCTCGGACAACTTCCGCCGAAGACGTCAGAGACATCGCAGGCGTCGGAGCCGTCGCAGAATCCGTGCCGATCTGCCGACACGGCACGGATCGAGACCACCTGCCCCGTCCGGTACCGGTCCCCACGAGGGGAGGGACCGGTACCGGACGGGCCGGTGACCCCTACGCCTCGCGGTCCTCGGAGACCCACCCTGCCGCGCGCGCCGCAGCGACGGCGCGTCGCTCGGCCTCGTCGGCACAGGCGTTCAACGACCCGTCCCTGCCCAGTGCCGTCCCGCCCGCGGCGGTCGCGGCGGCCTGGGAAGCGGCCAGAGCGGCCCGCAGGGCCGAGGCGGCGGCAGAGTCCGGGGCGGCGGTTTCGGATCCGGCGTCCCGCGCCGCGGCCACCTGGGCCGCCAGAGCAGCCGCCGCGGCGGCGTTGCGGGCGCAGCGCGCGTCCGCCGCGGGATCGGGCGCGCTGGAGGCCAGCGCGGCGATGGACCCGGCCGACAGGCGCAGCGCGCCCGCGGCCCTGCCGACGGGACTGGTCGGCACGAGCTGGGCGTCGTCCTGGCCGACTCCGGCATGCCGGCAGGTGGCGGCGGCGCGGTCGTACGCACTGCGCGCACGGTCGGCGTGGATCTTCCGCAGAGCCGCTGCCACCGCTGTTGACGGGCCTGCCACTGCCTCTTCGAGTCCGCTCATCTTCGGTCTCCCTGCGGGGTGTCCGGGGCCGGGCGCGGGCAGGGTGCCACGCCGGCCATGAAGAGGCCAGGGGTACCGGCCGCCTGGAAAGCTGACGGTACGTCAGATATGGTCTGCTCCCCGGTCGTTCCCGAAGGGGTGAGTGTCATGGTGAAGCGTCCCCAATGCCCGCAACCGCCCGGTGTGCCCCGCTGGGTCGCGATGTTCTACCAGCCGGCGCAGGCCTCCTGGCGGGTGGGCGCGGAGTCCCCCGACCGGGCCCCCGTGCTGTACGCCGTAGGAGACATGGCCCAGACGGTACGGGCGCGGGGCGACGAGGTGACGGTCGCTCTGTGGGGCCCGCGGGACGGCACCTGGCAGCGGTTCGACACCCCGGCCGGCAAGGCGGCCGCCCCCTCTGCGCAGCCGTCCCCGCAGCGCCCCGAGGAGCCGGTCAGGCTCGCGGAACGCATGTCGGACCGCCGGCACCAGGTGCTCATGGCCGGTCTGAGCAAGGCAGGTCTGTACGACCTCTCCCCCGAGGACGAGGAGGCGGTGCGCGCCCTGGTCGAGGGGCTCGACGAGCCCACGGTCCGCCGCGTCGCCCACTGGCTCTCGGCGGCAGGCGGCGAGAGCCAGGCCCGCTAGCGCACCGCACAGGGCCCGGCCGGTTCAGCGGGCGGTTCGCCGGGCAGTCACGTCCTGGAAGTCACCGACGACTGGAGGACGTATGAAGGTGTCCGTCGACCGCGGCGTGTGCTACGGCTCGGCCGAGTGTGCGCACCGGGCCCCGTCCGTGTTCGCGTTCGAGGACGGATACGGCGTCGTCCGGCCCGGACAGGAGGGGGCCGGGGACGATCCACAGGTGCGGGAAGCGGCCGAGAAGTGCCCCTCACAGGCCGTCGTCCTCACGGAATGAGCACGGGGTGAGCTCAGTGCCCGGCGGGATAGGCCCACTCGAGTGCGGCCAGCGCCCGGGCCCTGGCCTCCGCGACCGCCATGCGTGCCTCCCGCTCCGCCGGATCGACGTGCGAGGCCTGTCCCGTCACCTGCCCGTCCCACTTGCGGTACAGAAGCCCGACCTCCGCGCAGAACCACCCGCGGCTGACCGCGTTCAGCGCCAGCAGCAGACCCGTGTCCTCGGACGCCGGCAGAGCCATCCAGCCGCCCAGGGCCGTCAGCAGCTCCCGGCGGACGAAGAGCGTGGCCGGGTGGACCTGGGCCCGGTACCCGTTCTCCTTCCAGAAGCGCAGGACGGCCCCGCGCTCGACGGGGCCGTCGTCCGGGTCGCCGGGAAAGCCGGCCGTGGAGCCGTCGGGCAGCAGATCCAGCACCCGGGACGTCGTCCAGCCGAGCGTGCGGTCGGCCTCCAGCACGGCCAGGTCGCGGGCGAGCGTGCCGGGCGGGAGCTGGTCGTCGGCGTCCAGGACCTTCACGTACGCGCCGTCGGCGTGCGCCAGCGCGATCGTGCGGGCGATGCCGGGTCCGCCCGGCCGCCCCTGACGGAAACTCACCCGCGCGTCGTCGGGGACGTAGGGGCGCACCGCGTCCGTCCTGCCGTCCTCCTGGATCACCCACTGCCAGTCCCAGCCGTCCGGAAGCCGCTGCCCGCACAGGGACGCGTAGGCCTCCGGCAGGAAACGGGCGGACGGGGCATGGACAGCGGTGATCACGGTGACGCGCCGGCTCACGGCAGCATTCACCACCTTTCCAGACACGTGGTGAAGAACAACTCCGTACGGTCGCCGGGCAGCACGACGTCACAGACGTCCACGACCCGGCCGTCGGTGGCGTACGACGTCTTGCGGAGCAGGATCACCGCCGTCCCGGCCGGCAGCCCCAGCTCCCGCACCTCCTGCGGGGTCGGCGGGCGCGCGGTGAACCGTTCCTCGATGCGGTCGATCTCGACGCCCACGGTGGAGAGCTGGTGGGGTGTGCCGCCGGGCCAGGGCTCCTCGGACTCGTCCAGGAGTGCGGGGTTGGCCGCCACCATGGCGTGCAGGAGATACGAGGTCGCGAGGCTGAAGGGGGCCGTCTCCGCCGCGTACCGGGTGCGGTAGCTGCGTTCCAGGAGTGCCGTGCCCTCGGGCACGCCGAAGGCTTCGGCCAGCGCGCCGGGCGCCTCGAGCGTGCGGTAGCGCGCGAAGAAGACGAGGTCGGCCGGTGCCAGACCGGTGTCGTGCTCCGTGGCGCCGGTCCCGGCGCGCGTGTCCGAAGGCTGCAGGGCCCGGTTCTTCTCCCACTGGTGGCGCCGGCTGTCGCGCACCACCCGGGTGCGAGGACGCCGTACGGACGTGTCGCGCCCGTGCTGCCCGTCGTCCGCGATCTCCTCGTAGGCCTTGGGCACCCGTCCAGGCTACGACTCGCCGTGTGGAGCTGACGAATCGGGACGGATGCGGCGGGCGCAGGCTCCCCCCGGACAGCGCGAGACCCCCGGCCGCGTCCGGCCGGGGGTCTTTGTCCGTGTCGACTGGTGCGTACGCAAGTCGCCTTGGTGTCGAAACGTCCGCGGTCCTGCGTCCTGCTGCCGTGCTAGCAGTCGAGGGGGGCTGTGGACTGGTCCGCCGTATCCGGCTCGGCCGGTGTCTCGGCGAGGGGGCGGTGCCGGCAGCTGGGGGACTTTCCGTGGGCCTCGGCCCGGATCCGCTGTTTCATCGTGGGGGGCAGCAAGGCCGTGGCATTGGACCAGGCCCAGTGGTTCATCGCCGGGATCGTCTGGGCCGTGCGGTGCGCGGTGCTCTGGCTCGGGGTCTCGGGCCGGGTGGCGGCCGCCGCGTGGGTGGCGGTGACGAGTCCGAGCGCCGTGCACAGCGCGAGGAAGGCGGTGACGATGGCGGTCCACAGCTTCATGACCTTGTTCTGGGTCATGTCCCCTCACTTTCGGGTTGGGCGATTTGCGTACTTTCCTCATGATGTGTATGTGGGTCGCGAAGTGGTGGACCGACGCCCGTGGCGCGGCGATGTTCAGATCAACACCACTCGGATGGGTGCAAGAAGGTCGGAAAACCCTCAAAGGCAGGTGAGGGTGAGCGAAGAGGGAGCAAAGTCACCGTCCGTGGGGGTCTGATCACCCTCCGATCGGAACGGTTCCCGACCTCGCCTATTGCGCTTCCGGAGGCCGGAGTTGGGGCCCGACGCAGGTCACCGATCGATATCGGTCGGTGTGTATAGTCGGGCGCCAGAGGTCCCCTTACGTCAAGGAAAGACGAGGTCGCGCGGTGAAGAAGCTGCTCCTGGTCGCACTGGCCGCCATCGGCGGGCTCCTCGTGTACCGCCAGATCCAGGCGGATCGCGCCGAGCAGGACCTGTGGACGGAGGCGACTGACTCCGTGCCCACGGGTTCGTGAGTACCGATCCAGAATCTGATCAGACCCCGACCGCCCTTGCGGTCGGGGTTTTGTGTTGTCCGGACGGCCGGGGCGCTTGCGTGGCCCCGCGTCGTGTTGCCGGTTCCCGGCGGGTGATGTACGCGCTCCGGCCGGTACCGGAGGGATGAGGACGGGCCGGAGGGGCGTTTCGGACGGCCGTACGGATTCCACGGATGGCGCAGGGGCGCTCGGGGCAGGATGAGCCACGGCCGGGTGCGCAGCGACAGAGGGGTGGCACGTGCGGGGGCGAGGGCGTACGACGTGGTGGCGGGGCCGCCGGCCGGCCGGTGCCGGAGCCCGGGCCGCGGCCGTGGCCGCCGTACTGTGCGCCCTGGCCGTCCTGCCGGGCGGGACAGCGGCCGGCATCCAGGACGGGACGTACGCGTTCGCGCCGGACGCCCGGCAGGTCACGGGCACGACGGACACCACCGGCGCCGCACGGCTGGAGCCCGGCCGGACCTACCGGAGCTCCCTCCCGAGGAACGGCAAGCTCTACTACCGCCTGGACCTCGCGGCCACCACCACGGCCTACGTCCCCGTCACCGCCGTGCCCCCGGCCCACGCCACCGTCTCCGCCACCGACGGCATCCGCGTCTCGGTCCGGGACGCACACGGCAGCCCCTGCGGCTACGCCTCCGCACGCTTCGGCGCCGGACTGAGCCCCCGCCCCGTCACCGCTCTCGGCAAGCGCGAGGCGGGCGGGACGCAGTGCCAGGGATCGGGGGCGTACTACGTCCTGGTGGAGCGCGTCGACTCCGAGGCTTCGGCGGGCTCCGGTACGGCGGGCTCGGGCTCGGCGCAGGGCTGGGACCTGGAGATCGCGCCCGTCGCGGAACCGCGTCTGGCCGAGGCCGGGCCCACCACCGCGCCCGGGACCTGGGACTCCGCCTCCCCCGAGCCTCTTTCCGGAGAGCCCCGCCGTCGCTCGGGCGGCGCCGGGTTCGCCACGGCCCGCCCGCTGGGCGAAGGGGTCTGGCGGACCGGCATGGCCCCCGGCCAGACCCTCTTCTACAAGGTGCCGGTCGACTGGGGCCGCCGGGTGCACGCCGTCGCCGAACTCGGCAGTTCCGCCACGGGCCGGGGATACGTCGGCGGCGCCCTGAACCTGTCGCTCTACAACCCCGTCCGCGGATTCGTCGACGACACCTCCCTCGGCTACACCGGCACCGAGAAGTCCGCCGCCCTCGCCCCGCTGCCGCCCGTGGAGTACGCCAACCGGTACACCGTGTTCAGCGGGCAGAGCGCGGTGCGGTTCGCCGGCGACTACTACCTGGTGATGCACCTCAGCGAGCAGCTGGCCAGGACGTTCGGGACCGGGCCGTTCGCGGTGACACTGCGGGTGCGGGTCGGCGGCCAGGCGCACGGCGCGCCCGGGTACGCCGGGCGGCCCGTGCCCGACGGCGTCTTCACGGTCACGGAACAGGACCGGGAGGCGGCGGTCACCGGGAGCGGTGGGGGCGGTGACACCGCGATGGAGGCCCTCGCGGTCGGCGGGATCGGCGCCGGGACCGCACTGCTGCTCGTGCTGGGCGGATGGACGGTGGCGGCCCGGCGCGCTCAGACGCGGGTCAGCGCCCAGAAGCCCACGGCGTAGCAGGCCAGCGCGAGGAGCAGGATCGGGATCGCCGCCTTCGCCGGCGGGCCCGGGCGGCGGCTCGCCCGGCGGGCCCGGCGGCCGTGGCCGGGGGCGGGGCGCGGCTCGACGGGCTGCGCCGGAGCGGGAAACCGCTGGTCACGGGCGGTGTACGAAGCGGTGGAGGCATCGCCGCGCGCTTCCGGGACCTGGACCGGGAGCGGCGGGGCCGCCGGTGCGGGACGCCCGCCGGTGTACGGCTGCGGATGCGTGGGGGCGTGCGGGGAGGAGGCGGCAGGCCCGGTGGCGGGGGCGGGCGGCTGCTCGGCGGGATGCACGCCGTGCTGTGCCTGACCGCTTCCCTCGTGCGGGTGGTAAGGGGCGTACGGCTGGGGGCTCGGGGTCGGCTGCGGGGGCGGGAGATGGAAGCTTCCGGTGTCCGACATGGAGGACGGCACGGAGTGCTGCGTCCCGCCGTCGCCGAGGCGGGGATCGAGGGGTACGGCGGCGGAGGCCGGCCTCGCCGTGCTCCCTGTGCCGTCTGCGCCGGCTTCGCGGGTGCCCGTGGCCGGCTGTCCCTCCCGTACTCCGGAGGCGCGCCTGAGCGGGCCGTCGGCCCCGAACCCGGGCGGCAGCGGCCCGAGTTGGTCGAAGATCTCGATCAGCTCGTCGTCGGGGCCGGGCTCCGGCAGGAGTTCCGCGGCCGAGGCGAGTGCCTTGCGCGCTCCCGTGGCCGTACGGAACCGGGCCGCCGGATCGGGCTGGAGCAGGGTGGCGACCACCTGCCACAGCGGCTCGGGAACGCCCTTGGGCGGGCCGGGCGTTCCGTGCTCCATGAAGTACTGCACGAGTGCCTTGGCGTCGGGCTTGGCGCCCTCCAGCAGATACAGGGCGACCAGCCCCACGGCGAACAGGTCGGCCGGGAAGTCCGGCTCGGACCCCAGGAGTTGTTCGGGCGCCAGATAACCGGGCGTGCCCACCACGAGGTTGGTCTCCGTCAGGCGGGGCTCGCCGAACCGCATGGCGATGCCGAAGTCGGACAGCCTGAGCCGCGGCCGGCCGGTGCCGGTGGCTTCGAGCAGCACGTTGGCGGGCTTGATGTCCCGGTGTACGACACCTTCCGCGTGCACCGCAGCAAGCCCCGACAGGAGCTGGTCGAGCAGGGTGCACACGAACACCGGCGGCAGCGGGCCGTAGTCGCCGACGAGGTGGACCAGCGAGCCGCCCCCGACCAGGTCCATGGTGAACAGGACCTGGTCGTCGTCGGCGGCCCAGCTGGCCGGAGCGAGGACATGGGGGTGGTCGATGCGCAGGGCCTGTTCCCGTACGAAGCGCAACAGCGCGTGGGCGTCGCGCTGCTGGAGCACCTTGGCGGCCACATAACGCCGCCGACGATGGTCCCAGGCACGCCATACGGCACCCACGCCGCCACGCCCGATCGGGTCGGCCAGCTCGTACCGGCCGGCGAAGACCTCACCCATGACAGTCCGTCGCTCCTCCCCCTAGCCCCTCGTTTCCCCCTCTTTCCCCCGGACGAGCTTCCCCCGGACGAGCGATACGACCCCTCCCGCATGCCCCTCCCGCATGCCCTGAAACGGGCTGCCCCCTCGGCCCGGCCCCCGGACCCCCTCCGTGAACCGGGCCCTGGGGTCAGTTCTGGTGGGACTGGTAGTGCGCGACCGCGTCGGAGGTGCGGCCGGCGCCGTAGACCCGGAGGAACTCTGCCAGCTCCGGATGGGTCGGGGCGAGGGTGTCGGCGGCGTCGATGATGTCGCCGGCGGCGGCCACCGAGCGCAGCAGCGACTGGATCTCGCGCACCACGCGCTTGACCGTCGGCGCCCCCGAATTACTCGTCGTCTGTGTGGTGTTGCTGAGCACGGATCCCCCCTGTGACTTCTTGATCTCCTCCATGCGGTCGGTGGCCTCGGCCGCGCTGACGCTGCCGTCCGCGACCTGTGCCGCCAGCTCCTGCAGCAGCTGCACCCGCTGGACCACGGCAGGATTGCCGATCTTGGCCCGCTGGCCGCTCATCAGCTGCGACAGCATCGGAGCCGACAGGCCCAGTACCGCCGCGAGACGGGCCTGGTTGAGCCCGAGATCTTCGATGAGCTTACGGAAGAGCGCCCCCAGCGGCTCCCCGTACCAGTTCCGCTGGAGCTCCCGCGCTCTGGCGGTGGCTTCCTGCTGTGCGGCGTCCATTGCGTCTCCCCATCGCTTCCCCTGAAAAACCGCGGTTCGCTGTAGCGAACCATGTCGAGCATCTTACGGAGAGTGGTCATCCGCGGGGACCCCCAATCTTTTTGCGGGATACGGGGGGTGACCCGGTACTCTGGTCTGCGGCGCCCGCCGGAACGCTGGATCTCCGGCAGACGCTCCCTTTCCGGGGCCTTAGCTCAGTTGGTAGAGCGCCGTCTTTGCATGGCGGATGTCAGGGGTTCGACTCCCCTAGGCTCCACTTCATCAGACCCCTCTGACCTGCGGAAACGTGGTTGGAGGGGTCTTTTTGTGCCGGTTTCCCGTGCTGCGCAGGTCAGCCGAGGACGCGGACCGGGGCGCCGTCGAGGTAGGCCTGGATGTCCTCCACGGCCTGGCCGTAGTAGCGCTCGTAGTTGGCGCGGGACACATAGCCCAGGTGCGGAGTGGCGAGCAGGCGCGGCGCGGTACGCATCGGGTGGTCGGCGGGCAGCGGTTCGACGTCGTGGACGTCGACGCCGGCGCCGGCGATACGGCCCTCGTGCAGCGCGGCGAGCAGCGCGTCCTGGTCGATGATCGCGGCCCGTGAGGTGTTGACCAGGTACGCGGTCGGCTTGAGCAGGGCGAGTTCGGCGGCCCCGACCAGGCCCCGGGTGCGGTCGCTCAGCGCGAGATGCACGGAGACGACGTCGCTGCTCGCGAGCAGCTCCTCCTTGGAGGGGGCCAGGCGTACGCCGATCTCGTCGGCGCGCTCCTTGGTGAGGTTCTGGCTCCAGGCGGTGACCTCCATGCCGAAGGCGAGCCCGACCCGGGCCACCAGGCTGCCGATCCTGCCCAGGCCGAGCAGCCCGAGCGTGCGGCCGTGCAGGTCGGCACCGACCGTGGACTGCCAGGGGCCGCCGTCGCGCAGGGCGTTGTTCTCCTGGACGATGCCGCGGGCGAGGCCGAGGAGCAGGGCCCAGGTGAGCTCGACCGGCGGGGTGGAGGAGCTCTGGGTCCCGCACACGGTCACGGCGTTGGCCCTTGCCGCCGCGTAGTCGATCACCGAGTTGCGCATGCCGGAGGCGATCAGCAGCTTCAGGCGGGGCAGCCTGTTCAGCAGGGAGGCCGGGAACGGCACCCGTTCGCGCAGGGTGACCACGCAGTCGAACCCGGCGAGGGCGGCGGCGAGGTCGTCCTCGGTGGCGAAGTGCTCGGTGAAGGAGACGACCTCCACGCGGTCGCCCAGGACCGACCAGTCGGCGGACGTGGCCGCCACGTTCTGGAAGTCGTCCAGTACGGCACAACGGAATTGCATGTGATTCCTCCCAGGGCTGCTCGCTGTCGGTGCACGGGCGGGCGCCCAGCCCGGGGCCGCCCAGCAGCACGATCTTGCCCTGGTCGATCACAGTGTCGAAGAACGGGTCGTCCTTGAGGACGAGACGGCCGTCGGGATCCGGACAGTCGGCCATCTCTGGTGTGCTGCACGGCAGTTCGGGCTTCGGCTGTTGCCCGGCCGGCCGCCGGAAGCGTCGCTCGACAAGCCGGGGGAGGGTGCTCGGCTTCGTCGTTTCACGTGAAACGAGCCGTGGGCCGGGCGCTGGTCACCTCGCCCTGCACACGGCTCGGTCGGGCGTCGTACGGACGCGGCCGCCTCACTCCTGCTCGTCGCGGTCGGCGGCATCCTCCTCGGCCTGCTTCGCCTGGACCTCCGGATCCAGCGCCGAGGTACCGCTGCCGTCCACCGCACTCAACCGGCCGGACTCGGGCACCTCCGTCGCGGCGGGCGGCTCCACCAGCCAGTCCGGGTTGGCCTGCTTGTCCCACCACTTCCAGGCCACGAAGGCACCGCCCGCCACCAGGCCCAGCAGCGCCAGCACCTTCACGGCGCGGCCGGCCCGGGACCGCCGCTCGTTCTTGCGGGCCAGCTTCTGGATCTCCTGCGCCGTGACATGACCGCGCAGCGCGGCCAGCGCGGCGGCACTGCGCACGGCGGCCTCGTCCGCCACCGGAGCGGCCGCGGCCACCGCCTGCTCGATCCTCGGACGCGAATACTCGGCGGCCTGCCGGGCCGCCTTGCGGGTACGGACGGCAGCCTCGTGCGCGGCCAGGTCCACCTTCGGCGGCACATGCGCAAGGGCCTGCTCCAGACGCGGGGCGAGCCGGGCGTCGTACTGCTCGCGGGCCTGCTCAGCGGCCTGCGACACCACGGGCGCCAGCCGTACGCGTGCCTCCTGCGCGTAATACGCGGCACGCTCCTTGGCCGTGTCGGCGTAGGGCGCCACCACTTCCGCGGCGTGCAGCACGCTGTCCTTCGCCGAGCCGGTCGCGGCGCGCACGCTGTCGATGCGGGTCACTGGTTCCTCCTCCTCGGTGGCGTACGGTAATTCGACTTTCCACCCTTTTACGGATCATGCCTGCCAACAGCCTGCGTGGCATGCGAGGGCGGGCATATGGGTGCAACGGGAGCTTCCTGACGACACTCCCACGAATCGCCGCCGTGCGCTCCCTCACGGAGGAACTCACTCCCGTCGGGCGCCGCCCGCCCCCGGCCGTGCGAGGATCTGGGGGCACACGAGGACAACGGAAGGCGGATCGTGGCCGAGCAGCTCTACGCCACCCTGAAGACCAACCACGGCGACATCGAGGTCCGGCTGTTCCCGAACCACGCGCCCAAGACGGTCAGAAACTTCGTCGAACTCGCGCAGGGGGAGCGTGAGTGGACGAACCCGGGTACCGGCGTGGTGAGCAAGGACAAGCTCTTCGACGGCACGATCTTCCACCGGGTCATCAGCGGCTTCATGATCCAGGGCGGCGACCCGCTGGGCAACGGCCTCGGCGGCCCCGGCTACGAGTTCGAGGACGAGTTCCACCCGGACCTGCGCTTCGACCGGCCCTATCTGCTCGCCATGGCCAACGCGGGCCCGGGCACCAACGGCTCCCAGTTCTTCATCACGGTCAGCCCCACCCCTCACCTGAACCGCAAGCACACCATCTTCGGCGAGGTCACCGACCCGGCCGGCCGGAAGGTCGTGGACTCCATCGCCGCCGAGCCCATCACCCTCCCGAACCACCGTCCGGTCAACGACGTCGTCATCGAGACGGTCGTCGTCGACAAGCGCCAGGGCTGAGTCCCCCCGCGCTCCGGAATCCTCCCCAGGGAACCAAACGCCCCGCTCGTCCGTAAGGAAGAGCGGGGCGGGGTATTGCCGGGGGGACAGCCCACGACCAGCAAGGGGATCTCATGGAACAGGCCGCAGGCAGCGCGCAGGACGCCCAAAGCCTGCCCGTGTGCTACCGGCACCCGGACCGCGAGACGGGCGTGCGCTGCACCCGCTGCGAGCGCCCCATCTGCCCCGAGTGCATGGTCAGCGCCTCGGTCGGCTTCCAGTGCCCCGAGTGCGTGCGCGGCGGCTCCGGCACGGGCCACCCCCCGGCCGCGTCCCGGCCGCGTACCGTCGCGGGCGGCACGGTGGCGGCGGACCCCCGGCTGTTCACCAAGATCCTCATCGGGATCAACCTGGCGGTCTTCCTGCTGCAGCTGTCCGTGGGCGACCGCTTCACCAACCGCTTCGAGCTCATCGGCCAGGCCTACACCTACTTCCTCCCGGGCGTGCAGGGCATCGCCGAGGGCCAGTACTACCGCCTGCTGACCGCGATGTTCCTGCACGGCGGCTACGCCCACATCGCGTTCAACATGCTCAGCCTGTGGTGGATCGGCGGCCCCCTGGAAGCCGCCCTCGGCCGCGCCCGCTATCTCGCCCTGTACTTCGTCTCGGGCCTGGCCGGCAGCGCGTTCACCTACCTGATCGCCGCGCCCAACCAGCCCTCGCTGGGCGCCTCCGGAGCGATCTTCGGGCTCTTCGGCGCCACCGCCGTGCTCATGCGCCGGCTCAACTACGACATGCGGCCGATCATCGCCCTGCTGGTGATCAACCTGATCATCACCTTCAGCCCGGGGATGAACATCGCCTGGGAAGCCCACGTCGGCGGTCTTGTCGCCGGTGTCGTCACCGGCTATGCCATGGTCCACGCCCCGCGCGAGAAGCGGACGCTGATCCAGTACGGCACCTGTGCGCTCGTCCTGGTCGTGGTGGTGGTCCTGACGCTGGTCAGGACCGCTCAGCTCACCTGATACCGAACCGTTGTCCACAGCGTGTGCCGGATCTTGTGCACGCTGTGCGGGAACAGCTGTGCCCCCTGTCGCTCGGATGTATTTCCGCAGGTCGGACAGGGGGCGAACGAGTGTATGGGCCCGGTAGGGCAGTCACACCGGCGTCAACGGCCGATGAGTTATCCACAGATCGTAGTCTTTTCCCCAGGGGGGTGTGGACAGGGCGTCAAGGCTGTGGATAACTCAGCGAACAGCCCTGGGCAGAGCTGCCCGGGCCCGCGCTACTTCCACTGCGTGGAGACACCGAACCCGGCGGCGATGAAGCCGAAGCCGACCACGATGTTCCAGTTGTCCAGGCTGTCGATCGGCAGCGACCCGTCGGTCACGTAGAAGACCACGATCCACGCCAGGCCGATGAGGAACATGGCCAGCATGACGGGTGCGACCCAGGCGCGGTTGGTCAGCTTGATGGCCTGCGCCTGCTTCGCGGGCGGCGGCGTGTAGTCGGCCTTCTTGCGGATACGTGACTTCGGCACGAGGGTCTCTCCTGTCGATGCGCTGCGTGGCCGCGCAGGTAACTGGGTCGGTCCGGGGCAGCGTACAAGGGGACACTTAGCTCTCCCCCGGGCGTCCGTTAGCGTAGTGCTTCCGCGGCGCCGAAGGAGATAAGGGTACGTTGAGCAATTCTGCCGACTCCCCCGGGACGGGATCAACGGGTCCCGGCCCCGCGCGTGGCCCCCGCCTCCGTCCGGTGCGCATTCTCACGGCGGCCGTCTTCGCGCTGGCGGGTCTCATCTTCTTCACCAGCTTCAACACGGCCAAGGGCACCGACATCCGCAAGGACTCCTCCCTGCTGAAGCTGTCCGACCTGATCCAGGAGCGCAGCCGCAAGAACAAGGAGCTGGACGAGTCCAGCGCGGCCCTGCGCGACAGCGTGGAGTCGCTCGCGGAGAGCGACGACGGCCGCACCAAGGCCCAGGACAAGAGGCTCACCGGGCTGGAGGAGAGCGCCGGCACCCAGAAGCTCACGGGCAGGGCGATCACCGTCACGCTCAACGACGCCCCGCCGAACGCCACCGCCAAGCTCCCCGGCTACCCGGAGCCGCAGCCCGACTACCTGGTCATCCACCAGCAGGACCTGCAGGCCGTGGTGAACGCCCTGTGGCAGGGCGGCGCCCAGGGCATCAAGGTCATGGACCAGCGGCTGATCTCCACCAGCGCCGTCCGCTGCGTCGGCAACACCCTGATCCTCCAGGGCCGCGTCTACTCACCGCCGTACAAGATCACCGCGGTCGGGGACCCGGGCAGGCTCCAGCAGGCGCTCGCCGCGAGCAAGGCGATCCAGACCTACATGGTGTACGTCAACGTCTACGGCCTCGGCTGGAAAGTCACCGAGGACGGGACGGTGACTCTGCCGGGCTACTCGGGCACAGTGGATCTGCACTACGCGAAGCCAGTGGAGTAGGTCCCCCGTCAGGAGCCGCCGGTGCGCGTGATCGTCAGGACCGTCAGCGAACTGTGCATCACCGTCGGCACCCTGATCGTGCTCTTCGTCGTCTACGTGCTGTTCTGGACGGGCGTGCAGGCCGACAGCGTCATGAGCGACCAGATCGACCAGCTGCACGAGCAGTGGTCGAAGGGCAGCGCAGGGGCCACGGCAGGGAGCACCGGGGCCTCGGCGGGCGCGCCGAAGCCGGCCGCGTACCACTACGGCAAGGCCTTCGCGATCATGTACATCCCGCGGCTCGGTTTCACGTGGAACAAGCCGGTGCTGGAGGGCACCGGCACGGACGTGCTGAAGAAGGGCCTCGCCCACTACGCCGGGACGGCCCGCCTCGGCCAGGAGGGCAACTTCGCGGTCGCCGGCCACCGGCGCACCTACGGCGATCCCTTCAAGGACTTCCCGCGGCTGCGGCCGGGCGATGCGGTGGTGCTCACCGACGGAACCACCTGGTTCACGTATCGGATCGACAAAGGGCCCTACAAAACCGTTCCGACCGACGTTGAGGTGATCGACCCTGTGCCACGTACGTCGGGATACACACGTCCGGGCCGGTATCTGACGCTGACCACGTGCGATCCCGAATGGGGGCACAGTCACCGGCTGATCGTCTGGGCGCACCTGGACTCCACACAGCCTGTGGAGGCAGGCGAACCGAAGGCTCTGCGCCGCTAGTCTGGTGCGGTACGGCGTGAGTCAGGTGCCGTGGGGATACGGAAGGAACGGCATGTACGGCTGGATCTGGCGGCATCTGCCGGGGAACGCGTGGGTGAGGGCGCTCCTCTCACTCCTACTGATCCTGGCCGTGGTCTACGTCCTGTTCCAGTACGTCTTCCCGTGGGCCGAGCCGCTGCTGCCCTTCAACGATGTGACGGTGGACAACCAGTGAGTGCGCGGATTCTCGTCGTCGACAACTACGACAGCTTCGTCTTCAACCTCGTCCAGTACCTGTACCAGCTGGGTGCCGAGTGCGAGGTGCTGCGCAACGACGAGGTGTCGACGGCGCACGCCCAGGACGGCTTCGACGGCGTGCTGCTCTCGCCCGGCCCGGGTACGCCGGAGGAGGCGGGCGTGTGCGTGGACATGGTCCGGCACTGCGCCTCGACCGGAGTGCCGGTCTTCGGGGTCTGCCTCGGCATGCAGTCGATGCAGGTGGCGTACGGCGGTGTGGTCGACCGGGCGCCCGAACTGCTGCACGGCAAGACCTCCCTGGTGGAGCACGAGGGCAAGGGTGTCTTCGCCGGGCTGCCTTCTCCCTTCACGGCGACCCGCTACCACTCGCTGGCCGCCGAGCCGGCCACCGTCCCGCCGGAGCTGGAGGTCACGGCCCGCACGCACGACGGCATCATCATGGGCCTGCGCCACCGTGAACTCCCGGTCGAGGGCGTGCAGTTCCATCCCGAGTCGGTGCTGACCGAGCACGGGCACCGGATGCTGGCCAACTGGCTGGTGGAGTGCGGCGACCAGGGTGCCGTGGCGAGGTCGGCGGGGCTCGCCCCGGTGGTGGGCAGGGCCACGGCGTGACCGCGCTGCGCCCCGAGCGCAAGGACTTGTACGGCGAGAGACCGTACGAGTCCTACGGCCCTGCGCCGTACGCGAGCGCGGGCGAAGCTCCCACGGCGCACATGCCCACGGTCCCGCCGACGGACGAGCAAGCGACCACGCTGCTGCCGTCGGCGGACGAGGAGACGATGGCGCTGCGGGTCCCCGATCCGCCGCTGGGCCCCCAGAGGGAGCCCATACGCGCCTCTGGAGCCACTTCGGCGTCTTCCTCACCTGGAGCCACACCGGGCGGCCGTGCGGCCCGCAGAAAGGCCGCCAAGCGGCGCGGCGGACGCCATGGCGGCGGGCGGGAGCCGGCGGGTCCGCCGGACACCTCGCCGGCGTCCGAGCCGCGGCGGCCGCTCTCCCGTGTCGAGGCCCGGCGTCAGGCGCGGCTGCGCAAGCCGGGCCCGGGCGTCATCGCGAGCCGGGCGATCGGTGAGGTGTTCATCACCACCGGCGTGCTGATGCTGCTGTTCGTCACCTACCAGCTGTGGTGGACGAACGTCCGCGCGCATGCGCAGGCGGGCAGCGAGACACATCAGCTGCAGGACGACTGGGCGAGCGGCAAGCGGGCGCCGGGGGTGTTCGAGCCGGGGCAGGGCTTCGCCATCCTGCACATCCCCACGCTGGACGTGGTGGCGCCGATCGCGGAGGGCGTCAGCAACAAGCAGGTGCTCGACAAGGGCATGGTCGGGCACTACGGCGAGGGCGCGCTGAAGACGGCGATGCCGAGTGCCAGGACGGGCAACTTCGGACTGGCCGCGCACCGCAACACGCACGGTGAGCCGTTCCGGTACATCAACAAGCTCAAGCCCGGCGACGCGGTCGTGGTCGAGACACAGGACACGTACTTCGTGTACAAGGTGACCTCGACGCTGCCGGTGACCCCGCCGTCCAACACCGGTGTGCTCAACCCGATCCCCAGGGGCTCCGGTTTCACCGAGCCGGGCCGCTACATCACCCTCACCACCTGTACGCCGGAGTTCACCAGCAAGTACCGGTTGATCGTCTGGGGCAAGATGGTCGAGGATCGCCCGCGCAGCAAGGGCAAACCGGACGCGCTCATCGAGTAGGGGCTAAGAAACAGTGGCAGCGACCGCCGACGACACCGAAGAGCACACGGACACGTCCGGCGCCGGGCCCGGCCCGCACCGCCGGCGCCCCGGCCGGATCGCCATGGCGGTCAGCGTCTTCGGTGAACTCCTGATCACGGTGGGCCTGTTGCTCGCCCTGTTCGTCGTCTACTCCCTGTGGTGGACGAACGTGATAGCGGACCGCAAGGCGAACAAGGAAGCCGACAAGGTCCGCGAGCACTGGGCCCACGCCGCCGACGCGGGTCCCGGCGCGCTGGACACCAAGGACGGCATCGGCTTCCTGCACGTCCCGGCGATGAAGAACGGCGAGGTCCTGGTCGAGAAGGGCACGGGCACCGATGTCCTGAACGACGGCGTGGCCGGCTACTACACGGACCCGGTCAAGGCGGCCCTCCCCATAACGGGCAAGGACGGCAACTTCGCCCTCGCCGCCCACCGCGACGGCCACGGCGCGAAGTTCCACAACATCGACAAGCTGAAGATGGGCGACCCGATCGTCTTCGAGACGAGGGACGACTGGTACGTCTACAAGGTGTACTCGATCCTCCCCGAGACCTCGAAGTACAACGTCAAGGTGCTGACGTCGGTCCCCAAGGAGTCCGGCAAGAAGGAGCCGGGCCACTACATCACGCTGACGACGTGCACGCCGGTCTACACGAGCGAGTACCGGTACGTGGTGTGGGGCGAGCTGGTCCGCGTGGAGAAGGTGGACAGCAAGCGGACTCTGCCGAAGGAGCTGCGGTGACTGAGCTCTTTGCGGGAGCTCAGCCACCTAGCATGGCGAAGGCCCGAAGCCGCAACTTGCTCTTGCGGCTTCGGGCCTTTTTGCGTCAGGCCGTACCTACTCCAGGATCTTCAGCGGTTCCCCTGCGCTCCACTCCTCCAGCACCCCACGGTGTACGGCGGTGATCCCGCCCTCGGCGGCGATGTGCAGGGCCTCAGGGGTGAAGGGGCACGTCGCGACGAAGAGCGCCACGTCCGCGGAGTACAGCACCTTGGCCGCCCCGACGAACTTCTGGACGTCGGGGCTGGTGATGGAGAGGTAGGGCGCGAACCTTTTGCACTGGACGACGAGGCGCCGCCCGTCGGCCGTGAGCCCGATGATGTCGACGCCCCGGTCTCCGTGCCCGCCCTGTACGACGACGTTGGTGCAGCCGTCGCGGCGCAGCAGTTTGGCGATGTGCTGCTCGAACGTGCGGCCGTTCATGGCATCCATGGCGGCCATGACCCCGATGGCGGGCCGGTCGTCTCGCGTCCCTTCGAGCCTCTGCAGCCGTGCGTGGTGCTGATGGAGCCGGCGCTCGATGCGCTGGACTCCCGCCCGCAGGGCGATCAGCTCCTTGCGGTGTTCGCCCGAGGTTTCGATCAGGGCGTTGAACATCGGCACGACGGTCTTGCCGAGGATGTGGGTGATGCGCTGGTCGATGCGGTCGTCGAGGGAGACGGCGTCCGGTTGCGCTGGACTTTCCATGGGCTGGGTCCGTGCCAGGTGCTCCATGTCGAGCAGGTACGTGCGTACCTGGCGTGCGACCTCGCTGTCGCGGAGGAGCATGGCGACGTTGAGGATGGCTCGACGGGAGTAGAGAGTCAGGCTCGATCGAGGCTGTGGATAACTTCCCGGATAGCGTGACAAGACGTCACGCTTAAATTCTGCGAGGTCACGGCCCTGGAGCGTCACCATGCCGTTGCAGGTGAGCTCTTCGCGGTGCCGTGCCTTGAGCTGCCGGATCGCCTCTACGGTGACTCCGAAGTACGCCGCCACCATCGCCGTCGTCACATGCATCCCGTCCGGCAGCAGCGACAGTGCCTTGACTCTGTCGAGTACGTCAGTCCGCTCCAGCACGCTGTCGCGCAGGGTCTTCGATTCCAGCAGCGCCGATTCGTTGATCACGTTCTGCCCCTTCGGCTTGTGTCGTGGCCGTACAGCCAGGGCAGAGGCTCGATACCCCACCCCACCCGTCAACGACTCGTGACATGCGAAGACACGATCGACAGGGGCACTGCAGTACAGCCACCGCGCGAAGTTCCACAAAGTGGAAGCCCGGAGCTGTCAACGACTCCGGGCTTCCATTTTGATGGTTCCTGCGAACTTCCTTAAATATCAGGAAATCCGTTTGTAGCTATACACTGCCCAACCCGTTTCGCCGTCGAGGTTGATGAAGTCCCAAGATGAGTCGTAATATTTCTTGGATGCGCAATTCTTGTCGGGGTAGTAACGCACCTCTATGTTGGTGTTGTGCTTCGTTGAACGGACCCTGTTGTTCAGATAGCACAAATTCTTGAGCAGGCCCGACGAATACTTGTGGCCCGTGTAGTTCTTCCCTGTCCAGGTGCACATCTCAGGCAGCGTGCATGACGGGGATGCAGCATAGGCAGAATTCGGGACGCTAACCAGCAATATGCTTGAGAATGTGCTGGCGAGCAGTGCGGTGGCTAGCTTCTTATTCATTCTTCTCCCTGGTCAAGGGCTCTTCCCCGCGGTTCCTCTAGGAACTGATGCTCAGTGTCATAAATGATCGAAAGCGTGTCAAGATTTATCGATTATGCGGGCGACATGATCTCGCCAACTTCAAGAATGCCTAAAATGTGATATTTGCCCGATATGGTCTTGTTGAGCTTGTTTCAATCTTGATGCAGTGGCTGTTCTGCTCTGCAGTGATCGGCGGCAAGTAGTGGTGCAGATCTCAGTCCGGTACCTCAAAACGTTGGAGGACCTCGAGAGATGGCATCGGGCAAGACCGGTGCGGTCGCTTGGAGCCGGATGCTGCTCGGTGGGGAAGGTGTGGATGGCGGTCACGGTGCTGGCATGGCGGCGACATCTAGACCGGTCAGAGGCAGCCTGCGAAGTGTCCAGAACCGAGTCGTGCCTGAATCGCGGTAGTCATGCCCCGTGCGCCAGGGGGGCTTGATTGGACGGACAAAGCTGATGATCGGAGTGTGTACTGGCGGATTGGACGGGCTGCGCATTTCCTATTTGCCCTGGCCGAACTTATTCTTCGGCGTCAGGACTTCTCGGTGGCGCAGCTTGAGGGAGATAGAAAGGCTGCGGCGGAGATCCCTAATCCGCTGCTGTCCCTGTCGCATGACGGAAGGCAAGCTGACGACCAGCTTCGCTGGCCGTCAGGGTGGCCATAAGGCGGAACCCGGCCCCGGGAAGGGGGCCGGGCAGGGCTGGTAGAGGCGAGTGTCAGCCGTTGGTGCCACCGAAGAGGGTGCCGCCGTCGTTGCCGCCGTTGTTCCCGTTGCCGCCCTGGCCGATGGTGACCAGGTCGACCGGCGAGCCCGTCTGGACCGCGCTGCCCTGGCCCGGGTTGGACGAGAAGACGATGGCGTTGTCGTCCTGCGAGCCCGTGATGTTGCCGACCTGCAGGCCGGCCTGCTGCAGCATGGCCTTGGCGTCCTTGAGCTTGCGGCCCTGGATGTTCGGCACCTGCGTCTGCTGCTGGCCCTGGGCCTTGCCGACGTTGATCACGATGGGCGTGTTCTTGGAGAGCTGCTGGCCCGCTGCCGGGTTGGTCGAGATGACCTTGCCGTCCTGGTTGGGGTCGTTGGTCGGCGTGTCGGCGCAGTTCGGTGCCAGGCCCAGGTTCTGCAGCTCGGCCTTCGCGTCGTCGCAGGACTTGCCGACGAGGTCGCCGGGAACCGTGACCTTCTCCTCGGCCTTGGCGACCGTGAGGGTGATCTTGGAGCCCTTCTGGACCTCCGTGCCCAGCACCGGGTCCTGCTTCAGGACGGTGCCTGCCTGCTCTGGGGACACCTCTTCCTTTTTCACGACGTCGAACTGGTATTTGTCGCTCCCGAGCGTCGCCTCGGCGTCGGCGAAGCTCTTGCCGACGACGCTCGGCACCACGACCTTGGGCGCGCCGGTCGACACCACCAGGTTGATCGTGTCGCCCTTCTTGACGTCCGCGCCCGGCTTGGGGTCCTGGGAGCAGACGTTGCCCTTGGGCTGGGCGGCGCACGGCTTGCGCGTGGGCTGTGCCAGTTTCAGGTCCGAGTTCTCGGCCATCTTCTGGGCGGTGGTGTAGCTGTTGCCGACGAAGTTCGGGGCCGAGATGGTCCCGTCCGTGTTCTTCGCGCTGACCACCCACTTCCCGATCAGGATCGCGCCGACCAGGACCAGGAGGCCGGCGACGACGAGGAGGATCGTGGAGGTGGTGTTCTTCTTCTGCGGGCGGCGCCGGTCGGTGCGGTCGTCGTAGCCGTAGCCGCCGTCGTCCGGGTTCATCGGCGGGAGCATGGTCGTCGCTCCCGCGCCGGCGTCCGGACGCAGCGCCGTCGTCGGCTGGTCGTCGGGGTAGCCGCCGTAGCCCACCGTGCCCATCGCGGCCGTCGCCGCGACCGGCTGGCCGTCGAGGCAGGCCTCGATGTCGGCGCGCATCTCGTCGGCCGACTGGTAGCGGTAGTTCGGGTCCTTGACCAGCGCCTTCAGGACGATGGCGTCCATTTCGGGGGTGATCTCGGGGTCGAAGACGCTGGGCGCCTGCGGTTCCTCGCGCACGTGCTGGTAAGCGACCGCCACGGGGGAGTCGCCGACGAACGGCGGGCGTACCGTCAGCAGCTCGTAGAGGAGGCAGCCCGTCGAATACAGGTCCGAGCGGGCGTCGACCTGCTCGCCCTTCGCCTGCTCCGGGGACAGGTACTGGGCCGTGCCGATCACCGCGGCCGTCTGGGTCATGGTCATGCCGGAGTCGCCCATCGCGCGGGCGATACCGAAGTCCATCACCTTGACCTGACCGTTGCGGGTCAGCATGACGTTCGCCGGCTTGATGTCACGGTGGACGATGCCGCTGCGGTGGGCGTACTCCAGGCCCTGGAGGATGCCGATGGTCATCTCCATCGCGCGCTCGGGCAGGAGCTTGCGGCCGGAGTGGAGCAGTTCACGGAGCGTGGAGCCGTCTACGTACTCCATGACGATGTACGGGATCGAAACCCCGTCGATGTAGTCCTCGCCCGTGTCGTAAACAGCGACGATCGCGGGATGGTTGAGCGAGGCGGCCGACTGGGCCTCCCGGCGGAAGCGGGCCTGGAAGGACGGATCACGCGCGAGGTCCGCGCGCAGCGTCTTCACTGCCACGGTGCGGCCGAGCCGGGTGTCATGCGCGAGGTAGACCTCCGCCATGCCACCACGGCCGAGCACCTGGCCCAGCTCGTACCGGCCGCCGAGGCGACGCGGCTCTTCCATAGCTACCTACCAGCCCTCTCCGTCGGTCCCGGCCGCCGTGTGCGTGCGGCCGGAGGCTGCCGTCCGGGCCTACCGTACCCGGCTCGCTGTGTGTGACCTGGCCAAGCCCGTAACCCGATACAGGACCGGTATCGCAACGTGCAGCGATGTGAAGGGGACGTGTGCAGGGTCACTTTTTGGCGTCGATGACCGCCTTCATGACGTCCTTCGCGATCGGCGCGGCCAGGCCGCCACCGGAGATGTCGTCGCGGTTCGCGCTCTCGTCCTCGATCACCACGGCCACGGCGACCGGCGAGCTGCCGTCGCTGAGCTTGGCGAAGGAGATGAACCACGCGTACGGGTTCGCACTGTTCGCCACACCGTGCTGGGCGGTACCGGTCTTGCCGCCGACCGTGACGCCGCCGCCGATCTGCGCGTTGGTGCCGGTGCCCTTCTCGACGACCGTCTCCATCATCTGCTGGAGGATCTGCGCGTTCTGCGTGGAGAGCGGCTGGCTCAGCTCCTGCGGCTTGGTCTGCTCGATGACGTCCAGATTGTGGGTACTCAGCTCGCTGACCATGTACGGCTTCATCAGCTTGCCGTCGTTGGCGACCGCCGAGGCGACCATGGCCATCTGCAGCGGGGTGGCCGCGGTGTTGTACTGGCCGATGGAGGACAGCGCGGTCTGCGACTGGTTCATGCCGGAGGAGAAGACCGAGGCGTTGGAGCGGATCGGGGTGAACTGCTCGGCGGCGAAGCCGAACTTCTTCGCCTCGGCCAGCATCTTGTCGTTGCCGAGGTCGGAGCCGATCTTGCCGAAGACGGTGTTGCAGGAGTACTGCAGCGCGACCCGCATGGTCGCGTTCTTGCAGGGGATGCTGCCCTCGTTCTTCAGCTGGGTGGTGGTGCCCGGCATGGTCCACGGCAGCGGCGAGTCGGTCGGCTGGTCGGCCGAGGTGTACTTGCCGTTCTCCAGCGCGGCCGCCGCGGTGACCACCTTGAAGGTGGAGCCCGGCGGGTAGGTCTCGCGCAGCGCCCGGTTCTGCATCGGGTCAGCGGGGTTGTTGTTCTTCTGCAGGCTGTTCCAGGCCTTGGCGTCCTTGTTGGTGTTGCCCGCGAAGGACGAGGGGTCGTACGACGGGTAGGAGGCCAGCGCGAGGATCTTGCCGGTGGACGGCTCGAGCGCGACCACGGCGCCCTTGCCGCCCCTTTCCTTGAGGCCGTTGTACGCCGCCTTCTGCGCGGCCGCGTTGAGCGTGGTGACGACGTTGCCGCCCTGCTTCTGCTTGCCCGTGATCATGTCGAGGGTGTTGCGGAAGAAGAGCCGGTCGTCGTTGCCGGTGAGGATGCCGTCGTTGATCTTCTCGAGCTGGCTGCCGTCGAAGGCCTGCGAGGAGTAGCCGGTGACCGGTGCCCACATGGGCCCGTTCTTGTAGGTGCGCTTGTACTTGAAGTCGCCGTTCTTGGCCACGACGGACCCGGTTATGGGTTCGCCGTCGACGATGATGTCGCCCCGCGGGTTCGCGTACCGCTCGATGGCGACCCGGCGGTTCTCCGTCTGGGTGCGCAGCTCGTCGGCCTTGACGTACTGGAGCCAGTTGTCACGGATCAGCAGGGCCAGGACGAGGAGTCCGCAGAAGATCGCGATCCGGCGCAGGGGCTTGTTCATGACGGGCGGACCACCTGGGTCATCTCGGCGTCGGGGTTGCTGGCGGGCGTGGGCGCGGGGCGGCGGGCGGTGTCGCTGATGCGGATCAGGATGCCGATCAGCGCCCAGTTGGCGAGCACGGAAGAACCGCCGTACGCGACGAACGGCAGCGTCATACCGGTGAGCGGGATGAGGCCCATCACACCGCCGGCCACGACGAACACCTGCAGCGCGAAGGCGCCGGACAGTCCGATGGCGAGCAGCTTGCCGAACGGGTCGCGGGCGGCGAGGGCGGTGCGCACGCCGCGCTCCACGATCAGGCCGTAGATCAGCAGGATCGCCATGACGCCTGCCAGGCCCAGCTCCTCGCCGAAGGTGGCGAGGACGAAGTCGGAGTTGGCGGCGAACTTGATCAGGTCCGAGTGGCCCTGGCCGAGGCCGGTGCCGAGGGTGCCGCCGGAGCCGAAGGCCCACAGGGCCTGCTGCAGCTGGTCGGAGTGGAGGATGCCGTCGTGGGTGATCTGGCGGCTGAGCTTGTACTCGCGCATCGGGTTGAGCCAGGCCTGCACACGGGTCTGGATGTGCGGCTCGAAGCTCGCCACACCGACGGCGCCGACCGCGGACATCAGCAGACCGAAGACGATCCAGCTGGTCCGCTCGGTGGCGACGTACAGCATGATCACGAACATGCCGAAGAACAGCAGCGACGTACCGAGGTCGGTCTCGAAGACCAGGATCAGGATCGAGATCGCCCAGACGACCAGAATGGGGCCGAGGTCGCGGCCGCGCGGCAGGTAGAGGCCCATGAAGCGGCGGCTGGCGAGGGCGAGTGCGTCGCGCTTCACCATCAGGTAGCCGGCGAAGAAGACGGCGAGGACGATCTTCGCGAACTCTCCGGGCTGGAGCGTGCCCAGGCCGGGGACCCGGATCCAGATCTTGGCGCCGAAAACGTCGGCGCCGAGGCCCGGCACCAGCGGCAGCAGGAGCAGGACCAGGGCGGCGAACATGGAGATGTACGTGTAGCGCTGCAGGACGCGGTGGTCCTTGAGGAAGATCAGCACGGCGACGAACATGGCGATGCCCAGCGCGGTGTACAGCAGCTGTCGGGGCGCGGCCGGGGCGAAGTTGGGCAGCGACTGGAGCAGCTTCGACTGGTCGAGGCGGTAGATGATGACGAGCCCGAGCCCGTTGAGCAGGGTGGCCAGCGGCAGCAGCAGCGGGTCGGCGTACGGGGCGAACTTCCGCACGCCGAGATGGCCGACGCCGGCCATCAGACCGAGGCCCAGGCCGTAGCTCAGCAGGCCCGCGGGCACCTGGTCGTTGATGGCCAGGCCCACGTTGGCGTAGGCGAACACCGGGATGACCACGGCGAAGACCAGCAGGGCCAGCTCGGTGTTGCGGCGGCTCGGCGCGCCGATCGCGCCGATCGTGGACGTGTGGTGCGTCGAATTCGTAGTACTGCTCATCGTGTGACAGGGCCTCTCACGGCTTGCCTACTGCTTGCCGCACTGATCGACGACCTTCTGCTCATTCTCGGAGAGGCTCGGGCCGGGGTGGGGCGTGGCGGTCGTGGACGGGGTCGAGGGCTTCGACGGCTTCGAGGGGGACGTCGAAGAGGACGCCGAGCCCGACGGGTTGGGCGTCGGTGATGCCTTGGACGTGAAGGAGGCGCGGGTGGTTCCCGTGGTCCCTCCGGCCTCGCCCTGGCCCGTCTTGGCGTTCTTCTGGCTCTCGGCGGCCGTGCGCTCCGCCTGCTTCCTGCACGCCGAAGCCTGCAGGGCCAGTGCCTCGATCTTCGTCTGGGCCTGCTGCAGACCACCTGCGGCGATCGTGTTCTTGACCTGCTTCTGCTGGTAGGGCGGCAGGTACTTGAGTTCGATCTCGGGGTGGTCCTTCTCCACCTTCGACAGCGACACCCAGGCCAGGTCCTGGCTGATGCCGCGGTACAGCGCGACGTGCTCGCCGCTGGCGCCGACGTAGTACTGCGTCTGCGTCCAGCGGTAACCGCCGTACAGGCCGCCGCCGATCACCGCCAGGGCGAGGCCGCCGTACAGCGATCTCTTCAGCCACGCGCGGTTCTTGCGCGGCTTGACGAAGTCGTCGTCGGTGTAGTCGCCGAAGCTGCCGGCGGGGACGTAGCCGGTGGTGTCGCCGGAGCCGGGCGGGCCGAACTCGCCGCCGCCGGCCCGGTGGCCCTGGCGGCCGAGGTGGGAGGCGCGGCCGGCCGGGGTCTGCATGATGCCGTTGTCGTGCAGATGGTGCTGGTTCTCGGCGACGGCGCCGACCACGACCGGGGTGTCGGACAGCTGTGCGGCGAGGGTGTCACCGGTGTCCAGGTCGAGGACGTCGGCGACGATCACCGTGATGTTGTCGGGGCCGCCGCCGCGCAGCGCGAGCTGGATCAGCTCCTGCACGGTCTCCTGCGGGCCCTGGTAGCTGGCGAGGGTCTCCTCGATCGTCTGGTGGGAGACGACGGCGGACAGACCGTCGGAGCAGATCAGATAGCGGTCGCCAGCCCGCACCTCGCGGATGGACAGGTCGGGCTCGACGTGGTCGCCGCTGCCGAGGGCGCGCATCAGCAGGGAGCGCTGCGGGTGGGTGGTGGCCTCTTCCTCGGTGATCCGGCCCTCGTCGACGAGCCGCTGCACCCAGGTGTGGTCCTGGGTGATCTGCGTGAGCACGCCGTCACGGAGCAGATAGGCGCGCGAGTCGCCGACGTGCACGAGACCGAGCCGCTGGCCGGTCCACAGCAGGGCGGTGAGGGTGGTGCCCATGCCCTCCAGCTGCGGGTCCTCTTCCACCATCGCGCGCAGCTGGTCGTTGGCGCGCTGCACGGCGGTGCCGAGGGAGGTGAGGATGTCGGAGCCGGGCACGTCGTCGTCGAGCGTGACCAGGGTGGAGATGACCTCGGAGGAGGCGACCTCGCCGGCCGCCTGGCCGCCCATGCCGTCGGCGATGGCGAGCAGGCGCGGACCGGCGTAACCGGAGTCCTCGTTGCCTTCCCGGATCATGCCTTTGTGCGATCCGGCGGCGAAGCGCAGTGACAGACTCATGCGCACCTCGCCCGTCGGTTCCGGGTACAGCCGGTCGTGTCGAGCCACACTGCCCACCCTCCGGTCGGGAGCGCGCCGGAGACCGGGGTGCGGCCTGCCGCTGCGTGCTCGCTCCGCTCGCTCATTGTCGTACTACTTCCGCAGCTCGATGACGGTCTTGCCGATGCGGATCGGCGCGCCCAGCGGGATCGGTGTGGGAGTCGTCAGCCGGGAACGGTCCAGGTAGGTGCCGTTGGTGGAGCCGAGATCCTCGACGATCCACTGGCCGTCGCGGTCCGGGTAGATCCTGGCATGGCGACTGGAGGCGTAGTCGTCGTCCAGCACGATCGTGGAGTCGTGCGCCCGGCCCAGGGAGATGGTCTGGCCCTGCAGCGCGACGGTGGTACCGGTCAGTGTGCCTTCGGTCACGACCAGTTTGGTGGGGGCGTTACGGCCGCGCCGGCCGCCACCGCCCTGCTGGCCGCGCTGCTGCGGCGGCGCGGGCTGCTGCCGGGCCGCCTGCTGCGGGCGCGCGGCCTCCCTACGCGATCCGCGCTGGGTGACGCGCGTACCGAACAGGTCGCTCCGGATGACCTGCACGGCCACGATCACGAACAGCCACAGTACGGCCAGGAAACCCAGCCGCATGACCGTGAGGGTCAGCTCTGACATTGCCCCCGCTTCACCCTTCGGCTTGCCGGTAAATGATGGTGCTGCTGCCCACGACGATCCGCGAGCCGTCGCGGAGCGTAGCGCGGGTGGTGTGCTGCCCGTCCACCACGATGCCGTTGGTGGAGCCGAGATCCTGGATCGTCGAGGGCGTTCCGGTCCGGATCTCGCAGTGCCGGCGCGAGACGCCGGGGTCGTCGATCCGCACGTCGGCGTCGGTGCTGCGGCCCAGCACCAGCGTCGGGCGGGAGATCTGGTGGCGGGTGCCGTTGATCTCGATCCAGTAGCGGGTGCGTCCGCCGCTCGCCGGGGCGGCAGCAGGCCGCTGGGCGGCGGGCTGCGGGTAGCCGGGGCGGGCGCCGGGCGGCGGCGCGGAAGGCATCGGGGGCGCTCCTGCGGGAGCGGCGGGCGGGTAGCCGTAGCCGCCGGGGGCGCCCTGGCCGGGCCGGCCGGACGGTGCCGCGGGGGCGGCGCCCTGCTGGTCGGCGGAGGAGGCGAGGGTGCGCGAGCGCACCCGGTACAGACCGGTGTCGAGGTCGTCCGCCTTCTCCAGGTTGACCTTGATCGGGCCCATGAAGGTGTAGCGCTGCTGCTTGGCGTAGTCGCGCACCATGCCGGCCAGCTCGTCGCCGAGCTGCCCGGAGTAGGGGCTGAGCCGCTCGAAGTCCGGGGTGCTCAGCTCCACGATGAAGTCGTTGGGGACCACGGTGCGGTCGCGGTTCCAGATGGTGGCGTTGTTGTCGCACTCCCGCTGGAGTGCACCGGCGATCTCGACCGGCTGGACCTCGGACTTGAAGACCTTGGCGAAGGTGCCGTTGACCAGACCTTCGAGACGCTGCTCGAACTTCTTCAGGACTCCCATGGGGCACCTCCTCCATCGCTGCCGCTGTGTCTTGCCCTGCTCTGTGCCGCTGTCTTGCCTGGTACTGCTTACTGATCGTATCTACGCGCCCGGCAATCAGCCGGTTCCCCCAGCGGCTCCCCTTCGAACTCTTCCTGGCATGGATCGTAGAGGCGGTCGAAGACCAGTGTCCCGCACCTGGCTGTGGACCCGGTCCGCCTCCTGGGGAGATGAGCGGGACCGGTACGAGGTTGATACGTGAACAGGGACTGGCTGATACGTGGGTGGGTAGGCGTGGGGCCCCCGGCGGCCGGTAAGGGATGTGAACCCACCCCGTACGACGTGCTAATGTTCTGGATGTCGGAAGGGGCCAGCCCGAAAGGGCCGAAGCCGGAAGACACACCCAATGCGCGGGTGGCGGAATAGGCAGACGCGCTGGATTCAGGTTCCAGTGCCCGCAAGGGCGTGGGGGTTCAACTCCCCCCTCGCGCACACAGAGGCTACGGGCCCATCGTGAAGACGATGGGCCCGTAGTCGTTTTGGCATGTCTCTTTTGTGAGGAAGGTCTCAGGGGATACGGCGGCGCAGCGCGCGTGCGGCCGGGACGGTGGCGGCGGTCACGGCGAGCACCGTGCAGGCGGCGACGGTGCCGCCGATCTCCGGCCGAGCGGTGCGCGGGCCGGTGCGGACAGCGGGCTCGCCGCGCTCACCGGGCTCGCCGACCAGGTGTCGGTGCTCGATGGCACACCCTCCCTGTCCAGCCCGGTGGGCGGACCGACCCTGCTGTGTGTGGAGTTCCCTTGCCGGCCTGGCCAGCCCCGGGATCAGGCCGGACGCTCCGCGTAGTCCTTGCCGAGGACAGCGTGCCGCTGCGGGCGGGCCTGACCGGGCTGCTCGGCCGGATCGGGCACCAGGTGGCCGCCGCACGCCGCCGTCCGCCGGCCCCCACTGCGCGTGCTGCTCCTCAGCCAGTACGTGCAGCGCGCCCACGCCTCCGACCTACTGGACTCCGGCGACGGCACCGGCGTCGGCTGTCTGCTCAAGGACCGGGTCGGCCAGGTCGAGGAGTTCATGGCCGCGCTGGACGAGGTCGCCTCCGGCGGCACGGTCGACGACCCCGAAGACGTACGGCAGTTGCTGCGCTGCCGCCGCGACCCGCTGGAGCGGCTCACCCCGCGCGAGCGGGAGGTGCCGGCGCCGGTCCCTGAGGGCAGGTCGAACGCGGCCATCGCCCGCCAACTGGTGGTCTCCGAGGCGGCCGTCGGCAAGCACATCGGGAACATCCTGACCAAGCTCGACCTGCCGCCTGCCGCCTGCCGCCTGCCGCCTGCCGCCTGCCGCCTGCCGAGGAGACGCTCCGGCGGTGCTTGCGTTTCTGCGGGCGTGAGGCTGCGGCCACGCGGTCCCGCGGCGTGGAGTTTTCCACAGATGCCGAGTTGTCCACAGGGTATGACGTCCTTCCGGCACCGGCTGTACCGTCTGCACGAGTCGATGTTCGAGTCGATCTTCGTGCGAGCGGGTGTTCGGGGGAGGCGGTCGCGGTGACCGAGGCTGGTGTGGAAGCGGCGGAGCAGGCGGTGGCGCCCAGACTGCCCCGGGTGCGCGGGTTCGCCCACTGGCCGCCGCCGGGCTCGCCCAAGGAAGAGGGCAAGGCACTCAGGACCAGCGTGCCGCGCAGTGCGCACAGCACCCTCGACCTGGACGGCTCCCGCCCCGACGCGATCAGCGCGGTGGAGGAGTCCAACGCCGGCCGCATCCCCGAGCTGACACCGATACGGGTCGGCCGGATGGCCGCCACCCCCTTCGCCTTCCTGCGCGGTTCGGCCGGGCTCATGGCGTACGACCTGGCGCGCACCCCCATGACCAGGATCGGCACCCAGCTGTGCGGCGACGCGCACGCGGCCAACTTCGGTCTGTACGGCGACCCCCGCGGCGGCCTCGTCATCGACCTCAACGACTTCGACGAGACGGTGCACGGCCCCTGGGAGTGGGACCTCAAGCGGCTCGCAGCCTCGCTGGTGCTGGCCGGGCGGGAGGCGGGCGCCGACGAGGACACCTGCCGCAAGGCCGCCCAGGACGCGGCCGGCGCCTACCGGCGCACCATGCGGCTGCTGGCCAAGCTGTCGGTGCTGGACGCCTGGAACGCCATCGCGGACGAGGAACTGGTCTCCCACACCGACGCCCACGACCTGCTCGGCACGCTGGAACGGGTCTCGGAGAAGGCCCGCGCCAACACCAGCGGCCGGTTCGCGGCGAAGTCCACCGAGGAGGCGGCGGGCGGCGGACGGCGCTTCGTCGACGCGCCGCCGGTGCTGCGCCGGATACCGGACGCCGAGGCAGCCGCCGTGGCCGCCTCCCTGGAGCCGTACGTGGCGACGCTCTCCGAGGACCGGCTGCCCCTGCTGTCCCGGCACGCCGTGCATGACGTGGCCTTCCGGGTCGTCGGCACGGGCAGCGTGGGCACACGGTCGTACGTCGTGCTGCTCCTCGACCACCGCGGGCAGCCCCTGGTGCTCCAGGTGAAGGAGGCCCGCCCGTCCGCGCTGGTCCCGCACCTGGCCACGGCCGGGTTCGAGGCACCGCCGGTGGCGCACGAGGGACAGCGGGTGGTCCTCGGCCAGAAGCGGATGCAGGTGGTCAGCGACATCCTGCTGGGCTGGACGACGGTCGACGGGCGGCCGTTCCAGGTGCGCCAGTTCCGCAACCGCAAGGGCAGCGTCGACCCGGCCGCGCTCGCCGCCGACCAGATCGACGACTACGGCCGCATGACCGGCGCCCTGCTGGCCCGCGCCCACACCCACAGCGCGGACCCGCGCCTGCTCGCCGGCTACTGCGGCAAGAGCGAGGAGCTGGACGAGGCGATAGCCGGCTTCGCCCTCGCCTACGCCGACCGCACCGAGGCGGACCACGCGCACCTGGTGGCGGGGGTGCGGTCGGGCCGGATCGCGGCCGAGACGGGGGTGTGAGGGCGGGTGCCGGCAGGGCGAGGGCAGAGGCGGTGCTGAGGTGAAGTACGTCGAACTGACCGGCGGCGAAGGCGAGGAATCGGGGTTCATCGACCCCCGGCCCTACCTCGACCGGCTGCCCGGACTCGCAGCCGAACTGCCGCCGGGCGCCCGCGCGTTCGCCACCGACCCCGGACACTACGACTTCGGCGGCAAACGGTGCGTGAAGGACCTCCAGCCCGAGCAGGTGCGCCGCACCGGCGACGGTGACCTCGAGATCCGCTTCAGGCACAACTGCTTCAAGCACGACGAGGACCTGCTCGTCCGCTACACGGGCGTCTCCCGTTTCCAGTCGGACGTCCTGGACGTCTGCGATCCGGCCTCCCTCGGCGACGTGATCCTCGACGAGATCCTTCCGCACCCCGGCGGCTGCACCCACGAGCTGGCCTGCCGGCCCGGCACCCTCGTGGTCGCCTGCCGGGACCTGGAGGCCGAGTGGATACCCGCCGACTGCCCGGACGCGCGGCCGGCCGGCTGAGCCGGGCCGCCCCGGGCGCCGGGTACCCGCCGTGGCCTACGCTGGTCGCGTGACGACCCCGGAAGCCGATCAGTCCCAGGCACCGCGGCCCGAGGAACGGCTGGAGCAGGCCGTACGGGCCGCCGAGCAGGCGTTGATCGAGTACGAGATCGCCGTGGAGACGTTCCGGGTCGAGGTCGAGAACTTCTCCCGGCTGCACGAGCAGAAGCTCGGCCCGCTCTACGCCCGCATCGAAGAACTGGACGCGCAGATCGCCGAGGCGCAGGCCGCCCGCACCGGCGACCCCGAGGACATCCGCCGCGCCGAGGAGGCCCGCGCCCGCGTGCTGCCGATCCCCGGCGTCGAGGAGCTGCTGCACGGCTGGATGGACGGGAACGGCCTGTTCCCGGAGTCCGCCGCAATGCTCACCGACCAGGCGGTACGGCCCCCCGAGCGGGTGCGGCCCAGCGACGAGGCCCGCAGGCTCTACCGCGAGCTGGCCCGAAAAGCGCACCCCGACCTCGCACAGGAGGAGGACGAGCGCCGGCGCCGCGAGGAGTTCATCACCCGGGTCAACGCGGCCTACGCCCGCGGCGACGAGACACTGCTCAAGGAACTGGCCGAGGAATGGGCGGCGGGCCCGGTCCCGCCCGAGCGGCGCCCGAGCCCCGCCGAGGAGCTCTACGCCCGCCTCGAATGGCTCGCCCAGCGCAAGGAACTGCTCACGCTGGTCGCCCGCGAACTGGAGGAGGGCGCGATCGCCGGCATGCTGCGCCTGGCCCCGGACGACCCCGACGCCCTGCTCGAAGAGATCGCCGGCCGGCTGCGCGCCGACATCGAGCAGCGGGAGGCCGAGCTGGCGGGCCTGCTCGGGCACGGGTGAACCAGGCCGCCTGTCAGGTAGCGTCGGAGACATGCAATTCGGATCTGGTGTGCCCACGGTCGAGGTCGCGGACCTCAAGGACGACGACTTCCTGCTGGACGTCCGCGAGGACGACGAGTGGGAGGCGGGTCACGCTGCAGCGGCGCTGCACATCCCCATGAGCGAGTTCGTGGCCCGGTACGGCGAGCTGACCGAGGCCGCCCCGCAGGACGGCCGGGTCAACGTGATCTGCCGCTCCGGCGGCCGCTCGGCCCAGGTCACGATGTACCTGGCCCAGCAGGGCATCGACGCCGCGAACGTGGCCGGCGGCATGCAGGCCTGGGAGGCCGCAGGCCGGCCAGTGGTCACCGACGCCGGGGCGCCGGGCGCGATCGTCTAGCCCCGCCGGGGGCGCGGTCAGCTGAGCGGGTACGCCGCCAGCAGATCCCCGAGCGTCTCCTCGTACGCCGCCGCCGGGCCGAGCGCCAGCTCCAGGTGCTTGGCCCAGGCGTGGTAGCGGTGCAGCGGATAGTCGGTGTCCGCGCCGAACCCGCCGTGCAGATGCTGGGCCGTCTGCACGACGCGACGCACGCCCTCCGCGGCCCAGATCTTCGCCACGGCGACATCACCCGCGGCGGGCAGCGCCCCCGGTGCGCCCGAGGCGATCCGCCAGGCCGCCTGCCAGAGAGTGGCCTCCATGGCGCGCAGATCGATGTACCGGTCCGCGGCCTGGACGGCGACCGCCTGGAAGGTCGCGATCGGGTACCCGAACTGCTCCCGCTTGCCGGTGTACTCGCCGGTCATCCTCAGGACGCGCTCGCCCAGGCCGAGCGCCAGCGCACAGGTGCCGGTGGCCAGCAGCGCACGCAGCCACTCCCAGGCGCCCTCGGCCTCGATGACGTCGCCCGCCGCGATCCGCGCGGAGTGCAGGCGCAGCTCGGCCAGCCGCTCCCCACTGGTGGAGACCTGCTCGGCGAGCACCAGCCCCTCCTGCTCGCGCGGCACCAGCGCGAGCACGGCCCGGGAGGCGCCGGTGTGCGCGGGGACGAGGACGAAGTCCGCGTCGTACGCCCACGGCACCGCCGTCTGCACCCCGTCCAGCACCCATGCCTGCCCGTCCCGCCGTGCGGTGACGGCGAGTTCTGCCGCGTCGTGACCGGTCCGGCCGTGCGCGGCGACGGTCAGCACCGGCTCGCCCCGCCCCGCCCGGGCCAGGAACCGCTCGCCCAGTTCCTTGCCGCCGTAGGCCTGTACGGTCGCCGCGGCCGCGCTGTGCTCCAGCAGCGGCACCCGGGCGAGCACCTTCGCGCACTCGCGCAGCACCAGGCACAGCGCGATGGCGTCCAGGCCGGCCCCGCCGTACCGCTCGTCCAGCAGCAGGCCGATCAGGTCCGCGCCGGCCAGCCGGGACCACAGCTCCCGGTCGAAGCCCTCGGCCACGGCGCCGGTGGTGAGTGCCGGACTCGGCACCGCGTCCGGCGCCACCCCGGCGAACACCCCCCGTGCCGCCTCGGCCGCCGCCAACTGCTCCTCGGTGAAGGTGAAGTCCACGGCCTGTCCTTCCGGGGTTCGGTTGCCCGACGGGTCGCTCGACGGTTCGTCGGGCGGTTCGTCAGGCGTTCGTCTGACGGGCCGTCAAGATAGAACAGGTTCTAGGAGAAGGGAACGGGGAGGAGGGGGTGGTGTCTTCGGGGGCGCTTCTCGAGATCGCCTCTGGGGGTCCCCTCCCCCCTCCCTCCCCTCCCCCCAGCCCCACCCCGCCCGCCACCGAGGCAAGCCTCAGCGGTCGAAGTCCAGCTCCACCTTCTCCGTCACCGGATGTGACTGGCAGGCCAGCACATACCCGGCCTCGGTCTCCTCCGCCTCCAGCGCGAAGTTGCGGTCCATGCGCACCTCGCCCGCGACCAGGAAGGCCCGGCAGGTGCCGCACACTCCGCCCTTGCAGGCGTAGGGCGCGTCGGGCCGGTTACGCAGCACCGTCTCCAGCAGGGACTCGCCGTCCTGTACCGGCCAGGTGCCGCCGCGCCCGTCGAGCCGGGCGGTGACGGTGCTGTGCGCCGGCGCCGGGACGGCGGTGGCAGGGGCCGCACCCGCGTCCACGTGGAAGATCTCCTCGTGGATGTGGGCCCGGTTCACGCCCAGCTCGCGCAGGGCCTTCTCCGCGCCCTGGACCAGCCCCAGCGGCCCGCACAGGAACCATCCCGCCACTTGGTCCACCGGCAGCAGCGCGGGCAGCAGGGCTGTGAGCCGCTCCCGGTCGAGCCGCCCGGACGGCAGCCCCGCCTGCTGCTCCTCGCGGGAGAGCACGGTCACCAGCTGCAACCGCTGCGGGTAGCGGTCCTTCAGGTCGGCGACCTCCTCCAGGAACATCGTCGAGGCGGCCGTACGGTCGCTGCGTATCAGGCAGAACCGGGCCTCGGGCTCCCGCGCCAGCAGGGTGGAGGCGATCGACAGGACCGGGGTGATGCCGCTGCCGCCGACGATCGCCGCGTACAGACCCGGTGCCGGTTCGAGGGTGAAGCGTCCGGCCGGGGTCATCACCTCCAGCTCGTCGCCGACGGTGATCTCCTTCAGCGCGTACGTGGAGAAGGCTCCGCCCTCGACCAGCCGCACTCCCACCCGCAGGGTGCCCGGGCCCTCGCCGGCCGGGTCGGGGGCCGGGGAGCAGATCGAGTAGGTCCGCCGTATCTCGGTGCCGTCCGCGAGCCGCCGCAGGGCGAGGTGCTGGCCGGGCGAGTGCCGGTACTCCTCGCGCAGCTCGGGCGGGACGGTGAAGGTGAGCGCGACGGAGTCGTCGGTGAGCCGGTCGACCGCGGCCACCGGGAGCGGGTGGAAGCGTGCCATCACAACTCCTTGAAGTGGTCGAACGGTTCACGGCAGGACAGGCAGCGGCGCAGCGCCTTGCACGCGGTGGAGGAGAACCGGCTCAGCAGCTCGGTGTCCGCGGATCCGCAGTGCGGGCAGCGGACCGGGTCGGTGTCCTCGGCGAGCGTGCGGGTCGCCCCCAGGGTCAGGGGTATGGGCCCTGTGTCGTGACGCTCGCGTGGGGGAGCGATGCCGAACTCCTGGAGTTTGCGGCGGCCTTCGGCGGTGATGTCGTCGGTCGACCAGGCGGGGCTGAGCACCGTGCGGACGGTGACCTCGCGCATGCCGTGGGCGCGGAGCACCCGCTCGATGTCCGTGCTCATCGCCTCGATGGCGGGGCAGCCGGTGTAGGTCGGGGTCAGGTCGACCTCGACCGTGTCGGGGCCGCTGGCGTGTACCGCGCGCAGGACGCCCAGCTCCTGGAGTGTGAGCACGGGCAGTTCGGGGTCGGGCACCGAGCCGGCCAGCTCCAGCAGCTCCGCCTCCAGGGCGGTGGCCGTCACCATGACGCGCCCGGGTGGCTGCGGTGCAGGTGCTGCATCTCGGCGAGCATCCGCCCGAACGGCTCGGTGTGCAGGCCCTGCCGGCCGGCGCCCGCCGACCAGGCGCCCGAGCGTGGTCCCTCGGGCACGGTCAGGGTGGCGCGGCCGAGGACGTCCGTCATGGACTCCAGCCAACGGGTCTCCATGTCCGCCCAGTCGGCGTCCAGGCCCTCCACCGGCTGGAACATCTCGCCGGTGAACCGCCACAGCGCGTCGCACGCCTGCTGCATCCGCTCCTGGCTGAGCTCGGTTCCGTCGCCGAGCCGCAGCGTCCACTGCTCGGCATGGTCGCGGTGGTAGGCGACTTCCTTGACGGCCTTCGCGGCCAGTGGTGCGAACGGGCCGTCGCCCGCAGCCAGTTCGGTGTACAGCAGCTGCTGGTAGGTGGAGAAGTACAGCTGGCGGGCGATGGTGTGGGCGAAGTCGCCGTTCGGCTGCTCGACCAGCTGGAGGTTGCGGAAGGCCCGCTCCTCGCGCAGGTATGCCAGCTCGTCCTCGTCGCCGGCCATCGACAGCAGGACGCGGGCCTGGCCGAGCAGGTCGAGGGCGATGTTGGCGAGGGCGACCTCCTCCTCCAGGACGGGAGCGTGCCCGGCCCACTCGCCCAGGCGGTGGGAGAGCACCAGGGCGTCGTCGCCGAGGGCGAGCGCGGCGGTCGCGGGGGCGGTCGCGGTCACAGGTGCTTCACCCCTTCCGGGATCTCGTAGAAGGTCGGGTGCCGGTAGGGCTTGTCGGCGGCCGGTTCGAAGAAGGGGTCCTTCTCGTCCGGTGAGGAGGCGGTGATCGCGGTGGCCGGGACGACCCAGATCGAGACGCCTTCGCCGCGCCGGGTGTACAGGTCGCGGGCGTTGCGCAGGGCCAGTTCCGCGTCCGGTGCGTGCAGGCTGCCGGCGTGGGTGTGGGAGAGGCCGCGGCGGGAGCGCACGAAGACCTCCCACAGGGGCCAGTCGGTGTTCGTCATGCTCGTGTTTCTCCCGTCCCACCGGTGGTGCCGGTGTGCTTGGCCGCGTATGCCGCGGCCGCCTCCCGTACCCATGCGCCCTCGTCGTGTGCGCGCCTGCGCTGGGTGATCCGCTGCTCGTTGCACGGGCCGTTGCCCTTGAGGACCTCCCAGAACTCCGTCCAGTCGATCGCGCCGAAGTCGTGGTGTCCCTGCTCCTCGTTCCACTGCAGGTCCGGGTCGGGGAGGGTCAGGCCCAGGGACTCGGCCTGGGGGACGCAGATGTCGACGAAGCGCTGGCGCAGCTCGTCGTTCGAGTGGCGCTTGATCTTCCACTCCATCGACTGCGCGGAGTGCTGGGACTCGTCGTCCGGCGGGCCGAACATCATCAGCGAGGGCCACCACCAGCGGTTCACCGCGTCCTGGGCCATCGCGTGCTGCTCCGGGGTGCCGTTGCTGAGGGCCAGCAGCAGTTCGTAGCCCTGGCGCTGGTGGAAGGACTCCTCTTTGCAGATCCGCACCATTGCGCGCGCGTAGGGGCCGTAGGAGCAGCGGCACAGGGGGACCTGGTTGGTGATTGCGGCGCCGTCCACCAGCCAGCCGATCGCGCCGACGTCGGCCCAGGTCAGCGTCGGGTAGTTGAAGATCGAGGAGTACTTCTGGCGGCCGCTGTGCAGCTTGTCGAGCAGCTCGTCGCGGCCGGTGCCGAGGGTTTCGGCTGCGCTGTACAGGTACAGGCCGTGGCCGGCCTCGTCCTGGACCTTGGCCATCAGGATCGCCTTGCGGCGCAGGCTGGGCGCGCGGGTGATCCAGTTGGCCTCCGGCTGCATGCCGATGATCTCGGAGTGCGCGTGCTGGGCGATCTGCCGGACCAGCGTCGCGCGGTAGGCGTCGGGCATCCAGTCGCGTGGCTCGATGCGTTCGTCGGCGGCCACGGCCGTGTCGAAGGCGTGCTGGTACGCCGCCGTGTCGACGGCGGTGTCCGGTGCGCCGTCCGCCTTTGTGCGGGCCGTGCGGTGCGCGGCTGCTGTGGCCATGCGGTCCCCCTGACCTCGGGCTCTCCTTGAACACACTCCCGACCGATCGTTCGGTCCGTGCGTCATCAATGGTGTGCCGGGCCGCTGCGGGTGTCAACCGCTGTGGAAAACCCTGCGGTCAGCCTGTGGAAAACCGTGGTGCGGGCGGCGCGGCGTGGTGAGGGCCACTGGCCCGGGCCGTACCCGGGGCTGCGCCGAGAGGCCGGGGCTGAGTACCGTTCCGTGCGAGTGTCGAGGAGTGGCGCTCGGGAAGAACGAGGCGCCTGTGACGGTGGCCGGACGACGGAGCGGAAGCGGGGGACGGGGCGCAATGGACGCGTACGACGAGGACTCGCAGGCCCGGCACGGGCCGGACGGGTCGACCGGGGCGCGTCGCCCGCAGGACCCGGGGGACCGCGAGGGTTCCCCTGCCCGGGAGGGCTCCGCCGATCCCGACGGTCCCCACGCCCGGGACGACTCCGGCGATCCGGACGGCCCCTTCACCCCCGAGGGCTCCGGCGGCCCTGACGGCTCCCCGCCTCTCCCCCCGGCACCCCGAACCGGTGTCGCGGGCCTCTCGCCCCGCTACCAGGTCGGTGCGGCTGTAGCGCTTGCGGTGGTCGCCGTCGCCGCCTGTGTCCATCTGGGCATGGTGTTCCTGAGCCTCGCGCCGGCGAACACGGTGACCAAGCAGCACGGCAAGGCGATCGAGCAGTGGGTGTACCCGGAGTTCGAGCAGAACTGGAAGCTGTTCGCCCCGAACCCGCTCCAGCAGAACATCGCCGTCCAGGTGCGCGCCGAGGTACGGATGAAGGACGGCAGCATGCGGACCACCGGCTGGAACGACCTCTCCGCCCGGGACGGCGCCGCCATCGACGGCAGTCTGCTGCCCAGCCACACCCAGCAGAACGAGCTGCGCCGTGCCTGGGACTTCTTCGCCGCCACGCACGGCGCCGACAACCGGCCCGTGGGCATGCGCGGTGCGCTCTCCGAGCAGTACGTGCGCCGGGTCGTCGTGATGCGCCTGTACCGGGAGGACGCGATCAGCCGGGAGGGCGTCATCCAGCGCGTGCAGGTCCGCTCCAGCACCACCAATGTGCAGCCGCCCAAGTGGAGCAGCGAGAAGATCTCCGACAAGCCCGTCTACCGTCTGCTGCCCTGGTGGACGGTGTCGGCCGACGAGGCCGCGGGAGGTGTGCGGTGAACCGTCTGTCCCTGACCCTGTCGCGCGGCATCGCCCGCGTCACCGAGTCGGCGCTCGGCCCGTACCAGAGTGCCGTGATCCGCATCGGCTTCGCGGCGACCTGGCTGCTCTTCCTGCTGCGCGAGTTCCCCCACCGCCAGGAGCTGTACGGCCCCGACGGCCCGTGGAGCTGGGATCTGGCCCAGCAGCTGACCTCCGACAACCACGCCTTCACGGCCCTGATGTGGTCCGCCGGACAGGGCTGGTTCGAGGGCTTCTACCTGCTGGCGATCCTCTCCAGCGCGGCGCTGCTGCTCGGCTGGCGCACCCGGACCGCCTCCGTGCTGTTCATGGTGGGCGTGCTGTCGCTGCAGAACCGCAGCGTCTTCGTGGGGGACGGCGGCGACAACGTCCTGCACCTGATGTCCTTCTACCTGGTGTTCACGCGCTGCGGTCAGGTGTGGTCCCTCGACGCGCGGCGGGCGGCCCGTGTCGAGGCGGCACGCGCGCGTGGGGAGCGGGTCCGTGCCGACCGGCTCGGACCGGTGCTGTGGGCGGTGCTCGGCCTCGCGCTCGGCGGTGTGACGCTGGCGGGCCGGTTCGACAACGGCTGGCTGGTGCCCGCGCTGTTGTGGACGGTGTGGGCCGTGCTCGGCCTGTGGGGGGCGGTGCAGCGCCGGGCGAAGTCGCAGGAGCCGTGGATCCTGCTGGACGTGATCGCCAACGTCCTGCACAACGGCGCTCTGTTCGTGATCATGGCGGAGGCCTGCCTGATCTACGCCACGGCCGGCTGGTACAAGATCCAGGGCTCGCGCTGGCAGGACGGCACCGCCGTCTACTACCCGCTCCACCTGGACTACTTCTCGCCCTGGCCCGCACTCGCCGACCTGATGTCCTCCAGCGGCACGATCATGATGATCGTGACCTACGGGACGGTCATGGTGCAGGTGGCCTTCCCGTTCACGCTGTTCAACCGGCGGGTCAAGAACGTCCTGCTGGTGCTGATGATGACCGAGCACGCCGTGATCGCGGTCGTCCTCGGGCTGCCGTTCTTCTCGCTGGCGATGATCACCGCGGACGCGGTCTTCCTGCCCACGGCCTTCCTGCTGCTGCTCGGCGGCTGGGCGGCACGCGCGCGTGGACAGCTGGTCCGGCGCGGCGACGGCGACCGTACGCTGCCGCCACCGCGCTCTGCGGAGGAGAGCCGCCCCGGCCGCGTAGGGTTCACCGCATGACCGACCCCGTGACCCGCTGGCGCGAGCGTGCCGGGGGCGCCGTGCTGCTCGACGGCTTCCACGCCCTCAAGCACGCGCTGCGCTTCGGTGCCGAGGTCCCGGTGGCGGTCACCACCGACCGGCGGGCGGCGCTCGCCCTCGCCGCCGAGCTGGCCGGGGACGTCAGGGACACGCTGGACGCGCTCCTGACGGAGGTGCCCGAGGAGACGTACGCCTCGCTCGTGCCGCGGCCCCATCCGACGGGGGTGGCCGCCCTGGCCGTACGGCCGTCCCGCGAGGCCAATCTGCGGGCCCTCGCCCACACGCCGCGCACCGCGCCCGTCGTGGTCCTCGACCACCCGCGCAACCTCGGCAACGCCGGAGCCGTGATCCGGCTGGCCGCCGGGTTCGGGGCGACCGGAGTGGTCACCACGGGCACGCTCGACCCCTGGCACCCCACGGTGGTGCGCGGCGGGGCGGGGCTGCACTTCGCGACCGCCGTGGAGCGGCTCGAGGTCGAGGAGCTGCCCGCCGGGCCGCTGTTCGCCCTCGACCCGGAGGGTGAGGACATCCGGGGCACCAAGCTGCCCGACGACGCCGTGCTGGCGTTCGGGTCGGAGCGCAGCGGGCTGTCCGCGGACCTGCGCGCGCGTGCCGACCACCTGCTGGCGCTGCCGATGCGCCCCCAGGTCTCCAGCTACAACTTGGCCACCAGTGTGGCCATGACGCTGTACCACTGGAGTGCCGCCGGGGGCGCACCCACGGCTTCCTAGGCCTCCCGGCGGACCTCCACCACCCGGAAGCGGTTCGCCACGAACGCGCTGTCGGTGAGGGCCGCGTTCGCCGCCGGGTTGCCGCCCGAGCCGTGGAAGTCGGAGAAGGCGGCCGTCTGGTTCACGTACACCCCGCCGGTCAGGTTGAGCGACAGCTGAGCGGCCTCCTCCAGGCAGACCTCCTCGATCGCCTGCTCGACGTCGGCGTCGGTGGTGTACGCGCCGACGGTCATCGCGCCCTTCTCGCGGACCGTGCGGCGCAGCAGCTCGACCGCGTCGGTCACCGAGTCGACCGCGACGGCGAAGGAGACGGGGCCGAAGCACTCGCTCATGTAGGCGGCCTCGTCGTCCGGCTTGGCGCCGTCGAGCTTGACGATCACGGGCGTGCGGACGACCGCGTCCGGGAACTCGGGGTTGCTGACCTCCCGGGAGGCCAGGGCGACCTCGCCGAGGCCGGAGGCCGCCTCCAGGCGGGCCTTCACGTCCGGGTTGACGATGGCGCCCAGCAGGGCGTTCGCCCGGGCGTCGTCGCCGAGCAGGCCGTCGACCGCGCGGGCGAGGTCGGCGGTCACCTCGTCGAAGGTCTTGGGGCCCTCGTCGGTGCGGATGCCGTCGCGCGGGATGACCAGGTTCTGCGGGGTGGTGCACATCTGGCCGCTGTACAGGGACAGCGAGAAGGCCAGGTTGGACAGCATGCCCTTGTAGTTGTCGGTCGACTCCACGATGACCGTGTTGACGCCGGCCTTCTCCGTGTAGACCTGCGCCTGGCGGGCGTTGGCCTCCAGCCAGTCGCCGAAGGAGGTCGAGCCGGTGTAGTCGATGATCCTGATCTCGGGGCGGGTGGCGAGGGTCTTGGCGATGCCCTCGCCGGGGCGCTCGGCGGCCAGCGCGACGAGGTTCGGATCGAAGCCGGCCTCGGCGAGCACGTCCCGGGCGATCCGGACGGTGAGGGCGAGCGGCAGCACCGCGCGCGGGTGCGGCTTGACCAGGACCGCGTTGCCGGTCGCCAGGGAGGCGAACAGGCCCGGGTAGCCGTTCCAGGTCGGGAAGGTGTTGCAGCCGATGACCAGGCCGATGCCGCGCGGGACCGGCGTGAACTGCTTGGTCAGCGCCAGCGGTTCGCGCTTGCCCTGGGGCTTGGTCCACTCCGCCGTCTCGGGTGTGCGGACCTGCTCCGCGTACGCGTACGCCACCGCCTCCAGGCCGCGGTCCTGGGCGTGCGGGCCGCCCGCCTGGAACGCCATCATGAAGGCCTGTCCGCTGGTGTGCATGACCGCGTGCGCGAACTCGTGCGTCCGGTCGCTGATCCGCTTGAGGATCTCCACGCAGACCACCGCGCGAGTCTCCGCGCCCGCCTCGCGCCAGGCGCGCCGGCCGGCCTTCATGGCGGGCAACAGCACGTCCACGTCCACGTGCGGATAGGTCACGCCCAGCTCGATGCCGTACGGGGAGACCTCGCCGCCGACCCAGTCGTCGATGCCGGGCTGGTCCGCGAGGTCGAGGCGGTTGCCCAGCAGGGCGTCGAAGGCGGCCTTGCCCGAGCCCGCGTCCAGGCTGCCGTGCTCGCCGTACGCCTTGGGGTGCTCGGGGTGCGGGGACCAGTACGCGCGGGTGCGGATCGCCTCCAGGGCCTGGTCGAGCGTGGGCCGGTGCTTCGCGATCAGCTCGTGGGGGGTCAGTTGGGCGGCCATGCGGGACCAACTCCTCGTATGGAGAACTCTTCGTCGAGTTCGACCTGGGCGGAAACAGAGGCAGGAACAGCCAGTCAGAGCTAGAGTAACCGAACGATCGGTCGGTACAAGGGGGTCCGCCGCATCTGTGGAAAACGTCGTGCGGGAGGATCGCGCACATGACAGCACTCGACCTCAGCAGCCCCGTGGCCGTCGTCGGCACCGGCACCATGGGCCAGGGCATCGCCCAGGTCGCGCTGGTCGCCGGCCACCCCGTGCGGCTCTACGACGCCGTTCCCGGGCGCGCCCAGGAGGCGGCCGCAGCGATCGGCGCCCGCCTCGACCGGCTCGTGACGAAGGACCGGCTCGGCGCCGCCGACCGGGACGCGGCCCGGGCCCGGCTGACGCCCGCCGACAGCCTCACCGAGCTGGCCGACTGCGCGCTGGTCGTCGAGGCCGTCCTGGAGCGGCTGGACGTCAAACAGCAGCTCTTTTGCGAGCTGGAGGAGATCGTCGCCGAGGACTGCCTGCTCGCCACCAACACCTCGTCCCTGTCGGTGACGGCCATCGGCAGCGCCCTGCGCAACCCCGGCCGCTTCCTGGGCCTGCACTTCTTCAACCCGGCCCCGCTGCTGCCGCTGGTCGAGGTCGTCTCCGGGTTCGCCACCGACGTCACCTCGGCCACGCGCGCGTACGAGACCGCCCGCACCTGGGGCAAGACGCCCGTGGCCTGCGCGGACACTCCCGGCTTCATCGTCAACCGCATCGCCCGGCCCTTCTACGCCGAGGCCCTCGCCGTCTATGAGGCCCAGGCCGCCGACCCGGCCACCATCGACGCGGTGCTGCGCGAGTCGGGCGGCTTCCGGATGGGCGCGTTCGAGCTGACCGACCTCATCGGGCAGGACGTGAACGAGTCGGTCACCCACTCCGTGTGGCAGTCCTTCTTCCAGGACGTCCGCTTCACGCCCTCGCTGGCCCAGCGCCGGCTGGTCGAGTCCGGGCGGCTCGGCCGCAAGTCCGGGCACGGCTGGTACGACTACGCCGAGGGCGCCGAGCGCCCCGAGCCGCACACCGCCGAGAAGGCCCAGCCGCCCGCGTACGTCGTCGCCGAGGGGAACCTCGGCCCCGCGGCCGAACTCCTCACGCTGATCCGTGAGGCGGGCATCCAGGTCCGCGAGGAGGACGAGGACCACGGCACCCGGCTGGTGCTGCCGAGCGGCGGCCAGCTGGTCCTCGCCGACGGCCAGACCTCCGTGGAGTTCCGCGACGTCGTCTACTTCGACCTCGCCCTCGACTACCGCAAGGCCACCCGCATCGCCCTGTCCGCCTCCCAGGACAGCGCGCCGCAGACCCTCGCCGAGGCCACAGGCCTCTTCCAGGCGCTCGGCAAGGACGTCAGCGTCATCGGTGACGCCCCCGGCATGATCGTGGCCCGTACGGTCGCCCGGATCGTGGACCTCGCGCACGACGCCGTCGCCAAGGGCGTGGCCACCGAGGAGGACATCGACACCGCGATGCGCCTCGGCGTCAACTACCCGCTCGGCCCCTTCGAGTGGAGCCGCAGGCTCGGCCGCGGCTGGGCCTACGACCTGCTGGACGACCTGCACCTGCGCGACCCCTCCGGCCGGTACGCGCCGTCCCTCGCGCTCTACCGGCACGCGTACGCCACCGACAAGCGGGAGGGCACCCCATGACCACTGCCAAGCGCGACACGTACACCCCCGAGACGCTGCTCTCCGTGGCCGTCCAGGTGTTCAACCAGCGCGGCTACGACGGCACCTCCATGGAGCACCTCTCCAAGGCGGCCGGCATCTCCAAGTCGTCGATCTACCACCACGTCAGCGGCAAGGAGGAGCTGCTGCGCCGGGCCGTCAGCCGGGCGCTGGACGGACTGTTCGGGATCCTCGACGAGGAGCACGCGCGCGTGGGGCGCGCCGCGGACCGTCTGGAACACGTCGTACGGCGCATGGTCGAGGTGCTCATATCCGAGCTGCCGTACGTGACGCTGCTGCTGCGCGTGCGCGGCAACACCGAGACCGAACGGTGGGCGCTGGAGCGGCGCCGCGACTTCGACCACCAGGTCGCAGAGCTGCTGAAGGCCGCGGCCGCCGACGGGGACATACGCGGCGACGTCGAGGTGCGCCTGGCCACCCGGCTGGTCTTCGGAATGATCAACTCCATCGTGGAGTGGTACCGGCCCGACACACGCGGCGCCAGCGGCCGTGAGGTGGCCGACGCGGTGGCCCGCCTCGCCTTCTCGGGACTGCGCCGGGCCTGAGGTCAGGTCTCCGGCTCCAGGTCCTCCTCCTCGAACACCAGCAGCGTGCGGGTGCTGAGCACCTCGGGGATCGCCTGGAGCCGGGTGAGTACCAGCTCGCGCAGCGCCTTGTTATCGGGCGTGTGCACCAGGAGCAGGACATCGAAGTCGCCGCCCACCAGGGCGATGTGAGAGGCACCGGGCAGCTGCCTGAGCTGCTCGCGGACCGTGCGCCAGGTGTTCTGGACGATTTTCAGCGTGACGTAGGCCGACGTGCCGTGCCCCGCCCGCTCGTGGTCGACGCGCGCGCTGAAACCCCGGATCACCCCGTCCTCGACGAGACGGTTGATGCGCGCGTAGGCGTTGGCCCGGGAGACGTGGACGCGTTCGGCGACCGAGCGTATCGAGGCGCGGCCGTCCGCCTGGAGGATCTTCAGGATGTCCTGGTCGATGGCGTCCAGCGGGCGCGCCGGCGGAGCGGCGCCGTCCTGCGGTCGTTCGGCCATTTGTTCAGCTGCCATGTCCCCCCGCTTCATCGCCGTGGACGTCCTGCATTCATTCCAGGTTGTGGAGAACCGTTTGTCCACAGCCTGACGGGGCCTGTAGCCAAAATGTGCCGACGACCGAACAATCGGTAGGTGAGGCGGGTCACAGCCGACACGCCTCCCGTAGCCGCTCCCACGAGGAGGTGCCGTCATGACGGTCATGGAGCAGCGGGGCGCGTACCGGCCATCGCCGCCGCCCGCCTGGCAGCCCCGCATGGACCCCGCGCCGCTGCTGCCCGACGCCGAGCCCTATCGCGTCCTCGGCACCGAGGCGGCCGCCAAGGCCGACCCGGACCTGCTGCGCCGGCTCCACGCCCAGCTGGTGCGCGGCCGCCGCTACAACACGCAGGCCACCGCGCTGACCAAGCAGGGCCGCCTCGCCGTCTACCCGTCCAGCACCGGCCAGGAGGCCTGCGAGGTCGCCGCCGCCCTGGCCCTGGAGGAGCGCGACTGGCTCTTCCCCAGCTACCGCGACACCCTCGCCGTCGTCGCCCGGGGCGTGGACCCCGTCGAAGCCCTCACCCTGCTGCGCGGCGACTGGCACACCGGCTACGACCCGCACGCGCACCGGGTGGCCCCCCTGAGCACTCCGCTGGCCACCCAGCTCCCGCACGCCGTCGGCCTCGCGCACGCCGCCCGCCTCAAGGGCGACGACGTGGTCGCGCTCGCCATGGTCGGCGACGGCGGCACCAGCGAGGGCGACTTCCACGAGGCGCTGAACTTCGCCGCCGTCTGGCAGGCACCGGTCGTCTTCCTCGTGCAGAACAACGGCTTCGCCATCTCCGTCCCGCTCGCCAAGCAGACCGCCGCGCCCTCCCTGGCCCACAAGGCCGTCGGCTACGGCATGCCGGGCCGGCTGGTCGACGGCAACGACGCGGCCGCCATGCACGAGGTCCTCAGCGACGCCGTGCGCCGCGCGCGCACCGGCGGCGGCCCGACCCTGGTGGAGGCGGTGACGTACCGCATCGAGGCCCACACCAACGCCGACGACGCCACCCGCTACCGGGGCGACGCCGAGGTCGAGGCCTGGCGCGCGCACGACCCGATCCAGCTGCTGGAGCGCGAGCTGACCGCGCGCGGTCAGCTCGACGAGGCCGCCATCGAGGCCGCCCGGCAGGACGCCGAGGCGATGGCCGCCGACCTGCGCGAGCGCATGAACCGGGACCCCGAACTCAACCCCATGGACCTCTTCGACCACGTCTACGCCGAGACCACCGCGCAACTGCGCGAGCAGCGCGCCCTGCTGCGCGCCGAGCTGGAGGCGGGGCAGGACGACAAGGAAGGCGACCTGCGATGACCACCGTCGCCGTCAAGCCCGCCACCATGGCGCAGGCCCTCACGCGCGCGATGCGCGACGCGATGGCCGCCGACCCCACCGTGCACGTCATGGGCGAGGACGTCGGCACCCTCGGCGGTGTCTTCCGGGTCACCGACGGGCTCGCCAAGCAGTTCGGCGAGGACCGGTGCACCGACACCCCGCTGGCCGAGGCGGGCATCCTCGGCGCCGCCGTCGGCATGGCCATGTACGGCCTGCGCCCGGTGGTGGAGATGCAGTTCGACGCGTTCGCCTACCCGGCGTTCGAGCAGCTGATCAGCCACGTCTCGCGGATGCGCAACCGCACCCGCGGCCGGATGCCCCTGCCGATCACCGTCCGCGTCCCCTACGGCGGTGGCATCGGCGGCGTCGAGCACCACAGCGACTCGTCCGAGGCCTACTACATGGCCACCCCGGGCCTCCACGTCGTCACACCCGCCACCGTTGCCGACGCCTACGGGCTGCTGCGCCAGGCCATCGCCTCCGACGACCCGGTCGTCTTCCTGGAGCCCAAGCGGCTCTACTGGTCGAAGGACAGCTGGAACCCCGAGCACCCCACGGACGTCGAGCCCATCGGCCGGGCCGTGGTGCGACGGCCCGGCAGCAGCGCCACTCTCCTCACCTACGGCCCCTCCGTGCCGGTCTGTCTGGAGGCCGCCGAGGCCGCCCGGGCGGAGGGCTGGGACCTGGAGGTCGTCGACCTGCGCTCCCTGGTGCCGTTCGACGACGAGACGGTCTGCGCCGCCGTACGACGCACCGGGCGCGCGGTCGTCGTGCATGAATCGACCGGGTTCGGCGGGCCGGGCGGCGAGATCGCGGCCCGGATCACCGAGCGCTGCTTCCACCACCTGGAGGCGCCGGTGCTGCGCGTGGCCGGCTTCGACATCCCCTACCCGCCGCCGATGCTGGAGCGGCACCACCTGCCCGGCGTCGACCGCATCCTGGACGCCGTGGCGCGCCTGCAGTGGGAGGCCGAGGGCTGATGGCACAGGTGCTGGAGTTCAAGCTCCCCGACCTCGGCGAGGGCCTCACCGAGGCGGAGATCGTGCGCTGGCTGGTGCAGGTCGGTGACGTCGTCGCCGTCGACCAGCCGGTCGTGGAGGTCGAGACGGCCAAGGCGATGGTCGAGGTCCCCTGCCCCTACGGCGGTGTGATCACCGCCCGCTTCGGCGAGGAGGGCACGGAACTTCCCGTGGGAGCGCCGCTGCTGACGGTGGCGGTGGGCCCGCCTGCTCCCGGAGGGGAGAGCGAAGGCTCGGGCAACGTGCTGGTCGGGTACGGCACCTCGGAAGCTCCGTCGCGGCGGCGCAGGGTGCGGCCGGCACCCCTGGGGCCGCATACCGCCGGCGGGCGGACGGGCGCGGATCTGCCGCGGACCGCGAGCGCGGCGACCGGGGCGGGCGCCCCGGCGGTCTCCACCGGGCCGGCCCACGTGCGCGTGGCCGCAGCCCAGGCCGAAGGCCCCGTGCCCGTGATCTCACCCTTGGTCCGTCGCCTCGCCCGCGAGGGCGGCGTGGATCTGCGCCACCTGGCAGGCTCGGGACCGGACGGGCTGATCCTGCGCGCGGACGTCGAGCACGCCCTCAGGGCGCAGGCGGCCCACGCCCCCGTGGCCGAGGCGCCCACGGCCCCCGCGGTGCAGGCACCGGCCGCCCGCATCTCCCCCGTCCGCAACGGCATCCGCACCCCCCTCAAGGGCGTCCGCGGTGCCGTCGCCGACAAGCTCTCCCGCAGCCGCCGGGAGATCCCTGACGCGACCTGCTGGGTCGACGCCGACGCGACGGAACTCATGCGCGCACGGGCCGCGATGAACGCCGCCGGAGCGCCGAAGATCTCCCTTCTCGCGCTGCTCGCCCGCATCTGCACCGCCGCCCTCGCGCGGTACCCCGAGCTGAACTCCTACGTCGACACCGACGCCCGCGAGGTCGTCCAGCTCGATCATGTGCATCTCGGGTTCGCCGCACAGACCGAGCGCGGTCTGGTCGTGCCGGTCGTCCGGGACGCCCACGCGCGCGACGCCGAGGCGCTGACCGCGGAGTTCGCCCGGCTCACCGAGGCAGCCCGGGCCGGGAAGCTGACCCCCGGGGAACTCACCGGCGGGACCTTCACGTTGAACAACTACGGGGTCTTCGGCGTCGACGGCTCCACCCCGATCATCAACCACCCCGAGGCGGCCATGCTCGGCGTCGGCCGCATCGTCCCCAAGCCCTGGGTGCACGAGGGCGAACTGGCCGTGCGCCAGGTCGTCCAGCTCTCGCTCACCTTCGACCACCGCGTGTGCGACGGCGGCACGGCAGGCGGCTTCCTGCGGTACGTGGCGGACTGCGTGGAACAGCCGGCGGTGCTGCTGCGCACTCTGTGACCCCCGCGCGGGTCAAGGCAGAGGGCCGAGAGGACATACTCGGGGGGTGACCGACAGCCCGCCCGCCGCTTCCGGGACCACCGCGCCGTACGACGCGGTGGTGCTGGCCGGCGGCGCCGCCCGGCGGCTCGGCGGGGCCGACAAGCCCGGACTGCGGGTCGGCGGGCGCGCGCTGCTCGACCGGGTGCTCGCGGCCTGCGCGGGCGCCCGCACGACCGTCGTCGTGGCCGACGCCCGGTCCACCACCCGCCCGGTGCGCTGGGCGCGCGAGGAGCCGCCCGGCGCCGGACCGGTCGCCGCGCTGGAAGCCGGCCTGCGCCACACCACGGCCGAGCACGCCGTCGTCCTCTCCGCCGACCTGCCGTTCCTCGAAGCGGCCACACTGGAGCGGCTGCTCGCCGCCCTGCGGGACACCGGCGCCGACGGCGCGCTGCTCACCGACGCCGACGGCCGCGACCAGCCGCTCGTCGCCGCCTACCGCACCGCCGCGCTGCGCCGCGCACTCGCGACCCTCGCCGCCGCGCCCGACGGCCTGACCGGCCTGCCCCTGCGCCGGCTGACCGGCGCCCTCGACCTCACCCGCGTTCCGGACCCGCTCGCGTCCTTCGACTGCGACACCTGGGACGACATCGCCAGCGCCAGGGCACGTATCAGGGAGCATGGGCACGTGTTGGATGAATGGATCTCCGCAGTCAAGGACGAGCTGGGCCTCGACCTGGACGTCGACACCGGCCTCCTGCTCGACCTGGCCCGTGACGCCGCGCACGGCGTGGCCCGGCCCGCCGCGCCGCTGACCACCTTCCTGGTCGGCTATGCCGCCGCCCAGGCCAAGGGCGGCCCCGAGGCCGTCGCCGAGGCCGCCCGCAAGGCCGCCGCACTGGCGGTGCGCTGGGAGGAAGAGCACGCAGAGAACACAGAGAAGGGCTCGGGCCCCTCCGGGCCGGACGCCGGATGACCGCCCCCGGCACCCGGACCGGGGTGAGCGCCGAGGACAGCGACGACCTGGACGTCGAGGAGGCCCTGGCCCTCGTGAGGGAACCCAAGGACGACAGCGACGGACCGGTGCCCGACTCCGCAGCCCCGGGCGCGCGGCGGCACGAGCGGCACCGGGCCACCCCCTGGCCCCGGGCCCGCGAGATCGCTGCCCGCGCCGCCCGCTCGGGCAGCCGCCGCACCCCCGTCTCCGTCTCCCTCGCCGACGCCCTCGGCCTGGTCCTCGCCACCCCCCTCGACGCCCTCACCGACCTGCCCTCCTTCGACACCTCCGCGATGGACGGCTGGGCCGTCGCCGGACCGGGTCCCTGGGAGGTGCGGGACGAGGGCGTGCTCGCCGGACACGCGCAGCCCGGGCCGCTGACCGACGGCGAGGCGATCCGTATCGCGACCGGCGCCCGTATCCCGGCCGACACCACCGCCGTCCTGCGCAGCGAACACGGCCGTATCGACGCTCAGGGCCGGCTGCACGCCACCCGAGAGGTGAGCCACGGCCAGGACATCCGCCCACGCGGCCAGGAGTGCCGCAGCGGCGACCAGTTGCTGCCCGTCGGCACCCTGGTCACCCCCGCCGTCCTGGGCCTCGCCGCGGCCGCCGGATACGACACCGTCACCGCTGTCCCCCGCCCCCGCGCCGAAGTCCTCGTCCTCGGCGACGAGCTGCTCGCCGCGGGACTCCCGCACGACGGACTGATCCGGGACGCGCTCGGCCCCATGCTGCCGCCCTGGCTGCGCGCGATGGGCGCCGAGGTGACCGCAGTACGCCGACTGGGTGATGACGCCAAGGCCCTGCGCAAGGCGCTCACCGCCTCCGACGCCGACCTCGTCCTCACCACCGGCGGCACGGCCGCCGGACCCGTCGACCATGTCCACCCCACCCTGGAACGCATCGGCGCCGAACTCCTCGTCGACGGCGTCAAGGTGCGCCCCGGCCACCCCATGCTGCTGGCCCGCCTCAAGGAGAACCAGCACCTCGTCGGCCTGCCCGGCAACCCCCTCGCAGCCGTCTCCGGCCTGCTCACCCTCGCCGAGCCCCTGCTGCGCACCCTCGCCGCCCGCCCGGCGCCCGAGCCGTACGCGCTGCCGCTCGGGGAGGCGGTGCAGGGGCATCCGTACGACACCCGGCTCGTCCCCGTGGTGCTGCGCGGCGACCGTGCCGTACCGCTGCACTACAACGGCCCGGCCATGCTGCGAGGGATCGCCGCCGCCGACGCGCTCGCCGTCGTACCCCCGGGCGGGGCCCGGCAGGGGGAGGAGGCCGAGGTGCTGGACCTGCCGTGGGCGGCGGCCGGAATCGGGGTGTGTTTCACGTGAAACGTCCGGGCAACCGGGTCTGCCTTCCGCAGGCGGACCGGGGCGAGGGCGCACGGCGGAAGGCGGGCTTCAGGGGTGAACCGTCCAGGACCTGGTAGCGCCTGTCGAACCACCTGATGGCCCCACCGTCACCGATATAGCGCCACAGATAACCGACCGCAGCGTTCGGTCTGCTGGAGTCGGTTATCCACTTGCCGAGCCTCGGAATACGCCAAGGCCCTGCGCAAGGCGCTCACCGCCTCCGACGCCGACCTCGTCCTCACCACCGGCGGCACGGTCGGCGGTCAACTAAGGGCTATGCGGCCCCATTCGGTTGAATGGAGGAAGTCTTCCTCTGCAAGTCCACACGTCGGAGCCGGGCGCGCCCTGCGGCGCGCCCGGCTCCGTAAGACCGCTGTCCCGGCTACTCCATGCCGCGTCCGGTGAAGGCGACGGCGCCCCAGGAGATCGCCCCCGGTGCGAGTTCCACGGCCTCCACCGCGGCCAGGATCTCCTCCAGTTCCACGATCGGCGGCTTCTTCGTGATGGTGAAGGCGTCGGAGGCCTGGAGGTCGAAGATCAGCTCGTCGATCTTCTCCCTGGTGGTCGAGGGCATCGCGAAGGCGTGCACGTTCTGGCCGACCGACGAGAGCGACCACTTGGCGCAGATCCGCGCGTTGGGCCGGCGGAACCGCACGCTGAGGGAGCCGGGCGTCCGGGCCACGTTCAGCGACACCGGAGCCTTGAGCTCCTTCAGTCGCCGTTCAAGGTACTGCGCCATCTCCTGCGCCACGCGGATGCGCTCGACCTGGTCCTTGTAGGAGAACTGGGCCAGATGGTCCCACATGACCAGGGGGGAGAAGCCGTTGCGCGACCCGGCGAAGGTGGTGTCCTTGGCGCCGATGACCTGCACCTCGGCGGGCGGTGCGAGCTGGTACTTCACCTTGGTCATGTAGACGCCGCACGGCCAGGGGGCGCCGGGCCACTTGTGACCGCTCATCGAGATGGACGAAACCATGTCGATGTCCTTGCCCAGCTTCTTGGCGTGCACCTTGAGACCGAAGTCGAAGGCGGGCAGCTCCGCCTCGGGCGTCCAGCCGAACACCTCGGGCTTCTCGGAGGCCATCCGCATGAACGGCCCGTACCCGGCCCCGAGGGCACCGTCGACATGGATCCAGAAGCCCCGCCGCACCTCGGGCTTGCCCTTGATGATCTCCAGCTCCCGCTCGACCAGCCCCTTCTTGTCGAAGATCGGCAGCAGGTGCTTGCAGACCAACTCGACGTCGTCGTGCGCCCCCTTGAAGGTGCTGCCGAAGTTGAGGCTGATCAGGATGGGGTGGCCCTTCTCCACGAAGAAGCTCACCAGCGGAACCAGCTTGTCGATGTCGATCTCTCCCGGGCCGTCGTCAAGGCCCTTCTTGGAGCTCGGCTTGGACGGGACCTCCGTGGGCCACTCGCCGCCCAGCGGGCAGTCGTCGTTCGGGTAGCGGTTCTTGGCCGCGGCGTAGAAGTTCTCGATGCCGAGCACCCGCATGGCCTTGCCGAACGAGTAGTGGGTGTCCTGCGAGTAGAAGGCGATGGGGATCAACGCGTTGGGATTGTCCTTGGGCGGCGCCGCCTGGACGAAGTGCAGTGAGTCGTCCTTCGTCTTGGGCTTGAGCAACGCCTTGCCGGCGAGATAGTCGCGCGCGTTCCACATCGCGTACAGGTTGGCCTCGGTGGAGCCCATGGAGATCATGTAGCCCCAGTACGACTCCGGATCCTTGGGGTTGTGCGGCCACTTGCCCTTCCACAGAGCCGCGTAGTAATCGAGCACTGCCCGTTCCGCGGCCCGGGTGTTGGGCTTGTAGCCGCCGTGGTCAAACGGGTCGCCCATGTTGTTGACGTGACAGTCGAGGAATCTGGACAGATCCAGCTGGGCGCCGTCCGTGTCCTGGTTGAACTGGTAGCCGAGCATGTGGTCGCGCTTGTTGATCAGGTACGTGGCCATGGCGTCCAGGGCCTTCTTGCGGCGCTCCGGGGGGAGCCCCCGTGGTTGCAGCTCGAAGTCGGCGGCGTCGATGCCGGGCTCGGGAGGGTAGACCTCCTTCGGCTCCTTCAACGGGCTTGTCACATAGGCCGGTTGACCATCCGCCAGCCCTTCCGACTCCAGGATGCTGAGCCAGGTCTCACCGGTCGCCCCGAACGGGAATTCGGGGGCGGCCTGTGAAGGGGACTCTTTGGTCGTCATGCTGCACTCTCCAACGTCGCCGTCGGCGCGGGATTCGCACCGCTCGGAGAGTGTCAACCTTTGGTGCGATTTGCGAGCATATTTCCGATTGATTTGATTTGTTACTGCGAACGGCGGAGAGTCAGGGCACCGGCCCACGGGCCGACGGCCCTTGCCTGATCAGTGGTGAGGCACGGCACGCCGAATGGTGATCAACCGGTCTCCGGGCCGGAGGGTTTCAGCCCGGGGGTCGGTGTAGTCCAGCACTTCCTTGCCACGCACGACAGCTACGACAAGATCAGCGCTATGACGGGGAGAGTGCCCTACCTCGTCCGTCGACACCGGCCTCTCGACGAGATCCAGTCCGCTGCCGTAGGTCATGAGGTCTTCCAGAACGTCCGCGCTGTGCGGGCTGGACATGGCCACGCCGAGCAGCCGGCCGGCGGAACTGGAACTGGTGATCACGGCATCGGCGCCGCTCTGCTTCAGCAGGGGCACGTTCTCGTCTTCACGGACGGCGACGACGATCGAGGCACGCTTGTTGAGCTGCCGCGCGGTGAGGGTGACCAGGGTCGCGGTGTCGTCGCGTTGCGGAGCCACGATGACCTGGGCAGCGCGGTGCACCTCGGCTCTGCGCAGTGTTTCGGTGCGGGTGGCGTCGCCCTGCACAGAGACGAGGCCGTCACCGCCGGCAGCGTCCACGGCCTTCTTCTGCGGATCGACCACGACGATCCGGTTCTTCGGGGTGCCCCGCCCCAGCAGTGTCTCGACCGCGTGCCGCCCCTTCGTGCCGTAGCCGACGACCACTGCGTGATCACGGATGCGGGCGCGCCAGCGCTCGATGTTGGTGAGCCGGGCAGCGTGGGTGACGGGGGTGACATCGCCGTACCCGGTCGTGGAGAGGGTGACGGTCGCGTAGTACGCGGAGTCCGCCAAGTCCACCTTGCCGTCGGCACTGTCCCGGTATCCGGTCCGGTCCAGCCAGACCAGCAGCGTGGTCAGGGCCAGCACCAACAGCGACAGAGCCAGGCGGCGGAGCACCTGTTGGAGCGGCGGAACCGTGTCGCCGACCGGCAGCTTGACCGATTGGCCTTCCTCGGCTCGTGACCAGTACCGAAGAGACCGCAGGATCGGGAGACGAGTCCGGTCGGACCCTGGCTGCTGGGGGGCGCTCATCCCGCGCTTCCTCTGTGCTCGGTGCTGCGACGTGGGAAACCGTGTCCCGCCATTGTTGCCTGGTTCACGCCGGCCGCCGGATTCGGACGTGCGGCTCGGCTCCCGTTCCGTGACGGCTTTCGACTCGCCGTTCGGCAGCCGACTCCGGGTGAGCACCAACGGATGGGGCCTTGGGGTACTTTCGGGAAAACGCTGGAGGTCCACCGTGCGCGACCACACCGTCGTCATCGGCTTCGGTACGAAGGGGCGGTCGGCCCTTCAGACCGTCTGCGCGACCGGCCTGAAGAAGGAGCAGGTCGTCGTGGTCGACCCCAGCTCCGAGGTGATCGACGCGGCGGCAGCCGAGGGCTACGCGGGCGTCATGGGCGACGCCACCCGCAGCGAGGTGCTCAAGCGCGCCGAGGTCCACAGGGCCCGGCAGATCATCGTCGCCCCGCAGCGCGACGACACCGCCGTCCTCGTCACCCTGACGGCCCGCCAGCTCAACCGGAGCGCGAAGGTCGTGGCCGCCGTGCGCGAGGAGGAGAACGCCCCGCTGCTCAAGCAGTCCGGCGCCGACGCCGTCATCACCAGTTCCGGCGCGGCCGGCCGGCTGCTCGGCCTGTCCGTGCTCAGCCCCGCAGCCGGCCTGGTCATGGAGGACCTGATCCAGCAGGGCAGCGGCCTGGACATCATCGAACGGCCCGTGGTGCGGGCCGAGGCGGGCAAGTCCCCGCGCGAGATGGACGACCTCGTGGTGAGCGTCGTACGCGGCCACCGGGTGCTCGGCTACGACGACCCCGCCCTCGGCGCCCTCCAGCTCACGGACCGCCTGATCACGATCGTCCGCGTGACCCCCGGCGACCAGGTCACCCCGCATCCTCGCCCGCTGCCCGGCGACTGAGCGGGCCTGCCCCGGAGCGGACACCGGCGGGGAGTAGCGTCGCGGGTATGCATGCGATCACGATTCCCGAACCTGGTGGGCCCGAGGCGCTGGTGTGGGACGAGGTCCCCGATCCGGTGCCCGGCGAGGGCGAGGTGCTGGTCGAGGTGGCGGCCAGCGCCGTCAACCGTGCCGACATCCTGCAACGGCAGGGCTTCTACAACCCGCCGCCCGGCGCGTCCCCGTACCCCGGCCTGGAGTGCTCCGGCAGGATCGCCGCACTCGGCTCCGGGGTCTCCGGCTGGTCCGTCGGAGACGAGGTGTGCGCGCTGCTCGCGGGGGGCGGGTACGCCGGGAAGGTCGCCGTTCCGGCCGGGCAGCTGCTGCCCGTGCCCGACGGCGTCGACCTGAAGCAGGCGGCCGCGCTGCCCGAGGTGGTCTGCACGGTCTGGTCCAACGTCTTCATGGTCGCCCATCTGCGGCCCGGCGAGACCCTGCTGGTGCACGGCGGCTCCAGCGGCATCGGCACGATGGCGATCCAGCTGGCCAAGGCCGTCGGTGCCAAGGTCGCGGTGACCGCCGGGACGAAGGAGAAGCTTGAGTACTGCGCCGAGCTGGGCGCGGACGTGCTGATCAACTACCGCGAGCAGGACTTCGTCGCCGAGATCGAGCGGGCAACGGACGGCGCGGGCGCCGACGTCATCCTCGACAACATGGGTGCCAAGTACCTGGACCGCAATGTGCGGGCCCTCGCGGTCAACGGGCGGCTCGCGATCATCGGCATGCAGGGCGGCGTCAAGGGCGAGCTGAACATCGCCACCCTGCTGAACAAGCGGGCCGCCGTCAGCGCGACCTCGCTGCGGGCCCGGCCGCTGAGCGAGAAGGCGGCCATCGTGGCAGCAGTACGCGAGCACGTGTGGCCACTGCTCGCGGCCGGGCAGGTCCGCCCGGTCGTCGACCGCGAACTACCGATGCCGGAGGCGCCCGAGGCACACCGGGTGCTGGAGGCGAGCGACCACATCGGCAAGGTGCTGCTGGTTACGCCGTAGCCGAGAGAGCGGGCCCGGTGTCGTGGCCGGTTGACCGGGCCCGGTGTCGTGATCGGTTGATCGGGATCGGATCCGCCGCCGTAGTCGGCAGGTCGGGTCGGCCGTCGTGGCCGCAGATCGGATCCGCGGCCGTGGACGGTAGGTCGGATCCGGTGTTGTGGCGCGCAGGTTGGTTCGGTCGTTGTGACCGGCAGATCGGATCCGCGGCCGTGGACGGTAGGTCGGATCCGGTGTTGTGGCGGGCAGGTCGGTTCGGTCGTTGTGACCGGCAGATCGGATCCGCGCTCGTGACCGGCGGATCGGATCCGCGCCCGTGACCGGCAGACCGGACCCGCCGCCGTAACTGACAGATCAGCCCGCCGCCCCAGCCCGCAGATCAGCTCGGCCCCCGTAACTGACGGATCAGTCCCGCAGCCGTAGCCGGCGGATCAGCCCCGCCGTACCCGTAGGCCCAGGAATGCCAGGCCCAGGCCCAGGCCGATGAGGACCAGGCCGCTGCCCAGCGGCAGGATGCGCAGGGTTGGCTCGGTGGGGGGCTCGCCCTGGTGGACGGTGTTGTGGTCCGGGGGGCGGGGCGGGTTCAGCCCGGCCTCCTGGGGCGAGGCGGAGGCTGCCGGGGTTGCGGCCGGGGAGTCCGCGGTCTCCGGTTCCTCCGGGTAGGCGGTGTCCGGGTCGGTGTCGTCCGGGCCTCTCGTGGCCGGGCCGGTGTCGTCGCCCTCGTCTTCGGCTGGTGGCCCGTCCGGGCGGCCCGGGCGCATCCGGCCCTCACCGGCCCGGCTTCCGGCCCGGGAGGGGGAGGCTCGTGCGGCCGGGGAAGCGGACGCGGCGGGCCCGGCCGAGGGCGCGGGGTGGTCCGGCGGGGCGGCCTCGGTGCCGTATGCGACGGCTGTGCCGTACACCGGCACAGCCGTCGCGAGGACGAGCAGCAGCCGCACGCAGCGCAGCGTGAGTCCCAGCTTTGGAGTCACGTCGGGTGACCTCCCGGAGCACAGTCCCCGTGACCGACGGAATTCGGACGGAATTCAGCCTCACATTTCACAGCTAAACGGGCATTTCCTATTGGGCCGACAGATCTAAACGGTGGATCAGCCGCGCGAGGGGGCACCACGGTGGTGAGGTGTACGGGTGCGAGAGAATGGCGGCATGGAGATGCCGAGGAACGAACGGTCGCCGGAGAATCCGCAGATCCTGGTCGTGGGCCAGGACGGCATGGCGCTCAGTGGCGGCAACGGAGACGAGGACTCCCGCGAGGTGCCAGTGACGGACCAGGTGGAACAGCCCGCCAAGGTCATGCGCATCGGCAGCATGATCAAGCAGCTCCTGGAGGAGGTGCGCGTCGCTCCCCTGGACGAGGCGAGCCGGGCCCGGCTCAAGGAGATCCACCGCAGTTCGGTGAAGGAGCTGGAGGACGGCCTCGCCCCGGAGCTGGTCGACGAGCTGGAGCGGCTCTCCCTCCCCTTCATGGACGACGTGACCCCGAGCGACGCGGAACTGCGCATCGCGCAGGCCCAGTTGGTGGGCTGGCTGGAGGGTCTGTTCCATGGGATCCAGACGACGCTGTTCGCCCAGCAGATGGCCGCACGGGCCCAGCTGGAGCAGATGCGCCGCGCGCTCCCGCCGGGCATGGGAGGCCACGAGGACGGCGACGACCCCCGGGCCGGCGGCCGTTCGGGCGGACCGTATCTGTAAGCCGTTACCTGTAAGCCGTTATCTGTAAGGCGCTCATGCATGGGGCCCGGCGGGCGACCGCCGGGCCCTTCCTCTATGTGGTGATCTCTGTCACACCACGATCGCCGAGTGATCGTTGAAAGCTTTGGTCACTGCGCGGGGTTGCCCGTCGAGACACTCAGCTCGATCTTCGGCATGGCCTTCGGATCGAGATCCGTGTCCGCGGAGGGGAACTGGTCCAGGACGGTCCCGTCGCCCCAGGTGTTGTTGTCCTCCGTCTTGGTCTTGTACTCCCAGCCCGCGGCCTGGAAGCACGCCTTCACGGAGTCGATGTCCTTGTACCTGAAGTCGGGCAGCCGGATCTTGCCCGCCTCGGTGTACGACTCCTGCGGCTCCGAGCACTTGGTCTTGTCGATCGTCCTGGACTTGTCCGGACCCCGGTAGCCCGCCGGATGGGTCGACGCCGAGGGGCTGGCGCCTCCGCCGCCCCCGGTGTCGTCGCCGTTGTTGAGCGTCAGCGCGACGATCAGGCCGACCACCGCGACCAGGGACACCACGATCGAGCCGATGATCACCGGCTTGTTGCTCTTGCCGCCGCCCGCGCCCGCGCCCGCGGACTGGACCGCGGTCTGGGGCGTGAGGTTGTACGGCGGCGGCGTCGCGGCCGCCTGCTGGCCGTACCCCACCGGAGGGGTCTGGTAGCCGCCCTGCTGCGGATAGCCGTACGCCGGTGCCGCGGCCGGGGTCGGCGCCGGGGTGCCGTACGGGCCCGGCGCCGGAGTCGGCTGGTACGGCGTCTGGACCGGGCCGGTGGGCGCCGGGGTCGACTGGTCGACCGGCGGGAACACCGCGGAGCCGACGCCCGCGCCGCTCTGCGTCGGGCCGGAGCCCGGCACGATGCTCGGCGCCGCCGCCTGGAGGGAGGCGGCGACCCGCAGGCACTCGTCGCGCATCGACTCGGAGGTGGGGAAACGCTCGTTCGGGTTCTTCTTCAGCGCGCGGGCAACCAGCGCGTCCACGGCCGGGGGCAGCGCGCGGTTGATCGACGAAGGAGCCACCGGCTCCTCCTGCACATGCGCGTACGCGATCGCCAGCGGGGAGTCCGCCTCGAACGGCAGCCGACCGGTGACGAGCTGGAACAGCATGATGCCGACCGAGTACAGGTCGGAGCGGGCGTCCACGCCCCGGCCGAGGGCCTGCTCCGGCGAGAGGTACTGCGGGGTGCCGACGACCATGCCGGTCTGGGTCATCGAGGTGACCCCGGACTGCATGGCGCGGGCGATGCCGAAGTCCATGACCTTGACCACGCCGCGCTTGGTCACCATCACGTTGCCCGGCTTGATGTCGCGGTGGACCAGCCCCATCTCGTGGCTGATCTCCAGCGCCGCGAGCACGTCCGCGGTGACCTTCAGCGCCTTGTCGGCGGGCATCGCTCCGTACTGCCGGATGTCCTCGTCCAGGGCCGAGCCCAGCGGGCGGCCCTCGACGTACTCCATGACGATGTACGGCGTCGTCATCCCGCCGAGGTCGTCCTCGCCGGTGTCGAAGACGGAGACGATGTTGGTGTGCGTGAGCTTGGCCACGGCCTGAGCCTCGCGGCGAAAGCGCTCGCGGAAGGCCTGCTCCCGGCCCAGCTCGGTGTGGAGCGTCTTGATCGCGACCTGGCGGTCCAGCACGGCGTCGTAGGCCAGGTGTACCGAGGCCATGCCGCCTTCGCCGAGCAAGTCGCGCAGCTGGTAGCGGCCGCCGGCCAGCGCCCACCCCGTGTACCGCCCCTGTGCGCCGTCCTGGCTCATCTCTCCGCGTCCCCCACTGGCCGTCCGGCGCCGTCATTGAGCGAACAAGCCTTGATCGAATGTGTCATTCCCGGCCAAGTCTGCCCCAGGGCACTGACACGTCAAGCGCGGTGCCCGTTCCGTGACCGTACGCGAAAGAAGCGTCGCGGAAGCGTTACAGCGGGCGTACGAGCGGCACACAGAATTTGCACGACAGCGCGTGCTACGGGTTTCATGGCCGGTCCGTCTCGGGCCGGTCCAGGTACCGATCCCGGACCGGAGGCTTGCGTAGAGGCTGTAGCGTGGCCGACGGAGACCGTAACAACACCGCGCGCACCGCGGGCAGAAACGACGGCGAGGACCGATGGCACAGACGCACAGCGCCCAGGGCCCGTCCGACCCCGAGGCGACTGGCGGCGGCATGTCAGACACGCCGGAGATGTGGGGCAACGGAGGGCTCGTCGGCGACGGCCGGTACCGGCTGACCCACCGGCTCGGCCGCGGCGGCATGGCCGAGGTGTTCGCTGCCGAGGACGTCCGTCTGGGCCGCACCGTGGCCGTCAAGCTGCTCCGTGCCGACCTGGCCGAGGACCCGACGTCCAAGGCCCGCTTCACGCGCGAGGCCCAGTCGGTGGCCGGGCTCAACCACCACGCGATCGTCGCCGTGTACGACTCCGGCGAGGACTACGTGGGCGGCCAGTCCGTGCCGTACATCGTGATGGAGCTGGTCGAGGGCCGCACCATCCGCGACCTGCTGATGAACGCCGAGGCGCCGGGCCCCGAGCAGGCCCTGATCATCGTCTCCGGGGTGCTGGAGGCGCTCGCCTACTCGCACCAGCACGGCATCGTGCACCGTGACATCAAGCCCGCCAACGTGATCATCACCCACAACGGCGCCGTCAAGGTCATGGACTTCGGCATCGCCCGCGCCCTGCACGGCGCGTCGACAACGATGACGCAGACCGGCATGGTCATGGGCACCCCGCAGTACCTCTCCCCGGAACAGGCGCTCGGCAAGGCCGTCGACCACCGCTCCGACCTGTACGCGACCGGCTGCCTGCTGTACGAACTCCTCGCGCTCAGGCCCCCGTTCACCGGTGAGACCCCGCTGTCGGTGGTCTACCAGCACGTCCAGGACATCCCGACCCCGCCCTCCCAGTTCTCCGACGGCTGCCCGCCGGAGCTGGACGGCATGGTCATGCGCTCCCTCGCCAAGGAACCCGACGACCGGTTCCAGACGGCCGAAGAGATGCGCGGCATGGTCCAGTACGGCCTGCAGATGCTCTACGACCAGGGCGGCCACACCGGCACCTGGAACACCGGCCCGGTGACGACGCACGAGGGCCGCAACACCCCGGCGGGCGGCTTCGCGGGGACGACCGCGATGCAGCACCCGGGCGACTACGGCCCGGGCACCGCGCAGATCCCGCAGCCGATCCTGCCCACCCGATACAACGGGGACGACGGCGGCTTCGAGGGGCACGGCAGCAAGGGCAGTGGCCGCGGCAAGCTGTGGATCCTCGCCGTCCTCGCGGTGATCGCGATCGCGGCGGGTGTCGCGTGGGCGCTCCAGCACCAGAACACGGGCGGCGGCGGCACCGGCACCGATCCGACGCCGAGCCACTCGAAGGCCACCAAGCACGACAAGCCCTCCGCGACACCGTCGGACAGCCCCACCGACCAGCCCTCGGACCCGAACACGGGCAGTGGATCGGACCCGGGCACCGGTTCCGAATGGCCGCCCTCGGACACACCGTCGTCCACCCCCTCCCAGTCGTTCAGTTCCGACCCGACCGATGAGCCGAGCGACCCGGCGACCTCGCCGGAGCCGTCGGATCCGGCGACCACCCCGTCGGACCCGACGGCCCCGGCGGACGGCGGCACGGACGCGGGCACCACGGCCGGCGGCGTGGATGCGGGCACCACGGGCGACACCACCAGCGGCAACGGGACTTGAAGGCCACCGACGCCCACCGCGCCGACGACGCCCTGAGGCGCCACGGCCACACCTGGGTGACACGCGGCCCCACCTAGGGCCTGTCGTTTGGATCATGCCGGGCTCGCGGGGTCTGGCACCGCGCCTCGCCGCGTTGTCGTCGGTTGCCATGGCTCCGCCATGACGCCCTCCTCCGCCTTGCGATGCACGGCACCAGACCCCGCTCCCTGATCCGGCCTGATCCAAACGAAAGACCCTAGGTGACAAAGGTGTCGCACACCGCGTCGTACTCCCGCGTCCACCACACCGCGAGTGCCGAGGCGGCCGGGAACTGGCAGTCCGCGCGGGTGTCGCCGCGCTCGTAGTGCCAGCGCAGCATCCAGAAGTCGTTCAGACGCTCCCACCACACCCGGTGCACGGCCGCGGCCAGCTCCGAGGGCGTGGCCCCGGCCGCGCGCCGGTACGCGCGCGCGTACCGGCGCACCTTGGGCAGGTCGAGCGTGCCCGCGGGCCGTACGAAGAAGATCGCGGCGGCGCGTACGGCCTCCTCGGCGCGGGGCTGTACGCCGAGCCGGTCCCAGTCGACGATGGCGGCCGGGGCATCGCCCTTGTAGAGCAGGTTGAACGGGTGGAAGTCGCCGTGCACCCAGCCCACCGAGCCGCCGCGCGGCGGGCGCCGGGCCGTGTGCTGCTCCAGCAGGGCGCGGCGCTCCAGGAGCCGGTGGCGGGCCAGTTCGTCGAAGGCGTCGGCGGGGCGGTGACGGCGCACCCGGGCGAGCAGATGGTCGATGAGGGCGAACGTGGCGGCCGGATCGGCGCTCTCCACGGGATGCGGGCTCGTGGCCGGGCGCGTGCGCCCCTTGGGGGGCATCACGCGCTCCAGACAGGCGTGCACGGCGCCCAGGAGCGCTCCGAGGCGTGCACTCTCCCCGCGGGTGAGCTGGCCGCCGTGGCGGTGTCGGCCGTCGATCCACGGGTGCAGGGCGTAGGCGTGGCCGCCGACGACGGCGACCGTACGGCCCCCGCGGTGCGCGAGCGGAGGGGCGACCGGGACGCCGAGGTCGGCCAGCCGCTGGGTGGCCCGGTGCCGGCGCTCGATGGCGGCCGGGTCGGCGGTGTCCGGGTCGAAGTGGTGCTTGAGGAAGTAGCGGCCGCGCGTGGTGCTCAGCCGGTAGCCGCGGTTGAGGAGGCCCTGGTCGACCGGTTCGCAGGTGAGGGCGCTACCGGCGGCGTACAGGCGCAGCAGGGCGCCCAGAGGGGGCGCGTGGGACACGAGGGTTGGTACACATGAGCGCGGCACGCGCCAGATGTTAGGGCACGTAAAGGGCCCGTGAGCTGGGGCTTGTCACAGGCAGTCGCTGGCGGTCGCTTTCGGTCACGTGGTGCACGGTGGCGAACTCGGGATGGACGGTCACGCAGCCGCAGAACCTGTCCGGAGGTGCCGCGTGGCCGGAATGCGTACGGCATATCGAGCAGAAATACCCGGACTTTTCCGTCTTCGCGTACGAGGTCAGTGTCACACGACGGGTCTTCCCGTGTCCGGGGTCGGCGGGATAACGTGCCGTAGCTCCGGCCTCCTGCAAGGCTGTGACCAGCGGCCTTCGAGGTCCTGCGGATTTACTTGGAAATCCAAGCAAAAACGCAGGTCAGAAGGGGTTTCACAGAAATGTGAAGCACTGGGTAACGTAAAAGTTGCAGGGCGCTCGCCGGGGCACCTGTCACGCCTGTTCCCGGCCGAGTGGCACCCACCCCGTGCCCGGTGGTCGACAACAGGTGAGCCGCACTGGCCTACCGGCAACCCCGGGGGCCGGAACGACGGAGGAGCACACGTGACCGTGGACAGCAGTGCCGCGCGCAAGCCGCGACGCAGCGCCGCAGGCAAGGCCGGCACCACCGGCAGCAGTGCCGGTACCACCGGCACCAAGCGCACCACCCGCACCACCAAGAAGAGCACCGACCCGGAACTCGTGCAGCTCCTGACGCCCGAGGGTAAGCGGGTCAAGAACGCCGAGTACGACGGTTACGTCGCCGGGATCACCCCCGATGACCTGCGCGCTCTGTACCGCGACATGGTGCTCACCCGCCGCTTCGACGCCGAGGCCACCGCCCTGCAGCGCCAGGGCGAGCTGGGCCTGTGGGCCTCGCTGCTCGGCCAGGAGGCCGCCCAGATCGGCTCCGGCCGGGCCCTGCGCGACGACGACTACGTCTTCCCGACCTACCGCGAGCACGGCGTCGCCTGGTGCCGCGGGGTCGACCCGACCAACCTGCTCGGGATGTTCCGCGGTGTGAACAACGGCGGCTGGGACCCCAACAGCAACAACTTCCACCTGTACACGATCGTCATCGGCTCCCAGACGCTGCACGCCACCGGCTATGCCATGGGCGTGACCAAGGACGGCGCGGACTCGGCCGTCATCGCCTACTTCGGCGACGGCGCCTCCAGCCAGGGCGACGTGGCGGAGGCGTTCACCTTCTCCGCGGTCTACAACGCCCCCGTGGTGTTCTTCTGCCAGAACAACCAGTGGGCGATCTCCGAGCCCACCGAGAAGCAGAGCCGCGTACCGCTCTACCAGCGGGCCCAGGGCTTCGGCTTCCCGGGCGTGCGCGTGGACGGCAACGACGTGCTCGCCTGCCTTGCGGTCACCAAGTGGGCGCTGGAGCGCGCCCGCAACGGCGAGGGCCCGACCCTGGTCGAGGCCTACACCTACCGCATGGGTGCCCACACCACCTCCGACGACCCCACCCGCTACCGGGGCGACGAGGAGCGGCTGGCCTGGGAGGCGAAGGACCCGATCCTGCGCCTTCGCCGGTTCCTGGAGGCTTCAAACCACGCGGACGACGGATTCTTCGCGGAACTCGAGACCGAGTCCGAGGCGTTGGGCAGGCGAGTGCGCGAAGCGGTCCGTGCCATGCCGGACCCGGACCACTTCGCCATCTTCGAGAACGTGTACGCGGACGGGCACGCGCTCGTCGACGAGGAGCGAGCCCAGTTCGCCGCCTACCAGGCGTCGTTCGCGGACGCAGAGGCAGAGGGGGTCTGATCATGGCAGCCGAGACCAAGACCATGGCGCTGGCCAAGGCGATCAACGAGTCGCTGCGCCGCGCCCTGGAGACGGACCCCAAGGTCCTCGTCATGGGCGAGGACGTCGGCAAGCTCGGCGGTGTCTTCCGGGTCACCGACGGCCTGCAGAAGGACTTCGGCGAGAGCCGCGTCATCGACACCCCCCTCGCGGAATCGGGCATCGTCGGCACGGCGATCGGCCTCGCGCTGCGCGGCTACCGCCCGGTGGTGGAGATCCAGTTCGACGGCTTCGTCTTCCCGGCGTACGACCAGATCGTCACGCAGCTCGCGAAGATGCACGCCCGCGCCCTGGGCAAGGTCAAGATGCCGGTCGTCATCCGCATCCCCTACGGCGGCGGCATCGGCGCGGTCGAGCACCACTCGGAGTCCCCCGAGGCGCTGTTCGCGCACGTGTCCGGCCTGAAGGTCGTCAGCCCCTCCAACGCGTCGGACGCCTACTGGATGATGCAGCAGGCCATCCAGAGCGACGACCCGGTGATCTACTTCGAGCCCAAGCGGCGCTACTGGGACAAGGGCGAGGTCAGCACCGACGCCATCCCCGGCCCGCTGCACAAGGCGCGCGTCGTCCGTGAGGGCACGGACCTCACCCTGGCCGCCTACGGCCCGATGGTGAAGCTGTGCCAGGAGGTCGCGGACGCGGCCGCCGAGGAGGGCAAGTCTCTCGAGGTGCTCGACCTGCGCTCGGTCAGCCCGCTCGACTTCGACTCGATCCAGGCCTCGGTGGAGAAGACCCGCCGCCTGGTCGTCGTCCACGAGGCGCCGGTGTTCTTCGGCTCCGGTGCGGAGATCGCCGCCCGGATCACGGAGCGCTGCTTCTACCACCTGGAGGCCCCGGTGCTCCGGGTCGGCGGCTACCACGCCCCGTACCCGCCGGCGCGCCTGGAGGAGGAGTACCTGCCGGGTCTGGACCGGGTGCTCGACGCCGTCGACCGTGCCCTGGCGTACTGAGGAGAGGGTTCGTGACGACGATGACGGAAGCTTCCGTACGCGAGTTCAAGATGCCCGACGTGGGCGAGGGACTCACCGAGGCCGAGATCCTCAAGTGGTACGTCCAGCCGGGTGACACGGTCACCGACGGCCAGGTGGTGTGCGAGGTCGAGACCGCCAAGGCGGCCGTCGAACTCCCCATCCCCTACGACGGCGTGGTCCGCGAGCTGCGTTTCCCCGAGGGCACCACGGTGGACGTGGGTACGGCCATCATCGCGGTGGACGTGGCGGGCGGTGCACCGGCCGAGGCCCCCGCCGAGCAGCCGAAGGCGGAGCCGAAGGAGCAGGCGGAGCCCAAGCCGCAGGCCCGCCAGCCGGTCCTGGTCGGCTACGGCGTGGCGACCTCCTCCACCAAGCGCCGCCCGCGCAAGGGCCCCGGGATCACCGTCCCGGCGGCAGCCCAGGCGATCCAGACCGAGCTGAACGGCCACGGCGCGCCCGCAGCCCCGGCCCAGTCCCGCCCGCTGGCCAAGCCGCCGGTGCGCAAGCTGGCGAAGGACCTCGGCGTCGACCTCGCCACGATCACACCGTCCGGCCCGGACGGCGTGATCACCCGCGAGGACGTCCACGCGGCGGCGGCCCCGAAGGCGGCCGAGGCCGCCGCGCCGGTCGTGGAGACCCCCGCCACCGCCCCGGTTCCCGCACCCGTCGTGGCCTACGACGGCGCCCGCGAGACCCGTATCCCGGTCAAGGGCGTCCGCAAGGCCACCGCCCAGGCCATGATCGGCTCGGCGTTCACGGCCCCGCATGTCACGGAGTTCGTGACGGTGGACGTGACGCGCACGATGAAGCTGGTCGAGGAGCTCAAGCAGGACAAGGAGTTCCAGGGCCTGCGGGTGAACCCGCTGCTCCTGATCGCCAAGGCCCTGCTGGTCGCCATCAAGCGCAACCCGGACATCAACGCGTCCTGGGACGAGGCGAACCAGGAGATCGTGCTCAAGCACTACGTCAACCTGGGCATCGCGGCGGCCACCCCCCGTGGCCTGATCGTCCCGAACATCAAGGACGCACACGCCAAGACGCTCCCGCAACTGGCCTCCGCCCTCGGCGAGCTGGTGACGACGGCGAGGGACGGCAAGACGTCCCCCGCCGCCATGCAGGGCGGCACGGTGACCATCACCAACGTCGGCGTCTTCGGCGTCGACACCGGCACGCCGATCCTCAACCCCGGCGAGTCCGCGATCCTCGCGGTCGGCGCGATCAAGCTCCAGCCGTGGGTCCACAAGGGCAAGGTGAAGCCCCGCCAGGTCACCACGTTGGCGCTGAGCTTCGATCACCGGTTGGTCGACGGGGAGCTGGGCTCCAAGGTGCTCGCCGATGTCGCGGCCATCCTGGAGCAGCCGAAGCGGTTGATCACCTGGGCCTGACGGCCCTCGGCAGGTAGCCTCTGAGGCCTGAAGGGGGCGGCCGCAACTTCGTCTTGCGGCCGCCCCCTCTCTCAGGACGCTCAGGGCTGGTTGAGCACGTACACCGGCGCACCGTCCTCCGCAGCTCCCCGCGAGCGGATGCAGGTGTGCTTGTGCAGCAGGCGGAGACATTCGTTGACGCGGCGCACCGACAGACCCGTACGGGCCGCGATCGCTTCGAGCGGCTCGCGCAGCTCGCCCTCCTCGACGAGAACCGGGGCGATGACGACGGCCACCGTCCACACGTCCTCCGTCACGGACAACCGCTGCCGCCAGTCGGCCAGCACGGACTCCGTGGTGGGCAGCACCGTGAGGTGGCCGCGGGGCGCGCGGCGTTCGAGGACGAGGGCGTCGAGCCGGTCCGCGATGCGCTCCATCGCCCGGACCATGGCCTGCTGCACGGCGAGCGTGGACTTCTGCGTGGCCAGCGTCTCCTTTTGCAGGGTGATGGATTCGCGTTGCAGGACGATCGATTCGCGCTGCCCGTTCGCCAGCTCCTCGTCCAGCCGAAGGTTGTGCGCCTCAAGCCGGACGATGGCCTCGGCGACCTGCTCCGGCATGGCGTACGCGATGGGGGCACCCGGGTCGGCGGGCTGAACCTCGGCCTCTTCGAGAGAGTAAGAGCCCTCCCTCTGGACCGTCTCGATGACCTCGGCGGCCCACTGCTTGAAGGGGGCGCAGGCAGCCTTTGTACAGGCCTGGACCAGGAGGATCAGGCCCTGGAGATCGATGAGATTCATGTCTCGGCGCCACTCCCGACCTGCGGGAATGCTGAGACCGTAAGCTCCAGTTACGGTCTCAAGACACTCTCGGTGCGCTTCGGGAACATGATCGGCGAGAGCCTGTCGAGAGTTGCTGTGCCCGAGTTCCTTGCAGACATCCACCGCCGGAAACCAATGAGTCCCGTCCGGCATCGTCAGCCGTCGTACCCGGGCTCCGGTCGCCGCGTACACGAAGTCGCTGATGTCGATCGCCTCGTGCCGCTCGGCCGAGTCGGATCGCTTATGGGGTTCGTTCATCTGAACCACCTCCTCCGCGGAACGTAGAGCGAAGGAAAGCGCATATGCCAACTCGCCCTGGAATGTTCACCATTGCGAGGGAAGATCACCGATTTGGCTGGACTGCTCTCAACTCCCGTATGCCGAGCGCAGGAAAAATCCGGGGAACCTTTCGCCCCGTCCCCGACTCCTGACCCGGCGATGCGGACCCGACGGGGGACCGCGCCGGCCCGGAAGGGGTCATGCATGGCACCGCAGCAGAACACCGAACGGCCGATGCCCGAGGACGTACACGCCGCGCACCACTGGCTGGACGTCCGGGACACGCGCCTGCACATCGCCGAGTACGGCGCCGGCCAACCCGTGCTGATGCTGCACGGTTTCCCGCAGCACTGGTACGCCTGGCACCGGGTCGCCGCCCTGCTTTCGCCGGAGGGGTACCGGCTCCTCTGCCCGGATCTGCGCGGCTTCGGCTGGTCCGGGCAGACCGCACGCGGGTACGACATGGACGCCCTCGCCGAGGACGCCCTCGCGCTGCTCGACGCGCTCGGGCTGGAGCGGGTGGGTCTGGTCGGGCACGACTGGGGTGCCCACCTGGGGTTCCGGCTGTGCCTGCGGGCGCCGGAACGGTTCACCGGGTATCTCGCGCTCAACATGTCCCACCCCTGGCCCCGGCACCGGGCCGTCCTGCCGAACCTGTGGCGGCTGTGGTACACCGCGTTCGTCGAATACCCGGTGCTCGGGCGGGCCGTCCTGCGGCACTGGCCCGGCTTCACCCGCTTCCTGCTGCGCCACCAGGTCGCGGACCCCACCGTGTGGCCGGACGCCGAGCTCGCCGAGTACGCGGCCGCGACCTCCGCGAGCGCGTCCGCCGCGCAGTCCCTGTTCTGGAGTTACGTCCTCAACGACATCCCCGCGCTGGTCCGCGGCACCTGGAAGCGGCACCGGCTGACCGTGCCCACGCTGCTGCTCGGCGGGGAGCGGGATGTTGTGGTGCGGCCGTCGCTGTTCGCCGGCGCGGAGCCGTACGCCGACGCGCTGACCGTGCGGATGGTGCCGGGCGCCGGGCACCATCTGCCGCAGGAGCGGCCCGAGGAGGTGGCCCGGAGCCTGCGGACGTTCCTCGGCGGCAGGCGCTAGCGCAGCCGCGCCCGCTCGGTGACCCGGCCCACGAACGCCCGGCCGCGCCGGCCGCCGAGCAGGTGGCCGTAGAGCCACTGGACCGGTCGCAGGGCGGTGGGGCGGGTCGCGCCGAGGACCGCGAAGCGGGTTCCGCCGTCCTCCGGTACGGCCGCCATGCCGCCCACGATCAACCGGGACTGCATGAGGCACCAGCCGGGGGCGAGACGTACCTCGAAGTCCTCGCGCAGGCCCGAGCGGGCCACGGCCCGCGCCTGTTTGCGGTCCGCGTCGCCCGCCGGGACCTGGAACGCGTGCAGGAACGGCACCAGATGGGGCAGCTCGGCCGAGAGGTCGGCGGCGACGGCCCACACCCGCTCGTAGGGCAGGGGGATGCGCTCCTCGCGGTACATCCCGGCGTGCAGGCCGGCTGCCAGCACGCGCAGACGTCGTACGGGATCGGGGTCGTTGCTCATCGCGACCATGCCTTCCGGAACGAGGAACGGGCCCGGTGCAGCCGGGACTTGACGGTGCCCGTGGGGACCCCGAGCAGTTCGGCCACGGCGGCCTCGTCCAGACCCTCCAACTCGCGCAGGACCAGGACCGCCCGGTGCTGCACCGGGAGCCGGGCGAGTACGTCCCGGACGTCTGAGGGCAGCTCCCCGTCGGTACCGGGCCGCAGTTCCCCGAGCCGGGCCAGGTCGGCGGGATCGGCCGGTTCCTCGACCGCGGTGCGCCGCGCGACGCGTACCGCCTCGCGGACCGTGACGGTGCGCACCCAGCCGTAGAAGGCGAGCGGATCGCGCAGGGTGCGCAGGCCCTTGAAGACCGCCAGCAGTGAGTCCTGTACGGCGTCGGGCACGTCGTGCGGGGCGATCGGGCGGCACAGCCAGGTCACGTACGGCGTCACCAGCGTCAGCAGCTCGTCCATGGCCAGGGCGTCCCCGCCCTGCGCGGCCCGGACCAGCGCGGCGGCCGTCTCCCATGGTTCGGCACTGTCCCCCTGGATGTCCATGTCGGGATTACCTTACGGCGCCTGTGACAGCGCTCGGGATCAGGCTGCGGTACTGCCACCTGGGCGTGAGCCGAGCGGTCCACGCACTCGACGCCGGGTGCGTGGCTCAGTCCTCGCCGACCTGGATCAGTGCGACGAAGCGGGTGCCGTCGGTGCCGGCGACGAACATGTCGAAGGTGCAGGCGGAGACGCCGGTCCAGCAGCTTTCGAGTTCCGGGTCGAGATTGGACCACCACCGGGCGTCAGGCCCGAGGAGCTGCGCCACACGACGCGCGACGGTGTCCGCTTCGGCCCGCTCCATGAAGCGGGCCCCGGGCCACACAAGGCACTCGGTGGCCAGCCGGCCCATGAGGTCCGCCGCTCTTTCCGCGGTGAAGGGCTCCAGGGCGGCCTCGACCTGCTGGGCGGAGGCCGGGCCCGCCGGGTCGGAGGCGTACTGCTGCCAGTCCTTCCAGACCTGCCGGAGGAGGACATGCACCTCAGCCGCGACGGCGGCCCGGACCCCTCTCGCGCCACCGGTCGTCGACGGGAGCCGCCCAGAGCGGACGTACACGCGTTGCCGGTGGGCCAGGCGCTTCATCAGCGTTGACAACTCATCACGGGAGACCGGCACTTCAGCTCGCTGAGGCGGACGGGCCGTAGTCGGCACGTGGCGTGGCAAGCTGCTCGGCGACCCGCGCCAGCCAGCCGCTCGGCGAGTACGGCGCCGGTGCGTCGACCTCCATGCCCAGCTCGGCGACGGCGAGAGCGTAGTCGGACTCGTCCAGGTCCAGGACGAGCAGCTCATGAAGCTCTCCGGCGAGACGGGCGACGAGCTGGGGGTCGGTGGTGGCCCGGTAGTCGTCGACGGCGGCATCGTGATCAGTGAACTCGTCCGGCATGTCCTGCGAGAACCAACCGCCGAGGAACTGCCCCAACTCCGGGAAGCGGGCGTGCCATTCCCAGTGGGTGGCGGGGGTGGCCGGGGGCGGTACCGCGCCGGTCTCGAGGCTGTGTTTGATGTGGTCGGCGAGGCAGAACAGCCACTGCTGGATCTCGTCCTGCGGCAGGCCGACATCGGGAAGGGCGTAGAACTCGCCGAGGCGCAGCCTGAGTCGGCCCGGTGGGTTGTCGGCGTACTCGCGCAGCTGCCGCTCGGCGGTGGCGAGGGCCCAGGGGCGGGTGTGCCAGGTGTGACGGAGGTAGGCGGTCAGGGCCTGGCTGGGCGCGTCCGGGGTGTCGTCGGCCGGCTGCCCGGTGTAGGCGCGCATGACCTGGTCGAGCTCGCCGTAGCGACGGTCGTGTTCAAGAGGGCTCAGGGGCACGGTGGTCAGCCTCTACGGGTCGCTATAGATAGATCGGGAACGTGGCGTGGACGGCGAAGCCGTGCGGGCGGGACGGGTCCCGCCTGAGGACGACCCTGCCTGCCGTCACGTCGACGGGGTCCTGTCCTGCCAACAACATGGCTTGGAGCAGGACCCGACCGACGGGGTCGGAACGGGAGGGCCACGACGCCTCGATGGTCAGCCGGGAGCGTGTCGACTGGGCCAGCCACCTGTGGATGGCCTGCTCGTTGGCGGTGACAACCTGCTGGGTGGCCCATTGCGCGGTTTCGCGGTCGGGGTAGGAGGCGGAGCGGGTCGGATATGCGGTCATGAGTGCTCTTGCTGCATGTGGTCGTTGACGGTGGCGACGAGTTCTTGTAGTCGGATGCGAGTGGCCCAGGACAGTCGCTCTGCGAGCGCATCCGGACCCGGGAAGAGAACGAGCGCCCGCTGCGCCTCGGTGGCGTAGGCGGCGGCGCGTTCGTGACAGTACGGGTGCTCATCCGTCACGGCAGAGCGCACCACTGCCGCAAAATCCTTGTCTCCTTCATCCATGAGAATCACATCGAGCCCGAATAGATAGGGAAAAGTCTGCAAGAACTCCCAGCCGGCCATGGGAAGCTCCCAATACTCCGGTGGCGGCTGGCGGTCATGGATACGGACGATTTCGGCGAGTGTGCGCAGGTAGTCTGGCGACTCCATGCCACCGCATGCTCGTTTCATTCTGTCCTGGAAATGCGAAGGAAGTGATTCTGCTTCGAAGGCTTCGATGTGGTTGGCGATGGCCTCCAGGACTCCGGTGGCCGAGTATACGGAACAGTTCCATTGCGCGATCTTGTCGCTATTGACGACCCGAATGTATCGCTGTATCTCGTTGTCCAGCGACAAATTTCCGCTGGATTCCTGGACCGCAATGGCGATGTCCAGGAGTCGAATCACAGGGCCCTCGGAGAGCAGTGAGGGAGGGATCGGCTGCACAGTGAACTACCTCTCTCAAGGCCCCTTGTGGGGCATGGCGGTAAGGGCGATGAACGGAGGATTCATGCCCTTCTTGTAGATCAGGCGGACCTGGACCATACGTCGTCAACGAGTGCAGTCCGCGTCTGCTCGCTTCTCTCATAGCCGAGGCGCAGCCCTTGGAGGACGCCCTGTATGTCCTCCGGGACGGCGGCGACGAGAACCAGGAACTGCGTGCCTGCCTCTTCCACGAGCTGCTGCTGCGCGGAGTCGACTCCGAGAAGCTGCTGCCACCTCACGGGTTCCGTCCCGAGCCTGCGTGGCACGCCCTTGCGTGGCTGCCCGACCGGCTCGCGGACATGGAGCACGGAGCCGGCTTCCCCAGGCGGTCCTATCGAGGCGAAGCGGGCGGCTCCCACTACAGGCTACTGACAGCGCCGATCCGGGTCGATCCGAGCGCGCGCAGGGCAGCCGCCGGCTACTCGCTGCGCGACGCGACATCGCCTCACACGGTCGAATCGATCGGCGGGCCACCCGAGATCGGTGGCTGGGGCGCGTACGAGGCGCGGGAGTTCGTCGCGGATCAGCCCATTCCCCGCGACGATGTCCTTGCCGTCCTGACGACGTTGCCGCTGGACTGCGTGAAGGGACTTGGCGACAACGACAGGTTCGAGGGAGAACCGTGCTCCCTCGACACCGTCTGGCAGACGTTGTATGCGACTGTGTCGAGCGGTGGCATGTACACCTTGGGCGCGTTCGGGGCGTATGGGCGACTGTCGGCATGGGGCGCCCTCGCGGGATTGTGCGGTGCCGAGCGCTCCGCAGGTGCCCAGGAGGTCGAACGCCAGGCCCGAGCCTGTGCCTGGTACCGCTTCGAGGCCGACTCGGAGTGGTTCCACAACGAGATGGACGACTATGGCATCGCCGCCCTCACCCCGGACGGCCGTCGCCTCGCTGTCCTTGCCGCCACGGATACGGACTGACGCCGGTAGGCGCCGCGTCGGCATCTCCCGGCATGTCCAACTCCGCCCACACCGACTTGCCCACCGTCAGCTTCTCCACGGCCCACCGGTGGGCGAGGGTGCGGACGATGAGCAGGCCTCGGCCGAACTGGTCGTCGGGGCCGGAGGTGCGGGGGTCGGGGAGGCGTTCTCCCCTCGGGTCGGTGACGGCGACCCGAAGCGCGTTGCCGGTCAGGGACGTCTCCACGCGGAACAGGCGGCCCCGGACGCATCCGTGCAGCACCGCGTTGGTGCACAACTCGCTTGCCAGCAGGGCGGCGTCGCCTGCGGCGCCGGAGTAGTCCCAGCTGACGGCCAGTTGAGCGACGTGTCTGCGGGCGAGGGGGATGTTGCTGGGGTACGGGGTGTACGTCACAGCGTCGTAGCGGTCGTAGCCCTTGGGGTGGGGAGGGGGAGGGCAGGAGTCGGTCACAGGCACGCATCTCCTTGTGTGATGTGGGGGCAGTTGGGGTGGCTCCGCCGTGTGGGCAGCACGGTGCGCTTCCGCCAACTGGTGTCGCTGGGTGGGCGATTGAGTACTGACGGTAGCGGTGCAAACTCAGGCCAGCAAGCGGTTCGGACAGAAGGATTAATGGCCCTAGAGTTGTGGCTGATCGCGCCGGAGCCTCAAACTGGGGCAGCTCATCGGGAGGGAGCGCGATATGGCAGGCAGAGACCCCAACCGTGGGAAGACGATCACAACTGTTCTGGGGCGCAGGCTCGGTGGGGAGCTGCTGCGGATGCGGGAGTTGCGTTCTCTCCTCCAGACGCATGCCGCCGAGGCGCTCACGGCGTCAACCGCGAAGGTCGCGAAGATGGAGCGTGGCCAGGTGCCGTTGCGTGACCCTGATGTCCGCGCGTTGTGCCATCTGTATGGCGAGACCGATGAGACGGTGATCGAAAAGCTGCTTGCGCTGGCGAAGGCTGACCGAGACCGGCGCAAGGTTCAGGGATGGTGGCACCAGTACCCCCAGCTGAAGGCGCAGATGGAATACGTGGCCCTGGAAGACATCGCCACGGAACTCCGTACCTGGCAACTCGCCTTCGTGCCTGGCCTCTTGCAGACGCCCGACTACACCCGTGCCCTCGCGATGGGCAACGGCGTCTGGGAGGATCCCGGCGCGATCGAGTCCTTTGTCGAGGCGAGGATGGCTCGTCAGGCGCGGTTGACCGGTGAGCGTCCGTTGTCACTGTGGGCGATGCTGCATGAGGGAGTGCTGCGCCAGTTGGTCGGCGGACGGGACGTGATGCGTGTCCAGTTGGAGCACCTTCTTGACGCGGCTCAACTTCCCAACGTGCACTTGCAGGTGGTCCCGTTCAGCGCGGGCGCCCATCCCGGTATGACCAGCGCGTTCACCGTCGTCTCGTTCACCGAGCCGGGAGCCTTGGATCTCGTGCAGGCGGATACCTTCTCGACGCAGGTCTGGCTGGAGAGCGAGACTGATGCCGCACACCACAACGCGCTCTTCGACCGCATCGCACGCGTGGGCTTGGCGCAGAACGACTCCCTCACATTCATCGACAACTTCCGCAAGGAGATGTAAACCGACGTGTCCGAGTTCGAGTTCACGAAGTCGACGTACAGCAGCGGTGAGCCCCATGGCGAGTGTGTCGAGGTCGCCCGCAACATCCCCGGCACCGTCGCCGTCCGTGACTCCAAGGACGCCGACGGCCCCGTACTCCGGCTCACCCCCACCACGTGGGCGGCGTTCACCGGGGCGCTGTCAGCGCGTTGAGCAGTGCGGCGCCGCGCTCCGCGTCGTCCACGCTCACGGCGAATTCGCCCCGCCTCCCCCGGATCCGGACGACCAGGCATTCCCCGGCACGCAGCATGACCGTGGTGCCGAGGCCGCTGAGGCGGTAGCCCCAGCCGCCGACCTGCGCGGGCGTACGGTGCTCGGCGCGCGCGGACTCGATGTCGGCGGGCGCCCAGCGCCGTACCGGCCGGCCGAGCGGACCGAAGGACACCTCCAGGCCTCGTTCCGACACGCGCGCCTGCACCGAGGAGCAGGCGGTCAGGGCGAGGGAGACGAAGGCGAAGGGGGCGAACAGGGCCCACAGCTGCCCGGTTCCGGCGAGACCCGCGACGACGGCGACAAGCGTGGTCACGGCCACCAGGCCGGTCGCGGCGGCCAGCAGTTGGAACCACAGGTTCGTGGCGCGGGAGAACCACACCAGGCGCTGCCCTTCGGGTATCTCCACCATCGGTTCACGGTCGTCCCGCCCGGCGGCCGGGGCGTTCTTCCGCCGACGCGAACTCACCAGCCATCCGCCGACGCCGGCGGCCATGGCGATGGCGAGCGAGGCGACGATCCAGACGGTCGGCTGCCGTGCCTTATGCCAGTCCGCGCGGTCGAGATTGGCCCGTACGATCGAGGCCTGGGCGCCCGTGATGGCAATGCCGCTCGTCAGGAGTCCGGCCGTCGTCCACGGGAGCATCCCGGTGCCGGCCGCCGCGGTACGCCGCTGTATCAGGAGCAGCGTCAGCGCGAGCGCCGGCCATGATCGCGGCCGGGAAGAGGGAGGCGGCCCAGAGGGGCATCGAGCCGTCGGGTCGGCCCGCCGGCCCACCCCAGTGGGTCGCCACGCGGTGCGGAAGCCGGTCGCTCACGGTCCACGGCAGCCCCGCGATCACTGCTGTGGTGCCTCCTGCCCACACCGCGGCCGCCCGGCGCGCCCCGCAGCCGAGCCTCTTCCGTTCGTTCAGGGCATCCCCCTGATCATTTCTATGAGATCGGCCCGGCTGTAGCCCAGGCGTGCCGCCCCGGTCACCAGCTCGTGCACGCGGATCTGCAGCCCGGAGCGTTGGCCGGCGCTCTCGGCCACGGTCACCCCACGGCCCCTGCGGAACTCCAGCAGTCCCTCGTCCCTGAGGCCGCGCAGGCCGCGCAGGACGGTGTTGACATTGACGTCCAGCGCCTCGGAGAGTTCGCGTGCGGACGGCAGACGGTCGCCCGGGCGGCACTCTCCCTCGGCGATGGCCCGCCGGATGGCGCCCGCCACCTGCTCGTGCAGGGGCCGGGCACAGAAGACCGATTCCAGGCACAGAAACGGATGCCGGGCACAGAAAAACGGGCCCGTCGTGTCTCACGGCGGGCCCGTTGTGCGGGTGACCCCAGGTCAGCCGAGCTTGGCGAAGCCGTAGTTGAGGAGCTTCGTGGCGTCCGCGGCGCGCTGGGCGTACGAGGTGGAGGCCAGGACCGTGCCGATGACGGTCTTGCCGTTGCGGGTGGCGGCGAAGACGAGGCAGGCGCCGGCCTCGGGGCCGGAGCCGGTCTTCACACCGATGGCGCCGCTGTAACTGCTGAGCAGCGTGTTGGTGTTGTCCCACGTCGGCATGATCCGGGTGCCGCCGGTCTTGGTGATCGTCTTCGCGGTGTACGACTTCGTCTTGACGATCGTGCGGAACGTGGAGTTCTTCATCGCGCTGCTGGCGATCTTCGTCAGGTCGCGCGGCGTGGAGTAGTTGTTGCCGTTGCCGATGCCGTCGAACGAGTCGAAGTGGGTGCTCGTGCTCTTCAGGCCGAGGTTCTTGGCGGCGGTGTTCATCTTCCCGATGAAGTTCGCCACGCGCTTGGCCATGGTGTCGCCGCTGCCGTACTTGTCGGCGAGCGCGTAGGCGGCGTCGCAGCCGGACGGCAGCATCAGGCCGTACAGCAGCTGGCGGACGGTGACCTTGTCGCCGACGATCAGGTGCGCCTGGGAGGCGTTGTTCCTGACGACGTAGTCGCTGTACTCCTTCTTGATCGTCACCTTGGCGTCGAGGTTGAGGTTCGACTGGGCGAGCACGACCTTGGCGGTCATGATCTTGGTGGTGGAGCCGGTGGACCGCTTGTAGTCCATCGCCTTGTTGTACAGCGTGGAGCCGTTCGCGTTGTTCATCACGTAGCCGCCCTTGGCCACGATCGAGGGCGTCGTGACGGCCTGCGCGGGCGCCGCGGTGAGGGCCCCGGTGGCGAGCAGCGCGCCGGAGGTGACGGCGACGGCGGTTGCTCTGCGGAAGCGGCGGGTGCCCTTAATACCGGTAATCAAGTGAGATACCCCGATTATGTTGAATGCCCCTACTGTGCGGCCGAGTTGAGGTGGCAAGGGGGAGTGGGGCCGCACGTGTGTGACACGTAAGTAGCACAGAAGGTTGCGTGGCCGCTGCGTGAGATCTCCGTCACGTCCGCATCCTGGACGCCCCTGCCCCTTGCGTACGTGTTGTATCTATCCTGTGGGCATGGCCACGCCCACCAAGCAACCACCCGCCGCCGACCGCGTCTACACCCACGTCAAGCAGGGCGTCCTCGACCGCCGCTACGAGGGTGGGACCCTGCTCACCGAGGGCGAGCTGGCCGAGGCCGTCGGGGTCTCGCGCACGCCTGTCCGCGAGGCGCTGCTCAGACTGGAGGTGGAGGGCCTGATCAGGCTCTACCCGAAGAAGGGCGCCCTGGTCCTGCCGGTCTCCGCGCAGGAGATCGCCGACGTGGTGGAGACCCGGCTGCTGGTGGAGGAGCACGCGGCCCGCAAGGCCGTACCGGCCCCTGCGGGGCTCCTGGAGCGGCTGGCCGAGCTGCTGGAGCGGCAGAAGGCCGAGGCCGCGGCCGGTGACCTGGCCGCCGCGGCGAAGACCGACCGCTGTTTCCACGCCGAGATCGTCCGCAGCGGCGGCAACGAGATCCTGTCCCGCCTGTACGACCAACTGCGCGACCGTCAGCTGCGGATGGGCGTCGCCGTCATGCACTCGCACCCCGACCGGATCGCCAAGACGCTCGCCGAGCACGAGGAGATCCTGGCCGCGCTGCGGGCCGGGGACGCGGAGGCAGCCGTCGGGATCGTGCACCGGCACGTGAGCTGGTTCTCGCACCTGGCCCGGGGTGAGGTGCGATGAACAACGCCACCCTGCCGGGTGATGCTCCGGGCGGCCGCCGTGCCGTCGCGGTGTGGTCCATCGGCGTCTCGGTCTACTTCGTCGCCGTCATCTTCCGAACGTCCCTGGGTGTGGCCGGTCTGGACGCGGCCGACCGCTTCCACGTGGGCGCCTCGGCCCTGTCGACCTTCTCGATCCTCCAGCTGCTGGTCTACGCGGGCATGCAGATACCCGTGGGACTGCTGGTCGACCGGCTCGGCACCAGGAAGGTGCTGAGCATCGGCGCGGTGCTGTTCACGGCGGGCCAGCTCGGCTTCGCCTTCTCGCCCTCCTACGGCACGGCGCTCGCCTCGCGCGCGCTGCTCGGGTGCGGCGACGCGATGACCTTCATCAGCGTGCTGCGCCTCGGCACGCGCTGGTTCCCTGCCCGGCGCGGGCCGCTGGTCGCCCAGCTCGCGGGCCTGGCCGGCATGGCGGGCAACCTGGTCTCCACGCTGGTCCTGGCCCGGCTGCTGCACGGCGTCGGCTGGACCCGGGCGTTCGCGGGCAGCGCGCTGGCCGGTGCGGTCGTCCTCGTGCTGACGCTGCTGTTCCTGAAGGACCACCCCGAGGGGCACGAGCCCGAGCCGTCCCCGCACCAGGGCGCGGCCTACGTCCGCCGGCAGATCACGGCGTCCTGGCGGGAGCCGGGCACCCGGCTCGGCCTTTGGGTGCACTTCACCACCCAGTTCCCGGCGATGGTGTTCCTGCTGCTGTGGGGCCTGCCGTTCCTCGTCCAGGCACAGGGGCTCAGCCGCGCCACGGCCGGTGAGCTGCTGACACTCGTCGTCCTGTCCAACATGGTGATCGGCCTGGTCTACGGCCAGATCGTCGCCCGGCACCACGCCGCCCGGCTGCCGCTGGCCCTCGGCACGGTCGCGGCGACGGCGACCCTGTGGGCGCTCACCCTCGCCTGGCCCGGTGACCGCGCCCCGACAGGGCTGCTGGTGGCCCTGTGCGCGGTGCTCGGTGCCTGCGGGCCGGCCTCGATGCTCGGCTTCGACTTCGCCCGCCCCGCCAACCCGCCCGAGCGACAGGGCACCGCGTCCGGCATCACCAACATGGGTGGCTTCGTCGCCTCGATGACGACGCTCTTCGCGATCGGCGTGCTGCTGGACGCCACCGGCGACGACTACACGGTGGCCTTCTCGGCCGTGTTCGTCCTCCAGGCGCTGGGGGTGAGCCAGATCCTGCGGCTGCGCGGGCGGGCGGCCCGGCGGGAGCGGGAACGGCTGGTGGCGAGCCGGGTGGAGACGGTGCACGTGCCGGCGTGAGCCGGCATCAACTCGCCCCAGCCCCAGCCCCAGCCGCAGCCCCAGCCGCAGCCGATGTCCACAAGGCCGCCAGGCGCCGGACCAGCCCGGTCGCACGGGCCTCGGAGAGGGGGGCCGGGTCTACGGCGTCACTGCGAAGTTGCGCAGGATCGCCGCCGCCAGATCCAGGTCGCCCTCCGTCTTCACCCGGTCCGCCACCGCCTCCGGGGTCACGCGGCCGCAGGCCAGGCGGACGTAGGTCTCCCAGTCGAGGGTCAGGGTGGCGGCGGGGCCGAGCGCGGGGGCGGTCTCCAGGGTGCCGCGGCCCTGGATGTCGACGCGGATGGTGCGCAGGAACTCGATCGGTCCGTGCACGTCGAAGACGATCGCCGAACTGCGTGGCGCGTCCGCGTCCTTGGCGACCACCTTGGGCAGTGCGGACAGCAGGACGTCGCGGACGATGTGCGCGCCCGGCGAGTCGAGGTTGCCGGGGTGGCCGAGGGCCGTGCGCAGGTCCTGCTCGTGCACCCACACGTCGAAGGCCCGGGTCCGCATCGCCTGTTCGAGGGTGACCTCGGTGCTCAGTGCGCCGCGGACCTTGGTGCCGGGGTCGCGGGACTCGTTGCGCAGCTGGCGGTTGCGGCGGATGACCGTGTACTCCAGCTCGGACGTCATCTCCGGAGCCGTGTGGTGGCGGCGGACGTCGACCTGCATCTCCATGTAGCGCTGGTGCTCGTTGGTGACGTGGAAGAGGTCGCGGGGCAGCGTGTGGATGGGGCGCGGGTCGCCGAGCATCTCGCAGTCCAGGCCGATGACGTGCGAGACCACGTCACGGACCGACCAGCCCGGGCATGGCGTCCGCCGGTTCCACTCGCCCTCCACGAGCGAGCCCACCAACTCGGATATCGCTTCGATGGAGTGGGTCCAGGCGTCGGCGTAGGGCTGGAGGGTGGGATGCAGACTCACGGAACGGGACCCCTCGGCGGTTCGGTACACGGGCAGGTTGTGGCGGCGTTGCCAGCGGGAGGTGGCTGCACTCGGCGGCGTCTCGGGACTCCCCCGATTCTCGGCTTCGCTCGAACCGGGGGGACCCCCAAGTTACGCTGCTCTGAGGCACCCCGGCAGTGCTTTCGTGTGACGATCGTAGGCCCGTGTGGACAACTCGAATGCCAGGACGGTGGTAGTGTGCGCGCCTCGCTGATCCAGATTGCCGTAGACGAGGGCGAATCGGTTGCCTCCCGACGGCAGCGGGTGGCCGCGCTGGTGCGGGAGCAGGCCGGGGCCGACCTCGTGGTCCTGCCCGAGCTGTGGACCACCGGCGCCTTCGCCTACGAGGAGTTCGGCCCCGAGGCCGAGCCGCTCGAAGGCCCGACGTACGAGGCGATGGCCAAGGCGGCGAGCGACGCGGGCGTGTGGCTGCACGCGGGCTCCATCCCGGAGCGGACTGCATCCGACAGCGGCTCCGCCGCGGGTGACGGCCCCCTCTACAACACCTCTCTCCTCTTCTCCCCCTCCGGTGATCTGGCCGCGGCCTACCGCAAGATCCATCGCTTCGGTTTCGACCAGGGCGAGGCCGTGCTGATGAGCGCCGGGCGGGACCTGGTGACGGTCCGGCTGCCCGGGACCACGCTCGGCGTGGCCACCTGCTACGACCTCCGTTTCCCCGAACTCTTCCGTGGACTGGTCGACGCCGGCGCCGAGACCCTGGTGATCCCGGCGGGCTGGCCCGAGCGGCGACGTGCGCACTGGACGCTGCTGGCTCAGGCGCGGGCGGTGGAGAACCAGGCGTTCGTGCTCGCATGTGGAACGGCCGGGACACACGCCGGAGTTCCGCAGGCGGGTCACTCGATCGTGGTGGATCCGTGGGGCGAGGTGCTCGCCGAGGCGGGCGCCGGCGAGGAGGTCCTCACGGTCGACTTCGACCCGGCGAAGGTGGCGGCGACCCGTGAGCAGTTCCCGGCCCTGAAGGACCGGATGCTGGGCCTGGAGCCACCACGGCGCTGACCGAAGCCGTGGTGACGCCCTGGCCTCCTCTAGTCATCCTCCCGCTCCTTCTGCGCCAGGTGGATCACGCACACGGTCACCGCGATCAGCAGCGCCGGGTCCGCGTCCTCGCGCACGATGTCGACGCCGTACGTGTCCCGGATGTGCAGCCGGCGGCGGGAGATCACCGCGAGGAGTTCACCGTCGTACTCGATGGCGAACTCGTGGTCGAGGATCTTGCCGCTGACGTCCAGCTCGGTGCCGTCGACCAGGGACACCCGGTAGTGGTTGCGCAGCAGGGAGAGCCGTTTGCGCTTGATGGTGGCCAGGCCCTCGCCGTCCCGTTCGATCACCATGGTGTCGCGCAGGGCGAACATCTTCTGGTGGATGTCGACCAGGACGCGTCCCTGGGTGTCCTTCAGCTCGAAGGTGTCGCGCAGCCGCATCGCCTTGCCGTCGACGAGGAACACCTTCCGGCCGTGCTCGTCCTCGATCCAGTAGTCGTCACCGATGCCGAGGAGCCGGTCGCGTACGAGGAATCTCATGCGGATACCGTTCCCCGGCAGGACCTGATCATCACAGAGCCGGACGAAGGGCCGGACTCCTCAGCGCCCGGCGTCCCCTGACTCCAGGACGCCGGCCGTCGGCCCGAAACGCCTGCGGTAGTCCGACGGGCTGAGCCCCGTCTCGCGCCGCAGCCGCGCCCGCAGGTTGGCCGCCGTACCCAGACCGCTGCGCGCCGCCACGACGTCCAGCCGCTCCTCTCCCCGCTCGATCAGCCGGCAGGCGAGCGCGACGCGCTCCCCGGTGAGCCAGGCCAGCGGAGTCGTACCCAGCTGGGAGCGGAAACGGCGGTGCAGGGTGGCGGGGGAGACGGCCGCGCGGGCGGCCAGGCCGGCGACGGTCAGCGGCTCGCCGAGCCGTTCCTGCGCCCAGGCCAGCAGCGGACCGAGCGACTCGTCGGGGACCGTGGGCAGCGGACGTTCCACGAACTGCCGTTGGCCGCCGTCCCGGTGCAGGCCGAAGACCAGGCGCCGGGAGACGTGGCCCGCGATCTCGGCGCCGTGGTCCCGGCGCACGAGGTGCAGGCCCAGGTCGAGCGCGGAGGCGCTGCCGGAGGCCGTGAGGATGTCGCCGTCGTCCACGAAGAGCACGTCCGGCTCCAGGCGCACCCGGGGGAAGCGGGCCCGGAAGGCCTCGGCCCACATCCAGTGGCAGGCCGCCCGGCGCCCGTCCAGCAGCCCCGCCTCCGCGAGGGTGAACGCGCCCGAGCAGAAGCCGACCAACCGGGCGCCACGCGCGTGGGCCCGGCGTACGGCGTCCAGGACGCGCTCCGCGCGCGGGACCTCGGTGTCGGGCCGGTTCGGCACGATCAGCGTGTCCGCCTGCTCGGCGGCCTCCAGCCCGGCCACCCCGGTGAGCGTGAAGAAGCCGTCCCGCATCCGGGTCTGCGGATCGGCCGCGCACAGCCGGAAGTCGTACAGGTCCCGCCCCAGTTCGGGCCGCGACAGCCCGAAGATCTCGATGGCGCAGCTCATCTCGAAGGGGTTCGAGTTCTCGTCGACGACGAGGACGACGCGGTGAGAGGATCCTTGCGGCATATGCGATTTCTAGCACTCGTCGGCCGGTCCGGCACCCCCGACGATGGAACGCATGGAACCGATCTCCCTGGACATGGCCCTCGCCTCCTTCGCCGAGCAGTGGAGCCCCCGCATCGTCACCACCGTCAACGACTACGACGTACGCGTGGCGAAGGTGGAGGGCGAACACCTCTGGCACGTGCACGACCACACCGACGAGTTCTTCCTGGTCCTGGGGGGTGAGCTGCACATCGCTCTCCGCGAGCCGGCCGGCGAGCGCACGGTCGTGCTTCCCAAGGGCTCGGTGTTCACCGTCCCGCGCGGCACCGAACACAAGCCGTACGCGCGCGTGCCCACCGAAATCCTGGTGATCGAGCCCACCGGTACGTCGACGGTGGGCGACCGGCATGACGAGGTGCCGGACCACGTGGACGCGACGGCCGGGCACGCCCTCACCTGACCGAGCCCCGCAATCCACCCGGCCGAGGGGTGTCCGGCAGCTGAACTTCCCGTGCCGGTAAGGAAGTTGCCCAACCAAACAGGCGGACCCCGAGTCGGACCTTGCGGAAGTCGCACGGCTTCGCACGTTCCTCTCGGAGGTTTCGCCATGCCCTCTCGTCCCGCCCGCCGCCGGGTGATACACGCCGTCTCGGCGGCGACGCTGGCCCTGGCCGTCCCGTTCACGGTGGCCGGCACCGCCGACGCCGCCACGGCGCCGGCCACCGCCGCGGTCAACCAGTACGGCTGGCAGCTCACCTACAAGGCCGCCCCCGGCCAGGCCGACAAGGCCACCGTGACCGCGTCGCTCACCGCGGACCGCACGGGCATCACCTACGTGATCGACGACGTCGTCCCGATCGGCGCGGGCCACGGCTGCGCGCACCCCGACAGCGCGGACCGCACGAAGGTCTCCTGCACGGTCACCGACGTGGACAGCCAGGACCCGTATGCCGCCCTGGTGATGGACCTCGGCGACCGCGACGACACGGTGGCGTACAAGAACGCCACCGACCAGGTCTACTTCTACGCCGAGATCTCGCTGGGCCCCGGCAACGACAAGGCGACCGACTCCGGCCGTCTCGACGGCGCCTACGTATCGGGCGACGCCGGCGACGACACCCTCACGGTGGGCGCGGAGGGGCTTGCCTGGGGCGGCGACGGCAACGACACGGTCCACGCGAGCGGCGGCGACAACATCGTGCAGGGCGGCAGGGGCGACGACGTGCTGCACGGCGGCGCCGGCGCCCAGTACCTGTCCGGCGACGACGGCAACGACACCGTCTACGGCGGAGCCGACGCCGACTCGCTGTACGGGGGCAAGGGCGACGATGTCCTGTACGGCAACGGCGGCAACGACAAGCTGTACGGCAACAGCGGGAACGACAGGCTGTACGGCGGGCCCGGCCGGGACACGCTCTCCGGCGGACCCGGCAGGAACGTGGTCCACCCGGACTGAGGGCGGGCGCCGGGCCGGTTGTCGGTGCCGGGTGGCACGCTTGGAGCCATGACCGACTCCGCACCCCGACGCGCCCGCGTCCGCGCCCCCGAACTGATCGGCAAGGGTGGCTGGCTGAACACGGGAGACACGCAGTACACCCTGGCCGACCTGCGCGGACGCATCGTCGTCCTGGACTTCTGGACCTTCTGCTGCATCAACTGTCTGCACGTCCTGGACGAGCTGCGCGAGCTGGAGGAGAAGCACCGGGACACGGTGGTGGTCATCGGCGTGCACTCGCCGAAGTTCGTGCACGAGGCCGAGCACCAGGCGGTCGTGGACGCGGTGGAGCGGTACGGCGTGCAGCACCCCGTGCTGGACGACCCGGAGCTGGCCACCTGGAAGCAGTACGCGGTCCGGGCCTGGCCGACCCTCGTCGTCATCGACCCCGAGGGCTACGTGGTCGCCCAGCACGCCGGTGAGGGTCATGCGCACGCCATCGAGCGGCTGGTCGAGGAGCTGGAGGCCGAGCACGCCGCGAAGGGCACCCTGCGCCGCGGCGACGGCCCCTATGTGCCGCCGGAGCCCGAGCCGACGGTGCTGCGCTTCCCTGGCAAGGCGCTGCTGCTGCCCGGCGGGACCTTCCTGGTCAGCGACACCACCCGGCACCAGTTGGTGGAGCTGGCCGAGGACGCCGAGACGGTCGTACGGCGCATCGGCAGCGGTATGCGTGCCTTCGCCGACGGCGGCCCCGAGGAGGCCTCCTTCAGCGAGCCGCAGGGCCTCGCCCTGTCCGAGGACGGTACGGCGGTGATCGTCGCCGACACCGTCAACCACGCCCTGCGCCGCCTGGACCTCGCCACCGGCGAGGTGACCACCCTGGCCGGCACCGGCAGGCAGTGGTGGCAGGGGTCCCCGACGTCCGGCCCGGCCCGCGAGGTGGACCTCTCCTCCCCCTGGGACGTGGCGGTCTTCGGCGGCCGGGTGTGGATCGCCATGGCGGGCGTCCACCAGCTGTGGACGTACGATCCCGCCGCCCGGACCGTCGCCGTGGCGGCGGGCACCACCAACGAGGGCCTGGTGGACGGCCCCGGCGCCGAGGCCTGGTTCGCGCAGCCCTCCGGGCTCGCGGCCACCGCCGACCGGCTCTGGCTCGCCGACTCCGAGACCTCCGCGCTGCGCTGGGTGGACCCGGACGGACACGTCCACACCGCCGTCGGTACCGGCCTGTTCGACTTCGGTCACCGGGACGGCGCGGCCGGGCAGGCCCTGTTCCAGCACCCGCTCGGTGTCACCGCCCTCCCGGACGGCTCGGTCGCGGTCGCCGACACCTACAACCACGCCCTGCGCCGCTACGACCCCGCCACCGGCGAGGTCAGCACCCTCGCCACCGATCTGCGCGAGCCCAGCGGAGCGGTCCTCGCCGGTGAGGACATCGTGGTCGTGGAGTCGGCCCGGCACCGTCTGACCCGGTTGCGGCTGCCCGAGGAGGCGGTCCGCGTGGAGGCGGTCGCCCACCGCACCCGGCGCGCCGCGACCGAGGTCGCCCCCGGCCGCCTCCGGCTGGACGTGATCTTCCAGGCCCCCGCGGGCCAGAAGCTGGACACCCGATACGGCCCCTCGACCCGCCTGCTGGTCTCCTCGACCCCGCCCGAGCTGCTGCTGGGGGGCGAGGGAGCGGACACGGACCTGTCACGCGAGCTGGAGCTGAACCCTGCGGTCGCGGAGGGCGTCCTGCACGTCTCGGCGATGGCGGCGTCCTGCGACGACGATCCGGCGAACGAATACCCCGCGTGCCATGTCCACCAGCAGGACTGGGGGGTGCCGGTGCGCCTCACGGAGGGCGGGACGGACCGGCTGCCGCTCGTCCTGGCGGGAATGGACGAGCAGTAGCCGCGCCACCGGCGGTCGGGGAGCCTCAGACGCCGTAGCCGTCGGTGCAGCCGTCGCCGCGGTGAGGGTGGTGGGGTTCCTCGTCGACCACGTGCGTCGGCGGGACCACGACCCGCCGGCGCCCTGCGATGCTGCTGAACGTGGCGGTGCCGATGAGCCCGACGGCCATCAGGATGACGCCGACGACGTGGAGATCGACCCCTTGCATGTGCCAGTCGGTCGCGAACGTGAGGATGGCTCCTACGGCGATGAGGATGATGCATCCGCCGAGGCCCATGAGTCGTCGCCTCCCCTTTCGGTTCCGGAATCTCCGGTCCGTCCGGGTACCCGGCGCCGCCCCGGTCATGTCCGGGGCGGGCCCTTGACGGGGACTCAGCCCTCCAGGAACGCCGTCAGCGCGTTCGCCAGCAGGAACGGGTCGTCCGCGCCGCACAGTTCGCGCACGCTGTGCATCGACAGGATCGCCACTCCGATGTCCACGGTCCGGATGCCGTGCCGGGCCGCGGTGATCGGGCCGATGGTGGTGCCGCAGGGCATGGAGTTGTTGGAGACGAAGGACTGGAAGGGGACGCCCGCCTTCTCGCAGGCGGCGGCGAACACCGCGCGGCCCGAACCGTCCGTGGCGTAGCGGTTGTTGACGTTGACCTTGAGGATCGGGCCGCCGTTGACCCGCGGGTGGTGCGTCGGGTCGTGCCGCTCCGCGTAGTTGGGGTGGACGGCGTGGCCCGTGTCGGAGGACAGGCAGACCGTGCCGGCGAAGGCGCGGGCCCGGTCCTCGTACGACCCGCCGCGCGCGAACGCCGAGCGCTCCAGCACCGTGCCGAGCAGCGGGCCGTCCGCGCCGGTGTCCGACTGCGAGCCGTTCTCCTCGTGGTCGAAGGCGGCCAGCACGGGGATGCGGGTGAGCGCGGCGCCGGAGGTCGCGGCGGCGGCCAGGGCGGCCGCGCCCGCGTGCACCGACAGCAGGTTGTCCATCCGGGGCCCGGCGACCAGCTCCCGGTCCCGGCCCAGGTATGCGGGCGCCTCCACCGGGTGCGTCATCAGGTCCCAGCCGGTCACCGAGCCCGCCGCCAGCCCCGCCTCCGCCTCCAGGAACGCGATCAGGTCGCCGTCACGCAGGTCGTTGCCGAGGCCCCACACCGGCTGCAGATGGCGCTGCTTGTCGAGCTTGAGGCCCTCCGAGGACACCGTGCGGTCCAGGTGGATGGCGAGCTGGGGCACCCGCAGCAGCGGCCGGTCCACGTTGACGAGGACCGTGGAGCCGTCGCGCAGGGTCAGCCGGCCGGCCAGGCCCAGGTCCCGGTCGAGCCAGGAGTTCAGCAGCGGGCCGCCGTAGATCTCCACCGCGACCTGCCGCCAGCCGTGCGCCCCGGTGTCCGGCTGCGGCTTGACGCGCAGGCTCGGTGAGTCGGTGTGCGCGCCGATGACGTGGAAGGGGGTGTGCGCAGCGGCGCCCTCGGGGACGTACCAGGCCACGATCGCCCCGCCGCGCAGCACGTACCGGCCGCCGCTCGACCCGTCCCAGGCGTCCGTCTCGGCGACTTGCCTGAAGCCCGCCTTCTCCAGCCGCTCGGCGGTGTTCGCCACGGCGTGGTACGGCGTCGGGCTCGCCGCCAGAAAGGACATCAGGTCGTCGGTGTGGCCGCGGTCGAAGCGGGCAGCGGGTGCGCTCATGGTGTTCACCTTAACGACGTGCGAGGGCCCGCTCCCTCGGTAACGGGAGCGGGCCCAGGCAGGAAGCAACGGACGCGGTCGCGGACTAGAA
>NZ_KQ948022.1:302907-383481 GCF_001513965.1 Streptomyces cellostaticus | reverse complement strand
TTAGCGCAACGCGATAGTCGTGGCTCGCTCACAGCGAGCCAGAAATACCCTTCCGGATCGTGCCGACGCCGGGAGGATTTCGGCGTTTTGGCATCCTGTCGGCGTCAGACGGATGCGAGACGTTCAGGGATGAGTTGGCCTCCATGGTCGCCCGCGCCGACGCCGGTATCGGAGTTCGGATTTCACCAACCCCCTCATGGGTGCGGTACAGCCCCGTGGCGTGCGGGACACCACCAGCCGCACAGCGCAACCCGCCCCCGCCCGCCGCCCCGCCTGCGCGTGGACTCTCTGCCCCCTCCTGAGCCGAAGGGGCAAGCGTTCGCGGGCAGGGGCGGTGGGATGGTCACCGGGAGTCGGCCGGGGCGGTGGTGTCGACCGTCGAATCGTCCGCGGCCTTCTTCGCCGGGTCCGCCTTGGCGATGGTGCAGACGCCGTCGACACATTTGCGCTCCAGACGGCCGCGGGAGATGGTCTGCGCCAGGCCGACCATCCAGCAAGTGGGGCAGCCACGGAAGGCAATCAGGCCCAGCGGGGCCGCCAGCAGGGATACCGGTCCGACGACGGGCACCAGGGCGATCGAGCCGATGATCAGCCCGAAGCCGATGACACCGCGCGCCAGGTGGCGCGGGACGGACTTGCTGGCGAAGTTCATCTCGGGCGCCGCGGGCTTTGCGGCGGCCGGGGTCTGCGTGCTCTGCGTGGGCTTCACTGTGTTCACGGTGTTCACGGTCGTAACTCTCCTCGATCTGGTTGATCGACAGCTCGGTCGGGTGCTTGATCGGTCAGTGCCAGTGAGTGACGCAGTGCTGCGCGGGCCCTGTGCAGCCGCGACTTCATCGCGGCGTTGCTCAGACCGAGCGACCGGGCGACGACATTGCCGGGCAGGCCCTGGACGTCCCGCATGATCAGGACCTGCCGCTGGTCACGGGGAAGGTCACTGACCGCGGCCGCGATCCGCTCCACCTCCAGCCTGCGCAGCACCGCGTCCTCGGCGGACGGCTCCGCGCCGGCCTCCGGTTCGGCCGCTGCCTCGTCGCTCCGCGAGACGAGCAGCCGCACCTGCCGGAGGCATTCATTGCGCACGATCCGGAACATCCATGAGGCGAGCGCGCCGGTGGCCCGCAGGGTGCCGATCTTCCGGTACAGGATGATCAGCGCCTCCTGCGCCGCGTCCTCCGCGTCCTGCGGTGAGGCGCACAGCGATATGGCGAACTTGCGCACATGAGGCTGCGACTCCATGACGACGGTGGTGAGCGAGGTGACGTCGCCGTCCTGGGCGGCCTTGATCAGCCGCTCGTCCGGCCAGGGGAAGCGTCGGTTCATGTGTCCTACTCATACCCGGAAAGTGCCACGCGCACAGGCACTGGTCAGCTTCGGCTCTTCCGGCGCCTCATCAGGTGCACGGTGCACGCGCACACCAGCAGCGCGCCGATCACTACGGTGCCTACGATCATGACCATTGTGGTGGTTCCTCCTGGTATTCACCGACCCGTGCGGCCGGTACACGGATAAGAGGCGGGGAAGCCCGAAAAGGATTCACCTCCAGCCGTAGAGCTTCTTGAGCCGGTTCACCACCAGGTCGTATGGTCCGCGGTCCAGCGCGCAGGAGCAGTTGTGCCGTGCCACACTGCGGGTTGGCGAACCGGCCGCTGGTGTCCGGGTCCGGGCCCCCAAACGCCTCCCCGTAGGTCACAGGAGACCGAGGCCGGCAGCGCGGCGGCTGCCGGAGGCCTGGTGGAGAGCGGTTGACGATTCCGCTGCCGAGGCGTCCGCACCTCACCCGTCCGACTCGTCCCCCGTCTCTCGTAGAGCCCCGCGCCAGCCGCACACCTCGGCGGTCGTCGGCGCTCCTCGTTGTTCCTCATCCCTCCATCGCGGCACGGAGCAGCGCGAAGTCCGCGACCGCCAGCGGCACCAGGCCGAAGCGCAGTCCGTACCCCCAGTTCGGCCGCTGCGTCAGGACCAGGTCGGCGCCGACGGCGCGCAGGTCGGCGGCATGTACGTCGTCGAAGTCGACGGCTCGACGCCAGGGCCGCACAGTCCCCTTGGCGCCCATGTTCATCACTGCGTCGGCGAGATACGGCTCGTCGTCAGCGATCACTCCCAGCGCGGTGAAGGCGCGCAGCTTGGCCCTGTCGCCCATGCGCTCGGTGGGCGAGTAGCAGACGAAGCCGTCGCCCCGGCGCATCCGCGCGAGGTTGCGGCGGTCGCCGTGGTTGAGCTGGATCCAGCCGTGCCGGCTCGCATGCCGTGCGTGCTCAGCCGACACCACGCCGAGCCAGGCCCGCTCGGGCGAACCGGGCGCCTTTCGCGACGGATCTTCGTCTTCCGCGGGAATGACGGTCGAGTGGCTGCTCATGGGCCCTCCTGAAGTCGTGGGACTGCTGTGCGGAGGAGTCCAGTCTTCAGGCGTATACCTGACATACGGCGTCATGTATTCGGTCCGGATCTCCGGTCTTCACCGACTTCGTGGACGGTTCGGCACACCGGTCCCCGACGTGTCCGGCCTGAGCTCAGCGACGGTCCACGCCGCGCCGGTCCCGGGAAGCCGCACCGAGTCGCGGCGGTGTGAAGGTGTAGAGGTCGAGGATCTCCGGCAGCGGTGCGATGCCCGGCCCGCCCGCGCGCACCCAGGCCGTGATGTCCTCGGTCGCGTCGGGGTCGTTGACCAGCCCCAGCCAGACCGGTCGGCCACCGGCGGCCCGGCCGGCGGCGGAGGGTTGGACGACGATGACGTTGGCCTGCTCGCACACGTCGAGGCAGGCGGAGATGCGCACGGGCACCTCCGCGCGCAGACGTGCGGTCTGCGCTGCATGGTCGACGCCGGTCACCTTGGCACTGCCACAGCAGCAGTCCCGGCACACGACGACACGGCACGGCACCCGGCCGGCCCCCCGTACGACCGCTTCGCCGCCGGATGCCGCTTCCGTAAGGTCCTCGGGCACGCCCGATCACTCCTCCCCCGGGGAAATCCGCCCCGGTGTCCGTCGAGGGGGCGACCGCGTGAGTCTCCTGGCTCTCGGGTCGTCACGCGTCCCGGCCTTCCCGCCCCTCACGGACAGTGGCCTGTCGGAACTCGCTCACCGATCACAGTGGCGGGACCGCACCGGATTCACACCGGTTTCCTCGGATCGCCGTCGCCTTGTCACCGATCATCATTCCATCACCGACGAGGCCCCGTCATCCGGGCGCGCTCCGACGCGTGCGGCCACCGCAGGCCGCTCCCGGAGTACCTGACAGCTCATCAGCAAAATGCGTCACACGAGCGTCAGGGCAACCTCGCCGATCCGAGTCCGCGCATCCGCCGTACAACACCCGTACCGTCGTTCACTTCACATGTACGGCGATGGTCCGTGCGCATTCCATCGACTCGGCATGCGCGGTGTCCACCTCCAGGTCATAGGCCACGCCCTGGTGGACCACATCCGCCTGGGACGCGGCCATCCCGATGATCCGATCGCCTCGTGCGACCTCACGGCCCGCGGCAACCGCACTGTCACACCTGACGCCCACCCACAGCACCCGCAGTTCACCGAAAGCCTTCTGCCATCGCTGCTGTGAGTCCGCTCCGCCGAGAAACACCTCGTCGAGGATGACCCGGGCGCCCGCACGGGCCATCGCTGCGACCCCCTCGGTCCAAGCTGCTTCCAGCGTTCGGAACTCCGGCCCGACGATCACCTCTCCGTCCGGAGCGAACTCGATCCCGCCATCCGATGTCTGCATGGACGCCGGCATCGCCTGAACCAGCGCGTCTGTCCCGAGAGCCAGCCACGGATCCGGCAGGACCGCCTGCAGACACCGAACGATCCCGGACTTCCCCGCGCTGGAACCACCGTTGAGAACGATCACCTGAGTCATCACCGCGCCACAGTAGAGGCACCGGGACAGCGCTCGATACGCAATTTCCGCTCAGTACACGTCGCGCACGTAGCGCTTGTCGGCGGCGAGCTGTTTGACGTACGCCGTCGCCTCGGTCTCGTCCAGGCCGCCGTGGACGGTGACTATCTCCCGCAGGGCCTGGTCGACGTCCTTGGCCATGCGGGAGGCGTCGCCGCAGACGTAGAGACGGGCGCCGTCCCGGAGCCAGGACCACAGCAGCGGACCGTGCTCGCGCATCCGGTCCTGGACGTAGATCTTGGCGCGCTGGTCGCGGGAGAAGGCGGTGTCCAGGCGGGTGAGCGTGCCCTCGGTGAGGAAGGCCGCCAGCTCCTCCTCGTAGTAGAAGTCGGTCGCCCGGTGCTGTTCGCCGAAGAACAGCCAGTTCGGGGCGCGGTGGCCGCGGGCCCGGCGTTCCTCCAGGAAGCCGATGAACGGTGCGATGCCCGTGCCGGGGCCCACCATCACCGCCGGTGTGGCGGGGTCGGCGGGCGGGCGGAAGTGCGGTGCCCGCTGGACACGGACCGGCACCGGGGTGCCTGGCTCGGCGTCGGCGAGGAAGGGGGAGGAGACGCCCTGGCGGGGGCGGCCGCCCAGGTTCTCGTAGCGGACGACGGAGACCGTCAGCGACACCAGGTGGGGGTCCGTCAGGGGGCTGGAGGATATGGAGTACAGGCGGGGTTGCAGGCGCCCCAGCACGTCGGCCCACTCCTGCGCCCCGGCCCGGATGCCGAACTCGGAGATCACGTCGACGGCCTGGCGTCCCCAGGACCACTGCGCCAACTCGCCCTTGTTGTCCGGCCGCAGCAGCTTCCGCAGCTCGCGCGGGTCGCGGGCGCGGTCGGCGACGAAGCGCAGCAGGCCGGGAGTGATGCGGGTGATGTCCAGGTGGCGCAGCAAGGCCTCGGCGAAGGGCATGTCCCCGGCCTTCGTGACCTGGACGGCCGCGTCCGCGTCCAGGCCGGTGACGGCCAGCCACTCCGTCACGAGCTGCGGCCAGTTGACCGGGTGGACCGCCAGGGCGTCCCCGGCCTCGTAGGCCAGCGGGGTGTCGCTGTCACGGGTGTCGAAGGTGAAGCGCCGGACTTCCTTGCCCGCACCCGGCAGGCTCAGCAGGCGGTTTCCGGTCAGGCGGGCGGTGACGGGGGCGGGACGGCTCGGCCGGGGAGCCGCCGGGGCGGCGGGGGCCGGATCGGGTACCGTCGGCTCGGGGCTCTGCAGCGCGGTGAGTACCTGGTCGAGCCAGGCCCCGGCCTCGGTCTCGAAGTCCGGTTCGCAGTCGGTGCGCGGGGCGAGCCGTATCGCGTCCAGTTCCTCCATACGCCGGTCGAGACGGCGGCCGTGCCCGCAGAAGTCGTCGTACGAGGAGTCACCGAAGGCCAGGACGGCGTAGCGCCTGCCTGCCAGGCGCGGGGCGTCGGGCGAGGCGAGGGCGTCCCAGAATCCGGCGCCGTTGTCGGGGGCGTCGCCGTCGCCGAACGTGCTGGTGATCAGCAGCAGGTCGGCGTCGGACGGCAGCGCGGCGGGGTCCGCCTCCTCCATGGGCAGGAGGGACGCGGGGTGGCCGTCGGCGACGAGTCGCTCGGAGGTGGCGGTCGCGAACTCCTCGGCGTTCCCGGTCTGCGACGCCCAGAGGATCACGACCTGGCGGCGAGGAGCGTCCGCGGACGGGGAGGACAAGCGCGTGGAGCCGCCGAGGCCGTACGCGGTGGAAGGCGTCGCCTCGGCCCTGGAGTACATCCCGGCCAGCGCACCGTTCACCCACAGGGCGTGCTCCGGGCTGAACGGGGCGTCCGGCGGCAGCACCGGTACGCCCGGGGCGCCGGACGGGATGCCGGCGAGGAAACCGGTCAGATACCTGCGTTCGTGTTCGGCCAGCACCGGCGGCGGCACGGATTCCAGCCCGAACAGGGCGGGAGCGGAGGCGGTGGGCAGGGCGGCGAGCGGTCGGACCGCCGGGGCCGTGCTGGACTCCGTGGACACCGAGGCTGTGGCCTGTGGGCCTGCCAGGGCTGGGGTCCGTACCGCCACGGGGGCGGCCACCTTGGTCAGTGACACCGCGCAGACCTTGAACTCGGGCTGGAACGACAGCGGGTCGACGGCATCACTGGTCACCGCATTGACACTCAGGTACTCCCCGAACAGGTCGTTCCAGTGGAACGGCGCGAAGCAGCAGCCCGGCCGCACCCGGTCGGTGACGACCGCAGGCAGCACGGCCCGTCCGCGCCGCGAGGCGACCTCGACCGAATCGCCTTCGGCGAGACCCAGCCCGGCCGCGTCCTGCGGGTGCACCTCCACGAAGGGACCGGGGTTGAGCTTGTTCAGCTTGGACACCTTGGCCGTCTTGGTCAGGGTGTGCCACTGATGCTGGAGGCGGCCGGTATTGAGCACGTACGGGTAGTCGTCATCGGGCATCTCGGCCGCCGGGATGTGCGGGCGGGCGTAGAAAACCGCACGGCCGCTCGCGGTCGGGAAGGTCGGCGAGCCGTCCGCACCGACGTACCGGATCGGGTTGCGGTCGGACCCGTCCGTGCTCGCCGCCGGCCACTGCACCGGGGTGGTACGAAGCCGTTCGTAGCTCACACCCCGCAGGTCCCAGCCGGTCACCGGGTTCCAGGCGCGCTTGATCTCCTCGAAGACCTCCTCGGCGCTGTCGTACGCGAAGCCCTTCTCGTAACCCATCGCGCGGGCCACGGCGGCGATGATCCGCCAGTCCGCCATCGCCTCGCCGGGCGGATCGGCGGCCGGCCGGGCCAGGGTGAGGTTGCGCTCACTGTTGACCAGGACGCCCTCGGTCTCGGTCCACAGTGCGCCGGGCAGTACGACATCGGCGTACGCGTTCGTCTCCGTCTCGGCGAAGACGTCCTGTGTGACGATGAACTCGGCGGCCTCCAGGCCCTCGATGACCGTCCTGCGGTTCGCGACGGAGGCGACCGGGTTGGTGCAGATGATCCAGCATGCCTTGATGTCCCCGTCGGCCATCTTCCGGAACATCTCCACCGTGCCCTTGCCGACACCGTCGGCCCTGATCGCGCCCGGCTCCAGCTCCCACAGCTCCTCGACGAAGGCCCGGTCGGCGTCGGCGAGTACGGACCGCTGCCCCGGCAGCCCCGGCCCCATGTAGCCCATCTCCCGGCCGCCCATGGCGTTGGGCTGGCCGGTGAGTGAGAAGGGCCCGCTACCGGGGCGGCAGATCGCGCCCGTGGCGAGATGCAGGTTGACCAGCGCGTTGGTGTTCCAGGTGCCGTGCGTGGACTGGTTCAGGCCCATCGTCCAGCAGCTCGTCCAGTCCCCGGCCGCGCCGATCAGCCGGGCAGCCTCGCGGATGTCGTCCTCCGGGATGCCGGTGATCTCCGCGACGGTGGCGGGCGGGAAGTCGGCGAGGAAGGCGGGCATCGCCTCCCAGCCCTCGGTGTGCGCGGCGATGAATTCGGGGTCGGTGCGGCCGTTCGCGTGCAGCAGGTGCAGCAGACCGTTGAGGAGCGCGAGGTCCGTGCCCGGCTTGATCTGCAGGAACAGGTCGGCCTTGTCGGCGGTGGCGGTGCGCCGCGGGTCTACGACGATCAGCTTGGCGCCCGCCGACTTCACCCGGTCCATCATCCGCAGGAAGAGGATGGGGTGGCAGTCGGCCATGTTGGAGCCGATGACGAAGAAGACGTCGGCCTTGTCGAAGTCCTGGTAGGAACCGGGCGGCCCGTCCGCGCCCAGCGACAGCTTGTAACCGGTGCCGGCGCTGGCCATGCACAGCCGGGAGTTCGACTCGATCTGGTTGGTCCGGATGAAGCCCTTGACCAGTTTGTTCGCGAGATACTGCGCTTCCAGGCTCATCTGCCCGGAGACATAGAGGGCGACCGCGTCGGGTCCGTGTGTGTCGATGATCGCGCGCAGGCGGCGGGCGGTCTCGGCAATGGCGGCCGCCACGGGCGCGGGCTGCGGCTCCTCGCCGCGGTCCGGCCGGACCAGGGCGGTGGTCAGCCGGCCCGGGGCGGCGAGCATGTCCGCGGTGGTCGCGCCCTTGGTGCACAGCCGACCGAAGTTCGCCGGGTGCTCCTTGTCCCCGGTCGCCTTCAGGACCGTACGCCGCCCGTCCGGTCCCCTGCCCACGTCGAGGACCATGCCGCAGCCGACCCCACAGTACGAGCAGACCGTCCGCACCTTCGTGCCGTCATTCCGAGAGCCCGGCGCGGCCACGGGCGCCTCCCTTGCTGTGCTCGGCCCGATCTCACTCCGTCTGACGGTACGAACGGCTCGTTACACGGGTGTCTCTGCACCCGATCATCAGGGGTTAAGCGCACCGCACAGGGCCTGGCAGGCGGGTGTGAGCAAGCGCGCCCGCCTCAGGGCCGGCAGCCAGGTCCCGCCGGCGTCGGCACACGCGTCAACAACCAAGTTCAGGCCATGACTTCCTCTCCGCATGCCATGGCATGAATAAACGTTCAACCAAAGGATTTCCCGGGGCAGCAAAGGGGTCTACCCGCATAGATGATCCCGGTGCTGTCATGCTCACGACCGCCCGGAAATATGCCGGGCACCACACCGGGAGACCCCCACATGTCCCGAATAACACGCCCCCTGGTGACCACCCTGTCCACCCTCGCCCTCGCCGCCGCGGGCCTGACCGTGACCACCGGAACGGCGCACGCACAGTCGTGCAGCCAGGACTACCTCCCCCTCCCCGACCCCAACTGTCAGCCCGGTGACCTCAACCCGGACGTCACGCAGGACACCATCGACTCCACGATCTGCGTCTCCGGCTGGACCGCGACGGTGCGACCCTCCAGTTCGTACACCACCGCGCTGAAGAAGAAGCAAATAGTCGAGTACGGCTACACCGACACCAGCACCTCCGACTACGAAGAGGACCACTTCGTCCCCCTCGAACTCGGCGGCGCCCCCAAGAGCGAGCTCAACCTCTGGCCAGAGCCGGAGTACGGCAACAAGACCGCGGCCAACAAGGACACGGTCGAGAACAAGCTCAAGAAAGCCGTCTGCGCGGGCACCGTCAGCCTCGCGGACGCGCAGGACGCGATCATCACCGACTGGACGACGGCGCTGTCGAGCCTCGGCCTGAGCTGAGCCTTCACCTGCGACTCAGGGGCCGGTGACCTCCCTCGGGAGCAGCCGGCCCCCTTCCGTTCGTGCCGCGAGGGCAGGACGGGTGCCTCCACGAGCACGATGCGCCGGGCCTGCGCGAGGAAGAGGCTGGGCGCATCAGAGGCCAAGCGGGGAGGCGGGCGTCGCGAGAGTGGGGGAACGGGCTCCGCCTCCTGCGTCGGCGGCCTGGAGCGACCCGCCGACGCAGGAGGGGCGATCCGTCCGGAGGACGACGTCCCGGTCGGTCTCAGTTCGTCGTGGAGGAGGCCCGGCGCGGCAGCTTCCAGTTGGGTCGCGGGAAGTGGCAGGTGTAGCCGTTGGGATAGCGCTCCAGGTAGTCCTGGTGCTCGGGCTCGGCCTCCCAGAAGTCGCCCACGGGCTCGACCTCCGTGACCACCTTGCCCGGCCACAGCCCGCTCGCCTCGACGTCCGCGATCGTGTCCACGGCGACGCCGTGCTGGTCTTCGTCGCTGTAGTAGATGGCCGAACGGTAGCTGCGCCCGATGTCGTTGCCCTGGCGGTCCTTCGTGCTCGGATCGTGGATCTGGAAGAAGAACTCCAGGATGTCGCGGTAACTCGTGGCCGTGGGATCGAAGAGGATCTCGATCGCCTCGGCGTGGTCGCCGTGATTGCGGTACGTGGCGTTCGGCGTGTCACCGCCGCTGTAGCCGACACGCGTGGACACCACGCCCGGCTGCTTGCGGATCAGGTCCTGCATCCCCCAGAAACAACCGCCCGCCAGTACGGCCCGCTCGGTTCCCACTGTCATCGGTCGCTCCCTCACCCTCGAGCCGCGGTCCGGCGCGGTCGCTGACGTGCCGGTTGCACGTTCATCCAGCTTATTACTACCTGCGAGTAACGATCCAGTGGGCCAGGACCGCTGCTGCCAGGCGCTGGGTGAGGACGGGAACAGGCCGCGACCTCCACGTCCAACGGCCTGTCCCGGTTCAAGAAGAGGTCACCAGCATTGCTTGCTGGTCACCCAGGTGTCGCACGGCATGGGGGCGGCACTGCGGCCTTCGACCGCCGGAGCGCTCGTTTGGGACGGGGTAGCCGAAGCGGCACCGGCTGGGGCCGCAAGAGCTCCGAGGAGCGCGGCGATGAAGAGGGCGGCTATGTGTCGCATGGTGAACGATCCTTCCTAGGTCCTCCCCCAGGACACGTGTCTTGGGGGAATGCCTCCTAGGCTTGCGCAGACGCGCACAGCCTGCATGTCGAACGCACACGGTCAGTAATCGGGCCGGGCCGGTGAGCCTCGTTCATCCTGCGCCCTGGGGCTGGAATGGCCTGGTCAGGTGGGGTGACATGGCGAAGCCCCGCATGCCGGGCCGGACCCACGTCCTGACCGCCACCCGCGCCCACGGGAACTACACCCCAGGCAAGCGCCGCTGAACTCCGCCGAGCGAAAGATCCGGCGAGACTACGGTCATGGACCTGCTGTCGCTGCGTTATTTCCAGGCCGTGGCCCGCCACCAGCACATCAGCCGGGCTGCGGAGGAACTCCGGGTCGCCCAGCCGTCGGTGAGCCGGACCATCATCCGGCTTGAGTCGGAACTCGGCGTTCCGCTGTTTGACCGCCAGGGGCGCCGGATTCGGCTCAATGAGCACGGCGCCGCCTTCCTGCTCCGGGTCGAGCGGTCGTTGGCCGAGCTGGACGATGCCCAGCGGGAGTTGGCCGATGCCGCCGGTGCCGGTCCGGGCCGTGTCGCCGTCGCCGCCGAGACCCTGCTCCTGCTGGCCGGGGTGCTGGCCGCCTTCCGTGCGCTCCGTCCCGGGGTCAGAGTGCGTCTGTTCCAGGCTCCGGTGGACTCGATGCGACGTCATCTACGCGCGGCCGAAGTGGATTTCGCGCTTGCCTCACAGCCGTTGGCCGAGCCTGGGCTGTGTTCGGTGGAACTGGTGCGGGAGGAGGTGCTGCTGGCCGTGCCGCCCGGGCATCCGCTGTCCGGCCGGGAGCGCGTCGCGGTGGCCGAGCTGGCCGGCGAGGAGTTCGTCAGCACCCGCCTCGGCCACTGGCAACGTGCCCTGCTGGAGCGGCTTTTCGCCCGTGAGGGACTTACGCCTCAGGTGGTCTGCGAGGGCGACGAAGCCGCCGCCACCCCGGAGTTGATCAGTTCCGGGCTGGGCATCGGCCTGATGCCGGCCGTCGCCCGGCGGGCCCTCGGCGAGCACAGCCCGGTGAGCTGGCTGCGACTGGACGCCCCGGACTGTCACCGGACGCTGACCCTGGTGTGGCGCCGGCACGCCTACCTCTCCCCCGCCGCCCTGGACTTCCGCCGGCTGGCCGTAGAACGGTTCATGCCCGAGAAGGCATGAACACATGGCGAAACCGGTCGTGGAAGGCATGAGCGGTCGGCACTAGCGTCGAGGGCGCCACCGGTTCCGACCAGGGAGAACAGCGATGAGCCAGCAAAACGCCGCCACGGAAGCCGATTTCAGCAGCTATGTGGAGGCCATCCTTCATGTGCTGTCCGCCGAGCCGTCGCGGGCGGCCATCACGACCGCCGAGGGGCTGGTGATCAGCGCGGCGGAGTTACGGGACCAGGTCCACCGGCTCGGCGGGGAGCTGGCGGAGCGCGGGGTGGGCCGCGGCGCCACGGTCACCCTGCTCACCGGTAACACCGCCGAGGCTCTCGTAGCCCGCTATGCCGCCCATCTGTCCGGTGCCCGGGCGGTCGCCCTCTACGAGGGCATGAGCCCGCCGACCATGGCCCGCGTGATGGCGAGCGTGGACTGCTCCCTTCTCCTGGTGGACAACCAACGGCACAGCACAGCAAGGGAGTTGATGCAGCTACCCGATGCTCCCCAGGTGCTGTCCCTGGGACCGAGTGGCTTCGCCGAGGACGTACTGGCCATGGCCGCCAGGCGCCCGGCGCAGCCGATGGGCGGTCTGGTGGGCCCGGACGACGACTGGTGCATCCGGCACACCGGTGGAACCACCGGAATTCCCAAGGGCATCCGGATGACCCATGGCTCCTACCGGCGAAGCCTGGACCACCGGCTCGCGGGCGCCGGTGACCCGCCCCGCTATCTGGCCTGCACCTCGCTCGCCCACCTCGCCGGGATCTTCGCCGACATGGCGCTCCATCAGGGTGGCTCGGTGGTCCTGCGGCACGGATTCGAGCCCGGGGATGTGCTGGCCGCGATCGAGCGCGAGCGCATCACCCACACCTGGCTGCTGCCGCCGTTGCTCTACCAGCTGCTGGATCACCCGGACTTGTCCGGCACCGATCTGTCCAGCCTGTGCCGGATCACCTACGGCGGCACCGCCGCCTCACCGGCCAGGCTGCGGCAGGCGGCCAAGGTCCTCGGGCCCGTGCTCTACGGCTTGTACGGGCAGGCCGAGGCGCAGCACATCACCGAAGCGGGCCCCGGGGACCAGGAGGTGACCGGCCGCGGCGGGCAGCTGACGGTCGGCCGGGCCTTGCCCGGCGTGGAGATTGCCGTCCGGGACGCCGACGGCACCACCCTGCCGCCCGGGGAACGGGGCGAAGTGCAGGTGCGCTCGCCCTATGTGATGCACGGCTACTGGAAGCAGCCGGAGCTGACCGCCGAGGTGCTGCGGGACGGCTGGGTACACACCGGTGACGTCGGCTATCTCGACGAGGACGGCTACCTCTACATCGTGGACCGGCTCAAGGAGATGATCGTGGTCGTCGGGGGCCATGTCTATCCGGCGGAGCTGGAGGACCTGCTGCTGAGCCATCCCGCCGTCGCCCGGTGCGCGGTCTTCGGCAGCCGGGACGAAGAGTCGGTGGAGCACGTCCACGCCGCCGTGGTGCCCGCCACCGGACAGCGGCCCTCGCTGGAGGAGATCCGGGACTTCGTCACCGCCCGCAAGGGTCGCCTCTACGCTCCCGACGCCCTGCACCTGGTGCCCGCCATTCCGCTGACGGCGGCGGGCAAGCCGGACAAGCGGCTGCTGCGGTCCCGGGTGTCCGGCTGAGGTAAGACGGCCGGCAGGAGGCAAGGGGGGCCGACACCATGGCCGGCGATGCGGCATCCGCCGCCGCAGGCCGACCCGGCCGAACCGGTGCCCCACCCACAGCAGCACCTCCGCCGGCTCAGAAGCGCGGACATCAGGCCGCACATCACCGTGCCTGATCAGCACAACAGTCATCGCCTGCCGCCGGGTACCCGTCCGGGCCGTCGGTCGGGCGGTCAGGCGGCTCCCCCGTTCGCGCTCGGTGTCGGGCCCGGGGCGATCGAGAAGGCGAGGACGAGGCCGTCGTCGGCGGCGCGTGCCGAGGTCAGTGCGACGCCGCGGGGCAGTCCGGTGACGGCCACGGTCCGGGGTTCGAGCTCGTCCCGCAGTGCGGATGCGGCCGGCAGGGCAGCGAGGCCGTCGACCGCCGCGGTGCGGCCGAGGGCGCTCACCGTCGTGGGTGTGATGGTGAACGCGTCCGAGGTCGCGGACACCTCGGCCCGCACGGTGACCGGCAGTCCGAGGCGACCGACACTCCCGCTGAGGAGCAGGTCGCCGTCTTGGCCGCCGGCGGTCAGGCCGTCGCCCGGCGCGCCCATGCGGCGGGTCACCTGGTCGTATCCGATGGTGGCGGTTCCGGTGCCGCCGGCGCTGTCGCCGTCCGTCGTCACGTCTTTCAGGCGGACGGTCACGTCCATCAGGGTGTGTTGACGGCGTACGCCCTTGGCGCTCACCTCGACGTCGCCGACCTCCCCGCCGAGGGTGCGCAGCCCTGCGAGCGGCGTGGTGAGTTCGGCGTGCACCGGACCTCGCGGATCCAGTCGGCGCGACGCCTGGGCGGCGACCCGCTCCTCGGTCCTGTGCTCGACCAGGAGATCGGTCGCGCAGGTGAGGGCGGCCAGTGCCGCGGTCACCGCGACCGGGATGCGGGTTCTGTTCCAACGGTTCGATGTCACGTGGTCACTCACTCCGGATCGGTCGGGTCGGGGGCCGATGAGGCGGTCAGGCATGCAGGTGCGGGAGGACCCGGTCGAGTCGGCGGGGTATCCACCAATTCGCCTTGCCCATGAGGAACATGGCGGATGGCACCAGGACCAGGCGGACCACCGTGGCGTCGACGATCACGCTGATCGCCAGTCCCAGGGCGAGCATCTTCACGACCACGGTCGGCGAGGCGGTGAAGGACAGGAACACCGCGGTCATGATGAAGGCCGCGGCCGAGATGACGCGCGCCGTCGCGGACAGTCCCTCTCCCACGGACAGCCGGTTGTCGCCGGTGCGGTGCCAGGCCTCGGCGATCCGGGACAGCAGGAAGATCTCGTAGTCCATGGACAGCCCGAAGACGATCGCGAACATCATCATCGGGACGTACGACTCGATGGGCACGGGCTCGGACAGCCCCAGCAGTGAGTCGCCCCAGCCCCATTGGAAGACCGCGACGAGTACGCCGTAGGACGCGGCTGTGGTGAACAGATTGAGGACGACGGCCTTGAGCGGGATCACCACACTGCGGAAGACCGTCATGAGCAGCAGGAAAGCGAGGACCAGGACGATGCCGATGACGATCGGCAGCCGCTCCCCGACCGTGTGACGGAAGTCGGCCTGACCGGCCACGCTGCCGGTGAGATAGGCCTCGGCGCCCGTGCCGCCGAGGGCCTTGGGCAGTGTGTGCCCGGAAAGGGCATCCCGCAGGGCGTCGGTGGCGGCGTCCTGCGGGCCGGTGTCCGGGGTGACCGTGGTGACGAGGATCTTCCCGTCGGCGCTCGGCTTGACGGGGGTGAAGGAAGCCACGCCATGGGTGCCCTGCAGAGCCGCGGTCACGTCGTCGGCGATCCGGTCGGCGGACGTGTGCGCCTCGCTCACGTCGACGACGGCGAGGACCGGGCCGTTCGCCCCCGTCCCGAAGGCCGGCCCGCCCGCGTTCGCGATCCAGTCGTACGCGGTGCGGGTGCTGCTGCCGGGTCGGTCCGCACCGGCGTCGACGTGGCCGAGGCGCATGGACAGCAGCGGTACGGAGCACACGCCGAGGACGGCGAGGCCGAGGGCCAGGAACGTCCAGGGGCGGCGGGAGACGAGTTCCGCATAGCGGTGCCAGCCGTCCTGCGCTCCCGTGCTCTCGGCGACGGGGCGGCGCAGCCGGAACCGGTCGATGTGCCTGCCGACCAGGCCCAGCCCCGCCGGAACCAGGGTGAGGGCGGCACCACCGGTGACCACGACGGCCAGGGTCGCCGCCAGGCCGATCTTGCCGATGAAGCTCAGCCCGCACGCGTACAGACTGAGCATGGCCACGGCGACGGTCAGGGCAGCGATGAGGACGGCGCGTCCGCTGGTGCGTGCCGTGCGGACCGCGGCCTCGACCGGATCATGCCCGTCGATGAGGTCCTGTCGGAAGCGCGTGGTCAGGAACAGGGCATAGTCGATGCCCACGCCCAGGCCGATCATGCCGGCGAGGGTCGTCGCGGAGGTCGCGAAGGAAAGGGTGGCGGCGACGATGCCCACGATGCCGAGGCCGACTCCGACGCTGATCAGCGCCGTCACCAGTGGCAGCAGCGCGGCGAGGACACTGCCGAAGGCCAACAGCAGGATGACGAGGGCGGTCACGACGCCCACACCCTCGCTCAGCTTGTCGTTGGCGGGTTGCCGGACCACCTGTTCGAGGTCGCCGCCGTAGGCGACGCCGAGGCCTGCCGCCCGGGCGGGCTCCGTCGCCGTGTCCAGTCGCGCGGTGTAGTCGTGGCCGAGGTTCTTCAGTTGCTCGTCGAAGGAGACTGTGGTGTACGCGGTGCGGCCGTCGTCGCTGGTCACGAGCGCGGATGCGGCGGTGACGTGCGGCAGCCCGCGCAGGTCCGCCAGGGTCCGGTCGAGGGCGGACTGCCCTTCGGTCAGGGTGCCGGAGTCGGTGTGGAAGACGACCTTGCCGCTGGGTCGGCCTGCCTGGGGCATGGAGGCGGCGAGGAGGCCGGCGCCGGTGTGCGAGGCGGTGCCGGGCAGGCTGACCTGGTCGCTGAAGGTGGGTGCGGCGATGTGCCGCCCGGCCAGAGCCGCGACGAGGATCAGCAGCCATGCGGCGATGACCGCCGCCGGATGCCGGGCGCAGAAGCCGCCGAGGCGGCCGAATCCGCCGCGGGCGGGGGCGGGTTCCGTCGGCGGATGCACGTCGGTGTGCGCTTCGGCCAGCCCTGGGGACTGCTGCGAGGGTCGGGGCACCCTGGCCTCCAAAGGAAAGTGTCACGAGTGACACGAACTCTAGAGAGAAAGTGTCATGGATGACAATTGGCAGCCATGACAGATTTGCCGCGTTGCGGCTCCGCGCGTGACACGTGTGTCAATTGACAGCCGGGACACCATGGCGGAGGCTTCGGCCCATGCCGAGTGAGATCGCCCCTGCCGGACTGCGCGAACGCAAGAAGGAGGAGACGCGGCGCCTGCTGCTGGAAGGGGCCGCGCACCTGTTCAAGGAGCGCGGCTTCGAGGGCACCACGGTGGCGGACATCGCCGCATACGCGAACGTCTCCGTGCGCACGTTCTTCCGGTACTTCGAGAGCAAGGAAGCACTGCTGCTGCCGGACGGCGTCGAGATCTTCGCCTACGTCGAGCACGCCCTGTCCGAGCGTCCGGCGGACGAGGCCCCCCTGGACGCGGTGTGCAACGCGCTGCTGGCGGCCGCCAAGCCGTTCTCGGCCTCCACCCTGACCGCTCTCAGCCACCCGCTCGAGGACATCGAGAACGTCATCACGGCCCGCCTCGTCCAGGCCTTCTCCGACTTCGAGGAGCGGCTCACCGTCCTGGTTCAGCGCAGGCTGCCTCCGGACACGCCCGACGCCGACCTCAAGGCGGCCGTGATCGCGTGCGCGGCCCTTTCCGCGGTGCGCGCGGTGCTGCGGACGCGCCGGGCGCGCCGGGCGTCCGGCATCTCGGACACCGGCCCGGCACCCCTGCTGCGGGCCTTCGGGATCCTCCACGAGATCGGCTCTCCTGAACGGCCGTGACGGCGACCGGAGCGGGAAGTCCCGGCCGGGGTCCTGGTTCCGCCTGGTCGGCGGCCGGGCCCGGGACCGCGCAACGGCACGCACGGGCCTTGCATCCGGTCGGCCGACGGCCCGCTCGTACCGGCGCCCACCGCCGGTGACGCAGCCGCTGCACGTCGCACGGCGTCCACCGGCTTCAACGAGCGCACACGGCACCGGCGTTCTGCTCCGCGCGACGACAGGGGGCTTCCCGGCCCCGGCTAAGGCGCACGGATCGATCTCGCCGCATCGGCGATACGGCCCGGCAGGCCTCGAACGCGGGCAGCGCGGCGAACTACCGTGCAACGCCTGCTCCCGCCGGGCGCGGACGGTGATCGAGCAGGGCGGCCGAGCGCTGAGAGCTCGACCGCGTGCAGTACCGTACTGGCGTGTCCACGCCACCGTCGGCAGCGCAGACCCAGCAGGGGTATGCCTGGGGTGCACCGCCCGTCATTCCGCCGCCCCCGAAGAAGAGCGGGGTCGGCCTCATGCTCGCGGTCATCGGCGGGATCTTCGTCGTGATCGTCGCGGTTCTGACGACCCTGGCACTGATCGGGAACGAGCTGAAGGGCGGGTTCCCCCGAGCCCGCTTCACCCTGACCCTGCCCCACACGCTGATCGACGGCCACTACAAGCTGGCCAAGGACTCCTCCGCGACACTGGGGCGGACGCTGGAGAAGAACTGGGCGCGCAGCTGGGACGCCAAGGCCGCCCACGGCGTCGTCGGGGAGTACGTCCCGACCGCCGGCGACCGGGGCGCACTGGTGGTCACGGGCATGTACGGCCGCTTCAAGCACACCGGCAAGGTGCGCGCCCGCGTGCTGGAGAACCACGACAGGACCACCAGCCACGTGACACTGCTCGTACCGCCCAAGGACGTCACCCTGTCCGGCTCGGGCACCACGGTCGCCTGCGAAGTGCTGACCCGGACCTGGCGCGACGGGAAGAGGGTCACCTACCCGGTCTGCGCCTGGGCGGACGGCAACACGTGGGCCCGGGTGGCGCAGATGACCCTCAACGCCGCGATGGACTCCGACCTGAAGGCCGCCGCCAGGACCACGCTCCGGATCCGCTCCGAGATGGTGAAGGCGATCGGCTGACCGCCGCGCCACCCAGTGGAGAACAGGGCCTGGAAGCCCTCCGCTGAGCCCTCCGGGGCGGCCATCCGGGGCAAGTTGTCGCGCTTGGGCGCCACGGCGCCTTCGCCGCCGCCTGTGCCCGTCCCGACCAGGACCGAGTGCCGGACCAGATCCGGACGAATCAGGGTGAAGCGCTGCGCCACGAAGCCGCCCATGGAGCAGCCCGACAGGCGCACCAGTGACGACCTTGCCTGTGTGAGCGATCAACCGGCATAGTGAGTTTGAAAATCCAACTCACGAGGAGTGTGCGGGGATGAACGAGCAACACACCACGGAGCGAACAGAATCGCCGAGGTTGCCGGCCAAGCTCGCCGCCCACCCGTCGGTGCAGGCGGTGCTGGCCCGGCGCGAAACCGGTGAGGCCGTGCGCCCCTCGCCGGTGATCGACGCGGGCTGGCTGCGTGAGCTGTGCCTCGCCGCGGGAGCCGACGACGCGGCCGCGGTGAGCCTGGACCACGCCGACCTCGCCGGGGAACGGGAGCACGCGCTGGCAGCCCTGCCCGGAACGCGCACCCTCGTCTCGCTGGTGGTCCGGATGAACCGCGACAACTACCGCTCCCCCGCCCGCAGTGTGGCCAACCAGGAGTTCCACCAGACCGACGAGCAGGTCAACCACGCCGCCCGCACCGTTGTCCAGGCCCTGCAGGACGCCGGTCACCGTGCACTCAACCCGTCGGCCGGTTTCCCGCAGGAGATGGAGCGCTTCCCCGGGCGGATCTGGGTCGTGTCACACAAAACGGTCGCGGTGGCCGCAGGCCTCGGCGTGATGGGCCTGCACCGCAACGTCATCCACCCCAGGTTCGGCAACTTCGTCCTGCTGGCCACGGTGCTGGTGGACGCCGAGGTGAGCGAGCACGGACAGGCGCTGGACTACAACCCGTGCATCGACTGCAAGTTGTGCGTCGCGGCCTGCCCGATCGGTGCCATCAAGAAGAACGGTGACTTCGACTTCTTCGCCTGTGTCACCCACAACTACCGGGAGTTCATGAGCGGGTTCACCGAATGGGTGCAGACCGTGGCCGACAGCGAGGACGCATCCGACTTCCGTTCCCGGGTCACCGACCCTGAGAACGCATCGATGTGGCAGAGCCTGTCCTTCAAGCCGAGCTACAAGTCCGGCTATTGCGTGGCCGTCTGCCCCGGCGGGGAGGACGTACTCGGACCCTATCTGGACGACCGCAAGCAGTTCATGGACACCGTGCTGCGCCCCCTGCAGGACAAGGCCGAGACGCTCTATGTGATTCCGGGCTCCGACGCTCAGCGATACGCCGAACGCCGCTTCCCGCACAAGCCGACCAAAGAGGTGACCGGCGGCTGGCGACCACCCGCCCAAAGCGACCCCGGCACCATCTGACCAGGGCGCCCGCCCTGTGCGCCTGCGACTCGACCTGCTCGAAGGCGTGTCGGATACGGTCTCGCGGCGCACGCTCGCCGCCAGGCCCCGGCAGGAGGCGCACCGCGAAATCGGCGGGCACGACGAGCGCACCGAAGACTCTGCCCTGCCCGAGGCACTCCTTCGCCTGCTTCTCGTCCATCAGCTCCCCGTCGTTCTTGCCCTCTCCCGCCCTCGACGTACTGATCGACTCGGCGATCTGCGCACCGAGGTCGAGCCGCTGCCCGTCGGCACCCGCCCCCTTGTCGGCGTTGACCAAGGCCGACGGGCAACTTGTGCAAGTGCAGCAGCTATCGACCCCGACCGCCGGCCCTCAGCGGGACGGTCAGGAGGACCAGGCCCAGCGCGAGAACGGCCAGCCCGCACCAGGAGGCTGTCGGCAGGCGTTCACCGAGGACGCTGACGCCCAGGACCGCGGCGACGGCCGGCTCGGCCAGCGTGAGCGACGTAGCCGCCGAGGCGGGCGTGCGGCGCAGTCCGTACCCGAACAGCCGGTAGGCCAGGTAGACGGTGAACAGGGCGAGGTACACCGCGACCGCTCCGCCGCGGACGGTGGCGAGCCAGTGCGTGCCGGCGAACAGCACGAACGGCAGGACGAGCAGCCCGGCCGCACCGAACAGCACACCCATCACGGCGTCCGAGGGGTGCCCGCGTGTGATGAGCCTGCCGCCGATCAGTGAGTAGGCGGCGTACGACAGTCCGGCGCACGCGGCCAGCATCACGCCCGTCAGGTCCATCGGCGTGGCATGTCCGCTGAGCCCGGGCCCCAGCACCAGGAGCGTGCAGCCCAGCACGGCGGCTGCGGTGGCACAGGTCCAGCGTGCGGTTGGCCGGGACTGTCCCGTGATCCAGGACAGCAGTCCGGCGAAGACGGGCGCGCTGCCCAGCGCGATCACGGTGGCCACCGCCACGCCGGTGCGCGCCACGGCCGGGTAGAAGGTGACCGGATATCCGGCCACCGCCGGCGCCCCCAGGATGAGCAGCCACCGCTCGGGACGGGTGCAGGCGCCGGGCAGTGAGCGGGCGCCGCGAGCGGTGAGGAACAGCAGGATGCCGCCGACGGTGAGTCCGGCGCAGCCGATGGCCGCCGCCGGTGCACCGGCCGGCGCGAGAGAACTGGCGGTCCCGGTCGTACCCCAGAGCACGGCCGAGGCGAGGATGGGCGCGGGGCCGCTGAGGACACCGGTGTGTGAAGGGCGCGGGCCTACGGCGGCCGGGCGCGTGGGAGTCAGAGGGGAAGTGCGGTTCGGCACAGTCGTGTTCTTCCGTCGTCGAACGGGTCTGGGACTCGATCCGAAACGGGCGCACGACATGAGCCCCTGACCGACCTGGGGGTCGGTGGGGGCCGGGGGTCAAACCGTCAGTGTCTGCGCCCGGTCAGGCGCAGAGCGGCGGCAGAGCGACGTGCCAGTAAGTGTTCACCCCGCGATGGTATCCGAGTGACAGGCAGCCACAGCAGTTGATTCGGGCGGCCGGCTGCGGCTGTCGCCCGGCGGCGGCCACGCGGGGACCGCCGCCGATCGTGGTGCCCCGCAATGTGCCCACCGGGTACGGCTTCTGGTGCAACGCCTGGCCGGAGAACCCGGCGTGGAAGTTCGTCGCCGTCGGCCTCGGAAACGACGTCCCCTTCTGGACCGAGTTCCTGGGTGCCCTCGCCGAGATCGACCCGGACATGGCCGTGAACATCGAGCACGAGGACGCCGCCTACTCCCAGACCGAAGGACTCGCCCTGGCTGCCAAGAACCTGCACAGCGCCGCGGCCGCCCTGTAGCCGCGCCCAGTGTGGCCCCGTTCCTGCCGTCCGGGAACGGGGCCACACTCGTTACCGCAGGATCCGGCGGCCCGGCGAGGTCAGGGAGCGGTGGAGGCGCCGACCACCGTGGAAGGTCTACCTTCGAACACAGAGGCTGTGGGCCGGAAGGAGGAGGCGATGCGGATCACCGTTCTGGCCGTGCCGGACTGCCCCAACGCACCGATGGCCGAGGAGCGGATCGCCCGCGCCCTCGACGGCCAAAGCGCAGACGTGGAGCGGGTCGAGGTGTCCGACCAGGAGCGGGCGGCGAGGCTGGGGATGACCGGCTCGCCCACCGTTCTGATCGACGGCACGGACCCCTTCGCGGTGCCGGGCGCCCCCGCCTCGGTCTCCTGCCGCCTCTACTGCGGGCCGGACGGGCGGGCCGACGGTGCGCCGAGCGTCGCCGATCTCCGGCGCGCCCTGGATGCGGTGGGCCGCAGCGGGCGGTGACGGCTCGCCCCGGTGGCCGGTGGGCTGCGGACTGTTCCGCCGCGCCGAACCCGCCGCTCGTGGGCCCGCTCACCAGGCCATCTCCTCGATCAGTGCCGTCACATCCGGCTCCCGGGTCCGGCCGAGCGTCTGTTCGGCCCAGATCACCTTTCCGTCCGCCGCATAGCGTGTCCCCCACCGGTCCGCGTACTGGGAGACCAGGAACAGGCCGCGGCCTCCTTCGTCGGTGGTGGCCGCGCGCCGCAGCCGAGGTGAGGTGTTGCTGCGGTCCGACACCTCGCAGACCAGGGTGCGGCCCAGCAGGATCCTGACGCGTACAGGCGGAGCGCCGTACCGGATCGCGTTGGTGAGCAGTTCGCTGAGGATCAGTTCCGTTGCGAACGCCGATTCCTCCAGGCCCCAGTCCGCCAGCCGACGGCTGACGTCCGTGCGTACCTGGGACACGGCCATCGCGTCGAACGGCACGTCCCAGGTCGCGACCTTGGACGGGTCGAGCAGCCGGGTCCGGGCCACGAGCAGCGCCACGTCGTCGCTGGGACGCTCGGGCAGCATCGTCTCCACCAGGATGCGGCAGGTGTCCTCCGGTGTCCGGCCCGCCTCCGCAACGGCCGAGCAGAGCATCTCCAAGCCCTCGTCGATGTCCCGTCCGCGGTCCTCGATCAGGCCGTCGGTGAACAGGATGAGGCGACTGCCCTCCGGTAGATCCAGCTCACCGGCCTCGAAGGGATGCCCGCCCACCCCCAGAGGGGGCGACAGGGGAAGGTCGGGGAACGTCACCGTGCCCCGGACATCCACCACTGCCGGTGCGATGTGCCCGGCTCGGGAGAGCGTGCAGCGGCCGCCTACCGGGTCGTAAATCGCGTAGAGGCAGGTGGCGCCGGTAAGCGGTGCACCGTCGTCGTCCGCGGTCTCCGTCTGGGCGTCCAGCCGGGTCACCATCTCGTCGAGGTAGCCGAGCAGTTCGTCCGGGGCCAGGTCCAGAGAGGAGAAGTTCAGCACTGCGGTCCGCAGCCGTCCCATCGTCACCGCGGCGTGCAGCCCGTGCCCCACGATGTCGCCGACCACGAGTGCCACCCGGAAGCCGGGCAGAGGGATGACGTCGAACCAGTCGCCGCCCACGCCGGACTGCGCCGGCAGGTAGCGGGAGGCGATCTCCAGTACGTCCTGGTCCGGCAGGCCCGAGGGCAGCAGACTGCGCTGCAGCGTCACGGCCATGGCGTGCTCGCGGGAATACCGGCGTGCGTTGTCGATCGCCACGGCCGTCCGGGCGACCAGTTCCTCGGCCACCGCGACGTCCTCCTCCTCGAACCGCGCGGAGTCGGCGCCCCGCCAGAAGTTGACCATGCCGAGGACGATTCCTCGGGCCCGCAAAGGCACCGTGATCAGTGAATGGATGCCGTAGTCCAACGCCTGCCGAGCCCCTTCCGGGTCCTGGGCCCGCCAGTCCCGGGCGGCATGCAGGTCCGGGACCAGTACAGCCTTGCCGCGTTGCAGCGCCGCCACCATCGGCGTGTCGGCGACGACGAAACGGATCAGGTCTCCCACCGGTTGCAGCGGATGCCCGGCCTGTACCCCGCGCAGTGCTGTACGCCGCATCCGGTCGACGGCGCTCGTGGGCTCCTCGCCCCGCAGTACCGAGTCGAGGAGCTCCACGGTGACGAAGTCCGCCATGCGCGGGACCGCCACCTCGGAAAGCTCCTCGGCGGTACGCCGCACGTCGAGCGTGGTGCCGATCCGCGTGCCGGCCTCGTACAGGAACGACAGGCGGCCGCGCGCCACTTCGGCCTGGCCGGTCAGGGCTGTCAGCTCCGTCGTGTCACGGAAGGTGGCGACCAGGCCCTGCGCGCCGCCGTAGGGCGCGGTGAGCCGGGTGTTCACCGCCAGCAGCCGGTCCCCGACCGGGACCACCTCGTCGGACGCGGCTTCACCCGACACCAGCAGCCGCGACAGGGCGGGCCCCAGCCCCAGCTCCGCCGCCTGCCGCAGGTCGGCGTCCTCGGCAAGGCCCAGCAGGCGGCGTGCCTCGTCGTTGGCGAGCAGCAGCCGCCCGTCGCCGCCGACGATCAGGACCCCCTCGCGCACCGCGTGCAGCACGGCGTCGTGGTGCTCGTACATCCGGGTCATCTCGGCCGGGCCGAGTCCATGGGTCTGCCGTAGCAGCCGCCGGCTGACCAGAGCCGTGCCGCCGGTCGCGAGCGCGAGTGCCACCCCGGCCGAACCGAGCAGCATCGGCAGCTGCTGGTTGAGCACGTGGCCCAGCGTCGCGAACTGGATCCCGGCGCTGACCATGCCGACCACGCGCCTGCTCGCATCCGTGACGGGGACGACCGCACGCACTGCGTCGGTCGGCCGGCCGTGGAACGTCTCCGTGAACGCCTCCCCCGCGGCGGCTCGGCCGACGCCCTGTGCCTTCGTACCGATCAGGGCGGGCTCTGGGTCGGTGAGCCGGACCCCCTGTTTGTCCAGGACGGTGATGAAATCGACGCCGGATCCGCGCCGCGCCCGTTCCGCCGCCGCCTGCAGCCGTGCGGTGGGATCCGGTGAGCGCAGCGCGAGTGCCGTGCCCGGCGCATGCGCGAAGCCCTCAGCTGCGGCCAGTGAACGGTTCCTGGCGTTGTGCTCCGCGTCGCGCCGCCCCTGCACCACCAGGGCGGCGGCCGCCACCACGACCACCACCAGCATGATGAGGGCCTGGAGCAGAAAGACCTGCGCGGCGAGCGTGCGGACGCTCAGAGACGGCGTAAGGCGGCGTCCCTGTGGTGGCCAGGGCCCCGGACGACGGGACGGCCCGGATGACGGCCGTGTACCCGGCGGCGGCGCCGCTCTCGCCCATGGCCAGCGGGCACGTCCGCTCATGTCCCTTTTGTAACACTGCGGCTTCTCGCTCGGCGACCCGGTACGTCCGCTAGGACCTGCGAACGTCGAGTCCGGCCCTGTCGCATGCGGGACGGAGCGCCTGGGTGCAGATCTGGCCGATCGTGTACACGCCGTCCTTGACGAGCGTCTGCCTGACGTCGCCGACCGTCACCGCCCTGGGAGTGAGCAGGACGGACGGGATGTGCCGGGTGGTGGGGCTGTCGGTCGCGGTCGTGGCGACGTCGCGCAGACTCCCTCCGCGCCCCAGGGCGACGGCCATGGCGGCGACTGCGGCGGCTTCCGTCCTGAAGGGTTTGTAGACCGTCATGTACTGCTCGCCCTTGATGATGCGTCGTACGGCGTCGAGGTCGGCGTCCTGGCCGGTGACGGGGGGAAGCTTCTGTACCCCGGCGCTCTTGAGAGCGGAGATGACGCCGGCGGCGATGGCGTCGTTGGCCGCCAGGACGCCGTCGATCCGCCCGGGGCCCAGGGCCGCGATGGCGGCGGACATGTTGGCGTGGGCGTTCTCCGTGCTCCAGCCCGGGGTGTCGTAGGACCGGCGGATCTTCACCTTGCCGGTGAGGACGGACAGCGCCCCGCTCCTGAACCATGCCGCGTTCGAGCTGGCCGGATCGCCGTTCATCATGACGACGTTCCCGCCGTTCGCCCGGTCGCCCATGGCCTTGAGGAGCGCCTCGGCCTGGAGCTTGCCGACCTGCGCGCCGTTGAAACTGACATAGCCCGAGATCGGGCCTTCGGCGAGCCGGTCGTAGGCGACGACGGGGACTCCCGCCTGGCGCGCCTGCTGGATGGAGGAGCGGAGCGCCCTGGTATCGGCGGCGTCGAGGATCAGGACTCTGACGCCTTTGGTGATCATGGAGATCATTTGTTGCTGCTGTCGCGTCGCGTCGTTGTCGGCGTTGGCGTACTCCATGGCGCAGTGGGGACACAGCGCCTTCAGCCGCTTCTCGATGAGCGGCCTGTCGAACTGCTCCCAGCGGGGCACCGCTCGGCTCGGGAGCAGCAGGCCGACGGTGAAGCTGTCCGCGCCCGTCTCGCCGTCTCCTCCGCAGGCGGCCAGGGGCATCGTCATGAGCGCCGCGACGAGTCCGGCGACGACGTGCCATGGACGGGTTCTCATGGCAGACCCTCCTGGTCCGTCCGGAGCCCCGGGCCCGTGGGAGCCGGCTCGCGCCGCGGTACGACGATGTCGCTCCACACCTGTTTGCCGCTGGCGACCGGCACCGAGCCGAAGGATTCGGACATCGCTTCCACCAGCAGCAGCCCCCGGCCGCCGGTCGCCTCCCAGTCCACGATCACCGGCTTGGCGGGCGCCCGCGGAGACGAGTCGCTGACGCAGACGCGCACCCGGTCGCCGCGGAGTATCAGGTCGAGGTGGACCGGTCCCTGGGTGTGCATCAGGGCGTTGGTGACCAGTTCGGACACGACCAGCAGGACCGTGTCGGTCACTTCGTCGACGTGCCAGCGGCGCAGCGTGCGTGCGGTGAAGCGACGGGCGTGCATGACGGCGTCCGGCAGCCGCCACACCGCCCATCCGGCCCGTATCGGCCGGGTCTTCATGCCGTCGTAGCGCAGCAGCAGCAGCGCCACGTCGTCCTCGCGGGGGCCGACGTCACCGAGCAGTGCGTCGGCCACCCGCCCCGGATCCGACGGATCGGCCGCGGAGAGTGCGGCGCTCGTCCGCCGCATGCCCTCGTCCAGGGGCAGGTCGGCGGCCTCGACCAGGCCGTCGGTGACCAGGGCGAGTAGCGTGCCGGGGGCCAGTGCGACCGCGGTCATGGGGAACTCGGCCTCGGCGGAGATGCCCAGCGGGAGCGCGCCTTCGACCTGCACCTCCTCGGTGCTGCCGTCGGGATGACGTACCAGCGGTGAGAGATGTCCGGCCCGGACGAACAGGGCGTTGCCCTCCTCCATGTCCAGTTCGGCGTAGCAGCAGGTGGCGAACAGATCGGATTCCATGCCGACGAGGAGCCGGTTGGCGTGTGAGACGACCACGTCCGGTGGATGGCCCTCCACCGCGTACGCTCGGACCGCGGTACGCATCTGGCCCATGATCGTCGCTGCTCCGGCGCTGTGTCCTTGTACGTCTCCGATGACCAGCGCCACCCGGTCCTCGGTGAGGGCGATGACGTCGTACCAGTCGCCGCCCACCTGCAACCCCCGTCTGGCGGGCAGATAGCGGGCGACGGCTGTCCCTCCGGACAGTTCGGGCAGGCGCCGGGGCAGCAGGCTGCGCTGCAGCATCGTTGCGAGCTCTTGCTCGGCGTCGTACGCGTGGGCGCGCGTGAGGGCCTGCCCGACCAGCGCCGCGGTTGCGGTCAGCAGGGAGCGTTCCTCGGGGACGAACGCGTGCGGCCGGTCCCAGCCGATCAGGCACACGCCGGCGGCCCGGCCCTTGGCAGGCAGCGGCAGGACGGCCAGACCTCCGGGGCCGATGCCTGCGAGTCCGGGTTCGACGGCCGTACCGGCGGGCCACAGATCCATCCGTCCGTCCCGCAGAGCCGTCCGAAGGGTGGGCAGGGCGCCGACCGGTGCGTCGGGCCAGTGCGAACGCCACTCGGAGCGCCACGCCTCGGGCCAGGCAGCGGGCTCCGTCGGGTCGAGCACGGTGACCATGAGCCGGTCGTCCCGCAGCTCGGCGAGTGCCACCCGGTCAGCGCCGAGCGGCTCCCGGAGCGCGGTGACCACCACCTGGCCGACGTCGGCGACCGTGGTGGCATCGTCGAGCGCGGCGGTCAGCCACTGGATCCTGGAGACGTCGTCGCTGCTCCAGGGCAGGACCGAGGCTGCCGTCACCACACACAGCACCTGATCCGGCCGGTCGTCGGTGCCGGCAACCGCGCGGCAGCTCAGGCTCAGCCAGCGCGCTGCGCCGGTGGGACGGCGGACCCGGAACTCCAGCTCCCGGCCGCCGAGCGCCTGGGCGGACGGTTCCAGGACCGACATCAGGGTGTGCATGTCCTCCGGGAGGGCATGCGCGAGCAGGGTGTCGGCCTTGCCGTCGAAGGTGTCCGGAGTGATACCGACCAGTTCGAGGAGAGTCTCGTCCGCCTCGATCAGGCCGGTGTCCGGCACCAGGGCGAACGAGCCGACGCGCAGCCGGCGCAGGGCGGGACCCAGCAGCGGCGACGGCACGGGTCCCCCGGCCGCTGCCTGGAGCAGGCCTGCGACCGCGTCGGCGTACCGGCCCAGGAAATGCCGTTGCCCGGCCGCGAAGCCGTCGGCGCAGGCGCCCACGACGACGAGGCAGCCCAGACGTCTGCCCTCCGTCCCCAGGGGCAGTGCGCCGAGCGATGTCTCCGCTCGCGGAGGCGTCGGGCCGCCCTCGGAGAAGGAGGCGAGCGCTGCGGGATTCAGCCACAGAGGCCGGCCGGTGCGGACGACATGGGCCGCCGGTGAGTCACCGGACAGGCTCAGGCGCTCCGGCAGCCCGTACTCGGAAGCGGCACATCCGGCGGTCTCCACCAGCCGAAGCTCTTCCCGCCCGGCAGCGAGCACATAGACCGCTGCCAGCGCCGCACCGGCGAACGTCAGTATGCGAACACCGGCGGCGGCCTCGGACGTCCACAGCTGCGCGACTCCGGCCCGGGCACAGCCGTCTTGAGGCATGTCCGCACCTACCTCCCGTCCGGGCCGAGATGCCGACAGGGTGAGATGAGGGCCCTCCACCAGAATCGCATATACGGGCTAACCGGACAGATCGGCTGGGTTCGCAGATCACCCGCGCCGGTGTCACACTGACGACATGGTCGTCTTGCCCCATCCACGTGGTCCGGGCGGGCTGTGGGGGCCGGCGTCGTAGCCGTCCACCGGCTCCCGGTGGCGCGCGTGGCATGGTGCGGAAGCCGGGTGTCGTCATGGTTGACGCCGTCGGTGCCGCTGCCCGTGCGGGCAGGCATCAGCGCTCTCCCGGTCTCCCTTCCGGCTGTCCACCACGCGGCGCAAGGACGGGGGAGGTCTCTCCTATGAAGGCCTTCATGGGGAACGCGGCCATGGCCATGGCCACCGCCTCGACGATCGTCGCTGTCGCCGCCTGCGGGACGGGTGCCGGGAACACATCCGGCGGGGGGAACGCGCCGAAGATCGGTCTGCTGCTGCCGGACGCCACCACTGCCCGTTGGGAGACACAGGACAGGCCCCTGCTGGAGAAAAGGATCAAGGAGCTGTGCCACGACTGCTCGGTCGAGCACGCCAACGCCAAGAACGACGTGGCCATCCAGCAGGAGCAGATGGACTCGTTGATCACCGAGGGGGTCGATGCCATCGTGCTCGTGGCCGTGGACGCCAGGGCGCTCGGCCCCACGGTCCGCAAGGCCCATGAAGCAGATATCCCGGTCATCGCCTACGACCGCCTCGCCGAGGGCCCGATCTCGGGATACGTCTCCTTCGACGGCGAGGAGGTCGGCAGGCTGCAGGGCAGGGCACTGCTGAAGGCCATGGGCGACAAGGTGAAGAGCGGCCAGATCGTCATGATGAACGGCGATCTCAGCGATCCCAACGCGGTGTCGTTCAAGAAAGGCGCACTGTCCGTACTCAGCGGGAAGGTGAAGATCGCCAAATCGTATGACACGCTCCAATGGCGGCCTGAGGCGGCGAACATGAACATGTCCGGCGCCATCTCCGCCCTCGGCGCCGACAACATCCAAGGGGTCTACGCCGCCAACGACGGCCTCGCCGGCGGAAGCATCTCCGCTCTCAAGGCGAACAAGGTCCACCCGCTGCCCCCTGTCACCGGCCAGGACGCCGAACTCGCGGCCGTGCGGCGCATCGTCGCCGGCGATCAGTACATGACGGTCTACAAGCCGTTCGGGCCCGAGGCCTCCGCCGCCGGCGCCATGGCCGTGGCCGCGGCCCGCGGTGAGAGCCTCGACCGGGTCGCCACGGGCAAGGTGAGGCCCCGTGGCGGGACGAGGGTTCCGGCCGTCCTGCTCACCCCGGTCTCCGTGACCGTCGCCGACATCAAGCGCACCCTGGTGAAGGACGGCGTGTACACGGTCCGGCGGATCTGCACCCCCGGACTCGAAGCCGCCTGCGAGAAGGCCGGACTGACCTGACGGGCCCGGCCGCGGCCGGGCCCCGGGAAGGAGATGGTTTCCGTGCCGGCTCCGCCCTTGCTGGCTCTGCACGGCGTGTGCAAGCGCTTCGGCGTCGTCGATGTCCTGATGGACATCGAGCTGGAGATCCACGCCGGCCAGGTCCTCGCTCTTCTGGGCGACAACGGGGCCGGCAAGTCCACCCTGGTCAAAGTGATCTCCGGGGTCGCCCCTGCGGACAAGGGCGTCATCGAGTGGGAGGGCCGCACCGTCCATATCAGGCGCCCCCATGACGCCCGCGGCCTCGGCATCGCCACCGTCTACCAGGACCTCGCGCTGTGCGGGAACCTCGACGTCGTCGGCAATCTCTTCCTCGGCCGGGAGATCCGCAGGTTCGGGTTCCTCGACGAGGTGGAGATGGAGCGCCGCAGCAGACACCTGCTGGAACGGCTGACCAGGGGCGTCCCCGATCTGCGCGGCCCCGTCGTCTCGCTGTCCAGCGGGCAGCGGCAGACCGTCGCCATCGCTCGCTCCCTCCTCGGTGACCCGCGGGTACTGCTCCTGGACGAACCGACCGCAGCCCTGGGATTCGAGCAGACCACCGAGGTCCTGGACCTCGTCGACCGGCTGCGGGACCGCGGTCTGGGAGTGCTGCTCATCAGTCACAACCTGGGGGATGTGAAAGCCCTCGCGGACCGGGCCGCCGTGCTGCGGCTGGGCCGCAACAACGGCTTCTTCGACGTGAACACCGCGTCTCAGGAACAGATCATCTCCTCCATCACCGGTGCCGCGGAAAACGTGCCCCGCCGGATGGCTCAACCGGAGGCGGGGTGGTGAAAGGCATGCACGACATGGCGGACAACACGCGGACCGAACCCTCCGCACCCACCGGCGATGCCCCTCGGCCGCACCCCGTGCGGGCGGTCGCCCGCGCCGTGACGGGCTGGGCCGGCGCCTTCCGGCACAGGCTGCGGGCCGGCGAACCTGGCTCGCTCCCCGTCATCCTCGTCCTCGCCGTGGTCTGGATCATCTTCCAGTCCCTGAACGAGAACTTCCTCTCTCCCCGGAACCTGTCCAATCTCAGCGTGGACATCGTGGGCACGGGGCTGATCGCGGTCGGCATCGTCTTCGTGCTGCTCCTCGGCGAGCTCGACCTGTCGGTGGGCTCGATCAGCGGCCTCGCGGCAGCGGTCTTCGCCGTTCTGAACGTGAACAACGGCGTGCCGGAATGGCTCGCCCTCATCGTCGCGGTGCTCACGGGCACCCTGGCGGGAACCGTCCAGGGCTTCTCCTTCGCAAAGACCCGGGTGCCGGCGTTCGTCGTCACCCTGGCCGGGCTGCTGACCTGGAACGGCATCATGCTCTCCATCCTCGGGACGAGCGGCACCGTCAACCTCGACGAGAACGGGCTCGTCGCCAAGCTGACCAGCTACTACTTCACCAACCACGGTGCCGCCTACGGACTGGCGGCATGCGGCACGGGCATGGCCTTCCTCGCGTCCTACCTGGACAGACGGCGCCGCAAGGCCGTCGGCATGCCGCACCGCTCGCTCCGGGACATCGCGGCACGTACGGCAGGACTCGCGGTGATCACCTTCGCCGGCGCGTATGTGCTCAACCGGTTCCAGGGTCTGCCGCTCGCCCTCCTGATCTTCCTCGTGGTGGTGGCCGGCCTCGACATCCTTCTCCGGCGCACGCACTACGGACGGCAGGTCTACGCCCTCGGCGGCGGTGTCGAGGCGGCGCGTCGTGCCAGTCTCAGCGTGATGCGGGTGCAGACCGCGGTACTCGCGGTCTCGGGCACCATGGCCGCGCTCGGCGGCCTGTTCCTGGCCTCGCGCATCACCTCGGTGAGCCAGGGATCAGGCTCGGGAGTCCTGCTGCTCAATGCCATCGCGGCAGCCGTCATCGGCGGCACCAGCCTGTTCGGAGGACGCGGTACGACCTGGTCCGCCGTACTCGGCATCCTGGTCATCCAGTCGATCGCGTCGGGCATGGCGCTCACGGACACGCCCACCGCCGTCCAGCTCGTGATCACGGGCGGGGTGCTCTTCGCCGCGGTGGTCATCGACTCCCTGTCGCGACGCTCGCAGGAGGCACATGGACGGGCTTGACCCGTCCGCCGGGTTCACGAATCCGGGGCAGCCCTCATCAGCGTGTCGAGCACCGAGTCCAGATAGCGCCTGCCGTCCTCGCCGGCCGGAAGCGTCTCCGGCACCGCGTGCGTCAGCTGCGTGTGTCCCAGGTAGCCGGTGTACGCCAGCAGTGCACGGCGGTGTGCCTCGTCCGGAGGGAAGCCCAGTTCGGCGAAGAGCTGCGCCAGGTAGCCAACCCGACGCTCCGTCACCCGGCGCAGTACGGCGGCCACCCGCGGGTGCCCGGCCGAGGCCGGCAGCGAGACCTCCAGCGGGTCTTCGGAGGCGAGTTCGGACGCCTCGGCGAAGAGCCTTCGCAGCCGTGTCCCCGGATCCGACTCGGCCGCCAGCCCGGCGATGATCGCCTCGGTGGACTTCTGCTCCCAGCGGTCGAGCGCGGCTTCGATCAGCGCCTCGCGGTTGGCGAAGTGCCAGTAGAAGCTGCCCTTGGTGGTGTCCAGACGAGCGGCGAGCGGCTCGATGGCGACCGCCGCGAGGCCGCCTTCACCCATGGCCGTCAAGGCCGCGTCCGCCCAGTCCTGCGCGGTGAGCCGCTTGCGTCCGCCCTCGCGGAGAGCCTTGTCACTCCGTTGCACCATAACCATACGCTACCGTATGGTCGACAACATACGGCAGCGTATGGAGGCGCGTTATGCGCAGGTTCAGCACGATCCGCAATGTCCACGAGCGCACCATCGAGGCCCCGGCCCGAGCCGTCGGCGCCCTGCTCGACCGGCTTTCCTCGCCCCAGGACCCGATCTGGCCCGCACCGGCCTGGCCCCCGATGCGCTTCGACCGCCCCCTGGGTGTCGGCGCGGACGGCGGCCATGGCTTCGTCCGCTACCGCGTCACCGCGTACGAGCCCGGCCGCCGCGTCCGCTTCGACTTCAACCCGCCCATGAGCGGCCACCATGAGTTCGTCATCGAGCCGCTGGGCCGGGACCGCTGCCGCGTGCGGCACACCTTGGAGGTGAAACGCCGCGGCCCGATGCTGGTGGGCTGGGTCCTGGCGGTGCGCTGGATGCACGACACGGTGCTCGAAGAGCTCTTCGACAACGTCGAGCGGGCCACCGGGACGGCACCCAGCCCCGTCCGCTGGTCGCCGTGGGTCCGGCTGCTCCACCGGCTGATGTGGGACAGGGCCGACGCCGGCGACCTCCCCACCGGCGCCCGCCTGGCCCGCGCCGCCTTCGAGTGGACCGACTACAGCGACGCCTATCAGATGAGGATGCGTCCCGGGATGCCGCGGGACCCCGAGTCGTGGCGGGGTGTCCTGCGCGGGGCCTCCTTCCCGGTGGTGGGCCGCGAGGGCGGCGAGGTGCTGCTGGGCGAGGACGCCGGACACCTCGACTTCCGCGCCTCGATCCTCGTCGACGACCACCAGGTCACGCTCGGTACGGTCGTCAGGCTCCACAACCGGCGCGGCAGGCTCTACTGGGCCGCGGTCAAGCGCGTCCACCCCTTCATGGCCCGCACCATGCTCCGCCGCATCCACCGCCGACTCGCCGTGACGGCTCCCACGGCTGCCGAACGCGCACAGCAGGCAGCAGCTTCCCCCACGCCGCACGGAAGTTGAGCCGAGCGCGGTCGGCTCCGGGCGAGCGTGGCTTCCAGCCGGCTACCCGGAGCGCTGCGTACCCGGGGGGTTCCGGCAGCGCACGGCGAGGGCCGCGATGTCGTCCTCGAGCCTTCCGCCGCTGTAATGCAACAGGTCCCGGTGAAGCCGGTCCAGCAGCTCACGGGGCGGCGCCGGGCCGAGCTGCCGCATCCAGTCCGACAGCGGGAAGAACGTGCCATCGCGGTCGCGGGTCTCCGTCACGCCGTCGGTGTAGAGCAGCATCTGGTCGCCCTCGCCGAAGGCGACGGTGTCGACGAAGTAGTGGTCTCCGAGGAGCGTCGCGAGGTTGAGAGGCGGCGAGGGCATGCTGGACTCGAGGACGCGGATCTCCCCGCGCCGCACGAGCAGGGGCGGCGGGTGCCCGCAGTTGAGAATCCTGACCTGCCCACCGCCGTACGGGATCTCGGCGATCAGCGCGGTGGCGAAGTGCTCCGGCTGGTCCGAGGCGGGGGTCGTGAGGCTGTAGCGGACGATGCTGGCCTCCAGGCGATGGATGATGCTCCTCAGATCGGGCTGGTCGTACGCGTTCTCCCTGAAGCAGTTGATCACCGCCGAGGCCGCTCCCACCGCCGGGAGTCCCTTGCCGCGCACGTCGCCGATGAGCAGCCGGACCCCGTACGGCGTGTCGGCCGCCTCATAGAAGTCGCCTCCGATCCGGGCCTGCTCCTGGGCCGCCAGATACAGCGACTCGATTTCGACGTCCTGGATGCGGCGCGGCAGCGGGCGGAGCAGCACCTTCTGGGCTGCGTCAGCGACGAGCCGCACCTGGAAGAGCATCTCTTCTCGCTGGAGCCGAAGATGGCTGGCATATGCGGCCGCCAGGGTGACCGCAACGATCGCAGCAGCCGTGTACGGCGTCCCCAGGTCGGAGTAGACGAGGCTGAGCCCGATCATGACCAGCAGACAGAACGCCCCCAGCAGGATCGTCGGCAGGACGGGCCACATCGTGGCCGCGAGGGCGGGTGCCGCGGGCAGGAGGCGGCTGAAGGCGATCTCCCTGGGGGTGGCGAAGGCCAGGCCGGTGATGAGGACGGTAAGGATCACCGGTGACAGCAGTACGACTTCCCGTCGGCCGCCGTATAGAGGGCGGCGATGCCGGTGCCGTCCTGACCTGATCACAATAGGCATCTTATCGGGATGAAAAGGACGCCGTGCTGCAAAGGTCCGAGGCCACCGGCAACTGATACTCCATGCGGGGGGCCGATTCCGCGGACGAGGAGCAGTGCGCGCGCCGGGACACTGCGGGGCCGGCCGAAGACCGCGATGTCCTCGGCGAAGTCGGTAAGCCCCCTCTGCTCACATCAGTTCAGGCCGGCCAGGATTCGGCTCACCTGCGTGAGGGCCCGGCTCCGGGCAGAGCGGCCCGGCGGATGCCTCGACCGGCAGCCCCGAGCGTTCCTCAGGGGTCGGTTCGCGGTAGCCGATGACCGCGCAGAGGGCGTGGCGCCATACATCGGGGTCCAGGCGGAGCGGGGCGCTGTGGCCGGAGCCGTCGGTGTACAGCACGGTCCGGCCGTCCCCCGAGACATCCTGGAAGGTGTACGGGCTGCCCTGCGGGACCGCCGGGCCGAGGTTGTAGACGTTCCCCTCCCGGGCCGGGTCCCCGAGCCGGTAGAAGTGGATCAGACCATGGCTGGCCAGCAGGAACGTCTTCGTGTCGGGGAAACCGACGGCGTACTGCGTGCTGTCGTCCCCCAGCCCGACGGGCGCCATCACCCTGCGCACAGGCGCGTGCCGCCACAGCTCCACCGCACCGCCCCTGCGCAGCAGCGCGAAGTACCGGCCGTCCTTGGCGAACCCCACGGTGTTGGTGTCCGTGCCCGTGGCCAGCGTGGATTCGGTCCGGCCGTCGGCCAGATCGACGATGCGTACCTCCCGCCGGCCCCAAACGGTGATCGCGACCCGGCCCGGTTCGGGGTAGCTCGCCACCATCATGTCGAATGACCCGTTCTCCGAGGACGGGTGCAGGACTTTGGCGTCGTAGCGTGCCAGCTGCCGTCCGCTGGTGGTGTCCCAGCGCTGGATCACCGTGCCGGAGACCGTGATCAGACTCCCGGACCGGTCGAAGAAGTAACTGAAACTGTTCTCGGAGGTGCCCGGCAAGGGTGCTGTGGTGATCTCGTGGACCGGGCGGAGGTCGGCGGCCGTGCGGATCATGAGGCGGTTGCTGCCGACCCGGTCCACCAGGTGCTTTCCCCCGTGGTCGAACTGGATGAGGTCGCCCTTCTTCGGCTGCCAGTAGGGCTTGGGGCGGTAGACCCTGACCGCCGGCTTGGAGGCGCCGAGGGGCAGGATTCCGATGCGCGAGCCGTCCTTGAGGATCGCGACCACCTTGCGGCCGTCGTCGGTGAGCGCCAGCGCGCCGACCGGGACGATCCGGTTGGGCTCGGACAGCCGGGTGTAGACCACGCGGTTCGTCCCCACGCCGATCAGCGCGGGCTGACCGCCGACGGTGCCGAGCACGGGGTACGCGGTGAGCCCGCCGGCGTCGGCCGTCCGCCCGACGCTGGCCGCGAGGGTCCGGTGCTCCAGGTCGACCAGGTTGTTCCAGCCGTTCTCCTTGACCGAGACACGGCGGCCGGTGGTGTCGACGCTGTCCAGCGCGTCGCACCAGAGGTCCTTCTCCTTGTAACCGGGCGGCCTGCTCTTCGGCGGCGCGCCCGCGACGGGCTGTCGCCATAGGGTGACGCTCTCCCCGTCGCCGTGCTGCGCACAGACCGCCACGGCCGTGCCGTCCCCGGAGATCTTCACACCCTTGATGTCCTTGCCCTGCACCACCGTCCGGGATGTGCCGGTGATCCGGTCGACTGCCAGCACGCCGTCGCTGAAGCCGTCCTTGGTCAGCTGGGTGACCTCCACGAGCAGCGTGCGTCCGTCGGGGCTGAGCCGGAGGCCGTGCGTCACGTCGGACGGCGCCGGAACCCGGCCGCTGTGCCCCGCCCCGGCCGGCGCGTCCAGGTCCCACCAGAGCAGGTACTTGTTGCTGAGAGCGGCGGCGATCCGGCCGTCCGCGGACAGCACCGCCTTGTAGCCGTCGTAGGGGCCGGTGCCCGCGCCGGTCACGGCGGACAGGCGGTGCGCGGGCCCGAGCAGGTGCTCGTCGGTGCCGTCCCGGTGGACGTCGTACCAGATCAACTCGCCGTTCAGGGCGAGAAAACCGGCCCGCCGCCCGTCGCCGGAGACCAGCGGAGCGGCGATCTGCACGCCCTCGTCGATGCGCATGCTGCGTACGCGGCCGCTGGTGGCGTGCACGAAGACCGTGCCCCGGCCGCCCGGCGAGTTGGCGACCACCACGTCACCGTCGAGGCTGGTCTGGACGGCGTCCGCGTCACCGTTGACGATGTGGACGAAGGCCGGGCTTCCGATCGGGGCGTCCTGAGGCCCGGTCAGGACACGGTCGGCGAAGTTGTCCGCCAGGTACGCCCGCAGCAGGGCGTCCCGTGCCTCGCGGGTGTGCGACGTGCGGTACGCCGCGAGGGCGAGCTGTGCCGACAGGACGGGGTCGCCGTCGGCCTGGTCGGCGGAGTCCTGGGCGAGCGCGCGGGAGGCGGAATCCGCGGCGCGCTCGTCGCTGACATGGCGGTAGTAGCCGAAGAGTGTGCCGAGCACGAGGACGAGTACGGCGACGAGGGCGAGGCCCGACCGGAAGGTGCGGCGCCTGCGGGCGCGGGCACGCTGGTCGGCGCGCCCCTGCTCCAGGTAGGCGCGTTCCGCGGTGCTCAGGTCGGCGGGGCGCTCGCGCAGCCAGGGGTCGGCGGTGGCGAGCGCGGCGGGGCCCGGCAGCAGGTCGGCGGCCCGTCCGCCGCGCTCCCAGCGGTCCAGGTCGTGCCGGAGCGTCTCCCGCCAGACCAGGAACGCCCGGTCCTCGGCGACCTGCGTGGCCAGCGTGGGCCAGCCGCCGATCAGCGCCTCGTGGGCGAGTTCCACCGTCTCGGCGCCCTCGGGGCTGAGCCCGGTGACCAGAAGCCTGCTCTTGGCGAGCCGCTGCGCGATCTCCCACCGGGTGTCGTCGAGTTCGGTGCGCCGGGCCGTGCGGCGGGTGGCGGCGGTCGAGCCGAGCGGCACCCGGACCAGCGCGGTGAGCAGACGCCGGGCGGCCGGCTCGTCCGCCGCCGGTACCTGTCTGCCCCACTCCTTGTCGGCGTGCCGGCCCAGGGCGCCGGTGACGCCGCCGAGTTCCTCGTACGCCCGGTGGGTGAGCAGGCCGCCGGTCTGCCGCAGCCAGAGCTGGTCGAGGGTGAAGCCGAGCAGCGGCAGGGCTCCCGGGGCGTCGCCGGTGTCGGTGAGGATGCGTGCGACGAGTCCGGACTCGTATCCGACTCCGGGTACCGCCTCGACCGGGGCGGTGACGATCTCCCGCAGCTGTCCGGGCTCCAGCGGGCCGAGTGCATACAGGCCGCGGCGCACGGCGGGGCCCGTCGTGGGGTGCGCGAGGACGGCTTCGAGGAAGTCGGCGCGCAGGGTGGCGAGGACGTGCACGGGTTCCGGGAGCCGGTCGCCGAAGAGCAGCGTGGCCACTTCGCCGGCGAGTTCGGGCCCGGCGCCGAACGCCTCCTCCAACTGGTCGACGACGATCAGCAGGCGGTCGCGTCCCTGCCGGCGCAGGACCCCGGCGACGACGTCGGGCAACGAGCCGTTGGTCAGGAGGGCGGTGACCTTCGGCAGTACGGCGAGCCGGGCGGTTTCGGAGAAGTCCGGTTCGAGCAGTGGCAGCAGCGCGGCGGCGAGTGCGGCGGCGGGGCCGCTGCCGGAAGCGGGCCGCAGCACGGCCACCGCGAATCCCCCGGCCCGCAGCCGCGGCACCACTCCGGCCAGCGCGAGCGACGACTTGCCGCAGCCCGACGGGCCGACCAGACAGGTCCGCCGTTGACCGGTGACCTGGTCCGCCAGCTCCGTGCTCTCCGCCGCCCGGCCGTGGAAGAGGTCCGCGTCGGCCTCGCGGAAGGCGGCCAGGCCCCGGAACGGCGACGGCGGCAGAGCAAGCGCGCGCAGTCCTGGCTGAGCGGCGAGCAACGTGCCGGCCGGTATCAGATAGCTGGCCGGCGGCTCACCCGCCTCGGCCACGGTGATCATGCCGACCACGCCACCGAGTTCGTCGTCCCATACGGGGCTGCCGCTGAAGCCACCGGTGACCCGGTAACCGCCGCTCGCCCCGAGGTCGGCCTGCACCCATCCGCCGGCCTGCCGGTCGCGCAGCACGCCCGAGTGCCAGGCACCTCCCGGCCGCCCCGCGGGAAACCCGAAGGCACGCGCCGGATGCCCCCAGGTGTCGTCGGCCTCGACAAGACGCACCGGCCGCGCCCCCGGTAACGGTGACACCAGTTGCAGCACCGCGATGTCCCCCGCGCCGGAGTCCTGCGCGGGCACCCAGTGAGCGATACGGGCTCTGGCGCGGTGCACGGATACGGGGCCGGGGTCGGCCGGGGTGCCGGGTGCCGAAGGGCCTGGTGCGGCCGGGGCATGCGCCAGGGGCAGGTCGACGGCGACCTCCGCGGCGGCGGACGGCTGCACGCGGTCCGGCAGGCCGAGCGCGGCGGAGACGACGTGCGCGCAGGTGAAGGCGAGGTCATCGGTGACGAGGAACCCCACGCCGCGGGGGCCGCCGTGCACGTCGCTGATCCGCAGCAGGGCCGCGCCCAGTGTGGCCGGTCCCGGTCCCCCGCTGTCCGGCTGCCGCACGGGGGCGCTCATGTGGTGCCGCCAGGGTCGGCTGGTGACGGAACCCTCACTCGACCGCTCGGGCCGGCGGACCGGGAACCCATCACTGGCCGACCGGGGCGCCGGACGCCGCGTCCGGTGCCCCGTCGTCCGGCGCCCGGCGGTCCCAGGTCAGCCGTACGGCGAAGTTGGCCTGGGCGGAGGTGCTGCTGATCACCACATCGGCCTCGGCGGAGAGCGAGAGTCCGAACTCGATGGAGATCTCATCGGGCCCGTGCGCCATTCCGCGGAAGGTGTCGACGAAGTTCTCGGCCACCGGCCGTACGCCGGAGAGCAGTTCACCGAGGGACCGGGTGGCGCGTGCCACCACCTGCCCGGGCCGCGCGACCTGGACCAGACCGTCCACGGGCTGCTCCTCGATCGCCACCCTGACGGTCTCCCCCGGCTGCCCGCCGGCTCCGCCGAGCGGGAGTTCCACCAGATACGCCACGTGCGCAGCTCCCTCCCGGCCGCCCGAACGGGCGCCCCCCTCTCGATGGTGCCCCGCAGCGGTGGTCATCACTCCTGCAACGGCCACGCCTCCGCGCCGCACCTGCACCCTCGGCAGCTCCTTCAGCGCCCGCACGCTTGAAGGCGAGCCTCCCGACGCCGTCGCCGACCCGCTGCTGCTACTGGTACGAGTAGCCCAGGACAGTGATGTCCTTGACGCCGTCGGTGGTGAGACCTCCGGAAGTCTGCGTCCACCAGGGGTCCAGCCCTGCGTCGACGCCGGTGACGTTGGGGCCGCCGGTGTGGGTGAGCTGCCACTGGTCCCAGATGCGGTCGACGTTCGCGTGCAGCAGGAAGAAAATCGGGTCCTCCGCCGCGGTCATGGGGTCGCCCAGTGAGCCGCCGCACCAGTTGTGCACGTTGTTGTGGGCCGCGATCTCCAGACCGTCCGGCTTCACGCCGGCCATCATCTTCCCGTAGGTGAAGGCCGTGTAGGTGGGTCGAGCCAGGAGGCCGTCGATCGTTGCCTGAGTCGGCAGGACGGGCGCAGGGTGTCCGCCGTGGCTCGCCCCGGGAGCCGGCCGGTCGACACCGGAGGGCTGCCACACCCAGTCGGGGCGGGCGTGGTCATTGGCGTAGTCCCAGTACGGAATCGTCAGCATGGGCTCGGTCTTACGGAGCAGTTCCTCCATCTCGAGACAGTAGGCACGGTGCCACGGCAGGAACCGCTGCGTGGCGGACGGCGGCATGTGGGGCATCGTGTGGTGATGGTGGCTCATGTCCTTGTGGGCGGCCACGAGGTCCTTGTAGTCCGGTTCGCCGTGGGCCTGCTTCAGCACCTCGTTGAACCGTTCCCGCTCGGCGGTGCTCAGCTGCCGGTGGTCCTTGCGGACTCGTTGCGCTGCGCGCACGAGCCGGGTCACCAGGGACTGGAGGTGTTCCATGGCCAAGGGTGCGGACGTCGGCGTCGTACCGGCGGCGGGGTTTCGCACGGCTGCGCCCCGGACGGCAAGGTCGGCATGACCAACGGAACCCGCAGCGGGCGGGACGGAGAAGGGAATGCCCACACCCCCCGGAAGCGCGTCCGCCATCATGCGGCCCAGGCGCAGACCGATCTCCTCGGCGTCGACCATGTGGGCAGGCGCCCATTCCGCAGCGATCAGGAGGGCGTCGTCAGCGGTGGGGAATCGGCGTGCCGCTACCTTCTGTCGGGCCATGCGATGCTCGCTCCTCAGTTCCGGCTGCCCACACTCCGTTCGGCAGGGCACTCACCTCACTCTGGGGCGGACATCGGCGGCAGGCGACTGCGGCAAGCCGAAAGGGCGACCCCGCCTGCTCGGATCCACCTCATTGCCTTCGAGACCGTACGAACGGGCCACGCAGTCGGCGATGTTCCGGCCGCCGCCGAGCGCAACGAGGTACTTCAGCCGGCGCAGCAGCATGCACGGCCTCCGCGAGGAGAGGGGACAGCTAGGGTTCGAGGGTGCCGACGTACAGCATTGGCCAGGCCGCGCGCCTGTTGAGGGTGAGTCCGGAGACCGTGCGCCGGTGGGCGGACGCGGGCCGGATGCCGATGGGGCGGGACGGCTCGGGGAACCGGGTGATCGACGGCGTGGGGCTGGCGCGGTTCGTGCGGGAGCGGGCGGCCGAGGACGAGCGGGGCGGGACGGCCGGGCCGCCGACCTCCGTGCGCAACGCGCTCACGGGGATCGTCACGGCGCTGGCCGTGGACGATGTCGTGGCCCGGGTGGAGATCCAGGCCGGTCCGCACCAGGTCGTGTCCCTGGTGACTCGGGAGGCGGTGGAGGAACTGGACCTGGCGGTCGGGGTCACGGTCATCGCGCGGGTGAAGTCGACGAGCGTGCACGTCGAGCGGTCGTAGCGGCCTGTGTGCTGTTCGGATCCGTGCGGCACAGCAGGGCCGCCCACAGGTCGAGGCGGTCCCGCAGGCGGGACAGGTCGCGGCCGGTGAAGTGCTCGATGCGCTGGATCCGGTAGTGAACCGTGTTGACATGCAGGTGCAGGGCCTCGGCCGTGCGGGCCCAGGAGCCGTCGTGGAGGAGGAACACCTCCAGGGTGTTCAGCAGCGCGGCGGCGGAGGCGCTTTGGGGGTTGAGAAGCGGTCCGAGGACGGTGCGGCTGTAGGCCGTGCGGACCTCGGCCGGTATGCCGGTGAGCAGCGTGTCCAGCGTGGTCAGGGTGGTGGCGTCGGTCAGGGACGGGGTGCCCGGCCCGGTCGCCCGTGCGGACGTCAGGGCGTAGCGGGCCTCGGCCAGGGCGCCGGGCAGCCCGGTCGCCTCGGCGGCCGGTGAAGCGAGCCCGCCGTGCAGGAGGACGTCCGGCTCGCAGGCGGCCACCAGCGGCCAGGTCTGCGCCAGAGCAGTGGCGGCATCCTCGGGTACCACCGCGAACGCGGTCCCGTCGGGCAGGCGTCCCACGGCGGCGAACGCCGGGGCCGTGTGCGCGGCCGCTTCCGCCAGCGCGCCTTCCGCCAGCCCCTCGTGCCGTGCGTCGACGTCGGCCACGATCACGCGGTACGGGCCCTGGGCCGGCAGACCTGAGGCCCGCACCGCGGTGGTCAGGTCACCGGCTTCAGGGGCGGTGAGCAGCCTGCCGAGTTCGTCCGCCGTCCGGTGCTCGGCGGCCCGGCGGCGGGTCAGCGCCTCCTGGCAGCGGCCCAGGACGGTGGTGATCTCGTGCAGCAGACGCGGCGGTGCGGCAGCGCCATCCGGCAGGTGCAGCCACCAGCGTTCGTACGGGCCGACGCCGCCCGCGCGGTCGGCGTCGGGTTCACCGCCGACGGGCACTTCGGCGGACCCCGCGCTCGGTCGCCTTCAACGCCCAGTGGTTCAAGGTGGCCGTCGACCCCGGTACCGGCGAGATCCGCATCCTGCGCAGTGTGCACGCCGCCGACGCGGGCAAGGTCATGAACCCGATGCAGTGCCGCGGCCAGGTCGAGGGCGGTGTCGCCCAGGCTCTCGGCGCCATCCTCTTCGAGAACGTCCGCATCGACGCGCGCGGCGAGGTCGAGACGGCCGCCTTCCGCCGCTACCGGCTCCCCCAGTACGCCGACGTCCCGCGCACCGAGGTCCACTTCACGGAGACCGCGGACGCCCTCGGCCCCCTGGGCGCCCAGTCGATGAGCGAGAGCCCCTTCAACCCGGTCGCGCCCGCCTTCGCCAACGCCCTGCGCGACGCGACCGGCCTCCGCTTCACCGAACTGCCCCTGACGCGCGACCGGGTGTGGCCGGCGCTGCACGAAGCGGGCGTGGCGGATCAGCGTGCGGCGAGCGTCAGCAGCGCGACACGCACACCGACAGCAGGCGGAACACCCCGTCGACCCGGCCCAGGGTGTCCTGCGGGATGCTCGTCCGCCGGAACTCGGTGATGGCGCACACCGTCCCCGGCGGACTCGCCGAAAACAGTGGCGGGCACTTCTGCGGCAGCGGCCGCGGGCCTATGGTGAGCCGTCACTTGTGTCTGCGGTGAGGGGAACTGATGGTGCTCAGAGCCAGGATCCTCCGGTACGTTGCCGTCTGCGCGGCAGCTCTCCTGCCCTCGGTCGGACTCGCCACCGCGGCGTCCGCCGACGGCGCCGGGGCCGAACCGAACCGGGCCGCCGTCCAGCTCGACGCCTACTGGACCCCGGGTCGCATGGCGGCAGCCCTGCCCGTCGACGTGATGAAGGGGGCCGAGGCCGGCACGAAGGCACCCGCCGTCTCGCCCACGGTGGACGGGCCCCGGCCGGGCGAGTACATCCCGCCGAGCCGGAGCTTCGACGGCATCCCGCAGGCCGGCACCTTCTTCTGGACGGATGCCACCGGCACCGGCCGTACGTGCAGCGGCTCTGTCGTCCGCAGCCCCGGCCACGACCTGGTCCTCAGCGCCGGGCACTGCCTCAAGGGCTACGCCGGTACTTCTCCGCGCCGCCACCTCGGATTTGTGCCGCAGTACCACGACGCCCTCAAGCCCTTCGGAATCTTCCCGGTGCAGACCGACGGCGTCTACATCTCCCAGGAGTACTACGACCTCGGCGAGCACGCGGGAGCCGCGTACGACTTCGCCTTCGCGGTCACCGAGCCCAACCAGGACGGAACTCGGCTGCAGGACGCGGTCGGTGGTGTGCAGCTGCTCACCGACACGGGCTACTATCACGCGCCCGTGCGGATGATCGGCTATCCGGCCGGCGCGGAGAAGCCGCTGGAGTGCTGGAGCTGGACCACCAGGTGGGTCAGCGACGACCCGGCCGACCCGGGGACGTTCCCGCGCATCGCCTGCGACGCGTTCGTGGGCGGAACCAGCGGCGGCCCCATGCTCGTGCCGTGGCCGGGCGGCTGGGCGGTCATCGGAGTGATCGGCGGCTACCACACCGGCGGCAACACGCCACAGGTCTCCTACAGCGCCTACTTCGGCACCGCCACCCAGGCCCTGTACGACGCCGCGGTCACCGGCGCGCCGCCCGCGGGACCGACCGCCGAGACGGGCTCGTAAGCCGAACCTCGTGTGCTCCCCTCCTGGGCAGGGGCCGGACGGACGTCCCCTCGGCCACCGTCACCAGCGCCACTTCCCCGGCCGTCCGCCGCTGTCCGGGGCCGCCGTCACCAGGGCACCGAGCCGTCCTCACCGAAGAACCCGCCGGTCGGCCCGTCCGCGCCGAGCATGGCCAGGCGCACCAAGGGCGCGGCGCCCTGGGCGGCCGTGAGGTACCCGCTGTGGTTGTTGATCTCCGTGTCGACGTAGCCGGGGTCGGCCGCGTTGACGAGGATGCCGTCCCTCCGCAGCTCATGGGCGTACTGCACGGTCAGCGCGTTCAGCGCGGTCTTGGAGGGCGTGTACGCGGCCGACGCCAGCAGACCTGCCAGCGGGCCGTGCGGGTCACTGGCGATGGTCAGGGACCCGGCGGCGCTGCTGACGTTGACGATGCGTGGCGCCGGTGATCGCCGCAGCAGCGGCAGCATGGCGTTGGTCACCGCGATCACCCCGAAGACGTTGGTCTCGAACACCGCCCGGACCATGTCCAGATCGACGGAGCTGGGAACCTGATCGTGGGCGTCTTCGGGCGACACCTGCCCGGAACCGGTGATGCCGGCGTTGTTGACCAGCACGTCGAGGTGGCCGAAGCGCTCCTCGACCTGCTGCGCGGCCGCCCGGACGGTGGCCGGGTCGGTGACGTCCAGGGTGACCGCGTGCGCGTCGCCGCCCGCCGCGCGCAGTTCCGCCGCGGCCTCTTCGCCGCGCCGCGGGTCCCGGGCGCCGATCAGGACCGTCATGCCCAGCGCGGCCAGTTGCCCGGCGGCCGCGCGGCCGATCCCCTTGTTCGCCCCGGTGATCAGCGCGACCTTCTGGTGTGTGGTGTGCTCGCTCATGGCCTGCTCCTTGCTCTGGGATGGTGTGTTCTTCCAAGAACGTGTCGCCTGAACCCGAGACGAGACAGCCCGGCCGTCTGTGACATGCAGCCGGAAAGCTCGGTCGGCCCGCGGACCTGCTCGGCCGACGTCACAAACGGCGGGGCTGTCTCGTCCCAGATCTCGGATACGGACTTCGGGATCTGGAAGGTGATGGTCATGCGGGTGTTCGTGGCGGGCGGGACCGGGGTCCTGGGGCGGCGGCTGGTGCCGCAGCTCGTGGCACGTGGCCACCAGGTGACGGCCACGACGACGAGCGCGGCCAAGCTCGGCCTGGTGGAGCAACTGGGCGCGGACGGCGTCGTGATGGACGGGCTGGACGCGGTGTCCGTCGGTGAAGCGGTGGCGGCCGCCCGCCCGGACGTGATCGTCCACCAGATGACCGGGATCAGTACCGCCCACGCCGGCAAGCCCGACCTCAAGCACTTCGACCGGTGGGCCGTCCCCACCATCCGGCTGCGCACCGAGGGGACGGACCACCTGCTGGCCGCGGCCGAGGCGACCGGCGTGTCGCATTTCGTCGCGCAGGGCTACGCCAACTGGAACGGAATCCGCGAGGGCGGCTGGGTGAAGACCGAGGAGGATCCGCTGGACCTGTACGAGGGGACGGCTGCGTACACGGCGATGGCGGCGCTCCGCCACGTCGAGGACGGGGTCGGCAGGGCCGGCGGCGCGGTGCTGCGATACGGCGCGTTCTACGGGCCGGGCGCCACCGACGACCAGCTCGTGCTCGTGCGCAAGCGGCAGTTCCCGCTGGTCGGGGAGGGCACCGGCTACGCCTCGTGGGTGCATCTCGACGACGCGGCGAGCGCCACCGTCCTGGCCGTGGAGCAGCGGGCGAGGGGGGTGTTCAACATCGTCGATGACGAGCCGGCCCCGGAGAGCGAGTGGCTGCCCCATCTGGCCGTGTGCGCGGGAGCGAAGCCGCCGATGCGGGTCCCGAAGTGGCTGGCCCGGCTGCTGGCCGGGGAGGTGGTCGTGACGATGATGACCGAGGGGCGCGGCTTCTCCAACGCCAAGGCCAGGCGGGAGCTCGGCTGGGAGTTGCGCTATCCGTCGTGGCGGACGGGCTTCGAGGAGGGGCTGGCGTGACCCGGGTCGAGGAGTTCGAACAGCTGCGGCCGCTGCTGTTCTCGATCGCCTACCGGATCCTGGGCAGCGTGAGCGAGGCGGAGGACGCGGTCCAGGAGACCTGGCTGCGCTACGAGCTCTCCGCGACCCGGCCCGCCTCGGCCAGGGCGTTCCTGTCGGCCGTGGTCACCCGGGTCTCGGTCGACGTGCTGCGCTCGGCCCGGGTGCGGCGGGAGGAGTACGTCGGGCCGTGGTTCCCCGAGCCGCTGCTCACCGACCCCTACGAGGATCCGGCGCACTCGGCGGAGCTGGCCGACTCGCTGTCGATGGCGGCCCTGTTGCTGCTGGAGCGGCTCAGCCCGCTGGAGCGTGCGGTCTTCGTGCTGCGGGAGGTGTTCGCCTTCGGCTTCCCGGAGATCGCCTCGGCGGTGGGCAGGTCACAGGCGGCGTGCCGCCAGCTCGCGGCGCGGGCGCGCCGCCACATGAACGCGGGCCGGCCCCGTTTCGAGGCGGACCGGAAAGAGCGCGAGGAACTCGCCGAGCGCTTCTTCGACGCCTTCCGGGAAGGGAACGTCGACGGGCTGCGGGAACTGCTCGCCGCCGACGTGTCGTTGGTCGCGGACAGCGGCGGCAAGGCCCCGCAGTGGGCCAGGGGCTTCTTCGGCGCCGCCGCTGTCTCCCGGGTGCTCACCGCCTTCCTCCCGCCGTTCGTGCGCATCGGCGGCGTCGTGGAGCCGCACCAGGTGAACGGCCAACCGGGCGCGATCTTCCGGGACCGCGACGGCAAGGTCGTCAACACCTGGACGCTCGACATCCTCGACGGGCGGGTCCAGGCGATCCGCACGGTGAGCAACCCCGACAAGCTCGGGCATGTGGGCCCCGTGGCGGACGCCTGGGCCGTCCTGCGCGAAACGCGGCTGGCTCGCAGTGACGCGGACTGACTCGAAGAGCTCACCGCAGGTTCAACGCACCAGACATCAGAACAGGAGAACGAACATGATCAGGATCGGCATCATCATCGGCAGCACCCGCCCCGGCCGGAACGGCGTCCAGGTGGCCGAATGGGTGCGGGATCTGGCGGCTGAACACGCAGGCGACGCCGCGGACTTCGAGCTGGTGGACCTGAAGGACTACGCACTGCCGCTGCTGGACGAAGCTGTGCCGGCGCGCATGGCGCCGGGCCGGCGGCCGCACACCCGGCGATGGGCCGAGCGGATCGGCTCGTGCGACGCCTTCATCGTCGTCACGCCCGAGTACAACACCGCACCGCCCGCCTCCCTGACCAATGCCATCGACTACCTCTACGAGGAGTGGGGCGGCAAGCCGGTCGGTTACGTCGGCTACGGCTTGTTCGGCGCGGTGATGGCGGTGCAGAAACTGCGCGCGCAGGCGGGCCCGTTGCGGATGGCGGACATCGGGCCGCAGGTGGCCCTGTCGCTGCGCGAGGACTTCGTGGCCTTTGCCGACTTCCGGCCGCAGGAGTCGCACGTGCCGGAGGTACACGGGCTGGTCGACGAGCTGCTGGCGTGGGCGCAGGCGCTCGGCCCGCTGCGCGCGGCTGACCGGGCCGCTGCCTGAACGGCCGCAAGCCCGGTCCGGTTGATCCGCCGGATCAGTGCCTCGAGGGTGCGCAGTGCCTCATCGGCCTCGGCCAGCAGCTGGGCTGCGTCCTCGGCGGGCGTCTCGCCCTCCTGGTAACGCGCACTGCTGACGATGCGCGCTCGTAGTTGTTCTACGCGGCGCGACGCTTCGGCTCGTTCTGCCAGCGCCTCGGCAAGCTTCACTGTTCGATGTCCTGTCCGTTGTGAACCTCGCACGAGTGCACGAATCAATCCGGACTCGGACGGACGAGATTTTCGCAGAGCGCCGGGAGGGGGTGCACGTCCAGGGGTGAGGGGCGCGCCCGGAGGCGCCCGGTCGCGGGCGCCGTCAGGCGCGTCCGGCAGGTGCGTCCGGCAGGTGCGTCCGGCAGGTGCCAGGCGCCATGTCAAAACGTTTATTCGAGCATACGCACACCCGCGTCACACACCCACGCGCACCGGCAGCGGCCAAAACGATCGGGGGCGCACAACCCAAGCATGCCGGATTTTGCCTATTATCCGACCTTCGTCGGGGCTCTTGCCTTGGTCTCACGCTCTGCAGCTAGCTATGTGCAGCGTCCACTTCCTGGCCCCGGCTTCCGACGAGCCTGGGCCGTCGGTCAGGGGAAGTGGTCGGAAACCCGCATGTGAGGAGTAGTCATGAAGAAGGCTTACGAGGCACCGACGCTCGTCCGGCTCGGTACGTTCCGGAAGGTGACGGGGCTCCTGGCGCGCCACGGCAACGACCGAGTGATCTTCAGCAAGAACTGACGACCGACGGTCCTTGACCCAACGTCATGACTGAACTGCACGAAAGTGCGGGGACGGGCCGCGGCGACGCGCACTTCACGGTCTTCCCGGACCGTGCGGACGCGGCCGCCGTGGCCCGCTCCTTCGCCCGCCCCGGTAGCCGGACCCTCGCACATGCGTCGGGCCGGCCCTGGCTGGTCGGCCACTGGCACGACGACGAGATCATCACGGCAAGCGCCGACGGCGCCCGTGTCGCCGTCGTCGGCTGCTGCCCGACCGATGCCGACGAACTACGGCGCCGGACCGCACGGTTGCGTGATCTCGCGGAGCTCGACGCCCTGGCCCGATCCCTCCCCGGCAGCTTCCACCTCGTCGGCGCCCTCGACGGACGGATCAGGGTGCAGGGCACCGCGTCCGGTCTGCGGCTCGTCTTCCACGCGGAGATCGACGGCGTACGAGTGGCCGCCACCCGCGCCGACACGCTCGCCGCCGCCCTGGGCCTCGACCCCGACGTGCAGGAACTGACCGTCAGGCTGATGTGGCCCGCCCCGTATCCGCTGTTCGAGACCTCGATGTGGCGTGCGGTCACCGCCGTCGCTCCGCAGGACGCTGTGGTCGTCGCCGCGGACGGACGTACCGCACGGCACACCCGGTGGTGGACGCCGCCGGAGCCGGTACGGCCGCTCGCCGAGGCGGCACCACTGATCCGGACGGCGCTGGAGGAGGCCGTAGGCGCGCGTACCCGTCAGGGCGGCGTGGTGAGCTGCGATCTGTCCGGCGGCCTGGACTCGACCTCCGTCTGCTTCCTGGCCGACCGCTCCCCCGCCCATGTGGTGGCCAGTACCTGGCCGGGACGCGATCCGGCGGACACCGACTTGCTCTGGGCCGAGCGGGCCATGGGCCACCTCCCGGACGTCGAGCACGTGGTGTGGGACGCCGACGCCTCGCCGCTGGTCTACGAGGACCTGCTCGGCATCGACGACCTCCTCGACGAGCCCACCATCGGCGTCATGGACCGCTCCCGGGTCCTGCACCACCTGCCCGGCCTCGCCGCACGCGGCAGCCGGTTGCACCTGACCGGCATCGGCGGCGACCACGTGGCATGGTGCTCCGATGCGTACTACCACCGGCTGCTGCGCACCCGCCCGCTGTTCGCCCTGCGCCAGTTGCGTGGGTACCGGGCGCTGTGGCAGTGGCCGCTCGGCGGTATGGTCCGGGCTCTCGCCGACTCCCGGCCGTACGGGAAGTGGCTCGCCGACGGAGCCGGCCGGCTGCGTGGCCCGTTGCCCCCGTCCGTCGAGACGAGTCTCGGCTGGGGCATGGCCCCGCGCCTGTTCGACTGGGTGACTCCCGAGGCCGAGCGGATGGCCCGCCGGGCACTGCTCGATGCGGCGGCCACGGCCTCGCCGCTGCATCCGGACCGTGGACTCCACGCCGACCTGGAGCAGATCCGCTCGTGCACCCGCGTCATCCGGCAGTGGGACCGGATGGCGGCGCGCGCGGGCCTGCCGATGGCCTCGCCCTTCTTCGACGACCGCGTCATCGAGGCGTTTCTCGCCGTCCGTCCGAGCGAGCGCATCACGCCCTGGCAGTACAAGCCAGTCCTGAGCGCCGCGATGCGCGGGATCGTGCCCGAGGACTGCCTGCGGCGGGCCAACAAGGCGACGGCCGCCATGGACGCCGCCAACGGACTGCGTCAGCACCGCGGCGACCTGCTGGCCCTGTGGGAGGACTCACGGCTGGAGGCGCTCGGCCTGGTGGACGGCGCCGAGCTGCGCCGCCTCGCCCGGCGGCCCGCCTCCAAGGGGCTGTCCGACGCCATCCTGTACTCCACGATCGCCGCCGAGGTGTGGCTGCGGGGACTGGACCGCAGCCGCACCCGCGTCTCACACCCCTGACCACATCCCCCCTGACCGCATCCCCGCATCAGAAAGGCCCTCACATGCCACTGCGGTTCGGTGACAACGTCTCCACCGCCCAGACCGACTACGGAACGGTGCTGCTGGACGAACGGGCAGGCGCCTACTGGGAGTTGAACCCGACGGCCACCCTGGTGGTGCGGACCCTGCTCGACGGCGGCGAGGAGGCGGACGCGGCCGCCGCCCTGGTCCGGGAATTCGACATCGACGAGGCGCAGGCCCGTCGGGACGTCGAGGCGCTCGTAGGGCAGCTGCGCAGCTCGGGGCTCGCCTCATGACGACACCCAGCGCGCTGGAGCGGCCTGCCGGTGTGCCCCTGTCCCGGCGCCTGGCCGCCCGCCTCGTCCTGCTCCCCGCCATCGCCCTCGCCCTGCTGCCGCCCCGCCGCATCCGCACCGTGCTCGGCATCCTGCGGCGCGGCGCCAGACCCGCCACCGCCGCGCAGGCCCAGATCGCGCGCGACGCCATGTGCGCCGCCAGCCTGCGCTGTGCCGGACCGAAGGGGTGCCTGCCGCGCTCCCTGGGGGCCGCACTGCTGTGCCGGCTCGGCGGAAGGTGGCCGACCTGGTGCACCGGGGTACGCATCGTGCCGCCCTTCACCGCGCACGCCTGGATCGAGGCGGAGGGCCGTGCCGTCGGCGAGGGTTTGCCGGATGGCTACTTCGCCCGGCTGGTGGCCGTCGACCCGCTGCCTCAGTCGACGGACCGATGACCGGCGCGACGGCTCCGCCCGGCGGCCCGGCCGCGGGCGCCGAGGCTGACACGTCCACCTGGGCGGCGTTGGCCACGATGTACCGGCTCACCGCCGGGCACCGGAGCGCCATCGCCGTGGCCACCGTACTGACCCTGGTGGGTTCCGCCCTGGGACTGGCCCAGCCGCTCGTCGCCAAGGACGTCGTGGACGCGAGCGGCCGCGGGCAGGTCGTCTGGCCGCTGCTGGGCCTCCTGGGCGCACTGTTCGTCGTCGAAGCGGCGACGGGAGCCGCGGGACGCTTCCTGCTGGAGCGGATGGGCGAAGGCGTCGTACGGCAGCTCCGTCATGGGCTGGTGGGGCGGCTGCTCCGGCTGGAGATGAGGGAGTACGACCGCCACCGGGGCGGTGACCTCGTCTCCCGGGTGACGGCCGACACCACCTTGCTCCGGGAGGTCGTGTCACAGGCCCTGGTCGATCTGGTGACGGGCAGCCTTGTCTCCTCCGGGGCGATCGTCCTCATGGCGTGGCTCGACCCGCTGCTGCTGCTCCTGGTCGCCGCCACCGTGGGGGCGGCGGCCGTGGTCGTCGCCTCGCTGCTCACGGGAATCAGAGGCGCGTCCGCACAGATGCAGGACGCGGTCGGTGCCGTCGCCGCCGAGCTGGAACGCGCCCTCGGTGCGCTGCCGATGGTCCGCGTGCACCGCGCCGAGGAGCGCGAGGCGGCCGGTATCGGCACCCGCGTCGACGCGGCCTACGGTTCGGGGGTACGCGCCGCGAAGATCGCCGCCGTCATGAGCTCCGCCGTCGAACTCGCCGTCCAGGGCTCCTTCCTCATCGTCCTGGTCATCGGCGGCCTGCGCGTCAAGGGCCACACCGGATCCCTCGGCGACCTCGTCGCCTTCCTGCTGTACGCCTCGTATCTCGCCCTGCCGCTGTCCTCCGTCTTCCGCGCGGTGGGCCTCGTCCAGCGCGGGATGGGCGCCTACCAGCGCGTCGACGAGGCACTCCGCCTGCCCGTGGAGCCCACCGCACCGCAGATCCCGGCAGGCCGCGCACCCGCGCCGAAGCCGACCGGGCCGCCCGTCACCCGCGAACAGCCCGCCCTCGCCCTGCGCGACGTCCACTTCGGCTACGACCCGGAGCGGCCGGTCCTCCGCGGCGTCTCGTTCGCCGTCCCGCAGCGCCGGCAGGTGGCCCTGGTGGGCCGGTCCGGAGCCGGCAAGAGCACGGTGTTCGCCCTGGTGGCGCGGTTCTACGAGCCGGCCGCGGGCACCCTGCTCTTCGAGGGGCGGCCCGCGACCGAACTCACCCGTGACGCATGCCGCCGAGGCATCGCCGTCGTGGACCAGAACACCCACGTCGTCCACGGCACCTTGCGCGACAACATCACCTACGCCGTGCCCGACGCCACGGAAGCGGAGATCCGGCGCGTGGTCGAACTGGCCCGGCTCGAAGAGGTCGTCGGCCGACTGCCCGGCGGCCTGGCCGCTGTCATCGGCGAACGCGGCAGCAACCTCTCCGGCGGCGAACGCCAACGAGTGGCCCTCGCCCGCGCGTTGCTGGCCCGCCCCTCGCTGCTCCTGCTGGACGAGCCCACCTCCCACCTCGACGCGATCAATGAATCGGCGCTGACCACCGTCATGAAGGACGTCGCCCAGGAGTGCGCCCTGCTGGTCATCGCCCACCGCCTGTCCACCGTGCAGCACGCCGACCACATCGTGGTGCTGCACGAGGGCCGTGCCGCCGCCGGCGGAAGCCACGAGGAGTTGCTGGCCGGCAGTGCCCTCTATCGCGAACTGGCCGCGAGCCAGATGCTCCGGCCGGGCAGGGAGCCCGGGAGCGGCGACCGGGGGTGGGCGGACGCCTGAAGCGCGCAGCCCTTCACGCGTATTCCACCGCTGCGTCCAGCACCCACTCCTTCAGATAGTCGGCGAACGACGAGCGCACCAGCACCCAGAAGCCGGCCCGGGGTTCGTCGCGGGCGACCAGGACGACCTGGGTGCGGGCCAGGGTCGTCTGGGCGCAGCGGCCGGGGCCGAAGGCGCGCGGGTGCAGGTCCAGTGAGCAGCCGTGGGACAGCAGGTCGCGGGCGCGGGGTCCGGCGATGAGGACGGTGGTGCGCTGGGCGGAGACATCGGTGACGGAGACGGGTTCGTCTCCGGCCGCCGAGCGGATCCGGCTCTCCAGGTCCCGCTGGGTTCCCGGTCGGCCCACCACCAGCCATTCGTCGGGACCGAGCCACAGCGCGGTCAGGTCCCCGGCGCGTACGACGGTGTTGGGCTCCAGGGGCAGCTGGACTCCCAGGGCGAGTCCGACGTCGTCCGCCGCCGCTCCCTTGGCGTCGAGGCGGACATTCGCCTGGGCCAGGAACGGCAGTTCGGCCAGGCGGATCGCGCCCCCGGAAGCGCGTGTCACGGCCGCCAGGCGGTCGGCGGCGTGCGCCAGGGGGCTGCGCTGCTGCGCGGTCAGGGCGGTGTCAGCCATCGCGGCGGGCTCCCTCGGGGTCGTAGAGGACAGGGCTGGCGACGGTCACCGGGAGCAGTCGGTCGCCCACGGGTGCGTAGAGACGTTCACCGATGCGCTCCCGGCCGCCCTTGATCAGGGCGAGTGCGAAGGTCCGGCCCAGTGCCGCGCTGCGGTAGCTGGAGGTGACATGGCCGAGCATCGGTACGGGCGGGGCGGGCAGCACGCTGTCCGCGACCAGGTGGGTGCCCTCGGGCAGGAAAGCGGCCGGGTCCTCGGGCAGCAGGCCGACCAGATGCTTGCGGTCGGCGCGGACCGTGTCGGCGCGGGCGTAGGAACGCTTGCCGATGAAGTCGGGCTTCTTCTTCGACACCGCCCAGCTCATGCCCAGGTCCTGGGGCGTGACCGTGCCGTCGGTGTCCTGACCGATGATCGGGTAACCCTTCTCGGCCCGCAGGACGTGCATGGTCTCGGTGCCGTACGGGGTGATGCCGTAGGCGGCGCCGGCGTGGTGCAGCGCCTCCCACAGGTCGACGGCGTGCCAGGGCGACACGTTGATCTCATAGGCGAGTTCGCCGGAGAAGCTGATCCGGCACACCCTGGCATCGACGCCCGCGACGGTCGTCTCCCGCCAGGCCATGAACGGGAAGTCGTCGTTGCCGACGGCCAGTTGGGGCGCGAGCGAGCCGAGAACCTCGCGGGAGCGCGGGCCGACCAGGGCGACGGTGGCCCACTGTTCGGTGACCGAGGTGCAGTGGACGCGCAGTTCGGGCCACTCCGTCTGCAGCCATTCCTCCATCCAGTCCAGTACGGCGGCTGCGTTGCCCGTGGTCGTGGTGACCAGGTAGCGGTCCTGGGCGAGACGGATGACGGTGCCGTCGTCGAAGACCATGCCGTCCGGGCGGCACATCACGCCGTAGCGGATCATGCCGACCTTCAGGGTGCTCATCATGTTGGTGTAGAGCAGGTCGAGGAAGGCGCCCGCGTCCGGGCCCTGTACGTCGATCTTGCCGAGAGTGGAGGCGTCCATGAAGGCCACGCCCTCGCGGGCGGCGCGGCACTCGCGCAGTACCGCCGCCTCCATGTCCTCGCCGTCCTGCGGGTAGTACCAGGGCCGCTTCCACTGGCCGACGTTCTCGAAGAGCGCACCGTGCTGGACATGCCATGCGTGCAGCGCGGTCACGCGGACCGGGTCGTGCAGCGCGCCCCGGTCGCGGCCCGCGAGGGTGGCGAAGGACACCGGGGTGTAGGGCGGGCGGAACGTGGTCGTGCCGAGGGCGGAGATGTCCACGCCGAGGAGTTCGGCGACGATCCCGCTGGCCAGGACGCCGGCTGTCTTGCCCTGGTCGTTGGCAGTTCCGGCCGTGGTGTAGCGCTTGGTGTGCTCGACGGAGCGCAGTCCGGCGCCGGTCGCACGGGCCAGGTCGTGGACCGTGACGTCGCGTTGGAGATCCACGAAGCGGGGGGCGTCGGTCGGCGCGGGGACGGTGAAGACGTGCATCGGCGGCGACTGCGGCTGCGCAGCGACCGCGGGCAGCCCGGGCGCCTCGGGGGTGCAGCCCTCGGCCTCGGTGGCGCGGGCGCCCGCCGCCGCGCCCTGGACGAGAACCGCGGCGAGGTCGAACGTGCCGGCCGCGCTGCCCGCGACCTCGACGGCCTGACGGCAGGTGTCGGGCACGAAGGCGCCTGGTGCGTCGTCGTAACGGAGCCTGCCGCCCGCCTGACTGAACAGGTGCGCCACCGGGTTCCAGCCGCCGGAGACCAGGAGGAGGTCGACGGCGAACTCCCGCTGTCCCGCGGATTCCCCGTAGGGGGCGACCGTCACGGCGGTGACGCGGGCCACGCCTTCCGTTCCGATGACCGCGTGGCCTGCCAGCACCTCGATCCCGGCGGACCGGGCACGGGCGGCCCACTCCCCCGGTTCGGCGCGGGTGTCGACGACCGCCGCGATCCCCACGCCCGCCGCGGCCAGGTCGAGTGCGGCGGGGTAGGCGCTGTCGTTGGTGGTGAAGACGACCGCCTGGCGGCCGGGCAGGACGCCGTAGCGGTTGACATAGGTACGGGCCGAGGCGGCCAGCATCACTCCGGGGCGGTCGTTGTCCCCGAAGGCCAGCGAGCGCTCGTGCGCGCCGGTGGCGAGGACGACTCGGTGGGCCCGGATGCGCCAGACGCGTTCACGGGAGACGTTGTCCGGGGCTTCCGTGCCGAGGTGGTTGGTGCGGCGCTCGACGGCCAGGAGGTGGTTGTCGTCGTAGTAGCCGAAGACGGTGGTACGGCGCAGTACGCGCACCTCGGGGGCGGCGTCCAGCCGGGCGGCGGTCGCCGTCACCCAGTCGAGGTGTTCGCCGGTGCCGAGCAGGCTGCCGCCCGGCTCCGGCTGGTCGTCGGCGAGGACGACGCGTGCGCCGCTGCGCGCCGCTGCCGCCGCCGCTGCGAGTCCGGCCGGGCCGGCGCCGACGACCAGCAGGTCGCAGTGGGCGTGCACGGCGTCGTAGCGGGCGGGGTCGGGTTCGGTGGCCAGGCGGCCCTGGCCGGGGAGGCTGCTCGCCACCAGGCCGTCGTAGAGCTCGACGGTCGTCGCGGGGAGCATCGGCTCGGGGAAGGGTTCCTCGATCTGGACCACGGCGTTGGGTTCCTCGACACCGGCCGAGAAGATGCCGCGCGGGCGGCCCAGCTTGATGCTGGTCGCTGCCGCGATGACGCCGTTGGCCAGGAGGGCGGAGGCGAGGGTGTCGCCGCGGAAGCCTTGGTATGCGGCGCCGTCGAAAGTGAAGGTCAGCTGGTCGTTGCGGTCGACTCGGCCTCCGGCCGACCGTCGGAATGCTTGCCCCGGAACACCCACTGCGGCAGCTTCCCGATGCGTCGTCGGCTGCGGGCCGGTGGTCGTGGATCGCCCTTCGGGCTCGTCCTCGGACTCCCCCAGAGGGGGTACCCCCAGACGGGCTGGATTCGCTGCCCGTGGCTCGACAGGTGCCGGACGCTCCTCCCCCGCCTTGTACACGGCGAGGATCTCGTTCGTCGCCGTGTCCCGCACCGCGTTGAACCACCTGCGGCAGCCCGCCGCATGGCTCCATCGCTCGGCGAACGGGCCCTTCGGGTTGTCGCGGAAGAAGAGGTAGCGCGCCCACTCCTCGTCGGTGAGGGCTGCGGGGGCCTCGGGATAGGGCACGTGTGCCTGGCCGCCGTAGTGGAACTCGGCCTCGTCACGGGGCCCGCACCACGGGCAGGGGATGAGCAGCATGGGTTCGGCTCCCTAGTGGGCCACCGCGGCCGCGCCGTGCTCGTCCACGAGCGCGCCGGTGGTGAAACGGTCGAGCGAGAAGGGGGCGTTGAGGGCGTGCGGGGTGTCGTGGGCGATGGTGTGGGCGTAGACCCAGCCGACGCCCGGGGTGGCCTTGAAGCCGCCCGTTCCCCAGCCGCAGTTGACGTAGAGGTGGTCGACCGGGGTGAGGCCGACGATGGGCGAGGCGTCGGGGCTGACGTCGACGATGCCGCCCCAGGTGCGCAGCACATGGGCGCGGGCGAAGACCGGGAAGAGCTCCAGGGCGGCGGACATCTGTTCTTCGATGATGTGGAACGCGCCGCGCTGGGTGTACGAGTTGTACGCGTCGATGCCCGCGCCCATCACCAGCTCGCCCTTGTGCGCCTGGCTGACGTACACGTGGACGGCGTTGGACATGACGACCGTGGGGTGGACCGGCTCCAGGAGCTCGGAGACCAGAGCCTGCAACGGGTGGCTCTGGAGGGGGAGTTCGATACCGGCCATCGCGGCCAGCACCGAGGTGTGGCCGGCCGAGCACAGGGCCACCTTGCCGGCCGCGATCGGGCCGAGCGTGGTCTGCACACCCACGATCCGGCCGCCGACGACATCGAGTCCGGTGACCTCGCAGTTCTGGATGATGTCGATGCCGGCCGCGTCGGCACGGCGGGCGAAGCCCCAGGCCACGTAGTCGTGCTTGGCGATGCCCGCGCGCGGCTGGTAGGTGGCGCCGAGGACCGGATAGCGCACGTCCGGTGAGACGTTGACGATCGGGCAGACCTCTTTGACCTGCTCGGCGTCGAGCCATTCGGCATCCACGCCGTTGAGCCGGTTGGCCTCGACGCGGCGCACACTGTCGCGGACGTCCTGGAGGCTGTGGGCGAGGTTCAGCACACCGCGCTGGGAGAAGAGGATCGGGTAGTCGAGCTCCTCCTCCAGGCCCTCCCACAGTCTGAGGGCGTGCTCGTAGATCCCGGCGCTCTCGTCCCACAGGTAGTTGGAGCGGATGATCGTGGTGTTGCGGGCCATGTTGCCGCCCGCGAGCCAGCCCTTCTCCAGCACGGCGACGTTGGTGATGCCGTGGTTCTTCGCCAGGTAGTGGGCGGTGGCCAGGCCGTGTCCGCCGCCGCCCACGATCACCACGTCGTACGACCGCTTCGGCTCGGGCGTGCGCCACAGCCGGTCGGGGTGGTCGGGGATGTCGGCGCCGGGGGTGCGGGTACTCATCGGACGCCTCCGTCGTGCGAAAGGTGCGGGTAGAGCGGGTGCTTGGCCGCCAGGGCCCGGGTACGGGCACGCAGTGTGTCCACGTCCGGCTCGGGCTGGAGGGCCCGCGCGATCACGTCGGCGACCTCGGCGAAGTCCTCCTCGGTGAAGCCTCGGGTGGCGAGGGCGGGGGTGCCGATACGCAGGCCCGAGGTGACCATGGGCGGGCGCGGGTCGAAGGGGACGGCGTTGCGGTTGACGGTGATGCCGGTCTCGTGGAGCAGGTCCTCGGCCTGCCTGCCGTCGAGTTCGGAATCGCGCAGGTCGACGAGGACCAGGTGGACGTCCGTGCCGCCGGTGAGGACCTTCACTCCGGCGGCGGCCGCGTCCGGGCGGGTGAGGCGGTCGGCGAGGATACGGGCCCCGGCGAGCGTACGGGCTTGGCGTTCGGCGAACTCGGGCGACGCCGCCACCTTGAACGACACCGCCTTCGCGGCGATGACGTGCTCCAGCGGGCCGCCCTGCATGCCGGGGAACACCGCCGAGTTGATCTTCTTGGCGAGGTCGGCCTCGTTGGTGAGGACGACTCCGCCGCGAGGACCGCCGAGCGTCTTGTGCGTCGTGGTCGTGACCACGTGCGCGTGCGGGACGGGGCTGGGGTGCAGTCCGGCCGCGACCAGGCCCGCGAAGTGCGCCATGTCCACCATGAGAAGGGCGCCGACCTCGTCGGCGATGCGCCGGAAGGCGGCGAAGTCCAGCTGCCTCGGATACGCCGACCAGCCCGCGATGATCATCTTGGGGCGGTGTTCCTTGGCGAGGCGGGCCACCTCGTCCAGGTCGACCACGTGATCCGTCTCGGTCACGTGGTACGGCACGACGTTGAGCATCCTGCCGCTGTAGTTGATGCGCATGCCGTGGGTGAGGTGGCCGCCGTGCGCCAGATCGAGGCCGAGGATCGTGTCGCCGGGCTGGAGGAGGGCGAAGAAGACGGCCGTGTTCGCCTGGGCACCCGAGTGCGGCTGGACATTGGCGTAACCCGCGCCGAAGAGTGACTTGACGCGCTCGATGGCCAGCCGCTCGGTGACGTCCACGTGTTCGCAGCCGCCGTAGTAGCGCCGGCCGGGGTAGCCCTCGGCGTACTTGTTGGTGAGGACCGAGCCCTGGGCCTCCATCACCGCGGCGGGTGCGAAGTTCTCGGAGGCGATCATCTCCAGGGTGGACTGCTGGCGGTGCAGTTCGGCGCGGAGCGCGGCGTGGACCTCGGGGTCCAGCTCCGCCAGGGGGGTGTTCAGCGCGCTCATAGGGTGTTCGCGTTCCTCTCGGCGGCCTCTACGACGTTGGCGAGCAGCATCGCCCGGGTCATGGGTCCTACGCCCCCGGGCATCGGCGCGAGCCATCCGGCGGCCTGGGCGGCGTCCGGGTGCACGTCGCCGACCAGCCCCTGGTCGGTGCGGGTGATGCCGACGTCCAGGACCGCCGCGCCGGGGCGCAGCATGTCCTTGGTGATCAGTCCGGGTGAGCCGGCGGCCGCGACGACGATGTCCGCCTCGCGTACGTGCCAGGCCAGGCCCTTGGTTCCGGTGTGGCAGAGGGTGACGGTGGCATTCTCGGAGCGGCGGGTGAGGAGCAGGCCGATCGGCCGCCCGACCGTGATGCCCCGGCCGATCACGCACACCCGCGCCCCGGCGAGCGGAACGTCGTGACGGCGCAGGAGCTCCACGATGCCGCGCGGGGTGCACGGCAGCGGGGCCTCCACGCCCAGGACGAGCCGGCCGAGGTTGACGGGGTGCAGTCCGTCGGCGTCCTTGGCCGGGTCCATGCGTTCCAGTACGGCATGGGCGTCCAGGTGGCGCGGCAGCGGGAGCTGGACGATGTAGCCGGTGCAGCCGGGGTCGGCGTTGAGTTCGTCGATGACGTCCTCGACCTGCTGCTGCGTGGCGTCGGCGGGCAGGTCACGGCGGATGGAGGCGATGCCGACCTGCGCGCAGTCGCGGTGTTTTCCGGCGACGTAGGCGCGGCTGCCGGGGTCCTCGCCGACCAGGACCGTGCCGAGCCCCGGCGGCCGCGCGCCGTTCGCGGTCAACTTGGCCACGCGCTCGGTGAGTTCGCGGCGAATGGTAGCGGCGGTGGCCTTGCCGCCGAGGAGTTGAGCGGTCACCGACGGTACTCCTTCCCATAGGGCAACTGCAGCTTCCTCAGGGGCGCGGGGCTGTGTTCATTTGCGGCTCCGCCGCGGGGCACGACCAACCACGACGCACCCGCAGCCGATCGACAACCCATCGCGGCACCCCCCGCGAACCACTCACCCACGGAGACGGGACATCGTCGGGTCGAACAACGGCTCCTCTGCCACGACCGCCTCGACGCGCTGGTCGAAGTAGCCGATGTGAACGGTGGTCCCAGGCGTGGTCAGCTCCGCCGGCAGCCACGCGTACGCGATGCCCTTGCCGATCGTGTAGCCATAGGCGGCGCTGGTGACATAGCCGACCGCGCGGTCGCCGTCGTAAACCGGCTCCTTGCCCATGACGACCGACCGCGGGTCGCCGATGGTGAGGCAGGTCAACTTCCTCCATGTGTCGACCCTGCGGCGCTCCAACGCGGCCTTGCCGATGAAGTCCTCCTTGTCGAGCTTGACGGCGAAACCCACGCCGGCCTCGTAGGGGTCGTGCTCGTAGGTCATGTCGGTGCCGAAGGAGCGGTAGCCCTTCTCCAGGCGGAGGCTGTTGAAGGCGCCGCGGCCGGCGATGATGCCGCCCAGCGGCCGGGCCGCCTGCCACAGCGTGTCCCACAGCTTCAGGCCCTGGTCGGCGGTGGTGTACAGCTCCCAGCCGAGCTCGCCGACGTACGACAGGCGCATCGCGGTGACGGGCACGCTGCCGATGTGGGCCCGCTTGGCGCGGAAGTACTTCAGGCCGTCGCCCGAGAAGTCGGAGTCCGTGAGGGGCTGCAGCACCTTGCGGGCGAGCGGTCCCCACAGGCCAATGCAGCAGGTGCCGGGGGTGATGTCGCGGACCTGGACCGTCCCGTCGGCGGGGAGGTGGCGGCGGAACCAGTCGAGGTCGAGGTTGCCGTTGGCGCCGACCTGGAAGAGGTCGCGGGCCGTCCGGGCGACGGTGATGTCACTGCGGATGCCACCGTCATGGTCCAGGAGCAGGGTGTACGTCACCGAGCCGACCGACTTGGCGACCTTGCCGGTGCACAGCCGCTCCAGGAAGGCGGCGGCACCGGGGCCGCTGACTTCGAGGCGCTTGAGGGCCGTCATGTCGTAGAGGGCGACGGTCTCGCGGGTGACCTGGGCTTCGGCGCCGACGATCGGCGACCAGTACTGCGCGGCCCAGTCGCCCGGCGCCGGGATGGTGCGGCCCTCGACCAGGGAGGCGTTCGCCTCGTACCACTGGGGCCGCTCCCAGCCGTTCGCCTCGAGGAAGAAAGCGCCGTGTTCCTGCTGGCGGGCGTAGAAGGGGCTGGTGCGGATCGGGCGCGGCTTCCCGGACGGCTGGAGGGGGTGGAGGATGTCGTAGACCTCGGCGAAGTTCTGGCAGTCGCGGGCCAGGACGTACTCCGGGGAGAGCTGGTGCGGCTCGAAGCGGTTGACGTCGCACTCGTGCAGGTCGAAGGAGGAGCAGTGGCCGTCGACCAGCCATTCGGCGACGGCCCGGCCGACGCCCGCGGAGTGGGTGACCCACACGGCCTCCGCGACCCAGAAGCCCTTGACGTCGGGTGACTCGCCGAGGAGCGGGTAGCCGTCGGTGGTGAAGGAGAACAGGCCGTTGATGCCCTCCTCGACCTTGGCCTCCTTCGTCGCCGGGAGCAGGGACCGGGTCTCGGTCCAGGCGTCCTCGAAGTCCTCCTCGGTGAACTTCAGGACCGACGGCATCTCCTCCGCCTCGTCGAAGGCGAGGATGTCGTCGGCGGAGATGGGCATCGGGCGGTGGCCGTAGTAGCCGATGCCCAGGCCGTCGTAGCGGTCACGGTAGTAGAGGTCGGCGTCCTGGTGGCGCAGGATCGGGCGCACCGCCTCCTCGGTCTGCCCCGCGAGGGCCGGTACCGGGCCGGTCCAGGCCAGTTGGTGGGCGAGCGGGGTGAGCGGGAGGTCCATGCCCACCATGCGGGCGATCTTCGGGCCCCAGATGCCGGCGCAGCACACCACGATGTCGGCGGGGATCTCGCCCTGGTCCGTGACGACGCCGGTGACGCGGCCCTCGCTCTGCCGCACGTCGAGGACTTCGTGGCGGGCGAGGAAGCGCACGCCCCGCTCGGTGGCACGGCGGATCTGCGCCTCCACGGCGAGGACGGCCTTGGCGAGGCCGTCGGTGGGGACGAGGAGGCCGCCGAGGACCCTGTCGCGGTTGACGAGCGGGTGCTGCTCCACGCACTCGTCGGCGGTCAGCAGGCGTGCCTCGATGCCCCAGGAGGTGATCCAGCCGTGCCGGCGGCGGAGTTCGGTGAGGCGTCCGGGCGTGGTCGCCACTTCGAGGCCGCCGACCTGGAGGAAACACGGCTTGCCGTCGACGTCGAGGGAGCAGAACTTCTCGACGGTGTAGCGGGCCAGCTCCGTCATGGTCTTGGAGGGGTTCGTCTGGAAGACCAGGCCCGGGGCGTGCGAGGAGGATCCCCCGGTGGCCGGGAGGGGGCCCTGGTCGACCACGGTCACTTCGGTCCAGCCGCGTGCGGAGATCTCGTCGGCGAGGGCCGCTCCCACGACGCCCGCTCCGATGATGACCACTCGGGGTCCCGCCATCGCCCAACCTCCGAACTCGAAGCCAGTCCAGTTGCTGTCTGCGCAACGTGATTCAGGTTGCGCAACTCAATGTGCCTGTCGCCAGGTGGGGTGTCAAGGGGGCGCAGGGCGTCTGTGAACAGCGGAAAACGCAAAGGGCCCGACAGGCTGCACAGGCAGCCTGCCGGGCCACGTCACGCGCCCCAAAGGGGCGCGAGGCTGTGTCGATATGCGGCTCCGCCGCGCGGGCGCGACCAGCCACGACGGACCCGCGGTCGCCCACGGGCCGGCCAGTCGCTCGCTCGCTACTTCAGCCAGGCATCAACCTTGTCCCGGTTCGCCTCCACCCACTTCTTCGCCGCCGCATCGGGCGACATCTTGTCCTGCGCGATGTACTTGGCCACGGCGTTCTGGTCGTCGTTCGTCCAGTTGAACTTCTTCACCAGGTCGTACGCCGGGCTGCCTGACGTGGCGAACTTCGCGCTGACGATCTTGTCCAGGTTGTAGACGGGATAGTCGCAGGCGACCTTGGCCGCATCGGCGTCGCAACCCGTCTTGTACGCAGGCAGGTTGACCTTGACCAGCGGCACTTCGGACAGGAACCACTGCGGCTCGTAGAAGTAGCCGATCACCCACTGCTTGTTCTTCTCGGCGGTGCGGAAGGCCTGGATGAGCGCTGTCTCGCTGCCCGCGTACACCACCTTGTAGTCCAGCTTCAGGTTCTTCACCAGCGCCGCGTCGTTGGTGACGTACGACGGGTCGCCGTCGAGCAGCTGGCCCTTGCCGCCCGACTCGGAGGTCTTGAAGTTGGCGGCGTACTTGTCGAGGTTCTTCCAGTCGGTGATGTCCGGATGGGCCTTGGCCAGCCACGGCGGCACGAACCAGCCGATGATGCCCTTGTTGCCGGTCTGCCCCGCCTCGACGGCGGTCTTCTGCCCGGTGATGTACTTCTTCTTCAGATCGTCGTGACCCCAGTTCTCCAGGACGGCGTCGACCTCGCCGGTCCCGAAGCCCTGCCAGGCGATTTCCTCCTTCAGGTCCTTCTTGTTGACCGTACAGCCGAGGTCGTGCTGCGCGACGTATGCGACGACCGCCGCGTCCGCCTCGTAGCCCACCCACGGGTTCACGGCGAGGTTGAACGTGCCGCACTTGCCGCCCGAACTCTTCGAGCCGGCGGAGGAGCTGTCGCCGACCTTCGCCCCCGAGCAGGCCGTGAGGGTGAGGCCGAGGACGGCCAGGCCGGCCGCGCCGGCTCGCCAGTGTCTTGCCATGGTGTCGTGCTCCTTAAGCCCTGGTGCGTCGCGCCGCAGCCTGAGTGATCCGGTCGAACATGACTCCGAGCAGTACGATGGCGAGTCCCGCCGCCAGCCCCTTTCCGTACAGCTCTCCCCGTGAGAATCCGGCCACGACGTCGTAGCCGAGGGCGCCGGCCCCTACCAGGCCGCCCACCACAACCATCGACAGCACGTAGATCAGACCCTGGTTCGTCGCGAGGGTCAGGGCGCTGCGTGCCATCGGCAGCTGGACCTTGGTGATGATCTGCCAGGTGTTGCACCCGGCGGAGGTGGCCGCTTCCACGGTGGTCTCGGGCACGTTCCGCACCCCGTCCGCGATGATCTTGATCGCTACAGGCGCCGCGTAGACGACGGCCGCGACGATCGCCGTGAACCGCGAGGGGCCGAACATCGCGAGGAACGGCACCAGATAGACGAACGGCGGCATGACCTGGGCGGCGTCCAGGGTGGGCCGCACCAGCCGGTCCACCAGCCGGCTGCGTCCCATCCACACGCCGAAGGTGGCGCCGAGGAGCATCACCAGCACGGTCGCCACGACGGACGAGGCGAGCGTGGTCATGCTGTCCGACCACAGTCCCGTCGCGACCAGCAGCCCCACGCACACGGTCGCGATCACGCCGGCCCGCCAGCCGCCGAGCACCACGCCGAGACCGATCAGGACGGCGGCGACCAGCCACCACGGGGAGTCGGTGAGCAGCGTCTGGAACGGGTTGAGCAGGCCGTTGGTGATCGCGTCCCTGAAGCCGTTGGTGAGGCCCGACAGATGGTCCTGCATCCAGGTGGTCGCCGTGTCCGCGGCGCTCGCGATATGGCTGCCGGTGCTGCCCTCGCCGGGGAACTCGGCCGCCCAGACGTAGGTGTGGGACAGATAGACGAGGACGGCCGACACGGCCGCGCCCGCCGCCAGCAGCGGCATACGCCACTTCAGGAAGCGGTCGCCCGAGCGGCGGGTCGCCTCCTCGCGTGCGGCCGCCGCGGTGGTGACCCGGTCGAGCACGATGGCCATGACGACGATGGCGAGACCGGCGTTGAAGGCCGTGCCGACGTCGAGGGACTGCAGGGCCTGGACGACGGTCTTGCCGAGGCCGGGCGCGTCGATCAGGGCGGCGATGGTCACCATGGCCAGGGCGGCCATGATGGTCTGGTTGACGCCCATGACGACCGTGCGCTTGGACATCGGCAGCAGCACCTTCAGGAGTTGCTGCCGTCGGGTCGTGCCCAGCGAGTCGGCCGCCTCGACGGTGGTCTCCGGTACCGAGCGGATGGCGTGCGCGGTGATGCGGATGGCGGGCGGTGCCGCGTAGATCACCGTGGTGATCACGGCGGAGGCGCCTCCGATGAGGAAGATCAGGGTCAGCGGGGCGAGGTAGACGAAGGTCGGCATCGTCTGCATGAAGTCCAGGAAGGGCGTCATGATCCGGTTGAACCGGTCGGAGAGACCGGCCCACACGCCGAGCGGGATGCCGATGAGCAGCGCCACGAGGACCGCCGACACCGTCAGCGCCAGCGTGTCCATGCTCTGCTGCCACAGGCCTTGGAGCCCGAGGAAGGTGAAGCCGGCCACCGCGAGAAGGGCGACCCGCCAGTTGCCCACGGCCCAGCAGACGTAGCCGGTGAGTCCCACGACCCCGAGCCAGCCGATCTGCGGGACCGGGCGGGTGCCCGTGGGCTGGGAGATCAGCGACTGCACGAAGGTCACCAGGTGGTCGATGACCAGGCGGATCTCGTTGAAGAAGTAGAGGAAGAGCGGGTTGGAGTTGCGGTTGGCGCCGACGCTGTCGTTGACGTCGTTCAGCCAGCGGTGCAGACCGGTGAGGTCGGCCGCGGCGAGGGTGAGCGTCTGCCGGCCGCGCAGCACGGCGAACAGCACCAGCCAGGCGACCAGGATCGCCGCCACCACCATGGGGCGGCTGATCCTGCGTCCGGCCGCCGCGGGCGCCGCCGACCGCGGGACCTGGTCGGTCTTCTCGGGTTTCTGCACGGCTATGGCCATCACGCGCCGCCCTCCTGCCCGGCCACCACCGCGAGGATCTCCTCATCGCCGACGATGCCGAGCAGCTTGCCGTGCTCGACGACCTTGACCGGCTTCTCGGCGGCCAGCACCGCCCGGGTGGCCTCACGCACGACGACGTCCGGGCCCAGCTCGGGTCCGTCGAGGGCGTCGTCGGGCTCGGCGGGGCGCATGATCCAGCGCAGGGTGAGTACGTCGCCGCGCGGCACGTCCTTGACGAAGTCCCGTACGTAGTCGTCGGCGGGCGCCCCGACGAGCTCGTCGCCGGTGCCGCACTGGACCGTCTTGCCGTCCCGCATGATGAGGATGCGGTCGCCTAGCTTGAGCGCCTCGGAGAGGTCGTGGGTGATGAACACCATCGTCTTGCCGACCTCGTGGTGCAGCCGTATGACCTCGTTCTGCATGTCCCGGCGGATCAGCGGGTCGAGCGCGGAGAACGGCTCGTCGAAGAAGAGGACGTCCGGGTCGCCGGCGAGGGCCCGGGCGAGGCCGACGCGCTGCTGCATGCCGCCGGAGAGCTGGTCGGGGTAGGACTTCTCGTAGCCGGCGAGGCCGACCAGCTCGACCACCTCCAGGGCCCGCTTGGTGCGCTCGGCCTTGCCCATGCCGCGGATCTCCAGGCCGAACGCCACGTTGTCGACCACCCTGCGGTGGGGCAGCAGACCGAAGTGCTGGAAGACCATGGAGAACTTGCTGCGCCGCAGTTCACGCAGCCGCCTGGGGTCGGCGCCGCGGATGTCCTCGCCCTCGAAGACGACCTCGCCCGCGGTGGGTTCGATCAGCCGGGTGAGACATCGCACCAGGGTGGACTTGCCGGAGCCGGACAGGCCCATGACGACGAACACCTCGCCGGGCGACACCTCGAAGTTCACGTCGCGCACGGCGGCGGTGCATCCGGCGCGGTCCATGAGCTCGCGGCGGGTCAGCCCGCACAGCTCCTCGGAGTCCGGCACCTGGTCGGCCTTCGGCCCGAACACCTTCCACAGCCGGCGCACGGAGATGACCGGGGTGCGGTCCTGGGGATCCTCGGACGTGTCGCGCCGCTGCGACACCTCGGTCTGTGCTGGGGTCACGATCGACCTCTTTTCGGCGTTCAGCCGCGGAACCAGTGCTGCGGCCGGGGTTGGATGTTCTGCCAGACGTGCTTGGGCTCTCGGTATTCGTCCAGACCTGTCGGTCCCAGCTCCCGGCCCACGCCCGAGTGCCCGAACCCACCCCACTCCGCCTGCGGCACGTAGGGGTGGTAGTCGTTGATCCACACCGTGCCGTGGCGCAGCCGGCGCGCGACCCGCTGGGCCTTGCCCGCATCCTGCGTCCAGACGGCTCCGGCGAGTCCGTACTCCGTGTCGTTGGCGATACGGACGGCGTCGTCCTCGTCGCGGAAGCGCTCGACGGTGAGCACGGGGCCGAAGGACTCCTCGTGCACCACGCGCATGTCCTGCCGGCACTCGTCGAGGACGGTCGGCGGGTAGTAGAAGCCGTTCGCCAGCGCCGGGTCGTCGGGGCGCTCGCCGCCGCAGCGCAGTACGGCACCCTCGGCGAGGCCGGCGGCGACGTACGCCTCGACCTTCTCCCGGTGCTGCGCGGAGATCAGCGCTCCGGTCTCGGCCTCGGGGTCGAAGGGCCCCCCGAGACGGATGAGCCGGGCACGGCGTACGACCTCGTCCACGAAGGCGTCGTGCAGGCAGTCCTCGACGATCAGCCGGGCGCCGGCCGAGCAGACCTGTCCGGAGTGCAGGAAGACGGCGGTGAGCGCGAAGTCCACGGCGGTCTCGAAGTCGGCGTCGGCGAAGACGACGTTCGGGTTCTTGCCGCCGAGCTCCAGTGCGACCTTCTTCACCGTCGCCGCGGCGGTGGCCATGATGCGCCGGCCGGTCTCGAGGCCTCCGGTGAAGGACACCATGTCGACGCCCGGGTCCTCGGACAGGGGCGCGCCCGCCTCGGCTCCGGCGCCCAGGACGAGGTTGGCGGCACCGGCCGGGAGTCCCGCCTCCTGGAGGGCCCGCATCAGCAGGATCGAGGTGGAGGGCGTGAGCTCGCTGGGCTTGAGGACGACGGTGTTGCCCGCGAGGAGGGCCGGGGCGACCTTCCAGGAGGCCTGGAGCAGTGGGTAGTTCCAGGGGGTGATCAGTCCGCAGACGCCGACGGGCTCGTAGGTGACCCGGCTGAGGGCGTCGTCGCGGCCGGTGTCCACCACCCGTCCGGCGCTGGTGCCGGCGATGCCGCCGTAGTAGCGGAAGCAGGAGACGACGTCGGCGATGTCGTACTCGCTCTCGACCAGCCGCTTGCCCGTGTCCAGCGACTCGGCGCGGGCGAACTCCTTGGCGTCGCGTTCGAGGATGTCGGCGGTGCGCAGCAGCAGTGCGCCGCGCTCACGCTCGGGGGTGCGCGGCCAGGGGCCTTCGTCGTAGGCGCGCCGGGCCGCGGCGATCGCCGCCCGGGTGTCGGCGCGGGTCCCCTCGGACACCGTCGCCACGAGCGTGCCGTCCGCCGGGCAGCGGATCTCCCGGTGGCCGCCGGCCACCGGGGCCCGCCATTCTCCGTCCACATACAGATCTGCCACGCGCCGGGCCCTTCCAATGGAATTCGTTGCGCATTGTGCATTGAATTGCTTGTGGTGGAACACCCTGGCCGAATGGGCGGACATACGTCAAGGGGTTGGCGGATCCCGATTCGGACACCTGGGCGAGTGCCCTTCCACCCCTTGACCGCGACCCGCGCCGGACCCAACCATGTTGCGTATCGCTCACCAAGTTGTGCCATACGCACCAAGGGAGGCCCTGCATGTCCCCTGCCCCGCATCCTGGCCGTGAGTACGTCCTCACTCTCTCCTGTCCGGACACGGCCGGACTGGTGCACGCCGTGAGCGGCTTCCTCGTCAGGAACTCCGGCAACATCCTCGAGAGCCAGCAGTTCGACGACCGGCAGCAGGGCCGTTTCTTCATGAGGGTCCACTTCGACGTTTCCGATCCGGACGTCGACCGGGAAAGTCTGCGTTACCGATTCGGCCCCGTCGCCGAGGCCTACGGGATCTCCTGGACCCTCCGGGACGCCGCGACCCCGACCCGGACGCTCATCATGGTGTCCAGGTTCGGCCACTGCCTCAACGACCTGCTCTTCCGCTGCCGCACCGGCGCCCTCAACATCGAGATCCCGGCGATCGTCTCCAACCACCGGGACTTCGAGTCACTGGCGCAGACCTACGGCATCCCCTTCCATCACGTCCCGGTGACGAAGGAGACCAAGCCCGAGGCCGAGGCGCGTCTGCTGGGACTGGTACGGGAGCTGAACGTCGACCTCGTGGTCCTGGCCCGCTACATGCAGGTCCTCTCCGACGACCTGTGCAAGGAGCTGGAGGGCCGCGCCATCAACATCCACCACTCCTTCCTGCCCAGCTTCAAGGGAGCGCGGCCCTACCAGCAGGCGTACGAGCGCGGGGTGAAGCTGGTCGGCGCGACGGCTCACTATGTGACGCCGGACCTGGACGAGGGACAGATCATCGAGCAGGACGTGGTGCGGGTCGACCACTCCCTCGATGCCGACGACCTCGTCACGGTCGGCCGCGACGTGGAGGCCCAGGTACTGGCCCACGCGGTGAAGTGGCACACGGAGAGCCGCGTCATGGTGGACGGCAACCGCACGGTGGTCTTCCGCTGAGCCACGCGCACCGAGCCGGGCGGGGCCGGATCCACGGGATGTCACGGGATCCGGCCCCGCCCGGCGTTCGTATACGCCCGCCCGGGCTCAGCCGAGGCGGTCGAGCAGCGCCCGGCGCCACCTCTCGGTCTCCGCGATCTGGTTGAACGTGAAGACGTGCAGGCCCACCACCCCCGCGGACGGCGCGGTGAACGCCTCCGCGGCGCGGTCGAGGAGCTTTTCGGGCACGTACCCCCCGGGCGTCGCGAACCGCAGGAACCAGGAGGGGTGCCGGGTCAGGAAGCGCGTGGACTCCCCCACCCCGATCTTCGTGGCCATGGACAGCAGCTTCGCCCGCTGCACGGGCCCGGCGACGCCCACGTGCACGGGCAGCGTGACGTCGCGGCGCCGTATCCGGGCGATCCAGTCGCCGAGCACACGCGCATCGAAGCAGAGGTTGCTGACGATGTACGTGGCGTGCGCCCGCTTGTCCCACATCGCCTGGATGGTGATGTCGTCGTGGAGGAGCGGATGGCTCTCCGGATAGCCGGTGATCCCCAGGTGCGCGAAGGGCCTGCCCAGCTCGCCGAGCCTGCGCAGCACCGGCAGCGCCCCGTCGTACACCCCGGCCGGCGCATCGGCGTCGCCCGCCGGGACGAAGACGTCGTCGACGCCCGCCGTGCGCAGCCGCTCGATGACCTCCTTCAGGTGTGTGTCGTCCCGCAGCAGCCGTGCGGGCACATGCGGGACGACACGGTAGCCGTGCGCCGCGAGCCGCTCGGCCAGGCCGAGCGTCGGCTCCAGTCCCTTGACCGGCGAGGCCGTGACCGTGACCACGACGTCGCGCGGGACATGGGCGAGGACCTTCTCCTGCGTCGCCTTCGCCGGCAGCACCTCGTAGCGGACGCGGCCGAGCAGCGCCCGCAGGACCTCGGCACCCAAGGCCTACCCGGCCTGCTTCTGGGCGTCACGGTGGCGGTAGTACGCGGCCTTCGAGGGCGCCGACGGCTCCTTGCCGAGGATCAGGTCGGCCGCCTTCTCGGCGATCATCATCACCGGCGCGTAGATGTTGCCGTTGGTGACGTACGGCATCACCGAGGCGTCGACGACGCGCAGCCCCTCCAGACCGTGCACCCGCATGCTCAGCGGATCCACGACGGCCATCTCGTCGGTGCCCATCTTGCAGGTGCACGAGGGGTGCAGGGCGGTCTCGCCCTCCTTGGCGACCCAGGCGAGGATCTCCTCGTCGGTCTCCACCGAGGGCCCCGGCGAGACCTCGCCGCCGTTGTACGGGGCGAGCGCGGGCTGGTTGAGCAGCCTGCGGGCGACGCGGATCGCCTCCACCCACTCCCGGCGGTCCTGTTCGGTGGAGAGGTAGTTGAAGCGCAGCGCCGGGTGTTCCCGCGGGTCCTTGCTCTTGATTTTCACGGAGCCGATGGCGTCGGAGTACATGGGCCCGACGTGCACCTGGTAGCCGTGGCCGCCGGCCGGCGAGGAGCCGTCGTAGCGGACCGCGACCGGCAGGAAGTGGAACATCAGGTTGGGGTAGTCCACGTCCTCGTTGCTGCGCGCGAAGCCGCCGGCCTCGAAGTGGTTGGTGGCCGCCGGCCCCTTCCTGAACAGCCACTGCAGCCCGATGAAGGGGGCACGCCACTTCGCCATGTACGGCTGCATGGAGACGGGCTGCTTGCAGGCGTACTGGACGTACACCTCCAGGTGGTCCTGCATGTTCTCGCCGACGCCCGGCAGGTCGTGGACGACGTCGACGCCGAGGGCGGCCAGTTCGGTGGCGTTGCCGACGCCGGAGAGCTGGAGCAGTTGCGGGGAGTTGACGGCGCCGCCGCACAGGATGACTTCCCTCGCGCGGACCTGCTGGACCGGGCCCCGGCCGCGCTGGTACTCGACGCCCACGGCCCGCTTGCCCTCGAAGAGGACCCTGGTGACGAGAGCGCGGGTGGTGACGGTGAGGTTGGGCCGCTTCATCGCGGGCTTGAGGTACGCCTTGGAGGCCGACAGTCGGCGTCCGCGGTGGACATTCCGGTCGAACTTGGCGAAACCTTCCTGACGGTAGCCGTTGACGTCGTCGGTGGGGGCGTAGCCCGCCTCCTGGGTCGCCTTGAGGAAGGCGCCGAACAGGGGGTTGGTGGCCGGGCCGCGTTCCAGAACGAGGGGGCCGTCGTGGCCGCGGAACTCGTCGTCGGGATCGGCCGCGAGGCAGTTCTCCATCCGCCGGAAGTACGGCAGGCAGTGGGCGTAGTCCCAGGTCTCCATGCCGGGGTCCGCGGCCCAGCGCTCGTAGTCCATGGGGTTGCCGCGCTGGAAGATCATGCCGTTGATGCTGCTGGAGCCGCCCAGCACCTTGCCGCGGGCGTGGTAGATGCGCCGGCCGCCCATGTGGGGTTCGGGCTCGGACTCGTACTTCCAGTCGTAGAAGCGGCTGCCGATGGGGTAGGTCAGCGCCGCGGGCATGTGGATGAACACGTCCCACGGGTAGTCGGACCGGCCCGCCTCCAGCACCAGCACCCGGTTTCCGGGGTCGGCCGAGAGTCGATTGGCCAGTGCGCTGCCGGCTGATCCACCACCGACGATGACGAAGTCGTACTGCAGGGGAGCCATGGTGCCTCGTCTCGCTCGCGCTGTCGATACGCGGGGCATGCTAGTACGGGTATCGCTATACGCACTAGGTTGCGAACCACGCAACTTGCGAGGCCTGCGTTTCCCGCGCGTTGCTTGCAAGAGAGTTGTTTACTGCGCGTATAGTTTCGCTATGAGCAACTTCAGTCCGAATGCCGAAACGAACGGTTCGCAGGCCGGCGGGGTACAGTCCGTCGACCGGGCCATCAGCGTCCTGGAGATCCTGGCCCAGCGCGGCGAGGCGGGCGTCAGCGAGGTGGCCGCCGAGATCGATGTGCACAAGTCCACCGCGTTCCGCCTGCTCGGTGCCCTGGAGGCGCGCGGTCTGGTGGAGCAGTCGGGCGAGCGCGGCAAGTACCGGCTCGGCTTCGGCATCGTACGCCTGGCGGGGGCGGTCACGGGACGGATCGACATCACCCAGCAGGGGCGTCCGGTCTGCGAGCGCCTGGCCGAGGAGATCGGCGAGACCGTCAACATCGCCGTGATGCAGGAGCACTACGCGATCAACCTCTTCCAGGTGCGCGGTCCGAGCGCCGTGACCGCGCACAACTGGGTCGGCCAGCTGACCCCGCTGCACGCCACCTCCAGCGGCAAGATCCTGCTGGCCCACCTGCCCGCCAAGGAGCGCGCCGCGCTGCTGACCGAGGCCGGGCTGAAGAAGCTCACCCCGCACACCATCACCTCGAAGGCGAAGCTCGAGAAGAACCTCGCCGAGGCCCGGGACCGGGGCTACGCCTGGACCCTGGAGGAGCTGGAGATCGGGCTGCACGCGATGGCCGCGCCGATCCGCGACCGGGACGGAGTGGTCATCGCGGCGGTCACCGCGTCCGGGCCCTCGTACCGGTTCACCGAGGAGCGGATGCACGAGCTCGCTCCGGTACTGGTCAAGGGCGCGGAGGAGATCAGCCACCGCATGGGCTACCTGGGCTGAGCCGCCGGGTCACGGCTGCCGGGTGCCCAGGCGCTCGAGCACCCAGTCGTGGAAGGCGCCGATGTGGTGCTCACTGGGCACCAGGACACCCCCCTTGGCGTACAGCCGGGAGCTCATTGCGGGCTGAGTGCGCTCGCAGGCGTCGAAGTCCTGGCGGTTGACCCGGTCGAAGAGCTCCACGGACCGGCTGACGTCCTTGCCGCTCTCCACCACACCGGGGAGGTAGAGCCAGTCGCACTCGACCACCGTGCGGTCGACGGCCACCGGATACATGCGGTGGAAGATCACGTGGTCGGGCACGAGGTTGATGAAGACCTGCGGCTTGACGGTGATCGCGTAGTAGCGGCGGTCCTGCTCCTGCGACACGCCGGGAATGCGGTCCAGGCCCTCGCTGCCGTCGACGGTGAACCCCTGGATCTCCTCACCGAACTCGGCGCCGTGACCGACGTAGTACTGCGCCGCGTAGCCGTCGGCGAACTCCGGGAGCACCTCGGTGAGTTCGGGGTGAATGGTGGCGCAGTGGTAGCACTCCATGAAGTTCTCGATGATGAGCTTCCAGTTCGCCTTGACGTCGTAGACGATCCGCTTGCCGACCGCGAGGTTGTCGACGTCGTAGCGCTCGATGGACTCCACGTCACCGAGGCGTTCGACGACCGCGCCGATGACGTCCTCCTCGAAGGAGGGCGGGTTCTCCGCGAGGCACACCCAGACGTAGCCGAGCCATTCGCGCACGGCCACGCTCACCAGGCCGTACTCGGTGCGGCCGACGTCGGGCATCTTGGTGAGGTTGGGCGCCGCGACGAGCTTGCCGCTCAGGTCGTACGTCCAGGCGTGGTACGGGCACTGGAAGGCGCGCTTGACCTCGCCGGTCTCCTCGGTGCAGAGCTTGGCGCCGCGGTGCCGGCACACGTTGAAGTACGCACGGATCGCGTGGTCACGCGCGCGGGTGACGAGGATGCTCTCGCGGCCCACGTCGACGGTGCGGAAGGCGCCGGGCTTCGGCAGGTCGGACGAGCGCGCGACGCAGAACCACATCGCCTCGAAGATGCGCTCCTGCTCCTGGGCGAAGACGCCCGGGTCGGTGTAGGAGGAGCCGGGGAGGGTGGCGATGAGGCTGTCCGGCAGGCTTGTCGAGGTCACGCTGCACTCCTCGGGAAACGTCGTGGATCGGCGGTGAGCTGTTTGCGCCAGCGGGTGAACAGCCTCGGCTGGTTCATCCCCAGCACGGCGACCGGTTCGCCGGCCCGCCGGTAGACGGCCAGGAAACTGCGGTCGTCGGTGGCGCCTTCCTCGACCGTCACGCTGTCGGCGCCGGCGGCGTGACCGACGAACTGGATCTTCACGCCGTACTGGTCGGACCAGAAGTACGGCGGCCGGGGCACGCCCGGCTGCGTCGCGCCGTGCGCCAGCAGGGTGGCCACGGCGGCATCGGGACGCTCCATCGCACCGGTCCAGTGCTCGACCCGGCGGTGGGCTCCGGTGCGCGGGTCGTACCAGGAGGCGCAGTCGCCGACGGCGACCACGCCGGCCAGGCTGGTGCGGCCGTCGGAGCCGCACTTCACTCCGTTGTCGAGCGCGACGCCGGACCCCTCCAGCCAGTCGACGCACGGACGCGCGCCCACACCGACGACGACCGTGTCGGCGGGGATGCTGCGGCCGTCCTCGAGCAGCACGGCGTCGACCCTCCCCCAGACTCCGTCCGGGGGGACCCCCATCTCGCTTCGCTCGTCCCCGCTCAGCCCCTTGACCGCCACACCGCACAGCAGCCGTACGCCGTGGTCGGCATGGAGGGCGGAGACGATGCCGCCCATGGTCTCGCCGAGCGGCCCGGCCAGCGGCGTCGGCGCCGCCTCGATCACCGTGACGTCGAGTCCGAGGCCGTACCCGGTGGCGGCGACCTCGGCGCCGATGAATCCGCCGCCGATCACCACCAGCCGTCCGCCCCGGGCCAGGTCGTCCCGCAGCGCGCGGGCGTCGTCCAGGGTGCGCAGCACGTGCACGCCGGCCAGGCCTTCGGTGCCGGGCAGCCTGCGCGCGGCCGCACCGGTCGCGATGACCACGCCGTCGGCGCGTATGTCCCGGCCGTCGGCGAGCCGGATCGCCCGCTCGGTGCGGTCGAGCCCGGTGGCACGGGTGCCGAGCACCCACTCCGCCCGCAGGTCTTCGTCGTCCCGCTCGAGTGCGAGATCCGCTTCGCCGATGGCGCCGGCCAGGAACTCCTTGGACAGCGGCGGCCTGTCGTACGGACGGTGGAGTTCGTCGCCGATGACGACCAGCCGACCGTCGTACCCCCGTTTCCGCAGTGAGCGCGCGGCCGACAGTCCGGCCAGCGAGGCGCCGACCACGGCCACGGTCCTCACGCGGGGCCTCCGGCCAGGCGGGCGGCGACGCAGGGCGGAAGGTTGGGAGCCTGCGTCGACAGCCGCACGTAGATCATGCCGTCCTCGACGACGACCTCGTGGGTACGGACCGGGAGCTTGGCCGGAGGAGAGTCGACGGCACCGGTCCTCAGGTCGAACTTGGAGGCGTGCAGCGGGCATTCCACCTCGCAGCCCTCCAGCCAGCCGTCGGCGAGCGAGGCGTCCTGGTGGGTGCAGGTGTCGTCGATGGCGTAGAGCTCGCCGTCGTCGGTGTGGAACACCGAGACCGGCGGGTCGATGTCGAGCCGGTGGGCCTCGCCTCGCGGCAGATCCGCGAGACGGCACGCGGGAATCATCATGACACCTCGGTGCGTATAACGAAACGGATTGCGATTAGCGCAACGCCAGTCTGGAGGCCGCCCGGAACCGTTGTCAAGGCATCCAGGGGCCGGTGCGACTCGCTTGCGACGGCTGCATTTCACGCACGCCAAAGCGCCCCGGACCACGAGCGTGAGCAGGCGGAACAGGGGCTGTACGGGACGGCGACGACCTCGCTGCGGGCGGTGGCGGCATCGGACACGGTCACCGGCGGCGAGGCCGTCGACGGGCGGTCAGAAGCCGCGGTCGATCCACGTCTGAAGGTGCGGTGCCTCGGCACCGACGACGGTGGCCTCCCCATGACCGGTGTGCACCACGGTGTCGTCCGGCAGCGTGAGCAGCTTTTCGCGGATCGAGTCGATGATGGTGGGGAAATGGCTGTACGACCTCCCCGTCGCGCCCGGCCCGCCCGCGAACAGCGTGTCGCCGCTGAAGAGCGCGGTGAGGTCGGGCGCATACAGGCAGACGGCTCCGGGAGCGTGGCCGGGGGTGTGCAGCACGGTCAGCCGTGCACCCGCGACCGTGAGGGTCTGCCCGTCGGCCAGTTCGCCGTCCGGCATCCGGTCGGGGTGGGTCTGCTTCCACAGCGGCAGATCGTCGGGATGCAGCAGGATCGGGGCGCCGGTGCGGGCGGCGAGATCGGGTGCGGCGTCGATGTGGTCGTTGTGGGCGTGGGTGCACACGATCGCGCGCAGGACGCGTCCGCCGAGGGCCCGGACGATGGCGTCGGCGTCATGGGCGGCGTCGACGACGACCGCCTCACGGTCGTCACCCACGATCCAGACGTTGTTGTCGACCTCCCAGGTGCCGCCGTCCAGCGAGAACGTCCCCGAGGTGACGAGGCGTTCGATGCGTGCGGCGGCCATCAGAAGACCACCACCGAGCGCAGGACGTCGCCGTGGTGCATCCGCTCGAAGGCCTTCTCGACATCGTCCAGGGCGATGGTCTCGGTGACGAAGGCGTCCAGGTCCAGGCGGCCCTGGAGATGGAGGTCGATGAGCATGGGGAAGTCGCGGGAGGGCAGACAGTCGCCGTACCAGGACGACTTCAGCGATCCGCCCCGGCCGAAGACGTCGAGGAGCGGCAGCTCAAGCTTCATCTCGGGGGTGGGCACGCCGACGAGAACGACGGTGCCGGCCAGGTCGCGGGCGTAGAAGGCCTGCCTGTACGTCTCCGGGCGGCCGACCGCCTCGATGACGACGTCGGCACCGAACCCGCCGGTCAGCTCCCGGACCGCCTCGACCGGATCGGTCTCCTTGGAGTTGACCGTGTGGGTCGCGCCCAGTTTCCTGGCCGTGGCCAGTTTGCGGTCGTCGATGTCCACCGCGATGATCCTGGCCGCGCCCGCGAGCCGCGCCCCGGCGATCGCCGCGTCCCCGACCCCGCCGCAGCCGATGACCGCCACGCTGTCACCGCGCCCCACCTGGCCGGTGTTGATCGCCGCGCCGATGCCCGCCATCACCCCGCATCCCAGCAGCCCGGCGGCGGCAGCCGACGCGGCCCGGTCCACCTTGGTGCACTGCCCGGCCGCCACCAGCGTCTTCTCGGCGAAGGCGCCGATGCCCAGAGCCGGCGACAGTTCCGTGCCGTCGGCCAAGGTCATCTTCTGCTTCGCGTTGTGGGTGTTGAAGCAGTACCACGGCCGACCACGCAGACAGGCACGGCACTGGCCACACACCGCACGCCAGTTCAGGATGACGAAGTCACCGGGCGCCACCTCGGTGACACCCTCGCCCACCGACTCCACCACGCCCGCCGCCTCATGCCCCAGCAGGAAGGGGAAGTCGTCACTGATGCCCCCCTCGCGGTAGTGCAGATCGGTGTGGCAGACACCGCAGGCCTCGATCTTGACCAGCACCTCACCCGGACCGGGGTCGGGCACGACGATCGTCTCCAGACTGACGGGGGCGCCCTTGCTCCGCGCGACGACAGCACGAACCTGGTGAGTCATGGCCACTCCTCGGCTGGTACAGAGTCGAGATGTTGCTCATTACGGCACACATCTCACGTGTCGCAACACAGCATCGTGGAGTACCGAGCGGCGGTCAAGGATCCGTATGCGCCTCTGCGCGAAAACCGGGGGAACGCAGGCAAGGGGCGCACATTCAATCCCCGAGGCCGAGGCGCTTCGTCTCCCGATGTGCCTCGTGAACGCCCCGAGCCAGGCTTGGCCAGATCGCGACACGGGTTGCCGTCGGACCACTCGCCGACAAGATCCCCCAGTGCTCCCCCCAAGCCCCGTGTCCTGCCCTCGACGGAGTCGTTGACCTGCTTGAACGCGCTGGTCCGGTCACACACGGGATACGACATGAGTGCAGATCGCCCTTGGGGCAAGGCCGTAGTCATCGGCGGCAGCTACGCGGGACTGGTGACCGCGCGGGTGCTGGCCGACTTCTTCACCGAGGTCGTCCTCGTGGAACGGGACGCCGTCGACGAGGACACCGGCGTCCATCCGGGCGCCCCGCAGGGCTACCACGCACACGCGATGCTGGCCAAGGGCGGGGAGATCCTGGAGCGGCTGTTCCCAGGGCTGCGCGAGGAGTTGAGGGAAGCGGGGGCACCGGTCTTCGACTACGGGGAAGGCATCGACTTCCTGCTGCCCGTCGGCCTCGCGCCCCGCAAGCGCACAGGCGTGAGGATCCAGACCTTCACCCGCGACGAGCTGGAACGCCGGCTGCGGCGCAAGGTGCTCGCACTCCCCGAGGTCACGCTCATGCCGTCCACCCAGTGCACGGGCCTGACCCGGGACCCCTCGGGCCGGGTCAGCGCAGTATCGTGCAGCCCGCAGGACGCGGAGCCCTTCGAGCTGGCCGCCGATCTGGTCGTCGACGCCTCCGGGCGGTCCAGCTCCCTGACGGACTGGCTGGGCACGATGGGGGTCGCCGTGCCGCCGAAGCGGACCGTGAAGGCCAAGGTCACGTACACGTCGATGAACTTCGACCGGGCCGAGGAGAGCCACCCCGGCCATCCGGACTTCTACGTCGCCTACCAGATGCTGTTCGCTCCCCGGGTGCCCCGGGCCGGGGTTCTGCTCGCCGTGGAGCGCAACCGGTGGACGTGCTCGCTGTTCGGCTTCCAGGACCAGCCGCCGACCGACGACAAGGGCTACCTGGCGTTCGCCGAGACCCTGAACAACCCGCGCCTGGCACAGCAGATCGGCCGGCGCACCGTGCAGGAGCCCACCTATCGCTACACCAACGTCGACAACCAGTGGCGGCCGTACCACTCCGTCCGGCAATGGCCGGACCGGCTCATCGCCCTCGGCGACGCCGTCTGCGTCTTCAACCCCGTCTACGGCCAGGGCCTGACCGTGGCCGCGATGGAGGCGGAGCTGTTGCAGGGCATGCTGGCCCGGCACAGCGCGTCCGCGCGGCTGGACGGCCTGGCCGGCGGCTTCCAGAAGAAGGTGGGCCGCCTGCTGCTGGGCCCCTGGACGCTGTCCACCAACTCCGACCTGATGTGGAACCCGGAAGGCCAGCCCCTCGCCGCGCGCTTCGCCCACTGGTACAACACCCGTCTCTTCCATGTGGCGGTGAAGGACGCGGCCGTGTGGGCGAGGTTCGTGCAGGTGGTGAACATGGTGGCCTCTCCGGCCGTGCTGTTCCATCCCTCGGTGGCGCTGAAGGTCCTGAGCGCAGCGGTGCCCCGTCGCTCGCCGCGGAACTGACCGCTCAGGAGCGGACTTGGCCGGGGCCGCCAGGTCGTGCAAAAGAGCAGGCATGTTCGACGTGGATCGTGTCAGGATGCTCGCATGTCTGGTCGCGCACTGAGCTTCGGAGCGGTGGCGGAAGCATACGAACGGTTCCGGCCGGGGTATCCCGACGAGCTTTTCGACAGGGTGATGGCCTACGCGGGTCAGCCGGCTCGGACTGCTCTTGAGATCGGCGCCGGGACAGGCAAGGCAACCCGCCTGTTCGCTCGACGGGGGGTCGTGGTCACCGCGACCGAGCCTGACGGAGCCATGCTCGCCGAGTTGCGCAAGCATGTGCCGGCAAGTGTCAGGACGGTGCAAGCCGCGTTCGAGGACGTGCGACCGGGCGAGAGGTACGGGCTGGTCTACGCGGCAGCGGCGCTGCATTGGACCAACCCGGAGGGTCGGTGGTCCCGCATGGCCTCGCTGCTGGAGCCGGGTGGCGTGTTCGCCTCGTTCGGCGGGCCGATCCGGCTGGCTGACCCGGCGGTGGAGGAAGCGGTTCGCGCGGCACGAGCACCGTTCTTGCAGAGCGACGAGATTCCGTCCCCAGACGGGACACCTCCGGGGCATGACCTGCAGTGGCCGGGTACGGAGCTCCAACGGTCCGAGTGGTTCACCGGTGTTCAACAGTCCGTGGTCGAACGGCGCCTGACGATGAGTGCTCGCGACTACGTGGGCCAGCTCTCGACCGTCTCGGCTTATCTCGTACTGCCGAGCTTGGAGCGAGAGCAGGTATTCGGTCAGATCATGCAGGTTCTGCCTGAGACGGTCGAGATTGCCGCCGACATCACCGTCCATCTCGCGCGTCGGTGCTACGAGCAGTAGTTCCTCGCTGATCACAGTCAGCGGGTCCGGCGTCGCCGCCCCGAGGGCCTTCGCCCAAGTCGCGGCACACCGGTTCCTGGCGCACGATAAGTGCAGGGGGAACTTTGCCCCGCGCGGCGGGGGCCAGGCCGCGGGGCTCGGCCGAGGAGGTCAGCCATGGCCCACGCCGAACTCCAGCCAGGCGGCGTCGAATCGGAGAACCATCCGTGGAAGATCCGCCTCGTCAAACATCCCAAACGATTCGAATCGGCGCA
>NZ_KQ948022.1:287339-302436 GCF_001513965.1 Streptomyces cellostaticus | reverse complement strand
ATCCTTCGCAAGATGAACGACGCCGACCTGCCCTACGGGCCGCGGCCTGTCGATCCGGGGCAGGGGGGCGCCGAGCACTGGGAGATGCACCACGGCGGCAGCCTGTGGGTCATGGGCTCCCACGGCTGGCTGATGTACCGCGCCCGGGTCGGCATCGAGTGGAGCATGCAGTTCTGCGCCGACCCCGCGAAGGTCGACCGGCTCCGCCAGGAGGCCGCCGAGTTGGTCGACGCCTTCCCACGCACCCTGCCCGCCCTGGCGGAACTGGGCTACGACCGCGCCGAGGAACTGCTGCGCACACCGATCAAGGACGCCGACGGGGTCGAGGCCTGGACCGACTCCCTGTTCAACGCGTGCGTGCCGCTGAGCCGCGGGAACCACCAGGGGATCCTTCCCAAGGTTCCCGGTGAACACCACTACCCCTGGCCGGTGAAGGGCGCGGACTTCGTCCGATACGACGACTTCCAGCTGTGGGTGACCCTGCCCGACGGCACCCACGGCGCCGTCACTCCGGTGGACCGCCGCGGCTCCGGCGACGGGCACGTCCGCCTGGCCTTCGCCCCCGAGGGCAGCGACGCCTCCGCGACGATCGCGGAGGCGCAGGACCGTGGCCTGATGGCCGTCCTGCCGGCGAACAGCCCGGTCGCCCTGCAGGCCTTCTCCCGGCAGATCACCCCGGGCCGGCACACCGCCTCCGGTCCGCTGTCGGCCGACGCGTCACGGCACGGCCGCCGTGGCTCCGGCTCCGGCTCCGGCTCCGGCTAGAAGGGAGCGCGGGTATGCCTCGTGCGATCGTCGTCTGCCTCGACGGGACGGGCAACCAGGTGGGCGCGAGCCACCCCACCAACGTGGTCAGACTGATGGAGATGCTGGACGCGGACGATCCGGACCGCCAGCTCGTCTACTACGACCCCGGCGTCGGGACCATGTCGTCGGCCACCGCCCACGGACCGCTCGGCCGCCGGCTCTCCCGCCTGTGGGGCCTCGCCTTCGGCAGCGGACTGCGGACCAACCTCGCCGAGGCGTACACGTACCTCATACGGCACTGGCAGCCGGGCGACCTGGTCTATGTGTTCGGATTCAGCCGTGGCGCCTATACCGCCCGCGCGCTCGTCGGAATGCTCAACAAGCCCGGCCTCATGCGTCCGGGCTCGGAGAACCTGGTGCCGTACGCCGTGGCGAAGTACGCCTTCAACCAGGACATCGACAGGAGCGAGCAGGAGATAGCCCGGTTCTCGCACGCGTTCTGCCGGCGCACCGAGAACGAACCGCTGTGGGCGGACGTCAAGCAGAACAACCCACGGCAGGTCTCGCACCACGCCCTGCCGGTGGCCTACCTCGGCGTCTGGGACACCGTGAAGGCGGCCGGCCTGCTGCGCATGGGCAATCTGCGGTGGCCGTACACCCACCAGTTGCCGAACGCGGCCCGCATCCGGCATGCCGTGTCGCTCGACGAGACCCGCCGCCCCTACCACGAGTTCCTGGTGACGCCCCGCCCTGCGCCGCGTCAGGGCACCGCCGAGGAGGTCTGGTTCGCCGGGGTGCACTCGGATGTCGGCGGCACCTTCGCCCATGCCGAGGGCGCGCCCCTGCTCTCCACGATCCCGCTGAAGTGGGTCATCGACGGTGTCACCCAGGACCTGGTGTTCCGGCCTCAGGCCTACGGCACGACCTGTGCGCTCACCGAGGAGTTCGCCGGGGCTCCGGTCCACGACAACGGCCCCTTCTGGATCCTTGCGGGCCGGCGCTCGCGTCGCCCGCCCGACGACGCCGTGCTGCACGCCAGCGTCAGGCTGCGGCGGGAGCGGGATCGCGGGTACCGTCCGCATCTGGCCGATCTGCAGGAGCCGGGGCGATGGGCCGACCCCGACTGGACCAAGCCGGTCCCGCCGCCCGGTGGTTGAGACGTCACGGGACGGAAGAGAGGAAGCGAGCCACCATGGTCGCTCTGTCCAACGTCCGGTTCGGCAAGACCAACGAGGACGTACGCACCGTACAAAAAGCCCTGATCGCACGGGGCCGCAAGATTCCGGACGGAGCCACCGGCACCTTCGGCGAACAGACCAAGGCCGCCTACCGCGCCGAACAACTCGCCCAGGGCTTCAAAGGAGCGGACGCCGACGGCATCCCCGGCTGCGCCTCACTCACCGCGCTCGGCCGTCACGGCGGCTTCAGCGTCGACTGCACCGGCGCCGCACCCGCGGCCCGTCCCGGCAGGCTCACCCTCGGTCAGGTCACGTACCACGACCCCGGCGACGAAGTCGGGGAGGCCGCGATGCGGCGGTACGCCGGCACGGCGTGCCGCCTGACAGGCATGGACCCGAAGTTCGGCGTCCCGGCGCTGGTCACCATCACCCGACGGGAGTCCGCCTACAACCACCCCAAGTTCCGGGTGAACGACACGGATTCCAACGCACGAGGCCCCATTGTCGCCGACGGGCACCGGCAGAACTGCTCCCGTGGTGCCACCCAGTGCATTCCCACCACCTTCGCCTCGTTCCACCAGGCGGGCACGGCGACCACACCCTACGACGTGGTCGCCGACATGTGCGCGACGGTCAACTACGTGCGCGACCACTATCACGTCAACCAGTCGGGCTCGAACTTCGCCGCCCGCGTGCAGCAGGCAGACCCGAACCGGCCTCCGCACGGGTACTAGGAGCGCCGTCACAGCCGCTCTGTCCCACGCCCGGTTCGGCGTTCGGCAAGGCCGAGGCGTCCGGTCGGGCCTCTCTCCTCGCGTCTACTGCGATCGCAGTAGACGCAAGTGTCTACGGGCGCCCGACGACGAGAGATCCGCGGGCTGCGAGCGTGGCCGGGTGCCGCAGTGGCCGGCACGACGACCGTGTGACGCACCCGGAAAGGCCCGTCGATGTCCCCTCTCGCCCACTGGTGCCACCGGCACCGGCTTGCCGACCAACACCCACAAACACGCGTCCGCGACACGGGCCGACATCACTCTGGACTACGGCACCGAGTCACTGCGCGTCACGGTGACGGACGACGGGCGTCCCGGAGCCGACCAGGGCCCCGGTACCGGGCACCGCCTGATCGGCATGCGCGAACGCGCCGCCGCCATCGGCGGCACCGTGACCGCCGGGCCCCGGCCCGAGGGCGGCTTCCGTATCCTGGCCGAACTCCCCCTCGCTCTCGCCCCGGCCCCTGACTGACATCCCTGCCCCGAAAGGCCCTCGATGACCATGCGCGTCCTGCTCGCCGACGACCAGGCCCTGCTGCGCGGCACGTTCCGGCTGCTCATCGACGCGCAGCCGGACATGGAGGTCGTCGGTCCTCACCCCGTTCGAGGTGGACGAGTTCGTCGTCGAGGCACTGCGGGCCGGTGCGAGCGGGTTCCTCGGCAAGGACGTCGAGCCGGTCCAGCTCCTCGACGCCATCCGGGCCGTCGCGGCGGACGAGGCCCTGCTCTCCCCTGCGGCGACCAAGGGACTGATCGCCCGCTTCCTCGCCCAGCCCTCTGACGCCGCGCGAACGCGAGGTGATGATCCTGGTGGCCACCGGCCTGTCCCATGACGAGATCGCCGAACGGCTCTTCGTCACTGCCGCGACCGCCAAGACCCACGCCAACCGCGCCATGGCCGAACTGGGTGCCCGCGACCGCGCCCAACTCGTCGTCATCGCCTACGAGACCGGCCTGGTCCGGGCCGGGGAGACCGGCACTGATCCCGTCCGGGGTAACGGCATCAGATGCGGTCCGTCAGGTCTTCGGCGTACACCTGGGACAGTGGCTGCGGGCCGACGTACTGCTGGCAGTTGCATGGCCCGGCCTCGTAGCGAAGCGGCTTCTTGTTCTCGTCCCAGGCCGTCGGGACCTCTACGCGTTCATGGCAGCGGCCTTGCTTGTCATGCTTGGCCAGGTGGTGTGTGCACCCGCAGATGGGTTCCGGTGCTTGGTGGGCCGCTTCGACGGCGAGACGTTCCTGCTTCGCCGCGTCCATCAGTTCCAGCTTCCGCTCATGCCGGTTCCGCAACGCAGTACGGACGTTGTCGGCGACCCAGGCGAAGCCCCCCGTCCAGAAGAGGATCAGCACCCACCAGAACCAGTCCATCAGACATCCTTCCCCCTGCGGCCGTCGTCGGTGAGGCCGCTCTGCGCTCTCGGTGCCGGGCATGCGCGCACCGAGGCATGAGGCTCAGGATAGACACTGGCCGGGGCACCTGACGTGACACGCCGATGACATCGACAGGGGCGACCGAGACATCGACCACCCGCGTCTCGGTGTGCACGACCTCCACTGACGGCTCATCAGGAATGGCACATCGGCTTGGCTGAGCAGCCCGCCGTCCCGGCGGCGATCAGTCCTGACGGGGATTCGGCTTCAGTACGGCGAACACCGCCTCGCCCGGGTCCTCCAGCCAGGCGATGCGTCCGACATCGGGCACGTCCGCGGCCGGCATGCGCACCGTCCCACCGTTGTCCTGCACCGCCGTAACGACGGCATCGGCATCCGCCACCGCGAAGTACGGCACCCAGCGCGCCTCGTCCTGCTCGCCCTGCAACTGGGCCACGCCGCCGAAGGAACCCTGCTGCTGGTCGCCGTACGCGATGCTGAGGACCCGGTACGTCATGCCGGGCGCCTGCATCTCCTGTGAGCGCCAGCCGAACAGCCCGTGGTAGAAGCGGATGGCCGCCTCCGGGTCAGCTGCGTGCAGTTCCACCCACACCAGCGTGTCGTCCTCGGACGCCTTCTGCAGACCCATCGCGGACTGCAGGACGGCGAACTGGGCGCCTTGGGGGTCGGTGAACTGGGCCAGCCGTCCCTCACCCACACTCATGGGCTCGACGCGCACGCTGCCGCCGTCGGCGACCACCTGACGGGCGGCATCATCGATGTCGTCGCTGCGGAAGTACGTCGTCCAGGCCGACCGGGCCCCTTCCTCGGTCAGCGGTCCGAGGGCGGCGACCGTCTTGCCGTCCTTCTGGAAGAAGCCGTACCCGCCCGCCTCCGGTCCCGCGGACACGAACCGCCAGCCGAAGACGGCGCCGTAGAAGGCGGCGGCCGCTTCCGTGTCCGGGCTGCCGAGGTCGATCCAGATGGGTGAGCCGGTGCGGAAGTGGGTGTCGAGCATGGGTGTCCTCCTGCGAGTCCGGTGCGGGACCCGTCACTATGCCGACCCCTCGGGCAGGGCTCGGCACACCGCCCCGGCCTGCCCGGGTGTTTCACCCGAGGTGAGGAACAAGTCGCGGTGACACCCCACGAGGATCCGGACCGGGAGCCTCCCGTCCCGCGCCGGGTCGCGGGTTCGGCAGGTGTCAGTCGGTCGAGTCCATGAAGCTCAGCATCCGGCGGTTGATCTCGTCCGCGTGGTCGATCCCGGGTCCGTGGCCGGTATGGGAGACGATCTCGGCGCGGGCGCCCGGTATCAGGCGTGGGACGCGCTCGACCTGCCGCTGCGGGTGTACGAGGAGGCTTCGCTTGCCGAGCACCAGATAGAGCGGGGTGTGGATGGCGGACAGTTCGTCCTCGGACAGGGGCAGGGGGGCGGGGCGGCGGATGCGGTAGGCGCGCACGCCCAGCCTGATCATGGTGCGCAGCTCCGGCATGATGAGCACCGGCTGTTCGAGCCAGGCTGCCAGTCGTGGGCGCAGCGCCTTGGGAGCGAAGGTCGCGAAGAGGCTGGCGAAGATCCAGACGAAGAAGCGCAAGCCCACTTTCTCCAGGCCGCCGGGGTCGAGGAGGGTGACCGAGGCGAGGCGTTCGGGCCTGCGGTGTGCCTGGTTCAGGGCGAGCCATCCGCCGTAGGAGGCGCCGACCAGGTGTACGCGATCGAGCCCGAGGCCGGCCAGCGTCTCGTCCAGCCACTGTGCGGCGCGTTCGGGCTGGTGGATGGGCTCGCGCTGGATGCTGCGTCCGGGATCGCCGGGGGTGTCGACGGCGTAGACCGGGCGGTCGGCGCTGAGGGCAGGGGTGTTGGGGTACCACATGGCGGAGCAGGAGCCCGCTCCGTGCACCAGGAGGACGGGGGTGCGGGACTGGGCGGCCGGATCCGCGGGGCCGTACCGGTAGACGTGGGTGGTGCCGAAGGAGGTCTCCACGTCCGTTTCCGTGAGAGCGGTCGCTCCCAGGGCGTAGACCCCGTCGCAGGCCGCGAAGTAGCGGTCACGCCAGGCATCGCTCACGTATCGGCCGACATCGGCCTGGGGGCGGGGCACGGTCTGGGACACGGTCACCTCCGGGTGCGGATTCTTTGTGGTACGAACGTATCACGTTGTTGGTACGGCTGTATCATCAAGGCGCTGGGCGGGCCCGACCAGTGGAAACAGCGAGCGGAGGAACGGTCGATGCCCAAACGTGTGGACCATGCGGAGCGCCGTACCGAGATCGCCGAGGCTCTCCTCCGGGTGGCGGCGCGACGCGGACTGCATGCCGTGGGGATGCGTGACGTGGCCGCGGAGGCAGGCGTGTCACTGCGGCTGGTGCAGTACTACTTCGAAACCAAGGAGAAGCTGCTGCTCTACGGGCTGGAGCACCTGGCGCGCAGATTCGAGGAGCGGGCCATCGCCCGGGTCCGGGCCGCCGGCCACCGTCCGGGACCGCGCGCGATGATCGAGGCCATGCTGACGGCCGCGTTGCCGACGGACGAGGAGAGCCGCACCTTCCACCTCGTGTACACCTCGTACGCCGTGCTGTCGGTCACCGACCGGGCGCTGGCCGCCCAGCCCTTCATCAAGAACCCCGATGCCGCCGAGAGCGCCCTGGCCGAACTCCTCCGGCAGGCCAGGGAGAGCGATCTCGTTCAGCCTGGTGTGGACGTGGAGTTGGAAGCCGTCAGCCTGCTGGCCATGTCTGCCGGACTGGGCACCAGCATCCTCGTCGGGCAGCGCAGCCCGGAGTCGGCCGCCACCGTCCTGGACCACCACCTCGACCGGATCTTCCAGGGCGACCGCCTCCCGGACTCATCGACAAACGCTGTCGCCGAAGGCCGGTGACGCCACAGGGCCGCACCGACCGTCGAAGGGCAGCGCGTGCGATCAGGGCGCCAGACACCGTGGACGACCGCCGTTCGGTCGGCGATCCGGCTGAACCGGTCCGCACCGCCGTCACCCTCGCTCGGTGCGCACGCGCGGGCGCGCGATGTGAAGGGGAGGAACGACCCGCCGTTTCGGGATGATGGGGCGTTCGCGCCGAGGTTAGATGGGGATTATGGACCGGCAGCGCGGGCGTCTGCGGTCCTGGCATGGGCCACGCACCGTCGCCGGCCAGGTCTTCATCCTGCAGGTCTTCATCATTCTGGTCCTCGTGGCGGCGGCGGTCGCCGCCTTGCTGCTGCAGTCCCGGACCGACGCCGAGCGCGAGGCCCGCAACCGCACCCTGGCCGTGGCCACGGCCGTCGCCTCATCCCCCTCCGTGCAGCAGGCCCTGGCCGACCCGAACCCCACCGCCGCACTGCAGCCGCAGGCCGAGGAGACCCGCAAACGCTCCAACGTGGACTTCGTCGTGGTGATGAGCCCCGAGGGCATCCGCTACACCCATCCGAATCCGGCGCGGATCGGCCAGCACTACATCGGCGACATCGCGGCGGCACAGCACGGCGGAATCGTCACCGAGACCACCACGGGGACTCTGGGCCGCTCGGTGCGGACCGTCGTCCCCGTGACCACACCCCAGGGGAAGGTCATCGGGCTGGTGTCCGCGGGCATCCGGGTCAACCAGGTGACTGTGGCCGCCGACCGGCAGGTACCGCTCGTCCTGGCGGCGACCGGTGTGGTGCTCTCGGCGGCCACCGCGGGAAGCGCACTGATCAGCAGGCGGCTGCGCCGTCAGACACACGGTCTCGGCCCGACGCAGATGACCCGCATGTACGAGCACCACGATGCCGTTCTGCACGCGGTGCGGGAAGGTGTTCTGATCATCGACGCCCAGGGCCGGCTGCTCCTGGCCAATGACGAAGCACGACGCCTGCTGGGGCTCGAAGCCGACGGCGAGGGCCGGCCCGTCAGCGGCCTGGGACTCGAGCCGAGGGCCGAACAGCTGCTGCTGTCCGGCACCCCGGCCACCGACCAGGTGATCCAGGTCGGCGACCGGCTGCTGGCGATCAGTCAACGCCCCATGGCGCAGCAGCCCGGACCGGGAGGCTCGGTCGCTACCCTGCGTGACACAACGGAGCTCAGCGTGCTCATGGGGCGCGTGGAGGTGGCCCAGGAACGACTCAAGCTGCTGTACGACGCCGGGATACGCATCGGCACCACGCTCAACGTGAGACGCACGGCCGAGGAACTGGCCGAGCTGGCCGTACCCAGGTTCGCCGACTACGTCACCGTCGACCTGGCCGATGCCGTACTGCGTGGTGAGGAACCGAACCTGGTGAACATGACGGAGCTGCGTCGTGTCGCACTGCACGGCATCCGCGGGGACTCACCGCTGTATCCGCCCGGTCAACTCATCCCTTTCGATCCCTCCACACCGCAGGCCTCCGGATTCGGTTCCGGGCGGATGGTGCTGGAGGCCGACATGGCCGCGTTCTCCGGCTGGCAGGCCCAGGCCCCCGACCGGGCCCGCAGGCTGGTGGCCTACGGCATTCACTCCATGATCGCGGCTCCGCTGCGGGCACGCGGAGTGATTCTCGGCGTGGCTACCTTCTGGCGCTCCAAGGAGCCCACACCTTTCGCCCAGGAGGACCTCTCCGTGGCGGAGGAACTGGTCGCCCGGGCCGCGGTGAGCATCGACAACGCCCGTCGTTTCACCCGGGAGCACGCCATGGCCGTCACGCTGCAGCGCAGCCTGCTGCCGCACGCGCTCCCCGAGCAGAGCGCCGTCGAGGTGGCCCACCGCTATCTGCCCGCCGAGGCAGGGCTCGGCGGTGTGGGCGGCGACTGGTTCGACGTCATCCCCCTGCCGGGAGCCCGTGTCGCCATCGTGGTGGGCGATGTCGTGGGGCATGGTCTGCACGCCGCCGCCACCATGGGGCAACTGCGCACCGCGGTCCACAACTTCTCCACGCTCGATCTGCCGCCCGATGAACTGCTCTGGTACCTGGACGAACTCGTCACCCGCATCGACCAGGACCGGGACAGGGACAACAGCGAAACCCCGACGCTCACAGGCGCCACGTGCCTGTACGCGATCTACGACCCGGTTTCGGGCCTGTGCACCATGGCCAGAGCCGGCCACCTCGAACCCCTCGTCGTGGACCCGCACGGCCACGCCGAGCTGGCCGGGGTACCGGCCGGTCCCCCACTGGGGCTGGGCGGACTGCCCTATGAGAAGGCAGAGGTACGTCTGCCCGAGGGCAGCAGCATCGTGCTGTACACCGACGGCCTGATCGAGGACCGGCAACGTGACATCGACGAGGGGATAGAGCAGCTGCGCTGCGCCATCGCACACGCCGGACGGTCACCGGACCAGATGTGCGGGGCCGTGATGGACGCACTGCTGCCGACCGCACCGCGCGACGACGTGGCCCTGGTGATCGCTCGCACCCGGCTGCTCGACGGCGACCGTACCGCGGTCTGGAACGTACCCACCGAGCCCTCGGCCGTGGCCGGCGTGCGCGCTTGCGCCGGCAGGCTGCTGAACGACTGGGGTCTGGACGAGGAGGCGTTCACCCTGGAACTGATCCTCAGTGAGCTGGTCACCAACGCCATCCGGTACGCGACCGGCCCCATCAGCGTGCGCCTGATCCGCGACCGCAGCCTCATCTGCGAAGTGTCCGACGGCAGCAGCGTCTCCCCGCACCTGCGCCGGGCCACCACCATGGACGAGGGCGGCCGCGGCCTGTTCCTGGTGGCCCAGTTCGCGGACCGCTGGGGCACTCGCTACACAGCCGACGGAAAAGTCATCTGGACCGAACAGCAGCTGCCCACGCAGGCCTGACGCATTCGGGCAACCGCGTCTTCATGAATTCCATGACGGTCATTCAATTCCCACCTGGTCACTTGAGAGTGACCAGGTGACATTAAAGTTACCCATTCAACCAACTTGATGAAACTTCAAGTAACTCGTAGCGTTGATCTCGGCCGGTCAATGACCTCACCGCATCGGAAAAAGGACAGCCATGATCAACCGTCGTTCCATAATCCGCGGCGGCAGTGCCGCCGCCGTCGTCGGCGCCGGAGCTCTCGCCTTCACCCCCGGCGGCGCCAGAGCCGACACGGTCAGCGACGGGAACCAGCCGCCGAAGACCGCCGGGACGCATTCCGGTCCCGCCGCCGAGGCGCCGGGATTCCTGCCGCTGCCCGCGGACGCGAAGCCGCTGCCGGACAACGGAAAGGGCTACCGGTTGCAGCGCGCCGGAAAGAACGGCTACGTCGTCATCACCGGCTTCGTGCAGTCCGTCTTCGTGGTGACCCGCGACGGCGTCGTACTGGTCGACGCACCGCCCGCTTCCCGTGGCATCCTCAAGGAGGCCATCGCCTCCGTGACCGACAAGCCGGTGACTCACTTCATCTACAGCCATTCCCATCTGGATCACGTGGGCGCGGTGACCGAATTCCCGGAAGCCATCCGTATCGCGCACGCCGACTGCGCCACCATTCTCGCCCTGCACAAGGACCCCGCGCGGCCGATGCCTCAGCGGGTCCTCCACGGAAAGCACAATGTCCTGCACATCGGAGGCGAGGAGATCCACCTGATCTACCCGGGCTCGAACCACGAGTCCGGAAACATCCTCACCCACTTCCCCAACCAGCGACTCGTGGCCATGACCGACGTCGTCATGCCGGGTTGGGCCCCCTATCGCGGCTGGGGCAACGCGGACTACCTGCCCGGCATTCTCCTCGCCCACAACGCCATTCTGGAACTCGACTTCGATACGTACGTCGGCGGTCACGTCTACCGCACCGGCACGCGAGCCGACGTCAAGCAGTCGCGGGACTTCTTCGTCGACTTCTGGAACACCACGAAGAAGAACATGGGAGCGATCCCCTTCACCGAGGCCGTCTCCGAGGTCGAGTCCGCGAACGTCTGGGCCGCACAGAAGGTCTGGATCGACCGCGTCGCCAAGGCCACGCAGACCGAACTCGTCGAGCGCTGGGGTTCCCGGATCGCCGCGGTCGACACCTTCACCGCCGACACCGCAGGTTCCGTGGTGGTGTCCATTTCCACCGACGCCACCATCAACTTCCCGTAGATCTCCTGCTCTGACCGCCGGTCCCTTCGCAGAGGCCGGGGCACGCCACAGCGCCCCGGCCTCGGACGGGTGGGGCTTGAGGTTCGCCGGCGATGGACGGGTCGTTGATGTGGACGATTCCGGTGCGCAGACGCAGCCACGTCGAGACCGGCAGCCAGGGCTTCGGTGATGACGCCGGCGGTCAGCCCGTAGGGGGTGTCGTCGGCCAGAGCACGTCGCTCGCGCGATTCCCCCGGACCGCGTGATTCCCCTCGGGTTCCGGGTCGGTGACCCTCTCGGGCAGGAGGCCGCGGAGGCAGGCTTCGCCGCCTGGCTCTCCGACGCGGCCGAGCAGGGCTGGGCGCTGGACGATCACAACGACGCCCCGGGACTGGTCGCCCTGTCGGTTCCCTGCGCCAAGACTGAACCGGGACACTGGTTCCTCCAGGCTCTGGCTCGCGGCCTCACCGTGCTCACCGCCCTCAGAGGCGCTCGCGGCGGCCTCACACTCAACGAGGCAGCTCAGGTCGCCGGTCTGTCGTACCCGAGCAGCCGACAACGCACATCCGCATCTGGCCGAACTCGCCGCCCCCGTCCACGAGTCCGCCTCCGTCGCCGTTCTCGACGGAGCGGAGGTGCGCTACCTGGCCCGCTCCGCCACCCAGCAGGTCATGAGCGTCAGCATCCACCCCCTGCGCGACGCGCGCGGCAAGGCCGTCGCGGCCGTCAATCTCGCCGACTGACGGCGGCAGGCAAGGCCCGTTGCTCACCCCGTGTCCGGTGAGGAGAGTGCGCCGATGACGCCGTGAAAGTCCCGAAGTGAGAACGCCGCCAGCGGCCGTCGTCGGGCCAGGTAGTCCAGCGGGCCGCCGGGCGCGACCGTGAGCCGGGTCTGGGCCAGCCTCACCTGGCCTTCCAACTCCACCGGAACCCGGTGTGCCGTCTCGCGGCTGTCCCCAGAGGGCTGTTGCAGCAGTCGGGTGCGCAGGCGACGGCGTCCGGGCATGCGCAGCCTTTCGTGGTGGATCCCGAACACACCCTCGTCCGCGTTGTCCTCGTCGGGAGTTCCGGGCCACAGCCGAGCACGGACACCGGCTCGTCCCATACTGCCGCGGCCGCCGTGCGCCGTCAGCGTGCTGCCGACCAGCAACAGGTCCCCGGGCTGCTCCGGAACGCCCCAGAGGGCCCGGCCGCCCGTCAGCGACTGCGCGTTGTCTCCCCACGCCTCGACCAGACACAGGCCCGAGGAGCCGTCGCCACGCACCCGCAGCAGCACGAGCAGTTCACGCCCGACCGAGTCGCCGGCTTGTCGAAAGTCGACCCAGCACGTCATGACACTGCACCACTCACCCGCCCGCAGCGGCTGCACACCGGCGGGCACAGGCCATGCCGGTAGTGTTCTTGCCCTCACCCGCCAGGCAGCGACGAACATGTCACCTGCCAGATGCCACGGCCGCGGCGGAAATGCGTCGGTCACTCGGTGGCCTCTCCCAGTTCTTGCGCCGTGCGCTCGGCGGGGCTGTAGATGAGTCCCAGGCGCAGTCAGTCAAGTCTCATCATCCCGACCCCGGCGAGCCTGACTGAGTGAACGTTCGACGCATGCACCAACCGACGCTGTCCGCCTGGTGAAATTCTCTTCGGCTTACGGACGGCAGTCTGTAGTCACCTTGTTGGCGTGTCAAGCACGGACGTTGACTCAACCGGGCCGGAGCGCAGGCGTGCACACCAGATGCTGCTACCTTATGAGAACGTTGGTTCTCACTGAAGGGTTCCGGCCATGAAACATGGAGCAGATCTCGGCATGCTCCGCACCTTCCTGTGCGTCTACCGATGTGGAGGCGTTGCCAAAGCCGCAGGTCTGCTCGGGCTGTCCCAGCCCGCCGTCTCGCGTCATCTGAAGGCGCTGGAAGGAGTGATGGGGCGGACCCTCTTCGACCGGCTGGGGCGCGGAGTCGCGCCGACCCAGGCCGGGGACCTCCTCGCCGCCCAGATCGCCACTCACCTGGACGCCCTGGAAGACGCGGTCGACGCGCTGGCTCCCACCGGCACCAACACCCCCGTACTGCTGGGGGCACCGAGCGACCTGCTATCGGTCCATGTCCTGCCCAAGCTGGCCCCGCTGCTGGCGCGCGGCGTCGACGTGCACTGCCGCATCGGCTTGTCGCCGGAGCTCGCCCAGGTGCTGCTGCACGACGAGTTGGACCTCGTCGCCGTGACCAAGATCGAGCAGGCGCCCACCAGACAGCTTCACCTCAGGCATCTGTGCGACGAAGAGTTCGTACTGGTGGGCCGGGCCGGAGAGGCGCCGTATACGCCGGAGAACGACACCCGTCGCTTCATCGGTTACTCCCCCGCCATGCCCATGGCCCGGCGCTACTTCCGCGTGTGCTGGGGCATTCAGCCGCCGGCACCGGGCCTGACGGTGGCCGATCTTCGGACCGTGGTGGCTGCCGTCGCCTCCGGCACCGGCCTCGGCGTCGTCCCCCGCTATCTCGCACAGGAGGCCCTGGACGCCGGCAGACTGAGTGTGCTGCACACGCCGGTGACTCCCGTGAGCAATTCGATATACCTGGCCACGCGCCGGGGACGGGAACACCTGCCTCAGATCAGCGCGGCCTTCGAGTTGCTCTGCCGGGCAGCCTGAGTGTTGCTCAACCGACCTGCGCCGATGGGAGCAGAGCCGCCGCAGCCACTCTGCCCTGGGCGGCGGGCCGAGGGGTACCCGAGATGGCTGCGGTGGTCATGGCTCCTTCGGCGAGCAGAACAACATGGTCGGCGACCTCCGAAGGGGCGCCCGCCCGCCGGACCAAGTCGGCCACGTAGCGCCGGAACTGCTCTTTGTGATGACGTGCGGCTTCGGTGACTTCCGGGGAGGTGGCTCCCAGCTCGCCGAAGGAGTTGATGAAGGCGCAACCGCGGAAGTCCGGCTGCTCGAACCAGATGTGAAGCCAGTCGAAGACCGCAAGGACGCGTTCCCGTGCCGACGTGTCCCCCGCCTCGACGTACTCCTTCAGGTCGCTGCGCCATCGGGCATCCCGCCGCAGCAAGTACTCCTCGACCAGTACACCCTTGGAGGGGAACTGCTGGTAGAGGCGCCGAAGCGTCACTCCCGCAGCCGTACGCACCGCGTCCATCCCGACCGCCTGAATGCCCTGGCTGTAGAAGAGCTGTTCGGCCACGTCGAGGATCCGGGTCCGGATCGGGTCATCGTGCATCGTGGGCCGCCCTTGCCGAGCTCGTCATTGCGGGTTGAGTCACTTCCTTGACGCCATCGACCGAGCCCCGACCGCGCCGGTTCACGGGATGTCGACGTTCCGAACATACCTGCCACTGGAGATTGGGTACGCGTGCGAGGTATCCATAATTGTTGTGAGTACTATCCAGTAAAGCAACGGCACACAACTTCAGGGAGAGTCACTGTGGCCGAGAATCAGGACGAAACAACCAGCCTCAGGCCGTTGTACGCCGCCCGGCTGGCAGAAGACCTGAAGCGCAACGCCGAGGAACAGGAGCGGCTCAGCAGCGAGGCGGCCGCGATCCAGGAGAAGCTGGAGACGCTCCGCCACGACCAGGCCCTGCTGGTCACCATGCAGCAAGCACTCGCCGGTGCCGAGGGAGTGGGCGAAGTGACGTCCGCGGGCACCGCCAAGGCCTCTCTTCCCCACCAGGCCGCGCCCGTTCCGCAGACCGGCAAGGTGAGGACGAGCCGCGCCAGGAAGACGACGTCGGCGACGAAGGCGGCACCCGCAGCGCGTTCCACGCACGCACTCAAGGGCGGGGACGGTCCGACTCTGCGCGATCTCGTGGTCAGTCACCTGAGCCGGGAGGGTGAGCCGCGCTCGGCCCTCGAAGTCACCGATGCTCTGATCGGGGCCCATCCGGACCGCGGCATCAAGCTCACGGTGGTGCGCAGCACCCTGGAGGCCATGGTCGCCAAGGGACACGTCCGTCGCAGCAAGCAGGGCAAGTCCGTCTTCTACACGGCGGATCCCGCCGCGGCCGCGGCGGGGCAGCAGCCCGTGACCGCCTG
>NZ_KQ948022.1:194849-286662 GCF_001513965.1 Streptomyces cellostaticus | reverse complement strand
ACCACCGCCCATCGGCATTCGTCGATCGCTTGAAGTCAACGACACGTTGCATCTCATGATGGCTGGTGATCATCCACATCGTGGCTCGCCCAGTGACTCATCGGCTTGGCTGAGGACGGTCGTAGCCGGCACCGGGGCGCGTACGCCGTGGGGAGCGGACAAGGGAATGCTGTGTGCGGCAGTAACCGCTTTTGCCCACAAGGCACCAAGCTCAACAGCATGTGCCTTAGAGTTCGCATACGCCGCGGACTGGCTGCTTGCCGGCCGTGGCACCCAGGAAGGGGTGCACACATCATGTCCGAAACCACTACGGCAGCCACCGAGTTGGCCTCGCAGTACAGCACGCAGGTGGCCGGCGACCTCGAGCGCAACCTCAAGGAGCAGGAGCGCCTCAGCGGTGCGATCCAGGCGTTGCAGCAGCAGTTGGCCTCGCTTCAGCAGGACCACACCGTCCTGTTGAGCATCCAGCAGGCCCTCGGAACCCCGGCGGTGCCTGCTCCCCGTAAGAAGGCTGCGGCCAAGCCGGTCGCGGGCAAGCAGGCCATCGCCAAGAAGGCTCCGGCTCCTGCGCGCAAGGGCGCGGGCAGAAAGAGCGCCGCCACGGCGCCGGCTTCGCCCACTGCGCTGCCCACACTGGTCGATCTCGCCCGCGAGCACCTGGCGGGCCAGAACGAACCCCGTTCCGCTGCCGAAGTCACCACCGCACTGGCACAGCAACACCCCGAGCGCACCATCAGGACAACGGTCGTGCGCACCACGCTCGAAGGGCTCGTGGCCAAGAACCAGGCCCAGCGCAGCAAACAGGGCACGTCCGTCTTCTACACCGCCTCCGTCACGGCCGAGCCGACCACACGCGCCGAGGAGAGCTCCGAGTCGGCCTGACGAGAGCGCGGCATCGGCCCCGGTTCACCTCGCCGCAGGCCGACCCGCTCTCACGCCGGACCGCCGGTCGTGCAGGCCCGGTCCAGGGCGGCGATGCCCTCCAGGCTCTCCCGGGCCCGTTGGGGCAGCGCATGGGCGCGGGCGAGGTCAAGGCATGTGTGCCAGCAGCGGCGGGCGGCCTCCCACTCTCCGAAGTGATGGTGGGCTCGGGCCGTTTCCGCCAGGCAGTCCGCCTCGCCGCCTTGATCGCCCAGCCCGCGGCGGATGGCCAGGGCTTCGTCCAGCGCGGCGAACGCCTCGTCCCGCAGGCCCAGTTCCTTGAGCGCGGAACCGTAGTGCGTCAGGGCTGTGGCGAGGGCCGTGGGTCGTGCCTGGTTCCGCAGCAGGGGGATGCGCCGACGGTGCTGCTCCGCGGCGCCCTCGAAGTCCCCGGCCAGGTCGAGCGCGTCGGCGATCCTGCCTCGTACGAGGGCCTCGCTGACGGTGCTGCCACTCCTGCGGTACAGCTCCTGTGAGCGCAGTGCATACGCCAGCGCTTCCTCCGCCCGACCGTCCTGGACATGGAGTGCCGACATATTGCCCAGGATCGAGGCCTGGGCCGTGAGGTCTCCGGCACGCGCGAAGAGATCCAGGGAGATCCGCAGGTTCTCCAGGCACGCGTCGTTGCGGTAGGCCATGCCGTGAGCGACGGCGATACGGCGGTACAGCCAGGCCTGCCCCACCGTGTCGTCGTGTTCCTCGGCGATGGCCAGGGCGGCCTGGAGACAGATGTCCCACGCCCCCGTCCACCAGTACGTGTCCGCGTACCCGAACAGTCCGACGGCGAGCCGCCACGCCACGTCGGACCGGCCGAGGGAACCGGCGCGGTCGATCGCATGCCGGATGGCGGGCAGTTCCTGTACGTACCACTCCAGCGCCTGGTGAGCGTCGGTGAAGTCCGGGACGGGTTCGTCCGGCTGCTCGTCCAGCGGTGGAGGCGGCTGCGTCTCGCCGATGGTCGCCCTCGATGCCTTCTCGACGGCCGCCACGTACCAGGACAGCAGCCGGAGCGTGGCGTCCGCCCGTTCCTGGGGGGTCTCCTCCTCGAAGGCCCGTTCGGCGGCGTATTCGCCGAGCAGATCGTGGAAGCCGTAGCGGTCGGGCGCCGGGCTCTGTACGAGGTGGGCGTCGGCCAGGAGGTCCAGCAGCCGGGCGGTCTCGCGCACCGGCAGGCCGAGCAGCGCCGCCGCCGACTGCGGGGTGAGTTCCTGCTCGGGCCACAGGCCCAGCAGGCGGAAGGCGCGGGCGACCGTCCGTTCCCGGGGTCTTTCGCTCTCGCGCAGGGCGCCGTAGCTCACGGCGAAGGTCGAGTGGACGTCGAGACCGCCCACGCTCAGCTCCCGCAGCCGACCGGAGCCGGCCGACAGACGCTGCGCGAGCAGAGCGAGCGGCCACGCCGGACGGGAAGCCAGCCTCCCGCCCACGACGCGCAGGGCGAGCGGCAGCCCTCCGCACCGAGCGAGGATGTCGGCGGCGGCAGCCGGTTCCTCCAGCACGCGCCGGCTTCCGCACAGTGCGGCCAGGAGCATCTCCTGGTCGTCGGGTTCGAGCGGCGACAGCGGCACGAACGTGGCGTCCGGCAGGTCCGCGAGGGTGTGGCGGCTGGTGACCACCACGGCGCAGTCGCCGGTGCCGGGGAGCAGCGGTGTGACCTGAGCGGCATCACGGGCGTTGTCGAGCACCAGCAGCATCCGGCGTTCCGCCATGACCGTACGGAAGAGCGCCGCGCAGTCGTCCGTGTCGTCGGGAAACGACTCCGCACGTACTCCGAGATCCGAGAGGAACCGGGTGAGCAGGTCGCGGGGGCTGCGCTGCGCACCAGGGCCGAAGCCGCGCAGGTCGGCGTAGAGCTGCCCGTCCGGGAAGTCCTCGTGCAGCCGGTGGGCGACATGGAGGGCCAGGGCCGTCTTGCCGATGCCGCCCATGCCGGAGACGACGACCGGCCGGGGGCTGCGGCCGGGTGGGTGCGCCGGGGCGTCGGTGCCCGGCCGGAGCAGCGCGGTGAGTGTCGTGATTTCTCTGTCCCGGCCGGTGAAACTGACCGCGTCCGCCGGGAGTTGGCGCAGAGGTCGGCGTTCCGGCCGGGAGACGGAGACGGACGCGGGTGCCGCAACAGCGGCGGCGCCGTCGTCGGCCAGCACTTCCTGATGCGTCGCCCGGACGGCCGCGGACGGCTCCACGCCCAGTTCCTCCACCAGGTTCCGGCGCAGGCCGGCGTAGACCTGCAGTGCCTCCGCCTGGCGGTTCGAGCGATGCAGGGCGAGCATCAGCTGCTGGTGGAACGCCTCCCGCAGCGGGTGCTCCGAGGCGAGCGACGTCAGGTGCGGGACCAGCTCGTGGTGCCGGCCCAGCGCGAGGGTCGCGTCGAAACCCCACTCCAGCACCTGGAGCCGGGTTTCGAGAAGCTGCTGGACCACCCGGGCCTGCGGCTCGGCGTCCGCGAAATCCGGAAGGTCCGCCAGCGGCTGCCCGCGCCACAGCGCCACGGCCGCGGTGCTCCGCCGTGCCACCGTCTCCCAGTCCCGGTGCAGGTGTGCCTCGCGGGTGGCGCTTGCGTGCGCCTCGAAGATCTCGACGTCGAACTCGCCTTCGCCGATGTACAGCCGGTATCCGTTCGGCACCGCGGCAAGCCGTCGCGGTTGGTCGCCGAGAAACGCCAGCTGCCGTCGCAGGCGCGTCACGTGGTTGAACAGCGAGGCGTCGGCGGTCGGCGGGGGGTGCGGCCCCCACAGAGCCTCCTTCAGGCCGTCCTTCGGCACCATCCGGTTGGCCTGGAGCAGGAGAGCTGCCAGCAGAACGCGGCCCTTGTGGCCTCCCGCCGACCGGTCCTGTATCCCGTCGTGGAGCAACAGCGGCCCGAGCAGCCCGAACGTCGGCATCGCACCCCCCTCAACCTGCGGACATCCTAAGCAGCGTCCACCTTCGGCTCCATGCCGATATCGACGTGTCGCAAGTCGCTGACCGGCACGGTCGTCCTGTCCGCCGACGGGAGCACCGCACGGTACCGGGCTGCCCGGACCGAGGTGGCGTCAGGCACCGGGCGGCCCGCTGTCAGCGGGCGTCGGTCCGTTTCTCGAGGCGGGTGCCGTGGCGAAGGGTGACCGACATCAGGTCGCTGGGGGCGTCGAGTTCCAGGCGGTGCCAGCGGCCACGGGGGACGATCACAGCGGTGCCCGCCGGCAACTGCACCATCTCCTCGGCGTCGTCGGGGGTGGCGGGACGGAGGTAGAGGCGCACTCCGCCGGTCAGACAGCACACGGCTTCCTCGGCCTCGGGGTGCATCTCCCAGTGGTCGGCGTGGACCTCGGCGTCGGTGTCGACGTGGAAGGTCGCGATCTGCCAGACGCCGAAGTCGCTGCTCGTCATCTGCCGTTCGGCGGCTCGGACCTCGCCGTCGGGGTGGAAGTGCAACGCTGAGGCGAACAGGTTGATGGGGGTTGTCGTCACGACGGTGTTCCTTCCAGTTGGTTGTCGGTGGAGTTGCTGAGGCGGAGGGCGGTTGTGGCGGTCCGGCGGCGGGGCAGCACGCCGATGGCCACGGCTGCCGCGAGCACGAAGAGGGCGGCGGTGACGGCCAGGCCCAGGGCGTAGCCGTCGTCGAGGGCGGCGGGGTCGGTGGCTGTGCCGGTGCGGTGTGCGGCGAGCGTGGCCAGAGCAGCCAGGCCTATGCAACCGCCCAGTTGGCGGGAGCTGTTGAAGACACCGGAGGCCATGCCGGCCTCGCGGGGAGCGACGCCGGTGGTCGCGGCGGCGGCGATCGGGGCCAGCACCAGTCCGGCACCGACGCTGGTGATGAGGGACGGGCCGAGCACATCGGCGAGGAAGCCGCCGCGGGGGCTGATGAAGGAGAACCAGGCCAGACCTACGGCGGCCAGCAGGGCTCCGGGCACCAGGGAGGCGCGGGGGCTGCGGGTGGCGGTGATGCGGGTCGCGACGACGGTGCCGGCGACCAGTCCCACGGAGAAGGGCAGGAATCCGGCGCCGGTCGCGGCGGCGCCCATGCGCAGGACCTGCTGCATGTACAGGGACACGAAATAGAACGCCGTGAACTGCCCGGCCGCGGCCAGGAACACGAGTACGTTCGCGCCGGCGACCCAACGGCTGCGCAGCAGGCCCATGCGCAACAGAGGTGATGACGTGCGTGATTCGGTGTAGGCGAAGGCGGCGAGCAGTGCGAGCGCGGTGGCGAGGCTTCCCCATGTCCCGGGCGATCCCCACCCGACGGCTTCGGTGCGGACGACACCGAACACCAGCAGCCCGACGCCGCCGGTCGCGAGGACGGCACCCAACGCGTCCAGCCTCTCGCCTCGGGCGGGCCGGGCTGCGGCGGGCGGTGTGGCGGAGACCAGCGCGAGAGCCACCGCGACGATGGGCACATTGATCAGCATGACCCAGCGCCAGCCCGCGTACTCGGTCAGCAGCCCGCCTGCCAGCACGCCCAGCGCGCCACCCGCGGCGTTCACCGCGCTCCACACCCCGAGCGCGCGGACGCGCCGGGGGCCCTCGGGGAAGGTGGTGGTGATCATCGCCAGCGCGGCCGGGGAGGCTGCGGCGGCGCCCAGGCCCTGTCCGGCACGGGCGGCGATCAGTTGCCAGGGTGCCTGGGCCAGTCCGCCCGCGAGTGAGCACAGCCCGAAGACGGCCAGGCCCAGCACGAACAGCCGGCGCCACCCGTACAGATCGCAGGTGCGGCCGCCCAGCAGCAGGAACCCGCCGAAGGTGAGCGCGTAGACGTGCACGACCCACGACAGATCCAGCGGGGCGAATCCCAGCGCGGTGCGGATCGCGGGGAGTGCGACGTTGACCACTGCCATGTCCAGGGCGGCGACGAACTGGGCGACGGCCGCGGCCGCCAGCACCACTCCAGGCCTCTCTTCTAAGTTTCTATACATGTATAAAAACTAGCGCGGGGTGATCGCCCTTGTCGAGACCTGGGGGATGATGGCGCCATGTCGCAACCGTCCGCACCGCGCAAGACCCCCGGCCGGCCCGCCCGTATCTCACGCGAGGACATCATCGAAACGGGCCGCCGGATCGTGACCGAGGAAGGCGTGGACCGGCTGACCATGCGGCGGCTGGCCAAGGACATCGGCAGCACGCCGATGGCGCTCTACCACCACGTCCGTGACAAGGAGGAACTGCTCGTCCTCCTGCTGGACGACTACGCCACGCGGACCATGCACCGGCCCGAACTGCCCGCCGACCCCCGCGAACGGATCGTCGTCGCCGCATCCGCGATCCACGACGTGCTCGCCGCCTGCCCCTGGATCGTGGAGGTACTGACCGCTGACGACCTGATGTCCACGTCCGCACTGTGGTTCGTCGAGCAGATCGTCGGCGGCCTGATGGAGTGCGGACTGAACCCGGAGCGGGCCGTGCACGCCTACCGCGCGATCTGGTACTACACCGCCGGCGAGATCGTGGTCCGGACGGCGGCGGCCCGACGGCGCGCGGCCGATGAGCGTCCGACCTATCGGGAGCAGGTCTTCGCCGGACTCGACCCGAGCGAGTATCCCCGGCTCGCGCAGGTGGCAGACCGTTGGGCACCGCTGACCGCCGAGGACACCTACGTGGTGCAACTCCGTGCCCTCGTGGACGGCCTCCTGCTCACCCGTTGACAGCCGGGGCCGTTGGCCGAGCGGACGTAGAGGTCGTCGCCGAGGCGTACGACCCGGATCGTCCGTCGGTTGCTGTGGCTGCCGTCGCGCCGCAGGGACGCGATCCCCAGTTCCTCGGCGTGTCCGATGCGGTCGAGTTCGTCGTCCGTCCAGGTCGTCGCGGTGGTATCGGGAGGTGCGCGCCAGCAGGAAGAGCGCCAGCAGCCCGACCGGCAGATTGACGAAGAAGATCATCCGCCAGCTGATCAGGCTCAGCAGGCCGCCGGCGACCGGGCCGGCCGCGGCACCCACGGAACCGCCCATCGCCCAGACGGAGATCGCCCGGGCGCGCCTCGCCCGGTCGGGGTACGCCTCGCGGAGCAGCGCCAGCGAGGCGGGCACGATCACCGCGGCGCCCGCGCCCTGAACCAGCCGGGCGGCGATCAGCACGCCCAGGTTCGGTGCGAAGCCGCAGGCGGCGGAGGCGGCACGTGGTCTGCCGCACCAACGACCTGCTCGCGCACACCCCCGGCGGGCTGCGTCTGCTCGCCGGTATCGAGGACTGGCCGGCCAGGGACCGCAACATCGCGCGCCACGTCTTCCTCCACCCCGCAGCCCGCGACCTGTTCGACGACCGGCACCACCAGATCCGCGGCTGCGTCGGCCGCCTCAGGGCGCTCGCGGGGACCGGCCCCGATGCCCCCGACCTCGCCCGGCCGGCCGGTGAACTCCTGCTCAGGAGCCCGTACTTCGCCCGCCTCTGGGAACGCTACGACGTCAAGGCCCGCAGCCACGGCCGCAAGACGTTCCACCACCCCGAGGTCGGTGACCTCGCCCTCGGCTACCGGTCCATGGAGCTGGAGGGCACCCCCGGCCACCCTCTCGTCACGTACTACGCAGAGCCGAACACACCCGAGTACGACAGCGGGGCGGGATCAGCGCTGCGGCCGGTCAGTTGCGTGGCTGTCGGCGAAGTCCCAGATCACCGCGAGGAGTTGCTCGGGGGTCTCGGTCTGGGGCATGTGGCCGGTGCCGTGCAGCAGACGGAACTCCGCGCCGGGGACGGCCTTCGCATAGGCCCGTCCGTAGTCGGCGTCCACGACCTGGTCGCTCGCGCCCCACGCGACGAGGGTCGGACGGGTGACCTTGGCCAGGCGCTCGGGCAGGGTCGGGTCGGCCATCGCGTGCGGGCCCGAATAGACCTGTAGCGCGGCGCGGTTGGCGGCCGCGATCGCACGCTGCTCCTCGGACAGCTTGCTGGGGTCGAAGCGGAACTTCGAGGGGTCGTGGAAGGAGAGGCGGGACAGCTCGGCGCGTGTCAGTCCGAAGGTCTCGGCGATCGGGTGGCCGGGGACGTGGATGCCAACCGCGTTGACGAGGGTGACGCTGCTGATCCGGTCGCTGCCCAGTGCCGCCAGCTCCGCGGCGATCCAGCCGCCTATGGAGTTGCCCACGACGGAGACGTCCCGCAAGAGGAGTTCATCGAGCAGGTGCGCGTAGGCCCGGGCGAGGGTCCTGACGTCGCTCAGCCATCCGGGGCGGGTGGTGCCGTCGAAACCGGGGTGGACGGGGGCGAACACCCTGGCCGGCCGCTGTTCTGCCAGGAGGCCGGCGAACGCGGTGACGGTCTGCGGTCCGCCCCCTCCGTGCAGGAGCAGGAAGGGGTGCCCCTGATCCCCGTGGAGGTCGACGGTGACGTCGAGGGTGCCCTGGTCGAGCGTGAGGGTATGGGTGCTGCCGGCCATTCGGTGCTCCTCAAGTAAGCCGCGTCAACGGGGAAGGGGCCGTCACGCGTAGTCGGTTGCGGGAACGGTGGCGTAACGGCTCATCACCGCGACGGTCGATTCCGGGGTCAGCTCCTGACCGCCGGCGATCATGCGTTGCAGGTCACGGAAGTACTGCACGTACAAGTCGGGGGTGAAGGTGTTCAGGATCACCGCCGGTTCGTCACCGAGGTTGGCGAAGGTGTGCGGAGCACCGGGCGGGATCATCGCGAGCGTGCCGGCCGGGGCCACGTGGGTCGTCTCGCCGATGGTGAAGTGCACGGTGCCGGAGACGACGTAGAAGCCCTCGTCGTGCTGGGCGTGACGGTGCTGCGGTGGGCCCTGGGTGTGCGGAGCGATGGTGATCTCTCCGATCCCGAGGCGGTGCCCGGTGGTACTGCCGTCCTCGAGGATGCGCATCCGGGTGGGGCCCAGCTGGATCGTCTCGCCCTCGTCCGGGCCGACCACGGAAACGCTGCTCATGACTGCCTCCTTTGTGAGAGCCGACTCTCATGAGAGTAGGGAGGTCCCGTCTCGTTACGCAAGTGGACTCGCATAACGAGAGTTAATTGCTAGGATGTGTTCCAGCGAACAGGAGGAGGGTCCCTACAATGACGGCGCAGGCCGGCACCGGCCGCACCAACCAGAAGCAGCGCACGCGCACGGCGATCGTGGCGGCCGCCCGCGAACTCATCGCCACGGGGGCCGAGGCGACCATGCCCGCGATCGCCCGCGCGGCCCTGGTCTCGGAGGCCACCGCCTACCGGTACTTCCCCGACCTCCCCTCACTGATCAGCGAAGCCCTGGCCGGCGCCTGGCCACCCCCCGCCGAGGCCCTTGCGCCGCTCGGGGACTGTGCCGACCCCGTCGAACGGATCGCCTTCGCCTGCGAGTTCCTGCTGCGCGGCGTACTCGCCCGCCAGGGGGCGGTGCGAGCGGTGATCGCGGCCACCATCACCCGGCCCGACACCGCAACCGCCCGCCCCGGTATCCGTTTCGGACTGATCGACCACGCGCTCCTGCCCCTCGAAGGCACGCTCGGGGCCACGGACCCGGAAGCGTTCGCCCAGCTCAAGCGGGACTTGGCGGTGGTCGTGAGCGCCGAGGCGCTCTTCACCCTCATCGATCTGTGCCGACTCGACCCGGACGACGCCATCGCCAGCGCAGTACGCACCGCGACCGCCCTGACCAAGGCCGCCGTACTCACCCCAGAGGGTCCGGCCCGGCCGGCCGGCCGACGGCCCCTCGGGTGAGCAGCAGGAGGGCGTCGACCAGGTCGTCCGCGGGGCTGCCTGTCGCCAGACGCCGTAGTTGCAGACCCATCACCAGGGCGACGGTCGTGGCCGCCAGACGTTCCGCGTCCGGGACGCCGAGAGCGGTGAGGATCCGGGCGGCGAGCCGGTCGTAGGCCCTGAACGCCTCCGCTGCCGCCTCGCGCAGTCGCTCGTCGCGCCCGGCGTGGAGGTACAGCTCGAAGGGCGCGAGATGGGCGCTGTCGAGTGCCGTGCCGCACGCGACCTGGCCGGCCAGAGATGCTGCGTCTTCGACGTCGATGCCCTCGGTCTGGCACTGGTCGGCCAGCTCGGTGAAGTGCCGTGCCTCCTCGCGCACGAAGTGCAGCAGGCTCTCGCGCAGCAGGTCGTGCTGGGTCTCGAAGTGGTACGTGACCGAGCCGAGTGAGACTCCGGCTTCCTTGGCGATCCTCCGGTTGGTCACCGCCGCGACGCCGTCCTCGCCGATGATCTGCAGGACAGCTGTGATGATGCGCTGGCGCGTCGAGGCGGAGGGGGCGGCGTTCGGCATGCCGTTCATTGTTCCAGCCGGACCCCGGGCTTCATCAGGCGGGTAACGCCCGAAGGGGGTGTCTCCCGTTGCCTGCGGCGCGCTGCCCGGTCAAGGGGGACGGCGCCTACGACGCCGACGGCAGGGTGGAGCAGCGGCTGCGCACGTCTCGCGCGACCGGCTGGTGCACGAGGTATTGACGCTTCCTTTGGGACTCCTCTCATCCATGACGCATAGGCGCGCTCCCACACGACCTCACCGTAGACCGGGAACGCGTCGTACTCCACAAATCCCGACATCGCCAACCCGAACGGGTGGAGCGCGCCACGCAACTTCTACTCGTCCATGCCGGACGTGATCAAGCAGAACATCGGCAACGGCTACCGGGTCGACATGTGGGTGATCTGCGACAGCGCCGACTGCTACCTGTTCTCCTCCGACGATCAGTACCTGCTGATCGCGGAGGCCATCGGCTCCGACGGTCGGCGCTACTTCCGCTCCTGGACGTCCGGCAGCCTCGCCGGTTCCTTGACTCCGCTGGCCGCCTCCGAGAGCAATCCGTTCACCCGGGCGAGCAACGTCGCCTGCCCGGCGGCAGGCTCGCTCCGTCACCGACCGCCGCCGACCTCGAGATCGTCCCCGCTCCCCCGCCGTTTCCCGGGAGACAACGTCAACTCGGCCTGGAACAGCTTGACTTCGGCGCACTGTCCGCGGACATGGCCGTACCGGACGGCGTCACACACGCCAGCCTCGTCGAGCACAAGCACGCAAGTCGCCTGACACTCCAGGCATTCGGCGGCGGATGTCCATCGCGGTCCAAGGGGCGTCGGCCGACTCACTGTTCAACTGCTGCTGATGGAACCCGGCGTCCTCCTCACTGGAGGGGCCAGTGGTCCGGTGCCGGGCTCGACGCCACGACGCTGTCCAGCACCCGGTCCCTGAGCTGGACGATGAGCCCTTCGATCGCTTTGACCAGAGCCACGACGACATGCTCCGGCTCCCCGGAAGCAACCGCGACCTCGGCGTCCTCCAGGAGCCGGAGGGCGTCACCGGCCAGTTCCGCCCGGGCGGCGCGCTCCTGTTCGCTGGCACCGGTCAAGCACTCGGGACCGAGGGCGGTGGCCAAGCCTTCCAACTGGGTACGAGAGCAGACAAGTTGCTCTATTACCGCTTCAAGTCGTTCTGACAGCACATATCTTGAACGACCCACCCCCGCCAAGGTCACAGATCATAAAAGTGTGCATGGCGGCGTTCATCCCGGGCAGAGAAATTGAGCCTGCATACGGCACCTTCCCGTCGGAAATCAGCCAACGAGGATGCGGTGTCTCCGACGATGCGATGCCCCGACCGCCTTTCCCCATAAGGAGTTCACCTCTCCAGCGGGAGTCTTAAGCGAAGGCCAACGATGTCTCACATCAAGGAGCGCCGGATGTGATCCCTTGGCCCGAGTCACTATGATCGGATCTCAAGACAATCATTCGACCGGCCCGATGGTGAATGCCGGTCGGGGTCGCCGATGCCAGGGTCCGCTCCCCAGGCGGCGGTGATCTTCCCACCCAGGAGGACCCCCCGCATGTTCCGAAGCATTGGGAACGCTGTCGTCCGTCATCCCATCTGGACGATCGTGGCGTGGTTAATCGCGGCGGTGGCCATCGTCGCCACCGCGCCGAGCCTTCCCTCGAGCACCGACGAGAGCAGCTTCCTGCCCAAGAGTTACGAATCCATCAAAGCGTCAGTTGTCCAGGACAAGGCGTTCCCCAGCGCCTTCACTCCCTCGGCGATCGCGCTGTACCAGCGCACCGACGGCGGCAAACTGACCGCCGACGACAAGAAGGACGTTGCCCGGATCACCTCCGAACTGGGCAATAAGCACATCGACCAGGTGCAAAAGGTCGTCCCCGGCCCGCCGTCCGCGGACGGCAAGTACACCATGACCCTGGTCCAGATGAACGACAAGACCGCCGGCCAGCCCAAACAGGCCGACGCGGCGAAGGTGCTGCGCGAAGACGCCAAGAAGTTGGTCAGCGGCACGCATCTCGAGGTCAAGCTCGGCGGCCCCGCCGCGCAGTCCCTCGACCAACAGGATTCGTCCAAGCGCGGCGACGCCCTGATCGGCATCGGCACCTTCGCGATCATCCTGGTGACCCTGCTGATCATCTTCCGGGCGCCGATCCTGGCCGTACTCCCCCTCGTACTGATCGGCCTGGTCTCCGCCATCGCCAACGGGCTGATCGCGTATGCCACCAAGCTGTTCGACCTCCAGGCCAACAGCTCGATTTCGTCCATTCTCATCGTCGTGCTCTTCGGCGTGGGCACGGACTACTTCCTCTTCCTGATGTTCCGCTACCGCGAACGCCTGCGCGCCGGTGACGAGCCGAAGCTGGCCATGATCAACGCGGTCGGCCGGGTCGGCGAGGCCATCGCCTCGGCCGCCGGAGCGGTCATCATCGCCTTCCTCGCGCTGACGCTGTCCACGCTCGGCTTCCTCCGACAGATGGGTCCGGCGCTCGCCATCGCGGTCGGCGCCACCCTGATCGCGGGCCTGACCCTGATCCCGGCCGTGGTGTCGCTCATCGGACCGAAGGTCTTCTGGCCCTCCAAGTCCTGGCAGCGGGAGCCGAGCAACGCCCGTTTCGCCGCCCTCGGCCGTGGAGTGCAGCGCCGCCCGGCGCTGACCGCCGCGGTGTCCGGCCTCATCCTGGTCGTGCTGTCGCTCGGTACGCTGGGCTACAAGGCCACGTTCGACCTGGCCTCGGGCTCCATGCCCAAGACCAAGGAGTCCATGGTCGTCCAGGACGAGATGAAGGACGCGTACTCGGCAGGCGCCGCCGCGCCGACCGACGTCTACCTGTCCAGCACCGACGGCAAGCCGCTGGACAAGACCGCCTTCGACGCCTACGCGAAGAAGCTCGGTGCCGTGGACGGCGTCGCGAGTGCTCGTATGACCTTGTTGAGCAAGCAGGGCACCACCGCGGACTTCACCGTCACGCTCAAGTACGAGGCGTCCACGGACCAGGCGATCGATGCCGTGGGCCGGATTCGCGAGGCCGCGCACTCCAACGCCCCTGACGGCACCGAAGCCGTGGTCGGCGGCCTCTCCTCGATCTACAAGGACATCGACACCGCGGTCAACCACGACTACCGGACGGTCTTCCCGGTCGCCGCCATCCTGATCATGGTCATTCTGGGGCTGCTGCTGCGCAGCATCGTCGCCCCCTGGTATCTGATCGCCTCGGTGGGCCTCGGCTTCGGCGCCACCCTGGGCTCCACCGTGTGGATCTTCCAGAAGGGACAGGGCCACTCCGGTCTGATGTTCCTGCTCCCGGTGATCATGTACCTCTTCGTGGTCGCCATCGGAACCGACTACAACATCCTCATGATCGCCCGGCTTCGCGAGGAGGCCCGGGAGGGCCGCAGCCCGCGTGAGGCGGCCGGTATGGCGCTGCGCCAGGCCGGGCCGACCGTGGCCGCGGCGGGCTTCATCCTGGCGGCCACCTTCGCCACGATGATGCTGGCGGGCAACGCGCTGCTCACGGAGATGGGCTTCGCCGTCTCCTTCGGCATCGCCATCGCCGCGTTCGTCATGTCGATGTTCTTCACCCCGAGCCTCACCGCGCTGATCGGCCACGCGGCCTGGTGGCCCGGGCACGGGGACCGGGCGACGGAACCGGCACCCGGCGCGGCCGGCGATTCCGTCGCCTACCGGGCCGTCACCGACGAGGGCCAGGACAAGGTTGCGCACGACCCGTCGGGGCGTCACAACTAGAGTCCGTCCTTGATCGGATCCTGCCCAGAACAGGAACGACCCGAGCATGACCGCCGCCTCTCAGGAGGCGGCGGTCTTGTCGTATCCGCCCGCCACTCCCTCCCGCGGCGTTCCGCAGGCCCGGGCGGGACGACCGGCGTACCGAAACCGAAACCGCACCTTGCACCACCACGTACCCTGCTCCCCGTGCCCGCTTCCCGTCTGCGTCGCGTCGCCGTCCTGGTGCTCGAAGGTGCGAAACCGCTCGATGTCGGCATTCCCGCACAGGTGTTCACGACCCGCGCGAGCATGCCGTACGAGGTGCGGGTGTGCGGCGCGGCCCCCGGTCTGGTGACCGGCGGCGACGGCCTGTCGTACCACGTGGCTCACGGCCTCGACGCGCTCGCGTGGGCCGACATCGTCTTCGTTCCCGGCTACCGGTTTCCCGACCGCGAGGACCCGCCGGGGGCCGTCCTCGACGCGCTGCTCGCCGCCCACGCCCGGGGCGCGCGGCTCGCCGCCATCTCGACGGGTGCCTTCGCCCTCGCCGCCACGGGCCTGCTCGACGGCAGGCGCGCCACGACGCACTGGCATTACGCACGGGCGCTGGCGGCGAGGCATCCGCTCGTCCAGGTCGACGAGAACGTCCTGTTCGTCGACGAGGGCAGCGTGCTGACGTCGGCCGGCGCCGCCTCGGGCATCGACCTGTGCCTGCACATCCTGCGCGGCGACCTCGGGGTGGCCGCGTCAAACCACGCGGCCCGGCGCCTGGTCGCGGCCCCCTACCGCAGCGGCGGTCAGGCGCAGTACGTGCCGCGCAGCGTGCCCGAGCCGCTGGGTGAGCGGTTCGCCGCCACCCGGGAGTGGGCGCTGCACCGGCTCGGCGAGCCGCTCACCCTCGAGGGGCTCGCCCGGCACGCGGCGGTGTCGCCGCGCACCTTCTCGCGGCGCTTCGCCGAGGACACGGGGTACACGCCGATGCAGTGGGTCATGCGTGCCCGTATCGACGTGGCGCGTGAGCTGCTCGAACGATCGGAGCGGAGCGTCGAGCAGATCGCCGCCGACGTCGGTCTCGGCACCGGCGCGAATCTGCGGCTGCACTTCCAGCGCATCCTCGGCACCACGCCGAGCGAGTACCGGCGCACCTTCACCCGGGGCGAGTAGTCCGACGTCCGGCGCGCTTGGCGCGATCCTTTTGAACCGTGGCGATCACGCCGCTGTCCTGGGCGGGCGCGGCCCGCGAACCTGGTGGCGAACCGAAGGGACAGGATTCATGACTCGCATCGCCATCAACGGATTCGGCCGCATCGGACGCAACGTGCTGCGTGCACTGCTCGAACGCGACAGCGCCCTGGAGGTCGTCGCCGTCAACGACCTCACGGAGCCCGCCACTCTCGCGCGACTGCTCGCCTACGACACGACGGCCGGCCGGCTCGGTCGTCCGGTGACCGTCGACGGGGACGCCCTCGTTGTCGACGGCCGTCGCATCGCGGTGCTCGCGGAGCGCGAACCGGCGCAGCTGCCGTGGGCCGAACTCGGCGTGGACGTCGTGCTGGAGGCGACCGGCCGCTTCACCTCGGCCAAGGCGGCGCGCGCCCACCTGGACGCGGGCGCGAAGAAGGTGCTCGTCAGCGCACCGTCGGACGGCGCCGACGTCACCCTCGCCTTCGGGGTGAACACCGACGCGTACGACCCGGCCCTGCACACGATCGTCTCGAACGCCTCGTGCACGACCAACGCGCTTGCACCGCTGGCCGCGGTGCTGGACGAACTCGCCGGTATCGAGCACGGTTTCATGACGACGGTGCATGCGTACACGCAGGAGCAGAACCTGCAGGACGGTCCGCACCGGGACGCCCGCCGGGCGCGTGCCGCCGCCGTCAACATCGTGCCGACCACGACGGGCGCCGCCAAGGCGATCGGTCTCGTGCTGCCGAACCTCGACGGCAAGCTGTCGGGCGACTCGATCCGGGTGCCGGTTCCGGTCGGCTCGATCGTCGAACTCAACACGACCGTCGCCCGCGACGTGACACGCGAGGACGTGCTGGAGGCGTACCGCGCCGCGGCTCAGGGGCCGCTCGCCGGCATCCTCGAGTACTCGGAGGACCCGCTCGTCTCGTCCGACATCACGGGCAACCCGGCCTCGTCGGTCTTCGACTCCGCCCTCACCCGGGTCGACGGCCGGCACATCAAGGTGGTCGCCTGGTACGACAACGAGTGGGGTTTCTCCCACCGCGTGATCGACACCCTCGAACTCCTCAGCCGAGGATGAGCGGGAGCCTCGTGGCGAAGTCGCCCAGCGCGGTCTTCTCCGCGTCGGTCGGCGTGCGGCGGCCGGTGCCGACCAGCAGTGCGTCCTTGTCGGAGAACGAGGCGGGAAACGGGGTCCCGGCGATCTTCTCCAGCGACGTGCGGGCCGCCGCGAGGGTCTCGGCGGGTGGTCCGGCGGCCGACGGCAGGTGCGCGACCAGGTCGAGGTGGTGCAAGGTCCATTCGAGCAGGTATGCGGAGAGGTAGTCGCCGACGGTCAGCACCTCGCCGCGGGTGCTGACGCGGACGGCGGGATCGGCGAGTTCGGCGGCGCGGCCCGCGGCGGAACCGACGTCGTCCAGGTGGAACTTGAGCCACCGCGGCTCGCCGTATGCGGCGGCCAGCCGGGGGACCAGTGCGTCGAGCGGATCCTCTCCGGTCGGGGGTTCGACAAGCTGCCAGTAGGTGACAGCGTCCACGGTCGGTTCGGTCTCGACAGGCGTGACCAGGGTGATCAGGACGTCCTGGGCGTCGATGACCAGGTGGCACACCAGGTCCCGCACGAGCCAGCCGGTGCAGCCGGACGGCCGCTCGAAGTCCTCGTCCGGGAGGTCGGCGACCGCCGTGCGCAACGCCGTCCAAGAGCGCGAGAAGAGATCCACTGCGGCACGGTAGTCCCGGACCGGAACGGCGGACAAACGAATTCGGAGCGGTCCGCTCGGGTATCCGTCCTGCCGGCCATCGGCAGGAATCGCCCTAGCAGACGCTTCGGTAGGAGACGTCCGCCAAGTACATGCGCCATTCGTCGTGTGACAGCGTGCCCCCGGCGCGTCGGCAAGCCGCGCCGGAGACATGGGCCGGGTCCAGGTCGAAATGCTGGAGGGGCACGTGCGTGCCCGCCGCGTACAGGCTGCCGCCGTCGCCGCCGAAGGCGAGGGCGACGATCTCGTCACCGGCGGTGGGCAGGTCGGTGCCCAGCTGCTGGCGGGAATCGACGTCCCACAGCCGCAGGGTGCCCTGGGATCCGGCCGCGGCCAGCGTGCTGCCGTCGGGGGAAAAGGCCAGCACGTTCGGTTCCTCCTCTTCGCCGGTGGCGCTCTTGAAGAAGCCGCCGGACAGGACGCCCAGCGAGGTGGCGCTCCGGGCGTCCCACAGCCTGATGCCTCCTTCGGTGTCCGCGAAGGCGACGCGGCTGCCGTCCGGGCTCAGGGCGCCGACGCACGAGCAGTTGGGCACGGTTGCGCGGCGGCCGCGGCCGTCGGCGGACACCAGCGCGCCGTCGCCGGTCAGCAGCACACTGCCGTCGCCGGAGACGGCCCTGACGGAAGTGCCGGTTGCGGCGCCGTCGTTCGCGTCGTGCCGGCGGATGACCCTGAGTTTCCTGCCGGTCGCGGCGTCCCAGACCGTCAGGGAAGCGTCATCGACGCTGGTGGTCGTCAGTTCCCGGCCGTCGGGGCTGAGGGTCAGTCCCGTGAGGTACCGGTCACCTCCGTAGGGTCTGAAGTCGGTGAGCGCCCGGTTGTGCACGGTGTCCCAGACGGTGATGCGCGTCGGGTCCTCGAGGTCGTCGGGCGGTCCCGATCCGAAGGCGAGGCGAGCGCCGTCGGCGCTGAGTGACATCACCGTCACGTCGTTGGCCTCGAAGGTGGCGGAGGTCGCCGGCGGCCCGGCGGCGGAGATCCGGTACCTGAGCCGACCGGTCCGGCCGTCGAAGACGCGCGGGCCTGACACCCCTTTTCCGCGGGTGTTCAGCGCCGCCAGCACGGCTCCGTTCGCGCTGAGGACCGCCGTGGCGACGGCGTGGTCGTTCCACCGGGGCTTGAGGCCATTGCTGATGTCGAGGTTGTGGACGACGGTCCGCTCCTCGGAGTTCTCCGAGGTGGTGGTGTAGCGCAGGACACGCGCGGCGGTGTCGATGCGCAGGTCGCTGGGCTGGATGTCGGTCAAAGCGTGGCGGAAGACGGGGGCTTCGGGGTGGTCGAGCCGCCACAGCAGGATGTCGTTGCTTCCCCACGCGGCCAGCAGCTTGCCGTCCGTACTGAACACGTAGGCGAGCGGGGACACTTGATGGAGTCGTGGCAGTCGCCTGCCCGTACGGACTGTGAGGCGTTGCAGCCCGGTCGCGTCCACCAGTGCCAGGGTGTGTCCGTCGGGGGCGAATTGGAGGTCGGCGTCGGTCCCGCAGGCGGTCCGCCGGTGCCAGGCCGTGTCGATCCGGCGATGCGACCGCACGTCCCAGACACTGACGCTGCCCTGGGTGCACACGGCCACCAGCCGGTTGTCCGGGCTGATGTCACCACCGGTGGACCCGCTCAGCGCGGAGGACGTGTGAGTGAACAGGCGGCGCCCACTGTCGCCGCTCCACACCTCCAGATGGTCGGCCACGCCGAAGAACAGGGCGTGGCCGGTGGAGCTGAAGCCGTACCACCCAAAGGAGTCGACGGTCGTCTCCCCGTCCGGGACGCCGGGTCCCTCGTCGCCGCCCGAGGCTTTGGCGGGCGAGCCGGACGGGAACGAGGTGAGGGGTGCCGTACCGGAAGGGCCCAGGACGGGACCGTGGTACCGGTGGGTGCGGGTGTCCCACAGACGCATGCGCATCCAGTCGTCCGTGGTCGGTACGGCCACGTAGCGCCCGTCCGGGCTGACGTCGGCCGCGGCCGTGGGGCCGTCCGCGTCACCGGGCAGCCGGTGGCTGTCGGTCCGCCGCCTGGTCCGCAGGTCCCAGCGGGTCATCGTGCCCGCTCCGATGCGGACGAGCGTGCGGCCGTCCGGAGTGAGCAGGCTGACGTCCGCGGGACCGCCGGGCGGCGTGAACGTGGGCAGGTCGTGCTGGGCGAAGGCGCCGATGAGGGCTGAGCGGGTCTCCGGGGTGTGGCTGAGCTGCCAGGCGGCCACGCTCAGCCGCAGCGCCGTTCCGGGGTCGGTCGTACGCAGATAGGCGGCTGCGGTGGCCGCGCGGCGTGCGGCGGCGGCGAGGTGCTGTCGCTGGCTCGTACGGTGCTGTTGCCAGGCCGCCGCGCCGGCCACCAGAGCGAGCACCAGGAGCACGGACACGGAACTCAGCAGCCCGCCGAGCCTTCGGCGTTCACGGGTACGCGCGCCGATGCTGGTGGTGAGGAAGTCGCTTTCCCCTACGGTCAGTTCACGGGTGTGCTCGGCGGTCGAGAAGGCCTCGGCGGCTTCGGCGAGCCGCGCTCCCCGGTACAACGCGCCCGGATCGCACCCCAGTTCCTGCCAGGCGGCGGCAGCCTCGGTGAGCCGGCGCAGGACCCGCAGCCGGTGCCGGTCGTCCTCGATCCAGCCCCGCAGCCGGGGCCAGGCGGTGATCAGCGCTTCGTGCGCGAGGTGGACGGTGTCCCCGTCCAGGGTGATCAGCCGGGCGTGGGACAGGCGTTCGAGCACCGTGCCGACGGAGTCGGCCGAGCGGGGGTCGTGGGTGTGCAGCTCGGTGCGTTCCACCGGTCGGCAGGTGTCGGCGGTGCCCTCCCCCGGGGCGATCAGGCGCAGCAGCACCCGCCGTACCAGGTGCGCCTGGCCCTCGGGCAGGTCGGCGTACAGGTCCTCCGCCGTCTGGGCGATGGCGCCGCGCACCCCGCCGGCGGCTTCGTAGGCGCGCAGGGTCAGGGTGCGGCCAAAGCGGCGCCGCCAGGTCTCCAGCAGCGCGTGCGACAGCAGCGGCAGGCCGCCCGGTTCCCCGGCCACTTCCTGCACCAACTGCGCGGTCAGCGCCCGCTCGACGGTCAGCCCCCGGGCCATGGCCGGCTTGATGATGGTCTCGCGCAGTTCCTCACGGCCCATGGCCGGCACCGGCACACCGGCGTCCCGTACCACCTGGACCAGGTCGGGGTGTTCCAGGCAGCGGCCGTAGAAGTCGGCCCGTACGCCCAGCACCACCCGCAGCCGGCTGCCCCGCTCCCGGGCCGCCAGCAGCAGGTCGATGAAGCGTGCGCGTTCTTCCGGGTCAGGGCACAGGGTGAAGACCTCTTCGAACTGGTCCACCAGCACCAGGGTGTCGCCCGGCCCGTCGGCGGGGCGTACCTTGTCCGCGTGGCTGCGCACGGGGTGGGCGCCGGGGGTGACGATCCGGATCGCGGCCAGGTGCAGGCCGGTTTCGGTGGTCCGGCGCAGCCTCGGTACCAGTCCTGCCCGCAGCAGCGAGGACTTGCCGCTGCCCGAGGGCCCCAGCACCACCGCGCAGCGGTGTCCGCGGACCAGCTCCGTCAGATCGTCCACCAGTTGTTCCCGGCCGAAGAACACCTCGGCGTCGGCGGGCTCGAAGCGGGCCAGCCCGCGATACGGCGACTCCTGCGGGCCCTGTTCCTCGTGCGGGACGGCGGCGATCTCGTCGGCCACCGCCTTCCAGCGCTGCTCCCACTCGGCCGGGTCACCGCCGCAGGCCGTGACGTACGCGAGGGTCACCGCCAGCGTCGGCAACCGCTCGCCCGCGGCCGCCTGCGACAGTGCCGGCGCCGAATACCCCGACCGGTGTGCCATGGCGCGATACGTCGGCCGGCCCGCCCGGTCCCGTAACGCGCGTAACTCCACGGCGAATTGCTGGAGGGGACCCGCATCCGGGTCGAGCGGATTCTCCGGACGGCCCATTCCCCTTCCACGGTTTTCCCCCGCCTCGTGCGGATTCTCCGGACTCCCCATGCCCGTCACCCCCTGCGCCGCACCGGCACCCGCTGCCCGCGCCGCCCCCTCACGTTAGGGCCCGGGCCCGGCCCGCGGCCAGGCGGCGCATCGCGCTCGGCCCAGTTGATTACCTGCGCGAACGAGGGCTGCTTACCAAGTCCCGGGCCGCTGAACTCGATGTCGAGCGGCACCGCGACGGCGCCGCGCAACACCGTCCGGTCGCACTCCCGGGCCGTTCGGTGATCACGTCCGCACACCTTGGAACGCGAAGCGAAGGAAGTGCTCATGACCGAGCCCGTAGAGGCACCGCCCTATCCGGTGGGCGGTGCGGGGATCTTCGACGTCGACCCCGACCAGGCCGGCGTCAGCCAGAGCCCCGACGACGCAGTGACCGGAGACATCCAGGCCCTTCCCGAAGACGTGGAGTTCTGACATGGGCAACGTTCAGGGCATGCTCGCCGCTGCCCGCAAGCTGCTGGGCACCACCGAGCACCCGCCCGGCTCCAACCGCAACCTGATCACCCAGTGGTACGGCTTCACCGGCCCGTGGTGCGACATGGCCGTCAGCTACGCGGCCGCCCACTCCGACAACCTGTCGGCGATCGGGGGCAAGTTCGCCCTCACCACCGCCCATGCCCGCGCCTTCCAGGGCAAGGGCCGCTGGCACTACGGCGTCGGCGGGATCCGTCCCGGCGACATCGTCTTCTTCGACTGGTCCGGTTCCCGTTCCATCGGTGCCATCGACCACGTCGGGATCGTCGAGGCGGTGCACTCCAACCGCACCATCACCACGCTGGAGGGCAACACGTCCGACGCCTTCCGCCGCAGGGTGCGCACCTCCGCCTGCATAGTGGGCTACGGCCGTCCCGCGTATGGGGGCGGCAGCGCCCCGATGCCGTCCGGTGACGGCATCCTGCGCCGCGGCTCGAAGGGGGAGGCCGTCAAGACGCTGCAGAAGAACCTGAACACCGTGCAGCAGGCCAAGCTCACCGTGGACGGTGACTTCGGCCCGGCGACGGAGAAGGCGGTCAGGACCTTCCAGGCCGGCCACCACCTGAAGGCAGACGGCGAGTACGGCCCGCAGTCGGCGGCGATGATGAAGGCCGCGCTGGCCGGCCGCAACCAGCCGATCCGGCCCAAGGCCCTCGTCGCCCCTGCGGGAGCCCTCGAGGTGGACGGCGCGTTCGGGCCGGCGACCTGCGCGGCGCTGCAGCGCAGCCTCAACAGCCGGGAGCAGGCCGCGCTGGAGGTGGACGGCGCCTTCGGGCCGCTGACCGTCAAGGCTCTCCAGCGGTATCTGAAGGTGACCGAGGACGGCGTCGTCGGCACCAAGACGGTCACCGCCCTGCAGGGCCACCTGGCCACCGCGGCCAACGGGGAATGGGACGCGGAGACCACCCGAGCGCTCCAGAAGGCCCTGAACGCCGGCTCCTTCTGACGCACGCCCCGCGTACACCCGGCCCGGAAGACCGTCACGGGGGGCCTTCCGGTCCGGGAGCGGGCGCCGCACCGGTGCCCGTCGTCCCGTGCCGCGCCCGGCTCGAAGCACACCAGCCGGGCGCGGCGGGCACACCGGGCGCCCTCGATCACTCCACTCACCATGCCACCGGAGGACGGCAGATGGACTCCCCTCACCCGACACCCGGCGCGGCCGCGCCGGTGAACTACAAAGTGGCGATCACCGAACAGCGCACCGGGCAGATCCTCGTCTTCGACCGGACCGCCCAGTGGGCCGACGCCGACGTCCACTGGAGCTTCAGCACGGGCAACGCGCCCGGCTGGGACCATCCCTTCGAGATCCGCTTCCGGGACACCCGGCGCTACGGCGCGCTCGCGCTCATGACCTTCGGCAGCCCCGGGGAGGGGCGGGCCGCGATCGTCGACATGAGCGGCAAGGCGCACGTCACCCGAGCCGACCTCGTGTGGTCGGCGCGCATCACCAGCTATCCGCACTGCATCGAACGGGTGCCTGGCGCCGGGACGGTGGTGGTCGCCGGCTCGCGCGACCGGCTGCACGTCTTCGGTCCCTCCAGCAGTGACCCGGCGACTCTCAAGGAGGTGCAGACGCTGGAGTTCGCCAAGGCCCACGCCGTGCTGTGGGACGACCAGAACGGCCTGCTGTGGGTGACCGGCGGCACCGTCATCCGCACCTACCGCGTCGACGGGACGATGCGCGCCTCCCGACTGGTCAGGCAGGGGCCGGACATCACCATCGCGGGCAACGGCCACGACATCCAGCCCGACTACAGCCGGCCCGGCACTCTGCTGGTCGCCGACAGCCACCACGTCTACGCCGTCGACAAGGCGACCCGCAGGCTCACCACCCTCGCCTCGCTGCCGTACCCGAAGTCCTATGTCCGGCACGCCGGCGGTCAGGCCATGTGGACCACCGACCCCAACGACGAGGATTCGGTGTGGGGCGGACCGACCGTGCACTTCTCCGAGGGCGGCGACCGCACCCGCGCCGCCGCCCAGATCTACAAGGCGCGCCTGTACACGACCCGGTTCCACTGAGCCACCGCCGCGACCTGGACTCAGAGCCTGGCGCCGAAGTCCTGGGTCCACCACGGGCCGCCCGAGCCCTTGTGGACGCCGACGCCGATGTTCTTGAACGAGCAGTTGAGGATGTTGGCGCGGTGGCCGGGGCTGTTCATCCAGGAGTCCATCACCGCCTGCGGGGTCTGCTGGCCCCGGGCGATGTTCTCCCCGTACGTGGACCACTGGTAGCCCGCAGCGGTGATGCGCCGGCCGGGATCGGCGCCGTCCGGGTTGGTGTGGTCGAAGAAGTTCCGGGCGGCCATGTCGTCGGAGTGACCCTGCGCGGCCTTCTCCAGCTGCGCGTCCTCCGTGAGCGGTCCGCAGCCGGCGGCCGCCCGCTCCTTGTTCACCAGCGCGACCACCTGCGCGACCGTGCCCGAGGGGGCCGGCTGGGCCGGCGGTGCGGCGGACGCGGTCGGCGTCGGCCGAGCGGACCGTACGGGAGCCGACGTGGTCTTCTTCGCGGGGTGCGGGGTCTTCTTGGCCCCGCTCGGCTTTTTCGATGCCGACGCCGACGGCATTGCGGAGGCCGAGGCCGACGGTGATGTCTCCACGGGACTGGCGGAGAGGTCCACGACCGGATCGCCGGCGGTCCGCTCGACCTTCGTCCCTTCGTTCCCGGTGCCGGCATCCGTTCCGAAGTACCAGAGGCCGCCGCCCGCGACGCAGGCCGCCACGACGGCCCCGCCGACGGCCCGGCGCCGGACGCGCCGACGTCGCCGGACCTCGCCCCGGGAGGCCGACCGGCCGCGTGCAGCCCGGTGCCCGGCCACCGGATCCGTTCCGGCATGGCCTGCGGAAGCGTCCGGCCCGTACGCCGAACCGGCCATGGCCATGGAGCCCGAGGCGGGACCCGTTTTCGCCAGCAGCGCGGTCGACACCGCGACCAGCGCCAGTCCGGCCAGCAGTCCCTCCGCGGGCATCAGCCCGCTCCACAGGCCGGAGCAGTGCGCGCAGCCGCGGGCGTGACGGGCTATCCGCTTGCGCCACAGCGCCGAGGGCCGGCCGTCCCAGGAGGCCAGCAGGCCCCGCAGTTCCTCGCACGGCGGTTGCGCGTCGAGCGCCCGTACCACCACGCGGGCCGCCTCCAGCTGCGCCTTCATCCGCTGCACCCGGACCGCGGTGTGCTGGGGCGACAGCTCCAGGGCCGCGGCGACCTCGCCGCGGGTCAGTTCACCGGCGCACTCCAGCCACCACAGCGAGAGCAGTCCCCGGTCGTCCGGCTCCAGCCAGCGGGTCGCGAGGGCGGTCTCCCGGCGCTGGCCCGACAGTTGCAGCTGCACCATGGTCAGGTCCACGAAGTCCGCGCCCGGATCGGCGAGATCCTCGGCCTCCTCCACGGCGGCCGCAGTGAACTGCCGGTCCTGCCAGTGCGCCCGGACCTGGTTCATCGCGATGGCCACGAGCCAGGAGCGGAAGCTCTCGGGAGTGCGCAGACCATCCAGCGCGTCCAGCGCACGGAGCATGGTGTCCTGCACCACGTCGTCGACGTCGACCGAGCCGTTCAACGCACGCCCCACGATGTTGTAGACCAGCGGGAGGTACGCGCTGACCAGGGCGTCCTGGGCGTGCGGGTCACCCGCTCGGGCAGCGGTGACCAGTGCCGCCGACTCCACCGTGTGCTGTGTGCTCATCAAAAGCTTCCCTGTCCTCGATGCCGAACGGTGCTGTCCGATACCTGGGAGACCGCTCGGTGGGCCCCGGATAACGGTTATTCGGACACTCGTTCCACGAGAGGTTCGTCGCATCGGCCCGGCGATCGCAAGGAGGGAAGTCACAACCGGCCCGAACAGCGCCGGTTGTTCCACGGCTCAGGCCCGCGCCCCGCCGTCGACCCTGAGGACCGTGCCGGTCACGTAGGAGGAGCGGTCGCTGAGGAGCCAGGCGGCGGCCTGGGCGATCTCATCGGGGTCGGCGGCACGGCGCAGCGGGGTGCCGGCCGTGAGCCGCTCCAGGAGGCCGGGCGACTCCGCCTCCCACGCACGGATCATGTCGGTGAGCGTGCCGCCGGGAGCGATCGCGTTGACGCGGATGCCCTCCGGGCCGTAGGTGACGGCGGCCGACTCGGTGAGGCTGTTGACCGCCCGCTTCATCGCACCGTAGGCGGGCAGTTCGGGGTTGCCTCGCAGGCTGCCGATGGACGAGTTGTTGACGATGGCCCCGGTCCCGGCGGTCGCCCGGATGGCGGCGACCTCGGCGACCATCGATACCCAGACGCTCTTGAGGTTCACGGCGTAGAGGTGGTCGAAGTCGGCCTCCGGCAGCGCGTCCATGGGACCGGGCCGCTGGAGGGTCGCGCCGTTGTTGAAGGCGACGTCGAGCCGTCCGTACAGATCCACGGCACGGTCCACGGCGGCGCGCACACCGGCCGCGTCGGCCAGATCGCACACCACGTAGTCCGCGCTGCCGCCCGCCGCCCTGACCTCCTCGGACACCGCCTTCAGCTGTGTTTCCGTCCGGGCCGCGAGCAGCACCTGGGCGCCCTCCCGGGCGAACAGCCGGGCTGCGGCGGCGCCGATGCCGCGCCCGGCACCGGTGATGAACGCGACCTTGCCGGCCAGCAGGCCCGGGCCGGCGGAGGTGGATGTGCCAGTGGTGGATGTGTGGTTCATGGCAGCGAGCGTGCGCCGGTCCGGGGAGCCGATCCAGGCACCGGCGGTACCTGGATCGGCCCGGCGGCCCCCGCGCACACTGGGGGTGTGGACAGACGAGAACTGGCGGCCTTCCTGCGCACCAGGCGTGAGCGGATCACCCCCGCCGACGTGGGGCTGCCCGCCGGGCCGCGCCGCCGCACCCCGGGGCTGCGCCGCGAGGAGGCGGCGCAGCTGGCGTTCATCTCGACCGAGTACTACACGCGGCTCGAACAGGCCCGTGGTCCTCGCCCGTCGCGCGAGGTGCTGGCCGGTCTGGCCCGGGCGCTGCGGCTGTCGGACGCCGAGCGAGACCATCTCCACCACCTCGCCGGCGAACCGCCGGGACCGCCGCCCGGGCCCTCGCGCGAGGTGCGGCGCAGCATCCTCGACCTGCTGGACCGGCTGCCGCAGGCCGCGGCGATCGTGACGTCCGCGGTGTTCGAGGTGCTCGCCTGGAACGATCTGGCGGCCGCCCTGATGGAGGACTTCTCCGCCCTGCCGCGGCGCGACCGCAACCTGGTGCGCCGGGCCTTCCTCGGACTGCACCCGCAGGGGAGGCGGTTGTACGGGGTGTCCGACGTGGACGCGTTCGCCCGCACCTCGGCCCAGCGCCTGCGCGCCGCCGCCGCTCGCTACCCGGAGGACCCCGAGGTGGCCGGTCTGGTGCGTGAACTCCTCGCCGGGAGCGAGGAGTTCACCCGGCTGTGGGCCTCCCATGACGTGTCCGCCGAGCCCACCCTGTGCAAGACCTTCGAGCATCCGCTGGTCGGGCCGGTCACCGTCAACTGCGACGCCCTCGCCATCACCGACCGGGACCAGCAGGTGGTCATCTACACCGCGACCCCCGGCTCCCCCTCCGAGGAGGCGCTGCGGCTGCTGTCGGCCATCGGCACCCAGCGCATGGACGTGGTCCGCTGAGCCGAGGTCATCAGACACTCCGAGCCTATCGGCACAGCTCGTCGCCCAGAGGCGTCCGCCTGTACCGGACGGTGCGGCCGCTGCGGGTGCGGCTGAGCAGGCCCGCGTCGTAGAGGACGGCCAGATGCTGACTGACCGCGCCGGGGGTGACGTTCAGGCGGTGGGCGAGCTCGGTGGTGGAGGCCGGTTCGGCGAGGAGGCTCAGCAGGCGGGCGCGAGGGCGGCCGAGCAGCCGTATCAGGGCGCGGTCGGTGACCGGCGGCGGTGCCTCGGAGAGGGTGGCGCGACCGCGGGCCGGATAGATGAGCATCGGCGGGCGCGACGGGTCGAGTACCGTCTGGGCGCCGCGGGCGAAGAGTGTCGGCATCAGCACCAGGCCGCGTCCCGCGATGCGGATGTCGGCCGCCGTCCAGGGGGCCGTGCCGCCGGTGGGGGTCAGCAGCAGCTGTTCGCCGGTCCACACGAGCCGTGGGTCGAGCCCGGCGAACAGTGCCGCCGCGCCTTCCTCCGCCAGCACCCGCGCCTGATGGGCGAGATCGGCCTCCAGGATGCTGTGCACGCGCGGCCACCAGCCGTCGCTCAGGCAGGTGTGCCAGTAGGCGTCGAGGGCGTCGGCGAGCCGGGCGAGGAAGGCCGCCGGGTCGGCCAGACCCCGCACGACGACCGGCGGGAACGCGTCCTCGGTGCGGTAGGAGGCGCGGAAGTCGGCGCTGACCACGTCCGGCGGGGTGCGGCGGACCTCGTCGAGTTCGTCGGCGAAGACCGGCCGGGCGCGGGCCGGGCGCGGGCTGAGGAAGTCGGGCACCCACAGCCAGGGAGCGACCAGGGCGGTGAGCAGCTCGCGATCGAGGCTCTCCAGACGCGGGCGGATGCGGCGCAGCCACGGCCGGTGATGCGGATACCGGGCCGGGTCGTGCAGGCAGCGCAGCGAGAACACCGCCTCCTGCAACGGGGAGTAGGCGAAGGAGGTGGTGGCGAGGTCACCGACCGCGAAGCGGAACTCGATCATTGAGCGCCACGCTAAATCATTGTCGGACGCGAGCGGACACCGGGTTGGCTGTCGGACATGACCACGACACCACTCTCACACGCCCCTGACCAGGACGGCAGTCCGGAGCCGGACCGCGCCACCCGCGCGGGCGGGCTGCTGCCGGCCGCCCCGGCGCTGCGCCTCGCCACCGTGCTGACCGCCGTCAACTCCCTCGGCAACGGGCTCTACTTCCCGCTCGGCATCCTGTACTTCACCCGCATCGTCGGCCTCGACACGACCGCGGTCGGGCTCGGGCTGACGGCCGCGGGCCTGGTCGGCGTGGCCGCCGGGGTACCCGCCGGGCGGGCCGCGGACCGGTGGGGCGCCCGGCGGGTCGGGGCCCTGCTGTGGGGCGGCACGGGGGTCGCCACGGCCGCGTACACCCTGGTGCACTCCTACGCCGGGTTCCTCGTCGCAGTGATCTGCGCGACCGGGTTGCAGATGGCGAGCCGCGGGGTGCAGGGCGCGCTTTATGCCGATGTGCTGCCGGCGGCGACGCGGGTGGAGGCGCGGGCGTACCTGCGGATGGTGACGAACGTCGGGATGGGCGTGGGGGGCGCGCTGGGTGCGGTCGCGCTGCAACTGGACTCGCGCGGCGCGTACATGACGGTGATCGTGCTCAACGCCCTGTCCTTCGCGGGTCCGGCGCTGCTGGTACCGCGGATGCCGCTGGCGCCGCATGTCGGCGAGCGCGCGGCCCCGGACGCCGAGGCCCCGGCCGCGGACCGCTGGCGAGCGGTGCGCGACCTGCCGTTCCTGACGGTGACCGTACTCAACGCGGTGCTGGTCGTGCAGTACACCCTCTCCGAGGTCGGGCTGCCGCTGTGGATCGTGGAGCGGACCGAGGCGCCGCGCTGGACGGCGGCCCTGCTGATGATCGTCAACTGTGTGCTGGTGGCGCTCCTTCAGGTGCGGGTCGCCCGCCGGGCCTCCCGCGTACCCAGCGCGGTACGGGCGATGGGCTGGTCGGGGCTGCTCCTGGCGGCGGCCTGCGCGGGGTACGCCGTGTCCGCGGGCCTGTCCCCCGTGTGGGCGGTGCTGTCGCTGACCGCCGGGGCGGTGGTGCAGGTCTTCGCGGAGGTGTTGTCGGCGGCCGGTGGCTGGACCCTCGGTTACGAACTCGCCGACGCCCGCGCGCACGGCGTCTACCAGGGCGTGTTCGGCGCGGGCATGTCGGCCGGGATGATGGCGGGACCGGCCCTGGTCACGGTCACCGCGATCGCCCACGGCAGGCTGGGCTGGGCGGTGCTGGGCGTGGTGTTCGCGGCGGCCGGGCTCGCGGTGGCACCCGCCGTGCGCTGGGCGCAACGAGACGGCGCCTGGCGGGGCGAACCGGCCTGAATCCATCCGGGCAGGCCCAGCGGATCGCGGCCGGGGGGGGCGGCGCTGCGGCGGGGGCAAGGGTGAATCAAGGGCGCCCGTCGCGGCGAACGCCGCCTCCCCTCTGGCACGACTGCGCAGTTCCTGTTCTGGATCCGGCGCGCCAACGCGTCGGCATACGCTGCCATCTGCTGTCCGCGGCCGGCTGCTACCGGGACGAGGGCGACCACCCCCGAGCCCTCAAGCAAGCGTGCCCCGACGGCGAAGCCCTGGAGCGAGCGGGCCTGCACCATGCGGCGACGCGCAGCTTCCTGACCGCTGTGGACTGCGCGCTGCGGACTGCGCGCTGCGCGGCGTCCGGCGGGCCGTCCCCTCCCGACGAGGAGGGAGCGGCCCGCCGGCTCGCCGAGCTGACGATTCTCCGGCCCGCCTCGGCACAACGACCCGCATGGCCGCGGAAAGGGACGCGGCGTTCGCGCTGCCGCGGGGTTCGTGGTCCTGACCGGCGAGCAGCTCGCCACACCCTGTCCGCCGTCGACACGCCGTCGCTGTCCCAGGGCGAACGGCGCGAAGAGACGGTGTCTCAGAAGCCGAGGTCGCTGAGGCCCGGGTGGTCGTCGGGACGGCGGCCCAGCGGCCAGAAGTACGCGCGCTCGGACTCGGCGATCGGGAGCGTGTTGATGGAGGCGTGGCGGGTGTGCATCAGCCCGTGCTCGTCGAACTCCCAGTTCTCGTTGCCGTAGGAGCGGTACCAGTTCCCGGCGTCGTCGCGGTGTTCGTAGGCGAAGCGCACAGCGATGCGGTTGCCGTCGTGGGCCCACAGCTCCTTGATGAGCCGGTAGTCGAGCTCGGTGTTCCACTTGCGCGTCAGCAGCGCGACGATCTCGTCCCGGCCGGTGGCGAACTCCGAGCGGTTGCGCCAGCGTGAGTCCACCGTGTAGCCCAGCGACACCTTGCGTGGATCACGGGTGTTCCACGCGTCCTCGGCCAGACGGACCTTCTCGATGGCGCTCTCTCGGGTGAACGGCGGTACCGGCGGGCGGGTGGCCTCGGTCATGTCGGCTCAACTCCTTCGGACTCCGGGCGCGCCACAGATCCGGCGAGCCCCTTGCAACAAAGCGAGAACGAACGTTCTCGGTGACTCTTGCTAGAGTAGAGAACGCACGTTCTCCAAGCAAGGGCCCCCAGGCAAGGAACAGAGATGGCGGAGCAGGAACCGACCCGGCAGCGGGTGCTGGATGCGGCCGGAGAGCTGTTCTACAGCCGCGGCATCCAGACGGTGGGGATGGACGCGGTGCGCAACGCATCGGGCGTGCCGCTCAAGCGTCTGTACGCACTGTTCCCCTCCAAGGACGCGCTCGTGCTGGAGTTCCTGCGACAGCGGGATGCGCAGTGGCTGCGGGCTCTCGCCGGCCACGTAGACGCACAGCCGACGCCCGAGGAGCGGATCACGGCGGTGTTCGACTGGCTGTACGCGTGGTTCTCCGAGCCGGGCTACCGCGGGTGCGCCTTCATCAACTCCTTCGGCGAGCTCGGCGCGGTCTCACCCCAGGTGGCCGAGCAAGCACGGCACCACAAGCAGGCCTTCCACGCCTACCTGACCGACCTCGTCGAGGCAGCCGGGCGACCCGCCGAGCTCGCCGGACGGCTCGCGCTCCTGGCCGAGGGAGCGATCGTCACCGCGGCACTCTTCGCCACACCCGAACCCGCCCGCCAGGCGCGCGACGCCGCCCACGCCCTGCTGCACACGCCGTGACACCGGTGTCGACTTTGGTTCCGTGACATCCGTCACGTCATCTCCGAGAGCTAGGCATGCCGGATAGTAGATGCCGCTCGATCGACATATGGGATTTGTCCGGCTTGACGCAGGCGCCGGGCGCGTCCGACCCGACGGCGCTCCGGCCACGCGGCGATTTCACCCGTTCTTCGAGACGGACAGGCCTTCTGACGGGGTGACAGGTTCGCCGGTCAGGAGGCCGACACCGGACCAGCACGCTCGGCAGCCCTTGGCAAGGGCCGCCCAGCTCTACGAAGCAAGGTAGTACGAAGGGGCTTTGCCCTCTCTGTGAAGCCGTCCTAACAATGACGACCCGCACAACGTCTCCGCAGCTCAGGAGCGGGGTCCGCGCAGAGTCAGCCGCACATGGGGCGCTCGGCGACTACCGGGTGAGGTCACGCATGGCACAGCATCGTAAGAAGCAGCACTACCGGCGGCTGGTCATAGCCGCAGTCGCCATGGGTGCCGTGGGCATCCCGTCCGTCGCGATGGCCTGTGCCGACTGGCCGGACGGCGGCGGCCATCAGTCCGAGGGCGCCGAGAAGTACGCGGGCACGGACTGGCGGCACCAGGCCGCCGGCCATCATCACCCCAAGAACCACCGGGGTCACCACCACCGGAATCATCACCACAAGCACCACGAGACCGGCCGGCCCGCTCCGGTGCCGTCGAAGACTCCGAGCGCCTCTGCGAGCGCTCCCCAGACCACCAAGCCGACGAAGCCCACGTCCACCCCGTCCGCCCCCGCTGCGCCGAGCACCCCCAAGGCCACCGCCACGGCGTCCGGGGTCGTCGCTCGCATCGTGCAACTCGTCAACGCCGAGCGCAGCAAGGCCGGTTGCTTCCCGGTGACCCTGGACGCGACCCTGACCAAGGTGGCGCAGGCGCACAGCCAGGACATGGCGGCCCACCAGAACATGTCGCACACCGGTTCCGACGGGTCCGACCCCGGCGCCCGGATCACGCGTGCCGGCTACGCCTGGAGCACCTACGGCGAGAACGTCGCCTACGGCTACACCACTCCCGAGCAGGTCATGGCGGGCTGGATGTCCAGCCCCGGGCACCGGGCCAACATCCTCAACTGCTCGTTCAAGGAGATCGGCGTCGGTCTCGCACAGCCGGGCAGCTACTGGACCCAGGACTTCGCAACCGCCCGGTAGGACGACCTCCTGAGATCGTCTGCGGATCCCTCACGATCCCGCCGGGCGACGACGGCGGCCTGAGTGGCAGGCCGCCGTCGCGCTGCTCGCGTCCGCGGACCGGCCGACAATGGGCCTGACGGCGGGGACGACCCCGGGGAGGCGCCGGGGAAGGAGCGGCCCCATGCCGGCACGGCACCTCTCCCCCGACCGTGCGCGGGCCGCACGGCAGGCGGTGCGCGTGACCGTGGCGTCGTCCGCCGTCTTCTACCCCGCCGTGTACGCGCTGGACCAGCCCGTCGTCGCGGTCTACGCCCTGTTCGCGCCGATCGCGCTCGGCCTCCTGTCGCCCCTGCCCGGCGGGAGCCGTCGGCGTGCCGGGGCCATCCTTCTCGCGCTGCCGCTCGCCGTGGCCCTGACCGCCCTCGGCACGCTCCTCGCCATGACCACCGGCTCGGCGGTGGCGGGGATGGTGGTGGTCGGCTTCGCCCTCTCCTTCGGCGCGGCCTGCGGTCCGGCACCGGCGGGCGCTGCCCCCGGACTGCTGCTGTTCTACGTCCTCGCCTGCTTTCCGCCGTACGCGCCGGACACGCTGCCGCAGCGCCTCGTCGGCCTGCTGCTCGGCGCCGCGCTGCTGGTCCTGTGTGAGCTGCTGCTCCTCCCGGCCCCACCGGACCCGCCCTACCGCGAGCGGGTCGCCGACGCCCTGGACCTCGCGGCCGCGTCGGCGGCGGTCGCCGCACACGGCCACGGCACCGCCCCGGACCGGGCTCGGCTGCTGAGCGCGGCCGGAGTGGGGCTGCGCCTGTCCCGGCAGCCGCCCGGTTCACGTCCGACCGGTGCCGGCCGGACCCACCGCGCCCTCGCCCAGGCGGGAGCCGCAACGCGACGCCTCCTGGACCAGCTGGCCCGTATGACCCCCACGGCGAGCCATGACCCGGCCTCCGGGACGCTGCTGCGGGGCATCGCGGCCGCATGTGCCACGACGGCGGATGCGCTGCGCGGTGCGCGCGCCGTGCCGGGGCCCGAGGCGCTGGAGGAGATGGCTGCCGACTTCGTTGCCCACCGCGGGCGCCCCTCGGACGGCCGGGCGGCACCGTCGCCGGAACTCCTCGTGCACAGGTCGGCCGTCCTGGCCACGGCTGCGTCGGCGGTGACCGTGCAGGCCGCGGTCGCCGTGGCGCTCGGCGGGCGGCGCTTCCTGCCCGGGCTGCCGCGCGAGCAGTTCTGGTACGCGCAGCCACGCACGGTACGGCTGTGGCTGGTGCGGCTCAGCGGCAACGTCACGCAGCGGTCGGTCGTCTTCCAGAACGCCGTGCGCACGGCTGTGGGGCTCGGGGCGGCCCGTCTCGTGGCCGGGGTGCTGGATCTGTCGCACGGCTTCTGGGTTCTGCTGGCCGTGCTCACGCTGGGGCGTACGACCGCGGGGGCGACCTGGTCGGTGGTGCGGTCGGCGGCCGTCGGCACGCTGCTGGGGGCGCTGGCGGCCGGGGTGCTCCTCTTCGAGGCGGGCGGCGCCGCCGTCGTGTCCGCGGTGGTGCTGGTGCCGGCGATGCTGCTGGCCTTCACGCTGGGGCCGATCGCCGGGCCCGCCTGGGCGCAGGGTCTGTTCACGCTGGTCGTCGCCGCTGCCTTCAGCCAGCTCTCGCCGGTCACCTGGCGGCTCGCGGAAACACGTCTGCTCGATGTGCTCACGGGGTGCGCGATCGGACTGCTGTGCGGACTGCTGGCCTGGCCGGCCGGCGCCCGCGGCGAGGTGCGGCACAGCATGGCCGAGCTGCTGCGCTCGGCGGCTCCGCTGGTGAAGGTCACCGCGGCAGCCGCGGTCGCTCCCGGCGAGCCGGACGCGGGGCAGCGCCTGGCCGAGGAAGCGCTGGGGCTGACCCGGCACCGGCTGCGCATCGCGGAGGCCGCCTACGCCCAGTTCCGCACCGAGGCCGGCAAGGACGGCGCCGACGGTGGTCCCGACTGGCACGCGGCCCTCAACTGCGCCGCCCATGCGCTCGTCGGCGCCCACTGGCTGCCCCGGCAGAGTCCGGACCCCATGCCGCCGGAAGCGCAGCGCTGGGCGCGGGAGTCGGCCGGGGAACTGGCCACCGCCTTGGTCCGGGCGGCCGGCTTTCCGCCGGGCGGTGTGCGGGTCCGGGCGGCTCCCGTACCTGACGCCGTCCTCTCCGCAGTCCCCGCACCTCTCCTGCCCGCCCTGGTCGATGTGCAGGTCTGGCTCCGTGACCTCGCGGGAGACCTGGCGGCGATGAGCGGGGACAGCCGCCCGGTCAGGACCGGGGCGGTCTGATCCACCCCAGGGACCGTTCGACGGCTCGCTGCCAGTTGTCGTACTCCGCATCCCGCCGGCCGGGGTCCATGTCGGGCAGCCACCGGGCGGCCGGGTGCCAGTTGCGGCGCAGGACTTCCAGGTCCGGCCAGTAACCGGCGGCCAGTCCGGCGGCGTAGGCGGCGCCGAGGGAGACCGTCTCGGCGACCATGGGCCGTACCACGGGCACGTCGAGCACATCGGCCACGAACTGCATGAGCAGGTTGTCCGCCGTCATGCCGCCGTCCACCTTCAGCTCCTTCAGCGCCACCGAGGAGTCGGCGTTCATCGCGTCGACGACCTCGCGCGTCTGCCAGCCGGTGGCCTCCAGGACGGCCCGGGCCAGGTGCCCTCGGGTGATGTAGGAGGTGAGGCCGACGATGACACCGCGTGCGTCGCTGCGCCAGCGGGGCGCGAACAGACCGGAGAAGGCGGGAACGATGTAGCACCCGCCGTTGTCCTCGACCGTCCGTGCGAGGGTCTCGATCTCCGGGGCGCTGCTGATCAGCCCCAGGCGGTCGCGGAACCACTGGACCAGTGAGCCGGTGACGGCGATCGACCCCTCCAGGGCGTAGACAGGCTGCTGGTCCCCGATCTTGTAGGCGACGGTCGTGAGGAGGCCGTGCCGGGACCGTACGACATCGGTGCCGGTGTTGAGCAGCAGAAAGCTGCCCGTCCCGTAGGTGCACTTCGCCTCGCCCGGGGAGAAGCAGGTCTGGCCGAACAGGGCGGCCTGCTGATCGCCGAGGGCGGCCGTGAGGCGCAGGCCAGGCAGCAGCGTGCGGGCCTCGCCGTAGGTCTCGGCGGAGGATCTGATCTCGGGCAGCATCAAACGGGGCACGCCGAAGAACGCCAGCAGTTCCTCGTCCCAGGTGAGCGTGCGGATGTTCATCAGCATGGTGCGGCTGGCGTTGGTGGGGTCGGTGATGTGCAGGCCGCCGTCGGCGCCCCCGGTGAGGTTCCAGATCAGCCAGCTCTCCATCGTGCCGAACAGCACCTCGCCGTCCTTCGCGCGCTGCTCCAGCCCCTTGACGTGGTCGAACAGCCAGCGGATCCGCAGCGCCGAGAAGTACGTCGAGGGCGGCAGCCCGCACCGCTCCAGGAAGAACTCCTCTCCGGGCCGGCGCCTGAGGTCCTCGACGAGCGGCGCCGTGCGGGTGTCCTGCCAGACGATCGCCCTGCCCAAGGGGGTGCCCGTGTGCCGGTCCCAGAGCACCGTGGTCTCCCGTTGGTTGGCCACACCGGCGGCGGCGACCTGTTCGGCGGCGAGGTTCGCGCCGGACAGGGCCTCGGGTATGACGCGGCGCAGGTTGTGCCAGATCTCGACGGCGTCGTGCTCGACCCATCCGGGTTTGGGGAAGTGCTGCTGGTGCTCCCGCTGGGCGACCGCCGCCAGCCGTCCGCCGTGGTCGAACAGGATGCATCGGGTGGAGTTGGTGCCCTGATCGATGGACATGACATACCGTTCAACCATGGTCCGCCTTCCGATGGGTCGAGGGGGCGGGAGGGGCCTACCAGCGCGCGGCCCCCAGGTCTCTGGAGATCGCCCGCGCGGCCTCACGGATCAGGGTGATCAGGCTCGGCCTGGGTCTGCCTTGGCTGTCGCAGATCCTCTCGACCGGGCCGGACAGCCCGATGGCACCGACGACGAGGCCGCCATGTCCGCGGATCGGCGCGGAGAGCCCGGCCTCGCCCATGCTCATTTCCTGGACCTCGGCAGCCCATCCGACTTCCCTGACCTCGGCGAGCGCCTGGGTGAGCTGCTCCGGGGCGACCAGGGTGTGCCGGGTGTAGGCGTCCAGCCCCGACTCCAGGGCCGCGTCGAGAGGTGTGGTCCCGTAGGCCAGCAGCACCTTGCCGAGCGAGGAGGCGTGCAGGGGCAGCAGCGCGCCCACGTCCAGGGTCTGGAGCGTGTCGTCGGGCCGGAAGACGTGGTGCACGACGAGGACCTTGCCTTCCAGAGGGGTGCCCAGGCGCACCGCTTCCCCGCTCCGGGCGGCCAGGGCGTCGGCCCAGTTGATGGAGCGCGACCGCAGCTCGTTGACGTCGAGGTAGCTCGTGCCGAGGTGCAGGAGGGCGGCTCCGAGCTGGTACTTTCCGGTCGCGGCGTCCTGCTCGACGAAATCCACGTGCTGGAGGGTGCGCAGGATGCCGTGGGCGGTTCCTTTCGCCAGCCCGAGCGAGGCCGCCACCTCGCCGAGTCCGAGTCGGCGGGGCCCAGCGGCGAGCAGGCGCAGGATCGCCGCCGCCCGTTCGATCGACTGAACTGGGCCGGCCATGAAGCGAGCCTATTACCGACATGGGCGTTTTGCCCTGTGTGCAGGCGGCGCCCGGGCGGCGACGGGCATCCGCGTTCGGTAATGCCGACCGGGGTTCATTGACCGGCCCGGTCCGGCTTCCTAACGTGCTGCGAAGCCCGGCAACGCGCTGAGGCCCGGCGCCTGTCCGGCAGCGCTCACGTCAGGAGACAAGATGGCGGTACAGCTCAACACGCTGCTTCGGGAGGCACGCGAGGACATCTGTCCCATGCCGCCCGTCGCCGGCGCCGTCTCGGCCGCACGCCGGCGTGCGCGGCTGGTCCTGGCCGACTGGAACGTGTGCCCGACGATCGTCGAGGACTCGCTGCTGGTGGTGTCGGAGTTGCTCACCAACGCGATCGTCCATGCCCTGCCCCCGGCGGTGCTGCGGCTGTCGTGGGTCCGGTGCGACGGGCCCGGCACCCTGCGCATCGAGGTCACCGACGGGGGACCCGCGCTCGCGGGCGGACACGCACGCGCGGGGATCGACCCGGACGAGCACGGGCGGGGCGAGGGGATCGTCCATGCGCTGGCCGATCGGCACGGCATCCACGTCCATGGTGGCGGGGTCACCCGGTGGGCCGATCTGGTCGCCGCGTGAAGCGGCACGCACCCGCCCGTCCCCGGACCCGGACCTGCGTGGTCCGCTGCGGGAGACTCCCGCTGCCGGGCTGAGGTCAGGCCCGCTCGGGCAAGGGACGGCACAGGCCCTTGCCCTGCCGTCGAGAGGCCTCCACCGGTGCGCGGGCCGAGCTGGGGCGTCCCGGGTTCCCCACGGCTGCGGTCTCCTGGCGGTCCTGTCGCCCACCGCCCCGGCCCTCGACCGCGGACCGGGGCCGGGACAACACGGAGGCGGCTTCGCGACCGGCGTCGGACAGTGGCTCCGGGACGGCCGGTGCGCGTGCCGCCGACTCGGACGCGGCCGGTTCGTCCACGGTCTGCCGACGGAGCAGAAGCAGGGCCGCGTCGTCGTGCAGCCGGCCGCCCACATGCGCCAGCAGTTCGTCATGGAGCCCGGTGAGCGTACGTGCCGGCTCGTCGGTCACATGGCGCGCCACGCCTTCGGCCAGCGGGTAGAACTCGCGCGTGTGATCGCGGGCCTCGATGACCCCGTCGGTGTAGAGCAGCAGCTGCTCTCCCGCCGCGAAGGGCAGGCACTGGAGGCGGGGCTCCTCGGCCGAGAGGGCACGCAGCCCGAGGGGCGGAGCGGGATGGGTGGGCTCCACGGCCACGACGCTTCCGGAGGCGGAGATGAGCAGCGGAGGCGCGTGTCCGCAGTTGACCACTTCCAGCTCCCCCGGCCGCGCGTATCCGACGACCACGGCAGTGACGAAGTCGTCGGGCCCGAGGTTGCGCGCCAGGCTCCGCTCGATCCGCTCCACGACGGAGAGGAGATCGGGCTCGTCGTAGGCGGCCTCGCGGAAGACACCGAGCACGAGCGCGGCGGTCCCGACGGCCGGCAGCCCCTTGCCGCGCACGTCGCCGACGATCAGCCTGATCCCGTGCGGGGTGGGCACCAGGGCGTAGAGATCCCCGCCGATACGGGCCTCCGCCGCCGCGGCGCTGTAGCGGACCGCCACCTGGAACGGGCCGACGGTCTCCGGGACGGGCTGGAGCACGGCGTGCTGGGCGGCCTCCGCCACCGAGCGCACGGCCGCGAGCACCCGCTCACGCCGGCCGCGCAGCGCGCTGGCCAGGCCACTCGCCAAAGTGACGGCCATCAGGGCCGACAGTACGGCCGCCAGCTCACCGCCCGGAACCGCATGCCTGCTCCCCAGCGCCGCGCCGAGCACCGTGGCGAGGAGACCGACACAGAGGACACCGCGGGGCCCGTTGGTGGTGGCGGCCAGCGCGGGCCCGGCCGCCAGCAGCGGCAGCCACATCGTCCCCGCGCCGCCGACGACGTCGACGAGCACGATCACGGCGACGATCAGCACCGGCAGCACGGGTATCCCAGCGGCCAGCTGCGCGGCGGCGCGGCCCGCCGCTCGGTTCCTGTACGGCCGCTTGGGCCGGTGGCCGTCACCATGGTCTCGGGCCTGACTCATGTTCGTCCACAGTCCTCACCTGTACAGAGCGCCGCTCCCGGCATGTCCGTTTCATCCAGGAAAGCGGCTCGGCGAGGCAGCCTCAAGGAGAGGGATTTCAGATAGTGAGCGAGAGGCTCCTGGTCACCCGGTTCGCGATCGGGATCAGCCGCTCCCGGATCTCCTGGAGCCGTGAGAGCCGCTCGGCCGGCACCGAGACACCGAGCGAGCCGAGCGTGTCCCCGCGGTAGACGGGCACCGCGACGCACACCGTGCCGAGGGCGTACTCCTCGAGGTCCGTGACGGCCGGGGCCATGGGGGGCGAGTCCAGTCTTCGGAGCAGTTCCGGGAGACTGGTGATGGTGCGTGGCGTGAGGTCGGCCAGGTGGTGCCGGGAGAGGTAGTCCCGGCGGGAGTCGTCATCCAGTTCGCGCAGCACGGACTTGCCCAGCGCGGTGGCGTGTCCCGCGTCCTCCATTCCCACCCAGAGGTCGACCCGGGGCGTACGGGGGCTGTCGACGATCTCGGCGACCCTGATCTCGCCCTCCTCGTAGAAGGTGAGGTAGGTCGCTGCGGCGAGCTCGTCCCGCAGCGCGGCGAGCGCCGGACGGACCCGGCTCAGCAGGACCTGCGCGCGGCCTTCGGCGTGCAGCGTCTGCAACTTGTCGCCCAGGACGAATCCGCCGTCGGCCAGCTTCCGCACGTATCCGTCGTGGACCAGCGTCCGCAACAGGTGATACGCGGTGGCCAGAGGCAGGCCCGTCTCCCGTGCCAGCTGCTTCGCCGGCGCGCCGTTCGCGTGCGCGCTCACCGCCTCCAGCAGGCGGAAGGCCCGCTGTACGGACGTGATGAGCGTGGGGCTGTCGGGGGCACCCATACGAACAGCCTGCCCCGCGCGCCCGGCCCAGGCAAGACAAGCCGCAGCTCAGACGGCGGTTCCCCAGCCCGCCCGGTCGCCCCCGGCCGCGCTTCACGTGCCGGCCGAGGACCAGGCCGAATGCGTGCGATGCGGGAAGGCCGCCGGCCGACGCCGCCTTCGGTCAGCTGCCGGATGACCGCCAGGGCTTCAGCGAGCGGCCGTGTGCCCGCAGAGCATGGGTACGCCGGACACCGGTGCGCGCCCGGCATCCCTGCCATGATCGCCGCGTGCTGCGAGAGGACGGTCAGCCGGCCGGTCATCACCCGGACGACGGCCACGACGTCGGGGCCGTCGACGGAGCAGACCTGCCGTCGGCCCTCGCGGCCCGGCCCAGGCAAGACAAGCCGCAGCTCAGACGGCGGTTCCCCAGCCCGCCCGGTCGCCCCCGGCCGCGCTTCACGTGCCGGCCGAGGACCAGGCCGAATGCGTGCGATGCGGGAAGGCCGCCGGCCGACGCCGCCTTCGGTCAGCTGCCGGATGACCGCCAGGGCTTCAGCGAGCGGCCGTGTGCCCGCAGACCATGGGTACGCCGGACACCGATGCGCGCCCGGCATCCCTGCCATGATCGCCGCGCGCTGCGAGAGGACGGTCAGCCGGCCGATCATCACCCGGACGACGGTCACGACGTCGGGGCCGTCGACGGAGCAGACCTGCCGGCGGCCCTCGCGGCGCGAGCGCACGAGCCCGGCGGGCTTCAGCGAGGCGAGCAGTGCGAACGCGGCGGCTGCCGGCACGTGTGCCCACCCCGGGTGAGCGCCCGGTACGGACGGCTCCGCACGCCGGGCCGCCCGACGCATGGGCACCCGTCACTTCGATAAGATGATCTTGTAGCGCCACCATTGCGTCCGCATGGTCGGTCATTGGCTGTCACGGCGCAGGTTGTCGTCGAGCGTGAAGGGACGCAGGTGGGACTGCTGCTGGCGGATCGCTACCACTTGGACGAGCCGCTGGGACGCGGCGCCATGGGTGAGGTGTGGCGAGCCACGGACCGCACGCTGGATCGTGCGGTGGCGGTGAAGCTCCTGCGCACGGAAGAGGCGGCGGACACCGAGCGCTTCCGGCTGGAGGCACAGACTGCGGGCCGCCTCAACCACCCTCATGTGGTGGGCGTGTACGACTTCGGCTCCCACCAGGGCCGGCTCTACCTGGTCATGGAGCTCATCGACGGCTGGCCCCTGGCCCAGGAGCGCTCCCTGCGCGGCACCCTGCCCCCGCAGGAGGCGGCGGCCGTCGCGGCGCAGATCGCGGCGGGGCTGTCCGCCGCACACGCCCAGGGGGTGGTCCACCGGGACGTCAAACCGGCCAACGTGATGCTGACCACCGACCGCACCGCGAAGATCACGGACTTCGGCATCGCCCGCTTCGCCGACGACGTCGCCGGTAACCTGACGGCCACCGGGAGGGTCGTCGGCACCGCCGACTACCTGGCTCCCGAACGGGCCCTCGGGCGCCCCGCGCAGCCGGCCTCCGACGTCTATGCGCTCGGCTGCGTGCTGTACGAACTGCTCACCGGCCGACCGCCGTTCCGCGGCGCGACCGCTCTGGCGGTGGTGCATCAGCAGGTCGACGCCGTGCCCGTACCGCCCTCGCACCTGCGCGCCGGGATACCGGCCCCGTTGGCCGACTACGTCCTCGGCATGCTGGCCAAGGACCCCGCGCACCGCCCCACCGCGGAGCAGGCGGCGGCCTGGCTGGCCGGGGCCCGGTACGAGGAGCGGCCACAGGCCACTGCGCCCCCGTCGGCTGTGGAGCCTCCGCCGCCTGCGCACCGCGCCGTCGGCGGCGCACGGTCCGCACGCTCCCGTGGGAGGAATCACCGCAGCCGGGCCACGCGGGCCGTGCTGGGCGGGGCGGGCGTGCTGCTGTTCGCGGTGGCTGCGGCTGTCGGCGCGAACCTGAACTCCCCCGACGGCACCCCGTCATCACCCGCTCCCTCCGGCTCGACTCCCGTCGGCGGGACTCCACTGTCCGACGTGCCGTCGGCGACCGCCCCTTCCCCACCGGCGGAGCACCGCGAGGGCGCCGACACGAAGAGGCCCGCCCAGGAGCGCCACCGGCAGGGCAAGGAGAGACAGCACGGCAGGCACGGAGAGGACTGAGTCCCCTCACCCTGACCTCAGATGGTGATGGCGAGTTCCTGGTCGGTGAACGCGCCGTACGACGGGTTGACGTCGCCCTCGCCGCCTCGGCCGTCCGTTCGATGCAACGGCTCCGCTCCGCATCCCTGATGGAGCCGCGCCATGGTGCCATGGGAGCGCTCCCGCGACCAGGTCGCGCACTCTCCCCCCGTGTCATTGACATCAGGAGTCGGTCCTCTACCGTAGATCCCCGCACAGCATGTCGCACAGTCTTCGATATCTCGAACAACAGCCAGTGGGGCGGGAACGGGACTCTCCGCCCCACACCCTCGACATGCGGAGGACTTCGTGACCCCACCCCTCGGCAGACGGCACTTCCTCACCGCGGCCGGCGCGGCCGCAGCGGCCCTGACCGTGACGGACGGCCCGGCAGCCCAGGCCACGCCACGCCCCGCCGGTTCACCTCGTCAACAGGCCACCCGGGCAAGGCCGTTCCCGCTCACCGCGGTGTCCTTGCTGGCCGGCCCGTTCCAGGACAACCAGAGCCGCAACACCGCCTATCTGCGCTTCGTCGACATCAACCGGTTACTGCACACCTTCCGCCTCAACGCCGGCCTGCCCAGTACCGCCCAGCCGTGCGGCGGCTGGGAGGGCCCGACCGTCGAACTGCGCGGCCACTCCACCGGACACCTCCTGTCCGGCCTCGCCCTCACGTTCGCTGCCACCGGTGACACCGCGCTGCACGACAAGGGCCGCCGGCTTGTCGCGGCCCTGGCCGCCTGCCAGGCCGCGTCCCCGTCGGCCGGATACGGCAAGGGGTATCTATCGGCCTTCCCGGAGAGCTTCTTCCACCGGCTGGAGGCCGGGACGGGCGTCTGGGCGCCGTACTACACCCTGCACAAGATCATGGCGGGGCTGGTCGACCAGTACCGGCTGGCCGGGAACGAGCAGGCCCTCGACGTGGTGCTGCACCTGGGCGAGTGGGTGAACCTCCGTACGGGCAAGCTGAGTTACGAGCAGATGCAACGGGTCCTGGAGACCGAGTTCGGCGGCATGAACGACGTCCTCGCCGACCTGCACGCGATCACCGGCGAAGCCGTCTGGCTGGACGTCGCCCAGCGCTTCACCCACGCCCGCGTCTTCGACCCCCTGGCAGCGGGCGAGGACCGGCTCGCGGGACTGCACGCCAACACCCAGATCCCGAAGATGGTCGGGGCGATACGGCTGTGGCAGGAGAGCCTGCCCGACCGCTACCGCACGATCGCCCGGAACTTCTGGCAGCTCGTCACCGACCACCACTCCTACGTCATCGGCGGCAACAGCAACGGCGAGGCCTTCCACGAACCGGACGTCGTCGCGGGCCAGTTGTCCAACGGCACCTGCGAGAACTGCAACAGCTACAACATGCTCAAGCTGACCCGGCTGCTGCACTTCGAGGACCCGGACCGCACCGACCTGCTCGACTACTACGAGCGCACCCTGTTCAACCAGATGCTCGGCGAGCAGGACCCGGACTCCGCGCACGGCTTCGACATCTACTACACCGGCCTCGGCCCCGGCTCCTTCAAACAGCAGCCGTCCTTCATGGGCACGGACCCGAACGCCTACTCCACCGACTACGACAACTTCTCCTGCGACCACGGAACCGGCATGGAGACGCACGCGAAGTTCGCCGACACGATCTACACGCACGACGAACAGCGGCTGCTGGTCAACCTGTTCATCCCGTCCGAGGTGAACTGGCAGGAGAAGAACATCACCTGGCGGCAGACCACCACCCTGCCCGACGCCTCCTCGACGGTGCTCACCGTCACCGCCGGCGGCGCCGCCCACCAACTGCTCGTCCGCATCCCCGGCTGGGCCGCCGGAGCCCGTGTCAAGCTCAACGGCCGTACCCTGTCGAACCGTCCGGCGGCCGGCGCCTGGCTGACCCTGGACCGCACCTGGCGCCGTGGCGACCGCGTCGAGGTCTCCCTGCCGATGCGTACGACCATGGAGGCCACCCCCGACGACCCGGACGTGAAGGCCGTACTGCACGGACCGGTCGTGCTGGCCGGGGCGTACGGCGACACGGCGAGCACCTGGATGCCCCGCCTGGACACCTCCACCCTCCGGCAGACGTCGGCCGCTCCGCTGCGGTTCACCGCGACCGCCGACGGCAAGGCGATCACACTGCTGCCCATCGCCCGCGTCCACCACCAGTACTACAACGTCTACTGGCTGACCGGTCAGCCCCCGTCCCCTCCCCCGCAGTTCGCCGCCTGGTACCCCTTCGACGAGACCTCCGGCACGACGGCTGCGGACGCCAGCGGCAACGGCAGCACGGCCACTCTCGCGGGCGGCGCCTCCTGGACCCAGGGACACATGGGCGGCGCCGTGGCCCTGGACGGGGAGGACGGTCATGTCGCCCTCGCAGAGGACCTGTTGGCGGGTGCGTCCGCCTACTCGGTGGCGACCTGGGTGAAACTGGCCGGACAGCCGGCCGCCTGGAGCCGGATCTTCGACTTCGGCACCGGGGTCAGCGCCAACATGTTCCTGACCCCCCTGAGCGACGCCGGAACCCTGCGGTACGCGATCACCGCGTCAGGCGGGGGCGCGGAGCAGCGCATCAACGCCGACCCGCTGCCGACGGACCACTGGGTCCATGTGGCCGTGACCTACGGAGCCGGCACCGCCGTGCCACACGTCGACGGCCAGGAGGCGGGCCGGAACACGGCGGTCACCGTGGAGCCCCGCTACTTCGGCAACCACATCAGGGCCGCGTACATCGGCAGGTCCCAGTACTCCGACCCGTATCTGAAGGCGGCCGTAGACGACTTCCGGGTCTACGGCAGAACGCTGAGCGCGACCGAGGTCACGGCCTTGGCCCGCCCGAAGGAATCCTGAGGTCTGTTCGGCATTCCGACGGTCCGGGTGACCTTCGAGATCGAGGGCGCCGGAGAACTCGCCGGCGTCGCCGACGGCAACCCGCACAACGTGGACCGTTTCCAGCAGCCGCGCCGCCACACCTGGCACGGCGAGGCGCTCGCGATCCTCCGTCCGGCGAAGAGGCCGGGGCGCGTGACGCTCACCGCGAAGGCCTCCAGGCTGCGGCCGGCCAGGCTTGCGTTGCCGGTGACGGAGGCGGGAGCGTAGCGGCTGAGTGGACGGGGAGCCCGGTCCGGTGTCCCGGTGAGCGGGGCGCCGGACCGGGGTGTCTCACCGTCCCCCTGTCAGCCCGTATGGACCTTCAGTGCCGTCCGGACAGCGGACTCGAGTGCGCCTTCGATCCAGGCGGGCTTGATGGACGTGTGGTCCCCCGCAAAGTGCAGCGGCCCCTCGGATGTGGGGACGTCAGGGAACAGTTCTGCGTGCTGGCCGGGGAAGAGAACCGAAGCCTCACCGTAGGCGTAGTGGTCGCGCATCCACGACTGGGTCTTGCACTTGTTGGTGAAGAAGACCTCGCACCGGCGGCCGAAGACAGCCTGTACTCCGGCCAGCGCGCGCAGATACCGCTCGTCGTCGGCGAAGGCATCCCACTTGAGGGCGTCGTCGGACCAGCTGTAGGAGGCGAGCATGATGCCTCCGTCGCTGCCCTGCAGAGGGTGTGCGTGCTCGAAGTACATGAAGCGGTTGGCGTTGTCGCTCACGTTGCCGCCGCCACGGATATGAGCGGCATCCGGTTCGCCGCTCGTGACGGGCCGGAAGACGGAGAAGCACGTCTTGAGTTCGTCGGGGATCGTCACCCCCAGGTCCTTCACGGACTTGTGCGCGCCGAGGTACTTGCCATGGTGGACCCCGCCCGACTTGTACTTGTCGTAGAGCTTGTCCTCGATGGAGTTCAGCGCCTCCTTCCACTGCTCCTCGGTGAACTCCCACCAGCGCCGGGAGAACTCCAGCAGCACCTTGGTCGCGGCGTCGTAGTGCAGTTCCGTGATGGCCCGGCGTTTGCCGTAGGTGAGCGGAGGGTCGAAGGTCACGTGGCGCAGACCGGAGAAGGGGACGGTGATGATCGCCTCGTCGCCCTCGAACACCTCCGTGACACCGCCCTTGCCGGTCTGGCAGGCCTCGGAAACGGTGTGCACCCTGACCTTGCCGGCGTGGTGTTCGATGCGTACGGCGCGCCTGTCGAGCTTCACCTTCGCCTTCACCGGTGTGTACAGCGCGTCGGCGAGGCGCGCGGTGCCGCCCTTGATCTCCCAGAACTTGGTCTTGGGGTCGATCAGCGCTGCGGACAGGAAGCTGTGCGTGAAGGAGAGGTGCAGCCGTGAGGTCAGGTTCTGGATCGTGCCGATCAGGTCGATGGTCCTGGTGTCGAGTCCGGCGACTTCGGTGAGGTACCGGTACATGGACCAGTGGCCGTACCTCTCGAGGACCTCGACCCATCCGTTGACGAGGGCTGTCCCTTCCTTGCCCCGGATGAGCCGGTGCGCGGGTTCGAGGGCTTGCGCGAGGATTGCGGATGCGGTCTTCGTGCGGTTCTCGCCCGTGACACCGAAGGTGTCGTTGATCCTTTCAGGGTTCGTTTCGTAGTCGGCCCGGCGCATGTGGATGCCATTGACGTGGATCCAGGCGCGGTTGGCCTTCTTCGTCGGGTCGTCGACCTCCACATCCACCAGGTAGAACTCCTGGAGCGCGAGGCCGAGCTTCTTGATCAGCGCCATGAGGAGGGGGTGGCTCTCGGGCAGCCGCATGGCCCCGGCTTCGGCGTACTGCCCGGGGTCGGCGAAGGGCTGCTCCCCGTTCTCGTGGCCGCCCTTGCGGAACGTCTTGATACGGCCGCCGACGCGGTTGCCGTTGGCCTCGATCACGACGACATCGTGGCCTGCCCGGTGGAGCAGGTTGGCGGCGAGCAGGCCGGCCGGTCCGGCCCCGACGATCAGGACGCGCTTCGTTGCCTTCGCACGGCTGGCGGGCAGACCCTGCTCGACGGCCTTCAGGTAGCCCGGTACGAGGGGTTTGTCGTGCTCGTCGTAGACGACGATGGCGCGGGCGACCGTGGTGTACGCCGTGGGGTCGACGCCGGGCGGCACCGTGGCCGGCGCGGTCGAGGGTGCGGTGGCGGGGCTCAGCGCGGTCGCGGGCGCGACGGAGGCGGCGGTGAGTCCGGCAGCGAGCGCCGAGGCACCGGTCGCTGTGACCACGGCCCGCCGTGAGGGCTGCACGCCGTGCGACCGAGGCGAGGGGGGCGAGGCGAGTGAAGCATCCGAGGCGAGTTGCTCCTCGCACGATGCGTCCGTGGTCTTCGTGCTCGGAGTGTTCACTTCTGGAGTGCCCATGTCGTGTGTATTCATCGCTCATCACACTGGCGTACAAGCGGCGCAGAACCAGTGCGTTCACACGGACAAGCACACTAAACCACTCTCACGGCTACATGACGCGACTCATCGGTCCAACTACCGCACGAGAACCGGGTGTTCGGCGCCAACGTATCTCCGGCAACCACTCACGGTCGGGCCTGTCGGACCCGATGGCACGAGGGCCGGGCCGGTGCTGTCGCCGCGCAGCCGGTGACCACTCTCGGGGCCGTGACCCGGCCGGTGAGCCTCTGCCGCAGCGGCCAGGACACAACGACTGTGCCCGGGCGGCGACTTCAGCGCTCGAAATCCAGCGCCACCGGTGCGACGCGTCCTCACGCCGATCCCCTCGTTCCCACAGCGTGCCGCCACGCGTCACCGCGTCGAGAGCCTTCTGCGCCGCCGCATGGCCCATGCGCCCGCAGTTCCTGCACCGACTGCGGCGAGCGCGCCGACGCCCAGCCACACCAGGGGATTTGACCCCTCGTCCGTCGGCTTCGCCGATTCGATCCAGAACACCGTCTTCTTGACCGCCTGGCCCCGGTGGGTGATCACCCGTGCCTGTGCCTGGCCGGGTTGTGCATCCCGGCGCAGGTGCACCTTGCCCTCGTACTGGCGTCCGGTGAAGGTCAGCGTGGCGGGTGCCTCGAACGCGGGCGAGGTGACCTTCACCGCCTTCTCGCCCTCGTCCCGCCATTCGTCGAGCCACAGTGCCTCAACCTCCTGCCCGGGAGCACCGGCGGCAACGGAGAGTGTGGCCGAGGGCGCGTACTCCGCAGGTGGCGTGGGTGAGGCCGCCGCGGACGGTGCCCACACCCCGAGGGTCAGAACGGCCACGGCTGCACAACCCGCGAACGCCGGGCGGGTGGCACGAAACATTGCAAAAGCTCCCAGTAAGTGATCTAGTGACACCCGCACTTTACCTGACCATTGCCCATCTTTGGTTCGGGTATGAACAAGTAACGACGCAAGGCACCCATGAGACGCATTCTGCTGAGCGCTGCCGCGCTCGGACTGTGCTCCGGACTTCTGGCCGCTCCCGCAGTGGCCGCACCGGCATCACCCACGCCCACGCCCGCGGCGACGGCGACTCCGGGAAGCACCCCCGGACCAGTCGACTCGCCCCGTCCGAGCCCGACTTCGGCCGCCACGGCCGGCCCTTCCGCAACGACTCCGAGCCCGACGTCGAGTGCGACGCCCGGCCCGTCCACCACACCGCCGAAGCCGCCGGTCGCGACGTCCGAGGCAAGCCCGGAGCCCTCCGCCTCCTCCCGCATGCCCGACGAGGAGTACTACCGGTCGCTGGGCATCGACCCGACTCCCCGCCCCCCGGCGCCCCTTGATGCCGAGGAGCTCAAGGAGGCCCAGGCGCTCGACGCGTACTGGACACCCCAGCGGCTGCGCAACGCGCGCCCCCTGGACGACCCGGACGGCACGCCGCTGGGTGACGTGCATGGCAAGGGATCCGCGCTGCGGGCGCCCAGCCATGAGGTGGCCGGCGGCTTCGACACCATCGGCGTCTTCGTCGTCACGCGGGCCGGCGGCAAAGAAGACCGCTTCTGCACGGCATCCGTCGTGGACTCGCCGTCGATGAACCTCGTCATCTCCGCGGCACACTGCCTCTCGGACACCGACCGCTTCGAGAACTTCGGTTTCGTCCCGAAGTACAACGACACCTCGAACCCCAAGCCGTACGGCATCTTCCGCGCCGAGAAGAACCGCGTCTACCTCGACGGCCGCTACCTCCAGCTCGGCGCGGCCAGGGGCAACGACCTCGACTTCGCCTTCGTGCGCGTGCAGCGCAACGAGAAGAACCAGGTGCTCGCGACCGCCGTCGGCGGCGGCAACAGGCTCAAGTTCGTCGGCCCCGGCGACTTCGCGCAGAAGGACGCCCATCTGATCGGCTATCCCGGCGGCGCCAAGCGGCCCCGGGACTGCAAGGCCACCACGCGGAAGTTCAACGACCGTTTCCTGCAGATCGACTGCGACGGCTACACGCCCGGCACCTCCGGCTCCCCGTTCCTCGCCGAATGGGACGGCAGACGCGGTGACGTGTTCGGTGTCATCGGCGGCTACAAGACCGGCGGCCCGACCGCCGACACCTCGTACTCCTCGCAGTTCGACGCCGACATCAAACGCCTGTACGTGCAGGCGGTCAACGACTACGAGCCGGACAAGGCGTCCGCCCTCGGCGGCGGCGCCACGTGGAAGCATGCCAAAGCCATCACCTCCGGCACCTTCTACGACCCCGCCGCCTTCGGCCCCGCGCGCGCGGTGGCCCGGCGTGGCACGGATGTCCGCCGGACCGGGACCCAGGACATGATCGTCCTGTGGGACGACGGCGAGTTGTCCCTGTACGAGGGCGACGGCACCTTCGGGTTCGAGAAGGACCGCAGGCTCATCGGGCCCAACAGCACCTGGAAGAACGCCAAGGCGATCACCGCGGGCGACTTCACGGGCGGTGCCCAGTACGACCTGATGGTCCTGTGGGTGGACGGTGAAGTCTCCCTCTACAAGGACGTCGACTACGACTCGGGATCGATCCAGAACGTTCCGGAGATCACCCTCCAGCAGCCCAACGCCCTGTGGAAGCACGCCACCGCGCTCGCGACAGGTGCGTTCGGCGGCAACAAGTGGCCTGACGACCTCGTCGTCACCTGGGACGACGGCGAGGCCACCCTCTACTGGGACGTGAACGCGTCCGGGGTCCACGAGGAGCAGAAGCTCGCGAACCCCGGCTCCGTCTGGAAGCACGCCCGCTCCCTCACCACCGGCGATTTCGGCGGCGCCGACAACAACGACCTGATCGTCCGCTGGACCGACGGCGAGCTGACCGTCTACAAGGACCTCGGTATCAGCGGCCTCGGCGCCGAGAACCAGGTGCTTGCCCCGAACGCCCTGTGGCGCGACCACGCCAGAGTCGTCTCGGCGGGCAGTTACGGCGGCAACTCCTGGCCGGACGACCTCGTCGTCCGCTGGTCCGACGGAGAACTCACGATGTACGGGGACTCGTCGGCCTCGAAGCTCGGCAGGCAATACATGCTGGTCCCGCCCGGCTGACGGGGGCGCTGTCTGTCCATGGACTCACCTGCGGACAGCGGGATTTCACATCTGGCACAGGCCCCGCTCGTAGTCGATCGTGGCGGACTCCTTGGAATGGGTCCACTGGGGGCTCAGCAGCTGGGCGTCGAGCTGCCGGGCTGCGCCGGGGCTCTCCACGATGTACCCGAAGTCCTGCAACCACGCCGGGTAGAGGTTCTTCGATCCGATGTAGAACGCGGAGCCGTCGACCGAGACCAGCTTGTGGTGCTGGGCGTAGGGGTGTCCGTCGGCCCACCTCGAGCCCGGGGAGCTGCGGAAGGCAGCGAGCTGCAGGTTGGAGCAGAGCGCCGCCGTGGCGCTGCCCTCGTCGCCGGTGATCCGGGCGAGCCGGCTGCGCAGTACGTCGCTGATCTCGGAGAGGGACTTGATCTGCGAGTAGCCTCCGCTGCCGACGGCACCGCGGTTGGCGGGGTCGCTGACGACGATGCGCACCTTGACGCCGGCGGCGAGCTTCGCTGCGAGGGCGTCGTAGACGCGGGTGTCGTAGCGGGGCAGCGGCGGGCAGGTCGCGTTGAGGTCCTGCTGCGAGATCTCGATGTGGCTGGTGGCGCTGGAGATCAGTGAACGCAGGGCGCTCTCCTCGGGGTTGACCGTGTCGTAGTCGCGGTCCCCATTGGTGTTGTCGTGCAGCCCGATCACGCACCGGGTGCCGGACGTGTCCGGCAGGGTCGGGTGCCAGGCGGAGGCGGGATCGGCGTCCTCGATGCCCACGCCGAGCCCGCCGACGGCGATCACCGGCACATCGCCGGTGGCCGGGACGGCACGGGGGTTGGTGTCCCGCTCCATGGTGGCCATGCAGTCCGCTCCGCCGGAGGTGGCGTACCAGACGCGGGCGATGTTGCTCCTGTTGCGGCAGGTCCAGGTCCACAGCTGGTCCAGGTACCGGCCGGCTGTGCCGGCGGCGGGGCCGGTCAGTGCGAGGTCGACGTCGGTGACCGGGTGGGCGGTGTCGAGGTAGTCGCCCTTCCAGTCGTTGATACCGCCGGTGACCGCGGTCTCCCCGTCGACGACCAGGAGCTTGGAGTGGTTCCACGAGAAGGCGGTCTTCGACGTCGTCATCGAGGCGACGTCGAGCGTGACGGCATCGGCCGCCGGGCCGAGCTTGCTGCGCAGGTCGTCCCGGTACTTCGAGGGCAGCACGGTCATGTGGTAGACGGGCGCGGCCCCGACGAGGACTCGGACCTTGAGCTGGTGGCCCAAGGCCACGGAGGATTTCAGGCCCGCGACGATGGCGTCCTGGAAGGCGCCGTCCGGGAAGGGGGCCAGACTGGAGATGTCGACGGTCCGGGTCGCCCGGGAGATGTTCTCGGTCATCTTGGCCAGCAGTCGCTTGGTGCCGGCGCGGTCCTTGCAGCCGGCGTCGCCCCAGCAGCCGGGCGTCTGGAGCAGCCAGCCGGTGGGGTCGTCGGGCGCGGCGTCGAGCCGGTTGCCGCTCGTCCGCTCCCACACGCGCCCTTCGAGGCCGGGCGAGACCTCGCGCAAGGTGCTTTCCACGGCGTCGAGATGCGGGGTCGCCGAATCGGCGGCGGTGGCGGGTGCGGCGGGCAGCACGGCCAGGGCGAAGGCGGATATCAGTGCGGCGGGCGCCGGGCGGTTTAAGCGGTGCGGAAAGATCATCCGCAGAAGTTACCAGGCAGTACATCCCGCCTGTGAACCCCTCCCACCCATCCCTGCCTGCCTGCCGAAGGCACGTCAGCCTCGCGACAGGCAGGGATGGCCCTCTCCGCTCAAGAACAGGCTTGCTTCGTCCGTTCGGCGGACCGGGACGTCGCCGCCGAACAACTCGGCCAGACTGAGATCGGTGCGCGCTCAGGCATCAGGAACGCGGACGGCGGCTCTTCGCCCTGGATCGCGGCACAGTCAGAGCCTGACCGTTACCGCCAGTCCGGCGCCCTCGCGGACAGCGGACTCCACCTCGGCGATTCGGCCGGCCGCGCGCAGATCACCCGCCGCCAGGGCCACCCGCTCCCAGACGGCCGGGGAGGCGCTGATCCTGGCCGAAGCCACCTCGGTGCGCATGGACACCTGCGCTTCGGACTTGGCCTTGCGCACGGCGGCGATCACCTCCGAGGCCACCTCGAGCACCGACGGATCCGCCGCCCCGGCCTGCTCGCGCAGCTCGGCCGCGTCGGGCCAGGGCTCCCGGTGCACCGAGCCGTCCTGCCACCAGGACCACACCTCTTCGGTGGCGAAGGGCAGGAACGGCGCGAACAGCCGCACCAGCACCGAGAGCGCGGTGCGCAGAGCCACCCGGGCCGAGTCGGCGCCGTCCGCCGCGTGCTCGCCGTAGGCCCGGACCTTGACCAGCTCCAGGTAGTCGTCACAGAAGCGCCAGAAGAACGCCTCGGTCCGCTCCAGCGCCCGCGCGTAGTCGAAGTCCTCCAAGGCCTCGGTGGCGTCCTGGACGGTCTCGGCAAGCTGGGCCAGCATCGCCTGGTCGAGCGGCTCGTCGGCCTTTCTCCCGGCCGAGTCGGGATCGCCGATACCCAGCACGAACTTGCTGGCGTTGAGCAGTTTGATGGCCAGTCGGCGGCCGATCCGCATCTGCCCGGTGTCGAAGGCGGTGTCGGTGCCCGGTCGGGCGCCGGCCGCCCAGTAACGGACCGCGTCGGAGCCGTGCTGCACGAGCAGGTCGGTCGGGGTGACCACATTGCCCTTGGACTTGGACATCTTCTTGCGGTCCGGGTCCAGGATCCAGCCGGAGATCGCCGCATGGCGCCATGGCAGCACGCCGTGCTCGCTGTCCGCGCGGACCACGGTGGAGAACAGCCAGGTACGGATGATCTCGTGGGCCTGAGGCCGCAGATCCATGGGGAACACCCGTTGGAAAAGGTCGTCGTCCCGTCCCCAGCGGCCGGCGATCTGCGGGGTCAGTGAGGAGGTGGCCCAGGTGTCCAGCACGTCGGTGTCACCGATGAACCCGCCCGGCGCCCCGCGCTGCTCAGGGCTGTAGCCGTCGGGGGTGTCGGTGCCGGGGTCGACCGGCAGCCGGTTCTCGGTGGGCACCAGCGGCTGGTCCCAGCGCGGGTTGCCCGTGTCGTCCAGCGCGTACCAGACCGGAACCGGCACACCGAAGTACCGCTGCCGGCTCACCAGCCAGTCGCCGTTGAGGCCGCCCACCCAGCTGTCGTACCTGGTCTTCATGTGCGGGGGATGCCACACCAGGTCCGCGCCGCGCTCCAGCAGCCGACCGCACAGTTGTTCGTCCCGGCCGCCGTTGCGGAGGTACCACTGCCGGGTGGTGACGATTTCCAAGGGCTTGTCGCCCTTCTCGTAGAACTTCACGGCGTGCACGAGGGGCCTGGGCTCGCCCAGCAGCTCACCGCGTTCCCGCAGCAGCGAGACGACTCGCTCCCGAGCGGTGTGGGGGGTGGCTCCTGCCAGCAGCGCGTACGCCGCGCGGGCCGCATCGCCGTCCAGGCCGGGCGGAGGCTCGGGCAGGAACCGCCCGTCCCAGCCGATCACCGGCCGGGTGGCCAGCCGCAGCTCACGCCACCACACCACATCGGTGGTGTCGCCGAAGGTGCACACCATGGCCAAGCCCGTGCCCTTTTCCGGGTCGGCCAGCCGGTGCGCCACCACCGGCACCTGGACGCCGAAGAGCGGGCTGGCGGCAGCCTGCCCGAAATGGACCTGGTAGCGCTCGTCATCCGGGTGGGCGACCAGCGCGACACAGGCCGGGAGCAGCTCGGGGCGGGTCGTGGCGATCTCCAGTTGCTGCCCGTCCGGGGCGCGGAACACCAGATGGTGGTGGGCGCCAGGACGTTCCCGGTCCTCCAGCTCGGCTTGGGCGACAGCAGTGCGGAAGGTGACGTCCCACAGGGTGGGGGCCTCGGCGAGGTACGCCTCGCCGCGGGCCAGGTTGCGCAGGAAAGCCCGCTGGGCGGTGGCACGCGCCGCGTCGTCGATGGTCCGGTAGGTCATCGACCAGTCCACCGAGAGACCGAGCCTGCGCCACAGCTCTTCGAAGGCCTGCTCGTCCTCCGTCGTGAGCCGCTCGCACAGCTCGATGAAATTGCGCCGGGAGACCGCGATCTGCTGCGCCCCGGGGGACTCGGGTGGGGCGAAGTCCGGGTCGTAGGGCAGCGAGGGGTCGCAGCGCACCCCGAAGTAGTTCTGCACCCGCCGCTCGGTGGGCAAGCCGTTGTCGTCCCACCCCATGGGATAGAAGACGGCCTTGCCGCGCATCCGTTGGTAGCGGGCGACGGCGTCGGTATGGGTGTACGAGAAGACGTGGCCGACGTGCAGCGAGCCGCTGACCGTGGGCGGCGGAGTGTCGATGGAGAAGACCTCCCGGCGTGGCCGGCTCCGGTCGAAGGCGTATACGCCGGTCTCATCCCAGCGCCGCGACCACTTCTCTTCCAGCCCGTCGAGGGAGGGCTTCTCGGGCACGTCGGGACGACGAGGCGTATGTGTCATGCCACGACATGCTAGGGACGGGCCGATTCCGGAGCGCGCCTTTTTGCTTCGCGGCCGAGCGGCCCACGGTTGAACGCGTTCAAATCCTCTGTCACGATACGTCGTGCCACCGGAGAGCGCTGGACGAGAGGACCACGGTCATGACGAGCTCGCTTCTCGCACCGCAAGGCCGTGTCCGCACGGGCACGGCCGGCCGGGCGACGGCGGCAGGGAGCACGGCCCAGACGCAGATCCTCGACTGGCAGCATCCGAATGTTGCGTCGCTGCTCCAACGGATCGACATGACGGCGGGCTCGGCAGACACCTCAGGTCCCGCCCACCGGACAGCGGCCCTGCGTCAGGCCCACCGATACATCTCCGCAGCTGTGCAGCCGGTGTACTCGGTGCAGGACGAGCGGCCCGTATCGGAGGTGCTTCGCCGCGGCCGCGGCTCGTGCAGCCAGCGGCTGGCCGTCCTGGAGTCCGTCGCGCGGGCATCCGGGGTGGCCACTCGGGTGCGTGGCCTGCTGGTGGACGGGGCGTTCTGGTACCCGCGTTTCCCTCGCCTGCGTCGGATCGTCCCGCACCAGGTTGTGCTCGCCTGGCCGGAATTCCGCCTCGAGGGTCTCTCGCGGACCGACCACCCCACCGCGCCCTGGTTGACCGTCTCGGAACTCTTCGGTGATCTGGACGAGTTGAGCGAGGGGCACGGTGGTGGCTTCACCAACGCAGGCACGGAGACGCTCTTCGAGGCGTTGTCCAGGACAGCGATCGACTGGGACGGCGTGACGGTCTGCCCGGCCACCGGCGCCGGGTGCGACCTCTCGGCCCACGTCCTGGCGGACCTCGGCCACTTCGACTCACGCGACGAACTCTTCGCCCAGCACGGCCAAACCCTCTGCTGGACGGCAAGGCTGCTGGCCGAGCCCGTCCTGGGTCGCCGCTCGGCGGGGGCCTAGTGGTGCTTCGTTGCTTCGGGGGCTCGGGGCATTCAGCGGACTGCGTGCTGCCGTGTGCGAGGTGCTCGTCGGGGTCCCGGTCGGCCGGGTCCTTCCTCCGCGTAAAACCGTCGACTGCACACTGCCGAGCAACGGTGCCACGAACTCCTCATGGCTATCGTGTAACCCGACGGGCTGGACGATCATGTGAGGTGCGCGCGTGGGCGAGGCAGGGCGGCTGCCAGTTGCGTTGCGCGGTGACGGGCGGCGTTGGAGCACGGTACTCGCTGAGCGCAGCGTTCTGGGAGTCGTGCACAACGTCACCTCTGCCACGCGGTTGTTGGATCTGCTGTCTGTCTTCGAGAGTGACGAGCGGGTACAGGTGTTCTTTTCATGCACTGATTCGTCTGCGCTCGACGAAGGGACGAGGGACTTCCTTACCTCGCGGGGCATGCTCCACCTTCCGTGGAACGAGGCAGTGTCTCACCCTTTCGATATTGCCGTTGCCACAAGTCGGGGCGGAGACCTCCACAAGATAGGGTTCCCGCTGATATGTACACCCCACGGAGCTGGCTACAATAAAAAATTGCGCCGGGAGCCGGGAGCCGGGAGCCGGGAGCCGGGAGCCTTTGGCCTGACGGACGAATGGCTTGTGCATGATGGGCGACTGATTCCCTCGGCACTCGTGTTGTCCCATGCGGAACAGCTCGATCGGCTTGCCGACGGCTGCCCTCAGGCTCTGCCTGTTGCCCACGTCGCAGGCGACCCGTGTCTCGACCAGTTGAACGCAGGTCTCGCCTTCCGCTCGACGTATCAGCAGGCTCTCGGACTGCTACCCGGCCAGCGCCTGGTGGTCGTCTCCTCGACCTGGGGCAAAGGCTCCGTCCTGGGTTCACCACAGGCCGACGTGTTGCGACGAGCACTCGCGGAGCTACCCGCCGACGAGTTCCGCGTATTGGCGGCCGTACACCCCAACGCCTGGTACGGACATGGCGCTTGGCAAGTGCGCACCTGGCTGGCTCCGCTCATCGATGCAGGACTCATCCTCCCACCTCCCGAAACGGAAGTATGGAAATCCGCACTGTGCGCGGCTGATTTCCTGATAGGCGACCATGGATCATTGACCATGTACGGAGTCGCACTCGGAATTCCCTGCATTCTCGGCGCTTTCCGGGATTCCGTCGTTGCTCCCGGATCCCCCATGCAGCGACTGGGTGAACTCGTCCCCCGGCTTTCTCGAACGCAACCGCTCCCCGCCCAGCTTGCGCACGCCGCCGAAACCCAGCACAACGACCCGAAGCTGGCCGGGCTGAGACGGAGCGTGACATCGGAACCCGGCAAGTCCGCTGCCCTCATTCGCCGGCTTCTCTACTCCTGGCTGCAGCTGCCGGAGCCATCGCATCCCGCGACAACCCGAGCGGTACCCATTCCGTCCGCCCCGTCCACGCACGGTCGTCGGCTTCCCCATCTGCATGCCAAGCTGGTCTCCGCGACGGTGAGCGACAGCAGCCTGGGACCGAGCGTCTCCCTGGAACGCTTTCCCGGTGCTCTCCAGCGCTCGTGGAGGAGCCATCTCAGCGATGCCCATCTCGCCGCGGACCCGGACGACCCCGACCTCCGTTGGCCCCGGTCAGCCGATGTGCTCCTGCTTCCGCGCGAGAGGTATCCGGAGCCGGACGCGGTGAAGTGGTCCCACTTCACCGCTCGCTTCCCGGGGTGCGGTCTGATCGCAGTCGAAGAGGCCGACCAGGGCTGCACCGTGCTGTTCGACGACGACACGCGACTTCGCGCGCGCTGGGTCGACCGTCCTGCTTGGGCGTCGTTCGCCCTCGCCGCGTCGGCCATTCACGCCTGGGCACGGATGTGCCCCGTGCGAGACCGCCCACGGGACTCGATCCGGATCACAGTCCGCGCAGGCCACCGGCTCGCGCCGGCCCTAGTGGAGTTCGTCCCCGTCGGCTGAGCCGGCCAGCCGTTCTCGCGCCTCGTCCGCCCGGTTGCTGCGGACGGCCGTGAACAACTCCCGCGCACACTCCCAATCGGCGACCGCCCGGCCCTCGTCGCCCAGGTCCCGGTGCATGTCGCCCCGGAGGAGGTGAGCGACCGCGAGGGCGTACGCGGAGTCGGCCTTCGCCAATTCGGCGATCGCCGAATCCAAGGCCCCAACGGCATGGTCGGTCCGGCCACAGGCTTGCCGGTCCTGCGCATACCGCACCCAGGATTTGCCGATGTTGAGGGCGATGTCCTTGCCCTCGCCGAGCCTCTTGAAGCCCTCACGCGCTTCCTCCAAGGCCCGCTCGGCATCGTCGTGACGGCGCAACGCCGTGTACGCGGCAGCCCGGTGGTACGCGAGCAGGGCGAGGCCGCGAGGATGGTCGACCCCGTCGAGCGCGGCCTCGGCCTGGTCGTAGCATGCGAGGGCGTGCTGCGGGCGCTTGAGCTTGTGTTCCAGGAGGCCCAGACCCTCCAACGCGCTGGACTCCGTACGCCACTCCCCGTCGCTCCGGTCAGGCGTTCCGGGACGAACGAGGTCGAGCGCCGCCTCGAGATGGCTGCGCGCCCGGCGCGGGTCGTCCTCCTCGACGCTCCAGCGGTCCAGGTGCGCAAAGCCCAGTTGGTAGTGCATGCGCACCACCGCCAGCCGGTCCCCGCACGCCTGGGCCGAGGCGAGACCGACCTCGTGGGTTTCGATCCACTCCGCGTGACTCGCGGTGCGCAGGTAAAAGGTCCACAGACCCTGGCACAGCCGCCATGCCTCCATGTGCAGCCCGCTGTCGTGGGCGAGGTGCACAGCGGTGAGGAGTCCCGCGCGCCGCCGGCCGAGTTCCCGTTCCGTGTACGTCTCCCGTTCGGCCGTCGGGCGCGCGCCGCGTGCATACACGTTCATCGGGTCGTGCCGCCAGCGAGAGGACAGCGTCGCCTCGCCGGACTCGGCCGTACGAAGGTAATAGCGAACGATGCGGTCGCGTACGGCGTTGCGCTCGGTCTCGGTCTCCTGCTGTTCCGCGACGGTCGCGGCATGGTCGTGGACAAGTGGGTGCAGGCGGTAGGTGTCCACGCCCCCACGCTCCACCAGCCGCGCCGAGATCAGCGCCTGGAGAGCGCGCCGCGCCGCAGCAGGCTCCCCGTCCGGGGTGAGCGCGTACACGGTGTCCATCTGGAAGTCCACGCGGGGCAGGATGCCGAGGCACCGGTAGAGCTGGGCCGCTTGCGGGACGAGATATCCGTAACTGATGTCAAGTGCCCTGGGCAGGTCGTGTGCGTCGTCCACGGTCAGCAGCTCCTGTCGCGAGGCTCGGTCGGCGAGGAGGGCGGTGATGTCCTCCAGGGCTCCCGGTACCGGTGACTTCAGCTGCCCGGCGATCAGGCGCACGGCCAGCGGCAGGCCGCCCAACTGACGGACGAGGGGCTGAAGCCGCTCGCGGTGCTCGGTACTGCGGCTGACCTTCACGAGCAGTTCGAGGGCATGTTCGTCCTTCAGGGGCTCGACCTCGACAGCTTCGAAATCCAGCAGCGTCCCAAGTCCTGCCGGCACCTGCTGGCCGGTCATCAGGAGGACGCATTGGGGTGAATCCGGGTGCAGAGGGCGGACTTGGGCGAGTCTGGTGACGTTTTCGAGCAGGACGACCATGGGCCGGCCGCGCAGCTGTCGTCGGACTTCCGCCGCCTTCTGCTCGAGGTCTGCGGGGCGGTCTTCTCGGGGGGCGCCCAGCTGGTCCAGCCAGCGCTCCAGGATTGCTGCCAGGTCGGCGGGGCGTCCCCGCTCGTCCGGGGCCAGGTCGGCGTGGAGGAGACCCTTGGGCAGGGTGTCCTGCTGGGACTGCCGCCAGTGGCGAGCCGTGGTGCGCTTGCCCACTCCCGGCATACCGCACAGGAACATCGTCGTCATTTTGCTCGCCGCAGTGCACTGTGCCCAGTAGTCGTTCATCGCCTGGAGCACGACGGAGTTGTTGACGTAGTGGAGGATGTTGGCGAACGCGACAGGCGCGGGGCTCCGCTCGACCACCTCTCCTACGATCACCCGCATCCGTTCGGCGATTTCGGGCCGCTCGGCAAGGCGGCTCTGGAAGAGTTGCGTCCACGCCTCTTCCACGGTCGCCTCCGCGTCCTCGTCACCGGTGCGGCGGGCGTCGAGCAGCTGACGCCGCAGGCGTTCCAGCTCCTCTTCCGCAGCCGCTTGCCCGGCGGGAGCGCCTCGGCCAAGGAACACGGCAAACCGCTTCTTGCCCCATGTCCACAGCTCCTGCAGGGCCAGTCCCGTGAGGCTGCTGGCGCACATGGCCGCCAGAGCCATCATCTCGGCTTCCACCGTTCTCCCCCACGTTCCGGTCGCTTCTCACCTGCGGACGAGAACAACCGTAGAGATCATCCGAGCGACTTGGCACGGGTTCCCGGGAAGGAATGGCTGGATCCGGCCGCCACACGGGGGTTCTCGTGTCAGACCAGTTCGGCACCGGGAGGGTCGCTTACGCTCCTGCGCCGTCTGTTCCACAGCCTCATGGGCCTCCCCTGGCCCGCAGGCCGCTCTGCGCTGCTCGACCCGCTACCCCTGCCGCCGCATGAATCGCCCTCGCGCCCACGCGGCGGTGAACGAGGAGACACGGGAGGCCGGCCGACTGCCCATCACGGACGTCATCCTGCGGTACACGGCCGAGGCCGACCCTCGCCTCGGTCTGCCCAGCGTGCGGACGCCGGAGGCGCTCGCGCGGCGTCCGTACCACGGGTTGGTCGCCTACGCCGACGGGCCGGACCGCTGCGTGGTGCGCCTCCTCCGCCGGGCGGTCCGATGGGTCATGGCACCGGCCCTCAACTCGACAGCGTCGGCGAGTTGCAGCTCGCCCCTGTCGTCTCCATGGTCCCGACGGCAGGACAGCCGTCCGGCCGGTGGTCGGCGGCTTCCGGGGCGGCGCCGGTGCACGCGGCCACGTGCTCGTCAGCATCCCTCGCTGATCGCGGCGGGTGGGCGAGCTCGTGACACCGCAGGCCGTGAAGCCCGTCCTCGGCCACACCCTCGCCGTCATCGTCGGCCTCGCCGACGGCGCCGCCGGACTCACCGAGAGCAAACCCGAACGCGGCGCCCAAACGCTCCGCATCATCAGCGACAGCGGCCGCGACGCCCTGGCCGAACTGCGCGCGGCCTCCTCGCCGTCATCGGCGACGACGGCGACAACGGCAAGGACGCCGACCGAGCACACGACGCGCCGCTCGCCCCGCAGCCCGGCCTCGCCGACCTCGGCCCTCTCCCGGAGCGGATCCGCAGCGCCGGTCCCGGCGTCACCTTCGAGACCCAGGGCGACCTCACCGGTCTGCCCCCAGGTCTCCAGCTCTCCGTCCACCGCATCGTCCAGGAGGCCTTGGCCAACGCCGTCAAGTACGCCGCCTCCGACACATCGATCCGCGTGTCCCTCACAGCCGACCCCGATGCCGTGCGCGTCGCCGTCGAGGACACCGGGCCAGTCCCGCAACCCGACATCACGCCGTCCCTCAACCGGCGGCGGCCGGGGCCTGCCGGGCATGCGCGAACGCGCCGCTCTCTACCAGGGCAACCTCACCGCCGGCCCCAACGCCCAGGGCGGCTGGACCGTCCGCGCCCCCCTCCCCACCCGACCCGCCAACCCCCCGGAGAAGAACCCCGCATGACCACCGTCCTGATCGTCGACGACCAGGCCCTGCAGCGCAATGGGCTTCAGCATGCTCATGGAACAGCACCCCGACATGATGGTCGTCGGCGAGGCCGCGGGCGGCAGCGAAGCGGTCCGTATGACCGCCGGACTGCGCCTCGACGTCGTCCTGATGGACGTCCGCATGCCCGGCATGGACGGCATCGAGGCCACCCGCCGCATCATCGAGTCCGGCGGCCGCTCCCGCATCCTCGTCCTGACCACCTTCGACCTCGACGAATACGCCTACGACGCCCTGCGTGCCGGCGCCAGCGGCTTCCTGCTCAAGGACGCCCTGCCCGAGGAACTCGTCGCCGGTGTCCGCGCGGTGGCAGCCGGAGACGCGGTCATCTCCCCCGGCCTCACCCGCAAACTCATCGACGCCTTCAGCGACCGCCTGCCCGGCCACTCCCCCGAGCAGCAGCGCCGCCTCGCCGACCTCACCGACCTCACCGACCTCACCGACCTCACCGACCTCACCGACCGGGAACGCCAGGTCCTCACCGACGTCGCCGGCGGCTGGACCGACGGTGAGATCGCCGAACGCCTCCACCTCGCCGAATCGACCGTCAAGTCCCACATCAACCGCATCCTCACCAAGATCGACGCCCGCGACCGCGTCCAGGCCGTGATCTTCGCCTACGACACGGGCCTCGTACAGCCGACCTGAACCGCTGTGCCCCAGCCGGGGTCACCCGAGGGCCGCCGCCACGGCTCCGTCTGCATCGGACGCGGCTGGGACGGCGAGGACGACAAGGAACCGTACGTCGCCCTCGGCGACCGCCCAGCCCGTGCCGTGCGAGGGGATTGGCTGGAGCGCGCTCTTTTCGGCAAGACCGTGCGGCTGGTGATGTGGACCCGCGCGCCTGGTGTGCGACGTCGGTCGGCTGCGGGAGGACATGTACGTGGACAGTCATGCGATGACCATCGACGGTCGGGCGGATACCGGCTCCGGCGCGGCCTTCGACGTCGTCAACCCCGCGACAGGTGAGGTCTTCGCGCAAGCGCCGCGGTGCGACCGGCGGCAGTTGGACGAAGCGTGCGCCGCGGCTGAGCGCGCGTACCGTCGCCGGCGGGCTGACAGCGCCTGCCGCCGGCGGGCGCCGTCCGGCATGGGCGACGTCCTCGAGCGGGCGGCCGCGGCTCACTGGCTCGCATGGTGACATCTTCGCCCGGCCCCAGCCCTCTCAACCCGGTCGAGCTGTACGTCAGGGACCCTCACTGACCGCCTCCGGCTCGCCGCCGGGCCCGGACCCGTCTACCGGCCAAAGACCGACAAGGCGTTCAGTGATGCATGCGCGTCCGGCGTCCCGGCGGACGCGCCCATGAGCACGACCACAACCATGACGGGAAGGAGCATCGCTGTGTCCATGAGCCCTGGTCTCGGGTCCGTGGCCGTGCTGGGCGGCGGCGTCGCGGGGCTGACCGCGGCACACGAACTCGCCGAACGCGGTTACCGCGTCACGGTGTACGAGCGCAACGACACGCCGGGCGGCAAGGCCCGGAGCATGGACGTGCCGGGCACCGGCACCGGTGGGCGTCTCCCGTTGCCCGGCGAGCACGGCTTCCGCTTCTTCCCGGGGTTCTATCGCAACCTTCCGGACACGCTGCGCCGCATCCCGTATCCGAACAAGTCGGGCAGCGTCCACGGAAATCTGGTGAACGCCACCGAGTGCCTCGTAGCCCGTGACTGCGGCCGTCCGAACCTACGGTTTCCGGTCCGTACGCTGTTGTCGTTACCGGTTCCGGAGTCACTCCTTCCCAGCGCCCTGGTGGAAAGTGTGGCCGGACTTCTGGACACCGCGCTGAACCTGCCGCCCTCCGAGATCGTCCACTTCCTCGGCCGTCTGCTCGTCCACATCACCAGCTGCGAGCTCCGACGGATCGAGCAGTGGGAGAGGGTGCCGTGGTGGGAATTCATCCGAGCCGACGCCATGTCCCGGGAGTATCAGCAGCTGCTCGGCGTCGGGATCACCCGGGACCTTGTCGCCGTCCGGGCCGAGGTGGCGAGCACGCGCACCGTCGGCCGCCTCATCCAGGCGTTCATCTACAACCTGCTCGGTCGCGGCAACGACGGTGAGATCGACCGGGTGCTCAACGCGCCGACCAGCGAGGCATGGATCACCCCCTGGGAGGATCATCTCCGCGGCCTCGGTGTCGAGTTCGAGTTCGCCACCGAAGTCGAGGAGTTCGTCTACGACGGTGGCAGGATCACCGGCGTCCAGGTGAGGTCCACGAGAGGCCCGGCGTCCCGTACCGCGGTCGCCGACCACTACATCAGCGCCATGCCCGTCCAGGACGCCCGGGCCGCCTGGGGCGTGGATCTTCGCGCCGCCGACCCCCAGCTGGAGCGCTGCGACCGGCTCAGGACGGCCTGGATGGTCGGCGTGCAGTTCTACCTGCGTACCCGCATGCCCCTGGTGCATGGGCACGTGATCCACGTGGACTCGCCGTGGGCACTCACCTCGGTCAGCCAGGCGCAGTTCTGGAAGGGGCGTGACTTCCACTCCACCTACGGGGACGGAGAGGTGGCCGACTGTCTCTCCGTGGACGTCTCGGCATGGGACAAGCCGGGAATTCTCTACGGAAAGCCCGGGGTCAAGTGCACGCCGGACGAGGTTCGCCAGGAGGTCTGGGCACAGCTCAAGGCGGGACTGAACGGTGCCGGGCAGCGCGTGCTCACCGACACGGACCTGCACTCGTGGTTCATGGACCCGGCGGTGACCGGCCTCGGTGGGCCTTCACCGTCCAACCGTGAGCAGCTGCTCATCCACCCCGTGGGCACCTGGTACGACCGGCCGTCGAGCCGCACTGCGGTGCCGAACCTGTTCCTGGCCGGAGACTACGTTGCCACCGACATCGATCTCGCGACGATGGAGGGCGCCAACGAGTCGGCGCGGCAAGCAGTCAACGCCCTGCTGGACGCGGACGGCTCGACAGCACCCCGCTGCCGGATCCGGCGGCTCTACCGTCCACCGGAGCTGGCGTTGCTCCACCGGCTCGACGAGATCAGATACCGGTCCGGCCTGCCCCATCTCTTCGACTGCGGCTAGAGATCTTCGAGGATGTGGGCCCCGACGGCGTGACGCCACCCACAGGACGCAGGTCACGTCCTATCCCGGATCGTAGAACGACACCGCCCCCGAACAGCGCGAAAAGCGCACAGATAGGAATATTTCGGGCATTACTCCGTAACCGGGTAGTACGTCACATCATTGCGCTCCACCCCGCCCGCCGCTCACCATGGCTGTCGTTGCCGGGAGCCACGAGACGGACCGGACGGACATCGCCGCACACGCCCGCTCCGCCCCGCAGCACGGGGCCCCGCCCCAACGCCACCGCGCCGCCCCACACCGGCCCGGCCGGCACCCCCCGACACCCCCCACAGGAGAACCTCTTCCCCATGGCCATGAGCACCCGCACCCACCGCATCGCCCGCCTGCGCACCCTCACCCTCACCGGCATCGCCACCACCGGCGCCGCAGCCGCCGCCCTCACCCTGATGCCCGCCTCCGCACAGGCCGCCGAAGCGACCCACGTGAGCACCTCCGCCGTGGCCACCGCCTCCACCAACGACAGCCACACCACCCCCAAGGCCGGCGCCGGCTACGCCAACACCCTCGACGGGTGGATCAAGCAGTCCCTCGACATCATGAAGGCCAAGGGCATCCCCGGCAGCTACGAAGGCGTCCGCCGCAACATCATGCGCGAGTCCGGCGGCAACCCCAACGCCCAGAACAACTGGGACGTCAACGCCCAGAACGGCACTCCCTCCAAGGGCCTCCTCCAGGTCATCGACCCCACCTTCAACGCGTACCACGTCGCCGGCACCGCCCACAGCGTCACCGACCCCGTGGCCAACATCACCGCAGCGGCCAACTACGCCGCCCACCGCTACGGCTCCATCGACAACGTCAACTCCGCCTACTGACAGGCCGTGCAGCAGCGGTTCTGGTTCATGCGACCGACACCGTCTCACTCCTCGGGCCCGGTGAGCGGCCCGTTCGAGGAGGCGACGATCCGGGCCGTGAGGTCCGGGGCGGGCATCTTCGGGTCGAAGGGGAACATCGGCCGACGGATGCGGTGGTGGCGGAGTCGCAGCAGGTCCTGGTCGACGCCGCCCGGCGTGAGTGCCATCTTCCAGCCGGCGGCCATGGCGAAGAGCTCCGGTTCCAGGTAGCCGATCTTGACGATGACGATATCGGCCGTACGCGGGTTCAACTCGAGGTCGGTGAAGTCGTGTTCGTGGTGGTACGGCTTGCGGAGCCGGGTCAGGATCACGTAGATGCTGCCGACCCGCAGCACGACCTCCGTCTGTGCGTCCCGGTCACCGTGCCGTACCGCGTGCACCACGCCGGTCATGGTGAGCGGCCCGGCGTGCCGGTCGTCGACCTCCGCGCCCGCGGTGACGGTGACCGTGGCGCCGACGCCCGCCCGCACAGCCCTGTCGACCGCGGCCGGACCCGGCAGCGAGGCGTACAGCACGGTCGGGCCGGACGGGTCCTGGAACTCCGGGCGGGCCAACACCTGGCGAAGCCCCCACGTCACGTCGCCCGCGCCACCGGCCGTCGGGTTGTCGCCGGTGTCGCTGACGAAGTAGGGCCGCGCCAGGGAGGCGAGTGCCTCGTCGAGGCAGTCGTCCAGGGCGCCGGTGGGGGCGACGAAGGCGAATGCGTGCCGCGCGTCCCAGAAGCCGTGGGCCAGACGCTCGGCGCCGGCGGTGACGGCGGCCTCGTCGGGACCGGTGACCACCACGGCAGCCCGGTTGCGCGGTTCGTCCGCCCACGCGTAGCCGACCCAGATCGCCGCGTCCGTCACCCCCTCGGCGGCCGCCACCTCCTCGACGGCCGCATACACGCTCTTGGCGGGCTCGATCCGGGTCGAGGTCTGCTCGCCTGCCAGCAGTACCGGCACCGGGATCCACGCCTTCACAGGGCGGGGTCCGCCGCCCGCCAACTGGCCGACGAGGTTGCGGGCGGCGCGCTCCTTGGTCTCCATGGCGTCCTCGTGCGGGGCCGTGCGGTAGCAGGTGATCAGGTCAGTGAGGTGGACCAGGGCGCGGGAGACGTTGCCGTGCAGGTCCATGGAGGCCGAGACGATCACGTCCGGGCCGACGGTCTCGCGGATGCGGGCCAGCAGTTCCGCCTCCGCGTCGTCCAGGCCTTCGACGGTCATCGCGCCGTGGATGTCGTACCAGAGGCCGTCGATCGGCCCCAACTCACCTAGTCTCGCGATGAGTTCGCCGGACAGGTCGGCGTACGCGGATGCCGTCACCGTGCCGCCGGGCAGGGCCTTGCCGACCAGGACCCCGCGCCAGTCGGCGGCGGCGCGCAGCGGCTTTCCGGGCGCCAGGAACGGGTAGCGGGTGAGGACTTCGGCGCCGCGCTCCGGGTGGAAGGCGGCGGCCTCGGTGCGGGCCGGGGAGAAGGTGGACGACTCGATGCCGAGACCGGCGACGGCGATCACGGGACGGGGTGCTGACATGGCTTCTCCGTGAGTTGACTGGGGGTGGTGGCCGGGGCCCTCCGAAGGCGGCTGCCCGTGCCCGGTGTCAGGGGTGGTGGTTGCCGGTGACCGCGCGCAATGCCTCGGCGAGCGCCCGTTGCAGCGCGAACTGGCCCGCGCCGACCAGCCCCGCGTCGGCGCCGAGACTCGCCCTCTCGATCGCCAGGTGCTCGGTCACCAGCGGATGGCAGCCCTCGTACAACTGGCTCCGTACGGCGGCGACGAAGGGCTCGAGCGTGGACAGGATCCCGCCGAGATACACCGCGTCCGGGTTGAAGAAGTTGACGTTGGCGGCCAGCACCATGCCGAGGTAGCGCCCGGCCTGCCGGACCGCACGCGTGGTTTCGGGGTCGGCGTCCGAGGCAAGCCGTACGACGTCCTCGGTGGACGTCACCCCCAGACCCCGCTCGCGCAAGATCCGGACGAGCGCCGCGCCCGAGGCCACGGTCTCCAGACAGCCGGTGTTGCCGCAGGAGCAGGGTATGTCGTGGGCGGCCTCGACCCGGACGTGAGTGATCTCACCGGCGACGCCCGAGCCTCCACGGTAGAGCCGCCCGTCGGCGATGACGCCCGCCCCGATCGCCGTACCGGCTTTCACCATGATCGACTGCCGGCGCTCGGCCGGCTGCACGATGTGCTCGCCGACGGCCATGCAGTTGGCGTCGTTCTCGATGGCGGCGGGGACGCCGAAGCGGTCCTCGAGCCAGGCGCGGACGGGGAAGCGGTTCCAGCCGGGCATCCGGGACGGGAGCGTGACGACACCGGAGGCGAGGTCGACCGGCCCGGGGAGCGAGAGGCCGACGCCTTTCAGCACGTGCCGGCCGTGCTGCTCGGCGAGCGTCTCCAGAGTCGCGGCGAGTCCGGGCAGTGCGGCCTCGGGGCCTTCGTCCGTCGCGAACGGCACGGTGGACACGTCGGTGAGCCCGCCGCCGGCCAGCACCACCCCGATGTGGGCGTGTCTGCCGCCGAGTTCGGCCGCCACCGCGAAGCCGTCGCTGCCGCCGAGACGCAGGGCCTTGCGCGGCCGCCCACCGGTCGAGGTCACCGTGCCCTCTTCGGCGACCAGTCCGAGGGCCAGCAGCTGGCTCACCGTGAACGAGATCGTCGACGGGGCGGCTGCGAGCAGTCCCGCGAGCTCCGTACGCGTCGACGCCTGCCCGGAGGCGAGGAGTTCGAGCACTCGCTCGGCCAACGACGAGACTCCCGAGGTGTGTTTCCTGCGCGGCGGACTTTTTTCGGTCATGGGCGAAACCACTTCCGGCATCGACGGTCGAGGCATCGAGCGTATGCCCGCGACCGCCCCGCTTCACTTTTCCCAGAACAGCAGTAACAGGCTTTTTACAGCAGTGCGTCTGTTTCTTCGGGCATGACGGTCGTTGACTGGCTTCCCGCCCACCTCCGGCCCCTCCCACTCCCCCGAGGTGAACCATGTCCCCTGCTCGCACGAGGCTCCTCGCCTCCGCACTGTCCGCGGGCACGCTGCTGCTCGCGGGCTGTTCCGGGACGAGCGGAACGTCGTCCGCATCCCGTGACTCGATCGACTACGCGCTGCCCGCGAACTTCACCCCGAACTGGATCCTCCCGATCGGCACCGCCGCGCATCTGAACACCAACAACATCTCCATCGCGAACACGTTGTGGGAACCGCTCGTCGCCTACGACGGCTCCACCGGCCGGATCGCCTGGAACAAGGCCGGTTCCGTCGCCACCGCCGCCGACTTCGCCGCCGACGGCAAGAGCGTGCGGATCACACTGGGCGACCGGCACTGGAGCGACGGCAAACCCGTCACGTCACGGGACGTCGAGTTCTGGTTCAACCTCATCAAGGCGAACAAGGCCGAGTGGGCGGGCTACAACCCCGGCAAGGCGCCCGACAACTGGACGTCGTTCAAGACGCAGGACGCCCGCCACTTCACCCTCACCTTCGACGGGACCTACAACTCTCAGTGGATGCTGGCCAACGAGCTGAGCAGCATCACCCCGCTGCCGCAGCATGCCTGGGACAGGACGGGCGCCTCGGCGCGGGTGTCCGACGGCGACCGCACCGCCGCGGGCGCCAGGCAGGTGTGGACGTACCTCAACAACGCGGCGAAGAACATCGCCGGTTACGAGAAGGACGCCCTGTGGAGGACCATCAGCGGCCCGTACGCGGTCCGGTCCTTCTCCACCGCCGGCAAGGTGGTCCTGACCGCCAACAGGACGTACGACGGCGGTGAGAAGCCCGGCATCCCGACGGTGAACCTGCTCCCGTTCACCACGGCGGACGCCGAGAAGAACGCGCTGCGCTCGGGAACCGTCGACTACGGCTACATCGAGGCGACGGACCTCGATCAGAAGGATCGGTTCACCGCCCAGGGTTACTCGGTGCAGCCGTGGTCCGGCTGGGCGATCACGTACATGCCGTACAACTTCAACAACCCGGCCATGGGCGCCGTGTTCAGGCAGCTCTACGCCCGCCAGGCCGTGCAGCGGTCGATCGACCAGACCAGCCTGGCGAAGGTGATCTTCAATGGCACGGCGGTGCCCGGCTACGGTCCGATCCCCCAGGGCCAGGCGTCCGTGTTCGTCTCACCGGCGCAGAAGAAGAACCCGTACCCGTTCTCGACCTCGGCCGCCCGTGCACTGCTCACCGGCCACGGCTGGACCGAGCAGGGCGGGGTCATGACCTGTACGGACCCCGGTACCGGCGCCACGCAGTGCGGTGCGGGGGTCGCCCGGGGCACCGAGTTCGCGATGCGGGTGATGTCGCAGTCCGGATCGACGGTGACCGACAACATGATGAGCGCCATCCAGTCCTCGCTCGCGAAGACCGGGATCAAGTTCTCCATCAGGACCGCGCCGGTGAACTCGGTGCTCTCCCAGACCCCGCAGTGCACCGCCGGGCAGTCGATCTGCACGTGGCAGCTGTCCTTCTTCGGGACCGCGGGCAGCTGGTACTTCCCCGCGTTCCCGACCGGCGACTCGCTGTTTCAGTCCAAGGGCGGCTCGAACTTCGGCACGTACTCCAGCCCCGAGGTCGACAGGCTCATCTCCCGGTCCACGACGTCGAGTTCGAACAGAGCGGTCCAGGACTACAGCGCGGCCCTCGCCCGGGACCTGCCGGTGATCTGGCTGCCGGAGCCCGTCTACCAGATCTCCGTCATCCGCAAGGGCCTCGGGGGCTTCTCCCAGGACTCCCTCGCCAACTTCCATCCGGCGCAGTGGAAGTGGAGCAGCTGAGCATGGAGACCACGCTGTACCTCGCCCGGCGGCTCCTGCAGGCTCTGGCCGTGATCCTCATCGTCACGGTCGTGGTCTTCTGCCTGCTGCACGCCCTGCCCGGAGGGCCCGCACGCGGGATCCTCGGCCCGCAGGCCACGGCCCAGCAGATCGCCGCGTTCAACCACGAACAGGGCCTGGACCGGCCGCTCCCCGTCCAGTACGTCTACTACCTGCGCACCCTCCTGCACGGCGACCTCGGTACCTCGTACACCCTCAACGACGCCGTCTCCCGGCTCATCGAACAGCGTCTGCCGAAGACCCTGGTGCTGACCGTGCTGTCCGCGCTGGCCGGTCTGGCGCCGGCGATCCCGCTCGGGATGTGGCAGGCGGTGCGGCGCAACAAGCCGGCCGACCACGTCGTCACGGCGCTCGGCTTCGTCGCGTACTCGACGCCGGTGTACTTCCTGGGGCTGCTGCTGATCCTGGTGTTCACCCAGACCCTGCGCTGGTTCCCCTCGCAGGCGCCCCAGGGCGACACGCTGTCCCAGGTGTTCGCGGACCCGGTGGCACTCGTCCTGCCGGTGCTCACCGGGGCCGCGTCCATGGTCGCCGTGTTCAGCCGGTACATGCGGGCCGCGACGCTCGAGAACCTCGCCGAGGACTACGTACGCACCGCCCGCGCCGGCGGCTCCCGGCCGGCGGCAATCCTGTGGAAGCACGTCTTCCGCAACTCCCTGACGCCCGTGATCGCCATGCTCGGTTACTACGTGCCCGTGCTCTTCGGCGGCGCCCTCGTCGTCGAACAGCTCTTCAACTATCCGGGCATGGGACTGCTGTTCTGGAGCGCCGCGCAGTCCTCCGACTATCCGGTGCTGCTCGGCTGCGTCCTCGTCATCTCCGTCGCCACAGTGATCGGCACGCTGCTGGCCGACGTCGTGCAGCGGATCGTAGACCCCCGAGTGAAGGCGGAACGGACATGACTGCCGTACTCCGGGCCTCTTCGGCCCTCGAGCCGGTGGCGGGCTACCGCCTGCCGCTGCGCCGGTTCGCCCACAACAGGCCGGCCGTCGCCGGACTCGCGGTGGTGGTGCTCTTCCTGCTCTTCTGCTTCGTCGGCCCACTGATCCACCCGACGGACCAGACGCACACCGACCTGACCCAGGTCAACCTCGCGCCGGGCGGCGCGCGGCTGCTGGGCACGGACGCCGTCGGGCACGACGAGTTCGGGCGGCTCATGTACGGCGGGAAGGTCTCGCTGCTCGTCGGGCTCGCCTCCGGGGTCCTCGCCACCGTCGTCGGCACGGTGTGGGGCGCGGTCGCGGGCTACGCCGGCGGCTGGCTGGACGCGGTGATGATGCGGATCGTCGACGCGGGCATCGCCATCCCGGCGCTGTTCATCCTGCTCGTGGTCTCCGCCATCACCACCCCGGACACGCTCGGCCTGATCGTCGTGCTCGGGCTGGTGTCGTGGCTGGTGCCGTCCCGGCTGGTGCGGGCGGAGACGCTCACGCTGAAGAGCAGGGACTACGTCCTGACGCTGCGCGCCATCGGCGGCACCCACGGCCGGGCGATCGGGCGGCACATCCTGCCCAACTCGGTGTCCACGATCGTGGTCGCGGCGACGTTCCAGGTCGCCGACGCGATCCTGCTCGTGGCCTACGTGTCCTATCTCGGCCTGGGCGTCCAGCCACCGTCGACCGACTGGGGCGGCATGCTGTCGGCCGGTCTGACGGCCGCGTACTCCGGACGCTGGTGGCTGATCGTTCCGCCGGGCCTCGCGATCATCCTCGTGGTCTGTGCGTTCAACGCGATCGGCGACGGGCTGCGCGACGCCTTCGACGTGAGGGGGCGCGGATGACCGTCCTGAGTATCGAGAACCTCGCGGTGACCTTCTCGACCGACACGGGCGACGTGCCCGCCGTACGGGACGTGTCCCTGCGCGTCCGGCCGGGCGAGACACTGGCGCTGGTCGGCGAGTCGGGCTCCGGGAAGTCGACCGTGGCGCTCGCCGCGACGGGGCTGCTTGCGCAGAACGCCCGTGTGTCGGGCCGGATCTCGGTGGACGGCACCGAGGTCGTCGGCGCCGACGAGTCCGCGCTGGCCAGGCTGCGTGGCCGTACGGTCTCCATGGTGTTCCAGGAGCCGGCCACCGCGCTGGATCCGCTGAGCCGGGTCGGCGCGCAGATCGCGGAGGTCGTCCGGAACCACCGGCGGGTGTCCCGCGCCGAGGCCGCCCGTGCGGCGGTCGAACTGCTGCGCAGGGTCGGCGTTGCGGAGCCGGAGCGTCGGGCGTCGGCGTTTCCGTTCCAGCTGTCGGGCGGACAGCGGCAGCGGGTGGTCATCGCCATGGCGATCGCCAACTCGCCCGGCCTGCTGATCGCCGACGAGCCGACGACCGCCCTGGACGTCACCGTGCAGGCCGAGATCCTGGACCTGCTTCGGGCGTCGGCCGCCGACTCGGGCACGGGCGTGCTGCTGGTCACGCACAACATGGGGGTGGTCGCGGACTTCGCCGACCGGGTCGCGGTGATGCTGGAGGGCGAGGTCGTGGAGACCGGGCCGGTGGAGGAGGTTCTGCTGCGGCCGGGGCACGAGTACACCAGGCACCTGCTGGCCGCCGTGCCGCGGCTGACGGTCGCCGAGCCGGAGCGGGCCAAATACGCCGAAAAGCCGGAGCGTGCCGGTTCCGCGAAAGAGCCGGCCGGCTCGGCGCCGGTCGTGGAGCTCCGGGACGTCTCGGTGCGCTTCGGCCGCGGGCACCGTACCGTCAAGGCGCTCACGGACGTGTCCCTCACCGTCCGCGCCGGCGAGACGGTCGGCCTCGTCGGCGAGTCCGCCTCCGGCAAGTCGACGGCGGCCCGGGTCGCACTGGGACTCGTCCGCCCGGACTCCGGCTCGGTGACGCTCTTCGGCAGCGACCTCGCCCGGACACGCGGGCGGCCGCGGCGCTCGCTGCTGTCCGGTGTGGGCGTGGTGCTACAGGATCCGGTGGCCTCGCTGGACGCACGGATGAGCGTCGCGGAGTGCGTGGCCGAGCCGCTGCGGGTGCACCAACGGGGCATGTCCGCTCCTCAGCGGCGGGCACGGGTCGCCGAGGCGCTCGAACTCGTAAGACTCTCCGATGGGTTGGCGAAACGCGGGCCGCGCGAGCTGTCCGGCGGGCAGCGGCAGCGGGTGAGCCTCGCTCGGGCTCTGGTCCTTCAGCCGCGGCTGCTGGTGGCGGACGAGCCGACCAGCGCGCTGGACGTGAGTGTGCAGCGGACGGTGCTCGAGGTGATCGCCGAGTTGCAGGGCGAGCTGGGCTTCGCGTGCCTGTTCGTCTCCCATGACCTGGCCGTGGTGCAGGAGTTCGCGCAGCGGGTCGTCGTCCTGCGGGCCGGGGCCGTCGAGGAGGAGGGGCCGACCATGACCACGCTGCTGCGCCCGGAGACGGAGTACACACGCCGGCTCATCGCCGCGGTGCCCGTGCCGGACCCCGTGCTGCAACGCCGACGCCGGTCCGCCCTCGCAGCGGAGGCCACCACGTGACGGCGACTCCCGAAGTGCTCGCCGGTGTCGACATCGGAGGGACGGCCACCGAGGTGGTGCTGTGCACAGCGGACCTCGGCGTGATCGACCGGCTCGCCGTGCCCACCCCGGCGGACGGCGGCGGAGCGGCGATGGTGGCAGCCGCGCTCGACACCCTGCGCCTGCTCCTCGACCGCACACCGGGGCGGCTGCTCGGCGTCGGGGTCGGTGCGGCGGGTGTGGTGGACGCGAGGGCCGGGTGGATCCTGGTGGCCAGCGACTCCTTCCGTGACTGGGCGGGTTTCCCGGTGACGGCCACGGTCGAGGAGGCGCTGGGCGTACCGGCGTACCTGGACAACGACGTCAACGCGTTCCTGCGCGGTGAGGTCGCGCGGGGCGCGGTCGCCGGCGAGCGGCACGCGTTCGGGATGACCCTCGGCACCGGAGTCGGCGGCGCGCTGTGGCTGGACGGCGGGCTGTACGACGGTCCGCACGGCGCGGCCGGCGAGATCGGCCATGTGCCCGGCTTCGGTGACCTGCGGTGCACCTGCGGGGGCCGCGGCCACCTGGAAACCCTGGCGTCCGGCCGGTCGATCGCCGCCCGCTACGCCGAGCGGACCGGGCGCAGGGCCACCGCCCGGCGGGTCGCCGAGGCGGCGGCGCTCGGCGACCCGGACGCGTGCGCCGTGTACGAGACGGCCGGCGCCGCCGTGGCCCGCGCGATCCTCGTCACCGCGGGCCTGCTGGACATCACCACCTTCGTGATCGGCGGGGGCGTCAGCCGGGCGTGGGCGCTCCTGGAGCCGTCGGTCCGGCGCACGCTGACCGCCGACCCCCCGGTGAGCGGACAGCCGATCCGGGTGCTGCCCGCCCACCTGGGCAGCGACGCCGTGGCCGTCGGCGCGGCGTCCCGAGCCCGGGCGGAACTCACCACGGTCACCCGCGTCTGACTCTCCGGCGCTGCGCCGGGTACCGGCACCGCGCCACGACTCTCCCTGTCGGCCGCGCCGAGGACGACCACGGCATCAGGGTGCGCCTACACCGTGAGCCAGGCCGCGTGGTCGGGCGCGAGCAGGCCGTTCTCGACGGGGCCGCTCGACAGCAGGACCGAGGTGTGGGCAGGCAACCGGTACGCCTCGGCCGAGAGGTTGACCACGCAGACGAAGCCGGGGTCGCGGACGAAGGCGAGGACTGCCCCGGTGGTGTCCAGCCAGGTGAGGGGGCCGTCGCCGAGCGCGGGGTGCTCACGGCGCAGGCGCAGGGCGCTGCGGTACAGCTCCAGCATCGATGTCCTGTCCCCGGTCTGGGCCTCCACACTCAGCTCGCCCCACTCGGAGGGCTGCGGCAGCCAGGGCGCTGCCGCGGCATCCTCGGGGCTGAATCCGTACGGTGCGGCCTTTCCGGACCACGGGATGGGCACGCGGCAGCCGTCGCGGCCCCGGTCGGTGTGTCCGGACCGCTCCCAGACGGGGTCCTGGAGCACGTCCTCGGGCAGGTCCTCGACCTCCGGCAGGCCCAGCTCCTCACCCTGGTAGATGTAGGCTCCGCCGGGCAGGGCGAGCATGAGCAGGGCGGCCGCGCGGGCTCGCCGGGTGCCCAGTTCCAGGTCGGCAGGGCCCTCTGGACGGTACGGCTCGTTGGCGGTCCACCGCTTCACCCTCCGGCGGCCGTAGCGGCTCGGGTGGCGCATGACGTCGTGGTTGGACAGCACCCAGGTGGCGGGCGCGCCCACGGCGCCGAGCATGGCGAGGGAGTCGTCGATGACCGCGCGCAGGTCCTTCGCGTCCCAGCTGGACATCAGGAAGTCGAAGTTGAATGCCGTGTGCAGGCCGTCCGCACGGACGTACGCGGCGAGCCGTTCGGGCGTGTCGGCCCAGGCCTCGGCGACGAACGACCGGTCGCCGGGGAACTCGTCGGCCACCCTGCGCCAGGCGCGGTAGATGTCGTGGACCTCGTCACGGTCCCAGTGGGGGTGATCGACGTGCTGCCGGGGCTGCTTGTCCACGGAATCCCGGGAGACGAGGGGACCGAGCACCGCCGGGTCCTGGCGAGGCGGCAGGTCGGGCAGTTCGGGGTGTTTGACGAGCCCGTGGGCGACGTCGATACGGAACCCGTCCACGCCCCGGCCGAACCAGAAACGCAGGACCGACTCGAACTCCTCCTGCACGTCGGGGTGTTCCCAGTTGAGGTCGGGTTGCTGCGGTGCGAACAGGTGCAGATACCACTCGCCGTCGGGCAGCCGGGTCCAGGCCGGGCCGCCGAAGCAGGAGACCCAGTCGTTGGGCGCTTCGGCGCCGTCGGGTCCGCGGCCGGGCCGGAAGACGTACCGCTCACGTTCCGGGCTGCCGGGTCCGGCCGCCAGGGCGGCCGCGAACCAGGGGTGCTGGTCGGAGGTGTGGTTGGGCACGACGTCGGGGATGACCCGGATCCCGTGCCGGTGCGCCTCCTCGATGAGTTGCTCGGCCTCGGCCACGGTGCCGAACAGCGGGTCGATCGCGCGGTAGTCCGCCACGTCGTAACCGTGGTCCGCCATCGGCGACTTGTACCACGGGTTGATCCAGATGGCGTCGACACCGAGCGATGCGAGGTACGGCAGCCGGGAACGGATGCCGGCGATGTCGCCGACGCCGTCACCGTTCGCGTCGGCGAAACTGCGGATGTAGACCTGGTAGATGACGGCGCTGCGCCACCACGGTGCGGTGCGGGGCATGGCGTGAAATGGGCCCTTCGAGAGTCTGGGACGGTGTGGTGTCTACTTGGCTGCGCCGGCGGTGAGTCCGGCGACGATCCGGCGCTGGAAGAGCAGCACCATGACCACCAGAGGGATGGTGACCAGGACTCCTGCTGCCATCTGGCTGCCGAACGGGGTCTCGAACTGGGTGGCGCCGGAGAACTTGGAGATGGCGACCGGTGCCGTCTGCATGGCGGGCTTGTTCGTCATCGACAGGGCGATGAGGAACTCGTTCCAGGCGGCGATGAAGGTGATGATCGCCGTGGTGAAGATGCCGGGTGCCGCCAGGGGGATGATGATCTTGCGGAAGGCCTGGCCGCGGGTGCAGCCGTCGATCATGGCGGCGTGCTCCAGCTCGTCGGGCATCTGCCGGAAGAACGTGGTCAGGTTCCACACCGCCAGCGGCAGGGCGAACGACATGCTCGGCACGATCATGGACTGGTAGGTGTTGATCCAGCCGATGTCCGTGAACAGCTTCAGCAGCGGGACCACGATCGACACCACCGGGAACATCGAGGTGGCGATGATCAACGTGAGGATCAGCCGCTTGAACCGGAACTCGAGCCGGGCCATCGCGTAGGCGGTGAACGTGGCCAGCAGCAGCGCCAGTGCGGTGGTGATGCCGGCGACGATCAGGCTGTTGAGCAGCGCACGCGTGAAGCCCTGGGACGGGCTGAACACCGCCCGGTAGTTCTCGAACGACACCGTGGAGGGAAGCAGCGAGGTGTCGAAGATGTCCGAGGTGCGCCGCAGGCTGGAGACCAGCATCCAGTAGAACGGGGCCAGGCAGTAGGCCACCACCGCGGCGACGCCCACGTACAGCAGCCGCCCCCGCCATTTCGCCGTGATGGTCATGCCGTCACCTCCGCACGGCGCAGCGCCGTGATACGTCGGCGTCTCCTGCCCGCACTTCTGCCTGTGGCGCCGCCGTCGCCGACGAGGTCGGCGCCGAGCACGCGGACGAAGGCGAGCGCGATGAGGAGGACGTACAGGAAGAGGAGCACCGCGTAGGCGGAGGCCGGTCCGAAGCGGACGTTGGACGCCTCGTTCTGCGCGAGCATGGACAGGGTTTCCACCGAGTTCTTCTGTGCGCCGACGAGGATGTACGGCAGGTCGAACATGCGCAGCGCATCCAGGCACCGGAACAGCACCGCCACCAGCAGTGCGGGTTTCACCAGGGGCAGGGTGATGTGCCAGAACTGGCCCAGGGCGCTCGCCCCGTCGATCCGGGCCGCCTCGTAGACCTCCTTGGGGATCACCTGGAGGCCGGCCAGGACCAGCAGTCCGATGAAGGGGGCGGTCTTCCACACCTCGGCGATGATCACCGCGACCTTGGCGTGGAAGCCTTCGGTGGTCCACAGGATCTGGTGACCGATGACGGCGTTGGCAATGCCGTTGCTGTTGAAGATCCAGCGCCACAGCAGGGCGGAGATGGCCGTGGGGACGGCCCAGGGCACGAGGATGCCGGCTCGTACCAGGGCCCGGCCCCGGAACGCCTTGTGCATGATCAGGGCCATCGCCACACCGATCAGCGTCTCCAGCCCCACCGTGACGACGGTGAAGAAGGTGGTGTTCCAGAAGGCGTTCCAGAACCGGTCCCCGGCTGCGCCGAAGATGCCGGTGTAGTTCCTCAGCCCCACGAAGGGCTCGGTGGTGCGGATGAAGCCGGTCTTCGGGTCCAGCCCCTTGGTCCCGTACAGCGACTCCTTCAGCGCCATGATCGTCGGATAGAGCACGACGACCGAGAGGACCAGGAGCGTCGGGGACACCAGCAGTGTCGCCATCCGCCCCGAGCCCGCTGTCGCCCTGGTCCGCGTTCGCCTGAGGCCCGCCTCGGGGAAGGGCTGCCCTGGACGGCGGTCGGCTGCCCTGCCGGGTTCGTCCACCGCCGTTCCGGGCGGAGTCTTGATGTCGGCCATGAGCCGGCTCCTCACTGCGCCGTGGACTTCTGCAGCTCGCTCTGCAGGTCCTTCAGCGCCTGCGCGCTGCTCTTGCTGCCGGTCAGAGCGGCGTAGGCCTCCTGCTGGATCGCCGATGTCACGTCGCCGTACTGCACGACCCGCGGACGCGGCACCGCCCGCAGGATGGACTGCTTGAGGACGGGCAGGTACGGGTACTGCTTGACCAGCGACGCGTCGTCGTACAGGTCCGCGTACGGCGGGGCGAGGGAGGCGTCCTTGAGGAACGTGCTCGCGCTGTCCTCGCTGCTGAAGAACTTCATGAAGTCCAGGGCCGTGGCCTTGTTCCTGGCGAAGGACGACAGGGCCAGGTTGTGACCCCCCAGGCTGGAGGAGCCGGGTCCGCTCAGGCCGGGCAGAGGAGCGGCCGCGAACCTGCCCGCCACCTTGGACTTCTCGGCCAGGGCGTACACGTACGGCCAGTTGCGCAGGAATATCAGCTTCCCGGACTGGAACGCCTGACGGCCGTCCTCCTCCTGGTAGGTGATGGCCTCCTTGGGGATCGCCCCGTCCTTGAAGGAACCGGCGAGGAAGTCCAGGCCCTTCTGCGCCTCGGGGGTGTCGACGTCCGGCTTGCCGTTCGCGTCGGTGACGACACCGCCCGCGGAGTTCACGGCCTCGGCGAAGTTCACCGTCAGGCCCTCGTACTTCTGGAACTGACCGGCGTAGCAGGACATGCCCTCGGCCTCGGGCAGCTTCTTCACCTTGGCGCAGTCGGCCGTCATCTCCGACCAGGTGGCCGGAGGCTTGGTCACGCCGGCCTTCTTCAACAGGTCGGTGCGGTAGTACAGCACTCCGCCGTCCGAACTGGCCGGGGCCGCGTACAGGTTGCCGCGGTACTTCGCCGTCTCCACCACGGGCTTCAGCATGTTCTGCAGCGGGAACTGCTTCTCGGGCAGGCGGTCGATCCACTGGTGGGCGGCGAACTCCGACGTCCACACGACGTCGAGGGAGAGCACCGTGTAGGCGTCGGACTTCGTCTCCGCGTTCTGGATCATCTGCTGGCGCTGCGAGTCCGCATCCGTCGGCAGCTGGATGAAGGTGACCTTCTCCTTCGGGTGCAGCGTGTTCCACCGGTCGATGACCTTCGGGACGACGCCGGACGTGTCCTTGCCGGCCACGTACGTGATGGGGCCACGGCCCTGGAACGACGTGCTTGCGGCCGGTTCCCCCGAGCCACTGCCTCCGGACGAGCCGCAGGCGGTGACGAGGAGTCCGGCGGCGACGAGTGTCGCCGAACACTGAAGGGCTCTGGTGGTCCTGGTCTTCACTGTCTTTCTCCTGGGTCGTGCGGAACCGAAGCGCGGCTGACAGTGCTGTCACGGCATTGCGTGCATGAAAAGCGCAGTTCAAAGGGCCAAATGGCGAGTACCCGGAAGCGGGTGTGACCCCGTCGAGACAACGCTTGCACGCTAGGAGTGCACCTACGGGAAGTCAATGCGTAACTTGCCGGTAGTACGGACGAGTTTAGATGGAGTGCACACTTTATTTGTGGGCAAATTGGATGAAAATGCCCGCTCTCGAAGATCGTGACAGCGCTGTCACGAGAGGGCAGGCAGGAAAGCGGAGCTGTGCTAACTTCCGCTCATGTCATCAGCTCAACGGCTCCCCACGATGGCCGACGTCGCCGAACGGGCAGGGGTCTCCCCGTCCACCGTGTCCCGCACCCTGCGCGGCCTGCCGACCGTCTCGCCGGACGTCCGCGCCCGGGTCGAAGAGGCCGCTCGCGAGCTGAACTTCGCGGTCTCGCGACAAGCCGCGAGCCTGGTCACCGGCAAGACCGGGGTCGTGGCGGCGCTCGTGCCCACGCTCAACTCGTGGTTCATGGGGTCGGCGCTGTCCAGCCTGGGTCCGCTGCTGCGCGCGGCCGGCATGGAACTGACCGTCTACGTGATACCCGACATGAGCGAGCGCACCGCGTTCTTCGAGCGCCTCCCGGCCCGGCGGAACGCCGACGCGCTGGCGGTGTTCGGGTTCGACCTCACCGACGAGGAGACCGTACGGCTGGACGACCTCGGGATGCCGGTCATCTACGTCAGCCAGCACGCGGACGGCCGCCCCAGCGTGTACGTCGACGACGCGGACGGAGCCCGCAAGGCCACCCGCCACCTGCTCAACCTCGGGCACCGCCGGATCGCCTTCGCGCCGACCCTGGGCGCCACCGGCTTCTGCTTCAGCTCGCGCGAACGTCTGCTCGGCTACCAACAGGCGCTCACCGAGGCGGGCATCCCTCTCGACGACGACCTGGTGGTCACCATGTCGTCCGACGACAAGCGTGACATCACGCAGGGGGTCGGAAAACTGCTCAGCCTGCGGGAGCCGCCCACCGCGATCTTCGCCGAGACGGACGAGCTGGCCATCTCCATCATCTACTTCCTGCGCAAGGCACAGATCCAGGTGCCCGAGCGGATTTCCGTCATCGGTTTCGACGACCACCAGATGGCCGAGTGGACGGACCTGTCCACGGTCGCCCAGTCACCCTCGGACATGGGCCGCCTGGCCGGCGAACTGGCCCTGCAGCTCATCCAGGACTCCGACGCCGACCACACGCGCCACGTCGTCCTGCCCACGCACTTGATCCCACGAGCCACCACGGCCCCGCCACCCGCCCCTCAGGGCGGGCACGAGGGCGCTGTTGAAGAGCGGCGCATCTGAGACCCGACTGCCGCCCGGTCCGCGGCTGCTGAACCAGTCGGCGCTGCGCCAGGTGACAGTCACGTCGGCCCCTCCAGTAAGTGCGGACGGCAATCAGCCCGGTCGGGTTCTCCTCCGCACGTCTCTTTCTGTGTCCGCCGGGAGTCGTAGCAAGACCGCCCTGTAGATGGATTCGCCCACGTCCGCAGGCACGAAAAGGTCGTTCCGTCCTGGAAGTTGATCGAAAGGAACGGCCCATCGTGCGGATAGGACGCATGGCGCCCTTGCTCGCGGTGGGGATCACGGCAACGCTGGTCCCCGCCCTCGCCCCGACGCAGGCATCCGCGGCGGAACCCCTGAAGAGATTCGAGAACCAGAAGCCCTCGTGGCACCGTTGCGACAGGTCGATGCCCGCCGCATTCCAGTGCGCGACGATCAAGGTCCCGGTCGACTACAGCCGGCCCACCGCCAAGACGCTCAAGCTGGCCGTCTCCCGAATGAAGACCAGTGTCCCCGGCAAGCGGCACGGCGCGATCCTCTTCAACCCCGGTGGTCCCGGCGGCGAGGGCCTGGACATGCCGGTCATGATGAAGGACACGATGCCCAAGAAGGTCCGCGAGCAGTACGACCTCATCGGGTTCGATCCGCGCGGCGTGGGGCGCAGCAGCCCGGTCACCTGCGGTCTGACGACCGCGGAGCAGAACATCGAACACGCCTACAGGCCGAAGACGTTCGACCGTGACGTCAAGTGGGCCCGAACCGTCGCCGGGAAATGCCGTGCCAAGAACGGCGACACGCTTGCGCACATCACCACCCGCAACACCGCCCGCGACATGGACGTCATCCGCGCCGTACTGGGCGAGAAGAAGATCTCCTACCTGGGCTACTCGTACGGCACGTATCTGGGCGCCGTCTACGCGCAGATGTTCCCCGAGCGGACCGATCGCTTCGTGCTGGACAGCGCCGTCGACCCGGCCCGGGTCTGGCGGGGCATGCTCCAGGTGTGGGCCGAGGGCACCGAGCCCGCGTTCACCCGCTGGACGAAGTGGACCGCCCAGCACCACCGCACCTACCAGCTCGGCGACACCCCGGCCAAGGTGAAGAAGACGTTCTGGGACCTGATCGCCCGGGCCGACCGCGATCCGATCGAGTCCGGTGGCGAGAAGCTCACCGGGGACGACATCCGGGCCGCCCTGCGCGCCGAGTTCTTCAGCCCCAGGAACGCGGCCGAGAACGTCGTCGAGCTGAAGAAGGCCGCCGACGGCACACCGGCCTCGCCCCGCATCGCCGCGCCGGACGACGAACAGGGACCGCGCCGCTTCGCGGCTCCCGCCGCGCAGCCGCCGGACGACAACAGCTCAGCCGCCTTCTGGACCGTGGTCTGCGGCGACACCGCGGCCTGGCCGCGCGACCCCGACCAGTACCGACGTGACGCGATCCGGAACAAGGCCAAGTACCCGCTGTACGGCGACTTCGGCTCCAACATCACGCCCTGCGCGTTCTGGAGCAGGACGGCCGAGCCCGTCACGACGGTGGACAACAACGTCGGCCTGCTCACCGTCCAGAACCAGTGGGACTCCCAGACACCCCTGACCAGCGGCCTCGGCATGCACCACGCCCTGAAGGGCTCGCGCATGGTGTACGTCAAGGGCGGCGAGGGTCACGGCGTCTACTCCGACGACCCGCGCTGGTGCGCCAACCGCACCGTCAACGCCTACCTGAGCACCGGAAAACTTCCGGCACAGGACGTCACCTGCAAGGCGCCCGCTCGCCAGAACGAGGGCGTGAACCAGCGCATCGTTCCGGCGCCGCAGCAGGCACCGGGTGCGCCCCGCTTCTGATCACACCGCCAGGCAGCGATGAGCTCGCGTTTCGCCGCGCTCGAGGTGCGATCCTCGGGCGCGGCCGGAACGGCGGATGACGAAGTGACTGATTTCGCGCCTTACTTCGGGTAGGGCTTGCAGGGCGGGTGGGGTTATGTGATCAAATCTCCCGATGCGTACCCCCCACATACAGACGCATCATCCTGCTCAGTCGGACGGACCTCCCACCGAAAGGGTTCCACGCGGCCGTAATCCGTACGACGAACTGGCATCGCTGGCAGACCATCCGCTGGACGACTTCCTCACCGAGGACAGCACGCCGAGCCTGCAGGACGACGACGCCGACAAGCCCTGGTCGCCGCCCAACCACAGGCGCGGCAGCCGCCGTCGCAACCGCGCCACCGGCCTGCCCACCGTGGTCAGAGGCCTCGCCTGGGTGCTCACCCTCACCTGCCTCGTCGCCCTCGCCGACCGCTGGGCACTCCTCTACGCCGAGCACAAGGCCTCCGAACGACTCAAGGACGAACTGCACCTCACGGCGGCCCCCGAGGTACGGATCGGCGGCTTTCCCTTTCTCACCCAGGTGGCTGCACGGCGCCTGGACTCGGTGCGCGTCACCGTCCCGGACATCCCGGCCCACCGGGTCACTCTCACCCAGGTCACCGCCACGGCAGACGAGATACGCATCGACGGCGACGGACTCACCGCCGTGAGCGGCGCACTCGTCCGGCAGGTGCACGGGCAGGTCCTGCTGTCCTTCGCCGACATGAACCGCGAACTCGGCGCCTCCCAGGTGGCCTTCACCGCCCACGGGCCCGGCCGCATCCAGGCCCACGGCGCCCTTCGCCTCGCGGGGCACGACCTGCGTCTGCAGGCCGACGCCCGGATACGCCGCGACGGGGAGCGCGGCATCGCCACCTCCGTGGACGGCATACAGCTCGCCATCGGTGACCTCGCGACGTACCGGCCCGGCACCAGGCCCACAGAAGGCCTCCATCTGACCCGCGCCTCAGCACGTCGGCTCACCCGGGAGACGGAGAAGATCAAGGCCTTCCTGGCCGTCCCGGAGATCGTGCACCGCCTGGGCGTGCCCGACAGCGCGGTGCGCGCCGCGCTGAACGACGAGGACGAGCTCCACCGCCTCACCGGCGCGCCCCGCTTCCTGCACGACCTGACCCGCGTGAACCTCGTGGACGCGGCGCTCGCCCACCCGAGGCTCCTCGAGCGGATGGGCCTGGACCTGTCCCTTCTCACGGCCCTGACCAAGCTCACCCGCCCGCAGATCGCCGACCGGTTCTCCTTTTCCTTCCAGATCCCGAAGCCGTCTGCGGGCACTCTGCGCCTACAGGGTGTGACGGTGGACAAGGCGGGCATTCACGTGGACGTCACGGGGACGGGACTGCTCCTGGGGCGCTGAAGGTGTCCTGCGGTCCGCGCGCCCTGCAGGTGATGTCCGTGGCCGGGAGGCGGCCGGTGGCGAGGTAGGCGTTGACCGTGTCGTCGGCGCAGCGGCTGCCGTACACGCCGTACACCGCGTGCTGGTCGGCACCGCGCAGGGTCACCAGGCGGGAGGAGTGCCACTTGCGGTGTACGGCGGTGGCACCCTCGTAGGAGGTGCGCGGGTCTCCCGTGGCATTGACGAGCAGCGCGGGCAGGTCGCCGCGGACGGTGGTCGGGCGCTCACGGGGCCGGTCCCAGAAGGCACAGGGGTTGAGGTTGTTCGTGACGGGGCCGAACAACGGGTCCTGCGTACGGGCGCGTTGGACGTCGCGCCAGTAGACCTCCGGGTCGTGGGGAGCGGCGGCGTCGCCGCACAGGATCGACGTCTGCACACTGCCGTACTGCGACTCGGCCCCGGTGAGCTCGAACTCCAGCACGCCGGCAAGCCACGGGGACGGGGTGACCCGCTGCCCGTCCGCCGCGCGCCGCATGTCCTGTATCCCCTGTGCGAAGTCCCCGTAGGCGCTGTCGTTGTCCTGCGAGAGGCCGTTGAAGAGGACGATGGGCGCCATGTGCTCGTCCACCCGGTAGGCACCGAGCCGCAGCGGTGTGCGGGCGGCCGCGGCCTGGACACGGTCCACGGTCGCCAGCACCGCCCCACGGGTGCGGCCCAGACCGTACGTCGTGTCGCGGGCGGCGGCCCATGAAGCCCAGCCTTCCAGGGCGTGCCGGTTGGCCGCCCCGACCCCGCGCAGCAGCCGGGGACCGTAGCGGTGCGGGTCGATCACCCCGTCCAGCACGACCCGGTCGGTGCGGCCGGAGAACATCGTGGCGTACACCTGGCCGAGGTAACTGCCGTACGAATAGCCCAGGTAGGAGATCCGCCGCTCGCCGAGCGCGGCGCGGATGACGTCCATGTCGCGCGCGGTGTTTCGCGTGGTGGCGTAGGGCAGCACATCGCCCGCATGCGTCCGGCAGCGCCGGGCCAGGTCTTCGGAGAAGGTCGCGATGCGGTCGAAGCCGGCGCGGTCGCCGCCCGCTCCGCGAAACGCGGACCCGGTCGGCCAGTGGCAGTCCAGCGGTGTGCTGCGGCCGACGAAACGGGGGTCCATGCCCACCACGTCGTACCGTCGGCCGACATCCTTCATGGCCTTGTGCACCCACGGCGGGTCACCGATCGTCTGGCCGCCGGGGCCGCCGCCGTTCAGCAGGAGCGGGCCGACGCGGTGGGCGGTGTCGGTCGCGCGGATCCGGGAGACGGCAACCGTGATCGTAGGGCCGCCCGGAGCGGCGTAGTCCAGCGGTACGGTCACGTCGGCGCACCGGGCGCCCGCCTGTTCCAGTTCCTTTCCGGTTGCGTCATCGGGGCCGAGCAGGCAGCTCTTCCAGGTGAGGTGCTGGTGGTGGTAGCGGGCGAGAGGGTCGGAGGCCGCTGCCTGGGCCGAAACGGCGGTGGCGGGCAGCGCGGTCAGGGCGAGGGCGGTGGCGGCCAGGCCCAGGGCGGCCCTCTTTGCCCTTGGTGCCCTGCCCGGCTGTAAGGAGGTTGCCAAGCGGTTCATGGGTTCGTCCCTTCTGCGGTTGCTGTTTCTGCGGAAGACCGGCCTTCGCAGAACGCGGTCTCGACGACGTCCAGGAAGTCCTGTTCGGCCTGGAGCGTGGCCGGTACCTGGTTGAGGGCGAGGGCGACGCTCCGCCCGCCGGGGCCGGTGGCGGTCAGCGCCCGGTGGCCTCCCGGCACGGTCCCGGCATGGCCCCACCACATGCCGCCGCAGCGCAGCGGGGAGGCGATCAGGCCCAGTCCGTAACGGGCGCCGGGCCAGAGCCGGTCGGGGTCGGCCGCCACCGTCCGCCGCATCTCGGCGAGTTGGGCCGGGGGCAGCAGCCGGCCGCCGAGGAGAGCGGTGGTGAACCGTGTCAGGTCTCCGGGTGTGGAGACCAGGGCGCCGCCGACCCCGCCGAAGGTCGTGTTCCAGGCGGTGCCGTCGACGCGGTGCCCGTCGCCCGCGGCGAAGTAGCTGCGGGAGTGCGGTCCCCGGATGCGGGTGTGGTCTCCGGGCCAGTACGTGTCGCGCAGCCCGAGGGGCCGGATCAGCCTACGGGTGATCTCCCCCTCAGGAGAGTGCCCGGTGACTTCGCGGACGATCAGGCCGGCGAGGAGGTAGTTGGTGGTGGCGTAGTGCCAGCCGCCACGCGGGCGCGGCAGGTCCAGTGCGCGGGCGACGAGCTCGCGCGGTGTGAAGTGGCGGTACCGCAGGCGCTCCGGGTGCTCCCACTCGGGAGCGTCGAGGTAGTCCGGCAACCCGCTGGTGTGCTGCAGTAGTTGCCGTACGGTGATCCGGCGGCCGTCGTAGCCGTTCTTGCGGACCACTCCGGGAAGGTAGCGGTCGACGGGGGCGTCGAGCGAAAGGCGGTGTTCGGCGGCGAGCTGGAGCACGACCGTCGCGGTGAACATCTTCGTGACACTGCCTGCGCGCAGCCGGTCGGTCGTGTTCATCGGGCGGCCGCTGCGCAGGTCCGCCGTACCCGCCGTTTCGGTCCAGCGCCCGCACGGTCCGCCGCCGGCCTCGGTGACCAGAACCGCCGCGCCGGCGAGACCATCGCGGTCGGTGAGCGTGCGCAGCGACCGGCGCAGCTCGCTGTGGGCTCCGCAGGGGGCGTGCTGTCGGGCATCGGGCGGCGGCTCGGCGGCGGCCGCCGCAGCGGACGGCACGACGAACGCCGCCAACAGGGCCGCCACGCATGCCCGTCTGCCCAGCGTGGAGGGGGTGAGGAAGGTCGCCATGCGCAACAACGCTAGGCACGCGCCGCGGCCGGATCACTCCTGCTGGCCGCCGGTTCGCGGGTAGGGGCAACCCCAGCGCACGACAGGGGAGATCCCCCGTGCGCATCAGCCGTCGCGCTCCCCCGCAGCCGTCGCAGGAACCGCCCGTACGACCGGTGAAGCACCGGGCCATGCGGCCCGGTACGGCGCCTCAGTGCCCCTCGGCGCCGGCCGGGCGGTACAGCACGGGCAGGTCGCCGGGCCGTACCCGGACCGTCACCGGCAAGGTCGCCTCCACCTCGCCGTCGGCGCCGTAGGGGACGGGTCGGGAGGCCTCGATGCGCAGTTCCTTGCCGCGCAGGACCTGCACTTCGGGGCGGTGGATGTGGGCGCCGGTCTTCAGCTCGTTCATGAGGGTGAAGAACAGCCGGCGCGGCGCGTCGCGGATCATGACGACGTCGAGCAGTCCGTCGTCGACCCGTGCGCCGGGGGCGATGAGCCGGCCGGAGCCGTAGTAGGGGGAGTTGGCGGCTACGACGGTGTAGCCGCGGTGGGCGTGTTCCGTGCCGTCGACGGTGACGCGGTAGTCCGCCGCCCGCCACGTGGTGACGGCGCGCAGGCCGCCCGCGTAGTAGGAGGCGGCGCCGCGCAGCAGACGGGCGTGGTTCGCGTGCCGGTTGGCCAGCGCGTCGACTCCGGCGTAGACGCTGCCCAGGACCACGGTGCGCCGGTGGACGGCCGACTCCACCTCGATGGTGTCGACGCGTCCGGGCTCGGCGTTCAGCAGGATGTCGGCGAGGCCGGCCGGGTCGGTCGGCAGGTTCAGGGCGCGGGCGAAGTCGTTGCCGCGTCCGGCGGGTACCAGGCCGAGGACGGTGCCGGTGCCGCTGAGCGCGCCGCCGATGCCGCCGGCCATGCCGTCGCCGCCGACCGCCAGGACCACCCGGCCGCGTTCCCCGGCCTGCCGGGCGATGTCCTGGGCGTGGGCGAGGCTGTGGCTGTACTCCGTCTCCAGCTCGGCCCCGGCTTCGCGGAGCAGACGGGCCAGGTGGAGCAGCGACGCCGCCCCGGTCGCGTCGCCCGCGGTCGGGTTGACGACGGCGGTGAACTGTCGCATCGGTGTGCCTCCGGGCGGTGACGGGAGAGACGGGCTGGCGGGGCGGATCAGTCGGTGGGCAGCAGGACGCCGGGGTTGAGGAGTCCCTCGGGGTCCAGGCGGCGCTTGACGGCACGCAGGGCCTCGATACCCAGCGGTCCGGCCTCCCTGACATACCAGTCGCGGTGGTCGGTGCCCACTCCGTGGTGGTGGGTGATGGTGCCCCCGGCGGCGAGTACGGCGTCGTTGGCGGCGTGCTTGGCGCGGGTCCAGTGTGCGACGGCGTCCTCGCCCTGGGCGCTGACGACGGTGAAGTACAGCGAGGCGCCGTTCTCGTACACGTGGGAGATGTGGCACATCACCAGGGGCGGGGTGCCGGCCTGGGTGAGGGTGTCGGTCAGTGCGGTGCGCACGGCCGTGTACAGGTCGGGGATGCGCGACCAGAAGGCGGCGGTCTCCAGCGTTTCGGCCAGGGCTCCCGCGTCGAGGAGGGCGTCGCGCAGATAGGGCGCGGAGTAGCGGCCGTGGGCCCAGCGTTCGCCCGGTTCGGCTCCGAGCAGCGTTCCGCCGGCGGCCCGCAGGACGGCCGCCGCCTGCTCGCGGCGCCGGGCGATGTCCTCGGCCGTGCCCTCGTAGCCGGTGATCGCCTGGCATCCGGCGTCGCTCTGCGCCAACCCGGCGCCGATCGCGTCGGGTTGAGCGAGGCCGATGAGCGTCTCGGTCTCGTCGGACAGGCGCAGCACGGTCGGCCGCGGCCCGTCCTGGGCGAGCCGGCGCAGCGCCGCGGCTCCCGCCTCGAAGGAGGCGAACCGCCAGCCCTCGTAGACGCGCACCTCGGGCAGCGGGCGGATCCGTACGGTGACGGAGGTGATGACGCCGAAGGCGCCCTCGGAGCCGAGGATCAGCTGGCGCAGGTCCGGTCCGGCGGCGGAGCGGGGGGCGCGGCCCGCCTCGATGGTTCCCTCGGGGGTGGCGAGGGTGAGGCCGAGCACCATCTCGTCGAAGCGGCCGTAGCCGGCGGAGGCCTGGCCGCTGGAGCGGGCGGCGGCGAAGCCGCCGATGGTGGCCCATTCGAAGGACTGCGGGAAGTGGCCGAGGGTGAAGCCCTGTGCGGCGAGCAGGGCTTCGGCCTCGGGGGCGCGCAGGCCGGGCTGGAGGACGGCGGTGCGGGAGACCGGGTCCAGGTCGAGCAGGCCGTTCATCCGGCGCAGGTCCAGGGCGACGAAGGCGCGCCGTTCGGGGGCGAGTCCGCCCACGACGGAGGTGCCGCCGCCGAACGGCACGACGGCCAGGCCGTGTGCGGCGCAGGCCCGCAGCACGGCGAGTACCTCGTCGTGGGAGGCGGGCAGGACCACGGCCTGCGGGACGTCGGAGAGGTCGCCGGCGCGCAGGCGCAGCAGGTCGGGTGTGGACTTGCCGCGGGTGTGCCGGATGCGGCTCTCCGCGTCCGTGCGGACGTGCTCCTCGCCGCCGGCGGCCAGGGCGAGCGCCTTCAGGGCCACGGGACCCGCCGTGGCCCCGGGCAGGCGGATGTCCTCCAGGGCCAGGGCCGGCGTGCTGCGCGGCTTGACGCCGAGCAGGTCGCGCAGCAGTCCGGTCACCGAGTCGGGCAGCGGTGCCGCCTTGGCCGGGTCACCCCAGCCGTTCCACAGCATGTCCATCGAAGGGTCGTCCTCACAGGTCGGTGTGCTCGGTTCGCGCGGCGGCGTCTCCGCCCGGCCCCCGGGGCGTTACACTGTGACACATGACGCCTATTCGTCACAACGGTCCCGACAGCTCGGGCAGTGATCACGTGCTCGACGCGGTGCGCGACTGCGTACTGGCCGTCGGGGTCCGCCGCACCACCCTCGCCGACGTGGCCCGCCGCGCCGGCGTGTCCCGGATGACGCTGTACCGGCGCTGGCCCGACCTGCGCACGCTGGTGGGCGATCTGATGACCCGTGAGTGGATCGACGTGGCCACCCGCGCGATACCGGAGCCCACGCCCGGCACGGACACGCGGGCCCGCATCGTGGAGGGGCTGGTGGCGGGCGTGGAGGCGTTCCGTGCGCACCCCCTCTTCCGCAAGATCGTCGACGTCGATCCCGAACTGCTGCTCCCCTACGTGCTCGACCGGCGCGGGGCGAGCCAGGAGGCGCTGCTGGCCCTGCTGGCCGGAGCGCTGCGCGAGGGCCACGCGGACGGATCGGTGCGCACCGCCCACACCGAGCGGCAGGCCCGCGCCCTGCTGCTGCTCGTGCAGTCCTTCACCCTGTCCCTGCGCACGATGACCGACGAGGACGACCCCGACCTCGACTCCCCGGCCTTCCTCGGCGAGTTGCGCGCCCTTCTGGAGAGGACCCTGACGCCATGAGCCACACCAAGGCCGTACGAGACTCGTCGCTCAGCGCGGGCCGGCGTACCCGGGAACTGACCGAGGCGACGGACGGCACGGTGGCCGACGTGCTGGTCGTCGGGCTCGGTGCCACCGGAGCCGGAGCCGCCCTGGACGCGGCCGCCCGCGGTCTTGACGTCGTCGCGGTCGACGCCCATGACCTGGCCTTCGGCACCTCCCGCTGGAGTTCCAAGCTCATCCACGGCGGGCTGCGCTACCTGGCTTCCGCGCAGTTCGACGTGGCGCACGAGAGCGCGGTCGAACGCGGGGTGCTGATGACCCGTACCGCCCCGCACCTGGTGGCCGCGCAGCCGTTCGTGCTGCCGCTGACCCCGCTGGTGTCACGGGCTCAGGCCTCGCTGGCCTGGGCCGGGTTCCGGGCCGGCGACATGCTGCGGCTCGCCGCCCGGACGCCGCGGCAGATCCTGCCCGCCCCGCGCCGGCTGTCGGCGACGGAGGCCCGGCACCTGGCGCCCTCGGTACGTACGGACGGGCTGCGCGGCGGGCTGCTGTCCTGGGACGGCCGGGTGACCGACGACGCCCGGCTGGTGACCGCCCTCGCGCGGACCGCGGCCGCGCACGGCGCCCGGGTGCTGACCCGGGTCAGGGTGCTGGAGCTGACCGGGACGGGCGCGCGGATCCGCGACGAACTCACCGGCGAGGAGGGCGAGATCCGCGCCCGCGCCGTGATCAACGCCACCGGGGTGTGGGCGGGCGACCTCGTCGGCGGCATCCGCATCCGTCCTTCCCGCGGCACCCACCTGGTGCTGCGCTCGGAACGGCTCGGCACGCTGCCGGCCGGTCTGCACATCCCGATCCCCGGCGAGACCAACCGCTTCGTCCTGGTCCTGCCCCAGGGCGACGGCCGGGTCTACGTCGGTCTCACCGACGAGCCGGTCGACGGCCCGGTCCCCGAGGTGCCGGAGGTACCCGAGACCGACATCGGCTTCCTGCTGGACGTGCTCGGCTCCGCACTGGACACGCCGGTACGCCGGGACGAGGTCGTCGGCGCCTTCGCCGGGCTGCGCCCCCTGCTGGACACCAGCGGGCACGACGGCACAGGTGACACACCGGCCCGCACCTCCGACATCTCGCGCCGGCACGCGGTGCTGACCTCGGCCGACGGCGTGACCACGATCGTCGGCGGCAAGCTCACCACCTACCGGCGGATGGCGCAGGACGCCGTCGACGCCGCCGTCGAGGCCCGTGGCCTGCCCACACACCCCTCCCCCACCGCCGCCCTGCCGCTGGTCGGTGCCGCCTCACCCGAACGGCTGCGCGCCCTGCCCGCACCCCGCCGTCTGGTCCGCCGCTACGGCACCGAGGCCCCGGCCGTCCACGCCCTGGCCGAGCGGGATCCCGCCCTGGCCGAGCCGGTCCTGCCGGGACACCCGGTCACCCGGGCCGAACTCCTCTGGGCCGCCCGGCACGAAGGCGCCCTCGACACCTCAGACCTCCTCGACCGACGCACCCGCATCGGCCTCGTCCCCAAAGACCGCACCGAGGCGTTGCCAGTCGCCGGGGAGGTCCTGGCAGAGGCGGCGGCCAGACAGCCAAGGTCGTAGCCGGGACCGATATGGCCCGGCGGCGGACATCCCCGGCCTGCCGTCGGCCCTGCGCCAGCCCTGACCGAGCCCATCCCGCCAGGACACCCCCCCCCACCCGAGCCCAACTCCTCCGGGCCGCCCAGCACGAAGCACCCAGGCACCGGCCATCACCACAAAGA
>NZ_KQ948022.1:0-194125 GCF_001513965.1 Streptomyces cellostaticus | reverse complement strand
CGGGGTCGTAGCCAGGCCGGATGCGGCCCGGCAGGGGACATCCCCGGCATGCAGGCCGTCGGCCCTGCGCCAGCCCGGACCGAGCCCATCCCGCCGGGACACCCCCCACCCGAGCCCAACTCCTCTGGGCGCCCGGCACGAAGCACCGAGGCGCTGGCCATCGCCGGGGGTGTCCTGGCAGGGCGACGGCCGGGCAGGCGGGATCGTAGCCGGGGCGGGTGTGGACGTCCTCGGCGTGCGGGTCGTCGGGGCCTGCGGCACGCTACAGAGAGGCCCTGCCAAGGGACAGCGTGTGCCCGTGCTCCTGCCGTCCGAGCGAGGCAGGTGGATTCAGGAGTGATGCGACATGCCCTACGACCCCGCTCCCGCGTCGCCTGCTCCGCAGGTGAGGTCCTGGCCCGTCGATGACCTGCCTGGTCTGGAGCCCGACCCCTTTCTGGACGAACTGCTCCGCGACGAGCCGATCACCCGGATCAAGCTGCCGTACGGCTCCGGGCACGCCTGGCTGGTCACCCGCTACGAGGACGTCCGCTTCGTCACCTCCGATCCGCGCTTCTCCCGCGAAGAGGTCGTCGGACGCTCGGTGACCAGCATGGTGCCGCAGGCCGTGGCGTCGGAGACGGCGGGCCTGCAGTACATCGACCCGCCCCATCACACCCGGCTGCGCAGGGTCGTGGCCCGGGCGTTCACGGGAAGAAGCATGCAGAGGCTGCGCCCGCTGGCGGAGCGCACCGCCCACCAGATGCTCGACGGCATGGAGCAGGCCGGCCCTCCGGGTGACCTGATGGAGCATCTGCACACCCCGTTTCCGATCGCTGTCGTCTGCTACTTCCTCGGTGCGGACGAAGACGACTGGCGCAGTTGGGCCGGGAACTCCGAGGCCCTGCTGTCCAAGGCCCCGAAGGGGAACGAACGCAACCGGGCGGCGCGCGAGGTGACACAGCACCGCGTCCGCGACCTCCTGCGGCGGCGGCGCGACGAGCCCCGGGACGACCTGGCGGGAGTGCTGGCGGAGGCCGCCGCGGCGGGTGAGATCACCGACGACGAGGCGCTCTCGCTCGCCATGGCCATCTACGTCAGCGGCGGTCACGCGGTACGCAACAACAGCGGCTCCATGATGTACGCACTGCTGACCCATCCGGAGCAACTCGGGCGGCTGCGCCGCGATCCCGGGCTGTTGCCGAGGGCCGTGGAGGAGCTGTACCGCTACGTGCCGCACCGCAACGGGGTCGGGATCCCCCGCATCGCGACCGAGGACGTGGAGATCGGCGGCCAGCTCATCCGGAAGGGCGAGGTGGTGTACAACGCGTATGTCGCCGCGAACCGTGATCCCGCGGTCTTCCCCGACCCCGACGCCCTGGACTTCAGCCGGGACGGTGCCGGGCATCTCGCCTTCGGACACGGTCCTCACTTCTGCCTGGCGGCCCTGATGGCCCGGATGGAGGCCGAGGTCATCATCAAGGCCGTGCTCGACCGCTTCCCCGGTATCCGGCTCGCCGTACCCGCCGAAGAGGTCGAGTTCCAGCGTGAGGGACTCATCCGCGGGCCGCGGTCCCTGCCGGTCACCTGGTGACGCGGAAACGGTCAGGGCCCTCGGCCGGTCAACCGGCCACCGCCCGCAGGTACGAGCCGAGCCGGGCGACGGCCGACGGATTGCGGGGGCTCTCGACCAGGTCGGCGTAGTCGAGGACGAAGATCCGCCGGTGCTTGACGGCGGAAACGTTACGCAAAGGGGCGTACGACAGCAGGAACTTCCGCTTCCGCTCGGCGCTGACGTCGCCGTAGTCGCAGATCACGATGACGTCCGGGTCCCGCTTGACGACGCTCTCCCAGCCGACGGTGGTCCAGGAGTCGGCGACGTCGTGCATGACGTTGACGCCGCCGGCCCGGCCGATGATCTGGTCCGGGGCGGCGTAGCGGCCGGAGGTGAAGGGCTGGTCCTGGCCGCTGTCGTAGAGGAAGACCTTGGGGCGGTCGGCGCCCTTGGGTGCCGTCGCCCGGACGGCGGCGATCCGCTGTCTGAAACCGGCGATGAGCGCGGCCGCCCGCTTCTCGACGCCGAACAGCCGGCCCAGGTTGGTGAGGTCGGTGTAGAGGGCGTCGAGCGGTGGCATGATGCCGCGCGACGACTTCGTACGGGCGTTGTGGCAGGACTCGGTGAGGATGTACGAGGGGATGCCGAGCTTCTTCAGGGCGTCCGGGGTGAAGCCGGCGTCCTCGCGGAAGCCGTAGTTCCAGCCGGCGAAGACGAGGTCGGCACGGGCGTCGAGGACGTTCTCCTTGGTGAGCTGGTCCTTGGACAGCCACTTCACCTTCTCGTAGCCGTCCTTCCAGGGGACGTGGGTGAGATCGCCCTTGTCGTCGGGCATGGCGAATCCGGCCATGCGGTCCTCCAGGCCGAGGGCGAACATCAGCTCGGTGATGCCGACGTCGTTGGTGACCACGCGCTCGGGGACCTTGTCGTAGGTCACCTTGCGGCCGCAGTTGGTGAGGGTGACCGCGGAGGACTTCTTCGCGTCGGTGGACTGCTCGACCGTGGCGCCGCAGCCGGTCGCGGTGAGGGTGGCGGCCAGACACAGGGCGGCCGACAGGAGTCTGCGCATGAGGGTCCTCAGGGGAGAAGGTCGAAGAGAAGCTGGACAGCGCCCGTCCCGGGGTGTCGCACGGGATGGGCGCGCACCCCGAACACCTCGGCCAGCAGGGCGGGTTGAAGGACGTCGTGGGGTGGGCCCGAGGCGACGACCCGGCCGCCGTCGATGACGTACAGCAGGCCGCAGTGGGCCGCGGCCAGGTTGAGGTCGTGCAGGGCGGCCAGCACCGTGAGACCGCTGGCGCGGACCAGGGACAGGACGTCCAGCTGATGGGCGATGTCGAGGTGGTTGGTGGGTTCGTCCAGGACGAGCACCCGCGGTTGCTGGGCGAGCGCACGGGCGATGAGCACGCGCTGCTTCTCGCCGCCGGACAGGGCGAGGAATCCGCGCTCTGCGAGGTGTGCGACGCCCGTGCGCGCCATGGCGTCCGCGCAGACAGCACGGTCGTGAGCCGCCGTACGGCCCCGGTGCGGCAGCCGTCCCATCGCCACCACCTCGGCGACGGTGAAGTCGAACTCGGCCGACGACTCCTGCGGCAGCGCGGCCAGCGACCGGGCGGCGGCCCGGGGATCCAGGGCGTGTACGTCGTCCCCGTCGAGCCGTACGGCTCCCCCGGCCGGCCGCAGCGCCCGGTACACACAGCGCAGGAGCGTCGACTTGCCGCTGCCGTTGGGGCCGACGAGTCCGACGAACGTGCCGCTGTCCACGGTCAGCCGGATGTCCTCGACCAACCGGGTCTTGGCGGCCTCGACCGTCACGCCTTCGATGTCGAGCCTCATCGTCAGCGGCCTCCGAACGCATATCCGCCGCGCCGCATCAGCAGCAGGAAGGCGGGGACTCCGACCACCGCGGTGATCACTCCGACGGGCAGTTCGGCGGGCGCGAGCAGGAGCCGGGACAGGACGTCCGCCCACACCAGCAGTACCGCCCCGGCGAGCGGCGCCACCGCGAGCACGCGCCGGTGGTCGGCGCCGACCAGCATCCGTACGACGTGCGGCACCATCAGCCCGACGAATCCGACGGCCCCGCTGACCGCGACCACGGTTCCGGTCACGGCGGCGGTCACCAGGAACAAGTCCCGGCGCAGCCGGGCCGGTCGGACACCGAGGGCCGAGGACGTCTCGTCGCCCATGGCGAGCGCGTTGAGCGGCTCGGCCCGCAGCCGCAGCCACACCCACCCGGCCGCCACGGTCACCGCGACGAGCGGCACCTGCGCCCAGGTGGCGCCGCCCAGGCTGCCCAGCAGCCACATCATCGCCGAACGGGCCGCTTCTCCCCGGGCGGCCCCGAACACCATCACCGTGGTGACGGCCTCGAAGCCGTACGCCAGCGCTGTCCCGGTCAGGATCAGCCGCAGCGGGGTGAGGCCGTGGGGCGAGCGGGCGACGGCGTACACCAGCGCCATCGCCGCGAGCGCCGACGCGAAGGCCGACACCGACAGCGCCCACACCCCCAGTGAGGCGAACGCCCCGAGCAGGATGACCGCGTTGGCGCCGACCGCCGCGCCCGAGGAGATGCCCAGCACGAACGGATCGGCCAGCGCGTTGCGGACCATGGCCTGCACCGCCACGCCGACGGCCGCGAGCCCCGCCCCGACGACGGCGCCCAGCACGACACGGGGCAGCCGGATCTCCCACACGATGGTGTAGGCGGCGACGTCATCCGCGTGCACCGTCCCGCCGGTCAGCCCCGCCCACAGATACCACAGGACCTCCGCCCAGCCGAGTCCGGCGGCGCCGAGACCCACTCCGCCCAGGAGGGAGGCAAGCAGCAGGAAGCTCAGCCCGAGCAGTACGGGCAGCAGGGGTGTCCGGCTGGGGGTGGCACGTCGGCGCACGGTCGGGGCGGTCCTTCGCCTCGGGCCGCCTGCGGAACAGCGCGGCAGGAGACAGCCCGTACGGCCGTGCCGGCCGCGCGGTCCCCCCTCGCAGTCCACGGCGAGCAGTCAACGGGTCGCACCACCCACGGGCGATCGGGCTCGCGCGAGGGACCACGGGTCTCCGCGCACACCGTTGCGGGTCAGCGCCGGACTCTCACCGGACTTCCCCCGCGGGAGGCAAGGGGAGCCTAACAGAGCCCACTTGGCCCGCTGACCTGCCGTTGCCGCTCAGGCGGCCGGGAGTGTGTTCACCGCCCGGTCGAACGCCGAGTCGCGCCTTTTGGCGAACTCCTCCTTCGTGAAGACCGGTTCGGTCAGTTGCGGCGGGATGCCCGTACCGTCGAAGGTGCGGCCGGTGCGGGTCAGGAACTCCTCGTTGGGCAGGCCGAAAAGCATGCCGTTGGGGAGGTAGCGCACCATCACGTCCGAGAAGACGCCCTGCGTGGGCTGTCCGATGCGGACGGTCCGGCCGGGCCGGTCCATGAGCGCCTGGGTGAAGGTCTCGCCCGCGCTCACCGTCGAGCCGCCGGTGAGCACGGCGACGGGTCCGGTGTAGCGGGGCGCATCGGCCGGAACGACCCGTACAGGCTCGGGGCGGGTGTGCCGGGCCGGGTCGGCCGGATCGTTGCGGGCCCGCTTGGAGTAGGCGAGGTAGGGGGTGTCGGTCAGCCGTTCGGCGATGCGGATGCCCAGGGCGTCGGAGCCGCCGCCGTTGATGCGCAGGTCGATGACCAGCCCCTTCAGGCGGTCGATCCGCTCCGGCGTCAGGACCGTGTTCAGTGCCCGGTCCAGTTCCGCCTGCAGGGCACTGTACGGGGCGCCGTCGCCGGCGTATCCGCCGAAGCCGGAGATCCGCAGATAGCCCTGACCGCCCGGCAGATCGGCGTAGGTGATCCGGCCCTTGGCGAAGTCCTGTCGGTAGGGGGCGTCCTTGAGGTCGCGTGCCACGATGAACTTCTTGACCTTGGCGTCCAGTTTCTCGCCCGGGACCTCCGTGCCGGGCCGGACCTCGTAGAAGGTGCGGTTGCCGTCCCGGACGGCGACGTGGGCGTCGTACAACGGCCGCAGCATCCGGCTGAAGATCTCGAAGAGCTCCTCCCTGGTGGTGTCCTGGTGCACCTGCGGCCGGTACCGGTCTCGTACGGCGTGCCAGTCGACGCCCTTCGCGGCGAAGAACGGGTAGTTCTCCTCGAAAGTCTGCCAGAGGACGTCGAAGGAGGTACGGGGGTCGTCCGGCAGCGCACGGGTGCAGTCGGCGGGCAGGGCCGCGAGCCGGCGCAGCGTGCGGTGGCCCACCGAGCCGTCCGCGGAGAGCGTGGCGTGGTTCTGGTCGTGCACGGTCCGTACGGTCAAGGTGGTGCCGTCCGCCGTCAGGTACGTCCCGGGGCCGGTCTGCTGTGAGGTGTCGCCCTTGACGCAGCCGACCGACGTCGTCTGGTACTCCTGGAGGGCTCCCCCGCCCAGGGTGAGGACGGTGCCGTAGCCGTCCATCCGCCACACCCCGTCGGCGCTCGGCGGGCTCGGCTGCGCCGCTCCTGCGGCCGGGACGGCGGCCCCCATGAGGGTGAGGGCGACGGCGGTGGTCGTGACGATGCGCACGGTCTTGTCCTTCCGGTGCGTGCTGGTGGATCACCACCGTGACCGATGGCTCCTGGTCTGCACCATCCGGTGAGCCGGTCCATCGGAGGTCGGGACAACCCCCGTGTCGTCACGCCCTCCTGCGCATCGTGCACCGGCCTCAGGCGGAGCGTTCCGCCAGGCCCTCCAGGACGGCCACCGCCCGGTCGGCGTGCTCGTGGCGCACGAAGAGGTGGTCGTGATGGAACCCGGCGACGACGTTGCAGCTCAGGCCGGCGTCGGCGAGTTCCCGCGAGACCGCGGCGGTCAGCCCCACCGCCTCCAGCGCCGAGTGGACCCGCAGGGTGATCCAGCCCGCCACGTAGTCGTACGCCATCCCCGCCGCGTCCGCCTCCTCCAGCGGCGCCACCACGGTCAGGCCTTCCTGCTCGGCGACCGTCACCACCGGGGTCACCCCGGAAGGCACGCCGCCCTCGACGGTGGTGAACACATAACGGCCCGGATTGAGCTCCGGACGCATACCGCTCAGCAGCTTCTGCAGATCACTCTCACCAGTCATGATCACCACGTTACGGGAGAGGGGCTCAGCCCTGTTCGAAGTGGCTGGGCCTGGTGTCGCGATGGACCAGACGGCCCAGCCGGGCGGCCCGGGCGCGGGGCAGGAGGGTCCAGGTGCCGTCGGGCCGGCGCAGGGCGGCCGAGTGCCAGGGGGTGGTCCAGGCGTCCGGCGCGTCGAGCAGGCGGATGCCGAACTTGGGGGCGCCGGCCGGCTGGGGATGGATGGACAGGCGCACGGCACGCGGGTGGTGCTCGGCGACCAGGGCGCCCCAGGCGCGGCTGCGCTGGATGACGCCGTAGGCGCGTTCACGACACTCGCGTTGGAGGGCGGAACGAGTACCGGGAAAGTCCGCGGTGTCCTCGACGAGGAAGCGGGTGATGCCCCGGTAGAGGGCGAGGGTGGGGTCGTCGGACCTGACCTGGGCGCGCAGGGCCGCCACCGGCGGGGCGTACCGGTCGTGGACACGGGCGCGTTTCGCGTCGTGCGCCAGAGCGCCGAAGATGTCGCGCAGGTCGAAGACGGACAGTCTGCTGAGAGCCAAGTCGCCGATGAGTGCGCGCAGTTCGTCGGAGTAGGCGTCGATGTGCCGGTCGGGGACGCGGATGAGATCGCCGAAGACATGGCCGTCGGAGCAGATGACCACCCGGGCACCGGGCGGGTAGATCCGCTCGATCTCGGTGCACAGCGTGTTCAGGAAGCGCAGGGACAGGCGCTCCGCCTGGTCGGGCAGCCGGCCCAGCACCTTGGCCGGGTTGGGCGACTTGCAGGGGAACCCGGGCAGGGTGAACTCGACGGGTGCGCCGTCGCGTACGAAGGCGGCGATCCGGCGCTGCTGGTGCCAGAACGCCTCCGCGGGGGCGGGAGCGTGGTCGGTCGTGCGGTGGTACGGCAGCAGCAGGCGCAGGATCGCGGTGCTGATGCGCGTGGGATGGGCGGTGGTCAGCAGCATGTCGTTCCTCCGGAGGGCATGAGGGCATGGCGCCGTGGCGTGGGGTGGCCAGGCGCCGTCGGGCAGGTGCAGGGCGGGAAGCCGGAGCCGGGCCTGATGGTGGTGGGGCCCGGTCAGCGGGACGCGGGTGTCAGAGCCGTCGGTCGTAGCCGACGGGCAGCTGGTTCGTGCCGCGGCCGAGGACGGCCGGGATCCACTCGATGTCCTCGTCCGCAATGGCCAGGTGGAGGCCGGGCAGCCTGGCGAGGAGGGTGCCGAGGGCGATCTGGAGTTCGGCGCGGGCGAGTGCGGCGCCGGGGCAGAAGTGGATGCCGTGGCCGAAGGCGAGGTGGGGGTTCGGGGTGCGGTCGAGGTCGAGGGTGTCGGGGTCGGGGAAGCGGACCGGGTCGCGGTTCGCGGCGCACAGGGAGACGATCACCGAGTCGCCGGCCGGGACCCCGGTGCCGTGCAGATCGCTGTCCTTGTCGAAGAACCGCCAGGTCGTCAGCTCGAAGGCACTGTCGTAGCGCAGGAGTTCCTCCACCGCGCGGGGCAGGAGGTCCGGGTCGTCGCGCAGGCGGGCCAGCTGCTCCGGGTTGCGGAACAGAGCGATCAGGGCCGTCGTGATCTGGTTCGTCACCGGCTCCTGGCCGGCCACCAGGAGCTGGAAGATCATCGAGTCCAGCTCCTCCTGCGCCAGTTCGCGACGGTCACGGGCCACGACCAGACGGCTGAGCAGGTCGTCGTCCCAGTGGTGCCGCTTGTGCGCGACGACGTCCGCTATGTAGCTCTGCAGCCCGTGCAGCCGGGCCTCGTAGAGCGGGCGGCCGGGGTCGGTGGGGCCGACCGGCTGGACGACCTTGCCCCAGTCGCGGTCGAACCGGTCCGCCAGCTCCGGTGGCAGGCCGATTACTTCGGCGAGGACCTGGAAGGGGAAGCGGGCGGCGAAGCCGGAGACGAGGTCCGCGGGTCCGGTCTCGGGGAGCGCGTCGACGGCAGCGTCGGCCAGTTCCTGGAAACGGGGCCGGAGCTGCTCGATGCGGCGCGGGGTGAACGCGTCGGTGACGAAGCGCCGCATACGGGTGTGGACCGGCGGGTCCTGGTGGAGGAGGTGGGCCTGGAGCTGGGAGTGCTGCGGCTCGGGCATGATCGAGGCGCGGGCCCGCCACCGGTCGTTGCCGCGGTCGTGGTTCTTGCCGAGGCGGTCGTCGTTCAGCGCCGCGTGCGCGGCGTCGTAGCCGGTGACCAGCCAGGCCTGTACGCCGCTCGGGAAGAGGACACGGTGGACCGGGCCGGCCTCGCGCATCCGCTCGTACAGGGGGTAGGGGTTGCTCTTGTACGGGCACCCCATCAGCGGGACCGGATCGGGGAGTGTGGTCATGGGGGCTCCTCAGAGGGCGAGTTCGGGACGGTGGTGGTCCAGCCACAGGGCGAGGTCGACGACGCGTTCGAGGCGCAGCCGGTGACCCCACTCCAGCCGGTCGGGCGGGGTGTCGAGGCAGGGCTTGATGCGGGTCTCGTCGGCCAGGGCGCGGACCTGCTCGACAGACAGGGCGTCGCGGGCCATCTGCTGGAGGCCGCGGTTGTAGTCGGGGTGGTGGGTGGCCGGGTAGTGGTTCTTGGGGCGGTACAGCACCGAGTGCGGGGCGAGGTCCGCTCCCGCGGCGCGCAGCAGGCTCTTCTCCCGGCCGTCGTGGCTCTTCAGGGCCCAGGGCGTGGCGAAGGCGTACTCGACCAGCCGGTGGTCGCAGTACGGCACCCGCACCTCGAGCCCCTGGGCCATGCTCAACCGGTCCTTGCGGTGCAGGAGTTGGCGCAGCCAGCGGGTCAGGGACAGGTGCTGGAGCTCGCGCTGCCGGTGCTCGACGGGGGTCTCGCCGTCCAGGTGGGGCACGGCGGCCAGGGCGGTGCGGTAGGTGTCGTCGCGGAACTCGCCGATGCACAGGTCGAGTTCGGGGTTCAGCGGCATCGCGGCCTCGTCGCCCGTCACCAGCAGCCAGGGGAAGGTGTCGGCGGCCAGCGCCTTGGGGCTGTGGAACCAGGGGTAGCCGCCGAAGACCTCGTCGGCGGCCTCGCCGGACAGGGCGACGGTGGAGTGCCGGCGGATCTCGCCGAAGAGCAGGTAGAGCGAGGTGTCCATGTCGCCGACGCCGATGGGCGAGTCCCGGGCGACGACGACCGCCTTGCGGTGCCCGGGGTCGAGGAGCGCGCGCGGGTCGAGGACGACCGTGCTGTGGTCGGTGCCGATGAAGGCGCCGGCCTCGATGGCGTACGGGGTGTCGTGGCCGGTGCGCAGGACGTCGCCGGTGAAGTGCTCGGCCTGGTCGCTGTAGTCGACGGCGTAGGAACGGATCCGCGCCTCGGGTCCCTCGCGCAGGCGGAGTTCGTCCGCGAGCAGGGCGGTCAGGACGGTGGAGTCGAGGCCGCCGGAGAGCAGGCTGCACAGCGGGACGTCGGCCTCCAGCTGGTTGCGGGCGGCCGAGCCGACCAGGTCACGGATCCGCTCGACGGTCGTGTCCCGGTCGTCGGCGTGGGGCGCGGCCTCCAGTTGCCAGTAGCGGCGCTCGCGGATGCCGTCCCGGTCCAGGACGAGCACTCCGCCGGGCTCGACCTCCCGTACGCCGGACCACACCGTCGGCCCGGTGTTGAACAGCAGGCTGTACGCCTCCCGCAGCCCGTCGGCGTCCACCCGGGGCCGTATCTCCGGGTGGGCGAACAGCGCCTTCGGCTCGGAGGCGAAGGCCAGGCCTCCGTCGACGGCGGCCCAGAACAGGGGCTTGACGCCGAGCCGGTCCCGGACCAGCAGCAGCCGCTGCTCGCGTTCGTCCCAGACGGCGAAGGCGAACATGCCCTCCAGGTGCTCGGCGACCGCCTCGCCCCATTCGGCGTACGCGCGCAGCACCACCTCGGTGTCGCTGCGGGTGCGGAAGACATGCCCTCGGCCGCGCAACTCGGCGCGGAGCCGGTGGTGGTTGTAGACCTCGCCGCTGTAACTGAGCACGAGGGCCGGCTCCTCGGGCCGGTCGGTCATCGGCTGTGCGCCGCCTTCGAGGTCGATGACGGCCAGCCGGCGGTGGCCGATCGCGGCGCGCTCGCCGAGCCAGAGGCCCGCCGCGTCGGGGCCGCGCGGGGCGAGGGTGGCGGTCATGGCCTCGAGGACCGGGGTCTGGGTGCGGGCGTCGCTGTGGAAGGACACCCAGCCGGTGATTCCGCACATGGGAACGGCTCCTGGGTCAGGGGGAGACGGGGTCGGTGGTCTGCTCGGGCACGGCGGCGGGCCACCGGCCGGACAGGGCGAGCAGGGGGACGGCGAGACAGGCCGCGCCGGCGGCCAGGCACAGCCCGGCCCGCACACCGGCGAGGGACCAGGCGGCGGTGGCCAGCGCGGGGCCGAGGGTGAAGCCGAGGCTGCGGGCGAGCTGCACCGTGGAGGCGACGGTGGCCGTCCGGTCCGGCGGCGCGGCGCCCATGACCAGGGCCTGGGCCGGTCCGCCGTGCAGGCCCATGCCGAGGCCGGCCAGTGCCAGCCGCCAGGCCACCTGCGCCGGTGACCAGCCGTCGCCGAGGGGCACGAGCAGCAGCAGGCCGGCCGCGGTGACGGCGGCTCCGGTCACGGCCGTGGGCCGGGGGCCGTACCGGTCGGCGAGGCGCCCGCCGAGCGGCCCGGCCAGGCCCATGGCGAGCGGGAAGGCGAGGACGGTGAAGCCGGTCGTCGTGGCGCTGACGTGGTCGTCGCGTTGCAGGTGCAGGGCGACGGCGAAGTGCGTCGCGGCGAATCCGGTCGCCAGCGCCAGCACGGCGCCCTGCGCCCCGAGCAATCCCGAGGCCCGCAGCACGCCGGCCACCGGGCGGCCGCCCGGGCCGCGCAGCCACCACCACAGCGGCGGTACGGCGGCGACCGCGAGCACCAGCCACGCCGGGGCGTCGGCCGCCGAGGTCAGCGACAGCAGGAGCACCGCCACACCGCAGGCGAGAAGCAGCGCGTCCCACGACGACCGCCGGTCGGGCAGGCGCAGAGCCCCGTCGCGTGGCATCGCCCGCCACGCCACCACGAACGCGAGCACACAGAACGGGACCTTGACCAGGAACACGGAGTGCCAGCCGAAGTGGTCCAGCAGCAGACCGCCCACGGCCGGCCCGGCGACCGCGCCGAGCGGGCCCAGGGTCGCGGGTACGCTCATCGCCCGCCCGCGCGCCTGAGGGCGTACCGAACGGATCGCGAGGACCGGCATCAGGACGAACAGCGCGGCGGCGAAGGCGCCCTGGGCCAGCCGGGCGGCGATCAGCCAGGCCGCCCAGGGCGCGAGGGCCGCGAGCGCGCTGCACAGGCCGAATCCCGCGGTCGCGGCCAGCACGGCCGGGCGCGTCCCCGCGCCGTCCAGCCAACGGCCGACCGGCAACAGCAGTGCCACCACCGGGAGTTGGTAGCCCAGCACGGCCCATTGGGCGGTCGACGCGGATACCCGCAGGCCCTCGGCGATGTCCGCGAGGGCCACGTTGACGATGTTCATGTCGAGCATCGCCACGAACGACAGCAGGCCCGCCAGTCCCACCAGCAGCCAGCGGTCCTCACCTCCGGGTATGTCGCCGGGCTGTTCCGAGCCGGACCCCTGCTGCGTCACTCTTGCGCCCCTCGTCGTCGTGCGTGGACTGCCGGTCGGCAGCCCCGTCCCACAAGTCGGGAGAAGGGACCGTTGAGTTCCCGTCCGCCGCCGGGTCCCGGTGGTCGAAGGCGATCAGCGGGTCCCCGGTGAGGGGGTGGTCCACCACGGCCGCCCGTACGCCGAAGACCTGGGCCATCAGCGCCGGGGTGAGGACGTCGCGGGGCGGGCCGGAGGCGACCACGGCTCCGGCGTGCAGCACATGCAGCCGGTCGCACACGGAGGCGGCCGCGTTGAGGTCGTGCAGCGACACCAGGGTCGTACGCCGGTGGGCGCGCAGCAGGGCCAGCAGCTCGACCTGGTGGCGGATGTCGAGATGGTTGGTCGGCTCGTCCAGCACCAGCACATCGGGGTCCTGGGCGAACGCGCGGGCCAGCAGCACCCGTTGGCGTTCGCCGCCGGACAGGGCCGTGAACCGGCGTCCGGCGTGCTCCGCCATGCCGACGTCGGCCAGTGCCCGTGCGACGGTGTCCCGGTCGGTGGCGTCCTCCCCGGCGAAGGCCCGCTTGTAGGGCGTACGGCCCATGGCGACGACCTCGCGCACGCTCAGCTCGAAGTCACTGCCGCGCTCCTGCGGCAGGGCCGCCACGTGCCGAGCCGACCGGACGGGGGTCAGGTCGCGCAGATCGGTGCCGGCGAGCAGCACGCGCCCGGCGGTGGGCCTGAGGTGCCGGTAGACCGTGCGCAGGAGCGTCGACTTGCCGCTGCCGTTCGGCCCGACCAGGCCCGTGATCTCGCCCTGTTCGGCGATGAGGCGGGCCCCGGCCACGACCGTACGGCCCGCGTAGGCGACGTGCAGGTCCTCGATGTCGATCCTCAACTTCCGCTCCCCAGACGCCGGTCCAGCAGATACAGCAGGGCGGGCGCCCCGAGCAGCGACGTCACCACGCCGACCGGCAGCTCCTGGGTGTCCATCGCCGTACGGCAGACGACGTCGACCACCACCAGCAGCAGGGCGCCGCACAGCGCGGAGACGGGCAGCAGACGGCGGTGGTCGCCGCCGACGAGCAGGCGGCACACGTGCGGCACCATCAGCGCGACGAAGGCGATCGCACCCGAGACCGCGACCAGGACGCCGGTCAGCACGCTGGTCACCGTGAACAGCTCGCGGCGCAGCCGGCCGACATCGATACCGAGCCCGGCCGCCGTCTCATCGCCCATCAGCAGGGCGTTCAGCCCCCGGGCGCGCGCCTGGAGCCACAGCAGGGCCGCCGGCACGGTCACCGCCGGCACGACGAGCAGTTGCCAGTTCGCCCCGCCGAGGCTGCCCATCAGCCAGAACAGCACGCTGTGCGTCTGCTGCTCGTCTCCGGCCCGCAACACCAGGTAGCTGGTGAAGCCGGACAGGAACTGGCCGATCGCCACCCCGGCCAGCACCAGCCTGAGCGGCGCGAATCCGCCACCGCGCCGGGCCACCGCCCACACCAGCGCGAAGGTGGCGAGCGCTCCGGCGAAGGCCGCGCCGGACAGGCCGAGGCCCAGTGTCCCGCCCGCGCCGATGCCGAGCACGAGCGCGGCGACCGCGCCGAGGGAGGCGCCGTTGGAGATGCCGAGCAGGTAGGGGTCGGCCAGCGGGTTGCGCACCAGGGCCTGCACGGCCGTGCCGACCAGGCCGAGGCCCGCGCCGACCAGTGCCGCCAACAGGGCCCGGGGCACGCGCAGCTGCCACACGATGAGGTCGTCCGTGCCCGGTCGTGGCGCCTGGCCGGACAGCCGTCGCCCCACCACGCTCCACACCTCGGCGGGCGGGATGGAGGTCGAGCCCCAGGCGACGGCCGCGGTCAGAGCGGCCAGCAGGCCCCCGGCCAGGACCAGCGCGAGGGGCACCACGGGAAGAGTCCGCGCCTGTGCTGGAGGGCGGCGGGACGCGGTCGGTGTGGACAGCACCGTCAGCCGACCTTCCCGGGATGAAGGGCCTTGGCGATCGCCTCGACCGTGTCGGCGTTCTCCACCCCGGCGATGGTGGTCTGCTCCGAGCCGACGCGTACGAAGTGGCCCTGCTTCACCGCTTTCAGGCCCTTGGTGGCCGGGTTGGACTTCAGCCAGTCCTCCGCTGCGTCGAAAGCCTTCCGGTTCGCTGCGTCGCTGCCCCGGTTGCGCACCCCGAGCTGGATCCAGTCCGGGTTCCTGGCGATCACGTCCTCCCAGCCGACCTGCTTGAAGTCGCCGTCGCAGTCGGCGAAGACGTTGCGGGCACCGGCGAGGCCGATCACGGCGTTGGCGATCTGCCGGTTGCAGGTGACGGTGGGCTGCTTGGTGCCGGCGTCGTAGTCGAAGAAGAAGTACGTCGGCCGGGCGCCGTTCGCGGTGGAGCCGACCGCCTTTCGGACGGCGGCCACCTTCTCCCTCATCCCGGCGACGATTTCCTTCGCCCGGGCGCTCGTCCCGGTGACGGCGCCGAGGGAGGTGATGTCGGTCTCGACCGCGGACAGATCAGTGACCGGTCCCTTGCCCTGCGCCGCGCAGGCGGTGGACTTGAGGTAGACGTGCTTGATCCCGGCCGCCTTGAACTCCTCCTCGCTCGGCGCGTCGCCCATCCCCGAGCCGCCCATGGCACCCATGGCGGCGAAGGTGTCGAGGTACAGGTCGGCGCCGGAGCCGAGGAGTTTCTCCTTGGGGATGACACTCCGGCCGAGGACCTGCACCTTCTGCGCCTGTGCGTCGAGGCCGCCGGGGAGCGTGCCCTTGCCGGGCGGGAAGCCGGTGCCGATCACCCGGTCCCCCGCGCCGAGGCGCAGCAACAGCTCCAGGCCGGAGGCGTTGCTGGTGACGATCTTCTTCGGAGCGGCGGAGAAAGTCGTCCTCGCGCCCGTGCAGTCGGACACCGTCACGGGATAGGCGCCGTCGTGGGCCGCCGTCCCCGCGCTCTCGTCCGCCGTGCCCTTCCCGCCGCCGCAGCCCGCCGTCAGCAGGCCGCCCAGCACGAGGGCCGCGGTGCCGCCCCACCCACGAAAACGCATCGAAAGTCTCCAGGTTCCACTCGGTACGCGGGTGAACGTCCGTCACCCGGTCCAGTAGTCGGGGTGAACCTGCTGTGAGTTCCCGCCGAGTCGGCGCGGACGAGGGTGCCGGTGCCTGCCGCCGGGCACCGGCACCCTTCGCCGTCGGCTCAGGCCGCCGCCACGGCGACGGGTACGTCCTGCCTCACTGCATCGAGGGCGTGGGAGGTGCCCCCATCGGCCAGCAGGTCCATCAGGGTGGCGCGGGCCCGCGCGACCCGGGAGCGGACCGTGCCGACCGGACAGCCGCTGGCCGCGGCCGCCTCCGCGTACGGCAGGCCGGCCAGCTGGGTGAGGACGAACGCCTCACGGCGCTCGTCGGGCAGCGCGGCCAGCAGGTCCAGCAGGGCGATGCCCTCGTCGAAGCCCGGCAGGTCGCTCGGCTGGGCCCGTTCCACGGCCAGCTGCCAGTCCGGGATGTCGGACAGCCGGGGCCGGGCGGCGGCGTACCGGTAGCTGTCGATGACGGCCCGGCGTGCGATGGACAGCAGCCAGGCACGTGCCGAGGAACGGCCCTCGAAGCGGTGCAGACTGCCGAGCGCGCGCAGGAACGTGTCCTGGGCCAGGTCGTCCACGGCCTGGGGGTCGGCGCACAGATGGGCGACGTAGCGCTGGACGTCGCGGTGCAGCGCGCGCACGAAGTGCTCCACCGCGCGGGCGTCGCCGCCCCGGGCCGCCAGGGCCCACGCGGTGATCGACTCGTCGGTCGACACCGGTCGGTCGCAGGGGGCGCTGGGTTCGCGCGAGGTGGGCAGGGCAGGAGTGATCACCTGGTGTCCTTCTCGGGTCATCCGGGATCCGGACCGCGGGCAGGGTCGAGCGCCGGCGGTCCGGTGAGAGGGGAGTCGGCCCTACGGCGCTCAGGCGCGGGTGCGGCTTGTGAGCGGGCGCACGGCCGAGGCCCAGGGCGCATGGGGCGGCCCCGGGGTACCGGCTGTCGTCAGGCGACAGCGACCCCGGCGGGCGGACCCCGCGAGATGATCGAGTGGACGAGGAGAAGAAGCCGTGGCGCCCGGTGCGAGCGACGGCGGCGGACCCGCAGACCGGGACGGACCGGTGTGACGGGCAGGGCGAGCAGCAGCCGCAGCGGCGCCGCCAGCCGGGCGCCCACGGCCCGCAGGATGCGGAACGCGGCCCTCTCGCCGTACGCGAGCCACAGGCCGCACAGCAGCGCGGCGAGCAGGTGGGCGGCGAGCATGCCGAACGACGACGAGCCGCCGCCCATCGAGTGCCCCATGTGCGCCATGTGGTCCATATGACCCGTGCCGCCCGTGCCCATGGAGCCCATGTCCATGGAGTCCATCGGCATCGACCCCATGTCCATGGAGGCCGTGCCGCCGGAGGCCGACTGGGCGAGCGAGAACGCCTCGTGCAGCACCGTCTGGGCGACGACCACGACCGTCACGATCAGGGGCAGCCCGCGCTCGCGGCCCGCCAGCGACCAGCCGGCGACACCGGTCACGGCCATGCCTGCGGCCAGCGCCCACCAGGGCACGTGCCGACCGGACATCATGACGTGGCCCAGGGCGGCGAGCAGCACGCATACGGCCGCGAACACCGCGGCCCGTACCGTGCGAGAACACCACCCTGCTGTCATGGCGTCCCATCCTCGCATCCGGGTCTTCGTCGTCACGCCTCGGTACGGACTTTGCCCCGCCCCGCGACTCAACCGACGCCATGTGATTCAGAACACACCAAGTGGCGGGAACTGGCGACGCGTTCGCGCCGACGTCTGTCCTGCAGGCGGTCGCTTCGGCAGTCGTGCTCAGTCGAGCCGCGTGCTCGGACGGATCACCACCGCGAGCGCCTTGACCGGCCCGCTGCGCTCGAAGTGCAGCATGAACGGCACGAGGTCGCCGGCCTGCCAGCGGGCGCCGGCCCGCAGGTTCACGTCCAGGCCGTGCGGCGCCATGGACACCACGCGGCCCGCCGGGACGACGGCAGAGTCCACGTCGGCCTTGGCGGCGGCTCCTGAGCCGGTGCTGCGGTGCCGGCTGAGCGTGATCTCACCGTCTGCGCGGGAGGACGTGACCTTCACCAGCCGGTCGTCCGCGCCGCCCGCGTTGGAGATGTCGAAGAACGCGGCCGTCTCCGTGCTGTCGCCGTACGGCAGCAGGACCCGCGCGTTCGCGACGGTGATCCGGGCCGGGCTGCCCGCCTGTCCGGCGTCGGCCCAGGCCGTCAGGCCGCCCAGGGCGAGGCTGCATGCGGCGACGGGGGCGAGCGCCGCGAGGAGGGCGTCGGTCAGCCGACGCCGGGTGGGGCGCCAGATGCTCTGCTCGGTCATCGGGTGCGCCTCCCGGCGGGCGACGGCTGCCAGCTGCGCAGCCGCAGGCTGTTGCCGACCACCAGCAGCGAACTGGCCGACATCGCCGCCGCGGCGACCATCGGGGTGAGCAGACCCACCAGGGCGAGCGGCACGGTCACCAGGTTGTAGCCGAAGGCCCACGCCAGATTGGCGCGGATCGTGCCCAGCGTGCGCCGGGCGAGTCTGACCGCGTCCGCGAGGGCCTCGATGTCCCCGCGCACCAGCGTCACGTCGGCCGCCCCGATGGCGGCGTCCGTGCCGCCGCCCATGGCGATGCCGAGGTCGGCGCCGGCCAGCGCGGCGGCGTCGTTCACGCCGTCGCCGATGACCGCGACCCGGTGGCCCCGCTGCTGGAGGTCGCGTACCAGGGCCGCCTTGTCCTCGGGTGTGCAGCGGGCGTGCACCTCGTCGATGCCCAGTTCCGCGGCGACCGCCCGTGCGGGTGCCTCGCGGTCGCCGGTGGCGAGTACCGGCCGCACGCCGAGGCGCCGCAGCCGGTCCACGGCCCGGTAGGCCCCGGGGCGTACGACGTCGCCGACCTCGATCAGGGCCTCGGCCACACCGTCGACCCGGACCAGGACCGGCGTGTGCGCGGCCGCCTCCGCCACGGGCAGCGCATCGGCCAGCGCCCCGGGCAACGCGTCGTCGGGGGCGAGGACTTCGACCAGGCGGCCCTCGACCCGGCCCCGGACACCCCGGCCCGGCTGCGCACGGAAGTCACGCACGGCAGGCAGGGCCCGCTCCTGATGTGCGGCGATCGCCCGGCCGAGGGGATGTTCCGAGCCCTGCTCCACCGCCGCGGCCAGCCGCAGCACCGCGTCCTTCCCGAGCCCGCCGGGCAGGGCGGTGACCCGGGTGACACTCATGTGTCCGGAGGTGAGGGTGCCGGTCTTGTCCAGCACGACGGTGTCGAGGTGGCGAAGCCCCTCCAGGGCCTGCGGGCCGCTGACGAGGACGCCCAGTTGGGCCCCGCGGCCGGTGGCGGCCAGCAGCGCGGTCGGGGTCGCCAGACCCAGCGCACAGGGGCACGCCACCACCAAGGCGGCCACTGCGGCCGTGACGGCCGCCTGCGCATCGGCGCCCGCGCCGAGCCAGAACCCGAGCGTGGTGACGGCCAGTGCCAGCACGACTGGTACGAAGACACCTGCGACCGAGTCGGCCAGCCGCTGTGCCCTCGCCTTGCCCGCCTGTGCCTCGGTCACCAGCCGGGTGATCCGCGCGAGCCGGGTGTCGGCTCCCACGGCCGTGGCCCGTACGAGCAGCAGTCCGCCGGCGTTGACGGCCCCGCCGGGCACCGTGTCGCCCGGCCCGGCTTCGACCGGCTCGCTCTCCCCGGTCACCAGGGACAGATCCACCGCGGACCTGCCCTCCACCACCTCGCCGTCGGTGGCGACCCGCTCCCCGGGCCGTACGACGAAGACCTGGCCGACCGCCAACTCACTGATCGGAATGAGCCGTTCGCGGTCGCCGTCGCGTACCGCCACCTCCTTGAGGGCGAGTTCGGCCAGCGACCGCAGCGCGTCCCCGGTCCCGCGCCGGGCCCGCGTCTCCAGGAACCGGCCGGCCAGCACGAACAGCGGTACACCGACGGCCGCTTCGAGATAGAGGTGCGCGGCACCGCCGGAGGCGGCGGGCAGCAGCGTGAACGGCATCCGCATCCCGGGGTCCCCGGCACCGCCGAGGAACAGCGCGTACGCCGACCAGGAGAAGGAGGCGAGCACGCCGAGCGAGACGAGGGTGTCCATGGTCGCCGCCGAGTGCCGCAGTCCGCGCGCCGCCCGCTCGTGGAAGGGCCAGGCCCCCCACACGGCCACCGGAGCGGCCAGGGCGAAGCACAGCCACTGCCAGTCGCGGAACTGCAGGGCCGGCACCATCGACAACACGAGCACGGGCAGCGCGAGCAGCGTGGTGACCAGCAGCCGGTCATGCTCCCGCCGTGCGTCTCCGGCCGCGTCGCCGCCCTCCTGCCCCGCTTTCCCGGCCGCTTCGCCGCTCTCCGGTGCCCGCTCCTCGGGCGGCTCGGGGATCGCGGCCGTGTACCCGGCCTTCTCGACGGTCGTGACGAGTTCTTCGGGGCTGATCCCCGGCGGGTGGCTCACCCGGGCCCGCCCGGTGGCCAGGTTGACGACCGCGGTCACCCCGTCCAGCCTGCCGAGCTTCTTCTCGACCCGCTGCACGCAGGCCGCGCAGGTCATGCCGCCCACGGTCAGGTCGGTGGTCACCAGGGCCACTTCGGCTTCCGTGCCCATCAGTGACCTCCCCCGTGCATGTCCCCCATGTCGTCCGCGCCTGCGCCGTCGCCGCCGCGGCCGGTGCCGTGCATGCCGGGCGCGACGGGTCCGGCCGCGGCGCCGACGGCGTACGACAGCGTGAACAGCAGGGCCAGCAGCACCAGGAACCCGCACAGGGCGGGCGGGGGCACCGCTCGGCGCAGGACCGCACCCGCGCCGGAGGGAGACTGCCGGGACTCGCTCATCAAGGGCTTCTCCAGATCACGTCGTACGGCGTCCCCGGGTTGGGGCCGTAGCGCTTCAGGAGTCGGGCCGTCGACGGGCCGAGTTCCGGAACGGGGATATGGCACGCGTCACGCGGGGCCCAGCGGGGCCGACGGGCCGTCAGGGCTGCGCTGTCACAGACCGGCGAGACTGCTCCCGGCGTCCCGGTCGCCGACCGCCCCGCCCTCGGGGACGTCGGCGGGGTCATGGCCGGGTACGGCCGACAGCCGCGGCAGCAGGCAGGCCCAGAACTCCACCACGCGCTCCTTCGACAGCCAGTCGCGGTCCCGGCTGCCGAGCGCCTCGAAGCCGACCGTCGCGGCCACCACGGCCACGGCCACCCCGTCGGGCGAGACGCCGTCCGCCAGTTCCCCCGTCCGCTGCGCCTGGCCGACCACTTCGCGCACCCAGCCGTGCCACCGGTCCAGCACCGTGGCCCCGCCGTCCCGGGAGAGGTCACCGCCCAGCGCGAAACCGGCGCGCACGACCGGGTCGGTCGCGAACGCGACGACGAGATGGCGGATGGCGGCCACGAGCACCCCGAGCGCGCTGCCGTCCGAGGACCGGCAGCGCTCGGCCAGTTCCTCGACCCTGCGCGCCGCCACGCTCTCGATCTCGCCCGCGAGGGCGTCCTTGCTCGGGAAGTGGAAGTGCAGGGCGCCGGCGCTCACCCCGGCCCGTCTGCTGATCGCGGGCAGGGACGCACCGGCGTATCCGTCGTGGGCGAAGGCCTCCGCCGCCGCGAGGACGAGGGCCTGTCGTGTGCGAGCCGCCCGGACCTGCTTGACCATGACGCCCTCCTCCTGGACCTGCGCGATGCGGACCCGGTTCCCTCAGCCCGGATAACCACCTGGCCAGTATGTTTACTTGGCTTCGGAGCGGCAAGACCTGACGGTGCGCCAGGGGGCAAAAACGCCGAGGGACGGCACTTGGGAACTACCAAACCGCTTCCCTGGTTTGAGTGGCGGGCGTGAGGGTGCCCGTAAGACCACGTGAACGCCGGGGAAAGCGGAAGTCCGCAGCCCTCGACGGGCTGCGGACTTCCGGCGGCACACCGTCCGGCGCTCAGGACGCCGACGGACGCAGCACCACGGGCAGTGACCGGTACCCGTTCAGCATGAAGGTCGGAAGCGGTGCCAACTCCTCGGGTGCGCAGGCCAGTTGCACATCCGGGAACAGCTCGAAGAGCCGGGAGAGGGCGGAGGCGGCCTCGATCTCGCCGAGCGGTGCGCCGAGGCAGCGGTGCGCGCCGTGGCCGAAGCCGAGGACGTCGCGGTCGGTGGTGCGCAGCAGATCGAAGCGGTCCGCGTCCGGCCCGTGCCGGTCGGTCTCGTGGCCGCCCGCCGCGAAGTTGACGAGGATGCAGTCGCCCTTACGGATGCGCACCCCGTCGAGGTCGATGTCCTCCACCGCGAACCGCATCGGCGCGTACGCACCGGGCGTGTGCACCCGCATAGTCTCGGCTATCACGTCCGGCCAGCCGGCCCGGCCCGCGCGCAGGTGCGCCAGTTGCCCGGGGTGGGTCAGCAGCGCGCCGGCCGCGTTGGTGATGAGGGTGGCGGTGGTGTCCTGGCCGGCGGCGATGAACATGAACAGGGAGCCGAGCAGTTCGTCCTCGGTGAGGCGGTCGCCGTGGTCCCGGGCAGCGATCAGCGAGCTGGTGAGGTCGTCACCCGGTCGCTCCCGCTTGGCCTTCACCAGTGCGGCGAGCAGCCCGAAGGCCTCCAGCCGCGCGGCCTCCATCTCCTTGCCGGTGACGGTGGAGCTGAACACCGTGCTCAACGCCACGGACAGGGCGTTCGTCTCGGCGCCCTGGGGCACGCCGAACAGCTCACAGATGACCCGTAGCGGCAGCACCTCCGCGTACGCGGTGCGCAGGTCGACCTGCGTACCGGGAGCGAGGGCGGCGAGCGTGCCCAGCAGTTCGGCCGACAGCTCCTCCACCCGGGGACGCAGCTCCTCGGAGCGCCGCGCGGTGAACGCCCCGGCCACCAGCCGGCGCAGCCTGGTGTGATGCTCCCCGTAGGCGAACAGCATGTTCTCGTTGGCCACCCACGGGTAGAGCGGCCACTCCTCGGTGATCTTTCCCTCGATGAACGGCGGCCAGTGCAGCCGGGCGCTGCGCGAGACACGCGGGTCGATCAGCAGCCGCTCCACGTACTCCTGCTGTACGACGGCCCAGGCGAGTACCCCTCCGGGCAGCTCCACGCGGACCGCGGGGCCTTGGGCGCGCAGCATCGCGACCTCCCCCATGTGGTCCTGGCCCATCAGGTCCAAGGCGTACGGGCAGGCGGTCTTTTCCATCGGTGTGCTCCCTGGGTCGGTCCTGCATCACGTTGTTGTGTCGCGACGTGCCCATGGCAGCGATGTCTGCTCCCCCGCACCCGGGATGCTGCGTCCGTGGCCCTGTGAGGCTTCTCGCTCAGCCGGCGGCCGGAGCCTCCTCCGATTCCCGGATCAGCTCCATGGCCTCTTCGTATACCCGTCTGCCGCGGTCCAGTGACATGTCCAGGCGCATCAGCACCGCGGGGACCGCGATGCTGGTCATCAGGTGCCGGTAGAGATCGACCACTCGCTCCATCAGGTCCGCGTGGTCATTCATGATCTTGGACAGCACCTGGGCCCCGGTGAACGCGGCGACGAACGCCTTCGCCGCGGCCTCCACGTCGACCTGGGGCAGCAGCTCCCCGTTCGCCTTCGCCCGTTCGAGCAGGTGGGTGTTGTGGTCGACCCAGGAGGCCATCGGCACCCGCCGGTCCAGCCCGTCCTGCGGTGAACCCTGGTCCACGGTCAGCCGGATGCTGCCGCACACCAAGGGGTCGCCCGAGCCGAGCAGATGAGCCAGGAGGAACCCGCCGTCGAGCCCTTCCTGGAGCACCAGTTCCCGCGGCGGCGAGGCCGGCACGGAATTCAGCTGCTCGGCCAGCACCGCCTGGGCGAGCTGTTCCTTGGAGGCGAAGTGGAAATAGAGGGCACCCTTGGTGACGTTCGCCCGCTGGAGGATCTCCGAGATGGTCGCCGCCTCGTAGCCGACGTCGGCGAAGACGTCGGCGGCCGCCACCAGGATGGTGCGCCTTGTCCTGATCGCTCGTTCCTGCAAGGCCACGGCACATCCTCCGCACTGGCTTCACGGGCCCGTCGGCAGCAAAAAGAAACCGACAGGTACGTATCCTGCCACCCCGCAAGAAGGCCTTTCAAGCATGCACGTGTCCCCTCCTCACCTTGCACGCAGCAACCGCGGGCCGTCGCTGTCCTCAGAATAAAACCTGTCAGCCGGTATCTCAACATCCGAGCGGTACTAGCACCCGCGTCGCCGCAGTTCAGGGGCATTGAGAGAAACTTGGCTTGATAAGCAAACCGGGAGGTCCGTATCTTCTGACACTACGCATCTCACCCTTCCGGATCTGCGACCACTGGAGCGGGTCATGACCCTTCTGACATCCCAGGTACATATCCCCTCCTTGCCGGAGATAGAGGACTATGACACGCATCAGGTGGTTCGCCGCGGAAGGAGCCGGACTGACGGTCCGGTTTTCAGCGCTGACGGACCGCTTCCCGGCACGCTCACCGGCGAGTTGACCCGGCTCCTCTTCGACGGCGAGGACCAGGAGCACATCCACGCGAGGTGGCGCGATCTCATCGCGCAGGAGACGTTCCGCCACCGCCCCGGACTGGGCTCCGCCGAACGTGCCGCCCTCTCCTACGAGTGGCTGCGCATGGTGAACGAAACCGCCCAAGGGGGCGTGCAACTGGCGGACGACCCGGGGCTGTTGGCAGGCCTGCACGAGTGGGCGGCGATCGTGGACGGCGGCGGGGGCCTGTGCACGGTGGCGAGCATCCACTACAACCTCTTCCTGGGCAGCCTGCTCGACCACGAGGGCGCCGGGAGCCGGGACCTGTCCGACTTCGCCACCCTGCGGCGTACCGGCACGTTCCTGTGCACCGAACTGGAGCACGGCAACGACGCCTCGGCCCTGGAGACGACCGCCGAACTGGACCCGGTCACCGGCGGGTTCGTGCTGAACACCCCGCACGCGGGCGCCCAGAAGTTCATGCCGAACACCAGCATGACCGGCGGGCCCAAAAGCGCCGTAGTGGCGGCCCGGCTCCTCGTCGACGGCCGGGACGAGGGCGTCTTCCTGTTCCTGACACCGCTGAGCGACGAGCGGGGCCTGCTGCCGGGGGTACGGGTCCGGCGACTCCCCCTGCGCACCGGCGCCCCGGTGGACCACTGCCTCACCGCGTTCGAGCACGTGCTGCTGCCGCGCGACGCCCTGCTGGAGTCCGCCCACGGCCGCCTCGACGCCGCCGGCCGCCTCCACAGCAGCCTCGGCAACCGGCGCAAGCGGTTCCTGCAGTCCATCGGCCGGGTCACGATGGGCAAGCTGTGCATGAGCGGTGCCGCCGTCGGCGCGACCCGGGCCGCACTCGCCATAGCCGTCCGCTACGGCGACCAACGGCAGGTCAGCGGGCCCAGGGCGGGCGAGCGCATCCCGGTCAACGCCCACCGCTCGCACCACGGCCGGCTCCTGAAAGGCCTCGCCACGGCCTATGCCATGACCTTCCTGCACCGCTCGGTGCTCGCCCGGTGGACCGAGCAGCACGCCGGTGGGGACGCCGGGCAGCGGGCCGAGACCGAGCGTCTGATCGCCGTCGCCAAGAGCTGGATCACCTGGCAGGCACGGGACATCACCATCGAGTGCCGGGAACGCTGCGGCGCGCAGGGCCTGTTCGCCGTCAACGGCCTGTCCGAGTTCCCGCAGTACGTAGAGGGCACCATCACCGCCGAGGGCGACAACCTGGTCATCTGGGTGAAGGCCGCAGCGGAGATGCTCTTCGAACACCAGCCGCCCCGGACGACCCCCGGTTCCCCGGGCGGGGTGGCGCAGTTGACGGATCCGCGGTATGCGCGCGGGCTGCTGGCCGGGGCCGAGGTCATCTGGCAGGACCGGGCGCGCGCGGCGCTGCGGCGGGGGCCGTCCGGGGATCCGGTGGAACGGTGGAACGGCGCCTCCTCCGCCGCCCTGGAGATGGTGTCGGTGCACGCGAGGCTGCGAGCGGCCGACGCCTTCCTGGACGCGGCCGCCCGCGCGGCGGACCCCGAGGCCCGCGCGCTTCTGGAGAAGCTCTGCCTGCTGTTCCTGCTGGAGCAGATCGGCGAGCACACCGGCGATCTGATGGCCGACGGCCTCCTGTCCGGCGAGCAGGTGCGCGCCCTGCCCCAGCTCCTGGACGACGTGCTGCGCGACCTCGCCCCGCACATGACGGACCTGGTCGAGGCGTTCGACCTGCCCGCCGCCTACCTCGACGGGATCCCGCTGGCCAACTCCGGCCAGGTCTCGCTCGCGGACTACGCCATTGCGGCCGAGTAGCCAGGCGGCTACGGGTATGCGCAGCAGACGGGGCTGGAGTCGCTCGCCACAGGCACGTCGGGGACGGGGCCGCCGCCGGAGCCTCCGCTGACGAACACGGCGTTCGCCCAGCCGTACCCGCACCTGACCGGCCGAGGTGCGGACGGACTTGCCCGGGGCGGCGGTCACGGCGAAGTCGGTCACGGCCGGGGAGTGTTGCCCTGTCGGTGCTTTGACGAGCCGGGCGGCTGTACCGAACGACCGCGCCGGCCACTCACTTCGGCCGACGTCTCAGCCCGCCCGGGCCATGGCGAGTTGTCGCCGTTGCCGCGCTCGTCGGCCCATGACACGTTCGGACGGCCCCGGCCGAGCGGGCCGGGGCGCCAGTGGGAGGAGTTGACGATGGCACGAGGCGGCAGACACATCGGGCGCACGGGGCCGGCCACCGCGCTCACCGTGACGGCGGCACTGATCGCCGCGGCCGCGGCGGGGCCCTGCGCGGCCGCGGCGGGCGGTCCGCGCGTCACCACGGCCGCGCAGGTGAAGGCGGGCACGCTCGCCGAGCCCACCCCCGAGGAGCAGGAACACCTCAGGGAAGTGGCCGGTGCGATCTGGCCCCCGGAACTGGCGGCCGGCTGGAACATGAACGCCGACGTGGCCGACGTTCTGTCGACCGCCACCGGGGAGATCCTCAAGTGCAGCGAGGCGTTCGCCCTCGTCCCACGCCCGCCGGGGTTCCTGCCGGGCATGGGCTACCTGGTCGGCTACTGGAAGAACCTGCGCGACTATTTCCTGGTCGTGAAGGAGAACCGGACCTACCGCGCCTGCGTGGTGACCGCGGCGGCCAACTACCGCTCACCCATCGAAATAGCCTCCATGGGCATCTGATCCCGGGGCCGGGTCAGCGCCCCGCGAGGTCGTCGATCCGGGACTGGAGGCGGTTGCCCTGATCGGCCATCAGTCCGGGTTCACGCAGGGTGTTGGTGAGGACCGACATGCCCTGGTAGGCCGCGACCAGTTCGACGGCGAGGGCGCGGGCGTCGGGCCGGCCCAGCTCGGTGAACTGCCGCTCGACCCAGTCGAGCAGGGTCCGCATGACCTTGGCGGCGGCCTGGTCCAGGCCGTCGTCGCGCTTGTCGAGTTCGGTGGCCAGCGTGCCGAAGGGGCAGCCGAAGCGGGCCGCGGTCTCGCGCTGCTCCACCCAGCCGGCGATCAGCGCCTTCAGCCGGGCGGCCGCGTCGGGGACTGCGTCCAGCCGGGCGGTGAGCGTGGTGAGCTGGTCGCAGTGGGCGTCCACGGCGGCCTCGACCAGCTGGTCCTTGGTCTTGAAGTAGTAGTAGACGTTGCCGAGGGGGACGTCGCCGGCCCGGGCGACGTCCGCGAGGGTGGTCTTCTCCACGCCCTGCTGATGGAAGACCTGGACGGCGGCTGCGACCAGGCGTTCACGCTTGCCGCCCCGGCGGGAGCGGGCGGCGGCTCCGGCCGTCGCGCCGGATTCTGAGTCAGTCACCTGACTAAGCATAGACAAGACCGCAGGGGAGGACTAACGTCGTGACTCAGTTAGTCAACTAACTGAGACGAGAGGGCAGCTGTCATGATCGTGGTAACGGGTGGTACGGGGAACGTCGGGCGGGCGCTGGTCGCGAAGCTGGCACAGGAGGGCGAGGCCGTGACTGCCGTGGCACGGCGCATCACCCCCGAGGACGTCCCGTCGGGGGTGCGGGCCGTCGCCGCCGACCTGGGACAACCGGCCGGCCTCGCGCCCGCACTGGAAGGGGCCACGGCACTGTTCCTGCTGGTGGCCGGTGACGATCCGGAAGGAATCCTGAAGCAGGCCGCCGCAGCCGGCGTGTCGAAGGTGGTCCTGCTGTCCACGCAGGGCGTGGGCACCCGGCCGCACGGCTACGCGCACGCCGCCGGGTTCGAGGCGGCCCTGGCCGCGTCGGGACTGGCCTTCACCGTGCTGCGCTCGGGCGGCATGGCCTCCAACGCGTTCGCCTGGGCCGAGTCCATCCGGCTCCACCGCACGGCGGCAGCGCCCTTCGCCGACGTCGCCCTGCCGTTCGTCGACCCGGACGACGTCGCCGCGGTCGCCGCCGCCGTGCTGCGCGGGGACGGACACGACGGTGTCACCTACACGTTGACCGGCCCGGAGGCCACCACTCCCCGGCAGCGGGCCGCCGCCCTCGCACACGCGCTGGCCGATCCGGTGACCTTCGTGGAACAGAGCCGTGAGGAGGCCCGCGCGCAGTTGGCGCGGTTCATGCCGAGCGCCGTGGTGGAGGGAACCCTCTCCATCCTCGGCGAGCCGACCGCCGAGGAACAGTCCGTCAGCGCGGACGTGGAGCGGATCCTGGGCCGCCCCGCATCCCCCTTCGCAGCCTGGGCGGCCCGCAACGCCCCGGCATTCCGCTGACGCCGAACGGCCGGTTCACCACCACGAGGAGGCACAGGCCTTCGTCTCCCGATCTCGTCACGGGATCTCCTGCTCGGCCCAGATGATCTTTCCTTCGGCCGTGTAGCGGGCACCCCAGCGGTGGGAGAGCTGGGCCACCAGGAACAGGCCGCGGCCGCCCTCGTCCGTGCTGCGGGCGTGCCTCAGGCGCGGGGCGGTACTGCTGGCGTCGGCGACCTCGCAGGTCAGACGGGTGTCGCGGAGCAGCCGTAGCCGGATGGGCGGTTCGGCGTAGCGGATGGCGTTGGTGACCAGTTCGCTGACGATGAGTTCCGTCGTCATGGTCAGTTCCCCAAGGCCCCAGTCCACAACCTGGCGGGTGGCCTCGGCTCTGGCGTGGGCGACGGCGGCCGGGTCGGCGGGCACGTCCCACGAGGCGACCTGGTCCGCCCGCAGGGCGTGGGTGCGCGCCAGCAGAAGGGCGATGTCGTCGGGCTGCGGCACCGGCACCAACTGCTCGACGGCGGAGGTGCACAAGGTGGCGAGGTCGGTTCCGGTCCGGGTCAGCACCTCGCCCAGCCGGGACATGCCCGTCTCGACGTCGTGGTCGATTCCCTCGATCAGGCCGTCGGTGTAGAGACCGATGAGGCTGTTCTCGGCCAGCTCGATCTCGGCGACCTCGAAGGCCATGCCGCCCAGCCCGAGCGGGGGTCCAGCCGGAATCTCGGGGAAGCGGGCGTATCCGTCCGGTCCGACGACGACGGGCGGCGGGTGTCCGGCCCGGGCCATCGTGCACCGCCGGGTGACCGGGTCGTAGACGGCGTACAGGCAGGTCGCGCCGATGAAGGTCGCCGTACTGGTGGCGGCCGCGCCGCGATCGCTCTCCTCGTCGCTCAGCCGCAGCACGAGGTCGTCGAGGTGGGCGAGCAGGTCGTCGGGGGGCATCTCCAGGTCGGCGAGGGTCTGCACGGCCGTACGCAGCCGGCCCATGCTCGCCGCCGCGGAGATGCCGTGGCCCACCACGTCCCCGACGACGAGTCCCACGCGGGCGCCGGACAGCGGGATCACGTCGAACCAGTCGCCGCCGACTCCGCCGGTCGCGTCGGCCGGCAGGTAGGAGGAGGCCACCTCCAGCGCCGTTCCGCCGGTCAGGGCGTGCGGCAGCAGGCTGCGCTGGAGGGTGACCGCCGCGGTGTGTTCCCGGGTGTACCGGCGGGCGTTGTCGACGCACACCGCCGCGCGTGCCACCAGCTCGTGGGCGAGCAGGACGTCGTCGGGCCCGAACGAGACCGGGTTGAGCGAGCGGGCGAACGTCGTCAGGCCCAGCACCGTGTTGCGCGCCCGCATCGGCACGGAGATGAGGGAGTGGAGACCGAACTCACGGATGCGGGCCGCCCGTACGGGCTGTTCGGTCGCCCAGGTGTCGTCGGACGGGTCGAGGACCGCGATGAGGACCGGATCGCCGCTGATGAGCAGGTTCACGTCGCTGACCGGAGGGAGGAAGTCCACCTCGTCGCCGATCTGGGCCACCGCCTCGGGGCAGCCCGCGCGTGCCGACTGCATGCCCGCGCGGCGCATCGTCGGACGCGCGGGAGCCGGTCCCGCATCGCTCAGCCATGCCCCGTGCCCCTCCGTGCTGAGCACATGCTCCAGGAGGTCGACGACGACGAAGTCCGCGAAGCGGGGGACCGCGAAGTCGGCCAGTTCCTGAGCCGTCCGCATCACGTCGAGGGTCCTGCCGACGCTGGTGCCGGCTTCGTTGACCAGCGACAGGAGCTTACGGGCGGTCCACCGCTCGGTGACGTCCTGGACCATGTAGCAGACCCCGGCGACGGTGTCGGCGCCGTCCACCAGAGGGAAGAACGAGGTGGAGTAGGCGTGCTGGCGGTGCGGATCGGCCCAGCTCCATCCGAGGTACTCGTGGTCGGTCACCGGCTCGCGCGTCGCCAGCACCTTGCGCATCAGACCCTCGATGGTCTCCGCCTGCAGGCCCGGCAGCAGCTCGCTCAGCCGACGCCCCAGCCGCTGTTCCCGGGGCACACCGCCGAACCGTTCCAGCGTGTCGTTCAGCCATACATAGCGCAGTTCCAGATCCATCACGGCCATGCCGACCGGTGCACGGGTCAGGAACCCGTCCAGGACGGACTGGCCCACCGTCCACTGCCGCCGCTGCTCCCGCGCCGAGAGCAGAAAGCACTCCTTCTCGCCGATGGGGAAGGAGGCCGAGACCCGGAGGTCGATGTCGATGCGGCGGCCGTCCTGGTGCCGTACGGGGATGAGACCGTTCCATCCCATCCCGGCGCGGCACCGCTGCGCGATGCCGGCGGCGCGTACCGGATCCTCGGGCATGGCCAGCAGACGCGCGGCGGAGCGCCCGACGACGTCCGAGGCGGAGTGCCCGAGCAGGGCCTCGGCGGCCCGGGTCCAGCCGACCACGACACCGTCCGCCGCGAGCACCGCCGTCGCGTCGGTGGACGCGTCGAAGAGATCACCCGCCCCCATGGAGGTGGAGGCGCCGAAACCCTTTCGCCCAGATTCCATCCCGTTCCATCCTCTGTCTCCACCATGTTCCTGCTTGTCCGCCCGATGTGCACGGGCCGGGCCGCACAGTGTGCCGGGGCCGGAGCGCTGGGGTTGGGCCAGGCGGAGCACCGGGGGCAGCATGGAGGTACCGCTCATGAGCGCTCGGGCGCGGCCGTACCGGCACGGCCGGCCGACCGGCCGGTGGAGGTGGATCTGCGATGGCAGGGGATTCCTTCCGCGCCGACGGCGACGAGTACAGCCCCGAGCGGCCCCGGCCGACCGGCCTGCTGGACATGCTCAGCGTGGCCGCGGTGGCGCTGGACACCAACGGGCGCATCGTCTTCTGGACCCCGCAGGCCGAGGAACTGTTCGGCTACACCGCGGAGGACGTCCTCGGCCAGTACGCGGCGCGGCTGCTCATCCGTCCCGAGCACCTGCAGGCCGTGGTGAGCCTGTTCACCGAGGTGCTGGAGACCGGCCGGGGCTGGGCCGGCGCCTTCCCGGTCCGGCACAAGGACGGCAGCAGCCGCCTGACGGAGTTCCGCACCATGCGGCTGCTGGACGATCTGGGCGACGTCTACGCGCTGGGCATCGCGGCCGACCACACCCTGCTCCAGCGCGTCGAGACCGACCTGGCCCTGTGCGAGCGGCTGATCAACCAGTCCCCCATCGGTCTGGCCCTCCTGGACCCCGACCTGCGGTACCTCCTGGTCAATCCGGCGCTGGAGCGGATCGACGGCATTCCCGCCGAGGACCACATCGGCCGTCACCTGCGGGAGACGCTGCCCTTCCCCGACGTGGAAACCGTGGAGTCCGCGCTGCGTCAGGTGCTCGCCACCGGCACGCCCCTCCTCGACCAGTACCACGTGGGCCGTCCCCCGGCCGACCCCGACCACGAGCACGCCTGGTCGCTGTCCTTCTACCGTCTGGAGGACCCCGGCGGGCGGGTGCTGGGCGCGGCCACCTCCGTCGTCGACGTCACCGAGCGGCACCGCGCGGCCGCCGAGGCCGACCGGGCCCGGCGCCGCCTGGCCCTCGTCGCCGATGCCTCCGCCCGCGTCGGCACCACACTGGAGGTGGAGCAGACCGCGCACGAACTGGCCGACATCTGCACGCCCGTGCTCGCGGACGTGGTCGCGGTGGACGTCCTCGACTCCGCGCTGGCCCTGCGCCGCGTCAGCCGGCCGGAAAACGGCCCGGAGCTGTTCCGCGCGCTCGCCCTCAAGGCGGCCCACCCGACCGTGGCGCTGCGCGCCGCCGATCCGCCCGGCGACCTCGCCGCCTACGACGGCGACCGTCTGGTCACCCTGTGCGTCCACACCGGCCGGCCGGTCCTCGTCCGCCATGTCGGCGCTCAGGATCTGCCGCGCATCGCACGCAACGCCGAGGCCGGCGCACTTCTGGCCCGCGCCGGCGTCCACTCCTATCTCGCCGTGCCGCTGATCGCCCACGGCGAGGTGCTCGGCGCCCTCGACCTCAAACGCACCCGCAACCCGGTGCCCTTCGACGAGGACGACGTGGTCCTGGCCGGCGAGCTGGCCAGCCGCGCCGCCGTGGCCATCGACAACGCCCGCTGGTTCCAGAGCGTGCGCAACACCGCCCTCACGCTCCAGCGCAGCCTGCTGCCCGACCACTCGCCGCACCACACGGGCCTCGAACTCGCCTCCCGCTACCAGCCCGCACAGGCCACCAGCGAAGTCGGCGGCGACTGGTACGACGTCATCCCGCTCGCCGACGACAAGACCGCCCTGGTGGTGGGCGACGTCATGGGCAACGGCATCGACGCGGCCGCCACCATGGGCCGGCTGCGCACCGCCACCTGTGCCTACGCGGACCTGGACCTCGCCCCCGGCGCGGTGCTCCAGCATCTCGACAAGATCACCTGCGATCTGGAGCACTACATCGTCACCTGCCTCTACGCGGTCTACGACCCCCGCACGCGACAGTGCACCCTCGCCAACGCGGGACACATGCCGCCCGCGCTCGCGCGGCCCGGTCAGCCGCCCTGCTTCCTGGATCTGCCCACCGCAGCGCCGCTCGGTGTCGGCGGCATCCCGTTCGAGGCCGACACGGTCGAGCTGCGCACCGGCGACCTGCTGGTCTTCTACACCGACGGTCTCGTGGAGACCCGGCAGCACCCCATCGACGACCGCTTGAACGTCCTCCTCGGGTTCCTCGACGACCCCGGCCGCCCGCTCGAGGAGACCTGCGACCTGCTGCTGTACGGCCTGCGTCATCCCGACGACCACGACGACGTGGCCCTGCTCGTCGCCCGCGCCCTGTAGGCCCAGGGCCTCGCCATCCGCTTGGTGAGGGCCGCCGGTCGGTGCGACGCTGGGTGGAGAGGTGTCCGAGGAGCGGAATCCAGGAGGGCCGATGGGACGGGATGTCCCGGCGCTCGTCTTCACCCGCGAGGACCGCCGCCGGTACCGGATCAAGATGCAGGAGTGCCTCGATGCGTTCGCGCAGATGCTGCGCGAGTCGCAGTTCGAGTCCGAACGGCCTCAGGTCGGCCTGGAGATCGAGCTGAATCTGGTCGACGACGAGGCCGAGCCGGCGATGCGCAACAGCGATGTGCTCGAGGCGATCGCGGATCCCGCCTGGTCCACGGAACTGGGCCGGTTCAACCTCGAGATCAACGTCCCGCCCCGGCGGCTGACGGCGGGCGGTCCCGACGCCTGGGAGTCCGAGATCCGCTCGGCGCTGAACCACGCGGACGAGCGGGCCAGGTCGGTGGGCGCGCGGCTGGTCATGATCGGCATTCTGCCCACCCTGCGGCAGGAGGACATCGGCGAGGAGACGCTGTCGGAGAATCCGCGCTACCGGCTGCTCAACGACCAGGTCTTCGCGGCCCGGGGCGAGGATCTGCGGATCGAGGTGGACGGTGTCGACCGGCTGCGGACCTACGCGGACACGATCACTCCGGAGGCCGCCTGCACCAGCACCCAGTTCCACCTTCAGGTCTCCCCGGACACCTTCGCCGCCTACTGGAACGCGGCGCAGGCCATCGCCGGGGTCCAGGTCGCGCTGTCGGCCAACTCGCCGTTCCTGTTCGGCAAGGAGCTGTGGCACGAGACCCGTATCCCGCTGTTCGAGCAGGCGACCGACACCCGCCCCGAAGAGATCAAAATACAGGGGGTACGGCCCCGGGTGTGGTTCGGCGAGCGATGGATCAACAGCGTCTTCGACCTCTTCGAGGAGAACCTGCGCTACTTCCCGGCCCTGCTGCCCCTGTGCGACGCGCAGGACCCGGCGGAGACGCTGGACCGCGGGGACATCCCCGAACTCTCCGAACTCACCCTGCACAACGGCACGATCTACCGCTGGAACCGGCCGGTGTATGCCATCTCCCACGACAGACCGCACGTCCGGGTGGAGAACCGGGTGCTGCCCGCCGGCCCGACCGTCGCGGACACCCTCGCGGGCGGCGCCTTCTACTACGGGCTCACCCGCGCCCTGGTGGAGGAGGACCGGCCGGTGTGGTCGCGGATGTCCTTCGCCGCGGCCGAGGAGAACCTCCACACGGCGGCGCGGCACGGCATCGAGGCGGCGTTGTACTGGCCCGGCATGGGCGAGGTGCCGGTGCCCGAACTGGTCCTGCGGCGGCTGCTGCCCCTGGCGCACCGCGGCCTTGAGCACTCCGGCATGGACGCGGCCTGGCGGGAGCCGCTGCTCGGCATCATCGAGCAGCGCTGTGTCACCGCGCGCAACGGGGCCGTGTGGCAGAAGGAGATGGTCCACCGCCTGGAGTCCGCCTCCCGGGCCGGCCGGCACGAGTCCCTGCGGCGGATGACGCAGCTGTACATCGACTACATGCACCTCAACGCGCCGGTGCACACCTGGCCGGTCGACTGACCGCCGATTCCCGGATGCCGAACGGGACGATCACCGGGTAGGCTCCCCGGACATTTGCCGGGGGAACAGCAGAGGTGGGGGCATGGTCGACGCCGCGTCCAAGGAGGGGAGACCGGGGGTCCAGGCAGTCGCGGCGGTGGTGGCCTTCGCGGGGTTGCTGGGAGTCCTGTGGGCGCAGGAGCAATGGCAGGGCTCCTCGGACCGGGGACCGGCCACCTGCTCCAACGACGATCACCAGCCCGCCGGCAAGCACGTGTCCGCGGCGCGGCTGTGTACGGCACTGAACCGGTCGGACCTGCCCGCGCTCCTCGGGACACCGCGGGAACAGGCCGAGACCGCCTACGGGTCCGAGAGCTCGGTCAAGGACGCCGACGGCACGGAGACCCCCTCGCCGCAGGCGGAGGTCTCGATGAAGACGTACTCCGTGAAGCTGTGGGCGTCGGACGACGAGCTGCGGGTCGCCGAGATGTCCGGACTCCTCGGCAGGTCCGCGGAGCCGAGGACGGTCCTCGGTCACCCGGCCGTCCTCTACTCGGACCACACCATCGCCCTCAAGTTCAGCCTCGGCGGCGGCAAGGTCGACACCGGCACGGGTGGCATCGCCCGTCATCTGCTGGTCGCCAGGGACGCCAAGGACGGGGGCGGCTCGTTCGAGGTCGCCCTCTGGCGCCAGGACGACGTACCGCCCGACGACACAGCGCTGCTCCGCGTCGCCGAGCGGGTGCTGCCGACGGTCCCCGGATGGGCATAGCGTTCTGCCATGCGTGTCGACTATTCCCCCCAGTCCCTGGACCCGAGATCGTTCTACCAGCTGCTCACCGCCGTGGTCGTGCCCCGGCCGATCGCGTGGGTCTCGACCCTCACCGCGGACGGCAGGACGGCGAACCTGGCCCCGCACTCGTTCTTCACCGTGGCCTGCACGGCTCCGCCCATCGTGCAGTTCACCTCTGTCGGCCGGAAGGACTCGCTGCGCAACGTCGAGGAGACAGGGGAGTTCGTCGTCAACTTCGCTCCCGAGCCGCTCTTCGCGGAGATCAACGCGACCGCGACCGACTTTCCCCGGCACGAGGGCGAGTTCGACGCGGTCGGCATCGCACGCGAGCCGTCGCTGCGGGTGAAGCCGCCGCGGGTGGCCGCCTCTCCGGTCGCGCTCGAGTGCACGCTGCACTCGACGCTGCTGCTCGGCAACTCGACGGTGGTGTTCGGCCAGGTCGTGCACGCGGCCGTCAGTGAGGACGTCCTGGTGGACGGCCGGCCGGACATCCAACTGCTGCGCCCCCTGGCCCGGTTGGGCGGGAACGAGTGGAGCACGGTCGGGGAGGTGCGCGAGGCGGCGCGCATACCGTACCGGGAGCGGCCGGCCGGCTGAGGGCGGGCGGGTACGCCCCGCCGCTCAGCCCTCGGCCAGTACGAGGGCGAGCGGGATGCCGTGGCACGGCACCAGGCGCAGGCCGCCGTGCTCGGCAGGCGTGGCCTCGGCGAGCAGTTCGCCGAAGTCGGGGCCCTTGGTGAGGGAGCCGGCCAGGTGGGCCGGGTCGGACGAGGCGGCGACCCGGCCGCGGGCGTTCACCAGGTGGGCGGGGCGGGGAAGTCGCCGCTGCAAGGGGAGTATGGCCGCTTCGAAGTGCCGCAGGTACACGTCGGCGGCGGCGACCCCGGCGAAACGCCCCTCGATCTCGACCGGCGCGGACAGGGTGAGGCTGTACTCGTCGGAGCAGAGATAGTCCACATACGGTCCGGCCACGGCACGGCGCCCGGTGTCGCGGGGCAGGCCGAACCAGTCCCAGTGCGTGTAGTCCGAGTACGCCGAGTGGCCGGGGTCGAGGTCGAGCAGCAGGGGGCGTACGAACAGCTCCCGGCCGACCTGCTCGACGCCTCCGCCGACCTCGGCGCGAAGGCCCGGCGCACCTTCCGCTCGGTGGTGCTCCCGATGGTTGTGCCGTCCGTGGCCGCCGGCTCGGTCTTCACCTTCTCGCTCAGCCTCGGCGACTACATCACCGTGCAGATCGTCGGCGGCAAGTCCCAGCTCATCGGCAACCTCGTGTACTCCAACATCGAACTCAACCTGCCCATGGCCGCCGCGCTCGGCACCGTCCCGGTGGTCGTGATCGTCCTGTACCTGCTGGCGATCCGCCGCACGGGCGCCCTGACCAGCCTGACTGGTGGTCCGTGGCCGTCGACAACTCCGGTGCGCGGGACGCGCTGTGGGTGTCCGTGAAGGCGGGCCTGGGCGCCACCGCGATCGCGCTCGTCCTCGGCACGCTCATCGCGTTCGCGGTGGCCCGGCACCGCTTCTTCGGCCGCGACACGGTGTCCTTCGTCGTGGTCCTGCCGATCGCGCTGCCCGGCATCGTCACGGGCATCGCGCTCAACTCGGCCTTCGGTACGGTCCTGGCGCCGCTCGGCGTGGGCCTCGGACTGTTCACCGTGATCGTCGGCCACGCCACCTTCTGCATCGTCGTGGTCTTCAACAACGTCGTGGCCCGGCTGCGCCGTACGGCCGCCTCGTACGAGGAGGCGGCGATGGACCTCGGCGCGACCACCTTCCGTGCCTTCGCGGACGTCACCTTCCCGCTGGTCCGCTCCGCGTTGCCGGCCGGCGCCCTGCTCGCCTTCGCGCTGTCCTTCGACGAGATCGTGGTGACGACCTTCACCGCGGGACCCGGCATCGAGACCCTCCCCATCTGAATCTTCGACAACATGACCCGGCCCCAGCAGGCCCCCGTGGTGAACGTCGTGGCCGCCGTGCTCGTCCTGCTGTCGGTCGTGCCGATCTACGTCGCCCAGCGGCTGTCGGCGGACACGGCCACATCGAGCCGGGTGTGAGCCGGGATCATGACGTAAGTCCGACAAAGAGCGATGAGTCGGCACAGTATCGACATGGTGTCCAATAAATGCCTCGCGCGCTCTGCTCAATCAATAGCTGTACGGCCACATAACATGCACAACCGACTTGCGTCACGGGAACGTTAGGACTGCTCTGCGTTGCGGGCGTTGCCCCATGTCAGTGATAGCATCCCGGCGTCTGCGACCTTGGTTCACTCGGCTCGGACGTCGTATTGAGAGGCGCGGTTCTCAACTCGACGGCGGCCGATTCGTTCCGAGCGGTTGTGCCACGGATTCCCCCCGAGATCCGTCTGCCGACGACTGCAGGCTATACAGAGGAAAGGTTTCCATGACTCAAGACGCACTCGTTTGGTGCCTGGTTGCGGCGACTGCGGTCGCCGTTGCCGCGGCCCTGGTGCTCCGTCGCCGCAACAAGGCCATGGCGGCGAAGAAGCAGCAGGCCGAGGCCGCTCTCACGCAGAGAGTGAGCGAGGCTGACAGCCAACTGACTGCCTTAAGAGCCCAGTTGCAGCAGCACCAGGCCGAGCACGCCAAGACCATCCAAGAAGCCGAAGAGGCGGCGGAAGAAAGCACCAAGGCCGTCCTCAAGGGCTCCGCACGCTTTCTGCAGAGCCTCGCTGCGGAACAGTTGGCGCTGCTTGAAGAAATCCAGCGCAAGTACGGCGGCCATTCCGTTCTGGGTGATCTACTGGAAGTCAGTCACGCCAATGCACAGATGGCCCGCAAAGCGCAGGGCATTGCCGTCATGTGTGGTGCACCGCTGGGCCGTCGCAATAGGCCGGCGAGCGTTTATGACGTGGTGCGCAGCGCGCAGGGTCAGATTCGCAACTTCCGGCGTGTCGAAATCATGCAGCAAACCGGTTTTGCTTTGAAGGCGTCCGCCGTTTCTCCGGTCGCTCTCGCGGTCGCCGAGCTTCTCGACAACGCTGCGAGTTTCTCTCAGCAGGGTTCGCCCATCGAAGTCACTTTCCAGCGCGTGCAGAAGAACCTGTGCATCGTCATCGACGACGCCGGTGTCGGTATGAACGACGAGGACCGGCAGAAGGCGTCCGCCCTGCTCTCCGGTGACTACCACCCCCGGCTTTCCCACCTCGGAAACCAGCCCAAGTTCGGCTTCCCCGTCATCGGCCTGCTTGCGCAGCAGTACGGATTCCGGGTGGACGTGACCGGTGTTTCCCGTTACGGCGGCGTACGGGCGGTCGTCCTGCTGCCGGAAGAGCTGTGGACCGAGGAGCAGACGGCACCTGTCGAGGACACCCAGGTCAGCGGCATCCGGGGCGCCGTCGGCCGGACGGAGCCGGTGGCTCGTACCGCGCACGGCCTGCCGAGGCGAGGGGCGCGCCAGGTGCCCATCGCCAGTGTCCCCGACCAGGACCCCACGGCGCCGCCCGCCGGGGCTCCGGAGGAAGCCGGCCGCGCCGCGGGCCGCAGCCTGGGAGCCTTCCAGCGCGGCACGCTCTCGGGCCGGGGCCTCGCCTCGGCGCCGTCCGAAGGGTCCGATGACGCATGACCACAGACCTGTCGTGGATGCTCGAGGACATCGTGCAGAACGTGCCGAAGGCACGCCATGCCGTCCTGCTGTCCGCGGACGGCCTTCCCCGCGGTGCGACCGACGGCATGGCCCAGAAGGACGTGCGGACGATCTCCGCCGCCATGGCGGGCATGCAGTCGCTCAGCCGGGCGACCTCCCACTTCGCCGGGCCGGGTGAGAACAGGCAGTGGAACCAGACGATCATCGAGTTCTCACACGGCTGGATCTTCCTGATCGGGGCCGGCCAGGGCGCCTATCTGGCCGCGGCCGCGGCGCCCGACGTCGACATGCAGCAGATCTCCTTCCGTATGCACCGGCTCGTCGCCCGGCTCGGCAACAACCTCACCTCGCCGCCCAGGGTGACCGCGGAGGCCGCGGACGGGCAGGCGGACCGGGCCGGGGGGCAGGGCGATGCGGCGGGCGGCACGGGGATCCGGATCACCGATCTCGACGAGGTGGTCGGTAAGGTGCAAGGCGCCCGCCACGCCGTCCTGTTGGGCTCCGACGGCCTGCCCCGCGGCGCCACCTCGGGCATGAGCCAGGACCTGGCGGACACCATCTCGGCGGCCATGACGGGGATTCACGCCTACAGTCGTGCCACGTCGCAGTTCGCCGGTGTGGGCCAGGACGCGCAATGGCGGCAGACGGTGATCGAGTTCCAGCACGGATGGATCTTCCTGATCTCCGCGGGCCGCGGCGCGTTCCTGGCCGCGGCGGCCGAACACGACGCGGATATCGAGGAGTTCACCACCCGCCTGCATCAGGTGGTGCCCCAGCTGGGCGCTTATACGGCAGCGCGCGGGGAGGCGAGCCGCACGTGAATGACGAGCCGGAACAGGAACTGGAGCTGACCTCCGCATTAGTCCCGCTCTTCGTGATCACGAACGGGCGTTCGCTGCCACCGGACAATGCCTACGAGCGCACGACCCTGGTGTCCGCGCAAGAGGGTGCCTCCGCTTCGGCTCGCACGCTTTCCCCGGAGGCGCGTCAGGTTCTGGAGCTGGTCGCGGACGGCTTTCTGTCGGTCGCCGAAGTGGCCGCGCACACGCATCTGCCCCTGGGGATCGTCCGGATTCTCCTGGCGCAGATGGAAGAAAGCGGTCTCATCATCGCGAGGAAGCCCGTTCCCCGCGCCGAACGCGTTGATCGAGAAGTGCTCAACGCCGTACTCGACGGCCTCAAAGCCCGATTCGGAGCGTGATTCGTGTACCTGGATTCAGGTGTCCTCACCGCGGTGAAGATCCTCGTGGTGGGGCACTTCGGGGTCGGGAAGACCACATGCATCGGCAGCATCTCCGAGATCGAGCCCCTGCGGACCGAAGAGGAGATCACCGAAGCCAGCGTGGGATTTGACGATCTGTCGGGGACTCCGGACAAGACCACCACGACGGTCGCGATGGACTTCGGCCGCCTGACCATCAGCGACGAGCTGGTGCTGTACCTCTTCGGCACGCCCGGTCAGGAGCGCTTCAAGGAGATGTGGGAGGAGCTGTCCCGGGGGGCGCTGGGCGCGCTGGTCCTCGTCGACCCCGAGCGGCTGTCCGACTCCTTCCCGGTCCTGGACCTGGTCGAGCGGTTCGGGCTGACGTATGCCATCGGCGTCAACCACTTCGACGGCACGACCGACTACCCGCTCGCGGAGATCCGTGAGGCGCTGAACCTGTCCGACCGAACACCCGTCGTCGTCTGCGACGTCCGGGACCAGTCGTCGTCGGCGCAGGCCCTCATCACCCTCGTCCGCCACCTACTGTCCCTTCTCGACTAGGAGCCACCCCCACATGCAGCAGCGTCCCCCCGGCATACAAGGACCCCCGCCCGGCTGCCCTGCGCACGGCAACCTCCCGCTCTACGGCCCCCAGTTCGGCTCCGATCCCGACGGCCACTACGCACACCTGCGCAGCCTCGGCCCGAGTGCGCCGGTCGACATCGCCCCCGGGGTGGAGGTCGAGCTGGTCACCAGCTACGACGCCGCCCTGTACATCCTGCAGAACCCCGCTTCGTTCGTCAGGGACTCGCGGCGCTGGAAGGCGCTGAACGAGGGACGCGTCCCCGAGGACAGCCCGGCCCTGCCCATGATGGGGTACCGGCCCAACGCACTGTTCAGCGACGGAGCGGCACACGCCCGGCTGCGCCAGGCCGTCACCGACAGCCTGTCCACCGTCAACGAGCTCCAGCTGGTGCGCCAGACCCAGCAGTCCGCCGACTACCTGATCAGCCGGTTCAGTTCCGACCGCCTCGGCCAGGCCGAGCTGATGGCCGATTACGCGCAGCCGCTGCCGCTGCTGGTCTTCAGCGACCTGTTCGGGTGCCCGCCCGAGATCGGTGACCGTGTCATCGTCGGGATCAGCGGCATCTTCGACGGGACAGCCGGCGCCGACCAGGTGCTGGGTGAAGCGCTTGCCGAACTGATCGCGCTCAAGCGGCGGCGGCCCGGACCCGACCTGACGACCCGTCTGATGGAGCACTCGGCGGGGCTGACCGACGAGGAGATGCTGCACCAGCTCGTGACGCTGCTGTCCGGCGGCACCGCGCCCCTGTCGGCGGCGATCGGCACCGGCAGCGCCCTGATGCTCGGCGACGACTGGCAGGCCGGCCTGCCGGTGGAGGACGCGATCACCCAGGTCCTGTGGAACTACGCGCCGATCGCCAACTACGCCGCCCACTACCCCACCCACGACGTGGAGCTGGGGGGCCGGGTACTCCGGGCGAACGACCCGGTGGTCATCTCCTTCGCGGGCGCCAACACCGATCCCCGGCTTGCGGAGCACCGCGAGCAGCTCAGCGCCAAGGCCCACCTGGCCTTCGGGGCCGGGCCGCACGCCTGCCCCGCCAAGGACCCTGCGTTCGTGATCGCCGTCACGGCCGTCGAGACCCTCCTCAACCGGCTGCCGGACATCGAAGTCCGGGTGCCGTTCAAGGACTTGAGCTGGGTGCCGGCGCCCTGGAGCCGCTCCCTGGTGGCCGTGCCGGTCCGGTTCACGCCCCGCACCGTGACGCCGACGCCCGCTCAGGCGCCGCAGCCGCAGGTCGCCGTACCCACCCCGCACCGTGTCCCGAGCCCCGCGCCGCAGCCGGCGGCGACGGCCGCGTCCAGGCCCAAGCCGGGCTTGTTCAGCCGGTTCCTGGCATGGACCAGAGGAGAGTGACGCAGGCAACTCCTTATTGAACAGCCATCTTGTATGTACGCGTCAACGGGAGGGTATGCATGGCGGCTGATGCCTAGATCAAGAAAGGGCTTTCGTGGAGACTGCGATATCCCCGCCCGACGACAGGCGCTTTGCCGTCTCGCTCCTCTCCCGTCTGCGTACGCCGAAGGGCCAGGCCAACCCGTTTCCGATCTACGCGGAGCTTCGATCGAGGGGTGACGTCATCGCGGCTCCCTGGGGAGGGCACCTCGTCACGGGGTTCAACCTGTGTGACCAGGTGCTGCGCAGCCGCGACTGGCTGGAGCCCGACGCACGCTGGCGTGAGCAGCACAAAGACGCCAGACGCTGGACGGCGCCCTCCGCACGGGAGATGAGCAGGACACTGCCCGCGCTCAATCCCCCGGAGCACACCTGGGTGCGCCGTTCCGCAGGCATGTTCGACCGCAGTTCCCTGGAGCAGATCCGGGGAACGGTGGACCGGTTCACGAGCCGGATCCTCGACACTTTCACCGAGCAACTGCGAGACGGCGAGGCGGACTTCAACGCCCTGGTGAGCGAGGAACTGCCGGTCGCCGCCATCGGGCACTGGCTCGGGCTGCCGACCGCCGACCTCCCCCGGCTGCGCGAGCTGACCCACGACCAGGTGTTCACCCAGGAGTTACTGCCCTCCCCCAGTCAACTGGCCTTGTCCGACAGGGCCACGGCGGAGTTGCGGACCTACTTCATGGACCTGGTGCGTGAGCGGCGCGCGCATCCGGGCGAGGATCCGGTGTCGCGCTGGATCACGGTCTGGGACACCATGGAAAGCGATCGCGGCCGGGCGGACGAAGCGGTCTACTTCCTCGCCCTGTTCGTGCTGCTGGCCGCACTGGAGACCACGTCCACGCTGCTGTCGACCATGACCCTCCTGCTCCTCGAACACCCCCGGCAGTGGCAGCGGCTCACCGTCCACCCCGAACTCGTGCCCGCCGCCGTGGAAGAATCGTTGCGCTACGACCCGCCCACACATGTGATCAGCCGTGTCTCCACCCAGGACTGCATCCTGGGCGGGACCGAGGTCGCCAAGGACGAGATGGTCCACCTCCTGGTGGGCGCGGCCCATCGCGACCCGGCCAGGCACGAGGATCCCGAGTTGTTCAGCCTGCACCGCAAACCCGCACATCTCGCCTTCGGCGGGGGCATCCACTACTGCCTCGGCGCACCCCTGGCCCGCATGGAGGCCCAGACCCTGCTCCATCAGCTGGTGAGACGTTTCCCCCGGCTCACCCTCGTACGCCGGCCGTCGTGGGCACCGCGTGTGGCCTTCCGGCGCCTGCTGAATCTGGACGTCGCCCTCTCATGACCGACATGATCGACACCTCCCCCCACTTCCCGTTCAAGGCGCTCGCCGCAGAACAGGACGGACCGGTCCTGCGGGTCCGGTTCAACCCTTCGGCGCAGGACAGCACGCTCACCGTCGCCGCCCTCGATGATCTCGCCGACCTGCTCCACAGCCTCCATGACCGCCCCGACATCCGGGTCCTGCTCCTGACGGCCGACGGTGACGACTTCTGTCTCGGCGCCGACCGGGGCGAGTACCGGGCTGCGCTGGCCGAGGACCCGAGCGGGGCCGCCCTGCGCCGGCTCGCGGACAAGGCGTACCGCGTGTGCGACGCGCTGGAGAACACGCACGCGGTCACCGTCGCCAGGCTCCACGGCAAGGTGATCGGGGCCGGCCTCGCGCTCGCCTCCTTCTGCGACCTGCGCGCGGGGGCCGACACCTGCCGGTTCCGCATGCCCGAGGTGGGGGTCGGCCTGCCTCCCGCGTGGGGCGGCGGCATGGGCCGCCTGATCGTCGAGGGCGGGGCCGCGAGGATCCGCGAACTCATGCTCACCTGTGAGACCTTCGACGCGGTCACCGCGCACCGCATAGGCCTCCTGCACAAGGTCGCGCCCCTCGGTGAACTGGACGCGGCGATCAGCGCGTGGGTCAGACCGCTCGTCCGCCGCTCGCCCGAAGCCCTCACGCTCACCAAGCGCATGTTCGCGGGCTACTCGCGGGCCGCCCGCACCTCCGACGTCGCCCTGCTCGACGCGCATCTGCTGACCGCACAGCTCAAGTGACGCCTGGCCCGCCAACTGCACGCGTCTTGGCGGGCATTCGGGCACATGGTAGCTTCGCGCGATGTCCAAGATCGAGATTGACGCGGTGACGGCCGAGTTCTTCGGTGCCTTCGACAACCGTGACGGCAAGGCCGCCGACGTGGAGCGCCTCCGCCGGCTCGTTCTCCCCGGTGGGGTGATCGTCATGACCGGCCCGGATTTCACGGTCTACACCGTGGAGGAGTTCATCGAGCCCCGTCGGCGCATGCTCGCCGACGGCCGGCTCGTCGCGTTCTCCGAATGGGAGACCTCCGAACGCACGCAGATCGTGGGCGACATCGCGTCACGCGTTGCCGAGTACCGCAAGTCCGGGATCCTGAACGGTGAGCCGTTCGAGGGCGGCGGGACCAAGACCATCCAGTTCGTCCGCACTCCGGACGGCTGGCGCATCTCGGCGCTCGCCTGGTACGACGGGCCCTGATCGAGGCCAGGGCGGCGGCGTCAGCCGTTCGGGCCGAGGATGAGGCACGTCGTGGTGGCGTGGGCGATGAGCTTGCCCTGCTCGTCCAGGACCTTGCCCTCGGCGGTCGCGGTACGGCGGCCGGCGTGGATGACGGTGCCTTCGGCGGTGAGGGTCTGCCCGTCGGTGCGGGCTGCGCGGATGTAGTTGACCTTGAGTTCCAGCGTGGTGTAGCCGACTCCGGCGGGCAGGGTGGTGTGGACCGCGCAGCCCATGGCGGAGTCGAGCAGCGTCGCGGCGATGCCGCCGTGGACCGTGCCGAGGGGGTTGGCGAAGTCGGGGCGGGTGTCGAGGGAGACGACGATGCGGCCGTGGTCGACTTCGTCGAAGCGCATGCCGAGCAGTCGGCCGATGGAGGGGATGTCCGTAGGGCGTTCCTTCTGGACCCAGCGCATGAGCTCCAGCCCGGAGAGTGCGGCGAAGTCGGTGGTGGACATGTGCGTTCCTTGCTGTCGTGCCGGTGAGAGAGCCCGGGCCGTGGGGCGCGGGGCGGAGCTGTCGGCCGGGGAGGGCCGCGGCGCGGCCGGGCCGGGCGGAGCCGGTGGCCGTGCGCGCTCGGGTCAGCCGAGCGGGTCGGCCGTGTCGCGCAGCAGGGCCAGGACGGGGGCGTACATGCGGGCCTTGATGGTGCCCAGGGTCGCGCCGGCCCGGGCTGCCTGGGCGGCGGCGAGTTCGACGGCCGTGGCGCGTACGGCGTCCTCGTCGACGGCGCGGTCCACGATGGCGGCGCCGAGCGCGTCGTGGCCGCCGTAGCGGCGGGCGGTGGTCATGGCCTCGTGGGCGACCTGCGGGGTCAGCCGGCTCTGGATCAGCGCGGACATGGCCGGCGAGAACGGGATGTTGATGTCCGCCTCCGGCAGGCACCAGAAACCACGGTCGGCACGCATCACGCGGACGTCGTGAGCCAGCGAGAACATCCCGCCCGCGGCGAAGGTGTGCCCCTGGAGTGCGGCCACCGTGGGCACCGGCAGGGACAGCAGCCGCGCGAAGAGCGCGTGCACCGAGACGACGTACTCCTGGTGCCGGTCGGCGTGGGCGAGGAGCCAGTCGAGGTCCAGGCCGTTGGAGTAGAACTTCCCGGTCGCCACGGTGACCAGCGCCCGGTGCCCGTCCGCCTTCTCCACCTGGTCCAGGGCCTCGTCGACGGAGGCGATCCAGTCGGGGTGGAAGCGGTTCTCCCCCGCCCCGAGGTCGAGCACGAAGACACTTTCCTGACGGTCCAGCGTGGGCATGGTGACTCCTTCGGGTGAGGCGGGGCGGGAGCGCACGACGGCGTGGCGCCGGGCGGGCTTCAAGAAGGGCGGAGCATCACGACCGGGAGGCGTCCCCGGCCTCGGCCGCCGGCTCGGAGCGGCCGGGCAGGGCGTGGACCAGCAGGTCGTGGATCTCGACGGCGGCCGCGTCCAGGGGGGCGAGGCTTCGTTCGGCCCGGCACATCACCACCGCGCCCTCGACGGCGCCGATGATGAACGCCGCGAGCCGTCGGCCTCGCGGCTGGGGCAGGCCGCCTGCCACGAGCAGGTCGCAGAGGGTCTCCTGCCAGCGGACGAAGACCGTGGCCGCCGAGTCCGCCCAGCGGGGCCCCTCCTCGTCGGCCGCCACCGCCGCGGCCACGATCGGGCACCCCGCCCGGAAACCGCTGCCGGCCAGCCGGTCCCGCCACAGGGCGAAGAAGGCGTCGATCGCCGCCACCGGATCACCGGCGCGCGCCGCGGCGGCGATCCGGGTCGCCATGACGTCCCCGGCGAAGACCACCGCCTCGTCGATCAGCTGGGCCCGCCCGTCGGGGAAGTGGTGGTACACCGAGCCGCGCGGGGCACCGCTGTGGGCGAGCACCCGGTCGATGCTCGTCGCACCGGCTCCCTGTTCCCCCAGCAGCACCGCGGCGCTGCTGATCATCCGCTCCCGGCTGTCGCTCTTGCGCGGGCTCATCCCTCGACCACCCGGCACCTTCCCGTGGGGCTCGTACGTCTCCTGCCCGAGCGGGGGAGGCGGCGTACCGGTGATTACCGGTGGGTAATCTATGCTCTATGGCATAGAACATGCAAGGGGCGGGCCGTGCGCCGGTGGCACGGCCCGCCCCGGCCGAAGACGGGCGGTTCTCAGGCGGTCAGCGCCGCTTCGGTCAGTGCACCTTGTTCAGCTTCTCCAGGGCCTTGGCGAGGCCGTTGGCCCACAGTTGGTTGACGCGGGCGCGTTCGGCCGCGTTCGGGTAGCGGTTGGTGCAGGACGGGCCGGGGCCGCCGCCCGACATCAGCTCGCTGCACGGACCGCTGTAGTGGTCCGGCAGCCCCAGCACATGGCCGGTCTCGTGCGCGGCGACGCGGATCGAGTCGTACTCCTGGTTCTGCGCGTAGTCGAGGAAGATGTAGCCGTTGCCGTGTCCGTCCGTGGAGGCGTAGGACCCCTCGGGGTCGTTGCCCTCGTAGTAGGCGAAGTCGGCGCCGCCCGAGGCCGCCCGCAGCTTGACGTTCGAGACGGAGCTGTTCCAGATCGACGCGGCGCTCGCTATCTGCGAGCGGAAGCTCGGCGCCTGGGAGGCGTCGTAGGAGACGGTCACCGACCGCAGGCCCGGGTGTGCCGCCTGCTTCTTGGCGACCGAGGTGAGCACGGCCTCGAAGAACGCCTTGTTGTTCGCCGTCTCTTCGGCCGAGCCCGTGTACCGGGCGTGCGGCGCGGCGGTGGGACCGGGGGTCTGGGCGCTCGCCGGGATCGCGGTGCCCAGCGCCGCGAGCGCCAGGCCCAGGCCGAGCGCCAGGGTTCTCCCGGAGGCCTTCACGGACATGGAGGACGTACGGATCGACGTCATGTGGGGGGCTCCTACTCGTTCGTGTGGGGTGATGAACGATGAGTTGCCCTGAGTCTCGGCCCGCGCACCGGCCGAGCGGATGATGCCAACTGGGGATAGCCCAGGGCTATCGATGCCAACACTCGTGTTTCTGTTGGCGTTTGAACATCTGGCGTCTCATCAGACACCGCCCTTACGCTCCGGGCATGGAGCTCGAGGTGAGGCACTTGCGCGTTCTCTGCGCCATCGCCGACGCCGGCAGTCTGCACAAGGCGGCGCGTGAACTCGGCATGGCCCAGCCCTCGTTGAGCACCCAGCTGCGCCGTATCGAGCAGACACTCGGCGGCCGGCTCTTCACCCGCGGCCGTACGGGCAGCCGCCCCACGCCGCTGGGTCACATCGTGGTGAGCCGCGCCCGCCCGCTCGTCGCGGAACTCGCCGCGATCGTCGCCGAGACGAGGGTGGCCGCCGCCCGGGCCGCGGGCGGTCCCCGGCTGCGTGTCGGCGCCACCGCCAGCCGGGCGCTGCCGGGCTGGCTGCGCCGGCTGCGCTCCCGGGTGCCGTCGGCCGAGCCCACCCTCCAGATGGACGTGTCCGCGAACTCCCTGCTCTGCATGGTCGCCGAGGGCCGGCTCGACCTGGCCTTCGTGCACGAGGTCGAGGGCAGTCCACTGCGCATCCCGGCCGGGCTGTGCGTGCGGGTTCTGGTGGAACGCGAACCGCAGTTCGTCACCCTGGCCGCCGACCACCCCGCGGCCGCGCAGGCCGAGGTGCGCCTGGCCGACCTCGCCCACGACCGCTGGATGATCGACTCCACGGTCGACGGCGAATGGGACGGTCTGTGCCGCGTGCTGCGCGAGGCCGGGATCGAACCCGACCTGCTGCACGGCGACTACCTCACCGCCTACTCCCTGGCCGCCATCGGCGAGGTGGTCACGGTGAGCCAGCCGACCGCGCGCCCCCGCCCCGACCTCGCCATCCGGCCCCTCAAGGGCGACCCGATAGGGGTACGGCTGCTGCTCGCGGCCCGGACGGCCGCCGAACTCGACAACGGCTCCTCGGAGTTGGAGGAGGCCTACTGGGAGGTGGCCCGCCAGGCGCCGGCGTATCAGGAGTGGCTGGAGCGCAGGGCGACCGGGCGACCGGCGCAGGCGCTTCGTGTGGTGGGGGCCTGAGGAAGCGGGTCCTGGCCCACCGGTGCGTCACCGCGGCTTTTTTCACGCCACACCGCCCCAAATAATCCATTCGTATACTTATCGGCCCTACTGTGCCAGGTGTCGTGACTACCGCAGGGGGCGCACAACGCGTTCGGCGACGGCGCGGGTTGGGATGCCGATGAGTGGAATCACCCGCAGGGACGTGGCACGCCTCGGCCTCGGCGCCGGTCTCGGCGTCGCGGCGGCTTCGCTGACCGGGTGCGGAGCGCTCGAGGGGCTGGGCGGCCCTCCGGCGGACCGGGAGCCGCCACGGATCATCGGAGACGGTTCGACGTCGTACACCGGTGCGCAGCCGCATCAGCCGCCCTCCCCCACGCCGCTCGACCCGGGAGAGGGTCCACCGCAGTTCGTGGTCTTCTCCTGGGACGGCGCCGGCGAGGTGGGCAACGGCCTGTTCCCGCGGTTCCTGGAGCTCGCGCGTGCGCACGACGCGCACATGACCTTCTTCCTCTCCGGTCTCTACCTGCTGCCGGAGGAGAAGAAGCGGCTGTACCGGCCGCCGGAGAACCCGGTCGGCGCCTCCGACATCGGCTATCTCACCGACGAGCACATCAAGGAGACGCTGAAGTACATCGGTCAGGCATGGCTCGACGGACACGAGATCGGCACCCACTTCAACGGGCACTTCTGCGCCGGCCCGGGATCCGTGGCCCACTGGAGTCCGGAGCAGTGGGCCGCGGAGATCGAACAGGTCCGGTCGTTCGTCAAGTCATGGCGCACCCACACCGGTTGGCACGATCACCCCTCCCTGCCCTTCGACTACGACCGGGAACTGGTGGGCGGCCGCACACCGTGCCTGCTCGGGCAGCGGAACCTGCTGCCCGCCGTCCGCGAGCTGGGCTGGCGCTACGACGCGTCCTCGCCGGGCGGAGCGCAGCGCTGGCCGCGCAGAAGGGAAGGCGTCTGGGACCTGCCGCTGCAGAGCATCCCCTTCCCGGGACACCGGTTCGAGGTGCTGTCCATGGACTACAACATGCTGGCCAACCAGTCGGGGCGCTCGACGCGGGCCCCCTCCTACAACCACCCGGCCTGGCGTGTGCAGGCGACGGAGTCGTACCTGGCCGGGTTCGAGCGTGCGTACGAGACGAACCGGGCCCCGCTCTTCATCGGCAACCACTTCGAGGAGTGGAACGGCGGCATCTACATGGACGCCGCGGAGGAGGCCCTCCGGCGGATCGCCTACTGGAAGGACGTACGACTCGTCTCCTTCCGGCAGTTCGTCGACTGGCTCGACGCCCAGGACCCCGCGGTCCTCGCGAAGCTGCGCAGCCTGAACGTGGGCGGGAAGCCGGAGGGCGGCTGGTCCGCCTTCCTGCGCCCCGCGAAGGCACGGTCGGGTACGTGATCCGGCGCTCTGTACAACCCTCGGGCGACGACGGGGGTCTCCTGTGCGGGAACGCGCGTTCCCCCGCAGTTCAGCCGTCCGTAGCAGTCGCTTCACGCAGAGGATCCCATGCCCGTCACTCTTCCCGGCCCCCGCGCCCTCCGCAAGACCGCCGGTGCCATGGGCGCCGTCGCCCTGATCGCGCTGGGTGCCGCGCCCGCCGGCGCCGCAGACTCGGGCCCCGGTCTGGTGCTGGGCGAGATCGCCCCGATCGACGGCGTGCAGCCCGGCAGCGAGTTCAAGGTGCCGGCCTCCTTCACCAACACCGGCACCGCGGCGCTCGGCAAGGTCTGGATGTCGTACTCCGTGACCCGCGGGCTCAGCCACACCGAGGTGCCCTCCAACTGCCTGCGTTACGAGATCCCTTCCTTCGACGAGGCGCCCAGCTCCTCGGACGTGGTCTGCGAGTTCGACCAGCAGGTGGAGCCCGGCGTCGTCTACGCCCCCGACAGGCCGCTGACCCTGAAGGCACTCGACCGCGCCCTGTACGACCAGCTGCGGGTGACGGTCGCCACCTACGACCCCGCTTTCACGGACGCCGGGCCCGCGCCGGTGCGGGGCACGGGCCCCGCGGTGCAGCTGGTCGAGCGACCCGACGACACCCCGGCCGCCCCGGGCTCCGCACAGCACGAGCAGTGGGACGGGGCGACCGTCCAGGTGACCGCGAAGAGCACGGCCGACTTCCAGGTGACCGGGGCCCGGCTGAAGGGCCGCGTCGGGGACACGGTGCCGCTGGTGGTGAAGTTCACCAACGCCGGGCCCGGCTGGGTGCTCCGGGACCGCGACAAGCCGGTGACCCGTGTGCTGGTCAAGATGCCGGCGGGCACGTCGGTCACCAAGACCGACGGGTACTGCAAGAGCGTGGGATCGGGGACGTACGACTGCGGCACCAGCCAGGGGTGGGTGGACGAGGACAGCGGGGAGACCTACGCGTTCAACCTGAAGATCAAGAAGGCGGTGGCGGGGGCCAAGGGCTCGGTGGCGCTCGCGGGAGAATCCCGGCCGTTCGACACCGACAGGGCGAACGACATTGCTGACATCCTGCTCGACGTCAGCGGGGGCGGCTCCACCGGGGGCGGCGGCTCGACGTCCTCCACCGGGGGCTCCGGCACCGGGTCCGCCGGCGGTTCGAGTTCCGCATCCGGTTCGGGATCCGCTTCCGGCTCCGGGTCGTCTTCCAGTGCCGGAGCGTCTTCCGGCTCCGGCTCCGGTGCCACGGGCGGCACCTCCACGACCGGCACCTCGGGTTCCTCCTCCACCGGCGGTGACCTGGCAAGCACGGGCTCCGGTTCGGTGCTGCCGCTGACGGCCGCCGCGGCCGGCGCCGTGGTCCTCGGCGCGGGCACCGTCCTGGTGGTGCGCCGGCGCGCCGGTCGGCAGCGGTAGGACAAAGGGTCACGGGCGGGGCGGGCCTCGGCCCGCCCCGCCGCCATGGTCGCACCGTCAGTAGCCGGACCCCAGCGTCCGCGTCGTGTACGCGCACTCCGTGTAGATGTACCCGGACCGGAGCTTGGCCGTGTCCGAGGCGGGCTTGGCGGTGCTGCCGCGGTGCGGCTTGTGCACGAAGTACGTGGTGCCGACCGGCAGGCTGAGCGTCCGCTGCGGGTAGTCCTTGCTGCTGTCGTTGCAGGGCTTGAAGCCGGTCATCAGCGTGTCGACGAGGGAGTACGACGTGCAGCTTCCGCATCCCTTGAGCGTGAAGCTGCCGGTGACCGGGCCGGTGTAGAGGACGGTCACGTCGTCGGGGCTGTCGTTCTTGACCGTGACGGAGATGCTGCCGCCGGAGGCGGTGGTGGGCAGCTTCTTCCCGGCGCCGGGCAGGGTCTGGGCCACCTCGGCGCCGATGGCGATCTTCTTGGCGCGGTCCCGGTTGCTGCCGCTCTTGTTGTCGGAGACGTACTGCTCCATGGTCTTCTGGGCCGCGTCGAAGTCGCCGTCCTTGTACTGGTCGACGCCGCAGGCGTACTCCCCGGCATCGCCGCTCCGGCCGGCCCGGTCGGCGGACTTCTTGAGGTCGTCCGCCGCGCTGCCCGCGGTACCCGACAGGCCGGTGATCCGGGTGCCGAGGGTGCGCAACTGCTCGACGGCGGTGCAGGGTCGGGTGCCGTCGACGTCCTTCTCGGCCTTCTTCACCGCCGCGTCGACGGCGAGTACGGCCTTGGCCGCCGGCGCGGACTGCGGGAAGGTGGCCAGCAGGTCGTCGAAGCGCGGGACCCAGTCGTCCTGGCCGGCCGTCAGACCCGCCCGTCCGCACTCGTACAACGAGGTGGCCAGTCGGTCGTCGGGCCACTGGGTGAGCGATCCGAGTTCCTTCTTCGGCATGATGCGGGGCACCGTGCGCAGGTATTTCAGCGGCTCGATCGCCTCGCAGTACCGCTGGTGACCGTATGCCGCGCCGACCGTCGTGTAGAAGCTCCGCAGGCGGTCGGGGACCTGGTCGGCCGCACGGGAGCCGGAGTGGTCGGCCGCGAGACCCCGGTAGACGTCCAGGGCCTCCCCGTAGTCGGACCGGGCGGTGGCGAACCTCTGCCGCCCCGCCGCCGTCACCAGGCGGTCGGCCCGGTCGAGGCGATCGAGGAGCGCCTGCTGTACGGCTTCCTCGTGCGCATCGGCGTACCACACGGCGCCGCCTGCCGGTACGGCGAGCAGCAGCACGCCGAGCAGGAGGGCGAGGGGTGCTCTGCCGGGCCAGGTCAGCCGGGTGCGCCGTGCGACGACCGCGCCGTGCGCGGCCGCCGACAGGAGCAGGGCGGCATAGCCGGCGAGCGCGGCACCGGGGACGCCGTCGGCGTCCGCGGGCAGGGCGACGAGCAGCAGGACGACGGTGGCCGCCCAGCAGGCGGCCACCGGTATCCATCTTCGGACGAGTGCGTAGCCGAGGCCGAGACCACTCAGGTTGAGCACCGCGACCGCGGCCGCTCTCCAGCCGTCCGGTGGCGCGGGTGGCGGCGCCGAGGGCATCGGCGGTACGGCGAATGCATGGTTCGGACCGTGCTGATCTGAGGACATGGTGGGCTCCCCCCGTCAACTGCCCCCGTATGACTGCGGATCGGCAGTGTAGGACTGAGGGCACGGACCCGACAGAGGGCGTCCAGGCAGGCGGCCACCGGCCCGGGCGGAGGGCTCGCGCGCAGCCACGGAAGGCCCTGCGCACATGTCTGCCGCAGGCGCCGCAGGGCGGCCATGGATTCCGCCCCGCCCTTCCCTGGGGAGCTGATCGGCCCCTGCGGTCCCTTCCGGGCGCCTGAGCCGTGGTCACGGGACACTTGAGGGAAGCGACCGACGAGCAGGGCCGGGAGGCGAGGGCGGTGATCGCCGTCAACCCGACGGACAGCGCGTCGCTGCTCGCTGCCTTCGGGGCGCTCGGCGTCCTCGTGGTGATCTTCGCCGAGTCGGGCCTGCTGATCGTCGGGTTCTTCCTGCCGGGCGACACGCTGCTGTTCCCGGCCGGTGTGCTGTGTGCGGGGAGCAGTCATCACGCGCCCCGGCTGGAGCTGTGGCAGGTGCTGGTGTGCGCGGCCGTCGGTGCCGTCGCCGGGGCGCAGGTGGGCTACCTGCTCGGGCGGCACGGCGGGCGGCCCCTGCTGGCCCGTACCTCGAACCGGCGCGTGAAGGAGGCGACGGCACGCGCGGAGCGGCTCCTGGCCCGCTACGGCTACGGCAAGGCGCTGGTGATCGGCCGCTTCGTCCCGATGGTGCGGACCGTCCTGCATCCGGCGTCCGGCGCGCTCGGCGTACCTGCCCGGACGTTCACTTTCTGGCAGTGCGTCGGCGGCCTGCTCTGGTCCCAGAGCCTGGTCCTTGCCGGATACCTCCTGGGTTCGTCGGTCGCCCACGTCGACACCTATCTGCTGCCGGTGGTCGCCGCGATCGTCGCGCTCTCCCTGCTGCCCCTGCTGACGGAGGCCCACCGGGCGCGGCGGCGCCGTCGGTAGTTCCTGTCACCGGGAGGGCGGACACAACACGCTCCTTATTTGCCAGATGCCCCTTTTGTCCGATTACCCTGGACGGCTGTTGCCCCGGCGCCTGCCGGGGTGGGCCCGGGCCATCGGGCCCAGGGAAGGAGACCCGGAAGGCATGCGCACCGCACGGATGACGGCCCCCGCGATCCCGTTCGGCCGAGCCGAGTGCGCGGATGCCGCGCGGGCGACCGTGGCCGCCGGGCTGACCTGGCAGGCGTGCGTGACCCTGCTACACGCGCCACACCCCTACGCAGGGGCCGTCGCGGCGCTGCTCATCGTCGAGGCGACGGTGGTCCGCACGGTCGCCGCCGCCACCCGGTACGCCGCCGGATGCCTGCTCGGCGTGGCCGTCGCCGTGCCCGCGGCCCTCTACGTGGAGCCGGGCATGGCGGGTCTCGCTCTCGTGGTCTTCGCCTCCGTGCTGCTGGCCCGGCACGAGTTCCTCGGCCACCACGGACTGCATCTGCCGACGACGGCACTCATCACGTTCGCCCTGGTCCGCGGCCGCCATCCCGCCGAACTGGTCTCCCACCTCGCCGAGATCATGGTGGGCCTCGCCTTCGGCCTGGCGTGCAGCGCGCTGCTGTTCCCCGCCGTGCGCGTGCGGTCGGCGGAGCGGGCGCTGGAGAGACTGCGCACCCTGCTCGCCCATCACCTCGACGGTCTGGCCGACTCCGTCACCGGACGCGGGCGGCCGCGCGAGGTGCTCGGCCCCGCCTGGCACCACGAACTGGACACCGCGGTGGCGCAAGCACGTACCGCCGTGGAGGAGGCGCACGAGAGCGTGCGGTGGAACGTACGGCCGACGGCGCGACGCCGCCGCTGGCACCTGGACCGGCGTGTGCTGCGGGTACTGGCCGACGTGGAGGAGCAGGTGTGCGCGACCGGACGGCTCCTGGACGAACAGCCCCTGGTCGGCCGGGCCGGTACACGGGCCGGGGGCACCCCTCGCGCCGGCGGCTTCGCACAACCGTATGCACGCCTGCTGCGCACCACGGCCCTGTGCGTGTACGACTGCCGGGGCGGCCGACCCCACCCGGCCCTGCCCGCCGCACGTCACGCGCTCGCCCGGCTCGGCATCCCCGGCTGCGGTCCCCCGGTCGCCCACGACGAGGACCGGCATCTTCTCCATCACCTGGACGCGGCCCTCACCAGCCTGACGACGTCCATACCCACCCCGCCCCGGACACCCGCCCGGCGCCACCGCGCGCTCAGCCCTCTACAGCCCTCACAGCGACGATGATCTCTCACCCCACCGATCTCCAGCACACCGCCGACGCCCCCGTCCCAGACCCCGCGGGCCAGGACCCGGCCGCGTGGCGCCGACTGCCCCGAACCCGTGGACTCCTTGCGCTCGCCCCCGTCCTGCTCATGGCCGCCGTCGCGCTCACCGACCTGCTCACGCCGGAATGGCTGCACGTCTCGCCGGTGATGGCGGGCGTCCCGGTCCTGGCCGCAGCCCTGCTCCCCCTCTGGGCGACGGCGGCGCTCGGCTGCACGGCGCTCGTCCTGACCGCGCTGCTGCAGATGGCCGCGGGACAGGTCGGCTCCCCCGACTCGAACGTCATCCTGTGCAGCCTGGTCGTGGTCGGGCTCACCTCGCTCACCACCTCTTCTCTGCGACAGCGGCGGGAGGGGCAGCTGCGCCAGGCCCGTTCCGTCGCTCAGACCGCACAGCGCGCGCTGATGCACCCGCTCCCCCACCGGATGCGCTCCTTGGCGCTGTCCGGCGTGTACCTGCCGGCCGAGTCGGAGGCGCGGATCGGCGGCGACTTCTACGAGGCGGTCCACACCCCGTACGGCACCCGGATCCTCATCGGCGACGTGCGCGGCAAGGGGCTGCCCGCCGTCGGGGCCTCGGCGACCCTGCTCGGCGCGTTCCGGGAGCTGGCCGACCGTGAAGCGTCCCTGACCACCGTGGCGCAGCGGCTGGACGAACGCGCCCGGCGGCACATAGCGGCACTGGACGGCAGGCGGTCCGACGGCGAGCCGGACGGCAAGGGGTCCGGGGCGCTGTTCACGGAGCGGTTCGCGACCGCGCTGCTGGTGGAGTTTCCACCCGGCGAGGCCACGGCCCGCATCGTCCACTGCGGTCATCCCGAGCCGCTGATCGTCCGTGCGGGCCGGGTCCACGCCCATCTGCCCGACGAGCCCGGGGCTCCCCTCGGGCTCGGCGATCTGCTGGACGCGGCACCGGTGGCACAGACGGTGCCGTTCGCGGCGGGCGACCGGCTCGTCCTCTACACGGACGGATTCATCGAGGCCCGGGACCGCCAGGGCCGGTTCTACGACCTGACCGCCCACACCCGCACCCACGCCGGCCGCCCGCTGCCCGCGATGGTCTCCGCGCTGCGGCGCGGCCTGCTGCGCCACGTCGACGGCGACCTCGGCGACGACGCGGCCCTGGTCGCGCTGGAACGCCTGCCGTGCGAGACCGCCCAGCGGTGACCGAGCGCGGCGCGGCGTCGCACCTGGCAGGTGCGGGAGGCGCAGTTCGTGCAGGGCTTGAGACTCGTCCGGCGGGTGATCTGAAGACACCCTCTAGCGCATCGCCGCCAGGGCCAGGGCTCCTGCCGCGAGCGCCAGGAACAGGCCGGGGAACGCGATGTTGTGGAGCACCCGGGCCCGCACATGGACGGCCATGGCGCCGATGTAGAAGAGCACCAGACCGATGCCGGCCGCGATGCCCAGGGGGCGCAAGCCCAGCAGCCCCAGCAGGAGGCCCGCCGCCCCGGCCGCTTTCAGCAGGGCCAGGGGCGGCAGCCAGGCCGCCGGCACACCGACCGCGCCGGAGTTGGCGAGCACGAACGGCGCCTTCACGAAGTCGGCTGCCGCGATACCGGCGTTGGCGAGGACGGCCGCACAGGTGACGAGGACGTAGGCGAGTTCCATGGCCTCCACCCTCCTTCGGCCGCCACCGCGACGTCCAATACCTGCACCTATAACCTGCTGGAATGGATGTCGACACCCGTCTCCTGCGCTCCTTCCTGGCCGTCGCCGAGGAGGGCAGCCTCACGCGCGCCGCCGAGCGCGTGTTCGTGTCCCAGCCCGCCCTCACGAAGCAGGTCCGGCAGCTGGAAACCCTGCTCGGCGTACGGCTGTTCGACCGCTCGCGGGCCGGGATGGCGCTGACCGGCCCCGGCCGGGAACTCGCGCGCCTCGCCCCGAGGGTGCTCACGGCGTGGGAGGACGCCCTGCGCGCCACCCACACCGCACAGCGCCAGGCCGCACGGGTGCTGCGCGTCGGGTTCCTGGCGAGCGCGGCCAACGAGGCGACGCAGGAGATCGTCGCCGCATTCGCCCGGCGCCGGCCCGGGTGGCGCACCGAGCTGCGCCAGGCGGCCTGGTCGAACCCGAGCGCGGGCCTGGCCACCGGGGACGTGGACGCCGCGCTGCTGAGACTGCCCTTCCCGGGCCAGGACGCCCTGCGCGTCGAACCGCTCTTCAGCGAACCGCGGTGGATCGCCCTGCCCAGCACGCACCGGCTGGCCGCCTGCGACACGATCGCCTTCCGCGACCTGTGGGACGAACCGTTCGTCGCCGCCCCGGCGGATACCGGCTCGTGGCGCGATCACTGGCTGGCCGCCGACGAGCGCGAGGGCCACCCCGTCCGCATCGGTGCGGTCACCGAGCAGCCCGACGACTGGCTGAACGCCATCGCCAACGGCTACGGCATCGCCCTCGCACCCCGCTCCGCCGCGCGGTTCTACGCCCGCCCCGGCGTCGTCTACCGGCCGGTCACCGGCGTGAGCCCCACACAGGTGGGCGTGGCCTGGGCCCCCGCCGACGACCACCATCCCGTCGTGCAGGACTTCGTCCACTGCTGCCTCGACACCGCACGGCCCACATGACCGCTCCGCTCCGATCACGTACCGCCCTCACCCATGACCGCAGCCACCACCGAACCCGCACTCTCCCCTGACCGGAGCAATACCGGTCCGCCGGAGGGGCGAGGACCCGTGACAGGCGTGACACCCGCCGGTCACCCGCGTGAGCCCCACACAAGCGGGCGTGGCCTGGGCCCCCGCCGACGACCACCATCCCGTCGTGCAGGACTTCGTCCACTGCTGCCTCGACACCGCACGGCCCACATGACCGCTCCGCTCCGATCACGTACCGCCCTCACCCATGACCGCAGCCACCACCGAACCCGCACTCTCCCCTGACCGGAGCAATACCGGTCCGCCGGAGGGGCGAGGACCCGTGAGGGGTGTGACCTTGGTGGAAGGGATCGGCCGGTGCACCTGTGACAAGGAGGCGGGATGGCGGAGACGGGCGGCGGGAACGGCGTGGCATGCGCTGCCGTGGAAGGGGAGGCCGACGACGCGTCGCACGACGTGTCCGGCGGCGCCTTCGCGCAGGTGAGCGCTGTCGCCGATGCCGTCCTGTACGAGGGCTACCTCCTCTACCCGTACCGCCGCTCCTCGGCCAAGAACCGGGTCCGCTGGCAGTTCGGGGTGCTGCTGCCCCGCGACTGGGTGGAGGCGGACGGGCCCGTCACGCCGGGCATCTCCGGCTCCGCGGACTCCTGGTACCAGCAGACCGAGTGCCTGGTGCGCGTGCGGCGGCCCGGGGCGGTCGTACGGGTACGGGTGCGCTATCTGCAGATGCAGCACAAGCAGGTGCGGCAGGTCGGCGCCGACGGCCGCTGCCGCCCGGTCGAGTCGCTGCGGACCGCGGACGGCACGGCCCATCTCACCTTCGACGAGGCGGTCCCGCACGAGACCGCTCTCCAGTGGCCGCTGGAGGATCTGCTGCGGGGCGAGTGCTCCGCCGAGGCCGGGGCGCCCGCGGGCGAGGAGACGGAGCCGCTGCCCGCGGGGGCAGGGCAGGTGGTGCGGCGGCGTGAGGAGGTCCGGGCGCGGACGGCGGTCGTGGCCGAGCGGGTCACCGAGGACGTGTACCGGCTGCGCGTGCGCACCGAGAACACCGGCCACGCCCCGGATGCCCGGGCCGTGCGTGGTGATGCTCTGCGGTCTGCGCTGCTCGGGGCCCACACGCTTCTCGGCGGTGCGGGCGTGGAGTTCGTCTCGCTGATCGATCCGCCTGCCGGCCTGCGGGACCAGGTGCGCGGCTGCCGCAACGAGTTCACCTTTCCCGTGCTCGGCGGAGCACCCGAGGACACGGGTCCGACCGGACCGGTCGTGCTCTCTTCCCCGATCATCCTCCCGGACCGCCCGCAGGTGGCGCCGGAGAGCCCGGGCGATCTGCACGACGCGGCGGAGATCGACGAGATCCTGACGCTGCGCACCATGCTCCTGACCGACGAGGAGAAGGCCGAGGCCCGGGCCACGGACGCGCGTGCCGCACAGATCCTCGACCGGGTCGACAGCATGCCCCGGGAGGTGTTCGCCCGGCTGCACGGGGCGATCCGCTCGCTGACCCCGGCCACGCCCGTCACGACCGGGGCCCGGGCCGAACGGCCCTCCTGGTGGCAGGAGGGCGCCGACGACGGGCTGTCCCCGACGACCGACACGGTGTCGGTGGACGGCGTCCCCGTCGGTGGCGGCAGCCGGGTCCGGCTGCGGCCGCGCGGCCGGGGCGCGGACGCCCAGGACATGTTCCTGGCCGGCCGGACCGCGCAGGTGGCGGCGGTCTTCCACGACGTGGACGGCAGTGTGCACCTCGCGGTCACCGTGGACGACGATCCCGCCGCCGAACTGCACGGCTGGTACGGCCGTTTCCACTACTTCCGGCCCGACGAGCTGGAGCCGCTCGCGCAGACGGACGCACCGAGTCCGCCGGGCCGCGGCCAACCACCCCGGCCGCAGTCCCCGCGGCCCCAGCGTCCGGCCGACCGGCCGGAGGAGGGACGGTTCGATGGACGCCCCTGACCTGCCGGCGCACGCCGACGACCGACTCCGCGACCGACTGCAGCAAAGGCGGACGACATGACCACCCAGAGCAGTGCCACCGAGGAGCGCGACGCGATCGACGAGATCCACATCCTCTGGATCTCCGAGGGCATGAGCTGCGACGGCGACACCGTCTCCCTGACGGCCGCCGACCAGCCCTCCATCGAGGACGTGGTGCTCGGCCTCATCCCGGGCCTGCCGAAGGTCAACCTGGTCAACAAGGTGCTCTCGCCGAGCCTGGGCGGCGAGGACTTCCTCGCCCCGTACCGGGCGGCGGCGCGCGGCGACCTGGCCCCGTTCATCCTCGTCATCGAGGGTTCGGTCCCGAACCAGCGGATCATCGAGGGCGACGGCTACTGGACGTCGTTCGGCAACGACCCCGAGACCGGTGAGCCGCAGACCCTGAACTGGTGGATCGACCAGCTCGCCCCGAAGGCCTGGGCGGTGGTGGCCGCCGGCACCTGTGCCACCTTCGGCGGCATCCACGCCATGGCCGGCAACCCCACGGGCTGCATGGGGCTCGCCGACTACCTGGGCTGGGAGTTCCGGTCACAGGCCGGTCTTCCCGTCGTCAACGTGCCCGGCTGTCCCATCCAGCCGGAGAACTTCATGGAGACCCTGATCTGGGTGCTCCAGCACGCGGCCGGTACCGCTCCCCCGCCCCCGCTGGACCACATGCTGCGGCCGCAGTGGCTGTTCGGGAAGACCGTGCACGAGGGCTGCGACCGGGCCGCGTACTACGAGCAGGCCGACTTCGGCAAGGACTACAACTCGCCCAAGTGCCTGGTGAAGACGGGCTGTTGGGGTCCGGTCGTCAACTGCAACGTGCCCAAGCGCGGCTGGATGGCCGGGGTGGGCGGCTGTCCGAACGTCGGCGGCATCTGCATCGGGTGCACGATGCCCGGCTTCCCCGACGCGTTCATGCCGTTCATGGACGAACCACCCGGGGCGACGCTGTCGACCCTCGCCGTCAAGCCGTACGGGGCCGTCATCCGCCGGCTGCGCGGCCTGACCAACGACGTGGTGAACCACGAACCCAAGTGGCGCCACAACAAGCGCAAGCTGACCAGCGGATACAACCCGCACTGGCGTGCGTGACGCCGCCCGTCCCGCATCCCGCCACCGACCCGCCGAACCCGAACAGCGAGGGGCAGTACCACAGATGACGACCACCGAGTCCCGGCCCTCAGGGCGCAGACCCGCACAGATCGTGGACATGTCCTGGGATCCGATCACCCGGATCATCGGCAACCTGGGCATCTACACGAAGATCGACTTCGCGAACCGGGAAGTCGTGGAGTGCCGCAGCACCTCGTCGCTGTTCCGCGGCTACTCGGTGTTCATGAAGGGCAAGGACCCGCGCGACGCCGGCTTCATCACCTCGCGCATCTGCGGCATCTGCGGCGACAACCACACCACGTGCTCCAACTACGCCCAGCAGATGGCCTACGGCGTCAAGCCGCCGAAGCTGGCCGAGCACATCACCAACCTCGGCGAAGCGGCCGAGTACATGTTCGACCACACGATCTTCCAGGACAACCTGGTCTTCGTGGACTTCTGCGAGGCGATGGTCAAGGCCACCAACCCCGGTGTCCTGGCCCGCGCCGAGCGCACCACCGCGCCCCGCGGGGACGTCCACGGCTTCAAGACCATCGCCGACATCATGCAGGCCTTCAACCCCTTCGAGGGCGAGGTCTACAAGGAGGCGCTGAAGGTCAGCCGGGTCACCCGAGAGATGTTCTGCCTGATGGAGGGGCGGCACGTCCACCCGTCGACGCTGTACCCGGGCGGGGTCGGCACGATGCCGCAGCCGAACACCTTCACCGACTATCTGAGCCGGCTCATGCACGTCATCGACTTCGTGAAGAAGGCGGTGGCGATGAACGACGACGTCTTCGACTTCTTCTACGAGGCCCTGCCCGGCTACGAGGAGGTCGGCAAGCGCCGCATCCTGCTGGGCTGCTGGGGCGCCTGGCAGAACCCGGACGTGGTCGACTACCGCTACGCGAACATGAACCAGTGGGGCAGGGCGATGTACGTCACCCCCGGCATCGTGGTGGACGGCAAGCTGGTCACCAACAACCTGGTCGACATCAACCTCGGCCTCAGGATCATGCTCGGCAGTTCCTACTACGAGGACTGGGTCAACGAGCAGCCCTTCGTCACCCACGACCCGCTCGGCAACCCCGTCGACATGCGCCACCCGTGGAACCAGACCACCGTCCCGGTGCCACAGAAACGCGACTTCGACGGCAACTACAGCTGGGTGATGAGTCCGCGCTGGCACCACCCGGAGACCGGCGAGCACCTCGCCCTGGACACCGGCGGCGGGCCCCTCGCCCGGCTGTGGACGACCGCGCTGAGCGGCCTGGTCGACACGCCGTACGTCAAGGCCACCGGCTCCAGCGTGCGCATCTCGCTGCCCAAGGGCGAGTCGCTGCCGGAGACCACGCTGGAGTGGCACATCCCGAAGTGGAGCAACACCATCGAACGGGACCGGGCCCGGCCGTACTTCGTCGCCTACGCCGCCGCCATGGCCCTGCAGTTCCTGGAGGAGGCGATGGGCATGCTCCGCAGCGGCGACACCAAGGTGTACGAGAACTTCGAGGTGCCCGACGAGGCGATCGGCTGCGGCTTCCACGAGGCGGTGCGCGGCGTCCTCTCCCACCACCTGGTGATCAGGGACAAGAAGATCGCCAACTACCACCCGTACCCGCCCACCCCGTGGAACGCCAGCCCCCGCGACATCTACGGCACCCCGGGGCCGTACGAGGACGCCGTCCAGGGCCAGCCGGTCTTCGAGGAGAACGGGCCCGACGACTTCAAGGGCGTCGACATCATGCGCACCGTCCGCAGCTTCGACCCGTGTCTGCCGTGCGGGGTGCACATGTACATGGGCAAGGGGAAGACGCTGTCCACCGTGCACTCGCCCACATACGGAGCCTCGCATGGCTGACCCGGTCGTACGGCTCCCGGATCCGGCGGTGGAGGCGCGGCTCACCCGGCTCGACGAGGTGCTGGCGGGGCTGGAGTCCGCGCCCGGCCCGGCCGCCCGCGAGGCGCTGGAGTCGGTGCGTCTGCTGACCGAGGTCTACGGCGAGGCGCTCGCCCGGGTCCTGGACCGGGCGGACGAGGCCTTGCGCGAGCGCCTGGCCGACGACGAGCTGCTGGGGCACCTGCTGGTGCTGCACGCCCTGCATCCCGAGCCCGCCGAGCGCCGGGCCGCCCGCGCGGTCGAGAAACTGCGGCCCGCGGTGCGCGAACGCGGCGGTGACCTGGAGTGGGCCGGTGTCGAAGGGCGGGTGGCCCGGGTGCGGGTGAGCACCGGCGGCGGGTGCGGTTCCGGATGCGGCGGCGGGTCGGCCGACATCACGGAAGCCGTCCGCGCGGCGGTGCTGGCCGCCGCCCCGGAGCTGGAGGCCGTGGAACCGGTCGCCGCCGAGCGGCGGGCGGCCCCGGCCTTCGTCCCGCTGACCACGCTGACGCGGCGCACCGCGCCGCAGCCGCAGGTGGCGCAGTGACCATGGACGGAGCGCTGGCCCGCGTCATCCGCTCGGCCGCCGACCGGGCGGTGACCGCCGAGCCCGAGGTGTGCGACCTGTGCGCCGCCCCGGTGGCCGACGAGCACCCCCACCTGTACGACACCGAGGCAGCACAGGTGCAGTGCGTGTGCCGGCCCTGCTCGGTGCTGTTCGCCGAGGACGGGGCGGGCGAGGGACGTCACCGGCTGGTGCCCCGGCGCCGGCTCCGGCTGCCGCCGGTCGACACGGCGGTGCTGGGCGTACCGGTGGGCCTGGTGTTCTTCGTACCGCGCTGCGACGGCACGGTCACCGCCCAGGGGCCGAGCCCGGCGGGAGCCATGCGGTGGGAGGTGGACGCGGCGGCCTGGCAGCGGCTGGCCACGATGTGTCCGCAGCTCGCCTCCGTGGCACCCGAGGTGGAGGCGCTGCTGGTGAACACCGTACGGGGCGCGGACGAGCACTGGATCGTGCCCATCGACGACTGTTTCCGGATGGTCGCCCTCGTCCGCCGCGAGTGGCGGGGGCTGTCCGGTGGCGGCCGGGTCTGGCCGGCCGTCGAGCGGTTCTTCGCGGAGCTCACCGAGCGATCGTGAAGCCCAGAAAGGAGACGACCATGGGCAGCATCAGAGTGGGGCGCCCCCAGGCGAAGCCCGACACGCCCACCCACGTGCGCGGCCTGCACCAGGGCAACAAGGGCCCGTACAAGGAGCAGAGCGGACACCACGCGGACGGCACCTCCGACGCGCGCCGCTCCACGGGGATCCACTCGAAGCGGCATGACGCGCTGATCGAGGAAATGCCGAACATCTCGCCGGGATGACAGAGCCCGGGATGAGAGACCAGGGAGTGAGCGTGATGAAGCGCTGCAAAAGGGCGAGGACAGCGAGATCGGCGGTGTCCGGGCGACAGGTGCTGCTCGCGCAGGCCGTGCTGGTGGGCGGTCTGGCGCTGACCCTGTTCCTGAAGGAACTGCCCGGCGTGGTACGCGAGTTGCGGATCTACCGGATGACCGGTGGCCTGCGCGCGAACCGCCGGTACCCCTGAGCCCGCCGTGCACGAGCTGTCGATCGCTACGGCGATCGTGGAACAGGCCGAGGAGATCGCCCGGGCGGACGGCGTCGACGGCGTCTCGTCGGTGACCGTCCGGGTCGGGGAGCTGGCGGGGGTGGTACCGGACGCGCTGCACTTCGCCTTCGAGGTGGCCCGCGACGGTACGGCCCTCGCCGCGGCCCGTCTCGTCGTCGAGCAGGTGACCGCGCGAGCCTGGTGCGGCGGGTGTGCCGAGGAGTTCGCGGTCGGCATGCCGCCGTTCTTCTGGTGCCCCCGCTGCGACCAGCCCTCGCAGGACCTGCGCAGCGGACGGGAACTGGAGATCACGGGCGTCGAAGCGGTGCCCTGACCGGGTGCGGCCCCGCCGGTGCCTCGGGCTCCGGCGGGGCCGCACGCTGTCCGCACCTCCTCAGCAGATGCGCGGCAGCTGCTCTCCCAGCGGCAGGTCCACCACCCGGGTGCCGCCGAGGGCGGTGGCGACGACGACCATGCCCGGATGATCCTCGACGCACTCCCCGATCAGAGCCGCGCCGCCGCCCTGCGGGTGGGCCCGCATCGCCGCGAGCACCGCCTCGGCCTCCTGCGGGGGCACGAAGGCGACGAGCCGGCCCTCGTTGGCGACGTACAGCGGGTCCAGGCCGAGGAAGCCGCAGGCGTTCGCGACCTCGTCCGGGACCGGGACGGCCCGCTCGCGCAGCCGGACGCCGGTGCCGGAGGCGCGGGCGATCTCGTTCAGGGAGGCGCCGAGCCCGCCCCGGGTGGGGTCGCGCAGGACGTGGATGTCCCGGGTGACCGCCAGCATGGCTGCCACCAGGCCGGCCAGGGGCGCGGTGTCGGAGGCGATCTCGATGCCGAACTCCAGGCCCTCCCGCACGCTCATGATCGCCACGCCGTGCAGGCCGATCGGGCCGCTGACGATGACGGCGTCGCCCGGGCGGGCGCGCTGCGGGCGGATGTCGACTCCGTCGGGGACGAGGCCGACGCCGGCGGTGGTGACGTAGACGCCGTCTCCGTGTCCGGACTCGACCACCTTGGTGTCGCCCGTGGCGACGGTGACGTCCGCCGCCCGGGCCGCCGCCCCGATGGCGCGGGCGATCCGCTCGACGACGGCGAGTTCCACGCCTTCCTCCAGGACGAACGCCGTGGAGAGGTAGGCGGGCCGGGCGCCGCTCATCGCAAGGTCGTTGACGGTGCCGTTGACCGCGAGGTCGCCCAGGCTGCCGCCGGGGAAGAACAGCGGCCGTACGACGTAGGAGTCGGTGGAGAACGCCAGCCGCGCGCCGCCCAGGTCGAGGACGGCCGAGTCGGTGAGGGCGGCCAGGGTGGGGTTGCCGTACGCGGGGGCGAAGACCTGCTCGATCAGCTCGGCGGACAGGGCGCCGCCCCCGCCGTGGCCCATCACGATGACCGGCTGGTCGCGCAGGGGGGCGGGGCAGGTCCAGTTCGCGGGGTCGACGGACGCTTCGGTCGCTTCGGCGGCTTCGGTGGCGAGGTCAGCCAACGGGGTTCATCTCCTCCCGCGGGATACGGGATCCCTGCGGCGCGGGGCCGGTCATCCGGCGGTACAGGTAGTAGGCCGCGCAGGCGCCCTCGCTGGAGACCATCGTGGCGCCGAGCGGGGTGCGCGGGGTGCAGGTCGTGCCGAACGCCTCGCACTCGGTCGGTTTGATCAGGCCCTGCAGGACCTCGCCGGCACGGCACTGGGCGGGTTCCTCGGTGCGGATGCCGGTGACGTCGAAACGGTGCTCGGCGTCGTAGGCGCGGAAGGCGTCGGTCAGGCGCCAGCCGCTGGCCGGAATGCGGCCGATACCGCGCCAGTTGCGGTCGGTGACCTCGAACACCTCCTCGATCATGCGCAGGGCCGCCGGGTTGCCCCGCTCACGCACGGCTCGGGCGTAGGCGTTCTCCACCCGGTGCTCCCCGCGCTCCAGCTGGTGGACGGCGCGGCGGATGCCCTCGAGGATGTCCAGCGGTTCGAAGCCGGTGACGACGAGCGGCACCCGGTGCTTCTCGGCCAGCTCCGGGTACTCGGCGGTGCCCATCACGCTGCACACGTGCCCGGCGGCGAGGAAGCCCTGCACCCGGCATTCGGGGGCCGTCATGATGGCGTCGATCGCCGGGGGGACCCGGACGTGGGACACGAGCAGGCTGAAGTTGTCCAGGCCCAGGCGGCGGGCCTGGTGCACGGCCATGGCGTTGGCAGGGGCCGTCGTCTCGAAGCCGATCGCGAAGAAGACGACCTGGCGGTCCGGGTTCCTGCGGGCGAGGTCGAGGGCATCGAGCGGCGAGTACACCACCCGTACGTCACCGCCCTCGCCCTTGACCCGGAACAGGTCCCGGTCGGTGCCGGGCACCCGCAGCATGTCGCCGAAGGAGCAGAAGATCACGCCCGGGCGAGCGGCGATCTCCAGCGCCTGGTCGATGACGTCGAGCGGCGTGACGCACACCGGGCAGCCGGGGCCGTGGATCAACTCCACTTGCTCCGGGAGGAGTTGGTCGATTCCGTGACGGATGATGGAGTGGGTCTGGCCGCCGCACACCTCCATCAGCGCCCAGGGGCGGGTGACGGTGGCGCGGATCTCGTCCAGCAACCGGTGTGCCAGGTCCGGGGCGTTGAACTCGTCGATGTACTTCACTGGACCTCACGTCCGCTCTCCTGCCGGGCCGCCTGCTCCCAGGCGTCGCCGAACTCCTCCTCCAGCAGTCCCAGTTGCCCGAACAGCTCCAGGGACGCCCGGGCCGACTCCTCGTCCAGCCGCTGCAACGCGAACCCGACGTGGACGATGACGTACTCCCCCACCCGCACATCGGGCAGGTACTCCAGACACGCCTGTTTCCGCACTCCGCCGAAGTCGATCAGCCCGGTGAGCGGGTCGGCGCCGTCGTCGATGGCCACGACCTTGCCGGGCACTGCCAGACACATGGGTCACTCCGTCTCGTGGTTGATTGCGGTTGCCGCGACCATGAGCTGGCCGAGCGCCAACCCGCCGTCGTTCGGCGGCACTTCGCCGTGCCTGAGGACCGTGAAGCCGTCCCGGGTCAGCAGGGCGGCGCACTCCTCCTCCAGCAGGCCGTTGGCGAAGACGCCCCCGGTGAGGGCGACGGTGTCAAGGCCGGTTGCGCTGCGGGCCCGGCGACAGATCTCGGTGACGGCCCGGGCCACGCCCCGGTGGAAGCGGGCCGCCAGTACGGGGGCGGGGGTGCCGCGGCGCCGATCGGCGAGGAGGGCTTCCAGCGGCGGGGCGATGTGCCACCCGGCCGCCGGGCCCGGTCTGCTGAACCCGAAGCCGTACGCCAGGGCATCCGCATGCCACGCCTCCGTCGCCGCGGCCTCCAGTTCCAGCGCTGCCTGCGCCTCGTATCCCGCGCGGTGGCACACGCCGACCAGGGACGACACGGCATCGAAGAGGCGGCCCATGCTGGAGGTCGGTACGCAGGCCACCTGCCGGGTCAGCTGTCGGTGAAGGACGGCGAGTTCACCCTCCGTGCACGCGGCGACACTCGGCAGGTCCGGCTCCCACGCCAGCCCCCCCGCCCACAGCCGGGCCAGCGCCAGCCGGCAGGGGTTGGCCACGCCGGCGTCGCCGCCGGGCAGCGGGGCTGGGGTCAGGTGGGCGAAGCGCCGGTAGCCGGTGTAGTCGGCGAGCAGTACCTCGCCGCCCCACACGGTCCCGTCGTCGCCGTACCCGGTGCCGTCGAAGGCGACGCCGATCACGGGCGTGCTGCCGTCGAGGCCGTGTTCGGCCATCGCCGAGGCGATGTGTGCGTGGTGGTGCTGGACCAGCTTCGGTGATTCCAGGACGAGTTGGGAGGCGCGTCGGCGCGCCCAGGCCGTCGAGTGGTATCCGGGGTGCCGGTCGGCGGCCACCAGCCGGGGGGTGACTCCGGTGAGGCGGGTGAGGTGCCGTTCGGCCCGTTCCGCGGCTGCGAGGGTGGCCAGGTCGCCCATGTCTGCGATGTGCGGACCGAACCAGGCGTGGTCGCCCTCGCCGAGGCAGGGGGCGTTCTTCAGGTCGCCGCCGACCGCGAGCGCGGGACGGACCGGGAGCGGGAGCCGCAGGGGGCGGGGGACGTACCCGCGGGAGCGGCGCAGCACCTGTTCGGTGCCGTCGGGGCGCACCCGTAGCAGGGAGTCGTCGCACGGGGAGGCGATGGGCCGGTCGTGGGCGAGCCAGGCGTCGGCGAGTTTGGCCAGCCGGGTCAGCGCGTCGGTGTCGTCGGTGACGATGGGCTCGCCGGAGCGGTTGCCGCTGGTCATGACCAGCACCCGGGGGCCGGGCGGATCACCCGGCAGCCCGAACAGCAGGGTGTGGACGGGGGTGTAGGGCAGCATCACGCCCACGTGGGGGCTGCCCGGACAGACCTCGTCGGCGAGGCGGAGGCCGTCTGTCCGCGCGCGTCTGCGCAGCAGGACGATGGGGCGCCGGGCGCCGGTGAGCGCGGTCCGTTCGGCGTCGGAGAGGAGTGCGACGCGTTCGGCCGCATCGAGGTCGGCGCACATCACGGCGAAGGCCTTGCCACCCCGTTCCTTGCGGGTGCGCAGGGTGGCGACGGCAGTCGCGTCGGTGGCGTCGCAGGCCAGGTGGTAGCCGCCGACGCCCTTCACGGCGACGATCCGCCCTGCGGCCAGCAGGGCCCGAGCCGTGGCCAGGGCGTCGGCGTCCCGGGCCGGGCGGACGCCGGTGCCGTCGGCCGGGACCAGGCGGAGCCGCGGGCCGCAGTCGGGGCAGGCGACGGGCTGGGCGTGGAAGCGCCGGTCGGCCGGGGCGCCGTACTCGCGGGCGCAGGCGGGGCACATCGGGAAGCCCGCCATGGTCGTGGCCGCGCGGTCGTACGGCATCGCCGTGGCGATGGTGAAGCGGGGGCCGCAGTGGGTGCAGGTGAGGAACGGGTGGCGGTGGCGGCGGTCGTCCGGATCGGCCAGCTCGCGCAGGCAGTCGGCGCAGGTCGCGGTGTCGGGCGGGAGCTGGGTGCGGCCGGTGGACCCCTCGGTGGGACGGATGGTGAAGGGATCGGTGGCGCCGGTGGCCGGGAGGTCCTCGCTGCCGACGCCGGTGACCGCGGCGAGCGGCGGGGGCTGCCCGGCCAGCAGCTCGCAGAAGCGTCCGACGCCCTCCGCCGGGCCCTCGACCTCGATGAGCACGCCGTTCGCGGTGTTACTCACGTACCCGGCCAGCGCGAGGTCGGCGGCCAGCCGGTGCACATACGGCCGGAAGCCGACGCCCTGCACCGTGCCGCGCACGGTGAGCCGGCGGCGTACCGGGCCGGTGACGGGCGCGGTCACGAGACGGGGGCGGAGGCGGGATGGTGGTGGCCGTGGGGGTGCGGGGCGAGCGGGGGCCGGTGCGGCGGGGCTCCGTGCCGGGCGGCGAGAGCGTGGGCCAGGAACGTGTCGACGCCGTCGCCGGTGCGGGCGCAGGACCGTACGATCTCCACCCCGGGGTTGACCCGCTGGACATGGGCCCGGAAGACGGCCTCGTCGAAGCCGGCCGCCTCGGCCAGGTCGGTCTTGGTGATGACGACCAGATGGGCCGAGCCGAACGCGGTGGGGTACTTCAGCGGCTTGTCCTCGCCCTCGGTCACCGCCATCAGCACGATCCGCAGGCTCTCGCCGAGGTCGTACGACGCCGGGCAGACGAGGTTGCCGACGTTCTCCACGAAGAGCACCGCGGTGCCCGCGGGCAGCCAGCCCGTAAGGCTCCCGCGTACCTGCCGGGCCTCCAGGTGGCACAGTCCGTCGGTGAGCAGTTGTCTCACCGGCGCGCCCGACCGCGCGAGCCGGACGGCGTCGTTCTCGGTCGCGAGGTCGGCGGTGAGCGCGGCGACCGGAACGCGCCGGTCCACGGCTTGGGCCAGGACCCGGCCGAGGAGCTCCGTCTTGCCGCTGCCGGGGCTGGACAGCAGGTTGACCACCGTGACGCCCTGCCGCGTCAGGTCGTCGCGCAGGCGCGCGGCCAGGTCGTCGTTCTTGGCCAGGACGGCCTGCTTGACGTCGGACCGGCACATGGGCGCAGCTCCTCGCGGTCGTGAAGCGGAGCCCCGGCCGCGTCCGGTGCGGCCCGGGGTCTCACCGATCTTCGGCTCCGCCGGCCGCGGTGCCGGTCAGCGCAGCCGCGTCCGGGGGCCCGGATTCCATCGGGCGGCCCAACGGTGGTGCGGGCGCGGCCGGATCCGCCAGCAGAACGGGGATCAGCGTGTGCAGCGCGTCCACGGCCCGGTCGACGGCCGCCCGTACCGGTGCGCCGAGGCCCGGCAGGATGTCCTCGTCGCCACGCGGCAGGACCTCGGGCTCGCAGGCCAGGACGAGCACCCGGGGCAGCGGCTCGTCGCCCAGGTGTGCGGCCAGGGCCAGCACCTTCTGCGGGTCCATGCCATGGGCCTCGGGTACGGCCGTGCCGTGGGGTGGTTCCGCCTCGATCAGGGTGAGGGTGCCGGGGCGGTGTCCGCGCGGGGCCGCGTCGACCAGGACGGCGGTGGCGTAGCCGTCGAGCAGGGTGTAGGCGAGGTCCAGGCCGCGGATGCCGAAGTCCCGCACGCGCACCTCGGGCGGCAGCGGACGCCGGTCGAGGGCGCGGATCACCTCGGGGCCGAACGCGTCGTCCCCGAGGAAGATGTTGCCGACGCCCGCCACGAGCAGCCGGCCGGGGCTCACCGGACCACTCCGGCGACCGGTGCCAGGGGGCGCGCGGAACCGGCGGGCTTCTTTCGGACGAAGGCCGACCTGAGCGCGTGGTAGGGGGCCTGGGGATCGAAGAAGACGGCGTGCATCCGGGCGAGTTCGTCGCGCCGGTGGTCCGCGAGCGGCCGTACCTCCTCGTCCGAGCGGCGTGCCGCGGCCTTGGCAGCGATCCGTTGCCGGAGGTCGGGGGCGGCGGCGAGGGCGGCGGCCAGCCGCTCGACCTCGGCGGCGAACTCGCCCGCCCCGGCGGGCACGAGGCGGTCCACCAGCCCGATCCGCTCGGCCGCCGCGCCGCTGAGCGGCAGTGCCTCCTCGGTCAGCCGGCGGGCGGTGCGGGCTCCGGCGCGACGCGGGAGCGTGTACGTCCAGAACTCGGATCCGTACAGGCCCATCCGCCGGTAGTGCGGGTTGAGGACGGCTCCCGTACGGCACCACACCTGGTCGGCGGCGAGGGCGAGCATGGCGCCGCCGGCGGCCGCGTTGCCGGCGAGCGCGGCCACCACCAGCCGGTCGGTGGTGCGCAGCACCGCCTCCACGAGGTCGTCCATGGCGTTGAGGTTGGTCCAGGACTCCATGGCCGGGTCGGCGGCCGCCTCGATGACGTTCAGGTGGATGCCGTTGGAGAAGAAGTCACGGTCCGAGCCGAGCACCAGGACCGGGGTGGGGCGGGTGAGCGCGTACCGGTAGGCGGCGAGCAGTCTGCGGCACTGGTCGGTGCTCATCGCCCCACCGGGGAAGGAGAAGCTCAGGAAGCCGGCGTCGCCGCGCTGCCGGTAGCGGATGTCGGCCCAGGTGTGCCGGTGCGGGGGCAGTTCGAGCGGGACGGCGGCTTCCGGGAGCCTCAGGGTGTCCCGGCCGGAGAACGCGGCGAGTACGGAGGCGGCGGGACGCCGGAAGGGTGCCGGGTCGCCGGAGTTCTTGCGCGGGCGCAGTTCCGGGATCCACACGGCGCCGTCGCGGGTGGCCCGGCAGACCGCGCCCGCCCGGGTCGCCAGCAGCTCGCCGGGGCGGCCGCGCAGCAGGTCCTCGGGGTGGCCGCCGTGCAGGAACACCTCCCGGCCGAGGAGTTCGTCCAGGACGCCCGGCTGCGAGTCGGCGCCGCGGAGCTTGCGCAGCACGGTCTCGGTGCTGTCGTTCTCCCAGTCGATCCGGCGCCGCTCCTGCCGGTGGAAGTCGCGCCACACCACCTGGACGGAGTCGTCGGCCTGGGGGCGGGGTTTGTACGAGGCGTCGGCGTAGCGGCGTACGGCCAGCAGGACGGCGGCGACGGCGGCGTCGGAGGCCTCGTTGCGGTACAGGTCGCTCTTTCCGACGGGCGGTACGGGGAAGGACTCCGTCGCCCAGATATCCCCCGCGTCCATGGCCGCCTCGGCCTGGACCACCGTCACGCCCCAGCGGGGCGCCTGCTCGGCGATCGCCCAGTCCAGCGAGGAGGGGCCGCGGTCGCCGGGCGGTCCCGGATGCACGATCAGGCAGGTGCGCTCCCGCCAGACGTCCTCGGGCAGGGCCGTCTTCAGCATCGGCGCGACGACCAGGTCCGGGCGCAGCTCGCGTACGGCGGCGCGGACGGGGTCGGCGCCGTGGGTGGCCAGCACGACGTCCACCCGGTGTCCCCGGTCCGACAGTTCGGCGTAGACCCGCTGGGAAAGGCTGTTGAACGCGCTGGCAACGAGCAAAATGTCCATGACATGGCATGTTCGTCCGTTCCCGGGGTGCCGGGAAGAACCCCTGCGGCGTTTCGCCCTCCCCGGACAGATCCCTTCCTCCATCCGGATCGCATGGGGACAGGCACCCGACGGCCGGCAAGGCGGTCGCAGAGCCCGGCGAATACGGGTACTCGGCCGTTGCCCCCGTGGGGAAGGAGCCGGCCTCATGAAGCACGACTTGATGATCGGAAAAGTGCAGGCACTCGCTCAGCTGCCCGACCGGGGGTCGGCCGAGCGGGCGACACACGCGGTGCTGAGCACCCTGTCCGAGCGGCTGCCGTCCGGGCTCGCCCGCCATGTGGCGGCCCAGCTGCCGCCGGACCTGGCGGCTGCCATGCGGGAGGCTGTGGACGCGTCCGCCGGCCCCGATGCGGGTACCTCGGGTGAGCGGTTCGGGCTGACCGTCTTCGCCGGACGGATCGCCGACCGGGCCGGCACGGACGAGGACAGGGCCCTGCGCGATGCCGCCGCCGTACTGGAGGTGCTCGACGCCGCTCTCGCGCCCGAGCTGACCGAGCGGATGGCCGGAGCACTGCCCGCGGACATCCGGGAGCTGCTGCCCGTGGAGCGCGCCCTCGGGAGCGGGTAGGAGACGGGCGGACGCCCACGGATTGTGAGGCTCCTGTGACCGTCCGCTCCCCGCGCCGGCGGCCTACCGTGATCTGAGCCCGGCAGGCACGCTGACCAGTGCCCCCTTGGCCGAACTGAACAAGCGCGCCGCCGAGCGCGCCGAGTCCGGCGATCCCGGGCAGTGCTTCGGCGCCCCCTGACTGCTGGTTCGTGGGTGATCGCAGCGCATACGGGCTCGGGCGCGTTGTGCGATCCGGCCCGTGGCTTGCCCTTACCGTTCCCTAGACGTGACGGACAAGGAACCGGCGGTGGAGAGGAGGCGGGAGGCCTGATGGGCGGTGCGGGCGGGCGAACGGGCCGGGGGCGTGGGGCGGTGCTGGGCAGTCGGCCGTCGTACTCCGTGCGGCTCCCGGCGGCCGACCGCTGCGAGCCGGACGGCCCGGTGGCCGCGCGCACGGTGCCGTGGCTGCGGGTCGCCGCCGCCTACGCCTGGCGTCTCATCCTCGTCGGCATCGTCGTCTACGGCGTCTTCAGCGTCCTGGGCCGGTTCCAGCTCATCGCCGTCGCCCTGTTCCTCGCTCTCGTCGTCACCTCGGTGCTGCGCCCCCTCGCCGATCTCCTGAGCCGCGTCCTCACCAGACCCCTGAGCGTCGCCGTCGCCCTCGTCGGCAGCCTGCTGCTCCTGCTGGCCCTGTTCGCGCTCGTCGGCAACGCGGTGGCGAACGAGTCGAACAAGCTGGCGGGTGAGTTCCGCGGCGGGGTGCACCGGATCGAGCTGTGGCTGCAGGGGCCGCCGTTCCGGCTCAGCCCGGGCAGGCTCTCCGATCTGCAGCGCCAGGTGACCGACTACATCGCCGGGCACCAGGCCAGCCTGCTCAGCAGCGCCGTCTCGGGGCTGGGCCGGGTCGTCGAGCTGATCACGGGCGGCGCGCTCGCGCTCTTCGCCTCCGTCTTCTTCATCCATTCCGGCGAGCGCATGTGGAGCTGGGCGCGTGACCAGCTGCTGCCGAGCGGTGCCCGTTCGCGGTGGGACCGGGCGGGACGTGCGGCCTGGCTGACGTTCGCCGGGTACACGCGCGGCATCATCATCGTGGCGGCGACCAACGCCGTCCTCGTCGGCATCGCCCTGCTCGTGCTGCGGGTGCCGCTCGCGCTGCCGCTGACGCTGCTGGAGTTCTTCGCCACGTTCGTCCCCCTGGTGGGCTCGCCGGTCGCGCTCGGAGTGGCCACGGTGGTCGCCCTGGCCGGGCGCGGACCGCTCACGGCCGCGGCCGTGCTGGTGCTCATCGTGGTCATCGGCCAGCTGGAGGGGCATGTGCTGCACCCGCTGGTGATGAGCTGGGCGGTCCGGCTGCATCCGCTCGTCGTCGCCGTGTCCGTCATCGCGGGGAGCATCGTGGCGGGGGTGATCGGCGCTGTGGTGGCCGTCCCGTTCATCTCGGTGGTGTGGTCGGTGCTGCGCGCGCTGCGAGCGGTGCCGCAACAGCCGACTTCCAGATGATTCACCAGAGTTGGTGTGGCTCCTGCGCGATCCGAACAGGGGATCAGTTGTTCCCTGGAACAGGTGATCGTCGCTCGTGAGACCGGTGAGGTGCCGGAGCCGGGACGATACTTTCGGTGTGCAAGCGACGGGCTGCAGACCGTAGTTGACGCACAGGTCCCACTCAAAAGCCACATCGCAAGGAGCAGCACGATCATGAACCTTCTCACCGACGTCCTCGCCGGGATCATCCACTTCATCGGGTGGCTGGTCTGACGTCCACGGACGCGTGAAGAAGCGCGGCGCCGTCTCCCCGTCCCAGGGAGGCGGCGCCGCCGTCGTCGTACGGTTCAGCGCAGGGCTGCGGTCACGAGGCCGTGTATCTCCTGCTCGGACACGCTTCCCCCGTTCACCAGCCGGTCGAAGACCAGTCCGTCCACGCAGGTCAGGAGCGTGACCGTACGTTCCTCGGCGTCCTTGACGCCCTGGGCGGCGAGGAAGTCCTGGACGGCCTGCCGGGCCAGGTTCTCGCGGGGCACCAGGATCTCGCGCAGTTCGGGGTGGCGCACACTCTCGACGGCGCAGGCGTAGCGCGCGAGGGAGCGCCTGCGTCCGGCCTCGGCGAGCCGCCCTTCGGTGAAGGCCATGAGGCCGGCCGTCAGTTCGCCGGCGTTCCGCAGGGCCGGTGTCCTGGCCCCGGTCTCCTGGAACTCCGCCTGGTCGAGTGCCACCAGGCGCCGGACCAGCGCGGTGAGCAGCGCCTGCCGGGTGCGGTAGTAGGCGGAGGTGGTCCCGGGCGGAAGGTTCGCCGCGCGGTCCACGGCTCGGTGCGTCAGTCCTCGCATCCCGGCGTCGGCGAGCACGCCGATGGCCGCGTCGGCGAGGAGAGTACGTCGATCGGTGGGCACCCCCTCTTTCTACACCCCCGCTTCTACATCTGTAGACAGCCCGAGTAGCCTGCTTCTACATCTGTAGAAGACACGGCAGAACGGGCACGGGTGGAGGGGACTGGCATGAGTGGTACAGCGGTGGTGGTCGGGGGCGGCATCGGGGGTCTGGCCGCCGCGCTCGGGCTGCGCCGGATCGGCTGGGAGGTGACGGTCGTCGAGCGGGCCGCCGCACCGGCCGACGCGGGTGCGGGCATCTCCCTGCACGCCAATGGGCTGCGCGCGCTGGACGTGCTCGGTGTCGGCGCGGCCGTACGCGCGGCGGCTCGGCCGCAGTACACCGGGGGTACGCGCACTCCTGCTGGCGGCAGGCTGGCACGGATGGACGGAGCCGCGCTCGCCCGCGAGCTCGGCACTCCGATCGTCGGGATCCCGCGGGCCGTGCTGCACCGCGTGCTGCGCGCGGCGCTGCCGCCGCAGTGCCTGCGCGTGGGCGTCTGCGTTGCGTCGGTCGACCGCTCGGCTCCCGGCCGGGTCGCGGTCCCGGTCGGCGAGGAGGTCCTGGCGGCGGACCTGGTCGTCGCGGCAGACGGCGTGGGCAGCCGGCTGCGCGGCCAGGTGTTCCCGGACCACCCCGGACCCGTCTACAGCGGGTCGACGGTCCTGCGTGCCATCACCGGGCATCCGGTGGAGTTGAACAGCGATTTCGAGCTGACCTGGGGGCGGGGGGCCGAGTTCGGCCACATCGCCTTCGCCGACGGGCGCGCCGAATGGCACGCGGTGCTCAACGCGCCGCCCGGTGTACGTCATGCCGATCCCCTCGGCGTGCTGCGCCGCCGGTTCGGCGGCTGGCACGATCCGATCCCCGCGCTGCTGGCGGCGACCGGCCCCGAGGCCGTTCTGCACCATGACATCCACGAGCTGGCGGCGCCGCTGCCGTCCTTCGTCGCAGGCCGGATCGCGTTCCTCGGTGACGCGGCCCATGCCATGACGCCGCATCTCGGCCAGGGCGCCTGCCAGGCCCTGGAGGACGCCGCCACGCTGGCCGCGGCGCTCGCCGGCACACCCACGGTCGGGGCGGCGCTGGCCCGGTACGACGCCGAGCGCCGCCCGCGCGCCCAGTCGGTCGCCCGCGCCGCCCGGCAGGCCGGCCGGATGGGCCAGCAGCTGTCCCATCCCGTGGCCGTCGCCCTGCGCAACACGGCGCTGCGCCTCGCCCCGTCCGGGGTGACGGTGCGGGCCGTCCTGAGGCACGCGGACTGGACGGCGCCGAGCCTGGGTTGAGGCGGCCCTGCCCGCCATGGCCCACCGGCCGACCGGTCGGTCGTCCCGGCTCGCCGATCCCGGTGCGGCGCCGTCAGACGACACCGGCACCGGCCACGACGGCGTGGATGTCCGCCTTGATCCCCGCATCGGCTTCGTCCGTGGTGAGGCCGAGGAGGAAGGCGGTGCGTTCGCCGTGGACCGTCACCAGGGTCATCTCCAGACGGGAGGTGCCGTCGTCGCCGTTCCGGATCCGCAGGGCGACGGTGTACGCGGGCTCGCCGTCCAGCTCGGCGGCGTGCGACTCCTCCACAGTGGCCCGCTGGTCGGGGAAGAAGAACTCGGCGTTGGACCGGGCGGCGCTCTCGGCCGCCCGGCGCAGGTCGGCACGGGGCACGACCTGCCCGGCGCGGCCGGTCAGCACGGTGCCGCCCCCGGACGAGGGTGCGCCGGAGGTCTTGCTGATCTGCGAGGAGAAGGCGTCGACCAGGTGCTTGTCCTTGGCCGCGTCGTGCTGCCAGCCGTCCGGCACGGCGTAGGAGAGTCCGGCGCGGGTGTCGGTGACCCGGGGCCGGCCCGCCAGGGGGTCGTTCCCCTTCCGCTCCGTCCACCAGGCGGCGGCCGCGGCACAGGCGGCGACGAGGCACAGGGCCGCCAGGCCGGCCACCAGCCGGCGGCGCGACCGCGGGGGTGCGGGCTGCGGCGCACGGCTGGGATACGGGGGACGAGTCAGGGGTGATGGAGTGGTCATGCCCTCACTTTTCATGATCTCCGGAGGGCATCGCCTGAGTCGTCGTACTCATCCGCCCTGCACAGTCTCCCTACGTCTCCAGAGCTTCCCGCACCCCGAACACGGCGGGTCCCACGGTGAGGATCCCGTCGCTCAGCGGACGGCAGCGGACTCCCCCGCCGCCGCGCAGCGCCCGCTGTGCGCCGGGCCCCACCGTGACGTCCATCCACGCGCACGGCCTGGCCGCGCTGCGCACCTCCAGCTCCACGGGCCCGGCGCCACAGTCGAGGACGACCGTGGACCCGATGTACGCGTCGATGTCCACGCCTCGCAGCAGGACGTTGCGCCGGGTCCGCGTCAGGTCCGACTCCTCCGGGCCCGGCCGCGGCAGGCGCTCCACGGCCATGAGGGTGATCGACGCGTTGCGGTGCGCCGGGTGGTTGAAGTACCGGTCCCCGACGATGCCCAGTCCCGCGCGGACCTCGGCCGTCGTCACCAGCTCGGTGCGCGGCAGCTCGGGCACGCCGTCGCCGGGACGCCCTGCGAGGCGGTGCGCCGGCGAGACCAGCAGCTGGAGAATTTCCACGTGGGGCACGCTCCGAGCCTAGCCAGCGCCGCGCACCGCCTCACCGGCGGCGGGGCCTGACCTGAGCAGGAGGCGTCCGCTCGCTCCCGCCAGCAGCAGTCCGGCCACCAGCCCGGCGTCGGATCGTAGTGACGGCGGCATCTCGGCCACGGTGAAGTTCTACGGCCCGGTCGTCCCGCAGCCGTACCACCCGGATCCGGGCGCCGCCTTCGGTGACCGCAAGTGCCGGCTGATCTACCACGGCCAGGACCGGGCCGGCTCCCACGAGCAGCGCGATGGTCAGGCGCGCCGGCGATCTGCGAGCCCGGCCGGTGAGGTCGGCGGAGACCGCCGGTGGCAGAATCCCGCCCATCCGATGATCACCCCCGGAGGACGCACACGTGACCGTGGACCTGGCCGAATTCGCCGAGCCGGACGCCGAACGCCCGCCCGTCCCCGTCCCCGTCGACTGGGCGGCCGTGGAGAAGTGGGTCGGTACGCGGCTGCCGGCCGACTACAAGCTGCTGGCCGACCGGTACGGGCCGGTGGACTTCGGGGAGTTCCTCTGGATCCATGTGCCGTGCGTGCAGGCAGGGCGGTTCGACTACGGCGCGTGGCTGCGCGCCACGCACCGGGAGGCCCGGATCGAGGCGCGTGACCTACCGGAGGGCGAGCGGCCGTTGCTGCACCCCGAGCCGGGCGGGTTGCTGGCCTGGGGCTGCAGCCGGGGCGCCGACGTGCTGTTCTGGGACACCTCGGTGTCCGACGACCCCGACGAGTGGACGGTGGTCGTCGCCCACCAAGGGCCCGTGCCCGGCAGCGGCCTCCTCCCCTGGCACCGCTACGACCTCACGCTCACCGGCTATCTCCGCCACACCGTCCGCGACACCTGGGAACTCCCCTCCCCGCCGGGCCCGTTGATGGGCCCGCTGCCCGGCACCGTCGCGCGCACCGCCTTCCTGGACACCGCCGGGCCATGGACTGCGCCCACTCCCGCCCCGCCCCGGCTGACGGAGGCGGAGCGCCGGGTCGCGCTGGAGACCGGCACGGGGCTGGAGGCGCTGCGCCTGCTCACCGTGCCGCCGGGCCGGCCGCGCCTCGGCGACGGCACCTGGGAGGGCCTGTTCGAGCAGCTCGGCACGGCGCTGCCCGCGGAGTACGTGCGGCTGATGGAGACGTACGGCAGCGGCTGCTGGAGCGGCTGGCTGCGCTTCCCCGAGCCGCTGCGCACGACGGCACCGCGCTTCACCGCCTTCGTGGACCAGACGCTCGAGGGCTACGAGTCGCTGAAGTCCGGCCACCCGCAGTGGTATCCGCTCGCCACCTTCCCGGCGCCCGGCGGTTTCCTGCCCTTCGCCGACTCCATCGACGGCGACTACCTGGGCTGGCTCACCGAGGGCGACCGGCCCGACGACTGGCCGCTCGTGTTCTGGCCCCGGCACGCGGACCAGGGCCCGCCCCTGGAGCAGGGGCTGATCGACACGCTGCTGGCGTGGCAGCGCGGCCGGCTGAGCACGGCGGGGCTGTGCGGCCTGGACCAGGACGACGACCCGGTCGAGTTCGCGGACTTCGAGGTCTTCGGCGCTCAGGCCGAGGAGGCCGAGGAGGACAGCGACTGAACCCCGGCCGCCGACGGGGCGCGCACGCCCGGCATGATGATCTCCATGACTCCGATCACCGGCCTGGACCTGACCGGCTTCACCGCGCGTGAGCCCGGCGTGTGGACGGATGCGGCGGGACTCGTGCTGACGGTGCACTTCTTTCCCCTGGTCCCCGATCTGCCCGCCCCGCTGCACGAGTTCGAGCGCTTGCGGACCGCGCTCGCGGCAGGCGTCGGCGGGCGCGGGGGCGGGCTCATCGAGGCGGTGCCCGGCGCGGTCGACGGTGTCCCGGCGGTCCGTCAGCTGATCAAGGTGCGCCTGCCCGGCGCAGCACACGGGCAGGGGTTCCTCGGCTCGTGGACCATACCCAAGGCCGGGTGCAGCACGGTCCTCAAGGTGCAGGCCGCGGAAGGCGGGATGACCGGTGTCCGTGAGGCCATGGTGATGAACCAGGTGGGAATGGAAGCCTACTTCCGGCCTCACCCGTACTCCGCCGGCGGGCAGTTCGGCGGGCTGCCGTATCACGTGGGCGACGACGAGCAGTGGGACGCCGGCTTCCCGGACCATCCGCTCACCCTGGTCCGGGCCGCGCTGCACCGCATCACCCCGACGGTGACACTGGACGAGCACTTCAAGCAACTTCCCCCGTTCGCCGGCCCGGCGGCACAGCCTCCGCACCCCGCTCCTGCGCCGCCACCCCCGCCCCCGCCCTTCGGCGCCCCGCCCGCCGCCGCGCCGCCCAAGCGCGGCTGGTTCCGCCGCGGCGGCGGACACTGAGAGATTCAGGAAGGACGAGGTGGATGGTGAGGTCCCGATCCCGCGTCGGGTCACTACTATTCGTTCGGTTTCGACTTCTGTCCCGATCCCGGGCGGACACCTCTTCCCTTGCGAGGACCCATGTTCATACGCTCTGCCGTCACCGCCCTGTCGGGCGCGCTGGTCCTGTCCGCCCTCGCCGTGACGACCGCCGACGCCGACTCCGGCGAGGGAGACACCCACATCGTCCAGGTCGTCGTCAACGGCGGAAAGCCGGTCGTGGTCGGTGCCACCGGGTCGAAGACGTTCACGCTCAGCATCACCGCCGCCGACAACTCGGGGGTCAAGGACGCCTACGGGCTGGTCTACCACGGCTCGTTCGACAACCCCGACGGCAACGCGGGGCCCGGTTCCGACACTCCGATGTCCTGCTCCCCCGTCCCCGGCAGCGAAACCACCTCCACCTGCACCACCGACATCACCATCGGCCCCCGTACGGCCCACAGCAACTCCACCGCCGGTATCTGGCACGTCTGGACGTCCGTGGACGCCAACGACTTCGACTACATCGACCTGGAGAGTGCGGGCACCTTCTCGATGAAACGTTCCGCCAGGCTGACCGCCGACGCCTCTCCCGAGCCGGTGGCCGCGGGCAAGACCCTCACCGTCAAGGGTGCGCTGACCCGCGCCAACTGGGACAACGGCACGTACGGCGGCTACTCGGGCCAGGCGGTCAAGCTGCAGTTCCGCAAGGCCGGCAGCACCACCTACAGCACCGTGAAGACGGTGACCAGCGGGACCGGCGGTGCCCTCAAGGCCACGGCGACCGCCTCCGTGGACGGCTACTGGCGCTGGAGCTTCGCCGGGACCAGCACGACCGGAGCGGCCAACGCCCCCGGTGACTACGTCCACGTCACAGCGGGCTGACCCGCCGGGCACACCCTGGCGGCACCGTTTGGGCCGATTCCCGCCGTAGCAGCGCCGCCACACTTGCTTAAAGCAGCTGCTTTAAGTTCAGGGGATGCCGACCGTCCGCTTGTACCCACGCGTCCGGAGGCAGGCATGACCGACATCCCCGAAAGCAACGGCGCCGCGCTGCGCTACCCGCTGACGCCGCCCACCGCACTCGAACCACCCGCGGAGTGGGCACGGCTGCGCCGGCAGTGCCCCGTGGCGCGCGTGACCCCCTGCCGAGCGGGGACGAGGCGCGGCTGCTGACGCGGTACGAGGACGTCCGGCGTGCGTTGAGCGATCCGCGGCTGAGCCGGGAGGGTGCCACCGGCTCCGACGCGGCCCGTATCACCGACGACGACTCGGACATCTTCAACAGCCCCATGGCGTGCACCCTCAACGCCGTGGGGCACGAGCGGTGGCGCCGCATGCTGAGCCGCTGGTTCACCGCCAAGCGCGTCCAGGCGCTGCGGCCCGCCATGGAGCGGACCGCCGACCGCCTTCTGGACGAGATGCCGGACCACGGCCACCCGGCGGACCTGGTGTCCCATCTGGCCTTCCCGCTCCCGGTGTTCGTCATCTGCGCCATGCTCGGCGTCCCGGAGGCCGACCGGGACTCCTTCAAGGGCTGGTCGGACACGTTCCCGAGCATGGCGAAGTACAGCCGGGACGAAGTGACCACCGCGCACCGGGAGTTCGAGGAGTACATGGCCGCCCTGGTGGCGGACAAGCGGGCGGCCGTATCGGCGGGGAAGGCCGCCGAGGGCGAGGAGGACCTGCTCAGCCTGCTCATCACGGCGACCGACGCCGAGGGCCGGCCGCTGTCCGGCGAGGCGCTCACCGCAACCGGTCAGGCCCTGCTGCTCGCCGGGCACGAGACGACCGCCGGGTTCATCACGGTGATGGCGGCCCACCTGCTGTCCGACCGGCGCCGCCGGCAGCGGCTGCTGGACGACCGGTCCCTGGCCCGGCAGGCCGTGGAGGAGATGCTGCGCTTCGACCCGAGCGGCGGCTTCGGCATGATCCGCTACGTGCACGAGGACGTCGAACTCGGCGGTACGGTCGCCCCCCGGGGCACCACCGTCGTGTGCAGCATGTCCGCGGCCAACCGGGACGAGGACGCCTTCGACCGCGCCGCCGAGCTCGATGTCACCCGCAGCCCCAACCCCCACCTGGCCTTCGGCGCGGGCCCGCACTCCTGTCTCGGCCAGGCCCTGGCCCGCACCGAGATGCAGGCCGTGCTCGACGTCCTGCTGCGCCGGCTACCCACCCTCGAACTGGCCGTGAACGGCGCCGAACTACGCCAGGTGGACGGCCTGTTGACGAGTCCGCCGGCGGCCCTGCCGGTGCGCTGGTGAGCGAGCAAGGCGCCGCGATGAAGGTCACCGTCGACGAGGCGAGGTGCTGCGGCGCCGGACAGTGCGCGCTGATCGCCCCCGAGGTCTTCGACCAGAGGGAGGAGGACGGGATCGTCCTCCTCCTCGACGGCGCGCCAGGCTCCAGGGTGCACGCGGCGGTCCGGGAGGCCGCGAGCGTATGCCAGGCCGCCGCGATCCGGGTGAGCGAGACGTCCTGACGGCCGTACGGTCCGGTGCGTGCCCGGCCGCTCTGCCAGACGAGCGTCAACTCGACCGCACCCCGGAGGGGATGGCGCAGGACATGGGCCTTCCACCGTCGCGTCACCGGGGGGGGAGGCCCATTGCGGAGCTGGGGCGTCAGCCGTCATCCTCCCGCCACCGCCTGGCCTCCCGCACCTGGGGCGCGCGCTGCGGACGTGACATGGCAGGCGTCCCGGCCGCGCCGGGCAGCCCTCGCGCGCCCTCTCGTCAGCCGTTGGTTACACGTGTAACATCCTGACCGGCACGAGACCCCGAACACTCGCTCAGGCTGATGACGGAAGGCCCCGGAGATGACCTCGACCGCGCCCGCCCCGCCCGACACGGGCTGGCCCCCGCCCCGCTTCCTGGCTCCCACCCCGCCCCTGGTCGGCACCGACGGTGTACGGCGCTTCCACGGGCTGACCTACGCCCGGACGCCGGGCTACCGCCCCTGCCTGCTGGACGTCCACGTACCGGCCGCGCAGGAGGCCGTACCGGCGGTCGTCTGGATCCACGGCGGCGGCTGGCTGGAGGGCGACCGGCGCTACCCGCCACCGACCGTGCCCGTCGAGCTGCTGCACGGGGCGGTCCTCGGCGCGGGCCTGGGGCTGGTCTGCATCGACTACCGGCACAGCCTCGAAGCGCCCTTCCCCGCCCAGCTGCACGACGTCAAGGCGGCCGTCCGGTACGTACGCAGGCACGCCGGTCTCTTCGGCATCGACCCGGAGCGGATCGGCGCCTGGGGCGAGTCGGCCGGCGGTCACCTGGCCGCGCTCACCGGGCTGGTCCGCGCGGACACCCACGGAGCCGCCCTCGAAGGCCGCGAAGGCGTGCGGGACGAGGACAGCACCGTACGGGCGGTCGTCGACTGGTACGGCGTCTCGGAGATCGAGTCACTGCTCTCCCAGTCCCCCTTGCCGCCGGTTCCGGGCGAGCCGCCGTACCCGGACCCCATCAAGTCGCTGCTCGGCGGTGCGGAGGAAGGCCGGCGGGAGCGGGCCCGCGCCGCGAGTCCGGTGACGTACGCGGGACCCATGACTCCGCCCCCGTTCCTGCTGGTTCACGGCCGGGAGGACCGGGTCGTACCGTTCGGCCAGAGCGAGCTGCTGGAGCGGGCGCTCACCCGTGCCGGCGCGGACGTGACGCTGCGCGCCGTCGAGGGGGCCGACCACATCTTCCTGGGATCCGCAGAGGTGCCCGCCGTGGTCGCGGAGAGTGTCGACTTCCTGCGGCGCCACCTGAGCGCCTGACGCGCCACCGCCGGGCCGGCTGCCGCGCTCGCGGCACCGCACCGGGCGGTCAGCTGGACCGGCGGTGCACGAGGGTGGGTTCGACGCCGGGCAGGGGCGCGGCGGTGCCGTTCTCCATCAGTTCGTGCACCGCCGCGGCGACCTGCGCGGCCGAGGGCAGGTCCAGGCGGATCGTCGTCAGGGGCGGCCGCTGCAGGGCCGCGGTCACCAGGTCGTCACAGCCGACCACGGCGACGTCTTCCGGGACGTCGACCCCCTCGTCCAGCAGGGCGCGCAGCAACAGCGCGGCGTATTCGTCGTTGTAGGCGAAGACGCCGTCCAGGTCCCGCATCGCCCAGCCACGCGCCAGTTCGACGGCGGACTCATACGTGTAACCCATCTCCACCGGTGTCACGGTCGCCACCGTCCGGGCGGCCACGCTGCGCGCTCCGGCCAGCCGGGGCGCGGCGAACGCCGACAGGCCGCGCTCTTGTGGCATGAGGACCGCGAGGCGCCGGCGGCCGCCGGCCACCAGATGCCTGGCGGCGAGCACGCCCACCCGCTGATCGTCGAAGGCGACCGTGCAGACGCCCTCGACGGGCTGCGGCGCGAACGCCATCAGGGCCCGGACCCCGGCACGTCTGAGGACGTCCGCGCCGGCCGCGGTGAGGCTGGTGCCGTCCAGCGCCAACACCGCGCCGGGGCGCAGCTCTGCCCAGGCGCGTGCCGCGCTGACGGGGTCGGCGAACCGCCCCGCGTGCAGCACAGTGGTGCAGCCGTACTGCTCCAGTTCCGTGTGGAGGTCGTCGATCCAGCCGCTCACCAGGCAGCCGATGGCGGACACGGCAGCCGGGATCAGCACCAGGTTGTTGCGGCCCGCCCGCAGCGAGCGGGCCGCCGCGTGCGGCACGTACCCGAGCGTGTCCGCCGCGGCAAGTACCTTCGCGCGGGTCGCCTCGCTGACCCGGTGTGCCTGGGTGTTGTTGAGCACGAAGGAAACGGTGGCCCGTGAGACGCCCGCCAGCCGTGCCACATCGGCGCTGGTGACGACAGCGACCGGTTTCCTCGCCATGCTTCCCTTCCGCTCGCAGGACCCGATTTCCCGCAGCTCTCCAGGGTACATGCGTGGTCGGCAACACGAGTAAGCAACGACCCGGGCTCCTCGACGCAAGCCTCTGTTCAGCCGGGCTCCCGTAGTGCTACACAAGGAACCACCGCAGTGGTTACTCGTGTAATCAATCCAGATCAACTCGTGTAATCGGCGATCCGACACCCGCGGATTCCCCTCGCACAGCCGCCCTTCCCTCACGGCTCGGCCCTGCCCGACCCCTTCGGCTCGGCCCTCCCCCACCCCTCACGGCTCGGTCCTGCCTGAACCCTTCCTCCCCAGGAGTCGACATGCCCCCGTTCTCCGCGACAGACGAAATCCGGCCGACCAGCGCCGCCCATGGCCCCGATCCCCGGCGGCGTGGGCTCATGGCGTTGCTCCTGGTCGCCAACGCCTCCCTGTACGCCGTCTACATGGGAGCCGGATCCGTCCTGCTGCCCACGCAGGTCGAGGCGATCGACCCGGATCACAAGGTGGCGCTGCTCGGTCTGATCGGCGGGATCAGCGCGGTGTTCGCCACCGCGTGCAACCCCGTCGCGGGGGCTCTGTCGGACCGCTCGGGGCGACGCAACCCCTGGGTGCTCGGCGGCGCCCTGGCCTCGCTCGCGGGTCTCGCCTTCCTGGGTAGCGTGCGCACGGCCCTGCTGGTCGGGATCGCCTGGTGTCTCGTGCAGGCGACCATGAACGTCTACCAGGCCGCCGTCACGGCGATCGTGCCCGACCGCATAGCGCCGGACCGCCGTGGTACGGCCTCCGCGCTGGTGGGGCTGGCCCTGCCCGTGGGCGGCACTCTCGGCGTGCTGATCGCCTCGCGGACCGCCGGCCGTCTCGCCACGGGCTACCTCACCCTGGGGCTCGTCGCGGCTGCGGCCGCCGTGCTGCTGACGGCGCTGTGCCGGGACGTTCCGCGCGAGCCGAACGCCGAGCCCGTGCCGTCGGTGCCCTGGCGTCGCCGCGCGGCACTGTTCCTGTCCGCCCTGGGCAGCAGAGACTTCCGCTGGGCGTTCATCGGCCGGGCCCTGATGGTGCTGGGCTACTTCTCCGTCGTCGGCTACCAGCTCTACATCCTCGACGACCACATCACGCTGCCCGCGGGGCTGCGGCCGGCGGCAGCGATGGCCGTCCTCACGCCGGTGTCGATGGCGGCGATGGCCGTCTCCACGCTGGTCGGTGGCCTGCTGTCGGACCGCTGGAACCGGCGCAAGGTGTTCGTCGGTGTGTCCGCGGCGCTCGCCGGTCTCGTCATGGCCGTCCCGGTGGTGGCGCCCACCTGGCCGGGCATGCTCGTCTTCAGCGCGCTCAACGGGCTCGCGTTCGGCTGCTTCATGGCCGTGGACACCGCCGTCGTCACGCTGGTCCTTCCGCGCGCGGAGGACGCCGCGCGCGACATGGGTGTGCTCAACATCGCCAACGCCGGTCCGCAGATCGTCGCGCCGTTCGTCGCCTCCGCCGTGGTCACCGCGTTCGGCGGCTACACGCCGCTGTTCCTCTTCGGCGGCGCCCTGTCGCTGCTCGGCGCGCTGGCCATCTGGCCCATCCGCGGCGTGCGTTGAGCCCCGCCCGCTTCCTCCTCCGCCACGGCACCCCCTCCAAGGAGACCCCCATGCAACGCAGACACGTCCTGCCGCTCGCCGCTCTGCTGCTGTGCGCCGGCGCGCTCGGCACCACCGCCTCCGCCGCACCGCGCGAAGCCGCCCCGCCCCGCCCCCTGCGCATCCTCCTGACCGACGACGACGGTTACGACGCCCCCGGCATCCGCATGCTGTACGACCGCCTCACGGCGGCGGGCCACGACGTCACGATCGTCGCCCCGCTGACGAACCAGAGCGGGGCCGGGACGAAGATCTCCGGGGCGGCCACGATCGCGGTGAAACACCCGCAGCCGAAGGTCTGGGCCGTCGACGGCACCCCGTCGGACGCGGTGGGCTTCGGTCTCGCCGCCGTGTTCACCGGCCACGCGCCCGACCTGGTCGTCTCGGGGACGAACTTCGGCCCCAACCTGGCGGCCATGGCGACCCATTCGGGCACGGTGGGCGCCGCGGTGACGGCCGTGGAGGACGGAGTGCCGGCGATCGCCGTGAGCACGGGCGGACTCGAGCCTCCCGTGCCCGCCCGGATCCTCAACGCCATGCGCCCGACCGACGACTTCGTGGTCGGGCTCGTCGACCGGCTGCGCGGCAGGGCCCGCGGCGGACGCCTGCTGCCGGAGGGGATGGGGCTCGACGTCGACCACCCGGTGGTCGGCGCGGACGGCGCCGGCACCGCGCGGGGCGCCGACGTCACCACGCAGGATCCGCACCCCGTGCTCAAGTCCGAGTACGCCGACAACGCAGACGGAACCTGGAAGGTGACCGTCACCGTGGCGGACGGCCCGGCCGGGCCGGGCAGTGATGTCGCGTCCGTCGAGGCCGGCCGGATCTCCGTGTCGCCGATCACTCCCGGCTGGAACGCAGCCCCCGCCGACTTCGCACGCACGGCGGCCCTGCTCACCGGCCTGCACCCCTAGGAGGACGCCGGAGGCCCGACCGCCGCGTCGACGTGTCAGCCTGCCGTCAGCGCCCCCTGTCACTGTTGTTCTCGTGAACGGCACGGGAGACCGGGCCGGGAACGAGGAGAGGTGCCCGGAGTGGCTTATCGGGGACCGATGAGCACGCCTCACGGTCGGGCCTCACGGCCCACGCAGGTTCAAATCCTGCCCTCTCCGCTCGGCCTGACCGGCGCGGTACGGCCGTTGTCAGTGGCGGCTGGCAGTCTTGACGCATGGTGATCGACGGATACGAGGGCCCGGTCGTCGCCGGGGAGGCCCTGCTGGACCTGCCCGGGTTCTGGGCCGCTTACCTGATGTACGTGTGCGGCGGCGACGAGGAACACGGCGATCCGGACCCAGAGTGGTTCGGGGCGGACCCCTCCGATGTGGACGCGGCCTTGGAAGCCCTGTCCGACGAGGAGCGGTGGCCCGCCTTCCGCGTGCCCTTCGCGGACGGGCACACGGCCGTGGTGGTGGGCCGCAACGCCCCGGACGACACCGGGACCGACTGCTTCGTCGTTCACCCGGACTGGGACCGCCACGGATTCCTGGCCACGCTCGACGGCCACCAGGCCGGCCCGGGCCTGGCCTGGCGGGAACTGGCGCACATAGCGCGCACCCCGGCCACCGACGCCCCCGGCATCCATGACGTGCACGCCCGGCTTCTCATCCTGCTGCCCGCGCTCGGCGACGAGGATCTGCCGGACGACGCGGCCGGGGCGATCGCCGAGGCGCTCGTGTGGGCGGGGGTGCCCGCGGACCACACTCCGTGGCTGGTGGAGTGCCTGCTCGACCATCCGCTGTGGGACCCGGCCCGGTGGACGCTGCCCGGTCCGTCGCCGCTCAGCGGGGGCGCGCAGCCGTACGAGGGCATCCTGGTCTGCGACGGCCCCATGAGCCCGCGCTTCGGCATACGGCTGGCACAGGGCGTCTCCCGGGAGCACAGCGACCGGCTGGCCCGGGCGCTCGGTACCTGGGCGGCCGCCTGAGCGCTCCCGACGGCACGTCAGCCGGTGGCGAGGACCTTCAGCCGGTCCACGGCACCGTTGAATCTGTCATGGTCCCCGACCGTCCGACCGGAGGACGTGTACTGCCACATCGTGTGGTACGACCATCCCGCCGGCAGTGTCCCGGGGGCCGAGCCGTAGCGGGCGATCCACAGCGGGTTGGTCGCGCCGAAACCGCCGTAGTTGCCGGTGCACTGCGTCCACCAGCTGGTGGCGGTGTAGATGACGGCGTCGCGGCCGGTGCGGGCCTTGTAGCGGTTCAGGAAGTCGCGGATCCAGGTGACCATCCCGCTCTTGGACTTGCCGTAGCAGTAGGCGCCGTACGGGTTCCACTCGATGTCGAGCGCGCCGGGCAGTGTCTTGCCGTCCTTGGACCAGCCGCCGCCGTGATTGACGAAGTAGTCGGCCTGGGTGGCGCCGCTCGTGGTGTCCGGGGTCGCGAAGTGGTACGCGCCGCGGATCATGCCGATCTTGTAGGAGCCGTTGTACTGCTGGGCGAAGTAGGGGTTCGTGTAGTACGTCCCCTCCGTCGCCTTCGCGTACGCCCATTTGACGCCGCTGCCCCACAGGGTCGACCACGCGACGTTGAGCTGGTACTTGGCGACGTCCACGCCTTCGGTCTGGTTCGCGCGGGAGACCGACTCGGCAGCATCGTCGGCGGCGGCTGCGCCGTCGTGGGCGAGCACCCCCATGCCCATGTAGGCGGTGCCGCGCTCGGTCATGGTCCCGGCCGCCGAAGGCATGGCCGAGGGGGCCGACAGGGACAGCAGGAGGCCGGTCAGGGCGCCGGTGACGGACCAGCGTGAGCGGCGGGGCAGATGGCTTCGCACGGAATCCATCTGACCCTCGGTCGGACCGCACCGCACTCCGGGTACCGCCCAACGAAGGCATTCCGGCGGGGGGATTAGTCCATGTGAGTGGCGTGGCGGTCGTGCCGGGGTGGTCGTGGGCGCCGCCGACGGCGCCCACGACCGGCCGGTCCGGATCAGCCGTCGATGCGGTGCTGGGTCCAGAAGGAGGTCAGGTCCGTGCTGGTGGCGGCCTGGGCGGCCGCCTTGAACTCGGCCGTGGTCGAGACGCCGTACCAGTGGGCGGTCGCGTAGTCCTTCAGCACCTTGGCCATGGCGGTGTCGCCGAGGACGCGCCGCAGGTCGTGCAGGGCGCACTTGCCGTAGCCGTAGACGACGGTGGAGTAGCGGGAGGAGTGCGCGTCCCAGTACGCCATGGAGTTGGTGATCTTCTCGGCGCCGGAGGCCCAGGAGACGCTGCTCCAGCAGTTGCTGCCGGTCTTGCCGAGGGCCAGGTCGGTGGCGTAGTCGGTGAACGCCTCGTCCAGCCACGGGCTGTTGTACTCGTCGTCGCCGACGATGCCGTACCACCACTGGTGGCCGATCTCATGGGTGAGCGCCGTGGTGCTGACCAGGTCGAGGACGAACCCAGGGTATTCCATGCCGCCGAACCAGTAGTTGTTGTCGATGACGGCGTCCAGCTCGCCGTACGGGTAGGCGCCGAAGCGCGCCGCGTGGGCGTCGACGGCGGTCTTGGCGGTGCTGAGCATCGACTGGGCGCTGGAGGAGCTGATGCCCGAGACGGAGTAGATGTTCACGGGGACGCCGGCGGCCGAGGTGCCGGAGATCTTGGTGAACGGGCCCGCGGCCCAGGCGAAGTCCCGGACCTTGGCGGCGGTGGCGGTGGTGACCGTGCGGCCGCTGGAGCCGGGGGTGTCGGTGGAGGTGCCGGTGGCCGGGACCAGCAGGGTGCTGGGGTGGTCGAGGGTCACCTTGAAGTCGGCGGCCAGGGAGTAGAACGACTCGCCGTTGTTGGTGTACGGGTCCAGGTGCCAGCCCGCGCTGTCGCGGACCGCGAGGACGGGCAGGGCGTTGCCGATGAAGCTGAAGGCACCGTCGTGGCCGAACCGGTCGGCGCCGCTGGGCACGGTGATGCCCAGGTCGAAGCCGACGGTCGCGGTCTGTCCCTGGTTCAGGGGCGCCGCCAGGGTGATCTTCAGGGCGGTGCAGTCCACCGAGAGGTCGCCCGCGGTGCCGCCGGTGACGTTGCTGACCTTGATCGGCATGGCGTCGCAGGTGCCGTGGTAGTTGTCCCACAGCCTCAGGTACACCTCGCTGAGGGCGGTGGCGGAGGCGTTGGTGAAGGACACGCTCTCGTGCCCGTTCCAGACGGTGCCGCTGGTGTCGCTGCTGAGGCTGACGGTGTACGAGGGCGTGGCCGGGGTGCGGGTCGAGTCCGCCGGGGGCGGGGTGGTGCCCCCGGAGGTGTCGAGGGCGACGTCGTCCAGGACGAAGCTGGTCTGGAGGCTGGAGTCCTCGGTGCCGGTGAAGGACAGGTTCACGGTCTGGCCCGCGAACGACGACACGTCGAACGACTTCTGCACGTAGCCGGTGTTCTCGTCGAGGTTCGAATAGGTCGCCAGCGTGGTGCTGCCGATCTTGGCCGTCAGCTTGTCGTACGCGGTGGACGAGGTCGTCTCGTCGGTGTCGATGTGCAGCCAGAAGGTGAGGGTGGCGGTGCTGCAGCCGCTCGGGATCGTGACGCTCTGGGTGAGGGTGTCGGTGTGGGTGCTGCCGACACCGTCCAGCCAGGCGAAGGAGGAGCCGCTGTGGGCACTCTGACCGCTGCGGCTGGTGATCACACCGGACGTGGACGAGGTCCAGGGCGAGGCACCGCTTTCGAAGCCGCCGTTGGTGACTGCCTGGGCCGGCGTGCAGTCGGCTGCCACGGTGTGCCCGGCCGGCCGGGCGGCGGCGGGCGTGACGGGGAGGGAGAGAGCGACCAGCGCGGCGACGGTGAATGCGCCGACGCCGAGCGCCTTGTGGGGGGTGGGTCTCACACACTGCTCCTTTGCGGCGGCCGGGATTCCGGCCTGCTCGATGGCCGCCCGTCGGCGGGGTGCGCCGGGGCGGCCGCGGACTGGTTGCGCGATCGCTGTGACGGAGAGGTGCGCCGCGCCCTCATGGGGTCAGGGCGAGGACTGCCGAAAGCGTGACAGATTTGACCGGGCCATGCCAGAAGGGGAGGGGAAGTGAGTGGCTGTGCTCCTGATGCCGCCGGGCGGTGGATCAGTCGGTGTCCAGGACCATGAAGACCGCGCGGGTGCGGGTGTCGCCCGGCCCCCGCCAGCCGCTCGCGACATGGCCGACCGCTTCCCGGGCAGGCAGCGGCGGGTTCTCGGGGACGGGCTTCAGGACCCGGTGCAGACGGAGGGTCGTGCCGTGGGGTGCGGGCAGACGGGTGCCCTGATCGTCGTCGGTGGGCTCGGGCCTGAAGTCCTTCAGGCAGATGGGGTCGCCGGCGTAGGAGCGGGTCACTTCGCGGTCGGGTGTGTCGGAGAGGCTCTGCGCCATGGCCTGGGCGCCGCCCTCGATCAGGGACAGCAGTTCGGTGACGAGCACCGGGTCGTGGCAGCCGTCGTAGACCCAGCGCTGACCCAGCACGCCGTGCTCCATCGTGCCGATGAGCGCGTGCTCCGCACCCTCCAGCGGCGCCCCGCGGTAGGTCAGCGGCACCAGGTAGGCCGTGCGCTCCGGGCTGGTCGTGTCGGTCGCCACCATGAATTCGATCCCGACCTCGCCCTTGGGGTCGTCCAGCCGGAACCCGCCGGACTTCTCCAGGACGGGGACCGCACCGCCTCGGTACCACGGACGGGTGGGCAGCCAGCCGGCGAGCAGTTCGACCTTCGTCGGCTTCAGAGTGGTGTGGTGGATGATGGCCATGCCGGTAAGTCTCCCCCGTTGCGTGGATACGGACCCCTCAGCCTTCCATACCGTCCCTGCTGGTCAGAGCCAGGGCCAACCCGGCCCGGGGATGGGGCGGTTCGCCCGTCACCGGTCCGCAGACCGCCGGCCGCGTTCGTGTGCGGTGCGCACCGCGAGCGGGACGAGGGCCTCGGGTACGCCATGGACGAGGTGGCAGAACCGCTCGGGCGGGTGTCGTGCCGTCCAGGCCGGTCCGGTGAACACCGAGACGTACGTGGACCAGTGCCCCTCGAAGGTGACGGTCAGGTCGGCGAGGCGGAGGCAGCCGGGCGTCTGGTGCACGCCCGGGTTGAGGACGACGGTGCCCGCGCCGAGCCGTCTTACGTCCCGGACCAGGCGCCGGCAGACCGGCAGGCCCTCGGCGGTGGCGGTGACGCGGTCGAGGAAGCAGCCCTCGGCCGCGTACCACTCCTGGTGCCGGCGCAGGTCCTCGACGGCCTCGGCCCGGTCCCGGACGCCGTGGTCGGTGTCGACGTACCCGAGCAGGCGGGCGCCCGCTGCCCGCAGTGCGCGCGCGGCCGCCGTGAAGGCCGGATCGGGGGCCGTGCCGGGGCCGTTCGCGGGGTCGAGGACGACCGCGTGGGTGCGGGCGACCGCGGTGATCAGCCGGCGCCAGGCACCGGGGTCCTCGGCCGGGTGCACATACAGCGGCACCAGCAGGCTCATGGCACCCGCCCGCTCCCCGCCGTCGCGGCCCACAGCGCGTCGAGGGCGTCGTCCAGGCCGTGGACGGGCCGCCGGCCGAGGGCGCGGTCGGCGGCCGTGATGTCGGAGCACTGCCAGGACACCCGGGCCGAGCGGGCCGAACCGGCTGCGCGCCCCTCCAGCCGGCCCCGGAAACCCGCCCGGCGGGCCAGGCCCGACACCAACTCCCGTGCCGGTACGGCCCGTCCGCCGCCGATGTTGAGCACGGGCGGCAGCGGGCCGTGAGCGGTGACCGCGAGGGCGACGGCCCGGACGAGGTCGCGTACATCCACGAAGTCGCGGTGGGCGGCCGTGATGTCGGAGCACTGCCAGGACACCCGGGCCGAGCGGGCCGAACCGGCTGCGCGCTCCTCCAGCCGGCCCCGGAAACCCGCCCGGCGGGCCAGGCCCGACACCAACTCCCGTGCCGGTACGGCCCGTCCGCCGCCGATGTTGAGCACGGGCGGCAGCGGGCCGTGAGCGGTGACCGCGAGGGCGACGGCCCGGGCGAGGTCGCGTACGTCCCCGAAGTCGCGGTGGGCGGACAGGTCGCCGCGCCGCAGGACCGCCCCGGGGTGCCGGCCTGCGGTGCGCCAGGCACACCGGTCGGCCGAAAGTGCTCGTCCGCGAAGGTGGCAGTGCGTGGAACCTGTGACGATGCGTCACGAGCCGTATACGTACGCGGTGCGGCATACAGGGCTGAACGGCGGAGCGGCCGGGCGGTATTGGCGGGGACGAGACGTCCCCGGGCGCACGGAACGCGGGCCAGCGTTTGTGTAGGAGGGGGATTCCCGGTCAAGCACCGTTTTCCGGCCGGGTGTTGACGCCCCTCGGCGCGAATCTTCGTTCCCGCTTCTGGTCCGCGAGACCTACCGGACGGTATACAGACCGAGTTGAACGCGCGGACGGGGCGAACGGGGAGGATTCCATGGCGAAGGACACGCGTACGGGCGACGGGACGAGAGGCCGGCGGCGGGCCGCCGTACTGGGGGCGGCACTCGGCGGCTGCGCCCTCGTCGCCGCCTCCACGACACCCGCCGCGGCGCACGGCCGCGACCTCACCTACGTCTCCCTCGGCGACTCCTACACCTCGGGCCCGCTCATCCCCCGCCAGGTGGACGCCGACTGCGCCCGCTCCGACCACAACTACCCCTCGCTCGTGGCGGCACAGCGGCGGGCGACCGCCTTCAAGGACGTGAGCTGTAGCGGGGCCACGACGAACGAGATGTGGAAGCCGCAGGGCACCAACGCCCCCCAGCTCGACGCGCTGGGACGGGACACCGACCTGGTGACGGTCCAGATCGGCGGCAACGACGTCGGATTCGGCTCGATCATCGGTACCTGCGCCCGCCTGGGCGCGCAGGACCCTACGGGCAATCCCTGCGAGCGCTCCTACCAGGCCGCCGGATACGACCGGTTGGCGCTCACCATCCTGGAGACCGCGCCGAAGATCGACCGGGTGCTGCGGGCGGTGCACGCCCGCGCTCCGCACGCGCGGGTGCTCCTCGTCGGCTACCCGGACCTGCTGCCGGACGACGGCAGCGGCTGTTTCCCGTCGGTGCCGTTCGCCCAGAAGGACTTCCCCTATCTGCGGGACACCGAGAAGCGGCTGAACCTGATGCTGCGCCTGGTGGCCGCATGGAACCGGGCCGAGTACGTCGACACCTACGGCCCCACGGTCGGCCACGACATGTGCAAGGCGCCCGCGGACCGCTGGATCGAGCCGTTGCAGCCTGCCTCGCCCGCGGCCCCCGCCCACCCCAACGCCACGGGCGAGGCCGCCATGGCGCAGGCCGTGCTGGACCGGCTGGACCAGGGCCGCGGACGCGGCTGAGCACTCGCGCCGACGGCCCCCGCGCACATGTCGCGGAGGCCGTCGCAGGTCATGCGCCGTCAGCCGCCGAGCGCGGCCAGGACCACGCCCTTGGCCTCCTCCTGGACCTGGGCGAGGTGGTCGGGACCGAGGAACGACTCGGCGTACACCTTGTAGACGTCCTCGGTGCCCGAAGGGCGGGCCGCGAACCAGGCGTTGGCGGTGGTGACCTTGATCCCGCCGATGGCGGCACCGTTGCCGGGCGCTTCGGTGAGGACGCCGGTGACCGGCTCTCCCGCCAGGGTGTCGGCGGTGACCTGGGCCGGGGACAGCTTCGCCAGCAGCGCCTTCTGCTCCCGGGTGGCGGGGGCGTCGATGCGGGCGTAGGCGGGTTCGCCGAAGCGGGCGGTCAGGTCGGCGTAGTGCTGCGAGGGCGTCTTGTCCGTGACCGCCGTGATCTCGGAGGCGAGGAGCGCCAGGATGATGCCGTCCTTGTCCGTGGTCCACACCGAACCGTCCCGGCGCAGGAAGGACGCGCCGGCCGACTCCTCGCCGCCGAACCCGAGGGTGCCGGCGGCGAGTCCGTCCACGAACCACTTGAACCCAACCGGCACCTCCACCAGTTGACGGCCCAGGTCGGCGGCGACGCGGTCGATCATCGTGGAGGAGACGAGCGTCTTGCCGATCCCTGCGTCGGCGGGCCACTGCTCGCGGTGCCGGTAGAGGTAGGAGATGGCGACGGCCAGGTAGTGGTTGGGGTTCATCAGGCCCGCGTCCGGGGTGACGATGCCGTGCCGGTCGGCGTCGGCGTCGTTGCCGGTGGCGATGCGGAAGCGGTCGCGCCGCTCGATGAGGGAGGCCATCGCGTACGGCGACGAGCAGTCCATGCGGATCTGGCCGTCCCAGTCCAGCGTCATGAACCGCCAGGTGGGGTCCGTGTGCGGATTGACCACGGTCAGGTCGATGCGGTGCTGTTCGGCGATCCGGCCCCAGTAGGCGACCGACGCGCCGCCGAGCGGGTCGGCGCCGATGCGCACGCCGGCCGCGCGGATCGCGTCGAGGTCCAGGACGCTCGGCAAGTCGCCGACATAGGTGCCCAGGAAGTCGTACCGCCGTGTCGTGTCCGCGGCGAGCGCACGGGTGTACGGCAGCCGCTGAACGTCTTTCAGGCCGCCCGCGATGATCTGGTTGGCCCGGTCCTGGATCCAGGAGGTCGCCTCGGAGGCCGCCGGACCGCCGCTGGGCGGGTTGTACTTGAAGCCGCCGTCGGCGGGCGGGTTGTGCGACGGGGTGACGACCACGCCGTCGGCGAGGCCGGAGGTGCGGCCCCGGTTGTACGTGAGGATGGCGTGCGAGACGGCGGGGGTCGGGGTGTAGCCGTCCGCGCTGTCGACGAGCACGGTCACGCCGCTCGCGGCGAACACTTCCAGAGCGGTCACCTTCGCGGGCTCGGACAGGGCGTGCGTGTCGGCACCGAGGAACAGGGGGCCGTCCACGCCCTGCGCGGCGCGGTACTCGCAGATGGCCTGGCTGGTGGCGGCGATGTGGTCCTCGTTGAAGGCGGTCGCCAGGGACGAACCCCGGTGCCCCGACGTGCCGAACGCCACCCGCTGTCCGGGGTCGGCCGGGTCGGGGTGCAGCGCGTAGTACGCCGTGACCAGCCGGGCCACGTCGACAAGGTCCTCGGGACCGGCCGGCCGGCCCGCTCGCTCGTGCGGCATGAGTCCGTTCCTCCGCATCGGTGGGATCGATCGCTGGAGCCCATCTTTCCTCGTCAGGGGCTCGGCGTGCGAGTACGCCACCGGTGCGGAGGGCGGACCGGGGCCGTCTGCCCTATGATCCGCTTCTCCCACCGACGTGTGCGCGCCGCGCTCTCGCGTGCCGCCTGAGACAGACAGGTGTCCCACCGTGTCCACACCCATCGCCAAGGCCCCGTGGCCGATCGCCCGTTCCGCCCAGGCCACCGTGGCCGCGGCAGCCCTGGCGGAGGTCTGCCGGGCGGTGACCGTACGGGCGCACCGCCTTCATCCGCAGGACACGTCTTTGAGCGCGTCGGGGCGTGCGTCGATGGTGAGCACGTATGTGATGACGGTCGCGGCCGTGCTGTTCCTGGTGTGGTTCTCCCGTTGCCGGCGCAACGCCCAACTCCTTTCCCCCGAGCCCCTGCCCGGCTCCGCCCCCTGGGCCGTGGCCTCCTGGCTGGTCCCGGTGGTGAACCTCTGGGTGCCGCGCGGGCTGGTCCTCGACCTGCACCGGGCGAGCGGCCCCGGCGCGGCCGAGGGGCGCGACGGGGTCCTGGTGAACGTCTGGTGGGCGGCCTGGGTCGGGCGCGCGGTGCTCGTCACCGCGGGCACCCAGCTGGGTCAAGGGACTTCGCTCGTCCTCCTCCTCGTGGCCGAGGCCCTCAACCTGGCCGCGGGTGCCCTGGCGATCGCCGTGATCCAGCGTGTCACGGCACAGCAGGCCGCAGCGCTCACCACGAAGCTCCCCCTCCCCGGCGCCGCGGACCTGCCGCATCTGGCCTAGACCGTCAGCCGATGTGGTAACTGTCCCCGTACACCTTCCAGTCCAGGGGGGTGTTCAGGTCGAGGTTGCCCTTGCGCAGGAAGACCCGCTGTTCCGTGTCGACCCTGCTGGTGTCGCTGTGGGCCTCCTCCTGCTTCATGGCCCACACCCGGGCGTCGAGGAAGGCGCCCAGGTACGTCGTCTCGCTGCCGCCCTGGGCCGGCGGCTCGGCGCTGCGCAGCGCCCGCTTGCGGATGCCGGAGAAGCTGGTGGGGTCGCTGCCGTCGCCGTGCATGACGAGGGCGTCGTAGTAGATGAACTGGCCCAGCGCGCGCAGTCCGTCCCTCTTGCCCTGGGCGACCGCGGGGTTGAAGTAGACGCGGTCGCGTTCGTCGTTCTGCGCCTGCTGGAAGGCGGTGTCCTGGGCGGCCTTGCGCCAGTCCCTGGGGTAGTCGGGGTCGAGGCCGTCGTGCGAGTCGCTGCCGTTGACCCGGCGCAGGGCCGGCAGGTACTTGGCGAGGACGTTGCCGGGCTTGCGGTCGGTGTAGAGCTTGACGAGGTCGAGCATGTCGCCGGTGCCGGAGCAGAAGCCGATGATGCCGGCGGTGTAGCCGCGGCCGTCGCCGATGTCCTCGATGTACTTGTACTGGGCCTTCCAGTCGAGCGAGGAGTTCTCCGCGCTCGAGACCAGTTGCATGGCGATCTCCTTCTTCGCCGGGTCGTCGAGGCCCGGCGCGGCCGCCGGTGCCGCCGAGACGCGCTGGACGCCGAGCAGGGCGCCGGAGGCGACGGCGCCGAGGGCGGCGACGACGGCCCGCCGGGAGAGGCGGGCGGAGGCTGCTGATTCGCGCTCTGTGTGCACCACAGGGACTCCAAGAGGGGGTGGGGGTGGGGAGTTGGTTGGTCCGGACCGCACTGGTAGGAAAGTTTCCTATCAAACATAGCGAAGGCCCGGAACCCGCCCCACAGGAAGTTCGTAGGATCGAACAGTGCGGCGCCCGCCGCCCGATTCAGAAACCACGCCGCTCAATGCCATGAGGGCCATCGGTTGGACTTACGAATCATGAAGGCGCAGGGTGGACGAGCGCCTACACACGGCGGGCACCCCTACGGCACGACCCGGAGACGACCCGATGAACCACGTCGCGGACCCCGATCGCTACCACGGCACCATGCGCTACCGGCGCACCGGCCGCTCGGGACTGGACCTCCCGCTCCTGTCCCTGGGCTACTGGCACAACTTCGGCGACGACCGCCCCTTCGAGACCCAGCGCGAGATTGCGCTGCGCGCCTTCGACCTGGGGATCACCCACCACGACCTGGCCAACAACTACGGTCCGCCGTACGGTGCGGCCGAGATCAACTTCGGCCGGCTGCTGAAGCAGGACCTCGCGCCGTACCGGGACGAACTGGTGGTCTCCACCAAGGCCGGCTGGGACATGTGGCCCGGCCCCTACGGGCAGGGCGGCGGCTCCCGCAAGTACGTGCTGGCCTCGCTGGACCAGTCGCTCAGCCGCATGGGCCTGGAGTACGTGGACATCTTCTACTCCCACCGGCTGGACGCGAGCACCCCGCTGGAGGAGACGATGGGCGCGCTCGACACCGCCGTCCACCAGGGCAAGGCCCTGTACGTCGGCATCTCCTCCTACGACGCCGAGCGCACCCGGCAGGCGGCCGCCATCCTCCGCGACCTGGGCACCCCGCTGCTCATCCACCAGCCGTCGTACAGCATGCTCAACCGCTGGATCGAGACCGACGGCCTGCTGGAGGCGGCCGAGGAGGAGGGCTTCGGCGTCATCGGGTTCACCGCGCTCGCCCAGGGGCTGCTGACCGGTCGCTACCTCGACGGCGTACCCGAGGACTCGCGGGCCGCGCGGGGCACGTCGCTCGACCCGGCCTGGCTGAGCGAGGACATGCGCCGGCGGCTGCGCTCCCTGAACGACATCGCCGCCCGGCGCGGTCAGACCCTGGCCCAGCTGGCCCTGGCCTGGGCCCTGCGGGACGAGCGGGTCACCTCGCTGGTCATCGGCGCCTCCCGCGTCGAGCAGCTGGAGCAGAACGTGGCCGCGCTGGAGAACCTCGACTTCAGCGCCGAGGAGCTGGCCGAGATCGACAAGCACGCCACCGACGGCGGTGTGGACCTGTGGCGGGACGCCCGCCTGGGGAATCTGGGCTGAGAGTGGCACTCAGTGACACCCGTCACTGACATAAGGAAAAAATAGGACATAATGGAAGTGATCCGGACCGCGACCCCGCGCCTTCAAGGAGCCGCTTCCCGCATGGCTTACGGAGCCCACCACCCCGTCCTGCCTCCCCACCCCGACCTGGGTCTCGCCCGCGACTGCGAGCACTGCCTCGGCTGGGGAACCGTCGTCACCCGCGACGGGGATCACGAACTGTGCCGCACCTGCCAGCCCGACCCGGGCGACGGCGAGAGCGGCCTCGGCTTCGCCTCTTGACTGCCTCCCCCTGCGGATGCGGGGCTTTCCTGCACCGCTGGGGCCGGCACGTCACGGCGGCAAGATCGTCACGGCGGCCCGTACGGCACTCCTGCGACGGCGGCCCGAACCCTGAACGGACTCCCCCCTTCCTCGGCTGTGGGCCATCTGGTGCCCGCACGGGTGTTACCTGTGGGTAATTCCCGGTGGTTTGATGTGCGGCGCCACTCAACCCCCTTCATCCACAGGGAGATCCAGTGACGCTCTTCGCACCGCGCCGCGCCCTCGGGGCAGCCGTGCTCGCCCTCGCCCTGCCCGCGGCGGCGCTCGCTTCCTCGGCACCGGCGGCGGCAGCCGATCCGGCACCGGCACTGAAGGTTCTGACGTACAACGTCTTCCTCATGAGCAAGAACCTGTACCCGAACTGGGGCCAGGACCACCGGGCCGCTCAGATCCCGAAGGCAGCCTTCTTCCGCGGCAACGACGTGGTCGTCCTGGAGGAGGCGTTCGACAACTCCTCCTCCGACGCGCTGAAGAGCGCCGCCGCGGCCGAATACCCGTACCAGACACCGGTGGTGGGCCGCAGCCGGAGCGGCTGGGACGCGACGGGCGGGGCGTACTCGGCCGCCACGCCCGAGGACGGCGGGGTCACCGTGCTGAGCAAGTGGCCGGTCCTGCACAAGGAGCAGTACGTCTACAAGGACGCGTGCGGCGCGGACTGGTGGTCCGACAAGGGCTTCGCGTACGTCGTCCTGGACGTGAACGGCACCAAGGTGCACGTGGTCGGCACGCACACGCAGTCCACGGATCCCGGGTGCGGTGCGGGTGAGGCGGCGGCGATGCGCAGCCGGCAGTTCAAGGCGATCGACGCGTTCCTGGACTCCAAGAACATCCCCGCCGACGAGGAGGTGCTGATCGCGGGCGACCTCAACGTCGACTCGCGCAGCGGTGAGTACGCCTCCATGCTGGCCGACGCCGACCTCGTCGGCGCCGACGCGCGCACGGGGCACCCGTACTCCTTCGACACCCAGGAGAACTCCATCGCCCACGACCGCTATCCGAACGATCCGCGCGAGGACCTCGACTACGTTCTCGCCCGCGCCGGTCACGCCCGCCCGGCGGGCTGGCGCAACGAGGTCGTCCAGGAACGGTCGGAGCCGTGGACGGTGACGAGCTGGGGGACGTCGTACACGTACACGAACCTCTCGGACCACTACCCCTTGCGGGCGTACGCCGGATAAGAACCCCTCACGGTGTCGTCGCCGGCGGGCTCGTGGCTGCCGCGCAGGGCGGAGGCGAGGGCCGCGACCAGGGCCATGCCGGCGGCGACGCAGAAGACGATGGTCAGGCCGTGGTGAAAGGGGCCGGAGACCAGCCGGGGGAAGAAGGTGTGACCGGTCAGGGTGGCGCGCTGGGCTGTCGTCAGGTGGTCCGGCCCGCCACCGGAACCGAGCAGGTGACCGACGGGGTTGTTGCCCAGGAAGGTCGCGAAGAGGGTGCTGACCGGTGGCAGCGAGGCCACCTCGTGGGCCGTACCGGCGGACACTCCGTGTGCCTGGAGTCCGCTGCTGAGCGTCGACGGCAGGGAGGAGGCCAGTCCGGAGACCATCAGCGAGAAGAAGACGCCGATGGACAGGGCGGTGCCCGAGTTCTGGAAGGTGGAGCGCATCCCGGAGGCCACGCCCCGGTGGCGGGCCGGGACGCTGCCCATCACGGACGAGGTGTTGGGCGCGGAGAACATGCCCTGGCCCAGACCGTTGAGGAACAGCAGCCCGGCGAACAGGCCGTACGCGAAGTTCACGGGCAGTGCCAGCAGGCCGAGGAAGGAACCGGCGACCACGATCAGACCGGCCGTGGAGAACAGGCGGGCGCCGAACCGGTCGGAGAGGTAGCCGGAAACCGGACCGGCGATCAGGAAGCCGAGGGTCAGCGGCAGCATGAAGATGCCGGCCCACAGCGGGGTGTCCTCGAAGTCGTAGCCGTGCAGCGGCAGCCAGATGCCCTGCAGCCAGATGATGAGCATGAACTGGAGCCCGCCGCGGGCGATCGCGGTCAGCAGGGCGGCCAGGTTGCCCGCGGCGAACGCGCGCACCCGGAACAGGGACAACTGGAACATCGGCTCGGCGGCCCTGGTCTCGGCCAGGCAGAACACCAGCAGCAGGAAGAGACCGCCGAACAGGCCCGCGAGCACCCAGGGGTTGGTCCATCCGGTGGGGTGGCCGCCGTAGGGCTGGATGCCGTAGGTGATGCCGGCGAGCAGGATTCCGGCGCCCGTGGCGAAGGTGAGGTTGCCGAGCCAGTCGACGCGGCCGCGTCCGCCGGCCGCGGTCTCGCGCAGGCTCAGGTACGACCAGACGGTGCCGGTCACACTGACCGGGACACTGACCCAGAACACCGCCCGCCAGTCGACCGCGGCGAGCAGACCGCCCGCGAGCAGCCCGAGGAACTGCCCGGCGAGCGCGGTGATCTGGTTGATGCCGAGGGCCGTGCCGCGCTGGCGGGCCGGGAAGGCGTCGGTGAGGATGGCGGCCGAGTTGGCGGTGAGCATGGAGCCGCCGAAGGCCTGCACGATGCGCCACAGGATCAGCCACAGGGCGCCCGCCCCGGCCCGGAACGGGTCGAGGGACAGCGCGACGGAGGCGCAGGCGAAGACCAGGAAGCCGAGGTTGTAGATGCGGACCCGGCCGCACATGTCGCCGAGCCGGCCGAGGACGACGACCAGCACGGCGGAGACCAGCAAATAGCCGAGGATCATCCACAGCAGATAGCCGATGTTGCCCGCGGCGAGCGGGTCGAGGCCGATCCCGCGGAAGATCGCCGGCAGGGAGATGATCACGATGGAGGCGTCCATCGTGGCGATCAGGACGCCGAGCGTGGTGTTGGACAGGGCCACCCATTTGTAGCCGGGGCCCGCGGGCGTGTCGCGGTGGCGGGCGGAGCGGGCGAGCAGGCGGCGGCGCAGGCCTTCGGCGGGGTGCCGGTCCCGCGGGCCGGGCGCGTGCCCGGTCACAGCCGTTCCGCCAGCCGGTCGAGGAGGGGCAGCGCGGCACGCAGTGCCTCGCGCTCCTGCGGGGTGAACCGGTCCAAGGCGTGGGCGAGTCGCTCGACGGACTCGGAGCGGCGCTCCTCCAGCACGGTCCGGCCCGCGTCGGTGATCGCCATGATGACCCGGCGTCCGTCGGCCGCGTCCGGGGTACGGCTGACCAGCCCGCGCTGTTCCAGTCCGGCGAGGGTGGTGGCCATCGCCTGGGGGCGGACCCGCTCCAGTTCGGCGAGCGAGCCGGGCGAGTCCGGTCCGGCGGTGGCAAGCCGGGACAGCACGGAGACGCCGGAGAGGGACACGTCCCCCACGGCGTGCGCCTGGCGCAATCGGCGGACGATCCGGCCCATGGCCAGCCGCAGGGCGGCGGCGAGTGCAGCGGTGTTCTCCGTATCCATAATTACTAACAGTAGGTTTATCAGTCTGGACTGTTCAACCACGTGGCAGTAATGCAGTGCCCTCACCGACGAATCTCTTCGGACGCGCGGAGCAAGGGCACCCGTGCCAGCCTCGAACCATGACCGGGGACGACGACACACCGCGCATGGGCTTCTTCACCGACACCTCCGTGTGCATCGGCTGCAAGGCGTGCGAGGTGGCCTGCAAGGAGTGGAACGCCATTCCGGAGGACGGCCTGGAGCTGACCGGCATGTCCTACGACAACACACAGCGGCTCGGCTCCGACTCCTGGCGGCACGTGGCCTTCATCGAGCAGCGCAAGCCGTTCGGCGGACCGGAGCCCGCACTCACCCACGAGGACGTGGACGTGTTCGCCGCAGCCTCCCGCCTCGGCACAGACCCCGGCTCCCCCGACGGCCACACCGAGCTGCGCTGGCTGATGGCCTCCGACGTGTGCAAGCACTGCACGCACGCGGCCTGTCTGGACGTGTGCCCCACGGGCTCGTTGTTCCGCACCGAATTCGGCACGGTCGTGGTGCAGGAGGACGTCTGCAACGGCTGCGGCTACTGCGTGCCCGCCTGCCCGTACGGCGTCATCGACCAGCGCAGGGACGACGGCCGGGCGTGGAAGTGCACCCTGTGCTACGACCGGCTGGGCGTCGGCATGGAGCCGGCCTGTGCCAAGTCCTGCCCGACCGAATCGATCCAGTTCGGCCCGCTTCAGGAGCTGCGGGAGCGAGCGGCGGCCCGGGTGAGGCAGCTGCACACGGCCGGGGTGACCGATGCTCGGCTGTACGGCGAGAGCCCGGACGACGGGGTCGGCGGGGACGGCGCGTTCTTCCTGCTGCTGGACGAGCCGGAGGTCTACGGCCTGCCCCCGGATCCGGTGGTCACCACCCGGGACCTGCCCGCCATGTGGCGCCACGCGGCGCTGGCCGCCGCCTCGCTCGCCGCGCTGGCCGCCGCCGGTTTCGCGAGGAGGCCGCGATGAGCGGACGGGAGACGCCCGCCGGGGCGCAGCCGGGGCGCCGCCGGCGCCGGCGCGGACGGGGCGAGCAGCCGATGGTGCCGGACGCGCGGTTCTCGTCGTACTACGGCAGACCCGTGCTGAACACACCGACGTGGAAACCCCTGGACATCGCCGGGTACCTGTACCTGGGCGGGCTGGCCGGGGCCTCCTCGCTGCTGGCGGCCGGGGCCGACCTCACCGGGCGCCCGGCGCTGGCCCGCACGGCGAAACTCGGCGCGGCCGGCGCCATCTCCCTCTCCCTGGCCGCTCTCGTCCACGATCTGGGCCGGCCGGCTCGCTTCCTGAACATGCTCCGGGTCCTCAAGCCCACCTCGCCGATGAGCATGGGCTCGTGGCTGCTGGCGGGGTACGCCCCGCTGACGCTGGCCGCCGCGGCCGGCGAGGTCACCGGCCGGTACCGGCTCGTGGGCTCGGCCGCCACGGCGGGCGCCGCCGTCCTGGGCCCGGCGGTGGCGACGTACACCGCCGTCCTCGTCTCGGACACGGCTGTGCCCGCCTGGCACGAGGGCTACCGGCAGCTGCCGTTCGTCTTCGCGGGATCGGCTGCCACCGCGGCCGCCGGTCTGGCGCTGGCCGCCGCTCCGGCCGGCCAGGCGGGTCCGGCGCGCCGCATGGCCGTCCTCGGCACCGCGCTCGAACTGGGCGCCTTCCATCTGATGAAGCACCGCATGGGCCTGCCCGCCGAAGCCTACGAACGGGGCAGGCCGCGCACCCTGCTGCGCGCGGCCGAGGCGCTGACGGCGTCCGGCGCCGCCCTGGCCCTCGTCTGCGGACGCCTGCGCGACCGGCGCCCGGCCCTCGCGGCCGGTGCCGCCCTGCTCTCCGGCTCGGCGGCCCTGCGGTTCGGCGTGTTCCACGCCGGGGTGGCCTCGGCCGAGGACCCCAGGTACACGGTGCTGCCACAGCGGGAACGGCTGGCGGCGCGCGGATCGTGACCCTCCGGGGCGCGAGATGCCGTGGCCGCGCGGCTGCGGGAAAATCGAGTAACCGAGCGGGAATCGAGACCGAGCGGGAGGAGCAAGGCGTGGGCGTACGCACCTGGATCGACTCCTGGCCGGTGTACCGCCAGCTCACCGGGACGGACCCGCTGGGCCGGGGGGCCGCCGCCAAGAGCGGGCGCAGCGCGCGGCTCGAACCCCGGGTCGCCACCGCCGACCGGGTGGTGAAGTCGGTCTGCCCGTACTGCGCGGTGGGCTGCGGGCAGAACGTGTATGTCCAGGACGGCAGGGTCACCCAGATCGAGGGCGACCCCGACTCCCCCGTCTCGCGCGGCCGTCTGTGCCCCAAGGGCGCGGCGAGCCTCCAGCTGACCACGGGGGACGCCCGCGAGCACCACGTCCTGTACCGGCGGCCGTACGGCACCGAGTGGGAGCGGCTGGACCTGGACCGGGCGATGGACATGATCGCCGACCGGGTGATCGAGGCGCGCCGGGCCGGCTGGCAGTGGGAGGTCGACGAGACGCGCACCCGGCGCACGCTCGGCATCGCGAGCCTGGGCGGGGCCACGCTCGACAACGAGGAGAACTACCTCATCAAGAAGTTGTTCACCGCGCTGGGAGCGATCCAGATCGAGAACCAGGCGCGTGTTTGACACTCCGCCACCGTTCCCGGTCTGGGAACCTCGTTCGGACGCGGCGGTGCGACCACGTTCCAGCAGGACCTGCAGAACGCCGACTGCATCGTCATCCAGGGCTCGAACATGGCCGAGTGCCATCCGGTCGGGTTCCAGTGGGTGATGGAGGCGAAGGCCCGCGGCGCGAAGGTGATCCATGTCGACCCGCGGTTCACCCGCACCAGCGCGCTCGCCGACGTGCACGTGCCGCTGCGCGCCGGTTCCGACATCGCCTTCCTCGGCGGGATCGTCAACTACGTCCTCCAGCACGAGAAGTACTTCCGCGACTACGTGGTGGCCTACAGCAACGCGCCGGTGATTCTGCGGGAGGACTTCCGTGACACCGAGGACCTGGACGGCGTCTTCTCCGGCCTGGACACGGACACCCGTAGCTACGACAACGCCAGCTGGCAGTACGAGGGCACCGAGATGCAGGCGGCTTCGGGCGAGCGCGACCGGGAGTACGAGGAGCGCACCGGCGGCGGCAGCACGGTGGCCGAGGCAGCGCGCGGCGAGGCCCACGGCTCCGGCGGTGCCGCGATCGGTGAGGGCGAGCCCGAGCGGGACGAGACGCTCAGCCATCCGCGCTGCGTCTTCCAGGTGCTCAGGCGGCACTACGCCCGCTACACGCCCGAGTTGGTGGAGCAGATCTGCGGGGTGCCACAGGACCTGTTCCGGCAGGTGTGCGAGCTGGTCACGGAGAACTCCGGGCGCGAGCGGACGACGGCCTTCGCCTACTCGGTCGGCTGGACGCAGCACACGGTGGGCGTCCAGTACATCCGGGCGGCCGCCGTGCTGCAGACGCTGCTCGGCAACATCGGCCGCCCGGGCGGCGGCATCCTGGCCCTGCGCGGCCACGCCTCCATCCAGGGCTCGACGGACATCCCCACGCTCTTCAACCTGCTGCCCGGCTACATTCCCATGCCGCATGCCCACCAGAACCAGGACCTGGAGGCCTTCGTGCGGGCGGAGGCCGCCCGCAAGGGCTACTGGGGCAACATGCGTGCGTATCTGGTCAGCCTGCTCAAGGCGTACTGGGGTGACGCGGCAACGGCCGGGAACGACTTCTGCTTCGACTACCTGCCGCGGCTGACCGGCTCCCACTCCACCTACGAGACGACCATGGCCCAGCTGGAAGGCGCCTGCCAGGGCTACTTCCTCTTCGGCGAGAACCCGGCGGTGGGCAACGCCAACTCCAGGCTGATGCGCCTCGGCATGGCCCAGCTGGACTGGCTGGTCGTCCGGGACTTCTCGCTGATCGAGTCGGCGACCTGGTGGCAGGACGGTCCCGAGATCGAGACCGGCGAGCTGCGCACACAGGACATCCGCACCGAGGTGTTCTTCCTGCCGGCCGCCGCACACACCGAGAAGGACGGCAGCTTCACCAACACCCAGCGGCTGCTCCAGTGGCACCACCAGGCGGTCGAACCGCCCGGCGAGGCGCGCAGCGACCTGTGGTTCGCCTACCACCTCGGGCGGATCATCCGACAGAAGCTGGCCGGTTCCGCCGACGAGATGGACCGTCCGGTGCTCGACCTGGCCTGGAACTACCCGACGAAGGGCGAGCACACCGAGCCGGACGCTCAGGCCGTGCTCGCCGAGATCAACGGCCACGACGCCGACGGCCGTCCGCTCTCCTCCTACGAGGAGCTGAAAGGCGACGGCTCCACGGCCTGCGGCTGCTGGATCTACTGCGGTGTGTACGCCGACGGTGTCAACCAGGCCGCCCGCCGCAAGCCGGGCCGGGAACAGGACTGGGTGGCAGCCGAGTGGGCGTGGGCCTGGCCGGCCAACCGCCGCATTCTGAACAACCGCGCCTCGGCCGACCCGGAGGGCAGGCCGTGGAGCGAGCGGAAGGCACTGGTGTGGTGGGACCCGGACAAGGGCGAGCGGGGTGAGTGGTCCGGGCACGACGTCCCCGACTTCAAGAAGGACAAGGCGCCCGATCACCGGCCGCCCGAGGGCGCGACCGGGCCGGAGGCGCTGTCGGGCCGGGATCCGTTCGTCATGCAGGCCGACGGGAAGGCCTGGCTGTATGTGCCGTCGGGACTCACGGACGGGCCGCTGCCGGCGCACTACGAACCGCAGGACTCCCCCTTCCCGAATCTCCTGTACGCCCAACAGCGCAACCCGGTACGGCACTTGCTGCCCGCGCTCCCCGACAACCGCTACCAGCCGAGCGGCACCGAGCCCGGCTCGGAGGTGTTCCCGTACGTGGCCACCACGTACCGGCTCACCGAGCACCACACCGCGGGCGGCATGTCCCGCTGGCAGCCGTATCTCGCGGAGCTGCAGCCGGAGTTCTTCTGCGAGGTGTCCCCGGAGCTGGCGGCCGAGCGGGGCCTGGAGCACACGGGCTGGGCGACGATCGTCAGCGCCCGCGCGGTGATCGAGGCACGGGTACTGGTCACCGACCGCATGACACCGCTGAGGGTGCACGGCCGGACCCTGCACCAGGTGGGCCTGCCCTACCACTGGGGTCCGAACGGCTACAGCACCGGCGACGCGGCCAACGAGCTGGTGCATCTGTCCCTGGACCCGAACACGCACATCCAGGAGACGAAAGCGTTCGCCGTCGACATCCGCCCGGGACGGCGTCCCCGGGGCCCGGCGTCGCTGGAGCTGGTGCGCGCCTACCGGGCCCGGGCGGGCATCGACGAACACACCGGGACGGAACCCTGACCGGGCTCACCTGAGCACGATCGAGTGGATCCCGCGCGGCACCAGCTCGCCGACGACCGGCGCCCCGGGCACTTCCCCGGCCACGAGAAGCCCGCCCGAGGTCTGGGCGTCTGCCAGCAGCAGGCGCGTGTCCTCGTCCGTGGCGCCGAAGTCGGTGAACGGCGCGACCCAGTCGAGGTTGCGCCGGGTGCCGCCGCTGACGTACCCGTCCCGGACGGCCTCCCGGGCGCCGTCCAGGTACGGTACGGCGGCGGTGTCGACCACGGCGGTCACGTCCGAGGCCCGGGCGAGCTTGTGCAGATGACCGAGGAGGCCGAAGCCGGTCACGTCGGTGGCGCAGGTGGCCCCGGCGGCCAGGGCTGCGGCTGAGGCGTCCCGGTTGAGGGCCGTCATCGTGGCGACGGCCTGCTCGAACCGCTCCCCCGTGGCCTTGTGACGGTTGTTCAGCACGCCGAGGCCGAGCGGTTTGGTCAGCGACAGCGGCAGACCGGGGCGGCCCGCGTCGTTGCGCAGCAGCCGTCCGGGGTCGGCGAGACCGGTGACCGCCATGCCGTACTTCGGTTCGGGGTCGTCGACGCTGTGTCCGCCGCCGACGTGACAGCCCGCCTCGGAAGCGATGTCCTGGCCGCCGCGCAGCACCTCGCGGGCCAGGGCGAAGGGGAGCCGGTCGCGGGGCCAGGCGAGGAGGTTGACCGCGAGGACGGGCCGGCCGCCCATCGCGTACACGTCGGACAGGGCGTTGGCGGCGGCGATGCGCCCCCAGTCGTACGGGTCGTCCACGACCGGGGTGAAGAAGTCGGCGGTGCACACCAAGGCCGTGCCGTCGTGGGCGGGAAGCACGACCACGGCCGCGTCGTCGCCGGTGGCCGGTCCGACCAGGAGCCGGGCGTGGCCCCCGGGCAGCGGTGCGCCCAGGCCGGCGACCATCTCCTCCAGTTCACCGGGCGGGATCTTGCAGGCGCAGCCGCCGCCGTGGGCGAACTGCGTGAGGCGGACGGAGGCCTGGCGGGTCGTTGTCATACCTGTCTCCTGGGGCACTAGCCTGGGCGGGCGGTGGAGGCGTGCGGGTGCCTGGTGGCCCTCCCGGTCTTCAACACCGAGGTGCCCGAGGATCTCGGGCAGGTGGGTTCGATTCCCATCCGCCTCCGCTCCGCGGACCGGTCCGGCAGCGCCGGCGCTGGTCGTCGACGCGCTCCGTGTGTCCCTGGTCGTCCAGGTGCTCCAGCAGCGGCACGGCCACCCTGCGGGTGGTGTCCAGCGCCCGCCGTGCCTCGCTCGGCGTGAACGGCTGCGGCAGGCGGCGCAGAACGTCGGCGGCCTCGGCGTCCGCTCCGGGCAGCAGTACGATCCCGTCGGCGATCCGCAGCAGGGCCCCGGCCGACACGGCGGCGGCCAACGCCTTGCGGGTGAGGCCCAGTCGGGCCAGCCGGTCAGCCTCGGGCGCGCGGAACGGCGTACGGGCCAGGTCCCGGCGTACCGCGTCCACGGCCGCCCGGACGGGCGGGGGCAGAGTGGGCCGCAGGGTGTCGGCGCCGTACAACCGGCCCTGGCTGCTGCGGAGTCGGGGCGTGGCCCGGGCGAGCGCGTCGACCAGGGTGCGGTCGGGCAGACCGAGGAGGTGGCGGGCCGCCTCGGCGGGCAGACCGGGCTCCAGTGGGTGCTCCCGGGCATGCCGTGAGACTTCGGAGGCCAGCCGGTCCCGCAGGGCCGTCCAGTAGGTCTCGTCGGCCAGCCAGTCGCCGGTGACGGGCTCCGCCGGGGGCGGGGCGCCCATGGCCAGCAGGTCGGCGCGCCGGATCAGCTTGCGGCGGCGCAGCTCGGCGGCGCCGTCGGGGCGGCCGGTCAGGTGGGCCAGCTCCGCCGCGCGGGCCCGGGCGGCGCCGCGCCGGGTCAGCCGGGGCGGCCGCACGTCGAGGACGGTGACACCGCGGGGCACGCGGCTGCCGCCCGGTTCGCGCAGCACCGCGCGGTCGCCGATCCGCAGCGGCAGCGTCCGGTGCAGGGTGAGCCGGGCGATGTCCTCGCCGAGCGGGCGGACGGTCACCGGGACGGCGGCGGTGCCGAGGTGCAGGGTCAGCGAGCGGGGCAGGTCGGCGACCGGCTCCCCGGTGATCCGGGCGTCGATCACGTCGGTGTGCAGCCAGCGGTCCGGGGTCAGCAGCACCTGCCCGCGCCGCAGATCGCCGACGGCCGGACCGTGCACGTTGACGGCGACGCGGGCCACCCCGCTCACCTCCGTCCGCTCCTCGCGCAGGCTCTGCAGCCCGCGCACCCGGAGCACGGCCGGGCCGCCCCCGGTGACCAGCCGGTCGCCGACGCGCAGCGTGCCCGCGCCGAGGGTGCCGGTCACCACGGTGCCGTGACCGCGCACGGTGAACGCCCGGTCCAGCCACAGGCGTAGGTCGGCGTCGGCCGCCGGGACAGGCAACTCCTCGGCCAGCAGAGCCAGTTCACGGCGCAGTTCGTCCAGTCCGGCGCCGGTGACGGCGCTCACCGCGACGGACGGCACCGTGCCCAGCGAGGTGGCGGCCAGGCGCTGCACGGCGTCCGCGCGCACGGGTTCGGGGTCGGCGAGGTCGCCGCGGGTCACGGCGAGGACGGCGTGCCGGACGCCGAGCGCGTCCAGGACGGCCAGGTGTTCCTGGGACTGCGGCTGCCAGCCCTGGTCGGCGGCGACCACGAACAGCACGGCGGGCACGGGCCCGACACCGGCCAGCATGGTGGCGACGAACCGCTCGTGCCCGGGTACGTCCACGAAGGCGAGGTGTTCGCCGTCGGCGCCGAGTCTCGTCCACACGAAGCCGAGGTCGAGGGTGAGTCCTCGGCGGCGCTCCTCCTCGTGGCGGTCGGGCTCCATGCCGGTGAGCGCCCGCACCAGGGCGGACTTGCCGTGGTCGACGTGCCCGGCGGTGGCGAGGACCCGCATCCCGCCTACCGCCTGGCGCCGGGCCGTACGGCCCGTACGGCCTCGGCCAGCCGCTCGTCGTCCTCCGGCGCGACGGCCCGCAGGTCGAGCAGGCAGCGCCCCGCCTCCAGGCGGCCGACCACGGGGATCCGGCCGGTGCGCAGCGCCGCGGCGTACGGCTCGGGCAGGGACAACGCCGCGCTGGGCAGTGTGACGCCGGGTGCGCCTCCCCCGCCGACCGTGGCGGCGCTCTCGACGGCCCGTGCGTCGACGCCGTCGGCGCTCAGCGCGGTGGCGAGCCGGCCGGCCCGGTCCCTGAGTCCGGCCGGGTCGGCGGTGAGGCCGGTGGCGGTAGGAGTGGGCGGTCCGGTGAGCGTGGCCTGAAGGGCGGCCAGGGTCAGCTTGTCGACGCGCAGGGCGCGGGCCAGCGGGTGCCGGGACAGGGTGTGGATCAGCTCCTCGCGGCCCAGCATGAGCCCGCACTGGGGTCCGCCGAGCAGTTTGTCGCCGCTCGCGGTGACGAGGGCGGCCCCGGCCCGCAGCTGGGTGTCGGCGTCGGGTTCCGCGGGCAGTGCGGGGTGCGGGGCGAGCAGTCCGGAGCCGATGTCGACGACGACCGGGACACCCAGCCCGGCCAGCTCGGCGGCCTCGGCCGCGCGGGTGAAGCCGGTGATGCGGAAGTTGGAAGGGTGCACCTTCAGGACGAAGCCGGTCTCCGGGCCGAGGGCGGCGGCGTAGTCGGCGGTGGTGGCCCGGTTGGTCGTGCCGACCTCGCGGAGCCGGGCGCCGGTCGAGACGAGCAGGTCGGGCAGGCGGAAACCGTCCCCGATCTCCACCATCTCCCCGCGGCTGATGACGATCTCCTTGCCGGCCGCGAGCGCGGTGGCGGCCAGGACGAGTGCGGCGGCGCCGTTGTTGACGACATGGACGTCCCCGGCCGACGGCACGCGGGCGCACAGCGCGGCCAGGGCGGAGCGGCCTCGGCGGGCCCGCGCGCCCGTCGCCAGGTCGAGCTCGACGTCGGTGGGACCGGCGGCTGCCACCACCGCCTGCCGGGCCGCGGGCGACAGCGGGGCCCGGCCGAGGTTGGTGTGGAGCAGCACCCCGGTGGCGTTGATCACCGGGCGCAGTCCGCCCGCCGTGCCGGGCACCAGGGCGAGGGCGGTGTCGGGTACGCGTTCCGGTGGGATGGTCCCCTCGCGGGCCCGGTCCTGTGCCTGCCGGATCGCGCTCTTGACCACGCGCTCTCCGAGCCGGTGCGCCGCCGCGGCCAGCCGGGGGTCGCGCAGGAGCACGTCGGTGCGCGGGATCCGGCGCCGTGCGTCGGTGCCGTCCGGGTGCCGTGCCGGATCGCCGGAGGCGGGCCCGGCCGTCCCGGTGTGCCGGTCTTCCCTGTCCGGTACCGCCCGCTGTTCCATGCCGCCCGTGTCCCTCCGGCCCGACCCCGTACCCGTGCGGGTATCGCCCATCGTCTCCCAGTGCTCCGGGCCGGCCGGCCGACACGCCGCGACCACGGTTCGGCGCCACGCCCGCGCCGGTGCGGTCACCCGGCCCCGTCGTCTCACGGGGCGTCGCTCTGCCACGGCCGGTCGTCGGGGCCGGTCCGCGGCCGGGGCGGCGGGGCCTCGCCCGCGGTGAGGTGCTCCAGCACCTCGACCAGTTCCTGACAGGCCTGCTCCACGGAGCGCCTGGTGTTGCGCTGCTCGGTGATCACCGCGGACAGCAGCAACGCGGTCAGGGCCATCGCACCGTTGAAGGCCTGGAGTTTCGCCATGACCTCGATCCGGCTCAGCCCCGCGAAGGCACCTACGCGGTCCGTCGCGGCGACGGTGGCCAGCACGGACGTCAGCAGCGCGCAGAGCATGCCGCCCGCGAGCTGGAAGCGCAGGGCGGCCCAGATGATGAGCGGGTAGACGAGGAACAGCAGGCTGACGGAGCTGAAGGCGGCCAGCGGCACCACGCAGCAGGCCGCGGCGGCCAGCACGGCGGCCTCCTTCCAGCGCTTCAGGGGCGGCGGCCGGCGGGTCTTGTGCAGCAACAGCAGGAGCGGCGTCACGATCAGGACCCCCATCGCGTCGCCCACCCACCAGGCCAGCCAGACGACCCAGAAGCTGTGTGCGGGCAGCTTGTCGGTGAGGACGAGGAGGCCCACGCCGATGGTCGAGCTGATCAGCATGGCGGTCAGCGCGCCCAGGAACACCAGGGCGAGGCCGTCGCGCAACCGGCCGAGGTCGGTACGGAAACCGGTCCGGTGCAGCAGCAGTGCCGCGCACAGGGGTGCGGCGGTGTTGCCGAACACGAAGCCGAGCATGTCGGGGCTGGGGCTGCTGGTGAGGTACAGGACGGTGACGAACGCCCCGAGCGCGACGCCCGGCCAGCAGCCCAGCCCGAAGACCAGCAGGGCGGCCACGGCGACGCCGGTCGGCGGCCAGATGGGGGTGAACACGGAGCCCTCGACGACGAGCCGGCGCAGGAGTCCGAGCCGCGCCGCGCCGTAGTAGCAGGCGGCGACGGCCAGCACCTGGACGGCGTAGCCGCCTCGCCGGTGCAGATCCTGGTAAGCCACCACAGCAGCCATCTCACACCGACGGCCCGCCGTCGGCGAGGCGAGCGGCGTCCCGTCCGGCTCTATGGCTGAACCGCGGGCCCGTCGAGGCCCACGACGAGGACGGCGGCGTCGTCCTCGTGTCCCACGCTCTCGGCGCCCTTGATCACGGCCGCGGCCAGCGCGTGCGCCTCCAGGCCGGCGACGGCCGCGATGCCCGCGAGCCGCACCACCTGGTCCAGCCCGTCCTCGATGCTCAGCGACGGGCCCTCCACCACGCCGTCGGTGAGCAGGACGAACACTCCGCCCGTGGTGAGCCGGTGCCGGGTCACGGGGTACTCCATCCCCCTCTCGATGCCGAGCGGCGGCCCCCCCTCGTCGTCCACGACACCGGACTTTCCGTCGGCCGTGGCCCAGACGAAGGGGATGTGCCCGGCCCGTGCGCTCTCCAGTACGCCCGTGGCCGGGTCGAGCCGCATGAAGGTGCAGGTGGCGAACAGCTCGCTGCCGAGGGAGACCAGCAGCTCGTTGGTCCGGGCGAGCAGTTCGCCCGGCTCGCTGGTGACGGAGGCGAGGGCCCGCAGCCCGGCCCGGACCTGGCCCATGAAGGCGGCCGCCTCGATGTTGTGGCCCTGTACGTCACCGATGGACAGCCCGATGCGGCCGTCGGGCATGGTGAAGGCGTCGTACCAGTCGCCGCCGACGTTGAGGCCGTAGCAGGCGGGCGCGTACCGCACCGCCAGGTGAAGGCCGGGGGCGGTGGGCAGGTCCGGGGGCAGCATGCCGCGCTGCAGGGCGATGGCCAGCTCGACCTGGGTGCGCTGCAGCTCCGCGCGCTCGCGTGCCTGGGCGGTGAGCGAACCGAGTCTGGCCAGCAGCTCGTCGCCGTCGTCCGTGGAGCGTTTGCGGGGCATCGATCACTTCCGGCTGGGCGGTGGCCCGTCTGGGCAAACGCCTCGATTTTACCTTTATAGGGTGATCCTGCCCCAGGGGGGAGCGCCTGCGGTGACACGCCTGGTCAGCCGGGCTCCGCATCGATGCCGGTGATCACGGCGGGTCCCAGCGGCGCCGTCCTCTCGTCCAGTCCCGCGCCGCGCAGGGCACCGTCCGCGAGGCGCCGGGCCTCCTCCTCGGCGTGGGGGCCGGTGTCCGCCTCGACGGTCAGGCGGAGGGTGAAGGTGTTGTCCTCGTTGACGTTGAGCACGTCCAGGTCCTCGGCGTTCCCCATCCGCGTGGTGTGCGGATCGGCCGGCCCGAGCGCCCGGCTCAGCCGCGCCCGGGTGCCGGCCCCGACTCCCGTGGTGAAGGTGCCGGGCACGGTGATGACGTAGGTCGTCATGGCGATCCTTTCCTCGGCCCCTCCCCGCCTACCCCGATTCATGGCCTTGGCACAGCACCGCGCAGGACCAGGCCACGGACACCGAGGGCCGCCGCCCCCACCAGGAGCGGGAACGCGGCGACCCGTTCCATGCCGCCCATGCCGAGCCCGAGGTAGTGCCGGGAGAGCAAGAGCCCGAAGGCGGTGAGGGCGGTGGCGCCCAGCAGTGCGGTCGCCCACCGCAGGTGCCCCGGCAGATCCAGACCGGCGCCGGCCGACAGCAGGCCGAGATTGCCCGTGGCCATGATCAGCAGGGCGCCCAGGACGTGCTGGTTCTCGTGCACGTCCGCGGGCGCCAGCCCGGCCAGCACGAACCCCGCCCCGGCGCCGGCCAGCAGCCACCGTGACACGGCCGCGGCCGCACCGCGCCGCCACAGGGGACCGGTCAGCGCGACACCGGCGGCCAACAGCACGCCGAGGGCGACGAACGAGGTGTTCATCAGCGCGTGCTGGGGCGAGCAGATGTAACGCGGCTCGGGATCCGGCTGCCAGGCGCAGTGCGCGTTGCCCAGGTCGCTGATGTTGTTGCGCGCCCAGCTGTACGGCCTCGCCCACGCCGACTCGGCGATGCCGTGGATCACGAAGAACTGCACCACACCCACGACCCACGCCGCACACCCCCACCGATACCGCACGCGTCCGCCTTCCCTCGATCGGCTCCTGTGCGTACAGCCGATCATGTGGCGGGGCGCCGGGGCACTGCGGCAGCCCCCCGGACCCGGGTGGGGCTTTCCCCAGCGCCCCTCACGGGCGCCCGGTCGCGTTGTCGGACCCTCCCGGTACGTTGGCCGCATGGCGATGGCGATCTCCGAGCTGCAGCGGCTCTGTTCCGGTACGGACCTCGTGCTGCCCCCGCTGCGCCGGGCCGCCGTGGCGGCCGACGGCGCACCGGTGTACGCGGAGCCGGACGGCCAGGCGGATGCGCCGCTGCCGGACGGGCGCGCGCTGCTCACCCGGTGGGCCCGCGAGGACGAGCAGCAGCTGCGCGCCCCGGATGCGCGGACCCCGGCGGACGAGGACCCGTTCGGCACCCCGGCCCGCCGGCTGGCCGGCCACATCACGGCCGAGGTGGACCTCGACCGGGTGGGCGGCACCTGTATAGCGGCCCTCCGCCAGGAGCACACCGTCCTCTGTCTCGTCCGGGCCGACCACGGCTGCGACGTGCCGGCCCTGCTCAACTGGCCGGGTGCCTGCAATGACGGCATGACGGGCCGGCAGCACCAGGCGGTGCTGCGCCACTTCCACGAGCGGTACGGCGCCGAACTGGTCACCCTGGAGAGCCAGTTGCTGGAACTGCTGGTCACCAGACGCCCACGTACAGCGCACGGCGTGGCCACCGCCGCCCTGGAGCACTAGCCTATTGCTCCGTCATCGTCGACCAGGGCGTCGGCAGCCTGGAGGAGCTGGCCGCGACCCAGTTGCTCGCCGGCACCTGGTACTTCTGGTGGGACTGAGGACGCCTCGGACCTGCCCTCAGACCCAGCCGTCCAGCGCCGTCATGAATCCCTCGAAGTCGTCCCGGTACAGGGTGTGCCCGGCCCCCGGGACCCTGCGGGCCGCGAAACCCCGCTGCGTCAACTGCCCCTCAAGTTCCGGGGATACGAGGCCGCTCGGGTCGGCCAGCAGGACCAGCGAGGGCACCACCGGGCGCGCCGGGGTCCGGCCGACCGCGTAGACCCCGGGGAGGGCGTGGGCCGTCGCGGGGTCCCAGGCGGCGAGCGTGGCCAGCTCGACGTCCACGTCGGCCTCTTCCCACCGCGGGTTGAAGTGCTCGATGACCGCGCGGTTGACGTGCTTGGCCTCCGCGAAGGAGCGGGCGACCAGGGCGATGTCCTGCCTCAGCTCCCAGGCGGGGTCGCAGTAGACGGCCCGGCCCGGTGCCAGCCGCTCGACGGCGAGGGCCAGGGCCATGGCGCCGAGCGAGTGCCCGAGCGCCAGCTCGGGGCCGTGCGGCAGGGTTTCCACGAGATCGTCCGCCCAGGTCTCGGCGCCGTACTCCCCCCGGCCGCTCGCTCCGTGCCCGCGCAGGTCCACGGCGATGACCCGGTAACCCTTGTCGGCCAGGGCCGGTGCGACCCGGCGCCAGGTCCTGTGGTCGGACATGATGCCGTGTACCAGGACGGCGATCCGGTCTCCGGTCCCCCACTCGCGGGTGTGCAGCTTCATCGACACGCCTCTCTCGTCCGGACTCTGCACGATCTTTCCCTTGAACCGAGGCCGGATCCACCCGCACGGCTCACAGCGGGGAGTAGGCCACCACCGTCACATACGCCCCGTACAGCAGGGATACGACGGCCAGGGCCCCGCCGACGAGCAGCGCCTGGGCCGGCCGGACCCGCCAGGTACGGGCGAAGGCCCGCGCCGTCGGGATCAGCAGCGGGAAGACGGGCAGCAGGAAGCGCGGCTTGGACGAGAACGAGCCGGAGCCCCCGACCACGAGCAGGACCAGCACCCCGGCGAAGACCACCAGGACCAGCGGGGCGCGGTCCAGGCAGAGCAGCCCGAAGAACACGACGCTCACCACGACGATCATCAGGGCCACCGGGTAGACGACGCCGCCGCCGTGCAGGAACAGCGCCCTGAGGAAGCGCAGGGCACCGGCGCCGAAGTCGAAGCGGGAGGCCCAGGCGCTCTGGACCTTGAGGTAGCCCCCCAGCAGGTCGCCGGTCTGCTGCCCCACCCAGAGCACATAGCCGAGCCAGCCCAGCGCGGCGATGAGGGCGCCGGCCCACAGGCCCGCCGGCACCCGGCCGCGCCGGCGCAACACCTCGTACGCGGCGGCGACGCCGACGGCCACCGCCACCGCGAACCCGGTCGGCCGGGACAGGCCCGCCAGCGCGGCCAGCGAACCGGCCCACAGCCAGCGGCCCTTGAGCACGCAGTACAGGGACCAGACGGCGAGCGCGGCGAAGAGCGACTCGGTGTACGCGATGGTCAGTTCGACGGAGTGCGGCAGGACGGCCCACAGGCCGACCAGGGCGGTGGCGACGGCACGCCCGTAGAGGTGGTGGCCGAGGACGTAGAGCCCGTACGCGGCCACCCCCGCGGCGGCCCAGGCGATCAGCAGCGCGGCCTGGCCGGGGGTGAGCGGGAGGACCGTGGTCAGGGCCCGGATGAGTCCGGGATAGAGCGGAAAGAACGCCCAGTCGGCCTGCACCCCGCCGGTCGGGGTGATCCAGATGAGGTGTCCGTAGCCGTGGGCGGCGATGTGCAGGTACCAGCGGGAGTCCCAGGAGTGGGCCAGGCTGCGGACCAGCGGGTGTCCGTTGAGGTGGTTGGTGACGATCACCACGACGACTCCGGCGAGCCGGACGGCCGCGAACAGCGCGAGGGCCGGCAGGGCACCCTGCGGGCGCCGGGGCCGGACGGCCTCGGGCAGCGCGGAGCGGCGGAGGGGACCGGACGGCGCGGCCGGCTCGGGACGGGGTACGGAAGACGTGCTCACCCTCTGACCTTGGTCATGCGGGTGAGGGCACGCAATCCGCAACCCGGCTTTCTTACGATCTTCCACCCTGATTCAGGAATCACGGCAACCTACTTCTGAAATCAGGGTGAATCAGTTCCGAACTGGAGCCTAAATTCGGGCAAATTACCCCTCCATCCACCCCCGCCCCGGGGCACCGGAACGACCGACGTAGGGTGTGGTTACCATATGAGCGCTGCCTAGCTCGAAAGATAGATCTGTGACTGTCAACGACGACTCGTTCACCAACTGGATGCACCGCGAGGAAATCGCGGAGTCGATGATCCCGCTCATCGGGAAGCTGCACCGCGAGCGGGACGTGACCGTCCTGCTGCACAGCCGCTCCTTGGTGAACAAGTCGGTGGTCAGCATCCTGAAGACGCACCGCTTCGCCCGGCAGATCGCCGGCGAGGAGCTGTCGGTCACCGAGACCATGCCGTTCCTCCAGGCCCTTACCACCCTCGACCTCGGGCCCTCCCAGATCGACCTCGGCATGCTGGCGGCCACCTACCAGGCCGACGACCGCGGTCTGAGCGTGGCCGAGTTCACCGCCGAGGCCGTCGCCGGTGCCACGGGCGCCAACAAGATCGAGCGCCGCGAGTCGCGCGACGTCGTCCTCTACGGCTTCGGCCGCATCGGCCGCCTCGTCGCCCGCCTGCTGATCGAGAAGGCCGGCTCCGGCAACGGCCTGCGCCTGCGCGCCATCGTGGTGCGCGGCGGCGGCGATCAGGACATCGTCAAGCGCGCCTCGCTGCTGCGCCGCGACTCCATCCACGGCCAGTTCCACGGCACGATCACCGTGGACGAGGACAGCAGCACGATCGTGGCCAACGGCAACGCGATCAAGGTGATCTACGCCGACGACCCGTCTCACGTGGACTACACCGAGTACGGCATCCGGGACGCCATCCTCATCGACAACACCGGCAAGTGGCGCGACCGCGAGGGCCTGTCCAAGCACCTGCGCCCCGGTATCGACAAGGTCGTCCTGACCGCGCCGGGCAAGGGCGACGTCCCGAACATCGTGCACGGCGTCAACCACGACACGATCAAGCCGGACGAGCAGATCCTGTCCTGCGCCTCCTGCACCACCAACGCGATCGTCCCGCCGCTGAAGGCCATGGACGACGAGTACGGCGTGCTGCGCGGCCACGTGGAGACGGTGCACTCGTTCACCAACGACCAGAACCTGCTGGACAACTACCACAAGTCCGAGCGCCGTGGCCGCTCCGCGCCGCTGAACATGGTGATCACCGAGACCGGTGCCGCTTCGGCCGTCGCGAAGGCGCTGCCCGACCTCCAGGCGAAGATCACCGGCAGCTCGATCCGCGTACCGGTGCCGGACGTGTCGATCGCGATCCTCAACCTCCAGCTGGCCCGCGAGACCACCCGCGAAGACGTCCACGACTACCTGCGGAACGTGTCGCTGACCTCGCCGCTCAAGCGCCAGATCGACTTCACCACGGCGCCCGACGCGGTCTCCAGCGACTTCATCGGCTCGCGCCACGCCTCGATCGTGGACGCCGGCGCGCTCAAGGTCGAGGGGGACAACGCCATCCTCTACCTCTGGTACGACAACGAGTTCGGCTACTCCTGCCAGGTCGTCCGGGTCGTCCAGCACGTCTCGGGCGTCGAGTACCCGACGTACCCGTCGACCGCGGTCTGACGGGCATCCGCGCAGGCGTACGGCCGCCGACCGGGGTTCCGGTCGGCGGCCGTTTCGCTCGGGCGCGGGCGGTCAGGCCCGGGTGGGCTTGGCGCAGGCGCCCGCGGCGCACGCCGTGAGCCACTGGTCGAAGTCGGCGTCGTAGCGGGTGCCGATGCCGTCCTGGTAGACGGCGTGTCCGCCGGTGTAGTCACCGACGCGGAAGCGGTCGAGCATGCGCTGGATGTCGTCGGGGTGGTTCTCGGCCATGTAACGCACGGCGAGGTAGCCCCACGGGTAGGTGCGGGTCACGTCGCTGTTGTCGTACGTGCTCTGCCACAGGGTGCTCAGCTTGTAGGTGTGCTTGCCGGCCTCCTGGATCGCCTGGTCGTCGGCGAGGTTCCGGTAGCTGTAGGACACGTACTCCGCGAGGCCCTCGATCCACCAGATGTCCGGCACCGAGATCTGCTGGGTGAAGTCGCCCTTCATGTCGTCGCGACCGTCGAGGAAGTGCGTGTACTCGTGGTTGAGGTTCCAGATCCGGGCCACGAAGCCGTCGTCGTAGTTCTTCTGGTACATGATCGACGTCGGCTGGTTGCCCGGGTCGGAGGGGTTGCCGTCCAGCGTGATGCCGCCGTTGTCGGTGCTGACGCCCCAGATCGCGCCGGCGTAGGTCTGGTAGTCGGCGCGGCTGGCGAAGACGACCAGCTGGATGGTCGAGACGTACTGGCCGGGTATCGCGCCGCCGGCCTTGACGATGCCCCGGAAGTAGGTGTCCTGGTTCAGCACGCTGGCACACGCGGCAGCGAGGTCGTCGGCGGTCAGGGACTGGGCGCGGATGGTGTGCGCCGCGTCGCAGTGGTGGGTGGTCGGCAGGGCGGCCTCGGTGAGCTTGGCGGGCAGGTCGCAGACGTCGTAGTACGCGCACTGGGTACCGTCGTAGGAGTTCGCCTGCGTGGCCACGGCCACCCACAGCCCGGCCGTCGGGCCGGTCATCTCCGACTGGTCCAGCAGGTCCTTGGTCAACGGGCGTACGGCCGCCTGCAGTTCAGGATGTTCGACGTAGCGGGCCAGGTTCATCCCCGCGTTGGAGTCCAGGTAGCCCTGGTCGGTGCCGAGCAGGTCCGTGTTGTCCACCGCGAAGTCGTACAGGCTCTCGGTGATGCGCGGGTCGGCGGCGACCGCCTTCACGTAGCCGGGGTTCCAGTTGCCGCGCCACAGCGGGGTGTAGACGTCGTTGACGGCCCTGACCATGCTGTCGATCGAGTTGTACGAGCTGTCGTAGGCGTTCAGCAGGCGCCGGTAGACAGACAGGTAGCGGCCTTGCTGGTCGGCGCTGTCGGTGAGGATGACCGTCTCGCCGAGGATGCCGCCGTTGGCCGCCGTGACGTCCTGGGAGTGGGACCGGGCGAAGAAGGTGTCCAGTCCGCCGGTGACGGCGCTGGTGAGGCGGGAGGTGTACGTGCCCACGTCGCCGGGGTGGTTGAACTGCACGTAGTAGCCGGCCCGCAGGAAGAGGACCAGTTGCAGCAGGCTGCCGGAGTTGTCACCGCGGTACTGACCGGCGGTGCTCTTGAACGCCCCCGCGATCGTCAGCATCTGGGACTGGCGGAAGACATCGTGGGCGTCATTGCCGGTGACCGAGAAGAGGGTGTTGACGCAGTCCGTGGTGGCGGCCTTCACGAACGAGACGAGGGTGGATCCGCTGCGGCTGCCGAAGTCGGCCGGGGTGCAGGAGGCCGCCTTCGCCGCGCCACGCGGGCTCGTTTCCATGCTGCGGGTCGACAACGGTGCGTGGGGCGGGAGCTGGGCGGGGCTGAGCCGCCGCGTCTGCGCCGCCGGCCGTTCGGTGGCGCCGGTGGCCGGGCCGGACGGCGGTGGCGCGGGGATGTGCCTGGCGGGGGCGGGGGCGCCCGTACCGGCATACGGCTGGGGCGAGGCCAGCGCCGGTGTCGACAGCAGGCCGGCCATGGTGACGCAGACGGCGGCGGCACCGGCCATGCGTCTGGGCAGCGCGAAGCGATAGCGCATCGGGATTCCTCCACGAAGGGATGCGCCTCGGTGGGGTGTTGAGGCGTGTGAGGCACTGTCTCAGCGCATCACCCGCGCAACAATGGCGTGTGACATAGCACATGACACTGATGGCCCATAACATCGTGGGCCCGTCCCGGGCGGCTCGCTATGCCCCGGCGGCACTCCAGGTGCGCGCGGCCCAGGTCTTCAAGTGCGGTGCCTGGGCGACCAGATCGCGGTAGGCGTCGGTGGCCGCTTGGAGCAGCGTGTCCACCACGTCGTCGGTGACGGTGCCGGGTCGCCAGACCAGCACATAACGGCACCACAGCGGGGCACCGGCCAGCGGCTTGACCACGACGTGCGGCATCGGGCGCAGCGTCGGCTGCACGAGGGAGACACCGAGCCCGTCGGCGATCATGCTCTGCAACTGGGTCTGGTCGCCGAGGAACTCGTGCACGGCGACGGGGGTGAACCCGGCCACCGCGCAGGCGTCGTAGAACACCCCGGGCCAGCCGGCGCCGTCGTCCGGGGTCACGAACCACTCGTCCTCGGCCAGGTCGGCCAGCTGCACCTGGGCGCACTGGCGCAGCCGGTGGCGCGCGGGCAGGGCGACGAACGTGGGCTCGGTGACGATCCCGCGGTGCCGTACAGCGATCGAGTGGCGCAGTTCCATGCCCGGGTAGTCGGCGGCTATGGCCGCGTCCACCGCCCCCTCCTCCAGCAGCTCCACGATCCGCGAGGAGGCGTAGACGCTGGTCACGGCGAGGGACAGTTCCGGCAGCCGGGTGCGTACGCGGGAGACCGTGCCCGAGAGCATCGGTGAGTTGGTCGCGGCGACGCGCATGGTACGGCGGGCCGGAGCGGCGGCCGGGCGGTGGCCGATGGCGTCGGCGCGGGCCAGGACGTCCCGGGCCTGCGCGACGACCTCGGCGCCGTACCGGGTCGGCCGCATGCCGCTCGCGCTCCGTTCGAACAGCGGCTCGCCCAGATGGCGCTCGATGCGCCTGAGCTGGGTACTCACGGCGGGCTGCGAGTACCCGAGGTGTGCTGCGGCGCGGCCCACGCTGCCCGCGTCGGCGATCGCGCACAGCACCCGCAGGTGCCGAAGCTCCAGCTCCATCGGTCCACTCCCCGTTTCGTCCCACGGCCGGTCCCGGGAGATCGTGCGTCTCCCGGGAAACCGGTGCTCACCGCCACGGCCGGTCGTGGTCGCGACCGGCGGACGGAAGCGTTCCATTGTGCCCCCGCAGGCACAAGTCGCCTGCCCGCCAGGTCCGGGCGGTCACCCTCCGTCCGCCTGCCGCTGCACGGAGTCGAGTAGGGCCAGATCCTCGGCGGTGAGGCACTGGGGCTCCAGATGGGCCGTCGCCGTTGCCGGGGACGGCGAGCACATACGGGCCGCGCCGCAGCGTCCGGCCGATGCGGACCTGGACCGAGCTCGCCCCATGAACCCGGGCGACCTGCCTGCCGTCGCTCACCATGGCGGCCGCCGCCCGGCGGGCCCGGGCGATGGCGGCGGACGGGCTCGGCTTCGACGGCGTGTTCTGTGTGACGGACACCGTGGCGATGGGCGCGCTGCGCGGCCTGGCCGATGCGGGGGTGCGGGTGCCCGGGCAGGTCAAGGTGATCGGCTTCGACAACGTCGACGAGAGCGCGTTCCTCGTTCCCTCGCTGTCCACGGTGGATCCGGACCACGACCTGATGGCCGAACGGGCGGTCGCCCTCCTGGCCGCGCGCATCGAACGGGCCGGGCCGCCACCCGACCAGGAGGAGTTCGTCGGCCCGTTCGCCCTGGTGATCCGCGAGTCGACGGGCGGCTGACACCTGCTTCTCTCCCGGACCTGGCTACAACACTCTCGCACTTGCCTAAAGACTTTAGGAAAACACATAATGCCTTTCGGCCCACAGGAGGAAGCTTATGGTGCGCGCAGGTCTGACCACGGAGCGTCTCGTCCGTGCGGGAGCAGAGCTGGCCGACGAGGTCGGCTTCGACCAGGTGACGGTGTCCGCACTGGCCCGCCGGTTCGACGTCAAGGTCGCCAGCCTGTACTCGCACCTGAAGAACTCCCAGGACCTGAAGACCGGGATCGCCCTGCTCGCCCTGGAGGAACTCGCCGACCGCGCCGCCGACGCACTGGCCGGCCGGGCCGGCAAGGACGCCCTCAGCGCCTTCGCCGACGTCTACCGCGACTACGCCCGGGAGCACCCGGGCCGTTACGAGGCGGCCCGGTTCCGGCTGGACCCGACGGCCGCCGCCGCGAGCGCCGGCGGCCGGCACGCGCAGATGACCCGGGCGATCCTGCGCGGCTACGACCTGACCGAACCCGACGAGACCCATGCGGTCCGGCTGCTGGGCAGCGTGTTCCACGGCTACGTCAGCCTGGAGACGGCCGGCGGGTTCAGCCACAGCGCCCCCGATTCCCAGGAGTCGTGGAACCGGATCCTCGACGCCCTCGACGCGCTGCTGCGCAACTGGCCGACGCCCTGACCCCGCACCCCGACCGACAGGTTCGCACCATGTCTCCCACCCGACACGGCTGGATCACGACGCCCCTCACCGCCGGCCTCATCCGCGGCGCCCTCGATCTGGAACGCACCGAGCGTGGGCTGCTGCCGCACCGGCTGCCCGCCCGGGCCCGCGCCCAGTGCGCCGACCCGCAGCTGCACATGGCCGAGTCCCAGCCCTCCGGCGTGCGCCTGGTCTTCCGCTCCCGGGCCACCGCCGTCGAACTCGACACGCTGGCGACCAAGCGGGTCTACGTCGGCGCCCCGCCGCGCCCGGACGGCGTGTACGACCTGCTCGTCGACGGGCGCCCGGCCGGCCGCGCCTGCGTCACCGGCGGCGCCACCCTGACGATCGACATGGCCACCGGAACCGTCGAGCACCGGCCCGGCCCGGTCGCCACCGTGCGCTTCACCGGCCTGCCCGCCGAGGCCAAGGACGTCGAGATCTGGCTGCCGCACAACGAGACCACCGAACTGGTCGCCCTGCGCACCGACGCGCCCGTCGAGCCTGTGCCGGACCAGGGCCGCACGGTGTGGCTGCACCACGGCAGTTCGATCAGCCACGGCTCCGACGCCGCGAGTCCCACCACCACCTGGCCGGCGCTCGCCGCCTCGCTCGGCGGGGTGGAGCTGATCAACCTGGGCCTCGGCGGCAGTGCACTCCTCGACCCGTTCACCGCTCGCGCGCTGCGCGACACGCCTGCCGACCTGATCAGCGTCAAGCTCGGCATCAACCTGGTCAACACCGACCTGATGCGGCTGCGCGCCTTCGGACCCGCCGTCCACGGCTTCCTCGACACCGTGCGCGAAGGCCACCCCGGCACTCCGCTGCTCGTGGTCTCGCCGATCCTGTGCCCCATCCACGAGGACACACCGGGCCCCAGCGCCCCGGACCTCGGCGCACTGAGTGCGGGGCGGCTGCGGTTCCGGGCCGCCGGGGACCCGGCGGAACGGGCCTACGGGAAGCTCACCCTGGGCGTCATCCGGGAGGAGCTGGCCCGGATCGTGCGCGAGCGGGCCGCCGAGGACCCGCATCTGTACCACCTCGACGGCCGTGACCTCTACGGTGAGGCCGACTTCGCCGAACTGCCGCTGCCCGACGACCTCCACCCGGACGCCGCCGCGCACCGCCGGATCGGCGAGCGCTTCGCCGCGCTGGCCTTCGCCCCGGGCGGCCCCTTCGCGAACGGCTCCGGCTGAGCCGTACGGGCCGGCAGAGGGATCACACGAGGTGGGCGAAGACCACCAGGTTCTCGGTGTAGTCCCTGACCGAGTGGTCGTAGTCCCCCGCGCAGGTGATGAGCCGTACCTCGGGGCGCGATGTGTCGGCGTACACCCGCTTGCTGGGGAAGTCGTCCTTCGCGAACGTCTCCATGTCGTCCACGACGAAGTCCGCCCTGTGCCCGTCGGCCCGGTCGACGGAGAACCGGTCACCGCGCTCCAGTCGGTCGAGGCCGGCGAAGACCGCAGCGGAGGTCACCGTGTCGACATGCCCGGCGATGATCGCGGTGCCCGTCTCGCCGGGCGAGGCGCCCTCGGCGTACCAGCCGACGAGATTGGTGTTGGCAGCGGGCGGGGGCTCCAGGTGGCCCGAGGCAGCGATGGTGAGGGCGGTGAAGGGGGCGTCCACGCCGATCTTCGGGATGAGCAGCCGCACGGGCGTGGAGTGGGGCAGCGCCTGGCCGGTCTCGTGCGGGTCCGTCCGGGCGGCGCTCGCGCCCGAGGCACGGGACGGGCCCCCGGGGTCGTCGGCCCCGTGAGGGCCGCCGAACACGCTGACGGCGACGACCACGATCGCCACTCCCCACAGGGTCAGCCGTCCGCCGAGGCGGGCATTCTGCTCGTGCGGCGCCGGCTCGGGGGGTGCGGAGGAGGGATCTGCTGCCATCGGACACCACCTCACTCGGGCACGGCAGCAACAGGGATCGGTGGCAGGGGGCGGGCCGCCGGCACGGTGCGCGCCGGCGACGGCCGCATCCCCTGGACTGTGGAAGTCCGGTCAGGACGCCGGCTCGGTGCCCTTCCTGCGGCGCAGCGCGTACATGCCGGTGGCGCCTACGGCGAGTACGGCCAGGCCGCCCGCGGTGACACCGGGCGTGGCCAGGGCGCCGCCTCCGGTGTGCATGCCGCCGCGCGGCTTGCCGTGCTCGTCGCCACCACCACCCCATCCGTCCTTCTCGCGCCCGTTGTCCCCTTCGTCGTCCTCGTCGTCCTCCTTGCCCTTGCTCTCGCCCTTGCCCTTGCCCTTGTCCCGGTAGGTCTCGGGGTCGAACCTGCTGTCGTCGCTGTCCGAGTCCCAGTCGTCGCCCCGCACCGCGGCGAGCGCACCGCCGCCCGTGTGCATTCCGCCGCGCGGCCCGTCGTGGCTGCTGTCGTCGTCGCGTTCGGTGCTGTAGTCGTTGTCGTGGTCCCTCCCGGAGCCCTTGTCGTGGTCCCGGCCGGAGTCGCTGTCGTGGTCCCGGCCGGAATCGCTGTCGTGTCCCCTGCTGTGCGAGGAGTCGTCCCGGCCTCCGTCGTTCCCGGCGGCTACGGCGAACGCGGCGCCGGGTGCGGCGAAGGCCAGGGCGGCGGAGGCCGCCGCCGTGGCAAGAAGAAGGCGGGCAGAACGCATGTCGGTGTCCTTCCGCCGTGGCCGGGCAGCGGATACGTCATCAGCTGAATGGACCCGGCCTCGACATGAACCACCGTCAGTCAGGCCCCCTCGCCGCACCATCCGGGCGGCCCAGCCGTGTCACCGCGCCACCCGTATGTCCCAGCGACACGCCGAAGGACCCCCCGTCCGGGCCAATCCGGCGTCACCCGGAAGCACGCCATGCGGCGACAACCCGGCCGATGCACAGCAGGGAGAGGCTGCGCAGCACGGCCCAGCCGCGCGCCCGCCGGACCATCGGCTCGTCGACCTGCCCGTACGCCTGGAGGAAGTGTGCGCTCGCGTCCTCGGGCCAGGCTGCCCGCGGTGACACCGGGCGGGGCGAGTGCGCCGCCTCCGGTGTGCATGCCGCCGAGGAACCCGGCCGGCCGGTCGGCGACATCGTCGCCGCACGTGGCCGGGGAACGGTCGGCCGGTCGCCGGGGACCCAGGTCACGACGGCCCACGGCAGCGGGACGGACGCCGAGGGCACGCCGGACCGCACCGGGACCGGCAGGGGCGGCCCGGCGGACTCAGTAGCCGATGAAGAACGTAGCGTCCGCCTGGTCCGTGGCCGTGGAGATCGGGTCGATGCGCAGGACATAGTCCGCATGCCTGATGTACCGGGTGGGGTAGTTGTGCGAGCGGAAGGACGTCCAGCCGGCGTCGGCGAGGCCCGCGGTCTGGTGGAAGGTGGCGTCCTGGGCGAACGCCGAGGTGCCGTCGTTGACGTCGAGGCGCAGCTGGTAGGCGTAGTGCCGCAGGTAGCGGGTCGGGTAGTTCACCGACTGGAAGGAGACGCCGGAGCCGTCGGCCAGGCCGGGGACGAGCTTCCACCGGGAGTCGGTGTACGGGTCGAAGGGGTAGGCGTCGATGCGACCGACGAAGTCGGCGTGGCGGACGTAACGGTCGGGGTGGTTGTAGGACTTGATCCGGTTCCACGCGGGTGCGCCCCACTTGGCCACGAGGTTGGTGTACTCGGCGGTGGTGAGGGGCTGGATGGTGCCGTGCTTGGAGTTGACCGGCTGGGTGTACGTGCGCTGGTCGAGGGCGGTCCAGGTACCGGCCGCGAGGTCGGTGCTCTGCCAGGCGTAGAAGACGCCGTTCGGGGTGTAGGTGTCTCCCCAGAGCCACCAGGTTCCGGAGGTCTGGGACTTGACGAGGATGGGGGCCTCGGTGCCGCCGTGCCTGACGGGCGTGCTGAAGACGGTGAAGCTGCCGGGATCGAGCGAGGTGGACTTGGCTCCGACCAGGGCCTGCGCCGAACTGCTCTTGAAGTAGAGGTAGTTGACGCCGTTCACGTCTACGGCCAGATCGCCGTCGATGACGTCGTAGCCGGGGTCGAAGAAGACCTGCGGGGCGGAGACGGTCTGGAAGTCGCTGGTGTAGTTCACCATGATCACGTTGTGTCCGCTGGAGTTCACGGACGAGTAGATGATGCCGTACTGTCCGCGGCCCGCGTCCCAGAAGGCCTCCGGGGCCCAGCTGTGGGTGTTCATGTCGTGCAGCTTCAGACGGCGGTAGTTGGTGAAGGTGCGCAGGTCGGCGGAGTCCCAGACGTGGATGTACTGGCTGACGTAGCTCCAGTCGGTGCCCTTGAGGTCGGTGGCGAGCACGACGAAGGCGCCGTTCTGCTTGCGCAGGATGAACGGGTCGCGCAGGCCGCCGGCGCCCTCGGTCGGCGTGACGACGGGGTTGTTCTGGTTCAGCGGCATCCAGCGCAGTGCGTCCGTGCTGACGGCGAGGTGGAGGCCGTAGTCGGTGCCGGTGCCGTTCGGTGACTCGGTGAAGTACCCCATGACATAGGCGGAGTCCGCTGCGTGGGCGGGGCGGGCACCCAGGGTGAGGTCGGTGGCGGCGGCCAGCGGCACGGCTGCGGCCATGCCGAGGAACAGCCGGCGAGAGGGCGGGCCGTCGTGGTGGGGGGTTGCGCGCATGTGGTCTCCCAGGATGCTTCAACTGTCGGTATTTCGAACGGAGTTCGGTAAGTCGGTCAGAACGTAGAGGCGCATGGGGGACGCGTCAACGCTTGTGACAGCAGTCGACGGGGGATCCGTAAAAACAGGGATCACTTCTCGCAAGGTGCGTCGCACTGGCGCTGGGCATCGCGGTCGGCCATCTGGCGGACCGGTGCGACCCTGCCGGCGCTGCTGCCACCGGTCGCTCCCCTGGGTATCGACTCCCCCGCCGCCGGCGGGCGCGCCCACCGCCGTACAGGGTTCGCCTTCCTCGCCGTCTGCTGCCAGTACCTCGGTGTGTTCGGGCTGGGCACCGGGCTCGCCGAGGCGCTCGGCCCGGGGCTGCTGATCGCGCTGAGCATCGGTCAGCTGCGGGCCGCACCCTGACCCGTCCCTCGTCCAGGCCGATTCAGTCGTACGACGGAGCGGGCACCCATAGCCTGAAAGCCGATGATCCATCACATACCGGCGGTGTCCCTGACCCCCCGCCCCGCCGAGAAGGGGCCGCCCATGTCCGGCGCAGCCAAGCTCGGGCGCGCAACCCGCCGCCTCCTCACGGCCTTTCTGGGCGCCCTGACCGGGGTCACCGCCGTCGCCGTCCCGGCCCGGGCCGATGTCGGCGAGGTGACGGAGTATCCGATCACGACCGCGGCCGGCACTCTCCCGGCCGGCATCACCGCCGGACCGGACGGAGCGCTGTGGTTCGCGGCGTCCGGAGTCGGCCGGATCGGACGGATCACCGTCGACGGCAGGCTGACCGACTTCCCCACCTCAAGCCCGGCCAGCCTCCCCTTCGCCATCACGGCGGGCCCCGACCGCGCGCTGTGGTTCACCGAGGGGAACGCGAACAGGATCGGCCGGATCACCACCGCCGGACACCTCACGGAGTTCCCGGTGCCGACGGCGGACAGCTTCCCGGCCGGGATCGCGGCCGGAGCGGACGGTGCCCTGTGGTTCACCGAGGAGAGCGGCAACAGGATCGGCCGGATCACCACCGCCGGCCACATCACCGAGTACCCGGTCCCGGCCCCGAGCGCCTCCCCCTGCTCCATCGCGGCGGGCGCGGACGGCGCCCTGTGGTTCACCGAGCTGACCGGCGCAAGGATCGGGCGGATCGACCGCACCGGCCGGATCACCGAGTTCCCGCTGCCCGGTGGCTCCGGCTTCCCCGAGGCGATCGTCTCCGGCCCGGGCGGGATGTGGTTCACGGCGTCCGATGCGAACGCGGTCGCCCGGATCGACCACGCCGGACGCGTCACCCGGTTCCCGCTGCCCGACCCGGACAGCGGCCCGAGCGGCATCGCCCTCGGGCCGGACGGCCGGGTGTGGTACGCCGACCAGGCCGGCCGGGTCGGGCGGGTCGGCGCGAAGGGGACGATCACCACCTTCCCGGTGAAGGAGGGGGCGGACAGGGTGCCGTTCCGGATCACCGCGGGTCCCGGTCGCGGAATGTGGTTCACCGAGCTGTTCGGCAATGCCGTCGGCCACCTTCGGACCCTGCCCCGGTGATCGCCCGGCCGCAGGAGGGCGAAAATCAGCCACACCGCTTGTTATGACAGAGGTCATAACGCAGGCTGGTGCCGACAGCGGGACAGGCCGACGCGGTGGGAGGAAGCAGTGGCGGGCGGGACGGCACGGAGGATGTGGGAGCGGTTCGAGCCGGTGCACGATCTCGTGTACTTCGCACCCGAGGCACGGCAGGCGGCGGACCGGCTCGGGATGCGCGGGTTCTGGATGGGGTACTTCGCGCTGCGGGCGGCTCCGCTGGGCGCGGTGTCCCCGGATGTGGTGACGAGTTGTTTCTACGTCTTCCATCCCGCCCGGGTGGCCCGTGCCCTGCCCGACGCGTGGGGGTACGCGGCTCCGGCGGATGTGCTGGCGGCCCGGTGGGAGGCCATGGACGTGGCGATGACCCGCGTGTTCGGGCCGGAGGCGGTGGAGTCGGCACGGCTTGCGGAGGCGGCCGATCTCGCGTGGGAGGCGGCGGCCGCGGCGGACACACCGGGGCGGGTACTGGCCGCCGCGAACCAGGCGCTGGAGCGGCCCGAGCGGCCGGCCGTGCGGCTGTGGCAGGCCCTGACGACGTTGCGCGAGCACCGGGGCGACGGGCATGTCGCGGTCCTGGTGGGCCTGGGCATCGGGCCCGTCGAGGCCATGGTGCTCAAGGCGGCCGCCGGGGAGTCGGACGGGTCGTTCCTGCGCGAGACCCGCCAGTGGGAGCCGGAGGACTGGACGGCCGCCGAGGCCGCCCTGCGCGAGCGCGGCTTCCTCGCCGGGGACGGATCGCTGACCCGTGCGGGCGTGGCCGGGCGCGCGCTGATCGAGACCCGGACGGACGAGGCGGCCGAGCGCCCGTGGACCGCGCTCGGCGCGGAGCGCACCGCACGCCTCGCCGAGCTGCTGGAGCCGCTGGCCCGTGCGGTCGGGGGCGCGGGGCTGCTGCCGCCCGGCAACCCGGTGGGACTGACCGGACAGCGGCTCGCCGGTCGGTGAGGGCTTTCGTACGTCGGCGTCCCCGCCCGGGGTGCCGGGCCGGGACGCCGTACGGACGTACGGAGCGCCTTCGGGCTACCAGGTCACCGGCAGCCGTTCGGGGATCCGCTTCATGAACCCGGTGCGCCACACCAGTTGGCCGGGCGGCACGGCGAGCGCGAGGTCCGGCAGGCGGTCGAGCAGGACCTCCAGGGCGATCCGGGCATGCACGCGGCCCAGGGCGGTCGCGGGGCAGTAGTGGGCGCCGCCGCCGAAGGAGAGGTGGTCGGCGGTGTTGTCACGGTGGACGTCGAAGCGGTGCGGGTCGGGGAACTTCTCCGGGTCGAGGTTCGCGCCCTCCACCAGGACCAGGACCAGTTCGCCCGTGCGGACCTCCACGTCGCCGAGCCGGACGTCCTCCAGGGCGAGGCGCGGCAGGGCGTCGCCGATGGAGAGGTTCACCCGCAGCAGTTCCTCCACGCCCGGTCCGGTCAGGTCGGGGCGGTCCCGGAGCAGGTCCCGTGCGATGGGGTGGGTGAGCAGGTAGACCAGGGCCATGGCGAGGAAGCCCGAGGTGGAGATGGTGCCGGCGCCGAACATGGTGACGCCGACGGTGGCCAGCATCTCGTCGCTCAGGTGGGCGTACTCGGGATCGTCGCGCAGGGCGGCGAGTTCGCCCATCAGGCCGTGGGTGGCCGGGTCGTCCAGCAGGGCGGACATCCGGGCGATGTCCCGGTCCCAGTTGATCTTCGCGCCGGTGACCGGGCACGGCGCGTTCATGAAGGCGATGTCGAGGCTGCGCAGGAAGGCCGGGGCCTCGGTCTGCGGGATGCCGAGCATGCGGCAGTGCATGCCCGCCGAGTACGGCTCGCAGAACGCCCCGCGCAGATCCGCCGTCGGGCCGTCGGCCTCCATCAGGTCGACCAGACGGTGGGCCTCGGCGCGCAGCCAGTCCGTCAGGCCGGGCGCCTTGGGGTTGAGCGCCTTCATCACCGCCCGGCGCAGCCCCGCCCCGGTGATGTTGCCCATGTTGTTCACGACCTCGGGCGGGATCGTGAGCGCGTACTGGCGCGGCACGCCGGGCGCGGAGGTGTCCTTGAGGGAGAAACGGTCGTCCTTCAGGACCTGCTGGCACAGCTCATAGGAGGAGACCAGCCAGGCCTCGTCGCCGGCGATGGTCCGCACGCGCCGTACGGGGGTGGCGGCGCGCAGGTCCTCGATCTCGGCAGGAACGCGGGTGCCGTCCCAGGAGAAGGGGAAGTCCAGCAGGGGTGGGTCGGTGCGGAAGTCGGGGGCGGTGGTCATGCCGCGGCTCCTTCGGGGGCGGCGGGCGTCACGATGGCGTGGCCCTGGTTGCGGGAGGCGCGCAGACCGGCGCCACGGGAGTACAACAGCTCGGCCATCGGCAGCAGTTGGTGGTAGCAGTTGAGCGAGGACGGAACCTTGAGGATGGCGGGGGTGTCGAGGAAGAGCGGGGCCTCGGCGCACACGTACTCCAGGCACACGGTGCGCTGCTCTTCGCTCGCCGCCTCGCCGCGGGCCGCCAGGAAGCGGCTCACCAGGGCGTTGCAGACGGCCCGGAAGTCGCCGTCCGCCTGCAGCCGGTTCTTCAGCTGCCGGTGGATCTCCTGGTAGGCGGGGTTGGTACGGAAGGCCGACATCGGCTGCCAGTCGAGCCGCTTGCCCTCCGGGTCGGTCGCGCAGACCGCGTCGCGGACCTTCGCGCGCACGCCCCGCAGGTTCTTCACGGCCTTGCGGCGGGCCTCGTCCGGCGCGTAGCCGGACGCCTCGTACATCTCGGCCACGTACAGGTCGGTGTAGACGAAATCGACCCTTTCGAAGTGGTCCAGCCCCCAGCGGGCGAGGTCGTGCAGGCGTTGGGCGGAAAAGTAGCTGTTGCCCGGGGACACGCCGATGACAGCGTGTGCACCCTCGCCGAAGATGACTTCGCAGTGGGAGGTGTAGGGCTGAACCTCGAAGACGTCGGCCATCAGCACGGATGCTGTGGTCAAAGGGGAAACCCTCCGCCGCGCGCTAGTCCCGAGAGGGCCCTGTGCCCCTGGTGTGGCGATGCGGCGCCCTCACGCTAGTCGTACGAAGTCAACACGGGTAGTTACTGCCTGGGTTTGGCTGAAAACAGTCGTATCAACGGTCGAAGTTCCCTCAGAAGAGCCTCAGGTGCCGGTCGTACGCTGGGGCCGTGGTCAACCGAGGCGAAGATCCAGGACAGGCGGCGTCCCGGCTCACCGGGCGCCGGGTCACGGGGTCGCGGGCGGCGTCCGCCTCGCCCGCCGAAGTGACGCTCGAGGGCGGGACGGTGGTGATGGTCAAGCGCGGCGACGCTCCCGGCGCCGTACGCGCGGAGGTGGCCGGGCTGTACTGGCTCGGCGCGGCGGACGCGGTCCGGGTGCCGGCGGTGCTCGGCCACGACGAGCGGTGGATGGTCACCGAGCGCGTGCCGACCGGGCATCCCGACGGCGCGGCGGCACTGCGTTTCGGCCATGCCCTGGCGGCCCTGCACGCCGCCGGAGCACCCGCCTTCGGCGCGCCGCCGCCCGGCGGGCCCGAGGAGGCGTACATCGGCCTCGCACCCATGCGCAACGCACCGGGAACCGACTGGCCGCACTGGTACGCCGAGCACCGCGTACTGCCGTACCTGCGCGGCGCCGTCGACGCCGGCACCGTGCGGCCCGGTGAGGCCACGGTGATCGAGCGGGTCTGCGAGCGGCTGCCTGATCTCGCCGGTCCGGCCGAGCCGCCCGCGCGGCTGCACGGCGACCTGTGGAACGGCAACGTGCTGTGGGGCGCCGACGGGGAGGTCCGGCTCATCGACCCGGCCGCGCACGGCGGGCACCGGGAGACCGACCTGGCGATGCTCCAGCTGTTCGGCTGCCCCCACGTGGACCGGGTGCTGGCCGGATACCGCGAAGCGGCGCCGCTGGCCGAGGGCTGGCAGCGGCGCATCGGCCTGCACCAGCTCTTCCCGCTCCTGGTGCATGCGGTGCTCTTCGGCCGCGGCTATGCCGGGCAGGCCCTCGCCGCGGCCCGCGACGCCCTCGCGGGATGAATCGGCGGCGCCACGGCGCAGCCTCGCAGCCTCCATCGGCGTCCTATTACCCGACGCCCCCAACGCCCCCGCTCCAGACCATGATTACGGAGCGTAAGGAAACCAATCACCCGTTCGATTCGTATAAGGACGTGAAAGCCGAATCAGGGAGAGACCATGCAACCGTTCACGCTCAACTACGCGCGCCCCGCTGTGCAGTTGGACGTCACCACTCCGTACGCGTACGACTCCGGACTGCAGTTGAACGTCCTCCCGGACGGCCGGATCGCCGCCACCGACCACGCGACCCTGAGGGCACTGGGGACAACGACCTCCACGGCCGGGTCCAAGACGCACTTCGACGACTGACCGCGGGCCTACGGAAGATGACCGTGCTCATCGTGACCAGTGAAGAGGACGTGACGGCGGACATGGTGGTCCTCCGGCTGGGCGAGGCGGGCGTGCCCGTGGTCCGGCTCGACCCCGCCGACCTCACCAACGGAGTGGCCCTGTCGGGCGAGTACGTGCAGGGCGCCAGCCGCGGGCACCTGTCCGTCGGCGGGCGCCTGGTGAGCATGAACGGCCTGCGCTCCATCTGGGTGCGCAGGCCGGGAGAGCCTGCCGCCCGTGCCGCCCAGCCCTCGGCCTGGCTGACGGAGGAGTCGTCCCAGGCGCTGTACGGCATGCTGCGTTGTACGGACGCACGCTGGATGAACCACCCGGACGCGGCCCGCCGTGCCCGCCACAAGCCCTGGCAGCTGCGGCTCGCCCAGGACAGCGGGCTCGCGGTGCCGGCCACGCTGATCACGACGTTTCCGCAGGCGGCCCGGGAGTTCGCCGACCGCTTCCCGGACCTGGTGGTCAAGCCCGTCTCCGGCGCCCATCCGCAGGAGCCGCCGCGGGCGGTGCCCACCAGCCGGGTCGCGCCGGACGCCGACTTCGCCGCCGTCGCCTTCGGCCCGACCCTGTTGCAGCGCCGGATCCCCAAACGGGCCGACATCCGGCTCACGGTCGTCGGCGACCGGCTGCTGGCCGCGCGCAAACCGGCCGACCCGGACGCCCACCCCGACGACGTGGACGTCCGCTTCGCCCCGTCCGTCTCCCCCTGGCTCCCGGCGCAGGTGCCCCCGCGCGTCGCCGAGGCCGTCCACCGCTATATGACGGACGCCGAACTGGCCTACGGCGCCTTCGACTTCGCGGAGGACACGGATGGAATCTGGTGGTTCCTGGAGTGCAACCAGTCGGGCCAGTTCGGCTTCGTGGAGATGGACACCGGCCTGCCGATCGCCGAGACCATCGCCCGGTGGCTGGCGGGGGACGGGAAGACGGCGCAGCCGTACGACAACGGCGACCGGAACACGGCATCGTGAGGCTGCGGCCTCCGGTTCGGAGAAGGGAACGCGACATGCGCATCGGACTGCTCGGAACGGGCCCGTGGGCCCGGGCGGCCTACGCTCCCGCCCTCGCCGGGCACACCGGCCTGGACTTCACCGGGGTGTGGGGCCGCCGCCCGCAGGCGGCGACCGCGCTGGCGGAGCAGTACGGCGTCCGGGCCTACGACGACGTGGACGCGCTGCTGGCCGACGTGGACGCGGTGGCGGTGGCGCTGCCGCCTTCCGTGCAGGCCGAGTTGGCGGTGCGGGCGGCGCGGGCCGGCCGTCATCTGTTGCTGGACAAGCCCCTGGCGGTGGGGGTCGCCGAGGCGCGGGCCGTCGCCGAGGCGGCTGAACGGGCCCAGGTGGCCTCGGTGGTGTTCTTCACCGCCCGCTTCCAGAAGGAGCCGGAGGCCTGGATCGACGAACAGGCCGCCGTGGCGGGCTGGTTCACGGCGCGGGCGCAGTGGCTCGGGGCGGTGTTCACGAGCGACAGCCCGTTCGCGGCCTCGCCGTGGCGGCGGGAGAAGGGCGCGCTGTGGGACGTCGGGCCGCACGCGCTGTCGGTCCTCCTGCCGGTCCTCGGTGACGTACGGCAGGTCCTGGCGGCGGCGTACGGCCCCTCGGACACCGTGCATCTGGTCCTCGACCATGCCACCGGGGCGTCGAGCACGCTCACGCTGAGCCTGACGGCGCCGCCCGCGGCGGCCGGGGCCGACGTCGAGCTGCGGGGCGAGGCCGGGGTGTCGGTGCTCCCGGGCAGTTCCGAGGGCGCGGTCCCCGCCCTCGGCCGCGCCGCGGACGCCCTGGCGACCGCGGCGCGCACCGGCCGCCCGCACGCCTGCGACGCCGCGTTCGGTGTACGGGTCACCGAGATCCTGGCGGCGGCCCAGGCCCGGTTGACCGGGAGCCCGTCCGACTAGCCCCACCGCCGCCCGGGCCGGCTAGGCGTCCTCGAACGGCTCGTCGCTCCACCGGAACCACGCCCGCTCCCCCTCGATGTGCAGCAGGAACTCGGGGACCGGGCCGTCCGGCGAGGACATTTCGACACGGCGCCGTATCTCGTCGTACGCGGACTCCCAGTCCTCCCAGCTCTCCTCCTCCATGAGCGCGAGCTCACGGGCGAAGAGGTCCCGTACGGCGGCGAAGCCGGGGCCCGCGGTGAACCTCCCCGACAGCCAGGGGAAGTCGGCCTCGTCGATCAGGATCTCGCCGACGGGGTCCTTCCCGGCGCGCACCCGCCACACCTCGCCGTCGAAGCCCATGGCCCCTCCCCCGTTCCGCCGCCGTCGATCACCCCTTCAGCATGTCACCCGGCACTGACAACGCGGTCGGCCCAGAAGGTGACGCGCTCCCGTACGACGGGGTATCCGGCCCGGGTGAAGTGCGCGGCCATCGGGAAGTTGCCCTGGTCGGTGGCGCCGGCGATGAACTCGGCGCCGCGTTCGGCGAGGAAGTGGGTGCACTCGGCGAGGAGATCGTAGGCGTAGCCGTGGCCGCGGTGTTCCGGCAGGACGCCGATGAAGCCGACGCACGGTCCGGACGGGTTGCGGGCGGGGATGTGGATGCCGGCGATCTCGCCCCCGGGCGTGCGGGCGAGCTGCCACCATGCGCGCGGTGACGGGAACCAGCGGAAGACGTCGAGCTCCTCCTGGGCCGCCTGGTCCACTCCGCCGTGCTCGATGGCCCGGCGGGCGTGGGCGTCCAGGGTGACGGAGTGGATGCGGCGCAGGGCGTCGAAGAAGACGGTGTCGTCCGGCTCGGTGGAGAAGGTGAGGCGTCCCGGGCGCTCGGGCAGGCCGTGGTCCGGGGTCCAGCGGTACAGGAAGCGTTCCACCAGCGGTTCGTATCCGGCCTTGCGGGCGGCGGCGGTGCGGGTGCCGACGGCGGCCGGCAGGCCGGAGACGTCACGCCAGCCGGCGGGCAGGTCGAGCTCGAGTTCCTCGGGGTGCCAGGGCGCCGTGCGCAGGAGTTCGGCTCCGGCCTCCGCCTCGCCCTCGGCCACGTCGAACCAGTTGACGAGGAGCGGCTCGGGGTCCTCGGGCCGGGCCCACCAGGCGGCGCGGGCCACGACCCGGCCGTCGCGCAGGGCGACCCGCTTCCAGTCGGGGCGGAACCGGGTCTGCCGGTGCCGCTCGCCCAGGCCCAGCGGGTCGGGCAGGGCGTCGAAAAGGTGAGCACTGCTCTCGTCGAGCGTGCGGATGACCAGACCGGTCATGGATTCCTCCGGGATGCGTGCTGCGTGGAGCGCTCCCGGTCGGGTCAGACGTGGCACGCCCGCGGAACGGGGAGGGGGGAGCACTGGCTGATGGTGGACTGCATGCTCGCCTCCTTCCGTCCGTCTCGGGCGTGGCACACACGCTAGGCGGACGGGCACACCGGCGTCGACCGGTTTTCGGGGTGCGCGCACGGAGGCCCGGAGCCGGGGCGGGGAGGAGGCTGCGCTCCCGGTCGCGGCGTAGCGTGGGGGTGTGAAATCGGTGCGCGGCTGGTCGTCGCGTGGGAACCGGGAGGAGCGCGGCTGGCTGCGGGGCGCACCACCGCCGCGGTGGGTGCGGATGCTGCCGGTGCTGCTGCTCGTGGCGGTGACCGTGGCCACGCTCGCCACTCCGGACGCGCGCGATCTCGGATTCCTGCTGGGCGCGATCCCGCCGCTCGCCGTCCTGTCGTACGGTCCGCTGGCCACCGCCGTCCTGGGCGCGCTGGTCGTCGTGGTGCTGAACGTGCCGGCCACCCATCTGAACCGGCCCGGCAACACCGATCTGCTCACCATCGTGTTCGTCGCCGTGCTGAGTGTGTTCGTGTCCTATGTGCGCAGCCGCCGGGACGCCCAGCTGGACACGGAGCGCGCGATCGGGGAGGCCGTGCAGCGGGCCGTGATGCCGCCGCTGCCGGAGCGCGTCGGGCGGGTCGGGTGCGCGGGCTTCTACCGGGCCGCCGAGGACGGGACGCTGGTCGGCGGGGACTTCTTCGATGTGCGGGAGGGGCCGTACGGCGTCCGCGCGGTGATGGGGGACGTGCGGGGGCACGGGCTGTCGGCGGTCGTGACCGTGGTGTCGCTGCTGGGCGCGTTCCGGGAGGCGGTGCTGGACCAGCCGGACCTGGAGTCGGTCGCGGCCCGGATGGACCGCAGGCTGGCGGTGGACTCCGCGGGTGTGCGGCACGGCGAGTTGTTCGCGACGGCGGTCCTGCTGGAGTTCGCGGCCGACGCGCGTGCGGTGCGGGTGGTCGCCTGCGGGCATCCGGCACCGGTGCTGCTGCACGACGGGCGGGCCGAGGAGCTGACCGTCGCGGGGGCCGCTCCGCTGGGCCTCGGACTGGTCGGCGTCGATCCGCCGAAGGCGGTCACCGTGCCGCTGGGGCCGGGCGACCGCCTGCTGCTGGCCTCCGACGGCGTCTGGGAGGCCCGGGACGCCTGCGGCGGCTTCTATCCGCTGTCCGAGCGGCTGGCCGCCTTCGCGGACACGGCCTCCGCCGAACTGGCCGGCGCCGTGTGGGGGGACCTCGGGCAACGGCACTACGAGGTGCGCGACGACGCCACCCTGCTCGTCCTGGCGCCCGGCCCGGCGGTCACCTGACCGCGCCGCCGGTCCCCGGCACGCCCGTCAGCCCACATCCCACGTCCGGCCTCGGCGCCCTCGCGGGCCGGAAGACACGCGGTGGCTCAAACGCCAGGGTGCGCCACCCCTTCCGCCAGATAGAAATATCTACCAGCATGCATATGCCGGGTTGGCGTGCAGACGTACCGAGTGCCCGGTCACGGCCATTGTCCGCCCTCGTGTCAGGCGAACGAGGATCACCCGGAGCAGTGCATGACGAACACGATGTGGATGCGGGGCGTGGAGTGGCTGGCCGCGGCGGCGGCGGATCCGCGCGCATGCAAATGGGCGTGGGACCACGGCGACGGCGTCGCACTGCTGGAGGCGGGCCGCTTCTGGGACGTCCTGAGCGTTCCCGACCGGCTCGGCCTGCTCACCCTGGACCTGCTGTGGCGGCCCTCGCTGCCCGTGCCGGGGCCGACCCTGGTGGACACCGCCGCGGGGCGGGTCGGGTTCTTCCTGCCACCGGACCCGTCCGGGGGCTGGGTCGGCGCCGGCCTGCGGTACGCGACCAAGGGGTCCTGGGTCGCCGTACCGCCGCCGTACCGGCCCGCCCGCTTCCTGGAGTGGCTGGTCCCGCCGGACGGCACCGGCGCACTGCACACGCCCGGCACCCTGGAGGCGGCGCTGCGGCAGGCCAACGGCACGCTGACGGTGCTTGCGCCGCTGTGCGGGCAGTGACGGGAGCGGGGCAGGATCACTAGGGCCGGGTGCGCAGCGCGAGCCCTGCCAAGGAGGCCCACAGGCCGTCCGGTTCGGCGGGGACCGTCCGTCCCTGTGCCCGCCACTCCTCGACGAGCTGGGCGTAGATCGGCTCGCGGCTTCTGAGGGCGCCGGCCGCTTCGGTGCGGACGCGCGGGGCGGTCTCGAAGTCGCTCAGGCGCTTGAAGAGGAGCGATGTCGTCTGGTCCATCGGGGCCTTGCGGTCCATACGGTTCATGCCCGGGCAACGTCCGGGACGCGCCGGTGGTGTACGCCCCGCCCCGCCCGCTCACCGGGTCGGGTGAGCGCACCCCTCGAACGAGGCCTTCCGCCCGTCCGACAAACATCCCGTAGCAGGATGCCCACCGTCGCGACGAGTGCCGGCGCCGGGGCGCCCGCGGCCGAGAGGCGCCGTGGGGTGCGCGCTTCTATGCTGGACGGACAGGGCTCCGACGTCTCGCCCACCGCACGTTCACCTCATCACGTGCTTGGAGTCAGCCCATGTCGCATTCGTCCGCACGCCTGCGCAGGGGGGCCGCGGCCGCCGTCGCGGCGGGGACGCTGATGGTGCCGCTCGCCGGCGCTCCCACCGGGGCGGCCTCGGTGTCTGCGCCCGCCGCGTTCGCCACCGACTCGCCCAGCCCCTCCCCTTCGGGGACGGACGTCCGTACCCTCACCCCCGACGTGGCCCGCCAACTCGACGCCGCGGTGCAGAAGGTGATGCACGAGGCGAACGTGCCCGGGGTGACGGTCGGCATCTGGACGCCGCACCAGGGCAGTTACGTCAGTTCGTACGGTGTCGCCGACAAGAGCAACGGCCAGAACATGACGCCGAACCTGTACATGCGGATCGGCAGCGAGACCAAGATGTTCACCGTGACGGCGCTGCTGCAACTGGTGGACCAGGGCAAGGTCGGTCTGGACGACCCGATCGGCAAGTACGTCGACGGTGTACCCAACGGAGACACGATCACGCTCCGGCAGCTGGCGGGCATGCGCAGCGGGCTGTTCAACTACTCCGAGGACGACGGCTTCTACAAGGCGCTCACGTCCGATCCCCAACGCAGCTTCACACCCCAGGAGTTGCTCGGCTACTCCTTCAAGCACCCGGTGCTCTTCCCGCCGGGACAGAAGTTCTTCTACTGCAACACCAATCTCATCCTGCTGGGCCTGGTGGTCGAAAAGGAGAGCGGGCAGCAGCTCGGGGCCTACATCCGGCAGCACGTCCTCGGCCCCGCCGGCATGACGGACACGCTGTTCCCGGCCGGCGCGGAGTTCCCCACCCCGCACGCGCAGGGCTATACGAACCAGACGGCCGACGGCAAGGTCGAGGACGCGGCCGACTGGAACCCGTCCTGGGGGTGGGCGGCCGGGGCGATGATCTCGAAGCAGGAGGATCTGCGGGTGTGGGCCCGTACGGTGGCCACCGGCCAATTCCCGGACGGCAGCCGGATGATCAGCCCCGCCACGCAGAAGCAGCGGCTCATCACACCGGCGACCCCGATCCCGGGTGCGGGGTACGGGCTGGGCATCTTCGATGTGCAGGGCTGGATCGGCCACAACGGCTCGCTGCCGGGTTACGAGGCCCTGACCATCTACCTCCCGTCGGCCCAGGCGACCCTCGTGGTGCTCCTCAACACCGACATCGACCACAACGGCCAGGAGCCGAGCACCCTGTTCGGCGAGGCGATCACGAAGATCATCTCGCCCGACCACGTCTTCAACCTGCCGGCCGAGCCGGCGGCCAGGTGAGGTCTCGACTCGGCCGGTTTCCCGCCGGGCCGGGCGACGCGCTGTTCGCTCACGGCCGATGACGGTGTGTACTGGACGGTGACCGCCTCGCGAGAGCCGACCAGCCAGGAGAGCCGTCGTGCCCGTCACCGACCGCATCCCGCTCGACCCGTTCGGCACCGACATCGTGGCCGAGAGCGCCCGGCTGCGCGCCCTCGGCCCGGTCGTCCCTGTGGAACTGCCCGGCGCCATCCCCGCCTGGGCGCCCACCGGGTACGACGTCCTCAAGGAACTGATACTCGACCCCCTGGTGAGCAAGGACGCGCGCAGGCACTGGCGGCTGTGGCCGCAGACCGGTGAGCGCCCTGCCTGGAGCTGGATCGTGACCTGGGTGGGCTTGGTCAACATGCTGTCCGCCTACGGTCCCGACCACACCAGGCTGCGCAAGCTGGTGGCGCCGAGTTTCACGCACCGGCGCACCGAGGTGCTGCGCCCGCGCGTGGCGGCCATCACCACCGAGCTGCTGGACGCGCTGGCGGCCGAGGGCGCGGACGGCCGTGCCGTCGATCTGCGGGCCGGGCTCGCCCATCCGCTGCCCATGCGCTTGATCTGCGAACTGCTCGGCGTGCCCGAGGAGTTGTCCGAGGACGCGGCACGTCTCATCGCCGACATCTTCGACACGTCCGATGCGAGCCCGGAGCGCGCGGCGTCCGTGCAGGAGCGGATCGGCACGGTGCTGGGGGCGCTGATCGCGCACCGGCGGAAGGATCCGGGTGACGATCTCACCACGGAGCTGATCCGGGTCCGGGACGAGGACGGCGACCGGCTCTGTGACGAGGAACTGCTGCACACCCTGCTGCTCGTGGTGGGCGCAGGGTTCGAGACGACCGTCAATCTCATCGGCAACGCGGTCGTCGCGCTGCTGACCCACCCCGCGCAGCTGGCCGCGGTGCGCTCCGGGCGGGTCGGCTGGGGGGCGGTGGTCGAGGAGACGCTGCGGGTGCACCCGTCGATCGCCGCGCTGCCGCTCAGGTTCGCGGTGGCGGACCTGAAGGTCGGGGAGGTGACGATCCCGGCCGGGGACGCGATCATCACGACGTACGCGTGCGCCGGACTGGACCCGGCGCACTACGGGCCGGACGCGGCCGGTTTCGACGCGGCGCGCGGCACCGACGACCATCTGGCGTTCGGCATCGGCGTGCACCGCTGCATCGGCGCTCCGCTGGCCCGCATGGAGGCGCTGACGGCGCTGCCCGCGCTGTTCGACCGCTTTCCGGGACTGCGCCTGGGCGTGGGGGCCGACGAACTGCGGCATGTACCGTCGTTCATCGCCCACGGCTGGCAGGAGGTGCCGGTCCGGCTGGGCACCTGAGACACGTGCGGGGCTCCGACCGGTCCCCCGTTCCGGTCGTGCCCCGCGGAGTGCTGAACCTACGTGCGTGGAACGGCCTCGGGTATCGCGCCGGTGCCCTTTCGGTACGGGCGAGGACTCACCTGTGCACAGATGAGTCCGGTTGGCCCCGCTTCGCCCCGCCGAGCGCGGGCACGGTGAGGGCGCCGGTGGCCAGATGGGCGAGGACGACCTCGTACAGATCGCTGCCCAGGGCCAGCAGCTGGCGTTCCAGGACGGGTTCCGCGGCCCGGACGTGGTCGCGCACGGTCTGGGCGTGGACGCCGAGGTCCCGGGCCGCGCGTTCGGCGTTCGAGTCCGCGGCGATCCAGGCGCGCAGGGTGCGGCGCAGGTCGCGGCCGTCCGCGTCCAGGCGGCCGAGCAGGTCGTGGGCCCAGGCACGCAGCGCCGTCGAGGCGAGCAGCTCGCCGAGCCCGGCCCGGGCCGGCGGGTACGGGGCCGTGCCACCGGAGTCGTACGGCTCCTGCACCGCTTCGGTGTTGAGCACGAGGTGGGCGGCTGCGCGGGTGGTGAGGTCGGAGAAGTCGGTGCCGAGCAGGGCCTCGACGCGGTCCATGCGGGCGCGGACGGTGTTGCGGCTGACGCCGAGGACCTTGGCCGCGCTCACGGCGGTGAACTCCAGCCCCAGCCGGGTGGTGGCGAGCAGTTCCGCACGGATGTGGTGGGGCAGGGTGTCGAGGGGACGCAGCACGCCGGCGGACCAGGCGCGCAGCGCGTCCGGATCCATCAGCCGTTGGGGGTGGGTGCGCTCGGCGTAGACGGCCGTCTGGTCGGGGCGGAAGCGGGCGACGGCGAGGGCGCTGATGGCCTGCCCGTAGGCGGTGGCGGTCCGGGCCAGGCGCTGGCGGAGGCTGCCGCCGAGGAAGGTGCCCGGCCGGCCGTCGACCAGGGCGCGCAGCCGCTCCTGCGCCGCCGGTGCGGGGCTGACGACGATGACGTGCCCGTCCGCCGCGGGGCAGAGCACGACGAGTGCCTGGCCCTCGATGGCGTCCGCGCAGGCGTCGGCGAGGGCGTCCCGCGCGGCGGGGAATCCCTCGACGACGTACACGCGGGCGGTGTCCTCCTCCAGCAGGCCCGGCCACAGGCCCGCGGCGACCCGGCGGGCGGAGACGGTGTCCTCCACCATCAGCAGTTGCAGGATGGCCAGCCGCAGGTCCGCGGTGGCCCGCCGCAGCCGCTGTCCGGCTTCCGTCAGTTTCCGTTCCCTCAGCAGCAGTTCGAGAACGCCTGCGGTGTGGTGCACGATGTCGGCCGCGCGCCGGTCGAAGGGTTCCGGGCGGGCCACGGCCAGCACCGCGCCCGCCGCCGGGCCCTCTTCGGGGTGCGGTAGCCCGACCATACGGAGGTGGCGTTCGCCGTCCTGCAGGGCGGCCGCGGAGATGCGGCCGGTGACCAGGCCGGCCAGCACGGTGGCGTCGAGCGGCACGCGGTCACCGGCGAGGAGGCCGCCGTGCGCGTCCTGGAGGCAGACCGTCGCCCGGACGGTCCGCCCGAGCCAGGCGACGACCCGGCGCGGGTCGCGGCCGGCGGGACTCAGCTGGCCGAGCAACTGCTGCGCCCAGGCGGTGTCGTTGTCGTGCGGCTGCTGGGCGTGGGGGCCCTCGTCTGCTCGGCCGGCCACGTCGCCCTTCTCCTCGTCTCCGTGCTGACCTCGGCTTTCGACCTGGACGTTACCCCACATGCCCCCTCGTCCATGCCGGGCACGGGCGGGCACGCTGAGTGATCCACTGAGGTGGACGCCGTGGAGAAGCCTTGCTCGGCGACGTACCGCAGCAGGTTGAGCTGCTCCTCGGACAGCTCGCGGTGCGGGAGGTCCGGGGCGACGCGGCCGGCGTCCCGCCGGGGCTGCGCGTGCGGCAGCCGGGAACGGCATAAGCTCGGCGGATGGCGAAGTACTTCGACGTGCACCCCGAGAACCCACAGCCGCGCAGCATCGGTCAGGTCGCCGACGCGGTGCGGTCGGGGGCACTCATCGCATATCCGACCGACTCCTGTTACGCGCTGGGCTGCCGGCTGGGCAGCCGGGACGGCATGGACCGGATCCGCTCGATCCGCCATCTGGACGACCGGCACCACTTCACGCTGATGTGCCGGGACTTCGCGCAGCTCGGCCAGTTCGTCCGCGTCGACAACGACGTGTTCCGGGCCATCAAGGCGTCGACTCCCGGCAGCTACACGTTCATCCTCCCGGCCACCCGCGAGGTGCCGCGCACGCTGCAGCACCCGAAGAAGAAGACCGTGGGCGTGCGCATCCCCGACCATGTGGTCACCCAGGCGCTGCTGGCCGAGCTGGGCGAGCCGCTGCTGTCCAGCACGCTGCTGCTGCCGGACGAGGAGGAGCCGATGACCCAGGGCTGGGAGATCAAGGACCGGCTCGACCACGCGGTGGACGCGGTGGTCGACTCCGGGGACTGCGGCACCGAGCCGACCACGGTCGTCGACTTCTCCGGCGGCGAGGCGGAGATCGTGCGGCGCGGCGCCGGGGACACCTCTCGGTTCGAGTGACGCCGGGCGGCCGCCAGGCGGTGTGGATCTTGCGTGGCAGCATGGGACGTACACGCAGCACCGAGGGGCACCCGCCTCCCGCCGCTGATTCCTCAGGAGGCTTCTCACCATGACCGCCATACAGGGAACAGCCGTCGACATCCCGACCGCGGACGGCACCGCCGACGCCTACCTCGCCCACCCCGCGGACGGTAACCCGCATCCGGGCGTCCTCTTCTACCAGGACGCCTACGGCCTGCGCCCGCAGCTGAGGGCGCAGGCCGACCGGCTCGCCGGGGCCGGTCACACGGTCCTGGTGCCGAACGTCTTCTACCGGCACGGCCGCACCCCGATCGGCGAGCTTCCGGAGTTCATCGACCCTGCGGCCGATCCGACCATCTGGGAGCGGATCACCCCGGTCATGGCCTCTCTCACCCCCGAGCAGACGAAGCGGGACGCGGACGCGTATCTGGACTGGCTCGCCGACAGCCCTCTGGTCGCCGACGGCCCGGTCGCGCTGACCGGTTACTGCATGGGCGCCCGCCTGGTGCTGCGCACGGCGGCCACCCACCCCGAGCGGGTGGCCGCGGCGGCGGGCTTCCACGGTGGCCGGCTGGCCACCGATGCCCCGGACAGCCCGCACCTGGGCGCCGAGCACATCACCGCGGAGCTGTACTTCGGCCACGCCGACCAGGACCACTCCATGCCCGAGGAGCAGATCCGGCGCCTGGACGACGCGCTCACCGCCGCCGGCGTACGGCACACCAGCGAGGTCTACCCGGGTGCTCACCACGGCTACTCCCAGGCGGACACCCCCGCCTACAGCCGTGAGGCCGACGAGCGGCACTGGGCGGCCCTTCTCGACCTGCTGAAGCGCACCTTCTGAGGTATGCGGGGTGCCCGCCCTGCGGCGGGCGCCGCCCGGATCCCGTCCCCCTCATTGACATGCACGCGCCTGACCGCAACGCTGAGAGCGCTCTCACGCAGGTACGGACCAACGTCCGTACAACCCCGACCCCACACGGAGGTGGAGAGTGCTCCTCAGCATCACGCGCCCGGCGCTGCCCCTGGCGGCAGCGGCGGCCCTGACCGGCGGCCTCCTCACACTGGCCGCACCGGACCACGCCGGTGCCGCCGTACCGGACACCATCCCGCTGAAGATCACCAACAACTCGGGCCGCTCCGGCCCGGTGTACGTCTACGACCTCGGCACCCAGCTGTCCACGGGACAGCAGGGCTGGGCCGATGCCAACGGCGCCTTCCACGCCTGGCCGGCGGGCGGCAACCCGCCGACTCCCGCGCCGGACGCGGCGATCACGGGCCCGGCGGCCGGGCAGTCCAGGACGATCCGGATCCCGAAGTTCTCCGGCCGGATCTACTTCTCCTACGGCCAGAAGCTCGACTTCAGACTGACCACCGGCGGGCTGGTGCAGCCGGCCGTGCAGAACCCGTCCGACCCCAACCGGAACATCCTGTTCAACTGGTCGGAGTACACGCTGAACGACTCCGGGCTGTGGCTCAACAGCACCCAGGTGGACATGTTCTCGGCGCCGTACGCGGTCGGCGTGCAGCGCCCCGACGGCAGCGTGAGCAGCACCGGGCACCTCAAGTCCGGTGGCTACGCCGGCTTCTTCGACGCGCTGCGCGGCCAGCCGGGCGGCTGGGCCAAGCTGATCCAGACGCGCTCCGACGGCACCGTACTGCGCGCCCTGTCCCCGCTGTACGGCGTGGAGACCGGCGCTCTCCCGGCGAACGTGATGGACGACTACGTCAGCCGGGTCTGGCAGAAGTACGCGGCGTCGACGCTGACCGTCACACCGTTCGCCGACCAGCCGAACACCAAGTACTACGGCCGGGTCTCGGGGAACGTCATGAACTTCACCAACTCCTCCGGCGCGGTCGTCACGAGCTTCCAGAAGCCGGACGCGGACAGCGTCTTCGGCTGCCACAAGCTGCTGGACGCGCCCAACGACCAGGTGCGCGGGCCCATCTCCCGCACGCTGTGCGCCGGTTTCAACCGCTCCACCCTGCTGGTCAACCCCAACCAGCCGGACACCTCGGCGGCGGACTTCTACCAGGACCAGGTGACCAACCAGTACGCGCGCAAGATCCACGCGCAGACGGCCGACGGCAAGGCGTACGCGTTCGCCTTCGACGATGTCGGCAACCAGGAGTCGCTGGTCCACGACGGCAGCCCGCAGCAGGCGTATCTGACGCTGGATCCGCTGAGCTGACATGCCACGGTCCCGCACCCGACGGGTGCGGGACCGCTGCGTGTGCGTCAGCCGGTCGTCAGGGCGGTGTCGTCCACGACGAAGCTGGTCTGGAGCGAGGAGTCCTCCACTCCGTTGAACTTCAGCGTGACCGTCGAGCCCGCCAGCGAGGACAGGTCGAAGGACTTCTGGCTGTAGCCGGAGGCCTTGTTGAGGTTCGAGTAGGTCGCCAGGGTCTTCGAACCGGCGGTCACCGTCAGCTTGTCGTACTGGGTGCTGCTGGTGGTCTCGTCGCTGTCGATGTGCAGGTAGAAGGTCAGGGTCGCCTTGCAGCCCGCGGGGATCGTCACCGACTGGGACAGGGTGTCGGTGTGCGAGGAGCCGTAGCCGTCGAGCCAGGCCTTGTAGGAGCCGCCGTGGGCCGCCTCACCGCTGTCGGTGGTGATGACTCCGCTGGTCGCCGTCCAGCCGGTGCCGCCCGATTCGAAGCCGGGGTTGGCCAGCATCTGGGTCGATGTGCAACCGCCGCCTCCGCCGGAGTTGACCGTCCAGCCGAAGGTCGCGGTGCCGGTCGCGCCGGTGGAGTCGGTCACCGTGACCGTGGTGTTCGAGGTGCCCGCGGTGGTGGGTGTGCCGGAGATCAGGCCGGTCGAGCTGTTGATCGACAGGCCGGCCGGCAGACCGGAGGCGCTGTAGCTGAGCGCACCGCTGTTGGTGCTGCTCGCCTGGATCTGCAGGCTGACCGCCGTGCCGACGGTGGCGGTCTGACTGCCCGGGTTGGTGACCGTCACTCCGCTGCTGGGCGGGTTGATGTGGCTGCCGACGTTGATGCCGGCGAAGGCGTTGCCCACCCCGGCGTACTGGGTGGAGTTGGTGCCGTAGAGCGCGGCGGCCGCATTGAGGGCGGCGGTGCGGGCCGCGGCGTAGTCGGTGCTGGACGTCATGTACGAGGTCAGCGCCTTGTACCAGATCTGCAGCGCGGCGGCCCGGCCGATGCCGGTGACCGCGACGCCGTCCGAGGTCGGGCTGTTGTAGGTGACGCCGTTGATGACCTTGGTGCCGCTGCCCTCGGACAGCAGGTAGAACATGTGGTTCGCGGGGCCCGAGGAGTAGTGCACGTCCAGGTTGCCGACCCCGGAGTACCAGCTGTCGGCGGACGAACCGTCCTTGCTCGGCTTGTCCATGTAGCGCAGCGGCGAGCCGTCGCCGTTGATGTCGATCTTCTCGCCGATGAGGTAGTCACCGACATCGGAGCTGTTGTTGGCGTAGAACTCCACGCCCGTGCCGAAGATATCGGAGGTCGCCTCGTTCAGCCCGCCCGACTCGTCGCTGTATTCGAGGCCGGCGGTGTTGGAGGTGACGCCGTGGCTCATCTCGTGGCCGGCCACGTCCAGCGAGGTCAGGGCGTGGGTGCCGCCGGAGCCGTCGCCGTAGGTCATGCAGAAGCAGCTGTCGTCCCAGAAGGCGTTGACGTAGTTGCTGCTGTAGTGGACGCGCGAGTAGGCGGCGACGCCGTCGTTCCTGATGCCGCTGCGCCCGAAGGTGTTCTTGTAGAAGTCCCAGGTCTCCTGCGCGCCGTAGGCGGCGTCGGCCCCGGCGGTCTGGGTGTTGGAGCCGGACCCGGTGCCCCAGACGTCGTCGGAGTCGGTCATCAGGGTGCCGGTGCCGGAGGTGCCGTTGTTGAGGCTGTAGGTCTTGTGACCGCCGCGCGTGGTGTCGTACAGCTGGTACGTCGATCCCGACAGCGTGGTGTTCAGGGTGACCGTGCCGCTGTACTGGGTGTTGCCCGTGCCGGTCTTGACCGCCTGGTAGCGGTACAGCTCCTTGCCGGTGGTGGCGTCGGTGACGACGTGGAGCTGGCTGGGCGTGCCGTCGTCCTGGAAGCCGCCGATCACGGTCTCCCAGGCGAGCTTCGGGGTGCCGCTGCCGGCCCAGATCACCTTGCTGGCGCTGTCGGTCGTGGCCTTCTTGGCGTCGAGAGCCTGCGCTGCCTTCAGGGCCTTGGACTCGGCGGCGGCCTTGGTGAAGGTCGCGGTGGTGGAGGCGACCTTGACGGTGCGCTTGTTGTTGAAGGTCGTGGTCACGGTGCCCGCGGCCCGGGAGGCGGGCGGGGTGTGCACGATGAGGTCGCCGCCGAGGACGGGGAGGCCGGCGTAGGTGCGCTCGTACCGGGTGTGCAGGGTGCCGTCGTTGTCCTTGACGACGTCCTTGACGACCAGCTTCTCCTGTGCGCCGAGGCCGAGGGTGCGGGCGGTCGCGGCCGTCTTCTGCCTGGCGCTCTTGATCAGCGCGGAGTGCTGCGCCGGGGTGAGCTTCGCCTCCAGGCCTCCGGTGTGCAGGGGACTGGGGTGGGGCCCTGCGGGCTCGGCGGTCGCCGGAACCGCCTGGATGCCGACGGCGAGGAAGGCCGCGGTGGAGACCAGTGCGGCTCCGACCGTGGCCCGTCTGTGGGGATGACGTCTCACTCGTACTCCTCCTGCTGCGGCCGCCGGGTCGCGGCCGGTGACAGACCGGGCAGACGGGTGTGCTGCCCGGGACGAGCTGAGCTGTGCGGGGACCGTGGTCCGTGAACACATCTTGGAGGATGTGTGTATTGGGGGAGGATTTCAGCCTTGACCCGCACATGTCAGCCACATCGGGGGTATTCGAGGGTTTTCCCTATGTCGTCCGCTGCGGACCACGGCCCACCGCGAGCAGGCGCAGGGTGTGGGCGGGCAGGACCTTGCTCCCGGCGTCCGGCGATGCCGCGCAGCAGGGTGCTGCCTGACCGACTCCGTGCCAACTTGTCTGGTCAAGTTTGGCGCTGATTCTTCCGTTCGACAGCACCGGCCGATACCCATGTCCCGTTCATCGTGCACAGCCGGGCCGTAAGGCCCTCATCCTCACGACACCCTTCTCAACGGGACGAGGTACACGCATGCGCATGCGCTGGAGATCCCTCGGCGGGCTGCTCGCCCTCCTCGGCGCGCTGATCGTCTGCGCTCAGCCGGCCCACGCGGCCGGGAGCAGCGGCAATCTGATCGTCAACGGCGATGCGGAGGCCGGCGGCCACTGCACCGACGACTGGGCCGCGGCCACCACGGTGCCGGGCTGGACCACCCAGGCCGGCGGGGTGGACGTCATGTGCCACACCGCCGGGTCCTTCGGGCTGCCCGGCGACGGCAGCTCCCCCGGCAAAGCCTTCTTCGGGCCCGGCAACTTCGGTGACGGCTCGATGGCGCAGACCGTGGACGTCTCCTCGGCGGCCACGGCCATCGACGGCGGCGGCGTCCACTACAACCTCTCCGGCTGGCTCGGCGGCTGGACCACGTACAGCGGCTACGTGGCGGTCGGCCTGCACTTCCACGACGCGAACGGCCGCCCGCTCGGCGCGACGGCCAAGCTGGCGACGGTCTCCGCGTCCGACCGGGGCCTGGCGACCAAGTTCCTCTCCCGCAGCACCACCGGCGCGGTCCCCGCGGGGACCCGGTCGATCCAGGTCGAGGTGCAGTTCCTGTCGACGTCGCACGAGACCGGCTACCTCGACAACCTCTCCCTCACCCTGGACACCCCGGTCACCGCACCGGCCCCGCTCACCCCGCCCGCCTCCCGAGTGCCCGGCTACGACCACGTGTTCATGGTCATGATGGAGAACACCGACTACTCCGAGGTCATGAACGATCCGGCCGACACGCCCTACATGCACAGCCTGATGAACCAGGGCGCGACGCTGACCGACTTCCACGGCGTCTACCACCCGAGCGACGAGAACTACCTCGCCGTCGCCGGCGGCGACACCTACGCCAAGGGCGCCATTTACTGGCCCAACATCAACTCTCCGCAGCGCAACCTGGGCGACACCCTGGAGGCGGCCGGCAAGAGCTGGAAGGCCTACGAGCAGGGTATGGGCACGCCCTGCAACACCAGCAACAAGTACGACAGCTACTACGAGCCCGATGACGCGCCGTTCATCAACTACACCGACATCAGCGGCAATCCGGCCCGCTGCGCCGCGCACCTGTTCGACACCTCGCAGCTGACCACCGACCTGCAGTCCGCCGCGACCACCCCGGATTTCTCCTGGATCGCCGCCGACGACTACTACGACGGCGAGGCCTCCGGCAACGGCAACGCCACCAGCCTGAAGACGCAGGACGGCTGGCTGAAGCAGACCCTCGCCCCGGTGCTGTCCTCCCCCGCCTGGACCCAGCAGCGCTCGCTGCTCGTCCTGACCTGGGACGAGAGCCAGAGTGAGGCGTACAACCACATCGCCACCACAGTCCTCGGCTCACAGGGCACCGTCCCGGCCGGGACCAGCAGCCCGGCCCACTACGACCACTACGGCATCGCCCGCACCGTCGAGGCGGCCCTCGGCCTGCCCGGTCTGACCGCCAACGACAGCTACGCGACGCCGCTGAACGCCGCCTTCGCACCGTCCACCGCGACGGCACCGACGCTCACCGGCGACCTGAACGCGGTCGCGAACGGCGGCAACGTCACCCTCCGGTACGCCGTGCCGTCCGCCGCGCAGGTGAGCGCGAAGAACTGGATCGGCATCTACCCGGCCGGTGTCACCCCGGGCCAGAGGTCCGCACTGACCTGGGCCTACACCCCCAACGCCGGCGGCGCGGCCACCTTCTCCACCGGCAAGCTCAACGGAGCAGGCACGTACGACGTGTACTACCTGGCCGACGACGGCTACTCCGTGCTGGCCGGGCCGTTCTCACTGACCGTCGGCTGACCGGTCAGTTCGGCGCACCGGGCGGCACCCGGGGCAGCGGGTCGAGCCGTACCGAGCGCGGATCGGCCAGGTAGGAGGCGATCAACTCGGCAGCCTCGACCCGCTGTTCGCCGCCCCGTTCGCGCAAGCGGACCGCGAGTGCGCGCAGGGCGGCCTTGAGCGTGGCCCTGACCGGGGCGGGCAGGCCGGGGGTGTCGAGGGCAGTGAGGAGGTGGTTCAGGACGGTCCAGTCGGCCGTGTCCCGGACGCCCGGCCGGCCCGGCACCTCCGCAGCCCGGTGCTCCTCGTCGCTCAGCCAGGTCGCCTCCAGGAGGGCGTCGACGACGTCCCGGGCGCCCGGCATGGCAGGGTCGGCGGCGTGCTGCCAGGCCACGCGGCCGAGCCGGGCGGGATCGAGCAGTTCGCGGGTGACGAGGGTGACGGCGGTCCGCACGGCTTCGAAGGGGTCGGGGAGCCGTCCGGTGCCGGTGTCGAAGTACTGGTCGGTCCGGACGTACCGGATGGCCGGCGGGGTGATGACGTCCAACACCGCCTGTGGCAGGCCGAGTCGGTCCGTGCGGAGCAGAGCGGCCAACCGGTTCAGGGCCGTGTGCTGGGTGCCCGCGTCGACGGGCTCGCCGCCCGGCGCATCGTCCCCGGCCTGCGCATAGCCGTACCGGACTCCGCCGACGAGCCGGGCGACGGCGGTGACCTCGTGGCGGTGCAGCAGGTGCAGCAGCACCGCCCGCTCCTCCAGTTCGCCGGTCTGCCGGCCGGGCGGCAGCACCCCGCGCGAGAAGCCCTCCAGGGCGATACGGCGCACCCGCAGCACCGTCTCCAGGGCCTGGAGCGCGTCTCCCCCGGTCACCCAGGGGACGCCGTCGGGGTGGGCGGCCGAGGTGCCCTGGGCGTCCTCGTCGCTGACGTACACCAGGCCGGCCTCGGCGGCCGCGCGGCGCAGTCCGGCCAACTCGCGCTCCTCGTCGGCGAAGTGGCCGTAGGCGTGGGCGACGAGGAAGTGGTCCCAGGGGCCGAGGCCGGTGGCGTAGGCGTGGGCGAGGTCGAGCTCGCCGGTGTCGGTCACGGTGACGCGAGGGTGCGGGTAGTCCATCACGGACGGCGCCGGGTGCCGCGTGCTGGCGAAGTTGTGCATGAACCCCAGGGCGTGGCCGATCTCGTGCGCGGCGAGCAGGCGCAGCCGGGCGAGCACCAACTCCTCGACCGCGGCCAGCCGTTCCGCCTCGTCGGGGCGGCCATAGGGAGCGAGCAGCGCCTCGCCGAGCGCCCGGACCTGGTCGACGCGCTGGGAGCCGAGCCGTACCCGGGCGTGCAGGATCTCCCCGGTGCGCGGGTCGGTCAGGCCCTGCCCCAAGGACCAGCCGCGGCCGGAACGGTGCACCCACACCACGCCGTTGACCGCCGGGTCGTACGGGTCGAAGTCCGGGCCTGCGGCCTCCACACGGTAGGCGTCCGGCAGGCCGGTCCGGGCGAAGGCCTCCCGCCACCAGTTGCCGCCCTCGACGACGGCCGTGCGGAAGGGCTCGGGGATGGCGGGGTCGACGCGGAAGACGACGCCCGCGCCGCCGGGCTCGGCGCGGAACCGGGGCTGGACCTTGACCTGGATGTCCGCGCGGCCGGCCAGGCCGTGGTCGGCGTACCCGATGCCGTAGCCGCCGGAGGCCGGGTGGTAACGACGGGCGGGCAGCGGGGACTCGGGCAGGCGCAGCAGGTTCAGCTGCTGGACGACGCTCACCGCGCGCGGGTCGGCGGCGACCGCCCTCAGGGCCGCGCCCCGGCCCGGTCCCCGGAAGGTGAGGAGGGCGGGCAGGCGGGTGGCGGCGGGGCCGGTGCGACTGTCGGCGAGGAGCGGGAGACTCGTCGCGGCGTCGAGCGCGTACTCGCCCTGCCCCTCGTCCTCCAAGTGCCCGGCGACGCGGTCGTGGTCGTACAGGACGAGCCCGGTGGCGTCCACGACGACCGTGCCCTCCTCCTCCCGCAGCACCGGCCCGCTCCACACCACGGACACGGCGAAGGACTCCTGGCCCGCCCGGACGGCTGCCGCGTCGCCGCTGGTCAGAAAGTGCTTGTTGAGGACGACGAGCAGCACCCGGCGGTTCGCCCGGCGGAACTCCGCCAGCCGGGCCTTGCCCGCCCGCCCCCGGTCCAGCCACAGCTCGCTGGAACCGACGCCCTGGGAGAGGGAGACGGTGAGCAGGAACGGCTCGTCGAAGCGGCGGATGCCCAACAGCAGCCGCTCCGGGCCTCCTTCACGGTCGGGCACGAGGTCGAGGAAGTCGGGGGCGCTGGAGTCGTCGCCGGTCATACGGGCCTCTCGGTCGGTGCGGGTCCGCATCGCATGGTGTCAGGCCCCGCCCTGCGAGGCGGGACCGGCTCGTTGTTACGGTTCACGGCGTGTCTGACTCCTCACGCGATACCGCACAGGGCGCCGGCTGGGGCTCTGCCGAACGCGGCGCCTACCGGCAGCTCATGCCCGGCCACGTCGAGAAGCTGTCGTGGCTGAACCCGAGGACCCTGTGGGCCGCCCGGAACGGGGTGCTGGCGTCCTGGTTCGGCGACCCCACGGGCCGTACCCGCAGCCGTTGGGTGGCTCGGCGGGCCGAGGCCGGTGCTCCCGCCGACAAGGTGATCCGCCGGGAGGTGCCGGACCGGTTCTCCTTCATGGTGATCGGCGACACCGGCGAGGGCGACGACTCCCAGTACTCCGTGGTACCAGGCTTTCTGAAGGCGGGGCAGGACACCGACTTCGCGGTGATCGCGAGCGACGTGATCTATCCCGTCGGCAGCGCGGACGACTACGGCACCAAGTTCTTCCGGCCGTACCAGGACTACCCAGCGCCGATATACGCGATACCGGGCAACCACGACTGGTATGAGGATCTCGGCGCGTTCATGCGCGTCTTCTGCGCCGACACACCGCCGCTCGACCCCGAGCCCGCACCCCGCCCGCTCACCCGGGCCTGGTGGCGCGCCCGGCTCTGGCACCGGCCGCACCCTACGGACGGTCAACACCTTGCCGAGGCATGGAAGTTGCGGTCGGCTCCGGGTCAACAGGCCGTCCAGCCGGGGCCGTACTGGGCGATCGACGCCGGACCGGTGCGGATCGTCGGCATCGACACCGGGCTGCTGGGCACGATCGACGCCGAACAGGGCGCGTGGCTGCGGGAGGTCTCCCGGGGGCCGAAGCCGAAGATCCTGATCACCGGCTCGCCGCTGTACGTGGACGGCGAGCACCACCCCTGCGCCATCGAGGGCGGCGGCACGGTCGACGACATCGTCCGTGACCCGGAGCACCACTACGTGGCCGCGATCGGCGGGGACATCCACAACTACCAGCGCTACCCCGTCGACGTGGACGGCCGCACCGTCCAGTACGTGGTCGCGGGCGGCGGCGGCGCGTTCATGCACGCCACGCACACCATCCCGCGGGTGTCGGTCGGACACGTCACCGAGCGGGACTTCCGCTGCTATCCGCTGCGCGGCGACTCGCTGGCCTTCTACAGCCGCCTGTACGGCCACCGGCTGCGCCTGCGCCGCTTCTTCACGCTCACCGAGTCCGAGGCGACGGCCGTCGTCGCCGAACAGCTCGGCATCGAGACGGGCCGGGCGCCCGGCCCGGACGCCCGGGTCACCCGCCGCACCCGCCTGGTCGCGAGCCTGCTGGGCACCGGCGGCCGCCCCGACCGCACCTCCCGGTTCCGGCTGCCCGTGCGCAAGCTCTACACCCAGCTGTTCTCGCCCGGATCCGCCACCTACAGCCCGCCGTTCTTCAAGTGCTTCCTGCGCCTGGACGTCACCCCGCAAGCGGTACGGCTGCGCTGCTTCGCCGCGACGGGCAACCGCGCCCAGGAACTGGACCCGCCGGTCGAGGACGAGGTCACCATCCCGCTGAAGTGATCACACGGTTGTCACACTCGCCTGCCAGAATCGGAGCAGAGCCGACGTACGACCGCTGGAGGAGCCCGTGCCGTCCACCGCCCGCCCGCTGCGCAAGCTGGGCTTCCTCACGATCGGTCTGTTCGACGCGGCCGCCCCGGGCCGGGGCCACGAGTCCACGCTGGAGATCATCGAGCTGGGCGAACGGCTGGGCTTCGACAGCGCCTGGGTCCGGCACCGCCATCTCCAGTACGGCATCTCGTCCCCGGTCGCGGTGCTGGCCGCGGCCTCGCAGCGCACCCGCCGCATCCAGCTGGGCACCGCGGTGATCCCGCTGGGCTGGGAGAACCCGCTGCGCCTCGCCGAGGACCTGGCGACGGTGGACCTGCTGTCCGGCGGCCGGCTGAACCCCGGGGTCAGCGTGGGCCCGCCGATGCACTTCGAGCAGGTGAAGGAGGCCCTGTACCCGGACACAGCGGACGCCGAGGACTTCAGCTACGAGCGGGTGCGGCGGCTGCTGGACTTCGTGCGCGGCAAACCGGCCACCGACTTCAGCGGGGTGGAGGGCTTCGAAGTGTTCTCGGACGTCGTCCAGCCGCACTCCCCCGGGCTCGGCCGACGGCTGTGGTACGGCGGCGCAAGCCTCGGCTCGGCACGCTGGGCGGGCGAGCACGGCATGAACTTCCTGACCAGCAGCGTGGTCAAGGCAGAGGATCCGGACGGCCCGCTGGACTTCGCGGAGATCCAGCTCGGCCACATCCGCGCCTTCCGCGCCCAGCACCCCGACGGAGACACGGCCCGTGTCTCCCAGGGCCTGGTGGTGATCCCCACCGACTCCGCGAACCCCGAGCAGCGGGCCAAGTACGAGGCGTACGCGGCCGAGCGCCTCCCCCGGACGGCCTCCCCGCAGGGCCCGGCGCGGCTCCTCTTCGCCCCCGATCTGGTCGGCACCTCCGACGAACTGGCCGAGCGGCTGCACGCGCACGCCGCGTTCCGCGAGATCGACGAGGTGGCGTTCGCGCTGCCGTTCACCTTCGAGCACGAGGACTACATACAGATCCTGACGGACATGGCGACGAAGCTGGGCCCGGCCCTGGGGTGGCGGCCCGCGGACTGACTCACCAGCGGCCCGCCTCCAGGTGGGCGTTGCGGCTGGGGGCCAGGTGGCTCGTGGCCCGGTTGTCCCAGAAGGCGACGCTGCCGGGCTCCCAGCGCAAGCGGACCGTGTACTCGGGGCGGACCGCCTGCTCCAGCAGACCTCGACACCCTCGGCGACAGAGCCCCGCGGGCTCGTGCCGGCCGGTACGGTGCCGGTGGCTACCGGGGACCCGACGGTCCGGCCACCGCGGCCAGCGCGGTGATCGCCTGCGCCAGCGGTCGCTCCCGGCCCTGGCCCTCGATGCCGAGCGCGGCGGCCAGGGCGCCCGGATCACCACTGCGGACGGCCGCCCACACCCGGTCGGCGGGGTCGGTGCCCTCGGCTGCGGGCGGGGTGTCCAGCCAGTACCGGACCCGCTGGAAGGCGTACGTCGGCAGCTCCACCCGGCGCACCGGGCGGCCGGTGAACACCGCGGGCCAGTTCCACCCCACACCGTCCACGAAGAGTTCCGCGAGCGTGGCGAACAAGGCGTCCGGAGCGGGCCGTTCGGAGTCCAGCACGGTGTGCTGGACCGCAAGGACCGTGCCGTCGGCGAAGGCCGCCGTCCGGGCGTCGAGGACGATGCCGCGCAGCCCGGGTGCGGGCGGTCCGGACTGTGCGGCCGCCGCCCCCGACCGCCCGCGGGCTCCGGGTGCCCGCAGCAGCGCGGCCCAGTGCTCGGGCGAACGCAGGCGGTCGGCCGCCACCGGCGCACCGTTCTCCTCCAGGACGGGGAGCCGGGGGGCCGCGTAGGTTGTCTCGGCGGTGACGCGGTCGAGGGCGTCGCCGCCGGTGTCCGCCGTCAGCAGCACGCACGCGTCGGCGAGGGACAGCACCCCTGCCGCGTGGGCCGCCGGGAGCGCGCCGAGCCCTTGGCCGAGCACACAGTCCGGCCGCAGGCCCCACGCCTGGAGCAGCCGGAACAGCCCGACCTGGAGGGCGAATTCCGAGAGGGCCAGCTCGGGCGCGTACTGCCGCACCTCGCCGACGGCGACCGCGAACGCCGGGAATTCCTGGGCGAGTTGGCCGATGGCCGACGCCGCCCAGGGCTGCGTCGCGCCGCCGGTGCCGGAGCCCGGGAAGGCGGGGAACACCAGTGCCCGCCGGCCCGTGGCGGCCTCGCCCGTGTGGACCGGGGGCGGGGCCGTCCGGCCCGCCGCGAGCGCGGTCAGCCCGTGCAGCAGGGCCGTGCGGTCCGTTCCCGTCACCGCCGCCCGGTGCGGGAGCGCGGCCCGGCCCGCGGACAGGGTGAACGCCACGTCCTGGGTGCCGAGTTGCGGATGTGCCGACAGATGCGCGGCCAGCCGGGCGGCCTGCTCCCGCAGCGCCGCCGTGCTGCGTGCCGACAGGACCCACGGCAGCGCGGCGGTCTCCTGGGGCATGCCCTGGGACTCCCTCTCCGGTACCGGACCCTCTTCGAGGACGAGGTGGACGTTGGTGCCGCTCGCCCCGAACGAGGAGACGCCGGCGCGGCGCGGCCGGTCGGCGCGCGGCCACGGCACGGACTCGCCCAGCGGCCGCACCGCGGCGGCCGACCAGTCCACCTGCTCGGACGGCCGGTCCGCACCGCGCGAGGCCGGCAGCACGCCGTGCCGCATGGCCAGCGCCATGGTGATGACGGCGGCCGCTCCGGACGCGCACTGGGTGTTGCCCAGGTGCGACTTCACCGAACCCAGCCACAGCGGCCGGTCCGCCGGGCGTGCGCCTCCGTAGGCGGAGATGACGGACTGCGCTTCTATGGCGTCGCCGAGCGCGGTCCCCGAGCCGTGGCCCTCCACCGCGTCGATCCCGGCGGCATCGAGCCCGGCGTCCGCCAGCGCCTGAGCCATCACCCGCTGCTGCGCCGGGCCCGAGGGCGCGCTCAGCCCGTTGCCCGCCCCGACGTGGTTGACCGCGCTGCCGCGCACCACCGCGAGCACCGGGTGCCCGAGGCGCCGTGCGTCCGAGAGCCGCTCCAGGAGCAGGGTGCCCGCGCCCTCGGCCAGGCCCATGCCGTCGGCGTCGGCGCCGAAGGACTTGCTGCGCCCGTCGGGTGCCAGGCCGAGGAACGTGGACAGACCGCTGAACAGCACCGGCGTCGCCATCACCGTCACCCCGGACGCCAGGGCGAGGGTGCACTCCCCCTCGCGCAGGGCGCGGCAGGCCAGATGGAGGGCGAGCAGGGCGGAGGAGCACCCGGTGTCCAGGGTGATCGCGGGCCCTTCGAGGCCGAGGGTGTAGGCGACCCGGCCCGAGGCGATGCTGGCCGTGGTGCCGCCGCCGAGGTGTGCCGGCAGGTCCCGGGGCAGCCGGTCCAGCGCGCTGCCGCCCGCGTGGTGGATGATGCCGGCCGCGTAACCGCTGTGCGAGGCTCCGGCGAAGACGCCGGTCCTGCTGCCGCGCAGGGAGAGGGGGTCGATCCCGGCGTGCTCGATCGCCTCCCAGGACGTCTCGAGCAGGAGCCGCTGCTGCGGGTCCATGGCCGACGCCTCGTCCGGGGAGATCCCGAAGAACTCGGCGTCGAACGCGCCGGCGTCCCGGAGGAATCCGCCCAGCGGAGCCTCGCGGCCCGTCCGCGCGCCCTCGCCGCTGCCCCGGTCGGCGGGGAAGCCGGTGATCGCCTCGCCTGCGGAGGCGACCAGCTCCCACAGTTCGTCCGGGGTGCGGACGCCGCCGGGGAACCGGCAGCCCATGCCGACGATCGCGACGGGATCGGTGACGGCCTGCGCGCCATGGTCAGGGTCGTCGGGCACCGTGCGGCGGACGGCGGGGGCGGGCCGCTCCTGCTGTCGTGCGGTCGGGGCCGGCGGCTCGGGCGGCCGCGGCGGTGCGGGCAGTTCCGGGGGCTCGGCCGGTGTCAGGAACTCGGTGCGCAGGTGGTCGGCGAGCGCGGCCGGCGTCGGGTGGTCGAAGACGAGGGTGGCGGGGACGGGCCGGCCCGTCGCCGCGCTGAGTCGGTTGCGGATGTTCACCGCGCCCAGCGAATCGAGCCCCAGCTCCCGGAAGGAGCGGTCCGCCGCGACGGACTCGGCCGACGGATGCCCGAGCACCTCGGCGACGACGGACCGCACCAGGTCCCGTACGGCGCTCTCACGCTCCTGCTCCGTGAGGGCGGCCAGGCTCCGGCGCAGCGCCGCCGGCTCGTCGGGCTGTGCTGCGCTGTCCGCCTCGCTCGTGCGGCGCGCGGCCGCCTCCATCAGGCGCCGGGCCTCGGGGACGCCGGACAGCAGCGGCCTGGCGCGGGCCGAGGTGAACGCTGTGACGAAGCGGTCCCAGTCCACGGGCACCACGGTCACGCACACCTCGCCCCGGTCCAGGGCGGCCCCGAGTGCGTCGAAGGCCGGGCCGGCCGCCATGAACGGCAGCCCGCGCAGCCGCAGTTGCTCCGGGTCCACCGCCTTCGGCCGGTAGGGGTCCTGTACGTGCCACACGCCCCACGCCACCGAGGTGGCGGGCAGCCCGCGGGCCCTGCGCTGTTCGGCGAGCGCGTCGAGGTAGGCGTTGGCCGCCGCGTACGCGCCGTGTTCTCCGCTGCCCCAGATGCTCGCGACGGACGAGAAGAGGACGAAGTCGGTCAGGTCCTCGCCGTCCAGGAGTTCGGCGAGGTGATCCGCGCCGGCGGCCTTCGCGGTGAGCGACTCCTCGAACCGGGCCACGTCGATGTCGCCGAGCGGCGCGAGGTCCATCAGCGTCGCGGCGTGGATGACCGTCCCGACCTTGATGCCCTGCTCCTTGAGCGAGGCGAGCAGCTCCGCGACCGCCGTACGGTCGGCGATGTCGCAGTCCGCCACCGTCACCCGGGTGCCGAGCGCGCCCAGTTCGCCGCGCAGCTCCGCCATGCCGGGGGCCTGGGCGCCGCGCCGGCTGGTCAGCACCAGGTGCTCCGCGCCACGGCCGGACAGCCAGCGGGCGATGTGCGGGCCGAGCGTGCCGGTGGCGCCGGTCACCAAGACCGTGCCGCTCGGCCGCCAGCCGGCCGCGGTGGTCTGACCGGCCTCGGCTCGGACCAGGCGCCGGGCGTACGTCCCGGACGGCCGCAGCGCGACCTGGTCCTCCTCGCCGCCGCCCGTCAGCAGCGCGCCCAGCCGCCCCGCCCACGGTGCGTCGGCCGTGGCGGGCAGGTCGATCAGACCACCCCAGCGGTCGGGGTGCTCCAGGGCGATGACCCGCCCCATGCCCCAGACCATGGCCTGCGCCGGGTTGGTCAGCGGATCGGTGTCGGCGACCGAGACCGCGCCGCGCGTCACCAGGTGGAGCGGGAGGGCCAGTTCGGCGTCGAGCGTCGCGTGCAGCAGCGTCAGCGTGGCCGCCGCGCCGGCCGGGGCGGCGGGGTGACCGGGGTGCGGGCGCTCGTCGAGCCCGAGCAGGGAGACCAGGCCGCGCGCGGCGGGCTCCCCCGCCAGCGCGTCGCTCAACCGGGCCGCGAGGGCGGTACGGTCGCCGTGCAGGGTGTCGACGTCGCAGCGGACCACGCGACCGCCGCGCTCGGTGAGTTCCCGCGCCACCCGCCCGGCGGTCTCCTCGGCGCCGGCCCCGGCCGGGACCGCGAGCAGCCAGGTGCCGGCCGCCGCCCCCGGGGCCGGCCCGGGAAGCGGCATCCAGGTGATGCGGTAGTGCCAGTCGTCCAGCGGGATCTCCTCGCGGGACCGCTGCCGCCATGAGGTGAGGGCCGGCAGCAGGTCGCTCAGCGGCGTGGCGTCGTCCAGGCCGTCCGCCCGTACCAGCTCGGCGAGCGCGGCGACGTCACCCTGCTCGACGGCCTGCCAGAACTCCGCCTCGGCCGGTGAGCCGCCCGCCCGGCCGGCCTCGTCGACGGCGTCCTCCAGCCAGTACCGGCTGCGCTGGAAGGCGTAGGTGGGCAGATCCACCGCGTCCGCCGGACGGCCCTCTGCGGGCTTCGCCCAGTCCACGGGGCCGCCGGCTACGTGCAGTTCCGCGACCGAGGTGACGAAGCGCCGCAGTCCGCCCTCGTCGCGCAGCAGCGACGGCACGGCCGAGGCGTCCGGACGGGCGGCACCCTCGAACGTCTCGCGCAGCGCGAACGCGAGCGCGGGGTGCGTACTCACCTCGACGAAGTGGGTGAAGCCCTGCTCCAGCAGGCCGCGTACCGTCCGCTCCAGCTCGACGGGCCGGCGCAGGTTGCGGTACCAGTACGCGGCGTCCAGCCCACGGGTGTCGAACGGTCCGGCACTCACGGTGGAGTGGAACGGCACCTCGGACCGTCGCCCGGTGAGGCCGGACAGGTCGCGCAGCAGCCGTTCCTCGATCGGTTCCACGTGCCGGGAGTGGGACGCGAAGGTCGCGGTGATCCGGCGCACCCGGACCCCGTCCGCCTCCAGCGCCGTCCGCAGCTCCTCCACCGCGTCCTCGTCACCGGCGACGACGTGCGACGTGGGGCCGTTGTACGCGGCGACGCACAGGCGTGAGCCCCACCGCTCCAGGCGGCTTTCCAGCTGCTCGCGGCGGAGCGAGACGGAGAGCATCGCGCCTCGGTCGGTCACGATGCCCGCGGCCGCGCGGCTGCGCAGCGCGATGATCCGCGCCGCGTCGTCCAGGGTGAGGGCGCCGGCCACGTACGCGGCGGCCACCTCGCCCTGGCTGGACCCGGTCACCGCGTCCGGCTCCACCCCGTACGAACGCCACAGCGCCGCCAGCGCCACATTGACGGCGAACATCACCGGCTGCACCACGCTCGTCCCGCCCAGCGGCGGTGTCCCCGGCGCGCCGCGCAGCACGTCGGTCAGCGACCAGTCCACGTGGGGCGCGAGCGCGGCCTCGCACTTCTCGATCTCGGCGCGGAACACCGGTGCCGAGTCCAGCAGTTCGAGCCCCGTCGCCGCCAACTGGGCGCCCTGCCCCGGGAAGACGAAGGCCACCTTGGCGTCGGCGACCGCCGTGCCGCGCACCAGCCCCGGCGCCTGACGTCCGTCGGCCAGCGCGTCCAGCCCGGCCAGGAAGCCGGCCCGGTCGCCCGACACCACCGCGGCCCGGTGCGGGAAGGCGGTGCGGGTCGTCGCCAGCGCCTGGGCGACAGCCGCGGGATCCTCCGCGGGCCGCGCCACGACCTGCGCACGCAGCCGCTCGGCCTGGGCGCGCAGCGCGACCTCGTTCAGCGCGGAGAGCGACCAGCACTGGACGGATCCGGCCGCCTCTGGCTGTACGGATCCGGCCGGCTCGGCCTGGACGGGGACGACCCCCTCGGACTGGACAGCTCCGGTCGGCTCACGGTGAACGAGGCCGGCTGACTCCCGGTGAACGCGGCCGGCGGGCTCGCGGTGTACGAGAGTGGGCGGCTCGCTCTCCTTCTCCCCCGGCCCAGGACCGCGCTCCCCTCCTGCCTGGCCCGGCTGGGAAGCGCCCTCCACTTCGGCCAGGCCCGCCCCGGAACCAGATCCCGGGCCGGCCCCCACGCTCGCCGCCGGGCCCGGCCGCTCCGCCTGCTCCCGCTCTGCCCTCTCCGCCCACTCCTCGATGATCACGTGTGCGTTGGTGCCGCTGATGCCGAACGAGGACACGCCCGCCCGCCGCGGCGCCCCGGCCGTCTCCCACGGCTCGGCCTGTGCCGCAAGGCGCACCGTGCCGGACGACCAGTCCACCTTCGTGGAGGGCTGCGCGACCTCGCGGCCGGGCGGCAGCACCCCGTGTCCGAGCGCCTCGACGATCTTGATGACGCCGGCCACCCCGGCAGCGGCCTGGGTGTGACCGATGTTGCCCTTCACCGAGCCCAGCCACAGCGGGCGGCCCGCGGGCCGGCCCTGCCCGTACGCGGACAGCAGTGCCTGGGCCTCGATCGGGTCGCCGAGGGCGGTTCCGGTGCCGTGCGCCTCCACCGCGTCCACCTGCTCGGGCGCGAGCCGCGCGTCGGCCAGGGCCTGGGCGATCACCCGTTGCTGTGCGGGGCCGTTGGGAGCGGAGAGCCCGTTGCTCGCGCCGTCCTGGTTGACGGCCGAGCCGCGCACCACGGCGAGGACGCGGTGTCCGGCCCGCCGGGCGTCGGACAGCCGCTCCAGGACCAGCAGGCCCACGCCCTCGGCCAGCGACATCCCGTCGGCGCCCTCGGCGAACGGCCGGCACCGGCCGCCCCGGGCCAGCGCCCGCTGCCGGCTGAACTCCACGAACGACACCGGCGACGACATCACCGTGACGCCGCCCGCCAGCGCCAGCGTGCACTCGCCCCGGCGCAGCGCCTGAACGGCGAGGTGCAGCGCCACCAGCGACGAGGAGCACGCGGTGTCCAGCGTCACGGCCGGTCCCTCGAAGCCGAAGGTGTAGGCGATCCGCCCGGACATGACGCTCGCGACGTTTCCGGTGGCCAGCAGTCCTTCGGCGGCCGGCGGGGTCCGGGTCAGCCGGGCCGCGTAGTCCTGGCCGTTGCAGCCGACGAAGACACCGGTGGGAGTGGACCGCAGGGTGGCCGGATCGATCCGCGCCCGCTCGAACGCCTCCCACGCCGTCTCCAGCAGGATCCGCTGCTGCGGGTCCATGGCCAGGGCCTCACGCGGCGAGATGCCGAAGAACTCGGCGTCGAACTCCTCCGCGTCGTGCAGGAAGCCGCCCTCGCGGACATAGGTCGTGCCGGGGTGGTCCGGGTTCGGGTCGTACAGTTTCGCGGTGTCCCAGCCGCGCCCGACCGGGAATCCGCTGACGGCGTCGCCGTCGGCCGCGATGAACCGCCACAGGTCCTCGGGGGACCGGATGCCGCCGGGGTACCGGCAGCTCATCGCCACGATCGCGATCGGCTCGTGGGCCTTGGCCTCGGCCTCGGCGAGCAGGCGCTGCGAGCGCCGTACCTCACCGACCATCCGCTCGAGATAGCCGCGCATCCGTTCGTCAGTGTCCATCTCGGTTCCAGTCCTCAGCAGTGGGGGTACGGGCGGCGGGCCGGGCAGGGTTCGTGACGGCGGTGGGGCGGGAGCGGCGGGCGGCGGGTCACGCCGGGCCGAACTCCTTGTCGATGAGGGCGAACATCTCCAGGTCCGAGACCGCGGAGAGGTCCTCGGTCCCGGCCTCGCCGCCCTCGTGGGCGTGGGATGCCGACGGCGCGGAGTCCGTCGTCGTGTCCTCGAGCTTCCACAGCAGCGCGTGCAGGCGTGCCGTGGCCCGGGTGAGCGTGTCGGTGTCGGCGGCGCCGAGCGCGGCCTCCAGGGCGTCCAGCCGGTCGAACAGTGGTTCTGCGGCCGCCGCACCGCCCCTCACCGACAGCTCCTGCCGCAGCCGACGGGCGAGCAGCCCGGGGGTGGGATGGTCGAAGACGGAGACGGCGGGCAGGCGCACGCCGGTCGCGGAGTTGAGCCGGTTGCACAGTTCGACCGCCGTCTGCGACTCGAAGCCGATGTCGCGGAACGCGCGGTCCGCCAGGACGGCGTTCTTGTCCGGATGGCCCAGCACCGCAGCGGCCTGGGTGCGTACGAGTTCCTGCAACAGCCGTACCTGTTCGGCCTCGTCCAGACCGGCCAGCCGCTCCGTCCACCGCCCGCCGCCGTCAGGTACGGCGGGGAAGGATCCGGCCCCGCCGAACGGCTCGGTGCCTGAGGGAAGTCGTACGGCGGGCACGAGGTCCGCCGAGCCCGGGGTGGCCGTCTGTGTCCGCAGCACCAGGGATCCGAGTACGGCGACCGGCCGCCCGTCCTCGTCGGTCAGTTCCACGGCGATCCGGTCGGCGCCGGTGCGGCGCAGCGCGGCCCGTACGGCGGTGCGTCCGGGGGCGTGCAGCGTGATGTCGTGCCAGGAGAAGGGGCGTTGCGCCCCCTCGCCGGAGCCGTCCAGGGCCAGGGCCAGCGGTTGCAGTGCCGCGTCCAGGAGCGCCGGGTGCAGTCCGAAGCGGCCTGCCTCGGAGCGCCGGGGCAGCGGCAGGGCGACCTCGGCGAACAGTTCGTCGTCGCCGCGCCGCCACACCGACCGCAGGCCCCGGAAGGAGGGGCCGTAGCGGACGCCCGCGTCGGCGAAGCGGTCGTCCAGGCCGTCGAGTGCGAGGGGCTCGGCGCCCTCGGGCGGCCACGTGCCCGTGGCCTGGGCGCCGGCCGTGCCCGGTGTGCCGAGGGTGCCGGTGACGTACCGGCCCCAGGGTTCTGCGGGGCCGGCATCGGCGCGCCGGCCGTACACGTCCAGCGGCCGTACGCCGTCGGCGGCGGGCGCGCCCACCGCAAGCTGTACCTGTACGGCGCCGTCCGCAGGAAGCTCCAGGGGAGCCTCCAGCACCAACTCCCGTACACCGCCGCAGCCGGAGCGGGCGGCCGCATACAGAGCGAGGTCCACGAAGGCGGCCCCGGGCAGCACGGCCCTGCCGCCGGCCTCGTGCTCGGCGAGCCAGGGCTGGGCACGCCGGGACAGCCGCCCGGTGAACAGCAGCCCGCCCGACTGCACGAGGCCGACGGCGGCGGTCAGCAAGGGGTGTCCGGCGGCCTCGAGACCGGCCGAGGTGAGGCCGGTGTAGTGGCCGGCGACGGGCGGGAGCCAGTAGCTCTGCCGCTGGAAGGCGTAGGTGGGCAGGTCGACGCGCCGCGCGCCCCGGTCGGCGAACACGGCCTCCCAGTCGGGGGTGGCGCCGTTGACCTGCGCGTCGGCCAGTGACCTGTGGAACCGGCCGGCGCCCCCGTCGTCACGGCGCAGCGTGCCCACCACCGCGGCCCGGCCCAAGGAGGTGTCGCCGAGGGACGCGACGGTCTCCTCGATTCCCAGGGTGACCACCGGATGCGGGCTGACCTCGATGAAGAGCCGGTGGCCCGCGGCGAGCAGGGAGCGGGTGGCGCGTTCGAACTCCACGGTGCTGCGCAGGTTGCGGTACCAGTAGCCGGCGTCCAGACCCGTGGTGTCGATCAGCTCGCCGGTCACCGACGAGTAGAACGCGGTGTGGGCGGCGCCCGGCGCGAGGTCCGCCAGCTCGGCGAGCAATCGCTCGCGCAGGGGCTCCACCTGGGCGCAGTGCGAGGCGTAGTCCACGGCGATCCGGCGGACCCGCAGCCCGCGTTCCGCGCACCGGGCCGCGTACGCGTCGAGGGCGGTGTCCTCGCCCGCGACGACGACGGAGGCCGGCCCGTTGACGGCCGCGACGGACAACCTCCCCTGCCAGCGGGGCAGTTCGCCGCGCACATCGTCGGCGGGCAGGCCCACGGAGAGCATGCCGCCGTTGCCCGCTGCGTCCACCAGCGCCCGGCTGCGCAGGGCGACGACCCGTGCCGCGTCCGCAAGGGACAGCGCCCCGGCCACACAGGCCGCGGCGATCTCGCCCTGCGAGTGGCCCAGCACGGCGTCGGGCACCACTCCGACGGAACGCCACAGTTCGGCGAGGGACACCATGACGGCGAACAGCACCGGTTGCACGACGTCCACCCGTTCCAGGGAGGGCGCTCCGGGAGCCTGGCGCAGTACGTCCCGCACCGCGTGGTCCACATACGGTGCGAGGGCCTGGTCGCACTCCTCCAGCCGGCGTGCGAAGACGGTGGAGGAGTCCAGCAGCTCCGCTGCCATGCCCGCCCATTGGGAGCCCTGCCCGGGAAAGACGAAGACGGTGTTGCCGGTCCGGTTCACCACCCCTTCGGTGAGCTCCGCCGCGCCCTCACCGGCGGCGAGGGCGTCGAGCCCGCGCAGCAGCCCGGCACGGTCCGGGGCCACGATCGCGGCCCGGTCCTCGAAGGCCGAACGGCCTGTCGCGAGCGAGTACCCGACGTCCACCGGCCGCAGCCGGGGCCGCGCCCGCACGTACTCCCGCAGGCGTGCGGCCTGTGCGCGCAGCGCTCCGGAACCGCGCCCGGACACCACCCACACCACGGGGCCGCCGTCGGCGACGTGCGTATCCGGGGCCTCGGTGCCATACGTGTCCCCGGTGCCGGCCTGCTCCAGGATGACGTGCGCGTTCGTACCGCTGATGCCGAACGACGACACCCCGGCCCGGCGCGGGCGCCCCGTCTCGGGCCAGGGCCGCTCCTCGGTGAGCAGGTCGACCGCGCCCGCCGTCCAGTCGATCTCGGCGGAGCGCCGGTCCGCGTGCAGGGTGCGGGGAAGCACGCCGTGGCGCAGCGCGAGCACCGTCTTGATGACCCCGGCGGCGCCCGCGGCCCCGGCGGTGTGGCCGATGTTCGACTTCACCGAACCCAGCCAGAGCGGCCGGTCGGCGGGGCGCTCCCGCCCGTAGGTCCGTTGCAGGGCGCGCACCTCGATGGGATCGCCCAGCGGGGTGCCCGTGCCGTGTGCCTCCACGGCGTCCACCTCGCCGGGCGCGAGGCCCGCCGCGGCGAGCGCCTGGCGGATCACCTGTTCCTGTGCCACGCCCCGGGGTGCGGTCAGCCCGTTGCTCGCGCCGTCCTGGTTGACGGCGGACGACCGTACGAGCGCGAGGACCGGATGGCCGTGGGTACGGGCGTCCGAGAGCCGCTCCAGGAGCAGCACGCCGACGCCCTCGCTCATGCCCATGCCGTCGGCGTCCGCCGAGAAGGCCTTGGAGCGGCCGTCCTCGGCGAGTGCTCCCTGACGGCTCATCCCGATGAACCCGCCGGACGTGGCCATCACGGTGACTCCGGCGGCCAGCGCCAGCGTGCTCTCCCCGGCCCGCAGCGACTGCGCGGCCAGGTGCAGCGAGACGAGCGACGAGGAGCAGGCCGTGTCCACGGTGACGGCGGGGCCTTCGAGGCCGAGGGTGTAGGCGACCCGGCCGGACAGCACGCTCGCGGCGCCGCCCGTCACCAGATGTCCCTCCATGCCCTCGGGCGCCCGGCCCAGATCGGTACCGTAGTCGGTGTGCGCGCAGCCGACGAAGGTGCCCGTCCGGCTGCCGCGCAGCGTCGCCGGGGCGATGCCGGCCCGCTCCAGCGCCTCCCAGGACGCCTCGAGCACGAGCCGTTGCTGCGGGTCCATCGCCAGCGCCTCGCGCGGCGAAATGCCGAAGAAGGCGGCGTCGAACCGGTCCGCCTCGTACAGGAAGCCGCCCTCGCGGGTGTGGCTGCGCCCGGGCCGGTCCGGGCCCGCGCCCGCCAGCTCCTCCAGGTCCCAGCCGCGTCCGGTGGGGAATCCGGATACCGCGTCCACGCCGTCGACGACCAGCCGCCACAGCTGTTCGGGGGACTCGACGCCACCGGGGAAACGGCACGCCATCGAGACGATCGCGATCGGCTCGTCCCCTCCCGCCCCCGGCGCCGGCACCGGTGCGGCGGCCGCGGGCGCCGGTTTCGGCCCCTGGCCGAGGAGTTCCGTCAGCAGGTGTGCCGCGAGGTCGTCCGGGGTCGGGTGGTCGAAGACCGCGGTGGAGGAGAGCTGCAGACCAGTCTCCTCGCCCAGCCGCCTGCGCAGTTCCACGCCGGTGAGCGAGCCGAGACCGAGGTCACGGAACGTCTCGTGCCCGTGGATCTCCTCGGGCGCCACCTGGCCCAGGATCTCCCGCACCTGGCGGATCACCAGGTCGAGCAGCAGGGGGAGCCGGCCGGGCGGGTCCGCTGCGGCCGGCCGCCGGGTCAGCGGCTCGGCCGGACCGGCAGCGGTCCCGGTGTCTGACCACGTACCGTCTTCGGACGCTCCTGTCATGACGCTCACCTTCCTCCAGCCGCTGATGCGCCACCGTGAGCCCGGTGGGCTACCAGGCGACGGGCAGTTCCCTGATGCCGTACACGATGGAGTTCTCCCGGAAGGCGACCTGCCGCGGGTCCACGGCGAGGCGCAGGGTGGGGAAGCGGGAGAACAGGGAGTGCAGGGCGATCTCGAGCTCCATCCGGGCCAGCGGGGCGCCCAGGCAGAGGTGCTTGCCGTGGCCGAAGGCGACGTGGCGCCGCGCGTCACGGTGGATGTCGACCGTGCCCGCGCCGGGGAAGACCGCCTCGTCGTGGTTGGCACCGGGGATCGCGACGATCACACCGTCGCCCTTGCGGATGTCCGCCCCGTCCAGGTGTACGTCGACGGCGGCGGCTCTGGCCTGGTTGTCCTGCGGGATGGACCAGTAGCGCAGCAGTTCCTCGACGGCGGACGGGAACAGCTCGGGCCTCTCGCGGAGTTCGGCCAGCTGGTCCGGTGCGCACAGCAGGCTGAGCACGCTCAGACTGATCTGGTGCGCGGTGGTCTCGTGTCCCGCGACGAGGAACATCCGGGCCATCGCCACCAGATCCTCGTGGGAGAGCTCTCCGGTCGCCACGTACTTGGTGGCGAGCCGGCTGACCAGGTCGTCGCGCGGGGCGCCTTCCCGGTCGGTGGCGAGGCGGTCCAGGTACTCGGTCATCCCGACGAAGGCGTCATAGATCTTCTGCGGCTCGGCCTCCTGCGACAGCACGGTCTCGGTCTGTTCGGCCAGGGCGGCCTCGTCCCCTTCGGCCACGCCGAGGAGGCGGCCGATGACCAGGGAGGGGAGCCGGAGCGAGAAGTTGTGCACCAGGTCGACCGGGTTGGGTCCCTGCTCCAGAGCGTCGAGGAGCCGGCCGACGACCTCCTCGACCCAGGGCCGCAGCGCGCGGGTGCGGCGGGCGGTGAACTCGGTGGTGCCCATCCGGCGCAGCCGCTCGTGGTCCGGATCGTCCATCCGGTTGAAGGACATCATCCGGGGAGCGGGCGGCAGTTGGACCCGTATCGGGAAGCCGGGGTGCTGGTCGTCGGCGCTGAACCTGGGGTCGTTCAGCACCAGACGGGCGTGGTCGTGGCGGGTGACCAGCCACGCCTCTCCCCCTCGGATGCGCACCTTCACGGGGGGCTGTTCGCGCAGTTGGGCGTACTGGTCCGGTGGGGAGAAGGGGCAGGAGCGCGCCATCGGCCACTCGGCGAGCTCGGCTGAGCCTTCGGACATGGCTGGTCCTCCGGTGGGCTGCAAGGGTGCCGTCCATGGTGGCGGGCCGGGCTGATGCACTCCTGATCCCCCGCTGACGGTCCAGCGGCTTCAGCCGGCCGAGAACTCCCGGATCACGGTGTTCCGGAAGACCGCCGTACCGTCGATGGAGAACAGGGCCAGCCGGTCGTCCACCAGGTACGGGAACACCTCGGTGGAGTGCACGTACCGGCCGTCGTCGACGAACATCTCGACGGACGTGCGGTCGACGAGGATGCGCAGCCGCACCCGCCCCGCGGAGGGGTCGAACGGCGAGTGGCTCTCCTGCCGGGTGCCGCTGGTGTCGGGATTGACGGTGCCGCGCCGGTTGAGGAAGGCGTAGTCGCGGTAGACACCGGCGTCGATGTGCCGTCCGCCGTCCGGTGAGCGGCGCAACTGGGCTCCTGCGCCGGTGAGTTGCGACCAGGTGATCTCGGTCGTCAGCTCGTAGGAGATGCCCCTGTAGTCGAGGAGGCGGGAGCCGTCGACGGTGAGGTCGCCGAGGTCGAGCGTGCGGGAGACGTACGCGTCGAGTGCGGCGACCGGCTGCGAGGCGAGGTAGTAGGCGCCGGAGGAGGACTTCTTGAGTGTGACCTCGCGGACGACGGAGTCGGTGCCGTTGAAGCCGTCGGCGTCGATGGTGGGGGTGGTCTGGGCGTAGGCCCAGTTGTTCAGCCAGCCGAGGGCGTACCGTGCGGCGGGATCCACCGAGCCCGCCGCGTCCCGCTTGTCGAAGGTGACCGCCGCATACCAGTCCCAGCCGTGGTCGAGCCACTGCGGATCGGCCGAGTCGGCGGTGAACGCGCCGGCGTCGAAGGAACCGGTCCAGTACGCGTACGTGGGGGGCAGTCCGGAGGCGGTGCCGTCGGCGCTCGCGCCCAGCACCCACTTCGCGGTGCCGTCGTCGGCGGTGAGGCGGAACAGGTCGGGGCACTCCAGCACGCCGATGCCGTCCTTGACGAAACCGCCCGCGTACGTCCAGGACTTCAGGTCCGCCGAGTGATAGAAGCCGATCTTGTTGTGCTCGGCCAGGGCCATCACCCAGCGGTCGTCGTCCTCGTCGCGGATCACCTTGGGGTCGCGGAAGTCGGCCACGCCCGGGTTGGGCAGGACGGGGTCGGTGCCGTGGTTGGTGAACGTGCGGCCGCCGTCGGTGGAGTAGTACAGGAACTGCTCCTGGTGGCCGGTGCCGCCGCCGGGTGACATCGTGACGACGGCGATCACCGAACCCGCCCCGAAGCCCGCCGTGTTGCCGGTGTCGACCACGGCCGAGCCCGACCACACGTCGCCGTTGACCGTGGTGTCCTTGGGCACGGCGATGCCCCGGTCGGTGAAGGAGACCAGGTCGGTGCTGGTGGCCAGGCGCCAGGCGGTGCCCACTTCGCCGCCGGCGAGGTAGTCGGCGTTGTAGAGGTAGTAGTACCGGTACTCGCCGTCGATCCAGACCGGGCGCTGGGGGTCGTTCTTCCACTGGCCGGGGACGGTGAAGTGGTAAGCGGCGCGGTAACTCACGCAGCTGCCCGCGGACTTCGGCTTCGGCTGCGCGGCGGCGGGCGCCGCGGGCAGCAGTGCGGCGGTGGCACCCACCGCGGATCCGGCGAACAGGGCTCTCCTGGTCAACCCATCCATCACATCGTCCCTTTCACAACGAACGGCGGCTCACGTGAAACCAGGACTGTAGACCTAACTCGTTAAAGGTCAAGCGTTCGCGCACCTTGACAGCGCTGTGACCCGCTTCTCATCATCTGGGCATCACACCTTACTAACACGAGTTAGGCATGTTGATGACCGACTCGCACCTCTCCCGCCGCGCGCTGCTGCGGTACGGGTCGTACGGCGCGGGAGCCGCCGCGCTGGCCGGTACCGCCGCGAGCTGGGACCGGCTCACCGGGAACGACATCCCGGGCCGCAACGACGGCTCGCTCGTCGTCGCGACCCTGGGTTCCGCGTTCTCCCCGGACGGGATCCGCGCCCTCGTCGAGGGCTTCCGGAAGCTGCATCCCGACATCAGGGTCCGGATCAACGCGGTCCAGGCCGTCGACTGGTCGGACTTCTTCGCCAAGATCCTCACCCAGATCGCGGCGGGCACCGCGCCCGACCTGGTCTATGTGGCCACCGAGGGCGTGCAGTTGTTCGCGCGGCACCTCGGTGTGCCGCTGGACCGCTGGGCGAAGCGGGACGCCGCGGAGCTGAAGGAGTACTTCGCCGACGTCCACCCCTCGCTGGTGGAGTCGATGATGTACGAGGGCAGCCTGTACCAGCTGCCGATCGAGTTCAACGCGGCCGACATGTACCTCAACACGCAGGTGCTCAAGCGGGCGGGCGCCGACTTCCCGGCGGCCGACTGGACCCGCGACGACTTCACGGCCCTGCTGCGCCGCATGAAGAAGGCCGGCGACTCCCACTTCACGCCGTACTTCTGGACCAACCGGCTGTGGGGCGGGGTGGTGCCCTGGCTGTTCGCGAACGGCACCAACCTGCTGGCCGAGTCCAAGGCGCCCGGGGGTGCCTGGCTGTGGGACTCCTTCTATCCGGCGGCGCAGCGGCAGGGACGCGGGGGCGGCTTCCGCTGGACGACCCCGCAGGCCACCGCCGACCGGGTGGCGGAGGCGTACGACTATCTGGCCTCGCTCATCCAGGAGGACCTGTGCACCCGCCCCGAGGGCGGCAACGGCCAGAACCTCATCGGGGTCTTCTCCACCGGCCGGGTCGGGGTCACGCCGGCCGGCGGCTTCTGGGCGGGCGGTCTGCACCTGGCGGGCCTGCGGGACGACGGTTTCGACGTGCAGTACTTCCCCCGCTGGCGCACCCGGCGCCACCAGTTCGGCGCGGCGGGATACGCGTTGCTGCGCACGTCGAAGAAGCAGGACGCGGCCTGGGAATTCATCAAGTACTCGGCTCGCCGGGACACCCTGACCCGGCTGTTCACCACGAACCAGACCACCCCGGCCCGCCGTTCCATGCTGACCGGGGCCCGCTACCAGGAGACCGGCCCGGCCCACTGGCGGGTCTTCTACGACACCCTCGACACGTTCCCCGACACCGGGCCGATTCCCGCCCCACCGCAGGTCGCCGAGGTGACGCAGGTGCTGCTCAAGCACACCGGGACGGCCCTGGCGAGCCCGCGCTCGGTCGGGCCCGCGCTGCGCCGGATGCAGGGCGATCTGGAGAAGGCCATGGAGCGTGATGTATGACGAACACTCAGGTATCCGCTGTGCGGCCACGGGCCGCGTCCGCTCCGGGCACGGTCGCGGAGCGGCCCTCGGCGCGCGAACGCGGGACTCGGCTGCTGGCCGCGCTGTTCCTGGCGCCCACGGTGGTCGGCATCGTCGTCTTCACGGTCGTACCGATCATCGGCTCGGTCGTGCTGAGCCTCTTCCACTGGAACGTGATCGACTCGCCCGGCTTCGCCGGAACGGCCAACTACCGTGAGGTGTTCACGGATTCGACCGTGCTGGTCTCCTTTCGCAACACGCTCGTCTTCATGGTCTTCGCGGTCGCCGCGCAGCTCCTGATCGCTCTGGCGCTCGCGCTCACCCTGAACGGGCGGATGCCGACTTGGCTGCGCTCGGTGTTCCGTTCGGCGTTCTTCTTCCCGCTGGTGCTGTCGGCCGCGTCCATCTCGGTCGTGATGAAGTACCTGTTCAACCAGGACTTCGGAGTGATCAACTGGCTGATCGGGTGGTTCGGGATCGCTCCCGTGCCCTGGCTGACGTCCGAGCACGGCGCGCTGGCCACGGTGATCATCGTGTACGTGTGGCAGCAGTTCGGTTTCTCGTTCCTGCTGTTCGTGGGCGGGCTGAACAACATCCCGAAGGAGATCCACGAGGCCGCCGCCCTCGACGGCGCGACCGGGCTGCGCAAGCACCTGTCCATCACGCTGCCGCTGCTCTCCCCCACCCTGCTGGTGGCCTCGGTGGTCGGCATCATCAACGCGCTCCAGGTCTTCGAGCAGCCGTACGTGCTCACCGACGGCGGTCCCGGCGACTCCACCCGCACGGTGGTGATGGTCATCTACGAGAGGGCCTTCGAGCAGCTGCGCTTCGGTGAGGCGTCCGCGGTGGGCGTGCTGCTGTTCGTGCTGATCATGGCGGTGACCGCCGTCCAGTTCCGGCTCAGCCGGCGTTTCGTCCACTACCAGTGAGCCGGGTGAGTCCCTTGAGCCAAGCAACCCTGTCCCTCAGCCGTGCCCGGTACTCGCTCGGGCCGTGGGCGCGGATCGCCGGCCTGGCCGTGTGCGCGCTGCTGACCCTCGGCCCGGTCATCTGGACCGTCTCCACTTCGCTGCGCACTCCGGCGGACTCGTTCAACCTGCCGCCGCAGATCATTCCGACCCATCCGAGCACCGCCGCCTACCACGGGGTGTTCGACCAGATCGACGTCTGGCTGCTCGCCCTCAACTCGACCCTGGTGACCGCCTTGATCGCGGTCGGCCAGATGATCACGGCGGGCCTTGCGGGCTACGCGTTCGCCCGGCTCGACTTCCGTTTCAAGAAGCCGCTGTTCGGTCTGGTCCTGGCGACCATGATGGTCCCCTTGCAGGTCACGATCGTTCCGGTGTTCCTGGTGCTCAAGTCGATGGGTCTGACCGACACACTGCTCGGGCTGATCATTCCGGCGTTCCCGACCGCGTTCGGCACGTTCCTGATGCGCCAGTACTTCCTCGGCATGCCGAAGGACCTCGGCGAGGCGGCGATGCTGGACGGCGCCGGGCCCTGGCGGATCTTCCGGTCCGTGTACGCGCCGCTGGCCACTCCCGGCCTGGCGATCGTCGGCGTACTGGCCTTCAACTACCACTGGAACGAGTTCTTCCGCCCGCTGATCCTGGAGACCTCCGGGCAGAACTACACCCTCCCGCTGGGTCTGGTCTCCCTCCAGGGCAACCTCGGCACCGGCTCCATCTCGGTGGTCCTCGCCGGTGTCGTCCTCTCGATGCTCCCCGCCGTCGCCGTGTTCCTCGTCGGCCAGCGCCCTCTGCGCGAGGGCATCACCTCCGCAGGAGTCAACCGTTGAGCCTCGCCGCTCCCGCCCCGGACCCGCACGCCCCGCGCTTCAGGGTCCGCCCGCCGGCCCACTGGATCAACGACCCCAACGGGCCCTTCCGCTGGCGCGGCCGCCACCACCTCTTCTACCAGCACAACCCAGCAGCACCGGTGCACGCGAACGTCCACTGGGGCCACGCCTCCAGCGCCGATCTGGTCCACTGGGAGCACCATCCGATCGCTCTCACGCCGACACCCGGCGGCCCGGACGAAGCGGGCTGCTGGTCGGGCTGCGTGGTCGACGACGCGGGCACGCCGACCGCCGTCTACACCGGAGTGGATCACGCCCACACCGGTCTCGGCACGATCTGTCTGGCCCGGGCGGCGGACCCGGACGACGACCGGCTCCTGCGGTGGCGCCCGCTGCCCACTCCCGTGGTGGCGGGACCGCCCGCCGGATACGACGTGGTGATGTTCCGCGACCCCTTCGTCTTCCGCCACGCCGGCCGCCGCTGGGCCCTCGTCGGCGCCGGGCACGCCGATGGCACCGCGTCGGTCCTGCTCTACGACTGCGACGAGCTGACCGAGTGGCGCTTCGCCGGAGTGCTGCTGGACGGCAACGACCCGGTGGCCGCCGACGCGTTCGGCGACAAGGCGGTCGGCTGGGAGTGCCCGCAGCTGTACGAGACGCGCGGCGGCGACCACGTCCTGGTGGTGTCCCTGTGGGACGGGGAACCCTGCACCACCGGGTACTTGACGGGCCGTCTGGAGACCGGCGAGGAAGGCGAGTTGCGGTTGGCGCCGCGCACCGGCGGCCGGCTCGACCACGGACGGGACTTCTACGCCCCGGCGGTCCTCCAGGAGCCCGATCGCGCCCTGATGTGGGGCTGGTCGTGGGAGGCGCGGGCCGACTCTGCTGTCCGGCAGGCGGGCTGGGCGGGTGTGCTCAGCGCACCCCGAGTGGTCGACGTCCATCCGGACGGATCGCTGCGTGTCACCCCCGCCCCGGAGCTGGAACTCCTGCGCGCGCCCGAGCCGTTCGCGACAGGCCCGGGCCGGGTGCTGCTTCCGGAGGCCTACGACCTGATCGTCACCGCACGCGACCGCACGACCGTCACCCTGCTGCGGACGGCGGAGCGGGCGCTCACGATCCGGCTGGCCCCGGACGCGGGCACGGTCGTGCTGGACCGCAGCGGCTGGCCCCGGGCGGGCGCCGAGGGCTCGGCCCCGATCACCGTGCCCCTCCCGCCGGGGCCACGGCTCACGGTCCGCGTCCTCGTGGACGGCTCGCTGCTCGAACTGTTCGTCGAGGACCGGGCGATGGTGACCGAGCGCGTGTACCGCGGCCCGGACGATGTCGCCGAGCTGGTGGTCGACGGGGAGGCCGAGGTCAGCGGGTGGGAGCAGGTCCCACCGAAGCGCGGCTGACGACCGGGCAGGCCAGCCGGCGGACGGTGGCGGGCGGGGTGCGGCCGGTGTCGATGGAGTCGAGCAGCAGCCGGGTCGCCGCCTCGCCCATCGCCCGGTGCGGCAGCGCGACCGTGGTGAGGGCCGGGGTGAGAAAGGCGGCCATGTGTTCCTGGTCGTCGTAGCCGACGACCGACAGGTCCTCGGGTACGGCGATGCCGAACCGGGTCGCGGCGTGCAGGACGCCTGCCGCGACCCGGTCGTTGTAGCAGAAGATCCCGGTGGGCCGGCGGTGCGGTGCGGTGCCGTCGAACAGACGGCGGGCGCCCTCGTGGCCGCTGGTGATCTCGCCGCCGGTGCGGACCACCCACTCCTTGGGCACGGTGATGCCCTCGGCGCGCAGCGCGTCCCGGAAGCCGCGCAGCCGCTCGACGGAGGCGATGTCGTCGTGCCCGCCGACCAGCGCGATCCTGTGGTGGCCCGCCTCCAGCAGCAGCCGGGCGGCCGTGCGGCCGCCGGCCCGCTCGGCGGGGATGACGGCGGGCAGCGAGTCGTCCTCGGGCAGGCAGTTGGCCAGCACGGAGTGGGTGCGGTGGAGCCCTTCGGGGACGCGGACCCGGCGCAGGGACATGGCCGCGTAGATGATGCCGTCGACGCGTCGGTCGAGGAGTTCGGCGACGGCCGCGTCCTCCTTGGCCCGGTCGCCGCCGGAGTCGACGGTGAGCACGAGATGGTCGCTGTCCCAGGCGGTCTCCATCGCGCCGCGCAGCAGTCGCCCGGCGAACGGGGACGAGGCGATCTCGTCGGTGACCAGTCCGATCACGGCCGTACGGCGGCGGCGCAGGCCGCGGGCGACGGGGTCGGGCCGGTAGCCGAGCTGGGCGGCCGCCTGCCGGATGCGTTCCTGGGTCGCGGGCGAGAGGTTGCCCTCGGCGCGGCCGTTGAACACGAAGGACACCGCGGTGTGGGACACGCCGGCGAGCCGGGCGACGTCCCGTGACGTGGGCCGTCCGCCGCTCCCGGTGTTCGTGTCCGTGCCGCCGCCCATGCCGTCCGCCGCCCTCGTCCCCACCCGTCCGGTTGATCACTGCTCACCCTATCCGTGAGGCTGCGTGGACGACACGGTCCGGGGAAGGGCGGGCTACTCCTCCTCGACTCGTTCCTGCCGGGCGTCCGAGTGGGGTGCGGTGAGGCTGCCGAGGATGTCGAGGAGTTCGGCGCTGCGGCTGCCGGGCTCGGCGTGGAAGACGACCAGGGTGAGTCCGTCGGTGCCGTCCACGGAGAGTTTGTCCGAGTGCAGGTCGAGGTCGCCGACCTGCGGGTGGCTCAGGTGGCTGACCCGGCCGCGCCGGGGCCGTACGTCGTGCCGGGCCCACAGGATGCTGAAGCGTTCGCTGCGCAGGGACAGATCGCCGACCAGGTCGCGCAGCCGCGGGTCGTCCGTGTCGGGCCCGGCGTACGCGCGCAGGGTGGCCACGCCCTCCTCGGTGAGGTCGTCCCAGTCCCGGCGCAGTGCGCGCTCGGCGGGGTCGAGGAAGACGGCCCGCAGCAGGTTGACGCCGGGCGTGTAGTTCGGGGTGAGGGCCGTGGCGAGGGCGTTGGCGGCGAGGCAGTCGGTGTACCGGTTCTGGAGGTAGGCGGGGTTGCGGGGCCAGCCGTCGATGAGCTGGAGGAGGCTGGGCGGGACCTGGTCCCGGTGGTGCGCCGACCCGGCGTGGGACGGGCGACGCACGTCGGCGGTGCGGTCCTGGGCCAAGCCGAGGAGGTAGGAGGTGGCGTCGGCGTCCAGGCGCAGGACGCGGGCGATGGCCTGGAGGACCTGGGCGGACGGGTTGCGGTCGCGGCCCTGCTCCAGGCGCAGGTAGTAGTCGGAGCTGATGCCGGAGAGCATCGCGACCTCCTCGCGGCGCAGCCCCGGCACCCGGCGCAGGCCCGAGCCGGGCAGCCCCACGTCCTCGGGCCGGACCTGAGCCCGGCGGGCGCGCAGGAACTCACCGAGCGCGTTCGTGCCGTCCATGACACCACCGTACGGCCGTAGCGGTGACGGTGACTGTCCCTGTCACTCCCAGGAACGCGGGGGCACTGCCGCCGGGGGTGCGGTCGGCGCACGGTGGAGTCAGGTCACCGGACGTTCCGGTGGCCCGGCACATCACGAGAGGTACGACATGACTGCACAGCTCGGCGGCACCGTCACCCCGGCGGACGGCCTGACCCTGACCCGCATGGGCTACGGCGCCATGCAGTTGGCGGGGCCGCACGTGTTCGGCCCGCCGAAGGACCGGGCCCGGGCCGTGGCGGTGCTCCGCGCGGCGGTGGAGGCGGGCATCACCCATATCGACACCGCCGACTTCTACGGACCGGTGGTCGTCAACGAGATCATCAGGGAGGCCCTGCACCCCTACCCGGACGGCCTGCACCTCGTCACCAAGGTCGGCGCCCGGCGGGGAGCAGACGGCAGCTGGATCGTCTCCCGGCACCCCGAGGACCTGAAGGCGCAGGTGTACGACAACCTGCGCAGCCTTGGTGTGCAGGCGCTGGACGTGGTCAATCTGCGGCTGGGCGACCTGGACACCCCGAACGAGGACTCCGTCGCCGATCAGTTCGGCGCCCTGGCGGAGCTGCGGCAGCGGGGGCTCGTCCGGCACCTGGGGCTCAGCGCCGCGTCCCTCGCGCAGCTGGAGGAGGCCCGGGCGATCGCGCCCGTGGTCACCGTGCAGAACCTGTACAACCTGGCCGACCGGCAGGACGACGCCCTGGTGGAGCGGACGGCGGCGCAGAACATCGCCTTCGTGCCGTACTTCCCGCTCGGCGGTTTCACCCCGTTGCAGTCCGAGACGCTGTCGAAGGCCGCCGCACGGCTGGGCGCCTCGCCCCAGCAGGTCGCCCTCGCCTGGCTGCTGCGCCGCTCGCCGACCATCGCGCTCATCCCCGGCACCTCGTCCCCGGAGCACCTGCGCGAGAACATCGCCGCCGCCGCGCTGGTCCTGCCCGAGGACGCGGTGGCCGAGCTGGACGGCATGGCGAGCTGAGCGGCCCGTATCGGGGTACCCGGGGGCGCGTGGGGCGGAGGCACGGAAGGAGCCGCACGTGGCGACGGAGGACCGGCTGCGGACCTACCGCGGCAAGCGCGATTTCGAGCGGACCCGGGAGCCGTCCGGGAAGGCGGCGGCGTCCGCGGACGAGGGGCCCCGGTTCGTGGTGCAGATCCACGACGCGCGCCGGATGCACTTCGACTTCCGGCTCCAGGTGGAGGACGTCCTGAAGTCCTGGTCCATCCCCAAGGGCCCGTCCACGGACCCCGGGGACAAGCGGCTGGCCGTGCCCACCGAGGACCATCCGCTGGAGTACGAGGACTTCGAGGGCGTGATCCCGAAGGGCGAGTATGGCGGCGGCACCGTGATCGTGTGGGACCACGGCACGTACGAGCCCCTCAGCCATGATCGCAGGGGACGTCCGGTCGGCTTCGCGGAGTCCCTGGAGCAGGGGCACGCCACCTTCCGGCTGCACGGCTCCAAGCTGCACGGCGAGTACGCCCTCACCCGCTTCCGCAGCAGCCAGGACGAGGAGGAGGCCTGGCTGCTGGTGCGCAAGGGCTCCGCCCGGGCAGCGGGTCACGGCACCCCGGACCCCCGCCGGGCCCGCTCGGTCCGCACCGGACGCACCCTCGCCCAGGTGGCCGCCGACGGCGAGGAGTGACCGGCGGTGCCGGGTCTCGTGGACGCCCTGCCCCGCTGGGCCGAGTCCTGCGAGCGCAGCTGCGAGGGGCTGATCGCCAAGCGCGCCGACGGGCGGGCGCTGCTGCGCCGCAAGACGTCTCCGTTCACCGGTACGGTGCGCGAGGCGCCGGAGCTGGTCGCACAGATGGCGTTCGCTGAGCGGATCGGGGACGGGGTGCTGCGCCATCCGCGGTTCCTCGCCGCTGCGGGAGGACAAGAAGCCCGAGGGCGTGGTGCGGGAGCGCGCGGCCGGGTGACACCGGATCACCGGGTTCCGCCCCCAACGCGCCTGTTCTGCCTCTATGTTCGCGGCGATGGCCGCTCGCGTTCCTGGAGGCTCCCGCATGCGTACCGCACTCCGCACCGCCGTCGTCGGCACGGTGACCGCCGCCGCCTTCCTCACCTGCACCGCCGCCGGGGCGACCCCTGCGGGCCCAGGGGTGACGACCCGGATCATCGGCCAGACCACCGTCGGCGGCACCGACTACACGCTGCGGGAGATCACGATCCCGCCCGGCCAGAGCACCGGATGGCACTACCACGACGGTCCGGTGTACGCCTTCGTGAAGCAGGGCACCCTCAGCCACTTCAACTCCGCCTGCGGCTCGGACGGCGTGTACCGGACGGGCACGACGATCCGGGAGACGTTCGGCCCCGACCACGTCCACATAGGCCGCAACCTGGGCGACACCCCGCTCGTCCTCGAAGCGCTCTATGTGCTGCCGCACGGTTCGCCGTTCTCGGAGGACGCCCCGAACCCGGGCTGCCCGTACCAGTGATCATGCGTCGGGCAGCGGCTGTTCCGCCCAGATCGTCTTGCCGCTGCCCGTCTGCCGGCTGCCCCAGCGCTGGGTGAGCTGGGCGACCAGCAGCAGTCCCCGGCCGCCCTCGTCGAAGGCGTGTGCCCGGCGCAGGTGCGGTGAGGTGGAACTGCCGTCGGAGACCTCGCAGATGAGCGCGCGGTCGCGGATCAGGCGCAGCTGGATGGGCGGGACGCCGTAGCGGATGGCGTTGGTGACGAGTTCGCTGACGACGAGTTCGGTGACGAAGGAGGCCTCGTCCAGTCCCCAGGTGGCCAGTTGCTCGGTGGCCGCCTGCCGGAAGGCGGCCACTTCGGCCGGGTCGGGCGGTACGTCCCAGGTAGCGACGCGGTCGGCGCCGAGGGCGCGGGTGCGGACCATGAGGAGGGCGACGTCGTCGGTGGGCTGTTCGGGCAGGACAGCCTTGAGCACGTTGTCGCTGAGGGTCTCCAGGGAGTCGGTGGGTACGCCGAGAGCGCGGCGCAGTTCTTCGGTGGCGTGGTCGACGTCCCGGTCGCGGTCCTCGATCAGTCCGTCGGTGTAGAGGGCGACGACCGAGCCCTCGGGCAGTTCCAGTTCCGTCGCCTCGAAGGGCAGCCCGCCGACCCCGAGGGGCGGCCCGGCGGTCATGGGGACGAACTCGGGGGTGGTGCCGGGCAGCACGAGGGCCGGGGCCGGGTGGCCGGCGGCGGCCAGGGAGAGCCGGCGGGAGACGGGGTCGTAGACGGCGTAGAGGCAGGTGGCGCCGAGTTCGGCGATCTCTTCGCCGCTGTCGTCGGAGCCCAGGTGGGTGACCAGGTCGTCCAGGTGGGTGAGGAGTTCGTCCGGGGGCAGGTCGACGTCGGCGAGGGTGCGTACGGCCGTGCGCAGCCGGCCCATGGTGGCCGAGGACTGGATGCCGTGGCCGACCACGTCGCCGACGACCAGCCCGACCCGGCTGCCGGAGAGCGGGATGACGTCGAACCAGTCGCCGCCGATCCCCGCCAGCGATCCGCACGGCAGGTACCGGTGCGCCACCTCGACCGCGGCCTGTCCGGGCAGTCCCCTGGGCAGCAGGCTGTGCTGGAGGGCGTGGGCGGTGCTGCGTTCGCGGGCGAAGCGGCGGGCGTTGTCTATACAGACGGCGGCGCGGCTGGCGAGCTCCTCGGCGAAGACGGCGTCGTCGGGGCCGTAGTCGTCCGGGTGGGCCATGCGCACGCACACGGCGACGCCCAGGGGGGTGCCGCGGGCCCGCAGCGGCACCGCGATCATGGAGTGGACGCCCTGCCGGTAGGGGCGGCCCTCGGGCGAGCGCGCGTTGCGCTCCGCGAGCCACTGGACGAACTCGGGTTCGCCGGCCTGGCTGAGCATCGCGGCGCCCTCGCGCAGGGCACGGGCCGGCGGTGAGGACGGCGGGTAGACGTCCGTCGCGCCCAGGTGTACGGCCGTACCGGGGTTGCCCTCCCGGGTGGAGCCGTGGGCGACGCGGCGCAGCGTGACAACTCCTTCGGGGATCATCGGCGGCTCGTCCGCCCCGAGGACCCAGTCCAGCAGGTCGACGCTGGCGAAGTCGGCGTACTGCGGGACGAGGAGTTCGACCAGCTCCTCGGCGGTGCGCACCACGTCCAGAGTGGTGCCGATGCCGGTGGCCGCCTCGTTCAGCAGGGCGAGACGGCGCCGGGCCCAGTACTGCTCGCTGCTGTCGAACGCGGCCAGGGCGACCGCGGTCAGCTCGCCGGAGTCGTCCCGCAGGGGCCACATCTCTATGCTCCAGGCGTGCTCCCGGTTGGGGGCGGGGGCGCCGGTGAAGCTCTCGTAGCGCAGCGGCCGGCCGGTCTCGGCGACCTGGCGCAGATGGCTCAGGAAGCCCCGGCTGTGCTCGGCGTCCGCCACGGTCTCGGGGTAGAACCGGCCGACCAGCGCCTCCTCGGGCACGCCCATCACGTGGCAGGCGGCGTCGTTGACGCGCAGGTAGTGCTGCCGGAGGTCGAAGACCGACATGGACATGGACGCCTGCTGGAAGGCATGGTCGGCCAGGGTGGCGCCGGGCGCGGTGACGGTGACCACGTATCCAGCCCCTTCGCCGCCCGGGCCGAGGACCGGGCAGGCGGTGAGGGCCAGCTCGACCCGGTGGCCGTCGCGGTGGCGCAGTGCGACGGTGCCGGTCCGTGCCGCGAGGACACCAGGAGGTACGGTCTCGGCGAGGAGGCTGCCCGCCGGCCGGCCGACGACCTCGTCGGCCGTGTGCCCCGTGAGCAGCCGCGCCCCCTCGCTCCACCCGGTCAGCCTGCCCTGGGCATCGATGATCGCCGCGGCCGCGACACGCTCCATATGCCCCAGGATGATCCGAATATTCCGGCGCATCAAGCGCGGAAGCGCCCCGGCTCAGCCCTGATGAGTACGCAGTACGGACAGGGCCCGATCGGCGTGGGTGTTCATGCGCAGTTCGCTGCGGACGATCTCCAGGACCGTGCGGTCCTGCGCGATGACGAAGGTGACCCGCTTGGTGGGCGCGAGGGTGAAGCCCCGTTTGACACCGAACCGCTCACGGACCGCCCCGTCGGCGTCGGAGAGCAGCGGCATGCCGAGGGTGTGCCGTCCGGCGAACTCCTGCTGCCGTTCGACGCTGTCGCCGCTGATCCCGACGGGGCGGGCACCGGCGGCGGCGAATTCCGCGGCGAGGTCGCGGAAGTGGCAGGCCTCAGCAGTGCAGCCGGGCGTCAGGGCGGCGGGGTAGAAGAAGAGCACGACCGGCCCGTCGGCCAGCAGTTCGGTGAGCCGCCGGGTGGTGCCGCTCTCGTCGGGCAGCGCAAAGTCCTCGGCCTTGTCCCCGACCTCGATGCGCTGCGTCACGACCGGCCCTCCCCGCTGCGGGCGACCCCGCGGGCCCACAGCACCAGCGGTACCTGAAGGGGCATCCGGGCCAGGGCCGCGGTCCGCTGCGGTGCGGGCCGGTGCCGCCAGTCCACGGCCATCTGCACATGGGCGGGGAAGACGCCCACGAAGAAGGCGGCCGCGGCCTTGGCGGCCACCGCGCGGGTGCGGGGCGAGGCCACGCCGGCCGCCAGCGCCAGTTCCACGACCCCGCTGCCGTACGTCCACGCCCTGGGCGAGCCCGGCAGCATCCGGGGAATCATGGCGTCGAACTGCCGCGGGACGGCGAAGTGGGCGACCCCGGCGGTGGCCAGCAGACCGGCCAGCAGCAGGGGTGAGCGTTCGGACCGGGGCACGGTTCCTCCTCTGATGATCTGCCGCCGGATATTACTGGACGGTAGCGAGCGGGGCAGCGACTTCGGGACAATCGACCGGGGCCGCCCGCGCCGGCGTTGAGCTGACGCCGCTGAGCCGACACCGTCGGGCCGATGCCGTCAGGTGGCCGCCGCCAGACCAACGCCGCCACATGGCCGTCGCCGGACCGCCACCGCCAGACCACCACCGCCAGACCAACGCCGCCACATGGCCACCGCCAGACCGACGCCGCCACATGGCCACCGCCGGACGACCACCGCCAGGCAGTCGCAGCCAAGGCCCCGCCGTCAGGCCTTCGCCGCGGGGGCGTCCGCCTCCTGCCCCCACTCGTCGTCGACCGCGTACGTGAGGAAGTCGTCGACCATGCGATGGAAGAGCGCAGCCAGCTGCCGCAGTTCCTCGGGCTGCCAGTCGGCCAGGGCGAGCTGCATCCCGCGGGCGCCTGCCTCCCGGATCCGCTCCACGGCCTCCTGGCCGGCGTCGGTGAGCTGGATCCGCTGGGCCCGGCGGTCGTCGGGGTCGGGGACGCGGGTGACGTAGCCCGCCCGCTGCAGCTGCTGCACGGTCCGTGTCACATGGGAGGCCTCCACGCCCAGTCGCTGCGCCAGCTCCCCCGGCCGGAGCGGCTCGGAGTCGGCGACCTGCCGCAGCAGCGCGACCGCGGCCCGGTCCAGCGGCACACCGGCCAGCGCCATCAGCCGGTCGTGCTGCCGGGCGCGGGTACTGAGGTAGGTGACGCGCGTCAGAGCACGCTCGATGTCGATGACCTCGGGAGAAGCGGCAGGGACGTCGGGCAGCGGTTCCGTGGGCATACCCGCGAGTTTACCATATTGTTGCGTAACTTAAGTAAGTTGCCGAGGAGTGCACCCTCGGGGCACGCCACCCGGACGTCCACGGAGACGGACAGGACGGTGGAACGCCTCCCGGCCGAGGACCAGATGGACCGGGCCACAGGGACGGCGTCCGTCCCCGGGCACGTCCCCGGCGTCCCACGGGACGCGGGGACGGCATCCTGACGGCCCGTCACGGAAACGCTGGCCGATGTGATCACGATGCGTGGTCACGAGATCGACAGCCGGAGGTTTCCATGATCCGACGGACTCTCAAGAGCGGCCTGCTGGCCACGGTCGCGGTGCTCGCGTTCCTGCCCGCGGCGGCCGGGGCCGCCCCCGCGAGCGCCGCGACCACCCCGCGCCCGGTACCCACCGCGACCGCCCAGCACCCCGCGCAGCACCCGAAGCACCGCACCCGCCACGCCAAGCGGTCCACGCACCGCGTCCACCACCGCCGGCTCCGCTCCCGTCGCGTCCACCACTTCGTCACCCAGGGCATGTCGTACCGCCGGACCCTGCCCCTGCTCGGTCGGGTCCACACGCACGGCGCCCGGCTGAACGTCCGCTCCGGCCCGGGCACCTACTACCGGGTGATCGGGCACCGGCACACGCACCGGCTGCTGACGCTCACCTGCAAGACGTACGGCTCCGGGGTGTACGGCAACCACACCTGGTACCGGCTCCCCCAGCACCGGGGCTATGTCTCGGGCCGCTACGTCCGCACCGGACGTGCCGTCCCGTGGTGCTGACCACCGCCGACCGCCACACACCCTGACAGTCGAAGACCCGTTCGGGAACTCCCCTTCCCCGAACGGGTCTTCGACTCCTGCATGCTTCACCGTCCTCATACCTCACCAGGTGTTGCAGAGGCCGATCTCCAGGGAAGCCATTCCGACAACAGGGGCGAAAGCGCCCATAGCGGAATGGGAGTCGAGGGACCATGCGGCATCCCCAAGGATCGACCACACCGGACGAGCCGCTGGTGGTGAGACTGCGCGAACTGAGGGACCGTACGGGACTGAGCCTGGCGGCCCTGGCCGCACGCACCCCCTACAGCAAGTCGGCCTGGCACCGCTATCTGACCGGCACCCAACGGCCGCCGCGGCCGGCCGTGGAGGCGCTCAGCCGGCTGGCCGGCGCCGATCCCGCTCCCGTGCTGGCCCTGTGGGAGGCGGCCGGGGAACCACCCGCGCCGAGTCCGCCGGAGCAGGAGGGCCGGCCCCGCTCCCGGTGGCTTCCGCTGTCGCTCGCCCTGCTCGCTACGGCCGCGGCGGTGGCCGCCGCCCTCACCGTGGCCGGGCGGCCGGGCGCCCCCGCACCCGCCGCGCAGACCCTGCTGACCGGGCCCCGCTGCCACGCGCACTCCTGCCGGGGCGAGTTGCCCGACGCCTCGGTGTGCGCCCGGGACGCGCAGACCAAGGGCGCGGTCAGCGACTCCGGGTACGACGTCCGCCTGCGCTACTCGCCCGCCTGCGGCACCGCGTGGTCGGAGGTGCACGTGCACTCCCCGCAGGCGCGGGAGGTGTCGGTGCGGGCGGGGCAGGACCTGCTGTCGGCGAGCTATCCGGCGGACGACTCGGCCGGATACGCCAGCCCGATGCTCGCCGTCCGTTCGCCCCGGGGCGTGGAGGCGTGTGCCGAGGTGGGCGGGCAGCTGGCGTGCACGGGGCTGGACGTGGAGCCGGCGGGCGAGGGATGAAACGGGCGGGTGCCGCACCCGGCTCCGGGGCGCTCACCGCGCTCGCCGGAGGTCAGGCAGGCGATGGTGGCCTTCTCGCCCCGGGAGGCGGCGAGGGCGATGGCTCCGCCCGCACGCCACACGAAGTCCCCGGCGTGCGCGGTGACGACGAGGGTGGAACGTGGTGGGGTGGCCGGCGCGTTGGCGTGCGTCATGGCAAGGATCTCCCTTTCAGGCGGTCGACCGCCGGGGGTGGTCCCCCTGTCGGTGCCCTCGCCTCGATGGACGGGTACGCGCCCGCCCCCGCGTCCCGCGCGCGGCGCGTCAGTCGCTGAGCGCGTCGATCACGCCGGCGAGGTGGGCGCGGACGGCCGCTTCGGCCGCCTGCGGGTCCCTGGCCCTGATCGCCTCGATCATCGCCAGGTGCTCGTTCAGGGATTGCTGCGGACACCCCGGCCTGAGCGCCAACTGGAAGCAGTGCCGGACCAGTTGGGCGTTCAGGCGCTCCAGCAGCTCGACGGCGGTCTGCTGCCTCGAGATCTCCCGGATCCGGTCGTGGAGTCGGTGGTTGAGCTCGGAGTACGTCACCGGCTCGCCGTCGGCGACCGCCTTGCTCATCGCCGCGCCGAGGTCGCAGAGCTCGGTCAGCTGCTCGTCACTGGCCGCGACGGCAGCCTTGGCCGCGCACAGTCCTTCCAGGACCATGCGGCACTCCGTGATCGCGACCGCTTCCTCCACGGTCACCACCCGCACCCGCGAGCCGCGGTTGCGGATCCGTTCGACCAGTCCCTGGGCCTCCAGATCGATCAGTGCCGCGCGGATGCCGGCCCGTGTCACACCGAACTGCTCGGCGAGTTCGTTCTCCACCAGCCGCTGGGCCGGCGCCATCTCGCCGTGCAGGATCGCCTGCCGCAGCAGCGCGAGCGCATGCTGTTTGGCCTGCTCTCCGGTGGCCGGACGGGCTTCCTTCGGCATTGTGCCCTCCCTGAATGGGTGCCCGTAGAACGTAAATCCAGCCAACCAAGATTGCCAACAATTTTGTTCGCGCCTATCCCTCGCCGGCCGCTCGGCCCGTGCGGTAGAGGTCCGTGAGGAGTTCCAGCACGGCCTGGTGGGCCGGGTGCGGATCGCCCCGCCACCAGGCGAGACGTACGGCGACGGGCTCGGCGTCGCGCACCGGCCGGTAGACGATGCCGGGCCTCGGGTACTGGTTCGCGGTGGACTCGGCGGTCACGCCGATGCCGCGTCCGGCGGCGATGACGGTGAGCCAGTCGTCGACGTCGTGCGTCTCCTCGACGGCCGGGCGGATGTCGGGCGGCCACAGCTCCGGGGTGGCGGTGCCGGTACGGCGGTCGATGAAGAGGGTGCGGCCGGTGAGGTCGGCGAGCCGGACCGAGCGGCGCCTGGCCAGGGGGTCGTCGGCGGCGAGTGCGCACAGGCGCCGTTCCAGGCCGACGATGGCGGTGTCGAAGCGCCGGTCGCCCAGCGGCCTGCGGACGACCGAGAGGTCGCAGGCGCCTTCGGCGAGGCCCGCGGACGGGGAGTTGACCCGCACCAGGTGCAGGTCGGTACCGGGATGTGCGGCGGTCCAGCGCCGCTGGAAGGCCACGGTGTGGCGGCCGAGCGCCGACCAGGCGTACCCGATCCGCACCCGCTCGTGCCCCGAGGTGGCCTCCCGGACCAGCTCGGACACGTCCGCGAGCACCCGCCGGGCCTGCGCCAGCACGCGCAGGCCGGTCGCGGTCGGGGTCACCTCGCGCGAGGTGCGTCTGAGCAGGCGTACGCCCAGGGCCCGTTCGAGGGAGGCGAGGGTGCGGGAGACGGCGGCCTGGGAGAGTCCGAGGGCGATGGCCGCGTCGGTGAAGGTGCCCTCGTCCACGATGGCCACGAGGCAGCGGAGCTGTCGCAGATCGATGTCGGCGTCATGCATACGCTCAGCGTATAGATATCGAGCTGTATGCATTTTGCGCAAGCACCCTGGTGGCGCACCATCCCGTCATGCCTCAAGCTCTCGAACGCCCCGCCGCCGCGACCGCGTCCCCGACCGTGTCCGCTCCCGCGCCGCGGGATCGGCGGTGGACCGCAGTGGCCACCATGTTCGGCAGTGGCCTGTCCAACCAGACCGGCGCGGCCATCGGGGCGCTGGCCTTCCCCGTGCTGGGGCCCCTCGGTGTGGTCGCGGTGCGCCAGTACGTCGCCGCGCTGGCCTTGCTGGCCGTCGGCAGGCCGCGGCTGCGGTCCTTCACCTGGCGCCAGTGGTGGCCGGTGCTGCTGCTGGCGGCGGTCTTCGGGACGATGAACCTCAGCCTGTACAGCGCGGTCGACCGGATCGGCCTGGGCCTCGCGGTGACCCTGGAGTTCCTGGGTCCGCTCGCCATCGCGCTGGCCGCGTCCCGGCGCCGGCTGGACGCGGGGTGCGCGGTGCTGGCGGCGGCCGGGGTCGTCGTCCTGATGCGCCCGCAGCCCTCGACCGACTACGTGGGGATGGGCCTCGGCCTGGTGGCCGCCTGCTGCTGGGCGTCCTACATCCTGCTCAACCGGATCGTCGGCCGCCGCATCCCGGGGGCCCAGGGAGCGGGCGCCGCCGCGGGGGTGTCGGCGCTGGCCTTCCTGCCGGCCGGGATCCTCGTCGTCGTACAGCACCCGCCCACGGCCGGGGCCGTGCTGTGCGCCGTCACCGCCGGGGTGCTCTCCTCGGCCGTGCCGTACCTCGCCGACCTGCTGACCCTGCGGACGGTGCCCGCACAGACGTTCGGGCTGTTCATGAGCGTCAACCCGGTGCTCGCGGCCGTGGTCGGATGGGTGGTCCTCGGCCAGGGCCTCGGCGGCCCGGAGTGGGCGGCCATCGGGGCGGTCGTCACCGCGAACGCGCTCAGCATCGCGACCAAGCCCGACTGACAACCACCCCGGCCCACCCCACCCCACAGCCCGCCACCAGGACGCGCCCGCCGCGATCGCCCGCCGCCAAGGGCGGATCGCCTTGGGCGGCATGCCGACGGCGAGTGCTCCGGTCAGCCGGTCACCGGCCCGGTACGCCGCCACCAACGCGCTCAGCATCGCGACCAGGCCCGACTGACGACCACCCCGGCCCACCCCACCCCACAGCCCGCCACCAGGACACATCCACCACGATCGCCCGCCGCCAAGGGCGGATCGCCTTGGGCGGCATGCCGACGGCGAGTGCTCCGGTCAGCCGGTCACCGGCCCGGTACGCCGCCACGAACCGGCCCTCGGCCGTGCTGCCGTCCACGACCGCGACCTCCTCGTGGCCGCGCAGATACCCATACGCCTGGATCTTCAGGTCGTACTGGTCCGACCAGAAGTACGGCACCGGCGCGAACGGTTTGCGCGCCTTGGGACGGAGCAGGTTCCGGGCAGCCGCCATGCCCTGCTCGCCGCGTTGGTACGGTGCTCGATCCGCATCGGCACACCGAAGTGCGGGTGGTGCCAGCGGGCCACGTCCCCGGCCGCGTACACACCGGGTGCGGCCTCGCAGTACGCGTCGCAGACCACCCCGTCGGCCACGGTGAGTCCGCTGCCCGCCAGCCACTCGGTGTTCGGCAGCGAGCCGATCGCGACCAGCACCCCCTCGGCCTCGACCTCCCGGCCGTCCGCGAGGCGCACCCCTGCCTCGGTCACCTCCGTGACCGTGGCACCGGTGCGCAGATCCACGCCCCGCTCCCGGTGCGCCCGGGCCAGCACCCGGCCCACCTCCTCGCCGACCGCATGCGCGAGCGGCACCGGTGCGGGCTCCAGCAGCGTCACCCGCGCGCCCAGCCGCCACGCCACGGCGGCGGCCTCCGCACCGAGGAACCCGGCGCCGACCACCACCAGCCGCCGCCCCGGGCCGAGCCGGTCCCGCAGGGCCAGGGCGTCGTCGAGGGAGCGCAGCACGTGGGCTCCCTCGCCGGGCAGCCGGCGCGGACGCACCCCCGTGGCGATGACGAGTCCTTTGGGGATCTTGGCGGCCCTTGCCTATCCACGCTCGTTCATGGCGTTTTTGCAGGTCAGATGGGGTAAGCCGTGCCGGCATCTCTTCGTCTTTGTCAGTCTTTTCCTGTCCTTGTGTCCCGACTGCGTCCCGACACCGCCCTGATTGGACGACGCCACCGGCCTGACGGGGACGTAGCACCAGCTCGGCGAGGTGACTCGAACCCTGCCGCAGCGGATTTCCTTACAGACGAAGAAAGGCTTCGCCCTCTTCGCCCGAGGGTGGAGCCACACAGCATTTTCACAGGTCAGCTGCCTGATCACAGCGTAGCGTGTCGTGATTCCCTTCGGGTGGGTCAAGCCGCGCTCTTCCCGTCCGGCTCGCGACGTGAACGGTTGGCCACTGCCGCGATCTGTTGCACGGTTGACCTCAGTCCTCCCAGTGCTGACCATGGCTTCACAGTGGCAGGGCCGGTGCAAAACGGGGGTGCGATGGCGCGGTCGCGGCGTGGTGGGCCGATTCTGGGGTCCTTAGGCATCGTGTGCCTTCTTGCCGTCGCGGTGACACTTCCAGCTGTGTTGCAGGCAGTCGGTGTCAAGACGCCCTCAGCGGTCGTCGCGGGGGTTGTAGTCGCCGCGCTCGGTGGAGTGTTCACCGATCAGGCCAAGAACCATTTCGCTCGCGCCAAGGGCAACCGGAACGCCATGCAGGAGGGGTGCGTGAGGGTTCCTGGTATCAAGCGACTTCCCCTGGTGCGCGAGGTCGACGATCCGACCCTTGTCGGGATACGGCGGACTTGGTTGCCGGACGTGGGTGCTGACGTACCTCCGTACGTGTGCAGGGACGTGCACCACCGCCTGGTGGGACTCCTGCGGTCGGGCAAATTCGTACTGCTGGTTGGCGACCGGCTGTCCGGGACGACGCGTACCGCCTTCGAAGCCGTACGGGCGGCGGTTCCCGAGCACACACTCATCGCGCCCACTGCGGTCGACAGTCTGCGCGCAGGGGTCGAGCACGTCAAAGCCTCGTCAAACACGGTCCTCTGGTTGGATCAGCTGGATCAGTACCTCGTGCCGGGCGGACTGATGTTCAACGACGTCCAGCACATAGTCTCAGCCGGCCGAGGCCGGACCATCATCGCCACGCTCAGCACCAGCAATCTGCACCGGCTGCAGAACGACACCTCGAGGGACACGATCGAGGCCAGACGCGTGATTGATGCTGCCGGCCTGGTGAACCTCGCTGTGCGGTTGTCGGACGATGAAATGGAGCTGGCGCGGGAGCTAGCGACTGACGAGCACATCGGCGAAGCACTTGCATCAGCCCGAGTGTTCGG
>NZ_KQ948021.1:78561-396815 GCF_001513965.1 Streptomyces cellostaticus | reverse complement strand
CCGGGCCTCGACATCCTGCGGGCGATCGGCGCGGAGTGAGGCACAGCCCTACGACAGTGGCGGGAGCCACCGTGCGGGTCACCGCCCGGTCAGCCGGGAACGGCCGACCGGGCGGGAGCGGGCGCCGCTGCGGAGGCGTGGGCCACCACGGGCGCCTTGGCTGCGGCGGCGACCGGTGCCGGCTGCACCTCGGTGATCCGGGGCGCGGGCTGCTGCTCGGCCGTCCGGCGGGGCGCGTGGGCGGGCTGCCGGTGTGCCGCCGAGGGCGCGGGCAGCGTGAACCACACGACCTTGCCGTTGTCGCCGTCCGGGCGCGCCCCCCAGCTCTCGCTCAGCGCGGCCACCATCGCCAGGCCCCGCCCACAGGTGGCCAGCGGGGCGGCGTCCGGTGCGTCCGCGGCGTCGGCCACCACCGGAAGGCGCGGATCGTGGTCGCGCACGGAAACCGTGAGCCGGTCGACCAGCAGTTCCAGCTCGACGGTGCACGACTTGTCGGGCCGGGCGTGCCGGTGGACGTTGCTCAGCAACTCGGTCACACCGAGCGCGGCTCGGTCTATCAACGGGTCCATATGCCAGTAACGCAACTGCGCAGATACGATTCTGCGGACCTGGCCGATCCGCGACGGCAGGGCTTGGAGCTCCACCGTGCAGTGCCTGCTTGGGTGACTGATCACGGCTGCGACTCCCCGATGTGAGGTCCGGAGGAACCGGAAGAACACGGAGAACAACGGATCCAGCAGGGTGCTTGCGTCCAAACGTCCGCCTGCTGTCATGGCCGGCGGGCTGGTTCGCAGCGTTATCGCCGGTAAACCCAGAGTGACGTGAGAACAGCGTGACGCAGCGAATGCGCTCCCGCAACTCGCCGCGCCAGGCGCAGCTCAGCCGCCGCGTCCGGCCGCCCGGCGCACCGCCTCGACGAACCGGCGTGCCGCGGGCGGCCCCGGCTCGCCCGGAGCGGGGTCGTGCCCGGCCAGCCGCAGCAGGTACCGGTTGCCGTTGAGGTCGGCCAGCGCCCGGTCGTCCGGGACGAACCACGGCTTGGAGGCGCGCACCGCCTGCACCGGCGCGCTGTCGATCTCGCTGCCGTAGCTGGTGAGCAACTCCAGCCTGCCGTCGTTGATCCGGACCTGCCCGGCCCGGGTGAGCGAACGCAGCCGCTTGCCGATCCGCACGCCCGTGGCCGTGAACTCCGGCTCCGCCATCCTTCGCCGCCCCCTTGCGCGTCGCTCGCCGGACCCCGGCCCGCATGGGTCGGGACCCGCCCGTGTCCGTGTCCGGTCGTACCGCGTCGTATCGCCTCGGGCCGTACCGGCTCCGGTGGTCCAGTGTGCGCCCCTGTTCGTGGCGATCGTCCCGTCCGGTGCAGTCTGCCCCGATGCGGCCGGGAGCACCAGTACGCCCGGGACGTATGCGCCGGGCGCCCGGAGCACTCGCGCCAATGCGCCCCCGAGCGCCCCGCGAGAATGTGCCCCAGCGTGTCTTTGGGTGGCTCAAAGATGCGTTTATGCAGGTGGGAAGCGGTGTGGAAGGTGCTTATGATCGAGGTGCCGGCCGCGCGAGCCGCCGTCGGCGCCCAGCGTAAGGAGCCCCGCCGTGAGCACCACCCCACAGACCCGGACCGGCGTCACCCTCGACGTCGATCGCAGTGACGACGCCTACCGTGACTGGCTGAAAGAGGCCGTCCGCAAGGTCCAGGCCGACGCGAACCGCTCGGCGGACACGCACCTGCTGCGCTTCCCGTTGCCCGAGCAGTGGCGCATCGACCTGTACCTGAAGGACGAGTCGACGCACCCGACCGGCAGCCTCAAGCACCGGCTCGCCCGCTCTCTGTTCCTGTACGGTCTGTGCAATGGCTGGATCCGCCCGGGCCGCCCGGTGATCGAGGCGTCCAGCGGCTCGACCGCCGTCTCCGAGGCCTACTTCGCCAAGCTGATCGGTGTGCCCTTCATCGCGGTCATGCCCCGCACGACGAGCGCCGAGAAGTGCCGCCTGATCGAGTTCCACGGCGGACAGTGCCACTTCGTGGACGACTCCCGGAAGATGTACGAGGAGTCCGCCCGCCTCGCGGTGGAGACCGGCGGCCACTACATGGACCAGTTCACCTACGCCGAACGGGCCACCGACTGGCGCGGCAACAACAACATCGCCGAATCCATCTTCCGTCAGCTGGAGTTGGAGCGGTTCCCGGAGCCCGCCTGGATCGTCGCGACGGCCGGCACCGGCGGCACCTCGGCGACCCTCGCGCGCTACGTCCACTACATGCAGTACGACACCCGCATCTGTGTCGCCGACCCGGACAACTCCTGCTTCTTCGAGGGCTGGACCACCGGCGATCCGGACGTCACCTGCGACTGCGGCTCCCGTATCGAGGGCATCGGCCGGCCGCGCATGGAGCCCAGCTTCGTGCCCGGCGCGATCGACCGGATGATGAAGGTCCCGGACGCGGCCAGCGTGGCCGCCGTACGTGCTCTGGAGCGGGCCATCGGCCGCAAGGCGGGCGGCTCGACGGGCACCGGTCTGTGGAGCGCGCTGAAGATCGTCTCCGAGATGGTGGCCGAGGGCCGCACGGGCAGCGTGGTCACCCTGCTGTGCGACCCGGGGGACCGCTACCTCGACAAGTACTACTCGGACACCTGGCTCGAGGAGCAGGGCCTGGACATCGCCCCGTACACGGCGGCGATCGAGTCCCTGCTGGCGACGGGGGTGTGGCCGGACTGACCGCCCGGCCCGTCCCAGGTCCGCGGATCAGGCCGGCTCCAGGCAACGATGCCTCATCAGCACAGTTGAGCGGGGTCACGGGGGAGTCGACCACCGGCGACAACGCGGCTGGGGGTGTCCCCACGCCCCTGAGGCAGTGGGGGAGTGCGTGCCAGGCCCCGCGATTCCGGCATGATCCGCCGGACAGGCCCTGGCCGGCCCTAGCCCGCCACCGCCAGCCGTCGGTCCAGTTTCGTGACCGCGCCGTGGAAGGCGCGGCCCACGCCCGGGCGGGCGAGGGGCCACAGCAGGCGGAACGGGGCCGTTCCGTCGAGCGCGAAGGTCATCTGGACCCGGGTTCCGGTGCCGGCCGGGGCGAGTCGCCACTCCTCGACCCAGGCGCGCGCTCCCGGCATGTTCGTCACGTCGATGCGGTAGGCGTAGACCTCCGGCGCCTTGGCCACGATCACCGACTCCTCGAAGCGGCCGCCGCCGCGCAGCCGGACCTCGCGACCGCCCTCGGCCGGACGGACGGAGGCCACCCCGGGGAACCACTCCGACCACCCGGACACGTCCTCGGCGAGCGAGCGGAAGACCGTCTCCGGGGCGGCGGCGATCTCCCGGGCGAAGACCAGGCGTACGGGGGCGGTCTCGACGAAGTCGATCTCCACCGGGCGCAAGCGGTGAGCCATGGCGTGCATCCCCCTCGTGAAGCCCCTTGAGGAAACCGGGTGTTGCACTGCCAGCCTAACTGGCACCCCGTCAGATGTCCTCGTCCTCGTCCGGTTCGCCCGCCACCACCAGCCGGCGCAGATGCTCGGCGATCTCCGTCCGCGCCTCGGTGGGCAGGCCCGCGTCGGTGACCAGGGTGTCCACCTGTTCCAGCGCGGCGAACGAACTGAGGCCCACCGTGCCCCACTTGGTGTGGTCGGCGACCACCACGACCCGGCGCGCCGACTGCACCAGGCGCCGGTTGGTCTCGGCCTCCGCGAGGTTCGGCGTGGACAGGCCGGCCTCGAGCGATATGCCGTGCACGCCGAGGAAGAGCAGATCGAAGTGGAGGGCGGCGATCGCCTGGTCGGCCACCGGTCCCACCAGCGAGTCGGACGGGGTGCGCACCCCGCCGGTCAGTACCACCGTGGCCGCACCCTGCCGCTGGCCCGAGGTGCGCTGCGCCGAGTGGAAGACGTCGGCTACCCGCACCGAGTTCGTCACCACGGTCAGATCGGGCACCTCCAGCAGGTGCTGCGCGAGCGCATAGGTCGTCGTACCGCCGGACAGGGCGATCGCCGTACCCGGGGTGACCAGCTTGGCGGCGGCCCGCGCGATGTCCTCCTTGGCGGTCAGCTCCAGACCGGACTTCGCCTCGAAGCCCGGTTCGTGCGTGCTCGCCTCGACCACCGGGACCGCACCGCCGTGCACCTTCTCCAGCACACCCTGGCGGGCCAGTGCGTCCAGGTCGCGGCGCACGGTCATGTCAGACACGCCGAGCTTGCGGGTCAGTTCGTTGACGCGAACGCCGCCCCGGCGCCGGACCTCGTCCACGATCAGGGCGCGGCGCTGCTCCGCGAGGAGGTTCTGATTCTCACTCACGTACGCTCCGGTCCTTTCGCCGCAATCCGTCCGACTTGCCCGCCGCACCGGCTCCGACCTGGACGTTGCATCCGTCGTCGGGGTGTGCGGGCGTCCCATCTTTTCACGGGTGGGCGCTGGTTGCGCCACTACCTGTCACGACGCGCACATGCCATTCAGGAGTCTGTGGGCATCGGGCTTCCCCTCCATCGTCACCCGGATCGGGGAGATTCCGTGACGAGAGGGGGTATGCCGCCCCGGAAGGGGAGATCCTGGTGCACGCACGGACACAGGCCTGGGAGCGCGTCACGGGGGAAGTGCGAGAACAGTGGAACGTGCACAGGAACGCATCGCCGGGCGGGCGGCGGAGACCGAGCTGGAACTCCTGGTGCACGGTGTCGGCGGCACCACACCGCAGAAGATGCTCGGCGACCCGCGAACGGTCCGGATCACCGGCGACGACACGGCCGCGGTCTTCCGGCGCGCCGATCACGCCGAGGGCGCTTCGGCCGGGCACGAGCCGGTGCAGGAGGCGTACGTCTGGTGCAACCTCACCTCCGGCGACGGCACCCGTGCCCTGTGGCTCTTGTTACTGCCCTTCATGGTGGTCAACCTCGCCCACTGGATGCGCCCCGCCGCCCGCGGCGGCCCACGCGCCGTCCGGCTCTACGGCCTCCTCGTGCGTCTGGCCGCCCTCACCCTCACGGTGCTGCTGGTCGCCGCCGCCTGCGAGGTCGCCCTGGACCTGGTGGCCTGGCAGTGCGCGGGCGTCGCCGACTGCGCCGGGCGGCACTCCTGGCTCGGTTTCCTCTCGCCCGCCGCGTCCGGCGACGCGTGGTGGAGCCTGCCCGGGCGCCGACTGGCTCTCGCGGCCCTGGTCCCGACCGCGCTCACCGTCCTGCTCTGGTACCTCTCGCACCGCACCTGGAGCGCGTACGAGTCCCATCAGCCGATGTCCCGCGACCCCGAGCCGGAGACCGACGTCAGCGCCCTGGCCCGGCCCGGCTTCTGGTACGGGCGGCGCCTGGTGGCCCGGCTGCGCGCGGCCCACACCGCTGCGGGCCTGCTCACCGTCGCCGCCGCCGTCGCCACGCCCGCGGTCCGCTTCGACCACCGCTCCGGCGGCCCCGCGACGCTTGACGTCCTCAGCTGGCTCCTGGCCGCGGCCCTGCTCGGCTGCGCGGCCGCCGCGGTGGGCGTGGTCTGCCGCCGGGGCCGCAGCGAGAGGCGCCTCGACCGGGCACTCGACGGTCACCTCGTGCACAGCCTGCCGCTCGGCGCCCTCGCTCTGCTGCTGCTCACCGTGGTGTACGCGGGCTGGTCACGGCCCGGCTGGCAGTCCACCGGGCGGTTGCCGGGGGATGCGGCCTTCGGCAGCCTCATGATCGCCCAGGGTCTGCTCGTCGTCCTCCTCGCCGCCGTCGCCCACGGCCTGTACCGCCGCCGCCCCGACCCGCGCGCCGCGATGCACGGCCTCGGCGGGCCCGCGGTCGCGCTGCTCGCCTGCGCGCTGGGCGGTGTGATCTCCGGCGGACTCGCGCAGCGCGTCGCCGACTGGCTGGACGGCACCCGCGCCCTGCTCGACGGGCCACCGGTCCTGCTGACCTGGCAGGCGTCCACCATCCCGCCCCTGCTCGCGGTGCTGCTGGCCCTGGCTGCCCTGCTGGCCCGGCGCACCGCGCGGCTCGCCCGCACCGAACGCGACCGCGTACGCCGGGAGCATCCCGGCGAGCCCGAGGACCCGTCCCGCACCCGCTCCATCGCCCACGCGCGGGCCATGGCCACCCTGACCGACCGGGCGCCCTTGGCCGTCACCGTGCTCTCCGCCGCCACCCTGCTGCTCGGCGCCGCCGCGCTGACCGGCGCCCTGGCGAGCGGAACGTCCCCCGACGGAGCGGCCCGGCGGACCTACGACGTCGTCCGGGCGGCGGCCGAGACCTCGCAGGCGCTCGGCTCCTGGCTGGTCGGGTTCGGCTTCCTGCTGTTCGTCACCTGGGGCCGGCGCGCCTACAAGGACGCCTCCGCCCGGCGCACCATCGGCATCCTGTGGGACATCGGCACCTTCTGGCCGCGCGCCGCCCACCCCTTCGCCCCGCCCTGCTACGCCGAGCGCGCGGTGCCGGACCTGACCTGGCGGACGGCGACCTGGACCCGGCGCACCGGCGGCCGCCTGGTCCTCTCCGGTCACTCCCAGGGCAGCGTCCTGGCCGCGGCCGCGGCCTGGCAGCTGACTCCGTCCGTCCGCAAGCGGGTCGCCCTGCTCACCTACGGCTCTCCCCTGGAGCGGCTGTACGGCCGCTGGTTCCCCGCCCATTTCGGTCCGCGCGCGCTGGCCGCCCTGCACCGTGACGTCGCCTGCTGGCGCAACCTCCACCGCCTCACCGACCCCATCGGCGGCCCGCTCCGTCTCCCCGGCGACTGCGGCCCGGACGTGGACCCCGAGCCCCTGCGGGACCCCCTGGCCTACGGCCGCACCCCCGAACACCCTCTCCCGGCCCCGATCCTCGCCCACTCCGACTACCGGGCGGACCCGGCCTTCGCGCGGGAGAGAGCCCACCTGCTGGCCCGCCTGCACGCGGACCTGCCGAGGCAGCGCCCGGAACCGGGGAAGCCGGCGTGAGGCGGCCGGTGGGCACCTGGTGGGGGCCGTTGATGATGCGCCCTCAGGGCAGCTCCGGCAGGTCCTGCGCGTACAGCAGGGTCAGGTCGTCGGTGCTGGGGTCCTCCAGCTGGGCGACCCGGCTCGCATGCCGTTCCACCATCGCCTCGAAGGTCTGGCGTGCGGTGCGGCCGTTGCCGAACGCGGGGCCCTTCGGGATCGCCGTGAAGTACTTCAGCAGTGCCTCCGGAGCACCTGACGCCAGCCGGTACTCGTGCTCGTCCGCCTGCTGCTCCACGATGCTGAGCAGTTCCTCGGGGCCGTAGTCGCTGAAGGTGATCGTCCGTGAAAAACGGGAGGCCACACCGGGGTTGACCGACAGGAAGCGTTCCATCTCGGCCGTGTAGCCGGCGACGATCACCACCACCGCGTCCCGGTGGTCCTCCATCAGCTTCACCAGCGTGTCGATGGCCTCCTTGCCGAAGTCCCGCCCCGCGTCCTCCGGGGACAGCGCGTACGCCTCGTCGATGAACAGCACACCGCCGCGCGCCCGTTCGAAGGCCTCCTGGGTGCGGATCGCGGTGGAACCGATGTGCTCGCCGACCAGGTCGACCCGGGACACCTCGACCAGGTGGCCCTTCTCCAGGACCCCGAGGGAGGCGAGGATCTCGCCGTACAGCCGGGCGACCGTCGTCTTGCCCGTGCCGGGGGAGCCGGTGAAGACCAGGTGACGCTTGACCGAGGCCGCCTTCAGGCCCGCCTGCTGCCGGCGCCGGCCCACCTCGATCATGTCGGTCAGCGCCCGCACCTCGCGCTTGACGCTCTCCAGGCCCACCAGCGCGTCCAGTTCACCGAGCACCGCCTTCGACGTCCGGGCCGGCTGCTCCGGCTCGGACGCGGCGACGAGCGGCTCCTGCTCCGTGGTGCGCTGCCCGGGGATCGCACCGAGCAGCCCGGGAGCGGGGGACGCCGTCTGTACGGCTGTCTCGCGGACCGCGGGCGGCCGCAGGCTGCTGCTCTCGTCGCTGGTGCAGTCCTCCACGACCGGTCCCGTCCCGGCCCCGGCGTCCGGCCCCGCGTCGGCGAACTCGTAGCCCCCGCGCGCGCACCGCTCCGTACGGCACTTCCTCAGTGTCGTGCGGCAGCCGTCGATCACGTGGAAGCCGTAGCCACCGCTGCCGCTCACCCGGCAGTTCAGGAAGCTGCCCCGGCCGCCCGCGGACACATAGAAGCCCGCCTCGGCGGGGGAGTCGACCGTGCACCGCTCGATGGTCGGGTCGGCGCCCTTGGTGACGATCACGCCGGTCTGGGTGCCGTCCAGGGTGCAGTTGCTCAGCGTGCCGCCGCTGCCGTGGTCACGGAACCAGGCACCGGTGGCGGCCTCCCGGATCCGGCAGTCGTCGAGCTGGGCGGTCGCCCCGTCGCTCACCGACACGGCCGTGTTGCGCACCTGGGACAGATCGCTGTCCACCACGTCCGCGCGCGAGCCGCGGTCCAGCACGAACAGCGCGTCCGGCACGTCGTGCACCCGGCAGGAGTCGAGGACCGCGGTGGCGCCGTCGCTCACCCACACCGCCGGATAGTCGCCGGTGCTGTCGAAGATCTCGCACTGGTTCGCGTCCACCCGGGTGCCCGGGTCCCACACCGACAGGCCGTTGCGCCCGAACTGACGGACCGTCGTCCGCGTCAGGGTGAGCACGGAGCGCGAGCGCAGGTCGACCGCGTTCTCCGGGATGTCGTGGATGCGGCAGTCGGCGAGCGTGAGCACCGCCTCCGTGTCAAGCGTGACGCCGTCGCCGGTGGTGCGGTGCACATCGCAGTCGGTCAGGTGCGCGGTGGCCTGCTGGGTGACCTGCACCCCGGAACCCCGGACCTCGTACACCTCGCAACCGACCGCCTCCAGCGCGGAGTTCTCCCCGGTCGCGGTCAACCCGGTGCCGGAGGCGTGGTGCACCCGGCACCGCTCCAGGCGGGGACGGCCGCCACCTCGGACCGCCACGCCCGCCTGGCCGGCCGCGACGACCTCGCACTCCTCGAACACCCCGCCACCGCCGTCGAGGACGGCGATGCCGATACCGGCCGGGTTGTCGACGGTGCAGCGCCGCACGGTCGGCCGTGCCCCGCCCCGCACCTCGATGCCCGCGGCGGACCGGGTGACGATCCGCAGGTCCATCAGCTCGGGAGTGCCCTCCTCGACCAGCAGCGCGGGAGCTGCCGCGTCCTGGCCCTCCACATGCAGGTCCTGCACCACGGCCGAGGCCCGCACGGTCAGCGGCACCCCGTCCACGGGTGCGATCCGCACCGAACCCGGCGAGCCGTCGGGCCCACGTAGCGTCACCGACCGCTGGACGACGAGGTTCTCCCGGTAGGTGCCGGGGGCGATGGTGAGGACGTCACCGTCGGCGGCGGCCTCCAGGGCGGCGGCGAGCGAGGCGTACTCACCCGTGCGGCGCCGCCACCGCGATGTACCGGTGTGCGTCACCTGGACCGTGCCCTGTGCCATGGTGTTGCTCTGCCCCCACCTCGTAGTACGCGGGTTTTGATGCCGAAGGCGAGTCGGCCGGTCCACCGTAGCGTGCGCGCGGGTGGTGGGTTGACCAGAGCCAGAAGGCCGTCAGCTGCCGGTGCCCGCCTTGCCCCAGTCCGGGCCCGCGCGGTCCCAGGCCTGGTCCCAACGTGCGTACCGGCGGCGGACCATGCGCCAGACGATCAGGCGCCGGCCGCTGTCGATCAGGCCCGCGGTCACGAGGGCCGCGCCGAATCCGGCGAGCACCGCGTGCGTCGTCGCCGTGGGGAAGTCCAGCGGGCGGGTCGTTATTCGGCCGTGCCCATCCGTCCAGAGCCTGAAGTGGTCGCCCTGGTGCGGGGACTTGAGGCCGGCCAGGGCCGGCCCGTGCTGCCGGGTGCCGTCCGGCGCCGTCCAGTGCGCGAGGACGCGGCTGCGGGGCTCGTGCGCGGCGCTGGTGTCGGGGTCGGTCTCCGGCGGGACGCCGCCCAGCCCGCGGACCACGGTGGCCATGACGAGGTGACGGGAGTGCTGCTGCTCCCGGACGGTGCGCTGCAGGGAATCCTGGGCGGCCGCGCCGACCAGGGAGCCGATCACGGGCGCGGCCACGGTGATCAGCACCAGTGTCACGAGGGCCACCCAGGCCTCGGCCAGATCGGTCGCGCGGCGCAGCGGATTGTGCCGCCAGCGCCACAGGCCGCGGATTGCTCGCACGTCCCCCACCCCCTTCCGCTCCGTGATAACCCCCCGGCGCAGTCGCTCATCCCCGGCCCCGGCCAAGAGAGAGCGAGATCACTCCCGCCCGGGGCCTCTCACGGATTTCTCACGCAGTCTCAACGACCGGGACCCGTCCGCGGGTTCCCCGCCCGCCGATCCGTCCCGGACGACGATCTGCCCCCCCGGCACGCCATGGCGGCCCGAAGTCCGTAGCGACCCGGAGACCGCGCCGTGCTGGAGCGCTACTTGAGCACCCGCACCGGGTCCCCGACCCGGATGGTGCCCGACGAGAGGGGCACGAGGTTCTGGCCGAAGAGCAGCTTCCCGCCGACCCTGCGGTGCCGCGCCAGCGTGCGCAGGGGTTCGCGGCCGCGTACGGCGGTGTCCTGGTCGGTCGTGGTGACGACGCATCGCCCGCAGGCCCTGGCGACCCGGAAGTCCACCTCGCCGATGGAGATCCGCGACCAGTGGTCCTCGGCCCAGGCCTCGGTGCCCGCGACGACCACGTTCGGCCGGAAGCGGCTCATGGGCAGCGGGCCCTCGGCGGCGTGGTCGCCCTGGGCTATGAGGGAGTTCAGGGCGTCGAGGGAGGCGACGGTGGTGACCAGCAGGGGATAGCCGTCGGCGAAGCTCACGGTCTCGCCCGGCAGCGCGTACTCGGGGTCGACCGGACGGCGGGTGGCCGGATCGTCCATGTGGACCAGGCGGACCTCGGCGCCCAGATAGGACGTGCACCAGTCATGAGCCGCGTCGGACGCCGGGACCGCATCCACCTTCGTGCCGAAGATGTTCGCCGGCACGGTCGTCGCGGGCTCCGGGACGGCCACCGTCAGGGGCTCGCACCCGGGCGCGGACAGACGAACACCGCCGCCGGGCATCAGCTCGGCGACGGCCAGTGCGAGGCGCGACTGCTCGCGCTGTGTGACGACCTTTCCCCCGTCGTCGATCACCGCCCAGCGCCGGTCTCCGGCCAGCCCCCAGGGCTCCACGGCGGCCTCCCGGGGCGCAAAGCCCCGGAACGCCTTGACCGGGTGGACATGAATCGACTGCAGTTCTGCGTTCCCCATGACGCCATGGTGCCAGGCGGCACCGACAGCGGGGCGCGCCGGTCAGTAGCCGCGGTACTGCTGGTTGTTGTACGGGTCCTGGTAGGGAGCGGGCGCGGGCCGCGGTGCGGCGGGGCGCATGGCCTCGTACCCCGTACCGGCCGCCATCGGGCGCGGCTGCTGCGGGGCCTGCGGGCCGGGATAGCCGCGCGGTGCGCTCGCCTGCTGCGGGATGTACGCCGTGGGCGCCTGCTGGAACGGGGCGGGCTGCTGGACCTGCGGGTAGCCGTAGGCGGGGGCCTGCGGGGACGGGGCCGCCGGGAGGGCGGGCAGTGCCGACGGCAGCGCGGGCAGGCTGCTGCCGGTGTCGTACGCGGCGGGGACCCGGATCGGGGCGATCTGCGGGGTGCCCCGTTCGGCCACGAGCGAGTCGTAGATCGGGGTGTCCGGGAAGGAGGCGGAGTAGTAGCCGCCACCATAAGTGGAGCGGGGGGAGGTCATGGCACATAAGTTAAGCCCACGATGTGCTGGTTGGGGAGACCGATAAGAGGGTTGTTTTCTGTGCGGGCAGTGACTGGGGATCCCCAATCCGAGCGAACTTGGCAAAAATGGACGCCAACCAAGGTTTGGATCGTGTAAATGCCGAGCTCCGGGCGGGTTACCGGCGGTTGACCGGCGATCTTCCTGTGCCGCTCATGGGAGTTCGCCGTCCCCGGGAATAGGTTGGGCGGGTAGGGATGAGCCGGGAGTCCGGGGACGTCCGGGATGCCGACACGTGATGGGGGCGTACATGTCAATGCCGAAGGGATCGAATGCGCCGGTGCCGGCCACAGCCCTGCGCATCGAAATGGGCTGGCGCTCCGGACCCGGCGTGCCCGACGCGGACGCCTCGGCGCTGCTGCTCGCGGGCGGAAAGGTCCGCTCCGACGGGGACTTCGTCTTCTACAACCAGCCCGCCCACGCCTCCGGAGCGGTCCGGCACGAGGGCAAGCGGAGCGCCGGCGAGCGTGTCACCGACACCCTTTTCGTCGACCTCGCGCGCGTGGAGAGCGGGATCGAGCGGATCGTCCTCGCGGCCTCAGCGGACGGCGGGACGTTCGGGCAGGTCCCGGACCTCTACGTCGAAGTGACCGACACCGGCGGCGGCGCTGTGGTCGCCCGCTTCGACAGCCCCGGCGCGAGCGTGGAGACGGCCTTCGTGCTCGGCGAGCTCTACCGTCGCCAGGGCAACTGGAAGTTCCGCGCCGTCGGCCAGGGCTACAGCAGCGGACTCGAAGGCCTGGCGACGGACTTCGGCATCACCGTCGACGAACCGCAGCACGCCGCACCGCCTCGCCCGCCCGCTGCCGCGCCTCCCACGCCCGCCGCCGCGCCACCGGTCCCGCCTCCGGTGACCATGCCGCCGCCGACCACCGCTCCGGTCCCCCTGCCGCCGCCCCCGGCAGCCGCCCCGGCCGCACCGGTCCGCCTCTCCAAGGTCACCCTCACCAAGGCGGCCCCCTCCGTCTCCCTGGCCAAGCAGGGCGGCACCTCCGGCGCCATGCGGGTCAACCTCAACTGGCAGATGCGCAAGCAGTTCCCGGGCTTCGGCGGCCGATGGGGCGCCGGGCAGGGGAACCTCGACCTCGACCTGTGCGCGCTGTACGAACTCGCCGACGGCCGCAAGGGCGTCGTACAGGCCCTCGGCAACGCCTTCGGATCCCTGAACCGTCCGCCGTACATCCACCTCGACGGCGACGACCGCACGGGCGCCGTCACGAGCGGCGAGAACCTCACCATCAACCTCGACCACAAACAGGACTTCCGGCGCATCCTCGTCTTCGTCACCCTCTACGAGGGCGCCGCCTCCTTCGCCGACCTGCACGCCACGGTCACCCTCCAGCCCCAGCACGGCGCCGCGATCGACTTCTCGCTGGACGAGTGCACGGTCCCTTCCACGGTGTGCGCACTCGCCCTGATCACCCACACGGGCGGCGACCTCGTCGTCCAGCGTGAGGCCCGGTACCTGGTACCGGAGCGCGGGGTGAGCCCGCAGCGGACCATAGACCGCGCCTACGGGTGGGGCATGAACTGGACTCCCGGCCGCAAATGACCCCGGTCAGCCCTCGTCGGGGACGGCATCCGGACGCGCGTACGTGCGGCCCTTCCACGCCGCCCCGCGCCCCCGGTAGTGCTGCATCGCCGAGTCGACGGTCATGAGGAGGTAGAGGAACGCGGTGAACGGCAGCAGCGGCGCTAGCCACAGCGGCTGCCCGTAGTAACGGAGCATCGGCACGTACGTCCCTGCCATCACCGCCCACGCCGCCGCGCCGGTCACCGCCGTCGCCGCACTGCCGTTGACCGCGCCCGTCAGCACGGCCGCGGGCGGCACCAGGTAGACCAGGGCGAGCCCGGCGACCGTGCCGAACAGCAGCAGCGGGTTGTGCCTCAGCTGGGCGTACGCGCTGCGCGAGACCATCCGCCACAGGTCGCGCAGCCGCGGATAGGGACGCACGCTGTCCACCCGCTCGGCCAGCCCCAGCCAGACGTGACCGCCGGCCCCTTTCACCGCGCGCGCGAGGGCGACGTCGTCGATGACGGCGTGCCGGATGGCGTCCGGGATCCTCGCCCGCTCGGCCATGTCCGCACGCAAAAGGACACAGCCGCCGGCCGCCGCCGCGGTCCGCGACCCCTTCCGGCCGATGCGGCGGAAGGGATACAGCTGCGCGAAGAAGTAGACGAACGCCGGGACCACGAGCCGCTCCCACAGGCTCTCCACCCGCAGCCGTGCCATCTGCGACACCACGTCGAAGCCCCCGGTGCGGGCCGCGGCCACCAGCTCGCGCAGGCTGTCCGGCGCGTGCGCGATGTCCGCGTCCGTCAGGAGCAGGTACGCGGGCTCACGCGCGCGTGCGAGGTCGATGCCGTGCCGCACCGCCCACAGCTTGCCCGTCCAGCCCGCGGGCGGTTCGCCCGGGGAGCCCACCGTGAGCGGCAGCCCGCCGTGCCGCCGGGACAGCTCGCGGGCCAGCTCCCCGGTCCCGTCCGAGCTCCCGTCGTCCACCAGGAAGACCTCCGCCCGCCCCGGATAGTCCTGCGCGAGCAGCGACGGCAGGCTCGCGGGCAGCACGGCAGCCTCGTCACGGGCCGGGACCACGATGCAGACCGACGGCCACTGCCCGGGATCCCGGCGCGGGGGCAGCCGGACGTCCGTGCGCCAGAAGAAGCCCTGGCCCAGCAGCAGCCAGCACCAGGCGACGAGGGATACGACGGCGGTCCACACGACGGCGCTCACGGGCGCAGTCTGCCCCACCGGAGCGGCCCGCATGGCCCCATCGTCTATCGTGGCCGGGTGAAGATCGCGCTCATGGACTCCGGAATCGGCCTCCTCCCCGCAGCCGCCGCGATACGCCGACTGCGGCCCGACGCGGATCTCGTGCTGTCGTGGGACCCGGACGGAATGCCCTGGGGGCCGCGCACTCCGGAGGACATCACGCGGCGTGCCGTGGCCGTGGCCGAGGCGGCCGCCGCCCACGGCCCCGACGTCCTGATCGTCGCCTGCAACACCGCGTCCGTGCACTCCCTGCCGGTGATGCGGGCCCGTTTCGAACCAGATCTGCCGATCATCGGCACCGTACCGGCGATCAAGCCGGCGGCGGCGGGCGGCGGCCCCGTGGCGATCTGGGCGACCCCCGCCACCACGGGCAGTGCCTACCAGCGCGGTCTGATCAAGCAGTTCGCCGACGGCGTGGCCGTCACCGAGGTGCCGTGTCCGGGTCTCGCGGACGCGGTGCACCACGCGGACGACGCCGCGGTCGACGCCGCGATCGCGGCGGCCGCCGCCCGTACTCCCGATGACGTGACCACCCTCGTCCTCGGCTGCACCAACTACGAACTGGTCGCCGAGCGCATCCGGGCGGCCGTCCAGCGACCGGGCCGTCCGCCGCTCATGCTGCACGGCTCCGCCGGGGCGGTGGCCGCTCAGGCGCTGCGCCGGATCGGCGCGGAACCGGCACCGCAGGCAGCCGCCGACACCACCCTCACCGTGCTGCTGAGCGGACGCGAGTCGACGCTTCCGTCCACGGCCCTGGCCTACGACGAGGGACGCTTCCTCCAGGCGGTCAGCCCGGTCCGCTGAGGCGCCGGTCACGAGCGCGGGCCGCGCGGTCCGCGAGGGCGCCACACGGGCCGGTCACCCTCCGCGAGCGGGTACCCGCGCAGCGAAACCTGAGTAACCTCATAAACATGAGGGAGCACCGCCACGCCGAGGATGCCGCGCACCCCGACGTCTGGACCGGACGCGCCACCAGCCGGGTCCAGTGGCTGCTGGCGCTGGTCGGCGCGGCCTGCATGGCACTCGGTATCGAGCTGGCCGTGGACTCGGCCTGGACCTCCGGCATCGCCCCGCTGGTGATGTCCGTGGTGGGCTGTATCGCGGCCGGTCTGCTGGTCCTCTTCGGCACGCTCGCGTTCGTGCACGTCGACCTCAGGCTCGACAAGGAGTCCCTCGAGGTGCGCTGCGGCCACATCGGTGTGCCGCGCCGCCGAATCCCGCTCTCCGAGGTCGCCGGCGCCGACTTCGCCCCGCATGTCACTCCGTGTCACTGGGGCGGCTGGGGCTACCGCTGGCGCCCCGAGAAGGGCACCGCGGTCGTCGTACGCCGGGGCGAGGGCATCGTGCTGCGGCTGTGGGACGGCCACACCTTCACGATCACCGTGGACGACGCCGAGTCTGCGGTCCGGGCGATCAGGTCCCGGCTGCGGACGACCACACCGGGCACGGCCCGCTGAGACCGCCCGCCCGCGCCGTACGTGAAGGTGATCACACCTTCGTGGCGTAGACGATGCTGTGGGCCGGGATCGTGTCGGCGGGCGCGGTGGTCATGTCCTGTTCGACGGTCCTGGTGACCTTGAAGCCGGCCTCCTCTGTCCAGGCGGCCCAGGTGGACAACGAGGCCGCTGCCCGAGGGCGTCTCCGCCGATGAAGCAGCAGTTCTCCTCGATGCCCGCCCTGGCGATGGTGCCCAGGGCTTCGTCCTCCCTTCTCCGGCAGGTCGAAACAGGTGACGTGGATGCCCTTCTCGCCGTGGTACTTCTGGGCGAGCACGGCGCCCTGCGCGGTAGAGCTGCCGCAGGCACACTTCCTTGACCATGTGCATCCACGGCATGACTCGGGCGAGTTCGTCGTCCGCGAGGTGTGCGATGCCGGGACGCTGTGGTGCCCTTCGAGCAGATGCGGATCACGTCTCAGGGCTGCGCGTCGTCGCCCGCCCACGGTCGTGCCGTCGCCCACCCCGCCAGCAGCCCCGCGCCCGCCGTGACCGCGGTGAAGCTCAGCGCGTTGCCGGCCGACGCGATCACGGCCAGCGTGGTCAGGGCCGCGCCCGCGGTCAGCGCGATCGGGGTGGAGCGCGGAGTGCGCCACAGGGCGTAGAGGGTCCAGCCGAACGTCGCGGTCGGCAGGAGCACCCCGACCAGCCCCTGCTCGGCCGCCAGCTGGAGCGGGGCCGAGTGGGGTCTGCCGTCGGGCAGCGCTCCCTGTGGCGCCGTAGCGCTCAGTTCGCCGAAGCGGCCGGGACCGACGCCGAGACCCGTGTCCCGGCGGGCCAGCCGCAGGGCGTCCTGCCACAGCTGCACCCGGTGCGCAGTGAGCCGGCCCTCGAGCGCCTCGGTGAGACCGGCGGGCAGGGCGTCCGCTGCGATGGCCCAGATCGTCCCTGCCACCAGGGCCGCTGCGAGGGTCAGACCCACGATGCCGGCACCCCGGTGGGGCATCGAGCCCGCGGCGAGCGAACACAGCAGTACGACGGCACCGGCCACGCAGCCGAAGGCCGACCCGACGGCGGCCCCGGTCAGCACGATCCCGGCGGCCAGCAGCCGCAGGCCGAGCCGCAGCAACGGTCCGCGGGCGGCCCAGGCGGCACAGCATGCCGCGCCGGTGGCCAGCGCCAGCAGGGCCGCGGTGGCACCGGCGTGCCCGAGCGGGGCGGCGTACCGGGGACCGGGGGAGAGATCGGGCACCGCCACGGCCAGGACGAGCCCGGCCGATGCGCCGGCGCAGGGCGCGGCCACCGGAAGCAGCGCTCCGGAGATCCGGCCCGCGGCGTAACCGGCGGCCACCGCGAGCACGGCGAGCAGGACACCCTCGGGCCGCCCGTCGTGGGCCGCCGCCGTGATCAGCGACCAAGCGGCGCACGCCCCCAGCAGGATCATGCCCGCCCCGTCAGAAACGTTTCGTCTGGCGCTGTCGGTATCCGCACCGTACGCACCGGCTGCGGACCTCGTCCCCGTCGACCCCACCCGTCGCCCCTCGCACCCCGGTTCCCCGGCCTCTGGCAAGGCCCCGGCCGTGCGCGCCGGGACCGGCCGCACCGCTGAGGCTGGGGCACACCGTAACGGCTGATGCCCGGTTTGTGGACGAGTTGCGCAGGAACGTCGTGATTCCGGCACGGCGCCGGGGCGGGCGGGGCCCGTACAGCCCTTGCTGTCGGCGGCCAGGTCAACCGCCGTACACTCCCCGGGTGACCGTCACCGCAACTTCCGTGGACCAGTCCGATCAGCTCCGGCCGTCCTCCGCGCCGACCGCGCGCGGCCGCCGGCTGCTGCGTCTGGTCCCGGCCGTCGCCTCCGCGCTGTGCGGAGCGCTGCTCTACGTCAGCTTCCCGCCGCGCACCCTGTGGTGGCTGGCCCTGCCCGCCTTCGCCGGCTTCGCCTGGGTGCTGCGCGGCCGTAGCTGGAAGGCGGCCCTCGGCCTCGGCTACCTCTTCGGGCTCGGTTTCCTGCTGCCGTTGCTGGTGTGGACCGGCGTCGAGGTCGGTCCGGGCCCTTGGCTCGCGCTGGTCGCGATCGAGGCGGTCTTCGTCGCCCTCGTCGGCGTGGGCACAGCCGCGGTGTCCAAGCTGCCGGCCTGGCCCGTGTGGGCCGCCGCCCTCTGGATCGCCGGAGAAGCGGTACGCGCGCGCGTGCCCTTCCGCGGCTTCCCCTGGGGCAAGATCGCCTTCGGCCAGGCGGACGGCGTCTTCCTGCCGCTCGCCGCGGTGGGCGGCACCCCGGTGCTCGGCTTCGCGGTCGTCCTGTGCGGGTTCGGCCTGTACGAGGCCGGGCGCCTGGTCGCCGAGGGGCGCCGTACCCGGGCCGTCCGGCGCGGGGCCGCGGCGGCCGCGCTGCTGAGCGTCGCCGTGCCGGTGGCGGGCGCGGTCGCGGCCCGGTCGCTGGTCAGCGACAAGGCCCAGGCCGGCACCGCGACGGTCGCGGTCATCCAGGGCAACGTGCCGCGCTCCGGGCTGGAGTTCAGCGCCCAGCGGCGGGCCGTGCTCGACTACCATGCGCGCGAGACGCTCAAGCTCGCCGCCGACATCAAGGCGGGCAAGGCCCCGAGGCCCGACTACGTGCTGTGGCCGGAGAACTCCTCCGACATCGACCCCTTCACCAACCCCGACGCGGCCGCGGTCATCGACGGTGCCGCCAAGGCCGTCGGGGTACCCATCTCGGTCGGCGGGGTCGTCGAGAGGGACGGCAAGCTGCTCAACGAGCAGATTCTGTGGGACCCGGTCAAGGGACCGACCCAGACCTATGACAAGCGGCAGGTGCAGCCGTTCGGCGAGTACCTCCCGCTGCGCGGGCTCGTCGGTGCGATCAACAAGAACTGGACCGGCATGGTCCGCCAGGACTTCAGCCGGGGCGGCAAGCCCGGCGTGTTCGCCATCGACGGCGCCCGGGTCGGCCTCGCCACCTGCTACGAGGCCGCCTTCGACTGGGCCGTGCGGGACACCGTGACCCACGGCGCGGAGATGATCTCCGTGCCGAGCAACAACGCCACCTTCGACCGCAGCGAGATGACCTACCAGCAGCTCGCCATGTCCCGCGTCCGTGCCGTCGAGCACAGCCGGACCGTCACCGTGCCGGTGACCAGCGGCGTCAGCGCGATCATCATGCCGGACGGGAAGATCACCCAGAAGACCGGCATGTTCGTGCCCGCCTACCTCGTCCAGAAAGTGCCGCTGCGCACCTCCAAGTCGCCCGCGACCGAGCTGGGCATCCTGCCGGAGATCGCGCTGGTGCTGGTCGCGGCGGGCGGACTGGGCTGGGCGATCGGGTCCGGGGTACGGGCCCGGCGCGCAGGGGACGCGTAGCCGTACGCCCGCCCGGGGGCATCCACGGGGTCAGGGGAACCGGCCCCGGTTAGGGTCGGTCCCATGCCTACTCCTGACTTCATCCGCACGATCCGGGCCTCCGCCGGTCACCAGCTGCTGTGGCTCCCCGGAGTCAGCGCCGTCGTCTTCGACGACCGGGGCAGAGTCCTGCTGGGGCAGCGCGCGGACAACCACAAGTGGACGGTGATCAACGGCATACCCGAGCCCGGCGAGCAGCCGGCCGCCGCCGCCGTGCGCGAGGTGTACGAGGAGACGGCCGTACGGTGCGTCGCCGAACGGGTCGCCCTGGTGAAGACCGGGGACCGGGTCACGTACGGCAATGGCGACATCTGCCAGTTCATGGACATCACCTTCCGGTGCCGGGCCGTCGGCGGTGAGGCACGCGTCAACGACGACGAGTCGCTGGACGTCGGCTGGTACGAGGTGGACGCGCTGCCCACGATGGACGAACACCAGCTGGTGCGGATCAAGCAGGCCCTGTCCGATGAACCCACATGGTTCGAACCCACGAGTTTTGAATGAAGTATGGGGCGTGACCATATGTGGACGGGAAGGGGCCTTTCCTCCGGAGTTCAGCACGTGGGCGAGGCTGCCATGTACGGCGATGGAGGCGGGGAAGTCCCCTCCCGAGGCAACTATGTGGCGGTCCGTCAGTTCCGTGCCTTCGACCCGGAAGGACGTCACGGTGTCACGGCCCACTGGGATGGGTGATGTGCGGGCTCTGAAGCCGTGGCGAAGGTGACCGCTGTGGCTGCCGATGCCACGGCGAGACCTCCGGCGCCGAGGAAGAGCCGGGTCCGCTGCCGCGGCCTGCGTTTGCTGTGCCTGCTCACACCGAACTCCCTCCATGCGTGTCACCCGGGCCGGTGACCTTGAGATGAGAGTGGCCGATGAAACTGCTGTGCCTCCAGGGCAGTTGGGTGTGCGTCAGCTTCTCGTAAGAAGTAGAGGCCGGAGGAAGACAACTGTCTGAAGCCCGGCTCCCCACAGGGCGACGGACTGCTGTGCCCCCGTGACGCTCCTCTGGCACTCGTCGGGATGCCCCGCGAGCATGCTCACGGACACGGACACGGACACGGACACGGACACGGACACGGACACGGACACGGACACGGACACGGGGCTGGGTCACCGCCAGTCCGACGGTGGTGGGCGGCACGTCCAGAGCGACGGGTATCTCGGGCGGCAGCCCGGCGATGATGAACACCTCGGCCCCGGTGGCGAACGAACCGACGGCAAGGATGGCAATGGACATGCCCTGCGTACGGTTGTGCCGGCTCGGGCGTAGCCCGCTCCCTGCGGCGCGCTCGCGGGCCCTGGTCCTCGCCTGCGCGAGCGGCTGGAACGGTGATGCCTGCAGGTCCGGGAGGGACCTGGAGGCATCGGTACCTCCGCTTCAGGCGCCGTCGGCCACCGGAATGTGACTGTCCGGGATGGGTCGGCTGCTTTCAGTTGTCCTCGGTCGGATCCCCATCCGCATGCTGCGATAGGCTGGGACAAGAGTGTCTGTGCCCGCCGGTCCCTCGCGGCTCAGCTGCCCCGAACGGTGCGGCACGGTGGCCAGCATCTGCTCGGTCAGCGGGAAATCAACACCAGAAGTGCCACGGGACAGTTGTCTTCCGTAGGCCCGTTCTCCCGTAGGTCGGTTTCATGGACCTCAACACCATCACCGAAGTAGTCCGGCGACCGTCCGAGCGGCCAGGCATGGACTGGCACGAGGGCGACGCCTGGCTCGCAGGCGGAACATGGCTCTATTCCACGGAGCAGCCGGACCTGCGACGGCTGATCGATCTGACGGCGCTGCGTTGGGAGCCTCTTGTCCCGACGGACGAGGGTCTGGAGATCAGCGCCACATGCACCATCCGCGACCTGTACGCCTTTCCATGGCCGGAGGGCTGGACCGCCGGAAATCTCTTCCGGAAAAGCTGCGAGGCATTCCTGTCCTCGTTCAAGGTCTGGAACGCGGCGACCGTCGGCGGAAATATCTGCATGTCCTTGCCCGCCGGCCCGATGATCACGTTGACGGTCGCGCTGGAGGCGCAGTACGAACTGTGGGCGCCCGATGGCTCCGTGCGCTTCGTCGACGCCCTCGATTTCGTCACGGGCGACCACCGCAACGTCCTCGCCCCCGGCGAGATCCTTCGGCGCATCACCATTCCGGAGCACGCGCTGCGCAAACGCACCGCGCACCGTCGCTTCACGCTGACCCGGCTCGGCCGTTCGACGGTGTTCCTCGTCGGCACACAACGGCTGGGAGCGAGTGACCTGTTGCTCACCGTCACCGCCGGTACCACGCGGCCGGTCCGCATCGCCTTCGACTCCCTGCCCGATGTTCGAACCCTGCGCCAGAGCATCGACGCCGTGCCGGCCGACGTCTGGTTCACCGATCCCAACGGGACCCCTGACCACCGTCGGCATCTGACACGGCACTTCGCCGAAGAGATTCGCCGCGAACTCACGGCTGGGGACCTGGCATGAACTACATCGTGAACGGCAGGGAATTCGACCGGGAGCCAACCCCCGGCCAGTGCCTGCGCACGTTCCTGCGCGAACTCGGCCACTTCGGGGTCAAGAAGGGGTGCGACGCGGGCGACTGCGGCGCCTGCACGGTGTGGCTGGACGGCGCACCGGTACACAGCTGCATCACCCCCGCGTTCCGCGCGGACGACCGCGAGGTGACCACGATCGAGGGCCTTGGACGGCCCGGTGCCCTGCATCCCATGCAGCGGCAGTTCGAGGACGCCCCGGGGTTCCAGTGCGGTTTCTGCACCGCAGGGATGATCATGACGTCGGCGACCTTCACCGAGAACCAGAAGGCGGATCTGCCACGGGCGTTGAAGGGCAACCTCTGCCGCTGCACCGGATACCGGGCGATCGAGGACGCCGTGAAAGGCGTCAGCGCCGTGGAGACGGCAGCACCGGGCAAGGCCGTCGGGACGAGCGTCGGCGCGCCCGCGGGCCACGACGTGGTGACGGGTCACGCCGAGTTCACCATGGACACGCACATCGACGGCATGCTGCACCTCAAGGTGCTGCACTCACCCCACGCGCACGCCCGGATCCTCTCGGTCGACAAGAGCGCCGCCCTCGCGGTGCCCGGCGTGCAACGGGTCTACACCTGGGAAGACGTACCCCGTAAACGCTTCACCACGGCGATCCACACCGACCACCTGGTCGACCCGGACGACACCTTCGTTCTCGACGACACGGTCCGTTTCGTCGGCCAGCGCGTCGCCGCGGTCCTGGCCGACACGGTCGGGGCGGCCGAGGAGGGGTGCCGGCGCCTCACGGTCGAGTACGAGGTGCTGCCGGCGGTGTTCGACCCCGAGGCGGCGATGGCCGACGGCGCACCCCAACTGCACGGCTGCGACGATCCGTTCGTCCGTGACCCCGCCCACAACATCCTTGTCGAACTCCACTCGCACATCGGCGACGTCGACGCGGGATTCGCCGCGGCCGACGTGATCCACGAAGGCACGTACTTCTCACCGCGGGTGCAGCACGCGCATCTGGAGACCCACGGTGCGATCGCCTGGATGGAGGACGGCCGGCTGAACGTCCGCACCAGTTCGCAGTCACCGTCGATCGCGAAGGTCAAACTGGCGTACCTGTTCGCGCTGCGCCCGGACCAGGTGCGGGTGTTCTGCAAGCGCGTCGGCGGTGGATTCGGGGGCAAGCAGGAGGTGATCGCGGAGGACCTGGTCGCGCTGGCCACCCTGGACACAGGCCGGCCCACCTGTCTCGAGTACACCCGTGAGGAGGAGTTCACCACGGCCTCGCCGCGGCATCCGATGACCCTGACGGTCAAGCTCGGGGCGAAGGCCGACGGAACGCTCACCGCGTTCCAGGTACGCAACGTGTCGAACACCGGCGCCTACGGCAACCATGGCGGCGAAACGGTGTACGCGGGCGGAGCCGCCGTCATGATCTACCGCTGCCCCAACAAGAAGTACGACGCGTACTCCGTCTACACGAACACCGTGCCGAGCGGGGCGCTGCGCGGCTACGGGATGACACAGCCGGCGTTCGCAGTGGAGTCCGCGATGGGCGAACTGGCCCGCGCCCTTCACCTCGACCCGCTCGAACTGCGCCGACGCAACATCGTGCGGCCGGGTGAGCCCCTGGTCGCCATGCACGACGGCCCCGACGACGTGATCTTCACCGAGGACGGACTCGCCAGGTGCATCGACCTGGTGGGTAACGCCCTGGCCCGTACGGCGGACCAACCGCCCCCCGGCCCCCAGTGGCTCGTCGGAGTCGGCGTGGCGAGTTCCCTGCACGAGACCGCGCCCCCGACGGAACACCTCTCCGAGGTTTGGGTCACCCTGGGAGACGATCTCATCTACGAACTGGCCGTCGGGACCGTCGAGTTCGGGGAGGGAACCTCCACGGCTCATGTCCAGATCGCGGCCAACCAGCTGGGCACGACGCCCTCGCGGATCCGCCTGGTGCAGTCCGACACCGACCGCACGGGATTCGACACCGGTGCCTTCGCGAGCGCGGGCCTCTTCGTGGCAGGCAATGCGGTCCTGCGGGCGGCCAATGCCGTGCGCGACCGCATCCTGGAATACGCCGCGGCGTACACGGGCGTCCATGTCGTGATGTGCTCGATGGACGACGACGGTGTCGTCTGCGGGGACCGGCGGGTGTCACTGGCCGAACTGGTCACGCTGGCCCGGACGCGTGGAATCCGTTTCACCGCCGCACGCAAGGCGTACGGCTCGCCCCGGAGCGTCACTTCCAACACGCAGGGGTTCCGGGTCGCCGTACACCGCGTGACGGGTGAGATACGGATCCTGTACAGCGTGCAGGCGGCGGACGCCGGAGTGATCATCAACCCGGCGCAGGTCCGGGGACAGATCGAGGGCGGTGTCGCCCAGGGAATCGGCTTCGCGCTGACCGAGAACCATCACGTCGACGACAGCGGCGTCATGGTCAACCCGAACTTCCGGAACTACCGCATCCCCACCTACGCCGACATTCCCCGTACCGAGGTCCTCCTGGTGGGCTCGGCGGATTCGGTGGGCCCCATGCGGGCGAAGGGGATGGCCGAGTGCTGTATCAACCCGGTGGCCCCCGCGCTCGCGAACGCGGTGCATGACGCCACGGGCGTCCGCTACCGGGCGTTGCCGCTGACTCCGGAACGCATTTACGGCCGACTCCCCGCGGAGCAGTCGGTGTCGACAGGTTGAGTCACCATGAACACCGAAAAGAACGTAGCCGCCGCGGCGACGGCGATCATCGGCCAGAAGGTCCTGCCCGGGACGGAGCGGGAGTTCGAGACATGGCAGGAGGACCTCAATGCCGCGGCCGCCTACTACCCCGGTTTCCTCGGCGCCGAGATCTCCCCGCCGACACCGCTGCAACCCGATTGGGTCGTCGTGTACCGGTTCGACTCGGTGGCGCATCTGCAGGCGTGGATCAACAGCGCGACCAGGCAGACGTATCTCGACGTCGGTGCCAAGTACTTCGACGGTCCGGCGACCCAGCAGGTGGTCAGCAGCGGCAGCCAGTCACTGGATCCGCTGGTCACCGTGGTGGTCACCCACCGCGTCCTCCCGAACCAGGTCGACGACTTCCTCGCCTGGCAGCACCGCATGGTCCAGGAGGAGAGCAAGTTCGAGGGGTTTCGCGGGACCGAGCTCTTCCGCCCCATCGAGGGGCTGCAGGAGGACTGGACCACGCTGTACCGCTACGACAGCGCCGAGCACCTCGACGCCTGGCTGACGTCGCCCGAGCGGCAGGAGATCCTGGCCGAGGGCGAGAAGTTCAGCGACTTCAAACTGCATACGATCGACAACTCGTTCGGCAGTTGGTTCGCCTTCGAGGGCAACGGCAAGGAGGCACCGCCGCCGCCCTCTGAGACCAGGACCTCCCTCGCCATCTGGGTCGGCCTGTACCCGACGGTCGTGCTGCTGACACTCGCTCTGTCCCCGCTGCACATGCCGCTCTGGACCGGCCTGCTCGTGGGCAACCTGCTGTCGAGTTTCCTCATGAGCTTCCTGACCATGCCCTACTACGTGAACCCGCTGCTCGGGCGATGGCTGCGGCCACCGCCGGAGGAACCGGCGGCGAGGAGCAACCTTCGTGGTCTCGGTATCGTCGCGGTGGCGATGGCCCTCTGGGCTGTCGTCTTCTACCTCGTCACGGTCCGGTTCTGGACGCTGCCCTGACCGACGACCGCCCGGACGGTCGTCGACAGGGTGTACAGCAGGCGCTGCCGCTCGGGGTGCGGGGCGAGGAGATGGGCGGTGAGGAGGACGGCGCTTCCCGTGGCCCTGATGCAGTGGGCTCGGCAACCCACGTGCACGCATTCGCGCGGTGGCCGAAGAACAGCGTGCCGGCCGGCTCCGCGCGTCCGTGGTTCGAGAACCGTCGCTGATCCAGCATGTGGGGAGCGTGGGGAGCGCCAGTTGCCACGGTCCGGAGCGTTGGCGAGTGTCTGGCGGGAGCCGGAGGGGAACGGTTCAGGGTTGCCCCCTGGTCCTCCGCCGCCATACACGGTGGGAACGGGCCGGTCGCGGGAAGCGAGCAGGATCGCCCGCCTCCGCGTCTGAGGCACACCGAAATCGGCGGTGTCGAGGATGCCGGTCCGCGCTGAGCCGTCCGCCGGTCCGCACCGGAAGGCTGCTGGGCGCCGCTGCCCGCCCGGCACTGTCCGGCCGCGTCAGGCCCTCCTTGCAGGAGCGCCGGCTCCGCGCTCTCATCGCCCTCTCCAGCTGCGGCGTCCGTACTCTTGACGGGTCGGCTGTCACGGGAAACAACTATTGTGCCGTTTCATGACCGATGACTTGCAGGGTCACATACTGCCCCTCGCCCGCGAGGAACGTGGTGGCGTACGTCCGTTGATCGGACGAGAGGCCGAAGTCCAGGCGCTGACGGGAGCCTTGGCCGGACTCGAGAAGGGGTCGGGGCGAGTCGTCGCGCTCGTCGGGGAACCAGGCATCGGCAAAAGCGCTCTCATGTGGGCCGTCGCGGCCGAGGCACGAGCCGCTGGAATACCGGTGTGCGCAGCTCGTGGGCGGGCCGACACCGCGTCCTCCCACGCCGGCGGCCCGCACCTGCAGGACGTCCGCGATGTCGCCGCACGCGCAGCCGAGGGCGGTCCTTTGCTGGCCGTGGTGGAGGACTTCCACCTCCTTGCAGCGGACCAGCTCCCGTACATGGAGCAATTGCTTCAGGCGACCGCTGCAGGTCGAGTGCTGTGCCTCGTGGCCTACCGGCAGCGACAGCTTTCTCCCAGGTTCGCGGAAATGGTCTCGCGGGCGGCGTCCGTGGGTCTTCTGGAGGTGTACGACCTCGGACCGTTGTCCCGTGAGCAGTCCGCGAAGCTGCTCGGAGACCATCCGAACCCCGACGAGGTCCACCAGGAGACTCTGGGCAATCCGCAGTACCTCAAGGTACTCGGAGCCCATGGTCAGACCGGCGCCGAGGCTGTCACGGCTATTCTCGGAGAGCTGGCCGGTCTCGATCCCGACGCTCTCTCGGTGCTCCAGGCCGCGGCAGTCCTCGCCGAGCCGTTCCATCCGGAGCTGCTGGCCGCCGTCGCCCGGCAGGAGGTAGCCGTCACCGTTCGTGTGCTGGACGCCCTCACTCGCCTCGACCTGGTCCGACCTGCTGAGCCCGCACCGCGACTCGCGCTGCGCCACCGGGCGGTGAGCGACGTCGTCTACGAGTGGCTCGAACCCAGCCGACGCACCGACTTGCACCGGCGGGCCGATTCCGCTCTGGCCGAGGAGGCCGCTCCCCTCTCAAGGCGTGCCCACCATGTCGCCCGCGCCGCGGATCCGGGCCGTCCGGAGCACGTGACGATCCTGATCGCCGCCGCACGCAGCATTCTGTACAGCTCGCCTGCCGTGGCAGCCGGCTACCTGAAGGCCGCGCTGCCGCTGCTTCGCGAAGGTCAGGATCACTGGCACGAGGCACAGGTTCTCCTTGCTCGCGCCCGCTTGTTGACCGGAGACGCGTCCCAAGGCCGGGAACTGCTCGACGCCCTGCGGTCGACCATGCCCGGCCAGTCCGGCGAGGTGACCGCGCTCGTCGACTCGAGCCGGATCGAGCGGCGCCTCGGGCGGTACACCGAAGCGGGCGCTCTGGCACGTTCCGGCCTTGCGGTGCTGGCCGACAAGGACGCGGCGATCGCGGCCGCCCTGCACACCGAAATGGCCGACCACACCTACGACCTCCAGGAGTACGAGGCCTCCCGGCAGCACGCCGACACAGCCGCAGCGATCGCCCACCGGCACCGCGACCACGTCGGCGAGGCCCGGGCCCTGGCACAGGCCGCCCTCGGCTACCTGTTCACCGGCGACCTGACCACGGCACAGGCACGGGCGACGACTGCAGCCGAACTCATCGACTCCTCCTCCGACGCCTCCCTGTTGACCAACCTGGATGCCTCGGTGCAAGTGGGGCTGACCGAAGGAATGCTGGGACGGCTGGTGGACGCCGACCGGCACCTGACGCGTGCGACGACCTTGTCCCGACGGACCGGCCAGACCTACATCGAGCCGCAGATTCTCACCGTGCTCGCCAACGCTCAGCTGCGATCCGGCAACTTGGACAGCGCGCTCGCCACCCTTGAGAGGGTCACCCTCCGCAGAGAAGGAGTCGTCAGTCCGTCAGAGGAGGCCGTCGGCGCCATGGTGCGGGCCGAGGCCCTCTTCTGGCGGGACGGTTCGGGCGACCTGCGGGAGGCGGAAGCGTCGGCCGCACGCGCCCTCGCCGCCGCCGGTGACACACCGACCGCGTGGGCGGTCACCGTCCGATGCTTCCACGCCGAACTCGTCCTGCGCACCGGTGACCCCGCGCGGGCCCGATGGCTCCTGCTGGACGCCGCAGGCGGCGCCGAGCTGCCCAGGCTCACCGCCTGGCGCAAGCCCCGCTGGTGCGACACCTTGGCCCAGGCGTCGCTCGCGATGGGTGACCGTGAGTCCGTCGAGCACTGGGCCCGGCTCGCCGAGCGTTGCGTCGAACAGCTCCCCTCTCCCGGCCGGACGGGCTTCGCCCTGCGCGCCCGCATGAGAGCCCACGCCGCACGCGGGCAGACGGTACCCGCACTGCAGAAGGCTGTGGAAGCGTTCTCCGACTTCTCCCTCAGCGGTGAGCGCATCGAGGCATGCAGCACCCTGCTCGCGGCAGCCGAGCTGTCCCTGGACGCGGGACGAACCCAGGGCGTGGCCGACTGGATCAACGGTGCGGCGATCCTCGCCGACCAGTGCGGCTCCGGCCGCCTCATCGGTGACGTCGACCGTCGGCGGACCCGACTGGCCGACCACGCGGGAACGACCGACACGCTGCCGTCATTGACGGCGCGCGAACGCGAGATCGCCGACCTTGCCAGTACCGGCATGACCAACGTCGGGATCGCCACGACGCTCTTTCTCAGCGTGCGGACCGTGGAGACCCACCTGAGACAGGTCTACCGCAAGCTCGGCGTCTCGAACCGAGCCGCCCTCACGCGCATGATGATGGACAACGCCGCCCCTCAGGCGCCACGGACCGCTGCCGACTGAGGCGGAGCCACACCTGGCCTCGCTCGGCGCGGTGTTCGCGCCCGTCCGACTCCGGCACACAGTGAGAGGCAGGGGTCGGTGAAGCTGCTGATCGGCGAGTACTGGAGGCAGGCGGTCCGCACACATGCGGGCACCCACGTGCGAGGCGTCTTCTGGCCCGCCTCGTTTCCACAGACGCCCAGGGGGCCGGGTCACGGCGCACGCGCTCGCCGCGCTCATGATCGTGACCGCCGTGTGCGGAACGTACATCACCTTCTACTGGGCCGACGACCCCCAGGTCGACGACCAGTCCCGGGCCGGCGTTCTGTGGCAGGGCGCGACCGCGATGGCGATACCGGTGCTGTCGATGTGCATGGTGCTGTCCCGTGCGTTGCGGGGCAGGTTCGGCGCGCCGTACTGGCTGCTGACCGCGCTGGCCGCGGGATCGGCGGCCGCATGGCTCACGTGGGCTGTCTCGCATCGCCGGCCGACGGTCCTCTACGCGATCTGGCTCGTCACGGTGGCCGTCGTCGTGGTCGTGACCCTGGCCCCGCAGTTGCACTCGGCCCAGACCTGCGGCTTCGAGTCAGGGGCAGAAGGGACGCCGGGTGGCTTTGCCCGGGAGTACTCATGGTGAGTTCACTGATCGTGCGTGCAAGCGAGCTTCAGGGGCACCTGTGATCAGCGTGGCAGTGGCCCGGCCGGAACTGGAACCTCCCACCCACCGACACCGCTTACCCGCTGGAAGCATCCCCCTCGCACCAGACCCGGCATGGTGATGGCGGACCGCGCGTGCTCGGGCGGTGTTGCTCATGCCGGCCCGTTCAGCGGGTTCTGCGGCGGACTTGCGTAGTGGACTGCGTGATTGCACGGATGCGGGACCGTGCCGTGCGCTGCGTACTGTGCACCGGTGAGATTCAAGCCCTCAACGTGCCGCACGGCCCGAGGCTTCGTCTCTATCGGTTTCGACCGATTTGCACACGTCAACAGGCCCGGCCGGAAGGTACTTCGGCGGGCCACTCTCGATACCAGGGGGATTCACATGCGTACGCATGCCACGGCCGCTGTTGTTTCCGGTGCCATCGTCGTGTCCGCGCTCGCTCTTCCGGCAGCCGCTCAGGCGGCGGAGCGTCCGGGTGCGTCCGCGAGGCTCGGCGCCTTCACCGCGAAGACCGCCCACCCGGACACCTCGCTGGGCAACATCACCTTCTCGAAGGCCGTCATCAACGGCGGCAAGGACATCGTCCTGGGCGTCACCACCAAGAAGACCGTCATCGTCACGTACACCGCCACCAGTTCGAGCGGCGTCGCGCTCACGGAAGCCTTTCTCTGGCAGGGCACCGACAGCTCCAGCACGGACACCATCACCGGTTCTCTGGGCACCGGCGACGACCCCGTCTGCACCGAGTCGACGACCCGGACCGGCGTCTACAGCTGCAAGGCCGTCTTCCACATCAACGCGGCTTCCGATCTGAAGAACAACGGTGTCGCTGGGACCTGGAAGCTGTTCCTCGGCGGCTACGACCTCTACGCGAACGCCAGCTACAACGACGACGTCGCTACCACCAGGATCAAGGAGGCCTCCCAACTGACCCTCGACGCCACCCCGGAACCGGTGAAGAAGGGCAAGACCATCACCGTCACCGGCAAGCTGAAGCGCGCCAACTGGAACGACGGCACGTACGCGGGCTACACAGGACAGAAGGTGCTGCTCCAGTACCGCAAGAAGGGCAGCCACACCTACGCCACCCTGAAAACGGTCACCAGCGGCGCCGGCGGCGCGCTCAAGACCACCACCAAGGCCACGGCCGACGGCTCCTACCGCTTCTCCTTCGCGGCCAACACCACCACCGCCGCCTCCACGTCGGCCGACGACTACGTCGACGTCAAGTAGCTTCCGGCGCAAGGCCTATGGCCGACACCTTCCCCAGCGCAGCGCACCTCTTCGTCCCGCGGCCCGCACGAGCGCCTTCACCATCCCGGTCGGCGAACGCAGCGCCACCATGACCATGGACGGGACGAGCGTAACCGTCGTCAGATCGGCGCACGCCTCGCCCAGCGACCGGTGCCCGCCGGACAGAGGTGGGCACCGACTCAGGTGGTGGACATCCCGCGTGCGGGTCCGGTGCTCTCCCGGACGACCAGGTGTGTGGCAAGCTCCATCCGCAGCGTGGGGCCGGGGAGCACCGTGTCCGCGCCCTGCAGCACGATGCGGGTGGCAAGGGCCGCCATTTCGCGCACCGGTTGACGCACCGTGGTCAGCGGCGGGGACGCCCAAGCGGCGTTCGGGACGTCGTCGAACCCGACGATGCTCACGTCGGTCGCGACTCGTAGCCCGGCCTGCCGGATCGCCTCGTATGCGCCCAGGGCCCCCTCAAGTGCTGCGCGGTATCCGTCCAGCCGCGCCCGCGCGCACAGGGCTTTCTCCAAGCCCTGCAGGATGCCGATCCTGCGGTGGCCCAGGTCGGGCAGGTGCCGGGTCGCGGCCATGCCGCCCTGCCAGTTGGTCGCGCCGACCGTCGGCACCCCTGCGTCGGGGCTGCCGACCGGGTCAACCAACGCCATAGGAATATCAAGGGACTTGACGCCGATGCGCTGCGCCGGGGTGAGGTCGGTGACCACCAGGATGATTCCGTCGGAGCCGCGCTTGGACGCGTCGTCCAGCCAGCGCAGGGTGTCGGTGGTGGTTCCGTGGGGCGGAGTCACCACCACCTCGGCGCCGGTGCTCGGCCTCCTCGCTCTGTACCCCCTGCATCACCTCGCCTGCCCACAGGCTGTCCACCTCCCGGATGACGAGGTCGACCAGCCCGACCGTCTTTCTTCGGACGGGCGCGGCGGCGCAGGGGCTGCAGATCTGGGACTGCTGGGCAGCCTCCAACCAGGGCTGGTTGCTGAAGTAGCGCGACGTAGGGAGCCCAGCGGCCATTCCGTTCACCGGGATGGGGCCCCGGGTACCCCAGGATGAGCGGTGCCCGCTGGTGGGAGCGCTACCACCAGCGGGCGTCACCGAACGACGCAAAACCACGCTGCCGCGTGAGTTCTACGAAGCCAACGAGATCGCGACAGAACGGATCGTGCTGCACGCACCGCGGTATACCGGAACTGAATGCCGCGGTCGAGGAGTTGGAACCTCCCGGCGCAGGGCCGTCCCCGACAGGGTGATCGGCTGTCGCCGCGCGAGCAGGAGGGTGCGGAGCTCGCCGGGGATCCGTCCGAACTACCCGACCGAGTGAGCCATGACGAAGGCGATCGCCGCGAAGCCGGGCATCGGCGCGGCACAGACGGCGCGAACCCTGGTCTGCCTCAGGCGTCCTCTCTCGGCTTTGTCTCCGTCGGAGTCGGCTCGGGGGACGGTGGCAGCAGGCCCGCCTGAGCCGCCAGGACTCCTGCCTGGAAGCGGCTGTCCGCGCCGAGTGTCTGCATGATGTCGGCGATGTGCTTGCGTGTGGTGCGCAGCGACATGCCTGTGCGGCGTGCGATCGACTCGTCCTTCAAGCCGCTCGCCAGCAGCCGCAGGATGGTCTCGTCCAGTTCCTTCGCGATTCTCTTGAGCCCTTGGGCTCCGGCGTCCGAGAACGGCTCGGCGTAGGCCCAGGTGTGCTCGAAGACCGAGCGCAGGTAGCTCACGATCGACGGCTCCCTGATGACCACGGCTCCCCAGGTGTCCTGATGCTCTGGGATGAAGGCCAGGCTCTTGTCGAAGACGATGAGCCGTCCGAAGAGCTCGTGGGCTGTGCGGTATTCGGCGCCCAGTGCCGTGGCTCGGGCCACGTAGGCCTGGCTCGGGGCGTTGAACCTCGCTGTGTGGCTGTAGAGCGTCCGCATGCGGACACCGCGGGCCAGCAGCACCGTGTCCCGTTGCCATGCTTCCTCCAGCACCTCCGGCACCCGGTTTCCGCCGGGCTGGCTGGTGAGGATTTCCTCTGAGACACTCACGGAGGCGCGGTCCAGAGCGGCGCGCACCTCTTCGACCGTGGGGATGAGTTCCACGCCATCGGAGCCATGTGCCTGGGCATCCAGGTAGTAGCTCCTCAACCTGCTGAAGTCCCGCTCGACTTGGAAGAGGCTTTCCTGGCTCTCCTGGATGCTTTCACGCAGCGGCCGGGTGAGCACGGACGCCACCAGATCCGGGTCCAGCGCGTTGACCCGTGACGGCTCAGCGGGATCGACGCGGACGAGCCCGGCGTTCTGCAGTACGCGCAGCGAACGCCCCACGGCCGTCCGGCCGAGTCCCAGGTCCGCTGTTGCCCGATCCACGTCCCACGTCCGGTAGGTCAGCACCCACTGATAAACCGTCATGTCGTTCTCGCTCAGGACGGGGGTGAGTGTTTTGTCTTCCATACACCTTTTCTTCCCTGTTCGCTTTGATGCTCGGCAGCTTGGTGAACGGCCGGCCCGGCGGGCCGGGGTCCGCGCCGGAGCAACAATGATCACGAGTCATTCCGAGCTGCGGGGCCGCCCGTTGGAGAGCGCCCCGCCAACCCATGAGGAGAGCCATGAGAATCCTTCGGCCGGTCATCGCCCTTGTGTTCGCGGCGGTGCTCGTGGTGGTCGGTAAGCAGGCGGTCACGCACGACATCTCCCCTCACACGGGCGGATCGGCATCGGTGGTCGAGGCTGGGGACACGGGGTGGGGAGGCCACCACCACTGAGATCGCTCGCGAACCGTCGTGGCCGCCAAGGCTGACGGACGCGGAGAAACCGACTCCGGGAAGGAGGAGGTCGAGATCGGCTGACTGGTTCCCGTCCCCCTGACCCGGGTCAGGACCCGGAGGTGCCGGGCTCCCGTGCGGAGACGGACGTTCCGGGCTCGCGAGCCGGTCCCGGATCGCACATGACCGGCGTGTGCTCCGGGGAATCGGGCGCCTTGGATTCCCCGGAGCCGGCGGAACGGCAGCGCCGCAACCACTGTGATCACGAACACTGCGTCCGTTCCGCCGATTCCAGGATGCGCGCCTCCCGTCAGGCACGGCGGGGCCCATCCGCTACCGCTGCACGTGGGAAGGGCTGGACGGATGCCACTGTCCGCTGAGGACTTTGAGGCGTTCCTGTCGGACGTGGTCCTGTGCCTGTCGATCCAGCACCGCGGCCGAGTCGTCGTGGTCTGGCCGCGGGGTGCGGACGCGGTGGTGGAGACCCTGTCGGACCACTACGAGCGGCAGTCGGCCGCCGACGCCGGCGACGGCTCGCCACCCGGCCGGCTGGCCGCGCGACTGAAGGAGCTGCTCGGCGAGGCGGTCACCGTCACCTGCCGGGCGCTGTCGGCCCGCGGAAGCGGCAGCGATCCCGAGCTCATCTACCGAACGGAATCGGACACGCTGCTGCTCACCATCCGCGGGGGATTCCGTCTACGGGTCAGCCCTTTTGACGCCGCGCACGAGCCGGAACCCCTCGGCCCGCTCACCCTCAGGCTGCGGGCCGGTGAGGTCATCTACACGCCGAGGGGCTTCATCTGCGAGTTCTCCGAAGCACGTGCCCGCTGCCTGCTGCTCGAACTGTCGCTCGGGGCGCAGGGTTCCGGGTGAGTCCCGTCCGCGTCCGTGTCGTCCCGCCGCCGTTACGGCGGACCGAAACATCGAGCCCGCCCTCGGCAGTCGCCCGAGGGCGGGCTCGTCCGGCGTCCGCGCCGACCTGCTCGTACGCCTCGCTCGTCAGACGAACAGCGGGACCGCGTCGAACGAGGTGGATCCGAAGGCTGCCCGGCGTACGGGCCGCAGGGTGCCCGGGCCGGCGTCGGGACACGAGGCGTGAAAGGCCCGGAAGAGTGCCGCCATCGACTGCCGGGCGAGCACGGAGCCCAGGCAGAAGTGCCCGCCGCGGCCGAAGGACAGGTGACGGGGCCCACGCCGCCCGACGTCGAAGGCGTCGGGGTGGTCGAACACCGCCGGGTCGCGGTTCGCGGCGGCCAGTACGAGCACCACCCGCTCTCCCGGGGCCGCCGTCCTGCCGTGTCCGAGCTCGACGCTGTCGAGTGCCGTGCGCGGCGCGAAGTGGAACGGTGCAGACAGCCGCAGCGTCTCCTCCACGGCTGCGGTGCAGCCGGCCTCCCCGTCATCCAGCACGGCACGCTGTCGCGGGGCCTCGGCCAGCATCACCAGCCCGTGGACCGCCGCGTTCGCCACCGGATCGACTCCACCGGTGAGGATCTGGGTGAACGTCGCGGTCACCTCGTCCGCAGCGAGGCGACCGTCCTGATGGAGGCCGTGCAAGAGGGCGGCCACCGGTCCCTCTTCCCGCGGCAGCACACTGTCCGTCACATACGTGGTGAGGGCGTCGATGGCTGCGCCCGTGGCGAGCGCGGCCGGAATGTCGAGTTCGGCCGTGCTCAGGTAAGTCATCACCTGGTCCGACCAGCCCAGCACCGTCGCCCGCTCGTCCTCACGGATACCGAGGAAACGGCAGATGACGTCGAGCGTGTAGGGGCGCACCACGTCACGCAGGAGATCGGCGCCGGTGCTCCCCAGGACCGCCGTGCGGCGGTACGCGGCGTCCTCCAGCGCCGCCCCATGGGCGGAGACGGCGTGAGGTGTGAAGACCCGTTGGACGTGCCGTCGGACCGCGCTCTGATACGGAGGGTCGGAGAAGACCAGCCACTTGCGCAGGAACCGCTCGACCGGCGCGAAGGCCGCCTGTTCCTCGGCCGTCATCGCGGCGAGCGCGGCCGACTTGTCCCGGGCGCCGAGGTGGTCGTTCCGCAGCAAGCGCTCGACATCGTGATAGCGCGTCAGGTACCAGCTTCGGGTCGCCGGATTCCAATGGACGGGATCGTGTGTGCGCATCGCGGTGTAGAACGGCATGGGGTCGAGCAGCACCTCGGGGTCGAGGATGCGGTCCGGGTCGAACGTCCGGGATCGGTTCGGCAGGGTCCTGTGGGTAGTGGTGTGCACGTCAGCTCCGTCCGTGATCTGGCTGTCCGTCGGTCATGCGTCCGCGCCCGGGCCGAACAGCAGCCGCAGCGCGGTGCCGTGCAGCAGCGCCGCGCTGTCCAGGCCGGCCATCTCGCCGGCCGCGCGGACGCGGGTCACGGCGTCGGCCACGCTCGCGCCGAGCACCCGGCCGTCGTCCCAGGGCTGGAGGTGCCAGGGGGTGTCGAGGGAGAACATGAGCGCATCCGGGTTGCGCTCCATCACGCAGGCGAGGCGACGGTCGGCGAGCGCCGGGTCCGGCCGGCCTACGGTGCGTTCGCACACCGCCTCCCACGGCCCCAGGTCGGCGAAGACTCCCGGCTGGTCGAGCACCGTCGGCAACTCCGGTGCGAGGAAGGCGAGATGCGCGATGCTCACCCGTACTCCCGCCCTCGCCGCGACCGGCAGCGCATGGGTCCGGATCTCGTCCAGGTCGCCCAGCCGCCCGGTGGGCGAGCAGTGGATGACCGTGGGGATGTTCCACTCGGCCGACAGGTCCAGGTAACCCGCCGCCACGTGGTCGTCCACCGGGCTTTCCAGGGCGGGCGGATGCCACTTGAGCGCGAAGATCTCATCGCGCCGATGGCGGAGTTCGGCGGCGAAGTCCTCAGCGCTGCGGAAGGGGTCGACCAGCGCCGCAGCCATGGGAACCCCTCCGTCCGGCCCGTGCCGGTCGCGGTACCGTGCGCAGTCGTCGAGCAGGCGCAGATTGCGCTGCCGGATGACGTCCGTGCACGTCGCGGGATCCACCGGTGCGCCCTGCGGTTTCAGCGCCCGGTAGAACGGCATGGGCAGCACCAGGGCCCCGACCGGGCCGACGGCAGCGCCGATGTGCTGCCGGGCCACCGACCGCAGTAGGCCCATGAGCGTGTCCACACTCTGCTGGTAGCGGTGTTCGACGCCTTCGCGGTGGTGCACCAGTTCGCTGCCCGCGTGCTCATGGGCGCTCACCAGCGAAGCGCCGCTGCGCAGCAGGAGTTCCACCGCGTCCTTGACGCTCATCGGGGCACCCCGCCCTGCGCCAAGGGGATCACGGCCCTCTGTTCATGACGGAGGGGAGGTTGTGGTGATGTGTTCATCATGGGCTCGCACGACGTCGTGGGCGGAGAGGATCAGGGCAGACGTATCGCGTCAGTCGAGCGCGGCTCGGATGGCGGCTCCCGCCTGACGAGTCGTCAGAGTGCCGCCGAGGTCGGGAGTGCAGCGCCGGTCCGCGATGCTGCGGGCGACCGCGCTGCGCACGGCCAGGGCCTCCTGCGGATGACCGAGGTGCTCGATCATCAACGCGGCCGACAGCACCGCGCCCACGGGGTTGGCCGAACCGGTGCCGGCGATGTCGGGAGCACTTCCGTGCACCGGTTCGTACAGGCCGAAGCCGGTGCGTGCGTTGAGGTTGGCCGAGGCCGCGGTGCCCAGCCCGCCCCCGAGCTGGGCGGCCAGATCGCTGAGGATGTCCCCGTGGGAGTTGTTGGCGACGATGACGTCGAACGCGGTCGGATCGGCCACCAGACGCATCGCTGCCGTGTCGACGTACTGGTGGGTGGCGTGGATGCCTGGCCACTGCGCGCACTGCTCCGCCCAGCAGCGCTGCCACAGCCGCCCGCCGTGGGGTACCGCGTTCGACTTGTCCACCAGGCACACCCCGGTACGGGCGATGGAGAACGCGTAGGCGATGACCCGGGAGACCCCGGCGTGGGTGTTCACCTCCACGTCGAGGGCGGTCTCCAGCTCCGAGGAGCCGCGCAGCGCACCGCCGATGCCCGCGTACAGGCCCTCGGTGTTCTCCCGGACGATCACGCAGTCGATGCCCCGTCGCTTCTCGTCGCGCAGCGGGCTGAGGCGGTCGTGCAGCAGCGTCACCGCGCGATGGTTGACATACAGGTCCAGCTCGAACCGGAGCCGCAGCAGCACGCCGCGGGCGTAGTCGGGCGAGGTGACCCGCGGATCACCGACGGCCCCCAGCAAGGTGGCGTCGCTGGCGCGTACACGGTCCAGGTCACTGTCGGACAGGGCCGCGCCGGTACGCAGGTACGACTGCGCGTTGACGTGGTCCAGCACGTCGTAGCGCAGGCCGAGCCCGAGGGCGTCCAGCGTCTCGATGGCCTCCGGCACCACCTCCCTGCCGATCCCGTCGCCGGCGATGACCGAGATGACTGTCATGGTGTACTCCGAATCTGCGAAGCCGAAGCCGATGCCGTGCGTCGGCTGCCGAAGAGGCGGCGCTCCACGTCGTCGAGCATGTCCGGGGGGCGGTTGAAGGCGATGCGCACATAGGGGCGGGCCCGTTCGGCGGTGGCGAAGAACGGCCTGCCCGGTGCGACCAGCACGCCGTGCTCGCGAAGCAGCCGGGCGGCGAACGTCTCTCCGTCCTCGTCGGTGACCCCGTCGATCCGGCCGAACGCGAAGCACCCGCCCTGGATCGATCCGAACCGCAGGCCCAGGCGCTCGAAGAGGGCGACCGTCCGGTCCCGCGCCGACTGGAGCTGCCTCAGCCGCTCGGACGTCCCTGCGTCTGTCAGACCGGTGCTCCCGAGGGCCGCCTGAAGAGGCGCGGCGGTGCCGCTGGTGGTGACCTCGTGCACCCGGCGCAGGACCGCCGTCAGGTCGGCGGGGGCGCGCAGGTGGCCCAGCCGCCATCCGCTCACGGCATGGCTCTTGGACAGCGAACCGATCACGACGCTGCGGTCGCGCAGCGCCGGGACGTCCGCCACCGACAGATGCCGTGCGCCGTCGTAGACCAGGCTCGAGTAAACCTCGTCGCTGACCACGGTGGTGTTCCAGCGCTCGCACAGCGCGGCGATCTCGTTGAGCTCGTCGAGATCCAGGGCCCGGCCGGTCGGGTTGGCCGGGGTGTTGAGCAGCATCACCCTGGTGCGCGGTCCGAAGGAGCGGCGCAGCGTCCGCGAGTCGTACCGCCACAGCGGCGGCTCCAACGGGACGAACCGGGGCACGCCGCCGGCCAGGGTGATCGCGCCGAGGAAATTCTCGTAGAACGGTTCGAGGACCACGACCTCGTCACCGGGGTCCACCAGTGCCTGGAGCGCGACGCACAGCGCCTCGGTACCACCGGCGGTGACCGTGATCTCGGTCCGCGGATCGGCGGGCGTGGACAGCGACCGCGCGATCCGTTCACGCAGCGCCGCCGCCCCCGCCGGTGACTCGTACTGGTTGCGTCCGGCGCGCAGCGCGCTGACGGCCGCGTCCACGACCGGCGGTGGGGTGGCGGGCAGTAGTGGTGTGCCGACGGCGAGGTCTGCGGCACCCGCCTCCTGAGCCAGCGACAGCAGGCGCGCGAGCGCACCGTCGCGCAGGCCCTGCGCCCGCCGTGCGATGTGCCGGGCCGGCGCCTCGGGGGCGGCGGACGCGGTCATCGCCGGCCCCGCGAGGACATGGGCTCCCCGGTGAGGCTCCCCGGGGCCATCGACGGCAGCCAGGGCCTGCGGTCGCGCTCGTAGCGGAGAACGGCGTCCTGCCCGCGCAGCGTGACCGCGATGTCGTCCAGACCGTTCAGCAGCAGGAAGCGGGCGTGCTTGTCCACGGTGAACGGATGGCACCCGCCGGCCGCGCGCAGCTCGAGCCGGTGCAGGTCCACGGTGACGGCCAGATCCGGGTCGGCCTCCACGGCGTCCGCCAGCGCGCCGAGCGTTTCGGCGGGCAGGGCGACGGCCAGCAGCCCGTTCTTGAGGGCGTTGCGCAGGAAGATGTCGCCGAAGCTCGACGCGACGACCACGGCGAACCCCCAGTCCCGCAGCGCCCACACGGCGTGCTCCCGGGAGCTGCCGGTGCCGAAGTTGGCGCCGCCCACGAGCACGGACGCCGTGCGCGCAGCCGGCCGGTTGAGGACGAAGTCCGGGTCCTCGCGCCAGTGGGCGAACAGGGCGTCGTCGTAACCGCTCTTGGTCAGACGCTTGCAGAACGCGGCGGGGACGATCTGGTCGGTGTCGACGTGGTCGCGGCGCAGCACGATCGCCCGCCCCGTGTGTTCGGTCAGTGGTTCCATCACAGGCCCCCGTCCAGTTCGGTGGGCGACGCCAGCCGTCCCGCCACGGCGGACGCCGCGGCGGTGGCCGGTGAGACCAGGTGGGTACGGGCCCGGTCGCCCTGGCGGCCCTCGTAGTTGCGGTTGGAGGTGGACGCGACGCGTTCGCCGCCCCGCAGCCGGTCGCTGTTCATGCCCATGCACATCGAGCAGCCGGAGAGCCGCCACTGCGCTCCGGCCGCGAGGAAGTCCTCGTGCAGTCCCTCCTCCTCGGCCTGCCGCCGGACCTCCATCGAGCCGGGCACCACCAGCATCCGCACCCCGGGGGCCACCGTGCGGCCGCGCAGGACGCGGGCGGCGGCGCGCAGGTCCTCGATCCGGCCGTTGGTGCACGAGCCGAGGAACACCGTGTCGATGGCGACCTCACGCAGCCTGGTGCCGGGGGCGAGACCCATGTATTCCAGGGCCCGGACCGCCGCGGCCCGCTCGCCCGGGTCGGTGAACGACTCCGGGTCCGGCACCGCTGCGCCGAGCGCAACGGCCTGGCCGAGGTTGGTACCCCAGGTGACGAACGGCGTGAGCCCCGAGACGTCCACCGTGACCTCACGGTCGAACTCGGCGCCGGGGTCGGTGCGCAACTCCCGCCAGAACGCAGCCGCCCGCTCCCAGCCGGCGCCGGCCGGCGCCAGCCGGCGGCCCCTCAGGTACGCGGTGGTGGTCTCGTCCGGGGCGATGAGACCCGCGCGGGCGCCGGCCTCGATGCTCATGTTGCAGATCGTCATGCGGCCTTCCATCGAGATGGCCTCGACGGCTTCCCCGCTGTACTCCACCACATGGCCGCGGGCGCCGTTGGCTCCGATCCGCGCGATCACCGCAAGCGCCAGGTCCTTGGGCGTCACATCGGCGGGTGTGGTCCCGGCGAACCTCACCGCCATCGTCCTCGGGCGGCGCAGCGGCAGGGTCTGGGTGGCCAGGACGTGCTCGACGTCGCTGGTGCCGATGCCGAAGGCGAGCGCGCCGAACGCGCCGTGGGTGGAGGTGTGGCTGTCGCCGCACACCACGGTCATGCCCGGCTGCACCAGGCCCAGTTCCGGGGCGACGACGTGCGCGATGCCCTGGCGGGCCGAGCCGTGGGTGAAGTGCTCGATGCCGTGCCGGGCGCAGTTGCGCCGGAGCTCCTCGACCTGGGCGCGGCCCAGGGGGTCCTGGATCAGCAGGCTGTCGGTCGGGACGTTGTGGTCCTCGACCGCCAGGGTCAGGTCCGGGCGGCGCACGGTGCGGCCCTCGCGCCGCAGGCCGTCGAAGGCCTGGGGCGAACTGGCCTCGTGCACCAGGTGGAGGTCCACATAGAGCAGGTCCGAGCCACCGTCCGCCGAGTGGACGACGTGATCGTCCCAGATCTTGTCGATGATGGTGCGTGCCCGTCCCATCAGGCACCCGTCTGCGACAGCGCGGCGTCGGCACGCAGGCCCGGCAGCTCCTGGAGCAGCCGTTTGAGGTCGTCCGCGGACAGGCACGTGCCGTCGCTGCGGTCGGCCACGTGCTCCTGGTAGACGGACTCCACCAGCGCGTCGCCGAAGGGCACGCCCAGCTCGCCGAGCAGATGGCGGATCACCGCGCGGCCGGAGTGCCGCCCCACGAGCAGCGACCTGGTACGCCCGAACCGCTCCGGCTCCACATACTCGTACGTCACCGGGTTGCGCAGGATGCCCGCCTGGTGGATGCCCGCCTGGGTGGCGAAGGCGTTGTCGCCGAAGATGGCCTTGTTGCGCGGCGGGACCAGGCCGATGGTCCGGCACAGCAGCCCGAACGCCTCGTAGAGCCGGGTCGTGTCGATCGACGTGGTGGCACCGAACCGGTCGCCCTTGTAGGCGAGGACCGCGGCCAGCTCCTCCAGGGGGGTGTTGCCGGCCCGTTCGCCGATGCCCGCCAACGTCGTCTGCACCTCGTCGGCGCCCGCCTCGATCCCGGCCAGGGCGTTGGCCAGGGACAGACCCATGTCGTGGTGGCAGTGCACGGAGAGCGTGACCCGGTCCGGTATCCACGAGCGCACCCGCGCCACCAGGGACCCGAACTCGGCGGGCACCATGTGACCCGTCGTGTCGGCGAGGACGACCGTCCCCGCTCCCTCGGCGAGCCCGGCCTCGATCAGCGGCCGCAGCAGGTCGTCCGCCCCGCGGCTCGCGTCCTCGATGGCCAGCGACATGTCGTCGAGGCCCAGGGACCGGGCGAAGCGCAGCGCCTCGACGGCCTCGCGCAGCCCTTCCTCCCGTGTGATGCCCCGCTTGTGGCGCAGGTGGATGTCGCTGCCGGTGACCATGACCTGTATGTGGTGGCGCTCGACACCTGCCGCGTCCACCGCCGCCTGGATGTCGTCCCGGCAGGCCCGGGTGAGCGAGGAGACGCGCGCCGTGGTCAGCGCGTCGGAGATGAGCCGCAGGGCCTGGAAGTCGTCGGCCGAGGAACTGGGGAATCCCGCCTCGATGACGTCGACGCCCAGTGCCTCCAGCGCCAGCGCGATCTCCAGCTTCTGGCGCGCCGACATGGCGTTGCCCGGGGCTTGTTCGCCGTCCCGGAGGGTGGTGTCGAAGACCGAGATCCGCCTCGGTCCACGGGGTTGGTCGGAGCCCATACCGTTCTCCATTCCGATGGGTTTGTCGGATCCACTCGTGCCGTTGTCCGGCAGACGCGACCGAAGGATGCGATGCATCCATGAGGATCGATGAATCCACTGACTCACTGAATTCATCTCGCGAGTCGCGAGAAAAAGCCCGGGCGAACGGGGCCCGCAGAGGCGGGAGTTCCCGGTGCTTCGCCGAGGTGAAACTAGGCAGCCCACCGACGCGCCGTCAAGCCGGGACCCCCTCTCATTCGGCAACACTGGAGGATGTCCCAGTCATCATTAGTGCATTGACCAGTGACCGCCCGACATCCTTGTCGGACGCCGTCGTTCATCCCTAGCGTGAAGTCATGACGAGCGCCCCCCAGACGCCTTCCTGGGCGGCATTGTCATGGCCGATCGCGATGAATGAGCGATACGTCGCTCACATATGCGCGGTCCATTTGAACCCGCTTTCCGAAAGGAACGGTCCGCACGTGAAGAATCTGGTGACGATCGAGTGGATGTTCTTCGGCGTCGGCCGGCTCGCCGCAGCTGCCGCACGCAAGGGCGCCACGCTCCACCTGCTCACCGACCACCGGGCGATCTACTCCTACGACTTGGAGAGAACCGGAACCGGCGGTCTGGTCGTCCACGACGTCGACACCCGCGATCCCGACGCCGTGACCGCGGCACTGGAGGCGATCGGCGAGGTGGCCGGTGTCATCGGTCCCGTCGAGAAGACCGACATGCTCACCCTGGACGTCATCGCCCGGCTCGGCCTTCGCGGGCCGGCCGCGGAGGCTGTGCGCCTGGTACGCGACAAGCGGCGGCTGCGCGCCCACCTGGCCGACGCGGGACTCTCCAAGGGGGCCGGCGTCCTGGCCGACCCGGCCACCGCGCGCTGGGACGAACTCACCGCGGCGGTCGGCAGCCCGTTCGTCGTGAAGGACACCGCCGGCAGCTCCAGCCAGAACGTCTGGCTGATCCGGTCGCAGGAAGAGTTCGACGGGCTTCGCGGCACCTTGCGCGACGCCCACCCCACCGGTCGCCTGATGGCCGAATCGTATTTCGTCGGACCGCTGTACAGCGCCGAGACTCTTTCCTGGCACGGGGACACGCGACTGCTCGGCATCTCGGGCCGCATCATGTCACCGGAGCCGATATGCCGCGAGGAGGCGCTGGCCTTCCCCGTCGCGTTCCCCGCCGCAACGAGGGACGAGATCGCCGAGTGGATCACCGGTGTGCTCGACTCGGTCGGCTACTCCGACGGTTTCGCGCACACCGAGTTCATCCTGACGGACTCCGGATTCGAGGTCGTGGAGATCAATCCGCGGATTCCCGGCGGTCCGTGCGGTGAGCACATGTCGGAGGTCCTCGGCGCCGACCTCTACGAAGCCATGGTCGAGATGGCTCTGGACATCCGGCCCGGAATGCTGGACCGGCCGCCGGCCCCCACCGGGGGCACCGCGAGCGTTCCCCTGTACGCCCCGCGTACCGGCGTCTTCGCCGGCATCGAGGGCCTCGACCGCCTCGACGCCCACCAGGGCGACGTGGTGCTGCACCCCACCCGTTCCCCCGGACAGACCGTACACACCGTGCGCGACCAGTCCGCGGCGGTGGCGATCCTGTCGGCCGGGGGCGACACGGCCGAACTGGCCCTGCTCAACGCCCTGTCGGCGACCCGTGCCCTGCACGTCGCCATCGACCCCGCATGACCGTCGCGCTCTGACTTCCTGACACCACCCGGGCCACATCTGTCCGACCCATGGCCCGCCGAATGATTGGACACACCGTCATGACCGAGATCCTCACCCGCGAGACCGTCGGGTGGCGTCCGCATCCGGACCGCTTTCTGCACATCCTCGACAACCCGCTGCACCGTCTCGTGGTCGACCTGCAGGACCTGTCGACCAGGGCCACCACCGACTTCTGGTCCGCGCGCGGCGCACGATGCCTGCACCTGCCCATCACCACCAACTCGATCTCCAGCCCGATGGGACTGGGCAGCGACAGCCAGCCCGTCAGCGTCGACATGTTCGGCCAGCGCACCTACCTGGCCGACTCCATGCAGTTCATGCTGGAGTACGGCTGCCGTCTCAGCGAGGCCGGCGCGTGGTACCTGATGCCGAGCTTCCGCGGCGAGGACGCCGACAGCACCCACCTCAACCAGTTCTTCCACAGTGAGGCAGAGATCCCCGGCGGGCTCGACGACGTGATGCGGGTGAGCGAGGAGTACGTCCGCGACCTGGCGCGCCGGGCGCTCACCGAGCTCGCGGACGAACTGCGCGCCGTCGTTGGAGACCTGTCCCACATCGAACACATGGCGACCACCGACCCGTTCGTACGGCTGACCTTCGACGAGGCGGTGTCCCTCCTCGGTGACGACCCCGCGGCGGTCGTCACCCACGCACAGGGCTGGCGGACGCTGACCCGACACGGCGAGCACCGCCTGCTGCGCGAGGTCAGCCCCTTCGTGTGGGTCTCCCACTACGACCACCTCTCTGTGCCCTTCTACCAGGCGTACGCCGCGGGCGGGCAGCGGTCCGCCCTCAACGCCGACCTGCTGTTCGGCCCGGGAGAGGTGATCGGCTGCGGCGAGCGGCACGTCGGCGGCGAGGACACCCTGCGCGCGCTGGAGCACCACCAGGTGCCGCCGGAGGACTACGACTGGTACGTCCGGATGAAGGCCGAGAGCCCGATGCACACGGCCGGGTTCGGCATGGGCGTCGAGCGCTGGCTGATGTGGATGCTCAAGCAGCCGGACATCCGCGAACTCCAGCTCGTGCCGCGCCTCAACGGCGTGTCGCTGATGCCCTGAACCCGCCGACCGAGGAGTCCCACATGTCCTACTGGAGCGACGAGCTCAACGACTTCCAGGACTTCCTGGAGCATCACCCCGGCGAGGACTACCGGGGGTGGCAACCCGCCAAGTGGCAGTCCCTGCTGACGGTCCGCGACCGGCTGCTGCGCGAGTGCACCGGCCGGTCCGGTGGACGGCTGCGCACCGCACTCGAACTCGGCTGCGGCTCGGCGACCCTGCTGCTGCAGTTGCAGGCGGAGGGCGTCGGCTGTGTCGGCGTGGACCGCGATCCGATGGCCCTGGAGCTCGCCCAGCACGCCGCGAAGAGCCTGGGCGCCGCCCCGCCGGAGCTGCTGAACGGCGACTTCGACGACCCGCACTTCGTCGACGGGCTCGAACCGGCCGACCTGGTCCTGCACGTCGGCGTCATCGAGCACTTCGACCCGGCGGGCCAGCGCGCCTTCCTCGAGCTCAGTGCCGCGAAGTCGAACCGCTGGATCCTGGTGGCGGTCCCCAACGAGCACGGTCCGGTGTTCCGTTCGTTCCTGTCCACCGTGAGCAGGGAGGAACGCGTCTACGAGGACGACCACGAGGACATCTCGATACCCGGCCTCGCCGCGGAGCTCGGACTGAGGGTGGCGGCTGTGGACGGCGCGCACCTCTTCTTCGGGCGCGCCAAGTACTACAACCCCGGCGACCCGCAACTCGACGCCCTGTACGGCGAGTTGCGCGGCAGGCTGACAGCGCTCGACCCGCGCTACGCGGACTTCCCGCACCGGGACTTCTGCGCCGAGGACATCGACGCGATGCGCGCGGTGGAGGAGCAGGTCGACGCGGAAACGCGGGCCAGGTGCGGCTTCCTGACGTACTACCTGCTGGAGAAGCCCGCCTGACCCGGCCCACGGGACCCGGTTTTGCCGGGTAACGGTTCGCGCACCCCCGGGCCGCCATGGCGCCGACCTTCGCCTCCCGAGGCGCCACGGCGGCCGACCCACCGAGCAGGAAAGTCCCCGTCATGAAACCCCTCGACCCGTTCCGTGCCCTGCCGCCCCCCGCCCGGCTCCTCCTGGCGGCAGGGGGCGTCAACGCACTGGGCAGCGGCCTGGTCGCCCCGCTGCTCGTGGCCTATCTCCACACCGAGCAGGGATTCGCCGTCTCCGTCGCGACCGGCGCGGTGGCGCTGATCTCGGTGGGCGCCTTCATCGGAGGCCCGTTGTCGGGCTGGGTCTCCGACCGGTGCGGCAGGATCACCGCCGTGCTCGTCGCGCTGGCCGTGGCAGCCGTCGGCATGGTGCTGTTCGCCGTCGTCCACCGCCCCTGGCAGGCGTTGCTCGCGGCGGCCGTGTTCGGGCTCGGCATCGGCGGAAACGCGGCGTGGAACGCGCTGCTCACCGGCACGGCCGACGCCCGGCAGCGGCCCGCGGTCTTCTCGCTGAACTTCGCGGTGATGAACGCCGCGATCGGCGCCGGCGGACTGATCGGCGGGGCAGCCGTCCACGGCGGCGGACTGACCGCCTTCCGCGCGCTGTACGTCGCCGACGGGCTCTCCTTCGTCCTGGTCGCCCTGTTGGTGCTGGTCGTGCGGCGGAGCCTCGCCACCCGGCAGGACGATCTCGAGGACGGCGAGGAGGCGCCACCCGGCCCGCGGCCACCGACCGTTCCCGTGCGGCTCGGCGGGGTCCTGCTCGTGGCCTTCCTGCTCTACCTGGCCGGTTACTCACAGCTCGAATCCGGACTGTCCGCGGTGCTCGTGGCGGCCCACGGCATGAGCACCGCGGACCTGGCGCTGCTGTTCGCGGTCAACACCCTCGTGGTCGTGGCGGGCAGGGCCCTGGTCCTGTCGGCGGCCGGCCGTCGCACCGCCCGCGACGCGCTGCGCCTGACGGCGCTGGCCTGGGCGTCGTTCTGGGGGCTGACCCTGGTGACCTGGCCCCTCGGGCAGCAGCCGGCCGCGGTCGGCGGGCTCGCCGTGGCCATGGGGATCTTCGCCGTCGGCGAGTCGTTCTACGCGGTCGGCATGCCCGTCCTGCTGACCGCGGTCGCCGGCCCTCGTCGGCTCGGCAGCGTCAACGGCCTGCACGGGGCGGCCACCTCCCTCGGCTACGTCATCGGTCCTCTCGCTGCCGGCCTGCTGGTCGACGCCCGTCACGCACGGACGTTCACCGCCGCCGCCGCGGCACTGTGCCTCGTCGCGGCGCTCACGACCCGGCTACTGCCCTCGACCGCGGTGGCCACCTCGGACAGCCCGGGGACGTCCGCCTCCGATGCCGCACCGGCGGCCGGCACCGGTCCCGGCACGCCCGAGGAACCGTCGACGCCACCGGTCCCGCACGCGCCGAAGGCGCCGGACGGTGTGGCATGATCCGGCTCCCGCACCCCGCCGCACACGCGGCCGTAAGGCCACCCGCTCTCGCCCGCGGAGACGTCGTCACCGTGGTCGCCCCGGCGGCCGGCACGGCGGCGCTGTTCCCGGCCCGGCTCGAACGGGGACTGCGGGCGCTGCGCGCGGTCGGACTGCGCCCCCGGCTCGCGGGCCACGCGAGGTCCCGTGGCCGCTGGACCTCCGCCGGCGTCGCCGACCGCGTCGCCGATCTGCACGACGCCTTCGCCGACGAGAGCTCACACGCGGTGCTGTGCACCATCGGCGGCCGACTGAGCGCCCAGTTGCTGCCGGAGCTCGACTTCGCACACATCGCCGCCCACCCCAAGATCTTCTGCGGATACTCCGACATCACCTCGCTGCACACGGCGATCCGTTCCGAGACCGGCCTGATCACCTTCTACGGCCCTTCACTGCTGGGCGAATGGGCGGAGTACCCCCGCCCGCTCACGGAGACGGTCCGGCACTTCCTGAGGGTGACCGGTGAACCGCGGGCAGCAGGACGTATCCCGTTCCCGCACCGGATCGTCAGGGAGACCGTGGACTGGGGCGCGGACCACCGCCCCAGGCGCGCCGAGCGGGCCCCCACCCAGCGGGTGATCCGACCCGGACGGGCGAGCGGTGTCCTGGCGGGCGGCTGCCTGCCCGTACTCCGGCGTCTGGTGGGCACCCGCTGGCAGCCCGACTTCAGGGAGACGATCGCCGTGCTGGAGACCCCTCAATCGCCCTACGACATGGCCGACGCGGCCGAGGACCTGCTGTCTCTGAGTCATGCCGGGGTGCTGGACGGTGCTCGGGCGCTGGTCTTCGGCTGGCCCTTCCGTCACGAGCAGCTGGACGATCTGGAGTACGCCGTGCGGCTCGCGCTGCCACGATGCGACGTTCCCACGGTGATCGGCTTCCCCGCAGGTCACACCAGCCCGATGGCCACCCTGCCGCTCGGCGTACGGGCGACGCTGGACGGCGGCGCCCTCGTACTCGACGAACCGGCGGTCCGGCCGCGACAGGACGAGCCGAAGTCCCGCCCGGGACGGGACCAGGAGCACGGATGGTGAATCCGACGCACACGCCGACGCCTGCCACGCCGGTCACGGCGCCCACCCCGGCCCCGCCCGGCTCGGGCACGCCGGCCGCGCGCCGGGTCGCCGACGCCGGCGCGGCCGTCCTGCGGTCGTTCCGCGGACTCTGCCACGCCCGGGGCTACCGGGAGGAGCGCCGACGGGCCGTGGTGTCCGACCATGACCTCTCCATCCGGTACACCAACTCGACGATCAGTGTGCTCAAGCCGTTGCTCTCCGAACGCGTACGGGACCGCGTCTTCCTGGTGCAGCCCGCGTTGCGGCTGCGCAATCTCGACCACGTCCGCAGGACCGGAACGATGTCCCCCTGGGGATGCGCCTTCATGTCCTTCGGCGCGCTCGCCCCGCCCGGGGAGGCCGGAGCGCTGACCGCGCTCGCCCGCGACCTTCTGGTCCGCGGACTCGGGGTCGGGGACGACGACGTGCGGCTGCGTCTGCTGCCCACCGACGGCGACCTGGTCGACCATGCCCGGGGGGCCGGGGTGGCGGTGATCCACTGCCCCGACACCCCGGAGGTCTTCCGGCACCGGTTCGGCATCGAGGGGATCACCGGACGCAACGCCAACCTCGCCCTGCGCGGGCCGGACGGCTGGGCCGACGTGGCCAACGTCATCGTGATCGAGCGCCACGGCAGGCCGATCGGTGCCGAACTGGCCTTCGGCGTCAACGCGGTTCTCGTCCACACGCTCGGACTCGGCCATCCGGTCCGCGCGGGTGCGGCCGCTGCCGCCGAGGAGTTCGGCGTCAGGGACCTGGTGGCGCTGGACGCGCTGTCGTCAGCGACGGTGCTGGCCATGGACGGGCTCAGGCCCGTCGCCCGCGGACGTGGCCAGAACTACCGGGCGCTGCTGCGGCTGCTCGACGAACGCGCCGGTGCGGCTCCGGAAGCGATGCAGCGGGCGGCCGGCGCGGTCGCCCGGGCCGAGGAGGAGTTGCGCAGGCATGCCAGTCCGCCGGCAGACGGGGTGGCAGACCTGTCCGCCGAACGGACCGCCCGACAACTGGTCGACGACCTGTGCCGGGTCGCGCCGGCGCCGACCGCCGGCAGCCGTCATCTCGAAGCGCCTCGGCGCTCGGCCCCGAGTCGCGCAAATAACCGCTCTGACCACGGAGTTGCCCCATGACATGATGTCCGCCACCGACCCGCAAAGTGCCGGGTGCAACGCCCGTCACCGCATCCCTTGTCCACGGCGGCCCGGCCCGACCGACCGGCGCGCGAGCCGGCGCCACCGACGCCCGGGCCCATCGTCAACGACCCACCCACGCCGTCGCCAACGACACACGAGCTGGATGAGATCACCATCATGACTGAGCGCCAGGTCCCGCTGACCATGCAGGACGCCATTGCAGCGTTGCAGAAGTACTGGACGAGCAAGGGGTGTCTGATCACCCAGCCCCTCAACACCGAGGTCGGTGCCGGAACGGCCAACCCCTCCACGGCGCTGCGGGTGCTCGGTCCGGAGCCCTGGCACGTCGCCTACGTCGAGCCCAGCGTGCGGCCGGACGACTCGCGCTACGGCGAGAACCCCAACCGGTTGCAGACGCACACCCAGTTCCAGGTCATCCTCAAGCCTGACCCGGGCGATTCCCAGGAGCTGTACCTCGGCAGCCTGGAGGCGCTCGGCGTCGACCTGCGCGCCCACGACGTGCGGTTCGTCGAGGACAACTGGGCCTCACCTGCACTCGGCGCCTGGGGGCTGGGCTGGGAGGTCTGGCTCGACGGGATGGAGATCACCCAGTTCACCTACTTCCAGCAGGTCGGTGGCATCCCGCTCGATCCGGTGTCCGTGGAGATCACGTACGGCCTGGAACGCATTCTGATGGCCCTCCAGGGTGTCTCCCACTTCAAGGACATCGTCTACGCGCCGGGCATCACCTACGGCGAGATCTTCGGCCAGGCCGAATACGAGATGAGCCGCTACTACCTCGACGACGCCGACATCGACACGAACCGGCGGCTGTTCGAGGAGTACGCCGCCGAGGCGCGCCGCATGCTGGACGCGGGCCTGCCCGTTCCGGCGTACGGTTACGTGCTCAAGTGCAGCCACACGTTCAATGTGCTCGACTCCCGCGGGGCGGTGAGCACCACCGAGCGCGCCAGGGCGTTCTCCCTGATGCGTGGCCTGACCCACGAATCGGCCGCGCTGTGGAAGCGGCGTCGCGCCGAACTCGGACATCCCCTCGGACAACACGTCCCGCCGATGCTGCCGGCGCTCGCCGGGCTCGCGCCGACTCCGGAACTCACGCGAACCCTCCTGTTCGAGATCGGTGTCGAGGAGCTGCCCCACGCCGACGTACGGCGCGTCACCGCCGCCGTTCGCGAGGCGGTGTCGGCCAAGCTCGCGGGAACCCGTCTGCCGCACGGTGAGATCACCGTCGCGGCCACGCCGCGCAGGGTTGTGGTGACGGTCGCGGACGTGGCCGCCCGCGAGCCCGACACCGACAAGGTGGTCCGCGGTCCCCGGGCCGCCGCGGCGTACGGCCCAGGCGGCGAACCGACCGCGGCTGCCCGGGGGTTCGCCCGCGGCCATGGCGCCGACGTCGCGGACCTGCGCGTCGTCGACGTCGACGGCACCGACTACGTCACGCTCGCCACGACGGACACCGGCCGCCCCGCCACCGAGGTGCTCACCGGTGTGCTCGCCGACGTGGTCGCGGGACTGCGCTCCGACCGGAACATGCGCTGGAACGACCCGTCGCTGTCCTTCTCCCGGCCGGTCCGCTGGCTGCTGGCGCTGCTCGGTGACACGCCCCTGCCCGTGACCGTCTCCGGGCTCCGCGCGGGGACCACCACCCGCCTGCTCCGCACCGCCCCGGAGCCGGTGGTCGAGGTGACTCGGGCGGACGGTTACGAGGAATTCCTGGCAGGACACGGCATCCTGCTGGACCGGCAGCGCCGCCGGGAGCTGGTGGTCCGGGGTGCCGAGGAACTGGCGGCTTCGGTCGGCGGCCGGGTGGATGCCGACGCCGAGGCGGCTCTCATCGACGAGATCACCGACATCGTCGAATACCCCAGCCCGCTGGCGGGCAGCTTCGATTCGCGCTACCTCGACCTGCCGGCGAGCGTGCTGACCACCGTCATGCGCAAGCACCAGCGCTACCTTCCCGTGTTCGACGGCGACCGCCTCCTGCCGTACTTCATCACCGTCGCCAATGGTGAATGTGACCGCGAGGTGGTCCGCAAGGGCAACGAGGCGGTTCTGCGGGCCCGTTACGAGGACGCGTCGTTCTTCTGGCAGGCGGACCTCGCGGTGGCACCCGAGGAGTTCCGTCGCCGACTCGACAAGCTCACCTTCGAAGACCGCCTCGGCTCGGTCGGCGACCGCGCGGAACGCATCGCCGGACTGGCCCTGGACCTGACGGCCGCGGCCGCACTGCCGGCGGCAGCCGTCGACACCGTTGGAAGGGCGGGAACGCTGGCGAAGTTCGACCTGGCCTCGCAGATGGTGGTCGAGCTCTCCAGCCTGGCGGGCACCATGGCGGGCGAGTACGCCACACGTGCGGGGGAGCCACCGCACATCGCCCAGGCGCTCGTGGAGATGGAGATGCCGCGCTCCGCCGGGGGCGCCCTCCCGGCCAGCGACGCGGGAGTCATGCTGTCCCTCGCCGATCGGTTCGACCTGCTCGCCGGCATGTTCGTGATCGGCGCCGTACCCACCGGCAAGTCCGACCCGTACGGGGTGCGCCGCGCGGCCATCGGCATCGTGAACATCCTCCGCACGCTCCCGGCCGCTCGCTCGCTGTCCGTCCGAGCCTGCCTGGAGGCAACCGCCTCCCGTTACCGGGCCCAGGGTGTCGAGATCGGCCCCGAACCTCTCGACGCCGCGGCCGAACTCGTCGCACGGCGCTACGAGCAGCAGCTCATCGACTCCGGCCACGAACACCGGCTGGTGCAGGCCGTCATGCTCTGGGCGGACACCCCCGCGCACGGCGACCTCACCCTGGCCACGCTGGAAAAGCGGGTCGCGGGGGAGGACTTCACCGCTTTGGCCGCGGCGCTGCAGCGCGTGAGCCGGATCCTGCCGGGCGATCGTCCCAGCGGGTACGACCCCGCGCTGCTCACGCAACCGGCGGAGCGGGCCCTGATCGACGCGACCGATGCCGTCGCCGCCGCGATGCGCGGGCATGAGGACGACTTGGCGCACCTGGTCGACGTCTGTGCCCCCCTCACCACGGCGGTCGACCGGTTCTTCGAGGAGGTGCTGGTCATGGACCCCGACGACACCGTCCGTGCCGCGCGGTTGGGGCTGATCGCCGGCGTTGAGGCGATCGCCGGGAACATGCTGGACTGGCGGGCCCTGTAGAGGGTTCGTTCCCGAGGTACGCATCGGGGCCGGGACGGGCGAGAGGCCGTCCCGGCCCCGACATGTCGCCTACCGGGAGTTCTGCCGTGCAAGCAGCTCAGCGGTGTCGCAGCGGCGTGATGCGTGGTTGTGACCGGTTCGCCCGAAACGCCCTCCGTTCGCTTTCGTGTCGAACAGCTTGGTGAGCGATGCAGATCCGCCGATGACCACCTCCTCTCTCACATCCTTGAAGTGTCAACACCCCCGGGTCCGGATGCCCGGATCCACGACTTCGAGGAGGTCGGTCGGTCTGACCACACGTCAAGGCAATCAGACGGCCGCACGGCGGCACGGCGTCCAGGTACCCGGAGGCACGGTGACCGGACCTCGGACAGCGCAGGGAAGCGAAGTGCTGGGGCCGGCACGTCCCGGACCGCTCAACACATTGAAGGCCCGTATCCTGGAGGGAGTGGCGGCCGGGCACTCCACGGCCGACCTCGCCATCCACCTCTTCCTGAGCAAGCAAGGCGTGGACTACCACATCAGCGACATGCTCAGGAAGTTCGAGGTGCCGAACCGTACGGCCCTGGTGGCGAAGGCATACGCACAGGGCCTGTTCGCCCCCGGACAATGGCCGCCGCGGGTGCTGCCGGCGTGCGTCGCCCCGTAGGACATGGCCGACAGCTCGCCGGGGAGTACCAAGATCTCGACGTTGCCTCAAGGCAGGCTCTGGCGCGGTCCGCCACGGGAGTGGTGCTGTCCCGTCCAGGAGGCTGGTATGCCGTGGGCCAGTGTGAGGCCGTTGGCCGTCATGTCCTCTTCGGTGGTGGCGATGATCCTCGCCATGGTCTCCACAGCCAGTTGCGGGTAGTGACCCACGCTGGTTTCGCCAGAGAGCATGAGCGCGTCTGCGCCGTCCATCACGCCATTGGCCACATCACTGGCTTCCGCGCGGGTGGGCCTGGGCGCCTGGATCATGGAGTCCAGGAGCTGCGTGGCGACGATCGTCGGCTTGTTGTCATGCCTGGCCAGTCGGATCGCTCGCTTCTGCACGATAGGCACCTGGTCCAACGGGAGCTCCACCCCGAGGTCGCCGCGCGCGATCATGATGCCGTCGAAGGCCCGGAGGATCTCCTCCAAGTTCTCCACGGCCTCTGGCGTCTCAATCTTGGCGATCACCGGCAGCCGATGCCCCTCCTCGTCCATGATCCGGTGGACCTCCTGGACATCGGCAGCGCGCCGGACGAAGGACACCGCGACCCCGTCGCAGCCCAGCCGCAGCGCAAACCTGAGGTCGTCAGCAATCTTCGGGGAGAGCATCGGGCGGCTGCTGAGCACACTCCGGGGAAGGGAGAGGCTTTTGTGGTCGGAGACCAGCCCGGCCGTGACGACTGTGGTGATGACGCGTGGGCCGTCAACGGCCGTCACCTGCAGCTCGACCGCTCCGTCGTTGACGAGGATCGGGTCACCGACCGAGACGTCATTGGGCAGCAGCGGATAGGCGACCGTGCAGATCGACTGGTCGCCCAGCACGTCTTCAACCGTGAGGATGAACCTGTCCCCCTGCTCAAGCCCGACACGGCCGTCCGCGAAGGCCCCCAGACTCAGGCGTGCTCCTGGAAAATCGGCCAGGATCCCCACGTGCCGTCCCGCTTCGGCCGCCACCGCCCGAACCCTGCGGTACCGCTCCTCGTGCTCAGCCCAGGTGCCATGGGCCATGTTCAGGCGTGCGAGGTCCATACCTGCCTTGACCAGCGCGCGGAGCTGCTCGAACGAGTCGGTCGCCGGGCCCAGCGTCGCCACGATCCCCGTGCCGCGCCGAGGCTCGGTACGGTCCACGAGTTGTCCGCGGACAATGCGGGGTTGTCCGGCGGGCGGCAGGCCAAGCAGGGACCGTAGATCATCGAGAGCCTGGCGGGCTTGGGCCAGGAATTGCTGATTGCGCGCCAGGAGCTCATCGGCTTGCTCTGCCGATACCGGCGGCAGCTGATCTGCGCGGACAGCGGAAGCCGCTGTTTCCGGGAGGCGGTCATCGGTCACGGCCTGCCGGTACGGTTCGGCCTGCCGGTGGGCTTCGCGGCGCAGCAATTCGGCTTCATCGCGGCCCTCTGTAGCTTCACACAGCTGGGACTCTGCGCGCTCCAGGCGCCTGAGGTACTCCAAGGCATGGGAGAGAGAGCCCTGTTCGAGTCGCTGACATCGCTCGTGCAGCGTGCTCGTGAGCGTGCTCAGCAGCAGCATGAGCCGGGTCATGCCCAGCACTGCTTGTTCGGCGCGCGCCAGATGTCCGAGGGCTTGGTCCAGGCGTGCTCGAAGCAGTGGCTCCGGCAGTGTCCTTATGCTCTGTGGCAGCTTGCCTGCTGTGGCCCGCTCGGCCTCGTCGAGCAATCGAAGGCCCCGCTGAAGGACTTGCCTGCGACGGAGCGGTTCACGTACGAACTCATGTACCACCTGCTCCAACAGCCACTTCGGGATGAGTTCTTCACCGTTGCGGTACTGCGCCCACTTCGTCTTTTCATACCGGAACCGATCGGCCAAGGATCGGATGGTCTCCCTCTGAGTAACGTCCTGCAGCCACTTCGCCAGCTCGGCGGCCTGCTCAGTCTCCGCCTTCAGCTGGATGGGACGGCCTCTTCCCCGCCCGGCAAGATCTTTCCGCTCACCCATGCTGCACCTTCACGTGCCGAGGCCCGGTGTCTGTCCGCTCAGAACTGACTACCACGTCGGCAGTTCTGGATCGTCTCGGCGGCCATCAGACCAACCGCAATGACCACGACTGCCCAGGTGCTGGAGCCGTGTGTGGCGCCTGCGGCGATGTAGCCGGCCAGGGAGGTGGCCCCGTAGGTTCCGGGCCTGTTGGTGATGCCGGCCTTCGCCGACAGCAGGACCGGAGGAACGGGTACCGCGATGCGCTGCCGGCCTTGGCGCGGGGGAGGTTGCGCATCTCCGGCGTGGCCGAGGGGTGTGTCATGGTGGTTCGGATGCACGGGCTCTCCTGGGGTGTGTCTCCCTGCCGCCCTGTGGGGTCGCTGGCCCGGGGCACGAGGGATGGGAGAACGCAGTGTGCATCCCTGGCGCAATTGTCCGTCATACCTGAGATGCGTTCTGCCTGGTCGATGCCGGACAATCCATGCAGATCCAGCGGACGGACACGAAAGGCGAGTTCACGTTCTCGCTGTGGGCCGGGGAGATGTGCGCGAGGAGTTCGCTGTCGACTGCGCGGCCCTCGGCACGCATCTGCGCGATCCGGATCCTCGATCCGCGGCGAGAGACCCTCCCGCCGCGGCGACAACACCTCGAAGGGGCCCCTTCTCTCCACGTTCGCGGCCCTGGCCGACTGCGCGTCCAGGGCCTGTTACGAGGGGAAGAGGGCGAGGGGATGCGCCGCAAACAGGTCCTGATGTGTCTCGCCCGACGCCGCGTAGACGTCCTGTTCGCCATGCTCCGCGGCGGCACCTTCTTCGAACCACACCACACCCCCCGAGCCGTCTGAACCACCACAGAACAGCCGCCCCGCCCCTTGGTGAGAGAGCAACCCCCCGGGGGCCCGGACCCCGACGCCGGGACCTGTGTGAGCTACTTGCCGAGGACGAGGGTGTTGTTGCATCCCAGGCGTGAGCCGATGGTGGTGGTCTGCGTGCCAGGTGAGCCCTCGCCGTTGGACCGGTTGCCCTCCTGGCCGTTCTCGAACCCGGACTCGCCCTGTACGTCGATGTTCTCTTCGGTCGTCGTGCATGAGGTGCTCTGGCTGATGAGGATCGTCTTGATCGCTCGACCATGGTGCTCGTGCTTCTGCCCGTGCTTGTGCCCGTGCTTGTGCCCGTGCTTGTGCCCGTGCCCGGGTTCGTGCCCGTCGGCGTAGGCGGTGCCGGCGCCGAGGAAGCCGACGGTGCCGAGAAGGACGGCCACGACAGCGGTCTTGCGAGTCTTGCGCATTGTCTTCTCCGAGCGTTGAAGCGGATGCGTACGCGATCCGCCACGTCATAAGGTGACGAGAGGTTAATGCGTAAATGCCCGATATTCGCTCGTCGGCACGCCGGATCGTCTGATCAACGAACACGGGCGGCGTCGGCCCGGCCGACCCAGGTTCCCCGTGTGATCAAGGCATCGCGAGGGCGAACCGCGGGCGTAAGCGCTCCGCGCAGAACCACCCGTGTGGCCGCGCCGCGAGCGCAAGGCGATGTGGGCCATTCGGCGCTGAACTACCGTCGATGCGTGGGGGGACGTACACGACCCACCCCGTGACCTGGTGCGACCCGCTGGGGGTGAGGCGGCGCCAGCCGGGGGCCCAGCCGGGCGCCCGGGTCCTTCGGCCGACCACGACCGCCACCGACTCGTGCGCCGCCTGGGCGGCCGGGGTGATACCGACGCACTGGTGCAGACCCTCGCGCTGGTCCTCGGTCACGGCATCGCCGGCCGTCGCACACGGTCATGCCGGCGGGGATCTCGGTGGTGGGTGTATCCCGGTGTCATGAGTGCGGTGATCACCGGTTAGATCAGCGCTCACCCTTCGTCGGATAAGTCGCTCTCGCAGAGCTTGCGGTCGCTCTCGCAGCACTTCAGCACGGCCCCCCGGCCCAGCGTGGCACATCATCGCGGAGGCGAAGTGGGTCCCGCCGATCATTTACAGGCAGAAGGCAGTCCATGGCTGGGATTTCATCAACTGGTGTAGTAAATAAGTCAGTTGTTGCGTCTCCTGGATCGCAACAGGCGGTGATCGCGGGTGACTTCAGTCGCTCTCCTGCGCTCGCCGACCCCCTCATGCACAGCGAAAGGCACATGTATGGCGAACAACCGCAGGATGCGCTACGCCGGACGGATGCTGGCGCTCTCAGCGGCTGCCCTGGGCATGGTCGCGGCGATAGCCGTTCCGGCCTCGGCCGATGACCAGCCTACTCGGGCACAGCTCATAGCCGACTGCGACTCGGGTGAAGGCAAGTGCACCTTCAACGACCCGCAGTTGGGCGAGGCGTATCTCGGAGGCTTCCACCGGGTCTCCGACTCGCTCTACAACTGCAGCACCTCGCCTGCCACCCAGTCGATGACCTGGTCCGACACGGTCGGTTCCACGGACTCGGCGGGCGTGTCCGTGACCGCCGGCGGCAAGATAGCGGGAATCATCGACTTGAGCGTGACGGCGACTTACAGCCACACCTGGTCGAGCACGCACTCGGAGACCAGCTCCGTCAACATGACGGTGAAACCCGGTGAAGTCGGCTGGATCTCCCGCGCGCAGGTGATGCAGACCGTCTCCGGTACGTGGCAGACCCATTACGACGACCGGAAGTGGGGTCACTACTTCTGGTTCGTCCCCGACGTCGTCACCGGGCCTGCCCCGAACGGGACGGACGGCCAGAGCAACGCGGTGGTCGTCAAGTCCAGGAAGATGACCTCCGCGGAGAAGCGGTCCTGCTCCAGCCGTTCCGGTAAGGCCAAGACGTTCGTCGTTCAACGCTGATCCGCCGATCGCGCGCCTGGCTGCCTCGCGGTCCGTGGATCCGCGAGGCAGCCGGGGGCAGCTCACAGGGGCCCTGAGCGATCAGCCATGTGAGGCTGCACCTTGTCCGGGCGATCTCTGTGGGGCCCTCATCAACCGCGCAGCTGCCGGGACTGCCGAAAGGCCGCCCGCCTGGACACATGCGGGCGGATCCAGGGCGCTCTGCCGCTGGGACAGGGGCCGCCCGGAGGGTGAGCCACGTCGCATCGGAGCGGGCGAGGCTTGCTATGCAACGAGTTGCATATAAGGATCTGCGTCATGGCGCTCGAACACGCGATTTTGGTGTCGCTTTTGGAGAAGCCGGGATCCGGCTATGAGCTGGCCCGGCGTTTCGAGCGGTCCATCGGCTACTTCTGGACCGCGACCCACCAACAGATCTATCGCGTGCTCAAGCGCATGGAGAGCGACGGTTGGGTCGATGTCAGGGACGTCCCGCAGCAGGGCCGGCCGGACAAGAAGGAGTACAGCGTCGCCGACCTCGGCCGGGCTGCGCTGTCCTCCTGGTTGCACGATCCGATCGAGCCGGAGAGCGTCCGCCACGACCTGGCCGTGAAGATCCGGGGCGCCGCCTTCGACGACCCGACCGCCCTGATCCGCGAAGTGGAGCGGCACCGTCTGGCGCACCGGGACCGTCTGGCGCACTATCTCGCAGGAGAGACACGGGACTTCACGGGACCAGCGGTGAGCACGGCCGGTGCAAAGGCGCCTCTCGACGCGGAACGAGAGCTCCAGCACGTCGTCCTGCGCGGTGGTATCGCGTACGAGCGAATGATGATCGAGTGGCTGGACGACGTGCTCGCCACACTGGCCCGGTTCGGTCCGGGCCGCTGATCGCCTCCGCACCCGCCGCCGATCCTCCCGATCCGGCCCGTCCAGCCGTCAGACCCCCCTGTTCTCACCCTTCCACCAGCCGAAAGGCGTCATCCCCATGGCTGACCAGCTGCTGTTCAACCCGCGCACGTACGATCCCGCGCACTTCGACCCCGAGACGCGCCGCTTGCTGCGTGCCACCGTCGACTGGTTCGAGGAGCGTGGGAAGCGGCGACTGATCGAGGACTACCGGACCCGCGCGTGGCTCGGCGACTTCCTTGCCTTCGCGGCGAAGGAGAACCTCTTCGCCACCTTCCTGACGCCGTCGTCCGCCGCGGGGGAGGCGGAACCGGACAAGCGGTGGGACACCGCCCGGATCGCCGCGCTCAACGAGGTCCTGGGCTTCTACGGCCTCGACTACTGGTACGCCTGGCAGGTCACGATCCTCGGCCTCGGCCCGGTCTGGCAGAGTGACAACGCCGCCGCCCGCGCCCGCGCCGCGGAACTCCTCACCCAGGGAGAGGTGTTCGCGTTCGGCCTGTCCGAGAAGGCCCACGGCGCTGACATCTACTCCACCGACATGCTGCTCGAGCCCGACGGCAACGGCGGCTTCCGCGCCACCGGGTCCAAGTACTACATCGGCAACGGCAACGCCGCCGGACTCGTCTCCGTCTTCGGCCGCCGGACCGACGTCGAGGGCCCCGACGGCTACGTGTTCTTCGCCGCCGACAGCCGTCACCCGGCCTATCACTTGGTCAAGAACGTCGTCGACTCTTCGAAGTTCGTCAGCGAGTTCCGCCTGGAGGACTATCCCGTAGCCGCCGAGGACGTGCTGCACACCGGCCGCGCCGCCTTCGACGCCGCCCTCAACACCGTCAACGTCGGCAAGTTCAACCTGTGCACCGCCTCGATCGGCATCTGCGAGCACGCGATGTACGAGGCCGTCACCCACGCCCACAACCGCATCCTCTACGGCCGCCCCGTCACCACCTTCCCGCACGTGCGGCGCGAGCTGACCGACGCGTACGTCAGGCTCGTCGGCATGAAGTACTTCAGCGACCGCGCGGTCGACTACTTCCGCTCTGCCGGTCCGGACGACCGCCGCTACCTGCTCTTCAACCCGATGACGAAGATGAAGGTGACCACGGAGGGCGAGAAGGTCATCGACCTGATGTGGGACGTCATCGCGGCCAAGGGCTTCGAGAAGGACAACTACTTCGGCCAGGCGGCCGTGGAGATCCGCGGTCTGCCGAAGCTCGAGGGCACGGTCCACGTCAACCTGGCGCTGATCCTGAAGTTCATGCGCAGCCACCTCCTCGACCCGGCCGAGTACCCCGGCGTGCCGACCCGTCTCGACGCGGCCGACGACGACTTCCTCTTCCGGCAGGGGCCGGCCCGCGGCCTCGGCTCGGTGCGCTTCCACGACTGGCGGCCCGCCTTCGACGCGTACGCGCACCTGCCCAACGTGTCCCGCCTCCGCGAACAGGCCGACGCACTCTGCGACTTCGTCGCCACGGCCGCTCCCGACGCGGAGCAGAGCCGCGACCTCGATCTCGTCCTCGCGGTCGGTCAGCTCTTCGCCCTCGTCGTACACGGGCAGCTCGTCCTGGAGCAGGCCGCTCTGACCGGACTCGACGAGGACGTACTCGACGAACTCTTCGCCGTCCTCGTGCGGGACTTCTCCGCGCACGCCGTCGAACTGCACGGCAAGGACTCGGCGACCGAGCAGCAGCAGGACTGGGCGCTGGGTGCGGTCCGGCGACCGGTCGTTGACGAGGCGCGCACGGAGCGGGTCTGGCAGCAGGTCGAGGCGCTGTCCGGCGCGTACGAGATGGCTCCGTAGCCGCGCCCTACGTCACCGGTGGGGCACATGTGGTGGGGCAACATGGTTCGGGCGTCGGCTGTGCGTGCCGCCACCACGCCGACTCGCGGAAGGGCGGTTCAGGGGCTCGAAGGTGGCCGAAACCAGCCCGCCTGATGACACGGTCAGGCGGGCTGCCACAGTTCGAGCCGATTGCCCTCAGGATCAGTGACCCAACCGAATCGACCGACACCCTCCATGTCCTGAGTCTCTTGGGCCACGTCCGCTCCCTTGGCGCGCAATTGCGCGAGCATCGCATCCAGGTCGCGGACTCGGAAGTTGAGCATGGTCTGCTGGGCGCGGGACCCGAAGTAGTCGGTCTCGGACTCGAACGTCGCGAACACCGTCACCCCGGCTTCCTGACGCCACAGGCCGTTCTCATCGGCGTCCAGGCCCAGGCAGTCGCGATACCACGCACTCAGCGCCCCCGGGTCGGTGGCCCGCACGAAGTATCCGCCGATTCCAAGCACACGTTCCATGTCGCCATCTTGTCAGGATGGCGTCGCTTTCGCTGAACTGCGAGCCGCTACTTGCGCACGATCGCGATAGGGCCGTCGACGGTCACCCCGCACCTCCATGCAATCGGACGAAAGGTCGGATCAGCGCCCGTGGTGGTGCATCACGTGCTTGAGAGTTGACCCAGACGGTTCCGAAGTCGAGCCGGGCGGCGATGTCGTGGCTGCGGCGGGCGTTCTCGGTCCACACCGATGCCGACAGGCCGAAGGGGACGTCGTTCGCCCGCCGTACCGCTTCCTCGTCGTCGGCGAAGGTCTCGACCGTGACCACGGGGCCGAAGATCTCCTCGCGGGCGACTTCGGCCCCCTCGGGGACATCGACCAGCACGGCCGGGGCCACGAAGTAGCCGGGCCCGTCGATGGCCCCGCCTCCGGTCGCCACACGGATGCCTGCGTTCTTGGCCCGCTCCAGGTACCCGGTGACCCGGTCGAAGTGGGCCCTGGAGACCATCGGACCGACCTCGACGTCCTCGCCGGAGGTCGGCTCACCGACGACCAGAGCCCGGATCACGACCGGGGCCTTGCCGCCGAGTTCGAGGTGCACCCGCTTGAGGGTGTCGGCGGCGGCCCGGGCGACGGCGCGACCGCTGGAGACCGAACCGGTCAGGGCGATCATGTCCACGTCCGGGTGCTCGGCGAGCCGGGCACCGGCGACCGCCCCGTACCCGTTCACCACGTTCACCACGCCGGGCGGCAGCGTCCGCCACATGATCGCCCAGCTCCCCGAGGACGACGTCGCCCCGCACCTGTGGACCACCCTGGCGGGCAGGCCCCGCCTGCACCGGGACGAACTGCGGGGCGCCGCGCACTGACGCCAGGACCTGTCCGGCGGATTCTCAGATGGCGTCGCGAATGGCGCGTTCGAAGCCTTCGACGTGACTACGGGCGAGCTGTGCCGCTTTGTCGGAGTCACCGGCGACGATCGCCTCGATCAACGGTCCGTGCTCTTCGACGTGGCCGGCCATGTCGGACAGCCGGTCGACGAACAGGCACCAGATGCGGGTGGCCAGGTTGTCGTGGCGGACGAGGGTGTCCTCCAGGTACGGGTTGTGCGTGGCGGCGTAGATGGCGCGGTGGACCTGAAGGTCCAGGTGCATGAGCTCGGCGGCGTCATCCCGACGGGGATCCACGCTCTGCAGCGAGCGCCGTAGGGCCGACAGGCTCGCGCGGTCCGTGGCCGTCGCGCGCCGCGCCGCCTGGGCGGCGGCCAGGGGCTCCAGCTCCTGGCGCACCTCGGAGATGTGGGCCAGGTCGGTGATGTTGACGTCGGTGGCGAAGGTGCCGCGGCGGGGGTAGGTCGTGATCAGGCGCTCGTACTGGAGCCGCTTGAGCGCCTCACGCACCGGCGTGCGGCCGACGCCGAGGGACTGCCCCAGCTGCTCCTCGTTGATCGGCGCGCCCGGGCGGATCTCGAGCATCACGAGCCGGTCGCGGATGGCGCGGTAGGCGCGCTCGGCGAGTGACAGCTCCTCGCTCGTGGGGTCGGTCGCCACCTGCTGCATGAGAAGCCCCCTTGACCTGGCCGGCGAGCTCCCATACCTTACCGCAGAGGCTGATATATCAGTTGCTCATTAGCTGGCTCTCAGGATGGTGCACAGATGGCAACGAACCCGTCGATCACCACGCTCACCTCGCCCCTCTCCCTCCCGCTCAGCGAACTCGACCCGGACGTCGCCACCGCCGTGGACGCCGAGCTGCACCGCCAGCAGTCCACGCTCGAGATGATCGCCTCGGAGAACTTCGCCCCGGCCGCCGTCATGGAGGCCCAGGGCTCGGTGCTGACCAACAAGTACGCCGAGGGCTACCCGGGCCGCCGCTACTACGGCGGCTGCGAACACGTCGACGTCATCGAGCAGTTGGCCATCGCCCGGGTGAAGGAACTGTTCGGCGCCGAGGCCGCGAACGTGCAGCCCCACTCGGGTGCCCAGGCCAACGCGGCCGCCATGTTCGCACTGCTGAAGCCCGGCGACACGATCCTCGGCCTCGACCTGGCGCACGGCGGTCACCTGACCCACGGCATGCGCATCAACTACTCCGGCAAGCTGTACAACGTCGTGCCGTACCACGTGCGCGAGTCCGACATGCGCATCGACATGGACGAGGTCGAGCAGCTCGCCCTCGCCCACCGGCCCAAGATGATCGTCGCCGGCTGGTCGGCCTACCCCCGCCAACTGGACTTCGCCGCTTTCCGCCGGATCGCCGACGCGGTGGGCGCGTACCTGATGGTGGACATGGCGCACTTCGCCGGTCTGGTGGCCGCGGGCCTCCACCCGAGCCCGGTGCCGTACGCCGACGTCGTCACGACCACCACGCACAAGACCCTGGGCGGACCCCGCGGCGGGGTGATCCTCAGCCGTGCCGACCTGGCCAAGAAGATCAACTCCGCGGTCTTCCCGGGCCAGCAGGGCGGCCCGTTGGAGCACGTCATCGCGGCGAAGGCGGTGGCCTTCAAGGTGGCGGCGGGGGAGGAGTTCAAGGAGCGCCAGCAGCGCACCCTGGACGGAGCCCGCACCCTGGCCGGACGGCTGCTGGCCGACGACGTTGCCGAGGCCGGGATCACGGTGCTGACCGGCGGCACCGAAGTCCACCTGGTCCTCGTCGACCTGCGCAACTCCGCGCTCGACGGGCAGCAGGCCGAGGACCGGCTGCACCACATCGGCATCACCGTCAACCGCAACGCGGTGCCGTTCGACCCCCGCCCGCCGATGGTCTCCTCGGGGCTGCGGATCGGCACCCCGGCCCTCGCCACCCGCGGCTTCGGCGAGGCGGAGTTCCGGGAGGTCGCGGACATCATCGCCGAGGCCCTGAAGGGCGAACGGCCCGACGGTGAACTGCGCGACCGGGTCGAGAAGCTGGCCTCCGCCTTCCCCCTCTATCCCCACCTGCCCCGCCTGCCCCACGTGAACGGAGGCTCGGCATGACCACCCAGCCGCTGCCGGAGCATCCGGACTTCCTCTGGCGCAACCCCGAGCCGCGCTCCTCGTACGACGTCGTCATCGTGGGCGCGGGCGGCCACGGCCTGGCCACCGCCTACTACCTCGCCAAGAACCACGGCATCACCAACGTCGCCGTCCTGGAGAAGGGCTGGCTGGCCGGCGGCAACATGGCCCGCAACACCACGATCATCCGCTCGAACTACCTCTGGGACGAGAGCGCGGCGATCTACGAGCACGCGCTGAAACTGTGGGAGCAGCTCCCGGAGGAACTGGACTACGACTTCCTGTTCAGCCAGCGCGGTGTCCTCAACCTCGCGCACACCCTCCAGGACGTCCGCGAGGGCATGCGCCGCGTCAACGCCAACCGCTTCAACGGAGTCGACGCCCAGTGGCTCGAACCGGACGAGGTCGCCAAGGTCTGCCCCATCCTCAACGTCTCGTCCCGCACCCGGTACCCGGTCCTCGGCGGCACCTTCCAGCCGCGGGCCGGCATCGCCAAGCACGACCACGTCGCCTGGGCACTGGCCCGCCGGGCCGACGAGATGGGCGTGGACCTGATCCAGGGCTGCGAGGTCACCGGCTTCCTCAAGGACGGCGACCGGGTCGTGGGCGTCGAGACGAACCGCGGGCGCATCCACGCCGGCCGGGTCGGACTCGCGGCCGCCGGGCACAGCAGCGTGCTGGCCGCGCGGGCGGGCGTACGGCTGCCGGTGCAGTCCCATCCGCTGCAGGCGCTGGTCTCCGAACTGCACGAGCCGGTGCACCCGACGGTGGTCATGTCGAACCACGTGCACGTCTATGTGTCTCAGGCCCACAAGGGCGAGCTGGTGATGGGCGCGGGCGTCGACGCGTACAACGGCTACGGGCAGCGCGGCTCCTTCCACGTCATCGAGCAGCAGATGGCCGCCGCCGTCGAGCTGTTCCCGATCTTCGCGCGGGCGCACGTGCTGCGGACCTGGGGCGGCATCGTCGACGTCACCCCGGACGCCTCACCGATCATCGGCACCACCCCCGTCGAGAACCTCTACGTGAACTGCGGCTGGGGAACCGGCGGATTCAAGGCGACCCCGGCCGCCGGCTGGACCTTCGCGCACACCATCGCCACCGGCGAGCCGCATCCGCTGAACGCCCCCTTCGCCCTCGAACGGTTCGCGACGGGCGCGCTGATCGACGAACACGGCGCAGCAGCCGTAGCCCATTGAAAGCCCGCTGAGAGCCTGCTGAGAGAAGGACACCGTGCTGCTGATCAGCTGCCCATGGTGCGGTCCCCGTGACGAGACCGAGTACCACTACGGCGGACAGGCCCACGTCCCCTACCCCGAGACCCCCGCGCACCTCACCGACGAGCAGTGGGCCGAGTACGTCTTCTACCGCGACAACCCCAAGGGTCCCTTCGCCGAGCGGTGGATGCACAGCACCGGCTGCCGCCGCTGGTTCAACGTCCTGCGCGACACCGTCACCAACGAGTTGCTCGCCTCCTACCGCCTGGACGAGCCCCGCCCCGAACTGCCCCAGGCCGGAGGGAACCGATGACCGACCAGCACTTCCGGCTCCGGCAAGGCGGCCGCGTCGACCGCGGCACCGTGCTCCGGTTCACTGTCGACGGGCGGGAGTCGACCGGACACCCTGGAGACACCGTCGCCTCGGCGATGCTGGCGAACGGGCTGGTCGAGGTCGCCCCGTCGCTCTATCGCGGTCGCCCGCGCGGCATCGTCGCCGCGGGCGTGGAGGAGCCCAACGCCCTGGTGCAGATCGACGGCCCGTGCTCGGAGGGCATGCTCCCGGCGACGACGGTGGAGCTGTACGACGGCCTGTCCGCCACCACGCTGTCCGGGATGGGCCGGCTCGACCCGACCCGCGACCCGGCCGTCTACGACAAGAAGTACGTCCACACCGACGTCCTGGTCGTCGGCGCCGGACCGGCCGGCCTCGCGGCCGCCGCCGCTGCCGCCGGCTCCGGCGCCCGCGTGATCCTCCTCGACGACCAGCCCGAGTCCGGCGGTTCGCTGCTCTCCGGGCGCACCGAGAGGGTCGGCGCGCAGAGCGCTCTGGAGTGGGTCGCCGAGGTCCGCGCGGCGCTCGACGCCGCCCCCGAGGTCGTAGTACTGCAGCGCACGACAGCCTTCGGGTCGTACGACGACAACTACGTGCTGGCCCTCCAGCGGCGCACCGACCACCTCGGAGCCGACGCCCCTGAACCCTTTGAGGGCGTCTCGCGCCAGCGGCTGTGGCACATACGGGCCCGCCAGGTGGTCCTGGCGACCGGCGCGCACGAGCGTCCGCTGGTCTTCGCCGGCAACGACCGGCCCGGGGTGATGCTCGCCGCGGCGGTGCGGTCGTACCTCAACCGGTACGCGGTGGTGCCGGGTTCGCGGGCCGTGGTCAGCACGACCAATGACAGCGCCTACGACACGGTCGCCGACCTCCACGCCGCCGGGATCGACATCGCCGCCGTCGTGGACGCGCGCCCCGAGCTGTCCCACCGGGCCGCCGAGGTCGCCGTGGCGACCGGCGTTCGGGTGCTGGCGGGCAGCGCGGTGGTCGACACCGCGGGCGACGGCCGGCTCACCGGCGTCACCGTCCAGGCTCTTGACGAGAGCGCTCAACTCACCGGTGCACCACAGTCGTTCGACTGCGATCTGCTCGCCGTCTCGGGCGGCTGGAGTCCGGTGGTGCACCTGCACAGCCAGCGCCAGGGCCGGCTGCGCTGGGACGAGGACCTGGTCGCCTTCGTCCCCGACGGCGCCGCACGGGACCAGCAGGTCGTCGGTGCGGCCCGCGGGACGTACGACCTCGACGGCTGTCTGGCCGAAGGGGCGCGGGCCGGTGCTCGGGCGGCGACGGATGCCGGGTTCCCGGTTTCCGTACCGTCGTCCGGTGAGGCCCAGGGCTCAGGCCCGGTGCGCGCACTGTGGCTCGTACCGGCACCTGACAGTGACCCCGGCAGCTGGGACACCCACTTCGTCGACCTCCAGCGCGACGTCACCGTCGCCGACGTCTGGCGGTCCACCGGCGCCGGCATGCGCGGTGTCGAGCACGTCAAGCGCTACACCTCGCTCGGCACGGCGAACGACCAGGGCAAGACGTCCGGCGTCAACGCGATCGGTGTGATCGCCGAGGCCCTCGGCGCGGGCGCGTCACCCGGGGAGATCGGCACCACCGCCTACCGCGCGCCGTACACCCCGGTGGCCTTCGCCGCCCTGGCCGGGCGTGAGCGCGGCGAACTGTTCGACCCGGAGCGGACCACATCCATCCACAGCTGGCACGTGGCCCACGGCGCGGAGTTCGAGGACGTCGGGCAGTGGAAGCGCCCCTGGTACTACCCCCAGCCCGGTGAGGACATGGACACGGCCGTGGCCCGCGAGTGCCGCGCGGCCCGCGAGGGCGTGGCGCTCATGGACGCCTCCACCCTCGGCAAGATCGAGATCTGGGGTGCGGACGCGGGCGAGTTCCTCAACCGCATCTACACGAACGCCTTCAAGAAGCTGAAGCCCGGCCTCGCCCGCTACGGCGTCATGTGCAAGCCCGACGGCATGATCTTCGACGACGGCGTGACACTCCGCCTCGACGACAACCGCTACTTCATGACCACCACGACCGGCGGCGCCGCCGGGGTTCTGGACTGGCTGGAGGAGTGGCTGCAGACCGAGTGGCCCGAACTCGACGTGCACTGCACCTCGGTGACCGAACAGTGGGCGACGATCGCCGTCGTCGGCCCCCGGTCACGCCAGGTCGTCGCCCAACTCGCGCCCGACCTCGACCTGTCCGCCGAGGCGTTCCCCTTCATGGCCTTCCGCGAGACCACCCTGGCCTCCGGCATCCCGGCCCGCCTCTGCCGGATCTCCTTCTCCGGCGAACTCGCCTACGAGATCAACGTCTCCGCCTGGTACGGCCTGTCCCTATGGGAGCAGGTGTACGAGGCCGGGCGGCCGTACGGCATCACCCCGTACGGCACCGAGACCATGCACGTGCTGCGGGCCGAGAAGGGCTACATCATCGTCGGCCAGGACACCGACGGCACCCTCACCCCGCAGGACGCGGGCATGTCGTGGGTCGTCTCCCAGCAGAAGGACTTCGTCGGCAAGCGGTCCTACTCCCGCGCCGACACCTCCCGCACCGACCGCAAGCAGTTGGTCGGCCTGCTGCCGAGTGACCGCACGACCCGGCTGCCGGAGGGCACCCAACTCGTCGCGCCGGACGTCAACTTGGAGACGGTGCCCGTCCCCATGCTCGGCCACGTCACCTCCAGCTACCACAGCCCGGCCCTCGGCCGCCCCTTCGCCCTCGCCCTCGTCGCCGACGGGCGGGCACGAATCGGCGAGACCCTGCTCGCCCCGGTGGGCGAGGACCTGGTGCCCGTCGAGGTGGCCGACTTCGTCCTCTACGACCCCGAAGGGACCAAGCGCGATGGCTGAGCCGACGATCGACGCACGGGTAAGCCCGTTGGCGCACCTGGAAGAACGGATGCGCGCCGCAACGGTCACCGGCGCCCGTGGCGTCACGCTGACCGAGTGGCCGTTCGTCACCATGGTGAACCTGCGCGTCGCCCCCGCTTCCGAAGCGGCCGACCGCATCGAGAAGAGCCTGGGCGCGCCCCTCCCACGCGAGTGCGGCCACACCACCACATCCGGCCCCCACACCATCGCCTGGCTCGGCCCTGACGAATGGCTGGTGCTGTCCCAGGCCGACGCGACCGCCGTGGCCACCGAGTTGCGGGAGGCACTCGGCGGCGCCCCGGGCTCGGTCGTGGACGTCTCGGCGAACCGCACCACGCTGGAGCTGAGCGGCCCGGCCGCCCGGCAGGTGCTGGAGAAAGGCTGCCCGCTGGACCTGCATCCCCGGTCCTTCGCACCCGGCAAGGCGGTGTCGACCACGGTCGGCCCCGTCGCGGTGCTGCTCTGGCAGGCCGACGACACGCCCACGTACCGGCTGTTCCCGCGGTCCTCGTTCGCCGACTACCTCGCCCGCTGGCTCATCGACGCGATGAGCGAGTACCGCGGCCCCGAGGTCCCCTGATGGCGTTGAGCGCGTTCGACCTGCGTCCCGGCCGCCATCGAGCAGGCCGATCCGGCCAAGGACGCCAACTCATCCCGCATGCCTCCATCTTGCCCCGCAGAGGCAAGCACGGAGTGACCACGGGTCACGGTTGAGTCTCCTCGAACACTGGTGCCGGGGGAGCGCTTAGAGTGCGCAGCATGTCTCGAAGATGGTGGATACGGCAGGCCCTCATGTCGGCCGGCGCTGCTGTTGTTGCGGCGGTCACGAACATTGCTGGGCACCGCAGTTGGCCAGTGGTAGCGGGTTGGACACTCGGCACTCTGTTGTTGTGCGGCCTGGGTGCGCTGAATGTGTTGTGGCATGAGCGATATCGGCCGGAGAAGTTCGAGAAGTTCCGGGCCAAGGCTGAGGCCCGATATCAGCGGTAGCCCGCGCGAGAGCCGGGGCAAAGGGGGTGTCTTTCCCGAGCGCTTCTCGATGACCGCGCAGACGTCCCGCACGAAGGTGCTGGTTGCGCTCACTGGAGCGGCTGCTAGCGTCCGGCCATGTGAGCGACAGCGTGTACGTGGGCAACGCAGGCAAGGATGCGGCACTGGACCGGGGATGGCTCCTCGGGCACTTCAAGGACGTCGGCGATCCGAGGCACAGCGAGGCTGTAGAGATCAAATGGGGCGTCCACCCCCGTGGCGATGAGCGATTGCAGTGGGTGAGGGGCGAGGAACGCACAGCTCTCCTGGTTCTCGTCAGCGGCCGCTTCCGCGTTGAACTCCCCGGCCGCAGCGTTCTTCTGCAAGAACAGGGTGATTACGTCGTGTGGGGGCGCGGAGTCGACCACTCGTGGTTCGCGGAGGAAGAGTCGGTGGTGCTGACTGTTCGGTGGCCGTCCGTGCCCGGCTACGCAGTGACAGAGAAGGATCAGGCACGGCTGCAGAGCTGAGCACGAAGGAGCGAGGGGCACAGCGATTCGTCTGCGAGACGTGATCCACCAGAGAAGCCCAAGGGGGCCGGTGCGGCGGTGGCCGTCCGCCGTTACCGCTGGAATCCACGAGCGGAGTGAACGACCCCTTTGGGCAGCCGCCGGTTGATCTGGTCCGCAAGGAACCCGCGCCCGCCTACTGTTGGTGACCAATTCACGACTCGGCACACTATGCTGCGCAGTGCGCGCTCTGCGACATCACTGCGGTCGGTTCCCGGCGCCTCGGCGGTCGGGCAGTCAGGGAAGTTCCATGGACATGGACTACTACGATCTCGGCCCTTACAGCCGCCCCGTGACGACTTCCTCTCCCGAGGCACAACTGTGGTTCGACCGGGGACTGATCTGGACGTACGCCTTCAACCACGAGGAAGCCGTCTCCTGCTTCGAAGCCGCCGCCGCGGCCGACCCCGGCTGCGCCATGGCGCACTGGGGCATCGCGTACGCGCTCGGACCCAACTACAACAAGCCGTGGGAGTTCTTCGACGAGCAGGACCTTGCACGTACCGTCGAACGTACCCATGCCGCCGTAGAACGCGCCCACGAGAAGGCGGAGGCCGGCGCCACGCCCGTCGAACGGGCCCTGATCGGCGCATTGCGCGCCCGCTATCCGCAGGCCGAGGCCGTCGGGGACTGCTCCGTGTGGAACGCGCCCTACGCCGACAGCATGCGCGCCGTCTACGAACGTGCCCCTGATGACGCCGACATCGCCACCCTGTACGCCGACGCGCTGATGAATCTCACTCCCTGGCAGCTGTGGAACCTACGCACCGGTGAGCCGGCCGAGGGCGCCCGCACGCTCGAGGCCAAGGCCGTCCTTGACCGGGCGCTCGCGACGGACGCCGGGGCGGCACACCTCGGCATCCTGCACATGTACATCCACCTGATGGAGATGTCCCCGACGCCCGAGGCGGCCCTGCCCGTCGCCGACCGGCTGCGCGGCCTGGTCCCCGACGCCGGCCACCTGCAGCACATGCCTTCACATATCGAGGTGCTGTGCGGCGACTACCGTCGCGTGGTGTCGGACAACAGCGACGCGATCGTCGCCGACGAGAAGTTCCACGCACGGGCCGGCGCGATGAACTTCTACACGCTGTACCGGTCGCACAACTACCATTTCAAGATCTACGGCGCGATGTTCCTCGGCCAGTCACGGAACGCTCTGGAGGCCGTTGCCCAGTTGGAGGCGTCCGTCCCGGAGGAGCTGCTGCGCGTGCAGAGCCCACCGATGGCTGACTGGCTGGAAGGCTTCCTCGCCATGCGGGTCCACGCACTGATCCGCTTCGGCCGCTGGAGCGACATCCTGCGTATGCCCGTGCCCGCCGACCCGGAGCTCTACAGCGTGAGCACGGCGATGCTTCACTACGCCCGAGGAGTCGCGTTCTCGGCGACCGGTCGTATCGCCGAGGCCGAGGCCGAACGGCGCCTGTTCGGCGAGGCGGTCGCCCGGGTGCCCGAGACGCGCATGCTGTTCAACAACACCTGCGCCGACATCCTGGCGGTCGCGTCGGCGATGCTCGACGGCGAACTCGCCTACCGCAAGGGCGATTACGACGCCGCCTTCGCCGCTCTCGAGCGGTCGATCGCCTGGGATGACAATCTTCCCTACGACGAGCCGTGGGGATGGATGCAGCCCACCCGGCACGCATACGGCGCCCTGCTCCTGGAACAAGGGCGCGTCGCGGAGGCCGAGGCGGTCTATCGGGCCGACCTGGGGCTCGACGACACCCTTCCGCGCGCCTTGCAGCACCCTGGCAATGTCTGGGCCCTGCACGGGCTGCACGAGTGTCTGGTCCGGCTGGGCAAGGCGGGAGAGGCGCAGATCGTGGCCCAGCAGTTGAAGATTGCCGCCGCGTCGGCGGACGTACCGATCGAGGCGTCCTGCTTCTGCCGCCTCGACGCGGTCTCGGACACCGCCGGCGCAGACGGCTGCTGCAACACGGAACACTGAGTCGTCAGGGAGGGTCCGTCCTGAGCTGTCTCCTCCCGCCGGCAGTGCAGGAACTCATGGGGCGCGAAGCCGACGAAGTGTTGCCTGTTTCGGCTTCGGAAGCACGGCCGGTGTGGAGTGCGTGGTCTCGGCGTATCCGCTCGGTGAGCGGGGCGTTGCCGTTGAAGTGCGCCGCGATGGTCACTTTGGCGTCGGGGTCGGCCAGGGCCAGGCAGGAGACGCGGGCCGCGGCTGCGGCCGGCCCCAGGTAGGGCACCTGCACGACCCGGGCGCCGGGCGGGGTGCCGAGGGCAGCGGTCAGCCCGAGCGGCTCGGTGACCTGGGCCTGCAGGAAGTCGGCACAAGCAGTGCCGCTGCGGCGGGCGATGATCTCGGCGATCAGCAGAAACCCTGCATGGCCGAGACAGGCGCCATAGATGCCGGACAGCGACGGTGTCCTTGCCACCACCGGCGAATTCCGGAAGACGGTCACTCACGAGATCGTCGTGAAGCCGGGGACGGGCTGGGCGTCCAGCTCAGGTCCAGCCGGGCGCCGGTGGGAGTGGCCACGTCGGCGGGGTCGGCAGCTGAAGGTCCGACAGGAGGTGCGTGTCCGGCGCGCGGCCGGTGAGCCAGGCGAGGAGCGCGTGGCCCGGGCCGGTGGCGGTCGGTCCGGTCGCGGCGAGGGGCCAGGCGCGGGCGAGGTCGGTGGCTTCGATGCGGGCGATGGGGAAATCGCGCGCGGCCAGGGCGGCGATGGATTCGTCGAGTGCCCAGGTGACGTACCCGGCAGGCCAGTCGGCGGTGGTGTAACCGAGGTTCAGGTCGACGTGGTGGGTTTCGAGTTCGCGCCGGGCACGGTGGAGGGTGTACCAGGCGGGGTGTCGCCATCCGGCGAGGGCGGTGACCAGGGTGGGCCAGCGCTCGGCGGGCATGGCTGTCGCCTCGTCGAGCAGTCGGTCCAGACTGCGGCGCAGGTCGGTGACGAGGCCGGCGGCGTCTCGTTGGGCACCGTCGCGCAGCGCGCGGTCCAGGGTGGCGGCGTCGGCCCGTGGCCCGGGCTCGGCCCCGGTGCGGGCCACGGTCAGCAGCCACCGGTACACGTCGGCGCTGCGGGCGAGGTGGGTGATGACGTGGCCGCGGCTCCAGCCGGGAAGCCCGGACGGTTCGCGGGCCTTCAGGTCTGTCAGCACGTCGAGGGTGGCGCCGAGACGTGCGGCGGAGCCGCTTACGTCGTCGAGGAGAAGGGAGATGTCCGCGCGGTCGAGGTCGGTGGTGTCGGTCACGGGCCGCAACTCTACGGCCGGCCGGTGATCAGGTGGCCGACGGCCGCGATGCCCTCGGTGACGGCTCGTTCGCCGACGCTGCCGAAGCCGAGGACGAGTTGTGCGGGCGTGGCGGCGCGTCAGCGCCTGCCGCACCTGGAAACCGGCTGGGGGCCGGTGACCGGCAGCCTGGGGGATGTTCGGCAATCGCGGCGATCCGGGCGGTGCGGCGAGTCGGCGCACGCCGTCGCGGTTGGCGCGAGCCGTCACCAGGTGGCCTCCAGCCTCGAAGATCTCCGCAGCGCTGGAGACACGGTTCCGTACGCGGCCCGAGCCCTGCACGAGATGTGCGGCAGGGACACCGCGTGTATCACCAAGAGATCAACGGCGCAGGCGGCCGGGGTCGCCGTGGCTGCCTTCCGGCCGTATTCGGAATCCTGCAAGCCGCCTCGGGCACCTGGTGTCAGCGGAGACCGGACGGCCGGGCATTTCCTCCTCAGAGGTGCCCGGCCGTCCGGTCTCCGATGCCGGTGCGGCCGGGGCTCAGTGCCCGGCGGACCCCTCGGGTCGCGCGTGGCGCGGCAGCAGGAACGCGAGAAGGAAGGTCAGGGCGAGCATGCCGTCGACGATCCACAGCACCGTCTTCATGACGGAGCCGAAACCGCTCCGGAAGGCCGACGACGCAGTGTCCTTCAGCGCGGCGGGTATCCGGGCGCCGGCCTGAGGTGAGGTCACGGCGGACCGAGTGTCCTTCTCCAGGCGCGCGCAGGACGCCGGGGTCGCGGCAGGATCCTTGGCGACGGCGCGGTCCGAGGCGCACCTGCGCAGGTCCGCCACGACACGCTCCTGAGCGGCGGGCGCGACATGCGCGGCGGTCAACTGCCCCCGCAGGCCGTTCGAGTGGTGGTCGACGGCGGTGGCGATCCCGCCGCCCAGCAGGCCGAAGAACACGGTGCCGAGGATGGCCACGCCGAAGGCGCCGCCGAGCTGTTGGACCGCGGTCATCGTGCCGGACGCCGAGCCCGTCTCGTGCTGCTCGACACTGGCGAGCACGATGTCGAAGAACGGCGCCATGAGCAGGCCCATCCCGATGCCGGTGACGAGCAGGGAGGGCAGGAGCTGCCAGGGGCCGACGCCGCCGCCCGCCATGTCGAGGGTCAGCCACACGCCGAACACGCCGACCGCCATGACCAGCGCGCCCGCCTGCAGTACGGCTCGTCCGAACCGGGCGACACCCTGAGCGACCCCGAAGCCGACGATCATGCCGCCCGACCAGGGCACCATCACCAGTCCCGCCTTGAGCGGCGAATAGCCGAGGCCGATCTGGGTGTAGAGGTTGAAGACCAACATGAAGCCCTGCATGGTCGAGAAGAAGACCAGTCCGAGGGTCATGCCGCCGCTGAATCCACGCTTGCGGAAGAGGCTGGGGACGACCAGCGGGTCCCGTCCGGTCTTGCTGCGGCGCGACTCGTACGTGCCGAAGGCGACGAAGACGACCACCGAGGCGGCCATCATCAGGAACGACCACACGGGCCAGTCGTACTCGCGGCCCTGGACCAGCGGGAAGATGATGAGCAGCGCGCCCAGCGTGACCAGGAGCATGCCGGGAATGTCGAGGCGCGGCTTGCTGGCGGACAGTCCCCTGGGCAGGTAGCGCACGGCACCGAGGAAGGCCGCGGCACCCAGCGGCAGGTTGATCAGGAAGATCATCCGCCAGCCGGTGCCGAAGTAGTCGGCGTCCACGAGCCAGCCTGCCAGGATCGGCCCGCACACCGCGGAGAGTCCCATGACCGGGCCGAACATGCCGAAGGCCTTCTGCGACTCCTTCGGCGGGAACATCTCCTTGATCATGCCGAGACCCTGCGGCAGCATCACCGCGCCGAACAGTCCCTGTACGACGCGTGAGGCGATCAGCATCTCGGGCGACACGGAGATCGCACACAGCAGCGAACCCAGCGTGAAGCCGGCGGCCCCCACCAGGAACATCTGGCGGCGCCCGTGAATGTCCCCGAGCCGCCCTCCGGTGACGAGCCCGACGGCCATCGAGAGGGTGTACGCGGCGGCGAGCCACTGCAGAGTGGAGGCACCGCCGCCGAGGTCGGCCCGCATGGAAGGGCCGGCGATGTTCGTGACGACTGCGTCGAGGAGATCCATCACCTCGGCCGCGAGGATCACGAAGAGCGCAGCCCAGCGCCACCGGTAGGGCGCTGGCGAGTCGGTGGGCGTCTCGGTGGACGCGACACCGGTGGTGGACATCGGAACTCCTCGCAGAAAGGCCACGCCGCGGTGACGACCCGCGGGCGCGGTCGGACGGATGGATGTGACTGCCCGGTTCGCTGGTACGGCCCGGGGAGACGGACGGTCGGACGCGCGCAGAACACTGTTCACCTTAACAGAACAGTGCTCACCTGGAGAACGGCGTTCATTAAGATATAGCGCAACTTCGAGGCTCGGACAAGATATATCGCGTTCAGTGATGTAGATACTGCTCACCGAAGGAGAACACTGTTCTCCCGACGCCTAGACTGTCCTCATGACCGACGCGCCCGCCGGCACCCCCGCACCGCCTCCGCCGTCCCCCTGGGAGCGCGAGCGCCCTGCGCGCGCCCGCGTCGCCCCCGCGCGCGCACCACTGTCGCGTGAACGGGTCGTCGAGGCCGCCTTCACCGTGCTGGACCGTCAGGGGCTCGACGGGCTGTCGATGCGTCAGGTCGCGGCCGAACTGGGGGTCACGGTGTCCGCCCTCTACGCCCACGTCAGCTCCAAGGACGACCTCCTCGAGCTCATGTACACCCGGCTCTTCGACGGTTTCACGATGCCCGAGCCCGACCCGGAGAGGTGGCGGGAGCAGGTGCGGGCCTACGCCCGCTCCGGACGGCAGCGTCTGCTGTCCCACCGGGACATGGCCAGGATCTCCATGGCTCATGTCCCCTTCACCGCCGAACTGCTGCCGCACGTCGAGGCGTTGCTCGCCGTCTTCCGTACCGCAGGGTTGCCCGACCACATCGCGGCGGAGGCCGGCGACCTCATCTCCACCTACATCGACGGGTTCGTCCTGGAGGAGGGCATGTGGCGGGACCGGGCCGGCCGGCACGGCGGCGACGGTTCCTCCCTGGCCCGCCCCGACTGGCGCGAGATGGCCGAGGAGATGCAGAACTACTTCGCGTCCCTGCCCGCAGAGGACTTTCCCCACTTGCGCGCTCTGGCCGGGTTGATGGTGTCGGACTCCTCCGACCAGCGGTTCGACATCGGTCTGGAGATCATCCTGCGGGGCCTGGCGAGCTATCTGCCGGACCCGGCGGCCTGCTCGAGTCCGGACGCCTGACGGGCTCCGAACACCAGCTGGTCCGCGACACCACCAAGCAGGGCCGGCATGGTTTCCGACTGTGGTGCGTCAGGCAGGGCCGGTAGCCGGGCGTCCTGTGACGGGTTCCCGAACCACTCCCTCCCCGGCGTGATCGCGCCGGACCAAGGCTTTGGTCGTACGGTGCGCCGGCCGTGATCCTCCGCAGGAAGGATGTAAGGCGCATCCATGATCGATGACGATGACCGGGCGAGGTCCGGGCACGGGGTCCGGACCCGAGGGAAGGGGCACCTCTTGCGTATCATCCGGTTCGTCGGAACCGTCGTGGGCACGACGCTTCTGCTGACCGCCACGGCACCGGTCGCTCAGGCGGATGCCAGACCGGCCACGAAGGCGTCCGAACTCCCCTTAACCAGCGAGACGTTGGACAGGGCGGCGCTCGACACCGGCCTCCGTGCTGTCCACGACGCGGGCATGTACGGCATCTACTCCTCCGTACGCGATGGCGCCCAGCGCTGGACCGGCGCGGCCGGCGTCGCCGACGTGGACACCGGGCGCCCGGTCCGACCGGGCATGCTCCACCGGGTGGGCAGCGTCAGCAAGGCCTTCACCTCCGTCGCCCTCCTCCAGCAGGTGGAACGCGGCCGCGTCCGCCTCGACGCGCCCATCGGCGACTACCTCCCCGACCTGGTCCCGGGCGAGCGCGGCCGCGAGATCACCGTCCGCATGCTCCTCAACCACACGAGCGGCATCGGCGATTACGTCATCGGCGCCTTCCCCTCCCTCGCCCACAACTCGACGGCCAGCCTCGACGAGAACCGCTTCCGCTCCATCGGTCCCGAGGAACTGGTCCGCCTCGGACTGGCGGCACCGGCCACGGGCAAGCCCGGCGAGAAGTGGTCGTACTCCAACACCAACTACGTCATCGCCGGGCTGCTTCTGGAGAAGGTGACCGGCCAGGACGCCGCGGGGTACATCACCCGCCACGTCATCGCCCGGGCCGGCCTGCACCACACCTCCTTCCCACGCACCCCGTACATCCAGGGTCCGCACGCCCGCATGTACGACTCGTTCTACGGCCTGATCAATCCGCCGCGTGACTACAGCGACTACGACATGTCCTGGGCGTACACCGCAGGCGCGATCGTCTCCACCACCGACGACCTCAACCGCTTCTACCGCGCCCTGCTGGGCGGCAAGCTGATCGGCCCGGCCGCGTTGCACGAGATGCAGCGCACCGTCCCGGCCGACGGCATGGACTACGGCCTGGGCATCTACGCCATCGACATCCCCGGCTGCGGCCGCTTCTGGGGTCACGACGGCGCGGTCTTCGGCGCCGGTACCCTCGTCTACTCCAGCCCCGACGGCAAGCGCCAGGTTGCCATGGGCTGGAACCTCATGAAGTACGAGCGCCTCAAGTCCGACGGCTCCGGTTTTGAACCGAGCCCGATCGACGACGCCCTCAACCGCCAGGTCGTTCGCGCACTGTGCCCGACGACCACACCTGCCCCGCCCGCCGACTCCCGCTCGGTGACGGCGCCGACCCGGACGGTGCTGCCCGCCGTGGACCTGTCGCCGGAGGCGTGGGCCACGGCCCTGCGCTGAGACATCGGCCGCGAGAGTGTGGCTTTCTTGCCGGAAAGCATCACACTCTCGCGGACCCATGACCCAGGTACGGCGGATTCGCCGGCAGCACGCTTCCGTGACGTCCGGGTTGGTGCAGTCATGGGATAGTCCTGCGGTAGCTGGGGCTTGGTCCTGAGCGTCACGAAGCTGCGGAGGGTGACCATGCGTACCTTGACCTTCGTCATCGGCACGGGGCGGAGCGGCTCAACTGCGCTGTCACGCATCCTCAACGCCCACCCGGACGTACTGAGCCTCAACGAGTTCATGGCCTCCGTGGGCGACGCCGCCTTCCCCGAAGGGAAGGTGACCGGTGAAGAGTTCTGGCAGTCGCTCTTCCGGCCTGCTCCGCACTTCGAGCGGATGATCCGTAGCGGGCTGCCGCTGCCGGAATTCCTCTACACACGCCGCCCCGGGAGGTATACGTCGGAGACCACCGGTATTCCTGCGCTCTCCCTGATGGTGTTGCCGCACCTCACCGACGACCCGGACGGCCTCCTCGACGAGCTCCGCGCAGCGCTGGTCCGGTGGCCCGAGCGCACCGCCGCCGAGCACCACCAAGCGCTGTTCGGCCTGCTCTGCGCGCGGTTCGGACGGACCGCCGTCGTGGAGCGCTCCGGTTACTCGACAGGCTGGGCACCAGGGCTACGGGCCGCGTTCCCGCACGCGAGGTTCGTGCACATGTTCAGAGACGGACCGGACTGCGCCCTGTCCATGAGCCGTCATCCCGGATACCGCACGATCTCCCTGCTGCGCGAGATCAAGGCACGAGCCGGCATCGACAGTTTCGCCGCCCTGACCGATGAGCACGTGCGCTCGCTGCCTGCGGACCTGTCGCCGCTGCTGGACGAGCGCTTCGATCCTGCCCTCGTACTCGACCGGAACGTTCCCCTGCGGACGTTCGGCACCCTGTGGTCCGAACTCGTCACCGAGGCAACGGAGTTCCTCGGTCAACTGCCCGCCGACCAGCGCACCGCACTTGCCTACGAGGACCTCCTTGACGATCCCGCCGAAGAGCTGAGCCGCCTGGCCGAGTTCATCGGCGTCGCCCCTCTCCCGCAGTGGCTGCTCACCGCATCCGCACTGCTCGACCACAGCCGACGCGGCTCCGCCCGGAGCCTGCCGGCCGCTGAACTCGAAGAACTGAGGGAGAGCTGCGCCCCGGGCACCCGCGTTCTGCAGGGACGACCGGGTGTTTCGTCGGCGGGACGAAGCGGGCCGTAGGACGGGGCGGCCCGTTGTCAGTGCCGTCCGTCATCATCGGATGCATGAACGAGATCGACACGGCCGCACCCTGGTCCTCCCGCACGTGGAGCGGATTCGCCGCATCCGCCGCCCTGCAGGGTCTCGTCGGAGCCTCGGGCTGCTGGAATGACGACTCCTTCGCCGACATCTGGCGCATCGGCCGTTACATCGAAGGCAGTTGGGCGCCCGAGCCGGGCGCATGGGAGGTCCGTCCGCCCGCGGCGGGCAGCTGGACGGAACTCATAGGGCGCACTTGCGCTGCGCGCGGCAGCCCCCGCGACCGGGCCGGAGCGCCGCGAGGTGCTGCTCGACTTCCTGGAGATGTGGACGCGGACGCCGTTCGCCGACCCGGCCCACCGTTTCCGCCTGGGCCGGCTCGCCGGGACGACCTCGTTCACCGTCCGCGACCACCAGGGCGCCCCCTTCGCCCTGCACCTGCCGGCCGTCCCTGATCGGAGCGCAGCTGAGCGCCGACGGGAGCGACGTGAAGGCCTTCGAACTGCTCCCGGGTACGCTCCTCGAGCTGTTCACCGAGGCCTGGCGGCTGGTCCGCAGGCCGGACGCCGTGTGTCCGGGCCCCGCACGGGGGGTGGGTGTGGCCCCACCCCATCTCGGCGGCTGGGTGCATAGTCCGCGTTCGCGCAGCTCCGTAGCTTCGAAGGCATCGGGAACGGACACGGACGAGGGTGAAGGACATGACCGTGATGCACATCGAGAACAAGCAGGCGAGGTCGTCGAACGGGCCGCTGCTGCAGAGCCTGGGGCTGAACGTCGCCGCGCCGCTGGCCGTGTTCTACGGCCTGCGGGCGGCCGGGGTCGGCCTGTGGTGGGCGGTGCTGGCGAGCGCCGTCCCGCCGATGCTGGAGGCACTGCTGACGATGGCGCGGGAGCGGCGCGTCGGGATGCTGGGCATCCTGGTGCTCAGCATGGTGGCCCTGGGCGCGGCGCTGTCGGCGGTGACGGGGAGCCCGCGGTTCATGTTCGCCAAGGACGGCTGGATGACGGGGATCGTCGGGCTGGTGTTCCTGGGCACGCTGCGTGGACAACCGATCATCTACCGGATCCTGTCGTCGGTGGCGAGGGGGGACAGGCGCGCGGAGATGGAACGCAACTGGCAGGCGTCGCCGACCTTCCGCCGCGTGATGCGGTTGCTGACGGCGGTCTGGGGCGTGGGTCTGCTGCTGGATTCGGTGGTGCGGGTGGTGCTCGCGTACACGGTGCCCATCGACTCGGTGATGCTGGTGACCACGCTCCAGTACGTGGCGCTGTTCGTGACCTTGGAGCTTTTCAGCCGACGCTACGGTCGCAAGCCGACCCGGATCGCCGCCATCCACAACGAGGCCGCAACGGCAGCCTGACAGAGTCACCGGAACCAGGCAGGTGCCGTGCCGATCCCGCTGTGACGGTGCGGCGTCCCGCACCGACCCGACCTGTCCTCGCAGGGCGAGCGGGGTTACTTCTCCCAGCCGACCGTCTCGGGGAGCGGGTTGTAGAAGATGGTCGCGCCGACGTTGGCGAGGCCCTGCTTCACGCCGTAGGTCGAGGGGCCGCTGAACAGCGGGAGCAAGGCGTACTCCTGGAGCGCCTTCCGCTCGACCTTGTTGACCGCCGCAGCCTGCTGGTCGAGATCGGCGATCTTTGTGGTGGCGCGGATCTCCTTGTCCAGCGCAGGCGAACCCGCACCGGTGATGTTGGAGGCACGGTCCGAGCAGTAGAAGTCGCACAGGTAGCGGGCGCCGAACGGGTCCATGGACCGGTTTCCCGAGAGGAACAGATCGAACTTGCGCTCGCTGAGGATGTTGGAGAAGTCCGCCTCATCGGCCTTCTTGATGACCAGGCTGATGCCGACCGGCTTCAGCATCGCGGCGAAGGCGCCGGCCGTGGCTTTGTCCAGCGGGTCGTCGCCGAGGAGTGTGTAGCCGACTTCGAGCTTCTTGCCGTTCTTGACCCGGATGCCGTCGCCCCCGGGCTTCCAGCCCGCTGCGTCGAGTGCCTTCTTGGCGTCGTCCGGCGCGTACTTCAGCACGGCCGAGACATTGTCCTCGTAGCCCTTCTGGAAGCTGTACAGCACGGCCGAACCAGGCAGCGGCTCCTTGTAGTCGAGGCCCTGGAACCGGATCTTCGCGATCTGCGTGCGGTCGATGCTCTCCTGGACGGCTCTGCGGACGTCGTTGTCCGCGAGGACGGGAGACTTGGTGTTGAAGTAGAGCGAGTACTCGAAGGGGCTCCCGCCGCTGCGGATCTCCGTGCCCTTGAGCCCCTTGACCTGCTTGAGGCTTTCGGCGTCGACGGCGGAGACGTAGTCGAGCTGACCGTTCTTGAAGGCGTTGACCGCAGCGGTCGATTCCAGGTTGACGTAGACGCGCCTGTCGAGTTTGCCCCGCTTGCCCCACCACTTCGGGTTGCGGACGAAGGTGATGTTGCCCGAGTGGGTGTCCCACGTACCGATCGTGTACGGGCCGGCGCCCCACTCCGGGTGGGCCTTCTTGACGTACGCCTTGTCGAAGTTGTCGACCGTCGCCGCCTTGGGGTGCAGGAAGGTGGTGAACAGGCTCGACCAGGAGGCGTTGACGCCCTTGAAGGTGATGACGGCCTGCTTGGCGTTCGTGCCCTTCTCGACCGAGGTGATGTGGTCGTAGCCGTCCGTGGACGAGGCGGCGTAGGCCTTGTCGGAACCGTTGTTCGCCTTCCAGGTGGCCTTGATCGCGGTCCAGTCGATCGGTGTGCCGTCGTTGAAGACGGCCTTCGGGTTGATCGTCAGCGTGACCTTCTGGTTGCCGCCTTCGACGGACACCTTCACGTCGCTGTAGTAGTCCGGGTTGTACTGCACCTTGCCGGTCGGCGAGTAGGTGATCGCGTCGGCGTTGTACCAGGCCCAGACACGGGATGCGGTCAACGTGGCATTGACGTTGAACGGGTTGCCCTGGTCGTCGAAGGTCCCGACCGTGGTGTAGGTACCGCCGTCCTTGATCTTGTCGTAAGGCGTGGGGTTGTAGTCGGCGGCAGCCGGTGCGGCGGAGGGGACGTCCCTTGCGTCCGAGCCTGCGGAGTCCTTCCCGGATGAGGACTGGCACGCGGTGGCGGTGACGGAGATGGCGGCGATGAGAACGACAGGCAGGGCCAGTCTTGTGTGCATGGGGGACGGTTCCTTCTGGGTCGGTGGAGCGGATGCGGACGCGGCCCCGGTCGCCGGGGCAGGTACTCAGACGCCGTGGCAGGCGTACTGATGGCCGGGTTGTCCCGCCACGGGGGTCGGCACGGGGCGTTCCGTGCGACAGCGCCGGCGCACGCTGTCGTCGGCAAGGCGGTACAGCGGGCAGCGGTCGACGAAGACGCACCCCGTGGGCAGTCGTGCGGCGTTCGGCTGCTCGCCCTCCAGCACGACGCGTTCGCGGGTGCGTTCCCGCAGCGGATCGGGCATAGGGATCGCTGACAGCAGCGCCCGGGTGTAGGGGTGCTTCGGATCGGAGAAGAGGGTCTCGGTCTCCCCGGTCTCGATGATGTGCCCCAGGTACATCACCGCGATGCGATCGGAGATGTATCGGACCACGGCCAGATCGTGGGCGACCACGAGGTAGGCGAGCCCGAGTTCACGCTTGAGCCGCGCCAGCAGGTTGATCACCCCCGCCTGCACCGACACGTCCAGGGCGGAGAGCGGCTCGTCGAGGGCGAGCAGTTTCGGCTCCGTGGCCAGGGCGCGGGCGATGCCGACCCGTTGGCGCTGACCGCCGGAGAGGGCGGCCGGGAAGCGGTCGCTCACCGAGTCGTCCAGACCGACCAGTGCCAGCAGTTCGCGAACACGGGAGCGGATCGACGCGCGATCCCGCCCGATGGCCCGCAGGGGTTCGGCAAGCAGGTGGAAGACGGTCATGCGCGGGTCCAGGGCCCCCAACGGGTCCTGCATGACGATCTGTACGTCCTGCCGCAACTCCCGTACGCGTGCGCCGGAACCAACCGTTCCGACATCGGTGCCCGCGATCTCGATCCGGCCGCCTTCGGGCCGCCTGAGCCGGAGAATCTCCATCAGCGTCGTGGTCTTGCCGCTGCCGGACTCGCCCACCAGGCCCAGAGTCTCCCCGGCGCGCAGCTCGAAGCTGACTCGGTTGACGGCGTGCAGCGTGCCGGTCCGGCGCTTGAGGAAGGCGCCCTTGGTGACCGGGAAGGTCTTGACGAGGTCTTCGACACGGAGCACCACCTCGCCGGCCTCGGTACGGTCGGCGGTCGCCTGCTGATCCACGGGCGCGGCGTCCCCTGCGGGGTCGAGGGATCCGTCGGCGATCTCTGTGGCGCGCAGGCAGGCCACGTGCCCGTGCCCGGTGACATGGCGCAGCTCCGGTTCGTCGGAGCGGCACGCGTCGAGGGCGACGGCGCAGCGGCTTGCGAAGGGGCAGCCGTCCGGGAGGCCCACCAGGGCGGGGGGTTCCCCACCGATCGGGACCAGGGGCCGGCGGGCCCCGCCGTCCACGGTCGGCACTGCGGCGAGCAGCCGCGCGGTGTACGGCATCGTCGGCCGGCGGAACAGTTCCTCGACGCCCGCATGTTCCACGAAGCGGCCCGCATACATGACAGCGACGTCGTCCGCGTGGCCGGCGACGACCCCGAGGTCGTGGGTGATGAGGACGAGGCCGGCGCCGGTCTCCTCCTGGGCCAGTCGCAGGACGTCGAGGATCTGTGCCTGCACGGTGACGTCGAGTGCGGTGGTGGGCTCGTCGGCCACGAGCACGGACGGTTTGTTGGCGATCGCCATGGCGATGACCACGCGCTGGCGCATGCCGCCGGAGAACTCGTGCGGGAAGGAGGTGGCCCGGTTGCGCGGGTCGGGGATGCCGACGAGATCGAGCAATTCGACGGCCTGCTCCCAGGCTGCCCGTTTCGTCAGGTCCTGGTGGACCCGCAGGGCGTCGGAGAGGAGTCTGCCCACGGAGAAGATCGGCGTGAGCGCGGACAGGGGGTCCTGGAAGACCATGCCGACGGAGTTGCCCCGTACCTCCGAGAGGGCCTGGTCACCGAGGCCGATCAGGTCTCGTCCGCCGAGCAGCACCTGACCGCGCAGGGCGGCGGAGGGCGGCAGCAGGCCCATGATGCCCATCGCGGTGGCCGACTTGCCCGAGCCGGATTCGCCGACGATGCCGAGGGTCCGGCCGGGCAGCAGGTCGAAGCTCACGCCGCGCACCGCCTCGACGGTTCCGGCCTCGGAGGGGAAGGAGATCCGCAGGTCCCGCACGGAGAGCACAGGGGCGGCATCGGTGGGTGGTACCGGGTTGAGCACAGGGGTCGCGAGTGTCATCGTCGGCCTCCTGCCGAGCCGGTCACCGACGTGGGGTCGAGGGCGTCGCGCAGTCCGTCGCCGATGAAGGTCATCGACACGGTGAGCAGGACGACCAGCCCCGCGGGGAAGGCGAAGAGCCAGGGGGCGCTCGTGACGGTGCTCGCCCCGTCCGCGAGCATCGTGCCGAGGGAGACGTCCGGAGTCTGGACGCCGAACCCGAGGAACGAGAGGGCGGTTTCGCTCAGCACGGTCGTGACGACACCGAGCGTCAGGTTGACGATCAGCAGGGAGCCGAGGTTGGGGATGATGTGGCGGAGGATGATGCGCAGCGGGCTGACGCCCATGAACTCGGCCGCCCTCACGTAGTCCCGTTCGCGCAGTGAGGTCGAGACGGACCAGATCACCCGCGCAGTGGACATCCAGCCGAACACGGTCAGCACGACGATGAGGACGCGCCAGTCGCCGGCCAGGTGGTGGGAGACCAGGGCCAGGATGAGGAACGAAGGGACGATCAGCAGGAAGTGGATGACGGCGAGTGTCACCCTCTCGACTCGGCCTCCGAAGTAGGCGGCGCCGGAGCCGACGATCGCGGCGACGAGGATCGTCAGAACGGACACGCTCACGGCGATCGTCAGGGAGCGCTGAAGTCCGTGCACGGTACAGGCGTAGATGTCGTTGCCACCCTGGTTGGTGCCGAACCAATGGAGGGCGCCCGGCGGCCGGGTGAGTGCGGTGAAGTCGGCGTCGGTGTACGCGTAGGAGGTGAACCGGCCCCCGAAGGCAGCGAACAGCACCAGCAGCACGAGGATCACCACACCGACGACGGCGAGTCGGTTGCGCAGGAAGCGCCGCAGATAGAGCCGGCCGAGGCCGAGGTCGGTGTGCTTCCGCGCGGAGCGTGCCAGTGCCGGAACCCGGTCTGCCGCTGCACGGGATGGGGCATTGGTCGTCGCGTCGGTGGCCACGTCAGTTCACCCTCACTCTCGGGTCGAGGAAGACCGTGGCGATGTCCGCGAGGATCGCGCCGATCGCGGTCAGGGCCGCGGCGAAGGCGGCCGTCGCGACCGTGCCGTGCACGTCGTTCTTGCTGATGGTCTGGATGAAGTAACGCCCCATGCCGTTCCAGCCGAAGACCGTCTCGGTGATGACGGCGCCGGTGAAGATGGCTGGGACGCTGAACGCCACGGAGGCCGCCGTCGGGATGAGCGCGGCCCTCAGGCCGTGCCTGCGGATCGCCTGGCTGCGGGTGAGCCCGGTGGCCTGGGCGGTGCGCACGAAGTCGGCGTTGATCGTGTCGAGCAGCAGCGAACGCTGCGTCAGGTGGTAGCCGACGTAACCCATCAGCGTCAGTGTCAGGGTCGGCAGGATCAGGTGCAGGAGGCGGTCACCGATCGTCGGGAACAGCCCTTCGACGCCTGGTGAGTTCTCCCCGGCGACATAGAGGAAGTGCAGCCCGGCGTGCTGGTTCAGCCAGATGGCGACGAAGACCACGGCGAGTGCGGCGACGGACGTCGGCACGTTGAACAACGCGATGGACATGGCCTGCGAGACCCGGTCGGCCCAGCCGTACTGCCGTGCGGCGGTGTAGACACCGAGTGCAACGCCGATCACGACGGACAGGATGGTCGCCATGACGACCAACTCGGCACTGATGAGTGACCGGTAGCCCACCTCCCCGTTGACGGAGACGCCGGTGGGGGACTTTCCCCAGTCGAAGTGGAGGGTCACCGAGGTGAGCCAGTCCCACCATCGGTGCACCAAGGGCACCCGCGGGTCCAGATTGTACGGCGCAAGGGCCCGGTCGATCTGGGCCTCGCTGCGAACGGGCCGCAGCTCCTTGAAGTTCGACCGCGGGTCAAGGAACCAACTCGCCAGGAAGTACGTCGCGTTGGTCGCGACCACGATCATCAGGAGCCAGCCGACCGCTTTGCGCGTCACATAGCGCACCATGCTCGACACCTCCTCGCCACACACGACAGGTGCGCCTCGGGAGCGCCGGACAGACGAGACGGATGCATGCGCCGTGGAGCTTTCTACGGGGACGGAACGGAGCCACTAAGGTGCGAGCGTCAGCTTGGTCCGTACTTTGCGGTGGACACCAGGTTTTGGCTGGTCCCGCCATGAGGCCGACATGTTGCCGTAGCAGACAATCCGGAATACGGCGCAATCTGGATGATCTTGGCGTGCCTCGCCGTTACGTTCTTCATGGTCCCGTCGGCCCTGTACCGGCCGGCGATGTACTGCCCTGATCGGCGGGAGCCCACCGTGACCCTGAACAGCGACCGAGCGTGTCCGCCGTACACGCCTGGCACGGGTGCTACTGGCCTGCACGGCCCCGACCGCTGTGGCCATGAGCACGGCCGGGCCTGCCGTCGCTGCCGCGTCTGAAAGGCCCACAGCCCGCTCCGCCTCCGTCGGGCCGACTCCTGCCGCGCTGAACCCGACCGCACTTCAGCAGGCGATCTCCAGTGCTCCCGACAGAGTCACAGCGGTACTGGCGAGAGTCAGCGGACCGGCCGGGCACTGGATGGGTACGTTCGGTACGGCCGATGTGAACACCCAGGAGCCGGTTTCGCCCGAGGGCCGGTTCCGGCTCGGCAGTGTCACCAAGATGTTCATCAGCACCGTGGTACTGCAGCTGGCCGCCGAACAGCGGGTCGATCTCGACCGCCCCGTCCAGGAGTACCTCCCCGGTGTGCTGCCCGGCGACTACCCGCCCGTCCCGCTCTCCGAGCTGGTCGCCAAGGCCGTCCGGCACCCCCGACTGTTCGAGCCCGGCGCCATGCAGCACTACGGGGCCACCGGCTACTACGTCGCTGCGATGCTCGTGGAGAAGCTGACCGGCCACAGCTACCAACGTGAGATCACCGACCGCATCGTGCGGCCGCTGAACCTGCGGCACACCACCGCCCCGGAAACCGACCCGACCATCCCCGGCCCGCACGCCCACGGTTACATAACCGTCCCCCAGCCGTGCGACGGGAGCTGTCTGAAGGACATCACCGAGCAGAACCCGGGCGCCGGAGGGATGATCTCCACCACAGCCGACCTGGACCGCTTCATGACCGCGCTGTTCCGCGGACGGCTCCTGTCACCGACCCAACTCGACCAGATGCTCACCATCCCCCACGTCCGCAACCTGGACGGCTCCGAACACGACCCGGGCCACGGCTGGGCCTACTACGGTGCGGGCCCGATGCGCGTCACCGTCGGCGGCGTGACCGTATGGGGCAAGACCGGCAGCACCTTCGGCTACACCGACGGCATGTTCGTCACGCCCGACCTGCGCCGTCGCCTCGTCTACTCCTTCAACCCCACCACCGGCGGTGGCAACGACCTTGCCCTCGTCAACCAGATACTTTCCGCGGCTTTCTCCCCGCCGGCCACGAGCTGAGCACTGCCCGGCGGTATGGAGCGCCCGTCGAAAGCAGCGGGGCGACCGCCTCGGCAGTCGCGCCGCTGTCGGTCGGCCCGCTGGTTCCTGTGTCACCTATCCAGAAGGGGAGTACACCAGGTTGAGTTCTTCTCCGCCGTAGACGCTCTCGCACTCCAGGGCCCGGATGAGGCGATAGTCCGCCTCGACGGACTCCGGCTCGTTGCTGCTGAGGACGATCTCGGCACACCGGGCCGGACCGGTGACCGGGGCGTGCTGCCCCAGGAGGTCTGCGCTGACCGCGACCACCGTCGGCAGTCGGCGCAGAATGCGCCCGAGGCGCGGGTCGACGGCGTTGCCGCTGCTCCGCTGCAGGTGCACCCGGACGACCCGGTGACCGGCCGGGCCTCGATCGAGCTGCACGGGCGAGGGCGGGATCCAGGTGTCCAGTGCGTCCGTCACGCGGTCGTAGCCGGTTGCCATGCGCAGCGCCTCGTCGGCCAACGAGATCCCGGGCACCGCCAGTGCCGAGACGAGCAGCGGGCCCCGGCCCTCGTCGTAGGCGACGCGCGCGGTGACCGGACCGCGCATCACGCCCAGGGCGTCGAGCACGCGCAGCATGTACGCCGACAGAACGCGCGTCAGCGGTTCGTGATGGTGCAACAGGTCGGTGCGGTCCAGTGATCGGTCGCAGGAGCGCGTCTCGGCCCACACGTCGGTGATGACATGGTCGGTCTGCCCGTCCGGACCGGGACGGCTGACACTGTTGACGACGAACTGCCGGGCGGGCAGCTGCTCGGTGAGGACCAGACACGCGTCGTCGGAGTATCGGGCGGCCGCTCGCATCATGGCAGGCCAGGCGGTGTTGATCTGCCTCTCCCCGCCGCAGGCCACCGGCTCGACCGGTAACCCGGCCGCAGCCGGGGCCAGCACGTAGCCGGGCAGGGGGCAGGACTTGGCCCAGGCCAGGACCTCGGCCAGATTCGTGCTGCGGATGCCACGAGGTGCCTCTATCCCGACGCGCGCCAGGACGGCCGCCTGTACGCCACGGTCGTAGCGCAACCGCGACGTCTCAGGATCGCCTTGGGGCAGGCCCAGATGCCAGGCGATCCGATCCGCCAACTCGATGCCCGCCGCGCTCCCGGCGACGACGGCCGACACACCCAGCCCCCGCAGCCTTTTGACCGTCTGACGCAGGGATCCGCGATGCTCCACCGAGTCCGCGCAGGCGCCTGCCCCGCGCGCCACTGCGAGTGCCGACAGCCGGTGCCGGGTGTCCAGTTCGACGGCCACGGTTCGCCAGCCCTGCCGCGCGAAGGTCTCCGCGTGGCAGGAGCTGTCGTAGGGGGCGACGATCGCCACACTGCCCGCGGCGGCTTCGAACCGGGGAGCGACGACGGGTGCGGCGGAGGTGATGGCCATGAGAACGGGCTCCAGGACGGAAGATGTGTCAGGGCGATGGGTGGCCGGGGCCGGACATTCGCAGACTACGAGGACCAGATGCGCGCGCGTCCCGGAGAGTTGGCTTCAGGCACTGAGGGAAGAGGGGGGCCGAGCCGCGGCGTCCGGTGAACACCGGCTGCCGTGGTCGGAGGGGGCGTGAACGAATCCGTTCGGCGTGCCCCCGGGGACGGCAGCACGTCAACGCCCGAGGACCGCCGACGTCGGGACACCCCTGGGTCGCAGAGCCGACGACACGGCCCACCACTGGGCTTGGCCCGGTCAGGCAGGGGAGGAAGCATCTGCTCGGGTGTTAAGGAAGAGGCCATGAGAAGCACGGCGTCCTCGACGGCCCGGGCCGGCTCCCCTGGGCGAGGGGGACAAAGGGGCACAGCAGCCTCCTGCATGAGGTGAACACCCAAGGGCTTGGGTTGGTTCGGTCTCTGGTGGTCCCGAGGTTGGTCCCCTCAGTTCCTCGCCGGGTCCTGGCCTGGGCCGATGAGTCTTTCCCCTCCTCCCGTGCTGCCGACCGCCCCGTAGTGGCCTCGGCTGCGGGGGAAGTGTCTGGCAGAGCGAGGCGGCATCACTATGTCTCTCTGAAAGGGTAAATGCAACCCATGGATTTCAATTCTCATCTCGCGAGAAGTTCAAGATTAAAGCTTCTCGTCGAGTGAGAAATGGGCAGTCATTTCTCACCTCGTGAGAAAGATGTATGAGGCAAGGTGCCCAGGTGGGGGCCGTTGCGGGGGATGCCCTAGCCTGTCGTGGTACACATCCGTCCCGCGTCGATAGGAGTACTGTGCGCGCCATTGTCATGAGGGAATTCGGCGGCCCCGAGGTTTTGCGGCTGGAAGACGTTCCCGACCCCGAGCCCGCGCGCGGACAAATCCTGCTGGACGTGCGGCTGGCGGGTGTTAACTATGCAGATGTCCATGTTCGCGGAAATACCTACCTGGCGCCGGTGGAACTGCCGTACATCCCCGGCAACGAGGTCGTCGGCACCACCGTGGACGGCAAGCGCGTCGTGGCGCTGACCCAGGGCGGCGGCTACGCGCAGAAGGTGGCCGTTCACCGCAGACTGCAATGGGAGATCCCCGACGAGGTCAGCGACGAACAGGCGGTGCCGCTGGCTCTGCAGGGGAACAGCGCCTACCACCTCCTCTTCACCGTCGCCCAGATCATCAAGGGGCAGACCGTCGTCATTCCCGCCGCGGCCGGCGGCGTCGGCTCGCTGGCCGTTCAGCTGGCACACCGGGCAGGAGCCCGGGTCATCGCTCTCGCCGGCACGGACGAGAAGCGTCGGCTGGCCTTGGAACTCGGGGCGGACGCAGCCGTCGACTCCTCCGACGAGGACGGCCTGACGGAGCGGATCCTCGACGCGGCAGGAGGGCCCGTTCACGCCGCGTTGGAGATGACCGGCGGCAAGACACTGCGGGGGACCCTCGACGCGGTCGGCCCGCGCGGCAGGCTCGTGGTGTACGGCTTCGCCGGCGGGCAGCTCGCCGACGTCCCCGTGCACACGCTGCTCCAGAAGTCCGTCACTGTCGCCGGCTTCTGGCTCCCGCACCTGTACACCGACCGGACGCTCCCGCTGGCAGCGTCCATGAGGCAGCTCTTCGACGCCGTCGGCAACGGCACGCTGAAGATCGTGACCGGCGGGACCTATCCGCTTGCCGACGCGGCCAAGGTGCACCACGTCCTCAACAACCGCACCGGCATGGGCAAGTTCAGTCTCGATACCTCCGAGTAATAATCTAGTGCCGTACCGTACGCGGTGGCACCAGGGCCGTGTACCACCGTGCTCCAGGAGGAGGGGCGCGGGCACGATGAAGGAGGTACGGCTGATGAGTGGACAGCGTGGAACCGGGACCAGCTACGCCGACCGCTTCATGCGGGTGCAGCAGGCGTTCATCACCTTGGGCCCCGGTGCCCACCGGCTGTCGGAGATCGCCAAAACCGCCGATCTCGACGACTCCACCACCGGCCGCATGCTCACCGCCGGAACCTACAACAGCACCTTCGTCCGCATCGACCGAGGCCTGTACCAGCTCGGCAGTACGGTCGCCGACCTGGGGCTCCACGCGCTCTCCGAAGACAACCTCTCCGGCGGCGAGGCCGCACATGTCCTGCAAGGCCTGCGCAAGGCGACCGACAGCGGCCTGGTCTTCCTCTACATGAGGGCCCCGTTCGGCATAGCGGGCAGACAGTGCCTGGACATGGCGGTGGGGGATTCCGACCTCGTGGAGCTCGGAATGACGCCGCGTGACGTCCTCTCGGTCACGCGGTCGCTGCGCACCGGCGCCTCGGGCCGGACGATCCTCGCCTACCTGCCCGAGCAGATCCAGCAGCGGGTGGCCGCCGATCCGGTCCCCGAGGAGGCCGGTCCCGGCGTCATCCGTGACGGCGACGAGCTGCTCGCCTCCCTGGCCGACATCCGTGACCAGGGTTACGCCCTGGGATACCAGGAGTGCATGGCGAAGTGGAACTCCGTCGCCGCCCCCGTCATCTGGGACGGCGCGATCTGGGGCGCGGTCCTGATGCTCAAGCCCATGGACGTCATGCCGGAAGCTCCCCAGCACTACATCTATGCCACCATCACGGCGGCTGCCAGGCTCAGCCAGCTCGGCGGAGCCTGGCCGGCCGACTGATGTCAGCCGCGCATGGAGAGCTCGCGGGGCGAGGTCACAACCGTTCCGGAGCCGGCAGGTCCGTCTCGGTGAGCAACGCCGTCAACAATCGGTGAGCGCTGTGCAGGGAGGTGGCCCGGCGCAGGTCGGCCTCGGTGAGGCGGACGCCGTACTGCACCTCCAGGGTGATCTGCAGCTCCAGGCCGATCAGGGAGTCGACGCCCAGGTCTTCGACGAAACGGGCGTCATCCGTGAGTTCGTCCAGGCTGAGTTCGAGGACATCCGCGATCGTGGCGCGCAGTTGCTCAAGGTCGACGACGGTGCTGTTGCTGGTGTCGGTCATACGGAGTCCCTTTTCTGGTCGGGTAGGTGGTGGGGCCGCAGGAGCGTCATGGCACAAGCGCCGTCCGGACTGGCGGTGACCACCAGATGGACGGTGCCCGGGCGAGCGAGGCCGTGGGCGACGTGCAGGACGGGCTGCAGGGTGCCGGCTCCGGCCGGGACGACGTCGAGGCGGGACCCCGACTGCCCGAGCCGGGCGGCGAGCGCCGTTCCGACGGGACTGGGATCGGTCACCAGACGGATGACCGGAGGGAGGGCGGAAGGCTCACCGAGGAGCCGGGTGACGGCCGCGGTGACCGTCCGCCCGGCGGCGGGTGACGCTGCCTCGGACGGAGGCAGGAAGAATGCGACCGTCCGGCAGCTGCCGTATCCGGTGGCGCCCCGGGCGACGGCAGCGGCGTGCGGTTCGAGGACGAGCACGGCCGCGCCCGCCTCGGATCGATCGTGGCCTGGCGTGTGCACCGGCAGCGGAGCCTCGGCCGAGCCGGCGAGCAGCAGGTCCGACCGGCCGGCGCGGACCGCCCGGTCTCCCGCGAGCAGCGCCTCCATGCCCGCGGTGCGCGGGGAGGTGAGGGTGAGGTTCCACCCCTTGACGCCATGCTCCATCGCGACCCGGCCGGCGAGTGTGTTGATGGAGAAGTACGGGGCCCGCGCCGGGCTCAGCAGGTCCGCGCCGGAGCCGGTGACCGTCTCGTCCATGGCATCGATCACGCTCGCGATCCCGCTGTTGGTGCCGAGCGCCAGGCCACGCCGGGCCTCCGGGACCCCGGAGAGCACCGGACCGGCGTCCGCAAGGGCCCGACGCGTGGCGGCGAGCAGGTAACGGGCCGCAGACGGCACGTACTTGTAGCCGCGAGCGCCGAGTTCCGCGGTCAGGTCGAACCAGGACTCCTCCGCTCCGGTCGCCGGCTCGCCGTCCAGGCGCAGCTTGGCCGGCTCGCAGCCCCAGGGCGAGACCACACCGATACCGGTCACCACGAGGTCGACGGCGCTCATGCGACTAGTCCTTCCGCTTCGCGGCCCGCCAGCAGCAGCGACACGTTGTTGCCGCCGAACGCGAAGGCGTTGACCATCACATGACGGCCGGTCAGCGGCACGCAGTCGCCCTGCGCCAGGTGGACCGCACAGGCCGGGTCCTGATCCGCGCCGAGCGCCGGGTTGGGCGGCACGGTCCGGCGGTCGAGGATGAGGGCGGCGGCGAGCGCGCCCAGAGCACCTGCGGCCCCAGCCGTATGGCCGATCAGCGCCTTGAGGCTGTATACGGGCAACCGGGCCAGTCGATCGCCGAAGACCGCACCGAGCGCCTGGCTCTCCACCAGGTCGCCCTGCGGGGTGCCGGTGCCGTGCGGCACGACACAGCCCACCGCCGAGGCCGGCACACCGGCCTCGGCGAGCGCCTCGCTCATCGCCCGCTGGATCTGCGTACCGTCCGGGGCCGGCGCGGTGAGGTGGTGCGCGTCGCAGCTCCAGCCGGAGCCGGCCAGCGTGGCGTAGTGGCGCACGGCGCCGCGCCGCCGAGCGTGGTCGGCCGACTCCAGGACCAGTACGGCCGCCCCCTCGCCGAAGACCGTGCCGGCCCGTTCCCGGTGGAACGGTCGGCAGGCGTACGGGTCGACGGCGCCCAGGCGGTTGAAGCACCCGAGAGCCACCCTGCTGTACGCCTCGGCGCCGCCGACGACCACCAGCTCGGCCTCGCCGGCCTGGATCAGGTCCGCCGCGATACCGAGGCCGAAGCCCCCGGCCGCGCAGGCGTTGCTCACGCAGGTTGCGGCGCCGTGCGCGCCGAGCGCGCTCGCGACGGTCGAGGCCACGGTGAAGGCGGGGGCGTACGGCCGGCCGGGGTTCAGCGGCCGCTCCCAGTGGTCGGCATCGCCGCCTCCGGTGCCGACGACGACCGCGGCACCCGCCAGCTGGTCGGCTGTCAGCCCGGCGTCGGCCACGGCCTCGCGAGCGGCGGCGAGGGCGAACCGGGTGGCGCGCCCCTCCGGGCCGGGCGCGACCGGGGCGAGATGGATCAGCGGCAGCTGCATCCGGGCGCCGGGGTCGGGCGCCCACTGGGGGCGGCCGGCCGGTGCGGCACGCAGGGCCTGCCAGATGGCGGGCACACCGGTGCCAAGGCAGCAGACGGCGCCCGCGCCGGTGATCAGGACCTGCGTCATCGTTCTCCCTCGCGTGGTTGCCGTAGGGGGTGGTCGGGTGCGTTCCGCACCGTCGAGGCCCGGCTGCGTTGCCGTGACGTCCGCCGGCACACGGCCGACGGACTCTGGGCACCGGCGCTCATCCGTCCTCCCAGGTGGCGGCGGCGGTGGTCGGGTGCGTTCCGCACCGTCGAGGCCCGGCTGCGTTGCCGTGACGTCCGCCGGCACACGGCCGACGGACTCTGGGCACCGGCGCTCATCCGTCCTCCCAGGTGGCGGCGGCCCGGTCGGCCAGCGCGCGGATCGTCGGAGGGTGCTCCAACGCGGACGGGACGGCGCGGTCCAGTGCGATGCCCAGGGTGGCGACGGCGTCAAGGAGCATCAGCGAGTCGGCACCGAGGTCGAAGAGGTTCTGGTCCACCCCGGGCAGAGCGTCGGACTCGAGCAGACCGGCAAGGTGCCGACGCAGGAACTCCCGCAGGATGTCGCTCCGTTCACCCGAGTCGGCCTCCTCGACCCGCCGCCGCAGGCTCGGCTCGGCCGGACCACCCGGCTCGATGTGACCGGACGGCGACTCCACCCAGTGCCGACGACGCTGGTACGGGTAGGTCGGCAGCGGCACCCGACGGCGCTGCTCCGGGCCGTAGCAGCCGGACCAGTCGACCTCGGCGCCGCACGTCCAGGCCAGCCCGAGCACGTCCAGCAGCACCTGGCCGGCCGACCGGGCGGCCGCGGACGACTCGAACCCGAGCGGGAGCAGTTCGGCTTCCTTGAGCATCGCGGCGACCGCCTGCCGGTCACCGGCCGCCGCGCCCGGCCGCAGCCAGCAGTCCGGATCCACTGCCTGGTCGCTCCGCAGCCAGCCCGCGCCGAGACTGACCGGCAGCCCCGGCTCGACGCAGGACACCGTGCCGCCGCGTCCGGCCGCCAGGGCGAGCGCCTGCTCCAGCCCGAACACCCCGGCCAGACAGCCCGCGACCAGCCCGCTGCGGCCCGGGCCGACCAGCGCACTCGGCCGAACCCCCGAGCAGCGCGAGGGCCAGTGCCGCGTCGCGGCCGTCCGTGCAGACCACTGCCCGCCGGTGCCGGTGCGGTCGGCGCCCCACGGCCAGCGTGTGCGCGACGGCGGCGAGGTCCACACCGGGCGCCTGCCGCAACTGCCGGGCCAGTGCGCCGGTGGCGCGCTCCAGGGCCTGCGGCGTCCGGGCCGAGACCAGCAGCAGCTCGGCCTCGCGCGGCGCGGCAGCCGCCGGCCCGGCGGGCGGCTCCTCCAGGACCACGTGTGCGTTCGTGCCGCCGACCCCGAAGGAGCTCACCCCCGCCCGCCGCGGTCCGCCCGCGTCCGGCCACTCGGCCGGCTCGGTGCCGACCCGGAACGGACCGGCCGCGAAGTCGATGTCCGGGTTGGGGGTGCGGAAGTGCAGGCTGGGCACCAGCGTGCGGTGACGCAGCATCAGCACCGTCTTGATCAGCCCGGCCATGCCGGCCGCCGCGTCCAGATGGCCCACATTGGTCTTCACCGACCCGAGCACCGTACGCCCGGCGCCGGTCGGCCCGAAGGCCCGGTTGAGCGCCGCCACCTCGATGGGGTCGCCCAGTGCCGTGCCGGTGCCGTGTGCCTCGACGTAGCCGATGGTCTCCGGCGGGCAGTCGGCCGCCCGCTGCGCCTCCCGGATCACCGCGGCCTGACGCTCGACGCTGGGGGCGGTGAACCCCGTCTTGGCCGAGCCGTCGTTGTTGACGGCCGTGCCCTTGATCACGGCGTGCACGGTGTCGCCGTCCGCCAGCGCGGCGGCCAGCGGTTTGAGCACCACGAGGCCGACACCACTGCCGAGGACGGTGCCCCGTGCAGCGGCGTCGAAGGCCCGGCAGCGGCCGTCGGGCGAGAAGATCATCCCGTCCTGGTGCACATACCCTTCGTCCTGCGGCAGCCGGACGTGGACCGCGCCGGCCAACGCCATCTCGCACTCTCCGGCGAGCAGGCTCAGGCATGCCTGGTGCACGGCGACCAGCGAGGTGGAACAGGCGGTGTTGACGGTGACGCTGGGCCCGCGCAGGTCCAGCTTGTAGGAGACCCGGGTGGTCAGGAAGTCCTTGTCGTTGGCGAGCATCAGCCGGTACCGGCCCAGGGCCGAGCCGCCGCGGTAGCGGTCCGCGAGGTTGGCGAGCAGGTAGGTGTTCAGGCCCGCACCGCCGAAGACGCCGATCTCCCCGGGATGGCCGACCGGGTCGTAGCCGGAGTCCTCCAGCGCGGCCAGCGCGCACTCCAGGAAGTGCCGGTGCTGCGGGTCGAGAAGCTCGGCCTCCTCGGGAGGGATCCGGAAGTGCTCGGCGTCGAACAGGTCCACGCCCGGCAGCAGCTGAGCAGCCCGCACGAATCCCGGCCGGGCCGGGTCGGCGCCGGCAGCGATGAGCTGCTCGTCGGTGAGGAAGACGGTGGCCTCCCGGCCGTCCCGCAGCAGCCGCCAGAAGGCCGCCACACTGTCGGCGCCGGGGAATCGGCAGGCCATGCCGATGACAGCGACATCGCAGTCCGCCGGGTCATGCTCCGGCAGGTCGTGGTCGGTCATGCCGCTGCCTCGGCAGTCCGCAGCCTGACGCCGAGTTCGGCCGCGGTCCTGCGCATGTCGAGGAAACTCGCCGCGAGAAACCGGGCGGCCTCGGCGCCGGCCCCCAACTCTTCGAAGATTCCGACGAGTTCACGCTGCTGCACGGCTGCGTCGCCGCGCCCTGCGGCAAGGTCCAGGACCACGGATTTCAACCGCTCCTCGATCCCCGGCAGGTCGGCGGCCCGGGGAAAGGCGATGCTGAAGGTCGAGCGCTCGTGGTTCTCGTTGCGCCGCACCGAGCGCCGGTGGCTGGCCGCGTTGAGCTTGTAGAACATGCAGTCCCAGTTCAGGTACGAGTAGTAGTTGAGCAGGGGGAAGAGCGTGCAGTGCGTCTCCAGTGGCGAGGAGGCGTACAGTCCCTTCGCGGTGAGTTCGGCCACCATCCGTTCGGGGTCGTACGCGTAGCGGTTCGCGACGAACGGGAAGATGATCCGCGGCAGTTCGTCGTCCTCGGCGAAGAGCAGCGTTTCCAGGTCGGCGCGGAACTCGGCGGAGAGCAGTCGTTCGCCGAAGGCCCGGTAGAAGCCGCGCACCACCTCGCGCACGTCGGACTCCATGGTCAGGATCTGCTGCGGGTCCGCGCACAGCACGATGTACGGGATCCGGTGCAGGAAGGCATAGCGGATCGCCCGGATCACGAAGAAGCTGCGGCAGGAGACGCACGGCAGCTTCTCGTCCAGGTATGTGCCGGGCTTCACGGCCGGCCGGTTGAGGACCTCCCGGAGCACCGTCTTGATGCCTGCGTCGTCCGAGTCGATGACGAAGGTCGCCGGAATCCGCTCCCGGGCCAGCCGGATGTTCTCAGCGGCGTGCGTGCTCTCGAACGGCACGTCGAAGGTGTAGGAGAGGACGCGCCTGCCGTCCTCGTTGACGAACTTGTCCAGCAGGTAGGTGCTGTCCTTGCCGCCGCTGTACATGAACAGGCAGTCGTAGTCGCCGTGCGGATTCGGGCCGCTGCGGGCGAACTCCTCGAACACCCGGTTGGTGTAGGCGAAGTTGGCCAGGAGATCGCCGGCGACATCGAGCCGGCACAGGCTGCACACGCCGTCGTCGCCGAGCGCGACGCCGGGATGGCTGTCCTTCAATGCGCAGATCGTGCACAGGGCCATGGTCGAAGTCCTTTCGTGGGCGGCGACGCCGCAAGCAGCCTGTCTGTCTGGAGCCGGTCAGCGGCCGCGGCGCCGACGCAGCTCGCCGAGCACGGAGCGCGTGGCCGCCGGCCGTGGTGCCTCGGGCGCCGGCCGTGGCGCGGCAGGTGGGGCCAGACGTCTGGCCAGCGAGCGGACCGTCGGGTAGGCGAACATCTCCACTCGGGTCAGCGGGAGCAGCACCTGCGTCCGCAGCCGGGCCATGACGCGCATGAGCAGCAACGAAGTGCCGCCCACTTCGAAGAAGTTGTCGTCGAGCCCGACCCGGTCCAGCCCCAGCACTTGCTGCCAGACCTCGGCGATCGCCCGCTCCGTGCGGTCGGCACGGTCGGGTGCGGCGACCGCCGGCGCGGACGGGGACGGCAGCGCTGCGCGGTCGGTCTTTCCGTTGGCGGTGCGCGGAATCCGGTCCAGCGCCACGAAGGCCGAGGGGATCAGGTAGTCCGGCAGGCCGGCGGTGGCCAGGTGGGCGCGCAACTGTCCGGCCGGGGCGGGAGTGCCGTGCGGAACCAGGTAGGCCACCAGCCGCTCCTCGCGCAGCACGGCCACCGCCTCGGACACGCTGGGGTGATCGCGCAGCGCGGCCTCGATCTCGGCCGGCTCGATCCGGTAGCCGTGCAGCTTGAACTGGTGGTCGGCGCGGCCGAGGTAGGCGAGGCGGCCGTCCGTCAGCTGCCGTACCAGGTCGCCGGTGCGGTAGAGCCGGTACGGCACGTGCGGCACCTGAACGAACCGCTCGGCCGTCAGCTCCGGCCGGCCGAGGTAGCCGGCCGCGACACCGTCACCGCCGATGTACAGCTCGCCCGCCACGCCCGGCGGCAACGGCCGCTGGTCGGCGTCCAGCACATGGAACGTGGTGTTGGCGATCGGCGGTCCGAGCAGGGGCCGTTCACCGGGTTGTACCCGCGTGACGGAGGACCAGATCGTCGTCTCGGTGGGCCCGTACAGGTTCCACAGCCCGTCACCTCGGCGGAGCAGCTTCTCGGCGAGGTCGGCCGGCAGCGCCTCGCCGCCGCAGAGCATCCGCAGCGGCTGTCCGGGCCAGCCTGCCTCCAGCAGCATCCGCCAGGTGGCGGGGGTGGCCTGCAGGACGGTCGGGCGGCTGCGCTCGAGCAGCTCGCGCAGTTGGAAGCCGTCCGCCGCGACCTCGTCCGGGGCCAGCTCGACCTGTCCGCCGGTGGCCAGGGGGACGAACAGCTCGAGAGCCGCGATGTCGAAGCAGACCGTGGTGACCGCCAGCAGCCGGTCCCGCGAGGTGAAGCCGGGGTTCACTGCCATCGCGCAGACCAGGTTGGTGAGCGAGCGGTGAGTGATCCGTACGCCCTTGGGCCGGCCGGTGGAACCGGAGGTGTAGATGACGTAGGCGTCGCTGTCACCCGGCACACTGGCGCCGTCCTCGGGGGTGCCGTCCTCGGGGGTGCCGCCCTCGGGGGTGCCGCCCTCGTCGTCGGCCGGCCGGGGCGGCTGCGCCACCACCAGCTCGACTCCCGTCGCCGGCAAGCCGGGCGCCAGGCCGGGGTCGGTGACGAGCAGGACCGGCGCCGCGTCCTCGATCATCCCGGCGATGCGGGCAGGCGGATACAACGGGTCCAGCGGCACGTACGCGGCGCCGGACTTCAACACCGCGAGCAGCGCCACGACGAGTTCGGGCGTTCGAGCGAGGTACACCCCGACCCGCCGCCCCGGACCGGCGCCGCGCGAGCGCAGCCGGCCGGCCAGCTCGCTCGACCGGCGGTCCAAGTCGCCGTAGGTGACGCTCTGTTCGCCGCAGATCACGGACGGGGCATCGGCCCGCAGCCGGGCCTGCCGGGCGATCAGGCGGTGCACACCGGTGTCGGGCGGGACGTCGGTCGCCGTTTCGTTCCAGCGCGCCGCAGAGCGCCGGATCTCCTCGGTGCCCAACGGGAGTTCGGCAGGACGCGCCTGCGCCAACGCCGTCAGCTCGCGCAGGAACGCGGCCGCGTACCCGGCGAGCGCTTCGTCTGCACCCAGCCACACGCAGCGGTCCGTTCCCACCCGGATCAGCAGGGAGCTGCCGACCGGCAGCTCCAGTGGTCCGTCGTCGGCGAACTCCAGGGCGATGGGCAGCCGGGGGAGCCGGCCACGCAACTGCGGGCAGCGGAGCCACAGGTCGTAAGGGAAGGGGCCGCGCTCATGCGCCGCCCGAAGGAGGTTGGTCGTCTCGGCGTGCAGCTCCGTGTCGCTCCGGACGCCGAGCTGCGGCAGCCGCAGGGGGATCCAGTCGGCGTACAGTGCGTCGACCACGGGGTGGCCGGTGCCCGGGCCCCGCAGGCGCAACCGGACGTCGGTGCCGGGCGCCGCACCGAGCCGGACCAGGAACGCGAGCAGCGCGGTCAGCAGCCATGTCCGTCGCTCGTCCTCGGCACCGGACAGCCGGGGCGGCACCGGCACCACGGTGGGGGTCACCGGGCCCGGCGCGCGAAACGGCAGGTCGGCCGGGTCCAGGCCCGCCAGTCGCCGGAGCCAGAACGGCTCGGCGCGCAGGCTCGCCGCCTCGGCCCGCTCAGCGGCCGCCAGTATCCGCCTCTCGGCGGGTGTGAGGCGGCTGCCGGGCCGCACCCCGCGGGCCGACAACTCGGCTGCGGTGAGCGGTTCCCCGTGCACGGTGTGCAGACCGGACAGTCGCACCGGCCGCCCGTCCGCGACGACCGTGAGCGTGACCGTGCCCTCGGCCGCTGCGTCCGTTCCCTCCTCGGAACCGGCATCCGGGCCGACCGCCAGGACCGTGCCGCACACGGCTCGCGTCGGCTTTGACAGCGGTGTCAACTCCCGCACCACCACCGCTTCGCCGCCCAGCAGCGCCTTCGCAGTGCCGAAGCCATTGGGATGCGGCCCGAAGTCCGCCGCCCGCACCGCCGCGGCCAACTGCCCGGCCGGCCGGTCCCAGCACAGGAATCCCGCGCCGGGCGGCCGGTCGAACCGGCCGTGGTAGCTCCGTCCGGCCGGGTCCTGCGCACGGCGGCGGACCGTGCCCTGTTCCAGAGCCTGGACCAGTTCACCGAAGGTGTCGATCCCCGCCGCCAGGCACTTCAGGTTGAGCGTCGCACTCGTTTCGGCCGCCGCGACGGGCACCTCGCGGCTCACCAGCACGTCTCCCCGGTCGGCCTGGTCCGTCATCAGATGCCAGCTGACGCCGTGCATGCGCTCGCCTTCCAGGATCGCCCAGGTGGTGGCGTACCGGCCGGCATGCCGCGGCAGCGGACCGTCGTGGAAGTTGACCGCCAGTCCCTGCGGCAGTGCGAGCACCTCGGACGGCAGCAGCCGCAGGTTGACGACGCTGAACAGATGGTCGAACGGCTGCGCCGTCAGCCACGGCACCAGTTCCGGGCCGAACCCGGTGGAGGCCAGGCCGGTACGCTCCGCCCAGGTCCGGATCTCGGGATCGGGCGACACCACGCCGCGCACCCGGTGACCGCGCTCCAGCAGCAGTTCGGTGCAGGCGGCCACCATGGCACTCTCGCCGACCAGCACGCAGCCGAAGCGTGTGGGGGGCGGCACGGGTGCGTTCCTGACGTCGGTCATCCCAGCCCCAGCCTCGTCATCGTCCTGGCCAGTGTGGTCAGCAGCTCGGTGTGGCGCTCGGCGCCGGTTCCCGGCCGCGGGTCGAAGACGTTCGTCCGCGCCCGGGCCACCACCTGGCAGTCGGTGTACTGCAGCAGGCCCGTGGCGCCGTGCCGATGACCGATGCCGGACTCCTGTCGGCCGCCGCTGGGTGCGTCGTACGAGACATAGGCCGCGCGGAATCCCTCGTTGACGTTGACCGCGCCGACCCGCAGGCGGGTGCCGAGCGCATGCGCCCGGGCCGGGCTCCGGCTCCACACCGAGGCGTTCAGGCCGTACGGGCTGTCGTTGGCGAGCGCCACCGCTTCCTCCTCGTCCCGAAAGGCGCGTACGCAGACCACCGGGCCGAAAGTCTCCTCCCGGTGCACGGCCATCTCCGGGGTCACCCCGGCCAGCACGGTCGGTTCGTAGAACAGCGGGCCGATGTCCGGGCGTTCGCGCCCGCCGCACAGCAGCCGGGCGCCCTGGGCCAGCGCGTCCGTGACATGGGTGTGCACCCGGTCGAGCTGGCGGCGCGAGGTGAGCGAGCCCAGGTCGGCGCCGAAGTCGAAGCCGGCGGACAGTCGCAGGGCGGCGACCCGCCCGAGGAAGCGGGCCACGAAGCGGTCGTGCACCCGCTGGTCGACCAGGATCCGCTCCGCCGACATGCACAGCTGTCCGGCACTGGAGAAGCAGGCGCGCACGGCGCCGGCTGCGGCCCGGTCGAGGTCGGCGTCCGCCAGCACCAGCAGCGGGTTCTTGCCGCCCAGCTCCAGCATGCAGCCGATCAGCCGCTCCGCTGCCAGGCCGCCCAGCGTCCGCCCTGCCGCGGTGGATCCGGTGAAGGCCAGGTGGTTGGCCCGGGTCAGCAGAGCGGGGCCCAGTTCGGCGGGTTCGCCGACCACGATCTGCCACAGCTCGGCGGGCAGCCCCGCCCGCACACACTGCTCGCGCGCCCACAGCGTGGTGCAGGCGGTCTGGGTATCGGCCTTCTGGACGACCGCGTTGCCCGCCAGCAGCGCCGGGACGACGTCGGTCACGGTCAGGCTGAGCGGGTAGTTCCATGGGGTGATCACGGCGACCACGCCCTTGGGGTGGCGCAGCTCGCGGACGGAAGTCAGCAGCGGCAGGATCCCGGCCCGGCGGCGCGGGGCCAGCAGTCCGGGGGCGCGGCGGGCGTAGTAGCGGCACACACCGGCGGCGTCGATCACCTCGTCGAAGGCGTGCAGCCGGGCCTTGCCGGTCTCCCACTGGAGCAGGTCGAGAGCCTCGTGCCGCCGGTCGAGCAGCAGGCCGTGCAGCCGGCCGGCGATCCGGGCGCGGTGGGTGGCCGGTCGCGCGGCCCAGTCGGGCTGGGCCGCGCGGGCCCGCTCGAAGGCCCGGGCCACGTCCGCAGCCGTGCTGCCCGGCAGGCGGGCGATCACGTCCAGCGTGAACGGCGCGCGGGGGCGGAGTTCCGGTCCGCTGCCGGACAGCTGCGCGGCGAGACGGGCGGCTGTCCCGACCGGCGGCGCCGACCGGACCTGGCTCGTCAGGGGCGTCATCGATCAGTCCTCACCGGAGTTCTCGTCGCCGTCCTCCCGAGGGGTCCGGCCGCCGCCGGCGTACAGGTCGTCGACCAGGTCCCGGTACCGCGCCAGAATCTGCCGGCGCCGTGGCTTCAGCGTCGGGGTCACCAGGCCGGACCGGGGTGTCCAGTCCTCGTCCACCACGGCGAACCGCCGGACCCGCTCCGGCCGCGACAGCCCGCGGTTCGCCCGCGCCAGGCCCTCGCGGACCCGCTCGATGCGGCCCGCCGGATCCCCCTCGCCCACGGCGCTCAGCGTGACCAGCGCGACGAGGTGCGGGCGGCCGTCGCCGATGACGCAGATCTGGTCGATCAGCGGCTCCTCCGCCGCGATCCGCGCCTCGATCCGGGACGGTGACAGATTCCTGCCGTAGCCGGTGACGATCAGGTCCTTCTTGCGGCCGGTGATCCGCAGCGAACCGTCGGCGTCCAGCTCCCCGAGGTCACCGGTGCGCAGCCACCCCTGCGGGTCGAGCGCGGCCGCGGTCTCCCGCGGCCGGCCCCGGTAGCCGGTCATCAAGGTACGGCCGCGGACCAGCACCTCGCCGTCGGATGCGGTGCGCACCTCCACCTCCGGCAGCGGCGGGCCGATCCAGCCGGGCCGGTGCCTGCCCGGTACGGTCACGCATGCTGCCGCGCACAGTTCGGTCATGCCCCAGATCTCGCCCATCGGCAGGCCGAGTGCACGCAGGAAGCGCATCGTCTCCTCGCGCACCGGAGCCGCGCCGACGTGGACGAAGCGTGCCGCGTCCAGCCCGAGCAGGGCCCGCACCGGGGCGAGATGGGTCTGATCCAGGCGCCGGTACTCGTCCGTCACGTCGTGCACGCCCGTGGTCAGAGCCTCGCCGAGCTCCAGCGCCCGCAGCGCGCCGCGCCGGAATTCCGACGGTGCCCGGTCGAGTTCGGCGAGCAGCCGGGTGCGCAGCTTCTCCCAGATGCGGGGTACGGAGAACAGCCAGTGCGGTCGGACCTCCGGCAGTACCTCGAAGAGCCGATCCGGCGTCTCGCAGCAGGTGACATCGGCGCCCAGCACCATCGGCAGGTAGTGCGAGCAGCAGCGCTCGGCGATGTGCGCCATCGGCAGGTACGAGACCAGCCGGGCGCCGGCCGGCAGGGGCACCCGCTCCAGGAAGGCACGGCCGGCCGCCCGGACGGCCGCGTGGCTGAGCTCGACCCCCTTGGGCGGACCGCTGGTTCCCGAGGTGTAGACGACGGTCAGCAGATCCTGCGGACGGGGCCGGTGTCGCTGCGGAGCCGCGCCTGAGCCGAGCAGTGCGGCGAGCCCGTCGGTGTCGCCCACCACGACCAGCTCCCGCAGCCCCTTGCACTCGGCCAGCAGCCGCTCGGCCCGGCCGCGCTCGGCCTCCGCGCAGACCAGCACCGCTGCCCGGGAGTCGGTGACCAGGTAGCGCAACTCCTCGTCGGGGGAGGTGAGGTGGAAGGAGCAGGTGGTCACCCCGAGCGTCATGGCGGCCGCGTCCACGACGTGGAACTCCGGCCGGTTGCCGAGCAGCAGGCCGATCGTGTCGCCGGCCCGCAGCCCGAGGCGGGCCAGTCCGGCGGCGCAGCCGCGAGCGGCGGCCCGGTACCGTGCCCAGCTGTACGCCTCGCCGCCCGTCGTGCGCAGGGCCGGCAGCTCGGCGCAGGCTTCGGCCGTCAGCTCGAACGCGTCCACCACGGTCGGCGCGTCCAGCGCCCGGGCCAGGTGCCCTGCGGGGACGCCGGCGGCTGTGGTCGCTGTCATCGGGGCGCTCCCAGGGCGCTGGGGGACTCGGGCAGGTAGCGGTACTCCAGGGCGGCGAGCGCCAGTCGCAGCCGGGGCGCCGCCACGCCCAGCAGCTCGCCGAGCGTGCCGAGCGGCGTGGAGACGCGGGGCTTGCGGGTCACCAGGGCCGTGCAGATCATCCGCGCGGCCTGCTCCGGGGTGAGCGCGGGCAGCTTGGCGAACGCCGTGGTGGGGGCGCTCATCCGGGTGCGCACCAGCGGCAGGTGGACCGTGCTCACCGCGATTCCCTCGCGTCTCAGTTCGGGGGCCAGTGACTGCCCGAACGCCTCGATCGCGGCCTTCGACGGGTTGTAGGCGGTGAACCGTGACATGCCGAGCTGCAGCCCGATCGTGGCGATGTTGACGATGTGGCCGCCCCCGCGCTCGCGCATCCCGGGGAGCAGCCGCAGCGTCAGATTGACCGCGCCGAAGTAGTTGACGGCCATCGTCCGGCGGTAGTCGTGCGGCCGGTCGACCGCGAGGGCGGCGCCGCGCCGGATCGACCGACCCGCATTGTTGACCAGGATGTCGATCCCGCCGTGCGCCGCCAACTCGTCGGTGAGGGAGGTGAGTTCGTCGCCTTCGGTGAGGTCTGTCGGGAAGATCCGGACCGGAGTGCCGGGCGGGACGGCGCGCGCGGTCTCCTCCAACGCCTGGCGGTCGCGGCCGAGCAGCGACAGTTCGGCGCCGGCCGCGCCGAGCAGGACGGCCAGCCGGCGGCCGATCGCGCCGGAGGCGCCGGTGACCAGCACCCGGCGGCCGCCGACCCGTGCGCTCAGCCCCCGCACGGCGAGCCCGGGGCCGTGCCTGGTGCGCTCTTGGCCACGGCCACGCCTTGCAGGTGGGAGGTGCGCAGGATGGGGTAGTTGAGCTCGCCGAACGGGCCGCCGGTGCGGCCGGTGCCGCCATGCGTACCGAGGTAGGGGACGAACCCGATGTGCGAATCGTTGACTTTCAGCAGCCCGGCGCCCACGACCTCGCGGGTGAACGCGTCGATCACCTTGTCGTCGGCGGACCAGAGCGAGTTGCGTAGTCCGTAGTCGTTCTCGTTGATGAACTCGATGACGGTGTCCAGCAGTTCGCCCTCGTCCCGTTCATCGGGGACCACCACGGCGAGCAGCGGGAAGAAGGTCTCCTCGCGCACGGCCCGGACCCGGCGCGCGTCGCGCAGCCCGTCCACCCGTACCACCGTGGGTTCGAGGAACGTCCCGGTCAGCGAGGGGCGCCCGGTGACGTCCAACCGCTCGCCGCCGCACAGGACTCGGCAGCCGTGCTGCCGGGCGTCGGCCAGCACCTCGTGGAACCGGTCGCTCTTGAGCACCGGGCTCAGCAGGACCTCCGGGTCATCGGGGTAGCCGGGCCGCAGTGCGCGGCACCGGGCGGTGAGCCGGTCCAGCAGCTGCTCGGCGATGTCCGGGTGGATGATCGCGCACTTGGGCACCATGCAGATCTGCCCGGAGCCGTAGAAGCACTCCAGCAGCGCCTCCACGGCGCCGTCCGGATCGGCGTCGTTCCACACCACCAGGCAGTCGTTGCCGGACAGTTCGAGCACCGGCTTCTTGCCGTGGGTGACGCACTTGTCGCCGAGCTCCAGGCCTACGTCGCTGTCGCCGAAGAACATGATGTCGTCGACGTGCGGGCTCGTCAGCCACTGGCGCAGCATCGGCCGGGTCGCGCCGGAGACCAGGTTGACGGTTCCCGGCGGCGCGCCCAGCTCGTCCAGGATCGGGGCGACCAGCTCCCGGTAGATGAAGGCGACGCCCAGCGGTGCGGTGCGCGGTGCCTTCACCACCAGCGTGTTCCCTGCGCCGAGTGCGCCGGTGCCCAGGAAGGAGTTGGCGGCCGCCGCGTTCTGCGGCGGGTTGAGGCAGACCACTCCGTCGGGCTTGCGCAGCAGGGCCAAGGAGTGGCCGGGGCTGTCGAAGCGTTGCTCCAGCTGGCTGCGGTAGAACGCCACCGTCTCGGCGCTGGTGGCCGTCAGCATGCCGGCGATCTCCCACTCGGCCAGCCGGCGCGGGTGGCCTTCCCGGACCAGGATGTCGAGCAGGTCGTCGTAGCGGGCGGTCAACGCCGTGTGCAGCCGCGGGCCGAGCTTCATCCGGGTGTCCAGATCGGTGCGGGCCCATGCGCGGCGGGCCGTGTGTGCCGCCTGCAGCGCGTCGGTCACGTCCTGCGGGCTGCTGAGCGCGACCCGGCCGACGATCCCGGTGGTGTCGCCCTCGGGGGTGTCGCCGCCCGCCAGCTCCAGCTTGCGTTTGCGGGTGAACGAGGCGCGCGGATCGGCCAGGAAGGCGCCGGCGTCCAGGCAGTAGGTCCAGCCGGTGCCGGAGCGGTCCTGGCCGCCGATGTACTGCGGGTAGGAGTACATCGCGGTCACCGTCCGGCCAGGTGGGCGAGTGCCGGATCGCCCGCGGCGAGCGTGCACTCGTACGGCTCCGGCTCCGCCATCTCGCCGGCGTTGTACGAGCCGTAGGCGCCCAGGTCGAGCAGCCCGTGCCCGCTGTAGCAGAAGACGATCACGGCCCGGCGCCGCTGTCGGCGGCAGTCCTCGGCCAGCTCGATCGTGGCCCGGACGGCGTGCGCGGTCTCCGGGGCGGGCAGCAGCCCGTGCAGCCGGGCGAAGAGTGTGCCGGCCTCGAAGACCTCCTTCTGGGTGTAGGCGCGGGCGTCCAGCAGATCCTCGTGGCGCGCGAGCCCGACGAGCGGAGCCGCGCCGTGGTAGCGCAGGCCGCCGGCGTGGATCGGCGGCGGGACGAACTCGTGCCCCAGCGTGTACGTGCGCGTCAGCGGGCCGAGGCCGCTGGCGTCCGCGAAGTCGTAGCGGTACTCGCCCGCGGTCAGGGTCGGGCAGGCGGCCGGCTCGGCGGCCAGGATGCCGATCTGCGCCCCCGCCAGTTTGTCACCGACGAACGGGAACGCGAAGCCGCCCAGGTTGCTGCCGCAGCCCACCGACGCGACCAGGAAGTCGGGCTGCTTGCCGATCTCCTCCAACTGCTCGCGGGTCTCCAGGCCGATCACCGTCTGATGCAGCAGCACGTGGTTGGCGAAGGCGCCCATCGAGAACCGGTCGCCGGGGTTGCGTCGCACGGTCTCCAGCGCCTCGCTCACGGCGGTGGCCTCGGAGCCGGGGTGGTCGGGTGCGGCAGCCAGCAGCGCGCTGCCGAAGTCGGTGTGCGGCCCGGGGCTCGGCAGCACCTGCTGCCCGAAGGTCTCCATCAGGTGCCGCCGGTACGGTTTGCCCTGGAAACTGGCCCGGACCATGTAGACCAGCGCCTTGATCCCGAACAGGCTGCACGCCAGGGAGAGCGCGCTTCCCCATTGGCCGGCCCCGGTGTCCGTCACCAGCCGGTCGACGCCTTCCAGACGGGCGTAGTACGCCTGCGCCAGCGCGGAGTTGAGCTTGTGCGAGCCGGAGGGGCTGGAGCCCTCGTACTTGAAGTAGATCTCCGCCGGGGTGTCCAGGTGCCGCTCCAGTGCGGTGGCCCGGAACAACGGCGTCGGCCGCCAGAGCCGGTAGGCCGCGCGGACCTCCTCGGGGATGGTGATCCACCGGTCCGTGGAGGTCTCCTGAGCGACCAGCGCCTTGGGCAGCAGCCGTTCCATGAACTCCTGGTCGACCGGTTCCCGGGTCACCGGGTGCAGGTAGTCATCGAGGCCGCGCGGCAGATCGGGGAGTACGTTGTACCAGCGCTTCGGGATCGCCGAGACCGGGAGGTCGTACCTCTCCAGGGAAGTCACGGGAGGTGCTGTTCCTTTCGCTTCGGCGCACTTGTCAGTGGGTGGTGCGGATCCGGCAGTGGTAGCTGAACGTGGCCTCGGCCACTTGCTGCTCTTCGACGTCGTACAGCGTGGATGTCACCACCGCCTCGAATCGCTCGCCGTCCGCGAACTCGGTGAACCCGGCCGTCACTTTGCCGTCCGGGACGGTGGCCACTGCCCTGATTTCACCGCGGGCTTTGCGATGGTAGTCAATCCGGGAATCGCGGAGCACGAAGACCGTTTCGAGTACGCGTTCGCGCAGAGCAGCGGCGAGAGCGGCTCCGGCGGCGGACTCGGCGACCAGGAACAGCGCGGCAGCGTGCTGTGTCCCGACATGGTTGAGGGTCTGGGATGTTTCCCGTAGCCGGGCCACGGCGCGTTCGGCAGTGAGTTCCATGAGTTCGGTGCCGACGAAGCTTTGGAAAGGCACCAGGTCGTTGACGGCCGTACGGATGTCTTCCAGCGACGGCCCTGCCTGCGGACTCGCTGTGGTGGGCGGGCGATTCAGGATCGTCTCCGATCGGCGCGGGTGCTTGGCGCAACAGGGTCGTGAAAGCGGCACAGGAATGCCAGACGGCCGGATCGATGTCCGTGGATGGCGGTTTGCCGTGTCGATCGACGGCTGGCGACCGCGATGCCAATGGTTCCAACGTCGACAATGCAATGTCAAATGAACACAATTGGCGATGTCATGGTCGTTTCATAGGATGAACGGATTATAAATATCGCCCGTCCGTATTCCATGGCTCTTTTCCGATCACTCGATGGTGGCACTGGTGCTCTGCGCAGCTCGCCCGTGAAATAGCCTGACCACGGCCCGAGTTGAGGCCCAACGAGATACGGAGCTCACGTGCTGGAAGACGAGCGAGAATCCCTGCCGCCAAAACCGCGCGAGACCGGCTCCGATCCGCGCCGTTGGTGGATCCTCGCCGCGCTGGTCGTGAGCCTGGTCCTGGTCGTCCTCGACACCTCCATCGTCAGCGTGGCGCTGCGGGTGCTCGCTCTGCCCGCGCCCGACGGCCTCGGTGCCTCGCCCAGCTCTCTCCAGTGGGCAGTCGACTCCTACACGCTTGTCTTCGCCACGCTGTTGATCACGGCCGGCCTCGTCGCGGACAGGTTCGGCCGGAAGCGGACGCTGCTGGCCGGCCTGCTTGTCTTCGGCCTCTTCTCGGCGGCCTCCGCCTACGCGCACAGCACCGCCGAGCTGATCGCCGCGCGCGCCGGCATGGGCATCGGCGCGGCCCTGGTGGTCCCGGCCACCCTGGCGATCATCACCCAGGTGTTCCGTGCCGAGGAACGCCCGAAGGCGATCGGCCTGTGGGCCGCCTCGGCGGGACTCGCGGTGGCGGTCGGCCCGGTCACCGGCGGACTGCTGCTGGAGCACTTCTGGTGGGGCTCGATCTTCCTGATCAACCTCCCCGTCGTGCTGCTCGGCACGACGGCCATCACCACCGTCGTACCGGAGTCCGCCGACCCGGCGCCCGGCCGCTTCGACCCGGTCGGCGTCCTGCTCTGTGTCGCGGGCCTCGGCCTGCTGGTGTTCGGCGTCATCAAGGGCGGTGAACTCGCCGATTGGGGTGCCGCGCCGGTCTGGGGGAACGTCCTGGCCGGCCTGGCCCTGATGGCGGGCTTCGTCTGGTGGGAGCGGCGCAGCCCACACCCCGCGATGGACCTGGGCTGTTTCCGCGACGCCCGGTTCACCGGAGCGGTCGGCGCGATCGGCGTGATCTTCTTCGGCCTGCTCGGCTCGTCCTTCTACCTGGTCTTCTATTTGCAGAGCGTGCGCGGGTACTCGCCCCTGCAGGCCGGATGCTGCCTGCTCCCGCTCGCCGTCGCCCAACTCGCCTGCTCACCGCACAGCACCGTGCTGGCCCGCCGCTTCGGTGCGCGCGCGGTGTGCACGGCCGGGCTGGGGCTCACCGCGCTCACCTTTCTCGGCGTCAGCGTGCTGGACCAGCATTCACCGCTCTGGCAGGTCGAACTGCTCTTCTTTTTCATGGGCAGTGCCATGGGTTACGTGATGCCCGCCGGGACCGCCGTCGCGATGGCCGCGATGCCCGAGCGGACGGCGGGTGCGGGCGCCGCCTTGATCAACGCGCTGCGCCAGGTGGGTGGCGCCCTGGGCGTCGCGGTGCTCGGCTCGGTCCTGTCCGCCCACTACCGCGACGGCATCCGCCCTCACCTCGCCGCGTTGCCCGCTTCCCTGCACCCGGCCGCCGAGCAGTCCATCACCGGCACCCTCACCGTTGCCGCCGGCCTCGGCCCCCGTGGGCTGCCCCTCGCCTCCCACGCGATCGATGCCTTCGTCTCGGCGGTACGCGTCTCTTCGCTGGTCGCGGCCGGCGTTACCTTGCTGGGCGCCGCAGCGGTGGGCGCATTCCTGCCCGGCGGCAGCACCACGAAGGCCCCGGTCACCGCTGACGGCGCGGCTTCCGCCCGCCCCTCCCTTGCCGAATCCGACAACTGACATGCGCGCCTCGTCCGGCGCGCCCGGCGCCGGACGTCATACGCCGCCCGTCCGATGGTGCGCTTGCGGCATGGGCTCCGCCGGTATCCGGAACGAGCCTTGGAGGGCCGGAGGAGCACCCCAGTGAGTGACTCTGCCGAGCGGTCAGCCACGCGCCCTGCCTCGGCTGACGTCGCACGCCGCTGCCGCCGGCCATCGGTGACCGGGACGCTCGGCGTTCGGATCAGTCGCGCGAGTTGCCGAACAGAATGCGGTAACCGATGAGCAGCACCAGGGAGCCGCCGATCGCCGCGCCCCAGGTGTACAGGTCGAAGAAGTGCTTCTCCACGGGGCGGTCGAGGAAGCGGGCGGAGAGCCAGCCGCCGACGAAGGCGCCCGCGATGCCGATGAGGGTGGTGCCGATGAAGCCGCCCGGATCGCGGCCGGGAAGCAGGATCTTGGCGATGGCTCCGGCGAGCAGGCCGAGGATGATCCAGCCGATGATGCCCACTTGGTTGTCCTCCAGTCGGTCCGGGCCGGGCGGGGTCCGCCGGACGCCGGTGTCTCGGATTGCTTGATTGCGCAAGCCTATGGACAGATCGCGGGTGTGGCCAGCGCCCGTGACCACTGGTGATGAGTCGTTGAGGTGTTGTCACTTATTCATGACATTGCGCAAGTCGGGAACTGGAAGGGGTTAGAGTCGAGTTGATCGCGATGAAGCCGGGAAGCGGAAACAACTGCGGAGGACGTGCATGAGTGTGTCCCTGGCCAAGGGCGGCAACGTGTCGCTGAGCAAGCAGGCCCCCGGCCTGACTGCGGTGACGGTCGGGCTGGGCTGGCAGGCGAACACCGGCTGCGAACCGGACGCCGGCGCCCTGCTGTGCGACCGGACCGGCAAGGTGCCGTCCGACGAGCACTTCGTCTTCTTCAACAACCCGACCAGTCCCGACGGTTCGGTGCGCCACTCCGCCGACGGCAGCCCCGCCGGCGGAGACGACCAGCAGATCCAGGTCGACCTCACCCGGGTCCCCGCCCACGTCGAGAAGATCGTCTTCCCGGTGTCCCTCTACGAGGGCGCTTCCCGCGGCCAGGCCTTCGGACAGGTGCACCGCGCCCACATCCGCGTCCTCGACCGGGACAGCGGCACGGAGCTGGCCCGCTACGATCTCGCGCCCGGGGGCCTGTCGAGCGAAACCGCGCTGGTCTTCGGCGAGCTGTACCGGCACGGCGCGGACTGGAAGTTCCGCGCGGTCGGCCAGGGCTACGCCTCGGGACTCGCCGGCATCGCCACCGACTACGGCGTGGACGTCCTGCGGGAAACGGCCCCGAGCCCGGCCCCGGCCACCCCGCCACCGTCCGGCACCCGTACGTACGCGCCGCCGATGCCCACAGCACCGCCGCCGACCGTCCTCTCCTCGCCCGCCCCGGCGTTCGCAGGATCACCGCAACCCACAGGGAGTTCTTCCGTGACGTGCTTCTTCGACCCCAACCACGGCCCCGGCACGACGACCGTGACGTGGTCCCCGCAGTGGGGTGTGCCCCGGCCGGTACAGGTGTGCGTCGGCTGCGCCCAGCGGGTGCAGACCACCGCGCCGCCGTTCTACACGCCGCCCCAGCAGGGCTATCCACAGCAGGGCTATCCGCAGCAGGGGTACGGACAGCCCTACGGGGACCACCACGACCACCAGCAGCAAGGAGGGGGCCGTCGATTCGGTACCGGCGCGCTCATCGGTGCCGGTGCGGCCGGTCTCATCGGTGGCGCGCTGCTGAACGAGGCGTTCGACGACGACGAACCGGACGTGGTGGTCAACAACTACTACGAGGACTGAGCCCTCGGGCCGTTGCCCCGGCCGGCCTCCGGTGAGGCCGGCCGGGCGTGTCCTCGGCGCGCGGACGCCGAGCATGCGGACGCCTACACTGGGTGGGCGCATGGGCGTCGGCTGTGCAGTGGGCGGGACGGGAGAGGACTGTGACAGGGAACGTGGGTGGTTTCGAGGATCCGCCCGCCGAAGTCCTTGCCGAGGCGGCCGCTGCCTTCGGACTGCTCGCCTCGTCGGCCCGGCTGCATCTGATGTGGGCTCTGTCGCAGGGCGAGAGCGATGTCACGCATCTCGCCGACCGGGTGGGCGGCGCGCTGCCCGCGGTCAGCCAGCACCTGGCCAAGCTGAAGCTCGCCGGGCTCGTGCGTTCCCGGCGCGAGGGCCGACGGCAGGTCTACTACGTCGATGACCCGGATGTCGTCACCGTGGTGCGGGTGATGGTCGGACAGCTGACCGCACGTTCGCAGCAAGCCCTCGCTCCGGTGCGCGAGCTGCGCGGGACCGCCGGCTGAGACCGCCGCGGCCTCGGTGCAGGACGCCGGGCCACCCGTGAGGCGTGCCGGCGCACCACTCGAGCCGGAACGCACGGGACCTTCCGCGGCTGTGCGAGGCTCCGGAGGCGCCGGGAACCCGTATGTGGCCAGAATCGTTTTCCGATCGCCACTGCTATGAGGAGCGCACGCCTTGTGCGCCAGATCGACGGACCCCTCGGGGCAACGACCACCCCGCCGGATTCTTCCTGAGTACGGCACGCGGCGGGGTGGTGTTCGATGAGCGCCACGAGTGCCGCCTCGGGCCTGCTGGCCGTCTTCGTGCTGACCGCCGCCACCGGCTATTTCGTCGCCCAGGAATTCGCCTGTGTCTCCGCCGACCGGCTCGCCCTCGCCCGGCAGGCCGAGGCCGGCGACAAGAAGGCCGCCCGCGCCCTGAAGGTCCTCGAACGCCTGTCGTTCATGCTGTCCGGCGCCCAGCTCGGCATCACCGTCACCGGCCTGGTCGTCGGCTTCTTCGCCGAGCCGTCGGTCTCGGCGCTGCTCAAGCCCGCTCTGTCCGGGCTCGGCATCCCGGACGCGGCCGTGAGCGGCATCTCCGTGCTGCTCGCCTTCGTGGGGGCCACGGTGGTGCAGATGGTGCTGGGCGAGCCGGCCCCGAAGAACCTGGCCATCGCCGTGCCCGAGCGGCTGGCCAAGGCGCCGGCCGGCTCCACGCCGGCGTACCTGAAGGTGGTCGGTCCCGTTGTGCACGTCTTCGACGGCGCGGCGAACAGGCTGCTGCGCAGGGTGGGCATCGAGCCGGTGGAGGAGCTGCACCACGGGGCGACGCTGGAGGAGCTCAGCCAGCTGATCGGCGAGTCCCACGAGCAGGGCGAGCTGCCCAAGGCCACCGCCGAGCTGCTCGACCACGCCCTGGAGTTCACCGAGCGCACGCTGGACGAGGTGATGGTGCCGCGCGCGGACGCCGTCTTCGTCCGCAAGGACGCCTCAGCCGCCGAGGCGGTCGATCTCATCGGCAAGCACGGCCACTCCCACTACCCGGTCCTCGGCGACCACCCGTACGACGTCACCGGCGTCCTCGGCGTACGGGAGCTGAGGGGACTTGCCGCGGACCGGCTCGCCGGTACGAGCGTCGGAGCGATGTCCCGGCGGCCCCTGCTGCTCCCGGACACGCTCCCCCTGCCCGACGCGGTGAAGCAGATGCGCCGACAGGGCGACGAGTTCGCCGTCGTCCTGGACGAACACGGCGGTGTCGCCGGCATCGTCACCTACGAGGACATCGCCGGGGAACTCGTCGGTGACATCGCCGACGAGAACGACACCGTCACGGAGCCGGCCGTGGCCGACGGCGAGGGCTGGCTGGTGGACGCCGGGCGCCGCCTGGACGAGATGGCCGAGGCCACCGGCATCGAGCTGCCGGAAGAGGACGACTACGACACCGTGGCCGGCCTGATCGTGGACCGGCTCGGCCGGTTCCCCACCGTCGGTGACCGCGTCACGGTGGACCTGACTGACGGCGGCCGGGTGACGTTGGACGTGCGTGCCCTCAACCGTCACGTTCCCGAGCCGGACAGCCCGTGCCGACAGGGACGATCCCTTCGGCCGCGCCACCGGGAATCATTGGTCTCGTCCCGGGACTGTCTCGGTGGCCGGCCGGTTGTCGGTCGCGCTGTGGTTGCGCAGCGGTGGGATCTTGCGATGGGCCGTTGTACAGCTCCGGGCGCGGGCCGTCTGCACGGGCCGTAGCCTGACGACGGCGTCCAGACCGCCGCCGGGCGCCGCGTTCAGGGAGACGTCGCCACCGCTGGCGTGGGTGAGCCGCTGGACCATGGACAGGCCCAGGCCGGTGCCGTCGTGGTGGGCGTCAGCGGCACGCCAGAACCGGTCGAAGGCCCGTTGTCGGTCGGTTTCGGTCATGCCTGGGCCCTGGTCGGTCACATGCAGTTCGACCGTACGGCCGCCGTCGCCGGGTGCGGTGGCGGTCGCCAGGGTGATGGTGGTGCCGGGAGGGGAGACGCGCAGTGCGTTGGACAGCAGGTTGTCGAGGATCTGTTCGAGTGCGCCCGCTACCGCCCACACCTCTCCGGCCTGCGTGCCGGCCACGGTGATGCCGACGCTCTGTTCGCCGGCGAAGGCCGTCCAGATGGCCGCGCGGTCGGTGACGACGGCGTCGAGGTCGACGGTCTCGGGGGTGATCGCCGAGTTCTCCAGCCGGGCGAGGGCGAGCAGCCCCTGGACCATGCGGCTGAGGCGGGCGACCTCGTCGATCGCGTCGCTGAGACTGTCCTGCGCGCAGGAGGCGAGGTGGGGCTCGAAGTTCTCCAGACGCAGGCGCAGGGAGGTCAAGGGGGTCTTGAGCTGGTGCGACGCTTCGGAGGCGAAGGCCTGCTGGGCGTGGAGCAGGTGCTGGAGCCGGGTTGCCGTGCGGGTGAACGAGGCGGTCACTCGGCGCAGCTCGGGCGGCCCGCGGTCGGTGGCCGGAGGGTCGGTCAGGCGGCCGTCGGCGAGTTGTGCGGTGGCACGTTCCAGGGCCCGTAGGGGGCGGGTGATCCAGCGGGCGAGCGCGAAACCGATCAGCGCGACCATCGCCAGTACGCACAGGCCGACGACGGCAAGGGCGACCCAGGTGGCATGGACCTTCTCGGCGAGTGGCGCGAGCGGGTAGAGGGTCCGTACGACGCAGGGGACGGTGTCGCTGGATCTGCCCGGCACGGTTGCGAACAGGACCTTGCCGTCCGGGACGAGGTCGTCGCGGATCCCGGTGGCGGGCCGATCACGCAGGGCGGTCGCGATGTCCGGCTGGGCGGAGAGGTCGCTGCCGACGGTGGCGGCGGTGGCGGAGTCGGTGAGGACCGTGCCGCCCTGGTCGGTGATGACCACTCTGCTGCCGGTGCGCCGAGCGTAGTCGCGGGCGAATTCCGGCAGGTCCGACGCCCGTCCGTGTTCGAGCTTCTCCTCGCACACGGAGGCGAGCGTCACCGCGCCCAGCTCCGCGGTGTGGGAGAAGCGGTTCAGCTCGTTGCGCGCGTAGACGAAGCCGAAAGGCACTTCCAGGGCCAGCAGGACGAGCATCATGAGGCTGAGATAGCTGAGCAGCAGACGGCGGGTCATCGGGCGCCTCTGCGGGCCTGATGCGGTGGGGGCGAGGTGGCGTCACGGCCTCTGGGCGGGACGAGGCGGAATCCGATGCCGCGGATGTTCTCGATCCACGACGGGGCACCGAGTTTGCGGCGCAGGGCGGCGATGTGCACATCGAGGGTCTTCGTGGGGCCGAAGTAGTCCGGCTCCCAGACCGTGTCGAGAATCTGCTGGCGTGAACAGACGGCTCCCGGATCTTCGGCCAGGCACAGGAGCAGGTCGAACTCCTTGGGAGCCAGCGCGATCGACCCCTCGTGCACGTGAACCTGACGGGTTCGGCGGTCGATGCTCAGCGGACCGATCCGCTGGGCGCCGGATGCGCCCTCCGGGTCCCGGCTGCCGGCGGCTGCCGTGCCCGTACCGCCCGTGTCGAGGGGCACGGTTCGGGTTCGGCGAGCCACGGCCCGGATGCGTGCCACAAGTTCCCGGACCCCGAACGGCTTCGACACATAGTCGTCCGCGCCCAGTTCCAGGCCGAGCACCCGGTCCGTCTCGGAGTCCCGGGCAGTGATCATGATGATCGGGACCGAGGAACGGGCTCGTAGCTCCCGGCAGACGTCGATGCCGTCCATGTCGGGGAGCCCCAGGTCCAGCAGCACTATCGCCGGCTCTGCGGCGGACAGGCCGCCGGCACCCGTTCGTGCGTGTTCCACGGTGAACCCGAAGCGGCCCAGTCCCTCCATCAGGGGTTCGGCCACCCGGTCGTCGTCCTCGATCAGCAGCAGATGCATGCCGACAGGCTCACAAACGGCAGCCCCACCGTGCGGCACAACCGCCGTACCATTCCCTCGTCCCGGTGATCCTTCGGGGTTCTCTTGTGACGGCGGCACGAGCGACATCCAATGCACCGTTAGCCCGCAGTTAGGAGATGGTTAAGAAACAGAAAACCAGGTGTGCCCTGCTTCTGTGGAAGTCCGCGTTGCCGGTAGGTGAAAGTGGCTCATGACCTGCGACTTGTCGCATGGCGCGCATCGCTGTTCTGCACGGTGGGTCCTGGGCTCGAGGTCGTCACGAGGTCTCGGCAAGTCCCCTGCTCCGCCCGAATTCACTCGTGGTTCGGGTATTCGTCGCGAGGTTTCTCGGAACGGCCTGTATTCCCACTTGATTCGCGTTTGCACGCCTTCCCGTAGTGTCCGAAGCGCGGGTCTGCGTCAGGTGCGCCGCGTGATGGAAATACCCTCGACTTCCGGGAATCCGCCATGCCCTCAGGAACCCCCCACACGTCCATGAGCCCACCCCTCCTGCGGGGAAGGGGCGATGGAACGCCCGAGGCGACGATCGAGGAACTGCGGCGGGTGCGCCCGGATCTGGTGGAGCCGTTCATGGCCGCCTTCCCCGGAGCGCGGGCCACCGTACTGGGGCGGCTGTGGGGCGCCTTCGGGCGGGAGCCGCTGCCCGGCGTCACCGCGCGGCAGCGGGCGGCGGACACCCTGGTCGTCACTCTGCGGCAGGGTGGTCGGCTCGCGGCGCCCGACGTGTGGGCCCGGCGGTTTGCCCAGGTGCCCGAGGACTTCACCGTGGCCGGGCCCGACGGACCGGTGCGTGGGCCGGCAGAACTCCTCGCCCGGCTGGGGCTGTCCAGCTCGGCGGCGAGCCGGCTCGCCGCCGAGCTGGACAACAGCGTCGACAACCTCGCGCTGGCCCGCGCCGCGAACACCGAAGGACCGGGTCCGCTGCGCGACTCGGCCGATGCCGAGCAGGCGGTGGTCGACGGCCACCCCCAGCACCCCTGCTGCCGTACCCGTACCGGCATGTCCGTCGCCGAGGTGCTCGCCTACGCGCCCGAACACCACCCGGTGACCGAACTGGCCCTGCTGCCCGTCCGGGCCGACCGCTGGCAGGGCACCGGCACCTGGCCGGCGGAGCTGCGTGACGGCGACAGCTACCTGCTTCCGGTCCACCCCTGGCAGCGGGACCACGTACTGGCGCGCCACCCCGACCTCGCCGTGGCAGGGCGGACGATCCCGGCTCGCCCGCTGCTGTCGCTGCGCACGCTCGCACCGGTGGCCGATCTGCCCGGCTGCCACATCAAGACCGCCCTCGACGTGCAGGTCACCAACTACCGGCGGACCATCTCACCGGCGGAGGCGGCCGACGGCCCGCCCCTGTCGGATCTGGTCACGGCAGCCGTGGACAAGGCCGGGTACGGCGAGAGCCTGCGGGTGCTGCGCGAGCTGGGCGGCGGCGCGGTACGCATCGGTGAGCGAGCCTCCGAGAGCCTGGCCACGATGCTCAGGGAGTCCACCGACTCCCACCTCGGCGACGACGAGATCGCAGTCCCGCTGACGGCAGTGCACGCGACCGGCGCCGCCGTCGTGACAGGCGATCCGGTGCGCTGGCTGGCGGACTTCGCCGCGCTGGTGCTGCCACCCGCATTGACCCTGCTGTCCATGGGAGTGGCGCTGGAGGCCCACGGCCAGAACACCTTGGTCGTCCTCAGGGACGGGACGCCGGCACGCGTGCTCTACCGGGACCTGGACGGGGTACGGGTCAGCCCACGCAGGCTGGCAGCCTGGGGATTCACCCTCCCGCCCCTGGTCGGCACCCGGGCGGGCGACGACATGGACGCGCTGCGCACCAAGCTGTTCGGCGCACTTCTGAGCGGCGTCTTCAGCGAGCTGGTCGACGTCCTCGCCCGCACCGGCGCGATCGATCCCGGAACGCTGTGGGAGACGGTGGCCGAGGCCGGGCTCCGTGTGTACGCCGGACTTCCCGACGACGGGGACGAGGCGGCCTTCTTCGGTGACGCGCTGCCCTTGAAGGCGACCATCGCGATGCGTCTGGCCGACAACCCCGGCACAGCACAGTGGACTCCCGTCCCCAATCCCCTCACTCGGTACCGCTGACTCCCATGCGGTCGGACAGGAACACGCCCGACGGCCGGTCCGTAGCCGCCGGAAAGCCGCCCCACGGACAGCCGATACGCCACTTCTGACGCACTGGAGCCACCGCATGACCACCTCCGCCACCGCGCCCGGCACCCCAGCCGCAGCACAGACCGGTCAGCCGGGGCAGACCGCCGACGCCGTCACCGCCCACACCCTGCTCAACTGCCTCGTCCGCGAGGTGTCCGCCCCCGAACACCAGGTGACCGTCGACCGCGACCACCTCCTGCTGCGCCTGCCACGCCGCGACCTTCTGCTACGGGCCCGACTCCGCCGGGTATCGATGATCGGCGCACACCGCTTCCAGGGCCCCGTGCAACGACTCGACGCCGCCGCCTGGGCCACGGTCGGCTGGCGGGAGCTGGCCGGCTACGTCCAGGAGGAACTCGAACTGCGCACGGGCACGGCCAACGAGGAGTTCCTGGACCAGGTCGCCGACAGCCGCGAGACCATCCGCGCCGCCCTGGAACACCGGGCCCGTCCTGCACCGCCGCCGGACCTCTATCTGGCTTCGGAGCAGGCGCTGGTGTTCGGACACCGCTTCCACCCCACGCCCAAGGCCCGGAGCGGGGACCCGGCGGACTGGCTGGCGTACGGACCGGAGACCGGAGCCCGCATCCGCCTGCGCCACCTGGCCGTACGCCGCGATCTGGTACGGGAAGAGGGGGAGCCGGCCGAGCTGAACGCGCTGTGTCCGCCGGCCGATCCGGAACACGTGATGCTCCCGGTCCACCCCTGGCAGTTCCGGCTGTTGCGTGACCACGAGGGCCTGCGTGCGGCGATGGCAGAAGGCGCGGTCGTGGACACCGGCGTGAGCGGGCCGGAATGGGTGCCCACCGCGTCGGTGCGCACGCTCTACCAGCCGGACACCGACACCTTCCTGAAGTTCAGCCTGAACGTCCGCATCACCAACTGCCTGCGCAAAAACGCCAGTTACGAGCTGTCGGGTGCCGTCGCCCTGAACCGGCTGGTCCAGCCCGTCATGGACCGGCTCGCCGACCGCTTCCCCGGCTGTGCGCTGCTCGCCGAGACCGGCTACCGCACGCTCGCCGCCGACGGCGACACCGACCTGATCGAGGGCTTCGGCGTCATCGTCCGCTCCGGCCTACGTCCCCATCTCCGTCCGGGGGTGACCCCTGTGCTCGCCGCCGCGATCGCGGACGAGTACCCCACCAGCCCGGCCCACGTCTCCCACCTGCTCTCCCGAGGCAGCGGGGACGTCCTGGCCTGGTGGGAGGCGTATCTCGGATTGCTGCTGCCACCCGTACTGGCCGCCTACTTCGAACACGGCATCGTCCTGGAACCCCATCTGCAGAACGTCGTCGTCGGCGTGAGCGCGGACGGCATGCCCGCGCAGATGCTGTTCCGCGACCTGGAGGGCACCAAGCTCCTGCCCCGCCCCCATGCGCGCTTCCTCGCCGCTCTGCCCGAGGACGTCCGCGGCCCCATGACCTACGACGCCGAACGCGGCTGGAACCGGGTCGCGTACTGCCTGCTGGTCAATCACGTCGCTGAGGTGCTCGGCGCCCTGGCCGACCACCGGCCCGCGCTGGAACCGGCGCTGTGGGGTCTGGTCCGCGACCGCATCGACGCGTATGCGCGCACCGCCGGTGAACCGCCCCGCCTGCGTGCCCTGCTCTCCGGCGTCCCGCTGCCCGCCAAGGCCAACCTCCTGCTGCGCTGGGCCCGCCAGGCCGACCGGCACGCCCACTACGTTCCCCTGCCCAGCCCGCTCGGCGCGGACTTCCCCCGCGAGGTGATGCTGTGAGGCCCGCACTCCTCCACCACGCCCACCGGCTGGCCGACGACGACCTGCCCGCCTACGTCTACGACCTGCCCGGCCTGCGCGAGCACGTACGCGCCATCCGGGCCGCGCTGCCACACCGCGTCGAGCTGCTGTACGCGGCGAAGGCCAACTCCGATCCCCGCCTGCTGCGGGCCCTGGCAGGGCACGTCGACGGCTTCGAGGTCGCCTCCGGCGGCGAAATCCGCCACATCCGCGGGCTCTTCCCCGAAGCGCGGATCGCCTTCGGCGGTCCCGGCAAGACCCCGGTGGAACTGGCCGAGGCCCTGGACGCGGGCGTAGAGCGCCTGCATGTCGAAGGCGAACACGAGCTGCGCACCCTGACGACCGTGCTGGGCGACCGCACGGCCGACGTACTGCTGCGTGTCAACGTACCTGTGGTGCTCCGTTCGGTCGCCCTGGCCATGGGCGGCCGGCCCAGCCCCTTCGGGCTGGACCCCGCTCAGCTGGATCGATGCCTGCAGATCATCGCGACCGACGGGCGCATCCGGCTGCACGGGCTGCACGTCCACCTGGCCAGCGGGCTCGACGCGCGGGCTCACCTGGCCCTCGTCGGCCACGTCATGGGCTGGGCGGACCGCTGGGCGCACCAACAGGGGATCGAACTGACCGAGGTCAACATCGGCGGCGGGATGGGCGTCGACTACACCCGTCCCCGCGAAGTCTTCGACTGGCCCGCCTTCGGCATCGGGCTGTGCCGGACGCTGGAGCGCCACCCCCGCCTCACGCTGCGGATCGAACCGGGGCGCTCGGTCACGGCCTACTGCGGCTGGTACGTCACCCAGGTCCTGGACATCAAACACAGCCGCGGCGAGGCGTTCGCCGTCCTGCGCGGCGGAACCCACCACCTGCGCACACCCGCCGCGAAACAGCACGACCAGCCCTTCGAGGTCATCCCCGACGACTCCTGGCACCACCCCTGGGACCGTCCCGAAGTCCGCGGCGAGCCGGTGACACTGGTCGGGCAGCTCTGCACCCCCAAGGACGTCCTGGCCCGCCGCGTGATGGTCGGCCGGCTGCGGATCGGCGACCGGATCGCGTTCGCCATGGCCGGCGCCTACGCATGGAACATCTCCCACCACGCGTTCCTCATGCACCCCCACCCGACCTTCCACCACGTCGACGACGTGGGCACACCCGTCACGGACGCGTACGTCGGCCGACCGACATGAGCGCGAACCGCCCCTCGTACCCGCCACGAGGAAGAAAACCGGGTCCGGTGCCCGCCACCCTCACGGTCCGGGCCTTCCGCCGCTACCTCCTCGGCCAACTGACCTCCAACATCGGCACCTGGATGCAGCGTGCCGCCCAGGATCTGCTGGTGCTGCAGCTCACCGGCAACAGCGGCAGTGCGGTGGGCATCGTGACCGCACTGCAGTTCCTGCCCCAGACCCTGTTCGGCCTCACCGGGGGAGCCCTCGCCGACCGCTACCCCAAACGCCGGCTGCTGCTGATCACCCAGACCGCCATGGCGGCACAGTCCCTGCTGCTCGGTATCCTGACCGGCACCGGCACGGTGAGCCTGCCCTCCGTCTACGCCCTGGCCTTCGCCCTCGGCACCGCCACCGCCGTGGACAGCCCCGCCCGCAACGCCCTCGTCTCCGAACTGGTCAGCCGTGACCAGGTGGCCACCGCGGTCAGCCTGAACTCCGCCCAGTTCAACGTCGCACGCATCCTCGGGCCCGCCGCCGCGGGCCTGACCGTGGCCGCTGTCGGTACCGGCCCGGTGTTCCTGATCAATGCGGTCTCCTACCTGGCAGTCCTGTACGGGCTGATCACGATCCCCGCCGGTGAACTCCGCCACCCCGGTCGGCGCCGGCCCGGCGACATGCGGCTGACCGACGCCTTCCGCCACATCGCCACCACCCCGGAACTCCTCCTGCCGATCACGCTGGTCGCCTTCGTCGGCACCTTCGGACTCAACTTCCAGGTCACCATCTCCCTCATGGCCATCACGGTCTTCCACTCCGGCGCCGCGGCCTTCGGCTACCTCTCGACCGCCTACGCTGCGGGCAGCCTCATCGGCGCGATCCTCGCAGCCAACGGGAAGCAACCGCCCACCGCGCGACGTCTGATCACCGCCACCGTCGCCTTCGGCGTGCTGGAAGCCGCGCTCGGCCTGATGCCCGGCTACGGCACCTTCATGGCCCTGCTGATCCCGGCCGGCCTCGCCTCGGTGACCGTCACCACGACGGCCAACGCCCTGACACAGCTGCACGTCGACCCCCACCTGCGCAGCCGTGTCCTGTCCGTCTACTTCCTCGTGCTCCTCGGCGGCACCCCCATCGGAGCCCCCCTCGTCGGCGTAGTCTCCGACGCCCTCGGCGCCCGCTCCACCCTGATCCTCGGCGGCCTGATCTCAGCGGTCTCCGCGCTCGCTCTCCCGGCAACCGTCACCGGGCGGCACCGACCGAATCGGCGGAGAAGGACAGCAGATCCGGCCGGCGCACCGCTCACCGATGCCCCAGACACATCGGCCGGCACATCCGGCGAGGCACTGACCAGCCCGTCCCAGGGCCGAAGCAGCAGAAGCAGGCCGTGACCGGATGCTCGTACCGGGACCGGACGGGGAAATCCGGTCGCAGTCGGTCGGTCGGTTCTGCAGACTTCGGGTCGTGGAGCGTTTGCAGGAGATCGCGGATCGGCTGACCGGCGTCGGCGGCATCGTCGGAGTGTGTCTGGGCGGCAGTCGGGCGAGGGGAGCACATCGTCCCGACTCCGATTTCGATCTGGGCCTGTACTACCGGCCGCCGCTGGACACCGCAGCACTGCGCTCCCTGGCGACCGAGCTGACCGGCGAAGCGGTGGACGTGACCGAACCGGGTGGCTGGGGGCCATGGGTGAACGGCGGTGCATGGCTGACGGTGGACGGCGACCGCGTCGACTGGCTCTACCGCGATCTCGACCGGGTGCACGGGATCTGGGAACAGTGCCGGGCGGGCCGCTTCGAGGTGGGCACACAGGCCGGCCACCCGCTCGGGGTGTATGCGCACGCGTACGTCGGTGAGGTCGCCCTCGGGCGTGTCCTGGCAGATCCCGGTGGCGAACTCCATGCTCTGCAGCAGGAGACACGCCGCTATCCGGAACCGCTGCGCGAGGCGCTGATCGCCAACGCCCGGTGGGAGGCGCCGTTCATCCTGGCCTGCGCCCGCAAGGGAGCGGCACGCGGCGACGCCTTCTATGTCGCCGGCTGCCTCTTCCGTGCCGTCGGGCTGCTGGTGCACGCCCTGCATGCCCAGGCCCGCTGCTGGGTGCTGAACGAGAAGGGGGCTGTTCGGGCAGCGGGAGAGCTTCCCGGTGCCCCGGCGGACTTCGCCGCACGCGCACACGAGTTGTTCGCCGTGCCCGGCACGGACCCGGATGTGCTCGCGGCCGCGCTCGATGCCGCTGATGGGCTGGTCGCCGAGGTGTGCGGACCGCTCATGCCCTGACGCGTCGGCGTTGGCCGGTTGGGCGTGGTCGTGGCAGGCGGGATGCTTCGTCACATGGTGAAGTGATCAGCCGGGGAAGCACGTTGATGACGGGAACCCGGTGTGTGGCCGAAGGTGCGCCGGAAGACATCGATGAACGCGCTGGCCGACGACCAGCCGCACAGGTGCGCCACCGCCGTCACCGGCGTCTTCTCGGCCAGCAGGACCAGCGCGTGGTGCAGCCGCAGCTGGGTGCGCCACTGGGGGAACGTCATGCCGAGGTCGCTGCGGAACAGCCGGGACAGGGTACGGTCGCTCGCCCCAACCACCCGGCCCAGCTCGGCCAGGGTGCGGCCGTCGGCCGGGTCGGCGCGCAGGATGTCGCACAGCGTCCGCAGCAGGGGCGAGGCCGGCGTCGGCAGATGCAGCGGCTGCTGGGGCGAGGCCCGCAGCTGGTCGAGCAACACCGCCCGCAGACGGGACCGTTCGGGGCTGTCGTCGTCGGGGGAGCGGGTGTAGGCGACGATCAGCTCGCGCAGCAGCGGGCCCACGGCGAGCACGGTCGGCGTGTCCAGGGCGAGCGGGTTCTCGGTCGCGGGCAGTCCCACCAGATGGAGTTCGAGCTCACCATGGGCCTGGTGGGCGTGCACGGTGCCGGCCGGCACCCAGATGGCGCGCGTGCCGGGGGCGACCCAGGATGCCGCGCTCGTGGTGACGGCCAGCACCCCCCGGCCGGCGTAGACGATCTGGTGGTCGTCGTGCCGGTGGGCGTCTATCGCTGCGCCGGACGCCAGCTGCCGGGTGCGGGTCGGAGCGATCGGCTCATGGCGGATCTGCGGCATCGGTTGGCAGGATATCGGAAGCACGACACGGCTTCGGCTCCGGATCATGACGGGGTGCGAAGGAATGCATCGATCACTCTGCTGTCCGTCGGGCACGCCTGCGTCGACATCTACCAGGGCGCTGTGGCGTCCCTCGTCCCGTTCTTCGTCGCCGAGCGCGCCTACGGGTACGCGGCCGTGTCGGGGATCGTCCTGGCCGCTTCCCTGCTCTCGTCGGTGGCGCAGCCGGTGTTCGGCGCCCTCACCGACCGCTGGGCGATGCCCTGGCTGCTCCCGGTCAGCACGCTGCTGGGCGGTGGGGGCATCGCCCTGAGCGGACTGAGCGGCTCCTACGGGCTCACCCTGCTGTTCGTGGCGGTGTCCGGCGTCGGCGTGGCCGCCTACCACCCCGAGTCCGCGCGCGTCGCCCGGCTCGCCGGCGGGGGCAGTCACGGCGCCATGAGCTGGTTCTCGCTGGGCGGCAACATCGGCTTCGCGCTGGCCCCGCTCATGGTGGCCGCCGTGGTGGGCACCGGCGGACTGCGTCTGACGCCGCTTCTGGTGCTGCCGGCGCTCGTCGGCACCGCGCTGTGCCTGCCCGTGCTGCGCGCACTGGGTCGGCGGCCGGGCGCCGGGACCGGTACGGCGTTGATCGCCGGGGGAGACGACCGGGCGTCGTTCGTGAAACTGTCGCTGGCCGTGGTGTGCCGCTCGGTCGTGTTCGTCGGACTGAGCACCTTCGTCTCGCTGTATGCCAAGGAGCGCATGGGCGGCAGCACGGCGGCGGGCACCGCGGCGCTGTTCGTCCTCTACCTCGGTGGCGCGGTGGGCTCCGTGCTGGGCGGCGCGCTGGCCCAGCGCTGGGGCCGGGTCGCGGTCTCCCGCTGGGCGTACCTCGGCACGGTGGCGGCAGTCGCGGGCGTGGTGTTCGTCCCCGGGCCGGCCCTGTACGGGTGCGTGGCGCTGACCTCGGCCGGCCTGTACGTCCCGTTCTCGCTCCAGGTCACGCTCGGCCAGGACTACCTCCCCTCGCGGGTCGGCACGGCCAGCGGCATCACCCTCGGTCTGACCGTCAGCGTCGGCGGTCTGGTGAGCCCCCTCATCGGCCACATCGCCGACGCGACCTCCCTGCGAACCGCCCTGGCACCGCTGGTCCTGATGCCGGCGCTGAGCTGGTTGCTGTTCCGAACCCTGCCCGAACCGGCCACGGACGACGCGACCGCGGCGCCGGCCCGGCCCGGCCCGCCCGCAGTAGGGAGAGTTCAGCCGACGCGCCCCATGCGATGATCGCGGAACCTGCACCGGCTCAGGACCCTTGCGGACGGAAGGATCACGCCATGGCGACCCAGACGCTCCCGGAAACGGCCGACCCGGACCACGCGCGCATCCCCGACACCGCCGCGAGGGGCACGGTCATCCTGCTCAACGGCACGTCCAGTTCCGGCAAGTCCAGCATCGCCCGGGAGTTGCTCGACGTGCTCGACGGCACCTGGTTCCACCTGCCGGTCGACGCCTTTCACGCCATGCGCGGTGGCCGTCCCCTCGCCGACGAGGACCTCCAGGCCGAGATCGACCGCACCGCCAAGGGCTTCCACCGCGCGGTCGCCGGGATGGCCGCTGCCGGCAACAACCTCGTCGTGGACCATCCGCTCAGTCGCCGCTGGCGGCTGCTGGACCTCCTCGACCTGCTCGTGCCCGACGACGTGGTCCTGGTCGCGGTCCGCTGTCCGCTGTCCGAGCTGGAACGCCGTGAGCGTGAGCGGGGCGACCGGCAACCGGGGCTGGCCGCCCTGCAGTACGGTCAGGTGCACTCCCACGGGCCGCACGACCTCGACGTGGACACCAGCCTGCTCTCCCCGCAGGAGTGCGCCCTCCGTATCCGGGACTTCCTGCCCGGCCGGCCGCGGCCCACCGCCTTCGCACGGCTTCGGCAGACCTTCGGGACGCGGGACTGACCCGGTCGGCCGCGCGGGCCGGCCGGTTCGCCGCGGCGATCGCGGCGCGGTCCGTCATGAACCGGAGCCAGGCACCCTGCGGGTCCTTGAAGGCGTCGTGGTACTTGCTGTGGTCCACGACCAGCGTCAGGCCGATGCCCGGGAAGCGCTCCTCGAAGGCCGCCTTGGTGCCATCCGTCGGCGTCCGTTCCACCGAACGGTTGACGCGCCGTGCGTCGGCCGGAGCGGGAGGCCCGCCCGCCGGGCCCGCCCAGGTCAGCCGGTGGCGTCGGTGTTCCTGGCGGCTGCCAGGTAGTTGTAGGCCGAGGCCCGTGAGATGCCGAGCCGGGCGGCGACCTGCTGGACCGCGCCGCGCACCGCGAACACACCGCGCCGGTCCAGGTCGCGGAACAGGTCCAGCCGTTCGGCGCGGCCCAGGTGCGTCCACGTCTTGGTGCTGCTGAGCTGGCGGGCGTCCACGATGGAGTCGACGACCGCACCGATGTCGTCGCCGAACGTGGTGGTCGGCAGACCCGCCGGGGCCCCGGCGACCCCGGCCAACTCCCCGACCAGCGCGTGTACTTGACTGATCGCGGTGACGTCGAGGTTGACGCACAGGGCGCCGAACACCGCGCCGGTGGAATCGCGCAGCGGCATCGTGGAGGACTTGACCAGCTTTCCGTCCTGCGTGCGCGTGAGGTAGTTCAGCTCGTCGCGTGCCTCGTCACCGCGCGCCAGGAGCTTCATGCCGATCTCGCTCATCGACCCGCCGACCCCGCGCCCGGTCACCGACCCGGCGAGGGCCACGACGGAGTGCTCCGGGCGGCGGAAGTCGTGGATCACCACCTCACAGCAGGACCCGAAGGTGGCGGCGATCCCGTCGATCACCGGCGTGAGAGCGGCGATCACCGCGTCCTGCTCGTCGGTGGCCCCGCCGGTCCGGGCCCGTGCAGCCGCCGCTGCCCGCGCGTCCGTCATCCGCTCGTCTCCCCTCTCGATCAGGTGCTCTGGACTTCTCGTCTACATGTTAGACAATGATTCCAGAAAGGTCCCGGTGGTCCCGCGTCCGGCGGTACCCGCCGGCGGCCGGTCGTGCCCAGAACGGAGTAGGTACATGCCTCACAGCCAGCCCGTCACGCTCCAGGACGTCCAGGAGGCCGCGCAGCGCATCAAGGGTGTCGCCCACCGCACCCCCGTCCTGCGCTCGCGCACCCTCGACGAGCTGGTCGGTGCCGAGGTCCACATCAAGTGCGAGAACCTGCAACGCATCGGCGCGTTCAAGTTCCGCGGCGCTTACAACGCCGCGTCCCGGCTGTCCGCCGAGCAGCTGGCCAAGGGCATCGCCGCCTACTCCTCCGGCAACCACGCGCAGGCCGTCGCCCTCGCCGCCCGCGAACTCGGCACCACCGCCGTGATCGTGATGCCGGAGGACACCCCGCGCTCCAAGCTGGAGGCCACGGCCGACTACGGGGCCGAGATCGTCACCTACGACCGCTACACCGGCGACCGGGTCGCGATCGGCGAGGCGCTCGCTGCCGACCGGGGTCTCGCCCTCGTGCCCCCGTACGAGCACCCGCATGTCATCGCGGGACAGGGCACGGCCGCCCTGGAACTCATCGAGGAGGCGGGCGAGCTGGACGCCCTGGTCGTGCCTGTCGGGGGCGGCGGGTTGATCGCCGGCAGCGCGGTCGCCGCCAAGGGGCTGCTGCCGGGCGTCCGTGTCATCGGCGTCGAACCGGAGGCCGGTGACGACACCAAGCGGTCCCTGGAAGCGGGCCACCGGGTCGCCATCCCCGTGCCGCGCACCATCGCCGACGGACAGGCCGCCGACATCCCCGGCGAACTCACCTTCTCCCTCAACAAGCGCCTGCTGGACGGCATTTCACTGGTCAGCGACGACCAGATCCGGGACGCCATGCGGTTCGCCTTCGAGCGCCTGAAGACGGTGGTGGAACCGAGCGGCGCCAGCGCCCTGGCCGCCCTCCTGGCCCACCGGGTCGATCCGCTCCCGCGCCGGGTCGGCGTCATCCTGTCCGGCGGCAACGTGAGCGCCGAACGGTTCACCGAGCTGCTCAGGGGCTGAAGCCCCGCAGGTCACCGGGGCCGTGACGAAGATGCACGGCGGGGGGCGCACCGGCCGTGCGTCTTCCTTGACGCCCCCTGTGCACCGGCCTAGCCTCGCCTCGACCGGACACGTCTGGACAGGTAGGCAGGTAGGTCGGCGATGACGCATCCGCAGGAATCCCCCGGCAGCAGATCCACCGGCCGTCAGATCCAGCTGGAGACGCACGGCCTCGACGTGATCGGGGACGCGGAGCGCAAGGGCACCCCGCGCACCCTGTTCTGGCCCTGGTTCGGGGCGAACGTCTCCGTCCTCGGCCTCAGCTACGGCGCCTTCGCCCTGGGCTTCGGCATCTCCTTCTGGCAGGCCCTCGCCGCCGGCGTGCTCGGCATCATCGTCTCCTTCCTGCTGTGCGGCTTCATCGCGGTCGCCGGAAAACGCGGCTCGGCGCCCACGATGGTGCTCAGCCGGGCCGCGTACGGCGTGCGCGGCAACCGGCTGCCGTCGGTGATCTCGTGGATGCTCACCGTCGGCTGGGAGACGGTCCTCACCTCGCTCGCCACCCTGGCCACCGCGACCGTCTTCAGCCGGCTGGGCTGGGGCGGCGGCACGGAGACCAAGGTGGTCGCCCTCATGGTGGTGGCCGCGCTGACCGTGGTGGGCGGGGTCATGGGCTTCGACCTGATCATGCGCCTGCAGACCTGGATCACCGTGATCACGGGCGTGCTCACCGTCGTCTACGTCGCCCTGGTCGCCGACCACATCCACTGGAGCACGGTCAGCGCCATCCCGGCGGGCTCCGCGCAGCAGTTCATCGGCGCGCTGGTGTTCCTGATGACCGGCTTCGGCCTCGGCTGGGTCAACGCCGCCGCCGACTATTCCCGCTATCTGCCCCGCGGTTCCTCCAGCCGGGGCGTGATCGGCTGGACCACCTTCGGCGCCTCCGCGGCCCCGCTGCTCCTGCTGGTCTTCGGCCTCCTGCTGGCCGGTTCCTCCGCGACCCTGAGCAAGGCGATCGCGGCCGACCCGATCGGCGCCCTGACCACGCTCCTGCCCACCTGGTTCCTGGTGCCGTTCGCCGTGGTCGCCGTCCTCGGCCTGGTCGGCGGCGCCGTCCTCGACATCTACTCCTCCGGCCTGGCCCTGCTCTCCGCGGGCGTGCGCGTGCCCCGCTACCTCGCCGCACTCTTCGACGGCGTCCTGATGATCGCGGGATCCGTCTACATCGTCTTCTTCGCCGGCGACTTCCTCGCCCAGTTCATGGGCTTCCTCACCACCCTCGGCGTCCCCATCGCCGCCTGGTGCGGGGTCATGCTCGCCGACCTCGCCCTGCGCCGCCGCGACTACGACGAGGGTGACCTGTACCGCCCGCGCGGCCGCTACGGCGACGTACCCCTCCTGCCGCTCCTGCTCACCCTCGGCGCCACCGCCGTCGGCTGGGGCCTGGTCACCAACACCGCGGCCAGCTGGCTCACCTGGCAGGGTTACCTCCTGGAGCCGTTCGGTCTCGGCGGCAAGAGCGGCGCCTGGGCGTACGCCAACCTCGGCGTCCTGGCCGCCCTCGCGCTCGCCTTCCTCGGCACGCTGCTGCTGGGCCGGGGCCGGGTGCGCGAGCAGGAGGCACAGGCACCCAGCCCGTCACCGAACGAGGGGGTGTACAGCGCATGACCCCTGCCCTCTCCGCCCCCGGGCTGCTGGCCGTCATCGACATGCAGCGCGTCTTCGCCGACCCCGCGAGCCCCTGGGCCACCCCCCGTTTCGCCGACGCGGCCGCGGGCGTACGACGCCTGCTGCCGGCGTTCGGCGGCCGCGTCGCCTTCACCCGCTTCCTGGCACCCGGGAAACCCACCGGAGCCTGGCGCGCCTACTACGCCCGGTGGCCCTTCGCGCTCCAGCCTCGGGAGGCGGAACTGTGGGAGCTGACGGACGAGTTCGCCGCCCGGGCCGGCCACGTCGTGGAAGCCACCACCTTCAGCAAATGGACACCGGAACTGGTCGAGCGCGTCGGCCCGGACGGCCGCCTGGTCCTGGCCGGGGTCAGCACCGACTGCTGCGTACTGTCCACGGCGCTGGCCGCCGCCGACGCCGGCGCCGAGGTCCTGGTCGTGGCGGACGCGTGCGCGGGCGCGGACGACGACTCCCACATCAAGACCCTCCAGGTGCTGGACCTCTACCGGCCGCTGATCCGGGTCACCACCATCGACGACCTGCTCGCGGAAGCCCGGCCGTGACCGGCGTCCCGCTCAAGCACCAGCGGATCAGCAGGATCCTCGCCGAGGAGATCCGCAGCGGACGCCGCCCGGCAGGGGAGCGGCTGCCCGGCGAACACACCCTCGCCCAGCGGTTCGGCGTCAGCCGTACGACCGTCCGCGCGGCCCTCGCCGAACTGTGCGAGGAAGGCCTGATCACCACCCGCACCGGCAAGGGGTCCTACGTCCTCTTCGACGGACGCCCGCCGGACGACCGGCCCGGCCGGGCCCGCGCCCTGCCCCTCCAAGGCGTCGAGAGCAGGCTGCGGACCCTCGCCGTACGCGAGACGCACGACCACGGCCTCGCCGCCGAACTCGGCCTGGAGAAGGACGCGTTCGTCTGCGTGGAGCGGACCCGCGAGCTGGTCGCGGACGGCACCGTGGTGGCGTACGAGCGCAGCTTCCTGCCGCCCGTGCCCGTGATCCGGGAACTGCCCGCCCGGGGGCTCGGCCAGGAGCCGCTCACCGAGGTGCTGCTGCGCGCCGGACTGCGGCCCGACCACGGCGAGCAGCGGGTCCGCGGGCGGCGGATCGACGCCCACGAGGCGGAACTGCTGCACCGGACACCGGGTGACTGGTTCCTCGACACCCGGCGCACCAGCCGGGCCGCCGACGGCTCCTTCGTCGAGCACGCCGTCAGCCTGCTCGACCCCGACCACTTCCAGCTGACCCTCACCTTCGGCTGACCGGCCACACGACCGGCTTCCGCCGAGTTCGACCGGATATGCATGCCCCGGACCCCACCGGGTACGCGAGGCGGGAGCACGCCGGGCGCCTGCCCGTCCGTGCGGCCGTACGACCGCCGCTACCTGGGGATCTGCCATGGAGACACCCGCATACGACGACCACCTTCCGACGCCGGCCCAGCGGGCGCTCGACGCCCTGGCCGTGAACGCCGAGGACCAGTCGGCCCTGGACACCCTCGCCCACAGCGACGTGCTCGTTCCGGTGCCGGACGACGCGGTGGACGGCGAGGGCGCCGACTCCTCGACGGTCGCCCTGCCCGTCCTCGAACGGACCGGCGGCGATCCGGTCGTCCCCGTTTTCACCTCCGAAGGGACGATGGCCGAACAACTCCCGTTCATCTCCCGCTACCGCCTGATACCGCTGGGCGCACTGGCCGCACAGTGGCCCGACGACGACCTCTCCCTGGCGATAGACGGCAGCTCGCAGCACGGCCTGACACTGACGTCCCAAGGAGTCCGCACGCTCCTGGCAAGGTGAGCCGCACTTCGGCCCGGCTCAGGACGGCCGGAACTGCTCCCGTCTCCGGGTAATCACCCCGCCCTCCGGCGGGAAGATCCCAGCGGAAGGTCCGGAGCGCGCGAAGGAGCCGATGGTCGTGAGGATCGTCCTGCTGGGCACCGCCGCCGGAGGCGGCTTCCCGCAGTGGAACTGCGCCTGCGCGCTGTGCGCGGCCGCCCGGGACGGCAAACTGCCCTCCCGTACCCAGGAGTGCGCCGCCGTCACCGGCAACGGGCGCGACTGGTGGCTGCTCAACGCCTCGCCCGACCTGCGCACCCAGCTCACCGAGACCCCCGCCCTGTGGCCCGGACCCGGGCCCCGGGACACCCCGCTGCGCGGCGTGCTGCTCACCGACGCGGAGGCCGACCACGTCACCGGCCTGACCGAGCTGCGCGGAGCGGCGGGCCTGAAGGTCTACGCGGCCCCGCCGGTCCGTGCCGTCCTCGCCCCCGCACGCGCCGCACTGGACCGCTACGCGCCCTGGGAGTGGGCCGACAGCCTGGCCGTCGGCGGCTTCGTGCTGGCCGGCGGACTCGTCGTCACGGCCCACCCCATGGGTACCAAGATCCCGAAGTACGTACCGGCCCAGGCGCCGCGGCCCGAGGCCGCGTGGGTGACGGCGTACCGCGTGGAGGACCTGGCCAGCGGGGGAGTGCTGGTGTACGCGCCCTGCGTCGGCGTCTGGAGTCCCGTCCTGGACGACCTGTGCGCGTCGGCCGACTGCGTGCTGCTGGACGGCACGTTCTTCGCCGCCGACGAGATGGGCACGGCGGTGCGCACCGGCGCCGGGCAGGCCGCGATGGGGCACCTGCCGGTCATGGGCCCCCGCGGCTCACTGGCGGCCCTGGCCCGGCACCTCGGCCCGCGCCGGATCTACACCCACCTCAACAACACCAACCCGCTGCTCGACCCGGCCTCACCGGCACGGGCGCAGGTGGCCGAGCAGGGGGTGGAAATCCTGCCGGACGGGACGGAGCTGGTCCTCTAGCCGGCCCGTTCGGCCAGCATGCGCTCCAGCACCGCTCGCTGCAGCGGCAGTACCTCGGCGTACAGGTCGCGGCCCTTGCGGGTGAGGGCGACCCACACTCCGCGCCGGTCCTCCGCGCACACCGAGCGCTCGACCAGGCCCTCCTTCTCCAGCCGACCGATCAGCCGGGACAGCGCGCTCTGGCTGAGATGGACCCGTCCGACCAGGTTCTGCACCCGGCACTGGTCGCCCGTCTCGGGCGACTCGGTGGCCAGTAGGTCGAGCACCTCGAAGTCGCTGGCACCCAGCCCGTGCGGGTGCAGGGCGCGGTCGATCTCGCACATCGTGTGCGCGTGCACCGTGAGGATGTCCCGCCAGCGTTCCTCGAGCCGGGTGTCGGCCGTCTTGACTGCCATACCCGCACCGTAGCACCGATTCAGCCAATCGTTGAGTGTGCATCTAGTGCGGGTGCAAGTGGTCGCACGCGGCTCAGGCGGCCGGATCCTGGAGCAGCCCGATCAGGTTGCCGTCGGCGTCCTTCACCGAGGCGATCAGCCTGCCGTTGCCGACGTCCCGTACGTCCTGGAGCAGTTCGGCGCCCGCCTCCAGGAGGCCCGCGAGCCGCTCTCGCAGATCGGTGACATGCCAGAACGGCACCGGTCCGGTCATGCCCTGAGCGTGTCCGTTCGGGTCGAGACCGACGTCCTGCCCCTCGGCCTTGAAACCGACGTAGTAGGGCTCGTCCACGTACGGCTCGGCGCCCAGCAGGACGGTGAACAGGGCCTTGGCCCGGTCCTTGTCCTTGACGGGGTAGATGATCGTCTGCAGGCCGGCGGTCATGGGACTCTCCTTCTGAGCTGCATGGCCCGGCGGTGTTCTCCGCCGGTGCACTTCACGCTACGGCCGGGGAGCCCGCCGCGGCTTCTCCGATCCTGACCGGTTGCGGGCTCCCCGTGGATCACTCGCTGTGCAGCACCTCCGCGACGGTGAGACGGGCGGCCCGCCGGGCGGGGACCAGGGCACCGAGGACGGCGATCACGAGTCCCGCGAGAGCCAGTGCGGCCAGCTTCGGCGCGTGCCAGACGTCCGTCATGTACGACGGCAGGGTGAGGTCGACCCCCGCGGCCATCCGCGGGACGACCACCTCGTAGGCGGCGATGCCCAGCGGGATGCCCAGCACCGACCCGATCGCGCCGAGCACCGCCATCGACGTCACCGTCATCACCGTCACCTGGCGCGGGGTCATGCCGATCGACTTCAGCATGCCGAGGTCGCGGCGCCGGTCATGGGTGTTCAGCACGGCCGTGTTGAACACCCCGAGGGAGGAGACCAGGGCCAGCATCAGGGTGAGCGCGGTCGCCGAGCCGATGATGGTCTCGGCGCCGCTGTTCGGGCCGGTCAGCTGGGTACTGAGCCCCTTGTCGACGGCTCGGGCGGCGCGCGCGTACGCCGTCGGGTCCGCGCCCTTGCGCAGTTTGACGTGATAGGAGAACGCTTTTCCGTCCGGGAGCAGCGCGGTGAACGTCGGCCAGGTGCCGGTGACCACCTGGTCGTTGTCCTGCAGGATCTCGCCGACCACGGTGACCTCCTCCTCGCGGCCACTCCTGCGTAGCCGGAGGTGGTCGCCGATGTCCACCCCGTTGCGGCGCAGGAAGGCCGAGCCGACCACGACCTCTCCCGGACGGTGCATCCAGCGGCCCCGGACGAGCACGTCGTCCAGGGGCAGGTCCGCCCCGCGCCTGCCCTCGATCCAGACCCTCTTCGTAGAGCCCACGAACTGCGCGTCCTCGTCCGCCCGGGCCGTCACCCGGGCCGCGCCCGGCAACGAGCCCAGCAGCGACTGGAGGTCCCGGTCGCCGTGGACCGGCAGCACCACCTTGCCCTTGACGTAGTTGTCGGCATACACCGTGACGTCGTACGCACCCTTGCCGCCGTCCCCGAAGAGGGTCATTGTCGTCGCGAGACCCGACGCGAACGTCACTGTGGTCACGCCGAGGACCACCGCGGCCAGAGTGAGTGCGCTGCGCGCGGGCCGGGCGAACGGCAGCCCCGCCCCGAGACTCACCGACCTGGGCAACCGCAGCCCCGCGAGCCGTCGTTGGATGCCGAGCGCCCGCCCGGCACGGGGTGCGCTGCCCGCGCTGATCGCCCGCGCCGCCGACAACCGCCGGGCACGCACCGAGGGGCCGAGCGCGGCCAGCACACACACGAGCGGCATGCCGATGAGGGCCAGGGCATTCACCCGGGGGGCGATACCGACGCTGTCCCGCAGCACTCCCGAGTCCGGGCCGGTGAACACGAACCGGAAGAACGGATGGGCCAGCAGGTTCCCGGTGAGCGTGCCGAGCGCACAGCCCACGACGGCCGGAACGGAGATCATGACCAGGTACACGCTCAGCACTTGCCCCGGGCTGAACCCGAGGGCCTTGAGGATGCCGATGTGCCGGAAGCCCGACACCACCGCGCCGCCGACCACATTCGCGACGATCAGCACCGCCACCAGAATCCCCAGGACACCGAACGCCAGCAGATACGGGGCGTAGGCGCGCGCGGCGCTGCCCACCTGGTGCTTGATCGACAGATAGGTGCGTGAACCGGCGAGGGCGCCCCGGGGCAGCCCCTCGGTCACCCCCGCCAGCCCCGCGCGCAGTGCGTTCTGCGAGGAGGCGTCCCGGAACCGGTACAGCATCTGCGTGGCGTTCGGGTGCAGGGCGGCGATCTGATCCGGGGCGACCCACACGTCCGCCGTGTCACTCAGGTCGAAGGCGAACCCGACGATGGTCAGGGTCGGGCCGGACGGCATGTGGAACTTCTTGCCGAGGGCGTTCGCGGTCCAGTCCGACTGCCGGTTCATGACCATCTCACCGGGCCGCGTCGGCCACCGGCCCGCCCACAGATGCACGCGATCCACCGAACCGCCGGGCCCGGAACGACCCACCACCCTGATGTCTCCGCCGAGACCCAGATCCTGCGCGCCGCGCGGAATCTCCACCGTGGCCTGCGGGAACGGCCCGGCCACCGCCTCGACACCGGACGTCCGCGCGGTGTCCCTCAGCTGGGCGTCCGTCACCTTGCCCGCATCGAACTCGGCGACCACGTGCGGCCCGTGCTGCTTGCCGAAGACCCGGTCGAACGGCGCCGACGCCGCGTCCACCAGCCCCAGCGCCACCACCATCGACCCCGTCGACACCAGGGTGACCAGCCAGATCACCAGCGTCTGCAGTCTCCGCCTGCGCACCGCCGCCCGCGCGGCCTTCCACACCGCGCTCATGCCGACGGCTCCAGGGTGTGCTCACCGGTGACCCGGCCGTCGGCCAACTGCACCAGCCGGCTCGCACAGCGCTGCGCGAGATGCTCGTCGTGCGTGACGATGATCAGCGTCTGGCCGATCTGGTTGAGGTCCAGCAGCAGGTCCATCACCTGCTCCCCGGCCCGGCTGTCCAGCGCACCGGTCGGCTCGTCGGCCAGCAGCAGCGCCGGGCGGTTCATCAACGCCCGGGCCACCGCGACCCGTTGCCGTTCACCACCGCTGAGTACGGCGGGGTAGGCGTTGCGGCGGTCTGCGATGCCGAGCTCCTCGAACAGCTCCAGCGCCCGACGGCGCGCCTGCCGGGCCGCAGTCCCCGTCAACTGGGCGGCCAGCGCGACGTTGTCCAGGGCCGACAGATCGTCGATGAGGTTGAAGAACTGGAAGATCATGCCGATCCGGCGCCGTCGGTACAGCGCGAGGCCCTTCTCGCTCAACTCCCCGACCTTCTCGCCGTGTACGACGACCGTGCCGGCCGACGGCCGGTCGAGACCGGCGATCATGCTGAGCAGCGTGGACTTGCCGCACCCCGAGGGGCCCATCACCGCGACCGCCTCCCCGGCCCGGATCTCCAGTGACACCCCGTCGAGTGCGACCGTCTCGCCGTACTCCTTGCGCACACCGTCGAGTCGTACGACGGTGTCTCCCGTTCTCACCTCGGTGACCATGGGCAGGACGCTAGACGTGGGGCGGCGCCCTCTGCATCCCTCTCCGGATGGCACTGCGGCGCGGACTCATTCCAGGGATGGAGCACGCTGAATCCCCAGGTCGATGCCGATGTCAGTGCGGTCTGCGACCATGAACGGCATGGGGGAGTACGACGTGATGGCGACGGCGCTCGCGGTGGCGTGCGCGGCCGTCCTGGGGCTGACCGTGGTGCTGGTGCGCACCCGGCGCCGCTGGCAGGCGGCGGTGGGGGAGCGGGGCTGGCTGCTGGAGCGTGAGCGGGAGAGCGCGGCCGAAGCCGCGATCGCGGCCGAACGGGACCGGATCGCTCGCGAGTTGCACGACATCGTCAGTCACAACGTCAGTCTCATGGTCGTCCAGGCGAGCGCCGCCCGCGAGGTGCTCGGGACGATGCCTCACGAGGCGGCGACCGCGCTGCGGGCCGTGGAGGACGCCGGGCGGGGCGCGATGACCGACCTCAGACATCTGCTGGGGCTGCTGGCCCCCGCACCGGACGGCACGGACACCGACCCCGGCCCGGCCGCCGACGCGGCGAGCACGGCCCTCGCGCCGCAGCCCGGTCTCGACCGGCTCGGCCCGCTCGTGGACCGGATATCGTTCGCCGGGCTGCCCGTCGAGGTCCGCGTCTCCGGCGTGCCGCGCCCGCTCCCGCAGGGCATCGACGTGACCGCCTACCGCATCATCCAGGAGGCCCTGACCAATGCGCTCCGGCACGGCGACGGCGGCCAGGCGGAGGTGAGCGTGCGCTACGCCGACCACGCCCTGCGCGTCGAGATCCTCAACACCGGCCCCAGCGTGCTCACGGGCACCCCACCGGAGCGGGCGCAGCATCACCCGGGCACCGGACGCGGTCTTCTGGGGCTGCGCGAACGAATCGCCGTCTACGGCGGTGACCTCGACGCCCGGCGCAGGCTCGGCGGCGGCTACCGCGTCCGCGCCCGCATACCCCTGGACCGCCCGTGACCGCGGACGCGCCCGAGCGGGCGCCCCGCGTCCTGATCGCCGACGACCAGACGCTCATCCGGACCGGCTTCCGGCTGATCCTCACCGCCCGGGGCATCGAGGTGGTGGGTGAGGCCGCCGACGGCGTCGAGGCGGTGGCCGCCGCCCGTGAACTGGCGCCGGACGTCGTGCTCATGGACATCCGGATGCCGACCATGGACGGCCTGGAGGCCACCCGGCGCATCCTGGAGCAGACCCCGGGCTGCCGGGTGCTGATGCTGACCACCTTCGACCTGGACCGGTACGTGTACACGGCCCTCTCGCTCGGTGCCAGCGGCTTCCTGCTCAAGGACGTCACCCCCGAGCACCTGGCAGCGGCCGTACGACTCGTCGGCACCGGCGACGCCCTGCTGGCGCCGCAGATCACCCGGCGCCTGGTGGAGCGGTACGCGGCCGAGGCCGAGCGGACGGCCCAGGCCGTCCCCGCCGACCTGGCCGCCCTCACACCCCGCGAGCGGGAGGTGCTGACCCTGATGGGACGCGGCCTGTCCAACACCGAACTGGCCGCCGAGCTGACCCTCAGCGAGGCCACGGTCAAGTCCCATGTGGCCCGTATCTTCGCCAAGCTGGGCCTGCGCGACCGCGCCCAGGCGGTCGTCCTCGCCTATGAGACGGGGCTGGTCAGAGCGCGGGCGCGGTAGCGCCCAAAGGGGCGCGGGGCTGTGACTGATATGCGGCTCCGCCGTGTGGGCGACCAGCCACAAGGGCGCAGCAGACGCACGACGGCACGGCGCGGCACCCCAGTGGGCGCTTCCGCTCACGTCGACTCGCGGCGGACCAGCAACGTCGGAAGGATCACCGCGGCCGGGTCCTCCCCGCCGATCTGCGCGAGCAGCACCCGCACCATCTCGGCGCTGATCCGGTCCCACGGCTGACGGATGGTGGTGAGCGCCGGGGAGGCGGCGGTCGCCGCGGGGGAGTCGTCGAAACCGCCGACAGCGATGTCGTCCGGCACCCGCTTGCCCGCCCGGTGCAGGGCCGCCAGTACGCCCTGCGCCATCAGGTCGGAAGCGACGAACACGGCGTCCATGTCCGGGGCCCGGGCGAGCAGCTGCTCCGCGCCCGCCTCCCCGCTGGCCCGGCTGTAGTCGCCGGAGACGATCAGCCGCTCGTCCACCTCGACGCCCGCCTCGGCGAGCACCTCCTTGTACCCGGCGAGCCGCTCCACACCGCCCGGGGTGTCCAGCGGACCAGTGACCACGCCGATCCGGCGCCGGCCGAGCGAGAGCAGGTGCCGGACCATGTCCCGGGCGCCGTCGCGGTCGTCGGCGGCCACATAACTCACCTTGGAGCCGAGGCCGATCGGCTTGCCGCAGGCGACCAGCGGCACGCCCGCCTCCCGCAGTTCCTCGGCGACCGGATCACCGGAGTGGCTGGAGACCAGCAGTACTCCGTCGACGTGGCCGGCCGTGATGTAGCGCGTTATGCGCCGCCGTTCGTCCTTCGTCCCCGCCAGCATCAGCAGCAGCGGGATGTCGTGCGCGGCCAGCGCCTGGGTGCAACCGCTCAGCAGCACATTGAAGTTGGGATCCTCGAAGAACCGCTCCTGCGGCTCGGTCAGCAGGAAGCCGACCGAGTCGGAGCGTCCAGTGATCAACGAGCGGGCGTGCCGGTTCACGACGTACCCGGTCCTGCGGATGGCGGCGTTGACCGCCTCCTGCGCGGTGGGGCTGACGTAGTGCCCGCCGTTGAGCACGCGCGAGACGGTGCCCCGTGAGACTCCTGCCTCGCGCGCCACGTCGTGGATCGTCGGCGGTTTGCGCCGGCCCCCCGAATTGCTCATGGTCATGACTTTACGGCTCCGGAGAGGAGATCAAGGCTCCAGAATCGCTGGATGACCAGGAACAGCGCGATCAGCGGGAGGACCGCGAGGAACGCGCCCGTGATCACCAGCGTGTACAGCGCCGGGGTGTTGGAGCCCTGCTCCAGCAGTGTGTACAGACCCAGTGTGAGCGGGAACTTCTCGTCGTCACTGAGCATGATGTAAGGCAGCAGGAAGTTGTTCCACACGGCCACGAACTGGAACAGGAACACCGTGACCATGCCGGGGATCATCATCGGCAGTGCGATCCGGGTGAAGATCCGCCACTCGCCGGCCCCGTCCGTCCGCCCGGCCTCCACCACGTCGGCGGGGACGGCGGCGGCCGCGTAGATCCGGGACAGGTAGACGCCGTACGGGGAGAGGATCTGCGGCAGCAGCACGGACAGGTAGGAGTCCGTGAGGTTCGCCTTCGCCAGCAGCAGGTACTGCGGGATGGCAAGGATCACCGGGGGCATCAGGACGCCCGCGAGCAGGACGTTGAACATCGTCTCGCGGCCCCGGAAGCGGTAGGTCGCGATCGCGTAGCCGCTGAACGCCGAGACGGCGGTCGACAGCAGGGCGCCGAGACCGGCGTACAAGGCGGAGTTGCCCATCCACTTCCAGTAGATGCCGCCGCGGTAGGCGTTGAGGTCCTTGATGTTGCCGGTGAAACCGGTGCCGGGCAGGAAGGTGAAGGTGGAGAACAGCTCGTGCCCGGACTTGGTGGACGCGATCACCACCCAGGCCACCGGCAGCAGGGTGTAGATCGCGCCGATCAGCAGGGTGACCGTGGGCACCAGGGCGATCCTGCGGCGCAGCGGCGGGCCCTGGGCGGTTCCGGGCGTGGTGCCCGCCGCGGGCTGCGCCTTGCGGATGGCAAGAGAACTCATGCCGCTTCCTCCTGCTTGTTACGGCGGTTCGCGGCCCGCAGGAAACCGAACGACAGGACCAGCGTTGCCAGCGCGATCAGGGTCGCCTCGGCGGCGGCCGAGTAGATGTCGCCCCGGTGGAAGGCGTCCTGGTACACCTTCATCAGCGGACTCCAGCTCGTGTTGACGGAGTTGGTGAGCGGCTTGAGGGTGGTCGGCTCGTTGAACACCTGGAGCGTCGCGATGATCGAGAAGAAGAAGGTCAGCACCAGCGAGGGCGCCACCATCGGGATCTTGATCTTCAGTGCGATCTGCAGCGGGGTGGCGCCGTCCAGCTTCGCCGCCTCGTACACCTCGGCCGGGATCGACCTGAGCGAGGTGTAGATGACGATCATGTTGAAGCCGGTGCCGCCCCAGACCGCGATGTTCGACAGGGCGAGGTACAGCGGGCCGCCGTCCAGCAGGTTCGGCTGCGGCAGGCCCAGCTTCTCGAGCACGTAGTAGAACGGGCTGACGTCCGGCAGGTACAGAAAGCCCCACATCAGCGCGGCCACCACGCCGGGGATGGCGTACGGCAGGAAGATCGCGAGCCGGGTGAACGAGGTGAGCCGCACCTTGTCCGAGTCCAGCATCAGCGCGAACAGCAGCGCGAGGCCGAGCATCACCGGGACGACGATGCAGCCGTAGCCCAGCACGCGCAGCGCGCCGTGCAGGAATTCGCTGTCCTGGAAGGCCTCGGTGTAGTTCTCGAAGCCGGCCCAGACCTCGCTGCGGGCGCCCGCCCCCAGGCCGAGGCCGGAGACGTGGACCTTGCGGAAGCTGAGCCAGAGCGCGTAGCCGATGGGCAGCGCGAAGAACACGGTGAAGAGGATCGTGGCGGGGAGGAGGAAGGCGTACGGGGCCCCCTTGACCCCGTACGACCTCCGGCGTGCGGTGCTGGTCACTGAGAAACCCCGAAGCCCTGCTTCTTCATGTCGGCGACCGTGTCGTCCTGCATCTTGTTCAGAGCGGCGACGAAGTCCGACTTGTTCTTGGCGGCGGCACCGAACGCGTCGTTGAAGGTCGCGTAGGCGACGTTCACGTTCGGGCCCCACGCGGACGGCGCCGTGGTCTTCGCGATGTCGGCGGCCTTCGTGTAGAAGTCCGCCTGGTCGGAGAAGAACGCCGGCGGGTTGGAGAAGGCGCCGCTGAGCTGGGCGGAGGTGGAGGCCGGGTAGATGCCCCCCTCCTTCGCCAGCGCGCTGAGGGCGTCGCCGTCGGTGTTCAGCCACGCCGCGAACTTGGCGGCGGCGGCCTGGTGCGGGGAGTCGGTGGTGACCGCGGTGGAGGAGCCGCCCCAGCTGCCGGTGACGTCCTGGTCGAGCGACCACTGGGGGAGCGGGGCCATGGCCCACTTGCCCTTGGTGTCCGGCGCGGCCGTGGTGAGCGTGCCCGGCGCCCACACGGCGCTGACCCAGGCGATCTCCCTGCCCGTGTTGAGGGCCTTGTTCCAGGCCGGCTGGTACATCGGCTGGTTGTCGATGGCACCTTCCTTGACCAGCCCGCCCCAGAACTTGGCGACCTTCTGGGTGGCCGCGTCGTTGATGGCGACCTTCCACTTGTCGCCGGAGGTGGTCCACCACTTGGCACCGGCCTGCTGGGCGAGCCCCGCGAACAGACCGGAGTCGTTGGCGGAGAAAGTGGTCAGGGCCTTGTCCGGTGCCTTCTTCTTCAGTGCGCGGGCGGTCTCGGCGAACTGTTCCCAGGTGGTGGGGACCTTCAGGCCGTACTTCTTGAACAGGTCCGCGCGGTAGTAGAACATCATCGGTCCGATGTCCTGCGGCACCGCGTACACCGCGTCCGTGCCCAGCGTGGTCTGCTGCCAGACGCCGTCGGCGAACTTGCTCTTCGCGTCGCCGACCTCCTTGGATATGTCGGCCAGCGCGTCATTGCTGACCAGCGTGGGCAGCGCCTGGTACTCGGCCTGCACCAGGTCGGGCGCCTTCTTCGCCTTGTGCGCGGTGAGGATCTTGGTGATCAGCGTGTCGCCACCCGCCTGCTTCTTCGCCGTGACGGTGATCTTGTCCTTCTTGCCCGGCCCCTTGTTCCACAGGTCGACGACCTTGTCCATGCCGGGCGTCCAGGTCCAGTACGTCAGCGAAACCGGGCCGGACTCGGCCTTGCTGTCGTCCCCGGAGCCGCAGGCGGTGAGGGCGGTGGCGCCGAGCACGACGGCGACGGCGGATGTCACGAGGCGGCTGCGCTTCGTGTGCGGCATGGATCTCTCCCCTGACCTGGGTCCCCGCCCGCTGCGGGGACCTGCCATGCAGATGTGACCGTTCACATGACCCGGCTCCTCCGGCGTCGGATGGCCCTGCCATGCTTCTGTGAGCGTTCACAGTAGAGAAACATCCCGGACACTTGTCAATGGTTGTTGCTGTGCGGTTATGTTGGGCTCGCACCGCCTCCGTTGTGTGTGCACGTTCCCAAATGATCGATTCATCGGGAGAGATCCATGCCGGAGACCACCCCCAGGGGCCTCACCAGGCTCGCCTTCGGTGGGGACTACAACCCCGAGCAGTGGCCGGAAAGCGTCTGGCAGGAGGACGTCCGGCTGATGCGGGAGGCCGGCGTCACGATGGTCAGCGTCGGGATCTTCTCCTGGGCCCTGCTGGAGCCCGCCCCCGGGGAGTACGACTTCGGCTGGCTGGACCGGATCCTCGCGCTGCTGCACGAGAACGGCATCCGCGTCGACCTCGGCACGCCCACCGTGGTGCCGCCCGCCTGGTTCTACCGGGCGCACCCCGAGGCCCTGCCGGTCACCGCGGAGGGCGTGCGCTACGAGTTCGGCTCGCGCGGCGCGATCTGCCACAGCAACGCCGACTACCGCGCCGCCGCCGCGAGCATCACCACCGAGCTCGCCGAGCGCTACGGCGACCACCCGGCGCTCGCGATGTGGCACGTGCACAACGAGTACGGCGTCCCCGTCTCGGCCTGCTACTGCGACTCCTGCGCCGCCCACTTCCGCTGCTGGCTCGCCGGCACCTACGGCAAGGTGGAGGCGGTCAACGAGGCCTGGGGCACGGCCTTCTGGGGCCAGCGCTACACGGACCTGGAGCAGATCAACCCACCCCGGGCCACCCCGACCGTCGGCAACCCGGGCCAGGCCCTCGACTACAAGCGGTTCGCCGACGCCACCATCCGCGAGAACTTCCGCGCCGAGCGGGACATCCTGCACCGCCTCTCGCCCGGCGTCCCGGTGACGACCAACTTCATGACCGCGCTCAGCCAGTGCGACTCCCTGGACTACTGGGCCTGGGGCCGCGAGGTCGACCTCGTCACCAACGACCACTACCTGATCACCGACGGCCGCCGCACCCACGTCAACCTGGCGATGGCCGCCGACCTCACCCGCTCCGTCGCGGGCGGCGCCCCCTGGCTGCTGCTGGAGCACTCCACCTCGGGCGTCAACTGGCAGCCCCGCAACCCCGCCAAGGCTCCCCGCCAGATGGCTCGCAACTCCCTCGCGCACGTGGCCCGCGGCTCCGAGGGGGCGATGTTCTTCCAGTGGCGCCAGTCCCGGCGCGGCGCCGAGAAGTTCCACTCCTCGATGCTTCCGCACGGCGGCACCGAGACCCGCGTGTGGCGCGAGGTCGTGGAACTCGGCGCGTCACTCGACTCGTTGAGCACGATCCGCGACACCCGCACCGAGGCCGACGTGGCCGTGCTGTGGGACTGGCAGTCCTGGTGGGCGCAGAACCTCGCCTGGCGGCCCAGCGAGGACCACGACCCGCGCGAACGCGCCGACTCCTTCTACGAGGCCCTCTACGACCGCCACCTCACGGTCGACTTCGCCCACCCGGAAGCCGACTTGTCGGCTTATCCCCTGGTCGTCGTACCGGCCCTGTACCTGATGACGGAAGCGGCCGGGAACAACATCAGGGAGTACGTCGAAAACGGCGGCACGCTCGTCGTGTCGTACTTCTCCGGCATCGTCGACGAGCACGACGCCGTGCACGACGGCGCCTACCCGGGCACCCTGCGCGACGTCCTCGGCCTGACCGTGGAGGAGTTCTCCCCACTGCTGAAGGACGAGCGGGTCCGCCTGACCGGTCCCGACGGCTCCGAGCTGACCGGCGACGTGTGGACGGAGTTCGTGGTGCCGCGCGGCGCCGAGACCGTGTGGACGTACGCCGACGGGCTCACCGCGGGCCACCCGGCTCTCACCCGGCACCGCCTCGGCGAGGGCACCGCCTGGTACGTCTCCACCCGCCTCGACGCCCACGGCCTGGACGCGCTGATCGGCTGGGCCGCCGACGACGCCCGGATCGCCTCGCGCGCCGACCTGCCCCGGGACGTCGAAGTCGTGCGCCGCGGCGGCGAGTCGGGGACCTACCTCTTCGTGATCAACCACACCGGCGGCGACGCCAAGGTGCCGCTGGACGCGCCCGGCACCGAGTTGCTGACGGGCGAACGCGCCGCGGGCCGCCTGGCGGTCCCGGCGGGGGCCGTGCGGGTCGTACGACTCGACGGCTGAGCCGGCTCCCCTCCGCCCGCGAGTGCCACGAGAGCCGCGGGCGGAGGGGTTCTCCTCCGGCCCCCACCGGAGGACACCCCCAACCCAGTTACGTCGAAGGGACGACGGACGATGAAGTTCCATCCCGGACGCACCATCAGGGTCCTGCTGCTGCCGCTCGCAGCCGGGCTCGCCCTCACCGCCCTGCCCGCCCAGAGTGCCCAGGCCGCGAGCACCCTGGCCAACGGCGGCTTCGAGTCGGACGGTTCCGGCGTGGCCGCGCCCACCGGCTGGTCCGAGTACGGCGACACCGGCGCCTCCTACACCGAGTCCGGTGGCCACAGCGGGAGTTACCGCCTCACCCACTACGCGTCGTCCGCCTACAAGGTGGAGACGTACCAGTACCTGTCGGGGCTGACCAACGGCAGCTACACGCTGACCGCGTGGGTCCGGTCCAGCGGGGGCCAGAACGCCGCCTACATAGCCCTCAAGAACTGCGGAGGTTCCGAGCAGCGCACCGATCTGCCGATCTCGTCCAGCGGGTGGATCCGTATCGTCACCCCGGTCAAGGTGACCAACAACCAGTGCACCATCAGCATCAACAGTGATGCGAATGCCGGCAACTGGATCAACGTTGACGATCTCACCTTCACATCCGGTACGACGAGTACATCCATCCACGGTGCCGACATCTCCTCCCTCGCCAAGAGCGAGGCCAAGGGCGGTGTCTACAAGACGAGTTCCGGCACCACCGGTGACGCGCTGTCCATCCTGAAGTCCTCCGGCATGAACTACGCGCGCCTGAAGGTCTGGGTGAACCCGGCCGACGGCTTCAACGACAAGGCGCACGTCCTGGCCATGGCCAAGCGCATCAAGGCGCAGGGCATGAAGCTGCTGGTCGACTTCCACTACTCGGACAGCTGGGCCGACCCCGGCAAGCAGACCAAGCCGGCCGCGTGGGCGGGCCACTCGTACAGCCAGCTCAAGACGGACGTGTACAACCACACGTACGACGTGTTGAACGCGTTGAAGGCTCAAGGCACCACCGCCGACATGGTCCAGGTGGGCAACGAGATCAACGGCGGCATGCTGTGGTCCGAGGGATCGACGGACAACTGGAGCCAGCTCGCCGGGCTGCTCAACTCGGGCTACAACGCTGTCAAGGCGGTCGACTCGTCCGCGGCTGTGGCCCTGCACCTCGCCAAGGGCGGCGACAAGACGGGCACCGAGGCGTGGTTCGACAAGGCCGTCGCCAACGGCGTGAAGTTCGACGCGATCGGCCTGTCGTACTACGGCTACTGGCACGGCCCGCTCTCCGACTTCCAGACCACCCTGGACGACGCGGCCTCCCGCTACGGCAAGCCCGTGTTCGTCGCCGAGACGGCCTACCCGTTCACCCTGGCCCAGGACGACTCGCTGGAGAACCAGATCGACACCACCGGCGAGCTGGTCTCCGGCTACCCCGCGACCGCGGCCGGGCAGACCAAGTGGATGAACGACGTGGCGAGCATCGTGGAGGCCGTCCCGAACGGCCGCGGCCTCGGCGTCTTCTACTGGGAGGCGACCTGGACCGCCGTCGCCGGCAACGGCTGGGACCCGACCGACGCCACCTCCGGCAACGGCTGGGAGAACCAGGCTCTGTTCGGCTACGACGACAAGGCGCTCTCCTCCATGACGTGGTTCAGCCACCGCTGAACCACCGCTGACGGGGGCCCAGCCGTAAGGGGACGGCTGGGCCCCTTCCCGTTCCCTTGAACGGGGCTGGCGGGAACGGCCGTTCGATACCGGACAAGCGTGGCGGAGTCCGGTACTGGACGGCGTCGGCTGCGCGAGAGTGGGAATACGGCGGACGAGGAGGCCGGGAACGGAGGCGAGGCGAATGATGAGGAACCCCTCGGGCCGCACACGACAGGACATCCTGGACTGGCTCAAGGATCCGGCGGCCCACTTCCCGGCAGCGCGGCGCCAAGGCGATCCCGCCGAGACCGGAGTCACCGCGCGCGCGGTGGCGGACAAGCTGGGCGTCTCCCGCCGGACGGCCGCCGCCCACCTCGACTTCCTCAGCCGCCTCGGCCTGCTGCACGCCCGCCGGATCCGCTGCCGCACCCACTACCGGCGTGACGAGATCCGCATCGCCGAGGTGGCCCGCATGTTCGAGAAGGGCTGGTGAACGGCGGCCCGACTGCCATCTCACCCGCTGCCGTCCCCACCGGCCCGCGCGCCCGACACGCCGAGCGGTACCCTGGTGCCCGGCCGTGATCACCCGTCGGGGCAGGGCCGAACAGGAGACGTGCGAGCATGACAGCCCCGGAAGCCGAGAGCCTCCGCGTCCGCCCCGGACCACCGCGGCGGCCCGAGTGGCGTACCCAGGCCCCCGTCGTCGCGGTGGTCGCCGCGGGCGGCGCCCTGGGAGCCGTGGCCCGCTACGCGCTTGCCCTTGCGTGGCCCACCCCGGCGGGCACCTTCCCCTGGGCGACCTTCTGCACCAATGTCATCGGCTGCGCCGTGATCGGCGTGTTCATGGTGCTGATCACCGACGTGTGGGCCGCCCACCGCCTCGTCCGCCCGTTCTTCGGCACCGGAGTGCTCGGCGGCTTCACCACCTTCTCGACCTACGCCGTCGACATCCGCACACTGGTCGACGCCGGCCACCCCCGCACGGGGCTGGCCTACCTCGCCGCGACCCTTCTCGCGGCCCTCGCGGCGGTGTGGCTGGCCTCGGTCGCCGCCCGCCTGGTGCTCACCCGGAGGCAGCGATGACGGCACTCACCGGCCGGGCCCTCAGGCTGACCGTCTACATCGGCGAGGACGACACCTGGCACCACAAGCCCCTCTACTCCGAGATCGTGCACCGCGCGCACACCGCCGGACTCGCCGGGGCCAGCGTCTTCCGGGGCATCGAGGGCTTCGGCGCCTCCTCTCGTATCCACACCTCCCGGCTGCTGTCCCTGAGCGAGGACCTGCCCGTGGCGATCGTCGTCGTGGACACCGAGGAGCGGGTCCGGGCCTTCCTGCCGCAGCTGGACGAACTCGTCGGCGAGGGCCTCGTGACCCTGGAGGAGTGCGAGGTCGTGCGGTACGTGGGCCGCGCGGCCGGCCCGGACGAAGCGGACCCGAAGGGTGAGAAGTCGTTGTGAACTGGCTGCTCGTCGTCCTGGGGGCCATGGTCGGCGCACCCCTGCGCTATCTCACCGACCGTGCGATCCAGGCCCGCCACGACTCCCTCTTCCCCTGGGGCACCTTCGTGGTGAACGTCACCGGCTCGCTGATCCTGGGCCTGCTGACCGGTGCCGTCTCGGCCGGCACCGCCGGCCCGCACCTCCAGCTGCTGCTCGGCACCGGACTGTGCGGCGCCCTGACGACCTACTCGACCTTCTCCTACGAGACCCTGCGGCTTACCGAGGCCGGCGCCGGGCTCTACGCTGCCGTCAACGCCGTCGCGAGCGTGACGGCGGGGCTCGGAGCGGCCTTCGCCGGGGTTTCCCTGGCCGGGGCCCTGTGGGCCTAGCTGCGTGGCGCACGGCTGGACGCAGCAAGTACTGTCTACAACACTGTCGACCAACTTTCCTCAGAACTGGATCCCATGAGCGCCATCACCGTCGGTCAAGCGGTCGTCCTCGGAGTGGTCGAGGGGGTGACCGAGTTCCTCCCCGTGTCCTCCACCGGCCACCTCAAGATCGCCGAGGGGCTCATGAACATCCCCGTCGACGACAAGTCCGTCGTCGGGTTCTCCGCCGTCATCCAGGTCGGCGCCATCGCCGCCGTGCTCGTGTACTTCTTCAAGGACATCAAGCGGATCGTCTCCGCCTGGTTCCGCGGTCTGACCAACCGTGAGGAGCGCTACCACCACGACTACAAGTTCGCCTGGTGGGTGATCTACGCGACCATCCCGATCGTCCTGGTCGGCCTGGCCGCCAAGCCGCTGATCGACGGCCCGCTCGCCTCGCTCTGGGTGGTCGCCGGCTCCCTGATCGCCGGCTCCGTCGTCATGTGGTGCGCGGACCAGATGGGCCGGCACAAGCGCGGTGAGGACGACACCTCCTTCAAGGACGCGATGCTGGTCGGCTGCTCGCAGATCCTCGCCCTGCTCTTTCCCGGCTTCTCCCGCTCCGGCGCCACCATGTCCACCGCGCTCATCCTGGACCTGGACCGCGTCGCCGCCACCCGCCTCTCCTTCTTCCTCGGCATCCCGGCCCTGACCGGCGCGGGCATCTACGAGCTGAAGGACGCCCTCGGCGCGGGCGTCGGCGCCGCCCCGCTGGCCGTCGGCACGATCGTGTCCTTCGTGGTCGCCTACGCCTCCATCGCCTGGCTGCTGAAGTTCGTCGCCAAGCACTCCTTCAACGCCTTCGTGATCTACCGGATCGTCATCGGCGCGGGCCTGATCGCCCTGCTCTCCAGCGGCACGCTCAGCAGCTGAGCGAAGCCTCTGATCACCCACGGGGTGCGGATGCCTGCATTCAGGCGCCGCACCCCGTGAATGTTTCCTTACGCGATGCCTTGACAGTTTCCTCCCGCAACCCGCAGGATCGCTCCGTGAACCTGTCAGACAGCCAGACAGGTGGCTCGGCCCCGCGGCGCGTCAGCGCCATGGAAGCGGTCCTCGGCCACCTCCGCGGCGCCATAGAACGCGGCGAGTACGCGATCGGCGACAAGCTCCCCTCCGAGGCCGAGCTGTGCCGCACCCTCGAGGTGTCCCGGCCCGTGCTCCGCGAGGCGCTGCGCGCGCTGCAGACGATGGGCCTGACGGTCTCCCGGACCGGCAAGGGCACCTTCGTCGTGGCGAGCGCCGTCGAGGACCCCACCTTCGGCGACTACGCGGCCAGCGACCTGCTCGAAGTGCGCCGTCACATCGAGATCCCGGTCGCCGGATACGCGGCCGTACGCCGCACCCCGGAGAACCTGGACCACATGGCCCACCTCCTGGACCGCATGGAAGGGGAGACGGACACCACCGCGTGGGTCGCGATGGACACCCTCTTCCATCTCGCCGTGGCCGAGGCCGCCCAGAACCCCGTCTTCCGCCGGGTCATCGAGGAGATCCGCGACGCACTGGCGCGTCAGTCGGCTTTCCTCAACGAACTGGGCGGGCGCCGCGAGCAGTCCAACCGCGAGCACCGTGCCATCGTCGAAGCGCTGATCGACGGTTCCGAGCACGACGCCGTCGAGGCCATGAGCCATCACCTCGACCGCGTCGAGACGACCCTCACCGACATCGTGCGCCCCGGGCGCACGGACCTCCCCACGGAAGGCGGACCCGAGGCGTGAGCGAGCAGCACCTCAAAGACGAGACGCGCCCCTCGTCCGGCCATGTCGACGCCGGAGACGCCGGCTATAGCAAGTCGCTGAAGTCCCGGCACGTCAACATGATCGCCATCGGCGGTGCCATCGGCACCGGCCTCTTCCTCGGCGCGGGCGGCAGGCTCGCCGACGCCGGACCCTCCCTGTTCGTGGCGTACGCCGTCTGCGGCGTCTTCGCCTTCCTCGTCGTGCGAGCCCTCGGCGAACTCGTCCTGTACCGCCCCTCCTCCGGCGCCTTCGTGTCGTACGCCCGGGAGTTCCTCGGCGAGAAGGGCGCCTACACCGCGGGCTGGATGTACTTCCTCAACTGGGCGACCACCGGCATCGCCGACATCACGGCGGTGGCCACCTACACCCACTACTGGGGCATGTTCTCCGACATCCCGCAGTGGGTGATCGCGCTGATAGCCCTGGGCGTGGTCCTCACCGTGAACCTGATCTCCGTGAAGATCTTCGGCGAACTGGAGTTCTGGTTCGCGATCGTGAAGGTCAGCGCGCTGGTGATCTTCATGTGTATCGGCATCTTCCTGCTGGTCACCCAGCACCCCGTCGACGGCGCCACCCCCGGCCCGTCCCTGATCACCGACAACGGCGGCGTCTTCCCGAACGGCCTGCTGCCCATGCTGCTGATCATCCAGGGCGTCGTCTTCGCCTACGCCTCCGTCGAGCTGGTCGGCGTCGCGGCGGGGGAGACCGAGAACCCCGAGAAGATCATGCCGAAGGCGATCAACTCGATCATGTGGCGCGTGGGCCTGTTCTACGTCGGCTCGGTCGTCCTGCTGTCGATGCTGCTCCCGTGGAACAAGTACACGGCCGGTCAGAGCCCCTTCGTGACGGTCCTGTCCCACATCGGCGTCCCGGCCGCCGGCGGCGTGATGAACCTGGTCGTGCTCACCGCGGCCATGTCCTCGCTCAACTCCGGCCTGTACTCCACCGGCCGCATCCTGCGCTCCATGGCGGTGAACGGCTCGGCCCCGAAGTTCACCGCGCGGATGAGCCGCAGCCAGGTCCCGTACGGCGGGATCCTGCTCACCAGCGGTATGTGTGTCCTCGGTGTCGGCCTGAACTTCGTCGTCCCGGCGGACGCCTTCGAGATCGTCCTGAACTTCGCGGCGATCGGCATCCTCGCCACCTGGGGCATGATCATGCTCTGTCACCTGCTCTTCTGGCAGAAGACCCAGAAGGGCGAACTGGCCCGGCCCTCCTACCGGCTGCCGGGTTCCCCCTGGACCGAACTCGTGACGCTGGCGTTCCTCGCCTCCGTCCTGGTCCTCATGTACGCCGACGGCGGCGCCGGACGCACCACCGTGCTGTGCCTGCCGCTGATCGTCGCAGCGCTGGTCGCGGGCTGGTACGCCATCCGCGGGCGAATAGCGCGCACGTCCACCACCGGAGCCGACGCGTGACCCACGCAGCGCTCCCTGACAAGCAGGCAGTGATGTACAGCAGCTCCCCCGCGGCCGCACCCATCGTCCGTGAGCCCCTCCACGCCCCCGTCGCCCACCTCATCCGCGGCGGGGTCGTCGAGGGCATCCACTACGGCTCCGTCGTCGTCCTCGGCGCCGACGGCCAGGTCCAGTTCCAGCTCGGCGACATCGAGGCTGCTTTCTACCCGCGCTCGGCCCTCAAGCCCGTCCAGGCCGTGGCCATGCTGCGGGCCGGGCTGCCGCTCGACGGCGAGCTGCTCTCGCTGGCCGCCGCGAGCCACTCCGGCGAGGAGCGCCACCTCGCCGGCACCCGGCGGATCCTCGAACTCGCCGGGCTCACCGAGGACGATCTGCGCAACGTCCCGGACATGCCGTTCGACCCGGTCGTCCGGGACGCCTGGGTGCGCGAGGGCCGGCTGCCCTCCCGCCTCGCCCAGAACTGTTCCGGCAAGCACGCGGCGATGCTGTGGACCGCCCGGCTCAACGGCTGGTCCCTGGCGGACTACCTCGACCCGGCGCACCCGCTTCAGCAGGCCGTCGCCGAGATCGCGGAGGACCTGACCGGCCAGCAGATCGCCCGCGTGACCGTGGACGGCTGCGGTGCGCCGCTGTTCTCCATCTCCCTGCACGGCCTCGCCCGCGCCGCCGCCCGCATCACCACGGCCGCACCGGGCACGCCCGAGGCCCGGGTGGCCGACGCCATGCGCTCGCACGCCGAGATGGCCTCCGGATCCGGCCGCGATGTCGCCGCGCTGATGCTGGCCGTGCCCGGGCTGCTCGCCAAGGACGGCTTCGAGGGTGTCCAGGTGGCCGCGCTGCCCGACGGCCGTGCGATCGCCGTCAAGATCGCCGACGGTGCGAACCGGGCGCGTGTTCCGGTTGCCGCGGCCGCGCTCGCTCGCGCGGGCGTGGACCCCGAGCTGCTGACCGAGTTCGCCGGAGAGCCGCTGCTCGGCGGCGGGGAGCCGGTGGGCTGCGTGCGGCCGGTACGTGCGCTGGACCCGGTGCCGCTCACCGCTTGCGCGTAGCGCTTCGCCGCATGCCGTTGGGGGACTGCTGGTCGTCGCCGGTCCGCGGGCCGTTCGTGGTTGATCGCGCCCACGCGGCGGTAGCCGCATATCGACAATGCCCCGCGCCCCTTTCGGGGCGCTTTCACCTCCGTACCTCAGAAAGAGGCCGCACCCTCATGACCGCCGCCACCCGAAGCGAACACGACCTGCTCGGGGACCGCGACGTCCCCGCCGACGCGTACTGGGGTGTCCACACCCTGCGCGCGACGGAGAACTTCCCCATCACCGGCACCCCGATCTCCGCCTACCCGCACCTGATCGACGCCCTGGCCGCCGTCAAGGAAGCCGCCGCTCTCGCCAACGCGGAACTCGGCCTGCTGGCGCCGGAGAAGGCGGACGCGATCGTCGCCGCGTGCCGGGAGATTCGCGCCGGCGAGCTGCACGACCAGTTCGTCGTGGACGTCATTCAGGGCGGCGCCGGCACGTCCACCAACATGAACGCCAACGAGGTCGTGGCCAACCGCGCGCTGGAGCTGCTCGGGTACGCCAAGGGGCAGTACGCGCACCTGCACCCCAACGAGGACGTCAACCTCGGCCAGTCCACCAACGACGTCTACCCGACCGCCGTCAAGGTCGCGACGGTGTTCGCGGTGCGCGGCCTGCTCAAGGCGATGGCCGTCCTCCAGGACGCCTTCGCCCGCAAGGCCGTCGAGTTCCGCGACGTGCTGAAGATGGGCCGCACCCAGCTCCAGGACGCCGTGCCGATGACCCTTGGCCAGGAGTTCTCGACGTTCGCCGTGATGCTGGACGAGGACCGCAGCCGTCTCGCCGAGGCCGTCGAGCTGATCCACGAGATCAACCTGGGCGCCACGGCCATCGGCACCGGCCTCAACGCCCCGGCCGGTTACACCGAGGCCGCCCGCCGGCACCTCGCCGACATCACCGGGCTGCCCCTGGTCACCGCGGCCAACCTGGTCGAGGCCACCCAGGACTGCGGTGCCTTCGTCCAGATGTCCGGCGTGCTCAAGCGGATCGCGGTCAAGCTCTCCAAGAGCTGCAACGACCTGCGGCTGCTCTCCTCCGGTCCGCGTGCCGGTCTCGGCGAGATCAACCTGCCGCCGGTGCAGGCCGGTTCGTCGATCATGCCGGGCAAGGTGAACCCGGTGATCCCCGAGGTCGTCAACCAGGTCGCCTTCGAGGTGATCGGCAACGACGTCGCCATCACCATGGCGGCCGAGGCCGGACAGCTCCAGCTCAACGCCTTCGAGCCGATCATCCTGCACTCCTTGTCGGAGAGCATCACGCACCTGCAGCGCGCCTGCCTCACGCTCGCCGCGCGGTGCGTGGACGGCATCACCGCCAACACCGAGCGGCTGCGCGCCACTGTCGAGAACTCCATCGGCCTGGTCACCGCGCTGAACCCGCACATCGGGTACACGGCCGCCACCGATATCGCCAAGGAGGCCCTCGCCACCGGCCGGGGCGTGGCCGAACTGGTCCTGGAGAAGGGTCTGCTGCCCGCCGAACGGCTGACGGACCTGCTCCGACCGGAGGTGCTCGCGGGCAGCGGAGCGGCGCCCGCGATCTGACGGAACGGCACCCGCGTGCCGCCCGGTCCGGTGCTCCGGACCGGGCCGACACGCGGGTGCCGTCATACCCAGGGATGAAACCCCGCGGACGCCCCCGCACCCGGCGCATCCCGGCTGTGGCGGGACCGCACAACGCGTTTTACCCGTCGGGCGCTACCGGCTGATCGGCGCAGTACAACTCGCCATTCTCCGGACAGTGCTACTAACGCACATATGGTGAATTCGCGGCCTCGGCAAAGGCCGCCTCCTGTCCTGGCAAACGGCCCTCCCCGCCCTGTGCCGGGCGGAGTGACGGAGTCCCTTCGGTGAATCCGGGAGAATTCATGCGTGTGGCCGTTACAGGTGGCGGTGGGTTTCTCGGCTCGCATCTCTGCGAGGCCCTCCTTCGGCGCGGTGACGAGGTCGTCTGTCTGGACGACTTCTCCACCGGCGACCCTGCGAACATCGCCGCCTTTCTCGGGAATCCGGCCTTCGAACTCGTCCGCGGGGACGTCAGCCGTTCAGCCGATGTGCGGGGCACCGTGGACGCGGTGGCTCACCTGGCCAGCCCCGCCTCGCCCCCCGACTACCTCGGACGTCCGCTTCAGACGCTGGCCGTGGGCAGCCGCGGCACGGAGAACGCGCTCCGGCTCGCCACCCGGCACGACGCGCGCTTCGTACTCGCCTCCACGAGCGAGGTGTACGGGGACCCCGAGGTGCATCCTCAGGAGGAGACGTACTGGGGGCATGTGAATCCGATCGGACCGCGCAGCGTCTACGACGAGGCGAAGAGGTTCGCCGAGGCACTGACGCAGGCCTACCGGACACATCGCGGAACGAACACCGGAATCGTCCGGATCTTCAACACCTATGGTCCGCGCATGCGTCCGCACGACGGGCGGGTCGTCTCCAGTTTCGTGGTCCAGGCCCTGGCCGGTGAGCCCTTGACCGTCTACGGCGACGGAAAGCAGACACGCAGTTTCTGCTATGTGGACGACCTGGTGCGCGGAATCGTCGCCATGCTGGACCGTGACGAACCCGGACCGGTGAATCTCGGAAATCCCGTCGAACTGACGGTACTCGAACTGGCCCACCTCGTTCTCGGCCTGACGGGCTCCCGGGCCGAGGTCGAGTTCCATCCGCTGCCCGTGGACGACCCCACCCGCCGTCGGCCGGCGATCGCCCGGGCCTCGGAACGTCTCGGCTGGGTCCCCGAGGTGGACATCGAGGACGGACTGCGCCGCACGGTGCGCTGGTTCGACGACCGGCCCGGTGATGTCGCCGCCGCGCTCGCGGCGATCCGGGGCGGGCAGCAGGACGGCGTGGTCGCCGCGCGGCCCCGCCGGTCCGGTGCGACCCCCGTGGCATCGTGACCCAGACGGATCCCCGCCTCGCGACACCCGCCGCCCTCGACACGGGTCCGCCGCCGGACACCGAAGCGGAGCTGAGAACCCACCTGTGGACCCTGTCGTCGGGCAACGTCATCGACGCGCCGGCCGACGGACCCGTGTTCGGCCTTCCGCGCAGATCGCTCGCACCGGCGCCCACCTCCTGGATTCCCCGGCTGCGCACGGCGGACCGGGTCACCGTGGCGCTGCTCGCGGTGTGCTGGCTGGCCGCTCTCGTGTGGTTCTGGGAGTGGTGGGTGCGTCCGGAGCACCGGGCCGGCTGGACGGGCTTCGCGGTGAACAGCGCGCTGCTGCTGTATCTGTCCCTGCTGCCGATGTACTTCGTCGTCGTGGTGCTGCGCCTGCGAGTCTTCGACCCCGCCGTCGAAGTGCCCTGGCTGCGCACGGCGTTCGTGGTGACCCGGGCCCCCTCCGAGCCCGCCGAGGTCGCGCGCACCACCCTGAGCGCGATGCTGCGCCAGGATTTCCCGCACCCCTACGACGTCTGGCTGTGCGACGAGGACCCGGACCGGGAGCTCCTGGACTGGTGCGCGGCCCACGGCGTGCGTGTCTCCTGCCGGCGCGGTGTCGCCGCCTACCACCGGGACGTCTGGCCCCGCCGCACCCGGTGCAAGGAGGGCAACCTCGCGCACTTCTACGACCACTGGGGTTACCGCGACTACGACGTGGTGGCCCAGCTCGACGTCGACCACGTGCCCCGGCCCGGCTACCTGAGGGAAATGGTCCGGCCGTTCGCCGATCCGGCGGTCGGCTATGTGGCCGCCCCCAGCGTGTGCGACGCCAACGCCCGCACGTCGTGGTCGGCCCGCGGACGGCTGCACCGCGAGGCCACCTTTCACGGCCCGATGCAGCTCGGCCACTGCGACGGCCTGGCCCCGCTGTGCATCGGTTCCCACTACACCGTGCGGACCCATGCCCTGCGGGACATCGGCGGGCTCGGACCCGAGCTGGCCGAGGACTTCTCGACCACCTTCCTGCTGAACTCGGCCGGATGGCAGGGCGCGTTCGCCATCGACGCCGAGGCGCACGGCGACGGCCCGCTCACCTTCGCCGCGATGGTCACCCAGGAGTTCCAGTGGTCGCGGAGCCTGATGGCGATGCTGCTCGGCATGCTCCCCAAGCATCTGCGGCGGATGCCCGGCCGACTGCGGCTGCGGTTCGCCTTCGCCCTCTCGTACTACCCCCTGCTGGCCCTGACCACGACCGGCGGACTGCTGCTGCCCCCGGTGGCCGCGATCACGGGCATCCCGTGGATCAACGTCAACTATGCGGCGTTCCTCCTGCACTTCTGGTCCATGTCGTTCTTCCTGGTCCTGCTCACGATGCTGCTGCGGCGGCGCGGACTGCTGCGGCCCGCCGACGCGCCGCTGCTGAGCTGGGAGGGGTGGCTGTTCGGGCTGACCCGCTGGCCGTATGTGGCATGGGGAGTCACGGCCGCACTGGTGCAGCGCCTGCGGCCGAAGAAGGTCGTCTTCAAGGTGACGCCCAAGACCCGTGACGGCATGGAGCCGCTGCCGCTGCGCCTGATGCTCCCCTACCTCCTGATCACGGTCGTACTGTCCGGCGCGGCCGTCATCGGGGAACTGACCGGACCCGCGGTCGGCTATGTGTTCCTCTGCCTCCTGGGGTCCCTGTCCTACGCGATGGTGACGCTCGCGGTGGGTGCCCTGCACATCCGCGAGACCTCCCGGTCCGCGGGCGTCGGCCTTCGCCGGGCCCTGCGAACCGCCGCCCTGCCGCTGACCACCGGGCTCGTCGCGCTCCTTCCACTGGCCTGGGCGCTGCTGCTGTTCCCCACCTATGTACGCGGATTCATCGCGGGCTGACCCCCGCGCTGTCTGACGAAGCGAGGTATCCCCATGCCCGAAACGGTCCTGGTGACCGGCGGCGCCGGTTTCATCGGCAGCCACACCTGCGTCGAACTGCTCGACCACGGCTATGAGGTCGTCGTCGTGGACAACCACGTCAACAGCTCTCCCCGGGCACTGGACCGCATCGCCAAGATCGCGGGACGGCCGCTCGCCGCCGCCCACCAGATCGACGTGCGCGACCGGAAGGCCCTCTCCGAGGTGTTCGCCTCCCACCCGGTGGACGCGGTCATCCACTTCGCGGCGCACAAGGCGGTCGGGGAGTCGGTGGCCCGGCCCGTCGAGTACTACGACACGAACGTCGGCGGCACCTGCGCCCTGCTGTCGGTCATGCACGAGCACCAGGTCCACCGCCTGGTGTTCTCCTCGTCCTGCTCCGTCTACGGCGACGCAAGGACGGTTCCGCTGACCGAGCAGAGCCCGGTGGCGCCCACGAACCCGTACGCCCACACCAAGCTGATGTGCGAGCGGATCCTCCAGGACGTGTGCACCCACCTCGCGGAGATGAAGGTGCTCGCCCTGCGCTACTTCAACCCGGTCGGAGCCCACCCGAGCGGTCTGCTCGGCGAGGACCCGCGCGGCGTCCCCGGCAACCTCATGCCGTACGTCGCGCAGGTCGCCGTGGGCCGCCGCGAGCAGCTGAGCGTCTTCGGCGACGACTACCCCACGCCCGACGGCACCGGAGTGCGGGACTACCTCCACGTCATGGACGTCGCCGAGGGACACCGGGTGGCCGTCGGGCATCTGGACGACCGCGCCGGAATGCAGGTGTTCAACCTCGGCACGGGCACCGGCACCTCCGTGCTCCAGCTCGTCTCCGCCTTCGGCGAGGTGAGCGGGCGCCCGGTGCCCTACCGGGTCGTCGACCGCAGAGCGGGTGACGTTGCCGCGCTCGTCGCCGACGCGAGCGCGGTGGCCGCGGCCTGGGACTGGACCACCACCCGTGACCTCACCGCCATGTGCCGTGACGCCTGGCGGTTCCAGGAACTCAACCCCGACGGCTACTCCCGCCGGCCTCGTGACGTCGGCGGGCCCACGACAGGAGAATCCCCATGCGGCTGACCGTCATCGGTACGGGATACCTCGGAGCCGTGCACGCCGCGTGCATGGCGGACATCGGACACGAGGTCCTCGGCGTCGACACCGACGCCGGGAAGATCGCAGCCCTGGCGGCGGGCCGGGCACCGTTCTTCGAACCGGGCCTGCCGGAGATCCTCGCCAGGAACACCGAGGCCGGCCGATTGCGCTTCACCACCTCCCTGAAGGAGGCGGCCGACTTCGCCGACCTGCACTTCGTGTGTGTCGGCACACCGCAGCGCCCCGACTCCCTCGCCGCCGACCTGAGCCATGTCGAGGCAGTTGTCGACGGCCTGGCACCGCTCCTGACCCGCGACAGCCTGATCGTCGGCAAGTCGACCGTGCCGGTCGGCACCACGCGGTCGCTCAGCCGCAGGGTGGCCGCGCGGGTCCGGCCCGGCGTCGAGGCCCAGGTCGCCTGGAACCCGGAGTTCCTGCGGGAGGGATTCGCCGTCCAGGACACGCTGCGCCCCGACCGGCTGGTGGTGGGGACCGCCGCGCCCCACGCCGATCAGCTGCTGCGCAGCGTGTACGAGCCGATGCTGCGGGCCGGTGTCACCTACGTCGGCACCGATCCGGCCACCGCGGAACTGGTGAAGGTCGCCGCCAACTCCTTCCTGGCGACGAAGATCTCGTTCATCAACGCGATGGCCGAGGTGTGCGACGCCTCGGGTGCCGATGTGGTGACGCTCGCCGACGCCCTCGGTCACGATGCGCGCATCGGACGCCGGTTCCTGTCGGCCGGCCTCGGGTTCGGCGGTGGCTGCTTGCCCAAGGACATCCGTGCCTTCCTCGCCCGGGCCGAGGAACTGGACGTCGGGGAGGCCGTGTCGTTCCTGCGCCAGATCGACCGGATCAACGACCGGCAGCGCCGGCGGACGGTCGACCTCGCCCGTCATCTCGTGGGCGGCACCTTCGCCGGACGGCAGGTCGCCGTGCTTGGTGCCACCTTCAAGCCGGACAGCGACGACGTGCGGGACTCCCCGGCGCTGGCCGTCACCGCGCAGATCGCCGCCGAGGGCGCCGACGTCCGGGTGCACGACCCGGAGGGCATCGACAACGCGCGGACCGCGCTGCCCGGCCCCGTGTACTGCACCGACGTCATGGCGGCATGCCGGGACGCGGAGCTGGTGCTGCACCTGACCGAGTGGCGTCAGTACCGCGCACTCGACCCGGCGGAGCTGGCGGAGGTGGTCCGCACGCCACGCGTGCTCGACGCGCGCAACGCCCTGGACCGGACGGCCTGGCATGCGGCCGGCTGGCACGTCCGCGCCCTCGGACGACCCGTGCATGTGCCGCAGCCGGGTCAGGGCGACGCCTTCCGGGTGACGGTCCCTCAGGCCTTCGGCGCGACCTGCACGGCACCCAAGCCCGGGGACCCGCTCAGCGGTCTTCCGAAGTAGTCCACCGGACCGGGGTCGATGCCCACGGTCCGCAGGTCCACCGCGGCCCCGGCCAGCGCCTGGGCGCACTGGGAGGCCAGTGCGCCCCGCGCCGGGCCGCTCCCGTGCGGACCGGGACCGTTCGCGGGCGGCGGGACGTCGGCCAGGCACGGGTCGGCACTGGTTCCGGTGGCCCGCGGGCCCTGCGTCTCCTGGCCCGTCGCGTTCCGCCAGGCGGCCAGCTCGGAGTACCAGCTCTCGCCCCACTGCAGGCTCAGACTCCTCGGGCTGTGGTAGTCGTTGCCCTGCATCTCCACCTGTGAGGTGCCGAAGGCGTCCTGGGCCACCACCACGGGGGAGCCGTCGGTGACGAACACGTTGTTGCGCACCGAGACCGCGCCGAGGTGGGGCCGCAGCCGCAGCGCGGGGGCCCGGACGGTGCCGTTCGCCCTGGCCAGCACCGTGTTCTGGTAGATCGCGAGGTTGCTGATCCGCGATCCGATCAGCACGATGCCGCCGTAGTCCTGGAGCTTGCGGGCGTTGTCCCGGCTGATGTTGTAGCGGATCGTGTTGTCCGTGTGGGCCTTGTTCGGGACGGCGGAGAACGCCAGGAAGCCCGCGCCGTCGTTGCCGTAGGACAGGTTGTACTGCATCAGCGAGTAGGACACGTTGTTGTCCAGATCGAACCCGCCGCCGTCTGCACGGGACCCGGTGTGGTTGTCGTGGGCGACGTTGCGCTGCAGGACGATCCGCGTCGAGTCGTACGTCCAGATGCCCTCCGGGCCCTCCATGGCGTCCGGCGAGGACGACGCCCCGTTGTCGTGGGCGTCCGATCCCTCCACCACACCGCCGCGGACGCTGCCGAGGACGATGCCGCTGCCGGTGTTGTGGCCGGATGCCTTCGGGTCCCCGTCGTTCCTGAACGCCGCCACCTTCGAGACCTTCACCTGCTCGTGCGCGTACACGGGCGCCCCCGGGTGGAAGGCGGGGCCGTCAGACACGAGACCGGCGTCCCTGTTGCCGTGCACCGCACAGTCGTCGATCACCACGTCCCGGAAGCCGGACCCCTCGCGGCCGCCGTGCAGCCGGATGCCGTTGCGGAAGCCCGACACGTCGACGCCGGTGACCCGGACGTACGGCAGTTTCCGCTTCCCGGGCAGGTCGCTGACGATGCCGATGCCGTCCTGCGACCGGTAGGACGTGCCGTTCCCCGCGAGGACCAGATTGCGGATGACGATCCCGCTCGTGTTGTACACCTCGATGCCACGGGTGCCTTCGGCCGTGATCACCGCACGACCCGCTCCGTAGGAATCGATCACGACGGGACTGCGGGCGTTCCCGGCGTCGCCCGGGCCGATGCTCAGGGTGCCGGGGAACCGCGCGCCGCCCTTCAGCAGCAGACGGTCGCCCGGCTTCAGCCGCACGGCGTCGGCCCGTCGCAGCGTGCGCCAGGCGGTCTGCGGGGTGCGGCCGTCGTCCTTGTCGGCACCGTCCGGACTGAGATAGAACGTACGTCCTCCCTGCCGGTTCTCCAGCACGGGAACATGCGGGGCGGGCATGCTGCATGCGACCAGCAGCAACGCCGTTGCGCTCAGGCCCACCCGGTAGTCGATCCGCCGGCGCAAGATCGCTCCTGTCTCTCGATGACCGCACGGCCTCCGGTCCGCGGAGACCGTGGAAGTCACCCTGACGCGCGCAGCGGTGATCGTCGGGCCAGCACGCGGAGTTCGGTTCAAGACATGCCTGATTGGCGTCCTGCCGCTGCCGCGAACGGGGGCCGAACGACGACCCCGGGGCGCCCGGAAGACAGGGGTGCGGCATGATGACGCTCATGTCCTCGCAGTTCCAACCGGTCCTCGACCGCATCATGGCGGAGCTCGACCGCACCCCGGGACGCGGCCGGTCCGCCGACTACATCCCGGCGCTCGCGGCGCGTGATCCGCGCAGCTTCGGCATGGCCGTGGCCGAGCTGGACGGCACGGTGTACGGGGTGGGGGACTGGCGGCAGCCCTTCTCCACGCAGTCCATCACCAAGGTCTTCACGCTCGCCCTGGACCTGGCCCGCGAGGGCGACGAACTCTGGGAGCACGTGGGGCGTGAGCCCTCCGGCAACCCGTTCAACTCCCTGGTGCAGCTGGAGTACGAGAACGGCATTCCGCGGAATCCTTTCATCAACGCGGGCGCGCTCGTGGTCACCGACCGTCTCCAGACCCGTACCGGGGACGCGGCCGGGGAACTGCTGGCCTTCCTGCGCGCCGAGAGCGGCAACCCGTCCCTGGGCTTCGACAAGGAGGTCGCCGCCTCCGAGACCGCACACGGCGACCGCAACGCCGCCCTCGCCCATTTCATGGCGTCCTACGGCAACATCGACAACCCCGTGCCGGTCCTGCTCGACCAGTACTTCCGGCAGTGCTCCATCGCGGCCTCCTGCGCCGACCTGGCGCTCGCCACGTCCTTCCTGGCCCGGCACGGCATCCGCGCCGACGGCACCCGGCTGCTCACCCGCAGCCAGGCCAAGCAGGTCAACGCCGTGATGCTGACCTGCGGCACCTACGACGCGGCCGGCGACTTCGCCTACCGTGTCGGCCTGCCCGGCAAGAGCGGTGTCGGCGGCGGCATCATCGCGGTCGTCCCGGGCCGCTGCACGCTGTGCGTGTGGAGCCCGGGGCTGGACGAGCGCGGCAACTCGGTGGCGGGGGTGGCGGCTCTGGACAGGTTCACGACGCTGACGGGCCTTTCGGTGTTCTAGGGCACTTCGAAACAAGGGATGCGCACAACAGGGGCGCGGGGCTGTGTCGACATGCGGCTCCGCCGCGCGGGCGCGACAAGCCCCCACGCACCCGCCGTGTGCAAACCACCGCCACCGACCACTCACCAGTCACACATCGGCCCCCGCCAGGAGGGCCCCACGTCGCCAGATAGACACCCCTCGTTGCCACGCTGACCCAGTGTTGGCCATGGCTTTTCCCGTCGATCTCCGCCGCTGCCAGGTGCTCGGGCTGGCCGGTACCGCCTTCCTCGCGCTGGGCGGTGAGACGGCCGGTGCGCTGCCCGTACAGGACCTCCTCGCCCCCGCCTCCGCGCAGGCCGCGCTCGGGCTGGTCGGGGTCTACTGCGGTGTGGTGCTGCTGATAGCGGCCTGGGTGCTGCTCGGCCGTCTGGTGCGCGGTCCGCACCCGCCGACCCCGCGCGCCCTGCTGCTGGTCCTGGCCGTCTGGGCGACCCCGCTGCTGCTCGCGCCCCCGCTGTTCAGCCGGGACGTCTACAGCTACCTCGCCCAGGGCGCCATGGTCGACGCCCACATGGACGTATACACCCACGGTCCCGACCGGCTCGGCGGCCCGCTGGCCGACGAGGTGGCCCCGGTGTGGCAGCACACGGCAGCCCCGTACGGCCCCGCCTTTCTGGCCCTGGCCTCCGCTCTGTCGGGCCTGACCCGCGGTCAGCTCCCCGCCGGTCTCCTCGGCATGCGCCTGCTCGCCCTGCTCGGCGTGGCCCTGATGGCGGCGGCGCTGCCCCGCCTGGCCCGGCACAGCGGCGCCGACCCGGCCGCCGCGCTGTGGCTCGGCGCACTCAACCCGCTCGTCCTGCTGCACCTGGTCGCGGGCGCCCACAACGACGCGATCATGCTCGGTCTGCTGGGGCTCGGGCTGGTCGCCGCACTCGGCCGGTGGCCCGTCCTCGGGGCGGTGCTCGTCACGCTGGCCGCCCTGGTCAAGGCGCCCGCCGCGCTCGGCCTGCTCGCGGTCGTGGCCCTGCAGGTCCGCTCCGGCCGCCGCCCGCTGCGGGCCACCGTGACGACGGCGGCCGCCTCCGCCGCGACCACGGTCACCGCGACCGCCCTGGCGGGCACGGGATACGGCTGGATCCGCGCCCTGGACACGCCCGTCTCCCCGCACAACTGGGCCCTGACCAGCCTGCTGGGCCGCGCCACCGGCGCCCTCCTCGACCACCTCGGCAGCGGTCTGGCCCCGCTGGCCGTACCGGCCTGGCACCTGCTCGGCCTCGCGGTCACCGCCCTGGCCGTGCTGCTGATATGGCTCCGGCTGCGCCCGCGGCCGGTGTACGCCCTCGGCCTGAGCCTGCTGGTGGTGGCCGTCTTCGGCCCGGCGATCCGCCCCTGGTACGTGCTGTGGGGCCTGTTCCTCATAGCGGCCGCAGCGCCCAGCACCTCGGTACGGCACCGGGTGGCCGCCCTGGCCGGCGTCCTCGCCCTCGCCGTACTGCCCAGCGGCGGCCCCGCGGACCTCGGCCAGCTGGTCCTCGCGGTCTGCGGCGGGGTGCTCGGCGTGGTCGTCCTGTGGCAGGCGCACCTCGCGGCCCAGACCCCGGCACCGGGACGTACGGCATGACCAACCTGTCGCCGCCGCGCACGGACCGGGGCCGGGCCCTGCTCGTACTGACCCTGGCCGCCGCGGTGACCGCGTTCACGGCGACCGTGCCGCTGCTGCGGGACTTCTTCGACCTGCGCGTCTACTACGGGACCGTGCACACCTGGGTGCACCACGGCGGCCGGATCTACGACTACCACGTGCCGGGGACGGCGTACGGCTTCACGTATCCGCCGTTCGCCGCGCTCGCCATGCTGCCGCTGGCGGGCATGGGACGGCACACCGCGATCGCGGCCTCCCTGCTGGTGAACCTGGCCGCGCTCGCGGTGGTCCTGCGGATCCTGGCCGGGCCCGGCCGGCAGCGTCACGGCTGGTACCGCTGGTCGCTGGCCCTGTGTGGGCTCGCACTGTTCGAGCCGCTGCGGGACACCTTCAGCTTCGGCCAGGTGAACCTGGTGCTGCTCGCCCTGGTCCTCGGCGACTCCTGGCTGCTGGCGACCGGAAGGGGCCGCTGGGCGGGCGCCGGCATCGGGCTCGCCGCCGCGGTGAAGCTCACGCCCGCCCTCTTCATCGGCCTGCTGCTGCTCGCCGGACGCCGGCGGTCGGCCGGGGTGGCGACCGCGGTGGCCCTCGCGGCGACCGGGCTTGCCGCCTGGGCCGACCCGGGCGCGTCCCGCTTCTACTGGACCGAGGCGCTGTGGGACACCGGCCGGGTCGGCCGCCTCGACTACGTCTCGAACCAGTCGCTGCAGGGCGTCCTCGCCCGGCTCGGCGAGCCGGGCCGCGCGCTGTGGGCCGTGGCGGCCCTGCTGGTGCTGTGCGTGTGGGCGGCACGGACCCGCCGGGCGCTGACGGCGGGCGACCGGGCGGCGGCCTTCGCCCTCACCGGGGCGACGGCCTGCCTGATCAGCCCGATCACCTGGGTGCACCACCTGGTGTGGCTGCTGCCGTCCTTCGCGGTGCTGGCGCGCGCCGGTCACCCCCGGATCGCGGGCGCCCTGTACGCGGTGCTGTGCACCAGCGTGGTGTGGCTCTGGTTCGACGACGCCTCCGGCATCGACGGCTTCCTCGGCAGCAACATCTACACCTGGATCACACTGGGCCTGCTGCTGGGCCTGCCGGCCGGTCAGTCGTCCGCGGCCCGGCCGCCCTTGGCCCGCAGCGCCAACGACACGGCTCCCGCGCCGAGTGCGGCGAGACCCGCGACGGTGGCGGTCCGCGACCAGTCCGAGTCGTCGTCCGGTGCCGGGGAGGCGGCCGCCGCGACGGGTACGCCGGCCGATGCGGACTTCGACCGGGCGCGCAGCGCGTCCAGGGAGCCCACCGGATCCACCAGACCGGCCGCCTCGAAACCCCAGTCGAGCAGCTCGCGGGCCTCGTCGTACACGGTGAACCCGCCGCCCGCCTGAGGGTTCATCACCGTCACCACGAGGGTGCGGCCGCCCCGGCGTGCCGCGGCGACGAGGGTGTTGCCCGCGTTGCTGGTGTAGCCGTTCTTGATGCCGATCAGCCCCGGGTACGGGTCCACGCCGTCCTCGCCGGTCAGCAGCCGGTTGGTGTTCTCGATCGGGTACGACGACCCGTCACCGGGGAACCGGGCCACGGCCGTGGAGCAGTACCGGGCGAAGTCCGGGTTGTGCAGCCCGGCCCGGCCGAACACCGCCAGGTCGTACGCCGAGGACACCTGGCCGGGGGTGTCGTAGCCGTCGGGAGAGACGACGTGGGTGTCCAGGGCGCCGAGCGAACGGGCCTTGGACTGCATCCGGGCGGCCGTGGCGTGCCAGCCCCCGCCGAGAGAGGCGAGCACATGCACGGCGTCGTTGCCGGAGCTGAGGAAGACCCCGCGCCACAGATCGGACACCTGGTAGGTGTGGCCCTCCTCGACGCCGACCAGACTGCTGCCCTCGCCGACGTCCTCCAACTCCTCGTACCGGACGGTGTGCCGCCGGTCCGCGGGCAGGGAGGGCAGCACGGTGAGGGCGAACAGCGTCTTCAGGGTGCTCGCCGGCGGCAGCCTGCGGTGTGCGTCGCCCGCGGCCAGCACCTCGCCGCTGCCGGCGTCGGCGACCAGCCAGGACAGCGCGGAGACGTCCGGCAGCCCGGGCGCACCGCGATGTGGCCGCACCTGCGTGCCGGAGCGGTAGAGCAGGGACGGCTGCGGCACCGCCGCCCGCGGCCCGGGCGGTGCGGGATCCCCCGCACGGTGTCCGGTCGCCGCCGCGGCCGGGGCGAGCGCCAGCGCGCTCGCCACACACAGGGAACAGGCTGACACGGCCGCCCGACGAGAGAATCCGGTGATCATACGAGCAACGTAGGAAGGGGAGGGGGTGCGCGGCTCGCTGCCCGGGCCGGACGGCCCACGGGAGCAACCCGGATGCCGCACTCCGCAGCGGCACGGCGCCGTTCACTCCGTGGGCAGGGTCGGCTGGACGCGGCGCAGGAACGTGGCGTTGTCGGGAGTCTCCCGCATCCGCTCCAGCAGCGTCTCCAGGGCGGCCGGTCCGCCCTCCCGGGAGCGCAGCGCCCGGCGCAGGCCCCGGGTGGCCGTCAACTCGGCCGGGGTGAGCAGGAGTTCCTCGCGGCGGGTGCCGGTGGGGTCGATGTCCACGGCCGGGAAGAGGCGGCGGGCGGCGAGTTCCCGGTCCATGCGGAGTTCCATGTTGCCCGTGCTCTTCAGCTCCTCGAAGAAGTAGCCGTCGGCACGGGAGCCGGTGTCCACCAGCACGGTGGCGAGGACGGTGAGCGAGCCGCCCTCCTCGGCCTGGCGGGCGGCGCCGAAGAACCGCTTGGGGCCGATCAGCGCGCCCGCGTCGACACCGCCGCTCAGCGTGCGTCCGCCGGCGGCCGCGGCGTTGTTGTGGGCCCGGCACAGCCGGGTCAGGGAGTCCAGGAGGATGACGACGTCCTCGCCGTCCTCGACGAGCCGCTTGGCCCGCTCGACGACCAGTTCCGCGAGGGCGATGTGCTCCTTGGGCGTCCGGTCGAAGGTGGAGGCGTACACCTCGCCGCGCACCGAGCGGCGCATCTCGGTGACCTCCTCGGGACGCTCGTCCAGCAGGAGGACCATCAGCCGGCATTCGGGGTGGTTGCCGGCCACGGCCGCGGCGAGTTGCTGGAGCAGCACGGTCTTGCCGCTCTTCGGCGGGGCCACGATCAGCCCACGCTGGCCCTTGCCGACCGGCGCGAACAGGTCGGTGACGCGTCCGGCCAGGCCGGCCGCCGGGTGTTCGAGGCGGATCCGCTCGTGCGGGTGGAGCGGGGTCAGGTCCCGGAAGCGGCGGCGGTCCCGGAGACCCTCCGGGTCGCGCCCGTTGACACGGGTGACCTCGGTCAGGGCGCGCTGCGCCCCGCGGACGCCTTCGACGAGGTCGCCCTTGCGCAGGCCGTGACGGCGGATCAGCGCCGGGGAAACCTGGGGGTCGGCGGGGGAGGGCAGGCAGTCCATGGCTCGCAGGTGCCCCTTCCCGTGCCCGTCGATGTCGAGGACACCGGTGACGAGGCGGGCGGCCGGGACCTGCTGCTGTACGTGAGGGGGTTCGAGTGTGGTGGTCATCGATGGTCCTTTCGCGGACGGAAGACCTGAGGAAGGGGGGAAGGAGCCGCGGAAACGGGAGGGCGTACGTGCCTCCGGGCGGCGGAAACGTCACCTCGGACCGAGCCGGGGCGGTGCTGAAAAACTGACGCGCCTGTGTCGGAAAACGACGGACAGATCAGCGCGGAGAGGAGAAACTGGCACCGGCGCCCACAAGGGGGCGTACTCAAGTGCTGACGGCACGGTACCACTCGATGGAAGGCTACCGCTGCGATCACGTCAACACGTCGTGTGCGTGACCTATTCCCGTGCCGGGAAGAGAGGCAGGCAGGCCCATGCGCGCACTGATCGTCGACCCCGGGGCACCGGGCGGGCTGCGGCTCGGGCAGGCGCCGGATCCCGTCCCCGGTCCCGGCCAGGTTGTGGTGGAGGTACGGCACACGTCCCTCAACGCGGCCGAGCTGTACTTCGCCCGTTCGGCCGAACCCGGTGCGGTGCTCGGCTTCGACGCCGCCGGTGTCGTGGTGGCCGCCGCGGCCGACGGGAGCGGACCGGCGGTGGGCAGCCGGGTCGTGGGGTTCGCGGAGGGCGGCGGGTTCGGGGCGCTGCGCGCCATGGACGTCATCGACGTGGCCGGGGTGCCGGGCGGTGTCGATCTCGGCGAGGCCGCCACCCTGCCGGTGGCAGCGGGCACCGCGCTGCGCGCGCTCGAACAGGCGGGGCCGTTGCTCGGCCGCCGCGTCCTGGTGACCGGGGCGTCCGGCGGCGTCGGCGGGTTCGCCGTCCAACTCGCCGCCCTCGGCGGGGCGTACGTCATCGGCGTCGCCGCCTCCGGGCCGGGCGCACAGTGGGTCGCCGGGCTGGGGGCCGACGAGGTCGTAGCCGCGGCCGACGCCGTGACGGAACAGGTCGACGTCGTGATCGACACCGTGGGCGGAGAGCAACTCGCCGCCGGATACACCCTGTTGGCGCCCGACGGCAACCTGCAGAGTGTCGGCTGGGCCGCCGGGCGTGCGGCCGTGCTGCCCGTGGGATCCACGCTGGGCTCCGTCACCCCGAAGGCCATCGTGTCGGTCTACAACGGCGGCGGACTCACCGACCGGCGGGCGCAGTTGCGGCGACTGCTCGCCCTGGTGGCCGCCGGGAAGCTGCGGGTGCCCGTCGGCTGGCGCGGGCCCTGGGAGAAGATCGCCGACGCGGCCGAGGCGCTGGCGAGCCGGAATCTGCGGGGAAAGGCGGTCCTGGACGTGAGTTGAGGCGGGAGGCCTCGCCGGTCGGCTCCCACCGGCGCCTACGGTCGGGCTCGTTCCACGTGGGCGACTGAGCCGTCCGTCTTGGCTTCGTATCAGCCGTCCCCAAACCATAACGATTCCGGACGTCAGGGGACTTGCCCGCCAACCATCCACTATCGTCACGACATGTCCACGCCACCGCAGCCTCAGCAGCCGGCCGGCCAGCCCGCGCAGCAACCGGCGGTCCCGCCGCAGCCGACGGCCTACCCCTACCCGAGCCCGCAGTCTCCTCCGCCGGGGAACTTCTACGCGCAGCCCACCCAGGTGGGCCTGCCCGCCCAGCCCCCGCCGGGCAACCCCTACGCGCAGCCGCCCCAGTACGGTGCCGTGCCGGTCCCGCCCTCCGGCGGCGGCGGTGGTGCCGGACGGGCGGTGCTGTGGGCCGTGGTCGGCGCGGTCGTCGCCTCCGGGGCGTGGGCAGCCGGGGTGTTCCTGATCGGCGGCAAGGGGGACAGCGCGGACCTGCGCGGCTATGCGGCGCCGTCCAACATGTGCTCGAGCGTGGACTACTCGTCGTTCAAGGACGAGTACCCGCAGGGTGACTCCTCGCCGACGCACAGCTCCCTCAAGGACAAGGCGCTGGACGAGAGTTACTGCAGCCTGAGCCTGAAGAAGACGGGGTCCTCGTACGCGGACGCCTATCTGTCCGTCCAGGTGGACCTGCACCAGAAGACCGACCCGGGGCCGGAGTTCACCGCCACCTGGAAGAACTACGGCGACAGCCACTCGGGTTACGACGTCAACCCGGTCAAGGGCATCGGCGACGAGGCCTACCTGGTCAGCCAGGACACCACGAGCGGCTCGTCCAGCGGCTCCCGCTACGCCACGCTCGCCGTGCGCGACGGCTGGGTGACGTACACGATGAGCTACAGCGCCTATCTCACCTCCTACGACCGGGACAAGACGCCGCCCGCGCTCACCGATGTGTCCGACTGGCTGAAGACGGACACCAAGGCCACGCTGAGGCAGCTCAAGGGCTGACGCCCGTCCCGGTCGAGCGGGCCTCGGCGTCCTCGACGATCCGGTCGAACCGGGCGCCCATGGCCTCGGCCAGTGCCTGGGCGCCCGAGAGCGGGCGCACCATGACCGTGAACTCGTCGATCAGTCCCTCCTCGTTCACGTGCAGGAAGTCGCAGCCGGTCAGTTCCCGGTCGCCCACGCGTGCGCGGAAGACCAGCGCGTGGTCGCGGCCGTCGGCGCCGGTGAGCGCACGCTCGTACCGGAAGTCCTCGAAGACCTGGGAGACCGCGCGCAGGATCGCCGCGGTGATCGCCTTGCCCGGATAGGGCTTGAAGACGACCGGGCTGCTGAAGACGACGTCCTCGGCCAGCAGCGCCTCGACGGCATCCAGGTCGCCCGCCTCGACCGCCTCGCGGAACGCGCGCATCCGATCACCTCGCATAGTCAATTAATTGAATAGGTGCGGATGAGAGTAGTCAGCTGCTGCTAGCGTGTCCACATGTCGCTCAAGTACGCCGTCCTGGCCGCCCTGCTGGAGGGTGAGGCCTCGGGCTACGAGCTGTCGAAGCTGTTCGACGTCTCGCTCGCGAACTTCTGGCCCGCCACTCCCCAGCAGCTCTACCGGGAGCTGGAGCGCCTCGCTCAGGACGGGCTGGTCGAGGCCCGGACGGTGCCGCAGGAACGCCGGCCCACCAAGCGGATGTTCACCCTCACCGAGACCGGCCGGACCCAGCTCGCCGCCTTCGCCGCCCAGCCGCCGACGCGGCCCACCGCCGTCCGCGACGAACTCCTCATCAAGATCCAGGCCATGGACGGCGGCGACCCGGAGGTGACCCGGGCGCTGATCGAGGAGCGCAGTGGCTGGGCGCGTGGCAAACTCGATCGCTACGAGCGGACGCGCGCACGCCTCCTCGACGGCCGGACCGAGGAGGAGTACCTGCGCACGGCCGACCGGATCGGCCCCTACCTCACCCTCATGGCCGGAATCGCCTTCGAGGAGGAGAACCTGCGCTGGTGCGAGCGCGTGCTCGGGGTCCTGAAGCAGCGGATCCCCCTAGGCTGACGGGATGTTCAGCCCCGAAGGCCCCACGCTGCGCGAACTCGCCGTGCAGGCACTGTCGTCCGTCGAGCGCGGATACGACCTGCTGGCCCCGAAGTTCGACCACACGCCCTTCCGGACCCCGGGCGCGGTGCTGGAGGCCGTGGCGAAGGCGCTCGACCCGCTCGGCCCGTTCGAGGACGGCCTCGACCTGTGCTGCGGCACCGGCGCCGGGACGGACGTGCTGGCCGGACTGTGTCACCGGAGCGTCACCGGCGTCGACTTCAGCGCGGGCATGCTCGACGTCGCCCGGCGCCGGGCGGCGGTTGCGGGCGAGCGGCCCCCGGCGGGGGCCGAGGGTCCGGGCGTCGCCTGGGTGCGCGGTGACGCCCGGGCCCTGCCGTTCACGGCCGCGTTCGACCTGGTGGTCAGCTTCGGGGCGTTCGGTCACTTCCTGCCCCGGGAACTGCCCGGGCTGTTCACCCAGGTCCACTCGGTGCTGCGGCCGGGCGGCCGGTTCGCCTTCCCGGTCCTCGCCCCGCCCCGCCCGTCGAGCCCCGCGTTCTGGATGCTGCTCGGCTTCGACGCGGTGATGCGGGTGCGCAACACCGTGTGGCGGCCGCCGTTCGTCATGTACTACCGGGCCTTCCGGCTCGGCCTGGTGCTGGACGAGCTGACGCGCGCCGGGTTCACGGTCGGCCTCCGGGCCCTGCCCGAGTTCGGGTGGCGAGCCGACGGCAGTCCCCGCGCCCGGCTGGTCGTGGCGCGCAGGCCGGACGGCGCTACCCCGCCGCCGGCAGCGTGAACTCGTAGACCAGCGCGTCCCGTTCGGCGTTCACCAGCAGGTCGGTGATCTCCAGCGGGCGGGCGTACTGGTCGTGCACCCGCCGGGTCACCCGGACCGAGGGGGCGTCGCCGACCTGGGTGATGGCGTCCCGGTGGTGCAGGGTCAGACCGGCCTTGCGCATCCAGTCGTAGGCCCGGCGCAGCTGCGCGGGAGTGGCCCCGTCGGCCCGGTCGCGGTAGCGGCCCAGCTCCGCGACCTCGGCCAGCGCCACGGCCGAGAACGACGTCACCGCCGTACGCAGCGACCGCCCGTCGGGCGTGGCCGACTGGTAGCGGTGCACCAGCGTCGGCCGGTGCGGGGCCAGGCCCAGTGCCTCGGCGTGCTCGGGCGACGGCGCCTCCCAGGTCACCGTCGCCCGGTCCACCGCGCACGGGTCCGCTGGCCGGGCGCCGACCGGGAAGGTGAGAGAGACCGGCTCCTCGACCGGACGGCCGTCCAGCGTGGCATGGCTGCCCCGCCGGTCGGTGGCGACCAGACCGGTGCGGCGCAGCACCTCCAGCGCCTGCCGGACGGTCTCCCGGCTGACGCCGAAGTGCCGGGCCAGATGCCGCTCGCCCGGCAGTCGCTCACCGGGCGGAATGGTGCCGTCGCGCAATTCGTCGAGCAGCAGCGACGCGACCTGCCAGTACCGGGGCCGGCCGTCGGTCTGCGGGGGATCGTGCGGGGTGGTGCGGGCCATGCCGCGCCTCCTGTTGGTGACAAAACGTAGCCGTACGGGCTCATTGCGCGACCACATCTAGCATTGGTCTAAACCATGAGGGAAGACCGGCCTGCCGGTTCGGCCGAAACCCGCCCGCACGACCGGGTGGTCACACGGCGCTGTAGAGGGCGTCCACGAGCGCCGTCTTGCGTGGGTCATCGGCGATGTGCGGGCCCATCCGGTTCATCGCATAGCCCAGCGAGAGCCCCGCCTCAGGGTCGGCGAGCCCACAGGAACCGCCGAACCCGTCGTGTCCGAAAGCCCGCGGATTGGGGCCGTAAGAACCATGGGGGCCACTGAGCCACAAGCCGAGCCCGATCTCCGTCTCGCGCTCGAAGCCCGCACCCAGGACCAGATCGCGGCAGTGGCCCTGCCCCTCGCGCACCCGTTCCGCCGCCTGCGGGGACAGGACCCGCCGGCCGCCGTGGCGGCCGCGCCCGGCGAAGACGCCGTACAGCCCGGCCACCGCCCGCGCGGTGCCGTGCCCGTTGGCCGCCGGGATCTCCGCCGCCCGCCACTCGGGCGTGTTCGCCTCCGCCGCGCCCACCAGCGGATTGGCCAGAGCGGCGAGCGCGGCGGGTGACAACTGGCGGAAAACCGCGGCCTGTTCGCCGGTGTCCGAGCCCCGTGGATGCACCAGCTCGGCCGCGCGCCCGGACTCCTTCTCCGGCAGGCCGATGGTGAAGTCGATCCCGAGCGGCCCGGTCACCTCGCGCTCCAGGAACGCTCCCGGCCGCAGTCCCGAGACGCGCCGTACGACCTCGCCGACCAGGAAGCCGTAGGTCAGTGCGTGATACCCGGACCGCGTACCCGGCTCCCACCACGGCTCGGTCGCCGCCAGCCGGGCGGTCGTCAGCTCCCAGTCGTAGAGCTGCCCGAGCGTGTGCGGCTCCCGCAGACCGGACAGCCCGGCGCGGTGCGACAGCAGATGCCGGACGAGTACCTCTTCCTTCCCCGCCGCCGCGAATTCCGGCCAGTACGCGGCCACCGGGCGGTCGAAGTCGAGCAGGCCCCGGTCGGCGAGGAGGTGCGCGCACAGCGCCACCGGGCCCTTGGTGGTCGACCACACGTTGACCAGGGTGTCCCGCTGCCACGGCCGGGTGCGGGCCGCATCCGCCCAGCCGCCCCACAGGTCCACCACCGTCTCGCCGTCGGCGGTCACCGCCACCGACGCGCCCAGCTCGTCCCGCTCCCGGAAGTTCTCCTCGAACGCCTCCCGCACCGCGGCGAAACGCGGGTCGCAGTGGCCGTGAACCTGTGCCTCGTGTGCGGACATCGGACCTCCGTCGTCGCCGGAACCCGGGCCGCGACGCCGCGATCCGGGTGCTCCGAACGTACCGACTGGTCGGACCGGCGGGAAGGGCGGGCGGGCTCCTCAGGCGTACGACCGCAGCCAGCGCAGCTTGTGCGCCTCCTGGAACGGTCCGCCGCCCTCGTGGTCGTTGAAGTCGTACACCTCGATCGCCTTGTCCTCGTACGCCCAGGCGTTGAACGCCGCGACCACGGTCGACGGCGGGCAGGTCTGGTCCTCCAGGCCCGCCGAGAAGAGCGCCGGGGCCCGGCCGCGGGCCGCGAAGTGCACCCCGTCGAAGTAGGAGAGGGTGCGCAGCACGTCGGCCGCACGGCCGCGATGCGTCTTCAGGAACAGGCCTATCTCCCGGTACGGGTGACGGTCCGTCAGAGTGGCCGCACGCGGGAAGTCGCACAGGAACGGCACGTCCGGGGCGACCGCGACCAGATCGGGGACCAGCCCGCCGACGGCGAGGGCGATGCCGCCGCCCTGACTCGCGCCGATCGCGACGGTCCGCGCCGCGTCGGTCAGCGGGTGGGCACGGGCCGCCTCCACCGCGCGCACGGCGTCCGTGAACACACGGCGGTAGTAGTAGTTCTCGGGTGCGTCGATGCCCCGCGTCATGAACCCCGGGTACGCGGGCGCCCCGCCCACCGGGTCCGCCGTGCCGCCTCCACCGCCCCAGGCGCTGCCCTGCCCGCGGGTGTCCATCACGAAGTGCGCCCGGCCCGTCGACGCCCACAGCAGATGCTCGTGCGGCAGCCCGCGCCCGCCTCCGTAGCCGATGAACTCCACCACCAGCGGGAGCGGGTGCGTGGCGGCGGCCGGCAGCCGCAGCCAGCCCTTGACCGGGTGACCGCCGAACCCGGCGAACGTCACGTCGTACACCTGCACCGTGGACAGCCCCGTGTCCACCGGCTCGAAGCGGGCGTCCAGGTCGTGCTCGTGCGCCTCCTGCAGGGTCTTGGCCCAGAAGCCGTCGAAGTCGTCGGGCGCGGTGGACGCGCTGTGGTACTCGCGGAGTTCGTCGAGGGGGAGGTCGAACAGGGCCATCAACAACCGCCTTTGTGAAGGGAGTCTGCGGGATCTCACCGTACGTGGGGGCCGACCCGCCGACCAGGGTGGTGAAAGCGCTTGCTGTGTGGGCCGGGTGGAGTGATCCCCGGATTCCGGCGGCGGGGTCACCAGCCGGCGGTCAGGTCCTCGGCTGGTTCCACTTCGGGCCGGTGCGCGCCCATTCCCGCTCCCACTCCGCCAGCCGGTGGCGCAGCGCGATCCGGCGCTCCACGGCGTGGCCGAGAAGGACCACGGCCGCCGCGCCGCCCGCCGCGCACACGCCGACGGTCACCGTGTGCTGCCAGACGGCGACGTCGTCCGGCGGCGGGGCGACACTGCGGCCCCGGGCGTCGAACCACACGGTCACCATGTCACCGGCCCGGCTCCCCGCGGGAACGCGGGCCGACGCGGTACGCGTCCCCTTGCCCGGCTCGGTCCAGCGGACCCGGGCGCGATAGGGATGGCCATGGCCGCCCTGTACCGTGGGCCGGTGCTCGCGCGCGTCGCCGGCCACCACGGCATGGACCGGGCGCCGCTCGGCCCGCTGTGCCGCCGCGAGCGTACGCGCCTGGTCATGGGCGTACAGGCCGGCCGCCACTCCGGCCAGGGGTGCGACCACGAACAGCAGGACCGCGACGATCAGTACGGTCCACCCCTCCACGACGTCCGACCGGCGCCGCAGCGGATTGCGCCGCCAGCGCCAGCCACGCACCTGGGTACGCATGTCCACCTCCTCGCCGCCGACGGAGCCGGAGGACCGGACGAGCCGGGTCTCCGGTGGTCCGCCCCCGCTGCACACGAGCGTCCACATCCGTCTCGTACCCCGTACGGCGCACCTCGCTCACGCCGTACGGGCGCGACTTCAAGCCCACATGGAGCACAGCACGCGGCACGCGCCCCACGGTCGCGCGTGCGCGACCCGCGCGCTCAGCCGAAGCGTTCGATGCGGATGTGCTCGACCGGCTGGCCCGCCTCGACCAGCAGACGGGAAGCGTGCTCGGCGAACCCGTTGGAGCCGCACACATAGGCCTCCCACCCACCCGGAGGCTGCTCGGCCAGGAGTGGCGCCACATGTGTGGCCGTCATACGGCCCACCGGTACGCCTGTGGGAGCGCTGCGCGTGAACACGGCCGTCGTCTCGGCGCCCAGCTCCTGCGCGTAGATCAGCTCCTCGGGGCTGCGCGCCGACACCAGCATCCGCAGCGGCACGGGGAGGCCCTGCGCCCGGTGGTGGCGCACCATCGACATCAGCGGTACGACCCCGGAGCCGGCCCCCAGCAGGAGGGCGGGCCGGTCGCCCGGCCAGGCGAAGAAGCCGCTCAGCGGGCCGCGCACCTCGACCGTGTCACCCGGCCTGGCCACCGTGTGGAACCAGCCCGAGACCTCGCCGTCCGGCACATGGTCCAGGGTCAGCTCGATGTGGCCGGAGTCGTCCGGTGCGGACGCGATCGAGTAGTGGCGCTGCGCCACATAGCCGTCCCCCGCGGTCAGCCGCAGCATCAGATGCTGACCGGGCAGGTGCCCCGCCCAGTCCGGCACCGCGAGACGGAAGGTGGCCGCGTGCGGTGTCTCGCGCCGGATCTCGGTCAGCGTGGCCGTCTGCCACACCGCCGCCGCCCCGGTGCTGACCGCGATGCGCCCGGGCACGGCGAAGCGCGTCGGGGGAGTGAAGGTTGTGGTCACCGTCTCAGTCACCGGAGTACCGCTGCTCCTCCCAGGGATTGCCCCGCTCGTGATAGCCGTTGCGCTCCCAGAAACCCGGCTCGTCGTGGTCGAGGAGCGTGATGCCGGCGATCCACTTGGCGCTCTTCCAGAAGTACAGGTGCGGCACGAGCAGGCGCGCCGGGCCGCCGTGTTCGGGCGCGAGCGGCGTGCCGTCGTACTCCCAGGCGATCCAGGCCCGTCCGCCGGTGAGGTCTGCGAGCGGCAGGTTCGTGGAGTAGCCCGTGTGGGAGTAGGCGATCGCATGGGTGGCGGACCCATGGGGCCGCACCACCTGGAAGAACGCGTCCAGCGAGACACCGCCGAACCGCACCCCGAACTTCGACCAGCTCGTCACACAGTGGATGTCGCCCTCGTACGAGGAGCCGGGCAGGGCTCGCGCCGCGTCCCAGTCCCAGATGTGCGGCCGCTCCACGAGTCCGTCGATGCGGAAGGACCAGTCGGCGGGTGACAGGTCGGGGGTGACCTCGGCGGACAGGACGGGCCAGTCGTCCCCCGCGTCGTACTGCCCGGGTGGCAGCCCCGGGTTGTCGACGCGCGGGCGCCCCGTGAAGCCTCGGGTGACGTTCATGGTTCAACCGTACGCTGTCGCTGCGGGTGCTCCGTCCCAGGTCAGTGCCCCGATCGTTGCGGCCGTATGAACTCCGGGCGGGACCGGGAATAGCCGCCCCGCGCTCCTCCTTGGCGCAGAGTGCGCCGGTGCGCCGGTGCAAGCAGGAAGCAAGCGAGGGGAAGCGAGGGAAGAGGATGCCGAAGGCCTACGTCTTCACGCGGTACGGCGGCCCGGAGACCGAGACGCTGACCGACGTGGAACGGCCGGGTCCCGGCCCCGGCCAGCTCCTGGTCGCGGTGCGGGCGGCGGGAGTGAACCCCGTCGACTGGAAACTGCGGGGCGGTTACCGCCGCCCCGGCGAGAGCGGCGAGCGCGTCTTTCCCGCGGTCTTCGGCAGCGAGGCCGCCGGTGTCGTCGTGGCGGCCGGCGAGGGCGTGACCGGGTTCGACGTCGGCGACGAGGTGTTCGGCAACACGGTGGACGGCGGGTATGCCGAGTACGCCCTGCTGCGCGCCGACGCGAGCGCGCACAAGCCCGCCGGGCTGTCCTTCACCGACGCCGCCACCCTGCCGGTCGCCGCGGCCACCGCCTACGACGGCGTCCGCCAGCTGGATCTGCCCGAGGGTGCGACCCTGCTGGTGACGGGCGCGGGCGGCGGAGTCGGCGCCGCCGCCGTGCAGATCGCCCGTGCCTTCGGAGTGCGGGTCGTGGGCGTGGCGAGCGAGGGCAAGAAGGGCTTCGTGGAGTCACTCGGCGCCGTCCACGTGCCGAGCGGCCCCGGTCTGGCCGAGCGTGTACGTGCCGCCGCACCCGGGGGCATCGACGCCGTGTACGACCTGGTGGGCGACCGGACGCTCGCCGAGGCGGCCACCCTGCTCACCGACCGGACCAGGCTGGTCACTGCCGGGGCCCCGCCCGAGACCGTCGCCGAGCTGGGCGGCTCCCGGGTCGCCCGCGCCCGCACCGCCGCCGTCCTGGAGGCGGTGGCGGACCTGGTCCTGCGCGGCGCCCTGAACCCGCACGTCACCCGCACCTTCCCGCTGGACCGCGCCGAGGAGGCCCTGCGCACTGTCGAGGACGGGCACGCCCGGGGCAAGATCGTGATCGAGGTGTCCGCATGAGCGACCTGCCCGGCTCCCGCGAGGCAACGGCGACCCCGCACGTGCTCGACAACCCCGCCCTCGCTGCCCTGACCGGCCCGCACGCCCACTTTGCCGAGCGCCGCGGCCGCGTGCTGCGCTACCCGGTCGACGTCTCCCCGTGGCTGGCCCTGCCTGCAGAGCCGGACGCGGACGACTGGGCGGACCTCGCCGCACTGGCCGGGCCCGGCTCCGAGGTGCCGCTGCCCGGCTTCCGTGGGCAGGTTCCGGACGGCTGGGAGGTGACCTTCCACATCGAGGGCGTGCAGCTGGTGGACGACGGCCTCGCCGCGGCACCGGACGCGGAGGCGTTCCGCCTCGGCCCGGCGGACGTACCCGAGATGCTGGACCTGGTGGCGCGCACCCGGCCCGGCCCGTTCCTGCCGCGCACCATCGAACTCGGCGCCTATCTGGGCATCCGCCGCGAGGGCACGCTGATCGCCATGGCGGGGGAGCGGTTGCACCCGCCGGGCTGGACCGAGATCAGCGCGGTCTGCACCGACCCGGCCTTCCGAGGCGAGGGCCTGGCCACTCGGCTGATCCTCGCGGTCGCCCACGGCATCCGGGAGCGCGGCGAGACCCCGTTCCTGCACACAGGTGCCCGCAACACCGACGCCATCCGGCTGTACGAGTCCCTCGGCTTCCGGCTGCGTCGGCGTACGGCGTTCCTCGAGGCTCGGGTCCCCGAACGTCTGACGGACGACCGGGCCGCCGTAGCGGTGCCGTGACCGGCCCTCAGGGCGAGTCGGCGTCGGACGGTCCGGCGTTGTACCGCTCCAGGTAGGCCGCGAAGCGGACCAGGTCCTCCTCCGGCCAGTCGGTGAGCCGCTCCCGGAAGGCGGCCCGGCGGCTGCGGGTGACCTGGGCGAGGATCTCCTGGCCGGCTTCCGTCAGGTGCAGCACCTGGACCCGGTGGTCCTCCGGGTCCAGGCGCCGTTCGATCAGTCCGGACCGCTCCAGCGCGGCCACCTGGCGGCTCACCGTCGACTTGTCGAGGGCGTAGTGTGCGGCCAGGTCGGTCGCCCGGCAGCCGCCGCTCTCCTCCAGGTGGCCGAGCAGGGTGTACGACACCAGCGACAGCTCGGGGTGCATGCGTCCCGCCGAGGCCCGGGCCCGGCGGGCGAAGACCGTCATCTCGCGCTGGATCGTCTCCACGGCCGTTTCCGCCGCTGTCACGGGATCACCTCCATGAGCTCCTTCACGGGAATACCTCCTCCGCCGATCTAGTTGTATAGTACAACTTGAAGCGAAAGTTGCATAAGCCAACCTTTGGAGGTCGCCCGCGATGAGGTCACCGGCACTGCGCCATGTGCTCACGCACCTGATCACCCCGCTGCTGATGTGCATAGGCATGGGGCTCGCGTACATGGGGGCCTTCGTGACCCCGGAGCCGAACCACCTGCCCGTGGCCGTCGTCGGCGCCGGACCCGAGGCGAAGGTGTTCGCCCAGACCGTCAAGGACACCGCGGGGGACAAGCTCGAGGTCCGCACCGTCACCACCCGCGCCGACGCCGTGGACCTGCTGAAGTCCCGCGATGTGACCGGCGCCTATGTGCCGAGCGCCAAGGCGCCCGAGCTGCTGGTGGCCACCGCCGCGTCCGACATGGGCGCCACGGCCGTCGAGAAGGTCTTCACGCCGGTCGCCGCCAAGGAAGGCGTCCCGCTGAAGGTCACCGACGTGGCCGCGCCGGTCGCCGACGACCCCACCGGACAGGGCCTGTTCTTCCTGCTGATCGCGCTCAGCATCGGTTCCTACGCCTCGGTCGCCGCCCTCGGTGCCGCGGGCGCCACGCTCCCGATGCGGGTACGGGCGCTGCTCGCGCTCGGTGTCTCCGCCGTGGTCAGCGGCATCGGCGCACTGCTCGCCGGGCCGGTGTTCCACCTCGCACACCACGGGCTCGCGAGCCTGTGGGGGATGGCGTGGCTGTACTCCGCGGGCATCCTCTTCATCGGCGTCGGTCTGCACACCTTCCTCAAGCGGTGGACCACGCTGACCATGATGGTGCTGTTCGTGATGCTCAACTTCACCAGCTCCGGCGGTCTGTTCCGGCCCGAGCTGCAGAACGGGTTCTTCGGCACCCTGCACGCCTTCTGGAACGGCGCCGGCTTCGTAGAGGGCATCCGCAGCTTGCTGTACTTCGGCAACGACGGCCTCGCGCGCAACGTGTGGACGCTCGTGATCTGGCTGCTCGTCGGCCTCGCGGTGACCGCGATCGCGGCCGCCTGCGAGCGGGCCCGGGCGTCCCGGCCGACGACCGCTCTTCCCGAGACCGTGCCGGGCGCGGAGGCCGCCGGGCACAGCCCGGAGCAGCGAGCCGAGGAGGACGCAGCGGAAGAGGTCGAGGAAGAGGTCGAGGAGACGGTCGGCGTCTGAGGAGCGGCCGTACCGGAAGACCGGGACACGGCAAGCGGGTCACCGCAAGCCGTGTCACCGCCAGAGGGAGAGCGCGGCCCGGCGACGGGCGGCGCCCCTCCCGGACCCGTACCGGCAGGGCCCGGGCCGCGAGTTGCCGGCCAGGGGTGCGGGCGACGGAACGCGGATCGAGGTCGACGTCGACACCGGCGGCGGCGCACACCCCCGCCCGGTCCCCGGCGCGGCGCCGGGGGGCGCGGTCTCGATCACGGACGGCGGCACGGCGGCACGGCGAACTCGCGCACGCGCAGTCACAAGGAGAGCCGGAAATCCCCGTACGCGGTCTGAGTGGGCATCAGCACTCACCTTGCGTGGACGGGACCCCCCATCCGACAGCAGAGTGAGTGGTCATCACGGCGGTCGTAACGGACCCCCGCCGCGCCGCGCGAGGAAGAGTCCGCGAACAGGGCGCCGACGGCGCCGGATCCGGGCGCTGGGGTATGGTGGCCGCCTGGTCGCGGACGGTTCGCGGCCGCACGCAGCCGAGGAGGTGAGACCCATTACCGCTGTGTCAGCTGGGGTGCTCTCTCCTTGTGACAGCTTGTTGTGACAGCGCGGAACACCGGCACCGGTGACCGCGAGAGCGCCCTTCGGCCCCAGGTTCCCGAAAGGCTCTCGGCCTCCATGCCTTCCCTGCCCTCTCTGCCCCCTTTCTCCCCTTCCGTCGTCGTCTCCGCGCTGCGCGCCGCCGGGTGCGTCTTCGCCGAGGACGAGGCGGAGCTGATCCTCGCCGCCGCCCGTACCCCTGACGAACTGGCCGCCATGGTGGAGCGGCGCACCACCGGACTCCCGCTCGAACACGTCCTCGGCTGGGCCGGGTTCCACGGCCTGCGCATCGCCGTGGAGCCGGGCGTCTTCGTCCCCCGCCGCCGTACCGAGTTCCTGATCGACCAGGCCCTGGCCCAGGCGCCCGGCGCACGCGTCGTCGTCGACCTGTGCTGCGGTTCCGGTGCGCTCGGCGCGGCCCTGGCCGCCGCGCTCGGTCCCGTCGAGGTGCACGCCGCCGACATCGACCCGGCCGCCGTGCGCTGCGCCCGACGCAACCTCGCCCCCTACGACGGCCGGGCCCATGCGGGCGACCTGTTCGACGCCCTGCCCGCCGGCCTGCGGGGCCGGGTCGGCATCCTCACGGCCAACGTGCCCTACGTCCCCAGCGCCGAGGTGGCCCTGCTCCCGGCGGAGGCCCGCGACCACGAGCCGCTGGCCGCCCTCGACGGCGGCGCGGACGGCCTCGACGTCCTGCGCCGGGTGGCCGCCGGGGCACCCGAGTGGCTCGCGCCCGGCGGCTGCCTCCTGACCGAGACCGGCGAACGCCAGGCCCAAGCCGCCGTGGAGGCGTTCACCGAGGCCGGTCTGACGACCCGTCTGGCGGTGTCCGGGGAGCTGTACGCGCATGTGGTGATCGGCGTCCGGGAGCGCTGACCTACGGCAGCTCCTGCGCCCGGGCGATGAGCAGGGCCACGTCGTCGTGGTTGTCGGGATGGTGCAGCGTCCGCAGGAGCAGGTCACAGACCTCCTCCAGCGGACGGGCGGGGTCGTCGAGCAGGGACAGCATGAAGTCCAGGCGTTCGTCCAGCGAATGGCAGCGGGTCTCGACCAGTCCGTCGGTGTAGAAGACCAGCTCGTCGCCCGGCTCGAAGTCGACGGTCACGGTGGAGAACTCGACCCCGCCCACACCCAGCGGCACCCCGGTGGGCAGGTCGAGCAGCTCCGGCGGGCGGCCGGGGCGGACCCGGGCCGGGGGCAGGTGGCCGGCGTTGGCGATCCGGCACTGGCGCAGATGCGGATCGTGGACGGCGTACACGCAGGTGGCGATGGAGTGGTCCAGGGCCGAGGTCGTCTTGTCCAGGTGCTCCAGCAGCACCGCCGGGTCGAGGCCGAGCGAGGCCAGCGTGGTGGTCGCGGTGCGCAGCCGGCCCATCGTGGCGGCCGCGCTGATGCCGCTGCCCATCACGTCGCCGACCACCAGCGCCGTCCTGCCGCCCTCCAGCGGGATGACGTCGAACCAGTCGCCGCCGACCTCGCTGGTGGCGCCCGCCGGCTGGTAGCGGGAGGCCACCTCCAGGCCGGTCGTCACCGGCGGATGGCTGGGCAGCAGGCTGCGCTGGAGGGTGAGCGCGGTGTTGCGGGCGTTCTGGTACCAGCGGGCGTTGTCGATCTGCACGGCCGCGCGCGCCGCCAGCTCACGGGCCAGCAGGACGTCGTCCTCGCCGAAGGGCGCCGGATTGCGGGTGCGTTTGAGGTCGAGGGCGCCGAGCACCTCGCCGCGGGCGATCAGCGGCACGGCGAGATACGAGTGCAGGCCCGCCCGGCCCAGCAGCACGGCCGCCTCGGCGGAGCGGGCGATGCGCGGCAGATCCTCGTCCTTCACCTGCTGCACCAGCACCGCCTCACCCGTACGGACGCACTGGGTGACCAGGCGGTCGGGCGCGTACCGGGCGATCTGGCCGGGTGTGTCGGCGGCCCGTACGGCGTCCGACTCCTGCTCGGCGCGCAGCGCCAGGGCCCGGATCACCGCGGGCTCCGACGGGCCGAGCGTGCTGGGCCGGCCCTCCACGACCGCGTCCAGCAGGTCCACGGCGGCCACGTCGGCCAGCTCGGGCACCGCGACCTCCGCCAGTTCGAAGGCGGTGCGTTCCAGCTCCAGCGTCGTACCGATCCGGGCGGAGGCGTCGGCGATGACGGCGAGACGGCGCCGCGCGCTCTCGGTCTCGATGCGCCCCCGGTACTGCTCGGTGACGTCCACCACGGAGCATGCGACGCCCAGCACCGTGCCCCCGGCGTCCTCCAGCCGGTAGAACGACACCGACCAGGCGTGGTCCTGGTCCGGGTCCGCCGGGGTCCGCCCGATGGTGGACTGGTCGACGAGCGGCACCCCGGTCTCCATGACCCGGCGGACCGCGGCTTCCAGGGCGTCGACGTCCAGCAGCGGCAGCACGTCGCCGATCGTCCGCCCGACGTGCTCCTCGGCGGGGACGCCGTTGATCTTCGCCAGGGCCGGGTTGACCGAGACGTACCGCAGGTCCATGTCCAGTACGGCGAACCCGATCGGCGACTGTTTCACCATCCGCTCGGACAGCGCCACGTCCTGTTCGAGGCGGCGCACCGTGGACCGGTCGGCCGCGAGCCCCAGCGCGTACACGTCGCCCCGGTCGTCCAGCAGGCGCATGTTGCGGAACTCCACCAGCCGCGTGCCGCCGTCCTTGACCCGGACGGGGAACGCCCCGGCCCAGCTCTGACCGGTCCGCATCACATCGGCGAACAGCTTGCCGACCAGGTGGACGTGCTCCTCGTGCACCATCAGCCGGGCGGCGAACTGCCCCAGCGCCTCCCGCGCCGAGTAGCCGAACAGTTCCTCCGCCTGGGGGCTCCACAGCACGATGCGGCCCTCGGCGTCCAGCACCACCGAGGCCACGCCCAGGACGTCGAGCAGCCCGCTCGGCCGCACCGGCCCGCGCGCGGGCTCGTCGCCCTCCGCCACCGGAGCCTCGGCTGCACTCATGCCACGCACCGCCTTCGCCCGTCCGAACGGCACGTCGTCCCCCGTGCCGACTCCCCTTGTTCTACCGCGCTCACACTCGACTCTCCGACGCCGTCGCCGTCAACCTCCACCATCTCTCAACACGGCGGCAGACGTCCGCCGAAGTCACCACGGCGCGGCGCGCGCGGTCCGGCCGCCGAATCGGGTGACCGCGCAGGACCCGTATCTCCGGGGGCAGGAGAGTTCACATGTTGCTCCATTGGTCTGTACATGACCACGCAGTCGGGCCAGACTGTCCGCCGACCGAGTGCCCCCACCGCCCGTTCCGAGGAGTCGGCCATGCCCGCGCCCGCCCGGCAGCGTTGTCACGCAGTCCTCACCGGACTCGTCACCCTGGCCACCGCCGCCGTCGTGTCCCTCGCCGCACCCGCCCCGGCCTTTGCCGCCGACACCTGGATCGAGGCCGGCTCCGACCGTGCCGACCCGCTGACCGAGAGCCAGGGTCTGACCTCGGTGGAGGTCCCGGCGAACAGCCCCAACCGGTACACCGGCATCGGCACCATCCCGCTCGGCGTCTCCAGCCGCGGCTGGAGCCACGTCGGCGACCCCGACGCCTCGTACAACGGCTACTACATCGAGCCCTACCAGCAGGACTCCGGCAACTCGAAGATGTTCCGCGTGCAGGCGCCGGGCGGCGCCTGGTCGGAGTACGTCCACACGCTGAGTCCCGGCGAGGCCCTGAACAACTCCTGGGACGCGATCTCGCCGGACGGCCAGTGGATGCTGTCGGGCGAGTGGGGCACCATGAACCGCCTGCTCGTCTTCCCCACCCCGGGCGTCAACCCGGGCACCTCGCCCTCGGCGAACCTCCCGCAGGCCTCCCAGGTCAACCTCGACCATGCCGTGCGCGACGTCCAGGGCTGCGACTTCTCCGGCCCGACGACCCTGCTGTGCTCCTCCGACGACCCGGACGGCTCCCTGTTCGGCATGACCAAGCCGCTGCTCCGGATCGATCTGTCCGCGGCCCCGGGCTCGGCGGACGTCTCCGGGCACGTCACGGCCCTGCGCCAGCTCCCGCTGCGCAGCTCGTGCTCGGGCACCTTCGAGACGGAGGGCATCGACTACGACCGCCGGACCGGCATTCTGCGCGTGATCGTCATATCGCCGGGGTTCTGCGTGCTCACGGACAGCAAGACGTACAAATTCTCGCGCGGCTGAGCCCCGGCCGCCTCCGCCTCCCGCCTCCGGATCTGCGACAGGTGGTGCATTTCCGGAAAGTGGTGGTTTTCTTGGGAGGTGGCGCGGTGTGCGGGGAACCCGCGCTGTCGCGCCACCGCCATGAGAGGAGCGATCACGATGGCCCGTGAGCGATCGCACGAGGAGTCCGTCTCCCTCGAGATCAGCGGATGCAGCAAGGAAGACGCCCGGATCGTGTTCGACGCGCTGTGCGAGTGCTTCGAGTCCGACCGGTCCGCCGACGACGTGCCGCAGCAGCTCCACGAGACACGTCCCATGGTGTGGCTCGGCACGTTCGAAGTCACCGACGCCCACACCTGCAAGCCGCCCGCCCGGCTCTCGTCCACCGTCGAGGCCGACGCGCAGGGCGGCTACTGGGCGATCAACCGGCTCCACATGACGCTGGCCTCCCTCTTCGCGGTGCGCAACCTTTCCTCGGCCTCTGGGGACCAGGAGAGGGAACTGCACGTCCTGCTCGAAAGCCGGTAACACCGGCCCGGCTACACCGCCCCGGCCGCCTGCGCATCGCCGCCGTCGGCCGGGGCGTACTGCGCTTCGCCGTTGCCGAGCGACCAGTCCACCGACTCGTTCTCGGTGACGGTGACGAACACATTGCGCGGCTCGGTGCCCGCGTACGCGTGCGCGAGCTCGGCGATCCGCCGGTACAGCGCCCGCTTCTGGCCGGGCGTGCGCCCTGAGCGCATCGTGATCGCCACGAAGACGATCCCGTCGTCCCGGCGCACGCCCAGGTAGCCGCCGTGGCGCAGGGTGCTGCCGACGCCGTCGTGCCCCACCAGGACCTGGAAGCGGTCGTCGGGCGGGACGCCGATCGTTTCCACCAGGGCGTCCTGTACGGCGCGGCCGAGAGCGTCGAGGCGGTCGCTGTCGGCGCCCAGCGCGTCGATGCGGACGAAAGGCATGGCGGTGTTCCCCTCCGGAGCGGTCCTGCGATCGTCCGTTAGTGTACATACTAGTAGTTACAAGGTGATCGGGTTCACCTCGGCGCGGTTATGCAACTAGTTGCACAATGGGCTCGGGGTCCTCTACAACAGAGACGACGACACCGCGCACGGAGGGCCCGATGAGCCGATACCCGCACCTGATGTCCCCGCTCGACCTGGGCTTCACCACGCTGCCCAACCGCGTGCTCATGGGCTCCATGCACGTCGGTCTGGAGGAGGCCGAGCGCGGGTTCGAGCGCATGGCGGCGTTCTACGCGGCCCGGGCCCGCGGGGGAGTGGGGCTCATCGTCACCGGCGGTATCGCGCCCAATGACGAGGGCCGGCCGTACGAGGGCGGCGCCAAGCTCACCACCGAGGCGGAGGCCGAGCAGCACAAGGCCGTCACCGAGGCCGTGCACCGCGAGGGCGGCCGGATCGCGATGCAGATCCTGCACTTCGGCCGGTACGCCTACCACCGGGACCTGGTCGCCCCGAGCGCCCTGCAGGCCCCGATCAGCCCCTTCGTGCCCCGCGAACTCGGTGACGCCGACATCGAGCGGACCATCGACGACTACGCCCGCGCCGCCCGCCTCGCCCGGCAGGCCGGCTACGACGGCGTCGAGATCATGGGCTCCGAGGGCTACCTCATCAACGAGTTCATCGCCGCGCAGACCAACCACCGCGAGGACCGCTGGGGCGGCTCGTACGAGAACCGGATGCGCTTCCCGGTGGAGATCGTCCGGCGGGTGCGCGAGGCCGTCGGCGAGGACTTCATCATCATCTACCGGCTCTCCATGCTGGACCTGGTCCCGGGCGGCTCCTCCCTGGCGGAGGTCGTCACCCTCGCCAAGGCCGTCGAGGCCGCCGGAGCGACGATCATCAACACCGGCATCGGCTGGCACGAGGCCCGTATCCCGACCATCGCCACCTCGGTGCCGCGCGGCGCGTACACCTGGGTCACCAAGAAGCTCATGGGCGAGGTGTCCGTGCCGCTGGTGACCACCAACCGCATCAACACCCCCGAACTGGCCGAGGAACTGCTCGCCGACGGCCACGCGGACATGGTGTCCATGGCCCGCCCGATGCTCGCCGACCCCGACTTCGTCAACAAGGCCGCGGCCGGCACGCCCGAGGCGATCAACACCTGCATCGGCTGCAACCAGGCCTGCCTCGACCACACCTTCAGCGGGCAGATCACCTCCTGCCTGGTCAACCCGCGCGCCTGTCACGAGACGGAGCTGGTGCTCTCCGCGACCCGGCGGCGCAAGCGCGTCGCCGTCGTGGGCGCCGGCCCGGCCGGACTCGCCTGCGCCGTCAGCGCGGCCGAACGCGGCCACGAGGTCACCCTGTTCGACGCCGCGAGCGAGATCGGCGGCCAGCTGAACGTGGCCCGCAAGGTCCCCGGCAAGCAGGAGTTCGACGAGACGCTGCGCTACTTCCGCCACCAGCTCGACGCGCACGGCGTGGACGTACGCCTCGACACCTGGATCACCTCCGCGGACCTCACCGACTACGACGAGGTCGTCGTCGCCACCGGCGTCACCCCGCGCACCCCCGACATCCCCGGCGTCGACCACCCCCGCGTCCTCGGCTACCTCGACGTCCTGCGCGACGGCGCCCCCGTCGGCGACCGCGTGGCCGTCCTCGGCGCCGGCGGCATCGGCTTCGACGTCGCCGAGTACCTCACCGACGGCGCCGACAAGGCGAGCGAGGACCCCGAGACGTACTTCCGCAACTGGGGCGTCGACATGGACTACACGGCACCGGGCGGCCTCGCGGCCCCGCAGCGGCCGGCCCCGCCGCGCACGGTCCACCTGCTCCAGCGCAAGACCACCAAGGTCGGCGCCGGACTCGGCAAGACCACCGGCTGGATCCACCGCACCGAGCTGAAGCACCGTGGCGTGACCATGGTCCCCGGCGTGCGCTACGACCGCATCGACGACGCGGGGCTGCACATCACCGTCGGCGAGGAGAGCACGGTCCTCGAGGTCGACACCGTGGTGCTCTGCACCGGCCAGGAGCCGCGCCGCGACCTGTACGAGGAACTGGTCGCCGCCGGGCGCAGCGTGCACCTGATCGGCGGCGCCGATGTCGCGGCCGAGCTGGACGCCAAGCGGGCCATCAAGCAGGGCACGGAACTGGCCGCAGCCCTGTAGGGGCCGTACGCCGGGTCCTTAGGATGAGCCCATGTCCCTCCCGCACGCCATCCTCACCGCCCTGCTGGAGAAGCCGTCGTCGGGTCTGGAGCTGACCCGCCGGTTCGACAAGTCGATCGGCTACTTCTGGTCCGCGACGCACCAGCAGATCTACCGCGAGCTGGCGAAACTGGAGGCCGAGGGCTCCATCCGCACCCTGCCGGCCGAGCAGCCGGCCCGCGGGCAGAAGAAGAGTTACGAGGTCCTGCCCGCGGGCCGCGCCGAACTGGCCCGCTGGACCGCCGCCTCCCAGGACCCCAAGCCGCAACGCGACATCCTGCTGCTGCGGCTGCGCGCCGCGGCGGTCGTCGGCACGGCGGGCCTGGAGGCCGACCTGCGCCGCCATCTGGAGCTGCACCAGCGGCAGTTGGCCGAGTACGAGGAGATCGAGCAGCGCGACTTCCCGCCGGACCGGGACGCCCCGCAGGACCGACTGCGCCACCTGGTCCTGCGGGCGGGCATCGACCTGGAGACCTTCTGGACCCAGTGGCTCACCCACGCCCTGAAGGAGTTCGCCGAACTGCCCGACGAAGCACGGAAACCGGTTCCGGATCCGGCAAACGGCACATCCGCCTGAGAACCGCGGCCCGCCCAGCCCTGCAACCGCGCGGCCCCCACCCACCTGCGGTGGGTTGCCGCGCCCGGCTCTCGCCTGCCTTGCGCTCGTCTGCGGCGGGTTGCTGCGCTCGGCTGCCGGTCGCCCTGTGCTCCGGCCTGGTGGGGTGTTGGGGGTGGTGGGTCCGGTCGGCGGCTGCCGTCGGCTCAGAGGCGGTACGGCTTTGAGCGGCGGCGCAGGAACCAGGCCGTGGCGATGACGCCGGAGCCCACCAGGGCCGCGCCGATGCCCAGGGTGAGCGGGCCGTAGTCCCGGGCCGCGCCGCCGAGGCCGCCCATCACGCCCCGCGAGGGCGCGGATCTGGACGTCGAGGAGGTCGTGGGGACCGCGGGGGCGGCCGGCGCGGAGACGATGACGGACTGGGAGCCGGCGGTGGAGCCGTTGGAGCAGACCACGACGACCGTGTACGTCCCCGGGCTCACTCCCGACCAGGCCGCGGACTGGCTGATGGTCGTACCCGACAGGGCCGCCTGCCGGCCCTGGGCGAAGTTCGCCTGGCGGCTGCTGAGCAGCGAGGCATTGCCCCAGCTGCCGTTGTTCAGCGTGCATGAGCTGGTGACGACCGAGACCGTGGACCCGGTGGTGCTCACGGAGATTCCCGAGGCCGCGGCGGACGGCCCGGCCAGTGAGGCCGGGAGCGCGGCGGCGGCCGCCAGGGTCAGGCCGGAGCGGAGGAGGAGTCGGGAGTTTCGCATTGGCTGGCCTCCGGCGGCACGGTTGGCGGTACGTCCCATGCGCCGCCGAGGGTCGGGAAACGTCCGTGCTGCCTCAAGGGCAGCAAAAGCGTCCCCGGTCCCGGCCGCACGCGGGACGCACCCGGCCAGGTGACGGATTGCTCCGTCCGGTGCAGGCCGGCCCGCCGGACGGGCCCGTACCCGGCTGCCGGCCGTCAGCCGTCCGCGCCCGTGGTCACCGTCCGCTCCGCCGAGAACCCACCCCAGGTGCCGTCCGGCAGCCGCGCCCGCAGCCGCACCCGGTGTGCGGCCCCCGCGTCCTGCCCGACGTAGAAGCTGTAGCGGGCCCACCCGCGCGGCGGGTCGCCGCCCCACACCAGGGACGTGGCCGCGGCGCCGTCGAGCTGGATCTGGTACTCCGTGATCACCCCGTCCACGCGCGGCGGATCCCAGGACAGATCGAGGTAGTAGGCCCCGGCCGACCGGTGGGTCGTCGCCGTGAACCCGGTCGGCGCGGTGTCCCGGCCGTCGTCGGAGCCCGGCGTGGTGAGACGGACGGGCGCGCTCGCGGGCGAGAGGTTGTCGGCCGCATCCCGGGCCCGCACCGTGAAGACGTACCGGGTGCCGGGCCGCAACCCGGTGACCACGGTCGCGGTCTGGTTCCCGCCGACGCTGTGAATCTTCGCACCGCCCTGGCAGACGTCGTACGACACCACGCCCCGGTCGTCCCGGGAGGCGGCCCAGGACAGCTGGACCGCCCGGCTGCCGACCGCCCGCCCGGCCGGCCTCAGCGGGCGGGTCGGGGCCGAGCGGTCCGCCGCCGTCTCGGCGGGCGTCCGCGCCTGCACCTCGCGGCTCGGCGGCCCGAGGCGGCCGTCCGAGTCCCGGGCCCGCACGGAGAAGGCATACATGGTCGACGGCCTGAGCCTGGTGACGTCCACCATGTGTTGCGAGCCCGGTACTTCCGTGACCTTCGTGGAGCCGCGATACACCTCGTACGTGCGGACCCCGGGTACGTCCGGCACCGCGTTCCACATCACGTGCACGGTGGTGGCGCTCCCGGCCGCCGCGGTGACGCCCGTCGGGGCTCCGGGTGCCCGGCCGCCGTCGCCGTCGGCCGCACCGCTCCGGCCGCAGGACACGACCAGCATCAGGGCTGCGCAGATCAGCACGGGCAGCAGGGGAACGCGTCGCACGGTTCTGCCTCCCGGGGGACGGCACCACGGCAAAGGTCCGGACCAATATGCCCGGCCGGTACGGCCGTAGCAAGGGGGTCGTATGGGTGACCGCGGGGGAGAGTTGCGTATGCTGAGGTCTCCCTGCGGCTGAACTCCCCGGGAAGGCAAGGGAGTTCATGCCCGAGGCGCGGAAAAGCTGTCGTCGCCGGACCCGCGCCGACGCGGGCGGCCGGGGCGCCTGGGCCGACGCAGGCTCAGGCCCCCGGCCCCTGTTGCCTTCTCACAGGGCGTCAGGACGATGCTCCATCCGGCCCCATCGGGGTGGCCCTACACGCAGGCCCGCACCACATTGGGCATCGTGTCCGGAATGTCCCCAAGGAGAGGGTCCCCCAGAGTGCGTGTCCAGTCGCTGACGCTGGTCGCGGCCAGTGCCGCCCTGCTCGCCCCGACGACGCTTTCTGCCGCCACAGAGCTGCCCCGGAAGGGGCACGTCGCCCACAGCGACGACACCGTGACCGCCGCCGACCTGCTGGACCGGGTGCGCACGTGCACCCAGGTCTCCCGGGGCCGGTACCGCGCCGACGACGGCGCTCCCGCGGACATCCCCGTCTGCGGCACCCCCGGGGCGGTGTTCTGGAAGGCCGACCTGGACGTCGACTGCGACGGACAGCCCACCGCCCGCTGCAACCGCCGCACCGACCCGTTCTTCACGGCCGCCACCGCCTACCAGCAGTCCGACGACCACCGCCTGAAGGCCGAGTCCCTGCCCTACATCGTGATCCCGGCGTCGAGCGACATCTGGGACCACCGGGCGTACGGCATCGAGGGCGGCTCCGTGGCGGCCGTGATCTACCAGGGCCGGGTGCAGTACGCGGTCGTCGGCGACACCGGCCCCCGCGAACTCATCGGCGAGGCCTCCTACGCCACCGCCGAGGGCCTCGGCATCCACCCCGACCCGCGCCTCGGCGGAGTGGCCTCCGGTGTCACCTACATCGTCTTCAAGGACTCGCGGATCACGCCCATCGAGGACCGCCAGGCGGCGGTGGCCGAGGGGGAACGGCTGGCCCGGCTGTTCCTACGGCCCGAATGAGACCTGGGACCGCTGCGCCCACGGACCCGGTGGTGCGGGCCCGCATGGGATGCGGGAGGCATGGTCTCGGACGGCGGCCCGGCCGTTGTCCACGGACAGTGCCGCCCCGTGGTCGTTGCTCGCCGGGTCCGAGGCCAGGAACACGACCGCGGCCGTCTGTCCTCCGGCTCGGACGTGCCGCCGCCGTTCCCGGCACAGGGCCCGAGGCCGGCCGGGCCGCGGACGCCGTACCGAGTCGGGATGACCGGGCGTCCTTACCGCCTGCCGAGTCGGATGCGGGGGAAGGCAAAGGCCGAGGGCCAGGGGCGGAGCCCTCACGCCTTCCGGTAGCTGTATGCCTCCACGGCCGCCGCCTCCACCGTATCCAGATCCGCCCCCGTGGCCGCCGTGACCACCGCAGCCACCGCACCCTCGACGAACGGCGCATCCAGCAGCCGCGCGCCCTCCGGAAGTTCCCCGCCCTCGGCGAGCAGCGCCTTCACGGTGAGCACCGCGCTGCCGAGGTCGGTGAGCAGCGCGACACCGACACCCCGGTCCACGGAAGCCGCCGCCGCCGAGATCAGCTCGGCGCTGGTGCCGAGCCCGCCGGCCTCGGTGCCGCCCGCCGGGGCGACCGGCACCGCCGTGGCCCCGCCCGCCAGCCCCTTCGCCAGCTCGGCGACGGAGGCCGCGACCTCCGCGCTGTGCGACACCAGCACGATCCCGACGCGCTTCTCGTCACTCACCCGAGGACCCCGCAGCCGCTTCCGCGAGTCCGGCGATCAACAGGGCCGAGGACGTGGCTCCCGGATCCTGATGGCCGATGCTGCGCTCGCCGAGATAGCTGGCCCGGCCCTTGCGGGCCTGCAACGGTGTGGTGGCCACCGCACCCCCCTCGGCGGCCGCCCGCGCCGCGGCGAAGCCGTCGGCGAGCGCGTCCACGGCCGGGACCAGCGCGTCGATCATGGTCTTGTCGCCGGGTGCCGCACCGCCCAGCGCCATCACCCCGTCCACGCCCGCTCGCAACGCCTCGGCCAGCTGCTTCTCGCTGACCTCGGGAGTCTCCCCGAGCGCCTTGCCGGCCCGGCGCAGCAGCGTGCCGTAGAGCGGCCCGGACGCCCCGCCGACCGTCGAGATCAGCCGACGCCCGGCCAGGGTCAGCACCGCACCCGGCGTGTCCGGCGCCTCCTCCTCCAGAGCGGCCAGGACGGCGGTGAACCCGCGCTGCATATTGCTGCCGTGGTCGGCGTCCCCGATGGCCGAGTCGAGGGCGGTGAGCCGCTCCGCCTCCCGGTTCACGGACGCGGCGGTCGCCGTCAGCCAACGGCGGAAGAAATCGGCGTCGAGCACTGGATCTCCTTGCGTGGTAGAGGTGTTGACCGCTTCGTCCGCCGTATCACATCCCCCAGCGCAGCGCCGGGGTCTTCACCGGCGCGTCCCACAGCCGCAGCAGTTCCTCGTCGACCTGGCACAGGGTGACCGAGGCGCCCGCCATGTCGAGGGAGGTGACGTAGTTGCCGACGAGGGTGCGGGCCACGGTCACGCCCCGGTCGCCGAGCACCCGCTGCACCTCGGCGTTGAAGCCGTACAGCTCCAGCAGCGGGGTGGCGCCCATGCCGTTGACCAGGACGAGCACGGGGTTGCGCGGGGGCATGTCCTCCAGGATGGCGTGCACCGCGAAGTCGGCGATCTCGCCGGAGGTCATCATCGCCCGCCGCTCCCGGCCCGGCTCGCCGTGGATGCCGATGCCCAACTCCAGCTCGCCGGAGGGCAGATCGAAGGTCGGGGTGCCCTTGGCCGGGGTGGTGACGGCGCTCAGCGCGACACCGAAGCTGCGGGAGTTCTCGTTCACCTGGCGCCCGACGGCCTCCACCCGCTCCAGTGGCTGTCCCTCGGCCGCGGCGGCTCCCGCGATCTTCTCCACGAACAGGGTCGCGCCGGTGCCACGGCGCCCGGCCGTGTACAGGCTGTCGGTGACCGCCACGTCGTCGTTGACCAGTACCTTCGCGACCTGGATGCCCTCGTCCTCGGCGAGTTCGGCGGCCATGTCGAAGTTGAGCACGTCACCGGTGTAGTTCTTCACGACGAACAGCACGCCGGCCCCGCTGTCGACGGCGGCCGCGGCCCGCGCCATCTGGTCCGGCACCGGCGAGGTGAACACCTCTCCGGGACAGGCGGCCGAGAGCATGCCCGGACCGACGAATCCGCCGTGCAGCGGCTCGTGCCCCGACCCACCGCCGGAGACGAGCGCGACCTGCCCGGCCACGGGAGCGTCCCGGCGGATGATCACCCGGTTCTCCACGTCCACGGTCAGGTCCGGATGAGCGGCCGCGATGCCCCGCAGCGCATCCGCCACCACGGTCTCCGGGACGTTGATCAACATCCTCATCTGTATCTCCTAAGAAGCCTAGCAGTGCGTCTTTGGCCTGTGTTTTCCCTGGTCGATACGGGTGCGGCCGGTCATGGACCCCGGCGGTACGACTGATGCTGAACCAAACGCCGACCTTACTGACGGGTCATCAGGCATCTCGGGGTCTGCTTGATGACAGACGAAGGGAGTCCTGTTCCTCAGTATCGGCCTTGGGGCAGCGAAGGTCATCCTCCGCGGCCGACGCGAGTCGGTGCCGCGTCCAGGAGGAGCCGTGTGTACGCGTGGCGGGGTGAACGGAACAGGTCTTCGGCGGCGGCGTGTTCCACGATGCGGCCCAGGTGCAGGTCGGCGACGTGATCGGCGACCTGCCGTACGGCGGACACGGGCCGACGAGTGCCCGGGCGAGCGTGGACCTGCCCGAGCCGGACGGCCCGGGGCACCGGCACGCGCACCGGTGCCCGCCGACCGTGCAGCAGCGGGGCCTCCCGCTCACGTGCAGGTCACGGCGGGGTGCGCAGCGGGCCGGGCGCGGGCAGCATCCTGGCCTTCGCCAACCGGAACCCGCGCTGCCGCGACGCCCCCGACCGCCTCGGCGTCCCCCGCCGCCCGCAGGACGGCACCGAGGGCCACAGCGGCTTCGGTCACGGCGTCCCCACCGCTGCCTCGGTGCCGCCCTGTCCCGGCCGCGGTGCGCGACCGCGCCTGCGACCTGCTGGAACGCCGTCCCGGCCTGCGCCTGGCCGACGGTACCGAGAGCCCGCGGCGAACCGCCATCGGGAACGCCGTCCTGGCCTGCGCCTGGCCGACGGTTGCGAGAGTCCGCGGCGAACCGTCATCGGGAACGCCGTCCTGGCCTGCGCCTGGCCGACGGTTGCGAGAGTCCGCGGCGAACCGTCATCGGGAACGCCGTCCTGGCCTGTGCCTGGCCGACGGTTCCGAGAGCCCGCGGTGAACCGTCATCGGGAACGCCGTCCTGGCCTGTGCCTGGCCGACGGTTCCGAGAGCCCGCGGTGAACCGTCATCGGGAACGCCGTCCCGGCCTGCGCCTGGCCGACGGTTCCGAGAGTCCGCGGCGAACCGCCATCCCGGAGGGCGGCCCCGCATCCTGCCGCACCTGCGGGTACGCGTGTGACGGTCGGTTCGTGTCACAGGGCTTCGGTGACCCGGCTGCGGCAGGCGACGACCACCGCGCCACCGATGACCGCGAGGCTCAGCAGGACGGCCCCGAAGACGGTTGCGCCGTCGGTCAGGCCGATGGTGTCGCTGAGGTAGCCCGCCGAGACCGGCAGCAGACCGGCGGGGAGGTAACCACCCACATTGAGCGCGGCGTTGGCCTCGGCGAGCCGCTGCGCGGGAACGGCGGAGTTGAGCAGGGAGAGCCCGCCGAGCTGCCCCATGCCCTGACCGGCGCCGGCCAGCAGTGCGGAGGCGATGAGCGCGGGGGCGGACGAGCTGTGCACGGCTGTGATGAGCGTGGCCATGCTGAGGGCCGTGCCGACCGCTCCGGCGGCCAGGATGGTGCGCCTGCGCAGCCGCTGCGCGGCGAACTGCACTCCGGTGGCGGTCAGGAACATGGCGAACGCCATGGCGCCGGCGACGATCCGGCTGGTGGTGCCGAGCAGCCCGGAGAGCAGGGAGGGACCGAGCGAGAGCACGAAGGACGTCGCGGTGATGCCGGGGGCGAACACGGCGATGCCGAAGGCGAGTTGCAGGCCGTTGCCGCGCGGCACACCCGGTATGCGGATCCAGGCGCCCGACACCGGCGCCGCGGGGCGCGGCAGGGGCATGCGCAGCACGGCGAGTACCGCAGTGGCGAGCAGCACCGTCTCGACCACGAAGACGGTCACGGTGGGTGCGGGCAGGGTCTCGGACAGGATGCCCGCGAGGAGTGGTCCGAGGCCGGCTCCGAAGACCATCGCGCAGGAGGCGAGCAGCGCCGCGAGCCGCCTGCGCGCGGGACCGGCCACGTCGGTCACCGCCGCCATGCCCGCCGAGACCACGGCGCCCACGGCGATGCCGGTGAACAGCCGGGCGACGATCAGGGCCGTCACGCTGGACGCGGTCGCGAAGACCAGGCAGGCGGCCAGGGCGAGCCCCAGGGCGGGCAGCAGGACGGGTTTGCGGCCGAGCCGGTCGGAGACCACACCGGAGACGAGCAGGGATCCGATGAGACCGACGATGTAGAAGGCGAAGACGACGGTCAGGGTGCCCTTGGAGAACCCGATGTCGCGCTGCCACAGCACGTACAGCGGCGTCGCCGCGTTGGACAGGATGAAGACCGCGGTCACCGGCCAGGCGGCCAGCCACACCCACCAGGTGGGAGCGGCGGCAGGGCGAAGCCCGTTCCTCGCCGTCAAGGGTGCCGTTCGGCTCTCGGGCATGACAGATCCCCTCCGTGAATGCAGTACGAGTTTTCTCGAACATAGCATCCTGTACGATCGAAGTCGTACAGCGGATTTCAGGTCACGAGGAGCTGCTCATGCCATCGACGGCGCGCACCGTGCGGGCGCAGGCACCGGCCGTCAAGGTGCTGCCGGAGCCCGAAGGGCTGCCCGAACCGCTGCCGGAACCGGCGGTGGGCGACCTGCGCCTGGAGAACGTGCTGGCCGCGCTCAGCGATCCGCTGCGCCTGCTCATCGTGCGCAAACTCCTCCTGGAATCCGAGCAGTTCGACCACACGTGCGGCTGGTTCGGCCTTGACCGCCCCAAGTCCTCCCTCACCCACCACTTCAAGGCGCTGCGCGAGGCGGGCGTCACCCGGCAGCGTCAGTACGGGCTGGAGCGCCGCAGTCAGGTCCGCGTCACGGACCTGAACGCCCGCTTCCCCGGCCTGCTGGACCTGGTCGCGGCCTGGACTCCGCCGGACGGGACCTGAGTTCCAGCAGCTCCGGAACCGTGGCGAACTCGGCCTGCGGAGCAGGCGGACCTCACGGCCGCTCACTCCGGCGGTGCATGGGTGGCCGGTCGAGAACTTCGACGTACATGATCCGGCCGTCCACGACGTCCAGGCACAGCATGCCCTGCGAGGGCAGGAGCGGCACGCATCGATGGCCGGCGCCGTACGGCTGCCCGTCCGGATGAGCTGCGGTCTGGAAGCTCTGGCAAAAGTCATCGCTGCATCGGCAGTCGTCGACCAGGCGAAGATCCCACGCACAGATGGCCAGTTCACGTTCTCCTTCGTTCTCCAGGAGGGTGATCAGCTCTGCGACGAGATCCGGGAAGACATCGCGGACGAGGGGGTGGTCCTGCTCCATGAGCGCAGTATGCGGTTCCCGAGCGGCTCTTGGTGATGCCGTGGGTGGGCGCGACGGCCAGGAGACCCTCCGTGTACGGGGCGCGCCCGTGGCCGAAGGACCAGTCCTGAGGGCCGTTCTCCGTGATGCCGATGAAGATGTCCTCGCCGGCGATGCCGAGGGGTTCCAGCTGCCTGGCGATGGTCCGTAGACGAGTTGTTCGACCTCGGTGGTGCGTCCCGACTGGGTGAAGATCTGGATCATCACGAGTCGGTCGGTTCGCTCGAAGCCCAGTCGGGCGTCACTCCGATGTCGTCTGTACGGCGGCGTCCAGGAACCGGCGGATCAGCGTCCGCTGGGCGTCGGGCAGGTGGACGAGGCTGACGGGGCTGGGTGGTGCGTCGGTGAGCGGAACGAAGCGGACTGCGGGGTGCTGGGTGCGGCGCTGCGCTACCTCCGGGACGATGCCGATGCCGCGGTTGGCTGCCACCGTCTCCAGCCACTCGTCGTAGTCGGCCGTCTCGATGATCCGGGCCGGGTGCTGGTCCACGGGCCACGACCAGGGGCCGGTAGTACCGCTGACCGTGTTGACGGCCAGCGGCCAGGACTGGACGTCCAGCCAGTCCAGATGACCGAGGCGGGTCAGATCGCAGCGCTCGGAGCATACGGCGGTGCGCGGCTCGTCGAACAGAGGCAAGGTGCGCGCTTCTCTTGGCGCGTCGAATTCACCCCGGACCAGTGCGATGTCGAGACTGCGCTGACGCAGCGCCTGGAGAGGATCGTCGGTCCGGGTCAGGGCGACCGTCGCTCCCGTGCTCTCCTCGAAGCGGCTGACGGTCCGCTGTGCCCAGGGATCGGGCAGCAGCCAGCTGAAGCCGAGCCGGAGGGTGACGCGGTGACTCACGACCGTGAGGGCCTGGTCCAGCGTCGCGAGGACCCGCTCGACGTGTACGAGGAACTCCGCGCCGGTGTCCGTCAGTTCGACGTGCCGTGAGGAGCGGTCGAGCAGGCGGACGTTCAGGTGTTGCCCTCCAGTTGCGCGATCGTACGGCTCAGCGTCGGCTGTGTGATCAGCAGTTCCTCGGCGGCACGGGAGAACGAGCGGTGGCGGGCCACCGCGGTGAAGGCCCGCAGGTGACGGAGTTCGACGTCCATGCTCATCGCGTCCCTTTCAGGCATCCATGCCTGCCGTGCACAGCGCCGGCTCAACGGGGCGTTTCACGGGCTCACGCGGGCTGCCTGGCGCGGGATCCGGCCACTGAACGCCGCCAGGAAGGTGATCAGGACATCTGACACCGGTGTATTGCCTAGCGACCGCGGCCCATGGCAGTCCGGGGACGGTGGTCGTCGGCGGCGTTGATCCGGGCGAGGTCGATCTCCGGACGGGTCTGCATGGCTCGGTGAAGGTGGGCCACCTCGGACCGGCCGGGAGCGACATCTGCCTTCTGGCGCGAAGGTACGAGCAGGCTGTGCGTGTCCGTGAGAGTCAGCAGCCGCTCCACTATGTGACTGGCAGCGGTGACGGCGATCGTCTTGCCCTCGGCGAGCGCCTGCCGACGGGCAGTCAGCAGCACGTTGAGCGTGGCACAGTCCCAGAACTTCACGCCGCTGAGGTCCAGGTCCACACCCTGCTGCGGGCCGTCGAGGGCGGCCCGCAGCTTGCGCCCGAGCATCTCACTGTCGTCGAGGCAGAGCTCACCGACGATGGTGACGAGGACACGGCCACTGTCACGGTGCGTGGTGACCAACGGCCGAGCGTCCCCGTTCATCGGCTGGGCTTCGTAGGGCGACTCCGGCATGACTGCCTCTCGGCGGGTACTCACGTATCCCTGGATCCAGGCTCGCCCCGTCCTGTCTGACACGTCAAGTCATACATGAATTTTGTTTCGCTCTTTTGAGGACGCGCCTGCCCGCCCGGCCGTAGGATTTCCTTATGGTCGGAGTGGACGGAGTGTCGGAGCCGCATACGGGGTGGACGTTCCTCACCAGCCATGCCCGTGTGCTGGCCAGCATCGCCGACAACCACGACGCGCGCATACGTGACATCGCGGCGCGCTGCCGGCTCACCGAACGCGCTGTCCAGAAGATCATTTCGGACCTGGAGCGGGACGGCTACCTCTCCCACACCCGCCGAGGGCGCGTCAACAGCTACGAGATCGATCCGAGCCGGGTGCTGCGCCACCCGGCCGAGGCCGGTCTGACCGTGGCCTCGCTCCTGTCGATGCTGGTCAGGGACGAGGCTGAGCGTTCAGGCCTCGTAGAGCAGGTCCGCTCCGAGCGCTGAGCGCATGCTGGCCGCGGGATGCCAGGGGCCGACGAGGATCGAGATGGTTCGTGCCGACGGACGACGTCTCCACAGTCGTCTGCCATGTCGGGACCCTCACGTACTGAGCAGCCGGTTGAGGAAGGAGCGGTAGCGGCGCAGGGCCCCGCGCAGCTCCTCCGTGTCAACGCGTTGACCCTGGCTCCATGTGCCTTCCAAGTCCTTCTTGTGGAGGGCGAAGGCAGTCGCCAGGGTCTGCATGACGTCCGCCGCGAGGGCATCGGCGTCGTGCACAGCTTCGCGAGGGTCGTCCACGAACCTGCTCTGGATGTCCTGCCAGCGGTCGCGGTAGCCGCGCTCCTCGTCGTCCGTCAGCAGCGGTGGAGTCTCGTCGTCCGTGCCGCCCCGGGCGCTCTCGGTGCCTGAGGCGTCCGACGTGACCGGAGCCGAGCTTGCGGCCTCGGCGTCCGGCGCACCTGCGGATTCATGGTCCGGGCGTTCCGTCTCAGCCGTCGCGGTGCTCTCACCCGGGCAGATCGGGGCTCTCGAGGAGGATTCCTCCTCCACTTTTCCGGTTTCCCGTCGCTGGTGCCGACGGGTTCGGCCAGGTCCTCGGTGGAAAGGGCCGTCGTGCGATGCGCTTCCTCGTTCCGGTGCCTGGTGTGTTCCTTCATGCGGGTGGTCGGCGTCAGGCGCGCGCGTGCCGCGCCCGGCCTCCGCCGTCAGAGAGCAATTCGTCGAAGAGGGCGCGGTAGTGCACCATGGCACCCCGCAACTGCTCGGTAGTCGCCCGGCTGCGGGTGCTGAGGGACTCGACCTCGTGCGCGGCACGGTAGTGCTCCAGGGTGCGGCCGTGTTCCACGGAAAGGTCCTTCATCTGTTGCTCGAACCCCTCGGTCGGGTACCCACGCTCGTGCATCAGGGAGGCCACCAATCGGTCCGCGTCGTGCACGGCGGCCTCCGGCTGGTCGACGAACTCCTGCTGGACACTGTTCCACTTCTGCGTGTAGCGGCCCCGTGAGGCCGGGGACAGGGGTTTGATCTCCAGCTCGTCATGCCGCTTCTCGCGAGCCCTGAGCTCACGCTCGGCGGCGAGCCGGCTGTCCGAACCGTCGACGGTCCGCTCGTACTCCGGGCCGAAACGCTCACGGAGGTGACGGCGGCGCATCATCAACGAGACCGCCACGGCGGCCAGCGCGACCACCACCACGATCGCAATGATGATTGCCAGAAGCGTTCCCGTGGACATAGGCGCACGCTCCTCAGGGAGTAGGGATACACCCTGCGAGTTCCCGTACGCCTCGCTCGTACCCATTTCGTCTTGACAGGGACGCGGATGTGCACGTGCACTGCGGGGCCTACGAGGCCCCGTGCCCTCGGGCGTGGATCCTCTGCCGCGCGCCGGCTACCGCGGCCACCAAGCCGGCTCCCACGGCAGCGGCGGTCACCGCCGGATGACGGCTGAGGGCGGCTTGCCAGGAGTGGGCGTGGGCCGCATCGGCGAACACCCCGTGTGCTCCCGTAGTCGTCACCTTGTGGTGCATCGGCCGGAGAGAACAGGTTGTCCAGGCTCTGCGGGGCCGGGCTGTCCGTCTGCTGCGCGTCGAACCCGGTGCGGGCCAGGTACCGGTCCAGCACAGCGGGGGCGAGGCGGTTGGCCCAGATGGTCGCCACGGTCGTGGCTCCGATGGAGTACTGCTTGCGTTTCGGGTGGTCGGCGGCGCGCAGGATGCCGCGGGCGGCGACCTCGGGCTGGCAGATCGGCGGGACCGGTTGCGGATGCCGGGGCACGCGTGACCGTACCCAGGAGAACTGCGGGGGTGTTGACCGCAGGCAGCTGGGCGATCGTGATGTGGACGTTGCTGCGGCGGTGCAGCAGTTCGACGCGCACGGACGAGGTGAAGCCGTCGACGGCGTGCTTGGCTCCGCAGTACGCCGATTGCAGGGGGATGGCGCGCTCGCCGAGTGCGGAACCCACCTGCACGATCGTGCCCCGATCACGGGGCAGCATGCGCCGCAGAGCCGCCCGGGTGCCGTTGACGAAGCCGAGGCAGGTCACCTCGGTCACCCGCCGGTATTCCTCGGGTGTGATCTCGTCGAAGGGCGCGAACACGCTCGTGAACGCGCAGTTGATCCACACGTCGATGGGCCCGAAGGTCTCCTCGGCCGCGGCGGCGACGTCCTCGACCTGCTGCGGGTCGGCGGTGTCGGCTTCCCGGACGAGGGGGCGTCCGCCGAGTTCCTCCACTTCGTGGGCCGCTGCGTCCAGCCCTGCGCGGCCGCGGGCGACGAGGGTGATGTCGGCACCACGCCGGGCGAAGAGCCGAACCGTGGCGCGGCCGATCCCGGCGCTGGCACCGGTGACGACGATGGTCTGAGGCATGGTCCTTCCTTCGGGTTCAGCACACCTGGTGGCGTTGCTGCTTGCGTCTCCGTTCACTGTCACCGGGTCCGGAAGGGCTGCCCGCGCTCGGTGTCGAGGCTCAGCCCCGGTCCCGGTGGTCCGTCGCTGCTCGGGGTGATGGCGCCGCCGCTGGGATCGAGGGCGCCGTCGAAGAGGAGGCGTTCGATGCGGACGTGGTCGTGGAACCACTCCAGGTGCCGCAGGTTGGGGACGCAGGCCGCGGCGTGGGCGTGCGGGGCGCAGTGTCCGGAGATGCCCAGGCCGTGCGCCTGGGCGAGAGCTGCGACGCGCGGCCGTACGGTGATGCCGCCGCAGCCGGTGACGTCGGCCTGGAGACAGTCGACGGCGCCGGCGGCCAGCATGTGCTGGAAGTAGGGCAGGGTGTAGCCGTACTCCCCGGCTGTGACGTCGGCGGTGATCCGACCGCGTATCGAGGCATCGAGGCGAGCGTGCACAGATGGTCGGAGGAGACGGGTTCCTCGAACCACGTCACGCCCTGGTCGGCGAGCGCGGCGGCCACCCGGACGGCCTGGCCGGCGCTGTAGCCACCTGCTGGCCCCCAGCGGATCCCACCGGCTGGACTGGAGCGCCGGATACGATCCGCATCCCGACGACACCGCATGGCGGACCTGGGTCGACGAAACCGTCGTCAGCTGGGCCGCCTGCCTCCTGGCCGACCCGGCCCTGGCCACACGCGCCCACCAGGCCCTGGCCGCAACTGAGCACCACGCCGAAGCCGGCGGCCTCCAACGCCTGACCGACCCCAGTGCCCGCGACACCGAAGCCGCGAGTCTGCTGCGCCATCCCGACCTGCTCGAAGCCGTTGCCGGCCTGCACCGGCCCCAGCTCCTCGACCTGCTGAAGATCGAGGGCGCCGGGCTGCCGTGATGCCCAGGCCGCCCTGGCCTGCAAGCCCACGCTGGACTGTGCGATGACCAAGGCGGCGTCATGGCGTTCACGCGGTCGATCGCAACCGCTGGACAGGGTGCGGCCGTGCTGACAGCTGACGAAACTGATGTCGACAATGGATGTCACCGGGCCGTCCAGGCTCCCTGATCTGGAGAGGACACAGCCGCGCATGAAGATCTCCGTCTCCTCCGACATGGACGAACCCGTGGCCCGCCTCCTCGTCGAGGAGCTGCGTCATCGCGGTCACGAGGTGCGTGCGCACGGTGCGCTGCGGCCCGGTGCCGAGCCGCAGTGGGCGGTCTGCTCGGAGGCGGCCGCCCGTGACGTCGCCGAGGGCGCGGCCGACCAGGCGGTCGTGTGCTGCTGGACCGGCACCGGTGCCTCCATCGTGGCGAACAAAGTGCCGGGCGTCCGTGCGGCGCTGTGCACGGACGCCGTCACGGCCGAGGGCGCGCGGCGCTGGAACGACGCCAACGTCCTGGCCCTCAGCCTGCGGCTCACCTCCGCGTCGGTGCTGACCGAGATCCTCGACGCGTGGTTCGCGGCCGAGCCCAGCCGGGACCCGGACGACGTGCAGAACGTGGCCCGCGTCGGCCGCCTCGACGCCGCCAGGAAGGTCTCCTAGGGGGCGTACGGCAGCCTGGCGCGGGCCAAGGCCGGTCGTTCGCGCGATTGTGTTGTTCGAGGCCCGGTCGTGTTCGGTGTCCGGTCGGGAATCAGTGGGCGCCCAGTCCGCCGCCGCCGAACGACCCGCTCGACCCCTTGCTCCAGCGCGGGCGATCCTTCGAGGCGCTCGGCCTGGTGTGCATGTTGGTCAGCTCGTACGGGGTGAGCGGGCGACCGCCCTTGGGGATGTGCGGGATCTCGTCTGGCTCCCTGTTCTCCCGGATCTCGTGCACCGCGCCGTCCGGTGGCAGGTGCGGCTGTTCCTCGGGGCGCGGCCGAGGGGGCTCGCGGTACTTGATGCGGGAGTTCATCCAGAAGCCGCCGGCGAGCAGCGCCAGGAGGCCCGCGGCCACGACGACGAAGAAGAGGCCCATCAAGCCGCTCGCAGCGGCCAGCTGCATCTGTGCGGTACTCATAGCACAGGAATACCCCGCCCGGAACGGGACGAACCGGACACCTTGTGTGACCGCATCTCCACGCATGGCGACTCGGCCTCCGACGGGGCGTCTCCGTGCCCGCTGCGGGCGTTTGGGCCGGCCCGGCCCGGCTACCCGGACGGCGTGACACCGTCTACTTCGCAGCAGGAGCTCTACCGGTTCCTGGAGGACCGTTTCCTGTGCGCCCAGGCCTGCACGGAGTGCGCCAGGGCGTGTGCGGTGCGGGCGAGCCTCCTGGACCCGGACGGCACCGAGCGCCGGGACCGGGTACGCCGGCTGGGCATCATGTGCGCCGAGGTCTGTGAGGCGACCTGCCGCCTGCTGTCCGTGCAGGACCGTCAGGACGAGGAGGGGATCAGGGTCCAGCTGGAGTGGTGCCGCTCGGTCTGCCTGGAGTGCGCGCACGCCTTCGACGGGCAGTCCGGCGCCGAATCGGCCGCGGGGGTGTGCCGGGTCTGCGCCGGGGCGTGCACGGACTTCATGGCGAGCCTTGACTGAGCCGCTGCATGCCATTCCCAATTTCTGGAACACGTTCTACGGTGTGCGCCGTCAGGACCGCCCTTGGGGACCCTGGAGGCGCCGTGCACCTCGACCACACGCCCGAGCAGCAGCGACTGCGCAGCGAACTGCGCACCTACTTCGCGGAGCTGGTGCCGGCGGGCGCCCACGCCCGGTACGCCGAACCCGCCGCGCAGAAGCGGTTCTACCGCGAGACCATCCGGCAGCTCGGCGCGGACGGCTGGCTCGGCGTGGGCTGGCCGAAGGAGTACGGCGGGCGCGGGATGACGGCGATGGAGCAGTTCATCTTCTTCGACGAGGCCGCGCAGGCGGGCGTACCGCTGCCCCTGATGGCGCTGAACACGGTCGGCCCGACCCTCATGCGGTTCGGCACCGAGGAGCAGAAGGCGTACTTCCTGCCCCGCGTCCTCTCCGGCGAGATCGACTTCGCGATCGGCTACAGCGAGCCCGACGCCGGCACGGATCTCGCCGCGCTGAAGACCCGGGCCGTACGCGAGGGCGACGAGTACGTCGTCAACGGGCAGAAGATCTGGACCACCAACGGCGACACCGCGGACTGGGTGTGGCTGGCCGTGCGCACCGACCCCACGGCGCCGCCGCACAAGGGCATCACCATGCTCCTGGTGCCGACCTCGGACCCGGGCTACTCCTGCACCCTCATCAACACGCTCGCCTCGCACGACACCACGGCCAGCTACTACGAGGACATCCGCGTCCCCGTCTCCCGTCGGGTGGGCGAGGAGAACCAGGGCTGGCGGCTGATCACCAACCAGCTCAACCACGAGCGGGTCACCCTCGCCGCCCACGGCACCATGGCGATCCGCGCCCTGCACGACGTGCAGCGCTGGGCGATGGAGACCAAGCTCGCCGACGGCCGCCGGGTGATCGACCTCCCCTGGGTGCGCCGCCTGCTCGCCCGGACCCACACCCGGCTGGATGCGATGAAGCTCCTCAACTGGCAGATGGTGACGGCCGTCCAGGAGGCCACGCTGACCCCGCAGGACGCCTCCGCCGTCAAGGTCTACGGCTCCGAGGCCCGCCGGGACGCCTACGCCTGGCTCATGGAGGCCGTCGCCGCCGCCGGTCCGCTCAAGGAGGGCTCGGCGGGCGCCGTCCTGCACGGCGAGCTGGAGCGCGGCTACCGCTCGGCGGTGATCTTCACCTTCGGCGGCGGCAACAACGAGATCCAGCGGGAGATCATCTCCTGGATCGGCCTGGGGATGCCCCGGGTACGGCGTTAGCCTGCGGGCATGGGCGACCCCGGGCTGTTCACCCCGAAGTCCGTGACCTGGCAGATGCACGGCGACCCGATGATGTGGGTCGCCGGCGTCCGCGCGCTGTACCTCCAGGCGCTGCACCCCCGCGCGGTCCGGGGCGTCATGCAGAACTCCGACTTCCGCCGCGACGCCTGGGGCCGGCTGATGCGCACCGCGAACTTCGTGGGCACGACGACGTACGGCACCACGGCGGCGGCCGAGCGGGCGGGCGCCCGGGTCCGGAAGATCCACCGCATGCTGACGGCCACCGATCCCGGCACCGGCGAGCGCTACGGCATCGACGAACCCGCGCTGCTGCTGTGGGTGCACTGCGCCGAGATCGACTCCTACCTGCACGTCCTGCGCCGCTCCGGCTTCCCGCTCACCGACGCCCAGGCCGACCGCTACATCGCCGAACACCGCGTCAGCGCCCGCCTGGTCGGCCTCGACCCGGGCGCCGTACCCGAGGACCGCGCGCAGCTGGCGGCGTACTTCGCCGAGGTGCGGCCGGAACTGACGGCGGGACCCGAGGCACGCGAGGTGGACGACTTCCTCCTCCGCCCGCCGACGCACCCCCTCCTCGTCCCGGCGCGCGAGGTGCTGTGGCAGCGCGTGGCGCAGCTGGCGTACGCCTCCCTGCCCCTGTACGCCCACGAGCTGTACGGCAGACCGGCCCCCGCACCCGTGGTCGTCACCCGCCGGCTGCGGGCCACGGGCGCCCTGCTGCGCTGCGTTCCCGCACGTCTGCGCTGGCAGCTGCCGCCCAAACACATCCTGCGCGCCATGGCGAGGCTCGGCCCGAGTGCGCGACCGGCACCGTACAAAGTGGGGCGATAGGCCGCCATACTGGACCAGGGCCTGTCCGGCATGATCCGCCGGACAGGCCCTGGCAGGGGGGTGTGTCACGGATCGGGCCGCGTTCCGCGCGGGCGCGGCGCCGTGGCCATGCCCTCCAGGGGGCGGGGCGGACAGCGACGGGGGCGACGGCGCGCGATGGGGGAGACCAGGCTGATCCAGGGCCGCTACCGGCTGCTCGATCTGATCGGGCGCGGCGGCATGGGCGAGGTGTGGCGGGCCCGCGACGAGTCCCTGGGCCGGCAGGTCGCGGTGAAGTGCCTCAAGCCGCTCGCCCCGCACCACGACCCGTCCTTCACCCGCGTCCTGCGCGAACGGTTCCGCCGGGAGGCCAGAGTGGCCGCCGCCCTCTCGCACCGCGGAGTGACCGTCGTCCACGACTTCGGCGAGTACGACGGCGTGCTCTACCTCGTCATGGAGCTGCTGGAGGGACGCGACCTGAGTCGGCTCCTGGAGGACAACAAAGGCCATCCACTGCCCGTGGACGACGTGATCGACATCGCGGAACAGGTCGCCGCCGCCCTCGCCTACACCCACCGGCAGGGCATAGTGCACCGCGACCTGAAGCCCGCCAACATCGTGCGGCTGACCGACGGCACCGTGAAGATCTGCGACTTCGGCATCGCCCGCCTCGGCCACGACATCGGCTTCACCGCCCGGCTGACCGGCACCGGTGTCGCGATGGGCACCCCGCACTACATGTCCCCGGAGCAGATCGGCGGCACCGAGGTCGACGAGCGCAGCGACCTGTACTCGCTGGGCTGCGTCCTGTACGAAATCGCCACCGGGGCACCGCCGTTCGACCTGGACGACGCCTGGGCGATCCTCATCGGCCACCGCGACACCCCGCCCCGCCCGCCGTGCGAACACCGCCCCGAACTGCCCGTCGGCTTCGAGCGGATCGTCCTCGACCTGCTGGCCAAACAACCCGGGGAACGGCCCTGCGACGCCGGCGAGCTGGGGCACCGCCTGGCCGCGGCGCGGACGGCCTCCGGGTCCGTGCCGACGGCCGTGACGGGACGGCCGCGACCCGACGAGGCGGATCCCCGCGAAGGGCACCTGCCGTCCTGGACCCGGGGCATGACCACCGGTCACAAGGCGGCCGGTGCCGGACTGCACACTGTCCCGCCGGACGCCGGAGCCGCCCTGACCGGCGCCTGGACCGCGCGCCCGGCCGCCGCGGGCGCCGGGGTGGCCGTCCTGTCCCGGCCGTCGCCGGCAGCCGTCGCCGTCCTCACCGCACGGCACCACGAAGGCCTCGGGCTCGCACGGCGCGGCCACTGGGCCCAGGCGGGCGAGGTCCACCAAGCCGTCGCCGCCGAACGGGCGGCACTGCTCGGCCCCGACCACCCCGACACCCTCGCCAGCCGCTACGAGGTCGCCTTCACCCTCAGCCGCACCGGCCGCGCCGCCGACGCACTGAGCGCCTACACGGACGTCGCCGCGGCCCGTGAGCGCGTCCTTGGCCCCGAGCACCCCGACACGCTCGCCGCCCGTCAGGAAACCGCCTACGTACTGGGGCAGTTGGGCCGCCACTTCGAGGCCCACCAGGGCTACACCTCGGTGCTGGCCACCAGGATGCGCGTCCTCGGCCCCGACCATCCGGACACCCTGCGCTGCCGCCACAACCTCGCCTTCAACCTCAGCAGGCTCGGCCGGCTGGAGGACTCGTACCGCATGGCCCACGACGTGGCGGCCGCCCGCGCCCGGGTGCTCGGCCCCGAGCACCCCGACACCCTCGTCACCCGCTACGAAGTCGCCTACGCACTCGGCCAGCTGGGCCGCTGGGAGGAGGCGCTGCACACCTACCGCGAGGTCGCCGAGGTGCGCGCCCGGACCCTCGGCCCCGACCATCCCGACACGCTCGCCGCCCGCTACGAGGCCGGTATCAGCCTGGGCCGCCTCGGCCGCAGCGCGGACGCCCTCCTCCTGTACCGCGACCTGATCGAGGACCGCACCCGCGTCCAGGGCGCCGCCCACCCCGAAACCCTGCGCGCCCGCCACGGCCTCGGCGTCAACCTCGGCCGTCTCGGCCGCTGGGAGGAGGCCCTCGCCGAGGCCCGCGACGTGTGCGCGCAGCGTGTGCGCGTCCTCGGTGCCGAGCACCCGGACACGCTGGTCAGCCGCCGCGAGGTAGCCGTTGCCCTGGGCTGGCTGGCCCGCTGGGCGGACGCGCTCACCGAGTACCGGCGGGTCGCCACGGCCCGTGAGCGCGTCCTCGGCCCCGACCACCCCGACACCCTCGCCAGCCGCAACGACGAGGCCCACTGCCTGGAACAGCTCGGCCGAGGGGCGGAGGCGGTCGAGCTCTATCGAAGAGTGGCGGTTCTGCGGCAGCAGCACGCTTCAGACGGACGGCTGTGAAACGCGCCCCCAAGGGGCGCGGGGCTGTATTCATGTGCGGCTCCGCCGCGTGGGCGCGACCAGCCACATACGGCTCGCACTTTCGAACGGCGCTTGCCAGCGGAGCGCACCGGCACGCCTCTGGCCGCCGTAGATCATCACGTGTTACGAAGAACCATGCCTGCCAACGAGGGAACCCGGACGTACGACGCCGTCATCGTCGGCGGCGGCCACAACGGCCTGGTCGCCGCCGCCTACCTGGCCCGCGCCGGCCGCTCCGTACTGGTGCTGGAGCGACTGGGCCACACCGGCGGCGCCGCCGTCTCCACCCGCCCGTTCGCCGGGGTGGACGCCCGGCTCTCGCGCTACTCCTACCTGGTCAGCCTGCTGCCGGCGAAGATCGTGCGCGATCTCGGACTCGACTTCCAGGTCCGCGGGCGCACCATCTCCTCGTACACCCCGGTGGAGCGCGGCGGACGGCCCACCGGGCTCCTCGTCGGCGGCGGGGAGCAGCGCACCCGGGAGGCCTTCGCCCGGCTGACCGGCTCCGAGCGCGAGTACGAGGCCTGGCAGCGCTTCTACGGTATGACCGGACAGGTCGCCCAGCGCGTCTTCCCGACCCTCACCGAACCCCTGCCCACCCGCGACGAGCTGCGCCGCCGCATCGACGACGAGACCGCCTGGCGGGCGCTGTTCGAGGAACCGATCGGCGTCGCCGTCGAGGAGAACTTCGCCGACGACCTGGTCCGGGGCGTGGTCCTCACCGACGCGCTGATCGGCACCTTCGCCGACGCCCACGACGCCTCCCTGGCCCAGAACCGCTGCTTCCTCTACCACGTCATCGGCGGCGGCACCGGCGCCTGGGACGTGCCCGTCGGCGGCATGGGCGCCCTCACCGACGCCCTGGCCACCGCCGCGCGCACGACGGGCGCGGTCCTCGCGACCGGACACGAGGCGGTCCGCATCGCCACCGACGGGCACACCGCCGAGGTCACCTACCGCACGGCCGACGGCGAGGGAGTGGCCGCCGCCCGGCACGTCCTGGTGAACGCCTCCCCGCAGGAGCTGGCTGCCCTCATGGGGGACCCGTCACCCGAGCCCGCCGAGGGCGCCCAGCTCAAGGTCAACATGCTGCTCACCCGGCTGCCCAGGCTCCGGGACGCCTCCGTCGACCCGCGCGAGGCCTTCGCCGGCACCTTCCACATCGCCGAGGGCTACGACCAGTTGGCCATCGCCCACGCCCAGGCCGCCGCCGGCGAACTCCCCGCCGCGCCGCCCTCGGAGATCTACTGCCACTCCCTGACCGACCCCACCATCCTCGGCCCCGACCTCGCCGGGCGCGGCTACCAGACGCTGACCCTCTTCGGCCTGCACACCCCCGCCCGGCTGTTCGCCCGGGACAACGACGCCGTACGCGAGGAACTGCTGAAGTCCACCCTCGCCCAGCTCGACGCCCACCTCGCCGAACCCCTCACGGACTGCCTGGCCACGGACGCCGACGGCCGCCCCTGCATCGAGGCGAAGACCCCGCTGGACCTCGAACACGACCTGCGCCTGCCCGGCGGCAACATCTTCCACCGCGCCCTGTCCTGGCCGTACGCCCAGGAGGAATCGGGGCGCTGGGGCGTGGAGACCCGGCAGGCCAACGTCCTGCTGTGCGGCGCGGGCGCGGTGCGCGGGGGAGGGGTGAGCGGAGTGCCGGGGCACAACGCGGCCATGGCGGTGCTGGAGGCATAGCGGCCTCGGCGGAGGGCATCAGTCGGCCGAAGCCGTCCACCCCACCGCCTCGATCCGTGCCGCGTCCGCGGGCCGCGCCTCGTCGAAGACGACTTCGCCGTCCGACTCGATGCGCGCTGCGTCGACGTAGGCGCCGCGGCCGACGTACCGCCCGTCGGTGGCGTACCGCCAGCGCACCGTGAGCTGCCGGGCGGCCGGCAGCGCGGCGGTCAGCTGGTGCCAGACGCGACCGGACCAGCCGGTCACCGAACCCGCGGGGTGCTCCTGCGGTTCCTCGCCGCGGCGCTCGGTGGTGAACGGCACCGGCTCCCAGGCGGTGCCGCCGTCCGTGGCGGCCTCCAGGACGAGAACGTCCGAGGAGGGCTCGGTGTCCCACCACAGGGCGCAGCGCAGCCGCGCGGTACCGGGCGAGGTGTCGACCGCGGGCAGGGTGAGGGTCGCGGTCGTGGCGTCGGCGGTTCCGGAGAACCAGGCGGTACGGCCGCGGGCCGGGCGGACCGGTACGGCGCGGGCCAGGTGGGTGCCCGCGGCGACCCGGGGCGCGGACCCGGACCGCCACGTGCGCACCGGATGAACGGAGTTGCCCAGCACGACGAGGAAGGAGTCGGTCGTCGGGTCGAGCACCAGCGAGGTGCCGGTGAACCCGGTGTGGCCCGCGGTGCGCGGGGTGGCCATCGCGCCCATGTACCAGTGCTGGTAGAGCTCGAAGCCGAGACCGTGCTCGTGGCCGGGGAAAGCGGTGTTGAAGTTCGTGAACATCAGGTCCACCGACTCCTGCTCCAGGATCCGCGTACGGCCGTAGGCACCGCCGTTGAGCAGCGTGCGGCCGAGGACCGCGAGGTCCCAGGCGCAGGAGAACACCCCCGCGTGGCCCGCGACCCCGCCGAGGCTGTAGGCGTTCTCGTCGTGCACCTCGCCCCACACGAGCCCGCGGTCCAGCCCCGACCAGGGCGGGCGGGCGTCCTCCGTGGCGGCGATCTCCGGCTGCCAGGACGCGGGCGGGTTGTAGCGGGTGCGGGTGAGGCCGAGCGGGGCGGTGACCTCCTCGTGCAGCAGGGCGTCGAGGGGCCGGCCGGTGATCTTCTCCAGGACGAGCTGGAGGGAGATCAGGTTGAGGTCCGAGTAGAGGTAGGCCGTGCCGGGCGGGTTGAGCGGCGCCTCGTTCCAGATGAGGCGGAGCTTCTCCTCGTACGTCGGCGCACTGTAGAGCGGGATCCAGTCGCGGAACCCCGAGGTGTGGGTGAGGAGCTGACGGATCGTGATCCGCTGCTTGCCGGCCTGTCCGAAGTCAGGGAGGTACGAGGCGACGGTCGCCTCCAGCTCCAGCGTGCCGCGTTCCAGCTGCTGCACGGCGAGCAGCGAGGTGAAGAGCTTGGAGACCGAGGCGAGGTCGAAGACGGTGTCCTCGGCCATCGGGATCTGCCGATCAAGCGGGAACTCGATGCCGGTGTCGGTCCTCTCGTCGTATCCCGCATAGCGCACCGCCATGCCGATCGGCCGGTGCAGGGCCACGGTCCCGCCGCGCCCGGCGAGCAGGACGGCGCCCGCGTACCAGGGATGCTTGGGGGAGGGGCCGAGGAACGTTTCGGCATCGGTGACGAGCCGGCGCAGGTGGTCCGGGACGAGGCCGGCGCGTTCCGCGGAGCCGTGGTGCAGGGTGGGGTGGTGAGCGCCGGGCGCGGCGGCGGCTTCGGCCGGGCCGGCGGGTAAGAGGGCGAGGGCGAGGGCACCGCCCAGGGTCAGGGCGCCCAGTTGACGGCGGGTGAGTCTGACGGCCACCTCATCGGTCATCGTGAAACTGTCCTGTCGGGTGCGGGATGTGTCAATGAGGCGTGCGGGTCCCCCGGAGTGAACATGAATCCGACCGGAATCTGACGGAGCATCAGAAAGACTCTTCCGTCGTCCGGGCGACTGCGGCATCCTGCGCCCATGCAGACGGAGCTGAGCAGGAAACTGGGAGTCGAGCACGCCGTCTTCGGCTTCACGCCGTTCCCCGCCGTCGCCGCGGCCATCAGCCGGGCCGGCGGCTTCGGCGTGCTCGGCGCGGTCCGCTACACCGCCCCCGACGACCTCAAACGGGACCTCGACTGGATCGAGGCGCACGTCGGTGGCCGCCCCTACGGGCTGGACGTGGTGATGCCCGCGAAGAAGGTGGCGGGCGTCTCCGAGGCGGAGGTCGAGGCGATGATCCCCGAGGGGCACCGGCAGTTCGTGCGCGACACGCTCGCCACGTACGGGGTGCCCGAACTGGCCGAGGGCGAGGCCTCCGGGTGGCGCATCACCGGGTGGATGGAACAGGTCGCCCGCACCCAGCTCGACGTCGCCTTCGACTACCCGATCAGGCTGCTCGCCAACGCCCTCGGCTCCCCGCCCGCCGACGTCGTCGCCCGCGCCCACGACCGGAACGTCCTGGTCGCCGCGCTCGCGGGCAGCGCCCGGCACGCCCGCAAGCACCAGGAGGCGGGCATCGACATCGTCGTGGCCCAGGGCTACGAGGCCGGCGGACACACGGGGGAGATCGCCTCCATGGTGCTGACCCCCGAGGTCGTCGAGGCGGTCGATCCACTGCCCGTGCTGGCCGCCGGAGGCATCGGCAGCGGACAGCAGGTGGCGGCCGCCCTCACCCTCGGAGCCCAGGGTGTGTGGCTGGGCTCCATATGGCTGACCACCACAGAAGCCGACCTCCACTCGCCCGCGCTGACCCGCAAGCTCCTCGCCGCCGGGTCCGGCGACACCATCCGCTCCCGCGCCCTGACCGGCAAGCCCGCACGTCAGCTGCGGACCGAGTGGACCGAAGCCTGGGACGACCCGGCCGGGCCCGGCACGCTGCCCATGCCGTTGCAGGGCCTGCTGGTCGCCGAGGCGGTCTCCCGCATCCAGAAGTACGAGGTCGAGTCTCTGCTCGGCACGCCGGTCGGCCAGATCGTCGGCCGGATGACCAGCGAGCGCAGCGTCCAGGCCGTCTTCGACGACCTCACCCGCGGCTTCGAGCAGGCCGTCGACCGCATCAACCGCATCGCCGGAAGGAGCGGCCCGTCGTGAGCACACCCCCCGCCGGCTTCTGGGCCCAGGCCGCCCAGGATCCCGACCGCACGGTCCTGATCGCCCCCGACGGCGAGCAGTGGACCGCCGGACGGCTGCACGCCGCCGCCAACCGGCTCGTTCACGGGCTGCGCGCGGCGGGCCTCGAGCGCGGCGACGCCTTCGCCGTCGTCCTGCCCAACGGCGTCGAGTTCTTCACCGCCCATCTGGCCGCCACCCAGGCCGGGTTCTACCTCGTCCCGGTCAACCACCACCTGGTCGGGCCCGAGATAGCCTGGATCGTCGCTGACTCCGGCGCCAAGGTGCTCATCGCCCACGAGCGCTTCGCCGCATCGGCCCGCCAGGCCGCCGACGAGGCCGGTCTGCCGCCCGCCCACCGCTATGCGGTAGGCGCGGTCGAGGGCTTCCGGCCGTACGCCGAACTCCTCGACGGACAGCCCGAGTCGGCGCCCGCCGAACGCACGCTCGGCTGGGTCATGAACTACACCTCCGGCACGACGGGACGCCCGCGCGGCATCCGCCGTCCGCTGCCCGGCAAGCCCCCCGAGGAGGCCTACCTCGGCGGCTTCCTCGTCATCTTCGGCATCCGGCCCTTCGACGACAACGTCCACCTCGTCTGCTCGCCGCTCTACCACACGGCCGTCCTCCAGTTCGCGAGCGCGTCCCTGCACCTCGGCCACCACCTGGTGCTCATGGACAAGTGGACACCCGAGGAGATGCTCCGCCTCATCGACACCCACAGGTGCACCCACACCCATATGGTCCCGACCCAGTTCCACCGCCTGCTGGCGCTCCCGGGCGAGGTACGGGACCGGTACGACGTCTCGTCCATGCGGCACGCCATCCACGGCGCCGCCCCCTGCCCGGACCATGTGAAGCGAGCCATGATCGACTGGTGGGGGCACTGTGTGGAGGAGTACTACGCGGCCAGCGAGGGCGGCGGAGCCTTCGCCACCGCCGAGGACTGGCTGAAGAAGCCCGGCACGGTGGGCAAGGCCTGGCCCATCAGCGAACTCGCGGTCTTCGACGACGACGGCAACCGGCTCCCGCCCGGCCGCCTGGGCACCGTCTACATGAAGATGAGCACCGGCGGGTTCTCGTACCACAAGGACGAGACCAAGACCCGCAAGAACCGCATCGGCGACTTCTTCACCGTCGGCGACCTCGGCTACCTGGACGAGGACGGCTACCTCTTCCTCCGCGACCGCAAGATCGACATGATCATCTCCGGCGGGGTCAACATCTACCCGGCCGAGATCGAGTCCGTGCTGCTCGCCCACCCCGCCGTCGCCGACGCCGCCGCCTTCGGCATCCCGCACGACGACTGGGGCGAGGAGGTCAAGGCCGTCGTGGAACCGGCCCCGGGCCACGAACCCGGACCGGACCTGGCCGCCGTCCTCCTCGCCCACTGCTCCGGACAACTCGCCGGCTACAAGCGCCCCAAGAGCATCGACTTCATCGCCGACATGCCCCGCGACCCCAACGGGAAGCTGTACAAGCGACGACTGCGAGAGCCGTACTGGGAGGGACGGACGCGCCCCGTGTGACGGGGGCGCCGTCGCTCATGGCCGGGGGCGGGGGAAGGTCTCCAGGGCTCTGGCGAGGTCGGCCGCATCAGTGCCGATCTTGCGGTAGACGGAGGCGAGCAGGTGCCGCACGCCTTGTTCGGTGAGGCGCAGTTGCTTCGCGACCACAGCCACCGGGTGGCCCTGGGCCGTCAGTTCGGCGGTCCGGCGTTCCTGGGCCGTGAGCGTGTCCGTCTGTGCGTAGCGCAGGGGCAGTGGTCGCAGCCCGGCTGCCGAGAGCTCTTCCCGGGCCCGGCCGGCCAAGGCCTCGGCACCGCAGTGGACGGCGCCTTCCAGACCCTGGTAGAGCCGGTCCGCGGCCTCCTGGAGCCGGCCGTGCCGCGACAGCGCGGCGCCGTGGCCGACCAGGGCACGGGCCAACTCGTACGAGGCGGGTGACCGTTCCAGGTGTTCCACGGCCTCCGTGTACAGGTCGAGCGCGGCCGGTCCGCCGGTCACCTCGGCCTCGGTGTGGAGCGCCTGGCCGATCGCGGAGGCCGCACCGAAATCCCGGGCCCGCTTGACGGCTTCCCGGGCGAGCGAGACCGCCCGGTCGGGGGCGCTGGAGGCGACGGCGGACGCGAGGCTCAGCTGCCAGCGGCACCAGGCGGGATTGCGCCAGGCCCGGCCCTCCAGCCAGTCCCCGACGGCGGACAACAGGCGCTCCGCCTCGGCGTGCCGCCCCTCCGCCAGAAGCAGTTCGGCGTACACGGTGCGGGGATCGGGGTAGATGACGGCGTTCGGGACGACTTCACCGTAGCGGTAGGTGTCCGCGAGCTGTCGCGCGTCGGTGGTGCGCCCACGGGCCAGCAGGGTCTGGATGAGGATGCCGATGGCGAACCACTGGGCGGGTACCGCCCCTTCCACCTTGTCGGCGGTGCGCAGGCCCTCCCGTGCCAGGTCCTCCGCGTCGGCCAGGCAGCCGCGACGGTAGCGGATGTAGCCGAAGAGGGTCTGGCCGAGGGCCAGGTGGGAGCCGCGCCAACCCTTCCGCTCGCACTCCCGCATACCCTTGGTGAACAGTTCCTCGGCCCGTCGTGGCTGGTCGCAGTACATGAAGACCAGGGCGACGGAGACGGGCACCTCGAAGCCCCTGTTCTCCTCGGTCCAGCTCATTCCGCTGCGCAGGGCCTTCTCGGCACACGCGAGGACGGTCTGCCGCGGCTCGCCGCGCACCACGGCGTCCCAGGCCCGCAGGCCCAGGATGTACCGCTCCTCCAGACTGCGGCCGGTCAGTCGCTCGGCCAGCCGGGAAAGCCTGCGCGAGCGGGCGGGGGCGTCGGGCTCGTCGGTGCGGAACGCGCTCCAGACGAAATGATCGGCCTGCATGCGCAGTCGGACGCGGGGATGGGCGGTCTGGTGCGCCTCCTCGCCGGCCACGGTCGCCGCCTCGGCCAGCTGGTCGGTGTGGGCCAGCGCCTGCGTCAGCCGGTAGACGATGGAGGCACGAAGTTCGGGATCGACGCCGGGCTGAGCCAGCGCCTCCCGGAGATGGGTGACCGTGGCGGTGGGTTCGATCAGAAAGGTCGAACCCGCGAGCTCGTGGAGAAGCGCGGCACGGTCCTCCGTCGCCGGGGGCTCCTGCAGCGCACGGGCCAGGACCCGCCGGGCGGCTTCCGGGGCCCCGGCGCGCAGGTACTCGCGGGCGGCCTCGCGCAGGCATTCGACGACCTCAGGCCGGCCCTCGCAGGGGACCTCCAACAGATGCCGGGCGGCCGCCGTGGGGCCGAGCCCCGCCGCATGGACGGCCTGAGCGGCTGCGTCGTGCATGCCGACCCGCAGGTGCGAAGGGATGGAGCGGTAGATCGTCGTGGCGATCAGCGGGTGAGCGAACTCGAGGCCCCCGGGGCCGGGGCTGTCGGCCAGGAACCGGCCGACACGCAACCGCTCGGCCGCCTCGGCGGCTTCCTCACTGCCGACCACGGCGATGGTGGCCGCGAGCTCCAGTGAAGCGGGCGCACCGAGTACGGCCGTTGCGTACGCGAAGCGGACCGTGGTCGTGCCCAGCCGGCGAAGACGCTCGAGCAGACCGGGGCCTTTGACGGCAGCGGCGACGTTCCGCATCGCGGGCAACTCGTCCTGCCTGCCCTTCAGATTCTGCTCGCCGAGCCCGATGGCGAGTTCGACCGCCTCGAACGGGTTCCCGCCGGTGACCGTCCGGCATTCTTCGCAGAAGTCGTCCTCGGCTAGGTCTCCCACTTCATCTCTGACGATCCGCGCCACGGCGGTGGCGCTCAGCGGCGCCAGAGTGTGCGGACGGTTCCCGTGCCGTGCCACGAGAGCGCGGAAAGCGGCGGCCTCGGGCGGCAGTTCGTCGGGCCGGTAGGCGACCACGATGAGGAGCGGAAGGTCCGCGGCCCGTGACGCGAAGGAGGTGAGCCAGCTGAGGGATTCGACATCGGCCCAGTGCAGATCGTCCAGGAGCAGGACGACGGGCGCCTTCTGCACCGCGAGGCGCGTCATCACCCAGTCGAGGCCGTCCCGCACTCCCGTCGGGTCGGGGGCATGGGCGGTGTCCGACGCCTCGAGACCGAGCGCGACGGCGACGATCTCGTACCAACTTCCCAGGAAGGTACGTGCCTCTTCGCCCATCGACGCCAGAGCGGGCTGGACGAGCTGGCGCACCACGCGGAACGCCAGTTCCTGTTCGTTCTCGCCGCCCCGGCCCGACAGCACCGTGAATCCGTGGGCCGTGGCGCGGGTGCGCGCCTCGGCCATGAGCGCCGACTTTCCCAGCCCGGCCGGCCCGGTGAAGGCGAGCAGCCCGCCGGGCAACGTCCGCGGCACGCCGTCGGTCGCGTGGCGAAGGTCCGACAATGCAGCGTCGAGCGCCTGGAGTTCCCGGTCACGCTCGAGCAAGGGGCAGGACTCGGTGATCGATTGCCGTGACCCATGCGCCATGTGCCCTACCGCTTCCTGTCGTTGATCCTCGGAGGACAGCGCGAGCGTACGCCCGTGGTGCACACCCGATGGCCGTAATGAGATACGAACATCGCACGGAAGAAGGAAACATCCACTGGATCGGTTCGTGTGCCCGACCTTTGGGTAATGAGGCTCGAATGACTCCCTCTCGGGAGCGGGGCTGCGACAAGGAGTGGTAGCGGGTGTTCCCGAATGCTGTGCGCCCGCCGCGCGGCACGGGCGGGAGCACAGCGTGCTCAGAGAAGAGCGGGGGCCACCGCCGTGTCCGCGTAGCGCGGCACCGTACGGGACCAGTGGTAGCACCCGCGGATCCAGTTGATCATGCCGTCCACGTAGCCGACTCCGGCAGGGCTCAACTGCGGTTTGGTCTCCGCACAGTGCCTCTGGAACTCGTGGATCGTGTCGTTGATCTGCTGGATGGCCAGCATGACCGCCACCGGCAGCGAGCATCGGTGTGTGCGCTGGTGGGCGAGGGCCAGATTGATCAGCCCGCCCGTCCGCTGTTCCTTCACCGCGGAAAACAGGTCTGCCGTCCAAACCGCTGCATCGGCCGACAGACGCATCAGCCGCCGCATCGCGGGGTGATAGAGGTCCTCGGGAGGCAGTTCGCAGTGTTGCGCCGCCTCGTACAGCGGGCAGAACGGCTCGACGCCCGCGGTGAGCGAACGTATCGAGTTGGACAGGTCGATGGGTACGGGGAAGCGGTCGCTCTGGGCCACCGCCTCGTACAGCAGGCCGTGGACGTACTCGCGGCTCAGCCATGCCCATCGCGCGGCCTGTGCCGGTGTGCATCGTTCCTGGACCTGCCGATGAAGATCGGCGAGGGCCGCCCCCAACGGGGTGCTGGGCGGTTTGCCGTCCCGCAGGATCGCGATGCTCTCGGTCAGCATGGGCAGCAGCCGGCCCGGCGACCGTCGGCCGAACTCTTCCGCCTGGTCGTCGAAGATGAACTGGTAGGCGACTTGGTTGGCCACCATCTGGAGGATGTCCGAGTCCACGGTCGGGCTGTTGTAGGACGCGAGCACGGCCGGCCGGGTATAGGCGATCATCGCCGCCACACCCGGTTCGTCGGTCAGCCCTCGCGCGCGCAACCACGCGTCGACGCCGGCGACCGCTTCGGCTTCGTGCGGATTGCTCTGGAAGGCGAAGGGCATGTAGAGGTGGGCTTCGATCAGTTCCTTCAGACTGGAGGCCCGGGTTCCCTCCTGTGCGGCGAGCGTGATTTCCTCATGCGTCGTCGACACCGTTCTCACCTGCCGTTCGGGAAGGCTGTACGCGGGATGCCGGAGTTGCTCCAGGTGCGCGAGAACCCGTGCCAGGCGTGCCGACCGGCACACGCACACGCGGCTCGCAGATCATCACGAGTGACCTGGGCCCCAGCGTCGCCCCGGGACGGGGTGGTTCGACGGGACCCGGCACATGGCGCAGACGCCAGCGGCCGGCGACGGTGGCGAGGGCGATGGTGACCTCGGCCATGGCGAACGTGTCGCCGATGCATTTGCGGCTGCCCGCGGCGAACGGGATCAGCGCACCGTGTGGTCCGGCGGCGACCCGGCCCGGCAGCCAGCGGTCGGGGAGGAAGCGATCGGCGTCGGGGAAGCACGCGGGATCGTGGTGCAGCAGGTAGGGGCTGTACAGAACGATGGCCCCCCGGGGGAGACGGCACCCGGCGAGTTCCGTTTCCTCGGTGGTCACGCGGGTGAAGAGCCAGCCCGGCGGTGAGTGGCGTAATGTCTCGGTGACGACGGCTCGGGTGTGGACGAGGCGCGAGAGGTCGTCGGGACCGGGCCGCTGCCGTCCGGCGAGAACGGCATCGACCTCGGCGTGCAGGCGGCGCTCCGCCTCCGGGTTCTGTGCCAGCAGGCTGAAGGCGGACGCCAGGCACAGGGCGGTGGTCTCGGCTCCGGCGAGCAGGAGCGAGACGAGCTGATCGTGGACCTCCTGTTCCGTGAGCGCCGGTCCTGCGCCGTTGCCGTCCGTCGCCTCGAGCAGAGTCCCCAGCAGGTCGTCGCGGGGAACGCCCCGACGCCGCTCGGCTATGGCCGCGGTGATGATCGCGTGAGTGCGTTCGACCGCCCACCGGTAACGGCGGTTCGCGCGCGTGGGAACACGAAACAGGGCGTCGATCGGGACGGCGGTGCGGATGAACAGGCCGTGGACGATGGCGGCGAGACACTGCCGTACCTCGGCGGCCGTCTCGGTGTCCAGCGAGTCGGAGAAGAGGACGCGGCTGATCACCCGCGTCGTCAACGCCATCATGGCCGCGCTGATGTCGACCTGCCGGCCGGCCTGCCACTCGCGGCACACCGCCTCGGCTTCCTCACCCATCAGGTCCGCCTGCTCGGTGAGGCGGGAAGGGCGGAAGGCGGGCTGCAACAGCCTGCGCTGCCGCCGGTGGTCCTGGTGAGGGCACGTGACAAGGCCGTTGCCCATCAGGATCCGGAGCCTGTCGAACAGCGGACCCCCTTTGTCGAAGGTGCGCGTGTCCTTGAGCATCCGGGAGACCAACTCCGGGTGACACACCATCCAGGCCCGCTGTGGACCCAGGCGTATTTCGACCAGATCCCCATACGAGGGTAAAGAATTCAGAAAAGCCAGCGGGCGACGGTACAAGGCGATACCGTGGCCGACTAATGGGAATATGCCTGGCGCAGTACCCACCCGCCAAGTGCGTTCTTGTTCAGGCACAGCACGACTCATCGGATCCCCCTGCCTCATGCGACACTCGAAATTTGGTGAATGATGCACTGACTTGGCGTCTGAGTCATGTACTGCCCAGTTCGGCCCGGTGTTGGTTGCCGTGAATCCTTTCTGCAGGGGGGCGCACGGGAGCACAGAGAAGCACAAGCAGTATTTGGCGAACAGCCGTTGATATTCCGAGCTGTGGCGGGGCGTCCATGAGAGCGGCGACCCGCGACGCTCGGCCTGCCCTTCTTGACCTCCGTGGGCGTCGGACAGAGGATCATGTGTCATGACGCAGGGACACGGCAGCACGGTCGACGGGGTGCTGCGGCGCAGTGCCCGGCGAACCCCGGCGCGCGTGGCGCTGGAGTACGGCGAACGCACCTGGACGTACGAAGAACTCGACGCCGCCGTCTCCCACGCGGCGGGCCTCCTCCTCACCGAGGGGCTCAGCCCCGGCGACCGCGTCGGCACCTACGGCCACAACTCCGACGCCTACCTGATCGCCTTCCTCGCCTGCGCCCGCGCGGGTCTGGTCCATGTGCCGGTCAACCAGAACCTGACCGGCGACGACCTGGCGTACATCGTCGGCCAGTCGGGCAGCGCGCTGGTCCTCGCCGACCCGGACCTCGCCGGTCGCCTGCCCGAGCAGGTACGGGTGCTGCCGCTGCGGGACACCGAGGACTCCTTCCTCGCCGGGCTCGCGCAGGCGCCGCCGTACGACGGGCCCGAACCGCGCACCGAGGACCTGGTGCAGCTGCTGTACACGTCCGGCACCACCGCCCTGCCCAAGGGGGCGATGATGACCCACCGGGCCTTGGTGCACGAGTACTTGAGCGCGATCACGGCCCTCGACCTGAGCGCCGGCGACCGGCCCGTGCACGCGCTGCCGCTCTACCACTCGGCACAGATGCACGTGTTCCTGCTGCCGTACCTCGCGGTCGGCGCGACCAACATCATCCTGGACGCGCCCGACGGGGACCGCCTCTTCGACCTGATCGAAGCGGGCCGCGTGGACAGTCTGTTCGCGCCGCCCACCGTGTGGATCGGCCTGGCCAACCGGCCCGACTTCGCCGCGCGGGACCTGGACGGCCTGCGCAAGGCCTACTACGGCGCCTCGATCATGCCCGTGCCGGTGCTCCAGCGGCTGCGCGAACGCCTGCCCGAGCTGGCCTTCTTCAACTGCTTCGGGCAGAGCGAGATCGGCCCCCTGGCCACGGTGCTCGGGCCCGACGAGCACGAGGGCCGGCTGGACTCCTGCGGCCGGACCGTCCTGTTCGTGGACGCGCGAGTGGTCGACGAGCGGGGCGAGGACGTGCCCGACGGGACGCCCGGCGAAATCGTCTACCGCTCCCCGCAGTTGTGCGAGGGCTACTGGAACAAGCCCGAGGAGACCGCCGAGGCGTTCCGCGACGGCTGGTTCCACTCGGGCGACCTCGCGGTGCGCGACACGGACGGCTACTTCACGATCGTGGACCGGGTGAAGGACGTCATCAACTCCGGTGGCGTGCTGGTGGCTTCCCGTCAGGTGGAGGACGCTCTCTACCCCCATGAGTCCGTCGCCGAGGCCGCCGTGATCGGCCTGCCCGACGAGCGGTGGATCGAGGCTGTCACGGCGGTCGTCGTCGCCCGCGGCGAGGTGACGGAGGATCAGCTCATCGCCCACGTGAGGGAGAAGCTCACTTCCTTCAAGGCGCCCAAGCGGGTGCTGTTCGTGGACGAGCTGCCGCGCAACGCCAGCGGGAAGATCCTCAAGCGCGAACTGCGGGACCGGTTCAGCGGGTAGGCAGCAGGGCCTCGGCGAGCAGCCGCCACTGCGGCAGCGCCGATGCGCCCGGCTCTCCACCGATCACCTGCACCGCCACGTGGTCGGCGCCCGCCTCGGCGTGGCCGTGCAGCTTCCGCACGACGGTGTCCGGATCGCCCCAGAACACCAGGTCGTCCACCAGCCGGTCGCTGCCGCCGCCCGAGAAGTCGTCGTCCGTGTAGCCGAGCCTGCGGAACTTCGCCGGCATGTTCGGCACGCCGTTCGCCGGGCGGGCCGTCGACCGCAGGGGACCGGACGCGGTCAGCCTCTGGTGTCTGCTCGGGGTCGCCGGCCCGGCGGGCGTGCTGACACTCGGCGGGTGGGGCGGTGCGGCCGGGCTGGTCGCGCCGGCCGGCGGCATGGTGCTGCTCGACGTGGCGGTGCAGTGCGGCCAAGTCGCCGACCAGGCACGCAACTTCGCTCTCCGCCCCGAGGTGCGGGCGCGGATCAACACCGCGTACATGACGTGCGCGTTCATCGGGGGCAGCGTGGGGTCCTGGTGGCTCGGGGTGCGGGCCTACGACCGGTTCGGCCGGCCCGGAGTGACCGGCCTGGTGGCGCCGGCGTCCGTGATCGCCCTCGCCCGGCACCTGACCCGGGGCCGTACGGCGCCCGAGGATGCCGAAGCCCCCCAGGGCGCCGTACCGGCCAGGCCTGTGCCGTGAGACCTAGTGTGGCCGCAGGTCCACGATCCGGCGGATCTTGCCCACGGACCGCTCCAGCGTCTCCGGCTCCACGATCTCCACGTTCACCGACACGCCGACGCCGTCCTTCACGGCCGCGGCGATGGAGAGGGCCGCCGCCTCCCGCTGCTCGGGCGTGGCGCCGGGGCGGGCCTCGGCGCGTACCGTGAGTGCGTCGAGGCGGCCCTCCCGGGTGAGGCGCAGCTGGAAGTGCGGGGCCACGCCAGGGGTGCGCAGCACGATCTCCTCGATCTGGGTCGGGAACAGGTTGACCCCGCGCAGGATCACCATGTCGTCACTGCGCCCGGTGACCTTCTCCATCCGCCGGAACACGCGGGCCGTGCCGGGCAGCAGCCGGGTCAGGTCCCGCGTCCGGTACCGGACGATCGGCATGGCCTCCTTGGTGAGCGAGGTGAACACCAGCTCGCCCCGCTCGCCCTCCGGCAGCACCTCGCCCGTGATCGGGTCGACCACCTCCGGATAGAAGTGGTCCTCCCACACATGGAGACCGTCCTTGGTCTCGACACACTCCTGGGCGACCCCCGGACCGATCACCTCGGACAGCCCGTAGATGTCGACGGCGTCGATCGCGAACCGCTCCTCGATCTCGCGCCGCATCTGCTCGGTCCAGGGCTCGGCCCCGAAGATGCCCACCCGCAGCGAGGTGCCGCGCGGGTCCACGCCCTGCCGTTCGAACTCGTCCAGCAGCGTGAGCATGTACGACGGCGTGACCATGATGACGCCGGGTTCGAGATCCCGGATCAGCTGGACCTGGCGGGCCGTCATACCGCCGGACGCGGGGATGACCGTACAGCCCAGGCGCTCGGCACCATAGTGAGCGCCCAGCCCCCCGGTGAACAGCCCATAGCCGTAGGCCACATGGACGGTGTCGCCGGGTCGGCCGCCCGCCGCCCGGATCGACCGGGCCACCATCTCGGCCCACATCGAAAGGTCGTTGTCCGTGTAGCCGACCACCGTGGGCAGGCCCGTGGTGCCGCTGGAGGCATGGAGACGGCGGATGCGTTCACGGGGCACGGCGAACATGGCGTACGGGTAGTGCTCCCGCAGGTCGGCCTTGGTGGTGAATGGGAAGTGCACCAGGTCGGCGAGCGAACGGCAGTCCTGCGGGCGGACACCGGCCTTGTCGAAGGAGTCCCGGTAGAAGGGCACATGGTCATAGGCGTGCCGCAGCGAGGCACGCAGCCGCTCCAGCTGGAGCGCCCGCAGCTCCTCGGGCCCGAGCTTCTCGCCCGCGTCGAGCAGGTCCGTCGCATCCGCCATCGGGACTTCTCCCTCGCCAGCCGCACATTCCGGACGACCGATCATTCGGTCGCTCTGTTCGTGGCCAGTAATTCAGTCCATCCGGCTCCAGGCAAGAGGGCTGCTCGGATTTTCCCGTCCGGCCTCCCACAGACTGAGCCCATGGAGCTACGACGGGAACTGCTGCCCCCGGCCGTGCCGGCCGGGCGACTGGCGGAGCTGGGCGAGGAGATCTTGCGGATCGAGAGGCTCCTGTACGAGGACGGGGAGGCCGGGCGTCGGGCGGTCGACGCCTTCAACGCGGCGACCGGGAACGCGTACGAGCCGTCGGCCTTCCTGAGCCGGGCCGCGGCGTGCGACCTGGAGGAGTTCGCCCTCCAGGCCGCTCGGCCTGCGTGGCCGCGCGTCCCGGACATCACTCGTGAGGAACTGACCGAGATCGTCCGCCGGGTCGTTTCGGGATACGCATCGGGAGATCCCGACGCCGACTACTACCTGCTGGTGTTGCGGACCAACGTCGCCCACCCCCGCGCCGCCGACCTGCTCTTCCACCCGCCCGCCCGCCTCGTGGACGCCCCGCCGGAGCGGATCGTGGAGGAGTTGTCGGCCTACCGGCCCATCGCCCTGTGAGCGCAAAGGCGTTGCGGCCCGGCGGGACGGACCCGGATGATCAACCGCATGCCGACCTTCACCACAGTCGACGGAACCCGGCTCGCCTACCACCTCCGGGGTGAGGGCGAGCCCCTTGCCGTGCTGCCCGGTGGGCCCATGCGGGCCTCCGCCTACCTCGGCGACCTGGGCGGGCTCACCGCACACCGCCGCCTGGCCCTGCTCGACCTGAGGGGCACCGGGGACTCCGCGCCGGCGGCCGACCCGGAGACGTACCGCTGTGACCGGTTGGTGGACGACGTGGAGATGTGGCGCGCCCACATGGGCCTGGAGCACATGGACCTGCTCGCGCACTCGGCGGCCGGCAGTCTGGCGATGCTCTATGCGGCCCGCTATCCCCACCGGGTACGGCGCCTGGTGCTGATCACCCCCAATCCCTCGGCCCTCGGCATGCGGACGACGCCCGAGGACCGGCTGGCCGCGGCCCGGCTGCGGGCCGGCGAGCCGTGGTTCGCGGAGGCGTTTGCCTCCTTCCAGGCGTGGCTGGCGGGCGAGGCCGACTTCGACGACGTCTTCATGCCGTTCTACTACGGCCGTTGGGACGCCGCCGCCCGCGCGCATGACGCGGCCGCGGACGAGCAGACCAACGACGAGGCGGCCGACCGGTACTTCGGCGAGGGCGCCTTCACCCCGGACGCCACGCGCGCCGCGCTCGCCACCCTCACCGCCTCGGTCCTGGTGTATGCGGGCGGAGTCGACGGCGGCCCCCGCCCCGACCTCGCCCGCCGCGTCGCCGAGGCCTTCCCGAACGCCGAGTCGACCGTCCAGCCCGGCGCCGGCCACTACCCCTGGCTGGACGACCCGGAACACTTCGTCCGCCACACCCTCGCCTTCCTCGACAGGGACCCGGACGCCGCTCTGCCGTCGGCAGAGTAGGCAGCCGGGGACAGGGCTGCGCGGTTAGCGTGCCCGGCATGGACACCACACTCCTGCACACCGTCGAGGCGAACGGCATCACCCTGGCCTGCCGCACCTGGGGTCCCGAGGACGCCCCGCCCGTCCTGCTGCTGCACTGCCGGGGCGCCGACGGCGCGGACTGGACCCCGATCGCCGAAAGGCTGGCCGCACCCCCGGGCCCGCACCGGGTGTACGCCCCCGACCTGCGCGGCCACGGACGCAGCGCCTGGCCCGGCGACTACTCGTTCGAGGCGATGAGTGACGACATCCGCGCCCTGCTGGCCGTCCTGGGCGTCGACAGCGCCGATGTCGTGGGCCATTCCCTGGGCGGCATCGTCGCGATCCTGCTGGCCCAGCGCCATCCCGGGGTCGTACGACGTCTGGTGCTGGAGGACGTGTACGTGCCCGCGCCCCCCGACCCGCCCCGGCCGCCCACCGAACGGCCCGAGGGGGAGCTGCCGTTCGACTGGGCGATGGTGCGGGCCACCGACGAGCAGCGCAACGCGCCCGATCCTGTGTGGTGGGACCACATGGACCGGATCACCATGCCCGCACTGGTCATGGGGGGCGGTCCCACCAGCCACATTCCCCAGCACCTGATCGCACAGCTGCCGGAGGTGATCCCGGACGCCCGGCTGGTGACCGTCGACGCCGGGCACCTGGTGCACGAGACCCGCCCGGAGGAGTTCCTCGCCGTACTGGAGACGTTCCTCGACCGGTGAACCCCGCGTCTACCGGTCCGCGGCCACCGCCACCTCCCGCGCCCACCGGTAGTCCGCCTTGCCGCTCGGGGACCGCTGGATGGAGTCCGTGATCACCAGCTGGCGCGGGATCTTGTATCCGGCCAGCCGGGCACGGCAATGGTTCTGGATGTCGGTCAGCGACGGCCGCCGCGCGCCCTCGCGCAGCTGCACCACGGCCGCCACATGGTTGCCCCACGTGGCGTCCGGGACCCCGGCGACCAGCGCGTCGTACACGTCCGGATGTGCCTTGAGCGCCTGCTCGACCTCCTCCGGGTACACCTTCTCGCCCCCGGTGTTGATGCACTGCGAGCCCCGGCCGAGGACGGTGACCACGCCCTCCTCGTCCACCGTCGCCATGTCGCCGAGCAGCACCCAGCGCTGCCCGTCCTTCTCGAAGAACGTTTCCGCGGTCTTGCGCACGTCGTTGTAGTAGCCGAGCGGCACATGGCCGCACTGGGCGACCCGGCCGATGTCGCCCACGGCGACCGGCTCGTAGGTCGCCGGATCCACCACCTGGGTCCGGGAGTTGACCCGGATGCGGAAGCCCCGCTCGGGTCCCGAGTCCTGCGTCGCCGTCCCGTTGAAGCCCGATTCGGAGGAGCCGAAGTTGTTCAGCAGCATGGCGTTCGGGACCAGCTCCCGGAACTGCCGGCTTACGGTCTCCGACATGACCGCGCCCGACGAGGAGACGCTGAACAGCGCCGAGCAGTCCGTGCCCTTCATCGGCCCGCCGAGCGCGTCGATCAGCGGCCGGAGCATCGCGTCGCCGACCAGGGACATGCTGGTGACCTTCTCCTGCTCGACGGTCCGCAGCACCTCCTCCGGCACGAACCTGCGGTGCAGTACGACCCGCTGGCCGAAGTTGAAGCCGATGAACGCGGTGAGGGTGGACGTGCCGTGCATCAGCGGGGGAGTGGGGAAGAAGGTGATCCCCGACCCGCCCGCCGCGACCCGCCCGGCCAGCTCCTGAGGCGTCTTCACCGGCTCGCCCGTCGGCGCCCCGCCGCCCAGACCCGCGAAGAACAGATCCTCCTGACGCCACATCACCCCCTTGGGCATGCCGGTCGTGCCGCCGGTGTAGATGATGAACTGGTCGTCGCCCGACCGGGCAGGGAAGCCCCGCTCGGCCGACCCGGACGCCTCGGCCTGAGCGAACGGGACGGCGCCGGGCACCGCTGCCGGCCCGCCCACCCGCAGCAGATGCCGCAGCTTCGGCGCGCGGGGCAGCGCCGCGGCCACCCGGTCGCCGAACTCCGCGTCGAAGACGAGCGCGGCCAGATCCGCGTCCTGATAGAGGTAGACCAACTCCTCCTCGATATAGCGGTAGTTGACGTTGACCGGCACGATGCGCGCCTTGAGGCAGCCGAGGACCGTCTGCAGGTATTCGACACCGTTGTACAGGTGGAGGCCCAGGTGCTCCCCGGGCCGAATCCCGCTGTCGATCAGGTGGTGGGCGATGCGGTTGGCGGCCGCGTCCAGCTCCGCGTACGTCAGGCGGCGTTCCGCGCCGGTGCCGGGATGGTCGAGGTACACGAGGGCCTCGCGGTCCGGTACCACGTCGACGACCGACTCGAACAGATCGGCAAGGTTGTACTCCACCGTTCCTCCTGACCTCTGGCGGCCTGGCGATCCACCGGTTCGCCGGTCATCAGAGCAAAGGGCGCCGCAACTGTGAAGGGTCCGCGCAAGGAAATCTGACTGACTGTCAGAAAACCCTTGAAGTGGCCGACCTCCTACTGCAACCTGTTCTCGTTCTTACCGAGGGGAGATGGGCAATGGGTGGGACGGAACACCTCACCGTGCAGCGCGTAGGCGCCACTTCGGTGCTGACGCTCAACAGGCCCGAAGCGAAGAACGCGCTCTCGCTTCCCATGCTCGTCGGCCTGTACGACGGCTGGATCGAGGCCGACGAGGATGACGCGATCCGCTCGATCGTGCTCACCGGGGCCGGGGGTGCCTTCTGCGCAGGCATGGACCTCAAGGCGCTGGCCGGGGGCGGCATGGCAGGGCAGCACTACCGCGACCGGCTCAAGGCCGATCCCGACCTGCACTGGAAGGCCATGCTGCGCCACCACCGCCCCCGCAAACCGGTGATCGCCGCTGTCGAGGGGTACTGCGTGGCCGGCGGCACCGAGATCCTCCAGGGCACCGACATCCGGGTCGCGGGCGAGTCCGCGACCTTCGGCCTGTTCGAGGTCAGGCGCGGCCTGTTCCCGATCGGCGGCTCGACCGTTCGGCTCCAGCGCCAGATCCCGCGCACCCACGCCCTGGAGATGCTGCTCACCGGGCGGCCGTACAGCGCTCCGGAGGCCGCCGCCATCGGGCTGATCGGACACGTCGTGCCCGACGGCACCGCGCTCGCCGAGGCACTGGAGATCGCCGAGCTGATCAACGCCTGCGGACCGCTCGCCGTGGAAGCCGTCAAAGCGTCGGTGTACGAGACCGCCGAGCTGACCGAGACCGACGGACTCGCCGCCGAACTCACCCGCGGCTGGCCGGTCTTCGACACCGCCGACGCCAAGGAGGGCGCCCGCGCCTTCGCGGAGAAGCGGCCCCCCGTCTACAAGCGCGCGTAACGCTCCGCTGGAGGTGCGGTTCGGACCCTGCGGGCTGTGCGTGGCTGGTCGCGCAGTTCCCCGCGCCCCTTTGGGGCGCGACCTCACCGACCTCGCTCGAAGGAGGCAAGTTTCCGATGCCCGAAGTCCTCAAAGCCCCGCTCGTCGTCGAGTTCCCCTTCACCCGCTCCCTCGGCCCCGTCCAGAGCGCCTTTCTCACCGGTCTGCGCGAACGCGTCGTCCTCGGGGTGAAGACCACCGACGGCCGTACCCTCGTCCCGCCCGTGGAGTACGACCCCGTCACCGCCGAGGAGATCCGCGACCTCGTCGAGGTCGCTCCCACGGGCACGGTCACCACCTGGGCCTGGAACCACGAGCCCCGCCGCGGCCAGCCCCTCGCCGGTCCCTTCGCCTGGGTCCTGGTCAGGCTCGACGGCGCCGACACCGCCCTGCTGCACGCCCTCGACGTGCCCGGCCCCGACGCCGTGCACACCGGCATGCGGGTGCGGATCCGGTGGGCCGAAGAACGCACCGGCGCCATCACCGACATCGCCTGCTTCGAACCGTACGACGGCGAACCCGACCAACCGGGCGGCCACACGGGCGAGTTCGAGAATCCTCTCACCGGGATTGTCGCCCCAGCCCGGCTCGACTACACCTACTCGCCCGGCCGAGCCCAGTCCGACTACATCAACGCCCTCTCCGCACAGCGAACCGTCGGCGAGCGCTGCCCCTCCTGCCGCAAGGTGTACGTCCCGCCGAGGGGTGCCTGCCCCACATGTGGCGTGGCCACATGGGAACAGGTCGAGGTGGGCCCCCGGGGCACAGTGACCACCTACTGCATCGTCAACATCAAGGCTGCGCATACGGCGAATCTCGACATCGAGGTGCCGTACGTCTACGCACACATCGCCCTCGACGGCGCGGACCTCGCCCTGCACGCCCGGATCGGCGGCATCCCCTACGACGAGGTGCGCATGGGCCTGAGGGTCGAGCCGGTGTGGACGCAAGGAGCGCGCCACCCCGATCACTACCGGCCCACCGGCGAACCCGACGCCGACTACGACACCTACAAGGAGCTGCTGTGACACGGGAGATCGCGGTCGTCGCCTTCGCCCAGACCGACCACCGGCGCTCCACCGAGGAGTCCTCCGAGGTCGAGATGCTCATGCCGGTGCTGCACGATGTCCTGGACCGGACCGGCCTCAAGACCGCCGACATCGGCTTCACCTGCTCCGGCTCCAGCGACTACCTCGCCGGCCGCGCCTTCTCCTTCACCCTCGCCCTCGACGGCGTCGGCGCCTGGCCGCCGATCGCCGAGTCCCACGTGGAGATGGACGGCGCCTGGGCGCTGTACGAGGCGTGGACCAAGCTGCTCACGGGAGACGCCGACACCGCGCTCGTGTACTCCTACGGCAAGTGCTCACCGGGCTCGGTACGGGACGTCCTGACCCGGCAGCTCGACCCGTACTACGTGGCGCCCCTCTGGCCCGACTCCGTGGCCCTGGCCGCCCTCCAGGCACAGGCCCTCATCGACGCCGGGGACACCGACGAGGCCGCCCTCGCCGCCGTCGGCGCCCGCAGCAGGGCCGATGCCACCGCCAACCCCCACGCACAGCTCACCGGCCGGGTGCCCCAGGGCGACTACGTCGTACGCCCCCTGCGCACCGGCGACTGCCCGCCCATCGGCGACGGCGCCGCCGCCGTGATCCTCGCGGCGGGGGAGCGGGCCCGGGAACTGTGCGAGCGGCCCGCCTGGATCCGCGGCATCGACCACCGCATCGAGGCCCACGCCCTGGGCGTGCGCGACCTCACCGACTCGCCGTCCGCCCGGCTGGCCGCCGAGAAGGCCGGCGCCTTCGAACGACCCGTCGACACCGCCGAGTTGCACGCCCCCTTCACCGCGCAGGAGGTCGTGCTGCGCAAGGCGCTCCGGCTCGACGGCAGCGTCCGCGTCAACCCCTCCGGCGGTGCCCTCGCCGCCCATCCGGTCATGGCCGCCGGACTCATCCGCATCGGCGAGGCCGCCGCCCGCATCCACCGCGGCGCGTCCGACCGGGCCCTCGCCCACGCCACCTCCGGCCCCTGCCTGCAACAGAACCTGGTCGCCGTACTCGAAGGGGATCCACGATGAGCAAGGAGCCCGTGGCCGTCGTAGGCATCGGCCAGACCAAACACGTGGCCGCCCGCCGGGACGTGTCGATCGCCGGACTCGTCCGTGAGGCCGCCGGGCGGGCCCTCCAGGACGCCGAGTTGACCTGGGCCGACGTCGACGCCGTCGTCATCGGCAAGGCGCCCGACTTTTTCGAGGGCGTGATGATGCCCGAGCTGTACCTCGCCGACGCCCTCGGCGCGGTGGGCAAACCCATGTTGCGGGTGCACACCGCCGGCTCGGTCGGCGGCTCCACCGCCCTCGTCGCCGCGGGCCTGGTCGCCGCCCGCGTCCACGGCACCGTCCTCACCCTCGCCTTCGAAAAACAGTCCGAGTCCAACGCCATGTGGGGCCTGTCCCTGCCGATCCCCTTCCAGCAGCCCCTGCTCGCCGGGGCGGGCGGCTTCTTCGCCCCGCACGTGCGCGCCTACATGCGGCGCAGCGGCGCCCCCGACACCGTCGGCTCCCTCGTCGCCTACAAGGACCGGCGCAACGCCCTGAAGAACCCCTACGCCCACCTCCACGAGCACGACATCACCCTGGAGAAGGTCCAGGCCTCGCCCATGCTGTGGGACCCGATCCGCTACTCCGAGACCTGCCCGTCCTCCGACGGCGCCTGCGCCATGGTCCTCACCGACCGGGCCGGAGCCGCCCGCGCGCCCCGGCCGCCCGCCTGGATGCTCGGCGGCGCCATGCGCAGCGAACCGACCCTCTTCGCCGGCAAGGACTTCGTCTCCCCGCAGGCCGGCAAGGACTGCGCCGCCGACGTCTACCGCCAGGCCGGCATCGCCGACCCGCGCCGGGACATCGACGCCGTCGAGATGTACGTGCCGTTCTCCTGGTACGAGCCGATGTGGCTGGAGAACCTCGGCTTCGCCGAGGCGGGCGAGGGCTGGAAGCTCACCGAGTCCGGGGTGACCGAACTGTACGGCGACCTGCCCGTCAACATGTCGGGCGGTGTGCTGTCCGCCAACCCCATCGGCGCCTCCGGCATGATCCGCTTCGCCGAGGCCGCCCTCCAGGTGCGCGGCCAGGCCGGGGAACACCAGGTGGACGGCGCCCGGAAGGTGCTCGGGCACGCCTACGGCGGCGGTTCGCAGTTCTTCTCCATGTGGCTCGTGGGATCACAGCCCCCCGAGAGCTGAAAGGTCCTCCTGACACGGCCTGTCCGCCGTCGGAACCGCTCGCTAGGCTGACCGCGGACGACGAACCGGGAGGAGCACGGACGTGGCCGAGACCACCACCCAGCAGCAGCCGCTCGTGGGCTGGGACAAGCCGGAGCTGGACCTCAGCAAGGCCGAGTGGCAGTCCAGCAGCCGAGGGCTGGGCGATGTCCAGATCGCCTTTGTCGAGGGATTCATCGCGATGCGCAACAGCGGCAGCCCGCAAAGCCCTTCCCTGATCTTCACCCCGGCGGAATGGGGCGCCTTCGTCTCCGGCGCACGGGAAGGCGAGTTCGACCTGACCTGAGAGCCCTCGCCTCCGGCGCGCCGGGTGTCTCAGGCCGGTATCGGGAGCCGATCCGGGGGTGTTCCGAGCGGATTTCCGGACACGCGATCAACAGCGCCCTGCCGGGGCCCACGCCTGAGCGAGGCTGGCCCCGGCACAGGGAAGGTCGTGTTCCGGAGGTCAGGAAGATGAGCAGTGCGCCGGTCATCGCCGCGGTCGACGGTTCCGAGGACAGCCGGCGGGCCCTGGAATGGGCCCTGGACGCCGCCCGCCGTCGCGCGGCCGAGCTGCGGGTGGTGCACGTACGGCAGTACGCCGCCTGGGGGCAGGCCGACGTGCTGGTCGCCGGGCCGCCCGACGCGGAGGGCGACCCGGTGCTCGACGAGGTGCGCGCACTGCTGCGGGATCGCGTCGAGCACGGGGACACGCCGGCCGTGGAGTACGTCGCCCTGGAGGGCGTACCGGGTGCGGTGCTGCCCGAACTCGGCGCGGACGCCCAGCTGCTGGTCCTCGGCTCACGCGGCCGCGGCGGCTTCGCCAGCCTGCTCCTCGGCTCCAACGGCCTGGCCGCCGCACGCGACGCCGCCTGCCCCGTGGTCGTCGTGCCCCGGCCCGACCGCGAGGTACAGGGGGACGGGCCCGCCGAGCCCGGGCCGCGGGTGGTCGTCGGCGTGCACGTCGACAGTCCCGACGAGGCCGCCCTCGGCTTCGCCTTCACCGAGGCCGCCCTGCGCGAGGCCCGCGTCCAGGTGATCGCCGCCTACCCCTGGCCGGTGCAGACCTGGTCCGCGCCCGGCCAGCTGGTGCCGCCGCAGACCGACCAGGGCGCCGTCGAGAACGAGACCCGGTCCCTCGCCGACGGCTTCCTCACCCCGCACCGCAAGCGACACCCCGACGTGCGCGCCGACGTGGAGGCCCTGCCGGGAGATGCGGCCGGTCACCTCGTCGCCGCGTCCAAGGACGCCGACCTGGTCGTCGTCGGCCGCCACCGGCGGCGCCTGCTCGCCCCCACCCGCATGATGGGCTCGGTCACCCAGGCCGTCCTGCTGCACGCGGCGAGCCCGATTGCGGTGGTGCCGCCGGCGCCGTCGGCAGAGGCCGGGGAATCCGCCCACTGACCTCCTGTCAAAGCGGCGGTCAGGGGTGTGGTCAGGACCGCAACATCCCCCCGAAGACAGGCAGATTGCGGACGACGGTCCAGACGATGAGCGTGATGATGGCCGCGCGAGCCCGCCAAGCGGGGAGGACCCGCCCACGGGTCCTCCCTGTGACGATGCGCAGCCATACGACGGCGGCACAGGGCAGGAAAGCGACGAAGAGCAGGTTGTAGTCGATCGCGGCCATCAGATGGCCGTGCGTGAGCTGGTGCAGCGCCCGCAGGCTGCCGCAACCCGGACAGTCGAAACCCGTGAGGGCTCGGAACGGACAGCGAGGGTATCGACCGGGGCGGGCAGGATCCACGAGTGCCGTGACGCAGGCGCCGATAGCGAGGAGCCCGGCTGCGAGCCAGGCGTCGCGGCGAATTCTGCCGTCGGGGCGCGCGTTCGTCATCCGGTCAGGGCCGATCGAGTGCATTCACGGCGCCGGCATGGAAGTGGTCGTGGAAGAGGTGGACATGCCGATGGCGATCATGATCACCCAGAAGAGCACACCGGCCAGCAGACTCACGACAACGTAGAGCCGGGCTTTCTGCGATGCCTTGGCTGCTCCCGCGAAGTCACCCACACTGCTCTTGGACGAGACCTGCGACGAGAAGACGATGGCGGCGATTCCGGTCGGCAGGAAGCAGAAGAGCGTGACGAGGACGGCAGGCACCAGGTATGTCTGGGGAGTGGTCGTGGGGCTTGGATATGGGCTCTGCCACCCCTGTTGGTGGAACGGCGGCTGCCACTGCGGTGGTGGTGGGGGCTGCTGCTGAATCGGAGGGACGGGAGGCGGCTGCCAAGGAGTGGCCGGTCCCCAGTCCTCATCATCGGGCGGCGGCGGTTGGTTTTTTTCTGACATGGCGCCTTCCTCCGGTTCTGGATTTCAGGCGGGGGTCCAGATGGCGCGCTGGGAATCCCAGGTCCACCGTGCGTCGCGGGCGTCCAGACCCATGGCCTGTTTGTACGCCTCCTCCGGCAGACTGTGGGTGAAGGTGACCCGACCGCCTGTCGGCAGTTCGAACACCACGCTCTTCGGTGCCGGGGCGTCTTCCGAGCGCCGTCTGATCAGCCGGTCCACGAACGTCCTCAGCCCCTGATGGGTCTCCTCGGCGACTCTTTGAAACAAGGTGCTCAGGAAAGGTTCCAGAACCGCGGACGAGACCAGCACCAGCACGACGTCTACCGCGCCTCTCCGGGGCGGCACGAGCATGCAACTGCTGTCGATTCCGGCCTGGCGCAGAAAATCCTGCGCCTCCGTGGCCGACGTGGTCGGGAGCGACGAGGGCCAGAAGATCTCGATCTCGGGATCCGTCATGACGCGCTTCCTTCCGCGGCCGTCCATTCGGGCAGTGACCAACGTTCGACAACTCCCGCGCGGGTACCGGTCACCAGTCCTCCACGGCTGTCGAGGAAGGCCAGTCCCGCGGGTGGGCTCGTCAGTCTTGTGGCCGTGGTCGCGTTCCAGCCGACCAGATCGCGGATGACGACATTCCCCTCGTCGTCAGCCATGGCGAGCAGCGGGAGATCGGCCGAGAGAGCCAGGTGGGCAGCGTGTCGCCCAGGGTCGGTGTGCTGCAGGGGACGGCCTTCCCAGGACCACAGGCGGACTCGGCCGTCCAAGCAGCCCGTGGCAAGGCGATCAGCGGTGACGGCCAGGGAGCTGACGGGCAGGGGGTGCGGCCATCTTGTGACGACCTTGCCCTGCACGTTCAACTGCCGCACGAGTCCGTCGCCGCACGCGACGACGACATGCCGGTCGCCCGGCGCGAAGACGATGGGGCCGAGGGTTCTGGGCTGACCTGGCCGACAGACCTCCTTCCGGGACCAGACGGGCAGATCCCGCACTCGGGCACCCCGTACGTCATAGACGTGGACGTGATCCCCGGCGGTCAGAGCGAGCCAGCGACCGTCCGCACTGAACGCGAGACTGTCGTCCTGCCCTCCGGCTCCGATGACGAGCACAGGTGCCCGGGTCTGGAGGTCCCAGACGATGACGGTGCCGTCCCGGTGCCGACTGGCCACATGCCGTCGCCAGGGGCTCCAGGCGACCCGCACAGGTTCCTCGCGCTGGACAGGCATGCACTGGCAGACAGGTCTGCCGTCGGTCCCGTCGAAGATCCGGACCACACCGTCGACACACGCCGTGGCCAGCAAGTTGGAGGGCCCGAGCGCCACATGACTGCACGGACCCACCTCGGCGAGCCTCTTGGCAGGCGGCCTCGGTATGGGCGTCGTCTCCGAATTCCGCAACGAAAAGATGCGGGTCTGATCGGATGCGAGAATCAATACGGGCGTTGCCCACTCCAGGCTGCCGAGAGTCATCTTCACTTCTTCGCGGGCCAGCGTCATCGCCTTGTCGACAGGTGAACCTTCGGCGATCCGCTCGTAGAACGCGGACGAAAAGGTGAAGGCAGCCGTGTCAGTGATCTCGTATTGCATGGCGACAACGGCCGGAACGCCGGCCCGTACGAGGTTGGCGGCCGTACTCGTGAAGATGTCGTCGGACCTGCTCGTCGCTGATTCACAGGCGTTCAGTACGATGAGACGCAGGTTTGGGCTGTCCGTGATCAGTCTGTCGAAATCACTGGCGTAGAGGCGCCGTGCCGCCCCGTCGTCGCCGGAGAGCTGAATATATCCGGAATTTCGTTCCTCGTCGAATCCACCGTGGCAGACGCAGTGAAGTACATGCCAGGAACCGGATCGTAGTTCCTTCGCGAGATCGTGCCAGCGGTCCCCGGCCAGCCAATGGACATCCACGTTGGCGGAGTTGTTCTGGCGGAAGGCTCTTTCTATTTTTTCCCTTTCTCGCTTTTCATCCAGTTGAGGCAGGTCGCTCGGGCGCGCCGAGATACCGAGGACGCGGAGCGGTGGGGTGAGCGGCAGTGGGGGTGGCGGGTTCATGACTCGCAGGTACCGCACGACCGGAACGCGAAGGGCGAGATAATCGTCTCGGGAAGGATCGGCCAGGTATTCCCAGGGGATTCGATCGACGCGTGGGCCGTTCGTCCGCAGCAGTATGCGCAGTGATTTTTCCTGCGACTTGGCGAGATTCCTGCACCTGTCGAACTGGATGGATATTTCGTCGCGCAGCAGTGTGTGGGCGAGACGTTTTCCGAATTCCAGTACAGGCCTCTCTGTCGAAGCGTCTCCGCGGGTGATGCTCGGGCTGTACGACTTGGTCAGGGAAATCGCCACGTCGGCCAGTGCTTTCTGAAGTTCGCTTTCTGAATATGGTGGAGGGACCCGGATTATTGCTTCACCGCACTCGGACGAGCACGTGACGATCCAACTGGTGTCGGTTTCAATGATTTCCAGGCGGAATGGTAGACCTTTCATCTTCCACCTCCGTCACCCATATATAGTTCACACCCGATGCTTGGTCGCGTCCAGTTGTTGCCCCCGGGATATCGGCTCGTCGAAAAGGGCCCTGCTCGCGTTCGCCGTCCGCGCCGGAATCGGCAGACCACCCTCCTCACCGAAGTCCGCCGACCGTGCCACGGCCCTGGGGCGCACCGTGCTGTCCGTCTGTGCGCCCCCACCGAGGGCGGCCGCCACGTCGAGTCGTTCCGCGGACTACCCGGCCGCGCGGGCGGACGCCCCGCCGGCCTGGAGTCGCTCAGCGTTGCCGCCATCGCCCGCCTCGTACGGGAGTCCCCGGCACGCACGCCGGCGACGAGTTCTGCCGCGAGTGCCGGCCGTCACCGCGGGCAACCCCTTCGAGGCCGTCGAGCTGACCGCCAAGGTGCGCGGCCGTGGACTCGCCCCCAACGCGGCCGGGGCCCACCTGCTGCGCGACCTCGCCGCCGCCGTCGCCGGACTGGGCCCCGAGGAGACCGCCAACGCGCTGCGCGACGCCCGCATCCTCACCGGCACCGTGACCGCCGCGGGCACCCTGAAGTTCGTCCACCCGCTGATCGCGACCGCCGTCCACCGCGCCATCCCGACCAGCGTCCGCGTCGCCCTGCACGGCCGGGCCGCCTGGTGCGTGATCAACGAGGGACAGGGTCCCCCCCCCGCCGCCGCCCGCCACCTCCTGGAGGACCCCCCCCGACGGCGATCCCTGGGTCGTGCAGCAACTGCGTGCCGCCGCCGGTGAGACCCTGCGGGCCGGCGTCCCCGCCGCCGCCCGCAGCCACCTCGCCCGTGCACTGCGCGAACCACCCCCCCGGGGACCCGGCGGCCGACCTGTACGAGCTGGGCTGCGCCTCCGTGCTCACCGAACCGGCCACCACCGGCCACCACCTGCGGGCCGCCCTCGAGAGCCCATCGCCGCACCCGAGCTGCGGCACAACATCGTCTACCGCCTCTCCCCGGTCCTCGCCCACAGCGACCACCTCGCCGAGGCCTGCGACACGCTCGCCCGCGAGATCCGTCCGACCAGCGACGCGCGGGGTCAGGATGTGCATGGTCGCCGAGCAGTTCATGGGGGGACGCCTTCCGCGCCGACGAGCCCGACCACCCATCCCGCTCCCGCCGCCTCACCCGGCTCGCCGACCGCCTCAGCAGGCCGTCGTACGCCTGCTCTCGGCGTTGTACCGGAAGGTGGGGACGACTGGTCGGGGCCGACGGCGGCGCTGGGCGAGGCGACGCGGGAAGGGCGCCCCTGGGGCGCCCGCACGTCGCCGACCACGCGCGTACACGTACCATGGCCGCATGTCGTTCCTCCGCCGCCGTAGCGCCACTCCTGCCGGGCCCGACTTCGACGTGCTGGCCATGGACCCGGGCGACTGGCCGGGCAACCTCGGCGCGGGCCTGCTGCCCGCCCCCGACGGCACCTGCCAGGGTGTCTTCCTGCGCTACGACCTGTTCGGCGGCCGGGGCCCCGCCATGATCATCGGCAATCTCCCCGAAGGCTCCCCGGCCCGGGACGTCGTCGAGGGCGAGATCCCCTTCGAGGTGGGCCAGCTGCTGCTGGCGCTGGAGAACGACGAGGAGGTCACTGTCGTCGGCACCGAGGACACCCCGGTCCTCCAGGGCGACAACCTGCTGATCGTGCGCCGTCTGAAGCTCTCCGAGAGCCGTATCTCCTGCGTCCAGTTCGACCGCAGCGACGGCATCCTCGTGACCATCGCCGCCTGGGACCGCCCCATCACCGACGACCTGTACGCCCTGCTGAAGCCGCTCCCGGCGGAGCTGTTCCAGCAGGGCTGAGCAGGGGCCGGGCTAGCGGGCGGATCCCTCCAGACGGACGTCCGCGGCGCGCACGAACGCCACCCGGTGGCCGTACTGGATCTCGTAGTACAGATCCTTGCCCACCACGACCCGGTGCGAGTCGGTGGTGAAGGTGACCGCGTAGTAGTACTCGCCCGGCACCACGTCACCGACCACGTACTTCTGCCCCGCCGGAATCGTGTACGGCAGCGCCACCACCGACTGCGCGGGCACCCCTGCCGGGTAGGCCTCCTTCTCCGGGTACGCCCTGCCGTACACCGGGACGCTCGCCACGCCGTCCTTCGGAGTGACGACAAGACCGGACGCCCGCACCGCCGTGGGCTCCTTGCGCGGGTTCTCGAACCAGGCCTTCTGCCCGAGGTACCAGATCGCCGTCCACTCGCCCCAGCGGTCGGCGACCGCGTACTGCTGACCGGTGGAGACCCGGGAGGAGAGGTCGTTCACCCCATCGGTCGGATCCGTCTTCAGGCCGATGTCCTTGAGCAGCGGTGCGTTCTCGTCGTGATCGGAGTACAGCCGCACCTCGCTCGATCCGTGCGCCGCGCAGGGCTCGCCCTTGGCGGTGCAGCCCGTGTACACCGGCTGGTTGGCGGCGTAGTCCGGCATGATCGTCACCAGAGAGGAGTGCCTGCCGCCCGTGCGCTCGAAGGGGTGGCCCAGCAGCTCGAAGTAGTGTCGCCACTCCCAGTACGGGCCCGGGTCCGTGTGCATGCCGGGGATGACGGAGGCGGTCGGACCGGGCACGTTGTCGTGGCCCAGGATGTGCTGCCGGTCCAGCGGGATGTCGTACCTGCGGGCCAGATACCGCACCAGCCGCGCCGAGGACCGGTACATCGCCTCCGTGTACCAGGCGTCCGGCGAGGCGAGGAAACCCTCGTGTTCGATGCCGACGGACTTCGCGTTGAGGTACCAGTTGCCCGCGTGCCAGGCCACGTCCTGCGCCTTGACGTGCTGGGCGATCAGACCGTCGGTGGACCGGATGGTGTAGTTCCAGGACACATAGGTGGGGTCCTGGATCAGGTTGAGTACCCCGTCCCAGTGGCCCTCCGTGTCATGGATGACGATGTACTTGATGCCCTGCGACACCGGACGGTCGCCGAGGTCGTGGTTGCCGTAGTCGTCGTTCCCGAACTGGGCGTACGGCGCCGGGATCCACTCGCAGGACACCGACAGCGGGCACTCGGTACCGTCAGCCGGCAGCGTGCGCAGACCGGCCCGCTTCAGCTGGGCGGTGACGGCGGCGAGGTGCGGCTGTGCCGCGAGCAGGACCAGCTGCCCGTCGTCCGTGACGCGCTCCTCGCCGGTGCGCAGCACGTCGTACACGTCGTTCGCGTACGCCGCCGCGGTCGCCGTGTCGTCCGCGCCGGAGAAGCGGGCCACCGCCCCGTACCAGTCGCCCGGGTCGGCGCTCAGCGGCTCGCCCAGTTGCTTCTGGGCGGCCGCGAGCAGGGCGGCGCCGCCCGCGATGTTGGCGGCCGGGTCGGAACGCAGCTCTTGCGCCGGGAGTCCGGTCAGCTCGGCCGCCTTGGGCAGCGTCCTGAGGCGGGCCGGAAGCGCCGGGTTCGCCGGCAGCTTGATGTCGGGGTGCAGGGCCGCGCGGGCGGCATCGCCACGGGCGTCCTCGGTGCCCTCGGCGAGGTGCTCGGTCGTGGCGAGCGCGGTGCGGGCGTCGGTGAGGTGCATCGGGCCGTAGCCGCCGGTCACGCTGGGCGCCCCGGCGTGCGCGTCCCAGCGGGACTGGAGATAGGAGACGGCCAGCAGGACGCTCTGCGGCACGTGGTACTCGGCGGCCGCGGTGGCGAAGGCACGCTGGAGCCGGTCGGCGGAGGGCGCGGGGGTGCTCTGGGCGGGGGCCGCGCCGAGCAGCGGCAACAGCAGGGCCGCGGAGGCGAGCGTGCCGGCGGTCCGCCGCACGTGTCTGTGGCCGGGCGTGGACGTGGGGTCGGTGGCGGAACCTCGCAATGCGGCCTCCTGTGACGGGCGGGCGTGGCGGGGCAGTGCGGCGCCGAGCTGGGTCAGTGGTACCGGCTTGCCGACGATCCGTCAATGATGCCCTCACACCAGTGATTTCCCATGTCACGGCGGGTTTCGGCGAGTTTCGCGGCGGCGGTGCGCGGGCCTGCGGGGCGTCAGTGGCGTACACCACTGGCCGCCCGTCGGCCAGGGCCGTACACACGAAGGTCCGCGGTGCGCCGCCGCTCTGGGCACACCGCGGAACCGTCGTCCCCGTCAGCGAGTGCCGACCGCAGCGCGCACGGCCCGGCGGGCCAGCTGGCAGTCGTCGTGCAGCCGCCTGAGCAGCAGCCGCTGTTCCTCGCCGGACGGCGCAGCGCCCGGGTGGGCCATGCCCGGTGCCGCCGGGGTCGTGTCGTGCATCGAACGCTGCACGGCCGTCTCGTAGGTACGGATCTCCCGGGTCAGCAGGAGCATCAGGTTCACCAGGAAGGCGTCCCTCGATGCCGGGCCCGCCGACTGGGCGATCTGGCTGATCTGACGCCGGGCCACCGGCGCGTCCCCGAGGACCAGCCACAGCGTCGCCAGGTCGTACCCCGGCAGATACCAGCCCGCGTGCTCCCAGTCCACCAGCACTGGACCGGCCGGTGAGAGCAGGATGTTCGAGAGCAGGGCGTCGCCGTGGCAGAACTGGCCCATCCCCTGGCGGCCTGCCGCGTGCGCGATGCCGTGCAGCAGCTTCTGCAGGTCGCCGAGGTCCCGGTCGGTCAGCAGTCCCAGCTCGTGGTACCGGGAGATGCGGGCCGCGTAGTCCAAGGGGGCGTCGAAGGTGCCCGCCGGGGGCCGCCAGGCGTTCAGCCGGCAGATCGCGCCGAGCGCGGTCCGGATGTCCGGCCGGGGCGGTGCCTCCACCGGATGCCGCTGGAGCGCCGCCACCCGGCCCGGCATGCGCTCGATCACCAGGGTGCAGTTGTCCGGGTCCGCTGCGATCAGCCTGGGCACCCGGACCGGCGGCCGGTGCCTGACGAACGAGCGGTATGCGGCTATTTCGTGGCGGATCCGCTCCGACCAGGCGGGCGACTGGTCCAGGAGACACTTGGCCACGGCCGTGCTGCGTCCCGTCGTCCCCACGAGGAGGACGGACCGCCCGCTGCGGCGCAGCACCTGCACCGGCGCGAACTCCGGACAGATCCGGTGCACCGAGGCGATCGCGGTGCGCAGCTGCGCTCCCTGGGGACCGGACAAGTCGAGTCTCCCGCTGAGCGGTTGGCCACCGGGCTGTCCCGGAACGCGCCGCGGTCGGCCCCCGCCCAGCACTGGGGCTCCCGGCCGCGCCGCCGGTTCGAGATACGGCCCGCCGCCCGCCGGGCGGGGACGCAGCGGCCGGGGCGGAGCGGACACGGAGGATGATGCTGCGTACATGGGAGATACAGATCCCTTCGTGTGCCTGCGGTGCCTGCCTGTAAGTCCATGCTCGAAGTCCCCGCCCGAAGGAGTGGCTTCGCCTGCATACGCCCACCCGGCCCGGCCGCCTGGGTGCACCCTGGGGAATGCACCCATCACATACAGCAGTGACACAACAAGCAGTGACACCTGGAGCAGTGACGCTGAGAGCAGCGACCGGGTCGGGGTGGCGCTTTCCTACCTGACACCCGATGCCCAGTGGCACACCATCTGGCGCACCCTGGCGAACCGTGGCGAATAGTCGCCCGGCAACCTCCACGGGGCTACTGTCAACTCAGCCGAGAACCTGGGGGCTTGACGTGAGCGGACAACCCAACACCCGCCTTGCGGACCTGTTCGGCCTGGCCGGCTGGTCCAAGGGCGAACTCGCGAGGCTGGTCAACAAGCAGGCGGCGGCCATGGGCCACCCCCAGCTGTCGACCGACACCTCCCGGGTGCGGCGTTGGATCGACATGGGAGAGATCCCGCGCGATCCCGTACCGCGGGTGCTGGCGGCTCTGTTCACCGAGCGTCTCGGCCGTGTCGTGACCATCGAGGACCTCGGTCTGGTACGGCACGGGCGCACAGGGAAACGGCAGGGCGACGGGAATGCGGAACATCCCGACGGAGTGCCGTGGGCGCCCGAACGGACCGCCGCGGTCCTCACCGAATTCACGGGAATGGACCTCATGCTCAACCGACGCGGCTTGGTGGGCGCGGGTGCCGCGCTCGCCGCGGGATCCACACTCACCAGCGCAGCCATGTACGACTGGCTGCACTCCGACCCGACCCTGAAGACCGACGCCCCGGTCCTCGACGACCCCCTGCACGCCGACCCCGCTGGGTTCGACCGCTATGAGGCCGCCCCCATCGGGTCCCAGGAGATCGAGGAACTGGAGCGTTCGGTCGAGGTGTTCCGCGCCTGGGACGCGGCCCGTGGCGGCGGGCTCCAGCGCAAGGCGGTCGTGGGACAGCTCAACGAGGTGGGCGGCATGCTCGCCTACCACCATCCACCCCATCTCCAGCGGCGCCTGTGGGGCGTCGCCGCCAACCTCGCCGTCCTCGCGGGCTGGATGTCGCACGACGTCGGTCTGGAGCCCACGGCCCAGAAGTACTTCGTCATCGCCGCCCATGCCGCCCGCGAGGGCGGTGACCGGCCCCGGGCCGGAGAGGCCCTGTCCCGGGCGGCCCGGCAGATGGTCCACCTCGGCCGGCCCGACGACGCGCTGGACCTGATGAAGCTCGCCCACTCCGGCTCGGGGGAGCGCCTCCAGCCGCGCACCAAGGCGATGTTCCACACCATCGAGGCCTGGGCACAGGCGGCGATGGGCAAGGGCCAGGCGATGCGCCGCACGCTCGGACAGGCGGAGGACCTCTTCGTCTCCGACCGCGGAGACCTGGAACCGCCGGACTGGATGCAGACCTTCAAGGACGAGGATCTGTACGGCATGCAGGCCCTCGCCTACCGCACGCTCGCGGAGTTCGACCCGGGCGCGGCCGTGCACGCCCAGCACTACGCGGACAAGGCCCTGGCCCTGCGCGTCGACGGACGGGAGCGGTCGAAGATCTTCGACCATCTCTCCATGGCCTCGGCCTGCTTCATCGCCGACGACCCCGAACAGGCCAACCGCTACGCACGGCTGGCCCTGATGTCGATGGGCTCGAACTCCTCCCGCCGCACCTGGGACCGGCTGCGCCAGATGTACCGGCTCACCGCCGAGTACTCCGGCTGCCCGAAGATCCATGAACTGCGGGAGGAGATCAGGCTCGCCCTGCCGAAGACCAAGGGCAGGGACGACAACGGCGCACAGGCGTAGGGGCCTGTGCGCTGCAGTATCTGAGCAGGTCAGCTCATGTGGTGAACTCGACAGGTCAGCTCATGCGATGACCTTGGCGACGAGCACGCACGCGTCGTCCTCACGCTCGGCTCCACCGAACTCCTCCACGACCGTGCGCACACAGTCCTGCGCGGTGCGCGCCGCCCCGAAGCGCGGGGCGAGGTCGAGCAGGGGGGCCACGGCGGTCGCCGCGCTCTGCCCGGACACCAGTCCGTCGGTGTACAGCAGGAGGAGGTCGCCCGGCTCCAGGGTCACCTCGGCCTGCCCGTAGGTGGCGCCCGTCGTCGCGCCGAGCAGGACGCCGTCCGGTGCGTTCAGCACGCGCCCCGTCCCGTTGCGGTACAGCAGCGGGGCGGGGTGTCCTGCCTGTGCCCATACCAGGGTGCGGGTCTCGGGGCGGTAGCGGCAGCAGACGGCGCTGCCGAGGGCGGGCTGTACGGTGGCGTCGAGTAACTGGTTCAGCATGGCGAGCAGCGGGCCGGGTTCGGTTCCGGCCATCGCCATCCCGCGCACGGCCCCCAGCAGCATCGCCATACCCGAGGCGACGGCGACGCCGTGCCCGGTGAGGTCGCCGACACTGAGCAGGGTCGCGCCGTCGGACAGCTCCAGCGCGTCGTACCAGTCGCCGCCGATCAGTGCGCTGGTCGCGGCCGGCAGACAGTGGGCGGCGAGGTCGAGGGTCTGCTGCCCCCGGTGCGGGAGCCGCAGGGAGCCGCGCCATGGCGGCAGCACGGCCTCCTGCAGTTCGACCGCGAGCCGGTGCTCGGTCTGCGCCTGCCGGCGGTGGTGGTGCAAGGAGTCACGGGTCTCGTGCACCGTCCGCTGGCTGTGCCGCAGTTCGCTGACGTCCCGCAGCACGGCCCACATCGAGGCGGTGCTGCCGTCGGCGCCGAGCACGGGTTCGCCCATCATGTGTACGGTCCGCACGGCGGCGTCGGGCCGTACGATGCGGAACTCGCCGTCGATCGGCTTGGCGTCGACCAGGCAGTCCGTCACCATCGCGGTCAGCTTCGGCCGGTCCTCCTCCAGGACCAGGGAGGGCAGCTCGTCCAGGGTGAGCGCGGGGGCGGCCGGGTCGAGGCCCAGGATCTGGTACAGCTCCCCGGACCAGCTCGCCTCGTCCGTGAGCAGGTTCCACTCCGCGCTGCCGACCCGGCTGAGCAGCGACCCGTCTGCGGAGGCGGCCGGTGCCGGTCGGAGGACCGGGGTGCCGACGGGCTCGGCGGGTACGGGCTCCGGGCCGTCCCGCAGCTGCGCCAAGTGGATGTCCAGGTCGTCGAGTTGGTGCAGCGCGAGGTCGTACAGAGCCTGCTGCCAGCGCTCCTGAGGGTCCGAGGCTTCGTTCTGGGCGTCCCGTCGTACGGCGTCCACGTCGTCCTTGAGCCGCCGCGTCTGCGTTATCAACGCCTCGACCGAGCCGCGCCCGGGCGGCTGGGCGGCTGAGCGGTCCGCGGAGACTGGGGACGGCATGACGCACTCCGATGGGGACGGTACGGCCAGGGAGGGGCGGAGGGACCGTTACGACTCTCGCACAGCCCGCGACGCCCTGTAAGGGATTTGGCAACACACGATACGGTGGTGCTTCCGGCATATGCCAGAGTCTTCCTGGCGTGATCCGAGGGCACGGATGACGTACGCGCGAGAGGCGTCAAGTCGTAGGCGTACTACGGGAGATGACCGACTTGGGGACGCTTCGGTGTAGCGCTCCATCGGGTGTTCGTCGCTCTGGTGTTCCATGGTGCCGTAGACCGGTCGCCGCTCGTCAACTCTGTCCGGATTCAGCGTCCTGTGAAGGGCCTTCGCAGACTCCTTATAGGCATGGACGTCATCATCGAACAGCCCGCCCATGCCCGTCTGATCACCGCCGAGGACCGGGAGGTCCCGGTGTCGGCCACCCTGCGCTACACCGGGGACGATCCGCTGGCCGTCTTCGTGGACTTCCCGCCCGAGGCCACCCTGGCGGGCGACGAGGTCACCTGGACCTTCGCACGCTCCCTGCTGGACCAGGGGCTGCGCGCCCCGGCGGGACACGGGGACGTACAGATATGGCCATACGGCCGCACCCGGACGGTTCTGGAGTTCCATTCGCCGAGCGGCCTGGCCCTGATCCAGTTCCCGACCTCGGCGTTGCGCCGCTTCCTGCTGAACACCTACGCCGTGGTGGCGGCCGGGCAGGAGGACGTGGCGGCGGTCGTGGAGCAGGGGCTGAGCGCCCTGTTCGGTGGCGTCTGAGCGGCGGCGGGCCTGCCGGGCAACGACTTTGACTTTTGTTCACCCATGCCTCATCGCACCGCTATGGATCTCGACTGTCACCGCGTGCACCCTGGCGCGCGGTGTGCCGCAGGGGCACTCCGGTGACGAGGACGGGGCGAATGACACCGATCAGCCGAAGAGGCTTCGTGGGGCTCGGCGCTTCCATGGCGGCGGGCGTGGCACTGAGCGCCGGCACGCGCACGGCGGCCGCGGCCGCGACCGCGGCGACCGGCACGATCAAGGACGTGCAGCACGTGGTGATCCTCATGCAGGAGAACCGCAGCTTCGACCACTACTTCGGGCGGCTGAAGGGCGTCCGCGGCTTCGACGACCGCAGCGGCCTCACCCTCAGCGGCGGCTCCTCGGTCTTCAACCAGCCGAACGGACCGGGCCGCCAGTACCCGTGGAAGCTCAGCGCGACCCCGGCCGCGGGCGGCAAGGACGGCGAGACCCTCGCCCAGTGCAGCGGAGACCTGCCGCACTCCTGGTCCTCGCAGCACTCGGCGTGGAACAAGGGCCGCCTCGACAACTGGGTCTCGGGTGTCGGCAACGTCCGCTCGCTCGGCTACCTGGACCGCTCCGACCTCCCCTTCCACTATGCGCTCGCCGACAACTACACCGTCTGTGACGCCTACTTCTGCTCCGCCCTCAGCGCGACGGGACCCAACCGCACCTACCTGTGGAGCGGCAAGGTCGACCCCTCCAGCTACGACGGCGGCGACGAGTCCGGCCTGACCTGGCAGAACTACGCCGAGGCGCTGCAGGCCGCCGGGGTGACCTGGAAGGTCTACCAGAACGCGGCCGACAACTACGGTGACAACGGCTGCGCCTACTTCAAGAACTTCGCGAACGCCAAGGCGGGCGATCCGCTCTACGACCGCGGTATGTCCTCCGTCCCGAAGGCGACCGGCTCGACCCCGGACGACATAGCCGCCGCCATCAAGGCCGACGTGCTCGCGGGCACCCTCCCGCAGGTCTCCTGGGTGGTGCCCAACCAGGCCTTCTCCGAGCACCCGTACGCCCCGCCCGGCGACGGCGCCCACTTCGTCAACCTGGTGTACCAGGCCCTCGCCGCCGACAGCGACGTCTTCGACTCGACCGTCCTGTTCCTCAACTACGACGAGAACGACGGCTACTTCGACCACGTCCCGCCCCCGGCCCCGCCCACCGGAACCGCCGGCGAGTTCCTCAACGGCGTGCCGTACGGCTTCGGCTTCCGCGTCCCGATGATCGTCATCTCGCCCTGGACACGCGGCGGCTGGGTCTCTTCGGAGGTCTTCGAGCACACGTCGGTGCTGCGTTTCCTGGAGACCTGGACGGCGGCCCTCGGCAAGCGTGCCGACTGCCCCAACATCAGTGACTGGCGGCGCAAGGTGAGCGGCGACCTGACCGGTGTCTTCGACTTCGCCAACCCGGTCCACGGCCCCGTCCCGCTGCCCGCGACGAGCGTCCTCGGCATCGGCACCTGCGGCCCGCTGCCCAACCCCGTGCCGACCGACAACGCCCTGCCCGCGCAGGAGCCCGGCACCCGCCCGGCCCGCGCGCTGCCGTACCAGCCGAACGGATACCTGGACCACCTGGAGTTCGGGTCCGCCGGAAAGATCCTCGCCTGGTTCACCATGGCCAACCAGGGCGGCCCGGCGGCCAGGGCGGCGCACTTCTCGATCCACCCCAACGCCTACCGCGACACCACGCCCTGGCAGTACACCGTCGCCCCGGGCGCCACCGCCTCCGACTCCTTCAACATCGGCACGGGCTTCGGCTCCGGCACGTACGACCTGACCATGGTCGGCCCCAACCGCTTCCTGCGCCGCTTCCAGGGCGACGCCACCAAGGCGGGCAGGTCGGCGGAGGTGAGCACCCGTTACGCCGTGGAGCCCGGCACGGGCAAGCTCGCGATCTACTTCAAGATGACCAACTCGGGGTCGTCGTCGGTGACGTTCACCATCACCTCCCACCACTACCGCACCGACGGTCCCTGGACCTACACCGTCGCCTCGGGCGCCTCGACGGAGGACTACTTCAACGCCGTCGCGTACCAGGACGGCTGGTACGACTTCACGGTGACCGTCGGCTCCGACGCGACCTGGTCACGCCGGTTCACCGGGCACCTGGAGACGGGCGCCCCGAGCGTCAGCGGCTGACCTCGGCGTACAGGTCCGGGCGCGGGGCCGGCTCGACGGCCACCCGCCCGCCGGTCTCCAGCGCCCGGACCCCCGCCTCGGCGACGACGGAGGCCGCATAGCCGTCCCAGGCGCCCGGGCCGGTGACCTGGCCGCGCCGGGTGGCGTCGACCCACGCCTGCACCTCGCGGTCGTAGGCGTCGGCGAAGCGGACGAGGTAGTCCTGCGCCACCTCCTCGGCGGCGCTGCCCCGGGAGGTGACCACCATGGTGTGCTCGTCGCCGATCCGGGCGCTGCCGGCCTCGCACACGGCCTCGCAGCGCACCTGGTAGCCGAAGCCGCAGTTGACGAAGACCTCCACGTCCACCAGCGCGCCGCGCTCGGTCTCGAACAGCACGAACTGCGGATCGATCAGGCCCTCGGGCGCGCCCGCCGAGGACGCCGGCCGCAGCACGGTGACCGCCGTCAGCTCCTGCCCGAGCAGCCAGCGGGCCGCGTCGATCTCGTGCGAGACGGAGCTGTTGATCAGCATGGCGCTGGTGAAGCCGGCGGGGGAGGAGACGTTGCGGTGGGTGCAGTGCAGCATCAGGGGGCGGCCGAGGCTGCCGCCGTCCAGCAGGGCCTTCAGACGCCGGTACTCGGTGTCGTAGCGCCGCATGAAACCGATCTGCGCCAGCCGGCGGCCGAGCCGCGCCTCGGCCTCCACCACCCGCAGCGCACCTGTGGAGTCCGGCACCATGGGCTTCTCGCACAGCACGGGCAGGCCGCGGTCGAAGGCCGCGAGCAGGGCCTCCTCGTGCGCGGGGCCAGGAGAGGCGATCAGCACGGCCGCCACCCCGGGCGCGTCGAGCGCGGCCGCCGCCTCCGTGTGCACGGTGACGCTGTCCAGGCCGGCCACCGCGTCCTCGGCCCGCTCGGCAGCGGGATCGGCCACGGCGGCCACCCTGGCCCCGCTCACCACCTGATCGAGGCGTCGTATGTGGTCGGCTCCCATGTGCCCGGCACCCAGTACCGCCACACCCAGCAGCTCACCCATGCCCGCGCTCCCTCTCGCCGACGATCACGGCGTAGCGTACGCCGAGGCGAGAGGCGGCGCGGGCGTTGTCCGGGGGGTCCGGGGGGTGCCTCAGTACCGCAGCACCCCCGCGATGCCGTTCGCGTCTCCCAGCGTGCCGTCGGGGACGAAGCGGACGTCGGCGCCGGTCTCCAGACACTGCTCGACGATCTCGTCCACGATGTCGTCACGGGCGTCCAGGTCACCGGCCTCGGCCGGGACGAGATGGTCGCCGTCGTCCCGGACGGTCACGCGGTAGTTCTCCTCGACGGCCAGGAGCCGGACGCGGCCGTCGCGGGCGTTCTGCCACAGCTCGTCCACCCCGGCCGCGAAGGTCTTGTGCCCGAGTGCCGAGGTCAGTTCCCGGACGACGGACGTGGCGTCCTTGCGGGCCTCGGCCTCGAGGACCGGCAGCAGGGCCTGCCACACGGCCTCCGGGCCGGCGTGGGCGAGGCCCCCGTGCGGGACGTGCACGGCGGCCTTGGCGGCACTGCCGACCTCGTCCAGCAGGGACAGGGCTGCCTGCTCGCCGGTGATGTACAGGGGGCGGGGCTGGTCGCGCAGGACCGTGCTCAAGGCGGTGTCCACCTCGCGCAGGAACTGGCGCGTGCCCTCGTCGACGTAGGTGCTCGGCATGTCACCGATCTGCTCCCGGCGCTCGGCGTCGAAGTTCTCCCGGCCGTGGCGGAGCGGGAAGCCGCCGGAGCGGTCCTCCACGACCCGGTCGGGGCCGCCGCTCCACAGGGTGGCGCGGTCGGCGGAGACCGACAGCACCCAGCAGGGCCGCTCGGCGGCCTGCGCGGAGACCAGGTTGCGGGTGAGGAAGGTGTCCGCGAGTACCACCCGCTCGGGGACGGTGCGGGCCAGCGACCAGACCTGGTGTTCACCGGGGGCGGCGAAGATCACCAGGCCGTCCTCGGCGTGCGCCAGGTCCACCTCCGCCAGCGCGCGGTCGAGCTGTGCCACGACTTCGGCGCGTCGTTCCCGAGTGACCGAGGGGTCGGATTCCAGCCGCTTTCTGGCCTCGGCCACCACATTGCGCAGCCGGACCGGATCCTGGCCGTTCTCGGGTTCGCGGCGGTGCGTCGGCGTCAGCACCGACACCGCCGGGTAGGGACGCGGGCGCCGCAGTTCGGCAAGGATTGCGGGACTCAGTGCGTGCTCCATGACAGCACGATAGGGCGGATTCACGCGTCCGGCATTCGGGGTCAAAAGGGAATATTCGGTTACGCTGCGTGGCCTGCTGGATGGGGTGCGTCAACTCGCTTGGTTACAAAGCGTTTACGTGTGTTCGACTCTTCGATCACTCGGACTGCTATGGTGTTACTCACCGGTAGCAAGCTGTTGCGGGGGGATCGCCAGCGGCCGTCCGGTCCATGGCTCCCAGTGCGGGGAGCCGAGCCCAACGACCCTGCAACGAAGCTGGGTTGACCACGCTCCGTCCGGTCGCGCACGGCGCCGCCCGCACTCCCGTTTCCTCGCCCACCCACGCAGACAGGTGAGACTCGCCCTATGGCACGTTCCCTGGTCGATTTATTGACCGTGCACGCCTCGAACCATCCCGAGCGCACCGCGTACCGCCATCTCGTGACCGGTGACTGCGACGGAGATATCCAGGAACTCACCTACGACCGGCTGGCCACCCGCTCCCGGGCCGTCGCCGCCTGGTTGCAGGAGCGCGGACTGGCCGGCTCGCGCGCCATGCTGCTGTACCCGCCCGGCCTGGAGTTCATCTGCGCCTATCTGGGCTGCCTCTCGGCAGGTGTGGTCGCCGTACCGGGCGTGCCCCCGCAGGGCCGCGCGCAGAACCACCGTGCGCTGAGCCGGATGAAGCGCCTGCTGGCCGACGCGGACGCCAAGGTCGTCCTCGGAGGGCGCGACGTGATCGCCGCGCTCGACGGCACGGCCGGGCAGCTGCCCGAACTCGACGTGATCGCCCGCGTCGCCACCGAGGACATCCCCGACGACGCGGCGGCCGCCTGGCGCGAACCCGAACTCGGCCCGGACACCGTCGCGTTCCTCCAGTACACCTCCGGGTCCACCTCTGCCCCGCGCGGGGTCGCGATCACCCACGGCAACCTGCTGGCCAACGAGCGGGTCATCACCGAGCGCATGGGCCACACACCCGAGGCGATCGCCGCGCACGACAACGAGATGTTCGTCAGCTGGCTGCCGGTCTACCACGACATGGGGCTCATCGGCCCGGTCCTGAACACGGTGTACCTCGGCGCCACCGCCACCCTGTTCTCACCCCTGCACTTCCTCCAGCAGCCGGCCCGCTGGCTCACCGCCGTCAGCCGCTACCGCCCGCACACCAGCGGCGGCCCCAACTTCGCCTACGAGCTGTGCCTGAAGCACGCCGGCCCGGACCTCCTCGACAGCCTCGACCTCAGCGCGTGGAAGGTCGCCTTCAACGGCGCCGAACCGGTGCGCGCGGCCACGCTGCGCCGCTTCGCCGACACCTTCGGCCGCGCGGGATTCCGCCGCGAGGCCCTCTACCCCTGCTACGGCCTGGCTGAGGCCACCTTGATGGTCACCGGCGGCACGCCGGACACCCCGCCGACGCTGCTCGCCGCCGCCGACGGGGCCCCGAACGCGGGCGAGGCCGACGCGGCCGCCGTGGGCTGCGGCCGCCCCGGTGCGGGCGTGAGCGTGGCGATCGTCCACCCCGAGCGGCTGGAGGAACTGCCCGAGGGGGAGGCCGGCGAGATCTGGGTGGGCGGGGCGAGTGTCGCCAAGGGCTACTGGCGCAACACCCTCGCCACCCGCCAGACGTTCCGCGGCTCGCGAACCGGCCGCGAGGGCCGGTTCCTGCGCACCGGCGACCTCGGCTTCCTGCGGGACGGTGAACTGTTCGTCACCGGCCGGCTGAAGGACCTCATCGTCGTCGACGGCCGCAACCACTACCCGCAGGACCTGGAGCTGACCGCCGAACTGACCCATCCCGCCCTGCGCCCCGGCTGCACCGCGGCCTTCCCCGTGGACACCGGAGCGGAGGGCGAACAGCCCGTCCTCGTCGCCGAGATCACCCCCGACACGGCCGGCGAGTCCGAGAAGATCACTGACCTGATCCGCAGCGCGGTCGGCGACGTGCACGGCCTGTCCGTGCGCGACGTCGTCCTCGTCCGGCCCGGCAGCATCCCCAAGACCTCCAGCGGGAAGATCCAGCGCCGCGCCACCCGGACCGCGTACCTCGACGGCACCCTCTCCCTGGTGACGGCCGCGGCCGCCGTGGGGTGAAACACCCCCGCCGCCGGTGCGCTCGTCGGAGCCGGCGGCCCGGCACCTCTTGGTCCCTGCGGCCCCGGTGCGGGCCGTGGCCCCTCCCTTTCGCCGTACCGCGCACCCCTCGCCCGGTGCGGAATCCACCCTGAGCCCGAGTTCACGAGGACACCTGCCCAGATGCCTGCGCACGAGACCCCGAAGCACACCCCCGAGCCGTCCCTGACGACCTCCGCGGGCGTCCGGGCCTGGCTGGCATCGGCTGTCGCCGAGGCGGCCGGGACCGATCAGGCCCACGTCGACCCGGACCGGCCGCTGGCCGAATTCGGCCTGGGATCACGCCAGTTGGTGACCCTGGCCGCCGAACTGGGCGCACTGACCGGCCGCCCCCTGGAACCGTCCCTCGTCTTCAACCACCCCACGATCGCCGCGGTCGCGGACGCCGTCTTCCCACAGCCGCCCGCACAGGTGCCCTCGCCGAGTCCCGCCGTGGACCGGACCGGCGACCCCGGCGACGACGTGGCGATCATCTCCATGGCCTGCCGCTTCCCCGGCGGAGCCGACGACCCCGAGGCCCTGTGGCGGCTGCTGACCACCGCCGAGGACGCCATCTGCGAAGCCCCGGCGGGCCGTTGGGACACGAACGGGCTGTACGACCCCGACCCCGAAGCCACCGGCTTCGCCTACACCCTGCGCGGCGGCTTCCTCGAAGGCGGTATCGACCGCTTCGACGCCGCCTTCTTCGGCATCTCCCCGCGCGAGGCCGCCGCCATGGACCCCCAGCAGCGGCTGCTCCTCCAGACCACCTGGGAGACCTTGGAACGCGCCGGAATCCTCCCGCAGTCCCTGAACGGCAGCTCCACCGGCGTCTACCTCGGCCTGTACGACAGCGGCTACCTCGCCTCCGCCTCGCTCGCCCAGCTCGACGGGCACGTCGGCACCGGCACGGCGGCCAGTGTCGCCTCCGGACGCATCGCCTACACCCTCGGCCTGCAGGGACCCGCGGTCACCGTCGACACCGCCTGCTCGTCCTCGCTGGTCGCCCTGCACCTGGCGGCGCGCGCCCTGGCGGGCGGGGAGTGCGATCTCGCCCTGGCCGGCGGGGCCACGCTGCTGGTCACCCCGCGCGGGCACGTCGAGTTCAGCAGGCTGCGCGGGCTGTCCCCGTCCGGGCGGTGCAGTCCCTTCTCCGCCGACGCGGACGGTGTCGTATGGGCCGAGGGCTGCGGTCTCGTCCTGCTCAAGCGGCTCGCGGACGCACGCCGGGACGGCGACCGGATCCTGGCGGTCGTCAAGGGCTCGGCGATCAACCAGGACGGCCGCAGCCAGGGTCTGAGCGCCCCCAACGGTCCGGCCCAGGAACGGGTGTTGCGCGCCGCCCTGGACGCGGCCCGGCTCGCCCCGCACGACCTGGACCACGTCGAGGCCCACGGCACCGGCACCCCGCTCGGCGACCCGATCGAACTCCGGGCACTGGCGAACGTGTTCGGGCCGGACCGCCCCGCCGGCCGGCCGCTCGGCATCGGCTCCCTGAAGTCCCGCATCGGCCACACCCAGGCGGCCGCGGGCATCGCCGGCGTCATCAAGACCGTCCTCGCGCTCGGCCACGAGCACATCCCGGCGTCCCTGCACGCCGAGCGCCTCACCGACCACATCGACTGGACCGGCAGCGGCCTGCACGTGCAGAGCGCCCGACAGGCCTGGCCGCGCGGCGGGGACCGGGTGCGCCGGGCCGGGGTCAGCGCATTCGGGATCAGCGGCACCAACGCCCACGTCGTCCTGGAGGAGGCACCGCAGCCCCCGGGCGCCCCCACTCCTGAAGAGCAGCCCACGCCCGAAGAGCAGCCCACCCCCGCCCTCTTCCCCCTCTCCGCCCGCAGCCTCCCCTCCCTCCACGGCCAGGCCGCCCGGCTGCTCGACGCCCTCGAAACGCGCCCGGAGCTGCCGCTCCCCGCGGTCGCGGCGACCCTCGCCCACCACCGCACCCACTTCGACCACCGGGCCGTCGTCCAGGCGTCCGACCGCGCCCGGCTCCTGGACGCCCTGCGGGCCCTCGCCGACGGGCATCCCGATCCGGACCTCACCGCGGGCCCCGAGCAGGGCGCCCCCGCCGGAAAACTGGCATTCGTCTTCCCCGGGCAGGGCAGCCAGTGGGCCGGAATGGCCCGCGACCTGCTGGACCAGGACCCCGTGTTCGCCGACGAGCTCGACCGCTGCGACGCGGCGCTGCGCCCGTTCACCGAGTGGTCCGTCGCGGCTGTGCTGCGCGGCGACGCCGGCGCCCCGTCGCCGGACCGGGTGGACGTCGTCCAGCCTGCCCTGTTCGCCGTGATGGTGTCGCTGGCCGCCGTGTGGCGGGCCCGGGGCGTCCGCCCGGACGCCGTGATCGGGCACAGCCAGGGCGAGGTCGCCGCGGCCTGTGTGGCCGGGGCGCTCAGCCTCAACGACGCGGCCGCCGTGGTCGCCCTGCGCAGCCAGGCCCTGACCGGACTGTCCGGCACCGGCACCATGGCTTTGGTCGCGCTGCCCCACGCCGAGGTGGAGGCCCTGCTCGACGGGAGTGTCTCGGTCGCCGCCGTCAACAGCGGTCGCGCCACGGTGGTCGCGGGCGCGGTGGAACCGCTCCAGGCCCTGCTCGCCGGCCTCGAAGCGCGCCAGGTGTTCGTCCGCCGGCTCGACGTCGACTACGCCTCCCACAGCGCCCAGGTCGAACCGGTCCGCGCACGGATCCTCGACGAACTCGACGGCGTCACCACCTGCCCGACGGACATCGCCTGGTACTCCACGGTCACCGCCGAACCGGTCACCGGGGAACTGGAGGCCGGCTACTGGTACACCAACCTCCGCGACACCGTCCGCTTCGCACCCACCGTCGAGCGCATGCTCGCCGACGGCTACCGCCACTTCGTGGAACTCGGCCCCCACCCGGCCCTGCTCACCGCACTGCGCACCATCGGCGAGGACACCGGCCACGACCTGACCGCCGTCGGCTCGCTGCACCGGGACGAGAACGGGCCCGCCTGCCTGGACCGGGCCGCCGCCGAACTCCACGTCCACGGACGGCGGATCGACTGGCGCCGCCTGGTCCCCGACGGCGACAGCGCCGACCTGCCGACCTACGCCTGGGACCCGCAGCGCCACTGGACCGAACCCGAGACCGCCACCGGCGGCCCCGCCCTCTTCGACCGCGCCGCACACCCGTTCCTGGGCATCCAGCTCCAGTCCGCCGACGAGACCCGCTGGACCTTCCGCAACGAGTGGTCGCATGCCACCGCCGACTGGCTGACCGACCACACCGTGTTCGGCCGCACCGTGGTCTCCGGCACCACCCTGATGGAGCTGTGCCGCGCCGCGCTCGCCGTGGCCCGCCCGGACCGTCCGGCCGACCTCGGCGACCTCCTCCTGCTCAGCCCCCTCGTACTGCCGGCCTCCGGCACGGTCGAGGTCTCCGTCGAGGTCGTCACCGCAGGAGCCGTACCCGAGATCACCGTGCACAGCCGCCCGCGCGGCCACGACGCCCTCGGCTGGACCCTGCACGCCACCGCCTCGGCAGCCGAGCCGGCCCCGCCCACCGCAGGTCACCCCCCGGCGTGGCCCGACACCGCCGAAGAGGCCTGGACCGGGGGGACATACGACCGTCTCGCCGCTCTCGGCCTCGGCTACGGGCCCGCCTTCCGGGCCGTACGATCGGCGGTCACCACCGTCGACGGAGAACTCCTCGCCCGCCTCTGCCTGCCGCCCGTCGCCCATGACGTCGCCGACCCGTACCCGGTCCACCCGGCCCTGCTGGACGCAGCCCTCCATGTGACCGCCGCCTTCGAAGCGGCCGAAGGGCGCGCCCTGCTCCCCGTCGCCGTGGGCCGCTGCGTCCTGCCCCGCAGCGGCACGGGCGAGCTGACCGCGCAGGTGCGGCGCACCGGCGGATCCGCCACGGACCTCACCCTGGACATCACCCTGTGGGACGCCGACGACCTGCCCGCCGGGCGCCTGGAGGCGGTACGGCTGCGCGCCGCCGAACCGGCCGACCTCGCCGCCGGGCCGGAGACCGCGCGGCACCTGTACGAGGTGGCGTGGACCGCCGTCACCGAGGATCCGCCCGCCGCCGCGCCGGACCTCACCTGGGCCGTGACGGGAGAGCCGGCCGACCCGCAGGTCGCGGCTGCCCTGGGCGGCCCGGACTGTCCTGAGCCGGGCGCCGACGTCGCCGTACGCTTCTGGCCGCGCCCCGACGAACCGGTCTCCGGCGCCCACGAGTCGGCGGCCACCGCGCTCGCCGAGCTGCAGCGGCTCATTGCGCTCCCCGAGGACCGGACGCCCGCCCGGACCGTGTGGGTGACCCGTGGCGCGGTCGCCGCCACCGACGGCGACCCGGTTCCCGGATACGCCCAGTCGGCGCTGTGGGGCCTGGCCCGTAGCGCCCGTGCCGAACACCCGGACCTCGGGCTGACGTTGCTGGACCTCGATGACGGCGACCCCGCGGCGGCACTCAGGGCGGTCGCCGCCCTGGGTGACGAACCTGAACTCGCCCTCCGTGAAGGCAAGTTGTTCGCACCCCGGCTGGTGCGTGCCCGACCCGACCACCGCGGGGCCGCACACATCCCCACGGACGGAACCGTTCTGATCACCGGTGGTCTGGGAGCCGTCGGCCGCCAGATCGCGGGCCTCTTCGCTCAACGGGGTGTTCCCCGGCTCCTGTTGACGGCCCGTCGAGGTGCCGAAGACCCCCGCACGGCCGAGACGGTCTCCGAACTGGCTGCGCTCGGCACCGAGACCGAGGTCGTCGCGTGTGACGTCACCGACCCGGCCGCGGTCGCCCGCGTACTCGCCCGTGTCGGCGAGGAGTTGCCCCTGCGCGGTGTCGTGCACTGCGCCGGGATCCTCGACGACGGCGTGGTCGCGGAGCTGACGCCCGAGCGGCTGGCCCGGGTGCTCAGGCCCAAGGTCGACGGGGCCGCCCATCTGCACCGGCTCACCGCGGACGCCCCGTTGGACCTCTTCCTGCTGGTGTCCTCGGCCGCCGGAGTCGTCGGCAACGCGGGCCAGGGCAACTACGCTGCCGCCAACGTCTTCCTCGACCAACTCGCCCACCACCGGCGGGCCCTGGGCCTGCCCGGCAGTTCCGTCTCCTTCGGCGCCTGGGCCGGCGAAGGCCTCGCCGCCGCCCACGCCGACCTGGACCGCATGGCCCGGCTCGGCCACCGCGCCCTCACCCCGGACCAGGGCCGTGACCTGGTCGAGCTGACCCTGCGGCAGGGCGCCCCGCACCTGGTCGCCTGGGCCCTCGACCTGCCCCGCCTGCGCGGGTCCGGCGCCGCCCACGCCGCCCTGTGGCGTTCGCTGCTGCCCGCGCCGCGCAGCACCGGAGGAGAGGCCCTCGCCGACCGCCTGGCCCGGCTGCCCGAGGCCGAGCGGGCCGAGCGTGTCCTGGCCCTGGTCCGCGACGAGGTCTCGCGCGCCCTCGGCCTGCGCTCGGCCGAGTCCGTACGCCCCGGCCGGCCGCTGCGCGACCTCGGCATGGACTCCGTCACCGCCGTCGAACTGCGCAACCGCATCGGCGCCCGGCTCGGCACCCGCCTGCCCGCCACCCTCCTCTTCGACCACCCCACCGCTGACCGGCTCGCCGGGTACCTGCTGGCCGACGTGCTGGGTCACCCATCACGCAAGGGCCGGCGGGCTCATGCGACCGCGCCCGCCACCGACGAACCGATCGCCGTCGTGGCCATGGCCTGCCGGCTGCCCGGCGGAGTCGAAGACCCGGACGGCCTGTGGCGGCTGGTCGCCGAGGGCCGGGACGCCGTCGGCCCGTTCCCCGCCGCACGCTGGGACGTGGACGCGCTGTACGACCCCGACCCGGACGCCCCGGGCAAGTCCTACGCCCGCGAGGGCGGCTTCCTGGACGACATCGAGTCCTTCGACGCGGGGTTCTTCGGCATCACCCCGAAGGAGGCCGCCGCCATGGACCCGCAGCAGCGGCTGCTCCTGGAGACGTCCTGGGAGGCGCTGGAACGCGCCGGCATCGTGCCCGCCCGGCTCGCGGGCAGCACCACCGGCGTCTACGTCGGCATGTTCGGCAGCGACTACCTGGCGGGCTCCCGCCTCGACCAGCTCGACGGCTACGTCGGCACCGGCTCGGCGCTCAGCGTCGCCTCCGGACGGCTGGCGTACGCGCTCGGCCTGCACGGACCGGCGCTGACCGTGGACACGGCCTGCTCGTCCTCCCTGGTGGCGACACACCTGGCCGCCCAGGCACTGCGCCTGGGAGAGTGCGATCTGGCCCTGGCCGGCGGGGTGACGCTGATGGTGACCCCGCAGACCTTCGTGGAGTTCAGCCGCCTGCGCGGACTGTCCCCGACCGGCCGCTGCCGCTCCTTCTCCGACGACGCCGACGGCGCCATCTGGGCCGAGGGCGCGGGCATGCTCGTCCTCAAGCGGCTGAGCGACGCCGAGCGGGACGGCGACGAGGTGCTGGCCGTGCTGCGCGGTACCGCCGTCAACCAGGACGGCCGCAGCCAGGGCCTGTCCGCGCCCAACGGCCCGGCCCAGCAAGAGGTGATCCGCCGCGCGCTGGAGCGGTCCGGGCTGGCACCCGCCGACATCGACCACATCGAGGCGCACGGCACCGGGACCACCCTCGGCGACCCGATCGAGGCCCATGCCCTGGCCCAGGTCTTCGCGGCCTCCCGCCCCCAGGACCGGCCGCTGTACCTGGGCTCCCTGAAGTCCAGTATCGGCCATGTGCAGGCCGCTTCGGGCGTCGCCGGTCTGATCAAGGTCGTGCAGTCGCTGCGCCACCAGAGCCTCCCGCGCACCCTGCACGCCGACACGCCGAGCCGGCACGTCGAGTGGGAGGGCAGCGGGCTGCAACTGCTCCAGGAGCCGGTCGCCTGGCCGGCGACGGCGGGGCGGGTGCGGCGGGCCGGGGTCAGCGCCTTCGGCATCAGCGGGACCAACGCCCACGTCATCGTCGAGGAGGCCCCGGCCGGGCCGCCCGCAGCGGAGGAAGAACTCCCGGACGGAAAGCGGCTGTTCGTGCTCTCCGGACGCAGTGAGGCCGGGCTGCGCGGGCAGGCGGCCCGGCTCGCCCGGTACGTCACCGCCGACACCGCCCTTCCGGACGTCGCCCACACCCTGGCGCGGCACCGCAGTCACTTCGAGTGGCGTACCGCACTCGTCGCGGGCGACCGGGACGAACTGCTCTCCTCCCTCAAGGCGTTGGGCAGCGGACGCAAGCCCGTGCCCGCGCCCCGCGAGGACCAGGGCGGCAAGGTGGCCTTCGTGTTCGCCGGGCACGGCGGCCAGTGGACCGGCATGGGCCTTGAGCTGCTGTCCCAGAGCGAGGCCTTCCGGACCGAGCTGACCCGGATCGACGCGGCCGTCGAACGGCACGTCGGCTGGTCGGTGCTCAACGTGCTGCGCGCACCCGAGGAGTTCTCCCCGCTCGACCGCACCGAATACCTCCAGCCGGTCCTCTTCGCCGTCAACGCGGCCCTGGCCGCCGCCTGGCGGGAACTCGGCGTCACCCCGGACGCGGTCGTCGGCCACAGCCTGGGCGAGATCGCTGCCGCCTACAGCGCCGGAGCCCTCACTCTGGACGAGGCCGTGACGGCCGTCACCGGGCGGGCCGCGGCGGTGGTGCCGCTCGTCGGGCACGGCGGCATGCTCGCCGTGGAACTGCCACCCGCGGACGTCGAGGACCTGCTCACCCCCTACGCCGGGCGGCTCTTCGTCGGCGCCGTCAACAGCCCCGGCGCCACCGCCGTCTCCGGCGAGGCCGACGCGCTCGCCGCACTGGGCAGCCACCTGGAGGAGCGCGGCATCCCCAGCCGCGTCCTGTCGACGCCGTTCGCCTCGCACACCCCGCTCATGGAACCCCTGCGCGCGGAACTCCTCGACCGCTTCTCCGGCATCCGCGGCACCCGCACCCAGACCCCGCTGTACTCGTCCGTGCTGGCCGAACCGGTCCCCGGGGACAGCCTGGACGCCGCCTACTGGTTCGCGAACCTCCGGCAGCCGGTCCGCTTCGCGCAGACGATCCGCCGGATGCTGGACGACGGCTTCCGCCACTTCGTGGAGCTCAGCCCGCACCCCTCGCTCACCCCGGTGATCGAGGCGGTCGCCGCCGAAGCCGGCATCGACGCGGCCGGTATCGGCTCACTGCGCCGCGGACGGGACGGCCACGACGTACTCCTCGGCAGGCTGGGGGAGTTGTACACGGCCGGGCACACGCCCGACTGGACGGCGCTCTTCCCGCGCGGCCGCCGCGCCGCCCTGCCCACCCACGCCTTCGCCCGCGAACGCCACTGGCTCGCCCCCGTCCGGGCTGCCTCCACCGGCGGCTCACCACTGCTCGGCACCCACGTCCAGGCCAGCGACGAGCCCGGCCGGGACCTCTTCCAGAGCGAGATCGACCTGACCGACAGCCGCTTCGCCTACCTGACCGACCACCGGGTCACGGGTGAGGTGTGGCTGCCGGGGGCCGCCTTCCTCGACCTGGCGCTGGAGGCCGCGGCCACCGTCTCGGACGGCGACGAGGTGCACCTGTCCGACGTCCGGTTCGTCCAGCCCCTGCGCCTGGACGCCGACCGGCCGGTACGGCTGCAACTGGTGCTGCAACCCGCCGAGGACGGCTTCCGGGACTTCACCATCGCCTCGGCGCCCGCCGGTGAGCGGCAGTGGCAACGGCACGTGACCGGGCGGATCGCGGGCCCGCCGGAGCCCGGCCCGGCAGCGGAGCCGGGGCTCGCCGCACTGCGCGAGCGCTGCACCGAGCAGGTCGACCTGCCCGCCCTCTACGCCGGCCTCGCCGCCCTCGGCATCGACTACGGCCCCGCCTTCCGGGGCCTGGAGGACGGCCACCGGGACGGCAGCGCGACCGCGGTGGCCCGCCTGACCGCCCGGCCCGCCGCCGGTCACCTCCTGCACCCCGCCACGCTCGACGCCTCCTTCCACGCGGCCGCGCTGCCCGCCGACGCACCCGACGGCCGGGCCTTCGTGCCCGCTGGCGCCGGACGCGTACGGCTCACCGGCCTCGGCACCCCACCGGCCTGGGTGAGCTGCGACCTGCGCTCGGTGGACGGCGACAGCGCCCTCCTCGACCTGCGCCTGTGGGACGACAAAGGCCAACTCGTCCTCGCCGCCGACGAGTTCCGGCTCGCCGCGCTCTCCCCGCTGGACGGCGCCCTGTTCGAGACCCGCTGGCAGCCCCGCCCCGCGGCACAGGAGCAGTCCGCCGAGGGCGGCTGGCTCATCCTCGCCGACGAGAGCGGGGTCGCCGACGAACTGGCCGACCGCCTCGGCGACTCGGCGCCGCATGTCGTCGCCCGCCGAGGCACCGCGTACGGCACCGAGGGCCCCGGCCGCTATGTCCTCGACCCGGCCGACCCGGTCCAGCTGGCCCGGCTCCTGGACGACGCGTTCACGGACGCGCCGCCCGCCCGGGTGGTCCAGCTGTCCGCGCTCGACGCCCCGCCGGTCTCCGACGACCACAGCGCCGAGGAAGCGGCCCGGCTGTGCTGCCTGACCACCCTGCACCTGGTCCGCGCCCTCGCCGGGCGCGAGCGGCCGCCGAGCCGGGCAACGCGCCTGTTCGTCGTCGTACGCGGCAGCCAGGCCGCCGGTGACAGCACGGCGGTGACACATCCGCAGCAGGCCCTCGCCTGGGGCTTCGGGCTCGCCGTGGCCCAGGAACACCCGGAACTCGCCACGACCCTGGTCGACCTGCCCGCCGACGGCGGCACCGAGGCGCTGTGGACCCAGCTGTGGCACGCGGACGACGAACGCCTGGTCGCGCTGCGCGGCGCCGGCCGCCTCGTCCCGCGCCTGGCCCGCACCCGCCCCGACGAGGGCGGCCACCCCGCACAGCCGGACGGCGTGCACCTGATCACCGGCGGCCTGGGCGGCCTCGGCCGCATCGTCGCCGAACGGCTGGTGCGCCGGGGCGCCCGGCGGCTCGCCCTGCTGAGCCGCGGCACGCCCGACGCGGCCGCCACCGCCTGGATCCGGGGCCTCGAAGAGCAGGGGGTCACCGTCCAGCTGGCCCGCGCCGATGTCGCCGACCGCCCCGCACTCGCCGCCGCCCTGGACGCCGTACGCCGCGAGGCCGGCCCCATCGCCGCCGTGGTCCACGCCGCCGGTGTCCTGGACGACGCCACCCTGGTCAACCTCACCGACGAGCGCGTGCGGCGCGTCCTCGCACCCAAGGTGCTCGGCACCGCCCTGCTCACCGAGCTGGTCCCGGAAGCCCGGAATCTGATCCTGTTCGCCTCGGCGGCCGGACTGCTGGGCTCGGCGGGGCAGAGCCCGTACTCGGCGGCGAACGCCTTCCTCGACGCCTGGGCGCACCACCTCTCCCGGTCCGGCCGGCGGGCGCTGAGCCTGGACTGGGGCGCCTGGGCCGGCGTCGGCATGGTCGCCGAGTCCGGCACCCGGGCCGCCGAGACCGGCCGCTCGGGCCTGGTCGCCTTCTCCCCGCAGGACGGCGGCGAGCTGTTCGAACGGGTGCTGGCCACCGACCGCCGCCAGCTCGCCCCGATCGCCCTCGACCGGGACCTGCTCGCCCTGGACCCGGACGCCGCGCGCAGCCGCCCCCTCCTGGCCGACCTGGTGAGCGTCCCGGCGGGCGGCGGCGACGCCGACGACCTCGTGCAGAAGGTGTTCGCGGCCGCCACCGAGCAGGAACGCGCCGAATGGCTCGACACCTATGTGCGGACCCGCGTCGGCGAGGTCTCCGGCGGCGCCGTGGACGTGTTTGCCACCACCGCCCTGAAGGAACTCGGCCTGGACTCGCTGATGCTGGTCCGGCTGCGCAATGCCTTCGCCCGCGAGCTGGGCGTCGAACTCCCGGCCGCCGACATGTTCGCCGCCGCCGACATCCGCGGCCTCGCCCGCGCCCTCGGCGAGGCCCTGCCCGAGCGCGCCGCACCGGCCGAGCGGGCCGAGAGGGCACCCGCCCAGGACGTGCCCGAGACCGAACTGCGGCCCGCGACCCGGGACGTCGTACGACTCCTGCGCAGCGCCCAGCCGGACATGCCCGACGCGGCCCACGGCGTCGGCCTGGCCGTACGGCTGACCACCCCGGCCACCCGGGAATCCCTCACCGGCATCCTCGACCGGCTCGCCGCCCGGCACGCGGCCCTGCGCACCGCCGTCGTCACCGGCGCCGACGGCGCACGGCAGCTGCGCGTGGACCGCGCGCTGCCCCGGCCGCTGCTGCGGTGGACCGACGCCACGGACGTGAACGCCGCCGAGCGGCTGCGCCTGCTCCTGGAACCACCCTTCGACCTGGCCACCCCGCCGCTGTGGCGGTTCGAACTCGTCGACGGCGACCCGCAGGGCCAGATCCTGGTCTTCGGCGCCCACCACGCGGTCAGCGACCTGCAGTCCCTGCTCCTGGTGGCTGCGGAGATCGACGCCGAACTCTCCGGCACCCCGCTGGACGCCGCCGTCACCAACCGGGACATCGACCTGCTGATCGAGGCCCAGCAAGGCGGCGGCGACGGCCCCGGCGACGACTGGCGCGCGGCCTTCCAGGGCAGTGAACGGCTCGACCTGACCCTCGCCCGCCCGCGCCCCGACACCCGCTCCTACCGGGCCGGGAGCGTCACCGTGACCGTCCCCGACGGGCTCGTCGAACGCATCTCGGCCGCGGCGAGCGGCCTGGCCGTCACGCCCGCCGCCTTCTGCCTCGGCACCCTCACCGTGCTGCTGGCCAGGAAGCGGGAGCGGGAGCGGTTCGTGCTCGCCGTGCCCGTGGACACCCGCATCCACGCCGACGCCCACGGCGCGGTGGGCTTCTTCGGCGTCCCCGTGCCCTTCCCCGCCCAGGCGGCGGCGGGCGAGCGGGTCGCCGACGTACTGGTCCGCACCGACAGCCGCCTGCGGCAGATCCTGGCGAAGGGCGCCATGTTCTCCGACGTCCTCGCCACCCTCGCCCGCCAGGGCCTGCACCGCGCCAACGCACCCCTGGTCGAGGTGTACTTCAACTACGTCCGTTTCTCGGGCCGGTTGCGGAATCTGGAGGTGCTGCCCGCCGGGGCCGGTCACACCGACCTCGACCTGATGATCACCATGACTCCGGACGCGGGCACCGTCCGCCTCGACCACAACCTCGACATCCTGGACGCGGACACCGCGACCGAACTCGGCGAGGAGTTCCTGCGGTTGCTCGCCCGGACCGCCGAGGACGCGACCGGGGCCGTACGGGAGAACCCGACGGCCGTACACCAGGCACCCATGGACGGACCGCGCCTCGCCCTCGCCGCCACCTTCGCGCTCGGCAACCTGCCCCTGCTGTGCGAGGCGGCCCTGGAGGACGACCGGGCGACCGTCACCGAGGCGCCGTACCACCAGGTCCTCGCCGCCCTCCAGGACCCGTCCGGCGTCCTCGCCGACCCGGCCACCGCGGTGGGCGTCGTCCTGCTGCGGGCCGCCGACCTGGAGCGCTTCGGACCGGTGGACGACAGGGTCCTCGCCGAACTGGGCAGCGCCTACCCGGCCGCGCTGAAGTCCCTCGCCGAGCGCACCCGCAGGCCGCTGGTCGTCGGCATCCTGCCGACCGCCCGGGCCGAGGACCGCTTCCTCGCCTGGGAGCGTCAGATCGCCGCCGACCTGGCCGAACTGCCCGGCATCGCGGTGCTCGGCCCCGACGAGTGGACCCGGCACCACCCTGTCGGGGACCGCTTCGACGAGCGCACCGAGCGCCTCGCCCACCTGCCCTTCACCCCGGCCTTTCAGGCGGCGGTCGCACTGCGCCTGGCCGAGATCGTACGGGCGCTGCGGCGTCCCGCGCCCAAGGTGATCGCCGTCGACGGCGACGAGACCCTGTGGGGCGGAGTGGCCGGGGAGACCGGCCCGGAGACGGTGGACCTGACCGGCCCCCGCGCCCTGCTGGCCCGCAGGCTGCTCCAGTGGCGGGACGCGGGCGCACTGCTCATGCTGGTCAGCAACAACGACGAGGCCACGGTCCGTGCCGTCCTGGACCGACCCGACAGCCTGCTGAAGGCCGAGCACTTCAGCGTGCTGTCCGCCGCCTGGGACCCCAAGCCGGGCCGTCTCGCCGAGGCCGCCCGCACCCTCAACCTCGGCCCGGACAGCTTCCTGTTCCTGGACGACAACCCGGCCGAGATCGCCAAAATGCGCTCGGCGCTCCCGCAGGTGCTGTCCGTGACCTGCCCGCCCGGCGCCGAACTAGCCGCGTTCATCGGCCGGTTGTGGCCCCTGGTCCCTGCGGCGGCGACCGCCGAGGACGCCCTGCGGGCCCGGTTCTACACCGAGGAGCGGGAGCGGGACGCGGTCCGTGCGGGCGCCGGCTTCGAGGAGTTCCTGGCCCGGCTGAACCTCGAAGTCGACATAAGGGAGCTGGGCGAACAGGACGTCGAGCGTGGCGAACAACTCGTGCGCCGCACCAACCAGTTCACCCTGCGCGCCCGGTCCGCCGACGGCGGCGACCTCGCCCGGTGGCGGGAGCGGGGCGAGGTGTGGACAGCGGCGGCCCGGGACCGGTTCGGCGACTACGGCCAGATCGCCCTGCTCGCGGTCAGTGCCGACGCTGACCAACTCGACGTCCTCGCCTGGCTGATGAGCTGCCGTGCCCTCGGCCGGGGCGTCGAGGAACGACTGCTCGCCCGGCTCGCCGACCGGGCCGAGGAGCTGGGCTGTGCCAAGGTCCGGCTCACCGCGCAGCGCACCTCGCGCAACGCGCCCGCCCGCCGGCTGCTCGCCGCGCTCGGCGGCGGCGACCCGGACGACGAACGGCTGGACGTCGTCGCCACGCCCGAAGACCTGCGGGCGTTCCGCTCCTGGGAGCAGCAGTGAGGAACACGACCAAGCACAACCTGAAGGGCTCTCATGCGTGACGTGAACGAGGATCCGGCCTACGACGGCCGGCGGGCGGTCGCCGAGTCGATCGAACGGGGCGGCGGCGGACTCGACGTGGCCGGCCTGCTGGCCAAGGTGCGGGCGGCGGGCACGGCGACCGAGCCTGCCCCGGCCCCGGACCTGGACGGCCTGACGAGCACCATGGCCGCCGCGGTCGAGCCCGCCCCGACCCCGGCCGCGGCGCCGGACCCGGACCGGGAGGGCCGGACGACCGCCACCGTCGCTGCGGTCGAGCCCGCCCCGACCCCGGTGCACCCGGCCCCGGACCTGGACTCTCTCGCAGCGACCATCGCCGCCGTGGCCGGGCGCCACCTGCCCTCCGGCCGACTGGCACCCGACGCCGACTTCTTCGACGCGGGCGGCACCTCCGTCGACGCGGTGGAGCTGGTCGCCGAACTGGAGCGCGAGCTGGGCATCGAGGTCGACCTCGACGAGGTCTTCGCGGACGCCCGCCCGGCCAGCCTGGCCCGACGCTGGCTGCCGCTGGTGGGGGACGGGACGACACCGGCGGCTACGCCATCGCCGCCGCTGCCCGCAATGAGCACTCTTCCTGCCCCGGCACCCGCAGTAAGCGCCGTTGCCGCCTCGGCGCCCGCGGCGAGCGTCGAAGGTGGCTCGGTCCCTGTGGCGGGCATCGCCCCCAGCCCCGTCCCTGCGTCAAGCACGTTCGCTACCTCGGCGTCGGCGGCGAGTGTCCCGCCTGCCTCGGCGCCCGCAGTAAGCGCCGTTGCGGCCTCGGCGCCCGCGGCGAGCGTCGAAGGTGCCTTGGTCCCTGTGGCGGGCATCGCCCCCAGCCCCGTCCCTGCGTCAAGCACGTTCGCTACCTCGGCGTCGGCGGCGAGTGGCGTTGCTGCCTCGGCGCCCGCAGCGAGCGTCGAAGGTGGCTCGGTCCCTGTGGCGGGCATCGCCCCCAGCCCCGTCCCTGCGTCAAGCACGTTCGCTGCCTCGGCGCCCGCAGCGAGCGTCGTTGCTGCCCCGGCACCTGCGGCGGGCATCGCCCCCACCTCTGCCCCTGCCCCGAGCACCTTCCCCGCCCCGGCCCCGCACACCCCGCCCGCCGTCCCGGCCACCCCGTCCCGAGCCGGCGACTCTTCCTCCGCCGACACCCGCCACACCCGCGCCCGCCCAGAAGATCTCGACCAGATCCTGGCCGACCTCGCGCTCGCCGACCGGCTGCCGTTCACCGACGTCCCCGAGCCGCTGCCGCCCCGGCGGGTCCTGCTCACCGGCGCGACCGGCTTCCTCGGCAGCCACATGCTGCTCGACCTGCTGCGGCACAGCGACGCGCATGTGTACTGCCTGGTCCGCGCGGCCGACGAGGAGGCCGCGACCGCCCGGCTCGGCGCACAGCTGCGCAGCTACAAGCTGCCGTGGTCGTCCGAGGTGCGCCGCCGCATCACCGTCGTCCCCGGTGACATCCGCCATCCCCGCCTCGGCCTCACCGACGAGCAGTGGCACACCCTCGCGCACGAACTCGACAGCGTCGTCGGCGTGGCGGCCGCCGTGGACTTCCTGCGCGGCTACCCGTCGCTGCGCGGCAGCAACGTCCTCGGCGCGCTCACCCTCGCCGAACTCGCCGCCACCGGCCGCCCCAAGCCGCTGCACCACATCTCGTCCATCGCCGTGTTCAACGAGGTCGGCATCACCTCGATGGGCGAGGACGACCCCCTCGCCCACGTCGACCGGCTCATCTCCGGCTACGACCAGTCCAAGTGGGCCGCCGAGGTCGCCCTGCGCCGCGCCCGCGACCACGGACTCGTCGTCACCGCACTCCGCCCGGGCGGTATCGGCGGCCACACCAGGACAGGCGCGTACAACCCGCAGGACCTCAGCAGCGGCCTGATCTCCGCCTTCGGCCGCTTGCGCACCGTACCGGCGTTCCGCCACCTCAACGCGGCCCCGGTGGACTGGGTCAGCCGGGTCGCGGTCGCCGCGATCTGCGAGCCCGACGCCTGGGGCTTCGACTACAACCTCACCGGCGTGCCCAACACCCTCGACGACGTCGTACGGGACATGGCCCTGGGCGGTATGCACGTACGCGTCCAGGACTGGGACGAGTGGCGCACCGACACCCTCGCCCGCCTGGAGGCCGAGCCGGTACCCGAACTCGCCTTCCTCTCCCGGGTGTTGCAGAGTCCCACCGCGCTGAAGCTGTGCGAGGCCACCCTCAAGGGCCCCGCCGCCGGCGCCGAACGCACCGACGCCCTGGTCGCCGCGCTCGGCCTCACGCCCGCCGCCCGCTACGACGCCCAGGCCCAGCTGAAGACCTTCGAGCAGCTCGCCGGTGACGGCCTCGCCCGCCTCCCGCACAAGGACGACCAGCCCTACCTCTGGTTCGCCGAGACGACCGAGGGCGCGGTCGGCCCGGTCGGCACCGCCGCACAGACCCCTTGCTCGATGGCGCTGACCCTGTCCATCGCGAGCATGTACCAGCTGGTCAAGGAGCGCCGCGTGGACGTCACCGGCGAGGTGACCTGTGCCGCGATCCACCCCGATCCGCTGACCGTGGAACGCGGCGACGTCTGGGTCCGCCCCGACGAGGGCATCCCGCAGCAGCACGGCCTGCGACACCAACTCCTGCGCTACCGGCTGGCGTTGCGGGACGCGGACGGCGGCCTGTGGTGGCTGGAGGGCCGCAAGTACGCCCGGGCCCGCCGTGACCTGTGGCGGCAGACCCGTGCGCTCACGGTGGAGATCGGCCGCGACGGCGAGGCTGCGAGTCTGCTGGGCGAGGTCGTCGTACCCGCCGACTCCTACGTCCGCGACCAGATCGACGGCATCCAGGTCGACCCGCGCCTGACCGGCCAGGAGAAGCGTGCCGCCAAGCTGACCTGGCTCGCCTGGTTCGGCCTGGAGATGGGCCGCGGCCTTGTCGCCCCGTTCGCCCGGGCCGCCGCGGACCTGCTCGACCTGCGTCGCACCCCCACCCTCACGGAGCACCACCGATGATCTTCAGGACCACTCCCTCCCGGACGGCCCGGCCGGCGCTCCGCAGGGTCCGCACCGCCGCGGCCCTCCGCCCCCTGCGCCACCGCCTGGACCCGGCCCGCATGGAGGAGATCCCGTTCGGTACGAGCGACGGCGTCCGCCTCGGCCTGACCCGCGTGGACACCGGCGACCCGGCCCGCCCGGCCGTCCTGCTCCTGCACGGGCACACCGCCTCCGCCGACATGTTCCTGCTGCCCGAGACCCGCAACCTGGTCGACGTCCTGCTCGACGAGGGCTACGAGCCCTGGCTGCTGGACTGGCGGGGCAGCTGCCGGCTGCCGTACAACGAGACCGGCCGCCGCTACACGTACGACGACGTGGCGCTGTACGACATCCCCGAGGCCGTGGCTCACATCCGTGGGCGCATCGGAGAACGGCCGCTGTTCGTGGTCGCGCACTGCATCGGCTCGCTCACCCTCTCGATGAGCCTGGCGGCCGGGCTGGTCCCGGGCCTGGCCGGTGTGGTCTCCCAAGGGGTGTTCCTCACGCCGAAGCTGGGGGGCCGGACCTCGCTGCGGATGTCCGTGGCCGGGGAGCTGCTGAAGACCCGGATCGACCACATCCCGGTGGACTTCCGCAAGGTGGGCCTGTGGTCGAAGTACACGCCGCTGTTCGCACTGGCCTCCCGCAGGGCGAGCTGCCCGGACCCGACCTGCCAGATCCTGCACAATTCGGCCTGGGGCACGGGCGCTTCGCTCTTCGTGCACGAGAACCTGGACGGCGCCACCCACGACCGGCTCGCCGAACTCCTCGGCCCCGCACCGCTGTGGATCCTGCCCCATCTGCGCCGGATCGAGCTGGCCCGCAGCGTGGTGCGCTGGCACGACACCGACCACCGCTACCGGGCGCTGCCGCCCAACGCGCTGGACGCCGCCGCCCGCATCGACACCCCGGTGCTGCTCCTCGCGGGCAGCGAGAACGGGCTGTGGCTGGACTCGCAGCGGCTCTGCCACGAGGTGCTGGCCCACCGGCAGCCGCAGCTGGACGTCTCCTACGCCGAGATCCCGGGCTACGGCCACCTGGACACCTTCCTCGGCCGGGGCGCCGCCCTCGACGTGTTCGGGCACATCCTCGACTTCCTCGGCGGCCGACGGTGAGAATTCCTCGGCGAACGCCGGTGACGGCGGCCCGTACAGCCCGTTACCGTACCGGTCAGTAACCGGAACGCACCCCAGGAGGCCCCATGCCGCAGCTCGAAGTCGACGGAGCGGCCCTCACCTACGACGACGAGGGCCCCCGCGACGCCGAGGACGTGCCCCTGGTGTTCGTCCACGGCTGGACGGCGGACCGGCACCGCTGGGACCACCAGCTGGCGCACTTCTCCACCGGCCGGCGGGTGATCCGGCTGGACCTGCGCGGGCACGGCGAGAGCAGCGGGGCCGGGGTGCGCACCATCGCGGAGCTGGCGAGGGACGTCCTCGCCCTCCTCGATCATCTGAAGGTCGAGCGGTTCGTGCTGGTCGGGCACTCCATGGGCGGGATGATCTCGCAGACCATCGCCCTCTTGCACCCCGAGCGGGTGGAGCGCATGGTGCTGGTCAACTCCATCGGCAAGATGGCGTACAGCCGCGGCCGGGGCCTGCTCATGGCGGCCTCCACCCTGGTGCCGTACAAGCTGTTCATCGCGACCAACATCCAGCGGGCCTTCGCCCCCGGCCATCCGCGCGAGGAGGTCCGGGAGTACATCCGCGCCTCCGCCGGCACCCCGCGCGAGGTCGTCATGACGCTGTACGGCGCCATGCGGGCCTTCGACATCCTCGACCGCGCCGGCGAGATCCGCACGCCCACCCTGATGGTGCACGGCTACCACGACATCCAGCTGCCGGTGCGGCAGATGCTCCGGATGGCCAAGGCCTACCCGGACGCGGTCGTCCGCATCCTCGACGCGGGCCATGAGCTGCCCGTGGAGAAGCCGGCCGAGCTGACCGCGGCACTCGACGCGTTCCTGACCGTGAAGCCGTAGCGCCCGAGCCGCTTGGTGAAGTTTTTGCCCGTGGCCGGTTCCTGCCGACCCGGCCCGGTCGTACGGCGGTCCCTGGATCTCGCGCCGGCAAAACGCGGCCGAAACAGCGGGGGAGTGGGGGCCGTCCGCGTGACGTCCGCGTTGACCGCCGCGAGTGCCTGACGGAGGCTTCGTCATATAGGTGCTCGATACAACTGGTTCTGTGGTCGTCTTCCGTCCACCCAGGAATGCGCAGGTGAGCGAGGGGTCGGCCGCCGACCGGAGGCAGGAGGTAGCGCATGTGCGGCATCACCGGATGGGTCTCCTTCGACCGTGACCTGACCACCGAGTCGGCCACCTTGCATGCGATGTCCGAGACGATGGCCTGCCGCGGCCCGGACGACCGCGGGACCTGGGCCGAGGGCCCGGCCGCCCTGGGACACCGCCGGCTCGCCATCATCGACCTGCCCGGCGGCCGCCAGCCGATGTCCGTGCGCACCCCCGAGGGCACCGTCGCCCTCGTCTACTCCGGAGAGACGTACAACTTCACCGAACTCCGCCGCGAACTCGTGGGCCGCGGCCACACGTTCACCACCGACTCCGACACCGAGGTCGTGCTGCACGGCTACCTCGAATGGGGCGACGCCGTCGCCGAGCGGCTGAACGGCATGTACGCCTTCGCCGTGTGGGACGGCCGCCACGATCGGCTCGTGATGATCCGCGACCGCATGGGCATCAAGCCGTTCTCCTACCACCCCACCCCGGACGGTGTTCTGTTCGGCTCCGAGCCCAAGGCGATCCTCGCCAACCCGCTGGCCCGCCCGCGCGTGGCCCTGGACGGCCTGCGTGAGCTGTTCACCCTGGTCAAGACGCCCGGACACGCCGTGTGGGACGGCATGCGCGAGGTCGAGCCCGGCACCGTCGTCACCGTCGACCGCTCGGGTCTGCGCACCCGGGTCTACTGGCGCCTGGAGACCCGCCCGCACACCGACGACCGCGACACCACCATCGCCACCGTGCGCTCGCTCCTCGACGACATCGTGCGCCGCCAGCTGGTCGCCGACGTACCGCGCTGCACCCTGCTCTCCGGCGGCCTCGACTCCTCCGCGATGACCGCGCTCGCCGCCCGGCAGCTCGCCGGGCACGGGGAGAAGGTCCGCAGCTTCGCCGTCGACTTCGTCGGCCAGGCCGACAACTTCGTCGCCGACGAGCTGCGCGGCACCCCGGACACGCCCTTCGTGCACGACGTGGCCCGGCTCGCCCGCACCGACCACCAGGACATCGTCCTCGACGCCCAGTCCCTCGCCGACCCGGCCGTGCGCGAGAAGGTGATCCGCGCCCGCGACCTGCCGGCCGGCTTCGGCGACATGGACGCCTCGCTGCTGCTGCTCTTCCGCGCCATCCGCGACCAGTCCACGGTCGCCCTGTCCGGCGAGTCCGCCGACGAGGTCTTCGGCGGCTACCTCCAGTTCTTCGACGAGGACGTCCGCCGCGCCGACACCTTTCCCTGGCTGCTGCACTTCGGCCGCCACTTCGGCGACGACACCGACATCCTGCGGCCCGACCTGGCCAAGGCGCTGGACCTGGAGGGATACATCGCCGACGGCTACCGCACCGCCGTCGCCGCCATCCACCGCCTGGACGGCGAGAGCGACTTCGAGTACCGGATGCGGCAGATCTGCCATCTGCACCTGACCCGCTTCGTCCGGGCCCTGCTCGACCGCAAGGACCGGATGAGCATGGCCGTCGGCCTGGAGGTCCGGGTGCCGTTCTGCGACCACCGGCTCGTCGAGTACGTCTACAACACGCCCTGGTCGCTGAAGTCCTTCGACGGCCGGGAGAAGAGCCTGCTCAGGGAGGCCACCGCGGACGTCCTGCCGCGGTCGGTGTACGAGCGGGTCAAGAGCCCGTACCCGTCCACGCAGGACCCGCGGTACGGCCGCGCCCTCCAGGACCAGGCCAAGGACCTCCTGGGCCGGCCCTCCCACCCGGTCTTCGACCTGGTCGACCGGGAGCGGGTCCGGGAGGCCGCCGAACGTGATGCCCCGGTCAGCACCCAGGTGGCCCGGCGCGGCCTGGAGCGCACCCTGGACCTCGCCCAGTGGCTGGACCTCTACTCCCCGGAAGTGATCCTCAGCTGACGCCGAGGGCCCGGTCCGCGGCCGCCGCCGTCGGCTGCCACCACGTCGTCACGGGCTCCCACACCCGGACCTCCCGTCCGGCGCCGAGCTGCGCGGCGCTGAAGGGGCGACCCCACTGCGACGCCGATGCGGCCACCGTGATCGCGTTCGTCCGGCGGGCCTCCGGGTCCGCCGGGTCGGCGATGGTGCGCATGGCCGCGTAGGCGGTCCGGCCCGCCCCGAGCAGGTACGTGCCGCTGCCGCCCTGCGGCACCGGCAGCGCGGCCCCGTCCAGGTCGGCGAAGGTGACCGTGGGCACGCGGTCGACGACACAGGCGCGGGCGCCCCGGTTGGTCACGCTGACCCGCACCACGGACGGATCGCCGGCGGCGGCCTTCGCCCGCAGGGTGAGCGCCTGTTCCGTACAGCGGGCGGGCTTGGCGTGCCCCGCGGCGGCCTGGCTCTGCGGCGCGGCCAGCAGCAGGGCCGCGGCAGCGGCGAAGACGGCGGGTACGGAGATGGCGGCGCGGATGCGCATGGCGGGTTCCCTTGTCACGGTCGGGTACGGGCACGGCGGGCCGAGGCGCGCCTGCCTGGTGTGACGTCAGGGACGGCCGAGAGGTTGTGCCGGAATCGACCCTGTTACCCGCTTGCGCCGTTCCTGTCATCAGTTGGTGGTGTTCGCGGTGGAGCTCCAGGCGTCGGCCGGGCAGGAGCTGCCGCTGGCCGGCAGGGAGCCGTACAGCAGGAAGTCGTTGATCTTGCGGTGCACGCACTTGGACGAGGAGTAGCCGGTGTGTCCCTCGCCCTTGTTGTCGAGCACCACGGCCGACGGGCCGAGCCGGCGGGCCGTCTCCTCGGTCCAGCGGTACGGCGTCGCCGGGTCGCCGCGCGTGCCCACCAGCAGCATCTTGGCCGAGTGGACGTTCTTCACACGGTCGCGGATGAAGTCCGTGCCCTTGGGGCGGCCGTAGCACATCAGCAGCTGGGTGAGCCGGAAGCGGCCGAAGACCGGGGACGCCTCGTCGTAGGCAGCCCGCAGATTCTTCAGATCCTTGGCGATCCGTGCCGCGGTGGGCCGGTCGGGGTCGTCCGCGCAGTTGACGGCCATCAGTGCGGCCGGCAGGTTGTCCGTCGGGACGTCCTGGGCGTCCACGACCCCGCCGTCCTGCTTCTTCTCGTCATGGCGCTTTCCCTCGCCGTCCCGCCGCACCGGCACGGCGAAATCGCCGCCGGAGGAGAAGCTGAGCAGGCGCCGTGTGTCGCCGTCCTCGATCAGCAAGGCCAGCGCACGCTCCAGGGAGGGCCACAGCTCCTTGCTGTAGAGGGCCTGCCCGATGGCGCCCACCAGGTCCTGCCCGGAGAACGAGCCCCCGAAGTCCGTGGGCACCGGGTTCTCGTCGAGCGAGCGCACCAGCTGGACGACCTGGTCCCCGGCCGCCCGCGCGTCCTGTCCGAACGGGCAGGCGATGTCCGCCGTACACCAGTCCAGGAAGTCGTCCAGCGCCGTCTGCTGTCCCTCGGCGCCCGCCAGCCCCTGCTCGGACAGCGGCTCGGTCAGGGTGTCCACACCGTCCAGGACCATCCGGCCCACCTTATGCGGGAACTGCGCCGCGTACACGGCACCGAGCCGCGTGCCATAGGAGAAGCCGAGGTAGTTCAGCTTTTTGTCGCCGAGGGCCTGGCGGATGACGTCCATGTCCCGGGCCGCGTTCACGGTGCCTATGTGCGACAGGACCGGGCCGGAGTGTCTGGCGCACTGGCCGGCGGCCTGCCGCAGATGCGTCAGCAGCGCCTGCGGGCGGCTGAGGTCGGCATTGCTCTGCGTCGCCACCGATATCCCGTCCCCCCCGTCGCCACAGCTGACGGGGGAGGACTGGCCGATGCCGCGCGGGTCGAAGGTGACCACGTCGTAGCCGTTGGTCAGGTCCATGTACTGCTCGCCGCCGGTGGTGAGTTCACTGACGCCCGGGCCGCCGGGCCCGCCGAAGTTCAGCAGGACCGAGCCCCGCGACGGGCCGGTCGCCCGGTAGCGGGCCAGCGCCAGGTCGAGCGTGCCCGCGCCGGGGCGTGCGTAGTCGAGCGGGACGGTCACCTTCGCGCACTGGAGATCCTTGGGGGTGTCCGCGCTCTTGCAAGCAGCCCACACCGCCTTCTGCCGGTAGAAGCGGGACAGGTCGGGCTGCGGCCGGTCGGCCGCAGCCGCGGGCAGCCCGGCCCCGAGCAGCGCCAGGGTGAGCGCCCCGGCACCCGCGCAGCGCCGCACGACGGGTCGTGTGGACGACTTGGCCAGCATGGATCGCCTCCCGGGGCGCACCCGCTGCGGACCGGGGCGGCGCCCTCGATCACCATAAGCGGGCCCGGTGGGGGCCGCCTCCGGACGAGCGGGACGGCGCCCGATGATCTATCCTTCGCGCACTCCCTTGCGATTGGTGATCATTCGATTACTTTACGTGCGGTTCGAGTGATCATGACACCCGATGGGGTGAAACGCCGGAAAGGCATAACTCATATGGGTCGCCCGCGTTTTATCCGATGCGGGTGAGCGCCCGCGAGATGTCTGGAAGGCAGGGAAACCTATGAGACGGGCTACCCGAAACGGTGTGTTCGCCGTCGTGGCCGCCTCCGGCGCGATGGCCGTGGCGATGCCGGTGTGCGCGGCCTCCGCGGCCGACGGCGCCGCCGCCGACGGCTCGGCGGTCGGCTCGCCCGGACTGATCTCCGGCAACACCGTCCAGTTGCCGGTGCACGTTCCGGTGAACGTGTGCGGCAACACCGTCAACGTCGTGGGGCTGCTCAATCCCGCTGCCGGCAACGCCTGCGCGAACGGCGGCGGCGCCGACGAAGGCCGCTCGGCCACGTCCGGCGGCGCCTCGGCGCACGGCGACGCGCAGGATTCGCCCGGTGTGCTCTCCGGCAACGGCATCCAGCTGCCCGTCCACCTGCCGGTGAACGTCAGCGGCAACAGCGTCGACGTGGTCGGTGTGGGCAACGCGGCCGTGGACAACCGCTCCGCCAACACCTCCACCGCCACCCCGAAGGCGCCGGCCCCCGTCAAGAGGCACCCCGGCCCGCGCACCCCGCGCCCCGCCCCGCACCCGTCCGTGGCCACACTGGCCCACACGGGAACGGACCTGACCGCCCCCGCGGTCGCCGGCAGCGCCGCCCTCCTCCTCACCGGCGCGGTCCTGTACCGCCGTTTCCGCCCCGGCCGAGGACGCTGACCCCCCACCCGCCAGGCCCCACCGGACGCCGGCCCGGTGGGGCCTTCGGTATGCGCCGGGTCGCCTTGTGCGCGGTCGGCTTCCCGGAGGCAGCGGGCGCTCATGCCCTACGCATGCCCAACACCGCTTCGAGCCGGGCGGTTTGAGGCACGAAACGGCTGATCCGGACGTGGCGCGGGCCGGGTGTGATCGGCAAGGATGCTGCGGGCGCGGCCGCCGCACGGCGCCGTCCGGCAGTCCGACCCCCCCACGGAATGGAGCGCACCGATGACCTCTCCGGCCCCCCAGGACCTCGTCGTCACCCAGGCCACCCTCGCCGACTGGCCGGTGATCAGCGGGTGGGCGGCGGCGGAGGGCTGGAATCCCGGGCTGTCCGACGGTCCGGCCTTCTTCGCCCAGGACCCCGACGGCTTCTTCCTCGGCCGGGTCGGCGGGGAGCCCGTATCGGCCATCTCCGTCGTCACCTACGGCTCCGACTACGCCTTCCTCGGCTGCTACCTCGTCCGTCCCGATCTGCGCGGCCACGGCCACGGCCTCACCACCTGGAAGACCGCCCTGGCCCACGCCGGAAACCGCACCGTCGGGCTGGACGGAGTCGTCGCCCAGCAGGACAACTACCGCCAGTCCGGCTTCGAACTCGCCCACCGCACCATCCGGTTCACCGGCACGGCCGCCGAGACCTCGGCACCCGCCGGCGTCCGCCCCGCCGGGCCCGCCGACCTCGCCGCGCTCACCGCCTACGACAGCGCCTGCACCCCGGCCGACCGCCCGCGGTTCCTCGCCGAGTGGCTGACCGGCCCCGGCCACCGCGCGTTCGTCCGTCATGACGGCGACCGCCTCACCGGCTACGGCGTGATCCGCCCCGGCCACGACACCCTGCGCATCGGCCCCCTCTTCGCGGACACCGCCGACGACGCCCGAGCCCTCTTCGCCGCACTCACCGCCGACGCTACCGGCCGCGAGGTCGCGATCGACGTCCCCGAACCGAACGCGGCCGGCGTCGCGCTGGCCGAAGAGGCCGGATTCAGCGCCTCGTTCGAGACGGCCCGCATGTACACCGGCCGGGTCCGCGACCACGCCAGGGAGCGGGTGTTCGGCGTCACCACGCTGGAACTCGGCTGAGACGTCCGGCCGACGCGTGGTGCCGTGGCAGCGGAGGTGCAGGTCCCGCACCTCCTCGACCACCTCCGGCAGGCGCGGGTGCCGCCAACTCGGCCTTGCAGGAACCGAGTTGATCCGACGAGGCGACGTACGCGATGCGGCCGAGCCCCACCCGCCGACTCGAACGGCGCAGCTCACTGCCCTTCACCATGGCCTTCCGGCCTCCTCGCAGCATGGTCCCCGGACCCGCAGGCCACGGCCGCCGAGGGCGCCGCGACCACCCGATCCCCGTCCGTGGCCGCACCGTGCCGTACGGCAGGGAAAGCGTGCCGGCGCCCGAGGAGGACCGTCGCCAGCGCCAGCACGGCGGGCGGCAGTGTCGTCCACGGCAGCGCGCCGGGGCCCAGGGCGTCCAGGGCGAGACCGCCGCTCAGCGAACCCGCGGCGATCCCCGCGTTGTACACGGTGGTCTGCAGCGAGGTCGCCACGTCGGCGTCGCCCGGCCCGGAGACATCGACCAGCGCGGTCTGGATCAGCGTCGGTGCCCCGCCGAAGGCCACGCCCCACAGGGCTACGGCGCAGAACAGCAGCGCCTGCGCACCGGCGCCCAGGCCCAGCACCAGCAGGACCGTCACGAACAGGGCGAGCGCCGTGAGCAGGGTGGGCCGCAGGTGCCGGTCGACCAGCACACCGGTCAGCCAGATCCCGGCCACCGTGGCGCACCCGAACACCGCGAGCAGCAGGCCCGTACGGCCGTAACCGGCGTCCGCGGCGAACGGGGCGACGTACGTGTACATCACCTGGTGCCCCAGCAGCAGGAACAGCGTCACACACAGCACCGGGCGGATCCCGGGCCGTACGGCGACCCGGCCGAGCGGCACGCGCGCGTGCGGGGGTTCGCCGGGGAAACCGGGCACCCGCAGGCGCACCCACACCACGAGCAGCACGGCCAGGACGGACAGTGCCCCGAAGGCCGCCCGCCAGCCCACCGCACCCGCCAGCGCCGTACCGGCGGGCACGCCCAGGGACAGGGCGAGCGTGATCCCGGCGAGCACGACCGCGATGGCCCGGCCGCGCCGGGCGGCCGGCACCATACGGGCCGCGTAGCCGACGAGCATCGCCCACAGCGTGCCGCCCATGGCCCCGGCCAGCAGCCGGGCCGCGAAGGTGAGCAGGTACGACGACGACAGCGCGACCAGCGCGTTGCTGACCGCGAACCCCAGCAGCGCACCGCACAGCACCGGCCGCCGCGGCAGCCCGCGCAGCGCCGTCGTGAGCGGAACGGCGGCCAGGAAGGAGGCTGCCGCGTACGCCGTGACGAGGAAGCCGATCCGGGACTCGGCGACCCCCAGCCGGGGTGCCATCGCGGGCAGCAGACCCGCCGGGAGGAGTTCGGTCAGGACGGCCGTGAAGGCGGCGCTGGACAGGGCAAGCAGCCCCGACCACGGCAGCGGACCGCCCTTGACCTGGGAAGACAGGGACATGCGACCATGGTCGAACGTTGACATCAGTGTGCAGGCAAGCGCGGACCCTGGAGGCGGGGATGAGAATCGGCGAACTGTCCCGGCACACCGGCGTGCCCACCCGCCTGCTGCGCTACTACGAGGCGCAGGGCCTGCTCCACCCCGAACGCGCCGACAATGGCTACCGCAGCTACGCCGACTCCGCCGTCCAGGACGTCCGGCAGATCCGCGGCCTGCTGGACTCCGGCCTCACCACGGAGATGATCCGCGCGATCCTGCCGTACCTGTCCGGGCCCGACGAACTGCATCCGCCCGCCGAGTGCGTCACCCCGCAGACGGCGGCCCTGCTGCGGGCGCACATCGACCGCATCCAGGCCCGCATCGACTGCCTGGCCCGCAACCGCGACCGGCTCACCACCTACCTGTCCGTCGTGCGACCGGCCGGCGACAGCTAGGGCCGGTCCGGCGGATCATGCCGGAATCGCGGGGCCTGGCACGCCCGTCTGCACGCACCAGGCTCCGCTCACCTGTGCTGATGAGGCACCGTTGCCCGGAGCCGGCCTGATCCGCCGGGCAGGCCCTAATCCGGTTGCCCGGCCCGGGTGCGGATGCTGGAGTGAGGCCATGGATCACGCCGCGGTGCTCGCCCGCTACGACCAGGACATGCGCGAGGGCGCCCGCCCCGACGGGCCCGGGGCCCGCATCGAGCGGGACGGCGCCGTCGTGCGCCAGGTCGCGGGTGCGCAGGGCTGGAACGGCGTCGTGTGGTCCGCCCTGGACGCGGCGAGTGCGGACCGGGTGATCGGCGCACAGATCGCGTACTTCACCGGCCTGGGCCGCGACTTCGAGTGGAAGCTGTACGGGCACGACCGGCCGGTGGACCTCGCCTCCCGGCTCACCGCCGCCGGATTCCGGGCCGAGCCCGAGGAGACGCTCATGATCGGCGAGGTCGGCCGGCTCGCCCTGGACACCGAGCCGCCCGCCGGGATCCGCTTCGTGCAGGCCACCGATGCGGCAGGCGTCAACCTCGTCGTGGACGTGCACGAGAAGGCCTTCGGCACCGACGGCACCCGGCTGCGCCACCGGCTGCTCGACCGGTTGACCTCCGACCCCGGCACCGTCGTCGCCGTGGTGGCGCTCGCCGGTGACGAGCCCGTCAGCGCCGCCCGCATGGAGTTGGTGCCCGGCACGCGCTTCGCCGGACTGTGGGGCGGCGGCACCGTCGAGGCCTGGCGGGGCCGGGGCATCTACCGCGCCCTGGTCGCCCACCGGGCCCGCGTCGCCTCCGCCCACGGCTACCCGTACCTCCAGGTCGACGCCTCACCCATGAGCCGCCCGATCCTGGAACGCCTCGGCTTCCACGCACTGAGCACCACGACGCCCTATCTGTACGGGAGCTGAGGGGCGGCGGCGACACCCTCCCACCGGAGCCGGTCCGTTCCGGTTATTGCCGGGACTTTCTGTTCACCGAGCCGACATGCCATGTACCTTTCAACCAATCGACGCGTGTAGAACCCTCAAGCGGGTTCTACGCGCGCAGACTTGGCGCCCGCACCGCCTCTCCCCACCCCTCATGGAGGTTCGCCGGATGCTCGGATCGAGAAGATCCCGCCGCAGATTCACCACCGCCCTGGCCGGACTCGGGCTGCTCGTCACCTCGGCAGCCTTGCAGGTCAGCACCAGCGCCACCCCCGCCCATGCGGCCACCACGCACCGGATCCTGTTCGACAACGCCCACGCCGAGACGGCCGGCAACGCGGACTGGATCGTCTCCACCAGCCAGCCCGACCCGCTCGGCGAGGACTCCTCCCCGTCCGCCGAGACGGACTGGACCGGCGCCCTGTCCTCCTGGGGCGTAGCCCTGCAGAAGACCGGCAGCTACAGCCTGAAGACGCTGCCGTCGGGCTCCAGCCTCAGCTACGGCGGCTCGTCGACCACCGACCTGTCGAACTTCGACACGCTGGTCCTGCCCGAGCCGAACACGCTGTTCACGACCGCCGAGAAGACGGCGATCATGAACTTCGTGAAGAACGGCGGCGGCCTGTTCATGATCTCCGACCACACCGGCGCCGACCGCAACAACGACGGCGAGGACGCGGTCGAGATCCTGAACGACCTGATGACGAACAACAGCGTCGACTCCACCGACCCGTTCGGCTTCTCGATCGACTCGCTGAGCATCAGCTCCGACCACCCGTCGGCGATCAGCGACAGCAGCGACCCGGTCCTGCACGGCTCCTTCGGCACCGTCACCAAGAGCCTGATCGCCAGCGGCACGACCGCCACGCTCAAGCCCGCCGACAACTCCTCCGCCAAGGGCCTGCTCTACCGCACCGGTTACTCCGGCAACACCGGCGCCTTCTTCCTGACGTCCACCTTCGGCAGCGGCCGCGTCGCCTTCTGGGGCGACAGCTCGCCGATCGACGACGGCACCGGCCAGTCCGGCAACACCCTGTACGACGGTTGGAACGACTCGAGTGCCACCAACGCGGCCCTCGCCCTCAACGCCACGGCCTGGCTGGCCGGTTCCGGCAGCAGCAGCGGTGGGGGCGGTGGCGGCACCGGCACCTGCACCGCGGCCCAGCTCCTCGGCAACAACGGCTTCGAGTCCGGCAACTCCACCTGGAGCGCCACCAGCGGCGTCATCACCAACACCACTGGTGAGTCCGCCCGTTCCGGCTCGTACTACGCCTGGCTCGACGGCAACGGAGCCGCCACCACCGACACCCTCTCCCAGTCGGTGACCATCCCGTCGGCCTGCACGAGTGCCACGCTCAGCTTCTCTCTCCACGTCGACACCGCGGAGACCACGACCAGCACGGCCTACGACACCCTGAAGGTCCAGGTCCTCAACAGCTCCGGCACCGTGCTCGGCACCCTGGCGACGTACTCGAACCTCAACGCCGCCTCCGGCTACACCCAGCGCAGCTTCGACCTGAGCAGCTACGCCGGGCAGACCGTCACCCTGAAGTTCACCGGCACCGAGGGCTCCAAGCTCCAGACGTCGTTCGTCGTCGACGACACCGCGCTCAACGTCGGCTGAGCCGTGCGGGGGCGGGCCGCCGGGCCCGCCCCCGTCACCTCAGGCGGCCGGGACCGTCCGCTCCGGGGTGTTCCAGCCGGAGACCCGCACACCCGGCGCCGAGCCGTGCAGTTCGGCGGTCCGGTAGGTGGCGGTCAGCGTCACCGACTCGCCCGGCCAGAGACCGACCTCGTTGTCCGACCATCGCACCGGCAGCACCGGCTTCCCGTGCGCGTCGACCAGGTGGACGTCCGTGAACAAGGACGGCGTCCTGCCGCTGCCCGTGTTGCGCACGGTCACCGTCGTGGTCGACGTACCGCCGGACGACTCGGTCGACGCCGTCGCCGACACCGGCACCTGGGCCATGGAGCCGAGCCCCTTCAGATCGGCGTAGCCGGTCGTCGGCGTGTGGTACCAGTCGGTGTGCGCCCAGTCGAGCGTGTCGGCCCTGGTGGAGAGCCAGTACACGTTCCGGCTCACCTCCTTGCCGTCCGCATCGCTCAGGGTCAGCCGGAGCAGGTACGTGCTCGACAGTCCGCCCACCGACGACGGCAGGGTGAGTGCGGTGCGGTGTGCGCCGTCCCCGTTCACCGCCACCCCGGTGACGGTCCTGTCGTACTTCTGGGTGCCGTCGGGGTTGAACAGCGTGGCCCGCGCGGTGAGTCCGCCGACGGGGGTGTGCCGGTTGTTCACGACGACGACCGAGCGGTTGTCGTAGGAGTACTGGATGTGCAGCGGCTCGTTCGCCTTCTTCGCGCCGAAGTAGGCGCCGCCCTGGTCCAGATAGCGGTCGGTCAGCTGCCAGTGCAGGGACGTCCAGCCGCTGTTGAACATCCAGTAGATCACCCCGGTCGCGGGCTTGCCGGCGTCCGTCGCGTTGCGCTCGTAGGCCTCGTACTGGGCGCGGACGTTCTCGTACTGGGCCAGCTGTGCCTTGCGCACGTAGTCGGTGAGGCTCGTCGGGGCGCCGTAGCGGCCGGTGAGGGCGGCGTCGTAGATCTTGAGGGTGCCGAAGACGGCCGAGGGCGAGCGGTGGTACTGCTGGGCGTCCGGGTTCTTCCACAGTGTGTCGAGCTCGGCGGGTTTCATCATCCGGCGCAGGGTGTCGAGGGTCGGGATGTCGGGGCCCGCGCTGGTCTCGGAGTTGAAGCCGGTGGCCCCGCCCTCGCGTTTGGCGTACCAGTAGCCCGGCGGGACCCAGTCGTAGGGCCCGGACATCTTCAAGCCCGAACTGCCCAGCCGGGGCGAGGAGCTGTCGGAGGCCGAGGAGACCACGGGGGTGGGCCAGTCGGCGGCCTTCAGGGCGCCCAGGTAGGTCTTCTCGATCCTCGCGTCGGGCGCGAAGTCGCTGCCGATCAGGAAGGAGATCACGCTCGGGTGGTCGCGCAGCCGGGCGGCCTCGGCGGCCATGGACGCCTTCGCGACCGGGTAGTCGGCGTCGGTCCACTTGTCCACGGTCTCCTTGCCGTTGACGTTGCCCTCCCACTTGTCGCAGCACTCCCAGCCCGGCAGCGTGAGCACGCCGTAGCGGTCGGCGAGGTCGAAGAACTCGTCCGGCTCGATGTGGCCCTCCAGGCGGATGGTGTTCAGCCCGAGGTCGAGGGCGTACTTCAGCCGGTCCGCCACATAGCCGGGGTCCCAGCGCAGGAACTCGTCCGGGGACCAGCCGCCGCCCTTGATCAGCAGCCTGCGGCCGTTGATCCGGTACTGGCGGGCGCCGTCGGAGTTCAGGGGCGCCCGCACGTCGCGGATGCCGAAGCTCTCATGGGCGGTGTCCGAGGCCGTACCGGACACGGACGCGGTGAGGTCGAGGCCGTACAGCGGCTGCCCGCCCAGGCCGGCCGGCCACCACACCTGCGGGTCGCTGAGATGCAGGCCGGGGACGTCGGCGGGGGAGAAGGTGACGGTCTTCCTCTCGTGCGCGGCGAGCGGCACGGACCTGGTGAAGCCCGTCCGGCCGATGCTGCCGGTGACCTGGGCCGTGACCGCCGTGCCGGTGTCGTTGCGGGCCTCGGCTCTGACGGTCAGGTCGGCGGTGGCGAGCGACGGCACCGCCAGCTTGGTCAGCACGTGCGCGTCGTGCAGGGTCACCGGGCCGTCCCGGTGGACCAGGACGTCACGGACGATGCCCATGTTCCGGTCGGGCGGCGGCTGGAGCCAGTCGATCCAGCCCATGGTCAGGTTCTTGTTCGGGTCGTTGGGCCGGATCCGGAAGGCGACCGTGTTCCTGCCGGACCTCACCAGCGAGGTGATGTCCAGCTCGTGGTGGGTGTAGGCGCCGGTCACGTCCGCGGCCTTCGCCGCCTGCCTGCCGTTGACGTAGACGTCGGCCGCCGAGACGACACCGCTGAAGTCGAGCCGGGTACGGCGGGAGGTGTCCTCGAGCGTGAAGTCGGAGCGGTACCACCAGGGCACCTCGAAGTCCGCCCTCGGGATCTTCTTCTGGTCGGTGGAGTGGAACGGATCGGCGTACCGGCCGTCGGCCAGGAGAGCGGCCAGGACCGTGGAGCGGGGGCCCGCCGGGTACCAGCCGGCCGCCGGATAGCCGGGGGAGGAGACGGCCGCCGCGGAGTCGGTCACCTTCGCCGTGGACTGGATCGCGTACCCGGCGAGCGGGGTCGCGGAGCCCGCGGCGGACGGGACACGAGTGACCGTCGTCCGTTCGTGCGGCGCCGGGTTCCGGTCCCGGGATCCGGCCCAGGCGCTGGTGGTGAGCGTGCCGAGCAGGCCCAGGAGCGCGGCCGCGGTGGCGAGCCGGTGTCCGGAGGCGGGGCGAGGGAACACGATGGTCTCCAGCCTCGTAAAGTTAGGAAACTTTACTAACTCGCCTCAAGGTAGGGGGCCGTGCGGGCCGTGTCAACGACCATGGCCGCCACGGAGCTTGGCGTCGGGCGCGCACAGGTCATCCGCGCACAGGTCGGCCCTCGCCCGTCCTGCGTTCGAACACCAGGTCCCGCGCCGTGCCCAGCGCCGTCGCCACCGCCCCCAGTAGTACCGCGTCCTCGCCGAGCCGGCTCGGGGCGATCCGCGGCCGCAGCGGGGTCAGGGTGCGCAGCTGCTCGCCCACCGGCCGCAGCAGCAGGTCCACGCTGTGGCCGACCCCGCCGCCGAGCACGACGAGGTCCGGGTCGAGCACCGCGGCCGCGGCTGCCACGGTGTGCGCGATCCGCTCGCCCTCCAGCTCCACCGCCCGCACCGCGGCCGGGTTGCCCTGCCGGGCCGCGTCGAACACGGCCTTCGCGGTCAGCTGTCCGCTCATCCCGAACTGCCGGGCGGCCTCCACCACGGCCACCCCCGACACCGCGTCCTCCAGCCGCTCCGGCTTCTGCCGCCCCGGCCAGGGCAGGAACCCGATCTCCCCGGCCAGCCCGTGCGCCCCCGTGAACAGCCGCCCCTCGCTCACGACGCCCATACCGAGGCCGGTGCCGATGAGGATGTACGCGAAGAGCCGGCTGCCGGCGCCGACACCGTAGGTGTACTCGCCGAGCGCTGCCAGGTTGGCGTCGTTGTGCACCTCCAGCGGGACGCCCAGTTCCTCGCGCATCCGGTCGAACAGCCCCGCGCGGCCCCACCCCGGCAGGTGCATCGCGTACCGCACCCGCCGCTGCTTCTCGTCGTACACCCCCGGTGTGCCCACCACCCCGTGCACCACCTCGGCCGGGTCCACACCCGAGTTGCCGATCACCTGGCGCGCGGTGCCCACGACCAGGTCGGCCATGGCCGCGGACGCGCGGGCCCGGTTGCGCACGTCGGACCGGGCGACCACCGTGCCGTCCAGATCGACCACCGCCACCCTGAGCCAGCCGCGGCCGATGTCCACGCCGAGTGCGTACCCGGCGGCCGGGTCCGGGGCGTACAGCACGGCGGTGCGCCCCCGTTCGGGGGCGTGGGTGCCGACCTCGTGGACCAGTCCGGCCGCCTCCAGCGAGGCCAGCGCGCTGGACACCGTGGGCTTCGACAGGCCCGTCTCACGGGCCAGTTGGGCACGCGAGGCGGCGCCGAGGCCGCGCAGCCGGTCCAGCAGCAGCCGCTCGTTGGTGCTGCGCAGGCGCCGACGGCTCCAGGGCTGGTCCTGCTGCGCTACGACGTCACGGGCGGCCATCGCACCATTCTCATGCATTCCCGTCGCATACTTGACGCCTCTAGTAAGGCTCCTTAACTTTATCGGCCAGTCAGCCCGGCCGGGCCGCTCGCCGCCGAGTCCGCGGTCCGTGCGCCCGTCGCGTCAGGAGTCCCCATGTCCGGTAGTCCGCCACCTGCGGGTGGTTTCGTCCGCCGTGTCGGCCTGTTCCAGGCCACGGCCATCAACATGAGCCAGATGTGCGGCATCGGCCCGTTCGTGACGATCCCGCTGATGGTCGCCGCGTTCGGCGGCCCCCAGGCGGTCATCGGATTCGTCGCGGGCGCCGTGCTGGCGCTGTGCGACGGGCTGGTGTGGGCCGAGCTGGGCGCCGCCCTGCCCGGCTCCGGCGGCAGTTACGTCTATCTCCGCCAGGCCTTCCAGTACCGCACCGGCCGTCTGATGCCGTTCCTGTTCGTGTGGACGGCGATGCTCTTCATCCCGCTGATCATGTCCACCGGCGTCGTCGGCTTCGTCCAGTACCTGGGCTATCTAGCCCCCGGTCTCGGCAGGACCTCGGGTGACCTGACCGGCCTCGGTGTCATCGCGCTGGTCGTGCTCCTGCTGTGGCGCGGCATCGAGCACATCGCCCGCATCACCGCCGTGATGTGGGCGGTGATGATCGCCTCGGTCCTCCTGGTGATCGTCGCCGCGGCCACCGACTTCAGCCCCCACCTGGCCTTCACCTACCCCGCCCGGGCCTTCGACCTGACGAGCAGCCACTTCTGGCCCGGCTTCGCCGCGGGCCTGACCATCGGCATCTACGACTACCTGGGCTACAACACCACCGCCTACATGGGCGCCGAGATCAAGGACCCCGGCCGGACCCTGCCGCGCTCCATCCTCTTCTCGATCCTCGGCATCATGGCGATCTACCTGCTGCTCCAGATCGGCACCCTCGGCGTCGTCGACTGGCACCGCATGAGCGACCCGCACGACATCGCCTCCACCTCCGTGGCCTCCGCCGTGCTGGAGAAGACCTGGGGCAAGGGCGCCGCCGACACGGTCACCGTCCTCATCCTGATCACGGCCTTCGCCTCGGTCTTCACCGGCCTGCTCGGCGGCTCCCGCGTCCCCTACGACGCCGCCCGCGACCGGGTCTTCTTCCGCCCCTACGAGAAACTGCACCCGAGGCACCGCTTCCCGACGCTGGGCCTGGCGACCATGGGCGTCATCACCGCGATCGGCTTCCTGATCGGCCGGCACACCGACCTCGCCACCCTGATCCAGCTGCTCACCACCGTGATGGTGATCGTCCAGGCGCTCGCCCAGATCCTCGCGCTCACGGTTCTGCGCAGGCGGCAGCCGGCCCTGCGCCGCCCGTACCGCATGTGGCTGTACCCGCTGCCCGGCATCGTCGCCTTCGCCGGCTGGTGCGTGATCTACGGGTACGCCGACAGGAACTCCCCGGGGCGCCACCCCATCGAGTGGTCCCTGGCCTGGCTCGCCCTCGGCTGCGCGGCCTTCTGGGTCTGGGCGCGGCTGGAGAAGGTGTGGCCGTTCGGGGCGAAGGAGATCGCCGAGGAGTACACCGCCCTTGAAGTGGGCTAGAATCAAGACCAGTTGTGCAGGCCTCCCCGGTCCGGACCCCGAGTCCGCCGGGGAGGCTTCATTTATGACCGAAACATTTCTGCCGGACGTGATCGTCCGTCCCGCCACTCCCGAGGACCGGCCCACCGTGGAACGGCTGTGGCCGATGTTCCGCCACGACCTGTCCGAGTTCCGGGGCGCACTGCCCGCTCCCGACGGCACCTTCCGCAGCGAGTGGGTCGCCTCCGCCTTCACCGAGCCCGGCTGGGCGCCGTACCTGATGACCTGCGGTGATCGCCCCGTCGGCTTCGCGTTCGTGCGCGGCCTCGACCGCCCCGTGCGGGTGCTCAACAGCTTCTTCGTCGTACGCGGCGCCCGCCGGCAGGGGGTCGGACTGCAGGCCGTGCGGGAGGTGCTGCTCCGGCATCCCGGGCCCTGGGAGATCGCGTTCCAGCACGACAACCCGGCCGCCGTGCGCTTCTGGCCGCGCGTGGCCCGGGAACTGGCAGGGGATGCCTGGACCCGTGAGCTCCGGCCGGTGCCCGACCGGCCGGAGGTGCCCCCGGACCTGTGGATCTCGTTCGCGGTGCGGGCCCGGGCCTGACGTCCGCCGGGACGGGTCAGCCCGCCTGCGGAGTGCCGGACGGCTGCTGTGCCGGCTCCGTCACCGGGCGTCGTCCACCCAGGACCTCAGCTGCCCGTCCGGCTGCAGGACGACGTGCAGGCCGTTGTTCTGGCCGTAGGCGGCACGGCCGTTGGCCACCAGGGTGTCGAGCCAGACGCCGCTCGCGGAGACGTCGGCCACGTAGTGGTTGGTGCTGATCCGGTAGACCTTCGCCGTGGAGGCGCCGTCGGCCAGCGTCGCCGAGGCGACGAGGACAGGCTTGCCTGCGGGCTTCGGCCGGGGCTTCGGCTTGGCTTGCTCGACCCAGGAGGTGACCTTGCCGTTCGGGTGCAGGGTGACGTGCAGGCCGTTGTTCGTGCCGTGCGCGGGCTTGCCCTGGGTGACGAGGGTCCCGAACTGTGCGCCCTTGGCCCAGATCTCCGCCTCGTAGCGGTGCTTGCCGGTCTTGTAGACCTTCGCCACGGAGACCTTGTCCGCGAGCCGCACCGTCTTGATGGGGGCACGCTTGGCCTTGCCGTGGGCCCAGGCGTGGGCGGCGGGAGCGGTCGGCGCGGCGGTGGCGGCGAAGGCGCCGGTGGCCGACGCGCCCAGGGCGGCGGCGACGCCGGTGGCGACGAGGGTGGTGCGCAGGGTGCGAAGTGCACGCATCGGTGAGCTGTCCTTCGTTCGGGTTCGTTCGTCGTGTCTTCGACGCTACGGACCGTGCATCAAGGTCGCCCATCCGTCGTGTAACAGATATTTGTAGCGTTCCGCTCGAATCGTCGAATTATTCGCCTCTCAACAATTGAATCGACGGGGAATCCTGCCGTCTCGCCTCGGTTTCCGAGGGGGCCTGGCAGGGGGAGGCCGGTCCGCCCGGGCGGACCGGCCTCGCATTCTTCGTGGCCTTCACTTTCTTCAGGTGGTCCTCCTTACCTCGTGACCTGTCTCTATGGCTTGGGGACGCTCTTCGCCGCCGTACCGGCGCACATCAGCCCGAGGACGATGGCCAGCGCGCCGATGATGATGTTGTTGAGGATCACGCCGGTGTCCGGGCTGCTGCCCACGACCCACGGCGCGATGATCATCCAGACACCCATGGCACACATGGCCCAGCTAAGGCCGTACATCCGCGCGGGAGCCGTGGTGAATCCCAGCGCCAGCAGGCCTATCGCGATGCCCACGATCAGGTTGTGGGTCACCAGCGCCGGCTGGCTCGTCGTGTAGTGCAGGATCCACGGGGACGCCGAGCAGTACAGGCCGAGCAGGAACACCGGCCCGTCCACGAGCGCCACATCACGACCGCCGAGCATGCGGGCGTAGCGTGCCCGCATTTCGGAGACATCGGGGTGGGTCGCCATGTCACCCCTGTGCGAGACGTTGGCCATGTTTCGTCTCCTTTGTGACTTCCAGGCCAGACCGCGTCTGGTGCGGTGTGCGGTAAGCGCCGCCTTCCCAGTTTGCTCTTATTCGTCCTTTATGTGTAGAGGTCGGCGCATCGAACGCGGAACACCTGCTGGGTGACATGTCCGCGCCGATCCCGGGCAGTCGGAGACGTACGGGATGTGCATCCCGTTCGGCTGTGAACGCTGGAGGTGACCCGCCGTCATGGGTGCGAGGGTGCTGGAGCGGTTCCCTGCGGGAGCCCCGCGTGGATCATGGCCCGCGGAGGAGTACGCGGCCGCCCGTCGCGCGGAGGGTGAGCCCGCGACCGTGGTCATGGACCTGATGTCCGACACGTTCCTCGTCGTGGTCGAGGGGCCGGAGGAGGACGGGCGGCCCTGACCCCTGTCACACCTGTATGAATTCAACGGTCCGCGATACGGGACCGGTCGGGTTCTCCTTGACGGCCCTGGTGAGCGGCTGCCACGATCGACGGCATGACGATGCGACTGGACCTCACGCGGCGACGCCATGTCGACCTCGCACGCGTCTCCAGCGCCTCCTGTTGCGCCGCGGCCTGATCGCCCGACTCGCCTTCCGATCCGCCGCGTTTCTCCCCCCTTCCGGTACCGCCTGAATGCTCCGGCGTTCGGCGCGTACTGAATTCGGCGTACCCGAAAGCCTCGCCGAGTCATTCCGCAACGGGAGTTCCGCGTGCCCGCACCCGCTCGTCCGTCGCCCGACCACCACCCCTCGACCAGGCGCTTCGCGCCGCACCCGGCCGCCCGTCACGGCCTGCTCTGATCGGAGACCCCACGTGCCCCTCACCTTCCACTGGTTCCTGCCCACCAACGGTGACAGCCGGCACGTCGTCGGCGGCGGTCACGGCACCCCAGCCACCGCCTCCGGCCGGGACCGGCCGCCGACGGTGGCCTATCTGAGCCAGATCGCCCGGGCCGCCGAGGATCTGGGGTTCGTCGGCGCGCTCACCCCGACCGGGGCCTGGTGCGAGGACGCGTGGCTGACCACCGCCATGGTCAGCCAGAACTCCGAGCGGCTGAAGTTCCTGGTCGCCTTCCGGCCCGGCTTCGTCTCGCCGACGCTCGCCGCGCAGATGGCGTCCACCTTCCAGCGGCAGACCGGCGGACGGCTGCTGCTGAACGTGGTCACCGGCGGCGAGAGCCAGGAGCAGCGGGCCTACGGCGACTTCCTCGACAAGGACGACCGTTACCGCCGCACCGGAGAATTCCTGCACATCGTCCGGGACTTGTGGGAGGGCAAGAGCGTCGACCTGCACGGGCAGCACCTCCAGGTGGAGGACGCGAAGCTGAGCCGGGTGCCCGATCCGGTGCCCGAGGTGTACTTCGGCGGCTCCTCGCCCATCGCTCAAGAGATCGCCGCCCGGTACGTCGACGTGTACCTGACCTGGGGAGAACCGCCCGCGCAGGTCGCCGGGAAAATCGCCCGGCTCAGGGCACTGGCCGCAGGGCACGGCCGTACCCTGCGCTTCGGCATCCGGCTGCACGTCATCACCCGGGACACCTCCGAGCAGGCCTGGGCCGAGGCGAACCGCCTGCTCGACGGCTTCGACGCGGAGACCGTACGGTCCGTCCAGGAGGGCCTGGCCCGCAGCGAGTCCGAGGGCCAGCAGCGCATGCTCGCCCTGCACGGCGGCAGCCGCGACGGCCTGGAGATCCACCCCAACCTCTGGGCCGGCATCGGCCTGGTGCGCGGCGGCGCCGGCACGGCCCTGGTCGGCAGCCACGACGAGGTCGCCGAGCGGATCAAGGAGTACCACGCCCTCGGCATCGACGAGTTCGTGCTCTCCGGCTATCCGCACCTGGAGGAGGCGTACTGGTTCGGCGAGGGCGTACTGCCCCGGCTGGCTGCGCAGGGGCTGTGGCGGCACCCCGACGGTGAGACGGCCGCGTCCTCGGCCCAGGTGCCGTTCGCGAGCTGAGCGGCAACTCGGCCTGGCAGACTGCGGGTTCATGACACGAGAACCGCTGGATGTGGGGGCGTCCGTCACCCTCGGGCTGCTGGCCGCCTGGGCCGTGCACGACGCCGAGGAAGTGGTCATGGTGCCGCGGTGGGTGCGGGCGCGAGTCCCGGAGCTGCGCAAGAGGTTTCCCCGGGTGCCGGAGAGGGCGTGGCGGCAACTGGAGGCAGTGGACGGACGCGAGTTCACCACCGCCGTCGGCGCGATGGCCGTCGTGGTCGCGGCTGCCGCCGCCGAAGGACACCGGACCGGCGGACGCTCCGCCGTCTACCGGACCGCGCTCAACGCCTTCGGCCTGCACGGCGTGGTGCACCTGGCCCAGGCGGCCGCGTTCCGCGGGTACACGCCGGGCTCCGTGACCACCCCGCTGGTCGTCCTTCCGTTCACGCTCTGGGCCCGCGGTCGCCTGCGCCGGGCCGGGGTCCTCGGCCCCACCCGCCCACGCGACGCACTCCACGGCTTTGCCTTCGCCGCGGCCGCCACGGCGGGCACGCACGCGCTGGCGCGCCGTGTTGCGCGCTGTTGGTGAGGGGGGCAGGGTTTTCGGTTCGCGGGTTGTGCTGGTGGTTGTGTCGTTGGTGCTCTGGGCTGGTGGTTGCCTGGGTTGGGTCGGGGTTCACTGTGCCGCCGGGGTGCGGGACGGGTTCTGGGGCGTTGGCTTCGCTGCGGTTGCCGTGGTGGGGGCGCATGTGTTGGGGCGCTGTTGGTGAGGGGGGCAGGGTTTTCGGTTCACGAGCTGTGCGGGTGGTTGTGTCGTTGGTGCTCTGGGCTGGTGGTTGCCTGGGTTGGGTCGGGGTTCACTGTGCCGCCGGGGTGCGGGACGGGTTCTGGGGCGTTGGCTTCGCTGTGGCTGCTGCGGTGGGGACGCATGTGCTGGCGTGCTGCTGGTGAGGGGGGGCAGGGTTTTCGGTTCGCGGGTTGTGCGGGTGGTTGTGTCGTTGGTGCTCTGAGCCCGCGGTCGCCTGCGCCGGGCCGGGGTCCTCGGCCCCACCCGCCCACGCGACGCACTCCAGGGCCTTGCCTTCGCCGCGGCCGCCACGGCGGGCACGCACGCGCTGGCGCGCCGTGTAGCCCATCGCCGCTGATCGCTGCACCGGCTTGCGGTTCACGCGCCGCTCGCGCCCTCGGCCAGTGCCCGCAGGTGGGCCCGGCGGGTCTCGGGCGTCTGCCCCTGCACCAGCAGGAACAGGCCCTCGCGGGCCAGCCGTTGGGCGCGGCTGGTCAGGGCCATCGCGCGGCCGCCGCCGGCCACCACCGCCGCGGTGGTGGCCGCACCCAGCACCTCGAACGCCTGCGCCCGTGCGGCCAGCCGCTCCTCGGCCCGCTCGTGCGGCACCGGGTGGTCGGCCAGGGCGTAGGCGCGGCGGCGGACATCGGCGAGGCGGGCGCGGAGCGGGCCGGCCGGCTCCTCGTCCAGCAGGGCCAGCGCGGCCTCGGCGATGCCGAAGACCGCCGGGTTGGCATTCAGCGTCCTGGCCCGGTCGCCGGGCGCCCACCGCTCGTACGGCGTCCGCAGGGCCACCGCCTCGTCGGGCACCCGCAGGCCGGCCAGCTCCAGCGACACCGTGCGGGCGGCGGTGAGGGCCGCGAGGCGCAGCGGGGCCGAGGCCCGCATCCCCGGCTGGTCGCGTGCCTCGACGAAGGCGAACAGCACCTCGTCCGCGTCGGTCACCCCGGCGAGCAGCATCACGTCGTTCAGACCCCACCCGGTGTACCAGGGGACGGTCCCGTCGAACCGCCACCCGTCGCCCGCCCGCCGGACCCGCACCGGGACGCGCGGATGCGAGCGCAGGTGCGCGTACGCCACCCCGGACAGCTGCTCACCGCGCGACAGCGGGCCCAACAGCCGTTCCCGCACGGACAGTTCGCTCTGCGCCAGGGTCTGCACCGGCGTGTGGTGCTGCGTCTGCACGAACCACGTCGAGCAGCACGCCCCGGCCAGGATCTCCGCGGTCTGTCGCAGCACGGCCGGCGGCGCGCCGGAGCCGCCGTACTCGACGGGTGCCACCACGCCCAGCAGCCCGGACCGCTTCACCGCCTCGATGTGGCTCGCGGGGACGCCCTCCTGGTCCACCCGCTCGGCCTCGGGGACGAGCAGTTCGGCGGCGAGCCGCCGGGCGCGGGTGACGAGCGGATGTGCGGTGTCGGTCATGCGGGAGATTCTTCCGAAGATCGCCGCCGATTTTTTCTTCCGGATCGGTGGGGCGGGGTGTCGATCCGGGCTTCGGCCGTTCGTGTAGGAGGTGACAGACACCCCCGACACCGGGAAGACGCCCGGGAGGAAGCCCAGGAGGACGTCATGAAGCACTACCTGCTCAGCGTGGTCCAGCCGACCGGGGGACAGCCCCCCGCCCCCGACGCGCTCGCCGAGATCATGCGCAACGTCGAGGCCTTCAACGACGAACTGCGCGCGGCCGGGGCCTGGGTCTTCGCCGGCGGACTGCACGGCCCGGAGACCGCCACCGTGCTCCGCCCCCAAGACGGCGACGTCCTCATCACCGACGGTCCCTACGCCGAGGGCAAGGAGTACCTGGGCGGGCTCTGCCTGATCCGGGCCGCCGACCTGGACGAGGCGCTGGAGTGGGGGCGCAAGGCCGCCCTGGCGACCACCCTCCCCATCGAGGTACGGCCGTTCGTGGACCGGCACTGATGGGCGAGGCGCCCGACATCGAGGCCGTCTTCCGCGCCGAGTACGGGCGCGCGGTCTCCGTCCTCGTCCGCTTCCTCGGTGACATCGGCCTCGCCGAGGAAGCGGTGCAGGACGCCTTCGCCACCGCTGTACGCACGTGGCCGGAGACCGGCATACCGCCGAGCCCGGCCGGCTGGATCATCACCACCGCACGCAACCGGGCCGTCGACCGGCTGCGCCGCGAGTCCTCCCGGGACGCCCGGCACGCCGAGGCCGCCCGGCTGTACGCGCCCGACGCAGCGCCCGAGGAGAGCCCCGTGCGCGACGACCGGCTCCGTCTGATCTTCACCTGCTGCCACCCCGCGCTCGCCCTCCAGTCCCGGGTCGCCCTCACCCTGCGCCTGCTCGGCGGCCTGAACACCTCCCAGATCGCCCGCGCCTTCCTGGTCCCCGAGCCGACCCTCGCCCAGCGCCTGGTGCGGGCCAAGGCCAAGATCCGCGACGCGGGCATCCCGTACCGCGTGCCGCGCGACGCCGATCTGCCGGACCGGCTCGGCGGCGTCCTCGCCGTCGTCTACCTGATCTTCAACGAGGGCTACACCGGCGATCCCGCCCTGTGCACGGAAGCCGTGCGCCTCGGCCGGCTGCTGGCCGAGCTGATGCCGGACGAACCCGAGGTCACCGGCCTGCTCGCGCTGATGCTGCTGATCGAGGCGCGCCGGCCGGCCCGGCAGGACGCGGACGGCGTCCTGGTGCCGCTGCCCGAGCAGGACCGCGCCCTGTGGGACCGCTCCCTGATCGCCGAGGGCCAAGGCCTGGTCCGCCGCTGCCTGCGCCGCGACCGGCCGGGTCCGTACCAGATCCAGGCCGCGATCAACGCCGTACACAGCGACGCACCGACCGCCGCCGCCACCGACTGGGGCCAGATCCTGCGCCTGTACGACCAGCTGACGGCCCTCGCCCCGACGCCGGTCGTCGCACTGAACCGGGCGGTCGCGGTGGCCGAGGTGGCGGGCCCGGCCAAGGCCCTGGACCTGGTCGACTCCCTCGACCTGCCCCGCTACCACGTTCTGCACGCCATCCGCGCCGACCTGCTGCGCCGCCTGGACCGGCCCGCCGAGGCCGCGGGCGAGTACGCGAGGGCCGCCGAACTGGCCGAGAGCGCAGCCGAGCGGGCGTATCTGGACCGGTGTCGACGGGACCTCGACCACCGGACGACGTGACCCTCGTCACCTCTGCCGACCGCCGGAATTTACTTGGGCACCTGAAAGGTTGGCATATACATCTGACTCTACGAGACCCTGGGCCCGGGCCGACCAGCCCGTGCACCACCAGCGAGGCACCCGTGAACCACTCCACGCCCGAGCAGCCCGCCGACGTCGTCGCCCGACTGCGCGCCACCTTCCGCACCGGCCGCACCAAGACCGTCGAGTGGCGCACCGGCCAGCTCCGGCGCCTGCGCACGATGCTCACGGAGAACGGCGCCGACCTCGCCGCCGCCCTCCACGCCGACCTGGGCAAGAGCAGCACCGAGGCCTACCGCACGGAAATCGACTTCACCATCCGGGAGATCGACCACACCCTCGACCACCTGGACGAGTGGCTGCGCCCGGAGTCCGCGCCCGTCCCGGCGCACCTCGGCGGTGACGCGACGGCCTGGACGCAGTACGACCCCCTCGGCGTCGTCCTCGTCATCGCCCCCTGGAACTATCCGGCCCAGCTGCTGCTTGCCCCCATGGTCGGCGCGCTGGCCTCGGGCAACGCGGTCGTGGCCAAGCCGAGCGAACTGGCCCCGGCCACTTCTGCCGCCCTGGCCAAGCTGATCCCCGCCCACCTCGACACCGACGCGGTCGCCGTGGTCGAGGGCGGTGTCCCGGAGACCACGGCCCTGCTGGCCGAGCGCTTCGACCACATCTTCTACACCGGCAACGGCACCGTCGGCCGCATCGTGATGCGCGCCGCCGCCGAGCACCTCACCCCGGTCGCCCTCGAACTGGGCGGCAAGTCCCCGGTGTTCGTCGACCGGGACACCGACGTCGACGTGGTCGCCGACCGGCTGGCGCGCGGCAAGTTCCTCAACGCCGGCCAGACCTGCGTCGCCCCCGACTACGTCCTCACCGACCCGGCGACCGCCGCCGCCCTGGAGGGCGCGCTGGTCCGCGCCGTCGAGGCCCTCTTCGGCACCGACCCGCAGGCCTCGCCGGAGTACGGCCGGATCGTCAACGAGCGCCACTTCGACCGGCTTTCCGCCCTGCTCGACTCCGGCCGGGTCGCGGTCGGCGGCGCCGGCGACCGCACGGTCAAGTACATCGCGCCGACCGTGCTCGCGGACGTCGACCCCGCCTCGCCCGTGATGCAGGAGGAGATCTTCGGCCCGATCCTGCCGATCGTCACCGTGCCCGGCCTGGACGAGGCGATCGCCTTCATCAACGACCGCGACAAGCCGCTCGCGCTGTACGTCTTCACCGAGTCCGAGGAGACCCGCGGGCGCATCGCCGCCGAAACCTCCTCCGGCGGACTCGGCTACGGCCTGCCGCTCGCCCATCTCACCGTCTCCGACCTGCCGTTCGGCGGCGTGGGGGAGAGTGGCATGGGCAGCTATCACGGGCGCTACTCGATCGAGACGTTCAGCCACCGCAAGGCCGTGCTGGCCAAGCCGATGAACTGAACTCCCTGGTGCCGGGGGCGGGATGTGCGAAACTCCGCCGATGACTGCTGAAACGATCACCGCGGACGCCTCCGGCACCTGGAACCTCGGCGGCCTGCCCGTCCACCGCATCGGCTTCGGCGCGATGCGGCTGACAGGCAGCGCCGCCTTCCACCTCGGCACCCCCAGCGACCGCGCCCGCTCGATCGCCGTCCTGCGCAGGGCCGTCGAACTCGGTGTGAACCACATCGACACGGCCGCCTTCTACTTCTCCGCCCTGCGTTCCGCCAACGAACTCATCAACACCGCCCTCGCGCCGTACGCCGACGACCTGGTCATCGCCACCAAGGTCGGCCCCTTCCGCGACTGCTCCGGTCAGTGGGCCACCTCGGCCCGGCCCGACCAACTGCGCGGGCACGTCGAGGAGAACCTGCGCCAGCTCGGCCGCGACCACCTCGACGTCGTCTATCTGCGCCGGATGCGCCAGGACTCCGTCGCCGAACACTTCGGCGCCCTCGCCGAGCTGCGCGAGGCGGGCCTGATCCGCCACCTCGGGATCTCCGCCGTCGCACCCCGGCACCTGGCCGAGGCGCTCGAGATCGCCCCTGTGGTGTCCGTGCAGAACCGGTACGCGGTGGACGCCCCGGATCCGGAGGCCGACGAACTGCTGCGGATGTGCGGGGAGCTGGGCATCGCCTTCGTACCGTTCTACGCGGTCGCCGGCGAGGGCGGCGAGCGCGGCGCCGCCGGGACGCAGCACGAGGACGAGGTGCTCGCCGTCGCCCGCGCGCACGGCGTGAGCCCCGCCCGGATCCGCATCGCCTGGACCCTGCACCAGGGCCCGCACGTCCTCGCCATCCCCGGCACCGGCAACCCCGACCATCTCGTCGAGAACGTCGCCGCGGGCGCGCTGCGACTCACCGACGAGGAACTGGCACGGCTCGACAAGGCGCGGACGCAGACAGGCTGAGCAGTCCTCGCCCTCACACGGTCCACACACCGTCCCGCATCAGATGCCGGCCGCGCAGTTCGTGCTCCTCGCGCCACGCCTGCATCGCGCGCGGCCGCACCTGGAAGTAGGCGTACGACGGGCTGTCCGTGCGCGGATCCCAGCCGGTCTTCGCCGCGAACGCGTCGGCGGCCGCCTCCGGCACGTCCGCCGCGCCGAAGGCCCGCACCTCGCCGTCGACGAGCACGACGTCGCGGGTGTGCCCGAGGGCCAGCCGGGTCCGGCCGCCGTCGCGCAGATTACGGCCCGTGGGGTTGGTGCCGCGGGTGGACAGCCAGAGCGACTTGCCGTCCCAGACGAACCACAGCGGCACGAGACACGGCAGCCCGTGCGCGTCCGCCGTGGCCACCCAGATGTCGACCTCCTGCTCCAGACGGGCCAGTACGTCGTGCTTGCGCTGCCCTGCGGTGCGGGCCGGTGCGGTGATCTTCATGCCCGGAACGCTACCGGCGGCCGCCGCACCGCACCTGAGGCCTTCGGCCTAGGTCCGCAGCCCTGGTACTCCCCGGCGCCGACTCGGCGCCGCGCTCCGTACGACCCGGTCGGCGGCCACCTTCTGGAACAGCCCGTAGGCGAGCACCGGCAGCAGGATCTGCGGGCGGTCGGGCAGGGCCGTCGTGATCAGCACGGCGCTCGCGCTGCTGTTGTTCATCCCGCAGGCCAGCGTCACCGAGGCGCCGGCCCGCGCGTCCAGCCGCAGGAGCCGCGCGGTGAGGCCGCCCACGGTGAAGGACAGGCCGCACACGGTGGCGGCCACGGCGAGCGCGGCCACGAGCAGGACCGGACGCGGATGCCGCAGGAACGGGCCCAGGACCCCGCTGGCATTGAGGTACGTCAGCAGGAGCGAGCCCAGCAGCGCCGTCGGCACCACCGCGCCGAGCAGCCGGTCGCGGGCGCCCGCAGGCAGCGCGAGCCGGCCCAGCAGGCCGAGTCCGCAGGGCAGGACCACCGAAGTGAGCGCGAAGGAGTTCCCGGCGGCCGAGGCGGTGGCGGCCAGCCGGCCCGCGTAGGAACCGTGCAGCAGCGGGCCCAGCGTGGCCAGTGTCAGGGGCACCGTCAGCGGGCTGACCAGGGTGGAGGCGAGGACCATTCCTACGGCCGTGGGCTGGTCCCCCTCGCCTCTGGCGGTCCACACCGTCGCCCCGGCCGCCACCGGCATGGCGACGACCAGGATCATCGCGGTCACCATGCCGCTGCCGCCGTCCTGGTCCGGCGACTGCCGCAGCGCGAGCGCGACCCCGGGCACGATCAGCAGCGGCGCCAGGACGTGCAGCGCGAGTCCGGCGAGCAGCGCGGCCGGACGGCGCACCAGGAGCCCCAGCTCCCGCAGCGGAACCTGCAGCCCCGCGCTGAACAGGACCAGCGCCAGCAGAAGCTGCGGCAGGGCGAGCCGCAGTTCAGCGAGGCCGGCGAAGTCGGCCGTATGGGGGTGCCGCAGCCACAGTCCCGGGCCGGGCAGCAGCGCGGCGGCGGCGTACGTCACGGCCACGGCCCGGCCGAGACGGTGCCTGAGCAGGCCGTGGACCTGGTGCGCGGACGGCACCGAGGGGTGAGGGAACAGGGCGCGCATGGGGGAGGGGCTCTTCCGTCGTCGGGGCGGGGCTGAGACGGAAGGTGCGTATCGCGAAGACGTGCGCCGCGTGGGACAGACAGGAGCCGTCGAGGGAAGGCAGCGGGCGGTTTCCACACAGCCGTTCGGACATCGTCGGCGGCCCCTTTCATAATGGGCGTGCGGGCGCACGGCCGAAGGACGGCACCCGGCTGACTACAATCGTGTAGACGGTCTTCCGAACTGTAGACGAAGACGGGGTGAGGAACGTTCCCATGACCGACGACAAGGACGAACGCCGGCCGGCCGGCGAACTCGAAGCGAGCGTCATGGCCGCTCTCTGGGCCGCCGGCGCGCCCCAGACGGCCGGCCAGGTCCAGCTGAGCCTCGGCGCGGACCTCGCGCGTACGACGGTGACCACGATCCTCACCCGCCTGCACGACAAGGGCATGGTCGAGCGGCAGCGCCAGGGCCGTGGCTACGCCTACTTCCCCCTCCAGGACGCCCAGGGCCTCACCGCCCGCCGGATGCACACCGAACTCGACCGGGACAGCGACCGCGAGACCGTCCTCGCCCGCTTCGTCGCCCAGCTCAGCCCCGACGACGAGCGCATCCTGCGGGACCTGCTCGAATCCGACGCCTGATGACCGCACTGCTCCTGCTGCCGCTGCTGCTGCCGTTCGCGCTCCCGGCACTGGCCCGGCGGGCCCTCGCCCGGCTCGCCCCGGCGGCCGCGCTGTGGGCGGTCACCGGCTGTGCGGTCGTCCTCGCGGGCTGCTCGCTGGCCGCGCTCGGCGCGTTCGTCCTGACCGGCCTGCTCAAACTGCCGCTGTTCGCCGCCCTCGGCGAACTGGTCCACCCGCTGCACACCGCCTCCGACCTCGTCGTCCTGCCCGCCGCCGCGACCTCCGTCGGCGCCCTCGCCGTGTGCGGCTGGACCCTCGTCCGCTCGGTCCTGCACCAGACCCGCGCCTTCCGGGCCGCCCGCACCGAAGCCGGGCGCGGACCCGTCGCGGGCGACCTGTGCGTGGTGGACTCGCCGCGTCCCGACGCGTACGCGCTGCCCGGCCGCCCGCACCGCATCGTCGTCACCACCGCCATGCTGCGCAGCCTCGACGGCCCCGAGCGGGAGGCGCTGTTCGCGCACGAGCGGGCGCACAACGAAGGCGGCCACCACTACTTCCTCGCCGCCGCCGAACTCGCGGCCCACTGCCACCCCGCCCTGCGCCCGGTCCGCGAGACGATCCGCCTCGCCGTCGAGCGCGCCGCCGACGAGGCCGCCGCCGCCAGCGTCGGCGACCGGCGCCTGACCGCCCGGGCCATCGCCCGGGCCGCCCTGGCCGGCCAGGCCGCCCGCTCCGAGCGCCCCGACTTCGCCGCCGCCGCGACGACGGGCCCGGTACCGCAGCGCGTCCAGGCCCTCCTGGCCGCACCCCGCGCCCCCCACCGGGCCGGCCGCCGCATCGCCGCCCTCCTGCTCGCCTGCACCGTCGTCTCCTGTGTCGCTTCCGTGACCGGGATGGCCGACTTCCACCACCGCGTCGAGGTCGCCCAGGGCGACGAGAGGCCCTGACCGGCGCCGCCGGGACAGCACGGGCCCGGACCCGCGCGAACCCACACCCGCGAGCGCCGAAACGCCCCTCACCGGTACAGCCGAACCGCCTCGCTCAGGCCCTGCGGCAGACGCCCGCGAAGATGACTGGCGCCTGCGGGGTTTTACGTATAACCTCTCCCGCTAACCACCCCCACCGGAAGGCCCCGATGCGACGCGTTGCCCTGGTCACCCTCGTCGTGGACGACTACGACAAGGCCATCCGCTTCTACACCGAGGCCCTCGGATTCCGGCTGGCCGAGGACGCGCCCCGGCCGGACGGCTCCCGCTGGGTCGTCGTGGAACCCGGCACGGAAGGCAACGGCACCGGACTGCTGCTCGCCCGCGCCAAGGGCGGGGACCAGCAGGCCCGGATCGGGGACCAGACCGGAGGGCGGGTCGGGTTCTTCCTGCACACCGACGACTTCGCCCGCGACCACGCCCGCATGACCGCCGCCGGCGTGACCTTCCTGGAGGAGCCGCGCCACGAGCCGTACGGCGCGGTCGCCGTCTTCCAGGACCTCTACGGCAACCGCTGGGACCTGCTCCAGCCCGCCGACTGAGCCTCTCCCCGCCGCACGCTCCCACCACCGCTTCGAACCGCCCGCTCAAAGAAAGACCCGCCATGACTGCTACGCGCGTAGACGCCGAAGTGATCCGCCGCCTGCCCAAGGCCGTCCTGCACGACCACCTCGACGGCGGCCTGCGCCCCGCCACCGTCGTCGAGCTCGCGGCCGCGGTCGGGCACACCCTGCCCACCACCGACCCCGACGAGCTGGCCGCCTGGTACTTCGAGGCCGCCAACTCCGGCGATCTGGTCCGCTACATAGCCACCTTCGAGCACACCCTCGCCGTCATGCAGACCCGCGAAGGCCTGCTGCGTGTCGCCGAGGAGTACGTCCTCGACCTCGCCGCCGACGGTGTCGTCTACGCCGAGGTGCGCTACGCCCCCGAGCTGAACGTCAACGGCGGGCTGACGCTGAACGAGGTCGTGGAGACCGTGCAGGAGGGCCTCGCCGCCGGTATGGCCAAGGCGGCCGCCGCCGGTACCCCCGTCCGCGTCGGCACCCTGCTCTGCGGCATGCGGATGTTCGACCGCGTCGGCGAGGCCGCCGAGCTGGCCGTCGCCTACCGCGACGCCGGTGTCGTCGGCTTCGACATCGCCGGTGCCGAGGACGGCTTCCCGCCCGCCGACCACCTGGCCGCCTTCGAGCACCTGCGCCGCGAGAGCGTGCCCTTCACCATCCATGCCGGCGAGGCGCACGGCCTGCCCAGCATCCACCAGGCCCTCCAGGTGTGCGGCGCCCAGCGCATCGGCCACGGCGTGCGCCTCACCGAGGACATCGTGGACGGCAAGCTCGGCCGCCTGGCCGGCTGGGTGCGCGACCGCCGCATCGCCCTGGAGATGTGCCCGACCTCCAACCTCCAGACGGGCTGCGCCACCTCGATCGCCGAGCACCCCATCACCGCGCTGAAGGACCTGGGCTTCCGGGTCACCCTCAACACGGACAACCGGCTGGTCTCGGGGACGACGATGACCCGGGAGATGTCCCTGCTGGTCGAGGAGGCCGGCTGGACGGTCGAGGACCTGCGCACCGTCACCGTGAACGCCCTCAAGAGCGCGTTCATCCCGTTCGACGAGCGCAAGGCCCTCATCGAGGACGTGGTCCTGCCGGGTTACGCGGCCGCGCTCTGAAACAGCCCCCGCAGGTAGGCGGCCTGTCCGATGTGCTGTAGGTCGTCGGACAGGACGCTCACCAGGCGTACGCCCAGGGTGACCGGGGGATCCCAGCGCTCGTCCACGACGCGTTCGAGATCCTTGGCGGCGAGGCCGCGCAGGGCCCCGAGCGTCTGCTCGTGGACGGCGTCGTAGTACCCGGTCAGCGGGTCGGCCGACTCGACCCGCACCTTCGCGACCTTCGCGGGGCTGTGTCCGAAGCCGGTGTCGTGGCGGGGCAGGTCGAGGCCGAAGCGCTTCTGCCAGTCCTGGGACAGCCACACCTGGTCGAGGTCGAAGGCGTCGGCGATGTGGTCGTCCTGCACCCGGGTGAGGTGCCAGACCAGCCAGGCGATGGAGTTGGCGCCGGGGTCCGGACGGAAGTGCAGCCCGTCCGGTCCGAGGCCGTCGAGGGCGGCATGGACTTCTTCCTGGATGCGGCCGTAGCCGTCGATGAGGATGTCCTTAGCATGCATGCGTCCACCATCGCGCATCGCGTGCGGTCATGCGTCCGCAATCCAGCTCCCGTGGAAGCCGAGCGGGACCCGTCCCGGCAGCTGCACCCGCGCCACCGGCTCGCCGGTGAAGTCCTGCGCGGAGAGGATCACCAGATCGGCGGCACCCCGGTCGGGATTGTGGACGTACGCGAGCGCGTATCCGTCGTCCTCTGCCGCCTTCCCGCTGCCCGGATCCCTCGGTACGAACACCGCCTCGCCCGCCGCCGCGTCCCGGGGCAGCCGGTGCACCTGGGGCGTACCTCGCAGCAGATCGTGCTTGATGAGCGCGTTGGAGAAGGCCCGGTCGGGCGGGTTGCCGCCGTCGGGGGTCAGATACGCGAGCGTCATGTCGGCGGCCGCGGCGGAGTAGCCGTAGCGGTGCCGACGGGAGACCAACGCCTCGTTCACACGCGGGAATTCCTGCGGCCGGTCGTCCAGGACCCGCTGCCGTACGCGCCCGTGGTGCAGGTCGATCGTCCAGCGTTCGAGCTGCGCCGTGCCCGCCCCGTACGGCCCGTCGGAGCCCCGCCCGGCCACGTAGAACGGCGCCGGATAGGTCGTCAGGTCGACGACCACGGACGAGCCCTCGTCGTAGGCGTTGAGGGTGTGCGAGGAGAAGACCGGGTCGATGCCGAACCAGCGCACCGGGCCGCCGCTCCGCCGCATGACCCCCACCCGGGTCGGATGCTCGCGGTTCCAGACGTACGGCACCGGGTCGCCGCGTTCGGCGGCGGCCGGGTCGAAGGTGATCGGGAGGTCGAAGACGACGACGTGCTTCTCCGTGAGCGCGAAGTCGTGCATCATCGGCGCGTCCGCCACCGGGATCCGTGTCGTGCGGGAGACGCGCCCGGCGGGGTCCACGACCAGGTGCCGGACGTGGTCCCAGGCCGGGTAGTAGGCGATCGCGTGGAGTTCCCCGGCGTGCGCGTCGTACTTGGTGTGGGCGGTGAACGCCCCTTCCAGGGTGCCCCGGAAGTCGTGGGTGCCCACCGTGTTCAGCTCGCCGTCGAGTTCGTACGGCAGCGGGCCACTCTCCTGCAGCGCGAGGATCCGCCCCCGGTAGGGGATCACATGCGTGTTGCACGGGAAGTCGTCCGGTGGCACCGGACCCGGGTAGGGCTCGCCGAGCTTCTTCGCCACCTGGGAGGACCGCACCCACCGGTTGCGATACCACTCCGCCTTCCCGTCGCGCAGCCGGACGCCGTGCACCATGCCCTCGCCGAGCATCCAGTGGTGCGCGCGGGGGTCCTCCAGGCCGAGGACGTTGGGGCCGTTGCGCAGGAAGCGGCCGTTCAGCTCGCGGGGGATGCGGCCGGTGACCGGCAGGTCGAAGGCCGTCAGCTCCTCGGTGACCGGCGTGAATGCGCCCTCCAGGAAAGGATGGTGACGCCCCGTCACCTGCCGGGCCGCAGCCTGGGGTCCGGTCGTCCCGACGAGCGCGCCCGCCGCCGCGATCCCGGCCGCGCCCCGCAGCACCGTCCGCCGTGTGTGCTCTGCCATCTTCCGTCCTCCTGCTCGCCGTTGACGTGGCCGACGAGTACGAGTCTGCGGCGGCGGGCGGCCGGAATCAGGAGGCCTGAGGACCGTCCTGGGGTGGTGCCAACCCCCCTGTTTCGAGGAGGGTTACCAGCGCGCGGGCGGCAGGGCTGGTGGCCCGCTCCGGCGGCAGCAGGGCCACGGTCTCGTACTCCGCCTCGCCCGTGCCCTTCAGCGGGAGTGCCGTGAGCGCGGGCCGCTTGTGCCGGAAGTGCCGCGGTACGACGGCGATGCCGAGGTTCTCGTCGACCAGATCGAGCAGGCTGTGCACGTCGTTGACCTCCAGGGCGACCGTGCGCCGGACGCCGGCCGCGGTGAAGGCGGCGTCAGTGGTGCGGCGCGGACCCCAGTCCGGGTGGAAGTCCACGAAGACCTCACCGGCCAGATCCTGAGCCGTGAGCGCCGCGCCCGGCGAGGCGAGCCGGTGGCTCGGGTGGCACAGGACGGTCATCGGCTCGCTGGTCAGCGAGACCGAGCGCAGCTGGTCGCTGTCCGCCTGGGTGCGGTAGGCGAAGGCCATGTCCAGCCGCCCGGCCGCGACCTCCTCGGCCAGGGCGCCCGAGCCGGCCTGCCGCAGCCGGATCTCCACGTCCGGGTGGCGCCGCCGGAAGGCGGCCAGCAGGCTCGCCACATGCACCCCGGCGATGCACTGCTCGGTGCCGAGCGCCAGCGTGCCGCGCAGCACGCCCTGCACAGCGGCCACCGCCTCGTGCGCCGAACGCACCTGTGCGAGGATCCGCTCGGCCTCCGCCCGCAGCGCGCGCCCCGCCTCGGTGAGCGTCACCCGCCGGGTGGTGCGCACGAACAGCGGCGCCCGCAGCTCCCGCTCCAGGGCCCGGATGGAGGCGGACAGGCCGGACTGGGACACCATGAGGCGCTCGGCTGCCCGGGTGAAGTGCTGGTCCTCGGCGACCGCGACGAAGTGCTGGAGATGACGCAGTTCCATGATTGAGAAGCCTAGCCGCACAATTCCATCGGATTCTTCTGTTGGACCGCTGCATGCGGCTCGCGGAAGAGTGGCACCGGTAGACCGTGTGCCAACCCTTCTGGAGTCGCGTTGTACACCGCACACCCCGACCGTTACGCCGACATGCCCTACCGGCGCACCGGGCGCAGCGGACTGAAGCTTCCCGCGCTGTCGCTCGGCCTGTGGCACAACTTCGGGCCCGACCGGTCCGTCGAGACCCAGCGTGCCATCCTGCGCCGCGCCTTCGACCTCGGTGTCACCCACTTCGACCTGGCCAACAACTACGGGCCGCCGCCCGGCGCCGCCGAGTCCGCGCTCGGCGAGGCTCTGAAGGCCGACTTCACGCCGTACCGCGACGAGCTGGTCATCTCGACCAAGGCCGGCTATCTGATGTGGCCCGGCCCGTACGGCGAATGGGGCTCGCGCAAGTACCTGCTGTCCTCGCTCGACCAGAGCCTTGCGCGGATGGGCCTGGACTACGTCGACATCTTCTACTCGCACCGCCCCGACCCGGACACTCCGCTGGAGGAGACGATGGGCGCCCTGCACACCGCGGTGCAGCAGGGCAAGGCGCTCTACGCCGGCGTCTCCAACTACTCGGCGGAGGAGACCCGCGAGGCCGCCCGCATCCTCGGCGAACTCGGCACCCCGCTCCTCATCCACCAGCCGCGCTACTCGATGCTCGACCGGCGCCCCGAGGACGAGGGCCTGCTGGACGCCCTGGACGAGCTCCAGGTCGGCTCCATCGTCTTCTCCCCGCTGGAGCAGGGCCTGCTCACCGGCCGCTACCTCGACGGCATCCCGGAGGACTCCCGGGCCGCGAGCGACAGCCCCTTCCTCCAGTCGGACGCGGTCACCGAGGACCTGGTCGGCCGGCTGCGCGCCCTGGACGACATCGCCAAGTCCCGCGGCCAGACCCTGGCCCAGCTGGCGCTGGCCTGGGTGCTGCGCGGCGGCCGGGTCACCTCCGCCCTGGTCGGCGCGAGCAGCCCGCAGCAGATCGAGGACAGCGTCGGCGCGATCCGCAACCTGGACTTCGACGCCGAGGAGATGGCGCGGATCGACGCGATCGTGAAGGGCTGAGAACGCCCGGCGGCCAGAGGCCGTCAGGCGGAGCTGCCCGGTGAGCTGGTGGCCGCCGCTTAGTGCGGGACGGTCTTGAGCTGTCAACGGCATTGCCTTCAAACGCACCGTCGACCCCGCCGTTACCGGGAGACGGTCCGGAGCTGAGCCGCTCACCTCGGCTTTCATGCGCCGAAGAATTCCGCGGACCGCGGACGGACCACATACGTCCAGTCGCCCGTCTCCGGGCTTTTGCCCAGCACCGCGGTGAATTCCTCGTTCACTTTCCCCGCGGTGCCGCTCGCGGTGATCTTTTCCGGGCGGCCCGTGGATCCGTGCCGCGGGCTTTTCCCCAGCCTGATCACCGCGAGCGGGGAAACCCGTCGCGGCCCGGGCCTCAGGCCCCGGGCAGCCGGTCCAGGAAGCCCAGCACCTGGCGGATGCGGCCCTCGCCGTCCAGCGTGATCACGTCGAACCCGGCCACCGGCGCCGAGCCGTCCGCCTCGTTCACCAGTTCCCAGGAGAAGCGCGCGGTGTCGTGGTGCCCGTCCACCGCGCCGGTGAGCCGGAACGCGAACCCCGGGAACTGCTCGTGGGCCGCGGCGATCACGGCCGCGATCTGCTCGTGCCCGCGGACGTCGGCGAGCGGGTCGGTGTAGCTGCCGTCCGCGGTCCAGGCCGCGGCGACCGCCTTCGTCAGGGCCTCCGGCTCGGTGGCGTTCCAGGCCTCGAAGTAACGGGCGACGGCGCTCTCGTAACCTTCGGTGTTCACGGTCATGGCGAATCAGCCTCCATCGAGGTCGTATCTGCTGGTCAGGAGCCGGATCCGGGTGTTCGCCGATCCGGTGTGAACACCATGCCGGGTAAAGGCGGGGCGGGTCGATTACCTCCCGGGTAATGCCAGGGCGTCGCACACCTCGCGCATTTTTGGCCAGAACGGGCGCGGAATATGCCAAGAGACTGGCCGGAAAGGCATGGTGACAGTGTTTCGGGAGTGGCGATACTCGAACGCCAGGGGCACTTCACCGCACAGGAGCCGCACGGAAAGCGAGGCCACGGCCGGCACATCAGCGATGCGTTCGGGGGAGTGATCGTGCACGACGAATTCCTGTGCCATGTCACCGCGTACGGCGTGTGCGGCGGACAGCGCATCGGCGTACCGCTCGGCACCTACCGCGCGCCGACCCTGGCGCTGGCCCTGTGGTGGCTGCGGGACCGGGCATCCTGGATCGCCGAGCGGCTCGACCCGAGCCCGCAGGATCCCGCCTTCCCGGCCGGTGCGCTCGTCCCGGTCGCGGACACGGTGGCCGACGTCCCTGCACTGCTGCGCGCCTGGTGTGCCGACGCCGGCGGGCAGGAGCTGGTCGCGGAGGAGCTGGCGGGCGGCAGGCTGGTGCGGATCGCCGCCAGCGACGAGACCACCGAGTACGAACTGCTCGCCGAGTCCGTCGACGCGCTGCGCATGCAGCGCACCCTCCCGGCGCTCGTCGTACCCGTCGCCTGACACGTGCCACGGCGGGCACCTCACGTGCCCGGACCGCCCGAGCCGCGCGAGCACGCATATGGGCAAATCGGTAGAATTCTTGCCATGGCGGAGCGACCGGTCGCCCCGACAGCGCGCGAACTCGTTCTGGAGACCGACACGGGCTCCACGGTGATGAGCCCGGGCCACGACTACCGCGTAGGGCGTGATCCGTCGAGCGACATCGTGTTCGAGGATGCCCGGGTCTCGTGGCACCACGCGGTGCTGCGCAGCGACCACGACCGCTGGACCCTCGAAGACGCGCGGAGCACCAACGGCACCTACGCCGACGGCCGCCGCATCCACGCCTGGAAGGTCCGCCCCGGCAGCGTCATCCGCTTCGGCAACCCCGACGACGGCCCCTGCGCCGTCCTCACCGGGCGGCCCCCGCCCGCCCCCGGCCGCCCCTCGGCGGTCGCGCATCCCGAGCTGACCGGCACCTACCGCTCCCCGAGCAGCGTACGGCCGCTGCCCGCACGCACGATCCGCATCGGCCGGGCCGACGACAACGACCTCGTCGTGGACGACCTGACCGTCTCCCGCCACCACGCCGAGCTGCGCGCCCGCGCGGACGGCGGCCACGAGATCGTCGACCTCGGCAGCCACAACGGCACCTACCTCAACGGCCGGCCCGTCACCCGCGCCCCGACAGGCCCGGGTGACCTGGTCGGCATCGGGCACGTCACGTACTGCCTGGTCGGCGACGAACTCCAGGAGTACGTCGACACCGGCGAGATCTCCCTGGACGTACAGGACCTCACGGTCGCCGTCGACCGCGGCAGCAAGGTCCTGCTCGACCACGTCTCCTTCCCGGTGGGGCAGAAGTGCCTGCTCGCCGTCGTCGGACCGAGCGGCGCCGGCAAGTCCACGCTGCTGAACGCCCTGACCGGACAGCGGCCCGCCGACCACGGCACCGTGCTGTACGACGGCCGCGACCTGTACCGCGACTACGCCGAACTGCGCCACCGCATCGGCCTGGTCCCGCAGGACGACATCCTGCACCCCCAGCTCACCGTGCGCGCCGCCCTCTGCTACGCCGCCGAGCTGCGCTTCCCCGAGGACACGGACCAGACCGAACGGCGGGCCCGGGTGGACGAGGTGATCCGGGAACTGGGCCTCGAACACCGCGCCGGACAGCCCGTGCACAGCCTCTCCGGAGGACAGCGCAAACGGGTCAGCGTCGCCCTGGAACTGCTCACCAAGCCCTCGCTGCTCTTCCTGGACGAGCCGACCTCCGGCCTCGACCCCGGCATGGAACGGTCGGTGATGCACATGCTGCGCGGCCTCGCCGACGACGGCCGCACCGTCATCGTCGTCACGCACAGCGTCCTCAGCCTCGGCGTCTGCGACCGCCTCCTGGTTCTCGCGCCCGGCGGTCGGATCGCTTTCTACGGCCAGCCCGACGACGCCCTCGCCTTCTTCGGCTTCGAGCAGTGGCCGGAGGCATTCGAGGCCTTCGAGCGCGACCAGGACCGGGACTGGGCGGGGGAGTACCAGGCATCGCCGTTCCGCCGGCGCTACGTCACCGAGGCCGGCACCCAGCCCCGCCGCCCGGACTCCGCACCGGCCGCCCCCGCGCCGCCGCCCCGCCCCCGCAGCCCTGGCGCCCAGCTCGGCACCCTGATCCGCCGCTACACGGCCGTCCTCGCCGCCGACCGCACCTTCCTCGCCGTCATGGTCGGCCTGCCGTTCGTGATGGGCGCCATGGCCCGGGCCCTCGCGCGCGGGAAGCTGACCCAGACCACCGCGCTGAACACGCTGCTCATCCTGTGCATCGGCGGCGTGCTCACCGGTGCCGCGGGCGCGGTGCGCGAACTCGTCAAGGAACGCGTGGTCTACCGGCGCGAACGCGCCGTCGGCCTGTCCAGAGCGGTGTACCTGATGTCCAAGGTCGTGGTGCTCGGCACCGTCACGGTCGTCCAGGCCGTCGTCCTCACCCTGGTCGCCCTGGTCGGCGTCGACCTCAACACGCCCGGCGGCGTCCTGCTGCCTCCCCTGGCCGAGATCACCGTCGCCGTCGCCCTGCTGGCGTTCGCGGCCATGACGCTCGGCCTGCTGATCTCGGCGCTCGTACGCAAGGAGGAGGTGACCATGCCGCTGCTGGTGCTGCTCGTCGTCGTCCAGGTCGTCTTCTGCGGCGCGCTGCTCCCGCTGCACGGCGAGCCCGTCCTCCAGCAGATCTCCTGGCTGGTGCCCTCCCGCTGGGCGCTCGGCGCGATGGCCGGCACCATCGGGCTCGCCCGGCTCGTGCCCGGCGACCTGACCTCCGACCCACTGTTCCGGCACGTGGCCGGCGTCTGGCTGCTCAACCTGGCCATGCTGCCGGTGCTGTCCGCCGGCTACGGCCTGATGGTCGCCCGGCTGCTGCGGCGGCACGAACCCGTGGTGATGCGGAAGGAGGCGGCGCGATGCCGAAACTGACGCACCCGCGGACCGCCGATTTCCGGCCCACGCACGTCGTCCCGCCCCACGGCATGCCCGCCTGGGAGGCCCCGGACCCCGCCCGGCCCACGGTGCCCCTCGATCCGCTGCTGCCCGTACAGCTGGTGGAGCGGCTCGGCGACTGGGGACACATCCGCTGCGCCAACGGCTGGGCCGCCTGGGTCGACGGCCGGCACCTGGTCGCCGTACCCCAGGACCCGCCCGTCGCCGACGCCGCGCCCGCCACGGCTGTCGACCCGCGCCCCCTGCTGGCCAGTGTCGAGGAGGCCCTGGCCGACTACCGCTCGGCGGTGGAGGAGCTGGCGGGGGGCGGCCTTGACGGGGAGTCCTTCCAGGACCGTACCCGTGAACTGCGGATCGGCCTCGTGGTCGACGGCGAGTCCATGTGGGTCTACGACCCGGAGGAAGGACGCTGGCTGTACGGCGACGGGCGGCACCTGAGCACGTACGCCACCGACCGGACAGCGGCGGGCGAGGACATCGGGCACGCCCCCACCCGGCTCGCCGCCCCCAAGGGTGAGCCCTCATGACGCGCCGGACCAGCCTGTCCTCCGGCAGGCCCTCGCAACTGATCGGGTGCCAGGTGGCGAACTACCTGGTCGAGGGCGAGGTCGGCCGCGGCGGCATGGCCGTCGTCTACCGGGCCCGCGATCTGCGCCTGGACCGCACGGTCGCCCTCAAGCTGCTCGCCCCGGAACTCGCCCGCAACGACACCTTCCGGCAGCGGTTCATCCACGAGTCCCGGGTGGCGGCCGCGATCGACCATCCGCACATCGTGCCCGTCTTCGAGGCCGGCGAGACGGACGACGTGCTCTACATCGCCATGCGGTACGTCTCCGGCAGCGATCTGCGTCATCTCCTCGACGAGCACGGGCCGTTGCCCTTCGAGGCCGCCGTGCGCATCGCCGCGCAGGTGGCCTCCGCGCTGGACGCCGCCCACGAGCACGGTCTGGTCCACCGCGACGTCAAGCCCGGCAACGTCCTGGTCGCCCGGGGCACCGACAGCGACCACCCCGAGCACGTCTACCTCACCGACTTCGGCCTGACCAAGAAGTCGCTGTCCCTGACCGGGTTCACCACTGTGGGCCAGTTCGTCGGCACCCTCGACTACGTGGCCCCGGAGCAGATCTCCGGCCGGCCCGTCGACGGCCGCTGCGACGTCTACGGCCTCGCCTGCGTCGTGTACGAGACCCTGGCCGGACGCCCGCCCTTCCAGCGCGAGGACGACATGGCTCTGCTGTGGGCCCACCAGTACGACGAGCCGCCCCCGCCGAGCGGGTCCTGCCCCGACCTGCCCCCGGCCGTCGACGCGGTCTTCGCCAGGGCCCTCGCCAAGAGTCCGGACGCCCGCTACGACACCTGCCTCGGCTTCGTCGCCGCCCTGCGCTCCGCCCCGGCCGCCCGCCCCGGCGCCGGCCCACCGCCCCCGGAGGCGGACACCAGGGACGCGGTCGCACCCCCACAGCCGCCGGGATGGGCCGGACCCGTCCTCGGCTAGGCCGTCCCGGCCTCGCCCCGCCGCCGCAGCGGCCGGGCCAGCAGCGCGCCCAGGAAGCCGGCAGCCAGCCCCCACAGGGCGCCCAGGCCCACCGCCTGCCACAGCCGGGGCCTGAGGAGCAGTTCCCCGGACAGGCCGCCGCCCAGATCGCCGATGCCGAGCAGGGGCAGGCCGTAGTGGGCCGAGATGCGGCACAGCAGACAGACCATGAACACCGTCAGGGCCAGGGCGACGCCCAGGTGCACGGCGTGCTGCCAGGCCCGCACGCGCGCCGGGGAACGCGCCGCCATCCCGAAGGCGACGGCCGTCAGCAGCACCACGTCCGTGACCACCAGCCACCACATCCCGCTGTCGTACTCGGTGAGCGTGCGCAGGTTCAGCGTGGCGATGCCGGGGGTGCGCAGGATCTCGTCCAGCACATGCGGCATCGGCAGGCCGAACGGGCCGTCCACGCGCCCGTGCCAGGTGGCCCCCTGGCCGAGGGTGAGGGCGAGCCAGACCAGGTTGGGCAGGCCGAGCAGGATCAGTGCGAAGGTCTGGGCGGGCTGCCCGCGCGTCGCCGCCGACACCAGCGCGACGACGAGTCCCGCGACCACGTAACCGAGCAGCAGCACGACCATGGCGTGCGCCGCCGGGCGCACCGACTCATGACAGCGCAGCAGCCGCCCCGGCAGCGGTGCGCCGGGCGCGACCAGCAGGGCCAGCACCAGCACCCCGGCCAGCCACAGCAGTCCGAACAGCACGGTCAGCGGCACGTCTGTGGTGAACCCGACCTTCGGCGCCAGACCGAACAGGTCGCTGAGATCGCTGAGCGTGCCGTTGCCCACGTCGACGGCGAACGTGTCCCGCGCGGCCAGGCCGAGACCGATCAGCGCGAGCAGCCACAGCACCGCGAACCGGGCGGCCCAGCCGGCCAGCTCCCCGGCCGAGGCGACCGCCCGGTGCCGCAGCGGCCGCAGGAAGCCCGCGCCGATCACCAGGGCACCGGCGAGGGTCACCGACAGGGGCAGCACGGTGAGACCGGCCCGGGTCCGCGCCAGCTCGCCCGCGTTCCCGGAGAGTTCGAGCGTGCCGCCGACCGCGGTCACCACGGTCGCCACCACCACCCGGGCGAACGCCCCGTCCGGCAGATCCGCCGCTCCGGCCGCCCACAGCCCGAGCGCGGCGAGCACCACCATGACGGCCAGCCCGGTCAGCACCGCCGCCACGGCCTGCCCCCAGCCGTGGCGGGCGACGGGCCGCGCGGAGACGGTCGGAGGGCTCACGCCAGCCACGCTAGGCAGCATCCGGGCACGCCGCCTGCTGGGTGGGCCGTCCGGCGTCGGCTTGCCAGGGGGGCCGGGCCAGGGCGCACAATGGAAAAAAAGCCTCCAATATCACATTTATCGACAGAAGCCGCGCATTGCGACGGGAAGGAGTGCTTGTGAGTGTCGAACCGCCGTCCTCCGGCAACCCCAGCGGGCCGCCCTCCGGCCCTCTGTCAGGCCCGTCCAAACCGCCCTCCGGCCCGCCCCCGCCGCCCCTCGGCGGCTCCGCTGCGGGAGGGCCTCACTTGCCATGGTGGAGGTCCGCGCCGCGCGTGGCGGTCCTCACCGTCGCCGTGGTCGCCGCCGTGGTGCTGGCGGTGGTCTTCACCCGCTTCGGCGGCGGCGGTACGGCCAAGGGCGGCGAGGTGTTCCTCCAGTCCGCGGCCAACAAGGGCCCCGACCCCTATACGGACTCGACGGTGAAGGAGGGTTCAGTCCCGCAAGGGACGTCCCCCACACCCGGCGCTTCCTCCGGGGCGATCAGCCAGGTGCAAGGCGTGGACGGCGGGACGCCGGGCCTGTACGGGGGCACTCAGAAAACATCCAGCTGCGACGTCGAGAAGCAGATCAAGGCACTCCAGGCCGACCCGGCCAAGAGCGGGGCGTTCGCCACCGTGGCCGGCGTCAGGGCCTCGGGCGTTCCCGCCTATCTGCGCTCGCTGACCTCTGTTCAGCTGCGCTCGGACACCCGTGTCACCAACCACGGCTACCGCGACGGCGCGCCCACCAGCTACCAGGCGGTCCTCCAGGCGGGCACCGCCGTTCTGGTCGACGGGCACGGCGTGCCCCGGGTCCGCTGCGCCTGCGGCAACCCCCTCACCCCGCCGGTCGCCCAGCACATCGCCCTGCAGCCGACCGGGGACCACTGGGCGTCGTACCAACCCTCGAAGCTCGTCGTAGTGGTGCCCGCGCCCATCGTTGTCAAGGTCTTCGTGGTCTACGACACCCACCGCGACGACTGGTTCCACCGTCACACCGGCGACACCGGCCGCCACGACCAGCACGTCCAACCGCCGCAGGCCCCGTGGCAGCCGAGCGAGCCGCACAAGCCCGGGAAGCCGCACGACCACGAGCAGCAGCAGAAGCCGGGCGAGCCGCAGAATCCGCAGAAGCCGCAGAACCCGCAGAATCCGGGCAAGCACGACCACGAGCAGCAGCAGAACCAGCAGAACCAGCACCAGCAGAACCAGCAGAACCAG
>NZ_KQ948021.1:14851-78536 GCF_001513965.1 Streptomyces cellostaticus | reverse complement strand
AACCAGCAGAACCAGAACCAGCAGAACCAGAACAAGCAGGACCAGAACAAGCAGGACCAGAACAAGCAGGACCAGCAGAAGAAGGATCAGCAGAAGCAGGACCAGAACCAGAACAAGCAGGATCAGCAGAAGCAGGACCAGAACAAGCAGGACCAGAACAAGCAGCAGAAGCCCGGCGAGCCGCAGAAGCCGGCGAAGCCGCAGGACCAGAATCAGCAGAACCAGCAGCAGAACCAGAACCAGAACCAGCAGCAGAACCAGAACCAGCAGCAGAACCAGAACCAGAACCAGCAGCAGAACCAGAACCAGCACCAGAACCAGCACCAGAAGCAGTAGCCGTCGGAGACGGGCCCAGGGCGCAGTGAGCGGTGCAACCAGGGACTGCCGGGCCGTGCTCGGGGTACGAGGACTGGTGCAACAGGGATCGACCGGACCGGCTTCCGAGAGAGACACGCATGACCGACCACCTGGGCGGGGCAGTGATACCGACTGGCTTCGACGTACCCGTGGAGCCGCTGCGACGCGCGGCGCACTACACCGGCGAACCCGGATGCATCGCCGACGCACGGGCCTTCGCGGCCCGGTTCCTGCAGCGACTGAGGACCGAGTGGTGTGCCGTCATCGACAGCCGGGCCGACGGTGAGCTGCTGCTCGTCGTGAGCGAGCTGGTCACCAACGCCGACCGGCACAGCAGCGGCCCGTACATCCTGGAGCTGGAGGGCACGGACAGTGCGGTGACGGTGGCCGTCTACGACAGCAGCGTGGCCCTGCCCCGCCGGTTCCCGAAGAACCCCGATCGCGTCGGCCGGCACGGCCTGGAGATCGTGCATGCCCTGTCCGCCGAGGTGACCGTGGAACGGGTGCCGGTCGGCAAGCGCGTGCGCGCCAGGGTCCCGCTGAAACCGTGAGCCCAGGCCTCAGGCGCAGCCGAGTTCGCCGAGCATTCCCCGGCGCAGCCGCATGATGATCCGCTTGATCAGCCGGGAGACGTGCATCTGGGAGCAGCCGAGCCGCTCCCCGATCTCCGCCTGGGTGGCCTCCTCGACGAACCTCAGGTGGATGATCTGCCGGTCGCGGTCGCTGAGTTCGGCCATGAGCGGAGCGAGTGCGTGGAAGTCCTCGACGAGCCGCAGGCCCTCCTCCTCCACGCCGATGAAGTCGGCGAGCACCGCCTCGCCGTCCTCGGGGCCGTCTCCGGTGAGCGCGGCGTCCAGGGACGCGGAGTTGTACCCGTTGGAGGCGAGCTGGGCCTCGACCACCTCGCCCGCGGAGATGTTCATGAGCGTCGCCAGTTCGGCGACCGTCGGATCCCGGTCCAGCCGGCTGGCCAGCTCCTCGCGTGCCTTGGCCAGTTCCACGCGCAGCTCCTGCAGCCGCCGCGGCACGTGCACCGCCCAGGTGGTGTCGCGGAAGAACCGCTTGATCTCGCCCAAGATGTACGGCAGCGCGAAGGAGGTGAACTCGACCTCGCGCGACAGCTCGAACCGGTCGATGGCCTTGATCAGACCGATCATGCCGGTCTGGACGATGTCCTCCATGTCGTCGCCGCGGCCCCGGAACCGTCCGGCCGCGAACCGCACGAGCGACATGTTCATCTCGATGAGGGTGTTGCGCGCGTACTGGTACTCGTGCGTGCCCTCCTCCAGCTCGGCCATCCGCCGGAAGAACTGGCGGGACAGCTCCCGCGCGTCACGCGGCGCGACGGTCGCCGGGTCCGCGATGCCAGGCAGTGGCCCCTCGCCCGTCCTGTCCTGCTCGGTCTTGTCGACGACCTCTGCTTGTGACCGGATCCCGGCGGTGTTCATTACCTCTCCCCTGAAAGTCACGGTTCGACGGCTGCCGCTGCGGCCTCTGCGCGTCCGATCCCTGCTCGGGATGCGTGCGCCGAGTACCCGGCATCCGGGCTCCCATGCCTGTCCGCTGCGAGCTCACCCGGCGCGTACCCCCGGTGACGCGACGCATGCACCTCCGGCCCGACCGGCGGGAAATCGGCGTTGTCCAGGCATGACGGCGATGCCCTCGCCTAGGCTGACCGGGTGAGCAACCAGGTGAGCAACGAAACCCGTGTGATCCCGCTGCGCCCTCGGCCCGCCCGGCCGGGCGCCCCTGAGCCGGCGCCCAGGGAGCCCCTTTGGCGGGATCTGGTCGGTGAGGTGCTGCGCCGGGAGAGGCTGGCGCAGGAGCGCACGCTCAGGGACGTGGCCGACGCGGCCCGGATCTCGCTGCCCTACCTGTCCGAGATCGAGCGCGGCCGCAAGGAGGCCTCCTCGGAGGTCCTCGCGGCCGCCGCCCACGCCCTGGGCCTTGGCCTCGGCGACCTGCTGTCGCTCACCGGCAGCGAGTTGACCCGGCAGACCGCTGCGGTCCGCCGGACGGCCGCAGCACCGCAGCACCGGGGGCCGTACAACGGGCTGTGCCTGGCGGCCTGAGACACCGTCAGCCGACGCCCTTCTCGCGCAGCTGCCGGAAGAAGGCCCGGACGTCGCCGACCAGCAGGTCCGGTTCCTCCATGGCCGCGAAGTGCCCTCCCCGGTCGAACTCCGTCCAGCGGACGATGTTCTCCGTGCGGTCTGCCCTGTGCCGCAGCGGGATCTGCAGCTCGGCGGGGAACACCGCCAGAGCGGTCGGTGCCGTGGACGGCTCGGCGGGCGCGGCCCCCCGGCCCGCGGCGTGCGCACGCTCGTAGTAGATCCGGGCGGACGAACCGGCGGTCCCGGTCAGCCAGTACAGCATCACGTTGGTCAGCAGCTGATCCCGGTCGACCGCCTCCTCGGGCAGTTCCTCGGAGTCCGTCCACTCCCGGAACTTCTCGATGATCCAGGCGAGTTGGCCGACCGGCGAGTCCGTGAGCGCGTAGGCCAGGGTCTGCGGCCGGGTGGAGTGCAGCAGGGCGTACGCCGACGCGTCGTCCATCCAGGCGGACCAGCGGCGCCACGAGGTGAGCGTGCGCTCCCGCTCCTCGGGGCCGAGCGCCGCCAGTTCCGCCTCGGTGGGCTCGCTGGTCGCCTGCGCGCCCGGCAGCAGGTTGAGGTGGACGCCGATCACCCGGTCGGGATGGGCGCGGCCCAGCTCGCGGGAGATTCCCGCGCCCCAGTCGCCGCCCTGCGCGCCGAACCGCTCGTAGCCGAGACGTCCCATCAGTTCGGCCCACGCGTCGGCGACCCGGCCCGCTTCCCAGCCAGTCTCCGTCGTGGGCCCGGACAGCCCGAACCCGGGGATGCTCGGCACCACGACGTGGAACGCGTCGGCCGGATCCCCGCCGTGGGCCGCCGGGTCGGCGAGCGGCCCGACGACGTCCAGGAACTCCACGATCGAACCCGGCCAGCCGTGCGTGATGATCAGCGGGGTGGCGTCCGGCTCCGGCGAGCGGACGTGCGCGAAGTGCACGTTCGCCCCGTCGATCGTGGTCGTGAACTGCGGCCACTCGTTCAGCCGCGCCTCGGCCGCACGCCAGTCGTACTCGTGCCGCCAGTACCGCACGAGCTCCCGCAGGTACTCGGGCGCCACCCCGTACGCCCAGCCCACCCCGGGCAGCCCCTCCGGCCAGCGGGTGCGGTCGAGGCGGTCGTACAGGTCGTCCAGGTCGCTCTCGGGGACCGACAGTCGGAAGGGCTGGATGCTCTCGGCAGGCGAAGAGGTCATGGCCCGGATGCTAGTGCGCGGCCGTTACTACCCGAACGGATTAATTCGGGGCCCGGCCGATGAGTTTCGCCGCGAGGATCGGTCGATACGGGTGACCGCGTTCCACGCTCCGGGAGGTGCTCATGACCACGCACGGATTCACCACGTGTCTCTGGTTCGACGACCAGGCCGAGGAGGCCGCCGACCACTACGTGTCCGTCTTCAAGAACTCCAGCATCGGCCGGGTCGCCCACTACCCCGAGGGCGCCCCCCGCCCCGCCGGCACCGTGCTGACCGTCGAGTTCACGGCCAACGGCCACAGGTTCGTCGCGCTCAACGGCGGCCCCGAGTTCACGTTCAACGAGGCGATCTCCTTCCAGATCTTCTGCGAGGACCAGGAGGAGATCGACTACTACTGGACGAAGCTCACCGAGAACGGCGGCGAGCCCGGCCCCTGCGGCTGGCTCAAGGACAAGTACGGCGTCTCCTGGCAGGTCGTACCCGACCGCCTGGCCGACATGATCGGCGGCCCGGACCCGGAGAAGGCCGCGCGGACCACCCGCGCCCTGCTGGGCATGGGCAAGCTCGACATCGCCGAGCTGGAGAAGGCGTACGCGGGCGAGTAGCACGCCGGCGAAGCCGGCATCACCCGGCCTCGGCGAGGATCTCGGCGATCACATGCAGGGAGTTCTCCGCCAGCGCCGGATTGGTGTGCCAGTAGTACGGCAGCTGGATCAGCGAGATCGACAGCGCCCAGCCCCGTCCCCGCGCCCACTCGGCCTCGCCCGCGCCCACGGCCTCGCGGAAGATGTCCCGGGCGGTCGCCGGCAGCAGGTTCCAGGCCACGATCAGGTCCACGGCGGGATCACCGGTCCCGGCACAGCCGAAGTCGATCACGGCGCTCAGCCGTCCCCCGGCGACCAGCACGTTCCCGGGGGACAGGTCGCCGTGCAGCCAGGCCGGCGACCCGGCGTGATCCGGGGCGCGCAGCGCCTGTTCCCACAGTGACGTCACGGTGTCCGTGTCGATCCGGCCGGCCAGCTGCTCCAGGGCCGCGCGGGTCGGCGCGTCCCGGGTCGTGAGCGGGACGCCCCGGTGCGCCGGCGGCCCGTCCTGCGGGTCGAGCCGGCGCAGCGCGGACACGCAGGCCCCCAGCTCCTCGGCCAGCCGCTCCGGCTCCGCCACGGCCCCGGCGACCGGATTGTGCCCGTCCAGCCACCGGTACACCGACCAGGGCCACGGGAAGTCCTCGTCCGGCTCGCCGAAGCCCACCGGTTCGGGCGTGGCCACCGGCAGCAGCGCTCCGAGGCGGGGCAGCCAGCGCTGCTCGTGCGCCACGTCCGCGACGGCGCCGGGATGCCGGGGAAGCCGTACCACCAGGTCCGTCCCCAGGCGGAACATCGCGTTCTCCGTACCCGAGGACGCAAGGCGCCGCACGGGCAGTGACGCCCACTCGGGAAACCGCCGGGCGACCAGCCTGCCGACCAGCGGGGCATCGATGTCGACCTCGTCCGCACGCATCTTCACAGCACACATCGGCGCCATCCAACGGCCCTGCCGCCCCCGCTGTCGAACGAAATATCGGGGGCGGTGTCCGGGACACCGCCCCCGCCTGCCGGCGGTCAGACCCGGTCGGCCACGATGAGCAGGTACTGGAAGCTGCCGTTGCGGTACGCCGACAGGAAGGTTTCCTCGATGCCCGTGACCAGGTGGTCCGCCTCCCGGCGCAGTTCCCAGTACGGGATGGTCGCCTCCGTCAGGTCCTGGACGTGCACGGGCACCAGCCGGTTGCGGGCCATCGCGCGGAAGTACGCCGACCGCGGATGGATGTCGCAGATGTAGTGCGCGTTGATCAGCGAGACCTCGCGGGAGGCCTGCCCGTAGGTGTCGTTGTAGCAGCCGGTGATCACCACGTACCGGCCGCCGCGGCGCAGCAGCCGGGCGTGCTCGGCGAACAGCACGTCCAGCTCGACGTACATCGTGGACTCGTTGTTCCACGACGCCGCGTACGCGCCCGACGTGAAGCCGGTGTCGAGCATGTTGCGGTGGTGATAGCGCACCTTGCCGTCGATGCCGCGCCTGCGCGCCTGCTCGTTGGCGAAGTCGGCCTGCTTCGCGGAGATCGTGACGCCGTCGGCGTGGCAGCCGTGGCGCAGATGCGCCACGACACTGCCGCCGCCGCGCCCGCAGCCGGCGTCGAAGACCCGGTCGGCGGGGGAGAGCGGCCCGAGGTGGGCGGCGAGCAGCTCGGCCTGGGCGTGCTCCAGCCGGTGCAGCTCGGTGGTGATGGCCTCCCGGCGCAGCTCCGCGTCGGGCTCGTCGAGCACCGACAGGTCGGCGGCTCCGATGCCGTAGTGGTGGTGGTACAGGTCGTCGATCTTCCCGAGTTCCAGGTTGACCGGGTTCTCCTCGGCGTTCCAGTAGTCCGCGACGCGGCTCTGGTAGATGGACTGAGCCGGCACCGGAGCGGGTGCGGTCCGGGCGACGGGGACGGTCGTCAAAGGTGACTCCTCGAGACGCGTGTGACGGTCTTGACCCTGGGCGGAGTTCCGCGGAGCAGGGCGCCTACCAGTAGTCGGGCAGGTAATAGCGGTGGGTGTTGGTGGAGTGCCACTCGTGGTTGCCGGACACCCAGGCGGCGAGCCCCTGGGCATAGCGCCCCACGAGGGGCGAGGTCGCGGACAGCAGGGCCGACTCCTCCTCGAAGGCCTCCATGATCCGGTTGTGGATCTCGACGGACTTCAGGTACGCGGCCTTCAGCCCGCACCCTTCGTTGGCGGCGACGACCTGCGGCAGATTGAGGTGGGTGGGGTCGCTGGCCAGCTCCTTGGTGAAGGAGTACAGGTCGTTGACCAGCGTGGTGGCGTTGCTGGCCAGGGCGGTGATCCGCTGGATCTCGGGGCGGGCGTAGACCTGCGCGGGCAGTTCGTAGCCGTCCACGGCGTCGACGAGCGTCAGACAGGGACGGAAGTTGTTGAACTGCCGCATCACCAGGTACTCCCAGACCTGCGGCACGTACTTCGTCTCCATCCAGGCGGCCTCGCCCAGATAGCCCATGTGCAGCCGGGCGATGTCCTGGACGAACCGGTCGGTCTGGCTGGGCGTGGCGAAGGTCGCGTAGTCCTCGAGGGCGAAGTGGTACGAGCGCAGCGGACCGTCGGCCTGGATGCCCTCGCGCCACTCGGCCTCCACCTCCGGGACGCCGTGGTAGGGGTCGAGCGCCGACTGGGCGATGATCAGCGGGCCGCCCAGACCGCGCCGGGATCCGCCCCGGCCCTCGTCCTCCTCGCAGTAGCAGGAGTCGACGATGTTCTCGGCGAGCAGCAGCTTCCCCGCGGCGGTGAGCCGGTCCAGGTCGAGGCCGCCCGGATGCTGGAGTACGACCGCCCGGCCGAACTGGAAGCCGGAGAAGTCCCCGTTCCAGGACGCGGGAAACAGGTCCAGGTCCCGGGCCCAGGTCTCCAGGCGGCGGTCGATCTCGGCCGCCTTCTCCGGGTCGGCGGGCACCGCGGGGCGGTACAGCAGTCCCGGGATCGCTCCGGTGCGCCGGCGGGCCCGCAGGCTCTGGGCGAGGTTCGGGGGACCGGGCAGCTGGTAGGCGGTCGCTGTTGTGGTCATGGGATGCTCCAGGCGGTCATTCGGGGAGCCGGCCGACCTGGACGTTCTCCAGAATCCCGGCCGCGTCGGGCACGAGGATGGCCAGCGAGTAGTACGCGGTCACTAGGTAGTTGACGATCGCGGCAGAGTCGATGCCCATGAACCGGACGTTCAGGCCCGGCTGATGCTCCTCCGGGATGCCGGTCTGGTAGAGGCCGATGACCCCCTGGTCGGCCTCGCCGGTGCGCAGGGCGATGATGCTGCTGGTGTGGTCGTCGCTGATCGGGATCTTGCCACAGGGGAAGATCGGCACACCGCGCCACGCCGGTACCTCGTGGCCGTCCACGCTCACGGTGCCGGGAACCAGGCCACGCCGGTTGCATTGTCGGAAAAAAGCCGCGATCGCCTTGGGATGGGCGAGGAAGACCTTCGTCTTGCGCCGCATGGAGAGCAGTTCGTCCATGTCGTCCGGGGTCGGCGGGCCGGTGAAGGTGCTGATCCGCTGGCCGTAGTCGACGTTGTGCAAAAGCCCGAACTCCCGGTTGTTGACCAGCTCCCACTCCTGGCGCTCGCGGATCTCCTCGACCGTGAGCCGGAGCTGCTGCTGGGTCTGGTCCATCGGGTGGTTGTAGAGGTCGGCGACCCGGGTGTGCACCCGCAGCACGGTCTGGGTGAGGGACAACTCGTATTCACGCGGGGCGAGTTCGTAGTCCACGAAGCCGCCGGGCAGGGTGGGCTCGCCGACATGGCCGGCGTGCACCGGCACCTCGGCCTCGCCCTTGCGGTTCATGGGCTTGCTCTGCCGCTCGACATACGCCTGGAGATGCGCGGCGAGGGACGGCACCCGCTCGGTGAACTCCTCCACGACGGCCCAGGGCAGCGCGAGCACCACACCGGCGGTCTCGGCCCGCACCGAGGCCAGCCACAGCGGGTCGGTCTGGCCCACCGCCTCGTCGCCCATCTGGTCGCCGTCGGTGACGACCCCGGTGATCTCCTCGTCGCCGTACTTGCCGGAGGTGTAGCGGGTGAACCGGCCGTGGACGACCAGGTACGCCTCCGTCACGGGCTGGCCCGCCTCGAACAGCACCTGACCGGCGCGCACCTCGCGGGGCTGGAAGCGGCCGGCGATCTCCCGCAGTACCTCGATGTCGGGATAGCCGCGCAGGATCGGCAGCTCGGTCAGCGTCTCGGGGATGACCCGGATGTCGTCGGCGCCGTTCTGCTCGAAGTGCACGCGCCCGCGCCCGGTCCGCAGTTGCAGGCGCCGGTTGACCCGGTAGGCGCCTCCCTTGACGTCCACCCATGGCAGGCTCTTCAGCAGCCATCGCGAGGTGATGGCCTGCATCTGAGGTTCGGACTTGGTGGTGGTGGTGAGCTGGCGGGCCGCCCGGGTGCTCAGACTGGTGAGCTGCCCGTCGGCCGAGGGCACGGGGTCGGGTTCGTCGACAGCGGAACCGGTGGCGATGTCCGGAGTGGACACATTCCCTCCTGCGGAGAGGTGAACACGGGTGATGCGGATCGGTCGGTGGTGCGCGGGGTGCGGGTGCGCTCGGACCAGCCAAACAGGACGCGTGATCCGCGGGTACAGCGCGAAAGGGGCGCTTTTGATCTCCGCGTGGTGCAAACCCGTTGGTGAAGGCATGGCGCGCCGCGAGCGGTGATCGCACGCCGGTCTTCCGCTCCCGCGCCCGGGTTTGATCGCCCGGGGACCGCTCGGCGCGCGGGCCGACCGCAAGGTGACTAGCGTGATGTCCGGGGACACATCCGTCTGACCGGGAGGGTCCGGACCATGGCCGTGCAACCTGAAGGAACGCCTTGTTGGGCCGACGCGATGTTCAGCGACCTGGAAGGCGCCAAGAGCTTCTACGGCGACGTCCTCGGCTGGACGTTCGGCGAGTCGTCGTCGGAGTACGGCAACTACACGCAGGCCTATGCGAACGGCAAGGCGGTGGCCGCCGTCGTACCGCCCATGCCCGGCCAGGAAGGACCGTCGCAGTGGTGCCTGTACTTCGCCTCGCCGGACGCCGCCGCGACCGCGGCGAAGATCCGGGACAACGGCGGCGAGGTGCTCATGGAACCGATGCAGGTCGGCGAGTTCGGCACCATGTGTCTGGCCCGGGAGCCCGGCGGGGCCGTGTTCGGGGTGTGGCAGGCGGGCGTCCATGAGGGATTCGAGGCGACGTCGGTGCCCGGTGCCTACAACTGGGCCGAGGTCTTCACCCGCGAGCCCGAGCGGACGGACGCGTTCCTCACCAGCGTCTTCCCCTACGCGGCGAAGCAGCTCGAGGACGACGGGGTCGACTTCCGGGTCTTCAACATCGGTGACGACACGGTCCTCGGCCGGATGCGGATGACCGACGAGTTCCCGCCCGAGGTCCCCTCGTACATCAACGTGTACTTCGGCGTCGACCACTGCGACGAGGCCGTCGCCCGGGCCACCAAGCTCGGCGCCGTGCTGCGCTTCGGGCCCATGAGCAGCCCCTTCGGGCGGTTCGCCGCGCTCAGTGATCCGCAGGGCGCGAACTTCTCGGTGATCGACATCACGACCACCGAGGGCGAGATGCCGACGTTCGCCGAGGCCTGACCGGGGCCGCAGGGGCGGCCCGCGCGGTCATGGCATGATCGACCCCATGCGTGAACGAGTGGTGGCCGCGTGCGACGGGGCTTCGAAGGGAAACCCCGGACCGGCCGGATGGGCGTGGGTGGTCTCGGACGACGAGCGGACCCCGGCCCGCTGGGAGTCGGGCCCGCTCGGCCGGGCCACCAACAACGTCGCCGAACTGACGGCGCTGGAGCGGCTGCTCGCGGCCGTCGACCCGGACGTGCCGCTGGAGATCCGGATGGACTCCCAGTACGCGATGAAGGCCGTCACCACCTGGCTGCCCGGCTGGAAGCGCAACGGCTGGAAGACGGCCGCCGGCAAGCCGGTCGCCAACCAGGACCTGGTGGTCCGCATCGACGAGCTGCTCGACGGCCGGTCCGTCGAGTTCCGCTACGTCCCCGCCCACCAGGTCGACGGCGACCCGCTGAACGACTTCGCCGACCGCGCCGCCAGCCAGGCCGCCTCGGTGCAGGAGGCGGCCGGCAGCGCCCACGGTTCCCCGGTGCCGCCGCCGTCGCCCGACACACCCAAGGCGGCCGCTCCGCGCCGCAAGGCGCCCGGCCGGACCGGCGGCGCGGCGTCCTCGCGCACCATCAAGGCGAAGTTCCCCGGCCGCTGTCTGTGCGGCCGCTCCTACGCCGCCGGCGAGCCCATCGCCAAGAACGCGCAGGGCTGGGGCCACCCGGAGTGCCGGGCCGCCGAGGCCTGATCAGACGTCGAACGTGTAGAACTTCGTGTGGTCCAGCAGGTCCGCCGGACGCACGTCGTTCCACGGCTTCATCGTCTCGTTCAGGTCCACCACGTCCGGCGTCCCGCCGGTCGGCACATAGCCGGCGTCGGGGTGCCGGCGCTGCCACTCGGCCCACAGCTTGTCGATGTAGGCGTGGTGCAGCCAGAACACCGGGTCGTTGGGGGAGACCCCGGTGGCCATCTGCCCGCCGACCCACACATGGACCCGGTTGTGCAGATTGACCCCGCGCCACCCCTCCAGGTGGTTGCGGAAACCGTCCGACCCGCTGTTGTACGGCGCCATGTCGTACGTGGACATCGCCAGCACCGACTCCACCTCAGCGGGCGTCGGCAGCTCGCGCACGGCGGTGCCGAGCGAGCGGCGCAGGAACGTGCGACCGTCCACGCGCACGCTCATCGGCCAGTTGCCGGCGGCCGCGGCGAACGGGCCGTCCATCACGCGGCCGTCGGAGCTGCGCCCGGTGCCGCCGAGGAAGTCCGGCGCCCACAGCGAGGCGCGCACCGTCCGGTCGGTGCTCCAGTCCCAGTACGGCAGGGCGACGGAGGCGTCGACCGACTGCAGCGCCCGCTCGAAGTCGAGCAGGAATCTGCGGTGCCAGGGCAGGAAGGACGGTGAGCGGTGCCCGGTCCGTTCACCGGTGTCGGTGTCGGACATGATGAAGGCGTTGTGCGTGCGGACGAACTCGTCGTAGCGTCCGTTGCGCTTGAGTTCGAGGACGGCGCTGACGAACCGCCGCTTCTCGTCGGCGGTCAGGGTGGCCTGGTTCTTGCGTACGGTCATGTGCGCGGTACTCCGGATGTCCTTGCGGGGGCGGTCAGTTGGCGGGGAACGGCAGCAGCGGGGCACCCTGCAGCTCGTCCACCGCGGCGCGGGCGGCGGCGCGTGGCGTGGACACCGGGGCGTAGTGGCTGACGACGCTGATCCAGGTGCCGTCGGCGTTCTGCATGACGTGCAGCTCCACCCCGTCGACGGACACGGAGTATCCGGCGCCGTGTCCGTGGTGGTGACCGCCCATGCCCGACGGCCGGCCCTGTATTCGGCGGCCCTTGTAGACCTCGTCGAAGGAATCCGGGGAGCCGTGCATGTGCTCGGCGGCCGATGCGCCGGGTGCGACGAGCGTGGCGGCCGAGGCCGTGGCGGCGAGGGCGGCCGCCGCGGTGAGCGCGCGGCGCCGGGTGAGTTCGGGCATGCGTGTTCTCCTGTGCGGGTGTTCGAGTGGTGACTCCGCATGCCTACAGGGCCGTCCCGGAGGGGAAGAAATCGCCCGTAACCGGTTGGCTGTGATCCGGACAATTAACCAAATGTCGTGCAAGATTGAACCAGGATGATCTTGCTGTGATGAAGGGCTCATCTGCTACGGAACGGGAAATTCCTTGCCGGGGCGCCCGGGATTCCGGTGATCTTTCGCGGCCCGGTTCCGCCCGAGTGGCGCCGGTCACCGCGCCAGACTGGCGTGATCGGGAAGCCCGGCCGGTCCTCGCGGTGGTGCTCCGCGGCACCGGGCCCGCCCTTCGTCAACGACGACGACATCGTTCCCCGGCTCCCGCCGGAGCCCGCCTTCCCTCAGGTCGGGCCCGGGAAACCATTGGTGAATGCGCATTCACCCCGCTAGGGTGAATTGTTATTCACCTCGTTTCGTGCCGCCCGCAGGAGCGCCGATGGACCAGCCGGACCCGATGTCCCAGCCGCCCCTCACCGGCACCCCCGCGCCCCGGCTGCGGGACCGCCTCACCATCCCCGTGCTGGCGTCGGGCGGCATCCTCATGGCGGTCATGCAGACCGTGGTCGTCCCGCTCCTGCCGGACCTGCCCCGGCTGACCGGCGCATCGGCCGCCACCGTCTCCTGGCTGGTCACCGCCACCCTGCTGTCCGGAGCCGTGCTCACCCCCGTGCTCGGCCGGGCCGGCGACATGTACGGCAAGCGCCGGGTCCTCACCGCCGCCCTTGCCCTGATGACCGCCGGCTCGGTGATGTGCGCCCTCTCCTCCGACATCGGCGTGCTCATCACCGCCCGCGCCCTCCAGGGCGCCGCCGCCTCCGTCGTCCCGCTGTCGATCAGCATCCTGCGCGACGAACTCCCGCCCGAGCGCCGGGGCTCGGCGGTGGCCCTGATGAGCTCCACGGTCGGCATCGGCGCCGCCCTCGGCCTGCCGCTCGCCGCCCTCGTCGTCCAGTACGCCGACTGGCACACCATGTTCTGGCTGACCAGCGCCCTGGGCGGGCTGGGCGTGACGGCCACGTGGTGGGCGGTCGGGGAGTCGCCGGTGCGGGAGCCGGGCCGCTTCGACGTCCTCGGCGCGCTGGGCCTGGCCGCCGGGCTGATATGTCTGCTGCTCGGCGTCTCCCAGGGCGGTCAGTGGGGCTGGGGCAGCCCCCGGATCCTCGGGCTGTTCCTCGCGGCCACCGTGGTCCTCGCCCTGTGGTGGTGGCAGCAACTGCGCGCCGAGCGGCCACTGGTCGACCTGCGCCTGGTCACCCGGCCGAGGGTCGGACTGTCCCATGTGGCGGCCCTGCTCACCGGGTTCGCCTTCTACGCCAACTCGCTCGTGACCGCCCAGCTGGTGCAGGCGCCGAAGGCCACCGGGTACGGCCTGGGTCTCTCGATCGTCGCCACCGGCCTGTGCCTGCTGCCCGGCGGCGTCACCATGCTGCTCCTCTCGCCGCTGTCCGCCCGTATCTCGGCCGCGCGCGGCCCGCGCATCACCCTCGCCCTCGGCGCCGCCGTCATCGCCTGCGGGTACGCGGTCCGCATCGCCGACAGCCGCGACCTGTGGATGATCATCCTGGGCGCCACGGTGGTGGCGACCGGCACCACCCTCGCCTACTCCGCGCTGCCGACGCTGATCCTGCGCGCCGTCCCGGCCGGCCAGACGGCCTCGGCCAACGGCGTCAACGTCCTGATGCGCACCATCGGCCAGGCTGTCTCCAGCGCCGCCGTCGCCGCCGTCCCGGTGCCCACGCTGCACGGCTATCTGCTGGCGTTCGCGATGGCGGGCGCGGTCGCCCTCGCCGCCTGCGCCGCGGCCCTGTCCATCCCGGGCGACGAGCCCGCCGCACACGCGCGGCGCGCCCGGAAAGCCACCCGGGGCGCCCGCGACGAGGCGATGGAGGGAGCATGAGGAGCGTGACCACCCCACCCGTCCCCGCGGAGCCCGCCCCCGCACGCCGTGACGCCGAGGCCACCAAGGCGGCCATCCTCAAGGCCGCCCGCCATCTCCTGGCCCGGCACGCGCACGCCGACATCACCCTCAAGGCGGTCGCCGAACGGGCCGGTGTCAGCCCGCCGTTGATCCTGAAGTACTTCGGCAACAAGGACGCTCTCTTCGCCCGCGTGATGTCCTTCGACACCGATGCGGACGACCTGCTCGCCGCGCCCCTGGCCCAGCTGGGCCGCCACATGGTCCGCCATGTGCTGGCCAGCCAGCGCGAGCGCGGCACCGACCCGCTGCTGCGCATCGCCTTCGCGCCCCTGCACGGCGACCACGGCGACGTCCTGCGCGCCAACTTCCGCGCCCAGGTCACCGAACGCCTGGCCGGCCGGCTCACCGGCCCCGACGCGGGCCTGCGCGCCGAGCTCGCCGTCGCGGCCCTCGTCGGCCTCGGCGTCATGTACGGCATCGCGCGCGGACCGCACCTGCGCGCGAGCGACCTCGACACCATCGCCGACCGCTACGGCCCCGCCGTACAGGAACAGCTGACGCCCGGTACCTGAGTCACCCCCCGGCCTCGGGGCCGGTCAGCAGCGCCTCCGCGCACCTGCGGAACGCCGTGAGCAGGCGGCGGTTGTCGCCCGCGCGGGTCGCCAGCGCGACATGGCTCGGTTCGACGCCGTGCAGGGGGATCGCGGTGAGGCCGGGGCGGATGGGGATGCCGGGGACCCCCGCCGCGATCGCCACCGCCTGCCCGGAGGCGACGAGTTCGAACTTGTCCTCCAGGTCGTCCACGTACGGGCCGTCGGGAGCCGGGCTGCCGTCCGGCCGGGGGTCGATGCGCCAGAACGCGTCCCACAGCCGGTCCGGGACCCGGGGCAGGGGCTCGTCGGCGATGTCGTCCACGGTGACCGACTCCTTGCTGGCCAGCCGGTGGTCGAGCGGGACGACCACGACGCGCGGTTCGTCGTAGAGGACCGTCACCCGCAGCCCCTCGGTGGCGAACGGCAGCCGGGCCACAAGGGCGTCCACACGGTGGCCGAGCAGCGCCTCCCGCGCCTCTTGCCAGCGCAGATGCGCGGTCCGTACGTCGGCGTCCGGGAACCTGCGCCGCAGGTCGCGCGCGGCCGGGGTGACGAACACGCCGGTGGTGAATCCGACGGTGATGCGGCTGGGCGCGGCGGCGGCCCGGGCGAGGGCGCCGGCCTGGGACGCGGCGCGCAGCAGCGCCCTGGCCCGGGGCAGGAAGACCTCGCCGGCCTCGGTGAGCCGGGTGCCCTGCGGGGTGCGGTCGAGCAGCCGGGCACCCAACGCCTGCTCCAGGCGCCGCACTTGGCGGCTCAGGGAGGGCTGCGTGATGTGCAGGGCGGTGGCGGCGCGCCCGAAGTGCCGGTGCTCGGCGACGACGGTGAAGTACCGCACCAGCCGAAGATCGAGATCCGCGTGGGCGGCCGAGTCGGTCATGCCTCGAGCGTACTGCCGTGCGAGCCTCACCCGAATGCACAGAGCCGGGTTGACCTGTGGTGATGCCTGCTTTGCATTGCGTCATGCGAAACAGGCTTTGGACGCGGGTCCGGCCGCGCACCAACGATGGAGTGACTTCCGCCCAGCAGCCGAGGAGTACATCGAGCATGCGTGTTTTCGTCACCGGTGCCACGGGGTTCATCGGTTCCGCCGTGGTTCCCGAACTCGTCGCCGCAGGTCACGAGGTCGTCGGCCTCGCCCGCTCGGACGAGGCGGAGGCCTCGCTGAAGTCGGCGGGAGCCGGGGCGCACCGCGGCAGCCTGGACGACCCCGAAGGCCTGGCCCGCGCCGCGGCCGCGGCCGACGGCGTCGTTCACCTGGCCTTCATCCACGACTTCACCGACATCTACGCCGCGGGCGCCACCGACCTGCGCGCCATCGAGGCGATCGGCGCCGCCCTGGCCGGCTCCCACAAGCCTTTCCTGGTCACCTCCGGCACGGCGATCGCCCGGGCGGAGGGTGTGATCACCGAGGCGGACGGGCCCGCCCCGGGCCTGCACCGGACCGCGTCGGAGCAGGCCGCGCTCGCGCTGGCCGAGCGCGGGGTGCGCGTGTCCCTGGTGCGGCTCGCCGCCTCCGTGCACGGCCGGGGCGACCACGCCTTCGTGCCGCGCCTGATCGACATCGCCCGGGAGAAGGGCGTGGCGGCCTACCTCGGCGACGGCACCAACCGCTGGCCGGGCGTCCACCGGCTGGACGCGGCCCGCCTGTACCGGCTGGCCCTGGAGTCCGCGCCGGCCGGCACCCGGCTGCACGCGAACGACGAGGAAGGAGTGCCCTTCCGGGACATCGCCGCGGTCATCGGCCGGCATCTCGGTGTGCCCGTCGGCAGCGTGCCCGCCGAACAGGCCGAGGACCACTTCGGCTGGCTCGGCCGGTTCGCCGGCGTCGACAACCCGACGTCGAGCGCGCTGACCCGCAGGCTCCTCGGCTGGGAGCCGCGCGAGCCCGGCCTCCTCGCGGACCTCGACGCGGGGCACTACTTCGACGTCTAGGGCCGGTCCGGCGGATCCTGCCGGAAGCGCGCTGATGAGGCACCGTTGCCTGGAACCTGCCTGATCCGCCGGACAGACCCTGGTCAGCGCAGGAGACGGTCGAGGAAGCCGTTGCCGAACACCCGGTGCGGGTCCAGGCGGTCGAGAACCTCGACCGCCTGCTCCCACACGCCCGCCTCGAACGAGCCGGGCACGGCCGTGCCCAGCACCTGCGCGTCGCTCCAGACGGCGTCCTCGGTGTACGCCCAGCCCTTGGACCACTCCACGCGCGCGAGGGCGTACCCGCCGTCGTAGGTGCCGAGCAGGAACCGCTCCAGCTCGCGCAGGAACGCTTCCGCGTACGGAGTCCCCGGCAGGGTCAGCACGTCCAGCCAGACCGCGGTGTCCCACTCGGGGCGGGCCCCGCTCGGCCGCAGCGCGGACAGCAGCGGGGCGCGGGCGCCCTCGACGCCGGAGTCCGCCGGGTCGTCCAGCCCGGTCACCCGGATCTCCACCGAGCCGTTGACCGGGAAGCGGCCCTGCGCCGCGTACGCGGCGAGCCGCTCGCGGTAGTGGCTGGTGAACTCGTGCACCACGCGCTGAACTTCTGCGCGCGCCGTCAGAACCGCGTACCCGTTGGCCGTCACCCGCAGGGTGGTCGGCCGCACGTACAGCAGGGTGTTCTTCGACGGCCCCCACAGATCGGCGGACAGCGTGGCCGCCAGCCCGAGGGAGGCCGCGTCGAGCTGTGCGCCGCCGAGCACCGGCGCCAGGTACCAGGCCGCGTCCGCGACCATCCGCCCCGCCAGGTCGGCCACGACGGTCGGTACGTTGTCGGAGAAGGGGTAGTTGTACGGCGAGGTGACGTGCCGTGAGGTGAGCGGACTGACCGGGGCGACGCTCCACTCCTTCAGCCACGGGTGCTCGGTGAAGGCGAACCAGATCGCCTCGACGCGGCCCGAGCGCCGCAGGAACGTGTCCAGGGTGCGCCCGCCGGAGCCCGGGGCCGCGAACAGTTCGCCGGCCGGGATGTCGGTGCGGCTGACACAGCGCAGGCTGCTGTCCGGGCCGACCCGCAGGACCACCTCGATGACGAAGGACCGGCCGAGGTGGGTGAGAAGCGCCGCACAGTCCGCCTCCGCACGGCGGAAGGTCCTCAGGACGTAGGCCCCGCTGCCCTCGTCCCACACCACGGCCGTCAGTTCCAGCACCCGGTTGCTCAGCGAGCCGTACGTCGTCCCGGCCGGCGGGCGCTCGCCGTCGGCCGGAACGGCGGTGCCGTGCGCGTCGATCGCCAGGGCGCCGCCGAGCGTCAGATCTCCGGGCGCGGGCGTGGCGGTGAGGCCGAGACCGTGCTCCTCCAGGAAGGTGAGCAGGGCCTCCATCGTGACACCCGCGCCGGCCCGTACCGCCGACGCGGAGTCCAGTGCCAGACCGGTCAGCCGGGGCGCGGTGTCGACCAGCAGGACGGGGGTGTCCCCGGTCGTGCCCTCGGTGATCGTCAGCGGTGACCAGCCGTGCGAGCGGCCCCGCGCGCGCACCCGCCACCCGCTGCGCCACGCCCAGTTGACGACGGAGAGCACCTGCTTTGGGGTGGTCGGCGCGCAGGCCCACAGCCCGTCTGCGGTGATCTCGCCCACCCAGTTGCGGTACGCCGAGCGGTAGAGCGCCACCTCGGCCGGAAACTGCGGGAGTTCGGCCGCGGCGAGGGCGGGATCGGCTGCCACCAGCACGGGTACGGCAGCCAGCGCGGCGGCGGTGCGCAGGAAGCCGCGGCGGCTGACAGGGGCCGAACCACCGCTTGGCGAAGGGAAGTTGCTCACTGGACGATCGATCACGGACTCACGCTAAGGGCCGCTTTACGGCAGCAGCCCTTTCGTCGACCCCTATCACCCGTGTGGGTGAAAAACTCACAGGCTTCCCGCCGGAGCGACCTGTTCCGCAGGATGCCGGTCCGGATGACACACTGACGCCATGGACGAACGCGTGATGGGCAGGTCGGGTCAGCGGGCATCGGTCGTCGGGCTCGGCACATGGCAGCTGGGCGCCGACTGGGGCGAGGTGGACGACAAGGAGGCCCTGTCCGTCCTGGAGGCGGCCGCCGAGTCGGGGGTCACCTTCTTCGACACGGCCGACGTGTACGGCGACGGGCGCAGCGAGTCGACCATCGCCGCCTTCCTGAGCGGCCGGCCCGATCTGCATGTGCTGGTGGGCACCAAGATGGGCCGCCGGGTCGAGCAGATCCCCGAGAACTACGTCCTGGACAACTTCCGCGCCTGGAACGACCGGTCCCGCCGCAACCTTGGCGTCGACCGCCTCGACCTGGTGCAGCTGCACTGCCCGCCCACCCCCGTCTACTCCTCGGGCGAGGTGTTCGACGCCCTCGACACCCTGGTGGCGGAGGAACGCATCGCGGCGTACGGCGTGAGCGTGGAGACCTGCGCCGAGGCGCTGACCGCGATCGCCCGGCCGAACGTGGCGAGCGTGCAGATCATCCTCAACCCGTTCCGCATGAAGCCCCTGTACGGGGTGCTCCCGGCCGCGCGGGAGGCGGGCGTCGGCATCATCGCGCGCGTGCCCCTCGCCTCCGGCCTGCTGTCGGGCAAGTACACCAAGGACACGGTCTTCGCGGCCGACGACCACCGCACCTACAACCGGCACGGCGAGGCCTTCGACCAGGGCGAGACCTTCTCCGGCGTCGACTACGCGGCCGGCGTCGAGGCAGCCGCCGAGTTCGCCGCGCTCGCCCCCGAGGGCTGGACCCCGGCGCAGCTGGCCCTGCGCTGGATCATTGAGCAGCCCGGCGTGACCACGGTCATCCCTGGCGCCCGCACCCCGGAGCAGGCCCGCGCCAACGCGGCCGCCGCCAAGCTCCCGCCGGTGCCCGAGGAGACGTTCACCGCGATCCGTGACCTGTACGAGCGCCGGATCAAGGACCAGGTCGAGCAGCGCTGGTAGCACCCGGCGGGGCCGACCGTTTGAACGAGCGTCCGGCCGGTTACCCACACCGCATGATGCAGGAGGGACGGCGCAGGGGGCGCGACGAGACCGAGGAGGAGCGGGCCGACCGGATGTGGGGCGAGCTCATCCAGGAGGTCCGGGTGGCCCAGACGGGCGTGCAGATCCTCTTCGGCTTCCTGCTGACCGTCGTCTTCCAGCCGAAGTACGCGAGGCTGGCCCACACCGACCAGGTCATTTACATCGTGACGGTCGTCCTGGGCGCCTGCGCGACCGGTGCCCTCATCGGGCCGGTCTCCCTGCACCGCCTGGTCGCCGGCCGCCGGGTCAAGCCGCAGGCGGTGCGGATCGCCGCCCGAATGACGTTGGTCGGCCTGGTTCTGCTGCTCGCCACCATGACCTCGTCCCTGCTGCTGATCCTCCGGGTGGCCACACAGGGCGACTATGTGCCGTGGCTGGTCGCGGCCGTCGTCGCCTGGTACCTGGTGTGCTGGTACGCGCTGCCGCTGTGGGTGCGCCGACGGCACACCAGCCGGTCGAACGGCTAGCCGGCGGTGCCGGCCTCGAGAGCCGCCAGCTGACGGTCGTGCGCCCTGCTGAGCAGCAGCAGCGACAGGACGGCGCCGATCAGCGCGCAGAACATGTCCCACTGGGTGTCCCACACATCGCCCTGGGTGGCGAGGAACGCGTCCGCGCTGTGCTCGCCGATCTCGGCGGCCGCCCACTCCAGCAGTTCGAAGCAGGCGCTGAAGGCGAGGCAGGCGCACACGGTGAGCGGGGCCAGCCAGCGGCTGCCGCGCAGCGGCGAGGTACGGCTGAGCAGTTCACGGACCAGCACGGCCGGGACGAAGCCCTGCATCAGGTGCCCGAACCGGTCGTACGGATTGCGGGACAGGCCGAAGGTGTCCCGTACCCAGTCGCCCGCCGGTACCTGCGCGTACGTGTAGTGACCGCCGACCGCGAGGACCAGGGCGTGCACGGACAGCAGCCCGCACAGCAGTCCGGTCAGCGGGAAGCGGCGCCACACCAGCACCGCCAGGGGCAGCCCGGCCAGCGCCCAGACCGTCTCCAGGAACCAGGTCGTGCGGTCGTGCACGTCCCACGCCGACACGGCGAGGCCCACGGCCGCCACGCCCGCGAACAGAGCGGGCGGCACGCGGCGCGGCGCGGGACGCGGGGCGGGGTGCACTGCGGTCATGGCGGGGCTCCTTGCCTGTGAACTCAGAAGGAGCCCCATCGTGGCGCCGGCCGGCGGGCGCGGCATGAGTACCGCTACTCAGCCCGCGCTGAGGATCTGAGCGAGCAACGTGTCGACCGGTACCTCCTCCTGCCCGGGAGCCACCACCGCGTGGGTCTCGCGCAGGAACGCGGCGACCGCGGGCGCCCAGGCGAACACCACCGCGTGGTGCCGGCTGCCGTCCGGCCGGGCGTCCCCGAGGAAGTCCATGCGCAGCTCCCGCCACATCCCGGTGGCCACCGGACGCAGCCGCACGTCACCGACGCCGACCGGACCGGTCAGGCCGTCGGCGAGCATCGTGCGGTCCAGCCGCCACCGGGCCAGCACATGACCGTCGTGGCCGAACACGGCGGTGACGGCGAACGGGTCGTCGGCGCCGTAGCTCAGATGGGCGAGCACCGGACACCGGCCCGTACCGTCCGCCCGGAGCTGCACCACCAGGGTCCTGTGCACGACGGGGTTCACGCGAGGGCCTCCGAGAGCGATCGGCGTCATACCCTCTAGTACCCCTGCGACGCCCAGGATGCTCAGCCCCGCGGCCGGCTTTCCCGGGCTCCGCGCAGCGCGGTCAGGCAGGAGCCGATGGCCTGCTGGAGCTCCTCCAGGCGCTGGACCATGTCGTCCTCGTAGAAGTCCTGGGCGTCGTCGAAGGTCAGCTCCTCGAACGCCCGGGTGGCCTTCTGCAGGCTGCCGTAGAACTTCGTCCGCCGCTCCTGGACACGCAGTTCGGGGTCGGCCTCGACCGTCTCGGCGACAAGGGTCTTCATGGTGTCGTAGGCCTCGGTGGCCCACTCGCCGGTGTCCTCGCCGTCCTCCAGCTCGTCGATCAGCGACAGATGCCGCTCGGCCTCCTCGCGCAGTTCGGCGGGCGCGTCCACGGTCTGCCCGGCCGGGGTCCTGAACTGCCCGGACTCGGCGATCTGCCGCACGTAGCCGATCCGGTCGGCCGCCCGGCTCTCGGTGGCGACGGCCTTCTTCAGGTCGTCGGTGCGTACGACGTCCCGGGCCAGCTCGGCCTGCAGGTCCGGGTCCTCCCTGAGCCGGTCCAGCAGGGCGGAGCGGGCCGCCCGGGCGGTGGAGGGGTCGGCGAGGATCGCGGCGCGCAGCGCGGTCGGGTTCTCGGCGACCTCCAGGGCCTTGGTGGGGCGGATGCCCTCGGCCTCGGCTGCCTCGGCGATGGCGGTGCCGCGCTCGGAGGTGGCGCTGTTGCGGGAGACGTAGTAGCTCAGCCACACGTCGGCGTCCGGCAGCTCGGTCTCCTGGCCCGGCTGAAGCGCCTCGAAGTGCGGGACGAGAGCGTCGTCGGCCGCGCGGTCCCAGGCCTTGTAGTAGCGCATCACCCGCTCGGGGGAGCAGCCGGCCAGCTCCGCGAACTCCTTCGCCGACACCTTCGGTGTCTCACCGGCGGCCTGTCCGCCCGGCCGCACGCTGCGCGCCACCATCAGCGCGAAGGCCCAGCCACCGGTGCGCGCGTAGACGCCGAACTCGCGCGCGTCGCGCGCCACGAGGTCGGACAGGGGCGCCGCGGCCGGGGCGGACGTCTCGGACGGGTCGATCGCAAGGGTCACGGATGACTCTCCTGGAGGCATGGCTCTACGGGACCGCACTCGGTGCGCGAGTGCGGGAAGGAAGCCTATATGGCCCCATTGGCGACGCTTTGACGGCCCCGCCCGTCAAGCGAGGGGACCGGTCAGCTCTTCGGTTCGCGGAAGGTCTGCAGGATGGTCCTGAGAGTGAGTCGGTCGGTGGCGTCGTCCCAGGCCCCGGCCGGTGTGGTGAAGCGCAGGGAGAAGCTGCGGCCGCCGCCGAGCAGGAAACCGCGACCGAACGTGTGCACCTGCTGGTCGCCGGACCCGGACAGCCACTCCAGGTCGGCTGCCCTGTGTCCCTGGTAGGTGGTGGCCCGGATGGTGCCGATCCGGTGGTAGCCGGGGAGCTGCTCCAGGTCCGGTTCGACGTCGTCGCGCCAGACGGCGACCGGGTCCGGGCCGGCCTGCTCGCTGTAGGTGACGGCGAGTGTCGGTGAGCCGGCGTCCGTGCCGAAGGTGATGCGGTAGGCGCGGTCGGCCCCGCGTGCGATGCCCAGCCGCTTCCAGCCGTCCGGCAGGGCCACGGAGAAGCCCTCCGGGGCGGTGTAGCGGTGGAAACCGGCAGGCAAGGACGGGAACGGGGACGGGGAGGTAACGGGCTTGGTGCTGGTGCTGGTGCTGGTGCTGGTGCTCGGGCTCGGGCTCGGGGTGTTGTTCTCGGTGTGGTCGGCCGGTGGGGCGGCTGTGGCGGTGGGGCGCGGCGGCTCGGCCGCGGTCGAGGTGCCGGGCAGATGGTGGGTCGCGGCCAGGACGGCGGCAGCGACGGTGACGACGGCCAGCGCGGTCCCGGCCGCCATCATCCGTCTGCCGTGTTCCGGACCCGCGTGCCGTACGGCCGCATAGGCGCTGCGCAGCCGGGGCACGGGCGCGGGGCACCGGTCGGCGTCGGCGTCCTCGTCGAGGGCCCGGGTCAGGGCCTCGCGGACCACCGGCCGGGTCAGCCGCTCCCGGGAGTTCTTGCGCAGCAGCCCCTGGACGGCCTGGGTGAGCGGGCCGGTGCGCAGCGGGGTGCGCAGAGGCAGCCGGTCCACGGCCTTCAGGGTGGCGTCGGGGCGGCCCCGGTCGCGGAACGGCGGGCGTCCCTCGACGGCCGTGTAGAGGATCGCGCCCAGCGCCCACAGGTCGGCGGCCGGTCCGATGCGCTCGTCGCGGGCCTGTTCCGGCGAGGCGTACGACGGTGCCGTGAGCCTCGGGGCCAGGGTCGTGCCCGCCAGCCCGAACCCGGCCACCACGACCGGGCCTGCGTCCCGGACGAAGACCTGGCCGGGGCTCAGCTCGCCGTGGGTGATGCCCTCGTCGTGCGCTGCCTGGAGCACGTCGAGGAGTTCGAGGCCGAGCCGCGCCGCCCGCGCGGGGTTGAACGGGCCCTCACGATCGAGGAGTTCGCTGAGCGGAGTGCCGTCGATCCAGTCCGTGACCGTCCACAGGGTGCCCGCCTCCACGACGGCGTCGACGACGGTGGCGACCTGGCCGGGGCACAGCAGCCGCATGATCTCGGACGTCCGCACCACCCGGGCCGTGGCGCGGCGCAGGGTGTCCGCGTCGCAGGTCTCCGGAAGGCCGGTCTGTGCCACCAGGCGGGGCTGGTTCGCCGTCACGTCCTCGGCGTACCACCACAGGCGGTTCGTCTCGCGAGCGAAGACCTCGAGGAGCCGGTACCGGCCGGCGACCAATTCGTGTGCGGAGACGTGTGCCTTGACCATGGTCATCCCTCGCTGAAACCCCTGATTCGTCCTTTCCCAGGGGTACGCGGGGTGCGCGGGGGTGCGTTCAAAGAATCTGCAACTCCGGCCCCGTTCCTGCCTTTTATTCAATTATTCGAAAGGGTTTGCTAGTTTGGGAAAACAGTACGCGACCGGGCATCGACCTGCGGGTAACCGACGGTAAATGCCCGGGTGCGCCGCTGCGCTCAGAGCAGCCCGAAACGGTCCGCCCAGCCGAACAGGTCCCCGGGTGTCGCATTGCCCCCGCACACCACGAGCCCCAGCCGGGCGCCGTCACCGACCCGCGCCGCTACCTGCCGGGCGGCCGGCAGCAGACAGCCCGCGGCCGGCTCCGTCCACACCTTGGCGCGGTCGGCGAGGTCCAGGCAGCCCTGCACGGCCTCCCGGTCCGGCACCACCAGGACCTCCTCGACCAGCGCGGACACATGGTCGTACGTCAGCTGGGACACGGACGGCGCCGTCAGTGTGGTGACGATCGAGGACACCGGCACCCGCAGGGGGCCGCCCGCCCTCAGCGCGGCGGACATGGCCTCGGCGCCCTCCGTCTCCACTCCCCACACCCGCACATCCGGGCGCCGGGCACGCAGCGCGGCCGCCACCCCGGCGATCAGGCCCCCGCCGCCGATGCTGACGATCACGTCCGTCAGCTCCTGCGCGTCCTCGGCGAACTCCAGCCCCACGGTGCCCTGTCCGGCGATCACGACCGGATCGTCGAACGGGTGGACCAGGGTCAGCCCCTCGTCCCGCAACCGGAGCACCAGCTCGAAGGCGCTGTCCATGCCCTCGGTCAGCCGCACCGACGCCCCGGCCTCCTCGGCCAGCTCGATGGAGCGGGCCGACGCGGTACGCGGCATGACCACGGTCGCCTTCACCTCGAGGGCCGCCGCCATCACCGCGAGGGCGATCCCGTGGTTGCCGCCGCTGACCGCCACCACACCGGCCGCCCGCTCGGCCTCGCTGAGCGACAGGAGCTTGGCCGTCGCTCCGCGCGCCTTGAACGAGCCGGTGCGCTGGAGCAGTTCGAGCTTGGCGGTGACCGGGACGCCGAGCAGCGCGGTGAGGCCGGGGCTCGGCACGGTCGGCGTCCGTACGACGTGTCCGGCGATGTGCCGAGCGGCGGCTTCGATGTCCGAGATGCCGATCAAGGTGGTTCACCCTTCCCGGCGCGGGGGTGGGGACCGCGCCGCTGGCACCCTGACCCGCGGGGCCGCCCAGGGTCAACACGGTTTCGGGAGGCCGCGGTTCACCCGTTCAGAGATCCCGGCCCACCAGGAAGTCCAGCAGGCCGTGCAGCTCACCGGCGGCACGGGCGGTCAGGGGGACTTCCGTGAGCAGGGCCCGCGCGGCGGCCGTGTGCGCACGGGCCTCGTCCAGCGCGGCCGCCCGTCCGCCCGCCTCCTCGATCAGCGCGGCCGCCTCCTCGGTACGCGCGGGAGCGGCCAGGAGCGCGGGCAGGTGGCGGGCCGCGGGGGAACCGAGCGCGGCCAGGACCGGGAAGGTCTTCTTGCGCTCCCGCAGATCCCCGCCGGCGGGCTTGCCGGTGACGGCCGGATCGCCCCAGATGCCCAGCACGTCGTCCACCAGCTGGAAGGCGACGCCCAGATGGCGCCCGGCCCGGTCCAGCGCGGCGACGGCCGGTTCGGGAGCCCCGCCGAGCGCGGCCCCCAGCGCGGCGGCGCAGCCCAGTAGCGCGCCGGTCTTGTGCTCGGCCATCGCCCGGTACTCCTCGGGCGTCACCCGCTGCGGCCCGCCGAAGGGCCGCGCGGCGAACAGCAGGTCGTCGGCCTGCCCGCGCACCAGATCGGCCAGGGCCGCGGACAGGAGCCGTACGGCGCCGGGACCGCCCGGCGTGACGGCCAGGGTCTCCACGGCGAGTGCGAACAGCGCGTCCCCGGCGAGGACCGCCGGACCGGTGCCGTACGCCTTCCACACCGCGGGGCGGCGGCGCCGGGTCGCATCGCCGTCCATGATGTCGTCGTGCAGCAGTGAGAAGGCGTGCACCAGCTCCACCGCGACCGCCGCCGGGACCCCGGCCCGGCCGTCCGCACCCGCCGCCTCCGCGCCGAGCACCGCCAGCGCCTGCCGTACGCCCTTGCCGCCCGGCGCGGCGGCGGGCGCTCCGCCGACCTCGCACCAGCCGAAGGAGTACGCGGCCATCTCGGCCACCCACGGATGCAGCCGCCCGACCGCCTCCGTCAGCGCGGGACGCACCAACTTCCGGCAGCGGTGGAGGATGTCGGGGGCCGACGGCGGCGCCTGCACCGCCGAGGGGAGCGCGCTCACCGTGCCACCTCCGGGTCCGGGGCGAACTCCTCCTGGGCCCGGGCCACCATCTCCCGCGCGTGCCGCAGCCCGCTGCGCTCCAGCACCTTTGCCAGGTCGGCGAGTTCGGCCGCCGTCTCGGTCCGGTCGCGGCCGAGTCGGGCCAGCGCCTTGGCGAGGCCGAGGCGGGCCAGCGCCTCGCCGCGCGCTTCGCTCATCGCGCGGAACTCCCCGAGGGCCAGCTCGTACAGCTCCCGGGCCTCGGCGTAGCGCCCGGCCCGGTAGAAGACGTTGCCGCGCATCTTGTGGTTGTACGCGAGCGCACTGGACAGGTTCATCGTGCGGCAGGCGGCCTCGGCCCGCGCCAGCAGCTCCAGCGCCCGCTCGGTGTTGCCGTCGCGGACCGAGAGCACGTCGGCGAGTCCGCGCAGCGCCCAGGCGTGGCCACGCCGGTCGTCGGCCCGCTCGGCTATCTCCGCCGCCTCCTCGAACAGGGCGTACGCCCTGTCGTAGTCCCCGGTGTTGCGGTGCATCTGCGCGATGCCCTCCAGGGCCCACACCGTGTGCCGGGCCTCCCCGCGACGGCGGGCCTCGGCCAGCAGCTGCTCGTGCAGCCGGCCGACCGCCTCGTAGTCGCCCTGGATGCGGCCGGTCTCCGCGAGGCCCGCCAGCGAGTAGCCGCGGACGACGATGTCCCCGCCCCGCTCGCCGAGTTCCGCCGCGAGCCCGAGCAGCCGCCAGGCCAGCGGGAAAGCGCCACGCTGCCGCGCGAGGGTGCCGCCGCTCCACAGCGCCCAGGCCATCGCGGCCGTGTCGCCGGCCTCCCGGGCGGACCGGTAACTCGCCTTCCAGGCCCGGTCGGCGTCGCGCACCTGGCCGAGCCGCCGGTGGGCCTCGGCGACGGCGAGCCCACAGCGCGCCGCCTCCTCGGGCCGCCCGGACCGCTCGGCCTCGCGCAACCGCTCGGTGCCCTCGGCCAGCACGTCGACCAGCGAGGAGTTCACGGACAGGGTGGTCAGGGCGCCCTGGTACTCCGGGGCGAATGCCTTGCCGTACATGCATGCCTTTCTATACACGAAGTGTATACATGGTGTGTATAGCGCGCCGAAAAGTTGCCCCGGCCCGGGGGCCAGGGCGTGGTCTGTTGCTGATCAAGACGCCGGCACGGCGGCAGGGGTTGCCTGTGAGGCGTAGATCACCTCACGGGGGGGTCAGTGCTGCTGGGCCTTCTGCGGGATCGCCTCGCTCGGCCGCACCACGACGTACCCCTCGCCCTGGAGCATCAGCTGTACCGCTTCACCGGAACCGCCGCGCAGCATCGAGCCGATGGACTGCGAGCGGTGCAGCGAGGTCTGCAGCTGCGCGCTCCAGCCGACCACCGCGTCCGTGTCGACGTACACCGGGTACTGCGCCGAGACCGGTATGACCAGCGGGTTGCCCTCACAGACCAGGCCGAGCCGGCCCTGTCCGCTGAACACGCTGTTGAACAGGCCGCCGCCCGCGATGCCCGAGCCCTTCACGGTCTTGATCTCGTACGACAACGAGGGGTCGAAGCAGAGCACGTTGCGGCCGTTGACGGTGAACCGGTCGCCCGGCTCCACGTCGAGCACGAAACAGTTCTGTGCCTCGTGCGCGAACCAGACCTCGCCCTGCCCGCGCACCGCCATCAAGGGCAGCCCCTCACCGGTGACCGCACGCTTCAGCATGCCGCCGACCCCCTGGCCCTTGCGCTCGAACTGGAGGCTGCCGCGGTGGGCGATCATGGCGCCCTGGCGTGCGTACATCTCGCCGTTCACCGTGTACTTGATGCATTTGGCGTTCTCGATGGTCATGCCCGGCTCGACGGCGGGCTGCACCATGTGCTCACTGGAAAAGAGGTCACCCTTCATGCGGGCATGGTGTCCCGGAGGGTGCCGTTCCGCCAAGATCACGGCATGTGTCCGTTCAGCCACCGAACAGCTGGGCCCAGTAGGTGCCCGCCCGGCCTCCGCCGGTGAAGCCGACACCGATGTGCGTGAACTCCGGTGTGAGGATGTTGGCGCGATGGCCCGGGCTGTTCATCCAGCCCTCCACCACCTCGGCGGGGGAGCGCTGTCCGCAGGCGATGTTCTCGCCGATCGTGGACCGGCGGGAGCCCGCGGCGGCGGCCCGGTCCCAGGGCTGGGTGCCGTCCGGGCAGGTGTGTGCGTAGAAGTCGCGGGCCACCATGTCGGCGCAGTGCGCCTGCGCGGCCGTGGCGAGCGGCGGATCGGCCGCCAGGGCAGACAGTCCGGCCCGCGCCCGCTCGGCGTTGGTCAGGGCGACGACCTCGGCGGCCGTCCGGGACAGCGCGCCCCGGGTGAGGGGTCTGGCCCACAATGCGGTCCAGTACCGGTCGCCCGCGTCGGCGTGGGCCAGGGCGGCGTGGGTGAAAGCCGGGTCGAGAAGGGTGGGCCGAGCCTGGCCGGTGCGCAGGCAGTAGGCGACGAACTCGGCCGGGGTGTGCGGGCCGGAGACGAGGTGCTCACCGACGGTGATGTACGTGTATCCGGCGGCGCTGATCCGCTGATGGACCGACACCCCGTCCCGCCCCTCCGCCCCGAGCCTGCCCATGGCCGCCATCGCCGAGGCGTGCGCCCGCGCGGCGGAGGCGAGGCGTGCGTCCAAGGCGACGGGCGGGTGGCCGGCCTGCGCGCGGGCGGAGTTGACCAGACCGAGGAATCCATCGGCATCCGGGGCGGGCGCGGACCGCGGATCGTCGTCGACGACGTTCACGCCGAAGTCCCGGGCCAGCCCCGCCAGCCCGTCGGCGTACCCCTGCCCGATCGCGCGCAGCTTCCAGCCGGTGCCGCGCGCATACAGCTCCGCGAGGAGCAGGACGGTCTCCCGCTGAAGGTGCGGCGGGGCGAACCGGGCCACCAAGCGGCCGTCGCTGTCAGTGACGTCGAGCCGGGGCGCGGGCAGTCGGCCCAGGGGCGTCCCGGGCTGGGCCGCACTGACTGCCACGGTGACCCGGGTGGCTCCGGGCCGCAGCCGCGCAGGATCGATGCTGAGCGTGTCCCCACGCAGCCGGACACCAGGTGCACGCGGCTGGTTGTAGAACACGAAGTCGCCATCACGACTGACCCTGCCACCCCCGTCGGTGACGAGGGCGGACACATCGAACTCCCCGACCACCCGCAGCCGCAGCACCCCGCCCGGCAGGGGCAGATTCCCCCCGGAAACCAGCTCGCTCATCACACAGCAAGGAACGCGTGACGGGGGCGTGCGAGTTCCGGCAACTTTCGGGCGAACGGCGACATGTCCAACCTCAAGGGGCGCGGGGCTGTATCGATATGCGGCTCCGCCGCGGGGCGCGACCAGCCCCACCCGCCCGCACTCGCCCATGACGCGTCCCTACTCCTTGCCACAGAACGCCGACTCCAGCACCCCCGCCATCACGCGGAGCACCCCCTCGTTGTTGGAGGTGTTCGCGACAGCGGTGACGGCACGCCTGCCATCCTCCGTGGCGAACGCGTACGTGTAGTAGCCCTGGACCGAGCCCGTGTGGCCGTACACCGAGATCCCGCAGGACAGGTCACGGCGACGCAGCCCGAGCCCGTACGACGACGTGCTGTCGACCCGGGTGAACCGCTCCATCTCCGCGAGCCGCGCCTCGGACAGCAGCTTCCCGCCGAGCAGCGCGGAGAAGAAGGTGTTCAGGTCCTTGGCGCTGGAGATGACGGCGCCCGCGCTCTGCGCCCAGGACACCGTCTGGTCGGTCGCGTCGACCAGCTCCTCGCCGGCCGTGTCCGGGGTGAGGTAGCCGTGCGCGTACCGGCCCGGGATCCGGGTGTCGGGGTGGACGTAGAGGGTGTCGCGCAGCTCGAGCGGATTGATGATGCGGTTCTCGTACTCGGTCTTCACGGAGTGGCCCGTGAGCTTCTCGATGAGCAGGCCGGCGACGACGAAGTTGGTGTTCGAGTAGGAGTACGCGGCGCCGGGCGCGTTGGTGCGGGGCTTCTTCAGGGCGAGCGCGACCAGCTGCTGGTAGGTGAAGACCTTGTTCCGGACCACCTCGAAGCCGGACACGCTCTGGGTGAACATGTCGTCGGTGTAGTCGTACAGACCGCTGCGGTGGCCCAGCACGTGCCGGACGGTGATGCTGTCGTCCGGCAGCAGCTTGGGCAGATACCGGTTGACCGGGGCGTCCAGGTCCACCCGGTGCTCGTCGGCCAGCTGGAGCAGGACGACGGCCGAGAAGGACTTGGTGACGCTGCCGACGCGGAAGCGGTCGTCCGCGCTGATGTCCTGCCCTGTGCTGAGGTCGGCGACTCCCCGGGTCACCTGGTAGGTCGTGCCGTTGTCGTCGATCCGGGCCAGTGCGCCGGGCGCGCCCTGCGTCACCGCCGTGCGCAGCACCTCGTCCAGGCCCGCGATGTCGGGCGCCGGAAGTGCCGCGGGCGCCGGAGTGTCGGCCGCCGCGGTCGCGGCCCGCGCCGGGACCGCGAGCAGCACGAGCGCGACCGCTCCGAGTACGGCACTCCTGCCCACCGTTGCTGAGACCATCCGGCTCCCGCTCCCCTCCACAGGGTTTCTGATGCGACATCGGTCACATTCAGGCCTGGGAACCTAGGCGATTGAGGCAACGTCTCCACAGCCGACACACAGTTGGTCATCTCGTGATCACCCTGTGGCGCCCATTTGTAAAGGATTGCCATAGAGCCCGCGAAATGGATCATTCCGTCTTTACGTGCGCATGACTCATCCGTAAGGGTTACGCCCTGGGGCCCGACCAGCCCCCGTGGCGCTCAACGGCGTCATGTAGCAGGGCGGTTGGTGATCCCGGCTGCCTTCCAACGAAGGAGATCAGTGCGTAGACCGCACATACGCAGCATCGCCGTTGCCGTCGCGGTGACGACGGCTGCCACGGGCCTGGCCGGTACGGCCTTCGCGGGTCCCTCCAAGGGGGCGGAGCGGTCCGCCGCGTCCGCCGCCACGACTGCCTCGGTGATGGTGGAGGCGGCGCGTACCGCGGCCTTCGCCCACACCGCGGCGACGGGCGTCTCGAAGGGCGACGAACTCCACGCCCAGGACGTGATGGTCGACCCCGAGGGTGCGCGCCACGTCCGTTTCATCCGTACTCACAACGGAATGCCGGTGCTCGGCGGCGACCTCGTCGTCCACCTGAACCGGCAGCTGGCCTACACGGGTGCCACCAGCGCGGCCGCCCACGCCGTCAAGCCGTCCTCCACCGAGGCCAAGCTGACCGCGGAGCAGGCCGCCTCGAAGGCCGCCCAGGTCGCCAAGGGCGACGCGGGCAGCGCCGAACTGGTGGTGGACGCCCGCGGCGGGTCGGCCGCCCTCGCCTACCAGGTGACGGTGACCGACAACGGCAGCTCCAGCACCGTCGTCATCGACGCCCTCACCGGCAAGGTGCGCAGCAACACGCCCGACGCGGACGAGTTCCTGTCGCCGAAGCTGCTCGACGCGCTGCGCAAGCGCGGCGAGACGATCGACCCGGCCACCGGCATCGGCTCCGACGCCGCCGCCGGCCTGCTCGGCTCGGGTGCCTCCGGCGCGACGACCTACCCGTCGACCGCGCACGGCACCGGCAAGACCCTCTTCGTGGGCAACGTCGGCCTGACCACCACGGCGACCTCGCGCGGCCACTACCAGCTCAAGGACCCGAGCCGGTACGGTACCGAGACCCGGGACGCCAAGGGCTCGTACACGGAGAAGTTCAGCGCGGGCTCGAAGTTCACCAGCACGACCAACGTGTGGGGCAACGGCACGACCTCCAACCGTGCCAGCGCCGCCGCGGATGCCCAGTACGGCATCACCAAGACGCTGGACTTCTACAAGAGCACCTTCGGGCGCAAGGGCATCGCCAACAACAGCAAGGCCGCCCTGGGCATGGTCCACTGGGGCAAGAAGGTCGCCAACGCCTTCTGGGACCCGACCTGCGGCTGCATGCTGTACGGCGACGGCGACGGCGACATGTTCAAGAAGCCGCTGGTCGTCCTCGACGTCACGGGTCACGAGCTGACCCACGGCGTGGTCGACGCGACCGCCAAGCTCGAGCCGACCTACGTCGACTCCGACGGCAACCAGTACGGCGAGCCCGGCTCGCTGAACGAATCGCTCGCGGACATCTTCGGCTCCAACGTCGAGTTCTACGCCAAGAACACCAAGGACACGCCGGACTACCTGATCGGCGAGAAGCTGGGCCTCGCCCAGAAGTTCCTGCGCCGCCTCGACCACCCGTCGCTCGACAAGCTCGAGGGCACGATCGACTACTGGTCGCCGGACACCTACTACACCGAGGTCCACGCCGGTTCCGGTGTCTCCTCGCACGCCTACTACCTCCTCGCGGAGGGCAGCGGCAAGAAGACGATCAACGGCGTCAACTACAACTCGCCGACCTACCACAACATCAAGGTCACGGGTATCAGCCGCACCAAGGCCACCGCGATCTTCTACCGTGCGCTCACCCGCTACATGGTCTCCACCACCGACTTCCACCAGGCGCGCCTCGCGACGCTGAAGGCGGCCAAGGACCTGTACGGCGCGAACAGCACCGAGTACAAGACGGTGGACAAGGCGTGGGCCGCGGTCAACGTGACCGCCGCCAACACGCCGGCCGCCCGCCACTGACGGACGGCAGCGCACACCAGCACCACCGGATGCCCCGCCTCGCGCGGGGCATCCGCATGTCCGCAGTCCTGAGCCGTCGCCAACTGCCCCCGCAACCACCGCTGTTTCTTTTATTGACAGCGGAAAATAATGGCTCTAGGTTCCCGGCCATGCGCTCGACCCCCGCCGCCGAGACGTTCCCGGCCCAGACGCCGGCCGCCTCGCAGGTCTTCACGACGGTCCTGTCCCACGGCCCCCTGACCCGCCTGGACGCGGGCCGCCGGGCGGGGCTGTCCCCGGCCGCCGTCACCAAGGCCGTCCGCCCCCTGCTGGAGGCCGGCTACCTGGTGGAGGGCGCCGACGAGGAGGCCCGCCCCGCGCTCGGCCGGCCCGCCGGTCTGGTGCGGGTCAACGGCGAACGGGCGCTGTTCATCGGCGTCAAGGTGACGGGCGACGAGCTGATCGCCGTACTGACCGACCTGTGCTGCCGCATCCGCCTCGCCCGGCGCACGCCGCTGCCGGACCGGTCGGTCCGCAAGGTGCTGGCCTCGGTCGCGGGCCTCGTCCACGAACTCCTCGTCCACGCCGCCGAGTCGGGCGCCCCGGTCCTCGGGCTCGGCATCGCCGTCTCCGGTGACGTCGACCGCGCCGAGGGCGTGGTGCGCTACTCGCCCTTCCTGGAGTGGCGGGACATACCGCTGGCCGAACTCGCCGCAATGGCCGGTGGATTGCCGGTCACGGTCGACAACGACGTGCGCGCGCTGACCGTCGCCGAGCAGTGGTTCGGCGCCGGAGCAGGTCTCAGCGACTTCGCCGTGGTGACCGTCGGCGCGGGCATCGGCTGCGGACTCGTGGTCCACGGGCAGGTGGTCGCGGGCGCGCACGGCGTGGCGGGCGAGATCGGCCATGTCGTCATCGATCCGGCAGGACCGTCCTGCCACTGCGGCAACCGCGGCTGCGTGGAGGCGATCGCCGGGGACGCCGCCATCGTCACCCGTATCCGTGAGGTGACGGGCCGTCATGTCGCCGACAGCGCCGAGGCGGTGGCCCTTGCCCGCCAGGGCGTCCCCGGGGCGCGCGAGGTCTACGCGCGGGCGGGGGAGGCCATCGGCCGGGGCATCGCCACCGTGGCCAACCTGCTCGGACCCGAGCGCGTGATCATCTCCGGCGAGGGCCTGGCCGCCTACGACCTCTTCGCCGGACAGATCCGCGAGGCGTTCACCGCGGCCGCCTTCGGCTCGGCCGCGCAGTGCGACGTACAGACCCGCCCACTCCCCTTCGAGGAGTGGGCCCGCGGCGCCGCAGCCGCCGCCATCCAGTCCTTCATCACCTCGACTCCCCGCAGCGGACAGGGCTGAGCAGCCCCGACCCGAACCCACCCAGGAGGTACGGCCCATGTGGTCACCCTCGTACTCCGTCCTGCCCGCACGCGGGCTCAGATGCGCCGTCGTCCTGGCCCTCACCGCGGGCCTCGCCGCGACCGCCCCGCATGCCCGGGCCGCGACGACCACGGCGGTCAAGCCCTATATGGGCTGGTCCAGTTGGAGCATGCAGTCGTCCAAGTACCCGGGCCTCAACCCGGACGGCGACTACAGCTACCTCACCGAGGCGAACGTTCTGAAGCAGACCGACGCCCTCGCCGCCAGGCTGAAGCAGTACGGCTACGAGTACGTCAACATCGACTCCGGCTGGTGGCGGGACAAGAGCTGGAAACCGGAGTTCGACGCGTACGCACGCCAGCAGGCCGACCCGGTCCGCTTCCCGCACGGCATGCAGGCGGTCGCCGACCACATCCACGCCAAGGGCCTCAAGGCCGGCATCTACCTGCCCGTCGGTCTGGAGAAGGAGGCCTACGGCGACGGCAAGGTGCCGATCTGGCACGGCGACGGCTGCACCACCGCCGACATCGTCTACGGCGACCTGCGCACCACCAACGGCTGGGACAGCGCCTACAAGCTGGACTTCTCCCGTCCCTGCACCCAGAAGTACGTCGACTCGCAGGCCCGCTCGCTCGCCGACTGGGGCTACGACTTCCTCAAGCTCGACGGCGTGGGTCCCGGCTCCTTCAAGAGCGGCGACCACTACGACAACGTTGCCGACGTGGCCGCCTGGCAGAAGGCGATAGCCGCCACCGGCCGGACCGTCCACCTGGAGATCTCCTGGTCCCTGGACATCGGGCACGCGGCCGACTGGAAGAAGTACTCCAACGGCTGGCGCGTCGACACCGACGTCGAGTGCTACTGCAACACCCTCGTCAGCTGGGAGAACTCCGTCGACGACCGCTTCGACGACACCCCCGGCTGGACGAGGCACGCCGGCCCCGGCGGCTGGAACGACCTCGACTCCCTCGATGTCGGCAACGGCGCCATGGACGGCCTGACCCAGGCCGAACGCCAGACCTACGCCACCCTGTGGGCCGTCGCCAAGTCCCCGCTCTACACCGGCGACGACCTCACCAAGCTTGACGACTACGGCGTAAGGCTCCTCACCAACCGCGAGGTCATCGCCGTCGACCAGGGCTCCGCCCCGCCCGCCCGGCCGGTCACCCCCTCCGACCCGCAGCAGGTGTGGGCCGCGAAGAACCCCGACGGCGGCTACACCGTCGCCCTGTTCAACCTCGCCGACGCCCCCGCCGCCGTCACCGCCGACTGGTCGTCCCTGGGCTTCACCGGCGAGGCCGGAGTCCGTGACCTGTGGAATCACGAGAACCTCGGCTCCTACCAGAACAAGATCACCGAGGCCCTGCCCGCCCACGGCTCCCGCCTGTTCACCGTCACCCCGCACGGCAGCGCCCTGCGCACCACCGGCTACGAAGCCGAGTCCGCAGGCAACACCCTCAGCGGCAACGCCTCCGTCGCCGACTGCTCCGCCTGCTCCGGCGGCAAGAAGGTGGGCAACCTCTACCTCGGCGGCAGGCTCCGCTTCGACGACGTGGTCGTCTCCAAGGCCGGCACCTACCTCGTGCAGGTCGCCTATGTCAGCGGTGACGCCCGCGCGGTGAACATTTCGGCCGATTCCGGCAGCGCCGTGCGCCACAAGTTCCCCTCCACGGGTGACTGGGGAAGCGTGGAGACGGTGAGCGTTCCCGTGGCCCTGAAGGCGGGCACCAACACCGTCACCTTCGACAGCGGTTCGGACTACGCACCGGACATCGACCGGATCGACGTCCCCTCGTCTCCCCGTCAGTGATCGGAGCCCGCCATGGAGAACCTGCCCAGCAGACGCGGCTTCCTCGCCCTCGCCGCGGCCACCGGAGCCCTCGCCTCGCTGCCCGCCTTCACCGCCACCGCCGCCCCGCAGCGGCCCACCGCGGCTCCTGTGCCCGACGCACGCCACCAGCTGTGGTGGCAGGCCCCCGCCGACGAGCACTCGCTGATCGAACAGGGCCTCCCGGTCGGCAACGGCCGCCTCGGTGCCCTCGCCACCAACGACCCCGGCCGAGAACTCCTGCTCGTCACCGACGCCACCCTGTGGACCGGCGGCCTCAACGACACCCTCGACTCCGACGGCCAGTTCCCCTACGGCCGCGCCGACTTCGGCTCCTTCACCCTGCTCGCCCGGCTCACCGTGGACCTCCCCGGCCACGACCTCGGCGCCGTCACCCGCTACCGCCGCACCCTCGACCTCGCCCAGGGCGTGGTGACGACGTCGTACGCCCGCTCCGGAGCCACGTACGAGAGGCAGCTGTTCGCCAGCCGCCCCGACGACGTGGTGGTGCTGCACTTCACCCAGAAGGGCGGCGGCCACTACACCGGCACCGTGACACTGGAAGGCACCCACGGCGAGAAGACGTCGAGCGCCACCTCCTTCGCAGGTTCCCTCCCCAACGGACTGCGCTACGGTGCCGCCGTCGCCGCGTACGGCAGCGGCGGCATCGTCCGCGTCCACGGCACCCGTGTCACCTTCGCCGGATGCGAGGACCTGACCGTGGTGGTCAGCGGCGGCACCGACTACGCGCCCGACGCCTCGGCCCATTACCGCAACCCCTCCCTCGACCCCGCGGCGCTCGCCCGCACCAAGGTCCGTGCCGCCGCGGGCCACGCGGCGGACACGCTGCTGCGCACGCACGTCGCCGACCACCAGGCGCTGTACGGACGGTTCGACATCCGGCTCGGCACCTCGTCCGCCCGGCAGCGCGCCCTGGACACCTGGGAGCGGATCAAGGCCCGCGCCCTGGACGGCACACCGGACCCCGAACTGGAGGCCGCCTACGTCCAGTTCGGCCGCTACCTGATGATCTCCGGCTCCCGGGGCAGCCTGCCGCTCGGCCTGCAGGGACTGTGGCTCGACGGGAACGACCCGGACTGGATGGGCGACTACCACACCGACATCAACCTCCAGATGAACTACTGGATGGCCGACCGGGCGGGCCTGTCGCCCTGTTTCGATGCGCTCACCGACTACTGCGTGGCCCAGCTCCCTTCCTGGACCGACCTCACCAGGAGACTCTTCGACGACTCCCGCAACCGTTACCGCAACTCCAGCGGCAGGAACGCCGGCTGGACGGTGGCCGTCTCCACCAACCCCTATGGTGGAGGAGGCTGGTGGTGGCACCCGGCGGGCAACGCCTGGCTGTGCAACTCCCTGTGGGAGCACTACGAGTTCACGGCATCGCGCGCCCACCTGAAGAAGATCTACCCACTCCTCAAGGGCGCCTGCGAGTTCTGGGAGGCACGGTTGCTCACCCACACTCTGCCGGACACCGGCCGGGAGGTCCTCATCGCCGACAGCGACTGGTCACCGGAACAGGGCCCACTCGACGCCAAGGGCATCACCTACGCGCAGGAACTCGTCCGCGCGCTCTTCGGTAACTACCGCACCGCGGCTGCCGAGTTGGGCACAGACGCCGAGTACGCCCGTACCATCGGCGCGCTGCGCGAGCGCCTCTACCTCCCCGTGGTGAGCCCGAAGACGGGCTGGCTGGAGGAGTGGATGTCCCCCGACAACCTCGGCGAGACCACCCACCGCCATCTGTCCCCGCTCATCGGCCTCTTCCCCGGCGACCGCATCCGCCCCGACGGCTCCACCCCCGCCGACATCGTCGCCGGCGCCACCGCCCTGCTCACCGCCCGCGGCATGGACAGCTTCGGCTGGGCCAACGCCTGGCGCGCCCTGTGCTGGGCCCGGCTGAAGGACGCCGGCAAGGCCTACCAGCTGATCGTCAACAACCTCCGCCCGTCGGTCCACGGCAGCAACGGCACCGCACCCAACCTCTTCGACATCTACCAGGTCGAGCAGGGCCGGGGCATCTTCCAGATCGACGCCAACCTCGGCACCCCGGCCGCCGTGGCCGAGATGCTGCTGTACTCCCGCCCCGGCCACCTGGAACTCCTGCCCGCCCTGCCGGGCGCCTGGGCCGCCTCCGGTGCGCTCACCGGTGCCGGGGCCCGCGGCGGCTTCGTCGTCGACCTGCGCTGGCGGGACGGGAAACCCACCGAGGTGCGGATCCGCAGCGTCGGCGGCACCATGACCTCCGTGGGATACGCAGGCACGTCCCGGACGGTCCGCCTCGAGCCCGGCGAGTCCGTCACGCTCAAGGACCTCGCCCGGTGACCGGCCCGGTGCGCCCCGCGCGCCGTATCCGGTTCGGGCGGACCTGCCGGATCGCCGCCGCCCTGCTCGCCGCCGTCGCCTGCCAGTCCGCGCCCGCCCAGGCCGCCGCCCGCCTTCCCGAGGCCGCCACCCGGGCCTCCGGCGTCGTCACCTGGGCGGCGAGCGCGGACCGCCTGGGCGAGGGCGCCGCCGACCGCGGCTACCGGCTCGTCGTGCACACCAGCGCCGGCGGCAGCGACCTGCGCGTCCGCCTGTCCAACGCCTTCGGTGACCGCCCGCTGACCCTGGACAGCGTCTACGCGGGCCTGCAGAGCCGGGGTGCCGCACTCCGGCCGGGCACCAACCGGCGGCTGACCTTCGGCGGAGCCCGTGCGGTCACCGTCCCGGCGGGCGCCCTCGTGTGGAGCGACCCGTTGCCCGGCCGGGTCCCCGCCGCCGTCAACCTGGTCGTCAGCCTCCACACCCCGGACGCGGCGGGTCCGGCCACCGGCCACGGGCTGGCGATGCAGACGTCGTACCTCGGCGAGGGCGACCACACCGCCGAGGACTCGGCCGCCGACTGGACGGCGACGACCGGCTCCTGGTGGTACCTCGACGCCGTCTCCGTACGCCCGTCGAGGACCGGCACCGGTGCCGTGGTGGCGCTCGGCGACTCCATCACGGACGGCTGGCAGTCCACCACCGACCTCAACCGGCGCTGGCCCGACTACCTCGCCCGGCGCCTCGACACCGCCAAAACGGACGTCAGGGGTGTGGCCGACGAGGGGATCTCCGGCAACAAGGTCCTCGCGGACGGCGCCGGGCAGAGCGCCCTGCACCGGCTGGACCGGGACGTGCTGTCCCAGCCCGGAGTGCGGACCGTCTTCCTCTTCGAGGGGGTGAACGACCTCAAGGCCCACACCGGCGTCACCGCGGCCGATCTGATCGCCGGATACCGGGAGATCGTCCAGCGGGCGCACGCGGCCGGGAAGTGCGTGGCCGTGGCGACCATCGGCCCGTTCAAGGGCTGGTCCGAATTCGACCCGGCCGCCGAAGCCGTACGGCAGGACGTCAACCGGTTCATCCGCAGCAGCGGGGAGTTCGACGCGATCACCGACTTCGACCGCACCCTGCACAGCCCCTACGACCCCGAGCGGATCCTGCCCTTCTTCGACAACGGCGACCATCTGCACCCCAACGACAAGGGGATGCAGGCCTTGGCCGACGCCGTCGACCTGGGCAGCCTCGACTGCACACGCTGACACCCCGGGCCGGCCGGGTCACCCGGACCCGGTCGGCTCCGGGGTGAGCAGGCCCCGGCGGTGGGCGATCGCCACCGCCTCCGTACGGCTCGTGGCGCCCAGCTTGGCGAGGATGTTGGACACGTGCACACTGGCGGTCTTGCCGGTGATGAACAGCTCCTCGCCGATCTGCCGGTTGCTGCGCCCGAGCGCGAGCAGCCGCAGCACCTCCCGCTCCCGCGCGGTCAGCGGCGAGACGGTGTTCCCGCCGGGCGACGGGGTCGCGCGTATCAGCGTGTCGATGCGTTCCAGCAGCGGTACGGCGCCGAGCGCGGCAGCCGTCTTGTGGGCCTCCCGCGCACACTCCAGCGCCTCCGTACGACGGCCGACGGCCGCCAGGGCCTGCGCATACCGCAGCCGGCACCGCGCCTGTTCGTACGCGTCGCCGAAGCCGAACGCGGCGACCGTCTTCTCCCAGGCCGCCGGGTCCGGCCCCGAGACGGCCGTGGCCCACTCCGCCTCGGCGCGGGCCAGCCACGCCTGCCCTTCCGGACCCTGCGGGCGGCCCTCCTTGTCGTCCGCGGCCGAGGCACGCGCCTGCTCCACCAGCGCGGTCGCGGTGTCCGTCCAGCGGCGCAGCTCCCGCTCGTCCCCGCTGCCGCGCAGCTCGGCGGCCCGGTCGGCGACCGCGGCGAGACAGAGCGCGGCGAGCCGGACCCCCACATCGGGCCGCCGCCCCGAGTCGTCGCGGAGCGCCGTGAGCGCCTCCCGCATCCGCTCGACGGCCGCCTCCGGGTCGCCGAGCAGCGCGGCGGCGTCGGTGCGGACGATGCCGGCGACGAGCGTGCCCATCCAGTCGAACGGGCCGTCCGCCAGCGCGTGGGCCCGCTCGGCCGCCGTGAGGTCGCCCCGCGCCACCGCCACGTACAGCGCGGGGCCGGTCGCGAACGTGCCCGCTGCGGGCAGCGCGGCCTCGGCTTCGGCCGCCGCGCCGAGGCACTCGTCCCAGCGGCCCAGCGTGTACATCACCAGCAGCTGGAGGTACCGCATCCCCAGCGGATACGTCGAGGACAGCAGCCCGGTCCGGCGCGCCCGCTCCAGGGCCTCGGCCAGCAGCGGCAGGCAGGCATCCAGGTCGCCGGCCTCGAAGCGGCTGATGGCCTGGTTGAACAGCGCGCGCATCTCCACGGGACCGTGCCCGACGGACCGGGCCAGCTCCCGGGCCCGCCGCAGCCGCTCCTGGCCCTGCGCGGAACGCCGGCCGCCGCCTTCGAGAATGGCCAGGGAGATCAGCAGATCGGCCTGGGCGTCGCTCGCGCCCAGCTCCTCAGCCACGCCCAGCGCGCGGTGGGCGATGCGCAGGGCCGTTTCGGCCTCGCCGAGGTGAATGGCCGCCATGACATGCGTGGCCGCCGCCCACACCCAGGTCCGCGACGGCGGCTCGGCGGGGATCAGCGCCAGCGCCTCGCTGCTGTAGCGGAACGCGGCCTTCAGCTGGTCCACGGTGAGCAGGTTGCCGGCGAGGGTGTAGCGGATCCGGGCGGCGAGCGCGGAGTCGGCGTCCTGGCTGACCCCGGCGAGCGCCGCCCGGGTGAGCGAGACCGCCCGATGGGAGTCCCCCGCGTGCGCCGCCGCGGCCGAGGCGCGCAGCGTCAGCGTGACGGGGTCGACCCCGGCGAGGGCGGGCCGGGCGTCCGGCGCCACCGACGGCCACAGTTCCAGGACGGTTTCGAGATGCCGCAGTTCCTCGGCGGGGGCGCCGAGCCGCTGGGCGTGGTCGGCGGCGTCCAGGGAGGCGGTCAGCGCCTCGGGCAGGTCGTGGCTCTCGCGGTAGTGGTGGGCGCGCTCGGCCGCGGTCTCCGCGGTGCGCCCGCGGGCCGCGAGCAGCCGGGCGTAGGAGCCGTGCAGCCGGGTCCGCTCGCCGGGCAGCAGATCGGCGTAGACGGCCTCGCGGGTGAGCGCGTGCCGGAAGGTGTACGTGCCGCCCTCCCCGGGGACGAGCAACTGCCGTCCGACGGCCTCGCGCAGGGCCGACTCCAGCTCGTCCTCGGGCAGCCCGGCGGCCTCGCACAGCAGCGCGTGCCCGACGCGGCGGCCGGCCACCGCCGCCGTCCGCAGCACCTGCTGGGCCGTCTCGGACAGCTGCTCGACCCGGATCAGCAGCAGGTCGGCCAGCCCGCTGGGCACCCCGTCGGCCTCGGCGCCGGCCGCCGCGACCAGCTCCTCCGCGTAGAACGCATTGCCCTCGGCACGGGCGACGATGCCGCGCACGGTGGCCTCGGGCAGCGGGCGCTCGCGCAGCGCCCGCACCAGGCGGGTGACCTCCGCGTCGGGCAGCGGGCGCAGCTCCAGGCGCTCCACGGCCGGCAGTCGCACCAGCTCGGCCAGCAGCGGGCGCAGGGGGTGGCGGCGGTGCAGGTCGTCGGCGCGGTAGGAGGCGAGCACGGCGAGGCGCCGGTCGGGGGCGCCGGGGCCCGGCCGGTGCAGCACACCCCTGCTGAGCAGGAAGCGCAGCAGGTCGCGGGAGGACTGGTCCGCCCAGTGCAGGTCCTCCAGCACCAGCAGCACGGGCGCGACGGTGGCCAGGTCGGCGAGCAGCCCGGCGATGCCCTCGAAGAGCCTGAGCCGCCCGTCCGGGTCGCGCGCCGGATCCGCTCCCGCACCCAGCAGCCGGTCCGCCACCGGGTGCGCGGCCAGCACGGCCGAGAACCGCTCGTCGGCGGCGAGCACTCCGAGGACCTCGGTGAACGGCAGATACGGCAGACCGACGTCACCGAGGTCCACACAGTGCCCGGTGACCACGGTCGTCCCGGCCCGCGCCGCCCGCCCGGCGACCTCGTCGAGCAGCCGCGTCTTGCCGACCCCCGCGTCCCCGGCGACCAGCACGGCCCGTGCTTCACCGCCCCGGGCACGCTCCAGTACGCCCGTGAGCCGGGCCAGTTCCCCGGCCCGGCCGATCAACGGCGGTGTGATGAAGGCACTCTGCGACACGGCCTCATCCTGACACGCGGCACCGACATCGCCCGCCCGAGTGACCCGTGACCGTGCGGCATCGCGCGCGTGTGACCCGCGAGCGTTCAGCGCAGCGTCTCGGCCCAGTCGGCCGGCACCCGCCCGGCCGGACCCGGCGCCGGCTGGTCGGCGGGATGGCTGGCCGGGGGCGCGAGTTCGGGACCGGAGTTGTACAGCTCGTTCGTGTCGTAGTTCCAGAACCAGCCCTCGCCCGGCTCGAAGCTGCGGATCACCGGATGCCCGGTCTCCCGGTAGTGGCCGGTGGCGTGCTTGGCGGGGGAGTCGTCACAGCAGCCGATGTGGCCGCAGGTCGCGCAGCGGCGCAGGTGGAACCACCAGCCGCCGGCCTCGTCGCACTCCACGCATCCGGTGCCGCTCGGCGCAACGCTCGGGTCGATCGCGGATTCGCCGCTCATGCTGCCTCCTCGGGGGTCGTCAGGGCGGACTCCTCCTGAGGCGCCTCGGCGGTCAGCGGCAGCAGCACCTGGAAACGGGTGTCGCCGGGCACCGACTCGACCTGCATGGTGCCGTGGTGCTTGTTCACGACGATCCGCCACGAGATGTCCAGGCCGAGGCCGGTGCCCTCGCCGACCGGCTTGGTGGTGAAGAACGGATCGAAGATGCGGCTCCTGATCTCCGGCGGGACCCCGGGCCCGGTGTCCCGGAATTCGACCAGCACCCGCTCGTGGTCCAGCGCGGTCCGCACGGTCAACGTGCCTTCCCCGCCCGCGCTGTTGATGGCGGAGACCGCGTTGTCGACGAGGTTGGTCCACACCTGGTTCAGCTCCGCCGGATAGCCGGGGACCTGCGGGAGCGTACGGTCGTACTCCTTGACCACCTGGATGCGCTGCCCGATCTTGCCGGACAGCATCAGCAGCGTGCTGTCGAGGAGTTCGTGCACGTCGACCACCCGGTAAGGGGCTCGGTCCAGCTGCGAGTACTGCTTGGCGGCGTCGACCAGGTGCGAGATCCGGGTGGTGGAGTCCTCGATCTCGGTCATCAGCAGCTCGGTCTCGATGGTGTAGTTGAGCCAGCCGACCGCCCCGGGCAGGATCTCCTCGTCCACGGCCGCCGCGACCTGCTCCAGCCAGTCGGTGTCGAGTCCCGCCTGCACGAAGGTCGGCGCCAGCTGCCAGCCGTAGTCGATGCCGTGGTCCTCCAGCCAGTCCGTGAGCGTGTCCTCCCGGTCGGCGGCCTCCAGCGGGCTGAGCGCCGGCGCCTTGGCGACGCGCTCGGCGGTGCGCTCCTGGATCTCGATCAGGCTCGCCAACGCGTCCCGGGAGAACGGGCCTTCGGCGATCACGGCGAGCTTGTGCCGCATCTTCGCGACCCGCTCCCGCAGCGTCGACGTGGCCCGCACGGCCGCGGCCGCCGGGTTGTTCAGCTCATGCGTGAGCCCGGCGGACAACGAGCCGAGCGCCAGCAGCCTCTCCCGCTGCCCGACCATGGCCTGGGTGTTCTTCACACCGAAGAACAGGCCCTCCAGCAGATGCACGGCCATCGGGAACCACTCGCTCATGACGGCCGCGAAGGTGTCCGCCGGCAGCACGAAGAACCGCGTCGGCTCCGTCACCCGCATCGAGTTGTTGTACGCCTGCCGCACCCGGTCCCCGAGGTACGCCTGCATGGCACCCGCGTACACCCCGGGCTGCGAGGACCGGTTCACCTCCACATCGTCGCCGCCGACCCGGCGGGAGAGCACGACCGTGCCCTCGATCATCACGAAGAAGCAGGTGGCGGGGTCACCCTCGGCGTACACCGGGCCGGGCTGGAACAGCTCCACCCGGCCCTCGCTGCACAGCCGCCCCAACTGCTCGGGCGCCAGCTTCTCGAAGAGGAACAGCGAGCCGATCTCCCTGGGGCTGCACGGCATCGGCTGCCCGCTCATGACTGCTCCAGATACCGGTGGACGAGCATGACGGCCATGGCTCCCTCTCCGACGGCGGACGCGACGCGCTTGGCGGACTCGGCGCGTGCGTCGCCCGCCACGAACACGCCGGGAATGCTGGTCTCCAGGTGGTACGGCGGCCGGTCCAGCTCCCAGCCGGCCGGCGGCCGCCCGTCGGCGGTCAGGTCGGGTCCGGCGAGGATGAAGCCGCGCTCGTCGCGCAGCACCGTGTCGCCCAGCCAGTCGGTCAGCGGGGCCGCGCCGATGAACACGAACATCCACTGGGCGTCGACCTGTTCGCTCTCACCGCTCGCCACATGACGCAGCGTCAGCCGCTCCAGGCGCTCGGAGCCGTGCGCGGCGTCGACCACCGTGTGAGCGCGCACAGAGATGTTCGGGGCCTCGTTGATCTGCTGGATCAGGTAGTACGACATCGACGCCGACAGGTCGGGGCCGCGCACCAGCAGTGTCACCGACTTGGCGAACCTGGACAGGTACATCGCCGCCTGGCCCGCCGAGTTGGCGCCGCCGACGATGTACACATCGTGTCCCTGGCAGCCGGCCGCCTCGGTCAGTGCGGAGCCGTAGAACACCCCGCAGCCGGTCAGGTCCGTACAGCCCTGGGCCTCCAGCTGCCGGTACTGCACGCCGGTCGCCAGGATGACGCTGTGTGCCGCGATCGCCGAGCCGTCCGCGAACCGTATGACGCGCGCCGCCCCGTTGACCTCCAGTCCCGTCACCTCGCGCGCGGTCAGGATCTCGGCGCCGAACTTGGCAGCCTGCCGCCGCGCCCGGTCGGTGAGCTGGGCACCGGAGACGCCGTCGGGGAAGCCGAGGTAGTTCTCGATCCGGGAGCTCTGTCCGGCCTGTCCACCGGTCGCCGACCGCTCCACGAGCACGGTCCTGAGGCCCTCGGAGGCGCCGTACACGGCCGCGCCGAGCCCGGCCGGACCACCACCTATGACCACGAGGTCGTAGAAGTCGGCCGTCGGCCTCGTCGCCAGACCCACCCGTGCGGCCAGCTCCGGTGCCTCCGGCTCGACCAGCACCGACCCGTCCGGGGTGACCACCAGCGGCAGCCGCTGCCCGTCCTGCCCGGCGGCGGCCAGCAGCCGCTGCCCCTCCGGCTCCTCGACCGAGTACCAGCGGTACGGCACCTGGTTGCGGGCCAGGAACTCGCGCACGTCCGACGACCGCGCCGACCACCGGTGCCCGACGACCTTGGTGCTGGGCACGGGCCGGTAGTCGCTGTGGCGCCACGCCTCCAGGAGGTCGTCCAGCACCGGGTAGAGCTTCTCCTCCGGCGGGTCCCACGGCTTGAGCAGGTAGTGGTCCAGATCGACGACGTTGATCGCGTCGATCGCCGCGCTGGTGTCCGCGTACGCCGTGAGCAGCACGCGCCGCGCCCCCGGATACACGTCCAGCGCCTGTTCCAGGAACTCGATGCCGTTCATCTGCGGCATCCGGTAGTCGGCCAGGATCACGGCCACCAGATCGCCGCGCAGCTTCAGCTCGCGCAGCGCCTCGAGGGCGGACTCGCCCGACTCCGCGCGCACGATCCGGTACGACTCGCCGTAGCGCCGCCTGAGGTCACGGGCGACGGCTCGGGAGACCCCCGGGTCGTCGTCCACGGTCAGGATGACGGTCCGCGCTGCGTCGGCGGCCTGTGCCATACGTCTCCCACCCCGAGCGTTCGGATCCACGGGACGGTGTCGCTGGGCCCACCGCACCGGCTCCCGCCCATCGTATGTTCGATCGCCGGGGTTCGCTCCGGGATCAGACAGGGCCCGCGATCTCAGCCGTGGCACTTGCCGGGCACACAGAACTCGCCGGCCCTGGCGGCAGTGTGGATCAGCGGGCTACAGGACCGTTCTGCTCCTGAACGCCGGCCAGGGTTCGCAGTGCGCGCAGGAAGCACTCGGTGTCCGTGTCGGAGAGCGCGGCGAGGAACCGGCGCTCCGCCTCCGCGCGGGCGAGTTCGGCCTCGCGGAGCAGCTCCTGACCCTCGGGGGTCGGCTGCACCGTGTTCCGGCGCCGGTCCTCGGTGCTGCGACGGCGCGCCACGAGGCCCTTGCCCTCGAGGGTGTCGACGAGGGCGACCATCGTGGTCCGGTCGACGCTGATCCGGCCCGCGGCCTCCATCTGCGACAGCGGCCGGTCCGCCGCGAGCACGGCGAGCACCGCGAGCTCGCGGCCGTCGACACCGAAGGGCGCCAGTGCCTGTGCGGAGGCCTCGGTGAACCGCAGGTGCACATGCTTGAGCAGATAGCCGAGTCGCGAGGTCAGCGTGGTCTGCGCGTCGGTGGATGCGTCGCCCGTCATGGCCACATCGTATCTGCTGATAGTCAGCAGCACTGATGATTTACTGAGCTGACGTTCTCGGCAGTGGACGGTGAGGGGATGGGCGACATGACCGGTCGGACGCGGTACCCGGTGACCTTCGGCATCAAGACGACGCCGATGCGGGTCACCTACGACGAGATCCTGCGGGTGTGGCAGGAGGCCGACGACCTGCCCGACATCGCGGACGCATGGCTGTGGGACCACCTGATGCCGATCGCCGGCCCGAAGGACGGGCAGATCCTGGAGGGCTGGACGCTGCTTGCCGCTCTGGCCGCACGGACGCGGCGGCTGCGGCTGGGACTTCTGGTGACGAGCAACCGGATCCGCCCGCCCGCAGTCCTCGGCAAGATCGCCACCACCGTGGACGTGATCTCGGGCGGCCGCCTGATCATGGGCCTCGGCGTGGGCGGCACGCACCAGCCGCCCGGGGCGGGAGGCATCGCCGGTGAGAACCCCGCCGTCGCCGAGTACGCGGCCTACGGCCTCACCCTGGTCCCGCCGGCCGAGGGCATCGCCCGCCTGGCGGAGACCATCGCCATCCTCAAGGGGATGTGGACGCAGGAGGTCTTCGACTTCCAGGGGCGCCACCACACGCTCACCGGCACCTACAGCGAGCCGAAGCCGGTGCAGCGCCCCGGCCCGCCCCTGCTGATCGGCGGCTGGGGCACCAGAACCCTGAGGCTGGTGGCCGAGCACGCGGACATCTGGAACGTGCCCGGGCCACCGCACAACACCCTCGAACGCGTCACCGAACGCGCCCGTGTGCTGGACGCCCACTGCGCGTCCGTGGGCCGGGACCCGGGGACGATCACCCGCTCCGTGCAGTACATCGTGTCCTACGACGACCCGGCAGCGGACCGCAGGACCATCGCGGACCTCGTCGACGCGGGCTTCACGCACATCGTGCTGAGCCTGCGCAGTCCTTACCCGCCGGGGGTCGCGCGGTGGCTCGTGGACGAGATCGTCGTGCCCGTGCGCGACGGTGCCCGATAGTGGGCAACAGCAGGAGGAGTACGACGAAGACTCGGAACGACGGGGAGGCCCAGGCATGACACGCCCGATCACGGCAGGGGTGGACGGCACGGAGGAGAGCCTGGCCGCGCTGGACTGGGCCGGCCGTGAGGCCGTACGCCGCGGACTGCCGCTGCGCGTGGTGCATGCGTGGCGCATCCACGAGGCCCTGGGCGCGGTCGACCGGGACACGCAGCGCGGCTGGGTGTCGGACGGGGTGGGGGAGGCCGTGCGCGCCGTGTCCGGGCGGCATCCGGAGCTTGGGGTGAGCGTCGACGTGGTCGAGGCCGGGGCCGTCGAGGCGCTGGTCGCGGCGGCTGCGGATGCCGAGATGCTGGTGCTGGGCTCGCGCGGGCACGGCCGGGTGGTCGGGTTCCTGCTGGGCTCCGTCGGCCAGCAGGTGATCGCCGAGGCGGGCCGGCCGGTGGTGCTGGTGCGGGCCGGGGACCGGCCGACGGCGGAGGCGGCCGGGCGGGACGTCGTCGTCGGCCAGCACGGTGGCCCCGAGGACAGCGCGGCGGTCCTGCGCTTCGCGTTCGAGACGGCGGCCGCCCGCGGCGCCACCGTCCGCGCCGTGCGGGCCTGGACCCTGCCGCCCGTCTTCGCCTACAGCCCGGGCTCGCTCAAGCTCCTGGACGACGTCGGCGGTCTTGAGCCGTACGAGAAGAAGGCCCTGGCCGAGGCGGTTCGGCCGTGGCGGGAGCGCTTCCCGCAGGTGCCCGTGGCCGAGCACGTCGAGATGGGCAGCGCGGGGCAGGTGCTGCTGTCGGCGGCCGCGCGGGCCCAGCTGACGGTCGTCGGCCGGCGGGCGTACCGCACGGCCGTGGGCGCCCGGATCGGCTCGGTCGCGCACGGTGTGCTGCACCACGCCGAGTGCCCGGTGGCGGTCGTCCCGCACGGGTGAACTACTCGGGCGTCGTCGGCTCCAGGGCCGCGCGGGCCTTGGGCAGGACGTTCCTGGTGTAGTCCTCGACGGCGGTGTCCAGGCCTATGTCGTGCTGGGCCTGCTCGGACAGGTACCAGCGGTGTTCGAGCAGTTCGTGGTAGATCTCGGCCGGGTCCATCGAGCCGCGGAGCCCCGGCGCGACCGCGCGCACGGTGGGCCGGAAGACGTCCCGCACCCAGCGGTGGGCGAGCACCTCGGGGCGGGCGGCGAGGGGGTCGCCCGGGGCGTAGTCGTCCTGGGTGGCCATCCAGCTCTCCAGGTCGTTCAGCAGCCGCCGGGCCTGGTTCTCCTCGGTGTCGAGGCCGGTCAGCCGCAGCAGCTGGCGCTGATGGTGACCGGCGTCGACGACCTTGGGCACGAAGGTGACCGTGTCGCCGCCCGCGGAGTGCTCGATCTGCATCTCGGCCACGTCGAAGCCGAGGTCGTTGAGGCGGCGTATCCGGCGTTCGATGTAGTGGTACTTGCCCGCCGGGTAGACCGAGGTGCGGGTCAGCTCCTGCCACAGGCCGCCGTAGCGGGTGCAGATCTCGTGGCCGAACTCGACGGGGTCGACGGACGGGTGCAGGGCGCCCGACGCCTCCAGGTCCAGCAGCTCGCCGCTGATGTTCACCCGGGCCAGGTCCAGGTCGTACTCCCGCTGGCCGGGGCTGAGGCGCGGGTGCAGGTCGCCGGTCTCGGCGTCGACCAGGTACGCGGCGTACGCGCCCGCGTCCCGGCGGAACAGCGTGTTGGACAGCGAGCAGTCGCCCCAGGCGAACCCGGCCAGGTGCAGCCGGACCAGCAATGCCGCGAGGGCGTCCATCAGACGGTGCATGGTCGCCGGGCGCATGGTCGTCTCGAACATCGAACGGTACGGCTGCGAGCCGCGCAGATGCCGGGTGACCAGCACCGGCTCCAGCGGGGCTCCGGTGCGGTCGGTGCGGCCGGTGATCACGGCGAGGGGGTCGACGGCGGGGATGCCCAGCCGGTCCAGGTCGCGCAGCAGCTGGTACTCGCGCAGTGCGGGCCGCTCGGCCAGCTCCTTGACGGCGATCACCTCGTCACCGGCGCGCGCGTAGCGCACGACGTGCCGGGAGATGCCCCGGGGGAGTGGCACGAGGTACTCCTCGGGCCACTCCTCCAGGGGCACGTCCCAGGGCAGTGCGAGCAGGAGCGCGGGGTGCTCCGGGTTCGTGGCGCTGATCTGCAAGGCCATGGGACGAACCCTAAGGCCCCGCCGGGCGTCGCCGGGATCCCGTCCACGAGGGCATGCGCAACGAGCCGTTCACTGCACGCCGTGCGGCCGGAACTGGATGCTGATGCGCGGTCCCGTCGCGCGAGCGGTCTTGGGGACGCAGTGTTCCCAGGTGCGCTGGCAGGAGCCGCCCATCACGATGAGGTCGCCGTGCCCGAGCGGCCGCCGGACCGTCGTACCGCCGCCTCCCGCCGGTCGCAGCAGCAGGTCCCGGGGCGCGCCGACGGAGAGGATCGCCACCATCGTGTCCTCGCGGGCGCCCCGTCCGATCCGGTCGCCGTGCCAGGCGACGCTGTCCCGGCCGTCGCGGTAGAAGCACAGTCCGGCGGTGGTGAACGGCTCGCCCAGCTCCCCGGCGTAGTGCGCGGACAGGGCTGCGCGGGCCTCGTCCAGGACGGGGTGCGGCAGCGGGTCGTGCGCCGAGTAGAAGGCGAGCAGGCGCGGTACGGCCACCACGTGGTCGTACAACGTGCGGCGTTCCGCGCGCCATGGAACCTCGGCCGCCAGCTGTTCGAACAGGGCGTCCGCGCCGCTCAGCCAGCCCGGCAGCACGTCGATCCAGGCGCCCGGGCCCAGTTCGGTCCGGCGCAGTCCGTCGAGGGAGCCGAGCCGCAGCTCGTCGGTCTGGTCGAACAGGGAGCCCTGGAGGTGCGTGGACATGAGCCCAGCGTACTCCTAAATCGAAAATGCGTTCCCATTATGGGGGTGGAGGAGGCTCTTTCGATACATCGGTGTATCGGATACATTCATGTATCGAACGGAGGTCTCAGCGATGACGGCGCAGGACGCGGCACGGCGAGTCACCAGGCGGCGGGCCCGGACACGGGCCAACCTGCTCGACGCCGCCTTCGCGGTCTTCGCCGCCAAGGGTTTCGGCCGCGCCTCCATCGAGGAGGTCTGCGAGGCCGCCGGCTACAGCCGGGGCGCCTTCTACTCCAACTTCGCCACCCTGGACGAACTGTTCTTCGCCCTGTACCGGGAGCGCGCCGACCTCATCGCCTCCCAGGTGGCCGACGCCCTCGCCCAGGACAGTTCGGACCTCGACGTGCCCGCCTCCGTGGACCGGGTCACCGAGGTCCTGCTGCTCGACGTGGACTGGCTGCTGGTGAAGACCGACTTCCTGGTGCACGCGGCCCGCGACCCGGCCGTCGCCCAGGCCCTCCTCGACCACCGCACCCGGCTCCGGGAGGCCATCGCCGACCGGCTCTTCCGGGCCCGGGGCCACACCGAACTGCCCGCCGTGCTCGGCGACGTCGACGGCGCCGCCCGCGCGGTCGTCGCGGCCTACGACGGCGTCACCACCCAGCTGCTGCTGGACCGGGACGTCGACACCGCCCGCACCTGGCTCAAGCAACTGCTCACCGCCCTGCTGACGGACGGCAGCGCACCCCCGTATGAGTCGTAGACGGAAGGACACAGACGCCATGGCCGCCATGGACGCGGACGTCATCGTCGTCGGAGCGGGCCTCGCCGGCCTGGTCGCGGCGCACGAACTCACCAGCCGGGGCCGGCGCGTCGCCCTGGTCGACCAGGAGAACGCCGCCAACCTGGGCGGCCAGGCGTTCTGGTCCTTCGGCGGGCTCTTCCTCGTGGACTCGCCCGAGCAGCGGCGCCTCGGCATCAAGGACTCCTTCGACCTCGCCTGGAACGACTGGCGGGGCAGCGCCCGGTTCGACCGGCTGGAGGACGAGGACTCCTGGGCGGTGCGCTGGGCCCGCGCCTACGTCGAGTTCGCCGCCGGTGAGAAGCGGTCCTGGCTGGAGGGACACGGCATCAGCCTGCTGCCGACCGTCGGCTGGGCCGAGCGCGGGGACCTGCGGGCGGACGGGCACGGCAACTCCGTACCCCGCTTCCACATCGCCTGGGGCACCGGCACCGGCGTGGTCGAACCCTTCGTCCGCTACGCCCGGCAGGCCGCCCGGGACGGACTGCTCACCTTCTACCACCGCCACCGGGTGGACGAGCTGGTCATCGAGGAGGGCACGGCGCGCGGGGTGCGCGGCACCGTCCTCGCCGACGACGACTCACCGCGCGGCGTGACCTCCAGCCGCGAGCGCGTCGGCGACTTCGAACTCGCCGCCCAGGCCGTGATCGTCACCAGCGGCGGCATCGGCGCCGACCACGACATCGTCCGCCGCTACTGGCCCGAGCGGCTCGGCACGCCCCCGGCCCAGATGGTCACCGGCGTCCCCGCCTACGTCGACGGCCGGATGCTCGACATCAGCGCCGAGGCGGGCGTGCGCCTGGTCAACCGGGACCGGATGTGGCACTACACCGAGGGCCTGCAGAACTGGAACTCCGTCTGGCCCGGCCACGGCATCCGCATCCTGCCCGGCCCGTCCTCCGTCTGGCTCGACGCCCTCGGCCGCCGCCTGCCCGACCCCTGCCTGCCCGGCTACGACACCCTGGGCACCCTCAAGTACCTGCGCACCACCGAGGACATCGCCGGGTACGACCACTCCTGGTTCGTCCTCACCCGGAAGATCATCGAGAAGGAGTTCGCGCTCTCCGGCTCCGAGCAGAACCCCGACATCACCGCGAAGGACCGCAAGGCCGTGCTGCGGGACCGGCTGCTCGGCAAGGGTGCCCCCGCGCCCGTGCAGGCCTTCCTCGACAAGGGCGCGGACTTCGTCACCGCGCACTCCCTGGAGCAGCTGGTCGAGAAGATGAACGGCCTCACCGACAAGCCCCTGCTCGACGCCGCCGAGGTGCGCCGCCAGATCGAGGCCCGCGACCTGCAGATCGCCAACCCGTACAGCAAGGACTCCCAGGTCCAGGGCATCCGCAACGCCCGCCGCTACATCGGCGACCGGCTCGGCCGGGTCGCCACCCCGCACCGCATCCTCGACCCGTCCGCGGGCCCCCTGATCGGCGTCCGGCTGCACGTCCTGACCCGCAAGACCCTCGGCGGCATCCAGACCGACCTCGACTCCCGCGCCCTCGGCGCCGACGGCACGCCCGTCGGCGGCCTCTACGCGGCCGGAGAGGTGGCCGGCTTCGGGGGCGGCGGCGTGCATGGCTACAACGCCCTGGAGGGCACCTTCCTCGGCGGCTGTCTGTTCTCGGGCCGCGCGGCGGGCCGGGCGGCGGCGAAGCAGACGGGCTGAATGAAGCAGACGGGCTGCATTCAGCCTTCCAGCAACTGAGCCAGTACGGAGGCGTGGCTCTGCTCCGGCGTCCTGGACGCCGTGAGCAGCGTGACCGGACCCTTGCGGGCCGACTCCCCGAGGCCGTCGAGCAGCTCGGCGGCCTCAGGAGCCGCGAGCTCCGCCTCGTAGCGGCGCCGGAACTCCTCGAACGAGCCCTCGCCGGCGTGGAACCAGCGGCGCAGCTCCGTCGACGGCGTGAGCCCCTTGGGCCACTCGTCGACGTGCGCCGCGTCCTTGGCGAGACCGCGCGGCCACAGCCGGTCCACCAGCACCCGCAGGCCGTCATCGGGCTCGGGCGGATCGTAGATCCGGCGTACGCGCACGCTCACGGTCGGGGCCCCTCTCGGGTCGCGGACGGTCCCGCGAGCGTACTGCGGCAGGCCCGGCCCGCCAGGTGGCGACGCGGCGTGACTTGACCAGAATGAGGGGGAAACCGGCTCACCCGCGCCCCTAGTCTGTGGGCGAATCGATCACCCGCCCACCCCCCCCGAGGAGCGCATGTGACGCCGCCACCCCGCCGTCAGGCCGCAAGACGACGCACCGCAGTCCTCCGCCGAGAGGCGGTCCTCGCCACCGTGCCCGTCGCCGTCGCGGCACTGCTCGGGGCCGCCGGACCCGCGGCGGCCGGCACGACCGGCGCGGCCGGGGCCGGCGACCCCTACTTCCCGCTCAGCGGCAACGGCGGCTACCACGTGAGCCACTACGACCTGACGCTCCGTTACGACACCGCCTCCCGGCACCTGGACGGCAAGGCGGTCCTCAGCGCCCGCGCCACCCAGCGGCTCACCCGCTTCGACCTCGACCTCAAGGGCCTGAAGGTCACCGGCGTCACCGTCGGCCGCACCGCCGCCGGCTACCGCCGCCACGGCCAGGAACTCGTCGTCACCCCGCGCCACGCCCTGCGCAAGGACCAGGAGTTCCGCGTCACGGTCACGTACCACGGCACCCCCAAGCCGGTCACCGACCCGGACGGCTCCGCCGACGGCTGGATACCCACCGACGACGGGGCGTTCGTCGCGGGCGAGCCGCAGGGCGCGATGACCTGGTTCCCGGCGAACGGCCACCCCAAGGACAAGTCGTCGTACGACTTCACCATCACGGTCCCCGAGGGGCGTACCGCCGTCGCCAACGGCATTCTGCGCGGGCAGCACACCGCGCACGGCCGCACCACCTTCCGCTGGCACGAGGCCGCACCCATGGCCGCCTATCTGGCCACCGCCACCGTCGGCACGTTCAAGGTGGAGCGGTACACCACCCCCGACGGCATCCAGGTCTACAACGCCGTCGACCCCCGGGAGGCGCACGCGTCCGCACCGGTGCTGAAGCAGCTGCCCTCCGTGCTCGCCTGGGAGAGCAAGCTGTTCGGGCCGTACCCCTTCCGCGCCGCCGGCGCGATCGTCGACCACGCCCCGGGCGTCGGTTACGCCCTGGAGACCCAGACCCGGCCCGTCTACGACTCGGCGCCCGACCTGAGCACCCTCGTCCACGAGAGCGCCCACCAGTGGTTCGGCGACTCCGTCTCGCTGACCTCCTGGAAGGACATCTGGCTCAACGAGGGCTTCGCGACCTACGCAGAGTGGCTCTACAGCGAGCAGCACGGCGGCGACAGCGCCCAGAAGACCTTCGACGCCCTCTACGCCCGCCCGGCGGGCGACCACCTGTGGGCCTTCCCGCCCGGTGACCCGGGCAGCGGCAAGAACATCTTCGACACGCCCGTCTACGCCCGCGGCGCCATGGCGCTGCACGAGCTGCGCAAGGCCGTCGGCGACACGGACTTCCTGCGGATCCTGCACGCCTGGGCGGCGGAGCACCGTGCCGGGCACGGTACGACGGCCCAGTTCGTGAGGCTTGCGGAGCGCGAGTCCGGGAAGGACCTGGACGGGCTGTTCCACACCTGGCTCTACGTCAAGGGCAAGCCGAAGAGCGCCTGAACCCTGACGAGTTCCACACAAGTGTCGGCCATGGTCGACCCATGATCCATCGCAGAACCGCCGTCGCTCTCCTCGCCTCCCCGCTGCTGCTCACCGGCTGCGGCGGCGGAGCCGAGGCGACCGAGCGCCGCGTCCCCGCCACCCGCCCGGCGCCGACGGCCACCCCCACACCGCAAGTCCAGGCGGAGCCGGCACCGCAGGGCATACCCGGTCTCGGCCCGAAGGTGACCGCCGCGATACCCGACCGCTGCCGGCAGGCCGTCGTCGTCACCGGGCGCGGCAGGAACTCCCCGCTGTGCACGGTCGTTCTGCACCAGCGCACCGCCACCGGCCGGCAGGCGGGCGCCGCATGGCCCGCCGACAACGCGCTGCACGGCTGGAGCAGCCACCACCTGGCCGGAGACCTGCGCTCCCCGCTCGGCGTCTACACCCTCAGCGACGCCGGCGGCCTGCTGACCGATCCGGGCAGCAGGCTCCCGTACCACCACTCCTCGGGGTTCGTCCCGCCCGGCACCGGCTTCGAGGGCGAACCCCTCGCCGGATCCTTCGACTACGTCATCGCCATCGACTACGACCGCGAGCCGGGCACCTCACCCCTGAACCGGACCCGCCCGCTCGGCCCGAGCCGGGGCGGCGGGGTCTGGCTGCACATCGACCACGGCGGCCCGACCCACGGCTGCGTCAGCGTCGCCCAGGCTCATATGAAGGAGCTCCTGCGCACCCTGGACCCGGACCGGCACCCGGTCGTCGCCATGGGGTACGCCGACCGGCTCGCCCGCTGAGCCGCCTGGCTAGGATCCGAACTCGTGTGCGCACATGTGCTGGTCGCCGAGGACGACGAGAAGCAGGCCGAACTGATCCGCCGCTCGCTGCTGGCCGAGGGGCACACCGCCACGGTGGTGCACGACGGCGCGGCCGCGCTCGACGCGGCCCGGCAGCTGAGACCCGACCTCGTCGTGCTCGACCTGATGCTCCCGGTGATCGACGGCTTCGGCGTGTGCCGGGTACTGCGCAAGGACGCCGAGGACCCCGGCATCCCCGTGGTCATGCTCACCGCCCGCGCCGCCGAGGACGACGTGCTGCTCGGCCTGGAACTGGGCGCCGACGACTACATGACCAAGCCGTACAGCCCGCGCGAGCTGATGGCTCGCATCCGTACGGTCCTCAGGCGCAGCGGGCGCGGTGTCGGCGTGCGGGACGACGATCCCGTCGTACGGGCCGCAGGGGTCAGCGTCGATCCCGTACGGCACGAGGTGCGCTGCGACGGGGTGCCGGTCGACTGCACGCCCGCCGAGTTCCAGATCCTGCTCGCCATGGCCGCGGAGCCGGACCGGGTCTTCTCCCGGCGGCAGTTGCTGCACTGCACCCGCGGCTTCGACCGGGCCTCCACCGAGCGGGCCGTCGACGTGCACATCATGAACCTGCGCCGGAAGATCGAGGCCGACCCGCGGCGCCCGGTCCGTCTGGTGACCGTGTTCGGCGTCGGCTACAAGCTGAGCGGCGCACGTCCGTGAAGCGCCGGACACCGCTGCGCAAACGGCTGCTCGTCCGGCTGCTGTTCGTCTCCGCGCTCATCGCCGTCTGCTCGGTGGCCGCCACCGCCTGGCTCGCGGTGACGACCACCACCAGCGCCCTGAAGGAGGAACAGGGCCAGGACCTCGCCGCCGACAACAGCATCCTGGCCCGGCTCAGCGGGTACGCGGCGACCCACCCCGACTGGTCGGACGTCCAGCGCACCGTCCGTGACCTGGCCCGCGAGACCGGCAGGCGGATCGCCCTCACCAGCGCGGACCGCACGCTCGTCGCCGACTCCGCGCAACGCGGCGCGCCGCTGCCGCCCCGGCCCGCCGCCACCGTCGACCCCCTGCGCACCGACACCTACACCGAGACCGGGGCCCAGCTCAGCGGCATCGACCCGCGGGTGGTGGGCCCCTACCGGGTCACGGCCAAGGAGCGGGACCGGCTGGACGCGCTGGCCGCCAAGCGCAGGCAGTGCTACGAGCGTTTCGGCGTCGACGCCACGGTCGTGCGCACCCCGAGCGGACGCCCCGTGCTCAGCAGCCCCGAGGGCACCGACACCTCCTACGCTGCGGAACAGTGCGCGGACGGACAGCTGAACACCCCCGTGCCCACGGAGGAGAAGGCCCTGACCGACCTCTCGGACCTGGCCCGCCCCTGTCTGAAACGGGCGGGTCTGGACCTCGGCGGGCCGCTGTTCCTCACCTTCGACCCCAGCGGAAAGGATCCCTTCGGCGGCGGCTACCTGGCAGCCAAGTCCCCCAGGCCCGGCAACACCAAAGCCGCCGGCCAGGCGGCGCAGCGCTGTGTGCTGAGCGCCCGCCGCACCCAGCTGGAGCCCTATGTCGCCCCGGTCGCCGAGCTGTTCCTCGGCATCGGGGACCAGAACCCCTCCCGCTTCGACATGTCCGCGGCCAACAAGGCCACAGTGGTCGGCGCGGCCGGGCTGGTCCTCGCCGTCACCTTCGCCGTGACCGCCGTCGTCGCCGTCCGGCTGGTACGGCCGCTGCGCGCGCTGACCGAGGCCGCACAGCAACCGCCCGAACTGCATGTGCGGGTGCCGGTGACCACCCGGGACGAGACCGGCATCCTCGCAGAGGCGTTCAACGACCTGACCGAGCGCCGGGAGCGCCTGGAGGCCCAGCGCAAGGCGATGGTCAGCGACATCGCCCATGAACTGCGCAGCCCGCTCACCAACATCCGCGGCTGGCTGGAGGTCGTCCGCGACGGCGTCGTCGACCCCGATCCCGCCCTGCTCGCCTCGCTGCACGAGGAGTCGCTGGTGCTCCAGCGGATCATCGACGACCTGGAGGATCTCGCGGCCGCCGACGCGGGCACCCTGCGCCTGCACCGTGAGCCGGTCCCGGCCGGCGACCTGCTCGGCCAGGTCGCCGCCGCCCACCGGGTGGCCGCCGACGCCGCCGGGGTCGCCCTGCGCGCCGAGGCCGACGACACGGCCTGGCTGGAGGCCGACCCGGTACGGATGCGGCAGGCCCTCGGGAACCTGGTCTCCAACGCGCTGCGCCACACCCCCGCCGACGGCACGGTCACGCTGACCGCCCGCCGGGACGGCGAAGAGGTCGTCCTCACCGTCGCCGACACCGGCACGGGCATCGCGCCCGAGGACCTGCCGCATGTGTTCGACCGGTTCTGGCGCGCCGAGAAGTCCCGCAGCCGCCGCACCGGCGGCAGCGGGCTCGGCCTGCCGATCGTCCGCCACCTGGTCGCCGCGCACGGCGGCACGGCCGAGGCGGCGAGCGAGCCCGGCGAAGGCGCGGTGTTCACCCTGCGGTTGCCCGCGGCGGCGCCGGCGGACGGGTGAGGAACGGTGCCCTGTGCAGGATCAGCGGCGCTGTCGCACGCCCGGACGCCGGCGCAGCACCCGCCGTTCCGTCTCCGTCGTGCCGCCCCAGATGCCGACCGGCTGCCCCGTCCCCAGTGCCCACTCCAAGCACTGCTCCCGGACCCGGCAGCACGCGCACACGTCCTTGGCCCGCTGCGTCTGCACCGTCGCGGGCCCGGTGGTGCCGATCGGGAAGAAGAGATCGGGGTCCGTGTGGCGGCACGCGGCCTGGTCTCGCCAGTTGCCCATGAAAGTCACCTGCGATCGATGTCGTCCGCGCCCTTGCACCTGTGTAACGCGAGTTCGGGTCACCGTCGAGCCAACCGTCAAACACGCACATCCGGTCACTCCTCGCGCAGGCCCCACGGGGAGCCGTACGCGGTCAACAGGTCGAGGAACGGCCGAGCGGGAAAGGCCTCCGGGCCCAGGACGCCCGTGCCCGACCAGGCACCGGTGGCGAGGAGTTCGAGGGCGACGACCGGATTGACCGCCGTCTGCCACACCACCGCCTGACAGCCGTACTCCGCCATGGACCACTGGTTGTCGACCACGTGATACAGGTACACCTCGCGCGGCGCCCCGTCCTTCGTGCCGCGCACCCAGGTGCCCGCGCACGTCTTTCCGCGCATCCGCTCGCCCAGCGTCGCCGGATCCGGCAGGCACGCGGCGACCACGTCCCGCGGCGAGACGGCGACCGGCCCGTCCGCGCCGGGCACGGTCACCGGCGCGGTGCGGTCGAGTCCCAGCCGGTGCAGCGTCTTCAGCGTCTCGATGAACTCCCGGCCCAGCCCGTACTTGAACGTGACGCGCCGCGCACCGACCCAGCGCGGCACCAGCAGCACCTCCTCGTGCTCGACGTTCACACACTCCACCGGGCCGATGCCTTCGGGGAAGTCGAACACCTCGGGTTCGCTGAACGGGGCCGTGGTGAACCAGCCGCGCCCTTCCTCGTACACGACCGGCGGGTTCAGGCACTCCTCGATGGTGGTCCAGATGCTGAAGGACGGCGCGAAGTCGTAGCCGTCGACGGTGAGGTTCGCGCCGTCGCGGATGCCGATCTCCTCGATGCTGTCGAAGAGTTCGTCGGCCGCGTACCGCGCGAACACGTCCGACAGACCGGGCTCCACGCCCATGCCGACCAGCGCCAGCGCACCCGCCTTCTCCCACTCGCCGGCCAGCGCGAACTGCTCGTCGCCCAGCTTGGTGCCGCACTCCTCGTACGGCCGCTCGGGGTGCGGCCGGGACAGCGACATCGCCATGTCCACGTAGGTCGCACCAGCCGCGCGTGCCGCCCGGAACAGGGGCATGACGAAGCGCGGGTCGGTGGCGTTGAGCAGGACGTCGCAGCCGTGGCGGGCGAGCAGCCGGGCCACGCCGGCCTCGTCGCCCGCGTCGACGCGCTCGGCACGGAACCGGTCCCCGGCGTCGCCGAGCGCCGCGACGGCCGCCTCGGCCCGGGCGGGGTCGTAGTCGGCGACCACCATCAGGTCGAGGAACGGGCGCCGGGCCACGATCCGGGTGATGGCGGTGCCCACACCACCGGCTCCCACGAGCAGTACACGCATGACGAAACTCCCTGCCTGACACGGACGGAATGAGGACGGGGCAGGCGCGCCTTGACCGGAATCCAACGCCCGGGCATGACGTAAGGTCAATGGCGTTGGCATAAGGATCGCAGGGAGGACCCCCGTGCCCAAGCCCGTGGTGCCCGAGGAGAAGCGCCGCCGGCGCCGCCCGACCCGCAGCGGCACCGTGCTGTCCGAGCGGCTGATCGTCGAGACCGCGCTGCGTCTGCTGCGCGAGCACGGCAGTGCCGGGCTGACCGCGCGCCGCCTGGGCCTCGCCCTGGACTGCGATCCCAGCACGCTGTACCGGTACTTCCGCGGCATGGACGACCTGACCCTGGCCATCGGGGACGCGCTGATCGGGCAGGCGCTGACCGGCTGGGGGCCGACGGGACAGTGGCGGGCGGACCTCAGGACGATCGGGCTGCGCATCCACGCCGCGTACGTCGCGCACCCGCAGGCGGCGCTGCTGACCGCCAACCGGGTCACCGGCCGCGCCCACGAACTGGCCGCCGACGAGGCGGTCCTGGACGTCCTGCGCACGGCCGGCTTCTCGCTCGAGGAGACGGTCCGCGTCTACCACGCCTTCATCGACCAGACGCTGGCCTTCGCCGCCCTCGACTCCGCCTCCCTGGCCCTGCCGACCGCCTCCCAGCGGGCGGACGAGGACAAATGGCACTCGACCTACGCCCGCCTGCCCCGCGCCAGCCACCCCCGCATCGCCGAGGCGGCGCCGCTGCTGGCCGGGCGCATGGTCACCAGCGCTTATCCGACGGCTTTGGAGATGCTCCTCGACAGCGCCGCGGGGAGGCTGGCGATGGCGGGTGGATGAAGGCGGCGCCGGGGCAGCGACGGCGCACGCGGGCCGCGGGCGGCGGCCCCGGCGACCGGCTTCGGCGCGGGACGTCCCCGCCCGGGCAGGACGGCCGGCGGCCGCTCGGGGTGCCGCAGCGGGCCGTCCGCCGCCGGGCCGCCGGCAGCGCGGCCGGCCTCAGTGCCGCAGCGCCTGCGCCGCCGTCGTCGACACCGCCTCGGCCAGCGCCGCCAGCGCGGGGGAGTCGAGTTTCCACTGCTGCCAGTGCAGCCTGACGTCCATCCACTCCCGTCGGGCGAGCAGGACGAGACGGCCCTCGCGCAGCAGCGGGCGGGCCTGGGCCTCCGGGACCATGCCCCAGCCGAGCCCCGCGGCGACCGCGTCCAGGAAGCCCTCCGAGGTCGGCACGTGGTGCCGGAGCGGGCCGGCCGCCGTACCGCCCAGCTGTCGCACGAAGCCGTCCTGGAAGTCGTCCTTGCGGTCGAAGACCATGACGGGGGCCTCGGGCAGGAGATCTGGCAGGGGCCCGTCCAGGTGCCGCGCGGCGAACTCCGGTGCGGCCACCGGCAGATAGCGCATCCTGCCGAGCGGCCGGACCGAGCAGCCGGGCACCGGGTCCGGTGAGGAGGTCACGGCCGCCATCACCAGGCCCTCGCGCAGCAGCGCCGCCGTGTGGTCCTCGTCCTCCCGGTGCAGTTCGAAGCAGAGCCCGGGCACCCGGAGGAGCGCCTGGAGGAACCAGGTCGCCAGCGAGTCCGCGTTCACCGCGACCGACACCCGCGTCGGCTCCCCGGGGCCGCTCAGCCCCAGCTCGCCGCGCGCGTCCCGCTCCAGCCGGGCCAGCTGCCGGGCGAACCGCACCAGCACCGCACCGGACTCCGTCGGGCGCACCGGCTTGGTGCGCTGGAGCAGCACCCGGCCCGTGCGCTGCTCCAGCGCCTTGACCCGCTGACTGACCGCCGACGGCGTCACATGCAGGGCAGCGGCCGCCGCGTCGAACGTGCCCTCGTCCACCACGGCGAGCAGCGTCCGCACCTGCTCCAGGGGAAGCTCGGTCATCACGAGAGCTAAGGATACGTAAGAATCTTTAGCTGTACCTACGGTGATCGCTTGCCTAACGTCGAGGGCATGAACCACGCTCTGACCGCCGCGGCCGCCGGATTCGGCACCGGCCTCTCTCTGATCGTCGCCATCGGCGCCCAGAACGCCTTCGTCCTGCGCCAGGGGGTGCGCCGGGACGCCGTCCTCGCCGTGGTCGGCATCTGCGCCCTGTCCGACGCGGTGCTCATCGCGCTGGGTGTCGGCGGGGTCGGCGCGGTGGTGGTGGCCTGGCCGGGCGCGGTGCGGGCGGTCGGGCTCGTCGGCGGCGCGTTCCTGCTGTGCTACGGCGCCCTCGCCGCCCGGCGGGTGCTCAGGCCCGGCACCGGCCTGCGCACGGAGGGCGAGGCGGTGGGCTCGCGGCGGCGGGCGGTGCTGACGTGCCTGGCGCTGACCTGGCTCAACCCGCACGTCTACCTGGACACCGTGTTCCTGCTCGGTTCCCTGGCCGCCGACCGCGGCCCGCTGCGCTGGACCTTCGGGCTCGGCGCCGCCCTCGCCAGCCTGTGCTGGTTCGCCGCCCTCGGCTTCGGCGCCCGGCTGCTCGGCCGCTTCCTCGCCCGGCCCACCGCCTGGCGGGCCCTGGACGGCCTGGTGGCCGTGACCATGCTGGCGTTCGGGGCCGTGCTCGTCGCCGGATCGTGAGACAACCGGTTCGGTGACCACAGGAGTTGCTGCCATAGTGAGGCTCGAATCGAAAGATGTATCGAGCAACCTCTGTCGAGCGACCTCTGTCGAGGAACCAGGAACCCGTGGACACGAGCGAGAGCAGCAGCACCGAGCCCGACACCGCCCCGCCGGCCGCGCCCGCCCCGCCCCGGCGCGGCTGGCGCCGCTGGGCGATGGACACCCGGCCCCTGCGCATCCCCGCCTACCGGCGGCTGTGGTCGTCGACCATCGTCACCGCCGTCGGCAGCCAGCTCACCGCCGTCGCCGTACCCAAGCAGATCTACGACATCACCGGCTCTTCGGCCTGGGTCGGCTATGCCGGCCTCGCCGGTCTCGTGCCCATGGTGGTGTTCGCACTCTGGGGCGGGGCGGTCGCCGACACGGTGGACCGGCGCAAGCTGCTGCTGGTCACCAACAGCGGTATCGCCGTGACCTCGCTGCTGTTCTGGGCGCAGGCCGTCACCGGCCTGGACTCGGTCGTCGTCCTGATGGTGCTGCTCGCGCTGCAACAGGCGTTCTTCGGCCTCAACTCCCCGGCCCGCAACGCCTCCATCGCCCGACTCGTCCCGGCCGGGGAACTGCCCGCGGCCAATGCGCTCGGCTCGACCGTGATGCAGACCGGCCTGGTCGCGGGCCCGCTGCTGGCCGGTGTGCTGATCCCGGTCATCGGGCTGCCCGTGCTGTACCTGATCGACGCGCTGGCCCTGTGCGTCACCGTGTGGGCGGTGTTCCGGCTGCCTGCACTGCCGCCGCTGGGCGAGGGGCCGGCCCGCCGGGCCGGGGTGCGCGAGATAGCGGCCGGGTTCCGCTACATCTCCGGGCACAAGGTGCTGTTGCTCTCCTTCCTGGCCGACATCGTCGCCATGGTCCTCGGCATGCCCCGCGCCCTGTTCCCGCAACTGGCCGCGCAGACGTACGCCTCCTACGGCGAAGGGCTCGCGCTCGGCGTCCTGTTCGCCGGGATCCCGGTCGGCGCGGTACTCGGCGGACTGTTCTCCGGCGTCTTCTCGCGGGCGCGGCGGCACGGCTGGATGGTCATCGGCGCGGTGGTCGGCTGGGGCGTGGCCATCGCCGGGTTCGGGCTGAGCGGCAACCTCTGGCTGGCCGTGGCCTTCCTCGCCGCCGCCGGTGTCGCCGACATGGTCTCCATGGTGTTCCGCGGGGCCATCCTGCTCTCCGCCGCGACCGACGAGATGCGCGGCCGGATGCAGGGCGTGTTCACCGTGGTCGTCGCGGGCGGCCCACGCCTGGCCGACGTACTGCACGGCACGTCCGGCTCGGCGTTCGGCCCGCGGGCCGCTGTGGCGGG
>NZ_KQ948021.1:0-14039 GCF_001513965.1 Streptomyces cellostaticus | reverse complement strand
TGGCGGGGCACTGGTCGTCGCGGTGATGCTCGCGCTGGCCGCGGCGGTCCCGGCGCTGCGCCGCTACCGGGTCTGAGGGGCTGAGCGGGCAGTGCCCCAAAGGGGTGCGGGGAACTGCGCGACCAACCGCGACGGCGCAGCGGCCGAACGACGGCATATCGCGGCCCTCCCGGCGGAGCTCAAAGCGGGCCGCTCCGCCGCCGCATCGTGTACTGCTCCATCAGCTTGCCGCGGGTCGTCTCCAGGCGGCTGGCGAGGACCTCGGCGACCGTGCGCACCAGCGACAGCCCGAGCAGCGGGTCCTCCACGCACAGTGCGAGCACCGACGGTCCGTCGAACTCGTAGGCCCTTACGTTGCTGAAGGCCACCGCGCCGAAGTCCCACTCGTACGGCGGGAACAGCCAGGACCAGCCGAGCATGTCGCCCGCGCCGAGCGTGGCCACGGTGACCCGCTGCCGGGAGGTGACCTGCTGGTCCAGGTGGACCGCGCCCGAGCGGATCACCCAGAAGCGGTCGGCCGTGCCACCCGCCTCGAAGATCCGCGCGTCCTCCGGGAAGGAGACCTCCTCGGCCAGCTCCATCAGCCGCTCGCGCTGTGCCTGCGGGAGGGCGGTCAGCAGTTTTATCGCTTTGGTCATGGCGCGGGACTCCTCGCCGGCAGCGGTTCGGGTGTTTTCCCCAAGCCCATTTCAGCCGCTGCCGCCGTCCCGGGCACCTCGAAGGACGCGGACCGGTACCGGGAGGCCTGTCCGGAGACAGGAAAAAGCCCTGGCTGGACGGGGGAGCCAGCCAGGGCCGTATGCGGTGGTGAGAGAGGACGGTTCCGGTCGACTCCGTCACCACGTATGGATGAACGGTAAACCATCTGGAAGGGATTCGTGTAATCGGGACCAGGTCACGTGACCTGTTTCACTCCGGACTCGACCGCGGGCGCTCTGCCCGGGTCGACGATCTCCTCCAGCACGCGCAGCACCGCCTCGTACGCCCTCGCCCGGGCGGACGCCTCCCGCGCCCCGTCCGGATCGGTCGCCGCCAGACTCCCCGCCCGCTCCCACCAGGCCCGCTCCTGCTCGGCGGCGCAGTCCCTGGCCCGCCGGATGCGCCGCAGCAACTCGTCCGCGTCCACTACATCGGTCATACCGCCCGGGTACCCGGCCCGCGCGTGGTGATGGCCGTATCCCCCATGCCGTTCTCCCCGAGCGGTGTTTGCCGCCGGGGTGCACGGGCAGGCGGAAATGCGTGCTTCGGACCGGAGGCGCGCGCCCAGCGGGACAGTCCGGCTGCCTCGGGCCCTCTCCTGGCGGGGCCGGCGGCTCACCCGCGGCGAACCCTGACACCACCGTCCGGGCCAGGACCCGGAACCCCTGTTCCGGCCGTGCCCCGACACCACCGTTCAGGAGCGATTCCGCATGCTGACCGACATGTCGACAAGCCGCCCCGGCAGGTACGACACCGCCTCCGCCGCGCCCCTGCGGCGGACCCATGACGACGCCCCCGACACCATGGCCCTCTTCGCCCGGCTGGCCCACCTGGCGGACGGACCCGAGCGGGACGCCGTACGCGACGAACTGGTGACCGCGTGGCTGCCCATGGCCCACCGGATCGCCGGCCGTTTCCGCGACCGCGGGGAGTCCGTGGAGGACCTGCGTCAGGTGGCCGCGCTCGGGCTGGTCAAGGCCGTCGACCGGTTCGACCCGGCACGAGGGGCCTTCGAGAGCTACGCCGTGCCGACCATCACCGGCGAGGTCAAGCGGCACTTCCGGGACCGGATGTGGGCGCTGCGGGTGCCCCGCCGGGTCCAGGAGCTGCGCAACCGCGTACGCGTGGCCCGCCGCGAACTCACCCAGCGCCCCGGCACCCCCGAACCCACCGCCGCCGACATCGCCGCCCACACCGGCCTCACCGAGGAGGAGGTCGCCGCGGGCGTGGCGGCGCTGGAGAGCTTCAGCACCCTCTCGCTGGACGCCGAGCTGTCCATCGGCGACGACGGCTGCAGCCTCGCCGACACGCTCGGCGCGACGGACTCCTCCTACGACGTCGTCGTCGACCGCGAGGCCGCCAAAGAGGGTCTGCGCCGGCTGCCCGAGCGGGAGCGGGCCATCCTCTACATGCGCTTCTTCGAGGACATGACGCAAAGCCGCATCGCCGACCGGCTCGGCATCTCCCAGATGCACGTCTCCCGGCTCATCACCCGCAGCTGCGCCCGCGTACGCGACGAGGCACTGGGCCGGCGGCAGGGCGGCCGGACCAACGGGTGAGCCGCGTGGGGCACCGGTGCCGCAGCGGTGCGGCCCGTTCGCCGTACCGTCACTTCTTCGACGGCTGCCGCGCGATACCGAGCGGCCGGGCCAGACCCGGCACCGCCTCGTCCAGGCGCTGCAGATGCCGCAGCACCCGGTCGGTCACCCGGCCGTAGCGCGGGGTGCGCAGGGTGCCGGGCCCCAGCATTGACGCGATGCTGGGGCCGGTCTCGATCTGCTCCGCGGACCGGGGGTCCGCGACGTGTGCGGCGATCGCCTCGATGTTGTGCACGATCCGCCGGCCGGCACCGCGCAGCCGGGGATCCGCCGCGATCGAGGGGTGCGTGGCCAGCAGTTCGGCGGTGGCCGCGAGTGAACGCGCGTGGTAGGCGCAGGTCTCCAGCAGTGCCACGACGTACCGGGCGGTGTCCCGGCGGGAGCGCAGCGGGCTGATCGGGTGGGTGAGCGGCTGTGTCGCGGCGCGCAGATCGGCCAGCGCCTGGTCGAGGTCGCGCGCCTGGTCCACCAGGTCGGTCGGCGGTCCACCGCTCAGCTGGTCCACGGCGGCCCGGGTGACGTCCGCCAGCTTGTCGAGGACGTCCACGAGGAGGTCGTTGGTGCGCCGGTCGGTCCGGATCGGCAGCACCACGGCTGCCGCGATCACCCCGCACGCCGCGCCCAGGGCCGTCTCCTCCACGCGCAGCACCAGCACCGACGTGCTGTAGGTGTTGAGCAGTGTGTACAGCAGCCCCAGCATCGCCGTCACGAAGAACGACATCAGTGTGTAGGACAGGGGCGCGGTGTAGAACATCGCGAACACGCACAGCAGCACCAGCGCGAACGCCGTCCACGTGTGGTGTCCGACCAGCCCGGCGAGGGCGATGCCGGCCACCACGCCGAGGACCGTGCCGACCAGCCGCCGGTAGCCCTTGACCAGGATCTCGCCGGTCGAAGCGGTGTTGAGGAACACGATCCAGCAGGTCAGCACCGCCCAGTACCAGCGCTGGCCGGACAATTGCTCGCCGCCGAAGATGGCGAGCGACGAGCCGACCGCCACCTGCACCGCGGCCCGCGTGGTGGGCCGCCCGAGCCCGGTCGGCTCCGGCTCTGCGGGCTCGTCCTCCTCACTGCTCTCGATGGCCGCGTCCTCGGCGTCCAGCTCCTCGCGGGAACGGGCCGCCGCCGGAGTGTCGTCGGAGTCGTCCTGCGGCCCGTCCAGGGCGATGCGCAGCCCGAGCACGGCCCGCGCGGCCTCGCCGAGGCCCCGGAAGACGTCCTGCACGGCCGGGGAGGCCTTCGGCAGGTTCTCCTCCTCCCGGTAGCCGAGCAGCCGGTTGCGTACCTGCGCCAGCGCGGTCCCCGAGGCCTCGCTCACCGGTCGCAGCACGAGCAGGCGCAGCGCCTCGAGGTCCCGGCGCAGCGCGGCACTCGCCTCGTCCCGGACCGGCAGTTCGCCGCCCGGCGGGAGGGGAGCACCGGGCAGGTGCAGGGTGAGGGTGTCCGTCCGCTCGGCGCTGCGCGCGGTGAGCAGCAGCAGACCGAGCCGCTCGGCGGCGATCTCGGCGTCGGCGATCCGGCGCTGCAGCAGCCGTGCCGTCGCCTCGTCCAGGGCGCCGTCCTCCAGCCTGCCCTGGATCATCAGCGCAGCCTCGTGCAGCCGCGCGGTGCCGGTGCGCAGATGCTCCAGGACCTTCTCCGCGTCGTCGGGATTGTCGGGACCCGCGTCCAGCAGCTCGATCTGGGCGCCGATCAACTGCCCGAGCCGGGCCCGGAAGGCCCTGCGCAGCCGGTCCAGGGTGCCCGACGGGGTCTGCGGCAGCAGCACGAAGCGGGCGACGCCGCTGCACACGAACGCCACGGTGATCACGCCGTACAGGGCGGGCAGCGCGGACGGGGCCGCGTGCACGAACAGGGAGAGGAAGTAGATCTGGAAGCCGATCAGGCCCAGCGCGGTGCCGCGGTCGCCGAACCGGCGTCCGTAGACGGCGCAGAAGATGAGCACGACGAAGAACACGTCGCCCACCACGACCCACTGGTTCAGCAGCGTGCCCAGCGACACCGAGGCGAGCGCCACCGGCAGGCCCAGCGCGAGGGTCACGGCCTGCGGGGAGCGCTGCTTCTCCCGGACGGCGAAGGTCGCGACCATCGCCGTCATGGCCCCCGCGACCAACTGCGCTACGGGGACTTGCAGCAGGGCCAGCACGGCCAGGGCGAGGGCGATGGCGGTCACCGTGCGCAGGCCCGCGGTGAGCCTGAGCAACCCGGGATCGGACGCCGCGAGCCGGTCCCACATCCGTGCCCACCCCGACCGAACCGCTGCCCTCACGCCGCCGCGCTCTCTCCCGTGCCAGAACTTGATCTCCGACCCAGCATGGCACGCCGGCCGGGATCACCTGCCCCCGGCCGGCGTGTGCGCGACCAGCGCAGCGGCGTGCCCATGCCACAGGCCGTGCCCGGACTCGCGCCAGGCCACCGGTTCCCTGTGCTCGGACAACGGCGAGGAACGGATCAGCTCCGGCCGTTGCACGACCGGGCGGCCCACCTCAGGGGTGCTCGGCGGCCCCGCCCTCCACCCGGGCGCGTACCTGTTCCGGTGTCAGATAGGAGTCCGTGAACTCGAAGTCCTTCAGCCGGGCGGCCTTGCGCGCCTGGAAGCCGGTGCGGACGAAATCGTCGCCCGCGACCGCGTTCAGCAGCCAGTTGGTCATCACCCGGGTCTTGGCGACGTTGGTGCGCAGCGCCGACCAGTGATAGCCGCGGGCCACCGCCTGGGCGGGCACGCCGCGCAGTTCGATGCCCAGCGGCTTGGAGACGGCGTCCTTGCCGCCGAGGTCGACGACGAGGCCCAGATCCTTGTGGACGTACGGCAGAAGCGGCTGGTCCCGCAGCGTCGCGATGACGTTGTCCGCGACCTTCCTGCCCTGGCGCATGGCGTGCTGGGCCGTGGGCGGGCAGATCGCGCCCTCCTCGCCCTTGGCCTTGTCGGGCACCGCCGCCGAGTCGCCGAGTGCGAACACCCCGTCGTGACCCGGCAGGGTCATCTCGGTGGTGACCGCGAGCCGGCCGCGGACGGTCTCCGCGCCGAGCGTGGCGATCAGCGGGCTCGCGACCACGCCGGCCGTCCAGATCAAGGTGTGGGTCGGCACCGCCCGGCCGTCGGTGAAGGTGACCTCCTCGGCGCCCGCCTTGTCGATCGACACGCCCAGCGAGACCTCGATGCCGCGCCGGCGCAGGATCTCCTGCGCGCTGCGGCCGAGCTTGTCGCCCAGCTCCGGCATGAGCTTCGGCGCGATGTCGATCAGGTGCCACTTGATCAGGCCCGGGTCGAGGCGCGGATAGCGCTGGACGGCCGCGTGCGTGAGCCGTTGCAGACAGGCCGCGGTCTCGGTGCCCGCGTATCCGCCGCCGACCACCACGAACTGCAGCCGTGCGGCCCGCTCGGCCGGGTCGTCGCTGGCGTCGGCGAGGTCCAGCTGCGCGATGACGTGGTCGCGGACGTAGGCGGCCTCGGCCAGCGTCTTCATCCCGAAGGCGTGCTCGGTCAGCCCCGGGATGTCGAAGGTCCGGGTCACGCTGCCCGGCGCCAGCACGATGTAGTCGTACCGCTCGTTGACGATCTTGTCGGTGATGGTGCGGACGACGCAGACCTTGGACTTCAGGTCCACGCCGATCGCACCGCCCGGGATGATCCGGGTGCGGTACTTCTTGCTGCGGCGCAGCGAGACGGCGATCGACTGCGGCGTGAGCACACCGGAGGCGACCTGGGGCAGCAGCGGGAGATAGAGCTGGTAGGCGGAGGGCGTCACCAAGGTGACGTCGGCCTCGTCGGGGGCGAGTTTCCGCTCCAGGCGGCGCACGCACTCGACTCCGGCGAAGCCCGCGCCAATCACCAGGATCCTGGGTCGTATCACGGTGTCCATCCCTTTCTGCGGCTCAGGGCGGTATCGACTCGACGTCGTTCGTGTGCCCTGGACCGCTGCCACCACATCGATCCCACCGCGCCCCGAGCCGCTGCGCCGGCCGGGTGCGGCAGGCAGAGGAACGCGTGGGCACCAGCATGCCCCCGCAGCGGCCGGAGTAACACGATCTCGCACAGAAAGATCAGGCGCCGGTCACCAGGGCAGGAACACATGGATGTCCTTGCCGTGGTCGTCGACGACGACGCTGACCTGACTGCACAGCGTGTGCACGAGATGCCAGCCGATGCCGCCCCCGCCCGCACTCGGATGGAAGGGCCGCGGCTCGGGCCGGGCCGTGCTGGTGTCGTGCATCGTCACGTGCACCCCGTCGAAGGTGCGGCGCAGCCGCAGGGCGAAGGGCCCGGGGGCGTACTGGATGGCGTTGGCGGCCAGTTCCGTGACGACCAGCAGGATGTCGTCCCAGTACTCCGGTGTGCCGGGCGGGGCGTCCCGGGCGAGGGCGCACAGGAAGTCCTCCGCGGCGAGCCGCGCACCCGTCACGTTGCGCAGCTCACCCGGGAAGAAGAACGACCGCTCGTACCTCTCCTCCGAGGGCGGTGTGTCGTCCCAACGCGGCTCCGTCGCCATCTCGCATTCTCCGGCCCCGTCCGGTCGGGGGGCCGGCGCGGCCCCTTGCGACCAGGGCGGTCGTCGTTGCTGATCACTCCACTGCTGCGGGTTCCCCAAGCCGGGCCGGGTATCCGTCCGACCCGGCCGCCGGGCACCGCACCGGCTCCTCGTGCCGGGAGCACGCCCACTCCCGGTGCGGTACGCGCACCTCCTAGCGGAAGACGTCGTCCGGCTCGTCCCAGTCGTCCGGCTCCTGCGGGCCCGGCCGCCGCACCGCGCGGGAACGGGCTTCGTACATCGCGTCGATCTCGGCGGCATGGTGCCGCGCAATGGCGTCCCGGCGCAGCTTCATGGACGGCGTCAGCAGTCCGTTGTCCGGGGCGAACGGCTCGTGCAGGACACGGTAGACCCTGATGGACTCCGCGCGGGACACCGCGCTGTTGGCCGAGGCGACGGCCCGCGCGATCTCCTCCCTGAGCGCGTTCTCCTCGCGGGCCTCGCGGCCCGGTGACTCGCCCTGCAACGCCAGGGCGGCCCGCCAGTGCGCGAGGAACTCCGGGTCCAGCGTGATCAGCGCCCCCACGCAGGGCCGGTCGTCGCCGACGACCACCGCCTGGTGCACCAGCGGATGCATCCGCAGCCGCTGCTCCAGCGGGGCCGGGGCCACGCTCTTGCCGCCGCTCGTGACGATGACGTCCTTCTTGCGGCCGGTGATGGTCAGATAGCCCTCGGCGTCCGTCCGCCCGATGTCCCCGGTGGCCAGCCAGCCGCCCCGCAGCGCGGCCCGGGTGCGCGCCTCGTCGCCGATGTAGCCCTGGAACACCGACGAGCCGCGCACCAGGATCTCCCCGTCGTCGGCCACCTGGACCTCGGTACCGGGCAGCGGCCGGCCCACGGTCCCGGACTTCTCCCTGCCCAGCGGCTGCATGGTGATCCCGCCGGAGGTCTCCGTCAGCCCGTAACCGTCGTGCAGATACAGCCCGATGCCCTCGTAGAACAGGGACAGTTCCCGGCTGAGCGACGAGCCGCCCGAGGTGCCCCGTACGACGCGCCCGCCGAGCGCGGCCCGCAGCTTGCGGTACACCGTCCGCTCGTACAGGGAGTGTTGCAGCCGCAGATCGAACCCGGGCCCCGGCCCGAGGCCCAGCCGCCGGCGCTCCTCGGCCTCGGCGAAGTCCCGCGCGGTCTGCGCGGCCCGCTCGAACAGCGCGCCCCGGCCCGTCTGCTGGGCGGTCCGCAGGAACGTCTTGTACAGCTTCTCGAACACCGACGGCACGCCGTACAGGTACGTCGGCCGGAAGGTGCGCAGCGCCGACGCGAGGGCCGCCTCCGTCATCTCCGGCTCGTGGGCCATCAGTACCCCGCCGCGCAGGCACATCACCTGGATCATGAGCCCGTACACATGGGAGAAGGGCAGGAAGGCGAGCACGGACGGCTGTTCGCCCGGGGGAGCCGCGGTGTGTCCCCAGCCGGCGAGCAGGATGTCGCACGGGTAGGCCAGGCCGCGGTGGCTCAGTGCGCAGCCCACCGGACGGCCCTCGGTGCCCGAGGTGTAGGCGATGGCCGCCGTCGCGTCCGGCAGCACGATCCGGCGCAGCGACTCCACCGTGGTCAGCGGGATGACCGCACCCTGCTCGGCCAGCAGGGGCAGCGCGCCCGCATCCAGCTGCCAGACGTGCTTGAGCCGCGGCAGCCCCGTGCACACCGTGCCCACGGTCATGACGCCCTGCTCGTCCTCCACCACCACGGCCACACAGCCGGCGTCCCGCAGGATCCACTCCACCTGGTCCCGCGACGACGACGGATGGACCGGGACGACCTCCGCGCCGACGGTCCACAGCGCGTGGGCGAACACCGTCCACTCGTAGCGGGTCCGGGCCATGAGGGCCACCCGGTGGCCCGGCGAGACCCCCGCGGCGATCAGGCCCTTGGCCAGGTCGACCACCTCGTCCCGCAGCTCGACCGCCGTCACCTCCTGCCACCGGCCGGGCTCCGCATCCGTACGGCGCGCGAGGAGGGGCAGCATCGGATTGCGGTCCGCGGTCTCGAAGACACGGTCGGCGAGCCCGCCGGTCAGCGGCGGTACGGCAGGTGGAGCGAGGGCGACGTCGCGCATGCGCTGCTCCCGGAATGTACGGAGGGTGACTCCGCCGGTCGGCTCTGTGCCCGGCGGTGCTCGAATGTAGCCCAGGGAAGCGGTTTCAGTGCCGGGAACAGGCAAGTCGTGATCGGCTGATGATCTGCGCGTGTCCGGGGGAACCTCTGAGCACCTGCGTCACGTGGCCCCGGCCCGTCCGGACCGCCCCTCAGTCCTGGGTGCGGCGCACACATTCGGTGATGACGTCCCGCAGGCTGCCCGTGCGCTCCAGGAGCAGACGCTGCTCACGGGCGCCGTTGCCCCGGCGCAGCAGCTCGGCGACGGTCTCCTCGACCACGGCCGCGTCCCCGCTGAGGGCGACTGCCTCTCCGGTGTGCTCCAGCAGCGAGCGCAGCACTTGAGCAGCGGGCCGCGGCCGCATGGTCGCGGGGTCGAGGAGGTCCTGGTCCAGGCCGAAGCGGGCGGCATGCCAGGCGGCCAGCCTGAGCAGGCTCACGCTGTGGTCGAACGGCGGCCGGCCGGCCCGCCAGTCGCGTGCGGCCGTCTCCACCAGGGCACGGGCCAGCGTGGCGATGAGGACGGTGGTCTCCGCCCGCAGGCATACGTCCGCCACCCGGATCTCCACGGTCGGGTATTTCGTGGACAGGCGAGCGTCCAGGTACACCATCCCCTTGTCGAGGATGACCCCGCTGGCCACCATGTCCGTCACCCGTCGGTGGTACCGCTCGGCCGAGCCGAACAGCTCGGTCGGCCCCGCCGACGGGCAGCGCGCCCACAGCCGGCTGCGGAAGCTGACGTAGCCGGTGTCCTGGCCCTGCCAGAACGGCGAGTTGGCGCTGAGCGCGCGAAGTACCGGAAGCCACGGCCCGATCCGGTCGAGGACGGCCACGCCCTCCTCGTCGGACTCCACCGACACATGCACATGGCAGCCGCAGACGAACTGGTCCTGGATGGCGATGCCGAACTGCTCGGCCATCCACGCGTAGCGCTCGTGCGCGCTCAGCGAGAGCGGGACCGGCAGCGGGCACGTGGCCAGGGCGGCGACCGCGCAGCCGATCTCCCCGGCGAGCCGGGCCGCCTCCTTGCGGCAGCGCACGATCTCGGCGCCGAGCTCGGCCATGTCCCCCTGCGGATGCGTGGCGAACTCCAGCATCTGCCCGAACAGCTCCTTCTGGAACACGTCCTGTCCGGGATCGTCCTGAGCGGCCCGGGCGAGGACGGCGGCCGACACGGCCTTCGGCTCGCCGCTGTCCGGGTCGACCAGAAGGAGTTCCTCCTCCACTCCGACAGTGCGCACGTGGGCCGCCCTTCTGTTCATCTGACGAGGAGCAGTCGTAGGTCTGTACGACCCTGCCTGCCCCTTGGAGAGGGCCGCCGACACCTGTGGGGTCAGCCCACGGGCGTCAACCAGACAGTGGCGAGCGGGGGCAGCGTGAGCCGGAGGAACCCGCCCTCGGGCTCAAGTGCCCCCGGGGCGCCGACACCGACACCGCTGCCGCCGTAGACCGCATCGTCCGTGTTCAGCGCCTCCTGCCAGGCGGTAATCCCTTCGGGTACCCACAGGCGGTAGCCGTCACGCACGACGGGGGAGAAGTTCGACACCGCCAGCAAGGGGGAGCCCCCGGCGGCGAACCGCAGAAACGCGAACACGTTGTCGTCCGCCGCGTCACACAGCACCCACCGGAAACCGCCCGGATCGGTGTCCCGCTGCCACAGCGCCGGGGTGGCCCGGTACCGCGTGTTCAGGTCCCGGACCAGGTTCTGTACGCCCCGGTGGTCGCCCGCGGAGCAGTAGTCCGCATCCAGCAGCCACCACTCGGGACCGTGCGCCTCGGACCACTCCGCACCCTGGGCGAACTCCTGCCCCATGAACAGCAGTTGCTTGCCGGGATGGGCCCACATGAAGCCGAGGTAGGCGCGATGATCGGCACGCCGCTGCCACCAGTCGCCCGGCATCTTCGACACCAGGGCCTGCTTGCCGTGCACGACCTCGTCGTGGGAGATCGGCAGGACGTAGTTCTCGCTGTAGGCGTACACCATCGAGAAGGTCATCTCGTTGTGGTGGTACTTGCGGTGCACCGGCTCGTGCTGGATGTACTGGAGCGAGTCGTGCATCCAGCCCATGTTCCACTTCAGCCCGAAGCCGAGTCCGCCGCTGTCCGTCGGCCGGGTCACCCCGTCCCAGGCGGTGGACTCCTCGGCGATGGTCACCACGCCCGGGCAGCGCCGGTAGACGGTGGCGTTCATCTCCTGCAGGAAGGCCACCGCGTCCAGGTCCTCCCGGCCGCCGAAGACGTTCGGCGTCCACTGCCCGGAGTCCCGCGAGTAGTCGAGGTAGAGCATGGAGGCGACGGCGTCCACGCGCAGGCCGTCGATGTGGAACTCCTCGCACCAGTACACGGCGTTGGCGACGAGGAAGTTGCGCACCTCGATGCGTCCGAAGTCGAACTCGTAGGTGCCCCAGTCGGGATGCTCGGCCCGCCGGTCGTCCCCCGGTTCGTACAGCGGGTCCCCGTCGAACCGGGCCAGCGCCCAGTCGTCCTTGGGGAAGTGGGCCGGCACCCAGTCCATGATCACGCCGATGCCGGCCCGGTGCAGCGCGTCGACCAGGTACTTGAAGTCGTCGGGGGAGCCGAGGCGGGGCGTGGGCGCGTAGTAGGAGGTGACCTGGTAGCCCCAGGAGCCACTGAAGGGATGCCCGGCGACCGGCATCAGCTCGACGTGTGTGAAGCCCATCTCCTTGACATAGGCGGGGAGTTCGTCCGCCAGCTGGCGGTAGCTCAGGCCGGGCCGCCAGGAGGGCAGATGGACCTCGTACACGGAGAACGGAGCCTCGTGGACGGGAGTGTCGCCCCGGTGGGCCATCCACTCCGCATCCTCCCACTCGTACCGCGAGACCGCGACGACGGAGGCGGTCGCGGGCGGTACCTCCGTGCGGCGGGCCATCGGATCCGCCTTCAGGAACCGGCCGCCGTGGCGGGAGGTGATCTCGAACTTGTACCGGGCGCCCTCGCCGATGCCCGGCAGGAACAGCTCCCACACACCGGACGCGCCGAGCGACCGCATCGGGTACTGCGTGCCGTCCCAGTACGTGAAGTCACCGGCGACACGCACCCCTTGGGCGTTCGGCGCCCACACGGTGAACCGGGTGCCCGCCACTCCCTGATGGGTCAGGGGCTCGGCGCCCAGCGCCCGCCACAACTGCTCGTGCCGGCCCTCGCGGATCAGATGGAGGTCGAACTCGCCGAGGGCGGGCAGGAAGCGGTACGGGTCCTCCACCTCCTGCTCGGCGTCGTCGTAGGCCACCAGCAGCGTGTACGACGGGATCCGCGGGTACGGCAGCACCGCGGCGAAGAACCCACCGCCCTCCGAGACCAGGGCGTCCCGCTTGCCGTCCACCACGACGCTCACCGCGCGGGCGTTCGGGCGCAGCGCCCGGAACAGGATGCCGCCCGGTACCGGATGGGCGCCCAGCAGGGCGTGCGGATCGTGGTGGGCGCCGCCGAGCAGGCGGTCGCGCTCGCCCCGGTCGAGCGGGCGGACCGCGGGCGGAACGGGTCTCGCGGACTCGGGAAGTGCGGTGTCGCGCAGTGCCATGACGTCAGCCTCCCCACACGGCGAGCCGCTTGATCGCGGCCATCGGAACCGGCAGCCAGTCCGGACGGTGTCTCGCCTCGTACAGCACCTCGTACACCGCCCTGTCCGTCTCGTGCGCGCGCAGCAGCGCGTGCTTCTTGCGCGGGTCCCACCCGGCGCGGGCCGCGTAGCCCGCGCAGAACGCCTCCCGGCACCGGCGGGCCCACTCGGGCCGCCAGGGGCGGCGCTGCCGGGCCGCGTAGTCGAAGGAGCGCAGCATCCCGGCCACGTCCCGCACCGGGGACTGCGCGGCCCGCCGCTCGGCGAGCGGGCGGGACGGCTCGCCCTCGAAGTCGATGACGAACCAGTCGCGCCCGGCCTGCAGCACCTGCCCGAGGTGCAGGTCGCCGTGGATGCGCTGGGCGGGCGGCCCGGTGTCGCAGGTGGCCAGCGCACCGAACGCGGCGCGCAGGCCCGGGACGAAGGGCAGCAGCGCGGGCACGGCGTGCGTGGCGGCGTCCAGCCGCGCGCACATCGCCTGAGCCGTATGCCCGTTCTCGCCCGGTCCGGCCGGCGGGAAGGCCTCGGCCAGCGCCAGGTGCACCTCGGCCATGGTCCGGCCCAGCTCCCGGGCCTCGGCAGTGAAGTCGTCGCCCGCGGCGAGCGCCCGCAGCGCCAGCGTCCAGCCGTCGGTGGCGTCGGGCAGGAACGGCTGCAGGACACCCAGTGTGGCCGGGCTCGGGGCGCTCGTGCTGAACCAGGCGACCGGCGCCGGCACCCGGGTGCACCCCTGTGCGGCCAGCGAGCCCGGCACCTCCAGGTCGGGGTTGACGCCCGGCTGGATGCGGCGGAAGACCTTCAGGATGTACGCGTCACCGTAGACGATCGACGAGTTGGACTGCTCGGCGTCCAGCAGCCGGGGCGGGAGTCCGCCGGGCAGGTGGAGGGCCGGGGTCGTCTCGAAGCGCAGCGGACCCGATGTGCCGGGCTGCCGCAGCCGTTCCAGAAGCAGATGGGCCGAGCGCGGTTCCTGCAGGGCGTCGTACACGGCGAGACCGGCGAACGGACCCTCCGCGACACGGCCGATGTACGCCCGTTCCAGCCGCGGTGCGAGGTGCTCGCGCAGGCCCAGGAGCAGTTGATAGCAGTCGCCGGGCGGGGGCGTGCCGCCGGGAGTGGGCACCGGCGCGTGTGAGGCGTGGACCAGCAGGTGCAGACACCCCGGGAACAGCTCGGTCATCGACAGCACCGACAGATCGGTGACGGGCCGGTCCTTGCCCGCGAACCAGCGCTGCTTCGGCAGCCAGGTGCGCAGCAGCCCGCCCAGCGAGGCCGCCGGCCGGTCGGCGCCGGCCTCGCTTCTCGGCCGGGGCGTGATGGTCTTCGGCATGGTGACGCGTCCTTTCCTCGGCGCCTGGTGCTCAGCGGCGGCGGCCGATGCGGGATGCGACTCGGGTGAGCCGGAACCAGTAGAAGCCGTGGCCCGCGAGGGTCAGCAGGTAGGGCAGTTCACCGATGGCCGGGAAACGCACACCGCCGATCAGCTCGACGGGGTGCCGCCCGTCGTAGACCTGCAGATCGAGTTCGGTGGGTTGA
>NZ_KQ948020.1:253462-407009 GCF_001513965.1 Streptomyces cellostaticus | reverse complement strand
AACAGCTGGTCACGGTCCCGGCCGACCACCGCCAACCGGTGCGAGAACGCCGTCGTCCGCGTCACCGCCAACGACAACGCCACATCCCCGACCGCAACCTCCGGACGATCAGCCACGAACCCCGCCAACCGACCCGCCTGCGCAGCCAGCGCCGCACCAGACCGCGCCGACACCACCCACGCCACCGGACCCACAGACTCCAGCCCCAACTCCGAGGCAGACTCCGGCTCCGCCCCGGCCTCAGGTGCCGCCGACCGTTCGAGGACGGGTGCCTCGCCAACCACCACGTGGCAGTTGGTGCCGCCCATCCCGAAGGAACTGACCCCGGCGATGAGCGGCCGGTCGGCCTGCGGCCAGGGCGTGGTCCGGGTCTGGACCCGCAGGTTCAGCTCGTCGAGCGGAATCTGCGGGTTCGGCTCACGGAAGTTCAGGCTGGCCGGGATCTCGCGCCCGCGGATGGCCAACGCGACCTTGAGGAAACCGGCGATTCCCGCCGCGGACTCGAGGTGGCCGATGTTCGTCTTGACCGAGCCGACGGCCAGCGGGCCGTGCTCGCGACGGTCCCGCCCCAGCGCGGCGCCGAGCGCCGCCGCCTCAAGCGGGTCGCCGACCCGGGTCCCGGTGCCGTGCAGTTCGACGTACTGCACGTCCGCCGGCTGCAGGCCCGCGAGCTGGTGGGCGCGCCTGATGACCGCTTCCTGCGCCGCGCTGCTCGGGACGGTCAGACCGTCGCTGGCGCCGTCGTTGTTGACTGCGCTGCCGCGGATCACGCAGTACACGGGATCACCGGCGGCCAACGCGCTCGACAGGGGCTTAAGGACGAGCACGCCGCCGCCCTCGCCGCGCGCGTAGCCGTTGGCGCGCGAGTCGAACGTGAAGCAGCGCCCGTCCGGCGAGAGGCCGCCGAACTTCGCTTCCTCGGCCGCCGTCTCCTGGCTGATGCTGAGCTTGACCCCGCCGACCAGCACGCTGGTGCACTCCCCGCGGCGCAGGCTCTCGCACGCCAGGTGAACGGCGACCAGCGAGGACGACTGGGCCGTGTCCACCGTCATGCTCGGACCGCTCAGTCCGAGCGCGTAGGACACCCGGTTGGCGATCATGCCGCGCTGCAGGCCGGTGTTGCTGTGCGCCGTTATCGCGTCCGTGCCGCGCCCGCGCAGCAGCGCGGCGTAGTCGTCGCGGTTCGCTCCGATGAAGACGCCGATCCGGTCACCGCGGACGTTGCCCGGCACGATGCCGGCGTCCTCGAACGCCTCCCAGCTCAGCTCAAGCACCAGCCGCTGCTGGGGATCCATCGCGATGGCTTCGCGGGGAGAGATGCCGAAGAATTCGGCGTCGAACCGGTCGACGCTCTCCAGGTAGCCGCCGAAGGAGGTGCCGGGCAGGGCTTCGCCCGCCCGCGGGCGACCGATCTCCTCCCGGTCCGCCGGCACTCGCGTGATCGCGTCGCCACCGCCGCGGAGAAGCTGCCAGAAGGCACCGAGGTCCGGTGCCTTGGGCAGACGGCATGACATGCCGATGACCGCGATCATGTCATCCTGCGCAGGAAGTTGTTCAGCGCCTGGCATGTCCATCCGTCCCCTGCGAAGAAGGAAATTAGCGTTCTCAGAAGGCTGTGAGCCTGTTACCGCCGGCACCGTCCGCCGCTGCGGCGCCTCTGTGCCCGAGTCAGTGGTGCTGTGCGCGCTGACCACACCGCGCCCGGTCCCGGTGCCGCAGTCCGCCCGCACCGGTCAGCGGGAGGCCTGGCGTCCGGGACGAACGCGTACAGGGTGCCGACCCTCGGGTGCCCGCTGACGGCGCGGCAGATCGGCGTGTCAGGGGTCGCTGGGAGTCCCCCCGTCCCGCGCCGGGTGACCCAGCGGCACGGACACGAAGAGCACCGCAAGCCGGTCGTCCCCGACCGAGCCGCGGCGACTCGCCCCCGAAGACACGCAGCAGGCTCACCGGCCGATCTTCCAGTCCCTCATGGGAGGAAGCTCACCACGTGGGCGGACGGCCCGAAAATGACGCCGTTCCACCAGGCGCCCATCGGGAGGCAACCAGGTCATCCCGCCAGGGTGCCGAATCGGACACGCGGCGCACGCCCAGGTGGGCGGACGCCCGGATCCAGGCGGTCATCACCGGGGAACTGCGGAGTTCCCGGTGGATGGAATCCCGGCATTCGGCGGTTCACGCGCCGCCCCGCGGCCATCTCCCGGTTCGGCGGCGTCCAGGCCGCGTTGCCGTGCCGGGCTCCGCTCGCGAGGTCTGCGTACGGGTGGCCGCCGGAGGACGGGACCGGTGCGGATCTCCACCTGTTATCGTGGCGGATCGCCCGTCAACAACGGGGCCGGGCCGGGGAGCTGGGCGCCGTGCCGGCGTTCGCCGGGGCGTACGCCGCTGTCGTTTCCGGCGCTCGGCTGACCGTCGTTTCCCGTCGGTCCGTGGGATCGAGCGGCCTGCTCGCCCGGACCCGACGAAGGTGTGTCACCGGATCGAGGACGCCGAGCCCGGTCGCGGACTCGTTCCTGGTTCCCGGCACGACAACCTGGTTCCCGGCACGACGACATCGAGGGCCACGGCATCCAGCGTGGCGGTTGCGCATGAGGTGCGAGCGATGGGGGCCCGTGGCATATGCATCCCGAATCATCCTGCTGGTACTAGCACTTGGAGTGGCATGTCCGTCTTGTCTGTCGATGATGATCTGTGGTGCCGCCGCTACCACCCGTCCCCTACGGCCACGGCTCGCCTGGTGTGCTTCCCGCACGCGGGCGGCTCGGCACCGTTCTACTTGCCCGTCGCAACGGCTCTCAGCCCCGATGTGGACGTCATCGCCATCCAGTACCCCGGGCGGCTGGAGCGCCGCACGGAGCAGCCGTTGACGGATGTGGACGCGTTCGCCGAGCGGATCCACGACCTCCTGCTGCGGCAACCGCCGCTTCCGGTCACGTTCTTCGGCCACAGCCTCGGCGCCACCATCGCCTTCGAGACCGTCCGTCGGCTGGAGGCCGGCGGCAGCGAGGTCGCGCACCTGTTCGCGTCCGGCCGCCGCGCCCCGTCCGCCCATCGTGAGGCGCGCGGCGTCCACCTGCGGGACGACGACGGCATCCTCGCCGAGGTGCGCCGGCTGAACGGCACGGCCGCGAGTGTCCTCGGTGACCAGGAGCTGATGCGGGCCGCCTTGCCGTCCTTGCGTGCTGACTACCAGGCAGCTGAGACCTACCGGTGCGCCCCTGAGGCGACCATCGACTGCGCGGTCACGGTCCTGACCGGCGACACCGACCCGGAGACGACGTTGCCCGAGGCCCACGCATGGGAGCGGCACACCACCAGTACGTGCACTGTCCGCACGTTCCCGGGCGGGCACTTCTTCATCACGGCGCACGTGAACGCGATCACCGCCCTGCTCAAGGAGCACTTCGCGCGAACGGCCGGCTCCGACCGCGGGACCGCGGTCCGTCCTTGACGACTCGGTGACCGGCGCGCGAGCCGATCACCGTCCCTTCCACCGTGACCGGAAGACCCGGGTGCCCGGTGCCGGGCCGGCCAACACCTCTACCGCCTCCGCGATGCAGCGGTAGGCGGTAGAGGTAGAGGTAGAGGTAGAGGTGCTCCCGGTGCCGAACCCGGCTGCTCAGCGGCGCAGGCCGGTTCCCGTCGTGGGGGCGAGGCGGTCGGACACCACCGACACGACCCCGGCGATCTCCTTGACCAGGTAGAAGTGCCCGCCGGGGAAGACCCGGAAATCGAAGCCGCCTTCCGGCGCCTGCTCCTCCCAGTCCCTGACCTCCTCGACGCTGGCCTCCCGGTCCCGGTCCCCGACGATCGCGGTCACGGGGCAGCGCAGTGGGTCGCCCGCGACGTAGCGGTACCGCCCCACGGCCGTGTAGTCGCCGCGGAGCGTCGGCAGCACCATTTCCCGCACTTCCCGGTTCTCCATCGCCCGGGCTTGCGGGCCGCGCCGCGAGCGGATCTCCGCGACGATCGCTTCGTCGTCGAGCAGGTGGTGCGTTTCCTCGCGGTAGCGGGTGGGGGCGCGTCGGCCGGAGACGAACAGGTGCGCGGGCTGGCCCGGGTGGTCCCGCTGGAGGCGCCGGGCGACCTCGAAGGCGAGCACGGCGCCCATGCTGTGGCCGAACAGCGACAGCGGACGGTCCAGCGCCCCGGTCAGTGCGTGGGCGATGTGGTCCGCCAGGGTGGGGATGTCGTCGATGCAGGGCTCGGCCCGCCGGTCCTGGCGTCCGGGGTACTGCACCGCGAGGACGTCCACGGCCGGAGCCAGCGCTCGCGCCATCGGAAGAAAGAAGGGGGCGGAGGCGCCCGCGTGCGGGAAGCAGACCAGGCGGTTCTCCGCGTGGTCGGCAGGCGCGAACCGCCTGAGCCACAGGCTCTCGTCATCCGATCCGTCGTCGATTCCCATGCGGTCCCTCCTGACGTTCCTGGTGCTCCTGGTCGATGTCCGGGCCTGAAACGGGGTTCACGCGCCCTCCGGCAGCGCCGCCCAGCCGTGCGCGGCGTCCGCGGGCAGCAGGACGCTGACGGTGACCTCGACCACCGCGTTCTCCGGTATGCCGCCCCCGCGGCGGCTGATCCTCTCGATCAGCGGCGACGCGTGCTGCCCGGTGATGCCGGCGAGCAGCCCGCGCAGCTTCTTGATCTTGTCGGGGCCTCCGATGAGCATTTTCACCCGGTCCGGCCGGTGTGGTTCCGGAAGGAGTTCGACCGCCTCCCACGCACCGTCGCCGACCCGCTCGTACCGCACGCTGCACTCGGTGGCGCGCTTGGTCTCCTCGCCGACCCAGACCTGTCCCGCAGGGGCGGCGCTGGCCAGTTGGAGGCACCGGCCGACGACGGCGCTGTCGAGGGCGCGCAGGGTGCCGTCGCCGGGACGGTAGCTGTGGATCGTGTCGGTGGAGACGACGGCGACCCTGACCGCCGTCTGCGGGACCCCGCCGTCGGCGGCGTCGCGGAGGGGCCGGGCCCGCTCAAGCGCGGCACGGATCGCCAGGGCGGCCTCGACGGCCCGATCGGGGGCGTGGTCGGCGTCGTCGAACAGGATCCAACTCACGGACGCGATCCTGCTGATGACCACCCCGCCGTACCGGCTGACCTCGCGGTCCACCGTCGCGGCCACCGTGTCGAACGCGGACGCCGTCTCGGCGACGTCCGCCCCGGGCCTGACCTCGCCGACGACGGCCAGCACGGTGGCCAACTGCCCCTGGGGCAGCGGCACGTCGCAGCCATCCGTCGGGACGAGCTCCGGGCGGCGGGGCTCGGCGGGCAGTTCCTCGGGCGGCGCGGCAGCCGGCACCGCCTGGTCGGCCAGGACGGCGGTCGGCCAGGGGCCCCCCACGATGCCGCTGTCGCCGAGCGCGGGCATCTCACCGCCGTGCCAGTCCAGCCGCACGTCCTGATTGAGGATCAGGTGTTCGAGCTCCTGGAGTTCCCGGCTCGGCTCCAGCCCGTGGGCCTCGATCAGCGACACGCGGGCGCGGCGGTAGACGTCGAGCGCGTCCGACTGCCGGCCGCACCGGTACATCGCGAGCATCAGCTGCGCCACCAGGCGTTCGTGGGACAGCTCCCGTGCGGCGAACAGTTCGAGTTCCGCGATCACCTCGCGGTGCCGCCCGCAGGCGAGTTCGGCATCGAACAGTTCCTCGACGGCGACGAAATACGCGTTCTGGACCGCGGCGGCCTCGGGCCACGCAGCGCACGTCTCGGCCAGGTCGGCGAGGACCCGTCCGCGCCAGACGTCGAGCGCGTCGCGGAGCACTCGGCGTGCGGATTCCCAGTCGGCGTCGGCGGCGTACGCACGGCCCCGTTCGGTGCGCTGCGTGAACAGGTTCAGGTCGATGCTGCTGGGTTCGACGCGCAGCAGGTACCCGGGCGTGTGGGTGAGCAGTACGGGCGGGTCAGCGCTTCCGCCGTCGTAGGCCAGCATTCCGCGCAGCGCGGAAGCCGCATTCTGCAGCATCTTCCGTGCGGTCGGCGGAATGCGGCCTTCCCAGAGGGAATCGAGCAGTTTGCTCGACGGGACGATCCGGTTCGCCCTCAGGAGCAGCATGCCCAGCATCGCGCGCTGCTTGATCCCGCCAAGCGGCACGACCCTGTCCTGGGAAACCACTTCCAGTGGACCTAGGATATTGAACTGCAATTTGTCCTCCCGTCATGCGCGACGCAGTTCGTCCACAATTATTGGACAGGTCTGCAAAGTACTCAGAAATCAATGAGTTACAGGAATTCATGGACTATCGGGGTTGCTGGACTGCTGAGGGTGGTCCAGAGCGGGAGAAGATTATCCGTAGAGCCCTTGCCGACGCTGCTGGCGGCACAAATGGACATATCTGGCACTATGTCAGAGAACGATGGCGGCCCAGGAATGCATTGCGGTGGAGTCGCGCATTTCACCGGCCGCTCACACCGTCGGGAATCTTGATGCGGTTCTTCGGCCTCCCGGTTCCGCGGCCTTTTCTCGAAGGTGCATCACCTTTTGCGGAAGGGCAGCTCTCACTTGCCCGACCGGCTCCCGTCCGAGGACGTCGCGGCCGTACCGGACACTCGCATGGGCCGTGACCTGCGCGGAGAGCATCATCCGCGGTCGCTCCGGCACTAATCCCGTCATCATCCCTGCCATCCCCCGATCGCCGCCCCATGAGGTTACACGAGTGCAGCGTGAAAGTAGATGCGGATATGTATCCACACCGATCTCCTTGCGCTGCCTACGGCACCCCTTCCCTAGCTCCCCCTCCGTACCCGCTGCAAAACCTCGGCCACCCCGGAGAGCGATTGAGACATGATTCACACCAGGGGATGTTCGTGATATCGGCTGGAGCTCTGGTTTGTCCACGTTTTTCCCGCACCCGATATTCGGTAAAGATTTGGTGTGATGACTCAAAGTCAAATGCAGCTGACTCAGCGTCGAATTCGCGCCGCCCGCCCCGGGCCGAGCCCGTCAGGGGGTGCGCGTCCCCGTCCGCCCGTCCAGGCCGGCCGTGGCGGGGGCGTCGGCCAGCTGGTTGAGCAGCTGGGCAGCCAGGGCGAGCAACTGCTGCTCGACCGGGCTGAGCGCGCCGAGGGCGCTGCCGAGCCATTCGGCCCGCTGCGCGAGATCGTCGGACAGTGCCTGGGCGCCGGCGTCGGCGATCGAGAGGATCGAGGCACGCCGGTCGGTCTCCGAACGCTGCCTGGTGATCAGGCCGTCGGCCTCCAGCTCGGCGAAGGTCCGGGTCAGGGCTTGGAGTTGCTGGTGCTCGGCGAGGGCCACGGCGCTGGGGGTGCAGGGCCCGTTCCGACGCAGGTGGCCCAGCACGATGATCTTGTTCGGCGTCAGGGCACCGGGCGGGCGCTCGTGGCGCAGGCGGGAGCCCAGTCGGAGCAAGCCCTGGAGCAGGGCCTGGGTGCAGTCGTCGGTGTCCATCGGTCAATACTAAACAATCATGTAGCATTAGCAGGAGAGATGCCCCGGAAATCTGCGCAAAGTCGGCCATGCAGAGGGTGGGAATGCTAATCAATGGCTATTATTCTGCGGTGGCAATGGTCGCCGTGCTGGGCTCCTTCTTCACGGCGGTGGAGGTCGCGCGCCTCGCCGCGGGGTACCCGGGGGCGGTGCTCGGGGTGCCGGCCGTGATCTTCGCGTTCACGGTGTCGCGCCGCCCTGGCGGTGAGCCGGTCCCGCAGAAGGTCATGGCGGCCGCCGCGCTCTCGTTCCTCGCAGGGGCGAGCGTCTGGCTCGGTTCGCAGATGGCCGTTCACCCCGTGATCGGCGGGGCGGTGTTCGTGGTGCTGATGGCGGGTTCGATCTGGACCAGGCGGTTCGGAGCGGCGGTCACCCGGCTGGGGGCGCTGGTTCCGCTGGCGCTGATCGCCGCCCTGCTGTCCGCCGGATCCGGTACGGGGCACATGGCGTGGTGGCCGGTCTGCGGATGGATGGCGCTAGTGGGGTTCAGTGCCTTCGTGTGGGTCCGCGTCGTGCGCCGGGTCGCCGAGAAGCTGACCGGCCTTCCGGGTTCGCCGCCGGGGCAGGCCCCTGCCAAGCGGTCGGCGCAGCGCGCCGGACTGTCGCCCCGCACCCGGATGGCCCTGCAGATGGCGGTGGCGCTGACCTCCGCGTTCTCACTCGGGCACCTGATGTTCGGCGAGCACTGGCAGTGGTGCGTGATCAGCGCGATGGTCGTCAGCCTCGGGCCGGTCGGCCGCGGCGACCTGGCCCTCAAGGGCGTCGAGCGCGGACTGGGCGCGATGGCGGGCACGCTCGTCGCGGCCCTGATCGCCGCGGTGGCCGAACCCCACGGCACCACCAGCATCGTGCTGATCTTCGTGGTACTGGCTGTGGCCTCGACCCTGCGCGCCTACAACTACGCCTGCTACGCCGCAGGCATCACGACGGCGCTGTCCCTGTTCTACGGGTACTTCGGCCAGTCCCCCCAACACCTGCTGCTCATCCGCCTGCAGGCGCTGGTCCTGGGGGCCGTGCTGGCGGTGGTCGTGGGCTGGTTCCTCGTGCCGGTGCGGACGGGCGACGCGGTGCGCGCACGGCTGGGCGCGACCCTCGCCGCACTCACCTCGGTGCTCGATGCCCGCCGCGACGGGGCCTCCACCGCCAAGGCGCTCGCCGCGTTCGACGCCGCGGCCGCCAACCTGAACGCCAGCACGCGTTCGCACCGGCTGTACCGGACGGCCACCCGGAGGCTGGGCACGGCGCACCGGATCACGCCGGCCGACGCCGGCGAGGCGCTGCTCGCGACCCGCGGCCCGGTGCACGCCCTGGCCGCGAGCGAGCCCGGCCCGTGCGAGCGTGCCACCGCCGAGACCGTCAGGCTGCTGCGCCGCGCGGTGTCGGCCCCGGCGGACCCCCTGCCCGAGCTGCCGGAACCCGCTCCGACGGCACCGCTGGCCGATCTCGACGCCGCGCTCCGGCAGTTCGCCGCCGCGCTCCCGTCCCTCTCCAGGCGCCGGCCGCCCGAGGTGGCCGGCAGCGGCGAGGCCCTCCAGCCGCCCGTTTCCGCCGCCTGACTGACCCGCCGTCAGCTCGACGTGGTCAGCCGGAGGTGCTCAAGACCGCGCATGACGGTGTGGGGCTTCCACACCGGCGGCTCGGTCATCCGGGACTCGGCGAGGACGGGCAGCAGCCGGCGCAGGGCGATGGCGGCCTCGGCGCGTCCCAGCGGGGCGCCCAGGCAGAAGTGGATCCCGTGGCCGAACGACAGGTGCCGGCGGGCGGGGCGGACGAAATCGAAGGCCTCCGGGTCATCGCCGAGTGCCTCGTCGCGGTTGGCCGCGCCGACGAGCATGAGGGCACGCGCGCCGGCCGGGACCGTGGTGGTGCCGACCGTCGTGTCCTCCAGCGCGGAACGGACCAGGAGCTGGATGGGGGGGTCGTAGCGGAGGGCCTCTTCGACGCACCTCTCGACCAGGTCCGGGTCGGCCTGCAGGGCGGCGAGCTGGGCGGGGTGGTCGAGCAGGGCGAGGACGCACCCGCCGATGAGGCTGCGGGTGGTCTCGTGGCCGGCGATGAGCAGCAGCCGGCAGGTGATGATGATCTCGTGCTCGGTCAGGGCGCCGTCCTCGTCGTGGACGTGGACGAGGGCGGAGACGAGGTCGTCGCCCGGTTCGCGGCGCCGCTTGGGGATCAGCGCCCCGAGGTACTCGTGGAAGCTGTCACGGGCCGCGCGCATCGTGACGCGGGACTCGGGCGTGATGAGGAAGCTGGGGTCGATGCTCCGGGACAGCTGCTCGGACCAGGTCACCACCATCGGCCGGTCGGCCTCCGGGATGCCGAGCAGCTCGCTGATCACCCGGACCGGCAGCGGGAGTGCGAGGTCGCCGATGACATCGAAGCTCGGGTTGAGGTCGCCCACCAGCTCGTTGGTGATCGCCTCGATGCGCGGCATCAGGGCCCGGACGCTCGCCGGGGTGAGGGCGCGGGACACCAGGCGGCGCAGCCTCGTGTGGTCGGGCGGGTTCAGCCGGAGCATGTTGCTGGCGTTGTCCTGGGCGGTGACCACGGCCGTGTCGTCATCGGCGCCACCGGCATTGGCCGGGGCGGCGGATGCCGGCCGGCCGCTGCCCCGCCACAGGGTGCGCAGCGGGCTGGCCCCCCTCGGCGCGTGGCCGAAGGCCGGGTTGCCGAGGACCGCCGCGCAGTCCTCGTAGCGGCTGAAGACGAACAGCTTCTCGTGCGGCCGGACGACCGACTGCCGCGCACGCCACTTCGCGTATTCCGGGTACGGGTCACCGAGGCCGAAGAGAGCGGCGAGGGCCTGGAGCTCCTCCGGGCGGACCTCAAGGTCAGTCATCAGTGTGTCCCCGTCGGCTGTGCGGGCTCACGGGTGAGCCGGGTGGTCAGTGAGGTGTCGATCAACGTGGCGGGCAGGGGCCGGGCGACGTGCGGCGCGGCCCGCGGGCACGCGGTGGCCGCGTACGGGCCGGCGAGCGGTCGCGCCGTCAGAGGACGGTGTCCTCGTACCCGGCCGGCCGGCCTTCGAGGATCACGGTCTTGGTCTCGAGGTAGGGCAGCAGTCCCTCGCGTCCTCCTTCGCGGCCGATGCCGGACTGCTTGAACCCGCCGAACGCGATGCCAAGGTCGCTGCGCAGCGCGTTGTGGCCGACAGTGCCGGAGCGCAGTTGCCCGGCGACCTCGCGGGCCCGGTTGACGTCGTTGGTGAACACCGCCGCGTTGAGGCCGTAGATGGTGTCGTTGGCGATCCGGACCGCGTCCTGCTCGTCGGCCGCGGGGATGACGGACAGCACGGGGCCGAAGATCTCCTCCTGGGCGATGACCGAGCGGTTGTCGACGTTGCCGAACACGGTGGGCTCGACGTACCAGCCCCGGGTCAGGCCCTTCGGGCGACCGCCGCCCGTGGCCAGCATGGCCCCTTCCGCGACGCCCTTGGCGATGTACCCCTCGACCCGGTCCCGCTGCCGGCTGGCCGCCAGCGGCCCCATCTGCGAGCGCGGGTCGAACGGGTCCCCCACGCGCACCCGGGAGAACACGCCGGCGAGGGCCTCGACCAGTTCGTCGTGCCGCGAGCGGCTGACCACGATCCGGGTCAGCGACGCGCAGACCTGGCCGGTGAGGAGGCACTCGGCCTGGGCGAGGCTGCGCGCGGCCGTCCCAAGGTCCATGTCGTCGAGGATCACGGCGGCGGACTTGCCGCCGAGCTCCAGCGTGCAGCGGGCCACGCGCTCGCCGCAGATCGAGGCGATGCGCCGTCCCGCGGCCGTCGACCCGGTGAACGTGATCTTGTCCACCCGCGGGTCGCGCACCAGCAGCTCGGACACCTCGCGGTCCGCGGTGACAACGTTGAGCACGCCGGGCGGCAGCCCGGCCGCCGCGGCGGCCTCGGCGATCAGGTAGCCCTCCCCCGGCGCCTCGGGCGCCGACTTCAGGACCACCGTGCACCCGGCGAGCAGCGCGGGGCCGACCTTGTTGCTGATCATCCCCATCGGGGCGTTCCACGGAATGATCGCACCGACCACACCGGCCGGCTCACGGACGATCATGCCGAACTGTCCGCCGGCCGTCGGCTTGACCGGCTCCTCGAACGGGAACGTGCCGGCCAGCGCGGCGTACCGCTTGAAGGCGGCCTCCGCGCCCGTGCCGGCGTGCGCGGCGAAGGTGTACAGGACCCCGGACTCGCGCGGCCAGATCTCGGCGATGTCCTCGCCGCGGAGCCTGAGTTCCGCACCGATCGCCCGCAGGTACCCGGCCCGCTCGGCCGGCGTCAGCCGCGGCCAGGGGCCGTCGTCGAAGGCCTCCCGCGCCGCCGCGACGGCCCTGGACATGTCGGCGGCCTGCGCCTGGGCGACCCTGAAGTAGAGCTCCTCGGTCGCGGAGTCGATCACGTCGATCGTGGCGCCGGACGACGGCACCACCCACTGACCGCCGATGAAGAAACGGTCCGTCCGACCGATCGGCGCCTCCGCGCGTCCAGCCAGGCTCATCCGGTCACCCTCCCGATCGCCGCCTCCACGGCGCTCATGCTCGCGTGCGCCGGGCGGACGCGTAAATTGCGCTCTGCCTACGATCCGCCACTGCGGGGTAACTGGGACTTTCATTCCGGGGCCTTGCCCGCTTTGGCTCCTGACTGACAGTCAGCGGCCTGCCGGGCCACCCAAAAGGGCTCTGCTACGCTGACGCCGTCCCCCATTGATGGGGTCCGACGTCGCTACTTGAGCCCCGTCAACACCCGGGGCAATTCAACAGGATGGAACAACGTGGCCATCGGCATCCAGGAAGCAGTCAGTCCGAAGCCGGGGTCCGGCAATGTCCAGCCCAAGAAGCTGCTTCTGCGCGCACTCGCGGGAGAGCGGACCGAGCGGCCGCCGATCTGGCTGATGCGGCAGGCCGGACGCTACCTGCCCGAGTACCACCGGGTCCGTGAGGCGGCCGGCGGCATGGTGGGGCTCTGCACCACGCCCGAGCACGCCGTCGAGGTCACCCTGCAGCCGCTGCGCCGCTTCCCGCTCGACGCCGCCATCGTGTTCGCGGACCTTCCGCAGGTCGCCGCCGCACTGGGCCAGACCCTGGACTACCGGGTCGGCGAGGGGCCGGTATTGACGCCGCCCGTCCGTTCGACGGCGGACATCGCCGAATTCCTGAGCATCTCCCGCCTCCACGAGGAACTGGCCCCGATCTACGAGACGGTCAGTCAGCTGACCCGCGCCCTGCCCGCCGAGACGGCCCTGATCGGCTATGCCGGCGCACCGTGGACCATTGCCACCTACATGGTCGAAGGCCGCGGCGGCGCCGCGTCGGAGCACTCCGTCGTCAAACAGTGGGCGCTGAGCGACCCCGACGGATTCCAGCCCCTGATGGACCTGCTGACGGCCGCCATCGTCCAATTCCTCGGCCGCCAGATCGAGGCGGGCGCGGAAGCGGTCCAGTTGTTCGACAGTTGGGCCGGGGTGCTTCCGGACGTCCTTTTCGAGCGCTGGTGCGTCAAGCCGATCGCCGCCATCATCAGCGCGCTGAAGGCGCAGTACCCCGACGTTCCCGTCATCGCGTTCCCCCGGGGCGCCGGGCTCTCCTACGACGGCTTCGCCGAGGCGACCGGCGCGGACTGCATCGGCCTGGACTCCACGGTTCCGCTCGAATGGGCCGCGCGGAACCTCCAGCGCGGCCTGGGCCGCTGCGTGCAGGGCAACCTCGACCCCCAGCTCCTGATCGCCGGCGGCCCCGCGCTCCACGCCGAGACGGAGCGCATCCTGCGCGGCCTGAGCGGGGGGCCGTTCGTGTTCAACCTGGGACACGGCATCGTCAAGACCACGCCCATCGAGCACGTCACGGCCGTCGTCGAGCAGGTGCGCGCCTGGAGCACGCCCACGGCGTAGGGCCGGCCGGAAACCCCGGCCGCGCACCGCGCGGGCCGGCCGGGGTTCGGCAGCGACCTCAAGGGGCAGCTTCGGCCCGGGAGTTCGTGGTGGTGAGGCGTAGGCGGGTTCCGCAGGAAGGCTCCGCAGGAAGGTTCCGTAGGCGGCGGGTGGGCCGTGGCCGGTCCTGCCGTGCAGTCAAGGGGCCCTGGGTACCCGGCTCGCGCCGGGTACCCAGGGCCCCTTGACTTGCTGCGGTCCGCCCGGCGTCCGCTGAGACCGTCAGCCGACGCGGAGCGGAAGGCACAGCGGCCCGCGGGCCAGGCGACCGCCCCAGACCACCGTGGACGGGTCCTGGAGGCTGAACTCGGGGATCCGCTCGAGCCAGACCTCCAGTGCGACGCGGAGCTCCATCCGGGCCAGGTGCGAGCCCAGGCAGCGGTGGATGCCGAGGCCGAACGCGGCGTGCCGGTTGCCTTCGCGGTCGATGATGACCTCGTCGGCCCGGTCGAACTGCGCCGGGTCCCGGTTGGCGGCCGGGAAGGACAGCAGCACCCAGTCGTCGGCCTTCATGTCGACGCCCCGCCAGTGCATGTCCTCCTTCACCAGCCGGGACATGGTGACCGGCGCGAAGGCACGGAGGAACTCCTCCATCGCGGTCGGCAGCAACTCCGGCTCGGCCACCAGGCGCTCGCGGTCCTGCGGGTTCCCGGCCAGGTGCCACAGGGACGAGCCGATCGACTTGGACGTCGTGCCGATCCCCGCCGCGAAGAGCAGCAGCATCATGCTGATGATGTGGTTCGGGTCGAGCTTGCGGCCGCGGAGCTCCACGTTGAGGAGGTAGGTGATGAGGTCCTCACGCGGGTTCTTGACGTGCTCCTTGATCTCCGCGAGCAGGAAGACGAACATCTTGCTCAGCTGTTCGACGTGCTCGTCCCGCGAGTCGAGGGCGTCCTCGCGGTTGATGTTCGCGATGAGCTCGCGGAACTGCTTCCGGTCCCCCTGCGGGATGCCGAGCAGGTCACCGATGACCTGCTCGGGGACCCGCTGCGCGTACTCCTCGGCCGCGTCGACGACGTCCCGTCCCTGGAAGCCGTCGATGAGGGAGTGGCAGTACGCCCTCGTGGTCGGCTCGAGCCTGGCGACCGCGGTCTTGGTGAACGCCGGCAGCAGCAGCTTGCGCGCGCCGTGGTGGAACGGCGGGTCGGAGGTGATGGGCGGGAGTTCGCCGATCGGCGCCAGGTCCCGCGGCGGCCGGAAGTTGCCCACGTTCACCGACCGCGAGGAGAAGCGGTCGGTGTCGTAGGCGACCGCCGCGATGTCCTCGTACAGGGTCGGCACCCACGCGCCACCGAACCGCTCGGTGTGCGCGATCGGGCACCGCTGCCGCAGGTCGTCCATGATCGGGAAGGGATCCTCGGACCACCGCGGATCCAGGTGCGAGAAGTCCGTCGCCCAGTCGGTGACCGGGCCTGAGATGGTCTCGCTGCGGATGGTGTGGTACCGGTCCCGGTCCGGGTCCCGGAAGTCCTTGTTGAAGCGATCGTCGGCGGTCACGTCACGCCCCCTCGATCAGGGTGATCGCCCGCTCCGGGCAGCTCGCGACCGCGAGGCGGGCCTCGCGCTCGTTGCCCGTCGGCACGGTGCCGTCGCCGGGAACGTTGCCGTAGCCCTCGACGTCCTCGCCGAACACGCCGGGGGCGATGTCGTAGCAGCGGCCGTGTCCTTGGCAGCGCCCTGAGTCGATCTGAACTTTCACAGTGAACCGTCCCACTTGTCATGAGGCTGATCCGCATGGCCCCGTTCGGCCATCCTGCACGGCAGGCCGGCGGCGGCGGAGGTCTCCGGGAAGGCGATGACGCCCCGGCCCGGCGGGTTCGACGGGCGTACGGGCCCCATGGCCACGGGCGGTCCCCTCAGCATGCGGTCGAGCCGGATACCTGCGGTGTTCATGCTGCCCGGCATCGCGCGGTCACGGAAAGGGCGGTCGGCCATCACCCGGCCATCGCGGGGTAATTCAGTGCCCATTCCGGGGAACGCCGCCGCCGGGGTGCCGCGGCCGGGGCACCGGGATCGGCCAGGAATCCGAGGGTTGACATACAGATACACGCCGTCGGCTGGCTGGACGGCGTGTATCTGGGCAGCGGGGCCGTGGCTCCACGGTGGGTTCGAGCCGGTGGACGCGGGGCGGCGAGCCGACCACCGCGGCAAGCTGATCACCGCGAGGAGCCGATCACCACGGCGAGTTCGGCGAGATCCGCCCGCCAGGTCCAGGACCGCCGGCGCGAAGACCGGACCGCTCTCAGTCCGTACCGGCAGCGGCGGCCACGGGCTCCTTGGCCTCGGCCTCGGCGCCCTCGGCGCCCCCCGGCTGGGCCGGGACGGTGAGCTCGGACACGCTGAGCTCCGGCACCTCCGTCACCGCCGCAAGAGCTGATTCGATGGCGTCAGCCAGCGTCGGGGACACGGCGTCATCGAAGTCCATCCTCGTGACGGTGACTTCGGCGTTGGTCGGAAGCACGTCGGTGCCGAAGTCGGCAGCGCCGCCGCAACCCACCTTCAGGGTGGTCATTTCGTCCTCGGTAATCTCCCGGCTGAGAACCAGCGAGAACACATACCCCATTGACTGTCACCTTTTCATCTTCTGTGTATCGCGGTATCGCGGAAACGTACTTGAGCAGGCGGATGTGATGTGTCGTCAGAGGGCGGTGTGCTCGTATCCGGCCGACCCTCGAGGATCACCATCTCTTCGTCGTTGCCAGGCCCGTCGCGCCCTCATGTTTGCTGGCGCCGCGCGGTCGTGTAAAGGGTGGTCAGCCATCGCTCGGCCACTGCCAGGTAACTGGCACACGCCGCGGACCGCGGCCCCGTCGCCTCCGGGAGCCGTCGTCACCGGCGACGCCGTCAGCGCCGTCACCGCCGTCGTCACGGGCGCCGGCGTTCCCCGCAATGGGCACACAGTTACCCCGCGATGGTCGGACGATGGCTGACCGCCCTTTCCGCGACCGCTCGGTGCCAGGAAGCATGGACCGCGTCGGCACCCGGCACGTCGCACGCTGAGGAGACCACTCGTGGGCATCCGGCCCACTGAACTCGCCGGGTTCCGGCGGGTTCCGGTCGCCGCTGCACGCACCCTGCGAGGACCCCGTGCTCGCGTGGGCCGCGGCATGGAGCTGATCGAACGGCACGACGAGCCCGGCACGACGAGGTATGCCGAACGGGCGTGCAGATCAGTTTCACGACAAGGGGACGGTTCACTGTGGAAGTTCAGATCGACTCCGGGCGCTGCCAAGGCCACGGCCGCTGCTACGACATCGCCCCCGGCGTGTTCGGCGAGGACGTCGAGGGCTACGGCAACGTTCCCGGCGACGGCACCGTGCCGACGGGCAACGAGCGCGAGGCCCGCCTCGCGGTCGCGAGCTGCCCGGAGCGGGCGATCACCCTGATCGAGGGGGCGTGACGTGACCGCCGACGATCGCTTCAACAAGGACTTCCGGCACTCCGACCGGGACCGGTTCCACGTTTCGCGCGGCAAGATCATCACCGGCCCGGTCACCGACTGGGCGACCGACTTCTCGCACCTGGATCCGCGGTGGTCCGCGGACCCCTTCCCGATCATGGACGACCTGCGGCAGCGGTGCCCGATCGCGCACACCGAACGGTTCGGTGGCGCGTGGCTGCCGACCCTGTACGAGGACATCGCGGCGATCGCCTACGACACCGACCGCTTCTCCTCGCTCGGAACCAACCTGAGCGAGTTCCGCCCGCCGCGGGAGCTGGCGCCGATCGGTGAAGCACCGCCCATCACCTCCGACCCGCCGTTCCACCACGGCGCGCGCAAGCTGCTGCTGCCGGCGTTCACCAAGACCGCGGTCGCCAAGCTTGAGCCCGGCACGAGGGCGTTCTGCCACTCCCTCATCGACGGCCTGAAGGGGCGGAACGTCGTCGACGCCGCCCACGACTACGCGCAGCAGATCCCGAGCCGGGTCATCGGCGACCTGCTCGGCCTGCCGCCGGAGGACCGGGAACGGTTCCACGAGCTCGCCACCAACCTGGAAGGCGAGGGCAAGCAGTCGCGGGACGAGCGCATCGAGCACATGGGCCGGGTGTTCATCTACCTCCTCGCGGAGGTCAACAAGCACATCGAGCAGCCGCGTGACGACCTCATCAGCTACCTCCTCAACGCGGAGCTCCACGGCCGCAAGCTCGAACCGAACCACGTCATCGGCACCATCATGCTGCTGCTCATCGCCGGCATCAGCACCACCTACAGCGCGATCGGCACGTCCCTGTGGCACCTGGCCGGGCACCCGCAGGACCGCGAGCGCCTGGTGGCCGAGCCGGAGTTGCTGCCGACCGCGATGGAGGAGTTCCTCCGCGCCTACGCGCCGGTCACCATGGCCCGGCTCGTGAAGGACGACATGCACTGGCGGGGCGTCGACATGAAGGCCGACGACTGGATCCTGCTCTCCTTCCCGGCCGCCAACCGGGACCCGGCCCAGTTCGACCGGGCCGACGAGGTCATCATCGACCGCGAAGGCAACCGGCACGCCGCGTTCGGCCTCGGCATCCACCGCTGCCTGGGCTCCCACCTGGCCCGCATGGAACTCCGCGTCGCACTGGAGGTCTGGCTCGAGCGGATCCCCGAGTTCAGCCTCCAGGACCCGTCCGCGGTGGCCTGGGGCGGGACCCAGGCCCGCGGACCGAAGACCCTTCCCCTGCGGATCCGCTAGCCGACCCGTGCCCGCCCTCGGGCGGGCACGGACGGCGATCAACCTGAGAGCGGCCGCAGGTGACTCTCCGTCGCCGTCGCCGTGCTCCGGTGTGATGACGCTGGTGCGCCGCAGTTGATGCGCGCGCGGGGCAGCCCGGGTGGGCGGGTCGGGACGGACGGTTCAGTGCGGCGTGGTTGTCACGGTGCTTTCGTGGCCACGCAGTGCTTCTTGATGAGGTCGTAGGAGCGCACGCGGGCGTCGAGGTCGTAGACAGGTGTGGTCAGCATGAGTTCATCCGCTCCGGTCTCGGCGGCCAGTTGCGCGAGCCGGCGTACGACGGCCTCGGGCGTCCCGCACGCCTGCTGTGCACGGAAACCGGCAAGCGCCTGCCGTTCCTCCGCCGTGAAGGGATGGGCGGCGGCATCCGCGGGCGTGGGGAAGGGAATCTCGCTCAGACCTTTGAGCAGCCCGGCCTTGACGACGTCCATGGGCCCGGCTCGCCATGCCGCTTCCTGCTCCGTCTCAGCGCATATCGCCTCCACGCACACCACAACCCGGGGCTGCTCGCACCAGCGGGACGGGATGAACGCCGCCCGGTAGCGCTCCAGCACCGTGAAGGTGTTGTCCGGCCGGATGTGGTGTGCGACGGCGATCGGCAGGCCGAGTCGCGCGGCGAGGGCGGCACCTGCGGTACTGGAGCACAGCAGCCATGGCTCCGGCAGCGGGCCGAGTGCCACTTCGTCGACCAGAAAGGACAGGATCGCAGCGACATCGTCGTGGTACTGCGCGTCCGTCGCCGGTCCGGCTCCGCGGCGCAATTCCCGCGCGGTGGCCTCATCGAAGGTGCCAGGGCCGCGGCCGATACCCAGGTCGATGCGGTCCGCGTGCAACGCGGCCAGTGTTCCGAACTGCTCCGCCAGCGTGATGGGCGCATGGTTGGGCGCCAGCACTCCGCCCGACCCGAGCCGGATGACTGAGGTCGAGGCCGCCGCATGAGCGATCAGCACCACGGGTGGGAACGCACCGATCGCGGGTGAATGGTGGTGCTCGGCGTACCAGATCCGGTGATACCCCAGTAGTTCGAGCCTGCGAGCGAAGGTGGCGGTGTCACGCAGGGTCTCCACGCCACGGGTCCCTGATTCGACCACCGCGACTTCCAGCGCTGAAATCGGCACATCGATCATGCCGTCAGCATAGGGATCGGTGTGCGCCTCAGGTGCGGTGGTCCCCACCGCCACGGTGCTCGGGCCGGTGGGTGAGGTCTGTGCGCCAGTTGCCTCCGGTCCGCGATCGCCACACTGGTCGACCGCATCAGTCGCTACGTCCGCCTCGTCCCACTGCCCGACAGACACGACGCCGAAGCCGTCCGTGGACCACCTGTGATCACCGAAGCCACCAGCCAAGCAGAGGCGGCGCGGGGCGTGCCGCGAACGGAGGCGACACAGCGAGGGAGCCCCGCATCGCTCCGACACACCAGGGCATGTATCGAAAGTGCCTGGTGAGGATGGCGGAGAGCCCATTTGTGATCCAGAATGCTTGGATGGTCAGGCTTGAGACTCCCCGTTTGATCCTGCGTCGCTGGCGCGAGGAAGACGTTGCGCCCATGGCTGCCGTCAATGCCGACCCCGAGGTCATGCGGTGGATCCGTGACGGCAGCGTCCGTGACGAACAGCAGACTCGCGGCGGGGTCCAGGCATGGGAGAGCGAGTGGGAGTCACAGGGCTTCGGCCTGTTCGCCGTGGAGATCCGGTCCACTGGTGAGACGGCTGGGTTCACCGGCCTTTCGGTGCCCGACTTCTTGCCGGAGGTACTGCCGGCGGTTGAGGTCGGCTGGCGGCTGGGACGTTCCCACTGGGGGCAGGGCTTGGCCACCGAGGCCGCTGCGGCCGCTGTACGGTTCGGGTTCGAAGAGCGAGGGCTGGAGCGGATCGTCAGCATCGCTCAAGTGGGCAACGACGCCTCTGAACGGATCATGACCAAACTGGGGATGCATCCGGTCCGTGAGACCGTCAATCCCACCTACGGTCGGCGAGTACGGGTGTTCGAGTTGTCGTCGGACCAGTACGTCACAACCACTCGTTGACGGCGGCAACGAGGACGGTAGCTTCGTAGCGGACCGCGAGTTTGATGCCCCTATGGATGTCAACGCGCTGTCGTCGCAGTGCACTTGGGTGGATTGATCGTCTGGTAGATCTCTCGTGCGACGTAGCGTTTGAGTCCTCTGAGTCAAGTCAGGTGGCTGTGAGGCGTTGGGCAGCGGGGTGGCTCCGCACTCGGCGGCGGCGTGTTCGGCGGACTCGACGCGGTCAAGGACTGGGCCGACCTCGGCGAGCAGCTGTGCGAGGTTGATGGTGCCCACGCCGGGCAGCTGAGCAAGGAGGATGGCGCGCGGGTGCCTGGCGAGGCGGTCCTTGATGGTCGTCTCGAGCTGGGCGATGGTCGTCTGCAGGCTGCGCAGGAGCTGGACTTGCGCGGTGATGAGCGCGGTGAGGACGTCGGCGGGGAGGCTGACGACGACAGCCTTGAGCTGGTTGATCGCCTGGGTGCGGGCCTTGACCGCCGAGCCCTTGGCGAGTTTGTACCTCCGGGTGATCTCCACCGGTCCCTCGCCTGGCGTGCACGCGGCGGCCTGGGTTCCCGTGGCTGGTCAGGGCTGCGGCGGAGCAAAATCCAGGTGCGTATGAGCCGGTTCGCGCTCGTATACTCGTGCGGGCTCATGGAGGGGGAGGTGGAGACAGTGAAGCTTGCTGAGGCACTGGCCGAACGTGCGGAGGCGACGCGCCGTGTAGAACAGCTGCGAGCGCGTGTCATCAGCAGTGCGCGGTACCAGGAAGGGGAGACGCCCGCCGAGGATGCAGCTCAGCTGCTGGCTGAGGCCGGTGAGGTGCTGGACGCTCTGGAAACGTTGATCCGGCGGATCAACCGGACCAATGCCACCGTGGAGATGGGTCCGGACGGCACGCTCACCGATGCCCTCGCACGCCGGGATGTCCTGCGGTTGCGTCACTCTGTGGTCACCGCGGCGGCGGACGCGGCGGCGGGTAAGGGCGAGCGGGGATACGGCCGGCAGCTTCGGTCCGAGCTGATGATGCTTTCCGCGCTTCCGGTCGCGGAACTGCGCGGTCAGGCAGATGCCCTCGCCCGGGAGATCCGCGAGGTCGATGTGCGGATCCAGCGCACGAACTGGGAGGTCGATCTGCTGGACTGAGTAGTCCGGCAAGCTGGGATGATGTGGAGCAGGTAGCAGCTTCGGAGGCGTGCACACACCGAGGGCCGGCGGTTTTCCAGCCCACTCCTGGCGCGTGAAGAGCAACGCGGGGGTTCGACTCCCCAATTGACAGTGCAGCTCAGCACCGCGTACAGGTAACGGTGCACATCGCACAGCACATCACCACGTGCAGATCCGAGGCGGCGAGGGCGGGTTCGGGGCTCTCCACATCGCAGCACCATGGAGACGGCGATCTCCGGCGGTGCCAGACGCAGTGCGACAGGACACGAGTCGTCCTGTCGCGTTCCAGCTGACGGCTTCTCACTCGACCTCATGCGGGGTGGCAGACCCTCACCGCGCCACGCGCTGAGTGTCGGCATGTGCGCTTTGGCCGCCACTCGATCGCGGGTGGTCTCAGCGGGCCGTGTCGAACTCGCGCACTACCTGTGGCAGAGCCTTGAGGACCGTGGTGCTGTGGTCGAACTCTCCGACATCGCTGAGCTGTTGGTCAGCCCCATGGGCAGTCAGCTGGCGCTGGCAGCGCAGGGAGTTCGTAAAGGAGACGTCCTTGTCGCCCCTGGCGTGAAAGAGGTGTACTGGGACGTCGGGCCGCCAGTCACACGTGGTGTCCATCACCTCCAGTTTGCGTCGCAGATCCCCCGTGGGGTGGCGCACTTTCTGAAGGAATTCTTCGGTGAACAGTTGCTTTGAGGTCTTGGGCAGTGCGGCCGCGAGTTCCGACGCCTTGTGGTCGCCGTCGAACAGCGTCTGTACCGTCTTGTCGTAAGGGGCTCGGAACGCCTGGTCCGGGGCGCCGTACAGGCCATACATCCGGTTCCACGCGGTCGCGAAATAGGCGAGGTAGAGCGGGGACCGTTCGACCTTGTCGTCTGCTGCGGCGGCCTCGAAACCGCTCAGATCGAACGGGCCGGAGACCGGGGCGAGGGCACCCGGACGGAAATACGGATCGACGCCCTGCTGCAGGGCCCGCCCGACCAGCATCGTGGCGGGGCCGCCTTGTGAGAACCCGCTGATGAGTACGCGCCGATCGAGGCCGCGCCCCTCCCTGCGGGCGAACGTACGTGTCGCCCGCAACGCGTCCACCGAAGCGGTAACGGTCGCCTTCGGGTTCCCGTACGGATGGATTCCGGGGCCTTTTCCCAGGCCTAGGTAGTCCGGGGCGGATACCGCGCGTCCGGTCGAGGCGAACAGCAGCGCCGTGGCCCGGTCGGGCGATTCGTCGTTCACCGAGGCCACCTCTCCTCGGTACACCTCGGTGCCGTGCAGCCAGGACACGACCCGAAGGCTGCGTTCGTCGTTCTTCGGCATCGCGACCAGCTCGCTGGCTGTGGTGGGTGTGCCCTTGAAATCGACGGTGCGATACACGATCCGGTGAGCTTGCACGCCGTAGCGGACCTGTGTTGCATCGATACCCGTCTTGGTCAGGCGGGCTGCGATTTCCTTGGCGTCCAGGTCCGCCACGGGGGTCACGGAGACCACCGAACCGCGCGTGGCGGGATGCTGGTGAGCAGGCGAGGAAGAGCGCCGGCTGTCGTCGTCGCACCCAGCCCCCGCCAGTACGGTCACGGCACACACCAGGGCGAGCGCGGCGTGCTTGGCTGATCTTCCGTCGAACCGAGAAATGTTCATGGCTGGACTCTGCCGTTCCCGGCACACTCGGCGCATTGCGACCAACACCCCACTCAGCAGGGGGTTTTCCCTACCCGCGTGGCGAACCCTGAGCAACTGATTCATGGCCTGGTACCCGGGCAAGCTGAACGGTGCGGGCACGGAGCCGGCCACAGCAGGCGCGCTGCCCCGGACAAATGGATAAGCACGACTGGAGTGCTGGGGCCGACCGGTGTCCGGGGGTACGGCTGGGGCACCCCCGGCCGTACCCCGGACACACGCCCGGAGGTGGTGCCTAGGCGGACTTGGCCGTCGCCCGGACGCCGAAGTGGACGTACCGGCTGCCGTCGGCGAGGGCGTAGAACACCACGGGTATCCAGGCGTCCTTCTCGTTGCGGCGGCCGGCGAACACCGTCTTCGCCGGCGTGTGCGAGACCGGGGTCAGGTGCCAGACCAGCGGGTCGAAGGTGCCCGCCAGGCCGTCCGCGCCCTCGTACCTCAGCCGCAGCGTGGCCGGGCCGCCGTCGCTGTCGCCGTCGGCGATGGTCATGAGGAAGCCCTCGCGCTTGTAGCTGCCGAGGAACGGCTCCGTCTCCACGGCCAGGGGTTCGGTGGCCGGCGCGAACCCGGGCATGGTGACCCCGGCGAGTTCGGCGCAGAGCTCGCGGCAGAGCGTCTCGAAGACCTTGGGCGCAGCGCCGCCGCCGTTGGTCAGCAGGGCGATGGCGAGGCCCTTCTCCGGGATGGCGCGCAGATAGGCGAGCTGGCCGAAGGTGCTGCCGTCATGGCCGAAGCCGCGCGCGCCGTCCCACTCGAACAGGCCCCAGCCCAGGCCCCAGTGGGCGCCGAGGAACCACTGGTCGGGCATCTCGACCTCGCGGGTCAGCATCGCGTCGACCACGGCGGCCGGCAGCACCCGGGTACCGTCCGGCGCGGCGCCGCCGTCCACGAAGGCCCGGGCGAACCGGACCACGTCGGCGGCGGTCGCGCTGATCCCGCCGTACGGTCCGGCCGAGCGCGGCAGCATGTTCCAGAGCGGGGTGGGGACGGGGGTCTCGCCCGGCTCACCCATGTGTCCCATGGCGGCGCGGAAGCGCAGCACCTCTTCGGGCAGGGTCATGGTGTGCTCCAGCCCGAGCGGGGCGAGGAGCAGTTCCTTGAGCGCCTCGTCCCAGGTCTGCCCGGTGACCACCTCGACGATCCGGCCGAGGACGTTGTAGGCGGTGCTGGAGTACGACATGGTGACGCCGGGCGGGTTGGTCAGGCCGACGGTCCGCGCGCCCTCGATGTAGCGGGCCAGGCAGTCGTCGCCCCGGCCGGTGTCGTTGACGTAGTCGCCCTCGATGCCGCTGGTGTGGTTGAGCAGCTGGCGCGGCGTGATGGTCCGGGTGACCCCGGCGTCGGCGACCGCGAAGTCCGGCAGGACGTCCACGACCGGGGCGTCGAGGTCCAGCTTCCCGGCGTCGGCGAGCAGGACCACCATGGCGGCGGTGTAGCCCTTGCTGACGGAGCCGATCTGGAACACGGAGTCCGGGGTCACCGTGACGCCGGTGCCGGTGTGCAGGACGCCGGCGGCCAGTTCGTGGATCTCGCCGTCGGCGAGCACGGCCAGGGCGGCGCCGGGGATGTGGTGGGCGGCGAGGAGCTCGCCGAGCCGGGCCTGCCAGCGGGCGGTGTCGAACGCCGGGGCGCCGTCGCTCACGCCCAGCGCACGGTTGACCGTACGGGCCACGTCGCGGTCGGTCTGTTCCAGGATCTTGGCCACCTCCTGGTCGACGAGCTTCGACACTTCCCGCCGCAGGTTTTCCGACATGCTGTCTCCCTCGTGGTCACGGTGCAATGGCGCGGGTGGGGCGGGGCCTGCCGGCTAGTCGGCGCTGCGGGTCCGCCGGCCGACGAGCCCGGTCAGCGAGGCGACCGTCGTGCGCGGCGGCTGCCGGAGGTCGCGGTCCGGGTGCAGGACGGTGCGGAACGCGGCCCAGGCGAGTGCGCCGAGGGCGAAGCCGTAGCAGGAGACCAGCCCGTGCCCGTTCTCCTGCGCGAACCACATCGCCAGCCCGAGCACCGGCACGCCGAGCGCGAGCAGCCGGTTCTTGCGGACGGCCTTGCCGCGGCGCGCGGCCTCGTCGTCGGAGCCCTGCTCGGCACCCTGGCCGACGGCCTTGCCGGAGTTCTCGTCGGCGCCGCCGCGCAGCAGCAGGGCCGCGGCCAGCGTCGCGCCCAGGAAGTAGGTGGCGCCGGAGCTGCCGGCGAAGTTGCGGGGGTCGGTGCTGTGGGAGGTCTGGCCCCACAGCTTGTCGATCTGCTCCGGCAGCAGGATGCCCGCGGCGAACAGGCCGAGCGTCAGCGGCGCACCCCAGAACCATTCGGCGAAGGCCGCGACGGCGGCAAGGGTGGCGATGTTCCAGGCCGCCCCGCCGAAGCCGCCGTTCTGCATGAAGACCGAGGTGACCACGCGCCACCAGCCGGACTTCGACGGGTCCGCGTCGAGCGCGCCCATCGCCCCCGACCAGCAGAGCTGGAGAGCCACCCCGGCGAGCGCGAGCCCGGTCAGGCCGACGGCCGCCCAGGGGATCCGCCGCCGTTCCAGTGTGCTCTGGCCGACCAGGGCCAGGCCGCCGTTGAACATCAGCACCATCAGTGCCGCCGTGGTCACGTTGAACAGCAGGATGTCCATCGTCACCACCCCCCCTCCGAGCCGTGTGCGATTTCGCTGATCATGACATTAGTGCGACCCGGGGAATTTTCAAACAGTGTTTGAAAGCTGGCGCGGCTCGCTAGACTGCGGCCGTGAAGCTGACGGCAGACCGGATCATCGACGCGGGGATGGCGGTGTTCGCCCAGACCGGCTACCACGGCTTCTCCGTACGCCAGGTCGCGGACCGGCTCGACGTGCACGCCGGCAGCCTCTACTACCACGTGCCCAGCAAGGCCGCACTGCTCCAGCTGATGGCCGACCGGGTGGCCCGGCAGGCGTACGAGGCCGGCACCGCCGCCCTGGCCGGACTGCCCGCACAGGCAGGCTGGCCGGCGCAGGTCACGGCGCAGGCCGTCGCCCTGCGGCAGAGCATCCGGCAGCACCCCGGCGGGGCGATCATGCTCGCCGGCAGCCCGAAGACCCTCAGCCCCGGCGCGCTCTCGCTGATGGAACGGCTGCTCGCCACCCTCGCCGAGGCCGGCGTGCCCCCGGAGCACTGCGGCACCGCCGCCGACACCGTGCTCAGCCACGTCACCGGCTACGTACTCCAGGAACAGAGCGATCCACCCGCGGTGCCGGTCACCGCCGAGGACGTCGCCGCCCTCCACCGGAGCTTCCCCTGGACGGTGGCCGCCGCGGCCGCGCACGGGCCGGACGAAAAGTTCACCCGCAGCCTGGACCTGCTCTGCGCCGGCATCGGGACGCTGATCCGGCCGCCGTCCGAAAAGCCGGACGGCAGGAGCCAGCGGTGATTTCTCCACTGCTTCCGGAGCTTCTACGCCTCACCGTTCGAAGCCGCCGCGGCCCCGGTCAGGAGCAGAGTCACCAACCGCGTGAGCCGGGGGGAACTCGGAGGCGACGTCGCCACGTGGGGCTGCCCACCATGAGCACCCCGTCCGACCGGCCCGGAACGGCCGGGTACAGTGCGCGCGACGGCAGCCTGGTTGCTCAAGGAGGGGAAGCGTGACCGACACCAGCGAAACCCGATCCGCCGACAGTGCAGCGCACGCGACTCAGCAGAGCCGACTGCACCGCCTGATGCGCTACCTCCCCCTGATCGCCCCCGTCCTGCTGTGGACCGTGCCCTGCTGGCTGCTGCTGCACACCGGCCAGCACTGGCCGCTCCCTGTCACGCTCGCCGGCACCGCCCTGTTCGCCCTCGGCCTGATCGGTATGCCGCTCGCGATGGTGCGCGGCCACGGCCGACGCCAGCAAGACTGGGCGGCGATCGTCGGAGACACCCTGCTGGGCACCATCTGGACCCTGTTCACCTGGTCCCTCGTGCTCGGCGTCCCGCTGCGGCTTGCCCTGACCGTGACCGGCGTCGGCGACGGCCAGGACCGGGCCCGGATCGTCACCTGGGCGGTCCTCGGCGCAGCCACCGTGCTGCTCACCTGGGGGTACGCCGAGGCCCGCCGGGTACCACGGGTACGCCGCCTGGACGTGCAACTTCCGCGCCTGGGTGCCGGGTTGGACGGCACGCGCGTCGTCCTCATCACCGACACCCACTACGGCCCGCTCGACCGCGCCCGCTGGTCGGCGCAGGTCTGCGAGACGGTCAACACGCTGAAGGCCGACCTGGTCTGCCACACCGGAGACATCGCGGACGGCACGGCCGAACGCCGCCGCGCCCAGGCCGCCCCACTCGGCACCGTGCAGGCCACCCGGGCCCGCGTATACGTCACCGGCAACCACGAGTACTACAGCGAGGCCCAGGGCTGGGTCGACCTGATGGACGAGCTGGGCTGGGAGCCGCTGCGCAACCGCCATCTGCTGCTCGAACGCGGAGGCGACACCCTCGTGGTCGCCGGCGTGGACGACGTCACCGCCGAGTCCTCCGGCCTCGCCGGCCACGGCGCCCACCTCGCCGGAGCCCTGCACGGCGCCGACCCCGACCACCCCGTCCTGCTCCTGGCCCACCAGCCCAAGTTCGTCGACCGAGCGGCAGCCGGCGGCGTCGACCTCCAGCTCTCCGGCCACACCCACGGCGGCCAGATCTGGCCCTTCCACCACCTGGTCCGCATCGACCAGCCCGCCCTCGCCGGCCTCAGCCGCCACGGCACCCGCACCCTCCTCTACACCAGCCGTGGCACCGGCTTCTGGGGCCCGCCCTTCCGCGTCTTCGCCCCGAGCGAGATCACCCTGCTCGTACTCCGCTCCCCGCAGCGGCCCCCCACGCCGTAGCGCTGGGCGGGCCGGCGGTTCCGCCTGGAGATGCTGCAGTGCGCCGGCACCCCGAAGAAGGGCTACGCATCCTGCAACGCCCTGCGCGTCACCAGCGGCACCACCGCCCCAGGAAGAGCAGGCGGCGAAGAAGGGCATCGCACCCCGGACCGTCCGGCCGAACGCCGCCGCGGACTCCCCACCGGCTACGGCCCCAGCAACCTGCAGTCGGCCTACGGCCTGACCTCCGCCGCCTCCGCCAGCGGTTCCGGCAGGACCATCGCCATCGTCGACGCCTACGACGACCCGAACGCCGAGTCGGACCTGACCAACACCCACGGCAGCCAGGCTCTGATGCCCCTGTCCGGAGCCTCCCCCCGATCCGCTCCACCGCGGGCCGCACCGACGCCGGTTCTCTGCCCTGGCGGGGGGATCGCCTGCGCCAGCAGCCTCCCGCGTCATTCCGAAGGAATGCGAAACTCGAATTCGGGACGGTCCCACGGCACGGCGGGCGGGTTCGCGAGCGCGGTCCCGGTCCGCACTGCACCGACGCGGTGGTAGAAGTCCTCGGCGGGACGATGCGACACGACCTTGACACGGTCGATCCCGGCGGCACGGGCCTCGGACTGCATGTGCGCCACGAGCAGCCGTCCAATACCGCGTCCTTGCGCTTCGTCGGCGACGAACAGCAGGTCGAGCTCCGGTGGAGCGAGGACGAGCGAGTAGAACCCGATGACCCGGCCTCCATGCTCGTCGGCGCCGACGGCTACGAAGGCGCGGTGGGCTTCGATGTAATCAGGACCGACCCGGTAGCCCGCCACTGCGGCTGCGTACTTACCCTCGTAGGCGCCTGAGCCACGCACGAGCCGCGTGAGCCGTTTGGCATCCCGCGCGACTGCCCTCCGTATCGTGATCGGCTGGCTGATCGGAGAAGTGCGTGAACTCATCGGGAGAGTATTTCGCACCGGGGAGTGCCTTCCTGCACCGCTCCCGGGAACCACTCGTGCGAGCGCAACCGATCTCACGCCTTAGCCGCGCCGGAGCGCTTCGGTGCGGCTTCGGCGCCTCACGGCTCCGCGCGGAGGTCCCCGTCGGAACGGCTTCTGGCGGGCCTCGCCGTGTCACCCGCTATCACACAGCTAGGACCAGGGCGTCTTCCGGGCCGTCGAAGCGGTACTGCAGGAGTTCAGTCGTTGTCGTGCTCACCCGCTCACGCTCCCCCATCCCACGATTTCTCACGGACGGGGTCGGCACGCTCGCCGAACCTCCCCCTGCGTCCGCCGCACCGGCTCCGTCGTCGCCCTGGTGCCCCGGCCCCCCTCCGGAGGGGCAACGGCCGGGCGCCGGCGGGCGCCGTTGATCAGAGGTCGTCCGGTGTGCCGAGGCCCGTGAGCGCGCCGACCGGGTCCAGGTCGGGGGTGCCGCGGGGCCACCAGTCGTCGTGGTCGGGCTCCGACTCGTAGGCGTACCACAGGCCGTCGCGGCCCAGGCGGAGCTGGACGTGACCGTGGGGGTGGGTGAGGCGGTTGCGCCAGGGGCGGAACGCCGGCAGGTCGGCGCCGAGCAGCAGCGGGCGGGCCCGGTCGAAGCGGCCGGCCGGCGGGTCCCACGGCTCCTCCAGGACGGCCAGTCCCGCAAGCCCGCCCTGCCGCCAGGCGGCGACCGCGCGGGCCAGGTCGGCCTGGGTGCGGCCGACGGCCGTGGCGAGCGTGGAGTACAGGGCGCGGGTGGTCGCGGTCAGGCCGGAGCCGGGCCGGGCCGCGGCGAGGCGCACCGCGTCCTGCCACAGGGTCAGCGCGCCGACCGGATCGCGGCCGGTGGCGAGCAGCGCGTGCGCACGGGCGGCGGCGTCGGTCGCCAGCTGGTCCAGCGCGAAGGGGTCGGGTCCGCCGGGCGCCGCCGAGTACACCGGCGGCTGCTCGGGATGCGGCGGGACGGGCAACGGCGATGGCAGCGGCGCGAGTTGACGCGGAGCGAGGGCCTCGGCGGCCCGGACGCCGGGCAGGGACCGCGGTGACCGCTCCTGGGCGGCCCGGGCCGCACGGGCGGCACTGCGGCGGGACAGCGTGTCGAGCAGCTCCTTCTCACCGCGACCGCGCAGCAGAAGCAGCACGAAGGGGTCGGCGTCGAGCAGGCGTGCCATCTGGTAGCAGAGGGCGGCCGCGTGCTTGCAGGGGTGGCCCGAGTCGGGGCAGCTGCACTGCGGGGCGAGGTCGCGGGGGCCGGGCAGCAGGGGCACACCGCAGTCGGCGAGGGACTCGGGCAACTCCTTGTCCAGCAGCGCCGCGATGTGTCCGGGCCGGTCGGCGGCCGTGTCCAGGAACCTCTCCCAGTCCTCGTCCTCCAGCGTGCGCAGCCGCACCTGTACCCGGTACGGGCGCGGGCGGCTGCCCCGTACGTACGCCAGCACCAGCCCCGGGGTCACCGTGATCGCGTCCACGTGCCCCTGGTCCGCGTAGCCGCGGCCCCGGGCGAGCCGCTTGACGTCCAGCGCGCCCTGCTCCAGCGCGTCGACCCAGGCGTTGCCCCACCAGGTCTCGGCGAAGGAGGAGTCCTCCGAGGCGGCCGACCTGGGCGGGAACGCCGGGAAGGTCCGGCGGAGTTCGGTGTCGCGGTGGGGGGTGGCCATGGTGGCGGGGACCTGCGCAGGTGCGGGTGAGGAAGGGCGGGGCTCGGCCGGTCGGTGGGGGGTGCGCAGGGCGACGGGTGCCTGCTCGGACACCGGCGCGGGGGCGGTCGAAGGGCGGGGCTCGGTGCGGTCGGTGTCGCTGCCGGGGGTGCCCGGGCCGGTGTCGTCCGTCTCCTCGGGCGTGTCGGCCCAGGCGGGCATGCGGAAGGCGTTCGTCAGGAACTGCCGCATGTCCTGGGCGGCTTTGACGCGGGCGGTCCGGGACTCCCCGCCGGGGCGCACGGTGCTGGGTGCGGAGGGGGCAGGTCGTGCCGGTGTGCGCATGCCGCGTCGGGATCCTGTCTCCGCCGCCTCGGCACGCTGCGCCTCCCGGCGGGCGGACCGGAGTGCTTCCCTCGCCACATCGGCCGGACGTCCCGCAGGCCGTTCGGCGCGGGCGGCCCCGGGCACGTCCCCGTCACCCGCGTCATCGGACGGCACCGGGGCACCGGGCCTTCCCCCGTCGACGGGGTACGCCGTGGCGCCAGGCCCTACCCCGTCAACGGACTGCGCCGCGACACCAAGCCCTACCCCGTCACCAGACTGCGCCGCAGCCCCGATCGCATCCCTGTCACCAGACTTAGCCGCGGCGCCGATCGCATCCCTGTCACCGGATGCGGCGGAGTCGCCGGTCCCGTCCGTCGTGCCGTCCGCGCCCCGCCGGGCGGGCACGGCCGGTGCGGACGACCGGAGGGCGGCCCGCACGGCGTCCGCGGGCCTCGGCCCCGCGGTGTCGGGCCGCACGGCCGCGCGCTCGGGCGCCCTCTCCTCCGCGGTCTCCTCCCGCCCGGCCTCTGCTCGCCCCGCCTCCGCCCGTTCGGCCTCCGCTCGCTGTCGTGCCGCCCGCAGGGCCCGTCGGGCGGCGTCGCCGGGCCGCTGTTCGCCGGTCGTCACGATGGCCTCCGCAGCGAGACGAGGTCGGACAGTTCGCGGTCGGTCAGTTCGGTCAGGGCCGCCTCGCCGGAGCCGAGGATGGCGTCGGCCAGGGCGCGCTTGGCCGCCAGCATCTCGGCGATACGGTCCTCGACCGTGCCCTCGGTGACCAGGCGGTGGACCTGGACGGGCTGGGTCTGGCCGATGCGGTAGGCGCGGTCGGTGGCCTGCTCCTCGACGGCCGGGTTCCACCAGCGGTCGAAGTGGACGACGTGGCCGGCACGGGTGAGGTTCAGGCCGGTACCGGCGGCCTTGAGGGAGAGCACGAGGACCGGGGTCTCGCCGTCCTGGAAGCGGTCGACCATGCGCTCGCGCTCGGCCACCGGGGTACCGCCGTGCAGGAGGTCCACGGGGACCGCGCGGGCGGACAGGTGGGCGGTGAGGAGGCGGGCCATGCCGACGTACTGCGTGAAGACCAGTACCGAGCCGTCCTCGGCGAGCACGGTGTCCAACAGCTCGTCCAGGAGGGCGAGTTTGCCGGAGCGGGCCGCGAGCCGGTCGGTGTGCGCGTCCTCCTTCAGGTACAGCGCCGGGTGGTCGCAGATCTGCTTCAGGGCGCCCAGCAGTTTCAGGACCAGGCCCCGGCGGGCGATTCCCTCGGCGGTCTCGATGGCGAGCATGGACTCGCGCACCACCGCCTCGTACAGCGCGGCCTGTTCCCGGGTGAGCGGCACCGGGTGGTCCGTCTCGGTCTTGGGCGGCAGCTCGGGCACGATGCCTGGGTCGGACTTCTTGCGGCGCAACAGGAACGGCCGCACCAGGCGGGCCAGGCGCTCCACCGCCTCCGGATCCTCGCCGTTCTCCACCGCGCGCGCGTGCCGGGCGCGGAACGACTTGAGGGGGCCGAGCAGTCCGGGGGTGGTCCAGTCGAGCAGGGCCCACAGCTCGGAGAGGTTGTTCTCCACCGGGGTGCCGGTGAGGGCCACGCGCGCGGGGGCCGGGATGGTGCGCAGCGCCTTGGCGGTCGCGGAGTACGGGTTCTTCACGTGCTGGGCCTCGTCGGCGACGACCATGCCCCAGGGCTGCTCGGCGAGGTGCGCGGCCGTGGAGCGCATCGTGCCGTAGGTGGTGAGGACGAAGCCGCCGTCGAGGCCGTCCAGGGTGCGGTCCGGGCCGTGGAAGCGGCGGACGGGGACGCCGGGCGCGAACCGAGTGATCTCCCGCTGCCAGTTGCCCAGCAGGGACGCGGGACAGACCACGAGGGTCGGCTGGGTGCGGGCCCGCTTCAGGTGCAGGGCGATGAGCGTGATCGTCTTGCCGAGGCCCATGTCGTCGGCGAGGCAGCCGCCGAGGCCGAGGGAGGTCATGAGGTCGAGCCAGGCCAGGCCCCGCAGCTGGTAGTCGCGCAGGGTGGCGTCGAGGCCTGCGGGCGGCTCGGCCGGGCCGAGGCCCGCCGTGAGGCGGTCGCGCAGAGTGGCCAGCGCGCCGACCGGTACGGCCTCGACACTCTCGCCGTCGACCTCGGCGGTGCCGGTGAGCGCGACGGACAGCGCGTCGACCGGGTCGAGCAGGCCCAGTTCGCGCTTGCGGGCCTTGCGGACCAGGGCCGGGTCGACCAGCACCCAGTGGTCCCGGAGCCGTACGACCGACCGGTGGGCCTCGGCGAGCGCGTCCATCTCGGCCTCGCTGAGCGGATCGCCGCCGAGGGCGAGCTGCCAGCGGAACTGGAGCAGGTCCTCGCTCTCGAAGAAGCCGGTGCCGTCGGTCGCCGAGCCGGGGGCGGGCCGGACGACCGCGGTGGCGGTGAGGTCGCGGGCCAGGTCCCGGGGCCAGTGCACGGCCACCCCGGCGGCGGCGAGCCGGCCCGCCGCCACGCCGAGCAGATCGCCCAGCTCCTCCTCGGACAGCGCGAGGACGTCGGGCACCTCCTGCTCGGCGAGCCGGTCCAGGGGCGGCCACACACGGGCCGCGCGCCGGACGGCGAGGGCGGCGTCCACGCGCGCGCGTGGCCCGAAGGCCGCCTCGGCCTCCCCCGCCCACAGGGCCGCCGCGTCGGCCACCAGGGTCGGGTCGGCGAGGCTGTGCACCTGGACGATCGCCGCCCCTGCGGCGCGCGCGCCTTCGGCGGCACCGGCGTCGAAGACGTCGTACGCCGCCAGGTCCAGGCGCAGCGAGATCCGCACGCCCGCATCCATGCCGGCGGCGACCTCGGCCGCCCAGTCATGGGCGTGGGGCAGGGCCTGGGGCTCGCGGGCGGCGAAGGGCCGGCCCGAGGTGTAGGGGGCGGCCGGGGTGCGGGGCAGGGTGTCGGCGACCGCGTCGAGGAAGGAGCGGACCAGCGCCTCCGGTTCAGGCAGCCGCAGCGGGCCGGGGTCCGGGAGCGGCACGGCGTGGCCCTCCGGGGGCAGGGCCGCGGCCACCGCGCGCAGGTGGGCGATGTCGTCGGATTCCAGCGGGCCGGCCCGCCAGGCGTCGTGGCCGCCCGGGGTGAGGCCGGGCAGCAGGCGGCCGCGGGCGACCAGCCGCAGCGCGTGCAGGGCGGCGGCGCCCCAGCAGGCCGTGGCCGGGTGGGCGGCCGGGTCCCGGCGGGCCCGGACCAGCAGGGGCAGGGCCTCGGCGAGCGGCAGGGTCAGCGCGGGCACCTGCCGGCGGCGCACGCTCGCGCCATGGCGTCGTACGACGGTCAGCTCGTCGGTGTCGCCGTGGGCGGGCAGCGGGCCGCCGTCGGGGTCCCAGAAGGCGATGCGGCCCTCGCGCGGGAGGGGCGCGGGCAGGTAGACGGACGCGAGGCGCACCGGAACCGAGGCCCCGGCCTCCCGGGAACCCTCCGTGCGCTCGGCCACCGCAGCCGTGCCGCCGCTCATACGTCCTGCCACCTCCCGCCCATGTGTCGGATCAGACGTCTTCGACTGTACGGGCGGGGTCTGACAACCGGCTCCGGGGATGGCACGGGCCCTGGTTACGGGACCGTGCGGGAGACGACGTACACCATCGGAAAGTTCGGGTCGGACGTGTTGACGACCACGTCCTGGGTGGGTGCCGGGTTCTTCTGCCGGTGGGTGAGGCCGGACCAGGGGCCGGGGCCGGTGAAGTGCCAGCCGGAGACCTTCTGGTCGCGGGTGCTGATGGTGATGTCGTCCTTCTTCAGCTCGTCCCGGCGCACGCCCACGGCCCCCAGGAAGCTGTCCAGGCCGGCGCTGTTGGTGCGGAACTGCACGTACAGGCGGCTGGTCTTCCAGTTGTTGGTCTCGTAGTAGGCGAGGTAGTCGGCGGGGTGCGGGATCGCCACCTGGTACAGGCGGCGCTGCACCTTCGACGGCCAGCCCGGGGTGAGGCCGGTCGCCGAGTACTTCGCCTCCTTGTCCTTGCCGCTGTTGCGGCTCTGGTTGGCGGAGATCACCAGGTAGCCCGCCGGGACGCCGATCAGCAGCACGATGATCAGCAGCGTCAGCGCCCTGCGCTTGGCCTTGTGGCGCGGGTTCTCGGGCGGCCGGCGCGGCTCGTCCGGGGAAGCGGCCTGGTGGGGCAGTGACGCGGTCATGCGGTGTCCCGGTCGCGGCGGGCCTGGGCGTAGCGCTCGTAGCGCTCGTAGCGCTCCACCCGGCGCCGCTTGGCCCGCCGGAAGCGGCGGGCGACCAGCCGGGCCAGGTCGGCGGCGCCCACCATGCCGGCCTCGGGGCCGAGCTGGGCGCGGGTGATGCGGGCCTCGGGGCGGTAGCCGCGGCCGGTGAGGTGACGCTTGAAGGCGTCCCGGGCCGGGCCGATGAGCAGGTCGTCGGCGGCCGAGACCCCGCCGCCGATGACGAAGCAGGACGGGTCGAGGGCGGCCGCGAGGTTGGCGATGCCGACGCCGAGCCACTGCCCGATGTCCTGGAGCAGCTCGATGCACATGGCGTCGCCCTCGCGGGCCAGCTCGGTGATCATCGGGCCGGTGATGTCGTCGACGTTGCCCTTGACGTGCTCGATGATCCCGTAGGCCACCGGGGAGTCGGCCACGGCCAGTTCCTTGGCCTCGCGGACGAGCGCGTTGCCGGAGCTGTACTGCTCCCAGCAGCCGCGGTTGCCGCACGGGCAGCGGTGGCCGCCGGGCACGACCTGCATATGGCCGAACTCACCCGCGACACCGAACTTGCCACGCTTGACCTGGCCGTCCTCCAGGATGGCACCGCCGATGCCGGTGCCGAGCGTGATCATGACGAGGTGGTCCTCGCCGCGGCCGGCGCCGAAGCGCCACTCCGCCCAGGCGGCGGTGTTGGCGTCGTTGTCCACGAGGACCGGGACGGAGAGGCGGCCGCTCAGGCGGTCGCGCAGCGGTTCGTTGCGCCAGGACAGGTGGGGCGCGAACAGGACGCGGTTGCGGTCGGCGTCGACCCAGCCGGCGGCGCCGATGCCGACCGCGTGCACGTCGTGGCGGTCGGACAGGTCCAGGACCAGTTCGACGATGGTGTCCTCAACGACCTTGGGGCTCTTGGACTTGTCCGGGGTCTCCGCGCGGAGCTTCTCCAGGATGTTGCCGTCGGCGTCCACCACGCCCGCCATGACCTTGGTGCCGCCGATGTCGATGCCGACGGTGGGGACACGGGGTGCGGTCAGATGTGACCGGCGTTCCCTGGTGCCGACCGTACGGAGCGCTGTCGCCCGGCGGGAGCCGATGGGAGCGGTGAAGTTGCCGTAGGTGCTCATCGGCGTCGATTCTGCCTCACCGTCGGCAGGGGTGCCGTACGCGACGGCAGAGGGGAGTGCGCGAGCGTCCCCGGGTGCGGGTGCGTGGCGGCTGCTCGCGCAGTTCCCCGCGCCCCTTAACTCCGCTGCAGTTCATGGCGTAGGGCGTCCAGGTCGGATCCGCCCGCCATCTGCTGGGTCAGCTCGTCCAGGGTGATTTCGTCCCGTGTGTAATTGCCCACCATCGTGCCGCGGCGCAGGAGTACGAAGCGGTCGCCCACCAAGTACGCGTGATGCGGGTTGTGGGTGATCAAGACGACACCCAAACCCTCGTCGCGTGCCGCCGCCACATACTTCAGCACCACACCGGACTGCTTCACACCCAGTGCCGCCGTCGGCTCGTCCAGGACCAGGACCTTTGCGCCGAAGTGGACCGCTCTGGCGATGGCCACGCACTGGCGTTCGCCGCCGGAGAGGGTGCCGATGGGCTGGTCGACGTCCCGGAGGTCGATGCCCATGCGGAGCAGTGCCTCGCGGGTGGTGCGGCGCATGAGGCCGATGTCCAGGCGCTTGAAGGGCCCCACGCCCTTGCGGGGCTCGGAGCCGAGGAAGAAGTTGCGCCAGACCGGCATCAGGGGGACGACAGCGAGGTCCTGGTAGACCGTGGCGATGCCGCGGTCCAGGGCCTCGCGCGGGGAGGACAGGCGGGTCTCCTCCCCCTCGATGCTGAGGGTGCCGCCGTCGTGCCGGTGCAGGCCGGCGATGGTCTTGATCAGGGTCGACTTGCCCGCGCCGTTGTCGCCGAGGACGCAGGTGATCTGCCCGGCGTGGACCTCCAGAGACACCCCTTCCAGGGCGCGGACGCTGCCGTAGTGCTTGCTGACGTCGGCCAGTTCGACCAGCGCGGTTCGCTGTGCGGTCTCGGTCACTTGGTCGCCTCCGCGCGCTTGCGGACCCAGGCGTTGAGCAGGGTCGCGAGGAGCAGCATCGCTCCGAGGAAGAACTTGAACCAGTCGGGGTTCCACTCGGCGAAGACGATGCCCTTGCTGGTCATGCCGAACAGGAGCGCGCCGACGGCCGAGCCGACCGCGCTGCCGTAGCCGCCGGTGATCAGGCAGCCGCCGATGACGGCCGCGATGATGTAGATCAGCTCGTTGCCGACGCCCTCGCCGGACTGGACGGCGTCGAAGGAGAAGAGCAGGTGCTGGCCGGAGATCCAGGCGCCGAACGCAACACCCATGTAGAGGCCGATCTTGGTCTTGGTGACCGGGACGCCGACCGCGCGGGCCGCGTCCTGGTTGCCGCCGACCGCGAAGATCCAGTTGCCGGCGCGGGTGCGCAGCAGGATCCAGGAGGCAACGGCGACGAGGCCGAGCCACCACAGGACGGTGACCTTGAAGTCGACGCCGCCGAAGGTGAGGGTCGAGGCGAAGACGTCGTGGGCGCTCGGGAAGCCCTCCATGTCGGCGACGGTCTTGGTGGAGACCGTGCCGTCGATCAGCTTGGTGAAGCCGAGGTTCATGCCGGTCAGCATCAGGAAGGTGCCCAGCGTGACGATGAAGCTGGGCAGCCTGGTGCGGGTGAGCACGAAGCCGTTGAAGGCGCCGATCGCCAGGGTGACCAGCAGGGACACCCCTACGCCGACCCAGGTGTTCGCCGTCATCTGGTAGCTGAACATCGAGGAGACCAGCGCGGAGGACGTCACCAGGACGCCGGCCGACAGGTCGAACTCGCCGCCGATCATCAGCAGGGCCACGGGTACGGCCATGATGCCGATGGTCGAGGAGGCGTACAGGATCGTGCTGAGGCTGGCGGCGCGCAGGAAGCCGTCGGCCGCGAGCGCGAAGACGGCGAACACGGCGAGCGCGCCGACCACCGAGCCCAGCTCGGGACGGGAGAGCAGTTTCCGGAGCGGTGAGGTCCGCAGGATCCTTTCGTCAGCCGTACGTTCCGTGGCGGCGCTCATCGGGTGCCCCGCTCGGTGTAGTCCGCCAGCGCGGCCGCCTGGTCCTTGGTGATGATCTGCGGGCCGGTGAGGACCGGCTTGCCGCCGCCGAGGACGTCGCTGTTGTACTTGTACAGCCACAGCAGGTCGACGGCCTGGTAGCCCTGGAGGTACGGCTGCTGGTCCACGGCGAAGCCGAGGGTGCCGTCCTTCAGTTCGGCGGCGACCTTGGCGTTGAGGTCGAAGGTGTCGACCTCGGCCTTGCTGCCCGCGTCGGTCTTCGCCTTCACGGCGGTGTCGGCGTACGGGGCGCCGAGGGTGACGACGGCGTCGACGGACGTGTCCGCCTGGAGCTTGGCCTCGACGGCGGACTGCACATCGGGCATGTTGGTGCCGTTGACGTAGAGCTTCTGGACCGTACCGTGGAAGGTCTTCGCCACGCCGTCGCAGCGCTGCTCGTGGCCGACGTTGCCCTGCTCGTGCAGGACGCACAGGGCCTTCTTCTTACCGCGCTTGTTCAGCTCGTCGCCGACGGCCTCACCGGCGATCGTCTCGTCCTGGCCGATGTGGGCGAGGGCGCCGAAGGCCTTGGACTCCTCGGAACCGGAGTTCACCGTGATCACCGGGATGCCGGCCTTCTCGGCCCGGGCCACGGCGGCCTTGAGGGCGTCGGGCTTGGCGAGGGTGACGATGATGCCGTCGACCTTCTTGTCGACGGCCGCGTCCACCAGCTGCGCCTGCTGCTGGGCCTCGTCGTCGTGCGAGTACAGGAAGTTGATGTTGTCCTTGACGGCGGCCTGCTTGGCGCCGCTCTGCACGATGTCCCAGAAGGTGTCGCCGTCTCCCGAGTGGGTGATCATCGCGAAGGTCCAGCGGGGGGTGTTGACCGCCGCCTTCCCCTGGGCGGCGGCGGCCTTGCGGGCGTCCTCCGCCCGTTTGCCGCCGGTGCTGCTGCACCCGGCCAATGACAAGCACGTCACGGAGAGTGCCCCCGTCAGCGCTATGCCTACCCAGGTCCGAAACCGTGCCACGAGGCGTGCCCTTCTTGCCGTCTTCGTACGTACGGAAGGGGCCGGTGATCACCTCAGCGGCCCCAAACGCTCCAGTATCGAACACGGGGAACACCCATGACCTGACCGGGGAGGGCATACCGGTCGCATTGTCCGGACATTGCGACGAACCCGGGGCGCGGGCTCAGGGCCGTACGAGCAGCTGGAACTCGAAGGAGTAGCGGGTCGGGCGGTAGGTGTGGTCACCGAACTCGACCGCGCGGCCGGTGTCGTCGAAGGTGGTGCGCTGCATGGTGAGCAGCGGGGCACCCTCCGCCTCGGCGAGCCGCTCGGCCTCGGCGGCCGTGGCGCCGCGGGCGCCGATGGACTGGCGGGCGCTGTGCAGGGTGATCCCGGCGGAGCGCATCAGCCGGTACAGGCCCGTGGCCTCCAGCTGGTCGGTGTCCAGGTCGAGCAGGCCGGGCGGCAGGTGGTTGATCAGGTACGCCATCGGCTCGCCGTGCGCGAGGCGCAGGCGCTCGATGCGGTGGACGTCGCTGCCCTCGGCGACGCCGAGCGCGGCGGCGACCTCGGCGGAGGCGGGGACGACGGTGTTGACCAGGACCTTGGTCGCGGGGCGCTGGCCCGCCGCCTCCAGGTCGTCGTAGAGGCTGCTCAGCTCCAGCGGGCGCTTGACCTGGCTGTGCACGACCTGGGTGCCCACGCCCCGGCGGCGCACCAGCAGGCCCTTGTCGACCAGGGACTGGATGGCCTGGCGGACGGTGGGCCGGGACAGGCCGAGCCGGGCGGCCAGCTCGATCTCGTTGCCGAGCAGGCTGCCGGGGGTGAGGCTGCCGTGCTCGATGGCGGCCTCCAGCTGCTGGGAGAGCTGGAAGTACAACGGCACCGGGGAACTACGGTCCACACGGAGGTCGAGTGACACGGTCGGGTCCACATCTGGTTTCGGCACGGGCCCGAGCGTAGTCGCGTGCATGGTTGACGGGAAGTTGTGTAGACAGATTGTCCAGTTGTTCGGACATTAGCATTGACAGGGTACGGGGTCCGCCCTCACTTTGTTTCCATGCGCATCGGGGTCATCGGTACGGGCCGCATCGGCACCATTCATGCGAACACACTGAGCCGTCACCGTGAGGTCGGATCGCTGATCCTGACGGACGTGGATCCGGCGCGGGCACAGGAGCTGGCGCACCGGCTGGGCGAGACGGCGGCGCCGGGGGTGGACGAGATCTTCACCTGGGGCGTGGACGCGGTGGTGATCACCACGGCGACGGCGGCACATGCCGAACTGATCGGTCGGGCAGCCCGCTCGGGCCTGCCGGTCTTCTGCGAGAAGCCGATCGCCCTCGACCTGCCGGGCACGCTGCACGCGCTCGCCGAGGTGGAGGCGGCCGGAACGGTTCTCCAGATGGGCTTCCAGCGGCGCTTCGACGCGGGCTACACGGGCGCCCGGGAGGCGGTGCGCTCGGGCAGGCTCGGGCGGCTGCACACCGTACGGGCCCTGACCTGCGACCAGGCCCCTCCCCCGCCGGAGTGGCTGCCGCTGTCCGGCGGGCTGTTCCGGGACACGCTGATCCACGACTTCGACGTGCTGCGCTGGGTGACGGGCCGTGAGGTGGTGGACGTGTACGCGACCGGCTCGGACGCCGGGGCCGCCCTGTTCCGCGAGGCCGGTGACGTCGGCACCGGCGCGGCCCTGCTCACCCTGGACGACGGCACGCTGGCCACGGCGACGGCGACCCGGTTCAACGGGGCGGGCTACGACGTCCGGATGGAGCTGGCCGGGGAGCGGGACACGGTCGTGGTGGGCCTGGACGACCGGACGCCCCTCGCGTCCACCGAGCCGACCGGGCCGCCGCCCGCGGACAAGCCGTGGACCGGCTTCCTGGAGCGGTTCGGGCCCGCCTACGAGGCCGAGCTGTGCGCCTTCGTCGAGGTGCTGCGCGGTGAACGGCCCAACCCGTGCGACGGCCGCGAGGCCCTGCAGGCACTGCGGATCGCCGAGGCCTGCGAGGCCTCCCGGCGGGAGCACCGTCCGGTACGGCTGGCGGAGATCCCGGACCGGGTGCAGCCGTCGTTCGACTGAGCCCGAGGGCCGCTCACCGATTCAGGGGCGGCTCACCAGCGCACCGGAAGGCTGCGCACCCCTCTCATGAGCATGCCCGGCAGCCATGGGCCCGGGGAACCGTCGAGCGCGAGGCCGGGGGCGCGCTCCAGGAGGGTGCCGACGGCGATACGGCCCTCCAGGCGGGCCAGGGATGCGCCCAGGCAGTAGTGGATGCCGTGGCCGAAGGCGAGGTGGCCGCGGGTGTCCCGGCGGATGTCGAACCGGTGCGGGTCGGGATAGCGGTCGTCGTCGCGCTGGGCGGCGGTGAGGCCGACCACCACGTGCTCGCCCTGGTCGATCACCGTGCCGGCGATCTCCAGGGGCTCGGCGGCGTACCGGAACGTGGCGCTCTGCACCGGGCCCTCGTAGCGCAGCATCTCCTCGACGGCACCGTCCAGGAGGCTCATGTCGGCCCGCAGGGCGGCGAGTTGGCCGGGGTGGGTGAGGAGGGCGAGGACGCCGTTGCCGATGAGGTTGACGGTGGTCTCGTGGCCGGCGATGAGCAGCAGGTAGGCCATGCCGCGCAGTTCCTGCGGGGAGAGCCGGTCGCCGTCCTCGGCGGTGGTGCGGATCAGGTCGCTGAGCAGGTCGTCGGTCGGTCCGGCGGACCGCTTGTCCTCGATCAGCCCGGTGAGGTACTCGGCGAGGCGGACGACCGCGTCGTACTCCGTGTCCCCGTTGGTCGGTGCGACCACCTCGGTGGACATCTTCCGGAACTCGGCGCGGTCCATGTCCGGGACGCCGAGGAGTTCACCGATGACGGTGATCGGCAGCGGGAAGGCGAGCGAGTCGATGAGGTCGCCGTGGCCGGGCGGCATCATGGCATCCAGCAGGTCGTCGGTGATCTGCTGGATCCGCGGGCGCAGCTGCTCCACCCGGCGCATCGTGAACGCGCGGGTGACGAGGCCGCGCAGGCGGGTGTGCTGAGGCGGGTCGGTGGCCAGCAGGTGCTTGCCGATCATCTCCTCGTCCAGGAAGGTCTCGCCGATCTTTTCACCGTCCTTGGCGAGCCGGGGGTCGGCGAGGGCCGCGCGCGCCTCCTCGTACCCGACGACCAGCCAGGTCTCATCCCCCTCGTCCGCTCCCGGCAGCCGGACGCGGTGCACGGGGCCCTGCTCGCGCAGGCGTGCGTACACCGGATGCGGATCCTCGCGGAACGCGTCTGCCCACTCCCCCAGATCGACCACCCGCTGCCTGTCCATCGCACCCCTTCCGGACTCCCCCCGAGGCCCACCGGGCACCTCCTGGTACCTGAACAACGCGTACCGCGCCCGCCTAGTGCCCGTCCTCAAGAAGTCCCGCGTCGTACGCCAACAGGGCAATCTGGACACGGTTGTTGAGATCGAGCTTGGCGAGGATGCGGGAGACGTGGGTCTTGACGGTGGCCACGCTCATGAACAGTTCGGCGGCGATCTGGGCGTTGGCCAGGCCCCGGCCGACGGCGACGGCGACCTCCCGCTCGCGGTCGTTGAGGGCAGCGAGCCGCTCACGCGCGCGTGCCTGGCGGGAGTCGGCGGCGGTGCCGGCCGCGTGCCGCATCAACTGGCGGGTGACGGCGGGCGACAGCACCGGTTCCCCGGCCGCGACCCGGCGCACCGCGTCGACGATCTCGCCGGGCGGGGTGTCCTTGAGCACGAACCCGGCGGCGCCCGCGCGCAGGGCGTGCAGCACCTGTTCGTCGGCGTGGAAGGTGGTCAGCACCACGACCTGAGGGGCATCCGGCCGGGCCCGCAGCCGCCGGGTGGCCGTGAGCCCGTCCACCGACGGCATCCGGATGTCCATGAGCACGACGTCCGGCCGGGTCCGCTCGACCACGTCCTCGACCTCTCCCCCGTCGGCGGCCTCCCCGACGATCTCGATGTCCCCGGCCCCGCCCATCATCAGCGAGAGTCCGGCGCGCACCAGGGGGTCGTCGTCGACGAGGAGGAGCCTGATCGGAGTCGTAGTCATGGGGGTTACGTAATCACGTGCGGGCCGGTCGCCGGGCCGCCGTCGGCCATGGCCGGCGCCGCCCGCACGTCCCGTGTGCTCCCTCAGCTCTCACCCCACGGCAGCCACCCCCGCACCTCGAACCCTCCGTCCGCCGTCGCCCCGTGCTCCAGGTGTCCCCCGGTCAGCGTGGCGCGTTCGGTCAGGCCGATCAGGCCCTGGCCGGAGCCGGGGACCGGCGGGACGTCGGATGCGGGGGCGGGGTTGCGGACCGTGATCGTCAGGCCGGCTCCGGGGGTGCCGGAGACCTGGACGGTGACCTCGGTGCCGGGGGCGTGCTTGCGGGCGTTGGTCAGGGCCTCCTGGGCGATGCGGTAGGCGGTGCGGCCGACGGAGGCGGGGACGGCGGCCGGGTCGGCGACACGGTGGTCGAGGGTGACCTTCATGCCCGCCTCGCGGCTCTCGGCGACGAGGGCGTCCAGCGCGGCCAGCGTCGGCTGCGGGCGGCCCCCGGCCGCGTCGTCGGGCTCCCCGGCGCGCAGTACGCCGATGATCTCCCGCAGGTCCTGGAGCGCCTCGTGGGCGCTCTCCCTGATCACACCGGCCGCCCGCGCGATCTCCTCCCGGGGCGCGTCCGGCCGGAACTCCAGGGCACCGGCGTGCACGCTGAGCAGGGTGAGCCGGTGTGCGAGCACATCGTGCATCTCGCGGGCGATGGCCTCGCGGGCGAGCCGCTGGGCCCGTTCGGCGCGCAGGTGCGCCTCGGTCTCCGCTCGCCGGGCGCGGTCGCGCAGGCTCAGCATGAGCTGCCGCTTGGAGCGGACGAACATGCCCCAGCCGATGACCGACACGGTGAGCAGCGCGGTGAACGCGACGGTTCCCGCGTAGGGCAGGTCGGGGTCGGGCCGCAGCCAGTAGAAGAGCGGGATCAGCGCGAGGTCGACGCCGCCGATCCAGACCACGTACCGGAAGGGCCGGTGCACGGCGAGCGTGAACAGGGCGACCATCGCCACGCCGCCCGCGGTGTTGGACAGGAAGCCGACCACGACCATCGCGACGGCGAGCCCGACCGGCCACCGGCGCCGCGTCCAGACGGCCGCGCAGGCGAGCCCGCCCAGCGTCCGGTCGAGGACGGCGGCGGGGTGCGGCAGGCCGGGTTCGCCGGACAGGGACTGCGCGGCCGCGAGGCCCAGCACGACGGCCAGCAGGAAGCAGGAGACATCGACGACCCAGTCGCGCGCCGTGCGCCGAGGCCGCCGGCCCAGGGCCCTGGCGTCCGGGTCCAGTTCGTGGATCAGGGCGGACGGGAGCAGCCACCGGGGGACCGCGAACTCCTGCGGCACCAGCGCCGGCTCGTCATTGCTCACGGTCGGCAAATCTACGCAGGATCGGCCTTTGCGAACCGCTCCGCGCGCGGATCGCCGACCAAAGTCGCAGCGCCGTGGACTTTCGGTGGTCCCGCACCGGCGCGCGAGCAGTCCTGCGGCGGACGGGATTCGCCCCGCGGCCGATGCGTGGGGGCAGGCCGCGGGGCGAGAGTCGTGCCGTGAAACGGTTACTGGAACTTCTGGGACTGATCGCCCTGGTGCAGGGTGTGCTGGGCCTGGTGCACGAGTTCACCCACTGGCACGTGGGTCTCGTGCAGCGGCTCGGCTTCCTCGACGGCTACGAGGTCTACGTGAGCATCGCGCTCGTGGTGCTCGCGTTCGCGCTGTTCGCCGTCGCGGAAAGCCGGGGATCCGAATGAGCGCGGATCGGACCCCCGGCCGGACACACCGTTCCCCAGGACCTGGTCGGTCGGCTCAGCAGCCGAAGTCGATCAGGTTGAACGTGGCGTAGTGGTCGGAGGTGTAGTAGTCCTCCTGGGACTCCTGACCGGTCACGATGCGCCGGGCACCGCGCGTGGGGGAACCAGGGGTGATGACGGTGTACTCGTGGTAGTAGCCGGACGACTGGCTGGGCAGGACGCCTTCGCGGTTCGAGAAGACGACGCCGTCCTGCGAGTACGGGAACGGACCGCCCTGGTCGATCAGGTTCAGGGTGTCGTGGGCCTGCGACGGCAGGTTGCCGTAGCAGATGCTGCCGACCGACGCGGCTGCGGCGTCCGCCGTGGTGGCGGAGACGGTGCCGCCCACGAGGAGGGCGGACAGGAGTGCGGCTGCGGCGCCGATGCGAGTGGCGCGTGGGGGGAATCTCATGGCCCCATGATGACGCGCGTAGATGTTGGCATGTCAACGACAAAGTTGAAGATTTTCCCGTCAAGTCCGATGAGTTTTCGGAAAGTTAACCTGCCGCCCGGCGTCCCCACGCGGTCCCCACAAGCACCAGGGCGCCGCCCGCGAGTCCGAGCGCGCCGAGCCGTTCCCCGCCGAGGGCGATGCCGGCCGCGGCGGCCCACAGCGGCTCGGTGCCGAGCAGCAGGCTGACCCGGGAGGGAGACGTACGGCGGACCGCCCACATCTGCACGAAGAAGGCGAACAGCGTGCACAGCGCGGACAGGAACAGCAGCCCCGCCCACTCCCGCGCGCCGAAGCCCGCCGCCGTCCCCCACGGCGTGGGACCGGTACCGGCCGACAGGAGTGCGAAGACCGCGACCGCGGTGCCGAGTTGGACGGTGGTGAGCGGCAGCGCGCCGGCACCCTGGACGGACCGGATCCGGGACATCGCGAGGACGTGCACGGTCCGGGCCAGGGCGGCGAGCAGCATCAGCAGGTCGCCGAGGGAGGGCCGGCTGAAGCCGCCGCCCTGGGTGAGCAGGACGACGCCGAGTACCGACAGGGCCGCCGCGCCGAGGAAGGACGGCGTGGGCCGGGTGCGGGTGACGGCCGCCTCGGCGAGCGGAGTGAAGATCATGGTCAGGCTGATGATGAGACCCGCGTTCGTCGCCGAGGTGTGCACCACCCCGTACGTCTCCAGCAGGAAGATGCCGCTCAGGATCAGCCCCAGCAGGGCCGCGCCGCGCCACTGGGCGCCGGTCAGCGCGCGCAGGGACCGGCGTCCGGCGACGGCCAGCACGGGCAGGACGAGCGCGAACCGCAGCACCAGCACGGCGAGCACCGTACGGGCGGTGGTGATGTCCTTCGCGGCGAGGTAGCTGGCGCCCCAGACCACCGCGACGAGCAGGACGGGCAGGTCGGTGTGCCAGGCGCGGCGGGGCGCGACGGTGGCGCCCGGTACGGCGATCGACGACATGGGGGCGGCTCTCCCGGTCTCCGAAGGGGGTGCGGAGACAGCGGCGGCTCGCACGGGGCGCGATCACCGTACCGACGGGGACGATCTTCGGCCAGGCCTTTCCGTTCCGTGGGATCCAGCCTGGGGCGCGCCCTAGGCGTCCTCGGGGAGTGCGTAGGACCCGTACTCGGGGCTGCCCAGCAGGTCGTACGACTGGATGGAGACGCCCGCGCCGGTGACGCGCCCGCCGGTGCGCCGGAAGCGGGTGGGCACCGCGCCCTCCTCGAACAGCCGGCGGCCGGCGCCGAGGACGACCGGGAAGGTCAGCAGGTGCAGGGTGTCGATCAGCCGGAGGTCCAGCAGGGAGCGGACCAGGGCACCACTGCCGTGGATCTGGAGTTCGCCCTCCGTGCGCTCCTTGAGGGCCTGGACCTCCTTGGCGAGGTCACCGCCGACCACGGTGGTGCCGGACCACTCGGGCGACGTCAGCGTGGACGAGACGACGTACTTCGGGAGGGCGTTGAGCCTGGTGGCGATCGGGTCGGCCGGGTCGGTCATCTTCGGCCAGTAGGAGGCGAAGATGTCGTACGTGCGGCGGCCGAGCAGGAAGGCGCCCGCGCGGTCGAAGACCTCGATGACGAACCGGCCGAAGTCGTCGTCGCCGAGCGGAAAGCTCCAGCCGCCCTGGTCGAAGCCGCCGCTGGGGTCCTCCTGGGGGCCGCCGGGCGCCTGGTAGACGCCGTCGAGGGTGACGAAGATGGTGGAGACGAGCTTGCCCATGGCGGGTGCCTTCTTCCGGGTGCGGGGTCTGTTGTCATCACCTCAGACCCCGCACCCGCCCGCAACTCATCAGTTCAGCCGGCGTGCGTCGAGAACAGTCCGCCGGTCGGGCCCTGCTTGTCGCCGCCCTGGGCCTTCTTCAGCGCGTTGGCGAGGCTCTCGATGGTGAGGGACTGCAGGATCACCCGGCCGTTGCCCTCCAGGGTGGCCAGGGACAGGCCCTCGCCGCCGAAGACGGCGTTCATGAGGCCCTGGCGGTTGAGGCCGCCGATGCGCTGGACGCCGTACTGGATGCCCTCCTCGAAGGCGACCACACAGCCGGTGTCCACCTCGATACGGCCGCCGAAGTCCGCCGGGTTGAGGTCGATGAAGTTGCCCGCGCCCGCGATGATCACCGTGCCGTGCCCGGTGAACTTCTCCAGGATGAAGCCCTCGCCGCCGCTCATGCCGGTGCGGCCGCCCTGGAAGGCGATGCCGAACTCGACGGTGGACTCGGCGGCCACGAAGGCGTCCTTCTCGGCGAACCACGCGCGCGTGCCGTTCAGTTCCAGGGCGCGCATCTCGCCGGGCAGCACGCCCGCGAAGCCGACCGTGCCCTCGCCGCCCTGGGCGGTGAAGTACTGGAATGCCAACGACTCGCCGGCCAGCATGCGCTGGCCGACCTGCATGGCGGTGCCCATGGCCTGGCGCAGCATGCCGCCCATGCCGCCGCCCCCGCCGCTCTGCTGCTGACCGCCGTTGCCCGACGGGCCGGACAGCCGTGTCTCCATGGTCACGTTCGTCGTCTTGAACAGGAACTTCCCCGCCTCGCAGTACACGGTCTGGCCGGGGTGCAGGTTGACGACCGCCATCTGCATGGCGTTGCCGACGATCTCTTGCTGAAGGGTCACGCGGGGAGAACGCGAGAGAGGGAGCGAAGAGTTCCGGCGGCGGCCGGATGCGGTGTCCGTTCGCCGCCAGCGGACGGGGCGGCGTGGCGCTGGGATGGACGCATGACGAACACGATGCAGACGGCGCAGACGACACGGACGGCACAGACAGGCGGATCGCTCGACGGCAAGGCGGCCCTGGTGACCGGCGGCAGCCGGGGCATCGGCGCCGCCACGGCGTTGCGGCTCGCGCGCGCGGGTGCGGACGTGGCCGTGACCTACGTGAACAGCAAGGAGGCGGCCGAGGAGGTCGTACGGGCCGTGGCGGCGCTGGGGCGCCGGGCGGTGGCGCTGCGCGCGGACGCCGCGGACGCGCAGGAGGCGGCGGGTGCGGTGGGGCGCGCCGCAGAGGAGCTGGGCCGGCTGGACGTGCTGGTGAACAACGCGGGCGTGGCGGCCCTCGGGCCCCTGGACAGCCTGTCGCTCGCCGACGTCGACCACACCCTCGCCGTCAACGTGCGGGGGGTCTTCCTGGCCTCCCAGGCGGCCGCCGCGCACATGGCCTCCGGCGGCCGGATCATCACCATCGGCACCTGCATGACGCGCCGGGTGCCGGGCCCCGGAGGGACGCTCTACACGGCCGGCAAGGCGGCCCTCGTCGGTCTGACGAAGGCCCTGGCGTGGGAGCTGGCGGGACGCGGGATCACGGCGAACATCGTCCATCCCGGGCCGACCGACACCGACATGAACCCCGCCGACGGCCCCTCGGCGGCGGACCAGGCGGCGATGACCGCGCTCGGCCGCTACGGCACGGCCGCCGAGGTGGCCTCGGCGGTGGCCTATCTGGCCGGTACCGAGGCCTCTTACGTCACGGGAGCCGAGTTCGTCGTGGACGGCGGCTACGCAGCCTGACGCGGCGCGGAGCGCACCGGTGCTGTCAGGCCGGTGCGCTCCGCGAGTCGGGGTGGCTCAGCCGCCCAGCTCCTGGTGACGGGTCGACAGGGCCGTCGCGCCCTGTTCCGTCAGGGTGCCGAACAGGCGCAGGCGGGAGATGCCGCCGTCGGGGAAGATGTCCACGCGCGCGTGCGTGCCGAGCGCCGGCTGCGGCAGCACGAAGCGGTGGTTGGTGTCGGGCTGGAGGCGGGTGCGCGGGAGGATCTCGGTCCAGGCGCCGCTCTCGCCGTCCTTGACGGAGACGGACGCCCAGCCGGCGCTGTTGCCCTTCAGGTACGCCGTGTCGATCTCGATCGCGCGGATCTGGGACTGGGCGGCCAGCCGGTAGCGGATCCAGTCGTTGCCCTGGTCACGGCGGCGGCGGGTCTCCCAGCCGTCGTCCATCTTGCGGGAGCGGCCCGGCTGGATGGTGTTGGTCGCCGGGGAGTAGAAGAGGTCCGAGGCGTCCTCCACCCGGCCGCCGTTCTCCAGGGCGACCACGTCGAAGGTGCCCAGGACCGACAGCCACTCGGGGTCGGGTACGACCTCGCCGTACACCCGCAGGCGGGCGATGCCGCCGTCGGGGTGCTGGTTGACCCGCAGGTGCGTGAAGCGCTGTTCCACCGATACGGAGAAACCATTCGCCGCGTGGCCGCCGACCGGCGTGCGCGGGACCAGCGTCGTCCACTTCACGTCGTCGGACAGGAGTTCCTCGGGCGACGGGGAGCCGGGCACCGAGGTGCCCTCGACCGAGACCGCCTGCGGGTAGTTGCCGCGGAAGTGGGCCGTGTCGACCACGATCCCGCGGATCACGCCGGGCGCGCCGAGGCGGACCAGCGCCCAGTCGTGGTCCTCGGCCGTCGGCCAGGGGTGCTCGGCCGAGGCCCCGCGCCGCCGGCGGGTCTCCCAGCCGTCCATGATCTTGCCCTTGTGCCCGAAGTGCTCGGGGTCGAACTCGGCCCGCTCGGGCACCAGCAGGTTCTCCCGCTCGGCGAAGAACTCGTCGTTGGCGGCGATGACCCCGGCGCCGAGCTGCCGGTCGGCCAGGTTGGCGTACTGGGTGAAGGGGAAGTCGGCGGTGCGGTAGTCCGCGTACGGGTCGCCGCCTCCGTAGGGGTTCGCGTCGCCGGTGAAGCTGGGTATCGCCGTCACGGTGATCAGGGGGTCCTTTCGGGAGTCGGCGGGGTGCGGGTGCGGGAGGGGGGCTTACTGGGGGCGAGCGAGCAGGCGGCCCTTCGGCTCGGTGAACTCGCCGTCCGCGAAGATGCGTTCGCCGCGCAGCCAGGTGGACTTCACGACGCCGTGCAGGGTCTTGCCGGCGTACGCGGTGACCCGGTTGCGGTGCTGGAGACCGGCCGGGTCGACGGTGAAGGTCTCGTCGGGGGCGAGGACCGCGAAGTCGGCGTCGCGGCCGGCCGCGATGGCGCCCTTGCGGGCGCCGAGACCGGCCAGGGCTGCGGTCTGCGCGGACATCCAGCGGACCACGTCCGCAAGGCCTTGCCCGCGCCTGCGGGCCTCGGTCCACACCGCCGGCAGGCTGAGCTGGAGGCCCGAGATGCCGCCCCAGGCGGTCGCGAAGTCGTCGGTCTTCAGGTCGGCGGTGGAGGGCGAGTGGTCGGTGACGACACAGTCGATGGTGCCGTCGGCCAGGGCCTGCCAGAGCAGGTCCTGGTTGGCGGCCTCGCGGATGGGCGGGCAGCACTTGAACTCGCTGGCGCCGTCGGGTACTTCCTCGGCGGTCAGGGTGAGGTAGTGCGGGCAGGTCTCCACGGTGACACGGACGCCCTCGGCGCGGGCGGCGGCGATGAGCGGCAGCGCGTCGCTGGAGGACAGGTGCAGGATGTGCACGCGCGCGTCAAGGCGCCTCGCCTGCGCGATGAGGCCCGCGATGGCCGTGTCCTCGGCGTCGCGCGGGCGGGAGGCCAGGAAGTCCGCGTACCTGGGGCCGCCGTGCTGCGGGGCTGCGGCGAGGTGGTGCGGGTCCTCGGCGTGCACGATCAGCAGGCCGTCGAAGCCGGCCGTCTCCGCCAGGGACTGGGCGAGCCGGTCCTGGTCGAGGTGCGGGAACTCGTCGACGCCGGACGGCGACAGGAACGCCTTGAAGCCGAAGACCCCGGCGTCGTGCAGCGGGCGCAGGTCCTTGACGTTGCCGGGCAGCGCGCCGCCCCAGAAGCCGACGTCGATGTGCGCCTTGTCGGCGGCGACCTGCTGCTTGACCCGCAGGTTCTCGACGGTGGTGGTCGGCGGGAGGGAGTTGAGCGGCATGTCGATCAGCGTGGTGATGCCGCCGGCCGCCGCCGCGCGCGTGGCGGTCCAGAAGCCCTCCCACTCGGTGCGGCCGGGGTCGTTGACGTGCACATGGGTGTCGACCAGGCCGGGCAGCAGGACGTGGTCGCCGAAGTCCTCCAGGCGTGCCGTGGCCGGGACCTCGGCGTCGTACGGCAGGACGGCCGTGATCGTGCCGGCGGACACGGTGACCGTGGCGGCCCGCGCCCCTTCCGGAGTGATGACGCGCGTCGAACGCAGCACCAGTTCAGCGTCGGACACCCGAACCCCTCTCTCTGCCACCGTTTTACTTCCAGGAAACGGGATTTACACCCACGTAACGGAATTCAACGTTCTGTTGAAGGAGTCTTCACTCCCGCCACCCCGCCGTCAAGAGGCACACTTCTGAGCAGCGCGAACGGACATCTACTCTGGACGTTTCCACAAAGCGGAATTAGAATTCCAGCAGGCAGAACGTAGCTACGTACAAGCAGGCAGTCAACCGACTGCCGGGTAGGCTTCTGCCCTTCCTGCCCGCCCCGAAAGGAACGTGCCGTGCCGACGTCCAGCGCCAGCACCACCGACTCCGCCAAGCCCTCCGCCAGCGGCGGGGTCCAGTCCCTGGAGCGTGCCTTCGATCTGCTCGAGCGGATGGCGGACGCAGGCGGCGAGGTCGGGCTCAGCGAGCTGTCCGCGTCCAGCGGGCTGCCGCTGCCCACCATCCACCGGCTGATGCGCACGCTGGTGGCCTGCGGTTACGTCCGTCAGCAGCCGAACCGCCGGTACGCGCTCGGCCCGCGGCTGATCCGCCTCGGCGAGTCCGCCTCCCGCCTGCTCGGCACGTGGGCGCGGCCGTACCTGGCCCGGCTGGTGGAGGAGACCGGCGAGACGGCGAACATGGCGCTGCTGGACGGCGACGAGATCGTGTACGTGGCGCAGGTGCCGTCGAAGCACTCGATGCGGATGTTCACCGAGGTGGGCCGCAGGGTGCTGCCGCACTCCACGGGGGTGGGCAAGGCGCTGCTGGCGAACGTGCCCGACGACGAGGTACGGGCGCTCCTCTCCCGCACGGGCATGCAGGCCGCGACGGAGAAGACGATCACCACTCCGGACGGGTTCCTGGCAGCACTGGAAGACGTACGGCGGCTGGGGTACGCCATCGACGACAACGAGCAGGAGATCGGCGTGCGATGCCTGGCGGTATCCGTGCCGGACTCCCCCACCGCGGCCGCCATCTCGATCTCCGGGCCTGCCGGGCGGGTCACCGAAGCAGCGACGGACAAGATCGTGCCGGTACTGCAGCAAGTGGCCGCCGAGCTGTCCGCGGCGCTGGCGAGTTCAGGCGCCTGAGAGACCTGTGGCGTGGTGCGTGGGCGACTGCGGGATCGTCGGGGCCGTTCGCGCAGTTCCCCGCGCCCCCCGGTTGCCCAACCGGCGCTTTCAAGTCCTCGGCGACTCCCCGAACAGGTCCACCGCCTCCCGCACCTCCGACAACCCCCGCGCCAGCGCGCTGACCGAGCCGATCGCTCCCGCGATCAGTAACAGGGAACTGCGCAGGCGGGGGATTTCCGGCAGGCCGCCGGTTGCCATCGCCGCCAGTGTGGCCAGTTCGTCCTCGGCTATGCCCCGGTCGGGGAACTCGGCCGGTAGCGCGGCGAGTTCGCGGCGCAGCCGGGACACCGCGGTCCGCAGTTCCGCCACCCTCGGGTCCTCGTCGCTGCCCGTCACCAGCCTCTGCCCCAAGCTCCGCAACACAGCCCTCCCCCTTGCGCGCCGTCGTGCGCGGGTCAGTTAACGCCACCCCGTGCGGGAGCGCCACCGCACGGACCGAAATTCAGCCCAAGGAAACCGGCTGTCGCCTTCCGCGTCAGGTATGCAGGACGCATGACGGACAAGCGGGACCGACACGAGGAGATCGCCGGGCTGCTGCTCGCCGCGGGCGGCGGCAGACGGCTCGGCGGGCGGCCCAAGGCGCTGCTGGAACACCGGGGGCGCCCCCTGGTCGAACATGCGGTCGGGGTGCTGCGGGCGGCCGGATGCGGACGGATCCACGTCGTGCTCGGGGCACAGGCCGATGAGGTACGCGAGCGCGCCGACCTGAGCGGCTGCGTACTGCTCGACAACCCCGGCTGGGCCGAGGGCATGGGCTCCTCCCTGCGCGCCGGGCTCGATTCACTCGCCGGTACGAGCGTGCGCGCGGCCCTGGTGAGCCTGGTCGACCAGCCGGGGATCGGGGCGGCGGCGGTGAGCCGGGTACTCGGTGCGTACGAGGACGAGAACTCGCTGGTCTCAGCCGCCTACGACGGCGTGCGCGGGCATCCCGTGCTCTTCGGCGCGGCGCACTGGCCGGGCATCGCGGCGACGGCCACCGGCGACCGCGGGGCGCGCACCTACCTGAAGGATCACGCGGCGGCGATCAGGCTGGTGGAGTGCGCGGACGTGGCCGCGCCGTACGACATCGACACCGAGGCCGATCTGAGCCACCTTGAGTGAACGGGGTGGCACTGAGCGCCACCTTGCCTCGATCCAGAGAATCTCGACATCAACAAACCATTGAAGTTCCACAATGAGGAAACTACTATCCACTGTTCAGAAGCGTCCGACCGCACAGCGGGCGCTGATTGCCCTATTCGTGCCACTTGGCACCCGGTGCCACCGCTGAAGGAAGTGACAGCTCATGTCCGCACCAGCGCCGTCTCCGCTGGCCATCGTCGACGCCGAGCCCCTGCCCCGGCAGGAGGAGGTCCTCACCGACGCGGCGCTCGCCTTCGTGGCGGAGCTGCACCGGCGGTTCACCCCGCGCCGTGACGAACTCCTCGCCCGCCGGGCCGAGCGCCGCGCCGAGATCGCCCGCACCTCCACGCTCGACTTCCTCCCGGAGACGGCCGCCGTGCGCGCGGACGACTCCTGGAAGGTCGCCCCGGCCCCGGCCGCGCTGAACGACCGGCGCGTCGAGATCACCGGCCCCACCGACCGCAAGATGACCATCAACGCGCTCAACTCGGGCGCGAAGGTCTGGCTCGCCGACTTCGAGGACGCCTCTGCGCCGACCTGGGAGAACGTGGTCCTCGGCCAGCTCAACCTGAGCGACGCCTACACCCGCGGCATCGACTTCACGGACGAGCGCACCGGCAAGTCGTACGCCCTGCGCCCGGACGAGGAACTGGCCACCGTCGTCATGCGCCCGCGCGGCTGGCACCTGACCGAGCGCCACCTCGTCGACGCCGACGGCACGCCGGTCCCCGGTGCCTTCGTCGACTTCGGCCTGTACTTCTTCCACAACGCCCAGCGCCTGCTGGACCTCGGCAAGGGCCCGTACTTCTACCTGCCCAAGACCGAGTCGCACCTCGAAGCCCGGCTGTGGAACGACGTGTTCGTCTTCGCGCAGGACTACGTCGGCATCCCGCAGGGCACCATCCGCGCGACCGTCCTGATCGAGACGATCACGGCGGCGTACGAGATGGAGGAGATCCTCTACGAACTGCGCGACCACGCCTCGGGGTTGAACGCCGGCCGCTGGGACTACCTGTTCTCCATCGTGAAGAACTTCCGGGACGGCGGGCCGAGGTTCGTGCTGCCGGACCGCAACGCGGTGACGATGACGGCCCCGTTCATGCGGGCGTACACCGAGCTCCTCGTCCGCACCTGCCACAAGCGCGGCGCGCACGCCATCGGCGGCATGGCGGCCTTCATCCCCTCCCGCAAGGACCCCGAGGTCAACAAGGTCGCCTTCGAGAAGGTCCGCGCCGACAAGGACCGCGAGGCGAACGACGGCTTCGACGGCTCCTGGGTCGCCCACCCGGACCTGGTCCCGATCGCCATGGAGTCCTTCGACCGCGTCCTCGGCGACCGGCCGAACCAGAAGGACCGGCTGCGCGAGGACGTCCACGTGGAGGCGGCCGACCTGATCGCGATCGACTCCCTGGACGCCAGGCCGACGTACAACGGCCTGATCAACGCCGTTCAGGTGGGCATCCGTTACATCGAGGCCTGGCTGCGCGGCCTCGGCGCCGTCGCCATCTTCAACCTCATGGAGGACGCCGCCACCGCCGAGATCTCCCGCTCCCAGATCTGGCAGTGGATCAACGCGGGCGTCGAGTTCGAGAACGGCGACCGGGCCACCCCGGAACTGGCCCGCAAGGTCGCCGCCGAGGAACTGGACGCGATCCGCAAGGAGATCGGCGAGCAGGCCTTCGCGGCCGGCCACTGGCAGGAGGCGCACGACCTGCTGCTCCAGGTGTCCCTCGACGAGGACTACGCCGACTTCCTCACCCTGCCGGCGTACGAGCAGCTCAAGGGCTGACCCTTACGAGGTTCCCTCCGAGTGGCCCAGGGACCTTCCCGGGGCCACTCGGTCGCGTACGGCCCGCTTCACCGCCGTGGGCTCCGGGAAGCCCTGCTCGCGGCGGTCCCAGACGACCTCGTCGTTCACCCGGACGACGAAGACGCCGCCGGTGCCGGGCTTGAGCGACAGCTCGGTCAGCTCGGTCTCGAAGGTGGTGAGCAGCTCCTGCGCCAGCCAGGCCGCGCGGGGCAGCCAGCGGCACTGTGTGCAGTACTCGATCTGTACGCGCTGGGTCATCCGAGGTGCACCGTCCCATCCTGTTCCACCGCCGGCTTGCCGTGCAGGTCGGGGACCCACTTGAGCCAGTCCGGGCGGCCCTGCTGGGTCTTCGCCGCGCGGGCGGCCTCCTCGGCCGCGAGCTCCTCGCGGCTCGGGAAGCCGGTGGGCAGCCACTCCTCGGATCGGCGCACACGCTGGAGGAGGTAGTCGACGTAGGCGGTCCGGACGTCGTCGGGCGTCGCGAATCCCGCGTCCTCGGCGAGCCAGGCGTCCGGCACCTCGGCGACGATCCGGTGCAGCAGCTCCTCGGTCACCCGGGGAGCCAGTTCCGCGTCGGCGGCCCGGATGTCGGGGGCGTAGTGACCGAGGGCGTGGTGGCGGAAGTCGTACCTCTTGCCCGGGGTCGTGGTGTCCCAGCGGTGGTGGAAGACGAGGGCGGCGCCGTGGTCGATGAGCCACAGCCGCGGGGGCGCGGTGCCGAGCGTCGGCCAGACCATCAGGTTGGAGCTGTGGACCGTACGGTCCACGTTGACGGTCAGGGCGTCCAGCCAGACGATCCGGCCCGCCTCCAGGGGGTCCACCGGGAAGGTCTTCGCGATCTCGGGGGTGAAGTCGGCGGCGCCCGGCAGGTAGTCCATGCCGAGGTTGACCCCCGCGCTCGCGCCGTGCAGCTCGCGCACCTCCTGGTGCGGCTCGGCCGCCGCGATCGACGGGTCGAAGTGGACGAGGACCAGTTCGGGGAAGCGCAGGCCGAGCGCGCGGGCGAGTTCACCGACGATCACCTCGGCGACCAGCGCCTTGTGGCCCTGCGCGGAGCCGGTGAACTTGACGACATACGTACCGAGATCATCGGCCTCGACGACTCCGGGGACGGAGCCACCGGACCGCAGGGGTGCGATGTAGCGGGTAGCGGCGACCTCTCTCAGCATCTTCCAAGACCCAATCGCTCATTCGCCTTACATTCGACGGCCAGCTCCAGCGCGCTGCGCCCCGGGCTTCCGGCCTCCGGCATGAAGTGAGCATAGTGACCAAGCCGTCCCGCCGCCTCGCGCAGCTTCCGCAGGTCGGCCGCGAACCGCGTCAGCGGACCGGTGTCCAGGTCGAGCGGGCGTTCGGCGCATGGCATGGCCCTCCTTTCCGGAGCCTTTCCGCAGCCGCGATGCGTGGTGACTGTCCGGCAGTTGATGTCCGGCGTCCACGTCCCGGCGCCGGACAACGGTCGGCAACTGGGCATGGGCGAGCGCAACCGCGCACCGGCCGTAGGGAGGGAAAGGCCAGCTCCTGGTGAGCTGGAGCCGCAACGGAGCGGCGAGCCAGAACGGGGACTTCTGAACAGTGGCCCGGCCCGGCACACGATGTGCCGGACCGGGCCACCGTCACCTGGTGGCGTGAGCTCCCCACTGCGGATGAGGCTGGGACGAACGCGGGTGCCTCAACGGTCGCCCGCCGGGCGCACGTTGGTGGCTGGGCGGTCACGCTGCCGTGCTCGAGAAACGCCGCCTGTTCCCCCACACCTCCTCGCTATGCCTTCCCCGACGGTGAGCACTGATAGCGCAGTCCTCTGCTCACGATCCTGAAGCGGTCGCGCCCCTGGGCGGAGAACGGGTTCGGCAGTTCGAACACGCGACGCTCCTCCGGGACAAGGGCCGAGGTGATCAGCAGGATGCGGTATCGGTTGCCGCGCGCGTGGCGGCGGGCCGCGTCCACCTCGGACGGACCGAGCTCGAACTCCACCCGCTCGGCGCTCGGTCCGCTCAGGGCCTTCACCTCGTACAGCCGGGTCGTGTCGCGCCAGGCGACCTCGAAGTCGTAGCCCAGACCATCGGACGCCTCGGGGTCGCCATTGATCAAGGCCGCGTATCCCGACGTCCACCTGACATCGGTGTGGTGGCGCTGGAGCCAAGCCCGGGCGGCTACTTCTCCGACGAGGCCGATGGCCGAGCGCTGGTCCTCGTTGGTCTGGGTCATCCTCGCGACGACGATGCCCGGCTTGGCAGGGGAAGAACCTCCGCGGCGTGGTTGCGGCACACCCCCCACGGCGTCGAGGCGCACCTTGCCGGTCTGGGCGAGGAACGACTCGTCGATGGTTCTGGAGGCGAGGTCCGCGATGGCGGAGAACTGATCAACTCCCACCCTGACCTCCTTGTCTCCGATCGTGATCGTGCGCGGCGGTGTGCTGATCGAGCCACCGGAGTCCTGGGATCGTGCGGTCGTCCACGCGAGATCCTTGGGGGTGAGGCCGAGCACCTCGGGATCTGCGGCGCGGGGCATTCCGGCCGGCCACCCCACGGCGCGACCCACGGCGTGGAGCAGTTGTTCCTCACTCAGGTGCAGCAGGTCACTCAGGCCGATGCCGTCGATGTGGCTCTTGCACTCCAGCAGCACCGCCCCGTGCCATCCGCCGGGCGCCAGGACACCGTGACGGTGGCACCATGCGGCCACGAGCGGGGCCAGTTTCGGCACGAGCTTGTCGAGCGCGGACGCGTTGAGTGCGCGAAGCCGGTCGACGGGCTGAAGGTCCGTCAGCCGCTCAAGGTCGTCGTCAGCTCCGTGGGCGCGCAGCCACTCCTGCACTCTGCTCCGCATCGCTTCCTCGGGCGGGCTGATGAACAGGGTCAGCCAGGCGGGGTCCGGCTGCAGGTCGTGGAGACCGCGGGCCGCCGCGTAGCCGGAGATGTCCTTTCCCTCGTGCGCGGCAACGGCGTACCGTTCGCGGAGCCTGTCGAGGAGAACCCCGCTGCGGTCGCGCACGAAGTCACCGAAGACCCGCTCGTGGAGGTCGGGGTAGGCATCCGGCTTGTACCCGGGGCCGAGCGAAGCGAGTGCGGCGTTGAACTGCCGGAAGTCGAGGCGCAGTTCGTCGCGGAGCTCGGCGGGCGTCGTGGAGGAGCGGGCCAGGGCCACCAGGTCGGCGGACGACACCGGCAGACCGGGCGCGTACCGGTCGATGATCTCGACGAGCTCGCGTTCACCGGCCGCCCGGCCCAGGACCTGGGCCGCTTCCTCGTCCCAGTCGTCGGCGGCGAGGCACGCCAGCACCGGGCGGAGCAGTCGCACCGTGTCCTGCACGTCGCCGGTGAGATTGCGTCTGATCTCGGTGACCTTGGCCTCGGTCGTGTCCAGCGCCGTCGCGAGGGTGCTGTCGTCGATGTGTGCCGGGTCGTGGCCGCCGAAGTGCCGCTCGAGTTTGACCAGAACCAGTTCCAGTGCGTCCTGCAGCCACGGTCTGTCCAGCAGTTGCGCGACGGCGGGTGCCGCCGCCTGCAGCTCGTCCCAGCCGTCGTCGCTCCTCCAGACGACCACCGTGGGGTGTTCGTCGTCCGGCAGCGGCAGCGCACGGGTCGTCGACGGCGGTTCGGCCGGCGTACCGGAGATGGCGATCTCCACGTCGTCGGCGTGTACGACACGAATGGTGTGAAGCCGTTCGAGCGCCGCACGCAGACCGCGTTCACTGCGGCGCACGAACGCCCCGGACTTGAGTTCCATGGCGAGTGCGATCACGGTGACCAGCCACTCTCTTCCCTCGACCAGCACCGCCGCATGCCCGTTGGGGGTGATCGGGTCGCCGTCTCGATGACGCACCTGGACTTGGGTGACCGACGTGCGCTGTGTTTTCACTCCGTTCGCCTCGGCCAGGCCGGCGATGGCGTCGCCCGAGTCCGCGGGGGCGACGAGGATCGGATCGCCCGCCAGCTCGATCAGCGCCTCCTTCAGGGGATCCGCCTCGTCGCAGACGTTGACCGGAGCCTCGTCGGCCGTTGGCGTGCAGGTGCCGAGCACGTTGGTGCGGCTCACGACGAGCCGGACCTCTTCGGCCGGTGCCCAGGGCCACCGTCCTGTCCGCGCGACCTGCGACCACGCCCGCTCGTAGTGTCTTTTGAAGGAGACGCTGAGATACGCGGGCACTTCGCCCTTGTCGAGCACCTCGCCGAGCTGCTTCACCGCCTCTCCGGCGTGCTTCGGATCGTCCCACTTGCGCAGACCGAGCCGAACCAGCCGCTCGGCGACCGCCTTGTCGGTGAGCAGGCGCCGTGTCGACAGGGGCAGCGCGGGCACGAAGGCAGGAAGTTCACCGTCGGTGCTGAACCACGCCCGGCCGGGCGGGACGAAGGACGGGCCGTCCGGTTCCTCGACGGGAAGCCACGCCAGGCTTCGGAGGTAGGAGGCGAGAGGAGTCGGCCAGGTGTGCGCGTCCTTGAAGTTGTAGGTGGGTCTGTGCACGGTGACGGTGAAGACTTCCTCGCCCCAGGTACGGAGTCCGTGCATCAGCAGTTCGGCGAATGCTCGCCGGGCCACGGAATTCAGCCCGGCGACCTCGGTCGCTCCCGCAAGGTGGGCCAGCGGGCCTTCGAACTCGTAGGGCGTCCACGGGTGCGCGAACTTGGTCCATCGGGTCCTGACGTCGGCGTCCCACGCAGGGGACAGGGCCTCCCCCAGCCCGAAACGCAGGGCAAGGGCCGAGGGCCGCAGGTCATTGCCGTGATGGGCGCCGAGACGATTCCCGACGTACGCCGGCCTGAGGCCGTCGCAGACGCCAAGGGCTTCGAGGAACTCGACGTGGAGCGCCCGGTCCCGAACCGGAGTCGGCCAGTCGTCGGGACCGCTGATCCACTGGTCTCGCTGAGCGGCCAGGGCGGGGATCCGGGCCCCTCCCTCATCGAGGAACCTGTCGAGTCGACGTGCCCCCTCGGTCCCCCAGGCAGGCGAGAAGGAGCAGTTCGCTGCCCTGCCCCAGCCGTCGGCGGCCAGCGGCAGCCGGAAGGGGATACGGGCCAGCCTCCGGCGCTGTGCCTGGCTGAGCAGCGGGTACTGCCGGAAGGCGAAGGTGAGGGCGTCGCGGCTGAGCGCCTCCGAGGGCCGTCCGCAGAGCAGGTCTTTCAGCGCGTCGAAGACACGGTCCAGCTGGTAAGGGCGAACCAGCTCATTGCGCTCGAGGAATTCACGCCCTCCGCCGTGCCAGGCGATCTCCGGGTGTGTGAAGGAAATACGACGCCGTAGCGCCTTGAGATCGCCCGGCACCCGGGTGACGGCGTCACCGTCCGCGATGTCGGGGTGGAAGAAGACGCTCGCCACCTTCTTGCCGGGCTCCGCAAGACCCCCGAGGGCGCTTCTCAGCCGCATGTCCTGGTCAAGGATGATGCGCCGGCCCCGGAGCACGCTCTGGTCCCGGGCGAACGCATGCGACACATCGCTGTAGAAGTCCGCCCACAGCACACCTGCTGTCGCTTGTTCACCGCTCAGCAGGGACCGGGCCACGGCCTCGACCCACGCCGCTGCCAGGGACGCCGGTGGGCGAAAGGACTTGGAGAGCACGGTTTTGCACAGCTTGTCCAGACGCCCATGACGAACAGGACCGACTGAGGGCGTCAACAGCTTTGCTCCCCCCTGCGTGAGCGCGTCGGTGGTCAGGACCCGCCAGGCGCGCTTGCCGTCCGGCCACCCGTGGGAATCCTGCATCGAGCCCCACGCCTCCCGGCCATGCAGCGGCACGATCGGCTCCGTGGCGAGCCGCCCGTCCAGAGCCGCGTCCAGCCGGGCCGGTTCGTCCCAGCACATGAGGTCGAGGATGAGGTCCGCCGCGAGGAGATGTGGGGTCTCGGAGCGAACCCGCCTGCTCAGTTCCACGGCCAGCACGGCGAGTTGGGCGAGGAGAAAGTCGTTCAGAGCCACCCTCTCGCTGATGCCGAGGCGGGCCAGCTTGGTGAAGAACGGGGCATGGGCGTGCCCGGGAAACGGAGCGTGCACAGCCGCGGCCATCGGCAGGAAGGTGTACATGCGGCCGTGGGTGAGTGGCGTGTCCAGCCGCAGCGCCACCGCCACCCATGCCTCGGTATTCCAGTTCTCCCATGCCGCGTCGATCTCGCGCGCCTGGACGCTGCGCCTGATCGCTTCGCTCAGCGCATCGGAATCGAGCGTGCGGCGAGCCAGCAGATAGCGGCCCGCCTCGGCGAGATCGACTTCGCTGACCCACTCTGCGTCTCGTGCTCTGACGAGCTCCGACACACGCTCGGTGCGCGAGAGGACCTGCCTCGGAGCGGGTTGCGAGACGTCGCGCACCTCGACAGAGAGCTCGGCCACGCGGTCGAGGAAGAGCAGGAGCGGTGCCTCGCCGCTCATCATGTCCTTAGACTGCGCCACCGTGAGTCCCCAGGCATGGTCATCGCGCAGCGGGAGCCGGACAACCGTGGAGAACCCGTCCTCGGCCAGTTCCTTGAGTACGGGATCCGTGACATCGGCCGGTACCGGCAGCGCCAGGGGAGAGATGTCCTCGATCACCCGGGCCGCGAGTGCCGGATCGTCCACCAGGGCGCGCACGTCCTCGGGCCTCGCGAATCGGAAGCAGTAGCCGTCGAAGGACAACGAGGCGGGTGAGGCCTTCGAGTAGATCTCCGGCCAGTCCGTCAGTTGCAGCACACTCCGGAAACCGAGCCCCTTGTTGCCGATCCCCTCGCCCGCCGCCTTGCTGGACAGAGCCAGTTCGGTGATGGCGCGGAAGTTCTCCTCCGTGAACCCCGCCCCCTCGTTGGCGACGTAGAGGACGCCGCCACCCTCCTGGCGCACCGCCACGACGGCGATGCGTCCTGGGCCGGCCGTACCGAGTGCGTCATGGCCGTTCTGGACGAGTTCAAGGATCGTTCGGCCCTCGTACTCCTGGGCGGTGTCCTCGCTCACGGACTTCAGGCTCTCGGCGAACCGCCAGGCCTCGCCGGCGTCTCTGTAGATCTCGATGCGCCGACGGGTCCGGCCGATCACGGCCGCCCGGAATCCGTCGCCCTCCGCGGCATCCCACATGGATGTGATGGCTGTTCCCCCTCGTTCATGCCCACCCCGGCGTCAGTGTGCCTGCCGGAGCTTGAGCCGGACGCGTCATCACATCGGGGCAGGGATCATGCTGTCCGGAGAATCCTGATACTGACCTGGACGTCGCCGATGCCTGTTACCGTGCGCAGGCCGAAGTACCTCCCCTGCCTTACGCGATCAGTTCGCCGACGGCACTCCGGGGACGGAGCCGTCGGCACCGTCATGCACCGGCCAGCGGGTTCGGCAAGGGCAGGTAGCGGGCGTCGGCGCCGTCCGCGCCCGTCCAGCGCAGCAGCAGGTTGGTCTTGCCGGGCAGGGTCGGTGAGGCGAGCAGGGCGGGGATCTCGGGCAGGTGGTGGCGGGCGAGTTCGCGGCGGGCGGCGGGCCAGGGGGCGAGGCCGGGGTGGTGTGCGGCGAGGGCGGCGGCGATCTCGGCGAGGTGGTTGACGACCAGGCAGTACACGAGTCGCTCCCAGCCTGCGGCGCGGGAGACGTCCGGGAGCACCTTGGCGCCCTCGGCGTCCCGGAACAGCGCCTGGACGGGCATGCCGGACGCGTCGACGGCGACCAGCGTGTTCTGCAGGTGTGCCTCCAGGACGACCCCGTGGGCGTCGAACGCCGTGAGGGCGGGCGGGATCACCTGCCGCAGGTACGCCGCCCACCAGGCCTCCGGATCCGTCGTGGCGGCCAGCGGGTTGCCTGCGAAGCCCTCGGCGAGCCCGGCCGCGAGCAGCGGGGTGGCGCCGGGCAGGAGGTGGCCGCCGAGCCCGTCCCGCACGAGCACGGCCAGTTCCTCGAAGGCGAAGGCGGCCGTGCGGTAGCCGCGGTCGCTCAGCCAGGCCGCGGGCCGGCCCATGGCGGCGAAGGCATCGGTGGCGGCCGTGTCGGTGCGGCGCAGTTTCCGCAGGTCGTGGCGCCACAGGCGGCGGATGTCGTTGGTGATGCGCACGTCGAGGCTGAACTTCAGGAACAGGTCGCGCCGGGGCTCGTACACCGTGCGGATCGCCGCCGTCGGCCAGGTCTCGCAGGCGGTGTTGCCGAGCCGGATCAGACGGCCGTCGGCGAAGGCGGGGGCCAGGTCGCGGGCGACGAGGTCGAGCTGCCAGGGGTGGGCGGGCAGCAGCCGATAGCCGGGCGGAGCCGTGCCGAGGGCGTCCAGGGCGCGGGTGTCGCCCTCCTCGGCCACCTGGTCCTCGCGGACCCCGAGCAGCACCAGCGGGAAGTGCGCGTGCGCCTCGGGGGCGTACGGCAGCCAGGACGCGACGGGGCCGCCGCCACGCGCCTTGGGGGCGGGGTGGTAGGGGTGGCCGGTGATCAGGGACTGCTCGGAGCGCAGGTAGGGGTCCTCGGGCGCCGTCGCCCGGGCGCGGGCGGTGAGCAGGGCGGCGACCGCGTCCCGGCTGTCGATCATCTCGGCGGGCAGGTCGCCGCCCGGCAGCCCGGTGTGCCGGCGCAGCTCCTCGGCGACCAGTTTGACCAGCTCGGTGTGGTCGAGGCGGCGCCAGGCGCCGACGGCGTGCACCTCCGGCTCCGCGGGCCGTCGGCCGGGGCTCACCCGTAGCAGGCGGCCGGTGCCGGGCAGCCGGTAGGCGGGCCGCTCGCCGGGGACCGGGAGCGGCTCGGCGACCTCCCGCAGCAGGCAGTTGAGCAGGGGGGCGGCCGCATAGGCGTCGGCGCGCTGTCCGACGATGTCGGTGGGGGGCTTGAGGTCCACGCGATCCATTCGTTCTTCGTCCGGGGCCCGAGCGAACAGTATGTCCCCCGTCCCTGACCATCGTGCCCCCCGCCCGTACCCGAGGAGACCGACCGTGTACCAGTCCCCCACCGCCGAGGCCGAGGTCGCCGAGGAACTGGCCGCCGTCCGGCCCGGTCTGCTGCCCCGGTACAGGGCCGAGCTGCCGGGTGCCCGCGCGGCGGTGCTGACCCGACTGTGGCGGGCGCTCGCCCATGAGCCGCTGCCGTGGGTCACCGGCAGGGTGCACGGGGCGCACAGCCTCGCCCTGCGGCTGGCCGACGGCCGGACCCTGCACGGGCCGCACGCGGACCCGTACGCGACCGGTGCCCACGTCACCGCCGTCCGCCTCGGCCGCGAGCGTCACGACGATCCCGCGCGGCTCATGACCGGCCTCGCGGTGCCGCACGCGACGGGTTTCGCGCTCGAACTCGGGCACAGCGTGGCCTCGTTGGCGCTGTCCCGGGCCGGTGCGGATCATCCGAAGGAGTGGCCCGAGCGGGACTGGGAGTGGGAGCAGCGGGTGGTGGACGGGCATCCGTTCCACCCCAACTGCCGTTCCCGGCCCGGTTTCTCGGTGGCGGAGCAGCTGGCGTACGGTCCGGAGCACCACCCGGTGGTCGAGCTGGGCACGGTTGCCGTGCCGGCCGCCGAGTGCCTGGTGTCCGGGGACTGGCCCGAGGAACTGCGGGCGGGGGAGGACGTGTTGCTGCCGGTGCATCCCTGGCAGGCGGCCCATGTGCTGAAGCGGTCCTGCGACCGCTGGCGGTCCGCGCACCCGCTGATGGCCCTGCGCACCCTCGCCCTGCCGGGCGGCCCGCATGTGAAGACCGCGCTCAGTGCCCGGCTGACCTCCTCGGTACGGGACATCTCCACGTACTCGGTCGGGGCGTCCGCGGCCCTGTCGGCCCTCGCCACGGACCTGGCCGCGCGCACGGACGGGCTGCTGCACATCACCCGCACCCTGGGCGCGGCCACCGCCCACTCCCCCGATCTGGCCGCGCTGCTGCGGGAGTCACCGGAGGTGTACGCGGGCCCGGGCGAGCGGGTGCTGCCGGTGGCGGCGCTGACCACCACCGCTCTCCCGGACTCTCCCGCCTGGCTGGCCGCCTTCGCCCGTCTCGCCCTCACGGTCGGTCTGCGCCTGCTGGACCTCGGGGTGGCCCTGGAGGCCCACGGCCAGAACCTCCTGGTGATCCTCTCGGCCGACGGCACCCCTGTCCGCCTCGTCTACCGCGACCTCGCCGACATCCGCATCAGCCCCGCCCGCCTCGCCCGCCACGGCATCACCCCGCCCGCCCTGGCCGGCCGGCTGATCACGGACGACGAGACGGCCCTGCGCCGCAAGCTGTTCGGCTCCCTCGTGGCGGGCGCGCTCGCCGGTACGGCGGGCTCGGGCCCGGTGCTCCGGGCGGCGCTGGCGGCGGCCGTACCCGCCCTGCCCCGCACCCCCGACCTGGCGGCCCTGCTCGAAGGCCCCGTCCCGGCGAAGGCGTTGACGCTGATGCGGCTGTCCCCGGACACCCCCGGCGACCAGTGGTGCTCGCTGCCGAACCCGCTCGTTTTGGAGCCCGGCGCCTGAGATCAATAAGATCCGCCGATGATCAGAAGACAACGGCTGGCGGCGGGCGTCTGCGCTCTGCTCGCCGCCCTGACGGCCGGGCTGGCGTTCCCGTCCACGGCTGTGGCCGACGAGACACAACAGGCCGCGCCGAAGGTCGAACTCGTGCTGGACGTCAGCGGTTCGATGCGGGCGCGGGACATCGACGGCGACTCGCGGATGGCCGCGGCGAAGCAGGCGTTCAACGAGGTGCTCGACGCGACGCCGAAGGAGGTTCAGCTCGGCATCCGCACCCTGGGCGCCAACTACCGCGGCAACGACCGCAAAGCGGGCTGCAAGGACACCGAGCAGCTCTACCCGGTCGGCCCGCTGAACCGGACCGAGGCCAAGACGGCGGTGGCCACGCTGGCGCCGACCGGCTGGACGCCGATCGGTCCCGCGCTGCTGAAGGCGGCGGACGACCTGAACGGCGGCGACGGCACCCGCCGTATCGTCCTGATCAGCGACGGCGAGGACACCTGCCAGCCGCTCGACCCGTGCGAGGTGGCCCGCGAGATAGCGGCCAAGGGCATCGGGCTGACCATCGACACGCTGGGCCTGGTGCCGGACGCCAAGACCCGCGACCAGCTCAGCTGCATCGCGGACGCGACCGGCGGCACGTACACCGACGTGCGGCACAAGGAGGAACTCAGCGACCGGGTGGGGCAGTTGGTCGACCGGGCCGCCGATCCGGTGGTGACGCCGGTGGCCACCGAGGGAGCGGCCGAGTGCACGAAGGCGCCGTCGCTCAAGTCCGGGCTGTACACGGACCGTGAGGAGTTCGGCCGGCAGCGCTGGTACAAGGTGGACGTCAAGCCCGGCCAGGAACTGCGGGCTTCGGTGAGCGTGGCCGACGACCGTGCCGTCAACCCGGACTACGGGGTGCTGCTGCGGGCGGTGACGATGCACGGCCGGGAGATCGTGCGCGGCGAGGCGGCGGGCAACGGCCGTACGGACGTCATCTCCACGGGCCTCAGGTACCCGAAGCCCGGGAGCGACGACGACACCGCGACCGCCGAGACCGTGTGTCTCCAGGTCACCAACTCCTTCTCGGCCGCCGCGGGCGTCAAGACGACCCCGGGTCTGCCGCTGGAGCTGACCGTCGACGTCGTGGACGGCCCCAGCAAGGCGAGCGACGTGGCCTCCTTCGGCCTCGGGCGCGGCTGGTGGCTGCTGGGCGCGCTGATCCTCTCCGGCTTCCTCGCCGGTCTGGTCTGGGGCTGGCTGTCGCGCTGGCGGGTCGCCGTCTGGAGGACGAACTGATGCGTATCACGCGAGTACTGGGCGCCGCGCTGCTGGCGCTCGGGCTGGCCGCAGGACCTGCGGCCGCCGACTCCTCCCCGTCGCCGAGCGCCTCGGACGACGGCAAGGCGCCCTCCCGGGCGGGCACGTCGTTCCGTACGGCGACCGAGATCGAGCAGGGGCAGCAGGCCACCGCGTCCGGTTCCACCGGCGACTACCTGTACTGGTCCTTCCCGGCGGACGCCGGTCAGCGCCCGACGGTCAAGGCGACCGTGAAGCTGCCCCGGACGCACGGGGCGCAGACCTGGCAGATCGACGTGTACGACGGTCTGCGCCGCCGTCAGTCCTGCCAGTACGGCTCGGCGACGCGCACCGCCGGCCAGGGAGCGGCGTCCGTCGAGCTGGCGTGTGTGCTGCGCACGGTGCGCGCCTGGTCGGAGCCGTGGGCCAACGACCCGCTGCCGGGCACGTACTACATCCGGCTGACGGTGGTGGACCTCGGGGCCGCCGACCTCGGTCTGCCGGTGAGCGCCGAGGTGCGCGCCGACTCCGAGGACATCGGCGGCGCGGCCGCGGTGGACGGCTCGCTGGCCAAGCCGCTCGTGCCGGGCATCGCCGTCAAGTCCGAGGCGGAGCAGGACGGTGCGAAGTCCGCGGTGCTCTCCAGCATCGAGCCGGACGACGGCTGGTCCTCGGGCTGGTGGACCGACCGCTGGGTGTGGACCGCGGTGGGCGGGCTGCTCGCCGCGCTCGCGGGCATCGGCGGATACGCGCTCACGCGCGGCTCGGGACGCCCGTCCCGGGTGCCGCCGAACGTCTGAGTCACCCGAAGGCCCGCCCGCCCGGCGGGCCTTCTGCTTTCTCAGGCCTCCCGCAGTGCCTTCGCGAGCATGCCGTCACCGGTGACGGTGACCCGCCCGGCCCGGACGGCCTGAGGGAGGGTGGACGCACCGCGGGCGACGGCCGCGCAGGTCTCGGCGTCCATCTCGAGCCGCGCGTCCGCCTCGCCGGGGGCGGGCCCGTCGCCGTACACCGGCCCGTCCTCGGCGCCGACACGCAGATGGAAGTCGCCCTCCTCCAAGTGGACTTCGACGGCCCCTTCCCCGTCCAGCGCCCTGAGCAGGGGCAGCGCGAACCAGTGCGCACGCACGGCGTCGGTGGGCCGCCGCTCGCCCAGCTCGCCCTCGCCCCACTTCCCCAGCGCCTGCAGCACGGGCAGCAACTCGCGGCCTCGTGCGGTGAGTTCGTACACATAGGCCGCACCGGGCGGAGGCAGTCGCCGCCGGGTGGTCAGTCCGTCCCGTTCCATGTCCTTCAGCCGTGAGGCGAGTACGTCCGTGCTCACCCCGGGCAGGTCCGCGTGCAGGTCCGTGTAGCGACGGGGGCCGGCGAGCAGCTCCCGGACGATCAGCAGGGTCCAGCGGTCGCCCACGAGGTCGAGCGCGCGGGCTGCGGAGCAGTACTGGTCGTAGCTTCGGCGAGGTGACATGCGACGCAGTCTAGACGTGTTGTTGGACTTTCCAAGCTCCTACTTGGTAAAACCAAGCACCACGAGTTTCCGGAGGGGCGCAATGGAGTTCCGGCAGTCGAACAAGCTCAGCGAGGTCTGTTACGAGATCCGCGGCCCGGTGATCGAGCACGCCAACGCGCTGGAGGAGGCGGGCCACAGTGTGCTGCGCCTGAACACCGGCAATCCCGCACTGTTCGGCTTCGAGGCCCCGGAGGAGATCCTCCAGGACATGATCCGGATGCTTCCGCAGGCGCACGGCTACTCGGACTCCCGCGGCATCCTCTCCGCCCGCCGGGCGGTCGCCCAGCGCTACCAGACCCTGGGCCTGGAGGTGGGCGTCGACGACGTCTTCCTCGGCAACGGCGTCTCGGAGCTGGTGTCCATGGCCGTGCAGGCACTGGTCGAGGACGGCGACGAGATCCTCATCCCCGCGCCGGACTTCCCCCTCTGGACGGCGGTGACGACCCTGGCCGGCGGCAAGGCGGTCCACTACCTGTGCGACGAACAGGCCGACTGGAACCCGGACCTGGCCGACATGGCGTCGAAGATCACCGACCGCACCAAGGCCGTGGTCCTCATCAACCCCAACAACCCGACGGGCGCGGTGTACCCGAAGGAGGTCGTGGAGGGCATCCTCGACCTGGCCCGCCGCCACGGCCTGATGGTCTTCGCCGACGAGATCTACGACCAGATCCTGTACGACGACGCCGTCCACCACTCGGCCGCGGCCCTCGCCCCCGACCTGGTGGTGCTCACCTTCTGCGGACTGTCGAAGACGTACCGGGTGGCGGGCTTCCGCTCCGGCTGGCTGGTGGTGACGGGCCCCAGGCAGCACGCGAAGGACTACCTGGAGGGCCTGACCATGCTGGCCTCCATGCGGCTGTGCCCCAACGCGCCCGCCCAGTACGCCATCCAGGCCGCGCTCGGCGGCCGCCAGTCCATCCGCGAACTCACGGCTCCGGGCGGGCGGTTGTACGAACAGCGGAACGTGGCCTGGGAGAAGCTCAACGAGATTCCCGGGGTGTCCTGCGTGAAGCCCAAGGGCGCGCTGTACGCGTTCCCGCGCATCGACCCCAAGGTGCATCCGATCCACGACGACGAGAAGTTCGTGCTGGACCTGCTGCTGCGGGAGAAGATCCAGGTGGTGCAGGGCACCGGCTTCAACTGGCCCACGCCCGACCACTTCCGCATCCTGACGCTGCCGCACACCGACGACCTGGAGGCGGCGATCGGACGGATCGGGCGGTTCCTGAGCGGGTACCGACAGTGACGATGCGCAGGCCGGTGAAGGGCGCGCACACTGGAAGCAGAAGGCCATGGGTCATGAGCCGACCCTGGAGGTGAGTCATGAGCACCCTCGAAGAACACGTCGACGTCTCGGTGACGCTCGACCGGGCCTGGGACAGTCTCCACCAGGTGGAGGACTATGCGCGCTTCGTGGCCGGCGTGCGCGACGCCCGTACGGAGGGAGGAGGCCGCGCGCATCTGAACGTCGAGGCGGGCGGCCGCACCCGGGAGCTCGACGCCGAGGTCTTGGACCGCACGGGGGAACGCGTGATGGAGTGGCGCACCACGGGCGCCCCGGAGCTGAGAGGCTCCTTCTCCTTGCAGCCGATCGACCAGAGCCACACCCGGGTCCAGGCACGGCTGGAGTACGACCCCGACACCGTGCGGGCGACGTTCGGCGGGCCCAAGGGGTTCGCCCAGGTGGCCGCGATCGAACGGCTCGTCCGCAGTGATCTGGAGCAGTTCAAGGAGTACACGGAACAGCGGTGAAGAAGGGAATGCCGGGCCACTGCCCCCTGTTGGTGACCTCCGTACGTGATCACCAACAGGGGGCTTTGCATGTCGGTCGAAGTACAGGGAACGGTGGCCGAGGGGTTCGAGGGTGTGCGGGAGGAGTTCGCCGCGTTCCTCACCGGGGAACGGGACGAGCCCGGCGCCCAGCTCGTGGCCTATCACCAAGGGCGGCGGGTGGTGGACCTGTGGGCCGGTGAGGGCCTCGACGGCGACTCACTGACCAGCCTGTTCTCCATCACCAAGGGCGCGGCGCACCTGATCGTCGCCCTGCTGGCGCAGGACGGGGTGCTCGACCTGGACCGTGAAGTGGCGTCCTACTGGCCGGATTTCGGTTGCGAGGGCAAGGACCGGCTGACCCTCCGCGAGCTGCTGGAGCACCGGGCGGGGCTGGTCGGCATCGCCGACGGAGGCTTCACGGCCGAGGAGTTGGCCGACGACAGGCTGATCGCTGCGCGGCTGGCCGGGCAGAAGCCGCTGTGGGAGCCGGGCACCGGGTACGGCTACCACGGCTTCGTCATCGGCGCGCTCACCGGCGAGGTGGTGCGCCGGGTCACCGGCCGGTCGATCCACGAGCTGTACGAGGAGCGCGTCCGGGCGCCGTACGGCCTGGACCTCTACCTCGGCTTCCCCGAGGAGCTGGAATCCCGGTGGCTGGACGTGCAGCCGCTGCTGCCCACGCCCGAGGAGATCGAGGCGCTGGCCGCGCGGGCGGCGGCCCCCGGCAGCATCCCGTTCATCGCCTTCAACCGCAACGCGCCCGAGCCGACCGACCTGGTGGCCTTCGGCAACGACCGCCGGGTACGAGCGCTGGGTCCGGCCTCCTCGGGCGGCGTGGGCAACGCGCGCGGGGTCGCCCGCATGTACGCGGCCGCGATCAGCACCGTGGACGGCAGGCCGCCGCTGCTCACCCGGGAGACGGCGACCGTGTTCGGCGGGCTCAGGACGAGCGGGCCGGACCTGGTCACGGGCGGCGACAACCACTTCGGGCTCGGCTTCGAGTACCTGGCCGAGCGCTATCCGTTCCTCGGCGAGGACTCCTTCGGCCACAGCGGCGCGACCGGCTCCCTCGGCTTCGCCGACCCGGCGAGCGGGGTGGCGTACGCCTACACGCGGCGGCGCTTCTCCTTCCCCTCGGGGTACGGCGCGGCCCTGGAGAACGGCCGTCTGGCCCAGTCCGTCCTGCGGGCGGCCGACGGGCTGTGACACCGTGCCAGTGCCTGGCGTCGCGGGGCGGACGGCAAGGTGACGGCAGGCCCTGAAAGCGAGCGGGAAGGGCGCTGACATGGGTGACCTCTTTCTCGTCCGGCACGGTGAGACCGAGTGGTCGCGGTCCGGACGGCACACCGGCTGGACCGACCTGCCCCTCACCGAGCACGGGCGGGACGAGGCGCGCCGGCTGGTGCCGCTGATCCGCTCGCACCGCATCGGCGCCGCCTTCGTCAGCCCGCTGCGGCGGGCCCGGGAGACCGCCGGACTCATCGGGATCCACGACGCCCGGGTCGACGCCGACCTGCGCGAATGGGACTACGGCGGGTACGAGGGCATCACCACCGTGGACATCCAGCGCACCCGGCCCGGCTGGTTCCTGTTCAGGGACGGGGTCGCGCCGGGCCCGCCGGAGCATCCCGGGGAGACCCCGGAGCAGGTCGGTCAGCGGGCCGACCGGATGCTGGGCAAGGTGGACGCCGCTCTCGCCGACACCGAGGGCGTCGTCGTCCTGGTCGCCCACGGCCACTTCCTGCGCGTCCTGACCGCCCGCCGCCTCGGCCTGCCCCCGCAGCACGGTGCCCTCTTCCAGCTGGCGACGGGCACGCTGTGCCGCCTGGGCACCGAGCACGGGCGGCCGGTGGTGGCGGGGTGGAACATCCGGCCGCTCGGCTGAACCCTCGCCGGTTCGCTCCCGGCCCGTTGTCAGACCCCGGTCGTACGCTTCGAAGGAGCCGCCCACCTGGCGGTTCCAGGGCACCGACGCACCGGAGGGAGCACGCCGTGACCCGACCGCCGACCACTGCGCAGCGACGGGTGATCGATGCCGCCGACCCGGTCACCGGGCGGCTGCGGGGGACGGAGGCGCAGCTGGTCGCGCTGGTGAAGCGGGGCCTCGCCTTCCGCCATCCACGGCCGCCGCACGATCACTTCCTCACCCCCGCGGGGCACCGGATACGGGAGGCGGTGCCCGAGGTCCCGGCGGAGCCGGCACCGTCCGCCGGGGGCTTCACGGCGCGCGTGGGCGGTGAGGAGCCGCAGGAGACACCCGCGTCCGGTCCGGCCCGGCTGCGGGAGGTGCACAGCGCCTGGCAGGGGCTGCTGGAGCTGCGCCGGATGACCAATCCCGGCGGGGCCACCGACCGGCCGTGCGGCTGGGAGCGGACGCACCTGGTGCGGGCCGCCGCGCTCGCCCTGGAGGCGGCCGGGCACCGCCCGGCGGGCCCGGACGGCGACGGCTACCGGGTGCGGGCGACCCCGCAGCCGGAGGCGGTCGCCGTGTACGGACCGGACGAGGAGACCCTGCGGGTCTGCGGGGACACGCTGGAGCGGGCCGGCTGGCAGGCCGGCGCATACACCGAGCCGCGCACCCGCATGCGCTATCTGCTGGCCTCCCCGCGCCGGGTGTGAACGGCGTGCCAAGATCGGTGCACCGGAGATTCGAACGCGAGAAGGGGCAGCAGTGGCCGAACCGTTTTCCGTCCGTGTGACCGTCCGCGGCTACGAGACCGATGTACAGGGGCACCTCAACCAGGCGGTGTACGTCAACTACGCGGAGCACGCCCGCTGGTCGCTGCTCCAGGCCGCCGGGATCAGCCAGGCAGGGCTCGTCGGCCGGGGCGTCGGCCCGGTGTCACTGGAGACGACGATCCGCTACAAACGCGAGCTGCTCGCGGGTGACGAGGTCGACGTGACCTGCGAGTTCGAGTGGAGCGGCGGAAAGACCTTCCGGATCCGGCAGGAGATACGCAAGACCGACGGCACGGTGGCGGCCGAGATCACCGCGGTGGGCGGCCTGCTGAACCTCAAGGAGCGCAAGCTGGTCGCCGACCCCGACGAGGTGTTCAAGGAGCTGACCACGGACCTCGCCCTCTTCGGCCTCTAGCCGCCGCTTCGAGCTCCGGCCGCCTCTTCGGCCTCTGGCCGTCCGAGTCCTACGCGTCGAGCAATTCCGGCTGGTGCTCGGCGTCGTAGGCCGCCCGTGCCTCGGCGATGTACACCCGGTTGTGCTCGGCCCAGCCGGTCAGCCGCAGCAGCGTCTCGTGCAACTCGCGGGCGACCGGGGTGAGTTCGTACTCCACCTTCGGCGGCACCGTCGGGTGCACGGTGCGCGTGACCAGGCCGTCGCGCTCCAGGTTGCGCAGGGTCAGGGTGAGCATGCGGCGGCTGATGCCCTCGATGCCGCGCTCCAGCTCCGTGAAGCGGATGGGCCCTTGGGCGGCCGCCACGAGGATCTGCACGCTCCACTTGCCGGACACCCTGTCAAGAACTTCACGGATGGGGCAGGCGTGTGCGTTCACCGCCTGGACGGTCACACCGGTGTTCCTCTGGGACATCGGACTGCCTCCTTACGCCGGCCTCCATGGTCACCCGCGATGGACTCCGTTACAAGTCGTGCACCAAGGTGCACTTGAAGAACGGGGAGCCATGTCGGCCGCGATCGAGAACAGCCCGTCACCGGCAACGGTGGCACCTTCACGAACATACCCCCGCCGGGCGTCCCTCGCCGTTCTGTGCGCGGGCACGCTGATGACGGTCCTGGACGGCAACATCGTCACGGTGGCGATGCCCGCCGTCCAGAGCGCCCTCGGTTTCAGCGGGCCGGGCCTCGCCTGGGTCGTCAACGCGTACCTGATCGCCTTCGGCGGGCTGCTCCTACTGGTTCACCTCGGGGCTCGCCGTGTTCACCGCGGCCTCGGTACTGTGCGGGACGGCGACCGGGCAGGGCGTGCTGATCGCGGCGCGGGCCCTGCAGGACGTCGGCGGGGCGATGGCCTCGGCCGTGGTCCTCGGCATGCTGGTGGCACTCTTCCCCGAGCCGCGGGAACAGGCCCGTGCCATCGCGGTGTTCAGCGCGGTCGGCGCGGCGGGCGGGGCACTCGGCACCTTCCTCGGCGGCGCCCCGACCCAGGCCCTGAACTGGCACTGGATCTTCCTGATCAACCTGCCGATCGGCGTGGCCGCCTGGCTGGCAGCGGTACGCATCCTCGCCCTCGAACGCGGGGCCGGACTCGGCAGGGGCGCCGACTGTCCGGGGGCCGCGCCGGCCACGGGTGCGCTGATGCACGGTGTACGTCATCGTCGGTGCCGGGAACCGCTCCTTGACCGCCACTCTGCTCCTGGCGTTCCTGGCGCTCGTCCTGTTCACGGCGTTCACCCTGCGCCAGGCCCGGGCGGCCCGCCCGCTGCTGCGGTTGCGCCTGTTCCGCTCCCGCCTGCTGACCGGTGCGAACGCGGTCCAGGTGCTGATGATCGCCACGATGTACGGCTTCCAGTTCATCGGCGCGCTCTGTCTGCAACGCGTCCTCGGCTACGGCGAGCTGGTGACCGGAACCGCCTTCCTTCCGGCTCCGGTCGCCATCGGTGTGCTGATGCTGGGCCTGTCGGCACGGACCGTCGCCCGGTTCGGCGGCCACCGGGTGCTGCTCGCCGGGCTGGTACTGATCACCGCCGGGACGGCCCTGCTGAGCCGCGCCCCCGCCGACGGCTCATACCCCGTCGACGTGCTGCTCTGAACACCTGGTGGTGGTTGACCCACATGATGCCGATGACCGGGAAGCTCACCACAGCGGCGTACGAGGGCCACGTGCACCATCGGACGCGAGGGGTACGGCTGCACGCCGTACCCCTTCGGCGAACACAGACTCAGTGCGCGGGCGCCAGCTCCTCGCCCGCCTCCATCGGATGGGTCACGTCCTGCGCGTCCCGGCCCTTGCCGAGGTGGTTGAAGACCAGGTTCAGCAGCACGGCCGCGACACAGCCGGTGGAGATGCCGGAGTCGAGGACGATCCTCGCCGTCTGCGGGAAGGCGTGGTAGAAGCCCGGCGTGGTGATCGGGATCATGCCGACCGCCAGGGACACGGCCACGATCAGCACGTTGTTGTCCTTGTCCAGGCCCGCCCGCACCAGGGTCTGGATGCCGCTGGCCGCCACCGAGCCGAACAGGACCACGCCCGCACCGCCCAGCACCGGACGGGGCACGACGGCGATCAGCGAGGCGGCCGTCGGGCACAGGCCCATCAGGACCAGGAAGCCGCCGCCGACGGCGACGACGTAGCGGCTGCGGATGCGGGTCATCGCGACCAGTCCGATGTTCTGGGCGAAGGCGCTGCACATGAAGCCGTTGAACAGCGGGCTGAGGGCCGAGCCGAGGGTGTCGGCGCGCAGACCCGCGGCGATCGTCCTCTCGTCGGCCGGGCGTTCCACGATCTCGCCCAGGGCCAGCATGTCGGCGGTCGACTCGGTCATCGAGACCACCATCACCACACACAGGGACAGGATCGCGGCGAGCTGGAACTGCGGGGCGCCGAAGTGGAACGGCGCCGGGAAGCCGATCACGTCCGCGTCGGCGACCGGTCCGAAGTCCGTGGCACCGAAGGGGATCGCGAGCAGAGTCCCGATGACCAGGCCGAGCAGCACCGCGACCTGCTTGACGAAGCCGCGGGTGAAGCGGCGCAGCAGCAGGACGATCAGCAGGGTCGCGGCCGCCAGCCCCAGGTTGGTGCCCGAACCGTAGTCGTGCGCGGCGGGATCGGGGCCCTGGGCCCAGCCGAAGGCGACCGGGAGCAGGGACACGCCGATGAGGGTGATCACGGAGCCGGTGACGACCGGCGGGAAGAAGCGGACGGCCTTGCTGAAGAAGGGTGCCGCTATGAAGCCGAGGACGCCGGCGACGATGACCGCGCCGTAGATGACCGGCAGGGCGTCGGACTTGTCGTGCGCGGAGGCGACGATCGCGGTCATGGGGGCGACGCCGGCGAAGGTGACGCCGTTGACGAAGGGAAGCCGGGCGCCGATCTTCCAGAAGCCGAGGGTCTGCAGGAAGGTGGCGAGGCCCGCGGTGAACAGGCAGGCGCCGGTGAGGAAGGTGAGGTCGGTGCCGCTGAGGCCGACGGCGGCGCCGACGATCAGGGGCGGGGCGACGACTCCCGCATACATGGCGGCCACGTGCTGCAGACCGGTGGTCGCCATCTTGAGGGCGGGGAGCTTCTCGTCAACGGGATGGGGCTCGTCGACTGGGTGGGTCTCGTCGGCAGGGTGAGCGGACACGGGCGGCTCCTCCGGTCGGTTAGACACGTCGGCTCTGACGTGGGTTTCAGGGAGGTGGTGCGTGGTCGTGCGGGACCGGAGCCCTTCAAAGGGGCCCAAGGACGGTGACCGTTCCGGAGCGCGCGCATGAACGCGCGCCCCGGAGACGGCCGCCATGGACCCCGCTCGGGTCCACGGCCGCCGGCCGGGAGCCGTCCCTCCCGGCCGGAGTTCTCGGGCCGCTCAGCCCTGGGCGGCGATCCGCGCCAGGCGCTGGGCCTCGTCCCGCGTGGAGCGGGCGATGGCGTCCTCGTCGACGGTCAGCAGGCGGCCGTCCTCGACGATCTGACGTCCGTTGACGAAGGAGGCGGTGACCGGGGCCGCCGCTCCGAAGACCAGCGCGGTCACCGGGTCGGCGATGGAGGCGTGGGCGAGGGTGTCCAGCTTCCACAGCACCAGGTCGGCCAGCTTGCCGGCCTCCAGCGAGCCGGTCTCGGCCGCGCGGCCGAGCACCTGGGCGCCGCCGTAGGTGCCGAGGCGCAGCGCCTGCCGGGCGTTCAGCGCGGCCTCGCGGTGCGCGCCGAGGCGGTTGATCAGCAGGGCGTTGCGCAGCTCGGTGTGGAGTTCACCGGACTCGTTGGAGGCGGTGCCGTCGACGCCGAGGCCGACCGGCACACCCGACTTCAGCATGTCGGGGACGCGGGCGATACCGGCCGCGAGACGCGCGTTGGAGGAGGGGCAGTGCGCCACACCGGTCTTCGTACGGGCGAAGGCGGCGATGTCGGAGTCGTTCATGTGGACGCAGTGCGCCATCCACACGTCCTCGCCGAGCCAGCCGGTGGACTCGAAGTAGTCGGTGGGGCCCATGCCGAACAGCTCGTGGCAGAACTTCTCCTCCTCCACGGTCTCCGAACCGTGGGTGTGCAGCCGTACGCCGAGGCGGCGGGCGAGCTCGGCGCCCTCACGCATGAGTTCGGTGGAGACGGAGAAGGGGGAGCAGGGGGCGACGGCGACCTGGGTCATCGCGTCGAAGGAGGCGTCGTGGTGCTCCTTGACGGTGGCCTCGGTGGCGGCGAGCGCGCCTTCGAGGGTCTCGACGGCGAAGTCCGGGGGCAGGCCGCCGTCCTTCTCGCTGCGGTCCATGGAGCCGCGGGCCAGGGTGAAGCGGACGCCCGTCTCGCGGGCGGCGCGGATGACCGCGCCGGACAGGTCGCCGGAGCCGTGCGGGTAGACGTAGTGGTGGTCCATGGCGGTGGTGACGCCGCCGCGGGCCATCATCGCGAGCGAGCCCTGGGCCGCCGCGTACACCATCGGCTCGTCGATGCGCGCCCAGGTCGGGTAGAGCGCGACCAGCCAGTTGAAGAGGTTGTGGTCCGTGGCCAGGCCCCGGGTGATCCACTGGTAGAAGTGGTGGTGGGTGTTGACCAGGCCGGGGGTCACGAGATGCCCGGTGGCGTCGATACGGCGTACGACGTTCTCCAGGCCCTCGGGGGCCTTGCCCGCGCCGACCGCCTCGATGCGGTTGCCGGCGATGACCACGTGTCCGGAGGCGTACTCGGTGTCGTCGGCGTCGACCGTAGCGATCGAACAGTTCTCGATGACGATGCGCTGGGCTGCTGCCATGACTTCGTCCTTTTCACTCAGTGGACTCATGTGAGAGGGCACGGCAGGACCCTAGGAGCTCTGGGTGCCGCGGCCGGGGAGACATGCCCGCCGGCCGCGGGTGCCGAAAGAAGACGTGGATCAGAGGTTGGTGAGGTCCACCGGGATCTTCGGCTCGCAGCCGTCCCGGAGGATGGTCGCCTCGATCAGGCCGTAGGGCCGGTCGGCGGCGAAGTAGACCTCGTTGTCGTTCTTCAGCCCGAAGGGCTCCAGGTCGACCAGGAAGTGGTGCTTGTTCGGCAGCGAGAAGCGGACCTCGTCGATCTCGCTGCGGTTGTTGATGATGCGCGAACCCATTTGGTAGAGGGTCTGCTGGAGCGAGAGCGAGTACGTCTCGGCGAAGGCCTGGAGCATGTGCTTCTTGACCTGCTCGTAGGACTTCTCCCAGTTGGGCATCTTCTGCTCGTCGTCGGTCCAGTTGAACCGCCAGCGGCCGGAGACCTGGGTGGCCAGGATGCGGTCGTACGCCTCCTGGAGGGTCGTGTACTTGTCCTTGACGTAACCCCAGAATTCAGAGTTCGTCGAGTTCATCACGACCAGGTCCTTGAGGCCGGAGATGACCTCCCACTTCTCACCGTCGAAGGTGATCTGGGTGACGCGGGTCTCCTGACCCTTGCGGACGAAGGAGTGCTTGACCTCGTCGGCGCCGATGAACTTGGAGTTGGCGTCGGAGGTGGCGATCCGCTCCCAGGCGTACTCCTCGATGCGGATCCGGGCCGTCTTGATCGGCTCCTGGCTCGTCACGAAGTGGCGGGCGAGGTGGATGCCGAACTGCTCGGCCGACTCGATGCCGTACTCCTTGGCGAACGCGTACACCGTGTTCTTGGTGGTGTCGGTCGGCAGGCAGTTGGCGTTGGAGCCGGAGTAGTGGACCTCTTCCATGTCGCCGCTCAGCGCCACGGATACGTTGAGGTCCTTGATGTGGTGGGTGGCGCCGTCCCGCGTGATCTTTACGACTCGGTTCTCGGCCTTGCCGTACTGGTTCTGTCCCAGGATGGTGGGCATTTAGCTAGCTCCCTCGGTAAACGGAGTAGCCGAACGGGTTGAGCAGCAGCGGTACGTGGTAGTGCTCGCCCGGTACGACGGCGAACGTGATCGCCACCTCCGGGAAGAACACCCCAGGCCCGCTGTCCCGATTCGCGGGGGCGTCCTGCTGCGCATCGGCTTGCTTCTTCTCGAAATACGTCTCGACGGCGAAGTCGAGCCGTACGTGGGTGGTCCCCTCCGGCAGGTCCGGAAGGTCCTTGCACCGGCCGTCGGCGTCGGTCGCGGAGCCGCCGAGCGCCTGCCAGTCCGCGTCCGCGCCCGAGCGGGCGGAGAGCTGGACGGCGACGCCCTCGGCGGGGCGGCCGACGGAGGTGTCCAGGATGTGTGTGGACACGGAGGCGGTGGTGCTGGTGCTCATGGTCTCAGGCGTCCTCTTCGACGAGTCGGGCCAGTCGGATGCGGTTGATCTTGCCCAGCTCGGTGCGGACGATCTCCCGCTCCTGCTCCGGCGAGTTCCCGATCCGCTCCTTGACCGCGTCCCGCATCTGCTCGCCGGTCCGGCCGGTGGCGCAGATGAGGAAGACGTGGCCGAACCTGTCCTGGTAGGCCAGGTTGAGTTCGAGCATCTCCGCCTTGAGCTCCTCGGCGGCGCCGGCCATGCCGGCCTGCTCGCGGGCGGAGGTCGGGTCGCCGGGCTTGGGGCGGCCGATCGGCGCGTGGCCGGCCATCGCCTCTTCCAGGTCCGCGGTGCTCAGCTCGGCCATGGCGGCGTCGCTGGCGGCGTAGAGATCGTCGGTGCCGGCGTACGGGCGGGCGGCGAGCAGCCGCCGGGCCCACTCGGTGGAGGCGCACGCCTCGTGGAGGGCGGCGAGGGCCGCGTGCTCCTCCTGGACGTTGAACCGGGCCAGGCCCGGGGGCGTGGAAGTCGTAGTCACGGGAGCCTCCGTGGCCGGAAACGGCCGTCGTGCTGAACGGGCTGCCGATAGCTAACGCCCTCGGAAACATCACGTCAACACTTTGTTGAAAATTCCGCGTAACAAGACGGATCCCGTTGCGCTCAGGCGCCCTTCTCCCGGTTGAGGTAGTTGTAGACCGTGAAGCGGCTGACGCCCAGCGCGCTCGCCACCGTCTCCACACCGTGCCGCACGGCGAAGGCGCCCCGCGCCTCCAGTATCCGTACGGCCTCCTGCTTGGCCTTGCGGTCCAGATCGGCCAGCGGCCTGCCCTGCCGGCGCTCCATGGCGGCGAGGATGTGGTCGAGGGAGTCGGCGAGCTGGGGCAGGCGTACGGCGACGACGTCGACGCCCTCCCAGGCGAGGACGACGTCCTCGGGGCCGGCCTCGTCGGGCGGGAGCATCTCCCCGCCCATGGCGTCGACCAGCGGTTTCACGGCCGTGATGAAGGGCTCGTCGCCGTGGCCGGTCACTCGCCCTCCCCGATGACGTTGACCTGCAGCGAGATCCGGGTGGCACCGGCCGCCAGGGTCTTGCGCAGCAGCGCGTCCACGGCGGTCAGCACACCGTCGGCGTCCCCTTCGGCCGTGTTGCCGAACGGGCCGACGTCGACGGCGTCCAGCTCGGCGGCCTCGACGACCTCCCGCGCCACCACGGCGTGCGCGGGCGCTCTGTCGAGGTCGAAGGGTTCGGTCGTGAACTCCACTCTCAATCGCACGCGCACAACCTAACGCGCTGCACGGATTTCGGGCAGTCCTGCGGGGTCCGGCCCCCGACCCCCCTTGACAAGCGGCGACACACGACGGCAATCTTCCATTAAGCAGAAACGAACTTCCGCAATACGGAATCTCAACCACGGAAGGGAGCGCGGCCCGAATGGGATTCGCAGACCAGCGCTTCAACGTCAACCTGTCGATCCTCTTCACGGAACTCCCGCTCCTGGAGCGTCCCGCGGCCGCCGCCGCGGCGGGCTTCACCGCGGTCGAGCTGTGGTGGCCCTGGGTCGACTCCCCCACCCCCGAGCAGTCCGAGCTCGACGCCCTGAAGAAGGCGATCGAGGACGCGGGCGTCCAGCTCACGGGTCTGAACTTCTACGCCGGACAGCTGCCGGGCCCGGACCGCGGCGCACTGTCGGTCCCGGGCGAGGAGTCGGAGAAGTTCCGTGCCAACATCGACGTGGCCGCCGACTTCGCCGCCTCCCTCGGCTGCACCGCGCTCAACGCGCTGTACGGCAACCGCGTCGACGGCGTGGAGGCGGCCGAGCAGGACGCGCTCGCCCTGGAGAACCTCGCCCTCGCGGCGCGGGCCGCGGACCGGATCGGCGCGATCCTCCTGATCGAGGCGCTGAACCAGCCGGAGTCGCCGCGGTACCCGCTGGTGTCGGCACCGGCCGCGATCGAGGTCGTCGACAAGGTCAACGCGGCGACCGGGCTCGGCAACGCGAAGTTCCTCATGGACCTCTACCACCTGTCCATGAACGGCGAGGACCTGCCCTCGGTGATCGAGCGCTACGCGGCGAAGACCGGCCATGTACAGATCGCCGACAACCCCGGCCGCGGCGCCCCCGGGACGGGTTCGCTCCCGCTGGAGGAGCTGCTCGACCAGCTGAAGAAGGCCGGTTACGACGGCTGGGTCGGCCTGGAGTACAAGCCGGGCGACCGCCCGAGCGCCGAGGCCTTCGAGTGGCTCCCGCGCGAAGCGCGCTGACCCCCCGACTTTGCAGAGCAGCTAGAGAGGCACCCCCAATCATGAGCAACCTTCCCAAGATCGCATGGATCGGCCTCGGCATCATGGGCTCCCCCATGTCCGAGAACCTGATCAAGGCGGGTTACGACGTCACCGGCTTCACGTTGGAACAGGACAAGCTGGACCGGCTGGCCGCCGCCGGCGGCAGCGCGGCCTCCTCGATCGCCGAGGCCGTGCGCGACGCCGACGTGGTCATCACGATGGTGCCCGCCTCCCCGCACGTCGAGGCCATCTCCTACGGCCCCGACGGCATCCTGGAGAACGCCCGGCAGGGCGCCCTGCTGATCGACATGTCCTCGATCACCCCGCAGACCTCCGTGGACCTCGCGAAGGCCGCCAAGGAGAAGGGCATCCGCGTCCTGGACGCCCCCGTCTCCGGCGGTGAGGCCGGCGCCGTCGAGGCCGTGCTGTCGATCATGGTCGGCGGCGAGCAGGCCGACTTCGACCAGGCCAAGCCGATCTTCGACGCGCTGGGCAAGACCATCGTGCTGTGCGGCCCGCACGGCTCCGGCCAGACCGTGAAGGCGGCCAACCAGCTGATCGTCGCCGTGAACATCCAGGCCTGCGCCGAGGCCGTGGTCTTCCTGGAGAAGTCGGGCGTGGACCTGACGGCCGCGCTGGACGTCCTCAACGGCGGCCTCGCGGGCTCGACCGTGCTGACGCGCAAGAAGGACAACTTCCTGAACCGCGACTTCAAGCCGGGCTTCCGCATCGACCTGCACCACAAGGACATGGGCATCGTCACCGACGCCGCCCGCAACGTCGGCGCGGCCCTGCCGGTCGGCGCGGTGGTCGCCCAGCTGGTCGCCAGCCTGCGCGCGCAGGGCGACGGCGGTCTGGACCACTCGGCGCTGCTGCGCGCCGTCGAGCGCCTCTCGGGCGCACAGCTCTGAGACTTCCGGGCCGCGGTGCCGCTGACACCTGTCCTGTCGCGCCCAGGCGGCACCGCGGCCCGGATTCGACTTCAACAAACTGTTGACGTTCAGATCTCCCCACTTCTAGGCTCCACAAAGCGGAAACAGGTTTCCGCTGCCACCCGCACGGAAGGTCCACGATGTCGAAGCGCGTGCTCACGACAGAGTCCGGCGCCCCGGTCGCCGACAACCAGAATTCCGCCTCCGCCGGCGTCGGCGGCCCGCTGCTGCTCCAGGACCAGCACCTCCTGGAGAAGCTCGCGCGCTTCAACCGCGAGCGGATCCCGGAGCGCGTGGTGCACGCCCGTGGCTCCGGTGCGTACGGCCACTTCGAGGTGACGGACGACGTCACCGGCTACACCCACGCCGACTTCCTGAGCGAGATCGGCAAGCGCACCGAGGTCTTCCTGCGCTTCTCCACCGTCGCCGACTCCCTCGGCGGCGCGGACGCGGTCCGTGACCCGCGCGGCTTCGCGCTGAAGTTCTACACCGAGGAGGGCAACTACGACCTCGTCGGCAACAACACCCCGGTGTTCTTCATCAAGGACCCGATCAAGTTCCCCGACTTCATCCACTCGCAGAAGCGCGACCCGTTCACCGGCAAGCAGGAGCCGGACAACGTCTGGGACTTCTGGGCGCACGCCCCCGAGGCCACGCACCAGGTGACCTGGCTGATGGGCGACCGCGGCATCCCGGCGTCGTACCGCCACATGAACGGGTACGGCTCGCACACCTACCAGTGGACGAACGCCGAGGGTGAGGCCTTCTTCGTCAAGTACCACTTCAAGACGAACCAGGGCATCCGCTGCCTGTCCGCCGAGCAAGGCGCCGAGCTGGCGGGCAAGGACGCCAACTCGCACCAGACGGACCTGCTCCAGGCCATCGAGCGGGGTGTGCACCCGTCCTGGACGCTCTACGTCCAGGTCATGCCGGCGGCCGAGGCGGCGGACTACCGCTTCAACCCGTTCGACCTGACCAAGGTGTGGCCGCACAAGGACTACCCGCTGCAGCGGGTCGGCCGCCTGGTGCTGGACCGCAACCCGGACAACGTCTTCGCCGAGGTCGAGCAGGCCGCGTTCTCCCCGAACAACTTCGTTCCGGGCATCGGCCCCTCTCCCGACAAGATGCTCCAGGGCCGTCTGTTCGCCTACGCGGACGCGCACCGCTACCGCCTGGGCGTCAACCACACCCTGCTGGCCGTCAACGCCCCGAAGGCGACGACCGCGCAGAACTACGGCCGCGACGGCTTCATGGCGTCCAACGCCCAGGGCCGGAACGCCAAGAACTACGAGCCGAACTCGTACGACGGCCCGGTGGAGACCGGCCGCCCGCTGTCGGCCCCGCTGGCGGTCTCCGGCCACACCGGCACCCACGAGGCCCCGCTGCACACCAAGGACGACCACTTCTTCCAGGCGGGCGAGCTGTACCGCCTGATGTCCGAGGAAGAGAAGCAGCGTCTGGTCGCGAACATCGCCGGCGGCCTCTCGCAGGTCTCCCGCGACGACGTGATCGAGAAGAACCTGGCCCACTTCCACGCCGCCGACCCCGAGTACGGCAAGCGCGTGGAGGAGGCGGTCCGCGCCCTGCGCGAGGACTGAGGCCACGGATTGCGTCCGGGACCGACGGGGAGGTCGGAGCCAGACGCATACGACCCGCAACCGAGCGGTCCGGATGAGGGGTGACCACTCGGTACGGCGGGCAGGGCGAGGACCGCGGCGGTGTGCGAGCCAGTGCGGTGGTGAAGGATCCGAGTCCCTTCTCGACCAGAGGGAAGGGTTCCCGGCTCCGTCGCATCCGCCGCGGTCCCCAGCCACGACCTCGGTGAGAGGTCCCCACTCTCCGTCCGGCGGCGCGAATGTCCTGTCGCGCCCAGCCTCGCGCCGTCGGACGGTCATCAGACGACACCGAAGCGCCCCCCTGTTCAGGGGGGCGCTTCGTGCTGTCCCGGGGCGGCTCCGGCGTGCGCATCCGCCCCGTCCGCAGGACGCTGAAGCCATGGGCAATCCGACGCAGTACCCGCACATCGTGGTCCACGCCCCGGCCCTGGACGGCTCCCGCCGCGTCACCGAGGGCGAGGTCACCCTGGGCCTCGCCTCCCACCTGGACGATGTCGTCGAGATCCTGCGACTGGCCGACCTGGACCGGATCGAGGTCGAGGAGAGCGATCTCATCGAGTGGCAGGGCGGCGGGCCGGACGACTGGCCGGGCCTGTCGGAGCACGAGCTCTAGGGACGCCGCGTACGGCAGGCGGCCGTACCCGGGCCCACGCAACCCTCAAATCAACCTCTGAACACCCCCGAGGAGGCGTCAACCACCCCCGAAGCCGGGCACCTTACCGGCACGCGGGGCCCGTCGGCACGGGGGCGGCGGGCCCCGCGGGGGTGCCTCGTGGCGGATACGACGACGATCCCGGCCGAAGCACACGCGCTGACGCTGCTGCGCGGCAGCGCCCGGGCAGCCGTGACGGTGGCGGTGCCGGGCCTGCATCTGCGCGACGCGCCGCAGGCGGACCGACCAGGCACCGTACGCACCACGGGCCCGGCGCCCTCAAAAGCCCTGCCGGCGCTCGCGGAGGCGGACCACGCGTCGCCCTCTGCCCGGCCTGCCGCCGACGGCGTCACGGAACGCGAGTCGGCAGCCCGGGCGGCGGGGGCTTCCGCTGCGGCGCCGTGTGCGAGCCGCCCGGTCGCGCGCCGTACGACGCACAGGGGCGGCCCCTCCCTGCTCGGGAGGGGCCGCCCCTGTGGTGTGTCAGGCGGGTCAGACCTTCAGCGGCTTGATCGATGTCGGTGCGTGGCCGGGCTCGGTGGCCAGGTCCTCGAACTCGGAGATGTCGCTGATGTCCATGGTGCGGCTCATCGAGATGTTGGTGATCCGCTCCAGGATCGCCTCGACGACGACCGGCACCTGGTACTCGGCGGCCAGCTTCTTGGCCTGCTCGAAGGCGGCGCCCAGCTGGTCCGGTTCGGTGACCCGGATGGCCTTGCAGCCCAGGCCCTCGGCGACCTTGACGTGGTCGACGCCGTAGACGCCGAGCTCGGGAGCGTTGATGTTCTCGAACTCCAGGTTGACCTGGAAGTTGATGTCCAGGCCGATCTGCGCCTGACGGATCAGGCCCAGGTAGGCGTTGTTCACGAGAACGTGGACGTAGGGGATCCGGTGCTGCGCGGCGACCGCCAGCTCCTCGATCAGGAACTGGAAGTCGTAGTCGCCGGAGAGCGCGACGACCGGCGAGTCCGGGTCGGCCTTGGCGACGCCGATCGCGGCCGGGATGGTCCAGCCGAGCGGGCCGGCCTGGCCGCAGTTGATCCAGTGGCGCGGCTTGTAGACGTGCAGCATCTGCGCGCCGGCGATCTGGGAGAGGCCGATCGTGGTGACGTACCGGGTGTCCGGGCCGAAGGCCTTGTTCATCTCCTCGTACACGCGCTGCGGCTTCATCGGCACGTTGTCGAAGTGCGTACGGCGCAGCAGGGTGGCCTTGCGCTCCTGGGTGGAGGCGACCCAGTCGGCGCGGTCGGGCAGCCTGCCCTCGGCCTTCAGCTCCTTGGCGACCTCGACGAACAGCTCCAGCGCGGCCTTGGCGTCGGAGACGACACCGTAGTCCGGCGGGAAGATCTTGCCGATCTGGGTGGGCTCGATGTCGACGTGGACGAATTTACGGCCCTCGCGGTAAACGTCGAGCTTGTAGCCGGTGTGGCGGTTGGCCCAGCGGTTGCCGATGCCGAGGACGAAGTCGGACTCCAGGAAGTTCGCGTTGCCGTAGCGGTGCGAGGTCTGGACGCCGACCATGCCGGCGTTCAGCTCGTGGTCGTCGGGCAGGGTGCCCCAGCCCATCAGGGTCGGGATGACCGGGGTCCGGGTCAGCTCGGCGAACTCGACCAGGAGGCCGGTGGCGTCGGCGCCGACGATGCCGCCGCCGGCGACGATGACCGGGCGCTCGGACTCCAGGAGGAAGGAGATCGCCTTCTCGATCTGGGCGCGGGTCGCGGCCGGCTTGTAGACCGGGAGCGGCTCGTAGGTCTCCGGGTCGAACTCGATCTCGGTGAGCTGGACGTCGATCGGCAGGTCGATCAGGACCGGGCCGGGACGGCTGGAGCGCATCAGGTGGAACGCCTGCTGGAAGACGCCGGGGACCTGCGCGGCCTCCAGGACGGTGACGGCCATTTTGGTGACCGGCTTGGCGATCGAGGCGATGTCGACGGCCTGGAAGTCCTCCTTGTGGATCACGGAGGTCGGGGCCTGGCCGGTGATGCACAGGATCGGGATGGAGTCACCGATGGCCGAGTACAGGCCGGTGATCATGTCGGTGCCTGCGGGTCCCGAGGTACCGATGCAGACGCCGATGTTGCCCGGCTTGGTGCGCGTGTAGCCCTCGGCCATGTGCGAGGCGCCCTCGACGTGGCGGGCGAGCGTGTGGTTGATCCCGCCGCCCTCCTTCAGCGCCTTGTAGAACGGGTTGATCGCCGCGCCCGGCACACCGAAGGCGTCGGTGACGCCCTCGCGCTTGAGGATCTCAACTGCCGCACGGGCAGCGGTCATACGAGCCATCGAGTACTCCTGCTTCGGCTGTCGGATGCGTACTCCCGTCGCGCCCCGCGGTGAGCACAGTCTCCAGATTGAGCAATTCCGCAATACGGAATTTAACTTCTACTATCTGGAAACAATGTAGGGGGGTGGGCGGACGTCGTCAAGAGAGGGCAAGACAGCGGGAAGCGGCGGACAAGCGGGGTGCGGCAGGAGGACGATGGGCAGCGCTGCCTGTGCGACCGTCCCGACGTGACGGATCCGACGCGACGCCCTGGAGTGGCCATGCCCGAGAGCGTGCCGGTGCGCTGTCCGGCCTGCCGGCGCGAGCACGTCTACACCGCGCCGCCGTATCCCTGCGCCTGCGGCAGCCCCGCGGCCCCGCGGCTGGACCGGGCGGCCGGACCGGTGATGCTCGCGCACCGCGCCTGGGACGAGGAGTGGGTCACCGTGCGCTGCGCGGCCTGCGGCCGCAGCAACCAGTGGCCGCACCCGGAGCTGGGCTGCCCGTGCGGCACGGTCCTGCGTCTCCCGGTGAGCGATGCCCCTTCGCCCACGGCACGGCCGGAAGCGGACGCCCACCAGGCCCCCGCCCGCCGCGCCCCCTTCCGGCCCCTCACCATCCGCACCGCCCGGGACGCCGTCACCGCGGCCGCGCTCTATCTGCGCTGGCTCGGCTACCGGGACATCCGCCGCGCCGACCAGCGGCCCCCGTCCGGGATCGGGCTCGCCGCGCACGGCCTGGTCGCCCAGGTGGACCCGGCCGTGCGCCCGGCCTCCTCACGGGACGTGGAGTGCCTGTGGCTGACGGCCATGACGGAGTCGGCCGCGTGTGTGTACTTCTCCCTGTCCGGGTACGCCGAGGAGGCCCGCGCCCGCGCCGACACGCTGAGCGTCCCGCTGTTCGTCCTCGACCTCACGGGCACCCCGACCCCGGTGAACGGCCCCGGTCAGGAACTGTCCGAGTCGGGCGCGGGCTGAGAGATCACAGGCCGTACTTCTCCCGCAGCTCCACCTTGCGCACCTTCCCGGAGACCGTCATCGGGAAGGAGTCGAGGATCCGGAGCCGGCTCGGGATCTTGTAGTGGGCGAGCCGGTCCCGGCAGAAGGCGCGCAGGTCCTCCAGGGTGGGCGGGGCGGCGGGGTCGCGCGGGATGACGCAGGCCAGCACCTCCTCGCCGTACTTCTCGTGCGGCACCCCGACGACCTGGACGTCCCTGATCCCCGGGTGGGCGTAGAGGAACTCCTCGATCTCGCGCGGGTAGATGTTCTCGCCGCCCCGGATGATCATGTCCTTGATCCGGCCGACGATCTCCACGTACCCGTCCTCGCGCATCACCGCGAGGTCCCCGGTGTGCATCCAGCGGCCCGCGTCCACGGCCTCGGCGGTCTTCTCGGGCTCGTTCCAGTAGCCGAGCATCACGCTGTAGCCGCGGGTGCACAGCTCGCCGGCCGTGCCGCGCGGCTGCGTGCTGCCGGTGGCCGGGTCGACGACCTTGACCTCCAGGTGCGGCAGGACCCGGCCGACCGTCTCGGTGCGGTGCTCCATGTCGTCGTCCCTGCGGGTCTGGAGGGAGACCGGGGAGGTCTCGGTCATGCCGTAGCAGATGGCGACCTCCTCCATGTGCATCTCGGCGACCACCCGCTTCATCACCTCCACCGGGCAGGACGAGCCCGCCATGATGCCGGTGCGCAGCGTGGAGAGGTCGTACGTCGCGAAGTCGGGGAGGTTCAGTTCCGCGATGAACATGGTCGGGACGCCGTACAGCGAGGTGCACCGCTCCTGCTGGACCGCTTCCAGGGTGGCCTTCGGGTCGAAGGACGGCGCGGGGATGACCATGCACGCGCCGTGCGAGGTCGCGGCCAGGTTGCCCATCACCATGCCGAAGCAGTGGTAGAAGGGCACGGGGATGCAGATCCGGTCCTGCTCGGTGTAGGCGATCAACTCGCCCACGAAATAGCCGTTGTTGAGGATGTTGTGGTGGGAGAGGGTGGCTCCCTTCGGGAAGCCGGTGGTGCCCGAGGTGTACTGGATGTTGATGGGGTCGTCGCAGGACAGCCGCTCGTACGGGGCACCGGCGCTCCCGCGCCGCAGCAGCGCCTCCCAGCTCGGGTCGCCGATGTACACGACCTCGCGCAACTCGGGGCACCTGCCCCGCACTTGCTCGACCATCGCCCGGTAGTCGCTGGTCCTGTGGCTGACGGAGGCGAAGAGCAGGGAGATCCCGGCCTGGCCCAGGACGTACTCGGCCTCGTGGGTGCGGTAGGCCGGGTTGATGTTGACCATGATGGCCCCGACGCGGGCGGTGGCGTACTGGACCAGGACCCACTCCGGGCAGTTGACCGCCCAGATGCCCACCCGGTCGCCCTTGGTGACCCCACCGGCGACCAGCGCCTGCGCCAGCTCCTCCACGTCCGCACCGAATTGCGCGTACGTCCAGCGCCGCCCCGACGGCACGTCGACGAGCGCCTCGCGGTCCGGCCAGGCGGCGACGGCCCGGTCCAGGCTGGCACCGACGGTGTCCCCCAGCAGGACGGTCGCACTCGTCCCGTGCGTGTACGACGACTCGCTCACCGGAAGTCCTCCTCGCGGTACTCCTCGGCCGAGCCCGCGGCCGTCGCCTCGCGCAGCTCGATCCGGCGGATCTTGCCCGAGACGGTCTTGGGCAGGGCACCGAACTCCAGGCGGCGGATGCGCTTGTAGGGGGCCAGCACCTCGCGGGAGTGCTCGAAGATGACCTTCGCGGTGCCGGGTCCGGGCTCCCAGCCCTCGGCGAGGACGACGTAGGCCTTCGGTACCGCAAGACGCAGCTCGTCGGGCGCGGGCACGACGGCCGCCTCGGCGACCGCTTCGTGCTCCAGCAGCGCGCTCTCCAGCTCGAACGGGCTGATCTTGTAGTCGGAGGCCTTGAAGACGTCGTCCGCACGGCCGACGTAGGTCAGATAACCGTCCTCGTCGCGGGCGGCGATGTCGCCGGTGCGGTAGTAGCCGCCGGCCATCGCCTCGGCCGTCCGGTCGGGGTCGCCGTGGTAGCCGGCCATCACGCCCACCGGACGGGCGGAGAGGTCGAGGGCGATCTCGCCCTCGTCGGCGCCGGGGGCGCCGGTGACCGGGTCGAGGAGCTCGACGCGGTAGCCGGGGCCCGGCCGGCCCATGGAGCCGGTCTTCAGGGGCTGGCCCGGGCTGTTGGAGACCTGTACGGCGGTCTCGGTCTGGCCGAAACCGTCCCGGACGGTGACGCCCCAGGCCCGCCGGACCTGCTCGATGACCTCGGGGTTGAGCGGTTCGCCCGCGGCGACGGCCTCGCGGGGCGGGGTGGCGAGCTGGGTCAGGTCGGCCTGGATCAGCATGCGCCACACGGTCGGCGGGGCGCAGAAGGTGGTGACCCCGTTACGGTCCATCTCGGCCATGAGACGGGCCGCGTCGAAGCGGGTGTAGTTGTGGATGAAGACCGTCGCCTCGGCGTTCCAGGGGGCGAACAGGTTGGACCAGGCGTGCTTGGCCCAGCCCGGCGAAGAGATGTTCAGGTGCACGTCGCCGGGCCTGAGGCCGATCCAGTACAGGGTGGCCAGGTGGCCGATCGGGTACGAGGTGTGGGTGTGCTCGACCAGCTTGGGCCGGGCGGTCGTACCGGAGGTGAAGTACAGCATCAGCGGGTCGTCGGCCAGGGTGGGGCCGTCGGGGACGAACTCGGCGGGGGCGGTGTACGCGTCCTCGTACGGCTCCCAGCCCTCCTCCGGCGGGCCGCCGACCGCGATGCGGGTGTAGGCGCCGGGCACGTCCGCGAACTTGGCGGTGTCCTCGGCCCGGACGAGCACGTGCCCGACCCGGCCCCGCTCGACCCGGTCGCGCAGGTCGGCGGGGCCGAGCAGCGGGGTGGCCGGAATGACGACCGCGCGCAGCTTCATCGCGGCCAGCGCGGTCTCCCACAGCTCCTTCTGGTTGCCGAGCATCACGAGGATGCGGTCCTCGGCGGCGACGCCCCGCGCGCGCAGATGGTTCGCGACCCGGTTCGAGCGCTCGGCCATCTCGGCGAAGGAGAGGCGGGTCTCCGTGCCGTCCTCCTCGACGATGTGCAGCGCGGTCCGGTCGTTGCCGTCGGCGATCGCGTCGAACCAGTCCAGCGCCCAGTTGAAGTGCCGGGGCCGCGGCCAGGCGAAGCCCTCGTAGGCGGTGGCATAGTCCTCGCGGTGCTCCAGCAGGAAGTCCCGGGCACTGCGGAACAGCTCGGTCGCCGTCGTCATCGGTTGTCCTCCTATGTTCCGGACCATTGCCGGGCGGCTCTCCGGCATCGTCTAATCCGTGATGCGGGTCTCACTACCCCCGAACGGGGGTGTGGTCCCCACATACGGGGGTGTGGTGCACACAGGAGCCCGCACCGAAGGAGCGATGAGGTGGCAGCAGAGGCCGTGGCGGCGGTGGAGATACGCGGTGCGCTGGCCCGGCTGCGGCGCACGACGGGGCTTCCCGTCGCCTTCGGCGGCGTCGTCGACTCCGGCCGGCCGCAGATCCGCATCAGCGAGCTGAGCGGCACGACCACCGCCGCCCTGCGCTCGCTCGCGGTGACCTCCGGCAACGGGCTGGGCGGCAAGGCGGTCGCGCTGGCCCGGCCGTACGCGGTCACCGAGTACTCCAGCTCCCGGCAGATCACCCACGAGTACGACGTGCCGGTGGCGGCGGAGGGCATCCGCTCGGTGCTCGCGGTGCCGGTGGTGGTGCGGCGCCGGGTGCGCGGGGTGCTCTACGGCGCGCTGCGCTCGCCCCAGCCGCTGGGCGACCGCACGCTGGGCGCCGCGGTGGCGGCGGCGCGGGACGTGGAGCAGGCGCTGGTGGTGCGGGACGAGGCGCGGGGACTGCTGGCGGCGGCCCGGCCGGAGCCGGCCGGCGGCCGCCAGGACCCGGGGGCCGCCCGGGAGCAGGTGCGCGAGGCGCACGCGGCGCTGCGCGCGCTGGCGCCCCGGATCGCCGACCCGGGCCTGCGCGCCGAACTGCTCGCCGCCTGCGGGCTGCTGACCGCGGCCCGCCCGGCCGGTGGCACACGCCTGGCGCCGCGCGAGCTGGACGTGCTGTCCTGGGTGGCGGCGGGCGCCACCAACGCGGCCGTGGCCGAGCGGCTGGGCCTCGGCCCGGAGACGGTGAAGGGGTATCTGCGCTCCGCGATGCGGAAGCTGGGCGCGCACACACGAGGGGAGGCGGTGACCGCGGCACGCCGGGCGGGACTGCTGCCGTAAGGAAACCTGCCCATTCATGCAGCGCCGCTTTGAATTTCCCTATGCGAGACGGTTTGTTATTTCCCTCACCACGGCTTCCGTCTGAATTTCAAGGATCGTTGCCTAGAATTTGGCCCGGACACGACACACGAGGGGAGCGGTGACCGTGCGACGGGACTTCCAGGAGCCTGCCAGATGCCGCCCCGACCTGCTCATCGGCCGCGAGGACCTGTTCGCGACGGCACGCGACCGACTCGCCTCGGGCGGCAGTGTGCTGCTGCACGGCCCCGCCGGAATAGGGAAATCCACCGTCCTGCGGGCATTGGCCGAGGAATACGGCGCCCGGGCGCGCACCGTGTTGCGCTGCTCCGCCACGGAGTCCGAATCCCACCTTCCCTTCCTGGCCCTCGCCGACCTCCTCGGCCTGGTCCTCGACGAGGTCTCCCCCGGGCTGCCCCTCGCCCAGCGCACCGCCCTGGAGTCGGCACTCACCGGCCGCGGCGAGTCCAGCCTCCTGCGCGACGGCCTCGCGCTGCGCCTCGCGGTGCTCTCCGCGCTGCGCGCTCTCGCCGCCCGGGGTCCGGTCCTGATCGTCGCCGACGACCTGCAGTGGCTGGATCCGGCCAGCGCCGAACTGCTCGGCTTCGCCGCCCGCCGCCTCGAAGGCACCCCGGTGCAGCTGCTGTGCGCGGTACGCACCGAGGGCCCCGAGAGCCAGGAGTACGACCGTCATCTGCGCGCGTCCACGCCGGACACCGTCGCCGTCCGGCTCGGACCGCTCAGCCGCGCCCAGGTGGCCCAGTTGCTCGACCACCGCGGACACGGCGGCCTGACCCGCTCCACCGTCCGCGAGATCCACCGCACCAGCGGCGGCAACCCGCTCTTCGCCCTGGAGCTGGGCCGCGCCCTCGCCGACAGCCGCACCCCGCCCCGGCCGGGCGAGCCGCTGCCGGTGCCGACCTCGCTGCGCGCCCTGGTGCTCAACCGCCTGGACATGCTCTCGGTCGAGGCCCGCCGCACCCTGCTGGTGGCCAGCGCCGGTGCCCGCCCCACCCCGGCGCTGCTGCACGCGGCCGGCCGGGAGAACGCCGAGGCCGAGTGCGCCCAGGCCGCCGAACTCGGGCTGCTGGCCACGGAGTCCGAGGCGCCGGCCGTACGGTTCGCGCACCCGCTGATCTCCGCCGCGCTGTACGCGGAGGCGCCCGCCCAGGAGCGGCGGGCCGCGCACGCCGCGCTGTCCACCGCGGCCTCCGACCCGATCGAGCGGGCCCGGCACCTGGCCCTCGCCACCACCGGCACCGACCCCGAGGTCGCCGCCCGGCTCGCCGAGGCCGCCGCCCTCGCCCGGGACCGGGGCGCCCCGTCGGTCGCCGCCCCGCTGGGGCTGCTCGCCGCCCGGCACACGCCCGCCGACAGTGCGCCCGGGCCGGAGGAGCGCCGCCTGCAGGCCGCGGAGGACGCCATCACCGCCGGCGAGGTCGACCTGGCCCGGGACATCGCCCGCGAGGTGCTGTCCCGGGCGAGTGTGCCCGCGCACCGGGTGCGGGCCTGGATCCTCGTCATCGACACGGCCGGCCACACCATGGCCGAGGTCGACGCCGTCTTCCCGCAGGCCCTCGCCGACGCCGGCGACGACCCGCGGCTGCTGGCCCTCGTCCACTACCAGCTGGCGTGGCGGGCGCTGATCGTGGAGGGCGACTTCACCGAGGCCCGCGAGGCCGCCGCGCACGCCGCCGGGCTGGCCGCGCGCGGCGCCGACCGGCGCACCGAACTGCTCGCGCTCGCCTTCCAGGCGCAGACCGAGACCCTGATGGGCCATCCGGAGGCCCCCCGCACCATCCAGCGCGCCCTGAAGGAGCCCCAGGACCCGAGGGTGGCCTGCCATCACAACGGCGCGGGCAGTGCCCGGTTCCGCTGGCTGGTGATGGGCGACCAGCTGACCGAGGCCCGGGCGACGGTCACCGCGCTGCTGCGCGAGGTGCGCCGGCGCGGCTCGGTGGAGAGCGAGGTGCACTTCCTGCGCGGCCTCGCCGAGACCGAGCTGCGCACCGGGCACTGCGGCCGCGCCCTCGAACTGGCCCGCGACAGCCTGCGGCTCGCCCGCGACTCCGGGATCGGCGAGACCGCCTCGGCGATGCTCACCTCGCTCGCCGAGGCCTCCGGCGGGGACGTGGACCGGGCGCTGGCCCTCGCCCGGGAGGCGGTGGAGCACGCCGAGGAGGACGGCGACCAGATGTACCTGTCCCGGGCGCTCGGCGCGCTCGGGTACGCCCAGCTGGTGGCCGGCGACCCGGCGGGCACCGTCCGCTCGCTGCGCCGGGTGCGCCGCCTGGAGCTGGGCCTCGGCATCACCGACCCGGCGCGCGGGCGCTGGCACGGCGACCTCGCCGAGGCGCTGGTCCGCATCGGTGAACCCGCCGAGGCGCAGGACGTCATCGACGCCAGCCGCGAGCACGCCCTCAGGCTCGGCCGGGAGAGCGTGCTGGCCGTGCTCGACCGGGCGGAGGCCCTGGTGCGTGCGGCGCACGGCGACCTGGAGGCCGCCGTCGACCGGCTGACGTCCGCTCAGGACCGGCTCGGCAAGCTCGGCTACGGCCTGGAGGAGGCCCGGGCCGCTTTCGCGCTGGCCCAGCTGCGCGCCCGGCGGCCGGAGGGCGGCCCGCGCCGGGCGACGGCGTACGACGAGGCCACCCGGCTGTTCCGGCGCTGCCGGGCGCTGCCCTGGCTGCGCCAGGTGGACGAGGCCCTCACCGCACCGGAGCCCGAGCCCGAGGACCTGGCCGTGCCGGACACGCCGGACGGGCTCGACGCGCTGGCGGCCCTGGCCTCGATGGAGCGTCAGGTCGCCGCCCTGGTCATGGAGGGCGCCACCAACCGGGAGATCGCCGCCCGGCTGTTCATCAGCGTCAAGACGGTGGAGGCGACCCTGACCCGGGTCTACCGCAAGCTGGGGATCCGATCGCGCGTGGACATCGTCCGATTGGCGGCAGGTCGACGGGCGCGCTGAGCGCAGCCCTTGTTAACTGAGCCGGACCGAGGGTTTTCCCTCACCCAACCCCCTAGGGGGTTCCCTCATTGGGAGCCGAGGGATCCGGGTCCTAGCGTAAAGGGCGTGCCGCTCGCCCGGGCACACGGGGGTCGGTCCCGCGACCCCCGTGCACACCCCCCACCCGCGCGACCCCCCACCGGCAACCCCACTGAGGAGACTCATGTTCGGGCTCAGACGTGCCAGACAGACCGCCGCGACCCTGGTGGCCACCGCCGCCGCCGCGGCGACCGCGCTGGTCGCCTCCCCCACGGCGACCGCCGCGCCCCAGCCCATCGTGGGCGGTACGACCACCACCACCACGGCGTACCCCTTCATGATGCAGATCACGGACGCGTCCGGTAACCAGTTCTGCGGCGGCACCCTGGTGGCCGCCAAGAAGGTCGTGACGGCCGCGCACTGCATGGTCGGCGAGTCGGCCGGCAACGTCCGCGTGGTCGGCGGCCGGACCTACCTGAACGGCACCAACGGCACGGTCAGCAAGGTCGCCAAGATCTGGATCAACCCGGACTACACCGACGCCACCAACGGCCACGACGTGGCGGTGCTGACCCTGTCGACGGCGATGTCGTACACCCCGGCGTCGTACGTCTCCTCCTCCCAGACCAGCGTGTACGCGGCCGGCACCACGGCCCGCATCCTCGGCTGGGGCACCACCTCGGAGAACGGCAGCTCCTCCAACCAGCTGCGGACCGCGACCGTCCCCGTCGTGGCCGACTCCAGCTGCAAGAGCTCCTACGGTTCGGACTTCGTCCAGACCGACATGGTTTGCGCCGGATACACGTCCGGCGGCACAGACACCTGCCAGGGCGACAGCGGCGGTCCCCTGCTCATCGGGGGCGTCCTGGCAGGGATCACTTCCTGGGGCGAGGGGTGCGCGGAGGCCGGTTACCCGGGTGTGTACTCCCGGCTGACCACCTTCTCGGACCTGGTGACCGCGCAGGTCAACTCGTAACCCGGAAGAAGGACACCTGAGCACCCCTCAGGTAGATACCAGGGGGGCGTTGCGAGCCACCACGAGCGGCCCGCAACGCCTCCCTCTCCATGCGCCCCGCCCCGTAGGGGGCTACTTGTCGGCCGTGAGCTTCCCGGCGGCGCCCCAGCTGTCCGCCGGCACCTCGTGGATCCACACCTGCACGCTCTCCGCCGGGATCTTGTACGCGTCCACGAAGGCGTCGGTGACCCGCTTGACGAGGTCCCGCTTCAGCTCGGTGTCGCGGGGGCCCTGCTGGATGGTGACGATCGGCATGACTGACTCCCTGTGTCCCTGCGGTCCCTGGTGACCGCCTGTGGGAACAGTCCATCGCGCGGCGGGCCGCCGACCAAGAAGCAGATCGCGACCGCAACGATCAGCGTTCGTGATCGTTGCAGGCCAGCAGTAGTTTCTCCAGGTGCGGGGTGGGGGCTGCGGCGGACACGGCGAGGCCTGTGGACAGGGCGAGACCGGGTGCGCGGAACGGAACGTAGGCCACGCGTGGCGTGTGCAGCACGCGCGCGTGGGAGGCGTAGACGACCGTCCACAGGGGGCGGGAGCCGATGGTGGCGAGGGTGTCCTGGAGGGAGCCGTTGACAGGTCCCGGCACCGGCTCGAACCCGGCCGCGTGACAGGCGCCGACGACGAGGTCCACCAGGGCGGGGTTGTTGCGGCGCGGGGTGAGGGCGAGAGGCAGCCCGGCGAGGTCGGCCAGGTCGATGTCCGGGCGGCCGGCCAGGGGGTGCGAGGCCGGAAGGGCGGCCACCAGCGGGTCGGGCCACAGGGGCAGCACCCGTACGCCGGGCGGGGGTTCGGCCGACCGGACGAAGGCGGCGTCCAGCCGGCCGGCCGCGACCCGGGTCAGCCGCTCGGAGGCCGGCAGGGAGAGCAGTTCGACGGGCACGTCCGGTGCCCGCTCGGCGAACGCGGCGAGCACCCGGTCCAGGTGGGCGCCGAGCCCGGTGCTGGTGCCGAGGCGCAGCCCCGCGGGCTCGGCCACCGCAGCCCGCGCCTTCTGCGCCGCCGCCAGCACCGCCCGTGCCTCGGGCAGCAGCCGCTCCCCCGCCGCCGTCATCCGTACCCGGCGCGGCGAGCGGTCGAACAGCTCGGCGCCCAGCTCCCGTTCGAGCCGCTGTATCTGCTGGCTGACGGCCGACTGCACGATGTGCAGCCGTTCGGCCGCCCGCCCGAAGTGCAACTCCTCGGCGACGGCGACGAAGTAGGTGAGCTGCCGCAGTTCCATGGCCCCGACTGTAGACGCGTCCTCGCCGGGCTCACCGCCGTACGACGGTGCCGAACCGGATGTCGTACGACGTCCCGGGGTGCATGGTCGCCAGCATCCGGGCGCCCTCCTCCCTCACATCCTCCCGCTGGGTCTTGGTCAGTGTCCCGAAGGGCTCGATGACCAGGATGTCGCCGTCCTGCTTCCACAGGCCGGCCAGGAAGCCGTCGACCAGGAGGGTGCGGAGGGCCTGGTTGCCCTGCCAGCTGCGGCCCCGGTACTCGGGCGGTACGACACGGGTGCGGTCGGCGTGGGAGAGGAGGAGGTTGTCGGACTCGGGGAGGAAGCGGGGCGGGGCCGGGGTCGCGGGGTCGGGGCGGGGCGCGTCGGGCAGGTCGAACAGTTCGACCCCGTTCGCGTCCCGGAAGGTGAGCAGCCGGGGGCGCAGGCGCTCGAAGGCGTCCCGGAGCCGGGTGAGTCCGGCCCAGGTCTGCATGTCCTTGACGGAGGCGGGTCCGAACGCGGCGAGGTAGCGCAGGACCACGGCATCCGGTGCCGGGGCCGGTTCGGCGGGGCGGCCCAGCCAGTGCTCGGCGGTGGTGAGGGCGACCTGGCCGCTGCGGCCCCACAGGCCGCGCGGGGTGACCTGGACCAGGGGCAGCCGGCAGCGGGCGGCGACACCGAGGGACTGCGGGTCGGCGTCCGGCCACTCGGCGCCGAGCGCCTCGCGCAGCTGGGCCATGGTGCGGGGCTCGGCCTCCACCAGGTCGCGGGCGAGCGCGGCCAGCCGGTCGAGGTCGACGCCGTCGAGGCCCTTGCGGAAGTTCGTGAGCTCCCGGTGCCGGGCGGGCTGGACGAACGGCCTGAGGGTCAGGCAGTCCTCGGCGGTGTGGGTGTGCAGGGTGGAGCGCAGGGTGACGATCCGGGCGACCTCGCGGCCGGCCATGAGCGCGGACAGCTGCTCCGGGGCGAAGCCGTCGAGGCGGGCGGCGAGGGCGTAGTACGGCGGCTTGACGTTCTGCGCCTGGAGGCCGAGGAGGTGCCGTACGGCGTCCGCCGCGGACAGCGGGGAGCGGCGCAGCAGGAGCTGCCGGGCGAGGGTGGCACGGTTCAGGGCGCGGGTGTCCAGGAGGGGGGCCACGGCTGCACTGCTCTTCGTCATGCCCGCACGTTAACGGGGCTTGCGGACACCTCCTGTCCGCAACTCTCACCGAACCCTGCACCGGTTCCGGGCGCCTGCCGGGTATGCCCCCGATATCCTGCTCGTACCCGCTGCGTGATCACGCCGTACGCAGGCTCGACCGAGAGGGAGCCGATGTCCGAGCGCCCCGCCCGCCCCACCGCGAAGACCGCCGAGGCCTCCGGCACCCCGGGCAGCACCGCGAAGGCCGGGAACGCCCCTGCCGCCGCGAACGGCGCGAGCGCCGTGGGCGGCAGGAACGGCGGCGGCAAGGGCAACGGAGGCGGCCGCAACGGAGGCCGCAAGCCCGTCTGGCGCCGTGCCCTGCCCGCGCCGCAGCCGGCCGCCGAGCCCGCCACCACCCGGTCCCCGGAGCCGGCCGACACGGCGCGCGTGGTCCAGGCGGCGCTGTACCGCGACGGCGTCCGCCTCGCCGCCCCCGCCGGCCTCGCCGAGACCTACCGCGAGCTGCGCGAGCAGCCCGCCGGCATGGCGTGGATCGGCCTCGCCCGGCCCACGGAGGCCGAACTCCTCTCCTTGGCCGCCGAGTTCGACCTGCACCCGCTCGCGGTCGAGGACGCGATGGAGGCACACCAGCGGCCGAAGCTGGAGCGGTACGGCGACACGCTCTTCGTCGTCCTGCGTGCCGCCCGCTACCTCGACGCACCGGAGGAGGTCGACTTCGGCGAGCTGCACGTGTTCGTCGGCCCCGACTTCGTCATCACCGTCCGGCACGGCGCGGCCACCGACCTGTCCGCGGTCCGCCGCCGCCTGGAGGACTCCCCCGAGCTGCTCAAGCTGGGCCCGGAGGCGGTCCTGTACGCGATCCTCGACGCGGTGGTCGACGGCTACGCACCCGTCGTCTCCGGCGTCCAGAACGACATCGACGAGATCGAGACCGAGGTCTTCCGCGGCGACCCCGAGGTCTCCCGCCGTATCTACGAACTCTCCCGCGAAATGGTCGAGTTCCAGCGCGCCACCCGCCCGCTGGTCGGCATGCTGCACGGCCTGATGGCCGGTTTCGCCAAGTACGAGACCGACGAGGAACTCCAGCGCTATCTGCGGGACGTCGCCGACCACGTCACCCACATCAGCGAACGCGTCGACGGCTTCCGCCAGGCCCTCACCGAGATCCTCACCGTCAACGCGACCCTGGTCACCCAGCAGCAGAACGCGGAGATGCGGGCCCTGGCCCAGGCGGGGTTCGAGCAGAACGAGGAGGTCAAGAAGATCTCGTCGTGGGCGGCCATCCTGTTCGCCCCCACGCTCGTCGGGACGATCTACGGCATGAACTTCGACCACATGCCGGAGCTGCACTGGGGGTTCGGATACCCGTTCGCGATCGGGCTGATGGGCGTGGTGTGCGTCAGCCTGTACGTGATCTTCAAGCGACGGGGCTGGCTCTAGGGCACACCGGCTGACCTGGGTTCCCGGCCTCGGCCTCAGGGGGCGATCTTGTCCGGGCGACCGGAGAATGGGCGGGTGGACGAGCGAGCCGCACGCATCGCGGACTTCATCGGGCCACTGCGGGTGGCACCGGGTTCGAAGGTGCGCCTGGGCCGGGACTTCGACCCCCGCTACAAGGCCGGTCTGAAGAAACGGGAGAGCGTCGAGCTGCTGCGCAGCGGGGTGGCTCTGCTGGCCGAGTACCAGGAACGGCTGGCCGCCCAGGACACCTACGGCGTCCTGCTGTGTCTCCAGGCACTCGACGCCGGGGGCAAGGACGGCACGATCCGGCACGTGATGAGCGGCGTCAATCCGCAGGGTGTGAAGGTGAGCAGCTTCAAGGTGCCCTCCGCCGAGGAACTGGACCACGACTACCTGTGGCGCTACGGCCGGCGGCTGCCCTCGCGCGGCGAGATCGCCATCTTCAACCGCTCCCACTACGAGGAGGTCCTCGTCGTCCGCGTGCACCCCGAGAACCTCGTGCGGCAGAAGCTGCCGGACCGGGCGCGCGGCCCGGACGTCTGGGCGCGGCGCTACCGCGAGATCAACGAGTGGGAGCGCTACCTCACGGACAACGGGTTCAAGGTGGTGAAGGTCTTCCTGAACCTGTCCGAGGAGGAGCAGCGCACCCGTTTCCTGAAGCGGATCGACCTGCCGGAGAAGAACTGGAAGTTCTCCGCGGCCGACGTCCGGGAGCGGCGCCACTGGGACGAGTACCAGAAGGCGTTCTCCGAGATGCTCTCGGCGACCAGTACGGCATGGGCTCCCTGGTACGTCGTACCGGCCGACCGGAAATGGTTCGCGCGGATCTGCACGGCGGCGATCCTCGGGCACACGCTGATGGACATCGACCCCCGCTACCCCGAGGTGAGCGAGGAGGCGCGCAAGGACCTCCTGGCCGCCCGGCGGGAGCTGGAGCAGGAGGCACCCTCCGGTGTCCCGGCCGATCCGTATGCGGCACGCCATCCGTCGGCCAAGGACAGACGCAGAGCCGGCCGAGGGCAGCCGGCGGGGAAGAAGCGCGGCCGGAGCTGACAGACCGGGACGCGACCGGCCCGGATCGGAGGCAGGGCGATGACGGTGCAGCCGGATTCCGCCGGGGCAAGGTCCCGGGCGTCGCAGGAGGCCTGGTGCGCGCGGTCCGCCCCGGACGTCGTGGCGGCCCTCGGCGTCGATCCGGCGGTCGGGCTCTTTGCCGCCCGGGCCGCCGAACTGCGGGCTGCACACGGCCCGAACGCCCTGCCCGAGGAGAAGCGGACTCCGGCCTGGCGCCGGTCCCGGACCACTTCTTCCCCACCGTGGAGGCCGCCGTCGCCGCCTTCCGCCTGCGCACCGGAGCACAGTGGACGACCCTGCCCGAATCCGGCCCCGGCCCCGGACCCGGGGAACCCTGACCGCGGTCAGGCGGCGTCGCGTCCTGCCGCGGCCCGTCCCATCGTCAGGGCCAGACGCCGTACCCTGCGCCAGTCCATCGGCGGGGCGGCGCGCGGCGCTCCGGGGCGGTGCCGCGGCACGCGGACGCGCAGGGCGCCGGGCGCGAGACGGCAGTGCACCGGGGTGGGCAGCATCAGGGCCTCGCCGTCGACGCCGACCGGGATGACGGGGGCGTCGGCGTCGATGACGACCTCGCGGGCGGTGACAGCGGTCAGTCCGCGGCTGCGCTCACCGCGCAGCAGCAGCTCCGTCGCCTCCGCCGCGGTGCCGACCTCGACGGCCAGGACTCCCAGTCGGCCGGAGTCCAGCCGCTCCCGGCGCCCCAGTCCCGCCGGGTCGCCGCTCAGGTAGGGGTTGTTGCTCACCAGGACGGCCTGGGGATCGTCCGGGAGCCGGGCACCGGCACGGACCGTCAGATGCGCGCCGCCGTGGTGGGTCAGCAGGTCCGGCAGCAGCTCCAGGGTGGTGCGGGCCTTGTCCTCGCGGTAGGCGGGACTCTGCACCACGGCCGCGTACACGCCGAACGAGGCGTTGTTGACGAAGACGCGCTCCGCGCCGGCGTCCGCGGGCCGCCGTCCCGCGCGGATGCGGCCGAGGTCGACGCGGAGCTCGACGCCGTCGGTCAGCGCGTCCAGACAGGTCGAAGGATCCTGCCGGTCCAGGCCCAGATCCATGGCGAAGTGGTTGCGGGTGCCGGCGCTGATCACCACGAACGGGATGTCGTGCGCCGCGGCCACCGCGGCGACCAGCGCCTGCGTACCGTCGCCGCCCGCGACGCCGAGCAGGTCGGCGCCCTGCGCAACGGCCCGTCGCGCCAGCTCGGTCACGTCCTGGTGGTCGGCCGGGTCCAGCACGACGACCTCCGCGCCCAGGGCCCTGGCGCGCTCCGCCAGGCGGAACTCCTCGACCTTTCCGCCGCCGGAACGCGGATTCATGATCAGGAAAGGCCGCCGGGCCCGGCCGACGGCACGCTCCGGCATCCCCGGTGCGGTGTCGTCGACGAGTGCGGCCCGGCCCGCAAGGACGGCGAGCGCCCACAGGCCGAGCGAGACCAGCACGACCCACAGCAGCCCGGCGGTCGCGTACCAGGTGAGGACGGTGAGCGGGGTGGCGACCGTCAGCAGCACGGCCAGCGCCCTCGTCCACCCGGTGCGGGTCAGCAGCCACCAGACCCCGGCCACCGTGAGTACCAGCCCGGCCGCTCCCACCGCCAGGAGTACGACGCTGCCGAGTCCGGCGAAGACCAGCAGCACCGCCACCGCCGCCGCGCCCGCCAGCAGGGCCAGACGGGCGGTCCAGCGCCTGTTCATGAGGCAACCTCCCGTCCCCGTACCCGCGTCCCGTTCCATGGGCGTCGGCGTCCACTTCAGGCTACGAGCGGGCGCCCTGACCGGCACGTCCGGCACGCCCGCGGCAAAAAGCCGATAGGACGGACTTCAAGGAGCTGACATGACCGAGGCGTTGGTGCTGGGCGGCGGCGGTGTGGGCGGGATCGCCTGGACCACCGGGCTGCTGGCGGGGCTCGCCGGCACCGGGCAGGACGTGACCGCGGCCGATCTCCTGCTCGGGACCTCCGCGGGGGCGACCGTCGCCGCACAGGTGGGCAGCGGGCTGGGGCTGGAGGAGTTGTACGCCCGGCAGGTGGATCCCGCGTTGCAGGCCGCCGAGATCATGGCCGAGATGGACCTGGAGAAGTTCGCCGCGGAGATCGGCGCGGCGACGGGCTCCGCCGCCTCGGTGCCGGAGCTGCGGCGCGCGGTCGGACAGGTGGCGCTCGAGGCTCGGACCGTGCCGGAGGCGGTTCGGCGCGCGGTGATCGAGTCGCGGCTGCCGTCCCACGGCTGGCCGGACCGTGCGCTGAAGGTCGTCGCCGTGGACGCCGAGAGCGGGGAGCCGCGCGTCTTCGACAAGGACTCCGGCGTGCCCCTGGTCGACGCCGTCGCGGCGAGCTGTGCCGTGCCGGGTGTGTGGCCGCCGGTGACGATCGGCGGGCGCCGGTACGTCGACGGCGCGGTGCGGTCCGTCGCCAATGCCGACTACGCGGGCGGCGCGGACCGGGTGCTGGTGATCGTGCCGCTGGGGGCCACCGAGCCGTTCCCCAGCGAGCAGCCGCTGGAGCGGGTCGTCGAGGAGCTGCGCGCCCGGGGGGCCGAGGTCGTGGTCGTCACGCCGGACGAGGCGTCGCAGGCGGCGATCGGCGACAACGCGCTGGACCCGGCCACCCGCCGCCCGGCCGCCGAGGCGGGACGGGCGCAGGGACGGGGGCTGAAGCTTCCCTGGAGCCGGGCCTGAGCCACCTCCTCGCCGTCGGCCTGCACCCGGTTCCGCCCCGGCCCGTCCGGCTCAGGTGCCGTGGCGGTCGTGGTCGTCACGCCGGACGGGGCGTCGCAGGCGGCGATCGGCGACAACGCGCTGGACCCGGCCACCCGCCGCCCGGCCGCCGAGGCGGGACGGGCGCAGGGACGGGGGCTGAAGCTTCCCTGGAGCCGGGCCTGAGCCACCTCCTCGCCGTCGGCCTGCACCCGGTTCCGCCCCGGCCCCGTCGGGCTCAGGTGCCGTGGTCGCAGACCGACGGCAGCCAGGTCAGTTCCTCGTCGCTCCTGAGGCTGTCCAGGTTCTTCAGCAGGCCGTCCAGGTCGTGCGGGTCGGCGAGGAAGTCGATGGTGGCCTGGGCGAAGGCGTCGCGGACGGCGGGCGGCATGGCGTCGGAGGCGTCGAAACAGTGCACCGCCTTCCTGCCCAGCAGGGTGCCGGCCAGGGAGCGGTGCCAGGAGCCGGTGGGGCCGGCGGCCGGCTGCGCCCGGGCGTCCACGGAGAAGCCGGACTCCGTGGCGTTCCAGGCCTGCTGGGCGTCGGCGGAGGCGAGGTGGCGGATCAGCTGCCGCGCCTCGGGGGTGTCGTGCAGCAGGGCCACCAGGTCGCCGGAGACCTCCCAGGTGTTCCTGGCGCTCGCGCCGGGGATCAGCCGGTACGAGGGCCGGTAGCTGCCGTGCGCGTCCTTCCAGGGCCGGTAGGTGCGGACGAAGGACGCCTGGTGCTCCAGCATGCACTGCCGCGGCCGCTGCGTGACCAACTGGGACACGTCCTGGTACTCGGTCTTCAGGGCCCGCGCCACGAGGTCCCGGGACCCTTCCGCGCCGACCAGGTCACCCCAGGTCCGCCAGGCCCGTTCCACCTCCTTGGACTGCCAGGGCAGCAGACCGCGCGCCCACCGCTGGTAGATCCGCGGGCCGGACTGCTGCAGGAGGATGTCCTCGATCCAGTCCGTGCCGGGCCAGCCGCTGGTGGCTCCGGATCCCATGCCCAGGCACCACTGGTCCGGCCGGCCCCTGGCCTCGTCCAGCTGCCGGTCGGTGGTGCCCCCCGGGTACCAGACGATGCTCTTGACGTCGGCCTTGAGCGGGAACCAGTACACGTGCCCGTTCAGCGGCGTGGCCCAGGACGTGCTGAACGCGCCCTCGGGGACGAGGTCTTCGACGGGGAAGAGCTGCCCCCGCCCGGCGTAGTCGGCGAGTTCGCCCGGGCCGGTGAGCACCACCACGTCGGGCGGTGTTCCGGCCTCCACGTCGGCGCTGAGCACCTGGCTCTCGGCGGAGCTGCCCTGGTAGTCGACGTGGATGTGCTGCTTGTGCTCGAAGGGGGCGATCACCGCGTCCCGGAAGTGCCGCGCGTCCTGGCCGGTCCAGTTGGCCAGCAGGGTGACGGTCGGTTCCTGCCTGATCGCGTGTACGCCCACCACGACGGCCGGCACCAGCACGGCCAGGCAGCTCGCCACCACGGTGAGCACGCGCGCGGGGTGCCTGAAGAGGCGGCGCCGGGCGCCGGGTGCGGCCGTCGCGGGGCCGCTGCCGGGCGCGCTCACCGGGGCCTGAACCGGTAGTCGTTGATGTGCGGCCTGAGCCCCGCCTCGGTCAGCACCATGAGCAGAACGCCTCCTATCACGATCCACACCGAGGCCGCCGCGCGGAAGCCGGTGTGCGCCAGGTACGAGGCGGTGTGCCGCCCCGCGTCGGGTATGTCCGGGCCGGGCGACGCCCCGTCGAGCAGGGTGCGGGTGTCCGCCATGCCCTGGTGGGTCCACACCGTGAACATCAGCAGCGCCCCGAACCCTGCGGCCGACAGGGCGCCCGTGGCGATGAGTTGACGGTTGTACCTGCGCCGGAACCGGCGGCGCAGGAAGAGCTGCGTCTCCGCCAGGGCCGCGCCGAGGGCGAGGACGAGCAGCGCGGCCACGCTCCAGCCGAGCCACAGCAGCGGCCCGAAGGAGGTCTGCCGCCCGACCGCCGCCAGCTGCTCGCGCTGCAACTCCCGCAGCCGGGCCTCGATGCCGGCGTCGCCGGCCTTCAGGAGACTGGTCGCGTAACTGAGGTAGGCCTCCCGCAACACGCTTCCCGCGGGCTCCGCCTGGGCCTTCTGGACCATGCCGGTGTACCCGGTGATCAGTCCGGAGACCGTCTGTACGGCCTGCCGGCCCGCCGGGCCGCCCACGTCGCCGGCGGCGGCCCGGGAGAGGCTCTGCGCGGCCACCGAGATCTGCTTCTGGAACTCGCTGAGGGACGGGGGCGTCGCGGTGGCGTCCGCCTGCGCCTCGTCGAGCGCGTACAGCGCGGTGTCGATGGCGAGGACGGCGGGGGCGCTGGAGGTGCGCAGCGGGTTCGCGTCGCCGTGCACGCCGTCGTAGGAGAGGAACAGGGACAGGGTCAGCAGGGCCGACAGGGCCAGCAGCAGCCGGCGGCGCACGGCGAGGTCAAGGGCGGTCGTACTGCCCTCGTCCGGCGGGCGCCGCCCCACACCCGGGAGACGGCCGAGGAGGCGGGGTACGGGGGCACTCGCACCCGTGGCGGCTCTCATGAGGCCCCCTTCAGCAATCGCCCGCAGTCGCCCCCGCAGTACACGGAGTCCGCCGGGCCGATCCAACGGCAGCCCGGGCACTCGATGAGTTCGTCGGGGCCGGGCGGGGCCGACGGACCCGCCGCGGGCGGATGGGCGGCGGGTGCACCGGCGGCCGGCTGCCGCGGTGGCGTGGTCATGGCGGTGGAGAGGATCAGGTGCTGCCAGTCGACGTCCTTGAGACCGTCGCGGACCCGGCCCGTGCCCGGCGCGGCCTCGATCCGGCGCAGTTCGTCCAGCAGGGGCGCGTCGCCCAGTTCCGCGGCCAGCGCCAGCGCCCGGGCGAGTTCCCGGTCCGCCGTCGCCCGGCCCTCCGCGCGGCGCAGCCAGGCCCGGTGCGCCCGGGCCACGGCGGCGCTCGCCTGCTGGTACAGCTCGTGGCGGCGGACCCCGGGATGCTGCCGGGAGGCGTCGAGCGGGTTGTCGGTCCAGCGGACCAGGACCGGCCGCGGCGCGGGCAGCCGTACGGTGCGCCCGAAGTCGGGTACGACCACCTCCACGGCGGCGAGCTGGAGGTCCTCGCCGGTCTCGTGGCCGGTCGGGTCGGCGGTCAGGACGACCTGGAAGTGCCGGATCTCCTCGCCCCAGGCCCGGGTGACGTACTCGGCGCCGCGTTCGCCGAACCCGGCGCCGGTGGCGAGGAGATCCTGCTCGATCGGCACCACCTGCTTGACCTGGCGGATCACCGTGCCGGGGGTCGGGGTGAGCTTGATGCGCAGCTCGGGAACGGCCGTACCCAGCAGGCCGCTCATCAACTCCTCGTACGCGGCGGGGAGTTCGGATGCGTCGCGGACCGCGCCAGCCCGGCCGTGCAGTCGCCGGGCGATGCCGAGCAGGAGGTCGGCGTCCCAGTCGTCGCCGATCCCCCAGGCGTCACAGACGAACCGGCCCTCGCAGGCGTCGAGCACGGTGTCCAGCCGGACGGCGCTGCGGTGGTCGTGCTCGTTGCGCCCGTCGGTGAGCAGCAGGACGTGCTTGATCGGCGCGGACTGCTGTTTGAGCAGCCGCCGGGCCAGGTCGAGCCAGGTGCCGATGGCGGTGCCGCCGTCCGCCTCCAGGATCCGTACGGCACGCTCGGCGGCCTCGCACTCGGCGGGCCCCGCGACGGCCATCGTCGCCCGGCCGGGCCCGGGGTGGACCACGGTGGCGTCGAACCGGCCGGAGAGCACGGCGAAGGCCGTGCCCTCGGGCAGCAGCCGGATCGCGGCGGCCGTGGCGTCCTTGGCGGCGTGCAGTTTGGCGGCCGGGTGGAGCATGGAGCGGGAGGTGTCGACGATCAGCACCTCGGCGAGGACGGGTCCGGACCCGTGGGCGGGCCCGCCGGCGATCCCCGGGGCACCGTTGCCCCTGACGCCGATCTCCAGGATGGCGTACATCTCGCGGCCGTGCGGCTGCCCGGCCGCGGTGGGTACGGCGGGCAGTTCCTTCTGCTGACCGACCGCGAGGGTCACCTCGACGCTGCCCTCTGTGTTCTCTGTGTTCTCTGTGTTCTCTGCGTTCTCGGCGTGCTCTGCGTGCTCTGCGTTCCCGGCCGCACTCATGGCCTGCGTCCCCCTCGCTGCCCTGTGGGCTCGTGTGTGTGCCGCGTGCTCAGAACGTGGTCATGGGCCGCACGGCGTGCGCCAGGTCGAGCAGCCGTCCGTGTTCACCCGCGGTACGCGCCTGGGCCGCCAGGTGCCGGAAGGACTGCTCCAGCAGCACGCGCAGGGTGTCCTCGGCGTCGGAGCCGAGCAGCTCGCCGGCGGGGAAGTCGGACCCCCAGCCCTGCTCCGGACGGCAGTGCAGGACGTTCTCGCGGACCTCGGCGACCAGCCGGGCCCGTGACTCGCCGTCGGCGGCGCCGCCGTCCAGGCGCAGCTCGGGCAGCCGCCGGTCCGCGTCCCGCAGATCGGCTGTCGTCGGGGGGTGGCCGTGCAGGATGCCGGCCCGGATCCGTACGGCCGCGATGCGGGCGGCGTCGTAGTGGCGGGAGGTGGTGGGGACGTCGTCGAGGACGTGTACGGCGGCGTCCCGGTCGCCGGCCAGGAGGTGGCCGCGGGCCAGGCCGAAGGCGGCGGCGGTGTGGGCGAAGTCCCGTGCCCACACGGCCTCGTAGAACCGCATGGCGTGGGGCGTGCGCCGGTCGCCGCCGTGTTCGGCGCAGTAGCCGAGGGCGAGCTTGGGCACGTATTCGCCGGGCAGGGCCCGGTAGACGGCCTCGAAGCAGCTGCCGGCCTCCCGTACCTCGGCCCTGCTCAGGTGCAGGACGCCGCGGTGCCAGGCGATCCGCCAGTCGTAGGCGGCGGCGCGTTCGCCGAGCTGGGTCGCGGCCTCGGCCAGCCAGCTCTCGGCCTCGCTCTGCTCGCCTCGCCTGAGGTAGGCGCGGCACAGCCACAGCGCGGTCTCGGGGGTGCCGAGGCGGGATTCGCGGGGCCACTGCCGGGCGACCCGGTCGGGTGCGTCGGGCGGGAAGGTGTCCAGCAGCAGGGCCGCGCCGTCATCGGGGTCGGGGACCGGCTCCGGGAGGGCGCCGGCGACCTCGGCGGCCGGGGGCGGGGATACGTCAAGACCGCCGGGGCGGCCGGTCCAGTGGTCCAGGGCGGGGATCGCGCCGAGTCCGGCGTCGAGGCTGGCCTCGGTGGCGCGGAACCGGGTGGAGCTCTCGGGCAGCTGCTCCCCGAACTGCAGCGAGCGGAACTCGCGCAGCACTTCCCAGAGTTGACGGGACATCTCGGCCGCCGAGCGGAACCGGGCGCGGGGTTCGGCGTGGGTGGCGCGCTCGATGAGGCGGCGGAAGGAGTCGGGGGCCAGGCCCCGGGCCGGCTCGGCGCCCTCGTACAGGTCCTGCAGGGTCCTGCCGACGGTGTAGAGGTCGCTGTCGACGTGCCAGCCGCGGCTGTCGAGCTCCTCCTTGGGCGGGGCGAAGACCGCGGTGTACACGTAGGCGGAGCCGCGGTCGCCGATCGCGCGGACCGCGCCGAGGTCGATGACCTTGACGGCCCGCCCGAAGTGGATGACATTGGCGGGTTTCATGTCGCAGTAGAGCAGCCCGCGTTCGTGCATGTACTGCAGGGCGCCGAGGATCTTGCAGCCGTAGGTGAGGACGTGGTCGAGGCGAGGGCGGCCGTGGAAGATCCGCTCGGTGTCCTCGGCGGCGAAGAGCTGCTGGAGGGAGCGGCCGCCGATGTAGTCCATGACCAGGTAGCCGGTGGGTGAGCTGCCGCTGACCTCATGTTCGGCGTAGGTGATGATGCGGACGATGTCGGGGTGGTGCAGGTCGGTGAGCGAGCGGCGTTCCTCGACGGCGTTGCGGCGGGCGAGGGCGTCGTGGACGTCGATCAGCCCCTTGAGGACGACGCGGTAGCCGTCGGCGCGGGTGTCCTCGGCGAGGTGGATCCAGCCGAGGCCGCCGCGGGCCAGGCAGCCGAGGACCCGGTAGTGGCCGGCGACCACGTCGCCCTTGTTCAGCAGGGGCAGGAAGGAGTAGGGGGTGCCGCAGCGCGGGCAGCGGCCGGTGGCGCGGGCGCTCTGGCCGCCGTAGCCGATGCCGATGGTCATGGTGCAGCCGCCTGCGCCGCACGGGCGGCCCCCGGTGGGCGGCCGGGGGTCCTCGACGAGCCCGCCCTCGGGGACCGGGACGTCGGGCAGCCGGACCAGTCCGTGCTGGTCGAGCTCGCCGACCCCGGCGACGGCATGGGTGGGCTGCGGGCCGGGGGGCTCCTCGCTGCCGGGGCCGGGCTGCGAGGGCGGTGGCTCGGTCCGCGGCTCCTGGTGCCGGTGTCCGCAGGTGTCGCAGTAGCCGGTGCCCATGATGTGGCCCGCGCAGCCGGGCCGGATGCACGAGGTCATGGGGCGCCCTCCTTCCCGGGTGCGGTGCCGGAGCAGAATCCGATGAACCCTTCGACGGCGCTCTCCGCCAGGTCCACGTCGCAAGGGGTCTGCCGCAGCAGCGACAGGGCGCGTTCGTAGAGCCGGTAGGCCTCCATGACCCGGTCGCCCTGGGCCGTGGCCCGTTCCCGGCACAGCGGCCACTCGGCGGTGACGCGGCCGAGGAGTTCCCCGCGGCGGCGCAGCCGGGCGTCGAGGGCCGAGAGTGCCTCTTCCAGACGCCGGCGGCGGCGTTCGGCGGCGTCCTCGAAGGTGAACATCAGGTCGGCGCGCCGGGGTTCGCGCTCGCGTTCGGGGGTGTGGGCGACCCAGGCGCGCAGCATCCGGGTGCGCCGTACGCCGGCCTCGGCCTGGTCCAGCAGGGGCCGGGTGCCGGGGTCCGGCAGGACGCGGTCGCGTCGCTCTTCGAGTGCGGGTCCCAACTCGTCCACGATGCGTTCGAGTTCGTGGTGCAGCCGGGTCCAGCGGTCGCGCAGCGGGCGCTGGACAAAGGATTCGGCGGCCTGGGCCGCGCGGCCGCCGCTGCGGCGGAAGACCAGGAGCAGGCGGGCCCCCTGCTGGGCGAGCCGGTCCAGCAGGCCCAGCAGGGCGTCGGGTTCGGCCGCCTGGTCGACGCCGACCAGGACGGCGGCGAGCGGGACGCGCAGGGCGCCCAGCTCTTCGGGCATGGGGTCGCCGCGGATGCCCAGCCGTCCGGCGATCCGGTCCAGCACCTGATTCACGGTCAGGCCTTTGACGTCCAGGGCGAGATCGTGGCCGCCGGCCGGGGGCACCGTCTCGGGCGGGTCGTGACCGAAGGCGCTGGTGTTCTGCAGGGTGCGCAGTTCCCGGTCGGCCAGGGTGATGGCGCGGGTGAGGGTCCAGGCGCGGCCGCTGCGGGCGGGGACGACGGTGACCAGCACCGGCCAGCCCTCGCCCCGGAACCAGGAGGCGAGTTCGGTGGCGAACGGCACGTCGAGCCGGCCGGCGCCGTCCGTCGCGCCGGTGCGCAGTGCCGGGTCGACGGCTTCGGCGCCCTCGGTCCAGGCGGCGATCTGCGGCAGATGGCTCAGGATGGTCTCGGTGGGGCTCATGTAGCTGAAGACGGAGCCCTCTCCCTCGTCGACGCTGAGGACGATGCCGATGACCTCGTCGGTGGCGTGGTCGACCACTCCCCCGCCGCTGAAGCCGGGGGCGGCGCGTTCGTCCGGGGTCTGCGGGCGCAGTTGCACCTGGTTGTCCCGGCCGCGGGCGGCGACCAGGGTGGCGCCGTGCCAGCGGCCGCCGTCGTCGCCGGCCGGGAAGCCGTACATGCTCACCGGGCCGTGCGGCGAGGCGAGCCGGTAGAGCCGGGTGGCGTGCTCGGCGGGCAGCGGCCGTGCCAGCCGCAGCAGGGCCAGGTCGCCGCTGCGGTCGCCGAAGGCGTCGTTGCGCTGCGGTACGTGCTCGTCGGCGTCGGCCGTGGCGGCGACGCCGGGTACGCCGGGCACGCCGACGAAGTGGACGACGTAGGGCCGGCCGGGACTGACGACATGGGCCGCGGTGAGCACCCGGTCGGGGGCGAGCAGCACCCCGGCGCCGAGGACCCGCCCCTCCGGCTCTTCGATGCGGGCGATCCAAGGTGGCGTCCGTAACCGCGACTTGACGGCTCGCTCCCCCGTGCGCGTCATGGCACCCGAGGTTACTCCGCGTGGCCTTCCGGTACTACTGGTGTGCACGGGGTTGTCGCTCAGGGGCGGGTCTCAGTCGCCGCGGACCGGTGCCCGCGCCTCCCATCCGGTCCACCGCCGTACGGTGACCGTGATCACCGGGCCGGCCGGCGGGCGGTCCCGGTACTGCGGGTACTTCGCGCGCAGCAGCCCTACGGCACTCTCGTACGCCTGCCGTACGGCGGGGTCGGCCGCGTCGGGCCACAGGATGCGGGCCTCGCCGTCGGCGCGGACCCACCACAGGTGGTCCCAGTTCTCGTCGTAGGCGTCCGCGAGCAGGCAGACCGGCGGATGTGCCGCGATGTTGCCCAGCCGCTTGAGGCGGGTGGTGGTCTTGGGTTTGTGGTCGACGGCGGTCACGAGCCGGTCGGCGCCGGCGGCGGTGTGCGCCGCGAAGACCACCGGCACCTGGTGGGGGCGGCCCTTCGGGCCGACGGTGGCCAGCCGGGCCACCCGGGCCGCGGTGAACCGGCGTCGCGCCTCCGCCTCGGCCAGCTCGGGCATCGTCGCTCCCCGGACGCTCAGCGGGCGTGCAGCGCGTCGAGTACGTCGAGCACGTCGGCGTCGGTCAGCTGCTCGAAGTCGTCGTACCACTGGCCGACGGCGCTGAAGGCGGCGGGCCGGTGCGGGCACACGACGGTGTCGGCCTCGGGGGCGAGCAGGTCGAGGGAGTCCGGGGCGCCGACCGGGACGGCCAGGACGACCCGGGCCGGAGCCCGGCGCCACACATGGCGCAGGGCGGCGCGGGCGGTGGCGCCGGTGGCCAGGCCGTCGTCGACGACGATCACCGTACGGCCCCTCAGGTCCGGGGGCGGCCGGTCGCCGCGGTAGCGGTGCTCGCGCCGGGCCAGCTCGCGCCGTTCCCGCTCCACGACCGGGGCGAGTCGCTGCTCGGTCAGGCCCAGCCGGTCGAGGGTGTCCGCGTCGAAGAGGGGCGGGTCGTCGGCGGCGAGGGCGCCGACGGCGAACTCCTCGTGGTGCGGGGCGCCGATCTTGCGGACGACGAGCACGTCGAGCGGGGCGTCGAGGGCCCGGGCGACGGGCGCGGCCACGGCGATCCCGCCGCGGGGCAGGGCCAGGACGAGGGGATCGGGGAGTTCGCCCCGCTCGCGCAGGTCGCTCAGCAGGCCGGCGAGTGCCCGTCCGGCCTCGGCTCGGTCCCGGAAGCGCATGGGCTCGTCCTCTCGCCGGGGTCCCTTCCTCCCCCGTACCTCCATGGTGCTACGGCGGCTCCGTACCGGTGCCTCCACAGCCCAGGATTCGCACACATGGACTATACACAGAGTGTATAGTCCCGGCATGCCTCTTTCGACTTCGACGATCCCGACCGGGACGATCCCGGCACCGCAGCCCGCGCCCGGGAAGATGCGCGGACCGGGCCGGAGGTTGCGTCCGGCCGCCCTCGCCTCGGCCGCCGCCTTCCTGGCGCTGACGCTGTCCGGCTGCGCGGACGTCCCCACCACCGCGCCGAGCACGGTGCGCGCCGAGGCGGCGCACGGGGCACCGGCCCGGCTCGGGACCGTCGACTGCCGCGAGGCCAAGTGCATCGCGCTCACCTTCGACGCCGGCCCCAGCGAGAACTCGGCGCGGCTGCTCGACATCCTCAAGGAGAAGAAGGTCCCGGCCACCTTCTTCCTGCTCGGCAAGCGGCACATCGAGAAGTACCCGGAGCTGGTCAAGCGGATGGCGGCCGAGGGGCACGAGGTCGCGAGCCACACCTGGGACCACCAGATCCTCACCCGGATCTCCGACGCGCAGATACGCGAGGAGCTGAAGCGGCCCAACGAGGCGATAGAACGGCTCACGGGGCACAAGCCCACCCTGATGCGCCCGCCGCAGGGCCGCACGGACAGCAACGTCCACAAGATCGCCAAGGAGCTGGGCCTGGCCGAGGTGCTGTGGAGCGTGACCGCGAAGGACTACACGACCACCGACTCCGCGTTGATCACCAAGCGGGTCCTCGCGAAGGCGTCCCGGGACGGGATCATCCTGCTGCACGACATCTACCAGGGCACCGTGCCCGCCGTACCCGGCATCATCGACGCCCTGAAGGCGCGCGGGTACGTCTTCGTGACGGTCCCTCAGCTGCTGGCACCGGGCAAGGCCGAGCCGGGGAAGGTGTACCGGCCCTGACCTCGCCGCGCGTCAGAACACCACGGACCAGCCCTCACGCGCTGCCTGTTCGGTGGTGTACGAGACGCCGTGCACCTTGAGGCCCGCCGCGTCGAGGAGGGTGATCTCGCCGCCGTGGTTGCCGAGTTGGGTGCCGTCGGTGAAGGGGACGGTGAGGGCGGCGCCGGGCGCGAGGGGCGCCGTGGCGGGTAGCTGCGCGCCCCGGCCCGCGCGGGCGACGAGGCGCCAGCCGGTCAGGTCGACCGGGGCGGGCGAGGCGTTGAGGAGGGTCACGGTCTCCGCCTCGGGCGCGGGGCCCGTGGGGGTGACGCGCGCCGCCACGATCCGCACGGGCCGCGTGCCGGGCTCGGGCCGGGTGCCGTCGACGCCGTGGAGGGGGCGGCCGGTGGTGTCGTCGGTGTGCCAGGACTGGCTCTGGAAGGCGAGGAAGATCCCGACCCAGCGGTTCTCGCCGGGGAAGTGCAGCAGCAGTCCGCCGTCCTGCCAGACGCCGTCGTCGCCGATGAAGCGCCCGGTGTTGCCCTGGTTCATGTGGATGTCGTGGACGCCGTTGCCGGGCAGGAACCCGAACACCTTGTCCTTGACGGCCGGTTCGGGACCGAAGCGGGCGCCGAAGAGGTACAGGCGCGCGTCCGGATCGTCCACCGCGCGCCGCACGTAGTGGTCGAGGAGGTCCGCGAGGTCGTTGTCGGGGCCCGCGACGTCCGGCGGCAGCGTGCGCAGACCGGCCGGGTCGAAGAGGTTGCCGCGCACGAAGTCGAGGTTCGGGCCGCCGGGACCGGGCGGCAGCGGGTTCCAGCCGCCCGGCAGGGCCTCCAGGCGGGCGGTCACCGGGTGCCGGAAGTCGTCGGCGACCAGGTAGAGCAGGTCGGCGGGCTTCTGCTGGGAGAGCACGTTGACCGCGGCGCGGAAGTGCGTTCCCTGGTCGTCGGTGAGGTGGATCTGGTAGTGCGGAGTTTCCTGCGCGCCCTCGCGCCTGGTGCCGACGGCCCGGGCGATCAGAACGCCGTATGTCTTCAGCGGCATGTGGATCAACTCCCCCTGCGGGCGGGCGGTTTGCCTGGCCCACGGCTGGAAGCGTAAACGGGCGGCCGTCGTCCCTCTGCCCCGCGCACCGACTGTTCCCGGATACGACTTCTCACGGACACCCGGCTGCGCCGGACGGCTGAGCCCGGGGTGAAGGCGCAGGTGACCGGCGCCCATTCCCTACGATCGTGCCGTGCCCACCTTCTCTTTCGAACGTACGGCCCCGCTCCCTCTGGACGAGGCGTGGCGCCGGCTCACGGAGTGGCCCCGCCACGGTGCCGTGGTTCCGCTGACCCGGGTCACCGTGGTCACTCCTGCACCGACCCGGGAGGGCACGCGCTTCGTGGCCCGTTCGGGCCTTGGCCCCCTCGCCTTCAACGATCCCATGGAAGTCACGATCTGGCATCCGCCGGTGGACGGTGAGCCCGGACTGTGCCGCCTGGAGAAGCGCGGCCGCATCGTGCTGGGGTGGGCCGAGATCGAGGTCCGGCCGGGACCCGGCGGCCGGACCCGCGTGGTGTGGCGGGAGGAACTGCGGATCCGCTTCCTCCCCGGCTTCTTCGACGGCGTCCTGGACCGAGCGTCACGCGCGGTGTTCGGGCGAGCGGTGAACCGACTCCTCAGGCGAGCGTGAGACAGGGCGGGCCCCGTGAGTAAATCCGGCTCGGCCCCTTCCTCCGGTCGTCTCGAGTCCGGCCACCCCAACCGCGAGCCCCTCTCCCCGAGGGCGCGCACCCCGCCGCGCACCGGGCCGTCTTCCGTGAAGACCGCCCGCGGCGAGCCGCGTTGCCACCGCGCCCTGACGCCGAGGCCCAGGAGGTGGGCGGCGCCAGCGAGTTCCCTGGCCGTGCGGACGAGGACTTGAGCGCACCGCGATCGATCCGGCGCCGAACGCCACGGCCATGGTGAACAGGCAGGCGCCGAGCGTGTTACCCACGACGGTGGACAGCGCGGGCCCGCGCCCGTGAGCGAGCGCCCGATCACGACTCCGGGCACATACGGGGGGCGGCGTCGGCCCGCAACCCCGTGGCCCACGGCGCCTCAGGCCACCGAGCCGATCCGCGCCGCCGGACGCGAGGCTGCGTCGTGGTGGATCGGGGTGTGGGCTCCGGTCAGGGAGACCCCGGTGCCGCCGCGGCGGTGCGCGACGATCTCCGCGGCGACGGACAGTGCCGTCTCCTCCGGCGTGCGGGCGCCGAGGTCGAGGCCGATCGGGGAGCGCAGGCGGGCCAGTTCGAGTTCGGTGACGCCCACCTCGCGCAGGCGCTCGTTGCGGTCGAGGTGGGTGCGGCGGGAGCCCATCGCGCCGACGTAGGCGACCGGCAGGCGCAGGGCCAGCTCCAGCAGCGGTACGTCGAACTTGGCGTCGTGGGTGAGGACGCACAGGACGGTACGGCCGTCGACCTCGGTGCGCTCCAGGTACTTGTGGGGCCACTCGACGACGATCTCGTCGGCCTCCGGGAAGCGGGTGCGGGTGGCGAACACCGGGCGGGCGTCGCACACCGTGACGTGGTAGTTGAGGAACTTGCCGACGCGCACCAGGGCTGAGGCGAAGTCGATGGCGCCGAAGACGATCATGCGGGGGGCGGGCACCGACGACTCGACCAGGACCGTGAGCGGAGCGCCGCAGCGCGAGCCCTGCTCGCCGACCTCCAGGGTGCCGGTGCGGCCCGCGTCCAGGAAGGCGCCGGCCTCGGCGGCGACCGTACGGTCCAGTTCGGGGTGGGCGCCGAAGCCACCGTCGAAGGAGCCGTCGGGGCGGACCAGGAGGGCCCGGCCGCGCATCTCGGCCGGGCCGTCCACGATCCGCGCGACCGCCGCCGCCTCCCCACTGGCGGCGGCGGCCAGCGCGGCCGCGACCACCGGCCGGACGGGACCGTCCGCCCGGACCGGTGCGATGAGGATGTCGATGATGCCGCCACAGGTCAGGCCGACGGCGAAGGCGTCCTCGTCGCTGTACCCGAAGCGCTCCAGGACGGTTTCGCCGTCCTCGAGCGCCTGCCGGCACAGGTCGTACACGGCGCCCTCCACGCACCCGCCGGAGACCGAGCCGATGGCCGTGCCGTCGGCGTCCACCGCGAGGGCGGCGCCGGGCTGGCGGGGGGCGCTGCCGCCGACGGCCACCACGGTGGCGACGGCGACGTCACGGCCCTGCTCGACCCACCGGTTCAGCTCCTCGGCGATGTCCAGCATCTCTCGGTCTCCCTGACGGGGTTGCGTGGGAAGGGCGTTGGCGGGCCGGCTAGTGGATGCCGAGCCAGCCCTCGATGGGATGGAGTGCGAAGTAGACCAGGAAGATGACCGTCAGGCCCCACATGAAGGCGCCGATCTCGCGGGCCTTGCCCTGGGCGGTCTTGATGGCCACGTAGGAGATGACACCCGCGGCGACACCGGTGGTGATGGTGTACGTGAACGGCATCAGGACGACGGTCAGGAAGACCGGGATGGCGGTCGCGCGGTCGGCCCAGTCCACGTGCCGGGCGTTCATCAGCATCATGGCGCCGATGACGACCAGGGCGGCGGAGGCGACCTCCTGCGGGACGATCGCGGTGACCGGGGTGAAGAACAGACAGGCCGCGAAGAACAGGCCGGTGACCACGGAGGCCAGGCCCGTTCGGGCGCCCTCGCCGACGCCGGTGGCCGACTCGATGAAGACCGTCTGGCCGGAGCCGCCCGCCACGCCGCCGATCGCACCGCCGGCACCGTCGATGAACAGCGCCTTGGACAGGCCCGGCATGCGGCCCTTGTCGTCGGCCAGGTTGGCCTCGGTGCCGACGCCGATGATGGTGGCCATCGCGTCGAAGAACCCGGCGAGCACCAGCGTGAAGACGATCATGCCGACGGTCATCGCGCCGACCTTGCCCCAGCCGCCGAACTCGACGTGCCCGAAGAGCGAGAAGTCGGGCATCGAGACCGCGCTGCCGTGCAGTTCGGGGGCGCCGTTCGCCCACTGCTTGGGGTCGATGACGCCGAGCCCGTTGAGGACGGCGGCGACGATCGTGCCGGAGATGATGCCGATCAGGATGGCGCCGGGAATGTTCCGGGCCTGGAGCATGAAGATCAGCAGGAGGGTGCCGGCGAAGAGCAGCACCGGCCAGCCGGCGAGTTCACCGGCGGGGCCGAGGGAGACCGGGGTGTGCGCGCCCTGGTGCACGAAGCCGGCCTTGTAGAAGCCGATGAGGGCGATGAACAGGCCGATGCCCATCGTGATGCCGTGCTTGAGCGCGAGCGGGATCGCGTTCATGATCATCTCGCGCAGGCCGGTGACGACCAGCAGCATGATGACGACGCCGTACATCACGCACATACCCATGGCCTGCGGCCAGGTCATGTTCGGGGCGACCTGCGAGGACAGGACGCCGGAGACGGAGAGGCCGGCGGCGAGCGCGAGGGGCACCTTGCCGAAGAAGCCCATCAGCAGCGTGGTGAAGGCCGCCGCGAACGCGGTCGCGGTGATGAGGGCCTTCTGGCCGAGCGTGTCCCCCGCCGCGTCCTTGCCGGACAGGATGAGGGGGTTGAGCAGAAGGATGTAGGCCATCGCCATGAAGGTGGTGATGCCGCCGCGGACCTCACGCGAGACCGTGGATCCTCTTCTGGATATGTGGAAGTACCGATCGAGCCAGGCACGCCCGGCCGGGACGCGGTTGCCATCGCCCGCGTCGTCGGCTGCGGTCCTGGGCTCCACTGACTGCTGGGTCATGGTGCCATCTCCCAAGGTTCACAGGGGCACCCGTGCCTCCTGACGGGCACGGGATTTGGGGAATGGACGACCCGGGGGACGGCCCGAGACGAACAAATTTCCTGGTACTTCAAGGACCGCGAGCGGTGCGGAACTCAAAGGGGGTTCCTCCGGGCGGCGCGGCGGAGTGTGTGACGTTCCCTCACGCCGCCCGGAGAGTTTGGGTGTTACGCGGTCCCCGTCAGGTGCTCGGGCCGCACCGGAGTGCGGTTGAGCTCCAGCCCGGTCGCGTTCCGGATCGCCGCGAGGACGGCCGGGGTGGACGACAGGGTCGGGGCTTCGCCGATGCCGCGCAGCCCGTACGGGGCGTGGTCGTCGGCGAGTTCGAGGACGTCGACCGGGATGATCGGCGTGTCGAGGATGGTCGGGAGCAGGTAGTCCGTGAAGGACGGGTTCCTGACCTTGGCGGTCTTGGGATCGACGATGATCTCCTCCATCACCGCGATGCCCATGCCCTGGAGGGTGCCGCCCTGGATCTGGCCGAGGACGGACAGCGGGTTGAGCGCCTTGCCTACGTCCTGGGCGCAGGCCAGCTCGATCACCTTGACCAGACCCAGCTCGGTGTCGACCTCGACGACGGCGCGGTGCGCGGCGAAGGAGTACTGGACGTGGCCGTTGCCCTGGCCGGTGCGCAGGTCGAAGGCCTCGGTCGGGCGGTGCCGCCACTCGGCCTCGATCTCGACGGTCTCGCCCTCCAGCACGTCCGCCAGGTCGGCGAGGACCTCGCCGCCGTCGGTGACGACCTTGCCGCCCTCCAGGAGCAGCTCGGCGGTGGCCCAGGCGGGGTGGTACGTACCGAACTTGCGGCGCCCGATCTCCAGGACCTTCTCGCGGACGAGCTCGCAGGAGTTCTTGACGGCGCCACCGGTGACGTACGTCTGCCGCGAGGCGGAGGTGGAGCCGGCGGAACCGACCTGCGTGTCCGCCGGGTGGATCGTCACCTGCGCGACGCCCAACTCGGTGCGGGCGATCTGCGCGTGGACGGTGACACCGCCCTGGCCGACCTCCGCCATCGCGGTGTGCACGGTGGCGACGGGCTCGCCGCCGATGACCTCCATGCGCACCTTGGCGGTGGAGTAGTCGTCGAAGCCCTCGGAGAAGCCGACGTTCTTGATGCCGACCGCGTAGCCGACACCGCGGACGACGCCTTCGCCGTGGGTGGTGTTGGACAGACCGCCGGGCAGCTGCCGTACGTCCGCGCCCTCGCTGCTCTCCCACTGGCGCTCCGGCGGAAGCGGCATCGCCTTGACGCGGCGCAGGAGTTCGGCGACAGGCGCAGGGGAGTCGACCGGCTGCCCGGTCGGCATGATGGTCCCCTGCTCCATCGCGTTGAGCTGCCGGAACTTCACCGGGTCCATGCCGAGCTTCTTCGCGAGCTTGTCCATCTGTGCCTCGTAGGCGAAGCACGCCTGGACCGCGCCGAAGCCGCGCATGGCGCCGCAGGGCGGGTTGTTGGTGTAAAGGGCGATGGCCTCGATGTCGACGTCGTCGACGACGTACGGGCCGACGGAGAGCGAGGAGGCGTTGCCGACGACGGCCGGGGAGGCGGAGGCGTAGGCGCCGCCGTCCAGGACGATCCGGCACTTCATGTGGGTGAGCTTGCCGTCCTTGGTGGCACCGTGCTCGTAGGAGAGCTTGGCCGGGTGCCGGTGGACGTGTCCGAAGAAGGACTCGAAGCGGTTGTAGACGATCTTCACGGGCTTGCCGGTGCGCAGCGCCAGCAGGCAGGCGTGGATCTGCATCGACAGGTCCTCGCGGCCGCCGAACGCGCCGCCGACGCCGGCCAGCGTCATGCGCACCTTGTCCTCGGGCAGGCCGAGGACGGGCGCGATCTGGCGCAGGTCGGAGTGGAGCCACTGGGTGGCGATGTAGAGGTGGACGCCGCCGTCCTCCTCGGGCACGGCGAGGCCGGACTCGGGGCCGAGGAAGGCCTGGTCCTGCATGCCGAAGGTGTACTCGCCCTCGACGATCACGTCGGCTCGCTTGCGGGCCTCCTCCACGTCGCCGCGGATGATCGGCTGGCGGTGCACGATGTTCGGGTGCGGGACGTGGCCGATGTGGTGGTCGTCGCGGTTCTCGTGGATGAGGATCGCGTCCGGGGCGGTCGCGGAGGCCTCGTCGGTGATGACGGGGAGCTCCCGGTACTCCACCTTGATCTTGGCGGCGGCGCGGCGGGCCGTCTCCGGGTGGTCGGCGGCGACGATCGCGACCGGCTCGCCGTGGTGGCGTACCTTGCCGTGGGCGAGGACCGGGGTGTCCTGGATCTCCAGGCCGTAGTTCTTCACCTCGGTGGGCAGGTCGTCGTAGGTCAGGACCGCGTAGACGCCGGGCGTGGCGAGGGCCTCGCCGGTGTCGATCGAGACGATCTCGGCGTGGGCGACGGTGGAGCGCAGGATCTGGCCCCAGAGCATGTCCTCGTGCCACATGTCGGACGAGTACGCGAACTCGCCGGTGACCTTGAGGGTGCCGTCCGGGCGGAGCGTGGACTCACCGATGCCGCCCCTGGTCCGGGAGCCCTGTGTGATCTTCGTGGGGGCGCCGTTGGTAGGCATCGTCAGACCCCCTCTGCCTGCCGGGCGGCCGCCAGGCGGACCGCGTCCATGATCTTCTCGTAGCCCGTGCAGCGGCACAGGTTGCCCGACAGCGCCTCGCGGATGTCCGCGTCGGACGGGTTCGGGTTGTGCTCCAGCATCTCGTCGGCGGCGACCAGCAGACCCGGGGTGCAGAAGCCGCACTGGACGGCGCCGGCGTCGATGAACGCCTGCTGGATCGGGGAGAGCTCGGTGCCCTCGCCGGTCTGCGAGTCGGAAGCCGGCTTGGCCTGCCACTGCTGGGCGTCCTGCAGCGTCGTACCGCAGGCACCGGTGCCGCAGGAGCGCTCCTTGGCGTAGTCCGCCAGGCCCTCCACGGTCACGACCTCGCGGCCCTCGACCTGGCCGGCCGCGACCAGGCAGGAACACACCGGGACGCCGTCCAGGCGGACCGTGCAGGAGCCGCACTCGCCCTGCTCGCAGGCGTTCTTGGAGCCGGGCAGACCCAGGCGCTCGCGCAGGACGTACAGAAGGCTCTCGCCCTCCCAGACGTCGTCGGCTTCCTGCGGACGTCCGTTGACGGTGAAGTGGACGCGCATTACGCAGCTCCCTCAGAGGCGCGGCGGGCGCCGCGGTACGACTCCCAGGCCCAGGTGAGCGTCCGGCGGGCCATGACGCCGACCGCGTGGCGGCGGTAGCTCGCGGTGCCCCGGACGTCGTCGATCGGGTTGCAGGCGCCGGAGCACAGCTCCGCGAACTGCTTGGCGACCGACGGGGTGATGATCTTTCCGTTGTCCCAGAAGCCGCCCTCTTCCAGGGCCGCGTTCAGGAAGTCCTCGGCGGTCTTGGCCCGCACGGGGGTCGGGGCGGCGGAGCCGATGCCGGTCCGGACGGTGCGGGTCTGCGGGTGCAGGGCGAGACCGAAGGCGCACACCGCGATGACCATGGCGTTGCGGGTGCCGACCTTGGAGTACTGCTGCGGGCCGTCCGCCTTCTTGATGTGGACGGCGCGGATCAGCTCGTCGGGCTGGAGAGCGTTGCGCTTGACGCCGGTGTAGAACTCGTCGATCGGGATCAGGCGGGTGCCGCGGGCCGCCGACTCCGCCTCGACCTGGGCACCGGCCGCGAGGAGGGCGGGGTGGGCGTCACCGGCGGGCGAGGCCGTGCCGAGGTTGCCGCCGACACCGCCGCGGTTGCGGATCTGCGGGGACGCGACCGTGTGCGAGGCGAGCGCCAGGCCCGGCAGCTCGGCACGGAGATCCTGCATGATCCGGGTGTACGAGACGGAGGCACCCAGCCGTACGGTGTCCTCGCCGACCTCCCACTCGGCGAGGTCGCCGATGCGGTTGAGGTCGAGCAGGTACTCGGGCCGGCGGTGGTCGAAGTTGATCTCGACCATCACATCGGTGCCACCCGCAATCGGCACGGCGGTGGGGTGCTCGGCCTTCGCGGCGAGCGCCTCCTCCCAGCTGGCGGGGCGAAGGAAGTCCATGACCGGCCCTCTCCTTCTTCGTCTCGGGGGTCGTGCAGATTGAGCCAATCCGTGTGCGGCGGGCCCGGCTCGTTCATGTCCTGTTAACGCGGAGTGGACTCAGTACACCGCCCCGTACTCCGGCGGGGTCAGTCACGGAAACCATGAAGGAGTTGGCTGGCCACGGTGGGCATCTTGTAGATTCGTATGAACGGAGGTCATCGGTAACCTCTCCGTTTTCCTCGGGAAACGCAGGACACAGCCCGAAAAACCCGGAGTAGGGCCTGCGCGTCCCCGCGCCGGGTCCCTCCCCCGTCACCCATCAAGATTCATCGTAGGTTTCGAGACAAAGAACGGCGGCGACAAGATGCGGCTTCGCGCACTTCTGGACACCGATGCGCTGGGCCTGCGGCTGCTCGGCGGCGAGGACGAACTGGACCGCTCGGTACGCGGGGTCATGACCACAGACCTGCGCGACCCGAGCCGCTACCTCGCGGGCGGCGAGCTGGTGCTGACCGGCCTGGCCTGGCGCCGGGACGCGGACGACTCCGAGCCGTTCGTACGGCTCCTGGTCCAGGCCGGGGTGGCAGCACTGGCGGCCGGCGAGGCCGAGCTGGCCGATGTGCCCGACGACCTGGTGCTGGCCTGCGCCCGGCACCGGCTGCCGCTGTTCGCGGTGAACGAGTCGGTGGCGTTCGCGACGATCACCGAGCACGTCGTACGGCAGGTCTCCGGCGAGCGGGCCGGGGACCTCGCGGCGGTGGTGGACCGGCACCGCCGGATGATGACCTCGGGCCCGGCGGGCGGCGGCCCGGACGTGGTCCTGGACCTGCTCGGCTCCGACCTGGACCTGCGCGCCTGGGTGCTCTCCCCCACCGGCCGGCTGATCGCGGGACCGAAGGTCGCGGGCCCGGCGCTGGCGCCGGAGACCTGCGCCAAGCTCGCCGCCGAGCACCTGGCGGCCGCCCGCACGGGCCGCCGCGGACCGCACCGGGTGCTGCTGGACGGCGCCCGGTACTCCCTCTTCCCGATCCGCTCCTCCGGCCGCTCCCCGCAGGCCGCCAGGGACGTCCGCGAGACGGTCCTGTCGGACTGGCTGCTGGCCGTCGAGGCGGACGCGGGCGATTGGCCGGAGGAGCGCCTCGACCTGCTCCAGGGCGTCACCCAGCTGATCGCGGTCGAGCGGGACCGCCGGGACGCGGCACGCACGGTACGGCGCCGGCTGGCCCAGGAGGTGCTGGAGCTGGTGCAGACGGGCGCCGCGCCCGCCGAGATCGCCGCGCGCCTGAGGGTGGCGGCGCCGGTGCTGCTGCCCGGGCTCGGGACGGCCCCGCACTGGCAGGTGGTCGTGGCCCGCGTCGAGTGGGAGGGCGCGGAGGTCGAGAGCGGCCCGGTCGCCCAGTCGCTGCTGGAGGAGGTCCTGGTCGACCCGCAGGCCACCGGCCCGGAGCCCTCGGACCGCATCGCCGTCGCGCACACGGGCGACGAGGCGATCGCCCTGGTGCCCCTCCCGGCGGTCTCCGCCGAGCACGACGGCCCGGAGACCGGCCTGCTCGCCGACGCGCTGCTGCAGGCGGTACGGGAGTCGCTGTCGGCGGGCCTGAACGACGACGGGCGGCTCACTCTCGGCGTGAGCGCGGCCGTGCACTCGGCGGAGGGGCTGCGCGGTGCGCTGGAGGAGGCCCGGCACGCCCGCCGGGTCGCGGCGGCCCGCCCCGGCCGGGTCTGCGCGGCCGGCCACCAGGAACTGGCCTCGCACGTCCTGCTGCTCCCGTTCGTCCCGGACGACGTCCGCCGCGCCTTCACCGCCCGCCTGCTGGATCCCCTGACGGACTACGACCGCCGGCACCGGGCCGAGCTGATCCCCACCCTGGAGGCATTCCTGGACTGCGACGGCTCCTGGACCCGCTGCGCCACCCGCCTCCACCTGCACGTCAACACGCTGCGCTACCGAGTGGGCCGCATCGAGCAGTTGACGGGACGGGACCTGTCGCGCCTCGAGGACAAGCTGGACTTCTTCCTGGCGCTGCGCATGAGCTGAGGTCACAGGGGCGTGGGATGGCCAAACCAAGTCACGCCAATGTCCCAGCACTTTGTGAAATCTTTCACCCACCCTCTTGGCCCGGCCCCGCCATTGGTGCTGGAATGCCGCCACCACTCAACAGCTCGATGGCGTGCTCGGGGAGGGCAACGTGGCGCATTCCGCCATGTCTGGTAACGGAACGACCGCCGGTGACGATCCTCTCCAGACCGCGGTGTGGCGGCTGCGCTCACGGGCCTGCTGGGCGGATGCGGCGGCCCTGCTGCCGGCCGACACCCCGACGGCCTCGCTCCAGCGGGCCTCGCTCCTGGTCGAGCGGTGCCTGTACACCGAGCGGGGCTGGGAGGAGGCCGAGGACGCCCTGCGTACGGCCGAGGCGCTGGCGCACACCGACGAGGAGCGGGGGGCGGCCGCCTGCGAGCGCGGCCAACTCGCCTACGCCGCCACGCTGCACGGCGTACGGGACCGGGCGGACGAGGCGCGGGCCGCGCTGGGGCGGGCGGCGGCGCTGATCCCTCCGGGGGGTGCGGGCCGGGCCCTGCTGGACTTCCGCCGAGGCCTGCTGGCCGAGAACCTGGCCCGCTCCCCGCAGGCGGCCCGCGCCGCGTATCGCCGGGCCCACGCGGGTGCCACCGCGCAGGCCGACCCGCTGCTGCTGTCCTTCACCTGGCGCCACCTCGCCGGACTCGCCCTGCGCGACGGCGAGTTGGCGGAGGCGCGGCACGGCTTCGCCGAATCGCTGCGGATCCGGGAGGAGTTGGGCTACTTGGTGGGCACGGCTCCTGCGCTGGCCTCCTTGGCGGACGCGGAGTCCGAGCCGGAGGCGTCCCGCTTGCGGGAGGAGGCCCGGCGACTGTTCCGGTTGCTCGGGGGTGTGCCGACCTGGCTGGCCCGCCAGTTGACACCGCCTACGCCGGGGGCGGCGACGGCTTAGCGGCGGGGGGCTGCGGTTTCGACGCCGGCTGCGAGCCGGTGGGGGCCGATCGCGCAGTTCCCCGCACCCCTGAGGGGCGGGGAACTGCGCGACCAGCCACGACGGACCCGCACCCGGCAGACGCACCGCGCCTCGACGGCGAGCCCCCGCACAGCCGGGGGAACGGCTCAGCTCGCGCCCGCGAAGTGCTCCCCCACCAGCGCCCGCACCCCGTCCACGTCACGAGCGATCAACGCATCCAGCAGCGCCGTGTGCTCCGCCGCGTCCGCCACCAGCTCCGCCCGGCCGTGCCGTACCGGTCCCCCGACCAACGGCCACTGTGACCGGCGATGCAGATCCTCCGCGATCTGGACCAGCTGCTCGTTGCCCGACAGGGACAGCACGGCCCGGTGGAAAGCCCTGTCGGACTCCGCGTAGGTCGCCGCACAGCCGGAGGACGCCGCGCGTGCCGTCTCCTCCGCGAGTGGACGGAGCTCGGCCCACCGCTCGGCGGGCACCGTGCGGGCGAGCCGCAGCATCACCGGGACCTCGATCAGCCCCCGCACCTCGGCCAGCTCGGCCAGCTCCCGCGCGCCACGCTCGACGACCCGGAACCCGCGGTTGGGCACGACCTCGACCGCGCCCTCCAGTGCGAGCTGCTGCATGGCCTCCCGCACCGGTGTCGCCGAGACCCCGAAGCGCTCGCCGAGGACCGGTGCCGAGTAGACCTCGCCCGGCCGCAGCTCGCCCGCCACCAGCGCCGTCCGCAGCGCGTCGACGATCTGGCCGCGCACCGAGGACCGCTGCACGACGGCCCGCGGCTGCGATGGGGGCGCCCCCGCTCGAGCGAAGCCGAGAGTGGGGGACGGCTGCTCACTGTGCGTGTGCTCGCCCCGCGCGCCCGGCTCGACGGTGTCCCGTTCCCGGGCCATGTCCCTCGCGCGCTGCTGCACCGGCACCCGGGCGGCGCCCTGCGTCCCGGCGGAGCCCTGCACACCCTGCTTCACGGGGCCTCCTCCGGCTGGTCGGCACTTGGGTCATTAACGGCGGGTTGTTACTTGTCCGTCAAGCACCTTAGGCGCACAAGGCGACAGTTCAAATTTCCCCAAGGATGAGTAAGGCTAGCCTTGCCTAATCGATTACCCCTGCACCGCCTGGCCGACCAGCCTGCCGATCACCGCCCCGCGGTCCCCGCACCGCCGCCTGCGCACGTTCCGCGCGGTCCACCCCGCGGGCACCTGCAACAGCGTTCGCATCGCCAAAACCCCTGCCATCGCGCCTGCCTGATGGTCCGTCAGGTCCCGAGCACGGCGCCGCGTCCTCTAGGATCGTCGGGATCGGACCGCCCGCCTCCGGACAGCCACTTCACAACTTCCTCACCAGTCACAGGAACTTTCCGAAGAACCATCCGTACGGGTAGTCTTATTCGAACTCAACTCCCGCCCCTCAAGCGGCAGTTCGAGCAGATCGCCGCCCTGGGCATCCCCTTTCATATTTATGGCGGCCTCTTGCCCCGAAACCCCCTGAGGGCCGTCGGGAGTGGGCCACTATGGCGGGCGTTACGCCCTATCCCAATGCAAGGGACCCCTGATGAGACTGACCGACATATCGCTGAACTGGCTGCTACCCGGCGCCGTACTGCTCCTGGGCATGCTGGCGGCGGTGGCGGTGCTCGCGCGCGGCAAGCGCTCCTCCGGGGAGAACGCTGGCGCGGACGACTCGTGGGAGCGCAGCGAGGAGCGCCGCAGACGCAAAGAGGCCGTCTACGGCACGGCCTCCTATGTGCTTCTGTTCTGCTGTGCGGCGGTGGCGGCCGCACTTTCCTTCCACGGCCTGGTCGGCTTCGGCGAGCAGAACCTCGGGCTGACCGGCGGCTGGCAGTACCTGGTGCCGTTCGGCCTGGACGGCGCGGCGATGTTCTGCTCCGTCCTCGCGGTGCGCGAGGCCAGCCACGGTGACGCGGCCCTCGGCTCCCGGATACTCGTATGGCTGTTCGCCGCGGCCGCGGCCTGGTTCAACTGGGTGCACGCGCCGAGGGGCGTGGGGCACGACGGCGCGCCGCAGTTCTTCTCCGGCATGTCGCTGTCCGCGGCCGTCCTGTTCGACCGCGCACTGAAGCAGACCCGCCGGGCCGCCCTGCGCGAGCAGGGCCTGGTGCCGCGTCCGCTGCCGCAGATCCGTATCGTGCGCTGGCTGCGGGCTCCCCGCGAGACCTACCGGGCCTGGTCGCTGATGCTCCTGGAGGGCGTGCGCAGCCTGGACGAGGCCGTCGAGGAGGTCCGCGACGACCGGCGGCAGAAGGAGGAGGCGCGGCAGCGCCGGCGCGACCAGCAGCGCGTGGAGCGCGCCCAGCTCAAGGCCATCAGCCGGGGCCATCGCGGCTTCGTCGGCCGCACCGTCGGCCGCCAGGTCGAGGTGCAGGCCGTGGAGCGCGGCCCCGCCCAGGCCACCGCGGAGCCTGCCATATCGGCGCCGGAGCAGCTGCCCGTACGCTCTCGGCCCTCCCTTCAGCCGGCCCGCAAGGGCGCTGAGCAGATCGCCGTCGACCTGACCGCAGAGGACGACACGATGGCCCTGCCGCGCCTGGACTCCCTGGAGCGCAAGCTGAAGGACCTTGAACAGCAGTTCGGCTAGGACATCGGCTCAGCGCGGGGCGGGGGCGTGACCACACGGGTCACGCCCCCGCCCCGTTGCCGCATCTGTTGCGCATCCGGCACCGGACGGCCTCAGGCGGCCTCGGCGCCGAGTTCGAACCACACCGACTTGCCCACCCCGTGCGGCCGTACGCCCCAGGCGTCCGCGAGGGACTGCACCAGGACCAGCCCCCGGCCGTGGGTGCCGTCCCCCGTGTCCGGCGCGCACGGGCGCGGCCTGCGGGCCACGAAGTCCCGTACCTCCACGCGCAGTCCGTGCGGTGAGACGACGGCGGTCAGGACGGCGTCGTCGTCGGTGTGCACGAGTGCGTTGGTGACGAGTTCACTGGTGAGCAGTTCGGCTATGTCCGAGCGGCCGGGTTTGCCCCAGTGCCGCAGCAGCTCGCGCAACTCCCGGCGCGCCTCGGGCACCGCCCTGAGGTCCGCCCGCCCCAGCCTGCGCATGAGCTGGGGCGCATGCACCCGATCCGTGATGGTGTCGGTCCCTTCCCCCGCCTTCACCGAGGAGGCCCCGATGGCCATGGGACCGCCCCCTCGCGCCTGCCTCTTCATGGCCCCCGCCCGCATGTTGCCGAACCTGCCCCTCCTGGTCGAACATGTTCACGGGAATCCATGCCCACCCGTCCTGTGGGCACGCATGGGCGTCCGCCCGACGGCCGTCTGTTCGGCCACGCCCGTACGGCCGCCCGGCCGCCCCTGCGGCTCCCCCGCACCCGCGCCAGGCCCGCCAAGGCCGCCCTACCACGCCACCCGCGCCCCATCCCGGCCGGGCACGGCCGTCCGGCGGCGGAGGCCGACGGGTCGTCACATGGCGTGAATCTGGCCGGAAACCATCGCTCCGGTCGGCCCGTTCAGGGCCGGGGGACGTTGCGCAGATTGGAGCGGGCCATCTGGAGCATGCGGCCGACGCCGCCGTCCAGCACGATCTTCGAGGCCGACAGCGCGAACCCGGTGACCATCTCCGCGCTGATCTTCGGCGGGATGGACAGCGCGTTGGGGTCGGTGACGATGTCCACCAGGGCGGGCCCCTTGTGCCGGAAGGCGTCCTTGAGCGCCCCGGCGAGCTGCTTGGGCTTCTCCACCCGCACCCCGTGGGCGCCGCAGGCGCGGGCGACGGCGGCGAAGTCGGGGTTGGTGTTGGCGGTGCCGTACGAGGGCAGGCCCGCCACCAGCATCTCCAGCTCGACCATGCCGAGGGAGGAGTTGTCGAACAGCACGACCTTGACCGGCAGGTCGTACTGCACCAGCGTGAGGAAGTCGCCCATCAGCATGGAGAATCCGCCGTCGCCGGACAGGGAGACGACCTGTCGGCGCCGGTCGGTGAACTGGGCGCCGATCGCCATGGGCAGCGCGTTCGCCATCGAGCCGTGCGAGAAGGAACCGATGATCCGGCGACGGCCGTTGGGCGAGAGGTAGCGGGCGGCCCACACATTGCACATGCCGGTGTCCACCGTGAAGACGGCTTGGTCGTCGGCGACTTCGTCCAGTACCGCGGCCACGTACTCGGGGTGGATCGGGATGTGCTTGTCGACCTTGCGCGTGTACGCCTTGACCACGCCCTCCAGCGCGTCGGCGTGTTTCTTCAGCATCTTGTCGAGGAAGCGCCGGCTGGTCTTCTCCCGCACCCGCGGGATCAGACAGCGCAGCGTCTCGCGGACATCGCCCCACACGGCGAGGTCGAGCCGGCAGCGGCGGCCGAGCACCTCGGGCCGTACGTCGACCTGGGCGATCTGCACGTCGTCCGGCAGGAAGGCGTGGTACGGGAAGTCGGTGCCGAGCAGGATCAGCAGGTCGCACTCGTGGGTGGCCTCGTAGGCGGCGCCGTAGCCGAGCAGCCCGCTCATGCCGACGTCGTACGGGTTGTCGTACTGGATCCACTCCTTGCCGCGCAGGGCGTGTCCCACGGGCGCCTTGATCCGCTCCGCGAACCGCATGACCTCGGTGTGCGCGCCCGCCGTGCCGCTGCCGCAGAAGAGGGTGACCTTGCCTGCCGCGTCGATCATCTCCACGAGCCGATCGATCTCGGCGTCGCCGGGCCGGACGGTGGGCCGGGAGGTGACGAGGGCGCTCTCGGGGGCCTTGTCCGGGGCGGGTTCGGCGGCGATGTCGCCCGGCAGGGACACCACGCTCACCCCGCTCTGGCCGACCGCGTGCTGGATGGCGGTCTGCAGCAGCCGGGGCATCTGCTTCGGGCTGGAGATCAGCTCGCTGTAGTGGCTGCACTCCTGGAACAGCCGGTCCGGGTGGGTCTCCTGGAAGTAGCCGAGGCCGATCTCGCCGGCCGGGATGTGCGAGGCGAGGGCGAGCACCGGGGCCATGGAGCGGTGGGCATCGTACAGGCCGTTGATGAGGTGCAGGTTGCCCGGGCCGCAGGAGCCGGCGCAGGCGGCCAGCTTGCCGGTGATCTGGGCCTCGGCGCCGGCCGCGAAAGCGGCGGTCTCCTCGTGGCGTACGTGGATCCAGTCGATGGCGGAGTTGCGGCGGACGGCGTCCACGACCGGGTTGAGGCTGTCGCCGACGACGCCGTAGAGGCGGCGCACGCCGGCCCGGACGAGGATGTCGACGAACTGTTCGGCGACGTTCTGTTTGGCCATGGCTGTCGGCTGCCCCTTCGGTGTCCCGGGATCCGCCCCCTCCCGTTCCATCAATCCACAGGGGCCGCGGTTACGCCTCCCACACGGCCGCCGCCGTACGGTCGTCGGCGTAGCCCTTCACCCGCACCTGGACGTCCGCGAGGAACGCGGCGAGGCCGGGCGCGGTAGGGCTGGACCAGCGCCGGGCCAGGTAGGCGCAGAGGGCGGGCTCGCCGCGCAGCGGGTCGGCGAGCCCGCCGGTGCACATCACCAGCACATCACCCGGACGGGCTACCGAGGCGCGGAAGCGGAAGGGTTCACGGGGCGGCTCGGGGGCCGGCTCGTACGGGCTCGGCGGGGTCGGGATGCCGAGGTCCATGGTGAGCCGGTCGCCCTCCGGGGTCTCGGCGGGCGACGAGCCGAAGCCGAGGACGGGTCCGCCGGCGGTGTCGGCGGGGGACACGCGCGGCTCGATGTCCTGCCACTCGCCGTTCCGCAGCCGGAACAGGCCCCCTTCGCCCGCGCCGAAGAACACGCGGGTGCGGCAGTCCGGGTCGGCGGGCAGCAGCAGACAGCGCAGGCTCGCCGTGTACTCCTCGGGGTCCAGGTCCTGTTCGACGGCGTCGGCCCGCAGTCTGCCGAGACTGCGGTCGGTCAGACGGTGCAGTCCGGACTTCAGCTCACCGCGCCGGGCGGCCCGGACGTCCTCGACCAGCCTGCGATGACTGCGGCCCACGGCCTGCCCGATCAGCCGGCAGGCCTCGGCCGCCGCCAGATGCGCGCCCGGTGTGGCCCGCGCGCCGGTCGCCATCGCGACGAGGAGCAGCGCCTGCTCCCCCGTCCCGAACCGTGCGGTGAGCAGCGCGTCCCGGCGCGGCTCGCCCCGGAACCGCCCCGAGTCCCCGCGCGACGACACGGCCCGCAGCGTGCAGGCCCCGTACCGGGCACCGTCCAGCACGGTGTCTGAGACCAGTTCGCCGAGGTCGTCGGGGTCGGCGGCGGGCAGAGCGGTGGGCTCGGGGTCGTAGGTGGGGGGTCCGGAGCCGACGTAGTCGAGGGAGGAGGGGGGTGGGGCCGGGAGGTCGAGCGGGGTGGCCGGTGCGGAGGGCTGGTCCGCGGCTTCGGCCGGCACGGGTGGGAAGGCCGGCGGTGTCGCGGGCTCGCGGGGTGGGGGTTCCCAGGGGGCGCGCTGCCTGGGTGGCGCGGTGCCCAGGGGCGACGCGGTGCCGGTTCCGGTCGGACCGGGCGGCGGGGACGTGGTGGGAGTGATCGGAGTGATCGGTGGTGACGCGGCTCGCTGTGACGGGACCGCCGCCCCGCCGGGCCGCCCCGTCACCGCGTTCTTCGCCGAGGCGAAGCGGTCGTCCAGGGAATCGGGCGCGGCCGTGGGGCCCGTGTCCTCGGTGGAGTCGTCGTCGTACAGCTGTCCCCACCAGTCGTCCTCATGACGGGCGGGGCTACCCCCCTGCTGGCTCATGCCCCTAATTGTCCACCGCACGGGCCGGTTGAAAACGGGGCATCGGGAAAATCCGGCGCACGAGCGCGCCCCGAACGGCGCATCGAGGGACAGCCCGAACTCCCGTACGGGAGAAGGGAGAAGGCCGCCGGGCGGCCCCACCCCCCACGGGAGGACCGCCCGGCGACATCCGCAGTGGCCCGGCCCCGCATCCCCTTCGTGCGCTCGCGCACGTGCGGGCCCGGGTCACCGACCCTTGCGACCAGTGCCGCCGAGGGCGCCGGCCGAATGGCCTGATGATGGCTTGGTCTCCTGGGACGCGGCTGTGAGCCGTGAACACGGCCGCGCGTCCTCGGGTGCTGCCGCCTGCGCAGAGGGACGATGATGGGCGGCGCGGGTTTGTGCCATGGCCGGTTTCCACCGGGGCGCGGGGCGCGGACGGCTGGTTCTCAGGGCCGGGACGTGGGTCGATGCCGGCAGCGACAGGCCTGGACGAGACGCACGGGTCGGGGTACCGGGCGCTGGTGTCCCTGCGCGCCACGGAGGTGGCCGATCCGGACACCGAGCGCGCGCTGCGCAGGCTGGAGCGGCAGGGTCTGGCGGCCCGGTCCCCGGCCCGGCCGGGCCGCCCGGGGTGGCTCTGGGCGCGCTGCTCACCCGGCAGCGGCACGAGCTGGAGAAGGCGGAGCCGACTGCAGCGCTGTCGGCCGGGGAGTACCGGGCGGCGGCCGCCTGGCCAGAGGTGCACCGACCTGGTGGAGGTGGTGACCGGCGCCTCGGCGCTCGCACAGCGCTTCCTCCGGCTCCAGCTGGGCGCCACCGAGGAGGTGTGCGCGCTGGTCACCCGCAAACCGGGTGGTGGTCTCCGGGATGGACAACGACGCGGAGGAGCAGGCGGCCGGGCGCGGGGTGCGCTACCGGGTGGTGGTGGAGCGCTCGGTGCTGGACCTGCCGCACGGGCTCACCGAGCTGACCGCCGCGCTCGGCCGGGACGAGCAGGTGCAGGTGGTGGACCGGGTGCCGACCAGACTGGTGGTCGCCGACTGCTCCCTGGCCACGGTGCAGCCGCTGACCGGCCTGACGACCCGGTTGCAGTGGGGCCGGCAGGCCTGCGAGCGGGGCTGGGTGTCCCGCGAAGGCTCACGCTGACCTGCGGCTTCTTCGGTCCTCCGGCACTCTGGGCAGATGGGAGCGTGGGAACTCCTGCTGGTCGGCGTGGTGATGGCGCTCGGCCTGTGCGGAGTGCTGGTGCCCGGGGTGCCGGGGTCGTGGCTGGTGTGGGCCGCGGTCCTGTGGTGGGCGCTGCAGGACCCGCAGCCGGTGGCCTGGGGTGTCCTGGTCGGGGCCACCGCGGTGCTGCTGCTGTCCCTGGTGGTGCGCTGGCTGCTGCCGCCGCGCCGGCTGCGGGCGAGCGGTGCGACGCCCCGCATGGGCGTGTACGCGGGTGTCGGCGCGTTCCTCGGCTTCTTCCTGATCCCGGTGCTGGGCGCGCTGCCCGGCTTCATGGCCGGCATCTACCTGCACGAGCGGCTGCGGCTCGGCCGGCACGGCGAGGCGATGGCCGCGCTGCGCACGACGATGCGCTCGGGCGGCTCCAGCGTGCTCGCCGAGTTCTTCGCGTGTCTGCTGATCGCGGGGGCATGGGTGGGGGCGGTGGTGTGGGGCTGAGTTCCGTCGGGGGTGCTGTTTGCGGCCGACTGCGGGTTGTGCGTGGCTGGTCGCGCAGTTCCCCGCGCCCCTGGCGCTGCAAATGCGGGCCGGCTGACGACCAGAGCGCGGGCCACGGCGTCGGCGACCGCGCGCATGCCCGTGTCGTTGAAGTGCAGGTGGTCGCCGGGGTCGTAACCGGGCAGGATGCGCTCGGGGGCGGCCGGGTCGCGGACGGCGGCATCGGCGTCGGCGACCGCGTCGAAGGCGCCGCCGGTGCGGATGAACGCGTTGACCTGTTGCCGGACCGCCTCCCTGGCCAGGGTGTAAGCGGGATGGCCGCCGTACGGCGTGAGGGTGACGCCGACGACCCGGATGCCCCGGGCGTGGGCGCCGGCGACGAGCGCGCGGTACGCGGTGGCGAAGGCGGCGGGGTCGGTCGCCTCGGGGGTGCCCTTGATGTCGTTGATGCCCTCCAGCACGATCAGGACCCGCACCCCGGCCCGGTCGAGGGCGTCGGCGTCCAGGCGGGCCAGGGCGCTCGGTCCGGCGCCGTCGCGCAGCAGGCGGTTGCCGGCGATTCCGGCGTTGAGGACGCCGAGCCGGTCACCGCTCAGGCGCTCGGCGAGCCGGTCGGGCCAGCGGCGGTTGGTGTCGGGGGTGGAGCCGGTGCCGTCGGTGAGGGAGTCGCCGAAGGCGACGATGCTGCCGGCGGCGCTGCCGAGGACGTCGACGCCGGTGACGTAGTACCAGGAACTGATGGCCGTGGTGTACGCGGAGCCGTCCTCGTCGGCCGCGTGGCCGGTGCCGGCGCGGGCCACGAAGCTGGTCTGCAGGGCGGTGCGGTGGTAGGTGGCCGGGCCGCTGTCGACCGGGGTGAGGACGGTGACCAGCAGGTCGGCGGCGGCCGGTACGGGCAGCGGTACCGGGTCGGTGAGCAGGTCCTGGCCCGGCGGGACGGTGGCCGTCGGAGCGCCGCTGAAGGTGGCGGTGTGCAGGGTGCCGGGCACGGCGTCCGGCCCGGCGGCCCGCCGGAGCGCGACCGTGACGGCGCCGAGGTACAGGGGCGTGGTGCCGAGCCGGTTGCTGAGCCGGATCCGCACGGCGGTGCCGCCGACGCTGAGGTGGACGACGTTGCGGACGGCGGCACCGGGCAGCGCGGCGGCGGTGCCGGAGGGGGCCGTCTCCCAACTGCCCGTCCACGGCGGCGGAGCGGGTTCGGCGACGGCCGTCGCCGTCGTCTCCGGCAGCAGCGCGATCAGGAGCGCTACGAGGACTCGTCCGACCTTGGCCATGTACGCCCGCCCTTCCGTCGCCCGTCAGAGGCGACCGTGCCACAAGGCGGGAGCGGGGCGCCGGAACATCACCAGCGGTCCACCCACTCGGCGTAGGCCGTCCGCCCTGGGGCGGAGAGCCGATGTGCCGTACGGGCGGCCGTGGTTGGCTGCCGTCAAGACCGAATCCAGCGAGGCCGGGCTGTCGGATCTGCGCTCGCAGCGGCTCGGCCGCAGGGCCACCGTCGCCCCGCACGGCCGGCGCGTGCGCGGCGTCGACATCCGCGGCGACGCCGAACTCCTCGTGGACCCCCATGAGTTGGGACCGCACCTCAGCGATGAGCTGATCCGTGTCCCTCCGCGCCGGGTGCACAGCTGGGGGCTGGAGGAGAACTAGTCCGGGCCGGGGAGCACGCCCTCCAGGGTCAGCAGCCACACCTTGCGCTCAAGTCCGCCCGCGTATCCGGTCATCGAGCCGTCCGCGCCGATGACACGGTGGCAGGGGCGCACGATGAGCAGGGGGTTGGCGCCGATCGCCCCGCCGACGGCCCGGACGGCGGCGCGGGGTGCGCCGATCCGCGCGGCGATCTCGCCGTAGGTGGTGGTGGCGCCGTACGGCACGGAGTCGAGTGCGGCCCACACCCGTTCACGGAACTCGGTGCCGTGGGTGCTGAGCGGCAGCCGGAAGTCCTTGAGTTCACCGGCGAAGTAGGCGGCGAGCTGTTCCCCGGCCGCCCGGAAGGGCCCGGGATCGTGCCGCCAGCCGTCCTGGACGACCCGCCCGCCCTTCTGCCCGGGCACGGACAGCGAGGTGAGCGCGCCGTCCGGGTCGGCGGTGAGCAGGAGCCGGCCGAGCGGGGCTGCCAGGTCCGTCCAGTAGGTCGTCTCCATCAGTCGGTCAACTCCCCGGCTACTCGCAGATGCTGGATGGCGTACGACCGCCAGGGCCGCCAGGCGTCCGGCAGGTCCACGCCGGGCGGGGCCACGTCGGGATCGCCGAGCGCGCGGACGCGGACGGCGGCGACGACGGCCGGGTCCATGCCGGTCAGGGCGAGCAACGCCTTCTGGGCGTCAGCCCGGTCGGCACCCGGGTCCAGGTGCACGGTCCCGTCGGCGAGGGCGGCGGCGAGCGCACCGAGCGGACCGCCGGCCTCGAACTCGGCCTCGGCGAGGACGGCGGGCTCCGGGAAGAGGTGCGTGAGGCTGCCGCAGGGCGCGTCGAGCGCCTTGCCGTAGCGCCGGACCAGGGCTTCCGCTCCGGCCACCCCCACCAGCGCCCCTACGGCGGGCTCCAGCGGGTCCACGGCGCCGGGCGAGCGCAGGCCGGGCCGGGCGGCGACCAGCGGGGCGAGCCGTGGGTCGGCGCCCAGTCGTTCGTCCACCGCGTACGGGTCGGCGTCGAGGTCGAACAGCCGCCTCAGCCGCTGCACGGCAGTGGTCAGGTCCCGCGGGTCGGTCAGGTGCAGCCGGGCGTCGAGCCAGCCGCCCGGATGCGTGCCGCCGGCCGCCCTCGGCACCCGGGTGCGCTCCTGGACGGCGACGATGGCGGTGCCGTACGGCAGCCGCAGGGTGCGCCGGTAGGTGCGGCCGCCCGGGGCGCCGCTCACCTCCTCGACGCCGGGTACGGCCTCCCGCGCCAGCTGGTCGAAGACGGCGGCGGCCTGGTAGGGGCCGCGGTGGGCGAGCCGGAGGGGGATGCCCGCGCCCGGGGTGGCCCGGCGGGCTCCCCTGCCCCGGGGTGCGGCGGCCCGTACCCCGGTCGGCGTCGCGTCGTACACCTCGCGGATCGTGTCGTTGAACTGCCGCACGCTGGCGAACCCGGACGCGAACGCGATCTCGGTGACCGGCAGGTCGGTGGTCTGGAGCAGCACCCGGGCGGTGTGCGCACGCTGGGCCCGGGCGAGCGCCACGGGGCCGGCGCCGAGTTCGACGGTGAGCTGCCGCTGCACCTGGCGGGCGCTGTAGCCGAGCCGGGAGGCAAGTCCTGCGACGCCCTCGCGGTCCACGACGCCGTCGGCGATCAGTCGCATGGCCCGGCCGACGGCGTCCGCGCGGACGTTCCACTCGGCGGAGCCCGGCACGGCGTCCGGCCGGCACCGCCGGCAGGCGCGGAAGCCGGAGCCCTGCGCGGCGGCGGCCGTCCGGAAGAACCGCACGTTCTGCCGCTTCGGAGTGACCGCCGGGCAGCTGGGCCGGCAGTAGATCCCGGTCGTCTCCACGGCGAAGAAGAACGCCCCGTCGAACCGTCCGTCCCGGCTGCGCACCGCTTCGTACCTGGTGTCCTCGTCCATCACGTCTTCCAGTGTGGGACGCGACCGCGGGAGTGGGCTAGCGGAAATCGGACGTGCAGCTGGGCGGCGACCAGAGGGCGGGGTCGTCCCTCTGGTCGTCCCACTCGTCCAGGAGGTCGTCGGCCGTTTCTCGGAGGGTTACGTCCAGCGTCCCCGCTTGGCCTCCATCGCCGCCTTTCCTTGCGCCCCCTTCCGCTTCCAGTCCTTCTTGATCTCGGACCTGAGGCGGGCGTCCGTCTTGGCGACGATCCACTGGTTCTCCCGCATCAGCTTGCGGTAGCTCTCCAGCCGCCGGACCGGAAGTTCCCCGCTCTCCAGGGCCAGGCGCACCGCGCAGCCGGGCTCGGTCTCGTGCGCGCAGTCGTGGAAGCGGCACCGGCCGGCCAGTTCCTCGATCTCCGAGAACACCTGCCCGACCCCGCCCTCTGCGTCGAACAGCCCGACACCCCGCAGTCCGGGGGTGTCGATGAGCACGCCCCCGGAGGGCAGGGGCAGCAGGTTGCGGGTGGTCGTGGTGTGCCGGCCCTTGCCGTCGACGTCCCGCGCGGCCTGCACGTCCATGACGTCCTCGCCGACGAGCGCGTTGGCGAGGGTGGACTTGCCCGCGCCGGACTGGCCGAGCAGCACGGACGTGCCGGAGCCGACGAGAGCGACGAGCACGTCGAGGCCGTCGCCGTGCAGGGCGCTGACGGTGACCACGGGCACACCGGGCGCGGTCGTCTCGACGTCCTGGACGAGGTGGGCCAGCGTCACCGGGTCCGGCACGAGGTCGGCCTTGGTGAGTACGACCACGGGCTGTGCGCCGGACTCCCACGCGAGGGCCAGGAACCGTTCGACCCGGCCGAGGTCGAGTTCGACGGCGAGGGAGATGGCGACGACGGCGTGGTCGACGTTGACCGCGAGGATCTGCCCCTCGGACCGCTTGGAGGAGGTGGAGCGCACGAAGGCGGTGCGGCGCGGCAGATACGTGCGCACATAGCGGGGGTTGCCGCCGGGCTCGACGGCGACCCAGTCGCCCGTGCACACGACCCGCATCGGGTCGTGCGGGGTGACGAAGGCGGTGTCGGCTCGCAGCACACCGCCGGCGGTGACCACGTCGCACTGCCCGCGGTCGACCCGGATCACCCGCCCGGGCAGCAGCCCTTCGGCCTCGTACGGGGTGAACGCGTCGGCCCAGGCGTCGTCCCAGCCGTAAGGAGCCAGCGCGGAGAACTCAGAGGTGGAAGTCAAGGGAGACCCTTCACAAGGGCGGCCCCGGCGTGCGCAGTCGGCGCGGATCGGTCAGCCGGTGGCCACGGAGGTGGACTTGAGGAGTTCCTGGATGAGGGCAGCGCCCAGCACAGTGACAGCCATTGGTCACACCTCCCGTTCTCCACTCGACCGACGGCGGCGGCCACCGGCCACCGCGTGATGTGCACCCCACCTTAGAGAGCTACGCCCCCGGGCGCCACGGAATATCGCTCCTCGTCATAGGGAGATCATCACGATGACGATGATGGGCACGACGATGAAGAGGACGACGACGCTCCCGATCAGGCAGCCCGTGTTGTTCAACTGCTCGGTGAGCCAGTCGGTGAAGGAGGGCTGTTGGTCCGTGAGGGCCGAGGACTCGGGCGCGGCCGGGCGGGTCAGGGCGGCCATGGGCGGCGGGGCGGAGCGGGGCTCCGGTGGGGCGGCGGGCGGTCTGCTGCTCCGGCTGATCGCGTCCTTGAGGATCTGGCGCCACAGGGTCGGCGGCAGGTCGGGGACCTGGTCGTCCGGCGCATCGACGATGGTCTGCCAGAGCCAGTTGCCCGTGGTGGGGTGGGGGTCCCGGCTCATCCGGTACAGAAACTCCCGCAGTTGGCTCAGATAGCGTTCGTTCCGGGCCAGCGGGGCCACGGCCCAGCGGAAGAGCACGGCCGCCCGGTCCACCATGGCGGTCCTCGACGCGAACTCCCCGCTGTGTTCCTGCGGCGTCAAGTACAGGTCCCTGCCGAGCACCTCCGCACACAGGGCGTGCTGCATCTGCGGATCGCGTGCCGCGGTGCGGCCGGACTTGCCCAACTCGTTCAGGACCAGATCCAGGGCGTCCTGCGGCAGTTGGCCGAAGCGCAGCTCGCCGAGGAGGAACTCGTCGGACTGCTCGCTCAGCTGCGCCTTCAGGAGGCCGCGCCGCCTGATGTCCCCGCGCCGGCGGTCGCGCAGCTCCGCCTGGAGGGTGGCCCGGACGCCCGGGTCGGCCGCGGGAAGCCCCCCGCCGGGCGCGGACCCCAGCGGCCCACCGGGCAGGGGCTCGTACGCGGGTTTGTACCCGGGCTCGTGCCCCGGCTCGTATCCGGGCTCGTACCCCTGCTCGTATCCGGGCTCGTACGCCGGCCCTTGCGCGGGCCCCTGCGTCGGCCCCTGCGTTGACCCATGCGCGGGCGGTTGCCAGGGGCGCGAAGGCGGTGCGGACGCGGGCTCCGGACGGAGCTCCGGGCCGAACGTGGCCCGCGCCTGCTCCTGCTCCCGGGCCCGCCCCTCAACCCCGTACCGTCCTTGATCCCCACCCGGCTCCTGGCGCCCGTGCCGTCCTTGATCCCCACCCGGCTCCTGGCGCCCGTACCGCTCCTGCTCCCGATCCCGAACCGACTCCCCACCCCCATACCGCTCCTGCTCCCGATCCGCGGACCGCTCCTGTCGCCCATACCGTTCTTGCGCCGGGTGCCGGTCCGGATCCAGGTCCCGATCCCGATCCCGGCCCCGCTCCCAGTCCGGCGCCGGGCCCCCGCCCGCCGGGCGGGGTGCGGGCGCCGCGGTCCTGCGGCTCGTCGGGCGGTCGGTGTCGAGGATGTCCCGGAGCCGGGCGCGCCGTCGCTCCCAGTCGAGGGCCGCGCCGTCGGCGAGTTCATCGACCAGGTGCGGCACACCGGCAGAGGCCTGCGGATGCGCGAGGAGGTACTTCACCAGTTCGGCAGCCGCCTGGTGCTCGAACCGGGGTTGGGCCGGCGGGCGGCCCATGACCCGGGCCAGCGGGCCGGACCCACCCGTGTCCGGTTCCCAGCGCGGGACGGACGTCAGTCGCAGGGGGTGGGTGTCCACCGTGTCGTAGGTGGCGAACGTCCACTCCTGGCGCAGCCAGCGCCCGAAGAGCAGGTACAGCCCGAGATAGACCAGCGGCACCCCGTCCCGGTCCGGCCAGCCATGCGGTGTCTGCTCCTCCAGACGCAGCGACACCCGCTGCGCCGGATCGCGGAGCAACTCCGCTGTGACCAGCGTCAGCGCGTGCTTGACCGTGGGCAGCAGCTCCAGCATGTCCGGCAGCCGGCGCCGGGCCAGATCGTCGAGATCCGCACAGTCGATCTTGGGTTCTTTCCCGAGCGCCTGCTCGGCCTTCTCCGGCCTGCCCCAGCCCCGGTAGGCGAGACCGAGGCACTGCCACGTGTTCAGGATCTCGGGGTCACCGACGAGGACATGACTGACCGTGCTCGGCCGGCCGCCCCGGTCGGTGGTCGGCCAGCGCTGTACGAGCATGACGTCGCCGTCGCGGGACAGGGTGCGCACCACGCTCGGCCGTGCCGCCGCCGCGCCGGACACCCACAGCAACGGGCCGAGTTCCCGGCCCAGTTCCCCGGCGCGCTCGGCCGGGCAGGAGTGGGCGACGGCGTTCATGCCGGTGCCCTGGCGGCCGTGGTTGCCGTCCCAGCGGAAGACGACCTGGTGCACCGAGTCCCGGTCCTGGAAGCCGTTCACTGAAGTTCCTCTCCCCCGGATCCCCCGGATCCCGCTGTTTCCTCTGTTTCCTCCCATGGCACCGCTTCGATGACGGGCGTCTCTCCGACGGCGAACGCCTCGGCGCCGCCCGCCACGTCGATCAGCCCGTGCATCGCCAGCAGGGCCAGCAGCGGCTCCAGCACCCGCCGGGGTCCCGCGCCCGCCGGATAGCGGCCGTGGGCCTCCTGACCGCCGGTGGCGGACGCGATGTGCAGGGTGCACCGGCGGATCGCGTCGAAGGGGCGCAGCCACGCCTGCCCGGCGTGCCGGCGCAGCAGCCCGTACACGTCCCGGCTCTCCTCGTGCGTCAGCGCGGGGTCGAGCGCGGTCGCCGGCGGCCGGTTCAGCCACCGGTCGACGGGCGGCTGGAAGCGGAGGAGGTCCGCCTTGCCGAGTACGATCGCGGCCGGTACGTCCAGGTACGGGCCGTTCTTCGGCAGCCGGTCCAGGACGGTGCCGAAGGCGAGGTCGCCGTCCCGGTTCACCTCCACCCCCCAGCGTTCCCTGACGTGGTCCAGCTGGGGCAGCGGCAGGGCCAGCGCCGGGTCGACGACGAAGATCAGGGCGTCGACCCCGAGCAGGAACCGCAGCGCCGCATCGGTCCGCACGAGGTCCTCGCCGCCGAGGTCGAAGAAGGCGACCGGGCGCACCTGCCCGCGGGCGTCGGTGATCAGGAGCGACTCCACGAAGCGGGCGAAGTCGTCCAGGCCCAGGGCGGCCGTGTGGTCCAGGACCTGGCCGCTGCGCAGGGGCTGTACCCGCTCCCGTACGAACCGGGCGTGCTGCTCCGGGTTGACGGACTGCCACTTCAGCCCGAACGGCTCCAGGCCGCCGTCGGTGACGGCCGCGATCATCTGGGTCAGCAGATGGCTCTTGCCGGTGGAGGACTGGCCGACCATCGCGACGGTCAGCGGGCGGCCGTACGTCAGATAGGGCACCGGGATGAAGTGCTCGGGGAAGTCCGCGTCCGCCGTGCACTTCTGGACGGCGCCGCGCATGACGTCGTTGCGCCGGACCGGGTTCTTGATGCCGGCGAGGTCCAGCGGCTTGTACTGCATCCTGCTGTCGGTGATGAACAGCTTGGTGAGATCGAGCTGGATGGTCTCCAGGCAGTACGGGCAGAGCACCTCGCCGGTGCCGCGCCCGGCCGCCGCCCCGGACCCGTCCTCGGAACGGGCGACAGGGGCCTGCCGTTTGAGGCGCAGGGAGTCCTCGAAGGCCTCCCGGTGCGGGCGCATCTCGTCGGGGGGCAGAGTCAGCCGGACGCGGCGGGCGGCTCCGGGCGCCACGAGGTCGAGCACCTGGGCGGGCGTCGGCCGGTCGGCCGCCCGCGGGGCGAATGCCTGCCGGAGCGTCTGGTCGAGCACCCGGTGTTCACCGAGGTCGGCGGGCGCCCGGTCGGCCGGTCCGGTCCGGCCGGTGACCAGCCGGTAGAGCACCTGGGCCGCGCTCCACACGGCGTCCCGCGCGTCGGTGAACCCTTGGCCCTGGCGCTGTTCGGGCGAGCAGAAGGGCTGCCGGCCCCACGGGCTCCTCGGCCGTCCCGTCCGGGTCACCGCCTCCAGCCCCCACAGCTGGACCCCGGCGCCGTCCCAGAGCACGGTGGCGGGCGAGAGGCCGCGCGGCACCAGGCCCAGTCCGTCCAGCAGGCACAGGGCCAGCATCAGGTCCCGGGTGAAGCGCTGCTGGTCGGTCGCGGCCATCACATGGGTCCGCGCGGCGGCGATGCCGCGCGGTGCGGCGTACAGCAGGAACGGCTCGGCCGTGTCCAGTTCGTAGCCGATGATCCTCGGGAAGAGCGCCGCGTACTCGGTGTCGTCGAGGACGCGGTGCAGGTGCAGGGCGGTGCCTGCCTCGGTGTCCAGCAGGGCGCGCGCCGCTGGGTTGGCCGCGTCGGCGGCGGTCAGGCGTACCTGTACGCATTGCTCCGCGTCGTCGAGCAGGCAGTTGCGGATCAGCTGGGGCAGCAGCCGGTCGCGGCGGGACTCGCGGCCGAAGCGGGCCGGGGTGACCCGGCGCCGGCCCGAGGGCAGGGTGAACGCGAGCTTGTCCGGGGACGAACCGCCCGGCCCGGGCCGAGGGGGATGCACGGAGCTGGTCACCGACGGTCCTCTCCTTCGTACGTGTGCGCCGGGCCGTACGGGTGCGGGCGGCCGGGGTGCGGAGTGCGGGTCACCAGGGGTCACCGTCCCCTCGGTGATCCGTGTCCGGCCGGCCGTACGGGTCCGCGTGGTCCTCCCGGTCCGCGTGGTCCTCCCGGTCCGTCCGGTCCGTCCGGCCGTAAGAACTCGCCCGGTCGGAGGAGTCGGTCCCGTCGTACGAGTCCGCCCGGTCGTAGGAATCGGTTCCGTCGTACGAGCGCGGCCCCTCGTATGAATCCGTCCCGTCGTACGAGCGCGGCACCTCGAAGGAACCCGCCCCGTCGTACGAGCGCGGACCGTCGTTCGAGTCCGCCCGGTCGTAGTCGTACGGGTCCGCCCGGTCGTAGGGGTTCCTCGGCTCGTCGTACCGGTTCCTCGGCTCGTCCGGGTTCCGGCGGTCGTACGGCTGGGGCCCGTCGTCGGGCCCGGAGCCGTAGCGGGGCCGGATGGTGTCCACCACGCCCATCCGCAGCGGGGTGAGCCGGACCAGGCCGGCGTACCGTCCGGACGACGTCCACAGGACCTCCTCCGGCTGGGCCGAGCCGCTCGACCGCCAGGCCTTCTCGACCTCGTCGCGAACGGCCCGCGGTGCGAACCTGATCCACACCGCGGCCGCCGGGTCGCGGCTGAGCAACGCGCCCTGCTCGGGTGAGGACAGCTGCACCACGGCCTGCCGGTCGGCCTCCGCGCCGACCAGCTCGGCCGGTCCGTACGGGTCGGTGCCGAGCAGGTTCGCCGAGGTGGCGCGGACACGGCGGGCGGCGGCGAACGGGGGCGGGGCCAGCACGCCGTTGTGCTGGAGGTGACGGCGCGCGGTCGACAGCAGCTCGTGGACGCGTTCCTCGGTGCGCCGCACGGCACGGGTGCCGGCCTGGCCGCGTTCGACGGCACCCCAGTAGTGCTTCATCGCCTCCAGGGCGGCGTCCGTCAGATCCGCGGCCAGGGTGGCGACCAGCTCCGGTCCGCCTTCGCCGCTCTCCCGCTCGAGCCAGCGCGGCACCCCCCTGGTGCGCTCCTCCCAGGGCGCGGCGGGGTTCTTCTCCCGGCTCTCCCCTGTCTCCTTGTGCCGGTCCTCCTGCTCGGCCGGTTCCTCCCACGTCGGCTCCTGCCAGGCGTACACGCTCGCCCAGTCGCCCTCCGTGTCGTCGGAGGCGGCGAAGGCGTCGTCCGGCTCCAGTGCGGAGGGGCCGTCGAGCCAGTCGTCCTCGGCGGGCGCCCGGTCGCCCGGCTCGGCGAAGGCACCGGACGCCGCGAGCCGCTCGGGCTCGGGTGCCGCTTCGGCCTCCGCCGCGGCCGCCGTCGCCCGCAGCATGCCGGCGACGGAGCGGGCGGCGTCGGCGCAGTACAGGCGCTCCTCGATGGCCCAGTGTTCCCGGACCGCCTCGGCGAGCAGGCCGTCGAGCCCGTCCAGGGCCTGCCGCAGTACGGCCGTGGTGCGGCCCGGCGCCCAGGCGCCCGCCGCGGCACGCCAGAGCCGGCGGGCCGTCTCCCCCGCGACGCCGAGACCCGCGAGCAGGCCGAACGCGCCCGCCCAGAGCGAGGGCCCGGTCGCGTACGCCAGGCCCGCCCCGGCCGCCGCGCCGCCGAACGCCGCGATGCGGGGGGCCACGGCCCAGCGGCCGGGGCGTCCGGCGCCGCGCAGCCGGGCCGCCCCGAGAGCCGCCATGCCGACGAACAGCAGGGGGACGACGAGGGCCAGCGCGAGGTACGGCCCCTGCCACAGCGCGCCGAACAGCCCCGCCACGGCCGCCAGCGGGGCGGCCAGCGGGAGGCCGGGGACCGTGGTGCCCTCCGTCCCGGACTGCCGGGCCACGGTGTCGGCGGAGTAGTCGGCGAGCTTGGGCAGCAGCGCCGAACCCGGTACCGGCTCCACCCGCCCGGCCAGGCCGGTGAAGCGCTGGGCCACCGCCCGCATGGGCAGTCCCTGGCCCAGCAGCTTCCCGGCGAACTCCTTGAGGCCCTCGCCGATCCGTTCGCCCATGCCCTCGGCCGACGGTACCCGCAGCCCGAGGGCCGCGAGCCGGGCGGCCGACTCGGCGGCGGACGGTGTCGTGCCACCGCCGCCGCGCAGGGCCGTGCCGACGAGGTCCCGGTACTCGTCGAGGGCCTCGCGTGCCTGGTCGACGTCCGCCTCGAACGCCTCCCTGCGGGTGGGCCGCAGCAGCCCGGGCAGGCCCTGGAGCCCGGCCAGCGCGTCCTCGGCGTGGTCGAGGGCGTCCGCGCAGGTGCGGTAGGCGTCCTCCGCCACGCCGCCGGGTTCCCGGTGCCGCTGGTCCCGGCCGCCGCGGACCGCCACCAGGGCGCGCAGCGGCTCCGGCAGATCGGCTCCCGACGAGGCGGTCAGCAGGACGTCCGGCGCGAGATCGGTGTCCTCGCCCGCGAACCGGGTGAGCGCGTCGCGCCAGGCCCGGTCGCGCACCTCCGGCGGCAGGTCCTGCTCCAGCAGCCGGACCCCGGGCGCGGCGACGGCCTCGGGCAGCGAGCCGACGGCGTCCAGCACCTCGAGGTAGAGGTCCGGGACCGACAGCACGCCCACCAGCACCGCCAGCGCGTCCGGGTCGTCGGGCGCGGGCTGCTCCATCGCGGTGCGGGCGGAGCGCAGATCGCCGGCCCACACCAGCGCGGTGCCCGAGGTCCGCAGGACGGCGGGCCGCACCAGCCGGCGGTCGGGCTGGAACGCCTCGTCCTCACCGGCGTACGAGCCCGGCGCGCTGCCGACCAGCAGCACCAGGAGCCTGACCTCTCCCACGGCCCTGAAGCCGGTGAGCAGTTCGTACTGGAGCTGGTGGTCGGTGAGCCCGGCCGGGGTGTCGACCACCAGGAAGAGGGGTTCGTCGGGTTCCGGCAGCCCGGCCCGGCCCAGCTGCCGGGCGACCCTGGCGCGCAGGGCCGAGGCGCTGTCGAGTTCGGCCGCTCCGGCCCGCAGGTCCAGATGGATGACGGAGCCGAAGTCCTGGGGCATGCTCACTGCGCGTCACCGTCCCAGGGGCTGCGGCGGGGGCGGTCACGCTCGTCGCCGTCGCGGTCGCCGGGCTCGTCCCAGGGCGGCGGAGGCACGTCGTCGCGGCGGGGCCGTCCGTCCGCATCGCCCGCGGAGCCGGAGGGGGACCGGCCGTCGCTGCGGCCGTTCCCGTCGGCCCAGCTGTGCCTGCCGTCCTCGTCGTCCTTCCGGAACCGGCTGCCGCGCTCGTCGCCGTACGACCGCTCGTCGCCGTGCCGCCGCTCGTCGCGGTGCCGCCTCTCGTCGCCGTACGCCCTGTCCTCGCCGTACGGCCTGTCGTTGCCGTACCCGCCGGTGCCGTTCCTGTTGCCCGGCTCGTCCCGTTCGTCCTCGCGGCCGTGGGTTTCGAAGGAGGAGATGGGTCCCGTGCCCCAGTCGTCGTCATCGGGTGCCACGCGCCGGGGTTCCGGGATGTCGTCGCGGACGCGCGGCCGCGCCGGTGTGCCGCCGCGCACGTGCTCCAGCAGGGTGCGCAGGGTCGGCTGGACGGCGCGCTGATCGCCGAACTCCTTGTCCAGGGCGGCCGGGAGGGTCTCCGCCCAGAACTCCCACAGCGGCCGCACCCAGCCCTCGACCCGCTCGCCGCCCCGTTCCCGGCGGTCCGCGAGCAGCTCCAGCTGGCGCGGGGCGATCTTCTCGACCAGGTCGACGAAGAGCGGATGCGGTTCGCTGCCGGTGCGGGCGAGGCCCACCGGCTGAGCTCCCATCAGCTCGCGGCAGTAGTCCTCGACGGTCCGCTCGTCGTCGAGGACCGTCCAGCGTTCGTACGACCGCAGCAGCTCCGCCCAGCTCGACACACCGCCGGGGAAGTCGCCGAGGCGCAGCCGGACTCCGGGCACGTTGGAGCCCGTCTCGGGGAACAGCCGCAGCCGCACCCGCTCCGGCGACGCCGGGTCGCCGTCCACCACGTCCACCTGGCCGTTCCACAGGCAGCACAGCAGCCGGTGCAGGATGGTGCGCCGGTCCTCCTCGCTGCTGACCATCCAGTTGTCCCGGAAGCCCAGCCGCTGGCGCCACCGCAGCACGTCCTGGGCCTGCTCGGACTCCTTGGCCCGGGCCCACTGGCGGAGCACCTTGCGGGCCTCGGGCACCTGGGTGAGGCTCATCTCGCTGCGGAAGAGGACCACGGTGATCGAGTCGCTCTCCACCCCGCGGTACTCCACGGAGTTCTTCGCGTCCGAGGGCAGCCGCAGCGTCTTGCCGAGGTACTCCTGCACCTCCTCCACGGCCTGCACGCGCGGGTGGGTGACCAGGACCCGCAGCACACCGGTGCCCTCCGGGGTGAAGCCCACGGGCAGCAGCCCGGTCAGCTTGCGTCCGAACAGGTCGAGTGCCTCCTTGCTGACCTGGTCGGTGGCGTCCTGGCTGCCGGCCGCGGCGGCCAGCAGCGTGCCCATGGACGGCAGCAGCGGCCGCTCCTCCAACTGGGTGCCGCTCTCGGCGAACAGCCGGGTGATGCGGGCCTCCAGCTGCCCCTTGACCTGTGCGACGGCGCCCTCCGGGTCGCGGCGGCTGCGGGCGTGGACCTGGCGCCAGGTGTCCCCGTCGACCAGCTTGAGCAGCAGCGCGGCCTCGTAGTCGTTCTCGCGCAGCCCCTCGCGGCGGATCAGCCGGGCGACCACGTCCTCGTAGAAGTGGTTGAGGTTGCGCTGCGGCGGCAGCAGGTACGAGATGCCGGTGCGGTCCTCGTACAGTTCGTGGCCCTTCTGCGCGGAGTGCTTGCGCTCCTGGTCGCAGTGGCTGCGGAAGGCCCGCACCAGACGGTCGAGGTCGGTCCCGGCCGCGTCGGCCTGGGGCTGCCAGTGCTGTTGCTGCTCCCGCCAGGCCTCGTGCCACACCGACCGGCAGCGCCACTGGTACCAGGCGTCCTGCTCCTGGATGGCCGCCTGCACGTCGTCGTCGCCCCAGCGGGCCGGTGCCAGGCCGCCCAACTGGCCCTTGATCCTGGGGATCTTGGGCGGCTGCTCGGTGACGCCGGACGGACGCTGCGGGGCGCGGGCGCGGCTGTCCAGCATGCCGAGGAAGCCGAGGCGGGCGATGGATTCGTCGCTGTCGGGTATGCCCCTGACGACGCGTTCGGCGAGGAAGGGGTCGGCGCTCTGCAGCAGCTTGTCGATGGCGGGGCGCGGCGCGAACCGGTCGGCCATCACGGTGGCCTGGCGGTCGGCCTCGGCCCGCAGGTCGGACACCAGCCGCTGCATGTCGGCGATGCGCTCGCCCAGCGCCTGCTCGATGTTCCGGCCGCCGCGCGGCAGCGGATCGGGCTCCGGTACCGCGAGCTGCCTGCGTTCCCACAGCTCTTCCAGGTGGGAGTCGGCGAACAGCTGCCGGATCATCGGCACCGCGCCGTCCCGCAGCGCGGCCCGCGGCCGCTCCACGAGGTCCGTGACCGCCTCCCGCAGCACCCGCCCGGCCACCAGGTCGGCCAGCTGGTCCATCGGGGCGGTCATGGCGGCCACCAGGCTGGTGGAGACGCCCTGCCGGCCGATCCCGGTGGGGGACAGGGAACCGCGGGCCACGCCCCGGTTGATGAAGCTCGCGGCGAAGGTCTGGTAGTCGTCGTCGGCCGCCATCTTGCGGCCCCGGGAGCGGCCGTCGCCCAGTTCGGTGCCGATCAGCGACATCACCAGGGAGACGATGGAGCGGCGCAGGTCGTCCGCGCGGATGCCGGCGGTCGGGCTGAACAGGAACGCCGTGGGCAGGATGCCGGTGCGCAGCCGGACCGGGGTGGAGCCCGGGTAGCGGATGCCGAAGCTGGCGTCGTGGTCGAGGTCGCCGATCTCCGCGCCCTCCCGCGGCGCGTTCTGCCGGTCCACCAGCCGGAACAGGTCGACCAAGGACCGGGCCGCGTTGAGTTCCGCCTCGCGTCCGCCGCCGGTCGAGGAAGAGAACGACGACGGCATGACGACCAGCGGGTAGATCTTCACCCCGTCGAAGCGGCGCAGCTGGAAGGCGTGGTTGATGAGGTGCAGGTAGTCCAGGAAGATCCCGGCGCCGGTGCCGCCGGCCACCGAGAAGGCGACGAACACGTCGCATCCGCTGACCTTGCCGCCGCCCAGCTCGCTCAGCTGGCCCGCCGACTTGGCGATCGCGTCGATCGCCTGGAGCAGCGGGTCCAGGACCGGGCCGAGGCCGTAGCGCAGTGTGGCGAACAGGGCGGCGCGCCCGACGGTGGGCAGCTGCCCGGCGCCGTTGTGGAGCGGGGTGACCTCCGGCTCGTCGATGATCGGCGGCAGCCAGCCGGCCACCTCCTCGCGCAGGCTCGCCCGGAGCATCTTGGTCACTTCCGGTGAACTGTCGAAGTTCGGCAGCAGGTTGTGCGTGGCGCGGGAGGTACGGGCGTAGGCGGCCCGCAGCGACCGGTCCACGTTGAACTGCGGAAGCCGCTGCAGGTCGCTCTCGCTGTAGTCCGCGTACACGAACTGGAGGCAGTCGGGCAGCTGGAAGGGGGCGTGGCCGCTTTGCCGGCTGAGCGCCATGCCGTCGGGACCGCACAGCTCGGTGCGCAGCCTGCGTTCCAGTTCGGCGCCGACCAGTCCCCCGGTGCCGCCCAGGCCGACGAAGAGCATCGGCTGGAAGATCTTCATGGTTTCCTCCCCGCTCGCGGCCGGGGCGGCCGCGGGTTCGTGCTGGGAACGTCCGTGGTGGGTGCGCGGCGTGGTGGCCGCGGAGCGGTGGGCCTGCGGGCGGGCGGCGAGGTGTCGCCCGCCCGCACGTCATTCGTAGTCGCCGTAGGGGCTGCCGCTGCCGCCCCCGCCGGCACTGGATGCGGGGCCGGTGGGGGGCGGCTGCGGCTTGCCGCCCTTCCTCGGTGGCGGGCCGTCACCGCCGCCGAGGGCCAGGTGCAGCGTGTCGGTCAGGGGGACCTGCCCCCGGGCGGGCACCGGGGTCCGGCGGCCGCCCCGCTTGCGCAGGACCGCTCCGCCTTCGGGGCTGCGCTGGACGGCGTACGGGCCGTGGGGGCGGCGCTCGATGCGCGGGCTGCGGTGGGGTTCGGCGACGGCGAACTCGTACCACTGCTTGTGGCCGTGGCCCGCCCGGTGCTCGTTGAGGACGCTGCCGTCCTCCGAGACCAGCCGCAGCACCAGGCCGTTCGGGTCCCGGCTCTTGCGGCGATGCCCTGCCCAGACGGTGGCCGCCGCGGCGAGCAGCACGAGCAGGGCGGCGCCGGCCAGGAACGCCCACCAGTACTGGTCCCAGATGCCCGGCTTGGGCGTGACCCGCACGGAGAGCGGGAGGCCCTGGAGGGTCCGGTCGTGGTCGGTGGTGTCGACGACGGTGACGGTGCCTGCGAGTTTGAGCCCGTCGTCGCCGAGGCGGTCGCCGAAGACGTTCGCGGGGGCGACCTCGATGGTCACCTTCCGGGTGCCGGACTCGTGGGGCTCGACCGTGATCTCGGCGGGGCTGACCGAGAGCAGCCCGGGCTGCACATCGGCCACGGCGAGCCGCAGGGTGTGCGCGCTGCCGGTGGTGTTGTGGACGGACAGGGTGCCGCTGATCGTGCCGCCCGGGTGGGTGCTCGCCGCGGGCAGGTCGAGTCCGGCGGTGACGGGCAGCTGGCCGGGGGCGGCCCAGCCGCCCTCGCTGCGGGTGTCGGCGCGCAGCCCCGAGGCGGTCAGCGTGGCGCTCACCTTCAGCGCCCCGGTGGCGGTCTGCGGGATCCGCACGGTGCCGGTGAAGGAGCCGTCGCCGGCCGTGGGGTCGGGCGTCTTGCCGTCGTCGGTGAGGTCCAGCGCGAGGGGGCTGAAACCGGCACCGGTCAGTTCGCTGCGGACGCGCAGTCCCGCGTAGTCGCGCGGGTCCTTGACCTCGTAGCCCTCGCGGGTCTGCAGCCGCATGGTCACGGTGACCTTGTCCCCGGGCTGCGGCGAGGGCGGGTCCATGGTGATGGCGCCGCGCAGCTCGCCCTGCCACAGCACGCTGACGGAGACCGGCAGGGAGCGGTGTCCCTCCGGGGCCTCGGCCTTCACCTTCCAGGTGCCGGGCAGCGGGTCGACGATCTTCAGCGCCTCCACGGGGCCGTTGCCGCCCGCCAGCTCGAACTGGGACTTCTTGTACGTCCCGTGCGTGGGGACCTTGGCGCCGCTCGGGTCGTAGTAGGTGACCTTCACCTCGGGGTCGCCCTTGTCGACCACGATGCTGCCCACGGTGGCGAGCGGCGAGATGCCGACCTCCAGGGTGGCGGGGGGCCGCTTGCTGGTCCCCTCTTCGTGGCGCATGCAGTGGGCGGCGGCGAAGATGTCCTCCAGCGTGGAGCCGATGTCCGCGGCCTTGACCTTGTGGGGCTGCGGCCTGGCGGAGGACAGGTCGACGCAGCCCTTCTGGTAGCCGCCGGCGGCCATCCGCTTGAGCTCGTCCAGTCGCGGCTGGTCTCCGAAGCCCAGCGGCCAGATCTGCACGTTCTGCGCGGCGGCCTCCTTGAGCGCGAGGCCCAGCTGCCGTTCGCCCTCGGCCTTGCGGTGCTCCGGGGGCCCGTACTTGGGGCTGTCGGTGACGTCCATGTACCCGTCGGTGAGCAGGAACAGCACCCGGGGCTGGGAGGAGTCGGTGCCGTCGGTGAGGTCGTGCACGCCCTGGCGTATCGCGCTCGGGAAGTCGGTGCCGGTGCCCTCGTCCTTCTTACGGCTGTGCAGCTTGTCGACGCAGGCACCGATCGTGTCGCGGCCCGCCGCGTCCAGCCCGGTGCGCGGGCACACCGGGTCCACCGCGCGCTGGTCGCCGGACTCGGCGGCGGCGAATCCGAACACGGTGACATGGGAGTCCGAGGACACGTCACCCAGCGCGATCCGTGCGGCGGCGGCCTTCTCGGCCTTCATGTCCTCGGGTGCGAGGCTCGCGGACTCGTCCACCGCCACCGCGTAGTTGACCGCCGGGAACGCCGGCACGGAGTCCGCCGCCGGCACCGGATCCTGACCGGCCGGTGCCAGCAGGGACACGAACAACGCGGCGCCTGCCAGCACCGGGACCGCGGTGCGGCGCACCCGGCCCCTTCCTGTCTGCCGTCTTCCCGTGACTCTTCCCACGGCCGTCCCCTGATTCTTCGTTCGATTCTGCATGGAGTGCTTGGTGCGGGCCGGCCACGCGTCAGCGCGGGGTCAGACCCCAGGCCAGTGCCAGGGCGGCCGACAGGGCGAGCGAGCCCATGCCCCAGCGGATGGCCCGGTATTTGGCGGACAGGATCGAGCTGACGTCCACGGCCTGGACGAGCAGCCACTCGGCGGGATCGAGGCCGGCCTCGGCGATCTGGGCGGACAGCGCCGCGAGGTCGCGGGAGGCCGCCAGGTCGCCGAAGTAGGTCACCCCGGCCGAGCCGCGGACCGTGCGGGTGCGCGGCATCAGCGCGCCGATCAGCGCTGTCACCGCGCCGGCCCAGAGCGCAGCGGCGAGGACCAGCGTCACGTCGGCGGGCCCGTGCCAGCCCGGAGCGCCGTGCCAGCCGATCAGGAACGCGGGCAGTGCCAGCGTTCCCGACAGCAGGACGGCGGCCTTCGAGTCGGCCCGTCCGAGGTCCTCCCTGACCGTGCTCAGCAGCCGCTCGGCGATGCGCTCCCCCGCCCGGTCGTGGCAGTGCCGACCCCCGTCCGGCACAGGCCCGACCGGGTCGGGGGAGGTCTGGGCCTCGCCCTCGGCGGTCATCGGTCCTCTTCCGCCCAGTCCCAGCCGTCGTCCCGCGGGCGTCTGCGGCTGCGCGGCGGCTCCCGGTCGGGGCCGTCGTCCGGATAGCGCTCGGGCCGGTAGGTCCGGCCGCGCGGCGGCTCCCGGTCGGGATCGTCCGCCGGG
>NZ_KQ948020.1:213825-253437 GCF_001513965.1 Streptomyces cellostaticus | reverse complement strand
CGCGAAGGCTCCCGGTCGACATCGTCGTCCGCATAACCGTCCGACCGATACGCCCGCCCCCGCGACGGCTCACGGTCCGGATCCTCCGCCGGATAGGGGTCGGAGCGGTGCGGCCGGCGCCGGGTGCGGGAGGGCGGTTCGTCCGCCTCGGCGTCGTCGCCGGGGTGGCGGTCCCGGCGGCGGGGCTCCTGCCGGGAGGACTCCGCCCGGTACGGCTGCCGCCGGGGCGGTTCGTCCGACACCCACTCCGGGGTGAACGTGCCGTCGGCGGACTGCTCCAGCTGCCGGGGCTGGCGCCGGGCGGGCACCGTCCCGATGGGGCCCGTCAGGCCGCGGTGGTCCTTGTTGAGGAGGTTCAGGACCTGTGTCTCCACGTCGATGGAGTTGAGTTCGCCGCGCAACGCCATGCTGTAGAGCCGGTCGACCCGCTCCCGCTCGTCCTGCCGGCCCTCCTGGCGGATCTTCTCCAGGAAGTCCTTGGCTCCCTCGGGGTCGGCGGCCAGCATGAAGCTGAGCTGCTCCAGTTCGCCGCCCTGAAGCATGCGCCGGAACGCGTCCTGACGCATTTTGGTGACCTCGGCGTCGGCATGGACCTCGCGCTGCTTCTTCGCGTACCCGATGGCCTCGTCGTCCACCCCCAGGCGGACGTACAGCCGCACCCGCAGGCCGAGGTCGGATCCCAGGTCGCTCCAGCGTCCGCCGACGCACTCGCGGGTGATGACGCGGTTGGCCTGTTCGGCGTCGGTCACCCGGTAGGTCAGGGTGACCTCGCGCAGCCGTTCCAGCACCGGTGAGGTGAGCCGCTTGGCGACGTCGGTCACGACCTGGACGGCGGCCAGATGGGGATCGGTGACCTCCCACTCGATGTCCACCTCGGCCTTGAAGAAGCTGGTGCCGCCGGCGGCCGGCAGCTCCAGCTCGAGGCTCGACACATAGGTTCCCTGCGCGATCTCGCAGACGGTGTACGGCCGGGCCAGCGCCCGCTTGTCGACGTGCCGCACCCCCGAGACGGTGATCACGCTGTAGCCGCCGTTGCGGTAGAACACCACCGAGGCCTTCTGGGCGCTCACCGGCGGGAGCCCGATCGGCGTGTACTCCTTCAGGAACGGCCCAGGGGGCGCCACGCCTGCGGCCGCCGCCTCGTCCTCGTCCTCAGCCATGCCTCTCCTCCTCGCGGGTCGTCTCCCGGCGCGGCCTCTCCCCGTGCGGCCTGTCCCGGCGCGTCGGCTCCGAGGGCCTGACGGCGAGCCACCACAGGTCGCGCGCCTGCGCGTCGGGGACGGGGTTCTCGGGGTCGTTCATCATGTGGCGCAGCAGCCAGTCCAGCCGCCGCCGGTCGTGCTCCTCGGTCGCCAGCGCGGGCAGCAGTGCCGCGAGCCCGGGCCGGGTCCACTCGGCGCCGTCCTTGCGCACGGCCGAGCGCAGCAGACGCTCCAGCGCGTCCATCGCCACGTCCCTCGCGCGTGCCGTGTTCAGCGCGGTCCACATCAAGTCGGCCATGGGGCCGACGAGTTCGGGCCGGGTGGCGGCAAGGGCGAGGGGCAGCGGCCAGTCGCCGCGGTCGGCCAGCGGGGAGTCCGGGTCGTCCGAGAGCACCTCGTCCACCGTGGTCAGGGCGAGCCGGACGGTGGTCACCAGACCCAGGTCCTGGTACGGCTCGCGCTTGTGGTGGGTCCACTCGGTCACCCGCGCGAGCACCTCGGCGGCGTCCGGCAGCGCCAGCAGCCGTACGACGTTGAAGGAGGCGACCGCCAACTGCTCCCCGTCGTCCCGGACCCCGATCTTGGCCAGGGTGTCCAGGGTGTCGTCGGTCGTGGCCTGGGCGTTGCCGTAGCCCAGCGCCATCGCGGCGGTCCAGCGCAGTGACTTGGTGCCGTGCTTGCTCCAGTCGCTGATCAGCTTGTGCACCGTCCTGCGGTGCGAGTCGTGACCGGCGGCCTGGTCCATGGTGGTGGCCGCGAAGATCCGCCGGCGGGACGTGGTGGCCTCGGCGAGCGGCCGGACCAGCTCGGTGTAGCCGTGGTCGAAGTCCCGTACACACAGCTCCCCCGCGGCCACCGCGGCGCGCATCCACACCTGCGAGCGCGGATCGTCCGCCAGCAGCCGCAGCCAGCGCACCACCGGCGCCCGGACCGGGAAGTGGCGGTCCCACAGCTCGGTCAGCACCGCGGACGGCAGGGCGGAACCCCGGTACCAGATCAGCCGCGCCGGCACGTCGTGCCCGTCCGCCTCGACCTTGCCGTCGGTCAGTTCGGCGCGCGAGAGCGCCAGATCGGCTTCCGGGTCGTCGCAGAACAGCGGGCGGGCCGGCGTGTTGTCCGGGTCGGACTGGACCGACAGTTCCCAGGTCAGCAGGTGGGCGGCGGCGGCCACGGCGCTGTGCGAGGCCCCGCCCAGCACGGCGAGCGCGATCCGGAACGCCACCGGGTGGAACAGCGTCGCCGTCCCCGACCGCCCCGCGCTCCCCTCCGGCCGTTCCCTCTCGGCCGCAGGCGCCGTCAGCGCCCGGTCCACACCGGCGAACCACTCCTGGGCCTGCCCGGCGGCGATGCTCCGGCAGCCGGACAGCAGTTCCTCGTACGAGGTGATGTCCCCCAGGGCATGCCCGGCGAGCAGCGACGCGAGCAGCTCGGCCTCGGCGGGGCGCAGATCGTCCAGCCCGACCGCGTCCTTGACCTCGTCCCGGTCCGCGAGTTCCTCCGCCCGCGCCAGCAGGTCGTCCGGCGGGGGGTCGCCCTCCCGGGCCTCGGTGGCGCGGTCCGCCAGCCGCTCGCGCAGCCGGGTGGCGAGCAGTTCCTCGGTGGGCACGGGCGGGCAGAGCATCCCGTACCGGCCGGCCAGCAGCGGGTTCGCCGCCGACCCGACGGTGACGACGATCACCGCGAAGGCGTCGTGCCGGGCCAGGGCCGCGGCGAGCTCGTCGAGGTCCATCTCGTCCGGGGGCAGCGCACCGGGCCGGGTGAGGGACAGCTCCAGCACATACCCGGAACCGCCCCGCGACTCCAGCTCGGCGGCCAGCTGCCGTACCCCGCCGTCCGGATCGACCCGCAGCACCCGGTCGACGGCCGTGCCGTCCGCCGGATACTGGGTGATCTCGTCCAGGAGCGAGAGCGCCGTACTCGTACGTCCGGTGCCGGGTGCGGCACCGAGCACCAGCAGCCGGCGGGCGCGGAGCGCGTTGCGCAGCCGTATGTACCCTTCCGGCTCCACATGGACGCGGCGGAGCCTGCGCAGTTCCTCCTCGGGTACGGGCCCGCTGCGCATGCCGGCGCCCGGTCGGCGGCCGTCCAGCCGCAGGTTGATGTCGCCGATGTGGGCGCTGTTGATGTACGAGCGGTCGAAGCGGTTCAGGTCCCGGCCGACGTCGAACAGCATCCGGGTGGCCCGGCGGGTGCGCGCGGCGGCTGCGAGGTCGGTGGGCCCGTCCTCGCCCTCGTCCTCGGCGAGGGGGTCGCGGGTGTACGCCTTGAACCGCCCGGCGGCGCGCTCGCGTTCCTTCTCCCGCTCCTTCTCCTTCTCCGCCTCCTCGTCCTCGGCGGACTTCTTGTCGTCGCCCTTGCCCTCGCCGTCCCGGGACTGGTCGTCCTTGGACCTCTTGTCGTCCCGGTCCTGCTTCTTGTCGTCCCTGTCCTGCTTCTTGCCGTCGTCGGACGACCGTCCCTCGTCGGCCTTCTCGGGGACGTCGTCGGCCGCGCCGCCCGCCTGCTCGTCGTCGCTCACTCGGCTCCGCCCTTCCGCCGCTCGGTGTCACGGTCGGTGATCCGGCCGATGTGCACGGGCTGTTGGTAGACGTTGTCGTGGTGCTGGGACATGTCACCGTGGACGGTGTACTGGGTACCGGACGGGTCGGGGCGCTGAGCGGGTTCGGCCGTCGGCTCGGACTTCGGCCCGGTGACGGCGAAGTCGGCGGCGATGTCCGCGGCTTCGGCGACGGCCGCGCCGAAGGGCGAGGGCGTCGCGGGAATCTCCGGAGCGGGCCGGCCGGGAAGGTGGAACCAGGCGGTGACCTCGCCCTCCTTGAGCTCCAGCCGGGCCGGGGAGTAGTGCCCGGGCTCGATGAACTTGCCGCCGCTGCTGACCACGTCCTCGTACAGGGACTGTGAGGTCACCAGCACCAGGTCGGCCTCCTCGGCGTCGAGGAGGCGGCGGGCGACGGAGGAGTCGGCCAGCCGGCAGGCGAGGTCGACCGCGCGCCCGCTGATGCCCCGCTCGTCGTGCCGGACCGGGCCGACGTGCATGCCGATCCGCAGTCCCAGGGGCACGCGCAGACCGCGGTTCTCGTCCCGCAGCTTCTCGTGCACCTCGACCAGCCACAGGCCGAGCAGCCGGGTGACCGCGATCCGGCCCGCCACCGACACCAGCACGCCGTCGCCGCGGTCCTCCATGTGGACGGCGTCGCGCCCCACCGAGGCATGGGTGAACGCCGTCTCCAGCACCCGGTAGATCCGGGCGCGCATGCGCGGCTTGTCGACGTCGTCGTACTCCCCCGAACGTCTGGCATCGACGCTGATCACCAACTCGTAGTGTGCTTCGCCGAGTTCCGGTGCGCCGTGGTTCACCCGTGCCCCCTGCAGTCCTGTCCGCTTGCCGAAGTGGTGGTTCGTCCCATCAGCGTCAGGCCCGGGACGCAGGCCGTCTGTAGCCGTTTACACATGGCGAGGCGGGGCTTTACTCCTGATGTCCCTCCGCGAGGAGGGCGAGCAGCGCCGGGTCGAGGATCTCCACCATCCGGTTGCCCGTGCGCACGATGTTCTGGTCGCGCAGCAGGCGCAGGGCCTTGGCGACGGCTTCCCGGGTGGCTCCGATGGTGGCCGCCAGTTCGTCCTGGGCCAGTTGGACGACGGGTCCGGCGGGCGAGAGGCCGGTCGAGGGGCCCGCTCCGGACGGGGTGTAGGGGCCGGAGGGTTCGGCTCCGGAGAGTTCGGTGAGCCGGCTGGCCAGGCGCTGGAGCACGGTGAGCGAGGCGAGCGCGGACCGTTCCTGGTCGGCGCTGCGGAGGCGGAAGGTGAGCTGGCGTATCACCAGACCGCTGACGCGGGGGTGCAGGGCGAGAAATCTGCGAAACGCGTCCCCCGTGATGACCTGGGCCTCTATGGGGCCCAGCGCGCGTACGGTGGCGCTGCGGGGGTGCGGGTCCAACGCGGCCATCTCGCCCAGCAGTTCACCGGGGCCGCGCAGGCCGAGTATCAGCCCGGCGGCACCCCGGTCCGTGGCCACGGAAACGGTCACCCACCCCTGAAGTATGATCACTACGTGACTGGACCGGTCACCTTCTGTCAGAAGGTGGGCATCGGCCGGGTAGCGCTTCCGGTTGCCGAGAGCCATCACGCTCTCCCGCTCCTGGGCCGTCAGCGCGTGCGCGAACGCCAGCTCATTGCCGAGCAGCCCCATGGCCACGCCCCCCGCCGCAGTCCGGATGCCTCGTTTTGCGCAGGCGTTGATGGTGACAGAGCGCCGTTTTGGGGCGAGTGAATTGCGCCACATCGGGGGTACCGCCCGGTAGTTGCGGAACTTCCAGGTAGGTCGTATGAGCGTGCCCCGCCCGGGTCCCGCACCCACGCCCGGTACGCGCGGCGAAACGTCCCGCCAGGATGGGGGAATTGGCGAAAACTCGGGTTTTCGGCTACCGGGACGGTGACGCCGACGTAGTGACACGGTGATGGGACGGTGATTAATCGCCACCCGGCGGCTGTGCCGGGACGATGCGGGAGGCGGGCGACCGCACGGGAGGCCGCGCGGAAGAGGAGGCCGCGCGTCCAGGCCGTCGCCGGGCGTGCGCAGACCGCCCCGTGGGTACGGCCGTGCGGGGCGGCGGGGATACGGCCGGGGCGGTCCGAGGGGCCGTCAGCCCGCCGTGCAGGGCTCCCCGTTGAGGGTGAAGTGGTACGGCGCCCGGTTCCCGCCCTGCCAGGACGCGAGGAAGCCGAAGGTCAGCGTCCCGTGCGCGGCGACGCTCCGGTTGTAGTCGGCCGCGGCGGCAGTGACGCGGGAGCCGTTCTGACGGACGGTCGCGTCCCACATCTGGCCGACCTGCTGGCCGTCGCGGAAGGTCCAGGCGACCTGCCAGTCGGTGAGGGCCTCGCCGGTGGTGACGGTGACGGTGGCCTGGAAGCCGTCGGCCCACTGGTTGACCAGGTCGTAGGCGACCTGGCAGGTGGCGGCGGGGGCGGTCGTCCCGCTCGGGCCGGGGTCGGTGGTGGCGGAGGAGGTGCCCTGGGGTTCGGGATCGGGGTTCTTGCGCTCGGGCTTGGTCCGGGTGGCGGTCGCGGAGGCAGTGGTGGAGGGCGGGCGGGAGGAGGCCGGCCCGGCGGTGGTGCGGGAGATGCCGGGGGCGGCGACCGGCTGGCGCTCGTCGCGGACGGCCGCGGTGTCGTCGCCGGAGCCGCCCGAGTCGGTCGAGCCGCTCGAGCCGCTCGAGCCGCCGAACGGCATCATCGACACGCCGAGCGCCAGCGCCGACAGCAGGACGGCGGCGGCGAGCAGGCCGCCGCGCAGCACCCGGGTGCGGCCCGCGCCCTCCTCGGGGTCGCCGGTGTCCGGCTCGGCGCCCGGGCGGCCCGCGCCGAGCCGGACCTCGGCGGCGCGGCGCCGGCGCTCCAGATAGGCGAGGCCGCCCCAGCCGATGACCCCGCCGGCCAGCGCGGCGGGCAGTCCGCCGCCGTGCAGGCGCAGGCAGGCGGCGGCTTCGGCGCACCGGACGCAGGTGGCGAGGTGCCGGGAGAGGTCGCCCGGCGTGTCGGCGGCGGCCGAGCGGGTGACCGCGTCCAGCAGCCGGGCATAGCTGCGGCACTGCGCGTCCATCGGGGAGTCGAGGTGTGCGCGGTGACAGCGGTCCCTGAACAGGCCGCGGACCTGGTCGAGTTCCTCGGCGACCGTGGCCGGGTCCAGGGCGAGCCGGCGGGCCACCGTCGGCAGGGGCAGCGCCTCCACCTCGGCGAGCCACAGCAGCGAGGCGTCGGCATCCTGCATGTCCCTCAGGCCGCGCAGCGCGACCGGGCGCCCGAGCGGCGGGCCGCTGTAGCGGGCGGCCTGGCCGGAGTTGAGCCACAGCCGCAGATCGGGATCGAGCTTGTGCCCCTGGCCCTCGGCCTCCCAGCTCGCGGCCGTGTTGCGTACGGCGGTCAGCAGCTCCGGGATCACCGGCAGCCGCCCGGCACGCCGGCCGGGGCCGCGCACGGAGGCGGCCCCTGCGGCACGCACCTCGCGCATCCCGAGGGTGAACGCCTCGGTGGCGAGCTGATGGGCCGTCAACGAGCCGGAGGTGCACAGGTCGGCGTACGAGAGCACCGCGTCCCAGCACTCCGAGAACAGCGCGGCCTCGGTGTCGTCCTGGGGGGTCGGCAGGTCGGGCATGGGACTCCTGCATCCACGAGCGAGGTCAACTCACCATAGAGGAAATGAAGTTGGGGGAACCTCGCGGCGGGCAGGAGCCTTTCACGTCATCGACACAACTGACAAGCGGCGTATTCAAATCCGGTGACCGGAAGGTCGCGTGACGTGACCGCGGTTGCTCGGGCCCACAACTCCGGCCTCTGATACGGACGCGGGCGCCATACGGCTCAACGCCGGACCGGCTTCCGGTCGCGGATCACACCTCCACCGCATCCCGGGCGGGCAGACTGTCCATGAATGAGCTGACGGAGAAGACGGCGCGGCCGGGTCCGGGCGGGCCGTAGCCGGGCGGGGAGGACAGCCCGAAGTCGTCCATCGTGGCCCGGTAGGCCTCCAGGAGCCGGATGTGGTACTCCAGCGGCGCGCCCTGCGGGTTGGCCTTGCCGAGCGGGGTGGTGGGCTCCGGGCACCAGGTGGTGAAGCGGGGCGTGATGCCGTGGGACATGAAGAAGCGCAGGCCTTCGGTGGTGGAGGCGATGGCCTCGTCGACGGTGGTGAAGCCGAACGGCTCGGCCATCTCCACGCCCGCCACGAAGTTGGGGATCACGTTGCGCGCGCCGAACACCTCTGCGGAGTCGAGGATGCGGCGGTGCCACTCGTCCCGGCCGACGTAACGTTCCTTGCCGGGGCAGTACAGCTCGAACAGACGGCGGTCCCACACCTCGAAGTTGGGGTGGTAGATCTGCACGCCGTAGTCCTTGAACCGCTGTACGTCCGCCTTGGGCAGCGCCTGCGCGACGACCTTGCCGATCCAGCGGCCCGGGAAGCGCTCCTCGATGGCCTTGGCGTACTGGCCGTAGAAGTCGGCCTCGTCGCGCCCGGCGACCGTCTTGGTGATGGCGCCACCCGTAAGGGTGTAGGCGGTGGACGCCTTCGCGGTGTCGTACCGGTCGATGATCTCCAGGGCCTCGAGGACCTCCTCGACGTCCTTGACTCCTGTGTACGGCCGGCCGGCGGCCTTGTGCTGGCGCCAGTTGTGGTTGATGTCGCAGTACTGGCACTCCTCCTTGGCGCCGAAGTACTGGCAGACCCGGAAGACGGTCAGGTAGATCAGGTAGCCCCACTGGATGGTGGGGGCGACCTCCATGACGGACTTCCCGTTGGAGAGGGTGTGCCGGTAGTACTCGGGCATCGGCGGCACACCGACGTCGGCGATCCGCTTCCCGTCCAGGTACAGCCCGAGCAGCCCCTCGTCATCGGCGGCGACCCGGTACGGCGAGGCCGGGTTCACCCGTACGGAGACGACGGTGCGGCGCAGGTCGTACGGGCCGCCCGTGAGGATGATCTCCTCCGGGGGCCGGCGCAGCGCGGCCTCGCCCAGCTCGGGCAGGGTGCCGTGGTCGAAGGAGAAGATGAAGTACGACTTCGGCTTGACCTCGCCGCCCTCGTTGTCACTGAGTGCGGACGGGTCGAAGGCGACTCCGCCCCGGAGCAGGTCCTCCTTGAAGACGGCCTCCCGCGGCACATGCGGGAAGCGCTCCATCAGATCCTCGACCAGCACGGTGCGGCTGCCCATCCCGTATCTCCTCCCGGCTCAGGCGTTCGGCTCCTCACGGTATGCCCCCGCCTGCGCGTCAGCCGTGCCGGGTCCCCTCGCGCCGCGCGATGTGTCCCGGAACAGGGACGTCCGGCGCCAGCAGCGGGTCGGCCACGGGGGCGCCCCAGACCGCGGTCAGCGGCAGGGTCCCGGCCCACAGGCCCAGCTCGGCGTCGGGTCCGTCGCCGTCGTCGGGGGCGCCGGTGCGGATCTTGACCGAGGCCTCTTCGAGGGAGAGGGCGAGGAGGGTGGTGGCGGCGAGCTCCTTGCGGCTGGGCCGCCGGGCGTACGACCACTGCCCGGGCGTCGCGTGCTCGGTGAGCCGGCGCAGCCCCTCCAGCTTCTCCTCCGGGTCGGTGACCTTGCGGGCCTCGCCGTGGATCACGGCGCTGCGGTAGTTGACCCCGTGCTCGAAGACGGACCGGGCGAGGACCAGGCCGTCCACGTGGGTGACGGTGACGCAGACGGGGGTGCCGCCCGCGAGGCTGCGGCTCGCCACGGAACCGTGGACGAACAACTGCCGCTCGTCCCGCCCGTACACGGTCGGCACGACCAGCGGCCGCCCCTCGACCACCACACCCAGGTGACAGACGAACCCCGCGTCCAGGATCGCATCGAGTTCGGCCCGCTCCAGACTGCCCTGCTCGCGCAGACGGCGATGCCGGGTGAGGTCGGTCTGGGGGAGCTGGGCGGGCAGGGGCTGTGAGGTCATGAGCGGTAAATCTACTGAAAGCGCACCTGAAGGGCCATACGTTCACTGAAACACTTCATTGATGGGGATTGAATCAACGAAATCCGTATCATCGAGGGTTACGCGTTCGGGTCGGGGAGGGAGCGCGAGCGGAAGGTGCGGCGGTAGGTGTCCGGAGGCACGCCGACCGTGCGGTTGAAGTGCCGGCGCAGTGTGGTGGCGGTGCCCATGCCGGTGGCCGTCGCGATGGCGTCGACGCTGCGGTCGGTGGTCTCGAGCAGTTCCTGGGCCTGGCGGATCCGCTGAGTCAGCAGCCACTGCAACGGGGTCGTGCCGGTCACCGACCTGAAGTGGCGGCCCAGGTGGCGCGAGCTCATCCGCGCCTGGCGGGCCAGGTCCTCCACGGTCAGCGGCTGGTCGAGGCGTGCGAGCACCCAGGGAAGCAGTCCGGCGAGCGGATGGTGGTCCGGGGCGGGCACCGGGGTGGTGACGAACTGGGCCTGGCCGCCGTCCCGGTGCGGCGGCACGACCAGGCGGCGGGCGACGGCGTTGGCGATCGACGAGCCGCGGTCCAGGCGGACGAGATGCAGGCACAGGTCCATGGCGGCGGCTTTGCCGGCGGAGGTGAGCACGCTGCCGTTGTCCACGTAGAGGACGTCCGGGTCCACCTCCACCCGGGGATAGCGGTCGGCCAGGGCCCGGGTGTGCGCCCAGTGTGTGGTCGCGCGCTTGCCGTCCAGCAGACCGGCGGCGGCCAGCACGAACGCACCCGTGCAGAGGGAGGCCACGCGTGCGCCTGCCTCGTGGGCCGCGCGCACCGCGTCGACCAGGCCTGCGGGCGGGTCCGCGTCGATGTCGGCCCAGCCCGGGACGATCACCGTGTCGGCGCGCGGGAGTTGGTCCAGGCCGTGGTCGGGCTCCAGCCGGAACCGGCCGGCCCGCACGGCGGCCGGCCCGCAGACGGCGACGTCGTACCAGGGCTCTGCCACGCCGGCCGGGGCGGCGCCGAAGACCTCGTACGCCATGGACAGTTCGAAGTGCAGCATCCCGTCGGTGACGGCCAGCGCGACAGTGTTCACGTCCGGAATTGTACGGGTCATGTCGTTCCAGACACTCGCGTGAGACACCCGGCCTCGAAAGGATGTCTACGACAGAGCGCAGCAGATCATCCGAGCACGGGGGAGAAATTCATGGAATCGCGGCACACGGTGGTGGTGTTCGGGGCGTACGGGCACACCGGGCGCTTCGTGGTGGCAGAGCTGCGGGAGCGCGGGTTCGTCCCGGTGCTCTCCGGGCGCGACGCCGAGAAGCTGAAGGCGCTGGCGGCGTCCGAACCAGGATCGGAGGTCCGCCCGGCGTCGGTCGACGACCCCGTCTCGCTCGACCGCGCACTGGCCGGTGCGGCGGCCGTGATCAACTGTGCCGGGCCCTTCGCCACGACGGCCGCCCCCTTGATCGAGGCGGCACTGCGCGCCGGGATCCCGTATGTGGATGTGGCGGCCGAGATCGAGGCCAACGCCGACACGTTCGCGCACTTCGCGGACCGGGCCCGCGCCGCGGGAACGGCGATCGTCCCCGCGATGGCCTTCTACGGCGGCCTCGGCGACCTGCTGACCACCGCCGCGATGGGCGACTGGACGGCGGCCGACGAGGCGCACATCGCGTACGGGCTGAGCAGTTGGCACCCCACCGCCGGCTCGCGTGCCGCGGGCGTGGTCTCCCGGGAGCGGCGGGGCGGCCGACGTGTCGTCTACACGAACGGGCGGCTGGAGTACCGCGATGACAGCCCGCCGGCCCTGGAGTGGCCCTTCCCCGAGCCGATGGGCCCCCGGGCCGTCATCGGGGAGTTCACGATGGCCGACGTCGTCACCGTGCCCAGCCACCTGTCCATTCCCGAAGTGCGCACCTACATGACGGTCGAGGCGGCCAGGGACGTGTCGGCGCCGGACACACCGACGCCGGCCGCGGCCGACGAGCGTGGGCGGTCCGCGCAGACCTTCCTCGTCGATGTCGTCGTGCGCTCCGGCGGCAGTGAACGGCGCGCGGTGGCCAGGGGCCGGGACATCTACGCCGTCACCGCACCGCTCGTGGTGGAGGCGGTCGACCGCATCCTCACGGGACGGACCAAGGCGGTCGGTGTCGTCTCCGCGGGAGAGATCTTCGACGCGCCCGACTTCCTCCGCGCGCTGTCCCCGCACATCTCCCTGGAACCGCGTCCGTAACGCCACAGCGGACAAGTGCGCCCGGACGGCGGCGCGAGAGGGCCGTTCACTGCGCTCTGGGCGTGGAGTCCCGCAGCACCACGTGCGTGCCCAGCACGAGGTGCTGGCTGTCGGGCAGTTCGGCGCGGTGGAGAGCGAGACGGACGGCGGCGCGGCCCAGTTCCTCCTGGGGGACGTGGACCGTGGTGAGGGCGGGATGGACATCACGGGCGACCGGGATGTCGTCGTAGCCCGCCACGGCGACGTCGTCCGGGATGCGGCGGCCCGCCTCGCGCAGGGCCTGGATCACCCCGGCGGCGATCATGTCGGTGGCGGCAAAGATTGCCGTGAACTCCCGTCCGGAGGCGAGGAGTTCACGGGTGGCCTGGTAGCCGTACGAACGGGAGAAGGTGCCGTCGAGGATCAGTTCGGGGTCGGGGGTCAGGCCGAGGAGTTCATGGGCGCGGGCGAAACCGGCGAGCCGCTGGCCGCTGGTGGACAGGCCGGCGACCCGGCCGAGGTAGGCGATACGGCGGTGGCCGCCGGAGAGCAGATGGGTGGTCAGGGCGAAGGCGCCGCCCTCGTTGTCGTAGTCGACGACCGTGGCGGGCACCCCGGGTCCGAGCGGCGGCCGGCCGACCAGGACCAGCCGGGAACCCGCCCGGTCCAGGGCGTGCGCGAAGTGGGTCATGCGGTCCTGGTACGCCTTGTCCTCCCAGGCCCCGCCCACCACGATCACCGCGTCGGCCCGCTGCTCGCGCATGGTCTCCACGACCGCGAGGATGCGCTGCGGGTCGCCGTGCGTGGTGCACAGCATGCACAGGCGGCCCTCCGCCGATGCCTGCTCCTCGACTCCGCGGGCGATGTGCGCGTAGAACGGCCCGGTGACGTCGTCCACGACGAACGCGACCGTGTTGTTGGTGGCGCCGCCCAGGGCACGGGCGTGCGCGTTGACCACGTAGTCCAGGTCGCGCATCGCCTTGAGCACCTTGGCGCGGGTCGCCGCTGCCACCGGGTAGGTGCCGCCCAGCACCCGGGAGACGGTCGACGCGGAGACTCCGGCGCGCGCGGCGACGTCCCGCACGGTCGAGGTGTCCGGTCCCGTGCCGGGCTGCGCCCTCTTCGCCACCGCTCGGCCCCCTTCATCGTGTGTTCAGGTCACCTTACGAGGGCGGCTGTGCGGTGGCGTACGGCCGCTCGCATACGGTCCACCGTCACGCCGTCCGCTCCAGCCCCGCGTGGTCGACGGCATACAGAAGACCGTCGCCCGCCGCCAGTCGACCCGCCTCCTCCACCACCGTCCGCCCGAGCCGGGCCACCTCGTTGCCCTGGGAGCCGGCGAGATGGGGTGTCACGAAGGCGTTGGGCAGGTCGAACAGGAGTGAGTCGGCGGGCAGCGGCTCGGGGTCGGTGACGTCGAGTACGGCGCTCAGGCGCCCGGTGCGCAGTTCCCCGATCAGCGCGTCGTGGTCGACCAGGGCGCCGCGCGCGGTGTTGATCAGTACGGATCCGGTGGGCATCAGGGCGAGTTCGCGTGCGCCGACGAGGTGCCGGGTCTCGGGGGTCTGGGGGGCGTGCAGGGTGACGATGTCCGAGGTGCGCAGCAGTTCGTCGAGGGGCAGCAGGGGCACACCGAGCCGCGCGGCCTCGGCCTGGTCGACGTACGGGTCGGCGAGGCTCACCCGGAGGTCGTAGGGCCGGAGCAGTTCGATCAGGCGGCGGCCGATGCGGGAGGCGCCGACGACGCCGATGCGGCGGCCGTGGTTGCCGATGCCGGGGACGAGGTCGCCGTAGGGGAACGTGCGGCGGGCGCGCAGCAGGTCGCGGAAGGCGAAGACGTCCTTTCCGGCGAGCAGGATCATGGCGAGGGTGTATTCGGCGACGGGCAGGGCGTTGGCGGCGGCGGCCGAGGAGACGACGATGCCGCGCTGCCAGACCTCGGGGGTGGTGAAGCCCTTGACCGAGCCGGCCGCGTGCAGCACCGCCCGCAGTTTCGGGGCCGCGTCGAGGGCGGCCGCGTCCAGGCGGGGGCAGCCCCAGCCGGTGATCAGGACCTCGGTGCGGGCGAGCGTCTCCCGTGCCCGGGGTTCGGTGAAGTCGTGCGCCACCAGAGTGGGATCGATTTCTACGTGCTCGCGCAGCCGGGCGAGCAGCTCCGGCGGGAAGATGTGCGGCACGTTCTGGGCTGTCATGGCGAACAGTGCCTGGGGACGCTCGGGCAAGGAAGTGGCCTTCCGGCTCGGTGACGCGCGGGTAGCAACCGGTCTCTACGGTAGGTCTCGGCGAATGAGAGGGTCAATGGACACGCACTCTCGGGAGGGACGACAGAGATGACGGAGTCGGCGCAGACGGTCGCCAACTGGGCGCGCAACATCACCTATACGGCCAAGGAGTTCCACCGCCCGGACACGTTCGACGGGCTCCGGGCCCTGGTGGCCGGCAGCGCGAAGGTGCGGGTGCTGGGCAGCGGCCACTCCTTCAACCGGATCGCCGACCCCGGCGGCGACGGAGTGCTCGTGTCGATCGCCGGTCTGCCGCCGGTGACCGACGTGGACAGCGCGGCCCGTACGGTGCGCGTCGCGGGCGGCGTCCGGTACGCGGAACTCGCCCGCACGCTCCACGCGCACGGTCTCGCCCTGCCCAACATGGCCTCGCTGCCGCATATTTCGGTGGCCGGCTCGGTGGCGACCGGCACCCATGGCTCGGGGGTCGGCAACGGACCGCTCGCCGCAGCGGTCCGGGAGGTGGAGCTGGTCACGGCGGACGGTTCGACGGTGTCGATCGGCCGGGGGGACGCCCGCTTCGACGGCGCGGTGACCTCGCTCGGCGCGCTCGGCGTCGTCACCGCGCTCACCCTGGACCTGGAGCCGTCGTACGAGGTCGAGCAGCACCTGTTCACCGAACTGCCCCTCGCCGGGCTGGACTACGAGGCGGTGGCGGCGTCGGCGTACAGCGTGAGCCTGTTCACCGACTGGCGGGATCCGGGTTTCAGGCAGGTGTGGGTCAAGCGCCGCACCGATCAGGCGCCGGTGCACTTCCCGTGGGCCGTGCCCGCGACCGAGGCGCTGCACCCCGTGCCGGGGATGCCGGCGGTCAACTGTACGGAGCAGTTCGGGGTGCCGGGGCCGTGGCACGAGCGGCTGCCGCACTTCCGGGCGGAGTTCACGCCCAGCAGTGGCGAGGAGTTGCAGTCGGAGTATCTGCTGCCGCGGTCGACCGCCGTCGATGCACTGTGTGCAATAGACGACATCCGGTCGACGGTCGCCGGTGTACTGCAGACCTGCGAGGTGCGTACGGTCGCCGCCGACCCGCAGTGGCTCAGCCCGGCCCACGGCCGCGATTCGGTGGCCCTGCACTTCACCTGGGTCGAGGACACGGCGGCCGTTCTCCCGGTGGTCCGCCGGGTGGAGGAGGCGCTGGAGGCCTTCGATCCGCGCCCGCACTGGGGGAAGGTGTTCACCGTTCCGTCGGCGGTACTCCGTGGACGGTATACCCGCCTGGCCGACTTCCGCGCGCTGGCCGAAACCCTCGACCCCACCGGCAAGTTCACCAACGCCTTCGTGCGGGATGCGTTCGGAGAGTGACGGGCATCCGAGGGCGGCCCGACTTTCTACACCCCCTTTCCTAACCCCTTGTCGAAAGCCCTTCCCACCCCATAGCCTGGCGCAGCGCCGGTGCCGGTCTCGCCCCGGCCTGACCAGACGGGACGGGAGGGGCAGCTCCGTGAAGCGCACATCACGTGACATCCGCACCGCGAACCGCTACGAGGTGCTGCGCCAGATCATCGCCGAGTCTCCCACCTCCCGGCAGGAGCTGGCGGCCGCCACCGGCCTCAGCCTGGCCACGGTCGCCACGCTCGTCGGTGAACTGCTGGACCTGCGCATGATCACCGAGGTCGGTTTCGAGGACTCGGCCGGGGGCCGCCCCCGGGGGCTGGTCGCCGTCAACGCGTCGGGGGGCGCGCTGATCGGCGTCGACATCGCGGAGACGTACGTCCACGTCGAGCTGTTCGACCTGGCGCTGAACGTGCTGGCCCGCGCCGACGAGGACATGCGGCCCGGCGAGAGCCGCCCGGAGCAGGTGGTCGGCCATGTCGCCGCCGCGGTCGGCTCGGTGGTCGCGCAGGCCGGCGTCGAGGCGGCCCGGGTGCTCGGCGTCGGGGTGAGCGTGCCGGGCCAGGTGGACCGGGACACCGGCGTCGCCGAGTACGCGCCCAACTGGAACTGGCACGACGTGCCGTTGCTCGACCTGCTCGCCGAACACATCGCCTACCCCCTCCACTTGGACAATCCGCTGCGCGCCTGCGCGGTGGCCGAGCTGTGGTTCGGGGCCGCGCGGGGCCGCGGGGACGCCGTCGTGGTGAACCTCGGCACGGGTGTCGGCGCCGGTCTCGCGCTCGGCGGCGGGCTGCACCGGGGCGTGAGCAACAGCGCCGGCGAGTGGGGCCACACCACGCTCGTGCTGGACGGGCGGCTGTGCCACTGCGGCAACCACGGCTGCGTGGAGACGTACGTCGGCGCGCCCGGCATCATGCAGAACCTGCGCGAACTCAGCCCGCAGTCCCCGTTGTTGCACCCCGAGGACCAGACGGCCACCGTCGACGCGCTGGCCCGGGCGGTCGCCGCGAACGACCCGGTGGCGGTCAAGGTGGTCCGGGACACCGCCCGTTATCTGGGCGCCGGAATCTCCGACCTGATCAACCTCCTCAACCCCGAAGTGGTCGTGCTCAGCAGCTGGGTGGCGTCCCGGCTCGGCGAGCCGCTGCTCGGCGAGGTGCGCGCGGCCGTGGCCCGGCACGCGCTGAGGCGGCCGCTGGCCGCCACCGAGATCGTCCTCTCCCCGATCCCCACCGACCCGGTGTCCCTCGGTGCGGCCACGTTCGCGCTGGAGGGGGCGCTGCAGTCCGTCGGGCAGAGGGCAGGCACCAAGCGCACCACCACCCCCACAAGGAGCCGTACCGCACCGCCTTCATGACGACGGAAGGGATGCACGTGTCTCACCCCCGCACCGTTCACCACCGCACCGTTCACCGCCGCACCAAGAGATCGGTCCTCCTGACGGCCGTGGCCGCACTGGCCGTCGCCGGACCTCTCGTCACCGCCCCGCCCGTCGGCGCCGCCGGCACCCCGGCCGCCGAGGTCTCCCCCCACGCGGCCCAGACCATCGACGACATCGGCGCCTCGGGCGCCTGGTGGACCAACGACCTCCAGCACTTCTCGCCCGCCGTCCAGGCCCGGGTCGCGAAGCTCCTGTTCTCCTCCCAGGGCCTGGACCTCAGCTCGTACCGCTACAACATCGGCGGTGGCGGCACCGGGGTCACCACCCCGGCCCGCGCCCCCGAGGACTTCCTGGCCCCCGACGGCTCCTACGACTGGAGCAAGGACAAGGGCGGCCGGACGTTCCTCGGCTACGCCGCCAAGTACGGCGTCGAGGACCTGATCGGCTTCGTCAACAGCGCGCCCGCCCGGTGGACGACCAACGGGAAGAGCTGCGGCGGCCAGTTGAAGGCGGAGAACGAGGGTGACTTCGCCACGTACATAGCCGACGTGACCGACCACTTCGCCCGCACGGGCGTGCGGCTCGACTACATCAGCCCCGTCAACGAGCCGGACAACAGCTTCGCGGACTGCGGCCAGGAGGGCATGCCGGTCCCGGTCGACCAGCGCGACGACATCGTGCGCGCGCTCGGCGCCGAGCAGCGGGCGCGGCATCAGAAGACCGGCATCATCGCCGACGAGTCCAGCAAAACGACGCAGTTCAACACCGAAGTGCCGCAGTGGATCACCCAGCCGGGCACCGCGCAGTACGTGTCCAGGCTGGCCCACCACACGTACAACAACCCCGACGACGGGGAACTCGGCAAGGTGTACGAGACGTCGAAGTCGGTCGGCAAGACGTCCTGGGCGACGGAGATCTGCTGCTTCGGCAAGGGCACGACGGGCTGGAACCAGGAATACGACCCGACCATCGACAACGCCCTGCTGATGTCCCGGATCATCTACAAGGACTTCGCGAGCTCTCACGACTCCGCGTTCCAGTGGTGGGTGGCGCTGGCGAGCGGGTACGGCAGTGATCCGTCCGCCAGGAACGACGAGGGCTGGAACGACGGCCTGATCTACTACGACCCCGACTACGCGACGAACGGCAACCAGAAGCTGTACTTCACCAAGCGGTACTACGCGCTCGGCCAGTACAGCAAGTTCGTGAAGCCGGGCTCGGTGGCGCACGACGTGACGGGCGCGCCGAGCGGGGTGGAGGTCACAGCCTACGACCGCAAGGGCAAGTGGGTGGTCGTGGTGAACAACCACAACACCACCGACACACCGCTGAACCTGCACTTCAACAGCCGTACGCCGGTGCGCGCCGCGCAGGCCGTGCGTACGTCGGCCACCGAGGACTGGGCGAACGTCGCCAGGCCTGCCGTGAGCGGCGGCACGGTGTCCGCGACCCTCGCTGCCCGCTCCGTGACGACGTACGTCTTCGACCGGGCGGGACACGGCAGTTCGGCCGTGACGGGCGCCTGGCAGGGCACGCAGTCGGGCAAGTGCCTGACGGCGGACGCGTCCGCCGCCCGCATCAGCACCTGCACGGGTGCGGCCGGACAGTCGTGGTCCTACGACGCCGAGGGCACGCTGAAGGGCGCGAACGGCTACCTGACGGCGGGGAGTTCGGGTCTGACGACCACGGCCGCCTACGGCGGTGAGAGCACCCGCCGCTGGCTGCTGAACTCCAACGGGCAGATCGTCAACGAGGCGACGGGCCAGTGCCTGGACGTCAGCGGACAGGCGAGTGCCGACGGCAGCGGCGTGATCCTCTACAGCTGCAACGGCGGCACCAACGAGTCCTGGACCAGGCAGTAGCACCCCCTTGACCGAGGGCCGCCGGCCACACCCCTGACCCGGCGGCCCTCAACCCCTTTGCCACCCCCTCCTGTTCGGGATTCCGAACCGGACACAACGCTTCGAACAGACTTCGTCCAACCCCTTGCCGAAGCCTTAGCCGAAGGTTAACGTCCCGCACCGCAGCGCACATTGAGCCACCTGGCTTCAAGGCGTCAAGCCGCGAGCCGCACTCGACAGACAAGGACGTCAGCATGTCGGCACTGAGCAGCAACTGGGACCGCCGATCGATATTCCGGGCCGCAGCGGGCCTGGGCGCCGCCGGCACGCTCGCCGCGTGCGGCGGCAACAACGGCCGCGGCGGCGGCTCCGGTTCGGGCAAGCAGCTCACCCAGTACTTCCACGCGTACGGGGAAGCGGGCGTCGAACAGGCCGTCAAGCGGTACGCGAAGGCATACACGAAGGCCGACGTGTCCACGCAGTGGATCACCAGCAACGACTACGAGAGCAAGCTCTTCACCGCCCTGCTCACCAAGCAGGCGCCGGACGTCTTCGAGTTCCACCCGCAGATCCAGCTCGTCAAGAGCGGTCAGGTGGCGGACCTGACGGACATCATCGCCCCGGTCAAGGACGACTTCAACGCGGCCGACATCAAGTCGCACACGTTCGACGGCAAGACGTACGGCATCCGGATGATCGATGACCCGCAGTTCTTCTTCTACCGCAAGTCGATGCTGGAGAAGGCGAACGTCTCCGTGCCGACCACGCTGGACGAGCTGATCGAGGCCGCCGACAAGCTCACCACCTCCAAGGTCAAGGGCCTCTTCCTCGGCAACGACCTGCACGCCATCGAGCTGCCGCTGATCTGGTCGGCCGGCGCCGAGCCGCTCACCGAGAAGAACGAGATCGGTTACCACACCGACGCGGTCGTCGGCGGCCTGCGCCGGCTCCGCAAGCTCTTCACCAGCGGCAACCTGCTGCTGGACGCCCCGACCGACTTCTGGGACCCCTCCGCGATCAGCCAGGGACTGTGTGCCATCCAGTTCTGCGGCATGTGGGCGATGCCGGCGATGCAGCAGGCACTCGGCGACGACCTCGGTGTCTTCGCCTTCCCGAAGGTCGGCAGCAGCGGAAGGCCCTCCGTCTACAACGGCGGCTGGTCGATGTTCGTCAACGCCAAGGGCAGCAACGTCGACGCGGCCAAGGAGTACGTGAAGTGGCTGTGGCTCGACCAGAAGAAGTACCAGGAGGACTTCGGCACCTCCTACGGGTTCCACATCCCGCCGCGCACCTCGATCGCCTCGCAGGCCGAAAAGCTCAAGTCGGGCCTGCCCGCCGAGGGCGTGAAGCTCTTCAACACCTACGGCCACTTCGACAACATCAGCTGGACCCAGGCCATGTTCAGCGCCTGGGACGGAGTCATCTCCGACAGCGTCCGCAAGGGCGGGGACCCGGAGGCCGCGCTCGACGCCTGCGACAAGAAGATCAACCGCGAGCTCAAGAAGCTCTTCGGATAGGTCGACGGACGGACCACGACATGTCGACCACCACCACGCGCGGCACCGCGAGCCCCGCCCCGGCCAAGGTCTCCGGGACCCGGCCGCGTCGGGGTCTGCGGGCCAGTAACACCCTGAACTTCTGGCTCTTCACCGGGCCGTTCCTCATCGGCCTGCTGATCTTCGTCTTCGTCCCCATCGGCTGGAGCATCTGGCTCAGCTTCTTCGACGCACGCTTCACCGTCACGCCCAGCAACTTCGTCGGCTTCGCCAACTACCGGCACATGCTGACGAACAGCGACTTCACCGGCTCGCTGGTGACCTTCACCGTCTTCGCCGCCTTCATCGTGCCGACCACCTGGGCGCTCTCGCTGGGTCTGGCGCTGCTGGTGAACCGGCTGCGGTTCATGCGGGCGTTCTTCCGGTCGGTGTTCTTCCTGCCCACCGCCTGCTCCTACGTCGCCGCCGCCCTGATCTGGAAGATGGCCGTCTTCAACGGGGTCCGGTTCGGCCTGGCGAACACGGTTCTCGGCTGGTTCGGCATCGACAACGTCGCCTGGATATCCAACCCGAGCCCGCCCTGGTACTGGCTGGTCATCGTGACCGTACGGCTGTGGCTCCAGGCAGGCTTCTACATGATCCTGTTCCTGGCGGCACTGCAGAACATCCCGACGGAGCTGTACGAGGCCGCTTCCATCGACGGCGCCAAGTCCGGCTGGCAGACCTTCCGGTACATCACGCTGCCGCAGCTGCGCGCGACCTCCACAGCGGTGATCCTGCTGCTGCTCATCGCCGCTTACCAGGCCTTCGACGAGTTCTACAACATCATCACGACCAGGGCGACCTGGGGTCAGACGCCCCTCATGGTGCTCTACAAGACAGCCCTCGGCGCAAACCAGGACTACGGCTCCGGCAGCGCTGGAGCGGTCATCCTGACCCTGCTGATCTGTGTCATCACCCTGTTCCAGGGCAAGATCATGGGCTTCGGAAGGGGTGAGGAGTCCAAGTGACCACCACCACGCCCCCGTTGGACAAGCCGCGCCGCGTCAGGCGCGGGAGCGTCATCGGCAACGCCGGCCTGTACCTCGCCGTCAGCGTCGCCGCCGTGCTCTTCCTGCTGCCGTTCTACCTGATCGTCCGCAACGCCCTGTCGACGGACCCGGAGATCACGGGCGAGAACTGGAAGTGGTTCCCGACGCACTTCCAGTGGGGCAACATCAGCGAGCTGTTCAACGACGAGACGGTCGACTTCGGCAGGTCCCTGTGGAACTCGACGGTCATGGCCGTCCTGATGACCACCGGCATCCTCCTGATCTGCTCCACGGCCGGCTATGGCCTCGCCCGCATCCCCTACCGGCACGCCAACAAGGTCTTCTACGCGGTCCTCGCGACCCTGATGGTCCCGACCGCCGTCACCTTCGTGCCGAGCTTCGTCCTGGTCTCGTCCCTCGGCTGGGTGGACACCTACCGGGGGCTGATCATCCCGGGCCTGTTCAGTGGTTTCACCTGCTTCCTCTTCCGGCAGTACTTCCTGGGGTTCCCGAAGGAGCTGGAGGAGGCGGCACGCGTGGACGGGCTGAGCCAGTGGAGCGCGTACTGGCGTGTCGTCGTACCGAACTCGCTGAACTTCTTCGCCGCCATGGCGACGATCACGTTCATCAGCGGCTGGAACTCCTTCCTGTGGCCGCTGGTCATCGGGCAGGACCCGAGCGCCTGGACGGTCCAGGTGGCGCTGTCGTCCTACATGACCAACCAGACCGTCAACTACCACCTGACCTTCATGGCGACCGCCATCTCGATCCTGCCCCTGGTCTTCGTGTTCCTCTTCCTCCAGCGCTGGCTGGTGCAGGGGATCGCGCAGACCGGCATCAAGGGCTGACGCCCCCTCTCACGATCTGGAGACCGATGTCTTTGCGCACGACCACCGACTACGTCGAGGACGTCTCGCCGGGATCGGGGGCGCTGCCGCCGCGCGCCCGCTACGCGTCCTCGGACGCCCGGTCCCTCTCACTGAACGGCAGCTGGCGTTTCAGGCTGTCGGACACGGCCGACGCCGAGGACGACTCCTTCGCGCAGGAGGGGTACGAGGCCGGCGGCTGGGCGGAGGTGCCGGTTCCCGGCCACTGGGTCCTCCAGGGGCACGGCTCCCCCGTCTACACCAACCACCTCTACCCCTTCCCGGTCGACCCGCCCCGGGTCCCGACCGAGAACCCGACCGGTGACCACCTGCGCGTCTTCGATCTCCCGAAGGACTGGCCGGCCGACGGTGGGGCGGTCCTCCGCTTCGACGGCGTGGAGTCCTGCGCCCGCATCTGGCTGAACGGCACCGAACTCGGCGAGTTCAAGGGCTCCCGGCTGCCGCACGAGTTCGCGGTCGGCCATCTCCTGAAGACCGTGGACAATGTGCTGGCGGTCCGGGTCCATCAGTGGTCGGCGGGCTCGTACCTGGAGGACCAGGACCAGTGGTGGCTGCCCGGCATCTTCCGTGACGTCACCCTGCTGCACCGCCCGGCGGGCGGCGTCCTCGACTTCTTCGTGCACGCCTCCTACGACCACCTCGCCGGCACCGGCACCCTGCGCGTCGACTCCGACGTGGACGGCCGGGTGACCGTGCCGGAGCTCGGCATCGACGTCGCGACCGGCGAGCCGGTGACCGTGCCGGCCGAGCCGTGGTCGGCGGAGAGACCGAGGCTGTACGAAGGCGTGCTGGCCACCGAGGGCGAGCGGGTGGCACTGCGCATCGGCTTCCGGACCGTGGAGCTGTCGGACGGCCTGATCAAGGTCAACGGCAGGGCGGTCCTGTTCAAGGGCGTCAACCGGCACGAGTGGCACCCCGAGCGGGGCCGCGCGCTCGACCTGGAGACCATGCGCGAGGACGTGCTGCTGATGAAGCGGCACAACATCAACGCCGTGCGCACCTCCCACTACCCGCCCCACCCCGCCTTCCTCGACCTGTGCGACGAGTACGGCCTGTGGGTGATCGACGAGTGCGACCTGGAGACCCACGGCTTCACCGAGCAGGGCTGGCGGGACAACCCGGTCGACGACGACCGCTGGACCCCGGCCCTGCTGGACCGTGCCGCCCGCATGGTCGAGCGGGACAAGAACCACCCCTCGATCGTCATCTGGTCCCTCGGCAACGAGGCCGGCACCGGCCGGGGCCTGACCGCGATGGCCGAGTGGATGCGCGGCCGGGACTCCTCGCGGCTGGTGCACTACGAGGGCGACCTCGACTGCCGTGACACGGACGTCTACTCACGGATGTACGCCGACCACGCCGAGGTCGAGCGGATCGGCCGCGGCCTGGACGGCGGCACCCACAAACGCCGTGAACTCCCCTTCCTTCTCTGCGAGTACGGACACGCCATGGGCAACGGCCCGGGCGGACTCGCCGACTACCAGCGGATCTTCGAGACGTACGACCGGCTCCAGGGCGGCTTCATCTGGGAGTGGATCGACCACGGCATCAAGGACGAGCGGTACGGCTACGCCTACGGCGGCGACTTCGGCGAGGAGTTGCACGACGGCAACTTCGTCTGCGACGGCCTGCTGTTCCCGGACCGCCGGCCCTCCCCCGGCCTGGTCGAGTACAAGAAGGTGATCGAACCGGTCGCCGTCGAGGGCGACGGCACGGGCGGCACCGTCCGCATCACCAACAAGTACGACTTCGCCGACCTGTCGGCGCTGGCCTTCACCTGGTCGTACCAGGTGAACGGCGAGACGGTCGGGGAAGGCACCCTGCCGGTGCCCGCGCTCACGGCCGGCGAGTCGGCCGAGGTGAAGCTGCCCGAGCCGCCGGTCGCCACCGCGGCGGGCGAGGCCCACTGGACGGTACGGGCGCTGCTCGCCGCCGACACCCCCTGGGCGCCGAAGGACCACGTCGTGGCGTGGGGCCAGTTCGCCGTGTCCGCGCGTCAGGTGCCGTCGGTCGCGGCGACCGACGGGCCGGTGCCCGGCAACGGCCTGATCACCCTGGGTCCGGCCTCCTTCGACGCCCGCACCGGCGCCCTGCGGACGGTCGGCGGGGTGGACGTCACCGGGCTGCGCCTGGACGTGTGGCGGGCCGTCACCGACAACGACGACGGCGCCGCTTGGCAGACGGACATCCGCTACGGCCTGCTGTGGCGGGGGCTCGGCCTGCACCGGATGCGGCACCGGCTGGACGCGGTGGAACTGGGCGACGACGCACTGACGGTGCGCACCCGGGTGGCACCGGCCGCCCGGGAGATCGGACTGTCGACCGTGTACCGCTGGACGTCGGACGGAAATCGTCTCCAGCTGACCGTATCCGTGGACCCGGAGGACGACTGGACGGTGCCGCTGCCGCGGCTCGGCATCCGCTTCGGCTTGTCTGCGGCCGACCGTGTGCAGTGGTTCGGCGGCGGCCCGGGGGAGGCGTATCCGGACAGCAGGGCGGCGTCTTCGGTCGGCCGCTGGCAGTCGACCGTAGACGATCTGCAGACGCCCTACGTCCGCCCGCAGGAGAACGGCGCCCGAGCCGACGTCCGCTGGGCGGAGATCGGCGGCCTGCGCATCGAGGGCGACCCGGAGTTCTTCTTCACCGCCCGCCGCTGGACCACCGAGCAGCTGGACGCGGCCGAGCACCGCACGGACCTCACCCCGGGCGACACCGTGTGGGTCAATCTCGACCACGGCCAGCACGGCCTCGGCTCGCAGTCCTGCGGCCCGGGCCCGTTGCCGCAGTACCACCTGCGGGCCGAGGCGGCGCAGTTCTCGTTCGTGTTCTCGGAGATCAGTTGACTGACACGGTCCTGACGCCCCCCGCGGCCGGCCGGAGGCTCTTCAGCCGGCCGGCCGCGGTCGCGTCCTGCATCGGCTTCGTCCTCATCGGCATGCTCCAGGCGCTCTACGGCCCGGCGGTGCCCGGCCTGCGCGCCGAGTACGGCCTCTCCCCCTCGGGCGCGGGCCTCGGCCTCAGCCTGCACTTCGCGGGCGGGGTCGCGGGTGTCCTGGCGTTCAACGCCATCCACTCCCGGATCAGCAACCGGGCGCTGCTCGCGGCGAGTTACGGCCTGATGGCGGCGGGCGGCGCGGGCTTCGCGCTCGCCCCGAACTGGCCGACGGCCCTCGCCGCCGCCTTCCTCGGCGGCCTCGGCTTCGGGGGCATCGACTACGGCCTCAACCAGCTCTTCGCCGTCGGTTTCGGCAACCGCTCCACGGCGATGCTGAACGTCCTCAACGCCCACTTCGGCATCGGCGCGGTCCTCGGACCGGCGGTGGTGGCGTGGATGGGTCCGGGTGACTACGCGTACGCGTTCGGGGGATGTGCGGTGCTGGCCGGGTTACTGGCCCTGCTGGGCTCGAGCGGCGTACGCACACGGGTATCTGACGAGACACCACCTGCCACAAGGAGCTCTCTCGGCCTGCCCCGCATCCTTCTCGGCTTCCTCGCCCTCTACATTCTCAACGTCGCCGTCGAGGCGGGTGTGGGCGGCTGGGAGCCCACGCACCTGGAGACCGTCGGTTACAGCGCGTCCGTGGCCGCCTCGGCGACCTCCGTGTACTGGCTGATGATGACGGCGGGCCGCTTCCTGGTCGTACCGGTCACGCTGAAGTACTCACCGGAGCGCATCCTCACGGTGTGCGCGGCCGGGATGACGGCGTGCCTGCTGCTGGCGCTCGTGAAAGGAGCGGCTCCGGTCGCCTACGCGGGTGTCGGACTGTTCATCGCGCCGGTCTTCCCGACCGGTCTGCCCTGGCTGAACAGGGCTCTTCCGCAGGCCGAACGAGCCGGTGCCTGGGTGATCGCCGCCTCCATGACCGGTGGGGTCGCAGCGCCGCCGCTGCTGGGCGCCGGCATCGAAGCGTCCGGGATCCATGCGGTTCCCTGGCTGTTGACCGTCCTGTCGGGCGCGTCGCTGCTGGCGACGGTCGGGCTGGTCCGGCTGACGAGGAGGCCCATCGAGTGAGCGGCAGTATCGAGGTCCGCGGCCTGACCCGTACCTTCCACACGACCGTGCGCCGCCCGGGCTTCGGGGGTGCGCTGCGGTCCCTGGTCAACCCGGAGCGGGTGGCCAAGCAGGCCGTCTGCGACATCACCTTCGACGTCGCCGCGGGCGAACTGCTCGCCCTGCTGGGCCCGAACGGCGCGGGCAAGTCGACCACGATCAAGATGCTCACCGGCATCCTCACACCCACCTCGGGCGAGGCCCGGGTCGCGGGTGTGGTGCCGTACCGGGAGCGGGAACGCAACGCCCGTAACATCGGGGCGGTGTTCGGGCAGCGCACCCAGCTGTGGTGGGACCTGCCGGTGCGGGAGTCGTTCGCGATCCTGCGGGACATCTACGAGGTGCCGAATGTCGAACATGCCGCCCGGCTGCGGGAGTTCGACGACCTGCTGGACCTCTCCTCCTTCTGGGACACCCGGGTGCGGCACCTCTCGCTCGGCCAGCGGGTGCGCAGCGACCTGGCGGCCGCGCTGCTGCACGATCCGCCGGTCGTCTTCCTCGACGAGCCGACCATCGGCATGGACGTGGTGGTCAAGGAGCAGGTGCGGGAGTTCCTGCGCAACCAGGTCGAGGAGCGCGGCCGGACCGTGCTGCTGACCACGCACGACATGACGGAGGTCGAGCGGCTGGCGGAGCGGGTGGTGCTGATCAACCACGGTCGGCTCGTGCTGGACGGCACGCTGGGCGAGATCCGCCGGCGGTTCGGGTCCACCTGGCAGGTGCGGGCGACGCTCGCCGATCCGCACGCCGTGCTCGGGCCGCTGCCGGGGATCGCGCTGGTGCGGCGCGAGGGGCCGCAGGTGGTGTTCGGCCCGGACGGGTCCGGCGCGCCGACGGTCCACCAGGCGCTGAAGGCGGTCATCGAACGGTACGAGGTGAGCGACATCGCCATCGACGAGGCGGATCTGGAGGACGTGATGCGGGCCGCGTACGTCCACGCGGAGGCGGGGTGACATGACCGTCCTGCATGCCTGGCGGGCCGGCCGCGTCACCCCGCTCGGGGAGCTGTACGCCCCGCCGCGGATGACCGCCGCGCTGCTCCGGCTGACCGTGCAGGTGGTGCTGGTGGCGTCCCTGTGGCGCGGTCTGTACGCGCAGTCCGGTACGACGGCCGGACTCGGCCGCGAGCAGGCGGTCACGTACGCGGTGATGGCCGTACTCGCCTCGCGGCTGCGGGAGCTGGACCAGTACGCGGGCCGGGACACCGTGCAGCAGCACATGCACTACGGGACGATCGTGTACTGGTACCTGCGCCCGCTGCCGCCGCAGCACTACTACGCGCTGCGGGCCCTGGGCGAGCAGCTGTACGGCCTCGCATGGGCGCTGGCGGGCTACCTGGTCTGCCTGGTGGCGGGGGTCGTGGAGCCGCCCGGGTCGGCGGCCGTGGCGGGGGTGTTCGCGCTCAGTCTGCTGCTCGGCCAGTGGGTGCTGCACTACGTCATGCTCGTCATCGACCAGTTGTGCTTCTGGACGCTGCGCAACGGTGCAGCGCTGATGATCCTGCTCTTCGCGCAGAACCTGCTGTCCGGGGTGTTCGCGCCGCTGTGGTACTTCCCGGACTGGTTCGTGACGCTCAGCTCCTTCCTGCCGTTCCAGGCGACGCTGAGCGTGCCGCTTTCGCTGTACGTGGGCCGGATCCCGCTGTCGGACGCGCCTTTCCAACTCGGGGTGCAGGCCGGGTGGTTGGCGGTGCTGGCGCTGTTGACCCGGCTGCTGTGGCGGCGCGCCGCCCGGCGTGTGATCGCGCAGGGAGGCTGACATGTCGTGGCGTGCCCTGCGGATCATGTGGCGGATCACCCGGCTCAACTTCCGTGCCCAGCTGGAGTACCGGGCCGAGTTCCTGATGGACATCGCGATCGGCGCCATCTGGCAGGTGTCGGTGATCGTCTTCGCGACGGTGCTGCTGACCCGCTTCACCGGGATGGGCGGCTGGGACAGCTCGGACGTCCTGCTCATCCCGGCGACCCGCATGCTCGCCCACGGCCTGTTCGTGCTGTTCCTGGGCCGGATGCACGGTCTGGGGCGGAGCATCCAGGAGGGCAGGATCGACGCGTACCTGCTGCGTCCCCTGCCGGTGTACCGCCAGGTGCAGCTGGAGTTCTTCCCCACCAACGCGATCGGTGACCTGACGGTGGCGGTGGGCCTGACGGTGGGCGCGCTCGGCCGCAGCCACCTGGACTGGACGGCGGGCCGCATCGCGTACTTGGTCGCGGCGATCGTGGGCGGGATGCTGCTGGAGGCGGCGCTGTTCACGGTGGTGGCCTGTGGGTCGCTGCGCTTCCCGGCGGCGGACTACTGGGGCCGCTGGCTGGAGGAACTGCTCGGCACGTTCGGCAGTTACCCCCTGAACGTGCTGCCGAGAGCAGTGGGCGGCTTCCTGACGTACGGCCTGCCGCTCGCCTTCGTCGCGTACTTCCCGGCGGCGGTGCTGACGGGCCACGGCCACACCACCGGGGCACCGTACTGGCTGGCGGCGGCGTCGCCCCTGCTCGGGGTGGGCGCGTATCTGGGTGCGCGGCTGCTGTGGCGGTGGAGTCTCGGGCATTACACGGGGGTGAACGGCTGACGGGGCGGCGCGCGGACTAGGTGCAGAGCCGCTGCCCGCCCCACGGCGGCGTCAGGAGTGTCCCGACCGGCGTATCGGCGTCACCCACGCGACGGCGGCGACCAGGACGCAGCAGAGGCCGGCGATCAGGGCCACGGGGGCGGTGCCCCGGCGTTCCGCAGCCCAGGTGAGGACGGCCGCGCCGACGGGGGCCGCCGCGTACTGGAGGGTCCAGAAGGCGGAGGTGACGCGGCCCAGGAGGTGTTCGGGGGTGACTTCCTGGCGGAAGGACATGGAGCAGGTGCCCGCCAGGGCGACGCAGGCCAGGTAGGCGGCGCCGAGGACCGCGACGGCGGGTACGGGACGCACCCAGCCGAGGCCGGCGAAGGCCAGGCCGCACACCGCGGTCGAGCCGATCCAGGTCGGGCCGAAGCCGAAACGGCGGCGGACGCGGGCGACGAGGAGGGAGCCGGCGATCATGCCGAGCGCGGCGACCGCCATGACGGTGCCGACCGTGCCGTCGTCGTGGCCGAGGTCGTGCTTGAGGTGGTAGATGACCAGGTCGTTCAGGCCAAGGGTGAGGAAGCTGAAGACGAACAGGAGGGCGGTGAGGGAGCGGAGCACCGGATGGCCGTACAGGAACGACACGCCGGTGCGCAGGTCCTGCCGAAGGGTCGTGCCCCTGGGGCGGTCGTCGTCTTCGGCGCGCTCCCGCATCCGTACGAACACCAGGCAGGTCGCCGACACCGCGAAGCTCGCCGCGTCCACGGCCACGGCCGCTGCCGGACCCGTCCAGGCGGCCACGATGCCCGCGCCCAGGGGGCCGAGTACGCCGGCCGCCGCGGCGGTCGCGTTCAGGCGGCCGTTCGCCTCGGTCAGCCGGGCGGTGCCGACCAGGCCGCGGACGACCGTCACGTAGCCGACCGCGAACAGCATGCCCACGGCCTCGCACACCGGCAGGACCGCGTAGAGCACCCAGACGTGCGGGCCGGACAGCCACACCAGCGGGATCAGCCCGTACAGCACCGTGCGCACCAGGTCGCAGGCGATGAGCAGCCGGCGGCGGTCGACGCGGTCCACCAGCGCCCCGGCGAACACCGCCGCCAGCACCGAGGCCGCCCCGCCGACGCCGGTCAGCAGGCCCATGGCGGCCAGCGAGCCCGTGGCCTGGAGCACCAGCAGTGGCAGGGCGATCAGCGCGAAGGAGTCGCCGAGGAAGGAGAGGGTCTGCGCGGCCCAGAAGACGGAGAAGTCCCGCTGCCGCCACAGGGGCGCCGAGCCGGGCGGTCCGGAGTGCTCCGACCGGCCCGACGCGTGCGGGTCCCCCTCGCGCCGCGCCTCATTCGTCACCCTGAGCCCCCCGTCTCGCTGCTCACGGCAACCCTAGGGCGCTGGGCGGCGACTCGGGCATGACATATCCCGCCACCTCCGGCCGCCTGCACGGGCTTGTCGAACGCGGTCGATCCGGACGCCTGACGTCTCAGGCGGGCGGCTCGGTGGTGAAGCGGAGCAGGTTCGGGCGGTCGGCATCGCGGCGGTAGAGCTGCTGGCCGAGGGCCCGCCACAGGTCCCGTTCCGCTTCCAGGGTGCCGGGTAGGCCGAGGCCCAGCGCCGTGAGCAGGGCACGGCGCTGGGTGTCGAAGGCGGAGCGGACCAGCTCGCCGTAGCTGAGGGCGGAGGACACCGCAGCGCGGTAGGCGAGCGGGCTGAGCAGCCCGCTGCCGAGGAGCACCGGCAGCCACACGGGCCAGGGCAGATCCAGGCGTGCCGACAGGACGACGGTGACCCGGACGAGGGCGGCGGACAGGGCGGAGAGCACAAGGTACAGCTCCAGCGAGGCCCGGGCTGCCGCGAGCGCATCACGCAGGGCGTCCGGGAGCAGCGGGTACAGGCGCGGCCAGAAGAACACCGCGTCGATACCGTAACGGCGTTCGTCGCAAGGGTAGAGCTCGGCGGCCCGGAGGGCGTTGCCCAGGCGGGTGGGCAGCAGATCGTCCTCCTTGGGTGGGAAGCGGTGGTAACGGCGGCTGTAGTCGCGCGCTTCGGTCAGCCGCAGCCGCTGCCATCGCGCTTTCTCCCGGGACGTGCCGTACCGGCCGAGCCGGGCCACGGGGCCGCGCAGCAGCCAGTAGCCCTCGTAGGCGCGGATGAGGGCGGGCAGCAAGGCCTGGGCGAGCAGCACGAAGAGGAGCAGCCCCGCGAAGGCCCCGACGCAGACCAGCGCCTGCCCCGTGCCGCCCAGCCCTTTCCACCCCGCCACGGCCTCGCTCCAGCCGAAGTGGGTGGCGACGAGCGCGCCGACGCCGTGTACGAGGAGCAGGGCCGGACCAGCTCGGTGGCGCAGGTGCGGGTCAATCTCCTCGGCATCGGCTGGGGCCGGGTACGGGAGGGCGAACGGTCCGAGGACTTCGTACGGGAGTGCCTCGCGCACGGCGAGCACGCACTCGCCTGGGCCGCCGAGAACGGCGACCCCGGCATGGCGGTCGTCGCCCACACGGGGATGGGCCATGTGCACCGGTACCTGGTCGGCGACTCGGCCGACGATCCACACCTCGCCGCCGCCCGTGCCCACTACGAGCAGGCGATCGCACAGCAGACGGAGGCCCTGCGCTTCGACATGCTGGACACCCGGCTGATGCTCTGCCGCACCATCGCCGACCAGGGCGACGTGCCAGGTGCGCTCGCCACGGTCCACGCCGTGATCGCCGACGCCGAGGAGCTACTGGCGCTGACCGTCACCGACGCGGGCCGGAGCTCGATCATCGACCGTCTGGGCGGGGCCTACGACAACGCCGCGGCCCTGGAGCTGCGACGCGGCCGGTACACCGAGGCGTTGCGGCTGGCCGACCGCGGTCGTGCCCGGTTGCTGCTGGACGCGTTCGACGTCGACCCGGACTCCGCGGAGCTGCCCGGGACGGAGCGTGCGCTGATCCGGCGGGCCGAGGCACGCGTACGCCGGCTGCGGGCCGAACTGAACTCGATCAGCCCCATCACCACCCTGGGCCGGCCGGCAACTCGCCCTTGCCCAAGCCGAGTTGGCCAAGATCGCGACGGTGTCTTTGCCCGGGGCCACGACGGCGGAGCCCTGGCAGCTCGTGCCGCCGGACGGCGTGGTCGTCATCCCGCTGCTCACCTTCCGGGAGTGCGCCCTCTTCGTACTCCCCCACGGCGTCGAGGAACCGGCGGAGGACCATGTCCTGCGCCTCGCCCCCGGTGCCTGGCGGGAGCTGATGGACATCCTCATGTGCTGGCAGTCCGCCAGTCTCGACAAGGATCTGCGGCGTGCGCCGCTGTCCGCGTGGACCGCGGCGGTCGACGAGGTGACCGACCAGCTGTGGACGGCTGTCGCGGGTCCCCTGCGCGAGCGGCTGCGGGCGCTCGGTGTCCCCGACGGCGCGCGCCTCTGGATCACCGCCTCCGACCTGTCGAACCAGCTCCCGCTGCACGCGGCCCGCCGTGTCGAGGACGGCCGGCACCGCATGATTCTGGACGACTACGTGGTGGCCTACACCCCCAGCGTGCGGTTGCTCCACCGGGCGTACCAGCGTCTGGGCCGGGGCGCGGACGACGCTCGTACGGCGCTCTTCCTGGCAGATCCCCTCGGCGACCTGCCGTACGCCGCCGAGGAGGTGGCCACCATCAAGGAGTTGTTCCCGGCCGGCTCGCGGCTGGTCCTGTCCGGCCCGGAGATCACCCACGAGACGGTCTTCGCCGGGGTGTCCGGGCGCCGGTACGTCCATGTGGCCTGCCACGCGTTCCTCAACTGGTTCCAGCCGAACTACTCCGCCATCCCGCTCGCCGACGGCGACTTCCTGGTCGCGGGCGAGCTGGCCGGCCTTGATCTGTCCGCCGCACGGCTGGTCACCCTGTCGGGCTGCCAGTCCGGCACGTCCTTCAACCGGCGGGCGAGGGGCGAGTACAGCGGCCTCGCCGCCTCCCTCCTGCGCGCGGGCGCGCCCACGGTCGTCGCGACGCTCTGGCAGGTCGACGACCATGCCAGCAGCCTTCTCATGTCCCGCTTCTACGAGGAACTCATGGCCGGCGCCGGCCACGACCCGGCCCGGGCTCTGCGGCTCGCCCAGCTGTGGATGCGGGCCGCGACCCGCGCGGAGCTGACGGCGTACCAGGCCGGGCGTCCGGGCGCGGCCGCCGCCGAGCGCCGGTGGCGTCTGCTGGGGCACGGTCCGCAGGACCGGCCCTACGCGAGCCCGCACTACTGGGCCGCCTGCACCGTGGTGGGCGCCTGATCCGCCAGGCAACTCCCCCGTCACGGATTAATGTTGAGCAGTTTTCTCAACTACCCTTCAAAATCTCTCACGTTGACATGAACATGGGCCCCATGCGACCCATGAGACGACTCCTCGACACCCTCGCGGCAGGCGCGCTCGCGCTCGCCGGACTCACCGCCTCCGCCGGTACCGCACAGGCGGAGACCGCTGCCGCGTCCGGCACCTTCACTGTGCTGACGTACAACGTGGCGGGCCTCCCCGAGGGCCTGAGCTCCAGCCATCCGGCGACCAACACCCCGCTGATCTCGCCGAGGCTGGCGGGGTACGACATCGTGAACGTGCAGGAGGACTTCAACTACCACGCGGCGCTGTACGCGGGCGACAACCACCCGTACCGCACCGCGACCAGCGGCGGGGCGGGTATCGGAGACGGCCTCAACACGCTGTCGAACTACCCCTTCGACGACTTCGAACGGGTCAAGTGGAACAACTGCACCGGCACCAACTGCCTGACGCCGAAGGGCTTCACCTTGGCCCGGATGCGGCTGGCCGAGGGCGTCTACATCGACCTGTACAACCTGCACCCCAACGCGGACGACACCGACGACGCCCTCGCCGCCCGCCGCGCCAACATCACCCAGCTGTCGGCGTTCATCAAGGCCAACTCGGCGGGCAACGCGGTGATCGTCATGGGCGACACCAACACCCGCTACACCCGCACCGGCGACAACATCCGCACGCTCGTCGACGACAACGGGCTGACGGACGCGTGGGTGCAGCTCGTCAAGGGCGGTACGGCACCGGCCCAGGGCGCGGACCCGCTGCTGTGCCCGACGTCCGCCCCGCCGAACGACTGCGAGGTCGTGGACAAGGTCCTCTACCGCGGCAGCAACCTGGTGAACCTGAACGCCACCCGGTACAACAACGAGTGGGCGAAGTTCCTCGACGCCAACGGCGGCAACCTCTCCGACCACTTCCCGCACACGGTCGGCTTCTCCTACACCCTCAACTCCAAGCTGCACGCCGGCGACTTCTTCGGCGGCCCGCACGGGACGGCCTTCAACGACGCCGACGACCTGCCCTCGCCCCTCTCCCCCCGCACCCTCACCCTGCGCGGCGGCGCCCGCCTCGACGCGGTCTCCCTGACCCACGACGGCGGTACGGTCCTCTCCCACGGCGGTACGGGCGCCACGGCGACCTCCCTCACCCTCACCTCCGGCGAGCACCTCACCTCCGTGAAGCTGACCGAGGGCCAGAAGGACGGTCGCACGCGGATCTTCTCCGCGGCCTTCGGCACGGACAAGGGGCGTTCCCTGTCCGCGGGTACGGCCACCACGGACGCCACCACCTTCACCGCCCCGTCCGGCTGGCAGATCGTCGGCTTCACCGGGCGCTCGGGCGACGAGATCGACAAGCTGGGCGTGCTGTACGCGCCGATCAGCTGAGTCCGGTACGGACGCACTTCTCCGCGGCACCTCGACCCGCAGCAACCCACGCCCGGCATCGACCGTCATGCCGATAGCGTCGGTCACCCCACCCGCCCAGGCACCCTCAAGGAACATGAGCGGACAACCGGCACAGCCCGTCATCGACACTCACGTCATCCTCCGCGACGGCGACAGGATCCTTTTCTCGCAGCGTGGCGGCCCCTACGGTCACGGCCGATGGCACATGCCGTCGGGCAAGCTCGACCAGGGCGAGCCTCTTCCCGACGGCGCCGCCCGGGAGTTGTACGAGGAGACCGGCATCACCGTCGACCCGGCTCACCTTCGCCTGGTCCAGACCGTGCACCACCGGCAGGACGTGCAGGTGGAGCGGATCGGTTTCTTCTTCGAGGCCACCGAATGGGAGGGGCAGCCCGTCAACAAGGAGCCTGAGAAGTGCCTCGCCCTTGAGTGGTTCACCGTGCACGACCTGCCCGACGACATCATCGAGTACCCGGAGGCCGGCCTGCGCGGCTACCTCGACGACAGCGGCCCTCTCACAGCACACGGCTGGCAGTAGACCGGCCGCCTTCTCCACCCCTCGTGGCGTCGTCCATCGCTCGGGTCCCGGTCGTCCGCTCTCCTCGTGGCGGGTGTTCGGGGCCCCGGCACAAGCCAGCGGGCCCAAGCCTCTGGGGCCGGGACGGCGACTGCCGCGTGGACCGGAGCGTTGGAGCGCTGTGCTGCGGGCGTGTGCAGGCGTCGTTGAGGGCGGGCTGGTAGGCGGCCCACATGTCGGAACGCTCGCGCGCACCTTTTCGAAGTCGACCCTCGGTACCTAATATGATTAGGCTACTCCCTGGATGCCCTAGGATTCATGGAATCCGAGCAAGCTCCAGGAAAGGCGGACCGTCATGGCCCGTGCCGGCCTCACCACCGACCTCGTCGTAGCGGCCGCCGCCGACCTCGCTGACGAAAGCGGTTTCGACAACGTCACTCTGTCGGCGCTGGCCCGCCGCTTCGGCGTGAAGGACGCCAGCCTGTACTCGCACGTGCGCAGCCTGCAAGACCTGCGTACGAGGGTCGCGCTGCTGGCCGGCGGCGAGCTGATCGACCGGATCGCGGCGGCCGTGGCCGGCCGGGCGGGCATGGACGCGCTGGTCGCGTTCGCGGGCGCCTACCGGGCCTACGCCCTGGAGCACCCGGGCCGGTACGCGGCCACCCAGATCCGTATCGACCAGGCCCTGATCGCCGACTCCCCCGCCATGCGCCGCACGGCCGAGATCACCTACGGCATGCTGCGCGCCTACGGTCTCGGCGAACCCGACCTGACGGACGCCGTACGCCTGCTGCGCAGCACGTTCCACGGGTACTGCGCCCTGGAGTCCGCGGGCGGCTTCGGCGCGGACCGGGACGTCCAGGCCTCCTGGGACAAGGCGGTCGAAGCCCTGCACCTCGCCCTCACACACTGGCCCCGGGAGACGAAGAACGATGACTGAGCCGCTCCACTACGACGTGACGGGCAGCGGTCCCGTCCTCCTGCTCATGCCGGGCGGGGCCGGGCACCCGATGGGCCTCGGCCCGATGACGGACCGCCTCGCGGAACGCTTCACGGTCGTGACGTACGACCCTCTCGGCCTCGCCCACGGTCGGCTCGGACGCCCCGTCCCGGACCAGCGGGTGACGGACTGGAGCGAAGGGGCGCACCGGGTCCTTCAGGAGGTGCTTCCCGCGGGCGACTCCGGGTACGTCTTCGGCACCAGCTCAGGAGGTATCGCGGCCCTCGACCTCAGGGCCCGGCACCCGGAGCGGCTGCGGCACGTGGTCGCACACGAGCCGCCGTGCGTGACGCTGCTGCCGGACGGGGCGCAGCAGCGGGCGGACCTGATCCGGCAGCTGACCGGCGGACGACTTCCTTCCGCCGAAGAGGAGTCGACGAGCCCCATGGCCGTCTTCCTCGCCCGCGTCCTGGGCCCCTTCACGACGTACACGCCGCCCTTCTCCGCGCCGGCCGGCCTCACCGTGGCCGCGGGCGCCGACTCACGAGGCCAGGTCCTCCACCGCACCGCGGAGTCGGTCGCCCGGCACACCGGAAGCCCTTTCACCGAATTCCCCGGCGGCCATCTGGGCACCCTGGAACACCCGGTCGCATGCGCGGACCGGCTGGCGGAGACACTGCTTCCCCACTGATGGGCAGCCTTTTCCGGCCCGGCGGCAACCACAGGGCATGACATCTGCACGACGCACGACACGTCACCGCCGGGTCCGAGTGGCCCGTAAGCCCGCCATCGGCCGCCCTCGCGGCCGCCGGACTGCTCGCCGGTGCGTGGTACGCCACCGCCGGGGCGGCGACGACCAGCTCCACGAGTCTCGCCGTCACCGGTACGACGGTGAGCCCGAGCAGCAAGTATCCGTACCTTTCCGCGGGTTGCAACAACACCCGCGAGTGGAACCGCACCGCCACCGCCGCGGCCCCCGACGGCACCCTGCGCGTCGCCTGGCCCGCCTCGGACGGCATGTCGGACAAGGTGGTCGGCGCCCACCTCACCGGTGACATCGCCGTCTCCAAGGGGGGCGCCCTGACCTGGGCCTACGCCGCCGTCACCCCGTCCTACGGCACCAAGCTCACCGGGGCGTCCCCGACCACGACGAGCCTGAGGATCGCCCGCCTCACGCCCTGAGGCACCACGGCTCAGGCCGTGCCCCGTCCCAGCGCACACACCTCGGCGTAGGACGGCGTCGTGCCGCCCGGCACCCGTCCGGCCGCGATGTCGGCCACCGCGTCCAGCGCGGCGCCCAGCGCCCGCCGGTAGAGCAGCGAGCCGAGGCTGATGCGGCCGACGCCGAGGTCGGCGAGGTGGGGCACGGTCGGGCCGGTGGGCGCGTAGAGGACGTTCAGCGGGGCGTCGACGCGGCGGAGGAGGGCACCGATCCGGTCCGGGTCGGTCAGTCCGGGCACGAACACCCCGTCGGCGCCCGCCTGTCGGTAGGCGTCGAGGCGGCGCAGGGTGTCCGTCTCGTCGCCGTCGCCCAGCCAGTACGTGTCCGTACGGGCGTTGACGAACAGGCCGGGCACGGCGGCCTTCACCGCGGCGATCTTCGCGGCGTGCCGGGCGGCCGGTCCGAGCCCGTCCTCCAGGTTGATGCCGACGACCCCGACGGCCCACAACCGGCTTGCCAGCTCGGCTACTTCGTCCGGATCGTCGCCGAAGCCGTCCTCGGCGTCGACGGAGAGCAGGTAGGGCTCCGAGCCGAGCGTGCGGGCGAGGCACAGGGTGTGTTCGCGGGTCGCGGCGTGGCCGTCGGGCAGCCCGACGGCCGCCGCCACGGCGAGGCTCGTCGTGCCGATCGCGGGAAAACCCCGGGCCGCGAGGGCGGCGGCCGAGGCGTGGTCCCAGGCGTTGGGCAGGAGCAGCGGCTCGCCGGGGCGGTGGTGGAGGCCGGCGAAGGACGTCATGGCAGGCTCTGCGGTCATAGGGCCACGGTAGGCGCCGCTCGTTTCGGCGCCCGCCGAACCGTGCGAGCGCGCGGGACGGTCCGGGTGGAAATCCCGTTGCCGCCATGCGCCGCGCGGTTCGAGACTTGCGTCATGCTTGGCTTCGTCAGGGCCGACCACGAGGCCCTCGTCGCGTGCTTGGGCGATCCGCAGCGTGCGGTCGCAGCCCACCGCGAGCTGCTGCGGCGCGGCGAGGACGCCCTGGGCGCCGTCCGGGCCGGCCTCCGCCACAGGAATCCAGCCGTCCGCGAGGGCTGCTGCCGCCTCCTCGACCACCTGGTCGACACCGACTCCATGGGCCTGCTCATCGCCATGGCCGACGACCCCGACGCCCGGGTCAGGACCGCCGCGCTGCACGCGCTGGCCTGCGACCGGTGCAAGGGTGACACCTGCGCCCCGGGCGCGGACCGGGTCCTGGAACCCGCGCTGCGGCGCCTGGCCTCGGACCCCGACCCGCACGTCCGCGCGATGGCGGCCGAACTGGTCGGCAAGTTCGTCCATACCGAGGTCCGCGCCGTCACCGCGCTGGAGACGTCCCACGCCCAGGACCCGAGCCCTGCCGTCCGGAAGAAGGCCGGCTGGTTCACCCCCGGCGGCACCGTCTACGAACGGACCGCCCCCCGCGCATCCCGGTGAACGCGCTTGCTTCGAGCGCACTCGAAGGCTTTAGCGTGGCAGGCCCGACGATGATCGGCAGCACCGCCGGGAGCGACTTTCACGCGGGCGCCTGCCGGGAGCCGGAAGGGGCCGGAAAGCCATCATGAGCAGCGCCATCGAACAGATCTGCAAGGTCGAGCTGGGCAAGGGCGGCCCCCTCGTCGGCGTCCAGGGTTTCGGGGCCATGGGCATCAGCGCCGCCTACGGACAGACGGACGACGCGGCGGCCCTCGACACCCTGGAGGCCACCGTCGAGGCGGGCGTCACCCTCATCGACACCGCCGACATGTACGGCGCCGGTGCCAACGAGGAGTTCCTCGCGCCGTTCGTCGCCGCGCACCGTGACGAGATCACACTGGCCACCAAGTTCGGCATCGAGTACCGCGCCGACGCCCCGAGCTACCGGGCCATCCGCAACGACCCGGCCTACATCAGGAAGGCCGTCGAGGCGAGCCTGCGCCGCCTGAACGTCGACGTCATCGACCTCTACTACATGCACCGCCGCGACCCCGCCGTCCCGCTCGCCGAGTCCGTCGGCGCCATGGCCGAACTGGTGCGGGGGGGGCAAGGTCAAGCATCTCGGCCTGAGCGAGGTCACCGGTGCCGAGCTGCGCGAGGCGCACGCCGTGCACCCGATCACCGCCCTGCAGACGGAGTGGTCGCTCTTCAGCCGGGACGTCGAGCGCAGCGCGGTGGGCGCGGCCGCGGAGCTCGGGGTCGCCTTCGTGCCGTACTCGCCGCTCGGCCGGGGCTTTCTGACCGGGGCCTTCACCGACGCGGGCACGGACCTCTCCGGCAGCGACTTCCGGCAGTTGCTGCCCCGCTTCACCGGCGACAACGCCAAGGCGAACACCGCTCTGCTGGCCCCTCTGCACAAGATCGCGGCCGGCCACGGCGCCACCACGGCGCAGATCGCCCTGGCCTGGGTGCAGCAGCGGGCCCAGGCGCACGGTCTGACCGTCGTGCCGATCCCGGGGACCCGCAAGCGCACCCGCCTGCTGGAGAACGCCGCGGCCACCCGGATCACGCTGAGCGCCGAGGAACTGGCGCTGCTGGAGCCGATCGCCGGCCAGGTGGCGGGCGACCGCTACGCGGACATGTCTCTCACCTCGGCGGCCCGGGAGGGCTAGGGCCTG
>NZ_KQ948020.1:170466-213457 GCF_001513965.1 Streptomyces cellostaticus | reverse complement strand
CCGGGCGTCACCGACCACGACGAGCCCGCCGAGTGCTCGTCCGGGGCCGTGAAGCGGAAGTGCCCGAGCCGTCCCGTGGCCCAGCGGACCGTCAGGTCGTAGTCGCCCTGCACCTCCACGGTCACCAGATCCGCGAGGGGCAGGGGGTCGGGTTCCGCGGTCAGCCGGGCGAGGGCGACGAACAGGGTGGGCCCGTCGCCGGTCACGCCGAAGAGGGCGAATCCGTCCGACAGGCCGTGGACCGGCACCAGTTCGGCCGACTCGTCCTCCCCGGGCACCCACCCCGTGACGTGCACTTCGGTGCCGGGAGCCGCCCCCGCCACCAGATGAGCCCGCACCTCCACCGCGCCGTCGGCCACGACGAGGCTGGTCACCTGCGCGCCGGAACCCACCGGGTACCGGGAGGCCGCCCAGTCCTCCCCCACGCCCAGCGGCACGATGCCCGTGCGGACCGGGTCGCCGCCGACCAGGACGATGTTGTCGGGCGGCGATCCGAAGGGCCGGGTGACCGTGGAGTACGCGAACCGCGTGTAGTAGGGGTCGTAGCGGACGTCCTCGCTGCCGTGGTTGTGGAGGCGGACCACGCCGTCCGCACGCGTCGACTGGAGCAGCCAGTTGGGCCCGGCGACCGGCGTCACGGCGTCGGCGCGCTCCGCCGGGCCCGGCTCCTCGGGCGCCGTCCACACCTCGTGTTCCGGGGGCAGCAGGAGGCCGAGGAAGCCCTTGCTCGCCCAGTAGGGCGAGGCCGGTCCCGAGTAGCTCTGCAGAACGGCCGGGTCGGGGCCGTGCCAGCCGAGGGTCAGCAGCCCGCGGGTGTCCACGGCTCCCCGGTCCAGGTAGTACTTCAGCGCTCCGGAGGCCAGCCGCCGCGTCTGTCCCGCCGCCAGCGGCGTACGGCCCGTGAGCGCGCCCAGCCACAGCGGGGCAGTCGTCGCGAACCGGTAGGTCAGCGAGCGGCCCTGGTGCAGGGGCGCGCCGTCGCCGCCGAACAGGCGGGCGTAGTCGGCGAGATGGCGTTCGAGCCGGTCGCCGTAGAGCTTCAGCAGCTCGGCGTCGTCGGCCAGCCACGCGTGCAGCACCGGATACAGGTGCATGGCCCAGCCGTTGTAGTAGTCGAACTTGCGGCCGTCCCCGTCGGTGTACCAGCCGTCGCCGACGTACCACTGCTCGATGCGTTCCAGGCCGCGGTCGATCGCCTTGCGGGCCGCCTCGGGCCGGTGGCCGGTCTCCGCGAGGAAGCCGCCCACGGTGACCGGGAACAACTCCCAGTTGCAGGGCCAGGGTTCGGCGGTCAGCGCGTCCGCCAGCCAGGACGCCGTGCGCTCGCGCACGCCCTGGTCCAGGCGGTCCCACAGCAGGGGCCGGGTCAGCCGCAGGGCGAGGGCGATCGAGGCGGCCTCGACCAGGGGCTGGCTGCGGTCGGCGATGCGCGGCCAGATACCGCCGGGGCCGGTCGCGAGGCCCTCGGCGTAGCGGCCGAGTGCGGTCTCGTCCCGGCGGAACGCGGCCAGCAGGAGCGTACGGGCATACCCCTCCAGGCCGTCGGAGAGGCGGCCCGCGTGGCTCACGTGATCGCCGGGGAGGTGGTAGAGGGCGCGGTCGGGGGTGGCGTAGGGCTCCACGGCGGCGAGCAGGGCGTCGGCGGCACTCTCCCAGTGGGCGCGGGTGTAGCCGGTGTACGGGCTGGTGGAGCGGTCGTCGGCGGGCAGTTCGATCACGGCGGTGGCTTTCCTTCCTGGCGGGCCTGGGACGCCCCGGTTCCGGTCGGGGCGCCCCAGGGGACTCATCCCACCCGCACGGTGCCCTTCGGCACCAGATGCCGGGCGAGGAGTTCGTCGCGGACCAGTCCCGCGTAGACGGTGGCGCCGTGCACGGAGGTGTGCGTGTTGTCCCGCTTCTCGTTGTAGAGGTAGATCGACTTCGAGCCCTCCGCGCCGAGGGACTCCACCAGGGCCTTCGTCTTCGCCGTGAGGTCGATCAGCGCGACGTTCTCGGCGGCCGCGACGGAGCGGACGACGGCCGGGAGGTCGACACCGAGGCCGTTGACCAGCAGGGCCGTGGTGTTGTTCAGGGTGCCGTCGGGGCTGAACCAGCGGCGCACGATCGGTGTCACGAGCACCGGCTCGCCGCCCTTGTCCCGGATGCCGGCCACCAGGGTCGTCAGGTTCGCCCGGTAGGTCGCCTCGTCGGTGGTCTTGTCGTTGTGGGCGAGCTGGACGAGGACGAGGTCGCCGGGGCGGATCAGCGGCTGGACGGTGGCCCACAGCTGCGGGTTCTGCAGGTAGGTGACCGTACTTTCCCCGGAATCCGCGTAGTTGGCCACGGACAGTCCCCTGCGCAGGTACTGCGGGAGCTGCTGGCCCCAGCCGGAGTACGGGTCGGCGGGCTGGTCACAGACGGTGGAGTCGCCGATGAGAATGACCTGCCGGGCGTGCCGGGCCGGGGTGACCCGGATGCCGGCGAGGGCGGGGGCGGAGCCGGCGAGGGCGAGGTCCAGGCCGGGGGTGCCGTCGGGGCCGGTGGGCTCGCCCTCGGGGGTACGGACGTTCACGGTGAAGCGGCGCGTGAGGTGTGCGCCGGCCGCGACGGCGGTCTCGGGGAGCAGCGAGCGGCGGGTCTCGCCGGTGATCGCGGTGCTGGAGGCGGTCGCGCCGCCGAGGCGGACGGTCACGTCGTAGGTGCCGGGCGGGACGTCGAAGTGGCAGGCGGTCGCGGTGCAGTCGGCGATGCCGAGGGGCGGTTGGCGGTCGTGCGCCTGGGCGGGCACGGCGGACAGCGCGCCGCTCAGGGTGACCGCCGCCAGCAGGGCGGTGCTGAAACGTCTCACTCGGGGCTCCTCCGTCACGCCGACTAGGTGGCGGCTGGACCGTACCGCCTTTGGCAAGCGCTTTCTAGACCCTGGGTCGATTTCACAAGACTGCCAACTCTCAGCGAGCGAAAGCCCTTTCGCGAAATCGATTCAACTGCCACAGTGCGAACACCCGCACCCCACCCGCTTCCGAAGGAGGCACCCCCATGTCCGCAGCTGAGAGCAGTCCGGTCGGACGCCGCACCTTCGTGCTCGGCACCGCGGCCGCCGCCGGTACGGCGGCCCTCGCCGGTCCGCTCGCCGGCTCCGCGTCCGCCGGGGGCTTCGGCTGGAGCGACGACGGCTCCGACTTCGTGGTCGACACCGGCGCGAGTCTCGTCTTCAAGGTGAGCAAGACCAACGGCGACCTCACCTCGCTGGTCTACAAGGGCACCGAGTACCAGGGCTACGGCGGCAAGAACTCGCACGTGGAGTCCGGCCTCGGCACCTCCACCGTCACCGTCGGACAGTCCGGCTCGACCATCCTGATCTCCGTCGCCCATGGCACGCTCAAGCACTACTACGCGGCCCGCAGCGGCGAGAACAACATCTACCTGTGGACCAACAAGGCCGACTCCTCCGTCTCCGCGAGCCGCTACATCGTGCGCGTGAAGGCGGGGCTGTTCCTCAACGACGAGCCGGACTCCTACACGTACACGACCAGCACCGTCGAGGCCTCGGACGTGTTCGCCAAGTCCGACGGGCAGACCCGGTCCAAGCACTACTCGAAGCTCCGGGTCATCGACTACGACCACATCGGCTGGAGCAGCGGCGGCGTCGGCCTGTGGATCGTGCGCAGCAACCACGAGAAGGCCTCCGGCGGCCCGTTCTACCGCTCGCTGCTGCGCCACCAGAGCGCGGACGGCGGCGGCCTGTACGAGATCCTGTACTACGGCGAGAACCAGACCGAGGCCGAGCGCTACGGCCTCCAGGGCCCGTACGTCATCGCCTTCACGGACGGCGGCGCGCCCTCCTCGGCGCTTTTCCCCGGCACCCTGACGACCTCCTGGGCGGACTCCCTCGGCATCTCCGGCTACGTCGGCGCGAGCGGGCGGGGCCGGGTGGCGGGCGTCGGGATCGCCGGGCGGAACACGGCGTACCCGTACACGGTGGGGCTCGCGAACTCGGCGGCGCAGTACTGGGGGGCGGCGCGGTCGTCGGACGGGTACTTCTCGGTCGGCGGTGTCCTGCCGGGTGCATACACGCTGACTGTCTACAAGGGAGAGTTGGCCGTATACAGCACCCAGGTGACCGTGTCCGCGGGCGCGACGACCAGCGTCAACACGATCACCGTCCCGTCGTCCAACGACCCCTCCCACGCGAACGCGATCTGGCGGATCGGCGACTGGAACGGCTCCCCGGGCGGCTTCAAGAACGCGGACCTGATGACGTACGCGCACCCCTCCGACGTTCGGGCCGCCTCCTGGACCGGCAACGTGGTGATCGGCAGCGGCACCGAGACCTCCGCCTTCCCGGCGTACCTCTGGAAGGACGTCAACAGCGGTCTGCTGGTGTACTTCAGGCTGACCGCCGCACAGGCCGCCGCCGCGCACACCCTGCGGATCGGCGTGACGACGGCCTACGCCAACGGCCGGCCGCAGATCAGCCTCAACGGCACCTGGACCTCGTCCATCCCCTCCCCGCCCACCCAGCCGAGCACTCGGTCACTGACGGTGGGCTCCTACCGGGGCAACAACCACACGTTCACCTACAGCATCCCGGCGAGCGCCTGGCTGACGGACACCGGCCAGTACAACGTGCTGAAGATCGACGTGGTGAGCGGTTCGGGGACGACGGGCTATCTCAGCGCGGGCACGGCGATCGACGCGGTCGACCTCCTCGCCTGATCCCGTCGACTCCTTCTTGGCGGGCGGCGACTTGACGGCCCGCTCGAGCCGAACGAGCACCACCGCCTCCCCGCGCAGCACCGCACCCTGGCGCTCGCAGCGCTGCCACGAGCCTCCACGGCTCAGTCCGCCACCACCTGACGGTCGCTCGCCCGGCTCCACAACCTCGTCCTCGTCCTCGTCCTCGTCGGAAGGCATGACCAATCCGCCCGTGGAGTTCCGCCCGGCGGAGGTGGCGAGCCGGACGGCGGGGGCGGCGAGGGTCGAGGATCGGGGTCAACGTGGGCCGGGCCTTCCAGGGCGAGGCCTGCCGCGCGGTCTTGAGTCGCAGAGCGTCGGCCCATCTCGGCTCGGTGGCTGCTGACGATGCCCCCCGCTCGTGTGGGACCACGTGTGCAGGGCCCGTTCCGGTCGTGCGGGTTCAGTGCGTTCCCCGACCTTCCGCAACCCTGATGCCTGATCGCGGCCATGGCAGCACAGAGACACCCGCCCGGCGGGCGGCTCGGGGGCGGCGGAGCTGGAGAACGGGCACCGGGTGATCTGACCCTCACTGCATGTGGAGGCATGGATCGCCGTGCAGGGCACCGGAGGAGACCCAGCCCCAGCGGTGGGAGCGCAGGTCCAGGCCGTAGATCCAGGCGTGGTCGGAGTGGCTCGTGCACCGCTTCGTGATCTTGAATTTGTCGTCATGGAAGAGGTTGGCCACAACGAACGCCCGGGGCTTGTCCCGCATGGTGATGTAGGCGGGCCCCACGGCGCGGGTGCCGACGGTATGGGAGCCGGCCGTGTGGTTCGTGCCGAAGTCGACGTGGCGCCAGTTGTGCGAGGCCTTGCCCCACAGGTTGCGGACCCGGCCCTGGCCGTCCTTGGCCCCGTCCGAGTACTTGTTGCCCTTGAGGCACGAGGTCTCCACGAAGGCCCAGCGCGGCTTCCCGCTGATGTGGTGGTCGTGGTCCAGGACGAGCGTCCAGTTCTTGTTCACGCGGTACCGCCAGCCCACCCAGTGCTTCTGCGGTTCCGTCCAGGCACCGGCGGCGAGCGGCTTGCCCGTCCCGTCCAGGGAGGGATAGAAGGTGCAGCCGCCCGGCCGAGTCACTCGCATATCGGTGGTCCAGTCCGATGCGACGGACGTGGGACCCGTGAGGAGTGCGAGTGAGACAGCCGCCGTGGCGACGGCGGCCAGCTTGCTGGTGGTGTGCATGTATCCCTCTTCCTTGTCGGTGATCGGGATGCTCACCGTGGTGCCTCTATCGGGCCGCCATCAGACGAAGTCGCCAACTGGCCTGATTCGACCGGAGTTTGGAGAAGCTGATCATGAGAATGATCACTCCTCTGCCGCGCGGGCGGACCGCGCCCCCGGTCGCACCCAAGAGGCCAACACCCGCAGACACAAGTGCCGCAAGTCCTTGATCCATGCAGGCAGGATGCAGGCAAGTGCCTCCAGGGCCCGTCCGAAGGGGGCGTTGGACTGCCTGGGGGCCTTCGTACGGGAGGAACCGATACCTCCCGAGGGAGTAGGACTCACCCGAGCTCGCGAGGTTGAGGCTCGCTCCATCGAGTACATGGAAGATCTGGCACACGATCACGAGAGCGGCTGCCACTGATACGCGCTGCTACATCTGCCTGGCCGCAAGCCGTCATGCCGCTGCAGTGATATCGAGTTCGGTGAGCAGACCGCGTACCCGCTGTTCGATCGCGTCCCGGATGGGGCGAACCGCGTCGACACCCTGGCCCGCCGGGTCGTCCAGCTGCCAGTCCAGGTACCGCTTGCCGGGAAAGACCGGGCAGGCGTCCCCACAGCCCATCGTGATCACCACATCCGAGGATTGCACCGCCTCGGTGGTGAGGACCTTCGGTGTCTCGGCGGAGATGTCGATGCCGACCTCCGCCATGGCCTGGACGACGGCGGGGTTGACCGCGTCGGCTGGGGCAGAGCCCGCCGAGCGGACCTCTACTTGGTCGCCGCCGAGGTGGGTGAGGAACGCGGCGCCCATCTGGGAGCGGCCGGCGTTGTGGACGCAGACGAACAGGACCGAGGGGCACGAGGCGGGGGTGCTCATGGCGGGCGTCTTTCCAGGAGAGCGGAGTGGATCAGGAGGAGGCGAGTTCGGGTTCGCCGTGCGGTACGACGACCTGGTCCCCGGCGGGGGCAGGACGGCCATACACCGTCAGGACGGCGCCCAGCCCAAGCACGGCTCCAGCCAGCTGCGCAGCGATGAACGGGGCGAGGGAGGCGGGAGCGATGCCGGCGAAGGTGTCGGTGAAAGCCCGGCCTATGGTCACTGCCGGGTTCGCGAACGAGGTGGAGGAGGTGAACCAGTAGGCGGCCCCGATGTACGAGGCCACGGCCGCCGGTGCAAGGGATGCTCGGCCGATGCGGTCAAGTCCGAAGATCAGCAGGATCAGCCCGGCCGTAGCGACCACCTCACCGAGCCACAGGTGAGAGGCGGACCGGTCGTGCGTAGACCAATTGACCAGCGGCTTGTCGAACATCGCGTCGGCCAGGATCGCCCCGCCCATGGCTCCGGCGATCTGTGCGGGTACGTACGCGGCCACGTCCCGCAGGGTGAGGCCGTCGGCCTTGCGGCGGCCGGCGAACCAGGCGGCGAGGGTGACCGCCGGATTGAAATGCGCGCCGGAAACCGGCCCGAGCACGGCGATCAGCACGCCCAGGCCGAAGACGGTGGCGAGGGAGTTGGCGAGCAGCTGCACACCCACGTCGCGCGACAGCTCGGTCGCCTGGATACCCGAGCCGACCACCACTGCCACCAGCAGCCCGGTTCCAACGGCTTCAGCGGCGAGCCGTCGGCCCAGGGGCGCGGTCACGCGGTGGCTCCGGCGGTCTGCGGCGCGGTCAGGAATGCGGCGAGCCGGTCCAGGACACCGGGCAGCACCCAGTAGTACACCCACGTCCCGCGCCGCTCGCAGTCGATGAGCCCGGCCTGCCGGAGCAGCTTGAGGTGGTGGGAGATCGTCGGCTGGGACAGCTTGAAGGCCGGCGTCAGCTCGCACACGCAGACCTCGCCGCCCTCACCACGCGAGGCGATCATCGACATCATCCGCAGCCGGACCGGGTCGCCCAGGGCCTTGAACACCTTTGCCAACTCGGCCGCCTGGTCCTCGTTCAGCGGCGCGGCGGACAGTCCTGCGCAGCAGGCGGTGTCCTGCCCGATCACCTCGAGCTCTTGTTTCGACATGCCTCTATGTTGACGTTTTTCGATTCAAGGCGCAAGGTTGCATCAATGAACGTCGATACAGGCCGTTCCGGGGCACCGCCATACCCCGTCACCTGGGAGTGAGTCATGAGCGATCAGTCCACTGACCTGCGCGAAACCGTCCGTCAGCGCTACGCCGCGGCGGCCGTGACGGTGACCGAGGGCGGCACCGCATGGTGCGGACCGCAGCTGGTCGAGGTCGACGAGAACTTCGGCTCGACCCTGTACGCCGCCGACGAGCGCGACGCCCTGCCCGCTGAGGCCGTCGCCGCGTCACTCGGCTGCGGCAACCCGACCGCCGTCGCAGAACTGCGTGAGGGCGAACGCGTCCTCGACCTCGGCTCCGGCGGCGGCATCGACGTCCTGCTCTCCGCCCGACGCGTCGGCCCCACCGGCAAGGCGTACGGGGTGGACATGACCGACGAGATGCTGGCCCTGGCCCTGGCCAACGCCGAGAAGGCCGACGCGACGAACGTCGAGTTCCTGAAGGGCACCATCGAATCCATCCCGCTGCCCGCGAACACCGTCGACGTGGTGATCTCGAACTGCGTGATCAACCTGTCCGTCGACAAGCCCGCCGTGTTCGCCGAGACCTTCCGCGTCCTCAAGCCCGGCGGCCGCATCGGCGTCTCCGACGTCGTCGCCGACGACACCCTCACACCCGAGCAGCGAGCTGAGCGCGGCGACTACGTCGGCTGCATCGCCGGCGCACTCTCCTTCACCGAATACCGCCAGGGCCTGGAGGCCGCAGGCTTCACGGATGTCGAGATCACTCCCACCCACCCGGTTGCCGACGGCATGCACTCCGCCATCGTCCGCGCCGTCAAGCCCGCCGGCGCGACCGACGCGAACGGCTCCTCCGCAGCCGGTGTTTGCTGTGGTGTGACCGCCTGTTGCACGTCCGGCGAGCAGGCCGCCGATCCATCGGCTACCGTCGCTGAGGCGAAGGCTGCAAGCGACTGCGGCTGCCAGAGCTGACGGTAACCCGGACGTCGGTGGCAGGCAGAGCAGATACTGCCCAGCGGGTGGCCCCGAGGCGTGGAAGTCAGCCAGTGGACCCCGTGTGGACCACAAGCCCCGCGCGAGGCCGGAGGCCGGTGGGCTGTAGCCCGCTCCGGCCCAGGTGGGACGGGGCTGAGGCGGGTTGCCCGAGCGGCCGAAGGGAACGGTCTTGAAAACCGTCGTGGCAGCGATGTCACCGTGTGTTCAAATCCCACCGCATCCGCAGAGGTCATAGATGTGCACGTCAGAAGGGGTGCCCCTCGTTGAGAGGCACCCCTTCTGCATTGGGGCTGTCTCACCTGATTTCGCCCCTGTCGCGTTGCGGATCAGTGCGTGTGGACCAGGCGTGGACCAGACGGGTGGACCAGACGGTCAGTGGTGCAGACGCTTGACGTCTGCCAGCTGTTCAGGGGATATGTGGCCGTGAACGACACCAGGCACTTTCTCGCGGTCGATGATCAGCCGTTGGTGCACCATCGACGGGCCCGGGTGCTGGCATGTTAGTGACAACGGCAGGGAAGGTGTGTACGTACTTCCGGTTCTCGGCCTTGTGCCTGCACGGCCGGAACCCGGCGAAGGGGAGTCTTCGTCTCCTCTTCATATCGATCTGAAGAGAGACGCATCGGGTACGCCGACCCATGCCGAACGGGGGAGCGATGACGAGTGGGACGCAGCCGGGAACGCTGATCGGCGGCCGGTACAGGCTGGACCATCGGCTAGGTGCCGGCGGGTTCGGCCAAGTCTGGCGGGCTCACGACACAGCTCTGGGCGTAGACGTGGCGGTGAAACAGGTCCATCTGGGCAGCAGGCTGCCGGACGAGGAGCGCGCAGAACTACTGGCCCGCGCGGGAAGAGAGGCTCGCAACGCCGCCCGGCTGCGCGATCACCCCCATATCGTCACTGTGCATGACGTCGTCGAGGTGGACGAAGTCCCCTGGATCGTCATGCAGTTGGTGGAGGGATACTCGCTGGCGGAGGAACTGCAGGAACGCGGCCCGCTGGGAGTTGAGTGTGCCGCTGTCATCGCCCAGGCACTGCTCAGCGCGCTGGAGGCGGCTCACAAGGCAGGTGTGGTTCACCGGGACGTGAAGCCGGCCAACGTGATGCTCACCGACAGCGGAGAGGTGCTCCTCGCGGACTTCGGGATCGCCGTCGGGCAGACCGATCCACGCCTGACGGCGACCGCTCTCGTCATCGGGTCGCCCGGCTTCATAGCCCCCGAGCGGCTTCACGGCGCGCAAAGCGACGGCCGGGCGGACCTGTTCTCACTGGGCGTGACGCTGTACGCGGCAGTGGAGGGCGCGATGCCGTTCCCAACGGGGAATCCCACCGCCGCCCTGACCGAGCCCCCTCGCCCACCGGTGAAGGCCGGTCAGCTGGCCGCTCTCATCACCGGCCTGCTGGAGAAGGACCCCTCCCAACGCCCCACCATTCCCGATGCGTTGGTGATGCTCACTGCGCCTCCCAAGCCTCCGAAGCCCCCTGTCAAAGAGCCGCCCAAGAAGCCAGTACGGCCCGAAACCGTGAAATTCACCAACACACGAGCCGAGCTGAAGAAGGCATATGACGAAGATCCCGTCGACGGCTTCGCGTCCTACGGCCTGGGCTGTACAGGAATCCTCCTTGCCGGCCCCGTCATCAGCCTCGTCTGGGCCGAACACTCTGCCTCGGATTCGGCAGGCACCTTTATCGGGCATATGTTCGTGGGCTGGTTCGTATTGGGCTCGGTGTTCGGGTTGGGCCTACAGCTGGTGGGTTGGTGGCGGGGACGCTTTGATCTCTCGGATGTAGTCACCATCCACGACGACGGCATCACCTTCAGCCGCTGGGTGAGGGAGAACCGGAAGCTCAAGAGCTTCACGGTCCGATGGGACACGTTGGAAGCCATCACTGTCGAAAGAAACGCCGCCGGCAAGCATGAGGTCGTCGCATGGTTCAGTAAGACGAACGAGCCGACGTCCAAATGGCTCGTCGCAAACGGGGTCACCACCCGTCAGGGCGGTGGTTTCATGCTCTACGGACGGGACACCGCCAGCAGAGTCGATCCCAACCGGTTCCGCAACGAGCTGAAGAGGGCCGCCGGACCGCGATATGGCACCCCACAGAACTCCCGGCGTCCCTGAACAGGGAGTGATGTGACGCGTTCAGAGTCACGTCAACGTACGAAGATGCGTCGCCCCCAAACTTACTGATTGCCAGTGAGGGCGACGCGCACGTGACTCACATCGTGGCGGCATGGTCTGGCCTGGCCGGACTACTCTTCGGCTGCTGCTTCCAGAGCCCGCTCGATCCGTTCGTTCGAGTGCTGCTGGTTGCGGTGAATCGCCTTGGCGTAGAACCGGAACAGAACCGCGATGCTGTGGCCTGCCCGGCGTGCAACTTCGGCGGGGGAGACGCCGGACGCAAGCCAGAGCGAGACGCCCGCGTGGCGCAGGGAGTACGGCACGTCAGCCAGCGGTGAGGCAGCCTCGGACTCTGTCAGCACCGCGAGCCGAGCCGCCTTCCAGACCTCTCCGTACTCCTTGGACAGGAGGTGGCCGCCCTGGGACGCGCGGAACAGCCGACCGTCTTCGGCCGCGCCGAACTCCTTGATGTGCTCGCGGACCAGGCGGACGAGCACGGGCGGAATGGGCACCGGCCGGGTCGCCTTGCGAGCCCGCTTCTTCAGGCCGCGTGTATCGAACGACTCGCCCGTGTCGGTCCATCCGGAGCCGACTCGGGGCATGCTCGTGGAGAGCAGGACTTCGCCCCAGCCCTCTTCGGGAATGGTGAAGTCGTCCTCACGCAGACTGGCAGCCTCACCAGGGCGGTTGGCCGCGTAGTAGAGGCAGCCGAAGAACGCTTTCAGGTGCCGCCCGCGTTCGCCCTGTTCGCCGGCAGCGTCGATCAGCGCCTTCGCCAGCTTAGGTCCGGGCACGAACCGGAAGTCGATCTCGTCGTCAGTCTCGGGCGGGGTCCAGTCGACCTTGAAAGGGGGGTGCAGCCGCACCCGCGTTCGAGCACGCCGACCGCCCCGGTACCATCGGCACCGGGGTCCTGACCAGGGATTCCAGGACCGGACCACCCCGGATCGCTGTCCAGGCTGAGGGGTGGTCCGGTCTCTTATTGGCGCCCGCCGCTCGTAGCGCGGGCGCCGAGGAAGCCGCGCTGTCCCCCTCGGGGGAGCGGGGGCCACGCGGCGGGCTTAATGGGGCAGCAGCTCGATTTCGATGGCGAGCGCGCCGAGCGCTTCCTTATCCGCCGGGTAGATCTCGCGGATGTTGGCGAGCTGCTGCTCGCGGGAGGAGGCCGGGTTGACGTTCGCCGAGCCCTCCCCGTCGAGCAGTTCCTCGAACGTCTTGTACTCCGTGACCCGCTTCACCAGGACGTCACAGGTCTCGTCCGTGCCCTTGATTCGGAAGCGGATGACGTCTCCGGCGGCCAGATCTTCGAGGTGGGGATACTTCACCCGCACCTCGATCGTCTTCTGACCGGCGGCGACGAGGCCGAAGTACCGGCGGTAGAGGTTCAGTTCGCGGACGCGCGCGGCGGCTGTTTCCGTCATCGGGCGGGAACGCTCCTAGCTGTTGCAGTGGACATGAGCCGGCCGAGTACACCGGCCGAGTACGAGCGGAAGAAGTGGCGGGGGTCGGCGAGTAGCACGTCTGTCAGACCGAGCAAGCGGTCGACGTACTCAGCCAACGAGCCGGGCCACTCTCGGGTGTCGAGCATCCACGGGGCCGCGCCGTCGGGCAAGGGTGCGCGCCCCTCGCGGATGAGGGACTTGGACAGCTTCGCGCCCGTGTCCGTGACCACCTGGGGGCAGAACAGTCGGGCGGGCAACTGCCCGCGGGTGAGGCCGACCGCCTGTAGGGCACCGTCGACGAGGATGCAGCCGGGCATCCAGTCGCTGCCCTTGACCATGACGTACAGCGTGCCGACTGCCCCGCTGATCATCAGTTCCTTGACCAGGTTCCGGTACAGGGTGGCCAGGTCCAGGTATCCGCCATCGGTGGGTTCGATGACGACCTCGTACTCGCCATGAAGCAGACACACGGCCGAGACCGTTGCCCGCTCGAAGCCGTCGTCACGTACGCGGGTCCGCTCGGCGTACTTCTCGGCCCACCCGCAGCCGGGACGCGGGCAGGGAACACGGACATGCGGCACACCCGATGACGGGGACAGGTACCAGCGGGCAGCGTCCATGCGGGGCAGCACTCGCAGCCAGGTACGCCGGAAGTGCTGGGCTGCTTGCTGCTGGGTGTACGTCTCGACCGAAAACGGCACCTTCAGCCGCTCAGAGAGCGCGGTGAACAGCGGTCGGTACAGCTTGTCGATCTGCTCGGCGATGCCGGCCGCGCCGAGGGCATGACCGTAGGCCCGCTGGTAGCGGTGACCACTCTCCTTGTCGGTGACGATGGCGTACGCGGCGTTGTCGAGAGCACCGAACTGCACAACGGCCGGGACGCCGAACCGGTCTCGGATGCGGGCCGCCGTGGCGAAGGTGAGCGACTGGACCAGGGACGTTCCGATGTGCGGGGCTCCGTTGATCTGCGTTCCCACCACGAACACGATCCGCTCGGGTTCCGCGTTGGCGATGTGCGGCCTGAGCAGGTCCTCCGCATTCGTGAGCGCGTTGGCGAGCACGGTGTTCGGCGATACGGGATAGGTGGTCACCGCGTCTTCCCCTCGGTAGATGGGCAGGACTGCGCCGCAGAGCGGCGGGTGTGCTTCAGCGGTCGAGTGGTGGACGCGCCGCCGCGCCGGGGGGGAACCAGGAAAGGCGCGGGGGCGGGAGTCATCGGAATGTGCGCCGCCCACGGGGTCTTCGATGGCGACCCGTCCCCGCCGAGGAGTGGGGTGGGCACCGGGCGGGGACGGGGGCCGGTGGCGGTGCCTGTCGGCGGATGGGCAACGGGTACACGCGGAGGTAGTACCGGGCGTCGTAGTCCGTCACGGTGAACATGAACGCTCGGCCCGTGGCGAGGGAGCGCAACGCGTGCTCGTAGGCGCGGTCATCGTCTGCCCACGCACGCAGGTCTGCGTCAGGGCGAGGAAAGTCCGGACCAGCGGTCGTGAGGGGCGCGTCTCGGAGGAACAGAGCATCAGGGGTCGGGGACAGCAGCCGGGCGAGGCGGTGAGCTTCCGCGCGGAGCCAGCGGGCGGCGAGGCGCGGGGAACGGCCACGGCAGGTGGCGAGCAAGATCTCGCGAGAGCTGCTGAGGTCGTGGGCGGTCGCCTCACAGCGGAAGGCGATGGGCGACCGCATCGAGGCACGTGCAGAGGCCGGCGGGGCGAGCGTCAGCACGGCCCGGCTCACCGCGCATACTCCCGTGCCGATTCCCTCGCGGCGATGAGCTGTGTGAACTGGATGGAGTACAGCTCGACTTGGGCCGGGGTAAGCACGAGTACCGTCTTGCAGGTGCCGCCGTCTTCGTAGTGAACGGTGACCGGCAGCGCTGCCTGTTGGGCGCGGTGGTCGTAGATGGCGTCGCGCCGCATGGGGGTGACGTGCGTGACCGGGACCGGCACGGGGCGCAGGGTGGTCCCGTCCGACTTGGCACGCCAATCTTCTCCCCCGCCCGGCGGGCGCAGTTGGTACGACGCCGAGGAGTCGCTCGGCAGGGCGACGACTACGCCGATCTTGCCTGCCTTGGCGAGGTCGAGCGCCAGGTCGCCGAGGCGGGGGTGGAACGGGGAGCCCGCACTTAACTCAGCGCCAGGAACGGGAAGTTGCTTCGCAGTTCGTTCGGCCATGCCCCGAAGCTAGGAATATCTCCGGGGCCCAATATGAACCGCAGGAATACGACCCTCAGCCGTCGAGGTGGAAGCGGTCTGACATGCGCCGCAGCTTCTCACGGGTGCTCGCCCGCTCGGCGTACACGATGCTCCGCAGGGTTGACCGGGCGATGGGGTGATTGCGGACGAGCTGGGGGGCGGTGCTCTCGGCCTTCTCCAGTTCCTTCAGTGCCTTGTCACGGTTCCCGTCCCACAGCCAAGCGCGGGCCAGGTCCATGTGGTGGTGACCCTGCCGGGAGTTGGGAAGCGACTCGACCAGCTCCTTGCTCGTGCGCCGGTTTATCGACAGCGCCTCGCGTTGCTCATGCATCTCCAGGGCGACGCTGATTGCATGGATCTGCACGTTGCCCGGCGAGAAGGTGAGGCTGTGGCGGTCGTAGACCGGAGGGCCGACGGCCTCCGTCATCCGCTTGGCTGCACCCCGCGCGTGCTTGATCCGGTCCTTCGCTTCCGCCTTGCGACCGGCCCGCGCAGCCGAGACAGCCGCGCGCAGTTGCAGTGACCCCCACGCCCGCACGGCCAGCGGCTCACCCCGGTCGTATTCCTGCTGCACGCTGCGGATTGCCTTGTCCGAGAGGGCAATGGAGTCATCCCAGTCCGCTGTGGCCCACATGTCCCAGACGCGCATCCAGTCTGCGACGGCAGGCATCACCGGGTCGGCCGATAGCCGTGCGGACCATGCGGCCCGTTCGCATGCCATGGCGACCAGCTCCGGGTGTCCAAGGGCGTGCGCGGCAGTGTGAGCGAACTTGCAGCACACTGCGTAGATCGCATACGCCTCTTCCTGCTCGTGGCCCGTGGAGACTTCGGCCAGGGCACGCGCCTCACGGAACAGGTCGGGGAGCACCTGCATGATCGCCACGTTCGCAGCAGCGTCGCGGAGGCGGTGCAGACGGGTGGTTTCCTGCCACAGCTGACCAGCTGGGCGGGGGGTTCCGTCAAATACGGGAGCGAGGTCGTAGCGGCGCAGCTCACGCATGATCGCTGCGGCCGAGACCTGCCACTGATTCTCGGCCGGGGAGCTGTTGTACGGCCGCCCGATCAGGTCGTTCGGGTGTACGTGCAGTTCCGAGGCGAGCAGGTTGAGCAGGCCGACGCGATCGAGTTCGATGTGTCCGCGTTCCATCTTGGACACCCAGCCCTGCGTCTTGCCCAGGGCCGCAGCGAGGTCGGCTTGCGTCATGCCGAGGCGGAGTCGGGCGCGGCGCGCGCGACGGCCGATCTCTTCGGCTTCTTCCAGCATCAGCGCGCCCCCCTGTAGGTGAGGCGCCGGCGGTCCAGCAGGCGGCGAGGCATCGTGCTCCATCCGTCGGGGCTTCTACCCTTGACGGTACCGAGGCCGCGTGCCGCGTGTGGAGTGTTACAGGGCAGGAAGTGCCCCCGGCTCGCCCAGTTACATCCGGCACCCGTCCCAGTCGCCCAATAACTTACGGACCCGAACTGGCAGGGATGGTCATCCCTAGTTCTTGGGTATCTCCCCGCGCCGAAGAAGCGCACGACCAGCAGCCAATGTGGCGTGCACGGCTGGAGCAGTAATCGGGATGGAAGATTCACCGCGGCGTCTAACGATGCTGATGAAAGCACCCTCGACATCCCCGTCCACAATGGCCCCGTGAACAAGGAACGGCTTGTGCTCCTCGGGCTGAGGTGGGATATGCAGAACCACCAGACTTCCACCGTCGGCGGGCACCAGCTCGATGTCTAGATAGTCTGGCGGTGGATAGAGGTGCTGCTCGATCGCCGTCTGATAACTGCGGAGCGTTCGGCCATTCACCGGCACAGGACAGATGCTGCTGATAATTTCTCCTCCGGGCACCTTCTTTCCGCGCATGCCGACTACGACGATCCCGCCGTGCTCAGCGTTGGCGAAGCGAGCTACCGCTTGCGCGATGGAAATCTTCCCTGAGGGTGACTGGAGATCGTAGTGGGCGCTCTTCACGTCGAGCCAAGGACCCTCCTCCTGTCCGATCAAAACCTGAGCGTTGCCAGAACGAAGCAGGTCGAGAGTCGTCTCGCGGGTGAGCTTTCCGCTCTCAAATGCCTGGAGCAGAGCCAGGGCGCCTTCGGCGATGCGGAACAGATGGGCCATGTCCCGTCCTCGTGGTGAGCACGATATTTCGACGTCCCAAATGAGCGGATGATAATAGTTTGGGTTCATCTCGACATTCGCTACCCAGGCTCGGCGGCGTTTCAGGTAAGGAGTCAACGGGGTCGAAAGTGTTTCGGTCGCAGATTCTTCATCGTCGTACTCGTCAGTGGCGTGGCCGACCGATACCGACAGCGCCCCTTCGGAGAATTTAATTGAGATGGGTTCGGCGATGGAATACTCGTCGTCGACGCTGTCGTCACGGGTGACGTTGACCGTGACCTCGTCGCCGCCCATTGCCCGTTTCAGAGCCCCCTTCAAATCGGTCGGACGCATTCCTGTAAGGTCATCGACGTGGACCAGGAAATTGTCTACATCGAACCCGTTGCGAGACTGGCCGTTAGCCAGGATTAGCTTGTGCTGGTCCCGGTCGAACAGTACCGACTTTGCTGTGGCCACGCGGTATCCCCTCCTGCGACAACCCGCGCAACATTACAGCCCGGTACTGTTTCCACAGCGTTGATCACTTCAACATCCCGTTGGCGACGAGGTTACGCACTGGGTGGGCGCCGGTGCAGCCCTCGACTGAGGTCGCCGGCAGGCTGTTGGTCACCGCCCAGGGAGGGCGGGGTCGGGGACAATGGTGATGTCGAGCGAGGCCGGGCTCGGTCTCCGAGCCCCGCACTGGGGCGCGACTCAGAGCTGAACTTGGACGAGCGAACAGAGCCAGTGGACCCTGTGTGGACCACACCCCCACGATCACCTCCGATCCCAATGCGCTGTACCCGCTCCGTCCCAGGTAGGCCGGGGCGCAGGTGGGCTGCCCGAGCGGCCGAAGGGAACGGTCTTGAAAACCGTTGTTGTGGCGGTATCACCCCCTCGGAGCTGACGACAGCTCTGACGGCAACAACTCCTGCGAATCAGAGGGTGCAGCTCCCGTTCCGCACGCTGATATTCAGCTGCGTGACTCGGGGCAGGGGCGGGGGGGGATGGACGGGAATCTCGCCGCGGCGAGCACCTGGTAGCTGTGCTGCCCCTGGCGTCCGATGTCGGACGCCAGGGGCAGGCGGCTGGTGATCCGGAAGGCGTGCCTGCCCGCCGGCGTCGTCCGCAGCTCACCGGTGCCCGGACTGCAAGTCCATGAGCTTCCGGCGGGCACGGTCGGGGATGGCTGGAATGCCGTGGGTCGTGACGGTTTCGATCAACTGCCCCTGATCCACTGCTGGTTGGTGCCTTCGTTACAGGTGTACGTGATGAGTGCAGCGGAGTTGGCGGTGGACGCGCCGGACACGTCCAGGCACTCGCCGCTCGTGCGGGCCTTGATGTTCACGTACGAGCCGGAGGTGACGACCGACCACTGCTGGGCGGTGGCGCCGGTGCAGTTCTCCTGGTTGACGTCGGAGGCGTTCTCCTGCAGGCACAGGGAGCTGCCCCGGCCCAGCAGCTCGTAGTATCCGTTGCCCAGGTTCTTGAACCACCACTTCTGGTTGGCGCCGCCGTTGCAGGTGTACTGGCTGATCGCGGCGCCCTGCCACAGCGACTGGCTCGGCACGTCGGCGCACTTGGAACTGTGCCGGGCCACGAGCGTGTTGTACGTGGCACTCGTGCCGGTCACCGTGCCCGCGGCGGTGTCGACGGTGACCTCCGGGGACCAGGACAGGGACATCGAGGTGGAGGTCGGGAAGGAGAGCGGCAGCCAGACGTACCGGGAGTCGTTGACGGTGCCGCCGAAGGCGTTGCCCCAGCGGTCGCCCATGTAGAGGTACGAGGTGCCCGAACTGCCCTGCACGGGAAGGACGTACGCGGTCTGTGAGCCGTAGGCGGCAAAGTCGCCGACGTTCGTCCACGCGGTCCAGGGGCCGGCGAGGGAGGTGGCGGTGGCGTACTGCTGCTGGTTGGGATTCCAGCCGGTGGCGCCCGAGGTCAGCATGAAGTACACGCCGCCCCGCTTGAACAGTGCGGGTGCCTCGCGATGGCCGCCGGGCCAGGGGTTGGCGACCAGGCTGTCGATGCCGGTGTAGTCGGCGGTGAGCTTGTAGAGGTGCAGGTCGTGGTTCTCGTTGGCGGCCGAGACCATGTAGGCGGTGCCGTCGCTGTCCACGAAGGTGGTCAGGTCGCGGGACATGTACTGGCCGAGCGGGCGGAAGCTGCCCTGGTAGGTGTAGGTGCCGTCGACCGTCTTGGAGACGGCGACGGCGGCGCGGGCCTGGCTGTAGTCGACGCCGTTCTCCTTGTGCATCCACATGACGAAGGTGCCGGTGGCGGCGTTGTAGATGACCTTGGGACGCTCGATGTAGGCGGTGCCCAGCTCCGCGGCGGAGGACTGGGTCAGGACGTGGCCGCGGAACTCCCAGCTCTTCAGGTCGGTGGAGCGGTACGCGTCCACGGAGCGGAAGGTGTTGTCGGAGTTGCGGTCCTCACCGAACCAGTAGTAGTACGAGCCGACCTTGATGACCCCGCCGCCGTGGGCGTGCACGGGGTTGCCCGAAGTGTCGGTGAACTGCGTGCCGCTGGTGATCGTCTGCGGTGCCGCCTGGGCCGGGCCGGCGGTCACCAGGGCCGCGGCGAGCGCACAGCACAGGGCGAGCAGGATCGCGTACGCACGTCTCATCTCACGCACTCCCCTTGGCCGTGTCGGCGACGGGGATGCCGAAGTCCGGTGTGCCGTCGGGCTTCCAGCCGAGCTTCTGGATCCGGGTGTGGCGGTTGGGGTCGTGCAGCGGGTCGCCGGTGATCTCCTTGTACTGGCGGGCGTGGTAGACGAGGACGTCGCTGTGGCCGTCCTCGGCGACGGTGAAGCAGTTGTGGCCGGGCCCGTACTGCTTCGTCGTGTCGTTGCTGGTGAAGACCGGGGCCTGGGACTTGGACCAGCTTGCCGCGGCCATGAGGTCGCTGTCGGCGTCGGCGGTCAGCAGGCCGATGCAGTAGTGGTGGTCGGTGGCGCTGGCGGAGTAGGTGAGGAAGACGCGGCCGTGGCGCTGGAGGACGTACGGGCCCTCGTTGACCTTGTAGCCGACGCACTCCCAGTCCAACTCCGGTGTGGACAGCCTGACTTGTGGGCCGGTCAGGGTCCAGGGGTTGGCCATCCTCGATATCCACAGCGCGGTGTTGTTGTCCATGCCGGGTTCGTGCTGGGCCCAGACCAGGTAGCGGGTGCCGCGGTGCTTGAAGGTGGTGGCGTCCAGGGAGAAGGTCTCCCAGGCGGTCTTGATCTGCCCGCGCTCCACCCAAGTCCCCTGGAACGGATCGGCGTTGGCGTTCTCCAGCACCCAGATGCGGATCGCCCACACGTCCTCGGCGGGGGCGGAGGCGAAGTAGATGTACCACTTGCCACCGATCCGGTGCAGTTCCGGCGCCCAGATGTGGGCGCCCATCGGGCCGGTGGCATGCGCCCGCCAGATCACCGACTCGGCGGCCGTGGCGAGGCCGTTCAGGGTGCGTGAGCGGCGCAGGATGATGCGGTCGTACTCGGGGACGGTCGCCGTGAAGTAGTAGCGGCCGTCGGTGTGCCGGGTGATGTGGGGGTCCGCACGCTGGAGGACGAGGGGGTTCACGAAGGGGGCGGCCTCGCGGGAGGCGGACAGGGCCGCCAGGGCGGGGGTGGCGGACGCCGCCGCCAGGGCACCTGCGGCTGCGGCGCCCTTCACCAGCAGGCGGCGGGTGGGGAGGTGGGGAAGGTGGGGGTCGCGGCTCATGCGGACTGCCTCTCGGTGGGGAGAGCGAGGAGGGATTCGATATCTCGAACGCCATCTGTCATTCCGAACGCCGAAAAGGTAAGGGCGAGCAACCAGGAGGTCAACGGGTCCGACGAGACAAGGGGGTAAGCGATTTCTGGAGCGTGGGCGATTTTCTGTTATCGGTCGCAGGCCCGCCCGTCTCCCAATCGTGCGCACCCATACCCACAGGACAGCAGCGGCCGTCGGCACCCTCGCGGCGGTCGCCTTCACGATCAGCACTCTCTCCCCCGCTGCCGCGGCCGGTACCCGGGACGTCACCGCCGACGTCCTCGCGGGTCGGGACGTGACGCTCACCGGAGACACCGTGATCACCGTCCCGTCCGGGACGACCACGTACGACGGCGTCTTCCACGGCCAGGGCACGCTCACCGTGCGCGGCAACGGCACGCTGATCCTCACCAGGGACAGCGACTTCACGCTGCCGAGGTCCCGGCAGCGGCAGGTCGTGCGCACCCAGGGCGGCAACCACCCGTACACCACCGTGACCAGCCCCGACCCGCCCGCGATCACGGTGGAGCGAGGGGCCACGTTGCAGTACGGAACCGGCGGCGGCACCGGCCTGCTCGGCCACTTCCCCTACAACACCCCCGGCTACCAGCTGAACCAGCTCAACATCCGGGTCGACGGCACCCTGCGCCTGTCCCTGACCCGCACCTTCAACATCGGCACCATCAGCGGCTCGGGCCTGGTCTCCCAGCCGCGCAACACATGGGGCACCCTCGACCTCGCCGGCACCCACCCCTTCTCCGGAGTCATCGACAACGGCACCGGGATGGCCGTGGGCCGCCCCGAGTACCCGGTGGCGCTGCCCCACGCCCGGGCGATCCTCAACCAGGGCTCGTGGATCATCGACACCCCGCTGTACCGGACGATCACCCTGCGGCAGGACTTCTACCAGCGGGAGTACGGCAGCGACGTCAACGTGCATACGCGCCCGGGCAGCAAGGTGGTGCTCACCGGGCAGTACAGCTACAGCGACCGGGGCGGCGACACGAACCCCTCGCTCAGCGACCCTTCCCTGAACTGGCGGGCGATTCCCCACCAGTTGAACAAGCGCGGTACGAACATCGAGGGTGCCGATGTGCAGTGGGGCGACGGGACCACGCACCGGATCTTCATGCCGGGCACGCGGGACACCGTATACATCAACCTGCATACCGCCGGCGGTCGACGGTCCCGGCTCACCTTCGACTACAACGGCCCGGTGACGCTGGGCGCCCCGATCGGCGGCGGCAGGTACCACGACACGCTGGCCGCGCCCGGCGCCGGGGACGTGGTGATCGCGGGGACGCGCGGGAACGACGTGACCTTCGCGGCCGGGCAGTACTACGACGGCTCCACGACCGTCGGGAAGGGCGCGGTGCTGCGGCTGGGCTCGGGCACCAAGGGCGGCGACGGTTCCCTGCTGACGGGGACGGCCGGGCGGCGGATCGTGAACGACGGGACCCTGTTCGTGCGGAACGTCTCGACTCCCGTGCAGCTGGCCCACGTCGGCGGGAGTGGCGCGCTGGTCCAGTCGGGCGCCGCGACGACCACGCTCACGGGCGACGCGGTGACCTACACCGGGACGACGACCGTCTCCCAGGGCACGCTGGCCCTGCGGTCCGGGGCGACTCTGGTGCACAGCAAGGCGATCAGGCTGACCTCGGCGGACGCGCGCCTTGACGCGGGCGCCTCGGGGTTGCGGCTGACCACCGTGCTCACCGGCAAGGGCACGGTGAAGGGTGCGGTGACGAACGACGGCCTGGTGGCGGGCGGTCTGACGGTGGCCGGGGACTACACGCAGCACGCGAAGGGCGAACTGGTGCTGCGGGACCGGCCGTTGCGGGTGGCGGGCAGGCTGCGGCTGGCCGGGTCCTTCGACATGTCCGCCGCCGGGGCCGACCCGGAGCCCGAGATCACCGTCATCGAGCACGGCGGCCGCTCCCTGACCACGGGCACCTTCGACGGCCTGCGGGAGGGCGCCCGCCTGAAGCTCGCCGACACCCTCTACCGGATCAGCTACAAAGGCGGCGACGGCAACGACGTCGTACTGACCGCGACCGGCGACCGCCCCGCCCCCGGCGCCCGCACCAGGGCCGCCGGCCCGGGGGCCGTGGCCGGCCGGACCACGAGCACCGCGGCCGACGGCTTCGGCTGGTGGCCGTACGTCCTCGCGCTCGGGCTGCTGGGCGCGCTGGTGTTCCCGGCGACCCTGCGCACCCGGAGCAAGGGGCGGCGCAGGGGCGGGCGGCACGCGGCGCAGGAGTAGCCGGACGCCGAGCTCAGGCTGCGGCCTCCTCCGGCTTCTCCCCGCGGCCGCGCAGCCACACGTACACCGGGATGCCCGCGAACAGGAACAGCACGCCCTGGTAGACGGCCGCGTAACCGGCGCCCGCGATCAGCCAGAAGGAGAAGGCGAAGGAGAGCGCGGCGACGATCAGGTCGCGGACCAGGCCGGCCGGGCGGACCCGGTCGCGGGTGCCGCGGGCCAGCCAGTACAGCTGGGCGGCGGCCGAGAGCAGGTAGGGGACGCAGCCGGTGAAGGTGGTGATCAGGACCAGGATGCGGAACGTGGTGTCCGGTCCGGCCGTGTAGTTGAGGGCGATCAGGACCGTGCCGAGGACCGCGCAGGCCCAGACACCGAAACCGGGGACCCCGCCCTTGCCGACACGGGCGAACGGCGCGGGGAAGAGTCCGTCGCGGGCGGCCGCGTACGGCATCTGCGCGGCCATGAGGATCCAGCCGTTGAGGCAGCCGGTGATCGAGGCCACCGCGACCAGGGCGATGGCGGTGCCGCCCCAGTGACCTCCGGTGATCACGTCCACCGCGTCGGCGAACGGCGCTCCGGAGTCGGCCAGCTTGTCGTGCGGGACCAGGCCGAAGACCGCGACCGTGCCCAGGAGGTAGACAAGGGCGGAGCCGAGCGTGCCGAGGATGCTCGCGCGGCCGACCGTGCGCTCGGGGTCGTCCACCTCGCCCGCACTGACCGCGGCCGACTCGACGCCGAGGAAGCTGTACAGGAGCAGCGCGGCGGAGGCGGCGAGGGCGCCGGGGACGCTGCCGCCGGAGGCGTTGAACGGGCCGAAGTTGTCGGTGTCGACGAAGAAGAGGCCGATGGTGGCGACCAGCAGCAGGGGGACGAACTTCAGGATCGTGGAGACGATCTGGACCGCGCCGACCCACCGGGTGCCCGCGAAGTTCGCGGCGGCCGGGAGCCACAGCGCGGCGAGGGCCACGATGCCTTCGGCGAGGTGGTTGCCGTGCAGGGGTATCAGGACGTCCACGTAGCCGACCGCGGCGACCGCGAGGGCGGCGATGCTGTCCCAGCACATCGTCCAGTACGACCACGCCGACAGGAATCCCGCGAACGGGCCGAACGCGTCGCGCGGGTAGACGTACAGACCGCCGGTGACCGGGCTGCGCCGGGCCAGCTTCCCGAAGAGCAGGGCGAGCAGTACGGCGGCGACGGACAGCACGCCGAAGGCGAGCAGGCTGACCGTGCCGTAGGGGGCGACGGTGGCGGGCAGCGCGAAGATGCCGCCGCCGATGATGTTGCCCATGACCAGGGCGGTCGCGGCGGCCAGGCCGAAGGTACGGCGGGGAGCAGCGGGCCCGGTCTCGGGCGCGGCGGCCTCGGTGGGGCTGGGGGCAGTCATGGCGGTTCCGGGGTGCGTGGGGGCGCGCGGGGGCGCCGCGCGGCGGCGTACGGGGGTGGGGGGCGTGATCATATCCCGGCATTCCACATGCTGGTCCATTTGTTCATCAGGTGGACACAATCCGGGGCTCGCGGTCCCATCGACTAGCGTCGTGACATGAGCAGCAACACCTCCCCCCACCTCGCCGAAGCCCTGGCCGCCGGGACGGTCGTGCTCGACGGCGGCATGTCCAACCAGCTGGAGTCCGCGGGGCACGACCTGAGCGACGAGCTGTGGTCGGCGCGGCTGCTGGCCGAGCGGCCCGAGGCGGTCACCGAGGCGCATCTCGCCTACTTCAGGGCGGGCGCGGATGTGGCGATCACCGCGAGCTACCAGGCCACCTTCGAGGGCTTCGCCAAGCGCGGGATCGACCACGCCGAGGCGGCCCGGCTGCTGACGCTGAGCGTGGAGCTGGCCCGGGAGGCGGCACGGCAGGCCCGTGACGAGGGAGTCTCCCGCCCGCTGTGGGTGGCGGCCTCCGTCGGCCCGTACGGGGCGATGCTCGCGGACGGGTCCGAGTACCGGGGGCGGTACGGGCTGAGCGTCGAGGAGCTGGAGCGCTTCCACCGGCCGCGGCTCGAGGTGCTGGCCGCTGCCGCGCCGGATGTGCTGGCGCTGGAGACGATCCCGGACACCGACGAGGCGGCGGCGCTGCTGCGTGCGGTGCGGGGGCTCGGTGTGCCGGCCTGGCTTTCGTACACCGTCGACGGTCGACGCACCCGTGCCGGGCAGCCCCTGGAGGAGGCTTTCGCGCCGGCCGCCGAGGTGGACGAGGTGATCGCCGTCGGGGTCAACTGCTGCGCCCCGGAGGATGTGGAGTACGCCGCCGACATCGCGGCCCGGGTCACCGGCAAGCCGGTCGTCGTCTATCCCAACAGCGGGGAAGCCTGGGATGCCGAGGCACGTGCCTGGAAGGGGCGGACCACGTTCGGCGCCGGGCAGGTCAAGGCGTGGCGGGATGCGGGGGCTCGGCTGATCGGGGGGTGCTGCCGGGTGGGGCCGGAGGCGATTGCCGCCATAGCGCGGGGGGTGTGAGTCCGCCTGCTCGCCGTAGGAGGTTCTGACGTCCGGCGATTGCGGACCGTTCAGCGCCGCCGGGCCCCCACCGAGCGGCGCAAGCGGCGTACCGCTGAGGCGAGTTCGGCTCCGGGGGCCCGGATGTCGGAGGCGGGGGACGGTTCCGGGACGGTGGGGGCGGCCGACCACAGGTCGATTTCCGTATCCCGTGGACCGTATGCGATATGCGGGACATCGTCGTCGAAGATCCGTACCGGATGGGTGGCGTCCCAGGCCTGCCAGCCGGGATCCCCGGTCGCCGCGAACCGTACCCAGGCCGAGTGCATCGCGTCGCACAGTTCCTGCGGGGCCCCTTCGCCGGCCAGCTTGGCCGACTCCGGCACATCGGCCGTGTCGAAGACGAATCCGAGTTCCAGGGCGTGGCAGGCGCCGAGGCCGGGGAGGCGGGACGGCCAGGCGAACTCGTAGAGGTACGAGCTGCCGGGGCGGGCGTCGGCCAGCCGGTGCAGCGGGATGCGCAGCAGGTGGTCGGTGACCATCTGGCCTACGAGCTCGGCAGTGCCGGCGTCCGGGTGCAGGGCGCGGTAGCCACGCGGCACCTCGTGGCCGACGTGGCAGCGGGCCATGGCGCCGGCCAGGGCGACCGGGCCGAGCCGGTTGACGTGTTCCACGAGTCCGCCGGGCACCAGCCACAGCCGGTACTCGTCCCGGGTCCAGCCCATGAGCAGGTCGACGCCCCGGGCGGCCTCGCCGTCGATCAGGGCCTGGAGCGGGTCGCGGGGGACGAGGTCGCCGTCCACGACGATGCCGAAGGCAGGGCCGCCCAGTACGGGACTGCTCAGCCGTCCCACCTCGGCCTGGGTGCGCAGCAGCAGGTCGCGGTCGACGGCGGCGAAGGCCGCGGCGGTGGCGGGGATCTTCAGCCGGGTGGCCATGCGGCGGACCATGCGCCGTACCCTGTCCCGTTCCGAGGCCTCCGGCGGTCCGCTCTGCAGAACCGCCCGCCGTATCAGGCCCTGGGTCTGGGGCGCGGCGATCAGGGCGCCGGTGCTGATCGCGCCGGCCGACTGTCCGCACAGGGTCACGTTGCCGGGGTCGCCGCCGAAGGCCGTGATCGTCTCGTGGACCCAGCGCAGGGCGGCGAGCTGGTCGCGTAGGCCGGGGTTGGGGGGCGCGTCCGGGAACAGTCCGTAGCCTTCGACTCCCAGCCGGTAGTTGACCGAGACGCAGACGACGCCGTCGCGGGCGAAGGTGCGGCCGTCGTAGACGGGGACGCCCGAGGATCCCCTGGTCAGGGCGCCGCCGTGCAGCCAGACGAGGACCGGGAGCCGGGCTGCGGGACCCGGCTCGGGGGTCCACACGTTGAGGTTCAGGCAGTCGTCGCCGGCGACGGCCGGATCGGCCAGGTACTGGGCGAACGCCTCCGAGTACGGCGGTTTCGGCGCCGTGGGCCCGAAGGCTCCGGCGTCGCGCACCCCGTCCCAGGGCTCGGGCGGCTCGGGCGGCCTGAACCGCCGGGGGCCGACGGGCGGGGCGGCGTACGGGATGCCCCGGAACACCGCGACGCCCTGCTCGTACCGGCCGCGTACGGTCCCGTGGGGCGTCGTGACCACGGGGGCTGTCCGGTCTGCCGTCATCGCCCACCAGCCCTTCGCCGTGCTCCTGCACCGCTCACTTCAGAGCACCACATCGCGCGGAGGTATTCCGGTGCACGGACCCGGTGTACGGCCGAATGGTGTACGCCGGGCTATTTGGCGTACATGAGCGTGCCGAAGCCGAGCTGGTCGTAGCCGCCGGAGGTGGAGCCGTAGTCGCCGCCCCCGCCCTCGGGAGCCACCGAGTGGCACATCTGAGCGATGTACTGGTCGTCCAGGTACAGGCGCCGGTTGTAGTGGTAGTGGAGCATCGCCCACACCGGACGGACCTGGCCGCGGGAGGACGGGGAGACGGCGGTCTGGGACTGCTGGGCGCAGTTCTGGCTGCTGCCCCAGGTGTAGGTGGTGTACGGCACGTCCTGGCCGAGGTTGTACTTGGCGACGTACTGGGCGGCTTTCATGAAGCGGCGGTTGTCGTACGAGTAGAGGTCGTCGCCCTGGTTCCAGGCCATCTCGCACAGGGCGCCCAGCTGCCCCATGCCCATGATGCTGTGGGCCTGGTCGCGGCCGGACTCCTGCCACTGGCCGAGGGCGTAGCCGTCGGAGTCGGTGGAGAGGTACGGCACCGCGTGCGCGATGGAGCCGTTGCCGGCACCGGACTTGACGTAGGTGACGGCCTGGTCGTACTTGGCGGCGTCGTCGGTGAGGATGCCGATGGCCATGATGGAGGCCATGTTGCACAGGTCCCAGTTGGCCCAGTAGTTGGTGATGCAAGCGTCGTTGTGGCCGGTCAGGAACTGGTTGTTGAGCGGGTAGAAGACCTTGACCATCAGCTGCCGGAAGGCGGCGAGGTCGAACCCGGTGTGGCTGCGCAGGAGTTCGGCGGCGTTGGCGAGCTGCCAGCCGTAGATGCCTGCGGCCAGGAAGCGGTCGGCGTTGCCGGTGACGGTGGTGAGCGTGCTCGCCCAGGCGTTGAGGATGCGCACGGCGCAGTCACCGTGCGCGGCCGTGCCGGCCACGTTCCAGCGCAGGGCGTTCTGGTAGGCGGCGGCTATGTCGTTGTAGAGGATGCCGTAGTTCTCGCCCGTGCCGCCGCGGATGATGGTGGCCTGGGGGTTGGGGGTCCAGGTGGACTGGGCGTGGGAGTTGGCGGTCAGTCTGTTCCAGCCGGACAGCCAGGGGTCGGTGCCGGCGGCGACCCTGACCTTGGCCCGGTTGATGTCTCCGGCGTTGTGCAGCATGCCCGGGTGGGTGAAGCTCGCCGGTGCCGCGTCGGCCGTGGGGGCGACGGACGCGGAGCCGACGGCGATGGCGGCGGCGGTGAGTCCGCCGGCGGTCTTCAGCAGACCGCGGCGGCTCAGCTCGCCGGTGTGGGGGTGGTGGTGCTCGCGGCGGCTCATCGCGATCGTTCTCCTTCGTGGGGGAAGGTCAGGTGGGCGTGATGCTCACCTCTTCGAATTGCGCGGTGACGAGGGCCTGCGGAGTGCGGGAGCAGACCACGAGGCCCACGTGGTAGGGGGCGTCACCGAAGGACGGGATCGCGCTGGTGGCGAGCGGGGTCCAGGTGGCGCCGTCGTCGGTGGAGACGGCCGCGGAGAAGGCGGTTCCTGCCCGCGTCATCCGCAGCAGCAAGGGGAGTCGGACGGTCGTGGTGCCGGTGAAGGCGGAGACTCCGGCGACCGTGGGACGCAGCATGAGCTGCGCGGTCGTACCGCCGGTGACGATCACTGCGGCGGCCTGGTCGAACGGAGACAGTGACTTGGCCATCAGCAGTCCGACCCGGTCGGCGGTGGCTCCGGTACGGGAGACGAGCCGGGCGGTGACCACACAGTCGCCGGTGACCGGCTGCCGTACGAACTGCCCGGTCATTCCTTGGGAGTTGACGTTCAGGTCGGTCCCTGCCCCGCGCACGGTGAAGGTGCCGTCGGTGGAGGTGGCCTCGCCCGGGGTCAGGACGGCCACCACGCCGAGGGTGCCGAAGGCGCGCCGGTCGCGGACGAGGTCGCCGAGGTCGCCGTGGGTCCAGGGCGCGGGCAGGGGTGTGCCGGTGACGGCCGGCTCCGTCTTCGGCTCCGGCGGGGTGGTGGCGGTGGGCATCACGGCGCCGATCGGCGGCGAACTTCGGCCCTTGCCCGCACAGTTGGTCTTGCTGACGGTGTAGTGGTACGTCGTCCCGGGCGTGCCGGTGCCGTCCGCGTACCGGATGCGGGTGCCGAACCCGACGGCGCCGATGCCGGTGGCGAGGGTCTCGTAGGGCCCGTCGGCGTGCGGGGACCGCTGGACCGTGTAGCGGGCCGAGGGGTCGGGGTCGGTCCAGGCCAGCCGGACGCCGTCGGTACCGGTGGCGGCGCGCAGGTCGGTGGCGGTGCGGGTGGGCCGGGGGACGCGCCAGACCACGCCGTCCGCGGACCGCACGCTCACGTTGTCGAAGGCGCCGGTGCCGGTCTCGGCGTAGTCCTCGTCGACGCCGAGGCAGGAGCTGAGGGCGAGACCGGCATATGCGTTGTGCGGCAGATCGCATACCGTCGACCCCACGTCGGTCCACTGGACACCGTCGGCCGAGATCGCCCCGGTGCAGCGGTCGCCCTCGCGGGTCACCCGCACCCAGTACGGCGCCCGCATACGGTATCCGTCCCCCGCGCCTTCGACGTACGGGGCCTCCAGCGGGGTCGCCGACTGCGGCAGCGCGCCCAGGTCGGAGAGGGGGAAGGCGGCGCCGGTGGTGATGGTCTGCTGCTGGGTCGGCGGCACCGGGGTGCTGCCGGTGGCGGAGACGGGCGCCCCGGCCCGTGGCCGTACCGTCCACACCCCGCTCCAGGTGTGCAGGGGCAGCCCCTGGATCAGCATCGAGGCGTGCGTCGCGGCCGGGTCGAGCGAGGCTCTGACCGTGACGCCGATCCTGGAGTACTGGGAGCTGAGCGGCCAGACGATCCGGGCGGTGACCGTGCCGTCGCCGTGCAGCGGGAGGTGGACCAGGCGGTGGGTGTCGGCGGTGCCGCTCGCCTCCAGGACGAACCGCTCGCCGTCGAAGTGCGCGGAGCCGGGGGTCTGCACGGTGCCGACGTCCTGCGTGGACCAGGGCGCGGGCAGCCCGGCAGTTACGGGCACGGCCGCCGACGTGCTGCTTTCGCCGAGGGAGTTGGCGGCGGTCAGGGTGTAGTAGTACGTCCGGCCGGGGCGTACGTCGCGGTCGGTGTGCGTCGGCTGTGCGACCGCCGAGGCCAGCGGCTCGTACGGTCCCCGGGGCCGCTCGGCACGTCGTACCGTGTAGCCGGTCGCCCAGGCGGCGGGCAGCCAGGACACGGTGATGGCCCGGGCGTCCCCGACGGCCGTGACGCCGGCCGGAGCGGTGGGCACGCACGGCTCGGGCGCGCTCGCCCCGGCGTAGGCGAAGGTCCCCCAGCTCGGCAGGTCGTCGTTGCTGCCCTCGACGGCCCGGGCACCGCCGGTGCCGCGGAAGACGGCAGCCTTCGTGTACGGGGTGTCGAGGCCGCGGACGCCCACGTAGTGCGCGTAGTACATCTCGTAGGCCGGGGGCAGGGTGCCGCGTCCCGTGGGCGAGACCGCCTTCTTGACGTACTTTCCGGTGCGGTCCAGGTCGGGGGTGAACGGGACGTCGCCGCCGAGGTTGTAGCGCGCGGCGTACTCGGCGCCCGCGAGTATCCGGTTGCCGTCGAAGCCCCACAGGTCGACGCCCTGGTTCCAGGCGACCTGGGCGGCATCGCCCAGCAGGCCGACGGCGAGCTGTTCGTGCCCTTGGTCGCGGCCGCTCTCCTGGCCCTGGCCGGCGTCGGTGACGATGCGGTGCGGGACGCTGCCGTTGCCCGCGCCGGCGGCGGCGTAGCGCAGGGCGTCCTCGAAGAGGGTGGGCTCCTCGCAGAACACGCCGAAGGCGAGGATGGCCTGAAGGGCCGTCAGGTCCCAGTTGCCGTTGGCGTAGAGCATGTAGCCGGAGACGGCCGGGTACCAGACGTCCAGGAAGGACCGCTCGCAGCGCGCGACGGCAGCCGGTGCCCAGCCGTCGTAGCCGGTGTGCCGCAGCAGTTCGGCGGCGTTGGCGAACTTGAAGGCCTGTAGTCCCGCGCCGAGTGGTCCGTCGGCGCCGGTGATGATCTCCAGGGAGGCCGACCAGGCGTCAAGGATGTTGCGGGCCTTGTCGGCGTGCGCGCGGTCGCCGGTGACGGCCCAGACGAGGGCGTTCTGGTAGGCGGCGGCCGAGTCGGCGACGGCCTGGTTCATGTAGGCGGCGGGGCCGCGGCCCCAGGAGGAGATCTGGCCGGTGTTCTGGATGGTGTATGCGCTCTGCGAGCGTGGGTGGGCGGTGAGGGCGAGGTAGCCGTCGTAGACGGGCGACTGTCGATGGTCGACCGCCGATCGCATACGGGCCAGGTCGTCTGCCGTATGCAGGATCCCGGGGTGGATGAACTGCCGGGGCCGGCTCTCCCCGTCCAAGTCCCCCGCCGCCCGGGCCCCGGCCACGGACAGCGTGCCCGCGCCCACCCCGAGCAGCACCGCCCCCCACGACTTCAGCAGCCCCCGTCGGCTGAGGGGGCTCACTGGACCCCCGCCTCGGCCTCCGCCGTGGTGAGGAAGCGGAGGTTCAGCACGTGCTCGTTGGCGAACCACTGGATCGCATCCGTGGTCTGGTACCACTTCGGCTTCTTCATCGAGTCCGCGATGACCGTGCCGTTGATCACGAGGTTCTCGAAGGTGACGTTCTTGATCGCGTGGTCGGCGTCGTAGCCGAGGAAGAGGGACGGGTTGGCGCGGGTGCCCGTGTAGGTGAGGTTCTTGACGTAGACGTCCTCGATGCCGCGGCCGACCGAGGTGTTGTACTTCGCGTTGCACATGACCCGCAGGTGGATCACCTGGCCCCAGCGGAAGTCCTCGATGCGGACGTCCTCGATGCGGACGTTCCTGATCAGGTTGGAGTCGCCGGGGTTCAGGGCGATGCAGCCCTGGTAGCCCAGCTGGGGTTCGCGGTGGTCGAGGATGTCGATGTTCCTGATGACGAGGTTCTCGATGGTTTCGGGGGCGTCGGTGTTGCCGTGGGTGCCGATGTTGACGGGGTGGGCGACGTCGGCCCACAGGGTGCAGTTCTGGAGGGTGATGTCGCGGGTGTCGCCGTAGTAGTTCCAGCGGTGGGCGTAGACGGCGAAGCAGTCGTCGGAGGTGCGCATGAAGCAGCCGTCGAAGAGGACGCCGGTCGAGGAGAAGACGTCGAAGCCGTCGCCGTTGCCCTTGGAGCTGAACGCACGGGCCTTCCTGACATGGATGTTGTGGCTCTCGCCGAAGGTGGCGGCGTAGCCGGCCGGGTTGAGGATGATGACGTCCTCGATGCGGATGTTGCTGCTGCTCTCGCACAGGATGGCCCCGCCGGGGTTGGCATACAGGATCCCGCGGCCCTTCAGGCAGGCGTTCTCCACGTTCTTGAAGTAGACCTGTGCGGTCAGTACGGCTCCCCCGGCGAGGTAGACGGTCTTGCCGCTGGGGACGGTGAGGACGCCGCCGGTGACGGTGTGCACGCCGGGGCCGAAGTAGAGGACGTCCGGGTCGTCGGCGGAGGGCGCCTGCTGCTCGACACGGTTGGTGATGACGTGCAGACAGTCGAAGATCTCGTCGTTGATCTGCACGACGACATCCCGCGGTTCGTCGAGGGTGAACCGCAGGGTGTCGCCGAGGAGTTCGGGCGTGATCATGAGCGCATCGGGTCTCACCCGGGCTTTGGTGGTGCCGCCCTTGAGGTAGATGACCTCGATCTCGGCCGTGCCGTGGAAGTCGAAGTAGACCATCGAGGTGGGGTGGACCTTGCCGGAGCCGCTGGTGGGGTTGATCTCCTCCAGCTGGGGCCGCCAGATGTCGAGGGTCTGCCAGTCGCCGTCGGGCGCGGTGCGCACCCGCACCCGGAAGCCGGCGTTGGTGGGCATGGCGGCCGGGCGGGGATAAGTGACCAGTCTGGGCGGGGAGTTGCCATCGTCGGCCCGGGCGGCAGTTCCTGCCAGGCCGGACAGGCCGGCGGCGAGCACGGTGGCGCCCGTCGCCTGGAGGGCGGCACGGCGGGACAGGGGCAGGTTCATGAGGAACTCCTGTGGCGAGCGGCTCAACCAGGAAGCAACCGGTTGCTATGAACGGTGAGGGGAGCTTCTTCCCGTACCGAGGGCTCGTCAAGGGGAGGGATGCACTTTCGAAAACCGATCGGACGGCAACCGGTTACCATGTGTACCGGTTGCCGTGAATGAACCGTTCGACGGGCCGCACGGAGCAAGATTCCCGCGCATACCCCTTGCTAGGGCTCGCCGCGCCGTCCTACTGTCCCGTGGAAACCGGTTTCTAAATCGTTCTGGAGCGCCAACTTCCGAAGGAACACGGTCAGATGAACTCCACCAGCCCCCGCAGAAGGTTTCTCCTCGCCGCCGTGGCGAGCCTCGCGCTGACAAGTGGACTGCTCACGTCCTGCGGCGGCTCCGGTTCATCCGGCGACTCCGCATCGGCAGACGGCCCGGTCACCCTGCCCTTCTGGGGCTGGGCGAACGGCCAGGACGCCGTGGTCAAGGCGTTCAACGCCGCTCACAAGGACGTCAAGCTCAGGTACACGAAGGTCACCGACCAGCTGACCATGCAGAAGCAGCTGACCAACGCGGTGAAGGCGGACAACGCGCCTTGCCTGGTGCAGAACACCGCCGAGTACGTGACCAGTTGGGTCTCCCAGGGGGCCCTCGCCGACGTCACCCCGTACGTGCGCTCGGCCGCAGGGACGTTCAACTCCGGTTCCTGGGCGGCCGCGCAGGTGCAGGGCCGGATCTACGGCGTTCCCACCAGCTCGGCGCCGAACTTCACCATCTACCGCACCGACCTCTTCACCCGGTACGGCCTCGAACCGCCCGCCACGTGGGACGAGTTCATCGCGGCCGGCAAGGTGCTGAAGAAGCACGGCATAAAGATCACCAACTACGCCGGTGAGGACCCGAGCACGCTGGAGGTGCTCGCCATGCAGGCCGGCGCCCACTGGTACCGCATCGACGGCAACTCCTGGAAGGTGAACTTCCAGGACCCGGGCACCCTCAAGGCCGCGCAAGTGATCCAGGAGATCATCGACAACGACCTCGACTCCAAGCTGTCGTTCGCCGATTACGCGGCCGTGCAGCGCAACTACGACAACGGCGGCACCGCCACCCGGCAGATCTCCACCTGGCAGATGGCCGGCATGGTGCAGAACTTCACCAAGTCCTTCGGCAAGTGGGCGCTCGCCCCCTGGCCCGCCTTCACCGGCGAGGCCGCGAAGACCCCGGCCGGCACCAATCTGACCGGCAGCGTCACCCTCGTCACCAGGCAGTGCACGCACCAGAAGCAGGCCGCCGAGGCGGCGTTGTGGATATCGACCAATGCCGACGCGGTGAAGACGATGGCGAGCCCGGCCACCGGCAACGGTGTGCTGCCCGCACTGAAGGACAGCGGCGCCTACGTCGACGAGGCCATCTCGTCGAAGCTGCTCGGCCGGAACTACGAACCGGCCAGGAAGACCGTCACCGACAGCCTGAACACGGTGACCACGGACTGGACGTTCGGCCCGGACTGGACCGCGATGTTCACCGAGTTGCAGAGCGGCTGGGCGAAGGTCGTCAGCAAGGAGCAGAAGGTCACCGATCTGCTCGCGCACATGCAGCAGTGGACGGTCGGGGACCTGAAGTCCCGCGGCATCAGCGTCAAGGACTGAGGCGAGGGTCGATGGTCCGCTCCCAGCGCTGGAAGGGCGCCGCCTTCACCGTGCCCTTCCAGCTCGGCTTCGTCTTCCTGTATCTCATCCCGGTCGGGTACGCGGTCCACCAGTCGCTCTACCGCGAGCACCAGTCGGGGCTGGGCCTCGGCGGTGCCACCGAGGAGTTCTCGGGGCTCGCCAACTACCGTCAGGGACTGACCGATGCGGCGTTCCTGCACGCGGTGCTGCGGGTGCTGCTCTTCGCCGCTGTGCAGATCCCGGTGATGCTGCTGGTGAGCCTCGTCCTGGCGCTGTTCCTGGACGGGGTGTCCGCGCGGGTGGCGGGCCGGTTCCGGATCCTGCTGCTGGTGCCGTACATGATCCCCGGGGTGGTCGCGGCCATCGTGTGGATCAACCTGTACAGCCCGGACGTCGGCCCGCTGACCCCGCTGGGCAAGGTGTTCGGGCTGTCCTGGAACTTCTTCGCGCCGTCGATGGCGTGGCCGACCATCGGCAACCTGCTGACCTGGCACGGCATCGGCTACAACATGGTGATCATCTACTCGGCACTGCAAGGGGTGCCGCGTGAACTGTTCGAGGCGGCCCGGCTGGACGGCGCCTCCGAGCGGCGGATCGCGCTGAGCATCAAAGTGCCGTACGTGCGGGGCGCGTTGGTGCTGACCGGCATGCTGTCGGTCATCCAGATGCTGCAGATCTTCAACGAGCCGGCCCTGTTCCGGAACGTCACTCCGCAGACGGTCGGCGACAGCTTCACCCCGATCATGGTGATCTACAACCAGGCGTTCAACGCGGGCAACTACCACTATGCGGCGGCCCTTTCGGTGCTGCTCGCGCTGATCCTCGGCGTCGCCTCCTTCCTCTTCTACCGGCTCACCGCGCGGGAGGCCGACTGATGACGCTCACCGAAGAACGCCGGCCGGCCCGCCCGGTGCGCCGGCTCACCGAGCCGGATCCCGCGTCACGCTCGCGCGGGGGCCAGCGTTTCCTGCTGCTCGGGCTGGTCCTCGCGAGCGCGTACAGCCTGTTCCCGGTGTGGTGGCTGCTCGTCGCCGCCACCAAGGACCGTACGGGCCTGTACCAGAGCAACGGCCTATGGTTCTCGGGGCTGCACCTGTGGGACAACCTGCACCAGTTGTTCACCTATGAGCACGGCATCTTCCTGCGCTGGACGGCCAACTCGTTCCTGTACGCCGGTCTCGGCTCGCTCGGCGGCACGCTGATCGCCCTCGCCACCGGCTACGGCCTGGCCCGCTTCGACTTTCCGGGCCGGGGTGCGGTGTTCGCGTGTGTGGTGGGCTCCTTCCTGGTGCCGATCGCGCTGCTGACACTGCCCCTGTATCTGCTGTTCTCGAAGATCGGCCTGGTGGACACCCCGTGGGCGATGCTGATCCCCTGTCTGATCAATCCGTTCAGCGTGTATCTCGCCAAGGTGTACACAGAAGCCGGTATTCCGTACGAGATCCTGGAGGCGGCCCGCATCGACGGCGCGGGCGAGCTGCGGATCTTTCTCACCATCGTGCTGCGGATGATGACGACCGGCGGCGCCACGGTCTTCCTGCTGGCCTTCGTCAACACCTGGAACGCCTTCTTCCTGCCACTGACGGTGCTGCGCGGCGAGGAGAACTGGACGCTCAACCTGGGCCTGTACAACTGGACCGGCAAACGCCTGGAGTCCGGAGTCGACCTCACGAGCCTGGTGCTCACGGGCGCGCTGCTGTCGATCGTGCCGATGGCGGTGATGATGGTCGCGATGCGCCGGTACTGGCGGACGGGGGTGACGCTGGGCGCCCTGAAGTGACCACCGGCGGCCTCCCGCCGTTCGGAGTTTCGAAAGCCCCGCCCGCGCCCATCCCGTGAATTCCCCTGTCTTCCCGCCGTGTTGACGCGCATCTATCGTAGGAAGCGCTTTCTGCATGGTCGGTGACCAGACCGCGGAAGCAGCGTTGGTCGCAACTTTCGATGGCCCAAGGGCGGGCCGGAGGGGCGGGTTCCCTATGGTCCGTACGGGGAGTACGAGCGTGGCGGCCGGGCCGACGCTGGCGGTGGTGGCCCGCGAGGCGGGGGTGTCGGTGCCGACCGCGTCGAAGGTGGTCAACGGCCGCGAGGACGTGGCCCCCGAGACCCGCCGCCGGGTCACCGAGGCGCTGGACCGGCTCGGCTATGTACGCAGACCCCGCTTCGACGTGGCGAAGACGCCGGGCCTGGTCGACCTGGTGGTGCACTCGCTCGACAGCTCCCGGTCGGGCGCGGTGCTGCACGGGGTGGAGGAGGCGGCGTACGAGGCGGGTCTGGAGGTGGTGGTCTCGGCAGGCCTGAACCGCACCCGGGGCGATGGCCCGCAGCGCGGCTGGCTGGACAAGCTGACCGCCCGCGGCTCCTCGGGCGTGCTGTTCCACCTCGCGGAGCTGTCCCCGGCCCAGTACGCCTGGCTGGACCACCACCGCATCCCCTACGTGCTGATCGACCCGGTGCACGAGCCGCCGGCGGGGGTGGTGTCGGTGGGGGCGGCCAACTGGCAGGGCGGCGTGACCGCGACCGAGCACCTCCTGGCTCTCGGGCACGAACGGATCGCGGTGCTCGCCGGGCATCGGCGCAGGATGTGCAGCAGCGCCCGGGTGGCGGGCTACCGCTCGGCGCTGGCCTCGGCCGGGGTGCGGCACCGCGCCGAGTATGTGCGGCACGCGGGGTTCGAGGAGGCCACCGCCCGGCTGCGCACGCACGAGCTGCTGGACCTGCCCGAGCCGCCGACGGCGCTGTTCGTGTGCGCCGACCGGATGGCACTCGGGGTCTACGCGGCGCTGGCCGAGCGGGGGCTCAGGGTGCCGGACGACGTCAGTGTGGTCGGCTTCGACGACCTGCCCGAGGCCCGCTGGGTCGCCCCCGCGCTGACCACGGTCCGGCAGCCGCTCGCCGAGATGGCGGCGACCGCGCTGCGGCTGCTGGTGCGGATGATGCAGGGCGAGCGCCCGGAGGGAACGCGTACGGAACTGTCGACCCGGCTGGTGCGGCGGGCGAGCACGGCCGCGCCGCGGTGAGCGTCCCGGTCGGGGTCATGCGATCGGGCTTCACTGTTCGCCGTACTTCAAGTCGAGCTACAGCAGCGGCGACGGCGGTGCCTGCCTCGAAGTCGCCACCGAACCCACCGCCCTCCGCATCCGCGACCCAAGACCCCCGCCGCCCGCACCTCACCGTCGCCCCGTCCGCCTGGGCCGCGTTCCTGAACGTTCCCGGCGGCAGTTCCGCACAGGCGTTCCACACAGAGGTGTCGTTCCCGTAACCTCCCCCGGAATGAAGCCCATTCCTCCGCTGCTGGACCACCTCGTCCTCGCCACGCCCGATCTCGCCGCGACCGTCGCCGACTTCGCCCGGCGGACCGGGGTGACGCCCGCGCCCGGTGGGGTGCACGTCGGGCTGGGGACGCGGAACCACCTGGTCGCGTTGGGCGGCCGGAGCTACCTGGAGATCATCGGGCCGGATCCGGAGCAGCCGGAGCCGGTGGATCTGCGGCCGTTCGGGGTCGACCGGCTGACCGGCCCGCGCACGGTGACCTGGGCGATCAGCCCGCCCGGCCTGGATGCGGCGATCACGGCCGCCCGAGCGCAGGGGTACGACCCCGGGCCGGTCCATCCGATGAGCCGCCGCACCCCCGACGGCACCCTGCTCCAGTGGCGGCTGACCGACAGCGGCACCGCGCACCCCTCCGGGCTGGTCCCGTTCCTCATCGACTGGGGCGACTCGCTGCATCCGGCGGCCTCGGGTCTGCCCGTCACCCCGCTGCTTGAGGTGTCGGCCACGGTGCCGGACCCGGACGAGGTCCGGCCCCTGCTGGCTGCGCTGGGCACCGAACTCGCGCTCGGCGAGGGGCCGTTCATGATCTCGTTCACCGTCCAGACGCCGGAGGGGCCGGTGACCTTCGGACGGTCCGCCTGACCAGGCCGAATACGCCGTACAGCCGTGTCCTCCGTGTCGTCGGTCCGGGGTGATTGATTGCCCTGGCGACGACTGCCAGCATGAGCCCGTGGTGGTGGTCCCCGGCTGGGTATGGCGAGGCGGTCCGGTTCGCAGGGCAGTGAGCATCGGCCTTCTGGCCGGTGTCCTCTTCGGCGCGTTCGTACTGGCCGAGTCGGGATCATGGGTGGGCGCAGTCGCGGCGCTTCTCGTCCTCGGACCCTTCTACGGCATCAGGGCAGCCCGACGGATGGGCAGAGCCTGGCCCGGAGCCAGGGACCTGGCCCCCGCGGATCGGACGGCAGTGGTTCGCGCCACCCGACGTGGTGAGGACATCGGTGATGCCCGGCTGGCGCCTGCCGTCATCGACTACTGCGACGGCCTGCGGAAAGCACGGGAGCAAGATCGCCTCTTCCCCTTGGTGGTCCTGCTCCTCACCGGACTGGCTGTGGCCCTCGCTGTGATCGACACCCTCTCCGGATCGACGCGGCAGGCATGGGTGTCGTGGCTGTTCGTCCTGTTCTTCCTCGTCGAACTGACGTGGTGGCCCAGGAAACAGGCGCAGCTCATGTCCCATGCGGAACGGGCGGAGCGGTCGGCCCGTCGTGCACTGCAGCAGCGGAATTCGCCTGACGAGTGAGGCCGCTGTCCGTCACCCGGCTGTATGCGGGTCGTCGTGCTGGACGTCGCGGGGCAGTCCGCCGGTCATCGGCAGCCGCGACCGGTCCTCGGGGAAGGGCAGGCCCGGGCCGGTCAGGGCCGCCGTACGAGTCGGCCGCCCGGGCGGGAGCAGCGCGTCGAGCTCGCGGCCGAACATGTCCGTGAGGAGTCCTCCGGGCAGGGCCACGGGAGCGCCGGCCGAAGCCACCAGCAGGTGGGCCAGGGCCACACCCGCGGCGGCCTCCCACTGCGGGCTCCGGTACCCGGGCTGCTCGACGGGCGGTGTGCTGTGCCGCTGCGCCACCAGGGTCGCCCAGCCGGTGATCCGGGGAGCCGGGCCGGGAACACGGCGTACGGCGGTGGGTTCGAGCCACACCGCCTGCCAGATCGAGCAGTCGTCCATCCGGGTCGCCACCGGCCGGCCGCACTCCTCAAAGCGAGGTTCGGGCCGTCCCTGCCGTCCAGGCCCAGGCAGTAGCCGTCACAGCGGTCCGGAATCAGCGCGGTGCCACGGATGTCCCCCGGCGCGACGACGACCGCACCCGCCGGCCCCGAGGGCAGGGAGTACACCGGAGCGAACACCCGTCGGCCGCCGCCCCCTCTTCGCCGACCTCGTCCCAGCGGCGCCAGGGCCCTCCTCGGGGCTCAGGGTCGACGGCGTACGTTCCCGACTCCATCAGCGCGGGGAGCATCTCGTGCCCGTAGAGCTGACGGGCACGTCCGATTCCTTCAAGACCGGGCGCTCTCCGCCTGCCTACGGTGAACCCATGACTCCACGATTCGCCGTGATCGGCGTGGTGGCCTCCGACCTGGCCGCCTCGCTCGCGTTCTACCGTCGCCTCGGGCTGGCCTTCCCCGAAGGGGCCGAGGAACAGCCGCATGTCGAGGCCGAGTTGCCCGGTGGGCTGGTGCTCGCGCTGGACACCGAGGAGACGGTCCGGTCGTTCTACCCCGGGTGGCGGCCGTCAGCCGGCGCGGGCCGGGTCGGGCTCGCCTTCCGGTGCGGCTCGCCGGCCGAGGTCGACGCCGTGTACGAGGATCTCGTGGGCGCCGGGTACCACGGGGAGCTGAAGCCGTGGGACGCCTTCTGGGGCCAGCGGTACGCCACCGTGCACGATCCCGACGGCAACGGCGTCGACCTGTTCGCACCTCTGGCCGCTCAGTAGCTCTCCGAGTGTCGCCCCGGCCAACTCCCGTACGTCTCGGGCGAAGTGGGGCTGGTCGGCGTATCCGGAGCGGGCTGCCGTCTCGGCGAACGGGACTCCGGAGCGGGCCAGGGTCAGGGCGCGTTGCAGGCGCAGGATGCGGGCCAGGGTCTTGGGGCCGTAGCCGAACGCGGTCAGACAGCGGCGGTGCAACTGGCGGGTGCCGATGCCGAGTTCAGCGGCCGTCGCGGCCACCGGGCTGCCCGCGTCCAGGCACTCCACCAGGCGGTGCAGGAGCGGGTCGGGGGCCGCCGCCGACCGTGCAGCCAGGTCCAGGGCTATGCCCTCCAGGGCCGCCCCCGGGGCGGGGGCCGCCTCGACACGGTCGCGCAGCCGTCGTACCCGGGCGGCGGGCCACAGGTCGGTCAACTCGACACGGGCGTCGCGCAGTTCGTGTGCCGGTACGCCGAGCAGGGTGGGCGCGGTGCCGGGGAAGAAGCGGATGCCCGCCCAGGCGCGGGGCGGGCCCCCAGGAACGTACGCGCGGGTGTCGGGTCCGGCGACCAGCAGCCGGCCCTCGCTGTACAGCAGGTCCATGCAGCCGTCGGGCAGCACGGGCCGGACGGCGGGGTCCTCCGGGGTGCGGTGCCACACGACCGCGCCGGTCAGCCGGGACGGCCGCTCCTCGTACACGTACGCCAGGTTACGCCGCCCGGGTGCGGTGCTCCTGCGGGCTGACGCCGTACATCCGCTTGAACGCGCTGGAGAGGGCGAAGGCGCTGCCGTAGCCGACCCGGCGGGCGATGGCGGCCAGGGTGTCTTCGGTGTCGCGGAGCCGGTCGGCGGCCAGGGCGAGGCGCCGGGCGGTGAGGTAGGCCATCGGGGGCTCGCCCACCAGATCGGTGAAGCGGCGGGCCAGGGCCGCACGGGACACCCCGGCCTTGGCGGCGAGCGCGGACACCGTCCACGGGTGCGCCGGGTCGTCCTGGATCAGGCGCAGGGCGCGGCCGACGACCGGGTCGCCGAGCGCTCGGTACCAGGCGGGTGCGGCCGCCTCGGGGCGGGAGAACCACGCCCGCAGCGCGCTGATCACCAGCAGGTCCAGGAGGCGGTCCAGGACCACCTCCTGGCCGGGTTCGTCACGGACGATCTCCTCCATGAGGAACGGGGTGAGCGGGCACTGCCACACGTCGGCCGGGAGGGTCAGCAGCGGGGGCAGGGCGTCCAGCAGGCGGCCGGTGATCTCGCCCTGCATCAGGTAGGTGCCGATCAGCATCACCGTCGGGGCGTCCGGGCGGTCGCCCCAGGTGCGTACGCCGAGGTCCATGGAACCGTTCAGGGAGCTGCCGTCGGGGTAGCGGCACTCGCCGCCGGGCAGGATCAGCGCCTGCGGGGCAGTGTCGGGCGTGTCGGCGCAGGTGTACGGGTCGGGGCCGCGGGCGATGGCCAGGTCACCGGGGAGCAGCCGTACCGGCTCGCCGCCGCCGTCGGAGGTGATCCAGGCGTCACCGCGGGCCATCAGCATCACCGTCAGCGGGGCCCGGTCCTCCACGCGCACCGCCCACGGCGGCTCGAAGCACGCCCGGATCATGAAGGCGCCACGCGCGCGTGGGCCGTCGAGCAGGCCTGCAAGGGGGTCCCCCCGCGTGAGCATGTTCGAGCCTTGGGGAGCGTCCATGGGGTCAGCGTAGACGCGCGCGTATGCGCGTGAGCCGATCGGCGATGGTCCCTTGCCCGGGGCCGCAGTTGACTGGCGGACATGACGCAGAACACGGGCACTGAGCAAGGGTTGACGGTGGTGGTGACCGGCGCGTCCGGTCGTACGGGAAGCCGCGTGGCCGAGGCCGCGCGGGCGGCCGGGATGACGGTCCGGGCGGCCTCGCGGACGCGGGGCTTCGACTGGCGGGACCGGTCGACGTGGGCGCAGGTGCTGCGCGGCGCCGACGCGGCCTATCTGGTGTACCCCTCGGACGTCGGGGCGCCGGACGCGGCAGACGCGGTCGGGTGTCTGGCCCGCGAGGCGGTCGGTCTGGGGGTGCGGCGGCTGGTGCTGCTGTCGGCGCGGGGCGAGGAGCAGGCGCGGCCCACCGAGGAGGCGCTGCGCACATCGGGGGCGCAGTGGACGGTCGTGCGGGCCGCGTGGTTCGCACAGAACTTCAGCGAGGGTCCGCTGGTGGCGGAGCTGCGGGAGCACGGGGAGCTGGTGTTTCCGGGCGGGGCGGTACGGGAGCCGTTCATCGACGTGCGGGACATCGCGGACGTGGTGGTGGCGGCGATCGGCGCGGGCGACCGGTATGCCGGGCAGGTGCTGGAGGTCTCCGGGGCGCGGCTGCTGACCTTCGGCGAGGCGGTCGCGGAGATCGCGGCGGCGACGGGGCGGGAGCTGTCGTACCGGGCGGTGCCGGCCCGGGAGTACGGCGAACGGCTGGCCGGCTTCGGGGTGCCCCCCGAGGAGCTGGACTTCGTGGTGGACCTCTTCGAGTCCCTGCTCGACGGCCGCAACGCCCACCTGTCGGACGGCGTACGGGAGGTGCTGGGCCGCGAGCCGCGGGACTTCGGTCAGTTCGTACGGGAGGCAGCGACGGCGGGCGTGTGGAAGCCGTGAGTCGTGTGGAAGCCGTGGCGCAGGTGCCGGCCGTCGGGCACCGCCGGTCTCCGTCACCGGGCTTCGCGCCGTTGCGGCGGTAAGTAGTGGGGCGGCGCCGTCACCAGGCGCGAG
>NZ_KQ948020.1:0-169603 GCF_001513965.1 Streptomyces cellostaticus | reverse complement strand
ACGGGTGCCGGGCGTCGGGCACCGCCCGGGGCCCCCAGGTCCGCCGGGTCCACCCGGTCCGCCGTCGAGCTTCGCGTCGTTGCGGCGGTCTCGGACGGCGGCCGGTGCCCGAACACGCTCCCCGAGCTGCCGGTGCCGGTTACTTGCGGTGTGGTGGTGGGCTCCCGTTCGCGCCGTTGGCGCCCTTCACGCCGTGCTCCTTGTGCGGGTGGTGCGGGTTCTTCGCGTGGGTGCGCAGGCGGGCTGTGACGTCCTCCGGGGGAAGGAAGCGGGACCAGCGCTCGGGGAACTCGGAGGGCATGTCGGGATCGTCGGGGTCGGCCTCGCGGGCGGCGGCGACGCGGGCGACGTACTCGACGACCTCCGCCTCGCGCAGCCGCACGTTGGCCGCGCGGGCGGCGGCCGTGGCCGCGGCCGGCCAGACCCGGTCGATGGCGGCGTTCACCGCCGCGCCGACGAGCACGGCGAAGGCCGACACGCCGATCCACAGGAGGACGGCGACGGAGGCGGCGAGGGAGCCGTAGATCGTGGCGCCCTCGATGGTGTTGGTGAGGTAGATGCGCAGGAGGAAGCTGCCGAGGACCCACATGGCCAGGGCGACCAGGGCGCCGGGGACGTCCTCGATCCAGGGGGAGCGGACGGGCACGGACACGTGGTACAGGGTCGTCAGGAAGACGATGGACAGGACGATGACGACCGGCCAGTACAGGACCTGGATTCCCGTCTCCGACCAGGGCACGATCCCCACCACCGCGTCCGGTCCGGCCACCATCAGCGGCAGCGCGACCGAGCCGATCAGCAGGGCCACGATGAACAGCAGGAAGGACATCATCCGGGTCTTGACGATGCCGCGGACGCCGTCGAGGCCGTACATGACGGTGATCGTGTCGATGAAGACGTTCACCGCGCGGGAGCCCGACCACAGCGCGAACAGGAAGCCGATGGAGATGACGTCCGGCCGGCCGCCCCTCATCACGTCGTGCAGGATCGGCTCGGCGATCTCCTTGACACCCTTGTCCGACAGGACCGTGCGGGAGGCCTCCAGGATGTTGTTCTCCAGGCTCTGGATGGTGTCCGCGCCGGTCCAGGCGTCGACGTAGCCGAGGAGGCCGATGAGGCTCAGCAGCAGCGGCGGCACGGACAGCAGCGTGAAGAACGCCGCCTCCGCCGCCAGACCCAGGATGCGGTACTCCATGCAGGAGTTGACGGTGTCCTTCAGCAACAGCCAGGCGGTCCTGCGCTTGGAGACGTTCCGGTAGAGGACTCTGGCCCGGTGGAGCCGGCCCGGGGGCCGCTCGGGGGTTTCACTTCCTGGCTGCACGACCTAACGGTATCCGCCGTACCGGGCCGCCCTCACCTTCCGGGGCCGGTGACCGGCGCCGACGCGCCCGTGGGCGGTGCTGTGTCACTCTGGAAGCCCCCGTCGCCGCCGTCCCGGGTAGGTTCGCAATCATGGCAGGCAACTCCACCCACACCGTGACGAACCAGCCTCCTGCGCTGGTGGGATACGACCTCTTCACCGCCGACCGGGCCCTCGTGGAGGCGGTCGGGCGGTACACCGGTCCGGACGTGCTGGACGAGGTGCGCGACGAGCTGTCCGCGCTCGGCCGGGCCTCGGGTTCGGCGCAGGTGCAGGAGTGGGCGGTGCAGGCGAACGAGCACCCGCCGCGGCTGCGCACCCACGACCGCTACGGCCACCGGATCGACGACGTCGACTTCCACCCGGCCTGGCACCGGCTGCTCGGCAAGGGGGTCGGGGCGGGGCTGACCGGCGCCTGGACGCGCCCTGCCGGGCATGTGCGCCGGGCGGCCGGGTTCCTGATCTGGACGCAGGTCGAGGCGGGCAACTGCTGCCCGCTGTCGATGACCCACGCGGCCGTACCCGCGCTGCGGGCCGACCCGGAGCTGGCAGCGGAGTGGGAGCCGCGGCTGACGTCCACGATCTACGACCGTGAGCTGCGACCCGCCGCGCAGAAGCCCGGCGCCCTCTTCGGCATGGGCATGACCGAGAAGCAGGGCGGCAGCGACGTACGGGCGAACACCACCGAGGCCCGGCCGCTCGCCGAGGCGGGGACGTACACGCTGACCGGGCACAAGTGGTTCTGCTCGGCGCCGATGTCGGACGGCTTCCTCGTCCTCGCCCAGGCCCCCGGCGGGCTCACCTGCTTCCTCGTCCCGCGTGTCCTCGCCGACGGCAGCCGCAACGTGTTCCTGATCCAGCGGCTCAAGGACAAGCTGGGCAACCGGTCCAACGCCTCCGCCGAGGTGGAGTTCGACGGCACCTGGGCCCGCCGGGTCGGCGAGGAGGGCCGCGGGGTGCGCACCATCATCGAGATGGTCACGGCGACCCGGCTGGACTGCGCGCTCGGCTCGGCGGGCCTGATGCGGCAGGCGGTGGCGCAGGCCGTCCACCACTGCACGCACCGGGAGGCCTTCGGCGGGAAGCTGCTCGACAAGCCGCTGATGCGCAACGTACTGGCGGACCTCGCACTGGAGTCCGAGGCTGCGACCGCGCTGACCCTCAGGCTCGCGGCCGCCTACGACGACGGAGGCGAGCAGGAGCGCGCCTTCCTGCGGCTCGCGGTGCCGGCCGCCAAGTACTGGATCACCAAGCGCTGCGCACCGGTGGCGGTGGAGGCCGCCGAGTGCCTGGGCGGCAACGGGTACGTCGAGGAGTCGGGGCTGCCCCGGCTGGTGCGCGAGTCGCCGCTGAACTCCATCTGGGAGGGCGCCGGGAACGTACAGGCGCTGGACGTGCTGCGGGCGCTGCAGCGCGAGCCGGGCGCCCTGGACGCCTGCCTCACCGAGATCGGGCGGGCGCACGGCGCCGACCACCGGCTGGACCGGGCGGTGAAGGACCTGTTCACCGAACTCGCCGACCTGGACGGCATCGAGGGCCGGGCCCGGCGGCTGGTCGAGCGCCTCGCACTGGTGCTCCAGGGATCACTCCTGGTACGGCACGCGCCGCCGGAGGTCGCCGACGCCTTCTGCGCCTCCCGGCTCGGCGGCGACCGGGGCGCCTCCTTCGGCACCCTGCCGTCCGGCTTGGACTTGAAGTCGGTGGTGGAGCGGGCCCGGCCGACTTCTTAAGGCACTCGCGACGCCCGTCCCAAGGGGCGCGGGGCTCTGCTGGTATGCGGCTCCGCCGCGTGGGCGCGACCAGCCACGACGGCCCCGCAGACGCCAACGCACCTCACGCCGCACCCCCTGTCGCGCCCTCGCCGAACCCCCGGAAGGGGTGGTGCTGCGCCGACACGGCACCACCCCCGCCTCATGGGCCCGTTCGAGGCCACGAACACCGCTCGGAGGCGGTGTCGTGGTCAAGTCTCAGCCACCTTCGTGCGGTTCACCAGGGTTGCAGGGGGTTGCAACTTGTTGGTGTCTGTGCGCGGAGTGTGTGCCTCCGGCATGGTCCGGGCGGCAGTATGAGAGATACAGCCGGACCGGAAACCGCCGCCGGAACGGCTTGACAAGTGTGTTCGATGCCTTTCCCGGAGGACCCCAGTGGTGAACCCGCCGATGAACGTGGCGCGCCTGGCCGCCGTGGACGCGGCGCAGGCGGCGCGGGTGCTGAGCGAGGTGCGCGAGGCCACGCTGGCAGGACATCGGGCACGGATCGCGCCCCGGCCGGTGATCGAGCAGTCCTGGGGACGGATGCTGCGCAGCGGGGTCGACCCCGACCACGACTTCAGATCCCGGCTGCTGCCCTTGGACGAAGTGCGGCGCAGACGGGAGGAGTCACCGCTCAGGCACATCCTGCCGGTGCTGCGCGAAGGTCTGCTTTCGGTCGCGGACGTGGCCCAGCACATCATGGTCGTCGCGGACGCCGAGGGCCGCGTGCTGTGGCGGGAGGGCTCCCCGCCGGTGCTGCGCAAGGCCGACGGCCTCGGGTTCCTGCTCGGCGCCGACTGGCGGGAAGACGTCGTCGGCACCAACGGCGTGGGCACCCCGGCGGTGGTGCGGCGGCCCGTGCAGGTCTTCGCCGCCGAGCACTTCGTCCGCTCGCACGCCTCCTGGACCTGTACGGGCGCTCCGATCACCGACCCCAGGGACGGCCGGCTCATCGGCGTGGTGGACGTGAGCGGCCCGCTGGAGACCATGCATCCGGCGACCCTCGCCTGGGTGGACTCAGTCGCCAAGCTCGCCGAGGCCCGCCTGCGCGAGCTGCACCTGGCCTCGCTGGAGCGGCTGCGCACGATGGCCGCCCCGGTGCTGGCCCGGCTGGACGGGCGGGCGCTGGTGGTGGACCGGGACGGCTGGGCGGCCGCCGTGACCGGGATGCCCTACGTACGGCGCCTCGCGCTGCCCAAGTCCCTTGCGCCGGGGCGCCGGTGGCTGCCCGCGCTCGGCTCGTGCGCGGTGGAGCCGCTGGCCGGGGGCTGGCTGCTGCGGGCGGCGGAGGAGGACCCGGCGTCCGCCGCCACCCGGATCGTGCTGGACCTGAGCCGGCCGGTCCGCGGCTCGGTGACCGTGACCGCCTCGGCGGGCTCCTGGTCACGCGAACTCAGTCCCCGGCACGCCGAGTTGCTCTATCTGCTCGCCGCACACCGCTCCGGGCGCGGCGCGGCGGGCCTCGCCGAGGATCTGTTCGGCGATCCCTCCAGAACAGTGACCGTAAGAGCAGAAATGTCCAGAATTCGCCGATATCTGGGGGACCTTCTACGACACCGGCCGTATCGTTTCTGCGAGGACGTGGAGGTCGAGGTGCTGCTGCCCGGCGACCTCTGCGACCTGCTCCCCCAGTCGACGGCACCGGCGGTGGCACGGCGACGGGCGGCGGTGGGGGCCGACTGACAGCGCGGGCGGCTTCCGCATATTTGCGGCGCCTTGGCCCCGCAACGCCCCTCACTGCCGTAGCATCCCTATGGGCCTCCCCACCTGCTCCTCGGTCAACGTACGGACCGCCAGGCGCAGTTGGCCCGCTCGGGAGGAAATATGAAGCATCGCGGCAGACACCGTCGGCGCAGGCGGGGCGCGGCCCTGCGTGCGGTCCTCGCCGGGACCGCGCTGGCCCTCACCGCGGCCGCCACCCTGATCAGCGCCTCGCAGGCCGGGGTCGCCGAGAACCCCGGCGCGCTCAGGCCGCTGACCTCCCCGGCGGACACCGGCCCCCTGCAACTCCAGGAGCACCTGGTACCCGCCCCCACGCTGAACCGGCTCGCCGCCTCCATGGGCCGCCCGGTCGGCGTGGACGCCGTACTGCAGGACACCGACCGCACCCTGGGCGAGGGAGCCGGCTGCACCGACGAGGACCGCGCGAGCCTGCCCGTCACCCCGGCCGCCGTCCGCGCCTACTGCTGGGACCGGGCCGATACCGCCACCACCGCCTGGCAGCCGGCCTCGGTGACCACCTCCGGGGACGCCGACGACGACGGTGTCTGGGGCACCCACCGGGTGATCCTCACCGGCTGGACCCACAGCACCACCACCGGCCCCGCCGCCGAGCGGGGCCTCGCCAGGGTCGCCTTCGTCGACGCCGACGCCCCGAGCCGCCCCGCCTACCGCTGGGTGCTCCTGGTGGTGCCCGTCGACGGCGGCCGTGACTACCGCGGCCTGGCCTCCCGTGTCTCCGGCATGGTCTGGTACCAGGACAAGCTGCTGGTCACCACCACGACCGGCAGCGCCGACGCGCTCTACGTCTACGACCTCGACCGCATCCAGCGCGCCACGGTGGACGGGCCCGCGATCGGCCGGGTGCCCGGCGGCTGGTCCGCCGACGGCTACCGGTACGTGATGCCCGCCGTCGGCTCCTACCGCTTCTCCGCCGGCCGCTGCGCCGCCTCCGGCCCGCCCTGCCCCGGCACCCTCTCCCTCGACCGCGGCACGGCACCCGACAGCCTCGTCGCCGGCGAGTGGACCGCCCCCGGCGGCGGCCGGCACGCCCGGCTGTGGCGGTACGCGTTCAGCACGGACCCCGCGCGCGGCGGCCTGCTCGCCACCGACGCCGCCGGACGGGCCGACGCGGTGGAGGCCTACCGGACGCGGACGTCAGGGATCCGGGGCGTGCTGTCGTACCGGCAGCCCGGGGCGGCACGTCCGTCCTGGTATGTGGGACGGCTGTCCGGCTCCATGGACGGCCATGGCGGGCTGTGGCGCCAGGACACGAAGGGGGCGTCGGCGGCACACTGCGGCTCGGAGGGCTCGCACCACTGCTGGGCCGCGTCCGCGGGCTCCCTGTCCTACTGGCAGGAGACCGGCGAGGTGTGGTCCCTGTCGGACCGGATGCTGTTCGCGGTGCCGCTGGCCGCGCTGGACCGGTCACTGGGCTGACGGCCCGGCCCCGGCGCCGATCGGAGTGATCTGCGCAGTGACCCGGACGATCGACAGACGGCCGGGCGGGATGATTCCCTGGCACGCATGAGCAGCGTCCCCGTCACCACCTGGTCCCTGGAACAGACCTCACCGGCCGACCTCCTGCCGTCCGCGGCCCCCGAGGGCGATGTCCGGATCGTCCGCGCCGAGGTCCCCTCCCCCGAGTTCAGCCGGTTCCTGTACGCCTCGGTCGGCGGCGACATCCACTGGACCGACCGCCTCGGCTGGACCTACGCCCGGTGGCAGGAACACCTGGACCGTCCCGGCGCGGAGACCTGGGTGGCGTACGACCGCGGCACCCCCGCCGGCTACGTCGAGCTGGACCCGCAGGACGAGGGCGTGGTCGAGATCGTCTACTTCGGTCTGATCCCGGCCTTCCGCGGCCGCCGGATCGGCGGCCCCCTGCTGTCGTACGGCACCGCCCGCGCCTGGGACCTGGCCGAGCGGTGGCCCGAGCGGACGCCGACGAAGCGGGTGTGGCTGCACACGTGCAGCAAGGACGGCGAGTTCGCGATGGACAACTACCAGCGGCGGGGCTTCAAGCTGTTCGACACGAAGGTGGAGCTGGAGCCGGACGTGGCGACGCCGGGTCCCTGGCCGGGAGCGTGACCCAGAACACTCTGTCTCGCCATTCAGAATAGTTCCGTCCAGATTATGGACAATGGTGGACTGGCCAGAGATCCCCGTGACACGCTTCCGTCATGTCTGGAACTGGAATTGCCTTGGTGAGTCGGCGGCACGTCGACCTCGGCCGCATGTCCAGCGCCATCTGTCCGGCGAGCTGACCGCCCCAGCACCGCCGACCTCCCCGTACCTGTTCCCTGCTGCGCAACGCCGCGCACGCATGCCTCCATGCGCGCGTATGCGCAGGTCAGAGCCGCTTTCCGCCTGTCCGAAGGACGTAGAACCATGGCCGCCACCCCGCAGAATCCCGCCGCGCCAGCGCCCCGCCGCAAGGTGAGCCGTCACCGCGGTGAGGGTCAGTGGGCCGTGGGTCACTTCACCCCGCTGAACGGCAACGAACAGTTCAAAAAGGACGACGACGGTCTCAATGTGCGGACACGCATTGAGACGATCTACTCCAAGCGTGGCTTCGACTCGATCGACCCCAACGACCTGCGCGGCCGGATGCGCTGGTGGGGGCTGTACACCCAGCGCAAGCCCGGGATCGACGGCGGCAAGACCGCCATCCTGGAGCCGGAGGAGCTGGACGACAAGTACTTCATGCTGCGGGTGCGGATCGACGGCGGTCGCCTCACCACCCAGCAGCTGCGCGTGATAGGCGAGATCTCGCAGGAGTTCGCGCGCGGCAGCGCGGACATCACCGACCGGCAGAACATCCAGCTGCACTGGATCCGCATCGAGGACGTCCCGGAGATCTGGAACCGCCTGGAGGCCGTCGGGCTGTCCACGACCGAGGCCTGCGGCGACTGCCCGCGTGTCGTCATCGGCTCGCCGGTCGCCGGCATCGCCGAGGACGAGATCATCGACGGCACCTGGGCGATCGACGAGATCCAGCGGCGCTACATCGGCAGCAAGGAGTTCTCCAACCTGCCCCGCAAGTTCAAGTCCGCGATCTCCGGCTCGCCCCTGCTCGACGTGGTGCACGAGATCAACGACATCGCGTTCGTCGGCGTGGAGCACCCCGAGCACGGCCCCGGCTTCGACCTGTGGGTCGGCGGCGGCCTGTCCACCAACCCGAAGATCGGCGTCCGGCTCGGCGCCTGGGTGCCGCTGGACGAGGTCCCGGACGTCTGGGCCGGCGTGATCGGCATCTTCCGCGACTACGGCTACCGGCGCCTGCGCACCCGTGCCCGCCTGAAGTTCCTGGTCGCCGACTGGGGTCCGGAGAAGTTCCGCCAGATCTTGGAGGACGAGTACCTCAAGCGCAGCCTGGTCGACGGTCCCGCGCCCGCCGAGCCCACCGAGCGCTGGCGCGACCACGTCGGTGTGCACCGGCAGCAGGACGGCCGTTTCTACGTCGGTTTCGCCCCGCGCGTCGGCCGCGTCGACGGCGCCACGCTGACGAAGATCGCCGAGGTCGCGGAGGCCCACGGCTCGGGCCGCGTCCGTACCACGGTCGAGCAGAAGATGATCGTCCTCGATGTCGAGGAGGCGCAGGTCGAACCGCTGGTCGAGGCCCTGGAGGCGCTGGACCTGACGGCCAAGCCGTCCCCGTTCCGGCGCGGCACCATGGCCTGCACCGGCATCGAGTACTGCAAGCTCGCCATCGTCGAGACCAAGCAGCGCGGCTCCTCCCTGATCGACGAACTCGAGCGCCGCATCCCGGACTTCGACGAGCCGATCACCATCAACCTCAACGGCTGCCCGAACGCCTGCGCCCGTATCCAGGTCGCGGACATCGGTCTCAAGGGCCAGCTGGTCCTCAACGACCAGGGCGAGCAGGTCGAGGGCTACCAGGTGCACCTGGGCGGCGCGCTCGGCCTGGAGGCCGGGTTCGGCCGCAAGGTCCGTGGCCTGAAGGTCACCTCCCAGGAGCTGCCCGACTACGTCGAGCGCGTCCTGAAGCGCTACCAGGCGGAGCGCGAGGACGGCGAGCGGTTCGCCACGTGGGCTGCGCGGGCTTCCGAGGAGGCGCTGTCGTGAGCGAGCGTGCGGCGCCCTTCCACTGCCCCTACTGCGGTGACGAGGACCTGCGTCCGAATGAGCAGGGCCACGGCGCCTGGGAATGCGGGGCGTGCAACCGCGCATTCCAGCTGAAGTTCCTCGGGCTGCTCGCCCGGGGTCTTCAGCGAGCCGACAACGGAGGGGACGACCGGATATGACGACGGCTCAGGAAGAGCGTACGAGCGAGGAGCTGAAGCAGCTCGCCGAGCAGGCGGGCCGCGACCTGGAGGACGCCTCCGCGATGGAGATCCTCCAGTGGGCGGTGGACACCTTCGGCAAGCGGTTCTGCGTGACCTCGTCCATGGAGGACGCGGTGGTCGCCCACCTCGCCTCCCGCGTCATGCCCGGCGTGGACGTCGTGTTCCTCGACACCGGCTACCACTTCCCGGAGACCATCGGCACCCGCGACGCGGTCGAGGCCGTGATGGACGTCAACCTCATCACCCTCACGCCGCCGCAGACGGTCGCCGAGCAGGACGCCCAGTACGGCCCGAAACTGCACGACCGTGACCCCGACCTGTGCTGCAAGCTGCGCAAGGTGCAGCCGCTGGAAGAGGGTCTGAAGGGCTACGCCGCCTGGGCGACCGGGCTGCGCCGCGACGAGTCCCCGACCCGGGCGAACACCCCGGTCGTCGGCTGGGACGAGAAGCGCCGGAAGGTCAAGATCTCCCCGATCGCCCGCTGGACGCAGGACGACGTGGACGCCTACGTGGCCGAGCACGGCGTCCTGACCAACCCGCTGCTGACGGACGGCTACGCCTCCATCGGCTGCGCCCCGTGCACCCGCCGGGTCCTGGAGGGCGAAGACGCACGCGCCGGCCGCTGGGCCGGGCGCGCCAAGACCGAGTGCGGGCTGCACGGATGACGACCACCGACAACCAGGAGAACCACGTGACCACCGGAGCCACCGTCTGGCTCACGGGTCTGCCGAGTGCCGGCAAGACCACCATCGCGTACGAGCTGGCCGGCCGGCTGCGCGAGGAGGGCCACCTCGTCGAGGTGCTCGACGGCGACGAGATCCGCGAGTTCATCTCGGCGGGCCTCGGCTTCAGCCGCGAGGACCGGCACACGAACGTGCAGCGCATCGGCTTCCTCGCCGAGCTGCTCGCCCGCAACGGCGTCAAGACGCTCGTCCCGGTGATCGCGCCCTACGCGGACAGCCGGGACGCGGTCCGCAAGCGGCACGACGAGAACGGCACGACGTACGTCGAGGTGCACGTGGCGACCCCGGTCGAGGTGTGCTCCGTACGCGACGTGAAGGGTCTGTACGCCAAGCAGGCCGCGGGCGAGCTGTCCGGGCTGACCGGGGTCGACGACCCGTACGAGGCGCCCGAGTCGCCCGATCTGCGGATCGAGTCGCAGCACCAGACCGTCCAGGAGTCCGCGGCCGCGGTCCACGCGCTGCTCACCGAAAGGGGACTGGCATGACGACGACCGTCGCCGAGGTCGAGGAGGGCAGGGGCTCCCCGTACGCCCTCTCGCACCTGGACGCCCTCGAGTCCGAGGCGGTGCACATCTTCCGCGAGGTGGCGGGCGAGTTCGAGAACCCGGTGATCCTCTTCTCCGGCGGCAAGGACTCCATCGTCATGCTGCACCTGGCGCTGAAGGCGTTCGCGCCCGCGCCGGTTCCCTTCACGCTGCTGCACGTGGACACCGGACACAACTTCCCCGAGGTCCTCGAGTACCGCGACCGTACGGTGGCCCGGCACGGCCTGCGGCTGCATGTCGCGTCCGTGCAGGACTACATCGACCGCGGTGTGCTCAAGGAGCGCCCGGACGGGACCCGCAACCCGCTGCAGACCCTGCCGCTGACCGAGAAGATCCAGGCCGAGAAGTTCGACGCGGTCTTCGGCGGCGGGCGTCGCGACGAGGAGAAGGCCCGCGCCAAGGAGCGCGTGTTCTCCCTGCGCGACGAGTTCTCGCAGTGGGACCCGCGCCGCCAGCGCCCCGAGCTGTGGAACCTGTACAACGGCCGCCACGCGCCCGGTGAACACGTCCGTGTCTTCCCGCTGTCCAACTGGACCGAGCTGGACGTCTGGCAGTACATCGCCCGCGAGGGCATCGAGCTGCCGGAGATCTACTTCGCGCACGAGCGTGAGGTGTTCGCCCGGAGCGGTATGTGGCTGACGGCGGGCGAGTGGGGCGGGCCCAAGGACGGCGAGACCGTCGAGAAGCGGCTCGTCCGGTACCGGACCGTCGGTGACATGTCCTGCACGGGTGCCGTCGACTCCGACGCCGTGACGCTGGAGCAGGTCATCACGGAGATCGCCGCCTCCCGGCTCACCGAGCGCGGCGCCACCCGCGCCGACGACAAGATGTCCGAGGCGGCGATGGAAGACCGTAAGCGCGAGGGGTACTTCTAAGCATGAGCACGACCACGGAACTCTCCGAGACGACCCTTCTGCGGTTCGCGACCGCCGGTTCGGTCGACGACGGCAAGTCCACGCTGGTGGGCCGGCTACTGCACGACTCCAAGTCGGTCCTGGTCGACCAACTGGAGGCCGTCGAGCGCGCCTCGGCAAGCCGCGGCCAGGAGGCCCCCGACCTCGCGCTGCTGACCGACGGCCTGCGGGCCGAGCGCGAGCAGGGCATCACCATCGACGTGGCCTACCGCTACTTCGCCACGCCGCGGCGCCGGTTCATCCTGGCCGACACGCCGGGCCATGTGCAGTACACCCGCAACATGGTGACGGGTGCCTCCACGGCCGAGCTGACGGTGATCCTGGTCGACGCCCGCAACGGTGTCGTCGAGCAGACCCGCCGCCATGCCGCGATCGCCGCGCTCCTGCGCGTCCCGCACGTGGTCCTCGCCGTCAACAAGATGGACCTCGTCGGCTACCAGGAGTCCGTGTTCGCCGCGATCGCCGAGGAGTTCACGGCGTACGCGCTGGAGCTGGGCGTCCCGGAGATCACCGCGATCCCGATCTCGGCGCTCGCCGGCGACAACGTGGTGGACCCGTCCGCGACCATGGACTGGTACGGCGGCCCGACCTTCCTCGAGCACCTGGAGACGGTCCCGGTCGCCCACGACCTGAGCCACTGCCACGCCCGGCTGCCGGTGCAGTACGTGATCCGGCCGCAGACCGCCGAGCACCCGGACTACCGGGGCTACGCGGGCCAGATCGCCGCCGGTACGTTCCGGGTGGGCGATCCGGTCACCGTCCTGCCCTCCGGCCGCACCACGACGATCTCCGGCATCGACCTGCTCGGCACGCCGGTCGGCGTGGCCTGGACGACGCAGTCGGTGACCGTGCTGCTGGCCGACGACATCGACGTCTCGCGCGGCGACCTGATCGTGCCGACCAAGGACGCGCCGGCCACCACGCAGGACGTGGAGGCGACCGTCTGCCACGTCGCCGACCAGCCGCTGACCGTCGGGCACCGGGTGCTGCTCAAGCACGGCACCCGCACGGTCAAGGCGATCGTCAAGGACATCCCGTCCCGCCTCACCCTCGACGACCTCTCCCTGCACCCGCACCCGGGACAGCTCGTCGCCAACGACATCGGCCGGGTCAAGATCCGCACCGCGGAACCGCTGCCGGTCGACTCCTACGCCGACTCGCGCCGTACGGGCTCCTTCATCCTGATCGACCCGAGCGACGGCACCACGCTCACCGCGGGCATGGTCGGCGAGTCCTTCGCCGCCCCCGACCCGGTCAGGGACGAGACCGAAGACGACGGCTGGGACTTCTGACCATGAACCCGACCGATGTCTACTCGACCTTCGCGAAGGAGGGCGGCCGCATCGGCAGCGGCGCCCTCGGCAGCGGACAGGGCGGGGTGGCGCGATGTGTGCGTTGACGTACGCGCACTGCCTGCGCGCCCTCACCCCCCACCCGACGTCCCGGATGCGACGAAGACCTGCCGACCTCCCGGCCACGACCTGAGAGACCGTGACCGCCGGGCCAACGAGAGGAACGCCTCCCGTGCCTGCCAACCGCTCACTTCTGCTTCGCCGCGGCATAGCCGCCCTCGCCGCACTCCCCCTGCTCACGCTCGCAGCTTGCAGCTACGGGTCCGAGTCCAAGAACGACACCTCCGACGCGAAGATCGCCGCCGGGGCCAAGAAGATCGACGGACTGGACTCCGTCAAGATCGGCTACTTCGGCAACCTCACCCACGCCACCGCGCTGGTCGGCAACCAGAAGGGCTTCTTCCAGAAGGAGCTGGGCGCGACCAAGGCCGACTACCAGCTCTTCAACGCGGGTCCGTCCGAGATCGAGGCGCTGAACTCGAAGTCCATCGACATCGGCTGGATCGGCCCGTCCCCGGCGATCAACGGCTACACCAAGTCCGAGGGCAAGAACCTGCGCATCATCGGCGGTTCGGCCTCCGGCGGTGTGAAGCTGGTGGTCGACCCGAAGAAGATCAAGTCCCTGAAGGACGTCAAGGGCAAGAAGATCGCCACGCCTCAGCTGGGCAACACCCAGGACGTGGCGTTCCTCAACTGGGTTGCCGAGCAGGGCTGGAAGGTCGACGCACAGAGCGGCAAGGGTGACGTCTCCGTCGTCCGCACGGACAACAAGGTGACCCCGGACGCCTTCAAGTCCGGCTCCATCGACGGCGCCTGGGTGCCGGAGCCGACCGCGTCCAAGCTGGTCGCCGAGGGCGGCAAGGTACTGCTGGACGAGGCCTCGCTGTGGCCGGACAAGAAGTTCGTGATCACGAACATCATCGTGTCGCAGAGCTTCCTCAAGGCGCACCCGAAGGCCGTCGAGGCGGTGCTGAAGGCGTCGGTCGAGACCAACAAGTGGATCAACGCCAACCCGGACCAGGCGAAGGCCGCCGCGAACAAGCAGCTGGGCCTCGACGCCGGCAAGGAGCTGCCGGCGGGCGTCCTCGACCCGGCCTGGAAGTCCATCCGGTTCACCGACGACCCGCTGGCCGCGACCCTCGGCACCGAGGCGCAGCACGCCGTCAAGGCGGGCCTGCTGGAGAACCCGAAGCTGGACGGCATCTACGACCTCACCCTCCTGAACAAGGTCCTCAAGGCCCAGGGCGGGAGCACCGTCAGCGACGCCGGACTCGGCACCAAGTAAGTTCCGAAGCCGGTGAGTTCCCAGGAGGTGACGACCATGTCCACGACTTACGTCAAGGCGGCCGAGTCCGTCGAGCACGCGGCACGCCTCGAGCACGTCTCCAAGTCCTTCGCAGGACCGGGCGGACAACAGCTGGTCCTGGACGACATCAGCCTCGATGTCGCCCCGGGCGAGTTCGTCACCCTCCTGGGGGCATCGGGCTGCGGCAAGTCGACCCTGCTGAACCTGGTGGCGGGGCTCGACAAGCCCTCCGCCGGCAGCATCACGACCCACGGGCGTCCGGCTCTGATGTTCCAGGAGCACGCCCTGTTCCCGTGGCTGACCGCGGGCAAGAACATCGAACTCGCCCTGAAGCTCAGGGGGGTTCCGAAGAGCGACCGGCGCGGACGGGCCGAGCAGCTGCTCGAACTCGTCCGGCTCAAGGGCTCGTACGGCAAGCGGGTGCACGAGCTGTCCGGCGGTATGCGCCAGCGCGTGGCCATGGCCCGGGCGCTCGCCCAGGACAGCCAGCTGCTGCTGATGGACGAGCCGTTCGCGGCGCTGGACGCGATCACTCGCGACCTGCTGCACGACGAACTGACCCGGATCTGGGAGGAGACGGGCCTGTCGGTCCTCTTCGTCACGCACAACGTGCGCGAGGCGGTGCGGCTCGCGCAGCGGGTGGTCCTGCTGTCCTCCCGCCCCGGCCGGGTGGCCCGCGAGTGGCAGGTGGACATTCCGCAGCCGCGGCGCATCGAGGACGCGCCGGTCGCCGAACTGTCCCTGGAGATCACCGAAGTCCTGCGTGGGGAGATCCGCCGTCATGGCCAGCACTGAGACGACGAAGACGAGCGCCCTGCGGGACGTGATGAGCGTCGAGGCGGGCCTGGACGCCCTGGAGGCCGGTGTCACCGGCGGCCGAACGCCGTTCCGGCAGACCTTCGGCAACAAGATCCTGCCGCCGATCGTCGCCACCTTGGTGGTGCTGGCCGTGTGGCAGGCGCTGATCTCCTTCAAGATCGTCGACGATCCGACCAGGCTGCCGTCCCCCGCCGACGTGGGCAGCGAGTTCAAGAGGGCCTGGCTCGAAGGCACGCTGCTCGACTACATCTGGACCAGCGTCTCGCGCGGTCTGCTGGGCTTCCTGTTCGCGCTGGCCATCGGCACCCCGCTGGGCCTGGTGGTGGCCCGGGTGAAGTTCGTGCGCGCCGCCATCGGCCCGGTCCTGTCCGGTCTCCAGTCGCTGCCGTCGGTGGCGTGGGTGCCGCCGGCGGTCATCTGGCTGGGCCTGAACAACTCGATGATGTACGCGGTGATCCTGCTCGGCGCGGTGCCGTCCATCGCCAACGGCCTGGTCTCCGGCATCGACCAGGTGCCGCCGCTGTTCCTGCGGGCGGGCCGCACGATGGGCGCGACCGGTCTGAAGGGCGCCTGGCACATCGTCCTGCCGGCCGCGCTGCCGGGCTATCTGGCGGGTCTGAAGCAGGGCTGGGCCTTCTCCTGGCGCTCGCTGATGGCCGCGGAGATCATCGCCTCCTCTCCGGACCTGGGCATCGGCCTGGGCGCACTGCTGGAGAACGGCCGCAACGCCAGCTCCATGTCCATGGTGTTCGAGGCCATCTTCCTGATTCTGTTCGTCGGCATCGCCATCGACCTGCTCATCTTCAGCCCGCTGGAGCGGTGGGTGCTGCGCAGCCGCGGCCTGCTGGTGAAGAGCTGACGCCCCATGCACAGCAAGCCGGTTCTCCTGATCATCGCCCACGGCAGCCGCGATCCGCGGCACGCGGCGACCGTGCACGCCCTCGTGGAGCGGGTGCGGTCGCTGCGGCCGGGCCTGCGCGTGGAGACCGGCTTCCTGGACTTCAACATCCCGTCCGTGCACGGGGTGCTGGAGTCGCTGGCGGCGCAGGGCGTACGGGACGTGGTGGCCCTGCCGCTGCTGCTGACCCGTGCCTTCCACGCCAAGGCCGACATCCCGGCCGTCCTGCGGGATGCGCCGCCACGGCTGCGGATCCGGCAGGCGGACGTGCTCGGCCCGTCCCCGCTGCTGCTGTCGGCGCTGGAGCGGCGGCTGTACGAGGCGGGGCTGACGCCCGCCGACAAGTCCTCGACCGGGGTCGTGCTGGCCTCGGCGGGGTCCTCCGACCCGGAGGCGATCGCAGTGATCGCCGACATCGCGCGGGAGTGGTGGCACACCGGTTGGTGCGCCGTGCGGCCTGCGTTCGCCTCCGCATCTCTGCCCCGCACCGAGGACGCCGTACGGGAGTTGCGTGCCCGCGGCTGTGAGCGGGTCGCCGTGGCACCGTACGTGCTGGCCCCCGGCTTCCTGCCGGACCGCATCGCGCGCGGCGCGGCCGAGGCGGACGTCCTGGCGGACGTCCTGGGCGCGGCGCCGGAGGTGGCACGGACACTGCTGGAGCGCTACGACGCGTCCCGCCTGCCGGTACCGGCGGTGCTCGGCGCCTAGGGTGCCTGTGCTGACGAGACACCGTTGCCCGGAGCCGGCCTGATCCGTCGGACAGGCCCCGGGTCACCCGTCCGGTCGCGGTGCGCCTGGGGAACCCGGCCCAGCGCGGTCCGTCCCGACCTGCTCGGTTTCCCCGAAACCCCTTCCTGGCCCCGCCCGGATCTGCTGGGATGGTTCCTCGAAGCACTATCGGGGGAGCAGTTCGCGTGGCCGGTCAGGAGTTCGGGCATCACCTGGGGCTGCCCAGGGCCCTGTCGGGTCTGCCGCTGAGCCCCCTCGTGCCCGGTTACGGCGTCCTCGCCGCCGCTCAGCACGCGGCCGGGCTGCGCCATCTCGGCGAGATCGTGGGCCCCTCCCCCGCGGGGTTACGCGTCCTGGACGGGCTGTACGTACCGGCGGGCCCGCGCGGCCGGCGCCGGGTGGACGGCCTGTTCCTGGACGGTCTCGCCCAGGGTGCGGGCCCGGCGGCCGCGCTCGCCGCCCGGCTGGCCGCGCTGCACCGCAGTGATCCGCAGGCCCTGCGCCGTATCGTCCTCTACCAGCTCATCGGCCTGTTGCAGGACCGTCCGGCGGCCCAACGCGCCCGTTTCGCCGCCGAGTTGGGGGTGCATGCCGACGAGGTCGCGGGCCTGGTGGCGGCCGCCCGGCTGCGGCCCGCCCTGGACCGGCGCGGGCGCGACGCCGCCGAGTCCCTGGCCGAGGCGTGGGAGCGGCGGCGGCTGCACCGGCTGCGTGGGCTGCTCGACCGGCTGCCGGCCGACGGCGGGGACCCGGCGCTGACCGCGCTGCGTACCGAACTGGCCGAGCGGCTGGGCGTGGTCGAGGATGCGCTGCGGTCCGCGCGGCGCGCCGAGGAGCGCGGGGACCGGGAGGCGGCGAGCAGCGCGTATCTGACGGCCCTCGGGGAGGCCGCCGACGACCGGCGCGCCCTGGGCGGGCTGGTCCGCGTCCACCGGCCCGGCTCCGGCCACCGCCCCCTGCTGGCGGCGGAACTGCGCCCGGACCACGTGGAGTTGACCTGGCAGGACCCGGACGGCCCGCCGTCCGACTGGCGGCTGCTGCGGCTGTACCGCACGGACCGCGGCCGGCCTGCCGTACGGAGCGTGTCCGGCGCGGACCCCACGCCGGCCGGGACCGTCCGGGACAAGGAGGCCGCGCTCGGCTCCACCGTCCGCTACGCGGCCCTCCCCCTGCGGGACGGGCGGGTGGCGGGGCCGCCGCTGGTGTCACGGCGGCTGCTCGTCGCCCCGGAGGTGGGGCGTCCGGCACTGACCGACGGGCCCGGCCGTATCGACGGCACCTGGCAGCGGCCGGCGGGCGCCGACGAGGTGACGGTCGAGCGCACCGGTGACACCGGGCAAGTCGGCACGCGCGCCGACGGATTCACGGTCACCGGCCTTCCGGCCGGGACGCACACCTTCCGCATCGTCTGCCACTACCGGGCGCCCGACGGCAGCCGCGTCGGCTCCCCGGGCGTCAGCGTGACCGGTACGGTCCACCCCTGGCCGGAGCCCGTGGGCACCCTGACCGCCCGGCCCGAGGGCGGCGCCGTACGGTTCGCCTGGACCGGCGGGCGAGGCGCCGAGGTCCGGCTGGTGGTCTGGCCCGGCCGGGCACCCGCGCCGGGCACCGAGCTGCGCACCGAGGATCTGCCGCCCCGGCTGGACTGGCCCCGGCAGGCGGGCGCCCTGTGCCCTCCGCCCGGCACCTGCGCCGAGGTCACCGCGGTCGCCGTGCTCGGTGCGCGGGCGCTGGCCGGTCCGGGTGTCGCCGTGGAGGCCGTGCACGCCGTGCCGGGGCTTGGCGCCCACCGGCTCCCGGACGGGCAGGCGCAGGTCACCCTGGACTGGCCCGAGGGCGCAGGGCACCTCGTGGTCAGCTGGGACGCCCCGGGCGGCGAGGTGGCCGCCGGGGAGCGGACGCTCACCGCGCACGCCTACCGGCGCAGCGGACTGCGGCTGCCCGTCGGCCCGGGTGCCGTGCGGATCCGGGCGGCGACCGTGCCCCGGGTGCCCGGCGCCGTCGTCGTGGTGCCCGACGCGGCCGAGACGCTGCTGCCGCCGGACGCCGCCGTCAGCTACCACCTGGTGCGCGCGTCGTCCCGGCGGTTCCTGGGCCGGGGCCGCACCCTGCTCCGGGTCACCCTGTCCGCGTCCGGCGCGCTCGGGGACGTACCGGAGTTCGTGTGCGTCGCGCGCAGCGGCACGCTCCGACCGCGCAGCGCCGCCGACGGCACGACCGTGCTGCGGGTCCCCGGTCCCGACCTGGCCCGGCACGGGACCGTCGAACGGGAGCTGCCGGCCTCCCCCTGCCCGACCCCCTACACCCTGCGCGGCTTCCTGCTCGGGGAGCACGCGGCCTTGGTACGACTGGAAGAACCCTCCCTCGCCAGCCTGGTGGTGCGCTGAGCCATGACGACCGTGATCTGCCCCTACTGCTTCGACCGCGCGTCGGCGGCCAAGCTGCCGTACCGCTGTCAGATGACCCCGAGCGGAGTGCGCGGCAGCGCGCCCTGCGGGCCCGAACGCGACGACGCCTGGGCCGGGTTCATGGGTCCCAGTGTGCCCCCGGCGGCCCGGATGCGCGGGCCGCTGTTCACCCCTGCCCGCAAGGTCGCCGGGCTCGGCGGCGGGGGCAGCAGCGTGCCCTGCCCGAAGTGCGGGGTGCCCACACCGATACGGGTGTGCCGGTCCTGCCACAGCGATCTGCCCAGCGACTACTGCGACCAGGACAGCCGGATCATCGCCCTGGTCGGCGCGAAGGCATCCGGCAAGAGCACCTATGTGTCCGTGCTGGTCAACGAGTTGAACCACCGGGTGGGACAGGCCTACCACGCCTCGCTCGCGGCGATGGGGCAGAGCACCCAGCAACGGGACAAGGAGATGGCCGAGGACCTGTACGAGCGGCTGCGGCTGCCGGACGCCACCCGGCCGGCCGCCCTCGGCTTCAACGACCCGCTGCTGTACCGGCTCAGCCTGCCCCGCAAGGGGCTGCTGGGCGGCTCGGGGACCCGGCACACCACGCTGGTCTTCTTCGACGCGGCCGGTGAGGACCTCGCGGGCGCCGAGGCGATGAACCGCTACACCCGCTACCTCAGTGCCGCCGACGGGATCATCCTGCTCGTGGATCCGCTCCAACTCGGTTCCGTGCGCGACCGGTTGCCGGTGCACGAGGGGCCGCCGCTGCCCGTGGTGGAGACCTCGCCGCAGCAGATCGCCGCCGACCTGGCGGCCCAGCTGCGGGCCCACGGCAAGGGGAAGGCGCGGGGACGCGTGTCCACGCCGATCGCGGTGGCCGTCACCAAGACGGACATGCTCAGACCGCTCCTCGACCCGCACTCCCCGCTGCTGCGCAACGCCCCGCACAGCGCCGGCAGCTACGACACCGAGGACCGGCTCGCCGTGCACGAGGAACTCCGGTCCCTGCTGACGGACTGGGACTCCGGCGCGCTGCTGCGCCAACTGGAGCTGGATTTCGCCGAGTTGTCGCTGTTCGGGCTCTCCGCGCTGGGGGCGCCGCCGCCCGCGGACGCCCCGGCGGACGCACCGAAGTCGGGTCCGCAGCCGGTACGGGTGGAGGATCCGCTGCTGTGGCTGCTGTCCCGGCGCGGGCTGCTGCCCGTCCGCGCCGCCGGGAAGGGACGTGACCGGTGAGCCTCGCCCAGCTGCACTACACCTCGGCTCCGCCCGGACCGGACGGATCCGGGTTCCGGTTCACCGCGGTCAGCCCCGGCGTGCCGCCCACGCTGCTGCGGGAGGCCGAGCAGCTCATCGGGTACGAGCCCCCGCGCGACCTCGCGGCCCGCCCGGACGCCGAACAGCTCAAGAGCTTCCCGAAGGCCTTCAGCTTCAGCGAACTCTCCGACGGCGGCATGCTGCTCAGCCGCTCGGTGTACACCGGCGCCGACTACAGCGGCCGGTGGGGCAACTTCCACGCCCACGCCTTCCATCTGCCACCGGGCATGCGGCTGCCGGACGGGGCGCTGCCCATCACGGCCTGGGAGTCGCCGCGCTGGGCCGATGCCACGCCCCCGGGCGGGCGGCCCGAGCCCGTCGACCGGTTCGAGCCGTGCGGTCTGCTGCGCAGGGACGGGCTCGTGGCCTTCGCGCGCTCCCGCGCGGACCGGCTGACCGCGTTCTTCGCGGACCTGCGGGCCCTGGTCGAGGGCACGGACACTCGGCAGATCGTGCTCGTGGAGCAGGACAGCGCCGATGTCGCCCAGTGGATCGCGCTCGCCTGCACCGTGCTGGCGCGCGAGCAGGCGCACCGGCTGACCTTCACCACGTACACCCGCCGTCCGCAGCAGGCCCGCCAGCAGATCGTCGGGGCACTGCCGTCCTCCGAGCCGGCCGGGCACGACCACCGGTTCCGGGTGCACGACTGCACCGCCCGCGCGGACAGCGGGCCCGTCCAGGACGCCTGGGCCGACGTGTGCGCGCGGGTCTGGAGCGCCGGGCGGCCCGAGTTGTTCCGCGACGGCTCCGGCGAGCTCGGCCCGCTCGCGGTGGCCGCGCTGGTCGACGGCGTCGCGCTGCGGGGCGACGGGCGGGCGGCGGCGGCCCGCTGGGCCGTGGATCACGCCTTCACGCTGGCCGAGGAGAGGCTGACCGCGCTGGTCGCCGCGCTGACGGGCGGGGCCACGGACGCGTACGCCGATGCGGGCACGCGTAAGGCCCGCTACAGCCCCACCGGTACGCCCCTGGACGACGAACCGGCCGCGCTCACAGCCCTGCTGGCCCGGCTGGACGGACGGGTGCCCACTGCGGTCTCGGCGCCCCTCGCCGCCCGCGTGCTGGCCTCGGCGGTACTCGACCGGGGCCCGATTCCCGCGCTGGGCGCCGGTTCCCTGACCCCCGCGCTCCGCGCCGGACTGGCCCGGGACCTCGCCCCGGCCCTGCGGCAGGGCGTCGCCGACCCGGGCGAGCCGGCCGCCGGCCGCCCCCTGTCCCTGCTGCGCGTCGCCGACCTGCTCGACGTGGACTGCACGGACGTACTCCCGGAGTTCGCCGGCCGCATCGCCCGGGACCTGGTGAGCGGGCGGGCGACGAGCCCGGCCGGGACGGACGGCACCCCGCAGGCAGGCCGGGACGCAGGGGCCGTAGCGCCCGAACCGGGCGGGCCGAGCGGCGCCGCGCACCCCGGCCAGGGCGCGGCCTCCCCCGCGAGAGACGGCGGCACACACGCCGGTCACGGTCCGGCCTCCGCCGCCGACGGCCACCCGGGCGACGGGAACTGTCCGCCCGCCCTCCTCGACGTCATTCACGGTCACCCCGCCGTGCGCACCGCCCTGTTCGGGGCGCTGGACGCGCTCGCGGCCGCCAACCCGCCCGGGGTCGCCGGGCGGCTGACGGGGTCCGGGCTGCCGGTCTCGCTCGACCCCGGCTTCCCGCATCTGCGGATGTGCGTCCAGGCCGACGCGGCCGGGCCGCTCCGGGGTGACCGGCTCCGGCGGTTCCACGAGGCGCTGCGCACCGCGGGGGTCTCGCCGCACGCCGAGCCCGCCGTCCTGCACACCGCCTTCCACCTGGTGTGGCCGGACGGCCTGCCCACCGGGGAGGAGGCGAGCCTGCTGCTCAACGAGCTGGGCTCGGACGCACACCGGCTGGCCGGCACCCGGGACCTGCTGGTCGAGGCCGCGCTCGCCGCCCCGGCCGACGACCCCGCCGTACCTGCCCTCGCCACCGACCTGCTGCGCTGCTTCACCGGGGAACTGCGGCCCGCGCACCAGGTGCCGCTGCTCCTGCTGGAGTACGCGGGACTGCTGGACACCGGCCAGGACGTCGAGGGGTGGGTGAAGTCCGTACTGGACCTGCGGGACGGCGCGGTCGAGCCGGTCCCCGATGCGGTGACACGGCGGGCGTACGACGCCCTCGCGCGGCGGCTGTTGCCGGCCGCTCCCGCCCCCGAGAGCGAGCTGTACGCGCTGGCCCGCTCGGGCGATCCGGCGCTGCTCGCCGCGTACGAGCGGCTGGCGCGCTCGGACCGGGTCGGCGACCGGCTGCGCACCGTACCGTCGTACGTCGCCGCCTGCTTCTGCGACTGGAGTGCGTACCCGCAGTCACACACGCTGTGGGACGAGACGCGCACGGCGCTGCTGACCAAGGTGCTGCGCCCCGTCGTGCGGGCGCTGCCCGCCGAGGACCAGAGCGAGGTCGAGGAGGAGCTGCGCCGCACCGGCCGGGGCCGCCTGGACGCCTATCGCGCGTGGAACCGCCCCGGGGCGCTGGGCAGGCTCGCGGGCCGCCTGACGGGGCGCGGGCGGCGCGAGGACCGGCAGGCGACCTGGTACGGCGATGTGGAACCGCCGGCCGAGGAAGGCCGCCGATGAACGGGGGCAAGGACGAGAGCGTCGAACTGCTGGTGGTCCTGGCCCTGTTCGGCTGGGCCGCGGTGGTCGCCGCCGCGGTGTGCGGGTGCCGCACGCTGTGGGAGTTCCTCGGGCGCGGCATACAGGCCGTGTGGCGGGGGCTCGGGCCGTGGCAGACGGGCCGCGGCGATCCGCGCCTGACCGGGGTCGGCGGCGGGGAGCCCGCGCACCTCGCCTACTGGTGGCGGCAGTCGTGGGCGGACGCCCTGTCCGCCGGGCGCGCCGGGCTGCGGACCGTCTGGTCCGCGTTCACCGGCCCGTGGCTCAACGGGACCGTCAAGAACCTGTTCCGCGGGCGCCGGCCCGCAGGCCGCCCCGGGTCGATGCCGCTGACCCGGTTCCTGCTGGCCGTGCTCATCGCGCCCGGAACCGCCGCGGGCGCGCTCGTCGGCGCCGTGCTGGCCACACTGCTCCTCGGCTGGGGACTGGTGCTGTTCGCGCTGCTGCTGGCCGTGGTGTGGCTGGGCTGGGCCGCCGCCGTGCCGGTGCTGCGCGGGCTGGAGCGCGGCTGGGCGCTGGTGCGGGGTATCCGCGCCCGATGCCCCCACCCCGGCTGTTACGCGCCCGTCCCGCTGGCTCTGCACCGCTGCCCCAAGTGCCAGGCGCACCATGCCGAGTTGCGGCCCGGGCGGTACGGCGTGCTGGGACATGTGTGCCGGTGCGGGCACCGGCTGCCGGCCACCCGGCTCGCGGGCCGCGGGAAGCTCACCGCGCTGTGCCCGCGCTGCGAACAGTTCCTGCCGCGGGCGGGCGGCACCATGCGGGTGGTGCACATGCCGCTGGTCGGCGGCACCTCGTCGGGCAAGACGATGCTGATGGCCGCCATGGTGGAGGGGCTGCACGCCTGGGCCCGGCAGGGCGAGCTGCGGGTCGAGTACGCCACCGTCGACGACCAGCGCACCCAGACCGGGCTCACCCAGGAGCTGAACCGCACCGGCTGGGCGCACGCCACCACCGGCGGCCCGCCGCGCGCCCTGATGCTGACCGTGACCCGGGGCCGCAGGCGCCGGCTGCTGTACCTGTACGACCCGATGGGCGAGTCGGTGAGCGACGCCGAGCGGGTGCGCGCCCAGCAGTACCTGGCGCACACGGACGGAGTGGTCCTGGTCGCCGACGTGCTGGCCGACCCCAAGGTGCGCGGGCTGCTGAGCCCCGCCGACAGCGACCGGGCGAACCGGGCGCGCCCCTCGTCCCAGGGGCCGTGGGAGACGTACCAGCGGCTCACCGGCGAGCTCGCGGCGCTCACCGGCCGGCGCTCCCGGATGTCCGTGGCGACCGTGGTGACCAAGCGGGACGTGCTGGACCAGCTCGGCTCGCTGCCAGTGCCCGGCGCACACATCGGCGAGTGGCTCACCGGCATCGGTCTCGACCGGCTGGTGCGCGCCCTCGGCCACGACTTCGGGGCGGCCCGCTACTGGGCGGTCAGCGCCCATGCGGCCACCGGAACCGGGCCGCTGGAGAGCGAGCAGCGCCGGGCCGCCGAGCCGGTGCTGTGGCTGCTCGCCGCCTCCGGCCTGCGCACCGGCCCGCTCACCGGATCCGGCGGCAGCGCGGCCGGCCGGCTGGTCCGGCCCCGGCGGCGCCCGGACGAGACCCGGGAAGGGAGGTACAGCAAGGCATGAGCCAGGTCACCCCCGCGGTCTCCCGTGCCCGGCGGGCCCTCGCGGGCCTGTTCGTCACCGCCCTGGTCCTGGCGGTGGCCGCACTCGGCTACGGCGCACGGCTGCTGCTGCCCTGACGTCCCTCAACCACCCATCAACGGAAAGGAATCACGGCGTGAGCGACATTCCCGGCGGGCCCATGGCCAACCGGCCGGTCCACTTCATCTGGCTGCTCGACTGCTCGTACTCGATGCAGGGCGAGAAGATCGCGAAGCTCAACTACGCGATCAGAGAGGCCATTCCGGAGATGCGGTCGGTGGCCCACGACAACCCCGCGGCCCAACTGCTGCTGCGTACCGTCACCTTCTCCAGCACCGCCCAGTGGCACCACCAGACCCCGGTTCCGGTCGACGACTTCACCTGGCAGGACGTGCAGGTCGACGGCATGACCAACCTCGGCGAGGCGCTGCATCTGGTGGCGCGGGAGCTGCAGACCCCGCCGATGCCGCAGCGGGCGCTGAAGCCGGTGCTCGCGCTGGTGTCGGACGGCGTGCCCACCGACGACTGGAAGGCCGGCCTGAAGGCGATCGACGCCACCCCCTGGGGCCGCAAGGCCGTGCGGGTCGCCATCGCGATCGGCACGGACGCGGACCGCGGGGTGCTCCAGGAGTTCCTCGGCAACCCGGAACTGCAACCCCTGGACGCCAACAGTCCCAAGCAGCTGGCCGCCGCCATCCGGTGGGCGTCCACCGCGGCCGTGAAGGCCGCCTCCCAGCCGGTCGCGGGCGGCGACACCGCCGGCCCGGGCGTGACCATGGCGAAGCAGCCGTACGCGCCGCCGGTGCTGGACGACGACGATGACGACGACGTGTGGTGACGCTCGGGGTGCGACGATGGGAGACGCTGGCCGACAGCGTCCAGGGCGTCAACAAGCGGCGCAACCAGGACTGGTACGAGTGCCGGGGCACCGGATCCGGTGAGGACCCGCTGGTCCTCGCCGTGGCCGACGGGCACGGCTCGGCGGTGCACGCGCGCAGCGAGCTGGGCGCGCGGTTCGCCGTGGACCGGTTCGTCTCCCTGGCCGCCCACTTCGGCCGGGCGGCACACGACTGCCATGAGCCGGGGCGGCTCGCGCGGCTGATGACGTACGCGCGGGACGACTTCCCGCGTGCCCTGGTCCACGAGTGGCAGCAGGCGGCCCTCGGCCATTGGGACCGGAACCGTCCGGTCGTCGAAGAGGCCGCCCGGGAGCCGGCGCCCGAGGACAAGCTCGTGCTGTACGGCACGACGCTGATCGGCGCCGTGCTCACCCCGTGGCTCTTCGTGGCCTGGCAGCTCGGCGACGGGGACCTCGCGGTGGTCGAGCACGACGGCACGCTGAGCCGGCCGCTCGCGCCCGCCGAGGAGGACCTGGGCGACGAGACGGAGTCGCTGTGCGGGCGTGCGGCCTGGCGGTCGGTGCGGATGCACTGGGCGCCGGTGTTCGAGGAGGCGCGCACCCCGCGCCTGGTGGTGCTCTCCACGGACGGGCTGTCGAAGAGCTTCGCGTCGGCGGACGGGTACCGCGAGTTCGTCGCGGGGCTGGCCGGGCGGCTGGCCGAGGAGGGCGGCCCGGGCGTGCGGAAGGTGCTGCCCGAGTGGCTGGCGCAGGCCTCGCGCTACTCGGGCGACGACACGACGCTGGCGGCGGCGCTGCGCTCGGCACCGGAGGTTCCGGAGCCGGTCGAGGTGACGGTGGACGAAGAGTCCTCGGCGGTGGCGGGCGATGCCGCCGGGGCGGAAGAACGGAAGACGGAGACGTAGATGAGCGGCATGCTCGATGGCGGGACGCGCCTCGCGGCGGAGAACGGCGCCGAGGTCGAGATCGTCGACTTCCTCGGCGCGGGCGGCCAGGGCGAGGTGTACCGGGTCCGCACTCCGGACGGGGAGCGGGCGCTGAAGTGGTACTACCCGACCTGTGCGACCGGCGAACAGGAGGGGATCGTACGGGAGTTGGTCGCGCGGGACTTCGCCGACGACCGTTTCCTGTGGCCGGAGGCGTATGTGCCCGCGCACCGCGGCTCGTTCGGCTATCTGATGGGGTTGCGCCCGGACCGCTACAAGGGGCTTCCGGCGCTGTTCCGAAGGCAGTTGCGCACCAGCCCGCGCGCCCTGCTGACGGCCTGCCTGTACACGGTGGAGGCCTATCAGGCGCTGCACTCGCGGGGCATCGCCTACCGGGACATCTCCTGGGGCAACATCTTCTTCGACCCGGCCACCGGTGACGTGCTGGTGTGCGACAACGACAACGCGGTGGTGGAGGGGGACGCCAGCGGCATCTCGGGGACCATGGAGTTCATGGCGCCCGAGCTGGTGCGTGCCGAGCCGGGCGCGCGCCCCGGCACCCAGTCCGATCTGCACTCGCTCGCCGTGCTGCTGTTCATGTTCCTGATGAACCATCACCCGCTCAAGGGCAAGCGGGAGTTGGGCATTCACTGCCTGGACGAGGCGGCCGAGCGCAAGCTGTACGGCAGGAGCCCGCTGTTCGTGTTCGACCCGGCGGACGACTCCAACGCGCCGGACCCGATGGAGCACGCGACCGTGCTGGCGACCTGGTCCGCGGCGGCCGGGACGCTGCAGGAGCTGTTCCGGCGCTCCTTCACGGTCGGGCTGCACGATCCGGCGGCCCGGGTCCGCGAGTCGGAGTGGCGCAACGCGCTGCGGGCGGTGCTGGACTCGGTGGTCGAGTGCGCGTCCTGCGGGCGGCAGAACATGACCGATCCGGGCGAGATGCCGCCGCCGCGGCACTGCTGGGGCTGTGGGGTGGTCCTGGTGCTGCCGCCGCGGCTGACGGTGACCACGCCCCCGCCGCGCACCGAGCACCACATCCGGCTGCGCCGGGGGGCCCGGGTGCAGGCCCACCATCTGCTGCCGGAGCCGACGCGGCACGACTGCTCGGACGCCGCGCTGGTGGCGGAACTCGTCGAACACCCTGCCAAGCCGGGCCGGTTCGGCTTCGCCAACCGGTCGCAGCAGACCTGGACGGGCACCCGGTCCGACGGCACCGTGCAGAAGGTTGCGCCCGGTCAGACGGTGCCGCTCAGGTCCGGCCTGGAACTGGACCTCGGCGACGGGGTACGGGCGGTGGTACGGGCCAAGTGAGGCGCGGTGGGGGCCCCGTGGCGGCGGGGCCCCTCCTGCTGCCTACAGGCCAAGGACATGCATGAGTTGCTGGACGAAGGTGAGGCTGCTGGTGCCGGCCGCGGCGCCGATGCTGATGGTCTCCAGCGACGAGCGGATCCGGCCCCGGTTGGGCGGACCGCCGTCCGCCTCGGACTCCGCCAGCGCGCCGCGGATGATCTCGCCGTGGCGGACGAGCACCGGGTACTCGGCGCGCAGCGCCTCGAGAAGCCCCTCCGAGAGTTGGATGACGCCTTCGAGGTTCAGTCCGTGGGTGATGTCGATGCGGCCGTGATCGCCCATATTGGCGGGGCCGTTGATGTTCCCGTGGAAGTTGTAGGTACTCACTGTCGTGTCCTGACTCCTGGTCCGAGGGGCAGTCGGGGTTGGGGCTCTACGGCGCAGGCGGGCCGGATCCTGCGGGTCCCGGGCCGCCCTGGGGTCCCTGGCCGCCGTGCGGCCCGGGGCCCTGCTGACCGCCCATGGTGATCCGGCCGTCGTTGCCGAAGATGCTGGGACCGCTGACGTTACCGATGTTGTAGGTCTGTGTGCTGATGACCTGAACGGCTTTGTCGTACGAGCTGGTGTCCACATGGTGGTCCTGAAGGAACCGTTCCGTGGCGACGAGCACGCCCTGCTGAAGCCGGAACAGGAAGTCCTGCGCGTCGGTGCGCTCGGCATAGCCCGCCGCGTCCCAGGCGCCCAGGTCCTCGCGCAGGCTGCCTTTCGCGCCGTAGTCGTACAGCACGTGCTGCTTGGTGATCGCCCGGCGCACCCGGGTCAGCGCGCGGTCGTGGTCGCGCTGCCAGCGACGGCGGGCGCCGAGCCTGCCGAAGGCGCCGCGCAGTTCCCGGCCCGTGTGCGAGGTGGCGTACTTGACCAGGTCCCACCAGCGTTCGCGAGGGGCCACCGGGAGCCGGTCCACCCGGTGGAAACGGCCGTCCAGCGGGGGTATCGCGTAGGCGGCGACTTCCCAGGTCAGGCTGGGCGGGTGGAGGATCGCGCGCAGGTACATGGAGACGATCATGTGTCCGCCCTCGCCGATGCGCTCCAGGCAGAGGTGGGTGCGCATGCCCGCGCCGGGGTTCTGCAGGCCCGCCTGCACCAGGTCCTTGGGTATCTGGGCGTGCGGGCGGGCGGTGCGGTCGGGCAGCAGTTCGGGCAGGAAGCTCGCGTTGCTCCCGAGGACGTAGAGCCGGTTCCTGGCCCTGAGGCCCGGCAGTCCGGCGATGCCCTCCAAGTGCCGGGCCACGTAGGTGTGCAGGTCGACGGCGTCGAAGGCCAGCAGCGGGAGCTTGCCGCCGCCGGGGGCGTCGGCGGGCCTGCTGATGTCGATGGGCTGCCAGACCACCTCCTTGATCTTCGAACCGCTGCCGACGAACGGCGTGGTCTGGGCGGCCGCGTCCGCGTACGGCAGGACGTTGGCCCTTTTCAGCTCGTTCAGCCAGGCCTCCGCCTCGGGCTCCACGGGCGGCGCCGTCTGCTCGGGTTTCCCGGCCGACCGGAACACCTCGCGGGCCGTGTCCCGTCCCACGGACTCCTTGCGGTGGACCAGGGTCCAGGCGGCCGCGTAGACGCCGAATGGGCCGAAAATCGTCACCCATCCGAGTGAACCGTGTCCGTTGACCAAGCCCCATACGCCCGCCAGGACCGCCACGGGCACGACCGCCGCGAGCCAGGCCAGCCGGCGGTCGAGGGTCTCGCGTCGGCGGGTGGCCTTGCGGGCGTGCCGGGCGAGGGCCACGAAGTTGATGCCGAGGCTCAGTCCCAGGGCGTCCAGCCGGTCTCCGGTGAGCGCCCGGTCGACGTACAGGGCGAAGGCGTCGTCGAGGTGCACCGAGGCGCACAGGCGCCGCGTCACCGAGTCCTTCCGGTACTGCGGCAGTGACGGCAGTGGTCTGCCCGTCGAACTCATCCGTCCCCCTCCGGCCTTTCCGCGCGCTTCACCCTAGGGACAACCTGAGGGGTTTGTCGCGGGGTTCCGGCGAGCAGGGCCGCCGCGGTCCGGCGTTCCCCTGTGACGTCGGACCGCGGTCGGCTCTTGGTTCTGCGTCAGTTCCGGCGCAGATGTCACTGGCAACGACCAACCGTCACACCACAGGGACGTTTATCAGCCAATCTCTCTTGTATTGCTGGTAACTTGACTGCGTGACCCTCCCGCTGTAATGGCAGAGAGGGGCGCAAGTGGCCACGCCTTCCCGCCGATCCATCAGGTCACTCGAAGCGGAGCGCTCCGGTGCGGGTGCGCTTGAGTTCGAAGAAGTCGGGGTGGCGGGCCAGCACCCGGAAGCTGTCGAAGAGTTCCGCCGCCTCGGCACCGCGCGGAATCGCCCGCAGGACGGGCCCGAACCACACCGTGCCGTCGACATGGATCGTGGGCGTGCCGACATAGCCGCCCGACTCCGGCTCGGTGCCCGCCTCGTGGCTGCGGCGCACGGCTTCGTCGTACGAAGGGTCGTGAGCGGCGGCCGCCAGGTCGGCGGGAAGCCCGAGTTCGGCGAGGGACTCGGCGACCACCGCGTCGAAGTCCTTGGTCCCCTGCTCGTGAATCCGGGTGCCGAACGCGGTGTACAGGTCGCGCAGCACCTTGTCGCCGTGCCGTTCGGCGGCGGCCACGGCGACCCGCACGGGACCGATCGACCGGTCGACCAAGTCCCGGTACCAGTCGGGGAGTTCGTTGCCGGTGTTGTGCAGGTAGAGGCTCATGGCATGGAAGCGGAGGTCGAGCGGGCGCTCGCGCTCGACCTCCAGCAGCCAGCGGGAGGTGATCCAGGCGAAGGGGCAGGCGGGGTCGAAGAAGAAGTCGACCCGGGTGGCCGGGCCGGGGGCGGTCGTACGGGCGTGATCGGAAGGCGTCGTCATGGCAATGACGTTAGTCCGCCAATGGTGCTGAATCCCGGCCCAATCCCTTCCTGTTTCCCTGGTCCACTTACGGCCTCTGGGGGCTGGAGACCTCGATCCCCCGCAGGCGTTCGGGTTCGGCGACGACCTCGATCCGCGTGATCCGGCCGGCGTCGTCGAACGTGAACGCCAGGACCAGGCGGATGCGCCCGTACGGCGCCATGACCAGGCCGATCCGGCCGTCCAGCAGGGCGAGTCCGGTGAACTCGGCGCGGGCCATGGCCGCCATGGCGCCCCGGGCGACGGATTCGGCGCCGCGGACCGTGATCGGTGCGGGCGTGGGGACGACCCGGGCGTCGGCGTGCAGCACCACGTCCGGGGCGAGCAGGGCGAACAGGGCGGCGAAGTCGCCGCCCCGGGTCGCGGCCAGGAAGGCCTCGACGGCCTTGCGGCGGCGGCCGGCGTCATCGGTGGGCGCGGGGGTCCGGCCGCGGACCCGGCGGCGGGCGCGGCTGGCCAGCTGCCGGGTGGCGGCCGGGGTCTTCTCCAGCAGCGGGGCGATCTCGTCGAAGGGCACGGCGAACATGTCGTGCAGGACGAAGGCGACCCGCTCGGCGGGCGCCAGGGTGTCGAGGACGACGAGCAGGGCGACGCCGACCTCGTCGGCCAGCAGCGCCTCCCGGGCCGGGTCGCCCGCCGCGCCGCCGAGGGCCGCGTCCTGCTCCTGTGCGTCGAGGGGGTCCTCCCGCCGGTTCCGGCGGGTCCGCAGCTGGTTCAGGCACACCCGGGTCACCACGGTGGTCAGCCAGCCGGTGAGGTTTTCGACCTCGCCGATGTCGGCCTGCTGGACGCGCAGCCAGGCGTCCTGCAGGGCGTCCTCGGCCTCGGCCGCCGAGCCGAGCAGCCGGTACGCCACGGCCGTCAGATGCGGCCGGTCCGCCTCGAACCGCGCCGCGAGCCGCGCACTGTCTCCTGTGACCTCGTCCACTGTTCCCCCGTCTCCTGCTTCGCGCCCGCGCACCGCGAGCCCCGGGATACGAAACGCCAACCCGGCTGGAAGATCAACTGTCCTGCCGCTCGGCAGAGTTCCCTGGTGTCTCTCGCCCAGACCTCAAAGTCTCCTTGCGGCGCCGATTCAGCCCGCTTTCCCGGCGGCCGTCACCGCCTCGTCGGCCAGGCGCTCCAGCTCCCTGACGGGCAGGGAGCCCGCCGGCCGGTGTTCGCGCGCGAACCGGTTGGCGAGGCGCTGGAGCAGCTCGTTCAGCGGAGTCGGTACGCCGTGCAGGCGGCCGAGGAGGACGATCTCGCCGTTGAGGTAGTCGGCCTCGATGGTGCCGGTGCCGCGCGCCAGTGACTGCCAGGAGGAGCCGCCGCCGCGCGGGGCCCCGTCGAGCGGGACCAGGGTGACCTTGTCGCCGCGCGCCTGCTTCTGCTCCTCGGCGCTCGCGCAGGCGATCCCGGCGGCGTCGAGCACGGCCTCCCCCTCCGCCCGCAGGCGCGCGTACAGGGCCCGGCCCCGCGCGTCGGCGACGGGCCCGCTCACCGCTTCCAGGGCGGTGCCGAGATTGTGGAGCAGCTTGGCGTACTGCCAGCGGGACACGTCCGGCACGACCGGCGCCTCGAAGCGGGCGGCCTCCAGGTCGGCGGCGATGCGCCGGGCGGTGTCGTCGGTGCCGTGCGGATACCGGCCCAGGTGCAGGATGCCGGTGAGCGGGCTGCCCGCTGCGGAGACGAGGCCGGGTTCCACGAAGGTCGAAGGCAGCCAGACGCAGACGCCGTACACCTGCCGGAAGCGGCGCAGCGCCAGCCGCGAGCTCTCCACCCCGTTCTGGAGGCACACCAGGGGCAGCTGCTCAGCCGCCGTCCCGCCGCCCGCCACCGGCGCCTCGCCCCAGCTCTCCAGGGCGGTCGCGGTGTCCTGGGTCTTCACGGCCAGGACGAGGACGTCGTCGGCGCGCAGTTCGCCGAGCGGTTCCGGTCCCTCGACCGCGGGCAGCCGGTACGTCAGTTCGCCCTCCGGCACCCGCAGCCGCAGCCCGTGTTCGCCGAGCGCCGCCAGATGCCGGCCGCGGGCGACGAGCACGACCTCGCGTCCGGCCTGGGCCAGCCGCCCGCCGACGGTGCCACCGACCGCCCCTGCCCCGATGATGATGTAGCGCATGGGCAGAGCCTCGCACACCGGCTGGTGACCTCTGCCCGGAGCTCCCGTCACCCTTCCGGAGCGGTCAACTCCACCAGTTTGAGCACGGTGTTCCAGTTCCTGGTGGTGGCGATCAGGCCCTTGGTGATCCGCGGCCGGGACAGTGCCTCGGCGAGCTTGGAGCGGCCGAGGCCCTCCGGGGCGTACAGGTACAGGCAGCGCTCGCCCAGGCGGAACTCCTCGGGGAGGTGGGCCTCGGGGTCGATCTGGGCGAAGCGCTCCGGGGTGGGGGGTGCGGAGAAGTACGTGACGTGCAGCTGCCTGGCCGCGAGTTCGGCGGCGGGGAACGGGCAGGCTTCGGCCACCGCCTTCAGATAGCCGTGGTCGCGCACGAGCACGTCGACCCGGAAGCCGAACCGCTCCTCGATCGCCTGCGTCAACTCGGCCGCCAGGGACTCCTCGTCACCGCGGTCGGTGCTGAAGACGGCCTGGCCGCTCTGGAGATGGGTGCGTACGCCGGCGTGGCCGAGGCCGGCCAGGAGCGTGCGCAGCTCGGCCATCGGGAGCTTCCTGCTGCCGCCGACGTTGATTCCGCGCAACAGCGCCGCATAGGTCGTCATCCGGCCACCTTAGAACGGCCGTCGTGCCCCGTGGGGGCGGGCACGACGGCCGTACCCGGGCGCGCCGGGCTGCGCGAAACTCTCGCCGATCGGAAGGGCACGGATCAACTCCTACACGCAGCTGTGACTTGTTCAACAAGCCTTCGTCATCACAAAGGTGATCTCTCTCGGCGGATCGGACATCCCATGAGCCGCCCGAGGGCCGCCCCCTACAACCACCCCCGAGAACCACCGATAGATGTAAGGGGCCGTTGTACTCCCCCATGGTGAGCCGGGGCCGCCGTACTTCACCGGGCAGTACGACGAGACGGCCTTATCCGGCCCATACCGTCGAAGTGCAGCAAGCGAAGACGTGGCGGCAGGGGGTCGTCACCGCACACAAGGGGGAAAGCCCGTCATGGGGAAAACGGACGTGCGCGTGCGGGGCCTGGCCGCCCGCGCCGGCGGCTGGAGCGCCCGGCACCGCTGGGCCGCCGTCGGCATATGGGTGCTGTTCGTCGTCCTCGCCATGGGAATCGGCTCGGCCGCGGGCCGGGTCAACGTGGACGAGAACGACCAGCTCAAGGGCGAGACGCACACCGCCGCGCGGATCATCGACGACGCGGGCATCAAGGAGCCGGCCGGGGAGACCGTCCTGATCCAGTCCAAGGACGGCGCCGCCAAGGCCACGAGCGACGAGTTCCGCACCGCCGTCGCCGACGTCGTCAAGGCCGTCGGGGACACCGGCAAGGTCACCGGCGTGACCTCGCCGTACGACTCCCACGCCATCTCCCGGGACGGCCGCAGCGCGCTGGTGCAGTTCGACATGCGCGGCGAAGCGGACACCGCCTTCAACCGGGTCCAGCCGGTGATGGACGCCGTGGCCGGAGTGCAGAAGGCGCATGGTTCGCTGCGGATCGAGGAGATCGGCGGCGCCAGCATGACCAAGCAGTACAAGGACGCCTTCGGGAACGACTTCAAGCAGGCCGAGTACTCGGCGGTGCCGGTGGCCCTCGGCATCCTGCTGATCGCCTTCGGTGCGCTGGTGGCCGCGCTGCTTCCGGTGGGTCTTGCGATCACCGCGATCATGGCGACGATGGGCCTGATGGGCCTCGTCAGCCATGTGCAGGCGATGAGCGACACCGCCAACTCCGTGATGCTGCTGGTCGGTATGGCCGTCGGCGTCGACTACTGCCTCTTCTACCTGCGCCGGGAGCGCGAGGAGCGGGCCGCCGGGCGGGACGCGGGCACCGCGCTGCGGATCGCCGCCGCCACCAGCGGCCGCGCGGTCATCGTCTCCGGTGTCACCGTGTGCGTGGCGATGGCGGGCATGCTGTTCACCGGTCTCGCCACGTTCGAGGCGATGGGTCTGGCCTCGATGATGGTGGTGGCCGTCGCCATGGTCGGCTCGGTGACGGTGCTGCCCGCGCTGCTGTCGCTGCTGGGCGAGCGGGTCGAGAAGGGGCGGCTCCCGTTCCTGCGCCGCCGGCAGAGGCGCGCCCCGGACAGCGGGAGCCGGTTCTGGACCGCGGTGCTGCGGGGCGTGCTGGCCAAGCCGCTGCTCTCCGTGGTCGTGGCGGTCGGTGCGCTGCTGGCGGTGGCCGCGCCCGCGCTGGGCATGAAGACGCAGCAGCTCACGCTGGACCAGGAGTTCGGCAACTCGCTGCCGATGGTGCAGACCTACGACCATCTGAACGAGGCGTTCCCGGGCGGCTCCGAGCCGGCCCAGGTGGTCGTCAAGGCCAAGGACATCAACGCGCCCGAGGTGCGCCAGGCGCTGGCCGACTTCCGCAAGCAGGCGGTCTCCTCGGGTGCCTCGCGCGGCCCGGTCGACGTCAAGCTGCACGCGGCGCAGAACGTCGCCGTGGTCTCCGTGCCGCTGGTCGGCGGCTCCGACATGGACCAGGCCGTCAAGAGCCTGGACAAGCTGCGCGACGAGGTCCGGCCGGCCACCCTCGGCAAGGTCGAGGGCGTCCAGGCGCCGGTCGCCGGACAAGTCGCGGGCAACCACGACTTCAACGACCAGCTGCTCGGCTCCGTCGTCCCGGTCTTCGCGTTCGTGGTCGTCTTCGCCTTCCTGCTGATGCTGCTGTCGTTCCGCTCCCTGACCGTCGCGATCACGTCGATCCTGCTCAACCTGCTCTCGGTGGCCGCCGCCTACGGCATCCTCGTCGCCGTTTTCCAGCACGGCTGGGGTGCCTCGCTGGTGGGCGCGGAGGGCGTCGGCGCGATCGTCACCTGGCTGCCGCTGTTCCTCTTCGTGATCCTGTTCGGCCTGTCCATGGACTACCACGTGTTCGTGGTCTCCCGGATCCGCGAGGCACGGATGCGCGGCCGTACGACGAGGGACGCCATCCAGCACGGTGTGGTCACCACGGCCGGTGTCGTCACCAGTGCCGCCGTCATCATGGTCGCCGTGTTCGCGATCTTCGGCACGCTGTCCATGCAGTCCATGAAGCAGATGGGCGTGGGCCTGGCCGCCGCGGTCCTCATCGACGCCACGATCATCCGCGGCGTGCTGCTGCCGGCCGTGATGGCCCTGCTGGGCGAGCGCAACTGGTACCTGCCGAAGTGGCTGCACCGGCTGCCGGACCTCACCCACGACGAGTCGCCGGAGCCGGTCGCGGCGGCCCCCGCGCACGGCGAGGGTGAGCGGCTGGGCGTCTGATCCCACCTGGTGCCCGAGGGCCCGCCGGTTCCCCGGAACCGGCGGGCCCTGTCGTGTCGGCTACCTCTGGCCCCTCCCCGGCAGTTCGGCCTCGATCAGGTCCGCCGCCCGCCGGGTGCCGCCTTCCTCGGCCATCCGGGCCTGGATGTCCTTCAGTCGCCGGGCCACCTCCGGGTCGTCGGCCAGGGCGAGGGCGGCTTCGCGGAGACGGCTCGCTGTGGCCTCCTCGGTGGGCAGGTGCCGGGCGACGCCGAGGGACTGGAGCATGTCGGCGTTGCCGAACTGGTCGACGGCCTGCGGCACGGCGATCATCGGCGTGGCGGTGGCCAATCCCTCCTGGCTGCCGCCCGCACCGGCGTGCGTGACGAACAGGTCGGCCTGCCGCAGGACGGCCAACTGCGGCACCCAGCTGTGCACTTCGACGTTGCCGGGTACGTCGCCCAGCCCGGCGGGGTCCAGGTGCCTGCCGATCTGGAGGACCAGGTGCCAGCCGGGCAGGTCCCCGAAGGCGCGCAGGCATGCGCGGTAGAAGGCGGGCTGCTTGGTGAAGGCCGAGCCGAGAGAGACCAGGACCACCTTCTCGGCCCCGGCCGGCCGCTGCCAGTCGCCCTGGTCGGCGCGGTCGCCCTGGCAGGCGCCGACGAAGGTGTGGACGCGCTCGTCGACCCGGTCGGCGTGCGGCTGGAGGGCCTTCGGGATGAGCACGAGGGAGCGGGCGGGGCGGCCGACGAAGGGGTCCGGGTGCTCGCTGATCCCGTTCTCCGCCAGCCAGGCCGCGAAGCGGGCGTAGTAGGCCTGCCCGCGCTCGGTCCTCCTCGGCTCCGCCCACATCGGCTCGGCGACCTCCTCCTCGTAGCCGTCCCAGGCGACGAGGTTCGGCGAGAGGGAGATCGCGGGGACGCCCCAGCGGTGGGCGAGGACGCGGGCCGGGTAGGAGGTGATGTCGTGCAGGACGAGGTCGGGCCGGTCACCGGCGTAGGCCTCGATCAGCTGGGGAAGCGCCTGGATCGCGTCGTCCAGGAAAGGTTCCACGTTGTCCAGCAGGGTCGTCCCCCAGGCCTCCGGGTCGGCATCGGGCCCGGGCAGGGTGGAGCTGTAGGGCACGGGCCGGGCTCCCGTCGCTGCCACCTTCTCGGCGAAGGCCGGCGGGATGGCGTACGTGACCCGGTGCCCGCGGGCGACGAGTTCACGGATCACCTCGAGGCCGGGGTTCACATGGCCGTGGGCGGCGATGGAGAACATGGCGATATGGGCGGGTTCAAAGGGAGCGATCACGCCTCCCAAGCTAGACGAGACGATACGTCTCGTTCAATTCAATTACGGCGCCCGCACACGGTCAGCGCTGGTAGCGCGCCAGCACCAGGTTCCCGTCCCGCTCCAGGCGTCTGCGCAGCTCGGCCAGGCCGATCGAACCGCTGTAGTACTCCTGGAAGGCCGGGGTGGCCACCTTGTCCTTCCACTCCGGATAGCCGCGCACGGACTGGGCGGGCGCCGACCGGAGGCGGGACGCCAGGGCGGTGCCGGTGGCCCAGCCGTTCTCCGCGGTGTGCAGCGCGGGGTCCTTCAGGGCCTGGGTGCCGGTGGGCAGCAGCCAGTCACCGAGGGCGAGGCGGACCATGTTCTTCGGCCGCAGCAGGAAGTCGATGAACCCGGCCGCCTCCTTCTTGTGCGGGCAGTCCGCGGCGATGGACAGGGTCTGCGGGCTGACGCCCTGGGCGAGTCCGTCGGCGCCCGCGGGAGCGGGCAGCACCTCCCAGTCGAAGCCCTTCGGGGCCTGCTGCACGATCTGCTGCCGGTAGGAGAAGCCCAGCGGCACCATCGCGTACCGGCCGGCGAAGAAGCCGGGCAGCGTGTCCGAGCCGCCGCTGCCCAGCGTCGAGGCGGGGGCACTGCGGTCGGTGGCCAGCTGGTCGTGGATGGTGCGGGGTACGACCGCGTCACCGGCCTCGAAGCGGACGGTCACCTTGCCGTCGGCGCCCCGGTGGAAGAGCTGCCCGCCCGCCGACAGGCCGAGGTTGAGCGTGGCGGAGACGGGTTCCTTCAGCGGCCAGGCCACGCCGTACTTCCCGTCGCCGCCGAGCTGCCCGGTGATCTGCCGGAACTCCGCCCAGCTCCAGGGGTGTCCGGGTGTCGGTATGCGGACCCCTGACCTGCGCAGCCAGGCCGCGTTCGCGATCAGCACCCGGGGCTCCTGGAGGAAGGGCACGCCGTAGATCCCGTCCCCGAAGGTCGCCGTCTCCCAACTTCGCTGCGGAATACCGGACTTGAGCCGGGCCGACAGCAGGCCGGTGAGGTCCGCGAGGTAGCCGCCGTAGGCGAAGTCGGCGAGGTCGTCGGAGGCGTCGTGGATGACGTCCGGGGCCTCGCCGCCCTCGAAGGAGGTGAGCAGCTGGTCATGGACGCTGTCCCAACTCCCCTGGATGTACTCGACCTTCACCTCTGGGTGGGTCGCGTTCCACTCCTTCACCAGTTCCCGGTTGGCGGCGACGGACTCCTGCTGCCAGGCCAGGGACTGGAAGCGCAGGGTGATCGGCCCGCCCTGCCGGCCGCCTCCCGACGAGCAGCCCGCGAGGAGCAGGAGGAGTACGACGAGCGCCGCGACGGCTCTGGTCCGCATCAGCTCTTCACCGCCCCGGCGAGCAGCCCGCCCGTGATCCGCCGTTGGATGAGGGCGAACAGGAGCAGGGAGGGCAGCGTGGCGAGGAACGCGGCCGCGGCCAGCGGGCCGAGGTCGGCGACACCCTCCGCGCCGATGAAGTGGGTGAGGACGACCGGGAGGGTCTGCCTGCCCGGACTCTTCAGCAGCACGAGCGCGAAGAAGAACTCGTTCCACGCGGTGACGAACGCGAACAGCGCCGTCGCCGCGATCCCCGGCGCGAGCAGCGGCGCCGTCACCGACACCAGGGTCCTGAGCCGCCCGGCCCCGTCGACGGCCGCCGCCTCCTCCAGCTCGGCGGGCACGGCCCTGACGTAGCCCGTGAGCATCCACAGCGCGAACGGCAGCGCCCACACCACGTACACCAGGACCAGCCCGAACAGGGAGTCGATCAGCCGCAGGTGCTTCAGCACCAGGAACAGCGGGATGATCACCAGCACGAACGGAAACGCCTGACTGACCACCACCCATCCGGTCGCCGCCCGGGACAGCGGGGAGCGGTGCCGCGCCATGACGTAGGCCATCGGTGTCGCGAGCAGTACGGCGATGAGGGTGGCTCCGAGCGCCACGAGCAGGGAGTTGAGGGCGGCGTGCAGCAGCGGCTGCTCGTCGAAGGCCTGCCGGAAGTTGCCCGGGGTGGGGTGGCGCGGGATCCAGGAGGGATGGAGACTGCCCAGCTCGCGCGGTGACTTGAACGCGGTGGACAGCAGCCACAGGAGCGGGAAGGCCAGGAAGACGAGGTAGGCGAGCAGGGCGGCGTACTGGCCGGCGCGCGCCGCGGGGCGGGTCCTCATGCGTCCTCACCGCCCCGCAGCCGGCCCGCCAGGAACACCGCGAGCAGGATCGAGACCACCGCGACCAGCACGCATCCCATCGCCGCCGCGTATCCGAACTGACCGTAGCGGAAGGCCTCTTCGTAGGCGAACAGCATGGGCAGCCGGGTCTTTCCGCCGGGCCCGCCGTTCGTCAGCACGTACACCAGGGCGAAGGAGTTGACGTTCCAGATGAGATTGAGGGCGGTGATGGCCAGGGCCACCGGTCTGAGGGCGGGCCAGGTGACCGTGCGGAAGCGGCGCCAGGCGCCGGCGCCGTCCACGGCCGCCGCCTCGTGCAGTTCGCGCGGGGTGTTCTGCAGCCCGGCGAGCAGGGCGACCGTGGTCTGCGGCATGCCCGCCCAGATGCCGACGACGATGACGGCGGGCAGCGCGGTGGCGAGGCTGCTGAGCCAGTCCCGGCCGTCGCCGAGGCCCAGGTCGCGCAAGGTCTCGTTGAGCACACCCGCGTCCGGGTTGTAGACCAGCCGCCACATGATGCCGACGACGACCTCGGGCATGGCCCACGGAACGATCGCGAGGGCGCGGGCGAGCCGGCGCAGCCGTAACTCCTCGTTGAGCAGGAGAGCGAGGCCGAGGGCCAGCAGGAACTGGGGCACGGTCACGCCGACCGCCCACACCAGCCCGATCCGGAACGACTCCCAGAACAGCGTGTCGTGCCACAGGTCCCGGAAGTTGAGGGTGCCGATCCACCGGGTGGCCGCGGTCCGGCCGGACTGGGCGTCGGTGAACGCCAGCAGGATGCCGTACAGCAGCGGGCCCACGCTCAGGACGAGGATCGGGATCAGGGCGGGCAGGACCAGGAACCAGGCGCCGTGACCGGCCGCACGTCCTGCCGTGCGTCCGGCGGCGCGTCCGGCCGGTCGTGTCGCTGCGGCCATAGATGTCACGGAATCAGCCCCTTTGCCAGGTCCGGTTGGCGTGTTCATGGTCGTGAAGGGGCGGAACCTCGTCAAGGGCCCGCGCACACGGTCCGACCTGTGCGAATGCGAGACTGGCCGAAGACCGGACACGCACGGCACGGGAAGAACGGCACGGAGGCGGACGATGGACGAGGCACGGGCGCGGGACGTACTGGCCGCGGCGAAGGTGCTGCCGGGCCGGGCACGGGACGCACGACTCCTCGCCCTCGGTGAGAACGCGGTGTTCGCCGCCGGTGACCTGGTGGTCAAGGTGGGCCGCGACGCCGAACTGCTGGAGCGGGCCCGGCGCGAGCTGGACATCGCCGGCTGGCTGGCCGGGGCGGACGTGCCCGCGGTGCGGGCGGCCGAGCCCGAGCCGCTGCTGGTCGAGGGGCACCCGGTGACCGTGTGGCACCGGCTGCCCGACCCGGTACGACCGGCCGAGCCGCGTGATCTGGCCCGGCTGCTGCGGATCGTGCACGCACTTCCCTCTCCCCCTTTCCCTCTCCCGCCCCGCGAACTGCTGGGCGGTGTGGAGCGCTGGCTGCGGCTCGCGGGCGAAGCGATCGACCCCGAGGACGTGGCGTATCTGCGTGCGCGCCGGGACGGCTTCGCGGCGGCCGCGGCAGCGCTGACGCCGCATCTGACGCCGGGGCCGATCCATGGCGACGCGCTGCCCCGCAATGTGCACATAGGCCCCGAGGGTCCGGTCCTGGTCGACCTGGAGACCTTCTCCGCCGACCTGCGCGAGCACGACCTGGTGGTCATGGCCCTCTCCCGCGACCGCTACGGCCTGCCCGCCGAGGCGTACGACTCCTTCACCGAGGCCTACGGCTGGGACGTGCGGGAGTGGGAGGGCTGCGGGGTGCTCCGCGGGGCTCGCGAGACGGCCAGCTGTGCGTGGGTTGCGCAGCATGCGCCGAGCAATCCGAAGGCGCTGGCCGAGTTTCGCCGGCGGGTGGCGTCGTTGCGGGACGGGGATGAGACGGTGCGGTGGTGTTCGTTCTGAGGTTGCTGCACGCTCCGGCGTCCTTCAGACGCCCGATGTCGGTGCTGAGGCCGGGGAGTCGCGCAGCCCGGCACTGACGGGGTGCCGCTTGCGCCCTGCAGCCTACGCAGGCCGGCTCTCCGCCGGCTCCCACAGCGGCCACACGCCGTCCACCACCGCCTCCGCATCCCCCTTGCGGCGCAGGAACGCCTGGAAGTCCGCCGCCCACTCGGCGTACCACTCGATCTGCCGCCGGTGCAGTTCCGCCGGGCCCAGGGATGCGATCTTCGGGTGGCGGTCGGCTATCGCGGAGGCGAGGCGGGCCGCGGCGAGGGCGTCGGCCGAGGCGTTGTGGGCCGAGTCGAGGACTATGCCGTATTCGGCGCAGACCGCTTCCAGGTTCCGCTTGCCGCGGCGGTAGCGGTCGACCCAGCGGTCGATGGTGTACGGGTCGACGACCGGCGCCGGGTCGAGGCCGCCGAGCCGGTCGGAGAGGGACGGCAGGCCGTACCGACGCAGTTCGGCGGAGAGCAGGGTCAGGTCGAAGGCCGCGTTGTAGGCGACGACCGGCACTCCCGTCTTCCAGTAGGAGACCAGCACATCCGCGATGGCGTCGGCCACCTCGTCGGCCGGGCGGCCCTCGGCCGCCGCGCGTGCGTTGCTGATGCCGTGCACCGCCACCGCGTCGGCCGGGATCTCCACGCCCGGATCCGCCAGCCATTCCCGGCGCCCCATGGGCTCACCGGCCCTGACCTCGATCACCGCGCCGGTGACGATGCGCGCCTCGCGCGGATCGGTCCCGGTCGTCTCCAGGTCGAAGCCGATCAGCAGCTCCCGGTGCCAGCCCATGGGCGGCCCCCCTTCTTGGTGGTGCTTTCCCCCAGTGGCCTCCACCATCGCATGGGGCACTGACAATCCGAGGACCGCGTTCCGCTTGCCGGGCCGGACGGCTCAGGACACCGGGCGCGAATCCACCCAGGACAGCTCGAATTCCTCGCGGTATGTCGGGAATAGTCCACCTTCGAGCACATCGTCCGACTTGACCAGCCGGCTGCCGTTGCGCAGCACCAGCACCGGCGACTCCATCCCGCGCGCCCCGCGCAGATAGGACTGCACCACGGCGATGCCGTCGGCGCCGTCTCCGTCCACGAGGTAGGCGGTGAAGCGGGGCGTCTCGTCGTAGACCTGGATCTCGAAGGCGCCGGGGTCGCGCAGCCGGGACCGCACCCGGCGCATGTGCAGGATGTTCATCTCGACGGACCGGCTCAGTTCGCCCCGTTTCATCCCGAGTTCGCGCTCGCGGCGCTTCACCGCGCTGGAGGCCGGGTTGAGGAAGAGGAGCCGCACCCGGCAGCCGGACTCGGCGAGGCGGACCAGGCGCCGGCCGGAGAAGTTCTGCACCAGCAGGTTGAGGCCGATGCCGATGGCGTCGAGCCGGCGGGCGCCCCCGAAGATGTCCTCGGCCGGGAACTGGCGCTGGAGCCGCACCCGGTCGGGGTGGACGGCGACCACGTCCGCGTACCGGTCGCCGACCAGGTCCTCGACCGCGTCGACGGGCAGCCGGCGCGCGGAGGGGACGTCACCGCCCGCACCGAGCATCTCCAGCAGCCGGGCCGAGGCCCGCTCGGCCTGGTTCAGGACGGCCTCGGACAGGGCCCGGTTGCGGGAGACGACGTTGCGGGTCACTTCCAGCTCGTCCAGAGCGAGTTCGAGGTCGCGGCGCTCATCGAAGTACGGCTCGAAGCACGGCCAGTGCTGCACCATCAGCTCGCGCAGCTGCGGGAGGGTGAGGAAGCTGAGCACGTTGTCGTCGGCCGGGTCGAGCAAGTAGCCCTTGCGGCGGCTGACCTCGCGTACGGCGACGGCGCGCTGCACCCATTCCTGTCCGGCGGGTCCGGCCGCGGCCACCACCCAGTCGTCCCCGTGGACGGGTTCGTAGATGGGGCGCAGCACGGCGGCCACGACCGTGCGCAGCCGCTGTTCCACGAGGTTCAGCCAGATGTAGGCCCGGCCCGCCCGCTGGGCGCGGGTGCGCACTTCCAGCCAGGCGTCGGCGTCCCAGTCCAGTTCCGGCCCGATGGACCCCGCCGCGTCCATCGGCCGGGCCAGGGACACCGCACCGGGCGGGACGTCTGTGGAGTTCCCCTCGTGACCCTCGTCACCAGGGGGCAGCTCCAGCCCTCCCGAGCCCACCCGTGCACCGCCTTCCGCCACCCCGGGCCTTCCCCGTCTCAACGATCAAGGAAGGGTACTCCGGGAGCGGTCGGCGATGCAGCCGGATGGACAGGTCGGTTTCTCAACTACGCGGCCGCCAATGACCGTTCTGCCACGCCAGCTCGTCGGGAGTGAGCGGATTCATAGCCGTGACGTCCCTCGGGGCGATGGCGAAGCCCTGCCAGTGAATGGGCATGGGCTGCTGGTCCTCGTCCCGGGCTATGTGGTGGAAGCCCACATTCATCCAGACGACGGGGTGTGTGAGGGGCTGGCCGTTGACCCACTTGTCGACGGACGTGGCATAACCGCGAGGGCAGCTCGGATTGTTGCTGGCGAACTGCTCGCACTTGTTGTACTCGGTGAAGTACACGTCGTGCCTGGTGAAGCTGCGCCCCGGGTACTTCGTGGTCGGACCGGGGACGATCTCGTACGAACGGGCGTGCCCGTCCTTGTTCTTGCCGGTCTCGCTGACCACTCGCCACCAGCGATAGGTCTTGGAGTCGCCCGCGAGCTCCTTGGTGACCTTGGTGCGGGTGGTCTTGTTGGTCGGGGCCTGCTGTCCGTGGGCGGGCGCGGTGACGGCCGAGTCGTACTGCTCGACGTTCGTCTTGGAGGAGCCGTCGAGGCCGAAGTCCAGCCGCCAGAAGACGTTGTGGCTGTGGCTGGTGGCGTAGGCCTTGGCGCCCTTGCCGATGGGCCAGCCGCGGCCGTCGCCGGCGTCGTAGTCCTCGAAGGAGAGGCTGCCGGTGGCTCCGACGTTCATGTTGATCGTGCCGTCGTCCTGGAAGCGCCACTCGGTCATGTACTCGTACCAGCCGACCTTGTTGACCGTGTACACGAGCAGGTCCTTGCCCTGCGTCTGGAAGACCTTGTTCGCGGTGTCGCCCTGCATACGGTAGGCATGACCGCGCGAACGGGTGGTCGTGCACAGGCCCTTGACGTTCGGGTGCTCCGGGTCACCGTCCGGGACGCGGACGGTCTTGATGGTGCCGCCGGGACATTCGCCCGGCGCCAGGTCCACCAGGCCCTGGGCGAAGCCGAAGCCGGTCAGGTCGTCGTACTCGACGCTGCCGTCGTCGTAGGGGACGTCGATCTGGGCGAGGCGGCCGCTGTTGAGGACCTTGATCGGCTTCGACTCCCCCTTGGGCTGGTAGGAGACGTTCTCCAGGACGAGGCCGGCCTTGCTGTCGTAGCGCCAGCACATGCGCCAGGTGGTGCCGGTGGAGAGCTTCTGCTCGATCTTGTAGGCGGCGCTGCAGTCGGCGGCCGCCGCGGCGGCGGTCTTGGGCTGGGCGACGGCCGGCCCCGCGCCGGCCGTCACACCGGCGGTGAGTGCTGCCACGGTGAGACCGACGGCTGCCCGGGTGCGGGTGCGGCTGATTCTCCGCGGCCGGACGCCGCTGATCGAACGCTGTACGCGCATGACGAAGTGACTCCCCTACAGGAGAAGCAAGTGGGAAAAGTGAACTGACGGCTGCCGCTCAGTGGCGGTCGAGCTTGGCGACCTTGCGGGCGCTCAGGTCGACGATCAGCGACCGGGCGTCGATCCACGGGCCGTTCTTGACCTTCGGGAACAGCCGCACACAGCGGTGCTCGCCGCACTTGTCGAGAGCGGCGGGCTGGGCGCCGGGGACGGCTCGGAACACCGCACCGTCGAGCTGGAGCTGGTCCGGGGAGGTCAGTTCGTGGCCGGTGGCGTCCTTGTAGTCCGCCTTGAGGCCCGCGCCCAGCGGGTCGGCGATCAGCAGCTTGGCCGCCTCGGCGTTCTCGGCACGGCTCAGCGGCGGCTGGACGCCCTGGCTGACGACAGTCCGCTCGACCTTGCCGGTCCCCAGGTCGACCGTCTTGGTGACGAGCGAGTCGGTCTTGTAGTCGTAGAAGGTCACGACGGCCTGGCGCGGCGCGTTCGGGTCGTCCAGTTCGTCCGTATCCGGGTCGGCCAGGTCCACGCTGAGGCGCTGCGGACCGCGGCCTCCGTCGACGTTCTCGCCCGTATGGAGCAGCTGCTGGTTCAGGGCGATCTTCTCGACCCGCTGGATCTCGTCGTCGGTCAGCGGGTCGCGGCCCGTGCCCTTCCTGCCCTCGGCGGGCGCCTGCTCCACCACACCCGGCGGGGCCCCGTCCGGCCCCTGACCCGCCACCTGCGCGGCGCCGGTGCCACCGCCCTTGGTTCCTCCCGTTTCGTCCGCCCCTGCCGTGCCGGGCAGGGTGATCGCGACCATCGCGGCGGTCCCCGCCACCGCCAGGGCCGCACCGGCCACCATCTTGCCCAGATGGCGGTGCACTATCTCGCGCACATCTTCCCCCTACTCCCCCAACTTCCACGGGAGTACGTGTCTGCCCCACTGGTTCGGCACACGGCAGGTGGTCGAGTCGCCGTATGCACTGGTCGGCCGGTAAGAGGGGCGTAAGTCACAGGAGGTTCCCTCACTTTCGAGGAGACTCACGCCCAACGCGCCCCCGGCGGGGCGGCACACCTGGAAGAGTCGTGTCCATGCAGGTCTGGCCTGGAGAGGCGTATCCGCTCGGCGCCACCTATGACGGCGCCGGAACCAATTTCGCGGTCTTCACGGAGGCCGCGGACCGAGTAGAGCTGTGTCTGCTGCACGATGACGGCTCGGAGACGGCGGTGGAACTGCGCGAGAGCGACGCGTTCGTGCGGCACGCGTACGTGCCGGGCGTCATGCCGGGACAGCGGTACGGGTTCCGGGGGCACGGCCCGTACGCCCCCGAGCGCGGGCTGCGCTGCAATTCCGCGAAGCTGCTGCTCGACCCGTACGCGAAGGCGATCAGCGGGGCCGTCCGGTGGGGCGAGGAGGTGTACGGCTACCACTTCGGCGCCCCCGACCGGCGCAACGACCTGGACTCGGCGCCGCACACCATGACCTCGGTGGTGATCAACCCGTACTTCGACTGGGGCGACGACCGGCCCCCGCGCACCGAGTACCACCACACGGTGATCTACGAGGCCCATGTGAAGGGCCTGACCATGCGCCACCCGGGGCTCCCGGAGGAACTGCGCGGCACGTACGCGGCCCTCGCCCATCCGGCGATCATCGACCACCTGACCAGGCTCGGGGTGACGGCGCTGGAGCTGATGCCCGTCCACCAGTTCGTGAACGACCACCGGCTGGTCGACATGGGCCTGAACAACTACTGGGGCTACAACACCGTCGGTTTCTTCGCCCCGCACAACACGTACGCCTCCTGGGGCGACCGCGGCCAGCAGGTCCTGGAGTTCAAGTCGGCGGTCCGGGCGCTGCACGAGGCCGGGATCGAGGTCATCCTGGACGTGGTCTACAACCACACCGCCGAGGGCAACCATCTGGGCCCGACGCTGTCCTTCAAGGGCCTCGACAATCCGTCGTACTACCGGCTCGCGGACGATCCGCGCTACTACACGGACACCACGGGCACCGGGAACTCGCTGCTGATGCGGTCCCCGCACGTGCTCCAGCTGATCATGGACTCGCTGCGGTACTGGGTCACCGAGATGCACGTCGACGGCTTCCGTTTCGACCTCGCGGCGACGCTCGCCCGGCAGTTCCACGAGGTGGACCGGCTGTCGTCGTTCTTCGACCTGGTGCAGCAGGACCCGGTGGTCTCCCAGGTGAAGCTGATCGCCGAGCCGTGGGACGTGGGCGAGGGCGGCTACCAGGTGGGCAACTTCCCGCCGCTGTGGACCGAGTGGAACGGCAAGTACCGCGACACCGTCCGGGACCTGTGGCGGGGCGAGCCGCGGGCGCTCGCGGAGTTCGCCTCCCGGCTGACCGGCTCCTCGGACCTCTACCAGGACGACGGACGCCGCCCGCTCGCCTCCATCAACTTCGTGACCTGCCACGACGGCTTCACCCTGCACGACCTCGTCGCGTACAACGACAAGCACAACCGGGCCAACGGCGAGGACAACCGGGACGGAGAGAGCCACAACCGCTCCTGGAACTGCGGGGCGGAGGGCGAGACCGACGACCCGGGCGTGCTCGGGCTGCGCGCCCGCCAGATGCGGAACTTCCTCGCCACGCTGATGCTGTCCCAGGGCGTGCCGATGCTCAGCCACGGCGACGAGTTCGCCCGCACCCAGCGCGGCAACAACAACGCCTACTGCCAGGACAGCGAGGTGTCCTGGGTGGCGTGGCCCGAGGACGGCGGCGACCTGCTGGAGTTCGTCCGCGCGATGGTCTGGCTGCGCCGCGACCACCCGGTCCTGCGCCGACGGCGCTTCTTCCACGGGCGGCCGGTGGAGGGCACCCACGACGAGCTGTCCGACATCGCCTGGTTCACCCCCGAGGGCGGCGAGATGGCCCAGCGGGACTGGGACTCGGCGCAGGCGTCCGCGCTGACGGTGTTCCTGAACGGCAACGCGATCTCCGAACCCGGTCCGCGCGGGGAGCGGATCACCGACGACTCCTTCCTGCTCATGTTCAACGCCTCGCCCGGGCCGCTGGACTTCCTGGTGCCGGTCGACCACGGGCGGCAGTGGCAGGTGGTCGTCGACACGGCCCGCCCGGAGGGGGTCCCGCCGGGGACGGGAGGCAAGGTCGCGGCGGGCGAACGGATCACTCTGCCGGACCGCAGCCTGACGGTGCTGCAGCGGCCCGCCTGACCCTCACGTACGGCCCCCGTTCAGGGGGTCGTGCGCGCCTGCTCGTCGCACGCGCGCGCGTGGAGGGCATCTTCCGGCTGTCCCGCGTACGTCGTCGGGCGGGCCGTCAGGGCGATGGCGCAGGCGAGCGCGGCGGCCGTGCTCGCCGCGGCGAACGCCGCCGAGGGGCCGTAGGACTCGGCCAGGCGGCCGGTGACCGCGACCGCGAAGGCCTGGCCCCCGACCAGGGCGCTCGTCGCGCACGCCATCGCCTCGGACAGCCGGGACGGCGGCACCGTGCGCTCGGTCAGCCCGAACACCGTGACGAGGTGCGGGGCGTAGGCGGTCCCGAGGACGGTGACGACGGAGTACAGGCCCGGCAGGCCGTCCGTGCGCAGCAGCGGCAGGGACAGCGCGAAGGCGGCGCCCGTCGCCAGCCGCCAGCGCGCCGGGAGCCCGAGGCGTGCCGGTACGGCGGCCATGGCGAGCCCCGCCACGGCGCTCATCACGCCCATGGCGGCGTACACGAGCCCGGCCTGGTCCTCCTGCCCGAGCCGGGCCGTGAGCGCCGTGATCCCGGCCTGGCAGGCGCCGAACATGGCGCCCTGGAGGGCGAGGGCCGCGCGCAGGGCGTGGACGGAACGGGGCATGGGGGCGGGTGACGCGGAAGCGGTACGCGCGCGTGCCGCGCCGGGCCGGACCGCCCGGGCGGTCGGGTGCAGGGCGAAGCCGGTGCCGCAGGTGGCCACCAGGAGGGCCGCGCCGCCCAGTGCGTACGCCGGGTGGGCGAGGACGGCGGCCAGGCCGACCAGGGCCGGGCCGAGGACGAAGGACAGCTCGTCCAGGGTGCTCTCGAAGGAGAGCGCGGCGCCGACGGTGGGCTCGGGGGCGCCGCAGCGGCGGGCGAGCGCAACCAGGCGGGTGCGGGCCAGCGGGCCGACGAGCGGCACGGTGGCGCCGGCCGCGGCCCCCAGGAGGGCCAGGACGGGTGTGGGCAGGCCGGCGAGGGCGCCGGTGACCAGGGCGGCCACCGCGAGCGCGTTGGCGAGCGAGAACACGAGCACGACCGTCCGCTGGCCGTGCCGGTCGGCGAGCCGGCCCACCAGTGGCCCGCAGGCCACCTGGCCGAGGGCGAGCGCGCCGCCGGTCAGTCCCGCGGCGGCCGGCGAACCGCTCGTCCGGGCGACGAGCAGCACACTGCCGAACTGGATGGTGGCCGTCGGCAGCCGCCCCAGGAACGACACGCCCGGCAGCAGCGGCCCGGTCAGGCCGATCACCTCGCGGTAGGTGTCCAGCGTGCCGCGCCGTCCCCGGGGCCGTTCCCTTCTTCCCATCACTCGAAGCTAGGCACGCGTGCGTGGGTCCGTGCAGGGGTCGATGACACGAAAGACGGCGGGCTGGGTACGTAGGTTTCCATGACCTCTGCGCGACCCCGACCGGACGTGCCCACGGCCACCTACCGGCTGCAACTCCAGCCCGCGTTCCCGTTCGCCGCCGCCGCGGCGGCCGTACCGTACCTGGCGTCGCTCGGCGTCTCGCACCTGCACCTGTCCCCCGTCCTGGAGGCCGTCCCGGGCTCCGCGCACGGCTACGACGTGGTGGACCACGCGCGCGTGCGCGAGGAACTGGGCGGTGAGGAGGGGCTGCGCGCGCTGGCGCACACCGCGCGGGAGCACGGCCTGGGCCTCGTGGTGGACATCGTGCCGAACCACATGGCCATGGTCCCCCGGCACAACCGCGCGCTGTGGGAGGTGCTGCGCGAGGGGCCCGGCTCGCCGTACGCGCGCTGGTTCGACATCGACTGGGAGGCGCAGGGCGGACGGGTGCTGCTGCCCGTGCTCGGCGGTCCGCTCGGCTCGGAGCTGGACCGCCTCGTCGTCGACGGAGACGTCCTGCGCTACCACGACCACGCCTTCCCCCTCCGCGCGGGCACCGAGGACCTGCCGCTGCCCCGGCTGCTGGACGCGCAGTGGTACCGCCCGGTGTGGTGGCGGCTCGCCCGCACCGAGCTGAACTACCGGCGCTTCTTCAGCATCTCGGAGCTGATCGGGGTGCGCGTGGAGGACCCCGAGGTGTTCGAGGCCACCCACGCCAAGATCCTCCAGCTGCTGGCGGAGGGCGTGCTCGACGGGCTGCGGATCGACCATCCGGACGGACTCGCGGACCCCGACGGCTATCTGGAGCGCCTGCACGAGGCGAGTGGCGGGCGCTGGACGGTCGTGGAGAAGATCCTCGCCGACGGCGAGCGGCTGCCGGCCTCCTGGCCCGTCGCGGGCACCACGGGCTACGACGCCCTGCGCCAGGTCGACGGCCTGTTCACGGACCGCGCCGGGGCGTACGAACTGCTCGGGCGGTACCGGGCGTTCGCGGCGCCGCAGACGGACCGGGGCGGCAACTGGGAGGCCACGGTGCGGCGGGCCGCCTACAAGGTGCTCACGCACGAGCTGGCCGCCGAGACCGACCGGCTCACCCGGGTGGCCGCCCGGCTGTGCGCCGCCTCGTCGGACCTCACGCTGCGCGACCGGGCGCCCTGGGCGCTGCGCACGGCCGCGGAGGAACTGCTGGTACGGCTGCGCGTCTACCGGCCCTACGCCTCCGGTGACGCCTGCGCCGTCCTCACCGAGCAGGCCGCCGAGGAGGCCCGGCTGGCCTTCGTGGTGCCCGAGGAGGCCGAAGCCGTCGGCATCGTGCGCCGGCTGCTGGTCGAGGCGCCCGGTGAACCTTCGGCACCGGACCACGCCGACCGGCTGGAGTTCCGCACCCGGTTCGCGCAGACCGCGTCGGCGCTGCGCGCCAAGTCCGTGGAGGACACGGCGTTCTACCGCTATGTGCCCCTGCTGTCGGCGACCGAGGTGGGCGGCGACCCGGGCAGCCCCGGCGTGTCCCCGGAGGACTTCCACGCGTACTGCGCGCGCGTGCAGCGCGAGTGGCCGCTCACCGGCACGGTCGTCTCCACCCACGACACCAAGCGCAGCACCGACGTGCGCGCGGCACTGGCCGTGCTCACCGAGTGCCCCGGCCGCTGGGCGGAGTTGCTCGCCGAGGTGACCCTGCCCGAGGAGGGCGCACCGGACGGGCAGCTGGCCTGGGCGGCCTGGCAGACGGTGTTCGGGCTGGGACCGGCGCAGGCGGAGCGGGTCCAGGGGGCGCTGCTGAAGCATGTGCGGGAGGCGGGCATGTACACGAGCTGGACGGAGCAGGAGCCGCCGTACGAGGAGGCGGTGGCGGCTTTCGTCACGGCCGGGCCGTGCGGACCACCCGGGGAGCGCGTGGCCGCCTTCCGCAGGGCGCTGGAGCCGCACATCCGGGCGAACGTCCTCGGGACCGCGCTGGTCCATCTGACGATGCCGGGGGTGCCGGACGTGTACCAGGGCACGGAGGGCGAGTACCGGGCGCTGGTGGACCCGGACAACCGGCGGCCGGCGGCGTTCCCGCCGGAAGCGCCCGGCGAGAAGAACGCCCTGACGGCGGCGGCGCTGCGGCTGCGTGCCCGCAGGGCCGAGGCCTTCGGCGCGGCGGCGACGTACGCGCCGCTGGAGGCCGAGGGTCCGGCGGCGCAGCACTGTACGGCGTTCGTGCGCTCCGGGGAGGTCGTGACGGCGGTGACGCGCCTGTCGCTGCAGCTGGCGGAGGCGGGGGGCTGGCGGGAGACGCGGCTGCCACTGCCACCGGGACGGTGGGCGGACGTGCTGACGCCGGAGCGGGAGTTCACCGGGCACGCGCGCGTGGCGGACCTCTTCGAACGGCTCCCGGTGGTTCTGCTGGAGCGGGTCCAGGATGCCTGAGGAGGCTCAGGCGGGCAGCTCGCAGTCCTCGTACCCACGCGCGGGTGGCGGCGCTCCGAGGGAGGGCCAGACGGCGCGCAGGAGGTCCACGAAGGCCTCGGCGGCCCCGGTGGGCGCCGCGCGCGCGTAGACGCTCAGGGCGCGCTTCCAGGGCGGGTCGGGGGTGAGGAGCACGCAGTCCTCGCCGACGGCACCGCGCACGATGTGGGCGGGCGCGGCGCACACCCCCACCCCGGCGGCGGCCATGCGCACGGCCGTCGAGGTGTGCTCGGTCCACACCGCGGTCCGCGGTCTGAACCCGGCCTTGCCGCACGCCCAGTCGAGGAAGCGCTCGCCGTGGACGACGGGTTCCATGGCGCAGCGGATCCAGGCGCGGTCGGCGAGTTCCGGCAGCGTCACGGTCGTACGGCCTGCGAGACGGTCGTCGAACGGCACCACGAGGACCAGTTCCTCCTCGCCGACCGGGACGACGGTGCCGGGCGGGTCGGCGGGTGCGGGGCCCACGGCGAGGTCGGCGGTGCCGCGCTGCACGGCCTCCTCCAGGGCCTCGGTGGTGGCGTACTCGTGCAGGCGCAGCAGGACCTGCGGGTGCCTCGCGCGCCAGCGGGCGAAGACGTCGGGCAGGGCGCCGACGGCGATGGAGTGCAGGGCCGCGACGTGCAGTTCGCCGCCCTCGGCGCCGGCGGCGGCGCGGGCCGCGCGTCGGGCCTGGGAGGCGCTGCGGACGGCGAGTTCGGCGTGCGGCAGGAATGCGCGGCCCATCGGGGTGAGGCGCACTCCGCGCGGCAACCGCTCCAGCAGGGCGCCTCCGACCGACTTCTCCAGCGCCTTGATCTGGTGCGAGAGCGCGGGCTGGGTGACGTGCAGGGCGTCCGCCGCGCGCGTGAAGGACGCCTCCTGGACGACCGTCAGGAAGTACTCCATCTGCCGCAGGCTCAACTCCGCACCCTCCCATGAAGATCCTGCATGGATTCTACAAGAACATTGCCTTGGACTCATGGCAAGGGATGGACGGAGGGTGGGGCCATGAGCATCAACACACCGGATGTCATCGTCATCGGCGGGGGCACGGGCGGGTACAGCACCGCCCTGCGCGCCGCCTCCCTCGGTCTCGACGTCGTACTCGTCGAACGCGACAAGGTCGGCGGGACCTGTCTGCACCGGGGCTGCATCCCGAGCAAGGCGATGCTGCACGCCGCCGAACTCGTCGACGGCATCGCCGAGGCCCGCGAACGCTGGGGCGTGAAGGCCACGCTGGACTCCGTGGACTGGCCGGCGCTGGTGGCCACCCGGGACGACATCGTGGCGCGCAATCACCAAGGGGTGGAGGCTCATCTTGCGCATGCAGGCGTGCGGGTGGTCCGAGGCAGCGCGCGGCTCACAGGGCCGCGCGCCGTACGCGTCGAGGATGTGCACAACGAACCCGCGCTCGGCGTGCGCGACTTCATCGCGCACCGTGGGATCGTCCTCGCGACCGGCTCACGCCCGCGCATGCTCCCGGGGCTCTCGCCGGACGGCCGGCGCGTGGTGACCAGCGACGACGCGCTGTTCGCGCCGGGGCTCCCCGCCTCCGTGCTGGTGCTGGGCGGGGGCGCGATCGGCGTGGAGTACGCCTCCTTCCACCGGTCGATGGGCGCGCAGGTCACCCTGGTGGAGGCCGCCGACCGGATCGTGCCGCTGGAGGACGCCGAGGTGAGCCGTCATCTGACGCGCGGCCTGAAGAAGCGGGGCATCGACGTGCAGGCGGGCGCGCGGCTGCTGGACGCGGAGGTACTGGAGGACGGCATACGCGCGCGCGTGCGCACCGCGCGCGGAGAGACCCGGGTAGTGGAGGCGGAGCGGCTGCTGGTGGCCGTCGGCCGGGCCCCGGTCACCGAGGGCCTGGACCTGGCCGCCGCCGGTCTGACGACGGACGAGCGCGGGTTCGTCGCACCGGCGGACTGGAGCCGGCTGGAGACGGCCGTACCGGGGATGCATGTCGTGGGCGACCTGCTGCCGCCGCCCTCGCTCGGCCTGGCGCACGCCTCGTTCGCGGAGGGTCTGCTGGTGGCCGAGACACTGGCGGGGATGTCGTCGCCGGCGGTCGAGTACGCGGCGGTGCCCCGGGTGACGTACTCGTCGCCGCAGACCGCGTCCGTGGGGCTCGGCGAGGCGGAGGCACGCGCGCGTGGGCACGAGGTCGAGGTCAACACGATGCCGCTGACCGCCGTCGCCAAGGGCATGGTGCACGGGCAGGGCGGCATGGTGAAGGTCGTGGCCGAGGCCGGCGGCGGGCAGGTGCTCGGGGTGCACCTGGTGGGCCCCCATGTGTCGGAGATGATCGCCGAGAGCCAGCTGATCGTCGGCTGGGACGCCCAGCCCTCGGACGTGGCCCGGCACGTGCACGCGCACCCGACGCTGTCGGAAGCGGTCGGCGAGGTGTTCCTGACGCTCGCGGGACGCGGCCTGCACCAGCAGTGAGTACCCGGAGCACGGCGGCCGACCGCGGTCCGGGAGTGCGTCCGGGCGCCCCCTGGAGCCTCCCCCGTCGAGTGCTTGACAGTTCACCCATGCCGTGCGGCACTGGGAGGGCGAAGCCGGGCGGACAAGTCGGGGGTGAGTCTCCTGCCGGAGCTGCGCTACCCCAGCGTTCCCGAACTGGTCGCCTCCGCCCGGGCGTTGGCCGCTCAGCAGCCCGGGCTGTGCGCGCTCAGACAGGTGGGCGTCTCGCGGGCCGGCCGGCCCCTGCACCTGCTGTCCGTGGGGCACGCCCGGCGTGCGGTGCTGGTCGTCGCGGGCGCCCACGCCAACGAGCCGACCGGCGGCTCCACCCTCCGGGTGCTGGCCGAGCGGGTGCTGGCCGAGCGGGAGTTGCGGGCCGGCACCTCCTGGCACTTCCTGCTGTGCGCGGACCCGGACGGCGCGAGCCTGCATGTGACCCCGGCGCCGCGCAGCCTGCTCGACTACCACCTCGGCTTCTACCGGCCGACGGGCGCGGAGCAGCCCGAGTGGTCGCCGGCGGTACTGCCGCCGGACCGGCTGCCGCCCGAGACCCGGACCCTGACCGGGGTGATCGACGAACTGCGGCCCTATCTCCAGGTGACGCTGCACGGCACCGATCTGGGCGGCAGCTGGGTGCAGTTGACGAAGGACGTGCCGGGCCTCGCCGAGCCGTTCGCCAAGTCCGCGGCGGAACTGCACATCCCGGTGGAGGCGGGTGCCTCGGACGCCGCGGGCTGGCCGGCCTCCGGGCCCGGGGTGCATGTGATGCCCGGCCCGGAGACGGGCGTCGCGTACCCGAGCATGCCGGACGACGCGCGGCACAGCACCTGGTACCACACGCACCGCTACGGCGGTCTGACGGCCGTCGTGGAGGTCCCGATGTGGGCCAGCGACCTGGTGGACGACCCGGCGCCGCACCCGGCGCCGGCGGCGGCGATACGCCGGCTGGCACAGCGGCTGCTGCGGGACTCGCTGGAGGTGGAGCGGGTGCTCGCCGAGGCGCTGCCCCGGCTGGAGGGCGCGGACGGTCCGCTGCTGCGGGCGGCCCGGTGGGCGCTGGAGCTGATACCGGGCCTGGCGCAGGACTGGACCCACACACCGCCGGCCGGCACGACGATGGCGTACGTCGGCAGTGTGGACGCCTTCGGGCGGCGGCTGCCGCTGCGGGCAGCGGCCATGCTGCTGCGGGTGCTGCGGGAGACGGACGACCGGGCGGCACCCCGGCTGGAACAGCTCGTCGCTTCCTGGTGCGAAGCCTTCGCGGGGCGTTTCAGAGCCCGCTGGGTGCCGTTGGAGCACCAGGTGGAGCACCAGTCCAGGACGGTGCTGGTGGCGGCCCAGCAGGCCCGGGAGCGGGCGGCGTGAGGCCTTCACGCCGCCCGTGTCTTACCCGCCTGCCGACAGCCGGGCTCACCTGTCCAGGGCGAACACCGGTCCCGTCCGCGCTGCCATGACGCACTTGCTGGTGTAGGTCTCCTGGTAGTCGACCGGCCGGCCGTTCCACTGCCCGCGCGCGTGGACGGTCACCGGGGCGAAGATCATCGGGCAGAAGACCTTCCTGTGCGGAATGCGCGCGATGTCGCCGTCGACGGCCGCGAGTTCGGCACAGGCCTCGGCCGCCTGCGCGAACCCCAGGGGCACGGGGTCGCACAGCAGCAGCTTGCCGCGCGTGTTGCTGGGCTGGGTCTCGCCCGGGGTGGCGGAGAGGTAGAGCCAGTTGCCGGGAAGAGGAAACGCGTTACGGGGTGCCGCCTGGGCCGGGCCCGCGGCAAGGAGGCCGACGGACGCCAGCAGGGCGCCTGCGGCCGCTGTCGCTCGGGTGATGTACGTCATTCCCGAACCATCGGCTCGGCGGCCCGCGTTCCCCACCCCGACTCACCCGAACGGAACCCGTACGGGCCCACGGTGGCGCGTCAGTTCGAATGCGGAAACGTCTCCTGGTGCGCAGCGAGCCGGAAGGCGATCCGCCCGAAGGCGACCTGGTCGCCCTCGTGGACCACGACGGCGCCCACCACACGGCGGCCGTTGACCGTCGTGCCATTGGTGGAGCCGAGGTCCCTGAGCACCCACATGCCGCCCTGCCGGCGCAGTTCGGCATGTACGCGGGAGACGGTCTCGTGGTTCAGGCGCAGCCCGCTGGCGGGGTCGCGGCCTATGCGCAGCGGATGGCCGCCCGCCGCCTGCGGCAGCAGCAGCTTGGGCAGCCGCTCGGCCTGCCAGGCCCGGCGCAGCCGTACGGTGAATCCGGAGACGGCCTCGACGGTGCCGAGGACCACGCGGGAGAAACGGTTCTCGCGAGGCAGGTCGGCGGTGAGGGCGGCGAGTTCGTCGGCACGGCGCGCGGCGAGCGCGAGTTCCATGCGGCGCACGAACGTGTCGTGCGACAGCCGGCCCATCGCGACGCCGTCTCGCAGCACCTGCACCGCCTTGTCGCGCTCCGCGTCGGACAGCCGCGCGGGGTACGTGGGGAACTCGAAGGACGACGTCACGCTGGTGATTGTCGGACAGTGAACCCCTGGTGTCCAGAAACGGGGGAAACGGCCGCCATGGGCGTGCGCTTCCACGACACCTGCCGGGAAAGGGCGGATTCGACGGCGGATTGATCGCTTTCGCGGCACGATGGACGGGCTACATCACGGTGAGCAGACGAAGGGGAACCGTCCGTGCAGTTCGAGGTGTGGGCACCACAGGCAGACCGTGTGACGCTCCATTGCGACGGCGCCACGCGCGCGTTGGAGCGCGATCCGGAGCGCGTCGGCTGGTGGACGGGACAGGCTCGGGCGCAGGACGGCTCGCGGTACGGGTTCGCGCTGGACGGCGGTCCGGTCCTGCCCGACCCGCGCTCGCGCCGCCAGCCGGACGGCCCGGACGGGCTGAGCGCGGTGGTCGACCACGGGCGGTACGCGTGGCGTGCCGCGTGGGCGGGGCGCGAGCTGCCGGGCGCGGTGCTCTACGAGCTGCACGTGGGCACGTACACCCGCGAGGGCACCCTGGACGCGGCCGCCGCGCGTCTGGAGCACCTGGCGGAACTGGGTGTCACGCATGTGGAGTTGATGCCGCTGTGCCCCTTCCCGGGGCGGCACGGCTGGGGCTACGAGGGCGTGTCGCTGTGGGCGGTGCACGAGCCGTACGGCGGCCCCGAGGCGCTGAAACGGTTCGTTGACCGGGCGCACGAACTGGGCCTGGGCGTCGTCCTGGACGTCGTCCACAACCACTTGGGCCCGTCGGGCAACTACCTGCCGCTGTTCGGGCCGTACTTCACGGACACGCACCACACGCCGTGGGGCGCCGCGGTGAACCTGGACGCGCCCGGCTCGGACGAGGTGCGCGCGTATCTCCTGGGCAGCGCGCTGGCGTGGCTGCGGGACTACCGGATCGACGGGCTGCGCCTGGACGCCGTGCACGCGCTGTACGACACGCGCGCGTGCCACTTCCTGGAGGAGCTGTCGGCGGCCGTCGACGACCTCGCCGGCGAGCTGGACCGCCCGCTGTCCCTGATCGCCGAGTCCGACCTGAACAACCCGCGGATCATCACCCCGCGCGCGGAGAACGGCCTCGGGCTGCACGCACAGTGGAACGACGACTTCCATCACGCCGTGCACACCGCGCTGACCGGCGAGTCCCAGGGCTACTACGCCGACTTCGCGCGCGCCCCCTTCGCCGCGCTCGCCAAGACGCTCACCGGCGGCTACTTCCACGACGGTACGTACTCGGCCTTCCGGGGGCGCAGCCACGGCCGGCCGCTGGACCGGGCGCGCGTGGCCGGGCACCGGCTGCTGGGCTTCAGCCAGACCCACGACCAGGTCGGCAACCGCGCGCAGGGGAACCGTCTTTCGGCCCTCCTCTCCCCCGGCCTGCTGGCCTGCGCGGCCACGCTCACACTGACCGCGCCGTTCACGCCGATGCTGTTCATGGGCGAGGAGTGGGCGGCGGGCACGCCCTGGCAGTTCTTCACCGACCACACGGACCCGGAGCTGGCCGAGGCGGTACGGCGGGGCAGGCGCCGGGAGTTCGCACAGCACGGGTGGGCCGAGGAGGACGTACCGGACCCGCAGGACCCGGCGACCCGGGAGCGGTCCTGCCTCGACTGGTCGGAGCCGGAACGCGAGCCCCACGCGCGCGTGCTGGCCTGGTACCGGCGGCTGATCGCGCTGCGCCGGGAGCAGCCGGACCTCACCGATCCCGACCTCGCCGACACGAAGGTGGCCTACGACGAGGAGGCCCGCTGGCTGGCGTTCCGGCGCGGGGACGTCCGGGTGGCGGTCAACCTGAGCAAGGAAGCGGCGGCGATCCCGCTGGGCAGCCGCCGGGCGCAGGTCCTCGCCGCGTGGGAGCCGGTGGCGGCGCCGGGCCCGGACGGGCTGCTGCAGGTGCCCGGGGAGTCGTGCGTGGTGCTGGTCCAGCCCTGAGCGGCCGCTACGGCTCCGTCTCCTCGTCCTGGAACTCGGTCACCCGCTCCAGCAGGATCGGTTCCCAGGCGCGCCGCAGCTGGGTTCTCAGCAGCGTCAGGGAACCCTGTGCGCGGCCCTCGAGATGGTCCGTGAGGCGGATGACGGTGTCGCAGCGGGCGAGCCACAGGCCGCGCAGGCAGGGGCGGGCGCCGTAACCGGCGAGGGTGGCGGCGCGGACGGCGGCCGGGGAGCCGACGGCCACGGCGAGCCCGGCGATGTCCTCGGCGGGATCGCCGAGGGTGGCCTCGGTCCAGTCCAGGATGCCGCGGACCCGTCCGTCGGCGCTGACCACCACGTGCTCGCCGGTGAGGCCGTGGTGAGTGAGGACGGCGGTGCCGGGCTGTGCGGCGAGCTGGGCGGCGCCGGGCGCGGTGAGCTGGTGCAGGCGGGCGGCGTCGAACTCGTCGGCGGCGGCGAGCCGTTCGGCCGCGTGCACGGCCATGCGGCGCAGCGCCTCCAGGGAGCGCGGGGCGCTGCGGGGCACGCCGAGCGTCTCGGCCTGCCGTGCGGGCACCGCGCGCAGTCCGCTGAGCAGCCCGGCGAGGTCGGCCTCGCCGACGGCGGAGACGTCGTGCTCGTCGGCGGTGCCGCCGGGCAGTTTGCTGTCGAGGGTGTAGGCGAGGCCGGGTGCCCAGTCGCCGTGGGCGACGCTGGTGGGGACAGCGACGGGCACGTGCGGGCGGAGCAGGTCGCGCAGGCGCAGTTCGCGGCGGCGGCGGACGGCGGCGTTGTGGTCGGGGGCGAGGCGCAGCACATGGCGGCCGCCGACCCACCAGGTGTGCTCGTGGCCCTCCGTGACGGGCCGGACGTCGGGTCCCCCGCTGCCGTTCGCGGTGTCCCTGCTCTCCTTGAGCAGCGAACGGACCAGTCTGCGGACGGTGTCCGCGGTGGGTGTCGGTGCCTGGGTCATGGGTCGCGCCGTAGCCGTTCCGGGGTGTCGTCGAGGGTGTGTCTCCTGGTCTCTCAGTCCACTATGACCATCTCACGGGTGGTGTTGTTGAGGCGGCGGCCGCCGTCCTCGGTCACCGTGACGATGTCCTCGATGCGCACCCCGAAGCGGCCGGGCAGATAGATGCCCGGCTCCACGGAGAAGCACATGCCGGGTACGAGGAGCTGTTCCTCGCCCTCGATCATGTACGGCGGTTCGTGGGTGGTGACGCCGATGCCGTGCCCGGTGCGGTGGATGAAGTACGCGCCGTATCCGGCGTCGGTGATGACCGCGCGGGCGGCGCGGTCGACCTCCTGGCAGGCGACGCCCGGGCGTACGGCCCGGAAGCCCTCCTCCTGGGCGGCGCGCACGATGTCGTGGACCGTGCGTTCCTCCTCGGTGGGCTCTCCGACGTGGACGGTGCGGGTGGTGTCGGAGCCGTAGCCGTCCTTGAGGCCGCCGAAGTCGAGGACGACCATGTCGCCGTCCTGGATGACGCGGTCGCCGACCTCGTGGTGCGGGTTGGCGCCGTTGGGGCCCGAGCCGACGATGGTGAAGTCGACCTGGGAGTGTCCGAAGCGGCGCAGCAGGTCGGCGAGGTCGTGGCCGACGTCGGACTCGCGGCGCCCGGCGAAGGGAACCTTCCGGATCTCCTCGAACGCCCGGTCCGCTGCCGCTCCGGCGGCTGCCAGGAGCTCCAGTTCGGCCGCGTCCTTGACGGCGCGCAGCATGGGCAGGGCGTCGGTGAGGGAGGCGTACGACGTGCCGGGCAGGGTGCGCTGGAGGCCCAGCAGGTGCATCGCCCAGGTGTTGTCGCTGATGCCGAAGCGCCCGTGGTCGTCGAGGAGGGCTGCGGTGACGGCGTAGGGGTCCTTGCCGTCGGTCCAGTCGCGCAGGGTGAGCGCGGTCGCGCCCGCCGCGTGTTCGGCGTCCGGGGCCTCCAGGGTGGGCACGACCAGCACGGGGGCTCGGCCGGGGGCGAGCACCAGCACGGTGAGCCGTTCGGTGACCGCGGTGGGCGTGTATCCGGTCAGCCACACCATGTCGGGTCCGGGCGCCACGAGCAGTCCCGCGAGGCCGGCATCGGCGGCGGAGCGCGCGGCGCGCTCCATACGGGCCCTGTAGTCGTCGGCGGTGAAGGGCGCGGGCGTACTACCGGTCATCCGGGCCTCCGGGCGCGGTCGAGGTGGCGGGGGCGAAGCGGTCTCGGGCAGCATCCTGCCCGGCCGGGCAGGGCGGCGCGAGCCGATCGCGAAGTCCCAGGGGCGCGGTTCGCGCAGACTGGCGCGGCATGGGGCCATCATGGCGCGTGGGGCGGGGGGTGACCAGCGAGTTTCGCCGGGTCCGTGGACGCGCTCGGCCTCACTCCGGCCCCGGTCAGGTCACCACCCCCGGAACGACCGTCAGCTGCTGGTAGCCGCCGCTGCGGTGGCGCACGGTGAGGGTCACCTCCCTTCCGGGGCGGGCGTGGGCGACGGCTCGGGCGAGGTCGGCGGCCGTGTCGATGCGGGTGCTGCCGAAGTGCAGCAGGACGTCGCCGCGGACCAGGCCTGCCGTGTAGCCGGGGCCGGGCACGTGGACGCCCACCACCAGGGCGCCCGGCTTCTCGGCGTCGACGGCCTCCACGCCCACGGTCGCGCCGGTCCGGGCCTCGGCGGGGCTCGGGGACGCGGAGGGGGCGGGCCGGGCCGAGGGGGCGGGCGGCGGGGCGTGGTGTTGCAGCTCGGCCAGCCTGCTCATGCCGATCACCGTGGCGCCGACCGTGCCGATGCCGACCCCGGAGAGCACCAGGACGGTCCCGGTGAACAGCCCGAACAGCACGGTCCTGATCCGCCGGCCGCGTCGGCGCGCGGCGTGCGGGCGCCGCGCGGGGCGGGGCGTGTCGCCCTCCCCCCGCTCCTGGCCGGGCATCGGTTTGGGACGCAACGCAGTATGTTCCATGGTTCGCTCGCCTCCGGGTGGTGCTCTACCCGGGGCGCCGGGCCGCGACGAGACTCGAACGAGTGAGACTGGCCGGAGGGTGGCGGAGGGTAGTCATAGCCGTCGAGGCGAAACGATGGATCAGCTGTCGGCCGCGCACCCGTCACCCACCGTCCACCATCCGCCGGACCAGCTCGGCGGCCGCTCCTGACGGTGCGCCGCCGTGCAGCAGTTCCGTGCGGTGGACGACCCGCGGTGCGGTGAGCGGCACGGCGACCGTGCCCGCTGCGCCGGTGGCCGTCGAGCGGGGCAGCAGGGTGAGGCCGTGGCCGGCGGCGGTGAGGGCGGTGAGGGTGCGCAGGTCGGTGCCTTCGTAGCGGACGGAGGGGCGGAAGGCGCCGCCGCCGCCCGCGGTGCGCAGCTGGGCGAGCGGGAGCGCCGCGTCGGGGGCGTCGAGCCAGCGCGCGTCGGCGAGGTCGCCCAGCCGCAGGCCGGTGCGACCGGCGAGGGGGTGGCCGGCGGGCAGCAGGACGCTGACGGGTTCCTCGGCGACGCCGTGCGTGGTCAGCGGCGCCACGTCGGGCAGCCGCAGCGGATCGCTGGGGGCGGCGAGACCATCGACCAGGCCGAGGTCGGCGGTGCCGGTGGCGACGGCGGCCGGGATCTCGTCCCGGGTGAGGACGCGCAGGGTCACGCCCGCGGCCGGGAGCGCGCCGAGGATGCCGGGGCCGAGCGCGGTCGGTGTGGCGGCGAGGGTCAGGCCGTGCGCGGGCGCCGCGGCCATGCGGGCGACGTCGGCGCGGGCCGCGTCCAGGCGCAGCAGCAGCGGGCCCACGTGTTCCAGGAGGCGTTCGCCGGCCGCGGTGGGCGTGACGGGCCGCCGGGTGAGCAAGGGCGCGCCGAGGTCCTGTTCGAGCGCGGCGATGTGCTGGGACACCGCGGACTGGGTGTAGCCCAGCTCGCGCGCGGCCGCGGAGAAGGAGGCGAGGCGCGCCACGGTGACGTACGTGCGCAGCAGATGCGGGTCCATGGGGACCAGGATCCCACTCCATCAGCAACGCTTATCGACCGTGCAGGAATCATCGTTGGACGTGAACCGGGGGCGCCGCCCAGGATGAACGGCATGACGAACACCGCAGCTCACACCGCCACCCTCGCGCTCGTCGGGGACCGCTCCCCCAACGTCGTCTCGCACACCCGGATCCCGCTCCTGCTGGAGTCCCTCGCCGAGCGCGACCGGCTGGTCCTGGACGCCTACTGGATCCCGACCGAGGATGCGGAGGCCGAGGGTGCGGTGCGCGGCTTCGACGCCGTCTGGGTGCTGCCGGGCAGCCCGTACCGCAGCGAGGCGGGCGTTCTCGCCGCCGTCCGCACCGCGCGGGAGGAGGGCATCCCGTTCCTCGGCACGTGCGGCGGCTTCCAGCACGCACTGCTGGAGTTCGCCCGGAACGTGTGCGGACTGGCCCGGACCGCGCACGCCGAGAACGACCCCGACGCCGAGGACCTGCTCATCGAGCCGCTGGCCTGCTCCCTGGTCGGTCACGAGGCCGCCGTGTCCCTCGAACCCGGCTCGCTCGCCGAGTCCGTGATCGGCTCGGCGCGCACGGTCGAGCGGTACTTCTGCGCGTACGGCCCTTCCCGCCACCTCGACACGCTGCACGCCCACGGCCTGCGCTTCTCCGGGCACGACGAGGACGGACAGGTCCGCGTCGCCGAACTGCCGGGCCACCCCTTCTTCCTGGCCACGCTGTTCCAGCCGGAGCTGTCCGGCGACGGCTCGCGCCCCCACCCGGTGGTGCGGGCGCTGGCGCGAGCCGCGGTCGAGCACGCGGGCCGGGTGGAGCGCCGACCCGCGTGAGGTGACCGGGATCAGCCGGTGTGGCCCCCGCCGTGGCCGCCGTGCGCCCCGCCGTGGTCGAACTTCATGGCTTCGGCCGGCATGACGACGAAGGGCCGCATCATGCCCATGTCCTCGTGCTCCAGCAGGTGGCAGTGGTACATGAACCGGCCGTAGGCCCCGTCGAACCGGCCCATGACGCGCAGGATCTGCCCGCCGGGGACGCGGAAGACGTCCTTGTGGCCCAGCTCGTTGGGCGCGAGCGGTATGGGGGTGCCCGCGTCGTACGCGATGGGCTTGCTGGTGCCGCCCACCGTCGGGTCGAAGCCCGAGACGTCGTACGCGTCCCGGCCCAGCAGCTGGAAGTCGGCCAGGTGGATGTGCATCGGGTGGACGATCGGCGCGAGGTTGAGGAAGCTCCACTGCTCGTAGCCGCCCTCGGCGATGGTGAAGCCGAGACCGTCGTTGAACGTCCGTGCCGTGCGCCGGTACGTCTTCGTCGTGCCATTGGCCCCGGTGAGCTGGATGACGCCGTCGGCGGGGAGCTGGAGGCCGCCCGGGTCCGCCACCTCGGTCATCTCCCAGATCTCCGGGTGGCCGCCGGCGCCCTTGGTGGCGGGCGGGGTGAGCACGATCAGGCGGTGGCCGTGCTCGATGTCGTGCGTGAGGCGGCGGAAGGAGCCGGAGAGCACCTCGGGCAGTTCGAAGGTGTCGCACATGCCGGTCTCGCGGACGCGGAACTCCAGGACCGCGGGATAGCGCACGTCGCCCGCCGGGTCGGACACGCCCGCGGGCTGGTTGCGGCCCTTGTTGACCAGCCGGAGCTTCCGGCCGGCAAGTCCCCTGAAGTCGACCAGCAGGTCGAACCGCTCGGCCGGGGCCGCGGTCAGCGTGGGCAGCGCGTCGTCGAAGTCGACCGGGACGGGGCGGGGCAGCAGCCCGCCGTCGCTGCCGATCTGGTGGAGGACGCCCGGCACCGGGTTGTCGTCCTCGTCCACCAGGACGAGGTTGTAGATGCGCGCGTTGGACGCGTTGACCAGCCGGAAGCGGTACCAGGCGTCGTCCACGTCGGCGTACGGCCAGATGCGGCCGTTGACCGTGGTGTACGGGCCGGTGAACGGGATGGAGACCGGCTTGCCCGTCTCCGGGTTCTGCTGCTGGACGATCACCGTCTTGTGCAGCAGCCGGCCGTTGAGACGGCCGTCCTCGTCCGTGTCGAGGTTGCGGTCGGCGAGCAGCAGCGGTATCTCCCGCTCCCCGGAGGGGAGGTGGAGGGCGTCCTCCTCGTCGTCACGGACGAGGTAGGTGCCGTACAGGCCCGTCATCACGTTCCACCGCGTGATGTTCATCGCATGGTCGTGGTACCACCACTGCACCGCCTGGTGGTCGTTCGGGTATTCGGACAGCTGGGCGTCGCCGTGTCCGACGGCGTTGTCGGCCCAGCCGTCGTTGCCGCCGCCGGTCTGGGCGCCGTGCAGGTGGGTCACCGTCCAGGCGGGCAGGGCGGCGACGTCCTTGTTCGGTTCGACGCCCTCGCGGCCGGGCTCGGTGGTGGCTTGCGGGCGGCCGTCGGTGCGCAGCGGCACCTCCACCGAGGTGACCGGGTACTCGCTGTCCTTCGGGATGCGGTTGGTCCAGGCGATGCGGATGCGCTGTCCGCGCCGCACCTCGATGGTCGGGCCGGGCACCTGTCCGTCGTACCCCCACATCAGGGTCGGCGGCAGCTGCGGGTGCAGGCGGACCCAGGCGGGGCGCAGGGCGATCTCCGTCTCGTGGGTCACGTCGGCGGACGCGGATCCCGGGCGCAGGACGGGCGGGATCGGTAACCGGGCGACGTACGGCGTCAGTTCGCCCGGTTCCGGTGCCTGCTCGTCCGCAAGACCCTTGGCGATCTTCTCGAAGATGTCGGTCAAGATCGAACACCCCCCGTGTTCTGTGTTTGTTCCCCTTGCCTCAGAAGACTCCTGGCGCCCCGCCGAGGTTCCCGGAATACCCCCTTCCGTACGAGAAAGTTGAGAAAAGGCCGGTGTGCGGTCAGCCGACGGGCAGCGCGGGCATCCGGTCCGGAACGAAGCCGTGGGTCCGGCGGGCGAGGTAGGCGGCCTTGTAGCGGTCGACCTCCCGGTGCCAGTGCAGGATGCCCGCCAGCCAGTTCTGCAGGTCGGCCACGTAGTCGCCCATGGCCTCGCGCGCCTCGGCCGACAGGCCGAAGTCGTCGTACAGGACGGGTAGTTCATGGGTGATGATGTGCTCGAACTGCTGCATGCGCTGGGTCATCAGGTCGTGGACGATGCCGAGCGCGGCCGGGTAGTCGCAACCGAAGAAGTTCTGCACGACGAGGATCGCGTTGTGCAGCTCGCCCTCATACTCGATCTCCTTCTGGTACGAGAAGACGTCGTTGGTCAGGCACGCGTAGTCCATGGCGGCGTTCTCCAGCGCCTGGACGGGGCCGGTGCGGTAGATCTCCGGCGGGATCGCGGGTCCCTGACCCCTGCGGCACATGCTCAGGGTGAGGTCGGAGCCGAAGGTGGCGCGGCGCATCTCCAGGTAGTCGACCGGGTCGGGGACGCGGTTCTGGAGCTGGTTGGACAGCTCCCACACCCAGCTCTCGGTCATCTTGTCGACCGACTCGCGCAGGGCGCGCCGCCGGCCGGGCGTCATGCCGGCGGTGGTGCGGGCCCACAGGTCGATCAGTCCGCGTTCCATGCCGTTGACCGGGACGACGGGTGTCTCCTCGCCGTCGACGGGCATGCAGGCCGACAGGCGGGCGGTGGTCAGCCGGGCGGCGGCCAGGTCGCGGCGGCCTCCGAAGACCAGCGGGTAGTAGTCGTCGCCGTAGGTGCCCCAGGCGAGCCAGTGGGCGCTGAGGTCGAGGGCCTCCGGTGTGGCGTCCGGGTCGAGTCCGGCCGAACACAGCGGGAGGTCGGACGCGGCGAGCTTGTCCTCGTCCCAGACACCCTCCTCCAGCATGCCCATGCGGTGCATCCACGCGGTCAGGCGGGGGCGGCACGCCTCCAGGTGCGGGCTCAGCTCGACCTGGTAGGGCATGTAGAAGTCGGGCAGCAGGGACGGGCCGACCTTCTGGAAGGGCACGTGCGCGTACGCGCGCAGGCGTTCCGCGGCGGCCGAGGCGAGCAGCCCGCCGACGTCGGCCGCGGAGGTGCCGGGACCGGTCAGCTTCTGCCAGGGCGCGACGGAGGTGGCGCCCTTGTTCATGTAGCGGCTGGAGCGCAGGTGCCACTCGTGGCCGCCGGACTGCCAGTCCTGAAGTCCCTTGGTGTAGGCGGCGACCGCGGCGACCTCGTCGGGCCCGAGCCCCTTCTCCAGGGCGACGGCGGGCACTTCGGTGAGCGCGGTGTGCTCGAACTGGTGCAGGCGCGAGGTGAGGATGTCGTTGACGGTCTCGGCGGCCTCCTGGGTGGTGCAGCCGAAGAAGGTCTCCAGGACGAGCACGCCGTTGCTGTTCTCGCCCTCGTCCTCGACCTCCCGCTGGTAGGAGAAGAGGTCGTTGCGCAGGTGGACCGCGTCGGAGAACGCCTCCATGAGCACCCTGAGCGGCCGCGTCCCGGCGACGGCGGCGGGCACCTCCGCGGTCGCGTATTCCACCAGCCCCGACGACCAGGGGGCGCCGCCCACTTTGCGGCGCATCTCGATGTACTCGACCGGGTTGGCGATCCGGCCCGCGTTCATGTTGGACAGCTCCCACATGGACTCGTTCAGCAGGTGCTCGGTGGCGACGGAGAAGCGCCGGCGCCAGTCGACGGACATCGACGGCACCGTGCGCCGCCACAGGTCGGCGAGGCCCGCCTCGACCGGGTTCTCCGGCTCCGGCATCGGGGTGGCCGGGTCCAGCGGCATGAACAGGGGCAGGCGGTCCAGGTGGGCCTTTCCGGCGGCGCGGTCCTGGGTGCGCTTGTACATGTCCAGGAAGTGGTCGTCGAAGAAGAACACCCACACGTACCAGTCGGTGATCAGCGAGAGGGCCGGACCGTCGCAGTCGGGGTGGGTGTAGGCGCACAGGAGCCCGTAGTCGTGCGCCTCCAGGTCGGCCTGGTCCCAGACCCCGGAGCCCTCCAGCATGCCCATCTCGCGTGCCCACGCCGTCGAGTGGGCGCGCGCCTCGTCGACGTGCGGGTTGAGCCGCGCGGGATACGGCATGTAGAAGTGCGGGAGTTCGAACGGCTGCGTCATGGCGGGGCCCTACCCGGGGTCCGGGAGGGCCATCCTCCGCGCAGCACATGATCACACCATCGCGTGAACTGCCGTCGGGACGGGGAACTTCCGCGGGTTTCCGTGGCGTTGGCCTTCGCTCACGACGAGTGCCGAAGGATCTCCTCGGCGGTCCAGGCCGGCGCGTCCGGGAGCGCCTCCGTGGTGACCGGCAGCCACAGGGAGGCGGACGACAGGGCCCCTTCCGCCAGGCGCCCCCGCTCGCCCCGTACGCTCTCCGCGCTCGCGTCCGTGCCGCCCAGGGGGCGTCCGGGGAGGTCGACGGCGGCCGGGAAGCCCGGCGGGAGCAGGAACAGGCCCGCGGTCGGTGCCAGGGTGGCCGGGTCCCGGTCGGCCCCTTCGGCGCGGGTCGTCAACTTCTCACGAACCCGGGCGAGTTGTACGCCATCGACGCCCGCGCCGTGCCATGCGTCGCCGTGCCGCAGGGCACGGCGCAGGGCCGCGTCGCTCTGTCCGCCGATCCAGACGGGCGGACCGCCCTCGGCGCGGGGCAGCACGCCGCGTCGCGCCGCGTCGTCGTCGCCGCGCCACCACCGCCGTACGACGGTGAGCTGTTCGTCGGCACGGCGGCCGCGCCCGGCGAAGGAGGCGCCGACGGCCGCGAACTCCACGGTGTCCCAGCCGGTGCCATCGTGAAGCGGCCACGGGAGAGTCGGCCGAGCGTGGCGGTCTGGTGGGCGAGGACAACGGGGTCGTACCGGTGCGGTGCCACTCCGATGCGCATGCCGTCCTCTTCTTCCCTGTGCCCGTCCCGTCCGGTGCGCGATACGCGATCCGACATCCCGGCGACCGCCGCCATGCCCCGTCCGCGCCCTTGCCGAGCCCCCGCGCCCGGGCCACGGTAGGCGCATGACCTCCTTCGTGCTGCCCCATGAGGTGCACGGCGACGGCGCCCACCAGGTGTTCGCCGTGCACGGCTGGTTCGCCGACCGGACCGCCTACGCCGCCGTCCTGCCGGACCTCGACCGCACCGCCTTCACCTACGTCCTGGTCGATCTGCGCGGCTACGGCGGGGCCAGGGACGCCGTGGGCTCCTATACGACGACCGAGGCGGCCGTGGACCTGGTGGAGCTGGCCGACCGGCTGGGCTGGGAGCGGTTCTCGGTGATCGGGCACTCCATGGGCGGGGCGGTGGCGCAACGGCTGCTGTCGGTCGCCCCGCACCGGCTGCGCCGGATCGTCGGCGTCTCCCCCGTGCCCGCCTCGGGGCTGCCGCTGCCCGGCGAGCAGGGCGTACTGTTCACGGACGCGGCGCACAAGCCGGAGAACCGGCGCGCGATCATCGACTTCACCACCGGGGGCCGCCGCCCCGCCGCCTGGCTCGACCGGATGGTCGACCGCTCGCTGGAGTGCAGCGACGCCAAGGCGTTCCGGGCCTGGCTCGACTCGTGGGCGGGGGACGACTTCCGCGCCGACGTCGAGGGCTGCGAGGTGCCCGCGCTGGCGGTGGCCGGCGAACTCGATCCGGCGCTGTCCCCGGCGCTGATGCGGCAGACATGGATGTCCTGGTATCCGCGCGCCGAACTCGTGGGGCTGCCCGGCGCCGGGCACTACGCCATGGACGAGACTCCGCTGGAGCTGATCCGCGCGGTGGAGGACTTCCTGCGGGCGGACGCGGCGGGCGAGGGCGAGCCGGCGTGAGTGTACGCGAGGCACCGCCGGTGCCCGACGTCTTCGACCCGCGCCGGTACGCCGCCGGGGTGCCGTACGCCGACTACCGCGTACTGCGCGACCACCACCCGGTCGCCTGGCAGGACGAACCGGAGGTGCTGGGCTGGCCGGAGGGACCTGGATTCTGGGCGGTGACCCGGCACACGGACGTGGTCCGCGTGCTCAAGGACTCGGCGACGTACTCCTCCTGCCTCGGCGCGACCCAGATCCGGGACCCCGACCCGGAGGACCTGCCGTTCATCCGGCGCATGATGCTCAATCAGGATCCGCCGCAGCACGGCCGGCTGCGGCGGCTGGTGAGCCGTGCGTTCACGCCGGGCCGCATCGCACGGTTCGCGGCGGTCGCACGCGAGCGGGCACGCGCCCTGCTCGACCGGGCGCTGGACGAGGCCCGGTCGGGCGACGGCACGGCCGACCTGGTCGCCGCCGTCACCGACGAGTACGCGCTGCTCAACCTGGCCGATCTGCTGGGGGTTGCGGAGAGCGACCGGCGGCTGCTGTTGCGGTGGACGCAGCGGGTCATCGGCTACCAGGATCCGGACGAGGCCGGTGTCCCGGTGCTGGACGCGGCGGGCAAGCCGGTCAATCCGCGTTCGCCGGCGATGTTGCGGGACATGTTCGCCTATGCCGGACAGTTGGCTGCATACAAACGACGACATCCCGCAGACGACATGATGACGACACTCGCCAACGACGCGGAACTCGCCGACGCCGAACTGGAGATGTTCTTCTTCCTGCTCACCGTCGCGGGCAACGACACCGTGCGCAGCGCGGCCCCCGGCGGACTGCTGGCCCTGGCCGAGCATCCGGAGGCGTACGAGCTGCTGCGCGCCGGGAAGGTTGGCATACAGTCTGCGGCCGACGAGTTGCTGCGCTGGCACCCGCCCGTGCTCACCTTCCGCCGGACGGCCGCACAGGACACCCAGCTGGCCGGCCGCCGGATCGGGGCGGGCGACAAGATCGTCGTGTTCCATGCCTCGGCCAACCGGGACGAGCGCGTCTTCGCCGATCCCGGCCGGCTGGACCTCGCCCGCACGCCCAACCCGCACGTGTCCTTCGGGGACGGCCCGCATGTGTGCCTGGGTGCCCACTTCGCCCGGCTGCAACTGCGGGTGCTCTACGAGGAGGTGCTGCGTGCCCTTCCCGGCCTGCGCCCCGCAGGTCCGGCCGGGCGGCTCGTATCCAACTTCATCAACGGTCTCAAATCACTTCCTGTGCATCTCGCTTGAGGCGTTCACCTGGATCAGCGCATGGGTGCCGCCGGTGCGCCAGCGTCGGCCCTGTGCCGCGACCAGCGCGGACTCGGTGGGTGCGGACAGGCCGGTGATCACGTCGGACTTCAGGGTGCGCAGGGCGGCGACGGGCCCGGGGAACCAGGCGGTCACGTCCTGGAACGGCGTGGTGGGCGGCCACAGCCGGTCGCCCACCAGACGGCGGTAGTTGAGGTCGCCCTTGAAGAGGGTCAGCGTGGCCGAGGCGAACTCGGCGCGCAGATCGTCCGGCAGATCGGCGTACGGCAGCGGGGCGCAGGAGAAGGGGTGGGCGCGTACGGTGAGGCGGCCGTCGGCCATGGCCGACCAGAGCACGCGCGCGTACCCGGCGGCCGCGCCCGGCGCCGCGGCCAGGCGTTGCAGGGCGTCGACCACGTCGGCGGCCGTGGCGTCGGAGACGTAGTACGGGTACGGCTTGACGTGCAGGACGGCCCGGCCGATCCGCCCCTCGGCGAGGAGATGGGCGATCAGGAGCAGGTCGGGGACGAGTTCGCGGCCCGCGTTGTCCGCGACCAGGCAGAGCGTGCCCGTGCCGGAGGGCGGCAGCAGCGACCACAGGGTCTCGCTGTCGTCGGCGACCAGGGCGGGGGCCGGCTCCGCGGCCTCGGTGCCGGCGGCGGAGAGGCGGAAGCCGAGGTCGGCGCGGTTGCCCCACAGCGAGCCGTGCAGCAGGGCGCGGGCGCGTTCCTCCTCCGGCCGGTCCTGGAGCGCGTCGAGTGCGGCCAGTTCCTCGTCGGTCTCCGGGGCGTCGAGTTCGGCCCGCTTGAACGGGCGGAAGGGGTCGATGCCCTGCCAGGCGCCCGGGCCGACGTGGCCGACGGCGCCGAGCAGCCGACGGTAGAAGTAGCTCTCGGACCACAGCCAGGGCACGTCGAACCAGGACCGGCCGGCGTAGTCGTCCAGCCCCCAGGCACGCCACCGGTCCCGGTCCCCCGCGTCCTCGGGCAGCGGTTCGATCACGCCTTCGGTACAGCTCTTCAGCAGCTCGTCCAGCGCGCGGTGCTGCCCGGGGCCGTACGGGAAGGCGTCCCGGACCTGCCGGATGATCGCGGGATGCCGCTCGGCCAGCACGCTGTGCGGGAACGAGCCGGGTTCGTTGCCGAGGAGCACGGGCGCGGCGGGGGTGACGGGCATGCCCGTCACCGTATCGCGCGGTTCAGCCGGTTCTGATCTCTCGCTCCAGCTGCGTGGCGAGGGTCAGATAACGGGGGCGGCGATGCACCGGCACCAGGCCCCGGACCATGAGGAGCCACATCTCCGCCACTCTGCGGGGCAGCCGCCCGACCGGCTCCAGGGAGCGGCCGGCGACCCGGGTGCCGACGAAGAAGCAGACGAGGGAATGAGCGACCACGCCCACGTCGATCTCGGTGTGCACGTCGGCCTCCTTGACGGCGCCGCTGAACTTCAGGGTGGCGAAGTCCAGCCACTCGGTGAAGGGATGCCTGAGCGGTGGCCGCAGGGTGACGTCCGCCGTGGCGAGGCGGAGTCCGGCGCGCGGTACCGGGTCCTCCACGGCGAGCCGGGCCATGGCGAACGTGGTGCGCATCAGGGACTCCAGGGAGGAGCAGCCACGGCCCTCGCTGTCGGCCATCACCTGCTGAGCCGCCTTGGCCTGGAGTTCCAGGATCGCGTGGGCCAGGTCCTCCTTGGCGGCGAAGTGGAAGTACAACGCCCCCTTGGTCACCTGCGCGTGCCCGACGATGTCACTCAGACTGGTGGATTCGTAGCCCTGACGGTCGAACAGATCGGCGGCGGCCGTAATGATCGTCGCTCGGGTCTGCTCAGCGCGCAATTGCCTCGCCATCGACTCACCCTCCTCGCATCCCATGCGAACGGGACACGCGGTTTGTTTTAACTCCACGCCTACAATAACTCACTGAGCGGCTTTGGGAGTCGACTGGGCCGACATTGGGTCGGAGACGCGCCACTCGCACCTACGACACCGGGGCACGATCTTTGCAATTAGCAAACCGACGACGGTATAAGGCTTCGATACAGCGGTCTCTGCCTGTTTCCGGAAGCCAACGGTCGACGGTCTCCAAACCTTTGACCGCCGCCACACAGGGCACAGGGGCCGCTCCCCGCCGGACCTTGAGGCAGATCAGAAAACAAACGGGCCGGTCTGCAACTCTCGCCGACCGGCCCCCCGTAGCCGCCGGGGGACGGCTGAACGCGGCGGACGGGTTCCCCGTACTGGACACGGCAGACCCCGTTCCCGCGCCCGCCGAGGAGACGTTCCGGATGACTCGGATGACCGCCCGCCTGAGCGTCACGGCGGCCGCTGCGGTGGCCCCGCTCCTGCTTCTGCCGTGGACGGCGGGGTCTGCCCAGGCGCACGGTGCCCCCACGGACCCGGTCAGCCGGGTCTACGCCTGTTCCCCCGAGGGCGGCAGCGCGAACCGGTCGGCGGCCTGCCGGGCGGCGATCACCGCGAACGGCGCCCCCTTCACCGCGTGGGACAACCTGCGCGTGGCGGGGGTGAACGGCCGGGACCGGCAGGTGATCCCGGACGGCCGGCTGTGCAGCGGGAACCTGCCGGCGTACCGGGGCCTCGATCTGGCCCGGCGGGACTGGCCGGCGACCCGGCTGACCCCGGGCGGCGGACTGACGATGACGTACGCCTCGACGATCGCGCACACCGGCACGTTCAGGCTGTACCTCACCAAGCCCGGCTACGACCCGGCGAAGCCGCTGAAGTGGTCCGACCTGCCCACGCGCCCCTTCACGGAGGTCACGGACCCGCCGTTGACGAACGGGGCGTACCACATCCGGGCGACACTTCCCGCGGACCGGACGGGTCGTCAGGTGCTGTACACGATCTGGCAGAACAGCAGTACGCCGGACACGTACTACTCGTGTTCCGACGTGGTGTTCAAGGGTGCGGGTGCGGCGGCGAAGGCCACCAGGACGCCCGCCCCCTCGCGGGCAGCGGCGAGCCCGCAACCCGCCGGGTCGGCGGCAAAGCCTTCGCCGGAGAGTCCGGCTGCCGCCGGGAAGAAGGGGACTTCATCACCGGCGGGCGACGGCGACGGCAACACGCCGGTGGCCGAGGCGACCCGCGCGGACGCGGGCCCCTCGGCGCCGTTGCTGGCGGGCGGCGCCGCCGCGGTGCTGGTGCTCACGGGGGGCGCCGTCCTTGTTCTGCGTCTGCGGCGACGCTGAAAATCCTCGGTACGGAGGTCAGTTGACGTAGACCCGGGCGCCCGCGTCGGTGACCGGGGCGTACTTCGCGGTGAAGTAGCCGCTGGCGAAGCACAGCGACGAACCGGAGGCCTTCGTGAACTGCTGGTTGGTGAAGGTGATGCTGCTGTCGCTGTTGTCGGTCTTCCCGGTCAGGCTCGCCGCCTGGTAGACGCAGGTGATGGTGCCCAGCAGGGTGCGCAGCTTGACCGTGGTCTGGATGGTGGAGCCGCTGGCCGGCGAGACGGTGAGGGTGCCGTCGGAGGCGACCGTCGCGGTGTAGGGCAGGTTGTCGACCGTGATGCCGCTGACGCCGAGCACGCCGACGACGTTGCTGGTGCAGCTGCCACTGTCGAAGGTGTGCCCGGTGACCGACTCGGTGGCCGTACCGGGTGCGGTCGGGTTGCCGGTGACCGTGGCGGTGAACTGCGACGACGTGCAGGTGACGCCGCTGGTGCCGGTCGCGCTGGAGTAGAGCGTGGCGGAGGTGCCACTGGCCAGCGGAGCGGTCAGGGTGTCGCCGACCGCGGCGGCGGTGCCACCGGCACTGCCCGTGGTCAGCACGGCGGTGCCGTCCGCGGAGGCGGGGACGGCCGCGGCGACGGTGAGCGCGGTGACGGTTCCGGCGAGGGCGAGAAGGGATCGCGTACGCATGCGGGTGCCTCTTTCCTGAAGTGGGGGGACAACGTGAGGTGAGGTGGGGGGTGAGGGGGTGGCGGTGATGCGCGTGGGGGAAAGGGGGACGCCGCCGCTGCCGGTCCGTGACGCCTTCTCCGTACGTGACGGACCGGCAGCGGCGGCCGGCCGGGCACCGGTCGAGGGCCTCGGGGGAAGGCCTTCGACCGGGCCGGGCAGGGAGCGGCCGGGCACGGGCCGAGGGGGGAGCGGCCGTGCCGGTGCCGCGCTGGTGAGCGGTTGCTGGGGAAGGCCGGGAAGCGGCGATGCCGCTCGGCGGATCCGGCGCCACGGATCCGAGGGAAACCAGGGAGAGTTGTAGACCTGATCAACCATCAACGTCAAGGCACTGCAAGGGAGTTGCCTCTGTTGACACCGGGTCGAATACCGCTTGCCGACCGGGCTCGTCGGCGCCCACGCACATCCGACACCGTTTTTTCACAACTCCCTTGACCCCTCAAAGTAACCGGCGGTAACTTCCTCGAAGGCTACTGCCGCGTAACGAGAAAGCCCTTGCATCCGCCGGGAGTGCGAGGAGGCGTGCGCAGCAGCCGCTGTCCGCGCCAGGACAACGCGCCACTGAAGCCCAACCCGCATTTGATCTATGCCCATGGGAGCAGACATGGCCTCGTCCCCGGACCTCTCGTCCGCCGACAACACCCCCGAGAACCCGGAAAGCGGTTCACCGTCCGACATATCAGCCGCATCTGGCACCGCCATCAGCGGCGAGAGACGGGGGCGGGTCCGGCTGCGCAGGGCCGCGGTCATGGCGGTGCCCGCCACCGTGGTCGCCGCGGGCCTCGCGATCCTCACCGCGCAGGGGGCGCTGGGTGTGCAGTTCGCGATCTCGGGCATGCCGTTCACGGTCACGGCGACGGAACTCAACGGCACCGGCTTCGAGCAGTTCGGCGGGCTCGACAACATGGCCGACGGCAGCCCGAACGCCGGGGACACCGGCGGCCAGGTGCTCGTCGTCACCTCCGCGATCAAGAACGCCACGCTCACCAAGCTGTGCCAGAGCGTCGACCTGGGCGGCACCAACCTGCTCATCACCGCGGGCGGCGGCGACCAGAAGGTGACCGCGAGCGACCTGACCACCGACTCGACCCTGCTGTCGGGCGACGCGGCGTTCAACAACATCGAGATCGGCAACGACGCCAGCACCCTGAACAAGGCGAACGCGAAGGGCCCGATCGGCGTCTTCAGTCAGCAGGCCGACACCGTGCACATCGGCAACCTGCGGCAGACCAACTACGCGACGACCGCCGGTGTGTTCAGGCTTCCCGGGCTCAAGCTCCGCTTCAGCGACTCGGGTTGCTGAACCGATGCCGGAGCGTCCACGTCAGGGACTGAGGCCCACCTTCCGCGGATGGCGGGCCCGCCGGCCGTTCTGGGGCGGGCTGCTGCTGGCCCTGGGCGGCGGCGAGATCCTGCTCACCGAGAAGGCCTCACTGAAGGTCGTGATGCACATCGGCATGCAGGGCCTGGCCGGCTATCTGCTGCCGACGCTGATGGTGCTGCTGGGCCTGCTGATCCTCTTCAACCCCGGCCAGCGGCTCTTCTACTCCCTCACCGGCATCCTGCTCTCCCTGGGCACCTGGCTCACCTCGAACCTGGGCGGCTTCTTCATCGGCCTCCTCCTCGGCGCCACCGGCTGCTGCCTGGCCTTCGGCTGGCTCCCCGACCAGGAGCCCCGCGTGAGCCGCCGCCGACGCCGCAAGCAGGCCCGGGCCGCGGCACAGGGCCTGGGAGAAGGGGCGGGCGAACCGGCCTGGAGCCGGTGCGTCAACGTCATCCCACACCATCCACCGAACGGGTGACCGGGGAACTTCCTCGCCCTTGCAGCGAGTTCATCGGGCAGGCGGACGGCAGTGGAACGCCGTGCGGATGACGCGAGGGATGAAGGGGCTACGGGGTCATGGTGTTCAAAAGGCTGCTGGGGGCGATCGGGGTCGGCGGCCCCTGTGTGGACACGGTGCTGGACGGCGGCGCGGCCCTGCCCGGCGGGTCGCTGGCGGGACGGATCCTGCTGAAAGGCGGCGAAACCGCCGTGGAGGTCGAGCACATCGGCCTGGAGCTGATCGCACGCGTGGAGGCGGAGCACGACGAGGGCGAAAACGAGGGCGCCGTCGTCTTCGAGCGGTTCACCGTCGGCGGCGGCTTCCGGCTCGGGGAGCAGAAAGAGCGAGAGCTGCCCTTCAGCGTGCCGCTGCCCTGGGAGACCCCGGTCACCGAGCTGTACGGCCAGCCGCTCGGCATCGTCCTCGGAGTGCGCACCGAGGTCGCGGTGGCCGGTGCCCGGGACGAGGGCGACCTGGATCCCCTCGCCGTCCGCCCGCTGCCCGTCCAGGAGGCGGTCCTGGAAGCCCTCGGTCAACTGGGCTTCGGTTTCCGCTCCGCCGACCTCGAGTACGGCCGCATCGGCGGTACGGGCCAGCAGCTGCCGTTCTACCAGGAGATCGAGCTGACCCCGGCCCCGCAGTACGCGCACGCGGTGAACGAGATCGAGCTGACCTTCCTCGCCTCCCCGGCGGGCGTCGAGGTCGTCCTGGAGGCGGACAAGCGCGGCGGCCTGTTCTCCTCCGGGCACGACGCGCTGACCCGGTTCACGGTGCGCCATGAGGACGCCGTCGCCCTCGACTGGAACAGAGAGGTGGACGGCTGGATCCACCGGCTGACCGAGCACCACGAGACCTACGGTGCCCACGCGGCGTACGGCCACGGAGAACCGCACACCGTCCACGAGTCCGGGCATCACGGCTCCGGCCCGGGGCTGGGCACGGCCGTGGCCGCGGGCGCGGCGGGCCTCGCCCTCGGTGTGGTGGGCGGCCTGGTCGCGGCCGAAGTCGTGGACGAGATCGGTGACTTCTTCGAAGGGGACGACGAGGAGGACGACGAGGACTAGGCGTCCGCCGGGATGCGCGACTGTCAACCCGGGGTGTGACGTCGAGGGGGGTCGATGAGTGTCACCAGCAGCCGGGGGCCGGCACCGACGCGGAACGGCGGCGCCCGCGTCGACCGCAGTCGGCACCCGCGGGGACACAGGTTACGCATGGCGCTCACCCTCGGTATGTCGCTGCTGGTGCTGGTCACGGCGGGCACCGGCTGGCTGTATCTGAAGCTGGACGGCACCATCCGTACCTTCGACGCCGGCGCTCTCTCCGACAACCGCCCCGAGGCCGGCTCCTCCAGGGGTGAGAACGTACTGGTCATCGGCTCGGACGCGCGCACCGACGGCAACGCGGCACTCGGCGGCGGCAACAGGGACGACATCGGCCGCTCCGACACGACCTTCCTGCTGCACATGTACGCCGACCACCGGCACGCCCTCGCGGTCTCCATCCCCCGCGACACCCTGGTGACCATCCCGCCGTGCCGGCTCCCGGACGGCAGCTGGACCAGGACGCAGCCCGGCACCATGTTCAACGCGGCCTTCTCCGTGGGGCAGACCGACAAGGGCAATCCGGCCTGCACCCAGAACACGGTGGAGAAGCTCACCGGGGTACGGGTGGACCACACGGTCGTCGTGGACTTCAAGGGCTTCGCGGCGCTGACCGAGGTCGTGGGCGGCGTGCGCGTGTGCCTGCCGAACGACGTCTACGAGAACGACCTCGACCCGAACCGCACCACCCGCGGCAGTCTGCTGTTCAGGAAGGGTGTGCAGACCGTCTCGGGGCAGCGGGCGCTGGACTACGTCCGCATCCGGCACGGCATCGGCGACGGCTCGGACATCGGCCGGATCAAACGCCAGCAGGCTTTCGTCTCCGGCCTGTTGAAGGAGGTGAAGAGCAAGGGGCTCACGCCGACGAAGCTGCTGCCGCTGGCCGACGCGACGGCCGGATCGCTGACCGTCGACACCGGGCTCGGCACCGCCGACAAGCTCATCTCGTTCGCCATGTCGCTGAAGGAGACAGACCTGCACAACACCGAGTTCGTGACCATCCCCTGGCGGTACTCGGGATCCCGTGTGGCGATCGTGGAGCCGGACGCCGGCGAGCTGTGGGCCGCGCTGAGAGCCGATCGCCCGATCGACGGCACGGACGTCGGCGGCAGGAAGAGCAGCGGCCGCACAGCCCGTGCGTCCGCCTCGCCGGTCTCCGGCGCGGGCATCGACGTGGCCGTCTACAACGGCACCGCGCTCAGCGGGCTCGCCGTCAAGGGCACCGCCGCGCTCCTGGCGGACGGCTTCACCGTCACCGGTACCGGCACCGCCGTCTCCCAGGCCCATGCCACGACGGTCGTCCAGTACGGTCCCGGCCGGGCGGCCCAGGCGCAGACCGTGGCCGAGGTGTTCCCGGGCGCCGAACTGGAGGAGATCGGCACGGCCCGGATCAACGTCGTCCTCGGGCGGTCGTACGCCGACTCCGCCCCCGGCACGGCCTCCGTCGCCGCGTCGCCGACGTCGGCCGCGGTACCGGCCGAGGTGTCCGACGGCGCGCGGTCCGCGGCCGACGACCCCTGCGCGGACCTGAGCTACGGCTGACGGAACTTATCGGCCATCCCATGAGTTTCTACGTTGCTGTAGAAGTTTCTGCAGAAGGTGCAGTGGACGTCTCTGCAGACGTTCCTGTCGAACAATCGACCGTGGATATGAGGAGTTCGCATGGCCCTGTGGGACCGCGTCAAGGAGTCGGCGTCGCAGATGCAGACCCAGTTGGTGGCGAAGAAGAACGACTTGAAGAGCGGTGCCTTCCGCGACGCGAGCATGGCGATGTGCGCGCTCGTGGCCGCAGCCGACGGCACTGTCGACCCGGTGGAGCGGCAGCGGGTGGCCCAGCTCATCGCCACGAACGAGGTGTTGCAGAACTTCCCGGCCGACGACCTCAGGCGCCGCTTCGAGGAGAACCTGAACAAGCTGACCACCGACTTCGACTTCGGCAAGGTGAGCGTGCTCCAGGAGATCGCCAAGGCGAAGAAGAAGCCCGCCGAGGCGCGCGCCGTGGTGCAGATCGGCATCGTCATCGGCGGCGCGGACGGCGACTTCGACAAGACCGAGCAGGCCGTGGTGCGCGAGGCGTGCTACACGCTCGACCTGCCGCCGCACGAGTTCGACCTCTGATCCACCGGGGTCTGCGGGAACCGGGAGGATGGGGGCATGCTCGACGACCTCGACCGTGCCCTCATCCACGCCCTGCACCTCGACGGCCGGGCGCCGTTCAGCAGGATCGCGGCGGTGCTCGGCGTGTCGGCACAGACCGTCGCCCGGCGCTACCGCAGGCTGCGCACCGAGGCCGGGCTGCGGGTGGTGGGCCTGGCCGATCCGCACCGGGCGGGCCGGAGCCAGTGGCTGGTGCGGCTCACCGCGGCGGCCCGGTCCGCGCAGGACATCGCCGGTGCGCTGGTACGGCGGCCGGACACGTCGTGGGTGAAGCTCACCTCGGGCGGGACCGAGATCACCGCGGTGATCCACGCCCCGCCCGCGGACGCCTCCCCCGACTCCCTCCTCCTGCGGGACATTCCGCGCACCGGCGGCATCACGGCCGTGTCCGCGCACTGCCTGCTGCACACCTATCTGGGCGGCCCGGCGAACTGGCGGCGCAGCGCCCAGGCGCTGGACGAGGAGCAGCAGGCGGCGCTGGCGTACCGGGCCACCACGGAGGCGGTACGACAGCCCGAGCCGGGTGACGCCGAGTTGCTGGGCGCGCTGGAGAAGGACGGGCGGCTCGGCCAGGGTGAGCTGGCGCGGGCGACCGGCTGGTCGCCCGCCACCGTGGCCCGGCGGCTGGCCGAACTGCGGGCGGCGGGCGCGCTGTTCTTCGACGTGGAGGTCGAGGCCGGGCTGTTCGGGGTGCGCGCCCGGGCGCTGCTGTGGCTGTCGGTGCGCCCGGCGGATCTGGAGGAGGTCGCCCTCGCCCTGGCCGGCCACGACGAGCTGGCCTTCGTCGCAGCGACCACCGGCCCCACGAACCTGGTCGCCCAGGCGCTCTGCCGTGACCCGGCCGACCTGCACCGCTATCTCACCCGGCGGCTCGGCGCGCTGCGCGCGGTCCGGACGCTGGAGACGAGCCCCGTGCTGCGCACCCTGAAGGCGGCGAGCCCGTCCCTGACGGACCTGTCCCGGCTGCGCCGGGGATCCGGCTGATCCCGGAATCGCACGAGCGCGAGGCCGTGCCGCATCCGGAGTGGGCCGCCCGGCTGGAGCGGCTCGCGGAGCTGCACGGTGGCCAAGCGGCCTTGGCGAACTCCGGTGCGGTACCGCCCCCCGCCAGGGGTGCGGGGCCGTGTCGACATGCGGCTGCGCCGCGATGGCGCGGCCGGCCCTCACCGGCCCGCGGGCGCATCACCGTGCTTCCCGCGGAGCGCTCAGCGCCGGTCCGGTGCGCCCACCCGGCTGCTCGCGGCCGCGCACACCGCCACGAGCGCCGTCGCCACCCAGCACGCGGCCTGGGCGGCGTGCGGCGCCGCGCCCGGGCCCCCGGTGCCCGCACCGGCGAGGTACACGCTGCCGAGCACCGCCACGCCCAGGGTGGCCCCGAGTTGCTGGACCGCGTTGAGGAGCCCGGCCGCCGAGCCGATCTCCTGGGGGCGCAGCGGGTGCAGGGCGAGGGTGAAGAAGGCGGGCGTGAACAGGCCGGCACCGAGGCCGATCAGGGCGAGGCCGGGCAGCAGCGCGGCCGGGTAGTGACCGGGGGCGGTCGTACGGTAGGCCGCGACGGCGGCGAGCAGGCCGGTGAGCAGCACGCCGAGCCCGTACGGCATCACCCGGCGCCCGTAGCGCCGTACCAGACGGGCGCCGGCGAGCCAGGACGCGATCGCGAGGCCGGCCGACCAGGGGATCAGGCTCAGGCCCGCCGCGAGCACGCCGGTGTGCGCGCCGAGCTGGAGCTGGAGGACGACCACCGTGGTCATCCCGTTGGTCACCGCGAAGAAGGCGGTCGAGGTGACGAGGGCGGCCAGAAAGCCCCGGTGGGTGAAGAGGCTGGGCTCCAGCAGGGGCCGGGCCGAGCGCCGCTGGTGCCGTGCGAACACGGCGAGGGCGAGGAGTCCGGCGAGCAGCAACACCCAGCGCTGCATGGGGAGTTGAGTGACATCGGCGCCGATGAGGGGGTACACGACGAGACCGGTGCCGGCCGCCGCCAGTGCCGTACCCGGCCAGTCGAAGGCCGGCCGGATCGGCGCCCGGTCCTCCGGGAGCAGCGGGGCGAGGGCCAGGACCACTGCGGACACGGGCACGTTGACGAGGAACGCGGCTCGCCAGGAGGAGCCGAACAGATCGGCGTGGGTCAGCACACCGCCGAGGACGGGTCCGCAGACGGCGGCCAGGCCCATGACAGGGCCGATGCTGCCCAGCGCCTTCGCCGTCTCCTCCCCGGAGAACATCGCCTTGATCAGCCCGATGGTCTGCGGAATGACCAGGGCCGCCGCCGCGCCCTGCACCGCCCGGAAGCCGATCAGCAGGCCCGCCGAGGGTGCCAGGGCGCAGGCCACCGAGGCCGCTGTGAAGGCCACAACGCCGAGGACGAACAGGCGGCGCCGGCCGGCCAGGTCGCCGAGCCGGCCGCCGGTGATCAGCAGCACCGCGAACGGCAGGGTGTAGGCGGTGCCGAACCACTGGACGTCGGAGACCGAGCCGCCCAGATCGGCGTGGACGGCGGGCGCGGCGACCTGCACGACGGTCGCGTCCAGCAGGTTCATCGCCTCGCCCAGCAGCAGGGCGGCCAGGGCGGGCCAGCGCCATCGGTACGCCTCGGCGGGCAGCACGCGTTCCGTGGTCATGGGGGTTCCTCTCGCACTCGTCACGCACCGGCCCCGGACCGGGCCGGTCATGGGTCAGCGTGGGAGCGCGAGAGAGGCGAACTCCAACCAGGCGGGGAAGGATGAGGAATTCTTCCTTCGCACCCGTCCCCGGTGCGGAAAGCTCACGACCGTACGACCGGCTACCGCCCGTCGTCCGGGATGTCGAAGCGGTCGAGGTCGCGCAGCCAGGCCCGGGCCGTGCTGTCGGACGGCGCGCGCCAGTCACCGCGCGGCGAGAGGGAGCCGCCGGCCGAGACCTTCGGCCCGTTCGGCATGGCCGAGCGCTTGAACTGCGCGAACGCGAAGAAGCGGCGGCAGAAGACCTCCAGCCAGCGCCGGATCTCCGGCAGGTCGTACGCCACCCGATCGGACTCGGGGAAGCCCGGCGGCCAGGCGCCGGCCTCCCGGTCGTGCCAGGCGTGCCAGGCCAGGAAGGCGATCTTCGACGGCCGGAACCCGTGGCGCAGCACGTGGAAGAGGGTGAAGTCGTGCAGCGCGTACGGGCCGATCTTCGACTCGGTGGACTGCAGTTCCTCGCCGGGCACCAGCTCCGGGCTGATCTCGGTGTCGAGGATGGCGGCCAGCGTCCGGCCCGTGCCCTCGTCGACCTGGCCGCTGCTGACGACCCAGCGGATCAGATGCTGGATCAGCGTCTTCGGCACCCCGGAGTTGACGTTGTAGTGGCTCATCTGGTCGCCCACACCGTAGGTGCACCAGCCGAGCGCCAGCTCCGAGAGGTCACCGGTGCCGAGCACGATGCCGCCGCGCTGGTTGGCCAGCCGGAACAGGTAGTCGGTGCGCAGCCCGGCCTGCACGTTCTCGAAGGTGACGTCGTACACCGGCTCGCCGGACGCGAACGGGTGTCCCATCTCCTGGAGCATGAGCCGTGCGGTCGGCGAGATGTCCAGCTCGGCCGCGGTGACGCCGAGCGCGCGCATCAGCTGGTGGGCGTTGTCCTTGGTGTGGTCGCTGGTGGCGAAGCCGGGCAGGGTGAAGGCCAGGATGTCACTGCGCGGGCGGCCCGCGCGGTCCATCGCCCGGGCCGCGACGATCAGTGCGTGCGTGGAGTCGAGGCCGCCGGACACCCCGATGACGACCTTCGGGCCGCCGATCGCCGCCAGCCGCTGTTGCAGGGCCGCGACCTGGATGTTGTACGCCTCGTAGCAGTCCAGGGCGAGACGGTCGGGGTCGGCGGGCACGAACGGGAAGCGTTCGACGCGGCGCCGCAGCCCGAGGTCGGCCGTCGGCGGGTCGAGCCGGAACGGCACCCGCCGGAAGCCGCCGGTACGCGCGGCGTGGGCGCGGCGGTTGTCGTCGAACGTGCCCACCCGCTGCCGCTCCTGGCGCAGCAGGTCGAGGTCCACGTCGGCCACCGCGTACTGGTCGTCGAGCGGGAACCGGTCGGTCTCGGCCAGCAGCACACCGTTCTCGTAGATCATGGTCTGGCCGTCCCAGGACAGGTCGGTGCTCGACTCGCCCAGTCCGGCCGCCGCGTAGACGTACGCGGCGATGCAGCGCGCGGATGCCGAGCGGCACAGCAGCCGCCGGTCCTCGGCGCGGCCGACCGTGATCGGGCTGCCCGAGAGGTTGGCGAGCACGGTCGCGCCGGCCAGTGCCGCCTCCGCGCTCGGGGGCACCGGGACCCACATGTCCTCGCAGATCTCCGCGTGCAGTACGAGGCCGGGAACGTCCTCCGCCTCGAAGAGGAGGTCGACGCCGAACGGCACGGTCGCGCCGCCCAGCCGGATCGTGCCGCCGCGCTCGTCCTCGCCCGAGGCGATCTGCCGCCGCTCGTAGAACTCCCGGTAGTTCGGCGGGTAGGACTTGGGCGAGACGCCGAGGACCCGGCCGCGGTGCACGATCACCGCGCAGTTGTAGATCCGGTGGCGATGGCGCAGCGGGGCGCCGACGACCAGCACCGGCAGCAGATCCGCGGACCCGGCCACGATGGTCTCGAGCGCCTCCTCGACCTGGTCGAGCACTGCGTCCTGGAGCAGGAGGTCCTCGATCGAATAGCCGGTCAGGCAGAGCTCGGGGAAGACGGCGACGGCGACCCCCTCCTGTGCGCACCGGCGTGCCTGACGCAGAACGGATTCGGCGTTGGTGTGCGGGTCGGCGATGGCGGAGTGGCCCGTACACGCGGCGATGCGTGCGAAGCCGTGCTGGTAGATCGACCAGAAGTTCAACGTGGCTTCCTCAGGAACAGGACGGATGGACACCTTGCCAGTGGATCACATCCGATGCGCACGCCGTCGCCGGAGGGGCATCGGTGCTCACAGCTGCGCGAGTCCCGGCAGGAGCCCGGCCGCCGTCGTGATGTCGCCGGTCAGCGGGCGGTCCTCGGTGCCGGTCGGAAGGGCGGCGGCCGCGAGGGCGAAGGCGGGATACGGGGGTGCCACCGGGTGCAGCCGCAGCGCCCGTACGGCGGCGACCAGTTCGCAGGCCAGAACGGTGGCATACGCGTCGGCGGCCCGTGCCGTCTGGCGGGCGGCCTGGCCGGCGAAGCTGGCGGCCTCCTCCAGACCGCCGGAGAGGACAGCGTGCCCCGTCGAGGCGGGTGCGGCACAGGAGCGCAGTTCCGCGAGCGCCGAGTTGGCCGTGTACTCCAGGATCATCGTGCCGGAGCTGCCTGCGGGGCCGGAGGCGAGGAAGGCGGGCAGGCCGGTGAGGCCGGGGCGGCCGAGTGCCGTCAGGCGGGCGGCGGAGAGCTGGGCGGTCTGCAGCAGGGCCAGGTTCAGACCGTCCAGGGCCAGGCCCAGCGGGGCCGCGAAGAAGCCGCCGTGGTGGTAAAGCCGGCCGTCGGGGGCAAGGACCGGGTTCTCCGTCGGGCAGTTGATCTCGACCTCGACGATCCGGCGCAGCGCGTCGCAGGCCTCCAGGGCGGCGCCGTGCGCCTGCGGAAAGGCCCGGAAGCCGAACGGGTCCTGAATGCGGCGTCCGGCGGACGGAGGTCCCGCCTGTCCGGGCGCGGCCGGGACGGTGGCCGGCCGGTCGGGCATCCCGAGCAGCCGCCGCACCTCTGCGGCCGCACGGGCCGGGCCGGGGTAGGGCCGCAGGGCGTGCACGGGAGCGGCGTACGCCTCCGCCGACCCGGAGACGGCGGCGAGCGAGAGCGCTGCCACCGCGTGCGTGGCCCGCAGCAGCACATCCACCTCGTACCAGCCGAGCGCAGCCTGCCCCAGCGCAAGGGCGTTACTACTCAGCAGAGCCAGCGCATCCCCCGGCCTGAGGGTGACGGGAACGGGAAGGCCGGGCCGGGGTTCGACGGGACAGAACTCCACGGCGCACCCCTCCCCGAGACCGGAGGCGGCGGGGCCGACCCCGCCAGCGAGAGACCCGGCCGGCGGGGGCTCCGCAGAGGCGGCCTCAGCGGACACAGACACCCCAGCGCCAGGCCCAGCAGGCAGCAGCTCCGCACGGCCAGGCCCAGCAGGCAGCCGCTCCCCACAGCCAGGCCCAGCAGGCAGAGGCACCGCAGAGCCGGAATCCGCACCACAAGCCCCGCCAGCGAGAGACCCGGCCGACAGCGGCTCCACAGCGCCCGACTCAGCAGACACAGACACCCCAGCGCCAGGCCCAGCAGGCAGCCGCTCCCCACAGCCAGGCCCAGCAGGCAGAGGCACCGCAGAGCCGGAATCCGCACCACGAGCCCCGCCAGCGAGAGACCCGGCCGACAGGGGCTCCACCGAGGCGGGCTCAGCAGACACAGACACCCCAGCGCCAGGCCCAGCAGGCAGCCGCTCCGCACAGCCAGGCTCAGCAGGCAGAGGCACCTCAGAGTCGGAATCCGCAGCACGAGCCCCGGCAGGGCTGGGCTGTGCAAGCCGGGACGGGCCCTCTTCCCACGCCTGCCGCGCGGCTGGCTCGGCCCTCACCGGCTCTTCCGCGCGGCGAACGCCAGGCCCGGTTCCGGCCGACACCTGCGCCCCACCAACCCCCGCCCCAGGCCCGGCCGGCATCTCCACCCACCGCGCCCCGTCCTCTGTCCGTGCCGGCCCCCTCAACCCCGTCGGCAGCCACTCGGCCCCCCGCGTCTCCCCGGCCGTCGTCCAGGGCCGCTCGCCCAGCAGTGTCAGTCCCGTCTGGGCCAGGGCCGTCAGGTCGGCGGTGCCGATGGCGCCGTACTCGTTGACCGCGGGGTGGACGCGCAGGCGCAGGGCCTCGGTGAGGGCGGTGACGAAGGACGGGTGGATGCCGGAGCCGCCGGCCAGGAGCTGGTTGGCGCGGACGGCGAGCATCGCGCGGATCTGGCGGGGCGGGAGCAGGGGGCCCGCCCCGCCCGCGTGGCTGCGCAGGAGGCGCAGGCCGTGGGCTGTCTCCTCGGCGGGGTCGACCCGCACCGAGCGGTGGGCGCCGACGCCCGTGCCGCGGCCGTACCAGCGGCCGGTGGCGGCGAGCCGGTCGGCCTGCTCGCGGGCGCGGTGCAGCCGGTGCAGGGCCCCGGGGTCCACGGCAGGGTCGGCGGCGCCGTCGGCGAGGCGGACCAGCGCGGGCAGACCGAGGCCGGTGCCGTCGAGCACGACGCGGGTGTCCCCGGCCTTCGGGGGCACCCGCGTCGTCGGGTCCACGGCCCTGTCCGCGCCGCGTTCGGTCAGCCGAGACCGGCGGACTTCAGCCAGGCCTGGGCGACGTCCAGCGGGTCCTTGTGCTGCGACTGCACCTGGATGTCCAGGTCCAGCAGGGTCGCCGTGTCCAGCTTGGCCGAGACGGCGTCGAGCGCGTCGGCGCCCTTCTGGGGCAGGACGCTCTTGTTGACGAGCGGCTGCACGTTCTCGAAGCCGAAGAGGTTCTTAGGGTCCTGCAGGACGACGAACTTCTCCTTGGCGATGGTTGTGTCCGTGGTGAAGATGTCCGCCGCCTGCACGGCGTTCTTCTTCAGCGCCGCCTGGGTGAGCGGGCCGCCCGCGTCCAGCGCCTTGAAGGACTTGAAGTCCAGGCCGTAGACGTCCTTCAGGCCGACCAGGCCCTGCCGGCGGGTCTGGAACTCCGGCGAGGCGCCGAGGGTCAGGTCCTTCGCGAGGTCCTTCAGGTCGGCGATGGAGGACTTCTCGGTGAGGTTGTACTTCTTCGCCGTGGCCGCGTTGACCGTGACGGAGTCCTTGTTCTGCGCGGGCGAGGGCTTCAGCAGGGTCAGCTTGGAGTCCAGCTTGGCCTCGATGGCCGACGTGGTCGCCTCGACGGTCTTCGGGGCTGCCTTCGGGTCGAGGTAGGCCAGCAGGGCGCCGTTGTACTCGGGCAGGACCGACACGGAGCCGCTCTTGAGCAGACCGTAGGTGGTCTCGCGGCTGCCGATGTTCGGCTTGTAACCGACCTTGATTCCCTTGGCCTTGAGGGCCTCGCCGTAGATGTCCGCGAGCAGGATGCTCTCGGCGAAGTTGTTGGATCCGACGACGACGGTGTCGCCGCTCGCCTTGCTGTCCGTAAGGGGGTTGCTGCCCTTGCCGTCGGTGGAACCACAGCCCGCCAGCAGGGCCGTCGTCGCCGCGAGGGCGACCGCCGCCGCGCCTCGGTTTTTGAGGATGGGCCTGCTGATGCGCTTGATGGAAGTCACCCACTGATCCAATCCAGCCAGTTCTCGACCAGTCAAGTGCCTCCAGGTCACTGATTGGCTTCGATCCGCGACCAGTTGGCAGCTCCTTGTAACGGATTCTTGATCTGAGCCGAGCTGATTGATGCTTCAAGAACACGGTAGTCTCACGGCAGTTGAAATCGGTCACAGCGGTGCACGGGGCCCGCTTCCGCCGTAAGGCACCCCCTTTGAAGGAGGCCCGGTGTCCACGAACCAGGTGGACGCGCCCGCCCGGCATGCCCCGGTACACCGTGGTGCACGAGGCTTCGCCGACCGCTGGCCCTTCCGGCGCAAGCTCAACCTGCTCGTCGGCATTCCGCTCGCCGTCGTCGCCGTCCTGCTGTCGTACCCGGTCACCGACCTGGTCCAGCAGTCGGACAGCGCCGAGTCGGCGGCCCGGCTGGTGCGGGACAGTGCGCAGGTGGCCCGGCTGGTGGACCGCGTGGAAGCCGAGCACCAGCAGGCGATCCTGCTGTCCGCGCGCTACGAGTCCGGCTACGCCAAGCCCTCGCTCGCCGCCTACCGCGCGGCGCAGGAGTCGGTGAACGACCAGGTCAGAAACGTGCGTGACACCTTCGGCGGCCGGTTGCCGGACACCGAGGAGCAGGCCCTCAGGGCTGTCGACGGCCTGTCCAGCCTGCGCCAGAGCGTCGAGGAGGGCTATCTCCCGGCCGACAACATCGACCCGGCCTACACGGATGCGGCGAGCGACGTGATCGACGGTCTCCGTCTCGACCGCACCACCACGCTCGCCACGACCTTCACCGGCAACCTGCTGGACTCCCTGCTGCGCGCGGACGCGGCCCACGGCGCCTTCGAGACCAGCGTGTTCTCGGCGGCCACCGGGGACACCAACGCGCTGATCGAGTTCACCAACGCGGTCGGCTCCTACGACCTCTACGTCCACCAGCGGGACCGATTCTCCCGGTTCGCCACCGAGCGCCAGGCCCAGCTGCTGGCCGCCATCGAGCGCTCCCCCGCACAGCAGAAGATCGACGATTCCTACGCCGCGTTGCAGATCGATCCCACCCAACTGGAGGCGGGCAGCCGGGAGGAGATCCGCCGGGCGGTCCAGGACGCGCTGAGCAACTACCCCGACTACCCCGAACAGGCTGCCACCCGGCTGAAGATCACCACCTCGCTGATCGGCCAGATCGCCGACCGCGCCGACGACGCCGCCTCCTCGGCGAAGTGGCACGCGGGCCTGCTGCTGTACGGCGCGCTCATCGGCTTCGCGCTGTGGATCGCCTTCGCGGTGCTGGTGCGCCGCTCGGTCGTCCGGCCGGTGCAGGCGCTGACCGGGGCCGCGCAGGAGGTCGCCGAGGTCGCCGGGCGCGAGCTGGCCCGGGTCGCGGAGGACGACGCCGAGGACGACGGGCCGCCCCGGCTGCGGGACATGCCGGTCACGGCACGCGACGAGATCGGCGACCTGGCCGAGGCCTTCAACCGGGTGCAGACCACCGCCGCCGCCCTGCTGGCACGCCAGGTGCTCAGCCGCCGCAACACCGCGGAGATGTTCGGCAACGTCGGCCGCCGCGTCAGCAACCTGACCACGCGCCAACTCGCCCTGATCGACGCCGTGGAGCGCGGCGAGACCGACCCGGCGCTGCTGGAGCGCCTCTACTCCATCGACCACATCGCCGTACGCCTGCGCCGCAACGCCGACAGCCTGATGCTGCTCGCGGGCATCCGGGAGACGATGCCGGCCGGCGGGCCCACGGCGCTCTCCAACGTCGTGCGGGCCGCGCTCGGGCAGATCGAGGGCTATCAGCGGGTACGGCTCTACGCCGCCTCGGACGCCCTGGTCGAGCCGGACACCATCGGCGACCTCACTCTGATGACGGCCGAACTCGTCGAGAACGCCGTGTCGTTCTCCCCCGAGGACAGCCCCGTCGAGGTGACCGTCCGCTCCGGCGCTGACGGCGCGCATGTCGTCATCACCGACCACGGTCTCGGCATGAGCGCCGAGCGCCTCGGCGAGGAGAACGCCCGCCTGATCCGCCGCGAGCGCCTCGACCTGGTGCCGACGAAGGTGCTGGGCCTGTTCGTGGTGGGCGCGCTGGCCCGCCGCTGGGAGATCGGGGTCGAGCTGACCCGCACGCCGGGCGGGGGCGTGACGGCGGAGGTGACGCTGCCGGCCTCGCTGCTGCTGACGACGGGCCCGGTGGCAGACCCTCCCGCCGGGCCCGTCGCCGTGGCACCGGCGGCCGCGGACGCCTCCTGCGGACCGGTACCGTCCGACTCCGCCGGGGAGCAGACCGAACCCGCAGGTCACCTGCCCCGCCGCGTCCCGAGCCGCGAGGCAGCCACACCCGAGGAACAGCCGCAGCCCGTCCCGCCGGGCACCGGCCGCCCCCTGCGCCGCCGGGTCCGCGGGGCCACGCTCCGTACGACCGCCGACGCGGCCCGGGCCGTGCCGCAGGCGGCCCGCCCCCGGGACGCGGAGGCGGAGCGCAGCGCGCTGGAGGAGTTCGAGGCTGCGGTGGAACGCGCCCGCAAGGACTGCGAGACCGCACACCAGGCGCACCCCCACCCCGAGAGCGCTCTCGCTCCCGCGCCCACACCGACCCCGCCGCACGACCCGAACCATCTTCCGGAAGGAGCCGAGCAGTGAGCACGTCGACGGATGACACCCCGACGGGCGGCAGCACGCCGACCGACCTGCAGGCAGCCGCAGCCGACTTCACCTGGCTGCTGAACCGATTCGCGACCGAGACCGCAGGCGTCGTCGACGCGATCGCCGTCTCCTCCGACGGCCTGCTGATCGCCGTGTCCGAGCTGCGCGAACGCGCCCACTCGGAACGGCTCGCCGCGATCGTCTCGGGCATCACCAGCCTGGCCGCCGGCGCCTCCGGCAACTACGGCCTGGGCGGCCTGAACAAGGTCATCATCGACCTGGAGGGCGGCCATGTCATCGTCTCCGCGATCGGCAGCGGCGCCGTACTGGGCGTGGTCGCCGACAAGGACGCCAAGCTCGGCAACATCGCCTACGAGATGACACTGTTCGCCAACCGCGCCGGTGCCGCCCTCAGCCCGCAGTTGGTGCTGGAGCTGAAGAACAGCGTCGGCGCGACGTCGGCACGCTGAGGAAGAGAAGGTATCCATGGCGGACGCCACCCCGGGCCCGGACCCGGTCGGCCCCGCCCCCGCCGTACGGCCGTTCCTGGTCACCGCCGGCCGGGTGGCGGACGCCGCCCCCGGCCGGTCGTTGCCCGTGGAGACCCAGGTGGTGGCCACCGCCGCCGGTCTCGACGCGCTCGGCCGGCTCTCCTTCGAGCGGTACGACATCGTCGCCGCCTGCCGGCTGCCGCAGTCGGTCGCGGAACTCGCGGCCCGGCTGCGGCTGCACCTCAACGTGGTCCGTGTGCTGGCCGAAGACCTGCGCGAGGCGGGGCAGCTGGCGGTGCACGTACCCGACGCCGCAGCCACCCACGACGCCTCCGTCCTGCGCAGGGTTATCGACGGCCTGAGGGCCGTCTCCGACTCCCGAGGGGTACCGAGTGACACCGACTGAACCGCTCACCGGGGGCGTGGCCGCGGCCACCGCCCTGCGGCCGCCGCTGCCGGTGAAGATGGTGATCGCGGGCGGCTTCGGCGTGGGCAAGACCACCGCCGTCGGCTCGGTCTCGGAGATCGAGCCGCTGACCACCGAGGCCTCGGTCACCGAGGTCGCGGCGGGCGTGGACGACCTCACGCACACCCCGCGCAAGACCACCACCACGGTGGCGATGGACTTCGGCTGCATCACCATCGACCCGACGCTGAAGCTGTACCTGTTCGGCACGCCGGGGCAGGAGCGGTTCGGGTTCATGTGGGACGACATCGTGGAGGGCGCGGTCGGCGGCCTGGTCGTCGTCGACACCCGCCGTCTGGACGACTGCTATGCGGCCGTCGACTACTTCGAGCACCGGGACATCCCGTTCGCGGTGGCGGTCAACGCCTTCGACGGGAAGGTGGAGCACACGCTGGACGAGGTCCGCTGGGCCCTCGACGTCTCCGACGGCGTCCCGGTCGTGGTGTTCGACGCCCGCGAGCGCGGCTCGGTGCGGGACGCGCTGCTCGTCGTGCTCGAACTGGCGCTGGCCCGCACCGAAGCCTGACCCTCAGCTGCTCCTGCGCACGCCCGGCGAGACCGTGAGACGGGAGACCAGCCAGAACACGGCCAGCGTCGCGAGCGCCATCCCGGCGACCAGGGTGGCGCCGCCGACGACCTTCTCGTAGTTCTTCTGGTAGAGCCCGTCGATGATGTAGCGGCCGAGGCCGCCGAGGCTCACATAGGCGGCGATGGTGGCGGTGGAGACGATCTGGATGGCGGCCGTGAGCAGACCGCTCAGGATCAGCGGGAGCGCGACCGGGATCTCCACCTGGAACAGGACCCGGGTCTCGGACATCCCCATGCCCCGCGCGGCGTCGACCGGGGACGGGTCGACGGAGCGTATCGCCTCGAAGGTGGTGACCAGGATCGGCGGTACGGCGAGCGCCACCAGCGGGATCATCACCGGCAGCAGGCCGAACCCGATCCAGATGAACAGCAGCACCAGCAGGCCGAAGCTGGGCAGCGCCCGCCCTGCGGTGGCGACCAGGGCGAGGACGTTCCCGCCGCGCACGGTGTGCCCGGTGACCAGGCCGACGGGCAGTGCGATGGCGGCGGCGATCGCGAGGGCCTGAAGGGTGTAGTGGAGGTGCTCGCCGACCCGGGTGGGGATGCCGTCGTAGCCGTGCCAGTGGGAGCTGTCGCTCAGGAAGGCGTGGACGAAGTTCAGTACGTTCACCGGACGGCGCCCTTCCTCGGCATCCAGGGGGTGAGCAGGAGCCGTACGAGGATCAGCGCGACGTCGGCGAGGATCGCCAGGGCCGCGATGGTCAGCACCGAGGTCACGGCGAGTTCGGGGCGGTGGTAGATGTTCGCGTCGTTGAGCAGGTTGCCGAGGGCGCCCTGGTTGCCGATGAGCATGCCGACGCTGACCAGGGAGATGCTGGACACGGTCGCCACCCGCAGGCCCGCGATGATGGCGGGTACGGCGATGGGCAACTGGACCTGGAGATAACGCCGTACGGGTCCGAAGCCCATGGCGGTGGCGGCGGCCAGCGTCTCCGGTGGCACCGAGCGGACGCCGTCCACGATCGCCGGGACGAGCACCACCAGGCTGTACACGGCGAGCGGGATCATCACCGTGGTCTCGGTCTGGCCGGTGTAGTCGATGAGCACGACGAAGAAGGCCAGGGACGGGATGGCGTACAGCACGATGGTGAGGCCGAGCACAGGCGCGTAGAGCCAGCGGAAGCGCACGCACAGCTGGGCCAGGGGCAGCGAGACGAGCAGCCCGGCCAGCACCGGCAGCAGGGCCTCCCGCAGGTGCAGGCCGATCAGGCCGAGGTAGCTGTGCTGGAGGTCGCTCGGGATGTCGAAGAAGCCGCTCATCGCGCGGCCTTCGCGTCCGGCCGGCCCTCGGCGTGGGCGGCGCGGATCGCCTCGCCGATCATCTGCTGGGAGACGACACCGACGGCACGCCCCTCCTCGTCCACCGCCACGGCCCAGCCGGTCGGCGAGAGCACGGCCCCGTCGAGCGCGGTGCGCAGCGAGTCCTTGCCGGGCACGAACGGCCGTCCGAACGGCAGCAGTCGGTCCCGGTCGATCGCTCCGGCGGCGAGGTCGTCCGGCGCACCCCAGCCGAGCGGCTTGCCGTCGGTGTCCGTCACGAGAAGACAGGGGGCGGCTTCGCCACCGGAGGCGAGCTTCTCCGTGCCCGCGTCGATCGCCACGACCGGCGCGGTGTGCAACTCCAGTTCGGTGGACGGGAAGAAGGACAGTCGCCGGATGCCCCGGTCGGCGCCGAGGAAGTCCTCCACGAAGGGGTCGGCGGGTACGCTGAGCAGTTCGGCGGGCGGGGCGAACTGGGCGAGCCTGCCGCCGGTGCGCAGCACGGCGACCATCGTGCCCAGCTTGACGGCCTCGTCGATGTCGTGCGTGACGAAGACGATCGTCTTACCCAACTCGTCCTGGATTCGCAGGAGTTCGTCCTGCAGTCCCTTGCGCACCACCGGGTCGACGGCGGAGAACGGCTCGTCCATGAGCAGCACCGGCGGGTCGGCGGCGAGCGCCCGGGCCACGCCGACGCGCTGCTGCTGGCCGCCGGAGAGCTGGTAGGGGTACCGCTTGGCGAGCGAGGTGTCGAGCCCGACCCGCTCCATCAGTTCCGCCGCCCGCGCCCGCGCCTTCTGCTTGCTCCAGCCGAGCAGCCGGGGCACGGTGGCGATGTTGTCGAGGATGGTGCGGTGCTGGAAGAGACCGGCGTTCTGGATGACGTACCCCATCGACCGGCGCAGGGTGTTGACCGGCTGCTGCCGGATGTCCTGGCCGTCCAGGAGGATGCTGCCCTCGCTGGGCTCCACCATCCGGTTGATCATCCGCAGGGTCGTCGTCTTGCCGCAGCCGGAGGGGCCGACGAGGACGGTGATCGCGCGGTCCGGTATCTCCAACGACAGCCCGTCGACGGCAACCGTGCCGTCCGGGTACCGCTTGGTGACTGCATCTATCCGTATCAAAACGCCGCGTATCCTTCGGTTTTGGCGAAGCTGGGCCGTTGCCGGGAGAGTCTAGACGGCGAGTGTTACAGCACTTTGGCGGGAGAGCGCCTGGCAGCCCGGCGTGACCGGGCTGTGGGCGGTCCTGGTGCCGGCCGCGGCCCTGTACACCTGGAACCTGTCCTCCCTGACCGGCAACTCCTTCTACGACGTGGCCGTCTACAGCGGCACGAAGAGCTGGAAGGCGTTCTTCTTCGGCGCGCTCGACTCGGGCAGCTTCATCACCGTCGACAAGCCTCCGTTCGCCCTGGGGGTGATGGGTCTGTCCGCCCGCCTCTTCGGCTACGGCACCTGGCAGCTGGTGCTGCCGATGGCCGCGGCAGGCGTCGGCTCGGTGGCGGTGCTGCACCGGCTGGTCAAGCGGGACTTCGGGCGCGGCCGCCCTGCTGAGGGCCGTACGCACCGGCAGGCTCGTGCCGCTCGTGCGGTCCGGCGTGGCGATCGGCTGCGCGTTCAACACGAAGACCCTCGATCGCACCGTACGAGCGCCCTGCGCGCGGCCGCCCCGGATCGGTCCTGGTCCTGGTCCGCGCTGGCGCACGCGGGCGCCTGAACGGACGGGCAAAGACCGGTCCGGGTCATCGGGGTGCGCGCGGTCAGGCCTGCGAGGTACGTGCGGTCAGCCCGTCACCTCAACGCCGTCCAGCATCTCCGCGGCCGCCTGCCGCGCGTGGGGCCGTGCCGCGAGGACCGCCACGTCGTCCTCTGCGTGGCGCGCGTCCAAGGTGGTCAGGATGGTGTCCAGAACGTCGCCCACGCCGTGGCCGGTGGTGAAGCGCAGGGCGGACAGGCGGGCCAGGGAGCTGTCGATGTCCTCGCCGCGGCGCTCCACGAGCCCGTCGGTGAAGAGCACCAGGGTCTGGTCGGGGGCCAGCTTGTGGGTGGCCGACTCGTAGCCGCCGAAGCCGGTGCCGAGCGGCGGCCCGACGGGCACGGGCAGCGGTGTGGTCAGACCGTCCCCGCTGATGAGCACGGGCGGCAGATGACCGGCGCTGGCGAGCGTGACCTGCCCCCGGCCGGGGTCGATCCGCGCGAGCAGACAGGTGGCCGGCCTCCGCTCGGCCTCGCCGGAGGCGATGTCGTCCATCTGCCGCAGCACCCGGTGCGGGGGCAGGTCGGAGGAGGCGATGTAGCGCAGCGAGGAGCGGTAGGCGCTCATGTCGACGGCGGCCTCCAGGCCGTGGCCCATCACGTCGCCGACGACCAGCAGGGTGCGGCCGAAATGGAGCCGTACGGTCTCGCACCAGTCGCCGCCGACCAGCACCCGGCTGCTGCCGGCCGGGAGGTAGCGGACGGCGACGTCCAGGTTCGGGTGCGGCCGGCCGGGTTCCGCCAGCAGCGCGCGTTGCAGGTCACCGGCCGTCTGGCTGACCTGGTCATAGGCGCGGGCGTGCCGGATGTGGGAGGCGGCGCGTTCAGCGAGGAGGGTCAGCCGCTCGGCCTCCGGACGGGTGAACCTCGCTCCGTGCCGCGCCGAGACCAGGACGCCGTACTGGTCACTGCCGCTGGTCAGAGGCACGCAGAGCGCGGGCAGGCCGCGGATGCCCGGCGGCTGCTGGATCCAGGGCTCCGGCTGTCTGTCGGCGGCCGGAGTGCCCGCCTCCCGGGCCACGGCCGTGGCCCAGCGGGCATCGGGCAGCACATCCGATTCCCCGGCGACCGCCTCGTAACCGGAGACGGTCTTCCCGAACCGGCGCATGACCGCTGCCCCGCCGCCGGTCAGCCGTACGGCGGCCCGGGTCAGCTCGGCGCAGGTCGTCTCCTCGTCGAGCGTGGTGCCGATCCCGCCGGCGGCCGCCCGCAGCGCCTCCAGCCGGACCGCGTCGCCCTCCGGCTCGCCGGCCTCGTCCTCCCTGCGGTGGCCGCCGGGAGGCAGGGGCCTGCGCCGGGCCTGGATCCAGCGCACGACACCCATCACTCTCACAGAGTCTCAAACCGGAGCGGGCCGGGCACCAGCCTCTGGTGTCCCGGCCCGCTTCTGGAGCCCCGGAGGTCTCAGGCCTCGTCCGGGGCCAGCCGCAGCGAGATGCTGTTGATGCAGTACCGCTGGTCGGTGGGGGTCGGGTAGCCCTCGCCCGCGAAGACATGGCCGAGGTGGGAACCGCACCGGGCACAGCGGACCTCGGTGCGGACCATGCCGTGGGAGCGGTCCTCGACCAACTCCACCGCGTCGGTGTCCTTCGGGTCGTAGAAGGACGGCCAGCCGCAGTGCGACGCGAACTTGGTCGTGGAGGTGAACAGTTCGGCACCACAGGCCCGGCAGGAGTAGACGCCCTTGGCCTTGGTGTCCGTGTACTCACCGGTGAAGGCCGGCTCGGTCGCGGCCTGGCGCAGCACGGCGTACTCGGCCGGGGTCAGCTCTGCACGCCACTGCTCGTCCGGCTTCTCTACGTCGTACGACATGAGCCTCAGCCCCTCTACTGCTGCGACAGACGGTCCAGGATCTGCGGGCCCAGGTCGGTCACGTCGCCTGCGCCCATGGTGAGAACGAGATCACCGGGCTTCGCCATTCCCGCGACCACGGCCGGGATCTCCGCCTTGTCGTGCACGGCGGTGACGTCGGCGCCCGCCGCACGCGCGGCGTCGATGATCAGCTCGCTGGTCACCCCGGGGATCGGGTCCTCGCGGGCCGGGTAGATGTCGAGCACGAGGGAGCCGTCGGCGAGGGTCAGCGACTGGCCCATCTCCTTGCCCAGCTCCTGGGTGCGGGAGAAGAGGTGCGGCTGGAAGACCACGAGGATGCGCGCGTCACCGGCGGCGGCCCGCATGGCCTCCAGGTCGGCGGTCATCTCCGTGGGGTGGTGGGCGTAGGAGTCGATCACCTGCACCCCGGCCGCCTCGCCCTTGAGCTGGAGGCGCCGCTTGACACCGGTGTAGGCGGCCAGCGCGGGCGCCAGCTCCTCGGCGGGAATGCCGAGGGCGGCACCGGCGGCCAGCGCGGCAACCGCGTTGTGCGCGTAGTGGCGGCCGGGAACGGAGACCGCGAAGGTCAGCTCCCGCCCGTCCAGCACCACGGTGACCTGGCTCTTCAGCCCCTGCGGTACGACGGCCAGGACCCGCACGTCTGCGTCCTCGGCCGCCCCGTACGTCACGGTCTTCACCGATCCGGCCAGCCGCCGGGTCAGCTCCCGCGCACCCTCGTGGTCTGCGGAGATCACCAGCGTGCCGCCGGGCACGATCTTCCCGGCGAAGGTCTCGAAGGACTCGTAGATCTCGTCCATCGAGGCGTAGTTGGCGTGGTGGTCCAGCTCGACGTTGAGGACGATGGCGACCTCGGGCGCGTACTTGTGGAAGCTGCGGTCCGATTCATCCGCCTCGGCCACGAAGATGTCGCCGTCGCCGTGCAGCGCGTTCGAGCCGGGCACGTCCAGGTCGCCGCCGATGGCGTACGACGGCTTCAGCCCCAGCTCGGAGAGCGAGACGGCCAGCATGGAGGTGGTGGTCGTCTTGCCGTGGGTACCGGCCACGGCGATCGGACGCAGCCCCTGCATCAGCGCGGCCAGCGCGTCGGACCGGTGCACCACGGGGATGCCCAGCTCGGCGGCGCGGGCCAGCTCCGGGTTGTCCTTGCGGATCGCCGAGGAGACGACGACACAGCTCGCGTCGTCGGCGAGGTGCCCGGCGACATGCCCGATGTGCACGGTCGCGCCCAGCGCCCGCAGCGCCTCGGCGGTCGCCGACTCCTTGGCATCACTGCCGGCCACCCGAGCCCCACGCTGCGCAAGAATCTTGGCGATCCCCGACATCCCGGCTCCGCCGATGCCGATGAAGTGCGGTCGGTCCATGGCGGTGGGAAGGCCGGGTGCCATGCATGTCTCCATAAGATCCGGTACGAGCGAGAGCAGCCCTAGCCTATGTGCTGAAACACCGGTGCCCTTGCAAGGGGCGAGCGGTGACTTGCCCAGGGGCGCGGGGAACTGCGCGACCAGCCACTACGCACCCGCACCCGCCCACGCACCACTCCCCCACGGCGACTAGGCCTTACTGTGCGAGAACAACTTCAGCACCGGCACCCCCACCTTGTGCCGAGCCCGAGAAGCCCAGTCCCGATGAAAGAACTCCTCCACATAGTGAGGATCGGTCAGCACGATCACCTCATCGGCACCGACTTCGGCGACCAAGGACTTCAACGCATCCAGCGGATGATCCTCGACCAACCGCCCCTCAGCCTCGCTGCCCGCCGCCCGCAGAGCCTGCAGAGACACATCAAGGGCCTGCTGACCGACGCTCCGCGCCTCCTCACCCTCGGGCGTCTCCCCCTCACGCCGGGCCTCGTCCAGTTCGCCGAGGGCAATGTCGTCGATGGCCCGCAGCAGGCGGTCCGCCTGGTCGCCGCGCGGCTGGAGCAGGACGTGGAAGGTGACCGGCTCGTCCCCGTGCAAGGTGGTGACGAACTCCACGTCGGCGGACGTCAGGGCCTTCTCGATCATCAGAACGCTTGTGAACACCAGGCGCCTCTCTCCTCCGTGGGCCCGGCAGGGCCCTGCGGAAACCATCCTGCCCCGCGATCGCACGGGTAGTGCCGGACTAAGTGTGCCCGCCGGAAGCGAAACGGAATGGCATATTCCGCCGATTTCAGGACCGACGGTAGCGACTGAACAGAAATCCGTCCTCTTCCAGCAGGGACACGAGTTCGAAACGGCGCGGGACGGCGACGGACGGCCCGCCGGCGATGCGCTGCGCGTCCCCCGCGGTGAGCATGGGCGAGAGGGTCAGGCACAGCTCGTCCAGCACCCCCGCGGCCACCATCTGGCCGAGCAGCCGGGGCCCGCCCTCGGTGAGCTGCCGGGTGTGGCCGAGGCCGGCGAGCGCGCGCACCGCGCGGGCGGGGTCGACCCCCGAGCCCTCCCCGGCGACGAGCACCCGGGCGCCGGCCTTCTCGGCGGCGGCGACCCGGTCCGGGGCCGCGGCGGCGCCGGTCAGGATCACCGTGGGCACCAGGGGCGAGGTGAACAGCGGGAGGGAGAAGTCCAGCTCCAGGCCTGCGGTGACGACCGCGATCGCCGGGGCCGGGCCCTGCCCGGCGGCCTTGCGGGCCGCCGCGAACTCCGCACGCGCGCGTGCGGGACGGTACCCCTCCTGCCGTACCGTTTCCGCGCCCACGACGATCACGTCCGCGAGCGCGCGCAGGGTGCCGAAGACGCGCATGTCGGCCGCGCTGGAGATGGGCTGGGAGTGGCCCTCGTGCTGGGCGGCGCCGTCGAGGGTCGAGACCATGTTGGCCCGCAGCCACGGCCGCAGGGCGCCGGTGCCCGGCTCCGGGTAGGCGTAGGCGGCGGCCAGCTCGGCGAGGCTCCACTCGCGGTTCACCAGGGCATCGGCCCCGGCAGGCCCTCCGGGCACACCGGGCGCATGAGCCCCATGGGCCCCGGCCGCCCCGCTCACCTCCTGCCCCTCCACGCCCCCGCCGAAGGCCCGGGCTGCTGTCTCGTCGGTCACAGGGAACAGGCGTCGCATGACGTGCAGTGTGGCACGGCGCTTAGCATGGACAACCGTGTCGTCCTCCACCGCAGCTCCCGGTTCCAGCCCTCTGCTCGACGCGGGCCCCCTGTCCCTGTGCGCCCGTGAGCCGCACGTCCCCGCAGACCGTCTGGTCGCCGAGATGGTGCCGCCGCCGCGCTTCGACTCGGTCCGCTTCGCCACCTACATCCCGGACCCGAACCAGCCCAGCCAGACCGATGCCGTGCAGGTGCTGGAGGGCTTCGCGGCCGGGCTCGGCGGCGCGCACGCCTCCGGCGCCGGCCGGCGCGGCTTCTTCGGCTTCGGCCGGGCCAAGGCACCCAAGGCCCCGGCCGGCCCCCGCGGTGTCTACCTGGACGGCGGCTACGGCGTCGGCAAGACCCACCTGCTCGCCTCCCTCTGGCACGCCACCCCGGCCGAGCCGGCGCTCAAGGCGTTCGGCACGTTCGTGGAGCTGACCAACCTGGTCGGCGCGCTCGGCTTCCAGCAGACCGTGCAGACGCTCGGCGGCCATCGCCTGCTGTGCATCGACGAGTTCGAGCTGGACGACCCCGGCGACACCGTGCTCGTCTCCACGCTGCTCGGCAAGCTGGTCGAGGCGGGCGTGGCGCTCGCGGCCACCTCCAACACGCTGCCCGGCAAGCTCGGCGAGGGCCGGTTCGCGGCCGCCGACTTCCTGCGCGAGATCCAGGGCCTGTCCGCCCACTTCCGCGCGCTGCGCATCGACGGCGAGGACTACCGCCACCGCGGCCTGCCCGAGGCTCCGGCGCCGTTCACCGACGAAGAGGTGACGAAGGCGGCATACGCCACCGAGGGCGCCTCGCTGGACGACTTCCCGCATCTGCTGGAGCACCTGGCCCAGGTGCACCCGAGCCGGTACGGCGCCCTGACCGACTCGGTGACGGCGGTGTGCCTGACCGATGTGCGGCCGGTTCCGGACCAGTCGACGGCGCTGCGGCTGGTGGTGCTGGCGGACCGCCTGTACGACCGTGAGATCCCGGTGCTCGCCTCCGGACTGCCCTTCGGCCGGCTGTTCAGCGAGGAGATGCTGAACGGCGGCTACCGCAAGAAGTACTTCCGCGCGATATCCCGGCTCACCGCGCTGGCCCGGGACGCCAAGGGCCTGGTCGGCTCGTAGCCGACGCTCGTTATTCGATCAACACCCAACCTGTCAAGAGCCGGATCGCGCCACGCGACCGGCTCTTTTCACGCTCTCTTGGGCTCGTAACGCGCAGTTAACCCTGCAAACGACTTTGCCGGGTTAATGTGCTTCTTGACCATCCATTGACTAATGCTTGGCGCATGCAAGAAGCGTGAACTTTCGGAAGGGGGGCTCATGTTCCGAGGCACAACGGCCCGGACTGTGATCGCTCTCTTTACCGTCGCCTTGCTCGCCCTGCAGTTCTTCGCGCCCACCGGAACCTTCGCATCCGCGCACACGCTCAGTCATGCGAAGGCCAAGGCCGTATCCGGAACTGTGCCCTCCTCGAAGCCCGTGCGCAACGGGGCGGACACCCTCCGCGACGGCGGCTGCTCGCAGCAGACCCTGAGCACCCCGCACCTCCGCGACCGGCAGCGCAGCTCCGCGCACGGGTGGCCGTCGGAGCGCCCGCCGATATCCCGGCAGGCGGTCTCCCCGCAGACACCGGCCGCATCCTGTGCCCCGCACCACCGCACCACGAGATCGTCCAGAGCCCACTCCCCGGCAGCACTTCAGGTCTTCCGCTGCTGAGAGCCGCGGCTCGTCCCCCCACGAACGTCGTGCAAGCCCGACGCGCCAGTGCGGCGCGCCAGGAGGAATCCACATATCATGCAGCCCCTCATCGACAACGCCCGTACCTTCGGACAGCGCCCTGAGGAGTTCGCCAAACTCGCCGAAGGCCAGTCTCCGCAGGTGCTGTTCATCACCTGCTCCGATTCCCGGGTCGTCCCGGCCCTGATCACGGGCGCCCGCCCCGGCGAGCTGTTCGAGCTGCGCACCGCGGGCAACATCGTCCCGCCGTACACCTCACAGCACCCCACCAGCGAAGCCGCCACCATCGAGTACGCCGTGGAGGTGCTCGGCGTCCGCGACATCGTCGTGTGCGGCCACTCGCACTGCGGCGCCGTCGGCGCGCTGGTGCGCGGCGACGACCTGACCGCCGTACCCGCCGTGCGCGACTGGCTGGCGCACGCCACCCCGCGCCCGGCCGGCGCGGCCGAGGACCCGGAGGTCGCCGAGGGCGTCCAGGGCCATGTCCTGACCCAGCTGCTGCGGCTGCGCTCGTACCCGTGCATCGAGCGCAAGCTGGCGCAGGGCCGGCTCGGCCTGCACGCCTGGTACTACGAGGTGCACACCGGCGCCGTACGCGCCCACCGCCCGCAGTCCGACACCTTCGAAGCCCTGTGAGCGCGCCGATGAACAACAGTCTCATATCCCGTTTCCCCCACCTCAGGCAGGACTTCGCCGCCTCCCTCGTGGTCTTCCTGGTCGCGCTTCCGCTGTGCGTGGGCGTGGCCGTGGCCTCCGGGGTGCCGGCCGAGCTCGGGCTCGTCACCGGCATCGTGGGCGGCCTCGTCACCGGGCTGATGCGCGGCAGCAGCCTCCAGGTGTCGGGGCCGGCCGCCGGGCTGACCGTGCTCGTCTTCGAGGCGGTCAAGGAGTTCGGACTGCCGGTGCTCGGCGCCGTCGTGCTCGTCACCGGCCTGCTCCAGATCCTCATGGGCGTGCTGAAGCTGGGCCGGTACTTCCGGGCCATCTCGGTCTCGGTCGTCGAGGGCATGCTGGCCGGTATCGGTCTCGTACTGATCGCCGGTCAGCTCTACCCGGCCCTGGCGGCGAAGGCCCCCGACTCGGGCCTCGGCAAGATGGCCGGGCTGCCGGGCGCGTTCCTGGACGCCCTCGGCGACGGGAAGGCGCTCGCCTCGCTGGCCCTGTGCGCGGGCACCATCGCGGTCCTGGCGCTGTGGAAGCACGCCCCGGCGAAGCTGCGTACGCTGCCGGGGCCGCTCGCCGCGGTCGGCCTCGCCACGCTGGCCACGCTGGTGCTGAGCCTGCCGGTGGCGACCGTCGAGGTGAAGGGGCTGCTGGGCGCCATCCAGCCGCCGCCGCTGAGTGCCTTCGCCGACCTCGCGGGTGTCGGGGTGATCGGCACGGTCGTCGCGTTCACGCTGATCGCGTCCGCCGAGTCGCTGTTCAGCGCGGCGGCCGTGGACCGGCTGCACGACGGGCCGCGCACCGGGTACGACAAGGAACTGGTCGCCCAGGGCGCGGGCAACGCGCTCTGCGGGCTGCTCGGCGCGCTGCCGATGACCGCGGTGATCGTGCGCAGCGCGGCCAATGTGCAGGCCGGCGCCCGCACCAAGGCCTCCCGCGTGCTGCACGGCGTCTGGCTGCTGCTGTTCGCCGCCCTGTTGCCGGGTGTGCTCGCCTACATCCCGATCCCGGCGCTCGCGGGCATCCTGGTCTACTCCGGCGCCAAGCTCGTGCCGGTCGGGGCGCTGGCCGTGCTGTGGCGCGAGCACCGCGGCGAGGCGCTGATCCTGGGCGTCACCGCCGTGTCGATCGTGGCGGTCAGCATGTTCGAGGGCGTGCTCATCGGACTCGCCCTGGCCATCGTCAAGACGGCCTGGGAGGCCTCGCACGTCCGGATGGAGGTCGTCGACAAGGGCGCGGGCCCGATCGAGGCGTACCTGTCGGGCAACGCGACCTTCCTGCGGCTGCCGAAGATCCTCGACAGCCTGGAGTCGCTGCCCCAGGACCGCCCGGTCCGCCTGAACCTGTCCGGCCTGCACCACCTGGACCACGCCTGCCGTACGGCCCTGGAGAACTGGGCCGAGCGGCACAGCGCGGCCGGTACCGAGCCGGTCCAGGTCACGAAGCCGGACGAGCCCGCCAGAGCCACGGCCGCCTGACACCGGGCGGCCACCGCCGGGCCGGGGCGCCGACGCCCCTCGGCACCCCTGCCCGGACCCCGCTGCCCGGCCCATGGCTTCCGCCCCGGGCCGGGCATATCGTTACAGCAGCGGACAGAACGTAGGCCTCTCGGTGAGGAGGTCATCATGCTCCAGGAGCTGCTGGGCGCCGCCGCCGCGCTGGGCTCCGTCGGCCTCGTGTATCTCGCGATGGCAGCACGGGTGGTCAAGCAGTACGAGCGCGGTGTGCTGTTCCGGCTCGGGCGGGTCGCAGGTGAAGTACGCGAGCCGGGTCTGACGCTGGTGATCCCGTTCGTGGACCGGCTGCACAAGGTCAACATGCAGATCGTGACCATGCCGATCCCGGCCCAGGAGGGCATCACCCGCGACAACGTCACCGTGCGGGTGGACGCCGTCGTCTACTTCCGGGTGGTCGACTCGATCAGCGCGCTGGTGAAGGTCGAGGACTACAAGTTCGCGGTCTCACAGATGGCACAGACCTCGCTGCGCTCGATCATCGGCAAGAGCGAGCTGGACGATCTCCTCTCCAACCGGGAGAAGCTCAACGAGGGCCTGGAGCTGATGATCGACAGCCCGGCGGTCGGCTGGGGCATCCAGGTCGACCGGGTGGAGATCAAGGACGTGTCCCTGCCGGACGCCATGAAGCGGTCCATGGCCCGCCAGGCCGAGGCCGACCGGGAACGCCGGGCCCGGATCATCAACGCCGACGCCGAGCTGCAGGCCTCCAAGAAGCTCGCCGAGGCCGCCGCGCAGATGTCCGACCAACCGGCCGCACTCCAACTGCGACTGCTGCAGACGGTGATGGCGGTGGCGGCCGAGAAGAACTCCACGCTGGTCCTGCCCATCCCGGTGGAGCTGCTGCACTTCCTGGAAAAGGGCCAGCAGCAGCCCGCGCCGATCGGCGACGGAAGGCAGCGTTCCGGCTAGCGTGCCGGGCATGCGCAAGGGTTGGGTGATCGCCGTGGCCGCGATGGCCGCCGTATCGGGGTGCGGGGACGGGGGCGGCTCGACCTCGGCCCCCTCCCCCACCGCCTCCCACCGGCTCACGGTGACGAGCCCCGCGTACGCCGACGCCGGCACGATCCCGCGGCGCTACACCTGCGAGGGCGAGAACGTCTCACCCCCGCTCGCCCTCGCCGGCGTACCCGCGCACACCGCCTCCCTGGCCCTCCTGCTCCAGGACCCCGACGCCCCGCGTGGCACCTTCACCCACTGGCTGGCGTGGGACATCGACCCGCACACCGCGCACCTCACCGCAGGCGAACACCCGACGGGGGCGGCCGAGGGCCGCAACGGCTTCGGCAGGACGGGCTACGGCGGCCCCTGCCCGCCCCGCGGCGACCGCCCGCACCCCTACGTCCTCACGGTCTACGCCACCGACCGCCGCCCGGACCTCGCCGCCACCGCCACCCCTGACGACCTGCTGCAGGCCCTGTCCGGCCACACCCTGGCGACGGGCACCCTGACCGGCTGGTACGGGCGGTAGCCGCCCGCCGCCCACCGCGCGGGTGACGGCACCTCCACGCTTGGGTGCATAGCACCGCAGAGCAGATCAATAAGTACTATTTTCATATTGTGATCTCAGTAGCACGCAGTGTCACCGCCGCCTGCGCCCTGGGCGCGGCCCTCGCCGCCTGCGGTACCGCGGGCACCCCCGGCGCCAAGCCCGCTGGCTCCGCCTCCCCGTCCGCCACGCGTCCACCCGTGCTCGCCCCGGGCCCGGGCCGCCTGACCCCGGTGTTCGAGCACGGTCCGCGCACGCTCGGCAAGACCGTCGCGCTGACCTTCGACGCCGACATGACCGCCGACCAGGGGCCCCGCGCCGCCGCCGGCGAGCACTTCGACAACCCGGACCTCATCGGCACGTTGCGCACGCTGAAGGTCCCGGCGACCATCTTCATGACCGGCCGGTGGGCCGAGCAATACCCCGCCCAGGCCCGCTCACTCGGCCACGATCCGCAGTTCGAGGTCGCCAACCACTCCTACAGCCACTACGCGTTCACCGACGACTGCTACGGCCTGCCGACCGTCGCCGAGGACCGGATGAAGACGGACGTCGAGCGGGCGTACGCCGCCCTCCGCAAGGCGGGCGTGCCCCACGCACTGCCGTACTTCCGCTTCCCCGGCGGCTGTTACGACCGCCAGGCGCTGCGCGCGCTCAGCGGGATCGGGGTCACCGCGGTGCAGTGGGACGTGGTGAGCGGTGACGCGTTCGCCACCGACGCCGACGCGGTCGCCCAGCAGGTGCTGGACGGTGTGAAGCCCGGCTCGGTGGTCGTCATGCACTGCACCCGCAGCGCCGCCCCGACGACCGAACAGGTCGTCCGCACGGTCGTGCCCGAACTGCGCAAGCAGGGCTACCGGTTCGTGAAGGTCTCCGAGCTGATCGGCGAGACGAACGGCCGGCCGAGCGGGGGCCGGCAGGAGGCACCGCGCACCGCCCGCTCAGGGTGACCGGCGGGAGGTGAGCGCGCAGGCCGCCGCGAACGCCCCGGCGGTGACGAGGGCCGCCCCGGCCAGCGGCAGCAGCGGCACCGGGACCCGGCCGGACTGCGAACCGGTCACCAGGCCGCCCACCGCGGCCTGGGCCGGAGACCCCGCGAGCACCGCCGACAGCAGCGCGGCCAGCAGCATCGCCGGCACCGCGCGGCCGGGGGAGCGCAGCAGCGGCCGGTTGGTGAGCGCGCCGACGGCACTGCCCAGCAGGGCGCAGACGAGGGCGGCCAGGAGTCCGGCCGCACCGGCCCTGAGCGGCGGGACGTGGACCCGGTGGCCGTTGCTCACCGGGTCGCTGACCAGCGTCACGACCAGGGTCGTCACGACCCCGAGCAGCGCCGAGGCGAGCAGCGCGGTCAGCAGGCAGGCCAGGTGGGCGCGGGCGGGGCCGCGCGCCGCGGCGACGCAGGCACGGGCGGCGTCCGGCTCGTTCGTGACGCAGATCCGCACCAGCCAGGCGGCCACCGGCAGCAGACCGGCGGCCGCGTAGCCGAGCGAGTCGAGCACCGGCTGGCCGCTCTGTACGCCGATGGCGAGGAAGGCGGCGTAGAGGATCACCGGCGGCAGCCAGCGCTGGGAGCGCAGCAGCAGGTCGGCCTGGTAGCGCAGGAGAGCGGTCATGGGCGGCTTCCGGGGTCGGGTGGGGTGGTGCCGTCCGCTCCGACGCTCACCACGTGCCAGGGCGGGCGGGCCGTCAGCAGGACGCGCAGCAGGACGTCCGAGTGGGAGGCGGGGACGGTGAGGCGGTGGGTGCCGGGGACGGTCTCCGCCGCCGCGGCAACGGTCCGCAGCGCGTCGGGCGGCAGTTGCCGGCCCGGCGGGCCCTGCACGACGACGAGGGTGACCGGCCCGGTGCCGACGTCCGGTGAACTCACGCTGTCCGTACGGCGTTTGAGGCCTCCCTCGACGACGGTGTAGGTCGCGTCGGGCACCCCGGCCAGGCGGCGCGGGTCGTGGTCCACGAAGACGACGGCGCCCCCGGCGGCGGTCCGTTCGGCCACCGCCCGCTCCAGTTCGGCGCGCGCGGCCGCGTCCAGCCCGGTCCATGCCTCGTCCAGCACCAGCAGCTCCGGTTCGGCGAGCAGGGCCTGGGCCACCGCGACCTTCTGGCTGCTGCCCTTGGACAGCCGCGCCATCGGCGTATCGGCGTAGGCGGCGGCACCGAAGCGCTCCAGCCAGCTGCCTGCGGCGCGTTGCGCGGTCCCGCGGCTCAGGCCGTGCACCGTGCCGAGGTGGGTGAGATAGCCGAGGACGGTGAAGGGCAGCGCCGACGGGAACCGCTCCGGGACGAACGCCGTGTGCGGGCGGCCGGTGATGCGGCCTTCGGTCGGGGAGTCGAGGCGGGCGAGGAGGCGCAGGAGGGTGGACTTCCCGGTGCCGTTGGCTCCTTCGATGCGGGTGAGGGTGCCGGGCGCCACCGCTAAGTCGACGCCGCGCAGTACCCAGGGGCCGCGGATGCCGTAGCGGCGGCCTACGGCGGTCAGTCGCAGGTCACGTTGCATGGGGTGATTTTGTCCGGTCTCGCGGTAGGGGGTGATCTTGAGTCCGGTGTGCGAGACGTCGGTGGCCGGTGGCTCAGTTCCCGGCGCCCCGTAGGGTTGGCCGTTGTGAGCCATGTTCCTGCGCCCCCGAGTGACAGCCCCTTCCAGGCTGAGCGGAATCCTCGTGACGAGGCGCCCCAGTTCGTGTTGCCCCTCGTCGTCCGGATCGAGCGGAGTGCTCCTCCTGCCCGTACCGACGCGCTGGAGACGGCTGCCCGGGCCGTGCTGCTCCTGCTCGGTGATGAGCGGGCCGTCGGGGACGGGGAGTGGGCCGCGGCCGTGCGGGACTGGGAGGACGCGCGGATCCGGAAGGTCGTGCGGCGGGCCCGGGGTGCCGAGTGGCGGCGGGCCGAGGCGCTGCCCGGGATCACGGTGACCGGGAAGTTTGCGGAGGTACGGGTGTTCCCGCCGGTTCCGCTGGACGGCTGGCCCAAGGAGCTGGCCAAGCTCCAGGTGTCGGGAACGGACCTGGACGATCCGGAGCCGCCCGTCGGGGCCGACCGCGGGCAGCCGGTGCTGTGGCTGAACCCGGAGCTGGAGATGTCGGCCGGCAAGGCGATGGCCCAGGCGGGGCACGGCGCCCAGCTGGCCTGGTGGGCGTTGTCCGACGAGGCGCGGACCGCGTGGGCGCAGGCCGGGTTCCCGTTGGCCGTGCGCACCGCCGGTCCGGGCCGGTGGCGCGAGCTGACCGGTAGCGGGCTGCCGTTGGTGCGGGACGCGGGGTTCACGGAGATCGCACCGGGCTCCTGCACGGTGGTCGCCGACCATCCCGCGCTGCGCTAGGGGGCAGTGGGTGCTGCGCACCACCGTGGACATCGCCTCGGTCGAGGACGCGCAGGAGCGGCCGGTACGGCGGTGACGGCGCTGCGGTGGGACGCGGAACCTCAAATGTTGCTCTGAAGCCGGGCCGGCGGGGATTCGGATCCGGCCGCCCGGGCCATACCCCCGTCATTCGAACAGGGGGTGGGGCCATGCGGCGACTGGGCACGGGAATCGGCTGGCGGCCGGAGATCGCGGACGCCGTGGAGCGCATGCCGGGCATCGACTGGGTGGAGGTCGTGGCGGAGAACGTCTGCCCCGGCCACCTCCCGGAGTCGCTGCTGCGGCTGCGCGAGCGCGGGGTGACCGTGATCCCGCACGGCGTCTCCCTCGGCCTCGGCGGCGCGGACCGCCCCGACGAGGGCCGGCTCGCGGCGCTCGCCGAGCGGGCGGAGGCGCTCGGGGCGCCGCTGGTCACCGAGCACATCGCGTTCGTACGGGCGGGCGGCGCGCTCACCGCCTCCCCGCACCTGGAGGCCGGCCACCTGCTGCCGGTGCCGCGCACTCGGGACGCCCTCGACGTGCTGTGCGAGAACGTGCGGATCGCCCAGGAGGCGCTGCCGGTGCCGCTGGCGCTGGAGAACATCGCGGCGCTGTTCTCCTGGCCGGGCGAGGAGATGACCGAGGGGCAGTTCCTGGCCGAGCTGGTCGAGCGGACCGGCGTACGGCTGCTCATCGACGTGGCCAACCTGCACACCAACCACGTCAACCGGGGAGAGGACCCGGCCGAGGCGCTGGCCCTGCTGCCGCTGGAGGCCCTCGCCTACGTCCATGTCGCGGGCGGCTTCGAGCGCGACGGCGTCTGGCACGACAGCCACGCGCACCCCGTGCCGCGCCCGGTGCTCGACATCCTGACCGGCCTCGCGTCCCGCACCACGCCGCCCGGAGTGCTGCTGGAGCGCGACGAGAACTTCCCCGAACCGGCCGAGCTGGAGCGGGAGCTGGCGGCGATCCGGGGAGCCGTGGCGGCGGGGCGGGTGACCTGCGCGGGCCGCCCTGCGGCGACGGTCACCGCCGGCACGGGAGGGGGCAACGCCGTCCTGGCCCCGCCCGGGGCCCGGCAGCGGCTCGGTGTCGCCCAGGCCGCGGTGCTGTCCTCGCTGGTGGCCGGGACGCCGGTGCCGGAAGGGTTCGACCGGGCGCGGCTGGGGGTGCAGGCGCGGGCGCTCGCGGCGAAGCGGGCGGATGTGGTGGCGAAGGTGGCGCCCGAACTGCCGGTGCTGCTCGGGGAGGGGTACCGGGGGGCGTTCCTCGAGTACGCGCGGGCACGGCCGATGAGCGGGGGGTACCGCCAGGATGCGCTGGACTTCGCGGGGCAGTTGCTGAAGACCGGGCGGCCGCAGGACGCGAAGGTACGACGGCAGCTACGGGAGTGGTGGCTGGACCGCGCGGGCCCGGCCCCACGCCCCCACGGCCTGACGGCCCGGGCGAGGGTGCTGCTGCGGCGAGGGTGAGAGCACGCCCCGAAGGGGCGCGGGGCCGTGCCGACATGCGGCTCCGCCGCGTGGGCGCGACCAGCCACGACGCAGCCGCAGCCGCAGGACCGCCCGCAGCTCGGCGGCGCTGTGCCGGGCCGCCCCGAACCCCGCAGTAATATGCCAAGCCCGCACCCGCAGCATCCTGGAGTGCGGAGCAGGAGGCACCATGCGACCGCGACCCCCCATCAAGGGCCGAGGCATATTCAGCGGCACCGGGCTCATCATCACGGGCCTGGCGGCAACAGCGGCAGCGCTGCTCTTTCCGATCTGGTCGTACGCCGGCCGGCCGGACGCGACCGACGCGAACGTGCTCAGCGCACAGACCGTGACGACCCCGTACGGCCCTTTGTCCGCGCAGGACCGGGACTTCATCACCAAGGTCCGCCTCGCGGGCCTGTGGGAGCTGCCCGCCGGACAGCTGGCGGAGCGCAAGGGCACCACACAGGCCGTACGCGACGCCGGGCAGCACCTCGTCGACGGGCACACCTCCCTCGACGCGCACGTCCGCACCACGGCCTCCCAGCTCGGTGTGCCCCTGCCCAACGAGCCCAACGAGCAGCAGAAGCAGTGGCTCGCCACCCTGACCGCGGCTCAGGGCCAGGAGTTCGACCGCCGGTTCGCGGGCATCCTCAGGCTCGCGCACGGCCGGGTGTTCTCCCTCGTCGCCCAGGTCCGCGCCGGCACCCAGAACTCGCTCGTCCGCGACCTCGCCGACGACGCCAACGCGACCGTACTGGACCACATCAAGGTCCTGGAGGCGACGGGGTACGTCGACTTCTCCGCGCTGGCCCGTGACCTGGCGGCGTCCTCCTCCCCCGTTCCGACGCCCCCGGCGGCCGACCCCGCCTCCGCGGTTCCGGTCGTGCCCTCGCCGTCGGCGACGTACTCCCTGCCGCCCGCCGCCTCCGGCCCGCCACCGGCGAACAGCCCCTGACCTGCGGGAAAAACGGAACGTCACATACCGGCAACACTCTGTCCGGATAGTGAACAGGGCATGGCAATTCCCGGGGCCCGTGACATAGAAACGCCTCATGTTCTGGGTCCTTCTCCTCCTCCTGGCCTGGGCCTTCGCGGGCACGGCCTGCACCCGGCTGTGCCTGGCCGCCGTACGCGCGGCGGCCGGGGACACGGGGGTCACGACGGCGCATCGCGGGCACGATCTGACGCTGTACGAGGCGGCGTTCCTGTCCGGCGGACCGGCGCGGGTCGCCGATGTGACCATGGTCTCCATGGCCCGCCAGCGTCGGCTGCTGCTCGCGCACACCGGGTGGGCGACGGTGGTGGACCCGCGGGGCCGCGACGAGATGGAGCAGTCCGTCATAGGGGCGATCGGGCCCGAGGGGCAGTCCCGGATCGCTCCCGTGCGGGCCGCCGCGGCCGGGGCCGAGGCCGTACGGCGGCTCGCCGACGGGCTGGTGCACGCGGGGCTCGCGGTGCCCGACGGTGCGCGCACGACGGTGGCGGCCGGGATCCGCCAGGTGCGGGCCGCCGCGCTGGTCGTGCTCGCGCTGGGCCTGACCGCGCTGCTGATGCCCGCCCAGACCGGTACGTCGCGTCTCCTCGTCGCCCTGTGGTTCGCCCTCCCTCTCACGCTCGCCCTGAGCTGCCTGGCCATCTCCCGGGTCGAGGCGCATCCGTACTCGCGCTGGGCCTCCCCGGCCGGGCAGCGACTGCTCGGGGCACTCGGCACCCGTCGGCAGGCCGGGGACGGCGGCGACGAGCGGTCCTTCCTCACCTCCGTCGCCGTACGCGGCATCCGCGCGATCGGCGAGCCGGAGCTGCGCGCCGCCTTCACCCACCGCGACCAGCCCTGGCGGGAGTGAAGCCGGCTCCGGGGGCGCATAAGGGGCATTGACGGCGACACCGGCGGGGCGGTGCTTGCCTTCACCGTCGACCGGCCGAAACATCCCTTGTGTTGTAGCCGGGCCGTGGCAGCCGTGCCATCGCCGCCGTGCACCGAAGGGATACGCGATGAGAGCTGCCGCCCTGTACTCGGCCGCCGGATCCTTGCTCCTGACTTCCCTGGCCGCGGCCCCGGCGGGCGGCGCGCCCGATGTGCCGGGCACGGCCGAGCTGCGCGGGACCGCGGTGGCCGCCGCCCGCGCCCGCGCGGCCGGCATCGACTTCGGCAAGTGCTCCGCCGGGCAGGACGCGGCGGGCAGCATGCGGTGCGGCACGGTGAGCGTCCCGCTGGACTACGCCCACCCCCATGGCGAGCAGATCAAGCTGACGGTCAGCCGGGTGCCGGCCACTCACAAGGACCCGCGCAACAGCAAGCGGAAGGTGCCCCGGCAGGGCGCCCTCGTCTACAACCCGGGCGGCCCGGGCGCGTCCGGCATGAACTTCCCACTGGTCGGCGCGCTGCCCGAGTGGAAGCAGATCGCCGCCGCCTACGACCTGGTCGGCTACGCCCCACGGGGGGTGGAGCGCTCGGCACCGTTGTCGTGCTTGGACCCCAAGCACTTCTTCGAAGCGCCCACCCAGTCGCCGGCGCACCCCTCGGAGCGGTACAAGCAGCAGCACATCGCCCGGGCCAAGGCGTACGCGCACGGCTGCGCCGAACGCTCCGGGAGCAAGCTGCGGTTCTACAACTCGCTCAACAACGCCCGCGACCTGGACGTCCTGCGGGCGGCGCTGGGCGAGAACCGGCTGACCTTCATGGGAGCGTCGTACGGCACCTACTTCGGCGCGGTGTACGCGACGCTGTTCCCCTCCCACGTGCGGCGGATGGTGCTGGACTCGGCGGTGGACCCGTCCCCGGAGAAGGTCTGGTACCGCAACAACCTCGACCAGTCGGCCGCGTTCGAGGACCGCTGGGCGGACTTCCGCGAGTGGATCGCCCGGCACGACGACGTGTACCGGCTCGGCGACACGGCGGCGAAGGTGCAGCGCAGCTACGACACCGCGCGAGACCGGCTGGCCACGAAGGCCGCGGGCGCGAAGGTCGGGCCGGGGCAGCTGCAGAGCGCGTTCCTCAGCGCCGGGTATTACGACGACTTCTGGCCGAGCCGGGCACAAGCGCTGTCGGCCTATCTGAAGGGCGACGCGAAGCCGCTGCTCAAGCTGGCCACGCCGAGCCCGGAGACGGCCGCCGACGCGGAGAACAGCGGCGCGGTCTACACGGCCGTCGAGTGCAACGACGCGGCCTGGCCGACGGACTGGAAGGTGTGGGACCGCGACAACACGCGGCTGGCGCGCGTGGCGCCGTTCGAGACCTGGGACAACGCGTGGATGAACCTGCCGTGCGCCTACTGGCCGGCGCCCCGGCAGCAGCCGCTGGACGTGCGGACCGGTCCCGGTGAGCTGCCCCAGGTGCTGATCCTGGCGGCCGAGCGGGACGCGGCAACCCCGTACGCGGGCGCGCTGGAGATGCAGCGGCGGCTGTCCGGCTCGGCGCTGGTGACCGAGCGGGACGCGGGCACGCACGGGATCGGGGGCGGCGCCAACACGTGCGTGAACGGGCACCTGGACGCCTACCTGCTGGTGGGCCGCCTCCCGGGGCGGCGCGCGTCCTGCGCACCGCACCCGGAGCCGAAGCCCGAGGCCCCGGCCGGCCGTGCCGGCAAGCAGCCCCTGCGGGACTCCCCCAAGGGCAAGACCGCCTAGGCGAGCCCGGCGACCAGCTCGGCGATGTCCTTACGGCGCCCCGTGTAGAAGGGAACCTCTTCGCGGACGTGCATGCGGGCCTCCGAGGCGCGCAGGTGGCGCATGAGGTCGACGATGCGGTACAGCTCGTCGGCCTCGAAGGCGAGGAGCCACTCGTAGTCGCCGAGCGAGAACGAGGCGACCGTGTTGGCGCGCACGTCCGGGTAGCCGCGGGCCATCTTGCCGTGGTCGGCGAGCATCCGGCGGCGGTCCTCGTCGGGCAGCAGGTACCAGTCGTAGGAGCGCACGAACGGGTAGACGCTCACGTAGTTGCGGGGCGTCTCGTCGGCGAGGAACGCCGGGATGTGCGAGCGGTTGAACTCGGCGGGGCGGTGCAGCGCCATGTTCGACCAGACCGGCTCCAGGGCGCGGCCCAGCTTGGTGCGGCGGAAGAGGTTGTACGCCTCCTGGAGCTGGTCGCTGGTCTCGGCGTGCCACCAGATCATGAGGTCGGCGTCGGCACGCAGGCCGGAGACGTCGTAGGTGCCGCGGATCGTCACGTCCTTGGCGGCGAGCTGGTCGAACAGCTCCTGGACCTCGTCGGCGTAACCCGCGCGGTCCTCGGGCAGCACGTCCTTCAGCTTGAAGACCGACCACAGGGTGTAGCGGATGACCTCGTTGAGGTCCTTGGCCAGCTTGCCCTTGTTCGGGATCCTGCCGGACTCGGTGGTGGGGGCGTCGTCACTCATGGTCCCTATTCTCCCGCTCCGCCGTGCAGACTCTGCACCGGGTTGGCCGTCAGCTCCTCGACACCGCCAAGATCGCCGCCCAGCTGGTCCACGGCCGCGTACGCGCTCGCGATGCACGCAGGGATGCCGACGCCGTCGTACTGCGCGCCGCACACCGCGAGGCCGGGCAGCTTGGCGACGTGCTCGCGGATGCGGGCCACGCGCGCGTGGTGGCCCACCGGGTACTGGGGCAGGCCGTCGGTCCAGCGGGTCACCCGGGTCCGGAGCGGTACGGCCTCCAGGCCGGTGGCCTCGCGCAGGTCGTGCCGGGACACCTCGACCAGGTCGGCGTCCTCGCGCCGGAGGATCTCCGTCTCGCGATGGCGTCCCACGGAGGTGCGCAGCACGACCACGTCCGGGTCCTCCTCGGCGATCCAGCCCCATTTCTGGGAGGCGAAGGTCGAGGCCTTGATGGTGTGCCCGTCGACCGGCGGCACGAGGAAGCCGCTGCCCTCGGGAAGGGCGAGGTCGGCACGCCGGTAGGCGAGGGTGATCAGCGCCATGGAGGCGTACTCGACGGCGCCCAGCTCGGCGGCGGCCGCCGGGGACTCGGCGCGCAGCAGAGCGGCGGCGGCCGGGGCGGGTACGGCGACGATCACCGCGTCGGCATGCAGCGCACGCTCCCCCGTGGCGACCTGCCAGCCGCCGGACGCCTCCCGGCGCAGCCCGGTGACCGGCACCCCGGTCAGGATCTCGCCGCCGCGCGCCCGCACCGACGCGGCGACCGCGAGCGGCAGCCGGCCCACACCGCCCTCGATGCCCATGAAGACGGGCCCGGTCTGCTGGTGGGCGGCTGCCGTGGCCTGGATGTCGCGGACGGCCGCAGTGAGGGAGTCGTGGGTGCAGGCCGCCCGGAAGAGCTGCGGGACGGCCGAGCGCATCGAGATGCGGTACGCATCGCCCGCGTACACCCCGCCCAGCAGGGGCTCGACCAGGCGGTCGACGACCTCGCGGCCGAGCCGCGCCGCCACGTACTCCCCGACGGCCACGTCGTCGCCGACCTCCGTGCGGGGCAGGACGGCGTCGCGCTCGATGCGGGCCAGGCCCTCGTCGGACAGGACGCCGGCCAGGGCGGCGGCGGTGCCGGGGACGCCCATCACATGGCCCTTGGGCATCGGGCGCAGGGCGCCGCGGGTCCAGATCGAGGCGGTCGCGGTGGCCGGCGGCTGGAGCTGCTCGGCGAGTCCGGCCTCGCGCGCGAGGGCCACCGCCTCGGGGCGGCGGGCGAGCATCGACTCGGCGCCCAGGTCCACCCTGACACCCGCGATCTCGCCGGGCAGCAGCTTGCCGCCGACCCGGTCGCAAGCCTCGAGGACGGTCACACGCGCCCCCCGCCCGAGCAGCCGGTGGGCGGCGGCCAGCCCGGCGATACCGGCTCCGATGACGACGACATGCCCCGTGCTCGTACCCGTTGCGCTCATGGCCCCACTCTCTCAGACCCCGCTGACACTCCCGCCCCGGACCGGTGTCCGGGACGAGTCCGGACCGTGACCGCATCGGGATCAGGAACGCCAAACGCCCCCGCCCGCCCCGGCGTCGAAGGAGCGTCACAGATCACCGTCCCCGGGGGGTACCGCCCATGCGCACACCACGTTCCGTACGACCCGTCCGGCTGCTGGCCGGCGTCCTGCTCGCCGCCTCCCTCGCGCTCGCGGGGTGCAGCGGCGCGAACGACGCGGGCGGCGGCTCGGCGAAGTCCGCCGCGGGCGCGAAGGCGCAGCAGCCGGGCGCCGCCGGCAGCAAGGCGGACGACGCCAGGTCCGCCCGTAAGGCGCCCAGGCTCACCCCGAGCGCGATCATCCGGACCGCCTCCCTGACCGTCGAGGTCAAGGACGCTGCCAAGGCCCTGGAGGAAGCCCGTACGACCGCCGAGAGCGCGGGCGGCTACGTCGGGAGCGAGAGCACCAGCCGGGACTCCGACGGCCACGAGCGGACCCGGGTCGTGCTGCGCGTGCCCACCGCGAAGTACGACGAGGTCCTCGCCGGCCTCCAGGGCACCGGCAAGCTCGTCGAGCGCACCGCGAAGGCGGTCGACGTCACCGACCAGGTCGTGGACGTGGACAGCAGGATCGCCTCGCAGCGGGCGAGCGTGAACCGGATCCGTGCGCTGATGGACCGGGCGACCAAGCTGAGCGACGTCGTCACCCTGGAGGGGGAGCTGAGCAGCCGCGAGGCCGACCTGGAGTCCCTGCTGGCGCAGCAGGCGTCCCTGAAGGACCGTACGAGCCTCGCGACGATCACCCTGTCACTGTCCGAGAAGCCCGTGCACAAGGCCGCCGGGCACGACACGCCGGGCTTCGTGGACGCACTGTCGGGCGGCTGGCACGTGTTCGTCACGATGCTGCTGTGGGTCGCCCTGGCCCTCGGCGCGATCCTGCCGTTCGCCGCACTCGCAGTACTGCTGGCGCTGCTGTGGCTGCGCGTCGTACGCCCGCGTCTGCCACGCCGCACCGAGCCCGCGCCCGGCTCCCCCGGCGAGCCCGGCCGGGACTGAAATGCCCCGGCCCCGTAGCGTGTTCGCATGAGCATGAGCGGTGCGCGGGGTGGCAGGGAACGGCTGGTCGTGATCGGCGGCGACGCCGCGGGGATGTCCGCGGCGTCGCAGGCGCGCCGGCTGCGCGGTCCCGGCGAGCTGGAGATCGTGGCCTTCGAGCGCGGCCACTTCAGCTCCTACTCGGCGTGCGGGATCCCGTACTGGGTGGGGGGTGACGTCGCCGAGCGGGACCGGCTGATCGCCCGTACGCCCGAGGAGCACCGCGCGCGGGACATCGACCTGCGGATGCGCACGGAGGTCACGGAGATCGACGTGGCGCGCGGTCGGGTACGCGCGCGTGACGTCGATTCCGGGGACGAGTCGTGGACGTCGTACGACAAACTCGTGATCGCGACCGGCGCCCGCCCGATCCGCCCGGACATGCCGGGCGCGGACGCCCCGGGCGTGCACGGCGTGCAGACGCTGGACGACGGCCAGGCACTGCTGGACTCACTGGCACACACACGCGGCCGGCGCGCGGTGGTCGTCGGCGCGGGCTACATCGGCGTGGAGATGGCCGAGGCGCTCATCAACCGCGGCTTCGAGGTGACGGTCGTCAACCGCGGCAAGGAGCCCATGTCGACCCTCGACCCGGACATGGGCCGCCTGGTGCACCGGGCCCTGGAGGGCCTGGGCATCACCATGGTCAACAACGCCGAGGTCACCAAGGTGCACACCGGCGAGGACGGCCGGGTGCGGGCGGTGGCCACGGAGGACGCCGAGTTCCCGGCGGACCTGGTGGTCCTGGGGATCGGCGTACGTCCCCAGACGGCGCTCGCCGAGGCGGCGGGCCTCCCGCTCGGCACGCACCGCGGCCTGCTCACCGACCTCGCGATGCGCGTGCGCGGCCACGAGAACATCTGGGCGGGCGGCGACTGCGTCGAGGTGCTCAACCTGGTCTCCGGCCAGGAGCAGTACGTCCCGCTCGGCACCCACGCCAACAAGCACGGCCAGGTCATCGGCACCAACGCCGGCGGCGGTTACGCCACCTTCCCGGGCGTCGTCGGCACGGCGGTCAGCAAGGTCTGCGACCTGGAGATCGCCCGCACCGGCCTGCGCGAGAAGGACGCCCACCGCGTCGGCCTCCGGTACGAGACCGTCACCATCGAGTCGACAACCCGGGCCGGCTACTACCCCGGTGCCTCCCCGATGACGGTCAAGATGCTCGCCGAGCGCCGCACGGGCCGCCTGCTCGGCGTACAGATCGTCGGCAGGGAGGGCGCGGCCAAGCGGGTCGACATCGCCGCGGTGGCGCTGACCGCGCAGATGACGGTGGAACAGATGACGGCCCTGGACCTGGGCTACGCCCCGCCGTTCTCACCGGTGTGGGACCCGGTCCTGGTGGCGGCGAGAAAGGCAACGGCAAAGGTACGGCCGAGGTGACCGCAAGGCTTCTCAAGCCGTCCCGCTGATCCGCGGCAGGGAAGTGACACCCGCACCCGACGTCACAGCCGCAGGCTGCTCGGCCGCCGGCCTGGCATGAGAAGCCGACGGCCGGGTCGACCGCAGCCGATGGCTCACCGCCTCGTCCAACGTCACCGGCCGCTGCATCTGCGCGGCCAGCCGTCCCGCCTCCTGACCGAGCCGCGCCACGTCCTCCCAGGGAAGCCGTACCACCAAAGACAGCTCGGCCTCCCCATCGGGCAGAGCATGCATCGCCGAAACCTGCGGAGCGTTCATCGCCTGTCCTCACGTCGGTTGAGAACAGATACGCACGCCTGCCCGGCCGCGTTCACCGATTCGCGTGCCGCGTCGGGGGCTGGTCCGCTCAGCGGGCGCTGTGCGTGTGGACGTACTCCACGAGCCGGGTCAGCGCGTCCGGGTCGGTGTTCGGCAGCACGCCGTGGCCGAGGTTGAAGACGTGGCCCTCGAGACCGGCGGCCGCGTCCAGCACCTCGCGGGCCCGGGCCTCGACGGTGTCCTTGTCGGTGAACAGGACGGTCGGGTCGAGGTTGCCCTGCAGCGCCTTGCCGGGCCCGACGCGGCGCACCGCTTCGTCCAGCGGGACGCGATAGTCGACGCCGACGACGTCCGCGCCTGCCTCGCCCATGAGCTTCAGCAGCTCACCGGTGCCGACACCGAAGTGGATGCGCGGGACGCCGTAGCCGGCGACGGCGTCGAAGACCTTCGCGGAGGCCGGCATGACCGAGCGCCGGTAGTCGGCCGGGGCGAGGGCGCCGACCCAGGAGTCGAACAGCTGGACCGCGCTCACGCCGGCCTCGATCTGCACCTTCAGGAAGGCGGCCGTGATGTCGGCGAGGCGGTCCAGCAGGTCGGCCCACAGCTCGGGGTCGCCGTACATCATCGCCTTGGCGTTCTCGAACGTGCGAGAGGGACCGCCCTCGACGAGGTAGCTCGCAAGGGTGAAAGGCGCGCCCGCGAAACCGATCAGCGGGGTGGCGCCCAGCTCCTTGGTGAGCAGGCCGATCGCCTCGGTGACGTAGGAGACGTCCTCGGGCGTGAGGTCGCGCAGCCGGGCCAGGTCGGCGCGGGTGCGGATGGGCTCCTCGACGACCGGGCCGATGCCGGGCTTGATGTCGAGGTCGAGACCGATGGCCTTGAGCGGGACGACGATGTCGCTGTAGTAGATCGCCGCGTCCACGTCGTGCCGGCGCACCGGCTGCAGCGTGATCTCGGTGACCAGCTCGGGCCGCGTGCAGGACTCGAGCATGGGGATGCCCTCGCGCACCTTGAGGTACTCCGGCAGGGAGCGGCCGGCCTGGCGCATGAACCACACGGGGGTGTGCGGCACGGGCTCGCGCCTGCACGCCTTGAGGAAGGCGCTGTCGTACGTCGCTGTCGGCTGCTGGCCCGTGGGGGTGTCGTTGGCGGTCACGGGGCAAGTCTCGCACGGCGCCGGTGCGCGCTTTCAGCGCAGGCCGGGGTCGGCCCGTCCGGCGTTCGAGGACGAGGCCGCAGGCCGGAGCGGGCCCGGGGGCGGCAGCCCCCGGACGGCACCGCAACACCGGCGCGGGGTGTCTAGTCCAGCACCGGCCGCCGGTTCCCCTTACTCTTCCGCCATGGCTGCGGCTCAAGGACGAACGTCGGACAGTAGTGACGGAGTGGACGACGCGAAGGACACCGGGGAGGCGGACCGGCGCTCGGGCAGTACGGCTCCGCCGGCGTTCCAGGCCGCGGTGGAAGCCCTGCGCAGCGCGCGCCTGCGGCCGCAGGTCGAGGTGGAGCCGACGCCCGCCCCGCAGCGGCTCGCCCCGTTCGCGTACGCGCTGGAGGCCGTGGTGGTCGACGGCGAGCAGGACCTGGCCGACGGGCGGCTGGTGCTGCTGCACGACCCGGCCGGGCACGAGGCCTGGCGTGGCACGTTCCGGCTGGTGACCCTGGTGCGCGCGGAGCTGGAGCCGGAGATGGCGGCCGATCCGCTGCTGCCCGAGGTGTGCTGGTCGTGGCTGACCGGCGCGCTGCAGGCGCGCGGGCTCGCGTACGGCGAGCCGAGCGGCACCGTCACGCGCGCGGGCTCGCACTACTTCGGCGGGCTGTCCGAGCGGCCGCCCGCCTCGCAGATCGAGATCCGCGCCTCCTGGACGCCCCGCGAGGGCCTCGGTGGGGTGCCGGACACCGCCGGTCACCTGACCTCCTGGTGCGACCTGCTGGCCCAGGTCGGCGGGCTGCCCCCGGCCGGCCCGGGCGACGCCTCGGTGGTGACCCTGCCGCAGCGCAGGGGTCCGCAGTCCCGGTGACGTCAGGACCGATCCCGCCGGCTTAACCCCCGCGGACGCCCAATTGACCATCTCTTTGTCGATACGGCCACTTTGTGTACTCGAATCGCACCGGCCCGGACCGATTCGATCTTCGGATGATCGATCGCGTGTCCGAATTGCACGGATTGTTACTCACTAGATCGTGATCATTCTCTAAAGGCGGGCACCTTTGCTGCCGAAGACGACTGTGACCTTGAAAGCACGGTTCGTCCCGGCTTCTTCCCCAAAGCCGGCCCCGTCCCCCACCCCAGGAGGCCTGGTGTCCGTTCTCCTCGAGCAGCCCGCAAGCCTGGTCGCCTACCGCCCGAACAAGCCGACCGCCATGGTGGTCGTGGCCGACCCGCGCGTCCGTTCCACCGTCACCCGCCATCTGTGGGCGCTCGGTGTGCGTGATGTCATCGAAGCCTCGTCCATCGCGGAGGCTCGTCCCCGCATCGGCAACCCCCGCGACATCTGCGTCGCCGACGTCCACCTTCCCGACGGCTCCGGCCTGACCCTGCTGTCCGAGACCCGCGCGGCGGGCTGGCCCAACGGGCTCGCGCTCTCCGCCGCCGACGACATCGGCGCCGTCCGTAACGCTTTGGCGGGCGGGGTCAAGGGTTATGTCGTCACCGGCACCCGAACGAACATCGGGCTCCCCGCCCGGCCCGGCGCCACCCCCCTCGGTGCCGGCGCCCGGATGCACCGCCGCCCCCCGGGTGCCCCGAGCCACCCGGGCGGCTACCGGGAGCTGTCCGGACGTGAGGTCGAGGTGCTGCGGCTGGTCGCCGAGGGCCAGTCGAACAAGGCGATCGGCGTCTCGATGGGCCTGTCCGCACTGACCGTGAAGAGCCACCTCGCCCGCATCGCGCGCAAGCTCGGCACGGGCGACCGGGCCGGCATGGTCGCCGTGGCCCTGCGCACCGGAATCATCCACTGACCCTTCCCTCTCCCTCCGCCGGGCCGCTCGACGGCAGCACCGGTTCAGCCATGTGAACCGGACGTTTCACCGGCCTGACTGGTTTACGACCCTCCGGCGCCCGTCGACGGAACGTTCCGGCGACGGGCGCTGTCCACACACGGATACCCTTGACATGTGACCGACGCCCAAAACACCGCAGCAGACGCTTCCCTGCGCACCACCGGAGGCACCCCTCCGGACGACGCAGGATCGTCTGAGACGGGGGCGCCGACTCCACTGCTCGAACCCCGCGAGGGCATTCCGCCCGTGATCGCCGACGAGGCCGCCCTCGCCGAGACGATCGCCGCGTTCGCCGCCGGTTCCGGCCCCGTCGCCGTAGACGCCGAGCGCGCCTCCGGCTACCGCTACGGGCAGCGCGCCTACCTGGTGCAGCTGCGCCGCGAGGGGGCCGGCAGCGCGCTGATCGACCCCGTCGCCTGCCCCGACCTGTCCGGCCTCGGCGAGGCGCTGTCCGGCGTCGAATGGGTGCTGCACGCCGCCACCCAGGATCTGCCCTGCCTGCGCGAAATAGGCATGGTGCCGACCGTGCTGTTCGACACCGAACTGGCGGGCCGGCTCGCCGGGTTCCCCCGGGTCGGCCTCGGCGCCATGGTCGAGAGCGTCCTCGGCTTCGTCCTGGAGAAGGGCCACTCCGCCGTCGACTGGTCCACCCGGCCGCTGCCAGAGCCCTGGCTGCGCTATGCGGCGCTGGACGTGGAACTCCTCGTCGACCTGCGCGACGCGCTGGAGAAGGAGCTGGACCGGCAGGGCAAGCTGGAGTGGGCGCGCCAGGAGTTCGACGCGATCGCGTCCGCGCCGCCGGCCGAGCCGCGCAAGGATCCCTGGCGCCGTACGTCCGGCATGCACAAGGTGCGGCGGCGCCGCCAGCTGGCCGTCGTACGCGAGCTGTGGCAGACGCGGGACCGGATCGCCCAGCGACGGGATGTGTCACCGGGCAAGGTGCTCTCGGACGCGGCCATCGTGGAGGCCGCGCTCTCTTTGCCGGCCAATGTGCACGCGCTGGCCGCTTTGAACGGCTTCGGGCATCGGGTCGGGCGACGGCAGCTGGAGCAGTGGCAGGCCGCGGTGGACCGTGCGAGGGCTCTGCCCGAGTCGCAGTTGCCGCAGCCGGGGCAGCCGGTTGCCGGGCCGCCGCCGCCACGGGCCTGGGCCGACAAGGACCCTGCTGCCGCGGCTCGGTTGTCTGCGGCTCGAGCGGGGGTGTCGGCGTTGGCCGAGCAGCTCAACATGCCTCAGGAGAACCTGGTCTCGCCGGATACGGTGCGGCGGATCTGCTGGGAGCCGCCGTCTGCCGACGTCAAGGCCGTGGAGATCGCGCTTGCGGGGTACGGGGCGCGGGCCTGGCAGGTGGAGCAGGTGACGCCGGTGTTGGTCTCGGCGCTGTCAGGGCAGGGTGCCTAGCCGCCGTGGCGCCTTCTCGCGTACGGCGGCTGGGGGTCGTTCAAAGGCACATCACCTGGTCGCTCCTCGCATGAAGCCGTTGTAGATGAATCTCTGCAGAGCCAGGAAGACGATCAAGGTCGGCAGGATCACCAGGACCGCGCCCGCCGAGATGATCTCCCAGTGGGCGCCGTACGGGCCGCGGAAGCGGAACAGGGACGTCGAGATCACGCCAAGATCCTGGGACGGCATGTAGAGGAAGGCGATGTAGGACCCTCGAGGGTGCGGTGCTCGGCGAGGCGAGCATGGAGCTGACGGCCGGCCCGCGTGCGGTCGCACACCTCGCCGTGCCGCGCGAACTGCTGCCGGCCGGGCCGAAGGAGTTCCTCGTCGCGGACGCGGACGGGCTGCGGGCGCTGCACTTCCCGGCTCCGGACCGTGAAATCCCTTATCCGAGCCCGGAGTTCTACGTCGAGGTCGCTCCGGGGGCGGTGACGGTGACGGCCCGTACGCTGCTGCGTGACCTGCTGCTCCAGGCCGACCGGCCGGACCCGGCGGCGTGCGCCGATCGCGGCCTGGTCACCCTGCTGCCCGGCGAACGGGTCACGATCGGGGTGCGCGGCCGGCAGACTCCCGACCCGGCCGCCGCCCGCGCTGCCCTCTCCTGCATGGAGCCCGCCGGATGACCTCGACGCCCACCCCCGCGTCACCATCAAGGACGTCGCCGCGCGCGCGGGCGTGTCCAAGGGGGCCGTGTCGCCGGCCTTCAACCACAAGCCGGGTCTGACGGCGGCCACCCGGGACCGGATCTTCGCGGCGGCCCGGGAGCTGGGCTGGGCGCCCAGCCCGACCGCCCGCTCGCTGGCGGGGGCGCGCGTCGACGTAGTGGGCCTGTCGATCTGCCGGCCGGCCCAGATGCTGGGCCCCGAACCCTTCTGCATGGAGTTTCATCTCGGGGGTGGAGAGCGTCCTGACGGAGCGTTCCTGCTCGCTGCTGCTCCGGCTCGTACGCAATCCGCAGGAGGAGGCCGGGCTGCTGGACTCCTGGTGGCACGGACGGCAGATCGGCGGGGCGATCCTGGTCGACTTCCGGGCGGACGACCCCCGCGTGGCCGTGGCCGAGCGGCTGGGCATGCCGGTGGTGGCGGTCGGACACCCGTCGCTGACCGGCGGGCTCACCTCCGTCTGGACCGACGACGCGACCGCCGTGACCGAGGCCGTGCGCTACCTCGCCGCGCTCGGGCACCGGCGGATCGCCCGGGTCGGCGGTGCGGCGGCCCTCGGGCACACCGCGATGCGTACGGCCGCCTTCGACGAGGCGGCACGGCTCCTGGAGCCGGCCGGAGCCTGGCAGGTCACCACCGACTACTCCGGCGAGGCGGGCGCCCGGGCCACCCGGTCCCTGCTGACCGCCGCACCGCCGGACCGGCCGACCGCGATCGTCTACGACAACGACATCATGACGGTCGCGGGGTTGTCGGTGGCTGCGGAGATGGGCCTGCGCGTCCCGGACGACGTCTCCCTGCTCGCCCGGGACGACTCCCAGCTGTGCCGCCTGACCCACCCCACGCTCTCCGCGATGAGCCATGACGTGCACGGATTCGGTGCGGACGCGGCCCGGACGCTGTTCGGGGTGATCACGGGGGAAGGGCCGGGGTCGCATCCGGTGGCCACGCCGGTGCTGATGCCGCGGGGCTCCACGGCGCCGCCGAGGGGGTAGCCACCGCCGGACCCACAGCGCCGGGCGCCTCTCAGACGCAGCCCCGCCGGTGTGACCTTCGCCGCTCCCCCCACCAGGACTGTGCAGCCACGTTACTCATAAGTAGCATGGGTCCTGAGCGCGCGCTCAGCGCTTGCGCATCGCAGCAGTGCCATCCCGCACCTGGAGGAGAGCCATCGTGCCTCGTACCGTCAGGGACGTCGTCTTCGTCGACGGCGTCCGCACCCCGTTCGGCAAGGCGGGCCCGAAGGGCATCTACCACGAGACCCGCGCCGACGACCTCGTCGTGAAGGCGATCCGGGAGCTGCTGCGCCGCAACCCCGGTCTGGACCCGAAGAAGATCGACGAGGTCGCCATCGCCGCGACCACGCAGATCGGCGACCAGGGCCTGACCCTCGGCCGCACCGCCGGCATCCTCGCCGGTCTCCCCCAGTCCGTCCCGGGCTACTCGATCGACCGCATGTGCGCCGGCGCCCTGACCGCCGTGACGGCCACCGCCGGTTCGATCGCCTTCGGTGCCTACGACGCCGTCATCGCCGGTGGCGTGGAGCACATGGGCCGCCACCCGATGGGCGAGGGCGTGGACCCGAACCCGCGCTTCGTGAGCGAGAAGCTGGTCGACGAGTCCGCCCTGTTCATGGGCATGACGGCGGAGAACCTGCACGACCGCTACCCGCACATCACCAAGCTGCGCGCCGACGAGTACGCGGTGCGCTCGCAGGAGAAGGCCGCCAAGGCGTACGCCAACGGCAAGATCCAGCAGGACCTGGTGCCGATCTCGGTGCGCCGCACCAACCCCGAGGCCGGCGAGACGGGCTGGGGCCTGGTCACCGCCGACGAGCCGATGCGCCCGGGCACGACCCTGGAGAACCTCTCCGGCCTGAAGACGCCGTTCCGCGTCCACGGCCGGGTCACCGCCGGTAACGCGGCCGGTCTGAACGACGGCGCCACCGCGTCGATCATCGCGAGCGAGGACTTCGCCCGCGAGAACAACCTGCCGGTCAAGATGCGCCTGGTCTCCTACGCCTTCGCGGGCGTCGAGCCGGAGGTCATGGGCTACGGCCCGATCCCGGCGACGGAGAAGGCCCTCGCCAAGGCGGGTCTCGGCATCTCCGACATCGGTCTCTTCGAGATCAACGAGGCCTTCGCCGTCCAGGTGCTGGCCTTCCTCGACCACTACGGCATCGCGGACGACGACGAGCGCGTCAACCAGTACGGCGGCGCGATCGCCTTCGGTCACCCGCTGGCCTCCTCCGGCGTCCGGCTGATGACGCAGCTGGCCCGCCAGTTCGAGGAGCAGCCGAACGTCCGCTACGGCCTGACCACCATGTGCGTCGGCTTCGGCATGGGCGCGACGGTCATCTGGGAGAACCCGCACTTCGACGGAGGCAACAAGTGAGCACCACCGAACTCCTGAAGGGCGCGGCCGAGCTGTTCCCCGACGAGGTCGTGACGTCCGCACACGTACGCCACCTCGACCTGCCGTTCGGCGCCGGGCGCTTCGCGCTCATCACGCTGGACAACGGCCTGGACCACACCAAGCCGACCACCTTCGGCCCGGCCTCGCTGGCGAACCTCAACGCCGCGATCGACCAGGTCGAGAAGGAGGCGGCCGACGGCACGATCGTCGGCGCCGGTGTCACCGGCAAGCCGTTCATCTTCGCGGTCGGCGCCGACCTCAAGGGCGTCGAGCTGCTGAAGAAGCACGAGGACGCGCTGGCCATCGGCAAGGGCGGCCACGAGGTCTTCAAGCGCCTCGCAGCCCTCGCGGTCCCGACCTTCGCCTACTACAACGGCGCGGCGATGGGCGGCGGCGTCGAGGTCGGCCTGCACTGCACCTACCGCACGGTGTCGAAGGCCATCCCGGCGTTCTCCCTCCCCGAGGTCTTCCTGGGCCTGGTCCCGGGCTGGGGCGGCTGCACGCTGCTGCCGAACCTGATCGGCGCCGACAAGGCCGTCTCGGTGATCATCGAGAACAGCCTCAACCAGAACAAGCAGCTCAAGGGCCGGCAGGTCTTCGACCTGGGCATCGCCGACGCCCTCTTCGAGGGTGCCGACTTCCTGGAGCAGTCGCTGATCTGGACCGCGAACGTCCTCAAGGGCGACATCGAGGTCGAGCGTCCGGTGATCGACCGCGGCGAGGCCTGGGACCAGGCCGTCGCCAAGGGCCGCTTCGTCGCGGACTCCAAGGTGCACGGCGCGGCCCCGGCCGCCTACCGCGCCCTGGACATCATCGCCGCCGCCAAGAACGGCGACCTCCAGCAGGGCTACGACGCCGAGGACGTCGCCCTCGCCGACCTGATCATGGGCGGCGAACTGCGCTCCGGCATCTACGCGTTCAACCTGGTGCAGAAGCGCGGCAAGCGTCCCGCGGGCGCCCCGGACAAGAACCTGGCCCGCCCGGTCACCAAGGTCGGCGTCGTCGGCGCCGGTCTGATGGCCAGCCAGCTCGCGCTGCTCTTCCTGCGCCGCCTGGAGGTGCCGGTCGTGCTGACCGACATCGACCAGGAGCGCGTCGACAAGGGTGTGGGCTACGTCCACGCCGAGATCGAGAAGCTGCTGGGCAAGGGCCGGATCAACCAGGACAAGGCCAACCGCCTCAAGGCGCTGGTGACCGGTGTGCTGGACAAGGCCGAGGGCTTCTCCGACGCGGACTTCATCATCGAGGCCGTCTTCGAGGAGATCGGCGTCAAGCAGCAGGTGTTCGCGGAGGTCGAGGCGGTCGCCCCGGCGCACGCGATCCTCGCCACCAACACCTCCTCACTGTCGGTGACGGAGATGGCGTCGAAGCTCCAGCACCCCGAGCGGGTCGTGGGCTTCCACTTCTTCAACCCGGTCGCGATCCTCCCGCTGCTGGAGATCGTCCGTGGTGAGAAGACGGACGACGCCTCGCTGGCCACCGCCTTCGCGGTCGCCAAGAAGCTGAAGAAGACCGCGGTCCTCACCAAGGACGCCCCGGCGTTCGTCGTGAACCGCATCCTGACCCGCTTCATGGGCGAGATCCAGAACGTCATCGACGAGGGCACCCCGGTCGAGGCCGCCGAGAAGGCCATCGAGCCCCTGGGCCTGCCGATGTCCCCGCTGGTCCTGCTGGAGCTGGTCGGCCCGGCGATCGGCCTGCACGTCTCGGAGACCCTCAACCGGGCCTTCCCGGACCGCTTCACGGTCTCGGAGAACCTCGCGGCCGTCGTCAAGGCGGGCAAGCGCGGCTTCTACGTCTACGACAGCGGCAAGCCGGAGCTGGACCCGGAGGTCGCCGCGCTGCTGAAGCAGGGCGATGTCGTCCTGACCGAGGAGCAGGTGCGGGCGCGGGTGCTGGACGCGGTGGCGCAGGAGATCGGGCTCATGCTCGACGAGGGCGTCGTCGCCGAGGCCCAGGACATCGACCTCTGCCTCATCACGGGCGCCGGCTGGCCCTTCCACCTGGGCGGCATCACGCCGTACCTGGACCGCGAGGGCGTCTCCGAGCGGGTGAACGGCAAGAAGTTCCTGGCTCCGGGCGTGGCGAGCGTTCCCGCATAACACCCGGTGTGACGTGAAGGAGGGCCCCCGCCTCGGCGGGGGCCCTCCTGCGTGGTCAGACCGACCGCCACGCCTCCAGCGCCAGCCCCGGCTCGTCCTTCCGTCCGCTCAGCAGGAGTTGGCCGGTCGACGGGGACAACGTTGCCGCCACCAGCCGGTCGTCCTCGTCCACGGCCAGGGACACCAGTGCGTCGACCGGCAGCTGCGGGCCGGACTCCGTCCACCACGCGCCCGCCGACTCCAGCTCGGTGGGATACGCGGCGAAGGCCACCCGGCCGCCGGCCGAACGCTGGGCCAGCAGGGTGCAGTCATGGCCGCCGAGGTCGCAGCGGACCGCCGTGACCGGGCCGGGGCCCGCCGAGGGCAGCAGGGTGGCCGGCTTGCTGCCGGGGCGCCAGGCGCGCAGGTCGCCCGCGTCGTCGGTGTAGAAGACGGTCGTGCTGTCGGGAGAGGTGGCCAGGGCGTGCAGGGTGCCGGGGCGGACCCCCGTCTCCAGGGCCTCCTGGAGGACCGGCTGGGCACCGGGCTCCTCCTGGCGCCAGTACAGGACGGCCCCCGGAGCGGTCGCGTACAGGTCGATGCGGCCGGACTCCCCCGTCACCGCCGCGAGGCCGTCCTGGACCTCCCGGCCCTTCAGGTCGCGCCAGGGCTCCCAGCCGCCCTTCTCCTTCTGGGCCAGCAGGCTCACCCCGCCGTCGGTATTGCGTACGAAGACGTGGGCGCGGCCCCGGGCGTCCACGGCAACGGCGGGCTGCCCGGTACGGTCGCCCTTCTTGTCCGGGTGGCCGATCGGGTTCCAGTCCAGTGCCGCCAGGCGCGGGCGGAAATGGGTGGAGTGCACCAGGCCCGACTCGCCCTTCGTCGTGGGCCGCCAGGAGACCAGGTGGGCGTAGCCGTCGGCGCCCTGGCCGACGGCGAGTACGGGGTGGAGTTTCTGGTCGCCGCCCACCGTGCGGGGGTCGGTCCAGGGGCCGCCCGGCCCGCGCTCCGCCCGGCACAGGACGGTGGCGCCCGACAGCTGGTAGACACTGAGCCGGCCGTCGCGGCCGCGCATGAGCCAGTCGCCGTTCACCGGTTCACTCTAAGCCGCCCGCCAGGGGCACCGGATCCCGCCCCCTCGCGGGCGCCGTGGCACCCTTGCCCCATGAACGACCCTCTCGGCCCCCTACTGGTGATCGTCGACGGCGCGAACGTCGTCGGGTCGCGACCCGACGGCTGGTGGCGGGACCGCAGGGGCGCCGCCGAGCGGCTGCGGGACCGGCTGGCCGCCGAGGGGCTGCCGGGTCAGGACGCTGCCGTGGAGATCGTGCTGGTGGTCGAGGGGGCTGCCCGTGGCGTGGAGTCCGTGCCGGGGGTACGGGTGGAGTCGGCGCCCGGCAGCGGGGACGACCGGATCGTGGAGCTGGCCGCGGAGCACCCCGGCCGGCCCCGGCTGGTGGTCACGGCCGACCGTGAGCTGCGGCGCCGGGTGACCGAGCTGGGCGCGGAGGTGGCCGGACCGCGCGCCGTCCTCGGCTGAGCGTGCAGGGGCGCCCTATGCGGCCAATGCCGTGATCAGGATGAGGAAGCCGGCCACTCCGATGGCGCCGAGGGTCGTTCCGGCCACGGCGGTCCACATGCGGCCGATGCCCTGGCGGGCGTAGTGCATGCCCGCGAGCCCGAAGGTGACGGCCAGCGGTCCCGCGATGAACGACCACGGCAACACGGCCAGCATGAGCGAGGGCCACGCTCCGACGGCCGCGAGGGCCCCCAGGACGAGCGACGTGGGTCCCAGGGCAACGGCGGGTGAGTCGTTACGGCCGGGCGCGATCGGTGCGGACATGCCATCCCCCTGAATTGAACGTGTTCAAACCCTTGCTGCGAGCATAACAGGAGGCCGGCCCCGCAGTCCCAGCCGAAGCAGGACGTACGGGGCCGGTGCGGGGACGGGGCCGGTTACTCGGTGTCGTTCTTCGGGGGTCGGTGCATGACCTCGCCGATGGTGGTCTCCTCGTGTCGGCCGAGGCGGCTGTGCGAGCGGCCGTAGAGGAAGTAGACGAGGAAGCCGATGACCATCCAGATGGCGAAGCGGAGCCAGGTCTCGGCGGGCAGGTTGAGCATCAGCCACAGCGTGGCGGCGACGGACAGGATCGGGACGAACGGCACCCACGGGGTGCGGAAGGAGCGGTGCAGATCCGGGCGGGTGCGACGCAGGATGATCACGCCGAGTGCGACGACGACGAAGGCGAACAGGGTGCCGATGTTCACCAGCTCGGCCAGTTCGCTCAGGCTGGTGAAGCCCGCGATGACGGCGATGAGCACGCCGAGCAGGATGGTCGGCCGGTGCGGGGTCCGGAAGCGGGGGTGGACGATGGAGAAGAAGCGGGGCAGCAGGCCGTCGCGGCTCATCGCGAAGAAGACCCGGGTCTGGCCGAGCAGCAGGATCATGCAGACCGTGGTCAGGCCGACGACGGCGCCGAAGCTGATCGCGCCCGCGTACCAGGGGTGGCCGTTGGCCTTGAAGGCGTCGGCGAGCGGGGCGTCGACGGAGAGCTTGGTGTAGTGCTGCATGCCGGTGACGACGATGGACACCGCCACATACAGCGCCGTGCAGATGAACAGCGAGCCGAGAATGCCGCGCGGCATGTCCCGCTGCGGGTTCTTGGTCTCCTCGGCGGCGGTGGCCACGACATCGAAGCCGATGAAGGCGAAGAAGACCACGGAGGCGGCGGTGAAGATGCCCATCACGCCGAAGTTGGACGGCGCCCAGCCGAACATCAACTGGATGAGCGGCGCTTTGAGGCTGCTCCCGGCCGGCACGGTCTCGGCCTTGGGGATGAACGGCTTGTAGTTGTCGCCGTTGATGAAGAAGGCACCCGCGACGATCACGATCAGGACGACCGTCACCTTGATGGCGACGACGACCTCGGTGACCCGCGCGGACAGCTTCATACCGATGACGAGGATGGCGGTGAGCACCAGGACCAGCGCGGCGGCGAGGATGTCGAAGCCGAAGCCGGTGGCCCCGTCCCGGCCGCCGAGGTAGGCGGGCAGGTGCCAGCCCGCGTTGTCCAGCAGCGAGCGCATGTACCCGGACCAGCCGACGGCGACCACCGCCGTGCCGAGCGCGAACTCCAGGACCAGGTCCCAGCCGATGATCCAGGCGGGCAGTTCACCGATGGAGGCGTAGGAGAAGGTGTACGCCGAACCGGCGACCGGGACCGTGGAGGCGAACTCCGCGTAGCACAGCGCGGCGAGGGCGCAGACGACGCCGGCCGCGACGAAGCCCAGCGAGACCGCGGGGCCCGCGGTCTCCTTGGCGACCTTGCCGGTGAGGACGAAGATGCCGGTGCCGATGATGACACCGACGCCGAAGACGGTGAGATCCAGGGCGGTCAGGGATTTCTTGAGCGCGTGCTCTGGCTCCTCGGTGTCGAGGATGGACTGCTCGACCTTCTTCGTTCGGAAGAGGCTGCTGCTCACGTGCCTACCTCCCACACGCTCGTCGTCCTCGACATGATCGAGAGGGCTGGGGATGCGTATGCCCCGGCACAGGCAGGTTTACGCAAAAGGGCCGGTTCCGCCACCGGGAGGAGTGGCGAAACCGGCCCTTCGGGGCGACTTTGAGCTAGTCGCGCACAGGCTCCACGGAGTCCACCTCGGCGGCCGTACGGTCGAACCGGCCGTCCAGCTTGGACACCAGGCCGGTGACCTGGCGGGCGATGTCGGGCGCGGTCAGCCCGATCTCGGCCATGACCTCCGCGCGGGAGGCGTGGTCGAGGAAGCGCGGCGGGATGCCGAAGTCGCGCAGCGGCACGTCCACGCCGGCGTCACGCAGGGCCTGGGCGATGGCGGAGCCGACGCCGCCGACGCGGCTGTTGTCCTCGACGGTGACGACCACCCGGTGCCGCTCGGCGAGCGGTGCCATCGCCTCGTCCACGGGCTTGACCCAGCGCGGGTCGACCACGGTGGTGGAGATGCCCTGCTGGTCGAGCAGGCCGGCGATCTCCAGGCACATCGGGGCGAGGGCGCCCACGGAGACCAGCAGCACGTCCGGGCGGTCGGTGCCGGGCTCGCGCAGCACGTCCATGCCGCCGACCCGGCCCACGGCCGGTACGGCGGGGCCGACGGCGCCCTTGGAGAAGCGCACCACGGTCGGCGCGTCCTCGACGGCGACCGCCTCGCGCAGCTGCGCCCGCACCTGGTCGGCGTCGCGCGGCGCGGCCAGCCGGAGCCCCGGTACGACCTGCAGGATCGACATGTCCCACATGCCGTTGTGAGAGGCGCCGTCGGTGCCGGTGACGCCGGCCCGGTCCAGCACGAAGGTCACGCCGCACTTGTGCAGGGCCACGTCCATCAGGACCTGGTCGAAGGCGCGATTGAGGAAGGTGGCGTAGACGGCGAAGACCGGGTGCACACCGGCGTGGGCCAGACCGGCCGCGGAGACGGCAGCGTGCTGCTCGGCGATCCCGACGTCGTACACCCGTTCGGGGAATCGTTTGGCGAACCTGTCCAGGCCCACCGGCTGGAGCATGGCCGCCGTGATGGCGACGATGTCCTCGCGCTCCTCGCCGAGCCTGACCATCTCCTCGCCGAACACGGAGGTCCAGTCGGCGCCGGAGGAGGAGATCGGCAGGCCGGTGTCCGGGTGGATCTTGCCGACGGCGTGGAAGCGGTCGGCCTCGTCCTGGAGGGCGGGCTGGTAGCCGCGGCCCTTCTCGGTCAGGCAGTGCACGATGACCGGCCCGCCGAACCGCTTGGCCCGCGCCAGCGCCGACTCCAGCGCCTCGATGTCGTGGCCGTCGATCGGGCCGACGTACTTCAGGCCCAGGTCCTCGAACATGCCCTGCGGGGCGATGAAGTCCTTCAGCCCCTTCTTGGCGCCGTGCAGGGTCTCGTAGAGCGGCTTGCCGACGACCGGTGTGCGCTCCAGGAGGTCCTTGCCGCGGGCCAGGAAGCGCTCGTAGCCGTCGGTCGTGCGCAGGGTCGCCAGGTGGTTGGCGAGACCGCCGATGGTCGGGGCGTACGAACGCTCGTTGTCGTTGACCACGATGACCAGCGGGCGGTCCTTGGCGTCGGCGATGTTGTTGAGCGCCTCCCAGGCCATACCGCCGGTCAGCGCACCGTCACCGATCACGGCGACGACATGGCTGTCCCGCTTCTTCAGCTGGTTCGCCTTGGCGATGCCGTCGGCCCAGCCGAGGACCGTGGAGGCGTGGCTGTTCTCGATGACGTCGTGCTCGGACTCGGCCTGCGCGGGGTAGCCGGACAGGCCGCCCTTCATCTTCAGCTTGGAGAAGTCCTGCCGGCCGGTGAGCAGCTTGTGCACGTACGACTGGTGTCCCGTGTCCCACAGGACCTTGTCCTTCGGGGACTCGAAGACGCGGTGCAGGGCGATGGTGAGCTCGACCACGCCCAGGTTGGGGCCGAGGTGGCCGCCTGTCTTGGCGACGGCGTCGACGAGGAAGGTCCGGATCTCCTGTGCCAGCTGGTCCAGCTCCTCCAGGCTGAGCCGGTCCAGATCGCGCGGTCCCCTGATGCGGGTCAGCAGCGGCACCCGTGCCTCCTTGCAGTAGAGCTGATCGAGCTTTCGCCGGGCTCGCCCGAGTCTAATGTTCTTGCTTTGCACGACACGACAGCGCCCGGCACCTTTGAGGTACCGGGCACGTCGGCTTACTGCCAGGCGCTACGCACGCCCGGCGGTCTTCTGGGTCTTACGCGTGATGGAGTCGATGACCACCGTGGTCAACAGCACAGCCGCGGTGATCATGTACTTCACCGGCTCCGCGATGGACTCCAGCTGAAGCCCGTACTGGATCGACACGATCACCAGCACACCCAGCAGAGCGTTCCACGTGCGGCCACGCCCGCCGAAGAGCGACGTACCGCCGATGACGGCCGCAGCGATCGCGTTCATCAGCAGGTCACCCGTACCCGCGCTCTGGTTGGCAGAGGCGATCTTGGAGGCCAGGAACAGACCGCCGACCGCCGCGAACCCGCCGGAGATGGCGAACACGGAGATCCGCACCGCCGTGACGTTGATACCCGCACGCCGTGAGGCCTCCACGCTGCCACCGAGCGCGAAGATCTTACGGCCGTAGGCGGTGCGCCGCAGCACGAAGTCCGTGCCGATGAGGAACGCGAGGAAGACCACCGTGGCCAGCGGCAGGCCCTTGTACTGGTTGTACATGTAGGCGCCGGCGAAGGAGACCACGGCGAGCAGGACCGTACGCAGGATCGTGTCGCTCAGCGGCCGGGACGGGACGCCCGCGGCCTCCCGGCGCCGGTTGCCGAGGAACGAGGAGACGAAGAACACGGCGACCACGACGACCGCCAGCCCGTACGCGGCGGCCACGTCCGAGAAGAAGTACGTGGTCAGCTTGCCGATCAGGCCGTCCGGGTCGAGGTTGATCGTGCCGTTCTCGCCCAGCACCTTCAGCATGAAGCCCAGCCAGAACAGCAGACCGGCCAGGGTCACGGCGAAGGCCGGCGCGCCGAGCACCGCGAAGAAGAAGCCGTGGGCCGCGCCGATGGCGGCACCGGCGGCGACGGCGACGAGCACGGCGGCCCACTCGGGCCAGCCCTGGTTGACCGCGAGGACGGCCGCGAGGGCGCTGGCCGCGCCGCTGACCGAGCCGACGGACAGGTCGATCTCGCCGAGCAGCAGCACGAAGACGATGCCGACGGAGATCATGCCCGTGCCGACCATCGTGACGGTGATGTCGCTGATGTTCTGCGCGGACAGGAAGTTGGAGTTCAGGACCTGGAAGATGATGCAGATGGCGGCGAGGCCCAGGACGACCGGGAGGGAGCCCAGCTCGCCGGCCTTCATCTTGCGCTTGAACTCGCTCCAGTAGCCGAGCAGGCCCTGCTCGCGCACCAGCAGGCGCGGGTCGACCGCGGTGACCGCGGCGGCCGCGGCCTCGGGGTTCACGACGTCCTTGGCGGCCTCGGGAGCCTCGTCGACGTTTGCGGAAGTCTTGTCGATGCTCACTTGGAAACCTCCCCGGACGTGCGCGCCGCACGGCGGGTCACGGCGTTGTCGGTGGCGCCGGTGATGGCGGAGATGATCTCCTCCTGCGAGGTCGACTTGACCTCGAAGACGCCGTTGTTGCGGCCGAGGCGCAGGACGGCGACCTTGTCGGCCACCGCCTTCACGTCCGCCATGTTGTGGCTGATGAGGATGACGGCGTGACCGCGCTCGCGCAGGCGCTCCACCAGGTCGAGGACCTGGGCGGTCTGCTCGACACCGAGGGCGGCGGTGGGCTCGTCGAGGATGACCAGCTTGGGGTCGCCGAGCATCGAGCGGGCGATGGCCACGGTCTGGCGCTGACCGCCGGAGAGCGAGGCGATCGGGATGCGGACGCTCGGGATGCGGATCGACAGCGTGGTCAGCAGCTCGCGGGCGCGACGCTCCATCTCGACCTCGTCCAGGACGCCCCACTTCCTCAGCTCACGGCCGAGGAACAGGTTGCCGACGACGTCGATGTTGTCGCACAGCGCGAGGTCCTGGTACACCGTCGCGATGCCCAGGGCCTGGGCGTCGTGCGGCCTGCTGATCGAAACGGGCTTGCCGTCCCACTCGATGGCGCCCTCATCGATGGGGTGCACGCCGGCGATCGTCTTGACCAGCGTGGACTTTCCGGCACCGTTGTCGCCCACCAGGGCGACCACTTCACCGGCGTGGACCTCAAGCTCTACGTCGGTGAGCGCCTGAACGGCACCGAACCGCTTGGAGACCCCGCGCAACGCCAGCACGGGCGTAGCGGACACGTGAACCATCTCCTTCGCCGCCTGACCCGGCGGGAGGTTGTGCAGAAATCTGGGCGGGTGGGTTGGGAGAAACCCTGGGGGAGTTCCGTCCGGCGCCCCGCACCGAGCTTGCGGGGCTGTCTGATGCGCGGGGCACCGGAGGAGCCTTGGGCAGTCAGTCCGGTCCTGCACGGGCATTCAAGGACGAATGCCCGTACGGGGGAAGGGACTTGGGCTGCTTACTTGAGGCCGAGCTTGTCGCAGGCGGACTTGTACTTGCCCGTGCAGATGTCGGAGACCGTGTAGACGCCGTCCTTGATGACGGTGTCCTTGATGTTGTCCTTGGTCAGCGCGGTGACCGGGACCAGGACCGACGGGACGTCCTTGGCGGAGCCGGAGGAGACCTTGTCCTTGGCGACGGAGTCGAGCGACTTGCCCTGGGCGAGCGCGACGGCCATCTCGGCGGCGGCGTCGGCCTCGGGGGCGTACGGCTTGTAGACGCTCATGTACTGCTCACCGGCGACGATGCGCTGCACACCGGCCAGCTCGGCGTCCTGGCCGGTGACCGGGACGTTCAGACCGGCGGCCTTGAGGGCGGTGATGATACCGCCGGCCATGCCGTCGTTGGCGGAGTAGACACCCACGATCTTGTCCTTGCCGACCGCGGAGATCGCCGCCTCCATCTCGGAGTTGGCGTTGTCCGGCGACCACTCCTTGGTGTCGTACTCCTTGGCGACGGTGACCTTGCCGTTGAGGACCTCGTGGGCGCCCTTCTTGAACTGGGCGGCGTTCGGGTCGGTCACCGAGCCGTTGACCATGACGATCTTGGAGGACTTGGTGGCCTTGCTGCCCAGCGCCTTCAGCAGGGCCTCACCCTGGGTCTTGCCGACCTCCTCGTTGTCGAACGAGGTGTAGGCGCTGATCGGGCCCTCGGCCAGGCGGTCGTAGGCGACGACCTTGATGCCGGCGTCCTTGGCCTTCTGTACGGAGTTCTGGATGGCCTTGGCGTCGACCGCGTCCAGGATCAGGACGTCCACCTTGTTGGTGATCATGGTGTCGACCTGCTGGGCCTGCAGGTTCGCGTCCTGACGGGCGTTGTTGTACTGGATCTCCGCCTTGCCGTTCGTCAGCTCCTTGATCTTCTTCTCGATCAGCGGGCGGTCGAACTTCTCGTAGCGGGCGGTCTTGTTCTCCGGAAGGAGGAGGCCGACCTTGATGTTGTCGCCCTTCTTGGCGGACGCCGAGGAAGAGCTGTCGTTGCCCTTGGACTCCTTGGCACTGCCACAGGCGGCCAGCGAGACGGCCATGGCCCCAGCAGCAACGGCAAACGCGGCACGACGCATACGCGTGTTCACTCTAGAAACCTCCCTGACGAGGCCGCGTCGTTGCGGCCGAGGTGGCTGGAAGTCAACTCGGCCACACGTGCGACGTCAAGAAGTAAATCCTTAACGAGATGGCAACGGTGCCATCCGTTCTCTAAGTGAAGGCAGGCGTCGCCGGGGACAGGACGCCCGTGACAGAACCGTCCAGAAGGGTTGAATCGCCCATCTCGCTCAGGGCGAGAGCGAGCGCCCCGAGCACCTCCGCACGGCCGCCAAGTGCCCCCGGGAGAACGGACAGTTGGCGCGCCGCACTGGGGATGGCATAGCGGCCGACGGACTCCCTGATGGGCCCGAGGACGAGCTCTCCGGCCTCGGCGAGATCACCGCCCAGGACCACCCGGCTCGGGTTCAGAAGGTTGCAGAGATTGGCCACTCCACTGCCGATGTGGCGGCCGACGTCGGCGATCACGCGACGGCAGCCCGGGTCTCCGTCCCTGGCCAGCCGTACGACGCCTTCCATCGTCAGGTCGGTGCCATGACTGGACTGGAGCAGCGGGAGCACATAGCGCGCGGCCGTGAAGGTCTCCAGGCAGCCACGGTTCCCGCAACGGCAGACCGGGCCGGATTCGTCGAGTGTAATATGCCCGATTTCTCCTGCGGTGCCGCCCGGGCCGCGGTAGATCTTCCCGTTGATCACCAGACCGGCGCCGACACCGCTGGCGACCTTGATGTAGGCGAGATCGCGGACGCCCTTGCCGCTGCCCCAGACCAGCTCGCCGAGGGCGCCGAGGTTGGCGTCGTTGTCCACGTGCACGGGCACGCCGAGGCGCCCGCGCAGTTCCTCGGCGGGCTTGGTGCCGCCCCAGCCGGGCAGGATCGCGGTGGACCCCAGGGTCCCGGATTCCACGTCGATCGGACCGGGCACGCCGAGCCCGACGCCGGCCACCTTGGACCGGTCGACGCCGGTCGCCGCGATCAGGCGGTTGACCAGCTCCTCCGCCCGGTCGAAGCCCTGCGTGGAGGAGGCGTCGACGTCCAGCGGCTCGGACTCCTCGGCCAGCACCTGGTGCGCGAGGTTCCCGATCGCGACGCGCAGGTGGGTGTGCCCGAAGTCGACACCGATGACAATCCCGGCATCCCCGCTCAGTGACACGCTGCGGGCCCGTCGGCCGCCGGCCGAGGTCGGCGTGACCTCGACGGTTCCGCCGTCCTTCAGCTCCCGCACGATGTTCGAAACCGTCGCGGCGGACAGGCCGGTCGTGCGCGCGATCTCCGCCTGCGTGAGCGACCCGGCGAGCCGCACTGCCCGTACGACTCGTTCCAGGTTGGCTCGGTGCAGCGACGACTGCGACCCCGGAGTCTCCATCGACCCATCCACTCCCGCCATCGGCCGGGCGGCCCCTGCGCCGCCCGTGGCCCAGGTCACATCTGCGGAACCGGGCCACTTACAAGTTATGAACTCCAAGCTCGGCTGTACGGGTTACCGCAGTCAAGTCCTTGACGGAAATCGCTGTCACTTCCGTGGTCCGCCCCGGACACCTCGCGGACACGTGCATGCCACCCGGAGCAGGGCGGATCCGGCCCCGAAGACGGTTTCGGCACAGGGCGGGAGGGGGACGGCCGAGGGGGCGTACCGGGGCGGGCGGATCGTTCAGCCGCGGAATCCGGGGGTGGGTCGTGACCGGGTTGTGACCGGGCGCGAGGGGCCGGGTGTGCATCGCGGGTGCGAAGGGGCAGCATGGTCGGGTGCTCCCTCCCCGACTGCTGTGGCGTGATCCCCGGCCCGTCCCCCGGTTCAACCGGCAGGAGCCGGTGACCGTGATCGTCCGCGATCCCGGCTTCCACGAGCCGACCGACGACGACTGCGCGACGTTCTGGTACGCCTGCCGGACGCACCACCGCCCCTACCGGCACGAGGCCTGCGGGGAGGGGGCACATCTGATCGCTCTGCACTGCCAGGAGCACGGGCCCGAGAGCTTCTGGCCGGACCCGCGCATGCTGATGTTTCCGGAAGGGTTCACTCCCCGGCTGAGCGAGGAACAGCTCGCCCGGGTGCGGGCCGAGGACGAGGCCGGCTGAACCCGGGCCCGGTCGCCCGGGCCCGCCCGGCTACTTCAGAGCCCCCGCCGTCAGCCCCGCGACCACCTGCCGCTGGAAGACGATGTACGCCCCCAGGACCGGCAGCATCGCCATCACCAGGCCCGCGAAGAGGCCGGACCAGTCGCCCTTGTACCCCTGGCTGACCGCCAGCTGGACCAGGCCCTGGGTGAGGACGCGCTTGTCGGGGTCGGTGTTGAGGACCGTGGGGAGCATGTACTGGTTCCACTGGCCCAGGAAGTTGAAGATGCCCACGCTGATCAGCCCCGGCTTGGCCATGGGCAGCATGATCTGGAAGAACGTACGGGTGTGCGAGGCGCCGTCGACGAAGGCCGCTTCCGCCACCGAGGTGGGCAGCGTGCGGAAGAAGGCGGTCAGGAAGAAGACCGTGAACGGCAGCGAGTACGCGATGTAGACCAGGATCAGGCCGTGGATCGTGTTGAGCAGTCCCATGTTGTTCACGACGTAGAACAGCGGGACCAGCGCCAGCATGATCGGGAAGCTCATGCCGCCGACGAAGAGGTAGTAGATGAACCGGTTCCCGGGGAAGTCGAAGCGGGCCAGGACGTAGGCCGCCATCGAGCCGAGGACCAGGGTGCCGATCAGCGAGCCCCCGACCACCAGGACGGTGTTCAGAAAGTAGTCGCCCATGTTGGCGTCGGTCCACGCCCGCGCCCAGTTGTCGAAGTGCAGCTTGTCCGGCAGGGACCAGGGCGAGCCGAAGATGGAGCTGTCGTCCTTGAAGGACGTCATCACCGCCCACAGCAGCGGCATGACCACCATGACCGCCCACAGGATCAGCATGCCGTGGGAGAAGACGTTGAGGACGCCTCCCTCCTTCTTCCGGGCGGCGGGCCGCGTGGCGGGCACATCGATCTTCACGACAGGGGCGCCGGACTCGGCCGGCAGCGGGGTCTCGGTCGTCTTCATCGCTTCAGTACTCCAGCCGTTCGCGACGGCCCAGCCGCATCACGATCGCGGCGAACGCGAGCGTGACGACGAGCAGGGCGACGCCGATGGTGGTGGCGTAGGCGGCCTGACCGTCCCGGAACGCCTTCTGGTACACGTACAGGACCATCACCGTGGTCGAGTAGTCCGGTCCGCCCGGCCCGGTCGTCATGATCTGTACGACCGCGAACGACTCGGCGCCGAGCGCGAGGATGCCCATGTAGACCCAGCCGGACTGCACGGTGTCCCACAGCAGCGGCAGGGTGACGCGGAAGAAGGTGGTGGCTCGGCTCGCCCCGTCCAGCAGCGCCGCCTCGTACAGCTCGGCCGGGATCGACGCCATGCCCGCGGAGAACAGGACCACGAAGAAGCCGACCGTGGACCACACGAGCACCGCCATCACACACCACAGCGCGAGGCTCGGGTCGCCCAGCCAGAGCGGCTGGACGGTGTCGAGCCCGATACCGCGCAGCAGTGAATTGATCGCGCCGCTGTCCGGGTTGTACGCGAAGGCGAACAGCAGGGAGACGATCGCGATCGACAGCACCTGCGGGAAGAAATAGACGATTTTGTAGAAGGACGAGCCCCGGACCCCGGAGATCACGGGGCCGCCCCTTCTCCGCCGTCCGCCCACATTGATCATGAAGGCGAAGAACAGCGCCAGACCGAGTGTCACCAAAGGCAGCACCAGGGCGAAGAGCAGACTGTGCTGCAACGACTTCCAGAAGATGTCGTCGTGGAACATCCTCGTGTAGTTGTCGAAGCCGACCATCTTGAATTCGGGGCTGAGGCCGGTCCAGTCCGTGAACGAGTAATAGATGGACTGGATGAACGGCCACACCACGAAGAGCGCGTACAGTCCCAGGGGCGCTGCCAGAAACCCCACAATGAACCGGTACTTGCCGTGCTGCATCGCCACTCCGGTGCGGTAGGGGTGCTGGTTACTGGTGCTTGTAGTGCTTGATCGAGGTGTCCTTCGCGGCCTCGTCGGCGAAGCCCTGGATCTTCTTGATGGCCTCGGCCGGGGTGAGGCGGCCGGCCATCATCTCGCCGAGACCGGCCACACCGATCTTCTCCTTCTGCAGCTGCACGTACCAGTCCTGGATCCGCGGATTCACCACGTTGGACCCGGCCTTGTCCAGTGCCGCCACGCCCGACTTCAGCCCCGGGGTGAGGGTGATGCCGGTGGTGCCGCCGTTGTACGCGGTCAGCGACTTCACCTTGGCGGTGAAGTTCTTCGAGGACGCCTCGGAGAGCATGATGCGCAGCTGCTCCATGCCGCCCTCGCCGTTCGCCGCCTTGGCCGGCACGATGAAGGGCTCGCCGCCGGAGGCCCAGATGGTGCCGAAGGGCAGCTTGTCCGAGCTGTCGATGCCGGTCGGCGCGGAGACCGCGAGGTTGAAGTCGGCCGGGATGACATTGGCCGATTCGTTCTCCACCCAGGAGCCGTTCGGGATGAACAGCGCCTTGCCCTTGGCCCAGGCGGTCTGCGACTGGATGTGATCGAGGCCCGGGGTGCCCCTGAGGATGTAGCCCTTCTTGTACAGCTCGTAGTAGGCCTCGAAACAGGCCTTGACTGCCGGGTGCTTCCAGGCGTTCGGCTCCAGGTTGTCGATGGCGTCGAGCACCTCGCGGCCGCCGACCTTGCCGATCATCGGGTACAGCGAGAAGGGGAGGTAGTACGGGTACTTGCCCGCGTAGGTCCAGCCCGCCATGCCCTTCTTCTTGGCCTTCTCGCACACGGCGAGCATCTGGTCCCAGGTCTGGGGGTACTCCGCGTCGAGCGAGTCCAGCGCCTTCTGCGAGTACCAGACGCCGTAGACCGTGTAGGCGTAGTACAGGATCCAGACCGGCTTGCCGTCGAACTGGCCCATCTCCACGATGCCGGGGCGCAGCGTGTCGCGGACCTTCTTGTTCGGGTCGTCGTACGACGGCGCGTCCAGCAGCGGGGTGAGGTCCGCCAGCTGGTTCTTGCCGACGAGCACGCCCATGTCCATCTGCTCGGCGCCGGAGTTGTCGATGAGGTCCGGCGGGTTGCCCTGGTTGAAGCGGGGCTGGAGCGTGGACTGGATCTTCTGGGTGGCGGAGAACTTCACCGTGGCCTTGGGGAAGTCCTTCTGATAGATCTTCACCGCGTCCTGGGCGTACTCCTTGCCGAAGCCGCCGTCGAAGAGCACGAATTCCATCTTGGCGGTCTCGTTGACGGCCAGCGGGTTCCTGGCGGTCTTCTTGCCCGCCTTCGCCTTGCCCTGTCCGCCCCCGCCGCTGCTCGCGCAGGCGGACAGCAGGCCCATTCCGGGGGCCGCCACCAGGCCGAGCGCGGCCGAACGCTTGATCAGATCGCGGCGGCCGACACCTTCGCCACCGTGGTGCGCAGTGGATCCCATGCTCAAGTCCTCGCCTTCTCCAGGACTCAGGCGGTGAACCGGATCCTCCCCGGCACCGCGGTCGGGTAGTGCTGGGTCGTGCAGGAAACGCCGACAGGTATAGTCCACTTCCCGCCAGCGGAGCAAGATCGAATGCAAGGTTGGTCATGGGTCTTTTCCGAGTTGAGACCTCTCGGAAATATGAGCGACCTGTGGGCGCTCCGCCGCAGAAATTCGCGACATAGACCCCTGAATGCCACACCCAACACCCTTGACATCAAGGGCCACTTGACCACCTACTGGTTCCTGCGCATCGAAGCTGACAACGTTGTCTCACGTGGGCGCAGGAGGGGAATCCGTAGATGCAGCGGAGAACTCGGCACAGATACGGTCCGGCGGTCGTCCTCACGGCCGCCTTTGTCATGGCCGTCGGCGCGCAGGGCGCGGCGGTCGCCCTGCCGGCCAAAGCCGCGGCGGCCGACCGGGAGTTCGCATCCTCGTTCGAGACCGGTGATCCGGCGCCGGACTGGCTGAACACCGTCGACACGGCGGCGGACGGGAGCAAGCGCGCCTCGGGCGTGGACGGCGGCTACACCACCGGCATTCCGGGCAATGCCACCGACCATGTGACCGAGGTCCGGGCGAACGGCGAGAACGCGGGCGCGGGCGAGGTGAAGGAGAACCTCGTCGACGGCGAGCCCGGCACCAAGTGGCTGACCTTCCAGCCGACCGGCTGGGCCGAGTTCGACCTGGACAAGCCCATCAAGCTGATGACGTACGCGCTCACCTCGGCCAACGACTTCGACGGGCGCGACCCGAAGGACTGGACGCTTCAGGGCTCGGTGGACGGCAAGGACTGGAAGACCGTCGACACCCGCTCAGGCGAGTCCTTCTCGGAGCGGTTCCAGACGAAATCGTACGATCTGGCCCAGCCGGCCGAGTACGAGCACTTCCGGCTGGAGGTGACGAAGAACAACGGCGCCCCGGACATCCTGCAGATCGCCGATGTCCAGTTCTCCACGGGCGGCGGAGGCGGCCCGGTGCCGCAGGACATGCTGTCGCTGGTCGACAGGGGCCCGAGCGGCTCGCCGACGGCCAAGGCGCGGGCCGGTTTCACCGGAAAGCGGGCCCTGCGCTACGCCGGACGGCACACGGCGGCCGGCCGGGCGTACTCGTACAACAGGGTCTTCGACGTGAACGTGAAGGTCGGCGGCGACACCGAGCTGTCGTACCGCATCTTCCCGTCGATGGCCGACGGCGACCGCGACTACGACGCCACCAACGTCTCCGTGGACCTGGCCTTCACCGACGGCACCTACCTGAGCGACCTCGGCGCGATCGACCAGCACGGCTTCCCGCTGTCGCCGCGCGGGCAGGGCGCGGCGAAGGCGCTGTACGTCAACCAGTGGAACAGCGTGGCCTCACGGATCGGCTCGGTGGCGGCCGGCAGGACGGTCGACCGGATCCTGGTGGCGTACGACTCCCCGAACGGCCCGGCGAAGTTCCGCGGCTGGATAGACGACATCGCCCTCAGGCAGGCGGCCCCGGAGAAGCCGAAGGCGCACCTGTCGGACTACGCGCTGACCACCCGCGGCACCAACTCCAGCGGCAGCTTCTCGCGCGGCAACGACTTCCCGGCGACGGCCCTTCCCCATGGCTTCAACTTCTGGACGCCGGTGACGAACGCCTCCTCGCTGAGCTGGCTGTACGAGTACGCACGTGCGAACAACGACGACAACCTGCCGACGATCCAGGCGTTCAGCGCGAGCCATGAGCCGAGCCCGTGGATGGGCGACCGGCAGACCTTCCAGCTGATGCCGTCGGCCGTCACCGGCACTCCGGACACCGGGCGTGCGGCGCGGCAGCTGGCGTTCCGGCACGAGAACGAGACCGCGCGGCCGTACTACTACGGGGTGCGGTTCGAGAACGGCCTGAAGGCGGAGATGACGCCGACCGACCACGCGGCCGTGCTGCGCTTCACCTACCCGGGCGACGACGCGAGCGTGCTGTTCGACAATGTCACCGAGCAGGCGGGCCTGACCCTGGACAAGGAGCACGGGATCGTCACCGGCTACTCGGACGTGAAGTCGGGCCTGTCCACCGGCGCCACGCGGCTGTTCGTGTACGGCGTCTTCGACAGGCCGGTCACGGACGGCGGCTCCAGTGGGGTCAAGGGCTATCTGCGTTTCGACGCGGGCGCCGACCGCACGGTCACCCTGCGTCTCGCGACGTCGTTGATCAGCATCGACCAGGCGAAGGACAACCTGGGCCAGGAAATCCCGGACGGCACCTCCTTCGACACCGTCAAGGAGCGGGCCCAGCGGACCTGGGACGAACTGCTCGGCAAGGTCGAGGTGGAGGGCGCGACCCCGGACCAGCTGACCACGCTGTACTCCAGCATGTACCGGCTGTACCTGTACCCGAACTCCGGCTTCGAGAGGGTCGGCGGCAAGGACCAGTACGCCTCGCCCTTCTCCCCCATGCCGGGCCAGGACACCCCGACGCACACCGGCGCGAAGATCGTCGACGGCAAGGTGTACGTCAACAACGGCTTCTGGGACACCTACCGGACCACATGGCCGGCGTACTCCTTCCTGACCCCGTCCCAGGCGGGTGAGATGGTCGACGGGTTCGTGCAGCAGTACAAGGACGGCGGCTGGACCTCGCGCTGGTCCTCCCCCGGGTACGCCGACCTGATGACCGGCACCTCCTCGGACGTGGCGTTCGCCGACGCCTACGTGAAGGGCGTGAAGTTCGACGCGAAGGCGGCATACGACGCCGCGGTGAAGAACGCGACGGTCGTTCCCCCGTCCTCGGGAGTGGGCCGCAAGGGCATGGCCACCTCCCCGTTCCTCGGCTACACCAGCACCGACACGAACGAGGGCCTGTCGTGGGCGATGGAGGGCTACGTCAACGACTACGGCATCGCCAAGATGGGCGAGGCCCTCTACAAGAAGACCGGCGACAAGCGCTACCAGGAGGAGTCGCAGTACTTCCTCAACCGCGCCCAGGACTACGTCGACCTCTTCGACCCCAAGGCGGGCTTCTTCCAGGGCCGGGACGCCCAGGGGAACTGGCGCCTGGACCCGGCGAAGTACGACCCGCGGGTGTGGGGCTACGACTACACGGAGACCAACGGCTGGGGCTATGCCTTCACCGCCCCGCAGGACAGCCGGGGCCTGGCCAACCTGTACGGCGGCCGGAGCGGCCTCGCGGACAAGCTGGACCAGTACTTCGCCACCCCGGAGACCGCCTCGCCGGAATTCGTCGGCTCCTACGGCGGTGTCATCCACGAGATGACCGAGGCCCGGGACGTCCGGATGGGCATGTACGGCCACTCCAACCAGGTCGCGCACCACGTCATCTACATGTACGACGCGGCAGCCGAGCCCTGGAAGGCGCAGGAGTACGTGCGTGAGGCGATGTCCCGGCTCTACACCGGCAGCGAGATCGGGCAGGGCTACCACGGCGACGAGGACAACGGCGAGCAGTCGGCCTGGTACCTCTTCTCCGCGCTCGGCTTCTACCCGCTGGTCATGGGCAGCGGCGAGTACACGATCGGCTCCCCGCTGTTCAAGAAGGCGACTGTGCACCTGGAGAACGGCCGCGATCTGGTGATCAAGGCGCCGCGCAACAGCGCGCAGAACGTGTACGTGCAGGGCGTGAAGGTCAACGGCCACCCCTGGACGTCGACTTCACTCTGCCACGCGCTGCTGGCCAAGGGCGGGGTGCTGGAGTTCTTCATGGGGTCCAAGCCCTCGACATGGGGCTCGGGCAAGAACGCGGCCCCGGTCTCCCTCACCCAGGACGACAAGGTGCCGACGCCCCGCGCGGACGTGCTGAAGGGTGACGGCGCCCTGTTCGACAACACGTCTCGGACGAGCGCGACGGTCACCTCGGTGGATCTGCCGGTCGACGGTGCCGTGAAGCCCGTCCAGTACACGCTCACCTCGGCGGCGGACCACACCAAGGCACCGGCCGGCTGGACCCTGCAGGGCTCCACGGACGGCACGGCCTGGACGACCCTGGACCACCGCTCGGGCGAGTCGTTCCCCTATGACCGCCAGACCCGGGCGTTCACCATCGCCGCACCGGGCTCGTACACCAAGTACCGCCTGGTCTTCGACGGTGAGTCGACGCTGGCGGAGGTGGAGCTGCTGGCCTGACCCGCTCCGGGCACCGGGAAGGGGCGGGTCCCTCGCGGGCCCGCCCCTTCGTCGTGCGCGGGCTCAGCCGGTGGCCAGGGTGAACACGTGCAGGTCGGTGGTGTCCGGGAGCCGGACGCTCTTCACCAGGCGGCCGGCCGGGGCCGTGAACGGCTTGGTGGCGAAGACGTACGTCGCCACCGCGTCCTTGTCGGCGCCCGCGACATTGCGGTACGCGGTCCTGGCGACGACCTCGTTGCCGTACTGGACGGTGCCCCCTCCGCCTCCGACGGTCCAGTCGGTGAAGGAGAGGTCCACGGTGTCGGTCGTGCCGTCGGTGTAGGTGACGGTGGCCTTGGTCTGCTGGTTGCCGTTGACCGCGCTGCCGAGGAAGGACAACTGGCGTGCAGGAGCGGCGAGTTCGATGGTCTGGCCGGTGGCCGAGGCGTTGTCGGGGCGGGCGGTGGGCGAGTTGGGCCAGGTGAAGGCGAGGCCGTCGACCGTGCCCTGCGTGCCGGGGGTCAGACCGGCCGTGGCGAGGGCCTGGCGGGAGTAGCTCCAGCCGCCGCCGTCGTAGTCGGCCTCGTCGTGCTCGCCCTCGTCGTCCGAGATCCCGGTGTTGTTGTAGGCGGCGAGGAGGGTGCCCGCGGCGGCCACGGTCAGGGAGATGGGCTGCTCGTAGGAGGTGTCGCCCGAGGTCACCGTGACCTTGACCGCGTAGAAGCCCTGAGTGACGCCCTCGGCCGCGGTGAGGGTGATCGCCTGGGAGCCGTCGGTGACCGTGCCCTCGGCGGGCGTGGCCGTGACACCGGACGGGGTCTGGACCCGGAAGCGCACCTCGGGCCCGCTGCCGCCGCCGAGCGCCAGCGCGCGGATGCGGGTCTTCGTGCTGCCCCCGGGTGCGACCGTGGCGGCGGTGGGGCCGACGCCGATCTGGTACGGCTGCTCGCCCGCCCGGAAGGACGGCGGCGGGAAGGCCGCGCCCCAGGTGCGGTCCGGGGTGGTGGCGAGGGTGTAGTCGAGACGGCCGCCGTCGCGCACGAACGAGGCGGGCAGCCAAGGACGGTCGCTCTCCTGACCGTCGACCTTCAGCGACTGCACGTACGGCGCGTCGGCCGCCGCCCCGCTCGCCCGGATGGAGATGTCGTTGCCGTGCGGGCGGTCGATCTCCACGCGCTCGAACAGCGGGGAGGCGAGGACGAGTTCGGCGCGCGAGGGCACCTGCGGGTACATGCCGAGCGCGGAGAAGACGTACCAGGACGACATCGCGCCGAGGTCGTCGTTGCCGGGGATGCCGCCGGGCTCGGACGACCACAGCTGCCGCATCGCGGCGCGGACGGTCTCCTGCGTCTTGTACGGGGCACCCGCGTAGTCGTACAGGTAGGGGACGTTGACCGACGGCTCGTTGTCCAGCTCGGACTTGGTGCCGCCGTTGCCGGTGAAGGCCCAGCCGCCGTCGGCCGTGTGGAAGAAGCCGTCCAGCCGGGCGAGGGCCTTGTCCCGGCCGCCCATCGCGGCGAAGAGCCCGGCGGGGTTGTGCTGCACCATCCAGGTGTACTGGGCGGCCGTCCCCTCCACGAACCCGTTGCCGGTGTCGGGGGTGAAGCCGGTGACCCAGCTGCCGTCGGCCTTACGGCCCGCGATGTAGCCGCCGCCCGGATCGGCTGCGATGTTGAAGTTGTTCTGCCACCACTGGGCCCGGCGGGCGAAGGCGGCCGCCGTGTCCTTCTCCCCTGCGGCTGCGGCGAGTTGGGAGAGGGAGAAGTCGGCGGTGGACATCTCCAGGGTCTCGGCGGCGCCGCCCCAGGCGTTGGAGACGCTGGGCATGTAGTGCAGCTTGAGGTACTTGTCGAGCGAGGGCCGCTGGCCCACCGACAGCACCGGCTTGCCCGCCGCCGACAGGTCCTGCCGCGTGGGTACGGTCGCCGCCTCGACCAGCGAGTCCAGGGCGCCCTTGAGGCCGAAGTCGGTGCCGCCGAAGGCGCGGATACCGGCCAGGGCCGTCGGCGCGGGGTCGCCGTTCATGACGTGGGTGCCGCTCGCGCCGTGCAGCCAGCGGTCCCAGACACCGCCGTTCTGCCCGGCGAGCGCGTACAGCGACTGGGCGATGTCGGAGCCGGTGCGCGGGTCGAGGAGGGTGAGCAGCTGCACCTGGTCGCGGTAGACGTCCCAGCCGGAGAAGGTGCCGTACTGCGCACGATGGCGAGGGTCGACGGTATGCGGCCGGCCGTCCGCACCACGGTATCTGCGGTCGGCATCGCTGATGACGTTCGGATGCAGCAGGGAGTGGTAGAGCGCCGTGTAGAAGGTGGTGCGCTCGGCCTCGGTCCCGCCGCCGACCCGGACCGCGGCCAGCCGGTCGTGCCAGGCACGCCGCGCCGCCTCCTCGACGGCGTCGAAGGAGCGGCCCTGCGGGTTCTCCGCGGCGAGGTTCGCGGCGGCGCCCGCCTGGCTGACGTAGGAGATGCCGACCTTGACGTTCACCGGGCCGGTGCCGGGTGCGAACTGCACGTACCCTCCGGCGCCCTTGCCCGCGACGGGCCGCCCGCCGTGCGAGAAGCCGCCCGTGCCACCGGAGGCCGCCAGGGAGCCGGGGCTCAGCTTGTCGTCCTGCCAGGTGCCGGCGGCTGTGAAGGCCCGGTCGAAACGGGCGGTGAAGTACAGCGTGTAGTAGGAGCGCCGGCCCTCCGGGTCCAGGTAGCCGCAGAAGTTCCCGGAGGTGACGGAGCCGGAGACGGTCCGGGTCGCCGGATCGATGGTGACCGTCGAATCCTCGGATCCCACCTCGGAGTTGGCGGTGCGGACGAGCAGGGACGCCGCCTTGTCCGCCGGGTAGGTGAAGCGGGCCGAGCCCGTGCGGGGGGTCGCGGTGAGGTCGGCGGTGACGCCGGAGGCCAGGCCCACCCTGTAGTGGCCGGGCTCGGCGGTCTCGTCGGCGTGGCTGAAGTCCGAGGCGTAGACGGCGTCCTTGGTGTCGCTCGCCGGTGAGGAGGTGACCTCACCGGCGTACGGGAAGAACGGGATGTCGCCGCTGCCGCCCGCGCAGCCCGTGCCGGACATGTGGGTCAGGCTGAAGCCGCGGATGCGGGTGGCGTCGTACTGGTAACCGCCGGGCGCGGCCGTCCGTGCGGCATCGCCTCTGGTGTTCTCCGGGCTGAAGGAGAACATGCCGAACGGCAGGACGGCGCCCGGGAAGACGTTGCCGCCGCTCCTGGTGCCGATCAGCGGATCGACGTACGGGGTCGGGTCCTTGACGAGGTCGGGGGGAGCGGCGCTCGCCGCGAGGGCGGGGGTGGCACCGCCGGTCGCGAGCACCGCGGCCAGCAGCAGGGACAGGGGACGCAAACGCATGACGCGGCCCTTCCTCCTAACGGACGGGTCGCGCACCACAGGTCGCACAAGCCGCAGGGACAGTAACGTGCGCCACCCGTAACACGGAAGACCGCGTACGCCCCGCAGGCGCACGCCGGGATCACCCGGTCGGGCTACCCCAAGTCGCTTGACATCGTTGTCGGTTGAGGCGGTAAAGTCATGTACAGACCATTCGACAACGTTGTCGCGCCCCAGACGGGCGAGGCCCCCCAGGGCCTCGCCACCACAAGCCAGCACCACCCGGGCAGGGACACCACCACCCCCCTCACCTGCCCGGCTCGCGGACCCGGTGTGCACGGCCACCGGGTCCGCCCAGAGCGGCTCAACCCACCTGACAGGCAAGGGTGGCGGAGCCGTCACCGCCGGAGCCCTGGACGACGTAGCCGAACGTCGCGCTCTGCCCGGGAGCGAGCGAGCCGTTCCAGTCGGCGTTGTGGACCATCACGTCCTGTCCGGTGTAGGTGGCGTTGCCGTTCCAGAGGCCGGCCACCGACTGCCCCGCGGGCAGCGTCCAGTCGACCATCCAGCCGAGCATCGGGACGTCGCCGCTGTTGGTGGCCGTCACCTCGGACTGGTAGCCGCCGTTCCAGCTGTTGGTCGTCCTGCGAGTGACGGTGCAGGTCCCGGGCGGGGGCGGGGAGTTGCCCGGATCGTGGACGCCCGTGACCTCACCGTTGCCGCCGTCGAAGGTGACGTCGGAGCAGGAGTAGAACGTCTCCGTGCTGTCCGAGCGCTGCCACACCATGGAGATGATGTGTCGTCCGGATTTGTTCGACGGGAGTTTGCCGGTCCAGGAGTAGTGGGCCTCGACCGTGCCCGGGGTGCCGTTGAGCGGCGGGTGGTCGACGGTGAGGAACGGCTGGTCCTCCATCTCGTCCCAGGTGAGCGGCTTGGTCGGGTCGTAGCCGTCCTTGGTGACGTACACATGGAACCAACCCGGGTGCGCGGCCCAGGCGCTGTAGGAGAAGTCGACCGTGGCGCCCGCGGTCAGATGGGTCACCGGCCAGTCGTCACGTGCCAGGCCGAAGCCCGTGAAGTGGGGATTGCCGCCGCTGCACAACCGGCCGTCCGGCACGAAGCCACGGGTGCGGCCGGCACCGTCCGAGCGCAGCACCGAGAACCAGTTGCAGAACGGCGTGGTCCCGCCGGTCTGCCGGGCCGCCTTGCAGGCCGGGTTGACGGGCTTGATCTCGCCGGTGCTCGTGAGCGCGTCCTGCCGGCACAGGAAGGTGCGGCTGCCCGGCTTCATGGGGGTGCCGTGGGCCGAGGCCGGGGTGCTCGCGGCGAGGATCAGGCCGAGGGCAGGGAGGGTGGTGAGCGGGGCCAGGAGGGTCAGGAGGAGGGCCCTGCTGCGGGTGGGGTGCGGTAATCGCGGGCGTTTCGCGAGGCCCGCGAGGCAGCTTGTCGTAGACATGACACATCCACCTCCCGGTGCGGTCGCAGTCGTACGGAGGGGAGGCGGGGCGGGAGCGGGCCCGCACGGTCCGGGCGGGTTCCGGTCCGCCTGGGCCGCACTTATGGGAGCGCTCCCACCCCTTGCCCGTGAAGCTAGCGCGCAGGGCGTCAGGTGTAAACGGCTGTCGGCACAGGATTTGTCCACCGCTTGGACCAGCCATAGCCACCCGGAAATGCCGGTGCTAGAAATATCGCATGTCGGACCTTTTTGGCCGATTCAGGCATATCTCTTGGCGCTCCCTCGTCGGCAAGAGCCCGCGCAGCGTCGCCGGGCAGGTGTTCGTCCTCCAGGTGGCGCTGGTGGTCGTGCTCGTGATCTGCGGCGTCATCGCGCTCGTCCTGCAATCGGAGCGCGACACCACCACGGAGGCCAAGCGCCGGTCCATAGCCGTCGCGCAGACCTTCGCGCACTCCCCCGGCATCGTGCAGGCGCTGCGGACCCCCGAGCCGTCGAAGGTGCTCCAGCCGCTCACCGAGGCGGGGCGCAAGGCCGCGGGCGTCGACTTCATCGTGGTCATGGACACCAAGGGCATCCGCTACACCCACCCCATACCGAGCAAGATCGGCCACCGGTTCGTGGGCAGGATCGGGCCGTCGCTGGCCGGGAAGGTCTACACCGAGAGCGTCCACGGCCCGCTCGGCCACGAGGTGCAGGCCACCGTTCCGATCTACGACCCGCACGGCAAGGTGACCGCCCTCGTCTCCGCCGGGCTGAAGGTCAAGAACGTGACCAGCGAGGTGGACCGGCAGCTGCCGATCATCCTGGCGGCCGGGGCCGGAGCGCTCGTGGTGTCGACCAGTGGGACGGCGCTGGTGGGCAGGCGGCTGCGGCGCCAGACCCACAGCCTGGCCCCGGCCGAGATGACCCGCATGTACGAGCACCACGACACGGTGCTGCACTCGGTGCGCGAAGGTGTGCTCATCGTCGATGACGACGGGCGGCTGCTGCTGGCCAACGACGAGGCCCGCCGGCTGCTGGAGCTGCCCCCCGAGGCCGAGGGCCGGCACGTGCGGGAGCTGTCGGTCCTCGACCCCGAGATGACGCAGCTGCTGGTCACCGGACGCGAGGCCACCGACGAGGTGCACTTCGCCGGGGGACGGCTGCTGGCGGTCAACCAGCGGCCCACGGACCGCGCGGGCGGCCCCCGGGGCACCGTGGTGACGCTCCGCGACTCCACCGAACTCCAGGCGGTCTCCGGCAGGGCGGAGGTCGCACGCGAGCGACTCGAGCTGCTGTACGACGCGGGGCTCGGCATCGGCACCACCCTCGACGTGGTCCGTACGGCCGACGAGCTGGCGCAGGTCGCCGTCCCCCGCTTCGCCGACTTCGTCACCGTGGACCTGGCCGACGCCGTGCTGCACGGCGAGGAGCCGGCTCGCAAGGCGACGGACATGCGGCGCGTCGCCGTACACGGCATCCGGGACGACCACCCGCTGTACGAAAAGGGCCGGCTGATCGACTTCCTGCCCTCCACGCCCCAGGCGCGCGGCTACGGCGCCGGCCGCTCCGAGCTGGTGCCCAGCCTGTCGGCCGCGACGGGCTGGCACATTCAGGACCCGGCGCGCACCCGGCAGATCCTGGAGTACGGCATCCACTCCCTCATCGCCGCGCCGATCCAGGCCCGCGGCGTCGTGCTCGGCATGGCCAACTTCTGGCGTTCCAAGCGGGAGCCGTTCGACGAGGAGGAGCTGTCGCTGGCGGAGGAGCTGGTGGCCCGGGCCGCCGTCAGCATCGACAACGCCCGCCGGTACACCCGCGAACACACCCTGGCGGTCACCCTGCAGCGCAGCCTGCTGCCGCGGGCGCTGCCCGAGCAGAGCGCACTCGACGTCGGCTACCGCTACCTGCCCGCCCAGTCGGGTGTGAGCGGGGACTGGTTCGACGTGATCCCGCTGCCGGGCAGCCGGGTGGCGCTGGTCGTCGGCGACGTGGTCGGGCACGGCCTGCACGCGGCCGCGACCATGGGCCGGCTGCGCACCGCGGTGCACAACTTCTCCACGCTCGACCTGCCCCCCGACGAACTGCTCAGCCATCTGGACGACCTGGTCGGCCGCATCGACCAGGACGAGGCCTGCGCGGAGGCGGCCGCGGAGATCGCGGGCGCCACCTGCCTGTATGCGATCTACGATCCCGTGACGCGGCGCTGCGTCATGGCCCGTGCCGGGCACCTGGCACCCGCGCTGGTCCACCCCGACGGCAGCGCCACCTTCCCCGACCTGCCGGCCGGGCCGCCGCTGGGCCTCGGCGGCATGCCGTTCCAGACGGCCGAGCTGGAACTCCCCGAGGGGAGCCAGCTCGTCCTGTACACCGACGGTCTCATCGAGGACCGCTCGCGTGACCTGGACGTGGGCATGGAGCTGCTGCGCCGGGCGCTGGCGGGGCACCCCGACCGGTCGCCGGAGGAGAGCTGCCAGGCGGTGCTGGACGAGCTGCTGCCGGCGCGCCCCAAGGACGACGTCGCGCTGCTCATCGCGCGCACCCGGGCGCTGCCGCCCCAGAACGTGGCCGACTGGGACGTGCCGCAGGACCCGGCCGCCGTGTCGGGGATGCGCGGCGCCGTGTCCGCCCGGCTGGAGGAGTGGGGCCTGGCCGAGCTGGGCTTCGGCATGGAACTCGTCCTGAGCGAGCTGATCACCAACGCCATCCGCTACGGCTCCGAGCCGATCCATGTGCGGCTGATCCGTGACCGCACGCTGATCTGCGAGGTGGCCGACGGCAGCAGCACCTCGCCGCATCTGCGGTACGCCGCGACGACCGACGAGGGAGGCCGGGGTCTGTTCCTGGTCTCGCAGATGACCGAGCGCTGGGGCACCCGGTACACGCCTCAGGGCAAGGTGATCTGGGCCGAGGTGGCCTTGCCGGACCTCACGGGTTGCCTGCCGGACTGAGGGGCTGGGGGGGCCGGGGGCGGGGTGGCCGGCGTCCTGTTCCAGGACGGAGCGGCGGCCGGGAGTTCGACCGTGAACTCGGTCCGGCCCGGGGCGCTGTCCGCGCGGATGCGACCGCCGTGTGCCGCCGTGATCCCCGCGGCGATCGCGAGCCCCAGGCCCGCACCGCCCGCGGCCCCCGGGGCCCGGGAGCGTGAGGCGTCGGCCCTGGTGAAGCAGTCGAAGACGGTGGGCAGGAGGGCGGGCGGGATGCCGGGGCCGTCGTCCTGGACGAGGACGACGTGGTGGGTGGCGCCGGACTCGACGGTGACCGTGACCGTCGTACCGGGCGGGGTGTGCATGCGGGCGTTGGCCAGCAGACCGGCCACTAGCCGGCGCAGCCTGGTGTCGTCGCCGGTGACCGGCGCCGGCGCGTCCGGGCGGAGGCGGAGCTGCCAGCGGTGGCCGGGGGCGGTCACCCGGACCTGCCGTACGGCCTCGGCGACCACGCCCACCAGATCCACCTCCACGCTCTGCGGGGGCCGGCCCTCGTCGAGGCGGGCCAGCAGGAGCAGGTCTTCGACCAGGGCGGTCATGCGTGCCGACTCGGCGCCGACCCGGCGCCAGGCGGCATCGGGAGCGATGCGGTTCATCAGCTCGGCGTATCCGGCGATGGAGGCGAGCGGGGTACGCAGCTCGTGGCTGGCATCGGCCAGGAAGCGGCGCATGCGCTCCTCGCCGCGCCGGCGTTCGGCGAGCGAGGCCTCGACGTGGTCGATCATGAGGTTGAGGGCGGCCCCGACCTGGCCGCTCTCGCTGCCGGGGTCGGTGTCGCGCTCCGGTACCCGGGGCAGCCCGGCGGCCCGGCCCCGGCCGAGGGGTGCCCGGGAGACGTCGGCCGCGGTGGCGGCGACCCGGCCGAGCGGGCGCAGCCGGCGCCGGATGACGACCGCGCAGGCGCCCACCGCGACCGCGAGTCCGGCGGCGCTGACGACGGCCTCGGTCTCGGCCAGCCTGCCGAGCGTGTCCAGCAGGTCGTCCATGGGCAGCCCGGTGAGGACACGGATGCCGCTCGCGTCCAGGGCGGTGAGCCGGTAGGTGCCGAGGCCGGGCACCGTCCGGGTGTGCACCGAGCCGTCGGCGGGGATGCCGGTGAGGGCGGTGCGCTGGGCGGAGCTGAGGGTGCGCGGGGCCGCGTCCTGGGTGACGACGGCCGCGGAGACGATGTGTCCGGCGGCGTCGAGCCGGGCGGCGAGCAACCCCTCGGGGTGGCCGCCCCGGTGGAGGAACGCGAGGTCGGCGGGGTGTTCGGGGTGGAGTGCGGCACCGTCCACGCTCCGTTCGGCGGCGCTGTCCAGCCGCTCGTCCAGGCTGCCCGTGAGAGAGGCGCGCTGGGCGAGGACGGTGGTGAGGGCGAGCGTGGCGCACACGCAGGCGAGGGTGACGGTGACGAGGGTCAGCAGACGCGTGCGCAGGGAGCGGCTCCGCGGGCGGCGGCTCATCTGCCGTGCCCCGTACGGGACCCAGGGGTGCCAGACATGTAGCGATTCTGTCCCGGTCCGCTGGGGGAAGCCTGTGTTCCGCCTGAGGGTCGGTGATGACCTGCGCGGACGCGGCTCGGGGACGGCGAAGGGCCGCACCCCCGTCACCGGGGATGCGGCCCTGTACCGCCGTGTCCTGCCGCTTACTTGCGGATCAGGTTGCGCAGCACGTACTGCATGATGCCGCCGTTGCGGTAGTAGTCGGCCTCACCGGGGGTGTCGATGCGGACGACCGCGTCGAACTCGACACCGGAGTCGGTGGTGACCTTGACCGTGCGCGGCGTGGTGCCCTCGTTCAGCTCGGTGACGCCGGAGAAGGAGAAGGTCTCCTCACCGGTCAGGCCGAGGGACTCGGCGGTGGCGCCCTCCGGGAACTGCAGCGGCAGGACGCCCATGCCGATGAGGTTCGAGCGGTGGATGCGCTCGTACGACTCGGCGATGACGGCCTTGACGCCGAGCAGCGCGGTGCCCTTGGCCGCCCAGTCGCGGGACGAGCCGGAGCCGTACTCCTTGCCGGCCAGGACGACCAGCGGGATGCCCTGCTCGATGTAGTTGCGGGAGGCGTCGTAGATGAACGACACCGGCGCGTCGGCCTGGGTGAAGTCGCGGGTGTAGCCGCCCTCGGTGCCCGGCGCGATCTGGTTGCGCAGGCGGATGTTGGCGAACGTGCCGCGGATCATGACCTCGTGGTTGCCTCGGCGGGAGCCGTAGGAGTTGAAGTCACGACGCTCCACACCGTGCTCGGTGAGGTACTTGCCGGCCGGGGTGTCGGCCTTGATGGCGCCGGCGGGCGAGATGTGGTCCGTCGTCACCGAGTCGCCCAGCTTGGCGAGGACGCGGGCGCCGGTGATGTCGGAGACCGGGGTGGTCTCCATCGTCATGCCCTCGAAGTACGGGGGCTTGCGCACGTAGGTGGACTGCGGGTCCCACTCGAAGGTGTTGCCGGTCGGGATCGACAGTGCCTGCCACTGGGCGTCGCCCGCGAAGACGTCCTGGTAGGACTTGTTGAACATGTCCTCGCCGATGGCGTTCGCCACGACGTCGTTGACCTCGGCCTCGGTCGGCCAGATGTCGGTCAGGTAGACCGGCTTGCCGTCCTGGTCGGTGCCGAGGGCGTCCTTGGTGATGTCCACCTTCATGGAGCCCGCGAGGGCGTACGCGACGACCAGCGGCGGGGAGGCCAGGTAGTTCATCTTGACGTCGGGGTTGATACGGCCCTCGAAGTTCCGGTTGCCGGAGAGGACCGAGGTGACCGCGAGGTCGTGGTCGTTGACGGCCTTGGAGACCTCCTCCGGCAGCGGGCCGGAGTTGCCGATGCAGGTGGTGCAGCCGTAGCCGACAAGGTTGAAGCCGACCTTGTCGAGGTACGGGGTCAGGCCCGCCTTGTCGAAGTAGTCGGTGACGACCTTCGAACCCGGGGCGAGGGTCGTCTTGACCCACGGCTTGCGGGTCAGGCCCTTCTCGACCGCCTTCTTGGCCACCAGGGCGGCGGCGACCATGACGTACGGGTTCGAGGTGTTGGTGCAGGAGGTGATGGCCGCGACCGTCACCGCACCGTGGTCGATCGTGTAGGTCGAGCCGTCGGGGGCGGTCACGGTGACCGGGTTCGACGGGGCGCCGTTGGGGTGGATCGCCGGGGCGTCGGAGGCCGGGAAGGACTCCTGGCCCGCCTCGTCCACGGTGTCGACGTAGTTGCGGACGTCCTGCGTGAACTGCTGGGCGGCGTTGGCGAGGACGATACGGTCCTGCGGGCGCTTCGGGCCGGCGATCGACGGGACGACCGTCGAGAGGTCGAGCTCCAGCTTCTCGGAGAAGTCCGGCTCGGCCTGCGGATCCAGCCAGAGGCCCTGCTCCTTGGCGTACGCCTCGACGAGCGCGAGCTGCTGCTCGGAGCGGCCGGTGAGCTTGAGGTACTTGATGGTCTCGCCGTCGATCGGGAAGACCGCGGCGGTGGAGCCGAACTCCGGCGACATGTTGCCGATGGTGGCGCGGTTGGCCAGGGAGGTGGCGGCGACGCCCTCGCCGTAGAACTCCACGAACTTGCCGACCACACCGTGCTTGCGCAGCATCTCGGTGATGGTGAGCACCAGGTCGGTGGCGGTGGTGCCGGCGGGCAGCTCACCGGTGAGCTTGAAGCCGACAACGCGCGGGATGAGCATCGAGACCGGCTGGCCGAGCATCGCGGCCTCGGCCTCGATACCGCCGACGCCCCAGCCCAGAACGCCGAGGCCGTTGACCATGGTGGTGTGCGAGTCGGTGCCGACGAGGGTGTCGGGGTAGGCCTGGCCGCCTCGGACCATCACCGTGCGCGCGAGGTGCTCGATGTTGACCTGGTGGACGATGCCGGTGCCCGGCGGGACGACCTTGAAGTCGTCGAAGGCGGTCTGGCCCCAGCGCAGGAACTGGTAGCGCTCCTTGTTGCGGCCGTACTCCAGGTCGACGTTCTGCTTGAAGGCGTCGTTCGTGCCGAACTTGTCGGCGATGACGGAGTGGTCGATGACCATCTCGGCCGGCGAGAGCGGGTTGACCTTCGCCGGGTCGCCGCCGAGGGCCTTCACGGCCTCACGCATGGTGGCGAGGTCCACGACACAGGGCACACCCGTGAAGTCCTGCATGATCACGCGGGCCGGCGTGAACTGGATCTCCTGGCTGGGCTGCGCCTGGGAGTCCCAGCCACCGAGGGCGCGGATGTGGTCGGCGGTGATGTTCGCGCCGTCCTCCGTGCGGAGCAGGTTCTCCAGCAGGACCTTCAGGCTGTAGGGAAGGCGCGCGGAGCCTTCGACCTTGTCCAGCCGGAAGATCTCGTACGACTCGTCGCCCACCTGCAGCGTGCTGCGGGCGTCGAAGCTGTTCGCCGACACGACAGTCTCCTTCATTGATGTGCGCGTACCACCGCAATCCTGCCGCCACGCCGAACTGGCCGATCCGCTAAGGTAAGGCTAAGTTAGGTAACCCTTACTGGCGTGGCGGCTGCGGTGCGCCTCGGCAGATATCTCGATGTCGAGATAACTCTAGTACATGGGGGCGGGCTGGTCATGTCCGGCCGGGCCCCGCTGTGCCGTTTTCCGGTGGTGTCGGCCACACGGCGACGGGTGGAGATCGCCGCATGCCTCCCGGGCGCGGCACCGGCACGGTGGCCAACGCGCCGGGGGACGACGTCACGCCCTTCTCGTGGCACTGCCCGGAGCCGGGAGTGCTGGAGGTGCATGACGGGTACAGCGGCGTCGAGCGGGTCCGTTACGCCATCGCCCCCGCCACACCGGCCCACTCGACGGACCCCGCACCGGCGGTCGCCTTCGAGCCGCCCCTGTTCCTCGCCCGGGAGTGCGCGAGGATTTCCATGGCTTCCGACTGATAGTTGGCTAAACCGGGAAGGTGAGTTGATATCGGACCAACCATCCCCAACTCCGACACTTCCCGCAAACACGCTGGTCACTGACGTCCCGTCACCCGAATGAACCCCCCAACGAGCGCCATCTCATATCTGAGATAGCCTCAACCTCATGTCAGACGACTACCTCGTACGCATCGGCAAGCTCATCCGTGACGCCCGGCAACACCGTGGCTGGACACAGGCGCAGCTCGCGGAGGCGCTCGGCACCAGCCAGAGCGCGGTCAATCGCATCGAGCGCGGGAACCAGAACATCAGCCTTGAGATGATCGCCCGAATCGGCGAAGCCCTGGACAGTGAGATCGTGTCGCTGGGCTATGCGGGTCCGATGCATCTGCGCGTGGTCGGCGGCCGCCGGCTGTCCGGCGCCATCGACGTGAAGACCAGCAAGAACGCGTGTGTGGCCCTGCTGTGCGCCTCGCTGCTGAACAAGGGGCGCACGGTGCTGCGCCGGGTGGCCCGGATCGAGGAGGTGTACCGCCTTTTGGAGGTACTCAACTCCATCGGCGTGCGCACCCGCTGGATCAACGACGGGGTCGACCTGGAGCTGGTCCCGCCGGCCGAGCTGGAGATGGCGGCGATCGACGCGGAGGCTGCCGTCCGCACCCGCTCGATCATCATGTTCCTCGGTCCGCTGCTGCACCGTATGGACCACTTCAAGCTGCCGTACGCCGGCGGCTGCGACCTGGGCACCCGGACCATCGAGCCGCACATGATCGCGCTGCGCCGGTTCGGGCTGGACATCGCGGCCACCGAGGGCCAGTACCACGCGCAGGTCGACCGCACGGTCCGCCCCGACCGCCCGATCGTGCTGACCGAGCGCGGCGACACCGTGACCGAGAACGCGCTGCTGGCCGCCGCCCGGCACGACGGAGTGACGGTCATCCGCAACGCGTCCTCCAACTACATGGTCCAGGACCTGTGCTTCTTCCTGGAGGCCCTGGGCGTCAAGGTCGAGGGCATCGGCACCACCACGCTGACCGTGCACGGCGTGCCGAACATCGACGTCGACGTCGACTACTCCCCCTCCGAGGACCCGGTCGAGGCGATGAGCCTGCTGGCCGCCGCCGTGGTGACCGAGTCGGAGCTGACGGTGCGCCGGGTGCCGATCGAGTTCCTGGAGATCGAGCTGGCGGTCCTGGAGGAGATGGGCCTCGACCACGACCGCAGCCCCGAGTACTTCGCGGACAACGGCCGTACCCGCCTGGTGGACCTCACGGTCCGGCCCTCCAAGCTGGAGGCCCCGATCGACAAGATCCACCCCATGCCCTTCCCGGGCCTGAACATCGACAACGTCCCCTTCTTCGCGGCCATCGCGGCAGTCGCGCAGGGCCAGACGCTGATCCACGACTGGGTCTACGACAACCGTGCGATCTACCTGACGGACCTCAACCGCCTCGGCGGCCGACTGCAGTTGCTGGACCCGCACCGGGTGCTGGTCGAGGGCCCGACCCGCTGGCGCGCCGCCGAGATGATGTGCCCGCCCGCGCTGCGTCCCGCGGTGGTCGTCCTGCTGGCGATGATGGCGGCCGAGGGCACCTCGGTCCTGCGCAACGTGTACGTCATCAACCGGGGTTACGAGGACCTCGCCGAGCGCCTGAACTCGATCGGCGCGCAGATCGAGATCTTCCGGGACATCTGAGTCACCGATGCCGCCGCACCCTGCCTGACCTGCACATATGCGGGTCTGGGGAGGGTGCAGCGGCATCTCTGGGACTTCTCTGGGACTTTGGGCCGAGAGCGGGCTGCCCCGGTCTCTCAGCGGGAGGACGATGGCCGGCAGGCCTGCCGGACGCTATGGAGGTGTACCGGTCGGCATGTCTGGTGCCGCTGGGCCGACCGACCGGACAAGTCTTTGGAGTGCTGCCCACTGCCGGAACTGGCCCGCTGACATCCAACGCTGACATCAACGTCCTCGGACGGCGGCAACACACAGCAGCCAGTCGTGGCACCGACGCACAAGGCGAGACCCGACCAGGCCGAGGGGAGATCGAACTCCTAAAGCGGGTGTCGCAGGTTCGAATCCTGCCGGGGGCACACTGTCTGACCAGCGCGTTTACCTCTCTGAGGTAGGCGCGCTGTTCGTCGTAGCCATGGCATTAACCATGAATAGGTTCCAGGACCATGGCGAACACCAAGAGCAAGCGACGTCAGCGCGGCAGCATCCGCCCCAACGGGGCAGGCTTCCAGGTCCGGGTCTACGCCGGGCGTGACCCGCTCACGAAGAAGGACATCTACCTCCACGAGCAGGCCGAGACGGAGGTCGAGGCCGAGAAGGCACGCACGAAGCTCCCCCACCAGGTCGACGAGAACCGCCACCCCAAGACGCAAGTGACCATGTCGTTCCTGCTCGACCGGTGGCTGGGCGTCGCTGAGCTCGACGAGACGTCGTACGAGCGGGCCGAGGGCATCATCCGCAACTACCTCAAGCCCACGTTCGACGACCTCAAGGCGGGCAAGCTGACCGCCGAGATGCTGGAGCTGTTCTACGCCCGTCTCCGGCAGTGCCAGGACCAGTGCGAAGGCCGACGCAACAGCAAGACCGACCCCAAGACGAAGCAGAACCACGTCTGCGAGCCGCTCGCCGCGAACTCCGGCCAATCCCGCCCCTGGGGTGGCGGGAGCGGACCGGAGCCAGGGGGCACCGGTCCACCAGGCAGCGACCGAGCGCGGATCTCAGCCGGAGGAGAAGTCCGCACCCCGACGCAAGCGCTCGCCGAAGCGGACGGTAGCCCGAAGGCCGCCACCATCACTGGCGGCGGCCATGTTCCTCCGGGAGCACAGCAGGTGTTCCCCGGAAGCACGCCCCGGTCGTTCAGTGACTGAACGGGGCGAGGGTCCCGGCGCTGATGGCGCCCCTCAGGATGTGGGCGATCTCCTCGGGCTTGAGGTCGATGCCCTCGAGCCCCTCCACAGTCAGCGGGATCTCCTCCAGCGCGTACTCGCCCCGGCCCTCGGCGCTGAACTCGGGCCCGGTGCGGTCCTCGAAGGACCAGGTCGCGATACGGGCGAGGTAGAAGAGCTGGCGCTCGTCGTCGGACTCCATCGTGTGGAGGAGCCGGACGATGTCGGCCTTCCCCGCGATCTCCTCGTGGATCTCCCGGTGGAGGGCGGCCTCCCGGGACTCGTCGCTGGGCTCGACGCCGCCGCCGGGGAGGACCCAGTACTGGGGGATGTCGGGCTTGGTGCGGCGGATGACCAGCATCGTTTCGTCAGCGGTGACGAGGACGGCGCGGACTCGTTCCTTCATTTCGGTCTGTCTCCTTGCTTGTTGGCGTCTCAGTGCAGCAGCCAGCCGCCGTCGACGTGGACGGATTGCCCAGTGATGAACGACGCGGAGGGGCCCACGAGGAAGGCCACCAGGGCCGCGACGTCTTCGGGGCGGCCGCGGCGGGGGACGCACTGGCGCTTGATCTGGTCCTCCGGGCGCGCACGGTGCTGGGCGGGGAGGGTGTTCTCGGCCTCCACCTGGATGGCGCCGGGCATGACGGTGTTGGCGCAGATGCCGTACGGGCCCAGTTCGCGGGCGAGGGAGCGGGTCAGGCCCAGCAGTCCCGCCTTCGCGGTGCTGTACGCGACGAGGTTCGTGCGACCGGCGCGGGCGTTGACGCTGCCGATGTTCACGATGCGGCCCCACCGGCGTTCGATCATGCCGGGGGTCACCGCGTGGCAGGTGCGGTAGTGGGCGGTGAGGTTGACATCGAGGGAGTAGTTCCAGGCTGTCTCGTCGGTGTCCTCCCAGGGGACGCGGGGGTCGGAGCCGGCGTTGTTCACGAGGATGTCGATGGGGCCGATCTCAGCACGGACGAGGTCGACCATGGTCTGGACGGCGCCCGGATCGGTGAGGTCGGCGTTCGCCGCGATCCCGGGGCTGCCGTCGCGCTCGAAGGCGGCGAGGAGGGCGTGGGCATCGGGGTCCTGGCCGAGGTGGTTGACCGCGACGGTCGCGCCGGCGGCGGCGAGCGCGCGTCCGATCTCGGCGCCGATGCCGGTGGCCCCGCCGGTGACGAGGGCGGTGCGGCCCTGGAGCGGGCGGGCCTGGAGAGGGGTCTCAAGCAGGGGCAGGGACATGGCTGCTCCGTTCGCCAGAGTGGGGGTGAGGGGCCGGTGTGGTGGTGAAGAAGGTATCGATCGTCGTGAGCGGTTCCTGGCTCTCGGCCAGCTTGATCAGCACGAGCAGGAGGTCGTGCCCGGTCAACCGGGAGGTCGGGATGACCCCGAGGATGCGCATGGCGAGGAAGGCATGGATCTCCTCCAGGCCGCTGCCGTCCCCTCCACGAAGGCCGTCCAACGCCCGCGCGACGGCCGCACTGCGGCCGGGTCCGGTGTTCCAGGAGTATCGGACGTCGATGTGGCGGCTGCCCTCGTGCAGGTCCAGGTACTCGATGCGCGGGCGGGAAAGTGGTGGCAGGGCGAGGCGGAGGGTGCGGGAGTAGACGTCGGGCTGGTAGTGGGGGACGAGCCAGCCGCCCAGGGCCATCAGGTACCAGAGCAGGTTGGCGGCCTCGCCCACGACGGTGTTGCGGCCGGCGAACTCGAAGTCGAGCCAGCACAGCGGGTCGGCGATGTTGGGCTCCGTGGGGTCGCCTTGCGACAGACCGGCCAGCCAGCGGCGGTCCGGGGCCAGGACGTGGCGGAGGCTGTCGATGGTGTCGGCGACGTTCAGCGTCAGCTGCCGGCCGTTGGCCGTGAGGGTGAAGCCGGCCAGCTCCCGGAGGGTGAGGGTCGTACCGATGTGGGGCAGGGCGATCGGCAGGTCACGGCGGAGGTACCAGCGGTCCAGCCGGCCTCCGGGGCGGATCCGGTCGAGGTAGAGGTCGGGAACGCACTCGGCCAGCGGCACGCGCTCGCCGGTCTCCTCGGCCGCCGCCCTCAGGTCGGCGCAGACGCTGTCCACGAGGCAGTCCAGGCGGGGCTGCATGGCCGGGTCGCGGTCGGCGAGGGCGATCACGTCGCCCATCAGCAGCACGCACCGGCCGGTGGCGAAGACATCCTCGTACGCGAGGAGCTGCCTGTCCGGCAACGCGACCTGCCCGTGAAGGCCCGGCACAACGATGTGGGAAGCGAGCTGGCTCCAACCCCTCACTTCGGCTTCGGCCTGCTCGCGGGTCGCCACCGGCTTGTGGAAGGTGCCCGCTACCGCCGGGGCCCGCCGGGCACTCACGCTCACTGCCTTTCCCCGGGAAGGGTGTCCAGCCAGCTGTGAAGGACGAGGGTCGCGAGCGCTTCGGCGGCGGGGCGCTCGGTGCGGGCGGTGGTGACCGCGCTGGTGTCCTGCCGCTTGGCGTCGAGGAGGACGGTGAGGGCGTCGCTGTCGGAGGGGCATTCGATACCGCTGAAGCGGAGCTGGATCTTCGCAAGCAGCGCGGTGACCTTGTAGAGGCCGCGGAGGTCGGGTGCCCCCTTGAGGAGCTGGCGGCGGATCTCTATGGCGGCCTGGATGCCGTCGCGCAGGCTCGCCTCGATGTCGGTGGCGGCGTCTGGTGCAGGCAGGGCCAGGCCGGGGGCGGACCACAGCGGGACTAGCGCCCCGCTGCCGATGAGGGCGAGGACGTGGAGGAGGCGGGAGGTCACGGCGCCGGCCCGGCACTCGGCTCGAGTCAGCACGGTGATGCCGAGTTTGACCCCGCCGAGTTCGGCCTCCAGTTCCGCGAGGACCTGGCGGATCCCGCCGAGGGAAGAGGCGTCGGCGACGACGAACACGTCGAGGTCGCTCCAGCCGTGCTGGTACTTGCCGCGGGCACCGCTGCCGGTGACGGCCAGCAGGTCGATCAGCGGCTGCGGGCCGGTGGTGCGGTCGAGGAACTCGGCCAGGTAGGCCTCCAGGTGGACCGGGAGTCCGAGCGCGTTGACCGGCATGGTGCTGGGCTGGTGCTCCGGCCAGCGGCGGTCGAGCGCGATGCGGTCCAGCCGGCGTTCCAGTTCCAGCCGTGGCCCGTCGTTGCCGATGACCTCGTGGGCAATGGAGGCGATCTTGTCCGCACCTCGTGCGCTCTTGACGACGTCGCGGTCGGCGACGTCCTGGGCTCCGGCGGTGCCCCGCCGTGTGCGCGTGGCCTCGGAGGCGTCCAGGTAGACGATGGTGAGCTGGGAGCCGAGCATCCGGGCGAGTTCGGCGGTCGAGTCGAAGTCGTGCAGCGACTCGATGCTGACGGAGTCGAGGAAGTGATGGGCATGGCAGAACCGGTCCAGCGCGTCCACGATCAGCTCGGCCTGGACGACGGAGCCCAGCCTGTAGGGGTCGGGGATGCCCGCCCGACTGGCCGCGTCCTCGATGAGGTGCCCGATCTTGAGGCGGGCGTGGCCGTGGTGCGTGCGCAGGTACTCGCCAGCGGTGCTCTTGCCGCTCTCCGACATGCCGCCCAGAGCGGTGACGTGCACTCCCGCCAGGGCCCGGCTCGGCACGCTCGGGTGCAGGGGCGCCAGGAGCCGGCGCACCTCGTCCTGGATGGTGACGGTCGGGCGGTCGCCGATGCGGATCGACATCGGGAAGCGGCCGTCAGCGACGAGGCGGTTGATCTGCTCGTGGAGGTGGCGCTGGTACGCCGCGTAGGTGTCGGTGACGGTCACCTCGTGGGCCAGGCTCCGGCGGGTGCCCTCTTCGGGGTCGTCGCAGTGCAGGAGGACGAGGGCGTATTCGTCCTCCTCGGCGGCCCGCAGGTCGGTCTCGTACGGGGACAGCAGGAGCCGGGCCCGGTCCGCGGCCTGCGCGGTGCCCAGGTTCTCCCGTACGGCGACCGTCGCGGCCACGGACGCTTCCAGCATGGGGATGCCCCGGTCCAGCAGGCGCACCGGCGCGGAGAAGGGGTGCCGGGAGCGTTCGAGGTAGGAGGTGGCGAGGACATCGGTGACCTCCTCGACGGGGCCGGTCTCGAACCACCAGCGGGCCATGCCGTCGGCCTTGATGGTGGCCCAGCGCGGGTCGTAGTGGTCGAGGGGGCCCGCGGAGGTGGCTGCCGGGCCCATGCGCCGGGCAGGATCCCGATCTGCTTGGTCTTCCCGGTGTTGTCGGGGCCGCTGAACGCGACCGACACGGGGTGCATGTCGTCGCCGTGCTGGCTGGGCATCGGCTTCCCTTCTTTCGCTGGTGATGCGAGGCACGCGGAGGCCGACGCCTCTATCGGGCGCTGTCGGCCAAGGGGATGTCGTCGACGCTGAGCGGCGGGTGCGCCAACGGCATCTGCGCGGACGACTGCTCGGCCTGGACCATGACTCCGAGGACCGCGAGTCCAGCAGCCGAGCCGAGCGCCCAGACCCAGCTCAGGACCGTCCCCAGTGGGTCGGATAACGGGACCCGGCTCACCGCCGCACCTCCCGGAGGGCGGGGTAGCGGCAGACACCGACCACTCGGGAAGGCGGGATCGTGCGGGTCCGCGCGCTGTCAGAGGTCATCTCCACCATCGGCTCCTCTCACGTGTCCGGGCAGGCGCCAACAGGCCCTGAACGGGGCCTGTTCGAACCATTCGGAGATCTGCGGGGTGATGTTCAGTGAACGGCGGTCCGCCCTCCCGGGACAGGGCCCAGGATGTAGTCCTGCGTAATCCCGCGTAATCCAGGTGGGGAGGATGACGGGGTGCCGAGGAACCCGGCCGTCGCGGAACTGATCAAGCGAGCCTGCCAGGAACGGGGCTGGGGGCCTTCGGAGTTGGCGCGTGCCCTTGGCCTGGCCGAATGCGGCGATCCGCGGCGCCTGCAGCGCCAGCACGCCCGGCGTTGGATCGAGGGAGAACGGACTCCCGGCCGCTGGTGGCCCTACATCGCGCAGGTGCTGGGGCTGGCCCCCGAGGCGATCAACCTTCCGGAGCCCATGCCTGCGGCACTCCACGCAGATACCGTTGCATCAGTCCTGCACCTGGGAAGGAGCGACGTGGAACGTCGGGAGTTCATCCTCGCCTCCAGCGGATACGCCCTGTCCGCGCTCGGCCTGCCCGACATGGACAGCATCACCCGCCGGACCAAGACCGCCCTCCCCGGAGCCGTCCGCGTCGGCCAGGGCGAGGTGGCCGCCGTACGCCACATGGTCAAGGCGCTCGGCGACTCCGCCTCCGAACTCGGCGGCGGGCACGCCCGCCACCTGGCCGTCCGCTACCTCACCCAGGACGTCGCCCCCTGGCTGGAGGGACGCTTCACCAAGGCCACCGGCCGAGACCTGTTCGCCGCCACCTCCCAGCTCGTCCAGCTCGCCGGCTGGATGGCCCAGGACGAAGGCGATACCCCCGAACTCCGCGGACTCGCCCAGCGCTACTACGCCCATTCCTTCCGCCTCGCCGCCGAAGCCGGCGACCCTGAGCTCTCGGCCACCGCTCTCCGCGGCCTCGCCGTACAGTGCGTCGATCTCGGCTACCGTGCCGAAGCCGTCCAGCTCGGCGAAGCCTGCGTGGACTACGGCCGCCACCTCGACAACCCACGGGCCGTCGCCTACTACGAGGCCACCCTCGCCAACGCCGCCGCCCAGGATGACGACCGCCGTATGGCGACCAAGCACCTCGCCATGTCCGAGACCGCCATCGGCAAGCCGGCCGCCGCGGGCGGCGACTCCTGGGCCGCCCACTACTCCCCCGGCCGCTGGGCCCACGAGTCCGGCATGATCCTCTCCCGCCTCGGCGACCTCGACTCCGCCGAAGAGCACCTCCACCTCGCCCTCGACATCCACGGCCTCGACCGCCGCCGCACCCGCGCCATCGTCCTTGCCGACCTCGGCGGCGTACGGCTCCGCCAAGGCGACGTGGACGGCGCCATGGCTACCTGGCGCGACTTCCTCGACTGCGCGGACGGCATCCGCTCCGTCAAGGTCCAAGCCGCCCTCCAGGACATGCGCGTCCGCCTGCGCCGGTACAGCGGCGTCCCGGAAGCCCAAGAGCTCCGCGAGCAGTCAGCCCGCATCGCGGGCTGACTCTTCCGACCGCGCTGTCAGCGCTGGATGGTAATCCTGTTCTCCAGCAACCATCCCGGCGCCCACCGGGGAAGGCAGCCAACCCGGCGGCGCGGGGGCACCTAAATCACGCTGATGAACACTGCACGTCACTGACAGGGAGCACAATGCTCGACTTTCGCGAGTTGGCGCCGGACGGCGAGGATCTGGAACAGCTGGTCCGCGAACTGGCCCTTGCCCTCGGCTATAGAGCCAAGTGGTCTGGCCGGGGAGCAGATGGCGGACGCGACCTCCTTCTCGAGGAGCCGGGCGATGCAGTGCTGGGGGCGAAGACACGCAACTGGGTGATCTCGTGCAAGCACATGGCTCACGCCAAGGATGGCGCCGGACGATCGGTCAACGGCGAAGACGTTGGAAGCATCGGCGGCATCGTGGACGCTGTTGCTCAGCATGACGCCGACGCTTTCCTCCTCGTCTGCTCCACCCAGCCCTCCAGCGCCCTGGTCTCCCGACTGGAGTCAATCGAGCGGACCAAGGGTGTGCACACACATGTGTGGGACGGAGTGGAGCTCGAACGCATGCTCGCCACTCCCCGGGGCTGGGCGGTAGCCCAGCGGTTTTTCCCGGTAAGCGCCGAAGCCAGCGGGTGGAGGGTCTTCGCCACTAGCGAGCCGAACCGGTTCATCGGTATCACCCGCGGCTTCTACCTCCGCGTCTCTAACCGGCACGGAAGCGCAGTCGGGTTCCCGCTCAATTGGATCGACGAGCGGTTGGACAGGGTCGCCTCAATCGACTTGCCTGTCGGGCACGAAATCCGTCCCCGAGGTGTCTTCTACGACGACAAGCACGGCGGATTCGTCTGGTACCTCGACTACCTGTACGGCGCCCGCGGCTGGCAGTCCGAGGAGATCGAACCGCCGATGGATACCGACCGGCTGCTCGGGCGGCTTGGCAACGGGACCGTGACCTACGACGACGGCCAGTTCGACCACTTCGAGGTCACGTTCAGAAAGGTCGACCGAGGTCACGATGCCTACGACGCGGACCACTACCGGTACTACGAGGACGTCCCCAGCTACGTCTAAGTCGTGTCTCTTGATGGACCAGCCGCTTCGCAAGCCCTTCGACCAGCACCAAGAGATCGACCGAGCTCTCCAAAAGATCCAAGACACAGAGTGCGGCTGGCACGATGATCCTGCGTCGCCGTTCTGGCTCAGTCCTGACGACGAGATTCCATTCTTCGTCCTGATCATGGCTGCCCGAGGCCTTGGGCGGCGCCCTAA
>NZ_KQ948019.1:321762-419292 GCF_001513965.1 Streptomyces cellostaticus | reverse complement strand
CGTTCCAAACTCTATCAGGGTTTTTCCGTCCCCCTGACCACTCCCCTGCAGGCATGCAGAAGATGATCCCGGGATAGGATCTGACGAATTTGGTTTCTGCTTAGCGATGCACGCTTTCGCGTTGCTCCGCCTCAAGCAGGAGTACGACTGTACACGGGGCGCTGAAGCGCGTGCAAATCGACCGAGCTGGTGGTCTAGACCACTACCTGGTAGCTTCTATCCGGAACCGCCACTTCACATGACATACGCTGCTGCTCAGTGCCGTCCGGGACAGGCAGTGACGGCCCGCATGCAGCTCCACTCCTGGGAGGCTTCCCATGACCACCGTGACGTCCCCTCTCGCTGGACGTGCCATCGGACTGGCCGCCGTGCCGGATCCGGTCTTCTCCGGGGCCATGGTCGGCCCGGGCACTGCGATCGACCCCGTGCGTGAGCCCTCCGAGGCCGTATCGCCCGTGGACGGCGTCATCGTTTCCCTGCACCCGCACGCCTTCGTCGTGGTCGACGAGAGCGGGCACGGCGTGCTCACCCACCTCGGCATCGACACGGTTCAGCTCAACGGCGAAGGCTTCGAGCTGCTCGTCAACAAGGGCGACACCGTGACGCGCGGGCAGACCATCGTGCGCTGGAACCCCGTCGCCGTCGAGGCCGCCGGCAAGTCGCCGGTGTGCCCCGTCGTGGCACTCGAGGCCACCGCGGAGTCCCTCTCTGACCTGCGTGACAGCGGTGACGTGAAGGCCGGCGACAGCCTCTTCTCCTGGAACTGATGGCAGTGCCGTCGTAGGACGGCGTACAGGACAACCACCGCGGCGGCGGGCCCCGCCGCACTATCGGAGACGGGTGAGATGGAGACAACGCTGCGAGGCGTCGGCGTGAGCCACGGTGTGGCGATCGGCGAGGTTCGGCACATGGGAACGGCGGTGCTCGAGCCGCCGGCCAGGCAGATCCCGGCGGAGGAGGCGGAGCGCGAGCAGGGGCGGGCGCGCCAGGCTGTGGACGCCGTGGCGGCCGATCTGATGGCGCGCGGCAATCTGGCGGGGGGCGAGGCCCAGGCCGTGCTCGAGGCACAGGCCATGATGGCCCAGGATCCCGAGCTGATGGCGGACGTCGAGCGGCGCATCGCCGTCGGCAGCACGGCGGAACGTGCGGTGTACGACGCGTTCGCGGCGTACCGCGAGCTGCTGGCCGCCGCCGGGGAGTACCTCGCCGGGCGCGTGGCCGACCTTGATGACGTGCGGAATCGTATCGTCGCCCGACTGCTCGGGGTGCCCATGCCGGGTGTCCCGGACAGTGACGAGCCCTATGTGCTGGTGGCGCGTGACCTGGCTCCGGCCGACACGGCGCTGCTGGATCCGGCTCTGGTGCTCGGGTTCGTGACCGAGGAGGGCGGGCCGACCAGTCACAGCGCGATCCTGGCGCGGGCGCTGGGCGTTCCGGCCGTCGTGGCGCTGCCGGGCGCCGGTGAGCTGGCCGAGGGTACGATGATCGCCGTCGACGGCAGCACCGGTGACATCTTCGTGAACCCGAGCGACGAGAAGAAGGCGGAGCTGCGGGTCGCTGCCGCCGAGCGCAAGGCCGCGCTGGCCGCCTCGACCGGGCCGGGTGTGACGGCCGACGGTCACAAGGTGCCGCTGCTGGCCAATGTCGGCGGTCCGTCGGACGTGCCGGCCGCGGTGGAGGCCGGGGCCGAGGGCGTCGGTCTGTTCCGTACCGAGTTCCTGTTCCTGGACGACAGCAAGAACGCGCCGTCCGAGCAGAAGCAGGTGGAGGCCTACCGGCAGGTGCTGGAGGCGTTCCCCGAGGGCCGTGTGGTCGTGCGGGTCCTGGACGCGGGTGCGGACAAGCCGCTGGAGTTCCTGACTCCGGCGGACGAGCCGAACCCTGCGCTCGGCGTGCGTGGTCTGCGGACGCTGCTCAACCACCCCGAGATCCTGCGTACGCAGCTGACCGCGCTGGCGACGGCCGCGGAGGGGCTGCCGGTCTACCTCGAGGTCATGGCGCCGATGGTGGCGGACCGTGCGGATGCGAAGGCGTTCGCGGACGCCTGCCGTGAGGCGGGGCTGCGGGCCAAGTTCGGTGCGATGGTGGAGATCCCGTCGGCCGCGCTGCGGGCCCGTTCGATCCTGCAGGAGGTCGAGTTCCTGTCGCTGGGGACCAACGACCTCGCGCAGTACACGTTCGCCGCGGACCGGCAGGTGGGTGCGGTGTCGCGGCTTCAGGACCCGTGGCAGCCCGCGCTGCTCGACCTGGTCGCGCTGTCCGCCGAGGCGGCCAAGGCCGAGGGCAAGAGCTGCGGTGTGTGCGGTGAGGCCGCGTCCGACCCGCTGCTGGCCTGTGTGCTGACGGGTCTGGGTGTCACCTCCCTGTCCATGGGTGCGGCGTCGATTCCTTATGTCCGGGCGACGCTGGCGAAGTACACGCTGGCGCAGTGCGAGCGGGCAGCCGCTGCCGCGCGTGCGTCGGACAGCGCCGAGGAGGCGCGCAGTGCGGCTCGGGCGGTGCTGTCCGGCGAGTAGTCGTGCCGGCGATTTGCTTCCGGTGTTCAGGGGCGCCCCGCCTTCGGGTGGGGCGCCCCTGGCGCGTTCAGTGGCGGTGTCCCGGTGCCGTGCCGTCCTCTCCGAGGTCGGGCGGTACGCAGTAGTCGACGCCTGACTCGGGGGCGATGAGGTCGCCGGATTCGACGTCGGTGCAGTAGGCGTCGAAGACTTCTGCGGCGGTCAGTGGTTCCAGACCGCCTCCGCGCAGCCGCCAGCCGTGGACGCGGTCGGCCGCATCGGGGGCGCTGATGCGCATGACGAGTCCGCCGGGGCTGTTGGTGGCGAGGCCGAGGGCCAGGACGCTGGTGAATTCGAGGGCTTCGGCCTCGTCGAGTTCGATGGCCCCTTCGGTGCCGTCGTCGGCGTGCAGGACGGAGACGAGGGTTTCCGGTGGTCCGGAGACGCTGCAGACGAGGTGCCGGTCGCCGGGTGGAGCGGTGTCGAGGATGCGGACGACGAGGTCGGAGGCGCGGGCGAAGGCCGCGCGGCCGATGTCCTCGCCGCAGGTGGGGCAGGGGCCGAGGCGGGTCAGAAGGGTGGTGGCGTACTCCCAGGTGGCCTGCCGTACGGCCTCGTCGACGAGGGTGGGCAGGAGCACGGCGAGGGGGCGGCCGTCGTAGGGGATGGTGGGGCCGATGGCGGCCAGTTCTGCGGTGAACCGGGTGCGGCTGGCCGGGGCTTCCGGGTCGAGGCCGGTGTCCGCGCAGAATGCGGCGTAGTCCTCGGGGTCGAAGAGGGCCAGTGTGGTGTGGCTGCCCTGGGCCTCGCGGCTCTTGAGGAGGGCTTCCACCTGCTGGAGGTAGGTGGTGTGGTCGTCGAAGGCGAAGCTGCGGTAGCGCCGCATGGCGCGGAAGTCGTGCTCGTCGGTGAGCAGGCCGATGGTGCCGGCGATTTCGCGGCGCAGGACGCGTCGCATGGTCTGGTGGTCGGTGTGCGCCATGTTTCCCCCACATGCACAGTCGATCAATGCTCACTCACAGTAACCGGCGGCACTGACAACGGGCTTCGCTGGAGGCGGTCGCGTACCAGACGATGCTGAATTGCGCAGGTCAGGGCGATGGTGGTGCCGAAGAGGGTCCAGCCGAGGGGGCCGGTGGCGATGGCTGCGGTGACGGCGAGCGGGCCGATGCTGCGCTGGGCGGACTGGGCGAGGCCGTGGACGCCGAGGTAGGCGCCGAGGGCGTTGTCCGGGGCGAGGGCCACGGAGAGTTCCCAGGAGACGGTGGCGTGGAGCATCTCGGCCAGGGTGAAGGTGGCGGCCGAGGCGGTGAGCAGGCAGACGGCCCGCAGGGTGCCGCCGGTGGCGGAGAAGGCCATGGTGATGCCGCCGAGGGCGAAGGCGACGGACAGCGGAAGGAGGAGGTTCCGGGCGGCCGCGGTGGAGGTGCCGTAGCGGGCGAGTGGCACTTGGAGGGCCACCACCATCAGGTTGTTGAGGACGAGCAGCAGGGGTGCGAGGCCGTGGGGCACGCCCTGGCTGTGCGCGATCCACAGAGGCAGGCCGATCTTGAACACGGTGTCGTCGAGGAAGAGGACGGTCTCGGTCGCGACGTAGGCGAGGTAGGTGCGGTCGCGCCAGGGGTTGGCCGGCCTGCCGTTGCGGGGTGCGTCGTCGGCGGTGGCGGCGATGCGGGTGATCGACGGGGGCTCCGCGCAGGGCAGGGTGAGGAGCGCGACCATGACGAAGGAGAGGCCGTCGCCGGCGAGGAGCCAGCAGTAGGCCGTGGTGGTGCCGAGGGTGAGTGCGGCCGCCGCGGCGAGGCCGCCCAGGGCCCAGCCGGCGTTGGAGACGGTGCGGTTGACCGCCTGGTAGCGGACCCGGTCGGCTCCGGCGACGCGGGTGGCGTAGAGCTTGGTGAGGACGCTGGAGGCGCGGTCGCCGAGACTCCCGACCGCGGAGTACGCGAGCAGCAGGGGGTAGTGGTCGGTGGTGAGCAGGGCGAAGGAGGCGAGGGCGCGCAGGACTTGGAGGGCGATCAGGACGCGGGTGAGGGGAAACCGGTCGGCGATACGGCCGCCGAGAGGGGCGCCCGCGATGCCGATGGCGCCGGAGACCGCGGCGAGCGTGCCGACCTGCGCGATGGAGAGGCCTGACACGTAGGTGAAGTAGAGGACGGAGACGGATGCCCACAGGCCGCTGCCGATGCGGTCGAGGAAGGTGATGAGGAGCATCCGGCGTCCGTCGTGGCCTCCGGGTATGCGCGGCGTCCGGCCTGCCGCGCGTGGTTTCGCGTCCACTGTTCCCCCTTGTGCGGAGCTTGTGTTGAGTTATGTATTGGTACATAATTTCCAACGTGGCAACACAATATGAGATCAGTGGTACGACGGCCAAGGGAATTGCCGGCTCCGTCGAACGCGGCGTGACCGAAGGAGCGCTGCCGCCAGGAGCCGCGCTGCCGCCGGTACGACGGCTCGCGGACGAGCTGGGGGTGAGTCCGGGCACGGTCGCGACGGCCTACAAGGAGTTGCGGCGGCGGGGCATCGTCGTCACGCGCGGGCGGGGCGGCACGGTGGTCGCGCCGGCTCCGGCAGTCGCTTCGCGGCGGCCGCCCAAGGTGCCGGAAGGGCTGCGGGACCTGGCCGGCGGGCATCCCGATCCGGCGCTGTTGCCCGCTCTGGTGCCGCCTTCACGGCTCTCTCCCGGCACCCGAGCCCATCGCTCCACTCCCCGGCTCGCGCGGCTCGAGGACGCCGTACGCGACTGGCTCGGGGCGGACGGCATCCCCGTGGAGCACGTGACGTTCGCGCACGGGGCGCTGGACCTGATCGGCCGGGTGCTGTCGGTGGAGTTGCGGCCCGGCGACGGGGTGGCCATGGAGGATCCGGGCTATCACCATCTGCTGGATCTGGTGACGGCGTTGGGGCTGCGGATGGTCCCGGTCGCCGTGGATGACGAGGGGATGCGTCCGGACGCCCTGCGCATGGCGCTGCGGGCCGGTGTGCGGGCGGTGGTGTTCAGTCCGCGGGCGCAGAATCCGTACGGCGGCTGTTTCTCCGCGGCGCGGCGGGACGCGCTGGCCGACTCGCTGCGGGGCGAGTCCGATGTGCTCGTGGTGGAGAACGATCACGCCTCCGAGGTGGCCGACGCCCCCCTGCACACGGTCACCGGTGCGGGACTGGCCCGCTGGGTGCACGTGCGGACCGTGAGCAAGTTCCTGGGGACCGATCTGCGGTGGGCGGCCGCGGCCTGTGACCCGGTCACGCTCGCCCGGCACGACGGACGGCTGCTGCTGACCTCGGGCTGGGTCAGTCACCTGCTGCAGGAAACCGTGCACGGGCTGATGACGGACGAGGGCACGCGTGGGTTGGTCGCACGCGCGCGTGAGACGTACGCACTCCGCCGTACCGCCCTGGCCGGGGAACTGGCCGCACAGGGCATCGCGTCGCACGCCGCGAGCGGGATGAACCTGTGGGTGCCCGTGCGCGACGAGTCGGCGGCGGTGAACGGGCTGCGCTCGTACGGGTGGTGGGTCGCGGCCGGTGCGCGCTTCCGTCTGGCCTCCGCGCCGGGGGTCCGGATCACGGCCGCGGATCTGGAACCGGCCGAGGCCAAGCGGCTGGCCTCGGACTTCGCCACCGTGCTCGGCGAGTCCGAGGCCACCTATGGAGGGTGACGTGGCGGTGGGTCAGGCGCGCTTGCGGGCCAGTTCCTCGTAGAAGCCGATCAGGGCGAGGTTGTCGACGGACCCGGGGTTGACGGCCTTCTCCAGGGGCGTGCCCTGGAGAAGGCGCTTGACCGGGACCTCGATGCGCTTGCCGGTGAGGGTGTGCGGGATGCCGGGGACCTCGATGATCTCGTCGGGCACGTGGCGCGGGGAGAGCTGTTCGCGGATGGTCTGCTTGATGCGGTCCAGCAGCGCTTCGTCCAGGACGGCGCCCGGCGCCAGGTGCACGAACAGTGGCATCCAGTAGCCCCCGTCGGGCAACTCGATGCCGATGACGAGGGACTCCTTGATCTCGGGCAGGCGCTCGACGACCTCGTAGATGTCGGCCGAGCCCATGCGCACGCCCTGCCGGTTGAGCGTGGAGTCGGAGCGGCCGTGGATGATCACGGACCCGCGCGAGGTGACGGTGATCCAGTCGCCGTGGCGCCAGACGCCGGGGTAGGTGTCGAAGTAGCTGTCGTGGTAGCGGCTGCCGTCGGGGTCGTTCCAGAAGCGGATCGGCATCGAGGGCATGGGGTTGGTGACGACCAGCTCGCCCACCTCGTCGACAAGGGGCTTGCCGCTCGGGTCCCAGGACTGCAGGTCGGTGCCGAGGCCCGGCGCCTGGAGTTCCCCGGTGTACACCGGCAGGGTCGGTACGGCTCCGGCGAAGCAGGAGCAGACGTCCGTGCCGCCGCTGACGGAGGCGATCCACAGGTCGTCGCGGACCTCGTCGTGCAGCCAGCGGAAACCGTCGGGGGGCAGGGGCGAGCCGGTGGTGGCGACACACTGCAGCCGGGAGAGGTCGAAGTCACGGGAGGGGTGTACGCCCGCCTTGCGACAGGCCATGACATAGGCGGCCGAGGTGCCGTAGAGGGTCGCGCCGGTGCGTTCGGCGATCCGCCACTGGGCGCCCGTGTCCGGGTAGCCGGGGCTGCCGTCGTACAGGACGATCGTGGTGCCCGTGAGCAGGCCGGAGACGAGGAAGTTCCACATCATCCAGCCGGTCGAGGTGTACCAGAAGAAACGATCCTCGGGGCCGAGATCGCAGTGCAGGCCGAGCTGTTTGAGGTGCTCGACGAGGATGCCGCCCTGGGACTGCACGATCGCCTTGGGCAGGCCGGTCGTACCGGAGGAGTACAGCACCCACAGGGGGTGAGCGAAGGGGACCTGCTCGAACAAGGGCTCGACGTCGGCCGCGGTCAGGGCAGACCACTGGAGCGCGCCCTCGGGTGCTTGCGTGCCGAGGAGCGGAATGTGGACGACGGCACGCAGGGTGGGCAGCTCGCGGCGCAGTTCGGCGACGATCTCGCGGCGGTCGTGCTCCTTGCCGCCGTAGCGGTAGCCGTCGACGGTGAACAGCACGACGGGCTCGACCTGCTGGAAGCGGTCGAGGACGCTGCGGGCGCCGAAGTCGGGTGCGCAGGAGGTCCACACGGCGCCCACGGCGGCCGTGGCGAGGAGGGCGACCACGGCCTCGGGGATGTTCGGGAGGTAGCCGCTGACGCGGTCGCCGGGACGTACACCGAGGGCGCGGAGTTCGGCGGCGAGGGAGCCCACCTGGCGGCGCAGCTCGGACCAGCTGACCGGGAGCGGTTCATGGGTCTCGTCGACGTACAGGAGGGCGGGCTCGGCCGGGCGGTCGGCCGCGGCGCGCAGGGCGTGCTCGGCGTAGTTGAGGGTGGCTCCGGGGAACCACTGGGCGCCCGGCATCGAGCGGTCGCCGAGCACGCGCGCGTAGGGGGTCGAGAACCGTACGTCGAACCACTCGGTGACGGCTTTCCAGAAGGCGTCCAGCTGGTCGACGGACCACCGGTGCAGTGCCGGGTAGCCTCCCTCGGCCGGGGCACCGTGGCGCTCGGCGGCCCAGGCCTGGAACTTGGTGATGCGGGCCTGGGCGATCCGCTCGGGATCGGGCTGCCAGAGCGGCTGGGGGTTCGCGGTCGACATGGGGCGGCTCCCGGACTGTGCGCGTCGTGTGCGTCGGTCCGCGCACGTGCTGGGGTGTGCGCGTGACGCGGCTGACAGGGACGATGCCATGTGATCGACTTCTACACCAGGGTGCGCCCCACATGGTCCGTGTCGTGAAGATGTGGTCCCGGCACGGGTGAACGGAAGTTGAACGACACGCGCGCGTGAGGCGGTCAGTGGCAGGGTGAGCAGCATGGACGGTCGTGACCTGGTGCGTTCGGTGAGTGTGGTCGGTTCGGGGAGGGCGGCTCAGGGGTTGCGTACCGTGCGGGCCGCTTGGCGCAGGCGGCGTATCGACGCCTCCGGGCTACCACCGCGGGGGGCCGAGCGCGCACGGGTCCCGGGGCAGGTGCAGGGCGTCGAGCCGGGCCCGGGGGGCGGTCTGATCCGTTTCGGCCGGTCCGAGCTGCGGATCACCGTCGCGGTCAACGGGGCGGTCTTCTGGGGCTGGGACGGGGCGGGTCCGGAACCGTCGTACGCGCTTGCCGGGGGCTGTCCCGAGCCGGATCCGCGGGCGGTGCTGGAGCCGGACAAGGACGGTGGCTGGCGGGTCGTGGCCGAGCGGGTCACGATCGTCGTCTCCCGGCACGGCGCGGTGCAGGTGTGCACGCCCGGCGGTGTGCTGCTGCGGCGGGATCTGCCGCCGCGGTGGTGGGAGCCGGTCGGCGGGGGCACGGCGCGGTGGATGCAGCGGTCGGAGGTGGCGGCGGACGCCCGGTTCTTCGGCCTGGGCGGGCGCGCCGCGGGGCCTCGGCTGCGGGACGGCACGTACCGGCTGTGGAACACCGATCCGGGCCGGGCGTTCGGGCCTGGCGACGATCCGCTGTACCTGACCATGCCGGTGCAGCTGGTGGTGGCGGACGCCGCGGCCCATCTGGTGTTCCACGACACCACGTGGGACGGCAGGGTGACCCTGCGGGAGGGTGAGGAGGGCGCCGGGTCCGGGCACGACCATGCCGGGCGCTGTGAGGTACGCATGGAAGGCGGTCCGCTGCGCTGCTGGGTGATGGTGGGCACCCCCGCGCGCGTGCTGCACACCTGGGCGTCGCTGACCGGGGCACCCGCGCTGCCGCCCGCCTGGGCGCTCGGCCACCATCACGCGCGGTGGGGATTCGGCAGCGAGCAGGAGGTGCGCCGGATCGTCGCGGGCTATCAGGAGCGCGGTCTGCCGCTGGACGCCGTCCACCTGGACATCGACCACTACGAGGACCACCAGGTGTTCACCGTCGCCCCGGAGCGCTTCCCGAAGCTGCCGGCGCTCGCCGAGGAGCTGCGCCGGGACGGGATCCGGCTGGTGTCGATCGTCGACCCGGCGGTGAAGGCCGTCCCGGGCAACGCCGTGTACGACACAGGGTCGGCCGTGGACGCGTTCGTACGGGACGCCTCGGGGCGCTCGGTGCGGGGCGAGGTGTGGGCCGGCGAGTCGGTGTTCCCGGACTTCACGCACGCGCGCGTGCGCAAGTGGTGGGGCGGGCTCTACGAGGAACGGCTGGAGCAGGGCTTCGCGGGGTTCTGGCACGACATGAACGAGCCGACGTCGTTCAACGCCTTCGGTGAGCCGACGCTGCCGCGTTCGGCCCGGCACGCCCTGGAGGGGCGTGGCGGCGACCACCGGGAGGCGCACAACGTGTACGCGCTCTGCATGGCCAGGGCGGCCTACGAGGGGCTGCGCGAGCTGACGCCCCAGGAGCGGCCGTTCCTGTTCTCGCGGTCCGGCTGGGCGGGCATGCAGCGCTACGGCGGCACGTGGTCGGGGGACGTGGCGACGGGCTGGCCGGGCTTGCGGGCGTCCCTGTCGCTGGTGCTGGGCCTCGGGCTGTGCGGGGTGCCCTACTCGGGGCCGGACGTGGGCGGCTTCGACGGGAGTCCGTCGCCGGAGCTGTATCTGCGATGGTTCCAGCTCGGCGCGTACCTGCCGCTGTTCCGTACGCACGCGAGTCTGCGGGCAGGACGCCGGGAGCCGTGGGAGTTCGGTCCCGAGGTGCTGGAGCACGCGCGCGTGGCGCTGGTCGAACGCCGGCGTCTGCTGCCGTACTTCATGACGCTGGCGCACCTGGCGCGGCGCACCGGCGCGCCCTATGTGCGGCCGCTGTGGTGGGGGGCGCCGGAGGACCGCGCGCTGCGCGACTGCGAGGACGCGTTCCTGCTCGGCGACTGTCTTCTGGTGGCGCCGGTCCTGGACCCGGGGGCCGACCGGCGTGCGGTGCAGCTGCCGCGGGGCCGTTGGTACGACACGGTGACGGAGCAGGCGTACGAGGGTCCGGCGCAGGTTCTCGTGGATGCGCCGCTGTCGCGGATTCCGGTGCTCGCGCGCGCGGGTGCGGTCGTCCCCGTACGTGGCGAGGACGGCGGCCTCGAGCTGGAGGTGTGGGCGCCCGCCCGTGGACGGACCGGGGGCGGGCTGGTCGTGCGGGACGCGGTCGAGGGCCGGGACGAACCGGCGATCGAGCGCTACACCGCACGCCTGCAGGGCCGGCGGGTGATGGTCACCCAGGAGCGGGAGGACGGCGCGGGTGAGCCGCCCTGCCCGGTGCGCATACGGGGTCTCGGCTGAGCGGCCGACCTCAGAGGTAGCGGCCCTCGAACCATCCCCGCACGGCCAGGGTGTGCAGCGGGAAGGCGAGCTCCTCGGGCCTGCGCAGCAGGTGCCAGCCTTCGGTCTCGTCCGTGGCCTCGGAGCGCGGGAGCCCTTCGGCCGGGCGTTCCGGAAGGAGTCCGAACAGCAGCAGATGCCCGTCGGGGGAACTCATGGCGTCCACGAGCCGCACGTCGCGGGCGGACGCGTCGATGCCCGTCTCCTCCTTGAGTTCGCGGACGACGGCCTGCTTCCAGTCCTCCCGGTCGTCGATGTAGCCGCCGGGCAGTGCCGTGCCTCCGCGCGCGGGGGCGACGGTTCGGGTGATGACCACCAGGGCCGTGCCCTTGGTGTCGTACACGGGCTGGAGCGCGATCGCGACCGGCAGCGGGTTGCGGTAGGCGACGGTCCCGCAGGACGGGCACGTGCGCGGCCAGCCGGAGATGCCCTCCCCGTAGGGCGCTCCGCAGCCAGAACAGTGGGAGCCCGGCACGGAGTTGGCAGTTGAGTGCTGATTTTCGGACACGCGCGGACTGTATCCGATCAGGTGAAGGACATGTTCCAGCAACGGCGCACAGAAGAACGGCACGGATGAGGAGGGGTGGCCGGGACCACCCCCGTCGGCCCCGGCCACCCCGCCCTGTTACCACGACGCCGAAACAGGCCGTCCGGTTCGCCGGTACACCCTGCCCATTTCCGGTTGCCCATGGCACACTTCTGACGCTTCGTCAGATCACCTCGCCGGGAGGAACGTTGTCGCGCACACGCACACCCGCGGTCTCCGGCTGGTTCGGCGGCGAGGGGGACCGATTCCGGCTCCTGGGCACCCGCTGCTCGTCCTGCGCCTGCGTCTTCTTCCCGCGCGAGGACAGCCATTGCCGCAACCCGCACTGCGCGGGTGGCACCCTGGAGGAGGTCCCACTGTCACGAAAGGGCCGGATCTGGTCGTACACGGACAGCCGATACCGCCCTCCGTCACCCTATGTGAGCAATCCGGAACTTCCATGGGAGCCGTACGCGTTGATCGCGGTGGAGCTGGAGTCCGAGCGGATCGTGGTGCTGGGACAGGCGGTTCCCGGGGTCACCGTCGCCGATCTGACGGTGGGCATGGAGGTGGAGGTCGTCCCCGGAGTGCTCGACGAGGACGCGGAGACGACCTGGACGACCTGGCACTGGCGGCCGACGGGGGTGACGGCATGACGGCGGAGGTGGCGGTGCTCGGTGTGGGCATGCACCCGTGGGGCAAGTGGGGGCGCAGCTTCACCGAGTACGGGACGGCAGCGGCCCTCGCGGCCCTCATGGACGCCGGCCTCGACTGGCCGGACGTCGGCTCTGTCGTGGGCGCGGACACGGTGCGTGGCGGATATCCGGGGTACGTGGCGGGAGCGACGTTCGCCAGGGCACTGGGCTGGCAGGGAGCCCGGGTCGCCAGCGTCTACGCGGCCTGCGCGTCCGGAGCGCAGGCGATCGCGACCGCACGGGCGCAGATCCTCGCCGGGCTGGCGGACGTCGTCCTCGTGGTGGGGGCGGACGCCGCGCCCAAGGGGTTCTTCCGCCCCGCGGGCGGGGATCGCCCCGACGATCCGGACTGGCTGCGGTTCCGTCTGCTGGGCGCGACGAACCCGGCGTACTTCGGGCTGTACGCGCGCCGGCGGATGGCGGTGCATGGCGACACACTGGAGGACTTCGCCCTGGTCAAGGTGAAGAACGCCGCCCTGGGGGCGCTCAACCCGTACGCGCGCTACCGCAAGCGGGTCACCGCCGAGGAGGTCGCCGCCTCCGCGGTGGTCGCCGATCCGCTGCGACTGCTCGACATCTGCGCGACCTCCGACGGCGGCGCCGCCCTGGTGCTGTGCAGCATGGACTTCGCACGCCGGCACGGGGTGGCGCGGCCGGTGCGGATCCGGGCCGTGTCGACGGTGACACCGCGCTTCCCGAACACGCTGCTGGATCTGCCGGACATCGCCACCGACTCGGCCGCCGCGGTGGAGCCCCCGGGCGAGACCCTCCGGGCGTCCATCGCCCGGACCGCCTACGAGGAGGCGGGCATCGGCCCCGAGGACCTGTCCCTGGCGGAGGTGTACGACCTGTCCACCGCGCTGGAACTGCAGTGGTACGAGGATCTGGGGCTGTGCGGCGAGGGCGAGGGCGCGAAACTCCTGCGGGAGGGGGCAACGGCCCCGGGCGGCCGCATACCCGTCAACACCAGTGGCGGGCTCGCCTCCTTCGGTGAGGCGGTGCCGGCCCAGGCCATCGCCCAGGTCTGCGAGGTGGCCCGGCAGTTGAGGGACGCGGCGGGCGACCGGCAGGTCGCCGGGGCGCGCGTGGGGATCACGGCGAACCAAGGGCTGTTCGGACACGGATCGTCGGTGATCGCGGTGCGGTGAGCGGAGCCCGCCATGGGCGGTGTGCGACAGGAGGGTCTCATGCGGTGGTCCACGCTGCGTGATCACCCCGGAATGCTGCGTGAACGTCTCATGAACTGGGCCTGGGCGTACACGGGCAGCGACATCATGCTCCCGTGCACTCCTGGACGGATACTCTGCGCTTTGCCTTCCAGCCGGTGGTCAACCTGAGGACTGGCGCGGTCGCCGCACTGGAGATACTCGCCCGCCCGGAGACCGGCGACGTCCTGGCCGAAGCCCGCCGAGACCCCGAACTCGATGGCAGGCTGGCCGTGTTGGCCCTCCGTGCAGCCACTCGTAAGGAGACTCTGCTGCCGCTGCATCTCAACGTGTTCGCGGCCACGCTCGCCGACCTCGGCGGCCTCGCCCCGCTGCACGACGCCGTACGCGCGGGGGGACGGATGCCCTGGGAGGTGACCCTCGACGTAGTGCCGCCCTACACCCACGTGCCCCAACGGGCGCTGCTGGAGGCGGTGGCCGCGCTGCGCGACCAGGGGTTCCGGATCAGCGCCGACGGCATCGGGGACGGAGACGTTCCCCTCAGGCTGCTCACCGACCTCTCCCCCGACCTCGTGAAGCTCGACGCCTCGCTGCTGGCCCGGCCGGCCGCGGTCCGGGCGATGCGGACGCTGTGCGAGCAACTGGGCGCCCTGGTGGCGGTGGAGGGCGTGGAGACCGAACTGCAGTGTGCGGCGGCGCTGTCGGCCGGAGCACAACTGGCCCAGGGCGAGCTGTTCGCGCCGCCGGCCCGGATCCCGGCGGCGGACGTATATGTTCCGCCCTGTTCCCCCGGTGCCGTGGCCGTGCCCCGCTCCGGGCCGTCGGTGCGGGAGTTCGTGCGGCCCGCCGCCGTCCTGCCGGTCACCGCTTCGGCAGGGCAGGTACGGGCGCTGCTGACCGGCAAGCCGGACGTCTCCGGGGTGCTGCTCGTGGACCAGGCCGGGGTGCCCGTCAGATCGGTGCACCGGTCGCGCTTTCTGTTGTCGATGTCCGGCCGGTACGGGCACGCCCTGTACGCGGACCGGCCCGCCTTCAAACTGGGCGACGCGCCGCGCACGGTCGGTGTCGACGCCACCGCCTGGGAGGTGCTGGACGTGGTGGCGATCGGCGGCCGCGACCGCACCTCTGATGATGTGGCGGTCGTCGACCACCGCAGCCGGTGCGTGGGCGTCGTACGCCTCGCGGATCTCGTGCGGGCGCTGGCCGAGACGCGGGTGGAGGAGGCGGCCGGCCTCAATCCGCTGACCCGGCTGCCGGGTTCCGATGCGATCACGACTGAGGTGGACCGGCGGATCGCCGACGGGCGGGCGTTCGCGCTCAGTTGGCTGGACATCGACCACTTCAAGCAGGTCAACGACGGTTCCGGGTTTGCGGCCGGCGACGAGCTGATCCGCTCGGTGGGCCGGGCGCTGCAACAGACAGTGGCCGCCCACACGCGCGTGGGTCACATCGGCGGGGACGACTTCCTGGTACTGGCCGAGGAGGAAGTGCTCGATCCGCTGGTCGCCGCCGTGCTCGACGCGCCCTGGGCGGCGGGCGGCCGCCCGGTCACGCTGTCCCTCGCGACCATCGTGTGCGTGCCCGGCAGCGTGTCCGATCACCGGCAGGCCGCCGCCCACCTCGCTCCGCTGAAGAAGACGGCGAAGGCGCTGAGCGGGACGAGCTGGGTACTCGGGCGCGCGGGACTGCCCGGGCATGAGATCCGGCGCGGTTCCGGGGCGGCCCCGGCCCAGGCGAAGTGCGCGGCCGCCGAACCCCTCGGGTGAACGTCCCTGTCGTTTGCGGCCGTTGAACACCCACCTGCGGGAAGGGAGGCGTCGGCTCCCGGTCCCGGGCAACCGCTGTCATCGTTGCCGTCGGCGACCTTGACGGTCCCTCTGAGCCGGTGAACACTTCCCGGTGTCAGCCGACATCGCCGTACATTCACGGCGTAATCAGGCACTGCGCCGTGGGCCTTTCCTGTTCCACGGTCCGTCCTCCTGGGCGATCCGGCTGCGACGGCACGTTCGTCACGGACGCCGGGCGGGGCGCGGGGCCCTCCCTGCCTTCGGCTGAAGTCGCCAAGGGAACCGTTCCTGCACGGAGGGCCGGGGTCGCTCGCCCCGAGCCGGCGCCTAGGGAGCCGCCATGAGCAACGGAGACATTTTCGTCGGCGAAGTCATCGGCACCGCGATCCTGATCCTGTTCGGTGCCGGTGTCTGCGCCGCCGTCACCCTCAGATATTCCAAGGCGCGGGCCTCGGGGTGGGTCGTCATCGCGTTCGGCTGGGGGTTCGGCGTGCTCGCGGGCGCCTACACCGCCGCTCCCCTCTCCGGCGGTCAGCTCAATCCCGCGGTGACCATCGGCATCGCCGTGGACACCGGCAAGTGGGGCAAGGTCTGGGTCTATCTGCTGGGCCAGATCGTGGGCGCGATGCTGGGTGCGGTCCTCGCCTACCTGGTGTATCTCGCGCAGTTCCAGGCCAACGTCCAAAACGAGGACACACCCGAGGGCCCCGACGAAGAACCGGTGCCGACCCTCGGCATCTTCTCGACCGTCCCGGAGATCCGGCACCCGGTCGCGAACCTCATCACCGAGATCATCGCGACGATGGCGCTGGTGCTGCCGATCCTCGCCTTCGGACTGACTAAGGGCCTCGGCGAGTCCGGCACCACGGTGCTGATCGTCTCGCTGCTCGTCGTCGGCATCGGACTCTCCCTCGGCGGGCCCACCGGCTACGCCATCAACCCGGCGCGTGACCTCGGACCGCGCATCGTGCACGCCTTCCTGCCGATCCCGAACAAGGGCACGTCCGACTGGGGTTACGCATGGATCCCGGTGGTCGGCCCGCTGATCGGCGGGGCGCTCGCGGGCCTCGTCTACAACGCGGCCTTCTGACCCAGCGACCCGACCCAGCGACCCAGGGACAGCCATGACGGACACTGCCGAGAAGTACGTCGCCGCCATCGACCAGGGCACCACGTCCAGCCGCTGCATCATCTTCGACCACGGCGGCGCGATCGTCGCCGTGGACCAGCGCGAGCACCGCCAGATCTTCCCCAAGCCGGGCTGGGTGGAGCATGACGCCACCGAGATCTGGTCCAAGGTGCAGGCCGTGGTGGCGGGGGCGCTGGCCAAGGCCGGGCTGCGCGCCGACCAGTTGAGCGCGCTCGGCATCACGAACCAGCGGGAGACCACGGTCCTGTGGGACCGCGCCACGGGCAAGCCCGTGCACAACGCGATCGTCTGGCAGGACACCCGTACCGCGGCCCTGTGTCACGAACTGGGCGGCACCGACGGCCAGGACCGCTTCCGCGAGCAGACCGGACTGCCGCTGGCCAGCTACTTCTCCGGGCCCAAGGCGGCCTGGCTGCTGGACCATGTGCCCGGTCTCAGGGACCGCGCCGAACGCGGCGAGATCGCCTTCGGCACCATCGACTCCTGGCTGATCTGGAACCTCACCGGCGGCACCGACGGCGGCAGGCACGTCACCGACGTGACGAACGCCAGCCGCACCATGCTGATGAACCTGGAAACCCTCCAGTGGGATCCCTCCATCCTCTCCGCGATGAACGTGCCCGAGGCGGTTCTGCCCGAGATCAGGTCGTCCGCCGAGGTCTACGGCACCGCTGTCGGCCAGCTCGGCGGGGTGCCCGTGGCCTCGGCGCTGGGCGACCAGCAGGCGGCCGTGTTCGGGCAGGCCTGCTACGACGTCGGCACCGCGAAGAACACCTACGGCACCGGCAGCTTCCTGCTGCTCAACACCGGAGAGCGGCCGGTGCCGTCCAAGAGCGGGCTGCTGACGACGATGGGCTACAAGATCGGCGGTGAGGCGCCGGTGTACTGCCTGGAGGGGTCCATAGCGATAACGGGCGCGCTGGTCCAGTGGTTCCGCGACCAGCTCGGCATCATCCGCACCGCCGACGAGATCGAGACGCTGGCGGCAAGTGTCGAGGACAACGGCGGTGCCTACATCGTGCCCGCCTTCTCCGGCCTGTTCGCGCCGTACTGGCGCTCCGACGCGCGCGGGGTCGTCACCGGGCTCACCCGGTACGTCACGAAGGCCCACCTCGCGCGCGCGGTTCTGGAGGCGACGAGCTGGCAGACGCGCGAGGTCGTGGACGCCATGTACCAGGACTCGGGGGTGCGGATCACCACCCTGAAGGTCGACGGCGGCATGACCAAGAACAACCTGCTCATGCAGCACCAGGCGGACGTCCTCGGCGTGCCGGTGATCCGGCCCCGGGTGTCCGAGACCACCTGCCTGGGCGCCGCCTACGCGGCCGGTCTGGCGACGGGCGTGTGGAACGACCTCGACGAGCTGAAGTCGCACTGGCGGCAGGACGCCCAGTGGACACCGGCGATGGAGGCACCGGTACGCGACCGCGAGTACCGCAACTGGCGCAGGGCGGTGGAGAAGAGCTTCGGCTGGCTCGAGGACGAGGAAGCCTAGCGTCGGGGCGCCTTCACGCGCGCGTGCCATGTACGTGGGGCACCCGCGCGCGTGCGCCCCACAGAGACCGCGGCCCGTACCCCGGTCGGCGGGGGTACGGGCCGTGCCGTGGCTCAGGTGGCGACGGCCGGGCGGTGGTCGGCCCCGTAGTCCATCGCATGCTGGACGACTCCGATCAGCACCTCCTTGGCCGACTCCCGGTCGCGGGCGTCGCACAGCAGGACGGGCACGTCCTCGTCCAGGTCGAGGGCCTGGCGGATGGCTTCCGCAGGGTAACGGTCGGCTCCTTCGAAGCAGTTGACGCCGACGAGGAAGGGTATGGCGCGCCTCTCGAAGTAGTCGACGGCGGCGAAGCAGTCCTCCAGACGGCGCGTGTCGGCGAGGACCACGGCACCGAGCGCGCCCTCGGACAGCTCGTCCCACATGAACCAGAACCGGTCCTGTCCGGGCGTTCCGAACAGGTACAGCACGAGGTCCTCGCGCAGGGTGATGCGGCCGAAGTCCATGGCCACGGTGGTCGTGTGCTTGCCCTCCACGCCTGTGGTGTCGTCGACCGGGCGGCCGGCCTCGGTGAGCAACTCCTCGGTGCGCAGCGGCCTGATCTCGCTGACCGCGCCGACGAGGGTCGTCTTGCCCACGCCGAAGCCGCCGGCCACCAGGATCTTGAGCGTGACGGGCTCGACCGGGGGCTTGCCGCGTTCAGAACGCCCGAAGATCATCGATCTCTTCTCCTGCTTGATGGTGGTCGGGCGACGGTCGGCCGTAGCCGCCGCCACCGGGGGTTTCGATGACGAGTACGTCGCCGGGAGAGACGTCGGCCGTGCCGCTTCCACCGAGTTCGGTGACCGTGCCGTCGGCCCGCTCCACCCGGTTGGCGCCGAGCGCGCCGGGCTCACCGCCCGCCATGCCGTACGGCGGCACGCGGCGATGCTGGGAGAGCGTGGAGACGGTCATGGCTTCGAGGAAGCGGATGCGTCGCACGCAGCCGTGCCCGCCGCGCCAGTGTCCGGCGCCGCCGCTCCCCCGCCGGACGGCGAACTCCTCGAGCCTGACGGGCAGCCGCCACTCCAGCACTTCGGGATCCGTGAGCCGCGAGTTGGTCATGTGCGTCTGTACGACGTCGGCGCCGGGAAAGCCGTCGCCCGCTCCGGATCCGGAGGCGACGGTCTCGTAGTACTGGTGGCGTTCGTTGCCGAAGGTGACGTTGTTCATGGTTCCGGAGCCCTCGGCCTGGACGCCGAGCGCGGCGTACAGGGCGCCGGTGACGGCCTGGGAGGTCTCCACGTTGCCCGCGACGACGGCGGCGGGCGGCTCGGGGGCGAGCATCGAGCCGGGAGGTACGACGATGTCCAGGGGGCGCAGGCAGCCGTCGTTGAGCGGGATGTCGTCGGCGACCAGGGTGCGGAAGACGTACAGGACCGCCGCGTTGACGACCGAGAAGGGGGCGTTGAAGTTGGTGGCGAGCTGCGCGGAGGTGCCCGTGAAGTCGATGGTCGCGCGTCGTTCGGCACGATCGACGTGCACGCGGACGCGGATGACGGCGCCCGAGTCCGTCTCGTAGGCGTACTCCCCGTCGTCCAGGGCGTCGATGACGCGGCGGACCGCTTCCTCGGCGTTGTCCTGGACGTGCCGCATGTAGGCCTGGACCACGTCGAGGCCGAATTCGCCGATCATGCGGCGGACTTCGTCGACGCCTTTCTGGTTGGCGGCGATCTGGGCGCGCAGGTCGGCGAGGTTCGTGCGGATGTTGCGGGAGGGGTGGGGCGCCTCGGCGAGCAGACGGCGGGTTTCCCCCTCCCGGAAACGGCCGTTCTCGGCGAGCAGCCAGTTGTCGAAGAGGACGCCCTCCTCCTCGATGGTCCTGCTGTGGGCGGGCATGGAGCCCGGGGCGATGCCGCCGATCTCGGCGTGGTGGCCGCGGGAGGCGACGTAGAAGAGGATCTTCGGCTCACTCTCCGTGTCCGTCGCGGAGTCGCTGTCGAAGACCGGGGTGATCACGGTGACGTCGGGCAGGTGGGTGCCGCCGTGGTACGGGTCGTTGACGGCGTAGGTGTCGCCGGGTCGCATCGCAGTGCCGCGGCGGCGGATGACCTCTTTGACGCTGGTGCCCATGGAGCCGAGGTGGACGGGGATGTGGGGGGCGTTGGCCACCAGGTTTCCGTCCGGGTCGAAGAGGGCGCAGGAGAAGTCCAGGCGTTCCTTGATGTTGACGGACTGGGCCGTGGACTCCAGCCGAGCGCCCATCTGCTCGGCGATCGACATGAAGAGGTTGTTGAAGACCTCGAGCAGAACCGGGTCGGCTTTTGTGTCGAGATCGGAACTCTGCGTAATCGCCGCGCGTTCCATGACCAGATGCCCGTCGTCGGTCGCCTCGGCCCGCCAGCCGTCGTCGACGACGGTCGTGGCGCCGGCCTCGGTGATGACCGCGGGGCCGGTGACGGTGTCGCCGGGCGGAAGGGCCTCCCGGCGGTGGAGGGGTACGTCGCGCCAGGCGCCGCCGGTGTGGAGGCGGACGGTTTCGGGAGCGGCGGGCCGGCCCTCGTAAGGGGCGAGGGCGGAGAGATCGGGGGGTGCAGTGATGCCGGTGGCTTCGACGGAGAGGGCTTCGACGACGATCGGTCGGTCGAGGGTGAAGGAGTACGTGGCGCGATGACGTTCTTCGAAGGCGTGCTTCATGGTGTCGGGCTCGGTCAGCTCGACGGTGAGGGTGGTGTCGGTGCCGTCGTAGCGCAGTTGGGCGCGGTGGGTGATCTCGATGCGGTTCTCCGGAACGTCCTCGGCGAGGAGTTCGGCGCGCGCGGCGGCCTCCAGGTCGTCGGCCGTCTTGCGGATGCCGGGCATCGAGGCGGCTTCCAGAGGTGCCTCGACGGACTGTTCGCGCATGGCCGTGGTGTCGGCGAGTCCGATGCCGAGCGCGGACAGGACACCGGCCATGGGGGGTACGAGGACGGTGCGGATACCGAGGGAGTCGGCGACCCTGCACGCATGCTGGCCGCCCGCTCCGCCGAAGGTGGTGAGGGCGTAGCGGGTGACGTCGTGGCCCTTCTGGACGGAGATCCGCTTCACGGCGTTGGCGATGTTGGCGACCGCGATCTGCAGGTAGCCCTCGGCAACCTGCTCCGGGGTGCGGTCGTCGCCGGTGCGCTCGCGGATCTCGCGCGCGAGGGCGGCGAAGCGGTCGCGGACCAGGGCGGCGTCCAGCGGCTGGTCCCCGTCCGGGCCGAACACCGCGGGGAAGTGGTCGGGGTGGATTCGGCCGAGCATGACGTTGGCGTCGGTGACGGTGAGCGGGCCGCCGGCCCGGTAGCTGGCGGGTCCGGGGTCGGCGCCGGCCGAGTCGGGGCCGACGCGGTAGCGGGAGCCGTCAAAGTGGAGCACCGAGCCGCCGCCTGCGGCGACGGTGTGGATGTCCAGCATGGGGGCGCGCAGCCGGACGCCCGCGATCCGGGTGGTGAAGACGCGCTCGTACTCACCGGCGAAGTGCGAAACGTCGGTGGAGGTGCCGCCCATGTCGAAGCCGATGACGCGATCGAAGCCGGCACGCTGCGACATGCGGGCCATGCCGACGATCCCGCCGGCCGGCCCGGAGAGGATGGCGTCCTTGCCGCGGAACTGCCCCGCCTCGGTGAGTCCCCCGTTGGACTGCATGAACATCAGCCGCACGTCCCGCAGTTCGTCGGCGACGTGCCGCACGTAGCGGCGCAGCACGGGCGAGAGGTAGGCGTCCACGACGGCGGTGTCCCCGCGCGGGACAAGCTTCATCAGTGGGCTGACCTCGCTGGAGAGCGAGATCTGCGGGAAGCCGATATCGGCCGCGAGATCGCCGATCGCACGCTCGTGGGCGGGGTGAAGATGGCTGTGCAGACAGACGACGGCCACCGCGCGGATCCCGTCGTCGTACGCCTGCCGGAGCGGGCCCGCGAGGGCGTCCAGGTCGGGGGCTTGCAGGACGGTGCCGTCGGCGGTGATGCGTTCGTCGGCCTCGATCACCCGCTCGTACAGCAGCTCGGGCAGTTCGATGCGACGGGCGAAGATGCTGGGGCGGTTCTGGTAGGCGATGCGCAGGGCGTCGCGGAAACCGCGGGTGATCACCAGGAGGGTGCGTTCGCCCTTGCGTTCCAGCAGGGCGTTGGTGGCGACCGTCGTGCCCATCCGGACGGCGTCGACACGCTCCCCGGAACCGCCGAGCAGTTCTCGCACGCCGGCGACGGCCGCGTCGGCGTACCGGGCGGCGTTGTCGGACAGCAGTTTGTGCGTGAGCAGGCGGCCGTCCGGGCGACGCGCGACGATGTCGGTGAAGGTGCCGCCTCGGTCGACCCAGAACTGCCAGCCTGTCACGTCACTACTCCGCTTCCGCGCCGGTCACAGCGCCCGGAGGCCGTTGATCACGTCGCGCAGAATACTCTCGTCCGGCAGCTCGGCCGGGGGTACCGGCCGCGTCACATGGACGAGTTCCGCGTGCACGAGATCTCCGATGAGAACGCGCACCACTCCGATGGGCAGGTCGAGTTCCGCGGCGAGTTCGGCGACCGACTGCGGTGCGTCACGGCACAGTCCGACGATCTCCACGTGCTCCGGGGCGAGCGTCGGGTCGCCATCCGGATCCCCCGCGCCGGGTTCGGTGCCGACCACCGCTATCAGATCGAGGCGGTGCTGTGCCGGACTCGTGGTGCGGCCGCGCGTCATGGCGTAGGGACGGACGACCGGCCCGGCCTCGTCGTCGAACCAGTGGCTTCTTCCCTGACCGTCTCCGCTCATGTCATCCCACTACCCGCCTGCGGGCAGATCGGTGCGCGGAGCGGTGCCCAGATGTACGCCGACCCGCTTGACCAGGAGTGTCATCTCGTACGCGACCTGCCCGACGTCGGAGTCGGCGTCCGAGAGGACAGCGAGGCAGCTGCCGTCCCCGGCGGCGGTCACGAACAGGAAGGCATCGTCGAGCTCGACCACGGTCTGCCGGACACTGCCCGCTTCGAAGTGGCGGCCCACCCCCTTGGCGAGGCTGTGGAAGCCGGACGCGACGGCGGCCAGGTGCTCGCTGTCCTCCCTGGTCAGGTCCTTGGACGCCCCCGTGGGCAGGCCGTCGCCGGAGAGCACGACGGCCTTGCGGATGCTGGCGACCCGGTCCACGAGGTCGTCCAGGAGCCAGTTCAGCTCCACCTTGTTCGTCTCCGTTGGGCCGGTGGCCTTCGGTGCGGTCATCGACCGTCCCCCTTAGTCGTTCCTGGTGCTGTGCCGTTCTGGGCGCCCTCGCCCGCGGCGTTCTCCTCACGGCCGCGCTGCCAGCCGCGCTGGAGCGAGGCCATCCGGCTGCGGACCTCGTCGGCGTCGCGGTCGGCGGGCTGCGCCGCGGGTTCGGGGCGCCGTTCGGGTTCCTGCTTCAGCTGCGGGGCCAGATTGGCCTGCCGTATGCGCCGGGGCAGGGGCCCTGTGCCGGGCCCGGGCTCCGGAGCCGCATCGCCGGGGGGCGGGGCCGCATCGCCCGGGCCGTCACCGGAAGCCGCCGCCGATGGCCGGGGCCGTCTGGGCAGAGCCGGGGCCTTGGAGATCTCGTCCGCGCTGCCCGCCGGAAGCGCCGTGCGCTCGTCGTCGGGGCCGGCGAGCCCGGTGGATCGCCGGGCCGCCTCGCCTCGCCGACGGGCCGGCAACGGGGCCAGTCCGCCCGTGTCGGGGCGGCGCCGGCCGGCAGCGGGCTGCTCGTCCGGGCCGCCGCGCCGGGAGCGCTGCTCGATGACAGGCTTGCCGTGCGAGCTGACCAGCTTGGGCGTCTGCCGCCGGGGCAGCGGTACAGGTCCGCCGGAGCGCTCACCGGCCGCCCTGTTGTCGGCGTTGCCGTCGTCGGCCCGCGGGGAGGCCGGCTGATGGGGCTCACCCAGCCCGGAGGCGGCCGGGTCGTCGGCGCTGCCGCGGGAGCGGCGCGGGCGGAACAGCCCGCCACGCTCGCTCTCCTCGTCCGTCAATGCCCCCGGGAAGTCGTCGATGGCGTCCAGGTCCACAGGGGCTTCCAGCTCGACCGGGCCGTCCAGCAGGGAGGTCGGCAGGCCGGGCAGTTGCGCCGGCGCGTGCGACCGGGCGGGGGTGAGGCTCGCCGCCTGCCCGGCTTCCTTCGAGGGGCGGTCCCGGTCGAGGCGGAAGCCGATGCCGTTGGTGTCCGGGACGTCGTCGGTGAGCAGCGCGTCGGGGATGAAGACGACGGCAGTGGTGCCGCCGTAGGGAGACGGCTGAAGGGAGACCCGGACGTTCTGGCGCTGGGCGAGGCGGCTGACCACGAACAGGCCGAGCCGGTCCGTGTCGGAGAGTTCGAACTCGGGCGTCTCGGCGAGCCGGAGGTTGGCGTCCAGCAGTGCCTCGGCCGCCATGCCCAGACCCCGGTCGTGGATCTCCAGGGTGAAGCCGTTGGCGACCCGCTCGCCGAGCACCTGGACGGCGGTGTGCGGCGGCGAGAAGACCGTCGCGTTCTCGAGGAGTTCGGCCACCAGATGGGTCAGGTCGGCGACGGCCGGGCCGGTGACGGCGACGCGCGGCAGGCGCCGGACCTCGATGCGCTCGTAGTCCTCGACCTCGGCGACGGCGGCGCGGACGATGTCCATCAACTGCACGGGACGGCGCCACTGCCGCGACGGTGCGGCGCCGGAAAGGATCACCAGGCCCTCGGCGTGCCGGCGCATACGGGTGGTGAGGTGGTCCAGGCGGAAGAGGTCGGCGAGTTCGTCGGTGTCCTCGGTCCTGCGTTCCATGGTGTCCAGCAGGGTGAGCTGTTTGTGCAGCAGCACCTGGCTGCGGCGGGCGAGGTTGACGAAGACCTCGGAGACACCGGCCCGCAGTTCGGCCTGCTTGACGGCGGCCTCGACGGCGGCGCGCTGGAGGGTGTTGAGGGCCTGGCCGACCTCGCCGATCTCGTTCTTGTCGTACTCCAGCCGGGGCACCTCGGTCTCGACGTCGACCTGTTCACCGGCGGACAGACGGCGCATCACGCTGGGCAGCCGCACTCCGGACGCCTCATGCGCCTCCAGGCGCAGCTGGCGCAGGTCGCGGATCAGGCTGCGGCCGACGCGCACGGACAGGACGATGGAGAACAGCAGGGCGACGAGGCCGAGGACGCCCGCGACGGCCGCGTGCACGATCACTCCGATGGCCACGGGGCGCATCCGGTCCTGGAAGCGGTCGCCGGCCTGGTCGTCGAGGGTGCCGAGTTCGTCGAGGACGTCGGCCGCGGCGGAGTCCCAGCTCTGGGCGGTGACGCCGCGCGGGGTTCCGGCATCGGTGCCGACGACGGTCTCTTCAGCCACGCGCAGCGGGGCGGTGGTGGCGTTCTTCCAGAAGCGTTCGTACCGTTCGCGCTCCCCGGCGGGCAGCAGCGGCAGGCTGGTGTCGTACAGGACGGTGCGCTGGGCGATGAGGTCGGAGATGTCGCGGGTCTCGTCGTGGGAGAGTCTGCCGACCACCAGCGCGGAGCCGAGCAGGGCGTCCTCGCGGGAGAGCAGCTCGCGGGCGCGGCTGATGTTGACCAGGGCCTGGCCCTGCTTTGCGATCTCGATGTCATCGATGCCGTCGAGGGCGGAGAGCAGGGAGTAGCAGGGGTCTATGAGCCGGTTGTAGAGGGTGAGAGCCTGGGCGCGGCTGACCGTGCGCTCCTCCACGCTGCGGCGCAGGGAGTCGAGGCCGTCGAAAGCGTCCAGGACGGTGGTGAGGCGCTCGATGCCGTCCGCGTCCATGCCGTCGAGGACATCGTGGTCCTTGGCGTTCTTGCGGATCTTGGCGACGGCCCGGTCGGTGGCGGCACGCGTGCGGTGCAGCGCCGAGAGGGCGTCGGCCGCCCGCGGATCGGCAAGGTATACGAGGGTCTGGCGGCGTTCCTGCTGCAAGACCCGGACCGTGTCGTCGGCGGGATAGCCGATGTTCTGCACGACGTCGGACACACGGAAGAGCCGGGTGACTTCACGCCCTGTGAGTACCGTGGCGAAGCCCCAGATGGCGGTCAGGGACACCAGCGGCACGAGAAGCAGCGCCACGATCTTCCGGCGGATCGACTTCCCGCGAAAGCGCATGGCCTCCCCCAGCTCGACCCCCACTGGCCGGGGGTACACATGTACGTCAACAAACGGCGCGAGCCTACTACCGCCCCACAGCTAACTCGAAGGCATGTCCGGAGGATGAACTTCCGCTCTGACGACGAGAGATGGCGAGTTGTCCGGGTATTGCGGGAGATTGCGCCCGGGATGTGCGTGCCCGCGCCGCGACCGGCCGAAGCAGTACGGACAGCCAGTTGGCTGGAATTTTTCGCAAGTAGGGAATCTTTGCGGGCCGTTGTTCGTCCTTCTCTATGGGAGATGGGGGCGGAATCGGCCACAGGAGCCGCATCCCGCGCCCCGGCGGCGTAAAACAGCGCAAGCCGGGCAGCCACTGGGGAGTCGGGGTCTTCGGGCACCGGGGCGACGGTCTGCTGGCGGTGGGGAGTGACACGGTGATGGGGACGGCGGAGCGGCGCAAGGCGCCCGAGGAGAGCGTGGCGGAGCGCTCGGCGGAGCGGTGGCGCCATCAGGCGCCGGATCGCGACATTCCGGTGCGTGAGCGTGCCGGGGAGTCCGCCGGCGGGCAGCAGGAGCTGTATCACCGGCCGTTGTGGGTCGAAGAGCCCGCGCGGCGGCGCCGGATGCCGGACCCGGTCCGTACGGCGGCGGTGCGGGCGGTGCTGATCATCGCGGTGACGCTGATCCAGGCCATGGTGGCGTTCCTGTGCACACTGGCCGGCTCCTGGCTGGCGTTCCCGATGGTGATCAGCAGCGTGGCCAGCACGGTAGTGGCCACCTGGTCCGTGGTCGACGTGTGGGTGACCCGCCAGGTGTGGAGCCAGCGGTACGGGGTGGTCTCCGAGCCGAGCAGCACGGCCCGCTCGCTGCGCCGCGAGCGCCGCGCCCGTCGACGCCAGGAGCGGACAGCCCTGCGGGAGCAGGAGCGGATACGCCGGCGGGGCGGCACCGGGCAGCTGTCGCACCCCTGACCCTTCAGGTGGGCCGGTTCCGGTGATCTCGGGCGCCCGGCGTCGGCCGTGGCCTCGTGCGGCTGGTGCCGGCCGCGGTCGGCAGGCCGGGCACTCCGCTCAGCGCTGGTCCTCACCCGTCCTCACAGTGCAGCCGGCCCCACCCGCTTCTTCGGCCCGCCCGAGTTCTCGCCGGGCCCGCGTGAAGGGGCGGGGCAGTCCGCGAAGAGTACGGCGACCGTGCGGCCGTCCCGTTCGTAGCGCGTGAGGGAGCCGCCCTCGCCCGGGCCGCCGTCGGTGCCTGACGGCTAGGCCGGCCGCTTGTACATCCGTGTCGCCGTGATCTCGCTGCGCACCGCTTCTCCGGCCTGCGCCTGCTGCGGCAGTCCTGGCCGGAGGTGTTCCTCCACGCTGATGTACTTCAGGCCCGCCCTGAGGTCGGCGTCGTTGCGCAGCCGGATGACCAGCGGGAACTCGGCCAGCGCGGTCGTGTCGAACAGGCCGGTGGTGTACAGCAGCTGCACGCCCAACGCGTCGGAGACGGCCCGCTGGAGCTCCAGCAGGTACGTCGCGTTGGCGCGGCCGATCGGGTTGTCGAGGAAGAGCGTGCCGGCGTGCCGGTGCTTGTCCCGCCCCCGGTCGTTCGACCGGAGCGCGGCCATCGTGCAGTACAGCGCGATGGCGGCGGTGAGCAGCTGACCGCCCGAGAACACGTCGCCCATCTGCCCGACGGGCACACGCTCGGCGCGCAGTACAGCGTCGGGCTTGAGGATCTCGACGGCCACACCCTTCGGCTGGAGTGCTGCCGCGACTCCCCGAAGCAGCAGGGACATCCCGTCGCGACGCAGGTCGGAGTTCTTCTTCACGGCCGCACGCGTGGCGTCGTCGATGACCTCGCCGAGCCGTTCGGTGAGGGTCGCCTGGTCGGGCTCCTCGAAGCGGATGCGCAGGAACTCCTGCCCCGACCACTCGCCGAGGCCTTCCGGGAGGCGGGAGAGCCGCTGGGCCGAGCGCAGGGTGGCGAGGGCCGACTCGACGAGTCCCCTGAGCCGGTCCACGATCGAGTCCCGGTTGCGCTCCAGCTGCGCCAGCTCGTCGGTGAGGACGCGCAGGCGGGGCGCGAAGGCATCCGCCCACTTCTGGGCGTGCTCGGGCAGGGCGGAGGCGGGCAGTTCGCGGATCTGCTGCCGGGCGGGGGTACGGACCTGCTCGTAGCGCGTGGAGTTGGCGTGCCGGACGAGCACGTCGCTCGCCTCGCGCACGGCCGACTCGGCGGCGGAGAGGTCGGCGGCGCAGCCGCGCAGCGAGCGGCGGGCCTCGGCGGCCGAGTGCCGGGCCTCCTCCAGGCTGCCCGGGTACGGCTCCGGCTCCTCCTGCTCCTCCTCGGGGGCGTGCTCGCGCAGCAGGTCGCGGAGCATCGCGGCGATCTCGTCGAAGCCGCCGGCCGCGTCCTCGGCGGCCCGGTGGGCCTCCAGCAGCTCGGCGTGCGCCTCCCGGGCCTCGGCCAGCGCCTCGGTGCGGGCGGCGAGTTCGGTCGCGGCAGTGCGCAGCAGGGCCTGGGCGTGCTCGGCGTCGCGCGGCACGAGTTCCTCGGGCAGCTCGGTGTGTGCCGCGCCGTCCTCGGGGGCGTGCCGCTCGGCCTCGCCGCGCAGCCGTCCGAGCTGCTCGCTCGCGGTGGACATCCGGGTCTCCAGGAGCTGCACCAGCTCCTCCGCGCGCGCGGCGGCGGCCTGCCGGGAAGGGCCGTCCGAGCCGTCCGGCGACTGCAGCAGTTGCTCGGCGCGGGTGCGGACCTTGTTGCTGAGCCGGTCGAGTTCGGCGCGGGCCGCGCTCTCGTCGCTCTCCGCGCGGGCCTGCTCGGCGCGCAGGTCGGCGCCGACGCCGACCTTCTCGTAGACCTGGGAGGCGGCCCGGTAGGCCTCGCGCAGGGCGGGCAGGGAGACCTTCTGGGCGTCCTCGCCGTCCTCCGGTACGTCGTCGGGGGCGCCGGCGATCTCGGCGCGCTCGGCGCGCAGCGCACGCGCGGTGCGGCGGGCGTCGTCGGCGGCGCGCTGGGCGGCACGGCGGTCCTCGTCGGCGGCACGGGCGCGCTCCAGGCAGGCCTGGGCGCGGGCCTCCGACTCGGTGGCGTCGTCGGCGAGTTCGCGCAGTTTCACCTGCCAGCCGGCGCGCTCGCGCAGCCGGAAGGCGAGCCCGGCGAGGGCATCGGCGGCGCGCCGGGCCTTCTGCGCCGTCTCCTGCCGCTCGTCGCGGACCTGAACGGCCTCGGCGGCGGCCTCGTCGGCCTCGGCCCGCGCGGTGCGCGCCTCGGCCAGTTCGGCCTCGGTCTCCTCGGCGAACGCGCGGGCGTCCCGGGCGGCCTCGGCGAGTTCGGTGAGCCGGCCGGCCGGGCAGCCGGTGCGCCAGGAGGCGAGGCGTGCGGCCAGCTCACGGTCCTTGCCGAGCCGGGTGGCCAGGGCGCGGATCTCCTCGTCGCGCGCGGTGGCCCGCGCGCGTAGCGCCTGCCGTTCCTCGTCGGCGGCGAGTTCGTCGTGCATGGCCGGGTTCGGCGGGACCAGGAAGACGTCACCGGGGGTCGCGTCCGGGGCCGGGGTGGGGGCGAGCAGCGCGGCGGCCGTGCCGACGGCCACGGCGGAGCGGGGCAGCAGGGCGGCGTCGCCGAGCGCCTCACGGGCACGTGCGTGTGTGTCCGGGTCGGTGATGATCACGCCGTCGACCAGTTCGGGGCGAGCGGCGAGCACGCGCGCGTGGTCGGCGGGGTCGACGGCCTGCGCCAGGTAGCGCCAGCCGGGCAGCGCGGGGATGCCCTGCTCGCCCAGGAACTCCACGGTGGCGAGTACGTCGGGGCCGGGCGGCAGCAGCCCGCCGTCGCCGAGGGCGCCGAGGATACGGGCGTCGTCGGCGGCGGCGGTGCGCAGGTCGAAGAGGTGCCGTTCGGCGGTCGACACGGCGTCGTCGAGCAGCTCGCGCAGCTCGTCGGCGAAGCGGTCGAGTTCCTCGGGGGTGAAGGGGCCTTCGGCCGAGGGGTGGGCCACACCGGACGCTTCGGCGTCTGCGGCCCCGGTACGCGTACCCGAGGCGCCCTGGCCGTCGGCCGTCGGGCCGGTCCGGCCGTCCGATGCGTCGTCGGCTCCCGACCGGGGTCCGGGCACACCGGCCCGCACCGCTGCGACGGCGCCCGGCAGGCTCAGCAGTTCCGCCAGCCGTTCCTCTGTCGCGAGGGCCTCGGCGAGGCGCTGCTCGGCCTCGTGGGCCCGCCCGGCCGCGGTCGCCGCGTCCGCCGCGCGAGCCGCGGTCAGCTCCGCGCGGGACTCGGCGGAGGCCGCCTCGCGGGCCTGCTCCGTCGTCTTGCGGGCAGCCTCACGGGCCGCGTCCCAGGCGGCCACGGCGGTCTTCTCGGCGTCGCTGGCGGCGAGCGCGGCGCGGGCCGGGTCGGCGTCCGGGGTGCTGTCGTCGAGCCAGCCCGCGCGGACCGCCTCGGCGGTCTCCTGCTCGACCTCGGCGAGGCGCTGGCGCAGGTGACCGGCCTCGCTGCGGGCGCGCTGCGCCTCGGTGGCGGCGGCGGTGGAGTTCCGGTAGGCGCTGTCGCTGACCTCCTGGAGGGCGGTGGAGCGCTCCTCCTCCTCGTTGGCGAGGGCCTCGGCGCTCTCGGCGGCCGATTGCAGGGCCCGTACGAGGTCCACGGCGGCCTTGGCGCGGGCGGCGAGCGCGGGCGCGGCGTCCCGCTCGGCCTCCTGGATGGCGGCGGACACGCGCGCGACCCGGTCGGCGGCGGCGCGGTGGCGCAGCACGGCCTCGGCGGCCTGCCAGGCGGAGTGCAGGGTGCGCGCGTCGGCCAGCTCGCGCTTCTGCGCGGCGGCGGACTTCTCGGAGGCGGCGAGCGCCAGGGAGGCGTGCCGGTAGGCGAGTTCGGCGGCGATCAGGGCGCTGCGCTCGCGCGCGCCCTCGGAGTGCGTGACCGCGTAGGCGGCGGCCGTGACGCGTTGTGCGAGGTCGGCGGCCCGCACCCGCTCCTGCACGGCCCGCGCGGACAGCCGCCGGGCCAGCGTGCGGGTACGGCGCTCGGCGCCTCCGTGGACGTCACGCGCGCGTGAGCGTGCCTCGGCGGCCTCCACGATCCGTCCGAGCAGGTCGGCCGAACCAGCGGTGAAGTCCCGTTCGGCGATCAGCTCGGTGCGCCGGCCCAGCTTGTTGCCGAAGCCGCTGACGAGGTCGGCGAGGCCGTCGGTGTCGCGGGTGTCGGTGACGGCACGCAGCAGCAGGTCGGTGAAGTCGGAGTCCTTCTTGACCGCGAAGAGACCGGCCGCCTCGCCCTCGTCGGCGTTCATCTCCCGCTGGTAGCGGAAGAGTTCGGGGTCGAGGCCGAGGTCGCCGAGGTGCTCGATCCAGCGGTCGTGGATCTCCTCCCAGTACACCTCCAGGTGCGGGTAGGCCTTGCCCGCTTCCATGAGGGCGTCGCGGAAGCCCTTCATGGTGCGGCGGCGTCCCTGGGCGCCCGAGGAGCCCTCGACGGGCGGCCGTACGGCGGTGGACTCGGCGACGGGCAGGTTGTCCAGGCTCAGACCGGGGCCGGGCCGGAAGGAGTACCAGGCCTCGGCGAACTTGCGCGGGTCGTTGGAGACCTGACGCCCGCGCCACTCGCTGACCTTGCCGACGACGACGCACTCACCGGTCTGCACATGCTGCCACTCCAGCGCCACGTGCCCGCAGTCGTCGGCGAGCAGGAACTTGCGCAGCACTCCGGAGCTGGCGCCGCCGAGGGTGTTGCGGTGGCCCGGCAGCATCACCGAGAAGATCAGCTTGAGCAGTACGGACTTGCCGCCGCCGTTCTCCAGGAACAGCACGCCCGCGGGCGCGGGACGGCGCGGCGGGCCGGACGGCTCCTCCTCGAAGAACTCCGCCTGTGTGGGCGCGGGGTCGGGCACGGGCTCGCCCACGCCCCGCAGGTCAAGCACGGTGTCGGCGTAGCGCGCACCGGCGGGCCCGATGGAGTAGAGGCGGACCCGGGACAGCTCGTACATGGCGGACTCTCGTCAGTCTTCTGGCAGATCAGGGAGGATTTCAGGAGTGCGAAGGCGCGTGGAACGGCAGCCCTGCGTCGGCCACCAGGTCCAGGTCGTCGGTCTCCTCGGCGGGCAGCAGGCTGGCCGTGCCGTCGGTGACCGGGACGACGCCCAGCTCCAGCAGTTCGGCCAGCGCGGCGCTGCCGGCCATGTCGCGCACCTGGAGCTGGTAGCGCGCAGTGGTCCGGTAGGTGCCGCCGTGCTCGTCTCCGGTGCGCTGCAGGAACCCCGAGTCGGTGAGGAAGCCCACGGCCTTGGCCACGATGCCCGTGGTGGAAGCAGCCGGCCGACGCGCGTCCTTGGTGGCGCCGGTCGCGCTGCGTCTGGCCCAGATCCGCCAGGCCGCCTCCAGTGAGGGCGCGTCGGTCGCCGGGTCGGTGTTCTCGCCCTGCTCCTCGGCGCGCTCCTCCAGGCGGCGGCAGGCCTGCCGGACGAAGGCGTCGACCCCGTTGACGGTGACCCGGCCGATGTAGGAGTCGTCGGCCAGGTCCTCCGGGCGCGGGAACGCCAGCGCGGCGACGGCGAGATGGGCCAGCCCGTGCAGGAACCGGTCCCCGGAGTCGGCGGCGGTGCGACGCGCGTAGTCGCCCATGCGGACGGCGAACACCGAGTCCTCGGCGGCCGTCACGGCCATCCCCGCGCGCGGGGACACCTCGAGCACGACGAGTCCGAGACCGGCGGCGACGGCGTCCGCGAGCCGCGCGAAGGCCGGGTCGTCGCGGTAGCGGCGCAGCAGCTCCGTGTACTCCTGGTCGCGCGCGGGCTGCAGCTTGGGCTGTAGCCCGAAGGCGACGAGCCGCGCCGCGTCGGCGGCGTCGGCAGGGGTGACGGCGGCGGTCGCCGGCGCGGCGGGGGTCTCCGCCTCACTCCACTCGACGTGCTCGCTCACGGACACAACTCCTTGCTCTTGAAACTGAGGGAGGGTGCAACTCCCCAAGGGACGCGGGGCGGCATCCATGTGCGGCTTCGCCGCGGGGCGCGACCAGCCACGACGGACCCGCGTCCGCCCACCGGCGGAACCATCACGCGGCCTCCGTCCGGTCCGCCGCCATCCCCGCCGCATCCAGCAACGCGGTCCCCACGATCAGATCGGCCCCGCCGAACTCGGGATCCTCCAGCTCGGTCCCGTCGTCCACGGCGAACAACAGCTTCTCCTCGCCCTGTCGATACGCGGTACCGACCGCCGGGCTGGCCGCATGCACAGCCAGCAACGCGACCAGGTACGGCAGATCGGGATCCTGCCTCCGCGCCTCCGTCAGCAGCCCCGACAGCCTCCGTGGCGCGTCGGCCGGCAGATCCAGCAGCTCCATCGCCGCGGCCAGCTGTTCTTCGCTGAACCGGCTGTCGTCGGGCGTCGCGATGAGGTCGGGTTCGGGCATCTCCGCGCCCAGATGCTCCCGCTCCACCGGCGGCGTCAGCAGTATGTCGACCAGGTCGCCCACCCGTACGGACACCGGCGTACGCAGCCCCGTGCCGTGCGCGAAGAAGGCAGCTGTGACCCGGATCGCCTGCTCCAGGGGCAGCGGCAGCACCGGCGCGAGCAGGTGGCCGTAGAGGTCTGTCCCGGACGTGGTCGTGGGTGTGGCGAAGGCCTGCCGGTCCTGTTCGGCACGGAACAGGGGGCCGGCCTCCAGCAGGCGCGACTGGAGCTGGGTGTGGCGCCGGATGCAGTCCTTGACGATGTCGACCAGCTCGGCGGCGCGGCGCTTGTGCTCGGGCTCCTCGGTCTCGTCGCGGGCCTTGCGGATGTTGGTGAGGATCGCGTTCTCGTGCCGGTAGCGGTCGGCCACGTGGTCCAGGGCCTCGGTGATCATGTCGGGCACGGCGTTGAGCCAGTCCACCGCGCGGACGTTGCGCCGGGTGGCCTCCAGGGCGCGGCGCAGGGTCTCCGAGTACTGCACGGTGCGGTAGCGGGCCTGCTCGGCGGCGAGCTGGGCGTCGGCGAGGCGGCCGCGGTTGATCAGCACCTCCAGCTTGACCTCGGCGGCGATCTGGGCGCTGGTGACATCGGTGTCCAGGGCTCCGACCAGGACGTTGACCGCCTCGTCCGTCGTGCGCAGGTAGACCGTGCCGCCCGGGCCGGGGACCTCCTCGATCAGCTTGAAGTCGTAGTCACGGCGGACATAGGTGCCGTCCTGCGCGAAAGTGCCGTACACGGCGCGGAAGCCGCGGTCCACGCTGCCGACGTTGATCAGGTTCTCCAGGACCCAGCGGGCCACGCGCTCGTGCTCGGCGGTGGGCCGGTGCGGGGCCTGGGCGGCGATGCGCGGGATGAGCCGGGCCACGATCTGCTCGTGGTCGGCGCCCGTGTCGAAGTCCATGTTCAGCGTGACCAGGTCGATGGCGGCCAGGGCCACCTCGGCCATGCCGTACAGCGAGTACTCCCCGGCCAGGTTCGCCTTGCGCGCGTCGAGGTCGTGCAGCGGCGCGGTGCAGGCGAGCGCACGCAGCCGACGCGCCAGCCCCTCGTCGGCGGCCGGCCCCGGTGCTGGGCGCGGCCCCGCGCTGAGCTGGGGCGGAACACGGTCCGTCGATGCAGGCGAAGTCACGGTGCACAGACTAGGTCCTCGGTCTGACAACAACCCAAACGACGCAGAGCGGCTCCGCCGGGGGGGCCGGGGTAGTGCGGGTCGTTCTTCGGGGGCGAGCGGTCTGTGGCTGGTCGCGCCCCGCGGCGAAGCCGCACAGGGATGCGGCCCCGCGCCCCTGTGGGGCGCGCACCTACGGGGCGCTTTCCTCCCCCACACGCCGTCGGTACACCTCCACGACCCGTTCCAGCGAGTCCGTGAGGTAGGTCTCCAGCAGACGCTCCGCCTCGCGCCGGTCCCCGGCCTGCAGCGCCTGGAGGATCCGGCGGTTGCGGGCGAGGTACGGCTCGTGCAGCCGGCGCGGGTCGTCCACGACATGGAAGGCGAGCCGCAGCTCGGCGAAGACGCTGCGCATCAGCTCGTCGGTGCGTTCGCTGCCGGCCAGCGCGACCAGTTCCCGGTGGAAGTGGATATTGGCCGTACCCAGTGCTTTCCAGTCATTCTCGTGGGTGGCCAGCTGCCCCTCGGTGACGGCGGCGGCCAGGCCGTCGAGGCCGTACGGCGGCTCGCCGAGGCCGCGGACGACAGCGCACTCGACCAGGGCCCGGGTGCGGTAGATGTCCTCGACGTCCTCCACGGTCAGGACCCGGACGAAGACGCCGCGGTTGAGTTCGTGGACAAGCAGGCGCTCGTGGGTGAGCAGCCGGAACGCCTCGCGCAGGGTGTTGCGGGAGACCCCGAGCGCGCCGCCGATGGCGTCCTCGGACAGACGGGTGCCTGGCGGGAAATAGCCCTCGGCGATGCGGCTCCTGAGGATGTCGGAGACCCGTTCGGCGGTGCTGGTGCGCCCCAGGAGGGCACGGTCGTCGGCCAGTCCCGTCAGCTGCTCTGCCATGCCCGGAATTCAATCGCAGACCCAGGAACGAAACAACGCAGGTATTGAAGGATCGTTGAACGATCCTCTACGGTGCTCCGCACGGTACAGCTTCCGCACGGCACTGCTCAGTTCCCCGCACCCTCCATCCCCTCTCTGCGAGGTGCCCATGAGCACGACCCCTCCGCCACGCTCCGCGATCTCCCGCATACGACCGGCGCAAGGCGAACGCACCGCTGAGGACGGCGCGTTCGGCTGGCTGCGCGCCCTCGGCCCGCACGGTCGACAGGCCTTCGCCGGTGCTTTCGGCGGATATGCCCTGGATTCCTACGACTACTTCACGCTGCCGCTGAGCATGGTGGCGCTCTCGGCGTACTTCGGCCTGGACAGCGGCCAGACCGGTCTGTTCACCACCGTCACGCTGGTGGTCTCCGCGATCGGCGGCGCCGTGGCGGGCGTGGTGGCGGACCGGGTCGGCCGGGTCCGGGCGCTGATGATCACAGTGATCACGTACGCCGTCTTCACCGTGGCCTGCGGCTTCGCGCCCGACTACGAGACGCTGCTGGTCTTCCGCGCCCTGCAGGGCCTCGGCTTCGGCGGCGAGTGGGCCGTCGGGGCGATTCTGGTCGCCGAGTACGCGAGCGCGCGGCACCGGGGCCGCACCCTCGGCGCGATCCAGAGTTCCTGGGCGGTCGGCTGGGCACTGGCCGCGATCGTCTACACGCTGGTCTTCTCCTTCGCCGGCGACGACCTGGCCTGGCGCATCATGTTCTGGACCGGAGCCCTGCCCGCACTCCTCGTGGTGTGGCTGCGCCGCCGGGTGCACGACGCGCCCGAGGCCACGGCGGCCCGCGAGCAGAGCCCGCAGCGCGGGTCGTTCGCGGCGATCTTCCGCCCCGCTGCGGACGGCGAGCCGGGCCTGCTGCGTACGACGGTCTTCGCGGGCCTGCTGTCCACGGGCGTGCAGGGCGGCTACTACACGCTGGCGACCTGGGTTCCGACGTACCTGAAGACCGAGCGCGGCCTGTCCGTCGTCGGCACCGGCGGCTATCTGACGTTCCTGATCTCCGGCGCCTTCCTCGGCTATCTGACCGGCGGCTACCTGACCGACCGGCTTGGCCGGCGCCGCAACATCTGGCTGTTCGCGCTGCTGTCGGCGGTCTGCGTCCTCGCGTACGCGAACATCCCGCACGGCGCCGACACCCTGCTGCTGGTGCTCGGTTTCCCGCTCGGCTTCTGCATGTCGGCGATCTTCAGCGGCTTCGGCTCCTATCTGAGCGAGCTGTACCCGACGGCGGTGCGCGGCACCGGGCAGGGCTTCACGTACAACACGGGCCGCGCGGTGGGCGCGGTCTTCCCGACCCTGGTGGGTTTTCTGGCCGACAGTTGGGGCGTGGGCGGTGCGCTGGTCTTCGGCGCGATCGGCTACGGGCTCGCGGCGCTGGCGCTGCTCGGGCTGCCCGAGACGCGCGGGAAGGAACTCGCGTGATGCGGGTGGACGGTACCGGGGACCGGCCCGTGACCCTCGTCGACGCGCACGCGCACGCGTGGAGCCCGAAAACCGCGCGGGCCCGCTTCCGGGAGGGCCTCGCGGGCCCCACGGCGGGCGTCGCGGCGGGCCACACCCAGGCCAACCTGATCTCGGTTCCGGCCGACTGGGCGTACGACATGCTGCTGTTCTGCCAGCGCAATCCGCAGCCCTGTCCGGTGCTCGACGTCACGGACGCCGGTTCGCCCACGACCGTGCTCGCGGACGGCGCCGACCTGCGCACCGACCTGCCGCGCTACCGGGTGTGGCACGACGGCGAGCTGGTCGAGGAGCCCACGGACGTGCGGGCGCGCTGGCGGGACGACCTGGTGTCGTTCCTGCTCGGGTGCAGCTTCACCTTCGAGTGGGCGCTGGCCGCGGCAGGCGTCCCGATCCGGCACCTGGAGCAGGGCCGCAACGTGCCGATGTACACGACCGGCCGTCCGTGCCGTCCGGCGGGCCGACTGCGCGGCCCCATGGTGGTGTCGATGCGCCCGGTGCCGCCCGAGCACCTGCGCACCGCGATCCGGGAGAGCAGCCTGCTGCCGGCCGTCCACGGCGGCCCGGTGCACTGCGGCGATCCCGGGGCCCTCGGCATCGAGGACCTCGGCCGGCCCGACTTCGGCGACCCGGTGGACGCCGCACCCGAGGACATCCCGGTGTTCTGGGCGTGCGGGGTGACCCCGCAGGCGGCGGTGATGGCCTCCCGGCCGCCGTTCGCCCTCACCCACGCGCCGGGCCGGATGTTCCTGACCGACGCCCGCGACGAGCAGTACCGGGTGGCCGGCGTCGACTGACACCGGCACGCAGCACAGACGACACGAGGACCGGAGACACGGAAGACCATGACCGCGATCGATCTGAATGCCGACCTGGGCGAGGGCTTCGGCCGCTGGCGGCTGACCGACGACGAACAGCTGCTGTCCGTCGTCACCAGTGCCAACGTGGCCTGCGGGTTCCACGCCGGGGACGCGGCCACCATGCGCCGGGTGTGCGAGCTGGCCGCCGAGCGAGGCGTGACGATCGGCGCGCAGGTCTCCTACCGGGACCTCGCCGGGTTCGGGCGGCGCGCGATGGACGTGCCGCCCGCCGAGCTGACGGCCGAAGTGGCCTATCAGATCGGCGCCCTGGAGGTGTTCGCCCGGGCGGCCGGCGCGCGCGTGGCGTACGTCAAGCCGCACGGCGCGCTCTACAACCGGGTCGTGCACGACGAGGAACAGGCGCGCGCGGTGGTCGACGGAGTGCTCCTGGCGGACGCCTCGCTGCCGGTGCTGGGCCTGCCCGGCTCCCGCCTGCTGGAACTGGCCCGGAAAGCGGGTCTGCCGGCCGTCACCGAGGCGTTCGCGGACCGCGCGTACACCGACGAGGGCACGCTGGTGCCGCGCGGCAGGGACGGCGCCGTGGTGACCGACGCGGACACGGTCGTGGAGCGCTCGGTGAGCCTCGCGCGCTTCGGCGCGGTCGTCGCGCACTCCGGCACACGCATCGGGATGCGCGCCCGCTCCCTGTGTCTGCACGGCGACACGCCCGGCGCGGTGGAGCTGGCCCGCCGGGTGCGCGAGCAGTTGGTGGCGGCGGGTGTGCGGGTGGAGGCCTTCGCATGAGGGCGCTGCCGGTCGGCGAGGACGCATTGCTCGTGGAGGTCTCCTCGGGCGAGCAGGCGCAGGCCCTGCACGCGGAGTTGCTGCGCCTTCGCGCGGAGGGCTCGCTGGCCGTCCGTGAGATCGTTCCGGCGGCCCGTACGGTCCTGCTCGACGGCCTGGACGACCCGGCCCGCCGGGCATCCGAACTGACCTCTTCCGACGTACCTCCCTCTCCCCCACGCACGCGTGAGCTGATCGAGCTGCCCGTGCGCTACGACGGTCCGGACCTCGCCGAGGTCGCCGCCCACTGGCAGGTGTCCGAGCCCGAGGTGGCCCGGATCCACGCGGGCACCGAGTTCACGGTGGCCTTCTGCGGCTTCGCGCCCGGCTTCGGCTACCTCACCGGGCTGCCCGCCCGCTACGACGTCCCGCGCCGGGCCACTCCGCGCACGGCGGTCCCGGCCGGTGCCGTGGCGCTGGCAGGGCCGTACACGGGCGTGTACCCGCGTTCCTCTCCGGGTGGCTGGCAGCTGATCGGCACGACGGAGGCGGTGCTGTGGGACCACGCGCGCGTACCGGCCGCGCTGCTGGCACCGGGCACACGGGTGCGCTTCGTGCCAGTGGAGGGCACATGACAAGCCGTCCCGCGCGTGCCTCGTCCCCATGGACGCGACGCCGGGCCGGCCGCGCGTACTCGCCCCGCGTCATCCGTGGAGGACGCATGACCGACCGCGCGTGCTCGCGCCGCGTTCCCCGGGAGGACGCATGACCGACCGTGCGCTCGTCGTCGTGCGGGCCGGGGCGCTGACCACCGTGCAGGACCGCGGGCGGCCCGGGTACGCGCACCTCGGTGTGCCCCGCTCCGGGGCGCTCGACCCGCACGCGGCGGCCCTCGTCAACCGGCTGGCCGGCAATCCGCCGGACGCGGCCGTCCTGGAGACCACGCTCAACGGCTGTGCGCTGCGCCCCCGTTCGAGGGTGACCGTGGCGGTAGGGGGCGCGCCGTGCCCGGTGACGGTGGGCGGCCGCCCAGCGGCGTGGGGCGCCCCGCTGGTCGTACCGGCCGGTGAACTGCTGGAGGTGGGGACGGCCGTGGCCGGTGTGCGCGCCTACGTGGCCGTCTCCGGCGGCATAGCCGTGGAGCCGGTCCTCGGCAGCCGCGCCACCGACCTGCTGTCCGGCCTCGGCCCGGCGCCGCTCGCGGACGGCATGGTGCTGCCGCTCGGCACCCCGGCGGGCCCTCCCGCGCGCGTGGACGCCGCCCCGCAGCCGCGTCCGCCGGCCGAACTGGTGCTCCGGGTGACCCTGGGACCGCGGGACGAGTGGTTCACGGCGCGCGCGGTCCGGGATCTCACCACGCGCGCGTACCGGGTGTCCTCGGCGAGCAACCGGATAGGCCTGCGTACCGAGGGACCCGCCCTTCAGCGGGCCCGGCCCGGTGAACTCCCCAGCGAGGGCATGGTGCTCGGTGCGGTCCAGGTCCCACCGGACGGCCGTCCGGTGGTGTTCCTGGCCGACCATCCGACCACCGGGGGCTACCCGGTGATCGCCGTGGTCCGCGCAGCCGACCTGTCCGCGGCCGCACAGGCGGTACCGGGCACCCCGGTACGGTTCGTGGCGGTACGGCGCCGCTGAGCCTCGGCGCCGGCGGTCGTCGACAGGGCGGCCAGCGCCTCGGACACGGCGGCGGACGCGCGCAGGTCGAGGCGGGCGCTGGTGCCGCGCGCGCGGTGCCGGATCTCGTCGGCTGCCAGCCGCAGCAGCTGGGGCAGCAGATCGGAGCACCGCCGGACCACCCAGCCGGTACCGGCGGTGGCGAGCCACCACAGGCTCGCCGACCGGGTCGGGGAGGGGAACTCCGGTTCGGGTGACGGCGGCGCCCCGGTGGCACGGCCCAGCTCCATCAGCAGGGCGTGGGAGCGGACCGCGAGCTGCCGGTGGCCGCGTTCGCCCGGGTGCAGCCGGTCCGCGCTCCACAGGGCGCGGTCGGTGAGCCAGGCGCCCTCCGAGGCATGCAGATGGACGGCTCCGTACCGGTCGGACAGCGCGTGGACGACCGCGTTGACCGCCCGCTGCCGACGCGCGAGCGGGCGGGCGAGGGCGCCCGGGAGGCGCAGCATCGCGCCGGGGTCGGGCAGACACGCGGTGAGCAGGGTGGCGCCCTGCCCGGCGAAGGCCGCGTACACCTGGTCGAGGCGTTCGGCCACCGCGTGGATGTCGAAAGTGCAGCGCAGCGTGTCGTTGACGCCGATGACCACGGCCACCAGGTCCGGGCGCAGTGCGAGACCGGCCGGGGTCTGCCGTTCGAGCACGTCGCGCGTCTGGGCCCCGCTCACGGCGAGGTTGGTGAACTCCACCTGCCCGGCGTCCTCGGCGAGTGAGCCGGCGAGCAGCGCGGCCCAGCCCCGCCAGCCGTCCCCGACGGGGTCGCCCACGCCCTCGGTCAGCGAGTCACCGAGGGCCACGAAACGGACGGTTCTCATGCCACACCTTCCCGGGCGGCGGGCCGGGCCGGGGCGTCGTCGCGCCTGAGCACCTCCGCGTCGTGGGCCGCCATGAAGGCCTCCACGGCCGTTGCCCACCCGAAGCACTCCGCACGCGCGCGTGCCGCCTCCCGCCGCTCGGGTTCGGAGCGCGACAGGAGCAGCTCCACGGCGTCCGCGAACGCCTCCCCGCAGTCGGCCGCCGTCGCCCCCGCGGATCCGATCACCTCGGGCAGCGCCGACGACGCGCTCGCCACCACGGGCGTCCCGCACGCCATGGCCTCCAGTGCGGCCAGGCCGAAGGTCTCGGCCGGCCCGGGCGCCAGGCACACGTCGGCCGATGCCTGGAGGGCGCCGAGGAGGGGGCGGTCGGAGACGTGCCCCAGGAAGGTCACCGGCAGCCCGCGCTCGCGCGCACGCTGCTCCAGGCGCACCCGCAGCGGCCCGTCCCCGGCCACCACCAGCACGACCCGCCGCCCGCGCCGCAGCAGGGCCTCCACAGCGTCCAGGGCCGTGCCGGGCCGCTTCTCCACGGACAGCCGGGAGCACATCACGAGCAATGCCTCGGGCACGCGCGCGTGCAGTGCGCGCAACCGTGGGTCGCGCAGCGCGGGGTGCCGCTCCATCAGGTCGACCCCCAGGGGGGCGCGTACGACGTTGCGCGCACCGATGCGTATGAACTCGCGCTCGGCGAACTCCGTGGTGCACACGACCCGCGAGTAGACGTGTGCGGTACGGGTGTTGAGGGCATCGGCGGCCCGGCGGGACAGGTTCTCGGACAGGCCCCAGGTGCGCAGCACGCCGTCGGCGGTCTCGTGGGAGACCATCACGGCGGGCACCCGCGCGCGGCGGGCCCAGCGGCCGGTCCAGCGCAGGGTCGTGCGGTCGGAGACCTCCAGGCGGTCCGGGGCCAGTTCCTCCAGGAGCGCGGCCACGCGCCGCTTGTCGGTCAGGACGCGGTAGCCGCCGGTGCCGGGCAACAGCGGTCCGGGCAAAGTGATGACCCGGCCCTGCTCGGTGTCGCGGTCGGTGTGCCGCTCGCCCGGCACGATCAGCACCGGCTCGTGACCCGCGGCCCGGAAGCCCCTGCCCAGTTCGCGCAGGGCCGTGCGCAGGCCGCCGGAGGAGGGGGCGACGAAGTTGGCGAGCCGCACGATGCGCAGGGGCGTGCCGGTCATGCCGCCACCGCCGTCCTGCGTGCCGCGAGCACGTCTTCGTAGTGCGCGATCAGCTGGTCGCCGATGGCGGCCCAGGTGCGGCCCTCGACCGTGGCCCGTCCGGCGGCGCCGTATGCGGCCCGCAGGCCGGGGTCGGCGGCCAGGGTGCGTACGGCATCGCGTACCGCGTCCGCGTCGCGTGGCGGGACGAGCAGTCCGGTGCGGCCGTGGTCGACCAGGTCGAGCGGGCCGCCGGCGGCGGGGGCGACCACCGGCACTCCGCTGGCCATGGCCTCCTGGACGGTCTGGCAGAAGGTCTCGAAGGGGCCGGTGTGCACGAACAGGTCCAGTGAAGCGAAGATGCGGGCGAGGTCGTCGCCGGTGCGGCGGCCCAGGAAGACCGCGCCGGGCAGGGCATCGGTGAGCTGGACGTGGCTGGGCCCGTCGCCCACGACCACGACCCGTACGCCGTCCAGGCCGCAGACTCCGGCGAGGAGTTCGATCTGCTTCTCGGGGGCGAGCCGGCCGACGTAGCCGACGATCAGCTCGCCGTTCGGGGCGAGCTCGCGGCGCAGCGCCTCGTTGCGGTGGTCCGGCCGGAAACGGACGGTGTCCACGCCCCGCTGCCACAGCCGTACCCGGGGCACGCCGTGCGCCTCCAGGTCGTTCAGGGCCGCGCTGGACGGTGCCAGGGTGCGGTCGGCGGCGGAGTGCACGGAGCGGATCCGGCGCCAGGCGGCCGCCTCGCCGGCGCCCATGTACGTACGGGCGTAGCCGGCCAGGTCGGTCTGGTAGACGGCGACGGCGGGGATGCCGAGCCGGGCGGCGGCGGCCATGCCGCGGACGCCGAGGACGAAGGGACTGGCCAGGTGGACCACGTCGGCGCGGTGCTCGGTGAGCGCCGCGGCCAGGCGCCGGCTGGGGAGGGCGACGCGGACCTGGGGGTAGCCGGGGAGCGGGAGGGAGGGGACACGGACGACGGGGCACGGCGCCTCGAGGGCGTCGGCCTTGGTGCCGGGCGCGGTGGCCGGCGCGACGACGAGCGGGAGGTGGCCGCGATCCACGAGGTGCCGGGCGGTCTGGAGCGCGCAGTGGGCAACGCCGTTCACATCGGGGGGAAAGGATTCGGTCACGATGACGACACGCATACGGGTGTTGTCGCCGCGCCGGACGTGGCCGCGTCAACGTCGATCTTTCCGGACGGGGAACGTCCCATGAGCGTTGGTCTGCACACCCGAGCAGGTCAGACGGCCGCCATGCCCGCCTGACCTCCGGGTCACCCCGTGTTCACCCGGCGGGCGGTCTCCCGCCCGTCCCGGCCGCGTACGACGGCGCCCGGTGGGGTCACATGGCTTGCGCGTCCGGCCCGAAGCGGCTGCGGACCGCCGTCTGTACCTCGTCCTCCTCGGCCGGGTCGGCGGCCAGGCGGCGCAGTCGCTCGACGACCCGGGCGTCACCGGTCTCGGCGTGCCGGGCGGCGATCTCCCGGGTGGTCTCCTCGCAGTCCCACAGGCATTCGACGGCGAAGCCGGCGGCGAAGGAGGGGTCGGTGGCGGCCAGGGCGCGGGCGGCGCGGCCGCGGAGATGGGAGGAGGCCGTCTCCCGGTAGATGTGGCGCAGCACGGGGGCGGCGCAGGCGATGCCGAGCCGTCCGGTGCCGTCGACCAGGGTCCACAGGGTGGGCGCGTCGGGGCCTTCGCCGCGTACGGCCTCGCGCAGGGCGCCGAGGACGAGGTCGCTGTCCTGGGCTCCGCCGCGGCAGGCCAGCATGCGTCCGGCGGCGGCGCCGAGGACGTCGGGGCGCTGGGCCCAGCCGCGCGCGCGGTCGACGGCGGCGATGCTGCGCATCCGTTCGAAGGCGTCGACGGCGGCCTCCACGACGACCGCCGGTCCGTCGGCGACGGCGGCCTCGATCAGGTCGAGGGCGGCGGGGTCGTTGCTGTCGGCGAGGTAGCGCAGTGCTGTGCAGCGGGCGCCGTCGGTGCCGTTCCTGGCGGCCTGGAGGATCTCCCCCCGGTCCTCGGGGCCGGCCACGGCGGCCAGGCAGCGGGCGGCCGGCACATGGAGGGCGGCGCCGCGTTCGATGCCCTGCTGGGCCCACTCGAAGACGGCTCGCACGCTCCATCCGGGCCGGGGCCCGGTGGGCCGCATCTGGCGCTGCCAGCGGTCGAAACAGCCGGTTTCCTGGGCGGCACGCACACGCGTGGCGATGGATTCGCGCGGATCCTCGGCCCACAGCCGCCAGGGCCTCGGCTCGAAGGCGTCGCGCACGGCGACGGCCAGCTCGGCCTCGCCCTCGGGATCGGTGGCGAAGCGGGCCAGGACGGGGGCGGCGAGGGCGCGCAGGCCCGCGTCGTCGTCCCTCAGGGCCAGCTCGTCCAGGGCCCAGGCCCAGTTGGAGCCGTGGGCGGCGTACCTGCGCAGCAGTTCGAGGGCGTCCCACCTGCCGTAGGAGGCGAGGTGCCCGAGGACGGCCAGCGCGAGGCCGGTGCGGGACTCGTCGGTGTCGAGGACGTCCTCGGAGTCGAAGAGGTGCGCCTCGACGGCGTCCAGCTCGCCGTTCAGGTCGAGGTAGAGCCGGGCGTAGTACAGGGAGCGGTTCTCCACCTGCCAGTCGTGGCGGGGGTCGCGGAGCACACAGTGGTTCAGGGCCGCGAGCGCTTCCGCGCGCGGGGCGGTGAGCGCGTGCAGCGTGCCGTCGCCGCGGCCGCGCTGGAGCAGGCCGAGCAGCGTACCGCTGGGCGCTATGACCGGATCGAACATGGGAAACAGCCTCACATCAAGCGTCGACGCAACCGGAAAACACGCATTACCTGGCCGCGTGACACAACGTCGGAGCGCCCGCCGTCTCTTGCTTGCTGTAGACCATTTCTCTCTGCCTCTCGTCGGTGGCCCATGCGGACCGCATCACGGTCCGCGCGGTGCGGCAACACCTGCCCAGCCATCGCGTCCGTGAATCACGTCGTCATGATGACCCGCGGTGTGTGCTGCCGCGACCGTATTTCCGGCGGCCCTTTACCGCCTCCCCCGTTTTCTGTGCGTACCTGGTCAGGACGTGCGCGTCAGTGTGCGCCGAACAGCTCCAGGAGTTCCGTCTTGCCGAACATGCGCGCCGTGTCGACGGCCGAGGGAGTTCCCGCGGCAGGGTCGGCGCCACCCTCCAGGAGGGCCCTGATCACTTCTTTCTCCCCCTTGAAGACGGCCCCCGCGAGCGGGGTCTGTCCTCGGTCGTTGATCCGGTTCGCCTCCGCGCCCCGGGCGAGCAGGACACGTACCGCGTCGGCGTGACCGTGGTAGGCGGCGAGCATGACGAGGGAGTCCCCGCGGTCGTTGGTGAGGCTGGCCGGAACACCCGCGTCGACGTACGCCACGAGCTCCTCGGTCTGCCCCTGCCGCGCCAGATCGAAGATCTTGGTCGCCAGCTCCACGACCTCGGGGTCGGGGGCTTCGCTCATTGACCGGACCGCCTCTCATTACAACCGTTCAGGTGAATCGCAAGAGTACTGGCTCGCGCCTCACATGACCCGATGTGCCCGAGGTAAAGATCACTGCAGAGCCCGCCGGATGCAAGCGCCCTGCTCAACCGGCCATGGACGGCTCCACCACCCGGGGGAAATGCTCACGATTTCACCCAGTTGCACCTTTTATCGTATAGATACATCCTGTGATCCTGGAAGTACTCATGGTGACTGTCCCCTCTCGACACCAGGAGACTCGAATGATCCTCTCCATCTCAGGCGTCATGCTGCTCGGCGTCGTCGTCTTCCTCTTCTTCCGCAAGGACGGCCTGAAGGGTTCGCACGCGTTCACCTCGGCCCTGTTCGGCTTCTACCTGGCCAGCACGGGCATCGCTCCCAGTATCAAGGCGGGCGGCGAGAGCCTGGCGAGCCTCCTCGGCGGCATCAAGTTCTGACGCCGCCCGTCCAGCCCGTACGCACCAACAGGAGACAACAGTGGCCCGGCGCCCTCTCCCCCGCATTCTGAGCAAAGACAGCGCGCAGATCGCCCGGATGCAGATCGCCCGGAGCCGGGAGCTGGCCCGGACGGCGGCCGACAGCGCCACCGACGTCCTCCACCCGCTGATCACCATCTCGCGCGGGCTGCGCCTGCTGGCCTCGGCCGGGCGGCGCAAGTGGGCCGGGACACCCAAGGACAAGCGCGGTCCGCTGCTGTTCGTGGCGGCCTCCGTGGTCCTGGTCGTGGCGCTGGTGCCGTACGGGCCACTGCTCGCCGCCATCACCCTGATGGCGGCAGCGGCCTGGCAGGGCCGCGATCGCACCCCACGGGCGCCCGAAGGGCCGGACGAGTCGCAGACCGAGCGGCTCCGGTCCCTGTACGAGGCCCTGGTTCCGCACTTCTCCGCCGCCGAGGATCCAGCGCCGCTGTACGCGCACGGCGGGGAGTGGGAAAAGGCCTTCGCCGCACACGAGTTCAGCGACGGCGGGCGCGTCGGCCACCTCGTGATCCGCTACCCCGCGTACTTCCCGGACGGCGAGCCCGAGGCCCGCGCGCGGATCGAACAGCTGCTCACCGCGAAGGCCGGGCGGGGCCGCGAGTACCACTTCGCCTGGGACGAGGAGGGCAACCGGCTGACGGTGACCGCCCTCGCCCCGCTGCCCACCGACATCGCCGCCCAGCGCTTCGTCACCGCGCCCGGCGAGACGGTCCTCGGCTTCACCGACCCGAGCGAAGTGCGGCGTACGCTCCCCCTCTCCTACGGAGAGGAACAGCGCGACGTCCCGCCGGTCGTCTGGCGCACCGGCCTGCGCTCCACCGAGCCGCACCTGCTGGCCATGGGCCACCCCGGCAGCGGCACCTCCACCCTGCTGCGCTCGATCGCCCTGCAGGCCCTCCAGTACGGCGACGTACTGATCGTCGACGGCGGCGGCACCGGCGAGTACGCCTGCCTGATCGGCCGGGACGGCGTACTGGCCGTGGAGTGTGCACCGGCCGGGGCACTGGCCAGCCTGGAGTGGGCCGCACAAGAGACCGAGCGGCGACTGATCGCCGTCAACCGGGCGCGGCAGGCGGGCGACCTGCCGCCCGAGGACACCCGGCGTCCGCTGTGGATCCTCCTGGACCGTCCGACCGTCTTCACCCACCTCGCCACGACGGACGGCCGCAAGGATCCGCAGGCGCTGCTCCAGGTGCCGCTGCGGCACGGCCGTGCGGCGAACGTGACCGTGGCCGTGGCCGAGCAGTTCGACAGTGCCGGGTCATTGAGCGAGGCGGTACGGCAGCACACCCGGGCGCGTGTCGTGCTGGGACCTGCGGCGCCCGAGCAGGTGGCGGCGGCGCTCGGGATGCCGCCGCACACGACGCCACCGGCGCACGTGCCGCCGGGGCGGGGGTACGCGCGGCTGGGGTCCGGGCCGGTGCATCGGCTTCAGGTGCCTTCGACTCCGGACCCGTACGACGAGGCGACCAGCGAGGCCGACCGGCAGGCGGTGCTGGGGTTGCTGCCGACGCGAACGACTCCCGTCGAGGCCGCGCCGGTGGAGACGGAACCGTTGGCCGCGAAGGCTGTGGCTGCCGAGAGTTCGTAGGCGGCCGTCGGCTGGGGATGAGCGGGGGAATTTCGCTTGCCCGCGCTTGCGGGGCGCCGCTGCGAGCGCCCTGAAGGGGCGCAGGGAACTGCGCGACCAGCCCCCACGCACCCGCACCCGCACCCGCACCCGAAGGACAGACGGCAGCCGGCGCGGCTACGCCACGAACGTGCGCGGCGGCTCCGTGCCCCCCGTCGCCCCGGTCTCCACCAGCCGCGCCGCCGCCGCCAGCCGCGCCGCCGCCTCCTCCGCCACCGCTCCCCCGACCGTGAACGGGAGGCGTACGTAGCCCTCGAAGGCGCCGTCCACGCCGAAGCGGGGGCCCGAGGGGACGCGGACACCGACCCGCTCCCCCGCCTCGGCCAGCCTCGATCCCGAAAGGCCGCCGGCGCGGACCCACAGGGTCAGACCACCCTGGGGGATCTCGAACTCCCAGTCGGGCAGTTCGCGGCGCACCGCGGCCACCAAGGCATCCCGGTTCTCCCGGGCCTGAACGCGGCGCACGTCCACGGCCTGCTCCCAACCCCCCGTGCTGAACAGCCAGTTCACGGCCAGCTGCTCCAGAACGGGGGTGCCCAGGTCGGCGTACGCACGCGCAGCGACCAGGCTGCGGATCACGTCCGGTGCCGCCCGCACCCAGCCGATCCGCATGCCGGCCCAGAACGCCTTGCTCGCCGAGCCGACCGTGATGACGGTCGAGCCGGCCGGGTCGAAGCCGCAGACCGGACGCGGCATCCCGCCGCCCTTGAACCCGTCGTCGAGCCACAACTCGCTCATCGTCTCGTCGGCGACGAGGACGGTCCCGGCCGAGCGGGCCGCATCCACCAGCCGGCGCCGCTGGTCCTCGTCGGCGAGCGCGCCGGTCGGGTTGTGGAAGTCGGCGACGACGTAGGCGAGCCGGGGCGCGGCCTCGCGCAGGACCTGGCGCCAGCGGTCCAGGTCCCAGCCGGTCAGCCCCTCGGCCATCGCGACCGGCACGAGCCGCGCGCCCGCCTCCCGCATCAGCTGGAGGATGTTGGCGTAGGACGGCGACTCGACGGCGATGCGTTCGCCGCGGCCCGCGAAGAGGTGACAGATCGCGTCGATGGCGCCCATCGCCCCGGTCGTCACCATGATCTGCTCGGGCATGGTGGGGATCCCGCGCGCGGTGTAGCGCTCGGCGATCATCGAGCGCAGGGCCGGCAGTCCGGCCGGGTAGTCGCCGTGCGTGTGGGCGTAAGGGGGCAGTTCCTCCAGCGCGCCCTGGACCGCACGGGTGAGCCACGGCTCGGGAGCCGGGAGCGAGGCACAGCCCAGGTCGATGACCGAGCCGAGGGCCTCCGGGGGCAGGGGTTCCAGGCCCCGCGCGGGAAGCGGGTTGCCCGCCGGCACGGCGGTCCAGCTGCCCGCGCCGCGCCGGGACTCCAGGAAGCCCTCGGTGCGCAGCGCCTCGTAGGAGGCGGCGACCGTGGTGCGGCTGACCGAGAGGGCGAGGGCGAGTTCGCGCTCGGCGGGAAGGCGGGCCGCCACGGGGACGCGCCCTTCGAGCACCAGTAGCCGGATGCCGTCGGCGAGGGCGCGGTAGGCGGGCGGACGGCGCGTGCCGGGGCCGGCCGGGCGGTCCTGCTGGGAGTTGAGGAGCCGGGCGAGCTGGGCGGCTCCCACCGCTGAGGTCCACTGCGCCATGAGATCAGTCCACCTTCCCCGAATTGGCCATGGATGGGTTTCCATCCCAAGCCACAGAGTGTCATGCATCAGGCCACCGCCACCACCCAGGGGGGTATGTCGTGTCCACTCACAGTCGGCTCGGACGCCGTCTGTTCCAGCTGTATGCCGGTCTTGCGCTGTACGGCGCGAGTGCCGCTCTCATCGTGAGGGCGGATCTCGGGCTCGAGCCCTGGAACGTGCTGCACCAGGGTCTCGCCGAACTCACCGGGCTCAGCATGGGTCTGGCGCTGACCCTGGTGGGGGCGGCCGTCCTGCTGCTGTGGATCCCGCTGCGGCAGCGCCCGGGGCTCGGCACCGTCTCCAATGTCCTGGTGATCGGCTTCGTGATGGACGCCACGCTGGCCGCGGTCCCGGAGGCGCACTCCCTGGCGGTCCGGGCTTCCCTTCTCGTCGCGGGCGTCGTGCTCAACGGCGTGGCGACCGGCCTCTACATCTCCGCCGACTTCGGGCCGGGCCCGCGCGACGGCCTGATGACCGGGCTGCACCGGCGCACGGGCCGCTCGATCCGGCTGATCCGCACCGCCGTCGAGGTCACCGTCGTCGCGACCGGCTTCGCCCTCGGCGGCACCGTCGGCGTCGGCACCGTGCTCTACGCGCTGTCCATCGGCCCGCTCGCCCAGTTCTTCCTGCGCGTGTTCGCCGCCCCTCCGGCACCGGAGCGCAGCACGGTCGTTGCCACCGGGCAACCGGAAGGGGCCATACTGCGTCCGTGACCACCGCGATACGCCACCCCTATCTCGATCATCCCGGCCCCATCGCCTTCGCCCACCGCGGCGGGGCGGCGGACGGGCTGGAGAACACAGCGGCGCAGTTCCGGCGCGCGGTAGAGCTGGGCTACCGGTACATCGAGACCGATGTGCACGCGACGGCGGACGGCAGGCTCGTCGCCTTCCACGACTCGACGCTGGACCGGGTCACCGACGGGGCCGGCCGCATCGCCGACCTGCCGTGGGAGGACGTACGGCACGCGCGCGTGGGAGGGCAGGAACCGGTCCCCCTCTTCGAGGAACTGCTGGAGACCTTCCCAGAGGTCCGCTGGAACGTGGACGTCAAGGCGGAGCCGGCCCTGCGGCCGCTGCTGGAGCTGATCGAGCGGACGGAGGCCTGGGACCGGGTCTGCGTGGGCTCCTTCTCCGAGGCGCGGGTGCTGCGGGCCCAGCGGCTGGCCGGGCCGCGGCTGGCCACCTCCTTCGGCACGCGCGGGGTGCTCAACCTGCGGCTGCGCTCCTGGGGGCTGCCGGCCGCGGTGCGCCGGTCCGCCGTCGCCGCGCAGGTGCCCGAGGCCCAGTCGGGCGTCCCGGTGGTCGACCACCGCTTCGTGCGGGCCGCCCACGCGCTCGGGCTGCAGGTGCACGTGTGGACCATCAACGAACCGGAGCGGATGCACCGGCTCCTGGACCTGGGCGTCGATGGCATCATGACCGATCACATCGACATGTTGCGCAAGGTCATGGAGGACCGCGGCGTCTGGGTCTGACACCCGGACCACCCGGACCGCGCCTTCGCACGGCACTTCAGCGGGGAAGCGAGGGCACGGGTGGGCACCGACACCGTGCGGGCACAGGCGGCCGACGAGGCCGCCGGACTGCGGCGCGAACAGCGCGGCTGGTACTTCTACGACTGGGCGTGCTCGGTCTATTCGACGAGCGTCCTGACCGTGTTCCTCGGCCCGTACCTCACCTCGGTCGCCGAGAAGGCGGCGGACGCCGACGGCTATGTGCATCCGCTGGGCATCCCGGTGCGGGCGGGCTCCTTCTTCGCCTACTCGGTGTCCCTGTCGGTGATCCTGGCGGTCGTCGTCATGCCCCTGGTGGGCAGCGCGGCCGACCGCACGGGCCGCAAGAAGCCGCTGCTCGGGGCGGCGGCGTACACCGGGGCGGCCGCGACGACGGGCATGTTCTTCCTGGACGGCGACCGTTACCTGCTCGGCGGGGTGCTCCTCGTCGTGGCCAACGCGGCGCAGTCGGTCGGGATGATGCTCTACAACTCCTACCTGCCGCAGATCGCCCCGCCCGATCAGCGCGACGCGATCTCCTCCCGGGGCTGGGCCTTCGGCTACGCGGCGGGCTCCCTGGTGCTCGTGGCCAACCTCGTCCTGTACTCGGCGCACGACTCCTTCGGCCTCTCCGAGACGGCCGCGGTCCGCGTCTGCCTGGCCTCGGCCGGACTGTGGTGGGGCGCCTTCACGCTGGTGCCGCTGCGGCAGCTGCGTGACCGGCACGCGCGCGTGGAGCGCGCCACTTCGAACGGGCTGCGACAGCTCGCGGCGACCGTCCGGGACATGCGCCGCCATCCGCTGACGCTCGCCTTCCTGCTGGCGTACCTCGTCTACAACGACGGCATCCAGACGGTGATCACCCAGGCCTCGGTCTACGGCTCCGAGGAACTGGGCCTCAGCCAGTCGACGCTCATCGGGGCGGTGCTGCTGGTGCAGGTGCTGGCCGTGGTGGGTGCCCTGAGCATGGGGCGGCTGGCCCGCACCTACGGGGCGAAGCGGACGATCCTCGGCTCGCTGGTGGCCTGGACGGTCACGCTGGGCGCCGGGTACTTCCTGCCCGCCGGGGCGCCGGTGTGGTTCTTCGTGCTGGCCTCCGGGATCGGACTGGTCCTCGGCGGCAGTCAGGCCCTGTCCCGGTCGCTGTTCTCGCATCTGGTGCCGCCGGGCAAGGAGGCCGAGTACTTCTCCGCGTACGAGATGAGCGACCGCGGGATGAGCTGGCTCGGCCCGCTGCTGTTCGGAGTGACCTACCAGCTGACCGGGAGCTACCGCTCCGCGATCATCTCGCTGGTGGCCTTCTTCGTCATCGGCTTCGTCCTGCTCGCCCGGGTTCCGGTGCGGCGGGCGATCAGCGAGGCGGGCAACCCGGTTCCGGACAGGATTTAGCACTCAGAGCGAAAGGGCGGTAGTGTACGCGTTTGGCCTGCCAGGCGGACCGTTACTGCGCGTCAAAGATGCCGAAACGCTGGGTGACATCTGCTAGCAGATGTGACAAACCGGGCGCCTGTGGGTAGAACAAGGGGCGGCTACGACGGCGACGCATGACCCGGAACGGGACTCGGAACGGGAATCTTTACCGCCGACCGGACGTTGACCGGATGACGACGACAGCGACACCTGTCCTGTGGGCGACAAGCCCGGGAGGCACGATTCATGAGTGAGCGAGCTCTTCGCGGTACGCGCCTCGTAGTGACCAGCTACGAGACGGACCGCGGCATCGACCTGGCTCCGCGCCAGGCCGTGGAGTACGCATGTGAGAAGGGGCACCGCTTCGAGATGCCCTTCTCGGTCGAGGCGGAGATCCCGCCGGAGTGGGAGTGCAAGGTCTGTGGGGCCCCGGCACTCCTGGTGGACGGCGACGGCCCTGAAGAGAAGAAGGCCAAGCCCGCGCGTACCCATTGGGACATGCTGATGGAGCGGCGCACCCGTGAGGAGCTCGAAGAGGTCCTCGAGGAGCGCCTGGCGGTTCTGCGCTCTGGGGCGATGAACATCGCGGTTCACCCCAGGGACAGCCGCAAGTCCGCGTAGTCCCTGCGGGGCTGGGCCGGAGATACAGCGCACGTTGACAACCGCGGGCGCCGTACGTGAGTAGACGTACGGCGCCCGCGGTTTCGTGTGTTCGGGGGTGGATGTGTGCGTGTGAGTCTGTGGAAGATGGCCGGCCCTGGGCGGCGGCCCCAGACCCCCGCATCGGCCCGAAAGGCCTCGTCCTCGAACGCCGGACGGGCTGGTTTCCCCTACCGAGTCAACGGCGGCCACTGCTCCCCCGGCGCGGGGCTGTCGTCCCTGATCACCTCGCCCTGGACGACCTTCCCGTCGGGGCGGTGGATGCGGGCCTGCTGGAAGGCGTCGCCGAAGCTGCCCGGGGCGGCCCGGCGCAGCCTCTTGTCCAGGGCGCTCTCCGCGGAGCGGCTCACGGCCTTCTGGATCGGCGGGAGCAGCAGAAGGAGGCCCGCCACGTCGGAGATCAGGCCGGGGATGATCAGCAGCAGGCCGCCGAGCATCATCAGGCCGTTGCCGCCGCCCCCGTTCCCGGACGGGGAGCCGCCTCGTTGCAGTGCCTCGTTCAGATTCTGGAAGGCGCGGCGGCCCGCCCGCTTGATGACCACGGAGCCGGCGACGAAGCCCGCCACCAGGAGCAGGAACACGCTCAGGCCGCCCGCCGCGCCCGCGACCTGGGTCAGCAGCCAGATCTCCAGCACCAGCCACGCGGCGATCCCCAGCGGCAGATACCTGCGCAGCGGGGAGCGCCGGGGCCGGGCGGTGGACGGAGAGGTGGGTGCGCCAGTCGTCATGCCCCCAGTGTGCCTGGACGCGGCTCAGCGCGGGATAAGGGGGCGATCAGCCGTGGCCGTGGAAGCGGGGCTAGGGCAGGGCTAGGCCTGCTTGCCCTTGCCCTTGAGCTTGCCGACGCGGTCCCCGACGCCCCAGGCGGTGACCCGCCACAGCGCCTCGACGAGGATGTCCTTGCTCATCTTGGAGTCGCCGAGTTCGCGCTCGACGAAAGTGATGGGGACCTCCACCACGTGGTAGCCGGCCTTGACCGCGCGGCGGGCCAGGTCGACCTGGAAGCAGTAGCCCTGCGAGGAGACCTCGCCCAGGCCGAGGCCCTCCAGGGTCTCGCGGCGGAAGGCGCGGTAGCCGCCGGTGATGTCGCGCAGCGGCAGGTCGAGGGCGAGGCGGGAGTAGAGACTGCCGCCGCGGGAGATGAACTCGCGGGACTTGGGCCAGTTGACCACCCGGCCGCCGGGCACCCAGCGGGAGCCGAGCACCAGGTCGGCGCCCTTGAGGGCGGTCAGCAGCCGGGGCAGCTCCTCGGGCTGGTGGGAGCCGTCGGCGTCCATCTCGACCAGCACGCCGTAGCCGTGCTCCAGGCCCCAGCGGAAGCCCGCCAGATAGGCGGCGCCCAGGCCCTCCTTGCCCTTGCGGTGCAGTACCTGGACGTGGTCGTCCTCGGCGGCCAGCTCGTCGGCGAGCTTGCCGGTGCCGTCCGGGCTGTTGTCGTCCGCCACCAGTACGTGCGCCTCGGGGACGGCCTTGCGTACCCGGCCGACAATGGTCTTGATGTTCTCCGCCTCGTTGTAGGTCGGAATGATCACCAAGGCCGTGCCGAGCGGACCGAACTGCCTCCCCTGGGCCTTGGCCGCGAGGGTCCCGTCGCCGTCGTTCACTGCTGCCCCTTCATGTCGTACGCAGGCGTCCCACCTTAGTGGCCGCGGCCTGCGATGACGTCCGTGCACGTTCGTACGGTGGTGTCTATTCCACAAGAGTGGGGTAAGAACGTGCTTTTCGGCACCTTCCTCCGCGGCGGATGGGGGCCCGGCGCCCTTCGGGCCGACCTGGGACCCGCTGGCTGCGGATCCCGAGAGCCGTTGTCTACTGAGCGCCCGGGCCCCACCCGGGTCACACCTTGCCGACCGGCCTGAACGTTCCCTCGCCGGCGCGGGCGCTGAGCCTGGCTCCCAGTGACGGTGCCCCGGTGCGGCACACCGTCCCTGACCCAGCGGCGCTGCGACGAGTTGCACGAACGCTCCCCGGTCGGGCGTCCGGTGGTGGACTCGGCCGAACCTACCGGCCCCCGGCCGTCGACTGTCAACAGCCTCCTGACCTGTGCAAACATGCTGCCGAGAGGGGTGAGACCGGAGGATGCGCAGGTCGGGCGACGCGGCGGCCGGGAACGATCACCGGCGCGCCACCCCGGGAGATCACTCGCCCGGGCGTACGAACACCGTCCGTCCGCCCACCACGGTGCGCAGGCAGAGCGGCAGGTCGCGGCCGGGGGTCAGGTCGGGCAGGCCGGGGGTGCCGGAGCGCGGGTCGGTCGACCAGCGGGCGACGCGGTCGTCGGGGGCCTGCACGATCAGCTCGTCGGTTCGCCAGACGGCGTAGTCGGCGGGCGCGCCGGGCACCAGGACGCCCGCGTCGTCACGGCCGATGGCCCGCCAGCCGCCACGCGTGTGCGCGGTGAACGCGGCGCGCACGGAGACCCGGTGCTCGGGGGTGTGGTGGAAGGCGGCGGCGCGGACCGTGCCCCAGGGGTCGAGCGGGGTGACCGGGCTGTCGGAGCCGAAGGCGAGGGGCACGCCGGCCCGCAGCAGGGCGGCGAAGGGGTTGAGGGTGCGGGCCCGCTCGGCGCCGAGACGCCGGGCGTACATGCCGTCCGCGCCGCCCCAGAGCGCGTCGAAGGCGGGCTGGACCGAGGCGATCAGGCCCAGTTCGGCGAAGGCGGCGACGGTCTCGGGGGTGAGCATCTCGGCGTGCTCGACGCGGTGCCGGGCGGCCCGGACGCGGGCGAGGCCGACCTTCTCGGCGGCGGCGCGCACGCCCGCCACGACCGCGCCCACGGCGGCGTCGCCGATGGCGTGGAAGCCTGCCTGGAGCCCTACCTCGGTGCAGGCGACGACGTGGGTGGCGACGGCGTCGGCATCGAGGTAGGCGGTGCCCGTGTGGCCGGCGTCGGCGTACGGCTGGTGCAGGCAGGCGGTGTGCGAGCCGAGGGCGCCGTCCACGAAGAGGTCGCCGGCGGCTCCGTGCGCGCCCAGTTCGCGGGCCTTCTGCACGTTCTGCTCGGCCCAGTAGCCGATCACGCGCGGCCCCGGCACCTGGGCGGAGAGCTTCAGCAGGTCCGTGAAGTCGTCTTCAAAGGAGATCTTCGGCCCGCCGCACTCGTGCACGGAGCCGATGCCGAGGGAGGCGGCGTGGCCGAGGGCGGTGCGCTGGGCCTCGGCGCGCTGGGCGGGGGTGATGGCGTCGAGGGCGGCCGCGCGTACGGCGTGGTGGTCGTCGGCGGTCAGCGGGCCGTCCACCGGGCCGAGACCGGGCACCAGGTCCAGCAGGGCCGTGGTGACGACCGCCGAGTGGACGTCGATGCGGGAGAGGTACAGCGGGCGGCCGCCGGTGGCCGCGTCGAGTTCGGCCCGCGTCGGCGGGCGGCCGCCGGGCCAGCGGGCGGCGTCCCAGCCGTGGCCCAGCAGGACGCGGTCGTCCGGGCGGGCGGCGGCGAAGTCGCGCACGAGGGCGAGGGCCGTCTCCAGGGACGGGGCATCCGACAGGTCGAGGCCGGTGAGGGCGAGGCCCGTGGCGGTGGTGTGCACATGGGCGTCGGTGAAGGCCGGGGTGACCAGGGCGCCGTCGAGGTCGACGACCTCGTCCACGCCGTCGGCGAAGGCGTCGGCGGCGCCCTCGGAACCGACCCAGGCGACCTGGCCGCGCTCCACCACCATCGCGGTGGCGAAGGGGTCGGCGGGGCTGTGGACCTCTCCGCGGCGCAGGAGGACGGTCGTGGGGTCGGCGGACTGCTCACTCATGCCCGACAGTCTCTCGCGTTCGCGCGGGACGCCGGGCATCGGGGCGGCCGGTTCAGATCTTCGGGGGGCGTGCCTCGTAGGGGGTCGACAGCACGACGGTGGTCCGTGTGGAGACCCCGGCCAGGGAGCGCAGCCGGGCGAGCAGTTCCTCCAGTTCGTGCGGGGTGGCCACGCGCACCTTGAGGATGTAGTTCTCGTCGCCGGCGACGCTGTGGCAGGCCTCGATCTCGGGCACGCCGGCCAGGCGGTCCGCGATGTCGTCGGGGGCGCTGGGGTCGAACGGCTTCACCGAGATGAACGCGGTCATCGGCAGCCCGACGGCCTCGGGGTCGACCACCGCGGCGTAGCCGCGGATCACGCCACGCTGTTCGAGCCGGCGCACCCGCTGGTGCACGGCCGACGTGGACAGGCCCGTGGCCTTGCCCAGGTCTGTGTAACTCATCCGCCCGTCCTTGACGAGCAGCTGCACGATCTGACGGTCCAGCTCCTCCATGGCGCCAAAACCTACAGGGCGCTTGATCTCCTCGGATACCTCGGCAACGCAGGTCATGCCCGGTTTGTGATGTGCCCATGAGCAGGCTGTGCGCCGCCGGGGGGACAAAGGGGCGGCGTGGCACGGGACAAAGAGCACCGCACCGGGCACCTGCACACGGCATGTGACGAACGCCACAGCGCCCGAACGGGCTCCGTGATGTTCTCGTGATTACCGCCGAGAGCGGACGGGAAGTGCTTGCTGTGGTCGAGGCCGCAGTGCCTTCACGGCCCAGCCTTAGGGGGAGAATCCCATGCAGAGTCTCAAGCGCCCTGGTCGTTCCGCGTCCACGCGCCAGCAGCCGGTCGCCGAGCCCGAGCCGGAGGGCGTCGAACCCGACGCCTGCGAGGTCGAAGAACTCGACGCCTACGACACCTTCGAGATGTACCGGGTGATCTGCCCGGACTGCGCGCAGCCGATCGCGCTGCTGGCGGACGAAGAGATCCTTCCGGAGCACGCGCTGTGCGCCTCGCCGTGGAATCCGTTCGGGCTCACGGTCTGTGCGGGCACGGGCCGCACGGCGGCCGAGGCCCGGCCCGCGGACGAGTCCTTCACACCGCAGGAGCAGGACACCGCCCTGCTGCTCACGCTCCCCCAGGGTCTGAACTGGCGGACGCAGCCCTTCTCGCACGTCGGCGGCCCGGGCTCGCGCCCGATGCGCGTACCGGCGAGCCGCCAGGCCGCCTGAGTCCCTGAAGACCGGCCGGGCTCAGTCCCAGTAGCTGCCCTGCACCATGGCGCGCAGGCTGTCGTGGTGCAGGATCAGTGCGTCCGGGTCCGCGGGAACGGCGACTTCACCGAAGTACGCCTGGCGGTAGGCGATGCGCAGCATGACGATCGCGTGCCGCAGGGCGGCGTAGAGGGTGTAGAAGTCCATGTCCTGCGGGGTGTGGCCGGTCAGGCGTGCATAGCGGTGCTCGACGCGGTCGCGGCGCAGGAAGTCCGGCAGTCCGCGCTGTCCGGAGGCGACCGTGAGGTCGTGGAAGAAGCGGTGCAGATACACGGTCCAGCCGAGGTCCACCTCGCGCGGGGCCGGGGCGGCCATCTCCCAGTCGAGGACGGCGACGGGGTCGAAGCCGTCGTAGACGACGTTCCCGATGCGCGCGTCTCCCCAGGTCAGGACGGGTGCGCCGGGCTCGTGCGGCCACAGCTGCTCCAGGCGGTCGAACGCGGCCTCGATCAGCGGTGAGCGGGCGAGCCCGTCGATCACCCAGGAGTAGTAGGCCCGTTGGGCCGTCACGTGCCGGCGCAGGGCCTCGCCTTCGCCCGGCAGCGCCAGGAACTCGGCCTCCCTCGGCGGGACTTGGTCGTGCAGCCGGGCGAGCAGGGCGACCGTGGCGGCTTCCAGGCGCTCGCGCTCCGCGCCGCTCGCCGCGTGCAGCCAACTGCCCTCGTACGTGTACGGCATGACATCGGGAGGTACGCGTCCGGCGACCCTCTCCATGACGAAGAACGGCGCCCCGAGCGGTTGCGGGTCCTCCTCCAGCCACAGCACCCGGGGCACCGGAAGGTCGGTGCGGTCGGCCACGAGCCGCAGGGTGCGGTACTGGCGGGCCATGTCGTACTCCGGGAAGACGGGGTACGCCGCCGGGTCCGCCGCGAGCCGCAACGCGCAGGAGCGCACCGGCGGTTCGGGGTGCTCGATGTCGAACAGCAGGGTCTCGCTGGACATGCCGTTGGTGGCCGGGACGGTGACACCGACGGCCTTGGCCCCGGGCAGCCGGGTGCCGAGCCAGGCGGTGAGGCGCCGGGCGAGGTCCTCGGGGTCTCGGGTGCCGGTGCGCGGACGCGGTGCCGTGGCCATCTCGTCCTCCCTCAGGGTGCGACCGAGTCGAAGCCCGTGAAGCCGCTCGGGTCGTGCCGGCCGAACGATCCGTGCTCGAAGATGCCGTAGCCCGTCTGTCCGTCCATCCGGAAGCGGGCGGAGTGGTCGGTGACGCCATAGGCGGCGAGGGGGTGCGGCGCTGCCATGTCGTACGTACGACGGTCGACCCACCCCCGGCCCTGCCACGTGCCGTGCTGCCAGTCGTCGGCCGGCGGATAGCCCGCGCCGACCGCGAGCGGTGAGGAGGCGAGGATCTCCACCTCCAGCTCCTGCGGTTTGCGCGGGTCGCCCAGGTGGATGACGGCGCGCTCGGGGTGGCGGGTGCCCGGCCGGTACGTGATCTCGGCCTGGGGCCAGCCCAGTTGGCGGTCGCGGTGGCCGGGGCGGACCAGGGTTGCGTCGTTCAGGGAGCGGTGGCCGTCGGCGTCCTCCTGGGTGATGACCATCAGGAAGCGGTCCTCGAAGCGGACCGGACACCAGATCCAGTGGAACCCCTCGGTCGGGTGCTCCGCGGCGAGCCGGCCGCCGTCCTCGCCCGGAACCGGCCGCACGCCCCAGCTGCGGTCCCGGGTGCCGGTCCAGTGCTCCGAGGAGACGTCGAACTCCGCGCCGCCCGCCCGGATCACCCCCTCCACCGTGCCCGCCTGGACGAACCGGCACCCCTCCAGGGTGAGCCTCTCGCCCCGGCGCTGGAGGTGGTGCGGCTCCCACAGGGCCGGGAAGGCGGCGGTCCAGGTGAGGTCGTACGACAGCTCGTCCTCGCAGACCAGACGCAGCTGCCGCAGCGGCTCTCGGACCTCGATGCGCAGCGGGCCGACCTCAAGGCGCATCCGGTCTTCGCCCAGCGCGTCCGAGGTGCGGACGGCGTGCAGGGTGTCCCCGGTGCGCAGGGTCGCGTAGGCGTCGATCACTCCCAGGTTGGGGTAGGCCCCGAGGCCGAGGATGAGCAGGGCGCGGCCGGCGTGGTCGAAGACGTGGAAGATGCAGCGGTCGTAGGCGTTCCGGTCCCCGGTCGCCACCTGCTTCATGGACAGCGGCACCTGGTGCACGGGGTACTCGTCGAGCGGTACGGGACGGTCGTCGGCCACGGACACCCCCTGGAAGACGGTTCGCTGACGGTACGTCAGACAGTCGCGGGAGGCCAGAGCGGGAACAGGACGTCCCTGGACTCACGCTCGATTCAGCGGAGCGGTGACCTGCCCGGGACCTTCCGCGTTGTCCGGGTATGACCCCCACGTACTGGGCAACCGGGCGTCAGCGCCTCATCTTCGCGCCGCGCCCCGCAGAATCGGTTCCGCCGCCTTTGCCGCAGGACCCGCCCATCTACCGTGACCTGATGCGCACCTGGGCCGACCGGGGCCGCACGCTGCCGGGCCGCCACGACCCGGAGTGGATCAGGCTGGCGGCCCCGACGGTCCTCAGGGGGCAGTTCAGCGACCCTCCGGTCCTGCCACGTGACGGGCGATGACCATCCGCTGGATCTGGTTGGTGCCCTCGACGATCTGCAGGACCTTGGCCTCGCGCATATAGCGCTCGGCCGGGAAGTCGGCGGTGTAGCCGTAGCCGCCGAGGATCTGCACGGCGTCCGTGGTGACCTTCATGGCCGCGTCGGTGCAGTGCAGCTTGGCCATCGCGGCCTGCTTGGCGAACGGCTTGCCCGCATCGCGCAGCCGGGCGGCCGCGAGGTACAGCGCCCGGCCGGCCTCGATCTGGGTCGCCATGTCGGCGATCATGAAGCGCAGGCCCTGGAAGTCGGCGATGGGGTGGCCGAACTGCCGGCGCTGGGTGGCGTAGGCGACCGCCTCGTCCAGCGCCGCCTGGGCCAGGCCGATGGCGCAGGCCGCGATGCCGAGCCGTCCGGAGTCGAGCGCGGACAGGGCGATGGAGAAGCCCTGGCCCTCCTCGCCTATGCGACGGCCGTCGGGGACGCGCACGCCGTCGAAGTGGACCTGGGCGGTCGGGCTGCCCTTCATGCCCATCTTCTTCTCGGGCGCCGCACCGCTCAGCCCCTCGGCGTCGCCCGGCACCAGGAAGGCGGTGATCCCGCGCGGGCCGTCCTCGCCGGTGCGGGCCATCACGGTGTAGAAGTCGGCGATCCCGCCGTGCGTGATCCAGGCCTTGGTGCCGGTGATCACCCAGTCGTCACCGTCCCGGACGGCCTTGGTGCGCAGGGAGGCCGCGTCCGAGCCGGAGGACGGCTCGGACAGGCAGTAGGCGCCGAGCAGGCCACCGCCGAGCATCGCGGGCAGGTGCTCGACCTGCTGCTGCTTGGTGCCGTAGGCGGCGAGGGCGTAGGAGGCGAGCGTGTGCACGCTGACACCGAGGCCGACGGTGAGGCGGGCCGCGGCCAGCTCCTCCAGGACCTGGAGGTAGACCTCGTACGGCTGGTCGCCGCCGCCGTACTCGGAGTCGTACGGCAGGCCCAGCAGCCCTGATTCGGACAGCAGGGTGAAGATCTCTCGCGGGAAGCGTCCGGCGTCCTCTTCCTCGGCCGCCTTCGGCGCGATCTCGCGCTGTGCGATCTCACGGACGAGCGCGAGCAGATCTCTCGCCTCTTCCGTGGGCAGCTGACGCTCCACCGGCTGCGGTTCGCGGTCGGACATGGCGTCGGTCTCCTCCCTGTCGGGCAGCGGCGGTCTGGCCCGCGGGTGGGGGCGGCTCCGCCTGATCGTCCAAGTGGGCCGAAGGCGCCCGCTTCCGGGTCTCGGAGGCGGCTGACCAGCGGCTCTGTGCCGTGAGTATGCCCGATCGGCGACCTCACGTCACCAGTTAACGACCGCTTACTTCAAGAATCCAGCGGGAACTTCCGGCGCTCCCGAAATTGGTCCGAACCATTGACCAAGTGGTCTAGTCCTCCTACTGTGCATGACCAACGCCTTACCGCGTTCATGCCAATCGGCGCGCGTTCCCCTCTCCCCCACGAGGAGCCACCCGATGCACACTCCCCACCGCCCCCGCGCCCGGTTCCGGGCGCTTCTCGCCGCCGCCTGTTCCGCCGCCCTCGGCGCCGCACTGCTGGCCGGCGCGGACACCGCGACCGCGGCCGCCCCCACGGCCCCGCAGCTCAAGGCCTCGAAGGTCGTCGGCTACTTCACCGAATGGGGCACCTACGACCGCAAGTACTACGTCAAGAACATCGAGACCTCGGGCTCCGCGGCCAAGCTGACCCACATCAACTACGCCTTCGGCAACGTCACCGGCGGCAAGTGCGCACTGGGCGACTCCTACGCGGCCACCGACCGCGCCTACACGGCGGCCGAGTCCGTCGACGGCGTCGCCGACACCTGGGACCAGCCGCTGCGCGGCAACTTCAACCAGCTGCTGAAGCTGAAGAAGAAGCATTCCGGCCTGAAGGTCCTGTGGTCCTTCGGCGGCTGGACCTGGTCCAGCGGCTTCGGCGAGGCGGCGAAGAACCCGGCCGCCTTCGCCCAGTCCTGCTACGACCTGGTGAAGAACTCCAAGTGGGCGGGCGTCTTCGACGGCATCGACATCGACTGGGAGTACCCGAACGCCTGCGGCAACACCTGCGACACCAGCGGCCGGGAGGCCTTCAAGAACGTCATGGCCGCGCTGCGGTCGAAGTTCGGCTCCGGGAACCTGGTCACGGCGGCGATCACGGCCGACGGCACCAGCGGCGGCAAGATCGACGCGGCCGACTACGCGGGCGCGGCCCCGTACGTGGACTGGTACAACCCCATGACCTACGACTACTTCGGCGCCTGGGACCCGGCCGGCCCGACCGCTCCGCACTCCCCGCTGAACTCGTACTCGGGCATCCCGAAGGCGAACTACTACACCTCGGCGACCATCGCCAAGCTCAAGGGCCTCGGCATCCCGGCCGGCAAGCTGCTGCTCGGCATCGGCTTCTACGGGCGCGGCTGGACCGGCGTCACACAGGCGGCACCGGGCGGCACGGCGACCGGCCCGGCGGCGGGGACGTACGAGCAGGGCATCGACGACTACAAGGTGCTCAGGACCAAGTGCCCGGCGACCGGCACAGTGGGCGGCACGGCCTACGCCAAGTGCGGCAACGACTGGTGGAGTTACGACACCCCGGCGACCGTCGCCACGAAGATGACGTACAAGAACCAGCAGGGCCTCGCAGGCACCTTCTTCTGGGAGCTGAGCGGCGACACGGCCAACGGTGAGCTGATCAGGGCGATCAACTGACCCCACAGCGGGGGGACCTGGGAGCGGAGGACCACGAGCCTCCGCTCCCGGCCGTCAGCCCTCGCGGCGGGCCGGCGGCGGGGCCGTATAGGACGGCTCCAGTTCCTCGACGGCGCGCAGGGCTCCGCCGAGCGTCTTCACGAGCAGGTCGCGCATGGTGTCGCGGGAGAGTCCGGGGCGGTCGATCCAGTCGAGGGTGGCCCCCTCGACGCTGCACACCCAGGAGAGCAGGCCCATGCGGGCCAGCGGAGCGATGTCGCTGCGGCCGTAGGCGCCTTCCGCGATGGTGGCGATGATCGCCTCGCGCACCCCGTCCCGGATGGCGTGCACCTCGGTGTCGAAGCCGACTCCGCCGCTGACAATGGTGCGGTAGGCGGCCTGGTGGTGCTCGGCGAAGCGCAGGTAGCTGTCGATGGTGCGATGGACGCGGTCCACGGCGGGCAGTTCGAGGCCGCTCGCGGCGAAGGTGACCAGATCGGCGACGGAGTCCTGGATGATCGCCAGGTAGTAGCCGCGCTTGGACTGGAAGTAGTAGTAGATCAGCCCCTTGGCGACATGCGCCTGCCGGGCGATGTCATCCATGGACAGCGCGTCGTAGGACGTGTCGGCGAACAACTTCCGCCCGATGGCGATGAGTTCGGCGCGACGCGCCACAGAACGCTCGGTGCCGCGCACCCGGGGACGGACGGCGGCACGCTGTTGACGCATATTCAATTTCGACCCTGGTCTAGGCGGTCGGCGGGACCTTCGCAGTATGTCAGAACAACTGGGGCCGGTCGGGTGAAGCGTCGGTGCGCAGCCGCGCGGGCCGTCGGCTCAGAGCAGACCCAGCTGGGTCACGAGCATCGCGATCACCGCGACGAGAACCCAGCCCATGACGTGCTCGAGGATCTTCGGGCCGTCTTCCTGGGGGCCGCCGGTGCGGACACGGGTGGCGGTGGCCGGGTGTGCGGTCATGGTTTCTCGCAGAGGTCGGACGTACGGAGTGGAGTCCCCCCACCCATTTGTCCACCTTGCCACCCGCGACGGTGTTTGCGGCAGAGATGTTGCTCACACAGGTCGGATCAGCGCACGCCCACCGCCGCGAGCGCCTTGCGCTGCCGCGGGTTCGGGTGGGTCGGGAAGTAGAGATAGCAGACCCCTCCGGTGCCGGAGACGACCTTGCCGGAGGCGTTGTACCGCTTGGTCCGCAGCCAGATGTTCTCCCACTCCCGCCGCAGATAGACCCGCCGTACCGCCTCGTCGCCCGGCGAGGCCGGGTCGTTGGCGATCACGTCGCCGTCGGCCGTGAAGCCGATCACCGTCATCAGGTGACCCGAGGTGCCGTAGCCGGCGCCGGTCAGCTCGGTCCTGAGGAAGGACTGGGACGTTATGGCCGGGATGCCGGCCGCGATCAGCGTCTCCAGGTCGGTGAGCGAGTCGAGCCGGGTCACCACGCCCTGGAGGTGCCTGAACGTGGCCGCGTAGGCGGCGTTGAACGGCCAGTTGCCGCAGCCCTGGTACTGGTAGTCGTAGGTGAAGCGGGCCGCGTGGTCCACCTGCGGGTCGGCGTAGGACGGGTCGACCCAGGACAGCTGCTCAGGGGTGAGCCGGCCGCCCCAGTACTCGACGATCATCTGCGAGGAGGTCGGGCTGCACCAGGCCTCGCCGCCGTTGTCGTACTCCGGGTACTGGCCCTTGTGGATCTCCTGCGAGTAGCGCGGGACGCTCAGCTCCTGGGCGAGGCCGGGGGTGGAGGGCGGGACGGTGAAGCGGTCGGGGATGTCGGAGCCCATGGCACCGAGCCGCCACACGATGGGGGTGAGGCGGGTGCCCGGCCTGCGGTAGAGGGTGAGGCGCAGCCGGTACGAGGCAAGGCGCAGGCCGGTGCTCGCGTCGTCGATGGCGAAGGTATCGGTCCAGACGGCGCTCTTGCCGTCCTTCTGGCCGTCCACCGAGGTCCGCTTGATGTCCTGGTCGCCTGCCGCCCAGCGGCCCATCACGTACCAGGGCGTGGCGGTGCCGTCGGAGTAGGTGCCCTGGAGCTCGACCTGGAGCCAGGTGCCGTCCGGGGTGTGGGCGTTCCAGGAGGCGACGACCTCGGTCGCGGGCACGTCGAGCCGGTGCACCGGGGCGGTCCAGGTGGCGTACTCCCAGGTGGCGGTGGTTCCGGTGTGCGGGTCGGTGTAGTCGGTGGAGCCCTCGGGGGCGCCGATCACGACACCGGGGCGGGGGCCGTGGACGGCGCGGACGCCCTGGGCGGTGCCGCAGCGCCAGTCGCGGTACGTCGTCCAGGCGTGGTAGTCGACGGGGCGGGCCACGGCCTGGCCGGGGTCGTCGGCGTCGGGCGCCGGTGCGGTGGCGGCGGCCGCGGGTACGGCTCCTGAGGAGACCGCCGCGGCCACGGCGGCGGCGAGGACGGTTCTGCGCGAGGGCTGCTGGGCTCTGCTCATGGGCGCGGTTACCCCCAGGGGTCCGGGTCGGGGCGGGGCCGGTGCACGGTTGTGCGCCAACTATGGAGCAGGCGGCATGCCCCTGCCAGCACTTCGGCGCATGCCACGCCACGAATATTGGTCTGGGCCACTGGAGGGGCGCCCGTGAGCGTGCCGACCGGGGGCGGGTGTCGCTCACCGGCGCTGGCGGGGTGCCGCTGCGAGCGCCCCATAGGGGCGCGGGGCTGTGTCGATGTGCGGCTCCGCCGCGTGGGCGCGACCAGCCCCCACGCACCCGCACCCGCACCCGCACCCGCACCCGGTGCACACCTCGGTCAGATCAGGTCCATCGCGGCGACCTCGTCGGGGCGGCCGTAGCTGACCGGTCCCTGGAAGCGGCGGCGGGCGGTGGCGAACCACCAGACCGTGGCCACGAGCAGCACGGCGGCCAGCGCGATCGGCGCGTAGTTGAAGGAGTCGACGGTGATCGGCGAGGCCTGCGGCAGCATGAACAGGACGCTGCTGAGCAGGATCCAGGTCACCGCGAGCCAGCCGATCGGCTTGCCCCAGCGCCCCAGGTGCCAGGGCCCGGCCTCGAACTCGTCGCCGAGCCGCAGCCGCAGGAAGATCGGCACGGCGTAGGCGAGGAAGAGCCCGACCACGTTGACGCTGACGATGGCGGTGAACGCCGTGTGCGACCACCAGCCCGGCACCACCAGGGCGAGCGAGCAGCCCACCGCCAGCCACACCGCCTTGACCGGGGTGCGGGTGCGCAGCGAGACCGAGTGCCACCAGCGGGAGCCGGGCATGGCGCCGTCCCGGGAGAAGGCGAAGATCTGCCGGGTGTTGCTGGTGAGGTTGGCGAGACCGCAGAAGAGCATCGCGCCGATCACGATGAGGAGCATCACCTTGGCAGTGCCGAGGCCGAGGCCGTCGATGAGAATCTGGACGGGTGGGGCGGAGGAGCTCGCCACCTTGTTGTAGTCACTAATGCTGTAGACCAGTGCCAGCATCAGGATGAGACCGGTGATCGCCGAATAGCCGACGGCGCGGGTGATCCCCTTGGGGGCGTTGACCGTCGCGCGGACCGTTTCCTCGGACATGTGGAAGCTGCCGTCGAACCCGGTGAAGGTCCAGCTGGTGACCAGCAGACCGAGCATGCCGCCGTAAAGGCCGCTCGTGAAGCCGGTGTTGTTCTCGAAATGCGTCACGAAGGAAGCCGACTGATGATGATCGGGCATCACTATGAGTGTGCTCACGATCACCACGAGTCCGATCAGCAGCCACCACACGGAAATCCGGTTCAGTACCGCGACCAGCTGGACGGTGTAGGTGTTGGCAAGGCCTTGCAGCACGATGATCACGGCCGTGATCAGGACCGTCTGGTGCGCGGTCGCCCGGTACGAGGGCCACTGCAGGGCGATGAAAGCCTGGACGAAGGTCGCGGCCGCATAGCCGGTCGCCGCGGTGCCGCCGATCTGTCCCACGAAGTTCAGCCAGCCGGTGAACCACGACCAGGCGCCCTTGTGCCGCTTGGCGAGTTTACCGGCGGAAAAATACAGCGCACCGCTCGTCGGATAGGCGGAGGCGACTTCCGCCATGGCCGCGGCGATGAACAGCACCATGACGGAGACGCCTATCCAGCCGAACACCAGAATACGGGGGCCGCCCGCGTTCATACCGTATCCGAAGGACGAGAAAATACCCGAAAGGATATTGATGATGGTGAAGGAGATCGCGAAATTGTCGAACGCCTGGAAGCGCCGGGTGAGTTTCCGCGGATAGCCCATCGCATGCAGGGTCGCGTCGTCGTCGAGGGCGGCCGGGTCTTCTCCCCCGCGGGCCTTCGCCCGTGGAGCCGATATCCGTTCCGACACTGATCGACCTTTCTCTTGGTGGGGGGGCAGAGCAGGTGCGGGGGGGGTCAGGCAGGTCCCGGGACAGGCAGGCCGCAGGCGCGGCGGGCCCGGGAGAGCTGCTCGGCGGGGTCGCCGAAGGCGCTCCAGGGCATGCGCGAGGCGTACGGGCCCATCGCCGCGAAGACCGCCCGGGCCTCGAACTCGCGCTGGCCCATGACCAGCGCATGCGCGAGGTAGGCCAGGTCGAGCACCGGGGTGAAGCGGTAATCGGCCACCGCGGGCAGCCAGTTGTGGTAGATCGCCAGTGCGGTGGAGCGCCACTGAGGTTGTTCCCAGACGCGGTCGGCGAGCAGTTGGGTGGGGTTGTAGCTCTCCACCAGGGCCACCAGCGGCAGCAGCCTGAGGGCGGAGTCGGCGGGCGCCCGCTGGCTGAGGAAGGCGGCCACGTCCCAGGCGGCGTTGACCGAGCCGCCGTAGCGGGTGAAGAAGCACGACAGGAAGCGGTGGTGGCCTTCGCGGTGCCACGGGTCCAGGGACAGGACGTGCGCGAACAGCCGCCAGGGGCCGCGCGGTGCGGTGAGCAGCCCCTGCGGGGCGGGGTCGCGCAGCCGGTGCAGCCGGGCCATGGCGAGCTTCGCGACCCAGGGGGTGGGGTCCTCGGGGGCCGTGGCGGCGGCCCGGTCGCAGGCGGCCAGCGCGATCCGCTCCAGTGCCTCGGCCCGCTCGTCGCGCGCGTCGGCGGCGCGGATCGCCCGCTGCACCGCCACCCGGGCCCACATCAGCGCCGCCTCGGGCGTCGGCTCCTCGGCCAGCCAGCGCTCGACGAGGTCCGTCCCGGCCGCCTCGGAGGCCAGCACCAGCGAGCGGTGGGCGCGCAGGGCGAAGTCGGAACGGGTCTCGGCGAGGGCTTCGCAGGCGCTCAGATAACGCCCGGCGCGCACATCGACGCATACGCTCGCCAGGCCACGGTCGTCGGCCGCCGGATGCCATACATAGTGCCCTTCGAATAACCCCGCGGCCATGTTCCCCTGTCCGTCCCCGTATGGCGCATCGCAGTTGCGCAGGAGGCACCTTACTCACCAGTCGGCTCACCGGGAACAGCCGGGTTTCACATATCGGTCAACCGATTCGGCGGATTAATCCGTTTGATTGACCGGCCGACAGCCAGTGGTTCAAGAAGTGACGTTTCCCGGCCCACTGGTCCAGTCACTATGGGCCACTACTAGACTGTTTCCGGAAAACACCCCACACGGCACCACACCTCAGGAATCGCCATTCACGACCTCGCCGCCCGGCTGCGCGGGCTTCCCCCCTCCCTGGGAGCGGTCCGGCTCGTCGCTGTCGACGGGCACGCCGGCTCCGGAAAGTCCACCTTCGCCGGGCGCCTGGCCGCCGCGCTGGACGGGGCACCGGTGCTGCACCTGGACGACATCGCCAGCCACGAGCAGCTCTTCGACTGGACCGAGCGGCTCCTGTCCCAGGTGATCGGCCCGCTCTCCCGCGGCGAGACCGCGCATTACACCCCCTATGACTGGCGCGCCCGCGCGTTCGGCGCACCGCGCCCGTTGCCGCCCGCTCCCGTGGTCGTGATCGAGGGGGTCGGCGCCGGACGCCGGGCACTGCGCCCGTATCTGGCGCGGCTGCTGTGGATGGAGCTGCCCCACGAGGAGTCCTGGGCACGCGGACGGCAGCGGGACGGTGCGGAGCAGCGGGAGTTCTGGTCCGGGTGGGTCGCGGCGGAGCGCGCGCACTTCACCGCCGACCCTTCGCGCCCCCATGCCGATCTTCTGGTACTCCAGACACCGGAGGGGTACGAGGTGCTGCCGGGGCCTGCGACGACGGTTGGACCGGACCACGAGGTCACCCACCGTGATGGACCGTCCGCAGTGTGCTGAACTCGTGAAGACCCTTGCGGGGGAACTTCTTTGAGTGCCTCGACGCCGCTTGACCCGGGGGCCGTACAGGTCTTACGTTCTCAATGTGCGGCCATTCGGAGCCGCCCCACAGACGCGAAGCCCCCGGTTGTTCCCCCGTGATCGGGGGCTTCGTTCTGCCCTGAGCCTGTTTTCCGGGCGCCCCGCGCACCGATTCGCTCACCCTCGGTCACCGGCGCGTGTGCGCCCCGTCTGCTCCCACCTCGTCAAACGGCCCGTGCGGCACCCTTCGGCGGGCGGTCGTCCCACGGGTACGATGCCCTCGGTGCGACCTTCGAGCGGCTGCCTCGCGCACCTGCAACTCCGGTCCGCGGCACAGCGGTTCGACCGCGGCGGCCGCCGGGCGACTGCCCGGTGGTGAACCAACGGGGGCACGGTCTGTGGGGGACGTGATGGACTTCGGCACGCAGGGCCCCGAGGCCCCCGCCGACCTCGCCTGGCTGCGAGGCGTGGACGCCTACACGATGGGTGCCTATCCGCAGGCGGAGGAGGAGTTCCGCGCCGCGGTACGGATGGATCCGGGGATGGCGGACGCCTGGCTCGGGCTGCACGCGCTGCGGGTCGACACGACGACCGCACTGCTGAGGATGTTCCGGCACCGGGACCGCTTCGGGGAACAGCGCACCCGGCACCGCCGGAGCCTCAACTCCTGGTACTGGCTGGGCTGGTGGGTGCAGCCGGTGCTGGAGAGCCCGCGCGATCTGCTGCTGGCGCACGCCTCGCACTGGCTGGACGGGCGGCACGTCCCGGAGCTGGACCGGGCGCTGGCCGGGCTGCCCCCGGTGGACACCGATCCGCAGGTGCGCTTCCTGCACGCCTGCCGCGCCTATCTGGTCAAGGACTGGGACCAGCTGGTCCGGCACACCGACCCGCTGCTGGACGATCCCATGCTCGGCATCGAGGCGGGTCTGTTCGGCGGCATGGCCCGGGTGCGGCTGGAGACGTACGGGCAGGCGGAGCCGCTGCTGTCGGCGGCCCTGATGCGCTGCCGCAGCGAGCAGCCGCAGCGCAAGGAGCTGCGGTACTGGCTGGCGCGGGCGCACGAGGGCACGGGGCGCAGTGCCGCGGCGCTGCCGCTGTACCGGGCCGTGCACCGGGTGGATCCCGCCTTCATGGACACCACGGCCCGGCTCGCCGCCATCGCCGAGGGCGACGGGTACGACGATGCGGCCGACTTCGCGGCGATCACGCTGACCGGCGCCGGGCAGGACACGGTGGACGGGCCGGACACGCTCGATCCGCTCTTCGGCGGGGAGGGGCGGGACCTGCGGCTGCCGGAGCCCGACCTGCCGACCGGGCCCCTCCCGTCGGTCTCCGATCCGGCGGTGCGGGTGAAGAGCGGTGTGCCGTCGCCGTCCTCACCCCTTCCGGCCGGCCCGACCGACCCCGCGCTGCTCGAGGAGGCGCTTGCCGAGCTGGAGCGGATGGTGGGTCTTGAGCCGGTCAAGCGCCAGGTCAAGGCGTTGTCCGCACAGTTGAACATGGCCCGGCTGCGGGCCGGGCAGGGCCTGCCCGTGCAGCCGCCGAAACGGCACTTCGTCTTCTCCGGTCCCTCGGGCACCGGGAAGACCACGGTCGCGCGGATCCTGGGCCGGGTCTTCTACGCGCTGGGACTGCTCGGCGGCGACCACCTCGTGGAGGCCCAGCGGGCCGATCTGGTCGGCGAGTATCTGGGGCAGACGGCCGTGAAGGCCAACGAGCTGATCGACTCCGCGATCGGCGGGGTGCTGTTCGTGGACGAGGCGTACTCGCTGTCCAACTCCGGGTACGGCAAGGGGGACGCGTACGGCGACGAGGCGTTGCAGGTGCTGCTGAAGCGGGCCGAGGACAACCGGGACCACCTGGTGGTGATCCTGGCCGGCTATCCGGAGGGCATGGACCGGCTGCTCGCCGCCAACCCCGGGCTCTCCTCCCGGTTCACCTCGCGGGTGGACTTCCCCTCCTACCGGCCGCTGGAACTCACCGAGATCGGCAAGGTGCTGGCGGCGGAGAACGGGGATCTGTGGGACGAGGAGGCGCTGGAGGAGCTGCGGTCCATCGCCGGGCACGTGGTGGATCAGGGGTGGATCGACGAGTTGGGCAACGGGCGGTTTCTGCGGACGCTGTACGAGAAGAGCTGTGCGTACCGGGATCTGCGGTTGTCGACGTATCCCGGGGTGCTGTCCCGACAGGACCTGGCCACGCTGCGTCTGCCGGACCTGATGCAGGCGTACGGGGAAGTGCTGTCGGGGCGGGGGCCGCAGGATCCGTCGGCCATGTAAGTGCTGTGCGCCGGGGCTGGGCTTCGCTCGCCCGCGCCGGCGGGGTGCCGATGCGCCCCCTGAGGGGCGCGGGGAACTGCGCGATCAGCCCCCGCGCGCCCCGCAGACGGGGACGGCGCTAAGTGGCCAGTGCCCCCTCCGGTTCTCCGCTTGCCCTCGGCTCGGAGAGCTTCGGCTCCGGCGTCGGCCTGTGCGCCGGGTCCCGTACCTCACCCACCAGCAGCTCGAGTACGTCCTCCAGGGCCACCAACCCCAGCACCTTGCCGGAGGCATCCGCGACCTGGGCCAGGTGGGTGGCTGCCCGGCGCATGACCGTCAGGGCGTCGTCCAGCGGGAGTTCCGCGCGCAGGGTCGTCATCGGACGCCAGACGTGCTGGGGGACGGCACGCTCGGAGTCCTCCAGGTCCAGGACGTCCTTGACGTGGACGTATCCCATGAAGGCGCCCGTCTGGACCGCCACCGGGAAGCGGGAGTAGCCCGTGCGGGCCGTCAGCCGGACGATCTCTCCCGGTGTGACCGACGGAGCCACCGTCACCAGGGACTCGCGCCGCAGCAGGACGTCCGTCACCGGGCGCGAGCCCAGTTCCAGCGCGTCCTCCAGCCGCTCCTGCTCCTCGGGGTCGAGGAGGCCCGCCTGGCCGGAGTCCTCCAGCAGCCGGTTCAGCTGCTCGCTGGTGACGACCGCCTCGACCTCGTCCTTGGGCTCGACGCGGAAGAGCCGCAGGATGCCCTGGGCGCAGGCGCCGAGGGCCACGGTGATCGGCCTGCACAGCCGGGCGAAGTACACCAGGCCGGGGCTGAGCCACAGCGCGGCCTTCTCCGGGGCCGCCATCGCGAGGTTCTTCGGGACCATCTCGCCGATCACCAGGTGGAAGAAGACCACGCCGGCGAGCGCGATCACGTACCCCAGCGGGTGGATCACGCCGTCCGGGAGGTGCATCGCCTCGAACACCGGTTCCAGCAGATGGGCCACGGTCGGCTCGGCCACCGCGCCGAGCGTCAGGGAGCAGACGGTGATGCCGAACTGCGCGGCGGCCATCATCTGCGGCAGCCGCTCGAGGCCGTACAGCACCTGGCGGGCCCGGGCGGTGCCGAGCGGTTCGATCTGGCTGCGGCGGACGGAGACGAGCGCGAACTCGGCGCCGACGAAGAAGCCGTTGGCGAGCACGAGCAGCGCGGCGAAGACCAGTTGGAGGACGCTCATCGGACGGCCTCCATGACGTTCACCGCCGGGACCGTCCTGACCAGGCGGACCCGTTCGGCGCGGTAGTGACCGACCTGGCGGACGGACAGCCGCCAGCCGGGCAGTTCCGCCCGGTCGCCGGGGGCCGGGATGCGGCCGAGCAGGTCGGCCACCAGGCCGGCGACGGTCTCGTACGGCCCCTCGGGCACGTCGAGACCTATGCGCAGGAGGATGTCGACGCGGCAGCTGCCGTCCACGTCCCAGGCGGGCCTGCCGTCCTCGGGGGGTGCGGCGGCCAGTTCGGGCACGTCGTGGCCGTCGTGCTCGTCACGGACCTCGCCGACGAGTTCCTCGACGATGTCCTCCAGCGTGACCACGCCGGCCGTGCCGCCGTACTCGTCCACGACGACCGCGATGGGCTGCTCGCTGCGCAGCCGGGCGAGCAGGGGCTGGACCGGCAGGGTCTCGGGGACCAGCAGCGCCTTGCGGGCGATCCGGCCGACCGGGGTGCGCAGCCGGTCGTACGGGGGGATCGCCAGCGCGTCCTTGAGGTGGGCCATGCCGACGATCTCGTCGATCTTCTCCCGGTAGACGGGGAAGCGGGACAGGCCGGTGGCCCGGGTGAGGTTGACCACGTCCTCGGCGGTCGCCGAGTCCTGGAGGGCGCTGACCTTCACGCGCGGGGTCATGACGTGCTGCGCGGTCAGGTCGCCCAGGGACAGGGTGCGGACGAACAGGTCGGCCGTGTCCTGCTCCAGGGCGCCGGCCCGGGCCGAGTGCCGGGCGAGGGAGACCAGTTCGCCCGGGGTGCGGGCGGAGGCCAGTTCCTCGGCGGGCTCGACGCCGAGCGCGCGCACCAGCCGGTTGGCGACCGTGTTGAGCGCGGCGATCACCGGGCGGAACAGGCGGGCGAAGTGGTGCTGCGGCCCGGCCACGAACCGGGCGACCTGCAAGGGCTTGGACACCGCCCAGTTCTTGGGCACGAGTTCGCCGATCACCATCTGGATCGCGGAGGCGAGCAGCATGCCGACGACCACGGCGACACCGGAGGCGGCACCGTCCGGGATGCCGAGCGCGACGAACGGGCCGCGCAGCAGCCCGGCGAGTGCCGGTTCGGCGAGCATGCCGACGACGAGGGAGGTGATGGTGATGCCGAGCTGGGTGCCGGAGAGCTGGAAGGAGAGTTCCTTCAGCGACTCGACGACCGTACGGGCGCGTTTGTCGCCGTCGGCGGCCGCCTTCTCGGCGTCCGGGCGCTCGACCGTCACCAGGCCGAACTCCGCCGCCACGAAGAAGCCGTTGGCGAGGATCAGCAAAAACGCGGCTCCGAGGAGCAGCAGGGGGATGGTCATGCCGCCGCCTCGGTATGTCGGGAGGGGGCGGCGCAGGTACTACAGGACGATCCGTCCATCGCTGGAGGGAGTCACTCCTCGGGTAGCAGGGGGCCTCTGAGGACCGGGTGGCACATCAGTGGCGGAGGCGCTCCGAAAACGCCTCCGCCAACAGATTAATCAAGACATGGCCCTCTACGGCAGATCCGCCGTCGAGTGGACCTCGGCGAGCGCCCGGAGAGCCTTCGCGTCGGCGATGGCGCGCTGCTTGGCGATGCCCGGCTGGATGCCGAGCGCGGGCAGGCTGGTGCCGTCGCTGAGGTTGAGAAACACCCAGGGGTCGCCCGGCCGGAGGTTCACCTGGAGGATCTCCGCCCAGGCCAGGCGCCGCTTGCTGGCGATGTTGACGACGGTGACACCGGAGTCGTCGGCGACGACCTTCACCCGGGCCAGCTGGGCCAGCACCCAGAAGATGAGCCCGCCGGTGATGATGAAGCTGAGCCGCTCCCCCGGGCCGAGCTGCTCCAGCAGCATCGCGATCCCGGAGATCACCAGGAAGATCGCGGCACCGGCGGTGAGCAGGATCGCCCGGGTGTGGCCCGGCCGGAAGGTGACGGGAAGGCCGGGCAGGGGGGTCTGGTCGGACATGGTCGTACGGCCCCTCAGAGGCGGCAGGCGTGGATGGCCGTGGTCAGGATGGCCCGGGCGCCGATCTCGTACAGGTCGTCCATGATCCGCTGCGCCTCCTTGGCCGGAACCATGGCACGGACAGCGACCCAGCCCTCGTTGTGCAGCGGGGAGACGGTCGGCGACTCCAGGCCCGGGGTCAGGGCGACGGCCTTCTCCAGCTGCTCGACCCGGCAGTCGTAGTCCATCATCACGTACGTCCGCGCGACCAGGACGCCCTGGAGGCGGCGCAGGAACTGCTGGACCTTCGGCTCCTCGCCGTCGGCGCCGGTGCGGCGGATGACGACGGCCTCGGACTTCATGATCGGCTCGCCGAAGACCTCCAGGCCCGCGTTGCGCAGCGAGGTGCCGGTCTCGACCACGTCGGCGATGACCTCGGCGACGCCCAGCTCGATCGCGGTCTCGACGGCGCCGTCGAGGTGGACGACGGAGGCGTCGACGCCGCTGTCGGCGAGGTGCCCGGCGACGATGCCCTCGTAGGAGGTGGCGACCGTCCTGCCCTTCAGGTCCTCGACGCCGTTCGCGGTGCCCGGCTTGGCGGCGAAGCGGAAGGTGGAGCGGGCGAAGCCGAGCGGCAGGATCTCCTCGGCGTCGGCTCCGGAGTCGACCAGGAGGTCGCGGCCGGTGACGCCGATGTCGAGGCGGCCGGAGGAGACGTAGATGGCGATGTCGCGGGGGCGGAGGTAGAAGAACTCGACCTCGTTCGCCGGGTCCACGATCCGCAGCTCTTTGGACTCGCGGCGCTGCTGGTAGCCGGCCTCATGCAGCATCTCCGCCGCAGGGCCGGACAGTGAACCCTTGTTGGGGACGGCGATGCGCAGCATGAGGTCGGCTTCCTTCGCGTTCGGGGGACGTGGTTCTGCAGAGGGTGGGGTTTACAGGTGGGCGTAGACGTCGTCCAGGGAGATCCCGCGGGCGACCATCATCACCTGGACGTGGTAGAGCAGCTGCGAGATCTCCTCGGCGGCCGCCTCCTTGCCCTCGTACTCGGCGGCCATCCAGACCTCGGCGGCCTCCTCGACGACCTTCTTGCCGATGGCATGGACGCCCTTGCCGACCAGCTCTGCGGTGCGGGACGTGGCGGGATCGCCGTGGGCGGCCTTGTGCTGCAGCTCGGTGAAGAGCTGCTCGAACGTCTTCTTGGACATGGTGAGCCCCACCCTACGCGCTCCGTGTGTTACCTCAGTGCCAGGGTTCAGATACTGAGCGGAGCGTGGCTGCCGTCGCCACCGCTGCCGTCACGGCCTCGTGCCCCTTGTCCTCGTCGGAGCCCTCCAGACCGGCGCGGTCCAGCGCCTGCTCCTCGGTGTCGCAGGTGAGCACGCCGAAGCCGACGGGAACCCCGGTTTCGATGGAGACCTGGGTGAGGCCCTGGGTGACGCCCTGGCACACGTAGTCGAAGTGGGGGGTGCCGCCGCGGATGACGACACCGAGGGCGACCACCGCGTCGTAGCCGCGGCCCGCGAGGACCTTGGCGGCGACCGGCAGCTCGAAGCTGCCGGGGACCCGGATGAGGGTCGGCTCGTCGATTCCCAGGTCGTGCAGGGCGCGCAGGGCGCCGTTCACCAGACCGTCCATCACCTTCTCGTGCCACTGCGCCGCGATGACGGCGACCCTGAGGTCGCTCGCGTTGCGTACGGACAGTTCCGGTGCACCCTTGCCGCTCACGTCTCTCCTAAGTGCCTTCTTGCTTACTGGTTGCCGCAGGTGGACACGGTGGGCGTGTCCAGCCAGGGCAGGTCGTGCCCCATCCGGTCCCGCTTGGTGCGCAGGTAGCGGAGGTTGTGCTCGCCGGCCTGGACGGGCATCGGCTCGCGGCCGGTGACCTTCAGGCCGTGGCGCAGCAGCGCGTCGGTCTTGTCGGGGTTGTTGGTCATCAGGCGGACGCTGCGTACGCCGAGGTCGGCGAGGATCCGGGCGCCCGCGCCGTAGTCGCGGGCGTCGGCGGGCAGGCCGAGTTCGAGGTTCGCGTCCAGGGTGTCGCGGCCCTGCTCCTGAAGCTCGTAGGCGCGCAGCTTGGACAGCAGGCCGATGCCGCGTCCCTCGTGTCCGCGCAGGTAGACGACGATTCCGCGACCCTCCTCCTGGATGCGCTCCAGGGCGGTGTCCAGCTGGGGACCGCAGTCGCAGCGCAGGGAGGCGAAGACGTCGCCGGTGAGGCACTCGGAGTGGACGCGGACCAGGACGTCCTCGCCGTCGCCGATCCGGCCGTGGACGAGGGCGACGTGCTCGACGCCGTCGACGGTGGACCGGTAGCCGTAGGCGGTGAAGGTGCCGTGCGCGGTGGGCAGGCGGGTCTCGGCCTCGCGGCGGACGGTGGGCTCGCTGCTGCGGCGGTAGGCGATCAGGTCCTCGATGGAGATGATCGTCAGGCCGTGCTTGCGGGCGAACGGGATCAGTTCGGGCAGGCGCAGCATCCGGCCGTCCTCGCCGGCGATCTCCACGATGGCACCGGCCGGGCGCAGGCCCGCGAGCCGGGCGAGGTCGACGGCGGCCTCGGTGTGGCCGTTGCGGACCAGGACGCCGCCGGGCTTGGCACGCAGCGGGAAGATGTGGCCGGGGCGGACGAAGTCGGATGCCTCGCAGGTGCCGCCCGCGAGCAGCTGAAGCGTCGTCGCGCGGTCGGCGGCCGAGATTCCGGTGCTCACGCCGTGTGCGGCGGAGGCGTCCACGGAGACGGTGAACGCGGTCTTCATGGACTCGGTGTTGTCCTCGACCATCTGCGGCAGCCGCAGCCGGTCCAGCTCGTCGCCCTCCATGGGGGCGCAGATCAGGCCCCGGCACTCGCTCATCATGAAGGCGACGAGCTCGGGGGTCGCCTTCTCGGCGGCGATGACGAGGTCGCCCTCGTTCTCCCGGTCCTCGTCGTCGACGACCACGACCGGCCGGCCGGCCGCGATGTCGGCGATGGCCTGTTCGACGGGGTCGAGCCTGAAGTCCTCGATGCGGTCGGTGCCGTGGAGCAGGGATGCCGAGATCATGCCGGCGCTCCTTCCAGAACGGGCTGCGGGCTCTTGCTCGAGCGCAGCCACCAGTCGCGCATGCCCCACAGGACGAGTGCGCCGTAGATGACGTAGACGAAACCGGAGAAGGCGTAGCCGTTGGCGAAGTTGAGGGGTACGCCGACGAGGTCGACGAGCAGCCAGGCGAACCAGAACTCGACCATGCCCTTGGCCTGGGCGTACATGGCGACGATGGTGCCGACGAAGATGTAGGCGTCCGGCCAGGGGTCCCAGGACAGGGTCGGGTAGGCCTTGAAGAGCAGGGCCACGGCGACAGTGCCCGCCGCGGCGGCCGCGACCATGGCCGCGCGCTCGCGCCAGGTGGCGAACCGGGGGGCGATGTGGCCGTCCTCGGACCGGCCCTTGGTGCGCTGCCACTGCCACCAGCCGTACAGCGCGACGGCCATGACGACGGCCTGCTTGCCGGCGCTGCCGGCCAGATGGCCGTAGAAGGCGGAGAAGAGGACGAGACCGGAGAGGAACTGGACCGGCCAGGTCAGCAGGGAACGGCGCCAGCCGAGGGCCAGCGTGATGAGGCCGAGGATGTTGCCCACCATGTCGGACCAGATGATGTGCTGGCCGAACAGGGTGAAGGCCTGGGAGTTGAGCCAGTTCACCGGCCGGCCCCCTGACCGGCCGCGAGCAGCCGCTCCACGTACTTGGCGATGACGTCGACCTCGAGGTTGACCGGGTCGCCGGGCTGCTTGTGGCCGAGCGTGGTCAGGTCGAGGGTGGTCGGGATGAGGCTGACGGTGAAGTGGTCCGGGCCGGCCTCGACGACGGTGAGGCTGATGCCGTCGACGGTGATGGAGCCCTTCTCGACGACGTAGCGGGCGAGGTCCGCGGGCAGCGAGATCTTGACGATCTCCCAGTTCTCGGACGGCGTGCGCGCCAGCACCTGCCCGGTGCCGTCGACGTGCCCCTGCACGATGTGCCCGCCGAGGCGCGCGCCCACGGCGGTGGGGCGCTCCAGGTTGACGCGGGAGCCGACGGCGAGCGCGCCCAGGCTGGAGCGGTTCAGGGTCTCGGCCATGACATCGGCGGTGAACTCGTCGCCCTCGTGGTCCACGACGGTGAGACAGACCCCGTTCACGGCGATGGAGTCGCCGTGCTGCGCGCCCTCGGTCACGACGGGGCCGCGAAGCCGGAAGCGGGAGGCGTCGCCGAGGTTCTCGACGGCGGTGACTTCACCCAGCTCTTCGACGATTCCGGTGAACACTTCCCGGGTCCTCCTGCCTCATGGGGGCACGGACTCCGGGGCCTGTCGATGACGACAGAATGAACGGGTGAACACACCGGTGGCGACGCCGAAAAGGACCCGTCCGTATACGGACGAGCCCAGAGTCGGCGGCGCGCATGAGTGCATGCTCGCCCGCCGCGCACTGCCTCCCATCCGGACTTTAACCGTCGGTCCAGGAATTTCACCTGGTCAACCGGCCGCTGGAAGCGACCGGGTCGCGGACTGTAACCGCCGGTTCGGACTTTCACCGACCCCGGAGTGCGCTGCTTCTGGTACAGGGCCAGTGTGCCACGCCGGGTGGCCGTCCAGACAGGCGAAGTGTGTGGGCTCCCTCACAGTGCATGCCGCTGGACTTGCGTGGAGGTACCGCGCCTGTCAACTGCCGCGTGAAGAGCATGGGTTGACCTTGGTCCGGACCCATTGACCATGCTGGTCTAGTCCTTTTAGGGTGCGGGCGGGCCCGGTGGCGGTGACGACGGCCCTTGCCCGCCGCCGGGTCTCGTCAGGGCTCTGACAGGGCTCTGACAAGGTGAGCCCATGACGATGCCGACGCTCGCCGACGAGTTCGAGTCCCACCGCCCCCGGCTGTTCGGCCTGGCCTACCGCCTGCTCGGCTCCGCACAGGAGGCGGAGGATGCGGTGCAGGACGCGTATCTGCGGTTCAGCGGCGCCGACCGCGCGGCCATCGAGCACCCGGCGGCGTGGCTCGCCAAGGCCGTCACCAACCTCTGCCTGAACCGGCTGACCTCGGCCCGGGCACGCCGCGAGGAGTACGTCGGGACCTGGCTGCCGGAGCCGGTGGTCACCTCCGACGGCGCGCTCGGGCCGCTGGAGTCCGCTCAGCGGCGGGAGCAGGTCTCGCTCGCGGTGCTGGTCCTGCTGGAGCGGCTGACGCCCACCGAGCGGGCGGTGTACGTGCTGCGCGAGGCGTTCGGGTACGGCCACCGGGAGATCGCGGACGTCCTGGACCTGAGCGAGGCCAACTGCCGTCAGCTGTACCGGCGGGCGGCGCAGCGGGTGGCCGTGACGGAGTCCCGGTTCGAGCCCGCTCCCGAGCGGCGGGAGGAACTGGTCACGTCGTTCATCACGGCGGCCCGGGAGGGTGATCTCGCCGGCCTGGAGAAGCTGCTTGCAGCGGACGTGACCTGGTGGGGCGACGGCGGCGGCAAGGTCTCGGCGGCCCGGCGGCCGATCGAGGGCCGGGAGAAGGTCGTCCGCTTCCTGGTGGGCGGCAGCCGGCGGTTCGGCGCGGGGCTGGAGTACACGGTGGTGGAGATCAACGGCGCGAGCGGACTGGCCGCGTGGGCGGACGGCACGCTGGTCGGGGTCGCCGAAATCGAGCTGCGGGACGGGCGGATCGCCCAGGTGCGGGCCGTGACGAACCCGGACAAGCTGGAATACGTACGCCGGCAGCTCACCCGCCCGTAGCCGGGCCGGGCGGGGCTTGTCACATTTCACGGGGCTGCGTGGTCTCAACTGACGAAGGGTGCTCCGGTCCGGGGCTCCCCGGAGTCCGGAGGGACGGAAACAGCATGACCACGATCCTGGTGACCGGCGGGACCGGCACGCTCGGCAGGCTCGTCACCGAGCGGCTGCGGGCGGACGGGCACGAGGTGCGGGTGCTCAGCCGGCACGCCCAGCCGTACGCCGTCGACCTGCGCGAGGGCGGGGCCGGGCTCGACGCGGCCCTCGCGGGCGTGGCGACGGTCGTGCACTGCGCGAGCAGTCCGCGGGGCGGCGACGAACAGGCGGCGCAGCACCTGCTCGCGGCGGCGCGGCGGGCCGGGGTGGGCCACCTGGCGTACATCTCCATCGTCGGCGTCGACCGGGTGCCGTTCGGGTACTACCGGTCCAAGCTCGCGGTGGAGCGGCTGATCGAGCAGTCGGGGCTCGGCTGGACCGTGCTGCGCGCGACCCAGTTCCACGACCTGCTGGCGATGTTCTTCCAGGGCCTGTCCAGGCCACCCGTCATGCTGGTCCCGGCCGGGGTGCCGGACCAGCCGGTGGAGGTGGCCGAAGTCGCGGGCCGCCTGGCCGAGTTGGCCGCGGGGGCACCGGCCGGCCGGGTGCCGGACATGGGCGGACCGGAGGTACGGTCGTTCGACTCGCTGGCCCGCGCCTACCTACGGGCGACCGGCCGCCGCCGGGCCGTGGCGAACGTACCGCTCCTCGGGAAGACCTACCGCGCCTTCCGCACGGGCGGCCACCTGGCACCGGACCAGGCGGTGGGCAAGGGGACCTTCGAGGAGTACCTGACGCGGAGGTTCGGACAGGGCTGAGTGCGGGGCGGGGTGGAGTCGCTCGCCGGATGCGGCCGCTCCGGCGCCGGGTTCCGGCGCGCCCCGGCGGATCCTCGCCCGGCGGGGCGCGCCGGGCGGCGGTGCGGTACTGCCCGATCGGGCCCCGCCCCGCTGGTCCGCCCGGCCGCGGTCGGCACCAACTCGCCGTCCCACACGCGGCTTTCCGTTCGGCGAGCCAGTGCGCGACCGGCTTGGCCGCTTCCCCACTCTCGGCTCGCTCGAGCGGGGGGAACCCCCTGCGCGGGGGCACCCCCTGACCCCGCTCACCGGCGCCGATCAGGCACCGCGCATTTCCTCCGGCCCGATCCGCCGGACAGGCCTAGCGCTCGGGCGGCGCGAAGAGCTCGTCCTGTGCTCGCTCCCGGGCCGTCAGGAGGGCTCCGCGCAGCACGGCGGTGCCGCCGAGGCTGCTCGGCCGTACCTCGGTGGGCAGGGGCGACATACGGCACAGCCGCTCCGCCACGAGCTCTGCGAGTACCGCTCCCCCGGCCTGGCCGACCTCCCCGCCGAGCACCACGCATCCGGGGTCCAGGACGGCCACTGCGGAGGCGACCCCGACGGCGACCCGGTCGGCCAGGGCCCGGAGGAAGCGGTGGGCGGGGGGAGGCGCTGCCGGCGGAATGATCGGAACCGGCTGCCGCGACACCTCCGCCACAGCGGCCCGCACCACCTCAGCCGCCCCCGGCCCGTCCGTCGTGGCCGGGACCGGCAGGCCGCACTCCGCCGCCAGGGAAACGATCGCCGCCGCCCCCGCCAGTGAGTGGAAGCCGCCGTCGCAGTCTCTCGCCGAGGGCAGTGAGCCGGTTCCCGGGACCGGCAGGAAGCCGATCTCACCCGTGCCGCCCGAGGCGCCGCGACGGAGCGTGCCGTCGAGGACGACGGCGGCGCCGACGCCGTGGCCCAGCCAGAGCAGGACGAAGGTGTCCCGGTCGCGGGCGGCGCCCTCGCGCTGCTCGGCCACCGCGGCCAGGTTGGTCTCGTTCTCCACGGTGATCCGGGCCTCGGGCAGCCGTTCCTGCAGGGCCGCGGCCAGGCGGCGGTGCCAGGCGGGCAGGCCACCGGAGTCGCGGAGGTCGCCGGTGGCCGGGTCGATGAGGCCCGGCGCTCCGATGCCGACGGTGTGCAGCCGGTCCGCGCCGGCCTCCTTCGCCGTCCGCTCCACCGCCGTCACGACCTGCTCCACGGCGGGCCCGGTCCCGGTGTCCCCGCCGATCGGCACGGACGCCTCGGCGAGCACCCGCCCGACGAGGTCCGAGACCAGTACGAAGACACCCTCGGTGCGTACGTCGAGCGCGGCCAGGTGGGCGCGGTCGGCGACGATGCCGTACAGCCGGGCGTTCGGGCCCCGGCGCAGCTCGCCGGACTCCCCGACCACCGTGATCAGGCCGGAGGCGGTGAGCCGGTCGACGAGGTCCGCGACGGTCGGCCGGGACAGTCCGGTCAGCTGCTTCAACTGCCCTGCCGTCAGCGGGCCCTCCTGCTGCAGCAACCGCAGGGCGAGCCGGTCGTTGATGGCCCGGGCGGTGCTCGGTGATGCGGGCATGACGGGAATCCTCCCAGATGCGGGCGGCGGTCATACTCCCTATCTATCAGGCAGGGTCCCTGATAGTTTACGGCGGTGCCGCGAGGGCGCGGTTGTGGAACGTCCGGGGAGGGGCTGGAACATGAGCGACGTGGGCTGCTCGCGCGACGAAGCCAGGCGCGCCCGGTACGCCGTGGCGGCCGTGTTCGCCGTGCACGGCGCTGTGACGGGCTCCTTCGCGACCCGTGTGCCATGGATCCAGGACCACGCCTCGCTCGGCGCGGGGCAGCTCGGGTTCGCCCTGGCGTTCACGGCCTTCGGCGCCTCGTGCGCGATGCCGCTGGCGGGCCGGATCAGTCACCGCTTCGGCAGCCGTACGGCCCTGCGCGGGCTGATCACGCTGTGGACGCTGTCGCTGATCCTGCCGTCCCTCGCGCCGAACCTGTACACGCTGTGCCTGGCGATGTTCGCCTACGGCGCGACCGCCGGCATGGCCGACGTCGCGATGAACGCGCTGGGGGTCGAGGTCGAGCGGCGGCTCGAAAAGTCGGTCATGTCGGGCCTGCACGGCATGTGGAGCGCGGGCGCGCTCATCGGCTCGGCGGCAGGCACCCTCGCCGCACACCTCGGCTCGGACGCGCGCGTGCACCACGCGTTCGCCGCGGCGACCCTCACCCTGCTCGGCCTGCTGGCCTGCACCTGGGTGCTCGATGTGCAGCCCGCCGAGGACGAGGAGCCCCCGCCGCGGTTCGCACTGCCGCCCCGCTCGGCGCTGCTGATCGGCGCGGTCGGCTTCTGCGCGGTGTTCGCGGAGGGAGCGAGCCTCGACTGGTCCGCGGTGTTCCTGCGGGACCGGCTGGACGGCTCGGCCGGTCTGGCGGCGGCGTCGACGACCGGGTTCATGCTGACCATGGCAGCGGCCCGGATCGGCGGCGACGCGGTGGTGAACCGCTACGGCGCCGTCCGCACCGTCCGGGCCGGCGGTGCACTCGCCGTGCTGGGCGGCCTGCTGGTGGTCGTCGCAGGGCATCCGGCGGTGGCGATGGCCGGTTTCGCGCTGATGGGGCTCGGGATCGCCGTGGTCGTACCGCTGTGCTTCGCGGCGGCCGGACACGCCGGACCCAACCCCAGTCAGGCCATCGCGGGCGTGGCGACGATCACCTACACCTCGGGACTGATCGCGCCCGGTCTGATCGGCGGGGTGGCGCAGGCGACCAGCCTGGTGGTCTCGTTCTGCGTGGTGACCGCGCTGGCGTGCGGGCTCGTCCTGTTCGCGGGCGTGCTGCGCACCGCCGGGCGCGGCGGCCGGACGCAGGTCAGTCCGCAGGCCTCAGCAGTTTCCGACCCACGGCCCTGAAGGCGTCGCTCCACGGCGCGGGGCGCATGGTCGTCGCGTCCAGCCGGACCAGGACCCGGGCGCCCTGCGCGTAGGTCTGCGTCCCGTCGGCCGAGCAGAACCGGAAGCCGTAGGTCAGGCCGGTGGTGCCGAGCCGTTCCAGCCAGAGGTGGACGGCGTAGGCGCCCGGGCGGGTCACCGGCGCCTCGTAGCCGATGCGCAGTTCGCGGACGGCGTTGCAGGCGTCGCCGGCGGCCACCCAGTCGCCGTCGAAGCGGACACCGTGCTCGTTCCACAGCTCGGTCCAGGCGCGCTCCACCATCAACGGGTAGCGGGCGTTGTGAAGCAGCCCGAGCGCGTCCAGGTCGTCGAAGTGGACGGTGACGGGTATCAGCCGGCCGTAGGCGACGGCGGGGGCGATCGGGGCTTCGGCGGTCACGGGAGGGGCTCCTGAACGGCGGGGTACGGGGCGGCGGGGACACCCCATACTAAGCGACCGCTCAGGAGGTCTGATCGGGAAGCCCCCTGGTCAGGCACAGGGCGGGCGGTAGGCCAGAGCGTCGCCCACGTAGCGTCGCCACTGCTGGGCGGTGAGCGTGTTCCTGGTGGTGGCGCAGATCCTGTCGATGGCCTCGGCGGCATGGGTTCCCCACAGCCGAACCGAGAAGTCCCCGCCGCCGGAGGCGAGTGTCCGGCCGTCCGGACTGAACGCCACCGACCAGACACCGCCGTTGTGGCCGATCAGCTGTCCGCCCAGGGGTGAGGGCCGGTCCGGATCCGACACGTTCCACAGCCGTACCGACTGGTCGAAGCTCCCGGTGGCGAGTGTCCGGCCGTCCGGGCTGAACGCGACCGACCAGACCGCGCTGGTATGGCCCTTCAGCGGCTTGCCGCGCAGCGTGGGCCGGTTCGGGACCGAGACGTTCCACAGCCGCGCTGTGAAGCCGTAGCTGCCCGTGGCCAAGGTGTGTCCGTCCGGGCTGAACGCCACCGACGAGACGCCGTACGAGTCGGGAGCGAGGGGCCGCACGCGCAGAGCGGGCCGGGCGGGATCCGACACGTCCCACAACCGCACCGTGGCATCGGCACTCCCCGTGGCGAGCGTGCGGCCGTCCGGACTGAACGCCACCGAGTTGACGGCGCCCGTGTGGCCGGTCAGGGGTGCGCCCAGGCGCAGGGGACGGGCGGGATCCGACACGTCCCACAACCGCACCGTGGCATCGGCACTCCCCGTGGCGAGCGTACGGCCGTCCGGACCGAACGCCACCGAGTTGACGGCGCCCGTGTGGCTGGTCAGGGATGCGCCCAGGCGCACGGGCCGGGCGGGATCCGACACGTCCCACAACCACACCGTGGCATCGGCACTCCCCGTGGCGAGCGTACGGCCGACCGGACCGAACGCCACCGAGGACACCGGCCCGGCCTGACCCGTCAACGGCTTCCCCAGGAGCTGCGGGCGGGCTGGATCCGACACGTCCCACAACCGCGCCGTCCTGTCGTAACTGCCGGTGGCCAGCAGGTGCCCGTGCCGGCTGAACGCCGCGGAGAGGACGGAGTTGGCGGGGCCGATGAGCCAGGTGGCGGGGATGTTCCACAGGCGGACCGAGCCGTCGTAGCTGCCGGTGGCCAGGGTGTGCCCGTCCGGGGCGAACGCCACCGCGGCGACCAGGTTGGTGTGACCGGTCAGGGTCCGGCCGATGAGTTTGGGGCTCGCCGGATTGGACACGTTCCACAGCCGCACCACCGAGGCACCGCTGCCGACGGCGAGGATCCGGCTGTCCGGGCTGAACGCCACCCGCGTCATGACGTTCCTGTCCTTGCGCAGCGGTCCGCCGCCGGATTTGGGGTGGGCCGGGTCGGACACGTCCCACAGACGTACCGAGGAATCGCCTTGGCTGGTCGCGGCCAGCAGGTGCCCGTCCGGGCTGAACGCCACCGACGAGACGATGCCGGAGTGGCCCTTCAGCGGCTTCCCCAGGGGCACGGGCCGAGCCGGGTCCGACACGTTCCACAACCGGATCGTATTGTCGGCGCTCCCCATGGCCAGGGTCCGGCCGTCCGGACTGAAGGCGACCGACCAGACACCTCCCTCGGGTCCTGTCAGCGGCTCGCCCAGGAGAGTGGGCCGGGCAGGATCCGCCATGCTCCACAGGCGCACCGTCCGGTCGTAGCCGCCGGTGCCCAGGAGTCGGCCGTCGGGGCTGAACGCCACCTGGGAGACCCCGGCGGCGTGGGCTTTCCAGGGCGTGCCGAGGGGGGCGGGGCGGGCCGGGTCCGAGACGTTCCAGAGCCGTAGCCGCGCATCGGCACCCGCAGCCACCAGCGTGTGCCCGTCCGGGCTGAACGTCACGTCGTTGGCGACGGCGTCGCCCACGAGCGGCGCGCCCAGGGGTCTGGGCCGAGTCGGGTCCGAGACGTTCCACAGGCGTACGGTCTTGTCGTAACTGCCGGTGGCCAGGACGCGGCCGTCGGGGCTGTACGCCACCGAGGTGACGCGGTCGCTGTGACCGCTCAAGGGGGTGGACAGCGGATCGTCCGCGGTGGTGATCAGCCTGGTGTAGGTCTCGTCGTCCGGTCTCATCCGGTAGGCGACGAGGTTGAGTTGGGCGGACAGGGACAGATCGGTGTCGTGCAGCTGGTCCGCCTCGGCGAGCAGGCGGTTGTAGACGGCGAGGTCGCGCTGGTCCAGCGCCTCGCCTCGCTGCTGGAAGGCGAACGCGGCGGCGGCCGAGGCGATCAGTCCGAGCGCCGCGAGAACGGCGATCACCGTCCTGCGGATCCGCGTGGTGCGGCGTCGTGCCCGTGAGCAGGCGGCCAGGAAGTCCTGGGCGAGCGTGCTCAGGGTGCCGGGCGGGGCGGTGGCCGCCCATGTGCCCGCCACTTCCAGGCGACTGCCCCGGTAGAGCAGGGACGTGTCGCGATGATCGCGTTCCCAGGCCGCCGCCGTCTCCTCCAGGTTCTGGTGGGTCAGTCGGCCGGCGCGGTCGGCGTCGATCCACTCGCGCAGCCGCGGCCAGCTGTGCAGGAGGGCTTCGTGGGTGATCTCGACGGTGTCCCGCCGGCGCGTGAGCAGCCGTGCTCGGGTGAACTCGTCCACGACCGCGTCGACGGCCGTGTCGACACCGGCCAACTCGGCGCGGGCGAGCCGCCGTCGAGTGTCCTCGCCCCCCTCCCGGACCTTGACCAGCCGAAGGAACAGCGACTGCGTGATGCGCTGCCCTTCGGCGTCGAGACGGGCGAAGACCCCTTCCGCGGTGGTCGCGATGGCGCGCTGGATGCCTCCGGTGGCCTGATAGCCCTGCACGGTGAGCGTGGCACCGTGCCGCTGCTGCCAACTGACGCGCAGGGCGTGCGCCAGCAGTGGCAACCGCCCCGCCTCGTAGCCGGCCTCATCGTGTGCCTCCTGGGATTCCTCCTGGGATTCCTCCTGTGCTCTCTGTGCCCTCTGTGCTGTCTGTGCTCCAGGTGATTCCTTTGCTCCCCCTGCCCGCTCCGTGGGGGATCCCAGATCTCGCAGGAGGAGTTCGACGAGTCCGGGCTCAAGATCGAGGCCCACGTTCCGGGCGGGAAAGCGAATCGCCTCGCGCAGCTCCAGATCCGACATCGAGCCCACGACCAGCGGGGCGTCCTCCAACGCGGTGCGCAGCTGGGGAAAGTCGACGCAGGAGGCGTAGAAGTCCGCGCGGATTCCGAGAACGACCAGACCCACGGGGTGGGGCCCGGCCGGCTTGGCCGCCGCCTCGTCGTCCGCTCGGCCGCCTGCTGTCCGGCTCAGCAGGTCGACGAACGTGCGCCGCTGCCGGTCGTCGGAGCAGAGCGTGAAGATCTCCTCGAACTGGTCCACCACCAGCACGACCCGTGCGGGGTTTTCCCCGCCGCCGCAGTGGTGGTGCCCCAGCGCCCGTCGCAGCAGCGGAACGCACTGGTGCGGGTCTGCGGTGAGGGTCGCCGTCAGCGCGGCCGGGTCGGTACCGGTCAGCGTGGCGAGCTGGGTGGCCAGGGCGCGCAGGGGTTCGGCGGTGGGCGTGAACAGCATCTTCGGCCAGCGGTCGGACCCCGGCAGAGCGGCCTGGTCGAGTCCGGCCAGCAGACCGGCCCGCAGCAGCGACGACTTCCCCGCACCGGACGGCGCCACCACCACCTGGGCTCGCCCGGTGCGCAGGCGCTGGTCGAGGCGGGCCATCAGGTCCGCGAGCAGCCGGTCCCGTCCGAAGAACCACTGTGCCTGCCCCTGCTCGAACGGGGCCAGACCCGGGTAGGGACACTCGGCCCCGGACACGGGAGCACCGGGTGCGATCCGGCGCTGCTCGTGCGCGCCGTCGGTGTAGTGGACGTGCTGGTCCCGGCCTGCCTGGAGGATGGTGGCGTGGTCGGTGGCGCGTGCCTGGAGGTGGATCCCGTCGCCCGCTGGCTGCGGGGGATCCGATGCGGGGGGTGTCTGCTCGTCGGGGCCCATCGATCACCTCTCCGTGATGTGCTGGTCCCGTCCCGCCTGGTAGATACGGCCGCTGTCCTTGGCCACCGCCGTCATGGTGACCGTGGTGCCCTGCTGTGCGGTCCGGGCCAGGGCCGGCGCCAGTTCGTCAGCGAGCAGTCGGCGCAGTTCGGCGGCGACTGCCGGGTGTGCTGTCAGCAGCGCGGCCAGCCGGCCCTCCCACTCACCGACCAGCTCCCGTTCGGCCTGCCCGTCTTCGCCGTCCCGGGCGGTGAGCACCCGGGAGCGGGACTCCTCCAGTGCTGCGCGCACCGCGTCCGCCCGCTCCGGCTGCACCTGCCGCCACAGCCTGCCCACCGCGGCCCGTGCCTGCTCCCAGCCCGCCGTTGCCAGCAACTGCACCACCGTCGTGGCCGCCGCAGACGCCAGCGCCACCAACTCAGGATCCATCCCGTGCCCCCGTCTTACCGATGACCCGTCAACTTCCCGACGACACCACCTCATTACCGGTTCCAGCAGCCCCTGCGCTACCCCTTGGAGGTACGGTCGTCGTCGCTCGGCGTATCCGCTGCAGGGCGTTCCGGACCATGCTGCCGATGCGGGAGTTCGCGCGGGCAGCCGGGGCCGTACAGATCGCCGGCACACAGGAGGTGGGACGTCGGTCCGCCACCGCGGGCCGGGACGAACAGGGTGAGTGCGATGGTGGTGGCGGTGTCGAGTGGCCCCTCGCGCAGCGGCCGCAGATCCGCCACCGCGTCCAGTCCGGGCCGATGGATGCGGTCAGCGTGCCAGGTCGTAGGCGTAGGAGGGGGTGAACGTGCCGGCCGCGCCCTTGCAGCCGTCCGACTCCCCCGGCAGCTTCACCCACAGGTAGGCGTCGACACCGGCCTCACCCGTGGTCATGGTCGGCGCCCTGCCGATCCTCCGGCCGGCCGGGTCGCACCACTGGCCGTCGGGCGGGGCGCCGTTGCCGTTGCGGCTGGTGTCGATCACCGCGCCGAGGGACTCCGGCCCGCCGAGGGCGTCGAGCACCTGCCGGTCGTAGGCGATCTCGTCGGCCGTGGTGCGGAAGTTGGAGACGTTGCTGAAGATGCCGTCGGAGGCGAGGGCTCCCGCCTGTTCCAGGAGGGCGGCCTGCTTGGCGGGCGGGTTCCAGCCGGAATGGCCCGCGTCGTAGTAGACCCGCGCGCGGGGGTTCGCCGCCTTCAGGGTCCGGCCCGCGCGGGCGAGCGAGGCGAAGCGGGCCGCGCGGTCGGCATCCGAGAGGCAGTCGGACTGGGCGATCGAGTCCGGCTCCAGGATCACGATCACCTCGCCGGAGCCCAGCCCTCGGGCGAAGGCGTCGATCCAGGCGTCGTAGGCCGCGAGGTCCGGCGCCCCGCCCCGGGAGGCGCCGCCGCAGTCGCGGTCGGGAATCGCGTACGGCACGAGCACCGGGACCCGGTCCTCGGCCGCCGCACCCGCGGTGACCGCGCGCACCCGGGCGGCGATGGTGTCCGGGCTGTAGTCGGCGAACCACACCGCGGCCGGCTGGTCGGCGATCCGGGACTCGATGAGGGCGGTGCGCGGGTCGGCGGGGTGGGCGCGGACCCAGTCCAGCACCTCGGAGTCGGGGTGGCGGTACAGAAGGGACGTCACGGGGGTGGTCCGCTGCTTCCTCTCCGTGCGGGCCGGGGTGGGGGTGGGGAGCCGGTGCTTCGGCGTTGCCGTGGGAGTTCGCGTGGCCCTCGAAAGGGAAGGCGACGGCGAGGGGATGGCCGGCAGCGGCGCGAGACTCGGTGTGCGGGTCGCCGCGGGCCGGGCCTGGTCAAAGCCCCGGCCGTTTTCCAGCGCGGAGATCATTCCGGTCACGGTGCCGACGACGGTGACCACCGAGGCCGCCGCGACCATCGCCGCGCGCCGCAGGGCCCGCCTGCGCTCGGCGCGGCGCGCGGCAAGGCGCCGGGTACGTAAGCCTGACACAGTGTCGCTCCCCCTCATCCCGCACTGTGCCGCTCCCGCCCGCCCTCCCTGCGTTCCCCCGTTCCGGCGAAGCGCCGGGCCCGTCGGCACGCGGGTCAGCCTAGGGCTGGGACCCTTCCCTCATGGCGCAGTTGGAACACTTCACCCCGCCCGTCGACGCCGTCCTCGCGCGGATGCGCGCCCTCGACGCGGAGTTGTCCGAGCGGGACGGGGTGGCCGTGTTCAACCGTGTCTACCTCGCGGTCACCGAGGAGGTCGACCGGCACCTGGACGCCGGGAAGTTCCCGGACCCGCGGGCGGCGACCGCGCTGGATGTCCGGTTCGCCGAGCGGTACCTGACGGCCGTCGACACGGTGACCCGGGGCCGCCGTCCGCCCGCCTGCTGGCGGCCCCTGTTCCAGTTCCGCCGCCATCCCGGCGTACGGCCGATGCAGTTCGCGCTGGCGGGCATCAACGCGCACATCGGGCACGATCTGGCGCTCGCCGTGGTGGACACCTGTCGTACGCTCGACTGCGAACCGGCCGACCTTGAGGACGAGTTCGACCGCGTGGGCGATCTCCTCGTCTCGCTGGAGGAGCGCATCCGCGAGGATCTGATGCCGGGTCCCGACCTGCTCCAGATCGCCGACCCGCTCACGCATCTGCTGGGCTCCTGGAGCCTGGAACGGGCGCGGGACGCGACCTGGGCGGCGGCCAGGGCCCTGTGGGTACTGCGCCGCTGCGAGGACGTCGCCGAGGAGTTCACCGAACGCCTGGACGCGGCGGTGGGCTTCGCGGGCCGCATGCTGCTCACGCCGCTGCCCGACTGAGCCGGCCTGATCCTGCCGGCGCGCGAGCCTTTCCGGAACTCCTGTGTGATCGCTGTACGTTGACCGGAAGGCACCCGATTGCGAAGGAGCACCGGTATGGCGACCCGGCTCGGTCTGAGTCTTCCCCAGATGCGGCAGTACTCCATCGGCAAGGACGTACCCGACGTGGCACGCACCGCCGAGCAGATCGGCTACGACAGCCTGTGGGTCTTCGAGCGGGCCCTGTTCCCGGAGCCCGCCACCCAGGGCCTGTACGGCGTCGAGGGCCTTCCCTGGCCCGACCAGTACCGGAGCGTGGCGGACCCGCTGATCACGCTCACCCTCGCCGCCGCGGCCACCGAGCGGGCCCGGCTGGGCTCCAGCGTGCTGGTCGCGCCGCTGCACCAGCCGTTCCAGCTGGCGAAGGCGCTCGCCTCGCTGGACGCGGCGAGCGGCGGCCGGGTGCTCGCGGGCTTCGGCACCGGCTGGTCCGTGGACGAGTACGCGGCCGCGGGGATCCGGCCGATCGAGGAGCGCGGCCAGGTGCTGGACGAGATCATCGGGGTGTGCCGGGCGGTGTGGGGCCCGGATCCCGTCGTCTACGACGGCAGCATCACGAAGATCGCGTCCGCCGTGGTCGGTCCGAAGCCCGCCCGGCCGATCCCGATCCTGCTGGCGGCGATGAACAAGAAGGCGCAGCGGCGCCTGGTCGACCACGCCGACGGCTGGCTGCCGGTAGGCATGGGTGCGGAGCAGGTCGCCGCGCAGTGGCAGGCCCTGCAGGAGCTGGCCGAGGAGCGCGGCCGCAAGGAACCGATCCAGACGGTGCTGCGGGTGAACACGATCCGCCTGCCGAAGGCGTACGACGGCGCCGACCGCCAGCCCTTCCAGGGCAACGTCGACCAGATCGTCGAGGATCTGGCCGCCCACGCGCAGATCGGCCTGGAGGAGATCCTCCTCGACCTCCAGGGCACCGCGCGCGATGCGCAGGAGCTCAAGGACGTCGCCGCCGAGGTGTTTGAGAAGGCGCGGGCAGCCGGAGTCTGAGTCCGGCCGCCCGCGCCTCGGCACAGGGGGTGTGGATCCCGGTCAGTCCTCGGGCAGTTCCACCGGGGCGATCTCGTCGTAGACGTCGCCCGGGCCGGGGTTGACCGGGTCGGTCTCGCCGCCGAAGTGGTGCATGACGCCCCAGACCGCGTTCAGCGCGGTCTGGATCGCGCCCTCGGCCCAGCCGGCCGTCCAGGAGATGTCGTCGCCGGCCAGGAAGATGCCCCGCTTGTCCTCGGGCAGCCGGTCCTGCATGAAGTGCGTGAACAGGCGGCGCTGGTAGCGGTAGTGGCCGGGCAGGTTGGCCTTGAACGCGCCCATGAAGTAGGGCTCGTTCTCCCAGGAGACGGTCACCGGGTTGCCGATGATGTGCTTCCTGATGTCGACCTTCGGGTAGATCTCGCCGAGCGACTTCAGCATGACCTCCATCCGCTCGTTCGCGGACAGCGGCAGCCACTTCAGGCTGTCGTCGCACCAGGTGTAGGACAGGCAGATCACGGCGGGCTTGTCCGGGCCGTCGTCCAGCAGGTAGGTGCCACGGGTCATGCGGTCGGTGAGCGTCATCGACATGACGTCCCGGCCGGTCTCCTCGTCCTTGTCCAGCCAGAACGGCCGGTCCACGGGCACGAACAGCTTGCTGGACTCCATGTAGTGGGTCCGCTCGATGGCCGTCCAGTGGTCGATCGGGAAGAGCGAGTCGTCACAGGCGATCTTGGACAGCAGCATCCAGGACTGGGCGGTGAAGACAGCCGCCTTGAAGGTGCGGATGTCGCCGTTCGCGTCCGTCACGGTGATCTGGTTGCCCGCGGTGCGGTGCAGCCGCGTCACGGCCGGGCGCGGCTCGCCGTCCACGTGCAGGGACTTCAGCGAGGTGCCGTAGGGCCAGTGGACGATCTTCTCCGGCTCACGCTCCCACAGGCGCAGCGGCAGCTGCTGAGAGCCGCCGACGATGCCGCGGTGGTGGTCGTCGGCCTCGGTGTAGACGACCCGCAGGATCTCCAGGATGGAGTTCGGGAAGTCGGTGTCCCAGCCGCCGGTGCCGAAGCCGACCTGGCCGAAGATCTCGCGGTGCCGGAAGGACTTGAAGGCCTCGGAGTCGCAAAGGAAGCCGTAGAAGGTCTGGTTGTCGAGCCTCTCGACCAGCTTCGCCCAGATCTCGCGGATGCGCGGCACGTCCCGCTCGCGCATGGCGCGGTTCATGTCGGAGAAGTCGGCGCCCTCGTCGAGGCACTTGTTCCAGGCCTCGGCGACGTCCCGGTACACCTGGGGCAGGTCGGCGATCGTCTCGGCGTAGTGCGACTCGCCCTTGAGGTCCACGACGGTGGACGGGGTGGCCTCGGCCAGCGGGTTCGGGAAGGGACTGGTCTCCAGGCCCACCATGTCGATGTAGTGCTGGAGCGCGGTGGAGGACGGCGGGAAGCGCATCGCGCCCATCTCGGCGGTGAGGGACGGGTCGCAGCCGTCGAAGCCCACGGTCCGCAGGCGCCCGCCGATCTGGTCGGCCTCGTAGACGACGGGCTTGAGGCCCATCTTCATCAGCTCGTAGGCGGCCACGATGCCGGACAGACCGCCGCCGATGACGGCGACCTCGCTGCCGTGCTCGGTCGCGGGGATCTGGCCGAGGCCCGCCGGGTGGGCGAGGAAGTCGTCGTAGGCGTAGGGGAAGTCCGGGCCGAACATGGTGATCGGCGGCTGCTGCTCGTCGGCGTGCTCGACGGCGTTGGGCACCGTGGACGTCATGGGGTACGGACTCCTTGCGCGGGGGTGATACGGGGAGGGAAGCTCGGGGGGGGTCAGACCAGGGACCCGTACAGGCCGGGGCGGCGGTCGTTCAGGTACGGGTTCGCCTCACGGGAGGCGGCCAGGAAGGCGGGGTCGGCGTCGGCGAACACCAGCTCCTCGCCGCGGCCGGCGCGGGTGCGGGCGATGCCGTCGGGGCCGGCGAGGACGGACAGTCCGACGAACTCGAACTCGCCCTCGGGGCCGACCCGGTTGACGTACGCGACGTACATCTGGTTCTCCCACGCCCGCACCGGCACGAGGGACTCGGCGACGAACTGGAAGGGGTGCATCTGCGCCGTCGGCACGATCAGCAGGTCGGTGCCGGCCAGCGCGTGGGCGCGCACGTTCTCCGGGAACTCGACGTCGTAGCAGATCATCAGGCCGACGGTCAGGCCGTTCAGCTCGGCCTGGACGACCGGCTGCTCGCCCGGCGTGAACTGGTCGCGCTCGAAGCAGCCGAAGAGGTGGGTCTTGCGGTAGTTCGCGAGCCGGGTGCCGTCGGCGGAGATCAGCTGGGCGGAGTTGTAGACGGTCTCGCCGTCGCGCTCCGGGTAGCCGTAGGCGATGGCCAGGCCGTGCCGGGTGGCGATCTCGGCGATCGCGTCGGCGGAGTCGCCGTCGGCGGGCTCGGCGAGGCGGGCGACGTCGTCGCCGATCGCGTACCCGGTGAGGAACATCTCCGGCGCGGCCAGCAGCGCGGCGCCCGCGGCGGCGGCCCGGCCCGCGGCCTCGTCGAGGACCTTGAGGTTCTCGACGACGGAGCCGGGGCGGCCGGAGCTCTGGAGCAGGGCGGTGCGCATGCGGGATCCTCACCGGAAAGGGGGGTTTTGGGGGCCAGTTAGAAGGTACGGTCGGCGCGCTCGGCCGGACAAGCAGGAGCCGTTGCGCGCCGGTGCACGGTTCGTTGCGTGGAGAGGGGGTCGGGCGGCGATTCGTTGCGTGCCCCCCGGAACGGTTCCCGTCCTCCCTGAGACGCAGGTCACGGCCGGGTTTCCCCGCCGGACGGGGGAGGCGAGGTGCCGCCCGCGGGGCGATGTGCGTGCGGCCCGCCGCCGGGAGAGTGGTGAGCGTTCAGTTCACGCGCTTGACCTGCGGAAAGGACCGTCATGCAGCGCCGTACGAAGATCGCCGCCGTCACCTTGGCCACCGCCCTGCTGATCATCACCGGGGCGGAGGGCGCGGCGATGGCCTCGGGGGGCGGGGTGCACCAGCACCAGCACGTGCGCGAGGCCGCCTCGCTCACCGGCAAGGCCAAGCTCTACCGGTCGGCCGGGGACGACACCACGTTCTCCTTCGACGCGCATCTGGCGGCGAAGGACAACATGAACCCGCAGAAGGCCACCGGCACCTTCACCTTCAGTCACTACCTGCACGGCGACGGCGCCTGGGCCAAGGCGAAGGTGGACTGCCTGGTCACCGGAGGGAAGGTCGCCGTCGTCTCCGGCGTGATCACGGCCTCGGACCTGCCGGGGGCCAAGGGCAAGCGGGTCGGCGTCACCGTCGACGACCTCGGCCGGCACGACCGGCTGGGCTACAGCTGGGCCGGGGTCGGCAGCCCCACGGACACCAAGGACCTGCCGCCGTGCGTGTCGTCGGCGCCCTTCGAGAAGGTGAAGCAGGGCACGGGTGACTTCGAGGTCGTCCCGTGGAACCCGGCGCTCTGAGGGTCACCCGACGCTGATGACCACCTTTCCGAGCGGGCTCGCCGACTCGTAGTACCGGTAGGCCTGCGCGGCCTCCTCGAACGGGAAGACCCGGTCGACCACCGGTCGCAGCCGGTGCGCGGTGATGGCGTCGTTCATGGCCGTGAACTGGGCGCGGCTGCCCACGGCCACCGCCCGGACGGTGGCGGCGGCACCGAACAGCAGCCGGGCGTCGATCGGGGGCCAGTCGCCGGAGACGGCCCCGACGAGGGCGACATGCCCGTCGACGGCGACCGATCTCAGTGACTGGTCCAGTGTCCCGGCGGTGTCGATGACGCGGTCGACGCCCCGCCCGCCGGTCAGGTCCCGGGCGGCGCGGTGCCGGTCGATGATCATCCGGCTCGCCGAATCCCTGGAGGTGCCGAGGCGCGAGCGCAATGAGCTGCTGCTCGCGGCCGGATGCGCACCGGCGTACCCGCAGACCCGCCTGGACGACCCGCGGCTCGAACCGGTGCGCACCGCGCTCGAGCGGATCCTGGACGGCCATCTGCCGTACCCGGCGGTGGTCGTCGACCGGCACGGCGACCTCGTCCCGGCCAACGCCGCCTTCCATGCGCTCACCGCCGGCGTGGCCCCGCACCTGCTCGTCCCGCCCGTGAGCGTTCCCCGGGTGCTGCTGCATCCGCAGGGCCTGGCGCCCCGCATAGTCAATCTTGAAGAGTGGGCGTGGCACATCATCGACCGGGTGGGGGCCGAGAGCCTGCGCAACCCGGACGACCGGCTGCGGCGGCTTGCGGCCGAACTCGCCGAGCCGGCACCGGCGCGGCCGCGCGAGTCACCGGACCACCTGGGCTTCGCCGTACCGCTGCGGCTGCGGGCACCCGGTCGTGACGACGACCGGGAGCTGACGCTGATCACGACGCTCACGCACTTCGGCACGGCCACCGACGTCACGATCGCCGAGCTGCGGCTCGAGGCGTTCCTGCCGGTGGACCAGGCGACCGCCGCCCCTGCTGGTCGAACTCGTCCAGGGCCGGTCCGGCGCCCTGGCTACAGCTCCTTCAGCCGCTCCACGATCTCCCGCAGCAGCCCCGGATCGGCAGCCGGACCGGTGACCGGCAGGCGCCGGGGCGCGTCGATGCGGACCAGCCCCGCCTCGGCCAGGTCGCCGAGCAGGACCCGGACGACGGTCAGGGGCAGGTCCGCGTCCGCGGCCAGCTCGGCCACGGGGCGCGCGCCGCGGCGGATCAGATCGAGCAGCGAGGCGCGGGCGTGGTCGAGGTCCGGGTGCGCCACGCCGTCCGGCTCCAGGGCGGTGACCCGGGACATCAGATCGAGGGCGTGCCCCTCCGAGGGCCGGGTGCGGCCCCGGGTCACGGTGTAGGGACGGACCATCGACCCGGTCTCGTCCTCGTACCAGTGCTCGTCGCTCACCGCGGGATCAGGGGGCCGAGCGGGTGGCGGCGTCCAGGTGGCGGCCGAGGCGGCGGACGAGCAGGGCCATCTCATGGGCGAGCTGTCCGACGTCGGTGCGCGCCTCGCTCAGCACGGCGAGGCGGCTGCCGTGGCCGGCCGGGGTGATGAAGAGGTAGGCGTCCTCCAGCATGACCATGGTCTGCCGCACCTCTCCCGCCTCGAACCGCTCCCCCGCCGAGCGGGCCAGGCCGTGGAAGCCGGAGCAGACGGCGGCCAGGTGCTCGATGTCCCGGCGGCGCATGCCCTCCGAGGAGCTCAGCGGAAGGCCGTCGGCGGTGAGCAGCACGGCTTGGCGCACATGGTCGGTGCGGGCCACGAGGTCGTCGAGCAGCCAGCCGAGATCCGTACCGGGCGCTCCGGCGGGCGGACCCGGGTTCTCGGGGTTCTGGTCGTCACCGTGCATCGTCGGTGTCCGTCCCTTCGTCGGCGTGGGCGGTGGCGTCGTCGGGCGCGGGGGTGGGGTGATCGGGGGTGGGGGGCAGGTGG
>NZ_KQ948019.1:282214-321220 GCF_001513965.1 Streptomyces cellostaticus | reverse complement strand
GGCGTCGTCGGGCGCGGGGGTGGGGTGATCGGGGGTGGGGGGCAGGTGGTCAGGGGCGGGGGTCGGGTGATCAGGGGCTGGCGTCGGGTGATCAGGGGCTGGCGTCGGGTGGGCAGGGGCGGGGCTCGAGGGGTCAGGCACAGGGGTCAGCTGGTCAGGCGCGGGGCTCGGATGATCAGTTACGGGGGTCGGCTCGTCGGGCTCGGCGGTCGGGTAGCCGGGCGCACGCGTCGTATGACCTGCCACGCCGGTCGGGACGTCGGCCACACCAAGCGAATCGCCGACCACGCCGGTCGGGACGTCAGCCACGCCGGTCGGGACGTCAGCCACAGCAAGCGAATCGCCAGCCACGCCACTCGGTTCGTCGGCCTCGTCGGCTGCCGGCAGGCCCTTGCGGCCCCGGTCCAGGCCTCGCTGGAAGGCTCCGAAGATCGCCCGCATCTCCTCGGCGTCGACCTCGCGCTCCGGAGCGGCCGGACGGGGTGGCGGATCGTCGCGCAGCTCCCGGACGAGGGAGGCCTGGCGGGTGCGGGTGGGCAGGGCCGGGACGGTCTCCGGTGCGGGGGCGTCCGGCGTGGGGGCCTCCGGCGTCGAGGCGTCCGGCGTGCGGGCGTCGTGCCGCGAGGGCGCGGGTGCGGCGGCGGGCGGCGGTGCGGACCGCTTCCTGGTGGGCAGCTCCAGCACCGGCGCTCTCCGCTCGACCGGCCGCGGCAGCTCGACCGACCCCGACTGCTCGGCAGAACCCGACCGCTCGCCAGAACCCAGCCGCCCGACCGACTGCAGCCGCTCCGCCGGCCCCGGCAAGTGCGCCCCCCGCTCCCGCACACCGGCCCCGGCGGACGGCGCCCCCGCGGGCTCCACCTCCGCCAGTACCCCCTCCGGAAGGAGCACCACGGCCGTCGTACCCCCGTACGGCGAGTCCCGCAGGGTCACCTCGATGCCGTGGCGGGCGGCGAGACGGCCGACGACGTACAGGCCGAGCCGGTCGTGCCGGGTGGGGTCGAAGGCCTCGGGGTCGGTGAGGGTGCGGTGGGCCTGTGTGCGCTGCTCGGCGTCCAGGCCGAGCCCGCGGTCGTCGATCTCCAGGACGAAGCCGCTGCCGACCCGCCCGGTGCGCAGGGTGACCTGGGTGTGCGGCGGCGAGAACACCGTGGCGTTCTCCAGGAGTTCGGCGACGAGATGGACGACGTCGGCGACCGCGTCCGCGGCGACGCCGGCCTCGGGCATCGGCGGCACGACCACGCGCGCGTAGTCCTCGATCTCGCTCACCGCCGAGGCGACGACGTCCGCGACGGGCACGGGCCGGCGCCAGCGGCGGCCGGGCGCCGAACCGGAGAGGATGATCAGGCTCTCCGCGTGCCGGCGCATCCGGGTGGTCAGATGGTCGATGCGGAACAGCTGGCGCAGGATGTCCGGGTCGTCCGTACGCCGCTCCAGCATGTCGACCAGCTTCAACTGGCGGTGCACCAGCGCCTGGTTGCGGCGCGCGATGTTGAGCAGGACCGCGAACAGGCCCCGGCGCAGGGTGGCCTGTCTGACGGCGGCCTCCACGGCGGCCAGGCGCGCGGTGTTGAAGGACCGCCCGACCTGGCCGATCTCGTCGTCCCTGAGCTCGTCCGAAGCGAGCGGCGGCGCCTCGGCGAGCGCGTCCACCTCGTCACCGGCGCTCAACCTCCGCATGACGTCCGGAAGCTGCCGTGTGGTCAGCACGTCGGCGGCGTCCCGCAGGGTTTCCAGGCGGCGTGAGACGCGCCGGGCACCGCGCACCGCGAACCACAGGGACACGGCGACGGCGGCCAGCCCGACCGCGCCGACGACGGCGGCCTTGGTCAGCTCGTGGTAGGCGAAGGCCCGGCCGCGTGCGGCGGAGTTCTCGGCGGACCGGGTGCACAGCTGCATATAGCGCTTGACGGCCCGGTCGGTGGTCGTCCGCCAGGTGTCCGCCGCGACGGCCTCCCCGGCCCGCCCGGCACCGGCGCGCAGCAGTGCGTCCTCGCCCCGCACCAGCGAGCGGTACAGGTCCTGGCGCTGGAACTCCTCGAACAGGCCGCGCGAGTCGGCGGGCAGGTCCGGTACGTACGTCCGCTCGAAGACGCGCCGGTCCTCGATGGTCGCGGTCAGGGTGTCGTACTGCCGGTCGGTCAGGGTCCCGGCCGCCCGCGCCCCGGCGACCAGGGCGTCCTCGCGGGACACGAACTCCCGTACCCGGACCAGCTCGATGACGACCTGCGCTTCCCGGGCGAGCTGCCCGGCCTGGAGCGCGGTGAGCGTGGACTCGACGTCGAAGCCGGGTTCGACCAGCGCGCTGTACTGGTCGACCGCCCGGTCCCAGGTGATGTCCCTGGACAGCACGCGCTCGCGCAGCCCCTCCAGCTTGCCGGTGGCGGCGACCATGGTGTCCAGAGCCTGCCGCTGCCGGTCCGTGAGCCGGTCGCGGTCGCCGTCCCGGACCGCCTGCCGCATGGCTTCGACGGCCCGGTCGGTACGGCGCTGCTGCCCGAGCAGGTCGCCCGCCGCGGCCGTGTCGAGGCGGGCGCCCAGATAGGCGGCGGACATCCGGCGCTCGATCTGGATCTGCCCGATCGCGGTGTCCACGGGGGTGCCGAAGTCCTCGTACACCCCCTGGAGCCGGATCAGCGCGCGCAGTTCGGCGGTGACCGACACCATGGCGAAGCTCCACAGGGCCATCAGGGCGACGGCCGGGGCGAGGGCGAGCGCCACGATCCTCGTGCGGACGGTGGTGGGACGGCCGACGGGCCAGCGCATGAACATACCTGCCGGGGTTACCAGTCAGTAGCAGTGGAAATTCCGGCACAACCTACGGGATCGTCACCTGCTCCGCAATGGTGACCTGCGGTAACCCCGAGTCACCTGCCGGGCAGGGCAAAGGCGGTGACCACCGCCGCGTGGTCGGAGGGCCAGTCGTTGCCCGCGACGTCGGGCCCGGGGCACGGTGTGCCGGTGACGAGGGTTCGCGCGTCCCGCACCGTCAGGCCGCCCCGGTGCAGCACGTAGTCGATCCGGTCCTGCGGCTCGGGCCGTCCGCTGCCGTCCTCGTGCACCGGGTGGATCGGCGACCAGGTGTGCCCGGGCTCGGCCACCGGGTCGGGGTGGGCCTCACGGTAGGAGTCCGCGAAACCCGCGTCCGCCGCCGCCCGCGTCACCGGCCACTCCACGTCCGGCCAGTCCAGGTGGGAAGGGCAGTTGAAGTCGCCGACGAGGACGACCGGAACGCCTTCGGCGGAGGACTCGGCGATGCGGCGCAGCGCGTCCCGCATCTGCCCGAGCCTGACGTCCTCGTGGGCGATCAGCTCGGGCGCGCCGAGCCCGTCGAAGGCGGCCTCGTAGGGGCCGTACGGCGTGTAGTGCAGGTGGGCCGTCCACACGTCGACCTCGTGGCCGGGCGCGACCTCGATCCGCACGCCGGCGGCGCCGTAGAAGCCGACGTCCGGGTCTCCGAAGCGGGCGGTGATGGGGTGCCGGCTGATGACGCCGAGGTTCTCCCCGGCCCGGTGGTGGTGCCAGCCGAGCGCCTCGGCCAGCTCCTGGGCGGCCGTACCGGCGGTCTCCTGGAGCCCGACGACATCGGCCCCGCTCTCCAGGACGGCCTTGACCTGCTTGGCGCGGTGGTCGTCCACCTCACTGCCGCCGAGCCACAGGTTCCAGCTCATGACGCGGAGTTCGGGTGCGACCATGCGGCGCAGTTCCTCGGGTGTGACGCCGACGAGGCTGTCGCGCACGGTCCGCCCGGGTGCCGCGCCGATCGGCGCGAGGGACGGCACGGCGAGTACGGCGCACCCGGCGGCCTCGGCGGAGGCCACACCGGTCTCGGTGTCCTCGACGGCCACGCAGGCGGCCGGTTCGACGCCGAGGGCCCGGCAGGCGGCCAGATAGGGGTCGGGGGCCGGCTTGGTGCGGGCGGTGTCGTCGGCGGTGACGGAGACCGCGAACCGGCCCGCGCCGAGGGCGTCGAGCACGACGTCGGCGACGGCGCGCGGGGACGCGGTGACCAGCGCGGTCGGGATGCCGGAGGCGGCCAGCGCGTCCAGCAGGTCGAGCGCGCCGGGGCGGGGCACGATCCCGGTGCGGACGCGGTCGGCGAACTCCCGGTGCAGCTCGGCCGCGAGATCGGCGTCGGCCCGGCCGGTGGTGGCGGCGAGCCAGGCGGCGGTGTGCTCGACGGGCCGGCCGAGCACCTCGGGCTGGTCGGCCTCGGTCAGCGGACGTCCGGCGACCTGCTCGACCGCCTCCCACCACAGGCGCTCGGTGTCGACGAGCGTGCCGTCCATGTCGAACAGGACGGCCTGCAGCGGGAGTACAGGGGTGTGGGGGGTCACGTTGTTGTCGTTCCTCACTTCTGGATACGTTCGGCCACCAGCACGGGGCGCTCGGGCAGCGACACGCCGACCGCGGCTCCGGCGCCGAGCCCGGCGGCCTCGTGGGCGGGCAGGTCGGCCTTGGCCTCGGTGCCGTCGGCGAGCCGTACGGTGACCCGGACGACGGCGCCCAGGAAGGCGGTGGCGACCACGCGGGCGCTGCCCTGCTCGTCGGCCCGCACCTGGACGGCCTCGGGCCGCACCAGTACGTCGACTTCGCCGTTCGGCGCCTCGCCGTCGGCGGGCAGCCGCTGCCCGAGCACCTCGACGGTGCCGTCCTTCAGCTCGCCCGGGATCCGGCTCATCGTGCCGACGAACTCGGCGACGAAGGCGGTGGCGGGGCGGCCGTACAACTCGGCGGGCTCGGCGCACTGTTCGAGCTGCCCTGCGCGCATGACGGCGACCCGGTCGGCGACCGAGAGAGCCTCCTCCTGGTCGTGGGTGACGAAGAGGGTGGTGATGCCGAGTTCCTGCTGGAGCCTGCGGATCTCCTCACGCAGGGTCAGGCGCACCTTGGCGTCCAGCGCGGACAGCGGCTCGTCGAGCAGCAGGACGCGCGGGCGCAGGGCGAGGGCGCGGGCGAGCGCGATGCGCTGCTGCTGCCCGCCGGAGAGCTGGTGCGGGTACCGCTCGCCCTTGTCGCCGAGCCCGACCAACTCCAGCAACTCGGCTGCGCGGGAGCGCCTTTCGGCCGTACGGACCTTGCGCATGCGCAGTCCGAAGGCGACGTTGTCGACGGCGTTGAGGTGCGGGAAGAGGCTGTACGACTGGAAGACCATCCCGGCGTCCCGCCGGTGGGCCGGGACGTGGGTGACGTCCTCGCCGTCCACCAGCACGGCTCCGGAGTCCGGGTGTTCGAACCCGGCGAGCATGCGCAGCGCGGTGGTCTTGCCGCAGCCGGACGGGCCGAGCAGGGCCAGGAACTCCCCCGGGCGGACGGTCAGGTCGAGCCCGTCGAGGGCGACGGTGGCCCCGAACTCCCTCCGCAGCCCCCGGAATTCGACGGTGGCCGCCTTCTCGGCGGTGGCCTTCTCAAGCGTGGTGACGGTCATGGTTCATCCCCGGGAGGAAGCGGTTCGGGTACGTCCGCCGGCACCGGCGAGCGCGAGCAGCAGGGCCCAGGTGACGAGCAGGCTGAGCACGGACACGGCGACGGACATCTGGGCCTGCGAGCCGCCGACGTTGTAGATCCACACGGCGAAGGGCTGGTAGCCGAGCAGGTGGGAGACGGTGAACTCGCCGAGCACCAGCGCCAGCGTGAGGAAGGTCGCGTTCAGCAGGGCCCCGCGCAGGTTCGGCAGCACGGCCCGCACGAGGGCCTGCGGCCAGGAGGCCCCGCAGCTGCGGGCGGCCTCCACGAGGGTGCGTACGTCGATGGCGCGCAGGCCCGCGTCCAGGGCGCGGTAGACGAACGGCAGCGCCATCACGACGTACGCGAGGACCAGCACTACGGGGAAGTTCTCGTTCTGGATCACCACGAACGTCTCGAACAGCGGCGTCCGGGACAGGTGCTCCGGGCCCCACTTCAGCACGGTCACGATCCCGGCGACGAACGCGATCGGCGGCACCACCAGCGGCAGCGAGCACACCACCTCCACCACCGGCCGCAGGCGGGGCGCGCCGAGCCGCAGCGCGACCACGGCGGGCACCATCAGCAGCAGGACCACCGCGATGGTGGCCACGGCCAGCTCCAGCGAGAGCAGCAGGCTGGAGGTGAAGCCGTCGGCGGACAGGATCTGGGTGTAGGCGTCGAAGCTGACGCCGTGGCCGGGCACGTCGACCGTGAAGACCACGGACGCGGCGAGCGGCACCAGGAAGTACAGGGCGGCGAGGCCGAGGACGGCCCAGCGCCAGGGGGTCAGGCGTCGAGCCATCGGGCGCTCCGTCGTTGCAGGGGCAGGTACACGGCCATCACCAGGCCCGCCACCAGCACCATGTCGAGGCTGAGGGCGAGGGCGACGTTCTCCTGGCCGACGAGCACGTTGCCGGAGAGGGCGTCGGCGATCTGCAGCGTGACCAGCGGGACCGCGCTGCCCACCATCGCGGCGGCGGTGGCGTAGGCGGCGAAGGCGCTGCCGAAGAGCAGGACGAGACCGCCGAGCAGCGAAGGCGCCAGGACGGGCAGGGCCACGTGCCGCCAGTACTGCACACCGGTGGCGCCGTTGTTCAGCGCGGCCTCCCGCCACTGGACGCGCAGGCCGTCCAGGGCCGGGGTGATGGTGAGGACCATCAGCGGGATCAGGAAGTACAGGTAGACGAGGACCAGGCCCCAGAAGCTGTAGAGGTCCCAGCCCTTGTCCGTGAGGCCCAGGTGCACGGTCAGCACACCGGCGTTGCCGAGGGTGGCGACGAAGGCGAAGGCCAGCGGGACACCGCCGAAGTTGGCCAGCACGCCGGAGGCGGTCAGCACGGCCTCGCGCAGCGCGCGCGAGCGGGAGCTGACCACGGCCTGCGCGAGGGGCAGCCCGAGCAGGGCGCCGAGCGCGGCGGAGATCGCCGACAGCTTGACGCTGCCGATCAGCGCGGTGAGGTACGGGCCCTGCAGCGAGGTGGTCAGGTTCCCGCCGGTGTAGGACGTGGCGCCGGTGACCTGGTCCTTGGCCGTGAAGGCACCGTCCAGGATCGCGAAGGCGGGCAGGCCGAAGGCGATCGCCGTGAACACCAGCAGCGGGACCACGGCGAGCCAGCCGGGGGCGCGGCGCCGCCGCTTCGCCGAAGCGACGGGCGCCACGTCCGCACGCGTGAGAGCGGCGGTCATCCGGAGACGGCCTTACCCCAGCCCTGAGCGATGACCGTCTTGGCCTTGCTCTGCTGGGCCTCGGTCGGGAAGGACGGCGTGCCGGTGACCTTCGGGAGCTTGGCGGAAGCCGTCTTGTCGAGGGTGCCGGCCTTCTCCATGGCGGTCATCAGGGCCGGGCGGGCGTAGCCCTTGAGCCACAGGTTCTGGCCCTCGGCGCTGTAGAGGTACTCCTGCCACAGGCGGGCGGCCGCCGGGTGCGGGGCGTCCTTGTTGACGGCCTGCGAGTAGTACTGGGAGAACTGGCCGTCGGTCGGGACGGCGACCTTCCAGTCGACACCCTTGGACTTGAACTCGTCGGCGTAACCGGCGTTCAGGTAGTCCCAGTCGATGCTGATGGGCGTCTCGCCCTTCTCGACGGTGGCCGGGGTGGACTCGACGGGCGTGTAGTTGCCGTTCTTCTTCAGCTTGGCGAAGAAGTCGAGGCCGGGCTGGATGCTGTCGAAGGAGCCGCCGTTCGCGAGAGCGGCCGCGTAGACGCCGCCGAAGGCCGAGCCGGACTTGGTCGGGTTGCCGTTGAGCGCGACCTGGCCCTTGTACTGCGGCTTGAGGAGGTCCTTGAAGGTCGTCGGGCAGGTCTTCACCCGCTTGGCGTCGCAGCCGATGGAGATGTAGCCGCCGTAGTCGTTGTACCAGCGGGCCTGCGGGTCCTTCTGGCCCTCGGGGATGTCGCCGTAGGAGGCCACCTTGTAGGGCGCGAGCAGGCCCTGCTGGGCGGCGCTGAGCGCGAAGGAGGAGCCGAGGTCGAGGACGTCGGGCGCCCGGTCCTGGCCCTTGCGGGAGGTGACGGCGTTGATCTCGTCCTGGCTGGAGCCGTCGGGGCTCTCCACCTCGATCTTGATGCCGTACTTCTTCTGGAAGCCGTCGATGAGGGCGCCGTAGTTGGCCCAGTCGCGGGGCAGCGCGATGGCGTGCAGCGTGCCCTCCTTCTTGGCCGCCTTGACCAGGGCGTCGAGACCGCCGAAGTCGGCCGCCGAGGTGGCGGTGGCGGCGCTCTTGCCGTCCTTGGTGGTGGACGCGTTGTCGGGAGCGGCGCCGCAGGCGCTCAGCGCGAGCGCGGCGACGACGGCGAGGGAGCCGCCGAGGACGGCGTTTCTCGGCAGGGACACTGTCACTGTCACTCCAGGGGTGCACATGAGCAGGCAGGGAGATAAGACGAGGACAACTTGTCTGAACAAGTTGCGTCACAGTACGCCCGTCACAGGTGTCCTGTCTGTAAACCGTGGCGAAACTTTGAGCCCTTGTTGTCTGCACAATCCAGACCGTTACAGATCACGCTCAGGTCTCGATTAGGCTGGTCACGCTGTGCACAGCGACCTACGCAGAGGGGAAGCATGACGGCGCGACACGAGGAGATCGCCGACGAGCTGCGGCGCGCGATCGACCGCGAGGAGTACACGGTCGGCAACCTGCTGCCCTCGGAGTCGGAGCTGGCGGCGCACTACGGCGTCTCGCGCGGCACGGTCCGCCAGGCCGTCGCCGCCCTCACCGCCGAGGGTCTGATCGGCTCCCGTCAGGGCGCCCGGCGCGTCGTGCTGGCCAGCCGCCGCAGCCAGAGCTTCGAGGAACTGCGCAGCTTCGCCCAGTGGGCGCGGGCCATGGGCCGCGAGGCCACCGGGCACGTGGTGGCGCAGGAGTACCGCCCGGCCACACAGGAGGACGCCGTACGGCTCCAACTGCCCGCCGGAACACGGGTGTTGCGCGTGCTGCGGGTGCGCGGTCTGGACGGCGAGCCGGTGCTGCTGGAGCGGACGGTGTACGCGGACTGGATCGCGCCCGCGGTCGAGGCGATCGAGCCCGACTGCCCGTCGGTGACCCAACGTCTCTACGACGACACGGGGTTGGTCTTCGCCTACGGCGAGCACGTCATCGACGCGGTCGCCTGCGGCGCGCAGGACGCCGAGTTGCTGGGGGTTCGCCGCACGAGTCCGCTGCTGCGGGTCCGCCGTGTGACGACGACCCGCGAGGGGCGACCGGTGGAATGGTCGGACGACCGGTATCGGTCGGACGCGGTGAGCTTCAGCGTGCACAACTCGATCGGGAGCAACGCGCTGGCCCGGAAGACCGCGGAGTAAAGCTCGGGGGGCTTTGTCGTGCGCCGGGTGCGGGTGCGTCGTGGTTTGTCGCGCAGTTCCCCGCGCCCCTTGAGGGGGGAACTGCGCGACCAGCCACACACGACCCGCATCCGGCGACAGTGAAAGCGCCCCGAGCTCGAATCCGCCCCTATCCCGGCGCCCCGGAAGAGAACCGCCGCAGCAACGGCGACAGCACCAGCACCGACTTGGTCCGCTCGACGAACGGCTCCCCCGCGATGCGCTCCAGCACCCGTTCGAAGTGACGCATGTCAGACGCGAAGACCTGGACGACGGCATCCGCCTCGCCGGTGACGGTCGACGCGGCCACGACCTCCTGGTAGCGCTCCAGACCCCGCTGGATGGTCTCCGGTGAGGTGTTGCGCCGGCAGTAGATCTCGACGAACCCCTCGGTCTCCCAGCCGAGCGCCGCGGGATCGACCCGCACGGTGAATCCGGTGATGGCTCCGGTGGCCCGCAGCCGGTCCACGCGCCGCTTGACGGCGGGCGCGGACAGGCCTACCAGCTGCCCGATGTCCGCGTAGGAGCGGCGGGCGTCCTCGGCGAGGGCGTGCACGATGCGTTCGTCGAGATCGTTCAGCACGTTGGGTTGATCAGCTCTCAGGTGTTGCGAGTCGGGACCGGCGAAGGCCGTACAGGAAGTAGAACACGAGTCCGGCGGCCATCCAGCACCCGAAGACGACCCAGGTGACGGTGTCGAGGCTGAACATGTTGTACGCGCAGAACAGGAAGCCCAGCACCGGCAGGACCGGACCGAACGGCACCTTGAACGTGCGCTCCAGATCCGGCCGCTTGTACCGCAGGACGACGACCGCGATGTTGACCAGGCCGAAGGCGAACAGCGTGCCGATGCTGGTGGCGTCGACGAGCTTGCCCAGCGGGATGAGGGCGGCGAGCACACCGCAGAAGAGGGACACGATCACCGTGTTGAGGCGGGGGGCGCCGGTCTTCGGGTGGACCTTGCCGAGCGCCTTGGGCACCAGGCCGTCGCGGGACATCGCGAAGAGGATGCGGGTCTGGCCGTAGAGCACGGTGAGCACCACGCTCGCGATGGAGATGACCGCACCCAGCGCGAGCAGGGTGCCCCAGAAGGTCTGGCCGGTGACATCGTTCATGATCGCGGCGAGGGTGGCCTCCGAGCCGTCGAACTTCTTCCAGTTCCAGGCGCCGACGGCAACGGCCGCGACGAGAACGTACAGCGCGGTCACGATGATCAGGGACAGCATGATCGCCCGGGGCAGGTCGCGCTTGGGGTTCTTCGCCTCCTCACCGGCGGTGGAGGCGGCGTCGAAGCCGATGTACGAGAAGAACAGCGTGGCACCGGCGGCGCTGACACCGGACATGCCGAGCGGCATGAAGTCGGCGTAGTTGCCGGACTTGAAGCCCATGAAACCGATCGCGCAGAACAGCACGAGGGCGGCGATCTTCACGCAGACCATGATCGTGTTGGCGCGGGCGGACTCGCGTGCGCCACCGAGCAGGAACACCATCGCCAGGAGGACGACGATCAGGGCGGGCAGGTTGATGAGGCCGTGGCCCTCGCCCGGGGCCGAGGACAGGACGCTCGGGATGGTGACACCGATGGTGCCGTCGAGCAGCTCGTTCAGGTACTCGCCCCAGCCGACGGCGACAGCGGCCACCGACACGCCGTACTCCAGCACGAGGCACCAGCCGCAGACCCAGGCGACCAGTTCGCCCAGCGTTGCGTACGCATACGAGTACGAGGAGCCGGCGACCGGGATACTTCCCGCCAGTTCGGCGTACGACAGGGCCGAGAAGAGAGCCGTGAGACCGGCGATCACGAAGGCCAGGGTGACCGCGGGACCGGCCTCCGGGACGGCGTTGCCGAGGACGACGAAGATGCCGGTGCCGAGGGTCGCACCAATGCTGATCATGGTCAGCTGCCACAGCCCGAGAGAGCGCTTCAGCGCCCCTCCCTCACCCTGGCCGCCCTCCGCGACCAGGCGTTCCACGGGCTTGCGACGCATGAGGCGCGCGGCGAAGCCCGGGGACGCGGGAGCGGCCGTTGGGTGGTTCTGCGGGGGTGCGCCTTGGTCGAGCACGCATGGGCTCCTTGTTCGATGCCGGTCAGGACGGGTGGGGACCGGGCAGGGGCCTGCAGGGCAGGAACCCACCGAGCGGGGTCCCCGCCACACCACGTACAGCGCAGCACCCTATGAGGCGTGCCTTCACGGGCGTAATGCAGCAACCTTGCGCATCCCCGCATGATCATTGCGTTGATCAGGCCGGTATGACAAATCGTTGCGCGTGGGCTGTCGACCGTTGCACGGGCACCCCGCCGCCGTACGGTTCACCCCTTTTCGGACTCCCCGTGACCCCGTGCACACAGACGGCCCCCGCTGTTCCCGACAGGGGAACAGCGGGGGCCGCAGGACAAGGAGTCGGGGTCAGCTCCAGCTGGCGTGCAGCGGCTTGCCCTCGGCGTAGCCGGCCGCGCTCTGGATGCCGACGATGGCCTTCTCGGCGAACTCCTCCAGGGAGCCGGCGCCGGCGTAGGTGCAGGAGGAGCGGACGCCCGCGATGATCGAGTCGATCAGGTCCTCGACGCCCGGGCGGGCCGGGTCGAGGAACATCCGGGAGGTGGAGATGCCCTCCTCGAACAGCGCCTTGCGGGCGCGGTCGTAGGCCGACTCCTCGGACGTACGGTTGCTCACCGCGCGCGCGGAGGCCATGCCGAACGACTCCTTGTACAGGCGGCCGCCCGCGTCCTGCTGGAGGTCGCCCGGGGACTCGTAGGTGCCCGCGAACCAGGAGCCGACCATCACGTTGGACGCGCCGGCCGCGAGGGCCATGGCGACGTCGCGCGGGTGGCGGACACCGCCGTCGGCCCACACGTGCTTGCCGTACTTCTTCGCCTCGGCGGCGCACTCCAGGACGGCCGAGAACTGCGGGCGGCCCACGCCGGTCATCATGCGGGTGGTGCACATGGCGCCCGGGCCGACACCGACCTTGATGATGTCCGCGCCCGCGTCGATCAGATCCTTGACGCCCTCGGCGGAGACGATGTTGCCCGCGACGATCGGCACCTTCGGGTCGAGGGCGCGCACCTGCTTGATCGCGCTGATCATCGACTCCTGGTGGCCGTGCGCGGTGTCGATGACGAGCGTGTCCACGCCCGCGTCGAGCAGTTGCTTGGCCTTGCCCGCGAAGTCGCCGTTGACGCCGACGGCGGCGGCGATGCGCAGCTTGCCCTGCGCGTCGACGGCCGGGGTGTACAGCGTGGCGCGCAGCGCACCCTTGCGGGTGAGGATGCCGGCGAGCTTGCCGTCCTTGTCGACGGCCGGGGCGTAGCGGCGGTTGTGCGCGTCCAGAGTGGCGAAGGCCTCGTGCGGGTCGATGTCCGCGTCGAGCAGCAGCAGGTCCTTGGACATGACCACTTCGAGCTGGGTGAAGCGGTCCACGCCGCTCAGGTCCGCGTCGGTGACGACACCGACGGGCCGGTGGTCCTCGTCGACGACCACACCGGCGTTGTGCGCCCGCTTGGGCAGCAGGGCCAGGGCGTCGGCCACGGTCTGGTGCGGGGCCAGCACGATCGGGGTGTCCAGCACCAGGTGGCGGCTCTTCACCCAGGAGATGACGTCGGTGACCACGTCGATCGGGATGTCCTGCGGGATGACCACCAGGCCGCCGCGCCGGGCGACCGTCTCGGCCATACGGCGACCGGCGATGGCGGTCATGTTGGCGACGACGAGCGGGATGGTGGTGCCCGTGCCGTCCGGCGAGCCGAGGTCCACGCCCTGACGCGAGCCCACCGCGGAGCGGCTCGGCACCATGAACACGTCGTCGTACGTCAGGTCGTACGCGGGCTGGATGTCATTGAGGAAACGCACGTGCTGCACATCCCAGTCGATCAGAGGTGACCCCCCCGACGGGTGCGCCAGGGGGAAAAGAGCACGTACTTCATTGTCCCATGACGGGGCCCCTGTCGTGTCCCGACAGAACCTCCAGGCTGTCCGGAGAGGGCCTAGGAGGATCCTCCAAGGGTCAGGACGACGGCCAGCGCCGGAGTGCGGTCGACCGCCTCGGCGAAGACGTCCTGCGCGGTCCGCCACTCGTCCGGGTTCGCCTCGGCGTACGGCCGCCAGCCCCGCACGACGACCAGCAGCCCCTGCTCGACGGCGCCCTCGGGCCAGACCGTGTGGTCGCAGAGGGAGTCGGCCAGCGCGTCCCAGTTGCGGCCGAACCAGTCGGGCAGCGCCAGGGCCCGGGCCGTCCGGTCCATCAGGCCGGCCTTCTCCGTGACACCCCCGAGGTCGAGGGTGACCGCGAGCCGGCCTGCCAGGTCTTCGCTCATCTCAGCACCGCCCGGAACGACTTGTAGTGATCATCGGTGTAGTAGATCTCCGCGCCCTGTCCGGTGACAAGGCGCCGCGCCCCGCGGTCGCGCGAGCCGGGCGTCCGCACCGTGTACTCGTGGTAGTAGCCACGCTGGCGCCTGGGCAGCAGCCCCTCGAAGTTGCCGAAGACGACCCCGTCCCTGGCGTACGGGAAGGGGCCGCCCTTGTCGATCAGGGCGAGGGTCTGCCGGGCCTCGGCCGGGAGCCGGGACTCCTCGACGGTGGCCATGCCCCGGGCCCACGCCGGGGTGGAGGCGCCCGGAGCCGTCGCGGTGCCCGTGTGCGACGAGCACCCCGTCAGCAGGACGGAGAGACAGACCAGCAGTCCCGCGAGCGCCCGCGGGACGCGGCGCAGGACCGGTGGGGGGACGAACCGCAGCAGCATGCCGCGATGCTGCCACGACCGTCCCGTCACTGCGTCGCCACGCCCCGCCGTCACACCCCGTCCGGGTCCGCGCGGCTGAGCGCGGGCCTCGGCGTCGGTCCCGCCGTCATCAGGTAGTCCGCGGCCGAGGTGTCCGTGACCAGGCTGGTGACCAGGCCGGAGCGCAGCACCGCGTCGATCGCGGACGCCTTGCGCTGCCCGCCGGCGATCGCCACGACCTCCGGGATACGGCGCAGCTGGTCGGCCTTGACCGTGATACACCGCTCCCCCAGGTCCCGACCGATCCGGCGCCCCTCGGCGTCGAACAGGTGCGCGGACATCTCGGCGGCGACACCGAGCGAGGCGTAGTGCGCGCGCTCCTCGTCGCTGAGCATGTCGTGCACCGTCGAGATGCCCGGCTCCCAGGAGCCGATGGAGACACAGGCGACCGTGACCTTGTCGAAGTACTCGTAGGCCCGGGCGATCCCGGTCTGGTTGCGCAGCGCCGCCGCGGTGGCCGCGTCCGGCAGCAGCATGGGCGCGTAGATGGGGTGCGCGTCACCGCCTGATACCTGCGCGGCCCGCCGCACTGCCTCCACCGAGCCACGCTCGGCGGTCCCCGCGTCGTACACGCCCGTCAGCTGCACCACCGTGCACGGCGGCAGCCGGTCGAGGGCCGCCGCCATGTGGATGGTGGACCGGCCCCAGGCCAGCCCGAGCACGTCCCCCTCGTTGACGAGTTCGCCGAGCAGGTCGGCGGCGACCTCGCCGAGGTTCTCGGGGTCGGGGGTCTCCTCGGCCTCGGCCGGGGACTCCACCACGACGGCGTGCCTCAGGCCGTAGCGGGCGCGGAGCGCGTCGGAGCGCTCGGCGTCCAGCTCGGCCGGCACGCGGATCTCGATGCGTACGAGATCCCGTTCGAGGGCCGTCTCCAGGACCCGGGCCACTTTGAAGCGGCTGACGCCGAACTCCTCCGCGATCTGGATCTTGGACTTCCCCTCAAGGTAGAAGCGGCGGGCCATGGCCGCCGCCTGCACCAGCTCAGCGGGTCCCATCCGCATGGCTGACCGGCCCGCCGACATACCCGACACGGCGATCTCCTCACTGCTGTTCACACTCTGGATTCGCCGTTCATCCTTGCAGATTCGGCGCAACTGATCCGCCCTGATGGGCGCCGTTCACTCAAGCGTTCATGTATCTGTGGCTCAGTGGTCGCATGCCCAGGACGCCTTGGCGGTGGCCGTCTCCGCCTGAGCGCGCAGCGCACGCACCGCTTGAGCCGGGTCCTCGGCCCCGTACACCGCCGAACCGGCGACGAAGACGTCCGCCCCCGCCTCCGCGCACCGCTCGATCGTGGACGCCGAGACACCGCCGTCGACCTGCAGCCACAGCTCCAGACCGTGCTTGGTGATCAGCTCACGGGTGCGGCGGATCTTGGGAAGCATGATGTCGAGGAAGGCCTGGCCGCCGAACCCCGGCTCGACCGTCATGATCAGCAGCATGTCGAGCTCCGGGAGGAGGTCCTCGTACGGCTCGATCGGCGTCGCGGGCTTGAGCGCCATGGAGGCGCGGGCACCCTTGGCACGGATTTCCCGGGCGAGTCGCACGGGCGCGGCGGCGGCCTCCACGTGGAAGGTGACGGACGAGGCGCCCGCCTCCACGTACTGCGGCGCCCAGCGATCGGGGTTCTCGATCATCAGGTGGCAGTCCAGCGGGGTGCCCGTCGCCCGGGCCAGGGACTCCACGACCGGCACGCCGAGCGTGAGGTTCGGGACGAAATGGTTGTCCATGACGTCGACGTGGAGCCAGTCGGCTCCCTCGACCGCCTTCGCCTCGTCCGCGAGGCGGGCGAAGTCGGCGGACAGGATGCTGGGGTTGATCTGCGCGGCCATGACCCAAGCCTGCCATGTCCGGGGCACTGATGTTCGCGCCGGTCCACAGGCGAGACCGTTCATCATACTTATCGGACCGTACGCGCACGTGCCTGTGGACACCGTCGGGCGCTCCCGCCTCACGCGGTGAGCTGGTAGATGCTCTTTCCGGTGAGCCAGAACCCGAGGACGAGACAGATGATCACGATGGCCTGCTGCTGGTGCGCCTTCATCCACGCACGCAGGCGCAGCAGACGGGCCTTCGCCTGCGTGGGCGCGAGCACCACGTACAGCTCGACGGCGACCAGGGTCGCGCTGCTGAGCAGGCAGAACGCGAAGAGGACGAGCCAGGTCGTGGAGTGGGACAGGTCCGCGGACACCACCGTCGTGGCCCCTGCGGCGACCATGCCCCAGGGCTGCAGCAGCACCGCCAGGCCCGCCGAGGCCCACACCGAGCTGCGGTCGGCCTCGGAGGTCAGGCTCGGCGGCTCCGGGCCCCGGCCCCGGGCCCGTGCCGCGACCAGCTGCCGGCGCCGGTACTCGCCGTAGACGACGAACGACACGCCGATCGCCAGCTTCACCGCGAGCACCGCCGTCGACGCCGGTGCGCGCGGTGACGGAGGCTGTCCGCCGGTCAGGGTCAGCACGAGGGCGATCACCACGACCAGGCACGCCAGCCAGCTCAGGATGAAGACGAGTCCCTTCCACACGCCCCGCTTCGACGCCACCACCAGGACGAACGCCATGAGCGGCAGGGGATCGAGGGTGATGGCAAGGGCGATCAGCAGCAGATCGAGGACCATGGCGACCCCACCGTGTCGGGACACGACGAGCGTAAGCGGAGGCGGCCGGCCGCACCTCCCGGCGGCGGCCGGCCGGTGCCGTCAGCCGGTGCGGCGGATGAGCGCCAGGTACATCGCGTCCGTGCCGTGCAGATGCGGCCACAGCTGCACGTCCGGGCCGTCGCCGAGCGCGGGGACACCGGGCAGCAGCGGCCGGGCGTCGATGAGCTCCGCCTCCGGGTACTGCTTGAGCACGTCGGCGACGACCGCCCGGGTCTCGGCGAGGTGCGGCGAGCAGGTGGCGTAGCCGACGACCCCGCCGACGCGCACCGAGTCCAGCGCGGTGCGCAGCAGGGACCGCTGGAGCGGCGCGAAGCTTTCCAGATCCTCGGGGCGGCGCCGCCACCGGGCCTCGGGGCGCCGGCGCAGCGCGCCGAGGCCGGTGCACGGCACGTCCATCAACACGCGGTCGAAGCTGCCGGGCCGCCACGGCGGCCGGGTCCCGTCGGCGGCGATGACCTGGTACGGCCCCGGGTTGCCGTGCAGGGCCTTGGCCACCAGACCCGCCCGGTGCGGCTGTTTCTCGGAGGCGAGCAGCGCGGCTCCGCGCTCGGCGGCGAGGGCGGCCAGCAGCGCGGCCTTGCCGCCGGGACCGGCGCATCCGTCGAGCCACTTCTCGTCGGGCCCGTCGACGGGAGCGTTCGCCAGTGCGAGGGCGACCAGCTGGCTGCCCTCGTCCTGCACCCCGGCCCGCCCCTCGCGCACGGCCTCGACGGCACCCGGCTCACCGCCCTCGGCGAGCCGCACCGCATACGGCGACCAGCGTCCCGGCACGGCTGCGTCCTCGCGCAGCAGTTCCTCGGTGGTGGCCCGCCCCGGCCGCGCGACCAGCGTCACCTCGGGCCGCTCGTTGTCCGCCTCCAGCAGGTCCTCGATACCGGCCCGCCCGCCGCCGAGGGAGTCCCACAGCGCGGAGACGACCCAGCGGGGATGCGAGTGCACGACGGCGAGATGGTCCTCGGGATCCTCGTCATAGGGCGGCGCGACCTTTTCCAGCCACCCGTCGAGGTCGTTCTGGGCGACCTTGCGCAGCACGGCGTTGACGAACTTGGCCCGCCCGTCCCCGAGCACCACCCGCGCCAGCTCCACGGAGGCGGACACGGCCGCGTGCGTGGGAATCCGCGTCCCGAGCAGCTGGTGGACGCCGAGGCTCAGCACGTCGAGCACCGGCGGGTCGACCTCCCGCAACGGCCGGTCTACACACGCGGTGATGACGGCGTCGTACGTCCCCTGCCGGCGCAGCGTGCCGTACACCAGCTCGGTGGCGAGGGCGGCGTCCCGCGTGTCGAAGTCGCCCTTCTCACGCGCCTTGCGCAGCAGCGGCGGCAGCACGAGGTTGGCGTACGCGTCCCGCTCGTCCACGGCGCGCAGCGCCTCGAAGGCGAGGATGCGGACGGGGTCCTTCTGGGGACGGCGGTAGGGCTTGGCGGGCTTGCGCGGCCGCCGGGACTGCTCGCTCACGAAAAAGGTGCTCCGGATGTGAAGATGGGGGTGCGGTTCCCAGCGTACGCCGGGGCACCGTCACCCCCGCCTTGCGGGGCCTCAGCCTCCGAGCTGCTCCCCCTCGGCGATACGCACCCCGCGTGCCCAGTCCGCGGCCCGCATCGGCTTCTTGCCCTGTGCCTGCACCCACAGCAGCTCGACGGCGTACGAGCCGGTGCCCACGTGCACGCTGTTCTTGCCGACCACCGGCTGCCCGGGGGCGAGGTCGGTCCGCTCGGGCACCGGCGTGACCTGGATCAGCTTCAGCCGCTCGCCACGGAAGGTGGTCCAGGCGCCGGGGGCGGGCGTGCACCCGCGCACGACCCGGTCGACCCGCAGGGCGGGCGCCGCCCAGTCCACCTGGGCGTCCTCGACGGTGATCTTCGGCGCGAGGGTGATGCCCTCGGCCGGCTGCGGTACGGCCTTCAAGGTGCCGTCCTCGATGCCGTCCATGGTCGCGGCGAGCAGCCCGGCCCCGGCGAAGGCGAGCCGGGTGAGCAGGTCGCCGCTGGTGTCGACGGGCCGGATCTCCTCGGTGACGGTGCCGTAGACGGGCCCGGAGTCGAGCCCCTCCTCGATGAGGAAGGTGGAGGCGCCCGCGATCTCGTCGCCCGCCATGATGGAGTGCTGCACGGGCGCGGCCCCGCGCCAGGCGGGCAGCAGCGAGAAGTGCAGGTTGACCCAGCCGTGCGCGGGGATGTCCAGGGCCGCCCGGGGCAGCAGGGCGCCGTAGGCGACGACGGGACAGCAGTCCGGGGCGATCTCCGCCAGCCGCTCCAGGAACTCCGGGTCGCGCGGCTTGAGGGGCTTGAGCACCTCGATGCCAGCCTCCTCCGCCCGCTCGGCCACGGGCGACGCGACCATCCTGCGCCCCCGCCCGGCCGGCGCGTCGGGCCGCGTGACGACGGCGGCCACCTCGTGCCGCCCGGAGGCGATCAGAGCGTCCAGAGCGGGAACGGCGACCTCGGGGGTACCGGCGAAGACAAGCTTCATATGCGGGATCGGGCCTCTCGGGCGGGGATTGGACGGGCAGCGCACCAGTCTATGACGCCGCCGACGACGAGGACGCGGCAACTACGGACGACGTCTACGACGGTGACGGGAGGACTGCGGGCGGCGTCTACGACGAGGGCGTGACGACTACGGACGAGCCCTACCACGAGGACGTGACGGCTACGGACGGCGTCTACGACGGTGACGTGACGACTGCTGGCGGCCTCTACGACGAGGACGTGACGACTGCGAAGGACGTTTACGACGGTGACGGGAGGACTGCGGGCGGCGTCTACGACGACGACATGGCAACGACGGACGACGCCTGCGACCACGGCGTGGCGTCAACGGACGAGCTCTACGACGACAACATGGCGTCAACAGACGAGCCCTACGACGACAATATGGCGACAACGGACCACGCCTGCGACGATGGCACGGCGACCGCGGAGCGAGAGCCGCCGACGGCGAGCGCCCCCACAGGTTGTCCAGCTTCTCTGCCAACTGGAAACGGGTGGTGCGCGGGCGGGAGAACGGCGTACGCATATGCCCACACGCCCCCACACCGTGACCAGCGGAGCGCCCACGCGTTGGTCAAGAGAGAGTTGACCACTTGGGGCCGCTGTCACGGCCCAATTTCTTTCAACGCCGGTTCGAGAGGCTTGTTCATGGCCGACCACGCAACCCACGACGCCCAGGCCCGGGCCAGCCTGCACTTGCTGGTGCGGGACATCGAGCGGGTCCGCCGGCAGGTGGACGCGCTGCGCACGCTCACCGCCCAGTTGGGCAACGTCTACCGCCCGCGCCGCTCCGGCCCGTCCACGGGCTTCGTCGTCTACGGGCGCGCCCCCGCACCGACGGTCCGCCTCGCCCAGGAACTCCGGGACAGTGTCGAAACCCTGGTCACGGCCGCCGTGGACTTCGACCGCTCACTCGGCTTCTCCTGGGACGCGGTGGGCTCTGCGCTCGGGGTCACCAAGCAGGCGGTGCACCGCCGTTACGGCGCCCGCCGCGCCGCCGCCCAGGCCACCGCCGAGGCCGACCGGGCGACGGAGCCGTCCGGCACCCGCACGCTCAATGTGAGCGCCGGCCTGCCCACGGTGCCGACGGTCCCCGCGGCCCGCTCCATGCCGACGCAGCCGACCGCAGGCAGCCCGACGCTCCGCGACGACGCACGGCCGACGGCCTTCCCCGGCCCGCGCAACGGCTGACCCGCCCGAACCCTGCCCTCCCGGGAGACCTCCGGGAGGGCAGCCGTATGCCGGGCAGCCGTATGCCGGGCCATCACCGAAGCGCCGCGCCGTCCGCGCCCGGCAGCGGCACTCAGCCGATGTCCGGTGGATCGATCCGCACCCGCACCGGCTCCCCGCTCCCGCGCGCCATCCGCGCAGCCTGAGCGGTCTTCAGGGCGGTGGCCAGCGTGGCCCCGCTGCCCGGCGGCACCCGGACGAGCGCCCGCTCCCAGTGTTCCCCGGGAGGCGCCGCACCGGGCCTGCGCGCCCGTCCGGGCAGCGTGGGCGGCAGCGGCACAGGGCCCAACACCTCTGCGTCCGGCGGCAGTTCCACCGCCCCCAGGAACTCGGCGACGGCCGTCGGCGTCCCGGACACGGCCGCCATCCGCGACACCGGGGGGAACCCCAGTTCGGCCCGCTCGGCCAGCTCGCGCACGGCATGCCCCACGGGGTCCCACCGCACCAGCGCCTGCACGGGCCTGAGGGTCGGCTCGGCCACGACGACCACGGTCCCCCGCTCCCCCTGCGGCCGCACCAGCGCCCCGGCCGCGATCCACCGGCGCAGCGCGTCCTCACCGGCCCGCAGGTCGGGCCGCCCGAGCATGGCCCAGCCGTCCAGCAGCAGGGCGGCCGCGTAACCGCCCTCGGCAACCGGTTCGGCTCCCGGGGTACTCACGACCAGCGCGGGCGTGCCCGGGACCGTGTCCAGTACATGCTCACGCCCCGAGGTGCGCACCGGTACAGCGGGAAAGGCCCGCCCCAGCTCCTCGGCGGTCCGGCGCGCGCCGACGACCTGGGCCCGCAGCCGGAAGCCGCCGCACTCCGGGCAGTGCCAGGCGTTCTCCTCACGCCCGCACCAGTCGCACCGCAACGCGCCCGCGTCCTGCGCCTGCAAAGGTCCGGCGCAGTGCCGGCATCGCGCGGGCGCCCGGCACTGCGCGCAGGCCAGGCGTGGCACATAGCCGCGCCTGGGCACCTGGACCAGCACCGGTCCGTGCTGGAGCCCCTCGCGGACCACCTGCCAGGCGAGGGTGGGCAGCCGGGCGGCGCGGGCCGCCTCGTCGCGTGCGAGGTCGTCGTCCCCCACGGTCCGCACCAGCGGCGCGGCCCGCCGTACCTGCTCCCGCCCGGCGGCCAGGGGCCGCGCCCAGCCGCTCTCCACGAGCTGCGCGGCTTCGACGGTGCAGCTCCAACTGCCGGACAGGAAGCCGCACTTGTCCAGGGCGGCCCGCAACAGCAGCACATCGCGCGCGTGCGGCTGAGGAGCATGCTGCTCACTGTGACTGTCGTCCCCGTCGTCCCAGATGGCGACGAGCCCCAGGTCCTGCACGGGTGCGAACATGGCCGCCCGCGTGCCGACCACGGCCCGTACGGCTCCCCGCCGCACCGCGAGCCACTGCGCGTACCGCTTCTCGGGCCCGGCGTCCGCAGTGAGCAGCACATGCCGGCCCTCGCCGAGCAGCGCGGTGAGCGCGGCGTCGACCCGGGTGGCGGCCCGCCCGTCCGGCACGACGACGAGCGTGCCGCGTCCTGAGGCGAGCGTCGCGGCGACGGCCCGGGCCAGCTCCTCGCTCCACAGCGGCCCCGGCAGGGCGTTCCACACCGCCCTGGGCGCACCTCCGGACGCCAGCGATTCCAGGAAGGCACCCCCGTGCTCGTACCGCGCCCACGACCCGGCGGCGGGCGCGGCCGGCGGCGGCAGGGGTGCGGGCGACGGCCGCCGCTCGGCCCGCGCGCTGCGCGGCGGCACGGCCAGCTGGAGCACATCGGCGAGGCTGCCCGCGTACCGGTCGGCAACAGCCCGCGCGAGCCCGAGCAGTCCCTCGCTCAGCACGGGCTCGGGCGACACGACCTGGGCGAGGGCTGCCAGCGGCCCCGCGTAGTCGGACTCGGTCCGCCGCTCGATGAGGAACCCGTCGATGAGCCCGCCGCCCTCGCGGCGCCCCTCCCGCACCCGGTGCCGCCCGGCCCCGAACCGGACCCGCACCCTGACCCCGGGCTGCGCCTCGGCGTCCAGTTCCTCGGGCACGGCGTAGTCGAAGTACCGGTCGAGGTGGAGCACGCCCTTGTCCACGAGCACGCGCGCCACGGGCCGCTCCTTGGCCAGGGCGGCCCCCCGCCACGTGCGCGGCTTGGCCCGGGGCACCTTGGCCCCGCGCACGCTCTCCCGGATGAGCGCGAGCTGCTCCGGCGGCGCCCCTTCGGCCCCGCCGTCCCCTTCTGACCGGGGCGACCCGTTCTCGCTGCTCACGCCTGCATTCTTACCAAACGGCACTGACAGACGAGCCGGCGACCGACGCCCGCCCGAGATCCAGGTCGGCAGCGGGGTGCCGTTCGGCGCTTCTGCCTTGGGCCGCTCGGCCATACCGGTCCCACAACGGGACCGGCAGCAGGATTCGAACCTGCGAGGGGATCACCCGGAAGTACCCGCGTCCTTCGCACCGGGCGGCGTCGGTGGCCTCAGCGTAGGGATTCCCGGGCCGCGCCCGCGACTCGATTCCCTTCCGGTGCCCGCGCGTTCGTGCCTAGGCTCACGGACATGACCGAACCGGCTCCGGACCCGCTCGATGAACTGCGTGCACGCCTTGCGGCCTTTCCCGCCGGGGAGGTCATGACCGGCACGGTCGCCGGTTTCGGCGAGCGGGGCGATGTCCTCGTACGGCTCGACGGGGACGATCCGCAGGCGCCGACGGGACGCATCGCCCGGCACCTGCTGTCGTGGGCCGCGTTCGAGCACCCCTCGGAGATGGTGGCGGTCGGCAGGCGGATCACCGCCGAGGTGCTCGGCGCCGACGAGCACAAGGGCGAGGTCACTCTCTCCGCCAAGGCCTGTGAGGACGAGGCCCTGTACCGCCACCTGCTCCGTAACCGGCCCGGCGACGTGGTCACGGGGACGGTGGCGGCCGTGCACAACTTCGGGGTGTTCGTACGGCTCGACGGGGAGCCCCCGCATCCCGCCTATCCCGGGACGGGTTTCATCCGCGTCCCCGATCTCACCTGGTCGCGCATCGATCACCCCAAGGACGTGGTCCGGCCCGGTCAGCGGGTCGCCGGCGAGGTGATCGGCACCGACACCCACCAGGGGGAAGTCGTCATCTCGCTCAAGGCCCTCCAGAAGGATCCCTGGGACGCACTCGCCCCGGGCGTGGGAGACGTCACGACGGGCCCGGTGACCAAGGTGCTCCCCTTCGGCGTGTTCGTCCGCGTCGGCGAGGCCGCGGAGGGCCTGGTGCACGTGTCCGACCTGGGCGGACAGGTCGTCCGTGAAGGGCAGGAGCTGGCGGTCAGGATCCTGGAGATCGACCGTGCGCGGCGCCGCATCCGGCTGGCGCCCGCCTCCTGACCGACCGCAGCGCCGAGGCCCGGCCCCCCGAAGGGAAGCCGGGCCTCGGTGAGAAGCCGTTGCGGGGGCCTACAGGCCCACGGCCTCGCGCAGCGCGTCCACGCGGTCCGTGCGCTCCCAGGTGAAGTCGGGCACCTCGCGGCCGAAGTGGCCGTACGCCGCCGTCTGGGCGTAGATCGGGCGGAGCAGGTCGAGGTCGCGGATGATGGCGGCCGGACGGAGGTCGAAGACCTCGTCGATCGCCTTCTCGATCTTCTCGTTCTCGACCTTGTTGGTGCCGAAGGTCTCCACGAACAGACCGACCGGCTCGGCCTTGCCGATGGCGTAGGCGACCTGGACCTCGCAGCGGGAGGCCAGGCCCGCCGCCACGACGTTCTTGGCGACCCAGCGCATGGCGTACGCGGCGGAGCGGTCGACCTTGGACGGGTCCTTGCCGGAGAAGGCACCGCCACCGTGACGGGCCATGCCGCCGTAGGTGTCGATGATGATCTTGCGACCGGTGAGGCCGGCGTCGCCCATCGGGCCGCCGATCTCGAAGCGGCCGGTCGGGTTGACCAGCAGGCGGTAGCCCTCGGTGTCCAGCTTGATGCCGTCGTCCAGGAGCGCCTTCAGCTCGGGCTCGACGACGAACTCGCGGATGTCGGGGGCCAGCAGCGACTCCAGGTCGATGTCGCTGGCGTGCTGCGAGGAGACGACCACGGTGTCGAGGCGGACGGCCTTGTCGCCGTCGTACTCGATGGTGACCTGCGTCTTGCCGTCCGGGCGCAGGTAGGGGATGGTGCCGTTCTTGCGGACCTCGGACAGCCGCTTGGACAGGCGGTGCGCCAGGAAGATCGGCAGCGGCATCAGGGTCGGCGTCTCGTCGGACGCGTAGCCGAACATCAGGCCCTGGTCGCCCGCGCCCTGCTTGTCCAGCTCGTCCTCGTCACCTTCGACCCGCTTCTCGTACGCGGTGTCGACGCCCTGCGCGATGTCCGGGGACTGCGCGCCGATCGAGACCGACACGCCGCAGGAGGCGCCGTCGAAGCCCTTCTTCGAGGAGTCGTAGCCGATCTCCAGGATCTTGTTGCGGACCAGGGTCGCGATGTCCGCGTATGCCTTGGTCGTGACCTCGCCGGCCACGTGCACCAGGCCGGTGGTGATCAGGGTTTCGACGGCGACCCGGGAGGTCGGGTCCTCGCGCAGAAGCGCGTCGAGAATGGTGTCGCTGATCTGGTCAGCGATCTTGTCGGGGTGACCCTCGGTCACGGACTCCGAGGTGAACAGGCGACGGGACACAACGCTCCCTGGGGTTGCAGCGGCTGCTGGCTGATCATTGGCGGACGACGCGGGGGGCTGCGCCCGGCGTCATCCGAGAACAGTTTATCGGTCGCACCGTGCCTCCGGCCCACCCGTCTCGCCTCTCGGGAGCGCTGTGACCTGCGGCACGGGCATTCTGCACAATGCCGGTGACCTTGACCAGGGGGCACCACGCGACATTGCCGGGTGGAAAAGACCCGTCGAATGGCCGAAACACTCCGCCCCGGACGGCGGAACCGGATCACTCCAGCCGGGCGGCCACCAGGTCCCAGACGGTGTCGGCAAGGGCTTCCTTCGGGCCGTGCGGTACGGGGGTCTCGCTGCCGTCGGCACCGAGCACGACGGCCTCGTTCTCCTCCGAACCGAAGGTCTTGCCCTCCCCCACCTCGTTCACCACAAGCAGGTCGCAGCCCTTGCGGGCCAGCTTGGCGCGGCCGTTGGCCAGCACGTCGTCGGTCTCGGCGGCGAAGCCGACGACCACCTGTCCCGGGCGGGCGCGGTCGGCCGAGATCTCCGCGAGGATGTCCGGATTGCGCACCAGCACGATCGGGGCGGGGTCCTGGCCGTCCTTCTTCTTGATCTTCCCGGCCGCGTAGGTCGACGGACGGAAGTCGGCCACGGCGGCGGCCATGACGACCGCGTCGGCGTCCGCCGCGGCCTTCAGGACCGCTTCGCGCAGTTGAACGGCGGTGCCCACCTGAACGACATCGACACCGGCCGGGTCCGGCAGGCCGGTGTTGGCCGCGATCAGGGTCACCCGGGCGCCGCGGGCCGCGGCCGTGCGGGCCAGGGCGTAGCCCTGCTTGCCGGAGGAGCGGTTGCCGAGGAAGCGGACGGGGTCGAGGGGCTCGCGCGTGCCGCCGGCCGAGACGACGACGTGCCGTCCTTCGAGGTCGGGCTCGGTGACACCCCGGGCCAGCACGCGGCGGCAGACCTCGAAGATCTCCACCGGGTCGGGCAGTCTGCCCTTGCCGGTGTCGACGCCCGTCAGGCGGCCGACCGCGGGCTCGATGACGACGGCACCGCGGCAGCGCAGGGTGGCCACGTTCTCCCGGGTGGCGGGGTGCTCCCACATCTCGGTGTGCATGGCGGGCGCGAAGACGACCGGACAGCGGGCGGTGAGGAGCGTGTTGGTCAGCAGGTCGTCCGCCAGGCCGTGGGCGGCCTTGGCGAGCATGTCGGCGGTCGCCGGGGCCACCACGACCAGGTCGGCCTGCTGGCCGATGCGAACGTGCTGGACCTCGTGGACGTCGTCCCAGACCTCGGTGGAGACCGGATTCCCGGACAGGGCGGACCAAGTGGCGGCGCCGACGAAGTGCAGCGCGGAGGCGGTGGGCACCACGCGCACGTCGTGGCCCGACTCCGTGAACCTTCTCAGCAGCTCACAGGCCTTGTACGCGGCGATCCCGCCGCTGACCCCCAGAACGACCTTGGGCTTGTCCACCGTCTCTCCCCGGCTCGGCAACGTACGAGACCATCACACACCACAGGCCCGGCAGTGGCACTGCCGGGCCTGTGGATAAAGCAACTGCGATCTGAAAGTACTACTGCGCCGGGCCCTCAATGGCCTCGGAGGTCAGCAGACCGGCGTTGATCTCACGCAGGGCGATCGAGAGCGGCTTCTCGTGGACGTGGGTGTCGACGAGCGGACCGACGTACTCGAGGAGACCCTCACCGAGCTGCGAGTAGTACGCGTTGATCTGGCGCGCACGCTTGGCCGCGTAGATCACGAGGCTGTACTTCGAGTCGGTGGCCTCGAGAAGCTCGTCGATCGGCGGGTTGATGATGCCCTCGGGCGCGGTGATGGAAGAGGACACGCTCTACCTTCCGATGGATGGGAAAGAATCAGTCGGTCTGACCGGGCTGCGTACATCTGCGTACGGCAGTCACGATCACACAACGTCCATCAAGGCTAGCAGCTCGCTGGCCACGTCCTCGACGGAGGTGTTGACCAAGGTCACGTCGAACTCCGGCTCGGCCGCCAGCTCGGTCCTGGCCGCCTCCAGGCGGCGCTCGATGACCTCGGGCGGCTCGGTCCCCCGGCCCGTGAGCCTGCGCACGAGCTCCTCCCAGGAGGGCGGAGCCAGGAACACCAGCTGAGCGTCGGTCATGGACTCGCGAACCTGCCGGGCGCCCTGGAGGTCGATCTCCAGCAGGACCGGCTCGCCGTTCTCGAGCCGCTCCAGCACGGCCGCGCGGGGCGTGCCGTAGCGGTTGCCGGCGAACTCGGCCCACTCCAGCAGCTCGCCGTTGGCGATCAGCTTGTCCATCTCCTCGTCGGTGACGAAGAAGTAGTGGACTCCGTGCTGCTCACCGGGGCGCGGCTTGCGGGTGGTGGCCGACACCGAGAGCCAGACCTCAGGGTGTTCCTTGCGCATATGGGCGACGACCGTGCTCTTGCCGACCCCCGAGGGGCCGGAGAGCACGGTCAGCCGCGGACGTTCATTCATGCAGCGATTATTCCAGCAATCCCGGGGTGCCCGGGACGCCCGGTCCGGCAGGGCCCGGACTCAGGAGCCGGTGCTGCCGAACTCACGCTCCAGAGAAGCAATCTGGTTGGAACCGAGACCCCGCACACGACGGCTCTCGGAGATGCCCAGACGTTCCATGATCTGCTTGGCGCGCACCTTGCCCACGCCCGGCAGGGACTCGAGCAGGGCGGAGACCTTCATCTTGCCGATGACGTCGTTTTCCTGGCCCTGCTTGATGACCTCGTGCAGGGAGGCGCCGGAGTGCTTGAGTCGATTCTTGACCTCGGCCCGCTCCCGGCGAGCCGCGGCGGCCTTTTCGAGCGCGGCTGCGCGCTGTTCAGGGGTAAGGGGCGGAAGAGCCACGCCTACGTCACCTCGGATGTCGAACTGTCGGATACGGACCGGTGAGGAACCTAGTCGCCCCACACCTGGGGAGCTACGAGCAACACGCTGCCCGTTCTCCCCCACTGCCTTAACGGCGTGGGAGGTGGTGCCCCCACTGCTCGGAGACTAGCGGGCAAGTCCGCCAGAGTCAGCGAGAACAGCGGAAAAGTACTGGTCAGCCGCCGCCAGGCCGGACATTTGGGACATACTGCCCTCGATTTGAGGATGTATTCACACTCAAGTCGTCCTGGCACCGCCCACCGGGGCCCCCGCCGGAGACCTCAGCCGCCGGATACCGCGTCCCGGATCTCCTCCGCGAAGCGCTCCGTGGCCGAGCGCAGCGCCCCGATGTCGGGACCGTGCCGCAGCACACCCCGGCTGACATTCGGGACGACATTGCGCACCGCCGCCCCGAAGACCTTCGGAAGGTCGGCCGGCGTCGCCCCCTGCGCCCCGACGCCGGGCGCGAGGAGCGGGCCGTTGATGTCGAGGTCGTACGACGACAGGTCGCCGACCGTGGCGCCGACGACGGCCCCGAAGGAGCCCAGCGGCTCCTCGCCCGCGTTCTCGGCGGCCAGGTGGGCCAGCATGGTCGCGCCCACGCTGCGCCCGTCGGCACGGACCGCGTGCTGGACCTCGGGGCCCTCCGGGTTCGAGGTCAGCGCCAGGACGAACAGCCCGGCGCCGCTCTGCCGGGCCAGTGCGACGGCCGGGCTGAGCGAGCCGTAGCCGAGGTAGGGCGAGACGGTCAGGGCGTCGGAGAACAGCGGGGCGTCCCGGTGCAGGTAGGCCTCGGCGTACCCGGCCATGGTCGAGCCGATGTCGCCTCGCTTGGCGTCCATCACGACCAGGGTGCCGGCCGCGCGAGCCTCCTGGACCGACTTCTCCAGGACGGCGAGGCCACGCGAGCCGAACCGCTCGTAGAAGGCGATCTGCGGCTTCATGACGGCGACCCGGTCGGCCACCGCCTCGACGACCGTGCGGCTGAACCGCTCCAGACCGGCCACGTCGTCGTTCAGGCCCCAGGCGGCGAGCAGCGAGGCGTGCGGGTCGATGCCGACGCACAGCGGGCCGCGCTCCTCCATCGCGCGGCGCAGGCGGGCACCGAAGGGCTCGTACGAGGTCATGCTGGTCACCGGGGGTTCCTCACATCGGCGCCGACCGCGTCGGCGAGAGTGGCGTACGGGCTGGTGCGCAGGCGCGCGGCGAGGCCCTTGTGGATCGCGCGGGACCAGAAGGGGCCCTCGTAGATGAAGGCGCTGTACCCCTGGACCAGCGTGGCACCGGCCAGGATGCGCTGCCAGGCGTCCTCGGCGCTCTCGATGCCGCCGACGCCCACCAGGGTGATCCGGTCGCCCACGCGCGCGTACAGGCGGCGCAGGACCTCCAGGGAGCGTGCCTTCAGGGGCGCGCCGGAGAGTCCGCCGGCCTCCTTCACGAGCGAGGGTTGGGATTTCAGACCGAGGCCCTCGCGCGCGATGGTGGTGTTGGTGGCGATGATGCCGTCCAGGCCCAGCTCCACGGCCAGGTCGGCGACCGCGTCGACGTCCTCGTCGGCGAGGTCGGGCGCGATCTTCACGAGCAGCGGGACACGCCGGTTGGCGACCGTGCGGTCGGCGGCCTCGCGCACGGCGGTGAGCAGCGGGCGCAGCGCCTCGGTGGCCTGAAGGTTGCGCAGGCCGGGCGTGTTCGGCGAGGAGACGTTCACGACCAGGTAGTCGGCGTACGGGGCGAGCCGCTCGGCGGACTTCACGTAGTCGCCGACGGCCTCCGCCTCCGGGACGACCTTGGTCTTGCCGATGTTGACGCCGACGACGGTCCTGAAGACGGGTTCGCGGGAGGCGAGGCGCGCCGCGACCGTCAGGGATCCGTCGTTGTTGAAGCCCATGCGGTTGATCAGCGCCCGGTCCGCGACGAGCCGGAACAGCCGCTTCTTGGGGTTGCCGGGCTGGGCCTCACCGGTGACCGTGCCGATCTCGACGTGGTCGAAGCCCAGCATCGTCATGCCGTCGACGGCGACCGCGTTCTTGTCGAAGCCGGCGGCGAGGCCGAAGGGGCCGTGCATGCGCAGCCCGAAGGCCTCCGTGCGCAGCTCCTTGAAGCGAGGCGCGAGGGCAGCCGCGACGAAGGTGCGCAGCACGGGGATCCTGACGGCGAGTCGGATCCAGCGGAAGGCCAGGTGATGAGCGTTCTCAGGGTCCATCCGTTTGAAAACCAGACGGAAGAAAAGCTTGTACATGTCTGTGTCCTCACGAAGAGGGGGACACCGTTTCCGGTGTCCCCCTCGGGGCTGCTAGTCGCGGGCCGCGGTCAGGTGTTCCGCGTGTTCCTGGAGCGAGCGGACGCCCACGTCACCGTGGTTGAGGGCGTCGATGCCCTGGACGGCCGCCGCGAGCGCCTGGACGGTCGTCAGGCACGGCACGGAGCGGGCCACCGCCGCCGTACGGATGTCGTAGCCGTCGAGGCGGCCTCCGGTGCCGTACGGGGTGTTGACGATGAGGTCGACCTCGCCGTCGTGGATGAGCTGGACGATGGTCTTCTCACCGTTGGGACCGGTGCCCTCGGACTGCTTGCGCACGATCGTGGCGTGGATGCCGTTGCGCTTGAGGACCTCGGCCGTGCCGGAGGTGGCGAGCAGCTCGAAGCCGTGCGCGACCAGCTCACGGGCCGGGAAGATCATCGAGCGCTTGTCGCGGTTGGCGACCGAAATGAAGGCGCGGCCCTTGGTGGGCAGCGGGCCGTAGGCGCCCGCCTGCGACTTGGCGTACGCCGTGCCGAAGACGGAATCGATGCCCATGACCTCGCCGGTGGAGCGCATCTCCGGGCCGAGGACGGTGTCGACACCGCGGCCCTGGATGTCGCGGAAGCGCGACCACGGCATGACGGCTTCCTTGACGGAGATCGGCGCGTCCAGCGGCAGCTCGCCGCCGTCGCCGGTCTGCGGCAGCAGGCCCTCGGCGCGCAGCTCGGCGATGGTCGCGCCGAGCGAGATGCGGGCGGCGGCCTTCGCGAGCGGCACCGCGGTCGCCTTCGAGGTGAAGGGGACCGTACGGGAGGCGCGCGGGTTGGCCTCCAGGACGTAGAGGATGTCGCCCGCCATCGCGAACTGGATGTTGATCAGACCGCGCACGCCGACGCCCTTGGCGATGGCCTCGGTGGAGGCGCGCAGGCGCTTGATGTCGAAGCCGCCGAGGGTGATCGGGGGCAGGGCGCACGCCGAGTCGCCGGAGTGGATGCCGGCCTCCTCGATGTGCTCCATGACGCCGCCGAGGTACAGCTCCTCGCCGTCGTACAGCGCGTCGACGTCGATCTCGATGGCGTCGTCCAGGAAGCGGTCCACGAGGACCGGCCGGGAGGGGCTGATCTCGGTCGACTCGGCGATGTAGGAGGCGAGGCGGGTCTCGTCGTAGACGATCTCCATGCCGCGCCCGCCGAGGACGTACGAGGGCCGGACGAGGACCGGGTAGCCGATCTCGTCGGCGATGGCCTTGGCGCCGGCGAAGGTGGTGGCCGTGCCGTGCTTGGGAGCGGGCAGGCCGGCCTCGGCGAGGACCTGGCCGAAGGCGCCGCGGTCCTCGGCTGCGTGGATCGCCTCGGGCGAGGTGCCCACGACCGGCACGCCGTTGTCCTTCAGGGCCTGCGCGAGGCCCAGCGGGGTCTGGCCGCCCAGCTGCACGACCACGCCCGCGATCGGGCCGGCGAGGGACTCCGCGTGGACGATCTCCAGCACGTCTTCCAGCGTCAGCGGCTCGAAGTACAGGCGGTCGGAGGTGTCGTAGTCCGTGGAGACCGTCTCGGGGTTGCAGTTGACCATCACGGTCTCGTACCCGGCGTCGGACAACGCGAAGGAGGCGTGGACGCAGGAGTAGTCGAACTCGATGCCCTGGCCGATGCGGTTCGGGCCGGAGCCCAGGATGATCACCGCGGGCTTCTCCCGGGGCGCGACCTCGCTCTCCTCGTCGTAGGAGGAGTAGAAGTACGGCGTCTTCGCGGCGAACTCGGCGGCGCAGGTGTCGACCGTCTTGTAGACCGGGCGGATGCCGAGGGCGTGCCGGACCTCGCGGACGACGTCCTCGCGCAGGCCGCGGATCTCTCCGATCTGCTGGTCGGAGAAACCGTGCCGCTTGGCCTCGGCGAGCAGGTTCGCGGTCAGCTCGGGCGCCTCGGCCAGCTCGTCCGCGATCTCCTTGATCAGGAAGAGCTGGTCCACGAACCACGGGTCGATCTTCGTGTACTCGAAGACCTCCTCGGGCGTGGCGCCCGCGCGGATGGCCTGCATGACCGTGTTGATCCGGCCGTCGGTGGGGCGTACGGCCTCGCGCAGCAGCGCGTCCTTGTCGCCGGGCTCACCGACGAAGGTGAACTGGCTGCCCTTCTTCTCCAGCGAGCGCAGCGCCTTCTGGAAGGCCTCGGTGAAGTTGCGGCCGATGGCCATGGCCTCGCCGACCGACTTCATGGTGGTGGTCAGCGTGGAGTCGGCCTGCGGGAACTTCTCGAAGGCGAAGCGCGGGGCCTTGACGACCACGTAGTCGAGCGTGGGCTCGAAGGAGGCCGGGGTCTCCTGCGTGATGTCGTTGGGGATCTCGTCCAGGGTGTAGCCGACGGCGAGCTTGGCGGCGATCTTCGCGATCGGGAAGCCGGTCGCCTTGGAGGCGAGCGCCGAGGACCGCGACACGCGCGGGTTCATCTCGATGACGATCACGCGACCGTCCTCGGGGTTCACCGCGAACTGGATGTTGCAGCCGCCGGTGTCGACGCCGACCTCGCGGATGACGGCGATGCCGATGTCGCGCAGGATCTGGTACTCGCGGTCGGTCAGCGTCATCGCCGGCGCGACGGTGATCGAGTCGCCGGTGTGCACGCCCATCGGGTCGAAGTTCTCGATGGAGCAGACGACCACGACGTTGTCGTGCTTGTCGCGCATCAGCTCCAGCTCGTACTCCTTCCAGCCGAGGATGGACTCCTCCAGGAGCACCTCGGTGGTCGGCGAGAGGGTGAGGCCCTGGCCGGCGATGCGGCGCAGCTCGTCCTCGTCGTGCGCGAAGCCGGAACCGGCGCCGCCCATGGTGAAGGACGGGCGGACGACGACCGGGTAGCCGCCGAGGGTCTCCACGCCCTCGATGACGTCGTCCATGGTGTGGCAGATGACCGAGCGGGCGGACTCGCCGTGCCCGATCTTGGCGTTGACGGCCTCGACGACGGCCTTGAACAGGTCGCGGTCCTCGCCCTTGTGGATCGCCTCGGGCTTGGCGCCGATCAGCTCGACGCCGTACTTCTCCAGGACACCGTTCTCGTGCAGCGAGATGGCGGTGTTCAGGGCCGTCTGGCCGCCCAGGGTGGGCAGCAGGGCGTCGGGGCGCTCCTTGGCGATGATCTTCTCGACGAACTCGGGGGTGATCGGCTCGACGTAGGTGGCGTCGGCGATCTCCGGGTCGGTCATGATCGTCGCCGGGTTGGAGTTCACCAGGACGACCCGGAGCCCCTCGGCGCGCAGGATGCGGCACGCCTGGGTGCCGGAGTAGTCGAACTCGGCGGCCTGGCCGATGACGATCGGGCCGGAGCCGATGACCAGGACGGACTGGATATCGGTGCGCTTAGGCACGCTGGCCCTCCATCAGGGATACGAAGCGGTCGAACAGGTAGGCGGCGTCGTGCGGGCCCGCTGCCGCTTCGGGGTGGTACTGGACGGAGAAGGCCGGCTGGTCGAGCAGCTGCAGCCCCTCCACGACGTTGTCGTTCAGGCAGACGTGCGAGACCTCGGCGCGGCCGAACTTGGTCTCGCTGACCTGATCGAGCGGCGCGTCCACGGCGAAGCCGTGGTTGTGCGCGGTGACCTCGACCTTGCCGGTCGTACGGTCCTGGACCGGCTGGTTGATGCCCCGGTGGCCGTACTTCAGCTTGTAGGTGCCGAAGCCGAGGGCGCGGCCGAGGATCTGGTTGCCGAAGCAGATGCCGAACAGCGGCGTCCTGCGCTCCAGGACGGCGCTCATGAGGGCCACCGGGCCGTCGGCCGTGGCCGGGTCGCCGGGTCCGTTGGAGAAGAAGACGCCGTCCGGGTTGACGGCGTAGACGTCCTGCGCCGTCGCCGTCGCCGGCAGCACGTGCACCTCGATGCCGCGCTCGGCCATGCGGTGCGGGGTCATGCCCTTGATGCCGAGGTCGATGGCGGCGACGGTGAACTTCTTCTCACCGATGGCCGGGACGACGTACGCCTCCTTCGTCGCGACCTCCTCGTAGAGGCTCGCGCCCTTCATGTGCGGCTGGGCCTGCACGCGCGCGAGGAGCTCGGAGTCGGCCGCGATCGCCTCGCCGGAGAAGATGCCGGCGCGCATGGAGCCGCGCTCGCGCAGATGGCGGGTGAGGGCGCGGGTGTCGATCCCGGAGATGCCGACGATGTTCTGCTGGACCAGCTCGTCGTCCAGGGAGCGCTTGGCCCGCCAGTTGGAGGGCACGCGCGCGGGGTCGCGCACGACGTAGCCGGAGACCCAGATACGGCGGGACTCGTCGTCCTCGTCGTTCCAGCCGGTGTTGCCGATCTGCGGGGCGGTCGCGACGACGATCTGGCGGTCGTACGACGGGTCGGTGAGGGTCTCCTGGTAGCCGGTCATGCCGGTGGAGAACACGGCCTCGCCGAAGGTCTCCCCCACGGCCCCGTAGGCACGGCCGCGGAAGGTGCGGCCGTCCTCCAGGACGAGTACGGCGGGAACCTTGGCAGTTCCCCTGGTGGAGGTCGTCATCGTGCGCCTTCCGTGTCGTTGATCATCTGGTTCAGGGTGTCGGCCCACTCGGTGTGCTCGGCCGCGTGGTCGGAGCGGAAGCCGGAGTCGAGCAGCTTGTCGCCGTGGGCCCAGGTCACGACGAGCAGCCCGCCCTCGGTGAGGACCTTGCCGGCGATGCCCTTGTCGAGCCGGGCCCCGCGCAGCGCCGCGGTGGGGACGAAGAAGTCGGTCGCCCCGGGGCGTACGACCTCCAGGCCCGCGTCCGTCAGGGTGAGCTCGGCCCGGCTGCGGGTGCCGAGGCCGTGGGCCACGATGCGGTCCAGCCACTGCCCGGCGGTGGTGGAGCCGTGGTAGCGGCCGCTCATCGTCAGTCTGGCCTCGCCGGGCTCCTCAGGCGCGCTGGGCAGCTCGGGCAGGTCGCCCTGGAGGGTGCCGCGCCACTTCCAGCCCTCGCGCATCAGCCAGTAGACGAGCGCGACGAAGAGGGCGAGGCCGACGAGCCAGCCGATGCGGGCCCCCCAGTCGGTGACCTCGGCCGACTTCTTCGCCTCGGCCAGCAGGATTACAGGTGTCACGTGAGCTTCCCGTCGACGAGCGTCGCCTTACCCCGCAACCACGTGTGGGTGACCCGGCCCGGCAGCTCGCGTCCCTGGTAGGGGGTGTTGCGGCTGCGCGAGGCGAAGCCCGCGGGGTCCACCTGGCCACGGTATTCCGTGTCGACGAGGGCGAGGTTGGCGGGCTCACCAGCCGAGACGGGACGGCCGTGACCGGTGGCCTGTCCGATCTGCGCCGGCTTGACGGACATACGGTCGGCGACGCCGGCCCAGTCCAGCAACCCGGTGTCGACCATGGTCTCCTGGACCACTGACAACGCGGTCTCCAGGCCGACCATGCCCATGGCGGCCGCGGCCCACTCGCAGTCCTTGTCCTCGTGCGGGTGCGGGGCGTGGTCGGTGGCGACGATGTCGATCGTGCCGTCGGCGAGCGCCTCGCGCAGGGCGTGCACGTCCCGCTCGGTACGCAGCGGCGGGTTGACCTTGTAGACGGGGTTGTAGGTGCGCACCAGCTCGTCGGTCAGGAGCAGGTGGTGCGGGGTGACCTCGGCGGTGACCCGGATGCCGCGGGACTTGGCCCAGCGGACGATCTCGACGGACCCGGCGGTCGAGAGGTGGCAGATGTGGACGCGGGAGCCGACGTGCTCGGCGAGCAGGACGTCCCGCGCGATGATCGACTCCTCGGCGACAGCCGGCCAGCCGCCCAGGCCCAGCTCGGCGGAGACGATGCCCTCGTTCATCTGGGCGCCCTCGGTCAGCCGCGGCTCCTGCGCGTGCTGGGCGACGACACCGCCGAAGGCCTTCACGTACTCCAGGGCGCGGCGCATGATCACGGCGTCGTCCACGCACTTGCCGTCGTCGGAGAAGACGGTCACCCCGGCGGCCGACTCGTGCATCGCGCCCAGCTCGGCGAGCTTCTTGCCCTCCAGGCCGACCGTGACGGCGCCGATGGGCTGTACGTCGCAGTAGCCGTGCTCCTGGCCGAGCCGCCAGACCTGCTCGACCACACCGGCGGTGTCGGCGACCGGGAAGGTGTTGGCCATGGCGAAGACGGCGGTGTAGCCGCCGCTCGCGGCCGCCCGGGTACCGGTGAGCACGGTCTCGGAGTCCTCGCGGCCCGGCTCGCGCAGGTGGGTGTGCAGGTCGACCAGGCCGGGGAGCAGCACCTTGCCGGCGGCCTCCACGACCTCGGCGCCCTCGGCGCTGAGACCGGCGCCCACCTCGGCGATGGTCTCGCCGTCGATCAGCACGTCCTGCGGCTCGCCGCCGAGCACCTTCGCACCACGGATCAGGATCTTGCTCATGGGTCTTACTTCTCCTCGTTGGTGCGGGCGTGGGTGACGGCGGGCTCGTTTCCACCGAGCAGCAGGTACAGCACGGCCATCCGGATGGAGACTCCGTTGGCGACCTGCTCCACGACGGTGCAGCGCTCGGAGTCGGCGACCTCGGCGGTGATCTCCATGCCGCGGACCATCGGGCCGGGGTGCATGACGATGGCGTGCTCGGGCATCTTCGCCATGCGGTCGCCGTCCAGGCCGTAGCGCCGCGAGTACTCGCGCTCGGTCGGGAAGAAGGCGGCGTTCATGCGCTCGCGCTGGACGCGGAGCATCATCACCGCGTCGGACTTGGGCAGCGTGCTGTCGAGGTCGTACGACACCTCGCACGGCCAGGTCTCGACGCCGACCGGCACCAGGGTGGGCGGGGCGACCAGGGTGACCTCGGCGCCGAGGGTGTGCAGCAGGTCGACGTTGGAGCGGGCGACCCGGCTGTGCAGGACGTCACCGACGACGGTGATCCGCTTGCCGGACAGGTCCTGGCCGAGGCCGGCGTCCCGGCCGACCAGGCGGCGGCGCATGGTGAAGGCGTCCAGCAGGGCCTGGGTGGGGTGCTGGTGGGTGCCGTCGCCGGCGTTGATGACGGCGGCGTCGATCCAGCCGGAGGTGGCGAGGCGGTAGGGGGCCCCGGAGGCGCCGTGCCGGATGACGACGGCGTCGACGCCCATGGCCTCCAGGGTCTGGGCAGTGTCCTTCAGGGACTCGCCCTTGGAGACGCTCGACCCCTTGGCGGTGAAGTTGATCACGTCCGCGGACAGGCGCTTCTCGGCGGCCTCGAAGGAGATCCGGGTACGGGTGGAGTCCTCGAAGAAGAGGTTGACGATCGTGCGGCCGCGCAGGGTCGGCAGCTTCTTGATCGGCCGGTCGGCGACCCGGGCCATCTCCTCGGCGGTGTCGAGGATCAGGACGGCGTCGTCGCGGGTGAGGTCGGCGGCCGAGATGAGATGACGCTGCATCTGTCAGGCTCCGTAAGGCAGTTCATTCGGGAGGATGAGGGCAAACCTGTGCGTGCATCGGCACGCCGAAGCGGCCGTGCGCGCCTGACTTGCTACTGGCCGGCCGGCTTCACACCGAGCAGCACGGTGTCGCGACCGTCCTCCTCGGCGAGCTGGACCTTGACCGTCTCCCGCAGCGACGTGGGGAGGTTCTTTCCGACGTAGTCGGCGCGGATGGGCAGTTCACGGTGGCCGCGGTCGACCAGGACCGCGAGCTGGACCGCGCGCGGGCGCCCGATGTCGTTCAGGGCGTCGAGGGCGGCACGGATGGTGCGACCCGAGAAGAGCACGTCGTCGACGAGGACGACCAGGCGGCCGTCGATGCCGTCACCGGGGATCTCGGTGCGGGCCAGCGCACGCGGCGGGTGCATGCGCAGGTCGTCGCGGTACATGGTGATGTCGAGCGAGCCGACGGGGACCTTGCGGTCGGTGATCTCCTCCAGCTTGGCCGCGAGCCGCTGGGCCAGGAAGACACCCCGGGTCGGAATGCCGAGGAGCACCACGTCGTCGGCACCCTTGGCGCGCTCGACGATCTCGTGGGCGATACGGGTCAGTACCCGCGCGATGTCGGGGCCCTCGAGAACGGGCCGCGCATCGGACGCATTCGGGTGCGTGTTCATGTCCATACGAAACGGACCTCCTTCTCCGCCTCACGGGACGGACCTTAAAGGACGTCGGATTTGCGCCATCCACCCTAACAGGTCCGCGGGAGGCCAGATCACCCACTCGGAGCAATCGGCTGCCACTACCACGGAAGAGTCGGTGTGGACCATTCGGCTTGACGCACCAGAGTCACGCTGCGTAACCTCACAGTGAGTTACCAGCCGCGCGGCGGGAAACCCAACCGACCGCGTCGACACAGTGTCCGGGGAGCTATATGTCCAGCGAATACGCCAAACAGCTCGGGGCCAAGCTCCGGGCCATCCGCACCCAGCAGGGCCTTTCCCTCCACGGTGTCGAGGAGAAGTCACAGGGTCGCTGGAAGGCCGTGGTGGTCGGTTCGTACGAGCGCGGTGACCGCGCCGTGACCGTGCAGCGGCTGGCCGAGCTGGCCGATTTCTATGGGGTTCCGGTGCAGGAGCTGCTGCCGGGCACCACGCCGGGCGGCGCCGCCGAGCCGCCGCCGAAGCTGGTCCTCGACCTGGAGCGGCTGGCCACCGTGCCGGCCGAGAAGGCGGGCCCCTTGCAGCGGTACGCGGCGACGATCCAGTCGCAGCGCGGCGACTACAACGGCAAGGTGCTGTCGATCCGCCAGGACGACCTGCGCACACTCGCCGTCATCTACGACCAGTCCCCCTCGGTCCTCACCGAGCAGCTGATCAGCTGGGGTGTCCTGGACGCGGACGCGCGCCGCGCGGTGGCCACGCACGAAGAGGCCTGAGCCCGCTCAGCACCGTAGAAGAAACGTGCCGCCGGGGTGGCCGGAACCGTATGGTTCCGGCCACCCCGGCGGCTTTCTGCGCGCCTTACGGGGCTCCTGCGGACCGCGGGGACCCGAT
>NZ_KQ948019.1:246852-281356 GCF_001513965.1 Streptomyces cellostaticus | reverse complement strand
TCCGGCGTGATGTGTCGCTGGTGCCTCTCACGCCTCGTCGCGGCGGAGCGAAGGCTTCAGTTCCTTCAGGCGGCCCAGGAGACCGTTGACGAACGAGGGCGACTCGTCCGTGGAGAACTCCTTGGCCAGCTGCACCATCTCGTCCAGGACGACGGCATCCGGGGTCTCGTCCACCCAGATCAGCTCGTAGGCGCCCAGGCGCAGGATGTTGCGGTCGACGACCGGCATCCGGTCGAGCGTCCAGCCGACCGCGTACTGGGCGATCAGCTCGTCGATGCGCTGCGCGTGCTCCGCGTAGCCCTCGACCAGCTGCATCGTGTACTCGCTCACCGGCGGCTGCCGGGTGTCGGCCCGGGAGAGCCGGATCCAGTCCGCGAGGACCGTCAGGACGTCGGCGCCGCGCTGGTCGCCCTCGAAGAGGATCTGGAAGGCGCGCTTGCGGGCCGTGTTGCGAGCAGCCACGGTTAGCTGTTCACCCGGCCGAGGTAGTCGCTCGTACGGGTGTCGACCTTGATCTTCTCACCGGTGGTGATGAAGAGCGGGACCTGGATCTGGTGGCCGGTCTCCAAGGTGGCGGGCTTGGTGCCACCGGTGGAGCGGTCGCCCTGGACGCCCGGCTCGGTCTCCTGGATGACGAGCTCGACGGCGGCCGGGAGCTCGACGAAGAGCACCTCGCCCTCGTGCTGCGCGACGGTGGCGGTGAAACCCTCGATCAGGAAGTTCGCGGCGTCGCCGACGGCCTTCCGGTCGATGTGCAGCTGGTCGTAGGTCTGCATGTCCATGAAGACGAAGTACTCGCCGTCCATGTACGAGAACTGCATGTCGCGCTTGTCGACAGTGGCGGTCTCGACCTTGACGCCGGCGTTGAAGGTCTTGTCGACCACCTTGCCGGACAGCACGTTCTTCAGCTTGGTGCGCACGAAGGCCGGGCCCTTGCCAGGCTTGACGTGCTGGAACTCGACGACGGACCAGAGCTGGCCGCCTTCGAGCTTGAGCACCATGCCGTTCTTGAGGTCGTTCGTGGAAGCCACGGTTGCGGAATCTCCTGGACTGACGTACGACCCGGGTGGCATGCGCACAGCGCGAGGCTAGAGCGCGAGCAGCTCCTTGGTCGTGATGGTGAGTAGCTCGGGTCCGCCGTCCGCCTCGGGGCGTACGACGAGCGTGTCATCGATCCGGACGCCGCCCCGGCCCGGGAGGTGGACCCCCGGTTCGACGGTGACCGGCACGCAAGCGTCCAGTTTACCCATGGCTGCGGGGGCCAGCTGCGGGTCCTCGTCGATTTCGAGTCCGACGCCGTGTCCGGTGAGCGGTGGCAGGGCCTCCGCATAGCCCGCGGAGTCCAGCACCTGGCGTGCCGCGCGGTCCACATCACGGTAGGCCGCGCCGGGCGCCAGGGACTCGCGTCCGGCGCGCTGGGCGGCGAAGACGAGGTCGTACAGCTCGATCTGCCAGTCGGCGGGCGAGGTGCCAATGACGAAGGTACGGCCGATCTCGCAGCGGTAGCCGCGGTAGGTGGCGCCGAGGCAGACGGAGAGGAAGTCACCCTCCTCCACCCGGCGGTCGGTGGGGCGGTGGCCGCGGCGCCCCGAGTGCGGCCCGGTGGCCACGGAGGTCGCGAAGGCGGGCCCGTCGGCGCCGTGGTCGACCAGCCGCCGCTCCAGTTCCAGCGCGAGGTGCCGCTCGGTGCGGCCGACCAGGATCGACTCCAGCAGCTCGCCGAGCGCCTGGTCGGCGATCTCGGAGCCGATCCGCAGGCAGGAAATCTCCTCCTCGTCCTTGACCACTCTGAGCTGCTCGACGGCTCCCCCCAGGTCGGCGAGGCGCAGCCTGGGGGCGACGGAGGAGAGTGCTCTGTGGCGGGCGACGGTGAGGTGGTGTTCCTCCACCGCGAGGGATTCGGCGCCCTGGCCTGCGGCGAGATCGGCGGCCGCTACGGCGGGGTCGCCCCCGGGTGAGGCAAGGACGTGCAGCGCCAATGCCTCGTCGGGGCGGCCCTCTGCGGGCCGGTCCTCCGGTGGAACGGCGCACACCAGCAGGTCCTGGCACTTGCCGAGGAGCAGGACGGCGCACCGGGGGGCGGCACCCGCCAGGTAGCGCACGTTGGCTGGGCGGGAGATGAGCGCTGCCGCGGTGCCGGCCGCGTTGCAGCGTTCCCTGAGACGGGCTCGGCGGGTCGCGTACACCTCTGACATGAGATGAGCGTAGGAGTTTTGACCGAGTTGTGCGTATTGGTGAGGGCCGAGTGGGGTCTGTGGGGGGTGGTGCGGTCGTGTGCCGGGTGCGGGTCGTGGGGGTTGATCGCGCAGTTCCCCGCGCCCTGGGGATCTCCCGGCCCCGCTTGCTTACCAGCTCGGGGGGCTTGCGATGGCTCTGGCCAGGACGTCGTCCAGTACTCGGGCCGTGCCGGGGACGTCCAGCTGGGAGTTGTCGATGATCGGGAGGCCCGAGCCGTACCAGCCGGCCATGCGGCCGTGGATGCGGGCCACCTCCTCGTCGGTGAGGCGGCGGTTGCCGCTGCGTTCGGCGTTGCGCTCCAGGACGATGTCGAGGCCCGGGAGGAGGACGACCGGGAGCAGGCCGGGGCCGACGTGCCGCTTCCAGCCGCCGAGGCCCACGACGGGGCGGTCCGGGAAGACGGCGTCGTCCAGGATGCAGGAGATGCCGTTGGCCAGGAAGTTCCGGGCGGCGAAACCGCAGGTGCGGCGGGCGAGGCGGTACTGGGCCTCGGAGTTGTCGTTCCACCCCGACTGCGGGTTCGCGTAGCCCGAGCGGACCCATTCGCGTACGTCGTCCAGGCTGATGTGGGCGGTGGGCACCCGGCGGTGGGTCGCCCAGTACTTGGCCACGCTGGTCTTGCCCGCGCCCGCGGGGCCGATCAGCAGCACGGCCAGGGTGGTGGCCGTCGGGTCCGGGATCGGGACAGCGGCCGGAGGTGCGGTGGGCGCGCCGACCGGGCCGCCGGGCGGCAGCGGTACATGGCCGGTGGTGTCGGGTACCGGCGCAAAGCCCGGCGCGGGTGGCGGCGGGGGTACGGGTGCGGGACCCTGGGGGGCTCCCGGGTGCGGGCCCGGGTGGTGTGCGGCCGGCGCCCAGCCGACGTGCGGTCCCTGCCCCGGCTGGTGGGGCGGCGGCAGCGGAGACCCCACTGCGTGCTGCATCCGTTGCCACTCCGTCTCGTACACACATTTGGCGCTGGCAGGCGGGTGCGGAGCCCGCTCCTTACCGAACGGTACCGCCCCCGGTCGTCGTTTGGTGAAACGACCGGGGGCGGTCCGAAGTGCCCGGTCCGGCAAGGGAATCGGGCAGAAGGAACAGCGGGGTACTTACTGGCCCACTTCTCCGTAGGCGGCGAGCAGGACGGCGGGGTCCGGGCCCTCCAGGACGGTGGGCTTGGCCAGGCCGTCCAGGACGACGAAGCGCAGCAGGTCGCCGCGGGACTTCTTGTCGACCTTCATCGTCTCCAGCAGCTTGGGCCACTGGTCGTAGCGGTAGTGCAGGGGCAGGCCGACCGACTCCAGGACCGTGCGGTGGCGGTCCGCCGTCGCGTCGTCCAGCCGGCCCGCCAGGCGGCCGAGTTCGGCGGCGAAGTGCATGCCGACCGCGACCGCCGCACCGTGCCGCCACTTGTAGCGCTCGTTCTTCTCGATGGCGTGGCCGAGGGTGTGGCCGTAGTTGAGCATCTCCCGCAGACCGGATTCCTTCAGGTCGGAGGAGACGACGTCGGCCTTCACCCGGATAGAGCGCTCGATCAGCTCGGCCGTGTGCGGGCCCGCCGGGGTCCGGGCGGCCTCGGGGTCGGACTCGATCAGGTCGAGGATCACGGGGTCGGAGATGAAGCCGGCCTTGATGACCTCCGCGAGGCCGGAGACGTAGTCGTTGACCGGCAGCGAATCCAGCGCGGCCAGGTCGCACAGGACACCGGCCGGCGGGTGGAAGGCGCCCACCAGGTTCTTGCCCTCGGCGGTGTTGATGCCGGTCTTGCCGCCGACGGCCGCGTCGACCATGGCGAGCACGGTGGTGGGGATGGCGATCCAGCGCACCCCGCGCAGCCAGGTCGCCGCCACGAACCCGGCCAGGTCCGTGGTCGCGCCGCCGCCGACGCCGACGATCACGTCGGTGCGGGTGAAGCCGGACTGCCCGAGCGCCTTCCAGCAGTAGGCGGCGACCTCGGCGGTCTTGGCCTCCTCGGCGTTGGGCACCTGGATGGCGACGGCCTCGTAGCCCTGCTCGGCCAGGTCGGCGCGGAGCGCGTCACCGGTCTCGGCCAGGGCCTCCGGGTGGATCACGGCGACGCGCTTGGCCTTGTGGCCGATCAGCCCGCCCAGTTCGCCCAGGAGCTGCCGGCCGACCAGCACCTCGTAGGGCTCGGTGCCCGCGGTGCCGGCGACCTGGATCCGGGTGACTGCCTTGCTCATGCTTCTTTCAACTCCAGTGCGTCCAGCGCTGCTTGGGTGACCTCTTCGGGGGTGCGGCCGTCGGTCGGTACGACGGCGGCGGCGACCTCCTCGTACAGGTGACGGCGGGCCTCCATCAGCTCGCGCCACTGCTTGCGCGGGTTGACGGCGAGCAGCGGGCGGGCCGCGTTGAGGCCGGTGCGCTTGACCGCCTCCTCCACGTCCATGGAGAGGTAGACCACGCGGTGCCCGGCCAGCACCGCGCGCGTGTCCGCGTCCAGGATCGCGCCGCCGCCGAGCGCGAGAACGCCCTCGTGCTCGGCGAGAGCGGTGTACACCGCCCGCTTCTCGATCGCACGGAAGGCGGACTCGCCGTCGTCCACGAAGATCTCGGCGATGGTGCGGCCCTCGGCGGCGACGATGTCGTCGTCGGTGTCCCGGTAGCCGACCCCGAGCCGCTCGGCCAGCTGCCGCCCGACGGTGGACTTGCCCACGCCCATCGGGCCGACCAGGACGACCGCAGGCATCGCGGTCACCGGATCTGGAGGTTGTCGAGGTAGGACTGCACGTTGCGGCGGGTCTCGGGGACGGAGTCGCCGCCGAACTTCTCGGCGACCGCGTCGGCGAGGACCAGCGCCACCATGGCCTCCGCGACGATACCGGCGGCCGGGACGGCGCAGACATCGGAGCGCTGGTGGTGGGCCTGGGCCTCCTCACCGGTGGAGACGTCGACGGTCTTCAGGGCCCGGGGCACGGTCGCGATCGGCTTCATCGCGGCGCGCACGCGCAGCAGCTCGCCGGTGGTCAGGCCGCCCTCGGTACCGCCGGAGCGGCCGGTGGCCCGCTTGATCCCGTCGGGGGTGGTGAGGATCTCGTCGTGCGCCTGGGAGCCGGGCACGCGGGCCAGCTCGAAGCCGTCGCCGACCTCGACGCCCTTGATCGCCTGGATGCCCATGAGGGCGGCGGCCAGGCGGGCGTCCAGCCGGCGGTCCCAGTGCACATGCGAGCCGAGGCCGACCGGGACGTCGTAGGCCAGTACCTCGACCACACCGCCGAGCGTGTCGCCGTCCTTGTGGGCCTGGTCGATCTCGGCGACCATCGCCTTCGACGCGTCCGCGTCCAGGCAGCGCACCGGGTCGGCGTCCAGCTTCTCGACGTCGGCCGGGGTCGGGTAGACGCCGTAGGGCGCCCTGGCGGAGGCCAGCTCCACGACGTGGGAGACGATCTCGATGCCGGCCGTCTCCTTCAGGTACGACCGGGCGACGGCGCCGAGTGCCACGCGGGCGGCGGTCTCACGGGCGGAGGCGCGCTCCAGGATCGGCCGGGCCTCGTCGAAGCCGTACTTCTGCATGCCGGCGAGGTCGGCGTGGCCGGGCCGGGGCCGGGTCAGCGGCGCGTTGCGGGCGAGGCCGCCGAGGATCTCGGGGTCGACCGGGTCGGCCGCCATGACCTGCTCCCACTTGGGCCACTCGGTGTTGCCCACCATGATCGCGACCGGGGAGCCGAGGGTGAGTCCGTGCCGGACGCCGCCCAGGAAGGTGATCTCGTCGCGCTCGAACTTCATCCGCGCACCGCGGCCATAGCCGAGCCGTCGCCTCGCCAGGTGGTCCGCCACCATCTCCGTGGTGATCGGCACGCCGGCGGGAAGGCCCTCCAGCGTCGCGACAAGTGCGGGACCGTGGGACTCCCCCGCGGTCAGCCAACGCAGCCTGCTCAACGGTGCTCCTCAGTGTTCGCGCCCGGTACTGCCCTGCGTACGCACGTCCTCGCGTACGGCGACTGCGCGACCGGGTGCGCGACCCCGGCCCGCCACCTACGATCCTCCCACGTCCGGGGCGGGTGTCCGGTCGCTGGTCCAGCAGGCGGACGCGCAGGTGGGCGTTCAGCGGGCGGCGAGCGCCTTCTCCCCGGCGCGTCGCATGGCCTCCAGGGGCACCGGGGAGCGGCCGGTCATCTGCTCGACCTGGAGGACGGCCTGGTGGACCAGGAGATCGAGGCCGCTGACGACGGCGCCGCCGAACATGGACCAGCGGGCCGCGAGCTCGGTGGGCCAGGGGTCGTAGAGCACGTCGAAGAGGGTGGCGGGCCGCTCGGGTACGGCGGCGGCGAGGGCGTCGGTCGTACCGGCGGGGGTGGTGGCGATCACCAGGGGGGCGCGCAGGGCCTGTGCCGCGTCCGACCAGTCCGCCGTGCGGACGTCGACGTCGAGCCGTTCGCCCCACTGGCGCATCTCGGCGGCGCGGGTCTCGCTGCGCACATAGGCGACGACCTCGCCGGTGCAGATCCGGGCCAGGGCGGCCAGCGCGGAGGAGGCGGTGGCGCCGGCGCCGAGGATCGCCGCGGAGTCGACCTGTTCGATGCCGTGCTCGCGCAGCGCGGCCACCATGCCCGGGATGTCGGTGTTGTCGCCGATGCGGCGCCCGTCCTCGGCGAAGACCACCGTGTTGACGGCGTCGACCGATGCGGCCGTCTCGCTGATCTCGTCCACCAGCGGAATGACCGCCCGCTTCAGCGGCATGGTCAGCGACAGCCCCGCCCACTCCGGACCGAGCTTCTCGAGGAAGCCGGGCAGGGCGGCCTCGTCCATCTCGAAGCGGTCGTACGACCAGTCGGTGAGCCCGAGTGCGTCGTAGGCCGCCCGGTGCAGCACCGGGGAGAGGGAATGGGCGATCGGCGAACCGAGCACGGCGGCCCGGCGGGCGTCAACTACCTTCGATACCATGGAAACCTGTCCTTGAGCCTGCGCGGATCCACTGTACGTCTGCGCGCATTCGATCCTTGCCCATCTCTCGGGCGCCCACCAAGCCGGATCGGGAAATCACCACTCATCGGACGGGAGAACAACGAGGCCACGAGCCCGTCAGTTCTTGTTCCTCGCCGCATTCCACTCGTTGACCAGCTTCTCGTGTTCCGCGAGCGTTTTCGTGAACTTGCTGGTCTTGCCGTCCATCGAGATGAAGTAGTACCAACCGTCGTGCGTCGGGTCGAGCGCGCCCTTGAGCGCCTCCTCGCCGGGGTTGTCGATCGGGCCGGGCGTCAGCCCCTTGGAGAAGTACGTGTTGTAGGGGTTGTCGTACTTGCGCAGCTCGGCGATACCCAGATCGATCTTGCTCTGGTTCTTCACGTAGTTGTACGTCGAGTCGAACTCCAGCCGCCCGTAGGTCTGCGGGTTGTCCGGCTCCAGGCGGTTGTAGACGACCTCGGCCATCTTGCGGAAGTCGTCGTGGCTCGTGCCCTCGGCCTGCACCAGGCTCGCCACCGTGAGCAGTTGCCACGGGCTGTCGAGGCCGAGCGCCTTCGCCTTCTTCTCCAGACCCAGCTCCTGGTACTTGGCAGTGGCCTGGGACACCATGTCCTTGAGGACGGCCTCGGGTTTCTGGCCCTTGGTGACCGCATAGCTGGAGGGATAAAGGAAGCCTTCCAGCGGGTCCTTGAGACTCGGGTGGTTCACCGCCCAGGCGGGCAGACCGAGGTGCTTGTACTCCTGCTTCGCGATGCGCGCCGTGGTGCCTGTCGCCACTCCGAGGCGTTTGTCGATGAGGCCGTAGACCGCCGTGTTGCGCAGACCCTCGGCAATGATCAGGTTGCTGCGGCTCTTCGGGCTGAGCATCAATTCCACCGCGCTCGCGGCGGACATCTGCTTCTCCAGTGTGTAGACACCGTCCTGGAGGGACTTGCCCCTGGGGTTCGCCTGCAGTGCGGAGACGAATGCGGCCGCGCTCTCGACGACGCCCGCTTCTTTTAGTTTTGCCCCGATCGCCCAGCCGCCGGCGCCCTGCGGGATGGCAACCGTGACCTGCTCGCCATTGCCGCTGCCCGCATAGTCCGGGGACGCGCCGAAACGATTTTGGTAGAACTTGTACCCGAAATATCCGACTCCGCCGAGACCACCACCGAAGACGAGCACCACCACCATGCACGCGCAGCCGGTGCGCCGTTTCTTGTCCTTGGCCGGTTTCCTGCCGCGCCGGTCACCACGGCGGCTCTCGGCCTCGTCGTCGGTGTCCTCGTCATCGCCGCCGCCTCCCGCGAAGAAGGCGTGGTCCTCCTCGGCCGCGGGCTCCGGCTGCGGCTCCGGCTCGGGGCTCCTGCGGCCGGGCGGCACGGGAGGCGGGTAGGCGTCCTCGGTGCCGTAGAAGTCGGGCTGTTCTCCGCCGTAGGCCACGGGCTGCTGGCCGTAGGGGTCGCCGGGGTCTGCGGCGTACGGGACGTGACCGTGGGTACCGGTCGCGTCCCAGCCACCCTGGTGGTACTGCTGCTGGGTGTGCGCCGCGTACTGCTGGTCCTGGCCGGCGTGCTGCTGGCCGTAGTGCAATGGGCCCTGTTCGTCGTAGTACTGGTACTGCTGCTGGTCGTACCCGGGCTGCTGCCCCTGGGTCCAGTCGCCGTACTGCGGCTGCGGGTACTGCTGCTGCGGCTGGCCGCCGTAGGGGGACTGCTGACCCGCATGGGTCTGCTGTCCTCCCCATCCGCTGTCCCCGTGCAACGGGTCCTCCGGATGCCACGGTTCGGAGCCAGGGCCCCGGCCATACTCAGTCATCGATCCCCTAGAGCCGCGAGGCCGACGGTCACGCGGCCGGTGGGCCGGCTTCCGTTCCGCCTCTCTCTGTGCGGCGGCTGTTCGAACACCGCCGCATCGCGCGGAACGTTACCGTATCGCGATCAGATGACCACTTCGACGCCCTCGCCGGGTGCTTTACCTGACACCCGTTCGGATTCCAGGGCCTGCTGCAGGATGATGACGGCGGCGGCCTGGTCGATGACGGCGCGGCCCTTCTTGGACTTCACCCCCGAGGCACGCAGCCCCTGACTGGCCGTCACGGTCGTCATCCGCTCGTCCACCAGCCGGACCGGCACGGGGTTGATGCCCTTGGCCAGTTCCTGCGCGAAGGTGCGGACCTTCAGCGCGGCCGGGCCCTCGCCCCCCTTGAGGGAGCGAGGGAGTCCGACGACGACCTCGATCGGTTCGTACTCCTCCACCAGCTGCCTGAGCCGACGGTGGGCGGCCGGGATGTCCCGGCCGGGGACGGTCTCCACCGGGGTGGCGAGGATCCCGTCGGGGTCACACGAGGCGACCCCGATCCGGGCGTCCCCGACGTCGATCGAGAGTCGGCGTCCTCTGCGCATTTCCGACCGTTTCCTTACTCGGCTGTCACTTGGCGGTCTCGGCGACGAGACGCTCGACGGCCTCGACGGCCTCACCGACGGCGGCCGGGTTCTGGCCGCCGCCCTGGGCGACGTCCGGCTTGCCGCCACCGCCGCCGCCGAGCGTCTTGGCGGCGGTGCGGACCAGGTCACCGGCCTTGAGGCCGCGCTCGCGGGCGGCCTCGTTGGTGGCGATGACGGTCAGCGGCTTGCCGTTGTTGACCGTGAAGAGGGCGACCACGGCGGCCCGGCCGCCCTGGATCCGGCCGCGCACGTCGAGGACCAGCTTGCGCAGGTCGTCCGGAGTGGTGCCGTCCGGGACCTGGCCGGTGACGACGGCCACACCGTGGACGTCCTTGGCGGACCCGGCGAGACCGGCGGCGGCCTGGAGCACCTTCTCCGCACGGAACTTCTCGATCTCCTTCTCGGCATCCTTCAGCTTGCCGAGCATGGCGGAGACCTTCTCCGGCAGCTCCTCCGGACGGCCCTTGATCAGCTCCTGGATCTGGGCGACGACCGTGTGCTCGCGGGCGAGGAAGTTGTAGGCGTCGACACCGACGAGGGCCTCGATACGACGGACACCCGAGCCGATGGAGGACTCGCCGAGCAGCTTCACCAGGCCCAGCTGGGCGGTGTTGTGCACATGCGTGCCGCCGCACAGCTCCTTGGAGAAGTCGCCGATGGTCACGACGCGGACGCGCTCGCCGTACTTCTCGCCGAACTCGGCGATGGCGCCCTGCTTCTTGGCCTCGTCGATGCCCATGATCTCGGCGTGCACGTCGAGGTCGCGCGTGAGCACCTCGTTGATCTTCTGCTCGACGTCGGTCATCACGGCCGTCGGCACGGCGGACGGGGAGCCGAAGTCGAAGCGGAAGCGGCCGGGCTGGTTCTCGGAACCGGCCTGGGCGGCGGTCGGACCGAGGGCGTCGCGCAGGGCCTGGTGGGTGAGGTGGGTGGCCGAGTGGGCGCGGGCGATGGCCTTGCGACGGCGGGTGTCGATCGAGGCATGGGCCTTGGCGCCGACCGTCACCTCGCCGACCTGGACGACGCCCTTGTGGACGTACACGCCCGGGACCGGCTTCTGGCAGTCGCGGACCTCGATCACGGCACCGGAGTCGACCTTGATCCGGCCGGTGTCGCCGATCTGGCCGCCGCCCTCGGCGTAGAACGGGGTGCGGTCGAGGACGATCTCGACCTCGTCGCCCTCGGTGGCGGCCGGGGAGGAGACGCCGTCGACCAGGATGCCGACGATCGTGGTCTCGCCCTCGGTGTCGGAGTAGCCGATGAAGTCCGTGGCACCGGCGGAGTCGGCGATCTCGCGGTAGGCGCCCATGTCGGCGTGGCCGGTCTTCTTGGCCTGGGCGTCGGCCTTGGCGCGCTCCCGCTGCTCCTTCATCAGGCGGCGGAAGCCCTCCTCGTCCACGGACAGCCCCTGCTCGGCGGCCATCTCGAGGGTGAGGTCGATCGGGAAGCCCCAGGTGTCGTGGAGCAGGAACGCCTTGTCGCCGGGCAGGACCGAGGCGCCGGCCTGCTTGGTCTCGGTGACGGCGGTGTCGAGGATGTTGGTGCCGGCCTTCAGCGTCTTCAGGAAGGCGTTCTCCTCGGCGAGGGCGACCTTCTCGATGCGCTCGCGGTCGGTGACCAGCTCCGGGTACTGCTGGCCCATCATGCCGATGACGACGTCGATCAGGTCCTTGACGACCGGACCGGTGGCGCCGAGCAGGCGCATGTTGCGGATGGCGCGGCGCATGATGCGGCGCAGGACGTAGCCGCGGCCCTCGTTGCCGGGGGTGACGCCGTCGCCGATGAGCATGGTGGCGGTGCGCATGTGGTCGGTGACCACACGCAGGGACACGTCCGAGCCGTGGGCGTCGCCGTAGCGGACGCCGGTCAGCTCGGTGGCCTTCTCGATGACGGCCATGGAGGTGTCGATCTCGTACATGTTCTGCACGCCCTGCAGAATCATGGCGAGCCGCTCCATGCCGAGGCCCGTGTCGATGTTCTTGCTCGGCAGGTCGCCGAGGATCTCGAAGTTGTCCTTGCCGGTGCCCTCGCCGCGCTCGTACTGCATGAAGACGAGGTTCCAGATCTCCACGTACCGCTCGTCGTTGACGGCGGGGCCGCCCTCGACGCCGAACTCGGGGCCGCGGTCGTAGTTGATCTCGGAACAGGGGCCGCACGGGCCGGGGACGCCCATGGACCAGTAGTTGTCCTTCATGCCGAGACGCTGGATGCGCTCCTTCGGCACGCCGACGACCTCGTGCCAGATGCGCTCGGCCTCGTCGTCGTCCTTGTAGACGGTGATCCACAGGCGCTCGGGGTCGAGGCCGTAACCGCCCTTGTCCTGGGGCGTGGTGAGCAGCTCCCAGGCGAGCTTGATGGCGCCTTCCTTGAAGTAGTCGCCGAAGGAGAAGTTGCCGCACATCTGGAAGAACGTGCCGTGCCGGGTGGTCTTGCCGACCTCTTCGATGTCGGGCGTGCGCACGCACTTCTGCACGCTCGTGGCGCGGCTGAACGGGGGCTTGACCTCACCCAGGAAGTAGGGCTTGAAGGGCACCATGCCGGCGGGGACGAGGAGCAGAGTCGGGTCGTCCGCGATGAGCGACGCCGAAGGGACGACGGTGTGCCCGCGCTCCTCGAAGAAGCTCAGCCAGCGGCGGCGAATCTCGGCCGACTCCATCAGTGGTCCTCATTCCGGTTGTACGAGTACGTCGTGTTCTCGATGTACTTCGGGCTGCTGCGGTCGTTCTCGATGGCGGGGTAGCGCCGGGGTGCGGGCAGTTCGGGGGCTGCGTCGATGCCCAGTGCCTCCCCCAGCTCGGCTTCCCGCTGCGCCATGTTGTCGCGGACGTCGAGCGCGAAGCCGACCGCACGGTCCTTCAGGCGCTGACCGGTCTCCAGGGCCTTGTTGGCCGCGGTCGCGGCGAGGCTCTCCGGGGTCAGCTGCTTCAGCTTGCGGTTGACCTTGGTGGTGGCCCACACGCCGGCGGCGACACCTGTGGTGAACCAGAACGTACGGCGGAACATCGCTAGGTCTCAGTCCCTCTTTCCGCGGAGATTTCGCTTGGCCCGCCGTGCAGCCGGGACGGTCCGGCCCACGATCACGGTACGCCTCGGTGCCTTCGCGGGCACGTCCTCCTTGCGGCCGCCCAGGGCCCGTCGGACGCCGTAGCCGAAGGCCGCGACCTTGACCAGCGGGCCGCCGAAGGTGGAGGCGACGGTGGTCGAGAGCGCGGAGGCGTTCGACGTGACCTCCTGGACGTCGGAGGCGATCGCGTCGACCCGGTCGATCTGGGTCTGCGCGGAACGCACGGCCGTGGAGGCGTCGGCGAGCAGCGGGACGGCCTGGTCGGTCACGTCCGCGACGAGCTTGGTGGTCGCCTTGAGCGTCTGGGCCAGCCTCGCGAGAGCGACTGCGAGGAAGGAGACCAGGATCGCCCAGAAGACGGCCACCAGGATCCCGGCCACCTCTCCACCGGACACTGTGCGCACCCGCTCCCTGAAACGTGCCTGAGCATCGAAAAGTCGTGGACCGAGCCTATCGCGCCAGGGATCGGACTCCGTACCGGATTACCCTCCGCGGACGGCGGAGATTCGGGAAGCGATTGTACGCAATGAACACACCTCAGTACGCTCCGTGCCCCAGGCTGGGCCCTCGGTGCCCCGGCCCCCGGCGGACGGCGACTTGCCCCCGGAACTCACCGCTTCCCTCAGGCGCTCGGCCGAACTCGCCGCGCCGGCCGAGGCGATGGAGGCGGCCCGGCTGGTGATCGTGACGGGGGTCGGCGGAGTGGGCAGGTCCCGGCCGGCCGTCGTGCCACCCTGGCCGTGGGACGACGTCCGCGCGAGGGCGGCCGGTTCCGGTTGCTCACCGGCGGCGGCCGGGACGCCCTGGCCGCCACCAGACGCTGCGCACAGTGATCGGCTGGAGCGATGAGCTGTGCACGACCGCCGAGCGGCTGCTGCGGGCGCGGACTCGGCCTATGACAACGCCCCGCACGACCTGCGAAACGAGCGCGCGGGAGGCACTGGGAGACGAACGGTACGAGGAGTGCGTACGGCAGGGGGCGCGGCTGGACCGGGAGGCGGTGGTGTCGCAGGGGCCGGCGCGGCGCCGGAAAACGCGAACCCGCCGCCTCGCCCGCCCGGAAGGGCGGGGAGACGGCGGGCTGAGGTGCTACGCCGGGCTGGGGTCAGCGGGCGTAGTACTCGACGACGAGCTGCTCGTCGCAGATCACCGGGATCTCCTTGCGGTTCGGCTCGCGGTCCAGGCGGAACGCCAGGGCCTTGAGGTTCACCTGCAGGTAGCGCGGGGTCTCGCCGTCGGGGGCGAAGCCACCCTCACGGGCGATCTGGAAGAGCGTCTTGTCCTTGGAGCGGTCGCGGACCTGCACGACGTCGTCCGGACGGACACGGAAGGACGGCTTGTCGACCTTCTGGCCGTTGACCTGGATGTGGCCGTGGACGACCATCTGGCGGGCCTGGTAGATCGTGCGGGCGATGCCCGAACGCAGGACCAGCGCGTCGAGACGGCGCTCGAGCTCGATGATCAGGGCCTCACCGGTCTTGCCCTGGACCTTGGAGGCACGCTCGTAGGCGCGGACGAGCTGGCGCTCGGACACGTCGTACTGCGCGCGCAGACGCTGCTTCTCGAGCAGACGGACCTTGTAGTCCGAGTTCTGCTTGCGGCCGCGGCCGTGCTCACCCGGCGGGTAGGGGCGGGCCTCGAAGTACTTGACGGCCTTCGGGGTCAGCGCGATGCCGAGGGCACGCGACTTCTTGACCTTGGGGCGGGACTGGTTCGCCATGGAACCGACACCTCGTGTTTCTTATGCGAATACGGCTTCACCAGGGTTAGGGGAGGTCGCATCCGCAGCCGGGGAGACCCCGCCTGTCCTCGCGGACGGGCCGGGCAGCCGTTCCCTGGTCTGGGCACATACGTGCAGCACGCGAGTGGCCCACCGACCTCTCCCGGGATTCCGGGTGGTGGTGGGCTGCCCGCGACACCGTTCGACGGTGCGCGACGCTCCTGGATCCCCTGGGCCTTGCGGCTTCGGGGTTCCGGCTGGATGTCCCGCTCTGGTGAGCCGGCACCTTTCCAGGGGCCGGACACGGGACTCAGCACTTCGGGGCAGTCTACAGGGTGCTCAGGAGCGCCTGCGACCGAGGTGCTTTCTCGTCCACTCCACGGCGTCCGCGTACCGCGCCTCTGTTCCGTGCCGGGTCGGCGTGTAGTACTCGCGGTCCTTGAGGGCGTCCGGGGCGTACTGCTGCTGGGCGATGCCCTCGGGCAGGTCGTGCGGGTACACGTACCCCTGGGCGTGGCCGAGTTTGGCGGCGCCCTTGTAGTGGCCGTCCCGCAGGTGCGGCGGGACCGGTCCGGCCAGGCCCTTGCGGACGTCGTCCAGCGCGGCGCCGATCGCGGTGGTCGCGGTGTTGGACTTGGGGGCCAGGGCCAGGGCGATGGTGGCGTGGCTGAGGGTGAGGGCGGCCTCGGGGAAGCCGATCATGGCGACGGCCTGGGCGGCCGCGACCGCGATGGGCAGCGCGTTCGGGTCGGCCAGGCCGATGTCCTCGCTGGCGGAGATCATCAGGCGGCGGGCGATGAAGCGGGGGTCCTCGCCGGCCTCGATCATGCGGGCCAGATAGTGCAGAGCGGCGTCGACGTCGGAGCCGCGGATGGACTTGATGAGGGCGCTGGCGACGTCGTAGTGCTGGTCGCCGTCCCGGTCGTACTTCACCGCGGCCCGGTCGACGGTCTGCTCCAGGGTCTGGAGGCTGATCTCGGACTCGCCCTGGTCGAGGGCGGCTCCGGCCGCGGCCTCCAGGGCGGTCAGGGCGCGGCGGGCGTCACCGCCGGCGATGCGCAGCAGGTGCTCCTCGGTGTCCTCGGGGAGGGCGACGGCGTCCCCCAGGCCACGCTCGTCGCCGAGGGCGCGGCGGAGCAGCCCGCGGATGTCGTCGTCGGTGAGGGGTTCGAGGGTGAGCAGCAGGGAGCGGGAGAGCAGCGGGGAGATCACCGAGAAGTACGGGTTCTCCGTGGTCGCCGCGATCAGGGTCACCCAGCGGTTCTCGACCGCGGGAAGCAGGGAGTCCTGCTGGGCCTTGCTGAAGCGGTGGATCTCGTCCAGGAAGAGGACGGTCTCCTTGCCGTAGCCGCCGGTGGCGCGGCGGGCGCCGTCGATGACAGCGCGGACCTCCTTGACGCCCGCGGTGATGGCGGACAGCTCCACGAACCGCTTGTTGGTGGCCTTGGAGACGACGTACGCCAGGGTCGTCTTGCCGGTGCCGGGCGGGCCCCAGAGGATCACCGAGGACGGTCCGGCGGGGCCGCCGTTGCCCTCGCCGACCAGTCTGCGCAGCGGGGATCCCGGCTTGAGCAGGTGCTGCTGGCCCACCACCTCGTCGAGGGTGCGCGGGCGCATCCGGACCGCCAGGGGACTGCCGGTCGGATCCTTCTCCTGGCGTTCTTCTGCTGCGGCGGTGAACAGGTCGGGCTCCACGCTGAAACCCTATGACACCGCACTGACAACGCCGTGGGGCCCGGCGTCCGGGCCCGGAGCGCTGCGGTCGCGGGTCAGGCCCAGAGGTGGCTGCCCCACCGGGTCAGGATCAGCATGGCGATGATGCCGACGTGCGTGACCGGGAGCACCCAGGTGAACTCGCCGAGGAAGTTCTTGAGGGGGCGCGGGGCGGGCAGGAAGTCGTTACGGACGTTGAACGAGGTGACGTACCAGAACATGGTGATCGTGGCGACCCAGGCCAGCGAGCACCACAGGCACAGCGCGTTGATCTCGTACAGGGACTGGAACTGCAGCCAGGTGCAGAAGGCGACGCCGAAGAGGGTGCCGAAGTTGAAGGTCAGCCAGTACCAGCGGGGGAAGCGGGCGCGGGTCAGCAGGCTCATGCCGACGCAGATGACGATGCCGTAGCAGACCAGGCCGAGCATCGGGTTGGGGAAGCCGAAGACGGCGGCCTGCTTGCTCTCCATGACGCTGCCGCAGGAGACGACCGGGTTGATGCTGCACCCCGGGGTGAACGTCTTGCCCGCGGCCTTGGCTTCCAGCAGCTTGAACTTGTCGATCGTGATGACCCAGGCGGCGAGCAGTCCGGCCGCGCCGCTGATCACCAGCAGCAGGGCGAAGGCGCGGCTGCCGCCCACCGTGCGGGGTGCGTCGGCGGCACGCTCGGGCCCGGGCTCCGTGGAGACGTCTTTGACTGTCGTCTTGCTCATCACGCCGATTCCGTCACTTGAGAGTTGGACCATCTTCGGGCTGGGGTCATTGTGCCGTACGCGCGCGGGTGTTCACCGTTCGCTCCGCATAAGGGTGTACGTATGACCGGTGCCGTCTGTTCGGTTCCGGACAGCGCGCGCACCGCCTACGACAAGGGCGCCGGACGCCCCTCAGGGAGCAGCCGGCGCCCACGCGCGCGTGCGGCTAGCCGAGCCGCGACTCCAGCTCGGCGACGATCTCGTTCACACCGATCGCCGTCTGCTCGCCGGACTCCATGTCCTTGAGCTGGACGACGCCCTCGGCGAGGTCACGCTCACCGGCGACGATCGCGTAACGGGCCCCGCTGCGGTTGGCGTTCTTCATGGCGCCCTTCAGGCCCTTGCCGCCGTAGGAGAAGTCCGCGGCGACGCCGGCCTTGCGCAGCTCGGTGACCTTCGCGAACAGCACGCGGCGGGCCTCCTCGCCGAGCGGCACCGCGTAGATGCTGGTCGAGGACGGGATGTTCAGCTCCACGCCCTCGGCCTCCAGGGCGAGGATCGTGCGGTCGACGCCGAGCGCCCAGCCCACCGACGGCAGTTCGGGACCGCCGATCATCTCCGACAGGCCGTCGTAGCGGCCGCCGCCGCCCACCGCGGACTGCGAGCCCAGACCGTCGTGCACGAACTCGAAGGTGGTGCGGGTGTAGTAGTCCAGGCCTCGGACCAGCTTCGGGTCGTCCTCGAAGACCACGCCCGCCGCCGTGATCAGCTCGCGGACCTCCTCGTGGTACGCCTTGCAGGCGTCGCACAGGTAGTCGCGCAGCAGCGGCGCGCCGGTGAGCTGCTTCTGGACCGACTCGCGCTTGTCGTCGAGGACCCGGAGCGGGTTGATGTCGACACGCCGACGGGTGTCCTCGTCCAGGTCGAGCCCGCGCAGGAAGTCCTGGAGCGCTGCCCGGTACAGCGGCCGGCACTCCTTGTCGCCCAGGCTGTTCAGCAGGATGCGGAAGTTGCTGAGGCCCAGGGAGCGGTACGCCTGGTCGGCCAGGATGATCAGCTCGGCGTCCAGCGCCGGGTCCTCGGCGCCGATCGCTTCGGCGCCGACCTGGGAGAAGTGCCTGTAGCGGCCCTTCTGCGGGCGCTCGTAGCGGTACTGCGAGCCCGAGTACCAGACCTTGACCGGCAGGTTGCCCGTCTTGTGCAGGTTGGCCTCCAGGACCGCCCTCAGCACGGGAGCGGTCGTCTCCGGGCGCAGGGCCAGCCTGTCGCCGCCCTTGGTCTCGAAGACGTACATCTCCTTGGTGACGATGTCGGTGGACTCACCGACACCGCGTGCAAAGAGTTCGACGTTCTCGAAGCCGGGGGTTTCGATGTAGCCGTAGCCGGAATTGCGCAGCGGGGCCGCGATCGCCTCGCGGACCGCAAGGTACTTGGCGGAGTCCGGCGGAATCAGGTCGTACGTGCCCTTGGGGGCCTGAAAGGTACTCACGGAGGTCTCTCGTCACATTCCTCGTCGGGGAGCGTCGACATTCGCTCCCAGGCCGGCCGCCACCTGCCGCAGGTAGGGGTTGGTGGCGCGCTCCTGGCCGATGGTCGTCTGGGGGCCGTGGCCGGAGAGCACCACGGTGGAGTCCTCGAGCGGCAGGCACACACGGGCCAGCGAGTCGAGGATGTCCTCCATGGAGCCACCCGGCAGATCGGTGCGTCCGATGGAGCCGGCGAACAGCAGATCCCCGGAGAAGAAGACCGAAGGGATCTCCGCGGTCTCGGGCATCCGGAAGGTCACCGACCCCTTGGTATGGCCCGGTGCGTGCGCGACGGAGAACTCCAGCCCGGCCAGCTCGAGGCGGGCGCCGTCGGTCAGCTCCTTGACGTCGTCCGGCTCCCCCACGGTCAGCTCACCCATCAGCGGCATGCCGAGGGACCGGCCGAGCGCCTTCTCGGGGTCGCTCATCATGTACCGGTCCTCGGGGTGGATCCAGGCCGGTACGCCGTGTGCGCCGCACACGGGGACGACCGAGGCCACGTGGTCGATGTGGCCGTGGGTGAGGACGACGGCGACGGGCTTGAGCCGATGCTTCTTCAGCGCATCCTCGACGCCTTGGGCGGCCTGGTGGCCCGGGTCGATGATCACGCACTCCTCACCGGCGGCGGGGGCGACGAGATAACAGTTCGTCCCCCAGGCCCCGGCGGGGAACCCGGCAATGAGCACGATCGTCCTTCGTTGTGTCGATACGGGAGGGCTTGCGAGCGGTCAGCCTGTGGTCCAGAGCCTACCGGCGCTGCCGTTTCCTCAGCGAACCCATATACGGTACGGGGCTACAAGCGGCTGTCGGCTCACAGGACGCACGCGTACCGGTCGACACACGACACGCATGAGGAGAGAACCCGGTGGTCAGCCAGGAGCAGCGGCGGCGTCAGCTCGCCCGGGAGAAGTTCTTGCGGCAGCAGCAGCGGCGCACCAGCGCGCGGCGCAAGGCACGCATGCGCAACTCCGTGATCGCGTCGGTACTCGGCGTGGTCGTGATCGGTAGTGTCGCGCTGTACACGACCGGTGTGCTGAAGAACAGCGACGACAAGAAGACCAACGCGAGCTCCGAGACCACGCCCAGCGCGAGCCCCAGCAGCAAGGCGCCGGACCCGTGCGAGAAGCCGGCCGCGGGCTCGATCAAGAAGCAGAGCTGGAAGCAGGAGCCGGCGATGTCGATCGACACGTCGGCGAAGTACACGATGAAGCTCGCGACGACGTGCGGTGACATCGGCATCGCGCTGAAGACGTCGGCGGCCCCGCACACGGTGAACTCGTTCGACTTCCTCGCGGGCAAGGGCTTCTTCGACCACACCAAGTGCCACCGCCTGACCACGAACGGCATCTACGTGCTGCAGTGCGGCGACCCGACGGGCGTCGGCAGCGGCGGCCCGGGCTACACGATCCCGGACGAGAACCTGAAGGACTCGAGCCTGAAGGGCAACAAGTACCCGGCGGGCACGGTGGCGATGGCCAACACCGGCCAGAAGCACACCGGCGGCAGCCAGTTCTTCCTGGTCTACAAGGACAGTCCGTTGCCGCCCAGCTACACGCCGTTCGGCACGATCGACGCGGCGGGCCTGAAGGTGCTGGACAAGATCGCGGCCGCGGGCGAGAACACGGGCCAGGGTGACGGCGCCCCGAACGCGACGGTCGTGATCAACAAGGCGACGGTCACCAAGGCCTGACGTCGTAGCAACGCTCAGACGGCCAGCTGCGGAATTCGGTCGCGCTGGATGCGGACAGGCAACCCGCTGGTCGCCTATGTTGGCCGTGACGAAACTGTGGACGATGCCCGGGGGTGCTGAGGCCCCCCGCAGGCATCATGTGGAGGAGGCGCTGTGAGCAGCGACCCGTGGGGCCGCGTCGACGAGACGGGGACCGTGTACGTGCGTACGGCCGACGGCGAGCAGGTCGTCGGTTCCTGGGCGGCCGGCTCCCCTGAGGAGGCGCTTGCCTACTTCGAGCGCAAGTACGAGGGCCTGGTTGTCGAGATCGGCCTCCTCGAGAAGCGAGTACAGACCACCGACCTGTCGGCGAAGGACGCCCAGACCGCGATCGGCCACCTGCGCGAGCAGGTGGACGCGCACCACGCGGTCGGCGACCTGGAGGCGCTGCGGACCCGCCTCGACAAGCTCGTGGCGACGGTCGAGGCCCGGCGTGAGGAGCGCAAGGCGCAGCGTGCCAAGCAGTCCGACGAGGCCCGCAAGTCCAAGGAGGACTTGGTCACCGAGGCGGAGCAGCTGGCGCAGTCCGACCAGTGGCGTGCCGCCGGTGAGCGGCTGCGCGCCCTCGTGGACACCTGGAAGGGGCTGCCGCGTCTGGACCGCAAGTCCGACGACGAACTGTGGCACCGCTTCTCGCACGCCCGGTCGGCGTTCTCCAAGCGCCGCAAGGCGCACTTCGCGCAGCTCGACGCGCAGCGCGAGGAGGCCCGCAAGACCAAGGAGCGGCTGGTCGCCGAGGCCGAGACGCTGTCCGGCTCGGCGGACTGGGGTCCGACGGCGGCCCGCTACCGCGAGCTGATGGCGGAGTGGAAGGCCGCGGGCCGCGCCCAGCGCGAGCACGAGGACGACCTGTGGAACCGCTTCCGCGGCGCCCAGGACGTGTTCTTCGCCGCCCGCAGCTCGGTCTTCGCCGAGCGGGACGCCGAGCAGTCGGAGAACCTGAAGCTCAAGGAGGAGCTGGCCGAGGAGGCCGAGAAGCTCCTGCCGATCACGGACCTGAAGGGCGCCCGGGCCGCGTTCCGTTCGATCAACGAGCGCTGGGAGGCCATCGGCCACGTCCCGCGGGATGCGCGTCCGAAGGTCGAGGGCCGGATGCACACGGTCGAGCGGGCCATCCAGGAGGCCGAGGAGGCCGAGTGGCGCCGGACGAACCCGGAGGCACGCGCGCGTGCCGAGGGTCTGACCGGTCAGCTGCAGGCCGCCGTGGACAAGCTGAGGGCGCAGATCGAGCAGGCGCGTGCCCAGGGCAACAACGCCAAGGCCGACAAGCTGGAGCGGGAGCTGGAGGGCCGCCAGGCGCTCCTGGACCAGGCTCTGAAGGGTCTGCAGGAGTTCGGCGGCTGATCCCCGCCTCTCACGCGCAGAAGGGCCCCGTACGCTGCGTACGGGGCCCTTCTGCGTACCGGCGTGCCTACGACCGGCTGCGCGCCGAGGTCACACGGTAGACGTCGTACACGCCCTCCACGCCTCGTACGGCCTTCAGGACGTGGCCGAGGTGCTTCGGGTCGCCCATCTCGAAGGTGAAGCGGGAGGTGGCTACGCGGTCGCGGGAGGTCTGGACGGCCGCGGAGAGGATGTTGACGTGCTGGTCGGACAGGACGCGGGTGACGTCCGACAGCAGGCGGGAGCGGTCCAGGGCCTCGACCTGGATGGCGACCAGGAAGACCGAGGACTGGGTGGGCGCCCACTCGACGTCGAGAATGCGCTCCGGCTCGCGGGACAGTGACTCCACGTTGACACAGTCGTTGCGGTGAACCGATACACCGCTACCGCGCGTGACGAAGCCGATGATCGGGTCGCCGGGCACGGGCGTACAGCAGCGGGCCAGCTTGACCCACACGTCGTCGACGCCCTTGACCACGACACCGGGGTCGGCGCTGGAGCGGCGCTTGCGGCCGCGGGTGCGCGTCGGCGGGACGGCCTCGTCGATCTCCTCGGTGGCGGCCTCCTCGCCGCCGAGCGCGGAAACGAGCTTCTGTACGACGTGCTGCGCGGAGACATGCCCCTCGCCGATCGCCGCGTAGAGCGCGGAGATGTCCGGGTAGCGCATCTCGTGCGCGAGCGTGACGAGGGAGTCGCCGGTGAGGATGCGCTGGATCGGCAGGTTCTGCTTGCGCATGGCGCGGACGATGGCGTCCTTGCCCTGCTCGATCGCCTCGTCGCGGCGCTCCTTGGAGAACCAGGCCCGGATCTTGTTGCGGGCCCGCGGCGACTTGACGAACCCGAGCCAGTCGCGCGAGGGACCGGCGCCGGGCGCCTTGGAGGTGAAGACCTCCACCAGGTCGCCGTTGTCCAGGGTGGATTCGAGCGGTACGAGCCTGCCGTTGACCCGCGCTCCTATGGTGCGGTGGCCGACCTCGGTGTGGACGGCGTACGCGAAGTCGACGGGCGTGGCGCCGGCCGGGAGCGCGATGACGTCGCCCTTGGGCGTGAAGACGAAGACCTCGTTGCGGGACAGGTCGAAGCGCAGGGACTCCAGGAACTCGCCGGGATCCTCGGTCTCCTTCTGCCAGTCCAGCAGCTGGCGCAACCACGCCATGTCGTTGAGGTGGTCGTCCTTGCCCTTGCCCGCCTTGGGCACGTCCGTACGCACCTTGGAGGCGCCGGCGACGGCCTCCTGCTTGTACTTCCAGTGCGCGGCGATGCCGTACTCCGCGCGACGGTGCATGTCGAAGGTGCGGATCTGCAGTTCGACGGGCTTGCCGTTGGGGCCGATGACCGTCGTGTGCAGCGACTGGTACATGTTGAACTTGGGCATCGCGATGTAGTCCTTGAACCGGCCGGGAACCGGGTTCCATCGCGCGTGCACGGTGCCGAGGGCCGCGTAGCAGTCCCTGACGGTGTCGACAAGTACACGAATGCCCACCAGGTCGTAGATCTCCGCGAAATCGCGACCGCGGACGATCATCTTCTGGTAGACGCTGTAGTAGTGCTTCGGGCGCCCGGTGACGGTCGCCTTGATCCGAGCGGCGCGGAGGTCGGCCTGGACCTCGTCGGTCACTATGGCGAGGTACTCGTCCCGCTTGGGCGCCCGCTCGGCCACCAGCCGCACGATCTCGTCGTACATCTTGGGGTAGAGGATCGCGAACGCGAGGTCCTCCAGCTCCCACTTGATGGTGTTCATGCCCAGCCGGTGGGCCAGCGGGGCGTAGATCTCGAGCGTCTCCCGCGCCTTCTTTTCCTGCTTCTCGCGCTTGAGGTAGCGCATGGTGCGCATGTTGTGCAGGCGGTCGGCGAGCTTGATGACGAGGACGCGCGGGTCCTTCGCCATCGCCACGACCATCTTGCGCACGGTCTCGGCCTGCGCGGCCTCGCCGAACTTGACCTTGTCCAGCTTGGTGACGCCGTCCACGAGCAGGGCGACGACGTCTCCGAAGTCGCGGCGCAGATCGTCCAGGCCGTACTCGGTGTCCTCGACGGTGTCGTGCAGCAGCCCCGCCATGAGGGTGGCCGGATCCATGCCCAGCTCGGCGAGGATGGTGGTGACGGCGAGGGGATGCGTGATGTACGGATCGCCGCTCTTGCGCTTCTGGCCCCGGTGCCAGCGCTCGGCGACCTGGTACGCGCGCTCGATCTGCCTCAGCGTCGAGTTCTCGATCTTCGGATCGTTGCTGCGCACTATCCGCAGCAGCGGCTCCAGAACGGGGTTGTACGGGTTCGCGCGCTGGACGCCGAGGCGGGCCAGGCGGGCGCGGACGCGGTTGGAGGAGCCGCTGCGGGCGGGCTGGCCGGCGGCGGGGCGCACGGGCGACGGGGGTCCCGCCGCTCGAGCGGAGTCGAGCGTGGGGGACGGTTTGGGACGCGCGGCCTCGGCAGCCTTCTCGACGGGCGCGGACTGGGCGTGCTCGACCGTCCCGCGGGCGTCGTTCTTCGCGTGGGGCGCGTTCGGCGCGGGCTTGGCCGCGGGCGCCGAGGCGGGCTCGGGCTTGGCGGCGGTCAGTGGCTGGGCCTCGTCTGGCAAGAGGACTCCTCGTGCGCGATCCGGGTCCCCCGGTCAGGCTCCGGAGACCCCATGGTATCGATCCTGCGCCTAGTCATCGCCTTCAGGCAGATGTGAGGACCGTCTACCCCTGAAACACGAGGGGGTACCGGGGGATTCCGGGGGACGTCGCCGGGGTGTTCCGGGGGTGACTGCGAGGTGTCGGGCGGGGGGGGTGAGCGGAGGTTGGGCACGGGGCGCTGCCGGGGGGATCGGGCGCAATGGGCGGGCCCGAGGAGCCTCGGACGGGGGACCCCTGACGCCGGGGAGGTGCCCTGCAGGGGCGCGGACGCCGAGGAAGCGCCATGCAGGGGGCGCGGATGCCGAGGAAGCGGCCCTCGGCGGGGACTGACGCCGACGGCGGGGGTGCCCTGCGGCGGGGCGCGAAGGCCGAGGAAACGCCCCTCGACGGGCTGACGCCGATGGCCGAGGTGCCCTGCGGCCGGGCACGGACGCCGAGGAAACGCCCCTCGACGGGCTGACGCCGACGGCCGAGGCGCCCAGCAACCAGGCACGAACGCCGAGGAAACGCCCCTCAACGCGGACCCACACCCACAGCCGAGGCGCCCAGCAACCAGGCACGAACGCCGAGGAAACGCCCCTTCTGCGGGCTGACGCCGACGGCGGAGGTGCCCCACGGGGGCCACCGGTAGTGGGCGACGAAAGCCGCACGGGTGGTGCGGGTGGGAAACACAAAGCGGCCGAAGGCGAAGCCGAGGTTGCTCGGTACTTCGCCGACGGCCGCTACGCACTCAGATCTGGAGCAGCGCCTCCAGCGGTGCCCCGTTCAGGGCCGGCTCCAGGCGGGCTCGGCCGCCCAGGAAGCCCAGCTCCATGAGAACCGCGAGGCCCGAGACCTCGGCACCGGCCCGGTGGATGAGCTGGATCGCGGCCTCGGCGGTGCCACCCGTGGCGAGAACGTCGTCCACGATCAGCACACGGTCCCCGGAGGACAGATCCTCCGCGTGCACCTCGATCTCCGCCGAGCCGTACTCCAGGTCGTACGCCTGGCGCAGGGTCGCCCCGGGGAGCTTGCCCGCCTTGCGTACGGGGATGAAGCCGAGGCCCGCCCGGACCGCGACCGGCGCGCCGAGGATGAAGCCCCGGGCCTCCAGGCCGACGATCTTGGTCGCACCCGTGTTGGCGGCGATCTCGGCCAGCGCGTCGGTGAGGGCCGTGAAGGCTGCCGGGTCCGCCAGGAGCGGCGTGATGTCCTTGAACATCACGCCCGGCTCCGGGTAGTCGGCCACATCACGGATGCGGCTGAGCAGCAGTTCCTTGATGTCGGTCATCGGCGCTTCCCGGAGGCTCGGCCACGGCCCCGGCTGCGGGACGCGGGCTGGTTGCGCGGCCCCACCACGGCGGGAGCGGCGTCGTCCGGCTCGTCACCCTCGACGGACTGCCCGTCCACGAAGTCCTCCTCGACGGCCTGCGCGCGCTTGGCCAGGACCCGCTTCGTGAGCGCCTTCATCGCCGGCTCGCGCTCCTTGAGGTCGGCGACGAGCGGCGTGGCGATGAAGATCGAGGAGTACGCACCGGCCGCGAGGCCGACGAACAGCGACAGCGAGATGTCGTTCAGCGTGCCTGCGCCGAGGAAGCCGCCGCCGATGAACAGCAGGCCCGCCACCGGCAGCAGGGCGACCACGGTGGTGTTGATGGAGCGGACCAGCGTGCCGTTGATCGACCGGTTGGCGATGTCGCTGTACGTCCAGCGGGTCTGCTTGGTGATGTCCTTCGTCTGCTCCTTGAGGCTGTCGAAGACGACGACCGTGTCGTAGAGCGAGTAACCGAGGATCGTCAGCAGACCGATGACCGTACCGGGCGTGACCTCGAAGCCGACGAGGGCGTAGATACCCGTCGTGATGGTGATGTCGTGGATCAGCGCGACGAGGGCCGCGACGGCCATGCGCCACTCGAAGGCGATCGCCAGGTAGATCACCACGAGCACCATGAAGATCACCAGGCCCTCCCAGGCCTTGTTGGCGATCTGCTCACCCCAGCTCGGGCCGACCAGGTCGGCGGCGAGCTTCTCCGGGTTGAGGTTCAGGTCCTTGGCCAGCGTCTGCTTGATCTCGTCGGACTTGCCGGTGTCGATGCCGGCGATCTGGATGCGCAGGCTTCCGTTGCCGAGCTTCTGCACCACCGCCTCGTGGCCGGAGGCCTCCTTCGCGTACTCCTCCGCCTTCGCCACCGACGTGCTCATGCTCGTCGGCGTGGTGAAGACCGCTCCGCCCTGGAACTCGATGCCCATGTTCAGGCCGCGCACCGACAGGCCGAGGATGGCCGTGATGGTGATCAGGATGGAGATGCCGTACCAAATCTTGCGCTTGCCGACGAAGTCGTAGCTGATTTCGCCGCGGTGCAGTCGGGCGCCGAGGTTGCCGAGTTTCGACATCGCTCACGCTTCCTTCGGGTCGACAGGGCCGGCGGCAGGACCGGCGGGACGGCGGGTACGGCGCAGCGGCGGCTTGGCACCCAGACTCTTCGGGTCGAGTCCGGACCACTTGTGACCGTCCGCGAAGAACTTGCGGCGGGCGAGCAGCGTCATCAGCGGCTTGGTGAAGAAGAAGACGACGACCACGTCGAGCACGGTGGTCAGGCCGAGCGTGAACGCGAAGCCCTGCACCTTGCCGACGGTCACGACGAACAGCACGGCGGCGGCGAGGAACGACACGAAGTCGGAGACCAGGATCGTGCGCCGGGCGCGCGGCCAGGCCCGCTCGACGGCCGGACGCAGCGAGCGGCCCTCGCGGATCTCGTCCCGGATGCGTTCGAAGTACACGATGAACGAGTCCGCGGTGATACCGATGGCGACGATGGCACCGCAGACGGCCGGCAGGTTCAGCGCGAAGTGGATGGCCGGGCCGAGCAGCGACATGATCACGTAGGTGAGGATCGCGGAGACCAGCAGGGAGGCCATGGCCACCAGCGACAGACCGCGGTAGTAGGCGATCAGGTAGATCACTACCAGGGCGAGGCCGATCGCGCCGGCGATCAGACCGGCGTGCAGCTGCTCACCGCCGAGCGCGGCGGTCACCGTGGTGACGGTCTCTTCCTTGAACGACAGCGGCAGCGCACCGTAGGACAGCATGTTGGCGAGGCTCTGCGCCTCCTGCTGCGTGAAGCGGCCGGAGATCTCCGCCTGGCCACCGGTGATGGCGTTCTGCACGAACGGGCTGGAGACGACCTGGCCGTCCAGGACGATGCCGAACTCGTTCTGCGGCTGCTGGTTCTTGGCCAGCTGGCCGGTGATGTCCCCGAACTTCTTCGACCCGCTGGAGGTGAAGGTCATCTGGACCTGCCAGCCGGAGGCGCCCTGGGTGTCGAAGACCGCCTGGGCCTTCTTCACCTCGGTGCCGTCCACGGCGGCCGGGCCGAGCACGTACTTGTACCAGACCTTGTTGATCTCACCGCAGGCCACGGTGGCCTCGCCCGGCTTGGCGCTCGTGCCGGCCTTGGCGCGCTCGGCAGGCTTGGTGCAGTTCAGGGCGGCGTACTGCGCCTGAAGCTTGTTGGCCTGGGCGCTGCCGCCGGAGGGCGACGCGGACGGGCTCGGGGAGGACTTGGCGCTCGGGGAGGCGGAGGACGACGGCGTGGCGTCGGCCTTCAAGGCGTCGGTGACCGCGCGGCCCTGCGAGGTGGCGGTGGCCGTCGGAGACGCGGAGGAGGGCGAGGAAGCCTTCTGCTTGGAGGAGGCGCTGCTCGACGGGCTCGGCGAGCTGCTGCCGCTGGGAGAGGCGCTCGGCGAGGTGCCCGGCGACGCGGCGACGCTGGGCTCGCTGGCGAGGACCGGGCGGAAGTACAGCTTGGCGGTGGTGCCGACCTGCTGCTGGGCTTCCTTGGAGTTGGTGCCCTTGGGGATGTTCACGATGATGTGGTCGCTCCCCTGGGTCTGCACCTCCGCCTCGGAGACACCCAGGCCGTTGACACGGCGGTTCATGATGTCGACCGCGGTGTCCATGTTGGCCTTGTTGATCGCGGACCCCTGGTCGGCCTTCGCCTTGAGCGTGATGCTCGTACCACCGGCGAGGTCGATACCGAGACGCGGAGTGGTGTTTCCGGAGGCAAACATTCCCCCGGCGAGCGCCACGATGGCGATCAGGATGAGGGCCAGCGAGCGCCCTGGCTTGCTCTGGGCACTCGCGCTCCGGCCCTTCTTAGGTGCTGCCACCTTCTCGTACTCCCTCTCGGGCCGCCCCGCGCCCGGTCGGCGCGGTCGGCCATGACATGGTGTCGGGCTCGCGTGCGGGAAACAGACGCGCCCGGGGTGCGCGGGGCGCGATCAGGTCGCGCCACGCACCCCGGGACGTGACTACTTCGCGTCGGAGTCGCCGTCGGTCTTCTTCGGCTCTTCGTCCGCCTTGGCCTCGGCGGCCTCGGCCGCGTCGGCCTTGTCCTCGTCGGCGTCCTTCTTACCAAGATCGACGGCCTTGTCGTCGGAGGCGGCGGCAGCGGCGGCGGGCTCGTCGGTCTCGGTGAGGGAGGAGGCGTCGTCCGGGACGATGTCGGCATCGGACTTCAGGTCGTGCTCGATGCCGTGGACGATGCGGTTGTACTCCTCGTCGGTGAGGACGGCGCCGATCGCGTTCTTGGCGAAGAGAAGGTCGACGCCCGGTCCGGCGTCCAGGAGGACCGTGTCCTCGTTGACCTCCTTGACCGTCGCGTACATCCCCCCGATCGTGCGGACACCGGAGCCGGGCTGCATCTCGTTCCGCATGTTGGCAGCCTGCTGCTGCTTCTTCTTGGCCGAGCGCGTCATCAGGAACATGGCCGCGATGAGCACGATGAAGGGGAGAAGGGTAAAGGCATTCACGGGACGGAATTTCCTTCGCGCGACCGCGCGGTGAGCGGCCTGTTGGATGGGGGTTGGTCGGCGCCGCCCGCAAGAGCGGCATCGGCGGAGTCTAAGCGAGTCCGCGTGCATGGAACAACGCTCAGCATGGCACCTGGGTTCCTGCCCCGGCCAATGCCCTCGCCGTCACGAAGTCATCACGCCCCGAACAGGTCCTGTTGTCCGTTTCCCCCGGCTGACGTGCGAGGCGGGGTCAGACCGAGATGCGCCCATGCCGCGGGAGTGCCGACCCGGCCGCGTGGGGTGCGGGCGAGCAGGCCCTCCCGTACCAGGAACGGCTCGGCCACCTCCTCGACGGTCTCCCGCTCCTCCCCCACCGCGACAGCGAGCGTGGACAGCCCGACCGGGCCGCCGCCGAACAGCTTCAGCAGCGCCTCCAGCACGGCCCGGTCGAGGCGGTCGAGGCCGCGCGCGTCGACCTCGTAGACCGCGAGGGCGGCCGCGGCGATCTCGCGGGTGATGAAACCGTCCGCCTTGACCTGCGCGTAGTCACGCACGCGGCGCAGCAGCCGGTTGGCGATCCGGGGCGTACCGCGGGAGCGGCCGGCGATCTCGGCGGCGCCGTCCGGCTCGATCTCCACGTCGAGGAGGCTCGCCGAGCGGTGCACGACCCGCTCCAGCTCGGCGGGCTCGTAGAACTCCATGTGTCCGGTGAAGCCGAAGCGGTCGCGCAGCGGGGGCGGCAGCAGGCCCGCGCGCGTGGTGGCGCCGACCAGGGTGAACGGGGGCAGCTCCAGGGGGATGGCGGTGGCGCCGGGGCCCTTGCCGACGATCACGTCGACGCGGAAGTCCTCCATGGCCATGTACAGCATCTCCTCGGCGGGCCGGGACATGCGGTGGATCTCGTCCAGGAAGAGGACCTCTCCCTCCTGGAGGGAGGAGAGGATCGCGGCGAGGTCGCCGGCGTGCTGGATGGCGGGGCCGGAGGTGATGCGGATGGGGGCGCCCATCTCGGCGGCGATGATCATCGACAGGGTGGTCTTGCCGAGGCCGGGCGCGCCGGAGAGCAGCACGTGGTCGGCGGTCGCGCCCCGCGCGCGTGCGGCACGCAGGACGAGGTCGAGCTGTTCGCGGACCTTCTCCTGGCCGATGAACTCGCCGAGGTCCTTGGGGCGCAGGGCGGCTTCGACGGCCTGGTCCTCCCCGTCGGCGACAGAGCCCACCAGCCGCTCCGCGGCGGGGCCGACGAGCCGCTCCTCGGTGGAGGTGTCGTCCGTCTCGTCCCAGTTCACTCAAGATCTCCTAGCGGGCGGCGCAGGTCAGCGGGCTCGGTTCAGGGTCTGCAGGGCGGCCTTCAGCAGCTGGCCCACCTGGGGCGTGCCGCCCGCGGCCTCGGCCTGCGGGACGACCGCTGCGACGGCCTCGTCGGCCTCGCGGGTGGCGTAGCCGAGGCCGATGAGGGCCGCGTGCAGCTGGTCGCGCCAGCCCTGGGTCACCGGGGCGCCGACCGCGGGGGCGGCGCCGGTGGGGGCGCCGAGCCGGTCCTTCAGCTCCAGCAGCAGCTTCTGCGCGCCCTTCTTGCCGATGCCGGGGACGGCGGTGAGGGCCTTCTCGTCACCGGTGGCGACGGCACGGCGCAGCGCGTCCGGGGTGTGTACGGCGAGCATCGCCTGGGCCAGGCGCGGGCCGACGCCGCTCGCGGTCTGCAGCAGCACGAAGACCTGGCGCTCGTCGTCGTCGGCGAAGCCGTACAGGGTCAGCGAGTCCTCGCGTACGACCAGGGAGGTGTGCAGCTTGGCGGACTGGCCGACGCGAAGCGTCGACAGTGTGTTCGGCGTGCACTGGACGGCCATGCCGACGCCGCCGACCTCGACGACGGCTGCGTCGGGGGCGAGGGCGGCGACCGGGCCGCTGACGAAGGCGATCATGCCGTACGGCCTTTCGTTGCGTTGACGGTGTGCAGGGCGACGGCCTGCTGGAGCCGGTTCTGGGCGGGTGCGCGCCAGATGTGGCAGATGGCGAGCGCGAGGGCGTCGGCGGCGTCGGCGGGCTTGGGCGGCGCGGCGAGCCGGAGCAGCCGGGTGACCATGGCGCCGACCTGGGCCTTGTCCGCGCGGCCGTTGCCGGTGACGGCGGCCTTGACCTCGCTGGGGGTGTGCAGGGCGACCGGGATGCCGCGCCGGGCGGCGCACAGCATCGCGACGGCGCTGACCTGGGCGGTGCCCATCACCGTGCGCACGTTGTGCTGGCTGAAGACGCGTTCCACGGCGACGATCTCGGGCCGGTGCTCGTCCAGCCACTCCTCGATGCCCTCCTCGGCGGCGAGCAGGCGCAGGCTCAGGTCGGCGTCCACGGGTGTCCGTACGACACCGACGCCGAGCATGGTGAGCGGCCGGCCCGCGACCCCCTCGACGACGCCGACACCACACCGCGTCAGTCCGGGGTCCACCCCCAGTACGCGCACGCGCGCCCCCTCCCTTCGACCACCTGTTTGTGCAGGCTATCGGGTGCCACTGACAAAGCGACGGGCCGACGGGTGTGTCCCGTCGGCCCGTCGGACGCCACGCGCCCACATTCGCCCTGACTTCGTCGCTCACGTCATTGCGATCCTCGCCCGGCCATGCGGTCGGGCGCCACGTGGGTCGTCAGTCGATGGACGCCATGATCTCGTCGGCCACGTCGAAGTTGGCGAAGACGTTCTGCACGTCGTCGCTGTCCTCGAGCGCGTCGATCAGCTTGAAGATCTTCTTGGCGCCCTCCTCGTCCAGCTCGACCTGGACGGACGGCACGAAGCTGGAGTCGGCGGAGTCGTAGTCGATGCCGGCTTCCTGGAGGGCGGTGCGGACCGCGACCAGGTCGGTGGCCTCGCTGATCACCTCGAAGGACTCGCCGAGGTCGTTGACCTCCTCGGCACCCGCGTCCAGCACGGCACCGAGGACGTCGTCCTCGGTCAGCTCGCCCTTGGGGACGATGATGACGCCCTTGCGGCTGAACATGTAGGACACGGAGCCCGGGTCGGCCATGTTGCCGCCGTTGCGGGTCATGGCGACGCGGACGTCGGAGGCGGCGCGGTTGCGGTTGTCGGTGAGGCACTCGATGAGCACCGCGACGCCGTTCGGACCGTAACCCTCGTACATGATCGTCTCGTAGTCGGCGCCACCGGCTTCGAGACCACCGCCGCGCTTGATCGCGGAATCGATGTTCTTGTTCGGAACCGACTGCTTCTTCGCCTTCTGTACGGCGTCGTAGAGCGTCGGGTTTCCTTCGAGGTCGACACCGCCCATACGCGCAGCGACCTCGATGTTCTTGATCAGCTTCGCGAAGAGCTTGCCGCGCTTGGCGTCGATCACGGCCTTCTTGTGCTTCGTCGTGGCCCATTTAGAGTGGCCGGACATCTGCCTGTCTCCTTCGCGTAACCCATCTCTATAACGAACGCCAGAGATCCTACTAGGACTCCGTCGCCCGGTTCGCGTGCACCATGTCGACGAACAGGGAGTGCACACGGTGGTCGCCGGTCAGTTCCGGGTGGAACGACGTGGCGAGCGCGTTGCCCTGGCGGACCGCGACGATGTGACCGTCGTGCTCGGCGAGCACCTCGGTCTCGGCGCCGACGGACTCGACCCACGGGGCGCGGATGAAGACGCCCTCTACAGGATCGCCCGCGACTCCCTTGACGTCGACCGCCGCCTCGAAGGACTCGTTCTGCCGTCCGAAGGCGTTGCGGCGCACGATCATGTCGATGCCGCCGATGGTCTCCTGGCCCGAGCGCGGGTCGAGGATCTTGTCGGCGAGCATGATCATGCCGGCGCAGGTGCCGTAGACGGGCATGCCCGCCCGCACGCGCGCGCGGAGGGGTTCCATCACTCCGAAGAGGACGGCCAGCTTGGAGATGGTGGTGGACTCGCCGCCGGGCAGGACGAGGCCGTCGACCTCGGCGAGTTCCTCGGGGCGCCGCACCGGCCTGGCCACGGCGTCGGCCGCGGCCAGGGCGATGAGGTGCTCCCGTACGTCGCCCTGGAGGGCCAGGACGCCTATGACCGGGGTGTTCATGTGTTCCGGTGCCTTACCAGCCGCGGTTCGCGTAGCGCTCGGCCTCGGGGAGGGTGTCGCAGTTGATGCCGACCATGGCCTCGCCGAGGTTGCGGGACGCATCGGCGATGATCTTCGGGTCGTCGTAGAAGGTGGTGGCCTTCACGATGGCGGCGGCGCGCTTGGCCGGGTCGCCGGACTTGAAGATGCCGGAGCCCACGAAGACGCCCTCGGCGCCGAGCTGGCGCATCAGGGCCGCGTCGGCCGGGGTGGCGACGCCACCGGCGGAGAAGAGGACCACCGGGAGCTTGCCCAGCTCGGCGACTTCCTTCACCAGCTCGTACGGGGCGCGCAGCTCCTTGGCGGCGGCGTACAGCTCGTTGTTGTCGTAGCCGCGCAGGCGGGCGATCTCGTTCTTGATCTGGCGCAGGTGACGGACGGCCTCGACGACGTTGCCGGTGCCGGCCTCGCCCTTGGAGCGGATCATGGCCGCGCCCTCGGCGATGCGGCGCAGGGCCTCGCCCAGGTTGGTGGCACCGCAGACGAAGGGGGTGGTGAAGGCCCACTTGTCGGAGTGGTTGACCTCGTCGGCCGGGGTGAGGACCTCGGACTCGTCGATGTAGTCCACGCCGAGGGACTGCAGGACCTGGGCCTCGACGAAGTGGCCGATGCGCGACTTCGCCATGACCGGGATGGAGACGGCGTTGATGATGCCCTCGATCATGTCCGGGTCGGACATGCGGGCCACGCCGCCGTCCTTGCGGATGTCGGCCGGGACCCGCTCCAGGGCCATGACCGCGACGGCGCCCGCGTCCTCGGCGATCTTCGCCTGCTCCGGCGTGACGACGTCCATGATCACGCCGCCCTTGAGCTGCTCGGCCATACCGCGCTTCACGCGGGCGGTGCCGGTCTCGGGAGCCTGGTTCTCAATGGTGGACACGGGTGACCTCACTGAAGGGAAAGAGGGTTTTCTGCTCCCCAGAGGAAACGGGAGCGGACCAGGCCACAGCAAGGGCCAATGGCGAGCCGGTGGATCCTTTTGGCCCGCCGAAGGTTCAGGAGGCCCGCTCCACCAGGGCCGCGGGCGGCTCGTCGTCCATCTCGAAGGCCAGTGGGAACGGGGCATGGCCGGCCAGCCGGAACCAGCGCACCTTGCGGTGCTCCCGGAGCCTGCGGGCGGCTCCTACGGCGTCGTTGTGGAAGCGGCGGGCCATCGGCACCCGGCGGACCGCCTCGGCCAGCTCACGGGCCGCCTCCTCGCCGCCCGGGGCCTCCCGGACGGCCTCGACCTGCTGTGGGGCCTCGAAGACCGCCCGCAGGGCCTGGCTCAGCTCGCTCTCCGCCACCTCCCGCTGCTCCTCCTCGGCCTGCCGGGCGGCGTGCGCGGCCTCGTAGAGCACGATCGAGGCGGCCGGATCCAGCACGCCCGAGGTCGCCAGTTCCTGTGTCACGGAGGCCCGCCGCAGCAGCTGTGCGTCGAGTGCGGCCCGCGCCGCGTCCATCCGCACATGCAGCCGGTCCAGCCGTCCGGCCGTCCAGCTCAGGTACAGGCCGATGGCGACGAGCGCGACAAGGATCCAGATGAGGGTTGCGGTCACGGGCGAAGGCTATCGGGGCGCAGCATCCGGGCCCGAAGCCGCGGGGTCCGCGGTGCGGGTCAGTGCCGCGCCAGCCCAAACCGCGCCCCAGACCCG
>NZ_KQ948019.1:212355-246214 GCF_001513965.1 Streptomyces cellostaticus | reverse complement strand
GCCGCACTCGAAGCCACAGGCATCCAGGTCCAGGTCACTCCCACGCCAACCCGAACCGCGCCCCCAGACCCGACCACCCGCCCGTGGCCACCGCCGCCAGGCCCGAAGCCACAGGCATCCCGGTGCGAGTCAGTCCCGCACCCACCCGAACCGCGCCCCAGACCCGACCACCCGCCCGCAACCACCACCGCCGCACTCGAAGCCACAGGCATCCAGGTCCAGGTCAGTCCCGCGCCAACCCGAACCGCGCCCGCAGGCCCGACCGCTCGTCCGTGGCCACCGCCGCTGTACCGGTCGTGACCGTCTCGTACACCGACAGGATGTCCGCGCCGACCGTCGACCAGTCGAAGCGCCGCACATGGGTGCTGCCCCGCTCGCGCAGTTCGGCCCGGCGCGCCGGGTCCGCCAGCAGGCGTACGGCCGCCTCGGCCAGCGCGTGGGCGTCCTCGTTGGCGAAGACCTCGCCGGCCTGACCCTGGTCGAGGACCTGGACGAAGGCGTCGAGGTCGGAGGCGAGCACGGGGGCGCCCGCCGACATGGCCTCGACGAGGATGATGCCGAAGCTCTCGCCGCCGGTGTTGGGCGCGATGTACAGGTCGACACTGCGCAGGAAGCGCGCCTTGTCCTCGTCGCTGATCATGCCGAGGAACTCGACGCGGGAGCGCAGTTCCTTCGGCAGGTCCTCGACGGCCGCCTCCTCGTCGCCCCGCCCCGCGACCAGCAGGCGCGTCTGCGGGCGGGCGGCGAAGATCTCCGGCAGGGCCTTCATCAGGACCGGCAGGCCCTTGCGGGGCTCGTCGATGCGGCCGATGAAGCCGATCGTGTCGCCCTGCCACTCCGACTTCGGCTCGGCCTCGGCGAAGAAGTCGACGTCGACGCCGTTGGGGATGACCACCGCGTCGCCGCCCAGGTGCTCGACCAGGGTGCGGCGGGCGTACTCGCTGACCGCGATGCGCGCGCTGATCTTCTCCAGGGCCGCCTGCAGGATCGCGTACGCGGCGATCATCGCGCGCGAGCGGGGGTTGGAGGTGTGGAACGTGGCCACGATGGGGCCCTGGGCGGCCCAGCAGGTCAGCAGGCCGAGCGACGGGGAGGTCGGCTCGTGGATGTGGACCACGTCGAACGCGCCGTCGTGCAGCCAGCGCCGCACCCGCGCGGCCGACAGGAAGCCGAAGTTCAGCCGGGCCACCGAGCCGTTGTAGGGCACCGGGACCGCGCGGCCGGCCGAGACGACGTACGGCGGCAGCGGCGTGTCGTCGTCGGCGGGGGCGAGGACGGAGACCTCGTGGCCGAGGCGGATGAAGTACTCGGCGAGGTCGCGGATGTGGAACTGGACGCCACCGGGCACGTCCCAGGAGTACGGGCAGACGATCCCGATTCTCACGAGGGTCCCTTCGCGGGGTCGAGGTCGGCGAGCCACAGGCGCTGGAGCATGTGCCAGTCCTCCGGATGGTCGGCGATCCCGGTGGCGAAGGCGTCGGCCAGTTCCTGTGTCATGACAGACGTCTTCTCGGCCCGCGTACCTGACTCCGGTACCTCGACCGGGGCATGGACCTGCCCCTTCATGACGGGCGAGTCGTCGTACCAGAGCGTGACGGGCAGCAGCAGGGCGCCGGTCTGCTGGGCGAGGAGGGCCGGGCCCGCGGGCATCCGGGTCCGCTCCCCGAAGAAGTCGACGTCGACGCCGGAGGCGGACAGGTCACGGTCGGCGACCAGGCAGACCAGGCCGCCGTCGCGCAGCCGTCGGGCCAGGGTGCCGAAGGCGGTGCCGCCGCTGTGCGGCAGAACCTCCATGCCGAGGCCCTCGCGGTAGGCGACGAAGCGGTCGTAGAGCGTCTCGGGCTTGAGCCGCTCGGCGACCGTCGTGAAGGGTGTCTCCAGCCTGGTGGTGACCCAGGCGCCGGCCAGGTCGTAGTTGGCCATGTGCGGCAGGGCGAGGATCAGGCCCCGGGGGGAGGCGATCCCGTCGGTCAGGTGGTGCACGTCCTTGCACTCGAAGCCCGTCTTCACGCGCTCGGCGCTCCAGGCGGGCAGCCGGAAGGACTCCATCCAGTAGCGCAGGTACGAGCGCATGCCCGCGCGCGAGAGCTCGGCGAGGCGCTCGGGGGTGGCGTTCGGCACCACGCGCGCGTAGTTCGCCTCCAGGCGCTGCACGCCCTTGCCGCGCTGCTTCCAGACGGTGTCGGCGATGGTCTGCCCGAGCCGGACCGCGACGGGTTCGGGGAGCTTCTTGACGGTGCTCCAGCCGAGGCCGTACAGCGCGTCGGTGAGCCGTTCGGCGGTGCTCACTTCGCCGCCTCGCTCCCCTGGGACGCGTCGTGCTGCGCGGCCGCCGCCTCGGCCTCGGCGGACTCGCGGCGGACGGTGACGACCCGCTGGATCAGCGTGACGAGGCTGCCGACGGCGACGATCCACAGGGCGACCGGCAGCAGCCACTGGATGCCCGGCACACCGAACGTGTGGAGGCCCGCGAGACCGGCCGCGACCAGCGAGATCACCAGGCGCTCGGCGCGTTCAACGAGCCCGTTGACGGCGACCGGCAGTCCGATCGACTCGCCGCGTGCCTTGGTGTACGACACCACCTGGCCGCTGGCCAGGCAGAAGATGGCGACGGCGCACAGGACATTGTCGTTCCCGTGGCCGGCGTACCAGAGCGCGAAGCCGCCGAAGATCGCACTGTCGGCGACCCGGTCCAGGGTGGAGTCAAGGAACGCGCCCCAGCGGCTGGAGCGGCCCAGCTGGCGGGCCATGTTGCCGTCGACCAGGTCGGAGAAGACGAACAGCGTGATCACGACCGTGCCCCAGAAGAACTCGCCCCGGGGGTAGAAGACCAGCGCACCCGCGACCACACCGGCCGTGCCGATGAGCGTCACCGTGTCGGGGCTGACCCCCCGCCGGATGAGAAACGCGGCGAACGGCGTGAGGACACGCGTGAAAAATGCACGCGCGTACTTGTTCAGCATGGCCTTCCCGACGGTCGGTGTCGCCGCGACCCTGGTGGCCACCGGCTGGCCCATCGTAGCCAGGCGCGCGTGTGCGTGACGGGCGGGCACCCGCAGCCCGTGCCCCGAGCCGGTGCACGCCCGCACGCGCGGGGCGCGCGTGGCGCGATCGGCGTCCGTCGTATGGACGCAACGTGACGGGAGTGGAAAGCTCGAAGGACCGCGGGCGTCGCAGGAGCCGCCAGTGCACGCGGCGCCGCGTGTCCGCGCCCCAGTGACCTCACCGTGCACGGGAGGCAGGATCATGGGCGACAAGACACAGACACACCCCGGGGCCGCCGGCAGGGCAGTGGCGGCCGACCACCCCGCGTCCGTACGGAATGTGGTGCTGGTCGGCCACTCCGGTTCGGGCAAGACGACGTTGGTGGAGGCCCTCGCGCTGACCGCGGGGGCGGTGAACCGGGCGGGCCGCGTGGAGGACGGCGGCACCGTCTCCGACTACGACGACATCGAGCACCGGCAGCAACGCTCCGTACAGCTCTCCCTCGCGCCGGTCGAATGGAACGGCATCAAGGTCAATGTCCTCGACACCCCCGGGTACGCCGACTTCGTCGGGGAGCTGAGGGCCGGTCTGCGAGCAGCGGACGCGGCCCTCTTCGTCGTCTCGGCCTCGGACGGGGTGGACGGCTCGACCCGCATGGTGTGGGAGGAGTGCCAGGCCGTCGGCATGCCCCGCGCGATCGTGATCACGCACCTGGAGGCCGCGCGCGCGGACTTCGAGGAGATGACCCGGGTGTGCGCCGAGGCCTTCGGCGCGGACGACCCCGACGCGGTGCTGCCGCTGTACCTGCCGCTGCGCGGGCCGGAGGGCCCCGACGGGCACGCGCCCGTGACGGGACTGATCGGGCTGCTGTCGCAGAAGCTGTTCGACTACGCGTCAGGGGAGCGCAAGGAGTCCGAACCCGGCGAGGACCAGCTGCCGGACATCGACGAGGCGCGCAACCGGCTCATCGAGGGGATCATCGCCGAGAGCGAGGACGAGACCCTCATGGACCGCTATCTGGGCGGCGAGCAGGTCGACGTGAAGACGCTGATCGAGGACCTGGAGCGGGCCGTCGCACGCGGCACGTTCTTCCCCGTCCTGGCGGCCGCCCCCGCCGCCGAGGGTGCCAAACAGGGCCTTGGCACGGTGGAGCTGCTGGAGCTGATCACCGGCGGGTTCCCGACCCCGTTCGAGCACCCCATGCCCGGGGTCAGCACGATCGACGGCACACCGCGCGAGCTGACGGCGTGCGACACGGACGGGCCGCTGGTCGCCGAGGTCGTCAAGACCGCCTCCGACCCCTACGTCGGCCGTATCTCGCTGGTCCGCGTCTTCTCCGGCACCCTGCGCCCCGACGAGACGGTGCACGTCTCCGGGCACGGCCTGGCCGACCGCGGGCACGAGGACCATGACGTCGACGAGCGGATCGGCGCGCTGTCCATGCCCTTCGGCAAGCAGCAGCGCCCGGTGACGCACGCCGTCGCGGGCGACCTGGTGTGCGTGGCCAAGCTCGGCCGCGCCGAGACCGGGGACACGCTCTCGCCCAAGGACGACCCGCTGCTGATGGAGCCCTGGCAGATGCCCGACCCGCTGCTGCCGCTGGCCATCCAGGCGCACAGCAAGGCCGACGAGGACAAGCTCTCCCAGGGGCTGGCCCGCCTGGTCGCCGAGGACCCGACGATGCGTCTGGAGCAGAACCAGGACACCCATCAGGTGGTTCTGTGGTGCCTGGGCGAGGCCCACGCGGACGTCGCCCTGGAGCGGCTGCGCAGCCGGTACGGCGTCCAGGTCGACGTCGTCCCGCACAAGGTCTCCCTTCGGGAGACGTTCGCCGACAAGGCGGCCGGGCGCGGCCGGCACGTCAAGCAGTCCGGCGGGCACGGGCAGTACGCCATCTGCGAGATCGAGGTGGAGCCGCTGCCGGGCGGCTCGGGCATCGAGTTCGTGGACAAGGTGGTCGGCGGCGCCGTACCGCGCCAGTTCATCCCCTCCGTGGAGAAGGGCGTACGGGCGCAGGCCGCCAAGGGGGTCGCCGCCGGCTATCCGCTCGTGGACGTGCGGATCACGCTGCTGGACGGCAAGGCGCACTCGGTGGACTCCTCCGACGCCGCCTTCCAGACGGCGGGCGCGCTGGCCCTGCGCGAGGCCGCGGCCGAGACGCGGATCCATCTGCTGGAACCGGTGGCCGAGGTGACCGTGCTGGTCTCCGACGACTACGTGGGCGCGGTGATGAGCGACCTGTCGAGCCGGCGCGGCCGGGTGCTCGGCACCGAACAGGTGGGCTCCGGGCGGACCCTGGTCCGCGCCGAGGTGCCCGAGTTCGAGATCGGCCGCTATGCGATCGACCTGCGCTCGCTGTCCCACGGCACCGCCCGCTTCAGCCGCGCATACGCGCGGCACGAGCCGATGCCGCCGCAGATCGCCGAGCGGATCCGCGAACAGGCGGGCGAGACGCCGTAGCGGCCGTGGGCGGTCGACTCCGGGTATCGGCGGGCGGCTTCGGCCGTCCGCCGACGGAGTGTCAGTGGCTGCGGATACGCTGATCACCTGATCACGTCGTGCCGAACTCGTGCGGTACTGATGTGGTATCGGCGCGACGGCCTGTCCAACAGGTGTGCGGAGCGCGGAAGTCGGGAAGGCCGCAGGAGCAAGACCGGCGGCGAGGGGGGCGGGAATGTCGGTGGGAACGGAGTGGGACGGACCTCAAGTGCCCGTCTCCGGTGACGGGGGCGAGGCGGCGACCTTCGCCCTGGCCTCGGCGGCCTACCGGGACAACGGGCTCGAGGAGATCAAGAAGGCCGACAACGACTGGCACCAGTCGACCGTCAAGCCGGGCCGCAAGTGGGCCACGATCTTCCGGCCCAACCTCGGCGAGGCGTTCTCCCGGGCCGTGGCCGACCGCATGCTCGCCCCCGGCCGCAAGCCGCTCATCCAGTCCTTCGGTGCCGATCCCCAGGTCATCGTGGAGCACTGCCTGGCGGCCAACAACATCCGCCGGGACCGCGACAACCGGCTGTCCCTCCTCATGGTGGCGTGCGGCCTGATCTTCCTGCCGGGTCTCATCGGCTGGCTGGTCGTCTTCCAGCTGCGCAGGTTCGTCGCCAGGCGCGACGCCAAGCGGGCGGGGTGGCTGGCCAGTGCCCTGCTCTACGGGGTCGGCCTGCTGGCCGCGCTGTTCCTGCTGAAGATGCCGTTCCACGGATTCTGGGCCTGGTATGCGCGGGCGGCGGTGGTCGCCCCGGTGCTGGGGTGGTTCCTGGCCAGGCGGATCTGCGAGCGCACCGCGAAGGACCTGCGGGCGCGCTGGGACGGCCTGCTCTCGGGCAGCAGCGTCGGTGCGAAGGTCCCCGAGGCCGTGCCGCGCAGCCCGGGCGAGACCGCGGCCGAGCAGCTGCGCCAGTCACTGGCCCGGCTCAGCGCGGAGCAGCAGTCCAACTCGGTCTTCTACGCCGGCCCCAAGGGCATACTCGGCATGGGCACCCGCTGGGGTGCCTGGCAGCTCGCCGAGGACCTGGTGTCGGCCGACCCCACCCGGGAGATCCACCCCTTCCGCAGCTGGGACGTCGTACGCGCGATCCACGACCAGCTGCGCATGCTGGAGCGCGGCCCGCTGAACACCGGCGGCTTCCCCCGGCCGTCGATACGGCACTGGATCGTCACGCCGATCGGCGAGAAGGCTGCGGCGGTGTCCCGGCCGGAGGGCACGGACGTCGAGGCGTTCCAGGTCAAGTCGCACGCCATACAGGACATCTGCAACAAGCAGCAGTTCGGCAGCGGTGACCGGCACTACCTGGGTGTGCAGTGGACGCTGTGGGACGGGCAGCTGGTCATCACCATGCTGATCACGGTGACCGTGCTGCACGAGACGCTGCGCATCGAGGTGACCGGGCATGCGCTGGGACCGGTGAACCCGCTGTTCACGGCGAAGCCGGAAGCACCGACCAAAGAGGTCACCAAGTCGTTGAAGCCCTGGGAGACCCGCACGGTCAAGCTGCCGCTGGTGCCGACCGACGAGGTGGTCCGGCTCGCCGCGCGCGCCCCGCTGACCTGGTATCCGCCGCTGCTGAACTGGCTCGGCGGCTCCCTCGTCCTGCCCGAGCCGTTCGGCCTGCGGCATGCCTGGGCCGACCAGCCCTGGCGGCACCGCTTCATGGCGGACGATGCGCTGCGGGCGGCCACGCCGGTGCTGCGGGTGGTGCACTCGGCTGCGATGCGGGTCCTGGAGGACAACGGCGTGGACACGGAGAAGTTCGGCAACCGGTCGTCCGTGCTGAGTGGGCTGGTGCAGGATCCGACGCCGCGCAAGGCCGACCTGTACGACGCGTAGGTCTGGGGGCTGCCGCCCCCAGGGCCTCACATCACATCGCCGGCCATGCCTCTGCCAGCATCTTCCGGGTGTCCGCCAGCAGCTGCGGCAGTACCTTCGTGTGGCCGACCACCGGCATGAAGTTCGTGTCGCCGCCCCACCGCGGGACGATGTGCTGGTGGAGGTGGGCGGCGATGCCGGCGCCGGCCACCGTGCCCTGGTTCATGCCGATGTTGAAGCCGTGCGCGCCGGAGGCGGTGCGCAGGGCGGTCATCGCCTGCTTCGTCAGCTCCGCCAGCTCGGCGGTCTCCGGCCCGGTCAGGTCGGTGTAGTCGGCCACGTGCCGGTAGGGCACGGTCATCAGGTGGCCGCCGTTGTAGGGGTAGAGGTTGAGGACGGCGTAGACGTGCTCGCCGCGGCGGATGATCAGGCCGTCCTCGTCGGACTTGGCCGGGATCGAGCAGAAGGGGCAGCCGTCGTCGGCCCCCGGGCCGGTCGGCTTGTTCTCGCCCTGGATGTAGGCCATCCGGTGGGGCGTCCACAGGCGCTGGAACGCGTCCTGCGTGCCCACTCCGATCTGCTGCTCCGGCTCACTCGTCATGCAAAGCAGCATATGGCTTCACCCGTTCGCGGCGTGTCGCAGGGGCGAAGGAGACGACGGCAGGGGCCCCCGGCGGATGAGATCCGCCGGGGGCCCTGAGCCGGGACGTCCGAGACGTCAGACCTGCGTCCGGTCCTCCACGACCTTGGCGATCTTCGCGATGGCCTCGTCGAACGGGATGCCGTTCTCCTGGGAGCCGTCGCGGTAGCGGAAGGACACCGAACCGCCCGACATGTCCTCGTCGCCCGCGATGACCATGAAGGGCACCTTCTGCTTCTGGGCGTTGCGGATCTTCTTCTGCATGCGGTCCGAGGAGGAGTCCACCTCGACGCGCAGGCCCTGCTTCCGGGCCGCCGCGGCGAACTTCTCCAGGTACTCGACGTGCCCGTCGCCGATCGGGATGCCGATCGCCTGGACGGGGGCGAGCCACGCCGGGAAGGCGCCCGCGTAGTGCTCCAGGAGCACCGCGAAGAAGCGCTCGATCGAGCCGAACAGGGCGCGGTGGATCATCACCGGGCGCTGCTTCGCGCCGTCCGGGCCGGTGTACTCCAGGTCGAAGCGCTCGGGCAGGTTGAAGTCGAGCTGGATGGTCGACATCTGCCAGGTGCGGCCGATCGCGTCCTTGGCCTGGACGGAGATCTTAGGGCCGTAGAAGGCGGCGCCGCCCGGGTCCGGGACCAGGGGCAGGCCCTGCTTCTCGGCGACCTCACGGAGGGTCTCCGTGGCCTCTTCCCAGACCTCGTCCGAGCCGACGAACTTCTCCGGGTCCTTGGTGGACAGCTCCAGGTAGAAGTCGGTCAGGCCGTAGTCGCGCAGCAGGCCGAGGACGAAGGTGAGCGTCTTGTCCAGCTCCTCGGACATCTGCTCACGGGTGCAGTAGATGTGCGCGTCGTCCTGGGTGAAGCCGCGGGCGCGGGTCAGGCCGTGCACGACGCCCGACTTCTCGTACCGGTACACGGTCCCGAACTCGAAGAGGCGCAGCGGCAGTTCACGGTAGGAGCGGCCGCGCGCGTCGAAGATCAGGTTGTGCATCGGGCAGTTCATGGGCTTGAGGTAGTAGTCCACGCCCTCGTCGAGCTGCATGGGCGGGTACATGCCCTCGGCGTACCAGTCCAGGTGGCCCGAGGTCTCGAAGAGCTTCCCCTTGGTCGCGTGCGGGGTGTAGACGAACTCGTAGCCCTCTTCCTCGTGCCGGCGGCGCGAGTAGTCCTCCATCACGCGGCGGACGATGCCGCCCTTGGGGTGGAAGACGGCGAGGCCGGAGCCGATCTGCTCGGGGATCGAGAAGAGGTCCAGTTCGTTGCCCAGCTTGCGGTGGTCGCGCTTCTCGGCCTCGGCGAGGAAGTCGAGGTACGCCTTCAGCTCGTCCTTGGACGGCCAGGCGGTGCCGTAGATGCGCTGGAGCATCGGGTTCTTCTCGCTGCCGCGCCAGTAGGCGGCCGCGTTGCGCATCAGCTTGAACGCGGGGATCAGGCGGGTCGAGGGCAGGTGGGGACCGCGGCAGAGGTCCTTCCAGCACAGTTCGCCGGACTTGGCGTCCAGGTTGTCGTAGATCGTCAGCTCGCCGGCACCGACCTCGACGTCCGCGCCGTCGTCGTGCGACGCCGAGCCCTTGAGGCCGATCAGCTCCAGCTTGTACGGCTCGGAGGCGAGCTCCTCACGGGCGGCCTCGTCGGTGACGACCCGGCGGGAGAACTTCTGCCCCCGCTTCTGGATCTCCTGCATCTTCTTCTCGACGGCCTTGAGGTCCTCGGGCGTGAACGGCTTCTCGACGTCGAAGTCGTAGTAGAAACCGTCCTTGACCGGCGGGCCGATGCCCAGCTTGGCCTCGGGGAACAGCTCCTGCACGGCCTGCGCCATGACGTGCGCGGTGGAGTGGCGCAGGATGTTCAGGCCGTCCTCGGAGGAGATCTCGACGCCCTCGACGGTCTCGCCGTCCCGGACCTCGTAGGCGAGGTCCTTCAGCTCGCCCCCGACACGCGCGGCGATGATCGAGCGCTCGCCGGCGAAGAGCTCGGCGGCCGTAGTGCCCGTCGTCACCACGCGTTCTTCCCGCTCGGAATCGCGTTGGATGATCACACGGACGTCTGACACCGGTCTCTCCTGACTGAAGGTGGGGTGCGGCGCCATACCAGGAGCGCGCGCACAAGGGATCGTACCGACCCGATGGCGCCGACCGCGAAACGGTCACCCTCAGTCCTCGGCCCCGTACGCCTCCCCGCATGCCTCCTCGAAGAAATCGAGGTTCTCCTGGAGGGACTTCATCAGCTGGTCCCGCTCGGCATCGTCCACCTGTACCGGTACGACCCCGGAGGCGCCGGTGAGCCTGCGGAAGCCGCCCCGGCGCTCCAGCCGGCCGTGCACCCGTACCGGGAGGCCGACGAGGTGGGCGTGGCCGGCGATGCGGTAGTCCTCCTCGTCCAGGGTGACGCGGACGTGCGGGACCTCGGCGCCCGCGAGCACCCGCAGCCGTACGGTGCCCTCGCCGCGCGGACCGGACCGGCGCAGGCGGACCACGGCGCCGGTGATCCGGACCGGCACGGAGGGTTCCTCCTGCAGATAGCGGGCGCCGGCCGCACGCAGTGCGGGCAGGTCACCGGGCGAGAACTCGACGGGTTCGGCCGAGGCGGCGCAGCCCTCGGGGACACCGGCCCCGGGCGCCCATGCGACGGCGACGCGCGCGCCCTCGGTACCCCGGACGAGCGTGATCAGCGCCTCGGTCAGCTCACGGCTGACGCCGGCCTCGACCGCGCCGTCGAAGGCGTCCATACCGCCGGTGGCGCGTTCGTAGTCGATGGCCTCGCGGGCCGCGTACAGGGCCTGGTGGAGGCGGACGGCGAGCGGCCGGCCGGTGGGCACGGGCGCGAAGGCGGTCAGCCGACGGCCCTCGGCGGCCGGGCCGACGAGGACGTCCTCCAGCAGGGCGGCGGCGGGCCGCCGGTGCCGGGCGCCGTAATAGCCCGCCCGCGCGCGCGTGGCGAGCGCGGCCGCGAGGAGCATCTGCCGGGCAGCGGTGCGCAGTTGCTCGTCGACGGTCCAGGGCGCGGCGCCCACCGGCCCGCTCGGGGTGTCCCGCCACCAGCGGATCTCGTCACTGGGCACGGCGAGGGAGATCAGCACCTCGCGCGCGGAGGGCGTGTCACTGCGGGCGAGGGCGTCGAGGGCCTCGCCGAGCAGGTCGTCGCTGTCGGGGAAGGCCCGGCTCTCGGGCACCAGCAGGCTGGTCCCGCCGCTGCCCGGTCCCGGCGGGGTCCAGCGGCCGTAGCGCCCGGCCGCTCCCCCGCGCCGCTGCCAGCCGTGCCGGCCCAGCAGGGCGCCGAGCACGGCGGGGTCGACCTCGGCGGGGTCGGGGGGCCGGTTCCAGGCGAGGTCGTCGGGGTGCTGCCGGACCTGCCGGACCGGCCCGTCGTACGGACGGATTCTCATGGCCTGCCTCCCGTCCCGACCCGCGTCATGATCTCGCACAGCGCCCGGTCGTCGAAGATGCGCGAGGTCGGCATCCGCACGGTGGTCCGGTGCCGGCCGGTGACCGGATGACCGGCCAGGTTGACCCAGTAGCAGCAGTGCCTCAGGTCGAGCCGGTCGTGGCTGGCGCGCAGCCAGTCGTCCTGGGAGCGCGGGACGAGCATGACGACCAGGATCTTGTGCACCGAGACGGGTGTGCGGGCGAGTTTGCGCAGGTGGTCGTTGTCGAGCGTGAAGGAGAAGAAGCGGCCCGGGGGGTTCGGCGGGACCTGGTAGGTGCACTTCAGCTGCACCTTGATGGTGACCTCGTCGTCGACGGTGTGTCCGGGCGCGCTGTGGCTGACGTGCCAGTCGATGCCGTTGTCCGGGAAGGGCTGGGACAGCGAGCAGCCCGCTGCGGCGGCGACCGCGTGCAGATAGCCGACCTGCAGTGTCTCCATGCAGGCGGTGGTGGCGAGCGTGCCGCGAAGAGGGTCCCTGCGTTCGGGCAGCAGCCCGCCCCGCTCGGGCTGCGCTATGGCCATGACCAACAGCCTTCCAAGCCAAGAGTTTCCCCGTACCGGGCCGCTGAACTGCAAAGACCCGTACTCCTGTTGTCTCCTCCCGGCGTACGCCGCAAACAGCCCGGGTATCACCAAACGGGCAGAAGACGGAACGTCATCTGCGGTGGGTGAACGAGGAGTTGGGTTCAGATGACGACCTGGTACGAGGGGCCACTAGCGGCCTTCGACACGGAGACGACGGGCGTGGACGTCGAGACCGACCGGATCGTGTCGGCCGCCGTCGTCGTCCAGGACGCGCCGGGCACCCGGCCCCGGATCACCCGGTGGCTGGTGAACCCGGGTGTGCCGGTGCCGGAGGCGGCGACGGCCGTGCACGGACTGACGGACGAACATCTTCAGCACAACGGCCGCTGGCCGGCGCCGGTGATGTACGAGATAGCCGACCAGCTGGCGGAGCACGCGGCGATGGGGCGCCCGCTGGTGGTGATGAACGCCCCGTTCGATCTGACACTCCTGGACCGGGAGTTGCGCCGGCATCGCGCCTCCTCGCTCGACCGCTGGTTCGAGTCGGTGCCGCTGCTGGTGCTGGACCCCCGGGTGCTGGACAAACACCTGGACCGCTACCGCAAGGGCCGGCGCACGCTGACCGACCTGTGCGCGCACTACGACGTCGTACTGGAAGGTGCGCACGACGCGGCGGCGGACGCGCTGGCCGCGCTGGACGTCGTACGGGCCCTGGGCCGCCGTTTCGCCACCCGTCTGGAGCGCCTGTCCCCCGCCGAGCTGCACACGCTCCAGGCCACCTGGCACGCGGCGCAGGCGCGCGGCCTTCAGGCGTGGTTCGCGCGCAGCGGCTCGGAGGAGACGGTGAGCACGGACTGGCCACTGCGGCCGGAGCTGCCGGCGGCGGCATGAATCCTCAGCGGCATGAAGAAGGCCGGTCCGCTGCTGCGGACCGGCCTTTCCCGGTGGGCGATACTGGGTTCGAACCAGTGACCTCTTCGGTGTGAACGAAGCGCTCTCCCACTGAGCTAATCGCCCGGGAACGCACTGAACAATACAGGTCCCTACGGTGTTCGTTCAAACCGCTTCGAGGTACCGCAGCAGTCCGCGCCGCCCGGCGGCCATCATCAGCCGGTGGTTGGTGCGGAAGAGGAGTCTTCCCGGTACGGCCAGCCGCCTCAGCAGGGGCTTGTCGACGTCCACGACCTGGTCGTAGCGGGCGAGGGTCCCCGGGCCGTCGGGCGTGACCGTCCAGCGGGCCCAGCCGGTGATGTCACCGGACATGGCGACCTCCAGGACGCCGGCGGCCGGATCGCGGCGCGTCTGGCGGGCGGTGAAGCTCAACTCGTACGGCAGGACGGAGCGGATGGTGAGGACACCGGTGGTGTCGTCGAGCCGGGTCACCGCCCGTACCTGCGGCCACCAGCGGGGATAGTCCTCGGGCCGCTCCAGCACGGCGTACACGGTGGCCGGCGGGGCGGGCAGGGACCACAGGCTGCAGAAGCGGTAGTGGGACCAGTCCATGCGGAGAGTCTGCCCGGGCGGGGCGGGGATCTGAGTACGCGTACTCATGTGCCGCGCCGTGACGCGGACCACACTCGGGAGGGTGAGCGCCGCCGCCCGTGCGACGGCGCTCCCCCACCGCTGTCAGCTGGGCATCCTGTCGCCGAGCAGGGCCAGGTTCTCGATGGCCGCGAGGCCGTAGAGCGCGGTGTCGTTGCTGGACACCCAGCTCGCCTCGCTCCCTTCGACAAGCGTGGCCGGTCCGGTCAGCTTCTCGGTCTTCCACGGCGAGGACTCGGTGTAGCCGTCGGAGCTGTAGAACTTGGTCCATGCGCGCTTGGCGAGTGTCGCGTCGCCGGTCTGTACGGCGGCGTAGGCGTCCAGGCGCGAGTGGCCCTGGAAGAGCAGCAGGGTGCCGAAGTTGCTGCCGTAGCGGGCCGCCTGTTCAGCCTTGGTGGCGTTGAAGTAGCGGCAGTAGTCGAGGTAGGCCTCCTTGAACTTCGGCAGGTCGACCAGGTGGATCAGCTCGGCGCACAGCTCGTTGAGGCCGAAGACGGCCGACAGGTGGGACACGGAGACGACCGGCTTGTCGGCGACGGCGAACTTGCCGGTGTCGATGTCGTACAGTCCGCTGCCCTGGACGAAGCCGTTGGGCTGGGCGGCGATGGTCTTCATGGTGGACAGGACCCGCGCCTTGGCCTTCTCCCACTGGGGCCCCTTGCGCTCCCACTCGGTCAGCCAGGCCGAGACGAGGCCGCTCCAGTCGGTGCCGAAGCCGATGGAGAGGGCGTGCGGGTCGGGGGTGTAGGGGTCGGTGCGGACCTTGCGCTGCGGGTCGAGGACGAGGAAGGTCTCGTCGGAGTCGACGTTGGCGCGCATGAGGTCACCGACGCGTTCGTCGGCGGTGAGGAAGTAGTAGAAGCGCCGGTAGGTGGTGTTGGCGATGCGCTGCTGCTTGGCGCTGTCGCCGAAGTGCTGGACGCCGTGCCGGGTGCCGAGGCCCGCCCACTGTCCGAGGTGATAGACGTCGACCTCGCCGGTGTGCCGGGTCATCGCCTCGGCGAAGCGGAAGATGTCGGAGCGACCGCTTCTCAGATACGCGTACCAGAGCCACAGGTCGGGCGACAGCTCTGAGTTGTCCCAGGCGTAGCCGCCGATGTCGTACCGCCACACGTGCCGGGCCGAGTCATAGGTGTGCATGATGTCGCCGTAGTCCCAGAAGCCGTACCAACGGCGCATCTCCACCTGATCCCGGTAGTAGGTGAAGAGGAAGTCGAGGTGGTCCTCGATCTTCGCCTTGGCGGCGGTGGAACGGTCGGGCTCGGAGAACAGGCCGGGGCCGAAGACCTTGGCCTTGATGAGCTGCCCGGGCGGGGCGGAGAGCTGCGGCAGCGTGCGTACGGCACGCACCTGGTCGGCGAGGGTCTCGGCCGTCGGTGTGGACTCGTTGGCCCAGAAGAGGAGTTCGCAGGTGCGGGCGATGCCGTACGGGGTGCCGAACTTCGGCTCGTGGTCCTCGTAGGTGATGTTGAGGCCTTCGAGTTGCTTCGCGTAGGTGTCCTGGCCCATGCCGTCGTGGTAGAAGCGCAGGTCCATGGGCTGGGCCTCGGGCGACCAGAGCCAGAGGGTGACGGTGGCCTCGTCGGTGTGGGCGTCGCGGATGTCCAGCTGGGCGGGGAACTTCTCCCAGAAGTCGCGCAGCCCGAAGGAGAGGCCGCCGCTCGCGCCGCCGACGTACCCGAATCCGGAGGCCCGCCTACCACCGCCGGCGGCGATCCAGCCGTACCCCTTCTTGGTGCGCTTGCGCAGGGTGAAGCCGTCGGCGGAGAGCTGGGAGAGGGTGTAGTCGCCCCAGTGCGGGATGTACTGCAGCCGGGTGGTGACCCGCTGGTCCCAGGTGGACGGGTCGGGCAGCTTCTGGCCCGCGTACTGGGCGGCCTGGACGGCGGCGCCGGGGTCGCGGCGCAGTCCGGTGATGCCCTGTACGGCCTCCCGCAGCAGGCCGGTGCCCTCGCCGCCGATGCGGATGTGCCGGTCGTAGGCCGCGTCCCGCATCGGGACGGTGAAGCGGACGCCGAGCCCGCGGATGAAGTCGCCGCTCGCCCTGCCCGGTTCCAGCGTGCCGTCGTAGGTGATGGTGTGCACCATGCGGAAGGAGTCGGCACCGGCGTAGAAGTACAGCCGGATCGAGAACGGCAGCCAACTGCGGTCGCCCTTGCGGTGCTTGCCGTCGATGCGGACCACCGCGCGGACCGGGCCGTCCTGTTCGACGGTGACGTTGTCGATCGCGCCGTCGAAACGCTCGGTCCTGACCGTGCCCTGGTCCTCGTCCTCGACCTCGGGCTGCCGGATGAGCACGAGCCGCCCGTTGCGGGCGATCTCGGTGGACCCCCGGGTGACCGACTTGAGGAGGGTCGAGCCGCTCTTGCCGATCTTCGCGGTGATGACACCGGTGGAGACGTCGATGGTGCCGCCGCTCCGGTCGACGGTCACCTTCTTGTCGGGCGCCTTGGGTGTGCCGACCGTGAGCGTGAGCTTGCCGGTGCCCGAACCGACCGCGTGCGCCGTCCATTTGAGGGAGCCGTCGGGCCAGTAGGCGAGGGGCCAGGTCTGCATGGGGACGTCCTTGCCGTCGGCGTCCGTGAGCGCGAAGGTCCGGTCCTCGTGGTGGGCACCCATCGGCCAGGGCACACCGACCGTGGAGCCGGGTGCCGCGCCGAGGCCGCCGTCCTCCAGCCAGTCCAGGGTCACCGGGTCGGCGCCGTCGGCCGCGGCACTCGGCACGGCCTCGGCATCCTTCGCCCCTAGGGCCCAGCTGAACTGGGCGGCGGCTCCGGCGACGGCGGCCGCTTTCAGGAGGGACCTGCGGGGAATGGGGGACATGACCGTTCCTTCCATGCAAGCGCTGATGATCAGGGGCATGACAGACAGAGGTGCGGCACCCAGGGCACCGCCGTTCAGCGGTGCCGGTACCGCTCCTCCACGGCGACGGCCGCCGCCGCGACGGCCCCGAGCACCGGAACCGCCAGCGGCGCGATGAGCAGGGCGGAACAGCAGGTGAGGACCGCTCCGCCGACGAGCAGGAAGGATCCGGCGGGGTCCAGGACCGTACGCCGGCCCGCGTCCGCGAGCAGGACGCGCCAGCGGCTCCCCGGTGTCCACACGGCCGCCGCACGCAGCCCCGCCACGGCGAGGCCGAGCAGCACGAACAGTCCCAGGGCACCGACGAGCGGCCCGCCGGGCAGCCCGGCACGTACGGCCTGGACGTCCACCCGGACCAGCGCCACCGCGGCCCACCCACCGACGCCGACCATCCAGCCACCGCGCAGGGCGGCCCGGAAGTCGGCGGCGAACTCCCGTCGGCCGCCCCCCTCGTGGGCGGTGCGGCGGCGCAGATGCCGGGCGCCGGCCGCGAAGGCGGCCGGCCAGGTGACGACTCCGAGGGAGGCCACCGCGATCCACACACCGGTGAGCAGACACTCGGCGAAGACCCCGAACCGCTCGGCGAACAGTGACTCCCTGCGTGGCTTCACACGCGCTTGCGCCATGGTGCTTCCCTCAGCCCTTCAGTCCGGAGGTCGCCATGCCGTCGATCAGGTACCGCTGGAAGGCGAGGAAGAACAGCAGGACCGGCAGCAGCGCGACCAGCGACATGGCGATCATGCCGCCGTAGTTGGCGGCCACGCCGTCGGAGTCGCGGAACATCATCAGGCCGAGGGAGACGGTGTACTTGCCGGGCTCGTTGAGGTAGATCAGCGGGCCCATGAAGTCGTTCCAGGCGTTGATGAAGGTGAAGATCGCGCTGGTGATCAGCGCGGGCCGGCACAGCGGCAGCACGATCGACCAGTAGATGCGCAGGTGCCCGCAGCCGTCGAGCCGGGCGGCCTCGTCCAGCTCGCGGGGCAGGTTGCGCATGAACTGCACCATGAGGAAGACGAAGAAGGCCTCGGTGGCGAGGTACTTGCCGACCAGCAGCGGGGCGTAGCTGTTGATCCAGCCCAGCTTCTGGAACATCACGTACTGCGGGATCAACAGCACGTGGTACGGCAGCAGGAGCGTGCCGATCATGAGGGAGAACAGCAGGTTGCGCCCCGCGAACCTGATGCGGGCGAAGGCGTACGCGGTCAGTGAGCAGGAGATCAGGACGCCGGCGACGGCGCCGAGCGCGTAGAAGAGGGAGTTCTGGAAGAACGTCCAGATCCTGATGTCCGCTATGCCGTCGGCGAGGCCCTTGAAGTTGGACAGGATCGGGTGGGACGGGAACAGCGTGAGGCTGTTGATGATGTCCTTGCCGGGCTTGAACGAGGCGCCGACGACCCAGACGACCGGGTAGAGGATGACGGCGAGGATCAGCAGGGCGCCGAGGTGCCAGACGAGGGATCCGGTGCGCTTGCGGCCCGGTCCCCCGCTCAGGGGCTTGCCGGTGGTCGCGCTCATCGGGCGTCCTCCTCGTAGTGCACCCACTTCTTCTGGGACCAGAAGAGGACGGCCGTCACCAGGGCCACGGCGAGCAGCAGCATCCAGGCCATGGCGGAGGCGAAGCCCATCTGGGAGTTCTTGAAGCCCTGCTGGTACAGGTAGCAGGTGTAGACGAGCGTGCCGTCGGCCGGACCGCAGTACGTGTTGGAGACGACGTACGCCGAGCCGAAGATCTGGAACGAGTGGATGGTCTCCAGGAGCACGTTGAAGAAGAGCACCGGGGAGATCATCGGCAGGGTGATGTTCCAGAACCTCCGCAGCGGTCCGGCGCCGTCCATCTCGGCGGCCTCGTACAACTCCTTCGGCACCTGCTTGAGACCGGCCAGGAAGATGACCATGGGGGCGCCGAACTGCCAGACGGTCAGCGCGACCAGGCAGTACAGCACCCAGTCTGCGCTGCCGACCCAGCCGCCGACATGGAATCCGAGGAAGGTCTGCGTACGGTCCACGACGGCGCCGTCGGAGAAGAGCGACCGCCAGACGAAACCGACCGAGACGCTGGCGCCGATGAGCGAGGGGGCGTAGAAGGCGGCCCGGTAGAAGGCCTGGCCGCGGCGGCTCTGCGCCAGGAGGAGGGCGACACCGAGGGCGAGCAGCAGTTTCAGCGGGGTGCCGATGATCACGTACTTGGCGGTCACCTCCACCGACTTCTGCCAGCGCGGGTCGTCGAACATCTTGGTGAAGTTGTCGAACCCGACCCACTTCGGGGTGGTGAAGAGGTTGTAGTCGGTGAACGCGAAGTACAGCGAGGCCACCATCGGGCCCGCGGTCAGCAGCAGGAAGCCCGCGATCCACGGGGACATGAAGAGGTAGCCGGCGAGGTTCTCCCGGCGGCGGCCCGGCCGCCCCTCGGTGGCGCGGGCGGCCGGTCGTGCCTTGCGGGCGGCGGGCGCGGAGTCCTTGACGAGCGTCACGGCACGTCCCATCAGGCCTGGAAGGCGGCCTCGGCCTCGGTGAAGAACTGCTTCACCGCGTCCGTGACCTTGGTCTTGCCCTGTCCGAGGTCGCCGCCGAGGCGCAGGAAGGCGGCCTCGACGGTGTCGGCACCGGAGGGGTGCGGGGTGATCGTGCCGAGGACGCCGGACTTGGCGGTGTCCTCCTCGTACTGCGCGATCTCCTTGCTCACCGCGTCGGCCGGCTGGTACGCCGCGTACTGCTCGGTGGTCGCGAGGATGCCGCGGTCGTAGCCCATGATCTTGCCGACCTCGGGGTCGTGGACCATGAAGTCGATGAACTGGGTGACTTCCTTGGGGTGCGAGGTGCGCGCGGAGGCGCTGAGCATCAGGGAGGCGAGGTACTGGCCGGTGTGCTTGCCGTCGGTGGTGGGGATCGGGGCCAGGCCGTAGGTGCTGTCGCCCTCCGCCGAGTAGCGGACGGTGAAGTTGTCCCAGGTGAACTCCGAGGCGCCGTGCCCGGCGGAGAGCGAGGACTTGGGCATGTCCTGCTGGACGACCTTCGGGTCGGTGACGATGCCGGCCTTGACGCGGTTGTAGCCGTCCGTCCACCACTCCGTCAGATCGGCCTGGTCGAAGCCGAGTCCGTCCTTGGCGAAGAAGGCCTTGCCGTTCTGGCGGAGGTAGAGGTCGTACAGGTACATGATGGTGAAGTAGCCGGTGTCGCCGGGGACCTTCGTCCTGTCGTGGACGGTCTTCAGGGCCTTGAAGTAGTCGTCCCACGTCCAGCCCGCGTGCGGCTCGACACCCGCCTTCTGGAAGACCTTCTTGTCCACGACGAGTGCCATGGTGTTGGAACCGACGGGAATGCCGAGCTGCTTGCCGTCGACCTCGCCGACCTTCGTGACGTCCGCGCGGAAGTGATCCAGGCTCAGATTGCCTGCCTGCACCTGGGACTTGAGATCGAGAAGAATTCTTCTCTTGTCGTACTTCCGAAGGAAAGCGACGGCATTCTGAAAAACGTCCGGGGGATTTCCGCCCGCGGCCTGGGTCTGGAACTTCTCCCAGAACGATTGATACGTCTGGAAGTCGGTCTTGACCTTGATCTTCGGATACTTCTTCTCGAAGAGCGCGATCGTCCGGTTGATCTTCTTGGCCCGTTCCTCGGCACCCCACCATGAGTAACGGATCGTCACCGCCCCGTTCCCGGAACCGCTTTCGCCGCCACACCCGGTCGTCGCGGCGAGCCCGAGCGCGGCCGCCGAGGCCCCGGCGGCCTTCAGGATCGTACGCCTCTCTGGATTCCTGCTGGTTCCCACAGTCGGACCCCTCCCCGTAACGTCGCCGCCACGCCGTGAATCGTTTCAAGTAAGCGCTTGCTGGCACAAGTTACGGAGGGGCCAGGGGTGCGTCAATGATGCGGACAGGATTTTCTTCGCGGCGGCGCCGGCGCGGCTGGGCGACCAGCAGGGGCACGCGGGCCTGCGCGCAAGGTGATTGCGCAGGTGAGGGGGACCGGAGGGACAGCGAGGCGAGCCGGTCGGTCAGGATCCGGTCTGCTGGACGAAGTGGCCACTGCCGTCGAGGAGGTGCGCGCCGACGAGGCCCGGCAGAGTGGCCCAGAAACGCCTCGATCGCATCGGCCGCCCCGCCGGTCCAGGCCACCCGAGGGAGGCATCGAGGCTCCCGCCGATGAACAGCGACGGCTGGGTGGGGGAAGCGCCCTCGAAACGGGCCAGGTCCTCCCGGCCCCGGCCCCGGTCCGTGTTCTGGTGGCGGTTCAGTGCCCCGGTCAGGCCGGTGCGCTGAACTCCCCGGCGAGGACATCGAAGTCGTGCGCGCCCAGCCAGTCCGGCTGGCGGCTGGCGGCTGGCGGCTGGCGGCTGGCGGCTGGCGGCTGGCGGGGAAACGGTCTCGCGCTGACCCGTCGCGGCTGACGAGGTGCGGGCTCGGAGCAGCTCACGAAGTGCGGGCTCGGGGCCCCGGATGCGGGCATGGTGCCGGCGGACAGGGCCATGCAGAAGCCTGCGAGCCGGGCGCAGGCGCCCGGCAGCTGCGCCCGGCGGCTGCGGGCCAGGGCGTCACGCGCGCAGGCCGCGCCGCCGCCCAGGACGCCGCTGCCCACGCGGACGGTCCGCCCGCGGCCGATCGACCTGGAAACCTGGAGCCTGTGGGCAGGCCTGCACGGGCCGCCTGGGGGCCCGAGGCGCGCGATTGCGCGCGGCCTGCACACATCGGGCTCGGTCTCCGCGTCGGTCCGGCCGGGCCGCTGGAAGCAGGAAACGTGGAACCCCTTCTGCCCGCCCATCCGCGCGAAGACCTCACCGGGCCTCGGGCCACCGGGGCGGGGTGTACGGCACGCCCGGCAGCCCCACCGCACGGAACACATCGGGCCTGGTCAGGGCCGAAGGGGCCGCGATGGCCGCACCCCCGGTCGTGCCCGACGATCACCGCGGGAGTGCTCCCCGGGGGGGTCCAGCACGGCGACGTTGTCCGCCACCGGGTCGAGCGGCCGTAGCCGCTGACGTCGTCGGCCACCCGCGGTAACCGGCGGCGGCCGGCACCGGCATCTGGTGGCGCCAGGCGTATCAGGACTCCGGGACTCCGTGCACGAGCAGAAGCAGCGGCCCGCTGCCCTGCTCCAGCCGGTGCATCCGGCCGGCCGGGGTTGGTCCGGGTCCTGCGACCGCCGCTTCCGGCCATCCCGGTCCGCAGGGGCGATCATCCAGCGGACGGTGAGGCCCCGCGCGGTTTGTTGCCGGTTCGGCAACAGGCGAGCGGAGGGGTGAGTGGGGCGTGCCGGGCGGGAGGGGCGGCGCCCAGGCTCGGGGGCCAAAGGAGCCAAGGCGAGCTGGGCAGGGGCGTTCGCGCAGGAGCACGAACGACGACGGCCCATCTGCTCTTCGCAGATGGGCCGTCGTTCCGGGTGGGCGATACTGGGTTCGAACCAGTGACCTCTTCGGTGTGAACGAAGCGCTCTCCCACTGAGCTAATCGCCCGGGCGCAGGAAGAACATTACCCCATGTCAGGGGGTGCCTCCGACCAGGGGCCGGGCCGCCGGGGAGCCGTACCCAGCGGGTCCGTCACTGATCCTTGATCTTCCACGGCATCACGATGCCGAACTTCCACAGGTAGATCCCGACCAGCGCCCCCACGATCACCAGGCCGATCGCCGTCAGGGTGATGTTCCGGCGGCGCACCCTGGGATCGAGGGCCCGCTGAGCCGCCTCGGTGACCTTGCGTTTCGTCCAGCGCAGCACGAGCTGGGCCCAGACGAACTCGGTCGCCCAGATCGCCATGCCCGCGAAGATCACCACCCAGCCCGGGCCGGGCAGAGGGAGCATGACGATGCCCGCGGCGACGACTGCGAGGCCGACCACGAAGACGCCGACCTGCCAGCTCAGGTGCAGGGCCCGGCGGGCCTTGATGAATTCCGGCGCGCGGGAACCGAGCCCCTGCTCGGACTGCTCCGCGTCCGCCTTCGCCTTGTCCGCCGACGCGGCGACCTCGCCCAGATCGTCACTCCCCGTATTCATACAGCCAAACCCTACCCGAGTGAATCCGGTCACCGGAATGGTCGTAGATCTCCGACAAGTTCTCGGCCGGAAGAGTTACGTAAACACACGCAAAACCCTCAGAGGGGTTTACAACGGCACCGTAGGTGGCATGTCGATTTCGCCGACGTGCGAATCCCCGAGCGCACACTGAGCGAAAGGCCCTGGCGCTTATGAACACCACGGTCAGCTGCGAGCTGCACCTGCGCCTCGTTGTGTCGAGCGAGTCCTCCCTGCCTGTCCCCGCAGGCCTGCGGTACGACACGGCCGACCCCTACGCCGTGCACGCCACCTTCCACACCGGAGCCGAGGAGACCGTCGAGTGGGTGTTCGCCCGCGACCTCCTCGCCGAGGGGCTTCACCGGCCCACCGGAACCGGCGACGTCCGCGTCTGGCCATCCCGCAGTCATGGCCAGGGCGTCGTGTGCATCGCCCTCAGCTCCCCGGAGGGAGAGGCCCTGCTCGAGGCCCCGGCGCGGGCCCTGGAGTCCTTCCTGAAGCGAACCGACGCCGCCGTGCCGCCCGGCACGGAACACCGGCACTTCGACCTGGATCAGGAGCTCTCGCACATCCTGGCGGAGAGCTAGGTCGCGGCCCCTCGAAGCCGCCCGGCGCCGTCCACTCGGGGAGACGGCTCGGGCCAAGACAACCGCATACGGCACAGACCGGCGCCGTCACCGTGAGTGTTCACGGGGCGGCGTCGGCCTGTGCATGTCCACCCGCGTGTGGGGTTCTCGGGAACCCTCGGGGAACCTCCGTGGACACGGGGGCGTTCTACCGGCGATCCTCGGTGGGGCGGGAACCCGGTGCGGCGGGCGCGGTTGTCGCTACCATCGGCCAGCATCGGCGGGCGCCCGCCCGACCCCCAGGCCAGGGAGCGAAACGTGCTGATCACCCACGACACCCGGTGCGCCCTCGACACCGTGGTGGATCTGGTGAACACCGCACCGGAGGACAACGCGGCGGCGGACGGGCTGCCGGATGTCGCGGCTCTCGCCGATTTCGTGCGAAACCACGAAATCAGCGATGTCGGGGTGCTGTCGGAGTTCGATCTGTCGGCGGTGCGCAAGGTCCGCGGCCGGTTCGCGGGGATCTTCGCGGCCCCGGACGCCCGGTCGGCAGCGGGGCTGATCAACGAGCTGGTCGCCGCGGCAGGCACCACACCGCGTCTCACGGACCATGACGGCTACGACTGGCATGTGCACTACTTCGCCCCCGGTGCCTCCGTGGCCGACCACCTCGCCGCCGACTGCGGGATGGCGCTCGCCTTCTTCGTGGTGGCCGGGGAGCAGGAGCGGCTGCGGCGCTGCGAGGCGCCGGACTGCCGGCGTGCCTTCGTGGATCTTTCCCGCAACCGCTCGCGCCGCTACTGCGACAGCCGCACCTGCGGGAACCGGCTGCATGTGGCCGCCTACCGGGCGCGGCGCAAGGAGGCGGCGGGCTGATCGGCGGGCGCATGCCCCGGGGGCGACGCCGGCCCCGGCGGGTGGCGCCGGGACAGGCGTGTACGGCTCACAGCAACAGCAGATCGTGCAGCGCAGCCATGAGGAGCAGACACCCGATCACCGCAAGGAAGATCATCAGCGGTGGCTGGGAAAGGGCGAAGAGGCATCCGCGCGGCTCGTCCTTCGGCGGCGCGGCCTCGCTCTGTCTCGTGTCCAGCATCTCGCGGTGATGATGACCCAGGGGGTGCCCCGTTGGCGATCAACACACCCGCCGAGTGCGGTAGTTCACCGATTTCCCTACCGGCCCGTTCGACTTGCTTCCGGTTGTGAACGGTTTCAGGTCATATGCCGTGCTTCTTGAGGATGGCCTCGATGTCGCTGAAGTCCTCGCCGGAGCCGGCGCGCGGGGCGGCGGCAGGCCGTGCGGCAGGGGTCGAGCCGGCACCCAGCGAGGGCGCCGAGGCGGTCGGGGCCACCGCCGCTCCGCCCTGGCCGCTGCGGGCCGCCTTGCGCTCGGCGCGCGTGCCGCCGCGCCGGCGCTCGATGGCGCGCGTGCCCGCGAACAGCAGCCAGGCCGCGCCCAGCACCCCGAAGCCCGCCCAGGCCGTGGGACTGAGCGCGGTGTCGGCGAGCCAGCCGACGATCCCTGTCATCACCAGGCCGACCGGCACGAGCGAGTACGCCGCGATACGCGCGGCCGCGAGGAAACGCTTGCGGTAGGCCGTGACCACCGCGATGCCCAGGCCCGCCGCGGACACGGCGGAGCAGACGGTCTCGGCAATCATCCGGTCCTCCAGGCGGGCTCGGGCGGGCGAACAGAACGCAGCGCACGGGCAGAGTGCGCTTCGTCCCTTCCATCCTGCCCCTCCCAGTCCTCGCGATGCCACGCCCCGGGCCGACATCAGGGAGATCTCCGGGTCGCCTCCTCCTGAGGTGCTGGTCCCCCGGACCCGCCCCCACCAGGCGCCATGGCCGTGCGAAGCAGTACGGGGCCGTACCGTCCCGATTGGGTCGCCCGCGCCCGGCCTGGAAGACTGGGCCCATGAGCGACTCCTCCCCCGCACGCGCCGAAGCCCTCGTCCTCGACGTGTGGTGCGAACTCCAGTGCCCCGACTGCCGCAGCGCCCTGGGGGACGTCGGTGCCCTGCGCGACCGCTACGGCGACCGGCTGGACGTGCGGCTGCGGCACTTCCCGCTGGAGAAGCACAAGCACGCCTTCGCCGCCGCCCAGGCCGCCGAGGAGGCCCTGGAGCAGGGCAAGGGCTGGCCGTACGTGGAGGCGGTCCTGGGGCGGGTCGAGGAACTGGACCGTAAGGGGGAACCCTTCCTGGTCGAGATCGCTCGCGAACTCGGGCTGGACGCCGAGGAGTTCGACACCGCGCTGATCGACGGCCGGCACATCCTGATCGTCGACGCGGACCAGGCCGAGGGCAAGGCGATCGGCGTGACCGGCACCCCGACCTACGTCATCGGCGGCGAGCGCCTCGACGGCGGCAAGAGCCAGGAGGGGCTGCGCGAGCGCATCGAGGAGATCGCGGACCGGCTGCTGGCCGGGCGCTGACGGCCTCAGACCAGTTGCTTGTACAGGCCGTACCGCACCGGCGCGTACCCCAGTGACTCGTACAGCCGCTCGGCCGGGGTGTTGCCGGCGAAGACGTTGAGACCGAGGACCCGGCGGCCGGCCGCAATCGCCTGCTTCTCGGCCAGCAGCATGAGCGTACGGCCGTGCCCTCGGCCGCGGTGGGCCGCGTCGGCTTCGACGTCGAAGACGTAGGCCTGGTCGTCCTGCAGGGCCAGCCACAGGGTGCCCACCCGCTCGTTCTCGTGCTCCAGCACGCTGAACAGCATGTTCTCGGTGGCGAGCCCGCGCGGCAGCAGCGTCTCGTGGTCGCGGCGCGACCTGGTGTACGCCTCGGCCTCGGGCATGCCCTGCTCGATCCAGACGCGTGCGTAGACCTCCGACTCGTAGGCGAGCCACGCCTCGAACTCGGCCTCGCTCATGAGATGTGCCAGGCTGCCGGCGGGCAGTTCGGGCGGGACCTCGCCCAGCCGCTTCTCCATGCCGCGGTTGCGCCGGAGGTAACCGAGCGCCTCGAAGAGCCGCAGTGCGGCCCCGGCGCCGGCGGGGACGCCCGTCTCGATCTGCCGGCATCCCCAGCCGCGCGCGACCTCCTCGGCGGCGAGCACGGCCACCGTGCCACGGCCGCGGCGGCGGTCCGGCTCTTCGATGCGCAGGTCCAGGATCCGGGCCACCGTGTCGCCGAAGCCGGGCGAGGTGCCGAGGTGTATCGAGCCCACGGGACGGCTGTTCACGCACACCTGGTAGCGGCGGGAACGGGTTCCGTCGGGGAGCTGCTGGAGCGGCTCGGCCGGCCGCAGGGTCGTCGTCATCACGGGTGTTCTACCCGCTCCCGAGGCCCGGGTCAGCCGAATTTCCCGACGTCTGTCAGGGGTCCAGGTCCTCGCCGGACCGCTCGTCGAAGATCTGCATCGCCTTCGCGGTCGCCGGGCCGGGGGTGGCGGGCAGTTCCCGGTCGTCGACCCGGTGCACGGCCTGGACGTCCCGCAGGGTGGAGGTGAGGAAGATCTCCTCGGCCCGCTCCAGCGCGTCCAGCGGCAGGTCGGTCTCCTTGGCGCCGGTCCACTCGACGGCCAGGGCGCGGGTGATGCCGGGGAGGCAGCCGGAGGCGAGCGGCGGGGTGTGGATCTCGCCGTCCAGGACGACGAAGACGTTCGACCCGGTGCCCTCGCAGAGCTGTCCGACCGTGTTGCCGAACAGCGCCTCGGAGGCGCCGTGTTGGTGGGCGCGGGCGAGGGCGACGACGTTCTCGGCGTACGAGGTGGTCTTCAGGCCGGTGAGCGCGCCGCGCTCGTTACGGGTCCAGGGCACGGTGATCACGGCGGTGGTGTCGGGGCGGCGTGCGGTCTCGCCGAGCGCGACCACCAGGGTCGGGCCGTGCTCGCCGCGGTCGGAGCCGAGGGGGCCGTGGCCACCGGTGTAGGTGATGCGCAGCCGGCCCAGCGGCATCGGGTTGGCCTCCAGGACGGCCGCACAGGCCCGGCGGATCTCGTCGTGGTCGGGTTCGGGCAGGCCGAGGCCGCGCGCGGAGCGGGTCAGCCGGTCGAGATGGCGGGTGAGGGCGAACGGATTCCCGTGCACCGCCTTCACGGTCTCGAAGATGCCGTCGCCCACGGTCAGGCCGTGGTCGAAGACGGAGACGCGGGCGGACTCGATGTCCTGCAGTCCGCCGTCGAGCCAGATCCTCATGACAGTGCCCCTCCACTCACGTCGTACGTCCCCGACGCTACCGCGAGCAGCCGGGACGCCTTCAGCTCGGTCTCCCGCCACTCCCCCTCGGGATCGGATCCCCAGGTGATGCCGGCGCCGGTGCCGAAGCGCAGCGTGGCCGCACCCTGGGAGGACCGGTCGATCCAGAAGGTGCGGATGCCCACGGCCAGCTCGCCCACGCCCCGGTCGGCGTCGACCCAGCCGATGGCGCCGCAGTACGGGCCACGCGGCGTGGTCTCCAGGGCTTCGATGATCCTGAGGGCGCTCGACTTGGGAGCGCCGGTGACCGAGCCGGGCGGGAAGGCGGCGGCGAGCAGGTCCGGCCAGCCGGCTCCGTCGCGCAGTGCGCCGCGGACCGTGGACACCAGGTGGACCAGGCCGGGGTGCTTCTCGACGGCGCACAGGTCGGGGACGCTCACGCTGCCGGTGGCACAGACGCGCCCGATGTCGTTGCGGACCAGGTCCACGATCATCACGTTCTCGGCGTAGTCCTTCTCCAGGAGGTCCGCCTCGGTGCGGCCGGTGCCCTTGATGGGGCCGGACTCGACGGTCCGGCCGTCCCGGCGCAGGAACAGTTCGGGCGAGGCGGTGGCGATCTCCACGCCGTGCCCCGGCAGGCGGATCGTGCCCGCGTAGGGCGCCGGGTTGCCGCGGGCGAGCAGCGCGGTCAGCGCGTCCACGTCGGCGTCGGGGGCGACGGGCGCGCTGAGCACCCGGCAGAGGTTGGCCTGGTAGACCTCGCCGGCCGCGATGTGCTCGCGTATCCGGCCGACGGCCGCCGTGTAGGCAGCGCGGTCCAGGGAGGTGGTCCACTCCCCGGCCGCCGGGCCGTGCCAGCCGCCCGGTACCGGGGCGGGCACCCCCTCCTCCCGTACGTCCGCGAAGCGGGCGCAGGTCAGCCTGCCCTCGAAGTCCGCGCACACGGCCCAGAAGCCGGCGGAGTCCAGGGCGGCGGGATCGCTGGTGACGTCGAGGAGGCCGGTGGCGACACGGTCGCCGAAGCGGGCCAGGGGAGGGAGCCGAGACGGGAGGTGGAGCACGTGCTCGAGTCTAGGGCTGGTGTCCGAAAGGTGACCCGCGCACGTCGCCTCGGGGGCCCTGACCACGTCCTCCATCGGGTGCAACGCAGCACGCTGCGCAAACGCGTTTTTGTGCTGGCCCGGGAATCCGCTAGAGTTCAACACGTCGCCGGGACGCGGAAGCGGACCGAAACGACAAGCGGACGTAGCTCAGTTGGTAGAGCGCAACCTTGCCAAGGTTGAGGTCGCGAGTTCGAGCCTCGTCGTCCGCTCGAAGGAAGAAGGGGTCTTCCCGATCCCCTACACTCCTGGTGGAGTGGCCGAGAGGCGAGGCAACGGCCTGCAAAGCCGTCTACACGGGTTCAAATCCCGTCTCCACCTCCAAGGACGATTAGCTCAGCGGGAGAGCGCTTCCCTGACACGGAAGAGGTCACTGGTTCAATCCCAGTATCGTCCACTGGATCTCCTCGAAGATCCTTTCCCGCGCGATTAGCTCAGCGGGAGAGCGCTTCCCTGACACGGAAGAGGTCACTGGTTCAATCCCAGTATCGCGCACGCACAGCCTGTGACCTTCGGGTCACAGTCCCGAGGACGATTAGCTCAGCGGGAGAGCGCTTCCCTGACACGGAAGAGGTCACTGGTTCAATCCCAGTATCGTCCACGCGTTCCGGAGCCCCCGGCCGTCTCGTACGGCCGGGGGCTTCTTCGTGGTCTCAGCTGGAGAACAGCATGTGGCCGAAGCTCTTGTGGCGGTGGTGGCCGCCGTGACCGCCATAATGACCGCCGTGGTGGCCGCCGCCGTGCGGCGCGCCCCAGGCAGGGGCGGGCGGGGCCGGGTACGCCTGCGGAGCGGCGGGCGGGGCCGGCGGGACGGGCTTGACCCACTGGGCCTCCAGCTGGGTCAGCGCCTCCAGCTCGCCGTAGTCGAGGAAGATGCCGCGACAGCCGCTGCACTGCTCGATCTGGACGCCGTTTCGGTTGTAGGTGTGCATCGGCGCATGGCACTTCGGACACTGCATGGTCGGCTCAACTCCTCGCCGGTTGGTCCTGCTTCGTGGTTCCCCAGGACAGACTCCATCCGGCCCAGGTCGGTTGCACCCTAACCCGGGAATCCGTGCGTCAACTGGTGGGGTACCGGGGTCATTCGGGCACAGGCGTCCACCAGGGCCTGCTCCACCTCGTCCAGCGGGCGGTCCCCGGCGAGCGCCTTGGTGAGCGCGCGGGCCGCGGTCTGCACGGTGAGCGCACGGGCCGGGACGTCCAGGGCGGGCCACGCATCGCCGTCGAGCGGTACGGCGGGGCCGCCGGCCCGGCGGTAGGCGGTCAGGAAGCGGGTCCACTCCTCGGGCGGGAGGAGCCCGCAGGCGTACCAGGCGGCGGGGCGGGCCAGGTCCCAGGCGGGGACGCCCATGCCGAGGTCGTCCACGTCGATCAGCCGCCAGGGGCCGTCCGGCGCCGGGTGGCGGACGAGCTGGCCGAGGTGCAGGTCGCCGTGGCAGAGGGCCGGGGTGCCGGGCATCGGAGCCTCGGCGCGGGCCCAGGCGGGCAGGGCGTGCCAGGCCTGGAGGACCGGGCCTGCGGCCGGATGGGGCGTGGTGCCCAGGGCCGTACGCAGCCGGGTGAGGGCGTGGGCGGCCTTGGCGGGGCCGCGCATCGGGGGCAGGGGGCCGGAAGGGGCCGTTCGGTGCAGCCGGGCGAGTAGCGTGGCGGCGGCTTCCCAGGGGGCCGCGTCCGGATCGTCCGGGTCCACGGGGGCGCCGTACGGCCAGAAGGTCACGAGGCGGTCGTGCAGTGCGGCCGGGGTGACGGTGAGCGGCGGCAGAAGCACGTCCGGGAGACGGGCCGCCATGGCCAGGCGGCGGGCCAGCCCCGCGGGGTCGGTGCCCGGGGCGTGGGCCTTCGCGACGGTGTCGGCGTGCCGGACGACGGTGGCGTCGGGGCGGTCCGCGAGGGGCATACTGCCGCAGGAGCACGAGGCCGGGCCCGCGCCGGGGTGGGCGGTGGCTCTGGCCCTTGCGGTGAGGGCGGTGAGGACCTCGGGCGGCGCACTCATACGGAGACCTCCGGCGGGGCGTAGTGGCGCAGGTGGTCGCGCAGCTGCGGCTCCAGCCCGGGGAGGTCTTCGCCCCTGGTCGCGCGCCACACACGGTTCTCGATCCAGAAGCGATGGGCGAACTCCTCGAAGGAGGGTGCGCACCAGAAGATCGCGGCCCGCTGCTCCTCCGATTCTTCCGGATCGCTCTCCGTTCTCCGCCCGTCGCGCTGTGCCTCGTACTCGTGGTCCAGGCAGGACTGCACGACGGACGCCTCGCCGGTGGGCCGCAGGTACAGGTACCAGAGCACACAGTCCTGCTGGTCGCGCAGGAAGCGCACGAGGGCGGCTCCCGGCTCGGCCGGGCTGGGCAGCGGATCGGAGAGGTCCGGCCAGCAGCCGGTCACGGAGACGGTGTCCCGTGCCGTGTGCCGACGGGAGCCGGTCCGGAAGGTGACGAAGTCCTGCGGCAGGGTCAGGCCCCCGGCAGCGAGCTCCGCCGCCAGGGCGGTGAGCCGTGTGACCTGCTCGGCCACGGGTTCGCCGGCCGGGCCGAGCCAGTCGAAGCGGCCCGTGTATCGGTCGGGGTCGAGCGGCGGCAGGCTCGCGTACGGGTAGCACGCGTAGGTGTGGTGGCAGTGCCGGTGGTCACCGAGGCCGGTGGCGCACCAGGAAGCCTCCAAGCCGGGTGAGGCCGGGTCGGATCCGGTGCGTGGGCCAGTCATCGGATTCCCCCTGATCAGTACGAGCCGGTCGGTCGACGCCAGCATCGCACCCGCCACCGACAACGCCCCGGAAACGGCGCAATGCCGGCGCAGCTCCCCAGCTGCGCCGGCATTTGTGCCGTCCGTCGCACCCCCGTCCCCACGGGGTTTCATGGATGGATGTCCCCGCCCGGACCGCTCTTCCGGGCCTGGGGTCGCCGCTCAGCGCCCCAGCATCGCACCCACGGACGACGCCTGTGTGGCCACTGTCTCCCAGCCGTCGAAGACGAGGAGGAGCAGGGCCGCCAGGGGAAGAGCCATGAGCGTCGCCACCAAGGGGTGGCGACGGCCTGTACGGCGGGGGCGGAACGCTGTGCGCCGCGGTGCCGTGTGGGCCATGGTCCCTCTCCTGACCGTTCGCTTGTCTTTGGCAGCGGCGGGTGTCTGACCTCGGGGGACGAGTGCTGCACCCGCCGCTTGACCTCAAATCTAGGCGCGCGGCGCATGGCGGGCGTCATGCCCTCGTACCGAATCGCGGGCCTCCCGGAGGATGAGTCCATGACCTGCGGAGTACTCCCCTGGGTGGAGACGCGGTCCTGGGTCTCGGGGTCTTCCCGGAGGGGGCGCCCGGTGTGTCCTTCATGTCGGACAGTTGTTCGCGCCGTGTCCCGAGCACCCGGCGGGGCGCGGCGAGTGACTTCGCTCACTTCGGCCGGGCCCGGGTGCCGTTCCGCAGCCGCCCGGCGGCCGGCTCTGCTCGCCGTGCGCCGAGCCGTCCGCGGTGCCCTCCGGGCGGGGCCGGGTCCCCGCGCACGGTCACCCACCTCGAGTCCAACCCCCCTGCCCTTGTGGTGCGTTGGAGTCACGCGAGCCTCAAGGGCACCGCAGACATCGGCTTCCTGACCCCGTTTCACCTCGTGCGCCCGGCCTGCACAATCCATCCGCCCGAGAGGGCGCGGCCTCTGCGCGCAGGCGGCTGTGGAAACGTAAGCTGTGCCACGTCACAGGGACCGGGCAGCGGGGATGAACATGGCGATGATGCGCCTGAGGCGCGAGGACCCGCGTGTCGTCGGCTCGTTCAGGCTTCACCGACGGCTCGGCGCGGGCGGGATGGGCGTGGTCTACCTCGGCTCCGACAAGAAGGGGCAGCGAGTCGCGCTGAAGGTGATCCGGCCCGATCTGGCGGAGGACCAGGAGTTCCGGTCGCGGTTCGCCCGTGAGGTCTCGGCGGCCCGGCGCATCAGGGGCGGGTGCACGGCCCGGCTGGTGGCGGCGGACCTGGAGGCCGAGCGGCCCTGGTTCGCCACGCAGTACGTGCCTGGCCCCTCCCTGCACGACAAGGTCGCCGACGAGGGCCCGCTGGGGGCGGCCGAGGCGGCGGCGGTCGGCGCGGCCCTGTCCGAGGGACTCGTCGCCGTGCACGAGGCCGGTGTCGTGCACCGGGACCTGAAGCCGTCCAACATCCTGCTGTCCCCGAAAGGGCCGCGGATCATCGACTTCGGCATCGCCTGGGCCACCGGCGCCTCCACGCTCACCCACGTCGGCACGGCGGTCGGCTCCCCCGGCTTCCTCGCCCCGGAGCAGGTGCGCGGCGCGGCCGTCACCCCGGCGACGGACGTCTTCTCCCTCGGCGCGACCCTGGCCTACGCCTCGACCGGTGACTCGCCCTTCGGCCAGGGCAGTTCCGAGGTGATGCTGTACCGGGTGGTGCACGAGGAGCCGCAGCTGTACGGCGTGCCGGACGCCCTCGCCCCGCTCGTGCGGGCCTGCCTGGCCAAGGACCCCGAGGACCGCCCCAGCACCCTCCAACTGTCGCTGCGGCTCAAGGAGATCGCCGCCCGCGAGGCACAGGGCCTGGCCGACGTACGGCCGCCCGCGCCGCGCGCCCCGGAGGCGGACCGGCCCACCGGCCGGCTGGTGGACACCTACCCCGAGCAGCAGCGCACCCAGCGGCGGACCTCCCCCGGCACCCCCGTGCCGCGCGGGGGCGCGCCCGCCCGGAGCGGTGCGCCCTCGCGGGGCGCCGCCGCCCCGCGCGCCGGGGGCGTCGTCCCCCGACCGGGCACGGCCCGCCCGACCCCGGCCCCCCGCGACGGCGGCCCGCGCTCCGGCAGCGGGAACCGCCCCGCTGCGCGGGGTGGCCCCGGGCGCCCGGGGCCACATGCGACCAGGACCAAGCGGCGGCCGGCCAATCCCCGGCTGCTGCGTCAGCGGCTGTTCGTGTTCGTGGTGGTGACGCTGCTGGTCGCGCTCGGCATCGCGGTGGCCCAGGGCTGCCAGGGTCCGGCGCGCGGGCTGGGCGACGACAGCGGGCGGCACGAGCACGTACAGCCGGGCTTCACACCGCTGGACGACGGGAAGCCGACGACACAGCGGTATGACTCGGCCTTGCGCTCGTCCGGCTCCGGGAAGTGATCCCCGGTCCGGCTCAGGACTGCGGCCGTCCCGAGGCCACGGCGTAGAACGCCACCGCGGCCGCCGCGCCCACGTTCAGCGAGTCGACGCCGTGGGACATCGGGATGCGGACCCATTCGTCGGCGGCGACCAGGGCCTGGGTGGACAGGCCGTCGCCCTCGGCGCCGAGCATCAGCGCCACCCGGTCCATCCGGTGCGGAGCGGCCTCGTCGAGGCTCCTGGCCTTCTCGTCCGGGGTGAGCGCAAGCAGCGTGAACCCGGCCTCGCGGACCGACTCCAGGCCCTTGGGCCAGCTCTCCAGACGGGCGTACGGCACGGAGAAGACCGCACCCATGGAGACCTTGACGCTCCGCCGGTACAGCGGGTCGGCGCAGTCGGGCGACAGCAGCACCGCGTCCATGCCGAGGGCGGCCGCCGAACGGAAGATCGCGCCGATGTTGGTGTGGTCGTTGACCGACTCCATGACCACCACCCGGCGGGCGGAGCGGAGCAGTTCCGCCGCCGTCGGCAGTGGCTTGCGCTGCATGGAGGCGAGGGCGCCGCGGTGCACGTGGTAGCCGGTGACCTGCTCGGCGAGTTCCGGGCTGACGGCGTACACGGGGGCCGGGAGTTCGTCGATGACGTCGCGCATGACGTCGATCCACTTGGCCGAGAGCAGCATGG
>NZ_KQ948019.1:0-212007 GCF_001513965.1 Streptomyces cellostaticus | reverse complement strand
CCTTCTCGCCCTCGGCGATGAACAGGCCCTCGGCCGGCTCGCGCTTGCGGCGCAGTTCGACGTCGGTCAGGCCCGTGTAGTCGCGCAGGCGCGGGTCGTCGGGATCCTCAACGGTGATGAGATCGGCCACAGGGTGATACTGCCTTGTCCTGGGTGTGCTGCCAACGGCTGGGAACGGGTTGTGTTACCCCGGGTTACGCGCCGGCCCCGCCGGCAAGGGCAAACGCATCAAGCCGCGGGCTCCGGGCCGACGTTCACGACCTCGCCGATGACGATGACCGCGGGAGGCTTCACGTCCTCGGCGCGTACGGTCCCGGCGACCGTGGCGAGGGTCGCGTCCACGCGGCGCTGCGCGGCCGTCGTGCCCTCCTGGACGAGGGCGACCGGGGTCTCGGGCGACTTGCCGTGCGCGACGAGCGTCTCGGCGATCTTCCCGATCTTGTCCACGCCCATGAGGATCACAAGCGTGCCGGTGAGCTTGGCCAGGGACGGCCAGTCGACCAGGGAGCGCTCGTCGTCCGGGGCGACATGGCCGCTGACCACGGTGAACTCGTGGGCGACACCCCGGTGGGTGACCGGGATGCCGGCCGCGCCCGGCACGGAGATCGAGCTGGAGATGCCGGGCACGACGGTGCACGCGATGCCGGCCTCGGCGAGCGCCTGGACCTCCTCCATGCCCCGGCCGAAGACGAACGGGTCGCCGCCCTTGAGCCGCACGACGGACTTGCCCTGCTTGGCGTGCTCGATGAGCGCGTTGTTGATGGCCTCCTGGGCCATGTAGCGGCCGTACGGGATCTTCGCGGCGTCGATGACCTCGACGTGCGAGGGGAGTTCGGCGAGCAGGTCGCGGGGGCCGAGGCGGTCGGCGATGACGACGTCCGCCTCGGCGAGGAGGCGGCGGCCGCGGACGGTGATCAGGTCCGGGTCGCCGGGGCCGCCGCCGACCAGGGCCACGCCGGGCGTGCGGGTGCGGTGGTGCGGGGCGACGAGGGTGCCGTCGCGCAGGCCCTCGACCACGGCGTCGCGGATGGCGGCGGTGTGGCGCGGGTCGCGGCCGCGGGCGTCCGTGGTCAGGACGGCCACCGTCACGCCCGCGCTGGTTCCGGTGGCCGGGGTCCAGGCCGTCGCCAGGTCGGCGTCGTCGGAGCGGACGCACCAGACGCGGTGGCGCTCCGCTTCGGCGGAGGCCCGGGAGTTGGCCTCGGGGTCGCTGGTGGCGATGAGGGCGTACCAGGCCGCTGCGAGGTCGCCGTCCGCGTAGGGACGCTTCTCCCAGGTGATCTCGCCCGCGTCCGCCATCGCCTCCACGGACGGGGTGGCCTCGGGGGATACGAGCACGATGTCCGCGCCTGCCGCGATCAGTGCGGGCAGACGGCGCTGGGCGACCTGGCCGCCGCCGAGGACGACCACGCGGCGGCCAAAGAGGCGGAGGCCTACGGGGTAGGCGGGGTGTTCGGCCATGAGGGGCGGCTCCTCCTTGGGGCTGTGCAGTGCGAGGCTTCTGCGGCTTTGCGGTGGCCCTGACGTGCGGATTTTACGTTGGCGCGGGGAGGGGCGGCTCAGCTGTCCGGTGGCTGGGCAACGTCGCCGGCTGCGCGGCTGTGGGTGGTTGTGCCCACCCGTTCCGCCCTGGGGGTCCCCCAGGCCTTTGAGGCACTGGGGGAGGAACGACTGCCCACAACCACCGGCCCGTGATAAGGAACCCGGAGCTGCCGCCCCCTACTTCTCGGTGACCCCCGCCGAATCGAAGGTCGCCACCTCGTGCATCGCCCGGGCCGTGCTCTGTACCAGCGGCAGGGCCAGGAGCGCGCCCGTGCCCTCGCCGAGGCGGAGGTCGAGGTCGACCAGGGGGCGCAGGCCCAGCTTGTTGAGGGCGGCCACGTGGCCGGGCTCGGCGCTGCGATGGCCGGCGATGCAGGCCGCGAGGACCTCGGGCGCGATCGCGCGGGCGACGAGGGCCGCGGCACCGGCGCTGACGCCGTCCAGGATCACCGGCGTACGCAGCGAGGCGCCGCCGAGGAGCAGGCCGACCATGGCCGCGTGCTCGAAGCCCCCGATGGCCGCGAGGACGCCGACGGGGTCGGCCGGGTCCGGCTGGTGGAGTTCCAGGGCACGACGGACGACCTCGGTCTTGCGGGCCAGGGTCTCGTCGTTGATGCCGGTGCCCCGGCCGGTGACCTCGGCCGGGTCGGCGCCCGTGAAGACGGAGATCAGCGCGGCGGACGCCGTCGTGTTGGCGATGCCCATCTCGCCGGTGAGCAGCGCCTTGTTGCCTGCCGCCACCAGGTCGCGGGCGGTCTCGATGCCCACCTCGATGGCAGCCTTGGCCTCCTCGCGGGTCATCGCGGGGCCGGTGGTCATGTCGGACGTGCCGCCGCGGATCTTGCGGGGCAGCAGACCGGGCGTGGCCGGCAGGTCGGCGGCGACACCGACGTCCACGACGCACACCTCGGCGCCGACCTGCCCGGCGAAGGCGTTGCAGACCGCTCCCCCGCCCAGGAAGTTGGCCACCATCTGGGCGGTGACCTCCTGCGGCCACGGGGTGACGCCCTGGGCGTGGACACCGTGGTCGCCGGCGAAGATGGCGACGGCCGCGGGCTCCGGGATCGGCGGCGGGCACTGCCGGGACAGCCCGGACAGCTGCGCGGAGATGATCTCCAGCATGCCCAGCGCACCGGCCGGCTTGGTCATGCGCTTCTGGCGCTCCCAGGCCTCGCCGAGTGCCTTGGCGTCGAGCGGGCGGATCTGTGCGACGGTCTCGGCAAGCAGGTCGTGGGGTTCCTCTCCGGGCAGGGCGCGTCGGCCGTACGTCTCCTCGTGCACCACCCAGGACAGCGGGCGGCGCTTGGACCAGCCGGCCTGCATCAGCTCGGGCTCGTCCGGGAACTCGTCGACGTACCCGACGCACAGGTAGGCGACGACCTCCAGGTGCTCGGGCAGGCCGAGCGCGCGGACCATCTCCCGCTCGTCGAAGAAGCTGACCCAGCCGACGCCGAGGCCTTCGGCCCGCGCGGCGAGCCAGAGGTTCTCGACGGCGAGCGCCGAGGAGTACGGCGCCATCTGCGGCTGGGTGTGCCGGCCGAGGGTGTGGCGGCCGCCGCGGGTCGGGTCCGCGGTGACGACGATGTTCACGGGGGTGTCGAGGATGGCCTCGATCTTCAGTTCCTTGAACTGTTTGGCCCGGCCCTTGGGCAGCGACTTGGCGTATGCCTCGCGCTGACGCTGAGCCAGTTCGTGCATGGTCTGCCGCGTCTCGGCGGACCGGATGACGACGAAGTCCCAGGGCTGCGAGTGGCCCACGGACGGGGCCGTGTGGGCCGCCTCCAGGACACGCAGCAGCACCTCGTGCGGGATCGGGTCGCTGCGGAAGCCGTTGCGGATGTCGCGACGCTCGCGCATCACCTTCAGGACGGCCTCGCGCTCGGCGTCGTCGTAGGCGGGCGCGGCCGGCCCGGTGGACTGTCGTTCTTCCACTGCGGCCGTGCTTTCTTCCTTGTCGGCGGCCCTGGTCTCCAGGTCCTCCGCGTGCTGTACGAGATCGGGGGCGTGCTCGCCGTCCGGCGCGGCCGGTGCGGTGGCGGGCTCGGCCTCGCGGGGCGCCGGGACCGTGGCCACGGGCTCCTGCCGCTCCTGGGCGGGCAGCACGAGCGGCTGGGGCGGGGTCGGGGCCAGGTGCGGAGTGGTCGGCACCGAGCCCTCGACCGGCACGAACTGCCCGAGCGGCTGCTCGGGGTGCGCCTCCGGCGGGACGCCGGAGGGCAGGGGGTCGGCGTCGGCGTCGGGCGCCTGCTGCCCGCGGTCGCCCTGCTGTACGGCGGGCTCACCCGCGGCGGACCGGAGCTGCGGGCCGGCCGGGGCGGCGAGGACGCCCTCGCCTTGGGCCGTCTCCTGAGCGGGGGTCGGCTCCGGCGACTCCTGCGCGGCGGCCACGGCCTCACCCTCGGTCGGGACGGTTCCGGCCAGCTGCGGGCCCTGCGCCTGGAGGAGGGCCGGCTCGGGCACCTCGGTGGCCGCGGGTGCGCCGACGGCGACGGGCGCGGCCTGTACGGCGTCCTGCTCCGGGGAGACGACGGGCTCGGCTTGCGACCCCTCCGCGTCGGGGGCGGCCGCGAGGGGCTCGGGGGCCACTGCGGGCTCGGCGGCCTGCGCGGGGTCCATGGCGGCGGGCGCCTGGCCAGGGGCGGCGGCCGGGTCGGCCGCGGGTACCTGCGCGGGCTCGGGGGCGGGAGCGCCCTCGGCGGCGGCAGCGGGTCCGGCGGCCGCGGCCTGGGCCGCTACGGCGCCGGGGACCTGCGGATCGGCCGGCACCGGAACGACACCGGCGGCTTCGGCCACAGCCTGGGGAGCAAGCGGGATGGCGGCCGGTGCGGCGGCGGGGACCACACCCTCGACGGGGACGGCATCGGCAGCGTGGGGCACGGCCTGGGCGGCGACCGCGTCAACGCCCTCGGCCGGACCATGGGCCGCGACGGCGTCGGCCTCCTCGGCCACACCCTGAGGCTGGACGGCACCCGCGGCCTGAGGCTCGGCCTCGACCAGAACGGGACCCGCAACCTCAGGCACGGCCTCGACCTGAACGGCACCCGCAACCTGAGGCACCGGGTCGACCTGAACGGCACCCGCAACCTGAGGCACCGGGTCGACGTGAACGACATCCGCAACCTGAGGCACGGCCTCGGCCACCGCGACACCCGCAACCTCAGGCACAGCCTCGACCTGAACGGCACCCGCAACCTGCGCCGCGAGCCCATCCGCAACGGCATCCGCAGCCTGCGGCACGGCCTCGGCCACCACGGCACCGCTCGCCGCCTCCGCGCCGTCGGCACCCTGTGCCTGCGCGGCGTCGGCGAGCTGCGCGCCCTCGACCGGCTGCAGCTGCACGCTCTCGTCCGGCACGGTGGGCTCGGGCACCTGAACGGCCTCCGGGGCCTGCGCGACCTGCGCAGCCGGTCCCGGTACGACCTCGCCCGGCGTCTCCTGGACGGGAGCAGGAGTCACCTGGGCACCGGCCGGAGTCTCCACGACCACCGCGGCCTCGGCACCGTGGTCGGCCTCCCCGGCCGGCGGCGCCGGTACGACACCGTCGGCCTGCTGTACGACCTCCGGCACCGCCGGCGCCTCGGGCACGGGCGCGCTCTCGGCACCGGCCACGGCCTCGGCCGACTCCTGCGCGACGGGCGCGACGGGCGCGACCTGAGCCTCCTGCCCGGCCTCAGTCGGAACCGGGGCGCCCTCGGGACCCTGCCCCGCCGGAGCGGGGTACACAGCGTCATGGCCGTGGACGACGTCGGTCTGGACCGGCTCCGGGACGCCCTCGCCCGGCGTCTCGGCGACCGCCTGTGTCGCGAGGCGGGCCACGGCGGCGTCGGCCGGGTCGGCGAAGGGCCCGACGGCCGGACTAACCGTTTCCGCAGCCGGTGCCTCAGTGCCGACCTGGGCCACGGCCGCAGGTGCGGCACCCCAGGGGGCCGCGTTCTGCGGGGCCATGTCGCGCAGTGGCTGGACATCGAGGTACTCGGGGCCGGTCGTGGGCGGCCCCGGCTGCCGTACCGGCGCGCCCGCGGGCCCGCGGTCGGCGAGGGAGCGGACCGGGCTGGCGGAGGCGTCGGGGATCGGCGGCCCGAGGTGCAGCGGCCTGCGCGGCGGCTGGGCGGCCGCCGCCGGGTCGTGCGAGGCCGAGAGGATGGGTGACGGGGGCACGGACGCCGGCGCCGGATTCGGCAGCCGGACGCCGCTGAGGTCGACGGAACCGCTGTCCCGGCCGGCCGTCTCGTGCGGGCCCGGCTCGTGGACGGCCTCGACGACCGGTTCCGGGGCGGGTGGCTGCACTTCGTTGCCCCACGCGCCCTGGGCACCCGGCAGCAGCAGGTCTTCGTCCTCGGCGGGTGTCTCGGAGAGGTAGGTGTACGCGCCGTGCGCAGGGACGCCCGGCTGTTCCACCATGCCTACGCTCTCCGGCTGCCCCTCGGCCGGGACCTGGCCGGTGTCGGTCATGCGTACCCCTCGCCCATCGGTTAGTGCTCCTTCGACCTGCTCACCCGGGACGGCGCACCGACCGCCCCGTAGTGAAGAACGAGCGTGCGTGCCCAGCGGCACGAACGACCCGCCCAAAAAGGCGACAAAGCCATTCAGTGGCATTGTCCCGGCCGTTCCGCCATCGCGACAGCATGATCCGCGACAGCCCGCTGTGGACTGCGCCACGTTGCGCGTCCTCGGGTTCTGCCGTACCACACCCACCCCAAAACGGGCGCGTTTTCCGGACATTGGCGAACGAAGTTCCGGGCCACCGGTGCGGTACAACGATCGGCCAGCCTACCGCGCGCAGTACGACAACCGGATCACGGGGCACGATCCGGCAGGGCCCGCCCGTCGCCCGGCCGCCACCCCTCAGCGAGGCGCTTCGCGTCGCGGCAATTCCCCTGTGAGCAGGAACGCAACGTTCCGCTCGGTCTCCGTCCAGGCCCTGGTGTCGAGTTCCACGGACTGCAGCAGGGCGCACTCGACCCGGTATCCGTGCTCGGTCAGGCCGCGGCCGACCAGTTCGGCCTCGTCGCGGGTCGCGGCGTGGGTGACGATGCGCTGCGGGCGGCGGTCGGCGACCGCGGAGACCACGGCCGCTCCTCCGCCGCCGACCCGTACGACGTCCGGTTCGGGCAGGTTTTCCAGGACCTGCGGGGCGGTGCCCGGCACGACCTGGAGCTGGACGCCGTAGCGACGCGCGGCCGATTCGGTGCGCGCGCAGGCGCCGGGATCGCGGTCGACGGCGATGACGGCGGCTCCGGCGCGTGCGGCCTCGGTGGCGAACGCGCCGCTGCCCGAGCCGATGTCCCAGACGAGGTCGCCGATCCGGGGTCCGAGGCGGGCAAGTTGGGCGGCCCGCAGGAGCCCCGTCTCCCCTTCGCCGAGGCCGCCGCCGTACGCCGCGTACGCCGCGTACTCATCGTCTCGCTGCACCCAGCCGCGCGGGCCGACGCCCGGGTCGCGTCCGGCGATCCAGCCGCCGCCCTCGGTGGCGACACCTGGTCCGGTGGGTCCGCCGATGACGATGACGACGTTCGGGTCGCGCCAGGTGTGGTCGGGGGCCTTGTCGGAGGTGACGACGGTGACCTGCTCGCGTTCGGTGCCCAGTTCCTCACAGATGACGAAGGTCCGGTGGACTCCGTCCAGGAGCAGGCCGAGTTCGGCGGGCCCGGCGCCGGGTGAGGTGAGGACGGCGACCTTGGTGTGGGCTCGGCACACGTTCACGGCCCGGCGCAGGGTGCGCGGGTGGGCGACGACCACCTGGGCGTCGTCCCACGGCATACCGGCGCGGGCGAAGGCGGCGGCGACGGAGGAGACGGCGGGGACGACCTCGACCTCCAGGCCGAACTCGGGTGCGCGCAGGGTCCGTACGACGCCGAAGAAGCCGGGGTCGCCGTCGGCGAGCACGACCGCGGTGCCGCGGTGGGCGGCGATCCGGCGGGCGGCCAGGCCGGGGCTGCCGAGCCGGATGCGCTCGGCGGCGGGCGGGACCTCGGGCAGCGCCAGGTGGTGGGCCGCGCCCGCCACGAGCGTGGCGGCGCCGAGGGCGGCGCGTGCCGCGTCGGTCAGCGGCGAGCCGTCCCAGCCGATCACCGTGACCCGGTCGGCCATCGTCGTCAGTCTCCATGTTTTCGCAGGTCGTCAGGGGTATGGGGCCTGTGGGCAGGCTCCGTGAGCGTACCTGGTGAAGGTAGCGGACGCGCGGTGGGGCGGGGCCGCAGGCGGTGGTGGGCGCGCCTCGCGGAGGTCAGTTCCAGTCGGAGTACGACCCGAAGCCGCCGGTGTCGCCGAGCTGCTCGTCGGCGCCCTCCAGGTCCTCCGGGAGCAGGCTCCACACGATGTAGTCGGTCCGCACGTCGGTCCAGGTGCCGTCCTCGGTGCGGTGGTGGACTATGCAGGCGTTGCGCAGCACGCCCTCGCTGATGCAGCCGATCTTCTGGGCGACCTGCTGGGCGGCGGTGTTGTCGGCGGCGGTGCGCAGCTCGATGCGCTCGAACTTCTGGTCGCCGAAGAGCCACTGCGCGGTGGCGAGGGCGGCCTCGGAGGCGTAGCCCTCGCCGCGCGCCCAGGGGGCGATGATGTACGACATCTCGGTGGACCGGATGTGCCAGTTGGTCTTGGCGAGCTGGACGATGCCGACCAGGCGCTGGGTGAGGAACTCGGTGACCGCGAGGTCGAGGCCACGGCCCGCTATGCGCTCGGCGGGGGCGTACTCGGTGATCCAGCGCCGGGCGCCGCGCTCGGTGTACGGCTGGGGGACGTCGGTCCAGGCGCCGACCTGCTCGTCGTTCATCATCTCGGCCAGGGCCGGCACGTCGTCCTCGTCGAGGGGACGCAGCACCAACCGCTCCGTGCTGATGGAGATGGTGGGGAAGGTGCTAGTCATGCGCCGCTCCGTAACCTTCGGAAAAAACTTGAGAGAGCATCAGGACCGCCAGGGCGGGCCCGCTGAACTGCCCAGCATGCAGCATGAAACCACTGAACCGCACGACGGGGCCCACCCCGGGTGAAGGAGTGGACCCCGTGCGTGGCGATACGCCGTATACGTGCCGTCAGCTCTGTGCCACCGGCAGGACGGATCCCTTGTACTTGTCCTCGATGAACTTCTTCACCTCGGGCGAGACGAGCAGCTCGGCGAGCTTCCTGACCCGCGGATCGTCCTCGTTGCCGCGCTTGACGGCGAGGAGGTTGGCGTAGGGGTTGTCCTTCGCCGACTCCAGCAGGATCGCGTTCCTGGTGGGGCTGAGGCCCGCGTCCTGGGCGTAGTTGTTGTTGATGACCGCCGCGTCCAGGTCGTCGAGCGAGCGCGGCAGCTGGGCGGCTTCCAGCTCCTTGAACTTCAGGTGCCGGGGGTTGGACGTGACGTCCTTGGGGGACGCGTCCGGGCCGGCGCCCGCCTTCAGCCCGATGAGACCGCCGGCGGCCAGGAGCTTGAGGGCGCGGCCCTCGTTGGTGGTGTCGCCCGGCACGCCCACGGTGGCTCCGCCGGCGAGCTCGGTGACGTCCGTGACCTTCTTGGAGTAGACGCCCATGGGCGGCAGGTAGGGCTTCACCACCGACACCAGGTCCGTGCCCTTGGACTTGTTGAAGTCGTCCAGGTACGGCTGGTTCTGGTACAGGTTCGCGTCCAGCGAGCCCTCCTGGAGCGCGGTGTTCGGCAGGACGTAGTCCGTGAACTCCCTGATCTCCAGCTTCAGGCCCGCCTTGGCGGCGAGGTGGTCCTTGACGTAGGTGAGCACCTCGCCGGCCGGGACGGCGGTGGCGCCGACGACGAGGGTGCCGTCCTTGCCACCGCCCTTGCCGGAAGCGGAGCCCGCGCCGCAGGCGGTGAGGCCGAGGGACACGGCCGCGGCCACCGCGATCACGACGGTCTTGCGCATGAGTCGATCCCCCTGTCGATCAGCCGGCTCAGAAGGACGCGATGACCGAGCCCTGGTACTTGTCCTCGATGAACTTCTTGACCTCGGGCGAGGTGAGGAGCTTGGCGAGCTTCTTGACCCGCGGGTCCTTCTCGTTGCCCTTCTTCACGGCGAGGAAGTTGCCGTACGGGTTGTTCTTCGCGGACTCCAGCACGAGGGCTTCCGTCGCGGGCTTGAGGCCCGCGGAGATGGCGTAGTTGCCATTGACGACGGCCGCGTCCACGTCGTCCAGGGAGCGCGGGGTCTGGGCCGCCTCGACCTCCTTGAACTTGAGGTTCTTGGGGTTCTTGGCGATGTCCTGCGGGGTGGCCTCGTTGCCGACGCCGGACTTGAGGGTGATGAGCCCGCCCGCGGCGAGCAGCTTGAGGGCGCGGGCCTCGTTGACGGCGTCGTTCGGGACGGCGACGGTCGCACCGCTCTTGAGGGCGTTGACGTTCTTCGCCTTGTGGGAGTAGAGGCCGAGCGGCTCCAGGTGCACCGTGACGACGGGCACGATGTGGGTGCCGCGCTTGTTGTTGAAGTCGTCCAGGTACGGCTGGTTCTGGAAGTAGTTGGCGCCCACCGAGCCGTCCTCGGTCGCCGTGTTCGGCGTGATGTAGTCGGTGAACTCCTTGACCTCCAGGTCGAGGCCCGCCTTCTTCGCCAGGTTCTTCTTGACGAAGTTCAGGATCTCGGCGTGCGGGGTCGGGCTCGCGGCGACGACCAGCGGGCCGCTGTAGTCGGAGGAGCCGGCGGAGTCGTTGCCGGAGCCGCAGGCGGTGAGCCCGAAGGTGAGGGCTCCGGCGGCGAGGACGGCGGTGGTGAGCTTGGCGGTGTTACGCACGAAAAGTGCCTTTCCTAAGGGGTGGAGCGGCCCCGCGTCGGGTGGGCGGGGAGTTCAGGGGTGTGCTCAGGCGACCTTGGTGACGTCGGCGGCCTCGGGCTCCTTGGCCTTCAGCGCGCGCAGCTTCGGCGCGGGGCCGGAGCGGCCGCCGCGGCTGTGCAGGGAGCGGGCCGCGAAGTCACCGGCGAACTGGATGAGCGAGATGACGACGGCGAGGATCGCGACGGTGATCCACATCAGCTGGGTCTCGAAGCGCTGGTAGCCGTAGCGGACGGCGAGGTCGCCGAGGCCGCCGCCGCCGACCGTGCCGGCCATGGCGGAGTAGCCGATCAGGGCGATGATCGTGGTGGTCGTGCTGGCGATCAGCGAGGGCAGCGCCTCCGGGACGAGGACCTTGCGGACGATCGTCCAGGTGTTGCCGCCCATGGCCTGCACAGCCTCGACGAGACCGTTGTCCACTTCGCGGACGGCCGTCTCGACCAGGCGGGCGAAGAACGGGATGCCGCCGATGGCGAGCGGCACGATCGCGGCGGTGGTGCCGATCGTCGTGCCGGTGACCCAGCGGGTGAAGCTCATCAGCGCGACCATCAGGATGATGAACGGCATCGACCGGCCGACGTTCACGACCTGCCCGATCACCTTGTTGGCGACGACGTTCTGCAACAGGCCGCCCCGGTCGGTGAGGACGAGGAGGACGCCGAGCGGAAGGCCGGCGGCGACGGCGATCAGGGTGGACCAGGCCACCATGCTGAACGTCTCGCTACACGCCTGGGACAGCAGCGGCTGCATCGCAGACCAATCAGTCCAGGTCACTTGGCACCTTCCTTCACCAGCACGGGCTCCTGGCCCACGACGTCGATCTGCAGGCCCTGTTCGCGCAGGAACCCGATCGGCACCACGTTGTCCTCGTAGCGGCCGGGCAGTTCGATGCGCATACGGCCGATCTGGAGGCCGCCGACGGTGTCGATGGCGGCGCCGAGGATCGAGATGTCGATGTTGTAGGTGCGCGAGAGCTGGGAGATGACCGGCTGGGTGGCGGCCTCGCCGTGGAAGGTGACGTCGAGGACGGTGCGGTCGGCGCCGGTGGCCTCGCCGCCCACCGGGAACAGCGCGGCGGCCAGTTCGGAGCCCGGGGTGGCCAGCAGCTCGCTGACCGTGCCGGACTCCACGATCCGGCCCTTCTCCATCAGGGCGGCGGAGTCGCAGACCGACTTCACCACGTCCATCTCGTGCGTGATGAGCAAGACGGTCAGGCCCAGCTGCCGGTTCAGGTCGCGCAGCAGCTGGAGGATGGAGCGGGTGGTCTCCGGGTCGAGGGCGCTGGTGGCCTCGTCGGAGAGCAGCACCTTGGGGTCGCCGGCGAGGGCGCGGGCGATGCCGACGCGCTGCTTCTGGCCGCCGGAGAGCTGGGCGGGGTAGGCCTTGGCCTTGTCGGCGAGGCCGACCAGGTCGAGGAGTTCGAGCGCCTTGCGGGAACGCTCCCTGCCCGACGTGCCGAGGATTTCGAGCGGCAGCTCGACGTTGTCCTGCACGGTGCGCGAGGACAGCAGGTTGAAGTGCTGGAAGACCATGCCGATCCGGCTGCGCGCCCGGCGCAGTTCCTTGCCGGCGCGGGGTCCGCGCCCGGCGAGCGCGGTGAGGTCCTGTCCGGCGACGCTCACCGTCCCGGATGTCGGACGCTCCAGCAGGTTGACGCAGCGGATGAGAGAGGACTTTCCGGCGCCGGACTGGCCGATGACGCCGTAGACCTCGCCTTCGCGGACGTGGAGATCGACACCGTCGAGGGCGGTGACGTCTCGGCCGCGGGAGCGGTAGACCTTGGTCAGGCCCGATGTGGTGATCACTGGGATTCCGTCACTGTCGAGTGCGCGGGCGTGGGTGTGCCCGGGCACGGGTGCATGCATTGCATTCGTTCAGGGACGCGGCACGGTTCTCGCTGTGGCGGTGAACCGGGGAGAACTTCGTGTGCGCTTCGGGCGTCAGTCCGTCTGCCGGGAACTCGGCGTCGGACAGGCCACGGCTCTCGCTTCGGGGCGCGAGGCTCAGATGGTGCGGGGGCCCTCTAGAAGGCGCACATTCGGCGCATCATGCGACACAGACAACGAGCACCGGGCGTCAGGGTCGCCTCGGTCGCAAGGGTGCGGCTGCTCGTCGTGGTCATGCGATCAGTAAACCAGACCTACGGTGCTGACAGGCCGCCGCTGTCCGCATGCTGGACAGCAGCGGACAGTTCTCAGCTGCGAACGGAGATCTCCACGCCCTCGGCGGTGACCAGCGCGGACAAGGCCGACAGGTCCTGCACCACCAGGTCGGCGTCCAGCTCCTCGGCCCGGTGGGTTGTGGCCAAGGCCACGGTGGTCATTCCGGCCGCGCGCCCCGCCTGGAGTCCGGCCGGGGCGTCCTCGAAGACGACACAGCGGGCCGGGTCCACGCCGAGCTGCCGGGCGGCGAGCAGATAGGGCTCGGGGTCGGGCTTGCCGCGGGTGATGTCGTCGGCGGCGACGAGCGTCTTGGGCAGGATGCCGACGGCGTCGAGGCGGGCCTCGGCGAGCCGGCGGGTGGCGGAGGTGACGACGGCCCAGCGGTCGGCGGGGAGCGAGTCGAGGAACTCGCGCGTCCCGGGCAGGAGTTGCACGCCCCCGTCGGGCACGTCCTCCACCTCCAGCTGTTCGACCCGCGCGACGGCCTCCGGGACCACGTGGGCGGGCAGCAGATCGGCGACTATCTCGGCCGCGGGCCGCCCGTGCAGCTCCACGCGCCCGAACTCCTCGGCCGTGATGCCGTACTCCCGCGCCCAGCGCGTCCAGCAGCGCTCGACGGAGTCGAGGGAGGAGACGAGGGTGCCGTCGTTGTCGAACAGGAGGGCGTGCGCGTGGATCGTCATGGTCTAGACCCTACGGTGTACGACGGGGTCGGCGGCGTCGGGCCATTTCGGCCGTAATAAGGTCACCGCATGCTCAATGCCCTGACGCTGGTGACCGGGGTCGCCGCGCTGCTGCTCGCCGCCTGGTGCGGCTGGGCCGCCCACCGGGACCAGCCGACCAAGGACTGGCACTTCATCGGCATGGCCGTGGTGTCGCTGCTGGCCGTGATCCAGCTGGTGGTCGGGATCGTGCTGCTGGTGCGGGGCGAGAAGCCGGAGCAGGGCACGACGATCTTCGTGGCGTATCTGCTGGGCGCGTTCGCGTGCGTGCCGGCGGCGGGCTTCATGTCACTGGCCGAGCGGACACGCTGGGGCTCGGTGACGGTGGCGGCCGGCGGTGTGGTGCTGGCCGTGCTGGAGGTGCGGCTCTATGACATCTGGGGAGGCTGAGATGACGGCACTGGAGGAGAAGCCGGCCCGGTTGATCAGCGGGCCGGGGATGCTGCTCGTCTGGTTCTACGGCGTGATGGTGGTCGGGGCGGTGTCGCGTTCCGCGTACCAGATCGCCACGGACTTCCAGCGGGCGCCGCTGGCGTACTCCTTGTCGGCCGTGGCCGGGGTCGTGTACGGGTTCATCACGTACACGCTGGTCCGGGGCGGGGAGACGGCCCGGCGGGCGGCACTGGTGTGCTGCGCCGCCGAGCTTGCGGGTGTGCTTCTCGTCGGTACGTGGACCTTGGTCGACCGATCGGCCTTCCCGGACGCGACCGTGTGGTCCGATTACGGCATGGGGTACGTCTTCATTCCCGTGCTGCTGCCGCTTTCCGCGATGTATTGGTTGCGCAAAGCGCGGGAGCGAAGGGGCGCCTGAGGAGCGCCGGCGACTGCCGGCCCGTCGTGGCTGGTCGCGCAGTTCGCCGCGCCCCTTCAGGGCACTTCCCTCACGCCGTTTGAACGAAAGCCCCCGCCGGCTTCTCCAGGACGATCATCTCCACGCCGTCCGCGCCCTTGGACCTGCCGACCGTCTCGTAGCCGACACGGCGGTACAGGCGGAGGTTGCCCTCGCTGCGGTGGCCGGTGAAGAGGCGGAACCTGGTGGCACCCCGCTCCTGCGCCAACGCCGCTTCGGCCGCGCGCAGCAGCCTCGCGCCGATGCCGTGGCCCTGCAGGCGCGGGTGGACGCAGAGCTTGCCGATGGCGGCCGCTCCGTCCTCGGCCACCCTGCCGCGCACCGAGCCGACCACCTCGTCTCCGAGGCGGGCTACGAAGACGCAGTCGGAGCCGACTTCCTGGCGCACCGAGTCGAGGGTTTGAACGAGGGGGTCGATGCGGTAGTTGCCGTACAGCGCCGCCTCGCTCTGGAAGCACAGGTACTGGAGCCTGAAGATCTGCTCCGCGTCCTGCTCGGTCGCCACCGAGATGGTCACGCTCATGCCCATGTGCGCATGCCTCCCGCTCACCTGATCACCTGTTGTTCCTCACTCCTATCCCCGCGCTTCGCGGGCCGCAACCTCCGGCGTGAGCAATCGCCGCAGACATCCCAGACATCTGGAGCGTTCCGGGCCGAGACTGCCCTGTGAGATACCCAACTCCCCCGCGATCTCCCGGTATGTCAGGTCCTTCGGAGAGAGCAGCGCCTCCATGAGACGGGGGCACCGGCCAGGCAGGCGGCGGACCGCGTCGCGCAGGGCACGGTGGCGAGCGGCGGTGAGGGCGAGCTGCTCGGGTCCGGGGCGGGTGTCGTCGGCCGGCTCGGTGTCATAGGGGCGTTCCAGGCGAGCAGTGCGACGGCTGCGGCGAGCCTCGGCGCGTACGGCCTTGCGCAGCCAGCCCTGCGGGTCCAGCGGCGGCCCGTCGGACTCCAGACGCTCCAGCAGGCGGAGCCAGACGGCCTGCTCCAGGTCGCCCGGCTCACCGCCGGAGGCATATGCCTCTGCGGAGGCTTCGGCGGTGAGCAGCGGGTGCAGGGCGGCTACCAGGTCGTCCGTCATATGCGGAACGACGCGCCGACCCGGTGGCAGGTTTCCGGGGCGGCGCGGAGTCAGCCCGAACGGGGGGCCGTACGGCCTCGCCGTTGACGGGCCGGCGGGCTCAGCCGGCCAGGAAGTCGGCGCGGGCGAGCACGCCGGTGTCGGCGTTGTCGGTGAAGACGCCGTCGATGCCGGTCGCGAAGTACGTCCTGAAGGCGCCGAAGACGTCACCGTAGGCGTCCGCGTCGGTGCCCTTGCGGTACTCGGCCGGGAGGAAGGGGTTCTCGTTGCGCATGGTGTAGGGGTGCAGGATCAGGCCCACCTTGTGCGCGTCGGCGACCAGCGTGGTCGGCTCGGCCAGGGTCCCGTCGGCGTTCTTCGGGATGATCAGGTCCAGCGTCGGGCCGATGCCCTGCGCGTAGCCGGCTATCTCCCTGAGGCCCTTCGGCGTGATCAGGTCGGCCACCGTGCGCGGGTCGCCCGCCTCGACGAAGTCGTAGGGACGGCCGGCGGCCGAGGAGAGCAGGACCACCAGCGGGTTGTCGACCAGCTGGTTCAGCTTCTGGATGCTGCTCGGCTCGAAGGACTGCAGGATGACCGGCGAGTTCCGGGTGTCCTTGCCGTACTTGCGCAGCAGCTTCGCCACCCGCTCCTCCAGGCCGAGGCCCAGCTTGCGGAAGTAGGTGGGGTGCTTGGTCTCGGGGTAGATCCAGACCTGCCTGCCGCGCTTGCGGGTCTGCTCGTCCTGCCACTTCAGGACCTCTTCGAACGTGGGGATCTCCCACCGCCCGTTGTAGAGGGTGTTGTGCGGCCGATTGGCCGGGATGCGCTCGACCGCACGCAGCGTCTTCAGCTCGGCGAGGGTGAAGTCCTCGGTGAACCAGCCGGTGGTGGAGACGCCGTCGAGGAGCTTGGTGGTCTTGCGGTCGGCGAACTCTGGGTGCGCGGCGACGTCCGTGGTGCCGCCGATCTCCGGCTCGTGGCGGCAGACGAGGTGTCCGTCCTTGGTGGGCACCAGGTCGCCCGCCTCGACGACGTCGGCGCCGAGGTCGAGGGCCAGGTTGTACGAGCCGAAGGTGTGCTCGGGGCGGTAGCCGCTGGCACCCCGGTGGCCGATGATCGTCGGCACCGGCAGGCTCTTCAGCCCGCGCCCGCCGTGCGCGGCGGTCCGGGGCTCGGCCGCTCTGGCGGCGCCGGACAGTCCGAGGACCGCTCCGCCCGCGCCGAGCACCGCTGCGCCGAGCAGCGCCCGCCGTCCCGTTCCCTGCTTCTGCCCGTTCGCCTGGTCGCCGTCCATGAGCGCCCTCCTGCCGTCCTGCCGCTTCCGTGCGCGCCGATCGTAGGACGGTCCACATGACGGACGGGAGACCTCGGATCGAACACGTGGGTGACACCGTATGGCGTGTGCGCGGCGAGAGGTGACGGTCCGTCGGCATCGACGGGAGCGAGCCGGGTACCCGGAGAGTGAGGGCTCCGCGCGATGTCCGTCACATCGTCGCCGGAGCGTCACGCGGACTCCGGCGCGCCACCGCAGGTAAACCCGCGTCAACAATGCGTAAGACCTCGGTGAACCGGGCGTACCCGATGTGCGCATCCCCCGTAGCCGCGAGTAATGTCCTCACCTGCACAGACACATATCGCTTCCCTCGACATCGGAGGACCCGTTGTCCCGCTTCGCGCTCATCAAGGCAGTGCTCGGACCGATCATGCGCCTGATGTTCCGCCCACAGGTGGAGGGCGTGGAGCACATCCCCGGGGAGGGACCGGTCATTCTGGCCGGTAATCACCTGACCTTCATCGACTCGATGATCCTGCCCCTGGTCTGCGACCGTCAGGTCGTCTTCATCGGCAAGGACGAGTACGTCACCGGCAAGAGTTTCAAGGGCCGGCTCATGGCCTGGTTCTTCACGGGCGTCGGCATGATCCCGGTGGACCGCGACGGCGGTCGCGGCGGGGTCGCTGCGCTGATGACCGGGCGGCGCGTGCTGGAGGAGGGCAGGATCTTCGGCATCTACCCCGAGGGCACGAGGTCACCGGACGGACGGCTGTACCGGGGGCGTACCGGTATCGCGCGGCTGACGCTGATGACGGGCGCGCCCGTGGTTCCCTTCGCGATGATCGGGACGGACAAGTTGCAGCCGGGCGGTGCGGGGATGCCGCGGCCCGGCCGCGTGACCGTGCGGTTCGGTGAGGCGATGGAGTTCTCCCGGTACGAGGGGATGGATCGGGATCGGTATGTGCTGCGGGCTGTGACCGATTCCGTGATGGCTGAGGTGATGCGGCTGTCCGGGCAGGAGTACGTGGACATGTACGCGACGAAGGCCAAGGCCGCCTAGCGCCTTTGGCGGTCGGCCGGTTCTCGGGTGCGGGTGCGTTGTGGTGGTTCGCGCAGTTCCCCGCGCCCCTGGGTAGCTCCGGTCACCCGGCGCTTTCCAGTTTCTGGTTCTTCAGCAGGAACCATGCTGCCGCCGCCGTTGCCAGGAGGACTGCCGCTCCTGCGCCGGAGGCGATCTGCAGGCCGTGGACGAAGGATCCGCGGGCCGCGTCCAGGAGGGCCTGGGCCGTGTGCGGGGGCATGTTCGCCGATGCCTCGACCGCTGCGCCCAGTGACTCGTGGGCCGCTGCCGGGGTTCCGGCCGGGCCCGTGAAGTCGCGGTAGACGCCGGTCACGATCGAGCCGAGCAGGGCGATGCCGAGGGCCGCGCCCAGTTCGTATGCCGTCTCGGAGACCGCGGAGGCGGCGCCCGCCTGGTCCTTGGGGACGCTGGAGAGGATCACGTCGGCCGTCACCGTGAAGGAGAAGCCGGCACCGATGCCGACGACCAGGAGTGCGGCGCCGAGGACCGGGTAGCCCGTCGACCGGCCCACGGTCGTGAGGACGGCGAGGGCCACGCCCACGGCCGCCAGACCGCCGGAGACGACCGCCCGGACCGAGAAGCGCCGGGCCGTGCGGCCCGCGACCAGGCCGGCCGCCACCGCGCCGACGGCGGCGGGCAGTTCGGCCAGGCCCGCCTCGAACGGGCGCCTGCCCTGGACGAGTTGCAGATACTGGGAGAGGAAGAACACCAGCCCCGACATGCCGAGCACGGTCAGCAGGTCGGCGAGGACCGCTCCGCTGAAGCCACGGCTCCGGAACAGGCGCATGTCCAGCAGCGGGGCCGGCATGGTGAGCTGGCGGTGCACGAAGCCGTACAGGGCCGTCGCCCCCAGCAGAGCCGCCGCGAGCGTGGGCAGGGTGAAGCCGTGGGTGGCGGCCTCCTTGACCGCGTACACGACGGCGATCATGCCGACGAGCGACAGGACGACGCTGGTCAGGTCCCAGGGGCCGGGGTTCGGGTTGCGGGACTCGGGCAGCGTGCGGATGCCGACGAGGACCAGGACCGCCATCACCGGCAGGTTGATGAGGAAGACCGAGCCCCACCAGAAGTGTTCGAGCAGGAATCCGCCCGCGATGGGGCCGACCGCTGTGCCGGCGGACGCCGTGGCGCCCCAGATGCCGACGGCGAGGCTGCGCTCGCGCGGGTCGTGGAAGAGGTTGCGGATCAGGGCGAGGGTGGCGGGCATCAGGGTGGCGCCCGCGACACCGAGCAGGGCCCGCGCCAGGATCATCAGCTCGGGGGTCGTCGCGTAGGCGTTCAGGACGGATATCGCGCCGAATGCGGTGGCGCCGACGAGCAGGATCCGCTTGCGGCCGATGCGGTCGCCGAGGCTGCCCATGGAGACCAGCAGACCGGCGATGACGAAGGAATAGACGTCACCGATCCACAGGAGCTGGGTGCCGGAGGGGTCGAGGTCTTCGCTGATGTAGGGCGTCGCCAGGCCGAGGACGGTGGCGTCGACGGCCACCAGCAGCACGGCCAGGACGAGGACGGAGAGCGCGAGCCAGCGGCCCTGGCGCTTCTCCACCTCCGCCGCGCGAGCCGGCTGCAGGGTGCTGGTCATGATTCCTCTCTTCGTAGAGCGCCGCCGAGCAGCAGTTCGGCGACCATGGTGGGGAAGTCCCGGGAGGCCACGCGGCCGTCCAGAGTGGCCCAGGCGCAGGAGGCGATCAGGCCGTACAGGGCTTCGGTGAGCCAGACGGGAGTGAGGTCGATGCGGAACTCGCCGCTCTGCTGTCCGCGCTGGAACAGGGCGCCGATCCGGGTGTCGAGCCGCTGCCAGCCGTCGTTCTGCCGGTCGCCCTCCCACAGCTGACTCTCGCCGTACAGAAAGGCGAGCAGCCCTGCGGCCGGCTGGATCTCACGCACCAGCCGGCGTACGGCCTCGGCCGTGGATCCCTCCTCCGGCCGGGCTCTCTCCAGCGCCGCCTCGCACTCCGCGATGCCGAGCGCCTCCAGTGCCCGTACCAGGGCGTCGCGTCCGGCGAAGTGGCGGTGCAGCGTGGCCCGGCTGATTCCGGCAGCCTTGGCGACCTCGTCCATGGTCGCCGTGGACTTGCGGGTCAGCAGGGCGGCTGCGCTGCGCAGCACATGGTCACGATCCAGGGCCATGAGACAAGGGTAGCCCACGTGAGACATCTTTGTCTCATCGTAGGCGTGCGTGACTCATCGCCGCTGGTCAGTGCGGGTGGCTGTCAGTGCCAGGGCAGCTGTCCGCGCCGCTCCCAGTAGGCACGCGGGTCCTCGGCCAGGGTGGCGAGGCGGGCCAGCTGGTCCACGTCCAGGTCCACGACGGGCGCGTGGAGGTTGGAGGCGAGCTGGGTGACGGTCGCCGCGCCGGAGAGGACGACACCTGTCCAGGGCAGGCGCAGGATCAGGGCGAGCGCCACGGCGTCGCAGCCGAGGAAGGTCTCCTCGGCCACGGCCTTCAGCACGTCCGGGGCGTGCGGCGCGGCGAGCCGGCCGTTGGCCATGCCCTCCTTGACGATCACGGTCAGTCCGGCGTCGTGCGCCTCGGCGAGCGCGGGTCCCGCCGAGGTCTCCAGGGCGTTGTACGTCGACTGGACGGTACGGAAGAGGGGCTCGCCGTCGACCGTCACCTCGAGGGCGGCGCGGATCGCGTCGGCCTGGGCGGGGCCGCTGGTGGAGAAGCCGATACTGAGGCCCTCGGCGGCCGCTTCGGCGAGCCTGGCGTGGAGTTCCTTGTCGGTGAGGGCGGGACTGTCCGGGGTCACCGAGTGGATCTGGTAGAGGTCGAGCCGGTCGCCGAGCAGCGCGTCGGTCTCGGCGCGCTGCCGCTCGTACGTCGCCAGGCTGTGGTCCTTCACCTCGTGCTGTTCGGCGTCGGTGGACCAGCCGGCGGTGTAGGTGTAGCCCCACTTGCTGCCGACGACCACGTCGTCGATGTCCGGGCGGGCGTTCAGCCAGTCGGCGAGGAACTCCTCGGAGCGGCCGTAGGAGCGGGCGACGTCGAAGTAGCGCACGCCCTGGGCGTAGGCGGCGTCGAGCAGCTCATGGGTGCGGTCGCGCAGGGCGTCCACGGTGCGCTCGGCCGGGAGGTCGTCCTCCCGGCCGAGGTTGATGTAGCCCGGTCGGCCGACGGCGGCCAGGCCGAGTCCGATGTGCGCGGTGGGTGTGGTCGCGGCGGCCAGGCGGCTGAACGGCATGCGAACTCCCTGCACGATCGGCGGAGGCTGATTCTGCACCAATCTACCCAGCCCGGTGCGGTTCAGCCCGTGCTGACGCAGCGCGGCACGAAGGCGGGGTCGGCCGGCCCCTTCCGCCCCAGGGCGTTGAGCACCCACTGCTCCACCAGTGGGGACTTGGGCGCCTGGTCGTGTTCGGTGATGTCGAGCGGGCAGCGGTCCTGGAGCAGCACGTTGGTCACATGGGCGGCCGGGCCGTCGAGGAAGGCGCTGGTGTACGGCAGCACGACCTCGTCGTAGCGGGTGGCGATCGCCGTGTAGTCCGGGCCGACCGGGGTCTCGGGGTCCGAGTTGAGCCTCTGCAGGAAGTCCGAGCCCGCGGTCTGGTCGACGCAGGAAGGGCACACGGTGGCGCCGGCGGCGAGGGCGAGCGGGTTGGAGGTGCCGTGGTTGGAGGGCACGATGCCGACGAGGTCGTCGACCTTGGTCGCGCCTCCGAGGAACTTCACGTAGTAGCGGGGCATCATGCCGCCCTGGCTGTGGCCGACGATGTCGACCCTCTTGGCGCCGGTCGCGCCGAGCACGGCGTTCACGAAGTCACGCAGTTCGGCCGCGGAGTCCGGGATCGGGGCGGTCTCCAGGTCGCCGTACTCGAAGGAGAAGACGCAGTAACCGGCTTGCGCGAGCGCGGGCGACAGGGTCAGCCAGTTCTCGTACGAGGTCTTGAAGGTGCCGTTCACCAGGACCACCGGCTGTGGATGCGTCGAGTCCGGCTTGCAGGACCAGTCGTTGGCGCCGGGCGGCGGGGTGTCGGCTGCGCTCGCGGGGGCCGTGAGGCCGAGAGCGCAGAGCGCGGCCACCGCGGTGACGGCGAGGAGGCGGGCTGTCCGTCGTGTACGTCTCGCGCGCATGACGTCCCTTTCATGCTCGACTGTGATCGACCGGCGTTCGGCAATGCCGAACCAGTAACCGGAATAGTTACCTCCGGGTACGCAAGCGTCAAGGTTTTGGACAGTGGCCGAATCTCATCCGTTATCGAGCGGTCCGGGCAGCACGAAGGGCCCGGACGGAGTGTCCGGGCCCTTTTTGCTCTGCTGCGGGTGCTCAGCCCTGCTTGGCCGTCGCCCACTCGTGCTGTGCCGCCACGTCCGACTTGACCTCGGCGAGCTGGACGGCGACCGCGCTGGGTGCCGTGCCGCCGCGGCCGCTCCGGGAGGCGAGGGCGCCGGGGACGTTGAGAACGGAGCGGACCTCGGGGGTCAGGTGGGCGGAGATCTTCGTGAACTGCTCGTCCGTGAGCTCGTCCAGCTCCTTGCCCTCGGCCTCGGCGACCTTCACGCACTCCCCCGCGACCTCGTGCGCCACCCGGAACGGCACACCCTGCTTGACCAGCCACTCGGCGATGTCGGTGGCGAGCGAGAAGCCGGCCGGGGCCAGCTCCTCCATGCGCTCGCGGTGGACCGTGAGGGTGGCGATCATGCCGGTGAAGGCGGGCAGCAGCACCTCCAGCTGGTCGCAGGAGTCGAAGACCGGCTCCTTGTCCTCCTGGAGGTCGCGGTTGTAGGCGAGCGGCAGGGCCTTCAGGGTCGCCATGAGGCCCGTCAGGTTGCCGATGAGGCGGCCCGACTTGCCGCGCGCCAGCTCGGCGATGTCCGGGTTCTTCTTCTGCGGCATGATCGACGAGCCCGTGGAGAAGGCGTCGTGCAGGGTCACGAAGGAGAACTCCTTCGTGTTCCAGATGATGATCTCCTCGGAGATGCGGGAGAGGTTGACCCCGATCATCGCGGTGATGAAGGCGAACTCGGCGACGAAGTCACGGGAGGCCGTGCCGTCGATGGAGTTGCCGACGCTGCCGTGCTCGAAGCCGAGGTCCTCGGCGACCGCCTCCGGGTCCAGGCCGAGGGAGGAGCCCGCGAGGGCGCCCGAGCCGTACGGCGACACGGCCGTCCGCTCGTCCCACTGGCGCAGCCGCTCGGCGTCCCGGGACAGGGACTGCACGTGGGCCAGGACGTGGTGGGCGAAGAGCACCGGCTGGGCGTGCTGGAGGTGGGTACGGCCGGGCATCGCCACGTCCGGGTGGGCCTCGGCGAGGCCGATCAGCGCGTCCTGGAGCTCGGCGATCAGACCGCCGATGATCCGGGCGTGGTCGCGCAGGTACATCCGGAAGAGGGTCGCCACCTGGTCGTTGCGCGACCGGCCGGCGCGGAGCTTGCCGCCGAGGTCCGGGCCGAGGCGCTCCAGCAGGCCGCGCTCCAGGGCGGTGTGGACGTCCTCGTCGGCGATGGTGCCGACGAAGGAGCCGTCGGCCACGTCCGCTTCCAGCTGGTCGAGCCCGGCGATCATGCGCGTCAGCTCGTCCTCGGTGAGCAGGCCCGCCTTGTGCAGCACGCGCGCGTGGGCGCGCGAACCGGCGATGTCGTAGGGCGCGAGCCGCCAGTCGAAGTGGACGGACGCGGACAGCTTCGCCAGGGCCTCGGCGGGACCGTCGGCGAAACGGCCGCCCCAGAGCCGTACGTCACCGCTGTTGCTGCTCACTTGGGTTGCTCCTAGAGAGTTACGGAATGTGCGTTGGCTGCTTATGCGAGGTCACGCTTGGCCGCGATCTTCGACGACAGGCTGTAGATGTCGATGAAGCCCTTGGCCGCCGCCTGGTCGAAGGTGTCGCCGGTGTCGTAGGTGGCGAGGTTGAAGTCGTACAGGGACGACTCGGAGCGCCGGCCGGTGACGACCGCGCGGCCGCCGTGCAGGGTCATCCGGATGTCGCCCGAGACGTGCTGGCTGGCCTCGTCGATGAAGCCCTCCAGGGCGCGCTTGAGCGGGGAGAACCACTGGCCGTCGTAGACCAGCTCGCCCCAGCGCTGCTCGACCTGCCGCTTGTAGCGGGCCAGCTCGCGCTCGACGGTGACGTTCTCCAGCTCCTGGTGGGCGGTGATCAGGGCGATCGCGCCCGGAGCCTCGTACACCTCGCGGGACTTGATGCCCACGAGCCGGTCCTCGACCATGTCGATCCGGCCGATGCCCTGGGCTCCGGCGCGCTCGTTGAGCTGCTGGATGGCCTGCAGGACGGTGACGGGCTTGCCGTCGATCGCGACCGGGACGCCCTCCTTGAAGGTGATGATCACCTCGTCGGCATCGCGGGCCACGGCCGGGTTCTGCGTGTACTCGTAGATGTCCTCGATCGGCGCGTTCCAGATGTCCTCCAGGAAGCCCGTCTCGACCGCGCGTCCGAAGACGTTCTGGTCGATGGAGTACGGGGACTTCTTGGTGGTGGCGATCGGGAGCTGCTTCTCCTCGCAGAAAGCGATCGCCTTGTCCCGGGTCATCGCGTAGTCGCGGACCGGGGCGATGCACTTGAGGTCGGGGGCGAGGGCGACGATGCCGGCCTCGAAGCGGACCTGGTCGTTGCCCTTGCCGGTGCAGCCGTGGGCGACGGTCGTGGCGCCGTGCTTCTGGGCGGCGGCGACCAGGTGCTTGACGATCGTCGGCCGGGAGAGGGCGGAGACCAGCGGGTAGCGGTCCATGTAGAGGGCGTTGGCCTTGATCGCCGGGAGGCAGTACTCGTCGGCGAACTCGTCCTTGGCGTCCGCGACCTCGGCCTCGACGGCGCCGCAGGCGAGGGCGCGCTTGCGGATGACGTCCAGGTCCTCGCCGCCCTGGCCGACGTCCACCGCAACGGCGATGACCTCGGCGCCCGTCTCCTCGGCGATCCAGCCGATGGCGACGGAGGTGTCCAGACCGCCCGAGTAGGCGAGTACGACGCGCTCGGTCACGGGTTTCTCCTCACACTGCATTCACTGACATGCATGAGTATGCAGAGCTCTGCATGATTCGTCAATTCTCGGGTCGCTTGAACAACGGCAACCGCTTTCCCGTACTCCCCACCGAACGCTGGCGCCGCGTTGATCACAACCCACTCCTGACCCAAGTGAGGCAGTCGCATGTCCAGGGCACTTCCGAAGTACAACAAGCGTCGCGTGGCGATCATCGGCGGCGCTGCCGCCGTGGTGCTCTCCGGCGCGGTGATCGCCGGTTCCGCCCTCGCCGGGACGCCCGCCAAGAGCAACGGCGCCACCGACGCCCGCACCCTCGCGAGCCCCGGCACCATCACCTGCCCCGACGTGAAGTCGCAGCTGCCCGCGATTCCGGCCTCCGCCCAGGCCGAGGTGGACCGCAACCTCACCCTCCTCCAGACCCAGATCCAGGAGGCCAACACACGGCTGAGGAACACCGTGGGCCAGGGCGGACCCAACTTCGTGCAGAACGCGATCCTCGGCCCCCTCAAGGACAAGCGCGTCTCCACCATCGACCGCATCGCCCTCTCCATCGGCCGCAAGGGGACCAAGCCGACCGGGCTGGACGCGCTGGCGCCGTGCGCCCTGAACGCGGGCGGGGCCGCAGGTGCGAACGCAGGCGGCGGCAAGGCGTCCGCCCCTGCCGCTCCGGGCACCGGGGCGAACCAGCAGTCGGGCGGCGGCACGGCGGCCGGCAGCAGCAGCGCGGCGGGCACGATCACCTGCCCGGACGTGGCCTCCAGGCTGCCGGCCGTCCCGGCCTCCGCGAAGGCCGAGGTGGACCGCAACCTCGCCCTCCTCCAGACCCAGATCCAGGAGGCCAACACACGGCTGGCGAACACCGTGGGCCAGGGCGGGCCGAACTTCGTCAACAACGCGATCCTCGGCCCGCTGAAGGACAAGCGGGTCTCCACCATCGACCGCATCGCCCTCTCCATCGGCCGCAAGGGGACCAAGCCGACCGGGCTGGACGCGCTGGCCGCCTGCACGCTCACCAAGTGAGCTGACAGGCAGCCGTGGCCGCCCCGAGGAAGCGCCGGCCGGGGCGGCCGCGATGGATCCGGCCGAGCAGTTCCGGAAATTCGTTAGACACGCGAACGACTTCCGTCGATCATCGTCAGACATGGGAAAGACCTATGAGCGCATAGACGGCAGGCTCCGGACGTTCATCGAGGAGCAGCCCCTCTTCTTCACGGCGACCGCGCCGCTCTCCGGCGACGGCACCGTCAACCTCTCCCCCAAGGGCCTCAAGGGCTCCTTCGCCGTGCTCGACGAACGCACCGTGGCGTACCTCGACTTCGCCGGGTCCAACGCCGAGACCGTCGCGCACCTGCGGGAGAACGGCCGGATCACCCTCATGTGGTGCGCCTTCCAGGGTCCGCCGAACATCGTGCGGGTGCACGGCCGGGGCGAGCCGGTCTTCCGGGACGACCCGCGCTTCAAGGAGCTGCTCCCCCACTTCCCGGGCATCGACCCGAGCCTGCACGGGCTGCGCGCGATCATCGTCGTCCACGCCGAACTGGTGCGGGACACCTGCGGCTACGCGGTCCCCTACATGGCCTACGAGGAGGACCGTGACCTGCATGGAAAGCGCTTCGCACGCGAGGACGACGCCTCGCTGAGCGCGTACTTCACGAAGAAGGAGCACATCGCGACCAGCCTGGACGGACTACCCGGGCTGCCACTGCCGCTGCCGCCGTCTACCGTCTGAGCCATGCGCCCCGGTGCCGTCGTCGCCCTCGCGTCCGCGTCCGTCTGCCTCCTCGGTGCCACGCCCGGCTGCGGGCCGGCGCCGTTGCCCGCGCGGATGGCGGACACCGGGGGCGGTACCCAGCTGATCACCGCCGAGGCGCCGGGCACCGACGCGACGTCGGGCACGGTCACCTGGTGGGACCTGCGGGACGGGCAGTGGGTGCGGGCCGGGTCCGCACCGGCGCGGTTCGGCGCGAAGGGGCTGGTGGAGGGGGGTGCGCGCGAGCAGGGGACGAACACGACGCCGACCGGGCTGTACGACCTGCCGTTCGGGTTCGGGATCAAGCCGGCGCCGGGGGGTACGCGGGTCGAGTACCGGACGGTGAAGGAGAGCTCGTGGTGGTGCGAGGACGTCGACTCCGCCGCGTACAACCGCTGGGCGGATCCTCTTCCGGCCGACTGCCGCGCCTCGGAGTCCGAGCAGCTGAGCTCCTACCGGACGCAGTACGCGTACGGGCTGGTCATCGGGTTCAACTACGACCGGCCGGTGCGGGGGCGGGGGGCCGGGATCTTTCTGCACGTCAACGGGAAGGCGGCCACGGCCGGTTGCGTCTCCGTCCCCGAGGATGCGACGCAGCGGATCCTGAAGTGGGCCGGCCCCGGCGCGCATATCGCGATCGGCACCACGGACGGCGCCACGGCCATCACTCGCTACTGACCTCGCCCAGGGGCAGCCGTACGGTGAACGTCGTCGCCCCCGGCCTGCTCTCCAGCACCACCCTCCCCTCATGCGCCTCCACCACCGCCACCACGATCGACAGGCCCAGCCCCGCCCCGCTGCCGGAGGCATCCGGGCGGCGGCGGTGTTCTGCCCGGGTGAAGCGTTCGAAGGCGGCCGGCTGGACCTCCTCGGGGATGCCGGGGCCGTCGTCGTGGACCGACAGGCGGGCCGAGCCGACCTCGGTCTCCAGGGTCACCGTCACCTTTGTGCCCACGGGTGTGTGCAGACGGGCGTTGGCCAGCAGGTTGGCCAGTGCCTGGTGGAGGCGGTGGGTGTCGCCCGGTACCGTCACTGGTTCCTCGGGGAGGTCCAGGGTCCAGCGGTGGCCGGGGCCCGCGGCCCTCGCGTCCGTCACCGCGTCCAGGACCAGGCGGGTCAGGTCGACCGGGCCGCGCTCCAGGGGGCGGCCCGCGTCGAGGCGGGCCAGCAGGAGCAGGTCGTCGACCATCTCGCCCATGCGGGAGGACTCGGCGGCGATGCGCTCCAGGGCGCGGGTCACCTCCGGTGGCACCGGACCGGGGTGCAGCAAGGCCAGCTCGGCGTGGCCGCGGACCGAGGCGACCGGGGTGCGCAGTTCGTGGCTGGCGTCGGCGGCGAAGCGGCGCAGCCGCTCCTCACTGGCGTGGCGTTTGGTCAGGGCGTCCTCGACGTGGCCCAGCATGCGGTTGAAGGCGGCCGCCACCCGGCCGACCTCGCTGCGGGAGTCGGGGTCCGGGGCCCGGGGCGGCAGGGTCACCTCGCCGCTGGCCAGGGGGAGTTCGCTGACCCGGGTGGCGGTGGCGGCGACCCTGCTGAGCGGACGCAGCGACCAGCGGACCCAGCAGGCCCCGGCCACGCCGGTGACGACGAGGGCCAGGCCGAAGACGATGGCGGCCACCAGTTCCAGGCGGTGGACCGTGGCCTGGACGGGCTCCAGCGGCAGGCCGACGATCAGGACGTCCTTGTCCCGGCCCGCGGTGGCGACGACCCGGTAGTCGTCCAGGGCGGAGAGTTCGACGGTGTGGGGTCTGCCGTCCACCGGGACCCCGGCCAGCCGCTTCTGGTCCGTTGCCGTCAGGCCGACGTTCAGATCGGCGGACGGGTCGCCGGAGCGGATGAGGCCCTTGTTGGTGACCGCGCCGTCCAGCAGGCGGGCGCCGAAGGTGCCGGTGGCCATCCGGCGGGTGTCGCCGTGCTCGTCGCCGATGGGGGTCCCCCCGGTCGAGTCCTTTCGAGACTGGGGGAGGTCGTCGGGCACCAGGCCGTTGTGCTCCAGGCTCTGCGGGAACCGGGTGCCGACCTGGGCGAGCTGTTCGTCCAGGCGCTGGGTGAGGAAGCCGTCCAGTCCGACGACCGCGGCGAGTCCCACTGCGGCGCAGCTCAGCGCGAGCAGGATCACCAGGCCGACGGTCAGGCGGGCGCGCAGGGTGCGGGGCCGAGGCAGGCGTCGTACGGACCTCATGAACCTCACCTGGGCACCGGCTTCAGGACGTAGCCCGCTCCGCGCACCGTGTGGATCATGGGCTCGCGGCCCGCGTCCACCTTCTTGCGCAGGTAGGAGATGTACAGCTCGACCACATGGGCCCGGCCGCCGAAGTCGTACGACCACACCCGGTCGAGGATCTGCGCCTTGCTCAGCACCCGGCGCGGATTGCGCATCAGGAAGCGGAGGAGTTCGAACTCGGTCGGCGAGAGTTCGATCAGCTCGCCGGCCCGGGTCACCTCGCGGGCCTCCTCGTCCATGACCAGGTCGCCCACGGTCAGCCGCGGCCCCTCCTCCAGCTGGCGGGCCATGCCCGCGCGGCGCAGCAGTCCGCGCAGCCGGGCGACGACCTCCTCCAGGCTGAAGGGCTTGGTGACGTAGTCGTCGCCGCCTGCCGTGATGCCGGCGATGCGGTCCTCGACCGCGTCCCGGGCGGTGAGGAAGAGCACGCAGACGTCCGGCTTCACCTCGTGCAGCCGGCGCAGCACGGCGAAGCCGTCGGTGTCCGGGAGCATCACGTCCAGGACGACGGCGTCGGGCAGCAGCTCGCGGGCGGCGGTGACCGCCGAGGCGCCGTCGCCGGCCGCGCGCACCTCCCAGCCCTCGTAGCGCAGGGCGCCGGTGAGCACCTCCGCGAGGTCGGGGTCGTCGTCGACGACGAGGACGCGCAGCGCAGTGCCGTCGGGGCGGGTGAGGGCCGGGCGGCCGGAGCGGGTGGTGTTCATCGCGTCTACCAGCATCGCTCGTGCGGCGGGGGGCCGGCCGCCCGGGCACCTCTGAGTTTCCTCTGAGTCGGCTGAATGCGGCGGCCGCTCAGAGGTCCCTCAGAGCTTCGGCACGCACAGTGGCCCGGCACGACGAACGAAGGGACGACTCTCATGACCACCGTGGACGAGCGGCTCGCGGCCCCGCCCGGGTCGCCGGCCGTGCGCCGCTCCCCAGCGGGGCTCGTACTGGCCGTGCTGTGGACGGGGGCGGCGGCCGTGGTCGCGCTCTGGTGGGCGGACACGGGGACGGTGGTCGGTACGGCGGGCTGGCTGACCGGGGCCGGGCGGATCGCCGGGCTGCTGTGCGGGTACGCCTGCGCGGTGCTGGTCGGCCTGATGGCGCGGGTGCCACTGCTGGAGGTGCGGATCGGCTCGGACCGGGTGGCGCGCTGGCACGCGATGGCCGGCCGGTACACGATCTGCCTGCTGATCGCACACATCGTGCTGATCCTGGCCGGGTACGCCGTCCAGGACCGGGCCTCGCTGTGGCACGAGGCGGTCACCGTCGTCCTGGACTATCCGGAGATGCTCAAGGCCACCGCCGGCACGGTGATCCTCTTCGCGGTCGGCGTCACCTCGGCGCGGGCCGTGCGCCGCCGGACCGGCTACGAGTTCTGGTACTACGTCCATCTCCTCACGTACGCGGCCGTCTTCATCGCCTTCGGGCACCAGGTGGCCCTCGGCGACGAGTTCAACGGCAAGCCGGCGGCCACCGCCGCCTGGTACGCGCTGTACCTCGGGGCGGCGGCCCTGGTGCTGTGGTTCCGCGTCCTCGCCCCGGTCCGGCTCAACCGCCGGCACCGGCTGCGCGTGGAGTCGGTGCACAAGGAGGCGCCGGGCGTGTACTCGGTCGTCGTACGCGGGCGGCACCTGGACGAACTGGGTGCGCGGCCGGGGCAGTTCTTCCGCTGGCGGTTCCTCGGCGAGGGCATGGGCTGGACGTCGACGCCGTACTCCCTGTCGGCGCCGCCGCGCCCGGACCTGCTGCGGATCACCGTCAAGGCGCTCGGCGACCACAGTGCGGCCGTCCCGCTGCTGCGGCCGGGCACCCGGGTGTGGGCGGAGGGCCCGTACGGCTCCCTGACCGCCGACCGGGCCACCGGGCAGCGGTCCCTGCTGATCGCGGCGGGTGTCGGCATCACCCCGCTGCGCGCGCTGTTCGAGACGCTGCCCGGCGAGGTCACCCTGCTCTACCGGGCGCGCTGTGCCGAGGACCTGGCGCTGGGCGGTGAGCTGGAGGCGATCGCCAGGTGGCGGGGCGCGCAGGTGCGGTACGCGCTCAACGGGCCGCGCGGGGAGCGCCCCGGCATCACGGCCCAGTCGCTGAGCGCGACCTTCCCGGGCCTGGCCGGGCACGACGTCTACCTCTGCGGCCCGCACGGCTTCGCCCAGGACGTGTACGGGGCGCTGCGGGCGGCCGGGGTGCCGGGGTGCCGTATCCACCACGAGTCGTTCGAGCTGTGAGGCCTACCCGTGCACGCGTTGAAGAAGAACCGTCCCCTGCGCCGCATCGTGCTGGCGAGTGCCGCGACCGTCTCCGGCATGGTGCTGCTGCTGTCGCTCAAGCCGCACACGAGCCCCACGGTGGCGACGGCGAGCACCAAGTCGCCCGTTTCGTCGAGCAGTTCGGGTGCGCCGGGAACCGGCACCAGGACCGTCACCGGCGACACCGTGCAGACCCGGTGGGGACCGGTCCGGGTGCGGGTGACGATCAAGAGCGGCAGACTCACGGACCTGACGGCCGTCAGCTACCCACAGGACAACCCGCGCGACCAGGAGATCAACGGCTACGCCCTCCCCCAGCTGCGGCGCGAGGCGCTGGCGGCGCAGAGCGCGCAGATCGACACGGTCTCGGGAGCCACGTACACCAGTGACGGTTACCGCCGGTCACTCCAGTCCGCACTGGACTCGGCGGGCCTCTGAACACTCAGCGCATGCGGCACGTATCTGTGGGCCAAGGGTCAAGTCCCCCCGGAGGAACCGTGACCACCACGCTCGCAGGCGGACGTGCCGCCCGCCGCCAGACGATGCGCCGCATCCGCCCGCGCCGCTCCCCGGCCGTACCGCTGCTGCTCGCGGTCTGGGCGGGCGCGGTGGCCGTGCTGTGGCTCTGGTGGCACAACACCCCGTCCATCGCCGACGACAACGGCAAGATCCTGAACGCGGGCCGGATCACCGGCCTGCTGGCCGGCTACCTGATGGCGCTGGTCGTGCTCCAGATGGCGCGCGTACCGGCGCTGGAACGGCGCGTCGGCTCCGACCGGGTGGCCCGCTGGCACGCTATGAGCGGCCGGTACACCCTGTGTCTGATCCTCGCTCACGTCTTCCTCACCATGTGGGGGTACGCGCTCCAGGCCGGCAAGTCGCTCGGCGACATCGTCCAGCAGACCATCGACTCCATCAACCAGCTGCCGGACATGGGCAAGGCCGCCATCGGCATGGCCCTGTTCGTGCTCATCGGGCTGACGTCCGTCGGCCCGGTCCGCCGCCGGCTGCCGTACGACACCTGGTACCACGTCCACCTGCTCACGTACGCGGCGGTGTTCCTGACGTTCTGGCACCAGATCACCACCGGCAACGACTTCGCGGTCGAGCCCACCGCCAAGACCTTCTGGTACGTGCTGTACGGCTCGGTCACCGCGCTGGTGCTCTGGTACCGGATCCTCACCCCGATCCGGCTGAACCTCCGTCACCGCATGCGGGTGGAAGCGGTGATCGAGGAGACGCCGGGCATCGTGTCGGTGCTGATCGGCGGGCGGAGGCTGCACCGGATGGGCGCGGAGGCGGGTCAGTTCTTCCGCTGGCGGTTCCTCGCCCCCGGGATGCGGTTCAGCTCGCACCCGTACTCGCTGTCGGCGGCGCCCCGCCCCGACATGCTGCGGATCACGGTCAAGGCGATCGGCGACCACAGCGCCCGGCTGCGCGAGCTGACGCCCGGCACCCGGGTGTGGGCGGAGGGACCGTACGGCGCGCTCACCGCCCAGCGGCGCAGCAAGGGCAAGGTGCTGCTGGTCGCGGGCGGGGTCGGCATCACGCCGATGCGGGCCCTGTTCGAGACGCTGCCCGGGGCGTCCGGTGACATCACCCTGCTCTACCGGGCCAACACCACCCAGGACCTGGCGCTGTGGGACGAGCTGGCCGCGATCGCCAAGGAGCGGGGCGCCCGGCTGATGTACGCGGTCAACAGCCCCGAGGGCGAGCGGCCGGACATCTCCGCGGAGAACCTCCAGCGGAAGATCCCGGACATCGATCACCACGATGTCTTCATGTGCGGCCCGCCCGGGTTCGCGCAGTCGGTGTACGAGGCACTGCGCGGCGCGGGGGTCCCTGCGCGCCGTATCCACCACGAGTCGTTCGAGATGTGAGCGGGAGCTGTAAGCGATGAGGAAGAGCCACCCCATGCGGCGTGTCGTGCTGGCCACGGCCGCCACCGTGTCCGGTGTCGTGCTGCTGCTGTCGCTCAAGCCCGCGTCGGATCCGGCCGCCGCCTCGGCGGCGGGCGCGGCCCCGCAGCAGACCGCGGCGGGGCAGGAATCGCCGCAGGGCGGTCAGCAGAGCGGTGCGCAGTCCGCGGGGGCGGCGGCCGGGACGGTGACCGGTGACGCGACCCAGACCCAGTACGGGACCGTCCAGGTACGGCTGACCGTCGCGAACGGCAAGGTCACCAAGGCGGAGGCGGTGCAGGCACCCAAGGGCGGCCTCAGCGACCAGAAGACCGCCCTCGCCGTGCCCAGGCTCAACCAGGAGGCCGTCGCGGCGCAGAGTGCGCAGATCGACGCGGTGTCCGGGGCGACGTACACGAGCACGGGGTACAAGAAGTCGCTCCAGTCGGCGCTGGACAAGGTGAAGGCGTCGTCGGGCTCCTCCTCCGGTTCGTCCTCGGGCTCCTCGGGCTCGGCCCAGGCCCAGGCCCGTACCGTCACCGGCAAGGCCGTCCAGACCCAGTACGGCACGGTCCAGGTCAGGATCACGGTCGGCAACGGCAAGATCAGCAAGGCCGAGGCGGTGCAGGCGCCCAAGGGCGGCCTCAGCGACCAGAAGACCGCGCTCGCCGTGCCCAGGCTCAACCAGGAGGCGGTGGCGGCCGGGACCGCGAACATCGACGCGGTCTCCGGAGCCACCTACACCAGCACCGGCTACAAGCAGTCGCTGCAGTCGGCGCTGGACCAGGCCGGTGGCTGACGCGGTGGCCGAGCCGGCTGAAGCTCCCGCCGCGGTGCGTCATGCGGAGGAGGTCATGGGGACCGTCTTCTCCTTCGACGTCCGCGGCGGGGAACCCCGTGCGGTACGCGAGGCCCTTCAGGATGCGGTCGCGGGCCTGCACCGGGCCGACGCGCTCTTCTCCACCTACCGCGAGGACAGCGAGGTCTCGCGGCTGGCCCGGGGCGAGCTGCCCGTGGCGCGGTGCGCTCCCGAGGTGGCCGAGGTGCTGGAGCTGGCGGCCGAGGCGGAGCGGGTGAGCGAGGGGTGGTTCAGCACCCGCTACCGGGGGTCACTGGACCCGACCGGGATCGTGAAGGGCTGGTCCGCCGAGCGGGCGGCGCGGCTGCTGGCGGCGGTGGACGGGGTGTGCGGGGTCAGTGTGAACGGGGGCGGGGACGTCCAGCTGCTGGGCGCGCCGGAGCCGCAGCGGCCGTGGCGGGTGGGGGTGGCCGATCCCCTGCGCCCGGGCGGGCTGGCGGCGGTGATCTCGACGGCCGGGGTGGACGAACTGTCGGTGGCCACCTCCGGTACGGCCGAGCGCGGAGCGCACATCGTGGATCCCCGTACGGGCAGGCCGGCGGTGACGGACCTGGTGGCGGTGACGGTGGTCGGGCCGCGGCTGACCTGGGTGGACTGCTGGGCCACGGCGGCGTTCGCGATGGGGTCGCGGGCGGGGCTGGCCTGGCTGGAGTCGCTGCCGGACGTCGAGGGACTGCTGATCACCGCGGGCGACGAGGTGCGGTGCACCGGGGGGCTGGCCGCGCGACTGGGTTAATTAGGGCATTCTTCCACCTTTAACCTGTAATATCATCTTTACCTTGGATTGCCATCCAAGCCCCGCCCTGAGCCGTATCCCCTGTGAAGCAAGTTCCAGGAGGAACGACATGGCCATCTTCAGCAGTCTCATGCCGGCCAAACGCCGGGACCACGGCGACAGCACGTCGAACCGCGACACTTCACGGCACGGGCACCGTCACGACCACGGTGACCGCCACGACCACGGCGACCGCCACGATCACGGCGACCACGGCGACCGCCACGGCCACAACGGCTACTGATCTCATCCGAGGGCTGAGCGGACCGGAGACGGGAGGACCCGGTCCGCTTCGCCGATCCCCGAGGAACGCATGCCATGGCGCATGTCCTGCGGCGTCTGCTGTCGGTGGGCGAGGCCTCCGACGCCGTGGTAGCGGCTGCGCCTCCGGTGGCGCCCAGCGCGGTGTTCCGGCGGTTCTGGCCGTACACCCGCGGCGGCCGGCGCTGGCTCGTGCCCGTCGTCTTCTTCAGCCTGGTCGGTCCCGCCGTCGACGCCGCGGAGATCTGGCTCTTCAAGATCGTCGTGGACGATGTGCTCGTGCCCCGGGATCTGCGGCCGTTCCTGTGGATCGCGCCGGCCTATCTGGGGCTCGTCCTGTGCTCCGGCATCCTGGGGTTCGCCGACGACGTGACGTCCACCTGGGTCAGCGAACGCTTCCTGCTGTCTCTGCGCGCCGATGTGTTCCGGCACGTCCAGGGGCTCTCGCTCGGCTTCTTCGAACGCCGGCGGCTCGGGGACGTGCTCTCCCGGGTCACGGGCGATGTCGACGCGGTCGAGACGTTCCTGCTCTCCGGAGTGGCGGACGCCCTCTACTACGTGATCCGGCTGGGCGTCTTCCTCGGCCTGCTGTTCTACCTGCGGTGGGACCTGACCCTGCTCGCCCTCGCCATCGTGCCGCTGTTCTGGGGTGCCGGCCGGCACTTCTCGCGGCTGATCAAGGAGGCGTCACGGGAGCGCAGGCGGCTCAGCGGCTCGATCAGCGCGATAGCGGAGGAGTCGCTGGGCAACGTCCTCCTCGTGCAGGCGTACAACCGGCAGCGGTGGGAGGAGCGCCGGTTCGAGCGGGAGAGCGCCGGCCGGTTCCGGGCGGCGATGGCCTCGGCGCGGATCCGTGCCGTCTACGGACCCGTCGTCGAGATCATCGAGGTGACCGGCGGCCTCGCGGTCATGGGCCTGGGCACCTGGAAGCTGGCCCAGGGGCAGCTCACCCTGGGCGGGCTGCTGGTCTTCGTGGCGCTGATCGGCAAGCTCTACAGCCCGGTCCGCGGCCTGTCCCGGCTCGGCACCACCTTCTACGCGGCGTCCGCCTCGGCCGAACGGATCATCGAGTTGCTGGACCAGCGCCCGCAGGTGACCGAGGCCCCGGGTGCCCGGCGGATCGGCCGGACGCGGGGTGACGTGGAGTTCGACGGCGTCTGGTTCCGCTATCCCGGCAGCTCGGCCTCGGCGCTGTCGGACGTGTCCTTCCACGTGGCACCCGGCGAGACGCTGGCGCTGGTCGGGGCCAGCGGGGCCGGCAAGTCGACGGTGGCGAAGCTCCAGCTGCGCTTCTACGACCCCGACCGGGGAGCGATCCGCCTCGACGGGAACGACCTGCGCACCCTGCGCCTCGCGGACGTCCGGGAGAACGTCGCGGTGGTGCTCCAGGAGACGCTCGTCTTCCACGGCACCGTGCGGGAGAACATCGCCTACGGCCGGCCGGAGGCGACCGAGGCCGACATCGTCGCGGCGGCGCGCGCCGCGGACGCCCACGAGTTCATCGCGTCGCTCCCGGAGGGCTACGACACGATGGTCGGCCAGCGCGGCCGGACCCTCTCCGGCGGGCAGTGCCAGCGCCTGGCGATCGCGCGCGCGATGATCAGGGACGCACCGGTGCTGCTGCTGGACGAGCCGACCACCGGGCTCGACGTCCGGTCGGGCCGGCGGATCATGGACCCGCTGCGCCGGCTCATGGCCGGGCGGACGACCGTCGTGATCTCCCACAACCTGCTGACCGTCCGGGACGCCACGCGCATCGTGGTGCTCGACGGCGGCCGGGTGGTGGAGGACGGCACCCACGACGACCTGCTCCGGCGCGCCGGGACATACGCCCGGCTGCACCGGCTGCACGCCATGACCGGGTCCGCGCCGGAGGGGAAGATCCTTTCGTGAGCGACTCCGCCCTGCCTCCCCTCGCACCGGGCACGAGCCCCCTCCCGGGCTACGAGGTGCTGGCGCATCTGACGCGCACCGGCTGGCTCGACCTCTACGACGCCTGGAGCAAGGAGCGGGCCTGCCGTTGCGTGATCAAGGCGGTGCGCCCCGACCGCCGGGGCGAGCAGCGGCTGCGCGAGCGACTGCTGCGCGAGGGCCGGTGGCTGCGTGACTTCACCCATCCCCATCTGGTCCGTGCCTACGAGACCGTCGAGTCACCCGAGCCGCTCGTCGTCCTGGAGACCCTGACCGGTGAGACGCTCTCCCACCTCCTGGACCGGCTGCGGCGCCGGCCGGCCGCCGCCGACGTGGCGCTGCTCGGGGTGCAGTTGTGTTCCGCGGTCCACTACCTCCACGGTCAGGGCCTGCTGCACCTGGACCTGAAGCCGTCCAACGTGGTGGTGGACTGCGGTCATGCGAAGGTGCTGGACCTGAGCGTGGCGCGGCCGCCCGGGCCCGCGCCCGCGGGAGTGGGCACGTTCTGCTATCTCGCTCCGGAGCAGGCACGCGGCGGACCGCTCACGGCCGCGGCCGACGTGTGGGGCATCGGCATCACCTTGTTCGAGACCGCCTGCGGCGGCCTGCCGTTCGAGGGGGCCGAGAGCGGGGACGACGAGCCCTGCGACGGGACGGGGCGGGACGACGACGGTGCCGGTGCCGGTGGCCCGGCCGAGCGGTATCCGCAGCTGGAGCGGAGCGCCCCGCCCGTCACGTCCCGGCGGCGGCTGCCGCCTGCACTCGCCGCTGCCGTCGACGGCTGTCTCCGGGCCGATGCATCGTCCCGGCCCACGGTCGCCGAACTGGCCGCCGCCCTGGAGGCGACGCTGCCCTCCCGGGCCTGAGGCCCGCCGGGTGCCGGGGTCACTGCACCCGGGTCACGACCTGGCCCGTCTGCAGACGGGCACTGGCGAGGACGGTGCCGTCGGAGGACACGATGCGGGCGCCGGAGACCGCCGCAGGATCGACGGCGGTCGACGCGCCCCAGTCGCCGTGTCCGTCGCGCAGGTGGAAGGCGCCGACGCGCACCGTCGTGCCGTCGGAGTGTTCGAGCAGGCAGGTGACCTTGCCGCTGTACGGGGTGCCGGGGCCGGCGAGAGCGACGGCCATGAAGACCCAGCCGGGGGTGCCGGGGTGGGCGTAGACCTCGCCGACGGGCTGCCCGCCGTCGCCGGCCGAGGTCATGTCGCCGACCAGCATGGGCTCGCTCTCCACGGCGGCCGGGGGCGACGCCGTGACCTCCTGGACGGCGGTGCCGATCGCCCAGCCGGCGAAGCCGAAGGCGATCGCGAGCGCGGAGGCGAGGGCCGCGATCCGCAGCCGGGCCCGGCGGGCGCGGCCACGCAGGCCCTGGTGCGCGAGGCCGGACGCGCGGGCGTTCGGGCGCCGCTCGTGCGCCGCCGCGTCCTGGGCCAGCCTGCGGGCCACCCGGGTCTCGAACCCCACCGGCGGCTCGCCGTCCGGCAGCAGCCCGATCAACCGGTCGCCGACGAGGGTCAGTTGCTCGACGTGCTCCCGGCAGTCGGCGCACCGGTCCAGATGCGCGACCGCCGCGGCGCGCTCACGTCCGGGCAGCACGCCCAGCGCGAGCTCGGCGCCGATCTCGCGCAGCTTCTCGCAGTTCACGTCACTGGACATGGTCGCCTCGGTTCGGAGACGCGAGTGTCATCCGCAGTTTTGCCATCGCTGTCCTGATCCGCGTCTTGGCGGTGCCCAGCGGGATGTTCTCCGAATCGGCGACCTGCTGGGCCGTCATGCCGTAGATGCCGGCCATCACCAGGGCACGGGCCTGTTCCCGCGGCAGCCGCGCCAGTGCGGCCCGGAGCTGGGAGGAGGCCTCGTCGGCCAGCGCCCACTGCTCGGGGGTCTCGGTGACGACGCCGACCAGGCCGTCGAGGTCCTCGGGTGCCACCGGCTCCGTCCGCCGCGCGCGGACGGCGTCGATGGCGAGGTTGTGCGCGATGGTCGTGAGCCAGGTCGTGACCGACCCGCGGCGCGAGTCGTAGATCTGCGCATGACGCCACGCACGCTCGAATGTCTGCTGGGCGATGTCCTCGGCGAGCTGCGGGTCCCCGGTGACGGCCATGGCGACCCCGAAGACCCTGTGCTGGAACCTCCTGACGAAGGTGACGGCGAGTTCCGGATCACCGGTGGCCAGCCCGGACAACAGTGCCTCGTCCGGGAGGCGGCCCACAGGAGACCGGAAACCCGACACACCTCTGTATACGGTCGGCCGCCGCCAGGAGATTGCCCGCCCGACGCGGAAGATCACATTCCCATTCTGCGCCGCCGGGCCGGGCCGTGCATGCGGGTCAGTGCCCGTTCTGCGCCAGCCGCAGCAGATGGTCCGCCAGCGCCTGTCCCCCGGTCGGCTCCCGGCTGATCAGCAGCAGGGTGTCGTCACCGGCGATGGTCCCCAGGATGTCGTGCAGTTCGGCCTGGTCGATGGCCGAGGCGAGGAACTGGGCCGCACCCGGCGGGGTGCGCAGGACCACGAGGTTGGCGGAGGCCTCCGCGGAGATCAGCAGCTCCTGGGACAGGCGCCGCATCCGCTCCTCCTTCGCCGACCCGCCCAGCGGAGCACGGGGCGTGCGGAAACCGCCCTCGCTCGGCACCGCGTAGATCAGGTCGCCGTCGGTGTTGCGGATCTTCACCGCGTTCAGCTCGTCGAGGTCCCGGGAGAGCGTCGCCTGTGTGACGCTCAGCCCGTCGTCGGCGAGCAGCTTCGCCAGCTGGCTCTGCGACCGCACCGGCTGCCGGTTGAGGATGTCCACGATCCGGCCGTGCCGTGCGGTGCGGGTCTGCGGCACGGCGGGCCCGGCGCCCGCCGCCTGCTCGTGTTCCTGCGCCTGGCTCATCGTCGTCTCATTCTCCGGATCGTCCGTCCCCATTCACTGGGTTCGCTGCCGCGAGGATGCCGGGCAGCGCCTGGAGGAAGGCGCCTGCCTCGTCGTCGCGGAGGTTGAGCGGCGGCATGAGCCGTACGACGTCGGGAGCGGGCGCGTTCACCAGGAACCCGGCCTCCTGGGCCGCCTGCTGCACCTGCGGTGCGAGCGGCCCGGTGAGCACGATACCCAGCAGGAGGCCCGCACCCCGGACAAAGTCGATCAACGGGTGGTTCAGCGCCTCGATTCCGTCCCGCAGCCGCTCGCTCTGCCGCTTGACGTTCTCCAGCAGCCCGTCGTCCGCGATGGTGTCGAGGACGGCGAGTCCGGCCGCGCAGGCGACCGGGTTTCCGCCGAAGGTCGTGCCGTGCTGGCCGGGCTGGAGCAGCTCGGCGGCCCGCCCGAAGGCCACGGTGGCGCCGAGCGGCAGCCCGCCGCCCAGTCCCTTGGCGAGCGTGACGACATCGGGCAGGACGCCTTCGTGGGCCTGGTACTCGAACCAGTTCCCGGTGCGGCCGACCCCGGTCTGCACCTCGTCCAGCACCAGCAGGGCGCCCGTGGCCGCGGTGATCGCCCGGGCCGCCTTGAGGTAGCCGGCCGGGGGCACCACGACCCCGTTCTCGCCCTGGATCGGCTCGATGATGACGAGCGCCGTCTCCTCCGTCACGGCTGCGGCCAGCGCCTGTGCGTCGCCGTACGGGACGTGGGTGACCTCGCCGGGCAGCGGCAGGAAGGGCGCCTGCTTGCCGGGCTGGCCGGTGAGGGCGAGGGCGCCCATGGTCCGGCCGTGGAAACCGCCCTGGGTGGCGACCATGTGGGTGCGGCCGGTCAGCCGGCCGATCTTGAACGCGCCCTCGTTGGCCTCGGCGCCGGAGTTGCAGAAGTAGACCTTGCCGTCGCGGCCGAAGAGCTGGAGCAGCCGTTCGGCGAGAGCGACGGGCGGCTCGGCGATGAACAGGTTGGAGACATGGCCGAGGGAGGCGATCTGCTCGCTGACGGCCTGGACGACGGCCGGGTGGGCGTGGCCGAGGGCGTTGACCGCGATACCGCCGACGAAGTCGAGGTACTCCTTGCCGTCGGCGTCCCACAGCCGGGCACCCGCACCGCGCACGAGCGGCAGCCGCGGAGTGCCGTAGTTGTTCATGAGCGCACCCTGCCAGCGCCCGGTCAGCTCTGCGTTGGTCGCGGTCCCCGTCATGACTGCTCCCCCTCGGCTTCGTCGGGCACGACCATGGTGCCGATGCCCTCGTCGGTGAAGATCTCCAGCAGGATCGAGTGCTGCACCCGGCCGTCGATGACGCGGGCTGTCTGCACGCCGCCCCGCACGGCGTGCAGACAGCCCTCCATCTTCGGCACCATGCCGGCGGACAGCTCCGGCAGCAGCTTCTCCAGCTGGGATGCGGTGAGGCGGCTGATCACCTCGTCGGAGTTCGGCCAGTCCTCGTAGAGGCCCTCGACGTCCGTGAGGACCATGAGGGTTTCGGCGCCCAGTGCAGCAGCGAGTGCCGCAGCCGCCGTATCAGCATTGACGTTGTAGACATGTCCGTCGTCCTGGGATCGGGCGATCGAGGAGACGACCGGGATGCGGCCGTCGGCGAGCAGGGCCTCGATCGCGCCCGTGTCGATCTCGGTGATCTCGCCGACCCGCCCGATGTCGACCGGCTCGCCGTCGATCTCGGGCTGGTGCTTGGTGGCGGTGATGGTGTGGGCGTCCTCGCCGGTGAGGCCGACGGCGAGCGGTCCGTGCTGGTTGAGCAGCCCGACCAGCTCGCGCTGCACCTGTCCGGCCAGCACCATGCGTACGACGTCCATGGCGTCCTCGGTGGTGACGCGCAGGCCCGCCTTGAACTCGCTGACGATGCCGTGCCGGTCGAGGGCGGCGCTGATCTGCGGGCCGCCGCCGTGCACCACGACCGGCCTGAGACCGGCATGCCGCAGGAAGACGACGTCCTGGGCGAAGGCGGCCTTCAGCTCCTCGTTCACCATGGCGTTGCCGCCGAACTTGATGACGACGATCTTGCCGTGGTGCCGGGTCAGCCAGGGCAGCGCCTCGATGAGGATCTGGGCCTTGGGGAGTGCCGTGTGTTTCCGGGTCGTGGTCATGAGGAGTAGGCGCTGTTCTCGTGGACGTAGTCGGCGGTGAGGTCGTTGGTCCAGATGGTGGCGGTCTCTGCGCCGGCGGCGAGGTCGGCGACGATGTGCACCTCGCGGTAGCGCATGTCGACCAGCTCGCGGTCCTCGCCGACGGAGCCGTTCTTGCAGACCCAGACGCCGTTGATGGCGACATTGAGCTGGTCCGGCTCGAAGGCGGCCCGCGTGGTGCCGATCGCGGACAGGACGCGGCCCCAGTTGGGGTCCTCGCCGTGCAGGGCGCACTTGAGGAGGTTGTTACGGGCGATGGAGCGGCCCACCTCGACGGCGTCGTCCTCGGTCGCGGCGTTGATCACCTCGACCTTGATGTCCTTGCTGGCGCCCTCGGCGTCGCCGATGAGCTGCCGGCCGAGGTCGTCGCAGACCTGCCGTACGGCCTCGGCGAACTCCTCGTACTGCGGGGTGGTGCCGGAGGAGCCGGAGGCGAGCAGCAGCACCGTGTCGTTGGTGGACATGCAGCCGTCGGAGTCGACGCGGTCGAAGGTCGTGTGCGTCGCCGCGCGGAGCGCCCGGTCCAGGACGTCGCTCTCCAGAGCCGCATCCGTGGTGAGGACGACCAGCATGGTGGCGAGGCCGGGGGCGAGCATGCCGGCGCCCTTGGCCATGCCGCCGACGGTCCAGCCGTCCTTGGTCACCACGGACGTCTTGTGCACGGTGTCGGTGGTCTTGATGGCGATGGCGGCCTTCTCGCCGCCATGCTCGCTCAAGGAAGCCGCGGCGGTCTCGACTCCCGGCAGCAGCTTGTCCATAGGGAGCAGGACGCCGATGAGGCCGGTGGAGCAGACGGCGATCTCGATGGCGCCCCGGCCGAGGACCTCGGCGGCCTTCTCCGCGGTGGCGTGGGTGTCCTGGAAGCCCTGGGGGCCGGTACAGGCGTTGGCGCCGCCGGAGTTGAGGACGACGGCCGAGACCTGGCCGCTCTTGAGGACCTGCTCGGACCACAGCACCGGAGCGGCCTTCACACGGTTGGAGGTGAAGACGCCCGCGGCGGCACGGCGCGGCCCGTTGTTGACCACGAGGGCCAGGTCGGGGTTGCCGTTCTCCTTGATCCCGGCGGCGATGCCCGCCGCCGCGAATCCCTTGGCTGCCGTGACGCTCACGGTGCGACTCCGATCGTGGAAAGTCCGGTGGTCTCGTCGAGACCCAGGGCGATGTTCATGCTCTGGACGGCACCGCCCGCGGTGCCCTTGGTCAGGTTGTCGATGGCGCTGATCGCGATGATGCGGCCCACGGCTGCGTCGTACGCGACCTGCACCTGAACGGCGTTGGAACCATGGACGGACGCGGTGGCGGGCCACTGCCCCTCGGGGAGCAGGTGCACGAACGGTTCGTCGGCGTAGGCCTTCTCGTAGGCGGCCCGCAGCGACTCGCCGGTGACCCCGTCCCGGGCGGCGGCGCTGCACGTGGCGAGGATGCCGCGGGGCATCGGCGCGAGGGTCGGCGTGAAGGAGACCGAGATCCGCTCCCCGGCCACCCCGCTGAGGTTCTGGATCATCTCGGGGGTGTGCCGGTGGCCGCCGCCGACGCCGTACGGCGACATGGAGCCCATGACCTCGCTGCCGAGCAGGTGGGGCTTGGGCGCCTTGCCCGCGCCGGAGGTGCCGGACGCGGCGACGATCACCGCCTCGGGCTCGGCGAGCCGGGCCGCGTAGGCCGGGTACAGGGCGAGGGAGACGGCGGTGGGGTAGCAACCGGGCACCGCGATGCGCTTGGACCCCTCCAGCGCGCCGCGGGCGCCCGGAAGTTCGGGGAGGCCGTAAGGCCAGGTGCCGGCGTGCGCGGAGCCGTAGAACCGCTCCCAGTCGGCCGGGTCCTTCAGCCGGAAGTCGGCGCCCATGTCGACCACGAGGACGTCCGGGCCGAGCTGCTCGGCGACGGCGGCGGACTGCCCGTGCGGCAGCGCCAGGAAGACGACGTCATGCCCGGCGAGCGCCTCGGCGGTGGTCTCGGCCAGCACGCGGTCGGCCAGCGGCAGCAGATGCGGCTGGAGCGCACCGAGCCGCTGGCCGGCGTTGGAGTTTCCGGTCAGGGCGCCGATCTCGACCTCGGGGTGTGCGAGGAGCAGGCGCAGAACCTCTCCGCCCGCGTATCCGCTCGCTCCGGCCACCGCCGCACGTACTGCCATGTCCACCCTCCTCTAGATGGCATGACTATACGTATCGCTGCACTTTTATGCAATCGCATGCGGGGGCCGGTACCCGCACCGCTCATCGGTGCGTCACGGCCTGCGGGGCGTCGGCCGTCACGCCGGCCGGGCGGGGCAGCATGATCCGGCGGGAGAGGACGAAGGTCACCGGGATCGCCGCCGCGGAGGCGAGGAGGGGGGCGAAGCGGCTGCCCGCGTGCAGGACGTCGACGATCACGTACACCCCCGCGGTGGTGATCAGGAAATTGGTGACGTTCGTCAGCGGGAACAGCAGGAACTTCCGCCAGGTCGGCCGCGTCCGGTAGGTGAACCGCGCATTCAGGAAGAAGGATCCGATCATGCTGAGCAGGAATGCCAGAATATGTGCGCCCAGATACGGCAGCCAGGTGAGCAACAGCAGATAGAGGCCGTAGTACGTCGCCGTATTGACGGCACCGACCACGGCGAAGGTGGCGATCTGTCTCGACATCAAGGGATAAGGTCTTTCGTCCGTTCCACGTTGGTCGCCTTCACCAGGAAGTGCGGACGCCCCTTCACCTCGTAGTAGATGCGGCCGGTGTACTCCCCGATGACTCCCAGCATGACCATCTGGACGCCCGCCAGGGCCGTGACAGCGGTGATGATGGTCACATACCCCGGCGTCTGCACTCCGTGGACGAGCGCGGCGCCCACGATCCAGGCGGTGTACAGCCCCGCGCACAGCAGCAGGCCCATGCCGAGCCAGAGGGCGGCGCGCAGCGGCCGGTTGTTGAAGGACAGCAGGCCGTCCAGGCCGTAGTTGAGCAGGCTGCGGAACGACCAGGAGCTGTGGCCGGCCTCGCGCGTCGCGTTCTCGTACTCGAAGGTGGTGCTCGGGAAGCCGACCCAGGCGAACAGGCCCTTGGAGAAGCGGTTGTACTCCGTGAGGTTCACGATCGCGTCCACCACGCGGCGCGAGAGCAGACGGAAGTCGCCCACGCCGTCGACCAGTTCGACATCGACCAAGCGGTTGATGAGCCGGTAGTACAGGCGGGCGGTGAGGGTGCGGGTGAGGCGGTCGCCGGTGCGGGTGCGCCTGGCGATGACCTGGTCGTAGCCCTGGTCGCGCAGCTCCACCATCCGCTTGATCAGCTCCGGCGGGTGCTGAAGGTCGGCGTCCATGACGACGACCGAGTCGCCCGAGGCGTGCCGCAGGCCCGCGAGCAGGGCCGCCTCCTTGCCGAAGTTGCGGCTGAAGGAGACGTAGCGCACCCGTGAGTCGCGGTCGGCGAGGTGCCTGAGGACGGCGAGGGTGCGGTCGCGGCTGCCGTCGTCGACGTACACGAACTCCATGTCGTGGCCGAGCGGCAGCAGTTCGTCCGAGATCTTCTGGACCTCCTCGTGGAAGCGTTCGAGGACGTCTTCTTCGTTGTAGCAGGGCGCGACGATCGATATCAGCATGGCGATCCCCCCAGGGGCGCGTCAGAGGGCAGTGGTCACGCGCTCGCGCGCTGGTGTGGTCGTGGACGGTGCCGAGGCACGTCGGCGGCGGACGGCGCCGAGGGTGCCGAGCAGGGCGAGCGTGAGAAGCGAAACGCCCCCGACGGCCGTGCCCAGCCGCAGGCCGGGTGGGTGGAAGGTGCAGGTCAGCGAGGTCGGGTGGGCGTTGAGGGGGACGGCGATCAGCCCGTGGTACTCCCCCGCGGGCCGCTCCGGGGCGCCGTCCGTCGCGCACCGCCAGCCGGCGATCCGGGGCGCGGCGACGACGGCGGTCCCCTTGCTGCCGGCGGGCAGTTCGGCCCGGAGGGTGCCGTCGGAGACGGTGACGTGGGTGGCGCCGGTGGCCGTGAGGTGAGCGGCCGCGGTCCGCAGGCGTGCGGTGTCCAGGCAGCCGACCGCGCCGCCCGGGATGCGGCCGGGGCGGTCCGGGGACAGCGCGATGCGCAGCCGCCCGGATGCCGCGGCCGGGCCGAGGGGCGCCATGGCAGCGCGGTTGCGCGGGTACGCGAACCGGAAGCGCGCGGTGGTATCGGCACCGTCGAGCCGGGCGGTGCCCGAGAAGTCCGGGGCCCACAGGTATACCTGGCTCCCGGCCGGGCAGCGGGCCGTGACCGTCGGCCGGGTGACGGCGTTCCGGGAGCCGACCCGACCGCCCCGCACCGGCTTTCCGGTGTCGTCGTGCACGGCGACGCGGGGCACGGTGTAGACGCGGCTGCCGAGCAGCATTTCCTGGTTGCGGTACGGCGAGGGCCCGAAGGCGGCCCGGTCGGGCGCGGTCCGTACGGTCACCAGGGGCGGCACGTCCTGCCGGGACACGGTCACCGGACCGCCGGCCCGGGTCACGTGCTTCTGGTGCGGATCCGGCGGGGAGTGCACCCGGGCGCCGACGGAGAAGATGACGTCGGTGACGGCGTTGTCGAGGCTCTGCACGCTGCGGCCGCGCGAGGTCGAGCCGCCGCCGAGCGCGGTGAGCGTACGGCTGAGGACGTCGGAGGTCAGGCTGCTGTAGTACTGGGCGCCCTGGCCGCCCACCAGCATCGGGTCGTTGCCGACGGTCTGCTCGCGTCCGGGGTCGGTGCGGTACCGGGGCCAGCCGTCGGCCTCGGCGATCGCCGCCGCCTGCCGCTGCTGCCGCTCGCCCCAGGGCGCGTAGTCGTCCAGGTGCGCCAGGCGCAGCCGGGTGGCCACGGCGGAGGTGGCGGCCGTCTCGCCGAGCTGCGCTGCGAGGAGGAGTACGACGGCCAGGCCGGCCAGCCGGGTGCGCCGGCCGGCGTCGGCGCGGCCCAGCAGCGCGAGTCCGCCGAGCGCGCCCGCGGTGGCGAGCAGCAGCACCGGCCAGGTAGAGAGCCGCACCAGGTCGCTGCGGCTCGCCACGAGGGTAAGCAGGGCAAGGAGCCCGGCCGCCGCCGCGAGCGCGCGCCGGTCGGGCGGGCCGTACGACAGCGAGTGCCAGGCGGCGATCACCAGCAGCCCGCACAGCACGAACGTCTGGCGGTAGGAACTGCCCTGCGGGGTGGCGAAGGCGTGCCAGACCAGGTGGGTGGGCGCCCACTGCAGGGACAGGGTCACCGCGAGGACGAGGAGCGTCCAGCCGGTGCGCACCCGGGCGGGGACCGCGCGGTGGAACGGCAGGGCGAGGGCAAGCAGCAGGGCCGTGATGCCCACGTAGACGGCCGGGGAGCCGAAGCCGTACGTCGTCGGCAGCAGCCGGGCCAGCAGGTCCTCGCTCGCCACCGGGGCGAACTGGCGGACGCGGCCCGGGTAGGCGTGCCTGGTGCCGAAGTAGACGACCGTCACCAGCGGGGCGGCCAGACCCATGCCGAGGGCGACGGTGAGCGCGGCACGGCCGGCCGCCGCGCGTGCCCGCCGACGGGGCAGGTCCGCCAGCAGCAGCCGGAGCAGCAGGACCAGGCCGGCGCCCAGGGTGGCCATGTAGGCGGTGTAGAAGTTGGCGGTCCAGGCGAGGGCCACGACCAGGACGCCGAGGTGGCGGCGGCGTCCGGCGAGGGCCCATTCGCCGACCAGACAGAGCAGGGGCAGGGCGATGAGGCCGTCCAGCCACATCGGGTTGTAGGAGGCGTCGGCCACGCTCCAGCCGCACAGGGCGTAGGAGGCGCCGAGCAGACCTGCGGCCCACCAGCGCCCGGGCCGCAGGGTGAGCAGCAGCCAGGCCATGGCGGCCGCGGCAAAGGCGGTCTTCAGGACGGTGATCACATACACCGCGAGGTCGATCTCGTCCCGTGGGAAGACGGCCACGAGCAGCGCGAACGGGCTGCCGAGGTAGGTGCCGAGGTCGGGCAGGAAGCTGGAGCCGTAGCCGGACTGCCAGTTGACGAGGAGGCCGCCGTCGGTCCTGCCGTGCAGCAGGTCCCACAGGTGGGCGTGGAAGGGGACGTACTGATTGCCCAGGTCGTTGACGCTGCGGGTGCGGGGGCCGAAGGGGTAGCTGCGGGCGAGGGTGTCGGCGGCGCAGAACGCCGTGATCGTGACGGCCGCGGCGAGCAGGGCGGCGGCCCGCCTCGGCTGGGATATCGCTTTCACACCCTGTTCCTGTCCGGGGGTCGCCGCGCGTTGCCCTGCATTTCCGGCGGTCCCCCACGGAATGTATGCCTTATGGATTCGCCGTCTTAGACGGGACCCGTTTCCTGTTGGTTGTGCGCTCACCAAAAAGTGGGGCGACTTCTTCCGAATACGGGAAACACCGTGTGAATTTCATGACGGCCAGGAAAACGAATGCTTTCCAAAAGGTGTTTTCAAGGTGAAGCGAGCAGCGCTTGACCTGGAGCGCACTCCAGGTTCTATCGTTCTTGTCATGACCAGCGGACAGCCCCTCCCGCAGGACCCGGAGCCCTCGTTGACCATCGCCCAGGTGGCCGAGCGCACCGGCCTGACGCACGACACGCTGCGCTACTACGAGAAGGCCGGCCTGATCGAGCGGATCGGCCGGACCACCGGCAACCAGCGCCGCTACCAGACGGCGGACCTGGCCTGGCTGGAGTTCCTGCTGCGGCTGCGCGAGACCGGCATGTCGATCGCGGACATGCAGCACTTCGCGCGGCTGCGGTCCGAGGGGGATGCGACGGTCGCCGACCGGCTGGCGATGCTCCGCGAGCACCGCGCCGGACTGGCCGACCGCATCCGGGCGCTCAGGCGCAACGCGACCGCGCTGGACGACAAGATCGATCACTACGAACAGCTGCTGGACGAACGGCAGCAGGGAACGGACGAGACGACATGAGCGAGAGCACCACCCGTGACGAGCGCTTCACCCACGGCCTGGAGGTTCTGAAGAAGGTCGACGGCGAGGCCGGGCAGCGGGTCGTCGACGCGCTCGCCGACATCAACCCCGAGCTGGGGCACCAGATCGTCGCCTGGGCCTTCGGAGACATCTACGACCGGCCCGGCCTCGCCCCGCGCGACCGCCAGCTGGTCACCCTGGGCATGCTCACCGCGCTCGGCGGCTGCGAGGCCCAGCTGGACGTGCATGTGAACGCGGCCCTCAACGTGGGCCTCACGCCCGAGCAGATCACGGAGGCGCTGCTGCACTCCGCCGTCTACTGCGGCATACCGAAGGCGCTCAACGCCACCTTCGCCGCGAAGAAGGTCTTCGCCGAGCGCGGGCTGCTGCCGCTCGGACAGCAGCCCGCGCAGGAGGACCCGGCGCCTACTTCTGCTTGATCCGCAGGAAGGTGACGGAGTTCGCCGGGAAGGTGTACGTGAACTTCCCCGCGACCGCGTCGAAGGTGGACGTCTGGGGGGCGACCGCCGTGGACGTCTCGGTGTTCACCGCGCCGGGCGCGGCGGCGAGCGTGGTCACCCTGGCCCGGGAGGCGACCTTCGCGCCGCCCAGGTCGATCGCCGTACGGGCCACCGAGGCCTGGGCGTTGACGACCTTGACGATCAGCTCACCGGTCTTCGCGTCCCGGGTGACGACCTGGCGGAACGGCTCGGCCGGCTTGTCGTCGGTGAAGCTGCCCCACTGCTGCCCGTCGAGGTAGAGCGTGACCTGGCGGCCGCGCACCTTGACGTCGATGTCGTAGGACCGGCCGGTCTCGACCGAGCCCGCCTTCGAGATCAGCGTGGACTTTCCGCCGTCCACGGCCTGCTCGACCGCGCTCTGGGTGTTGTTCCAGCCGCCCAGGTTCCACCAGTAGTAGTTGCCGGTGTCCTTGACGCCGAAGGCGACGAGGAAGCCCTCCTTGCCGGACTTCTTGGTGGCCTTCACCTGCAGGTCGTAGTCGTGCCAGGACGGGTCGCCCGCCTGGACCATGGTGTTCTCGGCGGTGTCGGACGTCTCGACGTACTGCCCGTCCTGGACGGTCCAGCTGCCGCTGCCCGTGTGGGTCCACTTCGAGGCGTCACCGGAGAAGTCGTCGCTGAGCAGGGTGCTCCCGTCGGCGGCGGTGACCTTGACGTCGTCGTAGGCGGCGCTGGTGTCCCAGGTGGACAGGCCGACGGCGCCGGTGACGGGTCCGCTGACGTCCGGGGTCGTGGTGGCCGTGGACGGCACCACCCGGCTGCCCACGTTGTTCATGAACAGCTTCTGGACCTCGTAGTTGGCCGAGCTCCAGGAGGCGTGGTTGTTGAACCACACCATGTCCGGGCTCCACTGCACGTAGTCCTCGTTGGCGAACAGCGGCGCGTAGGAGGCGAGCTTGACGACGTCCGCGTTGCGCTCCAGGCCGGTCATGTAGGCCGCCTCGGCGAGGCCGTTCTTGAAGGCGTTGCCCTGGGAGGCGTACTCGCCGAGGAAGACCTTCGGGCCGCTGCGGTCGTAGGAGTCGTAGCGGTCGTTGTTCTGCAGGAACCACTGCGGGCTGTTGTAGTAGTGCTCGTCGACCAGGTCGACCTTGGCGTCCTTGTTGAGCTTCCACGCCGTGTCGAAGGTCGCACCGGAGTCGTCCGGGCCGGAGTTGGAGATCACCTGCATGTACGGGTACTTCGCCTGGACGGCCGTGCGGAACTGCTGGAAGCGGGCGAAGAACTCGTTCGGCAGGTTCTCCTCGTTGCCGACCTCGATGTGGGTGAGGTGGAAGGGCTTCGGGTGGCCCATCCCGGCGCGCACCTTGCCCCAGGTCGAGGACGCCGGGCCGTTGGCGAACTCGATGAGGTCGAGGGTGTCCTGGATGTGCCGCTCGAGCAGGGCGTCGTCGGCGACGGCTTTGTTCTGGCCGCAGCCGGTCACCAGCGCCGGGACGACGGGCAGGGGCATCGCGCCGATGTCCTCGGCGAGGCGGAAGTACTCGTAGTAGCCGAGGCCGTAGGACTGGTTGTAGCCCCAGAAGTTGGAGTTGGTCGCCCGCTGCTCGACCGGGCCGACGGTGTCCTTCCACTGGTAGGAGCGCTTGCGCTGCCAGCCGGAGGCCTCGCTGTAGTCCTGCATCGAGCCGGTGTTGACCAGGCAGCCGCCGGGGAAGCGGACGAAGCCCGGGTGCAGGGCGGCAACCTTCTCGGCGAGATCCTTGCGCAGGCCGTTCGGCTCGTGCTTGTAGGTGTCGCGCGGGAAGAGGGAGACCATGTCGAGCGCGGCGGCGGCCGAGGAGGCGACGGTGAGCCGGCCCGTGGTGCTGGTGCGGGTCGCGGTGAAGGTGGCCTTGTACCGGGCCCAGCCGCCCTTCTTGACGGCGATCGGGCGCGCGGTGGCCAGGGTGCCGCCGGCGTCCTGGAGGGACACGGTGAGCGTGGTGCCGGCCCCGGCGCGGGCCCACACCGAGAAGTCGTACGTCTTGCCGTCCTGCACGGCGATGCCGGTGTTGTAGCCGGAGTCGGTGACCGATGAACCGGCGCCCAGGGACAGGTAGTCGCGGTTGCGGTCGTTGAGCCGGCCGGAGTCGTTCACGACCTGCGCCGTACCGGAGACCGTCCAGGCGGTCAGGGGCGTGTACGACTTGTTGTCGTCGGTGGAGTACTCGAAGGACCGGTTCTGCACGAGTTCGGCGTACAGACCGCCGTCGGCCGCGCGGTTGATGTCCTCGAAGAAGACGCCGTACATCGTCTTGTCGATCCTGGCGCCCTGGGCGGTGGGATCGACGGTGATCGAGTAGTCGGTGACATCGGCGGCGTGGGCGGGGGCCGGGACGACGGTGGCGGCGAGCAGGAAAGCGCTTGCCGTGAGGCCGAGTCTCAGCCTGGTGCGGGTGGTGCGTGACATGGATACTCCGCGGCTCTTGATTGTTCGAAATATCAGACTCTGGTCAGCACTTCGAACGGCAAGATAGGGAAGGGGTATGAGCACGTCAATGGGGCGGACAGACAGGGGTGATGATGGCCGAGTTCTGGCCCGTGGCCGACGTCCTGGCCCACCTGGCCGGACGCTGGCGGGTGGTGCGGACCGTGCGCGATCTGGCGAGCGGAGACGAAGGGCGCTTCGAGGGGGTCACCGTCTTCGGTCCGCCCGACGGCGGCGGGCTGCTGCACGAGGAGTCGGGCACTTTCACCTGGCAGGGCGTGACGAGGGCCGCGACGCGGACCCTGCGGTTCCTGCCGGGGAGCACGCCGGGCACGGCGGACGTACGGTTCGCCGACGGGCGGCCCTTCCACGAACTGGATCTGCGCTCGGGGCGGTACGTCGCCGATCACCCCTGCTCGGCCGACCTCTACCGGGGTGAGTTCACGGTCACGGACCCCGACCACTGGCGCACGGTCTGGCGGGTCGGCGGACCGGCGAAGGACCTGCTGCTCACCACCGACTACGTGCGCGAGTGCTGAGCGAAGACGCCGTCCAGGCGGAGGTTCCAGCGGCCCGAGCGGCCCGTCACCGAGGTCGTCGACAGCGGGCGCACGTCGATGTTCCAGTAGGTCGAGGGCGGCGCCTTCAGCACGTACACCAGGGCGGCGCGTATCACGGAGGGCTCGGCGACGGCGACGACCCGGCCGCCGTCGCCCACCGGGCGCGTGTCGAGCCAGCCGCCGACCCGGGAGATGAAGGCCAGCAGCGACTCGCCGCCGTGCGGGGTGGCACGCGGGTCGGCGAGCCAGGCGTCCACGGCGTCCGGTTCGCGGGCCATCGCCTCGCCCAGCGTCAGCCCGCGCCAGCGGCCCATGTCGCAGTCGCGCAGGGCGAGCTGGACCAGCGGGGCGTACCCGAGGGCGTCGCCGGTGGCACGGCTGCGCGGGGTCGGGGAGCAGTAGCGCAGCTCGGCCGCCGCCAGCGGCAGCAGGTCCCCGGCGACGCTCTGCACCTCGTCCCAGCCGGCCTGGTCCAGCGGCCGGTCGTCCTCGAAGCGCTCCGCGAGCAGCGGGGAACTGCGCGCGGCCGCGACGAACGTGACCCGAAGTGGCATGCGGTGATGGTGGGCCTCGGGTGTGTGCAGGTCAAGGGCTGTTGCCTGTGAGTTACCCGGGGTGTGCGCCCGCTCACTCGAAGGGGTGCACCATCCACTGGTCCGGGCGGTCCAGCGGCCTGAAGCCCAGCTTCTCGTACACCCCGTGCGCGTCCTCCGTGGCCAGCAGCATGCGGCGCAGCCCGAAGGGCCGCAGGTGGTCCCGGATGCGGCCGACGAACGCCGTGCCGACACCCTTGCCGCGCACCGACGGGTCGACGTACACATCGGCGAGCCAGGCGAAGAGCGCGCGGTCGGTCACCACGCGCGCGTACGCCACCTGCTCGCCCGAGGCGGTGGCGTACACCCCGAAGTTGATCGAGGACGCCATCGCCCGCTCGTGCTTGTCCCGCGGGCGGTCGATCGCCCAGTACGCGTCGGTCGACAGCCAGCCGTGGACGCGGTCGACGTCGACACGGTCGGTGTCGGCGGAGAACTCGTAGCCGTCGGGGAGGTCGGGTGCGTCGCTCATGCGGGGATCCTCACAGGACGGCACGACCGGCGTCGAACGGATTTACCTGCACCGACCACCGTCGCCCCGCCCTGGAACACCTGCTCGGAGCACCTGCTCAGAACACCTCCTCGCACGCCGTCCGCAACCGCCGCACTCCTTCCGCGATCTCCCCCGTCCCCGCCACCGCCGCGAAGCTCAACCGGAGGTGGCCCGCAGGAGGTTCGGCGCTGAAGTAGGGGCGGCCCGGAGTGAGGGCGACACCGGCGCGCAGGGCGGCGGCGGTCAGGGACGACTCGTCGACGCCGTCGGGGAGGCGGAGCCAGAGGATGTAGCCGCCGGACGGGATGTGCGGCAGGGCGAGTTCGGGCAGGTGCAGGGCGAGTTCGGTCGTCATGGCGTCGCGGCGGGTCTTCAACTCGGCCGACAGGGCCCGCAGATGGCGGGGCCAGGCCGGGGAGCCGACGAGTTCCAGGGCGGCCTCCTGGAGCGGGCGGGGGACGAAGAAGCTGTCCACGACCTGAATGGTGCGCAGCCGTTCCAGCACGGGCCCGCGCGCGGCCAGCGCGGCCACCCGGAAGCTGGGCGAGGTCACCTTGGTCAGCGAGCCGACGTGGACGACGACGCCGTCGGGGTCGTCGGCGGCCAGCGTCCGGGGCAGCGGGCCCGCGTCCGCGTGCACGAGGCGTCGTACGAAGTCGTCCTCGATGACGAACGCCCCCGCCGACCGGGCGATGCGCAGCACCTCGGCGCGCCGGTCGGGGGCCAGGACCGCGCCGGTCGGGTTCTGGAACAGGGGCTGGCAGACGAAGACCCGGGCGCCGGTGGCCCGGAACGCGTCGGCGAGCAGGTCGGGTCGTACGCCGTCGGGGTCGACCGGCACCGGGACCGGGCGCAGGCCGGCCGCGCGGGCGAGGGCCAGCATGCCCGGGTAGGTGGGCGACTCCACGAGGACCGGTGCGCCGGGCGGGGCGAGCGCCCGCAGGGCTGTGGCCAGCGCGGACTGGCCGCCGGCGGCGATCAGCACCTCGGCCGCGGTGACGGCCCCGCCGATGCCCCGCGCGAACCACTCCCGCAGCTCGGGGAGCCCCTCCAGCGGCGGCCTCCCCCAGGCGCCGGGGCGCCGCCCGGCCCGGGCGAGGGCCGCGGCCATGGCCCGCTCGGGTTGGAGCGAGGGGTGCGGATAGCCGCCGTTGAACTCCAGCACGCCCGGTGGCGGGGCGGCGAGCGAGACCGTCACCCCGGAGCCGTCCACCGTGCGCGGTACGAGATCGGTGACGCCCTCGGCGCTCAGCGCGACCTCCTGCCAGGAGGTGTCCCCGGCGGGCGTGGCGGCGGCCTGCGGGCGTGCGCGGAAGGCGCCGGCGCCGGGCCGGGTGACCACCAGTCCCTCGGCGGCCAGCTGGGCCAGGGCCCGGGAGACGGTCACCGGGCTCACCCGGAAGCGTTCGACCAGCGCCCTGCTCGACGGGAGCTTTCCACCAGGTGAGTAGCGGTCTAGTTCCCGTCGTAGCTGTTCTGCCAGTTCGCCGACACTGCTACGCTCATGCATGAGAGCACAGAGTAGCGCTACTACCACGACGGCGATAGCGGTCACCGCCCCCCGCGAGCACCGGTCCTTCGGCACCGGGCAGGCCGCCCTCGGCGTGATCGCCTTCTCCCTCACCTTCCCGTCCACCGCATGGGGCCTGGAGAGCTTCGGCCCCTGGTCCCTGGTGGCCGTGCGCAGCGTCCTCGCGGCGCTCGTCGCGGGCGGGTGTCTGCTGGTGCTGCGTGTGCCGCTACCCGACCGCCGGCATCTGCCGGGCCTCGCGGTCGTCGCCGTCGGTGTGGTACTCGGCTTCCCGCTGCTGAGCACGCTCGCCCTGCAGACCTCGACCACCTCGCACGCCGCCGTCGTGGTGGGCCTGCTGCCGCTGACCACCGCCGTCTGCTCGGCGCTGCGCATGGGCCACCGGCCCTCGCGGCGGTTCTGGCTGGCGGCGCTGGCGGGTGCCGCGGCCGTGCTCGCCTTCACCCTCGGCCAGAGCGGCGGCGCGCTCGACGCCGCCGACGGCTACCTGTTCGCCGCGCTGCTGGTGTGCGCGGCCGGGTACACCGAGGGCGGGCGGCTGGCCCGGGTCATGCCCGGCTGGCAGGTCATCGGCTGGGCGCTGGTGCTGTGTCTGCCGCTGAGCGTGCCGGGCGCCGCGCTGGCGCTGTCGTACGAGCCGGTGCAGCTGACCGGGCACGGCGTGGCGGGCCTGCTGTGGGTCTCGGTGGTCTCGCAGTTCCTCGGGCTGGTCGTCTGGTACCGCGGCATGGCGGCCATCGGGATTCCGAAGGCCAGCCAGTTGCAGTTGGCCCAGCCGCTGCTCACACTGGTGTGGTCGGCGCTGCTGCTGGGCGAGCACCTCACGGCGGCCGCTCCGCTGACCGCCGTCGCCGTGCTCGTCTGCATCGCCGTCACCCAACGGTCGTGACCGTGAGGAGGGCCTAATGCGCGCAAGCGTGGGTGACAAGCTTGTCCAGCACGGCAGGGTGGTCGGCCAACACGACCATGTCTCGGAAGTCGTGGAAGTGCTGGGCCCGGAGGGCAACCCGCCCTACCGCGTCCGCTTCCCGGACGGACACGAGGCCGTGATGTCCCCCGGCCCCGACTGCCAGGTCAAGCACAAGGAAAAGGAAAAGCAGTAGATCAGCGCGGTGGCTTCGCCGGCTGCCCGTAGTGGTCGGCGACCACCCGCGCCATCGCCCCGATCGGATCCGCAGCCACGTCCTTGGCGGCGAAGAACACGTGCCCGCGCACCTGCGGATATCCGGCGGCCAGCGTGAGGTGCCGGGACAGCTCGACCGGGTCCCGCCAGGCCGGGGGCTGTCCTGCGGCCCCCGCCTTGTACAGCGCCTCGCCGAGGTACAGCCGTGTCTTCGTGCCCTTGGCGACCTGGGCCCACCAGTCGACCAGGGTCGCGTAGTCGGCGGCGGCGTTGCCGATGTGCCAGTACAGCTGCGGGACGATGTAGTCGATCCAGTGGTTGCGCACCCACCTACGGGTGTCCGCGTGCAGATCGTCGTACGTCTGCACGCCCGCCCGGGTGTCCGAGCCGCGGGAGTCGGTCGTGGCGTTGCGCCACACCCCGAAAGGGCTGACCCCGAACCGGGTGCCGGGGCGGACCCGTTTGATGCCCGCCGCCATCTCCTTCACCAGCTGGTCGATGTTGTCGCGGCGCCAGGCGGCCCGGCTGGGGAAGTCGCCGCCGTACTCGTCGTAGGCGTCGTCGTCGTCGAAGGTCTGGCCCGCGACCGGGTACGGGTAGAAGTAGTCGTCGAAGTGGACGGCGTCGACCGGGTACCGGCCGACCGCGTCGAGCATGGCCTGCTGCACGAAGGCGCGGACCTCGGGCAGGCCCGGGTTGTAGTAGAGCTTCCCGCCGTAGGGCACCGCCCAGTCCGGGTGCCGGCGCGCCGGGTGCGAGGCGGCCAGCCGGCCCGGGTCGGTGTGGTTGGCGATGCGGTACGGGTTGAACCAGGCGTGCAGTTCCAGGCCCCGGGCGTGGGCCTCCCGCACGGCGGTGCCCAGGGGGTCCCAGCCCGGGTCCTCGCCCTGGGTGCCGGTGAGGTACTGGGACCAGGGCTCGTACGGCGAGGGCCACAGGGCGTCCGCGGTGGGCCGTACCTGGAGGACCACTGTGTTGAGCCGGTCACGGACCGCCCTGTCGAGGTGCGCGATCAGCTCGGTGCGCTGCGCGGCGGCCGTGAGGCCCGCGCGCGAGGGCCAGTCGCGGTTGGCCACGGTCGCCAGCCACACGCCCCGCATCTCGGCGGCCGCCCCCGTCCATGGGCCGTCCGGACCCCGCCGGCCCGGCGCCGCCGCGGCACCCTGGGCCATCGCCAGCGTCGACAGCGCCGCCAACGCGAACGCACGACGTGACATCCGCCCCATCTGCACACCCCCATACGCTCCGGATCCGCTCCGTCACGGATCGTTCCGCGCCCCAGGATGCCCCCACCCGGGCGATCGATCATCGATACTTGGCGGTAACGTGCACGATCGGAGCAGGCGCCGAAACCCGGAGGTCCTGCCGGAGCCGGAGAACACCAGCGAAGGGAACGATGTGACCGACATCGAGCGCGTCGGAGTCGTGGGCTGCGGCCAGATGGGCGCGGGCATCGCCGAGGTGTGCGCCCGCGCGGGACTGGACGTGAAGGTCGCCGAGACCACCGGCGAGGCCCTGGAGATCGGCCGTACCCGGCTGTTCAACTCCCTGGCCAAGGCCGCCGAGCGCGGCAAGATCACAGAGGAGGAGCGGGACGCCACGCTGGCGCGCCTCAGCTTCACCACCGACCTCGGCGAGTTCGCCGACCGCGATCTGGTGATCGAGGCCGTCGTGGAGAACGAGCAGGTGAAGACGGAGATCTTCCAGGTGCTCGACCAGGTGGTGACCCGGCCGGACGCGATCCTGGCCTCCAACACCTCCTCCATCCCGCTGGTGAAGCTGGCGGTCGCCACCTCGCGCCCCGACCACGTGGTCGGCATCCACTTCTTCAACCCGGCCCCGGTGCAGAAGCTGGTCGAGCTGATCCCGGCGCTCACCACCTCCGAGGGCACCCTCAGCCGCGCCCAGATGTTCGCCGAGAAGGCGCTCGGCAAGCACGCCATCCGCGCCCAGGACCGCTCCGGCTTCGTCGTGAACGCGCTGCTGGTGCCCTACCTGCTGTCCGCGATCCGGATGTTCGAGTCGGGCATCGCGAGCCGCGAGGACATCGACAACGGCATGGAGATGGGCTGCGCCCACCCGATGGGCCCGCTGAAGCTGTCCGACCTGATCGGCCTGGACACCATCGTCTCCATCGCCAACTCGATGTACGCCGAGTACAAGGAGCCGCTGTACGCCGCTCCCCCGCTGCTCCAGCGCATGGTCGAGGCGGGGCGGCTCGGCCGGAAGACCGGCTCGGGCTTCTACACCTACGGCTGATTACGAAGAGCGACGCCCTACGGGCCCGGCACCGAACTCGGTGCCGGGCCCATCTGTTTCACACACCGTGTGCGCGCCGGGCACGCATATGCCCTTCGCACACTCTCCCCAGGCGCCCACCAGGCGAGTTCACTCTTCATGCGCATGCAAGGGATGCGGAACAACCACGTTCGACTACGGAAAGGAGTGGACACGTGACCGCCGATCCAGAGCATCCCGTGGTCCATGGAGAACTCGCAGAGTTACGGCGCCGCCTCGACGTGGCGTACGCCCGAGTCGAGGGAGGACTCGCCCTGCTCAGTCACCGCACCAAGGAGACCGCCAAGGAAGTGGACGAGCTGCACACCCGCATGAGTTCACTGGAACACGCACGCTGGCCACTGCCCTCGGTCGCCGCGCTCACGGCTCTGGGAGCGCTGGTCGTGACGGTCTGGCAGGCGCTGGCCCACTAGGCATCGGCGAGCCTCAGGTGATGCAGCAGGAGTAACGCGGCCGCCATGTTGGCGGCCGGGACCTCCCCTCGGGCGATCAGGTCGGGGACGACTTTGAGGGGGACCCATTCACGGCGGTCCGACTCGAAGTCGTCCACGGGATGTCCGACGTACTCGCCCCGGTCGGACCAGTAGATGTGGTGCCGGGCGTCGGTGAGGCCGTTGGACGGCTCCACGCTCATCAGGTGGTGCAGGGGTCCCGGCCGCCAGCCGGTCTCCTCCTCCAGTTCCCTGGCGGCCGCGCTGGCGATGTCCTCGCCGTCCTCCACCACACCTGCGGCCAGTTCCCAGCCCCAGCTGTCGGTGATGAACCGGTGGCGCCACAGGAGCAGGACTTCGCCCGCCTCGTTGACCACCGTGGCGACGGCGACCGGCCGCAGCCGGATCAGGAAGTGGTCGAGGTGCCGGCCGTCCGGCAGCTCGACATCTGCGAGATTGACGCTGAACCAGCGATTTTCGTACACAGTTTGTTCGTTCTGTTTCGTCCACTGCACGGTTCTGCCACCTTCCGCCGAGTAAGTGGCAATATCGCAGCAGGGACTGTGTACCTACAGTGTGCCTACAGCGGTACGCGCAGTGCGCCGTCGATGAGTTCGGCGGCTTCGGCGGTTCCGGCCGAGCCGCAGCGCACCAGGTGCTCGCGCACCGCGCGGAGTCTGTCGCGCAGCCGCTGGGACTCCATCCCGCGGGCCTGCTCGGCCATCTGCACGGCCGTGGCCACCGCGTTGTCGGCGTTTCCCTGGCGCAGTTCGATCGTGCTGAGCATGGCGAGCCGGTGCACCCGGCCCCGGTCGTGGGCGGGGTTGTCGACCGCGGCCGCCGCATGCTCCCGGGCGGCGGCGAGTTCGCCGAGGCTCAGCAACGCCTCGGCCACCTGGACGTTGACGAGGCCGGGCTGGACGTAGCCGGTCTCGTCGGGCTCGTATCCGCGCCGGATGCGGTCGGCGGCCGTCTCGGCCCGGCGGATGCAGGACAGCGCGCTGCTGCTGTCGCCGAGGTGGGCGTACGCCTTGGCCTGCATCGCGTACAGGTCGGAGGCGAGGGCCGGGGTGATGTGCTTGCCGGCGGCGCGCAGCGCGGCCTCGGCGAAGGCGACGGCCTGCCGGTACTCCCGCATGAACAGCGCCTGGTTGACCAGCAGCGCGATCACGTACGCCCCGAGCCCCCGGTCCCCGCTGGCCTTGGCCAGCCTGAGCGCCTGGTGGAAGTAGCGCTGGGCGAGGCCGTGCGCATCGGAGTCGTAGGCACAGATACCGGCGATCGCCACCAACCCGCCGGTGGCCCGGTGCAGTTGGCGGCCGGTGGCGTCGGTGTAGCTGCCGCGCAGCAGCGGCGCCGCCTCGGCGTTGAGGAAGCCGACGATCCGGGTGCGGGTCGCGATGCCGCCGGCCTTGCGGTACATCTGCTCGTAGTGGGTGCGGGCGGCCCGCAGCATCTCGATGTCGGCGGCGGTGACCCGGTGCCGGCCGCCCCGGGAGACGTCCACGTCCTCGGGCGGGTTCTCCCACTCCCACACCGGCATGACGGCGGGGGTGCCGGTGACCGCGGGAGCGCCGAGCACATGCGCCCGTTGCTGTTCGTCCGAGCGCCACAGCGCGGTGGCCCGCTCCACGAAGCCGGAGAGCGAGCCGGCGTGCGGGGTGCTGGGCTCGCCCGGCACCCCGAGGCCGATGTCGTCCAGGGTGACATGCCGGTGCAGTCGTCCTGCGAGCACCTCGCAGATCAGGTCGGGCACCTGGCCGCGTGGCCGCTGGCCCTTCAGCCACCGTGCCACGGCGGTGTGTTCGTAGCGGAGCGCAAGGCCGCGTTTCCGGCCCGCCTGGTTGACGTGGGCGGCGAGACCGGCGTGTGAGATCCCCGCCTCGTCCAGGATCGCGTCGAGCAGAGTATTGGGCTGCATGGGATTGCCCCCCGAGTCGCCTGGTGCCGTCAGCGTAGTGCGTCCGCTTTCACACGGGGTGTGAACGGAGTGCCCGCATCCGCAGTGTGTGCGCACTGTCGCGGAGCGTGTTCTGCCGGTTGACTGAAAGTCCTCGCAAGAGGCTGGCCAAGCCGTCGGCTCCCCCTCAGAAAGCGGCGGCTTGGCCGTTTTGCGAGTCCCGGGGTGCCGCTATCGGTACGTCGTCGGCTGCCGGTCTGTGGGGGCTTGTCGCGCAGTTGCCCGCGTCCCTGGTACGGCGACGTTCCTTCGGTCGTTCCGCAGGACCAGTACCGCGATGTCGTCCGTGGGTGTGCCCGCCGTGTGGTGCAGAAGGGCCCTGAAGACCGTACGAAGGATCGTCTGGGCCGAGAGCGGGTGGTCGTGTACGGCCTCACGCAGCACTGCCGGCAGGGAGAAGAAGCGGCCGCGTGCGTCCCGGGCGTCTTCCGCTCCGTCCGTGAAGAGAACCAGGGACTCGCCGGGGAGGAGGTGGCCGCACGGGCGGGCCTCCAGTTCCGCCGGCAGCGGGAACGGGCCCAGGGGCGGGAGCGGATCGGCTCGGGTGAGTGGCTCCACCCGGGTGCCGCTGACCAGATACGGCCAGGGATGACCGCAGTTGAGGGCGCGCAGTTCACCGTCCCGGCCGATCTCCAGGAGCAGGACGGTGACGAACTCCTCGGCGACCGGGTTGTCCGGGTCCTGGGCACCGTTCGACGGGTGTTCGGCACGGGACCGCTCGCGCAGGTGCCGGGCCAGGGCGCGCTCCAGTCTCCGCAGGACGGAGCCGAGGTCGGGCTCGTCGTGCACCGCCTCACGGAAGCTGCCGAGCACGGCGGCGACGGTGCCGAGGGCGCCGAGGCCGTGGCCGCGCACGTCGCCCATCACCACCCGGACCCCGTGTTCGGTGGCGACCGCCTCGTACAGATCGCCGCCGATCGTCGCGCCGCGGTCGGCGGACAGCTGGGCCGCGGCGACGTTCAGACCGTCGAGGCGAGCCGGCAGCGGCCGCAGGACCACGCTCTGCGCGGCACCGGCGACCCGGCGGGCCTGCCTCAGTTCGCGCAGCAGGGCACGGCGGACGTGGAATATGAGTCCGGTACCGACCGCGAGGAACACGGCGCTGGTGACGATGCGTGCACCGAGCCCGCCCTGCTGGGCGAGCGGGCAGCCGAACTTGTAGGCGACCGCCACGGCTCCCCAGAGCGTGGGCAGTACGGCTCCCTGCGTGGTGGGTGCCCGTGCCTTGATGCGGATCATGCCTCTGGTCCCCCATGTGGGCCCTGACAGAGCAGACGGACCGACCCCGAAAGGCCGGTCCGATTCTGTCCAGAGCCATGGCCCGGAAGGACCAGATCACCGCCAGTTCCCACTCGAATGAGTGAGCCCACCCTGAGCAAACCCGCATTTATGCAGCTGGCGGCACGGGAACCCCCCTAGGGGCGCGGGGAGCTCAGCCCCTCAGGACAGCCCCCGTACGCTCGCCCGCAAGAGCAACAGCCGCATCCCGAGCAGCAGAAGCCTCATCCACGGTCAACGTACGATCACCCGCCCGGAACCGCAGCGCATAGGCCAGCGACTTCTTCCCGTCACCCAGCTGCTCCGCGTTCTCGTACACATCGAACAGCCGAATGGACTCAAGGAGCTCACCCGCACCCTCACGCAGCGCCGCCTCGACCTCGGCCGAGGGAACGGGCTTGTCGACCACGAGGGCGACATCCTGCGTGGCAACCGGGAAGGTGGAGATGCTCGGCGCCTGCGGGGCGCCGTCGCCCACCGCCTCCAGGGCGTCCAGGTCCAGCTCCATCGCGCAGGTGCGCTCGGGCAGCCCCAGGGCCTTGAGGACGCGCGGGTGCAGTTCTCCCGCGCGGCCCACGACCTTCTCCGCGCCGTCGGCGACGACCACCAGCTCGGCGCAGCGGCCGGGGTGCCAAGGACCGTACTGCCCCTTGCGCACCACCAGCTCCGCACCGGCCTCACGCGCGACGGCGCGCGCCGCCTCGACCGCGTCGGCCCACCCGGCCGGACGGCCACCGCCCCACCAGCCGGCCTGCTCGCGAGCGCCCGCGAGGACGACGGCCACGTGCCGCGGCTGCTCGGGCAGCGCGGCGTTCAGCTCGGCGATCTCCTCGTCGGTGGGACGCCGGTCGACGGGCAGATGCCCGGCGACGCGCTGCTCCTCGTGCGGCTGGAAGACCAGGCCCGTCTCGAACAGGGCCAGATCGTGCGAGCCCCGCCCGTCGTTGCGCCGCAGGGCACCCAGCAGGCCCGGCAGCAGCGTCGTACGGAGCGCGGGCTCCTCGTCGTTGAGCGGGTTGGTCAGCTTCACGACGCGGCGGGCCGGGTCGTCGGCGTCCAGGCCGAGCTGGTCGAAGACCTGCTCGCCGATGAACGGGTAGTTCGGCGCCTCGACGTAGCCCGCGCCGGCCAGTGCCCGGCCGACCCGGCGGTGCAGCCGCTGCCGGTGGGTCAGGCCGCGGCCCGAGGGGAGCTTGGGCAGTGTGGAGGGCAGGTTCTCGTAGCCCTCGAGACGGATGACCTCTTCGGCCAGGTCGTTGGGGTCGGTCAGGTCGGGCCGCCAGGACGGGACGGTGACGATCAGCTCGTCCTGCCCGTAGACGTCGCAGCCGGTCTCCTGGAGCCGTCGTACGACGATCTCGCGGCCGTAGTCCACGCCCGCGACCTTGTCCGGGTGGTTCGCCGGGACGGTGATCGTGTGCGGAGCGGAGGGCGCGATGACCTCGGTGACGCCGGCCTCGGCGGTGCCGCCCGCGAGGAGCACGAGCAGGTCGACGGTGCGCTGGGCCGCGGCGGAGGCGGCCTGCGGGTCCACGCCCCGCTCGAAGCGGCGGGAGGCCTCCGAGGACAGCTTGTGGCGACGCGCCGTACGGGCGATCGAGACGGCGTCGAAGTGGGCGGCCTCGATGACCACGTCGGACGTGGCGTTCTCCAGATCGTCGTGGTCGGCGATCTCGGTGTTGGCGCCGCCCATGACGCCGGCGAGGCCGATCGGGCCGCGCTCGTCGGTGATGACGAGGTCCTCGGCGTGCAGCTTGCGCTCGACGCCGTCGAGGGTGACGAGTTTCTCGCCCTCCTCGGCCCGGCGCACGCCGATGGTGCCCTGGACCAGCCCGCGGTCGTAGGCGTGCAGGGGCTGGCCCAGCTCCATCATCACGTAGTTGGTGACGTCGACGGCGAGCGAGATCGGGCGCATGCCGACCTTCTGCAGCCGGCGCTGCAGCCAGATCGGGGAGCGCGCCTCGGGGCTCAGACCGGTGACCGTGCGGGCAGTGAAGCGGTCGCAGCCCATCGGGTCGCCGACCTGGACCGGGTAGCCGAAGGCGTTCGGGGCCGGTACGTCGATCAGGGCCGGGTCGCGCAGCGGCAGGCCGTAGGCGATGGCGGTCTCGCGGGCGACGCCGCGGATGGACAGGCAGTCGCCGCGGTTGGCGGTGACGGCGATGTCGAGGACCTCGTCGACCAGTTCCAGCAGCTCGATGGCGTCCTTGCCGACCTCGGTCTCCGGCGGCAGCACGATGATGCCGTGGTTGCCGTCGTCGCCCATGCCCAGCTCGTCGCTGGAGCAGATCATGCCGTGGGACGTCTTGCCGTACGTCTTGCGCGCGGCGATCGCGAAGTCGCCGGGCAGCACGGCGCCCGGGAGGACCACGACGACCTTGTCGCCGACGGAGAAGTTACGGGCGCCGCAGACGATCTCCTGGGGCTCGCCGGTGCCGTTGGCCCGGCCGACGTCGACGGTGCAGAAGCGGATCGGCTTCTTGAACTCCGTCAGCTCCTCGATGGTGAGCACCTGGCCGACGACCAGCGGACCCTTGAGGTCGGCGCCGAGCTGCTCGACGGTCTCGACCTCGAGGCCTGCCGAAATGAGCTTGGCCTGGACGTCACGGCCGGTTTCGGTCGCCGGCAGGTCGACGTACTCCCGCAGCCAAGAAAGCGGGACCCGCATCAGATCTCCATCCCGAACGGCCGGGTGAACCGGACGTCACCCTCGACCATGTCTCGCATGTCTTCGACGTTGTGGCGGAACATCAGCATCCGCTCGATGCCGAACCCGAAGGCGAAGCCGCTGTACTTCTCCGGGTCGACGCCGCAGGCGGCCAGCACCCGCGGGTTGACCATGCCGCAGCCGCCCAGCTCGATCCAGCCCTCGCTGGAGCAGGTGCGGCAGGGCCGGTCGGGGTTGCCGACGGACTCGCCCTTGCAGACGTAGCAGAGCATGTCCATCTCGGCGGACGGCTCGGTGAAGGGGAAGAAGTTCGGGCGCAGCCGGGTCTTCATGCCCTCGCCGAACAGCGACTGGACCATGTGGTCCAGGGTGCCCTTGAGGTCCGACATGGTCAGGCCCTCGTCCACGGCGAGCAGCTCGACCTGGTGGAAGACCGGGGTGTGCGTGGCGTCCAGCTCGTCGGTGCGGTACACGCGGCCCGGGCAGATCACGTACACCGGCAGCTCGCGGTCGAGCAGGGAGCGGATCTGGACCGGAGAGGTGTGGGTGCGCAGCACGACACCGGACTCGGTGCCGCCGTCCGGGCCCTGCACGAAGAACGTGTCGGCCTCGCCGCGGGCCGGGTGGTCCGGACCGATGTTGAGCGCGTCGAAGTTGAACCACTCGGCCTCGACCTGGGGGCCCTCGGCGACCTCGTAGCCCATGGCCACGAAGACGTCCTCGATGCGCTCCGAGAGCGTGGTCAGCGGGTGCCGGGCGCCGGCCGGGACGCGGTCGTGGGGCAGCGTGACGTCGACGTCCTCCTCCACCAGCACGCGCGCGTCGCGCTCGGCCTCCAGCTCCACCTGGCGGGCGGCGAGGGCCTTGTTCACGGCGCCGCGGGCCATGCCGACGCGCTTGCCGGCCTCGGCCTTGGCGTGCGGGGGCAGGGCGCCGATCTCGCGGTTGGCGAGGGCCAGCGGGGAGGCGGGGCCGGTGTGGGCGACCTTGGCCTCGTGGAGCGCGTCGAGGGAGCTCGCTGCGACGAAGGCGGCGAGCGCCTCGTCCCGCATGCGCTCGATCTCTTCCGGTTTCAACGCCTCGACCTCTACAGGGTCGTACGACTTATTCGGTGCCGACATCTCTTCCCGTGCTTCCGATTGGCTGGCTGGAGGTCCCCGTCACCGACTCTGAGACTCTCTGAGGGCCGCGTGCAGGACACAAAGGTGCCAAAGGCCGAGTCTAACGGGGTGGAGACAGACGAATGCGCCCGCGGGCGCCTCAGGCCAGATAGGCCGGGGCCCCCACGGGCAACGTAAATCGGAATTCGGCGCCGCCGACGGAGGCGCGTCCGACCGTGATGGTGCCGCCGTGGGCCTCGACGATGCCCTTGACGATGTACAGACCGAGTCCCGTGCCGCCGCGCTTGCTGCCCCGCCAGAAGCGGGTGAAGACGCGGTTCATGGATTCCTCCGGGATGCCGGGCCCTTCGTCGCTCACCGTGACGGACGTGCCGGTTTCCTCGCCTTCGCGCGGGGATGCCGAGGGCGTGACGTCAATGGTGACGGTTCCCTCGCCGTGGCGCACGGCATTTTCCAGCAGGTTGCTGAGCACCTGGTCGACCTTGTCGGGGTCGGCCCACAGGGCGGGCAGCGGCTGCTCGATGCGGAGCAGGAACCGGTCGGCGGGCTGCCCGGCGGCGACGTAGGCCTGGATGTGCCGGCCGACGGCCGCGCCTATGTCCACGGGCTGGCGCCTGACCTCCAGCCGCCCGCTGTCGATCCGGGAGATGTCCAGCAGCTCGGCGATGAGCCGGGTGACCCGGTCGGCGTCGGCGTCGACGGTCTCCAGCATCAGCCGTTTCTGGTCGTCGGTGAAGCGTGCCCACTTGGCGAGGAGCGTGGCGGTGAAGCCCTTGACGGAGGTCAGCGGCGAGCGCAGCTCGTGGGCGACGGTGGCGATCAGCTCGGCGTGGCTGCGTTCGGTGCGGCGCCGGGCCTCGGTGTCGCGCAGGGAGACGATGACGCGGTGGACGGGCCCGAGGGGCTCGGTGCGCACGTACCGCGCGCAGACCAGTACTTCCCGCCCGCAGGGGAGCAGCAGGTTGCGCTCGGGCTGCCGGACCCGGATGGCGAGGCCGCCGTAGGGGTCGGTGAGCTGCCACCAGCGCCTGCCCTCCAGGTCCTCTAACGGCAGGGCCTTCTCCAGGGGCTGCCCGAGGGCGTCGGCGGCGCTCAGGGCGGTGATGCGTGCGGCGGCGGCGTTGAAGCAGATGACCCGGCCGTGCTCGTCGGCGACGACGAGGCCGTCGGGCAGCTGGTCGGGGTCGATGCCGAGGCCGGTCTCGATGCGGTCGCCGTGCCGGGGCGCGGGTGTGCGGCGCACGTCCCGCCCGTCCGGCGCAGTGCTCGTGCCGACCACGCTCATCCCCGTACCTCACCTCTCAGCCGGCGCAGGGCCCCGAGCTGGCCACCCTACTAGCTCTCGGTGACGGAGCGGCACCCTTCGCGGGCGCGCTGTGCACGGGCCGATGCGTAGAGACATACGGCGGCGGCCGTGGCGAGGTTCAGGCTCTCGGCCTTCCCGTGGATGGGGACGCGTACGACGGCGTCCGCGAGGGCGCGGGTCTCTTCGGGGAGCCCCCAGGCCTCGTTGCCGAACACCCAGGCGGTCGGCCCGCCCATCGTCCCCTTGTCCAGCTCCTCGTCGAGGTCGCGGTCACCGGCCCCGTCCGCGGCGAGGATCCGCACACCGGCCTCCTTCAGCCCCTGTACGGCCCGCTCGACGGGTACGCCGACGGCGACGGGCAGATGGAACAGGGAGCCCACGGAGGCACGTACGGCCTTCGGGTTGTACAGGTCGACGGAGGCGTCGGTGAGGACGACGGCCTCGGCGCCGGCGGCGTCGGCACAGCGCAGCACGGTCCCGGCGTTGCCCGGGTCGCGGACGTGGGCGAGCACGGCGACGAGCCTGGGCCGGGCGGCGAGGATGTCCTCGAAGGGCGTGTCCAGGAACCGGCAGACACCGACCAGCCCCTGCGGGGTGACGGTGGTGGAGATGTCGGCGATGACGTCCTCGGAGGCGAGGTGCACCCGGGCGCCGGCCTGTCGCGCCTCCCCGATGATGTCGGCGTACCGCTCCGCGGCTTCGACCGTGGCGAACAGTTCGACAAGGGTCGGGGTGCCGTCGGCACGATGCCCGGCCGCCTCCCTGACGGCCTGCGGCCCCTCCGCGAGAAACAGCCGGTCCTTGCCCCGGAAGTTCCGCTTGGCGAGCCGCCGGGCGGCATTCACACGGGCGGACCGGGGGGAGATCAGCTCGGGGCTGACGGGGGGCATGTTTCTTCCTTCAGCAGCTTGGGTTCGGCATCTTTTCTCCGCCGCAACGGCGATCAACCACGGCGGCGGCCGTCGGCGGTGCCGTACCGACCCGCACCGCACAACGCAACGGACCCGCAGGCAAAAACCCGCGGGTCCGCACAGTCACGTCGGCCTGAAGCCAGCGCAGCGTCACGCAGCCTTGGGCGCGTTGACGTCCGACGGCAGCGCCTTCTGCGCGACCTCGACGAGCGCCGCGAAGGCGTTCGCGTCGTTCACGGCCAGCTCGGCCAGGATCTTGCGGTCGACCTCGACGTTCGCGGCCTTCAGACCCTGGATGAAGCGGTTGTAGGTGATGCCGTTGGCGCGGGCAGCGGCGTTGATGCGCTGGATCCACAGCTGACGGAAGTCGCCCTTGCGCTTCTTGCGGTCGTTGTAGTTGTAGACCAGCGAGTGGGTGACCTGCTCCTTGGCCTTGCGGTAGAGGCGCGAACGCTGACCGCGGTAGCCGGAGGCCTGCTCGAGGATCGCCCGGCGCTTCTTGTGGGCGTTGACTGCCCGCTTGACGCGTGCCACTTGTTAACTCCTTGTAGCGGGGTCGTGGGGGTACTCACACGACCCGGAAACGACTGGGTCCCGGTCCTGGCGTACGGCGCTCGGATTCAAGCGCCGGTACGTCACTTGCCGAGAAGCTTCTTGATCTTCGCGGCGTCGCCCGGGGCCATCTCGGCGTTGCCGGTGAGGCGACGCGTCACGCGGGACGACTTGTGCTCAAGCAGGTGGCGCTTGCCGGCGCGCTCACGGAGCACCTTGCCGGAGCCGGTGACCTTGAAGCGCTTGCTGGCACCGCTGTGCGACTTGTTCTTCGGCATAGCGCCGTATCTCCTCGTCGGGTGGCGCTCCGGTGCCCGGTCACGAAAACCGGGCACGGTGGAGCGTCGCTCTTCTATCGGTTACATCCTTGGGGACTGGCGTCCCCCGGGATCACGCCTCGGCGGGCTCCTCGGCGGGCGCCTCAGCCTCGGCAGCGTTCTGCGAACGACCGGGGTTGGCCTTCGCCTCCGCCTTACGGGCTTCCTGCGCCTGGCGAGCCTCGGCCATTGCCTCGGTCTTCTTCTTGTGCGGACCGAGGACCATGATCATGTTGCGGCCGTCCTGCTTCGGGTTCGACTCGACGAAACCGAGGTCCTGGACGTCCTCCGCGAGACGCTGCAGCAGTCGGTAGCCCAGCTCGGGCCGGGACTGCTCGCGACCACGGAACATGATCGTGATCTTGACCTTGTCGCCCTGCTTGAGGAACCGGACGACGTGACCCTTCTTGGTGTCATAGTCGTGCGGGTCGATCTTCGGCCGGAGCTTCATCTCCTTGATGACCGTGTGCGCCTGGTTCTTGCGCGCCTCACGGGCCTTCATGGCCGACTCGTACTTGAACTTCCCGTAGTCCATGAGCTTGCACACGGGCGGACGGGCGTTCGCCGCGACCTCGACCAGGTCCAGGTCGTACTCCTGCGCAAGCTCCAGTGCCTTGGCCAGGGGGACGATGCCCACCTGCTCGCCACTGGGACCGACAAGTCGCACCTCGGGAACGCGAATCCGGTCGTTGATGCGGGGCTCGGCGCTGATGGATCCTCCTCGGTAGCACCACACGGCGGTCTGGCGGACAGCCGCGTACGTCTCTTTTCGTTAGACCTAACCGCGCCGAAGCACAAAAAATGCCCCGGACGATCACAGGCGGGGCTCCCATACCAACCGGAGCACCGCCGCGATGACCGCGGGGCGCGACTCGGGCGGCTCCATCGTCCGTACGGAACGATGGTGGCCGCCTGACCGGGTGACCCGCCGTCCCGGGGGACGGTCAGGTGGGAGATCGGAGCCTCCACTTGTGGGCCGAGCACAGTAGTGTCCGGCCGGTCGTCAACAAGGTTAGCAGGATCGCTTGACAAGGGCTAATTGAGCCCGGGTGGGGCTGATGAAGGCGCCCGGCCGCCCTCGCCTATCGTGTGGGGCATGAGTGAGACCCCTCCTGAGAACACCGACTTCGACGCGATGACCCGGGACATCGCCGAGGTTCCCGCCGTCGAGGTGATCGTGACGGTCGCCGTCAACCTGATGAGCGCCGCCGCCGTGAAGCTCGGCCTGAGCGAGGAGGGCGACAAGTACAAGGACCTGGACGAGGCCCGCAAGCTGGTGACCGCGCTCGCCGGTCTGCTGGACGCGAGCGCGACCGAGATCAGCTCGTTCCACGCGGCGCCGCTGCGTGACGGCCTGAAGTCGCTGCAGCTGGCGTTCCGCGAGGCGTCGGTCGTGCCGGACGAGCCGGGCCAGGGTCCGGGCGAGAAGTACACCGGCCCGGTCTACGGCTAGGCCTCGGTCCTACGGTCAGCCGCGGGGGTGTTTTCACTCCCGCACGTACAAGGGCTCGCCCGGAGGGGTGGTCCCGGCCGGCAGCAGTGCCAGGTCGAGGCCGCGCACCAGGCGGGCCCTCAGTGTGTCGTCGGCGGCCAGCCGCCCGGCGACCGCGCGGGCGGCCTCGGCGGGCGCGGCAGCCGGGTCGAGGACGAGGGCGAGGGTCCCGTCGGCCTGCCCGGGCCCGAAGTGGGCGCGCAGCACGGCGGGCTCGGCGGCCACAGCGGCGCGCACGGCCTCGACGACGGCCGGGTCGGCGAGCGGATCGGTGCTCGTACGGCCCTCGGCGAGGGCGAGCAGCGCCTGGCCGGTCAGTTCGAAGGGCACCGGTCCGGCGAGGTCGAGCACGACGGTGTCCGCCTTCTCGTGCGCGGCGGCCTGCAGGGCCTGGTGCAGGGGTACCGCGACGGGGCGGGCCGCCGGGTCCCAGCGGGCCAGGGAGTCGGTGGAGGTGAAGGCGGGCAGGGCGGTGCGGTGGCCGGCCTTCAGGGTGGGTACGGCCATGTCGCTGGTCTTCTCGCGGCGCAGCCCGTTCTCGTCCTCCTCGACCTCGCCGAGCACGGCCACCACGGGCACCAGCAGCCGGGCGCCCCGGAGCGCCTCCAGGACCGGGCCCACGGCCGTGCGGTCCTCGGCCCAGGCGGCGAGGGCGGCGCTCAGCCGGGGGTCGGCGGAGCCGTCGTCGTCGGAGAAGCCGGGGTCGGGAATGTTCTTGTTCGCCACGGTCACCGACCCTATAGGGGGGATGCCGCCGGCTTTGTGCGGGCCCGGGGAACCGGGCCGTCACGCCCTTCACAGGAATCTCAGCCTTCCCTGACGCGGATCTCACGTCCGTCCCACGAGGCACACAGTGCCCGCCCCGAGCATCCCGGGCATGGAGTCCTCCAGAGCCGGCCGTCGCCGCGCCCGCCGCGCCCGGCGCCGCCCCCTTCTGTCCACCGCACTCGCCGTCGTCGCCGTGGCCGGGGTCACGGCGGGCAGCACGGTCTGTGTGAAGGCACGGGCGCACTCCGGTGCCGGCGCCGTATCGTCGGCGGCGTCGCCGTCGGCCTCCTCCTCGGCCGCGGCGGGCGAGGAGGCATCGGTGGAACGCGCGACGTCACCTTCGGCTGTGGACCGCAAGGCCTCACTGGCGAAGGCGATGGCATCGGTGACGGTGCCGTCCGGAGCAGAGGTGTCGGCGGCGGTGCTGGAACTGGACTCCGGCCAGAGCGCCGCGTACGGCGAGGCCGCCTTCGACACGGCGAGCATCGTCAAGGTCGACATCCTGGCCACGCTGCTGCTCCAGGCGCAGGACGCGGGGCGGCAGCCGACGGCGGCGGAGAGGGCGTACGCCGCGAAGATGATCGAGAACAGCGACAACGCGTCCGCGACGGCCTTGTGGCACACGATCGGGCGGGCTGAGGGTCTGGACGCGGCGAACGAGCGCTTCGGCCTGTCGGCGACCTCGGGTGGTGACGGTGAGCTGTGGGGGCTGACGCAGACCACGGCTGCGGATCAACTGGTGTTGCTTCAGCAGGTGTTCGGGGAGGAGTCGCTGCTGAGTGCGGCCTCTCGGACGTACGTCCAGGGGTTGATGAAGGCTGTGGAGGCCGATCAGCGGTGGGGGGTGTCGGCGGCGGCTGCCGGTTCCTCGTGGGCGTTGAAGAACGGGTGGCTGCCGCGTAGTACGACGGGGCTGTGGGATGTGAACAGCATCGGGCGGGTGACGGTGGACGGGGCCGATTATCTGGTGGCTGTGCTGTCGAAGGGGACGGCGAGTCAGGCGAAGGGCATCGCTCTCGTGGAGGCTGCTGCGAAGGCGGCGGTGGCCGGGTTCGCCTCTGCACCGTAGGAGTACGCGTCCCTCAGGGAGTTGTCCTTCGGTTTCTCCACAGGACGAACCCCGCTACCAGCAGAACTCCGCCGATGCCGCCTGCCAAGGGGCCCGCCCAGTCGGAAGCCGAGCTGGTGGGCCTGGCCGCGTCCGGGCCTGAGCCGAAGTACTTTTCGTCGTACGACGCCGGGTGCAGGGCCCGCGGCTTGAGCTTGGCCGCTGCCCTGAGGGCTGCTGCCGGGTCGATCATGCCGAAGCCTCGGGAGTCGTCGCGGCCGCCTACCGGGGCGTCGCGGGCCGTGTCCTCCAGGAGCTTCTTGATCTGGGCCGGGGCCAGGGTGGGGTGGGCCGCCTTGATCAGTGCCGCAGCGCCGGAGACGAAGGCGGAGGCGGCCGAGGTGCCCCAGCCCTCGTAGTACTTGTGGTCGGGGTCGGCGATCACGACGTCCACGCCGGGCGCGCTGACCGCGGCGTACCAGCGGCGGGTGGAGAAGGAGGCGCGGGTGCCGTACTTGTCCACGGCGGTGGCGGCGATGACGCCCGGGTAGGCGGCCGGGTAGGAGACGTGGTCGCCCTTGTCGCCGCCGTTGCCCGCGGAGGCCACCACGACCACGCCCTTCTTCAGGGCGTACTGCACGGCCTCGTCCTCGCTCGGCTCCGGGTGCGCGGAGTTCGAGTCGTCGCCGAGGGAGAGGTTGATGACGTCGGCGCCGTGGTCGGCGGCCCAGCGGATGCCGTCGGCGAGAGCGTTGCCCCGGGTGGTGCGGGCCTTGGTGCGGGCGGAGTCGCCGTCCTCCAGGATGACCCGTACGGGCAGGATCCTCGCCTCGGGGGCGACGCCCATGACGCCGTCGGCGTTGCCGGGTCCGTGGCCGTGTCCGGCGATGATGCCGGCCATGGCGGTGCCGTGCCGGGCCCAGGTGCGGTCGCCGGGCTCGGCGCCGAAGCCGATCATGTCCTTGGCGGGCAGGACGTTGCCGGCCAGGTCCGGGTGGTCGGCCTCGACTCCGGTGTCCAGGACGGCGACGGTGACGCCCTGGCCCTTGGTGGTGCGCCAGGCCTCGTCGAGGTGGAGGGCGGACAGGCCCCACTGCTGGCCACGGATGCCGTCGGCGTACGCGGCGGTGGACGGCAGCAGAGTGAGGGAGCCGGCGAGCAGGAGGCTCACCGATGCGCCGGCGGCGCTCACGCGGCGGCGGCCGGACATCGATCGCCTCATGAAGGTTTCTCCGAGGCCGAGCTGACGGTCTGGCGCAGGCGCCGTTCGATACGGTCGGCCAGGCCCTGCGCCTCGTTGCCGAGGCCCGCCTGGGCCGGTGCCGTGGTGGCGGCGGAGCCGGTGGCGTCCGCGGCGGGCTGCGGGGAGTCGACGGTGCGGCCGTCGGCCCAGCCGGAGACGGCGTAGGCGACGACGGGGGAGTCGGTGAGGACGGAGATGGTCCAGGTGGCGCGCTGCTTGTCGCCGAAGCCGGCCGCGGCGGTGCCCTTGGCGGCGTACGGCCGGGGCATCAGGTCGGTGCGGCGGTCCAGGTGCTCGTCGCGGAAGCGGGCGGCGAGCGCGGACATGCTCGCGGAGTCGCCCTTGGTGAACAGCAGGCCGACGGTGGTGACGTAGGTCTGGGTGGCGTCGGTGTAGGTGGCGCGCAGGAGGCGCTGGCAGCCGACGGGGGCGAGGACCTTGTGCAGCAGCGGGTCGAAGGCGTCGGTGCAGCCGCTGTCCGGGGCGACGGCGATCCGCGTCCAGGACCGGTCGGCGCCGCCGGGGCCGGCTCCGGTGCCCTGGAGGGTGGGCGGGAAGAGCTGGTCGACGGGCACGCTGTGCCACAGCGTCGCGGCCGCGCTGAATCCGCTTCCGGCCGAGCCGTCCCCATCATCTCCGGTGAGCCAACTCCCGGTCACAGCACCGCCGATGAGGCCGAGCCCGAGGACCAGGCAGGCGGCGGCAGCGGCGGTCCGGGGCCGTACCCGTACCCCCAGCGGCCGTGCCCGCATCCGCCCGTCGTACCCCTCCGGATCCCCGAAGGACACGACGGGCCGGGCGGCCGCCCCGGCACTCCAGGAGAAGGCCGGATCCGGAGAAGCCGGCGGGGGGCTGGCGGGGTGGGCCGGATCGCTCGGACTCCATGCGGTCCGAAGATCACGCACACCGGGCAGGGGCGGCGACACCAGCGACGGAGAAGCCGGGCGGCTGGGGGCGGGGGCCGGTGAGGAGGCAGGGCGGCCGGGGGCGGGCGGCGATGCGGAGGCAGGGCGTCCGAAGACGGGCGCCGATGCGGACGCAGGGCGTCCGGAGGCGGGCTCCGGCGCCGAGGAAACCTCGTGGTCGGGGGCGGGCAGTGGCGAGGAGCCCGCGTACCCGGCAGCGGACCCCCGCGTGGGCCCGGAGGCGGGCGAGGCCGCAGACCCCGGGAGCGGCGTCCCGGGTGCCGACGGGATCGGCCGGAGCCGGGCCGTCGTCTCGGACGGGGCCTCCGCAGGCGCTCCGGATCGGTGCGGCCGGGACCCCGCGCGCAGCGCCGCCGAGGGATCCTCGCGGTCGGAGACGGGGGCTGACGTGGAACCCGGATGTCCGGCGGCAGACCCCTGCGACCCCGGGCGCCCGGAGGCGGAGGACGACGCAGGCCCAGGGCGCCGCGGCCCGGTCGCCGACGGGATCGGCCGGAGCCGGGCCGTCGTCTCCGACAAGGATTCCGCCGGGGTCTCGGGGCGGCGGGGCTGAGCCCCAGGGACGCGCACCGGGCGCGGAGGCGCGGTCGCAGCGGCGCCGACGTCGTGCGGCTCGCGGCCCGCGGACGGTGGGGCGTCGGGGAAGCGGGCCGAGGCGGGGGGCGGTGGCGGGCTCACCGGGTCGGCGGCCTCCGGTACGGCGGAGGGGCGCGAGGCGGGGACGTGGGAACGGCCGGTCCCGGTCGGTCCCTCGGAGGGCGCGGTCTGTGGCTGTCCCTCCCCCGTCGCCTGAGCGGACGCGCTCCGCGCAGCGCGCGGTGCGAACACGGAGGGCTCGTCGTCGAGGTCGTCGTCGCCTGGCGCGGGCGCGGTGTGCTGCGGCCCCGGGATTCGGCGTGCGGGCGGCTCCGCGAGGGGTCCGTACGCGGCCGGGATCTCGGCGGACCCGGCGGCAGCCCCGTACGCGGACCGCTCCCCCGCCATGCCTCGGCCGACGGACGCCGTCAGGGCTTCCGGCCCGCCGGATTCCGGCCTGGTCCCCTGTGCTGCGGATCCCGCGCCGGTCCTTCCGGCAGCGGGCGTGCCCGGTGACGGTGTGCCGGGGGTGGTGTCCTGGGCGGGGCCCGGAGGCGGAGTCGACGGGCGCGGAGGGATCGGGGCGCGGCGCGCTTCCGTGCTCATGCACCCCCCGTTTCCTCGTGCCCGGGCCGCTTCCTCGTACGCGGGCCGTCGTGCTTCTCGGCCGCGCCCGGTCGGAAAACCCCGTCCGGGCACGCATACCCGTACGGCTGGACCGGCATCCCGGTTCAGGTGATGCGGCCGGATGCGTTCCGCCGTACGTGCGCGTCACTCTACGGGTTGTCCGGGAGAGAAACAGAACCAGTCCGCCAGGCCGGGGCATCTGCCCGGATCGTCCCCCTACCCTGCGGTAATCCTGTCTGGCAGGCTTCCGTCATGACTGCGCGTGCCGCTGATCGGGCCCGTTACGACCGGGCCACCGCCCATCTCGACGCCCCCGTCGCGATCGTGGATCTGGACGCCTTCGACGCCAACGCGGACGACCTGGTCCGCCGCGCCGCCGGCAAGCCGGTCCGGGTCGCCAGCAAGTCGGTCCGCTGCCGGGCCCTGCTGGAGCGTGTCCTGGCCAAGGACGGCTTCCAGGGCCTCATGTCGTTCACCCTGGCCGAGTCGCTGTGGCTCGCCCGCTCCGGGTTCGACGACATCCTGCTGGCCTATCCGTCCGCCGACCGTGCGGGCTTCGCTGAGCTGGCCGGCGATCCCAAGCTCGCCGGCGCCGTCACCGTGATGGTCGACGACGTCGCGCACCTCGATCTCATCGACGCGGCCCGCGACGGCGGGCGTGAAGTGGTGCGGGTCTGCCTGGAGTTGGACACCTCCCTGAAGCTGCTGGGCGGCCGGGTCAGGGTGGGTGCGCGGCGTTCGCCGCTGCACGCCCCGGCCCAACTCGCCGAGCTGGCCAGGGCCGTGGCCCGGCGGCCGGGGTTCCGGCTGGTGGGGATCATGGCGTACGAGGGGCACATCGCCGGGGTCGGGGACGCCGTGGCCGGGCGGCCGCTTCGCTCGCGGGCGGTTCGGCTGATGCAGGCCGCCGCCCGGCGCGAGCTGGCCGAGCGGCGGGGCGCCGTGGTGCGGGCGGTGCGGGCCGTGGCGCCCGAGCTGGAGTTCGTCAACGGCGGTGGCACGGGCAGTGTGCAGCACACCGCCGCCGAGGAGGCCGTGACCGAGATCGCGGCCGGTTCCGGGTTGTACGTGCCTCGGCTCTTCGACAACTACACGTCCTTCAGCGGCCGCCCGGCCGCCCTGTTCGCCCAGCCCGTCGTGCGCCGGCCCGGGGTGGGTGTCGTCACCGTGCTCGGCGGCGGCTATCCGGCCTCCGGTGCCGCCGGTCCCGACCGGCTGCCGGTGCCGTACCTGCCGGAGGGCCTCGGGTACGACCCGCAGGAGGGCCCCGGCGAGGTGCAGACCCCGCTGCTCGGCTCGCCCGCCGACGACCTGCTCATCGGTGACAAGGTGTGGTTCCGGCACGCCAAGGCGGGCGAGCTGTGCGAGCGGTTCGACGCGCTGCACCTGATCGAGGGGGACGCGGTGACGGCGACCGTGCCCACCTACCGGGGTGAGGGGCGGACCTTCCTCTGAGCGCCGCTCAGTAGACGGTGTCGGCCCGGTCCGGTACCACCGAGCCGTCGGTGCGCCGGAGCGGACCGTGCGTGCCGTCGGGAGCGGTGTAGGCGGCGGTCGCGCAGGGGTACGGCTGCGGCCTGCGCGGCAGCGGGGCGAGGAACATGGGGTTCACCAGCCAGTGCCCGTCGGCGTCGTCGTACGCCCGGCACATCAGCTCCGGCTTGTTGCGGTTGATCACGAGGTGGGCGCCGGTGGCGTCGCCGACGAAGGTGACGTCGGTGTCGGCGTCGCCGGCCGCGAGCGCGGGCCGCCGCTGCCAGGGCTGCTTCTTCCAGGCTGCGGCGCCCTGGACGCCGTAGATCTCCTGGTTGATCCAGCAGCGCTTGCCGTCGATGTACGGGATGACCGCGCCCCGGGTCGCCGGGACGCCGCCGCAGCCCTCGTTCCGCACGGTGATCCGGCCCCGGCCGTCGAGGACCGGGCGGATGGCGAGGGTGTGCGCCGCGTCGACGCCCACGGCCCCCGACCAGACCTCGGTGACGGGCTCGGCGCCCGCCGAGACGACGTAGACCCTGAATCCGGCTCGCTGCAAGGTGCGGATCAGGTCGCGCTGCTGGTCGTAGGAGCGGACGTAGGCGGGGACGGTGTGGGTGCCGAGGGTGCGGGTCGCGCCGACGGGGGCGGCGAGGGCCTCGCGGCGGGCGGCGCGGGCATAGGAGGCGAGTTCGGCGGGGGTGCGGCCGGCGAAGAGCTGGGGCACCCAGGCGTACTGCGGGACCGTGCGCCGGTGGTCCCAGCGGCCCGCGAAGGCGGCGGCGCCGCTCATCGTCGTGCCGTTCTCGCGGATCTCCACGATCTCGTCCGTGCAGCGGGGCTCGGCCGAGGTGCGCAGGGGTGCGCCCGCGCCGGTGCCGCAGGCGGCCGTGAGGGCCCGGTCGGCGGCGTCGGTCAGCCAGGCGCTGGTGTCCTTCCAGCGGGCGGGGCGCAGGAGTTCGTCGTGGCGCAGGGCCCAGGAGAGGGTGGCGTCGGTGACGTCGTTCTTGGTGACCGTGTTGTCCCAGTCGAAGGCGGCGACGGCTCCCTCGTGTCCGGAGCAGGTTCCGCGGGCGTCGATGACCTGCTGGAGGTGGGCGCGGTTGGCGCCGTACCAAGTGGCGGTCAGCCGGGGGCAGTTGTGATCGGGCGCCGCTGCGGTGGGCGCGGCCGCCAGGGCGGCGGCCGCTGCCAGGGTCCACGCGAGATGCTGTCGCATATGTTGGGGACCGTACACCTTTGTCCCTACAGGGGCGTGACGTACGCGCCCGAGATTCCGCCGTCCACCAGGAAGTCGGTGGCGTTGACGAAGGAGGAGTCGTCGCTGGCCAGGAAGGCGACGGCGGCGGCGATCTCCCCGGCCTCGGCGAACCGGCCGAGCGGGATGTGGACGAGGCGGCGCGCGGCCCGCTCCGGGTCCTTGGCGAACAGCTCCTGCAACAGCGGGGTGTTGACCGGGCCGGGGCACAGCGCGTTCACCCGGATGCCCTCGCGGGCGAACTGCACGCCCAGTTCGCGGGACATGGCGAGCACGCCGCCCTTGGAGGCCGTGTACGAGATCTGCGACGTGGCCGCGCCCATCCTCGCCACGAAGGACGCGGTGTTGATGATGGAGCCCTTGCCCTGGCGGCGCATGTACGGGATGACGGCCTTGCAGCACAGGTAGACGGAGGTGAGGTTGACCTCCTGGACCCGCTTCCAGGCCTCCAGGCCGGTCTCCAGGATGGAGTCGTCGTCGGGCGGGGAGATGCCGGCGTTGTTGAAGGCGACGTCGACGCTGCCGTAGGTGTCGTACGCCGTCTTGAACAGCGCCTCGACCTGCTCGGGGTCGGTGACGTCGACCTTGACGAAGATCCCGCCGATCTCGTCGGCGGCGGCCTTGCCGCGGGCCTCGTCGACGTCGGCGCAGACCACGTGCGCGCCCTCGGAGGCGAGGCGGCGGGCGGCGGCGAGGCCGATGCCGCTGCCGGCTCCGGTGACGACGGCGGTACGGCCGACCAGGCGGCGGCAAACGATGGAGTCGGTCACTGTGCGGGGCCCTCCGTACTGATGAAGACGTTCTTGGTTTCGGTGAAGGCGGTCAGGGCGTCCGGGCCGAGTTCACGGCCGAGTCCGGACTGCTTGAAGCCGCCGAACGGGGTCCAGTAGCGGACGCTGGAGTGGGAGTTGACGGACAGGTTGCCCGCGCGGACGGCCTGGGAGACGCGCAGGGCGCGGCCCACGTCCCGGGTCCAGATGGAGCCGGACAGGCCGTAGGGGGTGTCGTTGGCCAGGCGGATCGCGTCCTGTTCGTCGGCGAAGGGGAGCAGGACGGCGACGGGGCCGAAGATCTCCTCGCGGGCCGCCGCGCTGTCCGGCCGCTCCCCCGTCAGGACGGTCGGCGGGAACCAGAAGCCGGGTCCGTCGGGGGCGCCGCCGCGCAGGGCGGGGGCGTCCTCGGGGACGTACGACCGTACGCGGTCCAGCTGCTGACGGGAGATCAGCGGACCCATCTGGGTCTTCTCGTCGGCCGGGTCGCCCACCACGACGGCGGCCAGCGCGTCGGCGAGGAAGGCGCGGGCCTCCTCGTACACCGACTCCTGGACGAGGATGCGGGTGCGGGCGCAGCAGTCCTGGCCGGAGTTGTCCAGGAAGGAGAACGGGTCGAGGGCGGCCTTGAGGTCGGCGTCGGCGAAGACGACGCTGGGGCTCTTGCCGCCGAGTTCGAGGGTGACCGGCTTGACCAGCCGGGCGCAGCGCTCCATGACCTCGCGGCCGGTGCGGGTGGACCCGGTGAAGACGATCTTGGCGACGTCGGGGTGGTCGACCAGCGCCCGGCCCGCGGTGTGGCCGTAGCCGGGGAGGACTTGGAACAGCCCCTCGGGCAGGCCCGCCTCCAGCGCGAGTTCGGCCAGGCGCAGAGCCGTCAGCGGGGTGGTCTCGGCGGGCTTGAGGACGACGGCGTTGCCCGCGGCGAGCGCCGGGAAGGAGCCCCAGGCGGCGATGGGCATGGGGAAGTTCCAGGGGGCGATCACGCCGATGACGCCCAGGGGTTCGTGGAAGGTGACGTCCCAGCCGCCGGGGGCGGGAATCTGCCTGCCGAGGAGGCGTTCGGCGCCGCCGGCCGCGTACAGCAGCAGGTCGCGGGCGTTGCCGGCCTCCCAGCGGGCGTTGCCGAGGGTGTGGCCGGCCTCGCGGACCTCCAGCTGGGCGAGTTCCTCGATGTGGGCGTCGACGACGTCGGCGAAGCGGCGCAGCAGGCGGGCGCGGTCGGCGGGCGGGAGGGCGGCCCACTTCGGCTGGGCGTGCGAGGCCCGTACGACCGCGGCGTCCACCTCGGCCGCGTCGGCGGCGGGGACGGTGGCGACGACCTCCTCGGTGGCGGGGTTGAGGACCTTCAGCTCGTGCGGGTCGGACACGTGATGACCTTTCACAGGCGTTCGAAGGAGCGGCGCAGCTCCCAGTCGGTGACCGCGGCGTCGAAGGCCTCCAGTTCGACGCGTGCCATGTTGCGGTAGTGGGCCACGACCTCGTCGCCGAAGGCGGCCTTGGCCACGGGGCTGTTCTCCCAGAGTTCGGCGGCCTCGCGCAGGGTGGTCGGGACGTGCTCGAAGTCGGCGGTGTAGGCGTTGCCGGGGCAGGGCTCGGGCAGTTCCAGCTTCTGCTCGATGCCGTACAGGCCGGCCGCGACCAGTCCGGCGACGGCGAGGTAGGGGTTGACGTCGCCGCCGGGCAGGCGGTTCTCGAAGCGCAGGGAGCGGCCGTGGCCGACGACGCGCAGGGCGCAGGTGCGGTTGTCATGGCCCCAGGCGACGGCCGTGGGGGCGAAGGAGCCCGGCTGGAACCGCTTGTAGGAGTTGATGTTGGGGGCGTAGAGGAGGGAGAAGTCACGCAGGGCCGCGAGCTGTCCGGCGAGGAAGTGCCGCATCACGTCGGACATCCCGTCGGGCCCGGCCATCGCGTTGCCGCCGTCGGCGTCCGCGAGCGAGAGGTGGATGTGGCAGGAGTTGCCCTCGCGCTCGTTGAACTTGGCCATGAAGGTGATCGAGACGCCCTCCTGGGCCGCGATCTCCTTCGACCCGGTCTTGTACAGGGCGTGCTGGTCGCAGGTGCGCAGGGCGTCGTCGTAGCGGAAGGCGATCTCGTGCTGGCCGGGGTTGCACTCGCCCTTGGCGGACTCCACGGTCAGGCCGGCGCCCGCCATGTCGTTGCGCAGGCGGCGCAGCAGGGGCTCGATGCGGCCGGTGCCGAGGATCGAGTAGTCGATGTTGTACTGGTTGGCCGGGGTCAGGCCGCGGTAGTTCGCGTCCCAGGCCTGCTCGTAGCTGTCCTTGAAGACGATGAACTCCAGCTCGGTGCCGACCTGGGCGGTGTAGCCCAGCTCGGCGAGGCGGTCGAGCTGACGGCGCAGGATCTGGCGCGGGGCGGCGACGACCGGGGAGCCGTCGTTCCAGGCGAGGTCGGCAACGAGCAGGGCGGTGCCGGGGTGCCAGGGGATGCGGCGCAGGGTGGCGAGGTCGGGGTGCATGGCGAAATCGCCGTAGCCGCGGTCCCAGGAGGACATCGCGTAGCCGTCGACGGTGTTCATCTCGGTGTCGACGGCGAGCAGGTAGTTGCAGCCCTCGGTGCCGTGCTGGAGTACCTCGTCGAGGAAGAAGCGGGCGGCGAACCGCTTGCCCTGGAGGCGCCCTTGCATATCGGGGAACGCCAGGACGACAGTGTCGATCTCACCGCCGGCGACGAGGGCGTGCAGCTCCTCGACGCTCAGCGGGGGTGTGCGGTCTGCCACGGGAGAGCCTCCTTCGGCTTCTTCGCGTTTTGCGGCGGGGCCGGGAGCCATAAGGTATTGCCGAGAACCATTGCTTGGGAAGGGGGTACGGCCATGTCGCAGGAGACGGAAGCCCAAGGGCTCCGCGAGCAGATGGGGGACGACCGGCTCGCTCCGGTGCTGCGGCCGGTGCGGGCGGGCAACGGCTTCGAGGAGGCGTTGGAGCAGATCCTCCAGGTGGTGCGGCTCGGTCTGGTGCCGGGCGGCGAGCGGCTGCCGGCCGAGCGGGAGCTGGCGGAGCGGCTCGGGATCAGCCGGGTGACGCTGCGCGAGGTGCTGAAGGTGCTCCAGGACCAGGGTCTGGTGGAGTCCCGGCGCGGGCGGTACGGCGGAACGTTCGTGCTGCCGCGCACGGACGCGGGCGGCGAGGACGAGCTGCGGCGGCGGATCGCCGAGGTCGACGTCGAGGACGTGCTGCGCTTCCGCGAGGTGCTGGAGGTGGGGGCGGCGGGGCTGTGCGCGGCGCACGGGCTGACGGACGAGCAGGCCGACCGGCTGCGGGAGGCGCTGGACCGGACCCACGAGGCCCCGCTCGCGGACTACCGGCGGCTGGACACGCTGCTGCACCTGACGCTGGCCGAGCTGTGCGGTTCGCCGTCGCTGACCGCGCAGTACGCGGCGGTGCGGGCGACCGTCAACGACCTGCTGGACTGCATTCCGCTGCTGGTGCGCAACCTGGAGCACTCGCAGCGGCAGCACATCGCGCTGGTGGAGGCGGTGCTGGACGGGGACGCGGACGGTGCGCGGGAGATGATGCGCGAGCACTGTGCGGGCACGGCGGCGCTGCTGCGGGGCTTCCTGACCTGAGCCGGCTCTGCAAAGGTATGCCTGAGCACCTTTGGATTCCTGGGAGGGCAGCGTGAGCGTACGACCGCTGATCGGTGTGAGCACCTATCTGGAGACCGGCACGCGCTGGGGCGTGTGGGAGCTGGAGGCGGCACTGCTGCCGGCCGGTTATCCGAGGCTGGTGCAACGGGCCGGGGGGCTCGCCGCCCTGCTGCCGCCGGACGCGCCCGAGCGGGCCGCCGCCGCGGTGGAGCGGCTGGACGGGCTGGTGATCGCGGGCGGGCCGGATGTCGATCCGTCGCGGTACGGCGCCGAGCGCTCGCCGCGTACGGGGCCGCCCGCACCGGAGCGGGACCCCTGGGAGCTGGCACTGATCGACGCAGCACTGGCGGCGAACGTGCCGCTGCTGGGGATCTGCCGGGGGATGCAGCTGCTGAACGTGGCTCTCGGGGGCACGCTGGTGCAGCATCTGGACGGGCACGCGGAGGTCGTCGGCGTGTTCGGGGAGCATGCGGTGAAGCCGGTGCCGGGGACGCTGTACGCCGGGATCGTCCCGGAGGAGACCTCCGTTCCCACCTATCACCACCAGGCGGTGGAGCGGCTCGGTGAGGGGCTGGTGGTTTCGGCCTGGGCGGCGGACGGGACCGTGGAGGCGATCGAACTGCCGTCGAGTCAGGGGTGGGTGCTGGGAGTGCAGTGGCATCCGGAGATGGGGACGGATCTGCGGGTGATGCAGGCGCTCGTCCGGTCCGCATCCTGAGGTCACCCCCTCGTCAGCGACAGCAACTCCCGCGCCGGCCCCGTCGGCCGGTGCCCCGTGGGCCACACCGCCCGCAGGTCGCGGTGCAGGGACAGCCCCTCCACCGGGATGCCGACCAGGCGCCGCATCGCCAGCTCCTCCCCCACGGCCAGTTCGCTCAGGACCGACGGGCCCGCGCCGCTGACCGCCGACGCCTTCACCGCCGTCGTCGAGGAGAGTTCGATGAGAGGACGGGCGAGGCCGCCCAGGGCCGTGTCCAGGACCTGGCGGGTGCCGGAGCCCCGCTCGCGCAGGATCAGGGGCGTGGCCGCCAGCTCCTGAGTCGTCACCGGGCGCCGGCGGCGGGCCCAGGGGTGGCCGGGGGCCGTGACGACGATCAGGCGGTCGTGGGCGATGACCGCGGAGTCCAGGCCCGCCGGGACCGTGAGGCCCTCCACGAAGCCCAGGTCCGCCTCGCCGGCCAGCAGGAGTTCCGCGACCTTCGCCGAGTTGCCCGCGAGCAGCGACACCGCCGTGTCGGGGCGCGCGGCGTGCAGGGCGAGGAGCCAGCCCGGCAGCAGGTACTCGGCGATGGTCATGCTCGCCGCGACCCGCAGCCGCGAGTCCCGCCGGTCGCGCAGCGCCCGCGCGCCCGCGTCGAAAGCGGCCGCCGCCTCCACCACCCGCCGGGCCCAGTCGGTCACCAGGGCTCCCGCGTCCGTGAGCCGGGAGCCGCGCGGCGAACGGTCGACCAGGGCCACGCCCAGCTGCCGCTCCATGGAGCGGATGCGGCTGCTGGCGGCCGGCTGGGTGATGCCGACCTCGCGCGCGGCCGCCCCCAGGCTGCCCAGCCGTGCCACGGCCAGCAGCAGCTCCAGCGCGCCGAGGTCCGGCACCCGGTGCGCCAGCGAGCCGCCGGGCCGGCCGTCGTCCGTCGCGTTCTGGTCGCTCATAAGACCAGCTTATGCCCTGATAGAAGCGAACCCCCTGGTCAGCGGCGACAGGCGGCGACAGGCTGGCGTCATGGTCACCGCAGCACCTTCTCTGCCCGTCGCACGGGCCGTCCACGTCCGCCACCTCGGTCCCAACTGGTACGCCTCCGTCATGGGGACCTGCATTGTCGGCACGGCCGGCGCCGCGCTCCCCGTGCACCTCGGCGGGCTGCGCGGGGTCTGCACGGCCGTCTGGGCGCTGTCCTCCGTCCTGCTGACGATCCTGCTCACCGCCCGCGCCCGGCACTGGACCCACCACCGGGACCAGGCCCGCGCCCACCTCCTCGACCCGGCCATGGCCCCCTTCTACGGCTGCCTGTCCATGGCCCTGCTCGCGGTCGGCGGCGGTGCCGTGACCGTCGGCCGGGACTGGATCGGCACCGGTGCGGCCGTCGCGCTCGACACCGTGCTGTTCACCGCCGGTACCGGGATCGGGCTCGCCGCCGCCGTCGCCGTGCCGTACCTGATGGCGGTGCGGCACCGCGTCGAGCCCTCCCAGGCCACCCCGGTCTGGCTGCTGCCGCTCGTCGCGCCGATGGTGTCGGCCGCGCTCGGTCCGCTGCTCGTGCCGCACCTGCCGCCGGGACAGCCCCGGGAGACCCTGCTGCTGGCGTGCTTCGCACTGTTCGGGCTGAGCCTGCTGGCCACACTGCTGATGCTGCCGCTGGTCTTCGCCCGGCTGATCACCGGCGGCCCGCTGCCCCTCGCGCTCACCCCGACCCTGTTCCTGGTCCTCGGCCCGCTCGGACAGTCCACCACCGCGCTCGGCCTGATCGCGGACGACGCTCCCGGCGTCGTACCAGCCCCGTACGACCGTGGTCTCGGCGTGTTCGCCGTGCTCTACGGGGTGCCGGTCATGGGGTTCGCGCTGCTGTGGCTGGTGCTCGCGACCACGCACGTGGTGCGGGCCCGGCGGCAGGGCATGGGGTTCGCGCTGACCTGGTGGGCGTTCACCTTCCCGGTGGGCACCTGCGTCACCGGAGCGGCGGCCCTCTCCCGGCACACGGGGCTCGCGGTGTACGACGCCCTGGCCGTCGCCCTGTACGTCGTCCTCGTCGCCGCCTGGTCGGCGGCTGCCGCCGGGACCGTGCGCGGCCTGCTCAGGGGTGAGCTGCTCGCAGGGCCTCGGCCAGCACCCGGGGCGCCTCGGCGAGCGATGGGCCGTACCAGGTCAGGTGCCGTCCGCTGACCAGGGCGCAGGGCAGGCCGGGGAAGGCCTCGGGACCGTCGTCGGCGGTGAAGCGGTAGGGCTCGTCGGGGAGGATGACGAGATCCGGGGCCGCCGCCCGCAGCTCGTCCAGCGGGACGCGCGGGTAGCGGTCGGGGTGGGTGGCGTACAGGTGGTGCACGCCGAGGCGGGCCAGGACGTCGCCCGCGAAGGTGTCGCGGCCCAGGACCATCCAGGGGCGGCGCCAGACCGGTGCGACCGCCGTGCTGCGGCTCGCGGGCTCCGGCAGCGCGGTCCAGGCCGCCTCCGCCTCGTCGAGCCAGCGGGGCCGTACCGGCGCGCCGCACGCGGCCAGCACCCGCTCCAGCGCCCGGAAGCCCTGGGGCACCGTCCGCACCTCGGTGACCAGCACCTCCAGACCCGCCGCGCGCAGGGCGTCCAGGTCGGCGGCGCGGTTCTCCTCCTCGTTGGCGATCACCAGGTCGGGGGCGAGGCCGAGGATCCGGTCCACCTTGGGATTCTTGGTGCCGCCGATCCGGGCGACCTCCAGACCGACCGGGTGGCTGCACCAGTCGGTGGCACCGACGAGGACTGCGGGCAACGTCACGGCAACGGCCTCGCTGAGAGACGGGACCAGGGAGACGACTCGCACTAGGCAGCCCCGGCGTGGGCAGCGCCCCTGAGGGGCGCGGGGAACTGCGCGACCAGCCACAACGAACCCGCAGACAAGAGACGGCCCACTCTCAGCGAGACCTGTCCTGTACCGCCTCGATGTGCTCGGCGACCGCCACCACGATGACCCTGGTATCGGGGACAGTCGCCCGCCAGCGATGCCGAACCCCGCCGGTGAGGTAAAGCGTGTCGCCTCGTCCGAGGCGATACGCGCGGCCCTCGGCCTCGATCTCGACGGCGCCGTCGGCGACGTACATCAGCTCGTCGTTGCGGTGCTGGAACTCGCGGCCGGCGTCGTGGTCGCCGGTGAACTCGGAGGCGTGCAGCTGGTGGTGGCCGCGCACCAGGGAACGCGTGCGCGGGTCGAAGTCGCCCTCGGTGGCGGGCTCGGCGCGTACGACGTCCACGCTGGCCGCGGGGTCGGCGGCGGCGAGGAGTTCCACGGCGGTGGTGCGCAGGGCGTCGGCCAGTTTCTCCAGGGAGGTGCGGCTCGGGCGGGCCTTGTCGTTCTCGACCTGGCTGAGGAAGGGCACCGAGAGGCCGGTCCGCTCGGCCACGACGGCGAGGGTGAGCTCCAGCGCACGGCGACGCCGCCGGACGGCCGCGCCCACCCGCACGGGCTGCTGCTCTTTGTGGTCGCCCATCGCTCCGGCTCCCTCCTTCACTCGTCGTGTCGCCGACCGGGTGCCCGTCGCCGGGCACACCTCTGATGAGTTGTCTGCACCCTATGCATGTTCGGCAAACCGTTTCACGCGGCTGTCACATCCCTGACACGCCCGGGGGCCCGCACCCTCACGGTTCTCGCCAGTGCAGTGGCCGGCCGTGCGGGACGGGTCTCTCCTGCTTCAAGGCTGGAGCGGGCGTCCGTGTTCCCACCGGGGCGGGGTCCATGGCGCTCTGTAGTTGGCCGGATCCTTCCCGTGGACGGACAGGTCGCCTGACCGGTTCCGGGACGCCGCGAGGGGTGGGCAGCGCCCCACGCCGGCGGACGGTCGTACGGCGATGCCCACCCCTCGGGTGGCGGTCCGGGCCGGTCAGGTCACCCGGCCGCCCGGCTCTTGGCGCCCTCCCGGGCGACCGGCGCCCAGGTGTCGACCAGGCCCGGGTGCTGCTTCAGCCAGGTGCGGACCGCGTCCTGCTCCCTGCCCTTGCCGGACTTCTGGATCTGCGCCTCCAGGCCGGTGAGCTGCTTCTCGGTCATCGAGAAGTCCTTCAGCCACTGGGCGGCCCGGGGGTTGTCGGAGGCGAAGCCCTTGCGGGCGAGGGTGTGCACGCCGTCGCCCTTGCCCCAGGCGCCCCGGGGGTCCTTGAGCTTCTTCAGGCCGTAGTCGCTGTACGCCCAGTGCGGCGACCAGAGCGTGACGACGACCGGCTGCTTCCGGGCGTAGGCACGCTTCAGCTCGGCGAGCATCGCGGGCGTGGAGCCGTCGACCACGTCGTACGTGCCCTCGAGGCCGTACTCCTTGAGGACCTTTTTCTTGAGCAGGCCCATCATGCCGGCGCTGGGCTCGATGCCGACGATCTTCCCGCCGAACTCGGAGGCGTGGTCCTTCAGGTCCGCCAGGGAGTTCACGTCCTTGACATAGGAGGGGACGCTCAGCTCCAGGGAGGTGGGTCCGTACCACTTGCCGAGGTCGTCGAGCTGCTTGCCGTACTTCGTCCAGTACTCGGCGTGCGTGGTCGGTAGCCAGGAGTCGGTCTGGAAGTCGAGCTGGCCGGTGGCGAGGCCGGTGTACAGGGGGCCGGCCGCGTACTGGGTGGTGGTGACCTTGAAGCCGCGCTCCTCCAGCAGTTCCTTCCAGAGGAAGGTGGAGGCGATGCCCTCGTCCCAGGGGATGTAGCCGATCTTGATCTCCTTGCCCTTGCCGACGTTCGTGGCAGCGGCCTGGGAGGTGCCGGCGGAGGAGCCGAAGATGCCCATGCCGCCCGCGACGAGCGCGAGGACGACCACGCCGACGACGGCGACCTGAGGGCGCAGGCGGTACGACCACGCGGTCGTCCGGGCCTTCGCGGCGGCCCTGCGGCCCAGCGGGGACAGCTGGGTGCCGAGGGCGCCGGTCATGCGGTCCAGGTAGATGGCGAGGACGACGATGCCGACGCCCGCCTCGAAGCCGAAGCCGATGTCGAGGCGGCCGATGGCCTCGTTGACCGCGCCGCCCAGGCCTCCGGTGCCGACCATGCCGGCGATGACGACCATGGACAGGCCCAGCATGATCACCTGGTTGACGCCGGCCATGATGGTCGGCAGGGCGAGCGGCAGCTGGACGCGCAGCAGGATGTCGCGCGGGGTGGTGCCGAACGCCTCGGCGGCCTCGACCAGTTCGGCGTCGACCTGGCGGATGCCCAGCTCGGTCATGCGGACGCCGGGGGCGAGCGCGAAGATGAGGGTGGCGATGACACCGGCGGCGGTGCCCAGGCCGAAGAAGAGGATGGCCGGGATCAGCAGGACCATCGAGGGCATCGTCTGGAGCAGGTCCAGGACCGGCCGCACGGCGGCGCTGACCGCCTTGGAGCGGGCGGCCCAGATGCCCAGCGGGACCGAGATCACCAGGGCGATCACGGTGGCGACGAGGACCAGGGCCAGCGTGGACATGGCCCGGTCCCACAGGTCGAGCGAGTCGACCAGCGCGAACCCGGCGAAGGCGAGAACGCCCGCGACCAGGCCGCGCAGCCACCAGGCGGCCACCGCGAGGATGCCGGCCAGCAGGAGCGGCTCGGGGGCGGTCAGGACCGCGTCGATGCCGTCGTACATGCCCTCCACGACCGCGCGGATCGCGTCGAACAGCCAGGACAGGTGGGCGACCAGCCAGTCGACGCCGGAGTCGACCCAGTCACCGAGGTGCAGCCTAGGCACGGGCGATCACCTTCCCGCCGTTCTCGCACGCCGCCGGTTCGCCCTGTTCGTCGCCGAGGAAACCGACGAGCCGCTGCCGGGGGACGACGCCGACGAGCGCGCGGTCGGCGTCGAGGACGGCGACCGGGTGGGTCAGGCGGGCGCTGATCGCGCACAGCTCGGCGAACGGCGTGTCCGGGGTGGCCGTTTCGCAGCCGCAGTTCGCCTCGTCGCCGCTGACCTCGGTGTCCATCACGGCGGCGGCGGTCAGCACGCGGGAGCGGTCGACGTCCTGGATGAAGGAGGCGACGTAGTCGTTCGCGGGGCGCAGCAGGATGTCCTCGGCGGTGCCGGTCTGCACGATGCGGCCGTCACGCATGACGGCGATGCGGTCGCCCAGGCGCATGGCCTCGTTGAGGTCGTGGGTGATGACGACGATGGTCTTCTTCAGGGTCTTCTGCAGTTCCAGGAGCTGGTCCTGCATGTCGCGGCGGATCAGCGGGTCCAGGGCGCTGAACGACTCGTCCATCAGGAGCAGGTCGGCGTCGGTGGCGAGGGCGCGGGCGAGGCCCACGCGCTGCTGCATGCCGCCGGACAGCTCGTCGGGCCAGGAGTCCTCCCAGCCGGCCAGCCCGCACAGGGCGAGCGCCTCGTCGGCGCGGCGCTCGCGCTCGGCGCGGGGCACGCCCTGCACGTCCAGGCCGTAGGCGGCGTTGTCGCGGACGCTGCGGTGCGGGAAGAGCGCGAAGTGCTGGAAGACCATGCTGATCTTCTTCGAGCGCAGCTCGCGCAGTGCGCGGTCGGTGAGCGCGGTCAGGTCCTGGCCGTCGAAGCGGACCTGGCCCGCGGTCGGCTCCAGAAGGCCGTTGAGCATGCGCAGCAGGGTGGACTTGCCGGAGCCGGACAGGCCCATGACGACGAAGATCTCGCCGGCCTCGACGGCGAAGGAGGCGTCGATCACGGCGGCGGTGGTGCCGTCGGCGCGCAGCTCCTCACGGTCGGCGCCCTGCCGCAGCCGTTCCACTGCCTGGTCCGGTCGTCTGCCGAACACCTTGAACAGGTGCTCGGCCTGAAGCCTGGATGACACACGTACCTCTCGTCGCGGTGGACAGGACAGAGGCCGCGCCTTTCCAGAAGCGTCTTGGTCAAACTTTTAAGTGGCCCAGCTCACAGGGGCAGGTCCGTGACGGCAGGTGACTGTCAGTGCCGTACGGCATGATGCGAGCGTGACCGGACGACTCATGCTTCTCGACACCGCCTCGCTGTACTTCCGTGCCTATTTCGGCGTGCCGGACTCCGTGAAGGCGCCGGACGGCTCGCCGGTGAACGCCGTGCGGGGGCTGCTGGACTTCATCGACCGGCTGGTCAAGGACCACCGGCCACAGCAGCTGGTGGCCTGTATGGACGCCGACTGGCGGCCGCAGTGGCGGGTGGACCTCATCCCCACCTACAAGGCGCACCGGGTCGCGGTGGAGCACGAGGGCGGCCCGGACGAGGAGCAGGTGCCGGACACGCTCTCCCCGCAGGTGCCGGTCATCGAGGCCGTACTGGACGCGGCCGGCATCGCCCGGGTCGGGGTCGAGGGGTACGAGGCCGACGATGTGATCGGCACGTTCACCGCGCGCGCCAAGGGCCCGGTGGACATCGTCACCGGCGACCGCGACCTCTATCAGCTGGTGGACGACGAGCGCGGGATCCGTGTGCTGTACCCGCTCAAGGGTGTCGGCACGCTGCAGCTGACCGACGAGGCGGTGCTGCGCGAGAAGTACGGGGTCGACGGCCGGGGGTACGCGGATCTGGCACTGCTGCGCGGCGATCCGAGCGACGGTCTGCCGGGCGTGGCCGGTATCGGCGAGAAGACGGCCGCCAAGCTGCTGGCCGAGTTCGGCGACCTGGCCGGCATCATGGCGGCGGTCGAGGATCCGAGGGCCAAGCTCACCCCGTCGCAGCGCAAACGGCTGGACGAGGCCCGGCCGTACGTCGCCGTCGCGCCGAAGGTGGTGCGGGTGGCGGACGACGTGCCGCTGCCGGACGTCGACCTCGCGCTGCCGCACGTCCCGCGCGATCCGGCGGGACTCGAGGCGCTGTCGGCGCGCTGGGGGCTGGGCGGCTCCCTGCAACGGCTGCTGACGACGCTCGGTGAGTGACTCCGACGGAATATTCCGGCAAAACGCGTCCATCAAGCCTTCATGGAGCCCCTGTTAACCGAAGAGAGGTGCTAACTTAGGTAAACCTAACCAATGCAGCAGGAGGCCGTGATGGCAGAGCGTCCGGGACGAGCGCCGCGCAAGCCCCGTACCGCGCAGGTGGTGCGCACCGAACGGCTCACCCCGCACATGCAGCGCGTGGTGCTCGGTGGCGAGGGACTCACCGGTTTCGCGGCGGACACCTGCACCGACCACTATGTGAAGCTCCTGTTCGGCCCTCCGGGGGTGACCTACCCGGAGCCCTTCGACCTGGAGCGGATCCGGGCGGAGTTCCCCCGTGAGCAGTGGCCGGTCACACGGACCTACACGGTGCGCGCCTGGAATCCCGAACACCGCGAGCTGACCCTGGACTTCGTGATCCACGGCGACGAGGGTCTGGCCGGGCCGTGGGCCGCCCGGGTGCAGCCCGGGGAGACCGTGCTCTTCATGGGTCCCGGGGGTGCGTACGCGCCCGACCCGAGCGCCGACTGGCATCTGCTCGCCGGTGACGAGAGCGCGCTGCCCGCGATCGCCCGCGCCCTGGAGTCGCTGCCCGCCGGTGCCCGGGCGCACGCCTTCGTGGAGGTGTCGGGCCCCGGGGAGGAGCAGAAGATCGACTCCGATGCGGAGGTCGTCTGGCTGCACCGCGGGGACCGGCCGGTGGGCGAGGCCCTGCTGGATGCCGTGCACGCGCTGGAGTTCCCTCAGGGCCGGCTGCACGCGTTCGTGCACGGTGAGGCCTCCTTCGTGAAGGAGCTGCGCCGGCTGCTGCGGGTCGAACTCCAGATCCCGCGCGAGGACCTCTCGATCTCCGGCTACTGGCGCCTCGGCCACAACGAGGACGGCTGGCAGGCCGCCAAGCGGGAGTGGAACGCCCGCATCGAGGCCGAGCAGGAGAGCGGCGGGGCCGCGGCCGCCTAGGACCGCCTCGCTCAGGGCGCCGTCTCGTTGATCTTGCCGAACGGGACGTGCACGCTGGGGGTGGTCCGGGACGTGCGCTCCAGGTGGGTCACCTGGTCGTCGAAGAAGATGTGCGGGTTCAGCACCTTCATGACGGCACCCTTCTCGATGCCGCCGAGGAAGAAGGCGTCATTGACGGTGACGCCCCACTTCTTCAGGCTCGTCACGGCACGCTCGTGCGTCGGCGCGCTGCGCGCGGTCACGATGGAGACGTGCACCCGGATCTTGTAGTCGGGGTCGTCCCGCCGCCGCTGCTCCTCGCGGCGTTGTATCCGGTTCACGCTGGCCAGGAAGTCGCGCAGCGGTCCGGGATCGTGCGGGGTCGCGGCATTGCGGGCCTCATGGGCGCGGAACTCCTCCAGACCGCCCGACTGGTACACCTGCTCCGAGGCGTCGCCGGCCAGGACGCCGTCAAAGTCGAAGGCGATGCGCAGATCCCGGTCGGCGAGGTCGTCCGCGTACGGCGAGCCGAGAACGTGCCCCGCGGGCAGGCCCGCGGCGACGGCCTCGCGCACATCGGCCCCGTTCGCCGACAGGAACAGCGACATGTTGAGGGCGGTCATGAACGTGTAGGGGGAACGCCCCTGCATGAAGACGGCCCGGGTGATCGGCAGGTCGTGGGCCTGGATGGACCGCATGACCCGCAGGCCGGTGTCGGGGTCGTTGCGCGAGAGGATGATGACCTCGACGAGGGGATCCCCGGGGTCGCCGAGGTCGTTCAGCGACAGCAGCCGCTGGATGAACGCGAACGCGACCCCGGGGCGGAGCGTGTGGTCCAGATTCTCTTCCTGGTAGGCCCGGTAGGCCTCCTCCCCCTGCTCCCGGAACACCGCGTCCGACTCCTCCAGATCGAACAGAGCGCTGGAGGCGACGCCGATGACGAGTCGGTCCGCAAGCTCGTAGGGCGGCATGGCCTTCACCTCGGGGCGAGAGAGTTCGGCCCTTCATCATCTCATCGGCCAAGCGGCCCGCCCGGGCCCGGAGTTCCGGTCAGTCTCCGCGCACGCGCGCGTGGAGGTGCATGTCGTGCCAGCCGTCCGGGTGCAGGAGGGCGCTGCGCTTGGTGCCCTCCAGGGCGAAGCCGCACTTGGTGGCGACGCGGCAGGACGCCTCGTTGGCGGTGGCGTGCAGGAGTTCGAGGCGGTGCAGGCCGATCTCCTCGAAGGCCCAGCGGGCCAGGGTCGTCGCGGCGCGGGCCGCGACCCCCCGGCCCCGGGCCTCTCGCACCGTCCAGTACGCGACCTCGGCCGTGCCGTCGCCGAGCAGAATCTGGCGCAGGGCGGCCCGGCCCAGCAGCTCGTCCGTGTCCTCGTCCACGACGGCCCACTGGGCGTTGCTCTCGCCCTCCCAGGAGTTCTGCCACTCCTCGATCCAGCCGGCGGCCTCCTCCTCCGAGGCGCAGGACCTGATGTGCCACTGGTGCAGGACCGGGTCCTGGAAGGCGGCGTGGACGGCGGGCGCGTCCCCGGCCCGCCAGGGGCGCAGGACCAGGCCGTCACCGGTCGGGAGGCTGGGCTGCGGGGTGCGGGCGAGGGCTCCGGCGGTCAGTACCGGGCGGGTGAGGAAAGGCATGATCCGCATCCTGTCAAGGGCCGGGCACTGGGCCCAACCGTATTCTGGGTGGCGATGAGACGCCGTACGCCACCCCCGCCCGCCCCCCTTCCCCAGCGCCACGGCGTCGACCCGGTGCGGGTACGGCTGCCGTTCGGCGGGGGGTGGGCCACCGTGCGGGAGCATCTCGTGGAGCGGCTGACGGGGGCCGGGCCCGGCGTGGTCGCGGGGATGTTCGACGCGGGACTGGTCGTGGCGGCCGACGGGCGGGCGGTGGCGCCGGACGCACCGTACGAGCCGGGCCTGTTCGTGTGGTTCCACCGGGAGCTGCCCGACGAGGTTGCGGTGCCGTTCCCGGTGGAGGTGGTCCACCGGGACGCGCACATCGTCGTGGCCGACAAGCCGCACTTCCTCGCGACGACCCCGCGCGGCACGCATGTCGCCCAGACCGCGCTGGCGCGGCTCCGCCGCGAGCTGGACCTTCCGGCGCTGACCGCCGCCCACCGGCTGGACCGGCTCACCGCCGGTCTCGTGCTGTTCACGGTGCGGCCCGAGGAGCGCGGGGCGTACCAGACGCTGTTCAGGGACCGGCGGGTGCACAAGGAGTACGAGGCCGTCGCGCCGTACGATCCCGCGCTCGCCCTGCCCCGGACCCTGCGCAGCCGGATCGTGAAGGAGCGCGGGGTGCCGGCCGCCCGGGAGGTCGAGGGCGAGCCGAACGCGGTGACGCGGGTGGAGCTGGCCGAACACGGGGCCGGGCTGGGCCGGTACCGGCTCGTCCCCGAGACCGGGCAGACCCATCAGCTGCGGGTGCATCTGAACGCACTGGGCGTGCCCATCCTCGGCGACCCGCTGTATCCGGAGGTGACCGCCCCCGCGGCGGCCGGTGACTTCCGGCATCCGCTGCAACTGCTCGCGCGAAGGCTGGAGTTCACCGATCCGGTCACGGGGGCGGAGCACTCGTTCGTCAGCGGGCGGACGCTGTCGGCCTGGTCGGCCCCGGCACAGTGGGCCGACCAGGAGCCGTAGCGGCGCCGCTCCTGAGCTCAGTCGCCGCGCCACCAGCGCAGCATGCGCTGCCACAGGTTCGCGCGGCGGGCCGGCTGCGGTGCGACGGCGGGCTCGGGAGCGGGCGGCGGGGCCGTCGGCCGGGGCTCGGCGGCGGGTGCCGGGTCCGTGCGCAGGCTGCCGACCTGCCAGGTGGCGCGCTGCGACGGGATGGGTGAGGGGCTGGGCGGACGCTGCACGTCCTGCTGGGGCTTGGGTTCGAAGCGTACCGGCAGGGCCACCAGGTGGCGGGAGGCGATGGACGACCGCCAGCTCAGGTCCTCCTCGGGGCAGTCCAGCTGGATGTCCGAGAGCCGCATCAGCAGGGCGTCCACGCCGACGTCGGCGATGGCACGGCCGATGTCCTGGCCGGGGCACTCGTGCGGGCCGCCGCCGAAGGCGAGGTGCGAGCGGTTGCCCTGCATGTTGGCGGACAGGTCCGGGCGGACGCGTGGGTCCACGTTGCCCGGGGCGGGCGCGAAGAGCAGCCCGTCGCCCTTGCGGATGCGCTGGCCGCCCAGCTCGGTGTCCTGCTTGGCGAAGTAGCCGAGCACCGTGCTGAACGGCGGCTCGTCCCACAGGGACTGTTCGATCGCCTCCGGCACGGTCATCTGGCCCCCGTTGAGCTTGGCGCGGAAGCCCGGCTCGGTGAGGACCATGCGCAGCGCGTTGGCGAGCAGGTTGGCGGTGGCCTCGTAGGCCGCGAACAGGACGAGGCGCAGGTGTTCGCGGACCTCGTCGTCGGTCAGTCCCGCGGGGTGGGTGATGAGGTGACTGGTGAAGTCGTCGTCGGGCCGGGCGCGGCGGCGGGTGGTGAGCCGGCTCAGCGCGTCCATCACGTAGGCATGGCTCTGGATGGCGGTCTCGGTGCCCTTGAGCGCGTCACGGGCGGCCTGCACCATCCGGTCGTTGTACTCCTCGGGCATGCCGAGCAGCTCGCACATGACGGCCATCGGCAGGTGCTCGGCGAACTGGGAGACCAGGTCGGCCCGGCCGCGTTCGCAGAAATCGTTGACCAGTTCCTGGGTGTAGCGGCCGATGTGGCGGCGCATGTTGCGGTGGTCGATGGTCGACATGGCGCCGGTGACGGCCGCGCGCAGCCGCTGGTGCTCGTCGCCCTCGGCGTGCGAGCAGATGGGCTGCCAGGCGATGTGCGGCATGAGCGGGTGGTCGGGTTTGACCATGCCCTCCTGCAGCGGGGTCCAGATCCGGCTGTCGCGGGCGTACTGGGAGGGGCTGCGCACCAGGTGCAGGTTCTCGGCGTGCCCGAGGACCACCCACATCGGTACGTCGTCGTGCAGCAGCACGGGCGCCACGGGGCCGTGCTCCTCCCGCAGGCGCTCGTAGAGGTCGCCCAGGTCGGCCGCGTCGGGGCCGTAGAGCCGGTGCAGTCCCCCGGGGCCCGGGCCGTGCGCCGGGCAGCCCGGCGGCGGGCTGGGGGCGGGGTCTGTACCGGTCAGGTGTTGGGGTTCAGGCGTCACAGTGTCGCTCCGGAACGGAAGGTGTGGGGTAGTAACGGGGTGCGGGTCAGGTGAGGGCGCCGGACAGGGCGAGCGAGTGCAGGAAGCGCATCAGGGTCATCAGCACTTCCTTGCTGGAGGCCCGGCGCCGCACGTCGCAGTCCATGATCGGGATCTCCGGGGCCAGGTCCAGCGCGGTACGCAGTTCCTCGATGGGGTAACGGGGCGCGTCGGGAAAGGAGTTGACGGCGACGACGAAGGGCACACCGCGTTCCTCCAGGCGTCCCATGACGTCGAAGCTGACTTCCAGGCGCCGGGTGTCGACCAGGACGACCGCGCCGAGCGCGCCTTCGAACAGGCCGTTCCACAGGAACCAGAAGCGTTCCTGGCCGGGGGTGCCGAAGAGGTAGAGCACCAGCTTGTCGGTGATGCTGATGCGGCCGAAGTCCATGGCCACGGTGGTGGCCGTCTTCGATTCGGAGCCGTAGTTGTCGTCGACCCCGATGCCGGCCTGGGTCATGGTCTCCTCGGTGGTCAGCGGTCTGATCTCGCTGACCGAACCGACCATCGTGGTCTTGCCGACGCCGAAGCCGCCCACGATCACGATCTTCACCGCGGACTGCGCCGTGTGCGGCAGATGGTCCTCGGTGCGTGGGCCGGGGATGGTGTCAGAGCCGTTGAAGTCCATGCATCACCGCTTCGAGGAGTGAACGGTCGGGGACCGACTGGCGGACGATCGGGGCGCGCGCCTGCACCAGTTCGGTCGTGATCAGCTCGGTGATCAGGACGGTCATCGCGCTGAACGGCAGATTGAGGTAGGCCGAGAGCTCGGCCACCGACAGGGGCGCGGTACAGAGCCGGAGCACGGCCGCCTCCTCCGGTGAGGCGGACGGCGGCGGCCCGGAGCGCGACACGATCAAGGTGACCAGGTCGAGTTCGGCCCGGCCGCCGTCGGCGGTGCCGGCGATGGTGTACAGCCGCTCGGGGTACCTGGGGTTCTCCTCGCCGTCCGCCGGTTTGGGGAGCGGCGGTGGCGGGGGCGGCAGTTGCTGCGGCTGGCGCCGTTTACGACGCGGAGGGGTCATACGGTCTGCCCGTTCCGCCTGGGCGGACTGGTCAGATGGGTGCCCATCCGGACGACGAGGTCGCGCATCATCCCGCCCATCCGGCCCGGCTCGCAGGTGACGTCGGAGAGCACGGCGAGGTAGGCGTTGGCGCCGGCGTTCATGAGGTAGAAGTAGCCGCCCTCGATCTCGATGACGACGAGCTTCATGTCACCGGCGCCGGGAATCTCCTGGATGATGGCGCCGGCGAGGCTCTGTACGCCCGCGCAGGCGGCGGCCACCCGGTCGGCGGCGTCGGGGTCGCCGCCGTGGCGGGCGATGCGCAGCCCGTCGGCGGAGAGGACCACGATCATCTCGATGCCCGGTACGCCGTCGTTCAGTTGCTTGAGCATCCAGTCGAAGTTGCCTCGCTGCTGGATCACTTGAGGTCCCCCTCGTCGTCGGCCTCGGTGCCGGTGTCCGAATCGTTGAGCAGGTGCAGGTACGCGGTCGGGTTCAGCGTGAAGTCGGTCAGTTCGCTCGCGGTGGCGCCCTCGGGCATGCCCTTCCTCAGGCCGTTCCAGAAGTCGTCGACCCACATGCCCGGCGGCCGGTCCCGGAGCTTTTGCAGCTCGGGGTCGATCTCGGGCTCGGGCTCGGGTTCGGGCTTGTGCTGGGACCAGATGGTCGGCCTGCCCTCCCGCTCGGCGCGCTCGATGGCGGCCTGCTCGGCGATCCGCTGGCTGAGCGGGGTCTTCACCCGGCTGCGGCGCTGCGGCAGACCGCCCGCCGTCCACTCGGTGACCTCGGGGACGTCGTCCTCCATGGAGATCCCGGCGGGGATGCGGGGGCTGGTGGGGCGGCGCTTCTTGACCGGGCGCTTCGGGCCCTCCACCGCGCCGAGCTCGGGCTTCGGCACGGCGGTCGCACCGATGCCGTGGGCGGCGCCGACACCGGGCTCGGTGGTGGTCATGACGCTCGGTACGACGAGGATCGCGCGGACGCCGCCGTAGGCGGAGGCGCGCAGCGAGACCTGCATGTCGAAGGACTTGCAGAGCCGGCCGACCACAGCGAGGCCGAGACGCGGGCTCGGGCCCAGGTTCTCCGCGTCGTCGCCCGCCATGGCGTCCGTGATCGCCTTCTCGATGCGGGCGCGGGACTCCTCGCTGAGGCTGACGCCGGCGTCCTCGATCTCGATGACGAGACCGGTCTGCACCTCGGCGGCGGTGACGTGCACCTTGGTCGTCGGCGGCGAGTAGCGGGTGGCGTTGTCGAGGAGTTCGGCGGCCGCGTGGATGATCGGCTCGACGGACGTGCCCTTGATGTTGATGTTGACGATCGAGTTCAGCTCGATGCGCCGGTACTCCAGGATCCGGGACATGGCGCCGCGCAGCACGCTGTACAGCGAGACGGGCAGGGGCCACTGGCGGCCGGGGCGGCCGCCGCCGAGCACGGAGATGGTGTCGGCGAGGCGACCGATCAGCGCGGTGCCGTGGTCGATGCGCAGCAGGTCGTCGAAGACCTCGGGGTTGCGGCCGTGGTCCTCCTCCATCTCGCGCAGTTCGTTGGCCTGCTGGTGGACGATGGCCTGGATGCGGCGGGCGATGCTGACGTAGGAGCGCTCGGTCGCGTCGCGCATCGAGATCTCGTGGTCGGCGCCGCGCAGCGCGTTGTGCAGCAGGGTGCGCTGCGACTCGGGGATGTGGCGCAGTTCGGGGTCGAGGTCGACGGCCTTGCGCATCACCTCTCTGAGCGATTCTCCGTAGCGCAGCCGGTGCAGCGCGTTGGGCAGGACTTCGGTGCCGAGGCGGACGATCTCCTCGTCATGGGCGGCGAGGCGGCGCTCCAGATACGCGGTGTGACGGGCGTGCTCGGCCTGCGCCTCGCGGAGCTTGCGTCCCCGGCGGACGGCTTCGACGGCCGTGGCGATGACCAGCAGCACGGCCACGGCCCCGCACCCGCCGACGGCGATCCGGGCCGTGGCCGGTACCAGGGCGACGGCGGTACCGGTCGCCGCGGCCATCGCTATCGCCGGTAGCAACAGCACACGCGCATAAGGACGTTCACGGCCGCCGGGAGGCTTTCGAACACTCACCATGGATGCCTTCTGAGACGAATCGGCTGGGTGTCGGGGGAGCTTTCGGGGGGAAGGTTCATGGAACTGACAGGACCTTCTGGATGTTTGGGAACAGACGCACGAATACACCTCAACTCGGTGCGCCGCGGGCGAGCTTAGTCCGACCGGATCATCGCCGTGTCATATTCGGCAAGCACCTGAAATCGCCCACGCAACAGGAGTACGCTCGGCTTTATTTGCACGCTCGGAAATCATTCGAACACGGCGCGTGACGGCGAACGGCCGCACGAAAGTAACTCACCGTGATGAGTGAATGAAGGCTCCAGCCGTCCCCGGATGCTCCGGCCGTGCCGGCATATCCCGAACACTGAGGCCTTGGACGTCCAGGAGGGCCTTGCCGGCCACCTTCCGCGCGAACAGGGCGTCGCACGCCTCATCGACCGGCGGCCGCAAACCCTGCCATTCCGGGCGGCAGGACGGCGGGCTCACCGGGGGCTCAGCCCATACTTCTGCAGATCTCCGCCCGGCCCTGCCGGACGCCCCGATGATGAGCGCTCTGCGTCCCAGCAGGGAGCCGCGCTCGCGCACCCGGCCATCGGCAGCGCGGCGGCGTCAGCCAGGCCCACGCCGCCCGCACCCGACCGACAACCTCACCCCACGGACGAGTAGGCGACCACTCCCCGGAGCAACGCGTCAACGGCCTTACGCGCAGCCTTCGCCACGGTCGAGCCCTCCACAGGAGAAGCCGCCGAGATCTGCCCGAGGACGTCGATGACCTGCTTGCACCAGCGCACGAAGTCGCCCGCCGGCATCTCCGCCTCGCGCAGCACCTCGTCCAGCCCCTTGCCGGAGGCCCACATGTAGGCGGCCCAGGCGAAGCCGAGGTCCGGCTCGCGCTGGCCGACGCCCTCGGTCTGGTTGATCCGGAAATCCTCCTCCAGAGCGTCCAGCCGGCCCCAGATCCGGACCATCTCGCCGAGCGCGGCCTTCGCCTTGCCGGAGGGCAGCTTGGGCGCCATGGCGTCGTCGCCGACCCGCGCCTCGTACACCAACGCCGAGACGCAGGCCGCGAGTTCGGCCGGGCCGAGGCCCTCCCAGACGCCCTCGCGCAGGCATTCGCTGGCCAGCAGGTCGAGTTCGCCGTAGAGCCGGGCGAGCCGCTTGCCGTGTTCGGTGACCTCGTCGCCGCGCAGGTAGTCCAGTTCGGTCAGCAGCGCCACGATCCGGTCGAAGGTCCGCGCGATGGTGTTCGTACGGCCCTCGATACGGCGCTCCAGCTGCGAGGTGTCACGCAGCAGGCGGTGGTAGCGCTCGGCCCAACGGGCGTGGTCCTCGCGGTCGTTGCAGCCGTGGCAGGGGTGGGCCCGGATCGCCGTGCGCAGCCGGGCGATCTCGCGGTCGTCGGCGGCCTGCGACCGCTTCTTGCGGGCCCGCTCCGGCGGGATGTGCCCGGCCTTGGTGCGCAGCGCGGAGGCGAGGTCCCGGCGGGACTGCGGGGAGCGCGGGTTGAAGCTCTTCGGGATCCGCATCCGGTCCAGCGCCTCGACCGGCACCGGGAAGTCCATCGACGCCAGCCGCTTGACCTGCCGTTCGGCGGTCAGCACCAGGGGGCGGGGACCGTCGTGGTGGTCGAAGCCGCGGTGTCCGTTGGAGCGGCCGGCGGGCAGGCCGGGGTCGAGGACCAGGGCGAGGCCCGCGTACTTGCCGGTGGGGACGTGGATGACGTCGCCCGGCTTGAGCCGCTCCAGGGCGACGGCGGCCTCGCTGCGGCGCTGGTTCGCGCCCTGCCGGGCCAGCTCGGTCTCGCGGTCCTTCAGCTCGCGGCGCAGCCGCGCGTACTCCTCGAAGTCGCCGAGGTGGCAGGTCATGGAGGCCTTGTAGCCCTCCAGGCCCTCCTCGTTGCGCTGCACCTGCCGGGAGATCCCGACGACCGACTTGTCGGCCTGGAACTGAGCGAAGGAGGTCTCCAGCAGCTCGCGCGAGCGGTGCCGGCCGAACTGCTCGACCAGGTTGACCGCCATGTTGTACGACGGCTTGAAGCTGGAGCGCAGCGGGTACGTGCGCGTGCCCGCGAGACCGGCCAGGTGCTCGGGGCTGATGCCGCGCTGCCAGAGCACGACCGCGTGCCCCTCGACGTCGATGCCACGCCGGCCGGCCCGGCCGGTGAGCTGGGTGTACTCGCCGGGGGTGATGTCGGCGTGCTGTTCGCCGTTCCACTTGACGAGCTTTTCCAGCACCACCGAGCGGGCGGGCATGTTGATGCCGAGCGCGAGGGTCTCGGTCGCGAACACGGCCTTGACCAGTCCGCGCACGAACAGTTCCTCGACGACCTCCTTGAAGGTCGGCAGCATGCCCGCGTGGTGGGCGGCGATGCCGCGCTCCAGGCCCTCCAGCCACTCGTAGTAGCCAAGGACGTGCAGGTCCTCGGACGGGATGGCCGAGGTACGCTCCTCGACCAGCGCGCGGACCTGTTCCCGCGCCTCCTCGTCGTTGAGTCTCAGCCCCGCGTACAGGCACTGCTGGACGGCGGCCTCGCAGGCGGCGCGGCTGAAGATGAAGGTGATGGCCGGCAGCAGGCCCTCGGAGTCGAGCCGCTCGATGACCTCGGGGCGGCCCGGGGTCCACACCCGCGAGCGCTGTCTGCGCTCCCGCTCCCGGTCGGCCTCGCGCATCGCGCGGCCGCGCCGGCGGTCCTGGTACGAGGGCCGGGTCGCCTCCATGCGGGCGAGGCGGGCGAGGTCGGGGTTGACGGCCTTCTTGTGGCCCTCGCCCTCCTCGAACAGGTCGTACATCCGGCGCCCGGCGAGCACGTGCTGGAACAGCGGGACGGGCCGGTGCTCGGAGACGATCACCTCGGTGTCGCCACGGACGGTGTCCAGCCAGTCACCGAACTCCTCGGCGTTGGACACGGTCGCGGACAGCGACACCAGGGTCACCGACTCCGGCAGGTGGATGATCACTTCCTCCCAGACGGCTCCGCGGAAGCGGTCGGAGAGGTAGTGCACCTCGTCCATGACCACGTAGCCGAGGCCGAGGAGGGTCTGCGAGCCGGCGTAGAGCATGTTCCGCAGGACCTCGGTGGTCATCACGACCACCGGGGCGTCGGAGTTGATGCTGTTGTCCCCGGTGAGCAGGCCGACCATGCCGTCCCCGTAGCGACGGCACAGGTCGGCGTACTTCTGGTTCGACAGCGCCTTGATGGGTGTCGTGTAGAAGCACTTCCTGCCCTGCATGAGGGCGAGGTGGACGGCGAACTCGCCCACGATCGTCTTGCCCGAGCCGGTGGGGGCGGCCACCAGCACGCCCTTCCCGGTTTCGAGTGCCTGGCAGGCCTCGATCTGGAAGGGGTCGAGGCCGAAGTCGTACATCTCGCGGAAGGATGCGAGCGCGGTGGCCTGCTCGGCTGCCCGCCTCCGGGCTGCCGCGTACCGCTCGGCCGGTGAGAGGTCCTCTGTCATCGTGCTTTCGAGCGTACCGGGCCGCACTGACAACAGGACGATCATTATCCGGATCGTGGGTGGCGCAACAACGGATCGCGGGGCGCGCCACAACGGCGGATGCCCCCGTCCGCGGGGACGGGGGCATCGCGTGGCAGCTCGGTGAGCGGTGCGGCCGGCTCAGGTCACGTCGTCGTACCCGTTGACCCGGTCCGTGCCCGGCAGCTCGGGGGCGCTGCTCGCGGCCACGGCCTCCACCTCGCCGACCTCCTCCGGGGTGAGGTCCAGCTCGGAGGCCTCGTCGTCCGCAAGCTGATCCTCTCGGCGGGCCCGGCGGCGGTCGTTGATCAGCGAGACGGCCACGGCGACGAAGAACAGTGCCCAGATCGGCGCCGCCAGCGCCAGCATCGTTCCCGGGTCGGGGCTGGGCGTGGCCACGGCCGCGAAGGCGGCGATGCCGACGATCATGCCGCGCCACCAGCCGAGCATGCGCTGCCCGGACAGGACGCCGGTGAGGTTGAGCATGATCAGCAGCAGCGGCATCTCGAAGGCGAGGCCGAAGACCACGACCATGCGCGTGACCAGGTCGAGCAGGTCGTCCAGCGGCAGCAGGTTCTCCGCACTGCCGGGCGTCAGGTCGATCAGCACCTTCGCCGTGGCAGGCAGCACGTTGAAGGCGAGGTAGCCGCCGCCGAGGAAGAGCGGGAAGCCGAACCCGACGAACGCGTAGGCGTACTTCTTCTCGTGGCGGTGCAGGCCGGGCGCGACGAAAGCCCACAGCTGGTAGAGCCAGACCGGTGCCGCCAGCACGACGCCGGCGGTCAGCGCGACCTTCAGGGCCAGTGTGAACGGCGCCAGCAGGCCGCTGACCGTGATGTGCGCACAGTGGACATCCTTGGACTTGGCCAACTGCCCGAAGGACTGCGAGCAGCCGATCGAGTCCAGCACCGGCTTGGTGATGAAGTTGATGATGTCCTTGTAGAAGAAGGCCGCCACCACCGTGACGACAAGGATTGCCAGGACACCCTTCGCGAGCCGGTTGCGCAGCTCACGCAAGTGATCCGCGAGCGGCATCCGCCCCTCGGGATCCCTCTCCTTCTTGCGGGCAGACTTGAGCAACCCACATCCTCATCTCGTGCAGTGGACCGGAGCTCCGGTCCTCGCGTCAGCGCTGGGTCGTCGTGTCCGTCGGCTCGTTGACCGGCCGGGAGCTGGTCACATCGCCGGGGGCGGCCTGGATGGTGCGCTGGGCCTGGGACTGCTCTTCCGGCTGCTGAGCAGGGGCGGCCGGCTTGCCGCCGTCGTCCTTCATCGCCTTGGCCTCGCTCTTCAGGATGCGCGCAGACTTGCCGAGCGACCGCGCCATGTCCGGAAGCTTCTTGGAGCCGAACACGAGAACGATCACCAGAACCAGGAGCACCAAGTGCCACGGCTCAAGTGCGTTGCGGAACATATGTCTTCACCTTCTCACTGAGGCGGGGCGGCGGGGCTTGTCCGACCGGTCGGACATGTGTCCGACCATCGTGCTGGCAGCGATCGTAACGCCCTGGGGTGAATGCGAGACAATCCCCGTGCGTACTCCTGCTCTGCGGACCGCGCCTCGTTCTCCGGGCCGCGACCAGCAGCGTACCTGGCCGGGTGGGCAAGGTGACAGGGCGAAGTGACCCAAAGCGCATGCCACTCGGGTCTCACGGACACTCTTCGGCAATTCTCACAGCGAGTCCACAGTCCGGGCCGCGCTCACGGCCGCCCGCTCCAGGTCCTCGGCCGCCCGGTTGATACGGCGCGCGGAGTCGGCGACCTGCTGTCCGAGGCGCCGCGCCTCCAGAAAGACCCGGACGGCCAGCACCCCCAGGACGGCGAGACCCAGGAAACCCACGGCTACCGCGAACATCGGCCAGAACATGACGTCGAGCCTAGACCGTCCTAGACCGTGGAGTGCAGCCGCAGGGTCCTGACGCCGCCGCCGGTGAGCAGCTCGACGATGCGCTCCCCGGCTGGCTTGCGGACGGAGGCGCCGCACTCGGGGCAGGTGAAGGAGTAGAAGGTCGTCCGGCTGCTGGCGCCGATGGCCAGGCGCAGAGCGCTCGCGGCGAGTTCGAAGCGGCCCCGGCAGTCCGGGCAGCCCGCCTTGAACACCACGGGGACCACTCTCTTCATCCCAGCGAAGGCGGCCGCCACCGTCATTTCCCTCGCACCGGACACCGGAGACTCGCTCACAGCCCTCGCTCCTCGCTCTCTGGTCGTTCGCCTTCGGGGCGCCACGGCCCCGGCGGCTCACTCCTGCCCGTCGTCCCCACGGCGCACCGCGCCCGCCGCTGTGTCGTACGCCGCCAGTGCCTCGCCGGCCGCCCGCCGGGCGCTGTCGGCCAGCTCGGGCGGCGAGACGATCCGGCCGTCGCGGCCGAGCCGCAGCGCCAGCCGCCTGAGGGAGGCCGGATCGGGGGTGCGCAGAGTGATACGCAGCCCGCCGTCGGGAAGCTCATCGGCGCTGTCGTGCGGGTAGTACTCGGCCACCCAGCGGCCGCCCGGGCCGACCTCGATCACGACCTCCGGGTCCTCGGCGGCCGGCTGCACCAGGGCCTCGGACAGGTCCCGCAGCTCGATCTCCGGCGGCGCGGACGGCTCGTCCAGGATCCTGATCTCGGCGACCCGGTCGAGCCGGAAGGTGCGACGCGCCTCCGAGCGGCGGCACCAGGCCTCGACGTAGGTGTGCCCGACGCTGACCAGGCGGATGGGGTCGATCTCGCGCTCGGTGACCTCGTCACGCGCCGGCGAGTAGTAGCGGATCCACAGCCGGCGGCGCTCGGCGATCGCCCGGTCGACGTCGGCGAAGACACCGCCCTCGGACTCGAAGGTCACCGAGAGCCGGGAGCTGGCGCCCGCCGCCTCTCCGGCCGCGGTCTCCACCTTGGCGGTCGCCCGCAGCAGCGCCTGCCGGTCGCCCTCCCTCAGGCCCGGCAGCGTCGAGACCGCGCGGGCGGCCACCAGCAGGGCGGTGGCCTCGTCGGCCGCGAGCCGCAGCGGCTCGGCCGCCTCCTCACCGAGCGCGGCCGCGTTGTGCCACCAGATGCGCTCGCCGTCGGTGTCGATGTCCAGCAGATCGCCGCCGCGGAAGCTGGTGCCGCACATGGGCAGCAGATCGAGGTCGGAGACCAGCTCGTCCTCGGTGATGCCGAAGGCGCGCGCGACATCGGCGATCCGGGCGCCGGGGCGCTCCCTGAGGTAGGTCACCAGGGAGAGCATCCGCCGGGTCTGGTCGATGGCGTTCACGGGCCTGACCGGTTTGCCTGCCATAGTCCTGCTCCGCTCCCCCTCAGCCCTTGGCCACGGCACGCAGCCGGTCCACCACGTCGGCCCGCAGCTCGGCCGGCTCCAGGACCACCACGTCCGGCCCGAACTCCACCAGCCAGGCGTCCAGACCGTGCCCGTACGGAATTTCCAACTCGTCCCAGCCATCGCCGAGTTCCCGGACCTCGGTGGCCTTCGCCCGAAGGGGGTAACCGGCACCGGCACGCAGCCGGATCAGCGCCGAACGGTCGGCGATCTCGCCCGCCCAGCCGGCCACGGTCTCGCGCACGGTGACGACGTCGGGCACGGAAACGGTGAAGCCCGTACCGCGCGAGCGGACCCTTCCGGTGATCCGGGAGAGCCGGAAGACGCGCTCGGCGCCCCGGTCACGGTCCCAGCCGGCCAGGTACCAGTGCCCGCGCCAGCACTCGAGGGCCCACGGCTCGACATGCCGGGTCTCGGGGTGGGCGGCGGAGGCCTTGCGGTAGTCGAAGACGACGGGCCGGCGGTCGCGGCAGGCCAGCATCAGCGGCTCGAAGGCTGCCTCGTGCACAGGGATGCGGGGTTCGAGGGCGCCGTGCGCCTCGTACGGGTCGACGTCCTCGGGCAGTCCGGCCGCACGCAGCTTCTGCAGGGCGCCGCTGGCCGCGCCGGCCAGCCGGGCCTGCTGCCAGACCTTGGCGGCCAGGCCCAGGGCGGCGGCCTCCTCGGCGTCCAGGGTGATGGGAGGCAGGCGGTTGCTGTCGCGGCGGGCGAGATAGCCGACCTCGCCGTCGAGGTTCTCCACCGTCGCGATGACCAGACCCAGCTCGCGCAGGTCGTCCTTGTCCCGCTCGAACATCCGGTTGAAGGAGTCGTCCGAGCCGGCCTCCAGGTAGGCCTCGATGGACTCGCGCAGCTCGCGCTTGCTGAGCGGCCGCCGCGTCCCGAGCAGACACAGCGCGAGGTTCATCAGCCGCTCGGCCTTGGCAATGGCCATCGACGCCCTTCACCTTCCTCATGGTGCTTCCGGACGATGACCGTACCGCCCCGCAGTGGCGTGGCAAAGCCGAGGGCCCATGCCCGGACAGGCATGGGCCCCAGGTGATCGGGTCCGGTCGGATCCCGTCAGCAGGCCGTACGACGATCAGACCGCGACCAGGTCCACGACGAAGATCAGGGTCTCGCCGCGCTTGATCGCCGGGGTCGGGCTCTGGTTGCCGTAGGCGAGGTGGGCCGGGATGGTCAGCTGGCGGCGGCCGCCGACCTTCATGCCCTGCACACCGAGGTCCCAGCCCTTGATGACACGGCCCCCACCCAGCGGGAAGCGGAACGGGGTACCGCGGTTCCAGCTGGCGTCGAACTCCTCGCCCGTGCTGAAGGCCACGCCGACGTAGTGGACGGTGACGGTCTGGCCCGCCTGCGCCACCTCGCCGTCGCCCTCCCAGATGTCCTTGATCTCAAGGTCCGCCGGCGGCTGGCCGCCCGGGAAGTCGATCTCGGGCTTGTCGATGTTCACGTCAAAAGCTCCTGCTTGTGTACGACACGAAACACGGACAGTCTGTCATCCTCGCAGGCCTGCCGCCTGCCGGATCGCGACGGCAGCACCTGCTACATCGCGGCAAGGACATCCACCGAGAACACCAGCGTGGAACCCTTCTTGACGGCGCCCCCGCTCGGCGGGTTGTCGCCGTAGCCCAGGTCCGGCGGTACGACGACGAGGACCCTGCTGCCCACCTTCTTGCCGGTCAGCCCCTGGGACAGGCCCTTGACGACCTGCTGCATCTGCTCCAGCGAGAACTGGCTGAGCCGCCCGGAGTCATACGTCTGCTGAAACGTCTTGCCACTGTCCCAGACCACACCCTTGAACTGGCACAGGATCGTCTGCTCCGCCTTGAGCTCGGCGCCGTCGCCCTCCAGGACGTAGTTCGACACCAGCTTCTTCGGCGGGTCGGACTTCGGGATGGTGATCTTGGGCTCGCTGCCGTCGGTGTTGGTGCCGACCTTCGGCAGGGCTGCGTCGCTCTGCGCGACCGGCGTGCCCTTGGACGAGCTCTTGGAGTTGAAGGACTCGATCAGGTCGATGACGAAGACGAGGGTGTCGGTGCCCTTGATCCCCGCCTGCGGGTTGCCCGCCTTGCCGTAGCCCCAGGTGGGCGGGACGGCGATCTCCACGCGGCTGCCGGTCTTCTTGCCCGCGAGCGCGTACCGCCAGCCGTCGATGATGCTGCCCTGGGCGAGCTGCATGACCAGCGGACGGTGGCGGTCGTAGGAGTTGTCGAAGACCTTGGCAGAGCTCCAGATCTGGCCCAGATAGTTGGCCTGGATGAAGTCGTTCTCCGCGATCGTGCGCCCGCTGCCCGGGATGGCCGTCTTGACCGCAAGGTTCTTCGACGGGTCTCCCGGCCCCTTGGCGACCGTCGGCTTCTCGCCGAACTTCGTGCCCGCCGTGATCGCCGGCAGCGGACTGTCCACGATCTTGGGCGGGGGCGCGGCCGACGCCGAGGCCGACGTGGACTTGCTGGCCTTGCTGGAGTCGGACTTGCCGTCGCCGCACCCGGCGAGCGTGACCAGTCCTGCGGGAACGGCGGCGAGGAGAAGCGAGCGTCGGCGCACGGAGATGCCTCGTAATCGGTCGATCTTGCGGATTGGCGTGCGCGCAACTCTACGACGCGAGAAGGGCGCCGTACCGGAAACGTACGGCGCCCGTGTGGCGTTCCGGCATTTCGATGCGGAAACGCTTGACTCACATGCCTTCGTCACATTCCGGCGATGAGCTTCTCCACGCGATCGTCCACCGAACGGAACGGGTCCTTGCACAACACGGTGCGCTGTGCCTGGTCATTGAGCTTGAGGTGCACCCAGTCGACCGTGAAGTCCCGGCGCTGTTCCTGTGCCCGGCGGATGAAGTCGCCGCGCAGCCGCGCCCGAGTGGTCTGCGGGGGAACCGACTTGCCCTCGAAGATCTTCAAGTCGTTGCAGATCCGGGCGGCTTGGCCCCGCTTCTCCAGCAGGTAGTACAGCCCACGCCGACGGTGGATGTCGTGGTAGGCGAGGTCTATCTGAGCGACCCGCGGATGGGACATGGTCATGTTGTGCTTGGCCCGGTACCGCTCGATGAGCTTGTACTTCATGACCCAGTCGATCTCGGTGCCGATCCGGTCGAGTTCCTCGGTCTCGATCGCCTCCAGCGTACGGCCCCACAGCTCCAGGACCTGCGCGACCGTGCCGGTGCGGATGCCACGGCGGTCGCAGAAGTCGACGGCCTTGTCGAAGTACTCGCGCTGCACCTCCAGCGCGGAGGCCTCCCGGCCGCTGGCCAGACGCACCTTGCGCCGGCCGGTGATGTCATGGCTGACCTCGCGGATCGCCCGGATCGGGTTCTCCAGGGTGAGGTCACGCATCACGGTGCCCGCCTCGATCATGCGCAGCACCAGATCGGTGGCACCGACCTTGAGCAGCATGGTCGTCTCGGACATGTTCGAGTCGCCCACGATGACATGCAGCCGGCGGTAACGCTCGGCGTCCGCGTGCGGTTCGTCGCGGGTGTTGATGATGGGCCGGGAGCGGGTCGTCGCCGAGGAGACGCCCTCCCAGATGTGCTCCGCGCGCTGGCTGACGCAGTAGACGGCGCCGCGCGGGGTCTGCAGGACCTTGCCCGCGCCGCACAGCAGCTGCCTGGTCACCAGGAAGGGGATGAGGATGTCCGCGAGCCGGGAGAACTCCCCGTGCCGGGCCACCAGATAGTTCTCGTGGCAGCCGTAGGAGTTGCCCGCCGAGTCGGTGTTGTTCTTGAAGAGGTAGACGTCGCCTGCGATTCCCTCCTCGTGCAGGCGTCGTTCCGCGTCCACCAGGAGTCCTTCGAGAATGCGCTCGCCGGCCTTGTCGTGGGTGACCAGCTCGGTCACGTTGTCACATTCGGGTGTCGCGTATTCCGGATGTGACCCCACGTCGAGATAGAGCCGGGCGCCGTTGCGCAGAAAGACATTACTGCTGCGGCCCCATGACACGACACGGCGGAAGAGGTACCGCGCCACCTCGTCAGGCGACAGGCGGCGCTGTCCCCTGAACGTGCACGTGACGCCGTACTCGTTCTCCAGCCCGAAAATGCGGCGGTCCATGACTGAACATTACGCCCGATCCCCTGAGCTGAAACGGGGTTCGACAGCACGATTTGGATCATTTTCCGATGAAGCCGCAACGACCCCGCCCCACGCGGGAGCTGCGAGGACCCGTCCGGTGCCGAGCAGGACCAGCAGGGACACGGCCCCCGCCGCACCCGGCAGCGCGAAACCCCACAGGGCGCCACCACCCTGGACGACCGGGCCCGCCAGGCCCGTTCCGACCGAGGCGCCCACCGTGAACGTCGTCACAAGCCAGGAGAACGCCTCGGTGACGGTTCCGCTCGGCGCGTGCCGGTCGACGATGATGAACGCGCAGGCGATACACGGAGCGAGGAAGACCCCGGAGACCGCTGTCAGCAGCACCATGGCCACCGCGCCCGGCATCAGCATCAACGGCAGGTAACACACCGCCAGAAGCGCCACCAGGACACGCAGTCGCCGCTCCGGGGTGCCGCTCCACTGCCGCGCGCCGTACACCGTGCCGCCCGCCAGGGCACCGAGACCGAGCGCGGCCATCAGCCAGCCGTAGACCGCGTCACCGCCATGGGCGTCGGCGTACGACACCGAGGCCACCGTGATGGAGCCGAGCGCGATGCCGATGAACAGGAAGGCGCCGAGCAGCACCAGCAGGCCGGGCGAGCGCAGGGCACCCAGCCAGTGCGCCTCACGCGGCGCCGAACGCCACGCGCGCGAGGGCGGCGAGAGGACCACGGAGAGGGCCCCGAGGACACCGACGGCGTTCAGGACCAGCAGGGCCGCCCGCTCCGACCACAGCGACACGCACAGGGTCACCAGCAGCGGTCCGACGGTGAACATGATCTCCTGCGCGACCGCGTCCATGGCGTACGCCGTGTGCACCTGCTCCTCGCGGCGCAGCACGGAGGGCCACAGGGCGCGCAGGCCGCCCTCCAGAGGCGGGGTGAACAGGCCGGCGGCCGCCACGGCGGCATACGCGAGCGGCAGCGGGTCGGTGCCCGAGAAGGCGAAGGCCGTCATGGCGAGGGCGGAGAGGACGGCCGCGGGCAGCTGCACGCGCGGCTGCCCGTACAGATCCACCAGCCGGCCGAGGACGGGCTGGCCCACGGCGTTGGCGACGCCGTACACGGCCGCGAGCGCGCCCGCCAGGCTGTAGGTGCCACCCTCGGCGCGGACGAACAGCACCAGGGCGATCGCGGCGGTCGCATTGGGCAGCCGGCCCACCAGAGTGCCGGTCAGCAGGCGGGCCGCGTGCCTCGCCCTGAGGATCTCCAGGTATCCCGCGGCCATGTCCTGCCTCCAAGTGTTACGTATAACGTCCCCCGTCATACGTACCATGTGCGCTGTTCACACGTCCAGACGAAGGAGCAGGCCCACGGTGGCACGCAGCAGCACGCGCCCGACCAGCCGTGACGTCGCCCAGGCGGCCGGAGTCTCCCAGGCCGCCGTCTCCCTCGTGCTGGGCGACAAATGGCGCGGCCGGGTCTCGGAGACCACCGCCGAGCGGGTCCGGGAAGCCGCACGCGAGCTCGGCTACCGGCCCAACCTCGCCGCCCGCAACCTACGCCTCGGCCGCACCCGCACCGTCCTGCTCGTCGTACCGGCCCTGACCACCGAGTTCTTCGCCGGCGTCTACACCGGCGCGGCACGCGTCGCAGCCCGGCACGGCTTCGGAGTCGTGCTCTACCCCTCCCCCGAAGGCATCGGCCCGGCCCGCGACCCCTTCGCCTCCGCCCAGGCCGCCCTGGACGGCGTCATCGCCTCCTCCATGGCTGCCGACGCACTCACCGCCATCCGCGGCGACCAACTCCCGCTGGTCATGCTCGACAGCGACCCGGAGGGCAGCCTCGGCGCGGCCACAGTGAACCTGGACATCGCCGACGGCGTCCGACAAGTCACCGAACACCTGCTCGGCCTCGGCCACCGCCACATCCTGCACCTCGCGGCCGACGTGCCCTCCTGGACGTTCGAGATGCGCGCCCGGGAACTGGCCGCCCGCCTGGCCGCCGTACCGGGGACACAGATCCGTACGGCCCCTGCACCGATCTCCATCGAGGGAGCCCTGGCAGCCACCGAAGCCGCGCTCACCGCGACCGGCCCCCGCCCGACGGCGATCGTCTGCGACGACGACAAACTGGCCGCCGGCGCCTACAAGGCCCTGCGCCGCCTCGGCCTGCGCGTCCCGGACGACGTCTCCGTGACCGGCCTGGACGACCTGGCCCTGGCCACAGCCCTCGACCCCGAACTCACGACGGTACGACTGGACGCCGAACTGTTCGGGGAACGCGGCATGGAAGCCCTGCTGGCGGTCCTCGAAGGCCGGGAGCCCGAGGCGGGCGACATCCCCGTGGAACTCGTCGTCCGGGGCTCCACCGCACCACCTCGCACCCCCTGAACGCGCTGCGCCCCGGCCGGAGAACCGGTCGGGGCACAGCAGAGCAGGATGGAGGCCGGTCTACTCCTCCGAGTCCTCCGAGCTCTCCGCCTCGGTGGCCGCACCGTCCGCCTCCAGGAGACGGGAGAGCTGACGGCCGACGACGCGCTTGAACTTGCGCTTCTGCGGACGCGTACGGTCCAGCACCGCGACCTCCAGGCGCTCGGCGGGGATCTCCCGCTCGCTGCCGTTGGTGTCACGGGACAGGGCCTGTACGGCCAGCTTCAGCGCCTCGGCGAGACTCATGCCGTCCTGGTGACGCTGATCCAGGAAGCTGCTGATCTGCTCGGCATTTCCGCCCACCGCGACCGAGCCGTGCTCGTCCACGATGGATCCGTCATGCGGCAGCCGGTAGATCTGGTCACCCTCGGGGGTCTCCCCCACCTCGGCGACGACCAGTTCCACCTCGTACGGCTTCTCGGCGGCGCTGGAGAAGATCGTGCCCAGGGTCTGGGCGTAGACGTTGGCGAGACCGCGGGCGGTCACATCGTCCCGGTCGTAGGTGTAGCCCCGCAGATCGGCGTAGCGGACGCCACCGATCCGCAGATTCTCGTACTCGTTGTACTTGCCGGCGGCCGCGAAGCCGATCCGGTCATAGATCTCGCTGAACTTGTGCAGCGCACGGGACGGGTTCTCGCCGACGAACACGATGCCGTCGGCATACTGCAGCACAACCAGGCTGCGGCCCCGGGCGATGCCCTTGCGGGCGTACTCCGCCCGGTCGGCCATGGCCTGCTGAGGTGAGACATAGAACGGCGTCGACACCGGTTATCCGTCCCTTTCTGTCATGGTCACTGGATCACCTTCACAAGAAACGGCCCGCGCTCAGAGCAGGGCGGCCTTGGGGCCGTCGGGCTCCTCCAGACGCCGCTGCAGCACCGCCCGGGACAGCCCGGAGGCCTCGTCCTCGGTGAGCCGGCGGAAACCGTCCTCGGTGATCACGGTGATGATCGGGTAGATCCGGCGGGCGACATCGGGACCACCGGTCGCCGAGTCGTCGTCTGCCGCGTCATACAGGGCCTGGACCACCAGGGTCGCGGCCTGTTCCTCGCTCAGATCGTCACGGAACAGCTTCTTCATGGCACCGCGAGCGAAGATCGAGCCGGAACCCGTCGCCGCGAAGTTGTGCTCCTCGGAACGGCCGCCCGTGACGTCGTAGGAGAAGATGCGCCCCTTCTCCCGGTCCACGTCGAACCCGGCGAACAGGGGCACCACGGCCAGCCCCTGCATGGCCATGCCGAGGTTGGAACGGATCATGGTCGACAACCGGTTCGCCTTGCCCTCCAGCGACAGCTGAGCACCCTCGACCTTCTCGAAGTGCTCCAGCTCCAGCTGGAAGAGCTTGACCATCTCGACGGCCAGACCGGCGGTACCGGCGATACCGACGGCCGAGTACTCGTCCGCCGGGAACACCTTCTCGATGTCCCGCTGGGCGATGATATTGCCCATGGTCGCGCGACGGTCACCGGCGAGCACGACCCCTCCGGGGAAGGTGACAGCGACGATCGTCGTCCCGTGCGGCGCCTCGATCACGCCCTGAGTGGGCGGCAGCTGCCGGTTGCCGGGCAGCATCTCGGGCTGGTGCTCCGACAGGAAGTCCATGAAGGAGGAGGACCCAGGCGTCAGGAAGGCAGCTGGTAGACGCCCGGTGCCACGAGTATTGGCTTCCACGAGTTTCCTTCCAGATAGGCGGCGGCCCGGCGTACGGCGTCGGGGTCGTCCCTCAACAGGCCGAGGCCGGAATTGCAGTTGAAGCACAGTACGCCACGGACCCTACCCGTCTTGTGGCAGTGATCCACATGTGCGGCCGGGGCCGACAGGCATATACAACAGACGCCCCCTTGGGAAGCGATCAACTCGTCACGCTCAACTTCGGTGAGACCGTACTTGCGCTTGAAGTAGCTGGCCCGGTTGCGCTCCGCACGGCAGGCGCGGCAGTAGCTCGCCCAGCCGTCCGCCGAGGACTTGTTCCGCTCCCACTCGGAGTGAGGCTTCACATCGCCGCATTGCGGGCATCGCTTGTGCCCCGGTGGAACGGAAACCTTCTCCCGCACCTTCTTGCCCTTGGCCTCCTGGCGCTGCCGGTAGTACTCGGCGGAACACTCCCGGCAGTACGCCTGGAGGCCGTCGGGCATGGACTTGTTGCTTGCGAACGCTGCCCTCGGCAAGTGTTGCTTGCACCGCGAGCAGCGCCTTAGCCTCGCCTCTTCGATCACCCCAAGGCTCCCCCGACTTCACCTTCAAATCGAAGGAGAAATCACTCTCCACCCTTCTGAACGAATGATCGAACGAAATCCTCTGCGTTCTCCTCGAGCACATCATCGATTTCATCGAGGACGGAGTCCACGTCATCGCTCAGCTTCTCGTGCCGCTCCTTCAGGTCCTCCGAAGCCTGCGCGTCCTGCGCCTGCTCCTCGACCTCCTCGGTGGAACGCGTCGCCTTCTGCTGGCCGCCGCCGGTGTCCTTGGTTGCCATAACCCTCACCCCGCTCAGTTCGCCTGCCGATCGGTGATGATCAGACCCTACAAGCCGGGTCCGACATCGGCCCCGCAGTTTCGACAACGTGCGGGGGCCACCTCGATGATTCCCGGGCGGTGGGATTTCCACCCTGTCCGCCCGGGGCGGTACGTGTGCCCGCTGATCGCGCTCAGCCGCCTGACAGGACCCTGACCAGGTCTTCTGCGGTGCGGCAGCGGTCCAGCAGCTCCTTGACGTGATTTCGCGTTCCGCGTAGCGGTTCCAGGGTTGGAACGCGCTGCAGCGAATCCCGGCCGGGGAGGTCGAAAATCACCGAGTCCCAGCTCGCCGCGGCCACGTCGTCCGCGTACTGCTCCAGGCAGCGGCCGCGGAAGTACGCCCGGGTGTCCTCCGGCGGCTTCGTACGGGCCCGGTCGACCTCGGACTCGTCCAGCAGCCGCTTCATGCGTCCGCGGGCCGCCAGGCGGTTGTAGAGGCCCTTCTCGGCGCGCACGTCGGCGTACTGGAGGTCGACCAGGTGGAGCCGCGCGGCGTCCCAGTCGAGGCCGTCGCGGCGGCGGTAGCCCTCCATCAGTTCCCGCTTGGCGACCCAGTCCAGTTCGCCGGCGAGGCTCATCGGGTCGTTCTCGAGCCGGTTGAGGGTGTCCTCCCAGCGGGAGAGGACGTCCTTGGTCTGTTCGTCGGCGTCGGCTCCGAAGCGTTCCTCGACGTACTTGCGGGACAGCTCGAAGTACTCCATCTGCAACTGGACGGCGGTGAGTGTGCGGCCGCTGCGCAGGGTGACCAGGCGCTTGAGGGACGGGTCGTGCGAGACCTGGTGGAGCGTGCGTACGGGCTGGTCAACGGCCAGGTCGACGGCGATGAAGCCGTCCTCGATCATGGACAGGACCAGGGCGGTCGTGCCCAGTTTCAGGTAGGTCGAGATCTCGGAGAGGTTGGCGTCGCCGATGATCACGTGCAGGCGACGGTATTTCTCGGCGTCGGCGTGCGGCTCGTCGCGGGTGTTGATGATCGGGCGCTTGAGGGTGGTTTCCAGGCCGACCTCGACCTCGAAGTAGTCGGCGCGCTGGCTGAGCTGGAAGCCGTGTTCGTGTCCGTCCTGGCCGATGCCGACGCGGCCGGCTCCGGCGAAGACCTGGCGGGAGACGAAGAAGGGGGTGAGGTGGCGCACGATGTCCGAGAAGGGGGTCTCCCGCTTCATCAGGTAGTTCTCGTGTGTGCCGTAGGAGGCGCCCTTGTTGTCGGTGTTGTTCTTGTAGAGGTGGATCTGCTGGGCGCCGGGGAGCTGGGCGGCCCGTTCGGCGGCCTCGGCCATGATGCGTTCGCCGGCCTTGTCCCAGAGCACGGCGTCGCGGGGGTTGGTGACCTCGGGGGCGCTGTATTCGGGGTGGGCGTGGTCGACGTAGAGGCGTGCGCCGTTGGTGAGGATCACGTTGGCGAGGCCGATGTCCTCGTCGGTGAGCTGGCTGGCGTCGGCGGCCTCTCGGGCGAGGTCAAAGCCTCGTGCGTCGCGCAGCGGGTTCTCCTCCTCGAAGTCCCAGCGGGCCCGGCGGGCCCGGTGCATCGCCGCCGCGTAGGCGTTGACGATCTGGGATGAGGTGAGCATGGCATTGGCGTTGGGGTGGCCGGGGACGGAGATGCCGTACTCCGTCTCGATGCCCATTACTCGCCGTACGGTCATGCGGCCCTCCTTGCCCGGCGGCGCCCTCGGTCGTGGGCGCCGCTCACGTACCGCTGGTGCTCCGGTGCGTGTGCGGTGCCCGTCCCCGCACTGCGCGACTCGGCGGTAGGAAAGAGCCTAGAACGCCTTTGCGCTGGTGGGGAGATCATTTGCGTCATTGCCTGCTCCGGTCGTGGCCGGAAAAACAGTCGGCTGCGGGTACCCGGTGAGGGCACCCGCAGCCGCCCTGCTTTTTACAGGTACTGTCCGGTGTTCGCCACCGTGTCGATGGAGCGTCCGGTGTCCGCGCCCTGCTTTCCGGTGATGAGGGTGCGGATGTAGACGATCCGTTCGCCCTTCTTTCCGGAGATCCGGGCCCAGTCGTCGGGGTTGGTGGTGTTGGGCAGGTCCTCGTTCTCCTTGAACTCGTCCACGCAGGCCTGGAGGAGGTGGGAGACGCGGAGGCCCTTCTGGTTCTTCTCGAGGAAGTCCTTGATCGCCATTTTCTTGGCGCGGCCCACGATGTTTTCGATCATGGCGCCGGAGTTGAAGTCCTTGAAGTAGAGGACTTCCTTGTCGCCGTTGGCGTAGGTGACTTCCAGGAAGCGGTTTTCCTCGGATTCGGCGTACATGTGCTCGACGGCCGTCTGGATCATGCTCTGGACGGTCGTTTCCTTGCTGCCGCCGTGTTCGCCGAGGTCGTCGGCGTGCAGCGGGAGGCGCTCGGTGAGGTACTTGCCGAAGATGTCCTTGGCTGCTTCGGCGTCCGGACGCTCGATCTTGATCTTCACGTCCAGGCGGCCGGGGCGCAGGATGGCCGGGTCGATCATGTCCTCGCGGTTGGAGGCGCCGATGACGACCACGTTCTGCAGGCCTTCCACACCGTCGATCTCGGCGAGCAGCTGCGGGACGATGGTGTTCTCCACGTCCGAGCTGACACCGGAGCCACGCGTGCGGAACAGGGACTCCATCTCGTCGAAGAAGACGATGACGGGCGTACCCTCGCTGGCCTTCTCACGTGCACGCTGGAAGACGAGGCGGATCTGCCGCTCGGTCTCGCCGACGTACTTGTTGAGCAGCTCGGGGCCCTTGATGTTGAGGAAGAAGCTCTTGCCGGCGGCCTGGCCGGTCACCTCGGCGACCTTCTTGGCCAGCGAGTTGGCGACGGCCTTGGCGATGAGTGTCTTGCCGCATCCGGGGGGCCCGTAGAGCAGGACGCCCTTGGGCGGGCGCAGCTCGTGCTCCTTGAAGAGGTCGGGGTAGAGGTACGGCAGCTCGACCGCGTCGCGGATGGCCTCGATCTGGTTGCCGAGGCCGCCGATCTGCTCGTAGCCGATGTCGGGGACCTCTTCGAGGACGAGTTCTTCGACCTCGCTCTTGGGGACGACCTCGTAGACGTAGCCGGAGCGGGGTTCGAGCAGGAGGGCGTCGCCGGGGCGGATGGTGACGTCCAGCAGCGGCTCGGCGAGCCGTACCACCCGTTCCTCGTCGGTGTGCCCCAGTACGAGGGCGCGCTCGCCGTCCTCGAGGATCTCCTTGAGGGTGACGATGTCGCCGACGCGCTCGTATTCCATGGCTTCGACCACGTTGAGCGCTTCGTTGAGCATGACTTCCTGGCCGCGCCTGAGGTCGTCGACCTCGACGCTCGGGCTGACGTTCACCCGCAGTTTGCGGCCGCCGGTGAAGATGTCGGCGGTGCCGTCGTCGTTGGCCTGCAGGAAGACGCCGAAGCCGGCCGGCGGCTGGGCGAGGCGGTCGACCTCTTCCTTGAGGGCCACGATCTGGTCGCGGGCCTCGCGGAGGGTGTTGGCCAGTCGTTCGTTCTGCGCGGAGACGCCGGCCAGGTTCGTCTGCAGCTCGACGATCCGCTCTTCGAGAATCCTCGTGTGTCGCGGAGAGTCGGCGAGCTTGCGTCGCAGGACGGCGATCTCCTGCTCAAGGTAGGCGATCTGCCCGGCCGGGTCGTCGGACCCTCGTCCCGGGCGGATGCCGCGGTTCATGTCGTCGTCGTGGGCTGCCACGGTCCTCACCTCCTCCAAGGGGAGCTGGACGCTTCCAGACCCTACCTGGGTGGGTGTCGATTGAAACCCCTAGATCACAAAGACTGTCAAGGTGTGTCGTCGGTCACCCGGTGCGCTCCCTCTCGCACGGAGGGGATACCCACTGAACGTGATACGGAAGCGGGTTGTTCCTTGTCGGGGGCGGTCAAAACCCTTCAGGAGTGGCCGGAGTTGTCCGTTCCGGGCCGGTCGGCCGGTTCGCGGGCAGGCTTGAGGGCGCTCGCGCGATCATCACGCAGAGCGACGGTCGGGGCGGTCGGTGTCACCATCGGGTGGCTTGATGTGTTCGCCCCCGGTCTGTGGGGCTCCCCTCCCCGGTCGGGCGCCTGTACCCGAGGGGGCGGGGGTGGAAACCCCGTAGCCGTCGAAGACGGCCGGAATGCAGTCGGAGGTAGGGTCGAGGTGTTCAACAGCCGCTGGAGCGGACCCGGCTGGCCTTGGTGCCGACGGCTCCGCCCGGCGAACCGACGGCAGGAGAGATGACCGTGCAGCAGGAGGCCCCGGGCGACGAGGCGCTGGAGGTCTGGATCGACCAGGACCTGTGTACCGGCGACGGGATCTGCGCCCAGTACGCCCCGGAGGTGTTCGAGCTGGACATCGACGGGCTGGCCTATGTGAAGGGCGCGGACGACGAGCTGCTGCAGGACAGGGGGGCGACGACGCCGGTGCCGCTGCCGCTGCTCATGGACGTGGTGGACTCGGCGAAGGAGTGTCCCGGCGACTGCATCCATGTGCGCCGGGTTTCGGACAGGGTCGAGGTGTACGGGCCCGACGCGGGGTGAGTCCGGGTCGGGCCCCGGTGGGTCAGATGCTGTGGGCCCCGGCCGGGGTGGAGCGGAGGAACGCGCTGCCGTTCCACTGCCACTTGGCCGGGGTTTTCACGTCGGGGCAGCAACTGGGCACGTCGGCCGAGGAGTAGCCGAGCAGGGTGGCGCTGACGGCCCGCGCGTGCAGGGCGAAGTCGGTGACGGTGATCCGGTCCTTGGGGTCGACGAGGGTGGCGACCACGCGGGCCTTGCCGCCGTCGGTGCCCTGGGTCAGGACGTAGACGCCGTCCGGTGGGGTGCCCATGGGGGCGTTGCAGTGCACGACGGCAACGGTTTCCGGTCTGCCGTCCCCGTCCAGGTCGCCGGTCGTCTTCTTCACCACCACCGCCTTCACCGGACCGCATTGGAGGGGGAAGGCCACGCCTGTCGTGCTGGGCGGCGCGACGGCGGCGGGGGCCGATCTGACCTGGGTGCCGGGGGCCGGCTGGGCGGCTGTGGCCGATCCGGGCTGGACGAGGGAGGACAGGGCCACGACGGCGGAGACCGCCGTGGCGGTGGCGACCCAGTGGATGGGGCGGGTGTGCGTGTGGGCGAGCTCCGGAACGGCGGATTGCTGCACTAGGAGTGTCTCCTGTGAGGGCTGTGCCGGTGGGGGGGGTGGCCAGCATGGTGCCACACGTCACAGGGTGGGGGAACGGCGGGGTCGGTACGGATTTCCGCAGGCACGGAGCACGCGCGCGGGGGCGTACGCATCCTGGTGTCCCGTCAACGCACGGACGCCGTGGCCGGGTTCCCGGGGTCGGTGGGGAACTCGGGCACGGCGCCCTTGCGTTGTGTTCAGTGGGAGCCGGTCAGCGGCCGGTGCCGCCGTCGGCGTTGGGTCCTGCGTAGTCGTCGCCGTAGGCGCCCTTGGCGGGGCGGCGGCGGCGCATGGGCGGCTCGACGCCGTCGGCGAGGCGGCGGGCGGTGAGCAGGAAGCCGGTGTGGCCGATCATCCGGTGGTCCGGGCGGACGGCCAGGCCCTCGATGTGCCAGTTGCGGATCATCGTCTCCCAGGCGGTCGGCTCGTTGAAGCAGCCGATCTCCCGGATGGACTCGACGGTCCGGGCGAGCTGGGTGGTGGTGGCCACGTAGCAGCACAGGATGCCGCCGGGGACCAGTGCCTTGGAGACGGCCTCCAGGCACTCCCAGGGGGCGAGCATGTCGAGGATGACGCGGTCGACGTCGGCGTCGGACAGGTTGTCCTGGAGGTCGCCGACGGTGAGCTGCCAGGCGGGGTGCGGGCCGCCGAAGTAGCGTTCCACGTTCTGCTGGGCGATCTCGGCGAAGTCCTCGCGGCGCTCGTAGGAGTGCAGCATGCCCTGGTCGCCGATGGCGCGCAGCAGGAAGCTGCTGAGCGAGCCTGAGCCGACGCCGGCCTCCACGACGCGGGCGCCGGGGAAGATGTCGGCGAAGGCGAGGATCTGCCCCGCGTCCTTGGGGTAGACGACGGCTGCCCCGCGGGGCATGGACAGGACGTAGTCGGGGAGCAGGGGGCGCAGCGCGAGGTAGGCGACGTTGCCGGTGGTGCGGACAACGCTGCCCTCGGGAGCGCCGATCAGTTCGTCGTGCGGGAAGGAGCCCTTGTGGGTGTGGAAGTTCTTCCCGGCTTCGAGCGTGAACGTGTAGTGGCGGCCCTTGGGGTCGGTCAGCTGAACCTGGTCCCCGACCTTGAAGGGCCCGCGCCTGCGGGCGGCACCGGTCGGTTCGGACATGTGACCAGCCTACCGGGGTTTGTGGGGGCCGCCGACCACTACGACGGCCTGGCCATGGCCTTCACGAAGGCGCGCTCGACGTCGGCGGCGGACAGGACGCCGTAGATCTCGCCGGTCTCCTCGACGACGAGGTACTCGGTGGCCGGGGTGGCCCGCAGGGTGTCCAGCAGTTCCTCTCCGGCCAGCTCGGCGGAGACGCGCATGCCGTCGGTCAGGTCCTGGGCGAGGCCGCTGACGGCGACCCAGGGGCGGCGGTGCTCGGGTACACCGACGATGGCGGCCTCGCGGACGAGGGAGAGGGGGTTGCCGTCGGCGTCGACGATGACCAGGGCGCGGGCGCCGGCGGCGTTGGCGCGGCGCAGGGCCTCGGAGAGCGGGGTGTCGGTCTCTACGGGGACGGCGCGGCGGGTGAGGGTGCGGGCGCGCAGCTCGGGGAGGTGTTCGCGCAGGCGGGCCATGCGCAGGCTGTTGCCGGCGCCGGTCCAGATGATCGCGGCGAGGATGGCGGCGAGCAGGGCGTCGGTGACGGTGTCCATGCCGCTGATGTCCTCGTTGCCGCTGCCGAGGGCGCCGGACTGGTTGAGCAGCGGGAGGCCGATCAGGACGGAGAGGGCGAGGGCGCGGCCGACCCAGGCGGCGGCGATGGTGCCGCTCATGGGCTTGCCGGTGATCTTCCAGACGACGGCGCGGAGCATGCGGCCGCCGTCGAGGGGCAGGCCGGGCAGCAGGTTGAAGATGGCGACGATGAGGTTGGAGATCATCAGGCCGGCCAGCAGGACGCCGGGGACGGTGTCGGGCTCGACCGGTTTCATGGCCAGGTAGAACAGCCCGGCGAGGACGAGCGAGAGCAGGGGGCCGACGAAGGCCAGGACGAATTCCCGGCCCGGGGTCTCGGCCTCCTTCTCGATCTCGGAGACGCCGCCGAAGAACTGGAGCTGGATGCGGCGGACGGGGAGCTTGAAGCGGATCGCGGCGACCGTGTGGGCCAGCTCGTGGATGAGGACGGAGGCGTAGAAGGCGACGGCGAAGAAGAGGGACACCAGGTAGCGGGCGGCGCCCAGTTCGGGCAGTACGCGGTCGAGCTGGCCACCGAAGACCCAGGTGATGAGGGCGGCGACGAGGAACCAGCTGGGAGCGACGTACACGGGTACGCCGAAGGGGCGGCCCATCAGCAGCCCGCCGCCGGGTTCCTTGGGCCGGGGCTGCGGTGGTTCGCCCTTGGCGATACCGGAGTGGGCGAGGGAACGATGCTCACCGGACTGCGAACCGCTGCCCGCCCCGGGGACACCCTCGCCGGCCTTCGCCTCCGGCCGGTCACCCGACGCGTCCTGCGCGGCCGCCGGCTCCGGGCCGGTCGCGCCCGCGTGCTCGCCGACTGCCGGCTCCGGTTTCGCGGCTCCCGCGGGCTCACCGGCCGTCGGCTCCGGGCTCGCGGCGCGTGCGTCTTCGCCATCCCGCGGCCCCGGGGCGGTGGCTCCCGCAGGCTCGCCGGTCGACGGCTGCGGGCTCGCGGCTCCCTTGGGCTTCCCGGCCGTCGACCCAGGACTCCCCGCTCCTGCATCCCCGTCGGCCTCCGGCCCCGGAGCGGTGGCTCCCGCAGGCTCACCCGTCGACGGCTCCGGGATCACGGCTCCCCCGGACTCCCCACCCGTCGACCCAGGACTCCCCGCTCCTGCATCCTCATCGGCCCCCGGCCCCGGAGTGTCGGCTCCCTCGGGCTCGGTCGTCGTCGGCTTCCGGGTTGCCGTGCGCGGCTCCTTGTCGGTGGTCGGTGGCGGGCTTGCGGGCTGCTTGGTGTGTTCGGGGGGTGCTGGGGCGTCGTGGGGCTCTGGCCCGGGGTGGTCGGTGGGTCCGGTCGCCGGGGCCGTAGGTGTTGCGGGGTGCTCGGCCTGCTCGTCGTTGCCGGACCGCGGCTGCCCGCTCCCGCCGCTCACGTCCACGGTGTCCCCTCGTTCGAAGCGTCTTCCGGGCCGTGCCGGCCGGAAGGGTCTGTGGTCGATGGTATGCGGCCGTGGTGGCGCGTTCCGCCCCGGCACCCCTTGTGTTTGCCCGGCCGACGCACGGTCGGTGCAGCAGACGGCTGGGTCACTGTCAGTGCCGGGCCGTATGGTCTGTGGTCATGGACAGCAGCAGCGAGGACGCGGCCACACAAGCGGGCGAGGCGCCGACGGATGCGGGAGCAGCCACCGTCACCAGCAGTGCGGCCGGGCCGGTGGACGAGCGCGTGGCCATCGCGCCCACCTCGCTGTCGCCCTCCCGCGCCAGTGACTTCATGCAGTGTCCGCTGCTGTACCGGTTCCGGGTGATCGACCGGCTGCCGGAGAAGCCGAGTGAGGCGGCGACCAGGGGGACCTTGGTGCACGCGGTCCTTGAGCGGCTGTTCGACGCGCCGGCCGCGGAGCGGACCGCGCCGCAGGCCAGGGCGCTGGTCCCGGGGCAGTGGGACCGGCTGCGGGAGAGCAGGCCGGAGGTCACGGAGTTGTTCACGGACGATCCGGACGGGGAGCGGCTCGCCCGCTGGCTCGGTGAGGCGGAGCAGCTCGTGGAGCGCTGGTTCACGCTGGAGGATCCGTCGCGGCTGGAGCCGGCCGAGCGGGAGCTGTTCGTGGAGGCCGAGCTGGAGTCGGGGCTGCGGCTGCGCGGGATCATCGACCGGGTGGATGTGGCGCCCACCGGTGAGGTGCGGATCGTCGATTACAAGACGGGCAAGGCGCCGCGGCCGGAGTATGCCGAGGGTGCGCTGTTCCAGATGAAGTTCTACGCCCTGGTGGTGTGGCGGTTGAAGAGGGTCGTGCCGCGGCGGCTTCAGCTGGTGTATCTCGGCAGCGGGGACGTGCTCACCTACGACCCGGTGCCGGCCGATCTGGAGCGGGTGGAGCGCAAGCTGCTCGCGTTGTGGGAGGCGATCAAGCGGGCGACGGAGTCCGGTGAGTGGCGGCCCCGGCCGACGAAGCTGTGCGGCTGGTGCGACCACCAGGCGCATTGTCCGGAGTTCGGCGGCACTCCCCCGCCGTATCCGCTGCCGGTGAGGGCGGCTGAGTCGGATGCCGGGCCGCAGGGCAGAATGGGGCCGGACTAGCGAAGGAGTGTCACGTGGCCATCCGCGTCCTACTCGTCGACGACCAGCCGCTGCTGCGTACCGGTTTCCGGATGATCCTGGAGGCCGAGCAGGATCTCGCGGTCGTGGGCGAGGCCGGTGACGGCTTGCAGGCCCTAGATCAGGTGCGAGCCCTGCAGCCGGATGTTGTGCTGATGGACATCCGGATGCCGCGGATGGACGGGGTGGAGGCGACCCGGCAGATCACCGGGCCGGGGCGGGACGGTCCGGCGAAGGTGCTGGTGCTGACCACGTTCGACCTGGACGAGTACGTGGTGGAGGCGCTGCGGGCCGGGGCGAGCGGGTTCCTGCTGAAGGATGCGCCCGCCCATGAGCTGGTGCAGGCGATCCGGGTCGTCGCGGCCGGTGAGGCGCTGCTGGCGCCGAGCATCACCCGTCGTCTGCTGGACAAGTACGCCACGCATCTGCCCTCCGGTGAGGAGCCGGTGCCGGACACCCTGCACACCCTCACCGACCGTGAGGTGGAGGTGCTGAAGCTGGTGGCGCGCGGGCTGTCCAACGCGGAGATCGCCGCCGATCTGTTCGTCAGCGAGACCACCGTGAAGACGCATGTCGGGCACGTCCTGACCAAGCTGGGGCTCAGGGACCGGGTGCAGGCCGCGGTGTACGCGTACGAGAGCGGGCTGGTGCGTCCGGGCGCGCAGTAGGCCCCCTACGACGCCAAGGGCGCCCCTCCCCCGTGGAGAAGGGCGCCCTTCGCATGGCCGGGCCGGGCGGTGGTCAGCCCTTGCTCAGTTCCCAGAACCGGAACACCGTCGAGGCGTCCAGGCAGTACTCCAGGCCGTAGACGCCGTCGCGGGCGACCGCGTACTGCTTGGCCTGCCAGACCGGCAGGACGGGCATTTCGTCGGCGACGATGTCCTGGAGCTTTCCGAAGTCCTGGTCGGTGGCGGCGCGGTCGCTCTGCGCGGCCGTGCCGGGGATGAGGGTGCCGGTGATCGTGCTGTTGCTGTAGTGGTTGCTGAGCACGTTGCCCTTGCCGAAGAACGGCGCCGTGAAGTTGTCGGCGTCCGGATAGTCGGGCACCCAGCCCTTCACGTACACGCCGTAGCGGCCCTGGGCGATGTCCTTCTCGTACCGGTCGAAGGCGACGGACTTGACGTCGGCCTGGAACAGTCCGCTGGCGTTGAGCTGGCCGGCGATGGCCTTCAGTTCCTCGTCGGTGGCGGGGCCGTAGCGCGACGGCGTGGACCAGAGGGTGAGCTTGACCTTGCCGGTGATGCCGCCGGCGCGCAGCGCGGCGGCGGCCTTGTCCCGGGAGGGGCGGGCGCCGTAGGTGTCGAAGAAGGCCGTGTTGTGGCCGGCGATGCCCGCCGGGATGATCGAGTACAGCGGGGTGGCGGTGCCCTGGTAGACGTTCTTGACGAGGGCGTCGCGGTCGATGAGGTAGGCCATGGCCTTGCGGACGCCGAGCTTGCCGGCGACCGGGTCCTTCATGTTGAAGACCAGGTGCTGGACCTCGGCGCTGCTGCCCTCGATGACGTCGACGCCCTTGCTGCCGTCCTGCTTGTCGAGGTCGGCGATGTCGGTCGCGGTCAGGCCACGGTAGGCGAGGTCGATGTCGCCGTCTTCGAGGGCCTTCTTCAGGGCGGTGCGGTCACCGTGGAAGAACTTCAGGGTGACGCCGGAGTTCTTGGCCTTGGCGGTGCCCTGGTAGTCGGAGTTGACGGAGAAGACCGCCTCGTCCTTGCCGAAGGAGTCCAGCTTGTAGGGCCCCGAGCCGACGGCCTTGTCGTCGGTGCGCAGGCCGTTCGCGTCGTACTGCCGGTGGTCGACGATGGAGCCGGCACCGGAGGCGATCTTGCTGGGGAAGGTGGCGTCGGGGACCTTCAGCTTGAAGACGACGGTCTTCGCGTCCGGTGCCTCGACCTTGTCCAGCATGGGGAACATGATCGCCGGGCCTGCGGTGTCGTTGATCTTCAGCATGCGGTCGAAGGAGAACTTCACGTCCTCGGCGGTGAGGCCGTCGCCGTTGCTGAACTTCAGGCCGGGCTTGAGCTCGCACCGGTAGACCATGGCCTGGCCGTCGGTGAAGGAGCAGTCCTTCGCCGCCTCCGGCTGGGGCTCGGTGGCGCCCTTGGGGAAACTGAGCAGCGACTGGAAGACGTTGTTGAACAACAGCCAGGAGCCGGGGTCGTAGCCGGAGGCCGGGTCCGTGGCGAGGACGTCGTCGGACATCCCCATCACCACGGAGGAGCCGGAGCCCCCGGACGCGCCGTTCTCCGAGCCGCAGCCGGTCAACAGGCCTGAGGCCAGCCCCGCCACGATGGGCAGGACCGGCCACTGGTTGCGCATGTTCACTGCATGTGCCTTGTCGTCGGTTCGTCATCCGGGGCCCCCGTTCCGCGCCCCGGACAGAGGGGGTGTCTTCCGGATCCTGTCGGCGACGTGAAGACACCCCTGAGGAGAGACGTCAGCCGCTCACACCGCGGCCGAGCTCCCACAGCTGAAGCGTCGAGGAGGAGTTGAGGGCGTAGGAGACGCCCGTGATGTTGTCCCGCGCGGCGACGTACTGCTTGCCCTGCCACAGCGGCAGCACGGGGACGTCCTCGGCGACGGTGTCCTGAATCTCGGTCAGGCTCTTGGCGGCGTTGAGCCGGTCGGCCTCGCGCCGGGACTCCGGGATCAGGGTCCGCTGGATCGCGCTGTTCGAGTACGGCGAGCCCAGGAAGTTGTCCTTGTCGAGGAAGGGCGCGAGGAAGTTGTCGGCGTCGGGGAAGTCGGGGAACCAGCCCATGCCGTAGACGTCGTACTGGCCCTTGCGCTCGGCGGGCCGGAAGTCCGCCCAGGGGTGGCCCTGGATCGTGGCGTCGAACAGGCCGCTGTCGTTGAGCTGCTTCTGCAGGATCTCGAACTCCTGCTTGGTGGCCGAGCCGTAGTGGTCGGTGGTGTAGTGCAGCGTCAGCTTGACCGGGGTGGTGATGCCGGCCTTGGTGAGCAGGTCCTTCGCCTTGGCGGCGCTGGGGTTGCCGTACTTGTTGAAGAACGAGTTGGAGTGGCCGGTAAGGGTGGCCGGGACCATCGAGTACAGCGGCTCGGCCTGGGTGCCGTACACCTTGGAGGCGATCTCGCCGCGGTTGATGAGCTGGGCCATGGCCTGGCGGACGGCCTTGTTCTTCACGCTGGGCGCGTTGGTGTTGAAGGCCAGGTAGCGGATTTCCAGGCCCGGCATGTCGACCAGGTCGACCTTGGAGTCGGAGCCGCTGTCGAGCTTCTGGATCTGCGCCGGCGACATGGTGCGGGACATGACGTCGATCTCGCCCTTGTCGATGGCGGTGCCCATGGCGTCCGCGTCGTCGTAGGCGCGCATCACGACCTTGTCGTTGTTCACCTTCACATAGCCCTTGTAGGAGGGGTTCTTGGTGAAGGTGGCGCTGACGATCGCGTTGTTCTCGACGTCGGCCTTGAAGGTGTAGGGGCCGGAGCCGTCGACCTCGAAGCCGTCGCGCAGCTTGCCCTTCGGGTAGTCCTGGGGGTTGATGATGCCCGCGACCGGGGTGGACAGCTTGTACGGGAAGGTGGCGTCGGCCGTCTTGAGGTGGAAGATGACCTCGCGTTCGCCCTGGGTCTCGACCGTGTCGATGGTGTTCAGCAGGGCGGAGACACCACTGTCGGCCTTGAGGTGCAGCGCGCGCTCGATGGAGTACTTGACGTCCGCGGCCGTGACGTCGTCGCCGTTCGCGAACTTCAGGTCGGCGCGCAGCTTGCAGGCGTAGCGCTCGTTGCCGCTGTCGGTGAAGGCACAGCTCTCGGCGGCGTCCGGCACGGGGTCGCCCTCGCCCTTGGGCTGGGTCATCAGGGTCTGCACGGTCTGGCGCAGGATGTTCCAGGTGCCGACGTCGTAGGCGTAGGCGGGGTCGACGGGCGCGGGGGCGTCGCTCGTGGCGGTGAACCGGTCCGTGGTGCCCACGACGATGGCGTCGCCGCTCTTGCTCCCGCTGTCGGATCCGCCGCATGCGGCGAGAACCGGCGTGAGCAGGCCGGCCACTGCCGGCAGCACCAAAGTCTTGCGGTTCATGCGGGGGTTTCTCCAGAAGCTGTTCGTGTCCGTGTACCCGGCATGCATGGGTGGTGCGGCGGATCACGGGGGGTTGCGGCGATGTTCTCGCGACGAGATTAGTCCGCGTGCGCAGGGCGGCTCACAGCCCCGTGAGTTGAGGCCCCATCACGCAGTGAAACCGGGTGCGGACACACCGAAAACCCGACAGCGGCAGGATTAGTGCAGCATCCCATCAATCGGGACACAAGGGCACGCCGATCCACCCCGAACAGGGGTGGCCCGCATACTTGGGCAACGTTGTCGAGCCCAGCAGGCGTGGGGAACGTCACATCTGCAACTGGGTTGGCGGTTACCGCAATTCAGCCGGGCGACCCGATGCGAATTCCGCGTGGGTGTAGTGTCCCGGATTTTTGTCCAACCCGTCCAATGGACTTTGTACGCTGGGTGAACGGCTAGCGCATTTCCGTCATCAGGCCGCGCAGAAATGCCAGGTCGACCTCTTCCAGGGAGGTCACGACAGTGCGCCGGCCGGCCGGCGCGATGGGTGCCACCGAGGGCACGGCGACCACCCGGCAGCCCGCGGCCTCCGCGGCCTCGACGCCGGTCGCGGTGTCTTCGATCACCGCACACCTGGCCGGATCGGCTCCGAGGCCGGCGGCGGCGAGCAGATACGGGTCCGGGTACGGCTTGGTGCGCGAGACCTCGTCGCCGGCCACGGTCAGGGCGAAGTGCTGGGGGCCGAGGGAGGCCAGTACGCGGTCGATGATGCGCCGGTGCGAGGCGGAGACCAGGGCGGTCGGGATCTCGTACTCGTAGAGCTCGGCGAGCAGCCGGGCGGCGCCCGGCATGAGCGGCAGGGCGCGGCCGATGCGGTCCTCGAACCCGTCGTTGAGCAGCGTCGTGAGCTCGGCGAGGGTGATGTCGGCGCCGGTGGCCTCGATCAGGAACCCCGCGCTGCGGGTCATGGGACCGCCGACCACGACATGGCGCCAGGTCTCGTCCAGGGTGTGGCCGAGGGCGGCGAAGACCTCGACCTCGACGTCCCACCAGAAGCCCTCGGTGTCCACCAGGGTGCCGTCCATGTCGAGGAGCACCGCCTGCAGGGCTGAGCCTTCGGCAGTACGGGTTCCGAGCGCGGGGACCGTGCTGGTCATCCTGGCGCACCTCCTTGAGGGACGGCCAGGCCGGTTCCCGGACAGGGAACCGGCCTGCAATGGACCGACCAGTGTACGTCTTATCGGATCAGCGTGCTGTGCGGCGCGCCTCACCGTGCATTGAAGTACTTCGCCTCCGGGTGGTGGATCACGATCGCGTCGGTGGACTGTTCCGGGTGCAGCTGGAACTCCTCGGACAGGTGGACGCCGATCCGCTCGGGCCCGAGGAGTTCGGAGATCTTGGAGCGGTCCTCCAGGTTGGGGCAGGCGCCGTAGCCGAGGGAGAAGCGGGCGCCGCGGTACTTCAGGGCGAACATGTCCTCGATGCCGGCCGGGTCCTCGCCGGCGAAGCCGAGTTCGGCGCGGACACGGGCGTGCCAGTACTCGGCGAGCGCCTCCGCCAACTGCACGGACAGTCCGTGCAGTTCGAGGTAGTCGCGGTAGGAGTTCGACTCGAAGAGCCTGGCGGTCTGCTCGCCGATGCGGGAGCCGACGGTGACCACCTGGAGGCCGACGACGTCCGTCTCGCCCGACTCCTCCGGGCGGAAGAAGTCGGCCAGGCACAGCCGGCGGCCGCGGCGCTGGCGCGGGAAGGTGAAGCGGGTGCGCTCGTTGCCGCGCTCGTCCAGGATGATCAGGTCGTCGTCCTTGGAGACGCAGGGGAAGTAGCCGTAGACGACGGCGGCTTCCAGGAGGTTCTCCGTCTGGAGCTTGTCGAGCAGTCCGCGCAGGCGGGGGCGGCCCTCGGTCTCGACGAGTTCCTCGTACGTCGGCCCCTCGCCGGTGCGGGCCTGCTTCAGGCCCCACTGGCCCTTGAACAGCGCGCCCTCGTCCAGCCAGCTCGCATACTCCTTGAGCTGGATGCCCTTGATGACCCGGGTGTCCCAGAACGGCGGGGCCGGCACGGGGTTGTCGGTGGCGACGTCGGAGCGGACGTGGCCCTCCTCGGGCCGCTCCTCGACCTCGACGGCGGCCGCCTGGCGGACCCGGCGCTGCTTCAGCTCGGGCAGCTGCGCGCCGGGCACGCCCCGCTTGACGCCGATCAGGGCGTCCATCAGGCGCAGGCCCTCGAAGGCGTCGCGGGCGTAGCGGACCTCTCCCTCGTAGATCTCGTGCAGGTCCTGTTCGACGTAGGCGCGGGTGAGGGCGGCGCCGCCGAGGATCACCGGGTAGGTCGCCGCCAGCTTGCGCTGGTTGAGCTCCTCCAGGTTCTCCTTCATGATCACCGTGGACTTCACCAGCAGCCCCGACATGCCGATCACGTCGGCCTTGTGCTCCTCGGCCGCCTCCAGGATCGCGGAGACGGGCTGCTTGATGCCGAGGTTGACCACGTTGTAGCCGTTGTTGGACAGGATGATGTCCACGAGGTTCTTGCCGATGTCGTGCACGTCACCGCGCACGGTGGCCAGGACGATCGTGCCCTTGCCCTCGGCGTCCGACTTCTCCATGTGCGGTTCGAGGTAGGCGACGGCCGCCTTCATGACCTCGGCGGACTGGAGGACGAACGGCAGCTGCATCTGGCCGGAGCCGAACAGTTCGCCGACGACCTTCATGCCGTCCAGGAGGGTTTCGTTGACGATGTCGAGGGCGGGCCGGTCCTGGAGGGCCGCGTCCAGGTCCTGCTCCAGGCCGTTCTTCTCGCCGTCGATGATGCGGCGCTTGAGGCGCTCCTCGAGCGGCAGCGCGGCCAGTTCCTCGGCCTTGCCGGCCTTCAGGGACTTCGCGGTGGCGCCCTCGAAGAGCTGCATGAGCTTCTGGAGGGGGTCGTAGCCCTCGCGGCGGCGGTCGTGGATCAGGTCGAGGGCGGTGGTGACCTCTTCCTCGGAGAACCGGGCGATGGGCAGGATCTTGGAGGCGTGCACGATCGCCGAGTCCAGGCCCGCCTTGACGCACTCGTCCAGGAAGACGGAGTTGAGGAGGATGCGGGCGGCCGGGTTGAGGCCGAAGGAGATGTTGGACAGGCCCAGCGTGGTCTGCACGGCCGGGTGCCGCTTCTTCAGCTCGCGGATCGCCTCGATGGTGGCGATGCCGTCTCCCCGGGACTCCTCCTGACCGGTGCAGATGGTGAAGGTCAGGGTGTCGATGAGGATGTCGTCCTCGATGATGCCCCAGTTCCCGGTCAGGTCGGCGATCAGCCGTTCGGCGATCTCGACCTTCTTCTCGGGGGTGCGGGCCTGGCCCTCCTCGTCGATGGTCAGCGCGATCAGGGCGGCGCCGTGCTCCTGCGCGAGCCTGGTGACCTTCGCGAAGCGGGACTCGGGGCCGTCGCCGTCCTCGTAGTTGACGGAGTTGATCACCGCGCGGCCGCCGAGCTTCTCCAGGCCCGCCTCGATGACGTCGACCTCGGTGGAGTCGAGGACGATCGGCAGGGTGGAGGCGGTGGCGAAGCGGCCGGCCAGCTCCTCCATGTCGGCGACGCCGTCCCGGCCGACGTAGTCCACGCACAGGTCGAGCATGTGCGCGCCCTCGCGGATCTGCTCGCGCGCCATCTCCACGCAGTCGTCCCAGCGGCCCGCGAGCATGGCCTCGCGGAACTTCTTGGAGCCGTTGGCGTTGGTGCGCTCGCCGATGGCCAGGTAGGAGGTGTCCTGGCGGAACGGCACCGTCTGGTAGAGGGAGGCGGCGCCCGGCTCGGGCCGCGGGTCGCGCGCGGTCGGGGTGAGGCCCTGGGCGCGCTCGACGACCTGGCGCAGATGCTCGGGGGTGGTGCCGCAGCAGCCGCCGATGAGGGAGAGGCCGTAGTCCCGTACGAAGTTCTCCTGGGCGTCCGCCAGGCCTTCGGGGCCGAGCGGGAAGTGGGCGCCGTCCTTGGTGAGGATCGGCAGGCCTGCGTTGGGCATGCACAGCAGCGGGATGCGCGAGTGCCGGGTGAGGTAGCGCAGGTGCTCGCTCATCTCGGCCGGACCGGTCGAGCAGTTCAGGCCGATCATGTCGATGCCGAGCGGTTCCAGGGCGGTCAGCGCCGCGCCGATCTCGGAGCCCAGCAGCATGGTGCCGGTGGTTTCGAACGCCATCGAGACGAGCAGCGGCACCTCGACGCCGAGGGCCTCCATCGCGCGCCGGGAACCGAGGACGGAGGCCTTGGTCTGGAGCAGGTCCTGCGTGGTCTCGATGATCAGGGCGTCGGCACCGCCGGCGAGCAGGCCCTCGGCGTTGACCTGGTAGCCGTCCCGGATGGTGGGGTAGCCGATGTGGCCGAGGGTGGGCAGCTTGGTGCCGGGGCCGACGGAGCCCAGCACCCAGCGGGTCCGGCCGTCCCGGGCGGCGTACTCGTCGGCGACGTCGCGGGCGATGCGGGCGCCGGCCTCGGACAGCTCGTGGACCCGGTCGGCGATCTCGTACTCCGCCATGGCGGTGTGGTTGGCGCCGAAGGTGTTGGTCTCCACACAGTCGACACCCACCGCGAAGTAGGCGTCGTGGACCGAACGGACGATGTCCGGCCGGGTGAGGTTGAGGATCTCGTTGCAGCCTTCGAGGTTTTCGAAGTCCTCGAGGGTGGGGTCCTGGGCCTGGAGCATGGTGCCCATGGCTCCGTCGGCGACCACCACGCGGGTGGCGAGTGCCTCTCGGAGCGCGGACACACGGATCCGGCTGTCGGCGGAAGGGGACGTGGGCAACGAGGCCATGAAAGGGCTCCCTGGGGTGCGACGGCTGTCGGCTATGCGGCTTCCCCGGCGAGGGCCGGGCAAGGGGCACGGCGTCAGAGTAACCGGGAGTGGGCTTGGATGGGCACCGGCGTCCACGAGGCGGACGCAGGTGGCCGAACCCGATGGCCGAGACACCACGGGCGGGCCACAGCAGATGTAACAGGTGTCGTCCGACCATTAGCGGGAGGTCGACATGGACCGGTAGTGTTCGACATTGCCGAACAGCGGGTGTTCCATGCTGTTCGGCGACGGTCGAAGGGGACGGAGGCAGGACGGCGATGGCACGGAACATCCAGTCGCTCGAACGGGCGGCGGCGATGCTGCGGCTGCTCGCGGGCGGCGAGCGGCGGCTCGGCCTCTCGGACATCGCCTCGTCGCTGGGCCTCGCCAAGGGCACCGCCCACGGCATCCTGCGCACCCTCCAGCAGGAGGGTTTCGTCGAACAGGACGACACCTCCGGCCGCTACCAGCTGGGCGCCGAGCTGCTGCGCCTCGGCACGACCTATCTGGATGTGCACGAGCTGCGGGCGCGGGCCCTGGTATGGACCGACGACCTGGCCCGCTCCAGCGGGGAGAGCGTGTACCTGGGTGTCCTGCACCAGCAGGGCGTGCTGATCGTGCACCACGTCTTCCGGCCGGACGACAGCCGGCAGGTGCTGGAGATAGGGGCCATGCAGCCCCTGCACTCCACGGCACTGGGCAAGGTGCTCTCGGCGTACGACCCGGTGGCGCACAGCGAGGCCATGGAGGCCGACCGCAAGCCCTTCACGGACCGCACGGTGTCCGAGGCCGATGCGTTCGAGCACATCCTCGACATCACGCGCGCGCGTGGGTACGCGGCGGACGTGGAGGAGACCTGGGAGGGCGTGGCCTCGGTGGCCGCACCCATCCACGACCGGCGCCGCATGCCCGTGGGCTCCGTCGGCATCACGGGCGCGGTCGAACGGCTCTGCCGTGACGGAGAGCTGCGCCCCGAGCTGATCGCCGCAGTGCGGGACTGTGCCCGCGCGGTCTCCCGGGACCTGGGCGCGGGGCGTTTCTGAGCGGCTCCTGACGGAGGCCGATCCCTACGGTGACGACCGGGACGCGAGGCGGCGTTCCGGTTCTCGCCCTACCCTGAAATGGACATATAGGGCGGAAACGCACGTCAGGGTACGAAGAGCGATAACCGGCAGCGATCAATAACGATCCTGTTTTCGATAACAGAACTCTTGACGCACGCGTAACGCCGAAGCAAGACTCCCGTCCATCGGTCGGCATTGTCGAACACCTACCGGCAATACGCGCTAGAGTGTGACAACGCCAAGGGCCGGCATCGCTCTCACCCCCGAGGGCAGCTCGAACTCCCGGAGGGACCCGGGGTTCGGTCCCCTGGACGAAGGACAAAGGAGTCGCGGGTGTCCAGCTCCGACATCTTCATCGGCGAGACCATCGGTACCGCCATACTCATCCTGCTCGGCGGCGGCGTCTGCGCCGCTGTCACGCTGAAGGCCTCCAAGGCCCGTAACGCCGGTTGGCTCGCCATCACCTTCGGGTGGGGCTTCGCCGTTCTGACGGCCGTCTACACCTCGGCGCCGCTCTCCGGCGCCCACCTGAACCCGGCCGTGACGCTCGCGCTCGCGATCAAGGACAAGGACTTCAGCAACCTTCCCACCTACTGGGGCGGTCAGCTCCTCGGCGCCATGATCGGCGCGGCCCTGGTCTGGGTGGCCTACTACGGCCAGTTCCACGCGCACCTCACCGACAAGGAGATCGTCGGCGGTCCGGGCGCGCAGGCCACGGCGGCCAAGGCCGTCGAGGCCCAGGAGAAGGGCGCCGGCCCGGTCCTGGGCATCTTCTCCACCGGTCCCGAGATCCGGAACGCGGTGCAGAACCTCCTCACGGAGATCATCGGCACCGTGGTGCTGGTGCTCGCCGTCCTCACGCAGGGCCTGAACGACAAGGGCAACGGCCTCGGCACCCTGGGCGCCCTGATCACCTCGCTGGTCGTCGTCTCCATCGGCCTCTCGCTCGGCGGCCCCACGGGCTACGCGATCAACCCGGCCCGTGACCTGGGCCCGCGCCTCGTGCACGCCCTGCTGCCGCTGCCCAACAAGGGCGGTTCCGACTGGAGCTACGCCTGGATCCCGGTGGTCGGTCCGCTGCTCGGCGGCGCGATCGCCGCAGGCATCTACAACGTCGCATTCGCTTAAGAAGCTCACCGAAGCACGAGTCGCCAAGCGCGCGCCGTACGTACCGCCCTCTCACCACGGATCTTTCAGGAGCACACAGTGACCGACGCCCACACCGCAGGCCCGTTCATCGCGGCCATCGACCAGGGCACGACTTCCTCGCGCTGCATCGTCTTCGACCGGGACGGCCGTATCGTCTCCGTCGACCAGAAGGAGCACGAGCAGATCTTCCCCAAGCCGGGCTGGGTCGAGCACAACGCAAACGAGATCTGGACCAACGTCCAGGAGGTCGTCGCCGGAGCCATCCAGAAGGCCGGCATCACCCGCGACGACATCAAGGCCATCGGCATCACCAACCAGCGCGAGACCACCGTGCTGTGGGACAAGAACACCGGTGAGCCCGTCCACAACGCCCTCGTCTGGCAGGACACCCGCACCGACGCGCTCTGCCGGGAGCTCGGCCGCAACGTCGGCCAGGACCGCTTCCGCCGCGAGACCGGTCTGCCGCTCGCGTCGTACTTCTCCGGTCCGAAGGCCCGCTGGCTGCTCGACAACGTCGAGGGCCTGAAGGAGCGCGCCGAGGCGGGCGACATCCTCTTCGGCACCATGGACACCTGGGTCATCTGGAACCTGACCGGCGGTGTCAACGGAGGCCACCACGTCACCGACGTGACCAACGCCTCCCGCACCATGCTGATGAACCTGCACACGATGCAGTGGGACGAGAAGATCGCCGAGTCCATCGGTGTGCCGCTGCAGATCCTGCCCGAGATCCGCTCCTCCGCCGAGGTCTACGGCGAGGTCACCGGCGGCACGCTCGGCGACCTGCTCGGCGGCATCCCGGTCGCGTCCGCGCTCGGCGACCAGCAGGCGGCCCTGTTCGGCCAGACCTGTTTCGCCGAGGGCGAGACCAAGTCCACCTACGGCACCGGCACCTTCATGGTGATGAACACCGGTGACAAGATCATCAACTCCTACGCGGGCCTGCTGACCACGGTCGGCTACAAGATCGGCGACCAGCCGACCGTGTACGCCCTGGAGGGCTCGATCGCCGTCACCGGCTCCCTGGTGCAGTGGATGCGCGACCAGATGGGCCTGATCTCCACCGCTGCCGAGATCGAGACGCTCGCGCTCTCGGTCGAGGACAACGGCGGCGCCTACTTCGTACCGGCCTTCTCCGGCCTGTTCGCCCCGCACTGGCGCTCCGACGCCCGCGGTGTGATCGCCGGTCTGACCCGGTACGTCACCAAGGCGCACCTCGCGCGCGCCGTCCTGGAGGCGACCGCGTGGCAGACGCGGGAGATCGCCGACGCCATGGTCAAGGACTCCGGCGACGAGCTGGTGACCCTGAAGGTCGACGGCGGCATGACCTCCAACAACCTGCTGATGCAGACCCTCTCGGACGTCCTGGACGCACCCGTGGTGCGCCCGATGGTCGCCGAGACCACCTGCCTCGGCGCCGCCTACGCCGCCGGCCTGGCCGTCGGCTTCTGGTCCAGCACCGACGAACTGCGCGCCAACTGGCGCCGGGCCGCGGAGTGGACCCCCCAGATGGACGCGGACACCCGTGCCCGTGAGTACAAGAACTGGCTCAAGGCCGTCGACCGGACCATGGGCTGGATCGAGGACGAGGACTGAGCGGCTCGAACCGCTCAGACAGCTCTGACGAGGAGTAAGTACCCGACATGACCAGTCAGTCCACCCTGAAGTCCGTGCCTGCCCTGGGGACGCACCCGGCCTCCGGCTCCAACCCGAGCCGGGCCGAGACCAGGGAGCAGCTCGCCAAGGCGTCGTACGACCTTCTTGTGATCGGCGGCGGCATCCTGGGCATCTCCACCGCCTGGCACGCCGCGCAGTCCGGGCTCAGGGTGGCGCTGGTCGACGCCGGCGACTTCGCCGGCGCCACCTCCTCCGCCTCCTCCAAGCTGCTCCACGGCGGTCTGCGCTACCTGCAGACCGGCGCGGTGAAGCTGGTGGCGGAGAACCACTTCGAGCGCCGTGCGGTCTCCCGCCAGGTGGCCCCCCACCTGGCGAACCCGCTCACCTTCTACCTCCCCGTGTACAAGGGGGGGCCGCACGGCGCGGCGAAGCTCGGCGCGGGCGTCTTCGCCTACTCCGCGCTCTCCGCGTTCGGCGACGGCGTGGGCCACCTGCTCTCCCCCGCCAAGGCGGCGCAGGACGTGCCCGAGCTGCGCACCGAGAACCTCAAGGCCGTGGCTGTCTACGGCGACGACCAGATGAACGACGCGCGGATGGCGCTGATGACGGTCCGCGCGGCCGTCGAGGCGGGCGCGGTCGTCCTCAACCACGCCGAGGTCACCGGCCTGCGCTTCACCAAGGGCCGGGTGACCGGTGCCGACCTGAAGGACCGGACCTCCGGCGACGAGTTCGGCGTCAACGCCCGTCTCGTCCTGAACGCGACCGGCCCCTGGGTCGACCACCTGCGCAAGATGGAGGACCCGAACGCGGCGCCGTCCATCCGCCTGTCCAAGGGCGCGCACCTGGTGCTCAAGCGCACCTCCCCCTGGAAGGCCGCGCTCGCGACCCCCATCGACAAGTACCGCATCACCTTCGCCCTCCCCTGGGAGGACATGCTGCTGCTCGGCACCACCGACGAGGAGTTCGAGGGCGACCCGGCGGATGTCGCGGTCACCGAGAAGGACATATCCCAGATCCTGGACGAGGCCGCGTTCTCCGTCCGGGACCAGCAGCTCCAGCGTGACCTGATCACCTACGCCTTCGCCGGCCTGCGCGTGCTGCCGGGCGGCCCCGGCAACACGGCCAAGGCCAAGCGCGAGACGGTGGTGACCGAGGGCAAGGGCGGCATGCTGTCCGTCGCGGGCGGCAAGTGGACGACCTTCCGGCACATCGGCCGCACGGTGATGCAGAAGCTGGAGGCGCTGCCGGGCCACCCGCTCGGCGACGACTTCGAGCCGATCTCCTCGCTGCCGAAGAAGCTCCCGCTGCCCGGTGTCGCCAACCCGCGCGCGGTCGCCCACCGCCTCCTGGTGGACCACCCGGCGCCCGGCCCGCGCATGGCCGCCGACACCGCCAAGCACCTGGCCACCCACTACGGCTCCCTGGCCTTCGACATCGCCCGCATGGCGAACGAGAGCCCGGAGCTGGCCGAGCGCGTCCACCCCGACGCGCCGGAGATCTGGGCGCAGGTCGTCTGGGCCCGCGACCACGAGTGGGCCGAGACGCCGGACGACGTGCTGCGCCGCCGTACGACGCTGACCATCCGGGGCCTTGCCACGGACGAGGTCCGCGCCAAGGTCCAGGACCTGCTCGACAAGAAGTAGGTCCCGGCCGGCCCCTTCCCCCTGACCGGGGCCGGAACGGATGAGGGCCGGCCCTTCCCGCACGAAGGGCCGGAAGAACGAGAGGGGCGACTCCACGCCGATGGAGCCGCCCCTCTCGCGTACGCGGATGTCGGTGGCGGCTGATATCCATGACCGTATGAACAACGATCATGCGGATGCCGGCGAGCTCGCGGCCCTGCGGGCGGCGTTCGGTGCCGACGACGGTGCGTCGGCCCTCGGCTGGGGAGCGGTGCGCGCCTTCGAGGAGGAGCACGGGATCGTGCTGCCCGAGCCGTATCGGACGTTCGTGGCGGAGGTGACGGACGGGTCCGAGCAGGGGCCGCCGGCGTACGGGCTCGTGGGGCTCGCCGAACTGCCCTCCGACTGGCCCGACGGCGGCACGGAGCGCGACCTGGGCAGACCGTTCCCGCTCACCGAGGGGTGGCTGTGGGAAGAGGACGACGGGCCCCACGAGGATCCCGATGCCGTCATCGACCAGGTCTCCCAGCACGGTTCGATCGTGCTCGGGACCGAAGGGTGCGCCATGAACTGGCACCTCGTCGTCACCGGACCGCACCGGGGCCACATCTGGCAGGTCACCGACGTGGGCGCCATGCCGTTCGGCGCGGAGTTCGGCCACACGACCTCCGCGCCCGGCTTCGCCGGCTGGGTCGGGCACTGGGCGGCCGGCAAGGAGTGGTTCGACGCGGTCTGATGCCCGTCAGCCGAGCGACTCCACGACCGAACGTACGGCGTCGGCGTCGGCCGGCTCGCCCGAACGCCTGCTTCCCCTCCTTCCCGCCGGGTGCTTGTCTCGTTGTCCGGGCATTCCTCCCTTCTCCTGGAGTTGCTTCCATGACCCTGCTGACGACCTGGCCGGAGTCCGGCCCCGAGACGGTGCTCCGCCGTACTGCCGACCCGGCCGAGATCGCCGAGGCGCTCAAGCCGCTCGGTGTGCGCTACGAGCAGTGGCCGGTCCGCGAGGACGTGCCGTCCGACGCCGGCAGCGAGGCCGTGTTCGCCGCGTACGGGCCGGAGATCGACCGTCTCAACGCCGAGGAGGGCTTCACCACCGTCGACGTCCTGGGCCTGCACCCCGGCGACGACCCCGAGTACCCGGTGAAGGCGAAGGCCGCCCGCGAGAAGTTCCTGCAGGAGCACACGCACGACGACGATGACGAGGTCCGCTTCTTCGTCTCCGGCTCCGGCATCTTCTATCTGCACGTGAACGGCGAGGTGCACGCGGTCTTCTGCGAGAAGGGCGACCTGCTGGGCGTGCCACGCGGCACCACGCACTGGTTCGACATGGGCACGAAGCCGTCGTTCACCGCGATCCGCTTCTTCCACGAGGAGGACGGCTGGATCGGCACCTTCACCGGCTCGGCCATCGCCGCCCGCTTCCCGGACTACGACACGGTCGCGGCGGGCTACGCGACGGACAAGGCCGGCGCATGACTCCGTACTACGACGTGGACGCCGTGGTGCTCGACATCGAGGGCACCACGAGCGCGACCGGGTTCGTCGTGGACGTGCTGTACCCGTACGCGCGCTCCCGCTTCGCCGCACTGCTGACCGAGCGCGCGGACGACCCGGAGGTGGCGCGGGCGGTGGCGCAGGTGCGGGAGCTGACGGGCGAGCCGGACGCCGACGCCGTACAGGTCGAGAAGACGCTCGACGCCTGGCTGGACGAGGACCGCAAGGCGACGCCGCTGAAGACCCTCCAGGGCGTCATCTGGTCCGAGGGCTTCGCACGCGGCGACCTCGTCTCGCACTTCTACGACGACGTGGTCCCGGCCCTGCGGGCCTGGCACGCGGCGGGGCTGCGGCTGTACGTCTACTCGTCCGGGTCGGTGGCAGCGCAGCGGGCGTGGTTCTCCTCGACGCCCGAGGGGGACCTGCTGCCGCTGGTCTCGGGCCTGTACGACACCGAGAACGCGGGACCGAAGCAGGAGCCGGAGTCGTACCGCCGTATCGCCTCGGCGACCGGTGTGGAGCCGGGCCGCCTCCTCTTCCTCTCCGACCGTCCCGGCGAGCTGGACGCGGCCCGTGCGGCGGGCTGGCGGACCGTCGGGATCCGGCGGCCGGGAGAGCCTTACTACGAGCAGGGTGTCGGGGACCACGCGCAGGCGGGGGCGTTCGACCAGATCACCGTTGCAAGGAGCACCTCGTGACCGCCTGCATCAGCGCACGCGAACTGGAGGAGGCGGGGGCGGTCCTCGCCGCCGAGTCCGCCCGCTTCGCCTCCTTCGGCTGGATGCGGGGCACCTCCGGCAACCTGTCCATGGTGCTGTCCCGCGCTCCGCTGCGGCTCGCGGTGACGGCGAGCGGTCACGACAAGGGCGAGTTGACGCCGCGCGACGTGGTGCTGGTGGACGGGCAGGGCGCCGCGGTGCACGGCGGGAGGCCGTCGGCGGAGGCCGAACTGCACGCGCGCGTGGCCGCGTTGACCGGCGCGGGCGCGGTCGTCCACGTGCACACCGTGGCGTCGGTCGCGATGGGCCGTCGGGAGCCGGGCGGGATCGTCTTCCGGGACCTGGAGATGCTCAAGGGCGTCGGCCAGCCCGCCCACGACGTCGAGGTGACGCTTCCGGTCATCGCCAACAGCCAGGACATGAGCGAACTGGGCGACCGTCTGGAGGCGGCCCGGAACCCGGGCATGCCCGCGGTGGTCGTCGCCGGGCACGGGCTGTACGTGTGGGGCGCGGATCCACGCCAGGCCCGGCATCACACGGAAGTGGTGGAGTGGCTGCTGGAGTTGGAACTCTTCCGGCGCTGAACCGGGGAAGGCCACGGTCGGACGCCGTGGCCTTCATCGTCGTCACCGCAACCGGTCTGCGGGCAGCTCGCCCGCCGACACCTCCAGCACACCCCGCTCGGTCACCAGACCGGTGACCAGGCGCCCCGGCGTGACGTCGAACGCGGGGTTGTGGCCGCGGGACCCGACGGGGGCCGTCCGTACCCCCGCCCACTCCAGGACCTCGGCCTCGTCGCGGAGTTCGATGGGGATGTCGTCCCCGGTGGCCGTCGACAGGTCCACCGTGGTCGTGGGCGCCGCCACCAGGAACGGGATCCCGGCGTCCGCGCAGGCCAGGGCGACGCCCACGGTGCCGACCTTGTTCGCGGTGTCGCCGTTGGCCGCTATGCGGTCGGCGCCGACGATCGCCGCGTCGACGGCACCGCGCAGGATGGTGCCGGCAGCCGCGCCGTCGACCTGGACGTAGTGCGGTATGCCCTCCTGGGCCAGCTCCCAGGCGGTGAGGCGGGAGCCCTGGAGCAGGGGCCGCGTCTCGTCCGCGTACACGACCTCCAGGCGGCCCCGGGCGTGCAGTTCACGTACCACGCCCAGTGCCGTGCCCCACCCGGCCGTCGCCAGCGCGCCCGCGTTGCAGTGGGTCAGGATGCGCAGCGGGCGGTCCTCGCCGGCCTTCTTCAGCAGCCAGTCGGCGCCGTACGCGGCCAGCCCGCGGTTCGCCTCGACATCCTCCCGCTGGACCGCCGCGGCCTCCTCCAGCACCGCGTCGAGGCCCTCGGGGAGACGGGCCGTCACCCGGTCCACGCAGACCATCAGGTTGACCGCGGTCGGACGCGCCTCGCGGATACGGGCGATGGCCCGCAGGATCTCGCCGTCCGTCCAGCCCTCGCGCTCCCCCTGGAGCAGCGCGAGCGCCACGCCGTAGCCGCCCGCCGCCCCGATCGCGGGCGCACCGCGCACCACGAGCCGCTGGATCGCATCCACCAGGGTGTCCACATCACTGACATCCACCGTCTCGGTGCGGTGCGGAAGCAGGGTCTGGTCGACGAGCGTGAGACCGGTGCCGGTCCAGTCGACGGCACGCAGTTCCTGGGACATGAGGACACTCCTGATGTTCCGATGGTCTCCGACACCGTACATGACCTCGTAGAACCACAGTTCGAGACGGGGGGACGGGGCAGCCACCCTCGGGGTGGGCCCGGTCAGGTCACCCGAACAGCCCAGGTCGTGCCCGCATAATGTGCTGAGACATCGGATGTCTGGGCGACAGGGAGGCCGGTCATGGCAGTCACCGACGAGGCGATCGAGAAGATCAAGGACATGATCGTCTCCGGTGCTCTGCGCCCCGGTGACCGGCTGCCCAAGGAGAGCGAACTCGCCGCCGCTCTCGGCCTGTCCCGCAACTCCCTGCGGGAGGCCGTACGGGCCCTGTCGCTGATCCGGATCCTGGATGTGCGGCAGGGCGACGGCACCTACGTCACCAGCCTCGATCCGCAGCTGCTGCTGGAGGCGATGAGCTTCGTCGTGGACTTCCACCGCGACGACACGGTGCTGGAGTTCCTCGCGGTGCGCCGGATCCTGGAGCCGGCGGCGACGGCGATGGCGGCCCTGCGCATCAGCGAGCAGCAACTCGACGCGCTCTCGGCCCAGTTGGACGCGCTCGGGGCCGCGCCCTCGGTGGAGGAACTGGTCGCCTGCGATCTGGAGTTCCACCGGGGCATCGTGCAGAGCGCCGGGAACTCGGTGCTGTGCTCGCTGCTGGACGGGCTGTCGGGGCCGACCACCCGGGCCCGGATCTGGCGGGGGCTCACCCAGGAGGACGCGGTCGGCCGCACCCTGCGCGAGCACCGGGCGATCCTCGCCGCGCTGCGCGACCGGGACGCGGAGGCGGCCCGCTCCTGGGCGACCGTGCACATCGCGAGCGTGGAGCAGTGGCTGCGGTCCACGCTGTGAGTTCGGCCGAGAGGCGCCGCAGGGGTGCGGGCCGTCTTGTCAGTGGCGGCTCGTTGTGGCTGGTCGCGCAGTTCCCCGCGCCCCTTGGGCCGGCCCACTTGCCCGAGTGGAGCGCTGGGGTGTTCCGCACTTGCGAACGGGGCAGTGATCCGTGCATCCCCCGGGCAAGGGGGCTGCGGTCGCCCCCGCCGGACGCCGTAAGGTTGGGACGTCAGGCGAGGGCACGTCGGAAGGAGGCACTGGGTGATCGAGCTGGAGGGGGTTCCCGAGCTGATCGACCCAGTCATGGTGGCCGCGTTCGAGGGCTGGAACGATGCCGGCGACGCCGCCTCCACGGCGGTCGCGCATCTGGAACGCGAGTGGAAGGGCGAGGTGTTCGCGGCGCTGGACGCCGAGGACTACTACGACTTCCAGGTGAACCGCCCCACGGTGTTCATGGACGGCGGAGTGCGCAAGATCACGTGGCCGACGACAAGGTTGTCGGTGGTCCGGGTCGGCGGCGAGAAGCCGCGCGACCTGGTGCTGGTCCGGGGCATCGAACCATCCATGCGCTGGCGCTCGTTCTGCAACGAGCTGCTGGGCTTCGCGCACGAGCTGGGCGTGGAACTGGTGGTCATCCTGGGCGCCCTGCTCGGTGACACGCCGCACACGCGTCCGGTTCCGGTCAGCGGGGTCACGTCCGATCCGGACCTGGCCCAGCGCATGGACCTGGAGGAGACCAAGTACGAGGGCCCGACGGGCATCGTCGGCGTCCTGCAGGAGGCGTGCACGCACGCGGGCGTCCCGGCGGTGTCGCTGTGGGCGGCCGTACCGCACTACGTCTCCCAGCCGCCCAACCCCAAGGCCACGCTGGCGCTGTTGAACCGTCTGGAGGACCTGCTGGACCTGCGCGTCCCGCAGGGCGAGCTGGCCGAGGACGCGCGGGCCTGGCAGGTGGGCGTGGACCAGCTGGCCGCCGAGGACAGCGAGGTCGCCGAGTACGTCCAGACGCTGGAGGAGGCCCGGGACACCGCCGAGCTGCCGGAGGCGTCCGGTGAGGCGATCGCCCGCGAGTTCGAGCGCTATCTGCGGCGCCGGGACGTCAGCCCGCCGGGCGGGCACGCGACGGCGGACGGCCAGGACACCTCGTATCTGCGGGACAACCCGAGCGGCAGGACGCGGCCGCCGAAGCCGCCGAAGCCGGGAGCGTCCGGGACCGCGGAAGGCTCCTCCGAAGGTCCCGCCGGACCCGCTGGTCCCACCGGACCCGCCGGGGGTTCCTCGGAAGGCTCCCCGGAGGGCGGCGACGAGGACACGTCGGAGGACTGAGCAGCGAAGAGGGGCGGTTCCCCGGGTGGGAACCGCCCCTTTGCCCTACCTGGGCTACAGCGCCACGCCCAGCAGTGCGTCCACCGCCCGGCTCACGAGGCCGGGCGCACCGGCGTCGGTGCCGCCGTCGGCCTCCTGACGGGCCGCCCAGCGATCCACGGCGGCGAGCGCCGCGGGGGCGTCCAGGTCGTTCGCGAGGACCTCGCGGATCTCCTCGACGAGCGCGTCCGCGGACGGGCCGTCGGGGAGGACTGAGCAGCGAAGAGGCGCGGTTCCCCGGGTGGGAACCGCCCCTTTGCCCTACCTGGGCTACAGCGCCACGCCCAGCAGTGCGTCCACCGCCCGGCTCACGAGGCCGGGCGCACCGGCGTCGGTGCCGCCGTCGGCCTCCTGACGGGCCGCCCAGCGATCCACGGCGGCGAGCGCCGCGGGGGCGTCCAGGTCGTTCGCGAGGACCTCGCGGATCTCCTCGACGAGCGCGTCCGCGGACGGGCCGTCGGGCCGGGAGACGGCCGAGCGCCAGCGGCCGAGACGATCGACGGCGTCCTGGAGGACCTGGTCGGTCCACTCCCAGTCGGAGCGGTAGTGGTGGGAGAGCAGGGCCAGCCGGATCGCGGCCGGGTCGACGCCGTCCCGGCGCAGCCGGGAGACGAAGACGAGGTTGCCCTTGGACTTGGACATCTTCTCGCCGTGCAGGGCGACCATGCCGGCGTGCACATACGCCTTGGCCATCGGGAACTCGCCGGTGAGCACCTGGGCGTGCGAGGCGCCCATCTCGTGGTGCGGGAAGGCCAGGTCGGAGCCGCCGCCCTGGACGTCGAAGCCCATGCCGAGGTGGTCGAGGGCGATGGCCACGCACTCGATGTGCCAGCCGGGGCGCCCCGGACCGAGGGTGCCGCCGTCCCAGCTGGGCTCGCCCTCGCGGGCCGCCATCCACAGCATCGGGTCGAGCGGGTTCTTCTTGCCCGGGCGGTCCGGGTCGCCGCCGCGCTCGGCGGACAGCAGCCGCATGGCGGCCGCGTCCAGGTTCGAGACCTGGCCGAAGTGCGGGTCGGACTCGACGGAGAAGTAGATGTCGCCTTCCAGCTCGTAAGCCGCGCCGATCTCCCGCAGCCGCTCCACGAGCGGGACGATGCCGGGTATCGCCTCGACGGCGCCTATGTAGTGCTGGGGCGGGAGCATCCGCAGGGCGGTCATGTCCTCGCGGAAGAGGGCCGTCTCCTTCTCGGCGAGGGCGACCCAGTCCAGGCCGTCCCGCTCGGCGCGCTCCAGCAGCGGATCGTCGACGTCGGTGACGTTCTGGACGTACTGGACCTGCCGCTTGGTGTCGAGCCACACGCGCTGAACGAGGTCGAACGCGTTGTAGGTCGCCGCGTGACCCATGTGGGTCGCGTCGTACGGCGTGATGCCGCAGACGTAGATACGGGCGACGGGACCGGGGTCGAGGGGGACCAGACCGCCGGTCGCGGTGTCGTGGATCCTCAGGTCGCGGCCCTGACCAGGCAGGGCGGGGACCTCGGAAGCGGGCCAGGCATGCATGTACATGAGCCTAACCGGCCACGAGCTGCGGATACGAACGGGCTCAAGCCGGATGGCCGGTTCTGCGTTCTTGCACATCGGCTGCCGATGTGCTCACACCGGCGGCCACGGGATGGCCGGCCACTCCCCGCCCGGCTCCGGGTGCCGGCCGGAGGCGAGCAGTACGTCGACCCGCGCGCGCGTGGCCTCGATCTCGGCCGGGGTGATCAGCCCGGCCAGCCGCGCGGCCAGCTCCCCGCCCTCGGCGAGGCCTGTCCCCAGCCCCTTGAGCACGTCGACGGCCTCCGCCGTCAGGGGCTCCCCGGCCCAGCCCCACAGCAGCGTGCGCAGCTTGTTCTCGGCGTTGAAGGTGACCCCGTGGTCGATGCCGTAGAGCCGTCCGTCCGTGGTGGGAAGCAGGTGGCCGCCCTTGCGGTCGGCGTTGTTGATCACGGCGTCCAGGACGGCGAGGCGGCGCAGCCGCTCGTCGTCGGCGTGCACCAGCAGCGCGGTGCGGCCCTCGCCGACCTCGGCGAACCCGATCGCCTTCCAGCCCGGCTCGGGCTCCTCGCCGTCGACCAGGGCGAGCAGTTCGGCCTCCGCGCTCACGTCGATCCACAGCTGGCACATGCCCTCGCCGTACGGTCCGTCGCGCAGCACGGTCGGCGGGACGAGTCCCCATCCGGTGGCCTCGGAGACCTCGTAGGCGGCCACCTCGCGGCCCGCGAGGGTGCCGTCGGGGAAGTCCCACAGCGGGCGCTCGCCGGCCACGGGCTTGTACACACAGGAGGCTTCGCGGCCGTCCAGCGCGACCGTGCAGAACAGCGCCGCGTTGGACGCCTCTCGGATCCGGCCGCGCACGGACAGGTCACCGAGCGCGAGCAGCTCGACGGCGTGCGGATCGGCCGTCAGGCTCCGCGGCGGTATCCGTTCTGGCGCGGACATACGTGTCCTTCCGGATCGAGCGGGAGGCTGCACAGCGGGCACGGCGGCCGCCCGGCGTTGACGACGTCGAGGGCGCGCTTGGCGAAGGCCCTGGCCTGCGCGCCGGTCAGCCGGACCCGCAGCATCGGGGGCCCGTTCTCCTCGTCCTGGAGCAGCCGCTCCTCGGCCTCGGCGAGGTCCTCCTCGGTGTCGGCCTCCAGCTCCACGAGAGCCTGGGCCTCCACGATCATGCGCTGTTCCTCGCCGTCCCAGGCCAGGGCCATGGTGCCGACCCGGAACTCCTCCTCGACGGGGGTGTCCAGCGGGCCGGTGTCGGCGATCTCGGAGGGTGTCATGGCGGGGACGGCCGCGCTGCCGCCACTGCGCCGTACGACCTCGTCCAGCAGCTCGTCCATGCGCTCGGCGAGCGCGGCGACCTGGGTCTTCTCCAGAGCCACGCTGGTCACCCGGGAGCCTGCGGTGGCCTGGAGGAAGAACGTACGGCGTCCGGGCAGCCCGACCGTGCCGGCCACGAAGCGGTCCGGCGGATCGTAGAGGAACACCTGACGGGACACGTCCTGTCTCCATTGGATTCGAGAGTCACTGCGGTGCGAGCCGTGCGTGAAGGCGACTGCGCGGATCGCTTCACCCTACTGCGCCCGACGATCACGGTGCGCCCGCACCGCCCCCGACCGGTGCGTCTTCCTCCGGTGGTTCCTCGCGCGGGGCAAGAGAGGCGAAATCGCCGGTGTCGCCGAGACGAACGAGAAACGGCCTGAGACGGGTGTAGCGGATCGCAGTGATGGAACACGGTTCCACGGAGATCCGCTGGAACAGGTCGAGATGAAGTCCGAGGGCGTCCGCGACGAGCGACTTGATGATGTCGCCGTGCGAGCACATGAGGTAGACGGCGTCGGCGCCGTGGTCGCGCTCCACGCGCGCGTTCCACTCGCGTACGGCCTCGGCGGCGCGGGTCTGCATGGCCCGCATGGACTCGCCGCCCGGGAAGGCGGCGGCCGACGGGTGCGCCTGGACGACCTCCATCAGCGGCTCGTCCTTCAGCTCGGCGAGCTTGCGGCCGGACCAGTCGCCGTAGTGGCACTCACCGATCCGCTCCTCGGTGTGGGCGCGCAGCCCGGGCCGGGCGTCGAGCAGCGGCCGTACGGTCTCCTGGCAGCGCTCGAGGGGGCTGACGACGACCTCCGAGATCGGCAGCGCCTGGAGCCGTCCGGGCAGCGCGGCGGCCTGCGCGGCCCCGCGTTCGTCCAGGGCGACGCCCGGCGTCCACCCGGCGAGCACTCCCGAGGTGTTGGCGGTGGACCGTCCGTGCCTGACGAGGATCAGCGTGGGCATGCCGCCCAGGGTAAGCGCATCGCGACATGCGCAGGCGGCCGGGCGAAGGGAGAATGCGCTCCGTGATCGTGGACTGCGCCATCTACACCCACGGGCACCGCAGCGAGGGCCCGGATGACCTCTCCGACGCGCTGGACGAGGCGCGGGCGGCGGGCGGGTTCGTGTGGATCGGGCTGTACGAGCCCTCGGAGCGGGAGTTCGACCTGGTCACCGAGGAGTTCGGGCTCCATCCACTGGCGGTCGAGGACGCCCTCAAGGCCCATCAGCGGCCCAAGCTGGAGGTGTACGACGACTCGCTGTTCATGGTCCTCAAGCCGGTCGTGTACGAGCCCGAGAGCGACACCGTCTCGGCCGGCGAGGTCATGATCTTCGTCGGCGATGCCTTCGTGGTGACCGTCCGGCACGGCGAGGCCTCGCTCGCGGCCGTACGGCACCGGCTGGAGGAGGAGCCGGAGATGCTCGGCAAGGGCCCCACGGCCGTGCTGTACGCGATCTCCGACGCCACCGTCGACCACTACCTGGAGGTGGCGACGGAGCTGCAGACGGACCTGGAGGAGCTGGAGGCGGAGGTGTTCTCGCCGGGCGGCGGCGGCTCGCGCCACACCGCCTCCCGCATCTACACCTTCAAGCGGCAGATCCTGGAGTTCCGCCGGGCCACCGGACCGCTCGCGCTGCCGCTGACCCGGCTGGCCGGCACCGGCCCCTTCGGCGGTGCCGTGCCGTTCGTGCACGACAAGGCGCGGCCTTTCTTCCGGGACGTGAACGACCATCTCGCGCGCGTGAACGAGTCCGTGGAGGGCCTGGACCGGCTGGTGTCGGACATCCTGTCGGCGCATCTGGCGCAGATGAGCGTGCGGCAGAACGACGACATGCGCAAGATCTCGGCCTGGGCGGCGATGGCCGCGGTCCCCACGATGATCGCGGGTATCTACGGCATGAACTTCGACCACATGCCCGAGCTGCACTGGCTGCCGTCCTACCCGGCGGTGATCCTGCTGATGGCCGCTCTGGAGGTGCTGCTGTACCGCCTGTTCAAGCAGCGCGGCTGGCTGTGAGGGCCGCTCAGGCGAACCCGGGAGCGGGGGTGGCGGGCCCGCCGAGGGGGTTGCGGCGCTCGGGCATGCACAGGGTCACCATGCGGTGCCAGCCGCCGAGGCGCTCGTAGGCGTACACGGCGTGGATGCCGGCCGTGAGGACGGCGCGCCTGCCCCTGGGCCAGCCGAGGATGCGGCCCATGTGGGCCATGACGGCGAGGCTGACGTCCCGGTAGACGCGGATCTCGGCGAGCGCGCACGCGCGCAGGGTGCGCTGGATCAGCCGGCCGTGCCCGGCGTCGGCGAGGCGCAGCAGTTCCTCGTGGGTGTAGGCGAGGTGGTTGTCCTCGTCGTGGGAGATCATGCGGACGGCCTTGCCGACCTCGGGGTGGTCGCCGAAGCACGTGCGGAGCATCACCATCTGGTCGGCGGCGCGCTGTTCGGTGACCCTGCTGTGCGAGAGGTAGACGATGATGTCGCGCACGGTGAGCGGCTCCTCGCGCCGGAGCCTGTCGTGGGCGAGACCGATGCCCTGCCGCTCCAGGAGCATCGTGTAGTCGGTCTCGGGCGGGACGGGAACGGGTGCGAGGCCGCGCTTCTTCATGAGGGCGTTGAAGATGCGCCCGTGCTTGTCCTCGTCGGCACCGTGGCGGGCGATCTTGGGGGCGAGCGCGCGTTCGCTCTGCGGTACCAGCGCGGCGATCCGCCCGTTCTCCCACCCGCCCTGGGACTCGCCGCCGGCGGCGATGGAGCAGAAGAGCCGGAAGGACTCGTCGTCGTCGAGGATCTCCTGGAACAGACTCTTGGCCGACAACATGGAAGACACCTCTCTGCACATTCCGCAGGATTCCGCAAAGAACGAGTCAAATGCGGACAGAGAGGAGTCGCAACAGCAGGGCGCACCGGCTCGACCGACAGGAGGAACACGGGGTCGTAACCGAGCGGCGCCGGGCGCGTTGTTCCCGTGACGGCCGTGGCGGGGAAGACCCCCGAGCCCCCACCACGGCCGCTGAAATCTCCTGGTGCTACGCGAGCCCGGCGCGTTCCAGGGCCTCGCTGCCGGCCCGCAGGGAGGCGAGCCGCTCGTCGAGGGTGAAGCCGGCCGGGGCCAGGGAGAGGGTGGTGACCCCGGCGGCGGCGTAGGCCTTCATCCGGTCGGCGATGCGCTCCACCGAGCCGAGCAGCGTGGTCTGGTCGATGAGGTCCTGCGGGACGGCGGCCGCGGCACCCTGCTTGTCGCCGGCCAGGTACTTCTCCTGGATCTCGGCGGCCTCCTTCTCGTATCCCATGCGCCGCGCGAGCTGGTTGTAGAAGTTCTGCTTGAAGCTGCCCATGCCGCCCACGTACAGGGCGGTGTAGGGGCGGAAGGTGTCGGCGAGCCGGGCCACGTCCTTGTCGTCGCCGACGGCGAGCGGCAGGGTCGGGCAGATGTCGAACCCGTCGAGGGTCTTGCCGGCCTTCTCCCGCCCGGCGCGCAGATAGCTGACGGTGGTGTCCTCGAGGTGCTCGGCGGACGGGAAGATCACCAGAGCCCCGTCGGCGATCTCGCCGGTCTGCTCCAGGTTCTTCGGCCCGATGGCGGCGATGTAGAGCGGAATGTGCTCGCGCTGCGGGTGCACGGTCAGCTTGATCGGCTTGCCCGGGCCGCCGGGCAGCGGCAGCGTCCAGTGCTCGCCCTCGTAGGACAGCCGCTCGCGCGTCATCGCCTTGCGTACGATCTCCACGTACTCGCGCGTGCGTGCCAGCGGCTTGTCGAACTTGACGCCGTACCAGCCCTCGGAGACCTGCGGGCCGGAGACGCCGAGCCCGAGCCGGAAACGGCCCTTGGACAGCGAGTCCAGCGTCGCCGCGGTCATCGCCGTCATCGCCGGCTGCCGCGCGGGGATCTGGAAGATGGCGGAGCCGACGTCGATGCGCTCGGTCTGCGCGGCGACCCAGCTGAGCACCGTGGCCGCGTCGGAGCCGTACGCCTCGGCGGCCCAGCACACGGAGTAGCCCAGCCGCTCGGCCTCCTGCGCCACGGCGAGATTGTCCGCGTCCATCCCGGCACCCCAGTAGCCGAGGTTGATCCCGAGCTGCATGGCCGATCCCCTTACCCGTGAGTAACGTCCCTTGGCGCAGACCTTAGCGCGGCGCCGGGACCTGCGGCAGTGCGTGACCGGGATCAGGGGCCGGTCACCCCTTCGATCACGGTGAACAGAGTTATCCACAGGCAACCCACGGCACCAGTTCTGGCCAGTAATCTCGCGCACATGGAGCAGAGGCATCTCGGCCGCACAGGCCTGCGCGTGTCCCGGATCGGACTCGGCACCCTCACCTGGGGCCGGGACACCGACGAGCACGACGCCGCGGACATGCTGAAGGCGTTCTGGGAGGCCGGCGGAAACCTCGTCGACACCGCGGACGTGTACGGCGACGGAGAGGCGGAGTACCTGCTCGGACGGCTCATGGAGGGCCTGGTGCCACGCCGGGACCTGGTCGTCTCCACCAAGGCGGGCAGCGTCCCCGACCCCGACCGCCGTTTCGACGGCTCGCGCGGCCATCTGCTCGCCGCCCTCGACGCCTCGCTGGCCCGCCTGGGCACCGACTACGTCGACGTGTGGCACATTCACGCCTTCGACCCCGACACCCCGCTGGAGGAGACGCTCCAGGCCCTCGATCTGGCCGTGAGCAGCGGGCGCGCCCGATACGCCGGGGTCTCCAACTTCTGCGGCTGGCAGCTGGCCAAGGCGGCCACCTGGCAGCTCGCCGCACCGGGCACCCGCACCCGGCTGGCCAGCACACAGCTGGAGTACTCACTGCTGCAGCGCGGCGTCGAGCGCGAGGTGCTGCCCGCCGCGCTCGACCTGGGCGTCGGCCTGCTGCCCTCCTCCCCGCTGGGCCGCGGTGTGCTGACCGGCAAGTACCGGCACACCACTCCCCCGGACTCGCGCGGAGCCTTGGAGCATCTCGCGCCGTTCGTCGAGCCGTACCTGGACGACACGGCGACCCGCATCGTCGACGCGGTGACGACGGCCGCGGACGGGCTCGCGGTCACCCCGCTCCAGGTGGCCCTCGCCTGGGTCCGGGACCGGCCGGGCGTTGCCGCCCCGATCGTCGGCGCGCGCAACGCGCAGCAGCTCACGGCGGCATTGTCAGTGGAGGCCCTTAGTCTTCCTGACGAGATCTGCCGGGCGCTGGACGACGTGTCAGCGCCCGTGCACCGCTATCCCGATCACGACTGGAGCACGCTGTGAGCACGGAGCCGGAGACCACGGAGGAAGCCGGGCCCGAGACCCCGGACGCCCCGGAGGTCCCTGAGGCCCAGGGGCAGGAGACGGCGCCCGAGGACAGCCGTGCGGCCGGGGACGGGACGGCAGAAGACACCGAGCGGGCTGAAAGCGCCGAAGGCGAAGGCTCGTCACAGTTGTCCGAGGCGGAGGCCGAGCTGGCCGCGCAGCGGATCGAGCGGGAGCGGATCGAGCAGCGCAAGGCCGAGCGGGCGCCGATCGAGAGCGGCGCGAAGCTGAGCGGCAAGGCGGCCGACCTGCTCGCCGCCATCCGCGCGGTGGAAAGCGGCGAGAAGCCGGCCGCCACGGTCTTCGGCGAGCCCGAGCCCGCCCCGCGCCGCCCCGCCCCCGAGCCCGTACGCCGGCCGCAGCCGGCCCCGGCCGCAGCCGCGCCCGGCGCCCCCGCCCCGGAGGCCGTCGAGGCCGTCCGCCGGGTGCTGGGCGAGGGCGGTGCACCCGAGGCCCTGGCGCCTCAGGTGGCCGCTGCCCTCGGCGAGGGCGCCGACACCACGCTGCGCGAGGATCCCTGGCAGCTGCTGCGGATCACCGGCGTAAGGCCGGAGCAGGCCGACGGGTTCGCGCGGGCGCTGCTCGGCGCGGCATGCGGCCCGGACGACGAGCGGCGCAGCCGCGCGGTGACCGGCTGGCTGCTGGAGCAGGCGGCGCTGGCCGGGCACACCGCGCTGGAGCTGCCGACGCTCACCGCGGCGCTGGCCCAGCGGGGCGTGCCGGACCCGGACGCGGCCGTGCAGGGCACGCTCGCGGAAGGCGAGGCGCTGGCCTTCCAGGACGCTCTGGAGGAGCCGGGGGCACCGGCGCCCCGGGACAGCAACGGCGAGGAGGGCGAGGGAGAGGACGAGGAAGAAGAGGAACGACCGGTCCGCGTCCTCGTCGGCCTGGAGCGGTACGCGCTCGCCGAGGAGAGCCTCGCCGACGGCCTGGCCCGCCTGGTCAACTCCTTGTCCAAGGAGGCCGCCGAGCCGTGGGAGACGGCCGCGGCCGGGGCGCCCGGCGGTGCCGCCGAGCTGGCCCGCGCGCTCGCGCTGCACGGCCTGGTGCTGCACACCGGCGGCGAGGCGGCCCGCGCCGAACCGGCCGCGCTGCTCGGCGCCACCCGTGCCGCGGGCCTGCGTGCCTTCGCCGTCTGCCACACCCCCGACGGGCGCCGTCGCCTCGCCACGCTGCTGGGCGAGGAGGCCGACGAGGAGGCCGTGGGCACGGTGGCCGGCCTGCTCTCCGGCGCCGAGGGCCCCGGCCGGGACGCGGACGGCGCCCTGGACCTCGATCTGCTGATCGTGCTGGACGCGCCCCAACTCGACGTGGAGAGCGCCGCGGTGCTGGTGGAGTCGCTGCCCGACGGGGCGCGGCTGGTGCTGAGCGGCGACCCGGCAGTGCTGTGGTCGGCCGGGCCCGGGCGGGTCTTCGCCGACCTGCTCGCGGCCCGCGCCTGCCCGCAGATCGCCTCCCGCCTCCCCGACCCCGGCCCGCTCGGCGAGCTGGTCTCGGGCATCGGCATCGGCGAGCTGAACCAGGTCGAGGCGCCCGGCAAGGAGGTCGTCATCGTGCCGGTGCGGGACGCGGGCGAGGCGGTGCACCGGACCGTGCAGCTGGTCGCGGACTCGGTGCCGCGGGCGATCGGCGTGCCGCCGGAGCAGACCGTGGTGATCACCCCGGGCCACGGCGGCGCCGCGGGCACCCGTGCTCTCAACGCCGCCCTGAAGGGGCGCCTCAACCCGGGCCCCGGCCGCTTCGGCGGCTTCGACCCCGGCGACCGGATCGCCTACGCCCCCGCGCCGGGCCGTTCGGTGCCGGGCCGGGTGGTGAACGCCGACAGCGACGGGCTGCACCTGGAGTGCGCGGGCACCCCCGTGGTCGTACCGCGGGAGCGGGTGGAGCAGTGCGTACGGCACGGCTGGGCACTGACCGCGCACCAGGCGCAGGGCAGCCGCTGGCCGGCCGCGGTGGTGGTCCTTCCCGGCGACGCCGCCCAGGCGCTGAGCAGACCGTGGGTGTACACCGCGTTCAGCCGGGCCGAGCGCCACCTCTCGGTGGTACACGGCGTGGACCAGGCACTCCCGAAGGCGGTGGCGGAGACCCCTGCCAAGCCCCGCACCACCCGCCTGCAGACGCTGCTGCGCACTCAGATCGCGGCCGGGGGCTGACCCTTCCCCGGCGGCGATCAACCAGGACGGTGGATTCCCGGCGGTGCCGTACGGCCTCGGCCCCACGGCACCGCCGCATCCTCACCGCTCCGCGTCCAGCGGCTCCAGATCCTCGTCGTCGCCGTCGTACTCGAGATCGTCCTCGTCGATGTCGTCGGAGCCGTCCTCGTCGAACACCGCGCTGACGTCGAACCGGCACACCACTCGCTGCGGGTCGATCTGCTCGAACGGGGCGGCCAGCCACTCACCGGGTTCGGCCGGCTCGTCCGCGGCGGTGACCCAGAGCGTGGAGTCGCCCTCCTCCAGGCCGAACTCCTTGTGCCGGGAGGCGATCTCGTCCGGTTCGAACTCGCCGAACAGGATGCCCAGCGCGCCATGGACCGTACCGGCGGCATCCTCGCCCACGCCGCCACCCTCCTCGTACTCCACCGCCTCGACCCGCTGGGCCTGCGCCAGCAGTCGCTGGGGCTCCGCCACGGCGTAGTCGCGGCGGATCAGCACACTGATCGCGTTGGGTTCCTCGGGGCCCGCGTACGGCGGCAGCGAGTCCTCCGCACCGGGGATCTCGAAGGGCGTGACCTCGTCATAGAGGTCGTAGAGCAGCTCGTCGTACGCCTCGGCGGCCGCGGCGAGCTGGTTGAACGCCTCGTAGACGGCCGGGTCGTCCTCCCCCGACCTGCGTTCGACCGCCGCCAGATGGCGATCGAGCGCGGTCTTGATTGCCTCGGCGGCGGCGCGTACCTCGGCAGCGGTGGGCTGCACAGCATCAGACATAGTGCAGACGCTATCCGTACCGGGCACCAGCCCGCACAATAGATGCGATGCCGGAATACGAATTTGTCGACGTGTACGTGCCTCGCGGGGTGTCCCGCAAGGAGGCCACACGTCTGCTGACGGACCATGCCGAGTACGGACACTGGGAGTTGGACCGACTGAGCCTGCTGCGCGACGGCAGCCGCAGGGTGCGGCTGCGCCGGCGGATCATCCGCCAGGTGCGGGCCACGTGGTGAGGCAGGAAGCATGAACGGAGCGGGCCCCGCCGCCGAGGCAGGGCCCGCTCCGTTTCCTGCGGCCTTACGCGCTACACCGAGGCCCGGGCCTTGCGGTACAGCACCGTACCCGCGAGCAGCGCACCCGCGCCCACCGGCAGCGTGATGCCCAGCGGCACGTCACTGCCGGTGTGGGCGAGCTGGTCGGGGGTCGAAGGCTGGCCGGAACGGCCGCCCTGCTGCTGGACCTGGGACGAGCCCTGGGGCGTGTGGCCCCCCTTGGCGGGCGGGGTGCCCGGGTGGCCCGGCGTCCCCGGGTGGCCCGGGGTACCGGGGTGACCCGGCTGACCGGGGTGACCCGGCTGACCGGGGTGACCCGGCTGACCGGGGTGACCCGGCTGGCCAGGGTGACCGGGATGCCCCGGCTGACCGGGGTGACCCGGGTGGCCCGGCTGACCGGGATGTCCCGGCTGGCCCGGATGCCCGGGGTTGCCGGGCGGGTTCCCGTGCCCGTCGCCCGGCGGCCGGCTGTCATGACCGCCGCCGTTGGCACACTCGTTGCCCTGGGTGGCGTTGCCGACGCCGACCACGTTCACGCTGTTGCCGCACACGTTCACCGGAGCGTCGATCGGCACCTGAACGGTGTTGCCGGAGCCGACGCCGGGCGAACCGCTCGTGTGGCCGCCCGCGTGCGAGCCGCCGGAGCCGCTCTGGCCGCCGGAGCCGCCGTGCCCCGCCGAACTGCCCCCGTCGTCATTGGCGCACCGGTTGCCCACCGCCGGGTTGAGAACCCCGACGACGTTCACGGTGTTGCCGCAGACGTTCACCGGCACGTGCACCGGCACCTGCACCGTGTTGCCGGACAGTACGCCGGGCGAGCCGATCGCGGAGCCGGCCGCGCCCGAGGCGGCCTGGGCGTAGCCGCTCGCGGCGGCGATCACACCGGTGGCCGCCGCCACCGTCATCAGGCCCTTGCGGGTGCCCTGTCGCATTTCTGGATTTCCCCTGCCTTCGGTTCTCTGTGCGTTCCGCGGAAAGGAGTTCCGCGGAAAAAGACCGGTCGGCCGCGGAGCGCATGGCGTGCGCTCCTGGGCCGACGGCTCTAAGAGGACGCCCCCCCTCGGGGAGTCGACGTCACTTGTTGACGCAGGTGTTGCCGAAAGCGGGGTTCAGGAGCCCGATCACGCTGACCGTGTTGCCGCAGATGTTCACCGGAACGTGCACGGGCGCCTGGACGACGTTGCCGGAAAGGACACCCGGGGAGTTCACGGCGGCACCCTCAGCGCCGGAGTGGGCGGCGGCCATGCCCGCGCCAGCGAGAACCAGTCCACCGGTGGCAACCGCGGCAGCGACGATCTTCTTGATCATTATTCCTCCTTGTTGGCAATGCGATCTCGTGTTGCAGATCGCATTACCTGTAACGAGGAGGAAGTAATGGAGCTACGAGCTTATGGTCGCATTCACTCTTCTCAGTCGATCTCGTACGGGCGCCCGATTACCTGGGCCCAGAACGTCACGACGCGTCGATGAACCGGTCGAGCACCCGCACACCGAACTTCAGCCCGTCCACCGGCACCCGCTCGTCCACGCCGTGGAACATGCCGGCGAAGTCCAGCTCCGGCGGCAGCTTGAGCGGCGCGAAGCCGAAGCCGCGGATGCCGAGGTCGTCGAAGGACTTGGCGTCGGTGCCGCCGGAGAGCATGTAGGGGATCGCCTTGGCGGTCGGGTCCTCGGCGAGCAGTGCGGACTGCATGGCCTCGACGAGCGCCCCGTCGAAGCTGGTCTCCAGCGCCTTGTCGGAGTGCACGTCCTCGCGCCGGACGTGCGGCCCGAGCAGCCGGTCGAGGTCGCTCAGGAACTCCTCCTCGTGGCCCGGCAGGAACCGTCCGTCGATGTGCGCGGTGGCCTCGCCCGGGATGACGTTGACCTTGTAGCCGGCGTTCAGCTGGGTGGGGTTGGCGGTGTTGCTCAGGGTCGCGCCGATGAGCTTGGCGATGCCGCCGAGCCGGGCGAGGGTCGACTCCATGTCCTCCGGGTCCAGCTCGGTGCCGAGCGCGTCGCCCAGCTCGTCGAGGAAGGCCCGGGTGGTCTTGGTGACGCGGACCGGGAACGTGTGGCGGCCGACCCGGGCCACGGCCTCGGACAGTTCGGTGATGGCGTTGTCCCGGTGGATCATCGACCCGTGCCCGGCGGTGCCGGCCACGGTCAGCTTCATCCAGTGCATGCCCTTCTCGGCCGTCTGGATCAGATAGAGCCGCCGCTGCTCGTTCACCGTGAACGAGAACCCGCCCACCTCGCTGATCGCCTCGGTGACGCCCTCGAACAGGCCGGGGTGGCGGTCGACCAGGTGCCGGGCGCCGTAGGTGCCGCCCGCCTCCTCGTCGGCGAGGAAGGCGACGACGATGTCCCGCGGCGGCCGCCGCCCGCTGCGCAACCGGTCCCGCACGACCGCGAGGGTCATGGCGTCCATGTCCTTCATGTCGACGGCGCCGCGGCCCCACACGCACCCGTCGGTGACCTCGCCGGAGAACGGGTGGTGGGTCCAGTCGTCCGCGTTGGCCGGTACGACGTCCAGGTGGCCGTGGATGAGCAGCGCGGGCCGGGACGGGTCCTCGCCCTCGATCCGGGCCACGGTGGAGGCCCGCCCCGGGTGCGACTCGAAGATCTTCGGCTCCAGCCCGACCTCGGCGAGCTTCTCGGCGACGTACTCGGCGGCCTTGCGCTCGCCCGGGCCGGAGTGGTCGCCGTAGTTGCTGGTGTCGAACCGGATCAGCTCGCGGCAGAGGTCGACGACCTCGTCCTCGCCGGTGACGCCCTTGGCCGTGTCCGTCTCGCTCACGCTGCTTCCTCCCACTGTCACTGCTGGTGGTCCCCTTCATCCTCTCTCCGGCCCGGCCCGGGCCCAAGGCCGGTCCCGGCCCGTCACACGCCGTTCACGCGGACCGGGCCGCGCGGACGGGGTGTGATCGCCCACCCCCGAAAGCCTGGTAATGTTTCCTCCGTCGCCGCGAGGGAAACCCCGCACGACAGACACCTTGTCCGGGTGGCGGAATGGCAGACGCGCTAGCTTGAGGTGCTAGTGCCCTTTATCGGGCGTGGGGGTTCAAGTCCCCCCTCGGACACCAGTGAGGGCCCCTGCTCAGCAGGGGCCTTCTGCTTTTCCGTACTCCTGTCCGGTCGGCGCCGTGGACCAACTGCCCCTGAGTGTCCGTTCCTTGACGGTCCGTGTGGGCCATCTCTCGTCCGCGTGAAGACCAGCAGGTCAGCCGCCTGTGGCCAGTGCCCCGCGCCCACTCCAACAGCCCTCCCGAGTGGCCGCGCGAAGAGGCGGAACCTAGCGTCGTACTAAAATTTCCGGCTTGTTACCGAGCTGGAGCCGGACAACCCCAGGCAGACCTGCGGGCCCGCCAGCGCCCCGGAGGCTTCCGGGATCGAGACGCGAGGACCGGATGGCAGCCATACATGAGGGCAGCGCCCTCGGGCTCGACGCGGAGATCCGCGAGCAGTTCGGCAGCAGGGCACGCTTCTCCGCGGGGCCGGCCGCCTCGCCGCGCACGCTGGTGGACGTCTTCGACGCGACCGTGCGGTCGTGTCCGGACGAGCCGGCCCTGGACGACGGTACGACGTGCCTCACCTATCGGGCGCTGGCCGTCGAGGTGGAGCGGCTGCGGCAGCGGCTCGCGGGCGCGGGGGTCGGGCTCGGGGACCGGGTCGGTGTGCGGGTTCCCTCGGGCACCAATGAGCTCTACGTCGCGATTCTCGCCGTCCTCGCCGCCGGTGCCGCCTATGTCCCCGTCGACGCCGAGGACCCGGACGAGCGGGCCGAGTTGGTGTTCGGCGAGGCGGAGGTGCGGGCCGTCATCGGGGCCGGACACACCATCAGTGTCCAGGGCGGTTCCGGCTCTCCCGCCGCCCGGCCCGGCACCGGGCACGACGCCTGGATCATCTTCACCTCCGGGTCCACCGGGAAGCCGAAGGGCGTCGCCGTCACGCACCGCAGCGCCGCCGCGTTCGTGGACGCCGAGGCGGCCCTCTTCCTCGCCGACGAGCCGATCGGGCCCGGCGACCGGGTCATGGCGGGGCTGTCCGTCGCCTTCGACGCGTCCTGCGAGGAGATGTGGCTGGCCTGGCGGTACGGCGCCTGTCTGGTGCCCGTGCCCCGCTCGCAGGTCAGGAGCGGCGCCGATCTGGGGCCCTGGCTGGTCGAGCAGGAGATCACCGTCGTGTCGACCGTGCCGACGCTGGCCGCGCTCTGGGAGCCCGAGACCCTCAACGACGTACGGCTGCTGATCTTCGGCGGCGAGGCCTGCCCGCCCGAGCTGGCGCAGCGGCTGGTCACGGAGGGGCGCGAGGTGTGGAACACCTACGGGCCGACCGAGGCGACCGTCGTGGCCTGTGCGGCGCTGCTGACGGGTGAGGAGCCGGTGCGGATCGGGCTGCCGCTGAACGGGTGGGAGCTGGCCGTCGTCGACGAGAGCGGGGAGCCCGTGCCCATGGGGGGCAGCGGGCAGCTCGTCATCGGTGGCGCGGGGCTCGCGCGGTACCTCGATCCCGAGAAGGACGCCGAGAAGTACGCGCCGCTCACGTCGCTGGGCTGGGAGCGCGCGTACCGGAGTGGTGACCTGGTCAAGGCCGAGCCCGAAGGGCTGATCTTCCTGGGGCGGGCCGACGAGCAGATCAAGCTCGGCGGACGGCGGATCGAGCTCGGTGAGGTGGATGCCGCGCTGCAGGCGCTGCCCGGTGTGGTGGGGGCCGCCGCCGCCGTGCGCACCGCCCGCAGCGGCAATCAGCTGCTCGTCGGCTATGTCGTCACCCAGGACGGCTGGGACCACGCGGCCGCCGTCCAGAAGCTGCGCGCCGAGCTGCCTGCCGCGCTGGTGCCGCTGCTCGCGCCCGTCGCAGAGCTGCCGACCCGTACGTCGGGGAAGGTGGACCGGGCTGCCCTGCCCTGGCCTCTGGAGGGCGTGGAGGCCCCCAAGGCCGACCTCTACGGCACCGAGGCCTGGCTCGCCGAGCAGTGGGCGGAGGTCCTCGGCATCCCGGTGACCGGTGCCACCGACGACTTCTTCGCGATCGGCGGCAGCAGTCTGGCTGCCGCCCAGCTCACCACCCGGCTGCGCACCCGCTACCCGAGCGCCGCCGTCCTCGACATCTACCAGCAGCCCACCCTGCGCAAGCTGGCCCGGCACCTGGAGGCCTCGGCGCAGGACGACGGCACGCGGCGGACGGTCGCGCCGGTGCCGGTGCGCGCCCAGGCCGTCCAGCTCCTCCTGCTCGTCCCGCTGGTCACGCTGCTCGGGCTGCGCTGGACGGTGGCCCTGGCCGCGGCCGGGAACCTGCTGCCCGGCTACGCCTGGCTGCCGACCGCCCCCTGGTGGCTGCTCGCGGCGGGCGCGCTGCTGTTCTTCAGCCCGCCCGGCCGGATCGCGCTCGCGGCGGGCGGGGCGCGGCTGCTGCTGCGGGGCCTTGCGCCTGGCCGGTACCCGCGCGGCGGCAGCGTGCATCTGCGGCTGTGGACCGCCGAGCGGCTGGCCGAGTTCAGCGGGGCCACCTCGCTGACCGGATCCTGGCTGGAGCGGTACGCGCGGGCGCTGGGCGCCAAGATCGGGCCCGACGTGGACCTGCACTCGCTGCCGCCGGTCACCGGCCTGCTCCGGCTGGGGCGGGGGGCCGCCGTGGAGTCCGAGGTGGACCTGTGCGGGTACTGGCTGGACGGTGACCGGCTGGAGGTCGGGCCGGTGCGGATCGGCGCGCACGCCGTCGTCGGGACGCGCAGCATGCTGTTCCCGGGCGCGCGGGTCGGCAAGCGGGCCGAGGTGGCGCCGGGTTCCGCGGTCACCGGGCAGGTGCCCACCGGTCAGCGGTGGGCGGGCGCGCCCGCGGTCAAGCTCGGCAAGGCCAAGCGCAACTGGCCCAAGGAGCGGCCGCAGCGGGGCACGTACTGGCGGGTGATGTACGGCGTGGCGGGCATCGCGCTCGGCGCCCTGCCGCTGCTCGCGGGCGTGGCCGCGCTGCTGGTCGCCCGGGTCTTCGTGGCGCCCGGAAGCTCACTCGCGCAGGCCCTGCGCGGGGCCGCGCTCGGGCTGGTCCCGGCCACGCTCGCCTACGGGCTGGCGTACGCGCTGCTGATCCTGGTCGCCGTACGACTGCTCAGCCTGGGTCTGCCCGAGGGCACGCATCCGACGCACAGCCGGGTCGGCTGGCAGGCGTGGACCGTGACGCAGCTGATGGACCGGTCCCGGCAGGCGCTGTTCCCGCTGTACGCCGGGCTGGTCACGCCGGTGTGGCTGCGGCTGCTGGGGATGCGGATCGGGCGGGGTGCCGAGGTGTCGACCGTGCTGGCGCTGCCGAGCCTGACCACCGTCGGCGACGGGGCCTTCCTGGCGGACGACACGCTGACGGCGCCGTACGAGCTCGGCGGCGGCTGGGTGCGGATCGGGCGTGCGGAGATCGGGCGGCGGGCCTTCCTCGGGAACTCGGGGATGACCGCGCCGGGGCGGAGCGTGCCGGACGGCGGGCTTGTCGGCGTGCTGTCGGCGACGCCGAAGAAGGCGAAGAAGGGCACCTCGTATCTGGGGCTGCCGCCGGTGAAGCTGCCGCGCAGTGCCGCCGGCGGGGATCACAGCCGTACGTACGAGCCGCCCGCCCGGCTGCTGTGGGCGCGCGGTCTGGTGGAGCTGTGCCGGATCGTGCCGGTCTTCTGTTCGGCGGCGCTGGCCGCGGCGACGGTGGCGGCGCTGTGTGCGCTGGGGGTGTGGGCTCCGCTCCTGTCGGGGCTGGTGCTGCTCGCCGCCGGTGCCACGGCGGCCGTCGTCTCGATCGTCGCGAAGTGGCTGCTGGTGGGGCGGCACCGGGCCGGGGAGCATCCGCTGTGGAGTTCGTTCGTGTGGCGCAACGAGCTGGCGGACACCTTCGTCGAGGTGCTGGCGGTGCCATGGCTGGCCGGAGCCGTGCCGGGGACACCGGTGATGACGGTGTGGCTGCGCGGGCTCGGCGCACGCATCGGCAGGGGCGTGTGGGTGGAGAGCTACTGGCTGCCGGAGACGGACCTGGTGACCCTGGAGGACGCGGCCACGGTGAACCGTGGGTGCGTGCTGCAGACTCACCTCTTCCACGACCGGATCTTGCGGACGGATACTGTGGTCCTCCGTGAGGGCGCCACCCTGGGCCCTGGCGGGATCGTGCTGCCCGGCAGCACGGTCGGGGCCCGTACGACCCTGGGTCCCGCGTCGCTCGTCATGGCCGCGGAGTCCGTCCCGGACGACACCCGCTGGCTCGGCAACCCGATCGAGGCATGGCGTCTGTGAGCGGGTCCCCTTCGGGGCTGGTGGGCGGTGGACCGGCACGGAGTGGTGGCACAGCGCAGGGAGCAGACACAGCAGTGGCAGTTCAGCAGACGGTCGGCCCGGACCCGTACTTCCCGGACAACGGTGATTCCCGCTACCGGGTGCACCGCTACGAGCTCACGCTGGACTACCGCCCGGGCCCGAACCGGCTGGCGGGCACCGCCCGGATCAATGCCATCGCCGGCCGGGCGCCGCTGACCGAGTTCCAGCTCAACCTGGCCGACTTCAGGATCGGCCGGGTGCGGGTGGACGACCGGCAGCCGCACTACACGCACCGGGGCGGACGGCTGCGGATCCGCCCGGCCAAGCCGGTCCGGGCCGGGGCCGCCTTCACCGTCGAGGTGCACTGGTCCGGCAACCCCAAGCCGGTGGCCAGCCCCTGGGGCGGGCTCGGCTGGGAGGAGCTGGCGGACGGGGCGCTGGTGGCGAGCCAGCCGATCGGGGCCCCGTCCTGGTACCCGTGCAACGACCGGCCCGCCGACAAGGCGTCCTACCTGATCTCGGTCACCACGCCGTCCGCGTATGCGGTGGTCACGGGCGGGCGCCTGCTGACCCGTACGACAAAGGCCTCGACGACCACCTGGGTGTACGAGCAGTCGGTGCCCACGTCCAGCTATCTCGTGGGGCTCGCGATCGGCAAGTTCCAGACGGTGCTGCTGGGCGATCCCGGACCGGGCGGCGTGCCGCAGCACGGGCACATCCCGGCGCAGCTGCTTCCGGAGTTCTCCCGGGACTTCGCGCGGCAGCCCGCGATGATGGAGCTGTTCCAGGAGCTGTTCGGGCCGTACCCGTTCGAGGAGTACGCGGTCGCGGTGACCGAGGAGGAGCTCGATGTGCCCGTCGAGGCACAGGGGCTGTCGCTGTTCGGCTCCAACCACGTGGACGGCGCGCGGGGTTCGGAGCGGCTGGTGGCGCACGAGCTGGCGCACCAGTGGTTCGGCAACTGCGTGTCCATCGCCGACTGGCGGCAGATCTGGCTGAACGAGGGCTTCGCCAAGTACGCGGAATGGCTGTGGTCCGAGCGTTCGGGCGGCCGCAGCGCCCAGCAACTGGCCGCGTCCGCACACCGGTTGCTGTCCGCGCTGCCGCAGGATCTCCGGCTGGCGGACCCGGGCCGCAAGTCGATGTTCGACGACCGGCTCTACGAGCGGGGCGGCCTGACCCTGCACGCGGTGCGCTGCGCGCTGGGCGACGACGCGTTCTTCCTCATGGTGCGCAGCTGGGTGCGGCTGCACCGGAACGGGTCGGTGACGACAGCGGCGTTCGTCGCGCACGTGGCCCGGTTCGCGGACGAGCCGCTGGACGGGCTGTTCGAGGCGTGGGTGTACGGGGCGGCGCTGCCGCCGCTGCCGATGCCGGGCACGCGGGCGGCCGTGTAGCAGAGGGGCGGCGCTGGCGCCGCTGCCGCCACCCGCACGGCCGCCTTTGCCGCGACGGCGCTCAGTGCGGACGGCGCCGTCCGGCAGGTGCCGAACTCAGCGCGCCCCGCTCTCGAAGTCCAGCAGCACCTTGCAGGACCGGCTCCGGTCGGCGGCCAGCGCGAACGCCGTCTCGGCCGCCCGCACCGGAACCACCGCGCTGATCAGCCCCTCGAACTCCCGCCGGGCCGCCAGCAGCTCCAGCGCCTCGTCGAACTCGGTGTCGAAGCGGAACGCGCCCCGCAGGTCGATCTCCCGGCTCACGACCAGGTTCTGGGCGAACGGGCTGTTCCCCGGCGGCAGCATCCCCAGCTGGACGACCGCGCCGCCGCGCCGCACCAGTCGTAGGCAGGTGTCGAGACCGGCCGCCACTCCCGACGCCTCGACGGCCACGTCCGCCTCGCCCGGCCACCCGGCGTCGTCCGGGTCGCCGGCCCGTACGAGCGTGTCGGCCCCGGCGACGGCTGCGTACCCGAGTGCTTCGGGGAGCAGGTCGGTCACCGTGACCCGGGCCGCGCCCGCCGCCTTCGCCGCCGCGACCACCAGGCATCCGATCGGCCCGGCCCCGGTCACCAGCACATGCCTGCCGGACACGTCCCCGGCCCGCCGCACCGCGTGCAGCGCCACCGCGAGCGGCTCGGCGAGCGCCGCCCGCCGCAGCCCGAGCCCCTCCGGCAGCGGCCTCACCTGCCCGGCCGGTACGGCCACTCGACCGGCGAACCCGCCCTGCACATGCGGAAAGCGGGCCGCGCTGCCGAGGTACCGGGTGTCCCGGCACACGTTCGCCCGGCCGTCACCGCACTCCGGGCAGCGCCCGCAGGGGGTGGCGGGGTGCACGGCGACCGCGGTGCCCGGAGCGGGGCCGGTGACCGCGGGGCCGTAGGAGACCACGGTGCCCACCACCTCGTGCCCGAGCAGCATCGGCTCCCTGAGCCGGAAGTCGCCGACCCCGCCGTGTCGCCAGTAGTGCAGGTCGGACCCGCACACCCCGCCGTAGCGGACGGCGACCAGGGCCTGGCCGGGCCCGGGTCCGGGTTCGGGCAGCTCCTGCACGCGCAGATCTCCCGCGCCGTGGATCACACAACCCAGCACGTCCGTCGCTCCTTTCAGAGCACGCTCGTCATGCCGCCGTCGACGTAGAGCACCTGCCCGCTGACGAAGTCCGCGGCGGGTGAGGCGAGGAAGAGCAGCCCGCCCACCAGGTCCTCGGTGCGGCCCCAGCGGCCGGCCGGGGCGCGGCGGCGCACCCAGGCGCTGAACTCCTCGTCCTCGACGAGGGGCCGGGTCAGTTCGGTCTCGATGTAGCCGGGGCCGAGGCCGTTGACCTGGATGCCGTAGGGGCCCCAGTCGGCGCACATGCCCTTGGTGAGCATCTTCAGTGCGCCCTTGGTGGCGGCATACGGCGCGATACCGGGGCGTGCCACCTCGCTCTGCAGCGAGCAGATGTTGATGATCTTGCCGTGGCCGCGGTCCGTCATCCGCCGGGCGGCTTCCCGGCCGACCAGGAAGGCGCTGGTGAGGTTGGCGTCCAGGATCCGGTGCCAGTCCGTGTCCGTGAACTCGAGGAGCGGGGCGCGCAGTTGCATGCCCGCGTTGTTGACGAGGATGTCGAGCGGGCCCACCCGCTCCTCGACGTCCGCGATCCCGGCGGCCACGGACGGGCCGTCGGTCACGTCGAACACCGCCGTGTGCACCCGGTCGCCGGGCAGCGAGGCGGCCGCGTCGGCCAGCCGGTCCGGGTCACGCCCGTTGAGGACCACCGTGCAGCCGGCCTGCGCGAGGCCCCGGGCCAGGGCGAGGCCGATGCCGCGGCTGGAGCCGGTGACCAGGGCCGTGCGGCCGCCGATGTCGAAGAGAGGGTGAGCCGTCATCGTCGTACTCCTAGATGACCAGGGACAACAGCAGGACCAGACCGCCCGCGACCACCGAGATGATCGTCTCCATCACCGACCAGGTCTTGACGGTCTGGCCGACGCTCAGCCCGAAGTACTCCTTCACCAGCCAGAAGCCGGCGTCGTTGACATGGCTGAAGAAGAGCGAGCCGGCGCCGATGGCCAGGACCAGCAGGGCGGTGTGGGTGGTCGACATGTCGGCGGCGAGCGGGGCCACGAGCCCCGCCGCCGAGACCGTCGCCACTGTCGCCGAGCCGGTCGCCAGCCGGATCGCCACCGCGATCAGCCAGGCCAGCAGCAGCGCAGGGATCGACCAGTCCTTGGAGACGTCCAGGATCATCTGGCCCACGCCGGAGTCGATCAGGGTCTGCTTGAAGCCGCCGCCCGCGCCGACGATCAGCAGGATGCCGGCGATCGGCATCAGGCCCTTGTCGACCGTCTGCTGAAGCCGCTCCTTGCTGAACCCGGCGGGCCGGCCCAGCGTGAAGAAGCCGACCAGCACGGCGGCGAGCAGCGCGATCAGCGGCGAGCCGATGATGTCGAAGACCCGCTGGTTCATGTTCGTGGGGTCGTCGACGACGATGTCCACCAGGGCCTTGGCCAGCATCAGCACCACCGGCAGCAGCATCGTGGCGAGCGTCGCGCCGAAGCCGGGCCGGCGCTCCAGTTCCTCGGAGGCGCGCTGCGGGAGCATGCGGTCGGGGGCCGGGACGTCGACCCAGCGGGCGGCGAACCGGGAGAAGACGGGGCCGGCGATGATCACCGTCGGTATGGCGACGAGGATGCCGAGCGCCAAGGTGACGCCCAGGTTGGCGCCGACCGCGTCGATCGCGACCAGCGGGCCGGGGTGCGGCGGGATCAGGCCGTGCATCACGGACAGGCCGGCCAGCGCCGGGATGCCGATGCGCATCAGGGAGTAGTTGCCGCGCTTGGCGACCATCAGCACGACCGGGATCAGCAGCACGATGCCGACCTCGAAGAACAGCGGCAGGCCGATCACGGAGGCGATCAGCACCATCGCCCACGGCATCGCGCGGCCGCCCGCCTTGGCGAGGATCGTGTCCACGATCTGGTCGGCGCCGCCGGAGTCGGCGAGCAGCTTGCCCAGGATCGCCCCGAGCGCGATCAGGACGCCCACGCCGGCCACCGTGGTGCCGAGCCCGGTGGTGAAGCTGGTGATGGCCTTGTCGAGCGGTGCCCCGGCGACCGCCCCGAGCGCCAGCGACCCGATGGTCAGCGCCAGGAAGGCATGGAGCTTGAACTTGGTGATGAGCAGGACGATGACGGCGATGCCCACCAGGACGGCGATGCCGAGCTGGGCGTGGCCGGCGGAGGTGATCGGCGGAGGTGCGTCCGCTGCCAGCATCTCGACGCTGAGTCTGGTCACGGGGGTTCCCTTGCAGGTACGGGGGACGGAGGTGGGGTGCTACTCGGGAGTGTCGGGAAGCGCGTCGAGTGCCTTCACGGCTCGATCGGTGATCTCCTGGGGGCTGCCGCCGACGTCCACGGCGACTCCCTTCTCGTCAGGCTCCAGGGGTTGCAGCGTGGCGAACTGGGAGTCCAGCAAGGCGGTCGGCATGAAGTGACCCTGCCGGTGGGACATCCGGTCCTCGATGAGCTTCCGGTCGCCCGTGAGGTGCACGAAGACGATCCCGGGAGCCACGGCCCGAAGCCGGTCGCGGTACGACCGCTTCAGCGCCGAGCTGCTGACCACCCCGCCCCGCCCGGCCCGCCCCTGCGCCCAGTGGCCGATGGCGTCGAGCCACGGCCACCGGTCGGCGTCGTCGAGCGGGATCCCGGCCGACATCTTGTCGATGCTGGCCTGGGGGTGGAAGTCGTCGCCCTCGGCATAGGGGACGCCCAGCCGGGCGGCGAGCAGCGGACCGATCGTGGTCTTGCCCGTCCCGGCGACGCCCATCACCACGACGACGTGGGGGGTATGCGGGGTTCGCATCGATGCCTCGCTGTCTTCCTCGACATCCGACGCCGACATCCGGCGTCGGCCACACTGAAACCCATTAGGTACGACGAATTCAAGAGCCTGTGACATATAAGTCTGACTTTTCGGCTCTGTGATCCAGGCCGTACGCTGAGTGCATGAGCACACCGGGCCGGGGGCTGCACGGCCGCGTACTGGACACCCTCGGCCCCGCGATCACGGCGGGCGAGTATCCGCCGGGCAGCGTTCTGCGTACGGACGAACTCGCCCAGCACTTCGAGGTGTCACGCTCCGTGATGCGCGAGGCGGTGCGGGTGCTGGAGTCCATGCACCTGGTCGAGTCCCGCCGCCGGGTCGGCGTGACCGTGCGCCCCAAGTGCGAGTGGAACGTCTACGACCCGCAGGTCATCCGCTGGCGCCTCGCGGGCGCCGACCGCCCGCACCAGCTGCGCTCCCTGACCGTGCTGCGCTCGGCGATCGAACCGGTGGCCGCGGGCCTGGCCGCCAAGCAGGCCACGGCCGAGCAGTGCGCCGAACTCACCGAGTGCGCGCTCGGCATGGTGGCCCATTCACGCGGCCACCGGCTGGAGGGGTATCTGGTCCACGACATCGCCTTCCACCGGGTCATCCTCGCCGCCTCGGGCAACGAGATGTTCGCCCGCCTCGGCGACGTCGTCGCGGAGGTGCTGGCCGGCCGCACCCATCACGAGGTGATGTTCGAGGACCCCGACCCGGCGGCGGTCACCCTGCACGTCCAGGTCGCCGAGGCGGTCCGGGCCGGCGACGGCGCCCGCGCCGAGGAACTGACCCGGCAGATCACCGTGGGCGCCCTCCACGAACTGGACGTCCTGGCGCCGTAGTCGCGTCGTCCGGCGCTGTGCGGCGCTATGCGGGGAAGTCCCCGTCGACGTACACCCATGCCCCGTCCACCCGCTCGAACCGGCTGCGCTCGTGCAGCGAGCCGCCCCGGTAGGAGGCACGGAAGGTCACGGTGCCGGTGGTGTGGAAGGCGGAACCGTCGCCGGTGTCCAGGATCTCCAGGCCCGTCCACTTCATCCGCGGATCCAGGTCCAGCCGCCCGGGCCGGGTCCGCGGGTGCCAGGTGCGCAGGAGATAGCCCGCGTCCCCCCTCACGAACGCGCTGTACCGCGACCGCATGAGCGCCTCCGCGGTCGGGGCGGCGGCACCCGCGTGGAAGCGGCCGCAGCAGGCGTCGTAGGACTCGGGACGGCCGCAGGGGCAGGTGCGCGTGGTCATGCCCCCCATTCTGCCCGTGCCCGGGGAGGCGCCCGCCGCCGGTGCGGTGCACAGTGGAAGAGGTGACGCGTCGGTGCGTCCCGTGGCCTCGCGACGCGGTGAGGAGGGACGGACGATGACCCGACCTGCGAGCAGCAGTCCTCCGTCCGTCAAGGAGTGGCGGCTGGAGCTCTACCTGTCCGAACACGACCCGGACACCACGGCCCGGATCGTCCTGGACACCGGTGAGAACGTCCTGGAGAGCCACGCGGAGGCCCGCCGGAACCCCTACGACCGCGCGATGCCGGAGATCGGTGACGAACTCGCCGCCGGACGCGCGCTGATCGCCATGGGCCGCCGGCTGCTGCGCGCGGCCGCGGGCGACATGAAGGCGGTCGGAGCGGACGAGACGGAGACTCTCGCGCCGCTGTGGCTGCCCCGGGAATGACGGAGCCTGCCGTGCTCTTCACCGACCGACTCGAAGCGGGACGGCGGTTGGGTGCCCGCCTGGAGTACCTCCGGGGCCAGGACGTCGTGGTGCTGGGGCTGCCCCGCGGCGGGGTGCCGGTGGCCGCGGTGGTCGCCGAGGCGCTCGACGCGCCCCTGGACGTCTGCCTGGTGCGCAAGCTGGGTGTGCCGGCCCAGCCGGAGCTGGGGATGGGCGCAATCGGCGAGGACGGCGTGCGGGTGATCAACCAGGAGGTGCTGCGCCTCACCGGCGTCGGCCAGGCGGATCTGGACCGGGTCGAGGCACACGAGCGCGAGGTGCTCGAACGGCGGGCCGCCCGCTACCGGGGCGAGCACGCTCCCGTCGCCGTCGCGGGCCGGACAGTCGCGGTGGTCGACGACGGCGTGGCCACCGGCTCCACCGCACGGGCGGCCTGCCGGATAGCCCGGGCGCGGGGCGCGGCACGCATCGTGCTGGCGGTCCCCGTGGCGCCACGGGACTTCGCCCGGCGCCTCGGCGGGGACGCAGACGAACTGGTCTGCCTCGCCACCCCGGTCGACTTCTTCGCGATCGGCCAGTTCTACGGCGACTTCACCCAGGTCGGCGACGAGGAGGTCACGGCCTGTCTGCGGCAGGCAGCCAGGCGTCAGGAGCGCTTCGGTACCGGCTCCGAGGACCGCGAGGTGGAGGTGGCCGCCGGTGCCGTACGGCTGCGCGGGCGGCTCACCCTGCCCTCGGGCGCGAGCGGGGTCGTCGCCTTCGCGCACGGCAGCGGCAGCAGCCGGCACAGCCCGCGCAACCGGTTCGTGGCCGAAGGACTGAACCGGGCCGGCCTCGGCACCCTGCTGTTCGACCTGCTCACCGAGGCCGAGGAGCGCGACCGGAGCAACGTGTTCGACATCGCGCTGCTGGCCGGGCGGCTGGCCGGTGCCACCGGCTGGCTGCGCGAGGAACCCGACGTCGAAGGGCTCGCCATCGGCTACTTCGGCGCCAGCACCGGCGCGGCCGCCGCCCTGTGGGCCGCCGCCGAACCGTCCACGCGCCCGGCCGCGGTCGTCTCCCGCGGTGGCCGGCCCGACCTCGCCGGACCGCGGCTGCCCGAGGTGACGGCGCCCACGCTGCTCGTCGTGGGCGGCGCCGACATCCAGGTGCTCGGCCTCAACCGTCAGGCACAGGCGCAACTGCACTGCGAGAACCGGCTCGAGGTCGTCCCCGGCGCCACGCACCTGTTCGAGGAGCCCGGAACGCTGGAGCGGGTGACCGAGCTGGCCCGCGACTGGTTCACGGACCACATGGCGCCCGCACACGTCTAGGCGGGGATCATGCGTGAGGGGGCCGTCACCCTGTTCCTCGCCGGTGACGTCATGCTCGGCCGGGGCGTCGACCAGATCCTTGCGCACCCCGGTGATCCCGGCCTGCGCGAGGCCTATGTGCGGGACGCCCGCGACTATGTCGCCCTGGCGGAGGCGGCGAACGGTCCGGTACCGCGGCCGGCCGGCCACTCCTGGCCCTGGGGCGAGGCGCTGGCGGTGCTGGAGCGTGCCGCGCCCGATGCGCGGGTGATCAATCTGGAGACCGCCGTCACCCGGGACGGCGACTTCGCGCCGGGCAAGGGCGTCCACTACCGGATGTCCCCGGCCAACCTGCCCGCTCTCGCGGTGGTGCGCCCCGACGTCTGCGTCCTCGCCAACAACCACGTGCTCGACTTCGGGCCGCCGGGTCTCGCCGAGACGCTGGACTGCCTGGCGGCGGCCGGGCTGCGTACGGCGGGGGCGGGCCGGGACGCGGTCGCGGCCTGGCGGCCGGCGAGCGTCCCGCTGCGGGCGGGCGGACGCGTGCTGGTCTTCTCCTTCGGCATGCCCTCCAGCGGCATCCCGCACGGCTGGGCCGCCACCGCCGAGCGGTCCGGAGTGGCCCTGGTCACCGCGCCGACCGCGGAGACCGCGGCCGCCTTCGCCGAGCGTCTGCGGCAGGCCGGGCGGCCGGACGACATCGTGGTCGCCTCCGTCCACTGGGGCTCGAACTGGGGGTACGCCGTCTCCCGCGCCGAGGTCGGCTTCGCCCACGCGCTCATCGACGCCGGCGTGGACGTCGTGCACGGCCACTCCTCGCACCATCCGCGTCCGGTGGAGGTGTACCGGGACCGGCTCGTCCTGTACGGCTGCGGTGACCTCGTCGACGACTACGAGGGCATCGGCGGCTACGAGCGCTACCGGGACGACCTGCGGCTGCTGTACCTGGCCTCGCTCGAGCCGGGCACCGGCCGGCTGACCGGCCTGCGGATGGTGCCCCTCCAGGCGCGCCGGATGCGCCTGGAGCACGCGTCGGCCGAGGACACCGCGTGGCTGTGCGCCGCCCTGGACCGGTGCAGCCGCACCCTCGGCACCCGGGTCGAGCCCGGGGACGCCGGCACCCTCACGGTGCGGCCGCTGCGGTGAGACGGGAGGTCAGGCCCGCCCGCTCCTGCGCAGGAACCGGCGCAGGCGGGTCAGGGTCCAGGTGTTGATGACGTCCTCTTTGGTGAGCCAGCCGCGCTGGGCCGTGGCGACGCCGTAGCGCAGCTGGGCGAGGTGGAGGACGGAGTGGGCGTCGGTGTTCACGGCGAACTTCACGCCGTGCTCCCGGGCCCGGAGGATGTCCTCGTCACGCAGGTCCAGGCGGTCGGGCTGGGCGTTGACCTCCAGCGCCGTGCCGGTGCGGGCGCACGCGGCGAACACCTCGTCCCAGTCGGCGTCGACGCCCGGCCGCTTGCCGATGAGCCGGGTGCTCGGATGGCCGATGACGTTCACGTGCGGGTTCTCGCAGGCCCGCACGAGCCGCCGGGTCATCGCCTTGCGGTTCAGGTCGAAGTGGGAGTGCAGGGACGCCACGCAGAGGTCGAAACCGGCCAGGAAGTCGTCCGGCCAGTCCACCTCGCCGTCGGGGCCGATGTTCAGCTCCGTGCCGTGCAGCAGCCGCATCCTGCCCAGGGTGCCGTCCAGTTCCCGCAGTTGCTCCCGCTGGGCGAGGATCTTCTCGTCGGTCATGCGCTGCATGTACAGGTTGGGCGCGTGGTCGGTGACCGCGTAGTACGTGTAGCCGCGTTCGGCGGCGGCCTCCACCATCGTCTCCAGCGGCGCGAGGCCGTCGGTGAGGTCCGTGTGGGTGTGCAGGTCACCGCGGATGTCCCGCTCGGTGACCACCTCGGGCAGCTCGCCGTGCAGCGCGGCCTCGATCTCCCCGCGGTCCTCCCGCAGCGTCGGCGGGATCCAGGGCAGGCCGAGCCGGGCGTACACCTCCTCCTCCGTGCGGGAGGCGAGCGATTCCCCGCTCTCCGCGTCGAACAGGCCGTACTCGGAGAGCTTCAGCCCCTGGTGGACGGCGATGGTGCGGGTGCGGATGTTGTGCGCCTTCGAGCCGGTGAAGTACTGGAGTCCGGCGCCCCATGAGTCGGGCGGCAGCACCCGCAGGTCGACCTGGAGGCCCTTGCCGGTGCGGATCGACGTCTTCTTCGTGCCCTGCGCGATGACCTCGGCGGTGGCCGGCAGGGCGCACAGCGCCTCCATGAAGGGGGCGGACCGATTCGCCGCCACGAGCACGTCGAGGTCCCCGATGGTCTCCTTCATGCGGCGCAGGGACCCGGCGTAGGCGCAGCGCCGGCAGCCGGTCACCGCGGACAGCTCGGCGACGATCTCCTCGGCGGTCTCCATGGCCAGGGACAGCGGGATCCGCCCGCCCGCACGCTGCATCAGCTCGATGCCGTGCCTCAGGTTCTCCTGCGTCTTCTCGCCGAACCCCTTAAGATCGGCCAGCGCGTCCGCCTCGATGGCCGCGGCCAGCTCGTTCACCGAGGAGATGTGCAGGTCCTCGTAGAGCCGCATGGCCTTCTTCGGGCCGAGCGTGGGGATCGTGATCAGCTCCCGCACCCCGGCGGGGATCTTCGCCCGGCGCTCCTCGACCACCGCCATGGTGCCGGTGCGCAGGTACTCGACCACCTTCTCGGCGATCGACCTGCCCACGTTCGGGATCTCTTTCAGGCCGTCGGCGTCCAGCCGGGAGATGTCGGCGGGATGGCCGCCGATGGCACGCGCGGCCTTCTCGTAGGCGCGCGCCTTGAAGGCGTCGCCTCCCGTGATCGCGATGAGGTCCGCGTACTCCTGAAGGAGTGCCTCGACCTCTTCATTGGGCCGGGCCACCCTTCAAGTCTAGGGACACGAGGTGGGTTCACGGCGTCGTCACGGACGCCACAAGGGGTGTTCCCGCTTCGCCCACTCCCGGCTCACCGCCCCCGTCCGCAGTCCCCGCCTCGCCTCCGGATCCCCCAGGGCCATGCCGATGTGGCCGGCCAGGACCACGCCGATCGTCAGGGCCAGCCAGTCGTGGACGAAGGTCGCCGAGGTGCGCCACATCAGCGGGGTGAGGTGGGTGAACCACATCATCAGGCCGGTGCCGAGCATGACCAGGGTGGCACCGGCGATCCAGGCCGCGTAGACCTTCTGGCCGGCGTTGAACTTGCCCGCCGGGCGCGAGGAGCGGCGCTTGTCCCTGACCAGCGCGGCGCGCAGCCACATGCGGTCGTGCGGGCCGAAGCGGTTGAGGAAGCGCAGGTCGGTGCGGAGGGCGCGGGAGGCCAGGCCCAGCAGGACGGGGACGGGCAGGGCGAGCCCGGCGCACTCGTGGATGCGGACGACCAGTGCGCGGCGGCCGACGAGCACGGCCAGCTGCGGGATGTAGAGGCAGGCCGCGGTGACCACGCACACGCCCATCAGCGCGGCCGTCGTGCGGTGCACCCACCGTTCGGCGCGGCTGAAGCGGCGGATCCGGGCGCCCGCCGGCGCCGGGGTCTCAGCTCGTAGGCTCATCGGTCCGTCCGTTCGAGCGGCCGACCCAGGCGTCGACGTCGTAGCCGAGGTTCTCCCAGTAGCCCGGCCGGACGTGATCGGTGACGGTGATGCCGGAGAGCCACTTGGCGGATTTGTAGAAGTACATGGGGGCGACGTAGAGGCGGACGGGGCCGCCGTGGTCGTGGCCGATGTCCTTGTCCTGCATGCGCAGGGCGACCAGGATGTCCGGGCGGCGGGCCTGGTCGAGGGTGAGGCTCTCGGAGTAGGTGCCGTCGAAGCAGGTGAAGCGTACGGCCTTGGCGGAGGTCCGTACGCCGGCCGCGTCCAGCAGGTGGGAGAGCCGTACGCCCTCGAAGGGGGTGCCCGGGACCCGCCAGCCGGTGACGCACTGGACGTCCTTGACCAGCCGGGTCTGCGGCAGGGCGCGCAGGTCGGCGAGGGTGTAGGTGTGCGGGTGGTCGACCAGGCCGTCGATGGTCAGCCGGTAGTCCGCGGGTCCCTTGTGCGGGACGGACGCGGCGACCGAGTAGTAGCGGAAGCCGCCGCCGTTGGGCAGGAGCCCGGTCAGGCCCGTCGGGTCCTTGCCGGAGATGCTGCCGAGGAAGCCCTCCAGGCCGCGTTGCAGCACGGGTGCGGTGGCCACGCCGAGGGCGCCCAGGCCGAGGGTGCCGAGGAAGACACGGCGGCCGATCGGCCTGCCCTCGGGCTCCTGGGTCGGTTCAGGGTTCACGTCATCATTCGAGCACTTGCGGCCCTTGCCGGGCCAGGGAGTACGGACACCGGTCAGACTTCCGTAATCACTTCTCACCCGGGGACCGGGAGACTACGCCTCGGGCAACGCCTTGCCGAGCGCGCGGGACCGGGCGGCGTGGAAGGCCTGCCACGCGTCGCGGTGCGGGTAGGACCAGGGGGCCCCGGTGGCGTGCCGGCCGATGCGCCGGAACAGGGCCGCCGCCTCGGCCGGGCGGCCGGCGCAGGACATGGCGAAGGCCAGGTGGTTGAGGTCGAGGTGGCGGCGGGGGTGGTCGTCGTGCTCCCACTCCAGCCACCAGTCGAAGGACGCCCGCAGGATCCGCCGGGCCCGGGGGCCCGACCAGTGCCCGGAGGCGGCCGGGTCGGCGGGGGCGAGGCCGGTGGCGGCCAGCACCCGGTACCGCTCGGCGTAGGCGACCACCGGCAGGACGGCCAGCGGGGAGTCGGCGGGGGCCTCGGCGGCGGCCCGCTCGGCGAGGTCGTACACCGCGTGGGACTCGGCCCGGCCGCCCTCGGGCCGCTCGGCGAGACGGGCGACCAGCAGGTGGTGGGCGTGGTGGTGCTCGGGGTGGCGGTCGCGCAGGTGGGCGAAGGTGCGCAGCAGTTCGCTCTCCGGGCCCAGGGAGCGCGCCAGCAGGAGCAGGCCGAGTAAGGGGGTGGGGTCGGCGGGGGCGAGCGCGGCGGCGGTGCGGCAGGCCTCGCGGGCCCGGTCGGGTTCCTCCTTGCCGTGCAGGGCGCGGTGGACCAGGGTCAGGGCGAGCAGGGTGGCGGCGTGGGCGGAGCCCGGCTCGGCGAGCTGCCACTCCCGGGCCCAGGCGGCGGCGTAGGGCTCTGCGGCGAGCACGGTGACGCGGTGGCCGCGGCGGTCCCAGTCGTCGCCGGTGTGCAGCAGCAGCGAGCGGGCGGCCTGCCAGCGGCCCTGGGCCAACGCGGCCCGGGCGGTGCGGAGTTCGGGGTCGTCGAGGGCGTCGTCGACGACGGCTTCCAACGCACTGGAGTCATCCGGGGCGGTCTCGCCGGACGGGTCCGTGGGGGCCCGGCGAGCGCCGAGCAGAGGCGGGAGTGGGGGCACCGCAGGACTTCCTGTTTCTCGGGCTGCCATCGACCGATCACGCACAGCAAACCCGCAGCCAAGGATTGCGTCAAGCGGAACCCGAGGTGATTCCAACTTCAACTACCTTGCGGAGAAAGGCACTTGAGACGTGAGCACCCTGGTGCACGTACTGCACAGGCGAAGCGGGAGTGGACTTCTGTGGCGCACGCCATGGCACTCCCCGGGGCGATGCCACCCCGGGAGCGCTACAGTCGGCCCTTACGCGTCCATGGTCCGGCCGGATGATCGAGGTACGCAGCGTGTCCGTTCTGGTTCTCCTGCTCGCCGTGAGTGCGGCCTGTTGCGTGGGCTTCGGGTTCGTACTCCAGCAGAACGCCGCCCAGAAGGCACCGCTCGGCGACTTCCTGTCGTTGCGGCTGCTGCTCGACCTGATGCGGGTGCCGCGCTGGCTGGGCGGCATCGCCCTGATGGTGGCCGGCATGGCGCTGGGCGCCATCGCCCTCGGCAAGGGCGAGATCTCCCTGGTCGAGCCGCTGCTCGCGACGAACCTGCTGTTCGCGCTCGCGCTGTCCCGCCACCGGACCAAGCAGCCCCTGGGCCGCCAGGGCTGGACCGGCCTCGCCCTGCTCGCGGGCGGCGTGAGCGCGTTCATCGTGGCGGGCGAGCCGCGCGGCGGCAGCGCGGTCGCCGACCCGGTGCGGCACTGGCTGATCATCGGCGCGATGGTCGGCGCGGCGACGGTGCTGACGACGTACGCCAAGCGGTCCCGGCTCAGCTGGGGCCCGGTGCTGCTGGCCACCGCCGCCGGGCTGCTGTACGGCGTGCAGGACGCGCTGACCCGGGTGAGCGGCACCCGCTTCTCCGCGGGCGGCTTCACGGAGCTGTTCACCGGCTGGCAGCCGTACGGCGTGCTGGCGCTCGGCGTCGCCGGTCTCGTCCTGGTGCAGAGCGCCTTCGAGACGGCCGAGCTGCGCATGTCACTACCCGCGCTCACCGCGGCCCAGCCGCTCGCCGGGATCCTGTGCGGGGTGGGCTTCCTCGGCGACCGACTGCGCACCGACACCGGGGCACTGGCCTGGGAAGCGACCGGGCTCGCAGCGATCGTCACGGGCATCGTCCTCCTCGGCCTGCACCCGGCGATGCCGTCCGGGACAGCACAGGCAGAACCCGCCCGGGACCTGCAACGACGCTGAGCCTCCTGCTTGGAGCTGCGCATGTCACTGCCCGCGCTCACCGCCGCCCAGCCGCTCGCCGGGATCCTGTGCGGGGTGGGCTTCCTCGGCGACCGACTGCGCACCGACACCGGGGCACTGGCCTGGGAAGCGACCGGGCTCGCAGCGATCGTCACGGGCATCCTCCTCCTCGGCCTGCACCCGGCGATGCCGTCCGGGACGACGCAGGCGGAACCCGCCCGGGACCTGCAACGACGCTGAGCCTCCTGCTTGGATACGGGCATGAACCCTGCTGACGAGATCCTCGACATCGTCGACGAGCACGACCGGGTCGTCGCCCAGGCCCCGCGCGGCGAGGCGTACGCCCGGGGCCTGCGCCACCGGTGCGTCTTCATCCAGGCCCGGGACGCGGCCGGACGCCTCTTCGTCCACCGCCGCACCGCGACCAAGCTGGTGTTCCCCTCCCTCTACGACATGTTCGTCGGCGGTGTCGTCGGAGCCGGCGAGACCTACGACGAGGCGGCGCTGCGGGAGGCGGAGGAGGAACTGGGGGTGACGGGTCTGCCCCGGCCGGCGTATCTCTTCAAGTTCCTGTACGACGACGGGACCGGGAAGAGCTGGTGGTCGGCGGTGTACGAGGTGCGGTGCGAGCTTCCGGTACGGCCCCAGGCGGAGGAGGTCCAGTGGTACGACTTCCTGCCCGAGGACGAGATGGAGCAGCGGATCGGCACCTGGGAGTGGGTTCCGGACGGGCTCGCGGCGTACGAGCGGCTGAGGGCGTTCCGCTCCGCTCGCTGACGCCCCGGTAGGGTCCTGCGCGTGATCGAATTCGTGCGGAACCTCCGGCTCTGGTTCGCGCCGGAGCAGGTACGGCAAGAGGGCAGCACCCCCGACTACCGCTTCTCGCTGGCCAACGAACGCACGTTTCTGGCCTGGCTGCGGACCGCGCTCGCGCTGATCGGCGGCGGATTCGCGGTGGACCAGTTCCTGCCGGACCTGCGCTGGGCGTGGCGGGTCGGCCTCGCGCTCGCCCTGCTCGGCGCCGGTGTGCTGTGCTCGCTGCGCGCGGTGAACCACTGGGTGCGCTGCGAGCAGGCGATGCGGCGGGGCGAGGACCTGCCGGCCTCCCGGTTCCCGGCGGTGCTGAGTCTGGTGGTGGCGGTGGTGGCCGTCGCGATGGTCGTGGTGGTGCTGGTCGGATGGGCGGGGTGAGCACGGGGGGCCGGGATCCGGGGCTCCAGCCGGAGCGGACCCGGCTGGCCTGGCGGCGCACGACGCTGTCGAGCACCGTGGCGGCTGTACTCGCCGTGAAGACCGCGCTGCACGCCGGGACCTCGGCCGGGTTCGTGGTGTGCGCGCTGTGCTGCGCGCTCTGGCTGGGCTTCCTGTGGGTGGCCCACCACCGCATCCGTGCCCTTACGACGAGCCCCCGCCCGGCCGCGCTGGCGCCGCGTCACGCGACGGCGGCGGTGCTGTGCGCGGTGGCGATGGCGGTGTGCGCGGCCGTACTCGTGGTCTAGCCGCGGTCTAGCCGGGTCTTTCAGGAGGCGCTCTCCTCGGCCTCCCAGTCCACCGTCACCACGATCTTGCCGCGGGTGCGCCCCTCCTGGCTCAGGCGGTGTGCGTCCGCCGCCCGCTCCAGCGGGAAGGCCTCCTGGACGTGCACGGACACGGCCCCCTGTTCCGCCAGCTCGGACAGGTGCTTCAGGTCCTCGGTGTCGGGGCGGACGAAGCAGTAGCGGCCGCCGTAGCTCACCACCTCGGCGTCGGCGATGGATGCGAGCCGGCCCTCGGGGGCGAGCAGGTTGGCGGAGGCCTTCAGCGTGTCGCCGCCGATGGTGTCGAAGGCCGCGTCCACGCCCTCGGGAGCCAGCGCGCGCACCCGGTCGGCCAGGCCCTCGCCGTAGGTCACCGGCTCGCCGCCGAGGCCCCGCACGAAGTCGTGGTTGTGCTCGCTCGCCGTGCCGATCACCCGGGCGCCCAGGTGGACGCCGATCTGGACGGCCAGCGAGCCGACCCCGCCGGCCGCCGCGTGCACGAGGACGCTCTCGCCGCGCTTGACCTCGAGCGCCTTGACGAGGACCTGGTAGGCGGTCAGCCCCGCGAGCGGCAGCCCGGCGGCCTCCTCGAAGGACAGGTTGCGCGGCTTGCGGGCCAGGGTGCGCACGGGTGCGGCGACGTACTCGGCGAAGGTGCCCCGGGACAGGAAGTCCTCGCGCACGTAGCCGATGACCTCGTCGCCGACGGAGAACTCCGTCACCGAGGCGCCGGGCTGCACCACCACTCCGCTGACGTCCCAGCCGGGGACCACCGGGAAGACGGCGTCCAGGACGGTGTCGAGATAGCCCTCGCGGCACTTCCAGTCGACCGGGTTGACGGCCGCCGCGCGCACCTTGACCAGCACCTGGTCGGGGCCGACCTTCGGGTCGCGCACCTCGCCGTACTCCAGCACCTCGGGTCCGCCGTAGCGGCTGTAGCTGATGCCCTTCATGCCCACGACCCTCCGGGGTACTCGTGCGCCACGCAACCGGGATGCCCCGATATGCACCATTCGCATGGCAGCCTTTTCCGACGTCATCACCCTGTACCCACCCGAAGGCGAGCACCATGACCACCCTCCACCAGGAACACACCGAGCACGGCACGCACAGCCACGGCCCGGGCTGCGGACACACCGCCGTACCGCACGGCGACCACCTCGACTACGCCCACGACGGTCATCTGCACCGCGAGCACGGCGGCCACTGGGACGAGTGCGAGCCGGCCGGCCACACCGCACACGAGGGCCACGAGCACGTGCACCACGACGAGTGCGGGCACGCGCAGGTGCAGCACGGCGACCACGTCGACTACCTGCACGACGGGCACCGGCACGCCGAGCACGGGGACCACTGGGACGACCACTGACCCGGCGCGAGGCAGGGGCCGACGGCTCCCCGGCACAGCATGCCGGGGAGCCGTCGGCTTATCGTGGCTCCGGTCACGTTTCCCGTCACATTCGACGTATGCACTGGACGGCATACCGACCGGTCGGCATCATGAGTCGGGTCCTGTTCACCCGTTCGTTGGAGTGATGTATGAGCGCCGACCACCCGCCCGGACTCGATCTCGACCGGCTGCGCGGCCTGCTCGACCGTGAACGGCCCGGCCTGGTGGGTGGCCCGCTGACCGGCCGGCTGATCGAGGGCGGACGGTCGAACCTCACCTACGCGCTGACCGACGGCACCTCGAAGTGGGTCGTCCGGCGGCCGCCGCTCGGCCATGTGCTGGCCACCGCGCACGACATGAAGCGCGAGCACCGGGTGATCAGCGCGCTGCACCCGACCGAGGTGCCGGTCCCCCGCCCAGTGCTGCTGTGCGAGGACGAGGAGGTGCTCGGGGCTCCGTTCTACGTCATGGAGTTCGTCGAGGGCACCCCGTACCGCACCGCCCACCAGCTCGCCCCGCTGGGCGAGGAGCGCACCCGGAACGCGGTGCTGTCCCTGGTGGACACGCTGGTCGGGCTGCACGCGGTGGATCCCGCCGAGGTGGGCCTTGCGGACTTCGGCCGGCCCGAGGGCTTCCTGGACCGGCAGCTGCGCCGCTGGGGCAAGCAGCTGGACGCCTCCCGCAACCGCGACCTGGCCGGCATCGACGAACTGCACGCGGCCCTCGGGCGCGCCCTGCCCACGTCCCCGGCCCCGGCCGTCGTCCACGGCGACTACCGCCTCGACAACGTCCTGATCGGTGACGACGACCGGATCAAGGCGATCCTCGACTGGGAGATGTCGACCCTCGGCGATCCGCTGACCGACCTGGGCCTGCTGGTGATGTACAGCCGGCCGCTCGGGATGTCCGACTCCCCCGTGTCCACGACCGCCGAGGCCCCGGGGCACCCGTCCCCGCAGGAGCTGATCGAGCGGTACGCCGCGCGCTCGGGGCGCGACGTCTCCGCCGTCTCCTGGTACACGGCGTTCGCGTGGTTCAAGCTCGCCGTGATCCTGGAGGGCATCCACTACCGCTACACGCTGGGCCAGACGGTCGGCCGCGGCTTCGACCGCATCGGCGACCTGGTGCCCGTCTTCATCGACCACGGACTGACCACTCTTCAGGAAGGCTGACCGGACATGGACTTCGCGTTCGACGCGCGTACGCAGGAGCTGCGCGGCAAGCTGCTCGCCTTCATGGACGAGTACGTCTATCCGGCGGAGGCGGTGGCGGAGGAGCAGCGGGCCGCGCTGGCGTCCCCCTGGGACACCCCGGCCGTGGTCGAGGAGCTGAAGGCCGAGGCGCGCAGGCAGGGCCTGTGGAACCTCTTCCTGCCGGACGCCGAGTACGGCGCCGGGCTCACGAACCTCCAGTACGCCCCGCTCGCCGAGATCACCGGCCGCTCCCCGCAGCTCGCGCCGACTGCTCTCAACTGCGCGGCACCGGACACCGGCAACATGGAGGTGCTCACCCAGTTCGGCGACGAGCGGCAGAAGAAGCAGTGGCTGGAGCCGCTGCTCGCGGGTGAGATCCGCTCGGCGTTCGCGATGACCGAGCCGGACGTGGCCTCCTCCGACGCCACCAACATCACCACCCTCATCGAGCGGGACGGCGACGACTACGTCATCACCGGCCGCAAGTGGTACATCTCCGGGGCGATGAACCCCGACTGCAAGATCTTCATCGTGATGGGCAAGACGGACCCGGAGGGGCCGGACATCCGCCGCCAGCAGTCGATGGTCCTGGTCCCGCGCGACACCCCGGGCGTCACCGTGAAGCGCGCGATGCAGGTCTTCGGCTACGAGGACCACTACCACGGCGGCCACGCCGAGGTGATCTTCGACCACGCGCGCGTGCCCGTCGCCAACCTGATCGGCGAGGAGGGCGGCGGCTTCGCCATCGCCCAGGCCCGGCTCGGCCCCGGCCGCATCCACCACTGCATGCGGCTGATCGGCATGGCGGAACGGGCGATCGAGCTGATGTGCCGGCGGGCCGTGTCCCGTACCGCGTTCGGCAAGGCGCTGGCCCAGCAGGGCGTGGTCCACAACTGGATCGCGGACGCCCGGGTGACGGTCGAGCAGCTGCGGCTCCTCGTCCTGAAGACGGCCTGGCTGATGGACACGGTCGGCAACCGGGGCGCGCACACGGAGATCCAGGCCATCAAGATCGCCACGCCCCGTGCGGTGGTCGACATCATCGACCGCGCGATCCAGCTGCACGGCGCGGGCGGCATGAGCCAGGACTTCCCGCTGGCCGAGCTGTACGCGGGCGCGCGCACCCTGATGATCGCCGACGGCCCGGACGAGGTGCACCAGCGGTCGCTGGCGCGGCGGGAGCTGAAGAAGTACCTCTAGGAGGAGCACATGTAAGGGGCGGCCGCTTGTGCGGTCGCCCCTTACATATTGCTGTCAGGGCCGCAGCGCGCGCAGCAGCAGGTCCGCCAGGTGGTCGGCGACCTGCTGGGGCGTGAGGGGGCCGCCCGGGCGGTACCACGTCGACAGGTGGTGCACGGAACCGAAGTGGTAGTCCACCACCAGGTCGGCGGGGGTCGCCGTGGAGAAGACGCCCTCGCGCTGGCCCTCCTCGATGAGCGCGCGGAAGCGTTCGTGGTAGCGCCGGCGCTCGGCGCGCACCTGCTTGTTCTTCTCCGGGCTCAGATGGTGCATGGAGCGGAAGAAGATCATGGCGTCGTCGAGGTTGTCGATCGTCGTGACGACGACGTCCGCCGCCGCGTCTCTCAGCCGCTTCTCCACGGGCGCGTCCATGCCGGCGAAGTGGTCCAGCCGCTCCTGCTGGACGCGCAGCACGCGCGCGTACACCTCGTGCAGAAGGTCGTCCTTGGAGCCGAAGTAGTGGTACAGCGCCCCCTTGGTGACGCCGGCCGCCTCCACGATCTCCTGCACCGAGGTGCGGTCGTAGCCCTGCTCGGCGAAGAGGCGGGTGGCGGCGTTCAGCAGCCGCTGCGGAACGGGCGTACCGTCTCCGTCCGTCGTCCTGGGCACTGCCGCCACCTGCCTTTCCGTCGTTCTACTGAGTGTCGCTGCTGCTGCCCCGCGCGTGGGAACGCAGTTCCCGACGGAGGATCTTCCCACTCGCCGTCTTGGGCAAGTCGGGCAGGATCTCCACCTGGCGCGGGTATTTGTAGGCGGCCAGTCTCTCCTTGCAGTACATCGCGAGTTCATCCGGGTCCGCCTCGGCGCCCGGACGGAGGCTGATATAGGCCCTGACGGTCTCCCCGCGGTAGCCGTCGGGGACGCCGACGACGGCCGCCTCGCGCACCGCCGGATGGGTGTAGAGGACGTCCTCGACCTCCCGCGGCCACACCTTGAACCCGGACGCGTTGATCATGTCCTTCTTGCGGTCCACGACGTACAGCCAGCCCTGCGGGTCCATGAAGCCGATGTCGCCGGTGCGCAGCTCGCCGTCCGGGAAGGTCTCGGCGGTGGCCTCGGGGCGCCGCCGGTAGCCGGGGACCACCTGGGGCCCTCGTACGACGATCTCGCCCTGTTCGCCGAGGGGGACCTCCTCGCCCAGCTCGTCCACGATCCGCACCACCGTGTCCGCGCCGGGCAGGCCGACGGCCAGCGTCCCGGAGACCGGGTCCACGGGGGCCTCCAGGCCGGGCGGCACGGAGGCGCAGGGGCCGGTGCACTCGGTGAGGCCGTAGCCGACGCGGATGTACGGCCCGAAGCGCTCGCGGAACCTCTCCACCAGGGCCGGCGGCACGGGGGCGCCGCCCGAGGAGATGTTCACGAAGGAGGCGAAGTGCTCCCGGGTGACGTCCGGATGGGCGGCGAGAGCCATGTAGGCGGTGGAGGGGCCGACCGTGTAGTGCGGGCGGTGCTCGGCGAACGCCTCCAGGACGACGCCGGGCTCGAAGCGGTAGGTGAGCACCAGGGTGCCCGCGCTGTTCAGACAGGCGCCGAACTGGCACACCATGCCGGTGATGTGGAACAGGGGGGCCAGCGCGTAGTAGACGGGCCCCTCGGGCAGGCCGAGGCCCGTCTTCTGACGCTCGGCGTTGTGCATGATGTTGCCGTGCGTGTTGGTGGCGCCCTTCGGGGTGCCGCTGGTGCCCGAGGTGTAGCTGATCAGGGCGATGTCGTCGGGGCGCGGGTCGCGGCCCTCGGGCGCCTTGCCGCCCTGCCGGGCGACGGTGACCAGGTCGTCGGCGTCGGGGGCCTGGGGCAGCCGCTCGAAGGTGAGCACGCGCGCGTCGTCACGCGTCTGGAAGTCCAGCTCGCACCCGGTGAGCACGATCCGCACCGGTGAGTCGGCGGCCGTGTCCCGCAGGTACTCCTCCCAGGCCCGGTCGGAACAGATCAGCGCGGCGACCTCGCCGTCCCGCAGGACGTGGGCGACCTCGCCCGACTTGTACATCGGGTTGACGGGCACGACGGTCGCGCCCGCCTTCCAGGCGCCGAGGACCGCGAGCACGAAGTGCGGGGAGTTCTGCAGGAGGACGGCGACCCGGTCGCCGCGCTCCAGACCGCGCCCGGCGAGGTGGGCGGCCACCGAGTCGCTGAGCTCGTCGGCCTCGCGGTAGCTCAGCCGGGCGTCGAAGTAGGCGAGGAAGGTGCGGTCCGGGGCCTCGGCCACCGCGGCGCGCAGGGCGTGCACGAGCGAGTCGGCGGGGTCGACGGGCCCGCGCTGGACCTCGTCGAGCAGGGTCAGCCAGGGCCGGGCCGCGTACGGGGAGGCGCTCACCGGGTGGCCTCCCACTTCTGCTGGATGTGGTTCATGCCGGCCAGCCAGCGGTCGGGGGTGGTGGCCCGCGCCTGGTAGTACTCGGCGACCTCGGGGTGCGGCAGGATCAGGAAGCGGTCCTCCTCGATGCCCCGGACCAGGGCGTCGCCGACCGCCTCCGGCTCGATCGCGGTGGGGTGGAGCACCAGGTCGCCCGCGCTGCCGGTGGCGGCCAGCATGTCGGTGCGGACGCCCTGGGGACAGATGGCGTGGACCTTGAGGCCCCGGTGGCGGTAGGTGAGGGACAGCCACTCGGCAAAGGCCAGCGCGCCGTGCTTGGTGACGCTGTAGGAGGGGGCACCGATCATGGTGAGGAGTCCGGCGGCCGAGACCGTGGAGACGAACCGGCCGCGACCGCGCTCCAGCCAGTCCGGCAACAGCACATGGGCGGCCCGGACGTGCGCCATCACGTTGACGTCCCAGGACAGCGCCCAGGACCTCTCGTCGAGGGACTCGCCGGCACCCGCGTCCTCGAAGGCAACGCCCGCGTTGGCGCAGTAGACGTCCACGGTGCCGCCGAGCGCGTCACGGGCGTCGCCGACGATCGCGGAGGCGTCCCCGGGCACGGCGATCTGGCCGATCTCCTCCGCCACAGCCTTCGCCTTGTCGGCATCCAGGTCGTTGACGACCACCCGGGCCCCCTCGGCGGCGAACCTGCGGGCCAGCGCGGCCCCGATCCCACCGCCCGCTCCGGTGACGACCACTCCCGCATCCTGCACGGCTTCCACCATCGGTCTCCTTCGACATGGTGCGAATCGGCTCAGCGACAGCCAGACTAACCAGTCGGTATGTGTAAAAGGAAGGGTGACTGCCCCAACCTAAGGGGCGCGGGGCGGTGTCCGATATGCGGCTCCGCCGCGCGTGCGCGAGCAACCACTGACGGCCTGCACCTTCCCCACAGACGGAGGTCACCCCATGCGCCTGTCCAGACGGAACCTTCTCGCATCGGCCACGATCGCAGCTGTTCCGGTGACACCCCAGCACCGCGAGCCACTGCACACCGGCTTCGAGCGCCTCGCAGCCGACGGCTATGCGCTGCTCTCCGGCCAAAAAGTCGGGATCGTCACCAATCCCACCGGCATCACCAAGGACACCCGCCACATCGTCGACGTCATGCACGAAGACCCCCGCGTCAAGCTGACGGCAGTCTTCGGCCCGGAGCACGGCTTCCGCGGCACCGCCCAGGCAGGCGGCTCCGAGGGCCGCTACGACGACCCGGCGACCGGCCTGCCGGTCTACGACACCTACCTGAAGAGCGGCCGGCCGCTGGCCGACATCTTCACCACCTCCGGAGTCGACACGATCGTCTTCGACATCCAGGACGTGGGAGCACGCTTCTACACGTACATCTGGACGCTGTACGACTGCATGGAGGCGGCCCGGCTCGCGGGCAAGAAGTTCGTCGCGCTCGACCGCCCGAACCCGGTGACCGGCCGCTTCGCCCAAGGCCCCGTCCTGCACAAGGAGTTCGCCACCTTCGTCGGCCGCCAGCCCATCGCGCAGGCGCACGGCATGACGGTCGCCGAGCTGGCCCGGCTGTTCAACGGGGAGTTCCTGAGCACGCCGGTCGCCCTGGAGACCGTCCTGATGACGGGCTGGAAGCGCGCGCAGTTCTACGACGCCTTTGGCCTGCCCTGGGTGCCGCCGAGCCCGAACATGCCGACCCCGGACACCGCGTTGGCGTACTCGGGCACCTGCATGTTCGAGGGCACCAACCTCTCCGAGGGGCGCGGCACGACCCGGCCCTTCGAACTCCTCGGCGCCGACGGCATCGACGGTCGGTGGGCCGCGACGGTCAGTGAACTCGGGCTGCCGGGCGTGCGGTTCCGGGAGGCGTACTTCGCCCCCACCTTCTCCAAGTTCCAGGGCGAGACCATCGGGGGCGTACAGGTCCATGTGCACGACCGGGCCGCCTACGACCCCGTACGCACCGGGATCGCGCTGCTGGTGACCGCCAGGAAGGTCTGGGACGGCTTCGCCTGGCGCTCGGACCACTGGATCGACAAGCTCACCGGCTCCGCCCGGGTGCGGACGATGATCGACGCGGGAGCCGGCACGGAGGAGGTGGCCGCCGCCTGGCAGGACGAGCTGGCGGCGTTCCAGGGCATTCGAAAGAAATATCTGCTCTACAAGTGACCCGCGTTGTATGGCCAACTCTGCCCCGCCGCAGGACGATACGCCCACATCGCATCGTTTCGGGGGGACGAGGGAGCCTGGCATGGCGGAGCCTGGGATGAGCGTGACTCCCTACTGGGAGCTGACCTTCGACGCGGACGGGGACGTGGACGGCCCCGAACGGGATCGGCTGCTGGCGCAGGTCACGGACCAGGGTGTCCGTGACCTGATCGTCTTCGCACACGGCTGGAACGAGGACCGTTCGGGCGCGACGGCGCTGTACCGGAGTTTCTTCGCCCCGATCCCGGCGCTCGCCCCGAAGGCGCGGATCGGGTACGTGGGCGTGATCTGGCCGTCGATGCGGTTCTGCGACGAGCCGATCCCGGACTTCCCCAGGTCCGTTGCGGCCGTGGCGGCTCAGGCAGCACCGGGCCCGGCGCTGGACAAGGACACCCGGCGCGCCCTTCTGGCGGCCTTCCCGGGCCGGGCCACCGTGCTCGACCAGCTGGCCCGGATGCTGGACGAACAGCCCGCCGGGGACCAGGGGCCGGCGGAGTTCGGGCGGCTGGTGCGGCTGCTGGTCGAGACGCCCGAGCCGTGCGCCGCCTCGGACACCTCACAGGAAGGCGAGCCCCTCGTGTTCGGCGGGGACCCGGCGACTGCCTGCGAGGAGTTCGCCGACGCCCTGAGCGGGCTGCACGCCGAGTTCACCCTGCCGAACCCTTGGGAAGGCGCGAAGGAACTGCTGCGGCAGGCTGCGTACTACACGATGAAACGGCGGGCCGGGACGGTCGGTGAACACGGACTCGGGCCCCTCATCGGGCAGTTGGCGGCCTCCGGTGTGCGGGTGCATCTGGTCGGGCACAGCTTCGGCGGACGGCTGGTGGCGTTCGCGCTGCGCGGGCTGCCCGAGGGGGTGCGCGCGGTGAAGTCCGTGACGCTGCTCCAAGGAGCCTTCTCGCACTATGCGTTCGCGGCCCGGCTGCCGCACGACCCGGACACCGCTGGTGCGCTCAAGGACCGGCAGAAGCGGATCGACGGCCCGCTCGTGTGCTGCTACTCGCACTTCGACGCGGCGCTCGGCACCTTCTACCCGCTCGCCTCGCGCCTCGCGGGGGCCGACCACTCGGTCCTGGGTGTCGACATCGCGGCCGTGCTGGGCTCCGAGTGGGGAGCCATGGGGCATGACGGGGTGCAGGCGGTACCCGGGACCGCCGGACTGGACCTCGCCGCGGCCCTGCGCGGGCCCCTGCCCGCGTCGGGGTGCGTGAACGTCGACGCGGCCGCGGTCGTCCGGCGCGGAGGCCCGCCGGCCGGGGCGCACAGCGACATCCTGCACCCCGAGCTGGCGCGGGTGGTGCTGGCGGCGGGCCGTATCGCCTGACCCGCCGCCCGCACCGCCTCAACGATGCCTCAGCGGTGTGAGGTGTACTCCACGACCTGCTGGAAGGTCGGCCGGTTCTGCCAGCTGATCTTGCCGTGTTTGATGCCGCCCAGGGTGCGCTGGTTGATCGAGTCGGCGCACCACTGGTCACCGGCGGAGCACAGATCGTCGCCCGGGTAGACCTGGGCGGCGGTCAGCCCCGCCGCCTGCTTCAGGGTGCTGATCAGGATGTCCCGGCAGGCGCTGAGGCTGCCGCCGCCGCAGTACTGCTGCGCGAGGCCGCCCTGCACGGACTCACCGAGCACCGCCCGGATGTCCTTGTCGACATAGCTCCACCAGCCGTACTGGAACGAGCTTCCGGCGTGCGAGCCGGTCGGACCGTGTCCGGCGGACGGGGCCTCGTCCACGGGCAGGTTGCCGGTGAACGCGGTGTACAGGTCGCTGCCCAGGCCGGGCTCGAACTCCGCCTTCACCAGCTGGGGCCACCAGGCGTCCAGGATGCGGATCGCGTCGGCGTTGGCGTACGTCTTCGAACCGGCCGAGGTCTCGGTGCGCTTGGCGCCCGCGGTGATCCACGCCTGGAGCTTGCTCACCGCGTCGGCGGCCGTCGAGTCGGTGACCGGGGAGGAGTTGATCACCTTCAGCAGCTTGGGCAGCACGTCCTCGGCGCGCAGGTCCGCGAGGGCCGCGTCCGCCATGGCCTGCACCAGCTTCGTACGGGTCACCCCGCCGGCCGCGACCAGCTTCTTCACCCGGTCCTCGAGGAGGTTGCCGCGGTGCACGGAGCCGTCGCCCCAGGACGCGGTCGTGTAGTCCTTGGCCTGCTTGTTGTTCCAGGAGATGTAGTAGTCCTGGTCGACCGAGTTGGGGTGGGCGGAGGCCGGGGTGTAGTCGGCCGTGTTGGTGGCCGGGTCCCAGTTCTGCCACTCGTACGCGGGCTGCGCCCACAACGGGAACTCGGCGTCGACACCCTGGGCCCGGACCGGGTTGTCACCGCTGTTGTAGTACGCGGTGTGCTGGGAGTCGGCGTAGAACCAGTTGAAGGTGTAGTTGATGTGCTGGGCCGCGCTCTGGAAGTCCTTCGGACCCTTGACGTAGCCGGGGTCGTTCAGCATCTGGAAGCCGATGATCGAGTCGGCCTCGTGCAGGTAGGAGGAGCGCAGGGTGGTGTAGGCGACCTTCTTGCCGCCGACGCTCGCACGGTACTCCACCGGCCCGTACTTCGTCCGCCAGACCCGCATGGTGTACGACCCCGCCGCGGTGCCGTCGGCGGTCGTCGGCTTCCACGCGTTCTTCTGCTCGACCTTGTCCATGGCGGTGCAGGTGCCGCGGTACAGGTAGTGGTAGTCGTCCTGGCACAGCTCGACGGCGTAGGTGTCGATGATGTCCTGGCCCGAGGTGGTCGCGCTCCAGGAGTAGTCCTGGCCGCGGCCCAGCTCGACGTACATGCTCAGGCCGGCGAAGGAGGCGCCGCGGGCGCTGATGCCGGGGCCCTGGATCTCCTGGAGCATGAGCAGCTGAGGGGCGAAGTAGCCGGTCTGCGGTCCGAAGACGGCGATCGGGTGGCCGCCGGCGGTGTACTTTCCGCTGACCACGAGGGCGTTGGACATGCCGCGCCTGGCGGAGCTGAGCGTGGTCTTGGCGGCCGCGGTGGACGTGGTCTTGGCGCTCGCGGTGGCGGCGCTGCCGGTGCGGTCGTAGACGAGCGGCTCCTGGGTCACCGAGCCGGCGTCGGGCAGAGCCTCGCCCTTGGGGGCGTCGGGCTTGGACGCGTAGGGGAAGCTCTCGCCGTCGTGGACGGTGAGGGCGGCCTCGGCGTCGTTGCGCTCACGGAAGGACTCCCAGACCTTGGTGCCCTGCTCCACGCCGTACTTGGACTGGGCGGCGATCAGGGAGAGGGCGTTGTTGACCTCGCCGCCCCCGCCGGAGCCGAAGAGCGATCCGATGACCGAGGCCAGCGCCACGAGGTCGGTGACCTTGAAGTGGTCTATGGTGCCGGCGTTGGTGATCGCATCCTTGTGGCCGGTCAGGACGTACTCGCCGGGGAAGTAGCGCCCGCTGCCGGAGGCGTCGATGTAGGAGTTGATGCCGTCGAGATAGGCGTTGGCGTCGGCGAGGGCCTGCTGGCCGCGGGCGCCGTTGCCGGCCACGGCGTTGTCGATCTGCGCCTGGAGGTCGGCCTCGGTGTACGGCGCGTTGCGGTAGAACTCCTGCTCGAGGCCCTGGTTGGCGGCCGCGCCTCCGGCGAAGGTGGTCAGCTGGCCACGGCCCACGTGCCGGAAGACGTCCATCAGCCACAGCCGGTCCTCGGCTGCCGCATACCCCGCGCCGAACTCGGTGCCGTACCGGGTGGTGCCTGTGATGTGCGGCACACCGGCCTTCTTGTCCCGGACGATGGTCACGTCAGTGCGGCCGGCCGGCTTCTCGGTGGAGGCCACCTGGTCGGAAGGGACGCCGAACGAGGCGTCGTTGAAGAAGGTGTTGATCTTCGCGTCGGTGAGGCCCGAGTAGCCGGTCGCCAGGTTGGCGTAGGGGCCGAGCTGGTCCTCGGCGTGCGAGGGCTGGGTGCCGAAGGCCTGGTTGAGGAGGATCTGGGCGAGGGTCGCGTTGCCGTTCTCGCCGGGCGGCAGGATGTCCGAACACTGTCCGCCGCAGTAGTCGTTCGAGGCGGTGGCGCTCTCCGCCGCCGCGGCCCGGGTGAGCGGGGAGAGCAGGCCGGCGATCAGAACGCATACGGATGCCGCTTTCAGGAACCCGGTGCGCTTGCGGGGAGTTCTCAGTTTGTCGAACAACACGTTGCGTGGGGTGCGCCGTGGCATGGCAGCTCCTCCCGACGGGGGTGGGCCGGACGTTACCGCCGGTATCCCCGGGATTGAAGATGAACATGCGTCAAGTTTTGGAGTCACTGGAGTCGGTGCCCGGCGGTCAACCCGGGGCGCCTTATGGGAGGGCATCGGAAATCGGATGGAGCCGGATCGCGTGTCGATACGTCTACTCGGCGACGTCGCGCGGAACTCGTACGGCGACACCGAAGTGACCGAAACGCGGACGCAGATGTGACGGAGGTGCAAGGCGATGGCCGGATTCCGAAGTCTGGCGAGACAGGTGCGCGATCCACGGTGTGATCTGGCACTGCGACGCTACTCACTGCGCAAGTGCCTGGAGCGGTTCGCTCCTTACGGGCACCGGGCGACCTGGGACCATCTGTGCTCCCGGGCCGGTTTCGGTCCGGAGGACCGGTCCCCCGATCCGGTGCGGCTCGTGGCCGCGCTGGAGGAGCTGGAGGAGGCGCGGGCGGTCTGGCTCGGCTACGAGGCCGAGTTCGCCGAGCGCCGCAAGAAGGAGAAGCACGACGGGCTGCGCCGGCCGGGCAGTGTGGACGACTGGCACCGGCTGACCTGGGGCGGGTTCGGGGTCGCCTGGTGCGACGACCCGCGGGTCCACCCCGACGAGCCCCTGGCCGAGGTGCTGCGCCGGATCATCGCCGCGCTGAACCGTGAACCGGGTTCGGCCTGCCCGGTGTGCGGCGGCGAGCGCCTCGTGTGGAAGTACGGCCTGGACCACGAGCCGTCGTCCGGTCCGGTCTGCACGGACTGCGGGATCCTGGTGCCCCGGCCCGTGCTCACGCCCCAGGCACTGGCATACGCCAGGCGGGGGCGGCTGCTGATGTCGGCCTGATCAGCAGGGGGGTGGAACCGGGGGGTGCGCAGGGGGATGCCGCACCCCTTGCCGTGACCTGCCGTGGGCCGTTGCGGGACACGTCGCGGGGCGTTGTCAGTGCCGGCCGGCACCATCGAGGCATGGTGCAGGTGTGTCTCAACGGGCGCCGCTCGGCCGCCGACGGCGCGTGCGTGCCGTTGTCCCCGGAGGAGCTGGCGCGGTCCGCGGCCGAAGCCGTCGCGGCCGGGGCCACGGAGGTTCATGTCCATCCCAAGACGCCGTGCGGGCGCGACAGTCTGTCCCCGCGCGTGGTCGAGCCGGTGATCGACGCGATACGCGGCCGGGTGCGTGTGCCGGTCGGCGTGACGACGGGGGCCTGGGCCGCACCCGACCCCGCGGTCCGGTTCGCACGCATCCGCTCCTGGTCGGTGCTGCCCGACTTCGCCTCGGTCAACTGGCATGAGCCGGGCGCCGAGGAGGTCGCCGAGCAGCTCCTCACCATGGGCATCGGCGTGGAGGCGGGCATCTGGTCCGGCACGGACGGGGCGGCCCGGTTCGCGGCCTCGCCGCTCGGCCCGAAAGTGCTGCGGGTGCTCGCGGAGGTGACCGACCCGGACCCGGCGACCGCGCAGGCGTCGGCGCACGCTCTCCTCGCCCGCCTCGGTGACGCACTCCCCCACTCTCGGCTTCGCTCGAGCGGGAGGTACCCCCATCGTCCGGTCCTGCTGCACGGCGAGGAGGGCGGCACCTGGCCGGTGCTGAGGCTGGCCGGACGACTGGGCCTGGCCACCCGCGCAGGCCTGGAGGACACCCTGTTCCTGCCGGACGGTGAACGGGCTGCGTCCAACGCTCAGTTGGTGTCGGAGGGACTGGCCCAGTACGGGTCGTTCCAGCGCTCCTCGTAGGTCAGGCCGACGAGCCGGGCACGGGTCGCCAGGTCCGGCTCGCCCTGGGCGTGCAGCCGGCCGGAGGCGTGCCGGGCGAGCCAGGACCGGAGCTCGGCGACGCCTTGGGCCTCGTCGTCCCGGATCCACCAGGTGAACGGCCAGCGGTCGGTGATCAGGTCGTACAGCCACGAGCCCGCGCAGCCGACGAGGTGGGTGTCCGCGACGGGATGCGGCTCCCACCGGTCGAGCAGCGGGGTCATGGTGCGCAGGATCGAGGCACAGGTCTCGAACACGTCCTGCACCGGACAGGGCGGGTCGGGGGTGATGAGCACGTCGTCCCACCAGGCGAGCACGAACGACTCGACGGCCGAGGCCTGCTCGGTCGGCCAGGAGCGCCAGTCCACCCGGCTCAGCCCGTGATATCCGTGGTAGCCGATGCCGCCCAGGCTGCCGTCGGCCATCGCCTGCGCGCACTGCGGCAACAGGCGTCGCATGACGGCGGCGTGGTCCTCGAAGTGGTCGGGCACCTTGTAGACGAAGCGGCGCAGCAGGCCGGTCGGGAGCCTGGTGTACGGAGTCCGCAGAAAAGCCGTCTCCTCGGGTGCGAAGCAGCGCTCGCAGCCGGTCTCGGCGGGGCTGGCGAAGCCGTTGAAGACGGTGCCGATGTCCGCCAGGGCAGCGGCGAGGGCGGGCGTGGGCATGGGAGTTCGGCCCCGTTCGGTACTCCGCGCCGGGCGTCGCCGCCGGCCGAAGAGCGTGACGTTAGCAGGCGGTAATCCGGTCGCTCCACCCCTTTCCCGTACGGAGAGTGGGTGTCGATGGAACCGAACTGAGGAACCGAGGAGTCCCCAGATGTCGACGCTGCGCGTCACCGCCGAAGTGCTGACCGTCCACGAGCATCCGAACGCCGATGCCCTCGAACTGGCCCAGGTGGGCCTGTACCGGGCCGTCGTCGCCAAGGGCGCGTACCGCACCGGCGAGGCCGCCGTGTACATCCCCGAGCAGTCCGTGCTGCCGTCCGGGCTGATCGAGGAGCTGGGACTGACCGGGCGGCTGGCGGGCGGCGAGGCCAATCGGGTCAAGGCGGTACGGCTGCGGGGTGAGCTGTCGCAGGGCATCGTGTGCCGGCCGAAGGCGCTCGCGGACGTCGATCTGGCGCGGGCCGCGGCCGAGGGCACCGACTTCGCCGAGCGGCTGGGCATCACCAAGTGGGTGCCGCCGATCCCGCCGACCATGAACGGGGAGGTGGAGTCCGCTCCTGACCTGCTGCCCTGGGTCGACATCGAGAACATCCAGCGCTACCCGGACATCTTCACCCCGGGCGAGCCGGTCGTCCTGACCGAGAAGCTGCACGGCTCGGCGTGCCTGCTGACGTATGTCGGCGGCGAGGACCGGGTGTACGTGTCCTCCAAGGGCTTCGGGGCGAAGTCCCTGGCCCTGAAGGAAGATCCACGGAACCTGTACTGGCGGGCGATACGAGGACACGGCGTCGCCGAGGCCGCGGCGAGGCTCTGCGAGCGGCTGGGCGCACGGCGGGTCGGCATCTTCGGGGAGGTGTACGGCGCCGGGGTGCAGGACCTGACGTACGGGGCCGACGGGCGGCGGGAGACGCTGGGGTATGCGGCGTTCGACGTGTCGGCGGAGATCGACGGGGCGCTGCGCTGGCTGGACCCGGTTGAGCTGCTGGACGGGGAGCTGCCCTTGGTGCCGCGTCTCTTCTCGGGGCCGTACGACATCGAGCGGGTGCTGGAGTTCGCGAGCGGGCGGGAGACGGTGTCCGGGCAGGGGCTGCATCTGCGGGAGGGTGTGGTGGTACGCCCTGCGGCGGAGCGGTACAGCGCGGTGACCGGGGGCCGGGCGATCGCCAAGGCGGTGAGCCCTGCGTACCTGACGCGCAAGGGCGGGACCGAGTTCGAGTAGGCCTCCGGCTGGGCGGGGGTGGGGTCGCTCACCGGCACCGGCAGGGTGCCGGTGCGCCCCAAAAGGGGCGCGGGGAACTGCGCGACCAGCCACGGCGCAGCCGCAGTCGGCGACGGGCCGGAACCGCAACGGTCGTAGCCGCAACGGTCCAGCCCGCGGTCAGCGCCCCTCCGCCATAAGGCGCGACCCCGCCCTCCGCTCGCCGAACACGTCGTCCGGGTTGGAAAGAACACACGTGTCCAAGGACAGGCACCCGCAGCCGATGCAGTCGGTGAGGTGGTCCCTCAGACGGTTCAGCTGCTTGATGCGTTCGTCCAGTTCGGAGCGCCACGCCTCCGACAGGCGGGCCCAGTCCTCGCGGGTCGGCGTGCGTTCCTCGGGGAGCTGCGCGAGAGCCTCGCGAATCGTGGCCAGGGGGATGCCGACCCGCTGGGCCGCGCGGACGAAGGCGACCCGGCGCAGCGTGTCACGGGTGTAGCGGCGCTGGTTGCCGGAGGTACGGCGGCTGGTGATCAGGCCCTTGGACTCGTAGAAGTGCAGGGCGGAGACGGCGGCACCGCTGCGCGTGGACAACTGGCCGACGGTCAGCTCGTGGATCTTCTCGGGAATCTGGGGCACTCCTCAGAGACTACTCACCCGGTACGGGTGACGGGCCGTTGACAGGCGCCCCCGGCCCGACCATGCTAAGCAGTTGCTTAGACATGCGAGCGAGAGGCCGGGAACATGGCAGAACCGAGGACCTTCACCTCCCCCGACGAGCTGAAGGCCGCCGTGGGCGAGCAGCTGGGCCACACGGACTGGCTGGAGATCGACCAGAAGCGGATCGATCTGTTCGCGGAGGCCACCGGTGATCACCAGTGGATCCACGTGGATCCGGAGAAGGCCGCCGCGGGACCGTTCAAGACCACCATCGCCCACGGCTATCTGACCCTCTCGCTGCTCCCGCTCTTCGGACCGCAGCTCATCAAGGTCGAGGGCGTGACGATGGGCGTCAACTACGGGACGAACAAGGTCCGCTTCCCCGCCCCCGTCCCGGTCGGCTCCCGGCTGCGCGCCACCGCGACGATCACCGGCGTCGAGGACGTCAAGGGCGGCGTACAGGTGGCCATCGCCTTCACCGTGGAGCGCGAGGGCGGCGACAAGCCGGTCTGCGTCGCGGAGTCGGTGTCCCGCTACTACCTCTGAGCGACCACCCCTGAGCCCGGGGCGCCCTACTCGGCGCCCACCATCCGCAGCACGAGGTCGGCGTAGAGCGCGCCGACCTCCTCGGGGGTGCGCGGCCCGTTCACGGTGAACCAGCGGGCCACGTCGATGCACAACGACAGCACGGCGAGCGTGGTGCCGTGCACGTCCGGCACGTCGAACTCGCCCGAGGCCACGCCGTCCTCGATGATCCCGCGCACCTCGGCGTCGACCTGGCGGCGCAGCGCGACGATCTCGGCGCGGGCCTCGGGGCCGAGCGCGTCGAGTTCGTACTGCACGACCCGTGCGGTGGTGCGCCGGCCGGCGTGCCAGCGGACGAAGGAGCTGACGGCGTCGGCCAGCCGCTCCGCGGCACTGCCCTCGCGCCGGGCCGCCGTCCGCAGGATGTCCAGGGCCCTGTCGTGGCCGATCCGGCTGATCCGGTGGAGCAGCTCTTCCTTGGTCTTGTAGTGGATGTAGAGCGCGGCCGGGCTCATGCCGGCGCGGCCCGCGATGTCGCGTGTCGTCGTCGCGTGGTAGCCGCGCTCGGCGAAGGCCTCCACGGCGGCGATGAGGAGCCGCCGGGCCGCGTCAGGGGTGACCTCTTCCCACGGCTCGACCTCGCCGCCGGCCGTCTCCTGAGCCGTACTCATCGCTCGCTCGCCCCCTTCGGTGACAGGAGCTACACCATACCGCCGAAAGTGAGCGCTCGCTTAGCGTGGGCGGCTCGCCCGGACCTCGCAGGCGCTCTCAGACCTTACTCAGAGCGTCTCAGAGCTTTTCGAAGGGATCGTGATCGGCGAGCAGCTTGTCCAGGCGCGCCTGGTCGACCCGGCTGACGATCTGCCCGGCCTCCTGACGGTCCCGGATCACCTTGGCGAGGGTGAAGGCGGAGGTGACCAGGTACAGGACGGCGATCGCCAGGAATCCCCGCACCCAGGCGTCGGCGTTCAGCCGGAAGATACCGATGGCGGTGGCCGCCATGGCGACCGCGAAGGAGGCGACGGCCTGGCCGTAGAAGGCGGCCGTACTCTGCTGCTTGACCGGTGTGTCACTCATGGGAGCAAGCATCGGCGGACGTGGCCCGCGCCACATCCGCCGAGATACTCAGGCGGATACTCAGAAGGCGGAAACCCCGGTCAGCGCCCGCCCGATGAGCAGTTTCTGGATCTGGCTGGTGCCTTCGTAGAGGGTCATCACGCGGGCGTCGCGCAGGAGTTTGCCGACCGGATACTCGTCGATGTAGCCGTAACCGCCGAAGACCTGCAGGGCGTTGTTGGCAGCGCGCACGGCGGCCTCGGAGGCGAACAGCTTGGCCTTGGAGGACTCGACGGCGAACGGCCGGCCGCGGTCGATCAGGTCGGCCACCCGCCAGGTGAGCAGCCGGGCCGCGTCCACGTCGACGGCGATGTCGCTGATCAGCTCCTGCACCAGCTGATGGCGGGCGATGGACTTGCCGAACTGCTCGCGTTCGCCCGCGTACCGCACAGCCGCCTCCAGCGCGGCCTGGGCTATGCCGACGCAGCCCGCGGCCACCGACATCCGCCCCTTGGCCAGGGCCGACATGGCGACGGAGAAGCCCTTGCCCTCCTCTGCGACCATCGCCGCGGCGGGCACCCGGACGTCCTGAAGGACCAGTTCGGCGGTGGCCTGGCCGCGCAGGCCGAGCTTGCCGTGGATGGTGCGGCGGGTCAGACCTGGCGTGTCGGTGGGGACGAGGAAGGCCGAGACGCCCTGGTGGCCGGGGGCGTCGGTGGAGCGGGCGAAGAGGAGGACGACGTCGGCCCAGGTGCCGTTCGTGATGAACATCTTGGTGCCGCTCAGGACGTAGTCGTCGCCGTCGCGCACCGCGCGGGTGGTGAGGTTGCCCGCGTCGGAGCCGGTGCCGGGCTCGGTGAGGCCGAAGCAGCCGACGTACTCGCCGGCGGTGAGCCCCGGCAGCCAGCGCCGCTTCTGCTCCTCGCTCCCCCATGCGGCGATCGACTTGGCGACCAGGCCCAGGGAGACGGAGACGATCCCGCGGACCGAGGAGTCACCGCGGCCCAGCTCCTCGGTGACCAGGCAGTACGCGAGATGGTCACCGCCCGAGCCGCCGTACTCCTCGTCGACGGTCAGTCCGAGGAAACCCACCTCGCCGAGCTTCTTCACGATCCCCCGGTCGACCTCCTCGGCCCGGTCCCAGGCGACCACGTGGGGGGCGATCTCGCGCTCCACGAAGTCCCGGGCGAGCTGCCGTACGGCGGCCTGCTCCTCGCTCAGCTCCAGGTTCACCATGTGATCACCCCACACAGACGGAATCTTGAAAACTATACATTTAAATTAGCACTGCTAGTTTCCAGGGAACAGCCCTACTATGTGCGCCATGGCCCGACCGCGCAAGCCCCTCCTCAGCACCGACCGGATCGTCGAGACGGCCCGGGAACTCGTGGACGCGGAGGGCCTGGCGGCCGTCTCCACCCGGCGGCTCGCCGCCGAGCTGGGGGTGAGCGGGCCCTCGCTGTACAACCACTTCCGCACCAAGGACGAGATCCTGGAAGCGGTCGCGGACTCGGTGAGCGCGCTGGTCGACCTGTCGATGTTCGAGGACGGCCGGGACTGGCGGACCGCGCTGCACGACTGGGCCGTCTCCTACCGCGCGGCCCTGCGCGACCACCCCAACATCGTCCCGGTCCTCGCCCGGGGCCCGGGGCGCCGCCCCGCCGCGCTCCGCGTCGCCGACGCGGCCTACGGCGCGATGGTCGACGCGGGCTGGCCGCCGTCCCAGGCGACCTCCATCGGCGCGCTGATGCGGTACTTCATCATGGGCTCCGCACTCGGCTCCTTCGCCGGGGGCTTCGTGGACGACGCGAGCGCGTACGACCCCGCCGACTATCCCCACCTCGGCCAGGCCCACCTCCTCGCCGAGCAGCAGGAGAAGATCGACGAGCGGGCCTTCGAGACGGGGCTCGCCGCGCTCCTGGACGGGCTGGCGCAGCAGTACGAGCAGGCGCGGCAGGGCGTGTGAGGACACTTCGGCAGGCGCCGAAGTGCCGGTGCCGCATGCTGGGTGCATGAACACCAAGGACTCCCGGGCCGCCGGCCTCGCCTCGCTGGCCTCGCTGATCGCCGACGAGACCCGGGCCGTGTGCCTGCTGGCCCTGCTGGACGGGCGGGCCTGGACGGCGGGTGAACTGGCCCGGCATGCCGGGGTCGCCCCGTCCACGCTGAGCGAGCATCTGGGCAAGCTGGTCGGAGGCGGGCTACTCGCGCAGGAGCGGCAGGGGCGGCACCGGTATGTGCGGCTGGCCGACGCGCGCGTGGCACAGCTCCTCGAGGACCTCGCCGCACAGGTGGACCCCGCCGAGACCGTACGCCCGCGCACGCTGCGGGAGTCGAGCGCGGGCTCCGCGATGGCACGCGGCCGCACCTGCTACGACCATCTCGCCGGGCGACTCGGCATCGCGGTCACGGACGCGCTGTCCCTCCGGGGGTTTCTGCGGCAGGACACGGGGTTTGCGCTGACGGATGCGGGGCTGGAGTGGTTCGGCGGGGCCGGCATCGCCCTCGACCGCGGGGCACGCCGCCCGCTGGCCCGCGCCTGCCTCGACTGGACCGAGCGCCGGCCCCACCTGGCGGGTGCGGCGGGCGCTGCGCTGTGCCGGCATGCCCTGGACTCGGGCTGGTGCGTGCGGATCGGGTCTTCGCGTGCGGTGAGGGTGACTCCGTCGGGGGAGCGGGCGTTTTCTGAGTTGCTCGGCATCGGCTCTGAGGCATTGCGCTGAGTTCGGCTACGGGGGTGGGGGCTGTGTGACGTGCCGGGTGCGCGTACATCGTGGCTGGTCGCGCCCACGCGGCGGAGCCGCATACCGATACAGCCCCGCGCCCCTTCGGGGCGCGCTCAGCCCCCGCATCAGCCGCTCAGAACACCACCAGCGCCCGGCCGCCCTTGCCCTCGAGCATGTTGTCGAAGGCCGCCGGGATGCCCTCCAGAGCGATCCGTTCGGTGACCAGCGTCGAGAGGTCCAGGCGGCCCTCACGTACGTGTTCGGCGAGCACCGGCAGGTCGCGGGCCGGGTCGGTGTTGCCGTAGACGCAGCCGGACAGGGTGCGGCCCCAGTGGAAGATCTCCAGGGCGTTGAAGGTGACCTCCTGGTCCTTGCCGCCGATACCGACGACGGTCGTACGGCCGCCCCGGCGGGTGGACTCCCAGGCGGCGCGGATGCTGACCGCGCGGCCCACGCACTCCACGGAGACGTCGACGCCCTGCTTGTCGGTGAGGGCGCGGATCTCGCGGGGGGTGGTGTCGGAGGCGAGGACGTAGTCGGTGGCGCCTGCCGCGCGGGCCAGTTCCTCCTTCTCGGGGGAGACGTCGACCGCGATGATGCGGGACGCGCCCGCGATGCGGGCCGACTGCAGGGTGGCCAGGCCCACTCCGCCGACGCCGAACACCGCGACCGTCTCGCCGGGCCGGACCTGGGCGCAGTGGTGGACGGCGCCGTAGCCGGTGAGGACGGCGCAGCCGAGGAGGGCGGCATCCACCAAAGGCACCCCCTCCGGCAGGGGCAGCACGCAGGACGCGGAGACCACTGTCTCCTCGGCGAACGCGGCGACGTTCAGGCCGGGGTGGAGGTCGGTGCCGTCGGCGGTGCGGGCGTAGACGTCGGCGGCGCCGTTCATCGCGTTGGCGCACAACCAGACCTCGCCGAGCGTGCAGGCGTGGCAGGTGCCGCAGGAAGGGGCCCAGTTGAGGACCACGGGCGCGCCGGGCGCGACATGGGTGACTCCCTCGCCCACGGCCACGACCGTGCCCGCGCCCTCGTGGCCGAGGACCGCCGGGACCGGCACCCGCATGGTGCCGTTGGACAGGGACAGGTCGGAGTGGCAGACACCGGCGGCGGCGAGGCGGACGCGGACCTGTCCGGGGCCGGGGTCCGGCAGCTCGATGTCGGTGATCTCCAGGGGGGCGCCGATGGCGGGCAGAACGGCGGCTCGTACGGCCATGACTCGCGGACTTCCTTAGAACTGGAGGGACTTGGTCTGGAGGTACTCGGCGAGTCCGTGCCCGCCGAGTTCCCGGCCGACCCCGGACTGCTTGTAGCCGCCGAAGGGGGCGAGGGGGTTGAACCGGCCGCCGTTGATGTCGACCTGGCCGGTGTCCATACGGCGGGCGAAGGCGACGGCCTCGGCCTCGTCGGCGGCCCAGACGGCGCCGGCGAGACCGTACACCGTGCCGTTGGCGATGCGCAGGGCGTCCTCCTCGTCCTCATAGCGCAGGATCGAAAGGACCGGGCCGAAGATCTCCTCCTGGGCGATGGTCATCTGCGGGGTGACGTCCGCGAAGACGGTCGGGCTGACGAAGTAGCCCTGCTCCCGGGGAGATTCGGGGCCGCCGGTGACCAGGCGGGCGCCCTCGGCGAGGCCCTTCTCGATGTAGCTGCGCACCCGTGCCTGCTGCTTGGCGCTGACGACCGGGCCGATGCGGTCGCCGTACTTGGCGGCCGCGGCCCGGGCCAGTTCGACGGCCTCGTCGTACCGGTCGCGGTGGACCAGCATGCGGGTCCAGGCGCTGCATGTCTGACCGGAGTTGGACATCACGTTGGCGACGCCGACGGCCACCGCCTTGGCGAGGTCGGCGCTCGGCAGGATGACGTTGGCGGACTTGCCGCCGAGTTCGAGGGCGACCTTCTTGACGGCCGCGCCGGCCACCGCGCCGATCTGCCGGCCCACCGTCGTGGAACCGGTGAAGGAGACCAGGTCGACGCACGGGTGCTCGGCGAGGGCCTGCCCGGCGACCGGGCCGAGGCCGGTGACGAGGTTGAACACGCCGGCCGGGACGCCCGCCTCGTGGACCGCCTCGGCGAAGAGCTGGGCGGTGAGCGGGGTGTCCTCGGCGGGCTTGAGGACGATCGTGCAGCCCGCGGCGAGCGCCGGGGCCGCCTTGGCGACGATCTGGTGGAGCGGGTAGTTCCAGGGGGTGATCGCGGCGACGACGCCGATCGGCTCGTGCAGGACCGTCGAGTTGCCGACCTTCTCCTCGAAGGAGTGGGTGGCGGCCAGCTCGGCGTAGGAGCCCGCGACCGCGATCGGCACGCCCGCGTGCACGGCCTGCGAGAACTGGAGCGGCGCGCCCAGTTCGGCGGTGACCGTCTCGGCGATCTCGTCCTTGCGGGCCACCAGGACGTCCCGCAGGGCGGCGAGGCGGGCGGCCCGCTCGGCCGGGGGCGTGGCGGCCCAGCCCGGGAGGGCGGCGCGCGCGGCGCGTACGGCGGTGTCGACGTCCAGGGCGTTCCCGGCCGGGACCCGGCCGATGACCTGCTCGTCGGCCGGGTTCACGACCTCGATCACGTCCCGGCTCTCGGCGGGGCGCCAGGCGCCGTCGATGTACAGGCCGTCGTGTGCCTTCATGGTGCTTCCTCCCGGGCGGGGCGTGTGGTCGTCCGGTTCACAAACTAGCGGCGTTAGTTTTCGTGCACCAGACGCCCCATGACATCAGAAGTCGACCCGGGCCCGGTCGTCCACCCTCCCCACGGCCTCCTGGGCGAAGGCCTTCTCGTACGCCGTGCGGATCTCCTCGATCTTCCGGTCGCTCTTGACCGCCTCCGCCACCGGGTACAGCAGGATCAGTTCGTACGACCGCTCCTTCTCGATCGTGCCGTTCGCGTCCCGCCACTGTCCGCGCCCGTTCTGCACGGTGAGTCCGTGCGGGAAGCCGGGCGTGACCTCGTGGTCGACGAAGGCCATGAACTGCTTGTCGGTGACGGCGGGGCCGCCGTCGGGGCGTGCGGTGCCGAAGAAGAGCTGGGTCTCGACGTACGGCTTGCCGCGTTCCGGTACGACGGGATCGGCGCCGTCGAGCGCTGCGTAGGCGGTCGGAGCGGCGAGGGCCACGAGCAGCCCGACGGCCCCGAGGACGGCCCGGCTTCGGGTGAGATGCACATTCATGTACGCATCTCTAGCGGGGCTCACTTCTCGATGTGTGCATTCCTCGCGGACGTCACTCGTCCAGGTCCGGCAGCCGCACCGGAGCGGGGCAGATGCGGTCGCCGTGCTGGTCGAAGACGAAGAGATGGGCGAGGTCGACGAGGAGCGGGACCTGCATGCCGTGGTGCAGCCGGATGTCGGGTGTGGTGCGGACGACCAGGTCACCGGGGAGGCGGCCCTCCGGGGGCGCGGGGTCGGGTGCGGCATCGGCCGGGTCCTCCAGGACCACCACCGGCCCGGCACGCAGCGAACCCGCCCGCTCCCTGAGCCGGTCCAGCATGCCCGGCCCCTCCCGGCGGCGGCGCCGTGCGGGCCGGGCGGCCGGGCGGGGCGCCTCCAGCTCGGGTACGACGGCGGGGCGGGAGCCGGTGTTGAAGTGGACGAGGGTCTCGTGTCCCTGGAACTCCATGTGCTCCACCAGCCCGGTGAGCGGCACCTCGCCGGGCCGGGCGGCGCTGTGCCTGGCGATGCGCACCGCCTCCGAGCGCAGTCCGACGATGACCTCGCGGCCCTGCTGCACGCGCAGCAACCGGTGGTCGAGGCAGAGGGGTTCGGGCAGGCGCAGATACTGCTTGCCGAGGCTGATGGTCATCGCACCGTCCAGCGGGGCGCGGACGAGGCCGCGCAGCAGGTTGATGCGCGGGGTGCCGATGAAGGCGGCGACGAAGACGTTGCGGGGCAGCGCGTACACCTCGCGCGGGCTGCCCACCTGGTGGAGCACCCCGCCGCGCAGGACGGCGACCCGGTCGCCGAGGGACATGGCCTCGGCCTGGTCGTGGGTGACGTACACCGTGGTCACGCCCAACTCGCGGGTGAGCCGGGATATTTCGGCCCGCAGGTGGTTGCGGAGCTTGGCGTCGAGGTTGGACAGCGGCTCGTCCATCAGGAAGGCGGAGGGGTGGCGGGCGATGGCCCGGCCCATGGCGACCCGCTGGCGTTCGCCGCCGGAGAGCTGGCTGGGGAAGCGGTCGAGCAGGTCCTCGATGCCGAGCATGCGGGCGGTGGCGTCCACGCGCGGCCGGGGGTCGGCGCCGGGGGCCTCGATGCGCAGCGGAAAGCCGATGTTGTCGCGGCTGGTCATGCTCGGGTAGAGGGCGAAGTTCTGGAAGACCATCGCGATGTGCCGCTCGGACGGCTGCCAGTCGTTGGCGTACTCGCCGTCGAGGAGGAGTTCGCCCTCGTCGATGTCCTCCAGTCCCGCGATCATGCGCAGCACGGTGGACTTCCCGCAGCCGGACGGGCCGAGCAGGACCAGGAATTCGCCGGGCGCGATGTCCAGCGAGAGCCGCTCCACCACGCGAGGGCCCCGCGCGTAGGACTTGCTCACGTCGTGCAGGGTGATGGCGCGTGTCATGACTGCTGCCCCCGGGGGCTGTCCGGAGCGCCGCTGCTCCGTGGGTCCGAAGGCCCCGTGCGGTCGTACGGGGCCTGTGAGTCACGGAAGTTAACGGAATGTGCCCGGCCGGGGGAAGGGAACGCACGGGATCGGGCGCTTTGCCCGTCACCCGGTCGCGGTCAGGTGGGCGAAGACCACCACGTTGCTCGTGTAGCCGGTGCGCCGGCTGAACAGGCCGCCGCAGGTCAGCACGCGCAACTCCGGGCGCCCGGTGGGCCCGTACACCTCTTCGTCGGGGAAGCCGGCCTTGTCGTAGACCTTCACCTGGTCCACGGTGTAGACGGCGGTACGGCCGTCCGCGCGCTTGGCCTCGATCAGCTTGCCGGGCTTCACCTGGGCGAGTGCGGCGAAGACGGCGGGGCCGGTGCTGGTGTCGCGGTGGCCGACGGCGACGGCGGTGCCGGACTCCCCCGGCGTGGGACCGCCCCGGTACCAGCCGACCAGCTTCGGCGTGCCGATCGGCGGTGTTTCCAGCTGCCGGTCCCGGTCGAGCCCTACACCGGTGACCGGCGCGTCGACCCCCAGGGACGGGATGCGCAGGGACGTCGGCCGGGACCGGGGCAGCGGGTCGGGCGGGGGTCCCTCGCGGGCCGGACCGGGCTCCTCCCGGCTCGCCCGGACCGGATCGGCCGGCCCGTCGTCTCCCCCGCACCGGACGCCCACCGTCACCAGGACGACCGCGAGCAGGGCCGTCCTGACGAGGCGGTAGGCGCGGGTCCGGTGCCACGGCCTGCGTCTGCGCCTACGCCGCGCCATGGGGCCGCCGGCGGATCAGCCGGACGTACACGGCGCCGCTGACCGCGACCAGACCCACGGCCGCGGCGGCGGCCACCGGCGAGAACGCGCCCGTGGTGTCGACCATGCCGCCGCCGCCCGCGTGCACTGCGCCCTTCGGGCCGTCGTTGTGGTCGCCGCCCTGGCTCCAGGCCGCGTCACCGTGCTGGTCGTCATGCTGATCGCCGCGCTGGTCGTCGTGCTGGTGGTCCTCGATCTGGCCCGGACCGTGCGCCCCGTCCTGCTTGCCGTCGTGGCAGTTGATGCGGAAGATCTTCTCCCTGGGGGCGCCCGCCACGATCCAGGTGAGCCGGTACTGCCCGTCTGCCAGGCCCAGCGGGTCGGTGTGCCCGGCGCCGCCGGCGAGCTGGATCGTCCCGGAGACGGTGGCACTGGTGGGCAGCGGCGGCTGTGGCGTGATGGTGTAGGCAATGGCGGGCAGGACGTCGAAGTTGACGGCGTCGAGGTAGAACTTGCAGACCACCGGGTCGTCCTTCGAGACGCCGAAGGGCACGCCCACGCGGTGGATCCTGATGTCGCCGTTTTCCCCCTGGGCAGCCGCAGTGGGCGCCGCCACCCACGACGCGCCCGCCGCGGCCAGCGCGGTGAGGACGACGGTGGCGCCCGCGCGGGAGAAGGTCCGTGGAAGTGTCAGGGTGGGCATCCAAGCTCCTCCGAGTTAGACGATTTTCATACAAATCGACCTTTCGTTGGGACTATCACTCATCCACACCAGAGCTCACCGCACCATGCCGGACGCGCCGTCAGATATCGCTCGTGCGGCGCAACGCCGACCCCTTCCGCCGCACCCGGGACACCCGTCCGGCCCCCTCCGACCGCCTCTCGTCACCCGGTGACCGCAGCGCCACCCCCGACGACAGCACCAACAGGACCCCGAGCATCACGAACGGTGCGGCCACCCCCGCGAGACCCGCGACCAGGCCCGCGGCGGCCGGTGCGGCGACCTGGCCGAGCCGGTTGCCGGTCAGGCGCAGGGCGAGCGCGGTGGAGCGGGCGCCCTCGGGGGCGGCCTGGACGACCGTCGTCATGGACAGCGGCTGGCCCAGGCCCAGACAGAAGCCGAGGACGGCGAGCATCAGGCCGAGCGCCCACACCGGCACCGGCAGGGCGGTGCCCGCGCACAGTACGGCCGCCAGGAGGCAGGTCACGGTGAGCAGCGCGGGCCGGCCGAGCAGGCGCAGCAGCACGGTGAGCACGAGACGGCAGGCGATGGAGGCCGCGGCGCGCAGGCTGAGCAGGACACCGATCACCGAGGGGGCGATGCTCCGGTGCTCGCCGACCACCGGGAGGTAGGCGGTGAGGATGTCGGTGGCGGACAGCACCGACAGACTGATGAGCATGCCCCCGGGCACGCCCCGGGCCCGCAGGATCCCGCCGACCGGCACCCGGTCGCCCTGCGCGGCAGGGGAGTTGACGGCCCTGCGGTCCTCGATACGCCACAATGAGGTGAACGCGACCGTGGCACCCGCGCCCGCCACGACGAGGGCGAGCGCGCTGCTGCCCGCCATGTCGGGGCCGCCGATCAGGGCGCCCGCGGCTACGGGTCCGATGAGCTGGCCGAGGGACGCGCCGATGGTGAAGTGCCCGAAGTTGCGGTCCTGTTCGTGCGGCGCGGACCGGCGCGCGACCAGGGACTGGGCGCCGATCACGAAGCAGAGGTGGCCGAGCCCCATCACTCCGCTCCACAGGGCCATCGCCCACAGGGAGCCGACGAGGCCGCTCAGTACGCAGCCGCCGGATATGAGCACCACACCGACGGGCAGCAGCGGTGCACAGCGGCCGTGGTCGGTGCGCCGGCCGAGCGGTACGGCGGCGAAGAGCGGGAGCAGGGCGTAGACGCCCGCGATGACACCGACCGCCCGTTCGTCGGCGCCCAGCGCGAGGGCCCGGTAGGAGACGGCGGGCCGGGCCATCGACACCGCCCCCTGGGCGAAGCCGAAGGCGATGACGAGACGGAGCAGCCAGCCGCGGTTCCCACCGGGCGCCATGGGCGCGTCCTCCCTGGAAGATCAGATGATGCCGAAGAGGATCCCTGCCCCGAGCACCACCAGGGATGTCAGGGCGGCCCACTTCACGACGAACTTCGTGTGGTCGCCGAACTCGACCTTGGCCATGCCGACCAGGACGTACACGGCCGGGACGAGCGGGCTGGACATGTGCAGCGGCTGGCCGACGAGCGAGGCCCGGGCGATCTCGAGGGAGGAGACGCCGTGCGCCTGGCCCGCCTCGGCGAGCACCGGCAGGATGCCGAAGTAGAAGCCGTCGTTGGACATGAAGTACGTGAGCGGGATGCTCAGCACGCCGGTGACGAAGGCCATGTGCGGGCCCATGCCGTCGGGGATGTTGTCCACCAGCCACGTGGCCATGTGGTCGACCATGCCGGTGCCCTGCAGGACGCCGGTGAAGACGGCGGCGGCGAAGACCATGCCGGAGACGTTGAGGACGTTCTCGGCGTGCGCGCCCAGGCGCGCCTTCTGGTCCGGCATGTGCGGGAAGTTGACGGTCAGGGCGAGCGCGGCGCCGAGCAGGAACAGCACCGGGATCGGCAGCCACTCCATGATCATGGCGGTGAGCAGGGCGATGGTGAGCAGCGCGTTGAACCAGTACAGCTTGGGGCGCAGGGTGGCGCGGTGGGGGTCCAGGCCCTGGAAACCGTCGTCCTCGGGCTCCTCGGGCAGGCCCGCGCCGCCGCCGGAACCTCCGGTGCGCTTGACCCCTGTGCCAAAACCGGCGCCCACCAGCACCGTCTCCTGCTCGGCAGGCTCCTCCACCAGCACCTCGTCCAGCGTCAGCACGCCGAGCCGCCTGCGCTCGCGGCGGCCGAGGACGTAGGCGAGGCAGAAGACGAACAGCAGACCCATGGCGAGCGCCGGGATCATCGGCACAAAGATGTCACTGGCGTCCAGCTTCAGCGCGGTCGCGGCCCGGGCGGTCGGGCCGCCCCAGGGCAGCGTGTTCATCACGCCGTTGGCCATCGCGGCCACACCGGTCATCACGACCAGGCTCATCTTCAGGCGCTTGTACAGCGGGTACATCGCCGAGACGGTGATCATGAAGGTGGTCGAGCCGTCGCCGTCGAGCGAGACGATCGCGGCGAGGACGGCGGTGCCGACGACGATGCGCAGCGGGTCGGCCTTGCAGAACCTCAGGATCGCCCGGACGATCGGGTCGAAGAGACCGACGTCGATCATCACACCGAAGTAGACGATCGCGAACATGAGCATCGCCGCGGTGGGCGCGAGACCGGTGACGCCGTCGATGACGTAGTCGCCGAGCTTGGCGCCCTTTCCGACAAAGACGCAGAACAGTGCCGGGATCAGTACGAGCGCCGCGATCGGCGACATCTTCTTCAGCATGATCAGGACCAGGAAGGTCGCGATCATGGCGAAGCCGAGGATGGTCAGCATGAGTGGATACCTAACGTTCGCCCTTGAACAACCCACCAGGGGTCGGCGGTGCGATGACGTTAGGTCCGTTCAAACGGCGTTAACAAGACGTTGACGTGCGAGCAATAAGCGCAATACTCCAGGTCACAGCCTTGCGGTGAGTTCGACCGGTATGCCGTTGAGGACCGCGTTGCCCGAGAGCGGGTCGAGCAGGCTGCCGTCGAGGAGCTGGTTGACGTTGACGCCGGGGTCGGTGGTGGCGTGGCTCAGCCGGGTGCCCGGGCGGTCGTGGCCCCAGCCGTGCGGGAGGCTCACCACGCCCGGGCGGACCCCGTCGGTGACCTCGGCGGGGGCCACCACCTCTCCCCCGGCCCCCGTCACGCGTACGTCGGCCCCGTCGCGTACTCCGAGGCGCTCCGCGTCCTCGGGGTGGATGTGCAGGGTGCAGCGGTTGGAGCCGCCGGTGAGGGCGGGCACGTTGTGCATCCAGCTGTTGTTGGAGCGCAGATGGCGACGGCCGACGAGGACGAGACCCGCGGGGCGCTCGCGCAGGGCCTCGCGGAGCCGGGGCAGGTCGCCGGCGATCGGTCCGGGCAGCAGCTCGACCTTGCCGCTCACGGTCTTCAGCGGCTGCGGCAGGCGGGAGTGCAGCGGGCCGAGGTCGATGCCGTGCGGGTGGGCGAGCAGCCGGTCCAGGGTCAGCCCGTCGGGCCGTAGGCCGAAGCCGTCGCCGTAGGGGCCGAGGCGCAGCATCAGGTCGAGCCGGCGCTCGGGGCCGGTCTCCCCGGTGAGCCGGCCGGCGAGGTCCTTCGGGTCGCGGCCGTGCACCGGGGAGTGGGGCTCCTGGACGGCCTTGCCGAGGGTCTGCTCGATCACCATCGTGTCCACGGCGCCGGGGTCGGCGCCGTGCATGCCGGTGGCGGCCAGGGTCAGCCGGGCGAGGATCTCGGTCTCGGCCATGCGGCCGGGTTCGAGAGAGACGGCGGGGCGGCTGTAGCGGACCTGGTTGCGGACGGCCAGGGTGTTGAAGGCGAAGTCGTGGTGGGGGCTCTGCGAGGGCGGCGGCGGGGGCAGGACGACGTCGGCGTGGCGGGAGGTCTCGTTGAGGTAGGGGTCGACGCTGACCATGAAGTCCAGCGAGTCCAGGGCCTTGTCGAGGCGGTGGCCGTCGGGGGCGGACAGCACGGGGTTGGCCGCGACCACGATCAGCGCCCGGACGGGTTCGCCTTCCGCGGTGACCGTGTCGATCTCCTCGGCGAGCGCGGAGAGCGGCAACTCCCCCTTGGCCTCGGGGTGTTGCCGTACCCGGGAGTGCCAGCGGCCGAGCGCGAAGCCGCGGCCGGGACCCGCCGGGCGGGGTGTCCTGTCCGTGGCGGCCTGCGGGAACAGGGCGCCGCCCGGCCGGTCCAGGTTGCCGGTGAGGATGTTGAGGACGTCGACCAGCCAGCTCGCCAGGGTGCCGTGCGGGACGGTGCAGCTGCCGATGCGGGCGTAGACGGCGGCGGTGGGGGCGGCGGCGAGTTCGCGGGCGAGGGTGCGAATGAGGGCCGCGTCGACGTCACAGGCCCCCGCGACGGCTTCCGGGGTGAACTCCCGCAGGGCGTCGCGGAGTTCGGGCAGACCCTGGACGTGCGGGGCGAGGTCCCCGAGGTCCGCCAGACCCTCCTCGAACAGCACGGTGGCCATCGCGGCGAGCAGCAGGGCGTCGGCGCCGGGCCGGATCGCGACGTGCCGGTCGGCGAGCTTCGCGGTGCGGGTGCGGCGCGGGTCCACCACGGTGAGCCGGCCGCCGCGGGCCTTGAGGGCCTTGAGCTTGCCGGGGAAGTCGGGGGCGGTGCACAGACTCCCGTTGGACTCCAGGGGGTTGGCGCCGATGAGGAGCAGATGGCCGGTGTGGTCGAGGTCCGGCACCGGGATGGCGTTGGCGTCGCCGAAGAGCAGCCCGCTGGAGACGTGCTTGGGCATCTGGTCGACCGTGGAGGCGGTGAACAGGCTACGGGTGCGCAGCGCGGCGAGCAGCACCGGCGGGTAGAGGGCGCCGGCCATGGTGTGCACGTTGGGGTTGCCGAGGACGATGCCGAGGGAGTCGGGGCCGTAGCGCTCCACGACCGGGCGCAGGCCCGCGGCGACCGCGTCGAAGGCCTCCTCCCAGGTGGCCTCGCGCAGGGCGCCGTCCTCGCGGACGAGCGGGGTGCGCAGCCGGTCGGGGTCGCCGTCGACGGCACCGAAGGAGGCGCCCTTGGGGCAGATGAACCCCTTGCTGAAGACGTCCTCGCGGTCGCCGCGGGCGCCGGTGACACGGGTGCCCTCGATGGTGAGGGTCAGCCCGCAGGTGGCCTCGCACAGGGGGCAGATTCGCAGGGCGGTGCGGGACACGGGTCCTCCCGGAGGATCGGCGGCGGTGCCGCGCAAGCCCAGGCGGGCTCGGGGCCGAGCATACCGACCGGTAGGCACGGAGGGGAGCCCCCTACGGCCTTCCGAAGCCCTCCGAAGGCTCAGTCGAGCACGCGCCCCAGGTAGGCCCGCAGCAGCTCCCGTGTCTCGTGGATGATCGCCTCGTCCCCGTCGGGATCGACCCGGAAGGCCAGCTGCACCAGGGTGTCCGCGCTCTCCACGGCGACGAGGAAGACGCGCCGCAGCTCCTCCTCGTCGGGGGTGCGGCCGAGGTAGCCGGAGAGCAGGCCGGTGAGGCGGTCGGCGACCCTGGTGTTGGGCTCGGCCTGCCGGGTGCCGACCGGGATCTGGTTGCCGAAGTCCACGAGGGAGAAGCCGGGCGCCGTGCGCTTCATGCTCAGGTACTCGTCCAGTACGGCGTCCATGGCGGCCCGCCAGTCGCCCCGCCGCTCCTGCTTCAGGCGCTCGGTGACGCGCTCGGTGTAGCGCTCCAGGTTGCGCTGGGCGAGGGCGTCGGCCATCTGCCGCTTGTTGCCGAAGAAGCGGTAGACCGAGCCGATGGGCACCTCGGCGCGCAGGGCGACCGCCCGGGTACTCAGGGCGTCGTAGCCGACCTCGTCGAGGAGGTCGGCGCAGGCGTCGAGGATCCTGGTCAGCCGTTCGGCACTGCGCCGTTGGACGGGCGCGCGGCGAAGCGATGTCGCGTGGGGCACGGGCTTCATGATGCCTTTCCGCCGGGGTCAGGTGAACCTCACCCCACAGTACGAAAAA
>NZ_KQ948018.1:391853-421345 GCF_001513965.1 Streptomyces cellostaticus | reverse complement strand
TACTAGATCATGAAATCGGCGTGTCGATGTCCGTTTTATGGTGTATTCACATAATCTCCGTGACTGAAAGAGGTCGATCTGTGGCAGATCGCATCCACTCACTCAATGGAGATGACATGCACAAGCTTCGCAAGGCTGCTGTCCTGATCGCTGCCATCAGCAGCGTCGGACTCCTGAGCGCCGGCACTGCCCAGGCGGCCGGTGGGGGCGGCGAGGACCACGGGAACAAATTCATGCAGAGCTCGAACTGCAAGGACCACGACCTGAACGTCGACGTCCTCGGCGAGGTCGGCATCCTCAACGGCGTGCTGGGCAACGCGCTCAACGGTGAGGGCGACCCGGGCGCACAGGGCACGCACATCGGCTCGGTCATGGGCTGCAACAGCAGCGTCTTCTAAGAGGTCGACCCGGCAGGGTACGGGGGCGCGCCACAGCGCCCCTGGTGCCACCGCCCGCAACCGTGCGACTCGTGTCCCCGGTGACCGACAGAGCGACGAAGCCCCCCGCGATGCATTCGCGGGGGGCTTCGCTGCATGTCCGCCGCTATGACGTCCGGCGCAGTGCGCGCAGCCCACGCAACCCGATGCCCCCGATGACCGTCCCCAATACGAAGGAGACGACCGCCAGCAGCAGGTGCACCCAGAAGTACGCCGTCGGGTGACCGTCGTCGAAGGCGAGACCGCTGCCGTCCTTGATCAAGTTCTTGACGAAAGTGACCCAGATGACCCAGCTCCACACCCCGAAGGCGAGCAGGAACCAGGAGACCGGGCGGCTGAGTTTCACAGGGACTGACCTTTCGACACCGGGCTGGGCCGATGAGCACAGCACGGGACCAGTATCGCCGTCGGCTGTCCGCCTCCGTGTCCGGGGTGGGGCGCCAGGCGGGACTTCACGGCCCGTGACAGGTACGTTCTCGACCGTGCCCGCACCGAAGAAGACCGGCCGGCGATCCCTGCTGGTCACCTCCGCCACTTTGCTGACCCTCTCCGTCACCGCTCCCGCCGCCCTCGCGGCCCCGACCCCCCAGGCCGACCCGACGGCCACTCCCCCGGCGCACATGTCGCAGGTGGGCGGCGTCCGGCTCGGACAGTCCGGGACGCAGGTGAACCTCGCCGACGGTGTGCCCGCGCTCCCCAAGGACCTCACCGCCCGCTCCTGGATCGTCTCCGACGCCGAGTCCGGCGAGATCCTCGCCGCGCACAACGCGCACTGGCAGCTGCCCCCGGCGAGCACCATGAAGATGCTGTTCGCGGACACGGTGCTGCCCCGGTTCCCGAGGACCATGGAGCACAAGGTGGTCCCGGCCGACATGGCGGGCATCGGGGCGGGCTCCAGCATGGTCGGGATAAAGGAGAACGAGACCTACACGGTCCACGACCTGTGGCTCGGCGTCTTCCTGCGCTCCGGCAACGACGCCGTCCACGTGCTGTCCTCGATGAACGGCGGCGTCGAGCAGACCGTCCAGGACATGCAGGCGCACGCCCAGGAGCTCCAGGCCCTCGACACGCACGTGGTCAGCCCCGACGGCTACGACGCCAAGGGCCAGGTGTCCTCCGCGTACGACCTGACGCTGTTCGCCCGCTCGGGCCTGCAGAAGAAGGACTTCCGGGAGTACTGCGCGACCGTGCGGGCCCAGTTCCCCGGCGGCACCGCGAAGAACGGCAAGGGCACCTCCACCCGCGAGACCTTCGAGATCCAGAACACCAACCGGCTGCTGAGCGGCGACACGGACGTGCCCGTCTACCAGGGCATCGCCGGCGTGAAGAACGGCAACACGACCAATGCGGGCGCCACCTTCACCGGCGTGGCCGAGCGGAACGGCAAGGTGCTGCTGGTCACAGTGATGAACCCGGAGAAGCACGAGCACAACGAGGTCTACAAGGAGACCGCGAAACTGCTCGACTGGGGCTTCCAGGCGGCCGGCAAGGTCAACCCGGTGGGCGATCTGGTCCCGCCGAAGAACGTCGCACAGTCCACCGCCCAGCCGGGGGCCGCCTCGGCAGGGACGCAGGGGACCGGCGGCTCCGGTTCGAAGCCGGTGGCGAGCTCCAGCGCCGGGGGCGGCTCCGGCGGCGTCGGGATCGCCCTGGGCGTCGCGGGCGGGCTGGTGGTGCTGCTCGCGGGCGGGGCGTTCCTGGTCAACCGCCGCTGGCCGCTGCCGGATCTGATGCGTCGTCGGTCGCGTCCGTGACGTCGTTCTCCGTGCTCTGCGTCGCCGTCCAGGCGGCGCAGAACAGGACCAGTTTCGCGGTGAAGTTGATCCACAGCAGCAGGGCCACGGGGACGCCGAACGCGCCGTACATGCTCTTTGCGGCGACGCCCTGGATATAGCCGCTGAGCAGCAGCTTCAGCAGTTCGAAGCCGACCGCGCCGAGCAGCGCGGCCACCAGCAGGCGGCGGCGCGGCGGTTCGACGCCGGGCAGCAGGGTCAGGACGTAGAGCAGGACCAGGAAGTCGGCGAGCACGGCGACGGCGAACGCGGCGATCCGCAGCAGGATGCCGCTCCAGCCCGACCGGTCGAGGCCGAGCTGGTCGGTGATCAGGCCCACCAGCGCGGAGGCGACGGTGGAGATGGCCAGGGTGGCGAGGACGGCGCCGCCGAAGCCGACCAGGATGCCCGCGTCCTTGACCTTGACGAGGACCGGGTTCTGCTCGCTGTCGGGCAGCTCCCACACCGCGCGCAGGCAGTCGCGCATCTGGCCCACCCAGCCGATGCCGGTGACCAGCAGCAGGGCGCCGGCGATGAGCCCGACGGTGCCGGCGTTCTGGACCAGGGAGTTGATGTCCACCTGGTCGGCGAGGCCGGGGAGCTGGTCGGCGATCTTGTTCTGGAGGTCCTTCTGCTGCGACGTGCTGAGCGTGGCGGCGGCGATGGCACCGGCCAGCGTCAGCAGCGGGAACAGCGCCACGAAGCTGATGAAGGTCATCGCGGCGGCCAGCCGGGTCCACTTCACCCGGTCCAGGCGCTCGTACGACCGCCACGCGTGCGTGGCGGTCAGCCAGGTGACGACCGGCCCGATCCCGGGCAGCTTCTTCAGCCAGTCCATGATCGGACTGTGCCCGCTGCGAGTGGGCGTCAACACCGCGTTTCTTCACCAGAACGGTCATATACGGGCGATACGGTCGGCTGTCATGAAGGACGCCACCGATCTGCCCCAGTCCCTGCTCGTCCTCGGCGGCACGTCCGAGATCGCGCTGGCCACCGCCCGCCGACTGATCGCCCGCCGTACCCGCAGCGTGTGGCTGGCGGGCCGCCCCGGCTCCGCCCTGGAACAGGCGGCCGAGAGCCTGCGTACCCTGGGCGCGGACGTCCGCACCGTCGCCTTCGACGCCCTCGACCCCGAGTCCCACGAGACCGTGCTCGGCAAGGTCTTCGCCGAGGGCGGCATCGACCTGGTGCTGCTCGCTTTCGGCATCCTCGGCGACCAGGCCTACGACGAGCGCGACCCGCTGCGCGCCGTCCAGGTCGCCCGGACCAACTACACCGGAGCCGTCTCGGCCGGCCTGGTGGCCGCCCGCGCCCTCCAGACCCAGGGCCACGGCTCCCTCGTGGTCCTCTCCTCGGTCGCCGGTGAACGGGCCCGCCGCGCCGACTTCATCTACGGCTCCAGCAAGGCCGGCCTCGACACCTTCGCCCAGGGCCTCGGCGACGCGCTGTACGGCACCGGCGTGCACGTCATGGTCGTACGCCCCGGATTCGTCCGCACCAGGATGACCGCCGGCCTGCCCGAGGCACCGCTCGCCACCACCCCGGAGGCGGTCGCCACGGCCGTCGAACTGGGCCTGCGCCGCCGCTCGGAGACCGTGTGGGTACCGGGGGTGCTGCGCCTGGTGATGTCGGTGCTGCGGCACGCACCGCGGGCGCTGTTCCGCAGACTGCCGGTCTGACGGAACGGGGCTACCGGCTGGCGATCGTCCCGCGCTCGACGTCCGGGTACCCGCCCTGCGGCGGCACCACGGATCCGCCGAACGGGTACTCCCGCAGCTTGCGCCACACCTCGTCGACGCCCTGCTCGTACAGCGCGAACCCGGTGCACGACCACTCGGCCTCGAAATCGGCCAGCTCCGCGAAGGCCCGGTCCATCGCCGCCTCGTCGATGCCGTGCGCGACCGTCACGTGCGGGTGGTACGGGAACTGCAGGTCGCGCGCCACGGGCCCGGAGGCGTCGCGGACCCGCTGCTGGAGCCTGCCGCAGTCCTCCGCCCCCAGTACGACGCGCACGTAGACCACCGGCGACAGGGGCCGGAAGGTGCCGGTCCCGGACAGCCGCATCGGGAACGGCCGGGCGGCCGCGGCGACCTGGGCGAGATACGCCTGGACCGCCGGCAGGCCGGTAGCCTCCACCTCGGTCGGCGGCAGCAGGGTGACATGCGTGGGGATGCCGTGAGCCGCGGCGTCGCCGAAGCCCGCGCGCCGCTCCTGGAGCAGGCTGCCGTGAGGCTCCGGGACCGCGATCGACACGCCGATCGTTACGGTCCCCACGTCGTCTCCTGTCGTCGCGTGTTCTTCTCGGCCGCATTCGTCCCGGCCGTCGGCTATCGACTGTACGGCCACGGATGTCCTGTGGGCAGGCGCAGCAGAAGTGATGTGCAGCGCTCTGTCCCCTCGGATGTGTGTACGGTCGTGCGCCTCAGCGCCGGTCCGTGCTTCTCAGTGCTTCGCCGGCAGGAAACCCACCCGGTCGTACGCCTGCGCCAGCGTCTCCGCGGCGACGGCGCGCGCCTTCTCCGCACCCTTGGCGAGGATCGAGTCGAGCGTCTCGGAGTCGTCCAGGTACTGCTGCGTGCGCTCCCGGAACGGCGTCACGAACTCGACCATGACCTCGGCGAGGTCCGTCTTGAGCGCGCCGTACATCTTGCCCTCGTAGTCCTGCTCCAGCTCGGCGACCGACCTGCCGGTGAGCGTGGAGTAGATGGTGAGGAGGTTCGACACGCCCGGCTTGTTCTCCACGTCGTAGCGGATCACGGTGTCGGTGTCGGTGACCGCGCTCTTGACCTTCTTCGCCGTCGTCTTCGGCTCGTCCAGCAGGTTGATCAGGCCCTTCGGCGTGGACGCCGACTTGCTCATCTTGATCGACGGGTCCTGGAGGTCGTAGATCTTCGCCGTCTCCTTGAGGATGTACGGCGCCGGGATCGTGAACGTGTCGCCGTACCGGCCGTTGAAACGCTCGGCCAGGTCGCGGGTCAGCTCGATGTGCTGGCGCTGGTCCTCGCCGACGGGCACCTCGTTGGCCTGGTAGAGGAGGATGTCGGCGACCTGGAGGACCGGGTACGTGAACAGGCCGACGGACGCGCGGTCCGCGCCCTGCTTGGCGGACTTGTCCTTGAACTGGGTCATGCGGCTGGCCTCGCCGAAGCCCGTGAGGCAGTTCATGATCCAGGCGAGCTGGGCGTGCTCGGGCACATGGCTCTGCACGAAGAGGGTGCAGCGGTCCGGGTCCAGGCCTGCGGCCAGCAGCTGGGCGGCGGCCAGACGGGTGTTGGCGCGCAGGTCCTTCGGGTCCTGCGGGACCGTGATCGCGTGCAGGTCGACGACCATGTAGAAGGCGTCGTGGGACTCCTGCAGGGCTACCCACTGGCGGACGGCGCCGAGGTAGTTGCCGAGGTGGAACGAGCCTGCGGTGGGCTGGATTCCGGAGAGCACGCGGGGTCGGTCAACAGAGGCCATGTTGCCCATTCTCTCATCGGCTGAGGATGGGATCGGCCTCTGAGGTGGGGGGTCGTCCGGGGCGTGGGGGACTGCGGACCGCTGGGGCTGGTCGCGCAGTTCCCCGCGCCCCTTCGGGGCGCTTCAGCCCAGGTCGATCTCCGGGTACAGCGGGAACGCCGCCACCAGGTCTGTTGCCCTCTGGGCGATCTCCTCGGCGACCTTGTCGTCCAGGACGTGGGCGGCCTTGCTCGGGGCGCCCGACTTGGTGGTGCCCGGCTCCGTCGTCGTCAGGACTCGGTCGATCAGGCCCGCCACCTCGTCCATCTCCGCCGTGCCGAGGCCCCGGGTGGTCAGGGCGGGGGTGCCGATGCGGATGCCGGAGGTGTACCAGGCGCCGTTCGGGTCGGCCGGGATGGCGTTGCGGTTGGTGACGATGCCCGAGTCGAGGAGGGCCGCTTCGGCCTGGCGGCCGGTCAGGCCGTAGGAGGTGGCGACGTCGATCAGGTTGAGGTGGTTGTCCGTGCCTCCGGTGACCAGGGTGGCGCCGCGGCGCATCAGGCCCTCGGCGAGGGCACGGGAGTTGTCGACGATGCGCTGGGCGTAGTCCTGGAAGGAGGGCCGGCGGGCCTCGGCGAGGGCGACGGCCTTCGCGGCCATGACGTGCGGGAGCGGGCCGCCGAGGACCATCGGGCAGCCGCGGTCGACCTGGTCCTTGAGGGAGTCGTCGCACAGGACCATGCCGCCGCGCGGGCCGCGCAGGGACTTGTGGGTCGTGGTGGTGACGATCTGGGCGTGCGGGACCGGGTCGAAGTCGCCGGTCAGGACCTTGCCGGCGACCAGGCCCGCGAAGTGGGCCATGTCGACCATGAGGGTCGCGCCGACCTCGTCGGCGATCTCACGCATGATGCGGAAGTTCACCAGACGGGGGTACGCCGAGTAGCCCGCGACGATGATCAGGGGCTTGAACTCGCGGGCCTGGGCGCGCAGGGCCTCGTAGTCGATCAGGCCCGAGGCCGGGTCGGTGCCGTAGGAGCGCTGGTCGAACATCTTGCCGGAGATGTTCGGGCGGAAACCGTGGGTGAGGTGGCCGCCGGCGTCCAGGGACATGCCGAGCATGCGCTGGTTGCCGAAGGCCTGGCGGAGCTCGGCCCAGTCGGCCTCCGAGAGGTCGTTGACCTGGCGGGCGCCGGCCTTCTCCAGGAAGGGGGCCTCGACCCGGGCCGCGAGGACGGCCCAGAAGGCGACGAGGTTGGCGTCGATGCCGGAGTGCGGCTGGACGTAGGCGTGCCGGGCGCCGAACAGCTCCTTGGCGTGCTCGGCGGCGAGCGACTCGACGGTGTCGACGTTGCGGCAGCCGGCGTAGAAGCGGCGGCCGATGGTGCCCTCGGCGTACTTGTCGCTGAACCAGTTGCCCATGGCGAGCAGGGTGGCCGGGGAGGCGTAGTTCTCGGAGGCGATCAGCTTGAGCATCTCGCGCTGGTCGGCCACCTCCTGGCCGATGGCGTCGGCGACCCGGGGCTCCACGGCACGGATCACGTCGAGGGCCGCGCGATAGGCGGTGGACTCGGTGGAGAGGGGCTGCTGCTCTGGCATGGGGACCTCCGGACGGTGTGCGTACAGCGTTCACGTTCGGCCCAGGCGCACGGCACTGTTTTACCGCTCGGGCCGCTCCCCGATGGTCCGTCCCATCCCAGCGCGCCAGTCACGGCCCGCTCGTCAGCCTACCGGGCGCGCCGCGCGGAGCGGCTCCCGCATCCACCATGCGAGCGAAGATAGGAAGGGGGTCACCGTCGTATCCGGGAGAGGCCGTGACCACTGCAGAAGACCTCATCACCGCCGCCGAAGCGCACTGTGCGCCGACCTACCATCCGCTGCCCGTCGTCGTGGCGAGTGCCGAGGGCGCGTGGATGACGGACGTGGAGGGACACCGGTATCTGGATCTGCTGGCCGGCTACTCCGCGCTGAACTTCGGGCACTGCAACCGGCGGCTGATCGAGGCGGCCAAGCGGCAGCTGGAGCGGGTGACGCTCACGTCCCGCGCCTTCCACCACGACCGGTTCGCGGCGTTCTGCACGGAGCTGGCCGAGCTGTGCGGCATGGAGATGGTGCTGCCGATGAACACCGGCGTCGAGGCCGTGGAGAGCGCGGTGAAGACGGCCCGCAAGTGGGGCTACCGGGTGAAGGGCGTGCCCGCGGAGATGGCGAAGATCGTCGTCGCGGGCGGCAACTTCCACGGGCGTACGACGACCGTGATCAGCTTCTCGACCGATCCGGAGGCGCGGGCGGACTTCGGGCCGTACACGCCGGGGTTCGAGATCGTGCCGTACGGGGATCTGACGGCGATGCGGGCGGCGCTCACCGAGAACACCGTCGCCGTGCTGCTGGAGCCGATCCAGGGCGAGTCGGGGGTGATCGTGCCGCCGGCCGGTTATCTGCCGGGGGTGCGGGAGCTGACCCGCGAACGGAACGTGCTCTTCGTCGCCGACGAGATCCAGTCGGGGCTCGGCCGGACCGGGCGGACCTTCGCGTGCGAGCACGAGGGCGTCGTACCGGACGTGTACGTGCTCGGGAAGGCGCTGGGCGGCGGGATCGTGCCGGTCTCGGCGGTGGTGTCCAGCGCAGATGTGCTCGGCGTGTTCCGGCCGGGCGAGCACGGGTCGACGTTCGGCGGGAATCCGCTGGCCTGCGCGGTCGCGCTGGAGGTGATCGCGATGCTGCGCTCGGGCGAGTTCCAGGCGCGGGCGGCCGAGTTGGGGGCGCGGCTGCACCGCGAGCTGGGCGGGCTGCTCGGCACGGGCCGGGTGACGGCGGTGCGGGGGCGCGGGCTGTGGGCCGGCGTGGACATCCACCCGAAGATCGGCACCGGACGGCAGGTGTCGGAGCGGCTGATGGACCGGGGCGTGCTGGTGAAGGACACCCACGGCTTCACCATCCGGCTCGCTCCACCGCTGGTCATCACCGAGGAGGACCTGGACTGGGGGCTGGAGCAGCTGCGGGCGGTACTGGGTGCCTAGAGGATCACGTGCGGCAGGAAGCGGGCGTACTCGTCGGTGATCAGGCCCGAGGACTCGCGGATGCCGAGGCCGGCGGGCTCGTCCTGGACGACCCAGGCGCCGAGGACGACGTGGTTGCCGTCGAAGGCGGGCAGCGGGGCGAGCTGCTGGTAGCAGCAGGCCTCGTCCCGTACGGCCGCGGGTGCGCCGGGCTCGTGGACGGTCACGCCCGCGCCCTCGCGGCCGAGCAGGGGCTTGGCGACGTAGCCGGGCGCGTCGGCCAGCTCGCGCGGGCCGTCCAGGTAGGCGGGCAGGAGGTTGGGGTGGCCGGGGTACAGCTCCCAGAGGATCGCCGGGAGGGCTTTGTTGCTCAGGAGCATCTTCCAGGCGGGTTCGATCCACAGGGTGCTGCCGGTGCCGCCGCCGTTGTCGAGGGTGTCGAGGACGTGCCCGGCGAAGAGGTCGGTGGTGAGCCACTCCCAGGGATAGAGCTTGAAGATGCTGCGGATGAAGCGGAGCCGGTGGTCCACGAAGCGGCCGGAGAGGGTGTCCCAGCCGATCTCCTCCATGGAGATCCAGTCGGTGGCGAGTCCGGCCTGTTCGGCGGTCTCCTTCAGATAGGCGACCGTCATCAGGTCCTCGCCGAGTTCGTCGGCGGAGGAGTGCGCGAAGTGCAGGGGGCTGCCCGGCGGGAGGAGTCCTGCCTGCTTCCGCCAGGCGTCGACCAGGCGTTCGTGCAGGGAGTTCCACTGGTCGGCGCCCGGGAAGCGCTCCTCCATCCAGAACCACTGGGGGGAGGCGGCCTCGACCAGTGAGGTGGGGGTGTCGGCGTTGTACTCCAGGAGCTTCGCCGGGCCGGTGCCGTCGTAGCGCAGGTCGAAGCGGCCGTAGACGGAGGGGAGTTCGGCGCGGCGGTGCCAGGCCTCGGTGACGGCCTCGGCGATGCGCGGGTCGGTGATGCCGAGGTCGGCGAGGCGGCCCTTCGCCACGATGTGCCCGGCGGCCGCGAGGCACATGCGGTGCAGTTCCTCGACGGTCTCCTCCAGCGCCTCGATCTCGTCCAGCGTGAAGACGTAGTAGGCGCTCTCGTCCCAGTAGGGGCGCAGGGAGCCGTCGGGGTGGCGGGTGAGGGGGTAGACGAGCCCCTGCTCCTCGACGGTCTGCTGCCAGCCGGGGCGGGGGGTGGTCGTACGGCGTTCCATGCGGCGCTCCCGGTCAGCCGCCGGAGCTGCCGTGGCCGCCGCCGAAGCCGCCGCGGTGCACCCCGCTGTGGTAGCCGTCGTCGTTCGAGGAGCCGTGCGAGCCGGAGCCGGAGCCCTTGCTCGGCTTGACGAAGGAGCCGCCCTCGACCCAGGAGCCCTTCTTCTTGCCGCCGTAGTACCAGGCGCCGTTCACGGAGGCCTTCGTCACCTTGCAGTTCTTGTCGGAGACGACCTTGTAGCCCTTGGCGAGCCGGTAGCTGTCGCGGTCGACGCAGCGCTTGTCCGGGTCCGAGGAGCAGGCGGTCAGGGCGGTGGCCAACAGGCCCATGCCGCCGAGGAGGACGGCTCCGGAGCGAAGGCGTCGGCGTGTGGTGACCATGATGATGTCTCCCCCGTTGGCTGTGGCCTGTTTGCAGCGGCAAGCCTAGAGACTGGTAAGAGCGGACACCACGGTGGGTTGCCGGTTCACCCCTCACCTAAAGTCACTTCGTGCTCTTTGGAATGGTGTGTGCCCTGGCCGCGGCGATCTGCTTCGGCACAGCGACGGTATTGCAGGCGGTCGCAGCCCGGGATGCCGGTACGGGCGGGGGCGGTGAGGCGGCCCTGCTGCTGCGCGCGCTGCGGCAGTGGCGGTACATCGCCGGTCTCGCGCTGGACGGACTGGGCTTCCTGTTCCAGATCGCGGCGCTGCGCTCGATTCCGATCTACGCGGTCGGCGCGGCACTGGCGGCGAGTCTGGCGGTGACGGCGGTGGTCGCGGCGCGCCTGCTGCAGGTGCGGCTGAGCGGCACGGAGTGGGGCGCGGTGGGCGTGGTGTGCGCCGGGCTCGCGATGCTGGGGCTGGCGTCCGGGGCGGAGGGGAACCAGGACGGGTCGAACGCGCTGAAGTGGGCGATGCTCGCGACGGCGGTCGGCATGCTGCTGCTCGCGCTGCTGGGCGGGCGGCTGTCCGGGCGGATACGGGCGCTGGTGCTGGGGCTGGGGGCCGGTTTCGGGTTCGGGGTGGTGGAGGTGTCGGTCCGCCTGATCGACTCGCTGCGGCCGGCCGATCTGCTCACCAACCCGGCGGCCTACGCGCTCCTGATCGGCGGGGGCGCGGCCTTCGTGCTGCTGACCTCCGCCCTGCAACGCGGTTCGGTGACGACGGCGACGGCCGGACTGGTGATCGGCGAGACGATCGGCCCGGCGGCGGTCGGCGTGATCTGGCTCGGCGACCGCACCCGCGAGGGCCTGGCCTGGCTGGCGGTGCTGGGCTTCGCGGTGGCGATCGCGGGGGCGCTGGCGCTGGCGCGGTTCGGAGAGGCGCCGGTCGCCGAAGAAGCCTGAGGCCTACGGCAGCACCCTGCACAACGCCTCCAACGCCCCCGCCCACGCGCTGTCCGGCGGCGTCCCGTACCCCACCACCAGCGCGTCCAGCGGCTCGGCGAGGGCCTGTTCGTGCCGGTGGAAGGCGAGGCCGTGCAGGGCCAGCCCCTGCCAGGTCGCGGCCTGGATCACCGACTGTTCGGTGCCGGGCGGCAGCCGCAGCACCGCGTGCAGGCCGGCCGCGATCCCGGTGACCGTGACCTCGGGCGCGCGGTCGGCGACAGCCGCGGCGAGGGCGTCACGGCGGCGCCGGTAGCGCAGCCGGGCCGAGCGGACGTGGCGGTCGTACGCACCGCAGGTGAGGAACTCGGCCAGCGTCAGCTGGTCCAGCACCCCGCAGGTGTCGATGCGGCCCTTGGCCGCGGCCGCCTCCTCCACCAGAGACGGCGGCAACGCCATCCAGCCCAGCCGCAGGCCGGGGGCGAGGGACTTGCTGGCGGTGCCGAGGTGGACGACGCGGTCGGGGTCGAGGCCCTGGAGGGCGCCGACGGGCTGGCGGTCGTAGCGGAACTCGCCGTCGTAGTCGTCCTCCAGGACCAGCCCGCCGGTCCGCCGCGCCCAGTCCACGACGGCGGCCCGACGGTCGGGGTGCAGGGGGGTGCCCATCGGGAACTGGTGGGCCGGGGTGAGCAGGACCGCCCCCTCCTCGTCCAGCGGTCCCGGGTCCGTGCCCAGGTCGTCGTACGGCAGCGCGGGGGTCGCAAGGCCCGCGTCCCGCAGCAGGCCCCAGTGGACGTCGAGGCCGTACGACTCCACCGCGACCGTCCGCACTCCGCGCGCCCGCAGCAGGGCCCCGAGGATGCGCAGGGCGTGCGAGAAGCCCGCGGTGATCATGACGTTCTCGGGGTCGGTGCGGACGCCGCGGGCGCGGGCGAGGTAGCCGGCGAGGGCGGTGCGCAGTTCGGGGCGGCCACGCGGGTCGCCGTAGCCGAGGGCGTCGAAGGGGGCCGTGGCCAGCGCGCGGCGGGCGGCCTTGAGCCACTCGGTGCGCGGGAAGGCGGCGAGGTCGGGGGTGCCGGGGATGAGGCTGTGGGCGGGGCGGCCGGGTGCGCGGCGCCGGGGTGCGGTGCCGGCCGGCGGGACGACGGCCCGGTCGGCGACCCGGGTGCCGGAGCCCTGGCGGGCGGTGAGCCAGCCCTCGGCCACCAGGTCGGCGTAGGCCTCGGCGACGGTGTTGCGGGCGATGCCCAGGTCTGCCGCGAGGGAGCGGGAGGAGGGCAGCCGGGTGCCCGGGACGAGGCGGCCGCTGCGCACGGCGTCCCGCAGCGCGTCGGTCAGGCCCCGGCGCAGCCCGCCGGAGCCGGTCGGTTCCAGGTGCAGGTCGACACCCAAAGTGGCCCAGGAATTCGCCATGGAAATGGACCATACTCCTGGGCTGCCTCGCTCCTAGGGTCGAGTACATGAGCACTGCACAGGAACCCGTCGAGTACGCCCCCGAAGCCGCCCCGCGGCTGCAGTGGGCCCAGCACGCACCCGAGGTCTACCGGGCCATGATCCGCCTGGACACGGCCGCCAGGCAGGGCCTGGATCCCCAGCTGTACGAGCTGGTGAAGATCCGCGCCTCCCAGCTCAACCACTGCGCGTTCTGCCTCGACATGCACACCAAGGACGCGCTCGCGGCCGGCGAGAGCGTGGAGCGGATCGTGCAGCTCAGCGCGTGGGAGGAGTCGCGGCACTTCTACACGGAGAAGGAGCTGGCGGCGATCGAGCTGACCGAGGCGGTCACCGTCCTGACCGACGGCTTCGTGCCGGACGCGGTGTACGAGAGGGCCGCCAAGCAGTTCGAGGAGGCTGAGCTGGCCCAGCTGATCGCCGCGATCACGGTGATCAACGCATGGAACCGGTTCGGCGTGACCACCCGGATGGCCCCGGGCCACTACCAGCCGGGACAGCACAAGTGAGCCGTACGCAGCTGCTGGACCGCGAGGTCGGCCTGGCCATGTCGGCGCTGAGCGCGGCCGCCAAGCGGGGCCTCGGCGATCCGGTCCTCGCCGAGCTGGTCATGATCCGTGCCTCACAGCTCAACCACTGCGCCTTCTGCCTCGACATGCACCTCCAAGCGGCCCGGAAGAACGGGGAGTCGGAGGACCGCATCCAGCTGCTCAACGCCTGGGAGGAGGCCGGGGACCTCTACAGCGAACGGGAGCGGGCCGCGCTGGCACTGACCGAGGCGGTCACCGTACTGACCGACGGCTTTGTGCCGGACGCGGTGTACGACACCGCCGCCAAGCACTTCACCGAGACCGAACTCGCCCATCTGATCGGTCTCGTCACCGTCATCAACGGCTGGAACCGCCTGATGGTCAGCCGCCGTGTCCCACCGGGGGGTTATCAGCCGTGAGCAAGGTGGACGTGTTCCGCGCACTGCATCTCAAGCGCGCCCAGGGCGACCCGCTCGTCCTTCCCGGCCCCTGGGACGCGGCGAGCGCCAGGGTGTTCGCCGAGGCCGGGTTCCCGGCGCTCGCCACGCCGAGCGCGGGCGTCGCGGCCTGCCTCGGGTACGAGGACGGGGCGACCCCGGCCGACGAGATGTTCGCCGCGGTGGCCCGGATCGCACGGGCGGTGGACGTGCCGGTGTCGGCGGACGTCGAGGGCGGCTACGGGCTCGCGCCGAAGGAGCTGGTGGAGCGGCTGCTGGAGGCCGGTGCCGTGGGGTGCAACCTTGAGGACTCCGACGGGGGTGTCCTCAAGGATGCGCACGCGCACGCCGAGTTCCTCGCCGAGGTCCGCTCGGCGGCCGCCGACCGGCTGTTCGTCAACGCCCGGGTCGACACCTTCGTACACGGCGACGGCGACCCCGAACGGGCCATCGAGCGGGCCGCGTTGTACCGGGCGGCGGGCGCCGACTGCGTGTACCCGATCCTCGCCCCGGCGGCCGTACTCCCGCTGCTGCGGTCCGGGATCCAGGGCCCGCTGAACATGCTGGCCCGCCTGGACGCCGAGGGCCCCTCGCCCGCCGCACTCGGCGAACTCGGGGCCACCCGGGTCACGTTCGGGCCGGGACTCCAGCGGCGGGCCACGGCCACGCTGCGGGAGATCGCCGCCGGGCTCCGGTAGACCGGATCAGGACAGCCACTGCTTCCACACGGAGGGGTGGCTGTCCACCCACTTCTTCGCCGCGTCCGCCGGGGAGAGCTTCTGGTCGGCGATCATCAGGGAGACCTGGTTCTGGTCCTCGGTGGTCCACTTGAACTTCTTCAGGAAGGCCGCCGCCTTGCCGCCGGACTTCGCGAAGTCGGCGTTGAGGTACTTCTGCAGCGGGGTGTGCGGGTAGGCGCAGGCGATCTTGGCCGCGTCCGCGTCGCAGCCCTCCTTGTACGGCGGCAGCTTCACCTCCGTCATGGGGACCTTCTTGAACAGCCACTGGGGCGAGTACCAGTAGGTCAGGAAGGGCTTCTTCTCCTTGGCGAACTGTTTCATCTGGGTGATCTGCGCCGCCTCGGAACCGGCGAAGACGACCTGGTAGCCCAGCTTCAGGTTCTTCACCAGCGCCTTGTCGTTGGTGACGTAGGACGGGGAGCCGTCCATCAGCTGGCCCTTGCCGCCGCTCTCCGGGGTGCGGAAGAGCGAGGCGTACTTGTTCAGGTTCCGCCAGTCCGTGATGTCGGGGTGCTGCTCGGCCAGGTAGGCCGGCACGAACCAGCCGATGTGGCCGGTCACGCCGAGGTCGCCTGCACGGGCGATCGTCTTCTTGTCGGTGACGTACCGCTTCTCCTGGTCGGGGTGGCCCCAGTCCTCCAGGATCGCGTCGACCCGGCCCTGGCTGAGCGCGTCCCAGGCGGGCACCTCGTCCACCTGGACGGTGTCGACGCGGTAGCCGAGCTTGTGCTCCAGCAGGTACTGGGCGACGGCCACGTTGGACTGGGCGCCGACCCAGGACTGCACGGACAGGGTCACGGACTTCGCGCCCCGGGCGTTCGCGAACGGCGAGGCCTGCTTCGTCATGTCGGCGGCGCCGCAGCCGGTGGTCAGCCCCAGGACGGCGACAGCGACCGGGATGGTCGTACGGAATCGCATGTCACGCTCCCTTCTTCGCGTGCCGCTCGGTCGGCTGGGTCACCCGGTCGAGCATCAGGCCCAGGCAGACGATGGCGGCACCGGCCACCAGTCCGGTCGCCAGGTCGCCCTGGGCGAGGCCGAAGGCGACGTCGTAGCCGAGGGCGCCGCCGCCGACCAGGCCGCCGATGATGACGACGGCGAGGACCAGGACCACGCCCTGGTTGACGGCGAGCAGCAACGACCGCTTGGCGAGCGGGAGTTGGACCTGCCACAGCTGCTGGCGGCCACTCGCGCCGAGCGAGCGCGCCGACTCCAGCGCGGCCGGGTCGACCTGGCGCAGGCCCTGCGCGGTGATCCGGACGACGGCGGGCAGGGCGTAGACGACGGCCGCGGCGACGGCGGGGGCACGGCCGACGCCGAACAGGGCGACGACCGGGATCAGGTACACGAACTGCGGCATGGTCTGGAAGACGTCCAGGACCGGGCGCAGGGCCCGTTCGACGCGGTCGCTGCGGGCGGCGGCGATACCGGCGGCGAAGCCGAGGACGAGGGTGACGGCGACGGCCGCGAGCACCTGGGAGAGGGTGTCGAGCGAGGGCTCCCACACCCCGAGCACACCGATCGCGGCCATGGCGAGGACGGCGGTCAGCGCGGTGCGCCAGGTGCCGATCAGCCAGGCCAGCGCGGCGACGACGAGCAGCACCGCCCACCAGGGCAGCCACTGCAGGCCGCTGCGGACGGGGTCCAGGATCCAGGTGGTGAAGTGGCCCGCCCAGTCGGCGGTGCCGCCGACGACCGGGACACCGGAGTAGAGGTGGGCGGTCATCCAGTCGACGGCGCGGTTGACCGGCTCGGCGATGCCCAGGGTCCAGCCCGCGGGCCAGTCCAGGCGGCCGAGGAGCCGGGCGCCCAAGGCGACGGCCACGGTGACGGCGAGCGCGTACGGCCAGCCGATCGTCCGGGGGCGGTCGCCGGCCCGGGTGCCGTCTGCGGCCGCCGCGGTGACGCGGTCCAGGACGACCGCGAGCAGCACGAGCGGAATGCCGGCCGCGAGGGCCGCGCCCACGTCGACGGAGGCGAGCGCCTGGTAGACGCGGTCGCCGAGGCCGCCGGCGCCGATGACCGAGGCGATCACGGCCATGGACAGCGCCATCATGATCGTCTGGTTGAGGCCGAGCAGGAGCTCCTTGCGGGCCAGCGGGATACGGGCGGTCAGCAGCCGCTGTGGGGCGGTGGCGCCGAGCGACTCCACGGCCTCCAGGACTTCGGGATCGGCGCCGCGCAGGCCGAGTGCGGTGAGGCGGGCCATCGGCGGGGCGGCGTAGACGACGGTGGCGAGGACGGCCGCGGGGACGCCGATGCCGAAGACCAGGACGACGGGGAGGAGGTACGCGAACGCCGGGAGCACCTGCATGGTGTCCAGGACCGGGCGCAGGGCGCGGTTCAGGCGGTCGGAGAGACCGGCGGCGAGGCCGAGCACGGCGCCGACGGCCACGGAGGCGAGGACGGCGACGACCATCAGCGCGAGGGTCTGCATGGTCGGCACCCACATGCCGAGCGCACCGCAGGTCAGGAAGGCGAGGGCCGTCCCGGCGGCCAGGCGGACGCCGGCGACCCGCCAGGCGACCAGGGCGCCGAAGGCGGTGACGCCCGTCCAGCCCGCGGCGAGCAGGGTGAGGTAGACGGCGCGCACGGAGAGGACGACCGCGTTGCTGATGTAGCCGAAGAAGTAGAGGAACAGGGGGTGGCTGTCCCGGTTGTCGATCACCCAGTCACTCGCGGAGGCGAGGGGTTTGGAGAGGTCGACGGTCAGCGCGTGCGGCCAGGCGCCGCCTCCCCAGTGGCTGTTGAGCGGGGGTACGAGGACCGCGGCGGCGAGCGCGAGCAGGAGGAGCTTGGCCGCTGCCCGGCTCTTGAGGACGGGGACGGTGCGGGGGGTGGGGACGGTGAGGGTTGCCATCAGACGTCCTCCGGGCTGGTGCGGGGGGCGGGTGGGGTCGCTCGCCCGACACGACTGCCCGCAGGTACGCCGGCGACCACGTCCAGCAGCTGCTCGTGGTCGACCACCCCCACGCACGTGCCCTCGTCCATCACCCGTGCCGGAGTTCCCGCGTGGGCCACTGCCTCGATCGCCTCTGCCACCGGGGCGTCGGGGCGGACCGCGGGGCCGTCCGTCGCCTCCTGCGGGGACGCGGGGCGCATGGCCGTGCGGCAGGTGACGACCTGTTCGCGCGGGACGTCGCGGACGAACTCGCGTACGTAGTCGTCGGCCGGGGAGGAGACGATCTCCTCGGGGGTGCCGAGCTGGACCACGCGGCCGTCGCGCATCAGGGCGATACGGTCGCCGAGCTTCAGGGCCTCGGCGAGGTCGTGCGTGATGAAGACCATCGTGCGGCCCTCCTCCCGGTGCAGCCGGGTCACCTCGTCCTGCATGTCGCGCCGGATGAGCGGGTCGAGGGCGCTGAACGGCTCGTCGAAGAGGAGGACCTCGGGGTCGACGGCGAGCGCGCGGGCGAGACCGACGCGCTGGCGCTGGCCGCCGGAGAGCTGGCCGGGGCGACGCTTCTCCATGCCCTCCAGACCGACCTTGGCGACGAACTCGGCGGCCCGCTCGCGCCGTTCGGACTTGCCGACGCCCTGGATCTCCAGGCCGTAGGCCACGTTGTCCAGGACCGTGCGGTGCGGGAGCAGGCCGAAGTGCTGGAAGACCATCGCGGCGCGGTGGCGGCGCAGTTCGCGCAGACGGGCCTTGTCCATGGCGCGTACGTCCTCGCCGTCGATGGCGATCGTGCCGGCCGTCGGCTCGATCAGCCGGGTCAGGCAGCGTACGAGGGTGGACTTGCCGGAGCCGGACAGGCCCATCACCACGAAGACCTCGCCCTTGCACACGTCGAAGGAGACGTCCCGGACGGCGGCCGTGCAGCCGGTGCGGGAGCGCAGGTCGGCGGGGCTCAGCGTGCTCAGTTCCGGGTCGGCCGGTATCCGGTCGGCCTTGGGGCCGAAGACCTTCCAGAGGCCGTCCACGGAGAAGACGGGGGTGCCGGTGGTGGGGGGTTTGCGGGTGGGGACTGTGAGCGTCATCGCGCATCACCTCCAATTAGGTCGACGGCCTTCTCCCCGACCATGAGCACCCCGATCATCGGGTTGACGGCGGTCATGGTCGGGAAGACGGAGGCGTCGGCAATGCGGATGCCGTCGAGACCGCGGATCTTCAACTCCGGGTCGACCACGGCGAGTTGGTCGTCGGCGGCGCCCATCTTGCAGGTGCCGGCGGGGTGGTAGACGGTGTGGGCGGCCTTGCGGGCGTACTCGCTCAGCTCGGCGTCGCCGAGGACCTCCGGGCCCGGGCAGACCTCGCGCTTGAGCCAGCCCGCGAGCGGCTCGGCCTCGGCGATCTCGCGGGCGATACGGATGCCGTCGACCAGGGTCCGGGCGTCGTAGTCGTCCTCGTCGGTGAAGTAGCGGAAGTCCAGCGCGGGCTTCACGGACGGGTCGGCGCTGGTCAGGTACAGCCGGCCACGGCTCTTGGGCTTGGGGATGTTGGGGGTCATCGAGACGCCGTACTGCGGACGTTCGTAGCCGAGGCGCTCCGGGTTGTCCGTGAACGGGACCTGGTAGAAGTGGAACATCAGGTCCGGGCCCGCGCGTCCGGGGTCGCGGCGCACGAACAGGCCCGCGTCGGAGTCCATCGCGGAGTTCTCCGGGATCGGCCCGTGGGTCTCCCAGACGATGACCGACTCGGGGTGGTCGAGCAGGTTCTCGCCGACACCCGGCAGATCGTGCACGACGGGGATGCCGAGCGCCTCCAGATCCTCGCGGGGGCCGATGCCCGAGTGCAGCAGCAGGCGGGGCGAGTCGACGGCGCCCGCACACAGGACGACCTCGCCCCGGGCCCGGATCAGCAGTTCCTCGCCGTCCTTGGTGCGCACGTGGACGCCCTCGGCGCGGGTACCGTTCAGCTCCAGCTTGTGCGCCCAGGTCTCCAGGAAGATGTGGAGATTGGGCCGCTCGTCCATCACCGGGTGCAGGTACGCCACCGACGCCGAGGAACGCTTGTTGTTCTCCGGGTGGTAGGCGAGGTCGAAGAAGCCGGCGCCCTCGGTGAACGGCTTGCGGTTGAAGCCCTCGACGCGCGGGACCCCGAGCGCCGCCTGGGCGGCGTCCACGAAGTCGCGGGCGATGGCGTTCCGGTCCTTCTCGTCCACGGAGACGATGTTGTTGCGGAGGCGGGCGAAGTAGGCCTCCATGGGGGCGGCACCCCAGCCCTTGGCGCCGGCCTCCTCCCACTCGTCCCAGTCGGACGGGAGCGGCTTGAAGGAGATCAGCGTGTTGTGCGAGGAGCAGCCGCCGAGGACCCGGGCCCGGCTGTGCCGGATGTGGGAGTTGCCGCGGGGCTGTTCGGTGGTCGGGTAGTCGTAGTCGAGTTCGCCGCCGAGCAGCCCCATCCAGCGGCGCAGGGTCAGCACGTCGTCGCGGCCGACGTCGCTGGGGCCGCCCTCGATGACGGCGACGGTGACGTCCGGGTTCTCGGTCAGCCGGGAGGCGATGACGGATCCTGCGGTGCCGCCGCCGATGACGACGTAGTCGTAGGTGTGCGTGTTCTCGGGCAGAGGGTCGGACACGGGGTGGGACAGGGGGTGGGACAGGGGGTGGGACATGCGGTGGTACTCCAGGTGGGGGGACGGCTGGGTGGATCCGGGGGGGTCAGCCGGCGAACCAGCGCACCGGCTTCGGCGCGAGGTTCTGGTACACGTGTTTGGGCTCGCGGTACTCGGCGAGCCCGGCCGGCCCCAGCTCACGGCCCGTACCGCTCCTGCCGAAGCCGCCCCACTCCGCCTGCGGCAGATAGGGGTGGAAGTCGTTGATCCAGACGGTGCCGTGGCGCAGCCGTCCCGCGACCCTGCGGGCCTTTGAGCCGTCGGCGGTCCAGACGGCGCCCGCGAGGCCGTACTCGGTGTCGTTGGCGAGGAACACCGCCTCCTCCTCCGTGCGGAAGGTCTCGACGGTGAGGACCGGCCCGAAGACCTCCTCGCGTACGACCTTCATCTCGCGGTGGCAGTGGTCGAGGACGGTCGGCTCGTAGAAGTAGCCGGACCCGGGCCTGGCCGCACTGGGCGCCGGGCGCTTGCCGCCGCAGCGCAGCACCGCGCCCTCGGCCAGCGCGGAGGCGACGTAGCCCTCGGTCTTGGCGCGCTGCTGCTCGGAGACGAGCGGGCCGCACTCGACGCCGTCCTCGGTGCCGCGCCCGAGCCTGATCTTCTGGGCACGGCGGGCGAGTTCGGCGACGAACCGCTCCCGGACCGACTCCTCCACGATGAGGCGGGCGCCGGCCGAGCAGACCTGGCCGCTGTGGATGAACGCGGCGTTGAGGGCCTGGTCGACGGCGGTGTCGAAGCCCTCCTCGGTGGCACAGGCGTCGGCGAAGACCACGTTGGGGTTCTTGCCGCCGAGTTCGAGGGCGACCTTCTTGACGGTCGGGGCGGCGGCCTGGGCGACCTTGGTGCCGCTGACCAGGCCGCCGGTGAAGGAGACCAGGTCGACGCCGGGGTGCTCGGCGAGGCGGGCGCCGACGGTGTGGCCGGGCCCGGTGACGAGGTTGGCGACGCCGGCGGGCAGCCCGGCCTCGGCCAGCAGATCGATCAGCGCGATGGTCGTCATCGGGGTGATCTCGCTGGGCTTGATCACGAAGGTGTTGCCGGCGGCGAGCGCCGGGGCGATCTTCCAGCTGGCCTGGAGCAGCGGGTAGTTCCAGGGGGTGATCAGCGCGCACACGCCGACGGGCTCATGCACGACCACGCTGTGGATGTCGGGTGAGCCCGCGTCGACGACCCGGCCGGGGGCCTCGGCGGCGACCAGGTCCGCGAAGTAGCGGAAGGCGTCGGCGACGCAGTCGATGTCGACGCGCCCTTCCTCCACGGTCTTGCCCGCGTCCCGGCTCTCCAGCAGGCCGAGCTCTTCGCGGTCGCGTACGAGGAGGTCGGCGACGCGGCGCAGCAGGGCGGCGCGCTCGGCGACGGGGGTGCCGGGCCAGGGGCCGCGGTCGAACGCCTGCCGGGCCGCGGCGACCGCCCGCTCCGCGTCCTTCTCGTCACCCTCGGCGACCACGGCGAACGGCCGGGCGTCCGCGGGGTCCAGGATCTCGCGCGTGGCGCCGGAGATCGCTTCCAGCCACTCGCCTCCCGCGTGGATGGTCGCCTGGGCCTGTCGTTCCGTTCTGTCCGCCATGATCGGTATTGCCTTCCGTTCCTGTTCAGTACCCCTGCGTCACGTAGGTGTCACGCTCGGGGACCGTGACCGCCTGCCCCGGGGGCTCGGATCGCATGCGCAATCGATGACCCAAAGTGCGCGGCGTCACTGAAAATGCGGTCGAAAACGGACAAAAACGGGCCGCCGATCACAGTCCGCGCTGTCTCGATCCATGCGCCAAAACAAGCCAACCTGCCGAGGCCGGGAACCGGCACCTCCCGCCCTTCCCCTTCACAGCCGCCACACAGGCACCACCAGGCAGACAGGGCGGTCGAACACCCTCCGCTTAGCCCCGTACACACGGTCGGAAGCCTCTCTTCCGTGGCCGGTTGCATATTCAACTGCCGCGATCTCTCTTGTCTGGCGTGTCCGCGGCATGCATTGATGGGGCCCGGCTCCGACGGAGCGGATCTGACCCATCCGGACCGCCGTGGCCGCGCGACCATCAGCGGGGGAATCGCTTCGGGCCGTTCGCGCCGTGCTGCCCCCGTCTGCCATGCAGTGACATGTGGTGGGGGACTCATGCGTCTCATGAACAGCGGTGCGGCCGCTGCTGCCCGCTCTCGACTCCGCGCGCCGCTCACCAGGCACTCTGCCGGCTGACCGCCGAGGCCTCTGCCGACCAACCACCAAGCTCCCGCCCGCCCTTCAGGCCGTACCGGCCGGGGTGGGTGGGCCACGTCGTGCCCGGACCGGGCACGAGACCACGAAACACGGGGATTCTTTCTTGAGATCGAGAAGACGAACACGCGCGCCCTTGGCCGCTGTTGTGGTCTGCGCCGCCCTCACCGGCGGCCTCCTCCAGGCCGCTCCCGCCGGCGCCGCGCCACAGCCCGGCCACGGGCAGGCACAGGGCAAACCGACAGCACCGACACCTCCCACGCGCGTCGTGCACCCGGACAGCAAGCTCGGCAAGGGCTGGCAGAGCAGCGGTGACCGCGCTGTGACCGCCGCCGCCGACACCGGCGGGCTGAAGATCCTCGTCGCCGACAGCAGCAGGGCGTACGAGTGGAAGACCGCCGCCGAGCTGTCCGAGCCGGGCCTGACGGCGGACTCGTGGATCGGCAACCAGTGCGTGATGGACCGCGACCACGTCGCGGCCGTGTACGCGCCGCGCACCTTCACGAACAAGCCGGACCTGATGCAGGGCGGCGCCTTCGCCGCCATCGTCAACACCGCCAACGGGCAGGTGACGAAGCTGCCGTTCACCGTGTCCCTGGCCTACTTCGACCCGTCCTGCAACACGCAGACCCACACGGCCGCGTTCACCGCCTTCCGGGAGATGAACGACCCGAGCAAGACGCGAAGCCGTGTGGTGACCGTCGACACGGCCGGAAAGTCCCTGGGCCAGGCGGCCGTCAAGGGTGAGATCACCAGCGGCGTGCCGGTCGCGGACGGAGCGGTGGCCGCGCGCGGCCACAACCTGGTCCACATCGACCGTTCCGGCAAGGTGAAGGACCTCGTCACCGGGGACAGCGTCCCGTTCGACATCCGGCCCGCCGAGGGCGGGAAGATCGCCTTCGTCGACCGCAAGAACGCGAAGACCGCGCAGGCGAAGGTGTGGTCAGGCCACGGCAGGGCGGCCCTCGTCGCCTCCGGGAAGCTGGGCGACCTCGACCTGATGCCGGGCGAGGCGGGCCGGGTGTTCCTCACCGGTCACCCCAAGGGCGCCCCGAAGGTGCAGGGCACCGGAGTGACCCGGATCAACGCCCCCGCCGACACGGACATCTCCACGCGGGGCCGCCTCGCGGTCGAACCGGTCCTCACGCCGGGCGTCCGCGCGGGTCTGGCGCACATCAAGGGCGCGGGCGAGGGGTTCACCAAGAACGAGCCGGCCCCGCAGGACACCAGGCCGACCCCTGAGACCGTGGCCGGGGACCAGGCCGTGACGGTCACCAGCACGGCCACCGCCACCGGCGAGAAGGTCACCCAGTCGGTCGCGGACGCGACGGCGTCGAGCGGGAAGAACCCCTCCCCCGCGTTCCCGGCCGCCGGCGGCAAGCGCAAGGGATCCTCGGTGGCGCGGGTCGCGGACCCCAACACGCAGTTCGATCCGCGCGACACCGACCGCATCTGCGCCATCTCCCGCAACGACGTGAACGCGCAGGCGCTCCAGCCGACGCCGAACCAGGTCGAGTGGGCCGTCGACATGGCCGTCCGCGGTGAACTGCACGGGGACAAGATCCGGCAGGGCGGCTACCGCAGCCAGGCCGGCCTGGGCACCATCGACCCGCAGGGCCTGTTCCCGAAGCCGACGCTCACGGGCGGTGACGGGAAGAGCCGTATCCCGGCGAACGTGCTGCTCGGCATCATGGCGCAGGAGTCCAACCTGTGGCAGGCCGAGGGCGGTTCGATCCCCGGCCAGATGGGCAACCCGCTCGCCGCGATGGACGGCTACTACGGCCGCAAGGCCGTCGAGAACGACCCGGACGCCTACTGGCAGATCCACTGGGACAAGTCCGACTGCGGCTACGGCGTCGGACAGGTCACCGACGGCATGCGCCTGGCCGGCCACGAGAAGGTGGACGACAACGGTCACAAGGAGCAGGCCCTGTCCCCGGGCCTGCAGAAGCTCGTGGCGATCGACTACGCCACGAACGTCGCCGCCGCGATGAAGATCCTCGCCGACAAGTGGAACGAGGTCCACGCCGCCGGGCAGACGGTCACCGTCAACAACGACGACCCGTCCATGGTGGAGAACTGGTTCACCGCCGTGTGGAACTACAACCTCGGCTTCAACCCGGTCGCGGACGCGGGCAAGAACAACGGCCACTGGGGCCTGGGCTGGTACAACAACCCGGCCAACCCGCTCTACAAGAAGAGCTGGGGCCACCCGTTCATGGACACCGACGTGGACGGCCCGACCGCGAACAAGGACGCCGCGCACCCGCAGGACTGGCCGTACGAGGAGAAGGTGATGGGCTGGGCCGCCTGGTCCATGGACACCGGCTTCTCCTACGGCACCGACGGCAAGCAGGACTGGCTCGGCGATTCCGGGTACAACACGGCGGGTTTCCAGCCCGCGTGGTGGATCAGCAAGGGTGACCGCAGCCAGGTCTCCCCGCCGCTGGACGCGTTCTGCAACACCAAGAACAACTGCGACCCGAACGTTCCGCCGAACTGCCCGAACAAGGAGTGCTACCAGCAGTACTGGTGGAACCAGCCCAACGTGACCTGGAAGGCTCTGTGCCCCACCACCTGCGGGCACGAGAACATCAAGTACCAGACGCTGATCTCGGAGCCGGGGCAGGGTCACCGCCTGCACGACGGCACCCCGGTGTGCACCGGCGCACCGTCGGGGGCGAAGGTCGTGGCCTCGGTGCCGGACGGGACGCCGACATGGTCCGACTGCGCGAGCACCAGATCGGCGGGAACCTTCGGCTTCCGTTTCTTCCCTGACAAGGACGGCCGCTTCGAGGGCAAGGAGGACCTCCACCAGGTCGGCGGCGGATACGGCGGCCACTACTGGTACGCCCACACCCGCGACGCGCAGCATCTCGGCGGCGACGGCGGCCGGATGGCCATCAACGGCGTCTGGACCCTCGGGGAGAATCTCGGCTGGGCCCGTATCCTGGTGCATCTGCCCGACACCGGCGCGCAGACGAGGCAAGCCAAGTACCACGTCGTCAACACCGACAGCAAGAGCCCCGAGCGGTCCGTGCAGCAGCGCGCGGGACGCTGGGTGAGCCTCGGCGCGTTCCACTTCACGGGGCGGCCGGCGGTCATGCTGTCGAACGTCACCGACGACGGCACGGCCGACGAGGACATCGCCTGGGGCTCGGTCGCATTCCAGCCGCTGCCGGGCAAGCCGAAGAATGTGGTCGTCGCGATGGGCGACTCGTACTCCTCCGGCGAGGGCGCCTCCGAGGGCGACCGGGACTACTACCCGGAGACCAACTACCGCAACAAGCTCGACGACGACGCCCGTAACGCCTGCCACCGCTCCACCCAGGCGTGGTCGCGCCAGGCGAAGCTGCCCGGGGGCTCGAAGTCCATCGGTGCGCTGGACGACGCGCTGGACCCGAACATGGACTACCACCTGATCGCGTGCTCGGGTGCGCGCACCTACAACGTTCTGCCCAAGGACCTGGACGACAGCGCTCTGTCGAAGGGTGAGAGCCAGAACGGTGAGGAGCCCCAGCTCGACAAGGGCTATCTGGACCAGAACACCACCCTGGTCACGATCTCCATCGGCGGCAACGACTCCCGGTTCGCCAAGATCGTCCAGAAGTGCCTGCTGTCCATCGGTAACGGCAGTTGCCAGGGCGAGAAGTTCGACGATGCGGACGGCAGTGTCAACGGACGGGACAAGCAGTTCCTCGGACAGCCGCTTGAGACGGCCGTTCCGGGCCTCATGAACCAGGTCGTCCGGCAGGACATCACACGGGTCCTGAGGGAGATCCACAAGAGGGCGCAGAACGCGAAGATCGTCCTGATGGGGTACCCGCCCCTGATCTCCGACAAGGGAAAGTGCCTGAACATCGGCTTCAGCGGCATGGCCATCGGCCTGTCCGAGGCATCCGCGGCCTGGCTCGACGACACCGCCGACACGTTGTCGACGGCGATGCAGGGCGCGGCCGACGACGCCAAGGCCTCGGGCATCAACGTGTGGTTCTCCAACCCGAAGGCCGACTTCGCGGGCAAGGGCGTGTGCGGTGACCCGGAGCAGGTCCACGGCATCGTCAAGACGTTGGTGAAGTCCGACGATCCGGTCAAGGACTGGCCGCTCATCAACCAGTACGGCCTGTCGGCCCAGTCGTTCCACCCGAAGATCGGGGGCGCGCGCCTGTACGCGAACGCCCTGGAGCGCACGATGGCGGGCATGGGCCTGTAGAGCCATCCGAGTTCTGAGTTCTGAGTACGGGTACTCATGCCCGGCCCGGCCGTCCTGCTGGACAGTGACGGTCGGGCCGGGCGTACGACGTTGGAGAGGCAGTTGTCGATGCGGAAGAGCGTGTGGGGATCGTTGGCGGTCGTCGTCCTGTTCGCCGTCTCCGCCTGTTCCACGACCCCGGACCGTGCCGTCAGCGAGAAGCAGCTGCGCAAGCTCGGGGAGAGCGGCCAGGCGGTCCAGGCGCGGGAGCGGACGGAGAAACGGCTTCGGGACGTGGCGCGGGCGTACGCCGACGGCACCCCCCTGTCGCTGGGCCTGGTCGTGATACACGACGTGTGCGTGCCGGGATCGGGACCGGGCTGGTTCTTCCAGCAGAAGACCGACAACCTCAAGATCGCCTGCTCGATGAACATCACCGCCTACTACGGCGCCGACCCCAAGCACATGGGCGACGCCCTCGACGGGATCCTGACCGTGGGCGACCACAGCCGGTCCATCCCGTTCACCCACGACGACCACGGCAATCGGCTCGTCGCCTACTACCGGGGACACGGCCCGAACCCCCAGGGCCCGCAGGCGGCGGAGCCGACTCAACTGGCCACGTCCCGACAGACGTTGACCTGGGACGCGACACGAGGCGGCGCTTCGCGCCGACTGGTCGAGGAGCCCTACGCCGGCCTCGTCAATGATCCGCCGGTGTCACGCGCGGTACGTGAGCCGAAGGCCGCCACGGTCGCCGGGATCCGGAAACGGTACGGCCTGGTGTTCAAACTCGAACTTCCTTACGAAGACTATTACGCGGTACTCAAGAACGGTCAGACGAAGTCGAAATGACCTCCGGGGCCCGATGAGCAGCGCTGCTCCATCAGCTCCCGTACGCAGCCGCGCAGCCAGGCGTGGGCGGGGTCGGCGTCGTGGCGCGGGTGCCAGGCCAGTCCGACCTTCAGAGGCGGCAGTTCGAGCGGCACGTCGAAGGTCACCAGGCCGAGGGCGGTGGCCAGCGGGCGGCCGTAGGAGGTGACCAGCCCGATCAGGTCGGTCTCGCGCAGGACGAACAGCGAGGCCGGGTAGGTGCCCACGCTGCCCACCACCTGGCGCCCCAGGCCCAGTCCGGCCAATGCGTCGTCGATCGGCCCGTGCTGCCTGCCGCGCCGCGAGACGATGAGATGCCCCGCCTCCCCGGCGAACCGCTCGGGCGTCAACTCCCCTGCGAGCAGCGGGTGTCCGGCCCGTACGACGCCCAGCACGCGGTCCTCGTAGACCGTCTCCACCTGCACCTCGGGTGCGGTCGAGTCGATCACCCCGACCTCCAGATCGGCCGTGCCCTGGCGCAGGAACGGGGTGTCCACGTGGCTCTCGGACAGGAAGCGGAGGCGGATGCCCGGAGCCTCGCGGGCGGCCCGGGCGAAGAGGGTCGCACCGTGGGCGGCGGCGATCGCGTCGTGGCCGAGGATCGTGAAGGTGCGGGTCACCGTGCGCAGGTCGGTGTCCCGGCCCGGCGCGAACAGGGCCCGGGCCCGCTCCACCACCGCGCTCACCTCGGCCCGCACGGCGAGCGCGTGCGGCGTCGGCACCATCCGGCGCCCGGCCCGGACGAGGACCGGATCGCCGAGGGCCTTGCGGATCCGGCCCAGGGTGCGGCTCATCGCCGGTTCGGACAGATGGAGCCGGCGGGCGGCACCCTGCACGCTCTGCTCCTCCAGCAGCACGTCCAGCGCGAGGAGGAGGTTCAGGTCCAGTCCTGTGGATTGCGTCATGCGCAAGTGTCCCTTGCAAAGGTTGCACTGGAAAGCAGGTCAGGGGCGAGCCTACGGTGGCAGGGCGTCCCCCACCAACCGCCTAGCTCCCAGGAGGAGCCGTGCCCGCGCACGCCCTGAAACGCCCTGCCCTGCTCGCGCTGTGCGCCTGCGTCCTGGTCGCCCAGAGCATGGTCGCCGCCATCAACCTGCTGATACCGCAGCTGAGTTCGTCCTCCCTGCACCCCTCACACAGCGAGATCCTGTGGACGGTCGACGCCTACGTCATCGTCTTCGCCGGGCTCCTCGTCCCGGCCGGCGCGCTCGGCGACCGGCACGGCCGCAAGGGCGCGCTGCTCACCGGGCTCGGCCTGTTCGCGGCGGGCGCCGTCACCAGCGCGCTGGCGACCGGCCCGGCCGTGCTGATCGCGGGCCGGGGCCTGTCCGGCGCCGGAGCGGCCCTGATCACCCCGGCCACCCTGTCGATCCTGATGCAGCTGTCCGCGCCCGAGCACCGGGCCCGCTCGATGGCCGCCTGGACCCTGTCGATCGGCCTGGGCGGCGCGGCGGGCAACCTGGGCGGCGGACTGGCCGGCCAGTTCCTGTCCTGGCGCGCCCTGTTCGCGGTCATGGTCCCGCTCGCCGCTGTGCTCGCCGCCGCCGTCGCCGTCACCGTCCCGCGCACCGAACGCTCCACCGGCAGCAACCCCGACCCGCTCGGCACCCTGCTGCTCACCGCGGGTCTGGTCGCGGTCCTGTTCGGCATCATCGAGGGCCCCACATACGGCTGGACCTCCGCACGCATCCTCGGCGCCTTCGCCGCGGGCGCCCTGCTGATCGCCGCCTTCACGCTGCACGCGCTCCGTTCGGCCGCCCCGCTGTTCGACCCGCGCGTCTTCGCCTCCTCCCGGCTGCGCGCCGCCTGTCTCGGCACGGCCACCGGATTCTTCGGCCTGTTCTCCCTCTTCTTCGTCAACTCCCAGTACCTGCAGGGCCTGAAGGGCTTCGGCGCGGCCGTCACCGGCGTCGCGATCATGCCGCTGCCCGTCGGCATGGCGGTCGCCCAGAAGCTGGCCACGCGCTGGGCGGGCCGCCCCCGCGCGGTCATCGGCACCGGACTCACCCTGATCGGCCTCGGCCTGCTCGGCGTGTCCACCGCCGACGCGGGCACCCCCTACGGGGTGTACGCCTGCTGGCTGCTGGTCATCTCGGCCGGCACCGGTCTCTCCATGCCCGCCCTGACCCTCGGCGTCGTCACCTCGCTCCCCGCCCACCAGGCGGGCCTCGGCTCGGGCCTCGGCACCACCGCCCGCGAGACCGGCGCCGCGCTGGGCGTCGCGGTCACCGGAACCGTCCTGTCCGCCCACACCGACCTCGCCCACGGCATGGGCCCGGCCCTGCGCACGGTCGCCCTGGTGGTCCTGGCGGCAACGGCACTGGTGATCGCGGGATACAGCAGCCGGACCG
>NZ_KQ948018.1:281575-391108 GCF_001513965.1 Streptomyces cellostaticus | reverse complement strand
TCCGAGAAACGGGAACCCGCACACTCCTGACGGTCCACGACCCACACCAACCGGGCCCGCCCGGGCCGTTCCTGATCACGCGCGGAACACGCTTGCTCATGCCCCCTGCGCGCAGGACGCGTCCGTGGCGCAGAACGCAGCCAACGCCGTGGTGAGCGGTGCGCGGACCCGGTCGTCGGACAGCCGCTCCGGCCCGCTGGAGCGGATCGCGTACAGCGTGCCGTCGGCCGCCTGGAAGCGGTGGTCGACGACCCGGCGGGCGCCCTTGTCCCGGTCGTCGTAGCGGTACGACAGCTCGGCCCAGGTGTCTCCGGAGCGGCGCGCGAGGGCCCGGTAGCCGGGCTCGCGGGAGTAGCCGTAACCGGGGTCGTTCTCGGCGAGGTCCAGGGACTCGGTCACGGTGGTCTCGGACAGTTCGAAGATCTGCAGCTGGCGGCCGTCGGACGGGGAGTCGTAGAACACCACGGTCTCCTTCTCCCCCTGCTTCTGCCGCCGGGTCCAGCCCTCGGGGACGGCGAGGGTGTAGCCGACGGGATCGTGGACGAGGCGGTATCCCGCGGGGGCTCCCCCCGACGCGGACGGAGTCGATGACGGGGACGGGGGCGGCGTGGTGCCGACGGAGGAGGTCGGGGCGGTGACGGTGACGTCGGTGGCCGGAGCCGATGCCGACGGGGAGCCGCTGCCGCCGCGGTCCCGGCCGAGGTACCAGACCCCGAAGCCGGATCCGGCGCCGACCAGGACCATGGCGACGATCAGGGCGATCAGCCGGCCGCCCTGGATCCGCCGAGGGGCGGGGACGGGGGCGTAGGACGGCAGGGGGACCGGGGCCGGCGCGGGCGGGCCGCCGGCCGAGGCGTGAGCGGTGGCCCAGGGCTGCGGCGGAGGCGGGACGTCGGCGCCACCGGGCGCGGGCGGGACCATGGCCGTGCTGGTCTCCGCGGACGCCCAGGGCGGCGGGAGCGGGGTCGAGCGCGTCTGTGCCGAAGCCCAGGGCGGCGGGGTGACCGACTCATCGGCGGTCCAGGCGGCCCGGCCTCTCTCCTCGCCGGGCGCGTGATCGGCGCCGGGACCGTGATCCGAACCGACCCCCTCCTCGCCCTTGCCCTCCCGGTCGCTCCATCCGCTCCGCCCGCTCATCACGAACCCCCCGAATCACCCTTCCCTGTACTGCTTTTGACAGTAGCGATGAAAACGGGCGCGGGCCCCGCTCCGGACGAAACCGGAACAGGGCCCGCACGGGCTCGCGGCGAAAACGCCGGAGGCAGACTCAGATGAGGCCCAGGGAGCGGACCGCCTCGCGCTCCTCCTCGAGCTCCTTGACGGAGGCGTCGATGCGGGCGCGGGAGAACTCGTTGATGTCCAGGCCCTGGACGATCTCGTACGTGCCGTCCTTGGTGGTGACCGGGAAGGAGGAGATCAGGCCCTCCGGGACGCCGTAGGAGCCGTCCGACGGGATGCCCATGGAGGTCCAGTCGCCCTCGGCGGTGCCGTTGACCCAGGTGTACACGTGGTCGATGGCGGCGTTGGCGGCGGAGGCGGCGGACGAGGCGCCACGGGCCTCGATGATCGCGGCACCGCGCTTGGCGACGGTCGGGATGAAGTCGTCGGCCAGCCACTTCTCGTCGCTGACGACCTCGGCGGCGTTCTTGCCGGCGACCGTGGCGTGGAAGATGTCCGGGTACTGGGTGGCGGAGTGGTTGCCCCAGATGGTCAGGCGCTTGATGTCGGCGACCGTCGAACCCGTCTTCTTCGCGAGCTGGGTCAGCGCGCGGTTGTGGTCCAGGCGGGTCATCGCGGTGAAGCGCTCGGCCGGGACGTCCGGCGCGGCGGCCTGCGCGATGAGCGCGTTGGTGTTGGCCGGGTTGCCGACGACGAGGACCTTGATGTCGTCCGCGGCGTGGTCGTTGATGGCCTTGCCCTGCGGCTTGAAGATGCCGCCGTTGGCGGAGAGCAGGTCGCCGCGCTCCATGCCCTTGGTGCGGGGACGGGCGCCTACCAGGAGGGCTACGTTGGCGCCGTCGAAGGCGACGTTCGGGTCGTCGCTGATGTCGATGCCCTGGAGCAGCGGGAACGCACAGTCGTCCAGCTCCATGGCCGTGCCCTCGGCGGCCTTGAGCGCCGGGGTGATCTCCAGGAGGCGCAGCTTGACCGGCACGTCCGCGCCGAGCAGCTGGCCGGAGGCGATGCGGAAGAGCAGGGCGTAACCGATCTGGCCGGCCGCGCCGGTGACGGTGACGTTCACGGGAGTGCGGGTCATGGCGTTCTCCGTATGACAGCTGGCGGTGGGGCGTCACTGCCCCGGCGGATGATCGATCTCTTGGCGTCAAGAGAATCCAGCGGTCAGGCTATCGCGCATCCGGCATGCGAGATGTCCGGGGCCCTGTGGCTCACCCCACAAGTCGGACTCGGGGTTTATGAAAGTGGCGGCCGCCCGTCCGGGAGAGGAGGACGAAGACGGCCGCCATGGGGGGTACCGGCTGACCGGACTCCCGTGGGGGTAACGTTCGCGTGCCCAGGATCCGGCGGCCCATGCCTCCGTCCCCGAAATTCCACCCGAATTGGTTCGCGCCCCTCTCCCTGCGGCCTACTTGGTGCACCCCGTCCGCCCGGAGGCGAGGGTCGCGCAGGCCTTGGCCTCGGCCGCGTCCTTCACGGCGACCATCGGGGTGTAGGCGATGCTGTCCCCGGCGGTGGTGATGTCACCCGTCTGGCGGGCCTTGCCGGCCGAGACCTGGACCCGGTCGCCCTGGGCGGCGCGGGTGATCCGTCCCCAGGCGGCGCCGCAGGTCTTGCTGTAGCGGACCTCCAGGGTGGTGGCGCCGACGGTGGCGGTCTTCGCGGTGGTCACCAGGTCGCCGGTGCACCCCATGGCCTCCGCGTCCTTGCCGGTGCAGGCGGAGCCGCTGCACTTGACCCCGGCGGGCAGGCTGGGGTCGGTGCTGGCCGTCGGGGACGGCGACTTGGCCGCGCCGTGCTTCTTGTCGCCGCCCTGGTGGGTGAAGAAGAAGACGGCCGCTATGACGACGAGGACACCGACGAGGCCCGCGAGGAACATCGTCAGCCGCCCCTTGCCCCCGGACCCCTTGGCCGACGCGCCGGTGCCGGGCCGCGTGCCCGGCGACTGCACGTCGTAGGGATTCGGCGTACCCGGCGTCCACCCGGGCGCGTCCGGCGTGCCGGAGGGCCGTGCACCGGCACCGGGGCGGCCGCTCGCCGGCGACGGGCCCTGGTAGCCGGCCAGCCCCCAGGAGTTGGGTCCGGAGGCGGCCGCCGCGGGGCGGTCCGTGTCCTCCGGTGCGTCGGCCTCGGACGCCGTCGGCTGGGGCGGGATGGTCGGTGAAACCCCCGCGGGTCCTGCGATGCCGGGGGTCGGGTGGGGACCGGCGCCTCTGCGGGCCGTCTTGGTCCCGCTCGTCCCCTCGGCCTCGGCCGCCCCGAACTCCCCCAGCGCGGCCCGCGCCTGGGAGATACGGATCTGCTCCATGGTCCGGTCGTGCCGCATCTCGGCCCGGCTCCAGGCGCGTTCGGCCAGCTCCCACATGGTGGTGAGATGGACCGGATTGGTGCCGGTGACCTCGGCGAGCGCGACGATCGCGCCCTTGGGCGCGAGGAGCCGGCCGCCCAGGTAACGCTCCCAGGACGTCTTGCTGTAGCCGGTCCGGTCGGCCAGCGCCGCGATGCCCAGGCCGCTGCGGTCCACGAGCCGGCGCAACTGGCTCGTGAACTCCTTGATCTGCGGATCCAGCTCGTCCGGCAAGGCTTTCCATCGAGGCATTGCTTCCCCCTCATTCCCCCCGGTTGGTGCTGTTGGTTCCCCGCGCTTCCCCCGCACGTGGCCCCGGGCCGGTCCGGTCAGGTCACCGGCGCGGCCCCGTTCTGGCTACCCACAGGGATGCGCTGACTAAGGATCCCAGTTCCCGGAGTGGGGGCGCACAGGAGCATCGGTCCCGTGAGGCGTGCCCCTGCTTCCACGGGGTCTTCGTACCGTATCCCCGATTAGTCGGTACATCGACACGATGGCGCCACATGTGGCAGCGCGCGGACACGATGGCGGAACGGTCACCTCCGTGCCACAGCGCACAGACAGGCATTGAACAGGCCGTTCACAGCGGGAAGTCTGGTTCTCCGACGGCGGTTCGTCCTTGCTCGGGGGAGGGGACGGGCCGCCGTTGCCCTGCGTCTCCCGGACGTTCAGCCGCCCGGGGTGACCAGTCCCGTCTCGTACGCCACCACCACCGCCTGGGCCCGGCTGCCCAGTTCGAGCTTGGTCATCGTGCGGTTGAGGTGGGTCTTGACGGTGGCCTCGCTGATGTAGAGGCGGTCGGCGATCTCGACGTTGGACAGACCGCGGGCGGTGAGCCTGAGGACCTCGGTCTCGCGCGCGGTGAGCACCCCGAGGTCGGGCGGCTGCTCCGCGGACTCGGGGGCGGCGAGGGCCTGCGGGCGGGTGAAGGCCTCGACCAGGCGCCGGGTGACGCTGGGCGCGAACAGGGCGTCGCCGCCGTCGACCGCGGTGATCGCGGCGAGCAGCCGCTCGGGCCCGGAGTCCTTCAGCAGGAACCCGGCGGCCCCGGCGCGCAGTGCCCCGTACACGTACTCGTCCAGGTCGAAGGTGGTCAGCACGAGCACCCGGGGCGGCTGTGAGGCGGCCTCGGCGAGGATGCGCTCGGTGGCCTCGATGCCGCCCATGCCGGGCATCCGGATGTCCATGAGGATCACGTCGGGCCGGGTCTCGGCGGCGAGCCGCACGGCCTCCTCACCGTCGCCCGCCTCGCCCACCACCTCGAAACCGGGCACGGCGTCCAGCAGGCCCACCAGTCCGGCCCGGATGAGGAACTGGTCGTCGACGACGAGCACTCTGGTCATCGCGTACGGTCGTCCCCCCGCCGTGTGTGCGTGGCCGAGGTGGGCAGGGTCAGCTGGACCTGGTAGCCGCCCTCGGCGCGTGGGCCGACGCTGATCGCCCCGCCGTAGAGCTTGGCCCGTTCGCGCATGCCGATCAAGCCGTGTCCGGCGCCCGTGGAGACTCTGTCCGGATTCACCCCCTCCCCGTCGTCGGTGACGCGGACCGTCAGGTCGTGGGATCCGTAGCGGAGTTGCACGCGCGCGCGTGCCGGGCCCGCGTGTTTGAGGACGTTGGTGAGGGCTTCCTGGACGACGCGGTAGGCGCACAGTTCGACGCCGGGCGGCAGCGGCCGTTCGGTGCCCTCGACGGCCAGGTCCACGGGGAGGCCGCCGGACCGTACCCGGTCCACGAGGTCGCCGAGCCGGGCCAGGGTGGGCATGGGCGCGCCCTCGGGGGCCTGCGGGTCCTCCTCGCGCAGCACCTGGAGCATGCGCCGCAGCTCCTCCAGGGCCTCACCACTGGTGTCCCCGATGGTGCCCAGCGCCCCGCGGGCCTTGCCGGGGTCGGAGTCGAAGACGAAGCGGGCCAGGCCCGCCTGGACGGAGATCACCGACATGTGGTGGGCGACCACGTCGTGCAGCTCCCGCGCGATCCGCCCCCGCTCCTGCGCGACCGCGCGCCGGGCCCGCTCGGCCTGCTCCGCGCGCAGCCGGCGGGTGAGTTCGGCGGAGCGGCGGGCCAGGTGTCCGAACCAGACCAGCACCGAGCAGTACAGCAGCGCCTGCCCCAGCACGGAGGCCATGGACGGGGTGTGACTGACCACCCCGGCGTAGGCCCAGAGCGCGGTCATGCAGGCCGCGCAGGCGAGCGCCGTGCGCACCGGGCGGACCGAGGCGACCGTGTAGAGGGCCAGCATCGAGCCGAAGGTGCACACCACCGGCCAGTAGCCGAGGGTGGTGTAGACGAGCGCGGCCGCCTGGACGGCGGCGAAGACGCCGACGGGCCACCGGCCGCGCAGCGCCACCGGCAGGTGCGCGAGGGCGACCAGGGCGTAGGCGCGGGCGTCGAGTTCCGGCCAGCCCTGCGACCGCGACTCCTGCCCCAGCAGGACGGCGACCACGGCCATGGCGACCGCGATCAGCGTGTCCACGGCGAGCGGGCGGGGGGTCCTCGGGCGCATCGCCGCAGGGTAACGCCGAAAGCGGGGCCGGGGAGTCAACCCGAGGCGGTACCACGGAAGTTGCAGGCCGGCGGCGGCTACCTCCCCCGACGGACGGGGGAGGTCAGCCCGGAGGGGGACGCGGGGGCCCGGCGGGCCGCCGTAGCGTCGGCGACGGGGACATGCCGGTGGCCCGCGCCCCCGGGGGAGGCGCGGGCCACCGTCGTGCGGGCGGTGCTACTTCGTGAGTGTGAAGTGCAACGTGTCCTTCAGGAACGGGATCTCCAGCCACGGCTTGGGCTGGGCCATCATCGTCAGCAGGATGATCGCGAGGCCCAATATCCCGTAGGTGGCGATGTCCGTGAAGCGCGAGCGGACGGCGAGCATGCCGACGCGGGGCAGTGTCCAGCGCATGACGGCGCCGGCCAGCAGGGCGGCGCCGATCAGCAGGGTGCCCCAGCGGAAGACGTCGAGCGCGGTCAGCAGCAGGCCGAGCGCGACCGCGCCCAGCACGACCAGCATCGGCCACTGCCGGGCGGGCGCCGGGGCATCGCCGGGAGCGGCCCGGCCGCCGCCCTCGGGGCGCGCGGTGTCCTTCGTGAACCGCGGGAAGCGGCGCGTGGTCCGCTTGGTCCCGTCGGCGTCGGGGGAGGCCGGCCCGGTGCGGTGGTGAGTGTCCTCAGCCGGCACTGCGCTCCGCCGCCTCGACCACGTTGACCAGCAGCTGCGCGCGGGTCATCGGGCCCACGCCGCCCGGGTTCGGGGAGATCCAGCCGGCCACCTCGGTCACGTCCGGGTGGACGTCGCCGACGATCTTCCCCTCGGCGTTGCGGGAGACGCCGACGTCCAGGACGGCCGCGCCGGGCTTGACGTCCTCGGCGCGGATCAGGTGCGGGAAGCCGGCGGCCGCGATGATGATGTCGGCCTGCTTGAGGTGGGCGGACAGGTCACGGGTGCCGGTGTGGCACTGGGTCACGGTGGCGTTCTCGCTGCGCCGGGTGAGCAGCAGCGGCATCGGGCGGCCGATGGTCACGCCCCGGCCGACGACCACGACCTCGGCGCCCTTGATCTCGACGCCGTGGGCGCGCAGCAGGGAGATGATGCCGTTGGGGGTGCAGGGCAGCGGCGCGGGCTCGTTGAGGACGAGACGGCCGAGGTTCATCGGGTGCAGGCCGTCCGCGTCCTTGGCCGGGTCCATCAGCTCCAGGATGCGGTTCTCGTCGATGCCCTTGGGCAGCGGGAGCTGGACGATGTAGCCGGTGCAGGCCGGGTCCTCGTTCAGCTCGCGGACGACCGCCTCGATCTCCTCCTGGGTGGCCGTGGCCGGCAGGTGGCGCTGGATGGAGGCGATGCCGACCTGGGCGCAGTCGCGGTGCTTGCCGGCGACGTACTTCTGGCTGCCGGGGTCCTCCCCGACCAGGATCGTGCCGAGGCCGGGCGTGACGCCCCTCTCCTTCAGCGCCGCCACGCGGGCGGTCAGATCGGACTTGATCGCGGCTGCGGTGGCCTTGCCATCGAGAATCTGGGCGGTCATGACACCATCCTCGCGGATGACCGGCTCCCGGTTCCAATCCGGGTACGCCCGGGCCTGCCCGCCGGCTCCCGTCCTTGATCGATGATGTTGCACTTGCACAACACCTTGCGAATCCGGCTGGACAATAATCGGCCTTTCCTACGACGATGAGCGGCGCAGCATCGCGGTCCGGTTGGGGGGCAAACCGCTCATATCCTGACGTTCCTCCGTTCCTTCCGCGTCGTCCCCGCAGTGTCAACGGAGGAAACCCGCCATGAGTTTCGGCTCGCCCAACCCCTACGGCCAGCCCCAGGACCCCCAGCCGAACTACGGCTACCCGCAGCAGCCCGGCTACCCGCAGGCTCCGCAGGGCGTCCCGCCGCAGCAGGGTTACGGCTACCCGCAGCAGCCGGGCTACCCGCAGGCCCCGCAGGGTTACCCGGGCTACCCGCAGCAGGCCGGTTACGGGATGCAGCAGCCGGTGTACGCGAACTGGGGTCAGCGGTTTCTCAGCAAGCTGATCGACGTGATCCTGTACCTGGTTGCCTACCTCCCCCTCGCCGGCATCGGCGTCGCGGCGAAGGTTCCGGCCCTGGCGCTCCTCGGCTTCGTCGCCGGCATCGGTGTCCTCATCTGGCAGGTGATCCAGGAGGGCAGGACCGGCCAGACCGTCGGCAAGAAGGTGGTCGGCACCCGCACGCTCAAGGAGGACACCGGGCAGCCGCTCGGCGGAGGCATGGCGTTCGTGCGCCAGCTGGCCCACTTCCTGGACGGCCTGCCCTGCTACCTCGGTTACCTGTGGCCGGCCTGGGACGCCAAGCGCCAGACGTTCTCCGACAAGGTGTGCGGCTCGATCGTCGTCAAGGACTAGCGAGCGCGCGCGGCAGCACAGTTCGCGCCATTCACTCTCAAGGGCCGTGTTCACCCGTGCAGGGGGGACACGGCCCCGGCGTGTCCCCCTAGGCTGGCCGGGGTAGCCGTCAGGCACGGGGAGACGCACCTTGTACAGCATCATCGTGGTACCTCCGCCGACCCCGGAGGACGAACACCGGCCCGCCCAGATCCGGCTCGCTCCCGGCGAGCGCCTCACCTTCGGGCGGGCGCCCGGCAACGACCTGCCGATCCCGCACGACGGGGTCTCGCGCGGGGCCGGCGAACTCACCGCACAGGGCGCCTTCTGGATACTGAGCAACCTGTCCGCGCAGGCGACGTACGTCGTGGAGAACCCGGAGGGCGCCGGCGAGCACATCAAGGTCGGCCCGGGCCGACTCGACGCGCCCGTCCCCTTCGAGTTCTCACGGATCGTGCTGCCCGCCGCCGGTGACCTGCTGACCATCGAGGTGTGGGCGCCGCGCCACGACTATCTGCGCGAGGGCGCCGGACCGGACGGCGACACCACCGCGCCCGCCTTCTCCGTCGACCGCACCAAGCGCTACTTCGCCGTCCTGGCCGCCCTGTGCGAACCGCGGCTGCGCGGCGACCCGCACGCCCCGCTGCCCACCGTCGACCAGGTCGTCGACCGGCTGCGCCCCGTCTGGCCGGCCGCCTCCCGCACCTCGGTGCAGTGGAACATCGACTACCTGGCCGTGAAGCTCCGCCTCAAGCCCGGCCCGGATACGGCGGACCCGGGCCCCCGCCTCAACGGCAAGAAGGAGTCCCTGGTCTCCCTGGCGCTCCGCTTCGACCTCGTGTGCGAGGACGACCTGGTCGTGCTGGCCGGGCCGTCCGCGCGGGCGGCACGGTGACCGAGCCGTACGCCGTATCCGTACCGAAGGGCTACCGGGTCGGCGTCTGGGAGGTGCGCGAGCCGATCGCGACCGGTGCCTTCGGCAGCGTCTACGCGGCCCGGCGCGCCGGCGAGGGCGAACTGCCGCGCACGGCCGCCCTGAAGTTCCTGCCCACCGGCACCGGGACCCCGCGCCAGCTGGCTCATCTGCGCGACCTGGTCGAGCGCGAGGTCGAGTTGCACCGCCGGCTCACCCGGCCACGCCTGGTGCGGATGTACGAGACCCTCGTCGTGGACGACCCGCAGCGCCCCGATCTCGACGGCGCCACCGTCCTCGTACTCGAAAAGGCGGAAGGTTCGCTGTCCGCCCGCCTCGCCGCCTCGCCCCGGCCCGGCGACGGGCCCGCGTTGCTCACGCACATCTGCGAGGGGCTGGCGCAGCTGCACCGGGCGGGCTGGGTGCACGGGGATCTGAAGCCGGCCAACGTGCTGCTGATGCAGGACGGTTCGGCCCGGCTCGCCGACTTCAACATGGCCGCCGAGCTGGAGGGCACCCACGCCTACACCCCGGCCTTCTCCACCCCCGACTACACGCCGCCCGAGCTGCTGTGGTCGGAGATCGGCGAACGCGGCCGCCGTATCCGCCCGTCGGCCGACGTGTGGGCCTTCGGCGTGCTCGCGCACCTCGTCCTCACCGACTCCTTCCCGCTGCCCGGCGGCACCCCGAGCGCCCGCCGCGACGCGGCCGTCGCCTACGCGCGCGGCACCGACGAGCTGCGCCTGTCGCCCGAACTCCCGGATGCCTGGCGGGAGATCGTGCGGTGCGCTCTGGCCCGTACGCACGCCGACCGGATCGGCACCGAGGCGCTGCTGCGCCGCGTCGAGGCCGCCGCCGGCAGCGGCTGCTCGCCGCGCATCCCGCGCGCCCGCAGGCCGCGTGTCGTGCTGGGCACGGTGGCCGCCACGGTCGCCGTCGCCGCCCTCGGCTACGGCGTCAGCACCTGGACGGGGCACGGCGGCGGCACCGACCATTCAGCCCTCGCCTCCTACGGCGCCTCGGAGCTCCGTACCGACAAGGGCGTGCCGGTCGTCTACCGCAAGCTCATTGTCGACTCCGCCCACATCTGCCCCCGCCCGGACGTCACGCCCGCCCTGATCGCGGCGATGCTGAAGGCCGGGAGCAACTTCAACCCCGACCTCTCCGATCCCGGCAAGCAGGAGTTCGGCATCGCCCGTTGGACACCCCGCGTCCTGCGCTGGTGGATGCGGGACGACGGCATCCCCGCCCCGGCGACCCCCACCCCTCCCCTGTCCCCCTCCGTGTCCATCAAGTCCATGGGCCGCTACCTCTGCTTCATCGATCCGCATCTGAAGGCCGGCCTGCCCGGGGACAAGCGGGTACTGGTCGCGGCCGCCTACCAGACCTCGTACGGCAAGGTGAACGACACGGGCGGAGTTCCCCCGGAGTACAGCGACTACTCCGCCCGTGTCGCCCACTGGCTCAAGGAGTACACGCCCCCGGGCAAGAAGTGACCCTGAGACTTCCGAGGTACCCGCGCGGTCGTGGAAGGGGCACGGTTGTCCACGTCCACCAACGTCGGTGGGCAACCTGAACCATCAGGGGGACAAGACCATGAAGTTCAACCGCAAGGCCATCGCCGTGGGCGCCGCCACCGTCACCGCCGGGGCCGGCCTCCTCTTCAGCAGCGCGGGAAGCGCCCAGGCCGCGAACCCGTGCTGGCAGGACGGATCCGTCTGGTACTGCAACAACGCCACCGGCTCGAACGTCTACGCGGGTGCCAACGCCAACCAGGTCATCGGCCGCATGTACTCCAACCCGTCGTTCTTCGTCTGCAAGTTCGACGGAGGCCAGAACCACGGCGGACCGCACCCGACCCGCTGGCTGTACACCCAGGCGGACAACGGCAAGTGGGGCTGGATGAGCGACAACAACATCTCCTCCGAGACCGACCCCGTCCCCTCCTGCTGACCACACCCCCATACAGACGGCCGCCGGCTCCCTCGGGGGAGGGCCGGCGGCCGTCGGTCGGTTCTCGAGGACGAGCTGCCCGGCGAACACGCCGGGGCGGGCGTCAGTGGAAGAAGTGGCGCGTGCCCGTGAAGTACATGGTCACGCCCGCCTTCTTGGCGGCCTCGATGACCTGCTCGTCACGGATCGAGCCGCCGGGCTGGACGATCGCCCGCACACCCGCGTTGATGAGGATCTCGGGGCCGTCGGGGAAGGGGAAGAAGGCGTCGGAGGCCGCGTAGGAGCCGCGGGCACGCTCCTCGCCCGCCCGCTCGACGGCCAGCTTGCAGGAGTCGACGCGGTTGACCTGGCCCATGCCGACGCCGACGGAGGCGCCGTCCTTGGCGAGGAGGATCGCGTTGGACTTGACGGCGCGGCAGGCCTTCCAGGCGAAGGCCAGCTCGGCCAGCTCCGCCTCGCTGAGCGCCTCGCCGCTGGCCAGGGTCCAGTTGGCCGGGTCGTCACCGTCGGCCTGGAGGCGGTCGGTCTCCTGGAGGAGCACGCCGCCGTCGATCTGCTTGGCCTCCAGCCGGTTGCACGGGCCGTTCGGGGCCTTCAGCACGCGGATGTTCTTCTTCTTGGTGAGGGCCTCCAGGGCCCCCTCCTCGTAGTCCGGTGCGACGATGACCTCGGTGAAGATCTCCGCGACCTGCTCGGCCATCTCCTTGCTGACCGGGCGGTTCACGGCGATGACACCGCCGTACGCGGAGACCGGGTCGCACGCGTGCGCCTTGCGGTGCGCCTCGGCGACGTCCGCGCCGACCGCGATGCCGCAGGGGTTGGCGTGCTTGATGATCGCGACACAGGGCTCGTCGTGGTCGTACGCGGCACGGCGGGCGGCGTCCGTGTCCGTGTAGTTGTTGTACGACATCTCCTTGCCGTGCAGCTGCTCGGCCTGCGCGAGACCGGAGCCGCCCGCGTCGACGTAGAGGGCGGCCGGCTGGTGCGGGTTCTCGCCGTAGCGCAGGGTGTGCGCGCGCTCCCAGGTGGAGCCCAGGAAGTCGGGGAAGGGCGACTCGTCGGCGGGGGCGTACCCGGACGCGAACCAGGAGGCCACGGCCACGTCGTAGGCGGCCGTGTGCTGGAAGGCCTCCGCGGCGAGCCGCTTGCGGGTGGTGAGGTCGAAGCCGCCGGCCTGCACGGCGGCGAGGACGTCGGCGTACCGCTCGGGGCTGGTCACGACGGCCACCGACGGGTGGTTCTTGGCGGCGGCGCGGACCATCGACGGGCCGCCGATGTCGATCTGCTCCACGCACTCGTCGTCCGAGGCGCCGGAGGCGACCGTCTCGCGGAACGGGTAGAGGTTGACGACGACCAGGTCGAACGGCTCGACACCCAGCTCGGCGAGCTGCTCGCGGTGGCTGTCCAGACGCAGGTCGGCGAGGATGCCCGCGTGCACCCTCGGGTGCAGGGTCTTGACGCGGCCGTCCAGGCACTCGGGGAAGCCGGTCAGCTCCTCGACCTTGGTCACGGGGACACCGGCGGCGGCGATACGGCCGGCCGTGGACCCGGTGGAGACCAGCTCCACGCCGGCCTCGTGCAGGCCGCGCGCGAGGTCTTCCAGGCCGGTCTTGTCGTAGACGCTGACGAGCGCCCGGCGAATGGGCCGCTTGGTGCTCTCGGCGGTGGCGGTCACTGGATAACTACCTTTCGTCCCTCAATGCGATAGCCGTTGCGGGCGAGCCGCCCCACGACCTCTACGAGCAGCCTTCGCTCGACTTCCTTGATGCGCTCGTGCAGCGCGCTCTCGTCGTCCTCGTCCCGGACCTCGACCACGCCCTGGGCGATGATCGGCCCGGTGTCGACTCCGTCGTCCACGAAGTGGACGGTGCAGCCGGTGACCTTGGCGCCGTACGCGAGCGCGTCGCGCACACCGTGGGCCCCGGGAAAACTGGGCAGCAGGGCCGGGTGCGTGTTGACGAACCGCCCGCCGAACCGCGCGAGGAATTCCTTCCCGACGATCTTCATGAACCCGGCGGAGACCACGAGGTCGGGCTCGTACCCGGCCACGGCCTCGGCGAGGGCGGCGTCCCACTCCTCGCGGGTGGCGAAGTCCTTCACCCGGCACACGAAGGTCGGCAGCCCGGCCCGCTCGGCACGGGCGAGCCCCTCGATGCCGTCGCGGTCCGCCCCGACGGCGACGATCCGCGCGCCGTACGACTCGGCTCCGGTGCGCTCGATCTCGTCCAGCAGCGCCTGCAGATTGGTGCCGGATCCGGAGACCAGCACGACGAGGCGCTCGGCCGCTGGGCCGGCGGGGGTGGCGGCCACGGTGAGGCCCTTTCTCGGGACGGCGGTGTGTCCGGCCGACGCTTTGTACATTCGTACGAATGCATCGCGCCCCGGGATACGGGGAAGTCTACGAAGCGGCCGACCGCCAGCAACGATACCGGCACTCCGGAAGGCCCCCACGGGACGGGTGCTTGGCCGGAAGGTAGCGTTCGGGAGGAATCGAGAACGAGCAGCCTCGGGAACGCGGTCGTCGTGCGGTGCGTTCACGGGGTGGAAGCTCTCGTCGGACTGCCGTACTCACCTAGGGGAAGACGCTCTTTTGATGCCCGATCGCAGCCTGCGACTCCTCACGTTCCCCCCGCGCCCGGCCCAGGGAGGCGAGCGTGGCGCCGTGCTGCTGCGGGAGCGGCCGGCCTCGCCGCCCGAGGCACCCACGGGCACGCGGGACGGCGACGGGCGCGGCGGTGAGCAGCAGGACGACAACCCGTTCGCGCCGCCGCCGGAGGGTGCCCCCGACCGGCCGTGGCAGCCCCGCCACCCCAAGGGATCCCCGGGCTCCGGCCCGGCGGGCGGCTCGGGAGGCGGCTCCCCCTGGGGCAACCAGTGGAGCGACCACCAGCCCGGCCGCTCCCCCGGCGGCTTCGGCGAACGCCCCGGCGGCGGCCCCGAGGGCCCGGGCGGCCCGACCGGGCCCGGCATGCGCTGGGACCCGACGGACCCGGCCCAGCGCCGCGCCCGCTATGCGCTTCTCTCCGGTATGTGGGCCGTCTTCTTCGTCCTGTTCAGCTGGCCGTACGTGGCCCTGCTGCTGGGCTCGCTGGCCCTGTACTGGGGCATCAGCGCCCTGCGCGCCAAGCCCCGCACCCCGGGCCCGGACGCTCCCGCCGCCCCCGCGGGCGCCCGTCCGCAGGTCACGGCGGCGATCGGCGGCCTGGTCACTGCGTCCCTGGCCCTGGTCCTGGTGGGTACGAGCTTCACCGTGCAGTTCGTCTACCGCGACTACTACACCTGCGTCAGCGACGCCCTGACCCACGAGGCCAAACAGTCCTGCGACCAGCTTCTGCCGAAGGAGTTGCGGGGCGTGCTGGGGGTCGAGAACAGCTAGACGCTTTCGTCCGGATCAGCTGCCGAGCACGGCCTTGGTCATTCTTCGCGTCCGTGATCGAGGTTCAGGCAGAGCGCCCCTAGACCGTGTCGGTGCCCGGTGAGTCGGATGCGTCGGGTGGGACGGGTGGCTCGGCGGGCGGGTGAGGCGTGTCCGTGGGGTGCGTGCCGTCCGTGGGGTCCGTGGGGCGTGACGGCTCCGGCAAGGGTGGCCGGTCGGCGGGGGCGCATCGTCCGGCTCCGAGGTCGTCGGGCCAGGGCGAGGCGAACGGGTCGTCGGCGGGCAGAAAGTCGTACAGCTCGGCCTCGTCCGGCTCGGTGGCGGTGACCGCCGGCTCCGGGTGGGCCTGGTCCTTCGCAGCCTTTCTCGACGCGCCCTTCGCCGCCTTGCCCGACGTGCCCCGGGTGTCCTTCGCCGACTCCTGCCCGGCGTCCTTCGCGGTCTCCCCCTCGGCCTCCTTCGCCGCCTCTCTCGCGCTCTCCGTCCCCTGCCCCGGGATCGCGCCCCGCGCCCCCCGACTCCGCATCCGCCACGCCCGTACCACCAGCACCACCGGCAGCCCCGTCACCACGATCCAGAGCCCGGCCGCTCCCCCGCTCTGCCACCACACCGGGCCGAAGCCGGCCAGCGCGGCCACGCCCAGTGGGCCGCCGGACAGCCCGGCGAGGAGGGCGAAGACCACCGCGCACACCAGCCCCGCCAGCACCAGCACCCCGGCGGTCCGCCCGGCCGACCAGCGCATCGACGGCTGCCCCGGCTCCGCCCCTTCCCCCTCCGCCTGACCCCCGCGCGCCACGGCCGCCCGTGCCACGAACCACGCGACCGTCACCCCGGCCGCCACCGGCACCAGTCCCGCCGCCCAGTTCAGCGGCGTCCCGGCGCCCGCGTCCGGTACCGCCGCGAGCAGCGGGAACGGCGGCAGCAGCGGGGCGGGGTCGGAGGCGAAGGGGTACACCAGGTGTCCGGCGCCGAGGACGAAGCCGGGACCGAGGGCGTAGGACGCCGACCACACCGCCCCGTTGGGGATCAACGCGGCCCCGAGGAGCAGGACCGCGAACCGTCCGGTCCAGCCCTCGGTCAGCTGCACGAAGGACGCCCGCGCCGCCTCGCCGTGCAGCACCAGTGACGCCCCCAGCAACAGCGCCCCGCCCCCGAAGAGCACCGTCGTCCCGGCGCCCGCGGCCCGTACGGCCGTACCCAGCCGCACCCGCGCGTCCGCCCCGGACAGCAGCCGCCGCACCGGCTCCGGCAGCACCAGCAGCAGGCTGAGCACCGGATCACTCGGACAGCCGTACGCCGACCAGACCCCGGCCGCCGCCGCGCTCGCGGCGACCAGCGGCAGGCACACCGTCACCCAGCCCCACTCGGGCCGCAGTTCGCTGCCCGAGCAGTACAGCGCGGCCGCGCCGCCGACCATCAGATAGCCGAGCACGACCCCCGTCCACGCCGTACCGGCCGGAACCGGCGGCGGGCCGTCCGGCTCGGCGGACACGTCCGTCGCCTCCCGCGCCGCCCGGTACAGCAGCCACACGGGCAGCGCGAGGAGCAGCAGCGGGGTCACGCCCATCGGCTGGGGCGCGCCGGAGAGCGTGTCGGTGCGGGCCAGTTCGACCCCGTGCGCCAGCAGCCACAGCGCGGCGGCGATGTGCAGCGCGCCGCCCGGCCCGCTGTCGGGGTACGGCGAGCTGATCCACAGCCCCAGGACGAGCACGGCGAGCGAGCCGAGTCCGAGCCCGGCGGCGACCGCGCCGCCCAGGAGGCTCTCACCCAGCCCGGGCGAACGGTTGCGCATCCGCAGGAGCAGGAGCGGCAACAACGGTCGGCGAGCGGTCATCAGGGTCACGTCCGCCATGCTCCCAACGACACGCGCTTTCCCGGCGTAACGGGCGAACCTCCGATGTGTCGCTCAATATATGTTTATGTACTTTTTCGTACGAAGGGGTGGTGTCCTGTGACGGAGAGCCCTGCCGAGTCCCGGTCGCTGACGCAGACTCAGGAGGCGTATGCCCTGACACCCGCTCAGGCCTTCGACGCGCTGTACGCGTTCTGCGCCCCCGCCCTCGTACGCCAGACCTATCTGCTCACCGGGCGCCGGGAGCTGGCCCGGGAGGCGGTGGAGCAGGCCTTCCAACTCGCCTGGCAGCGCTGGCCCGAGGTGGCCCGGGACCGGGACCCGGCCGGGTGGGTGCGGTCGATGGCGTACGAGTGCGCCCTCTCCCCCTGGCACCGATTCCGCCCGCGCCACCGGTCCCCGGAGCCCCCGCCCGCCGATCCCGCCGACCGCGCGCTGCTGCACGCCCTGCTGGACCTCCCGCCCTCGTACCGGCGCACACTCGTGCTCTACGACGGCGTCGGCCTCGACCTGCCGGAGACGGCGGCGGAGACGGAGGCGAGCACCCCGGCGGCGGCGAACCGTCTGACCCATGCGCGCGCTGCCGTGGCCGCCCAGGTACCGGAGCTGGCCGATCCGGCCGCGCTGCACCGCCGGCTCGCGGAACTGGCCGCCACGGAGCACCTGCGCGCGGCCAGGCCGCCGACGGTGCGGACCTGCGGCGAGCGCCGGAGCCTTTTCTGGACCCGGGCGGCCATCGCCTTCACGGTCGCGATCATCGGCGCGACGACGCTCACGCTACGAACGGCCCCGACCCGCTACGAGCCCCCCATCGCCCCGGCCCAGGCAGTACAGGGGGTCCCCCCACCGGCAGTCATGGGCCCCTTGTCCCGGGAGCAGCTGGCCCTGCGCACAAGACTCCACCGAGAGGCGGCAAACGGCCCGGAACGCGTGGTGCCGACGGCCCGCTGACGCGCCGCCGCTCAGCTGCGGGCTGTTGCGCTGCGGGTGCGTGGTGGCTGGTCACGCAGTTCCCCCAGTTCCCCGCGCCCCTTTGGCCCACCGGCGTGGCCGGCGGAAACGCCGGTGGGCCCGCCCCCACGCAGGGGAACGGGCCCACCGGAATCAGCTGGAGTGACTTCAGCCGGCCAGCAGCTCGCGCGCCAGCTTCGCCGTCTCGGTCGGCGTCTTGCCGACCTTGACACCGGCGGCCTCTAGGGCCTCCTTCTTCGCCTGGGCGGTACCGGACGAGCCGGACACGATGGCACCGGCGTGGCCCATCGTCTTGCCCTCGGGCGCGGTGAAGCCCGCGACGTAGCCGACGACCGGCTTGGTCACGTTCTCCTTGATGAAGGCCGCGGCCCGCTCCTCGGCGTCGCCGCCGATTTCACCGATCATGACGATCAGGTCGGTGTCGGGGTCGTCCTGGAACGCCTTCAGCGCGTCGATGTGGGTGGTGCCGATGATCGGGTCACCGCCGATGCCGACGCAGGACGAGAAGCCGATGTCCCGCAGCTCGTACATCATCTGGTACGTCAGCGTGCCGGACTTCGAGACCAGACCGATGCGGCCCGGCTTGGTGATGTCGGCCGGGATGATGCCGGCGTTCGACTGACCCGGGGTGATCAGGCCGGGGCAGTTCGGGCCGATGATGCGGGTCTTGTTGCCCTTCTTGCCCGCGTGGGCCCAGAAGGCGGCCGTGTCGTGCACCGCGATGCCCTCGGTGATGACGACCGCGAGCGGGATCTCGGCGTCGATGGCCTCGACGACCGCGTCCTTGGTGAACTTCTCCGGGACGAAGATGACCGTGACGTCGGCGCCGGTCTTCTCGATGGCCTCGGCCACCGAGCCGAACACCGGGATCTCGGTGCCGTCGAAGTCGACGCTCTGGCCCGCCTTGCGCGGGTTCACGCCACCGACGATGTTCGTGCCGGAAGCCAGCATGCGCTTGGTGTGCTTCTGGCCCTCGGAGCCGGTCATGCCCTGGACGATGACCTTGGATTCCTTGGTGAGGAAGATAGCCATGGTTGTGTGTGACCTCGTCCCTTACTTCGCGGCAGCAGCCAGCTCGGCGGCCTTGTCGGCCGCGCCGTCCATGGTGTCCACGCGCTGCACGAGCGGGTGGTTGCGGTCGTCAAGGATCTTGCGACCGAGCTCGGCGTTGTTGCCGTCCAGACGCACGACCAGCGGCTTGGTGACCTCTTCGCCCTTGGACTCCAGGAGCTCCAGGGCCTGCACGATGCCGTTGGCGACCGCGTCGCACGCGGTGATGCCGCCGAAGACGTTGACGAAGACGGACTTGACGTCCGGGTCGCCGAGGATGATCTCCAGGCCGTTCGCCATGACCTCGGCGGAGGCACCGCCACCGATGTCGAGGAAGTTGGCGGGCTTGACGCCCTTGTGGTTCTCACCGGCGTAGGCGACGACGTCCAGGGTCGACATGACCAGGCCCGCGCCGTTGCCGATGATGCCGACCTCGCCCTCGAGCTTGACGTAGTTGAGGCCCTTCGCCTTGGCTGCCGCCTCGAGCGGGTTGGCGGCGTCCTTGTCGTGGAGTTCCTCGTACTCGGGGTGACGGAACTCGGCGTTCTCGTCCAGCGACACCTTGCCGTCGAGGGCGATGACCTCGCCGGAGGCGACCTTCGCGAGCGGGTTGACCTCGACCAGGAGGGCGTCCGACTTGATGAAGGTGTCCCACAGCTTGACGAGGACGTTGGCGACCTTGTCGGCGACCTCGGCCGGGAACTTGGCGGCCGCGACGATCTCGCGGGCCTTGGCCTCGTCCACGCCGTCGATCGGGTTGATCGGGGTCTTGGCGACGGCCTCCGGACGGGTGGCCGCCACCTCCTCGATCTCCATGCCGCCCTCGACGGAGGCGATGGAGAGGAAGGTGCGGTTGGCGCGGTCGAGGAGGAAGGAGACGTAGTACTCCTCGACGATCTCCGGAGCGGTCTCGGCGATCATGACCTTGTGGACCGTGTGGCCCTTGATGTCCATGCCGAGGATGTCCGTCGCGCGGGCGACGGCCTCGTCCGCGGAGGCGGCCAGCTTGACGCCACCGGCCTTGCCCCGACCACCGACCTTCACCTGCGCCTTGACGACGGACTTGCCGCCCAGCCGCTCGGTGATCTCGCGCGCCGCCTCAGGCGTGTCGATGACTTCACCGGCCAGCACCGGTACATCGTGCTTGGCGAAGAGGTCCCTCGCCTGGTACTCGAACAGGTCCACGCGCTTCCGTCCCTATCAGTGATCTCGCGGTTCGTTGGATGCGTGGGCGTGCCGCGAAGGGCAACGTGACGTCCGCTGTGTCACAAGGGATGCGCACACGGTGTCCGAGCGCGCGGCATGTCCGTCTCGCAGGTTATCGCTGCTTGCAGGAGGCCCCTAAATCGAGGGTCACACCTGAGCGGTGATACCTGTCACATGATGCCGGGATTGCTGGCACGGCGTGCCGACGTATGGGTGATGTGCGAGGCCTCACCGGGCTGGGGTTGACCCGGTGAGGCCTCTGATGGGCCCTGAGAGCCCGGAGCGGTTGGTCCCCACCCCAATGGGGACCACCCGCCCTTTTCCCGCGGGGTCCGGCCGGACGGGCCGATGGCATTCGGCCGTTCGGGTCGGTCACCCCGCGGAGTCCGTCCGGGGCGCTCAGCCCTGCTGCTGGATGCCCTGCTGCACGTCCTGCACACCGTGCGCGTACGTCAGCCCCTGGACATAACCGGGCGTCACGGACCCGGCGACCCCTTCGGCGCCGGCGACGGCGTGCCCGGCCGACGGACCGCCGGCCGCCCGGGCCGTCGCGGCGACGTCGTACGCGAAGGGCCCGACCTGCTGCGTGAGCGGCCCGGTCGCGCCGACGACCCCGCCCGCGAAGGGCTGCACGTCCCCGGTCACGCCGTACGCCAGCGCGGCCGCACTGCCGCCCACGCCGTCGGCCACCGGCCGCACGGTCCCGGTCACGGTGTCGACGACCGGCTGCACGGCACCGGTGACTCCGGCCGCGAACGGCGGCACCTGGCCGATCACGCCCTGCGCGAAGGCACCGGTCTGCCCCGTCACCCCGTGCGCGAGCGGCGGTACGGCGCCCGCGACCCCGCCCGCGAAGGGCTGCACGTCGCCGACCACGCCGTACGCGAGCGTCCCCGCATCCGCCACGGCCTGCCCCGCGACCGGCACGACCCCGTGCACGGCGGTCCCGGCGACCGGCGGCAGCACGGCGTCAGCGGTGTCGTGGGCGACCTGCCCGGCCAGCCCGGTGGCGTACGGAGGCACATCGGCAAGGAGCCCACCGGCAACCGGCAGCGCATCGGCGAGGACACCGCTGCCGACCCCGTCCACGTCACCGACCCCGCCGACGGCCACCCCGCGCACCTCACCCACCGCACCCATGGCAACACCGTGCACACCGGTCGCGGCACCCGCGGCGGTCCCATGCACACCCGCGACCGCGGCAGAGGCGGTGCCGTACGCGCCCGCGACCACGTGCCCGGCGGTCGGCTGGACGCCCGCCACTGTCCCGGTAACGGTCCCGTGCACACCGGTCGCGGCACCCGTAACGGTCCCGTGCACACCCGCCACCGCCGCCGAGGCAGTGCCGTACACACCGGCGACCGCGTCGGTGGCGGTCGGCAGGACACCCGCCACTGTCCCCGTGGCGGTCCCCTGGACGGTCCCCACCGCCGCCGAGGCGCTGCCGTACACACCCTCGACCGCGTGCCCGGCGGTCGGCTGGACGCCCGCCACCGCGCCCGTAGCGGTGCCATGCACACCCGCCACCGCCGCCGAGGCAGTGCCGTACGCGCCCGCGACCGCGTGACCGGCAGTGGGCTTCACGCCCGTGACCGCCTCGTCGGCGACCGGCAGCACGCCGGTCACGGCGGCGGAGGCCACCGGCGGGACGGCCGCGGCGGTCGTCTCGGCCACGACGGGCGTGACCGCGCCCGGGACGGCCCGCACCGTGCCGACGACTCGCTGCTCGACGCCGTCGGCCGTGCGGGTGACGTGCGCGGGCACGGAGGCGACGGTGGCCTCGGCGGCGCCGGTCGCCCGTGCCGCCTCGCCGCCCGCGAGGGCGACCGCACCGGCGGTCCGGCCCTGCGCCCCGGCCACGCTCTGCTGTGCCGTCGTCCGTACGGCGCCCTCGATCCCCTCGGCGCGCAGGCGCGCGGCCGACTGGGTGGCCTGGAGCTTGGTCTGGGCGGCGGCCAGCGCCTCCTCCACCTCGGGGGCGAAGGAGGAGAGGGGGCCGAAGAGGTAGTCGATCTCGTCCTGGGGGGACGGCGCGGAGAGGTGAGAGACCGTGTGGGCCGCCTCGGCGGCCTGGGCCGTGGTCCGGCCGTGGACCGGGGCGCCGTCCGTCTGCGCCTGCTGCGCGTGTGCCTCCGCCTGCGCCTGGGCCGTACGGGCGGCTCGGGCGCCCTTGATGGCCTGGCCGCCCCTGATCTTCGCGGCGGCCGGGACCTTCGCGTCGACGTAGCGGCGCGCCTGATCGGCCGTGCCGGTGACGGTCCGGGTCTGCTGCTGCGCCTTGGCCGCCGTGCCCGAGACGGTCGAGGTGACCGAGGTGGCCGTGCCGGTGAGGTCGGAGACGGTGTCGTGGACGTCGGTGAGGACGCCGCCGACGGTCCCGGCGACGGTGCCGGTACTGCTGTCGGCGTCGGGTACGGAGACCACCGGGGTGGACAGCTCGTCAGCGCTGGCCGCGGCCGAGCCGAGCGCCCATGCGCCGGTGACACCGGCGGCTATCACGATCGAGCGGCGGATGTTCTTGTTCATGTGTGCGTCAAGTCCTTCGGAAACAGCTAGGGGGTTCCGTCCGGAGAGCGCCGGAGAGGCCGGCGGATCCGGCGGGGCGGGCAGACCTGTTCCGCCCCCGCGCGACAGGTCCGTGGCGGGGAGGGGGCCTGCTGCCTAGCCGGGGAAGACCGGGATGTCCCGGTGCCGTTCCAGGGGTCCGGACGCGTCGACGCGCGCGGCGGTGCCGGGCAGGAGCCGCAGCGGCGCCCGGCCGTCGAGGGTCACGGCGTGTGCGTCACCGTGGCGTGATGCGGTGCCGTCGGCCGCCTGCTTGCCGAGCACGCCGTCCGGGTCGCCGGTGGGCGCGGGCCGGGCCGGTGCGCCGACGGGTGCGGTGGCGCGGTGGACGGGGGCGTGCGCCGAGGACTGCGGGGCGACGGGCGTGGCGTCCGGTCCGTACGCGGGGGCCTGCGGCCGTGCGGGCACGGCGGTACGGGCCTCGGTGCCGGCCCCGGTGGTGCTGTGGCCGCCCTTGCCCGCCGTCGGTGCCGTGCCGGTGTGCCGGTGCGGCCGGGGTGCCGGGGTGACCGGCGCGGGCAGCGGACGCACGGGCAGCTCGGAGACTTCGGGGAGTTCGGGAAGTTCCGGCAGGGGCACGGACGGGGCGGCGGGCAGCGCCGGCGCCTTGGCCCGTGTCTCGTCGAGGGCCCGGGAGGTCATCTGTACGACGTCCCGTACGGGGGTGACAGCCCGTTCGGTGACCGTTCGTACCGCGTCTGGTGCGGTGGCCCGTACCTCGTCCCGTGCGGCGCCTCGTACCGCGCTTTCCTGCCCGGCCTGCGGGCGCGCCGAAGGCACCGGGGCCACCGGGCTCCGCTCGGCCGCGTGGGCCTGCTCCCCGCAGAGGAACCCGAGCATGAACAACCCGCCGACCAGCAGCGCCAGTTGCAGCGCACGCCGTCCCGCCGCAGTACGCAGCATGCGCACAGCGGTACCGAACAGAGCTGCTGGCAAGGTCAAGAGGTGGAGCTTCCTCAGGTCGGCACGGGGCGGGCGGCGTCGATCCTCGCACGCTCGGCCCGAGGTAGCGCAAGCCCCCTGTTACCGATGGGTAGTCATGCCCCTTTTCCAGCCTGGTGTCACGCGGTGTCCGGTATCGGCAGCAGCCGCTTCTCGATCGCCGCCGCCATCACCTCCGGGAACAGATCGGGCGTGCAGGCGAAGGCCGGTGCGCCGAGTGCCGCGAGCGCCGCCGCGTGCTCCCGGTCGTACGCGGGCGCCCCCTCGTCCGACAGCGCGAGCAGGGCGACGAACTGCACCCCGGACGCCTTCATCGCAGCGACCCGCTTGAGCATCTCGTCGCGTATGCCGCCCTCGTACAGGTCGCTGATCAGTACGACCACCGTCTCGGCGGGCCGGGTGATGTGCGACTGGCAGTAGGCGAGCGCCCGGTTGATGTCCGTGCCGCCGCCGAGCTGGGTGCCGAAGAGGACGTCGACCGGGTCGTCCAACTGGTCGGTCAGGTCCACGACCGCCGTGTCGAAGACGACCAGCCGGGTATTGATCGACCGCATGGAGGCGAGCACCGCCCCGAACACCGACGCGTAGACCACGGACGCCGCCATCGAGCCCGACTGGTCGATGCAGAGGACGACCTCCTTCTTCACGGACTGCGCGGCCCGCCCGTACCCGATGAGCCGCTCCGGCACGACCGTGCGGTACTCGGGCAGGTAGTGCTTGAGGTTGGCCGCGATGGTGCGGTTCCAGTCGATGTCGTGGTGGCGTGGCCGGTTGATGCGCGCGCTGCGGTCCAGGGCGCCGGTGAGGGTGGCCCGGGTGCGCGTGGCGAGCCGCCGCTCCAGATCCTCGACCACCTTGCGCACGACCGCCCGTGCCGTCTCCTTCGTCGTCTCCGGCATCGCCTTGTTGAGCGAGAGCAGCGTGCCGACCAGGTGGACGTCGGCCTCGACCGCCTCCAGCATCTCCGGCTCCAGCAGCAGGGAGGCCAGCCCCAGCCGCTCGATGGCGTCGCGCTGCATGACCTGGACGACGGAGGAGGGGAAGTAGGTGCGGATGTCCCCGAGCCAGCGGGCCACGGACGGCGCCGAGGCGCCGAGACCCGCCGAACGCTCCCGTCCCGCCTGCGGTTTGTCCCCCTTGCCGTACAGCGCGGCGAGCGTGCCGTCCATCGCCGCGTCACGGCCCGACAGGGCGCACCCGGTGCCGTCGGCCTGGTCGCCGCCGAGCACCAGCCGCCAGCGCCGCAGCCGCTCCCGGGCGGCGTCGCCGGTGCCGGTTCCGACGCCGTTCACCATCGGCTTGGTTGTCATGTGCCCACCCCTGCATAGCTGTTGGCTTCGGTCGTCTCCTGCTGCGCCTGCTGTTCCGAGTCCAGGCCGAGCAGCAGGAGCAGCACCGGGAGTACGGCGTCGGCGCGCTCGGTGTCCGGCTCCGCGGCGAAGCCGGGTGTGCGGCTGCCCTGAGCGGCCGTACCGGTCGTCTCCCCCGGACCGCGCCGCACCAGTTCGCCGAGGGTTCTGCGCACTGCGGGCTCGTACGCGGAGAACGTGCGCCGCAACAGCGGCAGTACGTCCGTGAACGCCTCCGCGGGCACCCCGGTCAACCAGGCGTCGACCAGGCCGAGCAGCCGCTCGTCATGGACCAGCAGCATGCCGCCCCCGCCGCCCACGAAGCCCTCGATCCAGGCGGCCGCGTCGGCGGGCGGTGTCCCCGGCGAGAGCACCAGACCCATCAGCCGGGCCGCCTCCTCCGCCCCCAGCTCGCCGTCGTCCAGCAGCAGTCGTACGGCCCGCCCCCGCACGACACCGGGCACGGTGTCCCGCAGGGCCAGGGTCCGCAGCACGGAGCGCCAGCGGCCGCGCAGGTCTCCGCGCCCTGCGGGCGAGGTCCCGGAGAGGGTCTCCGCCAGCAGTCCCACCGCCGTGTGCACGGCGTCCACATGGCCCCGCATCTCCTCCGCCGCATCCGCGTCCAGGGCGGCGCAGGCCGGCGGAAGGCCCACGAAGACCCGCTCGGCGAGGCCCGCCGCGACGCCGGCCAGGGCGCCTGTGTCGGTGCCGCGCACATCGCCGTAGCGCAGCGAGCGGACCAGGGCGGGCAAGGCCTGGGCGAGGTGGCCGACGTCCGTGTCCAGCGCCGCCCGGTCGGCGAGCACGCGCATCACCACGGGCAGCGCGTCCGGCAGCCCGGCCAGCAGACAGCGCTCGGCGAGCGCGGTGACATCGGCGAGGGCCCCCGCGGCCGTCGCGTCCGCCTCGGCCCTGGCCGTCGCCGCGGCGAGCACGGTCGTCCCCCACACTCCCGCCTCGGCGACCCGCACCGACAGCTCCGGCTCCCAGCGCAGCCGCCAGGTCTCCCGGAAGGTGCCCGTACTCCCCCGTGACCGGACCGGTTCGCCCCAGCCGACGCCGAGGAGCCGCAGCCGGTGCAGCAGTCTGCCGCGGCCGGCGTCCGTCTCCTTGCGCAGGTCCAGTTCCAGCTCGCGCTCCAGCGCCTCCGGCTTGAGCCGCAGCCTGCGCTGCTCCCGGGCCAGGTCACGCTGCAACGGCACGGCCGGTGCCGTCTCCGGCACCTCCCCCAGCACATCCCCGACCACCAGCCGGTCGTGGACCAGCGCGAGCGGTACGTCCGAGCCGTCGCACATCACCGCGCGCACGGCGTCCGTGGTCTCGCTCAGGCCGGGCAGCGGACGGCCGCGCATGGCCGCGAGGGTCTCGGCGAGCCGTACCGCCTCGATGACGTGCGCGGAGGAGACGACCCGGTCCTCCTCGCGCAGCAGCCCGGCCACCTTGGTCAGCCACCGCTCGACCGGCCGGTCCGGCGCCCGGAACAGATGCCCGTACCAGCCCGGCGAGTCGATCCCGGCGCCGTACCCGCTCGACCGGGCCAGCCGTCGGTGCGTCCACGGCACCCAGGTCAGGTCGGCCTTGACCTTGGGCAGCCCCTTCAGCAGCGCCCGGTCGGCGGTGACGGCGGTCTTCTCCCGCAGCGCGGGCACGTGCCACGCCCCGCACACCACGGCCACCGCCTCGCCGAACTCGCGCCGGGCCGCCCGCACTTGGAGCCGCATGTGCGCCTCCCGCACCAGGTCCCTGGACCGCCCGCCGGCGCCGTACCGCTCCCGCAGCGCCGTCATCGCCTCCTCCAGCGCGGTGAACGGCGCGAACGGGTCCCGGCGGCCCGGGCCTCGGTGCTCGACGACGTCCTCCCACCACCGCTCGGGATCGTCATAACCGGCGGCCTCCGCGAGCACGGCGAGGGGGTCGACCCGGACTTGGTCCTCGACGTCCTCGACCTCCTCGTCCCCTCCGGGGCCCGCTGTGTCCTCCGTCCGCTCGGTGTTCTGGGCGGGCTCGGGACCCTCCGTGCCCTCGGGGGCCTCGGCCTCCTTCCCCATGGGCGCGTCGGCCGGTCCGGGCCCGGAGAGGGACTCCTCCTCTCCCTGCCAGGCCAGGGTGTGCGTGGCCGGCAGGTCGATGAAGCGGGCCGGGACGCCCTGCTCCAGGGCCCAGCGGATCGCCACCCACTCGGGGCTGAACTCGGCCAGCGGCCAGAACGCCGAGCGGCCGGGCTCATCCACGGCATGGGCGAGCAGGGCGACCGGTGGCCGCAGGTCCGGGCCGGCGGCCAGCGGGATCAGTGCATCGGCCTCGGGTGGTCCCTCGATCAGTACGACGCCGGGCCGGGCGGCGTCCAGGGCCGCCCGTACCGCGCGCGCGGAGCCGGGCCCGTGGTGCCGGACGCCCAGCAGCAGCGGTCCATAGGCGTACGGCCGTCCCCAGGAAGTGTCGTCTGCCCAGGAGGAGTCGTCTGCGCAGGTGGAGTCGGCGCTCACACGCTCACCTCGCGGCAGGCCCGGTAGAAGTCCGTCCAGCCGTCGCGCTCGCGGACGACCGTCTCCAGGTACTCCTGCCAGATCACGCGGTCGGCCGCCGGATCGCGGACGACAGCGCCGAGGATGCCGGCGGCGACGTCGCCCGGGCGCAGCACGCCGTCACCGAAGTGAGCCGCCAGGGCCAGGCCGCCCGTGACGACGGAGATCGCCTCGGCGGTGGACAGCGTGCCGCTCGGCGACTTCAGCTTCGTCCGGCCGTCGGCGCTCATGCCGTCGCGCAGCTCGCGGAAGACGGTCACGACCCGGCGGATCTCCTCGATGCCGTCGGGCGCGGCCGGCAGGTCGAGGGAGCGGCCGATCTGCTCGACGCGGCGCGTGACGATGTCGACCTCGGCATCGGCGCTCTCCGGCAGCGGCAGCACCACGGTGTTGAAGCGGCGACGCAGCGCGCTGGAGAGGTCATTGATGCCACGGTCGCGGTCGTTTGCGGTGGCGATGAGGTTGAAGCCGCGGACCGCCTGCACCTCTTGGCCCAGCTCCGGGATCGGCAGGGTCTTCTCGGACAGGATCGTGATCAGCGTGTCCTGCACGTCGGCCGGGATACGGGTCAGCTCTTCCACGCGGGCCGTCATGCCTTCGGCCATGGCCCGCATGACGGGGCTGGGCACCAGGGCGTCGCGGCTGGGGCCGTGCGCGAGCAGCTGCGCGTAGTTCCAGCCGTAGCGGATCGCCTCCTCCGGCGTGCCGGCCGTGCCCTGCACCAGCAGGGTCGAGTCGCCGCTGACGGCGGCCGCCAGATGCTCCGACACCCAGGTCTTGGCCGTGCCGGGCACGCCGAGCAGGAGCAGGGCGCGGTCGGTGGCGAGGGTGGTGACGGCGACCTCGACGATGCGGCGCGGGCCCACGTACTTCGGTGTGATCACCGTGCCGTCCGGCAGGGTGCCGCCGAGCAGATAGGTCGCCACCGCCCATGGCGACAGCTTCCAGCGGGCGGGGCGCGGGCGGTCGTCCTGGGCGGCCAGCGCCGCGAGTTCGGCGGCGAAGGCGTTCTCGGCGTGCGGTCGCAACGCCTGCGGCTCCTGGCTTCCGCTCGCTTCGACGGACGTCGGTTCCACGGACACAGTCATGGCTGAGGTCCCCTCCAGCTCGGCCGGTTCGGATCTGGCATCCACCGTGCACCACGCCACTGACAATCGCTCTGACCTGCACAAACGGACTCGCTGGACCGATTGTCAGTGGTGGGATCTACCGTCGTTCGCATGACTGAGCAGGGGGTGCGCTGGACCGCGGAACAGGTGCTGGCACTGGCGCCTGACGCCGCGTCACGCACAGCGGGAAGCAAGCTGGGCGCGGCCGGGCCGTGGTCCGAGGCGGGCAGCAAAGAGGGGACGGTGTGGGGGCTGTGCAAGGGCAGTGGCAGCAGGCCGTACCAGACGGTGGTGGACCTCGCGGATGCGGCCGGGCCCGGGTACAAGTGCAGTTGTCCGAGCCGGAAGTTCCCGTGCAAGCACGCGCTCGGACTGCTGCTGCTGTGGGCAGACCGGGAGGGTGCGGCCGGGGCGGTACCGGCGACGGCCGAGCCGCCGGACTGGGCCGAGCAGTGGCTAGCGGGCCGGCGCAAGCGCGCGGAGGACAAACGGACGGAGACCGGCGGGAGTTCCGCGCCCGGCTCCGCTGATCCGGAGGCGGCGCGGCGCCGGGCGGAGCGCCGGGCCGAGCGGGTCACGGCGGGCGCGACGGAGCTGGAACAGCGCCTGGCCGACCTGTTGCGCGGCGGCCTGGCCCCGGCGGAGCAGGCGGGGTACGGACTGTGGGACGAGACGGCGGCGCGCATGGTCGACGCTCAGGCCCCCGGACTGGCAGCTTGCGTACGGGAGTTGGGTGCGATACCCGCATCCGGACCGGGCTGGCCGGCTCGTCTGCTGGAGGAGTGTGCCCTGGTGCACCTCCTCGACCAGGGCTGGCTGCGCCGCGACCGGCTGCCGGAGGCCCTCGCGGCCACGGTCCGCTCCCGGCTCGGCCTGCCCGCCTCGGCGGACGGCCCGCCGGTGCGCGACCGCTGGCTGGTCCTCGCCCAGTACGACACGGTGGACCCGAAACTGACGACACGCCGGATATGGCTTCACGGCACCGACTCGGGCCACACCCGGCTGCTCCTCTCCTACGGCGCGGCCGGCCGGGCTCCTGAGCTGTCGCTACCGGTCGGCCTGGCACTGGAGGCCGACCTGTCCGTGTTCCCCGGCGCCGGGCAGGTGCGGGCGGCCCTGGGCGAGCAGTACGCCCCGCCCGCACCCGCCGCGTTCCGCCCGCCGGGCCTGACCACGGCCCAGGCGGCGGCCCACTACGGCGAGGCGCTGCGCGAGGACCCCTGGCTGGACTCGGTCCCGGTCACACTGGACCGGGTCGTCCCGGCACCGGACGGGGAGCCGGGCGGGTGGCAACTGGCCGACGGACAGGAGGACTCGGCGCTGCCGATCACCCCGGCCGCCCGCTCCCGCCCGGGCCTGTGGCGCCTGGTCGCCCTCTCCGGTGGCGCCCCGGTCAAGGTCTTCGGCGAGTGCGGCCACCGCGGCTTCACCCCACTGACGGCATGGCCCCAGGGCCCGGGCGAGCCGGTGACGCTGTGCTGACCGGGCCGACGCCCCAGGTACTCCAAGGGAAGGGAACGTGATGTACGGAACCTCGACCGCACCGGCTGACCGGACGACCGCGATGAGCGGCATCCCGACCCGGGCCAGCAACTCGAACACCGCAACGAACGACACCTCGATCCCCACCGCACAGGCGGACGCCGCGGCCTCACCCGACAGCTCGGCCGCCCCAGCGAACGCCATCTCGACCGCCCGGGACAGGCAGGCCGGCCCGACCGCTGGTCCCACGACGTCCACGGAGGCCCCGGTTTCCCTGGCTTGTGGGAACACCGCAGGCGGACCGGCGCCGGTGGCCGCGGGATCCGGCGGCGCCCCGTTCTCGTCCTCCTGGGAGGACCTCGTCACCGCCGCTCTTCTCGGCACCGACCGGCGGCCCCCGGCGGTTGCCCTGTCCGGGCGGGAGGCGCCCGTGGTGTTGCTGGATGCCGCTGCCGTGGCGACTGTGCGGCGGCGGGCGGGGCTGCGGCCCGCGCGGGTGGCGCGGCGGCCGGAGCGCGCCCCCGAGGACCCGCGTCCGGTGCTGCCCTCTGCCGCGGCCCGCAGGCTCACCATGCTGCTGGCCGACCGTTCCGGCGGCGCAGGCGGCGGCCGCCGAGGCAGCTCACCGGACCTCATGGAGCTGCTCCCGCAGTGGCTCGCGGCGGCCAACGCCCACGGGTACGCGGCGCCCCCGCAGACCCTGCCCGCATTGCTGGACGCCGCCCGGGGCCGCACGGACCTGCGGCCGGCGGCGCTGGCGTTCGCGGGGCCGCGGGCGTTGTGGCTGGCCCGGCTGAACGCGGACTGGCGGTTCGCCCTGCGCTCGGCGCCGGGCGGCGGCGCGGCACTGCCGGATGCCGAGGACGGCGAGGCGGTGCAGCGGCTGTGGCAGGAGGGGCTGTTCGCCGAGCGGGTCGCTCTGCTGGCCGCGCTGCGGGCCCGTACGCCCGCCCTCGCACGGGAGCTGCTGGCGGCGACCTGGGCGACGGAGCGGGCGGAGGACCGGCTCATGTTCCTCGACTCGCTGCGCACGGGTCTGTCGCCCGAGGACGAGCCGTTCCTGGAGCAGGCTTTGGGCGATCGCAGCCGCAACGTCCGGGCGACGGCCGCGGAGCTGCTGTCCGCGCTGCCGGGCTCGGCGCTCGCCGGGCGCATGGCGGCGCGGGCCGCGGCCTGTGTGGCCGTCGACCGCACGGGGAACTCGCCGACGATCACGGTGGAGGCGCCGCACGAGTGCGATCCGGGCATGGAGCGGGACGGGGTGGCGGCCAAGCCTCCCACGGGCCGCGGTGAACGGTCGTGGTGGCTGGGCCAGTTGGTGGAGGCGACACCGCTCGGGACGTGGCCGGCGAGGCTTGGCGGGCGTACCCCGCGGCAGATCGTGGCGCTGCCGGTGACCGACGGCTGGCAGGGCGAACTGCACGCGGCCTGGTGCCGGGCGGCGGTGCGGCAGCAGGACGCCGAGTGGTCGAGAGCGCTGCTCGGGGCGCCGTCGGCGCCGGAGGCCGGCGGGCCGGGTGCGGTCTCCCTGGCGGAGCGCGCGAAGCTGCTGGCCACGCTGGAGGCCGGGGAACGGGCCGACTGGGTTGCGGGTTTCATCGCGACGCACGGCCTGTCGGAGGCGTTCCAGCTGCTCGGAGTGTGCGCGGTGCCCTGGTCCGCACCGCTCGGCCGGGCGGTGGTCGACGCCCTCAACATCGCCCGGGACGCCGGCAGTTACCCCTGGAGCTTCAGCGGGGTGATGGGACTGGCCGAGCGCTGCCTGGACCCGGCGGAGGCAGCACGCCTGGACGGCCTGCTGGCGATACCGGACGAGCGGGAGGACGCGTCACCGGGGGCCGGTGGGTACTGGGCGGAGGCGTTCCAGCGCCTGGTGAGCACGTTGCGGTTGCGGGCGGCCATGGCTACGGAGTTGAGCGCAACCAGCCCGCCCGGCGTTTGAGGGTAGGGCCACCTCTCGGCCGACCGAGTCGGGTGGTGGGTGGGCATAGGCCGGGGGTCCAGGGGGCGGAGTCCCCTGGTACGGCCACCTACGGCCACCGGGATCAGGCCGGCCCAGGCCCCCGCACCCGAATCGACGTGAACGTCGGCTCAGCCGCCGGAGGCAGCCGGCTGCCGCACGTTCTCCCGCACCCACCCCACGATCGACGCGGTCGTCGCCCCCGGCGTGAAGATCTCCGCGACGCCCTTCTCCTTCAGCGGCGCGATGTCCTCCTCGGGGATGATGCCGCCGCCGAAGACCAGGATGTCCTCGGCGTCACGCTCCTTGAGGAGGTCGATGACCGCGGCGAAGAGGGTGTTGTGGGCGCCCGAGAGGATGGACAGGCCGATCGCGTCGGCGTCCTCCTGGATGGCGGTGTCGACGATCTGCTCCGGCGTCTGGTGAAGCCCGGTGTAGATGACCTCCATGCCGGCATCGCGCAGCGCCCGCGCGATGACCTTGGCCCCGCGATCGTGGCCGTCGAGCCCCGGCTTGGCCACCACCACGCGGATCGGACCGGCTGCCACACCCATCACTGCCTCCATCAAGCGACCACGGAAGCGACCGCTTCCGTCCGTACCGACAAGTACCGCACATCCGGCGCGTTCCGTCACCCGTCGGGAAGTGAACGAACGTTATCTCCAGCATCCCGCAACCGGCGGTTTTACGGTGCGGAGCGAGGGGGAAATCACATGGTGGGACATGAGGGCACACGGGGGATCGAGCCGTCACCCTGTGTGCCGACAGGAGGTCGGCCCATGAAGGTCACCGGGGTATTGCCACTCTTCCTCCCGTTCTACCGGCGCCTGTGGCCCGGCAGACTGGCCGACCTGTCCATGGCCCTGCTCAAGGCGACCGCGCTGGAAGTCGCGATCCTGGCCGGTCATCTGCTGCTGTATCCGACCGGCCTCACCCAGGAGCGCCGCGTTCCCGCACTCCCCGCACAGGAGGGCGCCACACCGCTGCCCGGCCGGTCCGCCCCGCCGGTCGTCCTGCTGCACGGCTTCATCGACAACCGCTCGGTCTTCGTCCTGCTGCGCCGCAACCTCGCCCAGAACGGCAGGCAGCGCATCGAATCGCTCAACTACTCCCCGCTGACCTGCGACATACGCAACGCAGCGGAACTGTTGGGCCGGCACATAGAAGAGATCTGCGTGCGCACCGGAAGCGGCCAGGTCGACATCGTGGGGCACAGCCTGGGCGGGCTGATCGCGCGCTACTACGTACAGTGCCTGGGCGGCGATCTGCGGGTGCGCACGCTCGTCACCCTCGGCACCCCGCACTCCGGCACCCGCGTCGTGCCACTGGCCAGCGCGCATCCGATCGTGCGGCAGATGCGGCCCGGCTCGGAGGTGATCGAGGAACTGAGCCGGCCCGCCCCCGGCTGCCGTACGCGGTTCGTCAGCTTCTGGAGCGACCTCGACTCCGTGATGGATCCGCTCGAGACGGCCTGCGTCGACCACCCCGACCTGGATGCGCAGAACGTCCGGGTGTCCGGGATCGGGCATCTCGCGCTGCCGGTGCACCCCGCCGTCGCGGCGGGGATACGCGAGGCTCTCGACACCGCGCACCTCGAGGGCGGGCGCTCCGGCGGTCTGACGGTGGCCTGAGGGCACGGCCGGACAGGTACCTGAGGGCGCCCGCACGCGCCGGACACAGCCTGTACAGAGGTGACGCACCGCCACCGGACATCGAACACGCTTCGAACGCCAGGCCAAACTCGCGTCCGTCGTCCCCCGAAACACGGCCGAATGCCCGTTTCGGTCCAACGCGAAACCAGCCGAAGATTGTCCCGCCCGCGTACCGCCGGGTACAGTCGCCGCACTGCTCTGGCAGCCCCTGTTGTCGAGGCGAAAGAGAAGTTGGTGAACGACCGTCACCCGTCGGGGACCATGACCACCCCGGCTCCGGCTTCCGACGCCTCCGCCGCGCACTACGCGTCGTACGGAGCACAGGAAGCTCCCTACGACGACCTCACCACGTACGGCAGTTACGACGCCACCGGTTTTGCGGCCACCGGCACCGGGGCCTTCGGCACCGACCCCCTCTTCGGCGGCCTCCCGGGCCAGCAGCAGCACACCGGCGCGTACGACACCACACAGTGGCAGACCGGCACCGGCCAGCAGCCCCTGAACTACGACCCGTACGCGGCCCAGCACCACGCCGCCTACGACTCGGGTGTGTACGACACCACTGCCTGGACGGTCCCCGCGCAGGCCACGGGGAACGACATCAGCGGCCAGTGGGACGCGAGCGCCTGGCTGCAGCCCGACCAGCCCGCCGGCACCGACCCCACGCAGCAGTGGGAGTGGGGTACCCAGACCTTCGACACGGGCACCTACGACGCCACGCAGTGGAACTCCGACGGCTCGGCCGCGGCGCACGCACAGCTTGCCGAACCGTTCGACCAGCAGGCCACGGCGACGTTCGAGCAGGTGGCGTACGAGAACGTCTCCCCGGACGAGTTCGGCGAGTACGGCGGGTTCGATACACCCGCCGAAGAGGGCGAGTCGGGGGCCACGGGCGAGCTGCCCGTCGTACCGTCCCTGCTCGAGGACCAGGAAGAGGCCACCCCGGCCCCGGCATCCCGCGCGGGATCGCGCAGCGCGGCGCGTTCCCGGCGCCGTACGCCCCCCAAGCGTTCCGCACTGCTGACCGTCGCCGTGCCTTCGGCCTGTGTGATGGGGGTCGCCGGAATCGCCGCCGCCTCTGTCGGCGGCCTGACCGACGACGGCAGGGACACCACCGCCTCCGCCTCGGACACGCATGCGGTGAAACCGTCCGTCGCCAACAGCAAGCTGGACAGCCAGCTCAGGACCCTCTCCGCCGGCGCCGACGACTTCGCCGACCGGGCGAGCCGGACGCAGGACCGCATCGACCTCAAGGCACAGCAGGTGCTGGAGAAGAAGAAGGCCGCCGCGGAGGCTGCCCTCAAGGAGCGGCTGCGTCCCAAGTTCGTGCTGCCGGTCACGCAGAAGGGCCTCAGCGCGTACTTCGGCCAGGCCGGTGTGAACTGGATGTCCGTGCACACGGGCATCGACTTCCCCGTCGCCTACGGCACCACGGTGATGTCCGCGACCGACGGCACCGTCACCACCAAGTGGAACAGTGCCTACGGCAACATGCTGATCGTGACGGCGATGGACGGCACGGAGACCTGGTACTGCCACCTCTCCAGCTACCGTGTCCCCTCCGGTACGACCGTCAAGGCAGGCGAGCCGATCGCCTTCTCCGGCAACTCGGGCAACTCCACGGGCCCGCACCTGCACTTCGAGGTACGGCCGGCGGGCGGGGCGGCCATAGACCCCCTGCCGTGGCTGCGCAGCCACGGCCTGGACCCGACCTGAGCCTGTGATGCGGTGAGCCCCGCCGGTCCGGCGGGGCTCACTTCGTCCTTCGTCTACAGCTTCTCCACCGGCGCGTACCGCAGCAGCAGTCGCTTCGGCTTGGTGTCACCGAAGTCGATCGTCGCCTCGGCGTTCACGCCCGTGCCCTTGACCGCGACGACCGTGCCGAGGCCGAACTGGTCATGGGTCACACGGTCCCCGACCGCCACGGCGACCACCGGCTTCTCCGAGGTCCGCCGCGTGGCAAACCCGGACGCGCCCGCCGCCGACGAGCGCGAGCGGGACGAGGAGAGCGAGGCCGCGACCCCGGAAGCCGGCCCGGAGGAGACGGGTGCGACCGCGCCCGTCCGCTTCCACTCCACATGGGCGGCCGGGATCTCCTCCAGGAACCGGGAGGGCGGGTTGTACGACGGCTGGCCCCAGGCACTGCGCACCGCCGACCGCGTGAGGTACAGCCGCTCCCGCGCACGCGTGATGCCGACGTACGCCAGGCGCCGCTCCTCCTCCAGCTCCTTGGCCTGGCCGAGGGCGCGCATGTGCGGGAAGACGCCGTCCTCCATGCCGGTCAGGAAGACGACCGGGAACTCCAGGCCCTTGGCGGTGTGCAGGGTCATCAGGGTGATGACGCCGTCGCCGTCCTCCTCGTCCGGGATCTGGTCGGAGTCGGCGACCAGGGCGACCTGCTCCAGGAAGTCGGCGAGCGTACCGGCCTCTCCTTCACCGCGCTCCTGCTCGAACTCCAGAGCCACGGCCGCCAGTTCCTGAAGGTTCTCGATGCGGGTCTCGTCCTGCGGGTCGGTCGAGGCCTGCAACTCGGCCAGGTAACCGGTGCGTTCGAGCACCGCCTCCAGGACCGTCGCCGGTCCGGCGCCGGACTCCACGATCGTGCGCAGGTCCTCCATCAGCGCGTTGAACCGCTTGACCGCGTTGGTGGACCGCGCGGCCATGCCGTACGCCTCGTCCACGCGCTTCAGCGCCTGCGGGAAGCTGACCTTCTCGCGCTGGGAGAGTGCGTCGATCATCGCCTCCGCACGCTCGCCGATGCCCCGCTTGGGGACATTGAGGATGCGGCGCAGCGGCACCGAGTCCTCCGGGTTGGCGAGGACGCGCAGGTAGGCCAGGACGTCCCGGACCTCCTTGCGCTCGTAGAAGCGGACGCCGCCCACGACCTTGTACGGCAGGCCGACGCGGATGAAGATCTCTTCGAAGACACGGGACTGGGCGTTGGTGCGGTAGAAGACGGCGACGTCACCGGCCTTGGCGTCACCCGCGTCCGTGAGGCGGTCTATCTCGTCGGCGACGAACTGGGCCTCGTCGTGCTCGGTGTCGGCGACGTAGCCGGTGATCCGCGCGCCCTGGCCGGCGTTGGTCCACAGGTTCTTCGGGCGGCGGGACTCGTTGCGCTCGATGACCGCGTTGGCGGCGGACAGGATGGTCTGCGTGGAGCGGTAGTTCTGCTCCAGCAGGATCGTCGTCGCGTTCGAGTAGTCCTCCTCGAACTGGAGGATGTTGCGGATGGTCGCGCCCCGGAAGGCGTAGATCGACTGGTCCGCGTCACCCACGACGCACAGTTCGGCGGGCCGGAGGTCGTGCTCGCCGGGCGGGGTGTCCTCATCGTGTGCGCCGGTGCCGACCAGCTCGCGCACCAGTGCGTACTGGGCGTGGTTGGTGTCCTGGTACTCGTCCACCATGACGTGCCGGAAGCGGCGGCGGTAGTGTTCGGCGACGTCCGGGAAGGCGCGCAGCAGGTTGACCGTCGTCATGATCAGGTCGTCGAAGTCGAGCGCGTTGGCCTCGCGCAGCCGCGACTGGTAGAGCGCGTAGGCCTGGGCGAGGGTCTTCTCGAAGCCGTCGCTCGCCTGGGCGGCGAAGTCCTCTTCGTCGATCAGCTCGTTCTTGAGGTTGCTGATCTTGGCGCTGAAGGACTTGGGCGGGAAGCGCTTGGGGTCGAGGTCCAGATCGCGGCAGACCAGGGCCATCAGGCGCTTGCTGTCGGCGGCGTCGTAGATGGAGAAACTCGACGTGAAGCCGAGCTTCTTCGACTCACGCCTGAGGATCCGTACGCACGCGCTGTGGAAGGTCATGACCCACATCGCGTTGGCGCGCGGGCCGACGAGCTGCTCGACGCGCTCCTTCATCTCGCCCGCGGCCTTGTTGGTGAAGGTGATCGCGAGGATCTGGCCCGGGTGCACGTTCCGCTCGGCGAGGAGGTGGGCGATGCGGTGGGTGAGCACGCGGGTCTTGCCGGAGCCGGCGCCGGCGACGATGAGCAGGGGGGAGCCGGCGTGGACGACCGCGGCGCGCTGGTTCTCGTTCAGCCCCTCCAGGAGGGCGGCCGCGTCGAGCGCCGGGCGCGGGGCGCCGTCGCGGTAGTACGCGTCCCGGTCCGGCGGCGCGTCGAACTTCCCGCCGAACAGATCGTCCGGAAGCGACTCCGGAGCGTGATCGTCCTCGGGCGGCGGCGGGGGTTCCTCCTCGTGCCCGCGAGGGGTCTGGAGGTCCGCCAGGAAGCTGTCGTCAAAGAGGCTGCTCATCGCTCTCCGAGTCTAGGGCGCCGCACCGACAACCGGTCGCCACCCCGGGAACATGGCCCGCGGCAGAGCTCACTATCGGACACTGCCCCGGAGAGTCGATCACCGTCTGCCGGGTGCCGATCAGCCCTTCACGCTGCGGAACCGCCTTGTCACGCCCGTATGAAACCGCCGTCAGATCACAGAAATGTATCGGACATATGAGGCACCAACCTTCACAGGAGTCACACGAGTTGGCTAGGTTGCGGTCAGGCCGCACGACCCCTTCCGGCGAACCTCGCCGGGCCGCGCGGCCTCCGCCGAGTCCGGTGCGCCCCCGCGCGGCCGCCGGAGCCGGGGACCCACCGATCCTGGGGTGAATCGGCCGACTCCCGCCCGGGACGACGCCGTAGGGCAACCCTTCCGAACCATCCGCCCGAACCCGACAGCTAACCCGGTAGGCGGCACATTGGAAGGAGTCGCCTCCCTTGGCGTCGCACCGCAAGCCGGGCTCCGGCGGAACCCGCGGACCGGGCATCCGCACCCCCGCCCTCGCCACCGCCGCCCTCACCTCCGTGGCCGTCCTGTCCCAGACGGCCGAGGCCGCACCCGCCGTCGACGGCCGGCCGAGCCTGGAGGAGATCGAGAAGAAGGTCGACGAGTTCTACCGCCGGGCGGATCCGGCGGCGGAGGAGGAGCCGGCGGACAGGCAGCAGGGGCGGCGGGACGCACTGGGCGAGGAGAGTGCCCGGCGCCCGGGCCGACTCGCCAAGGCCCGTGAGGGGCTGGGTTCGCTGGCCGCCGCCCCGGACACCGCCGACCTCCTCGCGGAGTATCCGCAGGACCACTTCGCCCCGCAGCGGGTGATGAACCGGCTTGCCTCGCGTGTGAAGGGTGCCACCGAGCGGGGGAAGCCCACCGCGGCCCCCGAGGCACCGGCCGCGTCGCCGTACGACGTGAAGTCGGCCAAGGCGAGGGTGCAGAAGAAGCTCACCACCGCGCGCGAGCTGCTGTCACGGCTGACGGCCCAGGAGAACGCGCGGCTGGCCGCGATCGAGCAGCGGAACCGGGAGGAGGCCGCGCGGCAGGCGGCCGAGCCGGCGCGGCAGCAGGTACCGGCACAGCACGAGACCGGGTCGTCGTCCACCGGATCCGCCGGCTCGTATGCCACTCGGGCCGACAAGGCGGTCGCCTTCGCCCGCGCCCAGATCGGCAAGCCGTACGTGTGCGGTGCCAGCGGCCCCGGCTCCTACGACTGCGCCGGCCTGACCCAGGCCGCCTGGAAGGCCGCCGGCGTCACCCTCCCGCGCACCGGCCACGACCAGGCCTACGCGGGCACCCCGGTCCCCCTCGCCGATGTCCGGCCCGGTGACCTGGTCTTCTTCCACGGCGACAGCGGCCATGTCGGCCTCTGCACCGGCGACGGCATGATGATCCACGCCCCGCAGCCCGGCGCGTACGTCCGCGAGGAGTCCGTCTTTTACGGGGGCGAATCGATCATCCACAGCGTGGTGCGGCCCGCCTGACCCCTGCTCTTTTCGCGCCCCCACGCGCGCGTGCCCTCCTCCGGCTTGCAGCTGCACGCTCCCCCACGCTCGAATCTGCTCGCGCGGGGGCATCCCCATCGTCCCCTCACCCGTGCTGATGAGGCACCGGGCCTGGAGCCGGCCTGATCCGCCGGACAGGCCCTGGCATCGGGCGCATGCCCGGCATCCCGGCTCTGCGTGCGTGGTGGGCGGGGCGTCCGCCGTCGGCAGGGGCCGCCGTCATGGCGACCGGCGTCGTGTCGGTGAGCCTGCACCTGACGGGCGCCGAGACGTTGTCCCGGGTCTTCCTGGGGCTGGCCTCCGTCGCCTGGGTGGCGCTCGCCGCGATTTCGTCGTACGGCTGGCGGGGCAGCGGGAGCAGTGGGTCGCCGAGGCACGGAGCCCGGGCGCGCTCACCGCCGTCGCCGCCACGACGGTGCTCGCCACCCGGATCTCGGAGCTCGGCTGGCAGCACCTCGCGCAGGCGTCGCTGGCCCTGGCGGCGCTGCTCTGGCCGGCCCTGCTGTACCTCGTCGTACGGCACTGGCAGCCACGCATGCCGGGAGCGGTGTTCCTGTGTTGTGTGGCCACACAGGGGCTCGCGGTGCTGGCGGCCACCCTGGCCGCGGCCGGGGCCACGGCATGGCTCGCGCACGCCGCGCTGGTGCTGTTCTGGCTGGGCCTGGTGCTCTACGGCCTCGCTCTGGCGCGCTTCGACCCACGGCAGGTCTTCGAGGGCGCCGGGGACCACTGGATCGCGGGCGGGGCTCTCGCCATCTCGGCGCTGGCCGGGGCGAAGCTGCTCTCCGCCGACAGCGTGCGCCTGTACCTGTGGAACGACGACGGCAGCAGTGTGCTGCGCACCGTCACGGTCGCGCTGCTCGTGCTGGACCTGGCCTGGTGCGTGGTGCTGCTGGCCGCCGAGGCGGCCCGGCCGCGGCTGCGCTACGACATGCGGCGCTGGGCGACGGTGTTCCCGATGGGGATGACGGCGGCGGCCACGCTGTCGGTCGCGGCCACCGTCGGGGCCGAAGGACTGAAGGAGCCGGGGCGGGTGCTGGTGTGGGTGGCGGTGTGGCTCGTGGTCGCGGCCGGCGCGGCGCTCGCAGCCCGCGCCGGGATCAGCCGAGCCCGCTGAACGTCACGTCCACAGCACGGCGATGAAGATGTTCGCCGTGGTCAGCAGGCCGACCAGCCCGAAGAGGCGCTTGTCCACCTTCTCCTCGTCGCGCTGCACATAGACCAGCCCGAGGATCACGATCAGCAGGGCCAGCTTCACGCCGATCTTGATGGTGTTGACGTGGTGGTCGTCGGCCTGGTTGAGGCCGACCAGGGCGACACCGGTGACCAGCATGGTGAGCGCGCCGTGCAGCATCCCGGGGACGAAGCGGGCCGTGCCCTGGCCCATCGCCTTCATCTGGGTGAGGAAACCGCCGAGCAGCGCCGCGATGCCGATGATGTGCAGGCCGACGAAGAGATGGATGAGTACGTCCATGAGCCCGGAGCCTAATGAGGGGCTCCGGGGGCTCCGGTCACCGGGCCCACCCACGGCATGGATGGAACGTGCATATATGCGCCCCATAGCACCCCGCGGCTCCCCTGGGTCCCGCATTCCGCACATCGGTCACTACGCTGCGTGAAGACGACGACACCAGCCTCGCGATGCGGTCACATGGCGTCACGGCCCGATCCGTCACAGCCAGTTCCGTACAGTGCGTTACCCATCCGTCACCGCCAGGCCTAGCGTCCTCCTCCGGGTGACCGGCTCCCCAACGCCGCCCGGGCCAGGGGCGGCAGTCGGCCACCACCGCCGAGAAAGGTCCGGCGGCGGCCCACTCCCCCTGTGCGGGCCGCCGCCGGATGCACCGACCACTCGGTCGCAGAAGTCCTACGGAAGGACGTGACGGTCCAGGTGGCAGCGCACCGCAAGCCCCGACAGCGCTCGCTCAGCGGCAACTCCGCCCGCACGGCCGCCACCCTCGCCCTGGCGGGCGTGGCCGGCGCGACGGCCTTCGACGGGACGGGACACGCCGAGCCGGAGCTGACGCCGGCCCAGGTGAAGACCAAGGTGGACAAGCTGTACCAGGAGGCGGAGGCCGCCACCGAGAAGTACAACGGCGCGAAGGAGAAGGCGGATACGGCCCAGCGGCGGCTGAACTCGCTGCGGGACGAGACCGCCCGCAAGCAGGACAAGCTCAACACGGCCCGGAACGCGCTGGGTTCGTTCGCGGCGGCGCAGTACCGCCAGGGCGGTATCGACCCCGCCTGGCAGCTCGCGCTGTCCAGCGATCCGGACCGCTACCTGGACGGGGCCGCGTTCGCGGAGCGGGCCGGCGAGCGGCAGGCCGGGGCGGTGGCGCGGGTACGCGAACAGCTTCGGGAGATCGAGCAGTTGCGCGGCGCCGCCCGCCTCGAGCTGACGTCGCTGCGGTCGCGGCAGGCGGAGCTGAAGCGACAGAAGCAGACCATCACCGGGAAGCTGACGGAGGCACGCAGGCTGCTGGCACGGCTCACTCCGCCGGAGCGGGCGCAGGTCACCGCCGACGGAACAGCACCGGGCCACGCCTCGCGGTCGGCCTCGGCCCCCCGGGCGGACCTGGAGCAGCCCGGGTCCACCACCGCCCCCAACGCCCGGGCGGCGGCTGCCGTCGCCTACGCCTACCAGAAGCTCGGCAGCCCCTACGTATGGGGCGCGACCGGCCCTGACGCCTTCGACTGCTCGGGCCTTGCGCAGGCGGCCTACCGCTCCGCCGGCATCTCCCTGCCGCGCACCACCTATGCCCAGATCAACGCGGGCCGACGCGTTTCCCGCGCAGAACTCCAGCCCGGCGACCTGGTGTTCTTCTACTCCGGCATCAGCCACGTCGGCATCTACATCGGCGGCGGCCAGATGATCCACGCCCCGAACCCGTCGGCGCCGGTCCGTCTGGCCCCCATCGGCCTGATGCCGTTCGCGGGAGCCACCCGGGTGGCGTGAGGGCGCCGTCGGAGTCGGATCAGACCAGGCGGCGGGCCGTCGCCCAGCGCGTCAGCTCATGGCGGTTGGAGAGCTGGAGCTTGCGCAGGACCGCCGAGACATGGGACTCGACCGTCTTCACCGAGATGAACAGCTGCTTGGCGATCTCCTTGTAGGCGTAGCCGCGGGCGATGAGCCGCAGCACCTCGCGCTCCCGCTGGGTGAGGCGGTCCAGGTCCTCGTCGACCGGTGGGGCGTCGGTGGATGCGAAGGCGTCCAGGACGAACCCGGCCAGGCGCGGCGAGAAGACGGCGTCGCCCTCCTGGACGCGGAAGATCGAGTCGACCAGGTCGGTGCCGGTGATGGTCTTGGTGACATAGCCGCGGGCGCCGCCGCGGATCACGCCGATCACGTCCTCCGCGGCGTCCGAAACGGACAGCGCGAGGAAGCGGACGGGCCGCTCGGCGTCCGCCATCAACGCCGCGCACCGGCGCAGCACTTCGCCCCCGCCGCCACCCGGCAGGTGCACGTCGAGGAGGACCACCTCGGGCCGGGTCGCGGTGATGACCGTGACCGCCTGGTCGACGTCCGCGGCCTCGCCGACCACCTCGACGCCGGTCTGGGCGGTCTGCCCGATCTCGGCCTGGACTCCCGTGCGGAACATACGGTGGTCGTCGACGAGCACCACCCGCACATGGCGCCCGCCCGGGCCGCTACTGGCGGCAGGTCCGGACCCGGCCGCCTCCACCGCTCCCGCCGTACCGTTCGCCTCGATCGCGTCGCTCATGACGTCTTCTCCGCCCTCTCCATCTCCAGCTCGACCTCCGTGCCACCGCCCGGCACCGTCCGCAGTCGGGCCGTACCGCCGTGGCGTTCCATACGGCCGATGATCGATTCTCTAACGCCCATGCGGTCGTCGGGTATCGAGTCGAGGTCGAAGCCCGGGCCGCGGTCGCGGACGGACACGAAGACCGTCTTTCCCTCGACTTCGGCATAGACCTGCACGGCACCGCCCTCGCCACCGTACTTGGCGGCGTTCACCATCGCCTCGCGCGCGGCCTGCATCTGCGCAGCGGTCCGCTCGTCGAGCGGGCAGTCGCCGACCACGACCACCTCGATGGGCACACCGTGCTTGTCCTCGACCTCCGCGGCGTTGCGCCGCACCGCCTCGGCGACCGTGTCCGGCTCGTCGGCCTCGTCCTTGCCGGTGCCCTCGGGCTTGTACAGCCAGGTACGCAGGTCGCGCTCCTGGGCGCGGGCCAGGCGGCGCACCTCGTTCGCGTTGTCGGCGTTGCGCTGGATCAGGGTGAGGGTGTGCAGCACGGAGTCGTGGACATGGGCGGCGACCTCGGCGCGCTCCTGGGCGCGGATGCGCATCAGGCGCTCCTCGGACAGGTCCTGGGTCATCCGGACCAGGTAGGGGCCGGCCAGCAGCGTGATGCCGACGAGGACGGCGAGCGCGGCCTGGAGGACCGCGCCGAGGTGAGCGGCCGAGCCCTGCATGACGAAGATGGCCGAAACACCGGCCGTGACCAGCAGGACGCCGACGCCCGCCCGCAGCAGGCTGAGCGTGCGCCGCCGGCTGCCGACCTCCACCCAGCGGGCCCGGCGGGCGTTGTCCGCCTGGCGCCAGACGAGGGCGACACCAGCCGCAACCAGGACGGCGGGCAGCAGGTACGCCTTCGCCGCGCTGGTCAGGTTGACGCTGCCCACGAAGACCATGGACACGATGACCATGAGGAGCAGGGCGACGATCTGGCCCTTGTCCGGCTTGCGGGCCACCAGTCTGCGGCGGCCTTCCGGTGAGGTCTCGGTGCCGACCAGCGACGGCGGCTTGTGGTCGCCGACGCCGCCGACGCCGAGCGGGACGAAGAACCAGAACGCGGCGTACAGCAGCGCTCCGAGTCCGTTGGCCATGAACAGGCCGACGAAGGCGAGCCGGACCCAGATCACAGGCAGCCCGAGGTGCCCGGCGAGCCCCCGCGCCACTCCACCGAGCCAGCGGCCGTCGCTGCTGCGGTAGAGCTTGCGGGGCGGCTGCGGGTCGTCGAGTGGCAGTGATGCGGCTTCCGGCATGCCATCGATGGTCACATGGCCGCGGGTACGGGGCATCAGGGTCCACCCCCGAGACTCCCCTGATCTTCCCTCGTCTCTCCCCTCACCTGCCCGATCGCCTGTCCGCAAACGGCCGTCGGCCAGGGCTCGAACGCCTCCCGGCCCCGCCTCAGGGAAGATCTCAGGGTTCGCCCAGGGTCATCCCGACTGCCGTCGAGGCCACCGGGCCGTCACCATGGACGCATGACGGATCACGAGCACGCCGCGACGGGTCCGGGACCCGGCCCCGGCCCGCGCCCGGCCCCGGGCACCGGACCGACGGATGCCGCGCCCGCCGCGACGGGAAATACAGGCAGGACGGAGCCGACGGGAGCGACGGGAACCGCCGGCGCCGGTACAGCCGGTACAGAGAAGACAGAAGAGAAGACGGGGAAGACGGGGAAGACAGAGCAAGAGAACACCGCCGAGGCCCCCCACCGCTTCCGGCGCGACCGCCGGCACAAGATGATCGCCGGGGTGTGTGCCGGGCTCGGGCGGCAGACCGAGATGGACCCGGTGATCTTCCGGATCACCCTGGCCGTGCTGGCCGCGACCGGCGGCATCGGACTCCTCTTCTACGGGTTCGCCTGGCTCCTCGTGCCGTACGAGGAGGAAGAGGAGAACGAGGTCCGCAAGCTGCTGACCGGCCGGGTCGACGGCCACGCCCTGGCGGCCGTGATGTTCGCCCTGGTCGGCTGCGGGATCTTCCTGACCATGCTGAAGAACGGCGGGGTGCTGACCTTCGCCGTGGTGCTCTCCCTGTTGCTGGCCGGCTCCGGGTACTGGTCGCGGCGCCGCGGCGCCCACGGCCCGGACCCGCTCGCCGCGCAGGCCGCCGCCGATGCCCCGCCGGAGGCACAGGCGCCGCCGGTCGCCACCTACTACCCCTCGTGGTGGCGGGACCCGATCGTCAAGGACGGCACCCACGTCGGGGGCACCGGCTATCTGTGGGGCCCCGGCGACGCCCGCAACCGGGACCTCGTCTCGGCCGTCGACGTCGGTGTCGCCACCCCCTGGACGCACAGCAGCTCTCTGCGTCCCTCGCGCACCGAGCCCCCCATACCCCGCGGCCCGCGCTGGATCGGCGGCTGGGTGTTCCTGCTCGCCCTGCTGGCCGGGGGCCTGGGCGCCGGGCTGACCTGGGAGACCCACCCGCTGGGCACCAGCCTGCAGGCCGGCCTGGCCTCAGCGCTCGCGGTCCTCGGCCTGGGCATCGCGCTCAGCGCGTTCCTGGGGCGGACGGGAGCCAGGATGGTGTTCCTGGCGATCGTCACGGCGGCGCTGCTCGCGGGAGCGACGGCCCTGCCCAAGGACATCACGACCCACTGGAAGCGGGCGTCCTGGCAGCCGGCCGCGATGGCGGACGTGCAGCCCGCGTACGACCTCGGTTCCGGCGTCGGCACCCTGGACCTGACCCGCGTGCAGCTCGCCGGTGGACAGACGGTGACCACACACGCCGAGGTGGGTGCGGGGCAGCTGAAGGTGATCGTGCCGACGGACGCGACGGTGCAGATGAGTATCGACGTGGGGATGGGCGACATCCAGTTGCCCGGCGACAACAGGAAGGACGTGGACGTGAAGCCGGGCAGGCACCAGAGCGTGACGCTGTCGCCGGTCAAGGGCGGCAAGGACACCGGCAGGCTGGAGATCGGTCTCCGGGTGGGCGTCGGACAGGTGGAGGTCAGCCGTGCTGCGTCATGAGTTCCAGCCCGGAAGGCTGGTCGCCGGCCTCGTCTTCGCCGCCGCCGGCACCGTCTACGCCGGTGATGCGGCGGGCCTCTGGGACACCCCGTGGTTCGTGATCGTCCCGCTCGTGGTGGGCGGGCTCTGCCTGGCGGGTGCCACCGCGACCGTGACGCGGGGCATACGCAGACGGAGCGGCAAAAAGCGGCTGGGGCGCAGCACCCTGGACGGCTAGCGGTAGCCGCCGCTGCGCTGTCGTCGCCGCGCGCGCAGGACCGCATCCACGGAGAGGTACGGGGCGCCGGCGAGGACGAGGGGCAGCCAGGCCATCAGATAGGCGAGGTCGTTGCCGTAGTAGTAGGGCGTGGAGGCCCAGCTCACGGTCAGCCAGAGGCTGAGCGAGATCAGTGCGCCGCCGAGGGCGGCCAGGCGGCCGAACAGGCCGAGCAGGGTGCCGATGCCGACGGCCAGCTCGCCGAGGGCGATGGCGTAGCCGAAGCCGACCGGGTTCTTCAGGGCCAGGTCGATCAGGGCCGGAATGGCGGAGGAGTCGCGGGCCGCGCGCATCGTGTCGCCGATCGAGCCGGCGCCGCCGGACTTCATGAAGGCGCTGTCGGTGAGCTTGTCCAGGCCGGCGTAGATGAAGGTGACGCCGAGAAAGATGCGGAGCGGAAGGAGGGAGTAGCGGGTGGCGGTGTCCCGCCAGTCGCTACGGCCACTCAGATGGGAGGTGTGCGTGTCCGTCCGAATGCCGTGAGTCATCGCTCAAGCCCGCCTCTCGCCCACCGTGCCAGCCCCCTCCATGACGATACGTATGACGGCGGGGGACCGTTCAACCCTCTGCCGGATATCTTTCCGGATTTCCGGTTCTTCGTACGAGCGGGGCGGCCGGGTCAGATGGGGGCGCGGATCGGCCGGACGGGGTGGCCGTCACTCACCGGTTCTCTCCTCTCGCTCCGTTCACTCCGTCACTTCGGCTCACTCCGTCACTTCGACGATGCACCGGTTGGTCGCCACCCCGGCCGCGGTGACGACCTGTACCTCCACCGCCCCGGGCTCCACCTCGGCCGGTACCGGCACGGTCAGGACGGTGTCCGTCGGGTTGCGGAAGCCGCCGGTGACGGGGACCAGCGGCACGTGGACGTCGACCGCGCCGATGCGGACGACCGTGCGGGAGAGGCGGTCGGCGCTCTGGGCCCCGGGCGGCACGAAGCCGGTGCCCCGGATCTCGATGTCGTCGCCGGTGCGGATCGGGCCGTCCAGGTCGCCGGGCTCACGGGCGCGGACGACGGAGAGGATCACCGGACGGCCGCCCTCGGCGTACTTGCCGGCCAGGTAGGTCGCGGCCGAGATCAGCACCACGACCGCGAGCCCCCAGGGCAGGTCGGGCAGCCGGTCGGGGCGGCGGGCCAGCCGTACGGCGACGAACAGCAGGGCGACGGCGCTGATGACGACGTACTGGAGGTCGGCGAAGGCACCCCGGCCGGCGTCGTCGGTCAGCAGGTCGGCGGCGCGCGGACGGTGGGCGGGCACCTTCTGCAGCCGCTGGGTGCGGATGCGCAGGCCGACCACCCGGCGGACCAGCACGGCGATACCGCACACCACGGCCAGGACGGTCACCACGCCGGCCGCGCGCGCGAGGCCGAGACCGGAGATCAGTGCGTCGCGCTCGGCATGCTCGGAGGCGGCGGCCAGGCGGCCTGCCAGCAGCAGGACGGCATAGACGACGACCAGCACCCAACCGGCCGCCACCGTGCGGGAGGTGGACATCCGGTTGTCCTCGCCGATCACCGGCGCCAGCACCCCGCCGCGCGCCCGGTGGAACCAGGAGGCGGCGCTCAGCGCGCCCGCGACGACGAGCGCGGCGAGCAGTGCGGCGGTGCGGGCGCTGGTCCAGCCCGCGCCGATCGCGGTGAGCGACTCGGTGAGCAGCAGGACGACGACCGTGCCCCACACCACGTACACGGTGCGCCGCCACAGGCGGGCGAGCCACGCCTCGCCCTCCGCACGGCCGCGTTCGGCGACCTCCTCCGCCTGCTGGGTCAGCTCCTCGGAGACCCACTGGCGGGAGGCGGAGGCGGAGTGCGCCACGGCCGTCGGCAGGCCCAGCCCGGCCGCGAACTCGTCGCGTGCGCGCAGGAACGCGGCGACGGCCCGCCGGTGCCCCTCGCGGGCCCCGTGCGGACAGTCCCCACACGTGCAACCGCCTGCGTGCGCCCCGTCGGCACCCGTTGCCGTGCCCTGCCTCGCCTCCTGCACCGCCACGCCCGACGCCCGCCTTCCCCACGACCCGAGACACGGCCGGCGGCTCGGTCGTCGAGCCGTCCCGCTGCCGTGCAACTCCCCTGCGACGACAGCGAATTGTGCCGTACGCAGAGCCGTCCGGGTCCGCCGGGCCGGGTCACGGCGGGTGAAGTTCGGGCCTGTGTGTTGACCCGGCTGCGAGAATCTCCGTATGGCCGAGATCATCCAGCGGGACGGCACCTGGGCGTTCGACGGCAGCACGATCCGGATCACCCCCGGGCTCCACCGCTCGGTACCGCTGTTCCGGCAGACGTACGGAGAGGTCTCGGTACCCCTCGCAGCGGTCTCGGGTGTCGTCTACGAACCCGAGCGCAGGCACGGCCGGCTGCGCATGCGGCTGCGCGAGGGCGCCGACCCGCTGCTGCAGGCCACGGGCGGGCGGCTGCCGGACGCGGCCGATCCCTACCGGCTGACCGTGGACGCGGACCGGTCCGGGGTCGCCGAGTACGTCGCCGAGGAGATCCGGCACGCGCTGCTGCTCGACGAGGTCCCCAAGGAGCCGACTGCGGCCTATCTGCTGCCGGGGCCGCCGGTGCCGGTCTCGGTGCGGTCCTCCGACGGCACGGTCTCCTTCGACGGCGCCCAGGTGCGCATCGACTGGGCCGACACCTCCGACCGGGTCAAGCGCGCGACCGGCCCGCGGATCATCGGCCTCGGCGACCTGATCCAGGTCGAGTGGCTGCCCAACTCCGGCCACGAGGACGGCTTCCTGCGGTTCGTGACCCGGGAGACCGTGTTCTCCAAGCTGCCGCCCGAGCGGGACCCCTACACGCTCGACCTGTGGGGCAGCGTCCGGCGCGATCTGCTGACCGCGCTGGTCGCGGCGGCCGTCACCGCCCGGCTGCCGCATCCCTCCGCCCGCACCGCCGACGCGTCCACGCTCCGGGACCGGCCGTCGGCCGCCGTACCGGCGCAGGCGGACCACCACCGGGCGGACCACCACGACGTACTGCTGCGCCGGCTGCGGGAGCTGGGCGAGCTGCACCGGGAGGGGGTGCTCACGGAAGAGGAGTTCGCGATGACCAAGGCGGCGGTGCTCAGAGGGTTCAGCTGAGCAGGTCCGGTTCGCTGCGGCTGATGTCCTGCCACAGCGGCTGGTAGTTGATCCAGGCCACCAGGTCGCCGCCGAGTTGTTCGCGGGTGGCGACGGCCTGTTTGTGGTCGATGAGGACCGGGCGGCCGGCCGCCTTGGCCATCAGCTGCACCTGGCAGGACCGCTCCAGGGACATGAACCACCAGGCCGCCGCGTCCACCGAGTCGCCGACGGTCAGCGGCCCGTGGTTGCGCAGCACGAGCGCCTTGCGGGAGCCGAGCGCTGCGGCGATCCGGCGGCCCTCCTCGGCGTCGACGGTGACGCCGGTGTAGGCGTCGTAGAGCGCCACGTCCTCGTAGAAGGCGCAGCTCTCCTGGGTGATGGGGTCGATGAGGTCGCCGAGTGCGGCGACGGCCCGGCCGTGCACGGAGTGGCAGTGGGCGACGGCGACGACGTCGGGACGGGCGGCGTGGACCTGGGCGTGCACGGTGAACGCGGCCTGGTTGACGTGGTAGCGGCCCTCGACCACCTGCCCGTCCTGGTTGGCGAGGACGAGGTCGCTGACGGTGACGTGCTTGAACGGCATCCCGAACGGGTTGACCCAGAAGCAGTCGCTGAACTCGGGGTCGCGCGCGGTGATGTGTCCCGACACCCCGTCCTCGAATCCGGCGCGCCCGAAGATCCGCAGGGCACCCGCGAGCCGCTCCTTGCGGTGCCGGCGTTCGTCCTCGACCGAGTCGTGCATCGGCGGCATGGCGAACTGCAGCCGGTCGGTGGGCAGCGGCAGGGGCGGGGTGGGCCCGTGCATAGGTCCTCCAGCGGGGGGATTGCCGTACGAGCCGGAAGTTACCGCCGGTCAGCGCAAAAGGGCAGAGCTGTTTTGTAAAGATGGCGTACGCAGCGAATACACGACAGAGGTTGTCCGGTTTGCCGGTGAGACTGGAGCGTATGAACTGGGCAGCCTTCACCACCGCCGCATCCGAACTGGCAGCGTTCGCCGAGGAGCGCTTCGGCGCCTACCGGCACCACGTCCTCGCGACCCTGCGCAGGGACGGGTCCCCCCGCACGTCCGGCCTGGAGGTCCGTTTCCTGGGCGGAGAGCTGTGGCTCGGCATGATGCCGGACTCCCTGAAGGCTCTGGACCTGCTGCGCGACCCGCGCTTCGCGCTCCAGGCGAATCCGGGGGCCGACGTGGGCAGCGGGGACGTGCGGGTCAGCGGCCGGGCGTTCGAGGTCGAGGACGGCGAGACCAGGGCGGCATACGTCGAAGAGGTGGAACCGCCGCAGCCGTTCCACCTCTTCCGCACCGAGTTGACGGAGGTCGTACGGACCTACGTCGAGGACGAGAAGTACCTGGTCACCCAGGTCTGGAAGCCCGGAGAGCCGGTGCGGACCCTCAAGCGGACCTGAGCCTCAAAAGGCTTACTCCCACTCGATGGTGCCCGGGGGCTTCGAGGTCACGTCGAGGACGACGCGGTTGACGTCCCGGACCTCGTTGGTGATCCGGGTCGAGATGCGGGCCAGGACGTCGTACGGCAGCCGCGACCAGTCGGCGGTCATGGCGTCCTCGGAGGAGACCGGGCGCAGGACGATCGGGTGGCCGTAGGTGCGGCCGTCGCCCTGGACGCCGACCGAGCGGACGTCCGCGAGCAGGACCACCGGGCACTGCCAGATGTCCCGGTCGAGGCCGGCCGCGGTCAGCTCCTCGCGGGCGATGGCGTCGGCGTCGCGGAGCAGGTCCAGGCGCTCCTTGGTGACCTCGCCGACGATACGGATGCCGAGGCCGGGGCCCGGGAAGGGCTGGCGCTGGACGATCTCCTCGGGCAGGCCCAGCTCCTGGCCGACCATCCGGACCTCGTCCTTGAACAGCTTGCGGAGCGGCTCGATGAGCTGGAACTCCAGGTCCTCGGGGAGGCCGCCGACGTTGTGGTGCGACTTGATGTTGGCGGTGCCGGTGCCGCCGCCGGACTCGACCACGTCCGGGTACAGCGTGCCCTGGACCAGGAACTCCACGGCCGGGCCCTCGTCGGCGATGATCTCGGCCTGCGCCTGCTCGAAGACGCGGATGAACTCGCGGCCGATGATCTTCCGCTTCTCCTCGGGCTCGCTGACGCCCTTGAGCGCGGTGAGGAAGCGCTCCTCGGCGTCGACGACGACCAGCTTGACGCCGGTCGCGGCCACGAAGTCCTTCTCGACTTGCTCGGTCTCGCCCTTGCGCATCAGGCCGTGGTCGACGTACACGCAGGTCAGCTGGTCGCCGATGGCGCGGGCGACGAGGGCGGCGGCGACGGCGGAGTCCACGCCGCCGGACAGACCGCAGATCGCGCGCTTGTCGCCGACCTGCTCGCGGATCGCGGCGACCTGCTCCTCGATCACGTTGCCGGTGGTCCAGGACGGGGTCAGGCCCGCGCCGCGGTACAGGAAGTGCTCCAGGACCTGCTGGCCGTGCGTGGAGTGCATGACCTCGGGGTGGTACTGGACGCCGTAGAGCTTCTTCTCGTCGTTCTCGAAGGCGGCGACCGGGACGACGTCCGTGGACGCGGAGACCGTGAAGCCCTCGGGGGCGGCGGAGCAGGCGTCGCCGTGCGACATCCACACGTGCTGCTCGGCCGGGGTGCCCTCGAAGAGGGTGGAGGACGTGCGGGAGACGTGCAGGTCGGTACGGCCGTACTCGCGGGCGCCGGTGTTGTCGACGGTGCCGCCGAGGACCTGTGCCATCAGCTGGAAGCCGTAACACATGCCGAAGACGGGGACGCCGGCCTCGAAGAGCTCGCGGCCGAGGCGGGGGGCGCCCTCCTCGTACACGGACGAGGGGCCGCCGGAGAGGATGATCGCCGCGGGGTTCTTGGCGAGCATCTCCTGGGCCGGCATGGTGCTCGGCACGATCTCGCTGTAGACCCGCGCCTCGCGGACGCGACGGGCGATGAGCTGGGCGTACTGCGCGCCGAAGTCGACGACCAGGACGGTGTCGGGGGTGGCGGCAGACTGGGTCGCTGATGACACGGGGTGCCTTCCGGCGGTTGGGCGGGGTCTGGTGTTTACCGATTCTACCGGGGTGGGCGTGGGTGACCTCGCCGTCCTCCCGGGGGCTCCGCCCCCGGACCCCGTTACCTGTGCCCACCCACCGCCCGACCCGGGCCGGCGGAATGCGGCCCCGGAAAGCGACCCCACCCGCCCCGGACCGGCGGAGTATGCCGTCCTGTCCGGCTGTCTGGGGCGTGCAGGTGGCGTGGCATACTGAGGTCGTGCTTACGCAGACGACCCGCTTCTTTACCTATGGCAACCGGCCCGCCGGATGCCATGGTCGTGCTGCTTGAGCCGAACGCCAAGCGACTTCCCAGGCGCCCCGGGCCGACAAGGCCCGGGGCGCCTGTCGTTTTCCGTGGCCTTTCGTTCCGGGGCATCCGCCGATCACCTCCCGAGGAGCCCCGACATGACCACCGTGACGACCACCGGCGCGGAACAGACCATCGCCGACGCCCGCGAGCGCATCGACGCGCTCGACGACCGGATCATCGGCCTGATCCAGGAGCGGATGGCCGTGTCCGCCGTCGTGCAGGAGACCCGTATCGCCTCGGGCGGCCGGCGCGTGCACCTCTCCCGCGAGATGGAGATCCTCGGCCGCTACCGCGAGGCCCTCGGCAAGCCGGGCACCGCCTTCGCGATGACCCTGCTGGAGCTGTGCCGGGGTCGCATCTGAGTTCGGTCCCGGTCTCACCCGTACGGCGCGTGACCGGCCCGCGCACGCTTCGTTGAGTCGGTTGTCCGTGCCAGCCAGGGGCGGGCCCGACAGAACCACGCGTGGCTCGCTGGAGCGATGAGACGTACGGGTCGTGCCGTGCGTCGTGGGACCTCGCTCCAGGAAAGTGACCGGACGGCAGGGGACAGCAGCCCGGTCACCCAAGAGAACGGTCGGCCCCGGGGACGCCCGGGGCCGACCGGCGGAAAATTGCAAAAATGCACCAGTGCCGGGTCAAACGGTTGCGGATGCCTCCACCATCCAGCACGATGCGTAGAAGCCCCCAAGTCCCCGCGCAGACAACGGCACTGCTCCACCGCCTGTCCGCCTGCGGTCGAGGCCACAGAGCCAGCGGCGCAACCCCCCGGCGCCGCTTCCAGGCACCGACGCTGCCCTGACGTCGGTGCTGACGAAAAGAAGGGCCCCGCGGCTCAAGTTCCGCGGGGCCCTTCGTCGCGCTCATCGTGCGTGACTCACTTCACAGGGAAATTCCGCGAGGCGGGGCAACCGTCCGGGGTCCTCACTGATCAAACCTGCTGCCGGATCAGAAGACGGTAAGAAGCGGGTGACCTGCGTTCGGAGGGGGATGCAGGTCACCCGTCGCTTTTCCCGGTCCGGCTACTTCTTCGGCGGCACCGCCGGGATCCCCAGGAACGGCAGCTTCAGCGCGCCGAACGCGTCCGCGGGGACCGCCGGGTTCCGCGGCTCCACCGGCTTCAGCCGCTCGTACGCCGCTCCCGGCGCCGGACGCTGATCCTCCTCGTCCTTGTTCGGCCAGTACGACATCGCCCGCTCGGCCTGTGCGGTGATCGTCAGCGACGGGTTCACACCCAGGTTGGCCGAGACCGCGGCGCCGTCCACCACCGAGATGCCGGGGTGGCCGTAGAGCCGGTGGTACGGGTCGATCACGCCGGTCTCCGCGGAGTCGCCGATGGGGCAGCCGCCGAGGAAGTGCGCGGTCAGCGGGGTGCCCATCAGCTCGCCGACGTTGCTGCCGGCGAAGCCGTTGATCTCGGCGGCGAGGGCCGATGCCGCCTCCGAGGCGGCCTTGATCTGCTTGGGGTTCGGCGCGCCGTGGCCCTGCCGGGCGGTGAGCAGGCCCTTGCCGACGCCGCCGGGCTTCAGGTACGTCGTCAGCGAGTTGTCCAGCGACTGCATCACCAGGCCGATGATGGTCCGCTCCGACCAGCGCCGGTTGGACAGGGAGCGGGCGACCAGCAGGGGGTGGCGGGCCGCGTTCGCCAGCCAGGCCAGGACGCGCGAGGAGCCCTCGGCGTAGGGGACCTGGAGGATCGACAGGCCGCCCATCGAGTTGGAGCCCTTGCCGTAGCGGACGGGCTCGATGTGGGTGTTCTCGTCGGGGTGGACGGAGGACGTGATGGCGACCCCGCGCGTGAAGTCGGCCCTCGGTTCGCCGGTGGCCTTGCGGTAGCGGCGGTTGTCCGTCTGCGCGCCGACCAGCGCCTCGGAGTTGGTGCGGGTCAGGTCGCCGAGGCGGGCGGAGAGGTACGGGAGCTGCCCGCCGGCCTTCATGCGGTGCAGCAGGCTCTGGGTGCCGTAGGTGCCGGCCGCGATCACGACCTTCCGCGCGGTGAAGAGCCGCCCCTTGCCCTTCTTCTTCTCGTCCGTCGGCAGCGTCGCCACCGCGTACCCGCCCCGCGAGTCGTCCGTGACGGACACGACCGTCGTCATGGGATGGACCACCGCGCCGGCCTTCTCGGCGAGGTACAGGTAGTTCTCGTTGAGGGTGTTCTTCGCGCCGTGCCGGCAGCCGGTCATGCACTCGCCGCACTCGGTGCAGGCCTTGCGGGACGGACCGGCCCCGCCGAAGTACGGGTCGTCCGCCTGCCCGCCCGGCTTGGCCTTGGCCGTCCCGTCGGCGTCCTTGCCGTCGCCGAAGAACACGCCGACCGGCGCGAGGTGGAAGGTGTCGCCGACGCCCATCCGCTGTGCCGCCGCCTTCAGGTGCACGTCGGAGGGGGTCATGGTCGGGTTGAGCCGCACGCCGAGCATGCGCTGGGCCTGGTCGTAGTACGGCTTCAGCTCCTCCTGCCAGTCGGTGATGTCCCGCCACTGGGGGTCGTCGAAGAAGGCCTTCGGCGGCACGTAGAGGGTGTTGGCGTAGTTGAGCGAGCCGCCGCCGACGCCTGCGCCCGCCAGCACCATGACGTTGCCCAGCAGGTGGATGCGCTGGATTCCGTAGCAGCCGAGCTTGGGAGCCCACAGGTAGTTCTTCAGGTCCCAGGAGTTGCGCGGGAGAGCCTCACGCGTGTAGCGGCGTCCCGCCTCCAGCACGCCGACCTTGTAGCCCTTTTCTGTCAGGCGCAGGGCGGATACCGAGCCGCCGAAGCCTGAGCCTATGACAAGGACGTCGTAGTCGTAAGCGTCCTGGGGCACGGGGATCTCCTCGTTGAGTTTCGCGTGCGGGTTGTCTGTGGTTTCTCGCGCTCACGCGGCGGAGCCGCATATCGATACAGCCCCGCGTCCCTCAGGTGGGTTACCTGAACCGGAATGCCTTCATGAGCCGGAGGCTGCGGCTCATGAACTGGGCGTACTTCTCGTCGTCCATGCCGAGTGACGGCGCCATCGGCAGCAACCGCTGCTGGGCCACCGTCTGGGCCTCCGTGTACTTGAGGATGCCCTCGGAGCCGTGGCGGCGGCCGAGGCCGGAGTCCTTCATGCCGCCCATCGGGGACTGGACGCTGCCGTAGGCGGGCGCGTAGCCCTCGTTGACGTTGACCGTGCCGGTGCGCAGCCGGGAGGCGATGTCCTGGCCGCGGCGGGCGCTCTTGGTCCACACGGACGCGTTCAGGCCGTACGACGTGGAGTTGGCGCGCTCGACCGCCTCGTCGTCCGTCTTGAAGCGGTAGACGGAGACGACAGGGCCGAAGGTCTCCTCCTCGCACACGGCCATGGAGTCCTCCACGCCGTCGAGGATGGTCGGCTCGAAGAAGTACGGGCCGATGTCCGGGCGGGACACGCCGCCCGCGACCACCTTCGCGCCCTTGGCGACGGCTTCCTCCACATGCCGTTCGACGGTCTTCAGCTGCCGTTCCCCGACCAGCGAGCCCATGTCGGCGCCGTAGGCGAGGGAGTTGCCGAGCCGCATGGCCCTGGTGCGGGCGGCGAAGCGCTCCAGGAAGGCGTCGGCGACGGACTCGTGGACGTACAACCGCTCGATGGAGATGCACAGTTGGCCGGCCGAGGAGAAGCAGGCGCGTACGGCACCGGCGGCCGCCTTCTCGATGTCGGCGTCGTCCATCACCAGCATGGCGTTCTTGCCGCCGAGTTCGAGGGAGACGCCGACCAGGCGGGCGGCGGCGCCCTGGGCGACCTCGCGGCCGGTGCGGGTGGAGCCGGTGAAGGAGACGTAGTCGGCGTGCCTGACGACCTCCGGGCCGACGACCGGGCCCTCGCCGAGCACGACCTGGAAGACGTCGGCGGGCAGTCCGGCCTCGATGAGCAGGTCACGCGCCCAGAGGGCGGTCAGGCAGGTCTCCGTGTCCGGCTTCATCACCACCGCGTTGCCGGCCACGAAGGCGGGCAGTGCGTCGCCGACGGACAGCTCCAGGGGGTAGTTCCAGGGGGCGATCTGGCCGACGACCCCGCGCGCGTGCCGGAGTTCGGTGACCTTCGTCAGGGTGGGCATGGCGCCTGCGTGCCGCTTGGGCCGCAGGTAGCCGGGGGCCCTGCGGCCGTAGTGGCGGGCCGCGACGGCGACGGCCTGCACCTCCTCGTGCGCATGCAGGCGGGCCTTGCCGGTCTCCAGCTGGATGAGGTCGAGGACCTCGGCCTGGCGGGCGAGCACCAGGTCGTGGAAGCGGAGCAGCACGGCGGCGCGCTGCCGCACCGGCGTCCTCTCCCACACCGCCTGCGCGGCGCGGGCGGCCTGGTAGGCCTTCAGGACATCCTCGGGCGTGGACTCGGGCAGGTCGGCCAGCTTCTCGCCGGTGAACGGGGTGTGGTTGGCGGTACGGCCTGAGCCGACGACGCCCTTGGTCAGCTGGGCCACCAGCTCGGGGGTGACCACGTCGGCAGCGGTGCGGGCGCCCTCGGGGGCGGGCGCGAGGGGGTTGGTGCCGGTGATGTCCGGGGCCTGCGAGTCCGTCATGACGCGCAGGGTATGCCGCAGCGGGGGCTTTGGGTACCCGTCGGTAACGGGGATTCACCGAGTGCTCACACGGCGCCAGTGATCACTGGCAGCAAATGTGCTGATCAGGGGGTTGGCAGGGTGACGATCACTCGGCTTCGGGCTTTTTCGCCAGCAGGAGACCCAGCGCGGCAAGCGGGGTGCGGCGGCGGGGTCGGGGAACGGGTGCACAAGCGGGAGTGACATCGGGGACCACCGGTGTCTGCTTCAGGGGCGGCGCGCTTTCGCGTACGGAAGCTTCTACGGCCCCTTCACCGGCCAGTGCCGCCAGCGCCTCGGTGACCTCCTCCGCGCCCGGCCGCGCCTCGGGCTCGCGTGCGTGCAGCCGCGTCAGCAGCGGGCCGAGGGGGCCGGACTCCGCGTCCTCGACGGCGGCGGCGAGCAGTGCACCCAGCGACCACAGGTCGGAGGCCGGCCCGGCGCCGGGACCCGACGCGCGCTCGGGGGCGACGAATGCGGCGGGGGCCTCCTCGGCGTGCCCGTCCCCTATCCCGAAATCGGTGAGGACAACCCGGCCGGTGCCGGACTCGATCAGGACGTTGGCGGGCTTGACGTCCCGGTGCACGATCCCGACGGCGTGCGCGGCGCGCAGCGCCCCGAGGACCGCGAGCCCGACCCGGGCGGCCTCGGCGGGCGGGAGTGGTCCGCGCCGGACGACCTCCCGCAGCGACTCGCCCTCGACCAACTCCATGACGATCCAGGGGACTCCGTCCTCGCTGACGACGTCGTGGATCGTGACGGCCGAGGGGTGCCGCACCCGCGCGGCGGCCCGGGCCTCGCGGTAGAGCCGGTGTGCGACGCGCCGGCTCTCCTCGTCATCGGCTGGAGCGGCGGGCAGCGCGGGCTCCTTGACGGCGACCTGCCCCTGCCCCCGCTCGTCCCGGGCGCGCCAGACGGTCCCGGTCGGACCGGACCCGATGCGCTCGACCAGCCGGTAGCACCCACCGATCAGACGTCCGTCGGACGGGAGTTCGCCGTCTCCACTCATGTCACATGAGTACCGTGCACACCATGCCCTTGTCGAAGCGGGCGGTCAGGCGGCCCACCGGTGCAGGGTGAACCCCCCGCGCCCCTTGCGCACCTCCACGGCGCCCGCACCGCCGAAGTGGGCGGGGACGACCAGGGCCCGTTCGTCGGCGGCGCGTTCGAGCACCCGGAGCCGGGTCTCGGCCGCCTGCCGCGGGTCGAGGCAGAAGCAGCTGCTGCACTCGGGGTGCAGGATCTGCACCGGGCTGTGCAGCAGGTCTCCGACGAACACGGCCCGCTCTCCGCGCGATTCGAGGCGCAGGACGGAGGAGCCCGGGGTGTGGCCCGGGGCGGCCTCCAGGACGAGATGCTCGTCGATCCGGTACGCGCCGTCCCAGACCACGGCCTGCCCGGCCCGGTGCACGGGCGCGACGCTGTCCTCGTAGATCAGCCGGTCGATGGGGCGCGCGCCGCCCGCGTAGCCGCCCGCCGGGCCGAAGTGGTGGTCGTCGGCGGCCGGCAGGAGATACCGCGCGCCGGGGAAGGACGGTATCCACTCGCCGTCGGCGTCCCGGGTGTTCCAGCCGACGTGGTCGCCGTGCAGGTGGGTGTTGACGACGACGTCGACGTCCTGCGGACGGACCCCGGCCCGCTCCAGGCGGTCCAGGAAGTCCCCCTGGCGTCGGTGGAAGAGCGGATTGCCGGGCCGCTCCCGGCCGTTGCCGACGCCGGTGTCGACCAGCACGGTGCGTCCGCCGGCCCGCAGTACCCAGGTCTGGACTGCCACCACGGCACGGTCACCGCCGGGCTCCCGGTGGTCGGGGACGAGTTGGTCCTCGTAGGCGCTCCACACCTCGGGGTCGCAGTCCGGGACGAGGGCGCCGACGGGCACGTGCGGCCCCCGCCACTCCAGGATGCGGAGCACCTCGACGTCACCGACCATGAAGCTCTGTACGTTGTCAGCCATACCGATGACTCTAGGAGCCGGAAATGAGTTTCCCGATGCTCATCCGGCTCGCTCGAATACGCTGACGTCTCATGGATGTGGTGAGCGATGCGATCTCCGCGGTCCGAGCCGGCCGTCCGTCGTCGAACCGGCTGCGGGTGAGCGGCAGTTGGAGCGTCCGGCTGGCGCCGTACGAGGGCGCGGGCTTCCATGTCGTGCTGAGCGGCACCTGCCGACTCGTACCGGACGGGGGCGGCGAGCCGGTGACCCTGGGCACGGGGGACGTGGTGCTGCTGCCGCACGGGGCGGGTCATGTGCTGGCGGACCGGGCGGCGGGGGCTGCCGAGGTGCGGCGGGCGGTGCCGTTCGAGGAGGTGCGGGACTCGGACGTACGGCGTCCCGGGCCCGGCCCCGACGTCGAGTTGCTGTGCGGCAAGTACCGCCTCGACCGCAATCGCACGCACCCGCTGCTGGCGGAGCTGCCACAGGTGGTGCATCTGCCCCACCGGGTCGGTGACCATCCCGAACTGCGCACCGCCGTCGACCTGTTGGCCCGGGAGCTGGACGAAGCCCGGCCGGGCGCCTGCCTGGCCCTGCCGAGCCTGCTGGACCTCCTGCTGATCTACCTGGTCCGCGCCTGGATGGCCCGGGCGGAGACGGGCGCATGGCCGGCGGTGCTGAACGACCCGGTGACGACGGCCGCGCTGCGGGCCCTGCACTCCGATCCGGCGGCCCCCTGGACGGCCGGCCGCCTGGCCTCGCAGGCGGGCGTCTCCCGCGCCACCCTGGCCCGCCGGTTCACCTCCCTGGTCGGCCGCCCGCCGATGACGTACCTCACCTGGTGGCGGCTGACCCTGGCGGCGACCCGCCTGCGCGACTCGGACGCGCCCCTGGCGACGGTGGCCAGGGAGACCGGCTACGGCAGCCCGTACGCCCTCTCGCACGCGTTCAGCAGGGAGTTCGGGACCACGCCGGGGCGGTACCGGGAGCAGGCCCGGGCCGCCCGCCCGGCTGTCACGGCTTCTTGATGTCCAGGTTCGCGATCGCCGCCTTCGCCACGTCCCGGCCGCGGGCCGTGAAGTCGCCCTTGCCCGGATAGCTGACGGTGAGCTTGTACAGGTCGCCGGACTTGGTACGGTAGTAGAAGATCTGGAGTTCACGGGGGCGCGGGTTCTGGCTGTCGTCCGTGGTGTAAACGACCGTGTTCCTGGCGGCCGCCCTGCCGTGGTAGGTGGCGTTCTTGTCCGGGTCCGTCTTCGCACCCTTGGGCATGTCGAGCTCGTAGGCGCCCTCGTTCCGGAACTTCTCGTTGTCGTCGAGCATCTGGGCGGTCGCGTTGCTCAGGATCTCGTGCTGGGAGTCGTCCGACCTCCTGGCGAGGTGCACGACGATCGCGATGCTGCCGCTCCAGTCCGTGTACGACACCCAGTTCTTGTCGGTGTCGTCCTTCTCCGGGTGGCCGGGCTGGTAGGCCGCGGGGACGGCGAGGGTGACGCCCAGCTTCGCGTCCGTCCGCTTCGCCCAGCCGTCCGGCAGCGGGCCGGCGAAGGGGTCCGCGAGGAGGAGGTAGCCGGCCACCGCGGCCGCGACCACGGCCGCGCCCGCCCCCAGCCAGGCCTTGCGGCCCAGGCGGCGCGGGGAGCGGGTGGCGGGCGCGGTGACCTGCACGCGCTGGGTGGGCTCCGGCGCCTGAGGGTTCGCGGCCGTTTCCAGCAGGGCGCGGACCTGCGCCGCCGTCGGGCGGCGGGCGGGGTCCTTGTGGAGCAGGCCGTTGATGGCCTCGGACAGCGGGCCCCGCGCGGCGGCGGGCGCGGCCGGGGCGGCGTTGAGGACGGACTGGAGGGTGGCCGGGGTGTTGCTGCGGCGGAACGGGGAGACGCCCTCGGTGGCCGTGTAGAGGACGACGCCCAGGGACCACAGGTCGCTCGCCGGGCCGGGCCGCTGCCCCAGCACCCGTTCCGGCGCGATGTACTCGGGCGAGCCGACGAAGCCGCCGGTGTCGGTCAGGTTCGTCTCGCCCTCGATCTGCGCGATGCCGAAGTCCGTGAGGACGACCCGGTCGTACCGGCCCAGCAGCACGTTGTCCGGTTTCACGTCCCGGTGCAGGACGCCCGCCGCGTGCGCCGCCTCCAGCGCGCCGAGCACCTGCAGACCGATCCTGGCCGCCTCGCGCGCGTCCAGCGTGCCCTCCTGGAGCGCGCCGCCCAGCGAGCGTCCGTGCACCAGCTCCATCACGATCCACGGGCGGCCGTCGACGACCGCGACGTCGTGCACGTCGACCACCGCGGGGTGGTCGAGCCGGGCCGCGGCGCGCGCCTCGCGGCGCATCCGCTCGAAGGCGTTGGCGCGTTCACGCTCGGGAAGGTGGTCCGGTACCCGGGGCTCCTTGACGGCGACCTCGCGGTCCACCATCTCGTCCTTGGCCCGCCACACCGTGCCCATCCCGCCGTGGCCGAGCTTGGCCAGCAGCCGGTACCGCCCGGCGATCAGCCGTCCGGTGCCCTGGGTGGGCACCGCAGGAGGCTGTGGGACCGCGTTCGGGCTCGGCGGTTGCAGAACAAAACTCGTCGTGTCGTCGGCCGGGTGGCCGACTCCCCCGTCACTGCTCATGGTTCATCCATATCGCGCCATGCGCGTCCGGATCCACAGGGAAGGCGAACCGGTCACGAAGCCGTGACCGAGAAGGTGTCCACGGCCACGTCGAAGTACTCCCGGGCCTCCCTGACCTTCCCGACCGGCGCCGACACCCACACGTCGTACATCCGTCCGCCCTCCTCCCAGCACAGGTCGTAGGTGTGGCGCGGCCCCTCCGCGGCGCTGAAGCCGTCCCAGCTGAACTCCCAGAGCGCGGCGGGATGTCCGGCGTGCGTGGTCTCGGTGACCCGGCCGTCGTGGTAACCGGGGTTGGTGCTGGGCCCGTCGGCCGCCGCTCGGTTCATCACCGCGACGGGGCCGCCCGGTTCGGGCGCGGCGACCTTGATGCCGAGGCGGAAGGTCTGCCCCTCGGACACGTAGAAGACGCGCTCGCCCTGCCGGTCGCGGGTGAAGTCCTGCGGTACGGCGAGGGAGAAGCCGGCCGGGTCACGTGCGGTGCGGTAACCGGAGGGAGCGGTATGGGTACGGGAGGCCGCCGGTGAGCTGCTCGCCGTGGCAGCCGGTGCACTGCTCGCGGTGGCCGTCGGGGACGGGGAGGTGCTGGTGGGCGCGGCCGGGCTGGTCGGCGCCGCCGGGCTGGTCGCCGTACCGCCCGGTGTGCCGCCGCCCCCGTGCCCGCCCTGGTTCAGCAGCAGGGCGGCCGCCGACACGCCCGCCCCGGCCACCGCGGCGACGAGCAGCGCGGCGACCAGGACGCCCCGCGCGGACTGGCGTGCGGCCGGCGGCTGTTCGGGCCCGGGCGCCGGCAGGACGACGAACCGGCGCGGCACGTCGTGCTCGGTCGGCGTGTAGGAGGCGGCCACGGCGGTACGGCCCGCGGAGTCACCGGTCCAGGGTGTGCGGCCCGTGCCCGGTGTGCCCGGCGCATCCGGAGTGCGGCCCGTCTCCAGGAACGTCCGCAGCATCCGCTCGGCCTCCGCCGCGCCCAGCCGCCGGTCGGGATCGCGCTCCAGCAGGCCCCGTACGACGGGCAGCAGTGGCTCGGCCTGCGCGGGTGGCCGGATCTCGGCGGCGACAACGGCGTGCAGGATGCCGCCGATCGAGTCGCGCCGGAACGGCGACTCGCCGCTGAGCACCGTGCACAGCAGCGCGCCGACCGACCACAGGTCGGACTCCGGCCCGGTACGGACGCCGGACATCCGCTCCGGGGCGGTGTACTCGGGCGAGCCGACGAACGAGCCGGTCTCGGTGAGTGTGGTGGCGCCGGCGACCTGCGCGATGCCGAAGTCGGTGAGCACGACCCGGTCGGTGCCGGACTCGATCAGCACGTTCGCGGGTTTGATGTCCCGGTGCAGCACCCCGGCCGCGTGCGCTGTGCGCAGCGCGCTCAGCAGGTCGATACCGATCCGGGCGGCCTGTGCCGCATCGAGCGGGCCGCCGGTGTCGATGCGGTCGGCGAGCGAGCCGCCGTCGATCAAATCCATGACGATGTACGGCCGTTCGTCGTGCTCGACCACGTCGTGCACGACGATGATGTGCGGGTGCCGCAACTGCGCGACCGCCCGCGCCTCACGGAAGGTGCGCTCCCGGCGGCGACGGGCGTCGTCGTCCGGGAGGGAGTCGTCCGGGGCCAGCTCCTTGACCGCCACCAGACGGCCCAGCACCTCGTCGCTCGCCCGCCACACGACGCCCATCCCGCCGCGCCCGATCCGCGCCTGAAGGCGGTATCGGCCCGCGATCACACGGAGGTCGTCCCCGTCGGATCCCATGAGCCCCATCATGCCGCACCGGAGCACGCCCTCCCGGGCGGTGATCGGCCAAGCCTCGGGCGTTCAGGCCGCGTTCACCCGGTCCAGCCGGTTCAGCCGGCGTTCGGCGGCTGCCAGCTCTGCAGCACCCACTTGAACTGCTTGCTCGTCTTCGCCCAGTCGGCGGCGGGCGACGACATGTAGATCGCGTACTCGACGCCCTCGCGCGAGTAGTACGTCTCCTCGATGGCGTGGCGCGGGCCGGGCACGTGGGGCGGGTCCTTCTTCAGCGCGGTCCAGGTGTACTCCCACAGCGAGCCCTTGCGGTCGCGGTAGGTGTTCTCCTCCATGGCCACGCGCTGGTAGCCGACCAGCCGCTGGAGCTGCTGTTCCAGGTCCTTCTGGTGCTGGAAGGCGTCGGCGAAGTCCGGGTTGGTGTCGATGGCGATGCGCACGAAGTGCTTGCCGCCGTCGGGCGAGTAGTCGATCTGCTTGAGCGCGCCGTCGTTGCTGTACACCTTGCGCTTCCAGCCCTTGGGCAGGGAGAGGCTGAAGCCCAGCGGGTCGTCCTTGCGCTCCCAGTCGTCGGGGACCGCGCCCTCCTGGCCCGAGGTGCTCTTGGCCGAGGTCGCCGGCGCAGGGGTCGCTCCGCCCGCGTCGCTTTCCTGCTGGAACGAGCCCCACTGCTGGAAGGCCACCGCCGCACCTCCGCCGAGCACGGCGGCGACGGCGACGACGAGCGCGAGCGTGCGCAGGCGGCGCCGCCGGGGGCGGGCCGGTGCCGTGCGAGGCCCGGCCGACGTGGGCCCGATGGTGGTGGGCCCGACCGAACTGGGCCCCGCCGCGGTCGGCGCCACCGTGGTCGGCCCGGTGGCGGAACGCCCGGAGGCGCCCGGCCCGGAGCCGTAGCCTTGAGCCGCCGCGCCGGAGCCGTAGCCGGAGGCTGCCGGCCCGGAGCCGTAACCCGAGGTGCCCGCCCCGGAGGCGTACGGCTCGGAGCCGTACGACCCCGAGGTGTACGACCCTGAGGTGTACGACCCGCTGGTGTCCATGCCCGAGCCCTGGGTCGGGATGAACGCCTGGGCAGTGTGCGGGCGGCGGCCCTCCGCCGCCTCCGCGAGCATCTGCTCCGCCTCCTCCGCGCCCGGCCGCTGGGCCGGCTCCTTGCACAGCAGGGCGGCGATGACGGGCCCGAGCGGACCGGCGTGACGGGGCTCCTCCACCTCCTCCTCGACAACCGCCTGCATGGTGCTCAGCGGCGAGGTGCGGCGGAACGGCGAACGGCCCTCGACCGCCGTGTACAGCGTGGCACCGAGCGCCCACAGGTCCGAGGACGGGCCGGGGTCGTGGCCGCGCACCCGCTCGGGCGCGAGGTAGTCGACCGAGCCGACGACCTCTCCGGTGCGGGTGATGGTGGTGTCGCCCTCGATCTGGGCGATGCCGAAGTCGGTGAGCAGGACCCGGCCGTCCCGGCCGAGCAGTACGTTGCCGGGCTTGACGTCCCGGTGCAGCACACCGGCGGAGTGCGCGGCGCGCAGCGCCCGCAGCACCCACAGGCCGATCCGCGCGGCCTCCCGCTGCTCGATGCGGCCGCGCTCCTTGACCGCGTCGGCCAGCGAGTGGCCCTCGACCAGCTCCATGACGATCCATGGGCGGCCGTCGTGTTCCAGCACGTCGTGGACGGTGACGACGGCGGAGTGGTTGATACGCGCGGCGGCGCGCGCCTCGGCCCGCGTTCGGGCGAGCAGTACGGCCTGGTCGCTCTCGGAGACGTAGAGCGCGGCGGTCAACTCCTTGACGGCGACCTTCCGGTGCAACACCTCGTCGTGGGCGCGCCACACCCGGCCCATGCCGCCGCTGCCGATGGAATCGGCAAGCCGGTAGCGGCCCGCTATCAGCAGGCCCTGCATCTGATTCACGTTGCCCCGCAATGCTCTTGACAGGGTCAGACTAAGGACCGCCCTGCCCGCAGGGAACAAGCGGGGGGCCAAGGAAACCGCACTGTGACGGTTTTCGCTTCTGCGCGCGAACGGGAACCGAATCCCGGTGCGCTCAACCGGTATACGGGGCGCTCAACCGGTGTAGCGGTACGTCGCCGTAGCCTGCTCGTACAGCCGTGTCACCTCGTCGCGCTCGGCCTCCGGACCGCGGACCTGGACAATGTGGTAGCGGCCGTTCAGCAGGATGGCCATGTTGCGCACGTACAGGTCGCGTCCCTGCCCGTCGGTCCAGGTGAACTGGCCCTCCGCCATGGTCCGCCCGCCCACCTCGATGGTCCTCAGGCCGGTGGCCGTGGCCCAGCTGGAGTCCCGGTACGGCTGAAGTTCGCGCTCCTTGTCCCGCTGGTAGACCATCGGGTCGCTGCCGCCCGACGAGGCGCTGTCCCTCCCCGGTACGACGAGCAGCTCGAAGTTGCCGTGCGAGTAGACCACCTGGCCGCTGCCGTTCTTGGGCGTGCGGTCCCAGCCCTTGGCGACGGCGACCTGGAAGCCGTCCGGGTCGGTGCGCAGGGTGAACCCGTCGGCGACAGAGGGGCCGCCGCCGGTCTGTGTCTCGGTGGCGGGCGCGGACGCCGAGGGATCGCCGTCCGCGGACTGCCCGGAGGACGGCTGCCGGGTACGGGAAGGGGCGGGGCTCGCCTGCCCGGCGCTGCCGGTACGGTCGCTGCCCGCCGCACCGCTCTCCCCCTGCTTCGGCATGAACAGCATCGCGTACGCGACCGCGCCGGCCAGCAGGAGCAGGATCAGCAGGAGTAGTGTCCGGCCGAGACGGCGCGGGGAACTCGCCTCCTCCCGGGCCCGCTTGTGCCGGCCGTGCGGATGGGTCGCGGGCAGTCCGGCGCGCCGCCGCCGCACCAACTCGCCGCGGCGCCGCACGATCGGCAGCCGGCTCGGGTCGGCGGGCGGGACGGGCACGACATGGGTGCCGGCGTCCGGCTCGGGCGCGGAACGCACCAGCGAGCGCAGCCAGCCGCCGAGCTCCTCGAAGTCCAGCCGGTCGGTGGGGTCCTGGCGCAGCAGCGACTCCACGACCGGGCGCAGCGGTCCGCACTCCTCGGCGAAGGCGGGCGGCTCTGCGCACACCAGCTGCACGAGCTCGGCCGTGGACTCCTCGGGGTAGGGCGCGTGTCCCTGAACGGCCCGGAAGAGCAGGGCGCCGAGAGCCCACAGGTCGGTGGCGGGTCCGATCGGCGCCGCCAGCTGCCAGTTCTCGTGCACGGGCCCGGCCTGCTCCGGCGCCCACCGCTCGGTCACCGGCCCCACCACGGTCATCCGCACCTGCCGCGCCCGCTCGGCGGCAAGCGCGGTACCCGGCCCCCGCCGTACGGCACCGCCGGCACCCGGACCGTCCCAGCGGGAGGCCGGGCCTGCCTGGGCGGGCAGGGGCGCGGGAGCCGCACCCGCGGGGGCATGCGGCGCCTGGCCCGGGGCTGCAGCGGCGCGGTCGGCTCCGTACCCGGAACCACGCGGCTGACCGTCCGGCGCCTGACCGGGCACGGGCAGCAGACCGGAACCGGGCCATCGGCCGGACCCGAGCGCCTGCTCGGGGCGCGCCTGGCCCGCGCCGCGCCGCTGATCCGGGTGCGTCCGACCGGAGCCGAGCGCAGGGCCCGAGCCGGGTGTCGCGCCCGGGCGGGTGCCACTCGCCGGAAGTCCCGGGCGCTGTCCCCCGGCGTGGGGCGCGCTCGGCGGAGCACCGGGGTCGGTGCGAGGCGAGGCTCCGTGCCAGGGCGTGCCGCGCACCCCGTACGGGTCGGCTATCTGGCCGGACGGGGGCGCGGTCTGCCCGGCGGAGTACGGCGGCTGCGCCGTACCGCCCGCGCGGGTGGCGTCGTGCTCGCCCTCGGCGGGCGGGCGGGCTGCGGGCAGGGCGGCTCGGCCGTTCTGCCCGGCTTCCTGCACCCGGGCGGCGGCCCGGGCTCCCGCACGGTACGCGGCGATGGCTCCGGCCCGGGCGGCACGGACGTCCTCCCCGCTCTCCAGGGCCCGTCTCCCCTGCGGTCCGGGGACGGTGGCCCCGCCGGAAGCCCCGTTCGCGCCCGGCACCGGCAATCCGTCGGCCGCCCGCGCCTGGATCGCGGCGCGCCGCGCAGCCTCGGGATCCGCATCGGGCGAGGGAAGGGGTCCCGTGGGGCCTGCCGGGCTGCTCACCGCACCGGCCGGACCCCCGGCTCCCGGAGCACCACGCCCATCGAAGCCACCGAGTCCCCGCCCCCCGTCGCCGTCACCGGCCCCGCCGCCGGGCCCGAGGGCCCCGGCCGACTGGTCCTGGCCCTCCGGCCCGTCCGGAGCCGGCACCGGGTCGTATCCGCTCAGCGCCTCTTCTGCCGCGCCGACCGCGAGGCCAGTCAGCATCACGCGGCCGTCGTCGCAGACGAGGACCGTGCGGGCGGTGATGTTGCGGTGCACCCAGCCGTGGGCGTGCAGCACGCGCAGCGCCATGAGGACGTCGGAGGCGACCTCGGCCGCCCGGTACGGCGACAGCGGCTGTTCGGCGAGCAGTGCGGACAGCGGGCGCGCCGACACCCACTCGCTGACGATCCACAGCGAGCCGCCCTCGGCGAACACGTCGAAGACCTGGTCCAGGCGCGGATGGTCGGGGATGCGGGCCGCCGCCTGCGCGGCCTCGACGGCGCGCCGCACCGCCGGGTCCGAGGGCCGGCGGGTGGCGGTCCGGGCCGCCGGGCTCCGGCGGTCTCCGCGCTCCCGGGCGGTGAACCCCTCGGGCAGCCCCTCCGCGTCGAGCACCTCGGCCTCGACGACCTCCGGCAACGGCACCTGACGGACCAGCACTTCCTGCCCGCTGTAGGTGTCGAAGGCCCGGGTCTCGGTCAGTTCGTACTCGTCGGAGGGCGGCAGCGGCAGGCGGTAGCGGTCGGCGAGCACCCGGCCCGCGTAGTCGTCCACAGTGCCTCCCCCGGCCGCCTGTCGTTCACATCCGTTCCCTTACGGCCCGTTCCGTATCCACATCCGGCTGCGTACGGTCCTCAACCATTCACGATACGTGCCGGAGGCAACCCGCACCGAGGGGATGACGGATTCTCACGGCCCCGAACAGGGCTCGCTCACATCACGACTTGGGCTCGAAGGACGTCGTCAGCGTCTTCCACGTGTCCTTGCGCAGCCCGCTGTCCCAGTTGCCCGCCTTCGCGGTGTACATCAGCCCGTAACCGAGATGGCCGTTCACGACGAACCCCCGGTCGATCGTACGGTACTTGGTGCCACCGCTGGCGTAGGTGAACTCCCAGTCGGCCGTGTTCCAGCCGCGGTAGTCCACCTGTTCTATGCGGATCTTCTGGTACTGGGAGCGCACCATGTAGCGCTCCTGGTACTTCCAGTCCGCCACCGGGTCGTCCTTGGGCGTGCTGGTCCAGCCGACGAGCAGCTTCTGTCCGTCGGGCCCGGTGTAGCGGTCTCCGGCGTCGTCGCTCGACTGGTACTTCCACCCCTTGGGCAGCCCGATCGAGTACCCCTGCCCGCTCTTGCGGGTCGACTCCGCCGGGGCGCTCCCGCCGCTCTTCGAGCCGGAGCCGTCGCTGCCGGAAGCACTCGCGCTCGCCGCGCCGTTCGCCGCGGAACCGGTCGTGGCGAACGCCGAGGTGTCGCCGTCCGTCTGCGTGCTGCCGCCGGTGCTCCCCTTGCCTCCCGTGCCCTTGTCCTTCTTGGTGGAGGCGCCGGCGCTCGCCGCGGCCTTGGCACCGCTGCCGTTCTTGCTGCCCTTGTCGTCGTCCCCGCCGAGCGCGAAGGCCAGTACGGTGCCGATCACCGCGAGGACGACCACCACCGCGATGATCACCAGCGTCCGCTTGGGCACCACGTCGGTGAGCGGCGCCCTCGGTACCGGCCGTTTCGGCAGGTCCAGGTCCGGCGGCGGCATCACGGGCCAGCCGGAACTCGGCTTGTTCGCGCTGGAGTTCGGCACGGCAGCGGAACCCTGGGCCGGACCGGACGGCCTCCCCGCAGCTCCGGCGCCCCCGACCCCGGAGGACGCCGAACCCGCCCCGGCCACGCCACCGGAGACTCCGCCGGAGGCGCCACCAGAGGGCCTCGCGGACGTCCCGGCAGAAGTCCCGGCCGAGGCGCCGGTGGCCGCACCTGTCGTGCCGCTCCCGCTCTTCGCGCGCGCAGCGGCCGCCGCACCGGCCGCCCCGGCCGCCTTGCGGACCGAACGCAGCGCGCCGCGCAGCTTCTCCCCGGGCTCCTCGCCCCGCGTGCCCTCGGGCCCGTCGGGCTGCACCGGCAGCGGAACCACCCGCGTGGCGTCCATCGGCTCCGGCTCGGGCGCGTGGATCACCGCGTCGAGCATGGCGCGGGCGCCGGTGTCGTCGAGCCGCTGCGCCGGGTCCTTGGTGAGCAGGCCGTAGATGACGTCTTTGAGCGGACCCGCGTTCTTGGGCTCCTCCAGGGACTCGGTCATCACCGCGGTCAGCGTGGCGATCGCCGAACCCTTGTCGTACGGCGGCACACCCTCGACCGCCGCGTACAGCAGACCGCCCAGCGACCACAGGTCGGCCGCGGGACCGGGCTTGTGCCCGCGGGCGCGCTCCGGGGAGATGTAGGAGGGGGCGCCGACGAGCATGCCGGTGGAGGTGATGGACGGGTCACCCTCGACCTGCGCGATGCCGAAGTCGGTGAGGACGACCCGGCCGTCCTCGGCGATGAGTACGTTGGACGGCTTCACGTCCCGGTGCAGGATGCCCTCGCGGTGCGCGGAGCGCAGCACGTCGAGGACGGCGAGCCCGACCTCGGCCGCCCGCCTGGGCTCCAGCAGGCCGTCCTCGCGGATGGCCTCGGCAAGGGACTTGCCCTCGACCAACTCCATGACGATCCAGGGCCGGTCGTCCTCGTCGACCACGTCGAAGACCGTCACCGCGCTGTTGTTGCGGATCCGGGCGATCGCCTTGGCCTCGCGCAGGGTGCGCGTGATCAGGCGTCGCTTCTCCTCCTCGTCGATGTTCGACGGGAACCGCAGCTCCTTGACGGCGACCGTCCGGCCCAGGGTCTCGTCCTCGGCGCGCCACACCGTGCCCATGCCGCCTCGGCCCAGCACATCTCCCAGCCGGTACCGCCCGGCGAGGAGACGACGCTCGCCCTTGTCCTGACGAGTCTCCTGACGAGATGTCCCCGCCCGCTCCGCCTCCGACATGCGTCCCCTCATGCAACCCGCCCTGACAGAGCCTCCATTGTCCCTCACCCGACAAGTGCCCGACGCCCAGGGTGCCCCTGGCCGCACAAGGGGCTCCGCGCACCGGAGGACCCTCTGAAGCAAGCGTTCCGCTTGCCGGGATGACGGGCCCCGACGGGGGAAGGAGCCCGGATGCCGACGCTTCGGACAGTCCTGTCCATACCGGCGCTCCTGGCGTGCGCACCGCCGCCACCGCCGACGGCCGACACCTCCTCACTTTCCATGCCAACACGGACGCGACGGCAGATTCCCGGCTCGAACCCGCCCCGCTCGCCGCCGAGTTCTGCCCTCGCACCCGGTAAAACGGCCGAGGTTCGAGCAGAGATCCCGGTCAGGGACACCCATTCGGGTGATATCGGCTGCTCGTCGGATGGCACGACGTCAGCTGCACCAGGTCCGGCACAGGCGCAGCAGGACAACGGCCGGCGCGGCTACAGCGGCACGATGTCCGGTGCCCCCAGGCGCGCCGCGTCCGCCGTCTGGTCGTCCGGCTGGAGCTGCGACTCACGCTCGGCCTCGACCCGCTTCTCATAGTGCTCCACCTCGCGCTCGATCTGATCCTTGTCCCAGCCGAGGACGGGCGCCATCAGCTCGGCCGCCTCGCGGGCGCTGCGGGTGCCCCGGTCGAACGTCTCGATGGAGATACGGGTGCGGCGGGTGAGTACGTCGTCCAGGTGCCGGGCGCCCTCGTGCGAGGCGGCGTACACCACCTCGGCGCGCAGATAGTCGTCGGCTGCCTGCAACGGCTCGCCCAGGGCCGGGTCGGCGGCGATGAGGTCCAGAACCTCCTCGGCCATCGCACCGTAGCGATTGAGCAAGTGTTCAACCCGGACCACGTGCAGTCCGGTGCGGGCGGCGATCCGCGCCCGGGCGTTCCACATCGCCCGGTAGCCCTCGGCGCCGAGCAGCGGGATGTCCTCGGTGACGCAGTCGGCGACGCGCATGTCGAGGCCGTGCACCGCCTCGTCGACGGCGTCCTTCGCCATCACCCGGTACGTCGTGTACTTGCCGCCCGCCACGACCACGAGACCCGGCGCCGGATGCGCCACGGTGTGCTCGCGGGACAGCTTGCTGGTGGCGTCGGACTCGCCGGCCAGCAGCGGGCGCAGCCCCGCGTACACGCCCTGCACGTCGTCGCGGCTGAGCGGGACGGCGAGCACCGAGTTGACGTGCTCCAGCAGGTAGTCGATGTCGGCGCTGGAGGCGGCCGGGTGGGCCTTGTCGAGGTCCCAGTCGGTGTCGGTCGTGCCGACGATCCAGTGCCGACCCCAGGGGATGACGAACAGGACGGACTTCTCGGTGCGCAGGATCAGGCCGGTGGTGGAGTGGATGCGGTCCTTGGGCACGACGAGGTGGATGCCCTTGGAGGCGCGGACGTGGAACTGGCCGCGCTCCCCGACCATCGCCTGCGTGTCGTCGGTCCACACACCGGTGGCGTTGACGATCTGCTGGGCGCGGATCTCGTACTCCCCGCCGCCCTCCACGTCCTGCACCCGGGCACCGACGACCCGCTCGCCCTCGCGCAGGAACCCCGTCACGCGCGCGCGGTTGGCGGCCTGCGCGCCGTACGACACCGCCGTGCGCACCAGGGTGGCCACGAAGCGGGCGTCGTCCATCTGGGCGTCGTAGTACTGCAGGGCACCGACCAGTGCGTCCCTCTTCAGGCAGGGGGCGACGCGCAGGGCGTGACGGCGGGTCAGGTGGCGGTGCAGGGGCAGGCCCCGGCCGTGGCCGCGGGCCATGGACATCGCGTCGTACAGGGCCACGCCCGAGCCCGCGTACATCCGCTCCCAGCCCTTGTGCTGGAGCGGGTAGAGGAAGGGCACCGGTTTGACCAGGTGCGGGGCGAGCCGCTCCAGGAGCAGACCGCGCTCCTTCAGCGCCTCCCGGACCAGCGCGAAGTCGAGCATCTCCAGATAGCGCAGGCCGCCGTGGATGAGCTTGCTGGATCTGCTGGACGTGCCGGACGCCCAGTCGCGGGCCTCGACCAGTCCGGTGGACAGGCCGCGGGTGACGGCGTCCAGCACCGTGCCCGCGCCGACCACTCCGCCGCCGACCACCAGCACGTCCAGCTCGCGCTCCGCCATCGCCGCAAGCGCCTCGGCGCGCTGCGCCGGGCCCAGAGTCGCTGTCCTCACCGCTGCCTCCCGCTTCGAACAACTCGATCGCGTCGGCCGCACCCGGCGGGCGAAGCCCGGTTCACCCCCTCCTCATGCCCAAATTCTGACCGGCTTGCCCGACTTCAGCCACCACGCGCTTCCAACCTGTGGACAACTCGCGCACAACCGCCGGAAGACACACGAGCACAATCCCGCATAACGGTCATATTTACTCCTAGTGTGACAGAGCGCTCTCTCACCCTGTGCACAGCGGTTGCGCATCGGTCCCGCTTCGGTTCCTGGGAAGGACGGCCCAACTCCATGCCCGCAGACCTCGCCGTCATCGGACTCGGTCCCTACGGCCTGCCGCTCGCGCAGGCCGCCGTCGCCGCAGGCATCCCGACCATCGGGTACGCCATCGGCCTGGAGGCGAGCTCCCTCAGCCCGGCCGAGCTGCGCCGGATGCACGCCGCGGGCTTCCGGCCGGGCACCGACCCGGCCCAGCTCGGCCGGGTGCGCACCGCGGTGCTGTGCGTGCCGACCCCGCGCGGTGCCGACGGCGCGCTCGACCTCGGGCAGGTGGAGGCGGCCGCCCGCAGCCTGGCCGAACAGCTCCGCCCGCACACCACGGTCATCCTGGAGTCTCCGGTGCTCCCCGGAACCACGGAGGAGTTCCTGCGCCCCCTGCTGGAGAAGGGCTCCGGGCTGCGCGCCGGCCGCGACTTCCACCTCGCCTACTCGCCCAGCCGGATCGACCCCGGCAACCGCGACCGCACCCCGGCCGGCACGCCCAAGGTCATCGGGGGCCTCACCCCCGCCTGCACCGAGTCGGCAGCAGCCTTCTACGGGCGGATCACCGACAAGGTGGTACGCACGCGTGGGCTGCGCGAAGCGGAGACCGTGCAGCTGCTGGAGACCAACTTCCGGCACGTCAACATCGCGCTCGTCAACGAGATGGCCGTCCTCTGCCACGAGCTGGGTGTCGACCTGTGGGACGTGATCCGCTGCGCGGAGACCAAGCCGTACGGCTTCCAGGCGTTCCGGCCGGGCCCGGGGGTCGGCGGGCACGGCGTCCCGCAGGACCTGACCGGCCATGCGACCCGCACACTGCGCCTGGTGGAACTGGCCCAGCAGGTCAACCACCGCATGCCCCGCTACGTCGTCCAGCGCGCTGCCGCCCTCCTCAACGAACACGGCAAGTCCGCCCGCGCCGCCCGCATCCTGCTCCTCGGCGTCACCTACAAGCCCGACCTCGCCGACCTGCAGAGCACGCCCGCCCAGGAGATCGCCATCCGGCTGATGGAGCTGGGCGCCTCCGTCAGCTACCACGACCCGTACGTGCCGTCGTGGAGCGTCCTGGACCGCCCGCTGCCGCGCGCGGACTCCCTGTACGAGGCGGCTGCCGACGCCGACCTGACGATCCTGCTCCAGCAGCACCGGACGTACGACCTGCAGGGGCTTTCGGTGAAGGCGCAACTGCTGCTGGACACGCGGGGTGCTACGCCCACGGGGGCGGCGCATCGGTTGTGAGCGGGGGGCGCGCGGGCGGGCCGAGCCCCGGGGCTGGTGGCACGCGGGGCGTGGCGCGGGTACCTTACGGAAACAGGTGGGGTCGACCGCAGTGGGTACTGCGGGAGGCTCCTGGATGGATCACGGAGTGTCCGCCCCTAGTTTCCGTGGGGGCGGCCGCTCACCATCCCGCCAAAAAGGTGGAGCCCACCACAGTTGGTCGCTACGGCAGGCTCCTGATGGATTACGGGTGTCCGCCCCTAGGCTTTGTGTGGGCGGCCGCTCACCCATCACGCCAACAAAGTGGAGCCCACCGCAGCGGTCACTGCAGCGGGCTCCTGGATGGATCACGGAGTGTCCGCCCCTAGTCTCTCGGGGGGCGGCCGCTCACCATCCCGCCAAAAAGGTGGAGCCCACCGCAGTTGGTCGCTACGGCAGGCTCCTGGATGGATCACGGAGTGTCCGCCCCTAGTCTCTGTGGGGGCGGCCGCTCACCATCCAAACAGCCGCAAGATCCACCTCCTCCGGCACTTCACCGTCCACAGACGGATCCCATCCCAGCGGGTGGGCCTGCGATGGCGACCCATCGGCGCCCCCTTCCACGACGCCGCCCATTGACCCGGTAGGCGGTCCGTTGGAAATCGGGCCGGGCCCCGAGCAGCCGGGGTCCGGAACCATGTCCTTGGAAGGGGGCGCTCCAGAAACCTGGGGCGCCGTCACGGACGTTATCGCCCTCGGCCCTGCTCACCGGCCCGTATCCGCCCCGAAGGCAACCGCGCGCCCCCAGACCACCCCACGCGCCCCCACGGGCCCACTCGGACATGCAAAAGGGGCCGGTCACCCCACCAGGCGACCGGCCCCCTCACGTCGTACGGACTACCGCCGGTGCTGCGAGTCCGCGACCGTGACCTCGACCCGCTGGAACTCCTTCAGCTCGCTGTACCCGGTCGTGGCCATGGCGCGGCGCAGGGCGCCGAAGAAGTTCATGGAGCCGTCCGGCGTGTGCGAGGGACCCGTGAGGATCTCCTCGACCGTGCCGACCGTGCCCAGGTCAACCTTTTTGCCGCGGGGCAGCTCCTCGTTGACCGCCTCCATGCCCCAGTGGTGGCCCTTGCCGGGCGCGTCCGTGCCCCGGGCGAGCGGGGAGCCCATCATCACCGCGTCGGCGCCGCAGGCGATCGCCTTCGGGAGGTCGCCGGACCAGCCGACACCGCCGTCCGCGATCACGTGCACGTACCGGCCGCCGGACTCGTCCATGTAGTCACGGCGGGCAGCGGCGACGTCGGCGACCGCGGTGGCCATCGGGACCTGGATGCCGAGCACGTTGCGCGTGGTGTGCGCGGCGCCGCCGCCGAAGCCCACCAGGACACCGGCCGCGCCGGTGCGCATCAGGTGCAGGGCCGCGGTGTAGGTGGCGCAGCCGCCGACGATCACCGGGACGTCCAGCTCGTAGATGAACTGCTTCAGGTTCAGCGGCTCGCTCGAGTGGGAGACGTGCTCCGCCGAGACCGTCGTACCGCGGATGACGAAGATGTCCACGCCCGCGTCCACGACCGCCTTGGAGAACTGGGCGGTGCGCTGCGGGGAGAGCGCGGCCGCCGTGACCACGCCGGAGTCGCGCACCTCCTTGATGCGGGCGCCGATCAGCTCCTCCTTGATGGGAGCCGCATAGATCTCCTGGAGGCGGCGGGTCGCCTGCTCGGCGGGCAGCTCGGCGATCTCGTCCAGCAGCGGCTGCGGGTCCTCGTACCGCGTCCACAGACCTTCGAGGTTCAGGACGCCGAGGCCGCCCAGCTCACCGATGCGGATCGCGGTGGCCGGGGAGACGACCGAGTCCATGGGGGCGGCCAGGAACGGCAGCTCGAAGCGGTAGGCGTCGATCTGCCAGGCGATCGAGACCTCCTTCGGGTCCCGCGTACGGCGGCTGGGGACGACGGCGATGTCGTCGAAGGCATACGCCCGGCGGCCGCGCTTGCCGCGCCCGATCTCGATCTCAGTCACGTCTGTGGCCTTTCCCTCTGCGTTTCAGCGTCTCCCAGTATCGCCGACGGGTACGACAGCGGCCCTCCCTGGGGACGACAAGGGCGGTCCCGGATGCTCCGGGACCGCCCCTTTCACGGCTTCACGCGCGCGTGTGCGTCACTTGTTCCTGCTGTAGTTCGGCGCCTCGACCGTCATCTGGATGTCGTGCGGGTGGCTCTCCTTGAGGCCCGCCGAGGTGATCCGTACGAACCGGCCGTTCGTCTGAAGGTCCGGAACGGTCCTGCCGCCGACGTAGAACATCGACTGGCGCAGGCCGCCGACCAGCTGGTGGACGACGGAGGAGAGCGGGCCGCGGTAGGGCACCTGGCCCTCGATGCCCTCGGGGATCAGCTGCTCGTCGGAGGCGACGCCCTCCTGGAAGTAGCGGTCCTTGGAGAAGGACCTGCGGTCGCCACGGGTCTGCATCGCGCCCAGGGAGCCCATGCCGCGGTACGACTTGAACTGCTTGCCGTTGATGAACAGCAGCTCGCCCGGGGACTCCTCGCAGCCCGCGAGCAGCGAGCCGAGCATCACCGTGTCGGCGCCCGCGACCAGGGCCTTGGCGATGTCGCCGGAGTACTGCAGACCGCCGTCGCCGATCACCGGGACACCGGCGTCCTTGGCGGCGAGCGCCGCCTCGTAGATGGCGGTGACCTGCGGGACGCCGACACCGGCGACCACGCGGGTCGTGCAGATGGAGCCGGGGCCGACACCGACCTTGATGCCGTCGGCACCCGCGTCGACCAGGGCCTGGGCGCCGTCGCGCGTGGCGACGTTGCCGCCGATGACGTCGACGCCGGAGGAGTTCGACTTGATCTTGGCGATCATGTCGCCGACCAGGCGGGAGTGGCCGTGCGCGGTGTCCACGACGATGAAGTCGACACCGGCCTCGATCAGGGCCTGGGCACGCTCGAAGGCGTCACCGGCCACACCGACCGCCGCGCCGACGAGCAGCCGGCCCTCGGCGTCCTTGGCGGCGCTCGGGTACTTCTCCGCCTTGACGAAGTCCTTGACCGTGATCAGGCCCTTGAGGACGCCCTCGTCGTCGACCAGCGGCAGCTTCTCGATCTTGTGCTTGCGCAGCAGCTCCATGGCCTCGGCGCCGGAGGTGCCGACCTTGGCGGTGACCAGCGGCATCGGGGTCATGACCTCGTGCACACGGCGGCTGCGGTCGCTCTCGAAGGCCATGTCGCGGTTGGTGACGATGCCGAGGAGCTTCTTGTCGCCGTCGGTCACCGGGACGCCGCTGATGCGGAACTTGGCGCACAGCGCGTCCGCCTCGGCGAGCGTGGCGTCCGGGTGGATCGTGATGGGGTCGGTGACCATGCCGGACTCGGAGCGCTTCACCAGGTCGACCTGGTTGGCCTGGTCCTCGATGGAGAGGTTGCGGTGCAGGACGCCGACGCCGCCCTGCCGGGCCATCGCGATCGCCATGCGGGACTCGGTCACCTTGTCCATGGCGGCGGACAGCAGCGGGATGTTGACCCGCACGTTCTTGGAGACGTACGAGGCGGTGTCGATCTCGTCGGGCGCCATGTCCGACGCGCCCGGCAGCAGCAGCACGTCGTCGTAGGTCAGCCCGAGTGTCGCGAATTTACCGGGCACTCCGTCGACGTTGGCAGTCATGACACCTTCCCCAAATGGCCTTGATCGGTGCGGATGTCCATGCTAACGGGAAGCATCGCTAGCAAATTCCACGGTGCGGGGTGACTTCAGGCTTCGTATGTTCGTACGGAACCGTCGGCACACTTGTTCATCGAGAGGCAGGGACGACGGTGCGCGAGCGGGCTGATGCGCGTTCGGCACCGGCGGTTTGCGCCGTCGTGGCTGATCGCCGCAGCGGCGGGAAAAATCTCGCTTACTGTTCGGCAAGCGCCCTGAGGCGGCTCAGCGCACGATGTTGGGCCACTCGGACCGCGCCGGGTGACATTCCCAACATCTGCCCCGTCTCCTCCGCGGTCAAGCCCACGGCGATGCGCAGCAGGAGCAGTTCGCGCTGGTTCTCGGGGAGATTGGCCAGCAGCTTCTTGGCCCATTCGGCGTCGCTGCTGAGCAGGGCGCGCTCCTCGGGGCCGAGGGAGTCGTCGGGGCGTTCCGGCATCTCGTCCGAGGGGACGGCCGTGGAGCCCGGGTGACGCATCGCGGCGCGCTGGAGGTCGGCGACCTTGTGCGAGGCGATGGCGAAGACGAAGGCCTCGAAGGGGCGGCCGGTGTCGCGGTAGCGCGGCAGGGCGAGGAGCACCGCCACGCAGACCTCCTGGGCGAGGTCCTCGACGAAGTGGCGCGCGTCGCCGGGCAGCCGGGACAGCCGGGTGCGGCAGTAGCGCAGCGCCAGGGGGTGAACATGGGCGAGCAGATCGTGCGTGGCCTGCTCGTCCCCGTCGACCGCACGATGCACGAGGGCACCGATCGCCCCGTGGGCCGTGCCCGCATCGTCGTCGCGCATCGGTCCATGGTGCCTTGCGGCCGTCCGGTCCGTCGCATCGTGCTGATGGTTGTGCACCGAAGCGTTATGAGCAGGTGCGCCGGCACTCATCCCCTGCGCCCTCCCCTTCCGCTCGACCGACTCGTCCCCGAGAGACTCCACACCTCAAGGATGCGGCATCCGCGGCGAAACGAGCAGCGGGCGTCCGGCGGGCCGCCTTGCCCACCCGCCGCGGACACCCCCGCCACCACCGCCCCGCACCCCGATACCGCGCCAGCCCCCCCGACGTGCCACGCGAGATTCGCAGAGGGGAAAGTGCTGGATCCGCCCCCACGGACGGAGCGTAAATCAGCAGGTCATGCGGGTAGCGAGGGATTCCGGGCAGGACGGATCCACCCCTTCCCGCTACCTCGCCCACCGGCAGCACACCGGCGGGCCCGAGCCCGGCTGTCCTGGCCCCATATGCACGCCCGACCCCGCGCACGGTCCCACCCCCCACGGCGCCCGCGCGAGCTCCACCCCCGCCTGCCGCTCGGCAGGCGGGGATCACGGGGTGGCGGACCGCAGCCCCGCCGCGGCCCACCCCCTACCGGACCAGTCCCCAGCGGAAACCGAGTGCCACCGCGTGGGCCCGGTCCGAGGCGCCGAGCTTCTTGAAGAGGCGGCGGGCGTGGGTCTTGACGGTGTCCTCGGAGAGGAACAGCTCGCGGCCGATCTCGGCGTTGGAGCGGCCGTGGCTCATGCCCTCCAGCACCTGGATCTCACGCGCGGTGAGGGTGGGCGCAGCACCCATCTCGGCCGAGCGGAGGCGGCGCGGGGCAAGGCGCCAGGTCGGGTCGGCGAGGGCCTGGGTCACGGTGGCGCGCAGCTCCGCGCGCGAGGCGTCCTTGTGCAGGTAGCCGCGGGCGCCGGCGGCGACCGCGAGGGCCACGCCGTCGAGGTCCTCGGCGACGGTGAGCATGATGATGCGCGCGCCCGGGTCGGCGGACAGCAGCCGGCGCACGGTCTCGACGCCACCCAGGCCGGGCATGCGTACGTCCATCAGGATGAGGTCGGAGCGGTCGGCGCCCCAGCGGCGGAGGACTTCCTCGCCGTTGGCCGCCGTCGTCACGCGCTCGACGCCGGGCACGGTCGCGACCGCGCGGCGGAGCGCCTCTCGGGCAAGCGGGGAGTCGTCGCAGACGAGGACGGATGTCATGACCGCCCTCCCCAGCTGATGCGCGTCACCTTGAGCCTCCAGGCTGGTACGGAATCGTCACCTGTGCGGTCGACCGTCTCGGACGCCTGCCCGAGCGCTTGTGCTTTCAACCGCCTCCGCACTCTCAACGACGGTCACTCGAAAGAGTTACGGGGCCGCGTGCCGTCTTCGGCACTCTATGTGAGGGCGCCGACACGGTGCAGACATGCCCGACGGACCCTCAACTTTTCATCACAACCTATGACCCATTTAGCCGTTTTTGCTCCCGTTTCCCAGTGTCTGGAGCTAGATTCGCAATGAGTCATATTTTCATCTCCTTAGACCGGAGATGTACGGTCGTTGGCACCGTATCCGCCCAGAACGGCTACAAGGGGTCACGTAATGGCAGATTTCTCCCGCCTTCCCGGACCGAACGCTGACCTGTGGGACTGGCAGCTGCTGGCTGCCTGCCGCGGGGTCGACAGCTCGCTCTTCTTCCACCCCGAGGGCGAGCGCGGGGCGGCTCGGAGCGCTCGCGAGAACTCGGCCAAGGAGGTCTGCATGAGGTGCCCGGTCCGTGCGGAGTGCGCGGCGCACGCGCTGGCGGTGCGCGAGCCGTACGGAGTCTGGGGCGGCCTGACCGAGGACGAGCGCGAAGAGTTGATGGGACGGGCACGCAACCGCCTGGTGTCGGCATCGACCACCAGCGGGGGCACCGCCCCAAACGCCTGAAGGAACGTTTCTGCAACTACTCCCTTCGGGCACGCACGCGCGTGCCCCGACCCCTGTCGGCGGCCGCTACACGCGGACTCCTGTCGACGGGCCTTGTGCGCGCCCGGCCGCCCGGGCCAGTTGCTCCAGCGTCGCCGCGACGGCCGGCACCTGCGCCAGGTCGGGCAGGGTGAGGGCGACGATCTGCCGCCGCACGAGCGGCTCCAGCGCCACCGTGCGCACTCCCCTGGGCCGGACCGACTCCACCGCGAGCTGCGGCAGTACGGCCACGCCGAGGCCCGCGCCCACCAGGCCGACCACCGCCGGATAGTCGTCGGTGGCGAAGTCGATGCGGGGTGTGAAGCCGGCGCTCTCGCACACCTCCACCAATTGGCCGCGGCAGCGCGGACAGCCCGCGATCCAGGGCTCCTGGGCCAGTTCCCCGATGGCGACGGACCCCGAGGACCCGGTGCGTGCGAGCCGGTGCCGTTCGGGCACCAGGGCGACCAGGCGGTCCATCAGCAGGGGCCGTACGACGAGGTCGTCCCACTCCTCGGCGGCCGCCGCGCCCTCGTAGCGGAAGGCCAGCGCGAGGTCGCAGTCGCCCTCGCGCAGCAGCTCGACGGACTTCGGGGGCTCGGCCTCCTCCAGGGAGACCCGGGTGCCGGGGTGGGCGGCGCGCAGGGCGGCCAGGGCGGTCGGGACCAGGGTCGAGCTGCCGCTGGGGAAGGAGACCAGCCGGACCCGGCCGGCCCTGAGGCCCGCGATGGCGGCGACCTCCTCCTCGGCCGCGGTGAGCCCCGCGAGGATCCCGGAGGCGTGCCGGACGAGGGCCTCGCCGGCCTGGGTCAGGCGCATCTCGCGGCCGCTGCGGACCAGCAGCGGGGTGCCGACCGAGGCTTCCAGGGCCTTCATCTGCTGGCTGACGGCGGGCTGGGTGCAGCCCAGTTCGCGCCCCGCCGCCGAGAAAGAACCGGTGGTGGCGACAGCGCGCAGGACACGGAGATGACGGGCCTCGATCACCCCCTGATCATAAGCTGGGCTTGGGTGCGGCGCCCGATATCGCGTCGACACTTTGGGACGCGCTCCCGTACCGTGCCGGCATGAAGCTTCTCTCGGTCAACGTAGGCCGTCCGCAGCCGGTGCCGTACACGGACCAGGCGGAGGGTGTCACGGCCATCGACAAGCGGCCGGTCGAGGGCCCGGTGCGGGTGGCGGCTCCCGGCCCCAAGGGGGTCGGCGCGAGCGGGGTCGCCGGGGACACGGTGTGCGAGCTGCGCCACCACGGGGGCGACGAGCAGGCGGTGTACGCCTTCGCGCGCGAGGATCTCGACGACTGGGAGCGGGAGCTGGGCCGATCGTTGGCCAATGGTTGCTTCGGCGAGAACCTCACGACGGAGGGGCTCGACGTGTCCGGGGCGCTGATCGGCGAGCGCTGGCGGATCGGGTCCGTGGTGGTTCTGGAGGTGACCTCGGGGCGGATTCCGTGCCGTACGTTCCAGGGCCATCTGGGCGAGCGGGGATGGGTGAAGAGATTCACCCGGAAGGGCGCGACCGGCGCCTACCTGCGGGTGATCGAACCGGGTGAGATACGGGCGGGCGATCCGATCGAGATCGTGCACCGTCCGGACCACGAGGTGACGGCGGCGATGCAGTTCCGCGCGGTCACCACCGAGCGGGAGCTGCTGCCGCAGCTGCTCGCGGCGGGCGAGGCGCTGCACAGCGAGGCGCTGGCCGCCGCCCGCAAGTACGTCGCCGGACAGGCCCGCTGAGGAGCCGTCACCGGACAGCGGACGCTGTCGGTCCGGGTCACTACCCTTGGGCCATGACAACGGCTCTGATTACGGGATCGACCGCGGGAATCGGTGCCGCGTTCGCGCGGCGGCTGGCGGCTGACGGGCATGACCTCGTCCTCGTGGCGCGGGACACCAAACGGCTGCGCGAGCAGGCGACCGAGCTGCACGACCGGCACGGCATCGAGGCGGAGGTGCTCTCCGCCGACCTGGCCGAGGACAAGGGCATCGAGGTGGTGGCCGAGCGGCTCGGGGACCGGAAGAACCCGGTCGACCTGCTGATCAACAACGCCGGTTTCGGCAACAAGGGCCGCTATCTCGATGTGTCCATGGCCGACGAGCTGAGGATGCTCAAGGTGCACTGCGAGGCGGTGCTTCGGCTGACGTCGGCGGCGGCCGAGGCGATGCGCGAGCGCGGGCGCGGCGGGGTGGTGAACGTGGCGTCGGTGGCGGCCTTCGTGCCCCGGGGCACATACGGCGCCTCGAAGGCCTGGGTCGTGCAGTTCACCCAGGGCGCGGCCAAGGACCTGGCCGGCAGCGGGGTGCGGCTGATGGCGCTGTGCCCGGGCTTCGTGCGCACCGAGTTCCACGAGCGGGCCGGGATGGGCACGGACAACATCCCCGGCTGGATGTGGCTGGACGCGGACAAGCTGGTCGCGGCGGCCCTGGCCGACCTCGCGCGCGGCAAGACACTGTCCATCCCGGACCCCCGGTACAAGGCGCTGATGGGGCTGGTGAAGGTCACCCCGCGCGGGCTGATGGGCGGCATCAGCTCCAGGACGGGCCGCAAATACGGGCCCCAGTAGGACGGGTGGCGCCCGCGTTCCGGTGGGAAAATGGGCGTGACGGATCCGGACCCAGGGGGCCGGGAGGCGGCGCCATGACGTTCGTACAGCTCATCGACTGCAAGACCAGCCGGCTCGACGACATGAACCGGCTGATGGACCAGTGGGTCGAGAAGACCAAGGGGAAGCGGACGGCGACGCACGCGGTGGTCGGCAAGGACCGCTCGGACGCGACGCACGTCATCGAGATCGTGGAGTTCCCGTCGTACGAGGAGGCGATGCGGAACTCGAACCTGCCGGAGACCGACAGGATCTTCCGGGAGATGGTCGCTCTGTGCGACGAGATGCCGACGTTCACGGACCTGGACGTGGTGCGCGACGAGCCGTTGCAGGCGGCCGCGGCCCGCCGGTTCTTCGACACGGTCGCGGTGCAGGGGCCGTTGCCGCCGCTGAACGACCTGATCGCGGAGAACTACCACGACCACGACCCGGCCAACGAGCAGGACACCCTCGGGCTGGACAACATGCGGCGTGAGATCGAGATGTGGCGCAGCGCCTTCGACTTCACGTTCATGATCGACGACCAGCTCACCCAGGGAGACCGGGTCTGCACCCGGTGGACCTGGAACGGCATCCAGACCGGCGAGTTCATGGGCCTGCCCAACACCGGCCGCCAGGTGTCGATGACGGGGACGACCGTCTTCCGCTTCGACGGCGACGGCAAGCTCCGCGAGGGCTGGTGGCAGTACGACCGGCTCGGGCTGCTGGGGCAGTTGGGGGCGCTGGACGAGCTGGAGAAGTAGGGCACACAGCGAAGGCCCGGCACCCCCCAGGGGGTGCCGGGCCTCAGTGCTGACGTGGGTCAGCGGGCTGACGTGGGTCAGTGGGAGTGGCCGTGACCGTGGCCGTGACCCGCCTCGGCCGGCTCCTCTTCCTTCTTCTCGACGACCAGGGTCTCGGTCGTGAGCAGCAGGGAGGCGATGGAGGCGGCGTTCTCCAGGGCGGAGCGGGTGACCTTCACCGGGTCGATGACGCCGGCCTTGACCAGGTCGCCGTACTCGCCGGTGGCGGCGTTGTAGCCGTTGCCCTTCTCCAGCTCGGCCACCTTGGAGACGATGACGTAGCCCTCGAGGCCGGCGTTCTCGGCGATCCAGCGCAGCGGCTCGACGGCGGCGCGGCGGACGACCGAGACACCCGTGGCCTCGTCGCCGGTCTTGCCGAGGTTGCCCTCGAGGACCTTGACGGCGTGGACCAGGGCGGAGCCACCACCGGAGACGATGCCTTCCTCGACCGCGGCGCGGGTCGCGGAGATGGCGTCCTCCAGACGGTGCTTCTTCTCCTTCAGCTCCACCTCGGTGGCGGCGCCGACCTTGATCACGCACACGCCGCCGGCCAGCTTCGCGAGGCGCTCCTGGAGCTTCTCGCGGTCCCAGTCGGAGTCGGTGTTCTCGATCTCGGCCTTGATCTGGGCGACGCGGCCGTGGACGGCCGAGGTGTCGCCGGCGCCGTCGACGATGGTCGTGTCGTCCTTGGTGACCGTCACGCGACGGGCGGAGCCCAGCACGTCCAGGCCGGCCTGGTCGAGCTTGAGGCCGACCTCCTCGGAGATGACCGTGGCGCCGGTGAGGACCGCCATGTCCTCCAGCATCGCCTTGCGGCGGTCACCGAAGCCGGGGGCCTTGACCGCGACCGCGTTGAAGGTGCCGCGGATCTTGTTGACGACCAGGGTCGACAGGGCCTCGCCCTCGAGGTCCTCGGCGATGATCAGCAGCGGCCTGGAGGCACCCGACTGGATGACCTTCTCCAGCAGCGGCAGCAGGTCCTGGATGGAGGAGATCTTGCCCTGGTTGATGAGGATGTACGGGTCCTCGAGGACAGCTTCCATGCGCTCCTGGTCCGTCACGAAGTACGGCGACAGGTAGCCCTTGTCGAAGGCCATGCCCTCGGTGAAGTCCAGCTCCAGACCGAAGGTGTTGGACTCCTCGACGGTGATGACACCGTCCTTGCCGACCTTGTCCATGGCCTCGGCGATCAGCTCGCCGACCTGCTGGTCCTGGGCGGACAGCGCGGCGACGGCGGCGATGTCGGACTTCTCGTCGATCGGGCGGGCCGAGGCGAGCAGCTCGTCGGAGACGGCCTTGACCGCGGCGTCGATGCCCTTCTTCAGGGCGGCCGGGGAGGCGCCGGCGGCGACGTTCTTCAGGCCCTCGCGCACCAGCGCCTGGGCCAGCACGGTGGCGGTGGTGGTGCCGTCACCAGCGATGTCGTTGGTCTTGGTCGCCACCTCCTTCACCAGCTGGGCGCCGAGGTTCTCGTACGGGTCCTCGATCTCGACCTCGCGGGCGATCGTGACACCGTCGTTGGTGATGGTGGGGGCGCCGAACTTCTTGTCGATGACGACGTTGCGGCCCTTGGGGCCGATCGTCACCTTCACCGTGTCGGCCAGCTTGTTGACGCCGCGCTCGAGGGCGCGACGGGCGTCCTCGTCGAACTTCAGGATCTTCGCCATGACAGCGGGAGCCCTCTCGAAATCTGTGGGTGAAAAAAGAACTGCGCCCCGGCGCCCGGCTTCTCAGGTGGTCGCGGGGGCCAGGGGCGCAGCGTCAAGCGGAATGCTTGAGGTGATTACTTCTCGATGATCGCGAGCACGTCGCGAGCCGAGAGGACGAGGTACTCGTCACCGTTGTACTTCACCTCGGTGCCGCCGTACTTGCTGTACAGGACAACGTCGCCGACCTTGACGTCGAGCGGCAGACGCTCGCCGTTCTCGAAGCGGCCCGGGCCCACGGCGAGGACGGCGCCCTCCTGGGGCTTCTCCTTCGCGGTGTCCGGGATGACCAGGCCAGAGGCGGTGGTCTGCTCGGCGTCGAGCGGCTGGACCACGATGCGGTCCTCGAGCGGCTTGATGGCAACCTTGGAGCTGGTGGTCGTCACGATCCGACCTCCCCCTTCGGAGATCTCACGGGGTTAACTGTCTGAGGTGGCGACCAGGTCGATCCGTCGTCGCGGGTGCCGGATCTGCCCGTCGCTTTGTTGGCACTCTCCAGTGGGGAGTGCCAGAGCCGAGACTATGACCGGGGTTAGCACTCGGTCAAGCGGAGTGCCAATGCCGTACGGCGCGTCGGCCGAAATCGTGGCCGGTGTCGGCCCCGCCGTCCTGGGGGCTGCCGCCCCCGGACCCTGCTGAGGACGCCGTTACAGGTAGTCCTCGAGGCGGCCCACCGTCAGTCCCCTCGCCTGGACCCGGCGCAGCAGGCGCCTCGTGCGTTCCTTGAGGGTGGGGCCCGTGGCCTCGTCGGGGCCGACGAGGACGATGTCGCCCGGGCTCAGGTGTCTGGTGCCTCGCGCGTAGGTGATGCCGTCGGGGGTCATGGCGGCGCGCCACAGGACGAGCGTGGAGATACCGCAGTCGGCGGCCGCGCGCAGGGTGGTGGTGTCGTACGTGCCGTAGGGCGGGCGGAAGAGGCGGGGGCGGATACCGAAGCGGGACTTGAGCTTCTCCTGCTGGCCGCAGATCTCGGCGCGCTGGCCGGCGTACGGCAGTCCGGGCATCGCCGGGTGGTCGAGGGTGTGGTTCTCGATGCCGGCGCCGACCGCGCGCAGACGGGCGAAGTGGCCGTACCCGGGTCCCACGACGCTGTCGGTGAGGAAGAAGCTGACCGGCAGCCGGAGTTCGCGGACCATGTCGACGAATCGCGGGTCGCGTTCGGCACCGTCGTCGTAGGTGAGGAAGACGACCTTGTCGGTGGTCCTGACGTGGTCCACGACCCGGGGGCGGGCGGGACCTGCCCGGTGGACCGTCAGGAGGCGGACCGGGGGGCTGGGCGGGGCGGCGAGCGGGGCGGCCAGGCCCCAGCGGCGGTACGCCTCACTTCCGGCCGGGCTCGACGGCTGTACCCCCTGCGCCGCCTTCTTGCCCAGCCGTTCGATGGGGTCGACGGACTGAGCACAGCCGACGAGGAAGAGGGCCGGAACAAGAACACCGGCCAACCCGACCCGCGCTGCCACCCCGACCCGGGCACCTCCCGAACGGCCCCACACGGTTCCCGAATGGCCCAACACAGACCCCGTTGCGCCTCGCGCACTTCCCGAACGAACCCGGGCACCCCCGGAACCGCCCCACACACCTCCCGAACCGCCCGACGCACCCCGCACACCTCCCCAACGGCCCCGCACACCTACCGCACGGCCCCGCGCAGTGCCCACAGCGCCTCGCACACCTCCCGAACGGCCCCGGGTACTTCCGGAACCCGAACCGCCGCCCACCCGCGCCGAACCGCCCAACGCACCGCCCGAAGCACCCCGCAAACCCCCCAAACCACCCCCCACCCAGACCGAGCCACCCCACCCGCGTGCCCACCCGGACCCCAGGCGCGCCGGAACGCGCCGCAGGCGGCCCGGGGTGCCCCCCGCCCGCCCCCCGCGCCTCACAGGTAGTCCTCCAGGCGGGCCACGGCGTAGCCCTCGCGGGTGACCTTGTTCAGGAATCGGCGCATGTCGTCGACCATCGTGCCGTCCCAGTCGTCGCGGCCGCGGAAGTGGGTGAGCACGATGTCGCCGGGGTGCAGGCTGCGGTCCCAGTCGCGGTACTCCCAGTGGTCGACGAAGACCTCCTCGTCCCAGATCGGCGCGTACTTGATCCCGCAGACCTTGGCGGCACGCAGGGTGTCGCCGTTGTAGTTGCCGTAGGGCGGGCGGAAGACGGTGGGCGCCTTGCCGAACTGTTTCTTCATGACGGTCTGCATGCCGCAGATCTCGTCCTTCTGCTCCTCGTAGGACAGGCCGGGCAGGTACGGGTGGGTGAGGGTGTGGTTGTTGAGGGTGTGGCCCTCGGACTGCATCCTGCGGAAGTAGCCGTAGTCGTCCTTGACCAGGTAGTTGCTGAGGAAGGCCGTGTAGGGGATCTTCAGGTCGCTCATCATGCGCAGGAAGGCCGGGTCCTTCTCGGCGCCGTCGTCGATGGTGAGGAAGACGACCTTCTTCCTGGTGGGGACGGTGGTGAAGACGGGAGGCAGGTTCTCCTCCTCCTGGCCGTCCACCTCGAAGCCGTCGCGGGGGGTGATCTCCGGCTTTCCGGCCGGCGGGGCCGGGGGCGTCAGCGGCACCCGGTCCAGCCTCCAGTGCTGGGCGGCGGCAACCAGTCGGGCGTGTTCGGCGGCGCGGCGGGCCTGGGGGTCCAGGGCCTGGGCGGGGCCGGCACGCCCGGGTTCACGGCCGGGGGCAGGGGCGGGGGCGCCGGGGGCGGCGCAGCCGGAGGCGAGGGCGGCACAGGCCAGCGCGGCCACCCCGCAGCGACGGGCGACCGTCCGAAGCCGTGCCCGAGATTTGTCATTTTGTACTACTAGTCGCATAGCGTCGGATCTTCCCAGGCCCGGGCCCCGGACCCGGCGCGACAGGGCCGCCGGAGGCGCACCATCCACCGACTGGCCCACAATGACCCGGTGAACGACCTCGCTCCCCTCCTCACCCCCGAAGGCCGCGCTCTCCTCGACGAGGTGCGCGACACCGACCCCGCGCAGGAGCTGGCCGTCGCCACCCGGCTGCGCCGCGAGCACCCCGCCGAGCTGGTGTCGGCGGCGCTGGGGCAGGCCCGGCTGCGGCAGCGCGCGGCGGCGAAGTTCGGGACCGAGGACGCCCGGCGGATGTTCTTCACGCCGAACGGGGTCGAGCAGTCGACCCGGGCGAGCGTGGCGGCGTACCGGGCGGGCCGTATGAAGGAGGCGGGGGTGACCTCGGTCGCCGATCTGTGCTGCGGGATCGGCGGCGACGCGATCGCGCTGGCGCGGGCCGGGATCCGGGTGCTGGCCGTGGACCGGGATCCGCTGACGGCGGCCGTGGCCCGGGCGAACGCCGAGGCGCTGGGGCTTAGCGAGCTGATCGAGGTGCGGGAGGCGGACGTCACCGAGGTCGGCACCGCCGGTTACGACGCGGTGTTCGTGGACCCGGCCCGGCGGGGCGGCCGTGGCCGGATCTTCGACCCGGAGGCCTACTCGCCGCCCCTGTCCTGGGCAGTCGCCACGGCCCTCGGGGCACCCCGCGCCGCCCTGAAGATCGCCCCCGGCATCCCGCACGAGGCGATCCCGGCCGAGGCCGAGGCCGAGTGGATCTCGGACGGCGGGGACGTGAAGGAGGCGGTGCTGTGGTTCGGCACCGGGGCGCCGGGTGCCGTACGGGCCACGCTGCTGCCGGGCCCGCGCACCCTCCTCGGCCGGGGTCTGCCCGATCCCCGGGTGCGCCCGGTCGGGCGGTACTTGTACGAGCCCGACGGCGCCGTCATCCGCGCCCATCTGGTCGCGGAGGTGGCCGAGGACGTGTGCGGCGGCCTCCTCGACGAGACCATCGCGTATGTCACGGCCGACGAGCTGTGCCCCACCCCCTATGCGTCCGCCTACGAGATCACCGATCAACTCCCCTTCAACGTCAAGAAGTTGAAGGCCCTGCTGCGGGAGCGGGAGGTCGGCACGCTGACCGTGAAGAAGCGGGGGTCGGCGGTGGAGCCGGAGGAGCTGCGCCGGAAGGTCAAGCCGCAGGGCCCCAACGCGGCGACCGTGTTCCTCACCCGGGTCGCGGGGGCGCCGACCATGCTGATCGGGGCCCCCGCGCGGCCGTCGGCTACTGCCGGTGGACCGTCTTGAGCGAATCCAGGTGCGGGTCGGCGCCGACCGGTGCGGAAGTGCCCTCGCCGGTGCTCGCGGCGAAGCTGCTCGCGGGCTCCTCGCCGTTGTAGTACGGGTGGTACACGAACTGGTCGGCGCCCGCGCTGATCGCGGTGCCCGCCATGTCCAGTCCGGCGGGCGAAACGTTCGAGTTGCCGCCGAAGGCGATCACGGCCTGGGTGCTGGCGGCCTCGCGCACGAGGTAGCTCTTGACCTCGCTCGGCAGCACCGCTGGTTCGGTCCACAGGACGGGACCGAAGACGTTCATCGCCGAGCCCGCGGAGACACCGCTCCGCCAGGAGGTGGGGTCCGCGAGGGCCACCTGGTAGGGCGCGCTCCACCAGAACTTCGCGAGGGCCACGGACAGGGCCGCACCCGTCTCGCGCCCGGACTTCATCGCCGTGATCGGGTAGTACGTGAACGTCGACGGCCAGTGCGAGAAGTACGTGTGCGTGAGCGCGTACTTGGCGCTCGAACCCACCGCGATGACCATCGTGCTCTTGGGGCTCAGGCTGTTCAGGTACGACTTCACCGACGACGTCAGCGTGCTGCCGTTGCTGAGGACGACGCTGCCCGCGCTGCTCGTGCCGTCCGCACCGGCCGCGGCCGCCGCCGGCAGGGCCGCGCTGTACGTGGTGCCGTCGGCCAGGAACACGTACTTGGGCGTGCTGGTGACCGACTTGGCCACGGCGACCGAGGTCGCGTAGCGGTCCGTGCCGGACAGCCGCTTCGGGGTGAAGCCGAGCGACGTCACCTGGGAGGCGACGGTGCTGCTGAGGATGGACGTGTTACCGACGAGGTAGACGTTGGAGCCGGGCTTCAGGACCCGCTTCAGCTCCTGCTTCACCGCCGAGGACAGCCCGCTCTTCGGGGTGCCGAGCACCGGGCCGTGCTTCTTGCCGGCCAGGGCGGGCGCGGTGAGCGAGTACGCCGTGCTGTCCCGGTTGGTCAGCACCGCGGCCTTGGCGTTCATCAGGCCCGGCACGCTGCCGCCGACCGTGTTCCAGGTCCAGTGCGAGGAGGCGATGTTGGTGGCGTAGGCGTCGGAGCCCCAGACCCGGCCGGTGAGGTTCTTGCGCAGCGGCTGCCAGGCGAGATCCCCCTTGACGGTGGTGGGCGTGTCGTAGAGGACCTTGGTGGTGCCGCCGGCCAGGTCGAGGACCTGGTCCTGCGTCTCGTTCGAGGTCGTCGACAGCTCGTACGCCAGCTTGGTGCCGTCGGGCGACCAGGCGGGCCTGCTGATGGATCCGGTCTCGTCGGGCAGCCATGGCGTCACCGTGCCGGTGACCACGTCGGCCGTGTACAGCTTGCCGCCGACGGTGTAGGCGACCTTCGTGCCGTCCGGCGAGATGGCCGGCGCGTTGGCCTTGCCCGCCACCAGCTGCTTGAAGGTGCCCTTCGCGCCGTCGTACAGCCACACGGCGCCGAAGCGGCGGTCGACGCCGCTGCACGTGCTGCCCGAGCGGATGAACGCGAGCTTGCCGTCGACGGCGCCGCTCGGCTGGCTGTCGCAGCCCTCCTGCGCGGTGGCGAACAGGTGCTGCTGGGCGCGGCTGCCGTCGGACGGGGCGACGCGCAGCCGCCCGCTGAGCGAGAAGACGACGTCGCTGCCACCCCACCAGAAGGTCGGGTCTTCGGCCTCGATCGAGTTGGTCGTGTTGACCGGGAGCTCCACGGGGCCCGTGAAGTCGTGGCCGACGACGTTGACGCGTCCGGTCGACTGGTTGACGTAGGCCAGGCGGCTGCCGTCGGGCGACCAGGCGGGCTTCATCGCATTCTTGACCCGGACCACGGGCGCGGTGCCGTCCTCGTACAGCTGCGAGACGTACCCGTCCAGGTCACCGGTGAGGATGCCGTTGGCCGCGGGCCAGTTCGTGTCCGCCGAGGCGCCCGGGGCCAGCGCGGCCACGGTTCCGGCGGCCAGGGCCGCGGCGGCACCGAGCGCGACGAGTCTGCGGCGCGCGGAAGGACCGGTGGATCTGCTGGATCTGCCGGCGGATCTGCTGGATCTGGAAGATCGCACGTGAGTAATACCCCCCACAGGTATCAGGAAGATGCTGCCCCGCCCGCGGAAGGTGTCACGCCGGTTGCGCGGCAGCGGCGCAACTGTAAACCGTCACTGACCAGGAAGGGAATGCACTTTCGCGTTCAACAGTCGGCGTTCGCTCTCGTTGCGGGCCAGCGCCGCCGCCCGGACGAACTCCTCGCGGGCCTCGGCGGTGCGTCCGAGCCGCGCCAGCAGATCGCCGCGCACGCTGGGCAGCAGGTGGTAGTCGCGCAGGGCTGGTTCGCCGACCAGGGCGTCCACGAGTTCCAGGCCCGCGGCCGGGCCCTGGGCCATCGACACGGCGACGGCGCGGTTCAGCTCCACGACCGGGGACGGGGAGCGGGCCGCGAGCAGGCCGTACAGGGTGGCGATGGTCCGCCAGTCGGTCTCCTCGTAGGTGTACGCGTGCGCGTGGCAGGCGGCGATGGCCGCCTGGAGGGCGTAGGGGCCCGGGGCGGTGGCGGTGGCGTCGGCGCGGCCGAGGGCCCGGATGCCGCGGGCGAGGAGCATGCGGTTCCAGCGGCGGCGGTTCTGGTCCTTCAGCAGCACCGGTGTGCCGTCGGGGCCGGTGCGGGCGGCCGTGCGGGAGGCCTGGAACTCCAGGAGCGAGGTCAGGCCGTGTACCTCGGGTTCCTTGGGCATCAGCGAGGAGAGCACCCGGGCCAGGCGCAGGGCGTCCTCGCACAGCCCGGGGCGCAGCAGGTCGTCCCCGGCGGTGGCTGCGTACCCCTCGTTGAAGATCAGGTAGATGACGTCCAGGACGGAGCCGAGGCGGGCCTCGCGGTCGGGGCCGTACGGCACCTCGAAGGCGACGTTCCTCGTGGCCAGGGTGCGCTTGGCGCGGACGATGCGCTGGGCGATCGTCGGCTCCGGGACGAGGTAGGCACGGGCGATCTCGGCCGTGGTCAGGCCGCCGAGCAGGCGCAGGGTGAGCGCGGTACGGGCCTCCGGGGACAGCACCGGGTGACAGGTGGTGAAGACGAGCCGCAGCAGGTCGTCGTCGATGTCGTCCGGGTCGGCGGGTTCCTCGGGCGGGGCCGCGGTCGTCAGGTCGCGGCCGATCTCGGCGAGCTTGCGGGCGTAGGTCTCGCGGCGCCGGACCAGGTCGACGGCGCGGTGCCGGGCGGTGGCCATGAGCCAGGCGCCCGGGTTGTCGGGCACACCGTCCCGGGGCCACCGTTCCAGGGCCGCGACCAGCGCGTCCTGCGCCAGTTCCTCGGCGATGCCGACGTCCCGGACGATCCGGGCGACGCCGGCGACGACCCGCGGGGACTCCAGGCGGAAGACGGTCTCGATGGCATGTGCCGCGGTGGGCTGTGGTTCCACAGCCCACCATGCAACACCCCCGGGCAGCCCGGGGCCAAGGAGGTTCAGCCTTCCGCGATCTCCCGGACCTCACAGGTGACGGTCCAGAACTCCTCGTGGACCTTCAGGAACCGCTTGGTCCACTCCAGGGCCTCGGCCTTGTCCTTGCACTGCATGATCGCGTAACCGCCGACGACCTCCTTGGACTCGGTGAAGGGCCCGTCGGTGACGGAGATCTTCCCGCCCTCCCAGCGCACGGTGGTGCCCTGGGCAGACGGCGTCAGCCCGTCGGTTGCGAGCATCACGCCGGCCTTGGTGACCTCCTCGATCAGCTCGCCCATCCGCTGCATCAGCTCCGCGCTGGGACCCTCGGCGGGGGCGGTGGACTCGTCGATGCGCACGAGCGACAGGTAGCGGGGCATGGTGACTCCTTCGGCCGGGCGACGGGGGCCTGTCCCCGCCGCTCACCCATGCGTCGATCGGGAGACACCTGGATCGACACGCTCCCGGAATTTCCTCGAAGAATTTTTTTTCCGGAGCCGCGCGGCGCCGCAGACCCGCGGGGATCTCCCCTGGTCGCGCCGCTCAGCGCAGGGAGGCCCACAGGTCGCTCGCCGCCGGTTCCCTGGCCACCACCCGGTTGGGGTCGGAGGGTGCCGTGACGACCGGCATCATCACCGTCTTCACCTGGTCGGAGGTGAGGCCCTTCAGGCTCTGGCCGAGCTTCATCAGTTCGCCCAGGGAGTCCAGGCCGGTGTCCGTGGTGAGGCCGGCGGTGACCACGTCGGCGACCCGGTAGAGCCGGGCGGGGTCGGTGAGGAGGTCGGTGGCGGCCATCTGGTCCAGCAGGGCCTTCACCAGCTTCTGCTGGAGGCCTATGCGGCCCAGGTCGCTGCCGTCGCCTATGCCGTGCCGGGTGCGGGCGAGGGCGAGGGCCCGGGTGCCGTTCAGATGGTGGGTGCCGGCCTTGAGGTGGAGATGGCTCTTGTCGTCGTCGATGTCCTGGCCGGTGGTGACCGTGACCCCGCCGAGCGCGTCCACCAGTCTGGCGAAGCCGGAGAAGTCGATCTCGATGTAGTGGTCCATGCGGACGCCCGTGATCGACTCGGCCGTCTTGACGGCGCAGACCGGGCCGCCCACTTCGTACGCGGTGTTGAACATGGCCTGGTACGCCACCGCCGTCGAGCCCCCGGAGGACAGCGGGCAGGACGGGCGGGTGACCAGGGTGTCGCGCGGGATGGAGACGACGGTCGCCTTCGTCCGGCCGGCGTCGATGTGCACCACCATCGCCGTGTCCGAGCGGGCGCCGGAACTGTCGCCGCCGCCCAGGGCCTGGTTGGCCTTGCCGCTGCGCGAGTCGGAGCCGAGGACCAGGATGTTCAGGGATCCGGTCGGCAGCGGTGCGGCGGCGGACGCGGCCGGGGCGGTCACCGCCTTCGCCGGGCGGTTGTCGCCGAGCGCGCTGTCGATGTCGACGCTCTTGATGTTGTTGTTCAGGTGCCAGTACGCATAGCCGGCGGCGGCCGCGCCCAGCACCAGGAACCCCGCCAGAGTGAGGCCGACGGCTTTCAGCGCTCTCGCCCGCCGGCCCACCTGTCTGCCCGCGTCGCCTTGCTCCCCTTGTCGCGTCACGGGCAGGAACGTAAGTCCGAATTATTAGGGGACTGTTAGCGGAAGCCGTGAGAACCCGTTTTCTTGGGAAATTCTCATCCCAACGACACCGTGGGCACCGGGTTGCTTCCGCTCCAGGACGCGTTGAACCCGAACGTCACCGAACCTCCGTCCGGCACCGACCCGTTGTAGGAGGCGTTGCGGCAGGACACCGCCGCGCCCGACTGGGTGCAGGCGGCGTTCCAGGCCTGCGTGATCTGCTGGCCCGCGCCGTACGTCCAGTTCACCTGCCACGAGGACAGCGAGGCCCCGGAGCAGGAGACCGTCACCTGGCCGGTGAAGCCGGCGTTCCACTGGCTTCTCACGCTGTAGGCCGCGGTGCAGGCGCCGGTCGGCGGCGGGGTGGTCGTGGTACCGCCGAGGGCCTCGGCGATGCCGTGGTACGCCGGTTTCGGCGCGTAGTTCTCGTCGTACGGCGTCGCCGCCCCGTAGCCGGGGAAGGTGCTCGGCACCCAGGAGTCGGAGTCGGTGAAGCCCCACACGGTGACGTTGACGCAGCGGGCCACGGCCGCGCACGCGGCCACCACCGACGTGAAGTCGGCTGCCTGCTGGGCCAGTTTCGTGCTGTCGGCGGGCAGCGCCATGCGCACGTCCAGCTCGGTGACGGCCACGTCCACGCCGAGGTCGGCGAAGCGCTGGATGTTCTGCTGGAGCGTGGCCGGCACCTGGCCGAGGACCAGGTGGGCCTGGAGGCCGACGCCGTCGACCGGGACGCCCTGTGCCTTCAGGGACTTGACCAGGTTGTACAGGGCGGTGGACTTCGTGTTCACGCCCTCGACGTTGTAGTCGTTGATGTACAGCTTGGCGTCCGGGTCGGCCGCGTGAGCCCAGGTCAGAGCGCTGGCGATGTAGCCGGAGCCGAGGCCGTCGTACCAGAGGGTCGAGCGGTAGGTGCCGTCCTCGTTGAAGGGTTCGTTGACCACGTCCCAGGCCGCGATCTTGCCCTTGTAGCGGCCGACCTCGGTGCCGATGTGGTTCTGCAGCAGGCTGCCGAGCTGGGCGGAGGTCCAGCTGCCGTTCGTCAGCCAGCTCGGGTTCTGGCTGTGCCAGACCAGGGTGTGGCCGCGCACCTGCTGGTGGTGGGCCTGGGCGAAGGCCACGATCTGGCCGGCCTCGCTCCAGTTGAAGCTGCCCCGGGTGGGCTCGACCGTGCCCCACTTCATGGCGTTGCCCGGGGTCAGCGAGCTGAACTGCGCCCCGGCCAGGTCGCCGTAGGTGCCGGTGAGCTTGGAGCCGGTGACGGCGGTGCCGATGACCTTGCCCTTGGCGGCGGCGAGGTCGCGCAGCGGGGTGTCGGCGGCGTGTGCGGTGCCGGTGCCGGCGGCGAACAGGCCGACGGCGGTGAGCAACGCGGCCAGGCAGGCCCTCACTGAAGTTCTGGAGGATCTCATTGCGGGTGCCTCCGAAAGTTTCGGTCGTGCAACCGATTGACTTCGGAGGAGTGTCGGGGCGGACACCCCACCCGTCAATACGTCACCTTCCGGCCACGGCCGGCGCCGCCGCGCTGGACCGCACCACCAGACTGGTCGCCAGCTCCACCCGGGTCGCCGCCCGTTCGTCCTCGGCGCGCCCCAGCTCCAGCACCAGCCGGGCCGCGGCCTCGGCCATCTCCGTCAGCGGCTGCCGTACGGTCGTCAGCGGCGGGCCCACCCAGCGGGCCACCGGCAGGTCGTCGAAGCCGACCACGCTCAGGTCCTCCGGAATGCGCAGCCCCAGCTCGCGGGCGGCCTCGTACAGGCCGAGCGCCTGGAGGTCGTTGCCGGCGAAGACCGCGGTGGGCCGGCCCGGGCCGCGCAGCAGCTGCAGACCCAGGCGGTAGCCGGAGTCGTGGTGGAAGTCGCCGGTCTTGATCAGGCCCGGGTCGACGGGGAGCCCGGCGGTCTCCAGGGCGGCCCGGTAGCCGTCCACCCGGGCACGGCTGCACATCATCCGGGAGGGGCCGCTGATCGCGCCGATCCGGGTGTGGCCGAGTTCGACCAGGTGGCGGGTGGCGGCGAGGCCGCCCTGCCAGTTGGTGGCGCCGATGGACGGCACGTCGGGCCCCGGGTCGCCGGCCGGGTCCATCACCACGAACGGGATGGAGCGGCTGGTCAGCAGCGCCCGCTGGGACTCGTCAAGCCCGGACAGGACGAGGATCACGCCGTGCGGGCGGCGGGCGGCGACCTGGTCGGCCCAGGTCCGGCCCGGGGTGAGCCGCCCGGCCGACTCGGACAGCACCACGCTCAGCCCGGCGTCCCGGGCCACGTTCTCCACGCCCCGGATGACCTCCATCGCCCAGGCGCTCTCCAGCTCGTGGAAGACCAGGTCGATCAGCGGCGAGCGGGAGGCCTCGGCGCGCCTTCGCCGGTAGCCGTGGGCGCGCAGCAGCTCCTCGACCCGGGTGCGGGTCGCGGGGGCGACATCGGCGCGGCCGTTGAGGACCTTCGAAACAGTCGGAGCGGAGACCCCGGCCTCCCGGGCGATTTCGGCGAGGGTCGCCGTCTGCGGTTCTGCGGGCTTCGAAGGCTTCATGCCCGCGATCGTATCCCTGCGGCCCCTCTTGACGAAGGCCTTCGCGCGCCATAGGTTCCCGGAACATTCGAGGCACTGTCCGAAACATTCGTGAGCATCCGGACCCCTTCCGACGGGAGTTCCATGACCACCGCTCCTTGGCGCGACCCCGCCCGGCCGGCCGCCGCCCGCGTCGACGACCTGCTCGCCCGGATGACCCTGGAGGAGAAGACGGCCCAGCTGTACGGCGTGTGGGTGGGCGCCGCCACGGACGGCGAGGGCGTCGCTCCGCTGCAGCGCGAGATGACCGCCGACTACGACTGGGACGAGCTGATCACCCTCGGCCTCGGCCAGCTGACCCGATCCTTCGGCACCGCCCCCGTGGACCCGGCGCTCGGCGCGCACGCGCTGGCCCGCGCCCAGCGCCGCATCGCCGCCGCGGGCCGCTTCGGGATCCCGGCCGTCGCCCACGAGGAGTGCCTGGCGGGCTTCACGGCCTGGGGCGCGACCGCGTACCCGGTCCCGCTGGCCTGGGGTGCGGCCTTCGACCCCGCGCTGGTGGCGGAGCTGGGCCGGCGCATCGGCCACGATCTGCGCTCGGTCGGCGTCCACCAGGGCCTCGCCCCGGTCCTGGACGTGGTCCGCGACCCGCGCTGGGGCCGGGTGGAGGAGACGATCGGCGAGGACCCGTACCTGGTCGGCACCATCGGCGCCGCCTACGTACGCGGCCTGGAGTCGGCCGGGGTCATCGCCACGCTCAAGCACTTCGCCGGGTACGCGTCCTCGGCGGGGGCCCGGAACCTGGCCCCGGTACGGGCGGGCGTGCGGGAGTTCGCGGAGGTGACCCTGCCGCCGTTCGAGATGGCGCTGCGCGAGGGCGGGGCGCGCTCGGTGATGGCGTCGTACACCGAGACCGACGGGGTGCCCGTGTCGGCCGACCCGCGCCTGCTGACCGAACTCCTGCGTGAGGACTGGGGGTTCACCGGCACGGTGGTCGCCGACTACTTCGGCATCGGCTTCCTCCAGACCCAGCACCGGGTCGCCGCGGACGAGGCGGACGCCGCGCTGCTGGCCCTCACGGCGGGCATCGACGTCGAACTGCCGACCCTGAAGTGCTACGGCAGGCCGCTCGTCGCCGCCGTACGGGAGGGGCGCGTCCCCCAGGCGCTGGTGGACCGCGCGGCCCGCCGCGTCCTGCTGCAGAAGTGCGAACTGGGCCTGCTGGACGCCGACTGGCAGCCGGAGCCGGCGGGTCCCGTCGACCTGGACTCGGCGGAGAACCGCGCGCTGGCCCGCCGGCTGGCCGAGGAGTCGGTGATCCTGCTGGACAACCCCGCAGGCCTTCTTCCGCTGGCCCCGGACACCCGCATCGCGGTCGTGGGCCCCCGCGCCGCGGACGCGCTCGCGATGCTCGGCTGCTACTCCTTCCCGTCGCACGTGCTCACGCACCACCCCGAGGTCCCGCTGGGCCTCGCGATCCCGACCGTCCTGGACTCCCTGCGCGCCGAACTCCCGGACGCCAAGGTCACCTTCGCTTCAGGCTGCCCGGTCTCGGACCCGGACACCGCCGGTTTCGAGGAGGCGGTGGCCCGGGCGGCCGAGGCGGACGTGTGCGTGGCGGTCCTCGGCGACCGGGCGGGTCTGTTCGGCCGGGGCACGTCCGGCGAGGGCTGCGATGTGGCGGACCTTCACCTGCCCGGCGTACAGGGCGCGTTGCTGGACGCGCTGGTCGCCACGGGCGTCCCGGTCGTCCTCGTACTCCTCACCGGTCGCCCGTACGCCCTGGGCCGCTGGCACGGCCGGCTCGGCGCGGTCGTGCAGGCCTTTTTCCCCGGCGAGGAGGGCGGCCCGGCACTCGCCGGCGTCCTTTCCGGCCGGGTGAACCCCTCCGGCCGCCTCCCGGTGAGCGTCCCGCGCCTGCCCGGCGGACAGCCCTGGACCTACCTCCAGCCCCCGCTGGGCCTGGCCGGCGAGGTCAGCAGCCTGGACCCGACCCCGCTGTACCCCTTCGGCCACGGCCGCTCGTACACGACATTCGCCTGGGAGGAGTTCGCGGGCGACGAGGTCACGGAGACCGGCACGGACGGCTCGTACGACCTCTCGCTGACGGTCCGCAACACCGGCGAGCGGGCGGGCGCCGAGGTCGTCCAGCTCTACCTGCACGACCCGGTGGCGTCGGTGACCCGCCCGGACGTCCGGCTCATCGGCTACCGGCGACTGGAACTCGCCCCCGGTGAGTGCCGCCGACTGACCTTCCGGTTCCACGCGGACCTGTCGTCCTTCACCGACCGCACAGGCGCCCGTCGCGTCGAGCCGGGCGCGCTGGAGCTCCGGCTGGGCCCGTCGAGCGCCGAGGTACGGCACACGGCGCGGCTACGGCTGACGGGTCCGGTGCGGGTGGTCGGGGCCGACCGGCGGTTGCGGTGCGAGGTGGAGGTGTCCGGCGGAACGGATTGAGCGAACCGACCGGGGCGAGCGTATGGAGGGGAACGGATTGAGCCACATCGCGACCACAGAACGGCCGGTTCCGCAAGACCCTGGGGCGCACGCGTTCAGGATGTGTTCAGGTTGCCGCTGTCAGGGTCGGATCACGGTCCCCCCAAACCGACAGGAGCACCCTTGACGACGACTAAGTCCGTCATGAAGAAACTGCCCGAGGTCACCCTGGCGTTCTGGATCATGAAGATCGCCGCGACGACCCTGGGCGAGACGGCGGGCGACCTGTTCGCCCAGACGCTGAAGCTCGGCTACTTCCTCACCACCATCGGCCTGTTCCTGGTCTTCGTGGTGACGCTGGTGATCCAGCTGCGCTCGTCCCGCTACAACCCGTTCTTCTACTGGACCGTGATCCTGTCGACCTCCATGGCCGGCACCACGATGTCCGACTTCATGAACCGCGACGCCAGCACCAAGTTCCTCTCGAACGGCGCGACCAAGCTGGGCTGGGGTCCGCAGGGCCTCGGCCTCGGCTACCCGGAGGGCGCGGCGATCCTGATCTCGATCCTGCTGCTGATCTTCCTCGGCTGGAAGCTGAGCGGGATGACCTTCCAGATCACCGAGATCGTCACCTTCCGGGGCGAGGCCCTTTTCTGGTCGGCGATCCTGGTCTCCAACACCCTCGGCACCTCGATGGGCGACTTCCTCTCCGACAGCTCGGGCCTCGGCTACCTGGGCGGCGCAGCCCTGGTGACCGGCCTGCTGCTGGTGCTGCTCGCGCTGATGAAGGCGCCGTCCGTCCCGAACGTCCTGCTCTTCTGGATCGCCTTCGTGCTGACCCGCCCGCTGGGCGCCACGGCCGGCGACTTCCTCACCAAGCCGGTCGCCAAGGGCGGACTGGACCTGGGTACGGCCGGCTCGTCGGCGGTGCTGCTCGCGGTCCTGTTCGGCCTGATGGCGTACGGGCACGTGCAGGAGCGGCGGGCCGGGACGGCCGAGTCCGAGGGCCCGGAGGCGGAGGCGGTCAGCCCCCAGGAGGCCGGCCGCCCGTAACGCGAACACCCCGCCTCCCCAAGATGGGGAGGCGGGGTGTCTCATGGAGCGCCGGGCAGGCCTTGCACCTGCATCTCCCCGCAGGAAGCGGGACGTCTTTCCTTGGACCACCAACGCACTGCGTCCGGACCGGAGTTCCGGCCGTTCGCGTGTGATGATCATAGCGCGTGCACGGGCACCGCACCAATCAGCGCTCCGGCCGCTCCCCCTCCACCGGTTCGAACCGCCACCGGTGCACCGCCCGCGTCACCAACTCGGCGTCCGGCTCGGGCAGTTCGGGCAGCGAGGCGTCGTACGGGGCATCCCACCAGGTGATGACCAGCACCCGGTCCTGCGGGGCCCGGAAGGTCTCGCGGCGCAACGGCTCCCGGGCGAGGTCCTGCCCCCGCACCCAGGACAGCAGCTCCTCGCCCCGCCCCTCGGCGGCCCGGGCTTCCCACATCAGGGCGACAGTCACGGGTACAGGTTCTCCTTGCTGACCTCGTGCACATGGTCGTGGCCCGGGACGTGCGGGTCGGTCACCGGCAGGGAGGAGTCCGCGGACAGGTCCCAGCTGGAGACGGCCCGGTTACGGGCGACCATCTCGGCGCCGAGCGCGGCGACCATCGCACCGTTGTCCGTGCACAGCTTGGGGCGCGGGACGCGCAGCCGGATGCCGGCCGCCTCGCAGCGTTCCTGGGCGAGGGCGCGCAGGCGGGAGTTGGCCGCGACGCCGCCGCCGATCATCAGGTGGTCGACGCCCTCGTCCTTGCAGGCACGGACCGCCTTGCGGGTGAGGACGTCGACCACGGCCTCCTGGAAGGAGGCGGCCACGTCCCGCACCGGGACCTCCTCGCCGGCCGCGCGCCTGGCCTCGATCCAGCGGGCGACGGCGGTCTTCAGGCCGGAGAAGGAGAAGTCGTACGCCGGGTCGCGCGGGCCGGTCAGGCCGCGCGGGAAGGCGATCGCCTCCGGGTCGCCCTCGCGGGCGTAGCGGTCGATGACCGGGCCGCCGGGGAAGCCGAGGTTCAGCACCCGGGCGATCTTGTCGAAGGCCTCGCCGGCCGCGTCGTCGATGGTCGAGCCCATCGGGCGGACGTCGGAGGTGATGTCCTCGGACAGCAGCAGGGAGGAGTGGCCGCCGGACACCAGCAGGGCCATGGTCGGCTCCGGCAGCGGGCCGTGCTCCAGCTGGTCCACGCAGATGTGGGAGGCGAGGTGGTTGACGCCGTACAGGGGCTTGCCGAGCGCGTAGGCGTACGCCTTGGCCGCCGACACGCCGACGAGCAGGGCGCCCGCGAGGCCCGGCCCCGCGGTGACCGCGATGCCGTCGAGGTCCTTCGCCGAGACGCCGGCCTCCTTCAGGGCGCGGTCGATGGTCGGGACCATCGCCTCCAGGTGCGCCCGGGACGCCACCTCGGGTACGACGCCGCCGAAGCGGGCGTGCTCGTCGACGCTGGAGGCGACGGCGTCCGCCAGCAGGGTGGTGCCGCGGACGATGCCGACGCCGGTCTCGTCGCAGGAGGTCTCGATGCCGAGGACGAGGGGTTCGTCAGTCATGGGTCCCGGTTCCTTGTACGGATGCTGAGGGGTCGGTCAGGCGCATCACCAGGGCGTCCACGTTCCCCGGCTGGTAGTAGCCGCGTCTGAAGCCGATGGGCTCGAAGCCGAAGCGCTCGTAGAGCTTCTGGGCGCGGACGTTGTCGACCCGGCATTCGAGCATGACCTCGGCGCACTCGAAGGCGGTTGCCGCCTTCAGCAGCTCGGTCAGCAGGCGGGCGCCGAGGCCGGTGCCCTGGAGCTCGCGGGCGACGGCGATCGTCTGGATGTCGGCCAGCTCACCGGAGGCGACGAGCCCGGCATAGCCGACGATGCGGTCGTCGTCCTCGGCCACGAGGTAGCGCCGGGTGGCCTCGGGGCCCCGGGAGTGGGCCAGCTCGGACCAGAACATGCCCCGGGACCAGGCGTCCTCGGGGAACAGGTCCTTCTCCAGCTCCAGCACCGGGTCGATGTCCCACCAGCGCATCTCGCGCAGTCGGAGGGTTGCCGGCTCAGTCACTTGGGGGTGACCACCTTGTAGTTCTTGGGGACCTGGGCGTCGGGTCGGCGCAGGTACAGCGGGCGCGGCGCCGGCAGCTCCTCGCCCGCGGCCAGCCGCTCGGCGGCCAGGCGGGCGAGGGCGGCGGCGGACACATGCTCGGGTTCGTGGGCGCTCGGGAACGTGTCCGGGTACAGCAGCGCGCCCGCGCCGACCGCGGGGAGCCCGGCGACCTGCTCGGCGATGTCGGCGGGCCGGTCGACGGCCGGGCCGGTCAGGCGGGTGCGGGAGTCGGCGTACGTGGCCCAGTAGACCTCCTTGCGCCGGGCGTCGGTCGCCACGACGAAGGGCCCCTTCTCGATGTCGGCGGCGTAGGCGAGGCCGTCCAGCGTGCACACGCCGTACACGGGGACGCCGAGCGCGAGACCGAAGGTGTCGGCGGTCATCAGACCGACGCGCAGGCCGGTGTAGGGGCCGGGTCCGATTCCGACGACGATCCCGGTGACCGCGTCCAGCTTGAGCCCGGCCTCGGCGAGCACACGGTCGACGGCCGGGAGCAGCAGCTCTCCGTGCCGGCGCGCGTCCACCTGACTCGACGAGGCGATGACGTCCGTGCCGTCGTGCAGCGCGACGGTGACGGCGGGGGTGGCGGTATCCAGAGCGAGCAAGAGCACGCGAACAGCCTACGGCGCCCGCGGCTCGCGCACGGCCGTCCAGGGCAGATCGTGACTGACTGCTACGGTCTGTACGAAGTAGGACATATGACACGAGGCAGAGGTGGCGCACGTGGCAGGGACCAGCTCGGGGATCGTGGCCGGCCTCACCGCCGTGGCCATCGGCGCCGTGGGATTCCTCGCCTACCAGGCGCAGGCGACCGCCCCGCCGGGCCTCGGCGGCAGGCCCGGCGCGAGTACGTCGCCCTCGGCGAGGGCGACCAAGGCGCCGCGCGACCGGCGCAACCCGGCCGCGCTGCCGAGCGGTTCCGGTGCGGGTGAGCGGGTCGTGTACTCGGTGGACGACGACCGGGTCTGGCTGGTCGACCAGTGGAGCCAGGTGCAGCGCAGCTTCGGGGTGCGCCCGGGCACCGTCGACCCGCCGCCGGGAAAGTACTGGGTCACGTCCCGCTCCCACGCGGCCACCGGGACGGACGGCATCCCCATCGAGCACGTGGTGCGCTTCACCAGCCTGGACGGCGTGACGATCGGCTTCAGCGCGGCCGTGGGCGGCGGCTCCGGCCCGGCCGACCAGACGGTGAAGACCGGCGGCATCCGGGAGACGCGCGAGGACGGCGACGCGACGTGGAAGTTCGCGACGATCGGCGTGCCGGTGGTGGTGATCCGCTAAGCGCTCCGCCGGAGGGGCCGCGCCGGGTCGTCGGTCGTCTGCTGCGTCGTCGTGGCCGGTCGCGCCGTTCCCCGCGCCTCTTGGGGACGCTGTTCGGGGCGCGGTGGCCTGGAAATCGCGGCCGCGGCCGCGCACGACGCCAGCAGGTCGCGCATGGACACCCCGGTAGCGGACATGGGCGCCTCCTGACATGCGGGGGGCGGGCGTGGTTAGGTACACCTAACCACGGGCTGGCTACCATGTGACCACGCCCGGGACGTCCTGCGCAACATGTTGCCGACGGCTTGTCGGAAAGCCGGTCCGCTCAGGCCTCGAGCGTCTCCAGGTCCGTGTCCGTCCAGCGCTGCCCGAGCCCGGTCAGCGTCACCTGCCGTACCTCGTCGGTGGTGTCTCCGACGGCCCGGTGGATGACGACCCGCAGCCGGTCCTCGGCCAGTTCCTCGACCTTGCCCTCGCCCCACTCCACGACCATCACCGAGTCGGGCAGGGAGACGTCCAGGTCGAGGTCCTCCATCTCGTCGAGGCCGCCGGAGAGCCGGTAGGCGTCGACGTGGACGAGCGGTGGCCCGTCGCCGAGGGAGGGGTGCACACGGGCGATCACGAAGGTCGGCGAGGTGACCGCACCGCGCACTCCGAGCCCCTCGCCGAGCCCGCGGGTCAGCGTCGTCTTGCCCGCGCCCAGCTCCCCGGTGAGCATCACCAGGTCGCCCGCGCGCAGCAGCTTGGCTAGCCGTCGGCCCAGCTCCCGCATCTGCTCGGGAGAGGTGACGGTCAGCCGGGCCTCAGCGGGATTGTGCGGTACGGCAGTCACTTCCATGATCACTCACTTACAGTAGTACAGTGGTGACGTCCCGTGAGGGATCGGTTCGGGCTGAACCGCAGCCGTAAGGCTGGAAGCCACCTCTTAGGAGGAGGCGGAGTCACAGCCACTTACGGTAGCCGCTAGTGGCACTGCCCCAGCGCGGGCGAGCATGTCGGCAAGGCGGTCTATGACCACTTCCGGGTGCTCCAGCATGACCAGATGCCCTGCGTCCGGCACGAGCACCAGCTCGGCGTCGGGCAGCAGGTCGGCGATGACCTCGCTGTGCTCGCTGGGCGTGACCAGGTCCTGCACCCCGGCCAGCACCAGCACCGGGATGTCCCGGAAACAGGCGAGCGCCTCGGTCTTGTCGTGGTCCGTGAAGGCCGGGTAGAACTCGGCGACCACGTCGATCGGCGTGGACTCGATCATCCGCTCGGCGAACCGCTCGACCGCCGGGTCGACGTCCCGGGACGCGAACGAGTACCGCTTGATGACCCCGGCGAACAGGTCGGCGGTGGCCCGGCGCCCCTTCTCCACCAGTTCCGCCTGCTGCCCGAGCGCCTTCAGCACTCCGGGCAGGATCCGGCGCACCGCGTTGACCCCGGCGACGGGCAGCCCGAAGCTGACCTCGGCGAGCCGCCCCGAGGACGTGCCGACGAAGGCGGTGGCGACGACCCGGTCCCGGATCAGCTCCGGGTACTGGGCGGCCAGCGCCATCATCGTCATCCCGCCCATGGAGTGGCCGACCAGCACGATCGGGCCGCCCGGCACGGCCGCGTCGAGGACCGCCTTCAGGTCGCGGCCGAGCTCCTCGATGGTGACGGGCACGCCGTCCTGGGTCTGGGCCACGCCCCGCCCGGAGCGCCCGTGGCTGCGCTGGTCCCAGTGCACGGTCCGTACGACCCCGCGCAGGGCCGCCCGCTGGAAGTGCCAGGAGTCCTGGCTGAGGCAGTAGCCGTGGCAGAAGACGACGGTGACCGGGGCGGGCGCCTTGCGGCCGAAGAGCCGGCGGCGGCGCGGGGAGACCTGCGGACCCGGGTCGGGTTCGACGTCGTCGACCTCGTAGTACAGCTCGGTGCCGTCCTCGGCGTACGCCTTGCCGGGGGTGCCGCGCAGGGTGCCGTAGGGGCCCGCCGAGTCCAGCGCCAGCCGGGCCCTGCTGCGCATCCCGCGGCCGACCGTCATCCGCTCGATGGCCACACCGGCGGCCGCCCCCGCGGCGAGGACGCCTATCGCGGCACCGGCGATGCCGGTCGCCCTGCGCCAGCTCGCCGCCCCCGCGGCGGAGGCGACGGCCGCCGAGGCGACGACGTCCGCCACGGCCTCCGCACTGCTCTCGCTCACGTACCGCTCCTCTTCGCCGTACTGCAGTTCGCTGGGTGAATGAAACAGGTGGTGCCGGTGTGGTGCGTGGTGTGCCGGTCGTGACAGGTGTAACCGAGCGCGAGGCGCCCTTTTCAAGGGGTTACCCCTCTTGTTCCCCGTTCACATAGACGCGAGGAACGCGCGTTCCGATCCGTGTGACGATTTCGTACGCGATCGTGCCGCAGGCCTGCGCCCAGTCCTCGGCGGTGGGCTCGCCCCGGTCGCCGGGCCCGAACAGCACCGCCTGCGCGCCCACTTCCGGTGTGTCCCCGCCGAGGTCGACCACGAACTGGTCCATCGCGACCCGGCCCGCGACGGTCCGCCACTTGCCGTCGACCAGCACCGGCCCGGTGCCCGAGGCGTGCCGGGGAATGCCGTCCGCGTAGCCGACGGGAACGAGGCCGAGGGTGGTCTCGCCGGGCGTGACGTAGTGGTGGCCGTAACTGATGCCGTGCCCGCCCGGCACCTGCTTGACCAGCGCGAGGGAGGCGCTGAGCGTCATCACCGGCCGCAGGCCGAAGTCGGCCGGGGTGCCGATCTCCGGGCTGGGCGAGATGCCGTACATGGCGATACCGGGACGGACCAGGTCGAAGTGGGTCTCGGGAAGGGTCAGCGTGGCCGGGGAGTTGGCGAGGTGCCGCACCTCGGGGCGCAGGCCCTGCTCCTCGGCGTAGGCGACCATCTCCCGGAACCGGGTGAGCTGGGCGGCTATGGAGGGGTGCCCGGGTTCGTCGGCGCAGGCGAAGTGGGACCACAGACCGGTGACCCGGACCAGCCCCGTACGCTCGGCGCGCAGGGCCTCGGCGACCAGTTCGGGCCAGTCGTCGGGCTGGCAGCCGTTGCGCCCGAGCCCGGTGTCGGCCTTCAGCTGCACCCGGGCGGGCCGGCCCGCCTGCCGCGCGGCCTCCGTCACCTCACGCAGCGCCCACATGCCGCTCAGCGAGACGTCGATGTCCGCCTCGACGGCCTGCCGCCAGGGCCCGCCCGGCACCCACAGCCAGCACAGGATGCGGGTGGACAGACCGGCCGCGCGCAGCGCGAGGGCCTCCTCGGGGGTGGCCGTGCCGAGCCAGCTCGCGCCCGCCTCGACAGCCGCGCGGGCACACGGCACGGCCCCGTGGCCGTACCCGTCGGACTTGACGACGGCCATCAGGGCCGCGCCCTTCGCCCGGGCACGCAGGGCCCGCACATTGGCGCGCAGGGCGGCCAGATCGATCTCGGCCCGGGCGCGCAGGGGCGCGGTCGGCACAGGTGCAGTCTCACTCATCGCGCCCCCAGTGTCTCAGAGGGCCGCACGGGCCCCGGGTGACAGGGCCTAGGTACCCGGCCGCCGGCCCCACACGTAGACGTGGTCGCCCTTCTTCAGCACGTCCCACAGCCTGCGCGAGTCGGCGAGCTTCAGGTTGACGCAGCCGTAGGAGCCGATGGTGGTGTAGATGGTGCCGTAGACGGCGTGGAAGGCCTCGCCGCCGTCGAAGAACTGGGCGTACGGCATGGGCTGGTTGTAGAGGGTCGACACATGGTTCTTGTGCCGCCAGTAGATGGTGTGCCAGCCCTTCCGGGTGACGAGCCCCTTGCGGCCGCTGCGCATCGGGACCGGCCCGAACACCACCTTGCTGCCCTTCTGCACCCAGGTCAGCTGCCGGTTCAGGTCGACACAGGCGACCCGGTACGACCGGACCGGACATTTCTTGGCCTTGTTGGGATTCTTCTTGGCCGAAATCAGCATCATCGTCGACCAAGTGACGGGCCCGGCGAAGCCGATGGCGGGCTTGATCTTGTGCTGGACCTGGAAGGCACGAACGGCCTTGCAGTCGCCGGAGGACTGTTTGCCGTCCGCCTTCAGCTTCAGCCAGCGCTCCACCTGCCGCTGGTAGGGCCCGGTCTGCTTGCTGCACGCCACCTTGGTGACGGCGTCGGAGATCGGCACGTACTCGATGAGGTCGTACGCCCCCGCCACCGCGTCCTCGGGCTCCACGGCCTCCTCACTCTCGGTGGGCGTGTAGACCTTCGGCGGCAGCATCTGGTCGGGCGTGTCGATCTGCCAGGGCTGCGCCGGGCCGAGCGGGACGCCCGGAACCAGCTCGGAGGCGGGGGCGGGGGCAGGGGCCGGAGGTGCCGGGCTGGTCGCGGGCAGGGGGGCGGCTACGGCGGTTCCGGCCGCCGCCAGAGCGGTCGCGGTGGCGAGCAGCGCCGCGACGCCCCGGTACGCGATTCGTCTGCTGATCATGCGATCAGCCAAACGCGCGGCCGCGCCGGAACCCGGGTGCCGCGCTGACGGGTCACCCAGGGGGTGGATCTGAGTACAGCCCGGTTCGGCATTCAGGTGCAGTCCGCGTGCGCGGCCCGCCCGGCATCGTCGAGGCCATGCAGACGAGACAGCGGTGGAAAGCACAGGCAGGGGTCTATCTGACGGTCGCCTTCGTGGCGGCCGGAGGGCTGGGAGCCGCACAGCCGGCCACCGGGATCCCCACGGAGGTCGTCCAACTGACCCAGTTCGGCCCGGCACTGGGCGTGGCCGTGGCGGCGCTCCTGTGGCCGTCCCGAACGCGGGGCCTGCTCGCCGGGCCCTGCGGACCCCCATGGCGCCCGCTCCTCACCACACCTTTCTTGATCATCCTCCTCTCGGCAGCCCCGTACGCCCTCCTCACCAGCACCGCGCACGCCACCGACCCGCGCACCCTGCACCACCCCTTCCTCCTCATCGCCTTCGCCCAGTTGATCGGCGCCTGCGGCGAGGAGATTGGCTGGCGCTGCTTCCTCCAGCCCCTGCTGCGCACCCGCTTCCCTGCGGTCACCGCGTCGGCGGCGACCGGGCTGGTGTGGGGCCTGTGGCACGTCCAGGTGCTGGCGCAGAGCCCGGCCTACGCGGCGGGCTTCCTGCTGGCGACGGTCGCGATGTCCCTCGCCCTGGGCCTGGCCCTGGAACAGTCCGGCGGACCCCACCGCCTGCTCCTCGCGGGCGGCTTCCACGCCCTGGTCAACCTCGGGATGCTGCTGTTCATGGACGAGGAGACGGGGCGGGCGACACCGATGGTCCTGTTCGGGCTTGCGTGCGCGCTGACGGCAGCTCCCTGGATACGGCGCTCCCACCGGCGACCGCCGGTTACGATCCCGGCGACCACGGGGTGAGCGGGGCGGGGGCATGAGCGCGGAGTTCTCCGGAAGAGGCCGTCGGGCAGTACCCGGGCGACGGCGGGTACTTGGGCCGCCCGGGGCCGGGGCATGACGGTGACACGGGCGCGGACACAGGCGCGGACACCGGGGCGGTTCCGGTACGACGACCGGCTGCACCTCGGCCGATGTCAGGTACTCGGACCCACCGGAGCCACACCATGACCGCGACACCGGCACAGACACGCGGTGGCTGGGTTCACCTCGGGCGGTGTCAGGTGCTCAGA
>NZ_KQ948018.1:0-281112 GCF_001513965.1 Streptomyces cellostaticus | reverse complement strand
GCACGGTCGCCGAGCACACCCCGGCCGATGCCACGTGCTCAGACCCACCGGAGCCACACCATGACCGCGACACCGGCACAGACACGCGGTGGCTGGGTTCACCTCGGGCGGTGTCAGGTGCTTGGGCTGAGCGGGTTTCTCGTGGTCGGCGCCGGGGTGCTGGTCGGTGGGGCGCTGGCGCTGGTACCGCTCGGGGTCGGCTTCTGGCTGCTGCCTCCGGCCGCAGGGCTGCTGCGCCGCGTGTCGGACCGGTACCGGGCCCGCGCAACCCGCTGGACCGGGCGCCCCCTCAGCCCGCCCGACCCCCTCCCCCACGGCACCTCGGCCCGCCGTGGCAGCGCCGCGATCCTCGGGGACGACGGCTTCTGGCACGACCTGCGCTGGGCCTGGCTGGAGCCGTGGACGGGCGGGCTGCTGGCGGCCGTTCCGCTCGCGCTGGTCGAGTACGGGGCGTTCGGCGCCCTCGTCCAGCCCTTCGTCTGGCGCCGGCTGGGCGACGGCAACTGGTACGCCTTCGTACCGGTCACCTCCACGCCGACCATGGTCACGGCACTGCTGCTGGGCCTGGCCCTCATCGCGGCGGGCCTTCGCCTGGCCCCGGTCATGACGGCCCTGCACGCCCGCCTCACCCACCGCCTGCTCTCCGCCCCGCGCAGCACCGAACTGACCCGGCGCGTGGCCCGCCTCACCGACACCCGGGCCGCCGCCCAGGACGTACACGCGGCCGAACTCACCCGTATCGAACGCGACCTGCACGACGGCGCCCAGGCCCGCCTGGTCGCCCTGGGCCTCACCCTGGACGAGGCGACCCGCCTGCTGGGGACCGACCCGCACCGGGCCCGCACCCTCCTCCTGGACGTCCGGGCCACCTCCGAGCGGGCGTTGCAGGACCTGCGCGACCTCGTGCACGGCATCCACCCTCCGGTGCTGGCCGACCGGGGCCTCGCCGACGCGGTCCGCTCCCTGGCTCTGGACAGCCATCTGGACGTGGCGGTGGACGCCCGCCTGCCACCGGCCCGCCTCCCCGCGCCCGTCGCATCGGCGGCCTACTTCGCGGTGTCCGAGCTCCTCACCAACGCGGCCAAGCACGCGGACGCGACGAGAGTGGACATCACCCTCACCCACGACGGCACTCGCCTGCGCGTGAGCGTCACGGACGACGGCCACGGCGGCGCGGACACGTCCGCCGGGACCGGACTGCTCGGCGTGCGGCGCCGATTGGATACCTTCGACGGCACGCTCGCCCTGCACAGCCCGCCGGGCGGACCGACCACCGCGACCCTGGAGATCCCGTGCGCGTCGTCCTCGCCGAAGACCTCTTCCTCCTCCGCGACGGCCTGACCCGCACCCTGCGCGAACACGGCTGCGAGGTCGTCGCCTCGGTGGACAACGGCCCTGCGCTGGTCCGGGCACTGGCGCAGACGGACCTGGACGTGGCGGTGATCGACATCCGCCTGCCGCCGACGCACACGGACGAGGGCCTGAAGGCGGCCCTGGAGGCCCGCCGCAGCCGTCCGGGCCTGCCGGTCCTGATCCTCTCCCAGTACGTCGACCAGCTCTACGCCCATGAACTCCTCGCCTCCGGCGAGGGCGCCGTCGGCTACCTGCTCAAGGACCGCGTCACCCACACCGCCCAGTTCATCGACGCCCTGCGCACGGTCGCCACCGGCGGCACGGTGATGGACCCCCAGGTCATCGCCAAGCTCCTGACCCGCAGCGAGAAGCGGGGCCGCACCGACTCCCTGACCCCCCGCGAACACGAGGTCCTCACCCTCATGGCCGAGGGCCGCTCCAACACGGCCGTCGCCCAGGCCCTGCACATCAGCGAGAGCGCGGTGGCGAAACACATCGCGTCGATCTTCGGCAAGCTGGAGATCGAGCAGTCTCCGGAGGACAACCGGCGGGTGCTGGCGGTGCTGGCGTATTTGAAGGGGTGAGTTCCAGGACTTACCGGTAGACATCCCGCCAGGCCGAAGGCAACTCCTCGGCAACATCATGCGCCCCCACCGGCGCCCCCTCCGCCGCGAACCGCCCCGCGAGCCCGTGCAGATACGCCGCCGCACTCCCCGCGTCCAGCGCGGACAGCCCCGCCGCCAGCAGTGACCCCGCCAGCCCCGACAACACGTCCCCGCTCCCGGCCGTGGCCAGCCACCCCGTCCCGGTGGCGTTGACCCGCACCGCCCCTCCCCCGAAGTCCGCGACCAGCGTCGTGGACCCCTTCAGCAGCACGGTCGCCCGGTACACCGCCGCCAACTCCCGCACCGCGGCCAGCCGAGCCCCCTCGACCTCCTCCCGCCGTACCCCGAGCAGCGCGGCCGCCTCCCCGGCGTGCGGGGTCATCAGCGTCGGCGCCGTACGCCGCCGCACCGCGTCCCGCTCGGCCAGCCGCAGCCCGTCGGCGTCCAGCAGCACCGGTACGTCGATGTCCAGCACCTGAGCCACGGTGGCCGCGTCGTCCCCGGCGCCGGGGCCCACCACCCAGGCCTGCACCCGCCCGGCCCTGGCAGGCCCTTCGTCGGAGACCAGCGTCTCCGGGAAGCGAGCGATGACGGAGCCCTTCGCGGGCCCGACGTACCGCACGGCCCCGGCCCCGCCCCGCAGCGCCCCAAAGACGGCGAGCACGGCGGCCCCCGGATACCGCGAGGACCCGGCGGCGATGCCCACAACCCCCCGCCGGTACTTGTCGCTCTCGGCCGCGGGCACCGGCAGCAGCCGCGCCACGTCAGCGTGCTGCAACGCCTCCAGCTCGGCGGTGGGCGGCAGTTCGAGCCCGATGTCGACCAGCCGCACGGACCCGGCGTACTCCCGCGCCGGATCGATCAGCAGCCCCGGCTTGTGGGTCCCGAAGGTGACGGTGAGGTCGGCCCGGATCGCGGCCCCCCGCACCTCCCCGGTGTCCGCCTCGACCCCGCTCGGCAGATCGACGGCGACGACAGCGGCCCGCGCCCGCTCGACCACACCGGCCAGCGCCTCGGCATCCGGCCGCAGCCCGCCCTTCCCCCCGATCCCGACAATGCCGTCCACAACGAGATCGGCCCGCCCGATCACTTCCTCGACGGAACCGGAAGCCACGACCGAACCCCCCGCCCGGCGCAGGGCCGCGAGGCCACCGGAGTGGGTACGCTCGGGGGCGAGCAGTACGGCCGTGACCCCGGCTCCCCGCCGCGCCAGCCGCGCCCCCGCATACAGCGCGTCCCCGCCGTTGTCCCCGCTCCCGACGAGCAGCACCACCCGGCTGCCGTACACCCGCCCGAGCAACTCCGCGCAGGCAGCGGCCAGCCCGGCGGCGGCCCGCTGCATCAGCGCCCCGTCCGGCAGCCGTGCCATCAACTCCCGCTCGGCCGCCCTTACCGTCTCCACGCTGTACGCAGTACGCATGACGTCGAGTCTGCCCCGGAAACGCCGGCGGCCGCACCCGGCTCGCTCACCCCTCGGCGATCACCACGGCCGACGCCACCCCGGCGTCATGACTGAGCGACACATGCCAGGACCGCACCCCGAGTTCCGCCGCCCGCGCGGCCACGGTCCCCTTCACCCGCAGCCGGGGCTGTCCACTGTCCTCGACGTACACCTCGGCGTCGGTCCAGTGCAGCCCGGGCGGTGCACCCAGCGCCTTGGCCAGCGCCTCCTTGGCGGCGAACCGCACCGCGAGGGAGGCGATACCGCGCCGCTCCCCACTGGGCAGCAGCAACTCACTCTCCAGGAACAGCCGATCGGCCAGCCCAGGCGTCCGATCCAGCGACACCCGGAACCGGTCGATCTCGGCAACGTCGATTCCGACCCCGATGATGCTCATACGCAGCACCCTACGGTCAGGCAGGCTCCCACCCGGTGTTCTTCCGCGCCGCATGCACCGGAACCTCACTGAGGCCCTGTCTCATCCCCGGCTGTACCCGGCCCACAAGGGCCCACCGCCCCGCTCCAGAACCTCGTTCACCACATCCACGAAGCGCCCCGGCCCCTCATCCCCGCCGGAGATCGCCGCAGCAGCACCTGCCACCAGCCGCCCGTGCAAGCCCGGGTCGGCTGCGGCGAGTCGCCGTGAGAGCCACTTGCCCCCGCCCAGCCAGTGCCCGCCCGCCAGCAACGCCAGTTCGGAGGCCCGCTGGAGCAGGTGGGCCACGAGATACGTCCGCTCCTGCGGGTCGGTGCAGCCGCGCAGATCGTCCAGGGTGTCGGTGAGCGCGTACCGCCGGTCCTCCAACTCCGTCACCGAGGCCGCAGGAGGCCCCGCCGCGAGCCGTTCCCGGGCCTCGGCCTGCAGCGCGGCCCCGAGTCCGTCGGCATCGGCCAGCAGGACGCCCTCGGCGCACATGGCCAGCAGCGGCGAGCTGCGGGCGGCCGTCTCCCGCTCGGCGAAGGAACGCCAGTCGCCCTCGGTCTGCACGAACAACTCCACCGGCCAGCCCTCGTACACCAGGCTCTCCCGGAACGGCGCGGGCGGCCCCGCCAGCAGCACCACGATGTCCAGATCGGAGGTGGCTGTACGACGATGAGTCAGCACGCTTCCGGCAAGGAAAGCGGCCCGCGCCTCAGGGAAACGGTCACGCACCAGCTGCCCGGCGACTTCCACATGATCCATTGCCACAGTCTGACGCCACGAAGCGGGCGGCCCGACCGTCATTTGAAAGCCCGACGAGGCCACCAGCCCGAAGACTCACTCCACCGTCACCGACTTCGCCAGGTTCCGCGGCTGGTCCACCTCGTTGCCCCGGGCGGTGGCCAACTCGCACGCGAACACCTGCAACGGCACCGTCGCCACCAGCGGCTGCAGCAAGGTCGGAGTCGCCGGGATCCGGATCAGGTGGTCGGCGTACGGGACCACCGCCTCGTCGCCCTCCTCCGCGATCACGATCGTCCGCGCACCCCGCGCCCGGATCTCCTGGATGTTGGACACGATCTTGTCGTGGAGGACGGACCGGCCCCGGGGCGAGGGCACGACCACGACCACCGGCAGGTCCTCCTCGATCAGGGCGATCGGCCCGTGCTTCAGCTCGCCCGCCGCGAAGCCCTCGGCGTGCATGTAGGCGAGCTCCTTGAGCTTGAGGGCGCCCTCCAGGGCGACCGGGTAGCCCACGTGCCGCCCCAGGAACAGCACCGTGTTCTTGTCGGCCAGGGAGCGCGCGAGCGACCGTACCGGCTCCATCGTGTCCAGGACGCGCTCGACCTCGCCGGAGATCTGCGACAGGTCGCGGATCACCGCCCCGATCTCGTCACCCCACTTGGTGCCCCGCACCTGGCCCAGGTACAGGGCCACCAGGTAGCAGGCCACCAGCTGGGTCAGGAACGCCTTGGTGGAGGCGACAGCGACCTCCGGGCCGGCGTGCGTGTACAGCACAGCGTCCGACTCGCGAGGGATCGTCGAACCGTTCGTGTTGCAGATGGCCAGGACCTTCGAGCCCTGCTCCCGGGCGTGCCGCAGCGCCATCAGGGTGTCCATGGTCTCGCCGGACTGGGAGATGGCGATCACCAGGGAGCGGCCGTCGAGGATGGGGTCCCGGTAGCGGAACTCGCTGGCCAGCTCCACCTCGCAGGGGATCCGCGTCCAGTGCTCGATGGCGTACTTGGCGATCAGACCGGCGTGGAAGGCCGTACCGCACGCGACGATGACGACCTTGTCCACCTCGCGCAGCTCGGACGGCGAGATCCGGACCTCGTCCAGGGTCAGTGAACCGGCCGCGTCGATCCGCCCCAGCAGCGTGTCGGCGACCGCCTTGGGCTGCTCGGCGATCTCCTTGAGCATGAAGTAGTCGTAGCCGCCCTTCTCCGCGGCCGAGGCGTCCCAGTCGACGTGGTAGGGGCGGACGTCGGCGGGGCGGCCGTCGAAGCCGGTCACCGTCACGCCGTCCCGGCGCAGCTCCACCACCTGGTCCTGGCCCAGCTCGATCGCCGAGCGCGTGTGGGCGATGAACGCGGCGACGTCGGAGGCCAGGAATGCCTCGCCCTCGCCGACGCCCACCACGAGCGGGGAGTTGCGGCGCGCGCCCACGACCACGTCGGGTGTGTCGGCGTGTACGGCGACCAGCGTGAACGCGCCCTCCAGGCGCCGGCACGCCAACCGCATCGCCTCCGCCAGGTCGGCGCAGACGGAGAACTCCTCGGCCAGCAGATGGGCGACGACCTCGGTGTCCGTCTCGGAGGTCAGCTCGTGGCCCCGCTCCGCCAGTTCCGCCCGCAGCACCGCGAAGTTCTCGATGATGCCGTTGTGGACGACGGCCACCCGGCCCGCGTTGTCCAGGTGCGGGTGCGCGTTCGCATCCGTCGGGCCGCCGTGGGTGGCCCAGCGGGTGTGGCCGATGCCGGTCGAGCCCGCCGGCAGCGGCCGGTCGACCAGTTCCTTCTCCAGATTGACCAGCTTGCCGGCCTTCTTCGCCGCGGCGAGCCCGCCGTCCGCCGGCACGGCGACGCCCGCCGAGTCGTAACCCCGGTACTCCAGTCGCTTCAGCCCGGCCATCACGACATCGAGCGCCGACTGCGACCCTACGTATCCCACGATTCCGCACATGAGCGGCAGCCTACGGGCCACGAGCGCCCCGAAAGGGCCGCCGCGTGCCCGAAATCGGAAATTCTCACCGCGTTACGAAGGTCCCGGACCGGCCACCGCGGCTGCGTGACGCACCCCACCCCCCCGACCCGTTCAAACTCCGTTAACAATGGACTGTGATCTCTCCGGTCTCCCCGATGCCCCGGAGCGCCCACCGGTCAAGGCCGGAGGCGACTCCCTACGTCGACCTCACCCGAGCCGAGTGGAGCGCGCTGCGCGACAAGACGCCGCTGCCGCTCACCGCCGAGGAGGTCGAGAAGCTGCGCGGCCTCGGCGATGTCATCGACCTCGACGAGGTGCGGGACATCTACCTCCCGCTCTCCCGCCTCCTCAACCTCTACGTCGGCGCCACGGACGGCCTGCGCGGCGCCCTGAACACCTTCCTCGGCGAGCAGGGCTCCCAGTCCGGCACCCCGTTCGTCATAGGGGTGGCGGGCTCGGTGGCCGTGGGCAAGTCCACCGTCGCCCGCCTTCTCCAGGCCCTGCTCTCCCGCTGGCCCGAGCACCCGCGCGTGGAGCTGGTCACCACGGACGGCTTCCTGCTGTCCACCCAGGAGTTGGAGGCCCGCGGCCTGATGTCGCGGAAGGGATTCCCCGAGTCGTACGACCGCCGGGCGCTGACCCGGTTCGTCGCCGACATCAAGGCGGGCAAGGACGAGGTGACGGCACCCGTCTACTCCCACCTCATCTACGACATCGTCCCCGACCAGCGGCTCACCGTCCGCCGCCCGGACATCCTGATCGTCGAGGGCCTGAACGTCCTTCAGCCCGCCCTGCCCGGCAAGGACGGCCGCACCCGGGTCGGACTCGCCGACTACTTCGACTTCAGCGTGTACGTCGACGCGAGCGGCGAGGACATCGAGCGCTGGTACCTCAACCGCTTCAAGAAGCTGCGCCAGACCGCCTTCCAGAAGCCGGACTCGTACTTCCGCAAGTACACCCAGGTCTCCGAGGAGGAGGCCCTCGACTACGCCCGCACGCTCTGGCGCACGATCAACAAGCCGAACCTGACCGAGAACATCGCCCCCACCCGCGGCCGCGCCACCCTGATCGTCCGCAAGGGCCCGGACCACAAGGTGCAGCGACTGCGGCTGCGGAAGCTGTGAGCCCGCCTGTTGAATCCGCCTGTTAAAAAGGCGCCATGCTGCATCTGCGCCTGATCACCCCGGCCGACCGGACCGAGGACGTGGTCCGACTGATCGAGAAGACCGTCGGCACCACGCACCTCGTCGTGATGCCGGGGGCCGCCCGCAACCCCGCCGGGGACGTGGTGATGTGCGACGTGGCCCGCGAGGCAGGCGATGAACTCATCGGCGGGCTACGGCGCCTGGGCCTGGACGACACCGGCTCGATCGCCGTCGAGAACATCGACCTCTCGCTGTCCCGGCGGGCCGACAAGGCCGAGCAGGAGGCGCCCGGCGAGGGCGCGGACGCGGTGATCTGGGAGCACCTGGCCGAGGCCACGCACGAGGAGTCGACGCTGTCGGTCACCTACGTCGCCTTTCTCACCATCGCCACGATGATCGCGGCCTGCGGTGTCGTGCTGGACAACGCCGTCCTGATTGTCGGCGCGATGGCCGTCGGCCCCGAGTTCGGACCGCTGGCCGGGTTCAGCACGGCCCTGGTGCAGCGCCACCCACGACTGGCCCTGCGCTCACTGACGGCGCTCCTCGTGGGCTTCGCGGTGGCGATGGCGGTGACGGTCGGCTTCAGCTGTCTCATGGACGGCGTCGACCTGTTCACCAAGGTCCAGTTGGAGGCGCAACGCCCCAACACCAACTTCATCTACCGCCCCGACGCCTTCTCCTTCGTCGTGGCGGTCCTGGCCGGCATCGCCGGCACCCTCTCCCTGACCTCGGCGAAGTCGGGCGCCCTGGTGGGCGTGGCGATCTCCGTGACCACGGTCCCGGCAGCCGCCAACGCCGCGGTCGCCTTCACCTACACCGAGTACCGCCAGGCCTGGGGATCCACGGCCCAGCTCCTGCTGAACCTGCTGGGCATCGTCCTGGCCGGAACCCTGACGCTGCTGGCCCAGAAGTGGCTGTGGGCCAGACAGCGTGAGCGTACGGCGAAGGCCGGCGGCTGCTAGGAGTTGTACCGCACTTCGCAGTTGGTGATGTTGGTGTCGCCGGGGTCGGCGAACACCGTGTCGGTGCCGCCGCCGCAGTCCACCGAGTCACCGCCGGCGTTGTCCTGCACGCCGACCAGGTCGTTGCGGCCGTTGGTCTTCACACTGTCGGTGCCTGTACCGGCATCGACGGTGGTGTTGATGAAAACGGCGGAACCATCGAAGGTGTCATCCCCGTCGCCCAGCGCTATCGCGAGCCGGGTGACCGTGAGGACGCTGCCGCAGTCGGCACTGTTGGGGTTACCGGTCACCCGGGTGCAGCCCGGGCCGACCGCGATACCCGTCGTGTCCGAGAGGATCAGACGGCCACCGGAAACGGTGGCCGTGACCTGGTTGTTCACGCCGGACCGTGCCTGGACCCCGGCGAGGCCGCCGAAGATGCGGAACGCCGTGGAGCCCGGTGTCTGGGCGGCGGCCGGGGTGGCGAGCGAGACGACGACGAGACCCGCGACCAGGGACGGACCGGCCGCTCGCTTCAGGGTGCTGCTCACGATCTTCATACGGTGTTTCCCACTTTCGTCGAGGCAGGGCGCCGGGCGGGCTCCCTCGACGAAAGTGAAACAATCAGTTGCCGGGTATGCACTCTTTGTTACGTACGTTCGAGTGACGTACGTACGGGGGCACTAACCCAGCGCCGACTTCACCGCATCGGCCAGACGCCCGGCGACGGACCTGGCCTGATCGATGTCCGCGGCCTCGACCATCACCCGCACCAGCGGTTCGGTACCCGATGACCGCAGCAACACCCGCCCCGTCGACCCCAGTTCCCGCTCCGCCTCGGCGACAGCGGCAGCAAGGTCGGCGGACGTCTTCACCCGCGACTTGTCCACATCCGGCACGTTGATCAGGACCTGCGGCAGCCGCTCCATGACCGCGGCGAGATCCCGCAGCGTGCGGCCGCTCTCCGCGACCCGCGCCGCCAGCAGCAGACCGGTCAGCGTGCCGTCACCGGTGGTCGCGTGGTCGAGGATGATCACGTGCCCGGACTGCTCGCCGCCCAGGGCGAAGTCGTGCTCCTTCATCTCCTCGAGCACATACCGGTCACCGACGGCCGTCTGGACCAGCCGGATCCCGGCCCGCTCCATGGCCAGCTTGAAGCCCAGGTTGGACATGACCGTGGCGACCACGGTGTCGGAGCGCAGCTCGCCCCGCTCCCGCAGCGCCAGCGCGATCACGGACAGGATCTGGTCGCCGTCCACCTCCTCGCCGGTGTGGTCCACGGCCAGGCAGCGGTCGGCGTCCCCGTCGTGCGCGATACCGAAGTCCGCGCCGTGCTCGATGACCGCGGCCTTCAGCTGGTCCAGGTGGGTGGAGCCGCAGCCGTCGTTGATGTTGAGCCCGTCCGGCTCGGCACCGATCGTCACGATCTGCGCGCCGGCCCGCGAGAACACCTCCGGCGAGACGCCCGAGGCCGCGCCGTGCGCCTCGTCCAGGACGATCGTCAGCCCGTCGAGACGGTTCGGCAGGACCGACAGCAGATGGCCGACGTACTGCTCGAAGCCCTCGTCGTACGACCGCACACGCCCGACCCCGGCACCGGTGGGACGCTCCCAGGGCTCGCCGTGGCGGTGGGACTCGTAGACGGCCTCGATCTTGTCCTCGAGCTCGTCGGCGAGCTTGTGGCCGCCGCGGGCAAAGAACTTGATGCCGTTGTCCGGCATGGCGTTGTGGCTGGCGGACAGCATCACGCCGAGGTCGGCGCCGAGCGCGCCGGTCAGGAACGCGACCGCGGGGGTCGGCAGCACGCCCACGGTCAGCACGTCCACGCCGGCGCTGGCCAGACCCGCGACCACGGCCGCCTGAAGGAACTCCCCGGACGCGCGCGGGTCCCGTCCGACCACCGCCGTCGGACGGTGGCCCTCAAAGGTGCCCGCCTCGGCCAGCACGTGCGCCGCCGCGACGGAGAGGCCCAGGGCCATCTCTGCCGTCAGGTCCGCGTTGGCGACACCGCGCACGCCGTCCGTGCCGAAGAGTCGTCCCACTTGTCCTCCTGAGGAAGCGTCCTTGCTGCCAGGAATGTTGGCAGGCGGCTGAACATCCGATCACACCAGCCTTTGAGCGTCTTGTGTCGTTATACGCCCTTGACCGGGATAAACGAACGCCCCGACGGCACATGTGGCGTGCCGCCGGGGCGTTCGGAGTACGAGCAGGCAGCTGCTGATTAGCGCTTGCTGTACTGCGGGGCCTTGCGGGCCTTCTTCAGACCGGCCTTCTTGCGCTCGACCGCACGGTCGTCGCGCTTGAGGAAGCCGGCCTTCTTGAGCGGGCCGCGGTTGTTGTCGACGTCGGCCTCGTTCAGCGCACGGGCGACACCGAGACGGAGCGCACCGGCCTGACCGGAGACACCGCCACCCGCGATGCGGGCGATGACGTCGTAACGGCCGTCGAGCTCGAGCACCTTGAAGGGCTCGTTGACTTCCTGCTGGTGCACCTTGTTCGGGAAGTAGTCCTCGAGGGTGCGACCGTTGATCTTCCACTTGCCGGTGCCCGGAACGATCCGGACGCGGGCGATGGCGTTCTTGCGACGGCCCAGGCCGGCGGCCGGCTGGGGCTCGCCGAAGCGGGAGGCCAGGGACTCCGAGGTGTACTCACCCTCGACGGGGACCTCGGACTCGGTGGTGTAGCTGTCGATGTCGACGAGCTCGGTCTCTTCGAGCGGCTGCTCGGCAGTGGTCTCGGCCACGATTCTCCTCAGATTCTCTTCAGTCTTAGGGGGTGGCCGGACTTACTGCGCGACCTGGGTGATCTCGAACGGCACCGGCTGCTGGGCAGCGTGCGGGTGCTGGTCACCCTTGTAGACCTTCAGCTTCGAGAGCATCTGACGGCCCAGCGTGTTCTTGGGGAGCATGCCCTTGACGGCCTTCTCGATGGCCTTCTCGGGGTTCTTGTCGAGCAGCTCGTCGTAGCGGACGGAGCGCAGACCACCCGGGTAGCCGGAGTGGCGGTACGCCATCTTCTGGGTCCGCTTGTTGCCGGACAGGTGCACCTTGTCGGCGTTGATGATGATGACGAAGTCACCGGTGTCGACGTGGGGCGCGTAGATCGGCTTGTGCTTGCCCCGCAGGATGGAGGCGGCGGTGCTGGCGAGACGACCCAGGACAACGTCCTGAGCGTCGATGACGTGCCACTGGCGCGTCACATCGCCGGGCTTGGGGCTGTACGTACGCACGGTTCGTAGCCTTCGCTTCGAGTGAATGGTCCTGAACAGGTCACCGAAACGATCACGACAGCCTTGACCGCACCGCGGTGACGCAAACCGCGTGCTGATCGCTGGTCATCGGCCCGGCGGACCGGTGTAAGGGCCCGTCCCGTGAGAATGAGCAAGCCAATACACAACGAAGAAGCAGAATACCTGGACGCCCCTGGACGGGTCAAAACGAGGCATGCCGACGGACACACGCCGGACAAACGAGGCATGCCGACCGACGCACTCCAGCATCCCCCGGCCCCCGTCTAAGATGCGCCCCATGAGTTACGGGCAGGGGGGACCCCAGTCTCAGTGGGATCCCTGGAAACCGCATTCCCAGCAGCCCTGGAGCAGCGGCGGTGACGACGGGACTCCGGACTGGGCCGCGCTCGCCGAGGCCTCGGAGACGCGGAACAAGCGCCGCAGGCTGCTGTTCATCGGCGGCGGCGCGCTGGCCACGGTCGCGATAGGCACGGCCGTCGCCATGGCCGTCGTCTCCGCGAACAGCGACAACGACGCCTCCGGCCACCCCACCAAGCTGCCCGCCAGCGCCGCCCTGCCGAGCGGCTCGGCCACGGCGCCGTCCTTCGCCCCCACCAGCGCTCCGCCCCCGCTGGACCCGAAGGACTTCATCTCCAGCGCGCAGAAGGACACCGCCCCGCTGAGCCCCGAGACGCTCTTCCCGGGCACCCAGCTGACCATGGGCGAGACGGTGTACAAGAAGGGCGCCACGGCCGACACCAAGAACTGCGCCTCCGCCGCCGACGGCACCCTGAACAAGGTCCTCACCGCGAACGGCTGCACCCGCCTGATCCGCGCCAGCTACGCCGAGGGCGGCCTCGCGATCACCGTCGGCGTCGCCGTCTTCGACACCAAGGCCCAGGCGGCGAAGGCCAAGGGCCAGACCGACGACAAGAGCATCGTGCGCGCGCTGTCCGGCAAGGGCGTCAAGCCCTCCTGCAACGGTGCGATCTGCTTCTCGACCCGCAACGCCGTCGGCCGCTACGCCTACTTCACGATCACCGGCTTCACCAACGGCAAGAACGTCACCAAGAAGGACACGAAGGCCTTCTCCGCCGGGAACGACCTGCAGGAGTTCGCCTTCCGCCAGATCTGGCGCCGCGGCGAGGCCCAGGCCTCGGCGGCCGCCCAGTAGCGCTCAGCAGCACCCCGCCGACGGAAGCGAGCGCTTGTTCCGCGCCTCCAGGTTCCGCGCGGCCAGCAGCTCGTCGGCGGGGTAGCCGACCTCCTCCAGGGTCAGCCCGTGCGGTCGTACGACATGCACGGCCGAGTCACGCACGCCGGCGGCCAGCACCTTCCCGGGCCACTCCGGCCCGCGGTGCCCGTCCCCGACGAACAGCAGCGCGCCGATCAGCGAGCGCACCATGTTGTGGCAGAAGGCGTCGGCCCGGACGGTCGCGGTGATGATCCCGTCGGCGCCCCGCGCAAGGCTCAGCTCCTGGAGCGTACGGATCGTGGTCGCGCCCTCACGCCGCTTGCAGTACGCGGCGAAGTCGTGCTCGCCGAGCAGCGCCCGCGCGGCCTCGTTCATGGCGTCCACGTCGAGCGGCCAGTCGTGCCAGAGGACGTGGCCCCGCAGCAGGGGGTCCACTCCCCCGGGATTGTCGGTGACGCGGTACGCGTAACGCCGCCAGACGGCCGAGAAACGGGCGTTGAAGCCCCGCGGGGCCTCCGTCAGGCTCCACACCCGCACGTCCTTGGACAGCCGCCCGGCGAGCCGCTTGAGCAGCTTCTCGCGGTGCTCCGCCCACAGCTCGGCCGGCAGGTCGACATGGGCCACCTGGCCGCGCGCGTGCACGCCCGCGTCGGTCCGTCCGGCCACCGTCAGCTCGTACGTCGTGTCCTTCGTGCGCGTCACCGTGCGCAGGGCGTCCTCGATCTCCCCCTGCACGGTCCGCTTGCCGCCGGCCTGCTTGGCCCAGCCGTGGAAGTCGGTGCCGTCGTACGACAGGTCGAGGCGGATACGGACGTGACCGGGCTGTACTTCACTCACAAACAGATCCTCTCAGCTACGCGAAAGCGGGCCCGCCCCGAAGGGCGGACCCGCTTCGACCCGCTTTCAGCGTCAGGCAGAGCCTCAGGCGTCCGGGTCACCTCCGCTCATGCGGAGAAAGGACTCAGGCCTCCTCGGCCGGAGCCTCGGCGGCGTCCTCGACCTTGGTCTCCTCGACCTTGGCCTCCTCGGCCTCCTTGACCGCACGCTTGGTGGCGGCCTCGGCCTCACCGGTGGCCTGCTGCGCAACCGTCAGCGCCTCGACCAGCTCGATGACAGCCATGGGCGCGTTGTCGCCACGGCGGTTACCGATCTTGGTGATACGGGTGTAGCCACCCGGACGGTTCTCGTACCGCGGGCCGATCTCGGTGAAGAGCGTGTGGACGATGCTCTTGTCCGTGATGACCTGGAGCACCTGGCGGCGGTTGTGAAGGTCGCCCTTCTTCGCCTTGGTGACCAGACGCTCGGCGTACGGACGCAGCTTGCGCGCCTTCGCCTCGGTGGTGGTGATACGGCCGTGCTCGAACAGCGACTTCGCGAGGTTCGCGAGGAGCAGCTTCTCGTGCGCGGCGCTGCCGCCCAGACGGGCACCCTTGGTGGGCTTCGGCATTGTTCTTCTCCTGTGTGTCTGCCCCGGCCGTATCAGGTACCGGGGTCAGGAACCCGATGAGCGGATGCTCACCGGCAAAGACCGATCAGTACTGCTCGGTCTCCACGAAACCCGCGTCCGCGTCGTCGTCGGCACCGAAGGCGTCGGCGGCGGCGGTCGGGTCGAATCCGGGCGGGCTGTCCTTCAGGGCCAGGCCCATGCCGGCCAGCTTCGCCTTGACCTCGTCGATGGACTTCGCACCGAAGTTGCGGATGTCCAGGAGGTCGGCCTCGGAGCGGGCGACGAGCTCACCCACGGAGTGGATGCCCTCACGCTTGAGGCAGTTGTACGACCGAACGGTGAGCTCCAGCTCCTCGATCGGCAGCGCCAGGTCGGCGGCAAGGGCAGCGTCCGTGGGGGACGGGCCCATGTCGATGCCCTCGGCGTCGATGTTCAGCTCGCGGGCGAGACCGAACAGCTCGACCAGGGTCTTACCGGCCGACGCCATGGCGTCACGCGGACGCATGGCCTGCTTCGTCTCGACGTCGACGATCAGCTTGTCGAAGTCGGTGCGCTGCTCGACACGGGTCGCCTCGACCTTGTACGTGACCTTCAGCACGGGGCTGTAGATGGAGTCGACCGGGATACGGCCGATCTCCTGGCCCACCTGCTTGTTCTGCACGGCGGAGACGTAGCCGCGACCGCGCTCGACGGTCAGCTCCATCTCCAGCTTGCCCTTGCCGTTGAGCGTGGCGAGGACCAGGTCGGGGTTGTGCACCTCGACACCGGCCGGGGGCGCGATGTCGGCGGCGGTGACCAGACCCGGGCCCTGCTTGCGCAGGTACATCACGACCGGCTCGTCGTGCTCCGAGGAGACGACCAGCTGCTTGATGTTGAGGATCAGGTCGGTGACGTCCTCCTTGACGCCCGGCACGGTGGTGAACTCGTGCAGCACGCCGTCGATGCGGATGCTGGTGACAGCGGCACCCGGGATCGAGGACAGGAGGGTACGGCGGAGGGAGTTGCCGAGGGTGTAGCCGAAGCCCGGCTCCAGCGGCTCGATCACGAACCGGGAGCGGAACTCGTCGACGACCTCTTCGGTCAACGAGGGACGCTGAGCGATCAGCATGTGTGGATCAGATCCTTCATTCGTGGACGCCCGCTATTTGACGCCCGACGGAAACCGCGCCCGTGAAAAGCGCGGGTACTGCAAGGGTACGGGCGGCACGACCCGAAGGAGCCGTACCGCCCGAAAAGCCCGGTGAAGCGAGGTCAGACGCGACGACGCTTCGGCGGACGGCAGCCGTTGTGCGGGGTCGGGGTGACGTCCTGGATGGAGCCGACCTCGAGGCCCGTGGCCTGCAGGGAGCGGATCGCGGTCTCACGACCGGAGCCCGGGCCCTTGACGAACACGTCGACCTTGCGCATGCCGTGCTCCTGGGCGCGGCGGGCAGCCGACTCGGCGGCCATCTGCGCGGCGAACGGCGTGGACTTCCGGGAGCCCTTGAAGCCGACGTGGCCGGCGGAGGCCCAGGAGATCACGTTGCCGGACGGGTCCGTGATCGAAACGATCGTGTTGTTGAACGTGCTCTTGATGTGCGCGTGGCCGTGAGCGACGTTCTTCTTTTCCTTGCGGCGCACCTTCTTGGCAGCGCCCTGACGACCCTTGGGGGGCATCTATAACTCCTACGGGAGGTGGTCGGTCCTACAGCGAAGACCGCTGGACGGCGAGTCCGCTGCGGACTACTTCTTGCCCGGCTTCTTCTTGCCGGCGATGGCGCGACGCGGGCCCTTGCGGGTGCGGGCGTTCGTGCTGGTGCGCTGACCACGGACGGGCAGACCACGACGGTGACGGAGACCCTGGTAGCAGCCGATCTCGACCTTGCGGCGGATGTCGGCCTGGATCTCGCGACGGAGGTCACCCTCGGTCTTGATGTTGTTGTCGACGTACTCGCGGATCGCGACCAGCTGCTCTTCGGTCAGGTCACGAACGCGGGTGTTCGGGTCGATACCGGTCTCGGCCAGCGTCTGCTGCGAGAGCGTCCGGCCGATGCCGAACACGTAGGTGAGGGCGACCTCCACACGCTTTTCGCGCGGGATGTCAACACCGGAAACGCGTGCCATTCAATGGCTCCTGGTGATCTTCGGAGGTCTTCCGCAGAACCGGCTCCCAGCCGCCGTACCAGGTACGAACTGGGTCCCCGGCCTCCGAACCGGGGGTGTCAGACACCTGCGGTGCCTGGGTCCTGCGTATGAACATATTCAGCTTGCGTCGCGCGAAACTCTGCGATGAATGCAGAGGGATCGGTCGTGCGTCAGCCCTGGCGCTGCTTGTGGCGCGGGTTCTCGCAGATGACCATGACCCGACCGTGACGGCGGATCACCCTGCACTTGTCGCAGATCTTCTTGACGCTCGGCTTGACCTTCATTGGGTGAGGTTCTCCGGGTCAGTGCCATCGCACCGGGCGGGCCCGGGGCGCGGGCAAGATCTACTTGTAGCGGTAGACGATCCGGCCACGCGTCAGGTCGTACGGAGACAGCTCCACCACGACCCGGTCGTCAGGGAGGATGCGGATGTAGTGCATACGCATCTTGCCGCTGATGTGTGCCAGGACCTGGTGGCCGTTCTGGAGCTCGACCTTGAACATGGCGTTCGGCAGAGACTCGACGACAGTGCCCTCGATCTCGATGGCACCTTGCTTCTTGGCCACGCTTCGCCCTTCGAATCGACTACCTTGATCGACTCTCTGGCTTGTCCCGAGGGACAAAGTGCGAGCGCATGCAGACATGCGGGTGCACGAGAGCCGACGAGTCAGTCTACGTCAGCGCACCCGGAAACACGAATCGAGGGAGTCTGCCCCATGCCCCTGATCTCTATGCCAGGGGGTCGGGGGCGGCCGTCACGCCGTACTCGGCCAGCTTTGCCCTGCCGCCGTCCGGAGCCGTCAGCACGAGCGGGCCGTCCGCGGTCAGTGCGACCGAGTGCTCCCAGTGGGAGGACCAGGTGCCGTCGGTGGTGATGACCGTCCAGTCGTCCTTGAGGACCTCGGTGCGGGGGGTGCCGAGGGAGACCATCGGCTCGATCGCGAGGCAGAAGCCGGGGACCAGCTTGGGGCCCTTGCCGCGGCGGCGGTCGACGTAGTTCAGCAGGTGCGGGTCCATGTGCATCTCGGTGCCGATGCCGTGGCCGCCGTAGTCCTCGATGATCCCGTACTTGCCGCCGCCGGGCTTCGGCTGGCGGCGGATGTACGTCTCGACGGCCCGGGAGATGTCGACCAGGCGGTTGCCCTGCTTCATGGCCGCGATGCCGGCCCACATCGATTCCTCGGTCACCCGGGACAGCTCGATCAGCTCCGGGGCGTGACCGGAGCCCACGAAAGCCGTGTAGGCCGCGTCACCGTGCCAGCCGTCGATGATCGCGCCGCAGTCGATGGAGATGATGTCGCCGTCCTTCAGGACGACGTCCTCCGCGGGGATGCCGTGGACGACCACCTCGTTGACCGAGGTGCAGATCGTCGCGGGGAAACCGCCGTACCCCAGGAAGTTCGACTTGGCGCCGTGCTCCGCGAGCACCTTGCGGGCGACCTCGTCCAGGTCCCTGGTGCTGGCACCCGGCACCGCCGCCTCCCGGGTGGCCGCGTGGATCGCGGCGACGACCAGGCCCGCCGCACGCATCTTGGCGATCTGCTCGGGGGTCTTGATCTGCACCATGGGGGGCCTGCGCTCTCCGTCACTCACGTCGGCTGGGTTACCTACACAACACTACGGCCGCGGCACCCGGGAGGGAGCCGCGGCCGGAAGGACCGCGATCTACTTGTTCTCGGCCTTCTCGCGCTTGAGCGCCTCCAGCGCCCGCTGCGTGATCTCGTCCACCGGGCCCAGGGAGGAGATCGTCACGACCAGGCCCTGCGCCTTGTAGTAGTCGATGATCGGCTCGGTCTGCGTGTGGTAGACCTCCAGCCGCTTGCGGACGGTCTCCTCGGAGTCGTCGTCGCGCTGGTAGAGCTCACCGCCGCAGACGTCGCACACGCCCTCCTGCTTCGCCGGGCTGTACGTCACGTGGAAGACGTGGGACGAGTCGTTACGGCAGATGCGCCGGCCGGCGATCCGCTTGACGACCTCCTCCTCCGGGACCTCCAGGTCCAGGACGGCGTCCAGCGTGATGCTCTCGGATTCCAGCAGCGCGTCCAGGGCCTCGGCCTGCGAGACGTTGCGCGGGAAGCCGTCCAGCAGGAAGCCGTTCTCCGCGTCCGGCTGCTCCATGCGGTCCTTGGCCATCGCGATGGTGACCTCGTCGGGTACGAGGTTGCCGGCGTCCATGTAGGACTTCGCGAGCTTGCCCAGCTCGGTCTGCCGGCTGATGTTGGCCCGGAACAGGTCGCCGGTGGAGATGTGCGGGATGGCCAGCTTCTCTGCGAGCCGGACGGCTTGCGTTCCCTTACCGGCACCCGGCGGCCCGACGAGGACGATACGCATCAGCGGAGGAACCCTTCGTAATTGCGCTGCTGGAGCTGGCTCTCGATCTGCTTCACCGTCTCGAGACCGACACCCACGATGATCAGGATGCTGGTCCCGCCGAACGGGAAGTTGTTCGTCGCCCCGAACCCAACCAACGCCATTGTCGGTACGAGAGCGATCAGTCCCAGATACAGCGAACCCGGCCAGGTGATCCGGTTGAGCACGTAGCTCAGGTACTCAGCGGTCGGTCGGCCAGCCCGGATGCCCGGGATGAAGCCACCATACTTCTTCATGTTGTCGGCGACTTCCTCGGGGTTGAAGGAGATCGCCACGTAGAAGAACGCGAAGAAAACGATGAGCAAGAAGTACAGACTGATGTAAAGCGGGTGGTCACCCTTGGTCAGGTTGTTCTGGATCCACGCTTTCCAGCTCGAGTTCCCGCCCGCGAACTGCGCCACCAGTGCCGGGATGTAGAGCAGCGACGAGGCGAAGATGACGGGAATCACACCCGCCTGGTTCACCTTGAGCGGGATGTACGTGGACGTACCACCGTAGGAACGGCGGCCGATCATGCGCTTCGCGTACTGCACGGGAACGCGGCGCTGGGCCTGCTCCACGAAGACGACGAGCGCGACCATGACCAGGCCGACCAGGATGACCGTGCCGAACTCGATCCAGCCGCCGGCCAGCGAACCCTGCTTCTTGATGGCCCACAGCGCGGACGGGAAGGTCGCGGCGATCGAGATGAACATCAGGATCGACATGCCGTTGCCGATGCCGCGGTCGGTGATCAGCTCACCGAGCCACATCACGACGGCCGTACCGGCGGTCATGCAGATGACCATCGTGATCGTCGTGAAGATCGCCTGGTCCGGGACGATGCTCGTGGCGACCGAGCAGCCGTTGAAGAGCGCGCCGCTGCGGGCGGTGGCGACCAGGCCGGTGCCCTGCAGGATGGCGAGCGCCACGGTCAGGTAGCGGGTGTACTGCGTGATCTTCGCCGTGCCGGCCTGGCCCTCCTTCTTCAGGGCTTCCAGGCGCGGGATGACCACGGTCAGCAGCTGAAGGATGATGCTGGCCGTGATGTACGGCATGATGCCGAGCGCGAAGATCGTGATCTGCAGCAGCGCACCGCCGCTGAACATGTTCACGAGGCCGAACAGACCCTGGTTGGCCCCCGCCTCGCTCACACACTGCTGGACGGCCTTGTAGTTGACGCCAGGGATCGGGATGTGGGTACCGACCCGGTAGACCACGATGATGCCCAGCGTGAAGAGCAGCTTCTTGCGCAGGTCGGGCGTCCTGAACGCCCGGGCGAACGCGGTGAGCACGGTGCCTCCTGCGACCCCCGCGCAACTGCGTCAAGGGTGACGGTCTTGAGGTTCGACGAATACGAAAAAGTAACAGTGCAGGCCACCTTACCGGCGACACTGCCCCCGTGGAACGACCAACCGGGGATACCCCATTGTGGGGTATCCCCGGTCGGGATCGCTCACGTCATCGAGGCGCCTGAAGGATTCAGACGAGCTCGGTGACCGTACCGCCGGCGGCGGTGATCTTCTCCTTGGCGGAGCCGGAGACGGCGTCGACCGTCACCTGCAGCGCCACGGAGATCTCGCCCTGGCCGAGGACCTTGACGAGGCTGTTCTTGCGAACGGCACCCTTGGCCACCAGACCCTCGACGGTGACTTCGCCACCCTCGGGGTAGAGCGCGGCCAGCTTGTCGAGGTTCACGACCTGGAACTCGGTCTTGAACGGGTTCTTGAAGCCCTTCAGCTTCGGGAGGCGCATGTGGAGGGGCATCTGGCCACCCTCGAAGCGCTCCGGAACCTGGTAACGAGCCTTCGTACCCTTGGTACCACGACCGGCCGTCTTACCCTTCGACGCCTCACCACGACCGACACGGGTCTTGGCGGTCTTGGCGCCCGGGGCGGGACGGAGGTTGTGGATCTTGAGCGGGTTCTGCTCCGCCATGATCAGTCGACCTCCTCGACCGTCACGAGGTGGCGGACGGTGTGCACCATGCCGCGGAACTCGGGGCGGTCCTCCTTGACGACCTGCGTGTTGATGCCCTTGAGACCAAGGGAACGCAGGGTGTCGCGGTGGTTCTGCTTGCTGCCGATGTAGGACTTGACCTGCGTGATCTTCAGCTGCGCCATCACGCACCCACTCCGGCACGGGCACGCAGCAGAGCCGCGGGCGCGACGTCCTCGAGCGGCAGACCACGGCGGGCCGCGATCTCCTCGGGACGCTGCAGGCCCTTCAGGGCCTCCACGGTCGCGTGCACGATGTTGATCGCGTTGTCGGAGCCGAGCGACTTCGACAGCACGTCGTGGATACCGGCGCACTCGAGCACGGCACGCACCGGACCACCGGCGATAACACCGGTACCCGGGGACGCGGGCTTGAGCAGCACGACGCCGGCAGCCTTCTCACCCTGGATGGGGTGCGGGATGGTGCCCTGGATACGGGGGACCTTGAAGAAGTGCTTCTTGGCCTCCTCAACACCCTTGGCGATGGCGGCCGGCACCTCCTTGGCCTTGCCGTAACCGACACCCACGGTGCCGTCACCGTCGCCCACCACGACCAGCGCGGTGAAGCTGAAGCGACGACCACCCTTCACAACCTTGGCGACGCGGTTGATCGCGACAACGCGCTCAACGTACGCGGTCTTCTCGGCGGCAGCAGCGCCGCCGTCACGGCCCTTCCGGTCCCGCCGCTCGCCGCCACCGGCACCGCCACCGCGGCGCTGGGGTCCAGCCATTGGAATTACCTCTCTCTGTTTCCGCTAGCTACGGCAGGCTCAGAACTTGAGCCCGGCTTCGCGGGCGGCGTCCGCCAGGGCGGCGATGCGCCCGGCGTACTGGTTGCCACCACGGTCGAACACGACAGCCTCGACACCGGCGGCCTTGGCACGCTCGGCGACCAGGGCGCCGACCTGCTTGGCCTGCGCGGACTTGTCGCCCTCGCCACCACGGACCGACACGTCCAGCGTGGACGCGGAAGCCAGGGTGTGGCCCTTGAGGTCGTCGATCACCTGCGCCACGATGTGGCGGTTGGAGCGGGTCACGACCAGACGGGGACGCTCCGCCGTACCGGCGATCCGCTTGCGGATCCGGATGTGACGGCGCTTGATCGCGGCGCGCTTGTAGGCGTCGCCCTTGAGGATCTTCTGCCCGTATGCCATGGCTTACTTACCCGCCTTTCCGACCTTGCGGCGGATGACTTCGCCCTCGTACTTGACGCCCTTGGCCTTGTACGGGTCAGGCTTGCGCAGCTTGCGGATGTTGGCCGCAACCTCGCCGACCTTCTGCTTGTCGATGCCCTCGACCGAGAAACGAGTCGGGGCCTCGACCTTGAAGGTGATGCCCTCGGGCGCCTCGACGACGATCGGGTGGCTGTAGCCCAGAGCGAACTCGAGGTTCGAACCCTTGGCGGTCACGCGGTAACCGACACCGCTGATCTCGAGCTTCTTCACGTAACCCTGGGTCACGCCGGTGATCATGTTCGCCACCAGCGTGCGGGACAGGCCGTGCAGGGCCTTGTTCTGACGCTCGTCGTTCGGGCGGGTGACGTTCAGAACGCCGTCCTCACCCTTGACGATCTCGATCGGTGCCACGACGGTGTGGGTCAGTGCGCCCTTGGGGCCCTTGACCGAGACCGTACGGCCGTCGATGGTGACGTCCACGCCGGCGGGAACCGTGATGGGGAGCTTGCCAATACGCGACATAGCTGTTTCCTCCGTTCCCTTCTGCTACCAGACGTAGGCGAGGACTTCCCCACCCACGCCCTTCTTGCCGGCCTGCTTGTCGGTGAGGAGCCCGTGCGACGTGGAGATGATCGCCACGCCGAGGCCGCCGAGCACCTTCGGCAGGTTGGTGGACTTCGCGTACACCCGGAGACCGGGCTTGGAGATCCGCTTGATGCCCGCGATGGAGCGCTCACGGTTCGGGCCGAACTTCAGCTCGAGAACGAGGTTCTTACCGACCTCGGCGTCCTCGACCTTCCAGCCCGTGATGAAGCCCTCCTGCTGGAGGATCTCCGCGATGTGCGACTTGATCTTCGATGCCGGCATCGTCACGGAGTCGTGGTATGCCGAGTTCGCGTTACGCAGACGCGTAAGCATGTCTGCGATCGGATCAGTCATGGTCATGAATTGGCCTTCGGCCTCTCTCGCCGGGGTTTCCAGGTGCCCATCCCTCTCCTCGATCCGAGACGAGGCGGGTGCGGTGCGGTGGACCTACGGCGTAGTAAGTCGTACGGGCGCGGCAGACGCCCAACCCCACAAGCCTACGGCATGTGGAGAAGGGCCCCTGCCGACCCAGATGCTTACCGAGAGCTTCAGGAATCCCTAAAAAGCAGGGATTACCAGGAGCTCTTGGTCACGCCCGGCAGCTCGCCACGGTGAGCCATCTCACGAAGGCACACGCGGCACAGGCCGAACTTGCGGTACACGGAGTGCGGACGGCCGCAGCGCTGGCAGCGGGTGTAGCCACGCACACCGAACTTGGGCTTGCGAGCAGCCTTAGCGATCAGAGCCTTCTTCGCCATCTCGCTCACGCCTCCTTGAAGGGGAAGCCGAGGTGACGAAGGAGCGCGCGGCCCTCAGCGTCGTTGGTCGCCGTGGTCACCACGGTGATGTCCATACCCCGGGTGCGGTCGATCTTGTCCTGGTCGATCTCGTGGAACATGACCTGCTCCGTGAGACCGAAGGTGTAGTTGCCACGGCCGTCGAACTGCTTGGGGGACAGGCCGCGGAAGTCGCGGATGCGCGGCAGCGCGAGCGACAGGGTGCGGTCCAGGAACTCCCACATGCGGTCGCCACGGAGCGTGACGTGGGCACCGATCGGCTGGCCCTCACGCAGCTTGAACTGCGCGATGGACTTGCGGGCCTTGGTGACCTGCGGCTTCTGGCCGGTGATCGTGGAGAGGTCGCGGATGGCGCCCTCGATCAGCTTGGAGTCGCGGGCGGCGTCGCCCACACCCATGTTGACCACGATCTTGACGAGGCCGGGGATCTGCATGACGTTCTCGTACTTGAACTCGTCACGCAGCTTGCCCGCGATCTCCTCGCGGTACTTCTGCTTCAGACGCGGAGTGGTGGTGGTAGCCATCAGATGTCCTCACCCGTCCGCTTGGCAACGCGGATCTTGTTGCCCTCGTCGTCGAAGCGGTAACCGACACGCGTGACGACCTTGTTGCCGTCCTTCTCAACGACCAGCTGGACGTTGGAGACGTGGATCGGCGCCTCGGTCGTGACGATGCCACCGGCCTGCGAACCGCTCGCGGTCGGGCCGGCCTTGGTGTGCTTCTTGACCCGGTTGACACCCTCGACCAGGACACGGTCCTCGCGGGGGAAGGCCGCGATGACCTTGCCCTGCTTGCCCTTGTCCTTACCGGTGATGACCTGGACCAGGTCGCCCTTCTTGATCTTCATGCTTACAGCACCTCCGGAGCCAGCGAGATGATCTTCATGAACTTCTTCTCGCGCAGCTCACGCCCGACCGGGCCGAAGATGCGGGTGCCGCGAGGGTCGCCGTCGTTCTTCAGAATGACGGCGGCGTTCTCGTCGAAGCGGATGTACGAGCCGTCCGGACGGCGGCGCTCCTTGACGGTGCGAACGATGACCGCCTTGACGACGTCACCCTTCTTCACGTTGCCACCGGGGATCGCGTCCTTGACGGTGGCGACGATGACGTCACCGATGCCCGCGTAGCGGCGACCGGAGCCACCGAGCACACGGATGCAAAGGATTTCCTTCGCACCAGTGTTGTCGGCGACGCGCAGTCGCGACTCCTGCTGGATCACGTCTATCTCCTGATCGTCTGCCGGTTCCCGGCAGGGGTTCCTTCACGGAACCCCTGCCGAGCCTGGCGGAACTGACCTGCGGGGTTAGCCCCGCAGGAATTACTTGGCCTTCTCGAGGATCTCGACGACGCGCCAGCGCTTCGTCGCGGACAGCGGCCGGGTCTCCATGAGGAGGACGCGGTCGCCGACACCCGCGGCGTTCTGCTCGTCGTGCGCCTTGAGCTTGTTCGTACGGCGGATGACCTTGCCGTACAGCGCGTGCTTGACGCGGTCCTCGACGGCGACGACGACGGTCTTGTCCATCTTGTCGCTGACGACGAGACCCTCACGGGTCTTGCGGAAGCCGCGCGCCTCGGTGTTCTCAGTCACGTTGTTCTCGCTCATCAGGCGTTCTCCACCGTTTCGATGCCCAGCTCACGCTCGCGCATCAGGGTGTAGATCCGCGCGATGTCCTTGCGGACCGCCTTCAGACGGCCATGGTTCTCAAGCTGACCAGTCGCCGCCTGGAAGCGGAGGTTGAACAGCTCTTCCTTGGCCTCGCGGAGCTTGCCCAGAAGCTCCTCGTTGCCCAGCTCGCGCAGCTCGGACGCCTTGGTACCGACCGACATCACGCTTCACCTGCCTCGCGCTTGACGATGCGGCACTTCATCGGCAGCTTGTGAGCCGCACGAGTGAGGGCCTCACGCGCAATCTTCTCGTTCGGGTAGGACAGCTCGAACATCACCCGGCCCGGGTGAACGTTCGCGATCCACCACTCCGGCGAACCCTTACCGGAACCCATGCGGGTCTCGGCAGGCTTCTTGGTCAGCGGACGGTCCGGGTAGATGTTGATCCAGACCTTGCCGCCACGCTTGATGTGGCGGGTCATCGCGATACGAGCCGCCTCGATCTGGCGGTTGGTCACGTACGCCGGCGTGAGGGCCTGGATGCCGTACTCGCCGAACGCAACCGTCGTACCGCCCTTGGCCATACCACGGCGCTTCGGGTGGTGCTGCTTGCGGTGCTTGACCCTACGGGGGATCAGCATGTCGGTCAGGCCTCCGTTCCGGTGCTCTCAGCCGGAGCGGACGCGGGAGCCTCGGCCTTGGGGGCCTCGGCGCCGGCAGCCTGCTGCGGCTTGCGACCGCGCCGCTCGCCACCGCGGCCACCACGGGCCGGGCGGTCGGCACCGCCACGGGCCGGGCGGTTACCCGCACGGGCCGCAGCGTTCTCGGCGCGGACCTCGGCGATGTTCTTGACGTCGCCCTTGTAGATCCAGACCTTCACACCGATGCGGCCGAAGGTCGTCTTGGCCTCGAAGAAGCCGTAGTCCACGTTCGCGCGGAGCGTGTGCAGGGGCACACGGCCCTCGCGGTAGAACTCCGAGCGGGACATCTCGGCGCCGCCGAGGCGGCCACCGCACTGGATCTTGATGCCCTTGGCGCCGGCCTTCATCGCCGACTGCATGCTCTTACGCATGGCGCGGCGGAAGGAGACGCGGGAGGAGAGCTGCTCGGCGACGGCCTGAGCAACCAGCTGAGCGTCCGTCTCGGGGTTCTTGACCTCGAGGATGTTCAGCTGGACCTGCTTGCCCGTGAGCTTCTCGAGGTCGCCGCGGATGCGGTCGGCCTCGGCGCCGCGGCGGCCGATGACGATGCCCGGACGAGCGGTGTGGATGTCCACCCGCACGCGGTCACGGGTGCGCTCGATCTCAACCTTCGAGATGCCGGCGCGCTCCATGCCGGACGTCATCATCCGACGGATGGCGACGTCTTCCTTGACGTAGTCCTTGTACAGCTTGTCGGCGTACCAACGCGACTTGAAGTCGGTGGTGATGCCGAGCCGGAACCCGTGCGGGTTTACCTTCTGGCCCATTACCGGGTTCCTTCCTTGCTGCTGACGACCACGGTGATGTGGCTGGTCCGCTTGCGGATCCGGTAGGCACGGCCCTGGGCGCGCGGACGGAACCGCTTCAGGGTCGGGCCCTCGTCGACGTAGGCCTCGGAAATGAAGAGGCTGTCGGCGTCGGTGTGGTCGTAGTTGTGCGCGGCGTTGGCAATGGCGCTGTCGAGCACCTTGCCGACCGGCACGGAGGCGGCCTGCGGAGCGAATCGCAGGACGGCCTGGGCCTCCGTGGCGTCCATGCCACGGATGAGGTCCACCACGCGGCGGGCCTTCATGGGCGTGACGCGGATGTACCGCGCCTGGGCCCTGGCTTCCATGGTTGTCCTTCCAGTTACTTACGTGTCTGTTGCGATCCGCGCCTAGCGGCGCTTCGACTTCCGGTCGTCCTTGACGTGGCCCCGGAAGGTGCGCGTCGGCGAGAACTCGCCGAGCTTGTGGCCGACCATCGACTCGGTGACGAACACCGGGATGTGGGTCTTGCCGTTGTGCACCGCGATCGTGTGGCCGAGCATGGCCGGGACGATCATCGAGCGACGGGACCAGGTCTTGATGACGTTCTTGGAACCGGCTTCGTTCTGGACATCCACCTTCTTGATCAGGTGGTCGTCGACGAAGGGTCCCTTCTTCAAGCTACGAGGCATCTCAACCCGTCCTTAGCGCTTCTTGTTCGTCTTGCGGCGGCGGACGATGTACTTGTTCGACGCCTTCTTGGGCGAACGAGTACGGCCTTCCTTCTTGCCCCACGGGGACACAGGGTGGCGACCACCGGAGGTCCGGCCCTCACCACCACCGTGCGGGTGGTCAACCGGGTTCATCACGACACCACGGACGGTCGGGCGAACGCCCAGCCACCGCTTACGGCCGGCCTTACCCCAGTTGATGTTGCTCTGCTCGGCGTTGCCGACCTCACCGATGGTGGCACGGCAGCGGACGTCGACCAGGCGGATCTCACCGGACGGCATGCGCAGGTGGGCCATCGAGCCCTCCTTCGCGAGCAGCTGCACGGAGGCACCGGCGGAGCGGGCGAACTTGGCACCGCCACCGGGACGGAGCTCGATCGCGTGGAGCGTCGTACCGACCGGGATGTTGCGGATGGCCAGGTTGTTGCCCGGCTTGATGTCGGCCCCGGGACCGTTCTCGACGCGGTCACCCTGCTGCAGGTTGCGCGGGGCGAGGATGTAGCGCTTCTCGCCGTCGGCGTAGTGCAGCAGCGCGATGCGCGCGGTGCGGTTGGGGTCGTACTCGATGTGCGCGACCTTCGCCGGCACGCCGTCCTTGTCGTGACGACGGAAGTCGATCACGCGGTAGGCGCGCTTGTGTCCGCCACCTTGGTGGCGCACGGTCACACGACCGGTGTTGTTACGGCCGCCCTTGCTGTGCAGGGGGCGGACCAGCGACTTCTCCGGCGTGGACCGCGTGACCTCGACGAAGTCGGCGACGCTGGCGCCACGACGGCCCGGCGTAGTCGGCTTGTACTTGCGGATTCCCATTTCTCAGTCCTCGTCCGATATCGGACGATCCGGACCGCCCTTAGGCGGTCGGACCGCCGAAGATGTCGATACGGTCGCCCTCGGCGAGGGTCACGATCGCGCGCTTGCTGCCGGCACGCTGACCGAAACCGGTCTTCGTGCGCTTGCGCTTGCCCTGGCGGTTGATCGTGTTGACCCCGGTGACCTTGACCGAGAAGACCGCCTGGACGGCCTGCTTGATCTGGGTCTTGTTGGCGCCCGGGGCGACGATGAACGTGTACTTGTTCTCGTCGAGGAGCGCGTAGCTCTTCTCGGAGACGACCGGCTTGAGCAGCACGTCACGGGGGTCCGTGAAGGACTTGCTCAGCGGGGTCTCGACGGTGTTCTTGCCCTCGGTGGCGTGGCGACGCGCCTTGGCGACGCGCGCGGCCTTGGCGGCCTTGGCGGCCTTCGAGGCAATGCTCGGGTGACGCGTAGCCATCAGGCCTCGCTCCCTTCGGTGTCAGCGGCCTTGGGGCCAGACACGAAGGACTCGAAAGCGGCCTGGGTGAAGACCACGTCGTCCGAGACGAGAACGTCGTACGTGTTCAGCTGGCCCGGCTCCAGGATGTGGACCTGGGGCAGGTTGCGGGCGGACAGCCACGCGGCCTCGTCGGCGCGCTCGACGACCAGGAGCAGGTTCTTGCGCTCCGAGATCTTGCCGAACAGGCTCTTCGCGGCCTTCGTGGACGGGTTCGCGCCCTCGACCACGCCGGAGACGACGTGGATGCGGTTGTGGCGGGCCCGGTCGGTGAGGGCGTGGCGCAGGGCCGCGGCCTTCATCTTCTTCGGGGTCCGCTGCGAGTAGTCACGCGGCACGGGACCGTGCACGACGCCACCACCGGCGAACTGCGGCGCACGGGTCGAGCCCTGACGGGCGCGGCCGGTGCCCTTCTGGCGGTACGGCTTCTTGCCGCCACCGCGAACCTCGCCACGAGTCTTGGTCTTGTGCGTGCCCTGACGGGCCGCGGCCAGCTGCGCGACGACGACCTGGTGAAGCAGCGGAACGCTGATCTTCTCTACGTCGAAGATCTCCGCGGGGAGCTCGACGGTACCGGCCTTGTCGCCCGCCGGCGAAAGGATGTCAACAGTGCTCATCGGTTACCTCAGGCCCCCTTGGCCGCGGTGCGGACCAGGACGAGGCCGCCGTTCGGACCGGGAACCGCGCCCTTGATGAGCAGCAGACCCTTCTCCGCGTCAACGGCGTGGACGGTCAGGTTCTGGGTGGTGACCCGCTCGTTGCCCATGCGACCCGCCATGCGGAGGCCCTTGAACACGCGGCCCGGGGTGGCGCAGCCACCGATGGAACCGGGCGAGCGGTGCTTGCGCTGGGTGCCGTGTCCGGCGCCGAGGCCCTTGAAGTTGTGACGCTTCATGACACCGGCGAAGCCCTTGCCCTTGCTCTTGCCGGTCACGTCGACCTTGATGCCGGCCTCGAACACCTCGGCGGTGATCTCCTGGCCGAGGGTGTACTCGCTGGCGTCAGCGGTACGGATCTCGACGAGGTGGCGGCGGGGAGTGACGTCGGCCTTGGCGAAGTGGCCCTTGAGGGGCTTGTTCACCTTGCGCGGGTCGATCTCGCCGAAAGCGATCTGGACGGACTCGTAGCCGTCGACATCGTTCGTACGGACCTGGGTGACGACGTTGGGGCCGGCCTTGACGACGGTGACCGGAACAACACGGTTGTTCTCGTCCCACACCTGCGTCATGCCGAGCTTCTCGCCCAGGATGCCCTTGATCTGCTTAGCCATTCTCAGATCACCAGCCCTCAGAGCTTGATCTCGATGTCGACACCGGCCGGGAGGTCGAGTCGCATCAGAGAGTCAACGGTCTTGGGGGTCGGGTCGAGAATGTCGATCAGGCGCTTGTGCGTGCGCATCTCGAAGTGCTCGCGCGAGTCCTTGTACTTGTGCGGCGACTTGATGACGCAGTACACGTTCTTCTCAGTGGGCAGCGGCACCGGGCCCGCGACCGACGCACCAGTGCGGGTCACCGTCTCGACGATCTTCTTCGCCGAGGAGTCGATGACCTCGTGGTCGTAGGCCTTGAGCCGGATGCGGATCTTCTGTCCCGCCATGGCTACTCAGTAGTCCTGTCTCTTCGCTCTGGATCCCGGTGTTCCTGACTTCCTTCTCCGACCCACGCGGTCGGGCGTGTCGCGCTCCCGCTGACAAAGATGTCCCTTGTTCGAACATCCCTGCGGGGAATGCACACGGCCCTTCCGGAACCGCAAGCCGAGGGCGGAAGGCCCACCGGGCGCCTAGCCGGTGCCGCACCACACTTCCCGGAAGATTCCCGTACGTCCGCCCCAGTGCTGCCAAAAGGCAGTTAGGACGACGAGTACTGTGGGACTCGCTTCCGGTCCTCCCGGCGGGAGGCGCGCAGCATCAACACTCGACCGAGCAACTCCGACAGTCTGCCATATGGGGCGGGGGGCTGGCCAATCGGGGCGGAGAGAATACCCCGAAGGTGACGTAGGTCAAACAGGCGACGCAGCGGGCCCGGCCGGGCCTGGGCCGTGGAGATCCCGGGGAGCCGCTGTGGGCGCCTTGCGCCCTCCCCTCAGGCGGCCGCTCTCGTGCCAGGTGCCTTCAGGATCTGGTCCGCCCTGTCCAGGAACTCCGGCCGGGGGATACGGGCCCCGCGCTCCATCTTGCGGATCATGTCCTCGCCGTAGCCCATGGCCTCGCTCAGCTCGGACACCGTCACCCCAGCCGCCTCCCGGCAGACCTTGAGCAGGCGCCCCACCGCCTGGACCACCGGCTCGATCTCGTCGCCCGGCTCGACGTCCCAACCGGCCTCGTCCACACCCTCGCCCATGGCTCCTCCTCCGACGCGCACTCGTACCCGTGACAACGCCCGAGACAGCCGAGACAAAGCAGGGACAGTCACTGTACGTACAAGCGTTGTCACTCACTTAGGGAAGCAGGTGCCGCCACGCTGAGTGATGTGAATCAAGAAATGACTGCCTGGCCGCCAACGCCGCCACCCACGGACGCGTCCCCGGCCGCGACTTCCAGTTGCTGCTCTACGTCGTCGCCGACACGCTCCGTATCGAGGTCACCGACACGCGCGGTGACCGCCTCCCCCGGCTCCAACGACCCGTAAGAGACGCGGACCCATCCTCGTCGACGCCCTCGCGGACCGCTGGGGCGTCACCGGGGAACGGCACCCGCGCAAGACCGTCTGGGCCGAAATCACCCTCCCCGCACCGGGACCCGGCGCCTGATCACCCCCCTCCCCTTCGTGCTGTCGTCGGCCAGTGACCGGATCAGGCCGTGGTCCGGGGAGAGTCGGCATGCGGGGTCCGTGCGGGTGGCGTCGCCGGTCAGGGCGTACGCCTGGCAGCGGCAGCCGCCGAAGTCCTCGTCGCGGCGGGAGCAGGTGCGGCAGGGGTCGGCCATCCAGTCGGTTCCGCGGTAGCGGGTGAACGCCTCGGAGTGGTCCCAGATCCAGGCCAGCGGGTGGTCGCGGATGTTCGGGGGGTCCAGGTCCGGCAGGGAGGCCGCGGCCGGGCACGGCAGGACGGTGCCGTCCGGGGTGACGGTGAGCGAGACCGCCCCCCACCCGCCCATGCACGGCTTGGCGACGCCGTCGAAGTAGTCGGGGACGACCCAGACCAGGTCGGGGCCGTCCGGCGTGAGCCGCTCGCGCCACCGCTCGACGGCGTCCCGTGCCCGGGCGAGCTGGTCGCGGGTGGGCAGGAGTGCGGCGCGGTTGAGCAGGCCCCAGCCGTAGAACTGTGTGTTGGCGAGTTCGATGCGGTCCACGCCCCAGGTCAGGCCCAGCTCGATGAGGGCGTCGATGGCGTCGAGGTTCTCCCGGTGCAGGACGACGTTGAGGCCCAGGGGGAGGCCGGCGGCCCGTACGAGCCCGGCGGCCCGTTCCTTCTCGGCGAAGGAACGGCGTCCGGCGATCCGGTCGGAGGCGCGCGGGTCGGCGTGCTGGACGGACAGCTGGACGCTGCGCAGCCCGGCGGCGGCGAGCGTGGACAGCCGGTCACGGTCCAGGCCCACGCCGCTGGTGACCAGCTGGGTGTAGATCCCGGCGGCCTCGGCCGCGGTGACGATCTCGGCCAGGTCCCGGCGCAGCAGCGGCTCACCGCCCGAGAGATGGGTGTGGACCACGCCGAACTCGCCCGCCTGACGCATCACGTCCGTCCACTGCTCGCCGGTCAGCTCGCGCGAGCGCCGGGTCAGCTCCAGCGGGTTGGAGCAGTACCCGCAGTGGAGCGGGCAGGCATGGGTGAGTTCGGCCAGCAGGGCCCAGGGGCGGGCGGGCGCGGACGATGGGGCGGTGGGGGGCGTCGGGTCGGCGGGGGTCATCGCAGCCAGCCCTCCGTACGCAGCCGTTCGAGGAAAGGGGGGACGTCGGTGGCCACGGGGGCGCCGGGGAAGCGTTCGGCCAGCTCGTCGACGATGCCGCGGACGCTGCGGGTGCCGTCGCACAGGGCGAGGACGGTTTCGGCCCGGCCGGTCAGGACGACGACGCGTTCGGGGAGGATCAGCAGGTCCGCGTCGCGTACGGGGTCGTGCCGCCGCACGATGGCGGGGGCCGGCACGGGCCGCCAGTCGGTTCCGGGCGCCGCCTTCACGCCTGCTCCCGGTGGCCCGCCCGGTCCACGGCGTCCAGCAGCGACCACAGGACATCGCATTTGAAGCGCAGCGCGGCCACGGCGCGTTCCTGGTCGTCCCGGGTACGGCCCCAGCTCAGCACGAGGTCGAGTGCCTCACGGCTGTCGCGCCGCCCCTGGGAGACCCGGGAGCGGAAGTAGGCGAGGCCATGGGGTTCGATCCATGGGTAGTGGCGTTCGAAGGCGTCGATGCGGGTGCGCATCAGGTCCGGGGCGGCGAGTTCGGTCAGCGACGCGGCGACGGCTTCGAGGGACGGGCGCAGCCGGCAGAAGTTGACGTATCCCTCGACCGCCAGCCGTACGCCCGGCAGCACGGTGTCGGCGCGCAGCAGCGTCTCGCGGTTCAGGCCGGCCGCCTCACCGAGCCGCAGCCAGCGCTCGATGCCGCCCTCGCCCTGCTGCTGCCCGTCGTGGTCCTGGATGCGGCGCAGCCACATCCGGCGCAGCGCGGGCGTGTCCAGTTTCGCGGTGATCAGGGCGTCCTTGACGGGGATGTGGCGCTGGTAGTGGAAGCGGTTGACGATCCAGCGGCGCAGCTCCTCGGGGCTGAGATCGCCGCTGTGCATCCGGAGGTTGAAGGGATGGCGGTCGTGATACCGCTCCTCCCCCACCGCGCGAAGTCGTGCCTCGAACTCCGCGGGGCTCCAGGGCTCCGCGAGCGGGGCGAGTGCCGTGGTCACAGCTCGATCACCATCCCGTCGTACGCCACCTCGATGCCCAGCCGTGCGAGCTTCTTGTGCTCGGACGCCGCCGGGTCGACGAGGGGGTTGGTGTTGTTGAGGTGCGTGTAGAGGCACCGGGCGGAGAGGCGGGCCAGGCGTTCGGCGGTGCCGTTCTCTCCCTCGATGGGCAGGTGGCCCATGCCGGTGGCAGTGCGGGCGGAGATGCCGGTGCGGCGGGGCTCCTCGTCGTCCCAGAAGGTGCCGTCCACGATGACGCAGTCGGCCTCGGCGGCCGCCTGCTGGAGGCGGTCCGGCCAGGCGGCCAGGGCGGGAGCGTAGAGCGCGGTCGCGCCGGAGGAGGGGTCGTACAGACGCAGCGCGACGACCCATGCGTCGTCGTCCGGGGCGTCGGCGGCGTACCGCGGGCGCTTGCCCGACACCGGGATGCCGCTGATCCGCAGACCGGACGTGTCGCCCGTCGGCAGAACGGACGTGTCGGCGTCCGGCAGACCGGGCATGTCGCCCGCCAGCGGCTCGGTGCCGCGCCGCGGCAGCTCGCGCCAGGTCACGCAGGTGTACGGCGCCAGCACAGCGCCGAGGTGCAGGCGGTCCAGGAGCGCCTGGCGGACCGGGGCCGTCGCGATCACCTGGAGGCGGTCGGCCTCGCGCAGCCGGGCGATGCCCAGGGTGTGGTCGAGTTCGGCGTCGGTGAGGACCACTCCGGCGACCGGTGTCTGCCGGCGGCCGGGACCCGGGTGGAGTTCGGGCCGGTCTTCGATCTGGTCGCCGATGTCGGGGGTCGCGTTGACGACGTACCAGCGGCCGTCGCCGCTGCGCACGGCGAGGGAGGCGTGACGGCGGCGCCGGTGCGGATGGGCGCGTGCTCCGGAGCACCCGGAGCACGCGCAGTTCCACTGGGGGATGCCGCCGCCGGCGGCGGTGCCGAGTACCAGCAGCAGCATGGCACCGGCTAGCGGGAGCTGAGGGAGTAGGCGGTGACCTCGAGCGCGGTGTCGACGACCTCGTAGGCGGGCGCCTGCCAGGTGGCCGGGTCCGGCTTCTGCAACGGCGTCTCCTCGACTGCCTTCGTCTCTGCCCTGGTTTCGTTCATGGGGTAACTGCCTTTCTGTGAGGGGAATCAGTGGATGGTCACGCGGAGGATCTCGTCCTTGCCGTCCCCGTTTCTCGTGGTGCCCAGCCACAGCTCGTTCTTGCCGGGGACCTTCGTGAGGGCACGCAGCGCGCGGCCGGCGAAGACGGCGGCTTTCGCGCTGTCGCCCGTACCCCCGAGTGCAGCGTCGATCGGGACGCGCCACAGCTGGAAGCCGCGCAGCGTCGACGCGTAGAGGCTGTCGCCCACGACAGCGATCTGGGCGGTGGCGGCGGTGTGATCCCAGGTGGCCTTCGGGTTGGTCATGCCCTTGACGTCGCAGTAACCCTCGCAGCGCGGCCAGCCGTAGTTGGCGCCCGGCTGGATCAGGTTGAGTTCGTCGGTTGCTTCCTGGCCTATTTCCGCCGACCACAGCCGGCCCTTGCTGTCCCAGGCCAGGCCCTGCGGATTGCGATGACCGTAGCTGTAGATGTGGTTGCCGAACGGGTTGCCGGGGGCCGGGGCGCCGGTCTTGGTGATCCGGAGGATCTTTCCGTTGATCGAGTTCACGTCCTGCGCGAGGTCCGCCTGTGTGGCCTCGCCGGTCGCGACGTAGAGGTACCCGTCGGGTCCGAAGGCGATCTTGCCGCCGTGGTGGTTCGAGCCTCGTCTGATGCCGCCGAGCACCACGGTGTAGCCGCTCAGCGACTTGCCGTCGTAGTTCATCCGCACGACCCGGGTCTCGGTCGCCGTGGTGTGCATGAAGAACACGCTCTTGTCCCTGACTCCGTCCCACGTCGGAGACGGAGCGACCCCCAGCAGCCCGCCTACGGCGGCGTCGCCGGGCGCGAAGACGACCACCTTCGGCACCGTGCCGACCAGGGTCTTGGAGCCGTCGTCGCGGAGGCGGTAGACACGGGCGGTCTCGTTCTCGGTGACCAGCGCCGAGCGTCCGTCCGGCAGGAACGAGATGGCCCAGGGGTTGGTCCAGCCCTGCGAGAACGTGGTGACGTCGACGGAGGCAGCCGTGGCCGCGGCGCTGGACGACACCGCAGCCGCGGGCGCCGGCTGCGACAGTCCGGCCGCCAGCAGCGCGGCCACGGCGGCGAGCGAGGCTATACCGAGCCGGGATGGATGCCGCACTGAGCGGCCTGGATCTGTCATGTCGACACCCTTCGTCGTTCTCGAGTGAGCCGTCGCGGCGCGGCATGTCCACACGCCCGCGAAGAGCAGCGGAGTTCTCAGGGGCCGCCACGCTCTGCAATGCAATCTTTACGAAGGGCAACCGAACTGCCACCCGGATGAGCCACGGGGGTGAGGAAACGCGCAGGGCTTTCAGGGGGCCGAGGGGTCGGCGTTCCAGTCCACGGGCAGATCGGCACCACAGAAGACACAGACGAAGTCGCCCCCCTCGGCACACTCCCCCGAAGGACGTGCTGATCGTCCGCGCCCCGTCAGTACCGGTCCAGCCCCCCGCTCGTCGAGCAGGGGGTTCCGTTTGCCACCACGCACTAATACAGCGGGCCAGGCGGCGGCCCCCACTGCGGTGGAGGGGCCAACGCGGCGGTGAGCCGGCGGCGGTGGCGGCTGCGGCGGACGGCGGTGACGACGACGATGGTCACGGCTGCGGCAAACGCGGCGAGGAAGCAGCCGACCCCCGCGGCGATGCTGCCGATCGCGGCCCCCACCCGGGGCTTGTCTCCCAGCGCGAACTCGGCCGGCAACTCCGAGGTGCAGGTGAGCGTGTAGTCGCCGCTGCGGCCGGGCTTCACCTCGAAGACGCGCTCCCAGGTCCGGGACCCGACGGTGATGCGGAAGGTCCTGTCCGGCTGGGTCACCGCCCCGGACTGCATCCCCGGAATCCGGCAGTCGACCTGGCCCTTCCCGGGCTGGGAGACGTAGATCGCCTTGGTCTTCCCCTGGACGAAGCCGAAGGTCTGCGCGTCGCCGCTGGAGAAGCTCCGGGCGGTGTCGATCGAGTCCACCGCGTTCTTCACCGTCACCACGATGAAGGCGGTACCGACACCGGCCAGTACGAGCCCCAGCAGTGCTGCTCCTCATATCCTGCGGCTCTCCAGCGGACCCAGGTACAGCGCAGGCAGCCCTCCCGTGTCGATCAGGAGCCGTTGCAGCACCACCGTCGGATCCACCATCCAGAACTTCAACCGGTGCACGCCGGTCTTCGTGAGGGTGTGTGTCGTGGCCGTCGCGTTGATGTTGTCCGACGTGTGCCGCGCCCAGGTCGTGTTCATGAGCCCGTCGTCGGCGCCTTCGTTGATGTCCACCGCCTGGGGAGCCGCTTCGTCGAACGACACCGCGTAGCGCAGGCCTCCCGTCGGCAGTGCCGGGTTCCGTGGGGACACGTACGCCCACACCGTCACCTCACCCGGCCCTGTCAGCAGGCTCACCTCGTACTCCAGGCGGGGGGACGAGGAGCCGCCGGGCGTCTGCCGAGGTGAGGTCACCGGCCACGGAGTCATTCCCGCGCCCGTACGCCCGATGCCGTCGATCCGGCGCCACTGCCCCACCGCGCGGTCGTGGTGCTCCGCGTCGATCGCCACGTACCCGCCCGCCTCCACGAAGCCCCGCAGGCCCCGCCGGGGCGGGTTCTGTGCCGTGCACCCCACCTGCACCGACGTCCCGGCTCCGGTCACCGTCAGCGAACCCTCCGCGCGGCCCGCCGGTGCCCGCGTCCAGTCCACGCGGACCTCCAGCCTGACCTGCTGCTCCACCCGGCCCCGCGGGCAGTCCACCACCAGCCAGGGCACCGAGCTCTCCACCCGGTAGTCGAAGGGCGTACGCCCCCGGTTGAAGATCTCCACGTACTGCTGTGGGCAGGTCTGGTACGGGCTGAACGCGGGGAGGGATGCCTCGCCCGTCGCACCCCCCGGCCACCACTGCCCCGCATCCTCCGCACCGTCCACCGACACGCCCAGCTCCGCCGCCTCCGGCAGCTCGATGCGGCGTACCGCCGGGAAGAGCACGTCGGGCAGTGCCACGTTGTCCTTCTCCGGCTGCTGCCAGCCCGCGTTGGGGCCGTACCGGTCCACATCCCCGTAGTCGATGTGCGGCTGGGTCTGGAAGCCCTTCCATTTGCCGTTCGCCACCGAGGAGTTGAAGCGGTCCGCCAGGGTGAAGTCCCTTGCCAGGGCGGCCTCCGCCTGCGCCGCGCGGTCGTTCGTCGCCGCTCTGCCCTGCTTCGCGTAGAGGAGGTTGGTGAACTCCGCCTCCCGCAGGGCGTACAGGTTCGCGGTCGCCGTCACCTCGTAGCCGGCCAGTTCGAACCATGCGTCCTGCAACCGGGACGGAAGCCGCCGCGCGATGCGTTCCGCCCGGCTGCCCAGCTCCCGCCACTCCTGCGTGACCCGCTCCAGCTCCCGGTGCCCGAAGGAGAACGGGGTCTGCCGGTCGTCGTACACCACCTTGCCGTCGGCCGACGTGATCCGGCGGTTCAGCAGCTCGGGTTTGCGGCGGGCCTGCAGGCTCCCGTACTCCGCCAGCACCGACGCGATCTCCGCCTCCCGGACCGGCCCGAAGTTCTGGCGCGCATACCTCCGCTCCCACTCCCCCAACCGCTCCAGCGGCCAACCCGACGGATTCCAGGCGTAGTTCAGGAAGAACTCCGTCGGCAGTTCGTTGCCCTTCAGGTCCCCTGCGTTCGCCACCCACAGGCCGTGGTTGCCGTACGCGTGCGCCTGGTGGAGCTGGTCCCAGACGTTGCACAGATGGGCCGTGTCGACCCACTTGTAGTTGCGGCCCGCCCCCACGTAGTCGAAGTGGTAGTACAGGCCGTAGCCTCCGGTCCGGGCTCCGTCCGGGTGCTTGCGGATGTTGCCCCAGTTGTCGTCCGTCAGCACGACCGTGACGTCGTCCGGCGCCCTCAGCCCCCGGTCCCAGTACCGCTGCACCTCCTTGTACAGCGTCCACACCTGGGGGGTCTCGGCTGCCGGCTTCCCGGTGACCTCCTCGATGATCTGCCGCTGCGCCGCGATGATCTCCTGCATCAGCTCGATGCCGTCGCCGTCCGGGAGACCGGTGTCGCCGTTCCCGCGCATCCCGAGGGTCACCACGCCCTCGAAGCCCTCGTCCACCATGCGCTGGATGCCGGCTCGCCAGTACGCCCGGATCGCCGCCGCGTTACGGCGGTACGACCACTCCCCGGTCCCGCCGAACGGATCCCTGCCGGCACCCGCATGCCGGTTCCACTCCTCGATCCCCCGCATCATCGGCGCCTCATGGGACGTGCCCATGACAATGCCGTACTCCGCGGCACGCCGGTGGTTCTCCGGGTCGTCCTCCGCGAAGGCCCGGCCCCACACCGCCGGCCACAGGTAATTGCCCTTCAGGCGCAGCAGGACCTCGAACACCCTCGCGTAGAAGTCCGCGTTGAAGCCACCCGGGTAACCCGTCGCCTTCCCCGGCCCGAAGTACGCCGGCGCCCACGTCCCCAGCGCGGGGTTCTCGTCGTTGATGAAGATGCCCCGGTACTTCACCGCCGGGGTGCCCTGCGTGTATCTGCCGGGGCGCACCCACACCGCGTCGCGGTGCACCGGCGGCACGTCGTCCCACCAGTACCAGGGCGAGACGCCGATGCCGTACGAGACGTCGTACGCCCCGAAGATCGTGCCCCGCGGGTCGCTGCCCGCGACGACGAACGCCCGCTCCACCCCGGGCATGGGGTGGTCCACGACCGTCTGGAGGGAGGTCTCCCAGCGTCCCCGCACACCGGAGACGTCCAGCTTGCCCGCCTCGATCAGCCCGTCGATCAGCGGGCTGCGGCCGATGGTGCCGACCAGGACCGGGGAGGGGGCGATCGTCGAGCCGGGCCGGACGCCCGTCACCCGCTCGATGTCGTCCCGGAGGTCCCCCGCGACCCGTACGACCCCGGGGTGATCCTCGGCGCTCACGACCACGGGGGCGCCCACCAGCGAGAACGCGCCGCCCGTGAAGGAGATGTACGACCCCGGGTCCGTCGCCCGGAGATCACCCTCACCCCCGGCCCGTGCGACCCCCGATGCCAGCACCGGCACGACGGCGAGCCCTGCACCCAGCACGGTCCTGCGACGGACAGACATGCCTCACCCCTCCACCCGAACTCCACCCGAATTTAGTCAGCGGCATGACAAATACTGGAGGGGGTGAGGAGGCCGGGGAACCGGTCGTGCGCGCCGAATACTTTCGTAACCGGGCAACGCGAAGGGGCCCGCACGACCGAAGTCGTACGGGCCCCTCCGACAGCTACCAGGTCGAAGACCCGGTCCTGGTCAGTTCAAGATCACTTGGTGATCTTGATGACCTGGCCGGCGCCCACGGTCCGGCCACCCTCACGGATGGCGAACTTCAGGCCCTCTTCCATGGCGATGGGCTGGATGAGCTCCACCTTCATCTCGGTGTTGTCACCCGGCATGACCATCTCGGTGCCCTCGGGGAGGGTCACCACGCCGGTCACGTCCGTCGTACGGAAGTAGAACTGCGGACGGTAGTTGTTGAAGAACGGCGTGTGACGGCCACCCTCGTCCTTGGACAGGATGTAGGCCTGCGCCTCGAACTCGGTGTGCGGGGTGACCGAGCCCGGCTTGATGATGACCTGGCCGCGCTCGACGTCCTCGCGCTTGATGCCGCGGAGCAGCAGACCGACGTTCTCACCGGCCTGGCCCTCGTCGAGCAGCTTGCGGAACATCTCGATACCGGTGACCGTGGTGGTGGTCTTCTCGGTCTTGATGCCGATGATGTCGACGGTCTCGTTGACCTTCAGGACACCACGCTCGATACGGCCGGTGACGACCGTACCGCGACCGGTGATCGTGAAGACGTCCTCGATGGGCATGAGGAACGGCTTGTCGACGTCACGCTCCGGCTCCGGGATGGCGGAGTCGACGGCGTCCATCAGGTCCAGGACGGACTTGCCCCACTCGGCGTCGCCCTCGAGCGCCTTGAGCGCCGAGACCTTGACGACCGGGACGTCGTCGCCCGGGAACTCGTACTCGGAGAGGAGCTCACGGACCTCGAGCTCGACGAGCTCCAGGATCTCCTCGTCGTCCACCATGTCGGCCTTGTTCAGGGCGACGACGATGTACGGAACGCCGACCTGGCGGGCCAGGAGCACGTGCTCCTTGGTCTGCGGCATCGGGCCGTCGGTGGCGGCGACCACGAGGATCGCGCCGTCCATCTGCGCGGCACCGGTGATCATGTTCTTGATGTAGTCCGCGTGACCCGGGCAGTCGACGTGGGCGTAGTGACGCGCCTCGGTCTGGTACTCGACGTGCGCGATGGAGATGGTGATACCGCGCTGGCGCTCCTCAGGAGCCTTGTCGATCTGGTCGAAGGCCGAGGCCTCGTTCAGGTCCGGGTACTTGTCGTGCAGCACCTTGGTAATGGCGGCCGTGAGGGTCGTCTTACCGTGGTCGATGTGACCGATGGTGCCGATGTTGACGTGGGGCTTAGTCCGCTCGAACTTCGCCTTCGCCACGGGGTCCTCCTGTGGAGTGGTTCTGAACGCCTTGCTTCATCGGCGCCAGGTGATCTTTGCTGGAAAGCCCGGGCCCGGGGGCATTCCCCCGCACATGCTGGTGAATGCCCCTCCGGGCTCCGGAGTCAAGCCTAAAGCGTGCGAACGCGGTGCGTTACTCGCCCTTGGCCTTCGCGATGATCTCCTCGGCGACGTTCCGCGGAACCTCGGCGTAGGAGTCGAACTGCATCGAGTAGCTTGCGCGACCCGACGTCTTGCTGCGGAGGTCGCCGACGTAGCCGAACATCTCCGACAGGGGCACGAGGCCCTTCACGACGCGGGCACCAGCCCGCTCCTCCATGGCCTGGATCTGGCCACGGCGGGAGTTGATGTCGCCGATGACCTCACCCATGTAGTCCTCGGGCGTGGTGACCTCGACGGCCATCATCGGCTCGAGCAGCACGGGGCTGGCCTTGCGCGCGGCCTCCTTGAAGGCCTGCGAACCGGCGATCTTGAAGGCGAGCTCGGAGGAGTCGACCTCGTGGTAGCCACCGTCGATCAGGATGACGCGCACGCCGGTCATCTCGTAACCGGCGAGGATGCCGAACTGCATGGCCTCCTGCGCACCGGCGTCGACCGAAGGGATGTACTCCTTCGGGATGCGACCACCGGTCACCTTGTTCACGAACTCGTACGAGGCGTCGCCGCCCTCGATGGGCTCGATCGCGATCTGCACCTTGGCGAACTGACCGGTACCACCGGTCTGCTTCTTGTGGGTGTAGTCCACGCGCTCGACGGCCTTGCGGATCGTCTCGCGGTACGCGACCTGCGGCTTGCCGACGTTGGCCTCGACCTTGAACTCACGGCGCATACGGTCGACCAGCACCTCGAGGTGCAGCTCGCCCATACCACCGATGATGGTCTGGCCGGTCTCCTCGTCCGAGTGGACCTGGAAGGACGGGTCCTCCTCGGCCAGGCGCTGGATCGCGACGCCCAGCTTCTCCTGGTCGCCCTTCGACTTGGGCTCGATGGCGACCTGGATGACCGGAGCCGGGAAGTCCATGGACTCCAGGATCACCGGCTGCTTGTCGTCGCACAGCGTCTCACCGGTCGTGGTCTGCTTCAGACCCATGACGGCGATGATGTCGCCGGCGCCCACCGACTCGATCTCCTCACGCTTGTTCGCGTGCATGCGGTAGATCTTGCCGATGCGCTCCTTCTTGCCCTTGACGGAGTTCAGCACCGAGGTGCCGGACTCCAGGCGGCCCGAGTAGACCCGGACGAAGGTGAGCTTGCCGAGGTGCGGGTCGCTCATGATCTTGAACGCCAGCGCGGACAGGGGCTCGTCCTCGGACGGCTTGCGCTTGACGACCGTCTCCGGGTCCTTGACGTCGTGGCCCTCGATGGCCTCGACGTCCAGGGGGGAGGGGAGGTAGCGCACGACCGCGTCGAGCAGGGGCTGAACGCCCTTGTTCTTGAACGCGGTGCCGCAGAACACCGGGGTGACCGTGGTGTCCTTGGACTTGCCGGACGCGATGGTGATGCGACGGATCGCGGCGTACAGCTGCTCCACGGAGGGCTCGGTGCCCTCCAGGTACAGCTCCATGATCTCTTCGTCGTTCTCGGCCACGGCCTCGAGCAGCTTGCCGCGGTACTCCTCGGCAGCCTCGGTGTGCGTGTCCGGGATGTCGACGACGTCGTACATCTCGCCCTTGGTGGCCTCGGCGGACCAGACCAGGGCCTTCATCGTCACGAGGTCGACGACGCCCTTGAAGTCGGCCTCGGCACCGATCGGGAGCTGCATGACGATCGGCTGAGCGCCGAGGCGGTCAGAGATCATGTCGACGCAGCGGTGGAACTCGGCACCGGTCCGGTCGAGCTTGTTGACGAAGCAGATACGCGGAACGCCGTAGCGGTCCGCCTGACGCCACACCGTCTCGGACTGGGGCTCAACGCCGGCGACGCCGTCGAACACCGTCACGGCACCGTCGAGCACGCGCAGGGAACGCTCCACCTCGACGGTGAAGTCGACGTGGCCCGGGGTGTCGATGATGTTGATGGTGTGGTCGACGTCTTCCAGCGGCCAGTGACAGGTGGTGGCAGCAGAGGTGATCGTGATGCCACGCTCCTGCTCCTGCTCCATCCAGTCCATGGTGGCAGCGCCGTCGTGGACCTCACCGATCTTGTAAGACACACCGGTGTAGAACAGGATCCGCTCGGTGGTGGTCGTCTTGCCCGCGTCGATGTGAGCCATGATGCCGATGTTGCGCACCTTGGCCAGGTCAAGTGAAGTGGTAGCCATAAGGCTTCAGTCTTCTCTCGGTCTCGATGTGGGTAGCGACTACCAGCGGTAGTGCGCGAAGGCCTTGTTGGACTCGGCCATCTTGTGGGTGTCCTCGCGCTTCTTCACAGCGGCACCAAGGCCGTTGGAGGCGTCGAGAAGCTCGTTGAGCAGACGCTCGGTCATGGTCTTCTCGCGACGGGCGCGGGAGTAACCGACCAGCCAGCGCAGCGCGAGCGTGTTGGCACGACCGGGCTTGACCTCGATCGGAACCTGGTACGTCGCACCACCGACACGGCGGGACTTGACCTCGAGGGTCGGCTTGATGTTCTCCAGCGCGCGCTTCAGCGTGATGATCGGGTCGTTGCCCGTCTTCTCACGCAGACCCTCCATGGCGCCGTAGACGATGCGCTCGGCGGTGGAGCGCTTGCCGTTGAGCAGCACCTTGTTGATGAGGGAGGTCACCAGAGGAGAACCGTAGACCGGGTCGATGATGACCGGGCGCTTCGGGGCGGGGCCCTTACGAGGCATTCTTACTTCTCCTTCTTGGCGCCGTAGCGGCTGCGGGCCTGCTTGCGGTTCTTGACACCCTGGGTGTCGAGCGAACCACGGATGATCTTGTAGCGAACACCCGGCAGGTCCTTCACACGGCCGCCGCGCACGAGCACGATGGAGTGCTCCTGCAGGTTGTGTCCCTCACCCGGAATGTAAGCGGTGACCTCGATCCCGCTGGTCAGACGCACACGCGCGACCTTACGCAGGGCCGAGTTCGGCTTCTTCGGGGTGGTCGTGAACACACGCGTGCAGACGCCACGACGCTGAGGGGAACCCTCGAGTGCGGGCGTCTTGTTCTTCTCGACCTTGTCCTGCCGGCCCTTACGGACCAGCTGCTGGATCGTAGGCACTACTTCTCCGGTTTCTGTGTGCCGAATGGTGAAGCTAACCTGGAACTTCGCCGACCCACGCGGTCGGGTGTGTCGAATCCCGCGGACCTTTGCCGCCAGGCGAAAAAGGGCGCAGATTACGGTGGCCGGTGACGACTCGCCGTGCGGTCGAAGGCACGCACGGGAGCCAGGGCACACCCCAGGCACAAGGTCTGAGCGTACCTAGCTCATTCGCTGTGGTCAAAACAAATGGAACCCGACGGCCTCGGCCTGCGAACCATGTCAAGCCGCTGTACGCTACATGATCTTCGAATCGGCGATCGGTGCCTCTCACGACACCCTGAGTGCCGGGCGCGGTCAGCCAAGCGGAGGGACTCCGCGTGCGGGTCCGGCAGCGCGCGAACAGACTGAGGGCCATGCCCGCGCCACAGGGACCGCCGGCCGGCCCCGAGCCCCCGCCTCCGCGCTCCCCCCTGTCGACGTTCGGGGAGAAGGTGGCGTACTTCGCGGCGCCGGGGACCGTCGCCTTCGCTCTGCTCTACTACTTCGGCAGCGTGTACGTCAGGTCCTACTACTCCGCCCTCGGCGTGGTGCCCGAGGATCTCGGGATGTCCGTCCAGAACGTGGTGGCCAGCAGCACGAGCGCGATCTTCTTTCCCCTGTGTGTCCTGCTGGCGGGCGGGCTGATCGTGTTCCTGGTGTTCGGCTGGCTGGGACGGGCGCTGGCCGGGCCGGAGCATGACGTGCACCGCCGCACGGCGATCACCGTGCTGCTTGCCGTCGGAGTGGCCATGGTGCTGGTGGGCCTCCCGGGCTTGTTCTCGTACCTGGTGCTCCCTTTCCCGGCGGGCTGGCCGCGCATCTTCATGCCGGCCCTGGTGGTGGCCGTGGGGTCCACGCTGGCCGTCTGCGCCGCCCATCTGCGGCTGAGCCGGAGCACCGGGGTCGCGGTCCGGCAGGACCCCGCCGGTGACCGTGTGTGGCTGGCCGTCGGCACGCTGCTCATCGGATTGCTGACGGTGAGCCTGTTCTTCGACATGGCGCAGTACGCGGTGGTCGCCGGTCGCAGCGATGCCAGGCTGGACGCGAGGAGGGGATACCAGGACAGCCCGTTCGTGGTGATCCATTCGCGGGTGCCCCTCACCCACCACGCCAAGAACATCAAGTTCAACGACCACGGCAGCACGAGCGGGCCGTACCGGTACGAGTACCTGGGCTTCCGCCTCCTCGCGAAGTCACCGACCCGCTTCTACCTGGTCTCCTACGCCTCGCGCTGGAAGGACCGCCGTGTGGTGGTGCTGCCCGACGACCGCACGGCCTGGCTGGAGATCCGCAGCCCTGGCTGAAACGCCGGTGCTACGTCTACGGCGCCGGCGTTTCGTCTTCGGACGAGGTCGGCGGCTCGGTGGTGATGGGCTCGTCGGTCGTCGGCTCGTCGGTCGTGGACTCCGGGGTGGTCGGGCCCGTGTCCGGCGTCGGACCCTCGGTCGCTTCGCCGTGGATGGCGGCGGTGATGGTGGAGCCGTCGGCCAGCATGAGCGTCAACTCACCGGTGTACGGGCCCGGTTGCGTCGGCGTGTACTGGAAGATCAGGTTGCAGCCCTCCGGGGGGACCTCGCCCAGACACTTCTCGATCATCTCGGCTTCTTCGCCCTCGATCGTGCCCTTGACGTCCTGCAGGGGCGTGGTGCGCTCCTGCTTCGATACCTGGAGGTCCACGTCCCCCTGGACCGGCTTGCCCACCTGCGTCGGCGGAAGCTCGATGTCCGACGCGGAGGGCTCCTCGGAGTCACTGCCCAGGAAGATCTGGCCGTCCGTCTCGTCCCCGTCCGAGGTCGTCCCGGACTCGTCCGGGGTCGGCGTCTCGGTCCCGTCCTCCTCCGATCCGGTGGACACGGTCTCGGTGGGCTCGGGAGACGGATGCCCGTCGTTGTCGCCGCCCCCGCACGCCGCCGTCGCCGCCAGCGCGGTCAGCGCCGCCGCCTCGGCGAGACGCCGGGCCATCGCTGAAGTCATGACGTCGGCACCTCCGCGTCCGCTCGGCCGGTCCGGCACAACCTCGCACACCGGCAGCCGGGAAGGCACGGGCGGCCGTCGCCGACACGGAGCGATCACTCGAACGCCAGACCCGAACAAGCCGAAGGGCGGTCACCCCACAGGGTGACCGCCCTTCAGTTCAAACAGCTCGCTTACTGGTTGTACGGACCGTAGTCGTAGTCCTCCAGCGGAACGGCCTGGCCGGAGCCGGTGCCGAACGGCGAGTAGTCGATGTCGTCGTAGCCGACGGCCGAGTACATCGCGGCCTTGGCCTCCTCGGTCGGCTCGACCCGGATGTTGCGGTAGCGGGACAGGCCCGTACCGGCCGGGATGAGCTTACCGATGATGACGTTCTCCTTGAGGCCGATGAGGCTGTCGGACTTGGCGTTGATCGCCGCATCCGTCAGGACTCGGGTCGTCTCCTGGAAGGAGGCGGCCGACAGCCAGGATTCCGTCGCCAGCGAGGCCTTGGTGATACCCATCAGCTGCGGACGACCGGAGGCCGGGTGACCGCCCTCCTGGACCACACGACGGTTCTCGGTCTCGAACTTCGAGCGCTCGACCAGCTCGCCGGGCAGCAGCTCGGCGTCGCCGGACTCGATGATCGTCACACGGCGCAGCATCTGCCGGATGATGATCTCGATGTGCTTGTCGTGGATCGACACACCCTGCGAGTTGTACACCTTCTGGACCTCGCCGACCAGGTGGACCTGGACGGCACGCTGACCCAGGATGCGCAGCACGTCGTGCGGGTTGGTGGCACCCACGGTGAGCTGCTGGCCCACCTCGACGTGGTCGCCCTCGCGGACCAGGACCTTGGCGCGCTTCGAGATCGGGAACGCCGTCTCGTCGCTGCCGTCGTCCGGCGTGATGACGATCTTCTTGGTCTTCTCCGTCTCCTCGATCCGCACGCGGCCCTGGGCCTCGGAGATCGGGGCGACACCCTTCGGGGTACGGGCCTCGAAGAGCTCGACGACACGGGGCAGACCCTGGGTGATGTCGTCACCGGCCACACCACCGGTGTGGAAGGTACGCATCGTCAGCTGGGTACCGGGCTCACCGATGGACTGGGCGGCGATGATGCCGACCGCCTCACCGATGTCGACCAGCTTGCCGGTGGCGAGCGAACGGCCGTAGCACATCGCGCAGGTGCCGACGGCGGACTCGCAGGTCAGGACCGAGCGGGTCTTGACCTCCTCGACGCCACGGCCGACGAGCTCCTCGATGAGGACGTCGCCCAGGTCGGTGCCGGCCGGGGCCAGCACCTGGCCGTCGACCACGATGTCCTCGGCGAGGCAGCGCGCGTACACCGACGTCTCGACGTCGTCCGTCTTGCGCAGCACACCGTCCGCGCCCCGCTCCGCGATCTTGAGCTTGAGGCCGCGGTCGGTGCCGCAGTCCTCCTCACGGATGATGACGTCCTGGGAGACGTCGACCAGACGACGGGTGAGGTAACCCGAGTCGGCGGTACGCAGAGCGGTGTCCGCCAGACCCTTACGGGCACCGTGCGTGGAGATGAAGTACTCCAGCACGGACAGGCCCTCGCGGAACGACGCCTTGATCGGACGCGGGATGGTCTCGTTCTTCGCGTTCGACACCAGACCACGCATACCGGCGATCTGCCGCATCTGCATCATGTTTCCTCGGGCACCCGAGTCAACCATCATGAAGATGGGGTTCGTCTTGGGGAAGTTCGCGTTCATCGCCTCGGCGACCTCGTTGGTCGCCTTGGTCCAGATCGCGATGAGCTCCTGAGTGCGCTCTTCCTTGGTGATCAGACCGCGCTCGTACTGCTTCTGGACCTTCTCGTCCTGCGCCTCGTAGCCGCGAACGATCTCCTTCTTCGCCTCGGGAACGACGACGTCGGAGATGGCCACGGTGACACCGGAACGGGTCGCCCAGTAGAAGCCGGACGCCTTCAGGTTGTCGAGCGTCGCCGCCACGATGACCTTGGGGTAGCGCTCGGCGAGGTCGTTGACGATCTCGGAGAGCTGCTTCTTGCCCACCGAGTAGTCGACGAACGGGTAGTCCTCGGGCAGCAGCTCGTTGAAGAGCGCACGGCCCAGGGTGGTGTTCAGGCGGAAGCTGTCACCCTGCTGCCACTCCGGCTCACCCTCCTCGCGCGCCGGCGGGGTCCAGCCGCGCGGCGGGATGGTGCCCACCGGGAAGCGGATGTCGACCGGCGACTGCAGCGCGAGCTCGCCGGCGTCGAACGCCATGATCGCCTCGGCCGTGGAGCCGAACGCGCGGCCCTCGCCCTTGGTGTCACGCAGCTCGCCGTCCGTGGTGAGGAAGAACAGACCGAGGACCATGTCCTGGGTCGGCATCGTCACCGGACGGCCGTCGGCCGGCTTGAGGATGTTGTTCGAGGACAGCATCAGGATGCGGGCCTCGGCCTGCGCCTCCGCGGACAGCGGCAGGTGCACGGCCATCTGGTCACCGTCGAAGTCCGCGTTGAACGCGGTGCAGACGAGCGGGTGGATCTGGATGGCCTTGCCCTCGACCAGCTGCGGCTCGAAGGCCTGGATGCCGAGGCGGTGCAGGGTGGGAGCACGGTTCAGCAGCACCGGGTGCTCGGCGATGACCTCTTCGAGGACGTCGTACACGACGGTGCGGCCGCGCTCCACCATGCGCTTGGCGCTCTTGATGTTCTGCGCGTGGTTCAGGTCGACCAGGCGCTTCATCACGAACGGCTTGAAGAGCTCCAGCGCCATGGCCTTGGGCAGACCGCACTGGTGCAGCTTCAGCTGCGGACCGACGACGATCACGGAACGCGCGGAGTAGTCCACACGCTTACCGAGCAGGTTCTGACGGAATCGACCCTGCTTACCCTTCAGCATGTCGCTGAGGGACTTCAGCGGACGGTTGCCGGGGCCCGTGACCGGGCGACCACGACGGCCGTTGTCGAAGAGCGCGTCGACGGCCTCCTGAAGCATGCGCTTCTCGTTGTTCACGATGATCTCGGGGGCACCGAGGTCAAGGAGTCGCTTCAGACGGTTGTTGCGGTTGATCACACGGCGGTACAGGTCGTTCAGGTCGGAGGTCGCGAAGCGGCCACCGTCCAGCTGCACCATCGGACGCAGGTCCGGCGGGATGACCGGCACGCAGTCGAGGACCATGCCCTTGGGGCTGTTGGAGGTCTGCAGGAAGGCAGACACGACCTTCAGCCGCTTCAGCGCACGGGTCTTCTTCTGGCCCTTGCCGGTACGGATGATCTCGCGGAGACGCTCGGCCTCCTCCTCGAGGTCGAAGGACTCCAGGCGCTTCTGCAGCGCCGCAGCACCCATCGAACCGTCGAAGTACGTGCCGAAGCGGTCACGCAGCTCGCGGTAGAGCAGCTCGTCGCCCTCGAGGTCCTGGACCTTGAGGTTCTTGAACCGGGTCCACACCTCGTCCAGGCGGTCGATCTCGCGCTGCGCACGGTCGCGCAGCTGCTTCATCTCGCGCTCGGCACCCTCGCGCACCTTGCGGCGCACGTCGGCCTTGGCACCCTCGGCCTCCAGCTCGGCCAGGTCGGCCTCGAGCTTCTTGGCGCGGGCCTCCAGGTCGGAGTCGCGGCGGTTCTCGACCTGCTGGCGCTCGACGGAGACGTGCGCCTCCAGGGAGGGCAGGTCGCGGGTGCGGCGCTCCTCGTCGACGTACGTGATCATGTACGCCGCGAAGTAGATGACCTTCTCGAGGTCCTTCGGCGCCAGGTCCAGCAGGTAGCCGAGGCGCGAAGGCACACCCTTGAAGTACCAGATGTGCGTGACGGGAGCGGCAAGCTCGATGTGGCCCATCCGCTCACGGCGCACCTTGGCGCGCGTGACCTCGACGCCACAGCGCTCACAGATGATGCCCTTGAAGCGGACGCGCTTGTACTTGCCGCAGTAGCACTCCCAGTCCCGGGTCGGACCGAAGATCTTCTCGCAGAAGAGTCCGTCCTTTTCGGGCTTGAGGGTGCGGTAGTTGATGGTCTCGGGCTTCTTGACCTCGCCGTGGCTCCACTGACGGATGTCGTCAGCGGTGGCCAGGCCGATCCGGAGCTCGTCGAAGAAGTTGACGTCGAGCACTATGCGTCAATCCCTCTCAGGGTCGAAAGTCTTTGGTCTGAAACGGGGGCCTGGGGGTCGGCGGGGCCCTGTGGGTGAGGGCCCCGCCGGACTCCCGTCAGACCTCTTCGACGCTGCTCGGCTCGCGCCGGGACAGGTCGATACCGAGCTCCTCCGCAGCGCGGAAGACATCCTCGTCGGTGTCACGCATCTCGATGGACATACCGTCGCTGGACAGCACCTCCACGTTCAGGCAGAGCGACTGCATCTCCTTGATGAGCACCTTGAAGGACTCGGGGATGCCGGGCTCGGGGATGTTCTCGCCCTTGACGATGGCCTCGTAGACCTTCACGCGGCCGGTGACGTCGTCGGACTTGATGGTCAGCAGCTCCTGGAGGGCGTACGCGGCGCCGTAAGCCTCCAGCGCCCACACCTCCATCTCACCGAATCGCTGGCCACCGAACTGGGCCTTACCACCCAGCGGCTGCTGGGTGATCATCGAGTACGGGCCGGTCGAGCGGGCGTGCAGCTTGTCGTCGACCAGGTGGTGCAGCTTCAGGATGTACATGTACCCGATCGAGATCGGGTCCGGGAACGGCTCACCGGAGCGGCCGTCGAACAGCCGCGCCTTGCCGGACGGCTGCACCATGCGCTCGCCGTCACGGTTCGGGATGGTGTGCTGCAGCAGACCCGCCAGCTCGTCCTCGCGGGCACCGTCGAAGACCGGGGTGGCGACGTTGGTGCGCGGGGCGACCTGGTCGGCGCCGATGTTCTGCAGGCGCTGGGCCCACTCGTCGGCCAGGCCGGAGACGTCCCAGCCGCGGCTGGCGAGCCAGCCGAGGTGGATCTCCAGGACCTGTCCCGGGTTCATTCGGGACGGGACACCGAGCGGGTTGAGGATGATGTCGACCGGAGTTCCGTCCTCGAGGAACGGCATGTCCTCGATGGGCAGGATCTTCGAGATGACACCCTTGTTGCCGTGACGGCCGGCGAGCTTGTCACCGTCGGTGATCTTGCGCTTCTGCGCCACGTACACGCGCACCAGCTGGTTCACACCGGGGGGAAGCTCGTCGCCCTCCTCGCGGTCGAAGACGCGCACGCCGATGACCTTGCCGGTCTCGCCGTGCGGCACCTTCAGCGAGGTGTCACGGACCTCACGGGCCTTCTCACCGAAGATCGCGCGCAGCAGGCGCTCCTCGGGGGTCAGCTCGGTCTCACCCTTCGGGGTCACCTTGCCGACGAGGATGTCGCCGGCGATGACCTCGGCACCGATGCGGATGATGCCGCGCTCGTCGAGGTCGGCGAGGACCTCCTCGGAGACGTTCGGGATGTCCCGGGTGATCTCCTCGGGGCCGAGCTTGGTGTCACGGGCGTCGACCTCGTGCTCCTCGATGTGGATCGAGGAGAGGACGTCGTCCTGCACGAGGCGCTGCGACAGGATGATCGCGTCCTCGTAGTTGTGACCCTCCCACGGCATGAACGCCACGAGCAGGTTCTTGCCGAGGGCCATCTCACCGTTCTCGGTGGCCGGACCGTCGGCGAGGACCTGACCCTCGATGACGCGGTCACCCTCGTTGACGATGACCTTCTGGTTGACCGAGGTGCCCTGGTTGGACCGGGAGAACTTGTGCAGGCGGTACGTGATGTACGTGCCGTCGTCGTTCGCGGTGGTGACGTAGTCCGCGGAGACCTCCTGGACCACACCCGCCTTCTCGGCCTTGACCACGTCGCCGGCGTCGACCGCGGAGCGGTACTCCATGCCGGTGCCGACGAGCGGCGCCTCGGACTTAATCAGCGGCACGGCCTGACGCATCATGTTCGCGCCCATGAGGGCACGGTTGGCGTCGTCGTGCTCGAGGAACGGGATCATGGCGGTCGCGACCGACACCATCTGGCGCGGCGAGACGTCCATGTAGTTGACGTCGTCACCGGGGACGTAGTCGACCTCGCCGCCACGGCGGCGAACCAGGACGCGGGCCTCGGCGAAGCGGAACTCGTCCGTCAGCGGCGCGTTGGCCTGCGCGATGACGAAGCGGTCCTCCTCGTCGGCCGTCAGGTAGTCGACCTCGTCGGTGACCTGGCCGTCGACGACCTTGCGGTACGGCGTCTCGATGAAGCCGAAGGGGTTGATCCGGCCGTAGGAGGCCAGCGAGCCGATCAGACCGATGTTCGGGCCTTCCGGCGTCTCGATCGGGCACATGCGGCCGTAGTGCGACGGGTGCACGTCACGGACCTCGAAGCCGGCCCGCTCACGGGAGAGACCACCCGGGCCGAGGGCGTTGAGACGACGCTTGTGCGTCAGGCCCGACAGCGGGTTGTTCTGGTCCATGAACTGGGACAGCTGGCTGGTGCCGAAGAACTCCTTGATGGAGGCGACGACCGGCCGGATGTTGATCAGGGTCTGCGGCGTGATCGCCTCGACGTCCTGGGTGGTCATGCGCTCGCGCACGACGCGCTCCATACGGGCGAGACCCGTACGGACCTGGTTCTGGATCAGCTCGCCGACGTTGCGGATACGACGGTTGCCGAAGTGGTCGATGTCGTCGGTCTCGACCATGATCGAGCGACCGGACTCGGCGACCGTCTCGGTCTCACCGGCGTGCAGCTGCACCAGGTACTTGATGGTGGCGATGATGTCGTCGGTGGTGAGCACGCCGGCGTCCAGCGGCTCGTCCGCGCCGAGCTTCTTGTTCACCTTGTAGCGGCCGACCTTCGCCAGGTCGTAGCGCTTCGGGTTGAAGTACAGGTTCTCAAGGAGCGTCTGCGCGGCCTCACGCGTGGGGGGCTCGCCCGGACGCAGCTTGCGGTAGATGTCGAGCAGCGCGTCGTCCTGGCCCTGGGTGTGGTCCTTCTCCAGGGTGGCGCGCATCGACTCGTAGTCGCCGAACTCCTCGAGGATCTGCTCGGTCGTCCAGCCGAGCGCCTTGAGCAGCACGGTGACCGACTGCTTGCGCTTGCGGTCGATACGGACACCGACCATGTCGCGCTTGTCGATCTCCATCTCCAGCCAGGCACCCCGGGACGGGATGATCTTGGCGGAGAAGATGTCCTTGTCGGACGTCTTGTCGATGCTGGAGTCGAAGTAGACACCGGGGGAACGGACCAGCTGCGACACCACGACACGCTCGGTGCCGTTGATGACGAAAGTGCCCTTGTTCGTCATGAGCGGGAAGTCGCCCATGAAGACGGTCTGGGACTTGATCTCGCCGGTCTCGTTGTTGGTGAACTCAGCGGTGACGAAGAGCGGGGCCGCGTACGTGAAGTCGCGCTCCTTGCACTCGTCGATGGAGTTCTTGGGCGGCTCGAAGCGGTGGTCCCGGAACGTCAGGGACATCGACCCGGAGAAGTCCTCGATCGGGGAGATCTCCTCGAAGATCTCCTCCAGACCGGACTTGGTGGGGACGTCCTGACCGTTCTCAAGAGCCTCCTCGACCCGACTCTGCCAGGCGGTGTTGCCGAGCAGCCAGTCGAAGCTCTCGGTCTGCAGCGCGAGCAGGTTCGGAACCTCGAGAGGCTCCTTGATCTTTGCAAAGGAGATGCGCAGCGGGGCGGTGCTGGCGCCGTTGTTCGTATTCGCGGTCGAGGCATTGCGCGAGGCGGCCAAGAGGGGGTCCTTCCGAGGGCTCGGACTCACTACGCGCGTGCCGGCCCCTCTCCCACGCACAGAGACGGAAACCCCAGGTCAGGGGGGCTACGGTCATCGGTGCTCGAGTGAGGGCAGACCCCTGGTGACGGGCAGGGGACAGCTAACAGGCAGCGCAAAGGGTCAGTGTAGCCACTTGGCACACTGATGTCCAGTGCGGGTTTTGCGGGACCCTCGTTGTTCTCAACGCCCTCGTCAATGCCCTCGGCATGCCTGCCCTCAACGCACGTTGATACTGCCCTCTTCGCCGTCGATCCATGCCTCGGATTCGGATCCTTGTGACGACGCGTCCTGAGAATTGCGCGCTGCGTGCGGTTCGTCAAGGCCCCCCAGCCCAAACGGGACTGTCCGGAGACACAACGAAGATCACCATACCCGCCGCCACCGCGAGTGCAAGGTAACCGAGGTCGGACCTCCGGATACGCCGAAGAGCGACCACCCGGATGGATGATCGCTCTTCGGTGCGTTCGCGTTACAGCCCTAGGAGGCCGTACTCAGCGCGCGGAGAGAGTCGCGGAGACTCCGAGAGGTCTTACTTGACCTCGACGGAGGCGCCGGCGGCCTTGAGGGACTCGGCAGCCTTGTCCGCGGCCTCCTTGTTGACCTTCTCGAGGACCGGCTTCGGGGTGCCGTCGACCAGGTCCTTGGCCTCCTTGAGGCCCAGGGAGGTGAGCTCGCGCACGACCTTGATGACCTGGATCTTCTTGTCGCCGGCGCCGGTGAGGATGACGTCGAACTCGTCCTTCTCCTCCTCGGCCTCGGCAACGACGCCCGGGCCGGCGGGGCCGGCAACGGCGACCGCGGCGGCGGCGGTGACGTCGAACTTCTCCTCGAAGGCCTTCACGAACTCGGAGAGCTCGATGAGGGTCATCTCCTCGAACTGCGCGAGCAGGTCTTCCTGGCTGAGCTTCGCCATGATGGGCGATCCTTCCACTAATTCGGCAGGTGCCGGATGTACTGGGTGAGGCGGGCGTACGTCGGCCCGCTGCGACCCGTGCCGCCTAGGCGGCCAAGGTCAGAAAGCGAGCCGAGTTACTCGGCACCGCCCTGCTCGTCCCGCTTGGCACGAAGAGCGTCCACGGTGCGAACGAGCTTCGAGGGGAGCGCCTGGAAGAGCTGAGCAGCCTGAGACTGCTTGCCCTTGAAGGCACCCGCCAGCTTGGAGAGCAGAACCTCGCGGGACTCGAGGTCCGCAAGCTTCTTGATCTCGTCGGCGGACAGCGCCTTGCCGTCAAGGACACCGCCCTTGATGACGAGATTCGGGTTGTCCTTGGCGAAGTCACGGAGACCCTTCGCCGACTCCACCGGGTCACCGGTGACGAAGGCGACAGCCGTCGGACCGTTGAACAGGTCGTCCAGCGTCGTGATCCCGGCCTCGTTGGCCGCAATCTTGGTCAGCGTGTTCTTCACCACGGCGTACTGGGCGTTCTCACCGAGCGACCGGCGCAGCGTCTTGAGCTGCGCCACGGTGAGACCGCGGTACTCGGTCAGCACGGCAGCGTTGGAGTTGCGGAACTGCTCCGTCAACTCGGCCACTGCGGCAGCCTTGTCGGGCCTCGCCATAGAGCCTCGGCCTCCTTCCGGGTGATTCTGACCGCGCGGACCCGAAGGAGGACTGGGGAAAACGAAACGCCCCGGCGCAGGCGCACGGGGCGGACTCGACCGGCCACACACGAGTGAACGTGTGCCCCGGGAGTTCTTCCACAGTCACCTGCGCGGGTCGTCCACTTTGCAGCGGATCCTTCGGCCACCGCACCCTCATTCGAGCGCACGGCAACGACCAGCGGTCTTTGGCTTCTTTAGGAAAGTACAGGACCGGGGTGCCGTCGAGCAAATCGGGCTCTACGGGGCTGCCCCGGTCCTTCAGCGTCCTGGGCTCAGGAGGTAGTCGTGCTGCTGCCCGCCACGGTCCCGCTGGACTTCATGAGGTCCTTGAAGTCCTTGGTGTCGGCGGCCGGGGGCGCCTCGGCGGAGACCTTCACGCCGTAGTCGCTGTAGTAGGCCGTGCTGGTCATGGCGCCGGTCGCCATGTCCGCCTTCTCGACCTTCTTGACCAGCAGGTCCTGGCCGTTGACCCAGATGTCGACGGTCTCCGTGGTGACGCCCGCCTGGCTGAGCTGCTTCTTCAGGCCGGCCAGCTGGTCGGCGGTGAGGTTGCTGTTCTTGTCGGCGAGGTCGGCGACGTTGACCGTGCCCGAGTAGTGCGTGGCGTCGACCCCGGAGATCTTCTCCTCGCCGACCTTCTTCACGTCACCGGAGGCCAGCAGCAGCTTCACCGACTGGTTCGGCGTGGTGTTCTTCATCTGGTCCTGCAGGTACGCGCCGGAGCCGCCGCCGAGCTTGGCGAGGTCGTCGTACGCGTACCTGATCCAGTGCTTGCCGCCGAACTGCTGGGCGAACTTCTCGCTCATCTTCGCGTAGTAGGCGTCCGGCAGATAGCGGGCCTCCATCGACGTGGTGCCGGCCTTGCGCATCGCGTCGGCCATCTTGCCGCCGGTGTACGTGATGGTGAGGTTGCCCTTGAGACCGTCGCCCCAGGCGAGGGCGCCGTCCGCCGTCATCGACATGGTGTCGCCGATGGACGTGGTCGAGCGGACCTTGGCCGACTCGGCCTTGTCCGTGGACTTCTCGGCGGAGCGCAGGGCGGCGAGGGGGCTGACGTGCGTGACGCTCTTGCCGACCGCCTTGTCGCCCTTGGCGGAGTCCTTGGAACCACAGGCGGCCACCCCGGCCAGCGCGGTCACCACCGCGACGGAAAGGGTCACCCGGCGTACGGTCGTGCTCTTCATGTCCCACCCCTATGCGTGTCCTGTGCCTGCACGCTAACCCAGGCCACTGACAGTTGTACGAAAGGTCGCACAAACATAGGACGGGCCCTGCACCTGGAAGGTTGCAGGGCCCGTCTCTAATGACGCGTACCTGACGCGGCTACCGGGGTGAGCGCGGGGCTCAGACGGCGGCCGGGTCCTCCTCGACGAGGAGGTTGCGGGTGCGGTTCGAGTCGACCGGAATGCCGGGGCCCATCGTGGTGCTGATGGCGGCCTTCTTGATGTAGCGACCCTTGGCGGCGGACGGCTTCAGACGGAGGATCTCCTCCAGCGCGGCGCCGTAGTTCTCCACCAGCTGGGCGTCCTCGAAGGACGTCTTGCCGATGATGAAGTGCAGGTTCGAGTGCTTGTCGACGCGGAACTCGATCTTGCCGCCCTTGATCTCGGTCACGGCCTTGGCCGTGTCCGGGGTGACGGTGCCGGTCTTCGGGTTCGGCATCAGACCACGCGGGCCGAGGACGCGGCCGAGGCGGCCGACCTTGCCCATGAGGTCCGGGGTGGCGACGACGGCGTCGAAGTCCAGACGGCCCTTCGCCACCTCGTCGATCAGCTCGTCGGAGCCGACGATGTCGGCGCCCGCGGCACGCGCGGCCTCGGCACGGTCACCGGTCGCGAAGACCAGGACCCGGGCGGTCTTACCGGTGCCGTGCGGAAGGTTCACGGTGCCACGGACCATCTGGTCGGCCTTGCGCGGGTCGACACCCAGACGGAAGGCGACCTCGACGGTGCCGTCGAACTTGGTCGTGGAGGTCTCCTTGGCGAGACGGACGGCCTCGAGCGGGGCGTACTGCTTCTCCCGGTCGACCTTGGCGTCCGCAGCGCGGAGAGCCTTGCTGCGCTTGCTCACAACTGCTCCTGTGTGTTCTGAAAGGAGTCGTGGTACGGGCCGAGCAGGCCCTGCCACGCGCGACCGGCTACGGCCGCATGACTGCTACGAGAGGGGGCTGTCAGCCCTCGACCGTGATGCCCATGGAGCGGGCGGTGCCGGCGATGATCTTCGACGCGGCGTCCAGGTCGTTGGCGTTCAGGTCGGGCATCTTGGTCTGGGCGATCTCGCGGACCTGCGCCTCGGTGATCTTGGCGACCTTGGTCTTGTGCGGCTCGCCGGAGCCCTTCTCGACACCAGCAGCCTTGAGGATCATCTTCGCGGCCGGCGGAGTCTTGGTGACGAAGGTGAAGGAGCGGTCTTCGTAGACCGTGATCTCCACCGGGATCACCCAGCCACGCTGCGACTCGGTCGCGGCGTTGTAGGCCTTGCAGAACTCCATGATGTTGACGCCGTGCTGACCGAGCGCGGGGCCGACCGGCGGGGCCGGGTTCGCCGCACCGGCGTTGATCTGGAGCTTGATGAGCCCCGTGACCTTCTTCTTCTTGGGAGGCATGCTCTCTCCGGGTCCTTACTGAGAGGTTGGTTACCACCTGCGTCAGCGGAAGCATGACGTTGCATGATCCTGCAGATGGCATACCGCACAACGATAGCCGCTGTCACCCCAGGACAAGAAATCGTCCAGGTCAGAGGGCTTGCGGATACCTGCGGCTGGCTGGGCCGGGCGGTGACGACGTAGGGGTGCAGGCCGCCGCCGGGCTGCGGGTGGTCCATGGCTGGTCGCGCAGTTCCCCGCGCCCCTGGGGCGCGGGGAAGCGAGAAACCTACCCCAGCCCCAGGCACCCCCGCCCACGGAACGCCGAAGACGCTCCGCCGATGTCCACCGGCGGAGCGTCCTCGCTGCGTAACTCGGCCGACAGGCCTCAGTTCTTCTGGATCTGGTCGAAGGAGAGCTCGACCGGCGTCTCGCGGCCGAAGATCTCCACCAGGCCCTTGACCTTCTTGGAGTCGGGGTTGATCTCGTTGATGGTCGCCTGGAGCGTGGCGAACGGGCCGTCGGTGACGGTGACCGAGTCGCCGACCTCGAAGTCCAGCACCTGGACCTCGACCTTGCGCTGCGGGGCGGGCTTGCCCTCGGCCTCGGCGGCCTCGCGGGCGGCCTTCTCCTCGGCCTCCGGGGCGAGCATCTTGACGATCTCGTCCAGGGTCAGCGGGTAGGGGTCGTAGGCGTTGCCGACGAAGCCGGTGACACCCGGGGTGTTGCGGACGACGCCCCAGGACTCGTTGGTCAGGTCCATGCGGACCAGGACGTAACCCGGCAGCTTGTTCTGCTTGATCGTCTTGCGGTCGCCGTTCTTGATCTGGACGACCTCTTCCTGCGGCACCTCGGCCTGGAAGATGTAGTCCTCGACGTTCAGCGAGACGGCGCGCTGCTCCAGGTTGGTCTTCACGCGGTTCTCGTAGCCGGCGTAGGTGTGGATGACGTACCACTCGCCGGGCAGGGAACGCAGTTCGTCGCGCAGGGCCTCGACCGGGTCGACGGGCGCGGCGGGCTCTTCCTCGGCGGCTTCTTCGGCTTCTTCGGCTTCGTCGGCCAGGATGACGGGCTCGGCGTCCTCGACGTCCTCGCCTTCCTCTTCCTCGTTCTCGACGTGCAGCGCGGCCTCCTCGGCCGGCTCGCCCGACTCGGCCTCGGCAGCCTCGAACTCGTCCTGCTCGTCCGCGCCCTCGACGATGTCGAGCTCGTCGTCCACCGTCTCGTCCGGCTCGATGGCGTCGTTCAGGTTCGGGTCAGACACGATGGCTGCTTCTTCCTGGATACATAGGGGTGGAACATGCGAAAACGGGCGCCGGTACCACGGCGCCCTTCGCTCTTGGCTCAGCCGAAGACGTACTTGGCCGCGTGGTTGAGCCCATAGTCAATCACGGTCACCAGGGCAATCATGATCGCGACGAAGAAGATCACCACAGTGGTGTACGACGTCAGCTGGTTGCGCGTCGGCCAGACGACCTTGCGGAGCTCCGCGACGATCTGGCGGTAGAAGATGGCGAGGCGCTTCAGCGGGCCCTTCTTGGCACGCTTGCCGCCCTTGCGGGCCTTCTTCTTGGACTCGGGCACCTCGTCCTGGGCATCAGGAGTGTCGATGGAGCCCACGGCGTCCGTCATTCTTCCTCACCTGATCCCGGGTCGTGGCCGTGCCGCGCCCGGTTTCTGAGCCGCACGGCGGTGCATTGCTGTACGTACATGCGCACACATCCTGGCGGTGTGTGTAGCAGGGCCGGAGGGACTTGAACCCCCAACCGCTGGTTTTGGAGACCAGTGCTCTACCAATTGAGCTACGACCCTTTGTGTGTCCCCCAACGTACCGCATCCGACCGAGTGCTCGGTGTGCACCGGTTGTGCTGCGGCTGCTGAAGGCCAACGAGGTGAGAGTGTACGTGGTCCGTGGCCCGGCGTCGAACAGAAAGTGCCTGACCGCAGTCGCCGGACCGAAGATCGTCCTGGCCGGAGGCCGGATTCGGATCCTTGTTCACGCCTCGACCCCTTGCTGTTCAGTCCGTGAAACCCGCGTGCCGGGGACATTTCCGGTCTGGAACGATGGGCCCATGAGCGCTGCAAACCCTCCCACCGAGCGCCGGGTCTCCGCCCGAGTCGGCGCGATCTCCGAGTCCGCCACCCTCGCCGTGGACGCCAAGGCCAAGGCCCTGAAGGCCGCCGGGCGTCCGGTGATCGGCTTCGGCGCCGGTGAGCCGGACTTCCCGACTCCGGACTACATCGTCGAGGCCGCGATCGAGGCCTGCAAGAACCCGAAGTACCACCGCTACACCCCGGCCGGCGGTCTGCCCGAGCTGAAGTCCGCGATCGCCGCGAAGACGCTGCGCGACTCCGGCTGGGAGCCCGACGTCTCGCAGATCCTGATCACCAACGGCGGCAAGCAGGCCATCTACGAGGCGTTCGCCGCGATCCTCGACCCGGGCGACGAGGTCATCGTCCCGGCGCCGTACTGGACGACGTACCCCGAGTCGATCCGCCTGGCCGGCGGCGTCCCGGTGGAGGTCGTCGCCGACGAGACGACCGGCTACCGCGTCTCGGTCGAGCAGCTGGAGGCCGCGCGCACGGAGAAGACGAAGGTCGTGCTCTTCGTCTCCCCGTCCAACCCGACCGGTGCGGTGTACTCCGAGGCGGAGACCGAGGCGATCGGCCGCTGGGCCGTCGAGCACGGCCTGTGGGTGCTCACCGACGAGATCTACGAGCACCTCGTCTACGGCGACGCGGCCTCCGTGTCCCTGCCGGCGCTCCTGCCCGAGCTGCGCGACAAGTGCATCGTGGTCAACGGCGTGGCGAAGACGTACGCCATGACCGGCTGGCGCGTGGGCTGGGTCATCGGCCCCAAGGACGTCGTCAAGGCCGCGACCAACCTGCAGTCGCACGCCACCTCGAACGTCTCCAACGTGGCCCAGGTGGCCGCGCTGGCCGCCGTCTCCGGCGACCTGGAGGCCGTGGCGAAGATGCGCGAGGCCTTCGACCGGCGCCGCAAGACCATCGTGCGGATGCTCAACGAGATCGACGGCGTGGTCTGCCCGGAGCCCGAGGGCGCCTTCTACGCCTACCCGTCGGTCAAGGGGCTGCTCGGCAAGGAGATCCGCGGCAAGCGCCCGCAGGACACCGTCGAGCTGGCCGCGCTGATCCTGGAGGAGGCCGAGGTCGCGGTCGTCCCGGGCGAGGCCTTCGGCACGCCGGGGTACCTGCGGCTGTCGTACGCGCTCGGTGACGAGGATCTCGTCGAGGGCGTCAGCCGGATGCAGAAGCTGCTGGCGGAGGCACGGGACTGAGGTCCACTTGGGGGTAAATTCACTCTCTACGCGCGCGTGCGGGCCGTTTCCCTTCGGGGAGGCGGCCCGTTCGCGCGTGCGAGCAAGGCCACGTTCGGGGAAAGAGCTACCGGGGCGGCGGGGACGTACGGCAGGATCTGGGAATGGAGCGTGTACGTGATCTCTCTGAGCTGCCGAAAGCCCATCTGCACCTGCACTTCACCGGCTCGATGCGGCCGGGAACCGTTCTGGAGCTGGCCGACAAGCACGGCGTGCGCCTGCCCGAGACGCTGACCGAAGCCCTGACCAGCGGCGAGCCGCCGAAGCTGCGCGCGACGGACGAGCGCGGCTGGTTCCGCTTCCAGCGGCTGTACGACGCGGCGCGCTCCTGCCTCCGGGAGCCTGAGGACATCCAGCGGCTGGTCCGGGAGGCCGCGGAGGAGGACCTCAACGACGGCTCGGGCTGGCTGGAGATCCAGGTGGACCCGACCTCGTACGCGCCCCGGCTGGGCGGTCTGATCCCGGCCCTGGAGATCATCCTGGACGCGGTGGACACGGCGGTGCGGGAGACGGGGCTCGGGATGCGTGTCCTGGTCGCCGCGAACCGTATGAAGCACCCGCTGGACGCGCGCACGCTGGCCCGGCTGGCCGTGCGGTACGCCGACCGGGGGGTGGTCGGCTTCGGGCTGTCGAACGACGAACGGCGGGGCATGGCGCGGGATTTCGACCGGGCCTTCGCCATCGCACGCGACGGCGGTCTCCTCTCGGCCCCGCACGGCGGCGAGCTGACCGGTGCGGCGTCGGTCCGGGACTGCCTGGACGACCTGCACGCCTCCCGGATCGGCCACGGGGTGCGGGCGGCGGAGGACCCACGGCTGCTGAAGCGGCTCGCTGACCGGGGGGTGACCTGCGAGGTGTGCCCGGCGTCGAACGTGGCCCTCGGCGTGTACGACAAGCCGGAGGACGTACCGCTGCGCACCCTCTTCGAGGCGGGCGTCCCGATGGCGCTCGGCGCCGACGACCCGCTGCTCTTCGGCTCCCGGCTGGCCGCCCAGTACGAGATCGCCCGCCACCAGCACGGATTCTCGGACGCGGAGCTGGCGGAACTGGCCCGGCAATCGGTGCGGGCCTCGGCGGCGCCGGAGGAGGTCAAGACGCGGCTGCTGGCCGGCGTGGACGACTGGCTGGCTCGCCCGGCCGTCTGAAGTGGGCGTAGGGCGGATAGGGCTTGAAGCAGATCAGCACCTCGACGGGATGCCCGCCGCCGGGCGGCTGGACCAGCGGCAGCCCCGCCATCAGCACCGAGTGCCCTTTGGCGGCCCCTTTCTGGCGCGGCCCCCAGCCTGCCGCGTGGGCGAAGCTCGTGGCGGTCTCGGCGAACACGTCCCGGCTGCCGAACAGGAAGAACGTGCGGGCGCGCGTGATGTGCCGCAGCTCGTCCCGGAAGTCCGCCCGCCCGCACCGCTCGCGCCAGGACCCGGCGTCCCGCGCGGTGCGGGCCTCGTCGGTGCGAACGGTCAGCGGGGTGCCCTGACGCAGCTTCCGGCGCAGTTCGGGCCACTGGCTGGGGCGCAGGCCGAGCGTGTGGTGGGCCAGGACGAGGTCGACCCGCTCGCCCCAGCCCTCGTCGGGCGGGACCCCGTCACGCAGCGGAATGTGGACGACCGTGTGCCGCGAGTAGGCGGCGAAGGAGAACAGGCCCGCCAGCCGGTTCAGGCCGTCGTGGTCGCCGCGCAGCATGCCGATGGGGTCGGGCGCGGTCAGTGAGGTGTGGCGCAGGGGCCACCGGGGCTGGACGACGCGGTGCTCGTACGGCCCTGTCCTGGGCCTGGATTCACGCAGCCTCAACCGCATGTGCGATGCCTCATGGCCTCAGGGTCGCGGCCGGTCGCCGTCCTGGGCAACGGAGTTTTCCGGGGCGATGCCGCCCAGCAGGGTCCGGGCGAGACGGGCGGCGAACGGGTCCACGGGCGGTCGTACGCCGCTCGCGGTGGCGTCGTAGGCGAACGCACGCTGGGCACAGGCGCCGAGGAGGAGGGAGGCTGCCGCGAAGGTGTCGGCATCGGCGCGGACGCGGCCGGCGGCCTGCTCGGCGCGCAGGTAGGCGTCCAGGCTCTCGATCGGCGTGTGCGGCCCGGAGCCGATCTTCCGCAGCGCCTCGTAGTGCCGCCGCTTGAGCTGTGTCTCGGCGTACAGGGAGGCGGCGATCGGGAAGCTCTGCTCGTAGAAGAGAGCCGCCTGACGGGCGATCTCGGTGAGGTTCTCCTCCAGGGTGCCCTGTCCCGGCTCGGCCTCCAGGCTGCTCAGCAGGGGGGTGAGCCGGGGCAGACGCTCGGCGAGCACCCGGACGAACAGCTCCTCCTTGCTGTCGAAGTACTTGTAGAGCGCCGCCTCGGAACAGCCGGCCGCCCTCGCGATCTCCTTGGTGGTGGCACGGGCGAGTCCGACGGTGAGCATCAGCTCGTGGGCGGCGTCGAGGATGCGGACACGCGCCGGCTTCGTCTCCATGGGACGTCCAATCGGGCTTGACGGGTGGGTGAGTGCTTACCCACTCTAGAGGACAGCGGGGTGAGTAAATGCTCACCCACCTCATGGGAACAGGGGAATCGCCATGAAGCTCACCGTTTTCGGGGCCACCGGCGGGATCGGTCGGGAGATCGTCCGTCAGGCCCTGGACGCCGGCCACGAGGTCACGGCCGTCGTGCGGGACCCGGCCCGGCTCACCGTCACCGGCGATCGGCTGGACGTCGTACGCGCCGGCCTCACCGGCCCGGAGGAGCTGCGCTCGGCGGTCAGCGGCCGGGACGCGGTGCTGTCCGGCCTGGGCGCGCGCAGCCGCAAGGACGCCGGGGTGGCCGCCCGGCTCACGCGTTCGGTCCTCGGCGCCATGGAGGCGGAGGGGGTACGGCGGCTGCTGGTGGTCAGCGCGGGCCCGGTCGGGCCGGCCCCCGAGGACGACGGCTTCCTGGACCGCGGGATGCGGGGACTGGTGTCGGCGATCCTCAAGGACGTCTACGCCGACCTGCGGGAGATGGAGGCCGAACTGGCGCGCAGCGGCACGGACTGGACGTCCGTACGGCCGCCGCGCCTCCAGGACAAGCCGCTCACCGGCCGCTACCGCACGGTCGTCGGCGGCTTTCCGCGACGGGGCCGCTTCATCGCGCGCGCGGACGTCGCGCACGCGATGCTGGCGATGATCGACGACGCGGGGACGGTGAAGCAGGGGGTGGGCGTGGCGTACTGAACCGTCGCGGCTACAGGCTCACGCCGACCGTCACCGGCTCGTTGACCAAAGTGATTCCGAAGGCCTCGCGGACTCCGGCGACCACCTCGCGGGCCAGTGCCAGCAGGTCCTCGGTGGTGGCGTCGCCCCGGTTGGTGAGGGCGAGGGTGTGCTTGGTGGAGATACGGGCGGGCCCGGTGCCGTAGCCCTTGGTGAAGCCCGCCTTGTCGATCAGCCAGGCGGCCGACGTCTTGGTGCGCCCCTCCCCCGCGGGGTACGCGGGCGGCTCGACGCCGTCGCCCAGCCGCTCCCGCACGCGCGCGCAGAAGGCGGCGAACTGCTCGTCGCTGACGATCGGGTTCGTGAAGAAGGACCCGGCGGACCACGTGTCGTGGTCCTCGGCGTCGAGGACCATGCCTTTCCCGGCACGCAGCTTCAGCACGGTCTCGCGGGCCGCGGCGAGCGGCACCCGCTCGCCCGGTTCCACGCCGAGCGCACGGGCCGCCTCGGCGTACTTGACCGGCGCCGACAGCCCGTCGGCGTCCTCCAGCTCGAAGCGGACCCGCAGCACGACATAGCGCTCCGGGTCGGCCTTGAAGCGGCTGTGCCGGTACGAGAAGGCGCACTCCTCGTTCGTCAGCGTGACGGTCTGGCCGGCCCGGCGGTCGTACGCGATCACCTCGGTGATCGTCGAGGAGACCTCCTGGCCGTAGGCGCCCACGTTCTGGATCGGGGTGGCGCCCGCGGAGCCCGGGATCCCGGCCAGGCACTCGATCCCGGCGAGCCCGGCCTCGACGGTGCGGGCCACGGCGTCCGTCCACACCTCGCCGGCCGCCAGCTCCAGCGTGGTGCCACGCAGTTCGACGCCGCGCGTGGCGATGCGCAGGGCGGTGCCGTCGAAGCCCTTGTCGCCGATGACCAGGTTCGACCCGCCGCCGATGACCAGCAGCGGTGTCCCCGTGTCGTCGGCATCGCGGACGGCGGCGATCACCTCGGCGTCGGTCGTCGCGGTGACGAGCCGGGTGGCGGGGCCGCCCAGCCGGAAGGTGGTCAGCGGGGCGAGGGGGGCGTCGTGGAGTTCCTGCACGCGCTCAAGACTACGAGACGGCACGGACAGCCCAGCCCGGCGGCCGTGACCTCGCCGGGCACGCGCGCGCGTACGGCCCCGTCGGCGGGAACGGGGCCGCACGCGCGCGTGCCGGGCGATGTGTGCTCAGTGGGGCATCCGCTCAGCGGGCGACGGTCTCCAGGACCGGCGCGGGCTCGGTCCCGCCGGCGGCCTGGACGGTCCGGCGCCGGGCCGGGATCAGCAGGGCCGCGATCCCGGCGAGGGCGACCGCCGCGGAGCCGACGACCAGCGCGGGCCGCAGACCGTCCACGAAGTTCTGTGCGCTCTCGTAGCCGCCCTGCGCGGAGAAGATCGACGACATGACCGCGATGCCGAGCGCGCCGCCCACCTCGCGCAGGGCGTTGTTGGCGCCGGAGGCGATGCCCTGCTCCTCGGGGAGGACGCTGGACATGACCAGGTTGGAGGCGGGCGCGAAGAACAGGGCCATGCCGATGCCGCTGATGATCAGGCCGGGCAGTTGGGTCACGTAGGAGACGTCCGCGGTGACCACGGAGGCCAGGTAGCCGAGGCCGGCGGCCTGCAGGAACAGGCCGGCGGCGACGACCGGGCGGCCTCCGATGCGGTCGGAGAGGATGCCGGCGATCGGCGCGACGAGCATCGGCATGCCGGTCCACGGCAGCATCCTGAGGCCCGCCTCGGTGGGCGAGTAGCCGAGCACGCCCTGCATGTACTGGCTGAGCAGGAAGATCGAGCCGAACATCCCGAGGAACATCAGCAGGCTCGCGGCGTTGATCCCGGAGAAGGCGCGGGAGCGGAACAGCCGCATCGGCAGCATGGGGTTCTTGTTGCGGATGCCGTGGTGCACGAAGCCGGCGAGCAGCGCGGTGCCGGCTATCAGGCCGGTCAGCACGGGGGAGCCGGTCCAGCCGTCGACCGGGCCGCGCACCAGTCCGTAGACGATCCCGAAGAGCCCGCCGCTGACGAGCACCGTGCCGGGGAGGTCGAGCCGGGCGCCTGCGCCGTAGGACTCGGCGAGGCGCAGGCGGGCGAGCGGCAGCAGGGCCACGCCGAGGGGGACGTTCAGCCAGAAGATCCAGTGCCAGGAGATGTGCTCGGTGAGGGTGCCTCCGATGAGCGGCCCGGAGGCGACCGCGAGGCCGTTGACCGCACCCCAGATGCCGTACGCCATACCGCGCCTGGCGGCGGGCACGGCCGCGGTCAGCAGGGTGAGCGTCAGCGGCATCATCACGGCCGCGCCGACGCCCTGGACCGCGCGGGCGGCGATGAGGGAGCCGATGCCGGGGGCCATGGCCGCGGCGGCCGAGGCGCCCGTGAAGACGGCGAGTCCGGCGAGGAAGAGCCGGCGGCGCCCGAAGCGGTCGCCGAGCGCGGCACCGAACATCAGCAGGACGGCGAAGGTCAGCGTGTAGGCGCTCACCGTCCACTCCAGGTCGTCCAGCGCGCCGCCGAGGTCCTTGCGGATGGAGGGCAGGGCGGTGGTGACGACGAGGTTGTCGAGGGCCGCCATGAATCCGGCGACGCTGGTGATGACGAGGGCCCAGACGGCGCCCCCGCGACGTGCGGTCTGCTGTGACATCGCTCCCCCAGAGCGTTGATCGCGAATCGATCATTAGTTATTGCTTACTAACTTTTGCGCCCATGAAAAGGCGAGGTTCCGCCTTCCCTGCGCCTACTTCTCCAGCCGGCTGTCGATCCGCGCCGACGGATAGAGCCCCTCCCAGACCCGGTGCTCCGGAGGGAACCCCATGGCCACCAAACAGTTGATGAGCATCCCGTGCGCCATGAAGGTCGTCGTCTCACCGACGTCGGCTCCGAGCGGCAGATGCACGGCGTCCCACAGCCGCATCCACCCGGCCCGCACAGCCTCACCGAACTCGCGATCGCCCGCCTGTTCTGCGGCGGCCACCGCGACGTACATCTGCATCTGCATCATCAGCCGCTCGGGCTGCTCCGCAATGACCTTGGTGTACGCGTTCCCCATGGCACACAGCGCCTCTTCACCCTCTAGCCCCTCGGAGGCCTCCTCGAAGGTGCGGATGGTGTCCGCCATGCACCGCTCGGCCACGGCCAGGAAGATCGCCTTCTTGCCCGGGAAGAGCCGGAAGAGATAGGGCTGTGAGACACCGACCCGCTTGGCGATGGCCTCGGTGGACGTGCCGTAATAGCCGCCCCGCGCGAACTCGGTCGTCGCCGCGCGAATGACGCTCTCGCGCCGCTCGTCTGCACTCATCCTGGGCATGCAACAAAGTTAGTGCTCAATCACTAACTTGGCAAGGGCGGGGCGGGCGGCTACGGCCCGCACCCGGCCGGCCGCGCACACGCGTAAGGGGCGCCCCGCAGTGGCGGACGCCCCTTACCTCAGCACTTCATGCGGCCGTCAGGCCAGTCGTACGACCGCCCGGGACATGCCCAGCACCTTCTGGCCGCCGCTCTTCGCGGTCAGGTCCACGCGCACGGTGTTGTCGTCGAGCTTCGCCGCGACCTTGCCGCTGACCTCGATCTCCGCGCCCGTGTCGTCATTCGGGACGACGACCGGCTTGGTGAAGCGGACGCCGTACTCGACGACCGCGCCCGGGTCACCGGTCCAGTCGGTGACCACGCGGATCGCCTCGGCCATGGTGAACATGCCGTGCGCGATGACGTCCGGCAGGCCCACCTCCTTGGCGAACTTCTCGTTCCAGTGGATCGGGTTGAAGTCCCCGGAGGCGCCCGCGTACCGCACCAGGGTGGCGCGGGTCACAGGGAAGGTCTGCGCCGGCAGCTCGGTGCCGACCTCGACGTCGTCGTACGCGATCTTCGCCGTCATCGCTTCCTCAGGCCTCCTCGGCCGCGCGGGCCACGAGCTTGGTCCAGGCGGTCACCACGTGCTCGCCGGCCTCGTCGTGTACCTCGCCGCGGATGTCCAGGATGTCGTTGCCCGCCATGGACTTGACCGCCTCGATGACGGAGGTCACCGTGAGCCGGTCGCCCGCGCGCACCGGGCGGCTGTAGGCGAACTTCTGGTCGCCGTGCACCACGCGGCTGTAGTCGAGGCCGAGCTGCGGGTCCGCGACGACCTGTCCGGCGTCCCGGAAGGTGATGGAGAACACGAAGGTCGGCGGGGCGATCACATCGGGGTGACCGAACGCCTTGGCGGCCTCCGGGTCCGTGTACACCGGATTGCTCTCCCCGACCGCCTCGGCGAACTCGCGGATCTTCTCCCGGCCCACCTCGTAGGGCGCGGTGGGCGGGTAGGTCCGCCCCACGAAGGACTGGTCGAGCGCCATGGCCCGGCACCTCCTGGTCTCAGCAACGTGTCTGCTCTCAGCAGCACTTCTGCTCTCAGCAGCGTGTGAAACGACGTGAGGCCGCCCCCCAACCTGCGGGGGCGGCCTCACGAACGAGCCTGATTTATCGCGTTTCGCGGTGCGCGGTGTGCGCGTTGCAACGCGGGCAGTGCTTCTTCATCTCAAGACGATCCGGGTTGTTACGCCGGTTCTTCTTGGTGATGTAGTTCCGCTCCTTGCACTCCACGCAGGCCAGCGTGATCTTCGGGCGGACGTCGGTGGCAGCCACGTGAGTGCTCCTAAGACGAACGGATGGACTAACTTCAACGCAAGAAAGAGTAGCCGATCGAAGGACCGACCCCGCAATCGGCTACTGTCAGTAGCGGTGACCGGACTTGAACCGGTGACACAGCGATTATGAGCCGCTTGCTCTACCGACTGAGCTACACCGCTTTGATGAGATCAGCCCCCGCCTTGCGGCGGGAACCTCTCACACCAGAGCCCCAAAACGGAATCGAACCGTTGACCTTCTCCTTACCATGGAGACGCTCTGCCGACTGAGCTATTGGGGCGAGCGATGAAGACATTACACGGTCCGCCGCCGTTCACCCAAATCCGTATCCGGGCCCCCGCCGCAGGCCTCTTCCCGCCCCTCCCGGCAGTCTCGCGAGCCCCGCGCGACGCGGCCACGCACGCGTGGACGACGCGGACAGGACACGGCTCGGGCGAGCGTCCCACGCACGCGTGAGGGGGCGGGCAGCAGCCATGTGGGGGTGCGGCCGGCGCGCGGGTCATGCGGGCGGGGGAGGCGCGTACCGCCATGGGCGGGCCACACCGGTACGACTATTGCGCTCCTCCGCGCCCGGCACGGCTCGCCAGCCTAGGCTCGACTCACTCTGCGTGATCTTGAGTCCGTAGCGGCCTTGAGCCCCTCACGCGGCCCTGCCCCGAGCCCCCGGCCCGACCCCTGGAGTCCGATGCCCGACAGCCAGCCGCAGCCGCCCCCCTCGTCGTCGAACTCGTCCGGGTCCTCCGGACAGCCCGACCCGAGCCCGCTGCTGCTGTGCGGGGCGCGGCTCACCGACGGCCGGACCGTGGACGTGCGGCTGGGCGGCGGGCGCATCGAGGCGGTCGGGACGGCCGGCAGCCTGACGCCGGGTCCGGCCCGGCCGGGCGCCACGCGCGTCGACCTCAGCGGCTATCTGCTGCTGCCGGCTCCGGCCGAACCGCACGCCCACGGCGACACCGCGCTGTCCGCCGAGTACCCGGGACCGGTTTCGTACGCCGCCGAGGACGTCCAGCGCCGGTCCACGGAGGCGGCCCTGCTCCAGCTCGGGCACGGTGCGACGGCGGCACGCGCGCACGTGCGCGTGGGCGACGTCCAGGGCCTGGGTGCGCTCGGCGCCGTGCTGCAGGCCCGCCGCTCCCTACGGGGGCTCGCGGAGCTGACCACGGTGGCGGTGCCGCGCCTGCTGACCGGGGCGGCCGGGGCCGACGGGCTCGCGATACTGCGGGACGCGGTGAAGATGGGCGCCTCCGTGGTGGGCGGCTGCCCGGACCTGGACCCGGATCCGACGGGCTATGTCGAGGCCGTCCTGGAGGTGGCCTCCGAGCACGGCTGCCCGGTGGACCTGCACACGGACGCCGCCGACCCGGCCCGGCTGTCCCGGCTCGCGGCCATGGCGGGCGGCCTGCGCCCCGGCGTGGCCATCGGCCCGTGCGCCGGTCTCGCGCGCCTGCCCGCCGAGGCCGTCTCCCGGCTCGCGGACCAGCTCGCGGCGGCCGGTGTGACGGTGGTGTGCCTGCCCCAGGGCGGCTGCGGGAGCGCGGACCGGCGGGGCACGGCCCCGGTACGGCTGCTGCGCGCGGCCGGGGTACGGGTGGCGGCCGGCAGCGGCGCCCTGCGGGACGTCTCGAACCCCGTCGGCCGCGGCGACCCCCTGGAGGCGGCCTACCTCCTCGCCTCCGCCCAAGGCCTGCGCCCCGAGGCCGCGTACGACACGGTGAGCGCCTCGGCCCGCGCCGTCCTCGGCCTCCCCGAGGTGCGCGTGGAGGCCGGTTTCCCCGCCGAACTCCTGGCCGTACGCGGCGACCGCCTGGCCGGCGCCCTCTCCCTGGCCTACAGCCGCATCGTGGTGCACCGGGGGCGCGTGGTGGCCCGCACGAGCGCGGTCCGCGAGTACTGCAACTCAGCAGCAGCGGCGGAACTGGGGCTGCCGCGGCAGGGGCGGGGGGAGTTGTCGTGAGGGGACGCGCGGTCCGGGGCGCACGGCTCGCGGCGCGGCCCGGCGCGCACAGCGCGAGATGCATGCACACCCGGGAGGCCTCCCCGAGCGCACAGTCCAGGGCGCACCCCGGGATGACCGGCCCGGTGCGCGGGGCCCACGGTGCACGCCAGGGACTCACGCCCGGCACGCACACCAGCAGCAGGTCCACGGCGCGCGGGTCCGGAAGTGCACGCCCGAGGCGGCAGAGAGCCCACCCCACACCACCACCCCGCACCACCCTCACCCACTCCCCCACCCGCCCTGAACCTGTGCGGCGAATGCGGCTCTTCGGGCGTACGGTCGGAATCATGCGCATTGTCATCGCTGGTGGTCATGGTCAGATCGCGTTGCGGCTGGAGCGGCTGCTCTCCGCGCGCGGGGACGAGGTCGCGGGGATCATCCGCAAGGCTGAGCAGGGCGACGGGCTGCGGGCGGCCGGCGCCGAACCGGTCCTGCTCGACCTGGAGTCCGCCTCGGTGGAGGAAGTCGCGGCACACCTGCAGGGCGCGGACGCCGCGGTCTTCGCGGCCGGTGCGGGCCCGGGCAGCGGCACGGCCCGCAAGGAGACGGTGGACAAGGCCGCGGCGGTGCTGTTCGCGGACGCGGCCGTCCGCGCGCGCGTACGCCGCTTCGTGGTGGTCTCCTCGACGGGCGCGGACCCCACGCACCAGGGCGACGACGTCTTCGACGTGTACCTGCGCGCCAAGGGCGAGGCCGACGCATACGTCACCCGCCAGGAGGCGCTCGACTGGACGATCCTGCGGCCCGGCACGCTGACGGACGAGCCGGGCACCGGCCTGGTCCGCCTGGAGGCGCACACCGGGCGCGGCTCGATCCCTCGGGACGACGTCGCGGCCGTACTGGCGGAGCTGGTGGACACCTCGGCGACGGCCGGCCTGACGCTGGAGCTGATCAGCGGATCGACGCCGGTGTCGGTCGCCGTGAAGTCGGTCGCGGGGAACTGAGCCCGGCCTCCTGCCGTTCACCCGTCAGAAGAGTGGCAGCTGCCCGGGGAAGTCCGGCACGGCGTACCCGTCCAACGACGGCTGGACCGCCCCGAGTTGCGCCTGCTGCCGGGACCCGGAACAAGAGACGAGTTCCGCGTTCTCCCGCGCCCCGGGCGGATCGTGCCGCGCGAAGCGCCCCGCGACGACGGCGATTTCACGGCGGCACACGGGACAGGTTCTACGACGGGAGGACATGCCGTCAGTGTGCCCCGCGCCGGGGCGAAGCCCATACGAAGAGACCCCCTCCGCTGTGTTTCCACAGTCGAAGGGGGTCTTCCCCAAGTGGCGGCGCCAGGATTCGAACCTGGGAAGGCTGAGCCGGCAGATTTACAGTCTGCTCCCTTTGGCCGCTCGGGCACACCGCCGGGTTTGCTGCCGTTCGAACCGCCTTTCGGCGGTGCTCCCTGGCAACGACGTAAACAATACCCGATGCCGGGGGGTGCTTCGCCACCCGATTGATCTCCACCCCTAGGGTCGCGAGGTGGCTAGGCTGGTGCGGATGCGGTCCGGCGCCGTGCCGGGCTCGGCGGCCGCCGCCACGCACCCGATACGCACCCGGATACAAGGAGCCACAGGACATGGCCGACTCCAGTTTCGACATCGTCTCGAAGGTCGAGCGGCAGGAGGTCGACAACGCCCTCAACCAGGCCGCCAAGGAGATCTCGCAGCGCTACGACTTCAAGGGCGTGGGTGCCTCGATCTCGTGGTCCGGTGACAAGATCCTCATGGAGGCGAACTCCGAGGACCGGGTCAACGCTGTCCTCGACGTCTTCCAGTCCAAGCTGATCAAGCGCGGTATCTCGCTGAAGGCGCTGGACGCGGGCGAGCCCCAGCTCTCCGGCAAGGAGTACAAGATCTTCGCGTCGATCCAGGAGGGCATCTCCCAGGAGAACGCGAAGAAGGTGGCGAAGATCATCCGCGACGAGGGCCCCAAGGGCGTGAAGGCCCAGGTCCAGGGCGAGGAGCTGCGGGTCACCTCCAAGAGCCGCGACGACCTGCAGGCCGTGATCGCCCTCCTGAAGGGCAAGGACTTCGACTTCGCGCTGCAGTTCGTGAACTACCGGTAGAACGCCGGCAGGACCTGAGCAGGAAGGGTGGGCACCCGGCGGTGCTCACCCTTCAGTTGCGCGAGGTGCCTCAGTTGCGCGAGTTGCCGAACAGGAGGCGGTAGACGATCAGCAGGACGAGCGAGCCGCCGATGGCGGCGGCCCAGGTCGCGCCGTCGTAGAAGTTCTTGGTGATCGGGTGGTGCAGCCAGCGGGCCGAGATCCAGCCCCCGATGAACGCGCCCGCGATGCCGATGAGGGTCGTACCGATGAAGCCGCCTGGGTCACGGCCCGGCAGCAGGACCTTGGCGATGGCTCCGGCCAGCAGTCCCAGGATGATCCAACCGATGATGCTCATGCCGTGAACCTGCCCTTCCGCGCTGGGGTCGCACGGTGCGTCTTCTGAGAATCCGGTGAGGATCGGCTGACCCTCGCGCGCGTGTTCGTGCCGTGTCGATGAAGAGGACGCCACGGGTCCGCCGCCCGGTTGCGGCGATCAGTAGGGTGCGGCGCATGACACCTTCCGGCACCGGCCTGCGACGCACCCTGGGCGTACGGGACGCCGTGGTCGTCGGCCTCGGCTCGATGGTCGGCGCCGGCGTCTTCTCCGCCCTGGGCCCGGCCGCCCGCGCCGCCGGGCCGGGGCTGCTGCTGGGGCTGGCCGTCGCGGCCGTGGTGGCCTACTGCAACGCCATGTCCTCGGCCCGCCTGGCCGCCCGCTATCCGGCGTCGGGCGGGACGTACGTGTACGGCAGGGAGCGGCTGGGCGCGTTCTGGGGGTATCTCGCGGGCTGGGCGTTCGTGGTGGGCAAGACGGCTTCCTGCGCGGCCATGGCGCTGACGGTGGGGTCGTACGTGTGGCCGGGGCAGGCGCACGCGGTGGCGGTGGCGGCCGTGGTGGCGCTGACCGCCGTGAACTACGGCGGCATCCAGAAGTCGGCTTGGCTGACGCGAGTGATCGTGGCCGTGGTGCTGGCCGTCCTCGCTTCCGTGGTGGTCGTGTGCCTGGCCTCCGGGCAGGCCGATGCCGGACGGCTGGGCATCGGGCTGTCCTCGGGCGTGGGCGGGGTGCTTCAGGCGGCCGGTCTGCTGTTCTTCGCGTTCGCCGGGTATGCGCGGATCGCGACCCTGGGCGAGGAGGTGCGGGACCCGGAGCGCACCATTCCGCGGGCCGTCCCGCTGGCCCTCGGCATCGCTCTGGTCGTGTACGTGTGCGTGGCCGTGGCCGTTCTCGGCGTCCTCGGCGCAGACCGGCTGGGGCAGGCGGCGGCGCCGCTGGCCGAGGCGGTGCGGGCGGCCGGGGTGCCGGGTCTCGCGCCCGTCGTGCGGGTGGGCGCGGCGGTGGCCGCGCTGGGGTCGCTGCTCGCGCTGATCCTCGGTGTGTCCCGGACGACGCTCGCCATGGCCCGCGACGGCCATCTGCCCGGCGCGCTGGCCGTCGTGCATCCGCGCTTCCAGGTCCCGCACCGGGCGGAGCTGGCCGTGGGCGCGGCGGTCGCCGTACTGGCCGCCACGGTGGACGTACGAGGCGCGATCGGCTTCTCCTCGTTCGGCGTGCTGGCCTACTACGCCGTGGCCAACGTCTCCGCCTGGACGCTGAGCCCGGCCTTTTCGGCGCGGGCGGTACCGGCGGTGGGGCTGCTGGGCTGCGCGACGCTGGCGTTCGCACTGCCGGCGGTCTCGGTCGCCGTGGGGGCGGGCGTGCTGGCCGTCGGTGTGGTGGCCTACGGCGTACGACAGTGGTGGGCGGGACGCGGCGCGGACGGGTCTTCGCGTCCCTAGCGGCCGACGCCCCGTCAGCGGGTCGCGAACGGCTGGTCCGTGGGGACGATCTCGCGGCCCAGCGGCAGCAGGGAGACCGGGATCAGCTTGAAGTTGGCGATGCCGAACGGGATGCCGATGATCGTCAGGCACAGGGCGATACCGGTGGTGATGTGGGCGAGGGCCAGCCACCAGCCGGCCAGCACCAGCCACAGCACGTTGCCGACGCAGGAGGGCGCGCCCGCGTCCCGGCGCTCGACCGTGGTGTACCCGAAGGGCCACAGGGCGTAGACGCCGATGCGGAAGGCGGCGATGCCGAAGGGGATGCCGATGATCGTGATGCACAGCAGCACGCCCGCGAGCAGGTAGGCGAGGAACAGCCAGAAACCGCTCAGGACGAGCCAGATGATGTTCAGGATGGTCTTCACTGGTTGCGACCTGCCATCTTCTCGAGCCGGGCGATGCGCTCCGCCATGGGCGGGTGCGTGGAGAACATCTTGGACAGTCCCTGGCCCGGGCGGAAGGGATTCGCGATCATCATATGGCTCGCGGTCTCGATCCTGGGCTCGGGGGGCAGCGGGAGCTGCTGGGTGCCGGTCTCCAGCTTGCGCAGGGCACTGGCGAGGGCCAGCGGGTCGCCGGTGAGCTGGGCGCCCGAGGCGTCGGCCTCGTACTCCCGAGAGCGGCTGATGGCCAGTTGGATGAGGCTGGCGGCGATGGGGCCCAGGATCATGATCAGCAGCATGCCGAGCAGGCCCGGGCCGTCGTCGTCGTCCGAGCGGCCGACCGGGATCAGCCAGGCGAAGTTGACCAGGAACATGATCACCGAGGCGAGGGCGCCGGCCACGGAGGAGATCAGGATGTCGCGGTTGTAGACGTGGCTCAGTTCGTGGCCGATGACACCGCGCAGCTCACGCTCGTCCAGCAGGCGCAGGATGCCCTCCGTGCAGCACACCGCCGCGTTGCGCGGGTTGCGGCCCGTGGCGAAGGCATTGGGCGCCTCCGTCGGGGAGATGTACAGGCGGGGCATGGGCTGGCGGGCCTGCGTGGACAGCTCACGGACCATCCGGTACAGCGCGGGGGCCTCGAACTCGCTCACCGGGCGGGCACGCATCGCGCGTAGCGCCAGCTTGTCGCTGTTCCAGTACGCGTAGGCGTTCGTACCCAGCGCGATCAGGACCGCCACGATCAGCCCCATACGGCCGAAGAAGCTGCCGATGACGATGATGAGCGCGGACAGTCCCCCGAGGAGTACTGCGGTCCTTAGCCCGTTGTGCCGGCGGTGCACGGTACGCCCTCCAAGTCGTGCAGCAGGGGAACCCTTTGGTCCAGTGGACCCTCCCGCTCTGGTCAACGCCAGGTGGCCACCGCAAGTTCCCTTGTGCAGGCGGCGGCGCGCGTCTGCCGTACGGGTGACGTGCTCTTACGGCCTTGCGCGCGCGTTCTTACGGCCTTGCGCGCGCGGGGGAGCACGGGTGCCCCACGCGCGCGCAGCCGTGCCTCACGCGCGCGTGGCGGGTCCTCAGAACAGGCCGGTGGCCGCGAACCGCAGGACCAGCTGGGGCGCGCCGGAGAGGGCCACACCGAGGACGCCGGTGAGGGCGAGCGCTGCGGTCACGGGTGCCGGGACCCGGTGCCGGGCGGGTTCGCCCTCGGGGGCGCGGAACAGCAGGGCCGTCCACTGGAGGTAGTAGAAGAGGGCGATCACCACGTTGACGGCCATCACCACCGCGAGCCAGCCCAGTCCGGCGTCGACGGCCGCCGAGAACACGGTGACCTTGGCGAACAGGCCGATCACGCCCGGCGGCAGCCCGGCGAGGCACAGCAGGAAGAAGGCCAGCAGAAGCGCCGCGGCCGGGTTGGACGCGTACAGGCCCCGGTAGTCGCTGATCCGGTTGAGGGACTTCGTACGGCCCACCAGGGCGGCCACCGCGAAGGCGCCGAGGTTCACGGCGGCGTACATGAGGGCGTACGCGACGGTGGAGCCGATGGCCTTCTGGGCGTCCTTGGCGTACCCGGCGGCGGCGATCGGTACGAGGAGGTAGCCGGCCTGTCCGACGGACGACCAGGCGAGCAGCCGTACGGCGCTGTACGCGCGCGTGGCCTGCTGGCGCAGGGCACCGACGTTGCCGACGGTCATGGTGAGGGCGGCCAGGGCGGCGAGCGCGGGCCCCCAGACGTCGGCGTACGACGGGAGGGCGACGACGGTGACGAGGATCAGGCCGGAGAAACCGACCGCCTTGCCGACGACCGAGAGGTAGGCGGCGACCGGCAGGGGCGCGCCCACGTACGTGTCGGGCACCCAGAAGTGGAACGGGACGGCGGCCGTCTTGAAGGCGAAGCCGACGAGGGTCAGGACGACACCGGTCTGGGCGAGGGTGTGCAGCTGCCCGTCGACGTGCTGGATGCGCTGGGCGACCTGGATGAGGTAGAGGGTGCCGGTGGAGGCGTAGACGAAGCTGATGCCCATCAGGCTCACCGCGGTGGCGGTGACCGAGGACAGGAAGAACTTCAGGGCCGCCTCGGAGGACCTCTTGTCGCCGTGCCGGATGCCGACGAGGGCGAAGGCGGGCAGGGAGGCGACCTCCAGGGCGACGATCAGGGTGGCCAGGTCGCGGGAGGCGGGCAGCAGGGCGGCGCCGGCCGCGGAGGACAGCAGCAGGAACCAGAACTCCCCCGCCGGGACGCGCCGCTGCTCGTCCTTGAGGTTCGTGACCGACAGCAGGGCCGCCAGCAGGGCGCCGCCGAGGACGAGGAACTGGATGACGAGGGTGAAGTGGTCGGCGGTGTAGCTGCACACGCGCGCGTGGCCGGTCAGGCAGAAGGTGCTGCGGTCGCCGTCCAGGAGGGGCAGCAGCATCAGCGCGGCGGCGGCGAGGCCCGCCACGGAGGCCCAGCCCAGGAGGGGCTTGCGCGCCTCGGGCACGAACAGGTCGGCGACGAGCACCGCGAGTGCGACCACCGCGGCGATGGTGGGCGGGGCGATGGCGAGCCAGTCGACGGACTGGACCGCGGACTGGGCCAGCGGCTGGGCCAGGGCGCTCATCGGGTGCCTCCTGCGAGCAACTGCTGCACGGCCGGGTCGGTCAGACCGAGCAGGGCCCTCGGCCACAGTCCGGCGACGACGGTGAGGGCGACGAGCGGGGTCCAGGCCGCGAACTCGTAGCCGTGGACGTCCGCCAGCTTCGGCATGTCCTGCGGTACGGCGCCCATGCACACCCGGCGGACCACGATCAGCATGTACGCGGCCGTCAGCAGGGTGCCGAACGCGCCGATCGCCATGAAGGTGAGGAACGCGGGCCGGCTGAGGTCGGCGGCGGGGTTGAACGCGCCGAACAGGGCCAGCATCTCGCCCCAGAACCCGGCGAGTCCGGGCAGGCCGAGCGAGGCGACGGCGCCGAAGGCGAGCAGACCGCCGAGGCGCGGGGCCTTGCCGTACAGGGCGGCGCCGCTCTCCTCGGCGAGGGTGTCGAGGTCGGTGCTGCCGGTGCGGTCCTTCAGCGCGCCGACCAGGAAGAAGAGGAGGCCGGTGATGAGGCCGTGGGCGATGTTGGCGAAGAGGGCGCCGTTCACACCGGTCGGGGTCATGGTGGCGATGCCCAGCAGGACGAAGCCCATGTGCCCGACGGAGGAGTAGGCGATCAGCCGCTTCAGATCGCCTTTCGCACCCTGCTTGGCGAGGGCCAGACAGGCCAGGGACCCGTAGATGATCCCGACGACGGCGAACGCGGCGAGGTAGGGCGCGAAGGTGTGGAAGCCGTCCGGCGCGATCGGCAACAGGATGCGGACGAACCCGTACGTTCCCACCTTCAGCAGGACACCGGCCAGCAGCACCGAGCCGACGGTCGGCGCGGCGGTGTGGGCGTCGGGCAGCCAGCTGTGCAGCGGCCACATCGGCGTCTTGACCGCGAGCCCGATCCCGATCGCCAAAACGGCGATGACCTGCACAGATGTGGTCAGCGACCGGCCGTTGTCAGTAGCGAGTGCCACCATGTCGAACGTGCCCGCCTTGATTCCGATCAGGAGCAGGCCGAGCAGCATGACGACGGAGCCGAGCAGCGTGAACAGGATGAACTTCCACGCCGCCCGGGTCCGGCCCTCGCCGCCCCAGCGGGCGATGAGGAAGTACATCGGGATGAGCACCATCTCGAACGCGAGGAAGAACAGCAGCAGGTCGAGGACGGCGAAGGTCGCGAGGGTGCCCGACTCGAGCAGGAGCAGCAGCGCGACGAACGCCTTCGGGGACGGGCCCGACGGCAGCTTGAAGTACGAGTAGAGCGCGCAGAGGAAGGTCAGCAGCGCGGTCAGGACCAGAAGGGGGAGGGAGATGCCGTCGATGCCGAGGTGGATCCGCACGTCGAGTGCGGGGATCCAGCTGATGTCGGTCGTGGCCTGCATCTTCGACGGATGGTCGTGGTCGAAGCCGAGCGCCAGGACGATCGCGGCGATGAGGATCACGCCGGTGACGGTCACACCGTGCCGCAGCACGGCCTGCTCGGGCGACTTCCCCTTCAGCCCGGGCGGGGCCGGCAGGAGGGCGGCGACGGCACCGAGGAGCGGGCCGGCGACGACGAATGCCAGAAGGAACTGCATCACGGACTCGTTGATATCGATCACGCCTGCTCACGCTCCCGTGGCGACGAGGAGGACGGCGACCGCCAGGACGACGGTGCCGGCGAGCAGCGCGCTCACATAGGTCTGCACATTGCCGGTCTGCGCGCGCCGCACGGCGGCCCCGAGCAGCCGGGGCAGGGCGGCAGCGCCCTGGACGTAGGTGTCGACGACCTCGCGGTCGAGGAACCGGACGAGACTCGCTCCGGCCTGGACCGGGCGGACGAACAGCGCCGAGTACAGGGCGTCCAGGTGGAAGCCGACGGCCGCGTGCCGGTACAGCGGGCCGAGCAGCAGCCGCCCGGGGTCCGCCGCGTCGGGCGCGTAGGCGATGTTGCCGTAGACCGGCTCGTGGCTGGCGATGGCCTCGGCCTCGACCAGACCCGCGCCGTCCTCGGGATGGGCCGCAACCGCGCCCAGCGGGATGCGGGCGGCGAGCGCGCTGGTGCGCTGCCAGGCGCCGTAGGTGAGGAGTCCGCCGACCAGCGCGAGGCCGGTGCCGAGGATGGAGGTGAGGAGCGTCGGGGTCAGGTCACGACCGTCGAACCAGCCGGGCAGCGAGCGGTAGGCCAGCCCGCCGAAGGCGAGGGACGGCACGGCGAGGACCCAGAGCACCGCGGTCATCGTCAGCGGCTGGCGGCCGTGGTCGGGAGCCTCGGCGCCCCGGCCGCGGAAGGCCAGCAGCCACAGCCGGGTGGCGTAGGCCGCGGTGAGCAGGGCGGTGAGCAGGCCGGCGACGAGGACGATCCAGCCCGCCGCGCCGGGGGCGTGATCGGTGTGGCCGGTGGCGACGTGCTCGGCGGCGCCGAGGACGGACTCCTTGGAGAAGAAGCCGCTGAAGGGAGGGATCGCGGCGAGCGCGAGGAGCGCCACCGTCATCGTCCAGTAGGCGTCCGGGACGCGGTCGCGCAGGTGGCTCATCCGGGACATGGCGGCCAGCGAGTTGGTGCCGGCGGCGTGGATGATCACGCCGGCGGCGAGGAACAGCAGCGCCTTGAAGGCGCCGTGCGACAGGAGGTGGAAGACGGCGGCACCGCGGTCACCGACGGCGAGGGCGCCGGTCATGTAGCCGAGCTGGCCGATCGTCGAATAGGCAAGGACGCGCTTGATGTCGTCCTGGGCGAGCGCGGCGAGGCCGGAGCCGGTCATCGTCACGGCCGCCATCACGGCGAGGACCACCATCGCGGCCTGGGACGCCTCGAACACCGGGAGGAGACGGGCGATGAAGTAGACACCGGCGGCCACCATCGTCGCGGCGTGGATCAGCGCCGAGACGGGCGTCGGGCCCGCCATCGCGTCCGGGAGCCAGGTGTGCAGCGGGAACTGCGCCGACTTGCCGGCCACGCCCGCGAGCAGCAGCAGGGCGATCAGGGTCGGGTGGTCGATGCCGCCGCTCGCCACGGCGCCGAGGACGCGGGTGATGCGGAACGATCCGGCATCCGTGCCCAGGGCGAACAGGCCGATGAGGAACGGCACGTCACCGAGCTTGGTGACCAGGAAGGCCTTGAGGGAGGCGGCGCGGGCCTCCGGGGTCTCCCAGTAGTGGCCGACGAGGAAGTAGGAGCAGATGCCCATGACTTCCCAGCCGACCAGCAGCACGATCAGGTCGCCGGAGTAGACGACCAGGAGCATCGCGGAGGTGAACAGGGAGACGAGGGCCGCGTACGAGGGGTAGCGCGGGTCCTCGCGCAGGTAGCCCGTCGAGTAGATCTGCACGCAGGCGGCGACGAAGGCGACCAGGACGGCGACGAGCGCGGCGAAGCCGTCGATGTGCAGGGCGAACTCGATCGGCACCGAGCCGGTGGGTGTCAGCTCGGTGTGGGCGTCGATGGCCTGGTCACCGCCCTGGCGTACGGCGACCAGCGCGGCCGCCGCGAGCGCGGCCAGGGTGGGCAGGACGGCGAGCGGGCGGACGAAACCGGGGGCGGTACGGCCCAGGAGCAGGCCGGCCGCGGCGCCCAGGAACGGCAGGAGGGGGACGAGGACGGCGAGGGTGGTCGTGGTCACGCGGTGGCCTCAGCCTTCTCGGCCGCGGAGGTGTCGGGGCCTTCGGTCTCGGGACCCTCGGCGGTGTCGCGGAGCTTGTCGATGTCGGAGGTTCCGCGGTTGCGGTAGACGGCGAGCACGATCGCGAGACCGATGCCGATCTCGGCGGCGGCGATGGCGATGGTGAACAGGGTCAGCGCCTGACCGGAATGCAGGGTCTCCTCGGCGGCCCGGCTGAGCCAGACGTCGAAGGCGACCAGGTTGAGGTTGACGGCGTTGAGCATCAGCTCGACCGACATCAGGACCAGGATCGCGTTGCGGCGGGCGAGCACGCCGTACAGGCCGGTGCAGAACAGGAGGGCGGAGAGGACGGCGGGATAGACGAGGTGCATCAGCGGGCGCCTTCCTTCTCGCCGGGGAGGGCCACGGGAGTGTCCGCGGTGGCCGATGTGCCGAAGGCCTCGTCCGCCTTCGCCTTGCGGGACAGGACGATCGCGCCGACCAGGGCCGCAAGGAGGAGGACGGAGAGGGCCTCGAAGGGAAGAACCCAGTTCTGGAAGAGGCTCTCGCCGGTGACGCGGGTGCTGCCGGCGGCCGGGCCCTTCAGGTCGATCCAGGTCGTACGGAAGGCGTCGACGACCACCCACACCAGGGCGCCGGCGGCGGCGACCGCGACGGCCAGGGCGGCCCAGCGGTTGCCGGAGTCGGCATCCGGGGAGCGGCCGATGGGGGCCTTGGTGAGCATCAGACCGAACAGGAGGAGGACGACGACGGAACCGACGTAGATGAGGACCTGCACCCAGGCGATGAACTCGGCGGTGAGCAGGAGGTACTCGACGGCGAGGCCGCCGAGGGCGACCACCAGCCACAGGGCGGCGTGCACCAGCTGCCGGGTGGTGACGGTGACCAGGGCCGCGCCGAAGGTGGCCAGGCCGACGAGCAGGAAGGCGATCTCGACGCCGGCCGGGGACAGGAAGCCGTGCTGTGCTGCGGCGAGGCTCACGACTCTCCCTCCTCGGGTTCGGCCTGCGCGGCGGCCAGCTTCTCGGCGGTCTTGCGGGCGGCTGCGATCTCCTTCGGCTCCTCGGCGCCGGCGTCCAGGGCGGGCGGGGCCAGCACGGTCCACATCCACTCGCGGAGCTTGTCGCGCTCGTGGGTGAGCTCGCGGATGTCGGTCTCCGCGTACTCGAACTCCGGGGACCAGAACAGCGCGTCGAAAGGACAGACCTCGATGCAGATACCGCAGTACATGCACAGGGAGAAGTCGATGGCGAACCGGTCGAGGACGTTGCGGCTGCGCTCGCGGCCGCCGGGCGCGGCGGGCGGGACCGTCTCCTTGTGGGAGTCGATGTAGATGCACCAGTCGGGGCACTCGCGGGCGCACAGCATGCAGACCGTGCAGTTCTCCTCGAACAGGCCGATCACACCGCGGGTACGGGGCGGCAGCTCGGGCTGGGCGTCCGGGTACTGCTCGGTGACGGACTTCCTCATCATCGTGCGGAGGGTGACGGCCAGGCCCTTGGCCAGACCGGAGCCAGGGAAGGGAGCCATTACGAGATCACCACCTTGACGATGCCGGTGAGGGCGATCTGGGCGAGGGAGAGGGGGACGAGGAGGGTCCAGGAGAGTTTCTGGAGCTGGTCCTCGCGCAGCCGGGGATAGGTCACGCGGAGCCAGATGACGACGAAGGCGAGGAGCGCGGTCTTCAGCAGCGTCCACAGCCAGCCCAGGCCGTCGGCGCCCCACGGGCCGTGCCAGCCGCCCAGGAAGAGGACGGTGGTCAGACCGCACAGGACGATGATTCCGGCGTACTCGGCGAGCAGGAACAGCGCGAAACGCAGGCCGGTGTACTCGGTGTACGCGCCGAAGATGATCTCCGAGTCGGCGACGGGCATGTCGAAGGGCGGGCGCTGCAGCTCGGCGAGGCCGGCCACGAAGAACACGATCGCGCCCACGATCTGCCAGGGCAGCCACCACCAGTGGAAGGCGTGCAGGATGCCCGGGAGGGAGACCGTTCCGGCCGCCATGGCGACGGAGGCCGCGGCGAGCAGCATCGGGAGTTCGTAGGCGAGCAGCTGGGCGGCCGTGCGCAGGCCGCCGAGCAGCGAGAACTTGTTGGCGCTGGCCCAGCCGGCCATCAGCGAGCCGAGGACGCCGACGCCCATCACCGCGAGCACGAAGAAGATGCCCGCGTCCAGCACCTGGCCGACTGCGCCCTCGCTCGGCCCGATCGGGATGGCGAGCAGGACGAGCAGGTACGGCAGCAGGGCCACGGCGGGGGCCAGCTGGAAGACGCGGCGGTCGGCGCCCGCCGGGACCACGTCCTCCTTCTGCGCGAACTTCACGCCGTCGGCGATGAGCTGGGCCCAGCCGTGGAAGCCACCCGCGTACATCGGGCCGAGGCGGCCCTGCATGTGGGCCATCACCTTGTGCTCGGTCTGGCCGACGATGAGGGGGAAGGTGAGGAAGACGACGAACACGACCAGGAGTCGCAGGGCGACGTCCAGCGCGTCGTTCACTGCGGGCCTCCAGTGGGGTCGTCGGGGGTGCTGTGGTCTTCGGCTGCCTTGGGTGCTTCGGGCTGCGGCTCGGGTGCTCGGTTCTCTTCCGGCGCCTGCTCCGGCTTCGGTGCCTGCTCCGGCTTCGGCTTCGGTGCCTGCTCCGGCTCCGGCTTCGGTGCCTGCGCGGGCTCCTGCTGCTCGTCGAACGCCGGGCGTGCGTGGTGCCACGGGGCGTCCGAGCTGCGCGGGGCCGTGCTCCGGGGGGCGGAGCTGTCCGGTGCCGAGGGCTCGGTGGGCGACTGCGGTTCCGGTGCCTGGGCGCGCTGCGAGGCCGAGCCCGCCGAGGCGCTGCGCGCGCGGCGCGGACCGGTCGGCGCCGCGCCGGGCTCGGGTGCCGCCGGGGTCTCGGCGGCCGGTTCCGCCGCCGCCTGGCTCACCGAGCCTTCACTCGCGCTCCTCATCCGACGGGGCCGGGCACCAGCCCCAGCAGCTTCGGGAGCTCCGGCAGCAGCCTCACCGGCGGCCTGGCCGGCCGAGCCCTGTGCCGCCGTACGGGCCCGCCGTACCGGACGCTCGCCCGCGGCCGCGGCGCCCTCCCCGGCCGCGCGTACCGGACGTTCGCCCGCCGCGCGCCCCGCAGCCCGGGCCGGGCGGGCCGGGGCGGGAGGCAGCTGGCCCTTCAGCGGGCCCCACTCGTTCGGGTCCGGGACACCGGGCGGCAGCATCTGGCGGCGCTTGGGGCCGCCGTGTTCGGATTCGCCCGGCTCCTTGGCTCCGGGCCAGGCTTTGGCCACACGGGCGGCCAGGACGAAGTCCTTGCGCAGGGGGTGGCCCTCGAAGGTCTCCGGGAGGAGGAGGTGCTCCAGGTGCGGGTGGCCCTCGAAGTCGACCCCGAACATCTCGTGGGTCTCGCGCTCGTGCCAGGCGGCGCCCGCGTAGACGCCGACGGCGGAGGGCAGCGTCGGCGCCTCGTGCGGGACCGTGGTCCGCAGGAGCAGGCGGCGGACCGGCGCGAGGGCGACGACGTGGGCACAGACGCGGAAGCCCGTGCCCGGTTCGTCGACCGCGCTCAGCCAGTCGAAGTAGGTGCAGGACAGGGTCGTGCAAGCCGTCTCCAGGGCGGTGAGCCAGGAGGACGGCGGGACGTCCACCGTCAGGACCTCGTACGACTCCTCGGCCGTGGCCTCCGCGCCGAAGAGTTCCTCGGCGGGGGCGGGCAGCCAGCCGGCCGTGCTCATCGCGCGTCCCCTTCCAGGGCGGGCGCCGGGGGCTTCACCAGGCCGCTCTGCAAAGCAGCCGCGGACGGCCCAGCAGTCCTGTACCGCTCCTCCAGCGACTCGCGGGCGATCTTCTCCTGGAGCTTGAGGATGCCCTGGAGCAGCGCCTCGGGGCGCGGCGGGCACCCGGGGACGTAGACGTCGACGGGGATGATCTGGTCGACGCCCTTGGTGACGGAGTACGAGTCCCAGTACGGGCCGCCGCAGTTGGAGCAGGCGCCGAAGGAGATGACGTACTTGGGTTCCGGCATCTGCTCGTACAGGCGCTTCACGGCCGGCGCCATCTTGTCCGTGACCGTGCCGGAGACGACCATCAGGTCGGCCTGGCGGGGGCCCGGCGCGAAGGGGATCACGCCGAGGCGGATGAAGTCGTGGCGGGCCATCGAGGCGGCGATGAACTCGATCGCGCAGCAGGCGAGGCCGAAGTTGAACACCCACAGCGAGTAGCGGCGGCCCCAGTTCAGGACCACCTTCATGGGCTCGGGTGCGAGCCGGGCGAGCGCGCCCAGCCGCTTCGGCTCGGGAAGCAGGAGAGGCTCCGCACCAGACGGGTTCACGTCCATGCCAGGACCCCCTTCTTGTAGGCGTACAGCAGGCCCACGGCGAGGAAGCCGAGGAAGATGAACATCTCCACCAGGGTCGTCGCGCCGTAGCCGGGGGCGGCGAAGACCGTCGCCCAGGGGAACAGGAAGATCGAGTCGACCGCGAAGATCACGTAGAGGAAGGCGTAGACGTAGTAGCGGACCTGGGTGTGGGCCCAGCCCTCGCCGACGGGGTCGACGCCGCATTCGTACGTCAGAAGCTTCTCGGGGGTGGGCACGACCGGGCGCAGCAGGCGGCCGGCGCCGAACGCGACCGCGACGAAGAGCACGCCCACGACGGCGAGCAGTCCCACGACCGAATAGGACCGGAAGTAGCCCGCAGCGACGTCCGCCGCGGCGACCGTCGTGTCCCCCAACGTCTCCCGCACCGTCCGCCCTCGCTCCCTGACCTCGTGACCTTGGTGACCCTGTGCTGCATCGTGATTCGAGGATCTGTACGCACGGGAGTCTAGGCCCTGATAAAGACACGGTAAGCGGCCCGTCACGGCATGAGACGCGTGGACCGTGTGAGGGGTGGGGTTTTCCCCAGGGCGCAGAGGCGGCGGACCGCATGGCGCAGGAGGTGCCGGGCACGGCAGGCTGGCCGCTATGACCGCTCCCGCCTCCGCCGCCGGCCGGCCCGACGGCCCCGACCGCCTTCCTCCGGTCCGGTTCGCCTACGACCGGCACACCTGGAAGGAGATCGCGCATCTCCTTCTGAATCTGCCGGTGTCGCTGTTCGGCTTCACCTACGTGTACACAGTGGTGTTCGTCGGCGGACTGCTCAGCCTCACGGTGATCGGACTGCCGCTGCTGGCCCTCGCTCTGCTGGGCGCCCGGCAGCTGGGCAAGCTGGAGCGGACCCGGTCCCGGGCGCTGCTCGGGGTGCAGGTCGAGGAACCGACGCCGCTGCCGATCGCCCGGGGCGGGGGGCCGGTGCAGCGGCTGTGGCTGGCGCTGAAGGACCCGGTGGGCTGGCGGACGCTGCTGTACGACTTCATCCGGCTGCCCTGGGGCATCCTCACCTTCTGCACCGTGCTGACCTCGCTGTTCGTGTTGTGGCCGGTGCTGCCGTTCCTCGCGCGGGGGCTGGCCAACGTGGACCGGGCGATGGTGCGCGGGCTGCTGTCGCCCTCGGACGAGCTGGAACGCCGTATCGCCGAGCTGGAGTCGGACCGGGGGGTCGTGGTGGACACGGCGGCCGCCGATCTGCGCCGTATCGAGCGGGACCTGCACGACGGGGCGCAGGCCCGGCTGGTGAACCTGGCCATGGGTCTCGGCCTGGCCAAGGAGAAGCTGCTGGAGGACCCGGATGCGGCGGCGGTGATGGTGTCGGAGGCGCACGGCGAGGTGAAGCTCGCACTGCAGGAGCTGCGCGACCTGGCCCGGGGCATCCATCCGGCCGTGCTGACCGACCGCGGCCTGGACGCCGCCCTGTCCTCGGTCGCCTCCCGCTGCACCGTGCCGGTGAAGGTGACGGCGGACCTGCCGGCCCGGCCGGCGCCGGCCATCGAGGGCATCGCCTACTTCACCGTCTCCGAGCTGCTGCAGAACGTCAGCAAGCACAGTGGGGCGCGGTCCGCCTCGGTGGAGGTGTGGCGCTCGGCGGACCGGCTGCTCATCCAGGTCCGGGACGACGGTCGCGGCGGCGCCCGGCTGGAGGGCGGCAGCGGCATGCAGGGCCTGGCGGAGCGGCTGGGCGCCGTGGACGGCCTGTTCGTCGTCGACTCCCCGGCCGGCGGCCCGACGGTGGTCACCGCAGAGCTGCCCTGGCGGGACCGCACGGAGTAGCCGCACCCCCGCGGCCGCACCGTCTCGGCCGCCACGGCACGCTCCCCAGGTGCCCAGGGTGGGGAAAACCCCCGGTCCAAGACGCCGACGGACTCCATGGCCCGCGAAGCCGCGGCGTACCAGGCTTGGGGATACGGCAGCACCGCCGTCAGGACGAGAAGCAGGACGAGCAGAACGGGACGACACCGATGGCCACGGAGTACGGACAGGGGTACGGGCACGGACACGGGCACCCGGCCGGATCCGGCCACCCCGCCCCCGACGGGGAACGGCGCCACCTGCTGCCCGCCGCACTGCGGGCGCCGATCGAGGCGCGCAGCTGCCGCGAGTTCGGGTATGTGCTGCTGAGCCTGCCGATCGCGGTGGTGCTGTTCAGCTGGACGGTCACCATGGTGGCGCTCGGCGCGGGCCTGCTGGTGACCTTCCTCGGGATCCCGGTGCTGGCGGGGGCGCTCGCGAGCTGCCGGGGCTTCGGCGCGCTGGAGCGCACGCGGGCGCGCGCGCTGCTGCGCCTGGAGGTGGCCGACCCGGAACCGCTGCGGATGCGCAAGCCCGGGGTGTTCGCGTGGATGGGCGCGGTACTGAAGAGCGGCACATCGTGGCGGCACCTGCTGTACGCGCTGCTGCAGTTCCCCTGGGCGGTGTTCTCGTTCGTCGTGGCGGTGAACTTCTGGGTGTACGGCTGGGCGCTGCTGACGTACCCGCTGTGGTTCTGGCTGTTCCCGATGTACGGCGGCCAGGGCGGCCTGCAGCTGTACGGCGACGAGCACCACAGCGTCTACCTCGACAACCCGTTCGAGATCACCGTGACCGCGCTGGTCGGGCTGCTGTTCACGCTGGCCACGCCGTGGATCGTACGGGCGCTGACGACGGTGGACGGGCTGCTGGTGCGCGGACTGCTCGGGCCCTCGCGGCTGTCGGCGCGGGTCGTGGAGCTGGAGTCGGACCGGGGGGTCGTGGTGGACACGGCGGCCGCCGATCTGCGCCGTATCGAACGGGACCTGCACGACGGGGCGCAGGCCCGGCTGGTGAGCCTGGCCATGGATCTGGGTCTGGCGAAGGAGAAGCTCCAGGAGGACCCGCAGGCGGCGGCCCGGATGGTGGACGACGCCCATGGCGAGGTGAAGACGGCCCTGCAGGAGCTGCGCGACCTGGCGCGCGGGATCCATCCGGCCGTGCTGACCGACCGCGGCCTGGACGCGGCCCTGTCCTCGGTCGCCTCCCGCTGCACCGTGCCGGTGCGGGTGGAGGTCGACCTGCCGGCCCGGCCGGCGCCGGCCATCGAGGGCATCGCCTACTTCACCGTCTCCGAGCTGCTGCAGAACATCAGCAAGCACAGCCGGGCCCGCACCGCCTCGGTCGACGTGTGGCGTTCCGAGGACCGGCTGCTCATCCAGGTGATGGACGACGGGGCGGGCGGCGCGGACGCCTCCCGGGGCTCGGGCCTGGCGGGTCTGGCCGGCCGTCTGGACGCGGTGGACGGAGTCCTGGTCGTGGACTCGCCGGCGGGCGGCCCCACCCGCGTGATCGCCGAACTGCCCTGGCGGGCCTGAGCGCCCTCGCCCGCGTTCGCGCCCCGACACCCCGGCCCCGAATTCCCGGCCCCTGAGCAAAGCGGCCCGATTGCTGGAATGCTGGACTTCCGTACGAACAGACAGTCGTCGGAGGGTCGGGCTGTGGGGGGCCGGGAGATCGTGGAGGACAGGGTGCGGGTGGTCATCGCCGAGGATTCAGTGCTGCTCAGGGAGGGCCTGACCCGGTTGCTGACCGACCGTGGGCATGACGTCGTGGCCGGTGTCGGGGACGCGGAGGCGCTGGTCAAGACCATCGCCGACCTGGATGCGCAGGGCGCGCTGCCCGACGTGGTGGTGGCGGACGTACGGATGCCGCCGACGCACACCGACGAGGGCGTGCGGGCGGCCGTACGGCTGCGCAAGGCGCACCCGGGGCTCGGGGTGCTGGTGCTGTCGCAGTACGTGGAGGAGCGCTACGCCACCGAACTGCTGGCCGGATCCAGCCGGGGCGTGGGCTATCTGCTCAAGGACCGGGTCGCCGAGGTGCGGGAGTTCGTCGACGCGGTGGTGCGGGTGGCCGAGGGCGGTACGGCGCTGGACCCGGAGGTCGTCGCGCAGCTGCTGGGCCGCAGCCGCAAGCAGGACGTCCTGGCGGGGCTCACCCCGCGTGAGCGCGAGGTGCTGGGGCTGATGGCCGAGGGCCGGACGAACTCGGCCGTAGCCCGCCAGCTGGTGGTCAGCGACGGAGCCGTGGAGAAGCACGTCAGCAACATCTTCCAGAAGCTCGGCCTGTCCCAGAGCGACGGTGATCACCGGCGTGTTCTGGCCGTCCTGACCTACCTGAACTCGTAACGGCCTGACACTGTGTCAGCACCGCGTCAGTCCGTCCGGCTTCTGTGGAAGCCGGACACCCGGGTGGAAGGCGGGCGGTAACCCGAGAAAAGCGCGGAATGCGCTGAGAGCGTCTCCATCGACGCTCCAGTGGTGCGGGAAATCATGAGAAGCCAGCGCGACAGGCCGTCTCGAAACGCCGTCCAATCTACGGATGGCCCCGGGAAGGCGACCCTAACCGACGTAGGGTTGATCCTGGGATGGTCCGTGGGACGACCATCCCCGGACAGCCGCCTCGAAGGAGGTCCAGTTCAGTGACCAGCCAGGTCAGCAGCCCAGCGGAGCAGGCCGACGGAACCGTCGTGGGAGAGCAGCGCAAACCGGGCGGAGCTAAGGATGTCCAGCGTCTGGACCGGGTCATCATCCGGTTCGCGGGGGACTCGGGTGACGGCATGCAGCTCACCGGTGACCGGTTCACCTCGGAGACCGCGTCCTTCGGCAACGACCTCTCCACCCTGCCGAACTTCCCCGCCGAGATCCGCGCCCCCGCCGGCACCCTGCCCGGCGTCTCCAGCTTCCAGCTCCACTTCGCCGACCACGACATCCTCACCCCCGGCGACGCACCGAACGTGCTCGTCGCGATGAACCCGGCCGCCCTGAAGGCGAACATCGGCGATCTGCCGCGCGGCGCCGAGATCATCGTCAACACGGACGAGTTCACCAAGCGCGCCCTGCAGAAGGTCGGCTACCCCGCCTCCCCGCTGGAGGACGGCTCGCTGGACGGCTACAACCTGCACCCGGTGCCGCTGACCACCCTCACGGTGGAGGCGCTGAAGGAGTTCGACCTCTCCCGCAAGGAGGCCGAGCGCAGCAAGAACATGTTCGCGCTGGGCCTGCTGAGCTGGATGTACCACCGGCCCACCGAGGGCACCGAGAAGTTCCTGAAGTCGAAGTTCGCGAAGAAGCCGGAAATCATGGCGGCGAACATCGCGGCGTTCCGGGCGGGCTGGAACTTCGGCGAGACGACCGAGGACTTCGCCGTCTCCTACGAGGTCGCCCCGGCCGCCAAGGCCTTCCCGGTCGGCACCTACCGCAACATCTCCGGCAACCTGGCCCTGGCCTACGGCCTGGTCAGCGCCTCCCAGCAGGCGGATCTGCCGCTGTTCCTGGGCTCGTACCCGATCACGCCGGCCTCGGACATCCTGCACGAGCTGAGCAAGCACAAGAACTTCGGCGTGCGCACCTTCCAGGCGGAGGACGAGATCGCCGGCATCGGCGCGGCGCTGGGCGCGGCCTTCGGCGGCTCGCTCGCGGTGACGACGACGTCCGGTCCCGGTGTGGCGCTCAAGAGCGAGACGATCGGCCTGGCGGTCTCCCTGGAGCTGCCGCTGCTGGTCGTGGACATCCAGCGCGGCGGCCCGTCGACCGGTCTGCCGACCAAGACGGAGCAGGCGGACCTGCTGCAGGCGATGTTCGGGCGCAACGGCGAGGCACCGGTCCCGATCGTCGCGCCGAAGACCCCGGCGGACTGCTTCGACGCGGCGCTGGAGGCGGCCCGGATCGCGCTGACCTACCGCACCCCCGTCTTCCTGCTCTCGGACGGCTACCTGGCCAACGGCTCCGAGCCGTGGCGGATCCCGGACCTGGACGAGCTGCCGGACCTGCGCGTGCAGTTCGCCTCCGGCCCGAACCACACCCTGGAGGACGGCACCGAGGTCTTCTGGCCCTACCAGCGGGACCCGCAGACGCTGGCCCGCCCGTGGGCGATCCCGGGCACACCGGGCCTGGAGCACCGCATCGGCGGCATCGAGAAGCAGGACGGCACGGGCAACATCTCCTACGACCCGGCCAACCACGACTTCATGGTCCGCACCCGCCAGGCCAAGATCGACGGCATCCAGGTCCCGGACCTCGAGGTCGACGACCCGCACGAGGCGAAGACGCTGGTCCTGGGCTGGGGCTCGACGTACGGCCCGATCACCGCGGCGGTACGGCGGCTGCGCGCGGCCGGCGAGTCGATCGCACAGGCCCATCTGCGCCACCTCAACCCGTTCCCGCGCAATCTCGAAGCGGTGGTCAAGTCGTACGACAAGGTGGTGATCCCCGAGATGAACCTCGGCCAGCTCGCCACCCTGATCCGGGCGAAGTACCTGGTCGACGCCCACTCCTACAACCAGGTCAACGGCATGCCGTTCAAGGCGGAACAGCTCGCCGCCGCGCTGAAGGAGGCCATCGATGACTGACGCCAGCAACGGGCTGCTGCAGCTCGTCCCCAAGGCCGAGGCCAAGCAGTCGATGAAGGACTTCAAGTCCGACCAGGAAGTGCGCTGGTGCCCGGGCTGCGGCGACTACGCGATCCTCGCCGCCGTCCAGGGCTTCATGCCGGAGCTGGGCCTGGCGAAGGAGAACATCGTCTTCGTCTCCGGCATCGGCTGCTCCTCCCGGTTCCCGTACTACATGAACACCTACGGGATGCACTCCATCCACGGCCGCGCCCCGGCGATCGCCACCGGCCTCGCGACCTCGCGGCGGGACCTGAGCGTGTGGGTGGTCACCGGCGACGGCGACGCCCTGTCGATCGGCGGCAACCACCTGATCCACGCGCTGCGCCGCAATGTGAACCTGAAGATCCTGCTGTTCAACAACCGGATCTACGGCCTGACCAAGGGCCAGTACTCCCCGACCTCCGAGGTCGGCAAGATCACCAAGTCGACCCCGATGGGCTCTCTCGACGCGCCCTTCAACCCGGTGTCGCTGGCGATCGGCGCGGAGGCGTCCTTCGTCGCCCGGACGATCGACTCCGACCGCAAGCACCTGACCGAGGTGCTGCGCGCGGCCGCCGACCACCCGGGCACGGCCCTGATCGAGATCTACCAGAACTGCAACATCTTCAACGACGGCGCCTTCGACCATCTGAAGGACAAGCAGCAGGCCGAGGAGGCGCTGATCCGGCTGGAGCACGGGCAGCCGATCCGCTTCGGCGCCGACGGCACGCGGGGGGTCGTACGGGACCGGCAGACCGGCGACCTGTCGGTGGTGACGGTGACCCCGCAGAACGAGGCGGACATCCTGGTGCACGACGCGCGCGCCGCGTCTCCCACCACGGCCTTCGCCCTCTCCCGGCTGGCCGACCCCGAGACGCTGCACCACACCCCGGTCGGGGTGTTCCGCAACGTCGAACGGCCGGTCTACGACGTCCAGATGTCCGACCAGCTGGACACGGCCATCGAGCAGCACGGCAAGGGCGATCTGGCCGCGCTGCTGGCGGGCGGGGACACCTGGACGGTCGTCGGCTGACACCGCCGCTTTTCGATCACGAGGCCCGGGAGCGGAGTTCCCGGGCCTCGTCGTAGGCCTGGCGGGCCTTCTCCACCTCGCCGATGCGGTCGTGCGTCCACTGGGCCAGGGACCGCACCTGCTCGGCGGCCTCGCGGCCGAGACCGGTGAGCGAGTAGTCGACGCGGGGCGGGATGACCGGCTTGGCGTCCCGGTGGACCAGGCCGTCGCGCTCCAGGGTCTGGAGGGTCTGGGTGAGCATCTTCTCGCTGATGCGGCCCACCTGGTCGATCGCCCGGCGCAGCTCGCTGAACCGCCGCGAGCCCTCCAGCAGTTCGATCAGGACGAGGACGCCCCAGCGGCTGGTGACGTGCTCCAGGACGAGCCGGTAGGGGCACAGGGCCTCGGCCTCGGCTCCGGTGCGTGCCCGCGCGTTACTTACTGCCATGCCAGTACCTTACTTCAAAGTGGGTACTTTCGCTTGGTTAGTGCAGCTCCTAGGGTGAGTGACCTAGGCACCCCCACAAGGAGTTCTGACACCATGAGCATCGTCGTCACCGGAGCCACCGGACACCTCGGCCGGCACGTCGTGGAGCAGCTGCTGGAGAAGGTTCCGGCGGAGCAGATCACCGCCGTCGTGCGCGACGAGGCCAAGGCCGCCGACTTCGCGGCCCGCGGAGTGAAGCTCGCCGTCGCCGACTACAACGCGCCCGAGACCTTCGACGCCCTGTTCGCGGCCGGCGACAAGGTCCTGCTGATCTCCGGCAACGAGTTCGACAAGGGCCGGGTGCAGCAGCACCGGGTCGTCATCGACGCCGCCAGGGCGGCGGGCGTGGCGCTGCTCGCGTACACCAGCGCCCCGGGCAGCCTGAAGGCCGCGCTCGCCGACGACCACCGCGCCACCGAGGAGGCACTGCTCGCCTCCGGCCTGCCGTACACGCTGCTGCGCAACGGCTGGTACCACGAGAACTACACCGAGAACCTGGCCCCGGTGCTGGAGCACAACGCGGTCGTCGCGGCGGCCGGCGAGGGCCGGGTCTCCTCGGCCTCGCGCGCCGACTACGCCGCCGCCGCGGTCGCCGTACTGACCGGTGAGGGCCACGAGAACAAGACGTACGAGCTGGGCGGCGACGAGGCGTGGAGCTTCGCCGAGTACGCGGCCGAGCTGAGCCGGCAGACCGGCAAGGAGATCGGCTACAACGCCGTCACCGGCGAGGTCCTGAAGGACATCCTGGCCGGCGCCGGGCTGCCCGCCCCCTTCGCCGAGATCCTCGTCGGCGTCGACGCGTCGATCGCGAAGGGCGAGCTGGTCGTCTCCACCGGCGACCTGTCCCGCCTGGCGGGCCGCCCGACCACCCCGCTCGCCGAGGCGGTCACCGCCGCGCTCAAGGACTGACCGCTTCCCTGGTGACCCCGTGAGCGCCACCACCCCCCTGCTGTCATGACCGTATGGCGAAACGGGCATGACAGCAGGGGGTGCTCGGCGCTACCTTCGTTCTCGCGTGCGCGGACGAAGTGAGAGGGAGGGGCCCGTGGCCGGGATGTCCAGGAGTGAGCACCGGATAGGCCTGCTGAACGGCTTCGCCGCGTACGGCATGTGGGGGCTGGTCCCCCTGTTCTGGCCCCTGCTGAAGCCCGCGGGAGCGATGGAGATCCTGGCCCACCGCATGGTGTGGTCCCTCGCCTTCGTCGCGGCCGCCCTGCTCGTCATACGGCGCTGGGCCTGGGCCGGGGAGCTGCTGCGGCAGCCGCGGCGGCTGGCGCTCGTCGCGCTGGCCGCGGCCGTCATCACCGTGAACTGGGGCGTCTACATCTGGGCCGTGAACTCCGGCCATGTGGTCGAGGCCTCCCTCGGGTACTTCATCAACCCGCTGGTGACCATCGCGATGGGCGTGCTGCTCCTGAAGGAACGGCTGCGGCCCGTGCAGTGGGCGGCGGTCGGGGTCGGCTTCGCCGCCGTGGTCGTCCTGACCGTCGGCTACGGCCGTCCGCCGTGGATCTCCCTCTGTCTCGCCTTCTCGTTCGCCACCTACGGGCTGGTGAAGAAGAAGGTCGCTCTCGGCGGCATCGAGTCGCTGGCGGCCGAGACCGCGATCCAGTTCCTGCCCGCGCTCGGCTATCTGCTCTGGCTCACGGCGCACAGCGATTCCACCTTCACCACCGTCAGCACTGGCCACTCCGCCCTGCTCGCGTCGACCGGCATCGTCACCGCGCTGCCGCTGGTCTGCTTCGGCGCGGCGGCGATCCGTGTGCCGCTGTCCACCCTGGGGCTGCTCCAGTACCTGGCCCCCGTCTTCCAGTTCCTGCTCGGCATCCTCTACTTCCACGAGGCCATGCCGCCCGAGCGCTGGGCCGGTTTCGCGCTGGTCTGGCTGGCGCTGACCCTGCTCACCTGGAACGCCCTGCGCTCTGCGCGCAGGCCGCGGGCGATGGTCGTACCGCCCCGCGTCGACACGCCCGACTCCGCTCCGGTGGACGTCTGACCGAGGGCCGGTTGTCAGTCGTGGGCGCTATAAGTGGTGCCCATGCCGACACACACACCAGCCCCGCTGCACTGGAAGCTCGTCATCGACGCGGCCGACCCGCATGCGCAGGCCGACTTCTGGGCCACCGCGCTGCACTACGAGGCCGAGGACAACAGCGCCCTGGTCGAACGGCTGCTGTCGCTCGGCGCGCTGCCCGGGGAGGCCGCCGTCGAGTACCACGGCCGCCCCGCCTTCCGTGACCTGATCGCCGTACGGCACCCCGACGATCCCTGTGACCCGGACACCGGCACCGGGCTGGGGCGTCGGCTGCTGTTCCAGCGCGTCCCGGAGGCCAAGACCGTCAAGAACCGGCTCCACCTCGACCTGCACGCCGGCCAGGGGCGGCGCGCGGACGAGGTGGCACGGCTGGAGGCACTGGGGGCGCGGGTCCTGCGTGAGGTGCAGGAGCCCGCGGGTGCATGGGTGGTGATGGCGGACCCCGAGGGCAACGAGTTCTGCGTTCAGTAGCCGCCGCAGGGTCGTACGGCCGGTTACACCTGCGCCGCCCTGGCCGCGCGGTCGGTCAGGCGGACCATACGGGCGCGGGCGGACTCCAGCGGCCGCAGGTCCTCGGCGGCGGGTCCCGGCTCCGCCGTGAGATCCGTCCACAGGTCGATCAGGTCACGGCCGAGCCGCAGGCCCTCCTCCGGGTCGCGCACCGCACGCCAGGCGGTGGCCGCGCTCTGCACGTTGCCGTAGGCCGCCTCCGCGTCCCGAGCCTGACGGCGCAGGCGGGCAAGGTCCAGGGAGAGCCGGAAGGAGCGGACCGGCTCACCCGCCAAGTAGGCGATGTAGGAGGTCAGTTCACGCAGGTGCAGCACCTCGGGGTGGGACGGGCCCAGCACACCGGAGGCCTCGACGACCGTGCGGTCGGCGAGTTCCGCCGCCGCCTCGATACGACCGTCCCGAACGGCCTCGTTGATCCGCGTCATCGGCCCGGTGAGCAGCTCGGCCCCCTCCGCGGTCTCCGTCACGGGTTCGTCCCCGAGCACCTCCTCGGCGACGGCGTCGAAGCCACGGGCGGGGGTGGGGGCGGAGGTCGTGGCCGGGGCGGGCTCCGGGATGACCTCCGGGGCCGGCTCGGGGGCAGGCTCCGGGGTGCGTGCGGGTACGGGGGCCGGCTCGGACACGGCGACGGCGGCGGGGCGCGCGTCCACGGCGGCCGGTGCGGCAGCCGGAGTCGACGGCGAGTCCATGACGGGCGCCGGTCCGAACTGCCCCGTGGGCGCCTGCACCGTACCCAACGGGCCGGGCGCAGCCGCCCGCACCTTCGCCTCAGCGGGCGCAACCCGCGGAGCGACCCGCACGGGGTCCCCCGTCACCCTGCTGGAACCGTCGGCCAAGACCTCCAGGGGGACCATGCAGCCGGTGCGGTCGTCATGGATCGTGGCGCGTATGGGGGCGCCCAGACTGATGGCCAGGCGCTGGAGGTGGTTCAGCACGGCCTGCTGGATCTCCTCGCCCGGTGCGGCCACGACCGCCGTCCCGCCCACCGACGCGCTGCCCGCGCCGGACACCCGGACATGCACCACCGCAGGGTGTGCCACGGGCTGCTGCACCCGCTTCTTCTCGAAGCTGAGTCGAGACATCGGTTTCCTCACTCCCCCGGCGTCGCGCTCCGGTCGTACGCGTCCTGCCAACCAGTGTGTCGGCTCAGCTCGGCTCCCGCGTCACCGCGACGTCACAGCCTCGCACCAGCCGCCCCCCTGGCCCATGATTGTTGTGTGTGCATATAATGCACACACCTGCATTCGTGGTACGACAACGCTCACTCTGGGGGACCCATGAGCCGCCGCTTCCTGTTCGTCCTGGGCAGCGCCCGCCTCGACGGCAACACCGAACTGCTGGCCCGCGAGGCCGCCGAACAACTGCCCGGGGAGGTAGAGCAGGAATGGATCCGCCTCGCCGAGCACCCGCTGCCCGACTTCGTGGACCTGCGCCACGACAGCGACCACCTACGGCCGCCCTCGGACACCGCCACCGGCCTGCTGCTCGACGCCACCCTCGCGGCGACCGACATCGTGATCGCCTCGCCGCTGTACTGGTACTCGGTGTCCGGCCTCACCAAGCGCTACCTGGACTACTGGTCGGGCTGGCTGCGCGTGCCGGACCTCGGCTTCAAGGCCACCCTGGCCGGACGCACGCTGTGGGGTGTCACGGCGCTCGCGGACCGGGAGCCGTCGGTCGCCGACCCCTTGGCCGGCACCCTCAACAACTCGGCCGCCTACATGGGGATGCGCTTCGGCGGGGTGCTGCTGGGCAACGGCACCGCGCCCGGGGACGTACGCAAGGACACCGAGGCGCTGGCCCGCGCGAAGACGTTCTTCGCACAGGAGGCACCGCTCGCCCGCTTCCCGCACCAGGACGCCTGAGACGCCCTGCGCACCCCACCCGCCCTACGCGCTGGTGTCCTTCTACGCGCTGATGTCCTTCGTCGTGAACCGCGCCCAGGCCGCCGAGCCGAACACGGCCGCGTACAGCGCCTGGAGGCCGAGGTTCTTCACCAGGTCGTCCCAGTAGACGGGGTCGCGCACCAGGTCGGCGAAGGACAGCCAGTAGTGGGAGAAGAGGTACGGCTGGAGCGCGTGCAACTGGGGTATCTGGTCGAGGATCTGAACGGTGATGAGCAGGCCCACGGTGGTCGCCATCGCCGCGATGCCGCTGTTGGTCAGCGTCGACACGAACAGGCCGAGGGCCGCGACACCGACCAGTGAGGCAGCGACGACCAGGGCGATCAGCAGCGCCCGGCCGAGGCCCTCGGCGAAGCTGATCCGGGTGCCGGAGATGGTGGTCAGCTCACCGAGCGGGAACAGCAGCGCACCGACGATCAGTGCGGAGACGGCCACGACCAGGGTGGCCAGCACACAGAAGGCCATGACCGTCGTGTACTTGGTGAGCAGCAGACGGGTGCGGCCGGCCGGGGCGACCAGCAGATAGCGCAGGGTGCCGCTGCCCGCCTCGCCCGCGATCGCGTCGCCCGCGACGACGCCGACCGCCATCGGCAGGAAGAACGGCAGGGTCGCGGCCAGGGCCGTGAACACCAGGAACAGGCCGTTGTTGGTGATCTGCGCGATGAACGCCGGCCCGTCGCCGCCGCCCGGGCCCGCCGTCGAGCCGCCCCGCGTCTCGAGCTTCACCGCGATCCCGACCAGCACCGGCACCGCCGCCAGCACTGCGAGCAGCGCGAGCGTGCGCCAGCGGCGGAGGGTCGTGACCAACTCGCTGCGCAACAGCCCGAACGTCCACAGCGGGCTCGGCCTGCGTCCGGCCCGGGTCTGAAGCGCCTCAGCCCGCGACATCGAAGCCCTCCCCCGTCAGTGCCACGAACGCGTCCTCCAGCGAGGCCTGTTCGAGCGTGAAGCCCCGGACCCGGACGCCCGCCGCGACCAAGGCCGCGTTCACCTCGGCGAGGTCCTGCGCGGGCGGCTCGCCGGTCACCCGGTCGCCGTCCACGGTGACATCCCCGACGCCCTGCTCCTTCAGCACCCGGGCCGCCTCGCCCGGGTCCGGCGTGGTCACCGCCAGCCGGCCGCGCGCCCCGGCCGCCAGGTCGGCCACCGCGCCCTGTGTGACGAGGCGGCCCTGTGTCATCACCGCCGCGTGCGTGCACACCTGCTCGATCTCGTCGAGGAGGTGGGAGGAGAGGAAGACGGTCGTACCGTCGGAGGCCAACTCCCTGATCAGGGCGCGGATTTCCCGCATGCCCTGCGGGTCGAGGCCGTTGGTCGGCTCGTCCAGGACGAGCAGTCTGCGCGGCTGGAGCAGAGCCGCGGCCAGGCCCAGGCGCTGTTTCATGCCGAGCGAGTACGCCCTCGCCTTCTTGCCGGCGGCGGCCGCGAGGCCCACCCGGTCCAGGGCGGCGGCGACGCGGGCGCGCCGGGTGCGCGGGTCGGCGGTCGGGTCGGCGGCGTCGTAGCGCAGCAGGTTGTCCCGGCCGGAGAGGAAGCCGTACAGGGCCGGCCCCTCGATCAGCGCGCCGACCTGCGGGAGGACGGCGCGGGTGGCCCGGGGCATGGGGCGGCCCAGCACCCGGGCCGTGCCCGAGGTCGGCTCGATCAGGCCCATCAGCATGCGGATGGTGGTGGTCTTGCCGGAGCCATTGGGGCCGAGGAAACCGAAGACGCTGCCTGCCGGGACGGTCAGATCGAGGCCGTCGACGGCGAGCTGTCCGCCGCGGTAGCGCTTGGTGAGGCCGCGCGTGGCGATGACGTGCGCCCGCGCGTCCTGCGGGTCCCGCTCCGCCGCGTCCCCCGAGTCCCGCTCCCTGGCGGACGGTTCGTCCATCGTTCCCTCGATTTCGTCGTGTCCCGGGAGTGCCTGCGGGGTGGGTGTCCCGGACACCCACCCCGCAGGCCCCGGAGGGTTACTTCGCTTCGTTCGCCGCCTTCACCAGCGCGTCCTTGGTGACCGCACCGGCGTACACCTTGCCGTCGTCGGTGATCAGGGCATTGACCAAGCGGGTGGAGAAGACCGTGCCCTTGCCGAACTTGCCGGAGACCTGGTCGCCCAGCGAGCCGAGGAAGCCACCGAAGGCGCCGCCCTTGGAGCCGGACGGCAGGCCGCCCTTGGAGCCGGTGTCGAAGGTGGCGATGGACGTCCAGCCCTTACCGAGCACGGTGGCCCCGTCCATGCCCTTGGCGAAGTCCTCGCCGGGCTTCGGGGCGTGCCCCGGCGCCTTGGACTCCTGCTTGTCCTCGGTGACCTTCGCGCCCTTGGGCGGGGTGAAGTCGAAGGTGGAGGCGGCCGGCTTGGCGAAGGAGACCTGGGTGAAGCCCGCGTCGAGCACGGCGGCGCCGCCGCTCTTCGGCGTCAGCGTGAACTTCAGCGGCTGACCCGTCTTCGCGTCCACGGCGATGCTGATCGCGCCGACCGTGGTGCCGGACTGCTTGGGCTTGATCAGCAGCTTGTAGGCGTCGCGTCCGGCGACCTGCACGGTGCCGTCGACGGTCACGGACGTGGTGTCGTCGACCGACTTCAGGGCCTCGTCGGCGAAGTCCTTGGGCGTGGCCGGCGGCTCGGCCCGGTGCTCCTTGCCGGAGTCGGCGGCGGTGCCGTGGTAGACCTCGTTGCTCTTGCTGTCGTAGCCCCAGACGTCCTTGCCGTCGTGGACGAGGCTGTACTCGGCGCCGCTCTCCAGCAGCGACAGCTTCTGCCGGTCCGGGCCGTCGGCGGCCACGCGCAGGGTGTGCGTGCCGGTGACCAGCTCGGTGAGCTTGGACTTCGGGTCCGCGGAGGAGCCGTCGCCGCCGCCCTGGGCCGCCCCCGAGACCAGGCTGCTCTCCAGGCCGCCGAGGTTCGGCAGGCCGAGGTCGGTGCTGACCTTCACCGTGCCGGACAGCTGCTGCACGTCCGACTTGGCGATCTTCTCGATGAGCTGCTGAGCGGTGATCTTGGGCAGGTCGGGGTTGCCGGAGTCGGCGAGGGCCGGTACCAGCCCGATCGTGGCCGCCGCCACCCCCACCACCGCGACCGGGACCACGTACCGGGCGGCCTTACGGCGTCCGGAGCGCAGGTCCTCGTCCTGCGCGGCGGCCGTTGCGTCGTCGGATTCGTACGGTGCCATCTGTGCCTTACCTCCGTCGTCGGCGGCGGCTGTCCTCACGCTGGTACACCTGAGCCGCCATTCTCACCCGAATCGGTGAGGAGTGGTGATTTCCGTGGTTTCCATCTGACCAAATCGGCCGTGCGGAAGCGTCAGACCTCGGGGCCAACTCCGTGTACGCCTGCGGTATGACACGCGAGGGCGGTGCCTCCCCCGACCCGTAGGGGTCGTGCGGGAGACACCGCCCTCACGCCAGGTGCACCAGCGGCTAGCCGGCCCGGTGCACCACCGCGTCGCACAGCTCGATCAGCGCCGCCTTGGCGTCGCACTCCGGCAGCGGGGCCAGCGCGGAGCGCGCCTCCTCGGCGTACCGGACGGTGTCCCGGCGGGCCTGCTCGAGGGCGGGGTGGGCACGGAGCGCGGTCAGCGCCTCGGCGTGCCGGGCGTCGTCGCTGAGGTCGGAGTCCAGCAGCTCGCACAGCGCGAGGTCCTCGGGCAGGCCGAGGCGGGCGGCCCGCTCGCGCAGCCGGAGCACGGGCAGCGTCGGGATGCCCTCGCGCAGGTCGGTCCCCGGGGTCTTGCCGGACTCGTGCGAGTCGGAGGCGATGTCCAGGACGTCGTCCGCGAGCTGGAAGGCGACCCCGAGCCGTTCGCCGTACTGGGTGAGCACGTCGACGACCGTCTCGTCGGCGCCGGACATCATCGCGCCGAACCGGCACGACACCGCCACCAGCGATCCCGTCTTGCCGCCGAGCACGTCCAGGTAGTGCTCGACCGGATCGCGGCCGTCCGAGGGTCCCGCGGTCTCCAGGATCTGCCCGGTGACCAGCCGCTCGAACGCGAGGGCCTGCACCCGGACCGCCTCGGGGCCGAGGTCGGCGAGGATCTGGGAGGCGCGGGCGAAGAGGAAGTCGCCGGTCAGGACCGCGACGGAGTTGCCCCACCGGGTGTTGGCGCTGTCCACGCCGCGCCGCACGGAGGCCTCGTCCATGACGTCGTCGTGGTACAGCGTGGCCAGGTGGGTCAGCTCCACGACGACGGCCGACGGTACGACGCCCGGCGCGTACGGGTCGCCGAACTGTGCCGCGAGCATCACGAGCAGCGGCCGGAACCGCTTCCCACCGGCCCGTACGAGGTGCTGCGCGGCCCCTGTGATGAACGGGACCTCGCTCTTGGTGGCTTCGAGCAAGCCTTCCTCGACAGCCGCCAATCCGGCCTGGACATCGGCTTCCAGAGCCTGGTCCCGCACGCTCAGCCCGAACGGCCCGACGACGGTCACGGGGGGTCTCCTGTCTGCTGGTGTCTGCTGGCGTTACACGGTTTGTCGATAGGTCGCTGCCATCACTCAAGTCAGCGTATCCGGTCCTCTTTCGATCACCGATAGCGCCCACCGGTCCAGCCCGGGCGGTATCGGATCACGGCCGGTAAGTTCTCGATCATCTAATAAGGTCTGACATCTATTGATTAACAGGAACTAGTCCGTTTTGTCGCGAACAAGCCGTGAACGGATTACTCCTTTTGCACTATGGCCAGCGAACCTCCTGAATCCCCCATGTCTGATTTGATACGCTTTGCCATTTCGTGAATTGGGTCACTCACACCCCTGCCCCCACCCATCCGGCGCCCCCACCGTTCCCCCTTGCCGTATCGGCCAGTTGAGGATTGGCAACCGCAAAGGATCAAGCACCCCATACGGTGCAGAACAAGGTCAACCGGCGCGTTGGGTGAATCCGGTACTTGTTCCGGACATGTGCTCTCGCATAGCTTCCGGGCCAGTCAGGCGAACGCCGAATCCTGCCGCGCCTGACACCACCCATCGACGAACTCATTCGTACGGCAGGAGCGGGGGACCCAGGTAAGTCGCCGGACCGGACGGCACACGTCGCAGACGCACATGTGTCACCGGAACGGCTAGGGGTGAAGTCGTGCCGCCTCGGCGGCGCGGCCGGGCACTCCCCAGCCCGAACCCGACAGCTCACCTCGCAGGCGACGGAGAGGAACTTCGCCATGCCTGCTGCCGCTCAGCCTCGCCGCGTTCGCACCAACCGCCTCGTCCGCAAGCTCGCCGTCGTCGGCACCGGCGCCGCCGTGCTCGCCCTTCCGCTCATCGGTGCGACCAGCGCCTCCGCGGCCACCCCCACCGCCACGACGGTCTCCACCACCCCCGCCGGGTACCCGAACACCCTCGACGGCTGGATCCGTGAGTCGCTGGCGATCATGGCCCAGAAGGGCATCCCGGGCAGCTACAACGGCATCTACCGCAACATCATCCGCGAGTCGTCGGGCAACCCGGCGGCCATCAACCTCTGGGACTCCAACGCGGCCGCGGGCATCCCGTCCAAGGGCCTGCTCCAGGTCATCGACCCGACGTTCAACGCCTACCACGTGGCCGGAACGTCGTTCAACATCTACGACCCGGTCGCGAACATCACGGCCGCCTGCAACTACGCGGCCGCGCGCTACGGGTCGATCGACAACGTCTTCAGCGCCTACTGACCGGCGCCCGCGGCAGACCCCTGCTGATATCCCGGTCAGTCGGTCGGGAACAGTCTTTCGAGGACGACGGCGATGCCGTCGTCCTCGTTCGACGTGGTGATCTCGTCGGCTACAGCCTTGAGTTCGGGGTGGGCGTTGGCCATGGCGACACCACGGCCGGCCCAGTCGAACATGGGGATGTCGTTGGGCATGTCGCCGAAGGCGAGGGCCTGGCCGGCGGCGATCCCGAGGTGGTCGGCGGCCAGCGCCAGACCCGTCGCCTTGGTGACACCGCACGGCTGGAGTTCCACGGTCCCCGGCCCCGACATCGTGACCGTCGCCAGCGAGCCCACCGCCGAGCGCGCGATCGCCGCCAACTCGTCGTCGGACAGCGTGTGGTGGCGCAGCAGCACCTTGCTGATGGGCTCGCACCACAGGTCGTCGCGCCGGCCGACCCGCACGGCGGGCAGGGTCGGGTGCGGCATCAGATACCCCGGTTCGATCAGCGTGAGCCCGTCCACGCCGTCCTGGTCGACGGCCGCGTAGACCTGCCCCACCTCGGCCTCGATCTTGCCGAGCGCGGTCTCGGCGAGCTCCCGGTCCAGGCGCACCGACCACAGCATGCGGTCGGCTCCGGCGTCGTAGACCTGCGCGCCCTGCCCGCACACCGCGAGCCCCGTGCAGCCGAGGCCGTCCAGGAGGGGCCGCACCCGGGGCGCCGGGCGGCCCGTCACCACCAGATGCCGGGCACCGGCCCGCGTCGCCCTCGCGAGCGCGGCGAGCGACCGGTCGGAGACGGTGTCGTCACCGCGCAGCAGTGTCCCGTCCAGGTCGGTGGCGATCAATGCAAATGCGGGGGGTGCGGCCATGATCAGAGAATACGGACAGCGCGCCCCGCCGACTCACCCTGATGTTCCCGGACTTGTGTACTGCTCAGCCCCAAGTGGTGCCCGCGGGCTCCTTGATGGTGGTGTTGATGCGGTTGAACATGTTGGTGAGCGAGATGGTGAGGATCAGCGCGGAGAGCTGCTTCTCGTCGAAGTGATCGGCCACCTCGTCCCACAGCGCGTCCGGCACCGACTCCTCGGAACGGTCGGCGAGCCGCGTGACCCGCTCGGCCAGCTGAAGCGCCGCACGCTCCGCGTCGCTGAAGAAGGGCGCCTCGCGCCAGGCGCCGACGGCGGCGATCCGCTCCTCGCTCGCGCCGGCCTTGCGCAGGTTGACCGTGTGGCCGTGCACACAGGCGCTGCACCCGTTGATCTGGCTGGCCCGCAGCCCGACGATCTCCGCCAGCTCCTGCGGCAGCCCGCCCTCGCCGATGCCCTGGAAGACCGAGCCGATGCCCTTCAGGGCGGCCGGGAGGACGTACGCCGGGTTCGTCATCCGTGCCTGCATGGTGCTGCCTCCTGTGTGTCAGTGGTGCTCGCCGGGTTGCTTTCACTGCACTGACGGAGCGGGGGCGGACGTTGTGACAGACCGGCGCGAAAGTCCGTATGCGGCCGTCGGCCACACCACCGAGACCACGCTGGCTGCGGGACGGCTTCGAGACGCTCGGGAACGTTCCCGAGGACCCGGTCGGTGCCCGGCTGTACGTGGCGGAGGTCGAGGATCTCGGGCTGTGGTCCGAGGAGGACGGCGGCGGTGACGAACGAGCAGGACACCCGCCGCGAGCTGCTCCGGGAGCACTTCGCGGGTGTCTGCGTCGAGCCGGCCCGCCGGCTGCATGCGGACGGCCGGGTCGAGAAGCTCTTCGGCCGCCCGCTGCCCGTCGTGATCTTCGGCATGTACCGCCCGGGCCGGGAGGTGGCGGCCACCGGGGCCGCCGGCCCGCCCGGGCTGATCGAGGGGGTCCTTCAGTGGCAGCAGGCGGCCGAGGCCGCGCAGGGGCTGGTTCCGGCCCTCATCCGTACGCCGCCGCCAGATGCTGGGCCAGGCGCGGCGAGGCGAACGCGGTGCCGCAGACGAAGCGCATCACCGGACCGTAGGAGGACGCCGCGGGGAGGCCGGTGAAGTACAGGCCGGGGACGGAGGAGACGTAGCCGGCACCGAGCCTGGGGGTGCCCCGGCTCACCGCGAGGCGGGTGCGCAGTTCATGGCCGAGGAAGTCCATCGCGGCGATGTTCACGTGGTAGCCGGTGGCCGCGATGACATGGTCGGCGGACAGCTGCTCGGTGTGTCCGCCGTGCGTCCGCACGGTGAGGACCGGGCTGCCGTCCGGGGCGTCGGTGCCCAGCACCCGCTCGACCTCCTGGACCTGGACCTTGTCCGCGAAGCGGTCGCGCAGCCACCAGGCGCCGAGCGGGCCGAGGACCCGGCGGACCAGGTAGTGGCGGGTCCGTGCGGGCAGGAAGCGGTACGGCTGGGGGTAGTAGCTGAGCGCCCACAGGGACCAGGCACGGCCGAAGGGGGACTCGGGGCGGAACTTCGGCTGTTCCCAGGGCGGGGCGCCGAAGGCGACCCGGCCGCGGCCGCGCGAGACGATGCGCACCTGGGCCCCGGCCTCGGCGGCGAGGGCCGCCGTCTCCAGTGCCGACTGGCCGGCGCCGACGACGATCAGCTCCTTACCGGCGAAGCGGGTGAGGTCGTGGTGCTGGGAGCTGTGGGAGACCGGGCCGGTGGGCGCGGGTCCGTCGGCCGCGGCTCCCGCCAGCTCTGCCGGGAGGTGGGCGAGTCCCGACAGGCCGGTAGCGACCACGACCGCGCGGGCGGTGAACAACTCACCCGAATCCAGCTTGAGTTCGAATCCGCCGGTCTTGTCGCGGTCGACGGAGACGACGCGGACCTGCTCCAGGTCGGGCAGCAGCTTCTGCTGGAACCACTCGCCGTAGGCGATGAAGGTCTCCACCGGGATGATGTCCTCGTCGGTGACCAGCCGGCGGATACCGGCCGCATCGCAGTAGTCGGCGAGGGTGTGCCCGCGCTGCGGGCAGTCGAGGTTGGAGGCGGCGGGGGTCGACTTGAGAATCATGCCCTCGGGCATGTGGTCGCGCCAGCTGACCATGGGGTCGCCGAAGACGCGGACGGGGATGCCACGCGCCCGTAGATGGGCGGCGGTGGACAGGCCGAACGGCCCCGCCCCGATCACTGCAACCGGTCGAATCACGAAGTCCCTCCCCAGAGACACGGTGCGCCACCTTGGTGGCCTTGCCTACTTCGTGGCGGTGGTGGTACTGCTGCCGCGGCGGTTGGTCCGCCACAGCTGATAGAGGTGCTTCGCGCCCGGGCGCACGAAGCGGGCGAGCATCGTGAGGAACGGCAGCGGGTCGTCACCCGCGAGCCAGGCCAGCTCCGTCCCGCTCGCCTTCGCCGGCGCGTGCGGCGTCGTATAGCCGCTGCGGCGGTAGGCGAGCAGGGCGGGCAGGTCGATGTTCTCCACGATGTAGCGGTGACCGGCGCGCTGTTCGCCCTCCGGCACGGGCCGACCGGTCAGGTTCAGGTGCATGGCGCGGACGACGTCCACGCCCGACTCGTTCTCGAAGAGCCGGAACTGGGCGCCCATGCGCGGGTTGAAGTCGAGGAGTTTGTACTGTCCGTCGCGCCGGTCGAAGCGCAGGTCCAGGTCGACGATGCCGCTGAAGCCGATCTGTTTGATGAAACGCGCGGCGAGGTCCGCGAGTTCCGGATTGTCGACGACGTACGCGTTCGCCGTCATGCCCGCGTGCGGCGGCCAGGAGCGGACCTTGACGCCGGTGAAGAGGGCGAGCGGGACGGAGTCCGCGTCGAAGGCGGCGTGCACGATCCAGTCCTCGGCCTCCTCCCTCGGCAGGTACTCCTGGAGGATCACTCCGGGCTGCTCGCCCCAGTCGCGGGCGAGGGTGAGCAGGCCCTCGCGGGTGGCGATCCTCGTGGTGCCGTTGACGGCGGGCCGTCTGCGCCGTACGAAGGCCTCCCGGTTCTTGGCCACGACCGGGAAGCGCGCCGTGTCGGCGAAGGCGACGATCTCGTCGTACGACTCCGGGAACGCGGCCGAGGGGCTCGCGATGCCGTGTTCCACGCACAGCTCGTGCAGGCCCTGCTTGCTGGCCAGGCGGCGGGGCAGTGCGGGGTCGACGGGCGGGAAGAGAAAGGAACCGGCCAGATCGCCTTGGTGCTCGGCGATGAGGACGGCGGCCTCCTCGTCCGTCGGGATCAGGACGGCCGGGCGGCCGATCCGGCGGCCGATGCGCAGCAGGCCCTCGACCAGGAGGCCCGGCTCCTCGGCACCGGTCGTCGGCCAGACGAACGCCCGTTTGAGATACCGGGAGGCGGCGGCGGGAGTGTAGGGATCCTCGGTGATCGCATACATGGGGATGCCGAGACGGCCCAGGCTGCGGATCGCGCCGACACCGCCGTGGTGCAGCGGGTAGTCGCCGAACTTGACGATCAGGCCCGGCACGTCACGGTCCGCCTCGAAAGGCACACTGACGGCGTTTCCGGCCACGGGTCCCCCCACGTGTCCCCCCCTACGGACCGGACCCACCCCGTCCGTGTCCCCCAAAGGACGCTAAGCCGGAATTGCCGCCTCCCACAAGGCCTATTCGGACATTGCGAACTCTTTAGACACTGCCCGGGCAACCTTCCGGGCACACCTTGCGGCACTGCCCAAGACACGCAACTCAGCCGTAACGTGTGGTGCGACCACATGGAACGCAGTGCCATGCATGGCCCGGATGAGAGCGAGGCAGCACCCCATGCCCCCCTTCGACGTCCCCGAGGGCGACCCCTTCGGCCCGCACAACCTTCCCTATGGCGTGTTCTCGCCCGCCGACAGCCAGGAGCGGAGGGTCGGCGTCCGGCTGGGTGACCATGTCCTCGACGCGGGCGCCGCTGCCGCCGCGCTCGGCTCGCCGTACGTCTCCCTGCTCGCGCAGCCCACCCTCAACCCCCTGCTGGCCGCGGGGCGCACGGCCTGGTCGGACGTGCGGCGCGCGCTGACGGCCTGGGTGACGGTGCCCTCCAACCGCTCGACGATCGAACCACTCTTCCACCCCCTCTCGTCGGTGACCCTCCACCTGCCCTTCGAGGTCGCGGACTACGTCGACTTCTACGCCTCCGAGAACCACGCCCGGAACGTCGGCCAGATCTTCCGCCCGGACGCCGAGGACTCGCTGACCCCCAACTGGAAGCACCTGCCGATCGGTTACCACGGCCGCTCCGGCACGGTGGTGGTCTCGGGCAAGGACGTCGTACGGCCGTCCGGGCAGCGCAAGGGCCCCGGCGACCCGGCACCCGTCTTCGGCCCGTCGATCCGCCTGGACATCGAGGCCGAGGTCGGCTTCGTGGTCGGCGTGCCCTCCGAGCAGGGCAGGCCGGTGGCGCTGGACGACTTCCGGGAGCACGTCTTCGGGCTGTGCCTGCTGAACGACTGGTCGGCGCGGGACATCCAGGCCTGGGAGTACGTCCCCCTCGGCCCGTTCCTCGGCAAGTCCTTCGCCACCTCGGTGTCGGCGTGGATCACCCCGCTGGAGGCGCTGGAGCACGCGCGCGTGGCGCCTCCCGAGCGCACGCACCCGCTGCTGCCCTACCTGGACGACTCGGCGCCGGAGGTCGAGCCCGGCGGCTACGACCTGCGCATCTCCGTCGCGATCAACGGCCATGTGGTGTCCGAGCCGCCGTTCTCCTCCATGTACTGGACCGCCGCCCAGCAGCTCGCCCACATGACCGTGAACGGGGCCTCGCTGCGCACCGGAGACCTGTACGGCTCCGGCACGGTGAGCGGCCCCCAGGAGGGCCAGCGCGGCTCGCTGCTGGAGCTGACCTGGAACGGCCGGGACCCCCTCGATCTCCCGGACGGCAAGCGGGCGTTCCTGGAGGACGGGGACGTCGTGACGCTGTCGGCGTGGGCGCCGGGAGCGGACGGGGGCCGGGTCGGGCTGGGGGAGGTCAGCGGGCGCGTCGTGTCGGGGTGAGCGACCCCTTGTGGCAAGGAGTTGACACAAGTCCCTCGCGGCAAGCATCTTGTACTCACTGCTTGATACAAGCGGTGAGTACAAGCCATGCGCTTTCACGGGGGTCTTCTCATGTCCGAGCCCGCCCTTGGTACGACTGATCCGGTGTCCCGGGCGCCCGTCGACCGCTACGCCCGCTTGACGGGCCTGGCCACGGGCGCCCTCGCGGCCTGCTCGCTGTCCACATTCGGCCACGGGGACGGGGTGCTGTACGCCATCCCGGCGTTCGGCCTGTGTGCTGTGGCCGGCGTGCTGGTGGGCGACGCGCTGACCCCGCCGGCCCGGGGTGCCGTCCGCACGGCCGGGCTCGCGCCGCGCCGGGTCCGCGACTACGTGCCGCCCCGGATGACCTGGCTTCTGGTCGCCCTCGCGGGCGCGCTGGTGGTGCTGCTGACGGTCGCGGGCGCGGTGGCCTCACCGGACGACCTGGGGCGGGCGAGCCGTTCACTCACCCTGACCTGCCGGAACGTGACCCAGTCGCACGGCCCCTGGCCCGGGCTGTACTACGGCCTGCCGATGCTGGCCTCCCTCGCCGTCGCCACGGTCGCCTGCGGCTGGTCGCTGCGGCGGATCGCCACCCGGCCCGGCGACGAGCAGTCCCGCCGCGACCGCGCGTTGGCGATCGTCGCGGCATGGGGGCTCGTCGTCTCGGTCTCCCTGCTCGGCGCGGCCACGACCGCGTCGGCCTCGCTGCTGAGCGTGTCGTGCGACGGCCCCGTAGGGACCGTCGCCAACGTGGTGCTGGTGCCACTCGCGCTGGTCTCGCTGGTGACCGGGCCGTGGATGCTCTTCACCATCTGCTCGCCCCGGACAGCGTGGCGACGCCCCGCGGCCCCTGGGGTGCGCCGGTGAGCGGCGCCGTCGTACGGGTCGACACGACGAGCCCCGTCCCGCCGTACGAACAGATCCGCGCCCAGCTCGCCGCCCTGATCACCACCGGCCGCCTGCCGGAGGGCGAGCGCCTGCCGACCGTACGGCAACTGGCGGCCGACCTGGGACTGGCCGCCGGCACGGTCGCCCGGGCCTACCGCGAACTGGAGGCCGCGTCTTTGATCCTGACCCGGCGGGGCGCGGGGACGCGGGTGGCTCCGCTGCCGCCGGGGGCGCGCCGCCGCGAAGCAGCGGAACTCGCTGAGGTGACCCGGGATTTCGTGACGTGGACGCGGGCTCTGGGGTTCGGGGAGGGAGAGGTGCTGGAGGCGGTGCGGCGAGCGTTGCAGGAGTAGGGAGAAGGAGGACAGCCGAAGGCGGAGCAAGGCGAGCCGGACTCGAACGAAGGCGGCCGGATCGCCGTCGACACCTGACTCGTGCCGTCTCCCACCGTCATACTGACGGGGACACGCACCACGCGACGCGCCCCGGCGCATCACCCCGCACCACCTGACACCCGCACACCACTCCGACCAGGAACCGGAGCCCCGGCATGACCGTCTGCCTGCTCCTCATGAGCGTCGTCGCCCTGACGGCAGCCGTACCGGCGCCGCGCGCGCTGACCCGGGCCGCCTGGCCCGAGCGGGAACCCGTGGTCGCGTTGTGGGTGTGGCAGTGCCTGGTCGCCACGGTCCTGCTGTGCTGTCTGACCGCGCTGGTCCTGGGCGCGGCGGCCGTCTTCCACACCGTCCGCGATCACGTGTTCGCTCCCGCGCCGCCCGCCGTCACCGCCGCGTACGACCTGTCCGCCGCCCCGGTCTGGGCCGTCGCCCTCACCATGCTGCTGGCGTGCGGGGCCGCCTGGACGACGGCGATGCTGGCCCGGGAACTCGCCGAGGTGCGCCGCCGCCGTGGCCAGACCCGGGCGCATCTGCGCGAACGCGCCCCCGACCTGCCCCCGGGGCTGCCGGCGGCGCGCGGACCGATGCTGGTGCTGGAGGACGAGTATCCGGACGCCTGGTGGATGCCCGGCCACCCGCCCCAGCTGGTCGTGACCACCGGGGCGCTGCACCGCCTCACCGACCATCAACTGGATGCGGTCCTCACCCATGAGCGCGGTCACGCCCGCGCCCACCACGACTGGCTGCTCCACCTGTCCACCGCGCTCGCCACGGGCTTCCCGCGCGTCCCGCTCTTCGCCCACTTCTGCGACCAGACGCACCGGCTGGTCGAACTGGCTGCCGACGACACAGCGTCCCGGCGCTGCGGCCACCTCACCACCGCCCTGGCCCTGATCGAGCTGAACCAGCACCGCGGCGTACTGTCCTGTGCCTCCAGCCGTCGCCTGCTCGGCGAACGCGTGGACCGCCTCCTGGAGCCCCCGCCGCGGCTGCTGCTCCGGCACCGGGCACTGACGACAACGGTGGCCGCGCTGGTGCCGTTGCTGCCGCTCCTGATCACGTTCGCTCCCGGACTGACGGCCCTGACCTGACCCGCCGGACGTGCACACAGGGCTGTCGGCCGAGTGGCAGATCTTCCCCGCCCCCGAGCAAAGGCCCAGCTCAGCGCCCCGCCCAACGCCCCCTCACCTGGCGCAACACTCCAGCAACACCCCATTCCCCACCCCGTCGGTATGGTTCCAGCCATGCCACCCACCGACCGCCCCCGAGACCATGCCGGTCAGGGCGCCGCGACCACCGTCGCCGCCCACCGCACGCGTCGCCGGCTGCGTGCGGACCGGGCCCGGCAGCTCGCCGACCTGCTGCGCCACCAACTCCTCACCGGCGCCTACACGAACGGCAGCCTCCCCCACGAGTCCACCCTCGCCACCGACTACCGCGCCTCCCGCAACACCGTCCGCCAAGCCCTGGACCTGCTCCGGGCGGAAGGTCTGGTGGAGCGGCTGCCCGGTGTCGGCACCGTAGTCGTCGCCCGGAAGTACCCGCACGGGCTCGACCGCCTGATGGGCCTCGCGGAAACCCTCCGCGAACACGGCCGTGTCACCAACGAGGTCCGCACCATGGGCCCCGCCCCCGCCCCCGCTCCGGTGGCCGAACGCCTCCGCGTCCCGCCCGGCGCCGACGTCCTCTACATCGAACGCCTGCGCCGCCTGAACGGCCTCCCCCTCTCCCTCGACCTCACCTACATCCCGCTCGACATCGGCATCGCCCTGCTCGGCGCCGACCTGGAGAACACCGACGTCTTCCGCCTCCTGGAAGCCATCACCGGCCGGCACCTCGGCCATGCCGAGATCACCCTGGAGGCGGTGAACGCGGACGCCCACTCCGCCGCCGTGCTCCAGGCCCCGCGCGGCGCCGCCGTGCTGATGCTGGAACGCCTCACGCACCTCGCCGACGGCCGCCCCGTCGACCTGGAGTTCATCCGCTTCCGCGGCGACCGCATCACCATGAGCGGCCTCCTGCACCGCGCTGTGTAGCGCCCGCCTCCCTGTAACCCCCTGCCTGACCCCGTTTCCTGGAGACAGCCATGCCCTTGGCGCCCCAGCGGGCCGACGTGCCCGTGACCATCGACGAGTCGAAGTGCATCGACGGCTGCACGCTCTGCGTGGACATGTGCCCGCTGGACTCCCTCGCCATCGACGAGAGCAGCGGCACGGCGTACATGCACGTCGACGAGTGTTGGTACTGCGGCCCGTGCGCGGCCCGCTGTCCCACCGGAGCCGTCACGGTCAACATGCCCTATCTACTCCGGTGAGAGGCCGAACCACCATGAAACGCATGGCAGTTGCCCTGTCCGCCACCACGCTCCTCCTGCCCCTGTCCGCCTGCGGCGGCAGCGCCGAGGCGGGCAGCGGCTCGACGGTCACCGTGACCGTCGGCTACCAGTCCAAGACCATCAACACGGTCACCGCGGGAACCCTGCTCCGCGCCCTGGGTTACTTCGAGAAGCAGCTGAACTCCCTCCACGACGGCCACACCTACAAGGTCGACTGGCAGGACTACGCCACCGGCGCCCCGATCACCGCCCAGATGACCGCCGGGAAGATCGACATCGGCTCGATGGGCGACTTCCCGCTGCTGCTGAACGCGGCCCGCGGCAAGCAGCTCGGCCGCCCCACCCACCTGGTGTCGGTCACCGGCTACAACCTGCGTGGCGGCCTCAACACCGTGGTCACCGCCCCGGACTCCAAGCTCTCCTCGCTGGAAGACCTCAAGGGCAAGAGGGTCTCCACGAGCGTCGGCTCCGCCGCCGACGGCACCCTCGTACGGGCCCTGCAGCGCGTCGGCATCGATCCGAACACCGGCATCTCGAAGCTCAACCAGCAGCCCGCCGTGGGCGCTTCGGCCCTCTCGGCCGGCAGCGTGGACGCGCTGTCACAGTTCGTCGCCTGGCCGGGCCTGCTCGCCTACCAGGGCAAGGCGAAGGCGCTGTACGACGGCGCTCAGCTGAACCTTCCCACCTTCCACGGCGTCACCGCCCGCGAGGACTTCACCCAGAAGCACCCGGCCGCCCTGGAGGCCTTCCTCAAGGCCCAGGCGCAGGCCACGGACTACCTCAACGACCATCCCGTGGCCGCCGCGGAGAAGGTCGCCAAGGCCACCGGCCTGCCCGCCGAGGTCGTCTACCTCTACAACGGCGCCCACGGCATCGCCACTTTCGGCCCGGCCGTCAAACCCCGGCTCGTCTCGGCGCTGAAGCAGGACGTCTCCGTGCTGAAGGCCGCCAAGCTGACCGGCGACATCGACGTGGACTCCTTCGTCGACGACCAGTACGTGAAGAAGGCACTCGGCGCCGCCTACGCCCAGCGGCTAGCCGCCGCACCCACACCGGCCGCGAGCGAGGTCTGGGCCAAGGGCAGCGAGAAGACCGTCTCCTTCACGTCCCCGAAGGGGCTGCTGGCTTACGTGGCCGGGCACCGGAACGGCATCCGCGCCGCCTACGTCCCCGACGCCACCATCGGCACCCTCTGGTTCGCCGACAAGGCGGTCTGGGTGACCGACGGCGACCGGTTGCTGCCCTTCGTGGCCCCGGCGACCGCACAGGCGTACATCGCGGCTCACGGCGGCGCCCGTACGGTCTCGTACAGCTACGCGCTGGGACGGTCCTCATGACCCCGCGGCCGCTCGCCCGGTATGCGCTGCGGGTGGCTTCGCTGGCCGCCGCGCTCGGCCTGTGGCAGCTGCTGACCGGCCTGGACGTCGATCTGTGGCTGCACTTCTCGCAGTTCCCGACGGTCACCGACGTGGCCGGAGCCTTCGCCGAGCGTCTCACCGGGACCGACTACTGGACCGACCTCACCGACAGCCTCACCCGGATCCTCACCGGCTTCGCGCTGGCAGCCGTCCTGGGCGTGGCAACGGGCGTGCTCGTGGCCCGCTCGCGCCTCGCCGAGGACCTGCTCGGCCCAGTCCTTGAGGTCATCCGCCCGATCCCGGCCATCGCCCTCGTCCCCGTCGCGATCCTCCTCTTCCCCTCCAACGAACAAGGCATCGTCTTCATCACCTGCACCGCGGCCTTCTTCCCCGTGCTGGTCTCGACCCGGCACGCGGTCCGCGCGCTCACCCCGGCCTGGGAGGAGGCGGTGCGCACCCTCGGTGGCGGCCGGCTGCGAATCCTCGGCTCGGTGGTCCTGCCGGGCGCGCTGCCCGGCATCTTCGGCGGCCTGTCGGTCGGCATCGGCGTCTCGTGGATCTGTGTGATCTCCGCCGAGATGATCTCCGGTCAGTACGGCGTCGGTTACCGCACCTGGCAGGACTACACCGTTGTGAACTACCCGGGCGTCTTCGTCGGCATGGTCACGATCGGCGTGCTCGGCTGGGTCACCTCCACGGCCGTGGAAGTGCTCGGCCGGCGCCTGACCCGCTGGCTGCCCCGCACCTCGTACACCCCCGGCGGCCGGCCCCGCACCCCGGTGCCCCGGGTCGCCGCCCCGGTCGGCGTGAGGGCAGGCAGCGACCCCGAGAACCAGGCCGAGGCCCAGCACCAGGGCCACGACGACACCGAGCAGGAGGCGCGCGATGAGCACCTCGTCTGAGGCGGTCGAGACCGCCGCACCTTCGGCCGCGCCGGCACGGGAGGGCGAACGCGGCACCCGGCTCACCCTGCGCGCCGCGGTCCTCGGGCGGCCGGGCGCCCCGGTCCTGCACGACGTCGGCCTGGACGTCGCGCCCGGCGAGATCCTCGCCGTCGTCGGCCCCTCCGGCTGCGGCAAGTCGACGCTGCTGCGCACGCTCGCCGGGCTGCTGTCCCCGCTGGCCGGGGCGGCGGAGCAGGACGGCCGCCCGCTGACCGGACCGTCCGCCGACCGTGCGCTGGTCTTCCAGGAGGACGCGCTGCTGCCCTGGCGCACCCTGCGCGGAAACGTCAAACTCCCGCTCGCCATCAGTGGCGTACCGCGCCCGGAACGCCGTGCCCGGGCCGAGTCCTGGCTCGGCCGTGTCGGCCTCAGCGCACAGGCAGGGCAGTTGCCGCACCGTGTTTCCGGCGGGCAGCGCCAACGCGCCCAGTTGGCCCGCGCCTTGGCCGACAGCCCGCGCGTGGTCCTCATGGACGAACCCTTCGGTGCCCTCGACGCGCAGACCCGCTCCGGCATGCAGGACCTACTGGTGGAGGTGTTGCGCGGCACAGGTGCGACCGTCGTCTTCGTCACCCACGACGTCGACGAGGCGCTCTTCCTCGGCGACCGCGTCGCCCTCCTCAGCGCCGGCCGCGTGGCCGCCGTACGCGACGTACCGCGCCCGCGTGACCGCGGCGCCCTCGACGACCCGGCCCGCGTGACCCTGCGCCGCGCCGTCCTCTCCTCGCTCGGCACCTGAAAGGCACCCCGGTGACCACCCCCGCGAACACCCCCGCACAGACCCTCTCGGAGATCCCCGCTGTCACCGACGCCGAGACGCTGACCTGCGACGTACTCGTCATCGGCGGCGGCACCGCCGGAACCATGGCCGCCCTGACCGCCGCCGAGCGCGGTGCGAACGTCCTGCTCCTGGAGAAGGCCCACGTCCGTCACTCCGGCGCGCTCGCCATGGGCATGGACGGCGTCAACAACGCGGTCGTCCCGGGCCGCGCCGAGCCCGACGGCTACGTCGCCGAGATCACCCGCGCCAACGACGGCATCGTCGACCAGTCCACCGTCCGCCAGACCGCCACCCGCGGCTTCGCGATGGTCCAGCGGCTGGAGTCGTACGGGGTCAAGTTCGAGAAGGACGAACACGGCGACTACGCGGTCCGCCAGGTCCACCGTTCGGGCTCGTACGTGCTTCCGATGCCGGAGGGCAAGGACGTCAAGAAGGTCCTGTACCGGCAGTTGCGGCGGCGGGAGATGCGGGAGCGGATCCGCATCGAGAACCGGGTCATGCCCGTGCGCGTGCTGACCGCGCCCGATGACGGGCGGGCCGTGGGTGCCGTCGGCTTCCACACCCGCACCGGCGCCTTCGTCACCGTCCGCGCGGGCGCGGTGATCCTCGCGACCGGTGCCTGTGGCCGCCTCGGCCTGCCCGCCTCCGGATACCTCTACGGCACCTACGAGAACCCGACCAACGCCGGCGACGGTTACGCCATGGCCTACCACGCGGGGGCCGAGCTGACCGGTATCGAGTGCTTCCAGATCAACCCGCTGATCAAGGACTACAACGGTCCGGCCTGCGCCTACGTCGCCAACCCCTTCGGCGGCTACCAGGTCAACCGGAACGGGGAGCGCTTCGTCGACTCCGACTACTGGTCCGGGCAGATGATGGCGGAGTTCGCGGCGGAGGTGGCGAGCGACCGCGGCCCGGTCTACCTGAAGCTGAGCCATCTTCCCGAGGAGTCGGTCTCGGCCCTGGAGTCGATCCTGCACTCCACCGAGCGCCCCACCCGGGGCACCTTCCACGCCGGCCGAGGGCACGACTACCGCACCCACGACGTCGAGATGCACATCTCCGAGATCGGCCTGTGCGGCGGCCACTCCGCCTCCGGCGTCCGCGTCGACGACCACGCCCGTACGACCGTCGCCCGTCTGTACGCCGCGGGCGACCTGGCCTGCGTCCCGCACAACTACATGATCGGCGCCTTCGTCTTCGGCGACCTCGCGGGCGCGGACGCCGCCCAGTACACGGCGTACGACGGAGCACTTCCCGCGGACCAGCTGCGCGAGGCGCACGAGCTGATCTACCGCCCGCTGCGCAACCCGGACGGCCCGCCGCAGACCCAGGTCGAGTACAAACTGCGCCGCTTCGTGAACGACTACGTGGCACCGCCCAAGTCCGGCGCCCGCCTCTCCCTCGCCCTGGAGGCGTTCGAGCGGATGCGCGCGGACATCGCCGCGATGGGCGCCCGCACCGCGCACGAGCTGATGCGCTGCGCCGAGGTCACCTTCATCCGCGACTGCGCGGAGATGGCCGCCCGGGCCTCCCTTGCCCGCACCGAGTCCCGCTGGGGGCTCTATCACGATCGCATCGATCACCCCCGGCGCGACGACGCCTCCTGGTTCCACCATCTCGATCTGCACAAGTCCCCCTCTGGTGCGATGGAGTTCACGGCCCGTCCCGTGGCTCCCTATCTGGTCCCGGTCGGAGGCTTCGCCCCGGTCGGCGGTCGCTCCCGGCAACTGGGCGAGGTCCGCGCCGAGGACGTCGCCACGGCCGGCCCGCGCAACGTGGCACCGGGCGCCGCCGGACCGACGTCCACCCGCGCCGCCGGGCCCACGGATCCGGGCCGCGCCCGGGACACCGCCTCGCCACGGCTCCTGGAGCTGCTGGAGCTGGCCGAGGAGGAGCCCGAACTGGCTTTCCTGAAGCCCTACTTGTCCGACCTCGACCCGGCAGTCCGGCGTACGGCCGTCTCGGTGCTCACCGAGAGCGTGCCGCCCGGCACCGGGCAGGCCCTGGCCGGTGCCCTCGCCGACCCCGACGCCGAGGTCCGCGTGGCTGCCGCGGCCTCACTGCGCGAGCTGGTCGAGACCCTGCCGTCCGACCCCGCCCTGGGTGCCGCGCTCACCGGCGCGCTCACCGAGGCCGACCCTGTGGTCCGCGCCGCCGCCCTCGATGTGCTCCGCGCCCTGCGGCTGGGCGAAGCCGGCGTGTTCGCTTCCGCCCTGGCCGACCCCGACATCACCGTGCGCATCCAAGCCGTGCGAGCCCTCGTCTCGGTCGACGCGGCCGGAGCGCTGGCGGGTGCGGCGAACGATCCCTCCCGGGAGGTCCGCGTCACCGTGGCCAAGGCGCTGGCCGCCGTCAGCTCGGCGCCCCTGGACCCGCAGGCCCGGGGGCTGCTCACCGGCGCGCTGGACCGGCTCACCGAGGACGCCGACCCGCTGGTGCGCGGTGCCGCGCTGGGGGCGCTGGCCACGGCCGGCTGCCCGGCGCCGCTGGCCGCCCGAGCCGTGACCGCTCTGTCCGACCCTGCCTGGCAGGTCAGGTCGGGGGCCGCCACCGCGCTGTCGGTCGCACCCGCCGGCCCGGCCGTCGCCGCTCTCGCCAAGGCCCTCGCCGATCCCAACGCCGATGTGCGCAAGGCGGCGGTCCTGGCTCTGACCCGGCACAACGCCGCCAAGGAGGCCCGCGCGGCCCTGGCCACGGCCACGGCCGACTCGGACGCAGACGTCAGGGCGTATGCGGCGCGGGGGTTGTGACGATCCCCCGCATCTCCTCAGGCGCGGCGCCCGAGGAGAAGACGGGCCTCCAAGATCTGCGCGTTATATCCAGTCGTCCGGCTCCGGCTCGTCCGCCAGCTCGGGCCAGTCGTCCTGCAGGGACTCACCGGGTGCGGGCGCGGCGTCAGCTGCCGGGCCGATTTCGGGGGCCGGGCTCGCACCGTCCAGTGCGGACAGCACACCGAGCACTGCTTCCCCGTACGTCGCCAGCTTCTTCTCGCCGACGCCGCTGATCGTGCCCAGCTCCCGCACCGATCCGGGCCGCTGGGTGACGATCTCCCGCAAGGTGGCGTCATGGAAGATGACGTACGCCGGGACACCCTGCTCCCGGGCCTGCTCGGCACGCCAGGCGCGCAGGGCCTCGAAAGCGGGGAGCAGCTCGTCGGGCAGCTCCGCCGCTGCGACCTTGGCCTTGCGGTCGCCGCGGCCGGAGGAGGTGCCCGAGCCCGACCGGGAGGCGGCCGGCTTCACCGGTTCCTTGCGCAGGGGCACCTCGCGGTCCCGCCGCAGTACCGAACCGCTCGCCTCGGTGAGCACCAGCGTGCCGTACTCCCCCTCGACCGCGAGCAGCCCCTGGGCGAGCAGCTGCCGGACGACGCCCCGCCATTCGCCCTCGGTGAGGTCCTGGCCGATGCCGAAGACGGACAGCTGGTCGTGGTCGAACTGGATCACCTTGCCGGTGCGCTTGCCGAGCAGGATGTCGACGATCTGCACGGCACCGAACTTCTGCCCGCGCTCCCGCTGCAGCCGTACCACCGTCGACAGCACCTTCTGCGCGGCGATCGTGCCGTCCCAGGTCTCCGGCGGGGTGAGACAGGTGTCGCAGTTGCCACAGCCATCGGCGGAGGGGTCTTGGCCGAAGTAGGCCAGGAGCTGGCCACGCCGGCACAGGGCGGTCTCGCACAGGGCGAGCATCGCGTCGAGGTGGGCGGCGGCCCGGCGGCGGAACGCCTCGTCGCCCTCGCCGGACTGGATCAGTTTGCGCTGCTGTATGACGTCGTTGAGGCCGTATGCCATCCAGGCGGTGGACGGCAGTCCGTCACGGCCCGCGCGGCCCGTCTCCTGGTAGTAGCCCTCGATCGACTTGGGCAGGTCCAGGTGGGCGACGAAACGCACGTCCGGCTTGTCGATGCCCATGCCGAAGGCGATGGTCGCGACCACGACCAGGCCCTCCTCGCGCAGGAACCGGGACTGGTGGGCCGCGCGCATGCCCGCGTCCAGGCCCGCGTGGTACGGCACCGCCTCGACGCCGTTGCTGCTCAGAAACTCGGCCGTCTTCTCCACCGAGTTGCGGGAGAGGCAGTACACGATGCCCGCGTCACCCGCGTGCTCCTCCCGCAGGAAGGCGAGCAGCTGCCTCTTGGGGTCGGCCTTGGGCACGATGCGGTACTGGATGTTGGGCCGGTCGAAGCTGGCCACGAAGTGGCGGGCCGTCGGCAGGCCCAGCCGCTGGGTGATCTCCTGGTGGGTGGCGCGCGTGGCCGTCGCCGTGAGGGCGATCCGCGGGACGTCCGGCCAGCGCTCACCGAGCAGCGAGAGGGTCAGGTAGTCGGGGCGGAAGTCGTGGCCCCACTGGGACACACAGTGCGCCTCGTCGATCGCGAAGACGGAGATCTTGCCGCGGGAGAGCAGGTCGAGCGTGGACTCCACCCGCAGCCGCTCCGGCGCCAGGTACAGCAGGTCCAGCTCGCCCGCGAGGAACTCGGCCTCGACCACGCGGCGCTCGTCGAAGTCCTGCGTTGAGTTGATGAAGCCGGCCCGCACGCCGAGGGCCCGCAGGGCGTCCACCTGGTCCTGCATCAGTGCGATCAGCGGCGAGACCACGATGCCCGTACCTGGTCTGACCAGGGCCGGGATCTGGTAGCACAGCGACTTGCCGCCACCTGTGGGCATGAGGACGAGGGCGTCGCCGCCCGCCACCACATGCTCGATGATCGCTTCCTGTTCGCCGCGGAAGGCCTCGTATCCGAAGACCCGGTGCAGCGTGGCCAGCGCCTCGCTCTCGGCCGCGCCCGGCCCCTCGGTCATCCTTGGCATCTCGCTGATCTCACCCGTCGCGCCCATCGTCCTGTCCCCCCGCGTCCTGTCCCCCGTGCGTCTCTCCTCGACCGCTGCGTCCACGATAGGCGCCCGCGCCGACAGTGCTGGAAGTTGTCCACAGGCAGGGGTGTGCTTGTCATACGAATCCATCGGGTGCTGGCCGCCGGCCGTCGCTCCGCGCATCGGATAGCCGTGCACAGCCGCTCAACCCATTGGGTGTCTCTGGATGGCCGCCTCCCCTCACCCGGGGACAGGCTGCTGGAGCGGGCCGGGAGGAGGCCCGCTCCAGCCCGCGGATCACGCTTCGCGCCCGATCGCACGCGTGCCCCGATCCACCCGCGCCTGCCCCAAGGAGCCCCACCTCATGATCGCTCGTCTCGCCGGAGCCGCCCTCACCCTCGTCTCGGCCCTCACCCTGCCCGCATCCGCGCCCGCCCATGCCACCGACCAGGACCCTTTCACCGACCCGCAGCTGGTCGCGGCGTACGCGGCGACCGCGCAGTACCGCTACGTGCCGCTCGCAACCGCTGACGGCTACGAGCCCCACCTGTGTCTGGCCCGCCCCCAGGGTGGCATGGGATTCCACTACTTCAACGAGTCCCACTTCGGCTCCCTCGACCCGGAGAAGCCCGGCGCCCTGCTCTACGAGGACGCCGGCCACGGCACGCTCCGGCTCGTCGGCGTGGAGTGGGTCGTCCCGGTCACCGGCAAGAACATGCAACGGCCCCGCTTGTTCGGACACGACTTCCAAGGCCCGATGGCCGGCCACTACCCGGGCATGCCGACCCACTACGACCTGCACGTGTGGCTCTACAAGAAGAACCCCAGCGGCCTGTTCGCCCAGTGGAACCCGAACGTGAAGTGCCCTTCCTCGGGCACGCAGGGCACACAGAGCACGCAGAGCACGAAGGCCATGGCGGGCCACTGATGCGCGACGGCCCCGGCTCCTCGCTCGGAGGGACCGGGGCCGCACAGCCGTACCGCCTGCCTCAGCGCACGAAGACGCCCGCCTGGCTCGCCAGGTTCAGGAAGTACTGCGGCGCCACACCGAGCACCAGCGTCACCGCCACACCCATACCGATCGCCGCCATCGTCAGCGGCGACGGCACGGCCACGGTCGGGCCCTCGGGCTTCGGCTCGCTGAAGAACATCAGCACGATCACGCGGATGTAGAAGAACGCGGCGATCGCCGAGGAGATGACACCGACCACGACCAGCGGGGCCGCCCCGCCGTCGGCGGCCGCCTTGAACACGGCGAACTTCCCGGCGAAACCGGAGGTCAGCGGGATACCGGCGAAGGCCAGCAGGAACACCGCGAACACCGCCGCCACCAACGGGGAGCGGCGGCCGAGCCCGGCCCACTTGGACAGGTGCGTCGCCTCGCCGCCCGCGTCGCGCACCAGCGTGACCACCGCGAAGGCTCCGATCGTCACGAACGAGTACCCGGCCAGGTAGAACAGGACGGACGACACGCCGTCCTTCGAGGTCGCGATGACACCCGCAAGGATGAATCCGGCGTGCGCGATGGACGAGTACGCCAGCAGCCGCTTGATGTCGGTCTGCGTGATCGCGACGATCGCACCGCCCAGCATGGTGATGATCGCCACCGCCCACATGACCGGCCGCCAGTCCCAGCGCATCCCGGGCAGGACGACATACAGCAGGCGCAGCAGCGCGCCGAACGCCGCCACCTTCGTCGCCGCCGCCATGAACCCGGTCACCGGGGTCGGCGCCCCCTGGTACACATCCGGCGTCCACATGTGGAACGGCACCGCGCCCACCTTGAAGAGCAGGCCCATCACGATCAGGGCGCTGCCGAGCAGCAGCAGCGCGTCGTTGCCCATGGTGTTGGCCAGTGCCGGATCGACGTTGGTGACCGTGCCGTCGACGACCTGCGCGATGCGCGCGTACGACACCGAGCCCGCATAGCCGTACAGCAGCGCGATGCCGAACAGCGTGAACGCCGAGGCGAACGCGCCGAGCAGGAAGTACTTGACCGCAGCCTCCTGCGACATCAGCCGCTTGCGGCGGGCCAGCGCGCACAGCAGGTACAGCGGGAGGGAGAAGACCTCCAGGGCCACGAACAGCGTCAGCAGGTCGTTGGCCGAGGGGAACACCAGCATGCCGGCGATCGCGAAGAGCAGCAGCGGGAAGACCTCGGTGGTGGTGAACCCGGCCTTCACGGCGGCCTTCTCGCTGTCGCCGCCCGGCACGGACGCGGCCTGCGCGGCGAAGGAGTCGACCCGGTTGCCGTGCGCCGCCGGGTCCAGGCGCCGCTCGGCGAAGGTGAACAGGCCGACCAGACCGGCCAGCAGGATCGTGCCCTGCAGGAACAGGGACGGTCCGTCGACCGCGATCGCCCCCATGGCCGCGATGTGCGCCTTCGTGGTGCCGTACCCGTCGGCCGCGAGCGCGACCACCGCGGCGAACGCGGCGCACAGGGCTACGACGGACACGAACACCTGCGCGTAGTAGCGGGACTTGCGCGGGACGAACGCCTCGACCAGCACGCCGACCAGCGCCGCACCGACGACGATCAAAGTCGGCGACAATTGCCCGTATTCGATCTTCGGCGCCGGGATCTTCGAGATCGGGTCGGCCGCGGTTGTCCACAGGCTGTGGACGACTGTTGCGCTCACTTGGCCGCCTCCACCGAGGGCTTGGGGTCGGTCTTGTGTACGTCGGTCATGGTCTGCTTGACCGCCGGGTTGACGATGTCCGTGACGGGCTTCGGGTAGACGCCCAGGAAGATCAGCAACACGATCAGCGGGGCGACGACCACCAACTCGCGCGCGCGGAGGTCGGGCATCGCCGAGACCTCGGGCTTCACCGGGCCCGTCATCGTCCGCTGGTACAGCACGAGGGTGTAGAGCGCGGCGAGGACGATGCCGAAGGTGGCGATGACGCCGATCGCCGGGTAGCGCGCGAACGTGCCGACCAGGACCAGGAACTCACTCACGAACGGCGCCAGGCCGGGCAGCGAGAGAGTGGCGAGGCCGCCGATCAGGAAGGTGCCGGCGAGCAGCGGGGCGACCTTCTGCACGCCTCCGTAGTCGGCGATGAGCCGCGAGCCGCGCCGGGAGATCAGGAAGCCGGCGACCAGCATCAGCGCGGCCGTGGAGATGCCGTGGTTGACCATGTAGAGCGTGGCGCCGGACTGGCCCTGGCTGGTCATCGCGAAGATGCCCATGATGATGAAGCCGAAGTGCGAGATCGACGCGTAAGCCACCAGCCGCTTGATGTCCCGCTGGCCCACGGCGAGCAGTGCGCCGTAGACGATGCTGATCAGGGACAGGACGAGGATGGCGGGCGTCGCCCACTTGCTGGCCTCCGGGAACAGCTGGAGGCAGAAGCGGAGCATCGCGAAGGTGCCCACCTTGTCGACGACCGCGGTGATGAGGACGGCCACCGGGGCGGTGGCCTCCTGCATGGCGTTGGGCAGCCAGGTGTGCAACGGCCACAGCGGAGCCTTCACAGCGAAGGCGAAGAAGAAGCCGAGGAACAGCCAGCGTTCGGTGCTGGTCGCCATGTGCAGCGAGCCGTTGGCACGGGCCTGCACGATCTCCGGGAGGCTGAAGTTCCCGGCGACCACGTAGAGGCCGATCACCGCGGCCAGCATGATCAGACCGCCGACCAGGTTGTAGAGGAGGAATTTCACGGCCGCGTACGACCGTTGCGTCGAGGCCGCCTTCTCGCCGTGCTCGTGGGCACGGTCCCCGAAGCCGCCGATGAGAAAGTACATCGGGATGAGCATGACTTCGAAGAAGATGTAGAAGACGAAGACGTCGGTGGCCTCGAAGGAAATGATCACCATCGCCTCGACAGCCAGGATCAGGGCGAAGAAACCCTGCGTCGGCCGCCACCTCTTGCTCCCCGTCTCCAGCGGGTCGGCGTCGTGCCAGCCCGCGAGGACGATGAACGGGATCAGCAGGGCGGTCAGCGCGAGGAGGGCGACCGCGATGCCGTCGACGCCCAGGTCGTACCTGACCCCGAAGTCCTTGATCCAAGCGTGGGATTCGGTGAGCTGGTAGCGGGCGCCGTCCGGGTCGAAGCGGACCAGGACGGTGATCGCCAGGGCGAGCGTGGCGAGCGAGACCAGCAGCGCCAGCCACTTGGCGGCAGTGCGCTGCGCGGCCGGTACGGCGGCCGTGGCGACGGCCCCGATGGCCGGGAGCGCCGCCGTCGCTGTCAGCAGAGGAAAGGACATCGGTATCAGACCGCCCTCATCAGCAGGGTCGCGGCGACCAGGAGTGCCGCACCGCCGAACATCGAGACCGCATAGGAGCGGGCGAAGCCGTTCTGGATCCGGCGCAGCCGCCCGGACAGGCCGCCGAAGCCGGCCGCCGTGCCGTTGACGACGCCGTCGACCAGGGTGTGGTCGACGTACACCAGGGAGCGCGTGAGGTGCTCGCCGCCGCGCACCAGGACGACATGGTTGAAGTCGTCCTGGAGCAGGTCGCGCCGGGCGGCCCGGGTGAGCAGCGAGCCGCGCGGGGCGACGACCGGTACGGGCCCCCGGCCGTACTGCGCCCAGGCGATGCCGACGCCGATGACCAGGCACACCATGGTCGCGCCGGTGACCGCCGCCGCACTGAGCGGCGAGTTGCCCTCGCTGTGTCCCGTGATCGGCTCCAGCCAGTGCAGGAAGCGGTCGCCGATGCTGAACAGGCCACCGGCGCATACCGACCCGACCGCGAGCAGGATCATCGGGATCGTCATGACCCTGGGCGACTCGTGCGGATGCGGCTCGTGCCCGTTCTCGTCGGGCTGCCAGCGCTTCTCGCCGAAGAAGGTCATCAGCATCACGCGCGTCATGTAGAAGGCGGTGATGGCCGCGCCCAGCAGGGCCGCGCCGCCGAGGATCCAGCCTTCGGTGCCGCCCTTGGCGAAGGCCGCCTCGATGATCTTGTCCTTGGAGAAGAAGCCGGACAAGCCCGGGAAGCCGATGATGGCGAGGTAGCCGAGGCCGAAGGTGATGAAGGTGACCGGCATGTACGTGCGCAGGCCACCGTACTTGCGCATGTCGACCTCGTCGTTCATGCCGTGCATGACGGAACCCGCGCCGAGGAACAGCCCGGCCTTGAAGAAGCCGTGCGTCACCAGGTGCATGATCGCGAAGACGTAGCCGATGGGGCCGAGGCCCGCGGCGAGGATCATGTAGCCGATCTGAGACATGGTCGAGCCGGCCAGTGCCTTCTTGATGTCGTCCTTCGCACAACCGACGATCGCACCGAACAGGAGCGTGACGGCGCCGACCACTGTGACGGCCAACTGCGCGTCGGGGGCGGCGTTGAAGACGGCTCCGGAGCGGACGATCAGGTAGACGCCCGCGGTCACCATCGTCGCGGCGTGGATCAGGGCCGAGACCGGGGTGGGGCCCTCCATGGCGTCCCCGAGCCAGGATTGCAGCGGCACCTGGGCCGACTTGCCGCAGGCGGCGAGCAGGAGCATCAGGCCGATCGCGGTGAGCTTGCCCTCGGAGGCGTCACCGGCGTGGTTGAGGACCGGGCCGAAGGCGAAGCTGCCGAAGGTGGTGAACATCAGCATGATCGCGATCGACAGGCCCATGTCGCCGACGCGGTTGACCAGGAAGGCCTTCTTCGCGGCCGTCGCGGCGCTGGGTTTGTGCTGCCAGAAGCCGATCAGCAGGTAGGAGGCGAGGCCGACGCCCTCCCAGCCGACGTACAACAGCAGGTAGTTGTCGGCGAGGACGAGCAGCAGCATCGCCGCGAGGAACAGGTTCAAGTAGCCGAAGAAGCGGCGGCGCCGCTCGTCGTGCTCCATGTACCCGACCGAGTACAGGTGGATCAGCGAGCCGACGCCGGTGATCAGCAGCACGAACGTCATCGACAACTGGTCGAGGCGGAAGGTGACGTCCGCCTGGAAGCCGGCCACCGGCACCCAGCTGTACAGGTGCTTGATCAAGGTGCGGTGTTCGGCTCCCTTGCCGAGCAGGTCGACGAAGAGGATGAGGCCGAACACGAAGGAGACGGTCGACAACAGGGTGCCGATCCAGTGGCCGACGGCGTCCAGCCGCCGGCCGCCGACCAGGAGGACGGCCGCTCCGAGCAGGGGCGCCGCGATGAGCAGCGCGATCAGGTTCTCCACGATTCTTCCGACCCCTTACAGCTTCATCAGGCTGGCGTCGTCGACCGAGGCCGAGTGGCGGGTACGGAACAGCGACACGATGATCGCGAGGCCCACCACGACCTCCGCGGCGGCGACGACCATCGTGAAGAAGGCGATGATCTGGCCGTCGAGGTTGCCGTGCATCCGGGAGAAGACGACGAACGCGAGGTTGCAGGCGTTGAGCATCAGCTCGATGCACATGAACACGACGATCGCGTTCCGCCTGATCAGCACGCCGGTGGCGCCGATCGTGAACAGCAAGGCGGAGAGATAGAGGTAGTTGACGGGGTTCACTTCGACGCCTCCTCGGCCCGCTTGAAGTGCGCCGGATCGGTCTCCGTGCGCTCCAGGCGCTCCTCCGAGCGCTGCTCCAGCGCCCGCAGGTCGCCCAGCGCCTGCGCGGACACGTCACGGATCTGGCCGCGCTCGCGCAGCGTCCTGTTGACGCTCAGCTCGGACGGAGTGCCGTCGGGCAGCAGGCCCGCGATGTCCACCGCGTTGTGCCGGGCGTAGACGCCGGGGGCGGGCAGCGGCGGTAGGTGCTTGCCCTCGCGGACGCGCTGCTCGGACAGCTCCCGCTGCGTCTTGGCCCGCTCGGTGCGCTCGCGGTGGGTGAGCACCATGGCGCCTACGGCGGCCGTGATCAGCAGGGCGCCGGTGATTTCGAAGGCGAACACGTACTTCGTGAAGATGAGGGACGCGAGGCCCTCCACGTTGCCGTTCGCGTTCGCCTGGCCGGTGCCGTCGAACTCCTTCAGGGAGGCGTTCCCGATGCCGGCGAACAGCAGGACGCCGAAGCCGACACCGCACAGAAGGGCCAGCCAGCGCTGGCCCTTGATGGTCTCTTTCAGCGAGTCCGCGGCCGTCACGCCGACGAGCATCACCACGAACAGGAACAGCATCATGATCGCGCCGGTGTAGACGACGATCTGTACGATCCCGAGGAAGTAGGCGCCATTGGCGAGGTAGAACACCGCCAGGACGATCATGGTCCCGGCGAGGGAGAGCGCACTGTGCACGGACTTCTTCATGAAGACGGTGCCCAGGGCGCCCATCACCGCGATCGCGCCGAGAACCCAGAACTGGAAGGCCTCACCGGTGGAGGTGGCGTAGGCGGCGAGCTGCGCGCTCATGCGTCCACCTCCTGGTCCTCGGCCGCGCCCGAAGGACCTGCCGACTGTTCTCCCTTGGAGACCGCGACCTGCCGTACGGTCCCGGGCGCGGCCTCCGTCACCAGGCCCCGGTAGTAGTCCTGTTCGTCGGTCCCGGGGAAGATCGCGTGGGGTGTGTCGACCATGCCCTCTTCGAGGCCGGCGAGCAGCTGCTCCTTGGTGTAGATGAGGTTGGCGCGGCTGGAGTCGGCCAGTTCGAACTCGTTGGTCATCGTCAGCGCGCGCGTGGGGCACGCCTCGATGCACAGACCGCACAGGATGCAGCGTGCGTAGTTGATCTGGTAGACGCGGCCGTACCGCTCGCCCGGCGAGTAGCGCTCCTCGTCGGTGTTGTCGGCGCCCTCCACATAGATGGCGTCGGCGGGGCAGGCCCAGGCGCACAGCTCGCAGCCGACGCACTTCTCCAGGCCGTCCGGATGGCGGTTGAGCTGGTGCCGTCCGTGGAACCGCGGAGCCGTGGTCTTCTTCTGCTCCGGGTACTGCTCGGTCAGCCGCTTCTTGAACATGGCCTTGAAGGTCACGCCGAAGCCGGCCACGGGGTTCTGGAAACCGGGCTTGGTCTCCTTGGGCTCCTCAGCCATCGGACGCCTCCTTTCCATCCGAAGATCCGTCACTGACAGTGTCCGACCCACCACTGACAATCAGCTGCCGCTCGCGGCGCGGGCTGCGCCTCGGCACCGGCGGCAACTCCTGCCCGGGCAGCGGCGGTACGGGGAATCCGCCCGCCATCGGGTCGAATCCGGCCGGCTGGGCGGCGGGCTGCCCTGCCGTCTTGGCCTTCTCGCGGAACATGTCGGCGACGAAGGAGATCAGCAGCAGGGCGAGGACACCGCCGCCGACGTAGAGGGCGATGTCGGCGAAGTCGTAGTGCTCGTTGCGCAGCGCCCGCACGGTCGCGACGAGCATCAGCCAGGTCACGGAGACCGGGATGAGCACCTTCCAGCCGAGCTTCATCAGCTGGTCGTACCGGACGCGCGGGAGCGTGCCGCGCAGCCAGATGAAGAAGAACAGCAGCAGCTGGACCTTGATGACGAACCAGAGCATGGGCCACCAGCCGTGGTTCGCGCCTTCCCAGAAGGAGCTGATCGGCCACGGGGCGCGCCAGCCGCCGAGGAACAGGGTGGCCGAGACGGCCGAGACCGTCACCATGTTCACGTACTCGGCGAGCATGAACATCGCGAACTTGATCGAGGAGTACTCGGTGTTGAAGCCGCCGACCAGGTCGCCCTCGGACTCCGGCATGTCGAAGGGGGCGCGGTTGGTCTCGCCGACCATCGTGACGATGTAGAGGATGAAGGAGACCGGCAGCAGCAGGATGTACCAGCGGTCGTGCTGCTGTTCCACGATCGTGGAGGTCGACATCGACCCCGAGTAGAGGAACACGGAGGCGAACGCGGCGCCCATGGCGATCTCGTAGGAGATCATCTGCGCGCAGGAGCGGAGGCCGCCGAGGAGCGGGTAGGTGGATCCGGAACTCCAACCCGCCAGGACGATGCCGTAGATGCCGACCGAGGCGACCGCGAGGATGTAGAGCATCGCGATCGGCAGGTCGGTGAGCTGCATCGTGGTGCGGTGGCCGAAGATCGAGATCTCGTTGTCGGCCGGGCCGAAGGGGATCACCGCGATCGCCATGAAGGCCGGGATGGCCGCGACGATCGGCGCGAGGACGTAGACGACCTTGTCCGCGCGTTTGACGATGAGGTCTTCCTTGAGCATCAGCTTCACGCCGTCGGCGAGCGACTGGAGCATGCCCCAGGGGCCGTGCCGGTTGGGGCCGATGCGCAGCTGCATCCAGGCGACGACCTTGCGCTCCCAGACGATGGAGAACAGCACGGTCACCATCAGGAAGGCGAAGCAGAAGACGGCCTTGATGACGACCAGCCACCAGGGGTCGCGGCCGAACATCGAGAGGTCTTCAGCGGCGAGGTACGGGCTCATGCCTCCACCTCCTTGGGGGCCTCTTCGGCAAGTGCCGCCGGGCCGATGCGGACGAGGGTGCCGGGCTGTGCGCCGGTGTCGGAGGCGACGCCGGTGCCGACGGAGTTCAGCGGGAGCCAGACCACCCGGTCGGGCATCTCGGTGATCTGGAGCGGGAGTTCGGTCGTGCCGGCCGGTCCGGTGACGGCGAGGACGCCGCCGTTCTTGACGCCCGCCTCGGCAGCCGTGGCGGCCGACACGCGCGCGCGTGCCGCGTGCCGCGTGCCGGCGAGCGCCTCGTCGCCCTCCTGCAGGACGCCCTGGTCCAGCAGCAGCCGGTGCCCGGCGAGTACGGCCTCACCGGCGGCGGGGCGGGGCAGCACGCCCGCGGACTCCATGGGCTCGGTGGCCCGCGGGCCGTCCCAGGCGCCGAGGCGGTCGATCTCCGCGCGCGCGGTACGCAGGTCCGGCAGGCCCAGGTGGACGTCCATGGCGTCGGCCAGCATCTGCAGCACGCGTCCGTCGGTCGGGGCGAGGCGGCGGGTCATCTGGTCGGGCTTGAGCGCGGTCTCGAAGAAGCGGACCCTGCCTTCCCAGTTGAGGAAGGTGCCCGCCTTCTCGGCGACCGCGGCGACCGGCAGGACGACGTCCGCGTGCTCGGTGACCTCGCTGGGCCGCAGCTCCAGCGACACCAGGAAGCCGACGCGGTCGAGCGCCTCACGCGCGCGTGCCGGGTCGGGCAGGTCGGCGACCTCCACACCGGCGACCACGAGCGCCGACAGTTCACCGGTGGCGGCGGACTCGATGATCTGCTGGGTGTCGCGGCCGTAGCGCAAGGGCAGTTCGGAGAGCCCCCAGGCGGCGGCGACCTCCTCCCGCGCGCGCGGGTGGATCGCCGGGCGCCCGCCCGGCAGCAGGGACGGTAGCGCGCCCGCCTCGAGGGCGCCGCGCTCCCCGGCCCGTCGCGGGATCCACACCAGCTGGGCGCCGGTCGCGTCGGCCGCGCATACGGCGGCGGTGAGACCGCCGGGCACTCCGGCGAGCCGCTCTCCTACGACGATCACCGCGCCCTCGGACCGCAGGGCCTCGGCGGCCTTCGCGCCGGGCCCCTCCAGGCCGACGCCGCTCGCGAGGGCGTCCAGCCACTCGGTCTCGGTGCCGGGAGCGGCCGGCAGCAGCGTGCCGCCCGCCTTCTCCAGGCCCCGGGTGGCATGCGTGCCCAGCGCAAACACCTGCTGCTTGTGCTTGCGCCAGGCCTTGCGCAGCCGCAGGAAGACACCGGGCGCCTCCTCCTCGGACTCGAGCCCGGCCAGCAGAACGGCGGGGGCCTTCTCCAGGGAGGTGTACGTGACGCCCGTGCCGTCGAGGTCGCGGCCGCGGCCGGCCACCCGGGCCGCCAGGAAGTCGGCCTCCTCGCCGCTGTGCACGCGCGCGCGGAAGTCGATGTCGTTGGTGTCGAGCGCCACGCGCGCGAACTTGCTGTACGCGTAGGCGTCCTCGACGGTCAGCCGGCCGCCGATGAGGACACCGGCCCGGGAGCGGGCGGCGGTCAGCCCGCGCGCGGCCGCTTCCAGGGCCTCCGGCCAGGAGGCGGGCTCCAGGACTCCCTCGGCGCCTCGCACGAGCGGGGTGTCGAGGCGGTCCTTCAGCTGCGCGTACCGGAACGCGAAGCGTCCCTTGTCGCAGATCCACTCCTCGTTGACCTCGGGGTCGTTGGCGGCGAGCCGCCGCATGACCTTGCCGCGCCGGTGGTCGGTGCGGGTGGCGCAGCCGCCGGAGCAGTGCTCGCACACCGACGGAGAGGAGACGAGGTCGAAGGGGCGGGAACGGAAACGATAGGCCGCCGAGGTGAGCGCGCCGACCGGGCAGATCTGGATGGTGTTGCCGGAGAAGTACGACTCGAAGGGGTCGCCCTCGCCGGTGCCGACCTGCTGGAGCGCGCCCCGCTCGAGCAGCTCGATCATCGGGTCGCCCGCGATCTGGTTGGAGAAGCGGGTGCAGCGGGCGCACAGCACGCACCGCTCGCGGTCGAGCAGCACCTGGGTGGAGATCGGGACGGGCTTCTCGTACGTCCGCTTGCGGCCCTCGAAGCGGGACTCGGCGTTGCCGTGCGACATGGCTTGGTTCTGCAGCGGGCACTCGCCGCCCTTGTCGCAGACGGGGCAGTCCAGCGGATGGTTGATGAGCAGCAGCTCCATCACACCGTGCTGGGCCTTTTCGGCGACGGGGGACGTGAGGTGAGTCTTCACCACCATCCCGTCCGTACATGTGATCGTGCAGGACGCCATCGGCTTGCGCTGGCCCTCGACCTCGACGATGCACTGGCGGCAGGCGCCGGCCGGGTCGAGGAGGGGGTGGTCGCAGAAGCGAGGGATCTCGATGCCGAGCTGCTCGGCGGCCCGGATGACCAGGGTGCCCTTGGGCACGCTGATCTCGACGCCGTCGATCGTCAGCGTGACGAGGTCCTCCGGCGGGACCGCCGCCTCTCCCCCTCCCTTGGGGGCGCTGGTGGTCACGGTCATGCGTTCACCTCCGGGCGGTCCGCCCAGGCCGTCGACTTGGCCGGGTCGAAGGGGCAGCCCCGGCCCGTGATGTGCTGCTCGTACTCCTCGCGGAAGTACTTGAGCGAGGAGAAGATCGGGGATGCGGCGCCGTCGCCGAGGGCGCAGAAGGACTTGCCGTTGATGTTGTCGGCGATGTCGTTCAGCTTGTCGAGGTCGGACATGACGCCCTTGCCGGCCTCGATGTCCCGCAGCAACTGCACGAGCCAGTACGTCCCTTCGCGGCAGGGCGTGCACTTGCCGCAGGACTCGTGGGCGTAGAACTCGGTCCAGCGGGTCACCGCCCGCACCACGCAGGTCGTCTCGTCGAAGCACTGCAGGGCTTTCGTGCCGAGCATGGAACCCGCGGCGCCCACTCCTTCGTAATCAAGAGGGACGTCGAGGTGCTCGTCGGTGAACATCGGCGTCGAGGAGCCGCCCGGCGTCCAGAACTTGAGGCGATGCCCGGGCCGCATGCCGCCGCTCATGTCGAGGAGCTGGCGGAGTGTGATGCCGAGCGGCGCCTCGTACTGGCCGGGGCTCGCGACGTGGCCGCTGAGCGAGTAGAGCGTGAAGCCGGGCGACCTCTCGCTCCCCATCGACCTGAACCATTCCTTGCCGTTTTTCAGGATGGCGGGAACTGACGCGATCGATTCGACGTTATTCACCACAGTCGGACAGGCGTAGAGGCCTTCCACCGCAGGGAAGGGGGGACGGAGCCGCGGTTGACCACGGCGGCCTTCGAGCGAGTCGAGCAGTGCGGTCTCCTCACCGCAGATGTACGCACCGGCGCCGGCGTGCACGGTGAGTTCGAGGTCGAGTCCGCTGCCCAGGATGTTCTCGCCGAGGTAGCCCGCCGCGTAGGCCTCGCGCACGGCCTCGTGCAACCGCCGCAGAACGGGAACGACTTCACCACGCAGATAGATGAAGGCATGCGACGACCTGATGGCATAGCACGCGATCACCATGCCCTCGATGAGGCTATGCGGGTTCGCGAAGAGGAGCGGGATGTCCTTGCAGGTCCCGGGCTCCGATTCGTCGGCGTTGACAACTAGATAGTGCGGTTTTCCATCACCCTGCGGAATGAACTGCCATTTCATTCCGGTCGGGAATCCCGCGCCACCGCGCCCGCGCAGACCGGAGTCCTTGACATACGCGATCAAGTCGTCCGGTGACATGGCGAGCGCCTTGCGGAGCCCCTCGTACCCCTCGTGCCTCCGGTAGACGTCCAGAGTCCAGGACCGGTCCTCGTCCCAGAAGGCCGACAGCACGGGTGCGAGCAGCTTCTCGGGGCTCGTTCCCTTGAGTTCGGGTGCCACGGTCATCACTCCCCCTCCTCGGCGGTAGGCCCTGCCGGGTGGGCCGGGTCGGAGGCCGATGTCTCCAGCGGCGCGTCGTGCGAGCTGAGGTGCTCGGTCGGCGACGGCTCGTGCACCGCGGAATCCTGCGGTTCCTGGTGCGGGCCGCCGTCACGCGGATGGACCACACGCGCGGGTGCGGCCTCTCCCCTTGCCAGGCGAAGGCCCACCAGCGAAGCGGGTCCCGCGCTGCCGCTCTCCTCGACGGCCCCTGGCCGCTCGTCGGGGAAGCCCGCCAGGATCCGCGCGGTTTCCTTGAAGGTGCACATCCGCGCCCCGCGCGTGGGCTCGACAGGCCGTCCCGCGCGCAGGTCGTCGACCAGGCGCTTGGCGCTGCCGGGCGTCTGGTTGTCGAAGAACTCCCAGTTGACCATCACGACCGGCGCGAAGTCGCAGGCCGCGTTGCACTCGATGTGCTCCAGGGTGACCTTGCCGTCGTCGGTGGTCTCCCCGTTGCCGACGCCCAGGTGCTCCTGGAGGGTCTCGAAGATCGCGTCTCCGCCCATCACCGCGCACAGCGTGTTGGTGCACACCCCGACCTGGTAGTCACCGGACGGCTTGCGCCGGTACATGGTGTAGAAGGTGGCCACCGCGGTGACCTCGGCCGTGGTCAGGCCCAGCATGTCCGCGCAGAACCGCATGCCGGTGCGCGTGACATGGCCCTCCTCGGACTGAACGAGGTGGAGCAGCGGCAGCAGGGCGGACCGGGAGTCCGGGTAGCGCGCGATCACCTCGCGCGCGTCCGCCTCCAGCCGGGCCCGGACATCGTCCGGATACGCCGGCGCGGGCAGTTCGGGCATGCCCAGGCTGACGCCCCGCTCCGAAGAAGAGGTGGTCACCGGTCGACGCCTCCCATCACGGGGTCGATGGACGCGACGGCGACGATGACGTCGGCGACCTGGCCGCCCTCGCACATCGCCGCCATGGCCTGCAGGTTGGTGAAGGACGGGTCGCGGAAATGGACCCGGTAGGGGCGAGTGCCGCCGTCGGAGACTGCGTGCACTCCGAGTTCGCCCTTGGGCGACTCGACGGCCGCGTACGCCTGTCCCGGGGGTACCCGGAAGCCCTCGGTGACCAGCTTGAAGTGGTGGATCAGAGCCTCCATGGAGGTGCCCATGATCTTCTTGATGTGGTCGAGGGAGTTGCCGAGTCCGTCCGGCCCCAGGGCGAGCTGGGCGGGCCAGGCGATCTTCTTGTCGGCGACCATGACCGGTCCCGGCTGGAGCCGGTCCAGGCACTGCTCGACGATCCTGAGCGACTGGCGCATCTCCTCCAGGCGGACCAGGAAGCGGCCGTAGGCATCGCAGCTGTCGGCGGTCGGGACGTCGAAGTCGTACGTCTCGTAGTCGCAGTACGGCTGTGCCTTGCGCAGGTCGTGCGGCAGGCCGGTGGAGCGCAGGATCGGGCCCGTCGCGCCGAGGGCCAGGCAGCCGGCCAGGTCGAGGTAGCCGATGTCCTGCATACGGGCCTTGAAGATGGGGTTCCCGGTGGCGAGCTTGTCGTACTCCGGGAGGTTCTTCTTCATCTTCTTCACGAACTCGCGGATCTGGTCCACCGCGCCGGGCGGCAGGTCCTGGGCGAGTCCGCCGGGCCGGATGTACGCATGGTTCATGCGCAGGCCCGTGATGAGCTCGTAGATGTCGAGAATCATTTCACGATCACGGAATCCGTAGATCATGATCGTGGTGGCGCCCAGTTCCATACCGCCGGTGGCGATGCACACCAGGTGGGAGGACATCCGGTTCAGCTCCATCAGGAGCACCCGGATGATCTTGGCGCGTTCGGTGATCTGGTCCTCGATGCCGAGGAGCTTCTCGACGGCGAGGCAGTAGGCGGTCTCGTTGAAGAAGGACGTGAGGTAGTCCATGCGCGTGACGAAGGTGGTGCCCTGCGTCCACGTGCGGAACTCGAGGTTCTTCTCGATGCCTGTGTGCAGATAGCCGATGCCGCAGCGGGCCTCGGTGACCGTCTCGCCCTCGATCTCCAGGATCAGGCGGAGCACCCCGTGGGTGGAGGGGTGCTGGGGCCCCATGTTGACGACGATGCGCTCGTCGTCGGCGCGGGCCGCGGACTGGACGACCTCGTCCCAGTCGCCACCGGTGACCGTATATACGGTGCCCTCGGTGGTCTCGCGCGCCGAAGCGGCGGAGGCCGCGGATGCTGACTGTGTGCTCACGAGTACGACCTCCGCTGGTCCGGAGCCGGGATCTGGGCGCCCTTGTACTCGACGGGGATGCCGCCGAGGGGGTAGTCCTTGCGCTGCGGATGGCCCTGCCAGTCGTCCGGCATCATGATCCGCGTCAGGGCCGGGTGATCGTCGAAGACGATGCCGAAGAAGTCGTAGGTCTCGCGCTCGTGCCAGTCGTTGGTCGGATACACGGAGACCAGGGACGGGATGTGCGGGTCGCTGTCGGGGGCGCTGACCTCGATGCGGATCAGCCGGTTGTGGGTGATCGAGCGCAGGTGGTAGACGGCGTGCAGCTCGCGGCCCTTGTCCTGCGGGTGGTGCACACCGCTGACGCCGGTACACAGCTCGAAGCGCAAGGCCGGGTCGTCGCGCAGGGTGCGGGCGACGCGGCGCAGGTGCTCGCGTTCGATGTGGAAGGTGATCTCACCGCGGTCGACGACCGTCTTCTCGATGGCGTTCTCGGGGAGGAGTCCTTGTTCCTCCAGGGCGCCCTCCAGCTCGTCGGCAACTTCGTCGAACCAGCCGCCGTAGGGCCGGTTCGCCGGTCCCGGAAGCCGGACCGAGCGGACGAGACCGCCGTAGCCGGAGGTGTCGCCGCCGTTGTTGGCGCCGAACATGCCGCGCTGGACGCGGATCTCCTCGCCGCCCTGGCCGCGCTGGCCGGGGAGGTTGGAGGCGGCGAGGTCCTTCTCGGGGTTCACGCCGCCCGTGCCGTTCGCGTCGCTCACTGCAGCAGCCCCTTCATCTCGATCGTGGGCAGGGCCTTGAGCGCCGCCTCCTCCGCCTCGCGGGCCGCTTCCTCGGCGTTCACGCCGAGCTTGGAGGTCTGGATCTTCTGGTGGAGCTTGAGGATCGCGTCCATCAGCATCTCGGGCCGGGGCGGACAGCCGGGGAGATAGATGTCGACCGGGACGATGTGGTCGACGCCCTGGACGATCGCGTAGTTGTTGAACATGCCGCCCGAGGAGGCGCAGACGCCCATGGAGATCACCCACTTCGGGTTGGGCATCTGGTCGTAGACCTGCCTCAGTACCGGCGCCATCTTCTGGCTGACCCGGCCGGCGACGATCATCAGGTCCGCCTGGCGTGGCGAGCCGCGGAAGACCTCCATGCCGAAGCGGGCGAGGTCGTAGCGCCCGGCGCCGGTGGTCATCATCTCGATGGCACAGCAGGCCAGGCCGAAGGTGGCCGGGAAGACGGACGCCTTGCGCACCCAGCCCGCGGCCTGCTCGACGGTGGTCAGCAGGAAGCCGCTCGGCAGCTTTTCTTCGAGTCCCATGTCTCTAAAGGCCCCTCAGTCCCATTCCAGGCCGCCGCGCCGCCATACGTACGCGTACGCGACGAAGACGGTGAGCACGAAGAGCAGCATCTCCACGAGCCCGAAGATCCCCAGGGCGTCGAACGTGACGGCCCAGGGGTAGAGGAAGACGATCTCGATGTCGAAGACGATGAAGAGCATCGCCGTCAGGTAGTACTTGATGGGGAAGCGCCCGCCGCCGGCCGGCGTGGGGGTCGGCTCGATACCGCACTCGTAGGCCTCGAGTTTGGCGCGGTTGTACCGCTTCGGACCGATCAGCGTGGCCATGACCACGGAGAAGATCGCAAAGCCTGCCCCGAGGGCTCCCAGTACGAGGATGGGCGCATACGCGTTCACCGCTCCTCGCTCCTCTCAGTCGGCACTGACTGGTGGCGGTTGCACTGGGCTCACATCCGCTTCACCGGTCCCACGAGCCCCGCTCGTCCCGGGCGAAGATCGAGAACATGTGAAGCAGGTCACAAGCCCAACTGCCTCGCATCTTATGCCCGCCGCTCTGTGATCTGCGACACGGGGTATTACACAAGCTTTGTGATCTCCACCACCTGACGAAGGATCATGAAGTCGGATGATGGGTGATCTTCATACGCGAAGCGTTCAGGTAATCACCAGAAGTGACATTTTCGCTCGTCGCCGCAGGCCGGACGGTGCGTCTCAATATCAAGAGAGTTCCGCTGCATGCAAATTGGCGCTGGATGCTGCGCCCTGATAGAGGGGCGCGTTCACACATCAGGGGTAGCCCCTGGGCGGGGTGTGGACGCCGGGCGGCGCGTGCACGCGTTCACGAGCTCCCGCCCGCGCGGGACGCCGCCCTTCCGGTAACCGTTCCGTGACCTCCGCCACACCCGTAAGGGCGGCCTGAGAAGCGGGCTTGGCCATCCACCCGAACCAGTGGTAGGTGCGGGGCAATTCGGACGTAATGATCAAAGACCGTGATCAAGGGCTTGATCACGGTCGTCCGCAATGTCCGTTACGGCGTCAATAAAGAGCGACACGCCCGGGCTTCGAGGTCTCGATTGAACAACTGTGGCGCAGCACACGTTTCTTGAAGATATGAAGGAGCCCCTGGTACCCGTTGTTCTCATGTCCCACACCGCTCACATACGCAGCCACCGGAAGCCCCGCCGCAGCGCGTCGACCATCGCGATGCGGGCCGGAGTTGCCGGTGGCGTCCTCAGCACCCTGGCAGTCGCCGGGGCGTCCGGTTCGGCGAACGCGGCCGAGCCGGTGACGCAGACCCTCGAACTGCCCACCCTGACGGCCGACCTGGCCGCTCAGGTCGCCCAGTCCGCGGACGCCACGCAGCAGGCCGCCGCGAACTACCAGCTGCAGGCCGAGCGTGACCAGGCCGCCGCAAACGCCGCGAAGCAGGCGAAGGCGGACCTCGCGGACGCGAAGCAGAAGGCGGCGGAGGCCAAGAAGAAGGCCCAGGAGGCCGCCCGCAAGGCCGCTGCCGCGCGTGCCTCGCGCAACGCGGAGCGGACGACGCTCTCCACCACGGCGGGCACCGACACCTCCACGAGCACCTCCACGAGCACGTCCACGGCGACCGGTTCGGCCGCGGCCGTGATCTCCTTCGTGAAGGCGCAGATCGGCAAGGCGTACGTCTCCGGTGCCACCGGCCCCTCCGCCTACGACTGCTCCGGCCTGGTGCAGACGGCCTTCAAGCAGGTGGGCATCAGCCTTCCGCGCGTCTCCCAGGACCAGTCGACGGCCGGCACCCAGGTGTCGCTGAGCAACCTGCAGCCGGGCGACGTCCTGTACTGGGGCAGCGCGGGCAGCGCGTACCACGTCGCGGTGTACGTGGGCGACGGCATGTTCGTCGGCGCGCAGAACCCGTCCAGCGGCGTCGGGGAGCACCCGCTGTCGTACGACCCGCCGACCGGCGCCGTGCGGGTGCTCTGAGCGCCCAGCACGACTCTCACGCGCGTAGGGCCGCAGCCGCTCGGGGGCAGCGGCCCTTGCGTCTTCCCTGACATGCTCTGTCCGGGCCGCCGTTCGGCGGTCCGTCCACGAGCGAAGGAGACAGCGCGATGCCACGCGTGTTCGTCCAGGGAAGCCCCGCCGACTACTACCCGCGTTACGCCCCCGAGGCCGGGCGCGGTGCCGTGCGGCGGATCACCGAGGTCGGCGAGGAGGTCCTGCACAAGCCGTGCCGGGACGTCACGGAGTTCGGGCCCGACCTCGCCGCGCTCATCGACGACATGTTCCTGACCATGTATGTCGCCGAGGGGGCCGGACTGGCGGCGAATCAGGTCGGTGTCGATCTGCGCCTGTTCGTGTACGACTGCCCCGATGACGACGGAATCCGGCATGTCGGACACATCATCAATCCCGTACTGGAGTCCGCCTCGGCCGGGCGCCGGCTGATCGACGAGGACGAGGGGTGCCTGTCGGTGCCGGGCGCCGTGATGGCCCTGCCGCGGCCGGACCGGGCCGTCGTGCGCGGGCAGGACAAGGACGGCAATCCGCTCGTCATCGAGGGCACGGGGTACTTCGCCCGCTGCCTCGCGCACGAGACCGACCACACCCACGGGCACATCTACCTGGACCGGCTCGCCAAGCGGGAGAAAAAGGACGCGCTGCGCCAGATGGCGGACCGGCGGGACGAGGTATTCGCCCGCCGGGCCACCAGGGCCGAGGAACTGAGCCGGGCCTAGCGGGGGCTCACGCCTTCGGGGCCACCTTGCTCAGGCCGTTGATGATGCGGTCCATCGCGTCGCCGCCCGTCGGGTCGGTGAGGTTCGCCAGCAGCTTCAGGGTGAACTTCATCAGCACCGGGTGGGTCAGACCGCGCTGGCTGGCGATCTGCATGACCTTCGGGTTGCCGATGAGCTTCACGAAGGCGCGGCCGAGCGTGTAGTAGCCGCCGTAGGTGTCCTTGAGGACGCGCGGGTAGCGCTGGAGGGCGATCTCGCGCTGGGCGGGCGTGGCCCGCGCGTGGGCCTGGACGATAACGTCGGCGGCGATCTGGCCGGACTCCATGGCGTAGGCGATGCCCTCGCCGTTGAAGGGGTTCACCAGGCCGCCGGCGTCGCCGACGAGCAACAGGCCCTTGGTGTAGTGCGGCTGGCGGTTGAAGGCCATGGGCAGGGCGGCGCCGCGGATCGGGCCCGTCATGTTCTCCGGGGTGTAGCCCCAGTCCTCGGGCATGGACGCGCACCAGGCCTTGAGGATCTCGCGCCAGTCCAGCTCCTTGAAGGCGGCCGAGGTGTTGAGCACGCCGAGGCCCACGTTGGAGGTGCCGTCGCCCATGCCGAAGATCCAGCCGTAGCCGGGCAGCAGGCGGTCCTGGGGGCCGCGACGGTCCCACAGCTCCAGCCAGGACTCCAGGTAGTCGTCGTCGTGGCGCGGCGAGGTGAAGTACGTGCGCACCGCGACGCCCATCGGGCGGTCCTCGCGGCGGTGCAGGCCCATGGCGAGGGACAGGCGGGTGGAGTTGCCGTCGGCGGCGACGACGAGCGGGGCGTGGAAGGTGACCTCGCGCTTCTCCTCGCCGAGTTTGGCCGTCACGCCGGTGATGCGGCCGGTGCGGTCGTCGATGACGGGGCCGGAGACGTTGCAGCGCTCGTACAGGCGGGCCCCGGCCTTCTGGGCGTTGCGGGCGAGCTGCTCGTCGAAGTCGTCTCGCTTGCGGACGAGGCCGTAGTCGGGGAAGGAGGCGAGATCCGGCCAGTCCAGCTGGAGGCGGGAGCCGCCGCCGATGATGCGCAGGCCCTTGTTGCGCAGCCAGCCGGCCTCTTCGGAGATGTCGATGCCCATGGCCACGAGCTGCTTGACCGCGCGCGGGGTGAGGCCGTCGCCGCAGACCTTCTCCCGTGGGAACTCGGTCTTCTCCAGCAGGAGGACGTCGAGTCCGGCCTTGGCGAGGTGGTAGGCGGTGGTGGAGCCGGCTGGCCCCGCGCCCACGACGATCACATCGGCGGTGTTGTCGGAGAGGGGCTCGGTCACGGCGGGATCTCCCCAAGGTTCAAAATCTGCGTGCCGACCGGCACTGGACATGGGCAGTCTATTCAGCAGAATTGATCACCGGCTGAAGGGCTGCCCCGTGAACAGAGCTCTCCCCGCAGTACGGCTGCGTGTGCCCACCGACGAGGACGCGTTCGCCTGGCACCGGGTATTCGCCGACCCCGAGGTCATGGAGTTCCACGGAGGCAACGCCGCCGAGCTCTCGGCCTACGAGGAGCTCACCGCGCGCCAGCGCCGGCACGACGCGGAGCGGGGGTTCTGCCTGTGGTCGATCGTGGACGACTCCGGTGACGTCGTCGGCTTCACCGGGGCCCAGCCCTGGCCGCACGCGTGGGGGCCGGCGGGCGAGATCGAGATCGGCTGGCGGCTCGGCCGGGCGCACTGGGGCAGGGGGTACGCCACCGCGGCTGCGGAGGAGACCCTCGAGCGGCTGCGGGCGGCGGGGGTGCCGCACGTGGTGGCGATGGTCGACGCGCGCAACGCACGCTCCATCGCGGTGACGCGGCGGCTGGGCATGCGGCTCAAGGAGACGTTCACGACTCCGTCCTCGGAACGGGAGGGGCACTGCTACCGACTTGATCTGTGACTAAGAGTAATCAACTGTTACAGAAAGCCACATGAAGCTTCCGGGTGGCACGTGACCGAGTTACCCTGCCAGTACCGCTGGGGGTGACATCTGTGCGTATAACACCCAAAACACCCGACGTGCGCGTTCCTCGTCTGGTCGGCCTGATGGCCGTGGACGCGCGCGAAACGGCCCGGGCGCGGGGTCTGTTCCTCAATGCGCCGGACCGCCCGGACTTCCACCACACGGTCGTCGACTACGTCGTACGCCAGTATCCGCAGCCCGGTGCCGAGGTGCCGCCGGACTCCATGGTGTACGTGTGGTTCGACTTCGGTGAGGGCGAGGGCGGCGGGGGCGTGCGCGAGCCACGCATCCCACGGCCGCCCACGGGCGGAATGCAACGCGAACTGGGCGAGCCCGGCGACGCCTTCGAGATGATCAACCGGTGAGACACCGGCACCCTCCGGAGGGGCTCAGCTCTCCTTGAAGCCCCGGTGCAGCGCGACCACACCGCCGGTGAGGTTGCGCCACGCCACCTTGGACCAGCCCGCCTTGCGCAGCCGTTCGGCGAGGGCGGGCTGGTCGGGCCAGGCACGGATGGACTCGGCGAGGTAGACGTACGCGTCCGGGTTCGAGGACACCGCGCGCGCGACCGGCGGCAGGGCCCGCATCAGGTACTCGGTGTAGACGGTGCGGAAGGGTGCCCACGTGGGGTGCGAGAACTCGCAGATCACCACCCGGCCGCCGGGCCGCGTCACCCGGTACATCTCGCGCAGGGCCGCGTCCGTGTCCTGCACGTTGCGCAGCCCGAAGGAGATCGTGACGGCGTCGAAGGTGTCGTCCTTGAACGGCAGCCGCGTCGCGTCGCCCGCCGTGAGTGGCAGCCAGGCGTGCTTCTTCTTGCCGACCTGGAGCATCCCGATCGAGAAGTCGCAGGGGACCACGTACGCGCCCGTCTGCGCGAAGGGCAGCGAGGAGGTCGCCGTACCGGCCGCGAGGTCAAGGATCTTCTGCGCGGGGCGCGCGTCGACCGCCTTCGCCACCTCCTTGCGCCAGCGCCGGTCCTGGCCGAGCGACAGCACGTCGTTCGTCAGGTCGTACCGTTCCGCCACGTCGTCGAACATCGAGGCGACTTCGTGCGGCTGCTTGTTCAGGGAAGCGCGGGTCACCCGCCCATTCTTGCAGCACGGCCTCCCGGGATCAGTCGCGGCTTCTTCTTCGCGGCCACGTCCTCCACCCAGCCGCACGCCAGGACGAAGACGGCGATCAGGACCCAGCCGGTGCCGAACATGAACCACTGGCTGTCCAGAGGCAGGTACTTCTCGAAGGCGGGCACGTTCCAGAACTGGTCGATCAGCGGGACCGCCAGGATCAGCGCGATCTCGTGCCAGAGGTGGATCGTCACCACGCGCGCGTTGAAGACGGTGACCGTCCGGTCGAGGCGTCGGAAGCAGGTGAGCCAGGCGCGGCGCGACTTTCGATGGCGGGTTCGGAAATGCATTCCCCGGATATTAGGCAGCCTTTATGTGACCTTTTCTCGGGAATTCTTGCGAGCCACCCATGTGAGACATTTCCTCCCGGGGAAACGAATTCTGTTTCCGTCCTGAGACAGAAATCACGAGAGCGGGTACGTAAGTGATGAGGAGATTTCTGGCGCCCATGGCGGGGTTCACCTGCGTGTTTGCACTCGCTGTGACGGGCTGCGCCACGGGCTCGGAAAGCAGTCCGTACTCCCCGGACTACGCCCCCTACGTCAGTGCCACCGAGGCCGCCGCCACCGATTCCGCGGGATCCCCGGCGACGTACAACCTCGCCTTCGCAGGACGGCGCCTCGGTCCGTGTCTCCTTCGGCGGGGCCTCCGGCAAGGAACTGGCCGCCACCTGCGACGGCGCCCCCGCGCTGGCCGCCGCCTACGCCGAGGCACTGGACGCGGCCGGCTCCTCGCACTGCTGGAGTCCGCGAACATGTACGACGTCCAGGTCTCCACCGTCAACCTCATGACGATGAACTACGGCGAGTCGTGCACCGGCGACATGGGCGGCTACGCCCTCACCTCCGCCAAGGCGGCCCACACCCAGCTGAAGAAGGTGTTCGGGCTGACGCGGGTGCCTGGCGGGGCATGGCGCTCGCCCCGCTGCAGTCGGTCGCCGCGTCGTCCTGCGACGACTCACCGTCCTCGCACTGCCGGTCACGGAAGCTCGACCACATGGACACCCAGGCGATCTCCTTCTGAGCCGCGTAGTTCGGGGGCGTTCGGGGAGAGGTTCTCCGGTTGAGCCCGGTCAGCGGCCGCGGTAGACGAGCCGCCCGCCGATCACGGTCGCCACGCAGGTCCCGGCGCCGCGTCGGACCAGTTCGGCGCGGTCCGCGACGTCGAACACGGCGAACCGGGCGGGACCGCCCGGCACCAGCCTCGGCAGCAGGATCAGCGGGGTCGGGGACAGCACCGGCGGGCCCGGGAGGCGGTCCGGCCGCTGTCCCATCGCGAGCCCGGCTCTGCGCACCGCGTCGACCGCGGCCCGCGACCGCAGCTCACCGGCCACCGCCACCGTGCCGTGCGCCAGCATCCGCTGCACCCCGCGCCGCGCGCTCGCACCGAGGCGTGCGGGGTCGGCACGGAAGATCTCCCGCGCCCGCGCCCCGACGATGGGCTCGGTGCCGAGCACATCGGCCTCGCGCGGGTCGGGATGGTAGGTGGCCTCCAGCAGCTCCGGGCCGTACGGGTTCAGCAGCCCCGGGGTGAGGATGCCGGGCCAGCGCCGGACCCTCGCCCGGGGCTCGGCGGCGGCCAGTTCCTCGTACGGGCCGACGGCGGCGATGGACGCCCCGTCGACCAGAACAGCGGCCTCCGGAGACCGATCGGCGAGGTGAAGGGTCAGCACGGCAGGCTCAGTTGGAGGTCAGCAGCTTCAGCTCGGGATGCGCGGTCCCGCCCTCGATCGCCGTGGAGGAGATGTGGGAGACCACGCGGTCGTCGACGGGGTCGTTCGCCGGGTCGTCGTGCACGAGAAGATGCTCGTAGGTCGTGGCACGCTGGGCCGGGACGCGGCCCGCCTTGCGGATGAGGTCGATGATCTCGAGCCGGTTGGAGCGGTGCTTGGCGCCGGCCGAGGAGACCACGTTCTCCTCCAGCATGATCGAGCCGAGGTCGTCCGCGCCGTAGTGCAGGGACAGCTGGCCGACCTCCTTGCCGGTGGTGAGCCACGAGCCCTGGATGTGCTGGACGTTGTCCAGGAAGAGGCGGGCGATCGCGATCATCCGCAGGTACTCGAAGAGGGTGGCCTGGGTGCGGCCCTTCAGGTGGTTGTTCTCGGGCTGGTAGGTGTACGGGATGAAGGCGCGGAAGCCGCCCGTGCGGTCCTGCACGTCCCGGATCATGCGCAGGTGCTCGATGCGCTCGGCGTTGGTCTCGCCCGTGCCCATGAGCATCGTGGACGTCGACTCCACGCCCAGCTTGTGCGCGGCCTCCATGATCTCCAGCCAGCGCTCGCCGGACTCCTTCAGGGGCGCGATGGCCTTGCGGGGGCGCTCGGGGAGGAGTTCCGCGCCGGCGCCCGCGAAGGAGTCGAGGCCCGCCTCGTGGATACGGGTGATGGCCTCCTCGACCGACACGCCGGAGATCCGGGCCATGTGCTCGACCTCGGAGGCGCCGAGGGAGTGGATGACCAGCTGGGGGTAGGCGTCCTTGATGGCCTTGAAGTGCTTCTCGTAGTACTCGACGCCGTAGTCCGGGTGGTGGCCGCCCTGGAACATGATCTGGGTGCCGCCCAGCTCCACGGTCTCCGCGCAGCGGCGCAGGATGTCGTCGAGGTCGCGGGTCCAGCCCTTGGCGGTGTCCTTGGGGGCCGCGTAGAAGGCGCAGAACTTGCACGCCGTGACGCACACGTTCGTGTAGTTGATGTTGCGCTCGATGATGTACGTCGCGATGTGCTCGATGCCGGCGTACTTGCGGCGGCGTACGGCGTCGGCGGCGGCGCCCAGCGCGTGCAGCGGGGCGTCGCGGTAGAGGACGAGCGCCTCCTCGGGCGTGATGCGTCCGCCCCCTGCGGCACGGTCGAGGACAGACTGGAGGTCGGCCTTCTCGGTCACCGGTGGCGTCCCTTTCGTCAAGGGTTGTGGACGGACTGAACCAGCCTACGCCAGCGCGTTCGCCGCCGCGGAGCCGGATCACGCCTCCGGGTGCGGGAGCGGCTGCGGCAGGTCGGCCTCGGTGCGGCCGAGGACGATCTGGTCGAAGAGGGCGCCGCCGCCGTCCGTGCGCACGGCGAGCTGGGTGATCTTCGTCAGGCCGCCGCCCAGCGTCCACAGGTCCAGGCGCACGCACCGCCAGTCGACGGGGAACTCCTCGATGCCGTGCTCGGTCAACAGGGTGCTGGCCGGCCAGTGGGAGGTCCCGGCGTTCACGCCGAAGACCCGGCCGTTGCCGTCCAGCGGCGAGGCGGCCCCGAGCCGCAGGCCGATCCCGCTGGTCCCGGGACCGAGCGCCTTCCAGGCGAACTGGAGGTAGCGGTACTGGCCCGGACGGCTCGGCTCCTGAGCGACCTCGAATTCCCAGTCGTGCATCGCCTCATGGAAGAAGAGGCCGCGGAAGGCCGGGTACTGGGCGCCCGGCAGCGGTCCGGACACCCTCAGGCACCTGGTGCCGGAGTACGCGCCGCCCTGCTGGATGTCGACGCCCCGGCCGCCGAGCAGGAGGTCCTGTACGTCGTCCTCGCGGTCGTCGAAGAGGACGGCGAGCCCGTTGCCGTCCACCACGTCCCGGTGGGAGTTGCCCAGCACCCTGCCGTGGAAGACGAGTTCACCGAGCCGGAGATTGCCCTGCGGCCAGGTGCCGCCGCCGGTCGTGACGAACCGGAAGCGTGACGACGCGAGGGGCGGTTCGATGTCATGGCTGTGCAGGGCCCGGTCGGACAGCAACATCGGGCCGTCGCGCCAGACGCCCGCCCGGGTGTCCCACCACTGGAGCAGGACGTCACGCATCCATGACGCGGGGTGCGCGGGGTCCTCGGCGATCGTGACGGCGGTCAGCTCCAGCCGGCTGCGGAACGTGTCCACGGTGAACACGAACCGGTGGTTCGAGCCGCCGCTGCCCAGGCTGCTCAGGAGCGTCCAGTTCAGCCACGGCACAGGTGGTGGGTCCGCGCTGCCGTCGGTCAGGAGCGCGAAACCCTGCTCCGGTTCCGGGCCCATGTCATAGTCCGGATCGACCATCCTCATGGTGAAGAAGGCGTGGATGTCCGCCAGAAGGTTGGGGGTCAGCGGGTAGGGCTGTTCGCGGGCGTTGCCCCAATCCGTCCTGCGTACCGCCGGCACCGGATCCGGCGCCAGCAGTTTGGTCCTGCTGTCCGGCTCGTCCGGGATCAGCCGGGTCCGCCAGCGCTCCTCGAGATCGGCGCCGTAGCGGATCACCGTGCCCATCCAGGTGGCCACGAGCAGGTCGCCGCCCGGCAGCCAGGCGGACACCGGGAGTGCGCGCAGGTCGACGGCGGACAGCGGGGTGCCGTCTCGCTCCAGCACGGACAGGGTGCCGAGTTCGCTGCCGACGGCGACCCGGGTGCCGTCGGGCGAGACGCGCGGGCGGCGCAGCAGGTCGTCCCCGGTGTACGTCCACAGCAGCCCGCCCTCGGTGTCGAAGGCCCGTAATTGGTTGCCGGTGGTGACCGCGAGGAACGACCCGTCGGCGGAGACGGACACCTCACTGGCCGCCGTGGGGATCGTGTGGACGAGAGTGCCGCCCCGGATCACGTACACCCGCCCGCCGTCGGCCTCCGACGCGATCACGGCCGTACGGCGGTCCCCGCTGACGACCCCGCCGCCGAAGGCCCCGCCGAAGCTCGCTCCCACGGCGGTGGGGATGGTCCACAGGGTGGTGCCGTCCGTCGCCGAGAGGCCGGTGACGGTGTTGTCGGCGAAGGTGATCAGGGTGTCGTCGTCCAGGGCGAGCAGCCGGAGCGGGGTGCGGCGGTTGTCCGCCCACCACGCGTGCGCCCACTTCTCGTGTCCCTCGCCGTCCCACACCGCGAGGCCCAGGTCGCCGGAGGTGGCGATCCAGGAACCGCCGGGCGCCACCGCGAAGTTGTTCAGGCCGTAGTCGTGGCCCCACTCGCTCTTCGACCAGTCGGTGGCCTTCTTGGGCAGGCCGAACAGGGCGAACCGGCGCTGCGGCCGCCCGGCGGAATCCAGCAGGTAGAGGTGGTAGCCCTCGGGGGCGTGCAGGTCGTAGCCCTGTGCGGCGAAGCCGCCGGGGCGGGCCGTGGGGGCGTAGGCGAAGTGGTGACCGAGGCGCCGGCGCCAGCGGGTCCTGCCGGTGGCGAGGTCGAGGCCGTAGAGGTTGTGGTCCCAGTTGAAGGTGTTGAGCGCGGCCGTACGGCCGTCCGCCGAGACCGCGATGTCCCGTACGTGCGGGCCGAACCCCTCCTCGGAGGCGGACGGCAGCGGGGCGTGCAGGAGCGGGACGATCGCGTAGAGGCGCGCGGGCACGGTGCGCAGATCCGCGGTGAAGGCGCCGCCGAGCAGGGAGACCGGCTTGCCGTTGAGCACGTCGACGACCTGGTGCAGCGCGGGCAGCCGCACCTTCAGCCTGGCCTGGACGGGCAGGCGCTGGGCGCACAGCAGCCCCACCCGCCAGGCGAGGTCCGGCTCCCAGTCGGGCATGGTGTTGTTGACGGCCCAGATGTACGTGATGTTCTTGGCCGTCCATTCGCTGAGCAGGACCTCGGGGTTGTCGCACTCGGCGACCGGGGTGACGGCGCGCAGGGCTTCGCCGACGGCGGCGCCCTGCGCGAGGAAGACGCGGCGCAGGCGGTAGTAGGCGGTGTCGTCGTTCTGCAGGGCCCGTTCCAGCGTGGGGTTGACGTGGTCGAAGGCGACGCCCAGCGGGTGGAACGCGGCGAGGTGCTCCGGGTGGCAGGTGGCGTCGGCGTACACCGGGACCTTGCCCGGGGGCAGCGGAGGGCCGCAGTTGCCCGCCGCCCCCGGCGTCCAGGGGCACGCTCCAGTCCCGGACCTCGGCACCGTCCCGCGTCAGCATGACCCGTACGGCACCCGGCAGCGCCACCCCCGGGGCCACGCGCGCCGCGACCGCGACGGTGACCGGCTCGCCCCGGCCGTAGTGGAGGCGGTTGAGGTTGACCGGCGGCTTGGGATTGCCCTTGTCGTCGTGGGCGATCCGGCAGCTCATCAGGGACAGCGAGCCTTGGTCGGCCCCGGGCGGGCGGATCTCCACGATGCCGTCCACGACGTACTCGGACAGCCGTCCCTCGACGTCCGTCGAGACCCGTAGGTGGTACAGCCCCCGGGCGTCGGCGGGCGGGGTGACCGCGCCGCCGGACAGCGGGAGTTCGACGGGCTCCGGCACGCCGAGCGGGCGCAGCCAGACCCGGAACCGCGGCCGGTCCGCCCACCTGCCCGGGGTGTGGGTGACGCTCAGCGGCATCCGCTCGCCCGCGGTCCACACGTCCGAGTCGTACTGGACGGCCAGCAGCTCGACATCGGCGGCCACCGGGTCGAGGCGTGCCCCGCTGGTGCGGTCGTACACCTCGAACAGATACCGGGGGTCGTCCCGCTTCACGTAGTACCTGTCGCCCTGGAGCCGCAGCCCCTGCACCACGTACTCGTCATCGGGCAGCGCGAGCGTGAAGTCGCCCGTCACGTCCTGCCCCTGCGTGGGTTCGTAGATCGCCAGTTTCTGCTTGCCGTGGCCGGCGAGGATCACATGGAGGTGGCCGTCCTCGGACACGTCGAAACCGGCGAATGCGGTGCCGGAGGCCTTGACCTCCTTGCTCCAGCGGTGCCGTCCGTCGAGATCGGTGGCGCAGACGAACCCGGACAGGGGTCCTTCGGCCGACGGCCAGGCGGTGTAGAGCAGCCCGGCCCTCTCGGACACCCGCAGGCCGACGGGGTTGCCCGCCGGGACGGCCGCGTCCGGAAGCCCAGTGAGGAGGATCTCCCGCTCCAGGCCGCCGGGGTTCAGCCTGAGCACCCGTCGCACGTTCTGGTCGATGGCGTAGAACGAGCCGGACTCGGCGGCCTCGACGGCCCCTGGCGCGTAGTAGCCGACCGTGTTGTCGGCCGTGAAGTCGTCGTAGTGGCCGAGCTCTTCGAAGTCGGCGTCGTAGAAGACGACCCGGTGCGGGAAGTGGGCCTCCGCGATCGCGATCACCCCGGCCGCGTCGGCCGTGACGGCCAGCGCCGAGTACCCGGCCCGGGCGAAGCGCTGCTGCGAACCGTCCGGCCGCAGCCTGAGCGCGCGGCCTTCGGGCCGGCCGCCGCTGACCAGATAGACGTTCCCGTCCCGTCCCAGCCCCAGGTGCAGGGCCCGCACATCGAAGCCGGGGTGGTACCGGGATACGACCTGCTCGATCTTGCGTAAGCCCACTGCGGCTCTCCCCCGATCGCGCCCACTGCGGCTTTCCCGCACCAGCATCGCGATCCGCGCGGGTGAGGCACAAGCACCGTGCCGGGCGAACGGTCGAACTTCCGGCCGAACTACGCCGCGTACGCCCCCGCCAGGAGCCCCAGGAACGCTCCCGCGATCAGGAACGGCCCGAACGCGATCGCCGTCTTGCGCCCGGCCCGCCGTACGACGACGAGCACACCGCCGTACACCGCCCCCAGGAGGAAGCCGGCGAAGGCGCCGAGCACGACCGTCGGCCAGCCGTACCAGCCGAGGACGGCGCCCATGCCGAGCGCCAGCTTCACGTCGCCGAAGCCCATGCCGCCCGGGTTGATCAGCCACAGCACGTAATAGCCGCCGCCGAGCGCGAGGGCGCCGTACAGCGCGGTCGGCCAGTCACCGGCGTGCTCGGGCAGCAGCGTGACGAGGCCCAGCAGGCCGAGGGCGGCGGCCGCGAGCGGCAGGGTCAGCGGGTCGGGCAGCCGCTGCACCCGGAAGTCCACGGCTGCCAGCAGCACCCCGACCGGCGCGAGCAGGAGCCAGACACCCAGCTCGGGCCGGGTGCCGGTGGCGACGGCGAGGGCGGCGCAGGTGAGGGCGGTGGCGGTGGCGAGGACAGCAGACGCGGTGTACGACGTCCGCGCGCACTGCCCGCAGCGGGCCCGTCCGAGCCACCCGCGGATCGGATGCCCGTCCGCACACCGCTCCCGCCACGGCTCCTCCTCCGGGACGGCGAAGCGATAGGCGGCGCGGGGCAGCAGCGCACCTGCCGCCGCTCCCCACAGCGCGGCGACGAGGACCAACACGCCCGTACTCATGGGGAGATCCTAGGGAGTGAGGCCGAGGGGTGAGGCCGGTCTCAAACGGCCGGCATCGCGTAGACCTCCTGGCCGCCGGTCACCAGCAGCCGGTTGCCCGACAGGGCGATCTGCCAGTTGTCGGTGGCGTCCGTGTTGTCGACCCAGGTCCAGCGGACCTTGCCGGTCCTGGCCTCCAGGGCGATGCCGCCGCCCAGCGCGCCGGCGGCCGCGTACAGCGTCGTCCCGGCCTTCAGGAACGAGTCCCTCGTCGCACGGTTGCCCTCCTCGCAGAGCCAGATCCGCTTGCCGTCCTTGGCGTTCACGGCCCAGATGCCCCTAGTCCACCTTCGACATCCGCGAGACCGGGTTCCCTTCCGCCGAACTGTCCGATGTGTACGCCAGGTCGTCGCCGGTCGGGGTCAACTCCACCGGGTGTGGTGTGGGGTCGCAGCCGGGGTGGTTGTTCTTGGCGCCCGTCGACGTCGCCACGATGCGCGTCTTGGTCACCTTCTTCAGGGTGAGGATGTCGGTGCAGGTGGCGCCGAGCTGGTCGGTCTGGGTGAGCCGGCCCAGTTCCTCGCCTACGCCCGCCTGGTGGACGGTGAGCCGGAAGGTGCCCATGGGCAGGCTGCCGCCGAGTCCGGTGGCCTGGCCCTCCCAGGTGCCGAGGTAGCGGGCCGGGATAGCGGCCGCCGTGCCGCCGCTCGCACTGGGGGCCGGGGTGTCGCCGGCCGCCGGGTTGCCCGGCTCCTGCGAGTAGGCGTCGCCGGGCGGTGTCGCCTCGGCCGTGTGGGAGGCGGACGGGGCGCTGCCCGCCGTGTCGTCGGCACCACCGGCCCAGGGCCGCAGCAGGGCCCCGAGCCCCACCACCCCACCGGCCAGCGCCCCCGCCACGGCCAGCGCCACGGTGCAACTCACTCGCCGCCCACGCCCGTTCTCCCCCGGCGCGGAGGTCGCGGCCACGCTGACACTGACCTTGCCGGGAGCCGGCGCAGCATCCCGCGGTCCGGGCACGACAGCCGCCTCCACCGCCGGAGCCCCGGACGGCACGGCCGGAGTCCCGGACGGCACGGCCGGAGTCCCGGACGGCACGGCCGGAGTCCCGGACGGCACGGCCGGAGTCCCGGACGGCACGGCCGGAGTCCCGGACGGCACGGCCGGAGTCCCGGACGGCACGGCCGGAGAAACCCCCGCCGGAAAGCCCAGCCCGCCAGGCGGAGTCATGACCGGAGCCGGTCCGAACTCTCCCGGAACAGCCCCGAACTCTCCCGAAACCGCCCCGGACTCCCCCGCGACCGCTGCGGCCTCCCGCGCATCCCCGCCCACCGCAGGGCTGCTGAACTCCACCAGTCCGGAGGGTGCCGTCTCCGTCGTCTCCAGGTTGAGCAGGTGTACGGCGCCGCGGCTGACCTGCTCCACCAGCGCGCCCGGCAGCCAGCCGCCGGCGACCAGACGGGCGGCGCCCTCGGGGGCGAGCCGGCGGGCCAGTTCGGCGGGGGCCGGGCGGGCGGCCGGGTCCTTGGCCAGGCAGGCGGCCGCCGCCTGGCGCAACTCACCCGTGAGGTGCCCCAGTTCGGGCTCCTCGTGGACGACCTTGTAGAGCAGCGCGGCCGAGGAGTCGCTGGGGAAGGGGGGCTCACCGGTCGCCGCGTAGGCCAGCACCGCGCCGAGGGAGAAGACGTCGGCCGCGCCGGTGACGCCCTTGCCGAGGATCTGCTCGGGGGACATGTAGCCGGGCGAGCCGACGGAGACGCCGGTCGAGGTCAGGGATGCCGTGCCGTCCGTGGCGCGGGCGATGCCGAAGTCGATGAGGAGCGGGCCGTCCAGCGTCAGCAGGATGTTGGAGGGCTTCACGTCCCGGTGGACCAGGCCCAGCTCGTGCACCGCCGCCAGCGCCTCGGCGAGGCCCGCGCCCAGCGCCCGTACGGTGTGCGGGGGCAGCGGGCCGCCGTCCCCGACGGCCGCGGTGAGGGAGGGTCCGGCCGCATAGGCCGTGGCGACCCAGGGCACGGCGGCCTCCGGGTCCGCGTCGAGGACGGGCGCGGTCCAGGCGCCGCCGACCCGGCGGGCGGCCTCGACCTCCCGCCGGAAACGGGCCCGGAACTCCTCGTCCAGCGCGAAGTGCGGGTGCACGATCTTCACCGCGACCGTACGGCCGCCCGCGCTGCGCCCCAGGTAGACCCGGCCCATGCCGCCGGAGCCGAGCCGGCCGAGCAGCCGGTAGGGCCCGACGGCGGCCGGTTCATCGGCTCCGAGCGGCTGCATGGCGTCCACCCCTCCCCCGGTCCCCCGGTACGCCTCACTGCCCGGAAGCGTAGTGACTAGGGCTGGAGCAGATCCACCTTCACATCCGCCGGGAACCCGGTGGTCGGGCCGACCCGGCGCGCGAACTCGGCGACCGCCGCCAGCTGCGGCCCGGCGAAGCGGAAGTCGAGCGTCGTGAAGTACTGCTCCAGAACCTGCTGGTCGAAGGCCTCCCAACGGGACGCCTGCTCGGCAACCTTGGCGACCTCCTCCAGGGAGAGGTCTCGGGAGGAGAGGAAGGCCTCGTGGACCTGCCGGGTGAGCAGCGGCTCGCGCTCCAGGTAGTCCCGCCGGGCCGCCCACACCGCGAAGACGAACGGCAGGCCCGTCCACTCCTTCCACATCGCGCCCAGGTCGTGCACGTCCAGGCCGAGCTTGGGCCCGTAGTGCAGGTTGGCCCGCAGCGCCGCGTCGCCGATGAGGACGGCGGCCTCCGCCTCCTGCATCATCAGGCCGAGGTCGGGCGGGCAGGTGTAGTAGTCGGGCTGCACGCCGTACCGCTCGGCCAGCAGCAGCTGGGCGAGGCGGACCGAGGTGCGCGAGGTCGAGCCGAGGGCGACCCGGGCGCCGTCCAGCCGGTCGAGCGGGACCTGAGAGACGATCACGCAGGACATCACCGGGCCGTCGCAGCCGACGGCGATGTCCGGGAAGGCGACCAGGTCGTCGGCGTGCTTCAGGAACTCGACCAGGGTGATGGGCGCGATGTCGAGTTCACCCTGCACCAGCAACTCGTTGAGCTTGTCCGGGGTGTCCTTGGTCAGCTCGAAGTCGAGGAGCGTGCCGGTTCTCGCGAGCCCCCAGTAGAGGGGCAGGCAGTTCAGGAACTGGATGTGACCGACGCGCGGCCGGGTGCGGGAATTGTCCACATCGCGAGACTAGACCCCTTGTTGTACGGTGCTGGGACCGACCCCACGTCAAGCCGCCTCTCCGAAGATTCAAACATTCGGGTGACGTGATCTTGACCTCTATTGCTTTCGGCTGCCCTCGTGCTAGGCTCGCCGCAAGTTGCAGTTTGGTTTCCCTTGCAGTACAGAGCCTGCGGAGCATGTAACCGCGGGCTCTCGTCGTTTTCAGACGAATGCAGTTGTGCAGCACCGTTTCGCACGTGCAGGTTCTGGAGCAGGGCAACCCTTTTGAGCCCAAGGAGGGCTTATGGCTACCGGAACCGTTAAGTGGTTCAACGCCGAAAAGGGCTTTGGCTTCATCGCCCAGGAGGGCGGCGGCCCCGACGTCTTCGTTCACTACTCCGCGATCAACGCCTCCGGCTTCCGCTCCCTTGAGGAGAACCAGCAGGTGAGCTTCGACGTGACGCAGGGCCCGAAGGGTCCGCAGGCGGAGAACGTCACCCCCGTCTGAATCTCTGCCTGATCGCAGAACCTGAGTGCAGTACCCAAGGAGCCCCACGCCATCCGGCGACGGGGCTCCTGCCTTTTTCCGTTCATTCCCCGTTCACATGTGCTGCATGATCAGCACGAACTTCGTTCCGGCGGCGAGCGCCTCGTACGCGTGCGGCACGTCCCCGCGATACGACAGGTAATCCCCGGGTCCCAGCTCGACCGCTTCCCCGCGCGGCCCCGCCTTCACCCTCCCCTCGGCAACCACGATGTGCTCCGTGGTCCCGGGAATGTGCGGTTCGGAATCCCGGACGGACCCGGGTTCCAGCCAGACGTAATAGATGTCCCTCCGTGCGCCCGGCGGGCTCGCAGACAGCAGCGAGGCCAGATAGCTGGACTGCTCGGAGTGCACCGTGGGCCCCTCGCCGGCCCGGATCACCTGGACGGCGGACGTGGGCGGCTCCACGAGCGCACTGAAGGGCACCCCGAGGGCCACCGCCAGCGCCCAGATCGTCTCCATGCTCGGATTCCCGCTCGCCGCTTCCAGCTGGGACAGCGTGGACTTCGCGATCCCGGCGCGCTTGGCCAGCTCGGACAGGGACAGCCCGGTGCGGGTGCGCTCGCGCTTCAGGGACGCGGCGATCCACTCCAGCGGGAGCCGGGCGGGGGTCTCGGTCATGCCGTTCGCTCCATCGGTACGATCGTTCGCCTTGACGGACAGAATGCCTGCTGTCCATTATAAAAAACATGCGTTCGCTTCTCCGAACACCCGATACCCGCTCACTCGTCCGCGACAGCTCTCTGGTCTGGCTGGCCAGCGGGATCGTCGGCGTCTCCTTCGGCGCGGTCTCCGTCGCCGGCGGGCTGCCGGTGTGGGTGCCGGTGGTGATGTCGCTGGTGGTGTACGCCGGATCGGCCCAGTTCAGCGCGGTCGGCGTGCTGCTCGCCGGGGGTGGGCCGCTCGCCGCCGCGGCCACCGGGCTGCTCCTCAACACCCGGACGGCGGCCTTCGGCCTGGCGGTGGCGGACCTCCTCGATACCGGTCGAGCGACCCGTTTCCTGGGCGCGCATCTCGTCACCGACGAAACGGTCGCCTTCGCCCTCGCCCAGAGCGACCCGGTACGGCGCCGCAGGGCGTTCTGGATCTCCGGGATCGGCCTGTTCGCCGTGTGGAACACCGGCGTCCTGGCCGGAGCGCTCGCCGGGAGCGCCCTGGGCGACACCGCCCGCTACGGCCTCGACGCGGCCTTCCCCGCCGTCCTCGTGGCCCTGGTGCTCCCCGCCGTCCGCGCGGACGCGACGCTGCTCCGGTGCGCGCTGCTCGGCGGCGCCCTGGCCCTGGCCGCGACACCCGCGGTACCGGCCGGGGTACCGGTGCTGCTCGCGCTGGCCGGGCTGGTCCTGCACCGCCGCCCGCAGGGGGCCGCCGTATGAACGCCACGGTCGCGGTGATCCTGGCCCTGGCGGTCGGCACGTACGCCTTCCGGCTGGTGGGCCCGCTGCTGCACGGCCGGGTGACGGTCCCGGCCCGGGTGCAGGAGCTGGCGTCGGCGGGGGCGGTCGTCCTGCTCGTCGCCCTGCTGGCCACGGGCGCGCTGACCGAGGGCGGGGGCTTCGCGGGGTGGGCCCGCCCGGCCGGGGTGCTGGTGGGCGGTGTCCTGGCGTGGCGGCGGGCGCCGTTCGCGGTGGTGGTGCTGGGCGCTGCCGCGACGACGGCGGTGCTGCGGCTGGCCGGAGTGGCGTAACCAGGGGGCTCCGCCCCCTGGACCCCCGGCCTATGCCCACCCATCACCCGCCCCTGTCAGCCGGAAAGCGGCCGCCACGGCTGTCAGTACCCCCGGCTACGGTCGCTGCCCCAGGACCTGGCCCTGCTCGCCGCGTACGCCGAACCGGTCGGCGTACGCGGGACGGTGGCCGACCTCGGCTGCGCTTCGAGCACGGCTCCATGCTGGACCTCCCCCTCGCCGACGGCGAGCTGGCCGGCGTCGTCTCCTGGTACTCCGCCAGCCACACCCCGGTGGACCGGCTGCCCGCGCTCTTCGCCGAGTTCCACCGGGTCCTGGCCCCCGGCAGCCATCTCCTGCTCGACTTCCAAGGCCGGGGACCGGCGCCGCCCCGAGCACATGGCCGAGCTGCTCACGGACGCCGGGTTCACGCTCGGCTCCCGCACGGTGCGCGGACCCGACGGCCACCTCGGCGAATCGGTCCCCCAGGCCTTCCTGTTCGCCCTGAAGCCCGCCCGGCCCCAGGAGCCGCAACAGCGGTTGAAAGCAGGAGTACCGGGGGACCGCCCCGGTCCGGTAACCGGTGGGGACGGCATGGGGACCGCTTCCCCGGAGCATCGGTTGCGGCGTCGGGGAGGGGCCCGGCGACCGGAGCACGATCCGTCTCTTCCTGGGGGTTCACACATGCGCACCATCGCACTGCGTACGAAGACGGTTCTGGCCGCGCTCACCGGCGCCGGTGTCCTGGCACTCGGCACGGCGGCGGCCGTTCCGGCTAGCGGAGTGCAGGATGCCCTGGTGCGCGTCACCTCCGACGTGTCGGGCCACCAGGTGCACTCCGGGGCGGTCCTGGCGGACGAGCGCGGCCCCCGCGAAGTCCGCGGCTGACCGCGCCGCATCTCGCACACCGCGACATCGACGGCACCGGTCAAGGGCTTGCGCCCTACCGGTGCCGTTCTTCATGACCGTCGGCTCCTGCAAGTACCGCCGCCCGCAGAGCCTGTGCCTACAGACACCGCCCCGCCTCCGTCACCTCCATCGCGTCGTACAGCGCTTCCGCTGCCTGTCGGTGCTGACGCGCCGTCGGTTCGTCACCCAGTACCTGCGCCGCCGCCGCCATGCCGTGCAGGGCGCGGGCGGTTTCGAAGCGGTACCCGAGGCGGGAGGCCAACTCATGGGCATGGCGGTGTAGTTCCATGGCCCGGTCGGGTGCACCGCGATGCAGGTGGACAAGGCCGACCACGTTCACCACGGACGCCTGGCGCAGGGCCGTGCCCTCGGTGGAGACCAGGTCCAGGGCGCGCTCGGCGTGTTCGACGGCCGAGCGCACTTCGCCGAGGCGCTGGCAGACCCGCGCCCAGTGGGCGAGGGCGAAGGCCACGTTCGCGGGTTTCCGGGACTCGTCGCACAGTTCGAGGGCCTGGGCGAGACAGGCGCGCGCCCGCTCGTCCTCGCCGGTGCCGAGGTGGGCCAGCGCAAGCCAGGTCAGCGAAGAGATCTCGTTGCTGCGCTCGCCCAGGCGCCGGTTCAGCTCGGTAGCCCTGGCCGCATACCGGGCAGCCTCGGCGTAATGGCCCGCCCATGTCTCCACGGTGCTGAGGTTGGTCAGCGCCTGCGCCTCCGCCCGAGGCGTGCCCAGCTCCCGGTGCAGAGCTATCCCTTGGTCCAGGTATCTGCGGGCCTCCTCGAAGTTGCCGAGCGCCCCGTGCAGCAGGCCGAGCACGTCGGTGCACATCGCCTCGCCCCGTCGATCGTTGGCGGAAGCCAGCTCCAGGGCCTCCTGGGCAGTCGCGATCCCGTCCTGGAAGTCGCCGAGCCACCAGTGGGCCACGGCGAGGTTGCCCAGGCTGACGCCCAGCAGCGTCTGGTCGCCAATCTGCCGACAGGCGTCGACGCCGATGCGGCCGACCACCCGGAACTCCTCGTAGTGGCCTCGCAGGTCCAGGTAGAACAGCATGTCGCGGGCAAGCAGCGCGGCGGAGCGGTGCAGGCCCTGGGCGCCCGCCTGCGCGACGACCCCGAGCAACGCCTCGTGTTCCCGGTCGAACCAGCGCAGCGCCTGATCGTCCCCGTCCAGCCGGGGCAGTTCGGACGCAACCCACTCGGACGGATCACCGAAGCGCTCGCGACCAGGGAAGAGCACGTCGCAGGCATGGTCAGCGGCCAGTGTGTAATACGAGACCAGCCGCCCGACCGCCCCCTCCTCGTCGTCCTCGGCCTCCCGCACGCTCATCGCGTAGGTGCGCACCAGGTCATGGATCCCGTACAGCCCCGCCTCATGCATTTCCAGCAGATGCGCGTCGAGCAGTTGTTCCAGGAGATCCTCGGCGTCATGGACATCGGTGCCGAGCAGCGCCGCAGCCGAATGGGCATCGATCGCACTCCCCGGATGCAGACCAAGCAGCCGGAACGCCGCGCGCTGGTCCTCCTCCATCGCCTGGTACGACAGCCGGAGCGTGGCCTCGACGCTGCGTTCCCCGGCGCTCAGTTCCCGTAGCCGCCGGGTCTCGTCGGCGAGCCGGTCGACCAGGTACTGCACGGTCCAGCGGGGCCGGTTGCGCAGCCGCGCGGTGGTGATGCGCAGGGCGAGCGGCAGGCCGCAGCACAGCCGGGCCAGGTGGTCGACGGCCTGGGGTTCGGCCGCGGTGCGGTCGACGCCGAGCATCCGGGTGAGCAGCGTGGTGCTGTCGTCGGCGGAGAGCAGGCCGAGGGAGAGCCACTCGGCGCAGTCGAGTTCGAGCATGCGGACCCGGCCGGTGAGGATCGCCAGGCAGTCCTCGGAGGCGGGCAGCAGCGGCCGTACCTGGGCGACGTCGGCGGCGTTGTCGAGGAGCAGCAGGAGCTTCCGCTGAGCCGAAACGGTTCGCCAGAGGGTGGTGCGTCGTTCCAGGTCGTCCGGTATCCGGTCGTCCGGGACGCCGAGGGTGCGCAGCAGGGAGTGCAGCACGACACTCGGCTCCTGCGCCTTCTCGCCGGGGCTGAATCCGCGCAGGTCGACGAAGAGCTGGCCGTCGGGGTAGTCGGGCGCGAGCAGATGGGCGGCGTGCACGGCGAGGGCGGTCTTGCCGCTGCCGCCCATGCCGTCCACGCCGACGATCCGGGTGCTGCCGCCGGCCGGGTCCCGGCCCACCTCCAGCAGCCGGGCCAGCTCCGCGTCCCGGCCGGTGAAGTCCGGCAGGTCGTAGGGCAGGGTGCAGGGTGCCGGGTCGGTCTCGGACGGCCGGTCGAGGGGCGCCGGTACGAGGAGGGCGGCGCGGTCGGCCACGGACTGCGGCACGCGCGGGGCCACCTCGGGGCTGTCGCGCAGGATGGCCTCGTACAGCCGGGTCAGCTCGGCGCCCGGGTCGATGCCCAGCTCCTCCACGAGCAGTTCGCGCACCCGGCCGAACTCCTCCAGCGCCTCCGCCTGCCGGCCCGCCCGGTACAGGGCGAGCATCAGGCGTCCGCGCAGGGTCTCCCGCAGCGGGTGCGCCGTGATCAACTCGCGTAGAGGACCGATGAGTTCGCCGGACTGGCCGAGTTCGAGCTGGAGCTCGAAGTACTGCTCGGCGACCGCCATGTGCCGTTCCTCTAGGGCCGCGGAGGCCGCGGAGATCACCGCGCCGCCGGTGCCGGCCATGACCGGGCCCCGCCACAGGTCCAGACAGGCCCGCAGATGCCCGACCGCCTCGGCCGTCTGCCCGGCGGCCACCGCCTGCCGGGCCTCCTGCGAGCGCCGGGTGAACTCGTGGAGGTCCAGCTGGTCGTCCACCGGCACGGCCCGGTATCCGGCGCCGTCGGTGACGATCAGCGAGGAGCCGCCCGGGATGCGGGTGCGCAGCGCGGCGACGGCCTTGCGGATCTGGTGGCCGGCGGTCTGCGGTGGCTCGTCGTCCCAGGCGGCGGCCACCAGCCGGGTCATCGGGACCATGCGTCCCGGCTCCAGTAACAGCGTGACCAGCACGCGTTCCTGGGTCGGGCTGCCGAGTCTCAGCCGTCGCTCGCCATGCCAGCCTTCCAGCGAGCCGAGGATGTTGAACCGTACGACAGGCAGACCGGATGCCGCCGACTCCACAAACCCGTCCCCCCGCCCCGTTGCCCAGCCCAGCCCGAAGATATTCGGGCCAATCCTAGGTTGTACCCGAACGAGCCACACGGGAAGGCGACTTCACGTTACCCGTGGTGCGTGTCGTCCGCGCACACAGCTAACCATGGTTACGCGAGCTGTAGCAGCGTAGATCGCACATCACCTGCCAGGGCCGGGTCGTGGCACAGGATGGCGTTTTCCACTTGGCGCAGCGCCGGAGATGGCTGGATACCGAGCTCGTCGTCGAGATGGCGGCGCATCCGGCGGAAGACGTCGAGGGCGTCGGCCTGCCGTCCCGAGCAGTACAGGGCGACCATCAGCTGCTCGCAGAACCGCTCCCGCAGGGGGTGGTTGGTGTGTGCCTCGGCCAGTTCCGCGAGGACGGCGGCGTGCCGGCCGAGCCGCAGTTCGGCGTCGAAGCGCAGCTCCATGGCCCGCATCCGGTACTCCTCGTAGCGGGCGCCCGCCAGCTGGCACAGGGTGCCCGCCGCGAACCCGCCGAAGACCGGACCGCGCCACAGCGCCAGGGCCTCGCCGAGCAGCCGCGCGGTGCGGGCCGCGTCCCCGGGGGAGGCCGCCTCGGCCTGCCGTACGGTCCGGACGAACTCCTCGGCGTCCAGCTCGCCCTCCGCCACGGTCAGCCGGTAGCCGGAGGGGTGCATGGTCACCCTGGAGTCCGCGCGGCCCGGCTCCAGGCCGCGCAGTTTGCGGCGCAGCCGGCTGACGTGTGCCTGCAGGGCGTTGGCCTGGTTGTCGGGGACGGCGTCGCCCCACATCTCCTCGACCAGGCTCTCTCCGGAGACCGGCTGGCCCTCGCTGATCAGCAGGGCCTGCACCAGGGTGCGCTGCAGGTCACCGGAGATCTCCGCAGGACCGGACACGGTACGGATCTGCAGTGCCCCGAGGATCGAGAACTTCAGCATCCTGACTCCGCCTCCCGTTGATGTCGCTGGCGTCGTCGTCCTTCTCCCGGCGACGTATCAACAGTGCGGTCGTCCCGTACCGAATCGTTCCCGATCCGTTCCCGGCCGGCGGTCAGCGGTCGTCGCCGACGACCAGCGTGCGCAGGGAGGCCACCCGCCGGGCCGCCACCTCGGGCGAGTCGGCGTGTACGACGAAGTGCCCGGGGCGCGGTGCCTCGGGCGGCGCGACGAACCGGACGTGCGGCAGGACGCCCACCTCGGCGGTCTCCAGCAGCCAGGGCGGGGCCAGCACGGCCGCGGCGGCGAACCGATTCGGCCGGGCCGCGTGGACCAGCCGTCCGGCCAGTACCTCGATGGCTCCGGCCGCCAGGTCGAACCCGCCGGCCGCCTTGAGCAGTTCCGGCACCGGGTCGTCCCCGAGACCCGCCCGGCAGCCGGTGATCACCGGCCCGCCCGGGGTGAGGGTGACCTCCGCGTGGGCCGGCCCGTACTGGTATCCGGCCAGGTCCAGCAGCGCGGTCACCACCGCGCGCACCTCGGCGGCGGTGTCGTCCGTGAGCGGGGCGGGGTGGAGCAGGCCGTAGGGCATCCGGGCGGTGATGCCGACGGCCTGGTGCATGCCGTGCACGCTCAGCGTCTCCACGGTCAGCCGCAGATCGCCGGGCGCCGCCTCGGTGCCGCCCGGGGACAGGCGGTTGTCACGGACCAGGCGCTGTACGGCCGCCGGATCGGACAGCACCCTGAGGGCGCGGGCGGGGTTGACGCACAGCCCGGCCTCGGCGGCCTGGGCGAGCGGTACGCGCAGCGCCGACTCGTCCGTCACGTCGACCCGGACGGAGCGCACTTGGACACCCGCGAGCGCGGCCTCGCGGACGAGGCGCGGGTCCGGGTTCAGCAGGAAGATCCGGCGGACGTCGTTGTCTTCTTTCATGCCTCTGCTCGGGGGACGGAGTCGGCGAGGGTGGAAAGGCAGGCTACGAGTGGGCGTTACCGATCCGATCCCGGCCGGTTCCCGAGGGCGTTGACCCAAGACGTTCACTTCTTCCGCGTGCGTGACAAACCATGGACACGAGTGGATCGTCACCCACGTACGCTACCCGCTCTCCGTCACTTGCCGCGGGCGGATTCACAGCAAAGACAGAACAGCCGGTTTGCCCTGCTGTCCGGCTGCTTCGCCGGACAGGGGCGGTTTGCTGCCGGGCCGGCCGCAACGTTCGACAACGGTGTCCGCGAAGGCCCGGGCCGGCGGGCTGAGCGCGTCCCAGCGGCGCACCGCCCAGCCGACCGGCAGCGGCCGCAGACCCGGCAGCGGTACGAGCCTGAGCGCGCCCTCGCCGGGTACGGGCAGCCCCGGTACGGCGGGGACGACGGCCCGTCCCGCCCCCAGCTCGGCCAGCAGCAGGGCGGTGTCCCAGTCGGCGACGCTGGTGTCGTAGGCGAACCGGACGCCCGAGTCGGCGCAGGCGGCGTCCAGATGGGCCGCGGAGGCGGAGTTCGGCGGCAGCCGGATGAGCCGTACGTCGGCCAGGTCGGCCGCATCCAGGCGGGGGCGGGCGGCCAGCGGGTCGTCGGCGTGGACGGCGAGCACCCAGGGCAGCTCGACCACGGCCCGCTGCTCGATGCCGCGCACCTGAGGGCCGAGCGTGATCCATGCGAGGTCCAGGGTGCCGTCGGTGAGCGCGTCGAAGCTGCCGCGTCCCGAACTGACGGTCCTGAATTCGAGGTTGACCTGGGGGTGGCGGCGCCGGAAGGTGACGACGGCGTCGGACATGAAGTGCCGGACGGTGGTGGCGCCGGTGGCGACGCGGACGTACCCGCTGTGGCCGTCGCGGAGGTCGCGGAGCTGCCGTACGGCCAGGTCCAGGCCGGAGATTCCCTCGGCGGCCGCCGCCTCCAGTATGCGGCCGGCCCGGGTGGGGACCACCCCGCGGGGCAGCCGCTCGAGCAGGGCCACGCCGGTCTCCCGCTCCAGCCGTTTGACGTGCTGGCTGACCGCGGACTGGGTGCAGCCCACCTCCCGTGCGACGGAACTGAGGCTGCCCGCCCGGCACACGGCGACGAACACGCGGAGGTCATCGAGAGTCACAACCTCCAAGCTAACACTTGGGTTTGCTGAGGAAACCCAAGGATTGACTAGCCGTAAAGGCCGTATGAGGATCGGTACCGGGACACGGCCGACCCAGGCGGCAACCCGCTCCGCGCGCGAGGAGCGGGTGCCGACCGTCTCAGCTGTCGTAGAGGCTCTCCACCTCGCGTGCGAAGTCCCGCATGATCTGCTCGCGCCGCAGCTTCATCGAGGGCGTCAGATGGCCCGCCTCCTCGGTGAAGTCGACGGGCAGGACGGCGAAGCGGCGGATGGACTCGGGCCGGGACACCAGCTTGTTGGCCTCGTCCAGCGCCCGTTGCAGCACGGCCTCCAACTCCGGGTCGCCGACGAGGAGTTCCGGCGGCACCGGATGCTTGCCGTTCATCTGGCGCCAGTGGGTGATGCCGTCGGGGTCGAGGGTGATGAGGGCGGCGACGTACGGCCGCCCGTCGCCGACGAGCATGCACTGGGAGATCAGCGGATGCTGGCGCAGCCAGTTCTCCAGCGGGGCCGGCGCCACCGACTTGCCGCCCGCGGTGATCAGCAGCTCCTTCTTGCGGCCGGTGATGGTCAGATAGCCCTCGTCGTCCAGCTCGCCGAGGTCGCCGGTGGGCAGCCAGCCGTCCCGGGTCGCGGGGACGACTCCGCCCGCCTGCGGGTCCCAGTAGCCGCGCAGGACGTGGTCGCCCGCGATCAGGATCTCCCCGTCGGCGGCGATCCGCACCCGGGTGCCGGGCATCGGCCAGCCGACCGTGCCGAGGCGGGGCTTGAGCGGCGGGGTCACGGTCGAGGCGGCGGTGGTCTCGGTCAGGCCGTACCCCTCGAAGATCTCGATGCCCGCACCGGCATAGAACGCGGCCAGGCGCCGGCCGAGCGGTGAGCCGCCGCAGATGGCGTGCTTGACCTTGCCGCCCATGGCGGTGCGGATGCGCCGGTAGACGAGCGGGTCGTAGAAGGAACGGGCCGTCTTCAGGGCCCGGCCGGGGCCGCCGCCGGTGCCGGTCTGCCGGGCCTCCAGCGCCTCCCCGTACCGTACGGCCACCGTGGTCGCCCGGTCGAAGACGGACACCCGGCCGCCCGCCTCCGCTTTCGCGCGCGCGGAGTTGAAGACTTTCTCCAGCATGTACGGGATGGTCAGCAGACAGGTCGGCTTGAAGGCGGCCAGGTCGGGCAGCAGGTCCTCCGCCTTCAGGCTGGGCGCGTGCCCGAGCCGCACCCGGGCCCGCACACAGGCGATCGCCACCATCCGCCCGAAGACGTGGGACATCGGCAGGAAGAGCAGCACCGACACCTCTTCGCCCGACTTCGCCTTGAAGATCGGGTAGAGGAGTTCGATGGCGTTGTCGACCTCGGCGAAGAAGTTGCCGTGCGAGAGGGCGCAGCCCTTGGGGCGGCCGGTCGTGCCGGACGTGTAGATGAGGGTGGCGAGGGTGTCGGGCCCCAGCATGCCCCGGCGCACGCCCACTTCCCCGTCGGGCACCTGGGCGCCCAGCTCCCCCAACCGCTCCACATGCCCCTTCTCCATCACCCACAGGTGCCTGAGGTCCGGCATGCGCTCCAGCTCGGGGCCGATCGCGGCGGCCTGGCCGGCGGTCTCCGTGACCAGGGCCACCGCGCCGGAGTCGTGCAGGATCCAGCGGGTCTGGAAGACCGAGGAGGTGGGGTAGACGGGGACCGTGACCAGGCCGGCCGCCCAGGCGGCGAAGTCGAGGAGCGTCCACTCGTACGTCGTCCGGGCCATCACGGCGATCCGGTCACCCGGCACCAGGCCCTCCGCGATCAGCCCCTTCGCGACCGCGAGCACCTGCTCGGCGAAGTCCGCCGCCGTCACGTCCGTCCAGCGGCCGTCGGCGAGTCTGCGGCTGAGCACGACGGCACCCGGGGCCGTCTCGGCGTTGTCGAACGGCAGGTCCGCGAGCGAGCCGTGCCGCACGGGCGGCGCGAACGGCGGGACGTACGCCTCCCGTACGGCGCCGTCCAGCCGCCGGATCTCGGGCTCCACGAGGACCGGGACGCCGTCGTAGTCGGTGGGGTGGACTACATGAGCAGTGGACACGGGCGGCTCCTGGGGCGTGCAGCGGCGAACTGCTTGCTGCATGACGTACGTACCTCGTGGGCCGAGGTGTTCACCGGCGGTGGGCCATGGAAAGGGGTTACCGGCGGTTAGGCAGGTGATCGTACGGGGCCGCTGTGGGGAGCTTGTGCGGGTTCGGGGGTGGTCCGGGGCCAGGGGTGTGCAGCCTCGGAAATTTCGTGACATCCGTTCAACTTCGGCGGCCGGGTGGGCACATGGCATTACCCCCGGTAACCTTACTCCAGAGTAAGGACTTAGGACCGTGGGAGTTGGACATGACCGCCGTCACCCTGGCCTGCGCCCCCGCGCTGGCCCCGCTGCTGGCCCGCGGTGCCCTGCGTTCCCCCTTCAAGCGCCCGTCCCCGCAGGCGGACTTCCCGCGCACCCGCCTGGTACTGCCCGGCCTGCGCGTGGACCTGGACCGGCTGGCCGCCTACGAGCGGGTGTGCGGCTTCGCCACCGGCACGGCCGCGGGCGAGGACGCGCTGCCCGTCACCTACCCGCACGTCCTCGGCTTTCCGCTGGCCATGCGTCTGATGAGCGGCCGGGACTTCCCGCTGCCGCTGCTCGGCCTGGTCCACACCTCGATCGAGATCGTCCGCCGCTCCGGTCTGCCGGCCACCGGCGAGTACGAACTGGCCGTGCACATCGAGGGGCTGGCCCCGCACCGGCGCGGCACCGAAGCCACCGTGGTCACGGAGCTGCGGGCGGGCGGGGACGCCGTATGGGAGTCGCGGAGCACCTATCTCGCCCGGCACCGGACCGAGGGGCCCCGTGAGCCCCGCGCAGCAGAGCCGGCCCCGCTGCCTCCCGTGGCCGAGTGGCGGATCGCCCAGGACGTCGGCCGCCGGTACGGCGCCGCCTCCGGCGACCGCAACCCCATCCACCTGCACCCCCTCACCGCCCGCCTGTTCGGCTTCCCGCGCGCCATCGCGCACGGCATGTGGACCGTGGCCCGCTGCCTGGCCGCCCACGGCACGAGCGGCTCCGCCGTGGTGCGGGCCGAGTTCCGGGCGCCGGTGCTGTTGCCGGGGACGGTGAGGTACGGCGCGGATGGCACCGGCCGTTTCGAGCTGCGGGGGAACGGGGGGCGGCTGCACGTGTCCGGAGAGGTCCAGCGGCTGCCGGGCCAGGCGCCGTAGGGGTGCCTCGCCGTCGCCGGGTGCGGGTACGTGGGAGTTGTTCGCGCAGTTCCCCCCGCCCACTTGGGTAGGCAAGCTGCAGCTTGGTCAAGGGGTGCGGGGAACTGCGCGACCAGCCACGAACTACCCGCACCGGGCGACGGCGAGGCACCCGAACGGCGCTAGGCCTCCCCCGCCGACGGAGTCCAGTGCCGGCCCTCCATCAGATTGCCCAACCCCGCCCACGCGAAGTTCATCAGTGTGGCCGCCGCCTGCCGTGCCGTGACTCCAGGTGTCGCGTTGGCCCAAGCGGCCAGCGACTCCGCAGCGCCGACCAGCGCCACCGCAAGCCCGGCGACCTCGCGCTCGGGAAGGTCGGGATCACGGTGCGCCTCACGGGCCGTGACCGCGATCAGCTGGGTGACGAACGCGACGATCTCCTCGCGCATCGCCGTGACCTCGGCGGCGAAGGTCTCGCCGTGGGTGCGGGCCTGGAGGTGCAGCACGGACCAGCCGTCGGGGTGCTCGGCGGTGTGCGCGAAGAAGGCCTGGAGCCCGTCCCACAGCTGGCGGTCGGCCGGCAGACCGGGGCGGACTCCGGCGCGGACGGCCTCGGTGAGGGCGGTGGCCTCACGGCGGATGCAGGCCGTGAAGAGGTCTTCCTTCGAGTTGAGGTACAGGTAGACCAACGGTTTGGAGACGCCCGCGAGTTCCGCTATCTCGTCCATCGAGGCAGCCATGTAGCCGCGCCGGCCGAAGATCTGTACGGCAGCGTCGAGCATCTGCTGCTCACGGACCGCCCTCGGCATCCGTTTGGTCTTCACGGCACCCATGGGGCAAAGCCTAGTTGGGCCCTGGGTCAGGAAGGCTGCCCCTGCGCCCGGGCGGTGTCGTCGACCGCGTCCTCGTGGCTGCGGTTGGCCTCCAGGTTGGCCTTCATCCGGTCGACCTTGCCGACGATCTGCACGGAGGCCCGGTCCCGCTCCTTGCGCAGCACCACCCAGCTGATCGGCGCCGAGAGCACCAGCGAGAGCAGGAGCACCCACAGGAAGTTGGAGTCGCCGAAGCCGCGCGGGAAGATGCCGGAGTAGACGGCTCCCCAGACGACGACGAGGCAGCCGGCGAAGATGCCGAGGCGCATCAGCGTGTAGCGAAGCATCTCAATCCAGTCTTCCGATTCCAAAAGGGGGCACCGTCCAGTGAAGCACGGTGCGGCCCCGATCTTGTACGGGGGTCAGGCCAGGGGGAGCAGCATGAAGATCTCGTCCCGGTCGTCGCCGGACGCGACCCGGATCGCCTCGGGTATCCGCCCGACCTCCTTGTACCCGCAGGAGCCGTAGAACCGTTCCAGGCCGAGGCCGCCCCGGCAGGTGAGCCGTACGGCCTCGATTCCTTCGAGGGCGCGGGCGGCGTCCGCGGCCGCCTCCAGCAGGTCGCGCCCGTACCCCTTGCCCTGGTGCCGGGGATGCACCATCACCGTGTACAGCCACACCCAGTGCCTCATCAGCGGGTGCGTGTTGTACGTGAGGAACGCGGTTGCCGCGACCGCTCCCGTACCGTCCCGGCCGACGAGCAGCCGGGTGCGGCCCTCGGCCATCGCGACGAGGTGCTTCACCAGCTCGGGGCGTATCTCGTCCGCGGTCACCGGCGGCACGAAGCCGACCGAGCCGCCCGCGTTCGACACGTCCGCCCACAGCGTGAGCACGTCGTCCCTGAGGGCAGGCGAAACCGCCGGGTCCAGCTCGAACGACAACGTCACCGGCTCACACCCGCATCGGCTGCGGCGACTCCCGGCGCAGCGGGTCCGGGCCGTCGTACTCGCGGATGATCTCGTAGCGGGTGTTGCGCTCCACCGGACGGAAGCCGGCGTCGCGGATCAGGTCCAGCAGGTCCTCACGGGTCAGCTTGTTCGGGGTGCCGTAGTTGTCCGCGTCGTGCGTGATCTTGTACTCGACGACCGAGCCGTCCATGTCGTCGGCGCCGTGCTGGAGGGCGAGCTGGGCGGTCTGCACGCCGTGCATCACCCAGAAGACCTTCACGTGCGGGACGTTGTCGAAGAGGAGACGGGAGACGGCGAAGGTCTTCAGCGCCTCGGCGCCGGTCGCCATCTGGGTGCGCGCCTGAAGGCGGTTACGCACCTTGCCGTCCTGCATGTCCACGAAGTCGTGCTGGTAGCGCAGCGGGATGAAGACCTGGAAGCCGTTCGTCTCGTCCTGGAGCTCGCGCAGGCGCAGCACGTGGTCGACCCGGTGTCGGGGCTCCTCGATGTGGCCGTACAGCATGGTGCACGGGGTCTTCAGACCCTTCTCGTGCGCCAGGCGGTGGATGCGGGACCAGTCCTCCCAGTGGGTCCGGTGATCCACGATGTGCTGGCGGACCTCCCAGTCGAAGATCTCCGCACCGCCGCCGGTCAGCGACTCCAGGCCCGCGTCGATCAGCTCGTCGAGGATCTCGGAGGCCGACAGACCGCTGATCGTCTCGAAGTGGTGGATCTCCGTGGCCGTGAAGGCCTTCAAGGAGACGTTCGGGAGGGCGGCCTTCAGCTCGCGCAGGGAGCGCGGGTAGTAGCGCCACGGCAGGTTCGGGTGCAGGCCGTTGACGATGTGCAGCTCGGTGAGGTTCTCCGACTCCATCGCCTTGGCGAGCTTGACGGCCTCCTCGATGCGCATCGTGTACGCGTCCTTCTCGCCCGGCTTGCGCTGGAACGAGCAGTAGGCGCAGGAGGCCGTGCACACGTTGGTCATGTTGAGGTGCCGGTTGACGTTGAAGTGCACGACGTCACCGTTCTTGCGCATCCGCACCTCGTGCGCGAGGCCGCCCAGCCAGGCCAGGTCGTCCGACTCGTACAGCGCGATGCCGTCCTCGCGAGTCAGCCGCTCACCGGAGCGGACCTTCTCCTCCAGCTCGCGCTTGAGCCCGACGTCCATGCCAACACCTTTCTACGACAGCCTGACCAACGGTATCCCTACACCTCTTCGGGCAGTTCCCCGACCCGGTTCTCCCACTTCGTGGACAGCACGATCGTGGTACGGGTCCGGGACACGCCCTTGGTCCCGCTGAGCCGCCGGATGATCCTCTCCAGCCCGTCCACGTCCGCCGCCCGCACCTTGAGCATGTAGGAGTCGTCGCCGGCGATGAACCAGCAGTCCTCGATCTCGGGGAGCTCCTTCAGCCGCTGGGCCACGTCCTCGTGGTCGGCGGCGTCGGACAGCGAGATACCGATCAGCGCGGTCACGCCGAGGCCGAGGGAGGCCGCGTTCACGGTGGCGCGGTAGCCGGTGATGACACCGGCCGCCTCCAGCCGGTTGATGCGGTCGGTGACACTGGGTCCCGACAGGCCGACGAGGCGCCCCAGCTCCGCGTAGGAGGCCCGGCCGTTCTCCCTCAGGGCCTGGATGAGCTGCCTGTCCACCGCGTCCATGCGATCGAAGCCTTCCCCTGGAAAGTTCTGAAAGTTCCTGAAGTGATGAGAGGTACTGCGACGTGCTCGACTACCGGGCCGCTGAGCCGCCGCCCAGTTCGCCCTTCCAGCGCCGGTACAGCCCGTGCCCGACGCCCGCCGCGTCCAGCACCCGCCCGGCGACGAAGTCCACCAGATCCTGAATGTGGGTCGCGCCCGCGTAGAAGGCGGGCGAGGCCGGCACCACGCTCGCCCCCGCGTCGTCCAGCGCGACGAGGTGCCGCAGGGTCTGCCCGTTCAAGGGGGTCTCCCGTACGGCCACGACCAGCGGCCGGCGCTCCTTCAGTGTGACGCTCGCCGCACGCTGGAGCAGATCCTTGGACAGGCCGAGGGCGACACCCGCGACACAGGCCGTGGAGGCCGGGACGATGAGCATCCCCTTCGCCGGGTACGACCCCGAGGACGGCCCCGCGGCGAGATCCCCCGCGCTCCAGTACCGCACTCCGCTGACGTCCGCGTCGAAGGTCCCGGGCTTTCCGTCGGCGCCCCGGGCGAGCCATTCCCGCAGGTCCTCCTGCCAGTGCGCGTCCCGGAACGAGATCCCCGTCTCGTCCAGCAGCGTCAGCCGCGAGGCCCGGCTGACCACCAGGTCGACCGCCTCCCCCGCGTCCACCAGCGCCCGCAGCACGGCAGCCGCATACGGCGTCCCGGAAGCTCCGGACACCCCCACGATCCAAGGCGCGCGCTGCGTTTCTCCTGCGTTCACACCTTGAGCGTACCGGCGGGTCGGGGCGTGCTCAGGCCGGGTGGGTGCCAAGGGGTGGCCAGGCGGCCGGACCACGACCGCCTGACCGGAACCCCCGCGAGAGCGGGGAGCACGTGACCGTGAACGGATTCATGGGGAATCGCCCTCACCCGAACGGACTAAAGCGTGAGACCCCGCACCAGGAGGTCGATGAGCGCGCACACGAAGAGACTGATGCCGATGAAGCCGTTCGTGCTGAAGAACGCCCTGTTCAAGCGGGACAGGTCATGCGGTCGCACGATCCGGTGCTCATAGACGAACGCGCCCGCGACGATCACCAGACCCAGCCAGAAGAACGCGCCGGCATGGGTGGCCAGGGCGTACCAGACGAACAGGGCCGTCGTGAGGGCGTGGCACACGCGGGCGCCCCAGATCGCCGCCGGGATGCCGAAGCGCGCCGGGACCGACATGACGCCGATCTCGCGGTCGGTCTCGACGTCCTGGCAGGCGTAGATCAGGTCGAAGCCGCCGATCCAGATGCCGACGGCGAGGCCCAGGATCACCGCGTCCCAGGACCACGAGCCCGAGATGGCCAGCCAGCCGCCGACCGGGCCCATCGCCTGGGCCAGGCCCAGGATGGCCTGGGGGAAGTTCGTGAACCGCTTGCCGTACGGGTAGACCACCATCGGGATCACGGCGATGGGGGCCAGGGCCAGGCAGAGGGGGTTCAGCAGGGCCGCCGCGCCCAGGAAGATCACCAGGGCGATCAGGGCGCCCGTCCAGGCGTGCTTCACCGACATCGCGCCGGTCACCAGTTCGCGGTGGGCCGTGCGCGGGTTACGGGCGTCGATCTCGCGGTCGATGATCCGGTTGACCGCCATGGCGAACGTCCGCAGGCCCACCATGCAGACGGTGACCAGGAGCAGCCGGCTCCAGTGGATGTTCTTGTCCCCCTGGTACATCGCGGTCAGGGCGGCGATGTAGGCGAAGGGGAGCGCGAAGACCGAGTGCTCGATCATCACCAGGCGCAAAAACGCCTTGGTGCGTCCTGGCTGCGGGAGTGCCGCGGAGGCGCTGCTCACAGGCCGTACTCCTTCCAGCGGCGGTCCACCAGGACCGCCGTATCCGGGTCCGACTCGACCATGTCCGGCCACCCGCCGTCGCGGGCGTAGCCCTCCTCCGGCCACTTCTTCGTGGCGTCGATGCCCGCCTTGCCGCCCCAGAACTGCTGGTAGGAGGCGTGGTCCAGGTGGTCGACGGGGCCTTCCACGACGGTCAGGTCGCGGGCGTAGTCCGTGTTGCCGAGGGCCCGCCAGGCGACCTCGTGCAGGTCGTGGACATCGCAGTCGGAGTCGACCACCACGATCAGCTTGGTGAGGGACATCATGTGGGCCCCCCAGATCGCGTGCATGACCTTCTGCGCGTGCTTCGGGTACTTCTTGTCGATCGAGACGATCGCGCAGTTGTGGAAGCCGCCGGCCTCGGGGAGGTGGTAGTCCACGATGTCCGGGACGATGATCTTCAGCAGGGGGAGGAAGAAGCGTTCCGTGGCCCGGCCGAGCGGGCCGTCCTCGGTGGGCGGCCTGCCGACCACGATCGACTGGAGCAGCGGGCGCTTCCGCATGGTCACGCAGTCGATCTTCAGGGCCGGGAACGGCTCCTGCGGGGTGTAGAAGCCGGTGTGGTCGCCGAAGGGGCCCTCCGGGAGCATCTCGCCCGGCTCCAGCCAGCCCTCCAGGACGACCTCGGCGTTCGCGGGGACCTGGAGCGGGACCGTCTTGCAGTCGACCATCTCGATGCGCTTGCCCGCGATGAAACCGGCGAAGAGGTACTCGTCGATGTCCCCGGGGAGGGGCGCGGTGGAGGCGTAGGTCACGGCGGGCGGGCAGCCGAAGGCGATGGCGACCGGGAGGCGTTCGCCGCGCCGGGCCGCCACCTGGTAGTGGTTCCGGCTGTCCTTGTGGATCTGCCAGTGCATGCCGATGGTGCGCCTGTCGTGCCGCTGCAGGCGGTACAGGCCGAGGTTGCGGATGCCGGTCTCGGGGTCCTTGGTGTGGGTGAGCCCCAGGTTGAAGAAGGAGCCGCCGTCCTTGGGCCAGGTGAACAGGGCGGGGAGCTGGTCGAGGTCGACGTCGTCGCCGGTGAGGACGACCTCCTGCGCGGGGGCCTCCTTCACCTTCTTCGGCGGCACGTGGGTCATCGCGCCGAGCTTCCCGAACGCCTCGCGCACGCCCACGAAGCCGTGCGGCAGCTCGGGCCGCAGCAGCCCGCCGATCTTCTCGGAGATCTCGCCGTACGACTTCAGGCCCAGCGACTTCAGCAGCCGCCGGTCGGTCCCGAAGACGTTCATGGCGAGGGGCATCGCGGAGCCCTTCACGTTCTCGAAGAGCAGTGCCGGGCCGCCGGACTTCTGGACCCGGTCGACGATCTCCCCGACCTCCAGATAGGGGTCCACCTCGGCCTTGATGCGCTTGAGGTCTCCCTCGCGCTCCAGTGCCCGCAGCAGGGAGCGAAGATCGTCGTAAGCCATGTGTCCCAGTATCGGCCACGGGTGCCTCCGGCCCGGGCACCGGGGGCCGCGCCCCGCGCCCCCAGGGAACTGTCCACCCACTAGTCTGGCTCGGTCGCCGGAGTCGTCTCACTCTCGTCGGGAGATCGCACGCCATGCTCAGGTACCTGCCGTTCCTGCTGGTCCTGGCGTTGTGGATCTATGCCTTCGTGGACTGTCTGAACACCCCCGAGGAAGAGGTGCGCCACCTGCCGAAGGTGGTGTGGGTGGTCATCATCCTGCTCTTCGGCGAGGTGCTGGTCGGCCCGGTCGCCTGGCTGGTCACCGGCAAGGTGCGCGGCGCTGCGGTGGGCCGGGAGGCACAGGCCCGGTGGGTCGCGCCCGACGACAACCCCGAGTTCCTGAAGTCCCTCGAGAAGGACGACCCGCGGGGCGAGTGATGGAACTCCGGCTGCTCGTCACCTTCGAGAAGGTCGCCACCGTCCTGAGCTTCACCCAGGCGGCGGCCGAACTGTCGTACGCACAGTCCAGCGTGACGAGCCAGATCCGCACCCTGGAGTCCACCCTGGGCGCCGAGCTGTTCGACCGGCTCGGCAGCCGCATCCGGCTCACCGAGGCGGGCGAGCGGCTGCTGCCCTACGCCCGGCAGATCATCGAGCTGACCGAGGAGGCCCGGGCGGCGGTCACCGGCCCCGAGGAGCCCTCCGGCACGCTCACCGTCGGCACGATGGAGTCCCTGACCTCCTACCGGCTGCCCCCGCTGCTGGAGTACTTCCACCACCGCCACCCGAAGGTACGGCTCGCCCTGCGCACCACCATCGGCGACGAGACCCGGCAGGCGCTGCGGCAGGGGACGTACGACGTCGGTTTCCTGATGGAGGAGGAGACCGGGCACCCGGGCCTGGAGAGCACGGTGCTCGCGGTGGAGCCGCTGGCGCTGGTCGCGGCGCCCGGACACGCGCTGGCCGGACGGCCGGTCGCGACGGCCGACCTGACGGGGCAGTCCCTGCTGGCCACCGAGCCGGGCTGCGCCTACCGGGATCTGTTCGAGCGGGAGCTGACGGCGCTGGAGCCGGTGGAGTTCATGGAGTTCGGCACGATCGAGGCGACCAAGCGCGCGGCGGCGGCCGGCCTCGGGATCGCACTGCTGCCCGAGGTGACGGTCGCCGCCGAACTCATGGCGGGCTCCCTGGTACGACTCGCCTGGGAGCCTCCGTTCACGCTTCGCACGCAGCTGGCGTGGCGGGCCGGGAAGCGGCTTCCTGCCCATGCCCGGCTGTTCGTGGAGCAGGCGCGGCGGCTCGTGGCCGAGCAAGCGTGACCTTCAGGCTCGCCGTCACGATCAGCGGGACGCCCAGCGCCTGGACGAGCCCGATGTGGTGGCCGTACACCGCCCAGTCCATGACCATGGCGACGGCCGGGTAGACGAAGGCGAGGACGGCGATCTTCGAGGTGGGCAGCTGGGCGTAGGCGGCGTACATGAGGACGTACATCACGCCGGTGTGCAGCAGGCCGAGGCCGGCCAGCCAGCCCCAGTCCCAGCCGGTGCCCCGCATGGCGCCGAAGTCGGCGAAGGGCAGCAGCAGCGGGATGCCGACCAGCACCTGGACGAGCGCGATCAGGTGCGGGCGCACGCCGGTGATCCGCTTGGTGACCAGCGTGGACAGGCCGTAGAGGAGCGCGGCGAGCAGGGCCTGGCCGATGCCGGTGAGGTAGGCGCCGCCGCCGGTGAAGTCGGCGGGGGTCACGCCGGAGACGAGGATCAGGCCCGCGAAGGCGAGAGCGATCCAGCCGACCCGGGCCGCAGTGAGCCGTTCGCGGAACAGCAGGGCGCCGAGGAGGACCACGTAGAAGGGCTGCGTGTGGTAGACCACCGTGGCGACCGAGATGGACGTGTTCTCGTACGACTGGAACAGCAGCACCCAGTTGAAGACGATGAACACCCCGCCCAGCACGGCCAGCCCGAGGGTGCGGCGGGTGAAGCCGTGGTTGCGGAACCAGCCTCGGGCAGCGACGTAGCCGCCGAGAGCGAGGGCGCCGAACAGGACGCGGAAGAAGACGACGTCGAAGGGCGGGGCGCCGGACTCCACGACGAAGACGCCGAGGGTGCCGGACAGCATCATCGCGGTGGTCAGCTGGGCCGTGCCCTTGTTCTGTGGGGTCATGCCGTCGAAGCTACGGACGGTCGTCGGTGCCGGTCCACGAGCCGGTGGGGCGTCCTGCCGATGGGCCCATCGGCGGCGCCGATGAGCCCTGGTCCGGTGTGCGCCTCAGGTCCTCGCCCAGTTCTGGGAGGCGGCGGCCCCCGACTGGCAGGTCGCCTCGGCCACTCCGCCGCCGAAGGCGAGGTCGAGACAGCCGCCGTCGTAGACGGTGTGCAGGGAGTTGCCCGCGCCCGTCTTCCACACGAGGGTGCTGCTGCCCTGGGCGCAGTCGCCGACGAAGACGGCCTGGCCGTTGCCGTTGGCGCTCAGGCAGGCGCCGGTCGACACGTTGACGACCTTGACGCCGCCGGACGCGCTGCGGAAGGTCCACCGGGCGGTCGAGGACGAGCAGTCGCCGAGGCCCGTGGAGCCGTAGACCTGGGTCAGGCACTTGCCGTTCTCGCCGTTCTTGAGGTGGAAGGTGCCCGAGCCGGGGCTGGTCGTGGAGGTTCCTCCGGAAGAACCGCCCGAACTGCCGCCCGAACTGGTGGAGCCTCCGGAGGAGCCGCCCGAACTGGTGGAGCCGCCCGAGGAGCCGCCCGAACTGGTGGAACCGCCGGAGGAGCCGCCCGAGCTGCCTGACCCGCCGGAACCGCCGGAGCCCGATCCGGAGCCCGAGTCGCTGCCGCCTCCGGCTCCTCCCCCGGCCGACGAACCCGAGCCGCTCGATCCCGCCTTGCCACCCTCCGTGCCGCCCTTCGAGCCTGCCTTGTCGGACTTCTTGCCGTCCGAGGGAGAGGCCGACTTCTTCTTGTCCGGCTTCGGTGTGCCGGAGGGGTTCGCGGAGGACGAGCCGGGGGTGGGGTCGGCCGACGCGGCGACGGAGGCTCCCGGGGTGCCGGCGGCGCCGTTCCGTCCGGTGTCGGTGGCGTACGGCAGGAGCTGGAAGGCCAGGGTCGTTGCACCGGCGATCACCACGACCGGTACGACGGCCGGCAAGGCGCGTTTGCGGCGCTGTTCGCGGGGCTGTTCGCGCTGTGCCCCAGGGGGCCGTACGACCACCTCGGGCTCCGCACCACCCTCACCTGCGGCCTCCGGCTTCGATTCCGGCTCCGGCTCCGGCTCCACCGCGGTCACTTCGGGCACCACCGCAGCGAAAGCCGCCCGCTCCGCCAGGCGTTCCGTGATCGCCTCGGGCCACAGCGGGGGCTCGGACGGCCCGCGGTCCGTGGCCAGTTCGAGGAGTTCGGCGGCGGTGGGCCGGCCCTCGGGGTCCTTGTCGAGGCAGGAGGCGACGACGGCGGCCAGTTCCGCGTCGGCCTCGCGCAGCTCCTCCAGGTCGGGCTGCTCGTGCACGATCCGGTAGAGCACGCCGTGCCCGGACTCGTCACCGAAGGGCGGCCGCCCCGACCCCGCGTACGCCACGACGGACCCCAGGGCGAAGACGTCCACGGCCCCGGTCAACCGCCGTGCTCCCGAGGCCTGTTCGGGAGACATGTAGGCGGGCGTGCCCACCACCATGCCGGTCCGGGTCAGCTGGCTCTGCTCGGCGGCCCGGGCGACGCCGAAGTCGATGAGGGTGAGCCCGTCGAGGGTCAGCATCACGTTGGACGGCTTGACGTCCCGGTGCACCATGTCCAGCTCGTGCACCGCCGCCAGTCCGGCCGCGGCGTCCCGCAGCAGCAGCCACAGCGCCTCGGGCGGCAGCGGCCGGCCGTGCAGTTCGACGGCCTCGCGCAGGGTCAGCCCCGGCACGTAGGCGGTGGCGAACCACGGCGGCCGGGCATCGCGGTCGCCGGCGAGCAGGGGTGCGGTGGCCCCGGCGGGCAGCCGGGCGAGGTTGTCCAGCTCGTGTCCGAAGCGGCGGACGAAGTCCTTGTCCTCGCCGACGACGGAGGGCAGCACCTGTTTGACGGCCGCGTACCGGCCCTCGTGCACGCCGAGGTAGACCCGCCCCATGCCGCCGGCGCCGAGCCGTCCGACCAGCGGGATCGGACCGATCCGGCGCGGGTCGTCGTCCTCCAGCGGCTCGACCCCGTTGTGTTCCCCGTTCAACTCTCTCCCCCTGTTGTCAGCGCGCGTACGAGCCGAGGCCCACCAGGCAGTACACGTACTCGTTCACGGCCGCCCCGTTGAGCGTATAGCGGTACGAAAAGGCGTACTGCGTACGGGGGTTGCTGTTGCAGCGGCTCATGTCCGAGCTGAACGGGATGGTCTCGATCACCTTGTAGTGCGCGTCGGACGCCGAGCAGGACACCTCCTCGACGCCGCTGACCTCCTGGGCGGTCGTGGAGTTGGGCAGGGTTCCGTTCAGGCAGGTGCCGGACGTGAACGGGCTCGGCTCCTCGGTGGCGCCGCCGTAGGGGTCACTGCTCTCGTACGGGGCACCGGTGGCCGGGTCCCGTGTGTACGGGTCGTAGGTGGTGGCGGGTGCGGAGGGGGAGTACGAGGAGCCGTCGGCGGAGTCGTCGGACGAACTGTCGCCCCCTCCGCCCCTGTTGACCAGGACCAGCAGGAGCACGATCACGGCGACGGCGCCGAGCACGCCCAGGCAGGCGACTCCTCCCTTCGTGCCGCCCTGGGCCGGAGCGGTCGTGCCCGGCGCGGTGACGCGGATCCTTAACAGCAGCTCGCGCTCGCCCGCCCGCAGCCGTACGAGATCGCCGTCGCGGACGGGCGGGATGCGGACCGGTGGCACCCCCGTCTCCGGCGGCAGCCGCAGGACCGTCCCGGAGGCCGCCTGCTGCGCAGTGAGGGAGATGGGGATCTCGGACGACTCGGACGACGACACCGGCGGCTCCTTGGTGTGAGGATGTGCACCAGTGTGGTGCAGCAGACCACTGTTCTAAAAGATCTTTCTAGAAAAGTATTCCAGAATGAGTCGCAAACAACAGCGGGGCGAAGCCACCGTCGAGCACCTCCTGGACGCCGCGCTGCGCGTGTACGCGCAGACGGGCGACCAGGGGCTGACGGTCAGCGCCGTCACGAAGGCGAGCGGGGTGAGCCTGGGCAGCCTCTACCACCACTTCGGCAGCATCGACGGCCTGATGAACGCGCTGCTGATGCGCTGGCTGGAGCGGCTGCTGGGCGAGCTGGTGACGGCCGTGCAGGGCACCCGGACCGCCCACACCGGCATCCGGGCCCTGGTCGGCGCCTACCTGGCCTTCGTCCAGGAACACCGGGACGCCGCCCGGCTCCTGCACTCCGCCTACGCCGACCGCCAGGGCATGGCCGACGGCAAGCAGCTGCGCGACGCCCAGGAGGCCCGCCTGTCGCCCCTCGCACAGTGGGCCCAGGCGTACGTCGACTCCGGCGAACTGGCGCCGCTGCCGATGCCGCTGATCGAGTCCCTGATCCTCGGTCCGGTCGTCGGGGTCGCCCGCCGCTGGCTGTCCGGCATCAACGACGTCGACCTCGACGAGGCGGCACTGATCCTGCCGGACCGGATCTGGCGGTCGGTCGGCGCAGATCCGAAGTAGCTGCCGCACATGACAAGGCCGGGCCGGTACTGCATCCGTCTCGAACGGATGCAGTACCGGCCCGGCCTGCCCGATGGATCACTTCCAGCGCTGACGCGCGGTGCCCGAGTCGGAAGCGGTGTTGACGGCCCCGCTGACCGCCAGCTGGAGGGTGCGCCCGGTGGCCTTGTTCTTCAGCCGCCAGCCCGAGGAGGTGTTGATCTCGTACCACCTCTGGTAGTTGCCACCGTTGCACGAACCCACGTAAACGGCACCGTTGCCGTTGCTGTCGAGGCACTTCCCGGTGAGGTGGTGCTTCATGGTGAAGGTGCCGTCGGACTGCTTGCTCTCGTCCCACTTCATGCTCGGCCCGGAGGCAGAAGTCGTACGGACCTTGCCGTTGAAGTACGCCAGGTACTTGGCGTTGCTGTAGTTCTGCCAGGTGACGGTACGGCTGGCGGCGAATGCCTGCCCCGTACCCGCAAGGGCCAGCACCGGGGCGATGACCGCCACGGCGGCGAGCTTGCCTGTCATGCGCTTCTTCATGGAGTTCCCCCGTGAACAGTGGTCTCAACATGCCGAATTGAGCATCTGGGTCGGCGTCACGCTACCCCCGCGTGATCACCCCTGCAATGCCGTTTCGGCTAGCGCAGTCGCGACGACGCCAGGATCGACAGCAGGTGGGCCGGGACCATCAGCCAGGTGATCGCGGCCAGTGCGATCAGCGCCCAGCGCGTGACGTCCACCCCGCCGGTGACCGTGTCCCCGACGGCCGCCGCGAGCAGCACCAGGGACGCCTCGATGCCGTTGGTCACCCGGTGGATCCTGAAGGCTGCCGCCAGCCGCCGCACCGTGGCCACGCCCTGCGACCGCGGCCGGGTCGACTCGTCGTCGGCCACCCCGAGCCCGCGCCGGGCCCGGGCCACGTCCACCAGGTCGGTCGAGGCCTTCAGCAGGACGACCCCGAGCGCGGTGGCGATACCGAGGGAGAGCCAGCCGCCGAGGCCGTTCTCCGCCGCCCGGAACCCGATCCCCACCATCAGCGCCGCGTCCGCCAGATACGCCCCGAGCCGGTCCACGTAGATGCCCGTCGCGCTGTTCTGCCCCTTCCAGCGGGCGACTTCGCCGTCCACGCAGTCGAAGAGCAGGAACAACTGCATGAGGACGACGGCCGACACGGCACCCGTGAGCCCGGGGACCAGCAGCGCCGCGCCGGAGGCGATCCCGCACCCGACCATGGTCCAGGTCAGCTGGTCCGGCGTGACCGGCGTACGCACCAGCTGACGGGTGAGGCGCAGGGAGATCCTGCGCATGTACAGCCGCCCCGCCCAGTGCTCCCCGTTGCGGCTCGCCAGCTTGGCGTACGGCTGGCAGACCTCCCGCAGCTCCTCCAGAACCGGGGCAGCGACCATGGGCGTTTCCCTCCCGCGCGATGTGATCGGGCCAGGGTACAGAGACGGTCACCGCGTCCCTCGCTCACCCGGTGGTGGAGGGCGGCTCCGGTGCGGTGCCGGGGGGCTCGCGGACCACGATCGGCGGGATGGGACGGCTCCCGGGAATGTTGATGCGGATACGGGTGGTCAGGGTGGTGCTGGGCGGCTCGGGGGGTCGCACCGGGCTGCGAGGCGGTCTGGTCAGTGGCCCGGCCGGTCGCCTGACCGGTGGCTTGCCGAACCAGGCCTTCGGTCCCCACGGCAGGGAGTCCTGTGGCGTGAGGGTGACGCCGGGGTTCGCCAGGGAGGCGACCATCAGCAGGTCGGCGTCCTGGCCCATCCCGACGTCCCGCAGCCGCTGGACGATCTGCGCGACTCGGTGCGCGCTCCGGGCGCGCACCCCGTTCAGCACGAGCACCCTGTCCGCGAACCGCTCATGGTCCAGGCAGGACAGGAAGAGCGGAAGGCCCTTCGCCGAACGCTGGTGACCGGCAGTGATCAACGCCTGGCCGGCGAGCCCGTCGAGACCGGCTCTGCGCAGGTGGCCGAGGGCCTGCTGGAAGTGCCGGGCGGGCCGTTCGACCGCCATGCCCATCACCACCACGTCGGCGTCCGCCGCGAACAGGACACCGAGCACGGCGACGAGACCCGGTGCGGGCCGTGCCGAGCCGATCGCGACGAGCAGGGCATCGGCCAGGTTCGGCGCCTTCGACGCGCGCAGCCTCCGCACCGCGAGGACGAGCTGTTCCGTCGGCCAGTCCCGGCCCACGGTGACCAGATGAGGGAAGACATGTTCCAGCGCGGGGTCCCGCAAGGTGAGGAGCCACCTGAGGAGCAGATCGACGTCCACGTCGTCCGGCCGGTTGTCCGCCTGGTCGCCGGGCTGGTTGTCCGGCCGGTTGTCCGGAGCCTTGTCCGCAGCCCCGCCGCTGGTCGCCGGGGTCCCCTCGGCAGGGTCGGAGGTGTTGTCCGGAGTACGGCCCGTGAGGTTGTCCGGGAGTCCGTCGGGCTCCTCCCGGAGTTCCTCGGCGAGTTGGTCGAGCCGCTCGGCTCCCGAGTCCAGGATGTGCGCCGCCTTGATCAGCGCGATGTCGATGTCGTCGGGGGCGATCTGGTGCGTCGGCAGCACCGGCGCGGGATCGGGGTCCTGCGGTACGGCATCGCTCCCGGGGTGCGCGGTGTCCTGCTCGCGCCGCAGCCGCGCGAGTTCCGCGGTGAGTCTGCGTACCTGTTCGGCCGACTGCTCGGCCAGCCGGTCGGCCTTCTCCCGTTCGGCCCGGGCACGGGTCAGTTCGGATTCGGCCTGGGTGCGCTGGGCCTCACTGTGGTGCAGCCGTTCCTGGACCTCGGCGAAGGCTTCGGGAGCGGGAGCACGGGCGGCACCGCGGTTCCGTTCCGCGGTCAGCGTCGCGATGTCGCGGTGGAGTTTGTCGACGAGCGTCAGCAGGATCATCACCATGTGGTGGGCGTCGTTGCGCGCCTTCTCCAGTTCCGCCGAGCGCTGCTGGGCCCGCAGGAGCTGATCCGAGAGTTCCAGCGAGTACCGCTGGACGACGACGAGTTCATGGGCCGGATCGGGGGCGCCGGGGCCCGTGACCGGAGGGGCCGGATCCCGCCGGGGGCCGACGGCCGGGGCGGGGGAGCGCGGGGTCCGGTCGCCGGACCGCAGGGCACGCACGGAGGCGTCGTGCAGCGGCCGCGCCTGTTCCCGTAACCGCTCGCGCGCCGCCGTGCTGGGCGAGCAGACATCGGCGACCGCCTCGACGAAGTCCCAGCGCAGATTCACCCCGGCCAGCCGGTCCGCCACCGTGCTCCTGCTCGGCACGGTCTGGCTCTCGAAGTGCTCGGGCTTCAGTTCCCGCACCAGGTCGTCCAGGCGCAGGCCCGCTTCGTCCAGCCAGCCCCGGAGCGTCTGCGCGAGGCGGTTGGCCTCCTCGGTGGGCCCGCGCAACCGCGCCCACGGGCGAGTCCGGCGTCCGTTGCCCGCCACCAGGCCCCCTCCTGCACTCCCGGTCGCCCCCGCACACGTGGGCGGCCCGGGACTTGTCCGAACTTGTACGCAGGGAGGCCTGGACTAGTGGAGTCACTGCCGGCCGTGTCAGCACGCTGACGGCATCACCCATCCGCCGTGGCGCTCCCGAGGGTTCACACGGCGACGGACCGCTTCCCGAGGAGCCCCCATGCCCGATCAACTCAACCACGTGCTGACCGTCGTCGCACACGGAATGCTCACAGAGCTGCCCGCCCAGCTCGCCACCGCCGCCGTCATGGCCGGCTCGGCGGCCCTGTGCAGGCACCTCAGGCGCCGCCGGGCCAAGGCTCAGGAGGTACAGGAGGCCGAGGAGGCGTGACGTCGCCGGGCGTCACTCCTTCGCGACGTTGCCGCGGTATCCCCGGTGCTGGAGAGTGAACGCATGGACCAGGACCAGGCCAGGGCCCGGCTCGCCACCGCCGTCGCCGAGGCCCGCACCGGGCTCGCCGAGGGCGGCATCCCGATCGGCGCCGCCCTGTACGGCGCCGACGGCACCCTGCTGGGCCGCGGCCGCAACCGCCGCGTCCAGGACGGCGACCCCTCCATGCACGCGGAGACCGCCGCGTTCCGCGCGGCGGGACGGCAGCGCACCTATCGCGGCACGACCATGGTGACCACCCTCTCGCCCTGCTGGTACTGCAGCGGCCTGGTCCGTCAGTTCGGGATCTCACGGGTGGTGATCGGCGAGGCGACCACCTTCTACGGCGGGCAGGACTGGCTCGCCGAGCACGGCGTGGAGATCGTGCTCCTGGACGATCCCGAGTGCGTCGACCTGATGCGCACCTTCATCCACGACAACCCGGCTCTGTGGAACGAGGACATCGGTGAGTAGTACGAGCATTCCGACCGTCGATCTGCGGCCTTGGCTGGAGGGCGGCACCGAGGCCCGCACCGCCCTCGCCCGCACCGTCGACCAGGCCCTCCAGGCCGCCGGCTTCCTGCTCGTCACCGGGCACGGCACCGCCCCCGGCCTGCGCGCGCGGATCCGTGCGGCCGCCCGGGACTTCTTCCTGCTGCCGGAAGAGGTCAAGCGGCGCTACGAGGCCAAGGTCGGCGGGCGCGGCTGGCTGGGTCCGGGGGCCGAGGCCAACGCGTATGCGGAGGGGACCGAGACGCCGCCCGACCTGAAGGAGTCGCTGACCTTCGCCACGCACGAGCCCTTCGAGGATCCGGTCGTCAACGCCGAGTGGTACGCGCCGAACGTGTGGCCGGCGGAGGTCCCCGGACTGCGGTCGCTGTGCGAGGAGTACCTCGCGCAGATGGCCGGTCTGGAGAAGGAGCTGCTGACGCTGCTGGGGTACGCCCTCGGGCTGGAACCCGACTTCTTCTCCCGGCACATGGACCACCCGACGTACGGCTTCAACATCAACTGGTATCCGGGGACGGAGCTCGTCGGCGAGCCCGAGCCCGGGCAGTTCCGGATCGGCCCGCACACCGACTTCGGGACCGTCACCATCCTCGACCGGCAGGCCGGAAAGGGCGGCCTGCAGGTGTACACGGATGAGGGCGGCTGGGAGGACGCGCCCTGCGACCCGGCCGCCTTCACCGTCAACATCGGTGATCTGATGGCCCGTTGGACGGGCGACCGGTGGCGGTCGGGGCGGCACCGGGTGCTGCCGCCGCCCTCCGACGCGCCCGCCGAGGAGCTGATGTCCCTCGTCTACTTCGGCGAGTGCACCCCGGGCACGCTGGTGGAGTCCGTGCCGGCGCCGGTGGGCCGGGTGGCGTACCCGCCGGTCGACTCGCACGTCTACCTGCGCGAGAAGCTCGATTCGATCACCGTCGGTTAAATCAACTCCGCGTTCGTCGCGCCACCCGTTCCGTTGAATTGCCCCGGGCGGGCATGTCCCGACCGCGTCCCACGGGATTGCCCTTGGAAGGGGGCCCGAAATCAGGGGCCCCCTTTTCTGCGATCGGAGACGCGTGCGAATCACCGACATCCAGCGCTGCGAGGTCCGGCCGGGACGGCTCGTCGAGTGGACACTGAGTCCGGCGACCGTCGCGGCGGCGGCGGCACAGCCGGAGGACTCCCGGCCGCCGGCCTACATCCAGGAGTCGCACATCAGGACCGCCAAGTGCGTACGGGATGGCGGGCTGTTCGTGCCGACCTGGCTCGGTACCGCCTTCGACCTCCCGGGCCCCGCCGACCTCGGCGTGCTCCAGGAGGCCCTGCGCACCTGGACGGTGCGGCACGAGACGCTGCGCAGCGGCTTCCGCTGGGCGGGCGGCCCGGGAGACGAGCTGCACCGGTTCACGCTCGACGCCGGTGACGTGTCCCTGCACCGGGAGACGGTCGGCGACTTCTCCGACGCGGCTGCCCTGGCCGGGCACCTCCAGGACCGCTTCGACGCCGTCGCGGACGCCCTGCGCTGGCCGAACCTCATCTACACGGCGGTCGTCCGGGCCGACTCGACCAGCGTGTACATGGCCTTCGACCACAGCAACGTGGACGCCTACTCCCTGCACGGGATCCCCGCCGAGATCCACGAGCTGTACACGGCGGGCCTTCAGGGGCGCGCACCCGTGGTGCGCACGCCGGCGGCCAGTTACGTCGACTTCTGCGAGCTGGAGCGGGCGGACGCGGACCGCATCGACGACCGTCACGACATCGTGGCCCGCTGGCGGGAGTTCATCCGGCGGGGCGACGGAACACTGCCCGGGTTCCCCATCGACCTCGGCCTCGAACCCGGCGGCCCGCTGCCGCCGCAGAAGATGCTCTGCGAGCCGCTCGCGGACGCGGCGGCGGCCGCCGCGTTCGAGGCGTACTGCCGGCCCTACGGCGGCAGCCTGGTCGGTCTGCTGGCGGCCACCGGCCTGATCGTCCACGAACTCGGTGGGCAGTCCGTGTACCGGACGGTGGTGCCGTTCCACACCCGGGTGAAGTCCCGGTGGTCCGACTCCGTGGGCTGGTTCGTGGGCGGTGCCCCCATCGAGGTGCCGGTGGCGAGCGCCCCCGGCCTGCCCGGCGCCCTGCGGGCCGTGCGCGCGGAACTCCAGGCCGGCCGGGCCCTCGCCCGGATGCCGCTCGCCCGGGTGCTGAGCCTGCTCGGCACGGACTTCCGGCCGACCTCCCCCGACCTGTACTCCATCGTCTCGTTCGTGGACACCCGCGGCATCCCCGGCGCCGGACAGTGGGCCGGGCAGAAGGCGTACGCCCTGTTGCGGGTGTCGTACGGCGACCAGGTGTGCGTGTGGGTCAACCGGTCGCACGACGGCCTGTGGCTGGCGAGCCGCTACCCGGACACCGACGTGGCGGCGAAGAACATGCGGCTGTACGTCGAGCGGCTGCGGGATCTTGTCACGGCGCCGCTCGCCTGAGCCGGTCACTTTCGTAACCCAACGGACATCACTGACTCTGGTCCGGAGCAACTTCCCCTTCCTACACTGCTGTTGAGGGGGAGATGCGGTGCACAGAGGGTTGCACGGGCGCGCAGCGCTGTTTGACGTCGATCCGGCCGGTCTTGTGCCGCGGCTCGTGGGCCTGCGCCCCCACCAGCACCGCGGTCATCCGTTGGAGCATCCGGGCGAGCTGCCCTTCGTGGTGCTCACGGGCGCCCGCGGTCTGGGCAAGAGCGCGGTGCTCGCCGAGTTACGGGACGCCTACAAGGGGCACACGCCCCTCGCGCTGATCGACTGCGCGGAGGACCAGTTCGCGCGGCCGCCCGACGGCCGGCCCGCCGAGTCGTGGTCGCCGGTGGCCCAGGCGCTGCTGGTCATCGCCGAGCAGTTGGCGGAGCCGGTGACGGGCGCCGGGCGGATCACCTTTCCCCGGCTGATGTCGGGCCTGGTGGCGGTGGCCGCGGGCGGCTGGGGCGATGCCGACTCGGAGCGGATCCGCCGGGAGGTCGAGCGGATCCTGTTGCTGAACGAGAGCGGCTCGTGGATCAGCGGGTTCGCCGGGCGCTGGGCCGGAAGGGTGGCGGCGAAGGTGGTGGCCGCGGCCACCGGCACCGGGCCGCTGGTGTCGGGCGCCATCGAGGCGACACTGGAGTCCGTCGCCGAGGGCTTCACCAGCCGCCGGCACCAGAAGGCGTCGGTGTGGTACCGGACGTACCCGAACGCGGGCGGGCACGCCCAGCGCGGGCTCATCCTGCTGTCCGGGCACTTCCGGGCGGGCGGCACCTCCCGCGAGCACGCGGAGCGGTATCTGGTGCGGGCGCTGCTGGCCGACCTGACGGAGGCGTACACGGGGGTGCTGCCGCGCATGCAGCGCCTCGGCCGGCCGCTGGTGCTGATCGACAACACGCAGTCCGCGCCCGGTCCCGGGCTCGTGGAGGCCGTGCTGCGCGACCGTGCCGAGGGCGTCGCGGACCAGGTGGCGTTCATCGCGGCCCGGCGTGGCGAGGCCCGCGAGGAGCTGCTGAGCGCGGTCCGGCGGGAGCTGCCCGAGGTGGCCCGGCGCAGCGACTGGGCACCGGACGCGGCCGCCTCCTCGCGGGCGCTGCTCGTCGCGCTGCCCGCGCTGAGCCCGGACGACACCCTGCACATCGTCGGCGCGGTCTGCGACGGCACCCCGGTGCCGCCCCAGCTGCCGCACGCCACCCACCGGCTGACGGCGGGCAATCCGCTGGGCATCGTCCTGCTCGCCGAGTCCGCCGCGCAGAACCTGCCCGGGTCCGCCTCGCTGGGCGACCTGCTCACCGCGGACATACAGCCCGGTGAGGACGGGCCCGCGGTGCCCGCCTACCAGGCGCTGCTGGACCGGCTGGTGCCCGCCGAGCACCTGGACGAGCTGACCGTGCTGGCCGCCGCCCACGACCACGACTCGGCCTGCGCGCTGGCCGCGGCGCTGCTGCCGGACACCTTCGGCCCGGCGGACGTACGGGCCCTGCAGACCCGGCTGGCCGAGGAGGGGCTGCCGACCGTGCCGGGCCAGTTCGTCGGCGACCCCTTCGTACGCACCCTGCTGCTGCTGAGGCTGCACCTGCTGGACGCCGACCACGCGTTCTGGCGTACCGCGCACGAGACACTGATCGCGCACTATCCGGACCCCGAGCACGCCCGCTACCGGCTCCATCACGAACTCGCCCTCGGCGTCACGGAGTCGGCCGTCGCCCATCTGCGCGACACCTTCCCCACCCTGGACACCCGGACCTGGCTGCGCACCCTGCGCTTCGTGGCGTCCGCGCCGTACTTCCACGCGCACGACGCCGAGGGCCGCGACTTCACCGGCCGCGGTGACCGGCGGGCCGCGGTCGCGCTCGGCCGCACGGACGCCGGCCATCAGGTACCGGAGGGCGTGGACGCCGTACTGCACCTGCGCGTACGGCGGCTGCTGCAGGCGGTGTGGCAGCTGACCGATCCGCTGGTGCTGCCCGACCCGACGGTGTGCCAGCGGCTCCGCTTCGAGCTGGAGCAGCTGTCCAACCTGCGGCCTGCGGGCAACGCGCTGCTGTGGCGGGCGTCGAGGGACTGGCCGGCGGCAGCGCTCGCGGGGCGCCCCCTGGACGGCCCCGATGACCCCGACAGCACGGACGACGGCCCGGACGACCGGAGCGGGGAGGCGTGATGACGCGCAGAGGCGTGGGCACATGGGTGCGCGAGAGCGTGTGGGAGATCCCGCTGCGCCGGTATCTGGCCCTGCTGGTCACGGCGGCGCTGGTGACGGGGCTGGTGTTCGGGGTGCGGGCGCTCGCGCACGAGGACCGGTCCTGTGCGCCCGGGGTGGCCCGGCCTGCGGACAGCGACGAGTGTGTGGGCGTGGCGACGGGGGCGTACGACTTCGGGCATGCCCAGCTGCGGGACGTCGTACGGGCGATCGCGCGGGAGAACGACCGGCTCAAGCCCGGTGGTTACGTGACGGTGGCGCTGATGCTCCCGTACAGCTCCACCGCCGCGACCAACCTGAACGACATCCAGCACCAGCTGCAGGGCGCCTACCTGGCGCAGTACCAGGCCAACCACGACTCCAACGGGCAGGAGCCCGCGATCCGGCTGGTGCTCGCCAACCCGGGTGCGACCGGGGCCCACTGGCAGCAGACCGTGGACCAGCTGGCGCGGATGACGACGAGCCGGGACCGGCTGCGGGCCGTGGCGGGCATCGGGCAGAGCACCGACAACAACAAGAAGGCCGTCCAGGCGCTGACCCGGCACGGGATCCCGGTGGTCGGCTCCTCGATCACCGCCGACGACCTGGCCAACGGACAGGGCGGCAAGGACCCTTATCCGGGTCTGGCCCGGGTCTCGCCGACCAACACCGACGAGGCCCGCGCGCTGGCCTCGTTCGCCAAGGTGAGCGCGGGCAAGGCGCTGCTGGTGTACGACAAGCCGGGCGACCCGTACACGCGGACGCTGCAGGAGTCGTTCGCGGCGCTGATCAAGGGCTCGCCGTACGAGCCGCAGCCGTTCACGCCGCCCGCGGACCGCAGCCAGGAGGGGACCACCGCGAACACCTTCCGACAGATCACCCACCTGGTGTGCGACACGTCCCGGGAGACGGACACGATCCTGTTCGCGGGGCGGCACACGCAGCTGCGGCAGTTCATCAACGCGCTGGGCGGGCGCGGCTGCCAGGACCGGACGTTCACCGTGCTGACCGGCGACGAGGCCTCGTATCTGACCCACGAGAACGACCTGGACCGCGACGCCCTGCGCCACCGCCTCTCCGTGCGCTACACCTCCCTCGCCCACCCGGACGCCTGGACGAAGGACCCGGCGAAGACAGGCGGCTCGGCGGCCGACTTCGGGGTGCTGCGCAAGCTGCTGACGACCGCCGAGCGGGAGCCGGCCGGGCCGATCGGTCCGGTCGCCCTGGACGACGGCCAGCTGATCATCGGCTATGACGCGCTGCAGCTGGCGGTGCACGGGATCCGCGAGGCGGTGCCGGACGGGCGGAACTTCCCGGCGCTCGCGGACGTCGGTCTCCAGTGGCCGCAGGTCAAGGGCTCGCTGCGGGTGAGCGGGGCGAGCGGCTGGATCTGCCTGGACCTGCACGGCAACCCGTACGACAAGGCCGTGCCGATCGTGGAGCTGACCCCCGAGGGCGGCTCGCGGTTCGTGCGGATCGCCTGGCCGGAGGGGAAGCCGCCGGCGAAGGAGTGCCTGCCGCCGTCCTAGGCCTGGACGGACCCCAGGGTTTCGATCAGGCGTTCGAAGCGCGTCCGCCAGCCGGTTTCCGACTCCCCCTCGCCCTGGAACTCATGGGTGAAGCGCAGCACGCATGCCCCGCCCCCGTCCCGCTCCAGATGGAACCGGATCCGGCCGCCGCCTCCCACGGTGTACTCGGCGACGCGGTCCACGTCCCACGCCGTGACCCGCCCCGTGCCCAGGTCACGCAGCGCGACGATGCCGTCGAGCCGGGGCTCCAGGACGTCAACGGCGGTGAACCAGGACCCGAGCCCCTCGACCGTGGCCACCGCCGGCCAGACCTGCTCCATGGGCCGCGGGAGCCGCACCAGGAGGTGGAGTATGTGCGTGTTCCCGTGGGTCTGACTGGTGCCCTGTTCGATGGAACCGCTCATGACACCAGTGTCTCCGACAGGGCGCTCAGACGCCCGCGTAGGAGTGCTTGCCGGAGACGAAGATGTTGACGCCGTAGTAGTTGAACAGCCAGCAGCCGAAGGCGATCATCGCCAGGTAGGCGGCCTTGCGGCCCTTCCAGCCCGCCGTGGCCCGGGCGTGCAGGTAGCAGGCGTAGGCGACCCAGGTGATGAACGACCAGGTCTCCTTCGGGTCCCAGTTCCAGTAGCGGCCCCAGGCGTCGCCCGCCCAGATCGCGCCCGCGATGATCGTGAACGTCCACAGCGGGAAGACGGCCGCGTTGACCCGGTAGGCGAACTTGTCCAGGGACGCCGAGGCGGGCAGCCGCTCCAGCACCGAGGTCGCGAAGGTGCCGGGCTTGCCGCCGGTCTGCAGCTTGTTCTCGTACGAGTCCTTGAAGAGGTACAGGATCGTAGCGACCGCGCCGACGTAGAACACCGCGCCGCAGAAGATCGCGGTGGAGACGTGGATGTACAGCCAGTACGAGTGCAGGGCGGGAACCAGCTGGTCGCTCGCGGTGTACAGGACGGTGACCGCGAGGCCGAGGTCGAGCAGGACCGTGGTGATCAGGAACAGGCCGAGCCAGCGCACGTTCTTCTTCAGCGCCAGCAGCCCCAGGTACACGCCGACGGCGACCGTGGAGAAGGTGATGTTGAACTCGTACATGTTGCCCCACGGCGCCCGACCCACGGAGGCCGCGCGGGCGACGACCCCGGCCAGCTCCACCAGGAAGGCGAGCACGGTGAGGGAGACGGCGATCCGCCCGTAGAGGTCGCCCTGCGCGTCACCGCCGTGCGCCCCGGGCCCATCCGGCACGTCCCGGGCGCCGGACGCGGAGCGCACCACGACCTGCGGCCGCTCCAGTACGGCGGTCCCTCCGGCCTGCTTCACGGTCACGGCGGGCGCCCCCGCCTGCTGCGCGCCGTCGGCGGTGAGCGCGGCGGCCGTACGGGCGACCTTGCTGCGGCTGCCGAAGAGCCATTCGGCGATGTACGCGAAGAAGGCCAGCGTGTAGACGGCCATCGAGGAGTAGATCAGGGTGTTGCTGATGCTCGCGAGATGTTCGTTGGTCGCGGTGGCGAGCTCGGTTGCGGCGGCGAGAGTCACTTCTCAGCCCCTTCGGCAGGTACGACTTGGGGGTCGGGGGTTGCTTCGTTGGATGCTGAAGAGCCGTGGGGGTCGGGTGCCCCCGGCGCCTGGTCGTAGAGGGTTCCGGCGAGGTCGCCCAGTTCCTCGGGCACCTTGGCCGACTCGCTGCGGCCGAGCCCGGCCATCTCGACGACCGTGACACCGTCGGCGCCGCGCACCGCCCGCACCCACACACGGCGGCGCTGGATGAACAGGGAGGCGGCCAGACCGAAGATCGCGGCGAGGGCACCGCCGAGCGCCCAGCCGCTGCCCGGCTCCTGGACGATCTCGAAGCCGGCCCACTCCTTGATGTCCTTCTCGAGGGTGATCGAGCCGGCGCCGTTCGGGAGCTTCAGGGTCTGCCCGGGCTTGAGGTTCCCGCGCAGCTGCTGGCCCTTGGCGTCCTTGAACATCTTCATGTGGGTCTTGTCGAGCTGGTACACGCTCTGCGCGAAGCCCGCGTTCACCCCGCCGAGATCGCCGTGGTACGGCTCCAGGTTCAGCACCGGGTTCAGCAGCGCAGGGAACTGCGAGAGCACCGAGGCGCCCCCGCCGTAGGTCGGCAGGAAGAAGGCCCGGACGCCGAGCTGCTCCTTCTGCCCCTTGCCGTTCCGGTAGCCGTCGAAGACCTTGATGACGCCCTGCGAGGTGACGTTCCCGTCGAGCGGCAGCAGCGGTACGGCGTCCTGGTAGACCTTCTTGCCCTTGCCGTCGCGGACGGTGATGACGGGCGCGTAGCCGTGGCTGACCAGGTAGACCTTGGAGTCGCCGATCTCCAGCGGCTGGTTGACCTTGATGGTGGCCGGCTTCTCCTTGCCGTACGCACCCTCGCTGTAGCTGATCTTCGCCTGGAAGGTGCGCGGGGTGCCGCGGTTGGGGCCGGTCAGCTCGTAGGTGCCCTCGAAGTCCTTCAGGTCGAAGCTGAAGGGCACCAGATCGTCGGTGCTGAACATGCTGCCGGACTTGAAGTCGTCGTACATCGGCAGCGCGTTGGAGAAGCCGTCGCCCTCCACCATCAGCTTGGTGCCGTCCGACTTGAACATCTGGCCCGAGGCGAAGGCGACCAGCAGCACGATCAGCGCGATGTGGAAGACCAGGTTGCCCAGCTCGCGCACATAGCCCTTCTCGGCGGCGACCGCGTCACCGGCGATGTGGGCGCGGAAGCGGCGCTTCTTCAGCAGCGCGAGCGCGGCCTCGCGGACCTGCTCCGGCTCCGCGGTGGTGCGCCAGGTGGTGTAGGCGGGCAGCCGGGTCAGCCGCTTGGGCGCGCCCGGCGGGCGGCCGCGCAGCTGGCCGACGAACTGCCAGGTGCGCGGGACGATGCAGCCGATGAGGGAGACGAACAGCAGGATGTAGATCGCGGAGAACCACACCGAGCTGTAGACGTGGAAGAGGCCGAGCTTGTCGTAGACCGGCGCGAGCGTCTTGTGCGCCTGCCGGAACGCGTCGACCTTGGAGGCGTCGGCGCCGGTCTGCGGGATCAGCGAGCCGGGGATCGCGCCGAGCGAGAGCAGCAGGAGCAGCAGCAGCGCGACCCGCATGGAGGTCAGCTGCCGCCAGAACCAGCGGACCCAGCCGATGACGCCGAGGCCGGGCAGGCCGGAGATCTCCTCCTGCGGGGCGGTGGACAGCTGGGAGCCGGCCGCTCCCAGGTCCTCCTGGTCCTGGCTCTTGTCGGTTTCGGTCTTGCTCATCGATCAGATCCCCACATTGAAGCCGCTGGACCAGCCCTGCATCTCCTGCATGAGACTGTCCCACGCCCCGGTCAGCAGCAGCACACCGGTCAGGATCATCATCGTGCCGCCGATGCGCATCACCCAGAGATAGTGGCGCTTGACCCAGCCGAAGGCGCCGAGCGCCTTGCGGAAGGCCACGGCCGCGAGCACGAAGGGCACGCCGAGGCCCAGGCAGTAGGCGACCATCAGCACCGCCCCGCGCCCGGCGCTCGACTGATCCATGGCGAGGAGGTTCACGGACGCGAGCGTGGGGCCGATGCAGGGCGTCCAGCCGATGCCGAACAGGGCTCCGACTATCGGCGCGCCCACCAGGCCGGTCGTCGGTCGCTTGTGGAAGCGGAACTCGCGCTGGGTGAGCCAGGGCATCAGCCCCATGAAGAACACACCCATGGCGATCATGACTACGCCGAGCACCTTGGTCAGAACGTCCTTGTGCTCCTGCAGGGTCCAGCCGAAGGAGCCGAACAGCGCCCCGCCGGAGATGAACACGGCGCTGAAGCCGAGCACGAACAGGGCGGCTCCGGTGGCCATGCGCCCGCGTCTGGCGTCGGCCAGGTCGGTGCCGGCGACCCCGGTGACGTAGGAGAGGTAACCGGGGACCAGCGGGAGTACGCAGGGTGAGAAGAAGGAGACGAGCCCGCCGAGCAGAGCGATGGGCAGGGCGACGACCAGGGCGCCGTGCTTCACCGTCTCGTTCTCGGCGGCCAGCGTGACGAGTGCGCTCACGTCACTTCTCCGCGAGGACGGGCTTGAGCATCTTCACCAGGCTGGTGTCGTCGAGCGCCTCCAGCGCCCGCGCGGCGACCTTCCCGTGCTTGTCGATGATGAGCGTGGAGGGGATCAGCTGCGGGTTGAGCGTGCCCCTCTTGAAGCGGAGCATCAGCCTGCCCGTCGGGTCGTACAGGCTCGGGTAGCTGATCCCGTGCTCCTTCTCGAAGGCGACCGCGGGAGTGGTGCTGGTGTCCCGGGTGTTGATGCCGACGAACTGGACGCCCTTGCCCTCGTACGCCTGGGAGACCTTGGAGAAGTACTGGGCCTCCTCCCGGCACGGCCCGCACCACGAGCCCCAGACGTTGATCACGACGACCTTGCCCTTGTAGTCGGCGACGTCGAGGCTCTTGCCGTCGATGGTCTTGCCGGACAGGTCGGGGGCCGTGGCCCGCTTGCCCTGCGGGGCCGTGCTGATGCCGTTGTCGCCGGTGACGAAGTTGGTGTTTCCGCCACCGCCGGAGGTGCCACCGTTGCCGCACGCGGACAGGGTCAGGGCCGCCGCGGCGGCCACGGCGCCAAGCAGGGCGGCGCGGCTACGGGTACTCATGTGAAAAGTTTCGCATGCCTGTTCCGGGGATCTTGCGCGCCCCCCTGCCGGGCGGAAATTCGCATTTCAGGAGGTATTTACTCCGGACATTTCAGACAGCTCCCCCGGCGCCGCTCAGGCGGCGTTCGAGGAGGCCGACTTGGTGTCCCGCAGGAATTCCTTCCAGCCCCCGGCCGGCTGCTGCCCGACCTCCAGCGTGCGCAGCTTGGCGAGCACCTCCGGCTTCTGGACGTCCATCCAGTCCACGAACTGCCGGAAGGAGACCATGCGCACGTCCGCGCCCTTCTCCTTCTCCCGCGCGATGTGCTTGAAGGCCTCCTCGACGGAATCCATGTAGATGCCGCCGTTCCAGTGCTCGAAGTGGTTGCCTATGAAGAACGGCGCCCGGTTCGACTTGTACGCCCGCTCGAATCCCGCGATGTACGCCCCCGCGGACTGCTTGCGCCAGCCCGGGTAGTTGTAGGCGGGCGCCTTGGTCGAGTTGACCGACTGGTTGGCGAGCATGTTGTAGTCCATGGACAGGACCTCGAAGGAGCGCCCCGGGAAAGGTATCTGCTGCAACGGCAGGTCCCAGATCCCCAGCCGCTTCAGCGGCCACACCTGACGCCCGCCCGGCGAGGAGGCGTCGTAGCGCCAGCCCAGCTCCTTGGCAGTGGGCAGCAGGTTGTTCTGGCCGAGCAGGCAGGGCGTACGGCCGCCGACCAGTTCCTTGTCGTAGTCGAACGGCAGGGAGGGCAGATCCGTCCAGCCGGTGTTGGTCCGCCACTCCTTCACGAACGCCTTGGCCTGGCGGATCTCGCTCGCCCACTGCTGCGCGGTCCAGTTGCCGACCGTGCCGTGCCCGGAGCAGAAGTGCCCGTTGAAGTGGGTGCCGATCTCGTGCCCCTCGAGCCAGGCCCGGTGCACGTTGGCCAGCGTCGCCTTGATGTGCGGGTCGCTGAGGTAGCCGATGTCGGAGGCGCCGCGCGGGTTGTTCGGCGGCTCGTACAGCCGCTTCTTCGACTCGGGCAGCAGATACAGCCCCGAGAGGAAGAAGGTCATGCTCGCGCCGTGCTCCTTGGCCAGGTCCAGGAAGCGCGGGAAGAGACCGTTGCCGACCTCGCCGGCACCGTCCCAGGAGAAGATCACGAACTGCGGCGGGGTCTGGCCCGGCTGCAGCGGCTCGGGCTTGGCGGGCTGGTGCGGCTGCTTGCCGGTGAACGAGGTGGAGCCGTCGCCGATGGGACGCCCCTTGGTGCCGCCGTTCGTCCCGCCGCTCGCTCCGTCCGAATTCCCGGAACCGGAGCCGTGTCCGCCGCCGTCCGAGGACTTGAGGGACCCACAGCCGGCGAGTCCGGCGGCGGCCGCCGCGCCCGCGCCGAGGCCGAGTATTCCCCTCCGGGAAAGGGTCCGGGAGATGGTGCGCATGGAAAACCCCGATCATCACGCCTGCTGGTGGTCACTCAGTCAGAGGGCGCGACGATCGGGGAGGTTCCTTCGATTCTTATGTTTTTAGCAATAGCTCCGGCAAAAGCGCCCTAAGGCATGTCAAACGGACTGCCAGGAGTGGCAGTTATGCCCCGAATGCCTTGCTCTTCCCCTTCACCGGCTTGACGCCGGCGCGGAGATGGGCCGGAACGAGATCGATGACGGGCTCGGCGTAGCCGACCGAGACGATGCTGTCACCCTGGTAGGTGAAAGTCGTCAGGGAGGCGAGCGTGCACTGCCGCTTGCGCGGGTCGTGCCACAGCCGCCGCTTCTCGACGTACGACCGCACGATCCAGATCGGCAGCTGGTGGCTGACCAGCACCGCCTCGTGCCCGCGGGCCTGGTCCTTGGCCGCGTTCAGCGCGCCCATCATCCGGACGACCTGGTCGATGTACGGCTCGCCCCAGGACGGCTTGAACGGGTTGACCAGGTGCTTCCAGTTCTCGGGTTTACGCAGTGCGCCGTCCCCGACCCCGAACGTCTTCCCCTGGAAGACGTTGTCCGCCTCGATGAGCCGCTCGTCGGTGGCGAGGTCGAGCCCGTGCGTCTTGGCGATCGGGGTGGCGGTCTCCTGCGCACGCTCCAGCGGCGAGGCGACCACGTAGGTGACGTCCCGCGGGGCGAGGTGCTCGGCGACCCGGTCGGCCATCTGCCGGCCCAGCTCGGACAGGTGATAGCCGGACAGCCGCCCGTACAGGATCCCGTCCGGGTTGGCGACCTCGCCGTGCCGCATGAGGTGGACGACGGTGATGTCCTTGCTGTTGCTCACGCGGTGGCCTCCGCGGCGGCTCGGGCCGCCGCCGGAAGGGCGTCGGCGATCTTCTGGATGGCCCGCTCGTCGTGGGCCGTGGACACGAACCAGGACTCGAAGGAGGACGGCGGCAGATAGACGCCGTTCGACAGCAGCGAGTGGAAGAACGCGGTGAAGCGGAACGACTCCTGCCGCTTGGCGTCCTCGTAGTCCCGCACCTTCCGGTCGGTGAAGAACACGGAGAACATGTTGGAGGCGGTCTGCAGCCGGTGCGCGACACCTTCCTTGCTCAGCGCCTCGCCGACGAGCGACTGGATCTGCCCGGAGACGGCGTCGACCTTGTCGTACGCCGCATCGTCGAGGAGCCGCAGCTGGGCGAGCCCGGCGGCGGTGGCGACCGGGTTCCCGGAGAGGGTGCCGGCCTGGTACACCGGCCCGGCGGGCGCGAGGTGAGCCATCACATCGGCCCGTCCACCGAAGGCGGCGGCGGGGAACCCACCGCCCATGACCTTCCCGAAGGTCATGAGATCGGGCCTGACCCCGTCGATCCCGTACCACCCGGCCCGGCTGGTCCTGAAGCCCGTCATGACCTCGTCGGAGACGAAGAGGGCACCGTTCTTCTGGCAGGCGTCCTTGAGCCCCTGGTTGAACCCGGGCTCCGGCGGGACGACGCCCATGTTGCCGGGCGAGGCCTCGGTGATCACACAGGCGATCTCGCCCGGGTGCCGGTGGAAGGCCTCGTGCACGGCTTCGAGATCGTTGTACGGCAGCACGATCGTGTCGCCGGCCTGGGCGCCGGTGACGCCGGGGGTGTCGGGCAGCGCGAAGGTCGCGACCCCGCTCCCCGCCGCGGCGAGCAGCGAGTCCACATGCCCGTGGTAACACCCGGCGAACTTGATCACCTTGGACCGCTGGGTGAACCCACGGGCGAGCCGGATGGCCGACATGGTGGCCTCGGTCCCGCTGCTGACGAGCCGCACCTGCTCGACGGGCTCCACCCGGGCGACGATCTCCTCGGCGAGCGCGACCTCGCCCTCACCGGGCGTACCGAAGGACGTACCGCGCGCGACCGCCTCCTGGACGGCGCCGATGACCTCGGGGTGGGAATGCCCCAGAATCATCGGCCCCCAGGAGCAGACCAGGTCGACGTACTCGCGCCCGTCGGCGTCGGTGAGGTACGCCCCCTTCCCCGACACCATGAACCGGGGCGTGCCGCCCACGGCGCGGAAGGCGCGCACCGGGGAGTTCACGCCGCCGGGTGTGACGGCGGACGCACGGTCGAAGAGCGCCTGTGAGACGGGCGCTTCATAGGGATAGGGCAGTTCGCTCATGGCACTCATGACGTGCGACTTCTCCGACTTCTCGGACTCCGGTTGCGTGGTGACCTCCTCAGGGTAGGCCGCGGCTTGCCCCGCAGGTGGCCGACCTCAAGATCGCGGCCGTGACATCTGCGAGACTGAGACCTGATACACACGGCTCATCGGCACGTAGTAGTCAGGGGCTGTGTCAGGGGCTTCGAAGATCCTGCGGACTGGTGTTTCACCGCACGTTTCGGCGGGCGGCCGTGGGGGAGGTCACTGACACGATGATCGGGTTGCGCGGCGGGGGCCACGCGTCCTAGAAAAGCAGTCGGGTGGAGATATGCATCGCGGTGGCGGACTGGGCGAGGGGACTGATGACCTGGGTCCTCGACGTGCCCGGCGGGGAAGGCACCGGCGCGAGGCGGAGGAACCGACCGAAGCACGTCAGACTGACGCACGTCAGGCACAGGGTGTACCGAGTGATCCCGAGCGGTACGACCGGCAGATCGACCGGCAGCTGGACCAGCATCTGGACCTGCCTGGCGACCGCCGGCTCGACCACCGGGCAGAGCGTCCGCGGGCGGGGAGCAGAAATGGTGGTCGGGTGGGGGTGACGTACAAATACTTCGGCGCGCCGGACGGCGCGACCGCGGCCCGCGTCCCCATCTCGATGCGCCCCGAGGAACTCGGCGGCGACGAGCTGGGCATGAACGGCATGTTCACCAAGATCAAGCCGGAGACGATGGCCGCGATGGTGCTGACCGGCATCGAGGGCGTCCCCCTGCACAAGGTGCCACCCCTGGAACTGGTCGTCCTGCACCCCGACTACGCCGTCGTCAAGCTCCCCATGACGGTCGTCGACCCCCTCCGCGGCATCGGCGAGGAAGCGGTGGGCGCAGCAGCCTTCATCTGGTCGACGGTGCCGGACCGGGGTGGGCCGCGGGATGCGTTCAATGTGTACCAGTTGCTGCACGAGTGGCAGGACTTCAGCCATCGGTTGCATGAGGCGGGGCATCAGCCTTATTGCCTGGTGTGGCCGTGACCTGGGGTTTCTTGCGGATCGGGCGGGGTCTTCGGGCCTCGCCCTTTTGGTGCCGGGGAGGGGGCGTCAGGCGGCCAGGGCACATTGAGGGCACATTGGTTTTGCTGGGGGTGCTGATGTGCCCTGGGCGGCAGGTGGGTCGCCGTCGTTTTCCACCTCGGCTTCCGTCTCCGTTTCCGTGAAGGCGTCGTCGATCGCCTTGCGGGTGCGGGTCTCGCTGGACGGCAGCAGGTGCGTGTACGTCCGCAGCGTGAAGCCGGGGTCCGAGTGACCGAGGTATTCGGAGAGCGCCTTGATGCTCTCCCCCGCGTCCAGGAGGACGGAGGCGTAGGCGTGCCGGAGGGCGTGCATGCCGTCTTCCCGCGCCGCCTGGAGGTAGCGCGCGCCGCGCTCGCGGGGAGGGATCACGCCGGCGGCGGCCAGGGCGCGCTTCCAGTCGCCCATGTTGAAGACGCTGCGGTTGTAGGCCCTCCCTTTCGCGTCGACGAAGAGAAGACGGAAGGTCTTCGGCTCACCGTCCGGCTTGACCCAGGGCAGGCTGACCTCGGCGGGCGGGAACTCCTTCATGTGGACCTTGAGGGCGGCGGCAAGCTGCGCCGGTAGAGGCACCGACCGGATCTTGTTGCCCTTGGGCAGGGCGAAGACGGGCTTCGTGCCGACGAGCCGCACCTGGCGGTTGATGTGGATCCAGCCGCCCTTGAAGTCGATGTCCTCGACGGCGAAGCCGAACACCTCGCCCTGGCGCAGGCCGCAGCCGAAGGCGAGCTTGCCGCCAACCTGGAAGCGCTTCGGCAGGCCGGCGATGACAGCGCGCACGCGCTCCAGCGACCAAGGAATGATCTTCTGGCACTCGGCGGCTACGTTGCCGAATGCTCCCTCGCCGCCGCCCGCGCGGACGACCCGACCGCTGCCGTCGCCGACTACCGCGCCATGGTGAAGACGCTGATAACCACCAACGGACAGCTCGGCAAGATCGGCAGCAACCTCAACCAGCTCACCCACCACCTCAACAAGGACGGTGCCTGGCCCCACCACGACACCGTCCAACGGCTCCTGGACCGCGTCGAGGCGTCGGTGGCCGAAGTGGACGCCGCTGTCGCCCAAGTGACCGAGGGGCGGTGAGCCGGTGATACCCAAGATCATTCTCAGCAAGGGCCCAGAGGCCACACGCCGCACCATCGGCTACCTCTTCGGCATAGGCCGCGCCAACGAGCACATCGACCCGCACCTGGTGGCGTCCTGGAACGGCTTCGCCCCCGACCCCGGCCGCAGCCCCCACCGCAACCGAAAAGACGTGGAGGACCAGCTCGCCGCACAGCTCGACCAGCCGGTGAAGATGCTGGGCGACAAGGCACCCCGGTACACCGTGTGGCACTGCCCCGTCCGCGCGGCACCCGAAGACCCGATCCTCACCGACGCCCAGTGGGCGGACATCGCCCGCCGCATCGTGGCCGCCGCCGGCATCGCCCCCGACGGGGACGAGGAAGCCTGCCGCTGGGTGGCCGTCCGCCACGCCGACGACCACATCCACATCGCCGCCACCCTCGTGCGCCAGGACGGCCGTCGGCCCAAACGCGACTACGACCAGCGCGCCGTCCAGCGCGAGGCCCGCAAGATCGAAGCCGACTACGGGCTCAGGCGGTTGAAGCCGGGCGACGGCACCGCCGCCAAGCGCCCCACCAGCAAGGAGCACTTCAAGGCCAAGCGTCTGGGCCAGGACGCCACCTCCCGCGAGATCCTCCGCATGCGGGTGCGCCGCGCTGTGGCCGCTGCCTCCAGCGAAGCCGAGTTCTTCGCTTTCCTGGAGGCGACCGGAGTGGATGTGCGGCCCAAGGCCGAGCCGTCCGGTGACGTGACCGGCTACAGCGTTGCCCTGCCCGGCGACATCAATAAGCAGGGCGAACCCGTCTGGTTCGCGGGCTCCACCCTCGCAGGCGACCTCTCACTGCCCAAGATCCGCCAGCGTCTTGCCGACACCAGTCCCGAGCCCGTCGCCGTCCCGTCAGGCAATCCGTGGCACCAAGCCACCGCCGCCACCGAACGCATCCCTCACCACCTCACCCACGGCGACGAGCACGCCGCCGAAGGTCGGCTCGTTACGCTCGGTGCCACCCTGGACCTGCTGCCGCTCACCGCACCGACCGCGGTGAGGGTCGAACTGGAACGAGCCGCCGCAGCTTTCGAGCGCGCCACCCGCTCCCGCATCGCCCCGACCACGACAGCGCCCGTGTCCTGCGCCGCAGCATCCAGGCGATCTGGCGCATCCCCTCCCCAGGAGGCGACGGATCCGGCCTGGCAATGCTGATCGACGCCGCGCTCACCGCGGTCGCCTGCGCGATGCACTGGCATCGCACCCGCCAGCACGCCCAACAACAGGCGGCAGCCGAGCAGACCCTCATCCACCTGCAGGCCGCATACGCGCAGATCTCCGGACCGGTCCTGGTCGACCTCGCCAGCCGGGCGCCCAGCCCGCAGACCAAAGACCGATACGCCCACCACCTTCAGCAGGCCGCCCCCGAGCACGCCGAGCGCATCCTGGCTGACTCCGCCTGGGATGCCCTGGCCACGGTGCTCGCCGAGGCGGAAGCGGCTGGGCACAACGCGACCGCGATCCTCGACCGGGCCCTCAGCCAGCGCACGCTGGACGACGCCCGCAGCCCCGCCCGCGCGCTGACCTGGCGCATCCGCCGCCTCGGCGAACGCCACGCCCCCGGCCCGCGGGCGCAGGCAGCCAGCGCTCGCCACGCTGCAGAGCGCCCCGCCGCTCCGCCCTTGCAGCAACCCCGGACTCGGCAGCGCTGACCAGGCCCTCATCGAGCCGCCTCCTGTTTGGTGCCTGTCCAAGCCTCCGAGTATCCGAACCACGCGCTGATTGACTTCGGACGAGAGGCACCTTTCGGTCATTGTTCAACCTGGGTGCCTCCGTGCGCAGCTTGTGCGGGTTTGCGGTATGGCGACACTCGCCGCGCCCGTGGACGATGCCCCTCTGTGCCTGCCGGGGGTCATCGCGGCGGGCCCGGTAGACACGGGGGTGGGGTGTTGGCATTCACGGAGCACCAGTCGGTCTTTTCGGCGCCTGCGGTACCGCTGGGGACTGCTGACGTTGCCGGTGAAGTGGTCCGGCACGGGGCATACACCGAGGGGGTCACCCGCCGGTTGAGTGCCGCCGCCTTCGCCCGCACGGACTGGCTGGCCGTGCTGCGCGCCCAACTGGCGGAGCTGTGGAAGAGGCTGAAGGCAGCCGTGCAGAAACGCCTGCGGTGGCTGTTCCCCGTGAAGGAGGAAGAGAAGCCCTCCGACACGTCCGAGCCGACGCCTCCGTCGGTCGTGCTGGGCGAGGACTACGCGGTCTGGGTCCGGCGCCGCATCAAGAAGTCGGCGCGGCCGGTGCCGGTCTACGGGTTCCACCAGGAACCCGTCATTCACGCCAGTGATCGTGCCATCCGCCACATGCGAAGACGCCGAATTGCCATCGCCGCGGTGACCACGCTCGTCGTCTGGCCGACGATCGCCGGCGCTCTGACTGCGGGCTGGGCGGCAGTGGCCCTGTTGGCGGGCGTGTGGGGCGTCTATCTGGTCGAGCGCTACCTGGCGCAGGTGCGGTTCAACGCCCTACTGGCCGGAGAACTGCACGCGCCCGCACCGGCCGTGCAGGCTCACGCCCTGCCGTACCTCTACGAGCGTCGCCCGAGCGGTGACCGGCACCGGTTCCTCGGGGCAGGTCTTCAGGCGTGGCACGAGGCCGTCATCGGCATCGACGTCGAGCCCGCCCCTGAGGGTCAGGACCAGGAAGACGACACCACCATGCCGCCACCAGGAGTCGGCTCACCGACGCAAAGCCCAGGCAACCCGGACATGGCCGAGGTAGCCAAGGCCGTCCTGGAGGCGCTGGCCAAGCACAACAAGCCGGTGGCCCGCAAGCCGCTGAAGCACTTCACCGTCGCCCAGTTGCATGCCTACGTCGCGCGCCGCCTGGACGACCCGGCGCCCGCTCATCACCGTGATCACCCCGTTCCGCGCATGGAGGTCATCGGGATCGCCGGCATCCATTGCAAACGGTGGGACCAGATCGACCACGACACATGGCGCAGCCTGCAGACCCTCGCCGTGGACAGCTTCGGCGACAAGCCCGCCGAGGACATCGCCCGCCGCTACATCTGGGCCAGGGTCACCGCTTGGAACGGCGACCTCATCACGGCCATACTCGTCCACTTCGCCTACGAGGGCGGCTTCCTGCGCGTCACCATCCGCCCGCACATCATGGGGCCGCTCAACCCGAAGGTGGCCGGACTCAAGCCGGCCGACCTGCGCAGCATCAGGTGGCTGGGCCGCACGGCGTTCAACGCCCTCGGTGATGTCTACGCCGGACTCGACCGGCTCATACGCCGCAAGCCGCGCAAGCGCCCCGAACTCGATCCTGGCAGCGGTCCGGTCAGTCTTCGCGAGATCTACAGCGTCAGATGGATCGAGGACATGCACACGAACGACGACGCCCGCTACTACGTGCAGATGATGCAGCGCCGTGTCTTCGACTCCACCGAGATCTTCCTGCGCGACCACAACGTCGACATCGCCGCCTACCAGCAACAGGCCACCGCGATCTACAACTTCGGCGTCATGAACGGCGGCACCATGACCGGCCCCGTACAGGCCACGCCGTTCTCCGCCAACCCCTCCATGACGAACTGACCCACAAGCCCGCCAGGAGCCCGCATGGCCATCCGACGCCAGTCCGACCCGGTCCCGAACGGTCCCAACTTCGGCATCATCAACACCGGTCACATGACAGGGCCGGCCCAGGCCGCGCCGTTCTCCCAGAACGCCACCCAGACCAACAGCATCACCAACGAAGCCGTCGACAAAGCCCGCGAAAGCATCGAGGACCTCCGGCGGCGCTTGGAAGGACTGCGCGGCCAGTCCCCCGAAGCGGACGCCGCCCTGCGCGACCTGGACATGATCACCCCGCGCCTCGATGAACCCGAACGCGATCCCGGCACGCTGCGCTACATGATCCAGAACCTCGTCGAACGCTGCGGCGGCTTCCCCAACCTCGTCGCCGCCGCCCAGCTCGTCCAGTCCACGGTCCTGGCGCTACTGCCCGGCTCCTGACCAGCCCGCCGCCTCGGAATCAGCCAGCGGGCCTGGACTCCAGCAGATCCAAAGCTTCCTCCCAGCGGAACCGGTCCGCCCCGCCGCCGACCCTCGGCTTGTGCGGTTCACACGAGCCGATCATGACGCCCATCCCCCGCAACCGCTCCAGGCTCTGCTCGTAGGCCGGGTGAGCGGCCTGGGCTGAGTTCAGGTAGGGCAGTGCCACGGTTGGGATGCCCATGCCGTACGCCTCGCACAGGATGCCCAGGGCAAGGGTGTCGGATATCCCGGTGGCCCATTTGTTGATCGTGTTAAAGGTGGCCGGGGCGACCGCGATGGCGTCTGCGGGCGGCAGTGGGCGAGGGTCCCCCGGCGAGCGCCAGGCGGAGCGAATCGGGTAGCCGGTCTGTGCCTCGACCGCCTTCGCGTCGATGAAGCCAAGGCCCTGCGGCGTGGCGATGACACCGACGTCCCAGTTCGCCTCCTGCGCAGCGGTGATCAGCTTGCCGACGTCTCGGGCAACGCCAGCCGCGCACACGACGACGTACAGGAAGGGCTTCTTGTCCGGGGCGGTCGGTTCGGTCACGCGGGGACTCCCAGTTGGCGGCTGAAGTGGTGCAGTTCCGGCAGGGTACGACGGCGGTCGCGGGCTGCCATGTCGGCGACCAGGTTGCGGACGTCGGGACGGCGGATGTCCTGGGCGGCGCAGGTCTCGGCGATGCGCAGGGCCTGGTAGCCGTCGGCGAGGCGGCCCTGCTGGCTGTAGGCACGAGCCGCCTCCACCCATAGGGCGGCGCGGCGCTCGGGGACCGGGATGTGTCGGCGCATGAGGGGTCGGGCCGCCTGGAGGGCGAGGCCGGCGTCACCGAAGGCCACCAGGGCGCTCAACTCGTGCAGGGCGACATTGGTCGGGCTGAAGGTGGCCCAAGCGTCAGGCCGGTCCAGGGTCACATACCGGGAGACTTCCTTGGCCTCGATGAGGAACTCCTTCGTGGCCGCGCGATCACCGCGGCTGCTGGCCGCGGTCACACCGCGCAGGAGCAGCAGTCCTACAGCAGCGAGGTACTTCGGAGAGCGCCGGTCGTAGGAACCGGTGAGCTGGTCGGCGGTGTGCCTGACCAGAGTGACAGCTTCGGTGGCGTGCTTCTCGCGCACGAGGACGTGGGCCTGGACACGGACGCTGGAGGCGAGGACCACCGGGTCGCCCGAGCGTTCTGCTTCGGCCATCGCCCGGCCGACGGCGAGCCATGCGTTGCCCTGGTCGTGCTGTTTGAGCAGCAGGCTGGTCGCGGTCTGGTACGCCGTGGCCAGGAGCCCGGACACCGTATCCCTGTCCGTCGCCTCGCTGGCGGCCAGTCGCAGGTCACCGATCAGATCCGGGAGGGTGCGCTCCAGCTCTGTGTAGTGGCAGGTGTGGAAGAGCCTGAGCGCCGATCCGACTCGTTCGTACAGGACAGCCGTGTCCTGTGGGTCACCGGTGCCCGCGTGGCCGGGGCCAGGCAGGAGTGCCTGGACGAGGGCGGTGTGCGAGGCCGAAGAGCCGGCCGGGGTCGCGAGCGCTGCGATGCTCGCGGCGAGGAAGGTGCGGCGGTGCATGTCATCAGCTTCTGGGTCGGCGACAGAGGCGTCCTGAGCGGGGGCGAGGCCCAACTCGTGGGGCGGGATGTCTAGTTCCTGCGCGACGGCGCGTAGTACGCGGATGTCCTCCGTGCCGCGACCGCTCTCCAGACGGCTCACCTTGGACTGGTGATACCCAAGCGCTGCAGCCACGTCGTGCTGTGAACGCCGCTGTAACACCCGTGCCCGACGGATTCGTTCTCCGATCCGTCTCGCTTCCCCATATGCCTCGGCCATCTGCCACGGCTCCCTCCGCCGTCGCTGATCCTGCCTGCTCAATCGAGCATAGATCAGCCGTAGTTGGCGGTGATGCAGCTCCTGCATAAGTCATGCAGCGCCCGCGCATGAGCTAACCACTCACGGCGACGGGCTGGTTGCTTGGTGTGGCCCCACCTACACCGGGAGGCCGCTCATGGAAACGCACCAGCTCGCTCTTTCCCTACCCGCGACGCCCGCCGCAGCGGCCGCGGCCCGGCACCAGGCCGTGAGCGCGATAGTGGGCTGGGACGCGGGACTGGGCACCGAGGTGGTGCGCACGGCCGAACTGCTGGTCAGCGAGCTCGTCACCAACGCGGTCCAGTACGCCGAGACCGGATCGGTCTCGCTCGCGGTCTGTCTCGACGAGGTCGTCCTGCGGATCGAGGTCTGCGATACAAGCCCGGTGCTGCCCCAGCCGGCTCTGCCCGATGCGGATAGCGAGGGCGGCCGGGGCCTGTTCCTCGTCGCCGCTCTCGCTGACCGGTACCGCGCCGAGCCGACGGAGAACGGCAAGCGCTGCTGGGCCGAGATCGACCTGATCACCAAACCCAGCCAGGACATCGCCTGTTTCCTTCCTCTGCAGAGGAGTTGATGATGACGACCATCCACGCCCCCGGCGTGGCCGCCGAGGTGATCGCCGTACGCCCTGGGCCGCCACTCGCCGGCACTGTGAGCGTCGACGGGTCCAAGAACGCCGCTCTGCCGCTCCTGGCCGCCACGGCTGCCCTCGGCCGCCCGGTTCGGCTGAGCAACGTTCCGGACAGCACGGACGTCCAGATCATGCTCGTTCTGCTGCAACAGGCGGGCTGGCATGTCACGCAGCCCGTCGGCGAACCGACCACCTATGTGATCCTGCCGACGGAGGCATCTCGGGGATTGCCCGATCTGGCGCAGGCAGCCCACATCCGCGCCTCGTACTACCTCGTCCCCGCCCTGCTCGCGCGTTACGGCCAGGCGCGGCTGCCCTGGCCGGGCGGCTGCCGCATCGGTGCGCGAGGGATGGACCTGCACTTCAAGGTGTACGAGGCGTTCGGCGACCGGAGCCGGCAGGACGGCTCCGGATATGGCATCGAGGCCCTCACCTCTCACACGGGCACCGTCTCCATCGCACTGCCCTTCCGATCTCGCGGTGCGACCGTGGCCGCGACACTGCGTGCTCTCACGACCGGCCGACCCTTACGGCTGGGTCAACCCAACCTCTCGCCCGAAGTCCTGAGTGTGCTCGAAGCCCTGAGTTCGGTGGGCTGGGAGACGCGCGCCGGCGAGCATGTACTCACACTCTCACCGCCCTCCTCGGCGCCGGCTGCCCCCGCTGCCTGGACAGTGCCCGGAGACAAGATCGAGGCAGCCACGTTGGCCTGCGCGATCGCCGCGACGCGCGGTACTGCCCGTATCGACGGCGTGCAGGGCAAGGACGTAGGCCCGTTCGTGGCTGCCCTTCATCAACTCGGCATCCCCGCAGACGCGGAGCCGAATGGCCTTACCGTCCGGGCCCAGGAGACAGCCCCCGCTGGTCGTCCCCTGCGGGCCATCGCCTCCCTGAGCCTGGCCGGCCTGGACGCCGACTTCGAACCACCGCTCATGGCACTCGCCCTCGGACTGCCCGGCACGCATCTGTTCGCCGACGCCATCAATCCCGGCCGCCACGACAACCTGCTGCCGCAGCTGTCCCGCCTGGGCGCCGAGATCGAGGAGATCTCCCCCACCGAATGCCGCCTGACCGGGCCCCAGCAGCTGACGGGCGCGGGCGTCGAAGCCACTGACATCCGCACCGGGTCCGCCCTCATGATCACCGGCCTCACCGCCCGAGGCGTCACCACTATCGGCGGCCTCGACCAGCTGCGCCGCGGCCACGCCGACCTGTCCGGCAAGCTGCGCACCCTGGGCGCCGACATCTGCGAGGTCACCCCATGACCACCGACGGCCGGAACCTGCGCCAGATCGTTGCCACGACGGACGTCCACTCCGCCTTCGACAACGCCGCGCCGTTCCTGACCCACCTCCACGCGCTGCGCCCGACCTCGCTCATCGTGGACTGCGGCGACTTCTTCGAAGGCAGCGGCTATTACCGCCTTGCCCGCGGCACCATCGAGAGGGGGATCCTGCTCAGGCTGTACGACGTGCTGGCCCCCGGCAACCACGGCTGGGGTCACCACTTCGAGCCGGACCTTCACCGGCGCACTGTCTGCGCCAACGCCGTCGACGCCAACACCGGCGACGCACTCTTCCGCCGCTTGTACATCGCGGACATCGCTGGACGTCGCATCGGCGTAACCGCTGTGATCGGTCGGCAAGCCTTCCACTCGATCCCGGCCGCCCAGCGAGCTGGACACTGCGTCACTGATCCCGTCCAAGCCCTACGCGAGCTGATGCTCGCTCACCACCACGAGGTGGACAGCTGGGTCCTGCTCAGCCACTCCGGCTTCGACGAGGACCGGAAACTCGCGGCAGCATGTCCGTTCCTCGACGTGGTCTTCGCCGGGCACTGCCACAGCGATCAGTACGGGCCGGTCCGGGTCGACGACACCCTGGTCGTCAAGGGCCGGGAACTCGCCAACGGCTATGCCATCGCCACGCCCGTGGGCACGGGATGGGGTGCGGGCACCACGTCCTTCCCCGATCGGACCCCGAGCGTCGTTCCCACGGAGCTTGCGGACCTGCGCTCACGCATCGAGGACGTCAAGCAACAGCTGGCCGGCGTCCTCGGCCCGATCAAACCGGCCTACCGCCACCAGTCCCTCGACCGGCGCAGCCTGCTCGTGGACCTCACCGCCCGCCTGCATACGGCACTCGGCGCAGACGCGGTCATCCTCAACGAGACGGCACTACGCGCCGTACCACTCGGCGATACCCTCACCCAGGGCGACCTGCTCTCCATCGAGCCGTTCGCCAACCAGCTGGTGCACACCCACGTACCTGAGCCGGCACGCAGGGACCTCACTGGCTGGCTGTCACATCTGACCGCCCAGACCGGCCCGCTCGTCATCGCACCCGATCCCTTGCCTGACGCCATCACTACCGTGCTGACCACCGACTACCTCGCCGAGACCTACGTCGGCGAGCGCACCCACGAGGCCGGGCTGCGTCTGGACCAGGCCGTCCAGCACATCCTCACCGCTCCCGACACCGCGGAAGGAGGCAGGCAATGATCCTCACCGGCCCGGAGATCACCGCTGCCGCTCACGACGGCCGCCTCCGCATCACCCCATTCGCCGCCGGCCAGGTCAACCCCAACAGCTACAACGTGCGTCTGGGCCCCACCCTGATCACGTACACGAGCACGGTCCTGGACGCCCACCGGCCCAACCCCACGCGCGAAACCGCCATCGGCCCGGACGGGCACGTCCTCCAGCCAGGCGAGCTCTACCTCGGCCACACCCTCGAAGAGGTCGGCTCCGACACCTTCGTGCCGCTGCTGTTCGGCCGCTCCTCCGTCGGCCGCCTCGGCCTGTTCGTCGAGATCACCGCCCCCATCGGCGACATCGGCTTCCATGGCCAGTGGACGCTCATGCTCACCCCGATCCGACCGCTGCGCGTGTACGCCGGCATGGCGATCGGGCAGATCATGTTCTTCGTCTCCACTGGCGCCGTCGACCTCTACCGCGGCAAATACCAGGCCGCCACAGGACCGCAGCCCTCCGCCTACTGGCGAGACCTCGCCCGACTCCGGGTGGTGGCATCGTGATCCTCACCGGCCCCGCCATCGCCGCCGCCGTCCAGGCCGGCGAGATCACCATCGACCCGTACGAGCCCAGCCGCGTCTCTGCCAACGCCTACGACTGGCGGCTCGCCGACACGATCCGCGTCTGCGACGGCAACCTCGACGCCGCAACCCCCACCGCCTTCACCGAGCAGCCCATCCCTGACACTGGCATGGTTCTGCGCCCTGACCTGCTCTACCTCGGCATCACGCTGGAGCGGACCGGTTCGGAAACGTACGCGCAGCTGCTGAACGGCGACCGCACCACCGGCTCCCTGGGCATCTGGGTTCACGTGTCGGCTCCGCTCGGACACCAGGGCCATGCGATCCGTTGGACGCTGGAGATCCGCGCCGCCCGACCGGTGCGCGTGTATCCGGGCATGACCTTCGGCAAGCTCGTCTTCCTCACCACCTTCGGCGCCCCGGCCAGCTACCAGCAGCAGCCTGCCAAGTACGCGTCCACGGAAGGCATCGACATCTCGCGCCTCTGCGAGGAGATCGGCGGAGGAGTGCGGTGAACACTGCCTCGACCACCGGCCCGATGGCCGCCACCTTCCTGGATCTCCCCGTCGGAAGCCCCGGCGGCAGCGTCGAACTCTTCCTCGACCTCTACACCGGCCAACAACCCCTCATCCCGGCCCGCGCCTTCATGCTCGCACCACCTGGTCACGCTCCCCGTCCACCCGCCGGACTCAACGTGCTCCCCGTAGCAGGCAAATGCCTGGAAGGAACGGCCTTCAGCCGCTACGTCGCCACCCTGCGCAGAGCGCTTACAGCCACGCTCGATCCCACACAGATCGGCGTCCTCCACTTGCAGCACCTCGCATTCGGCGCCACTCCTGCCCTCATCCGGGCTCTGCCCTCGCATCCCCGGATCGCCCTCGTCCACGGCACGGACCTGCTCTTCGCCGAGACCCACCGAGACCAGCTCCAGGTGCTACGCGAAACAGCCAGGGCCACCGACGCCATCGTGGTCCCGACCACCGCAATGGCCGACCGCCTCCTCAAGCTCACCCCGCAGACCGAACGCCGCAAGATCACCCATATCCCCTGGGGCATCCCCGACCACCTGCTCACCGCCCCGCCCTCCCGGCCGGCACGCACCTCCACCAGCCACCTGCGGCTCCTGTACGCAGGACGCCTGACCGCAGAAAAGGGTGTCGAGGCCCTGATCAAAAGCCTGGCTCCCGTGCCCGGTGTCGAGCTGAGCGTCGCAGCGCCCAGAGCCCAGTTCCACGCACTGGCCCCGCTGCTGCAACGAGTCGGCGTACGAGTCCGCTACCTCGGCTGGCTCCGTCGCCCACAGCTGTGGAAAGCCTTCACCGACCACGACGTACTGGTCGTGCCGTCCACCACCCTGGAAGCCATGGGACTGGTCGCACTGGAAGCCCAAGCGTGCGGGCTCCCCGTCCTGTACCAGCCCGTCCCTGGTCTCAGCGAGGCGCTCGCCGCTTCCGGGATGGCCACCGACTTCAGCAACTCCGCCGCACTCACACGCGACCTCGACCGGCTGAGGAAGACCTCCGGGTTGCTGCCCGCCCTGCGCCAGGCGAGCTATGCCAATGCGGCGCGCTATCCCCTCTCGGCGACCGCACGATCTCTGAGCGACCTCGGCCGACAGCTCACTTGAACCGACCGCCGGACGACCCGACACGTCACTAACCGAACCGCTCCGTGAACGTCACTACGCTGACCGACGGGATACCCCCGGCGAAGAGGGAGACCATGACGTACGACCGCGACCGCATCGAAGCCCTGCTCGACGAGGGAGTCCGCGACAAGGTGTACCCGGGCGCCGTGTGGGCCGTCGGCGACGCCACCGGCATCCTCGCCCAGGGCGCCACCGGCGTCCTCGACCCCGACGAGCCGGACGTGCCGATGCGCGCCGACACCGTCTTCGACGCCGCCAGCCTCACCAAAATCCTGGCCGTCTGGTCCTCCATCGGCGCCCTGTGGGAGGACGGAACCCTCGACCTCGACCAGCCGCTCGGCACGTTCTGGCCCGAGGTCGCCGACCACCCACTCGGCACCGTCACCACCCAACAATTGCTGACCCACACTGCCGGTGTCCCGCTACGAGCCCAACTGAAGAACCTCTACAGCACCAACCCCGAGGAGATCCGCCGAGGCGTCCTCCGCGAGCAGCTCCACCGACCTCCGGGTGAGGCAGTCGAGTACACCGACCGGGCTGCCCTCATCCTGGGCTACCTCGCCGAACACCTCTCCGGCCAACCGTTGGACCGACTGGCCACCGCCCGCACATGGCTCCCACTGGGCATGACCTCCACCCGCTTCGGCCCCCTGCCCGCCGACCTCGCCGCCCGCTGCGCGCCCACCGAACTCGACCAGGACACCGACACCCACCTCAAGGGAGTCGCCCACGACTTCTCGGCCCGTCTCCTGGGCGGTGTCTGCGGCATCGCCGGCGCCTTCACTGTCCTCGACGATCTCGCCGCCTTCCTCCGGTACATGCTCGCCCCTGCCGCTTCCCAGTTCCGGGCTGGTTTCGGGAGCGAGTGGATCACCCGCTCCCTGACGATCCAGACGGGACAGCTCCAGCCCGCTCGTGGCCTGTTCTGGCACCCCGCTCCTAGCACCACCGCCGACGAGGACGCCTGGGTCCACTACGGCTTCACCGGCACAGGCATGTGGATCTCCCCCACCAAGGACCGCTGGGCGGCGCTCCTGACCAACAAGCTCTACTACACCCGCGACCGCGAGCCGCTGGCCGATGTCCGAAACACCTTCCGCGAACTCGCCTTTACGTAGGGAGCAGGTGATGCGACCGTCGAAAGAAGGGCCCCGCCCTGTGCTTCACCACGAAAGACGGTGTGCCCAGAGTTCACTTCCGGGCTGCAGGCGAACAGCTCAACGGTTCACCAGGTAGAAGATGAAGGCTGCGCCGATACCGAGGCCCCAGAAGAAAGCGACAGCTCGCGCCCGGTGGTCAGGAAGGATCACCGGTGGAGGTGGGGTCACCGTGGCCTCGATCCGCTCAGCCACGCCATTGAGTGCGATCCCTATCTCCTCGATTCGACCGATAGGCTTGTCTCTGTCTTGTAATCTGTCCATGTCCCTGACCAGTTGGTCCAGGGAACTCAGACTGCCCTCAAGACGCATAACCAAGCTGCTGAGGCCTTCGTGGCTGCGCGAGCTGACGGTCTCCTCGAAACGACTGACAATCCTGTTGAACTCGTGGAGGTCGAGCTGCTTGGACGCCTTGTCGAAGGTCTCTGCCGCGTGGGACACCTGGCCTGCGACGTCCTCGTTGATGCTGTAGCTCGCGCGCGTGAGCAACCCGGCGACGTCTTCATTGATGCGCTGGGCAGCCTGCCAGAGAGTATGAGCGACATCTTCGTTGATGCTGCGCGCCGCCAGCGCGAGCAGCCTCGCGGTATCGGGGGAAATGACCCCATCATCCAAAGCCTCTTCAAGCAGCTGGGCCAGGGCGGGGGAACCTTCGCAAATCTTCCTGAGCACCGCTTTGGTCTTCGCGTCGACCGCCTCGATGCGGATCTCGCCGTGGTTGTCACCACCGACGAAGGCACCGTCCCCGTGATTGTGCTGCTCGGTGATATGCCGCTGCGGCTCCGGATCAATGTCCGTCACCGTTCCTCCTGCCCATCAACACGGACGGTGCCGTGGTTGTCGCCACCGATGAAGGTGCCGCGCCCGTGGTTGTGCTGAGATCCGATGTGGACCGTCTTCATACCGGAGGGCACCGACGAGCGCAGCGCCTCGATATCAGCTCGGGCTTCGGGGTAGGCGGTGAGGAACGCGGCCAGCAGGCTGCTCCACTGGGCAGTGACCTCGGCCTGGGTAACCCGCCGCTGTTCCAGAGCCTCGGCGTGCTCTTCAAGCGCGCGCAACGCAATCGACTCTTCCCTCGCAGTCCCGCGCTGGAAGATCGCAGAGATCCGGGTGCGTAGGGTGTCGGTCTGACCCTGAAGCAGGTAGGCCAGAACGTTGCCAGCGGCGCCGGTGGCTACGGCTAGGGCTGCTGCATCAAGCACGTGGAAGACCCCCGAGGTAGATGCGGAGCACGGCGCTACGCGCGTCCGTGACCGATAGATAGTCCCTCGTAACAGAGATCAAGCGCCGGTGGTCTTCAGCAACCAACCACTTTGTCTGGGGAATTGACCGGAACGCACGACCTGAGCGGCGGAATCACTGCGGATCGCCATGAGGTCGTCGCTCGCAGCGGCGCCCTGCCCGCGCTGGGGTCAGCGCGGGCAGGGAACTGCGGAGTCGCCCACTCCGCGTCGCTACACCACTTCGCGGGACGTAACCCGGCAGCTTTCTTCACAGCGATTCGGCGGACACCGGAGCCACGGCTGGATCAGACCCCCTCCCGTGCCGTCTGTGATGGCGACGATCAACCCGGCCCCGAGGTGTGTCACGGGCTGGTCCACCACCGCCACAAGAGACCCACCAGTTCCCTCAGCACGACGCTGGCCACCCACCGCACAACGAGCGCGGCCATCCGCCGCCGAAGCCTTGGCGTGCGCCACACGTACCGCGCCTTACGACAGAGATTGCGCATTACCTGTCCCATCCGTGGACTTGACCAACCAAGCGATCGGCCAGACGCCACCTGACCTGTTCGGATCGGGGTTCGGTGAGAAGCAACTCATGCCGGACTACAGGTATGTGCTGGTCGGACAGGCAAGGAATAGGGTTCGTAGAAGGTTCGGAACGAACGGGGAACGGCATGGTGGACGTCCCGGCGGAAGCCTCGCGCCTGGCGGAGGAACTGAGGGCAAGTCGGCAAGCATCCGGACTCTCGTTCGGTCAGATCATCCAGCAGGGCAAGCGGCAGTCGCCTCCCGTCGCCCTGACCAAGAGCACTCTCAGCGCGTGGTTCAACGCTCAGAGTGTTCCGCGGGCCGGACACCCATTCATCTTCCTGACCGAACTCCTCGAAACCCGCGCCGGTTCGAGGCCCGGGCCACGATCCCGTGCTCGGTGGGAGAATCTGCGCCGAGCGGCCGAGCGAAGCAGGACCACAGTTCGCCGCGACAGTGCGGCGACCGGGCCCCGCACGCAGAGGCAGCATGGCGATAAACCCCGCAGCGCACGGCCGCTGCGCATTGGTCTGGTCCCCGACACAGCCGATGTGCTCGTCGAGCGGGCACATCGCGAGGCCCTGACGCGCGCTCTGGACAGCCTCGAGGACAGTGACGTCGGGGACGCAGCCGGCGCAGCCGTTAGGGGCCACGTGATCACAGGAACCGGGGGCGTCGGCAAAACCTGCCTGGCCGCCGACTACTGCCGCAGTGCCGCCGTCGGGGCAGGCGGTGCAGTGGACGTGCTGATATGGGTGACGGCGAACACCACGCCAGCCGTGACCGGTGCCTATGCCCAAGCAGCCCGCGAGCTTGAGCTGGTACCCAGTAGCGAGAACAGCGCATCTGCCGCAGAACAGTTCCTCAACTGGCTCCGCATCACCGATCGCAGCTGGCTCATCGTCCTCGACGACGTGCACTCCCCCGGCGCGCTGGAGGGACTATGGCCGCCTCGGCGCACCGCCGGCCGCGGCAGGGTCATCGTCACCACCCGCAGCCGCGAAAGCGACCTCGCCGCAGCAAGCGGCCATCCCTTCCTGTCCGTTGGCGTCTTCAACCGCGAGGAATCCCTCACACACTTGCGCAACACACTGCAACGGGCCGTGTCCGTCGGTGCGGACGCGGAGCTGGCGGGACTCGCCGACGATCTCGGCCATCTTCCCCTGGCGCTGTCGCGGGCCGCCGCATATCTCGACTACAACGCCTCTTGCAGCATCGCCCGTTACCGACGCCTGCTCGCGGACCGTCGGCTCACCCTCGAACGACTGATCCCTGCCGTGCGCGGCAGTGCTGCAACAAGCTCACTGGCAGCGCTGTGGGACATCTCTGTCGAGCAGGCCGACCAGCACACCGGCATGCTGGCCCGGCCAATGCTCGAACTGGCCGCCGTCCTCGACGGGACAACCGGCATTCCCGCCCCTCTGTTCACCAGCGACGCAGCCCGTGATTGGCTGACCGAGCGCAGCAGAGCAGACCGAACCGTCGACGAGTTCGAGGCCGAGCACACCCTGGCAACGCTGGACCGACTCCACCTCATCGATCACACCCCGGGCGAGGGCGGTGACGACGCATGGCTGGTCCGCGTGCACCAGCTCATCCAGCGTGCCGTGCGTGAGCAGCAACCTCCTGGATCATCGCCCGACATTCGGAGACAGCGCAGGAACACCGTCCTGCCGGCGGCTGCCCACGCCTTGCTTGACATCTGGCCCGACACTGCGCACGACCAGGACCACGCACAGCGGCTGCGGGCCAGCGCCCGCTCGCTGGCCACCCACGATCAGGACGGCGAGAGCCACCCCCTGTGGCAGGACTACACCGCATACACCCTCCTCTTCCGGCTGGGCACGAGTGCAGGTGAATCCGGCGACATCTCCTGGGCACGCGCCCATTTCGACGCGCTCCGCTCCCTCGCCCACCAGCACCTTGGAGCCGACCACCCGCACACCCTTGTCGCCCGAGGCGAGTTGTCCCGTTGGCAAAGCCAAGCCGGAGATCATGCCAGAGCAGTCCAGACCCTGGAAATTCTTGAGGCAGACCACATCCGATTGTTCGGCTACGAGGCTCCCGAGACACTCGTGACTCGTCACAACCTTGCAGTCGAACGGGGTGAGACGGGCGACACACATGGCACCATCGCCGCCCTCACAGAGATTCTCGCCGTGCGCCGACGCAACAGAGCGGACCGTGGGGCGATACTCTCCACCCTCCACAACCTTTCTTACTGGAAGGGCGTTGCGGGTGACGCTGCAGGAGCTGCTGCCGCTTACCGCGAGCTGATTCCAGTCATGGAAGAGGCGTTCGGTGCCGATGCCGAAGGCACCCTGACCGCCCGCCACAACCTGGCCCGGTGGCTGGGTGAGGCAGGCAACCCCGCCAAGGCCATCAGCTTGCTCGAAGCGCTGCTACCCGACCAGACACGAGCGCTCGGGCCCCGGCACCTGCGCACCCTGATCACCCGGCAAAGCCTTGCCCGTTGGCAGGGCGCAGCGGGCGACGCAGACAAAGCCATCGCCGGGTATCAAACACTGATCCCCGACATGGATGAAGTCCTGGGGCCAGACCATCCCGAGCTGCTCACATCCCGCCATAACCTCGCCTATTTGCGGGCAAAAATCGATCCAGCCGCCGCGGCCGAAAACCTCGCCGCCGTCATTGCCGACAGAACCCGAGCCCTCGGCGCTCACCACCGCGACACACTCAGTTCTCGACAGTGCCATGCCTTGTGTCTGGGCTGGGCAGGAAAGCCACAGAAAGCTGTACAAGCGCTGGAGGACGTCCTCCGTGACCAGCGACACCATCTCGCGCCGGAAGACGCAGGCACTCTCAGCACCCGTCACAGCCTCGCCGTCATGCGTGGCTTTGCAGGAGCACCCCAGGCAGCCATCGCCGAGCTCCAAGAGCTCCTCCCCGATCAGGAGCGCATCCTGGGCCCTGGCCACCCCCAAGCCCTGGCGACCTTAGAAGACCTCGGCCGCCTGCAGGGCACAACGGGCGACGCACAGGCGGCAAGCGACACCTACCAGGTCCTGCTGACCCAGATCGAGCGCCACCTCGGCCCTGATCACCTCGCCGCACTCTCGGTACTCGACAAGCTCGCCATGTGGCGCGGACGCGCGGGCCACCCCAGGGAAGCAGTCCACCTCCTCATCCGGATGCTCACCGGCACACGACGCCTCGTAGACCCTGCTCATCCCATCCTCTCCACCATCACCGACAACATCGCCCATTGGCTGAATCAGGCCGACATTGCGGAACAGCGCCATGGACGCTGAGACCCTCACCTCGCGAGAGTGCGTGGATCCACCGCACGGCCGACTGAGCGTGCACAAAGCTGGCGCCGAGCAGAACGGATGCAGCACACATGAAGCCGGGAAGCCTCGTGAACATGCGAGAGCTACGGAGGGCTGTTTCCCCAGGCCAAGGCCCTTTACCCGATGTTTCGCAGGTCACAGCCCTGCCCAGGGAAAACTCCTAAAGCGGGTGTCGGGTAGGCGCTTCGGCAGCGCAAGCAACCTCGGCCGCTCCGGCTCGGGCACAACCCCACCAGGAGCGCTTTCAGGGCACATCCAGGGCACATGAGCCCGGGAAACGGCGTTGACCCGTGAGAACTACCGAGAGGAGTTTCCGCAGGTCAACGCACGTTTCACGGAGAAACCCCAGGTCAGTGCCCCGTAACTCCCATTCGCTGCACGAGTGGCAGGACTTCAGCCATCGGTTGCATGAGGCGGGGCATCAGCCGTACTGCCTGGTGTGGCCCTGAGCTGGGGTTTCGCTGGTTTCGGGCGGGGTTTTACGACCCCGCCCTCGTCATGTGCGGAGAGGGGCCCTCAGGCCGACGTGCGTATCGACCTCTGGAGAGACACGGAGGTCAGGGTGCCGTTTCGGTGTCGCTCTCCAAGGAAGTGCAGTCGTCACTGAGACTGGCCCTGGCTCGAATAGACGTGCAGTGGTGAGACAGCCCAGGTCACAGCGCCGCCACGTGCAGTAAGCGGCGAGACCGCTACACGAGGCCGGCTGCGCCATGCGTCCGTGCACCGTCACCCAGGCTCCCCCGCTCGGGGCTGGCCGGTGCCGCCGCTGGTCGTGGTCGCGGGTGTGGCCGTGGCGCTGACCCAGCAGTCCACCCGTGATCTGCTCATCGTGGGCGTCGTTTGCGTGATCGCCGTCGCCGGTTACGCCGTTGTACGGCGACCGGGTGGAGCGGGACGCGGTCGGCGTCAGTAGGGTGAGCGCCCTTCCGGTTGTTGCTCCGACGCGACCAGCAGGCTACGTCGGGGCCGGGCGAGTGTGCGGGCAATGCGTGAGCGGACATCGCACACCCGCAAGTTGCGCGTAGGCGTCCTTGGCCTGGGGTGTCTGGCCGTGGACCAGGTGGAACGACGCTTCCGCCATCAAGCGTGCCGCGGTGGTGTCCGAGGACATGGAACGGGCACCTGCTGCGGCGATACAGGCGGCGGCGGTGCGCAGGGCCAGGTCGACGGCGGCTGCGCGGGTTGCGAGCCGTTCGTCGACCGCTTCGCCGGGTGGTTGTGTATCGATCAAGGTGTAAGCGCGAGCACGCAGTTGGTCGGCCCGGAGCTTTGCGCTGTCGGCCCAGGCTTTGAACGTCTCGTGCCGGCCGAGGAACTGGGTGGTTGCCCGCAGGGATCCGAAGACGGCCGGATGGGTGTTGGCGTTGTGGTTCAGGTAGGTGCGCAGCCAGTCGGTGTGTTGGGGCATGCTCACGACCTGGTCGCGTCCGACGGGTACGTCGTTCAGGTCGATGGCGACGGCGTGGGTGGCGTGCATGCTCCACAGGGCGTGCCGGTGTACGGCCTGGGGCGAGTCGAGGTCTTCGGCCGGGAGCAGGACGAACAGGACACGGTCGTCGGGCGCGATCGCGCCGACCAGGACGACGTCGGCCAGCCCCCAGCTGGTGAGCCAGGCGATGCGGCCGTTCAGCGCCCAGCCGCCTCCGGTGCCGGGTGTGGCGGTGATGGCGGGCGGTCCGGGGCGGGCGAGGTGGGAGATGGCGTGGCCGCTGAGGGTGCGGCCGGTGAGCAGGGGGGTGAGCCACCGGTCCCGCAGGGCCTGGTTGTCGCTGGCGGCGACCGCCCGTACGGGCTGGTGGTGTTGGGCGTAGACGAACCAGGTGGCGCCGTCGGCTGCCGAGATGATCTCCGTCGCCTGCCGGAGCAGGGCTGGGGCGCGGGTCGCCAGTCCGAGAGCGCCGGCTGCGGCGAGTGCGTCCAGATGGCCGCGCGGCACGCCCTTGCGTGCGGTCTCGTCGGCACGGGGGCGCAGCAGTTCGTCGGCAACGCGGGTTGTCTCGGTGAGCACCTCGGTGTCGTCACGGCTCGGGACGGCGGGTCCGGCCATCAGGTGTGCGCGTCGGTGGCCAGGGCGGCGAACTTCTCCCCGAGTGGCCTGATGATGTTGCGTTCGACCTCGTAGTAGCTGGTCAGCGCGGTCATGGGGGCACAGCGCAGGTGCCAACGGCCGGTCAGATTGCAGCCGATCTCGCGGCCGGCGAAGGTGCCGGTTGCCCAGCCGTCCTTCTCGTCGTCCCGGGTGCGCTCGACGCGGAAGTAGTTGAACAGGCTGGTGGCCGTGGTGCGGACCGTCTCGTGCGGGTCGTCCGGACGCGGGTCGGCCACGCCGAACCAGCACTCAGGTCCGTCGGCGTCCTTGACGTAGGCGTCGTTGAAGCCCAGCCAGGGCCAGATGAAGGCGATGAGGCCGGCCTTGTCGGTGGGACAGTCATCCACCGAACAGTCCGGGGGGACGAGCTCGGGGTCGATGTAGAAGCGGCCGAGCCAGGTGGGCAGCCAGAGGTAGAAGGGGTAGGAACTGTTGTCGGACAGCAGGTAGCTGTTGGCGTTGGAGTGCAGTTCGTTTCCGGCCACGGGGGTGAGGCGAACACCGTATTCGGGGATTGCGAAGCGGACGCTGATCACCTCGTAGAAGGCGCGGATGTCCCTGAAGTATTCGGACAACGCGTCGTAGGCGGAGGGTGCTTGGGCGAGTACGCCGGTCCTGAAGATCACGTCGTCTCCCGTTGTCACGGCGGCCGCTTGGTTGTTCACCCGATGTTCCATGTCCTGTGCAGAGCGGTAAAGAGTGACAAGTTGGATTGGCTCGAACCGGGTGGGGTGACGCATGGTCGGTGTAGTAGTGATCGGCGCGGGTGCGGGAGGCTGTTATGCCGCTTTCCGGCTGGTGACGGGCTCGCAGAACGTGACGCTGTACGAGAGTGGATATCGGGTCGGGGGCAGAATCTGGTCCGTGCCGGTGCGCGGCGGAGGGTGGGCGGAACTGGGTGCCATGCGACTGAACAGGGAAGCTGTGCCGGTGATGACGCTGCTGCATCATCTGGGCCTGACTGACTCACTGACGCCGTTCCATTTCGGCAGGCCGGAGAATTTCGTACTGGCGCGGGGAGATCTGTTACGTCAGCGGGATTTCGCCAACACGGTTCGCATTCCGTACGCGGTGAGAAAGCGAATTCACGAGACGGATGCGGACGGGTTGACGCTTGAGGCGATGGAGTCGGCGGTGCCGGGATTTGGACGGCTCCGCGAGAAGTACCACCGGGCGGTGCGGGAGCGGCGGCCCGCCGAGGCCGCGTCAGTGCAGGCCCGGTACCGGACAGCGCGGGGAACGGCAGTTGTACAGGGTGAGCCGCTGGAGAAGGTCTCCTGGCCGCAGGTCCTCGCGGCGGCGCTGGATCGGGAAGCGTTACGGCTCGTCGCGGACACCGGTGGATACGACGTACACGCGGGCGGTGCGGCCGAGTGGATCGACGTCCTCTTCCATACCCCGCCACAGACCGAGTACGTCACGCTCTCCAGCGGGATGCAGTCGTTGCCCAGGGCCTTGCACAGCGCGTTCGAGGAGGCCGGCGGCCGAACGTGCTGGGGCCGTCGGCTGTGCCGGATCGCCTTCGCCGACAGGGCCGGCGGGCCCTACGAGCTGACGTTCGCTTTCGAGGACCGTACGGGCCGAGACACCGGGCGTCGGGAGCGCATACAGGCCAAGACAGTGGTCCTGGCGCTGCCCCAGGGCGCCCTGCGCCGTATCCAAGCCGAACCCGGAGTCTTCGGCCCCTTCTGGCAGGACGACCTGGAAGCGGTCGAGCCGGTGCGTGCCGCGAAGCTGTTCCTGGCCTACGACGAGCCGTGGTGGCGCGCGTGCGGCGTGGAGACCGGGCGCAGCACCACCGATCTTCCCCTGCGACAGCTGTGGTACGCGCCCGGAGGGGCTTCCCGGCTGCTGTTGGCCGCCTATCCCAGCGGCCCGTCCGCGGCGTTCTGGGATCGCTTCAGCGCGGGCCCGTCGTATCACGTGCCCGGCAGCGCGGACACGTTCGGCGCGGGCCCGCCGGCCCCGGCTGCGGCCGTGGCCCACGCCCACGGGCTGCTGTGCCGCATGCACCGGGTGCGGGCGCGCCCACCGGTGGCAGCCTGCTGGCAGGACTGGGGGCGCCAGCCGTACTCGGCAGCCTGGCACATATGGCGGACCGGCCACGCCACAAAGGAGGTCGCGGCCCGCATGCGTGCCCCCGCGCCCGGAGGATCCCTGCACGTCGTCAGCGACTGCTGGACCTTGGACCCCGGTTCGATACCCGGCACTCTCGGCTGCGCCGAACAGGTCCTGCGGGAGCACCTTGCTCTGCCCCGGCCGCCCTGGTCTTCGTGAGCCCCGCGCCTCACCCACCGCCCTCAGCACCGCTCAGGTCCTCAGCCCAGGAGGAAGAAGCATGACCGCGTCAATCTCCGTCGTCGAACCCGACATCACGAAGCTGCTCGACCATCTCGCCCGGCAGCCCGCGCTCGCGCGCCGGCTGGGCGGGGCCCGGGACCAGTGGTCCGCCCGGGAGATCGGCGACGGCAACGTCAACCTCGTCTTCGCCGTCCATGGCCCGGCTGGAGCCGTGTGCGTCAAACAGGCTCCGCCGTACGTGCGTGCGGCCGGACCGAGCTGGCCCCTGACACCCGAGCGGGTCCTGTTCGAACACCGCGCCCTGGTCGAGCACCGGCGTCACGCCGGCCCGTACGTGCCAGAGCCCCTGCACGTGGACCCGGAGGAGCATCTGCTCACCGTGGAGTACCTCGAAGGGCAAAGGGTCATGCGCGGCGACCTGACGGCCGGCGCCCGCTACCCGCGCTTCGCCGCACAGGTCGCCCGCTATCTCGCGCACACCCTCTTCTTCACCTCGGACCTCGCCCTGCCCGCTGGGCGCAAACGGGAACTGGCGTCACTTTTCGAGACCAACACAGCCATGTGCCAGATCATGGAGGACATGGTCTTCACCGAGATCTTCCTGCCCCACCCGCGCAACCGGTGGACAAGCCCGGAACTCGACGAGGACGTACAGCGTCTCCAGCAGGACACCGAGCTGAAACTCGCCGTGTCCCGGCTGAAGCAGCGTTATCTCACCTCCCGCGACGCGCTCCTGCACGGAGACCTGCACACCGGCTCGATCATGGTCTCCGAGGATTCCCTCAGCGTGATCGACCAGGAATTCGCCTGCTACGGCCCCATGGGCTTCGACCTGGGAACCCTCCTGGCCCACCTGCTCATCGCCTACTTCGCCGCCGGCGCGCGCGGACCGGACCGGGCCGCCCAGCAGGACTGGTTGCTGTCCGCCGTCGAACAGGTCTGGGATGACTTCCGAACAAACTTCACCGAGCTGTGGCACAACCACGCCGACGGTGACGGCTACCCGCCCGCCCTCTTCACAGGGGTCGCCACCACCGCGTTGGAGGCCGAACGACAGCGCTACCTCGATGAGTTGTTCACCGAGACCCTCGGATTCTGCGGCGCCGAGATCATCCGCCGCGTCGTCGGTTTCGCCCGCCCCGCCGATTTCACCACCATCACCGACTCCGCCCACCGCGCCGCAGCCGAGCGGCGAGCACTCGCGCTGGCCCGAGCCCTGACGACCGCGCCAACCGCTTACCGCTCCGCCGCCGACCTCACCACGGCCGCGCGAGACAGCTGACACATCGTCGGCAAACTCACGGCACGTGCGAGCGCGGGGCACGTCCAGGGCACATGAGCCTGGGAAACGGCGTTGACCCGCGAGAACTCCCGAGACGAGTTTCCCCAGGTCAACGCACATTTCACATAGAAACCCCAGGTCAGCCCCCTCCCGGCCGTAGGCGGCCAGGCCGGCGGCGAACGCCAGCAGCACCGGTCGGCCCAGCCCCTCGTCATTCAGGGACGGATCCGGCAACAGCTGACCGCCACCATTCAAGGCGAACGGCAGATAGTGGCAGTACCCGGCGAGCAGAGCATCGGACCTGGCCTCCAGCAGGGCGGTGCGGATGGCCGGGGCCTCCTCGATCTGGTTGGCCACCACCACATCCGGTCGCTCGCTCCGGATCAGCGCCACCAGCTCGTCGATTGCCGCCGAGAACCGGGCACGGTACTTCGTCCCCGGCACCCGGGTCTGGTGAAAGCCGCAGCGGTCGTCCCCCGCCGGAGCCGGAGCAGCCACGGTCACCTCCGCCCTCAAGTCCGCCATCGCCGGAGCGAGCAGGTCCGCGAAGATCCACCCCGAATCCGCCGACAGACGGTCGGGGTTGGAGATGTTCAGCAGGTACAGCACGCGCATGGAGCGTCGCCTCCCTCATCTGCCCGGACGGGTCGGTCCGGGTCGGTGAGGGAAGGAAACCGGTGACGTGAGCCGTGACGGGATGATGAACTGTGATCACTCATGGTTCATTCATGCTCACTGACGATGACGCGGGGCGGCGCTTCGATGGGCGCGCAGGACGAGGAGATCACGGTCGTGCAGGCGGCCGAGGACTTCGCGGCCGAGCTGGCACGCCGACGGGAAGTACGCGGCATGTCCCAGCGGGCCCTCGCGCAGGCCATGGGCCGTTTCGGGATGACGGGATGTCAGTTCTCGGTGCCAGCCATGGGGCGGGTGCTGCCGAAACGCGTAGTGGGGCAAGTCGATGCCGCCGAGGTCGGGCCCAGGAAACGGCCCAGGCGCTACTGCGCGGGCGGCTTGCTTGGCGGCTCCCAGCCGTGGGTGAGGATGTCGAAGATTGCCTCGACGGCGGCCCGGCGGTCCTGCCGGCCGCGAGCGAGTACCGGGATCTCGAGTACGAATCGGGCAAGAGCCACGCATGCGAGGTTGTCGTGGTCCACGCCGAACTCGTCGGCGATGACTGCGCTGAGGCTGTCGGTGTACCGGGTCCACATGCGTTCGGCGTAGGCGCGCAGCACCGGCGTGGAGTTCACCAGGTTGGTGAACTCGGCCGCCTGGGGATGTGCCTCGATCGACGGCCAGGTGTCCAGGATGTGGTGTCGAAGGGCGTCGGGGATGCTCTGACCGGACGGTCGCTGCCGCACCGCGGCGATCAGTTGTGACTCTCGGTCTTCGTCCTGGTCGAATACCAGCGCTTCCTTGCCGCTGAAGTGCTTGAACACCGTAGCGGTCGACACGTCGGCGGCGTCGGCGATGTCACGGATGCTCACCTGATCGTAGCCGCGCTCCAGGAAGAGTTGCAGTGCGGCGTCGGCGATCGCCTGCCGGGTGGCTGCCTTCTTGCGGTCGCGGCGGCTGGCGGAGGGCACGGTCATGGCTAGAGCGTACCCGATAGTCGAATCAGTCGCTAAGTAGAGTCGTTGCACTTTTCTACTCGCTCTGATTCTATGAGTATTGCGAGTACCTGAGCGGCACGTCCTCGTCGGCCTGGTCATCGTCTGCACCGCGCCGACCTGTTCATCCGGGAGGCCCCTCTGCGTGGCACATCCAGTGCCGAGGTCGGCAACGCCCCGCCTGCTCGCCCCTCTTCGCCGACTGAAAGGGACAACCATGAACTCCCCAGAACCCGCCCGGGCGCGCATCAGCATCATCGGTGCCGGCCCCGGCGGACTGACCTGCGCCCGCATCCTTCAGCAGCGCGGCATAGCGGTCACCGTCTACGACCGCGACCGGGGCCCCGACGCGCGCAACCAGGGCGGCACCCTCGACCTGCACGCCGACAACGGCCAGATCGCCCTGCGCGCAGCCGGTCTGCTCGACGAGTTCTTCAAGCTCGCCCGCCCCGAAGGGCAGGAAATGCGGCAGATGGACCCGACCGGCACGATCACGTCCCATGAAGTCCCGGCGGCCGACGAACTCTTCAAGCCGGAAATCGACCGTGGCCAGCTGCGTAACCTGTTGCTCGACTCCCTGCAACCGGGAACCGTGCACTGGGGCCGCGCCCTCGACACGATCAGCGGACCCGACGACGGGCCGCGGCAACTGCACTTCACCGACGGCACCACCATCCAGACCGATCTGGTCATCGGCGCCGACGGCGCCTCCTCCCGGGTACGCCCGGCCGTGTCCCGGGCCGTCCCCGAGTACACCGGGGTGAGCTTCCTGGAAGCATGGTTCTCAGACGTCGAGAACCGGCACCCGGACATCGCCGAGCTGGTCGGCCAGGGCAGCGCCCACGCAGCCGACGGCGAGCGCAGCCTGTTCGCCCAGCGCAACGGCGGAAACCACATCCGCGTCTACATCATCCAACGCGTCCCGGTCGGCTGGATCAGCACGAGCGGCCTGACCATCGAGGACACCGACGGCATCCGCGCCCTGCTCCTGGGCGAGTACGCCCACTGGTCGCCCCGCATGCGCCGGATGATCACCGAAAACGACGGCCCCTACGTCGACCGCCCGATCTTCGCCCTCCCGGTCCCGCACACCTGGGAACACAACCCGACGGTGACCCTGCTCGGAGATGCCGCCCACCTCATGCCCCCGCTCGGCGTCGGCGTCAACCTCGCCATGCTCGACGCCAGCGAAATCGCCCTCGCTCTCGCGAACGCCGCCACCGTCGCCGACGCGATCCGCACCTACGAGAAGACCATGCTCCCCCGCTCCACCGAGACGGCCAAGGCCCTCGAAGGCGGCGCCGAACACCTGCTGTCCACCGACGTACCCGACCTCGGCAGCAACAACGACGCCCAGCACTAAGGACTGACTGAGGTCTTCAGCCGTCGCCAGCAGATGACGGCGCAGCCGAGGGAGATGAAGGCTTGGTGGATGTCGTCACGGATCTCCCAGCGGACGCGCAGGCCCCGGAACCAGTGCAGCAGCGCGATGGCGCCCTCTACGACCCAGCGGTGGACTCCGAGGCCGGAGCCTGTTCGGCGCCGCGTCGGGCAACCGCGATGAGCCGCACGTCACCCTCATGGTCAACCCGGCCGCTGGAGACGGGAAGGTCCACTCGCTGCTCGGGGCCGGCGAACTCCGGGAGGGCGGAGGTGAGGAAGACTCCCGCCGGGGTGGGCATGCCGTCCTGGGCGAAGGAGACCAGCCGGCCGACGCCTCCGAGGAAGATCGGGACGGCCAGGAAGTAGACGAGTACTCCCTGCCGGTGGATCGTTGCCGCCGCCCAGAAGAACAGGGGAGCCCAGCCGATGGAGACGCCTGCCACGAAGCGGTGCACGTTGTCCGCGTCCGCCCCGCCCGCCGGAGCTCCCTGCGCCCACTGCTGCAGGCCGCCTCCGATCGCGATGGCAGTGGCCGGCAGCAGGCAGACACGGACGATGGTGTCGGCCGGTGTGGGAGGGGCGTGAGCCGCCACCATGCCTCCTTGCCTGCCTCGGAGTTGGCTACGGGGATGGTGTTCAGACCTGCTCGGTCGGGCGTACGAGCAGTTCAGCGACGGCCACGTGCCGTGGGCGAGTGACGATGTAGCCGACGGTGTCGGCGATGTCCTGGCTCTGCAGCCGGTCGATGTCGCCCAGGGCGGCGACGATGTGCTGCTGGATGACATCGGGGTTGTGGGTGCGAAGTTCGGTGTCGACGCTTCCCGGCTCGATGACGGACACGCGGACGTGCTGGCGTGCCAGTTCCTGGCGCAGTGCCTCACTGAAGGCGCCGACGCCGAACTTGGTGGCGCTGTACACGGCGGACATGGCGTAGGCGTTGCGGCCGGCGAGCGAGCCGATGTTGACGATGTCGGCGACCTGGCGCGGTTCCTCGGCGGCTGCCTTGACCAGGTGGGGGACGGCCGCGTGGGCGGTGTACATCAGGCCCATGAGGTTGATGTCGATCATGCGCTTCCAGTCGTTCAGGTCCGCGCCGGGGGCGGGGCCGAGCAGCATGAGGCCGGCGTTGTTGACCAGCGTGTCCAGGCGACCCAGATCCTCGACGGTCCGCTCGACCGCTTCCGTGGCGGCCTGGGCGGTGGTGATGTCGGCGGGCACGACCAGGGCCTTGCCGCCGGCGTCGGAGATTTCGGCGGCGAGGTCGGTGAGCCGGTCCTCACGCCGGCCGACCAGAGCCACGGAGGCACCCTCGCGGGCAAGCTCCAGGGCGGTGGCGTGGCCGATGCCGCTGGAGGCTCCGGTGACCAGGGCGACGGTTCCTTCAAGACGACGAGTCATGGTTTCAAGCCTTTCGATGAACGGCCACGCTTCTGCGGGCCGTACGAGACAGATGGGTGACGGCCCTGGTGGTGGGGGCCGTACGGGGGTAGAGGCCGCTCAGGGCCGGGCCGTGGGCACAATGGGCAAGTGAGCATCACTGGGCAAAAGACCAACGACACCGCACGTCAGGGGAGCAAGCCCGAGGGAGAGCTGCCGCCTCGCGAACGCCTGGTCCGGGCCGCGTCGCGGCTGTTCTACTACGAGGGCGTGCGCGCGATCGGCGTGGAGCGGCTGATCGCCGAGGCCGGAGTGACGAAGGCGACCTTCTACCGGCACTTCGCCTCCAAGGACGACCTGGTTGTGGCCTACCTGCTGACCAAGGACGCCTACTACAAGGAGGTGGCCGAACCGCTGGCCGCCGGGCACCCGCCCGCGGAGGCGATCGACCTGATCTTCGAGGCAATCGCCGAACACGCCCGCGAGCGCGGCTTTCGCGGATCGCCGTTCCTGAACGCGGCCGCCGAGTACCCGGACGCCGGCCATCCGGTGCGCGGCCTGGTGACGTCCCACCGGGACTGGATCCGAACCCTCTTCCAGGATCTGCTCACCCGGCTCGGTCACGCCGACCCGGAGTCGGCCGCCGGTGCGCTGCTGATGCTCTACGACGGCGCGATGGCAGCCGGCTACCTGGACGACTCGACGGCCGCCCACAAGACCCTGCTGGACGCGGTCCGACTGATCCGATCGGGAGGATGACCCCGTCGGCACCGTGTGAAGCAGCGGCTCTGTGCAGGGCCCCGGCCGGGCCGGGGCGCGGATTGGCTTCATGGGACCTCTTGATCTCTCTTCGATGTGCACCGGCGGCCTGTGGCAGCTCTCCGCCTGGAGGCAGCCCAGCCGGGAAGGCCGATACCGGCCACCCTTCAAGAGGTAGGAAGACCGGTCGTTCTACCTCTCGACGATAACCCTCTCACCGTCCGCACGCCACCGATCGACCCTCTTGTGGGATCCCTCACCCGACCGCCGCCGGCTCTCGACGCCGCTCTGACCAAGGCCGGGTGGGCACGAAGCCCGGGATGAGCCCGGGCGCGCCCCCGAGGGCACGTCCAGGGCGCATAAGCCTGGGAAACATCGTTGACCCATGAGAACTACCGGGTCAGCGGCCACCCCTCCCCATCACTACGCGAGTGGCAGGCGATCTCGCACAAGCCCGTCGAGGCAGCCGATGAGCACCCGCCTGATCGTGGTCCGCTCCACCAGGCCGTCGCCGACCCCCGCGCGTTCCTTCAGCGCGGGCACCGGCCGGCAGTCTCAAGGGGGTACGTGATGTCCTTCCGCGATGCTCTGCGCCGCGCACCCGTGACAGCCTCACCAAGATCCTCGCCGTCCGGTCCTCCGTCGGCGCCCTGTGGGAGGACGGCACCCTCGACCTCGATCAGCCGCTCGGCACCTTGTGGACCGAGGTCACCGGCCGCGTCGGGCAAGCCCGGCGGCCCGGGTGAAGATCGTCTCGGCGCACGTGCTGACCTCCGGGCCGTTCGCCGGCCTCGTCATCCTTGAGGTTTCGGGTCAACGTGCCCGTGAGCCGGCGGCCAGGCGGCGTCACCTCGGCGGACGGCCCTTCCAGTGCTGCCCGCCTGTCCCGGCCCGGTGCCGCACGCGTTCGACGGTCTCCCACGACACGGTGGCAACGACCACCAGCGACAGCAGCAGGTAGAAGACGTAGAGCTTGTGCAGGTCGTCGAGGAAGTACCAGATCGAGGCCGTGGCACTGAACCAGAAGGCGATCAGTGAGCCGGCGCCGCGCTCCTGGCTGCGTGCCGCGCTGACGAGGCAGCAGGCGGCTGCCATGGCCAGCAGGGCGGCGATGGCGACGTACGAGTGGTACCACCCTATGTAGGCGCGCCGCAGTTCGGAGTTGACCGCCACGGCCTCGGCCACCGGCCCCCAACTCACCGCGCACGACAGGCGTGCCGACCACGGCAGCGTCACCAGGCCCAACACGCCGGCCGCGATGGCGAGCCAGCCGAAGTGAGCGGTGTCCACCAGTCGGCCACGTGCGCACAGCAGCGAAAGGAGGCATCCGAGCAGGGCCAGAGCGCTGTCGGTGGAAGGGCGCAGTGAGATGCGGAACGTGTGCCGGAGAGCGGTTCGGCCGCCGGGGCGGGTCGCCGGGGGCCCGGGCGTGGTGGCCTGGACCGTCGGCATGGACGTCTGTGTCAGGGCGTCGGCGAGAGCTTCGCGCATCTGCCCGGCATCGGCGAACCGTTCCTTCGGGTCCTTGCCGAGGGCGCGCAGGATCACCGCCTCCACCGCCGGTGGTACCTGCGGTCTCAGCCGGGAGACCGGCTCGGGTGCGGCGAACAGGTGCTGATGCATGACGGCGAAGGGTGATTCGCCACGGAACGGGGGCTGCCCGGTCAGCAGTTCGTGCAGCAGACACCCCATCGCGTACAGATCGGCCCGATGGTCGATCTCCGCCCCGTTGATCTGCTCGGGGGAAAGGTAGGCGGGAGTGCCGATCGCCGCACCGCTACCCGTGATGCGGGTGGCGGTCTCGGCGAAAGCCTTGGCGATGCCGAAGTCGAGGACCTTCACGGTGTCGGGTCCGGTGAGCATGATGTTCGAGGGCTTGATGTCCCTGTGCACGATCCCGCACTCGTGGCTGTGCCGCAGCGCGTCCAGCACCGCGCATGCCGCGTTGACGGCGTCGGCGACAGGCAGTGGGCCGCCCCGCAGGACCTCGGCGAGCGTAGCGCCTTGCACGTACTCCATGACCAGATAGGGCCGTGGGTCATCATCCGGATGCGGCTCCTCGCCGACGTCATGGATGGTGGCCACCGCTGGATGGTTCAGCGCGGCAGCCGCGTGCGCCTCGCGCTGGAAACGGGCTCGCGACTGCGGATCGTGGGCCAGCGCCGAGGAGAGCAGTTTCACCGCGACAGTGCGGCGCAGCCGGCGGTCCACCCCGCGATGGACCGTTCCCATGCCACCTTGACCGAGCTTCTCGACCAGCTCGTACCGGCCACCGAGGACCATATGCCGCCCCACTCACGCCTCCCCTGAGTCAGAACCCCGGCGCAGCTTACGGCGCGACGTCGACGGGCCGGTCACCGCGGCTTCGGTCCGGCGGGTCGCAGAGCAGGCGCGCGAACGCACCGCCGAGCTCACGTGCCCAGTCGGCCAGGGCCCCGGGACCAGGCGGTTCCGGGGCGATGGTCGGGCGGCCGCGCCGTGCAGCAGGATCGCGTTGATGAAGTCCGGGGCTTGACGGGTGCCCATGTGACCTTCGGGTGTCAGCTCCCACGCGGTCTCGGCTCTCGCACCGGCTCATGAGGCGGGGCATCAGCCGTACTGCCTTGTGTGGCCCTGAGGCGGGATCCCCCGCCGCCGGTACGCGAACCTGATCAGTCGCCGGGAGTTCGGTGGACGACCGTGATGAGGCGTTCGGAGCCAGGGCTTTCGAGTTCGTCGAGCACGGCGACGGCCAGGTCCTCGGCGCTGATCCGTGATTGCCCGTCGGCGGCGGTGAGCAAGGTGTCGGTGCCGCGCCGATAGCGGCCGGTTCGTTCGCCGGGTTCGAGCAGGGCCGGCGGGCTCAGGTAGACCCAGTCGGCGTCGGCATGAGCCTGGCAGGTCCGCAGCTGGGCTATCCCGGCGGCGGCGACGGTCTTCACTTCGGCGGGCACATACGCGGGGTTGTCGGCGACGAGCAGATCGTGGTCGTCGGGGCTGCGCAGAGCACCGGCGCCGCCGACCACGAGGACGCGGATGCCGAGCTGTGCGGCGGCGTCCAGCACGGTACGGGTAGCGCCGACCAAGAAGTCCTGGTCGACCGGCATGGTCCGCACAGTCAGCACGACGGCGTCCGCGGTGCCGTTCGAGGCGGAGCCCGCCAGCGCCGCGCGTACGGCGTGCGGGTCGTTCGCATCGACCGCGATCGGTGTCACGTTCGGGTTCTCGCTCGCGGGCTTCCGGGACAGGGCGAGCACCTGGTGTCCGCGTGTACCGGCCTCGGTGATCACCCGGCTGCCGACCATCCCGGTGGCGCCCAGCACGGCGATCGTCATGCCTGATCTCATCGAACCTGTCTTCACTGAATCCAGCCTTCTCTTCGAAGTGTTCGGGCTCTTCAGGGTCTTCGGGGCATTGAGCTGCGCGGCCAGCAATGCGGCCAGGGCCAGGGCGAAACCAAGGGTCTGGAGCAGGCTCAGTGACTCGCCCAGCGCGATGCCGATGGCGGTCGCGACCAGCGGGGACAGCAGCACCAGCGGTGCGGACGCGCCGACCGGCAGCCTTCCGATCCCGCGGAACCACAGCGTGTATGCGATCAGCCCACCCATGCTGCCGAGCCACAGGTAGCCCCCGACCGCTCCGGCGTCGATCCGCTGCGGCACCCCCTCGATCGCGAGGGTGAGCGGGAGCAACAGCAGGCCGCCGACGGTCAGTTGCCAGCCGGTCAGGGCCAGTGGACCGACCCCCGCCGGACGGCCCCAGCGCTTGGTGAGGACGACCCCGCCGGCCATGGTGGCCGTATGGCCGAGGCCGGCGAGCACCCCGACGGCGTCCAGCCGGGCCTCGGGACCGAGCACGACGAGTCCGACGCCCATCACGCCGATCACGCCCCAGGCCAGTCGCCAGGCCGTCGGCCGCTCGCGGAGCACCGCGATGGCCAAGCCCGCCACCAGCAGCGGCTGGACGGCGCTGAGGGTGGCGGCGACACCGCCGGGGAGTCGTTCGGCCGCCAGGAACAGCAGGGGCATCCCGCCGATGTTGAGCACGCCGAGGACGGTGGCCTTCCACCACCAGTCCCCGCGCGGGAGCACCCGGGTGATCGCCAGCGCGAGCAGCCCGGCGGGCAGGGCGCGCATCAGCCCGGCGAACAGCGGATGCCCGGGCGGCAGCAACCGCGTGGTCACGACGTACGTGGTGCCCCAGGACGCGGGAGCGAGTGCGGTCAGTGCGACGGTTGCCACCTGCTGCGGGTACGAGGTCCGCAGCCGGCCCGGTGATCGCTCGGTCGAGGAATGCATGTGCTCAAGTCTCAGCACGACGCGTCATGAGTCCAACGCATGCTTGCGATGCCAATAATGAACGAGAACGATTGACGCGTGGATCTCCAGCAGATGCGTTACGTCGTCGCCGTCGCCGAAACCCGCAACTTCACGCGTGCGGCGGAGCGCTGTTTCGTGGTGCAGTCGTCACTCAGTCACCGGATCGCGAGCCTGGAACGGGAGCTCGGGGTCAAGCTGTTCGCCCGGTCCAGCCGCCGGGTCGAGCTGACCAGTGCAGGGGCGGCGTTTCTCGCCGGCGCGCGCGAGTGCCTGGCCGCTGCCGACCGCGCGGCCGCCGACGCCGCCGCCGCGACCGGCGTGGTGCGCGGCCGGCTCGCTGTCGGCGTGATCGTGACCACGGCCGCCGTCGACGTACCCGAACTGCTCCAGCGGTACCGCGCCCAGCACCCGGACGTCCGCGTCGCCCTCCGTTCCGGACGCAGCGACGAACTGGCGGCGGCGGTCCGCAGCGGCGACCTCGACATCGCTTTTCTCGGCCTGCCGGAGAGCGAACGGCCGTCCGGCGTGGAAACCGTCGTACTCGATCACGACCAGCACGTACTCGTGGTGCAGGCCGGGCATCGGCTGGCGGGCGCCTCCCGGGTCACGCTGCACGAGATCGCCGCGGAGACGTTCGTGGACTTCGTGGCCGGGACACCCGCCCGGGCCCAGTCCGATCAGGCGTTCGCCGCCGCGGGACTGGTCCGCGACGTCGCGTACGAGGCCGGCGTCGTCGAGCTGATCACCCGGCTGATCGCGCGCGGGCTCGGCATCGCGCTGCTGCCGTCGGCGTTCATCCGGCCGCTGGCCGCCGACGACCCCGGACTGGCGCTGGTCCCGGTGGTCGACGGACCGCATCGCATCGAGTATCTGGCGTGGAGCCGGTTCAACCCCAGCCCGGCCACTCGGGCGATGCTCGACGTCCTCGGGGTCACTCGGGAGCGAAGGTGAAGCTGCGCCACAAGCCGGTGGATCTGACCACCTCGTCGGACGACTGCATGTTCAGGTAGATGCCTGCCCCGCCGGGCGGCACGGTGCAGTCGGGTGTCGTGTACAGAAGCATGCTGCTCAACGTGTGGTTGTTGACATGGGTCACGTCCTGGCGGAAACGGTGGCATCCGTGGATCGACGGGTTCGAGAAGGTCTCCACGTACCTGCCGTCGTTGCGCGCCACGATCGTTCCGGACGCCTGGTCCTGGCAGGCGGTCAGCGCGATGCCGAGCAACGCGATGCCGGTGAGCGCGGCCAGTGGCCGTGAAACGCGCATCGAGCCTCCTGTACCGGGGCAGGGCCGTCGAAACGTCGTACCGGCACCACTATCCGTCCGTGTCGTCTTCGGCGCCTGGCGAGCGCAACCCGTTCGGGTACCCGTGCCGCCCGGGTACCTCGCTCGGCATGCGGGCCAGGGCAGCACCCCCTTCACTGAACTGAGAGGAACAGCCGCTCGGGAATCGCTGGAGGCGTCATATGGCAGGCCACTGGACACGAGGTACGGCAGGCGCGGTCCTGGCCGTGGTGGTCGCGGTCGGCGCCACCGGGTGCGGCGGCTCCGGCAGCCCGTCCGGCACCGCCAGCAAGGCCGCTTCGGCGGCCTCGTCCGCCGCCTCTTCCCTGGCCTCCCAGGCGTCCGAGGCGCTGGCCTCGGCCTCGGCGGAGGCCCGGCACAAGCTGGACGAGGTCAAGGGCGGGGTGAAGGCCAAGGACGACGTGTCGCTCGGCAGCGTCACCACCGACAGCGACGGTCGGGCCTCGGTCAAGGTGACCGCCAAGAACACCGACGGTTCTGCCAGGTCCTTCGCCGTCCAGGTCAACTTCACGGACAAGGACGGCAATCTGCAGGACGTGGTCGTGGTGACGGTCAAGGACGTGGCCGCGGGTGCCTCCGGCGAGGGCACGGCCCGCAGCAACCGGAAGCTGAGCGGTGAGGTGCGCGCGGTCGTCGGCTCGGCCCTGCGCTACTGACCGCCGCTGTTCGGCCGGGCGAGCCCGAGGTCGTAGGCGAAGATCACCGCCTGGATACGGTCGCGTGCGCCGATCTTGGCGAGGACTCGCCCCACGTGGGTCTTGACCGTGGACTCGGACAGGACGAAGCGGGCGGCGATCTCGCCGTTGGTCCAGCCCTTGCCGATGGCGAGGAGGATCTCGCGTTCGCGGTCGGTGAGGGAGTTCAGGCGGGCGTCCTCGGCCGGGTCGCCGGCCTGCCGCGGCAGGTGCTGGGTGAACTCGTCCAGGAGGCGCCGGGTGAGTGCGGGGGCGATCACGGCGTCGCCGTGGGCGACGGCGCGGATGCCGGCGAGGAGTTCCGGCGCGGTGTCGGTGGCGTAGGCGCCGGCGTCGGCGAGCGTGCGGGTCGTTCTGCGGTACTACGGTGCCGCCCGCCGCTCAGTCCAGTTGCAGCCGGTCGGCCAGCCCCGCCGCGGTGAACGCCGTCACCACGTCATCCCTGGTCTCCGTGAAGTGAGCCCAGCTGTCGCAGTGGGCCGGGACCACGCGGCGGGCGTCCAGGAGGCGTGCGGCGCTCGCGGTGCCGGCGCCGTCGAGGACGAGGAGGGCGTTGTCGAGGACGGGCAGGCGGGGTGCGCCGGCGAAGAGGACGGCGGTGTCGACGGGGGCGTACCGGTCGGCGATCTCCTGGACCAGCTCCAGGGAGGCGTTGTCGCCGCTGACGTAGACGCTCGGCAGGTCGGCGGAGGTCAGGACGAAGCCCATGACCTCGCCCACGATCGGCTCGGAGCCCTTGGGGCCGTGCAGGCCGGGCGCGCCGGTGACGGTGACGGTGCCGCCGTCGGGGCGGGGCAGTTCGACGGACTCCCAGGGGGCGAGGGCCCGGGTGGCGCCGCCGAGGCGGCCCGCGGCGCTCGCCGTGGTGAAGGTGTGCGGCACGTCGGCGAGCAGGGCGCGGCCCAAGTGGTCGAGGTTGTCGGCGTGCTGGTCGTGGGAGAGCAGGACGACGTCGACGGGGCCCAGTTCGGCGGGGCTGGTCCGGGGCGGGGCGGTCTTGGTCAGGACCCGGCCGCTGGGCGCGGGGTAGTCGCCGGGGGCGTCGAAGGTCGGGTCGGTGAGGAAGCGGAGTCCGCCGTACTCGATGAGGACGGTCGGGCCGCCGAGGACGCGGACGGGTATCTGCTCGCTCGTGGTGTCGGGGGTCGGACCGGCAGCGGCCATGATGAGCACCTCACGGGATCGTCTCACGGATGACTGATTATCTATCCGTGAAGTGACGTTAGTCGTTCCTCACGGATGCGCGCAAGCCGTACCATGAGATTCATGACTGGGAGCGTGAGAGACGAGCAGGCGCCGCCGCCGGCGCCGGGCGCGGAGCAGTACCCGGCCCTCGACCTCGCCAACAGTGCCGTCGCCCTGCCCGGCGGCCACTTCATCGACCTGCTCGGTACGCCCGCGGCGGCGAACCGCTGGCTCGTGGAACACGGCCTGGCCCCGGCCGACGCGGACCTCCAGGAGACCTGCGCGGCCCGGCTCCGGTCCCTGCGCGAGGAGACCCGCTCCCTGCTCGCCTCCCGGGTCGGCGGCCACCCCGCCCCGGCCGGCGCTCTGAACGCCCTCAACGACGCGCTCACCCGCGCCCCCGCGGCCGCCCTGCTGCACTGGCATCCCGAGCACGGCCTGTACCGGGCGGCCTCCCACCCCACCACGCAGATCGTCGAGCACGCCCTGGCGACCCTCGCCGCCGACGCCGCCGACCTGCTCACCGGCCCCGACGCCGACCGCCTCACCGCCTGCGGCTCCACCCCCTGCAACCGCTACCTGCTCCGGCACGGCCGCCGCCACTGGTGCTCCACCCGCTGCGGCGACCGCGCCCGCGCGGCCCGCGCCTACGCCCGCCGCACCACACAGCCACCCACCGGCGAAGACGGCTGAGGCGTGGCGGCTGCTCCAGGGCCTGTCCGGCGGATCAGGCCGGAGGACATACGCGGCGCCTGATCGGCGCCGGTGAGCGGGGTCATGGGGGTGCCCCCCCCGCGCATGAGGGTCCCCCACTCGTGCGGCCAGGCCCTAGCAGTACGGCCGCTGGTCGGTGAGGGAGGCCGCCACCCGCATCCATACCCCGAACAGCCGGTACAGCGCCGGAAGCGGGCCCGTCGACCGGACCGTGCGGCTGTCTTCAGCCGTCACGCCGGGTATGCCGAGCAGGGTCGCCGGGACCGAGGCGGACTGCCAGCGGACGGCGAGGGTGGCCTCGGCGGCGGGGGCCGACGGGCGCGCGGGCGGCACGGAAAGGGCCCGCGCGACCTCCTCCTCGATGGCCTCGCGCGCCTCGCCCGCCGGCCGCAGCCGGGCCGCGAAGCGGTCGTGGGCGTACTTCACGGGGACGGTGACGACCGACGCGTCCCACGCCGTCATCTCCGCGCACGCCGCGTCGTCACCCGTGAGGGCCACCACGGGGACGCCGAGGGCCGCGGCGGTGGCGTGGGCGAGGCCGATCTCCCCGACGGGGCGGCCGTCCAGCCAGATGTCCTCGATCTCGTGGCCCATGAAGCTGTGGCTGAGCACGCCGAGGGCACCGGCCCGGGAGTGGTAGCCGACGCACAGCGCGGCGTCGTACTCGGGGCCGAGCCCCTCCAGCATGCCCATCTGCTTGGGCTTGCCGCGGACCAGTCGGGCGGCCGGGTGCAGCGCCTCGGGCAGCAGGTTGCGCATCGGGCCGTGGGCGTCGTTCACGAGGATGTCCGTCGCGCCGGCCGCCAGCGCGCCTCGTACGGCCGCGTTCACGTCCTCGGCCATCATGGAGCGGCCCCGCTCGTAGTCCCGCCCGCCGGGCTGGACGTCATCCGCGTCCACGAGCCCGGTGATGCCTTCCATGTCCACGCTGATGTAGATCCGCACGGCACCGACCCTAACCCGACCCTACGTAATGTAGGTTCCCAACCGCCAACGGCCACACGTCTGTTCATCGGGGGACACCATGCAGGACACGGAAACGGAACCGAGCCCATCGGCGGACCTCGGCCTGCGCAGTCTCGCCCCGACACTGACCCTGCTGGCCGTCAGCCTGATCATCGCCGCCGTCGGCGTCTACGAGCTGTGCGGCTTCGGGCTGCACAGCCTCGACCGGCGCCCGCATCTGTTCAGCGACGGCCTCGCGACCGGTGGGGTGATCGTCGCCGCGGTGGCGGCCGGGGCGGCGGCGGGCAACCTGGCCTGGCTGCTGGCGGCCGCCCGGCGCCGCCCCCAGGGTTCGGGATGAGACCCTGTGCGCCGGGTATGTGCAAGCCCGTGCCCACGCTACCCTACGAGCTGTAGGGTCAGCGTTGCCCCGTCCCCTCTCCCAAGGTGCCCGTCACCATGCCCGCACGACAGTCGAGCCCGATCTCCCCACAGGTTCCCGCTCAGCGGGGGCCCCGCCTCAGCATCCCCTCTCTGCCCGCCGGCAACGACCGGCTGCGCGGGCGCGCGGCGGCGGCCACCGTCTGGTACCTGCGGCTGCAGGCCCTGTTCAACATCGTCGCCGTCCTCTCGCTGCCGTTCCGCGAGGAGGTGCACGAGCACAACGCGGGCGAGTTCTTCACGCCGTACCTGGCCACCGCGGGCCTCGTCTCGGCGGCGCTCGCCCTGTTCCTCGCGGTGGTGATGCGCCGCCGCAAGCGGGCCGCGTGGGTCTTCAACCTCCTCCTGGCCGGCCCCCTGTTCTGCCTCTACGCCCTCGCGCTCACCCGCGACCCGTACCGCGAGCACGTCTTCAACTGGCTCTCCGCGGCCCTCACCGGCCTGTTCGTGGCGGCCCTGCTGATCGGCCGACGTGAGTTCGAAGCCATCGGCGACCGTTCCAACCCGCGCCTCGCGCTCGGCGTCGGCGCGGGCGGTGCACTGATCAGCGGCACCCTCGGCACGTTCCTGGTGCACGCGACGAACAAGCTCCCCGGCGCCACCCTCAAGGACGAGATCGCCTACACCCTGCTGCGCGGCGTCAGCGTCGGCCCGCTCGCCGACCGCGTGGCCGCCGTCCACGCCCCCCGCTGGGCCGACATCGTCGTCAACATCCTGATCGCGGCGACCTTCCTCCTGGTGCTGTACGCCTGCTTCCGCTCCCCGCGCGGCGAGTGCCTGCTCGGCGAGGAGGACGAGCACCAGCTCCGCAGCCTCCTCGACAAGCACGGCGAACGCGACTCGCTCGGCTACTTCGCGCTGCGCCGCGACAAGGCCGTCATCTTCTCCCCCAGCGGCAAGGCGGCCGTCGCCTACCGCGTCATCGGCGGCGTCAGCCTGGCCTCCGGCGACCCCATCGGCGACCCCGAGGCCTGGCCCGGCGCCATCGACGCCTGGCTGGCGGAGGCCCGCCGCCACGCCTGGACCCCGGCCGTCATGGGCGCGAGCGAGGAAGCGGGCACGATCTACGCCCGCCACGGCCTGGACGCCCTGGAACTCGGCGACGAGGCGATCGTCGACCTCGCCGACTTCACCCTCGACGGCCGGGCGATGCGCGTCGTCCGCCAGGCTCACAACCGTGTCCGCCGAGCCGGCTACACGGTCCGCATCCGCCGCCACGAGGACATCCCCGACGAGGAGATGGCCCTGCTCATCGACCGCGCCGACCAGTGGCGCGACGGCACCACCGAGCGCGGCTTCTCCATGGCCCTGGGCCGCCTCGGAGACTCCGGCGACGGCCGCTGCATGATGCTGGAGTGCCGGGACGCGGACGATGTGCCGCGCGCCCTGCTCAGCTTCGTCCCCTGGGGCGAGCACGGCCTCTCCCTGGACCTGATGCGCCGCGACCGCGCCTGCGAGAACGGCCTGATGGAGTACATGGTCGTGGAGCTGCTGCTCCAGGCCGGGAAGCTGGATGTACGACGGGTGTCGCTGAACTTCGCCATGTTCCGCTCGGTCTTCGAGCGCGGCTCCCGCCTCGGCGCCGGCCCGGTGCTGCGTCTGTGGCGCTCGATCCTCACCTTCTTCTCACGCTGGTGGCAGATCGAGTCCCTGTACCGCGCCAACGCCAAGTACCGCCCGGTCTGGGAGCCCCGCTTCCTCCTCTTCGCCAAGAGCAGCGACATCCCCCGCATCGGCCTGGCCAGCGCCCGCGCGGAGGGCTTCCTCACCCCGCCCACCCTGCCGGCCTTCACCCGCCGCAGGCAGGCGACCACCCAGGACGTCCCCCGGCCGACCGCAGCACGCTGAGCACCAACGGCTGCGCACCACCCGCACGTCCCCGGGACCGCACTACACGTCGGAATCCCGGGGACGGTGTACAGCCGCAGTCCGCTCCTGCAGGGTGCCTCGCGCTCCCGGAGCCGGATGGCCCGGCCGTTGGCATCGGCGCAGGCGTCGCACGCACCGCAAGCCGCCGACGGCGATCAAGCCCCGCGGGGGCCACCCGCACCCGACGACGAAACCCGCACAGGTGGTGCGGGTGGTGCGGGTGGTGCGGGTGGGAAACGCAAGCCCTCAGCCCCCACCCACCGTGAACCCGATGACCGCCCCGCCCCCCTCCCGCCGGAAGGCGAACGGCGCCCCACCATGCGCCATGGCCACCTCCCGCACGATCGACAGGCCGAGCCCCGACCCCGGCAGCGACCGCGCATCGGCAGCCCGGTAGAACCGGTCGAAGATCCGGATGAGATCCCCCTCGGCGATACCGGGCCCCCGGTCGAGCACCTCGACCCGCACCATCCCCGCCCGCACCGGCCCACTGATGTTGATCTCGATCGGCGCCTTGCCGCCACGGTCGAACTTCGCCGCGTTCTCGACCAGGTTGGAGATCGCCCGCTGCAGCATCCCCGGCCGCCCGTCGGTACTCGTGTCCCCGCTCGTGCGCAGCACGATCTCCCGCCCCGTACGCCGCTTGGCCAGCCCCACCACGTCCTCGGCGATGTCGGCGAGATCCACCCGCTGCGGCGGCTCCGTATCGGACTGCCCGGCCGCGAGATCGACCAGCTCGTTGACCAGATCGGTCAGCTCGCGGGCCTCCTGCGTGAGATCGGCGACGAGTTCCTCCCGAGTCGCCGGGGGAAGCTCGTCGATCCGCCGCAGCAGCGAGATGTTCGTACGCAACGACGTCAGAGGCGTCCGCAGCTCGTGCCCCGCGTCCTGGACCAGCCGCCGCTGGTCCTCCTCCGACTGCGCGAGCCGCCCCAGCATCCGGTCGAAGGCACGCCCGAGCCGGCCCACCTCGTCCAGCCCCGTGACGGGCACCTCGATACCCAGCTGCCGGGTACGGGCCACGTCCTCGGCGGCGGAGGTGAGGATCACCAGGCGCCGGGTGATCCGGCGCGCCAGCCACCACCCGAACAGCCCCGCGCCCACCACCACGGCGGCCATCAGGATCAGCGTCCGCTGCTGCAGGGCCCGCAGCAGATCCTCGGTGTCGCTGAACTCCTGAGCGACCTGTACGGCGCCCTTCCCGTCGCCGAGCGAGACGGTGGCGATGCGGAACAGGTCCTGGTCGACCCGGACGTCCTTGTGCTGGACCACCTTGCCGGCCGCCTGCGCGCGCGCCACGGCCTTGTCCCGGGCGGTGACGGGCAGCACCGGACTGCCGTGGTCGATGATCTGCCCCTGCGCCCCGAGCACCTGCACATCGGTCCGGGCGGGCCGGACCAGATCGTGCCCCGGACGGGAGGAGGAGAAGTCGTCCGGGACCATCTCATGCGTCCGCACCTCGTCCCGCACGTCCTGCACGACCTGCGTGAACACCGACTGCTGGTCGACCCGGACCAGACGCGCGGCGGAGCCGTACGACAGGATGCCGACGAGGATCGTGACAGCGGCGGTGACGGCCGCGAAGGACACCACGAAGGTGGTGCGCAGGGAGACCAGCCTGGGCCGGGGCCCGCCCGGCAGCCGCCACCGGCGCAGCACTAGTCCTCCCGCAGCACGTAACCCACGCCCCGCACGGTGTGGATCAGCTGCGGAGCACCGGGCTCGTCCAGCTTGCGGCGCAGGTAGCCGACGTAGACGGCGAGGTTCTTGGAGCCGGGGCCGAAGTCGTAGCCCCAGATGCGGTCGTAGATGGTGGAGTGGTCGAGCACGATGCCGGCGTTGCGCACCAGCAGCTCCAGCAGCTCGAACTCGGTGCGGGTCAGCTCCAGCTCACGCTTGCCGCGCCAGGCCCGCCGGGCCTGGAGGTCCATACGAATCCCCGCGGCCTCCACCTGCCGGTCGGAGACCTGTACGTCCCGCCCGCCGTCGCCGCCCAAGACCCCGCTGCCACTGCCCGCGGGCACCGGGCTGGTCCGCCTGAGCAGCGCCCGCAGCCGGGCGAAGACCTCCTCGACGTCGAACGGCTTGACCACGTAGTCATCGGCACCGGCGTCCAGGCCCGCGATGCGGTCGGCGGTCTCCACGAGGGCGGTGAGCATGAGGATCGGGGTACGGTCGCCCTCGGCACGCAGCACCCGGCAGACCTGGAGCCCGTCGATGCCTGGCATCATGACGTCGAGCAGGAGGACGTCCGGCGGGTTCTTGTGGGCCTGCGCCAGCGCTTCCACGCCGTCGGCGACCGCCGTGACCTCATACCCCTCCAGGCTCAGGGCACGCTCCAGGGCATGACGGATGGCACGATCGTCTTCGGCGAGCAGCACAGTCTGGGGCACGTCCCCCAGTCTGCCAAGGCCTCCGGCAGTTGGCCCGGGCCGGATGGACCTACGATCACCCTTTTTACCGCCCTCTCACCGTCACACAGGCAACCGGGAGCACCGGCCTACCGTCTTCTCACCGTGCGCCGCCCACGGACTGGCCCACCGAACCGAGACGGCACCCAGGCGGCCTACCGAGACAGGGTGGGCGGGTGGGAAACGCACTAAGCCAGCACTAAGCCTTCGACGCGGCCAGCAACCCAGTGTGGGTCGGCGCCTCCGGCACATCCGCCGGACGGCCCTTCGCGAACTCCTTGCGCAGCACCGGCACGACCTCCTCGCCGAGCATGTCGATCTGCTCCAGCACGGTCTTCAGCGGCAGCCCCGCGTGGTCCATCAGGAACAGCTGGCGCTGGTAGTCACCGGCGTACTCGCGAAAGCCCAGCGTCTTCTCGATCACCTGCTGCGGGGAGCCGACCGTCAGCGGGGTCTGCGCGGTGAACTCCTCCAGTGAGGGTCCGTGCCCGTACACCGGCGCGTTGTCGAAGTACGGCCGGAACTCACGTACCGCGTCCTGCGAGTTGCGGCGCATGAACACCTGGCCGCCCAGCCCCACGATCGCCTGCTCGGGCGTGCCGTGCCCGTGGTGGGCGTACCGGGACCGGTACAGCTCGACCATCCGCCGGGTGTGGTCGGCGGGCCAGAAGATGTTGTTGTGGAAGAAGCCGTCGCCGTAGTACGCGGCCTGCTCGGCGATCTCCGGCGAGCGGATCGACCCGTGCCAGACGAACGGCGCGACCCCGTCCAGCGGCCGGGGCGTGGAGGTGAAGCCCTGCAGCGGTGTGCGGAACTTCCCCTCCCAGTCGACGACGTCCTCACGCCACAGCCGGTGGAGAAGGGCGTAGTTCTCGAGGGCCAGGTTGATGCCCTGCCGGATGTCCTGCCCGAACCACGGATACACCGGCCCGGTGTTGCCGCGCCCCATCATCAGGTCCACCCGCCCGTCGGCCAGGTGCTGGAGCATCGCGAAGTCCTCCGCGATCTTCACCGGGTCGTTGGTGGTGATCAGGGTGGTGGAGGTGGAGAGGACCAGCTTCTCGGTGCGCGCCGCTATGTAGCCGAGCATCGTGGTCGGGGACGACGGCACGAACGGCGGGTTGTGGTGCTCACCGGTGGCGAACACGTCGAGGCCGACCTCCTCGGCCTTGAGCGCGATGGCAACCATGGCCTTGATCCGCTCGCGCTCGGTCGGCGTACGCCCCGTGGTGGGGTCCGGCGTGACGTCGCCGACCGTGAAGATCCCGAACTGCATGGTCACTCACCCTCCAGGTTGTTGACCGTTCAACCATACCCGTCCAACGGTCACCCACCCGGCGGCATTCCCCCCTCAGGGCACCAGCACCAGCCGCCCGCGCACCCCGCCCTCGGCCAGCCGCGCATGCGCCTTCGCCGCCTCCGCCAGGCCGTACGTCTCGGCCACCCGCAGGCTCAGCACCCCCTCGTCCACCAGCCCCGCCAGCTCCGCCAGCCCGGCCCCGTCCGCACGCACCGAGACGGAGTCCGTCCGCACCCCGCGCACCGACTCGGGGTGCCGGCCCGGCATGACACCGACGTACGCGCCCCCGTCCCGCACCCACTCCAGAGCCGGCTCGCCGAGCACCGCCGCATCCAGCACCGCGTCCACACTCCCCGGCGCGACCCCCTCGGCCGTGAAGCCCGTCGCCCCCAGGGACCGCACCAGCTCCTCGTCACCGGCCCGGGCGTGCCCGGTCACCGCGATCCCCCGGTGCGCGGCCAGCTGGACGGCGAACCCGCCGACCGCACCCGCGGCCCCCGTGACCAGCAGCGAGGAACCCGGCGTCAGATCCAGCAGACCGAGGGCCTGGACCGCGGTCAGCCCGTTCAGCGGCAGGGTGCCGGCGTGCACCGCGTCCACCGTGGCCGGCCCCTTGGCCACCGCATCCGTCGGCACGACGACGTACTCGGCGTGCGCGCCCAGCGGATCGGCCACCCCCGGCACCAGCGCGACCACCTCGTCACCGACCTGCCAAGCGGCGGCCACCCCGACCGCGTCCACCGTCCCGGCGACATCCCAGCCGAGCCCGATCACCTTGCCCGCACCACCGAAGAAACCGGCCCGCACCGCCAGGTCCACCGGGTTCACCGCACCGGCAGCCACCTTGATCCGCACCTGCCCAGCCCCCGGCTCGGGCACCTCCACGTCCACGATCTCCACGGCCTCCGGACCGCCGAACGTCGTCACCACAGCAGCACGCATGTCAACTCTCCCAGAACACAAGTCACTTGACGGACCCAGGACGCTTTCCCGGCCGCAGTGACAACCCTAGGGAGAGGCACTATCTTTCAGTAAGCAGTTACCTGAAAGTGCGTAGGAGACCCCGAGGAGAGCCCATGGCGACCAAGACCGCGGCCCAGCGCCGCGAGCAGGCCCGTATCGACTACGACGCCTTCCTCAGGAGCTGCCCGAGCCACCAGCTCCTCGGCCGCCTCAGCGACAAGTGGGTCAGCCTGGTCATCGCCGCGCTCTCCACCGGCCCCGAGCGCTACAGCGACCTCGGCCGCCGGATCCCCGGAGTCAGCCCCAAAATGCTCACCCAGACCGTGCGCACCCTCGAACGCGACGGCATCGTCTCCCGCACCGTCACCCCGTCCGTCCCGGTCCGGGTCGACTACGAACTCACCCCGCTCGGCCGCAGCCTCGCCGGCCTGCTCACCGCGGTGAAGGACTGGGCGGAAACCCACTTCGAGGAGGTACGGACAGCCCGCGAGGCGTACGACCGGGAGAACCCCGCCTAGACCCGGCCCTCGGACCAGGCCCAGACCGGCCTAGACCCGCCCCTCCCGCAACCGGGCGATCTGCTCCCCGCCGAACTCCACCGTGCGCTCCATGTGGCGGACGATCACGGCCAGCTCGGCGTCGTCCAGCTCATCGAAGATCCGCGACCAGTCACCGGCCAGCGAGTCCCACATCCGGCCGAACTCGGCGATCTTCTCCGGCACGGTCGCCACCAGCACCCGCCGCCGGTCCACCGCATCACGCCGCCGTACGACATACCCGGCCCGCTCCAGCCGGTCCACCAGCCGCGTCGCCGACCCCGTCGTCAGCCCCGTCAGCTCCGCGACCCGGCCCGTGGTGACCGGCTCCTCCTCCAGCGTGAGCAGGTTCAGACACTGCAAGTCGGTGGGATGCAGCCCGATCCGGTCGGCGACCGCCTGATTGAACAAGGCGTACGAAGCCATGTACCGCCGGGACACCACGGACAGCTCCGCCAGCAGCCCGGACCGCCCGGTCCCCTTCCCGGCCATGCCGCACTCCCCTTCGTCTGCGTGGTGCAGAGATCGTACGACGCTCCCGGCACCTCAGAAGGCGTACGCGTCCCCGGTGCCCAGGACCAGCACCTTCAGCTGGTCGTTCGCGCGGTTCTTGTCCGCCACGCCCCCGTTCCAGGCGGTGTCCACCTCCAGCGTCACCTCCGCCGGCTTCTCCTTCAGCCGCACCGCCACCTTGATCTGCTCCCCCGCCTCGTCCACGGCCAGCGGCCCGGTCCCGCACACCACCGTCCGCTCGTCCGTCCGCGCACACCCGGCCGGCAGCCGCTGCGCCTCGGCCAACGGCACCGACCAGCGCAGCAGCACACTCGCGTCCGGCACGGCCGAAGGCCCGTTGTCGCCCGGCGTCAGCCGGACCTCCACCCGGTCCCCGTCCATCACGGCGCTCCCATGAAAAACCAGATCGGCCTCGGGCACGGGAGCGGCCCCGGCCGGCCCGGCCCCGCCCGCTGCCACCACCACGGCACAGCACACACCCAGCACCCACGACCTCATCCGCCTCCGCCTTCCGTCCGTATGCCGTACGGATGTATGCCACGCGAGCCGACCGCCAGGCGCCCTCCAACAGGTGACACCACCCCCGCGTGCGAAGCTGCCCCCATGCCGGTCCTCCGCTCCGCCGCCCTGTTCGTCGTCGCCGCCCTGTTCGAGATCGGCGGCGCCTGGCTGATCTGGCAGGGCGTACGCGAGCACCGCGGCTGGCTGTGGGCGGTCGGCGGCGTCCTCTCCCTCGGCGCGTACGGCTTCATCGCCACCTTCCAGCCGGACGCCCACTTCGGCCGCATCCTGGCCGCCTACGGCGGGATCTTCGTGGCCGGCTCGATCCTGTGGGGCGTGATCGCCGACGGCTACCGCCCCGACCGCTGGGACATCACCGGAGCCCTGATCTGCCTCGCCGGCATGGCCGTGATCATGTGGGCGCCGAGGAACGGCACCTGAGGCTCACCTACCCTGGACGCAGCGCCCACCCCTCTCGCCCAGGAGCAGCCCATGGCCACCGCCGCCCCGTCCGCCGCCTCCCGCATCGCCGTCGTCACGGGTGCGAGCAGCGGCATCGGCGCCGCCACGGCCCGCCGGCTCGCCGCGGCCGGCTACCGCGTCGTCCTCACCGCCCGCCGCAAGGACCGCATCGAGGCCCTGGCCGAGGAACTCGGCACGGCGGGCCACTCGGCGACGGCTTACCAGCTGGACGTGACGGACCGCGCGGCCGTCGACGAGTTCGCAACGGCCTTCAAGACGATCGGCGTCCTGGTCAACAACGCCGGCGGAGCCCTCGGCGCCGACCCGGTGGCCACCGGCGACCCGGCCGACTGGCGCACGATGTACGAGACGAACGTCCTCGGCACCCTCAACGTCACCCAGGCCCTGCTGCCGAAGCTGGAGGCGAGCGGCGACGGCGTGGTGGTCGTGGTCTCCTCCACCGCCGGCCACGGCACGTACGAGGGCGGCGGAGGCTACGTAGCCGCCAAGCACGGCACCCACGTCCTCGCCGAGACCCTCCGCCTGGAGATCGTCGGCCGACCGGTCCGCGTCATCGAGATCGCCCCCGGCATGGTCAAGACCGACGAATTCGCCCTGACCCGCTTCGGCGGCGACACCGACAAGGCCGAGAAGGTCTACGCGGGCGTGGCCGAACCCCTCACCGCCGACGACGTCGCAGAGACGATCACCTGGGCGGTCACCCGCCCCAGCCACGTCAACGTCGACCTCCTGGTCCTGCGCCCCCGCGCCCAGGCCTCCAACACCAAGGTGCACCGGGAGCTGTGATGGCGGACGAGGACCCCCTGGAGGAGCGCCGCCTGGAGAAGCGCCGCCTGGAGCAGGAAACGAAGAACGAACGCCAGGTCTGGTACTTCCTCGCCTACTTCCTCTTCGGCATCCACTTCGTGGCGTTCGTGATGATCTACGCGGTACGGCACGCGAAGTGAGCAACCAAGCAAAAGAGACCCCCGGCCCAAAGGCCGGGGGTCTCTTTCGTCAGCCCTTCACGCAGACGACCTGCTTCAGCTTCGCCACGACCTGCACCAAGTCCCGCTGCTGGTCGATGACCTGGTCGATGGACTTGTAGGCGCCCGGGATCTCGTCCACGACGCCGGAGTCCTTGCGGCACTCCACGCCCCGGGTCTGCTCCTCCAGATCCTTGGTCGAGAAGCGCTTCTTGGCCGCGTTACGGCTCATCCGCCGACCCGCGCCGTGCGAAGCGGAGTTGAAGGCCTTCTCGTTCCCGAGGCCCTTCACAATGTACGAACCCGTGCCCATCGAACCCGGGATGATCCCGTACTCGCCGGAGCCGGCCCGGATCGCTCCCTTACGGGTGACCAGCAGGTCCATACCCTCGTACCGCTCCTCCGCCACGTAGTTGTGGTGGCAGGAGATCTCCGGCTCGAACGTCGGCTTGGCCTTCTTGAACTCCTTGCGGATCACGTCCTTCAGCAGCGCCATCATCAGCGTGCGGTTGTACTTGGCGTACTCCTGCGCCCAGAAGAGGTCATTGCGGTAGGTCGCCATCTGCGGGGTGTCTGCGACGAACACAGCGAGGTCGCGGTCGACCAGGCCCTGGTTGTGCGGGAGCTTCTGAGCCACGCCGATGTGGTGCTCGGCGAGTTCCTTGCCGATATTGCGGGAGCCGGAGTGGAGCATGAGCCAGACTGAACCATCCACACTCGTACAAACTTCAATAAAGTGGTTGCCTGACCCAAGTGTCCCTATTTGCCCAATTGCCCGGCCCTTACGAAAGTGCACCGCTTCGGCAACCCCGTCGAACCGCCCCCAGAAGTCCTCCCACCCAGCCGTAGCCAGCCCATGGAAGTCCCCCGGCTCGACGGGATCCTCATGCATCCCTCGCCCCACCGGAATAGCCTGCTCGATCTTCGACCGCAGTCGCGACAGATCCCCCGGAAGATCATTCGCCGTCAGTGACGTCTTCACCGCCGACATCCCGCAGCCGATGTCGACGCCCACCGCCGCAGGGCATACAGCCCCCTGCATGGCGATGACCGACCCGACCGTCGCACCCTTCCCGTAGTGGACGTCCGGCATGACCGCCAGGCCCTTGATCCACGGGAGGGTGGCCACGTTCTGGAGCTGGTGCAGGGCCACGTCCTCCACCGTCGCGGGGTCGGTCCACAGGCGGATCGGGACCTTCGCGCCCGGCATCTCTACGTACGACATGTCTTCCTCATTCCCCCGGAAACAACAACAAAAGGCTTAAGAGCAACAAAACGCAAAAGCGGTGCCAAGGTCTATGAAAAGGGACAGAGGACCGGCGTCCACAGCAGTGCGTGCGATACACATTGTCTCCAGGGGTCGCCCCGCCGCGGCAAGCGAATAACCAGCGGGGACACTGAAGCACCGAGCGAGCGCACACCGTCGAGAGGAGCCCGACCGTGCAGCGGAAGGCGTACGTAACCGGCACCGCCGCCCTCCTCGCGGCGCTGTTGGCGGGCTGCACGAGCGGGTCCGGGGGCGACGGCCCGACGGACAACGCCAACCCGGGCGACGCCGGTACGGCGACGGTGGCGGCCCAGCCCGGCAAGTACCGCAGCCTCCCCGAGCCCTGCGGCGCGGTCGACCACGACACGCTCGACTCCCTGCTGCCGGGCATCAAGCAGATCGCCGACCCGGACCAGCGGGACAAGGCCTACCAGGGCGACGCCGCGCTCACCTACAACACCGACCGCAAGGTGGGCTGCCGCTGGAAGGTGGAGTCCGCCGACGCCACCGACCGCCTCTCGGTCGACTTCGAGCGCGTGGTGTCGTACGACAACACGGTCAGCGACGACGATCAGGCGACGAAGCTGTTCCAGGGGATGGAGACGGCCGCCGACCTCCCCGAGCCGAGCGCCACCACGGCCACGCCCACCCCCACGGCCACGGCGAGCGGCACGGCGTCCCCCTCCGCCTCAGCGGCCTCGCCGACCTCGTCGGCCACCGCCTCGGGCTCCCCGTCCGACTCGCCCTCCGACTCGCCCTCCGGCTCCGCCTCGGGTGCCACCCCGGCCGATCTCCAGCCCCGCGTCCTGACCGATCTCGGTGACGAGGCGTATCTGGACGACCAGCTCGACTCCTCCGGTTCGACGGCGCAACAGCGCACGGTGACTGTGGTCTTCCGCACGTCGAACGTCGTCGTCACCATCGAGTACGAGGAGCAGCCGATGGCCACCGGAACGGTCCCGGACAGCAAGGAATTGCAGGACAGGGCCCGTAATCTGGCCTCCCAACTGGCCGACGCGCTCAACGGCTGACACCCGCCGAGGCCCCTTCGGCCGCCACCCGCAAAGCGTGTGAACGGAAACCGCACAGCTCCTTCACCGCGTACCGTGGCCCCGCAGGAACCCGAACGAACACCGAGCGTCACGAGTGAAGGAACCATGCAGCGAGCAGCTCAGCGAGACGACCGTGCCCAGCGAAGCCAGCGAGCCGAGCGCCTGCGCCGCGCTCTTGTCTGCGCGGCAGCCGTTCCCGCGGTCCTGATCACCGCCGCCTGCTCGTCGGACAGCGGCGACTCCAAGGACAAGGGTGGCGCCGGCGCCCAGCAGACCGCCGGCGGCAGCTCGTCGTCGCAGCAGCCCTCGGCCAGTGCGTCCCCGACGGTCCAGGCGGCCGCGTACCAGAAGCTTCCCGAGCCGTGCGCGGTGGTGTCGAAGAAGACGCTGTCCGACCTGGTCCCGAAGGACACCTCGGGCAAGCAGGGCAGCTCCGACGACGTCAAGACCCGTTCCTCCTGCTCCTGGAGCAGCCTGGACAACAACGGCGTCAAGGGCTCCCAGTTCCGCTGGCTGAACGTCTCCCTGCTGCGCTTCGACTCGGACACCAGCCGCGGTTCCGGCAACGAGCAGGCGCATGCGTACTACGCCCAGCAGGTCAAGGATGCCCAGGCGGTGTCCGGTGCGAAGAACGCCAAGTCGGAGCCGGTCGCGGGCGCGGGTGAAGAGGCGACGGCGGTGCGTTACGACCTGAAGAAGAAGGAGGGGACCTTCAAGCAGCAGACGGTGGTCGCCCGGGTCGAGAACGTCGTCATCACGCTCGACTACAACGGCGCCGGTCTCGCGGGCGAGAAGACGCCGAGCGCCGACGACCTGACCAAGGCTGCGGAGAAGGCTGTCAAGGAGGCGGTTGCGTCGGTCTCGGCTGCCAACGGCGGGGGTTCGTCGTCCGGTTCGTCCACGACGGCCCCGGCTTCCCCTTCCAAGTCTGCGTCCAAGTCCCCGTCCTCCAGCGCTTCTCCGTCCAAGTCGGCCACGAAGAAGAACTGAGAAGGGCCGACCGGGTCCACGTTCGCCGTACACGTGTGCCACCCTGTTGCGCGCAACAACACGCAAGGGGAGGGGAGTACGAGTGGCCGCGCCACTGCAGCTGACTCGGATGCACCGCATACTCATCGGCGTGGTCGTGTCCGGCGCATTGATCATCGCCGGTATCGGCTTCGCCGGTTCGTACGCGGCCGTCCGAGCGCTGGCCATCAAGAAGGGCTTCGGGAACTTCTCCTATGTGTTCCCGGTCGGCATCGACGCAGGCATCTGTGTCCTCCTCGCCCTCGACCTGCTCCTGACCTGGATCCGCATCCCGTTCCCGCTGCTGCGTCAGACGGCCTGGCTCCTGACGGCGGCGACGATCGCCTTCAACGGGGCCGCCGCCTGGCCGGATCCGCTGGGTGTGGGCATGCACGCGGTGATCCCGATTCTGTTCGTGGTCGCCGTCGAGGCGGCCCGGCATGCCATCGGCCGTATCGCGGACATCACTGCCGACAAGCACATGGAGGGCGTCCGGCTGACGCGCTGGCTGCTCTCCCCGCTCCCCACGTTCCTGCTGTGGCGTCGTATGAAGCTGTGGGAGCTGCGCTCCTACGACCAGGTGATCAAGCTGGAGCAGGAACGTCTCGTCTACCAGGCGAGGCTGCACGCCCGTTTCGGCCGGGCCTGGCGCCGCAAGGCCCCGGTGGAGTCCCTGATGCCGCTGCGGCTGGCCCGCTACGGCGTCCCCCTGGCGGAGACGGCTCCGGCGGGCTTGGCGGCGGCGGGGATAGAGCCGGTGCTCATACCGCCGGTGGCTGCGGTCAGTCGTACCGCTGGGGCGGCTCCCGTGCCGCAGAAGAGCGCGCCTATCGGCGAGCAGCGCCCCCAGTTGCCCGGCCAGCGCACCGGGGAACCGCAGAACGCCCAGGCCGAGGACGAGAGTCCCTGGTTCCAGGCCCCGCGCGAGATCGACTACCACGGCGGCTACGACCCCACCTACGAGCCGCCCCCGGACCCTCAGTACGTCCCTGAGGAACAGTACGAGGAGTGGTACGAGGAGCAGCCGCCGGAGCAGTTCCAGCAGCCCTCCCCGGAGGACACGGGCAGCTTTCCCATTCCGGTGGGCCCGAACCGCACCCGCGAGCTCGGCGAGGGCGGCGGCACTGCGCCGGTGGAGCCGGACGAGGAGGCCTACTACCAGGTCTTCCGCCAGTCGATAGACGGCAGCTACCCGACCGCCGGCCAGTTCCGCGGCGACGTGGAGGCGACGTACGGCATCTCCCTGCCGCAGCGTGAGGCCGAGCGCATGGTCAACCGCTTCACCAGCCGCCACTCGGCGGAACTGCAGGACGACCACATCGCATAAAGCAGGCAAAAAGAGGGGCCCTCTGCTGAGGGCCCCTCTTTTTTTCTGCTTTTTCTACGGCTTACTCCCCGAGCAGGGCTCGTACCCGCTCCTGCCCCACGGCGAGCAGCAGCGTGGGCAGCCGCGGCCCGGTGTCCCGCCCGACCAGCAGGTGGTACAGCAGGGCGAAGAAGGTCCGCTGAGCCGTCTTGATCTCCGGCGGCAGCTCCTTGGGCGTCGCGTCGGCCGGGAAGCCGGCCTGCACCTTGGGCACGCCGTACACGAGGTGGGTCAGCCCGTCGAGGGACCAGTGCTCGGCGAGCCCGTCGAGCAGCAGCCGTACCGACTGCTGGGACGCCTCGTCGAGGGACTTCAGCAGGTCGGCGTCGGGCTCCTCGCGCACGATGGTGCGCTGGTCGGCGGGGACGTGGGTGTTGATCCACGCCTCCGCCTTGTCGTAGCGGGGCCGCGCCTCGTCCAGCGAGGAGAGCGGCTGCTCCGGGTCCAGCTCGGAGAGGATGCGCAGGGCCTGGTCCTCGTGCCCGGCGGTGATGTCGGCGACGGACGCGAGCGTGCGGTAGGGCAGCGGACGTGACGTCTTCGGCAGCTCGGCGGCGGCGGTGCCGACGGCGCGCGTGTACGCGGCCACGTCCGCCGGGAGCGCGGAGCCGTCGGCGACCTTCCCCGCCAGCTTGTCCCACTCGTCGTAGAGGCGCTGGATCTCCTGGTCGAAGGCGATCTTGAAGGACTGGTTGGGCCTGCGGCGGGCGTAGAGCCAGCGCAGGATCTGCGGCTCCATGATCTTCAGCGCGTCGGCCGGGGTGGGTACGCCACCGCGCGAGGACGACATCTTCGCCATCCCGGAGATGCCCACGAAGGCGTACATCGGGCCGATGGGCTGCTTGCCGCCGAAGATGCCGACGATCTGCCCGCCGACCTGGAAGCTGGACCCCGGAGACGAGTGGTCGACACCGCTGGGCTCGAAGACGACGCCTTCGTACGCCCAGCGCATCGGCCAGTCGACCTTCCAGACCAGCTTGCCGCGGTTGAACTCGCTGAGCCGGACGGTCTCGGCGAAACCGCAGGCGGTGCAGGTGTACGCCAGCTCGGTGGTGTCGTCGTCGTAGGAGATGACGGTCGTCAGGTCCTTGTCGCAGTTGCCGCAGTACGGCTTGTACGGGAAGTACCCGGCGGAGCCGGAGCTGCCGTCGTCCTCGGCCGCGGCGCCCGAGCCCTCCTCGGCCTCCAGCTCGGCCTCGTCCACGGCCTTCTGCTGGGGCTTCTTGGCCTTCGGCTTGGTCCGGTACTGGGCGAGGATCGCGTCGATGTCACCGCGGTGCTTCATGGCGTGCAGGATCTGCTCGCGGTAGACGCCGGAGGTGTACTGCGCGGTCTGGCTGATCCCGTCGAACTCCACGCCGAGCTCGGCGAGCGACTCGATCATCGCGGCCTTGAAGTGCTCGGCCCAGTTCGGGTACGCGGAGCCCTTCGGGGCCGGGACGGAGGTCAGCGGCTTGCCGATGTGCTCGGCCCACGACTCGTCGATGCCGGCGATTCCGGCCGGGACCTTGCGGTACCGGTCGTAGTCGTCCCACGAGATCAGGTGCCGGACCTGGTACCCGCGCCGGCGGACCTCGTCGGCGACCAGGTGCGGGGTCATGACCTCGCGGAGGTTGCCCAGGTGGATGGGGCCGGAGGGGGACAGGCCGGACGCGACCACGACCGGTTTGCCCGGGGCCCGGCGCTCCGACTCTTCGATGACGTCATCCGCGAAACGGGAGACCCAGTCGGTGGTCTCGGTGCTCTGAGCCACGATCGGCACGTCCTTCTTTCTCCATGGGCAGCCGGTACGGTCACACGGCTGACGCTCCATTGTCCCAGTTGGGACCACAACCACGAAAACGCCTTTTCAACGCGTTGGACGGCGCGCCCCTCGCCCGCGTTCACTCACGGACGGGAAAATTCGCTTTACCCCCCGTGGGATACTGGCCGGGTCTATCCATCCCCACGAGGAGAACGGCACCCCTTCCTATGGCCTCGGTCACGTCCCTCAGCGACTCCGTCCAGCAGCAGCTCGCGTCCGCCCTCTCGGCCACTGTGCCGGAGGCCGCCGGTGCCGACCCGCTGCTGCGACGAAGCGACCGGGCCGACTTCCAGGCCAACGGGATCCTGGCGCTCGCCAAGAAGGCGAAGGCGAACCCGCGGGAGCTGGCCACCCAGGTCGTCTCCCAGGTGGTGACCGGTGACGTGATCAAGGAGGTCGAGGTCTCCGGCCCCGGCTTCCTGAACATCACGATCACGGACAAGGCGATCACCGAGAACCTGGCCGCGCGGTACGCGGACGAGACGGGCCGCCTCGGCGTGCCGTCCGCCGCGAACCCGGGCACGACGGTGATCGACTACGCGCAGCCGAACGTGGCGAAGGAGATGCACGTAGGCCACCTGCGCTCCGCGGTCATCGGCGACTCGGCCGTCCAGCTCCTCGAGTTCACCGGTGAGAACGTGGTCCGCAGGCACCACATCGGCGACTGGGGCACCCAGTTCGGCATGCTCATCCAATACCTGGACGAGCACCCGCACGAGCTGGACCACAAGGCTGCCCAGGTGACCGGTGAGGAGGCGATGTCGAACCTCGACCGCCTCTACAAGGCCGCGCGCAAGCTGTTCGACTCCGACGAGGAGTTCAAGACGCGGGCCCGGCGCCGGGTGGTGGACCTCCAGTCCGGCGACCCGCACACGCTCGCCATGTGGCAGAAGTTCGTGGACGAGTCGAAGATCTACTTCTTCTCGGTCTTCGAGAAGCTGGACATGGAGATCCGGGACCCCGACATCGTCGGCGAGTCCGGCTACAACGACATGCTGGCCGAGACCTGCCGCCTGCTGGAGGAGTCGGGCGTCGCGGTCCGCTCCGAGGGCGCCCTGTGCGTCTTCTTCGAGGACGTCAAGGGCCCGGACGGCAATCCGGTCCCGCTGATCGTGCAGAAGTCGGACGGCGGCTACGGCTATGCGGCGACCGACCTGTCGGCGATCCGTGACCGCGTCTTCAACCTGAAGGCGAACACGCTCCTGTACGTGGTGGACGCCCGTCAGGGCCTGCACTTCAAGATGGTCTTCGAGACCGCGCGGCGGGCGGGCTGGCTGAACGACGACGTCAAGGCCTTCCAGCTGGCCTTCGGCACGGTCCTTGGCAAGGACGGCAAGCCGTTCAAGACGCGTGAGGGCGAGACGGTCCGCCTGGTCGACCTGCTGGACGAGGCGATCGAGCGCGCGTCGGCCGTGGTCCGGGAGAAGGCCCAGGACCTGTCCGAGGAGGAGATCGCCGAGCGGGGTGCCCAGGTGGGCATCGGTGCGGTGAAGTACGCGGACCTGTCCACGTCGGCGATCCGGGACTACAAGTTCGACCTGGACCAGATGGTCTCGCTGAACGGCGACACGTCCGTCTACCTCCAGTACGCGTACGCCCGTATCCAGTCCATCCTCCGCAAGGCGGGCGAGGTCCGCCCGGCGGCCCACCCGGAGCTGGCGCTGGCTCAGGCCGAGCGCGCCCTCGGCCTGCACGTCGACGCCTTCGCGGAGACGGTGGCGGAGGCGGCGTCGGAGTACGCCCCGCACAAGCTGGCGGCGTACCTGTACCAGCTGGCGTCCCTGTACACGTCGTTCTACGACAAGTGCCCGGTGCTGAAGGCTGAGACGCCGGAGCAGGTGGAGAACCGCCTCTTCCTGTGCGACGTCACGGCCCGCACGCTGCACCGGGGCATGGCGCTGCTGGGCATCAGGACGCCTGAGAAGCTCTGACGAAGCCGTACCGGGACGGCCCGCCCTCACTACGAGGGCGGGCCGTCGTCGTTCTCCCGGAGCAGTTCCCGGGTACGGCACAGCAGGGCCTGTCGTACCTCGTTCGGGGCGAGGACCCGTAGGGGCGTCCCCAGGCCCAGGAGGTAGCGGGCCAGGCCGTCCGGGTCGGGGCCGCCGATGTCGACCAGGGTCGCGTCCGGGCCGTCGGGGCGGTGGGTGCCGACCGTTGCCGGGATGATCCGTAGCGCCTCCTCCACGGGGAGGGGGAGGCGGATGGTCGCGGACAGGGGGTAGGGGCCGTTCGCGATGTTGCGGGAGACCAGCAGTGCCGGGTCGGGTGGGTCGGTGATCTGCACCGGCCGTCCGGTGGACTGGAGGCGGTCGACCCGGTCGGCCCGGAACGTCCGCCACTGCCCTCGGGTCACGTCCCGCGCGACGAAGTACCAGCGCCGTCCGGTGTGGACGAGGCGGTACGGGTCGACGTCCCGGGCCGTGGTTCGTCCCTCCCCGTCGGTGTACGACAGCCGGGCCCGCTCCCCTCGCCGGCACGCGGCTGCCAGCTCCAGCAGCAGGCCGGGCCTGATCTGCGCCCCGTCGGCTCCGGGGAGGCGTACGAAGGCGTCGTCCATCTCCCCCAGGCGGTCCGCGATCCGCCGGGGCAGCACCTGACGCAGCTTCAGCAGTGCGGACAGGGCCGCCTGGTCTCCGCCGAGCGCGTCGCTCAGGGCCGCCTCGCGCAGCCCGACCGCCACGGCCAGCGCTTCCTCGTCATCGAGGATGAGCGGGGGCACCCGGGATCCGGCGCGGAGGCGGTATCCGCCCCAGGGGCCGGCGTCGGAGTCGACGGTGTAGCCGAGTTCCCGGAGCCGGGCGATGTCCCGGCGGACCGTGCGGTCGGTGACCTCCATGCGCTCGGCCAGTTCGGCGCAGGTCCAGGACGGCCGGGAGGACAGCAGGGACAGCAGCCGCAGCAGGCGGGCGGAGGCGCTGATCACACGCAGAAGTGTGGCACAACCAGGACCGGAACTGTCCTGGTCATGTCCTAACGTCGTCCCCATGAGCACGGACACCACTTCCGCACCCGCGTTCCGCTACGCCGCCGTCACCTTCGACTGCGCCGACCCCGCCGAAATGGCCCGCTTCTACGGCGAGTTGCTCGGCTTCCCGGCCCTCTTCTCCACCGACGACTTCGTCCTGCTCGGCCGGCAGGGCGCGGCCGGCCTCGGCTTCAACCGCCTGGCCGACTACCGCCCGCCGACCTGGCCGGACCCGGCCCAGGAGAAGCAGGCGCACATCGAACTGGGCGTGGACGACCTGGACATCGCCGAGAAGCGGCTGCTCGACCTGGGCGCCACCAAGCCCGAGTTCCAGCCGGCTCCCGACCGGTGGCGGGTTCTGCTCGACCCCGCCGGCCACCCGTTCTGCATCACGACGCTCGTCTGACCGATCCAGCCCTGTCACCCGGGTCCCACCCGCCCCAACATCCAGGGCCATATGGGTGACCTCCGCGCACCGGCCCTTCACCGCCTCCACCGTGCCGCCCCACCCTGTTGCCGGGAACTCCGGGACAGGACGCGGGATTTCGGGAGGCGGCGCTTCATGGCAGGGCTGGAGATCAAGTACAGCGGCGAGTTGTTCCTGGCCAACGGGCAACAGAGCGGCTTCGCCTACGACTTCCGCAAGACCGTGGCCGCCGGCTCCTGGATCCGGCCGTGCGTGAACCAGATCTCCTTCAGCGACACGAAAGCCACCCTGGAGTACGTGTCCGAGTACGCGTTCACGGACAGCGACGACCCCGTTCCGCCGTACGGGGGCCTGACGCTCCGGGCGACCGGGAACTCCGACTTCTTCTTCTCGATGGTCCTCGTCACCCCCTGAACGGAACGGACGGTACAACCATGCGCGTACAGGCGGCATTCGACGAGGACGGACACATCATCGCGCTGGCGGAGATCGTGGCGGAGGGGGACGACCGGCTCGGTGTGCGTCTGGTGCCCTGCGCCGACCGCAAGCTCGCCGAACTGACGGTGCCGGGCGAGTGCGTCGGGGAGCCCTTGGCCGAGCTGGCTGCCCGCTATCGGGTCGAGGACGCACCGGAGGGGGCCCGGTTGATCCTCCGGTAGCGATCGTCGGTGTACAGGGCCAACGGCGTTGTCAGTGGGGTCCCTTACAGTCGGCGTCATGGCGACTCTTCCCAACCCACTGCCGAAGCTGGCCACCGACCCCAGCGGCCGTACCCTCGGGCTTCAGCTCCCGCCGGGCCGACTGATCGACGTGACGGACGACGGCCCCTGGCACGAGCCGCTGCTGTGGCACGCGGACAAGGCGGCCGCCGGCGGCACGTGGAAGGCGCTGGGCACGCCGGCCGCTCGGGCCGGGCTGCTGCCGGTGCTCGTGGACGTGGGCGGGGCCCAGGGCGGGCCGGTGGACTGGCGGTTGATGCCCGAGTTGATGTCGTATCCGGGTGATCACGACGTCGAAGAGCTCCTCGCGGAGTACTGGGAGGACAGCGCGGAGGAGGAACTGGCGGAGGAGATCGAGCCGTTCGGGTTCGAGTGGCCCGGCCTCGCGCCCGCCGGCTCCGCGACCGCCGACCCGGACACCCGTGCGGCGCAGGTCGCGGACTCGCTGGCGGAGGGCACCGAGAGCTGGTTCAAGGAGCCGCGGCTCGCCCTGGTACCGGCCCGCCGGTCCGCCGACATCCCCGCGGCGATCGGGTGGACCGGCCCGCTGAACTACGACAACGACGTGGCCCGTCTCTGCACGATCCTCCGCTCCTGGGAGGACCGCTTCGGGATACGCGTGGTGGGCCTCGGCTTCGACACCCTGGTCGTGTCCGTCGCGGCCCCGCCCACCACCCTCACCGACGCCGAGGCCCTCGCCGCAGAACACTTCGCCTTCTGCCCGGACAACATCACCCAGGGCTCGGGCGGCCTTCAGGCCTACGCCAAGGACCTCGTCGGCGACCACACCTGGTACTTCTGGTGGGACTGACCCCCTAGGGCCGGTCCCAGTGCGCTCAGCGGCTCAGTCCCCGGCCCAGTCTGCGCAGCCCCTCCGCGATCTCCTTGGGCGTCTGTGTCACGAAGCACAGCCGCAGGGTGGCGGGGTCGGGGTCGGCGGCGTAGAAGGGGGCGCCGGGGACGTAGGCCACGTCCTGCTCCACCACGCGCGGGAGCAGGGCCGTGGTGTCGTACGAGTCCGGCAGGCGGACCCACAGGAACATGCCGCCCTCGGGCCGGCTCCAGGCGGAGCCCTCCGGGAGGGCCTCGGGAAGGCCGGCCAGCATGGCGTCCCGGCGTTCGCCGTAGACGGCCCGGACGCGGGCGACGTGGGCGTCCAGGACGTCCAGGTAGCGGGCCGCGGCGAGCTGGTTGAGGGTCGGGGTGTGCAGGTCCACCGCCTGCTTGGCCACCGCGCACGCCCGCCGCAGGTCCGCGGGGGCGCGCAGCCAGCCCAGACGCAGACCGGGGGCCATGACCTTGGAGAAGGAGCCGAGCAGGACGACACGGTCCTCGGCGCCGGGGCAGGCGGCGATCCAGGGTGCGCGGGTGCCGTCGTAGCGGAGTTCGCCGTACGGGTCGTCCTCGATGACCCACAGCCCCTGGCGGGCGGCCACGGCGGCGACGGCCTCCCGGCGCGGGGTCGGCATCGTGCGGCCGGTGGGGTTCTGGAAGGTGGGGACGAGGTAGAGCAGCTTCGGATGCTCGCGCCGCACCGCCTCTTCCAGGGCCGCCGGGTCGACTCCCGCCTCGTCTCCCGGCACGGGCACCACTCTGGCCCCTGCCAGCCCGAAGACCTGAAGGGCCGCCAGATAGCAGGGGCTTTCGACCAGGACTGTGTCGCCTGGCTCGATCAGCGCGGTCGCCAGCAGGGACAGGGCCTGCTGGGAGCCGGTGGTGACGAGCAGGTCGTCGGGGGCGGTGGGCAGACCGGACGCGGTGATGCGGGCCGCCAGCCCGGAGCGGAGCGCCGGTTCGCCCTCCGTGGTGGAGTACTGGAGCGCCTGCGCCGGGGTCTCGGCCAGCACGTCCCGGAACGCGGCCGCTATGCCGTCCCGGTCGAACAGCTCGGGAGCAGGCAGACCGCCCGCGAAGTTGATCACCTCGGGGCGTGCGGTGACCGCGAGGATGTCCCGTACGGGCGAACCTCCCACGCTGCGGGCGCGGGCCGCGAGCGGCGGAACGGGGGCGCGGGGCGGCGCGGGCTCGGCGACGGTCATGACACGGCTCCTTCAACTGCGGGGACCATCTGTGCTGCCCGCAGCCTAGGAAAGGTAAGTGCCGCCTACATGCGTAATTCCGGGATCCGGACACCGCCAGGGACGGGCCCCCACCGAGCAGAGGCCGCCCGGACGACGGCCGGGCGGCCTCGGTACAGCAGCTGCGCGAGCGCGGTGTTACGCGACCGCCGGGGCTTCCTTCGGGTTCGGGCCGTACTTGTTCGTGCCCGCCTGGCCGTCCGTGCAGTAGAAGACCAGCAGGACGATGGAGCCGATCAGCGGGATGATCCCGAAGAGGATCCACCAGCCCGAGCGGCCCGTGTCGTGCAGCCGGCGCACCGTCACGGCCCAGGCCGGCAGCAGGAGGCCGAGCACGGCGATGCCGACGATGTAGGGCGCGTGGGCCGCGGCGCCGGCGGCCGCCAGCACGACGTAGATGATCGACGCGAACAGCGTGAACAGCCAGTACTCCTTGCGGCGCGCACGCCCGCTGAAGACCGCGTACTTCTTGAGTGCCTCGATGAACCAGCTCATGGCAACCCCCCAGGGATCGACGTCCAGACCCTCCGGAACGGATCAGGCCAGGCGCAGAGATTAGGGGTTTGGTGAGAGCACGTCATTCCCGTTGTGGCAGGCGCCAAACATCGTTTTCAGGACAGATCCGCCCATGATCACAGGGTGTTCCGGGGGCAGCTACCGGACGTTCCCGAAACCGAGTTCATTCCGTTTCCGAACCGAAGGCACACAGAAGCCGGTCCGGCACCCTTTCGGTACCGGACCGATCTCGAACCGTGTTCCTCAGCGCAGCTTCCGCGCCACTTCGGTCGCCCAGTACGTGAGGACGGTGCGCGCCCCGGCCCGCTTGATGCCGGTCAGCGTCTCGAAGATGGCCCGGTCCCGGTCCACCCAGCCCTTCTCGGCGGCGGCCTCGACCATCGAGTACTCGCCCGAGATCTGGTAGGCGACGACGGGCACGTCCACGCTGTCGGCGACCCTGGCCAGGATGTCGAGGTACGGTCCGGCCGGCTTGACCATCACCATGTCCGCACCCTCGGCCAGGTCCAGCTCCAGCTCCCGCAGGGACTCCCGCCAGTTGGCCGGATCCTGCTGGTAGGTCTTCCGGTCACCCTGGAGGGAGGAGGCGACGGCCTCGCGGAAGGGGCCGTAGAAGGCGGAGGAATACTTGGCGGTGTAGGCGAGGATGGCGACGTCCTCGCGGCCGATCTGGTCCAGCGCATCGCGGACGACGCCGATCTGACCGTCCATCATCCCGCTGGGCCCCACCACATGGGCCCCCGCATCGGCCTGCACCTGGGCCATCTCGGCGTACCGCTCCAGGGTGGCGTCGTTGTCGACCCGCCCCTGCGCGTCGAGCACTCCGCAGTGCCCGTGGTCGGTGGTCTCGTCGAGACACAGGTCGGACATGACGAGCAGGTCGTCGCCGACCTCGGCCCGCACATCCCGGATGGCGACCTGAAGGATCCCGTCCGGATCGGTACCCGGGGTCCCGAACGCGTCCTTCTTCGACTCCTCCGGCACACCGAAGAGCATGATCCCGGAGATCCCGGCCTCCACCGCCTCCGCAGCGGCCTTCTTCAGGCTGTCCCGGGTGTGCTGGACGACGCCGGGCATGGCCGCGATCGGCACGGGCTCGCTGACGCCCTCCCGGATGAACGCCGGAAGGATGAAGTCGGCGGGATGCAACCGCGTCTCGGCGACCATCCGCCGCATGACGGGCGAGGTCCGCAGCCGCCGGGGACGCGTACCGGGGAATGATCCGTACTTCGTCATCCCTCTACGCTACGCCCGCCCGGCCCCCGCCTTTGCCGACGCCCTGTCGGCCCGCTGACCGGATTACAGGCGGCCCACAGACAGCTCATTCGCGCCATTCACGGGCATAGCGACGCCGTCATACAAAGTCTTTGCGCTCCCCTGGCGATCCCTGAATCCGCCCGCCTCCCAGCGTTCTACGCGTGGTGCCATGCACGCGCCACCTTCGCCCCGACCGGCGGCCAGCCCACGATCTACGACTTCATCGACTCGGCCACCAGCACGCTCAGCATGACCATGTACGAGTTGGAGGACACAACGACCTCATAGCCGTCAACTACCCGGGGCTGGAAGTCCCGGGCTTGCACAACGGGCACCACTGGCTGTGGCGCTGCGTTTGCGTCCAACCCCACCCCGCTGGCGCGGTGGCAAGGCAGGGGCCGTTGACGGGGCCCCGCATCGCCACAACTCCCACGCACGGGCGCGGATGTTGCGGGAGCCGTTCCGATCTGCGTGATCAACGAATCCGCAGGACCGGCACGCGAACAAGGCCTGACTGACCCGGTTCGCCCTGTCGATGTGCCCGCACTCGGCGCAGGTGCAGGAGGTGTACGCCGGATCGACGTACACCACCGGCACTCCGGCCCGGCGGGCCTTGTACGCGATGAACATCCCCAGCTGGGCGAAGGACCAGCTGGAGTGGGTGGCCCGTTGGGGCTTACGAAGCCGTACCCGCTCGCGGATGCCCGTCAGATCCTCCAGGGCGATCCCGCGACCGGTGCGTTCAGCCTCGGCCACCACATGCTTCGCGATCTTGTGGTTGATGTCTCTGGCCCGCCGTGCCTCCTTGAGCCGCCGCTTCTTCAGGCGGCGCTTGGCTGACGGAGTGTTCTTCTTCTGGAGTTTGGCGCGCAGCTTCCGCTCGCGTACCCGGATACGGTTCAGCGCCTGCCCGGCCATGATCTCGCCGTCACTGGTGGTAGCGATGTTCACGATGCCCAGGTCAATGCCAAGGAAGTCCACTGGATCCGTGTTCAGCCGCGCCTCGGGCACCTCACAGGTGGCCAACAGGAACCACATGCCGTCCCGGCACACGAGATCGGACTCGCCCTTGCGGTACAGCGCCAGCGTCGCCAGTTGCTCCGGGGAGGCGGTGAACGCCACGTCCTTCATCCGCCCGGAGACCGTCCAGATCGAGATCCGACGCTCGGTGATCTGCCAGGACAGCATCCGGTCGTCGTACGGCTGCGCGCTCTGCGTCCGGAAGGCGATCGGCTTCCCAGTGGCCTTCCGGTACCGCTTCGAGCTGGGCGCGCCCAGGCTCCCGGCCCTGAGGTTCGCCTTCAGCACGACATAGGCGTCGCAGGTCTTCTTGATCACGTGCTGGGCAGCCTGGGCACCCAGCCGCCACCGGGCCTTGATCTCGCCGTAGGTGTGCTCGCGCAGCGCGAAGTTCTTCTTCACATCCTTCTCGAAAGCCACGCCGCTGGCCCAAGTGGCCGCCTCGTTGCAGGCGCTCAGGGTCGCCTCAAGTGCCGCCGCCTGCACGGGCGTCGGCAGCAGCCTGATCTGCACCACCAGCTTCACGATCACCCAACGTACACACACGTATGACACTCCACCGCACGTTCACCCGGCCATCACTCGGCCGGGTGAACCCGTCACTGTGCAGCACATACCAGGCTTCGCCGGAGACGGCACCCGGCCGCTTCGCACCGGTGCCCAGTTGTCCGGCAAGAGATCGTCAACGACAGTCCGGCGGAGTGCCCCGGCAGGGAACGCTCCGCCACACATCAAGTCGTCGTACGGCGCCGACGAGCGCCCGGCCGACGCTCGCTCGGCCGAGTCACCGGATCCCCGTTCTCCAGGGCGGCAGCCCGCCTCTTCAGCCCGAAGTCCGCCAGCGCCTCCGCCAGCTTGTGCACCGACGGCTCCGGAGCCATCACGTCCACCCGCAGGCCGTGCTCCTCGGCAGTCTTCGCCGTAGCCGGGCCGATACAGGCGATCACCGTCACGTTGTGCGGCTTGCCCGCGATACCCACCAGGTTCCGGACAGTGGAAGACGACGTGAAGAGCACGGCATCGAAGCCACCACCCTTGATCGCCTCCCGCGTCTCCGCCGGCGGCGGCGAGGCCCGCACGGTCCGGTAGGCCGTGACGTCGTCGACCTCCCAGCCCAGCTCGATGAGCCCGGCGACCAGCGTCTCGGTCGCGATGTCGGCACGGGGCAGGAACACCCGGTCGATCGGGTCGAAGACGGGGTCGTAGGGCGGCCAGTCCTCCAGCAGACCCGCGGCCGACTGCTCACCCGAAGGCACCAGATCCGGCTTCACACCGAAGGCGACCAGCGCCTTGGCCGTCTGCTCGCCCACGGCCGCGACCTTGATGCCGGCAAAGGCCCGCGCATCGAGGCCGTACTCCTCGAACTTCTCCCGTACCGCCTTCACCGCGTTCACCGACGTGAAGGCGATCCACTCGTACCGGCCCGTGACCAGCCCCTTGACCGCACGTTCCATCTGCTGGGGCGTACGCGGCGGTTCGACGGCGATCGTCGGGACCTCGTGCGGCACGGCACCGTAGGACCGCAGCTGGTCGGAGAGCGACGCCGCCTGCTCCTTCGTACGCGGCACGAGCACCTTCCAGCCGAACAGCGGCTTGGACTCGAACCACGACAACTGGTCGCGCTGGGCGGCGGCGGAACGCTCACCGACCACGGCTATCACCGGCCGGCCGCCGTCCGGCGACGGCAGCACCTTCGCCTGCTTCAGCGTCTGCGCGATCGTGCCGAGCGTCGCCGTCCAGGTCCGCTGACGGGTCGTCGTACCGGCGACGGTGACCGTCAACGGGGTGTCCGGCTTGCGGCCCGCGGAGACGAGTTCGCCCGCGGCCGCCGCCACGGAGTCCAGCGTCGTCGACACCACCACCGTGCCGTCGGACGCGCCCACCTCCGTCCAGCAGCGGTCGGAGGCGGTACGGGCGTCCACGAACCGGACGTCCGCGCCCTGTGCGTCCCGCAGCGGCACACCCGCGTACGCGGGCACGCCGACCGCGGCGGCCACACCCGGTACGACCTCGAAGGGCACACCGGCGGCGGCGCAGGCGAGCATTTCCTCGCCCGCGTACGTATCAAGTCCCGGGTCCCCGGACACCGCACGGACGACCCGCCTGCCGCTCCGCGCAGCCTCCATGACAAGATGAGCGGCATCCCGCACGGGCGGGACAGCAGTGGTTTTTGACGTGCCGTCAACGACCGTCAGCTGGGGCGTGCCCGTGCCCGGAAGCGGATCCGAGGAGGAGACCGCGTCCATCGGCACGACGGAGACACCCTGTCGGGCGTGCGTCCGGATCACGTCGAGCACGTCGTGCTCGGCGACCAGGACGTCCGCCTTCGACAGCGCCTCCACGGCGCGCAGAGTCAGCAGTCCCGGATCCCCGGGTCCGGCACCGAGGAAGGTGACGTGCCCGTGTTCGAGGCCGGTGGGAAGGGTGGTGGGGCTCAATGTGCTCGCTCCCCCATCAGACCGGCCGCGCCCTGGGCGAGCATCTCGGTGGCGAGTTCGCGCCCGAGTGCCATCGCCTGCTCGTGCGTCTGGGGCACGGGACCGGTGGTGGACAGCTGCACCATGCGAGTGCCGTCGGTCGTGCCGACGACGCCGCGCAGGCGCATTTCCTTGACAATCTGCCCGTCGGCCAGAAGGTCGGCCAGCGCGCCCACAGGGGCGCTGCAGCCGGCCTCCAGGGCGGCGAGCAGTGATCGCTCGGCGGTGACGGCGGCCCGCGTGAACGGGTCGTCGAGCTCACCGAGCGCCGCGATGAGGTCCGCGTGGTCCGCGGCACACTCGATCGCCAGGGCCCCCTGACCGGGGGCGGGCAAAACCGTGTCGACCGACAGGAAGTCGGTGACCTCGTCGCTGCGGCCGATCCGGTTCAGTCCGGCGGCGGCCAGCACGACGGCGTCCAGTTCGCCGTCGCGGACGTATCGGATCCGCGTGTCGACGTTGCCGCGGATCGGGACCGTCTCGATGTCCAGGCCGTGGGCGCGCGCGTACGCGTTCAGCTGCGCCATGCGGCGCGGGGAGCCGGTGCCTATGCGGGCGCCCCGCGGCAGGTCCGTGAACTTCAGCGCGTCCCGGGCGACGATCACGTCCCGCGGGTCCTCGCGCACCGGTACGGCGGCCAGGACCAGCTCCTCGGGCTGCGTGGTCGGCAGGTCCTTGAGCGAATGAACCGCGAAGTCCACCTCGCCCTTCAGCAGCGCGTCGCGCAGCGCCGTGACGAACACGCCGGTGCCGCCGATCTGCGCGAGGGCCTCGCGGGACACATCGCCGTACGTGGTGATCTCGACCAGCTCGACGGGCCGGCCGGTCACCCGGCTCACGGCTTCCGCCACCTGCCCGGACTGGGCCATGGCGAGCTTGCTTCGCCTGGTCCCCAGTCTCAGTGCTCTCTCAGTCATGCCGGTCGGTCCTTCTTGTCTGTGCTGTCCCCGGCCCGGGAGACGGCGGCCACCGTCTCGGGGTCGAGGTCGAACAGGGTGCGCAGCGCGTCCGCGTACCCGGCGCCGCCGGGCTCGGCCGCGAGCTGCTTGACGCGTACGGTCGGCGCGTGCAGCAGCTTGTCGACGACCCGGTGCACGGCCTGGCGGATCTCGCCGCGCTGGCGTTCGTCCAGGTCGGGCAGGCGGCCGTCGAGCCGCGCGATCTCACTGGCGACGACGTCGGCGGCCATGGTGCGCAGCGCGACCACGGTAGGCGTGATGTGCGCCGCCCGCTGCGCCGCGCCGAAGGCCGCGACCTCGTCGGAGACGATACGCCGGACCAGGTCCACATCGGCCGCCATCGGAGCGCCCGCGGAGGCCTCGGCCAGGGACTCGATGTCCACCAGCCGCACCCCGGCCAGCCGGTGCACGGCCGCGTCGATGTCGCGGGGCATGGCAAGGTCGAGGAGGAACAGGGCCGGAGCCGGACGTGGGATCACGGCGACCGGCTCGGGCTTGCGGCGCTCGGGGATGCGGCCGACCGTGGCGGCGGTCGCGGCGAGCGCGGTAATCAGCTCGGCGTCGGCCTCGGGGCTGCGCCGGGCGGCCTCACGGCGGTCCACGGTGCCGTTGTCCACCCAGGCCGCGTGCTGCTCCAGGGTGGCCGCGTCCATGCCGGCCACGGCGGCCTCGCCGAGCACGGAGAAGCCGGTCGCACCCTGCACGGCGGCCAGGTCCAGCGGGCAGCTGTCCTCGGTGCCGACGCTGGTGGGCGGCAGCGCGGTCGCCGGCTCCACGGCCGTGGGACCGGTCTCGGCGGCAGGCTCCCCGGTGCGGCCCTCGACCGCCTGGGCGACCGCCCCCGCCGTCAGCACCAGGCCCGTCGCCCCGGTGCAGGAGACGACGACGTCGGCACGTGTCAGCTCGCCCGGCACGGCATCCATCCGTACCGCGCGGGCGGCCACCGCCGTCTCGTCGCCCTCCGTCAGTATCTGGGCGAGGCGCTCGGCGCGCTCGAAGGTGCGGTTGGCGACGACGACCTCGGCCACCCCCGCACGCGCCAGCGTGGCAGCAGCCAGCGAGGACATGGACCCGGCGCCGATGACCAGCGCCTTCCGCCCCGCGGCCCAGTCCTGGACGTCGCCGCCCGCGGCCAGCTGCTCCAGACCGAAGGTGACCAGCGACTGGCCGGCCCGGTCGATACCGGTCTCGGAGTGGGCGCGCTTGCCGACCCGCAGAGCCTGCTGGAACAGGTCGTTCAGCAGCTTGCCGGCGCTGTGCAGCTCCTGGGCCAGGGCCAGGGAGTCCTTGATCTGGCCGAGGATCTGTCCCTCGCCGACGACCATCGAGTCCAGACCGCAGGCCACCGAGAACAGGTGGTGGACGGCCCGGTCCTCGTAGTGCACGTAGAGGTAGGGAGTCAGCTCTTCCAGGCCGACCCCGCTGTGCTGGGCGAGCAGCGTGGACAGCTCGGCGACACCGGCGTGGAACTTGTCCACGTCGGCGTACAGCTCGATGCGGTTGCAGGTGGCGAGCACCGCGGCCTCGGTGGCCGGCTCGGCGGCGACCGTGTCCTGGACCAGCTTGACCTGGGCGTCCGCGCTCAGCGCGGCCCGCTCCAGCACGCTCACGGGTGCGCTGCGGTGGCTCAGCCCGACGACGAGGAGACTCATGCCGGCATCACGGCGGGTACGTCCCCGTCGGGCCCCTGGTCGGCGGAATGGTCGGCGGCTGCGCCACGGGGAGCGGCCGCGGTCAGCGCGCCGTCGCCCGCGGCGGTCTCCTCGCCGGCCTTGCGCTGCTCGTGGAAGGCGAGGATCTGCAGCTCGATGGAGAGGTCGACCTTGCGCACGTCGACGCCGTCCGGGACGGACAGCACGGTCGGCGCGAAGTTCAGGATGGAGGTCACACCGGCGGCCACGAGCCGGTCGCAGACCTGCTGGGCGGCACCGGCCGGGGTGGCGATGACGCCGATGGAGACCCCGTTGTCCTTGATGATCTTCTCGAGGTCGTCGGTGTGCTGGACGGGGATGCCCGCCACCGGCTTTCCGGCCATCGCCGGGTCGGCGTCGATCAGCGCGGCCACCCGGAAGCCACGGGAGGCGAAGCCGCCGTAGTTGGCCAGGGCGGCGCCGAGGTTACCGATACCGACGATGACAACCGGCCAGTCCTGGGTGAGGCCGAGTTCACGGGAGATCTGGTAGACGAGATACTCCACGTCGTAGCCGACACCGCGCGTTCCGTAGGAGCCCAGGTACGAGAAGTCCTTGCGCAGCTTGGCGGAGTTGACCCCCGCCGCCGCGGCCAGTTCCTCGGAGGAGACCGTGGGTACCGAGCGCTCCGACAGTGCGGTCAGGGCTCGGAGGTACAGCGGAAGCCGGGCGACGGTGGCCTCGGGAATCCCTCGGCTACGGGTCGCCGGTCGGTGTGTTCGGCCAGTTGCCACGGTGCTCCTGCGGGTAGAGCGGGGCTGCAGGCGGTCATACGTCCCCAGACCGCCCCGTCGACAGCAGGCTATGTCTTTGTGAACGCGTGCACAAAGATGGTGTCCGATTTGCCCGGCCAACGTGACCGGGGTCACGCGCGTCATTCCTGGGCCCTTCCTAGGGGCAAAACCGACACACTCCTCGCGAATCCCGCCCCCGAGACCAAACCGCCGTCGATCCTAAGGGACGTTCGGCATCGCGTTGTACTACTCGGTCAGTTCCTTGCGGAGGCGACCCTCGTCCACCCGCCAGAAGGTGTGCTGCCTGCCGTCGACGAGGACGACGGGAATCTGCTCCCAGTACTGGTCGTGCAGTTCCTTGTCCTCGGTGATGTCCTTGCGCTCCCAGGGAACACCGAGCTCGCCACAGACCTTTTCGATCACGGCCTCGGCGTCGTCACACAGATGACAGCCGGGCTTGCGGATCAGGGTCACCAGCCGCTCCTGAGGGGCGGCCCTACGCCGGAAGAGGGGACTCATGTCGGCCATTCTCGCGCCTCTTTAACGACGCGGCCGCGCAGAGTTCACACCCTTCCAACCTCTCGACTCCGGAACCCCCGAACAAACTGGCTATGCTCACGCCATGGCCGCTCTCGGATGGCTCACTCCCCGTAGGCGCTCCGCCACGGCGCGGAGCGTGTTGGCAGGCGAGGCCTCGGCGGAGGCTGCCCGCAAATCCTCGCAGGAAGCACAGGAAGCACAGGAGACCCCTGAGGTCGCCGAGCAGGAACCGCAGTTCCCCGTCATCGGCGACGACAAGGCGGCCGCCTTCTTCGACCTCGACAACACCGTGATGCAGGGTGCCGCCCTGTTCCACTTCGGGCGGGGCCTGTACAAGCGGAAGTTCTTCGAGACGCGCGACCTGGCCAGGTTCGCCTGGCAGCAGGCCTGGTTCCGGCTGGCCGGCGTCGAGGACCCGGAACACATGCAGGACGCCCGCGACTCCGCACTCTCCATCGTCAAGGGCCACCGCGTCGCCGAGCTGGAGACGATCGGCGAGGAGATCTACGACGAGTACATGGCCGACCGCATCTGGCCGGGCACCCGGGCCCTCGCCCAGGCCCACCTGGACGCGGGCCAGAAGGTGTGGCTGGTCACGGCCGCCCCGGTCGAGATCGCCCAGGTCATCGCCCGCCGCCTCGGCCTGACGGGCGCGCTCGGCACGGTGGCGGAGTCCGTCGACGGCGTCTACACGGGCAAGCTGGTCGGCGAGCCGCTGCACGGCCCGGCGAAGGCGGAGGCGGTACGGGCGCTGACCGCGGCCGAAGGACTGGACCTCTCCCGGTGCGCCGCGTACAGCGACAGCCACAACGACATCCCGATGCTCTCCCTGGTCGGCCACCCCTACGCGATCAACCCGGACGCCAAGCTCCGCAAACACGCCCGCGAAAAGGACTGGCGCCTGCGGGACTACCGCACGGGCCGCAAGGCAGCGAAGGTCGGCATCCCGGCAGCGGCAGGCGTGGGCGCGGTCGCCGGTGGCACTGCGGCAGCGATCGCACTGAGCCGGCGTCGGCGATAGTCCCGCCCCCGCTGCGGGCAGTCGTGCCGCTGGGGCGGCACGGGTGGGCGCAGCGGCACCCTGCCGGCGCCGGCAAGCGTCCCCGTCCCCGCCCGGCAACAGCACGGGCCACTTGTCACCGACCCCGCATCTGTCATGTGCCCACCGATGCCGAAACGTGTCGCCTGCCGCCGGATTATGCCTGCCTCCCCCCAACACGCCCCACACTTCACCGAAACCCGCCCTTTTCCGATCAACAACCGGTCAGCCTAAGGCACTTGAAGGGGCATCAATCGGTTACAGAAGCGACGTAATCGATGATTTGAGCAACTGGGTGTAGCAGTGCCTGCACGAAGCGTTATTCTCCTCAGACGCAAACCGGTACCTCTCCGTCGCTACGACGGGTGAATGGTCCCGCACTGCACGTGATGGAAGCTCTGCCTCTGGGAGTCCCGTGTACCCACACGTCGGGGTTGACGCCTCGGGCCTGGCTACGCTGCGCGCAACGGTCGCAACGGTCAAAGAGACGCTGCGTGGCTTCGTCCCCACCGCGTACGCCGTCCCCGCCTTCGCCGCCGCCGCGCCCGTCGGCCCGTGCTACGCACTGGCCGAGGGCAGCGCGGCCGTCGGCAGACGCAGCCGCGCGGCCGGCGCGCCCACCGCCCGTCGGCCGGCCGCCGACAGTGACAGCGCCCGGATGATGGACCTCGTGGAGCGCGCCCAGTCCGGCGAGGCCGAGGCCTTCGGCCGCCTCTACGACCAATACAGCGACACCGTGTACCGCTACATCTACTACCGGGTGGGCGGCAAGGCGACCGCCGAGGACCTGACGAGTGAGACCTTTCTGCGGGCGCTCCGCAGGATCGGCACCTTCACCTGGCAGGGCCGCGACTTCGGCGCCTGGCTGGTGACGATCGCCCGCAACCTCGTCGCCGACCACTTCAAGTCCAGCCGTTTCCGACTGGAGGTCACCACCGGTGAGATGCTCGACGCCAACGAGGTCGAGCGCTCCCCGGAGGACTCCGTCCTGGAGTCCCTCTCCAACGCCGCGCTGCTCGACGCCGTACGCCGGCTCAACCCCCAGCAGCAGGAGTGTGTGACGCTCCGCTTCCTCCAGGGCCTCTCGGTCGCCGAGACCGCCCGCGTGATGGGCAAGAACGAGGGCGCCATCAAGACCCTCCAGTACCGGGCCGTGCGCACCCTCGCCCGGCTCCTCCCGGACGACGCACGCTGACCGTGCGCCACCGTGGGCGACATCCAACTCACGTTCCGTGAGAGCCTGTTGCCTTTCTGACCCGATCATCCGCCGTCCGTAACCCAAGTGCCGCGCCAGTCGTTGTGCGGGATACAGGCTCCCTGTGGTCACGTCCTGGCCGCCCCCGATCGCTCGATCGTGTGAAGTGGTCGTGGGCGTGCAACCCTCAGGACCCCCTGGGGAGTCGACCGTCATGACGAGAGGAGGTGCCGCCAGTGATCGCGAACGTATCGGCGCACCGGCGGGCGAACGCCTTCGCCCAGGCTCTGGAGGAGCAGTCCGACCGGGACACGGCGGCCGAGCAGTCCGCAGCACCGGCGGAAGCACCGCCGACCACCGAGGAGCGCACCGAGCAGGGCCGGTTGTTGGCCCTCACCGCGGATCTCGACGCGCTGCCCAGGCCGCAGCTCGACCCCGAGGTCAAGGTCGTCCAGCGCGCCCAACTGGTGGCGGCGATGGAGGCCATGCTCCAGGAGGGCACGGCGGGCGGGGCGACGGACACCTCGGTGCCCGAGCAGCGTTCGAAGGGCCGGGGTGCGCACCGGGCGAGCCCGCTGGGCAAGCTGCGACCGCGTTCCCGCCTGACCAAGGGGCTCGCCGCGGGCGGGCTCAGCGTCGGTGTGGCCGCCGGGGCCTTCGGCGGGGTCGCCGCCGCCAGCTCCGACGCCCTGCCCGGCGACTCGCTGTACGGCCTCAAGCGCGGCATCGAGGACTTCAGACTCAACTACCTGAGCGATGGGGACGACGAGCGCGGCCAGACGTACCTCGACCAGGCCTCCACCCGGCTGAGCGAGGCCCGTCGGCTGATGGAGCGCGGCCGCAGCGGCCACCTCGACCACGAGTCCATCGGCGAGATCCGCCGCACCCTGTCCGGCATGCAGCACGACGTGACCGAAGGCCATCGCCTGCTGCACGCGGCCTATGAGCGCGACCCCGAGTCCCTGGGCCCCATCCAGGCCCTCTCCACGTTCTCCCGGGTCCACCGCGAGGCCTGGAGCGCACTGAGCGACAAGCTGCCGGTGCAGCTCAGAGACGTCACCAAACAGGTCTCGTCGGTCTTTGACGCCATAGACCAAGAGGTCGCCCCGCTGCAGTCCCTGCTGCCGCAGCAGCCCGCCCAGACCGGCGACGGCAAGCGGCAGGGTTCCGGCTCGGCATCCACCGGCTCCTCCGGCACCCACCGTGCGACCGCGCCCAGCACCGGCGGCACGCCGTCCGCCGGTAAGCACACGGGCTCCGGCAGCCCCAGCGGCTCGGCCTCCGGCGACAGCGGGGGCGGCCTGATCGGGGGCAACACGGGCGGTCTGCTCGACCCGCCGAAGATCGGCTCCACCAGCGGCTCCCCGTCCGCCAGCAAACCGCCCACGAGCGCACCGGACGTCACCGTCCCACCGCTCCTCCCGGGCCTGCTGCCCGGCCTGGGCATCAACAGCGAGGACACCAACTAGCCACCACACGCCTACGACAGCGGGGGCGCCCTTTCCGAGCTGGGGCGCCCCCGTCGCCGTACCCGGACGGTCGGAAGTACTCGGAAGAACTCAGAAGAACACGGACCGCCGCTGCACCAGCAGCTTGTACAGCGTGTGCTGGATCTGCTCCCTGACCTGGTCCGTCAGGTTGAACATCAGCATCGGGTCCTCGGCCGCCTCCGGCGGATAGCCGTCCGTCGGGATCGGCTCGCCGAACTGGATCGTCCACTTGGTGGGGAGCGGGATCGCCCCGAGCGGCCCGAGCCACGGGAACGTCGGCGTCAGCGGGAAGTACGGGAAACCCAGCACCCGGGCCAGGGTCTTGGAGTTGCCGATCATCGGGTAGATCTCCTCGGCCCCGACGATCGAGCAGGGGATGATCGGCGCGCCCTGGCGCAGTGCGGTGGAGACGAAACCGCCCCGGCCGAACCGCTGGAGTTTGTAGCGCTCGCCGAACGGTTTCCCGATGCCCTTGAAGCCCTCCGGCATCACCCCGACCAGCTCTCCCTGCCCCAGCAGCCGCTCGGCGTCCTCCGCACAGGCGAGGGTGTGCCCCAGCTTGCGGGCGAGTTCGTTGACCACCGGGAGGACGAAGACCAGGTCGGCCGCGAGGAGGCGTAGATGCCGGTCGGCGGGGTGGTGGTCGTGCACGGCGACCTGCATCATCAGGCCGTCCAGCGGCAACGTCCCGGAGTGGTTGGCGACGATCAGCGCCCCGCCCTTGGCCGGGATGTTCTCGACGCCCTTCACCTCGACCCGGAAGTACTTCTCGTACACCGGCCGCAGCAGCGACATCAGGACCTGGTCGGTCAGCTCCTCGTCGTAGCCGAAGTCGTCGACCTCGTACTCCCCGGTCAGCCGGCGGCGCAGGAAGGCCAGGCCGCCCGCGATGCGCCGTTCGAGGCCGCCGTCGCCGGGTGGCTCGGCGAACGGCTGTTCCTCCCGGGTCACGGAGACATCGTCCTGCGGGACGGTCCTGGTGGGCAGGGGCTGGACCTCGCCGACCGGCGCGGACTCACCGGCCGCGCCGCGCCGGCCCGCGCTCCGGCGCCGCGACGGCCGCTGCGCGGCACCCCCGCGGGACCGGTCGTCGTCGAACGGAATGACCTTGGCGTCCGCCATCGTTGCTGCGCTCCTCAGTTGGCGCTGTGCGTCGGGAGGTGCCCGCCGCCCTTCGCGGCAAGCGCGGCGATCCGGTCCACGGCCCCTGCGAGGGCCTCCGGCGGCAGCAGCCCGGGTCCTTCGCTGCGCGCGAAGTCCGCGAACGTCTCCGCCGTCGTGTACTTGGGCGTGAATCCCAGCGTCTCGCGCATCTGGTCCGTGGCCACCACCCGGCCGTGCGTGAGCAGCCGGATCTGCTCCGGGGAGAAGTCCGTCATGCCCAGCGTACGCACCAGCGAACCGGCCCAGGTGACCGCGGGCAGCAGCAGCGGCACGGTGGGCCGCCCGAGCCGCCGCGAGCACTGCGAGAGCAGCAGGACGCCGTCCCCGGCGATGTTGAAGGTGCCGCTGTTGAGGGTGCCCCGGCGCGGCTCGTGCGAGGCGATCCGCAGCACCTCGATGACGTCGTCCTCGTGCACGAACTGCAGCCGGGGGTCGTAGCCGAACACGGTCGGCAGGACGGGCAACGCGAAGTACGAGGCGAGCGGGGTGTCCGCGGTCGGCCCGAGGATGTTGGCGAACCGCAGCACGCACACGGCGACGTCCGGCCGCCGCCGGGCGAACCCGCGCACATACCCCTCGACCTCCACCGCGTCCTTCGCGAAGCCGCCGCTGGGCAGCGACTTGGGCGGGGTCGTCTCGGTGAACACGGCGGGATCCCGCGGCGCGGACCCGTACACATTCGTACTGGACTTGATCACCAGCCGCTGCACGGTCGGCGACTTCTGACAGGCGCCGAGCAGCTGCATGGTGCCGATGACGTTGGTCTCCTTGACCGTGGCCCGGCTGCCGCCGCCCAGCGCGGTGCCGGTCACATCCAGGTGGACGACCGTGTCGGCGCCCGTCTCGGCGAGCACCCGGGCGATCGTGGGCTGCCGTATGTCGGCCTGGATGAAGTCGGCCCCGCCCAGATGGTGCGCCGGAGGCACCGCGTCCACGGCGATCACCCGGTCGACTTCCGGGTCCCGCTGGATCCGCCGCACGAACCGGCCGCCCAGTTGCCGGGCCACTCCGGTGACGAGCACGACCTTCCCCAAGATCAGCGCCTTCCTTCCCGCGGTCCCCGTGTACGGCCAACCTAGCGGTTCGCTGTTGCGCTGTGATGACCGCCTGATGCACGAGGCGACAGAAATTCCCTGATCGGAATATGCCAGGTACCCCCGGACATACCTGTGGCCCCCCACCCTTTTGGATGGGAGGCCACAGGAACACGCTCTCGCGGCGCCGCTTACTTCTTGTTACGGCGCTGAACGCGCGTGCGCTTGAGCAGCTTGCGGTGCTTCTTCTTGGCCATCCGCTTGCGCCGCTTCTTGATAACAGAGCCCACGACTACCCTCGCTCACTTCTCATCACTCGGTGTTTGGGCGCCATGGGCCCATACGACCTACGAGGGGCCAGCCTACCCGCCCGAGCGCTGAGGTTGTAATCGAGGACGTTCGTCAGGCCGTCTCCACCCCCACATAGCTCTCACGGAGGTACTCGTGTACCGCTTGCTCGGGGACGCGGAAGGACCGCCCCACCCGGATCGCGGGCAGATGACCGCTGTGCACCAGCCGGTACACGGTCATCTTCGACACTCGCATCACCGCAGCGACCTCCGCCACGGTAAGGAACACAACCTCGTTCAGAGGCCTCTCGTCAGCAGCCATGACACACCTGAACCTTCCGCACTCGACGGGACACCGGCTTCCCCTTCCGGTGACTCTTCGTCGTTGCGTGCTCACTCCCCAATGTAGGGGCGGGTGATGCGAGTGGGGAAGAGGTGCACCCATCGGCGGCCTACTGTGACAGACACGCTCGATTGAGTACGTAGCGGGTCATCGGCCGGTAGTAAGCAGACCGCACGCCATCATCAACCGGAACGGCGACGGACACGACCCCCTCCGCCTCCCCCACGAACACCGCGGGATCATCCGTATCTGCCAGACCGATCGCCTCGAACCCCAGCTGACCTGCACCGCAGACCCAGCCATGGTCACCGATCACCAGCTCGGGCAGCGGCCCGCCGGCCTCGGCCGCAGCCGCCAGAGCGACCCGAACCGGCAGCGGCGAATGGCTGTGCACACCCGGCTCACAACCGGGGCGCTCGACCCCCGGTTCTCGCACCAAGGCAACACCTCGTACGTAGTCGAGGCGGTGCGTGCGTAGACCGAACCGGGTCAATATGTCGACACAGCGACCCTGCGCCGGGGTGAGCACCTCACACCCCACCGCCGACAGCGCGTCCGCCAAGCCGCCGTAGAACCCGAGCAGCCGATGCGGATGCCCGGTGCCGAACAGCACGGGCGCACCCCGCCGGGCCGCACTCCGGATCCGCTCCGCGAACGCGTCCAGCGCGGCCAGCGTCCGCTCCGGATCGATCACATCCGGCCCCGAAGTGTGCCGAGGATCGGCCGAAACCCCGCACTTCTCCGCCATCAGCTCAAGCAGATCCCGCTGCCCCCAGCGCCACTCGGGATCAATCCCGATCAGCACCCGGGGATCCCGAGCCGCGAACAGCCGATAGCTACGAAGACTGTCCTCCCGAGAGGTAGCCACCTCCCCGGCCAGCCCGACAGCCAGCAGATGCGCTCGCAGGGCATCGGCGGTCAACACGGTTGCGATGGTGACGCATTGGGGGCGGGGCCGGGGCGAGAACGGGGGAACACCGCACGGTTGGCCTAATGGGGCGCCTTCTCAAGCCGACCGAGACGGGTGGGCCAGTGGGAAACGGGGGTACAGGGGGCGGAGCCCCCTGACGCTCACGGCAGCAGACCTCGCATCGGAAACACAGCCCGCCGAGCAGCCAGCACAGCCTGATCCAAGCGATCAGCGGGGTCGTACCCCGACTCCCAGGAAGCAAAGGACACCGGCCACCGCCCATCAGTCATCCGCTGAGGAGCCAACTGCCGAGTCCGGGCGAACACGTCCCGCCGCCACCCCTCAGGAATCACCGCCTCGGGAGCGACCTCCCGCCCCGCGGCAATCCCCACCAGGTGCGTCCACGACCGCGGCACCACATCCACCACGGCATATCCGCCGCCGCCCAACGCGACCCACTTCCCACCCGCATGCTCATGCGCCAGCTCATGACACGCCACCTGCACAGCCCGCTGCGCATCCAACGACACCGCAAGATGCGCCAGCGGATCCTCGAAGTGCGTATCGGCCCCATGCTGCGAAACCACCACCTGCGGCCGGAACTCGGCGAGCAGCTCCGGCACCACCGCGTGAAACGCCCGCAGCCACCCCGCATCCCCGGTCCCCGCAGGCAACGCCACGTTCACGGCCGCCCCCTCGCCCGCCCCGGCCCCGGTCTCCTGCGGCCACCCGGTCTGCGGGAACAACGTACGAGGATGCTCGTGCAGCGAAATCGTCAGAACCCGCGGATCCTCCCAGAACGCGGCCTGCACCCCGTCCCCGTGATGCACGTCGACGTCCACGTACGCGACCCGCTCGGCGCCCAGCTCCAACAGCCGCGCGATGGCCAGGGACGCGTCGTTGTAGATACAGAACCCCGACGCACCGCCGGGCATCGCATGATGCAGCCCGCCCGCGAAGTTCACGGCGTGATCGGCGTCCCCCCGCCACACCGCCTCCGCCGCCCCCACCGACTGCCCCGCGATCAGCGCGGACACCTCGTGCATCCCGGCGAACGCGGGATCGTCCACCGTACCGAGCCCGTACGACCCGTCGGCCGACCGCGGATCCGCCGACGCGGCCTTCACGGCGTCGATGTAGTCCTCCCGGTGGACCAGCCGCAGCGTCGACTCCCCGGCCGGTTTCGCCGCGACGACCTCCATCTCCCGGTCGAGCCCGAAGGCACCCACCAGCTTCCGGGTCAGCTCCAGCCGAACCGGATCCATCGGATGGTCCGGCCCGAAGTCATAGCCCGTTACTGCCTCGTCCCACATCAGCTGTGCGCGGCCGCTCATGCCCGCCACCGTATCGGTCCGGTTGAGCCGCGAACGACCTGGCGTACACCAGCGTCACCAGCACCAACACCATCGGCACCAGCATGGCCCCCCGATAGCTCCACGCATCCCCGAGCGCCCCCACCAACGGCGAACCGACCAGGAAACCCACGTAGTTGAAGATGTTGAGCCGCGCGATCGCCGCATCCGAAGCCCCTGGGAACAACCGCCCCGCCGCCGCGAACGTCTGCGGCACCAGCACACACAGCCCCAGCCCCAGCAGGGTGAACCCGAGCATCCCGACCCACGCGTCCGGCGCCACGCTCACCACCGCGAACCCGCCGGCCGCCACCAGCGCCCCGAGCCGTACGACCGCGGCCGCCCCGAACCGCCGTACCCCGAAGTCCCCGATGGCCCGCCCCACCAGCGTGGTCACCATGTACACGTTGTACGGCACGGTCGCCAGCTGCTCGGAACTGCCCAGCACGTCCTTCAGATACTTCGCGCTCCAGTTGGAGACCGTCGAGTCCCCGATGTAGGCGAAGGTCATCACCAGACACAGCGGCAGCAGCAGCCTGAAGACGACGGCCCCGCCCGCCCCCTGCTCCTCGGCCACCGGCGCCGGATCCCCGTCGACGTACCACCGGCTCCCCACCAGCACCGCGGGCAGCAGTACGGCCGCCACCGGCAGATACGACACCCACAGCGCCAGATGCCAGTGCGCCCCCACCCACGCCAGCGAGGCCCCCACGATCCCGCCCAGGCTGTAGGCGGCGTGGAAGCTCAGCATGATGCTGCGCCGGTACGTCCGCTGCAGGCTCACCCCGAGCATGTTCATCGAGGCGTCCAGCGCACCGACCGCAAGGCCGAACACACCAAGGGCCACGGCCAGCTCGGCCAGCTGCCCGCCCGCCCCCACGCCCAGCAGCGCCAGCAGGACCACCGGCTGGGACCAGCGCAACAGCCGGCTGGGCCGTACCCGCTTGACCAGCTGCTCGGTCGTCACACTGCCGGCCCCGGCGAGGATCGGCACGGCGGCCAGGAAGACCGGCAGCAGCGCGTCCGAGATGCCGTACCGGTCCTGGATGGCCGGGATGCGCGTCACGAGCAGCGCGAAGGCGGCGCCCTGGGCGAAGAAGCTGAACGCCAACGAGGCCCTACCGCGCCGCAGCACATCAGTCATGGCGGCGAGCGTAGGGCCCCGGGGTACCTGTGGGTAGATCCAGCCAAAGATGAATTTCCTTCAGCTTCACCGAGCGACGACTCAGGCAGCGACGGCGGCGGCCGAGGGCGTCTCGGCCTTGCCGGCCTCGGCCTCGACCTCGGCGGCGAGCATCTTCTCCATCGGCTCGACGGCCAGGCCACCGCCGACGACGAAGCCGATCCCCATCGCCCCGATCAGGAAGACCGTGCCGAGCCACACCATGGTGTCCAGGGGAATGGTGTACGCGCCCACGACCCGCGCGATGCACTCGGCGAGCAGCGCCACACCCCACACGACGGAGAACGCCCGCTCCTTGCGCAGGAAGGCCGCGGACCCGGCCGCCGCCCCGGACGTCAGCCGCTGCCAGGCGGCCTCCTTGGCCGCGTCCCCCTTCACCAGGAAGGGCTTCATACCCGCGGTCATCATCGGCTTGCCGAGTACGACGGAGACCAGGATCCCGATGGCGACCGTGCTGCTGACCCCGCCGTCCTTGGCGAGCATGAGCCGCGGGTCCCCGGAGACGAAGCTCAGCAGCAGCGAGACGAGGTTGACGACCAGGATGAGCCCGGCCAGGGCGTTGGTCTTCCGCTCCTTGACCAGCCCCCACACGGTCCGCACCGCCGGCACCACGCTGCTCCAGGCGAGCGCCGCGAAGGTGCTCATCCCGAAGGCGTCCTTGAAGAGGTAGTACGAGCCGAGCGGCACCGCCACATCCACGAGCAGCGGCTTGAAGTTGTCCAGCACGCTCGGGTTCTGCTTCTGGTCGTTGCTGCGGCCCTGGATCCCCGTGTTCTTCGTCATGCCCTTAGCTTCGCCGCCGGGCGGGGTCGGCCACCAGAAACGATCGTCCGGTGGTCCGCATGACAAATGTCAGCCCCACCCGGATGGCGCGGGTCATACCAGCAGGTCAGCCAACTCCTCCATGCCACAGAAGAGTTGGCTGGCCCCCGCGAGCCGCTCCGCCGGCGTCATCGCGGTGAACCCGTACACGTCCATCCCGGCCGCCACGGCCGCCTGCACGCCCAAGGGCGAGTCCTCTACGACCGCGCACCGCTCCGGAGCGACATCCATCCGCTCGGCCGCGTACAGGAAGAGATCGGGCGCCGGCTTGCCCCGCCCCACATCCTGCGAACTGAAGACCTTCTCCGCCGCGAACCAGCGGTCGAGTCCCGTCGTCCGGTGCCCCACCCGGATCCGCTCATGACTCCCGGAGGAGGCCACGCAGTACGGCACCCCGTCCGCGGCCAGCTTCTCCAGCACGTCACCTACGCCTGCCACGGGCTTCAACTCCCGCTCGAACGCGGCGAAGACCCGCGCATGGAAGACGTCGTCGAAGTCCTCGGGCAGCCGCTGCCCGGTCCGCTCCAGGACGAGGTCGTGGATCCGGTGCATCGCCGAGCCCATGTAGTCCCGGATCGATTCCTCGTACGACGTCGGGTGCCCCAGCTCGGTCAGATAGGCGGCCAGCAGCCGGTTGGAGATCGGCTCGCTGTCCACCAGGACGCCGTCGTTGTCGAAGATGATCAGGTCATAGCGCATGCCTCGACCCTAAAGGACCC
>NZ_KQ948017.1:482564-535650 GCF_001513965.1 Streptomyces cellostaticus | reverse complement strand
CTAGCTCCCCCGGGGCTCCCCCGCCGGATCACCCGGTCATTTGCGGTACCCGAGGATGGTCATCATCCCGCTCTCCGAGTGGTACTGGTTGTGGCAGTGGAGCATCCACAGGCCGGGGTTGTCGGCGTCGAAGTCGACCACCAGTTTGCGGTGGGGGAGGACCAGGGCGGTGTCCTTGCGCGCGCCGACGCCGTCCAGTCCGGTGACGGCGAAGGTGTGGCCGTGCAGGTGCAGGGGGTGCCACATGTCCGTGGCGTTGATGAGGGTGAGCCGCACCCGCTCACCGGCGCGCACCGGGTGGCGCTGGCGCACGTCGTAGGGATGGTGGTCGAAGCCCCAGTCGTACTTCGTCATGGTGCCGGTGACCTTGATGCGCATCTCGCGGTCGATGTCGCTGTCGTCGAGGGCGACGGAGTCGTCCGGAACGAGGCGACGGGCAGGGATGACCTTCCCGTCGAGTTCGTCCGGGTGGACGTTGGCGGGGGGCATGCTTCTCCCGCTGTCGGTGCGCAGGACGGCGAGGCCCCGGGCGTTCTTGCCCTCGGCGAGCGCCACGAAGGGGAAGACACCGTCCTCGGCGGTGACGAGGACGTCGTACCGCTCGGCCATGCCGATGAGGAGGGCGTCGGTCTCCTGGGGCTCCACGGGATAGCCGTCGGTGTGCGTGACGGTCATGGTGTGGCCGCCCAGCGCCACACGGAAGGCGGTGTCGGAGCCGGCGTTGATGATCCGCATCCGGATGCGCTCGCCGGGCCGGCACCGGAACACGCGGGGATGGCTGGCCGTACGGCCGTTGACCAGGTAGTAGGGATAGGCGACGCTGCCCCCTTCCCCGTGGAGCATGCGGCTGTGGGAGTTGCGCAGCACACGGGAGGGGCCGGCCGGCCGGTTGTCTCCGGCGCCCATGGCCATGCTTCCCATGCTCATGCCCCCGCCGGGCTTGAGCTGGCCGAGCACCCGGTCGGGGGTGGAGCCGTCCACGCCGTCGACCCAGTCGTCCAGGACGATGATCCATTCGTGGTCGTAGGCGAGGGGTTCCCTCGGGTCGTCGACGACGAGCGGGGCGTACAGACCGCGGTCGGGCTGGAGTCCGACGTGGGAGTGGAACAGATAGGTGCCCGGATGGGCGACGGTGAAGCGGTAGGTGAAGTCGGCTCCGGGAGCGACGGCCTGCTGGGTCAGGCCCGGGGCGCCGTCCATGTCGCAGCGCATCCTGATGCCGTGGGAGTGGAGTGTGGTCGTGGTGGGCAGCCGGTTGGCGAGAGTGAGGCTGAGGACGTCTCCGGCGGTGATGCGCACCAGCGGCCCGGGCAGCGCCTCCTGGTAGGCCCAGGACCGAACCTGCCGTCCGCCCAGGTCCAGCGTGCTCTCGGCGGCGGTGAACCTGAGCATGCGTACGGGGCCGGAGCCGCGTGCGCGCTCGGCGGCGCGGACCTCCGGACCCGACGGGTCGACATATCCAGGGGGCCCCGGGGGAACGAAGCCCCCGCCGTCCGCCATGCCCGCGGGGCCGGAGCGGGCGTGGGCGCCGTAGTCGGTGCAGGCAGGCAGGAGTCCCGTGCCGACGGCAGCAATCGGGGCACGGAGCAGGCTACGCCGCGAAAGTGAGTGCATGAGGGAAATAAGACACGTTTTGCGCTGATATCTGATGGATCTGGGACGGCGCGTCCCATGGTGTCGGGTGTGGCAGGGCCGTGCGGGCCCGCCCGCGTCAGGCGGCGTCGTGGAACACCAGCCCCAGCGTGCGGCGCCGCCCGGACCGTACGGTGCTCACTCCGTGCCGCATCGCCCCGGCCGACCAGCCGCGGCGCGTCCGTACCGGGCGGTCCCGGGTCGTGAACACCAGGCCGTGCCCCTGCCGCAGGACACTCGCGGACCCTCGGGACTGGGCGCGCGGCCTCTGTTCCACCATCAGGAACTCGCCGCCGGTGTAGTCGGTGCCGTACGTGTCCAGGGCGATCACCACCTGGAGCGGGAAGACCAGCTCGCCGAACACGTCCCGGTGCAGGGCGTTCCAGTCGCCCGGACCGTGGCTGAGCAGGATCTGCGCCGACCGGTCCTGACCGGCCGCGTGGCACCGCTCGAGCCACGCGTCCAGGGAGTCCGGCCAGGGCGCCGGGCGGCCCAGGCGGGCCGCCCAGTCGCGGGCGACGGGGAGCAGATGCGGGTAGAGGGCGGCGCGCAGCGCGGCCACGGGGGCGGGCAGGTCGTGCGTGAAGTAGCGGTACGCGCCGGACCCGAACCGGTGCCGGGCCAGGTCGACAGTGGTGCGGAACAGCTCCGGCTCGTCGTAGAGGGCGGCAAGCTCGGCGCACTCGCCGGGCGTCAGCAGGGGGCCGGTGGGTGCGCTGCCGTCCTCGTCCAGTCCGGCCATGAGCGCGGTCCAGTCGGTGCGGGCGGCGCGGCGACGGGCCTCGGCCCGGGTGAGTTCCATGACTCCTCCTTCCGTCACACCAGGGTCGGCTGCAGCGCGCCCTCGTGGGTGAGCAGCCATACCTTGCGCTCCACCCCGCCGGCGTACCCGCGCATCGAGCCGTCCGTGCCGATCACCCGGTGGCAGGGGCGCACCAGCAGCAGGGGGTTGGCGCCGAGTGCCTGTCCCACCGTGCGGATCCCGTCCCGGGGCACGCCCAGGTGCGCGGCCAGTTCGCCGTAGCTGGTCGTGGTGGCGTACGGGATGTCCTCCAGGGCCTGCCACACCCTCTGCTGGAACGGCGTACCGGTGGCGGCGAGCGGGAGGGAGAAGCGGGTGAGGCGGCAGGCGAAGTACGCGTCCAGCTGACGGAGCACCTCGGCGAACGCCCGGTCGTCGCGGTCCCCGGCCCGCACCGTGGGCGCGCCGCGCTGCCCCGGCAGGGACAGCGAGGTGAGGGTGAGGCCGCCGGACTCCTCGCCGGTCAGCAGCAGTTCGCCGAGCGGGCTCGCGCAGGTGGTGTGGACGGTGTTCCTGGTCATCGGGTCCTCCTGACTCTCGTGACTCCCGATGGGTTCGCTGTCGAGTCTGCTCGGCCCGCCGCCTGGTCACCGGCGGAAATCGGACCTGGCTCTGAGATCCTGAAGGTACCGGGGGAAAGGGGGCTTGACCTGCTCGTATTTACGGGTAAGTACCCGCGCGGTACCGTGAGGGCATGCCAGCTCTCAACGTGGAGTTCAGCGAACGCGAACTAGAGGACCTGCGGCAGATCGCCAAGGAGCGCGGTACGTCGATGAAGGCCCTCGTGCGCGAGGCCGCCGCCGCCGACATCGCCCGGCACCGGGCGCTGCAGGAGGGCGCGGAGGCCTTCCGGAGCTTCTTCACCGCCCACGCCGAGGAGTTCGCAGCAGCGTTCCCCGACGACGAGTCGCCCGCCAAGGGCAAGGCCGCCTGAGCGATGCCCTCTGTCATCCACATCGACGTCCCGTGGCTGCTCCAGCGGCACGAGGAGGTCCTGCCCGACCAGCCCACGGTCGACGACTTCTCCGCGCTGGTCGCCGCCGTCGCCCGGCACCGCGTCGACCCGCCCCGGCTCGGCGTGGACTCCGACCCCGCCTGGCGGGCCGCCGCCCTGCTGCACACCCTCGCCGTCCTCAAGCCGCTGCCCGCGGCCAACGCCCGCTTCGCCTGCGCCACCGCCGTGGCCTACATGTTCACGAGCGGCGTCGGCATCGACCCGCCCTACGGAGCCCTCGTCGACCTCGCCCGCGACCTGATGTCCGGCAAGACCGACGTGTACGGCGCGGCCGACCGGCTCCGTTCCTGGCAGATCTGACACCGCCCCGGCCGGCGGGGGAAGCCGCCGGGGCCGCCGGCCGGGGCCCCGAGGGCGGGAGGAACGGGGCCGGCGGCCGGCTTCGCGCAGAACCGCCGTCCTGCGCGGGGCCTTCCGAGAAGGGCCGGATCCCAGTCCACTCCCGGGCCGTGTGCCCGGGGAGCGTGCGCGGCCCGCCGGTGCGTGCGCGCCCTTCACACGGGGCACGGGGAAAGCCGAAAGCCGCCGTACCGGACCTGGGTTCCCTGCCTGATTTCTGACTTTCTTTCAAACCTGCCGATGTCTTACGCGCGCCTTGTTGCGTGTGTGGAGGTTGTGCAAGGGTTGAAACACTCGTGCGGGGGATAATGACCGGGATTCTTCCGGTAGTTGGGGAACCGGGCCGCTACGGCATCGGCGAATTCCCGCTCCCCTCGCGCGCATCCCCGAGGTTCGTCACCAACGCACCATACGCATCAAAGGAATCCGCTCCGTGCCCACCCCCCACCCCCCTTGTCCTCCCTACCCGCCCTCCGGCGGCGATCCCGGAGAGTCCGACGAGTCCGTCGCCGCACCACTGCGCGCCGGTTCCGACGCGGAGGCCGCCCGGTCCGCCGCGCTGCTGATGGCCCGGCACTGGCAGCCGGTGCAGGACTACGCGGTCATCTGCCTGGCCGCACCCGGGCCCCTCGCCCACATGGTCACCGCCGCCGCCTTCCACCAGGTCCTCGACCGGCTCGCGCTCGGCGAACCGGCCGAGGCGCTCAGGCCCCGCCTGCTCGTGGCCGTGCGGGACACGGTCGTGAACTGGTCCGCCACGGACCGAATAGCCTCCGTACTGCCCGGACTTCTCAAACCCGCCGGGGGCCGCGGTATGCGCACCGCGAAGACCCTGATACCGGAAAACCGTGCACTCTCCGAACGTTCATTCCGCAGCCTTCCCCGGCTCGAACAGGCGTTGCTGTGGCACACCGAGGTCGAGGCCGAGCCGATAAACGTCCCCGCGGGCCTGCTCGGCATGGACTTCGACAGCGCGGCGACCGCACTCGAACAAGCCCGCGAGACATTCCGGGAAGGCTGTGTCCGCGCCCACCGGGAACTCGCGCCGAGCACCGACTGCCGCCACTACAACCGCCTTCTCGACGGGCCCATCCGCCGCGGCGGCGCCCTGCTGCCGGACGTCCAGCAGCACCTCGCCGCCTGCCCCTACTGCCGGCACGCCGCCGAGCAACTGGGGCAGATCGAGGCCGGACTCGGCGTACTGCTCGCCGAAGCGGTCCTCGGCTGGGGCGCCCGCCGCTACCTCGACTCGCGCCCGGGCCGCCGCGGGCCGGGCCCCGCCCGCACCCGCAGCACCTCCCGGCGCTCCGGCGGACGCCGGCACGGCGGCGGAAAGCCCGGGCTGCTGGCCCGGGTCCCGGTGCCCGGCGGACGCCGACGGGGCGGCGCGGAGCCGGGGGCGGTCGACCGGGTCCCCGTGCCCGCGCGCCGCGCGCGGGAGGCCGACCGGGCTGCGTCCCGGGTCGGCTGGTCGTCCAGGACGCTGCTCACCAGCGTCGGCGTCGCCTCGGCCGGGCTGCTCGCGACCGTCCTCGTGATCAGCGTGTGGCCGTCCGGCGGCGACGGCACCGACCCGGTCGCCTCGACGGGCGCGGCCCCCGGCACCGACGGCCAGTCCCCGCCCGCCTCCGCCACGGCGCCCGGCACGGCGGGACTGCCCTCGGCCGGCCGGCCGAACCGGCTGCACAACGCCGCCGCCGATCTGTGCCTGGACATCAAGGGCAAGCCCGCGGCCGGCGCGAGCGCGGTGCTCGCGGTCTGCTCCGCCGCGCCGACACAGCAGTGGAGGTACGACACCGACGGGCTGCTGCGCAGCGCGGCCGACTCCGGCCTGTGCCTGGACTCGCACGCCGACGCCGGCGTGGTCATCCTCGGCACCTGCGCCGGCTCCGGCGCGAAGCGGGAGGACGACGTGCGCTACGACCTCACCGTGCAGGGCGAGTTGCTGCCCCGCTGGGACGAGACCCTCGCCCTCGCCCCGGCGGGCGAGGACGCGGGCGCCGACATCGTCGTCAAGGTCCGGGACCGCTCCGCCGACCAGCGCTGGCTGACCGACGGGCCGTCGGCCGGCCCCGGCTCTCTGTCGATCGCCGGCACCGACGGACCCTCCGCACAGCCGGCAGAACTGCCGGGGACGGGCACGTAGCCCCCGGCACCGTGTCCCGCCGCGTCCAAGGGCGACACCGGTTTCCGCGGGGTGGGACCCGACCGACGCAGGCACTCGGTCGACGGGCGGCACGCGGTCGGCCGCGGGCCGGTGACGGGGCTTGGGCTGTGGGCGGGGCGTGGTCGGTTGGGGAGGCGGCCTGGCGGTCAGACGTGGTCTGGTGGCGGGGCTGGGTTTGTCCGTGGGGTGTGGTGTGGTGGTGGGTTGTGGTCTGGTGGCGGGGCTGGCTTTGTCGGTGGGGTGTGGTCGGTTGGGGGAGGGGGGGTCTGCTGGCGGGGTGCGGTCGGTCGGGGAGGGGCCTGGTGGCCAGATGTGGTCTGGTGCGGGACACGGGTCGGTGACGAGGCCGGGGCTGTCGGCGGGACACGGGCCGGTGGCGGGGCCGGACTGTCGGCGGGACTCGGCCGGTGCAGTGCGGCGAGACGCGAGCGGGGTGCAGGGCCAGGGTTGGCGGCGGGCGCCCGCGGGGTGTGTGAGGCCCGGTGGGCGCCCGTCGGGCCTCAGATGGGTGTCTCGGTGAGGTCGTCCGCGGTGACTGTCGCGGGTGTGGCGTGTCCGGACAGGGCGAGGGTGAGGTCGAACTCCGCGAGTGCGCAGCGGATCACATGCTCGACGCCCGCCTGCCCGTCCAGGCCGAGCCCGTAGACGTACGGCCGCCCGAGCAGCACCGCCCGCGCGCCGAGGGCGAGCGCCTTGAACACGTCGGCCCCGGTGCGCACCCCGCTGTCGAACAACACCGTCAGCCGGTCGCCGACCGCGGCCGCGACGCCGGGCAGCGCGTCGGCCGCGGCGACCGAGCCGGCCACCTGCCGGCCGCCGTGGTTGGAGACCACCACCCCGTCCATCCCGGCGTCCGCGGCGAGCCGGGCGTCGTCCGGGTGCAGGACGCCCTTGAGGACGATCGGCCCGTCCCAGTGCTCCCGCAGGAAGGCGAGGTCCGGCCAGGTGTGGCTCGCGTCCCCGAACAGGCCGAGGAAGTGCCGGACGGCGGCGTTCGGGTCCTCGTGGACGGGTTGGGCGAGGCCCGCCCGGAAGGCCGGGTCGGTGAAGTAGTTGGCGGTGCCCACCCCGTGCAGGAACGGCAGATACGCCTGGTCGAGATCGCGTGGCCGCCAGGCCATCATCGGTGTGTCCAGGGTGACGACCAGCACCGTGAACCCGGCGGCCTTCGCCCGGCCGAGGAAACTCCGGGTCACCTCGCGGTCCTTGCCCCAGTACAGCTGGAACCACCGCTCGGCGTCCCCCATCTCCTCGGCCACCTGCTCCATCGGCGTACTGGACGCCGACGACAGGACGTACGGCACGCCGTGCGCTGCGGCCGCCCGGGCGACGGCGGACTCGGCGTCCGGATGCATGATCGATATCGTGCCCACCGGAGCCAGCGCCAGCGGCGCCGGCAGAGCGCGCCCCAGCACCTCCACCGACAGATCGCGCTCCTGCACATCCCTGAGCATGCGCGGCACGATCCGGCGCCGGTCGAGGGCCGCCCGGTTGGCGCGCGCCGTGCTCCCCTCGCCCGCACTGCCCGCCACATAGCCCACCGGGCCGGGGCCGAGCCGGTGTTCGGCCAGTTCCTCCAGCCGGGTCAGGTCGGTGGGCAGCCGGGGCACGGCACCCGTCATCCCGTTCAGATAGATCTCGTACTGGAAGTCCGCCCAGTGCTTGGCCATCCGGCGCTCCCGCCGCTCGTCGCTGAGTACGCGTGCACCCCGACGATACTGGCGGGTAGGCGGCGGCTTCAGCCGCGGGTGGCCGCCTCGTTCAGGATCCGGGCCAGATCCCGCGGCCTGGAGAACATCGGCCAGTGACCGGTGTTCAGCTCCACCAGCTCCCAGCGCCCGCCCTCGAGCGCCTCGGTCACGGCGGGCAGCGGCGGGCGGCCGTCCAGCACGCACTTGATGTACGTCGCCGGCAGCTCGGCCGGCGGGCGCTTGAGCACGGCCGGTTCGGTGAGCGTGGCGGCCGGGTGCGGGGTGCCCTCGCCGACGAGACGGGCGATCTGCTCGTCGGTGAGGTCCTGGTTCGCGTAGGCCGCCGGGGCGAGGAGCGGCCACACGCCGTCCTGCTCGGCGAGGGCGGCACGGATGTGGTCGCTGGGGAAGGCGTCGAGGAACGACACGCCGTCCGCGGGCAGGTTGGAGTCGACGAACACCACGCGGCGCAGCCGGTCGCCGATCCGTTCGGCCGCCTGCCCGACCGGCACGCCCGAGTAGCTGTGCCCGACCAGGACGACGTCCCGCAGATCCAGCCGCTCGACCTCGTCGACGATGTCCTGGACATGGATCTGCTGCCCCGCGGGCAGCTCCTTCTTCTCGGCCAGCCCGGACAGGGTGAGGGCGTGCACCTCATGGCCGGCGGCGCGCAGGTCGGCCGCCACCTCGTCCCACGCCCATGCCCCGAGCCAGGCGCCCGCCACCAGTATGAAGTCGGTCATGGCCGTCAACGTACCGGATCGATCCGGCAACTCCGTATCAAGGGCCTGGAGTTGGTCATTCCGGTCGCGGGCCGGCCGGGCACATGGGCAGGCGCGGGCTCGTCCACCGGGGAGGGCCTGCGAGGCGCCGGGGAGGGCCTGCGAGGCGCTCAGCCGACCCGGGCGATGGCCCGTACCGGAGCACCGTCCGCCCCGCGGAGCCTGAGCGGAAAGAGGAACACCTCGACCTCCTCCGCGCCCACCAGCCGTTCCAGCCCGGTCAGGTTCTCGGCGATCACCCCGCCCGCGCCGCACAGCACCCGATGGGCCGGCAGGCCGGAGCCGGCGTGCGGATCGCCCGGCGGGGGAGTCGGGTCGACGCTGAGCGCGTCCACGGCCACGGTCCGGGTGCCGGCCGCCACGACGGCCTCGGCGGCCTCGGGAGTCAGCCAGGGGTGGGCGAGGTACATGTCGGTGCCCCAGTGCGCCGACCAGCCCGTGGCGAGCAGCAGCAGCGCGCCGGGTGCCGCCGCGAGCGCGTCGAGCGCAGGGGCCAGCAGGGCCGGCGTGATCGGCGACCGAGCGGGCAGCCCCCGGAGGTCGGCCACGACCGCGCGACCGGCGAACCGGTCCAGCGGCAGCTCGTCCAGGCGGGGCCAGGCGTCGTCCACGTGGTACGGCGCGTCGAGGTGCGTGCCGGACTGTGAACCCAGGTGCAGGGCCAGGACGTTGACGCCGTCGGCCGGCGCCCGCAGGGCGGGGGAGACCGTGACCTCCGGGTCACCGGGATACACGGGCATCCCGGTGACCACGGGCACCGACAGATCGAGCCAGCCGCTCATCGGCCGCCCTCCGCCGCGAGCGCGGTCGGCACGTCGTCCGCCGGAGCACCCGGACCGGTGATCGGCGGCACCGGAGCCTCGACGGTACGGGCCAGCCGCGCGCCCTCGGGGCCGTACGCCGCCCGGGGTTCGGGGAACAGCCGCAGGAGCGTCAGGAACAGGACGGCGGCCACCGTGAGCGACAGGGGCAGGCTGATGTCGACGCCGTTCGCCAGGTCGCCCAGCGGGCCGACGAACTGGCCGGGGATGTTCGTGAACAGCACGCCGATCACCGCGGACACCCACCAGGCGGTCATGCCGCGCCAGTTCCAGCCGTGCGCGAACCAGTAACGGCCGCCGCGCTGGCGCCGGTTGAAGACCTGGAGCGCGTCGGGGTCGTACCAGCCGCGCCGGGTGTGGAAGCCGAGCATCATCACGACCATCCACGGCGTGGTGCAGGTGATGATCATCGTGGCGAACGTCGAGATGGACTGCACGAGGTCCAGCCCGAACCGGCCGATGAAGATGAACGCGATGGACACCACGCCGACCAGCAGCGTCGCCTGGACACGGGACAGCTTCGGGAACACCGACGAGAAGTCCAGGCCCGTGCCGTACAGCGAGGTCGTGCCCGTCGACATACCGCCGATCAGTGCCAGCAGGCACACCGGCAGGAAGAACCAGCTCGGCGAGATCGCCAGCAGTCCGCCCACGAAGTCGGGCGCGGCCGGGTCGACGTACTTCGGCGCCTTCGTCGCGATGATGCTCGCGGTCGCCAGGCCGAAGACGAACGGCAGCAGCGTCGCGATCTGGGAGAGGAACGCGGCCCCGACCACCTTGCGGCGCGGGGTGGCGGCCGGGATGTAGCGCGACCAGTCGCCGAGGAACGCGCCGAACGACACCGGGTTGGAGAGGACGATCAGGGCCGCGCCTATGAACGACGGCCAGAACAGTGACTTGGTCGCCGCGTCCGCCGAGGCCGTGAACACACCGGCGTACGACGGGTCGAAGTCACCGGCGAAGGCGATCGCGCCGAGCAGGAACAGCACGGTCGCCGAGGTCACCGCGATCTTGTTGACGAACAGCATGAACCGGAAGCCGTACACGCACACGGCGAGGACCAGCCCCGCGAACAGCGCGTACGCGACGACGTAGGACAGCGTGCCGCGCTCCAGGCCGAACAGCCGGTGCGCGCCGCCGACCAGGGCGTCTCCGGAGCTCCACACCGAGATGGAGAAGAAGGCGACGGCGGTCAGCAGCGACAGGAACGAGCCGACCACCCGGCCGTGCACGCCCAGGTGCGCGGAGGACGAGACCGCGTTGTTGGTGCCGTTGACCGGGCCGAACACCGCCATCGGGCACAGGATCAGGGCGCCTGCGACGACACCGAGGACGGTGGCCGCGAGTCCCTGCCGGAAGGAGAGCCCGAAGAGGATCGGGAACGCGCCGAGGACGCAGGTGGAGAAGGTGTTGGCGCCGCCGAAGGCGACCCGGAAGAGGTCGAGCGGGGTCGCGGTGCGGTCCGCGTCGGGGATGCGCTCGACGCCGTAGGGCTCGACCTCGGTGAGGGAGGGCGGCGGCGCGGTGGGGGAGTCGGGGGACTGAGGGCTCAAGGGGGCTCCGGCGAGGCTGCGGCGGTGGAGCGCTTGGTGGCGCGGCGGTGGCGAACGACCGCCGGTGCCGCAGGGGTGTGCGACGCGGGCGGGAGGCCGTCCTCGAGGGGTCTGCCGACGGTACGGCGCCGGCGAAGACCCCTGCCAGAGGACGATTCATCCATCTGCGCCGTCATCAGTGGAGGAATCAGCCACCTCCTCCGTGTCCGGGCCCTGCGCCCGGACCCGCTGGACGTGTTCCAGGGACTCGCGCAGCTCGGTCAGCCAGTCGTCGGTGTGGCGCTGGACCAGGCGCACGCACCAGGCGAGGGCGTCACTGCGGCTGCGCGCGACGCCCCCGGCGATCAAGGTGTCCAGGACCTGCCGCTCGGGCTGTCGCAGCCGGGTCATCACCGGCGCCGCCACATGCGTGAACAGGGCGCGCTCCGCGCCGCACACCACGCCCCAGGACACCTTGCGGCGGAACCGGTGCTCGGCCTCGCGGGCCACCTCGATCCGGGCCTCGCGGGTCCGCTCCCGGAACTCGTGGATCCGCGCCTGTACGGCGGCCTCCCGCTCGGCGTCCGAGGCGCCCTCGGTGAGCCGGGGCTCGGGGATGCGCCCGATCACGGTGATCTCCTCGCGGTCCGCGGTCACCTCGACCAGTTCCGCGAAGAGATCGTCGCTCAGTCGGCCCGCGAACCAGCCGCGCAGCTTCTCTGTCTGCTCCGTTGTAATCATGTAATGAGGGTGACTCCGGCTCCTTCATGAACGCAAGGAGTCGTGAAGGGGTCGTGAAGGGGTTCGCCACAGGCGAAGCCGGAATGTTTCAGGCCTATTAACGAGGCGGTCTTTTTCGGCCATCTGGCCGCATCCATCGATCGAGAACCGCTCAATTATGCGGTCGACCTGTTCGATTTCCGTGACTTCACGCCACTGATTCAACACGCAAGGTTACTGAAAGCTATGGGTTGGATGTGTGTTTCGACGGCGGACTCGGCAGAGTGGCGCTCGCCGCTCCGGCGCAGACCGGGCCGGAGTGAGCAACCGTCTATTCGAGCGGAAGGATGCACACAATGCGGAACACCGCGCGCTGGGCAGCGACCCTTGGCCTTGCGGCCACGACCGTTTGCGGACCCCTGATCGGGGCTGCCGCCGCTGCACCGCACGCCGCCCCGTCGTCGCTCTACGCCCCCTCGGCGCTGGTGCTCACCACCGGCCACGGCGACAATGCGGTCGCGGCGACTCCGGAGCGCGCCGTCACCCTGAACTGCGCCCCGACTGCCTCCGGCACCCATCCGGCTGCGGCTCAGGCCTGCGCCGAACTGCGTGGCGTCGGCGGCGACTTCGCGGCCCTCAAGCCCCGCGGCGACGTGTGGTGCACCAAGCTGTGGGACCCGGTAGTGGTCACGGTCCAGGGGGTATGGCAGGGCAAGCGCGTCTCCTACGAGCGCGTCTTCGGTAACACCTGCGTGAAGGACGCTCTGGACAGCAGCGTCTTCGCGTTCTAGGGACCGGGATCGCAGGGTCCCCGAATCGCCGGATCAGGCTCGCAACTGGGGAGTGCGGCCCCCTGGATCGGGTACCTGCGATCTCGCACCGGGATCGGTGGGCGGAGTGGGGCCGCCCTCCGGTTCCCGGGCTCACAGCCGCTCCCCGGACAGGTCCGTGGGGGGCCTTCCGGGGAGCGGCGAAAACCAACGATGCACGACCCGCCGCCGCGGTCTCACGTGCCCCGCCAGGGCGTGCGCCGCGGCCGCCAGGCCGGTACGGCCCGCCGGTAGTGTTCGTACTCCGCGCCGAACCGGCGCACCAGCCCCGGCTCCTCGGACCAGCGGACGAAGGCCCAGGTCAGCACTCCGATAACGGCGGCGTAGCCGAACAGCACCGGGCGGGCGAGCAGCAGGGCCTGGCCGCAGATTACGGCGACGACCGCGATGTAGACCGGATTGCGTACGAACCGGTACGGCCCGTTCACCACCAGCCGTTCGGGTGGCGCCACCGGTGACGGCGTGCCGAGGCCTTCCAGAGCGAACCGGGCGAAGGCATCCAGGATCACCGCCGCCCCGGCGGCCACGGGCAGCAGCCCGATCAGCCGCAGCGGTGGCCACCAGTGCCCGGCCTGCCAGCCGTCCGTCAGCAACCAGGGCACCAGAACCGACACGCTGCCCGTGATGAGGACGAGGAACAGGGCGCTGCCGAGTACCGCGCTCGTCTTGCGCATACATCCACCATGGCACCGCGAGGGGCCGCCGTCTCCCTGCTGACGGCGGCCCCTCCTGGCGTGCGCGGCGGTCACATGTGGACGACCTGCGTGGTCACGGCGTCCTGTTGCGGCACTCCGCGCCGGTAGAGCAGGAACGCGATGACCGTGCCCGCGGCGAAGAAGCCCGCCGACCTGAGGCCGCGGCGAAGCCCGCGACGTCGACGAGGAAGGCGGGCTTGCGGCCGAACAGGTCGGCTGTCCGGCCGCCGAGCAGCAGCAGCGAGGCGAAGGCCGGCGCGTAGGCGGTCACGATCCTCCCCCACTGCCTCAAGGGCGTGGGGGGACCCCCAGCCGGCTGCCGTCGGAGAAGCCGAGGTCGGCCTGGGCCGAGGGCAGGGCGATGTTCACGATCGTGGCGTCGAGCACCACCATCAGCTGGGGCGACGGCGATGACAGCGAGGATCCACCAGCGCTGGGGGGAGGCGGCCGGCGGCGCCTCCACGGCGGCCGTGCGGTCGCCGTCGGTCAGGGTCTTCCGGGACATCGGGAACCACTCCAGGGAAGTCGTTCGAAGCGGGAACACGAGCAGCCCGTAAACGAAACTATTTCGTACACGTCGAGCCTGGAGCGGCTCGAACGAAACGGCAACGTTTCGTTTCCGTCGGCGGGCCGTCGGGGAGATCGTGGAGGCATGCGGGCGCCCCTGCCGCACCTGAAACCCCACCGCGAAGGACCGAGCACCATGCCCGTCGACCTCACCGGTACCTATCTGACCCTGGAGGACGGCCGTCCCGCCGTCCGGTTCAGCCGTACCTACGACCACCCGGTCGATCACGTCTGGCACTTCGTGACCGACCCGGACGAACTCGCGGCCTGGTTCCCCTCCCGCGCCGAGCTGGACCTGCGTCCCGGCGCCGCCATCCGCTTCAGCGGCGACCCCGGCATGCCGGAGTCCACCGGCCGGGTGCTCGCCGTCGACCCGCCCCGGCACCTGTCCTTCGAGTGGGGCGGCGACGAACTCCGCTTCGACCTGGAAGAGGCCGCCGAGGGACGCACCCGGTTCACGCTCACCAACGTCCTCGGCGCCGAGAACACCGCCGCGCGCAACGGCGCCGGCTGGGAGGTGTGCCTGGCCGCCCTGGACGCCAGGGCACGCGGCGAACACTTCGAAGGACCCCACGCCGGGGCGAGCGCACCCTGGAGGGAGTTCTACGACGGCTACACCGGAGCCGGGGTGCCCTCGGGCGCACCCGTGCCGGGGCTGGACTGACCCCTGCCCCTCATCCGGCGAACACCCGGGCACCACGCAGGAGCAGGCCGGCCTGCCGGGCCGGGACCGGAAGACGGCCCCACGGTCGCAGGATCGTCCGGGCCGGCGGTGCCGGACGCCCTACGCCAGCTGCCTGCGCACCAGCTCGTGCAGTCGCCCCCCGGTGTCGGCGAGCAGCTGCGCGGGCGGGCCCTGCTGGATGACCTTGCCGTCCTCCATCACGACGACCCGGTCCGCGTCCAGCACCGTCGACAGACGGTGGGCGATGACGATGCGCGTGGCATTCAGCTTGCGGGTGCTGTCGATGACGATGCGCTGGGTGTCGTTGTCCAGGGCGCTGGTCGCCTCGTCGAAGAAGAGGATCCGCGGGCGGCGGATCAGCGCCTGGGCGATCATCAGGCGCTGGCGCTGGCCGCCGGAGATCGCGCCGTTGCCCGCGACGATCGTGTGCAGGCCCATCGGCATGCGCTTGATGTCCTCCGCGAGACCCGCCATCTCGGCCGCCGCCATCGCCTCCTCCGGCGTGTACGGCTCGGTGCCGCAGATGACGTCCAGGATGGAACCGGTGAAGGGCTGCGCGTGCTGGAGGACGACCCCGCACTGGCGGCGCACCGCCGACTGGTCGAGGGCCGCCAGGTCCTGCCCGTCGTACAGGACGCTGCCCGAGACCGGCTTGTCGAAGCCGATGAGCAGCCGCAGGAGTGTGGATTTGCCGCAGCCGCTCGGGCCGACGACCGCCACGAACTCGCCCGGCCGGACGCTGAAGGACACGTCGTCCAGGACGAGCGGGCCGTCGTCGGCGTACCGGAAGGAGAGCCGGCGGGCCTCCACCGCGCCGGACAGCGGGCCCGGGCGGGTGCTCGCCGTGCGCACCTCGGGCGTGGCGTCCAGCACCGGCCTGATCTCCTCGAACAGCGGCAGCGCGGCCACCGCCGAGACGAACGAACCCGTGAGCTGGGTGACCGAGGTCAGCACCATCGTCACCGAGGTGTTGAAGGTGAGGAAGGCCGCCGCCGACATCGCGCCCTTCGCCGGACCGGCCAGCAGCATGAACATCAGCAGGGTGCACACCGGCAGATAGACCGCCCCCAGCACCGAGGTGAGGTTCTTGATCCGGCCGACCTTCTGCTGGAGTTCCCGGCTGTGCGCGAACTGACGGGCCCAGGCGGCGTACGCGTAGTTCTCCGCCGCCGCCACCCGCAGCTTCGGCAGGCCCCGCAGCGTCTGGAAGGCCTGGTTGTTCAGCTTGTTGCCGAGCACCACGAGCCGGCGCTGCCAGCGCACCTGCCACAGCCCGAGCCCCAGGAACACGGCCGCGATGACGACGAGCATGCCGATCGCCGCCATGGCCATCGCCGTGCTGTACCAGAACAGCAGGCCCAGGTTCATCGCGCCGACCGTCACCGACTGGGCGACCACCGGGCCGACGCCCGCCAGCAGCCGCCGGATCGCGCTGATGCCCATGGCCGCACTCGCGAGTTCACCGGTGGAGCGCTGCGTGAAGAACCGGGTCGGGAGCCTGAGCAGCCGGTCCCAGACGGCCGGCTGGAGCGCCGACTCGATACGGCCCTCCAGGCGCAGGATGGTCAGGTTCTCCAACAGCGTGAACGCGGCCGACACGACGCCGCTGATCATCACCGCCAGGCAGACCTGCACGATCAGGCCCACCTGGGCCTTCGGCACATACTCGCCGAGCACCTTGCCCGTCGCGATCGGCACCAGCGCGCCGATCGCCACCGTCACCAGCCCGGCGAGCATCAGGTTGAGCACGTCGCCGCGGGTGCCGCGCAGGCTGAACCGGAGCAGCCCGAGCGGGGTGAGCCGCCGCTCGGGCAGCGGCCGGTAGAACATCACCGCGCGCGGCTCGAACTCCTCCGCGTTCGCCTTCTCGACCGGGGTCTCGCGTCCGGTCGCCGGCTGTACGGCCACATAGCCGCCGCGCCGCCACAGCAGGGCGACCGGCGCGCCGGACAGCGCCCGGTGCCCGACCAGCGGGCCCACGTTCTCCCGCCACCAGCGGCCGTCGAGCCGCACGGCACGGGTGCGCACCCGGGAGGCCAGGGCGACCCGCTCGACCGGGTCGAGGCGCTCGCTCTCGGTGCCGCTCTGCGCGGGCTCGGCGAGGGTGATCCCGGCCGCCTCGGCGACCAGCTTGCAGGCCGCGTAGCTGGCGTCGGCGTCGGCAGCCGTCGTACGGCGGGCCGAGCGCTTGCCGATGGAGGCCAGCAGGGTCTGGTCGGCCTGGGCGCGGACCGCCTCACCGGCCTTGATCCCGGCGGCCGTGCGCGTTTCGTGGGTGCGCTCCAACTGCTCGATCCACCGGTCCAGCGCGGTCAGCAGCCGGTACTGCTGGTCGACCATGCTCTGCCACAGCGCGGGGTCCATCAGCAGGTCGGCGGCCGCCTCCGCGCCGTACAGCGAGCCGTACTGGACGCTGCCCGGCGGCACCTGCATCCAGAACACGTCGTCGTCGGCGGGTGCCGCGGCCCGCTCCTCGGCCATCGGCGCCTGGAAGAGGACCGACAGACCACGGCCGACACCCAGCGCCAGGGCGTACTCCAGCGGGCTCGAAGCGGGCGGCACGTACTGCGGGTTGCCGTACTCGTCGTACGACCAGGTCTGGGTGTGGGCGGGCTGGTACAGCTCACGCAGGTTGACGCGGTGGACCACGCAGTCGCGGACCGGGCGGGCCACCAGGGTGTGCTGGGGTCCGGCGACCGGGCCGAGCAGCAGCGAGCCCGCCTCCAGCCGGCCGAGGTGGTGCCAGTGGCCCTGCTGGGCGGCGTCCACCGCGAACAGGTCCAGGGCGCCGCCCGCGACCAGCCACAGCACCTGCGGGCCTTCCAGGTCCAGCCGGTTGAAGCCCGCGCAGTCGATGCGCGTGCCCATGGACCCCAGCGCACCGAGCACCAGGTCACCTTCGCCGACGGTCGTCATCTCACCGCTCCCTGACCAGCGCGGCGTACGCGCCTGCGTGCGCCACCAGCTCCTCGTGCCGCCCGCGCTCCACGACCGCGCCGTGCTGGAGCACCACGATCTCGTCGCTGTCCCGGACGGTGCTCAGCCGGTGGGCGATCACCACGCAGGCGCAGCCGCGCCGGCGCAGGTTGTCCATCACGACCAGCTCGGTCTCCGCGTCCAGCGCGCTGGTCACCTCGTCCAGGACGAGGATGCTGGGCCGCCGCACCAGCGCCCGGGCGATCTCCAGGCGCTGGCGCTGCCCGCCGGAGAAGTTCCGGCCGTCCTGCTCGACCTTGCTGTGGATACCGCCGGGCCGGCGCATCACCACGTCGTACAGGGCCGCGTCCTTCAGTGCCTCCACCACGGCCTCGTCCGGGACCGAGGGATCCCACAGGGCCACGTTGTCGCGGACCGAGCCCTCGAAGAGGAACACGTCCTGGTCCACGAAGGAGACGGAGGAGGCGAGCGCGCCGCGCGGGATGTCCTCCAGGCGTCGGCCGTCGATGCGGATCACGCCGTCCCAGGGCGCGTACAGACCCGAGATCAGCCTGGACACCGTCGACTTGCCGCTGCCCGAGCCGCCCACCAGCGCCACCTGCTGCCCGGGACCCACGGTCAGGTCGAATGCGGTCAGCAGCGGCTGGTCCAGCGGGCTGTAGCCGAAGGTGACGTTCTCCAGCTCGACGTGCCCGTGCAGCCGGCGTGTCGAGTCGCTGCCGCCGGGGCGGGCGTAGAGGGGGTCGGCCTGGAAGTTCTCCACGTCCTTCAGCCGGGCCACGTCGGCCGCGAAGTCCTGGATGCGGCCCGCCACGCCGTTGAGCCGGGTGAGGGGCGCGGTGAAGCGGGTGACCAGCGCCTGGAAGGCGACCAGCAGACCCACCGAGAGGTGACCCTCGACCGCCCGCAGGCCGCCGATCCACAGGATCAGCGCGCTGTTGAGCGTGGCCAGGGTCGGCGCGACCACCCCGAGCCAGGCACTCGGCACGCCGAGCCGCTGCTGCTCCTCCAGCGTGGCGGCGTGCTGCCCGGCCCACTTGCGGAAGTAGCCGTCCTCGCCACCGGTCGCCTTCATCGTCTCGATCAGCTGAAGGCCGGTGTACGACGTGTTGGTGAGCCGCGCGGTGTCCGCCCGCAGCTTCGCCGTCCGGGTCGCGCGCAGCCGTACGACCAGCCGCATGGCCACCACGTTCAGCAGGGCCACGCCGATGCCGACGAACGTCAGTTGCGGGTCGTAGGTGTAGAGCAGTACGGCGTACAGCACGACCACGATCGCGTCCACGCCCGCCGCCGCGAGGTCGCGGGCCAGCGTCTCGGCGACCTGGTCGTTGGACTGCAGCCGCTGCACCAGGTCGGCCGGGCTGCGCTGGGAGAAGAACGTGACCGGCAGCCGCAGCAGATGGCGCAGGAAGCGGGCGCTGGAGAGGGTGGAGGAGATGATCCGGCCGTGCAGCAGGTTGGCCTGCTGGAGCCAGGTCAGCACCAGGGTGAGCAGGACGCAGGTGGCCATCGACGCGAACAGCACGCCCAGCAGCGAGGTCTGCCCGCCGATGAGGAACATGTCGATATAGGTACGGCTGAGCGCGGGCACCGCCGCGCCCACCGCCACCAGCAGCAGGCTGGCCAGTACGGCGGCGGGCAGGGTGCCCGCGGTGCCGCGCAGCCGGGCCGGCATCGCGCCGAGCACGCCGGGCTTGCGCCCGCCCTTGCTGAAGCCGTCGCCCGGCTCCAGCACGAGCACGACACCGGTGAAGCTGCCGTCGAACTCCTCCATGGGCACGAACCGGCGGCCCTTGGCGGGGTCGTTGATGTACACCCCGCGCCGGCCGAAGCGGCGGCCCATGCCGTCGTATACGACGTAGTGGTTGAACTCCCAGAACAGGATGGCCGGCGCCGCGACCTCGGCCAGGGCCGCCAGGTCCATCTGCATGCCCTTGGCGGTCAGGCCGTAGCTGCGGGCCGCCTTCAGCAGGTTGCTGGCGCGCGAGCCGTCGCGGGAGACACCGCACGCGATGCGCAGCTCCTCCAGCGGGACGTGCCGGCCGTAGTGGCCGAGCACCATCGCGAGGGAGGCGGCGCCGCACTCGACGGCCTCCATCTGGAGCACGGTCGGTGTACGGACCGTGCCGCCACGGGACTTGGGGACCGGACGCCGGGCGGGGGCGGCCCGTCTGCGGCCGCGGGTTTCCTGGGTGGTGCTCACGGCAGCAGCCAATCGACGGGACGCTGGTCGGCCAGCCGGATCGAACCGCCGGCGAGGGTCATGGAGTCGAGCTTGTACGGCGGCCCGTCAGCGGACGACCACTGGTAGCCGCTCTTCGTGCCGGACGCCTTGTCGAGCTCGACCAGGACCGCCACCGGGCGGCCCTTCTTCGTGAACTGCTCGCCCAACTGGCTGTCCCCGAGAAAGGCGGCGATCGACTGGGCGGACTGGGCGGTGCGGTCCACCGACTTCACATGTCCGCGCAGCACGCCGTACCGCTGCGTCGGTACCGACGACACGGTGAGGTCCACGGAGGCGTGCGCCGGGATGGCCGCGGCGCTCTCGGCGGGGACGTACACGGTGGCGTACAGCGGGTCGAAGGCGTGGGCGGCCTTCTCGACGGCGGCCACGTTGGTGCCGGTCTGGATGATCTGGCCGATGGTGGCGGCGAGCGCGGTGACGCGGCCCGCGGCGACCGTGCGGACCACCGAATCGCCCTGAGCCGTGCGCACCTTGAGGACGGGGGCGTTCGCGGGCAGGCGTTCGCCCTGCTTGGCGAGTACGGCCGTGACCTGGCCGGCCACGGGGCTCTGCAGCAGATAACTGCCCTGCCCGTGGGTGAGGATGGCCTGCGCGCTCACCGTGGAGGTGACCGAACCGGTCACCGCCCACACGGAGGCCGCCGCCATGACGACGACGGTGACGCCGAGCGCGAGCCAGCCCTGGGGGCGGGCCAGCCGCACCGGAAGATCCAGCTCCTCCGGCGACTGGAGCTTGGCGAGGGCCTGTTGGCGGAACTGCACGGAACTTCCCTCACCCGAGGAGAGACATCGTTACGACATGATGTGGGCGCCTTCAGGCACTTCAGGTACCTTCAGGCGCCTTCGGGAACCCGAGAGCCCCGGAGCCGAGGGACGGCTCCGGGACTTCGGTGTCACCGAGGTGCGATCAGAGACCGGCGACCAGGCCGGAAACCGGGGCCACGTTCAGGCCGGTGACACCCTCGACGGTGCCGACGACCGTGTCCACCAGGCCGGAAACCGGGGCAACGCCGTTCACGGCGCCGGTCACGGTGTTCAGGGCGTTCACGGAGAGACCGCCGGAGACGTTGTCCAGCTCGGCGTCCGAGATCTCGACGGTCTCAACCTGGGGGGTGGAGTTCATGGTGGAACTTCCCTTCATATGGATATTTCACAAGGGGGAAGCGGCCCCCTCTGGGGACAGACGGACGGCCGCGCTCCGCGGGCGTCGGGCCCCCGTCTCCGGAGGCCCGGGGGACCCCCGCGGTGCGATGGATCAAAGCACGCACGCGGGGCGCGCTTCCAATCAATCAGGCCTCTCACCAGCGCACTTGGTCCGTGCGGAGCCCCAAGCGTGCAGGCGTGCGCACCGCTTGTCAGCGACTCCTTCACATGCCGCACGGCATCGGCGCACCCCGGCCCTTGCCCGCCGGGCGGCGAATCCGGCACTCGGCGCCAAAGGCATGCCAGGGGGCGCGCGGATGTGCAGAACCGGGGGCGGCGGTGACTTGGTTGAGTATTCAATGTGTAGATTCCCTGAAGCAGGGATTCCGCTACGTGTTCGGAACGGACCGCTACCGATCAGTAGCTGAGCGTGTCAGCCCATCAATGCATAGACCGTGCTCGCGCGCGCCGCGAGCGCACCCGATCCGGCGTCGCTCAGCGTGATGTCCGCGAACGCCATCCGCCGGCCCAGCTTGGTCAGCACCGCTTCGATCAGGACATCCGAACCGGTCACCGCCCGCTGGAAGGACGTCGACTGCTGCACGGTCGTCATCGGCACGAAGCCGCCCCGCGCGGCCGAGACCGCGATCACCGTCGCCGTGTCGGCGGCCGCCATCAACGCCTGCCCCGACAGCGCGCCGCCCTCCCGGGCCAGCCGGTCCGACCAGGGCAGACGCAGGACCGCACGGTCCTCGCCCAGCGCCTCGACGGACAGCCCGAGGTCGAGGACCCAGGGGGCGAAGTTGGCGGAGAGGATCTTGTCGGCTTCGGCGGTGGTCATCGTCATATGGGGGATTCTTCCCGGCCGTGCGGCGCGACACGCGGAGCGTGGCCGATTCACCGTCGTGGCGCGGAAGTTGGCAACCGGAATTGAACGCACCGCGTGACCCGCCCGTACCTACAGCCATCCAGGCGCCCCCCGATCAACTGCCCGACAGCGGCAGACCCCCGTCCCCAGGAGGTCGAGAAGTTTGAGTCACAAGCGAATGCCCAAGCGCAAGGCTGCGATAGCGGTGGGCGGTGTCGCGGCGCTCGGAGCGGCGGCCCTCCTGCTGCCGAACGCGAACGCGTCACAGGACAAGAACGACGCCTCGGGCGCCACCGGCACCGCGAAGACCCTGAAGTCCGCGGATGCCTCGAATCTCGCAGCGCAGCTGCAGAAGCTGCTCGGTGACGCCCTCGCCGGGTCCTATTACGACGGCTCCAAGCAGCAGCTGGTCGTCAACGTGGCCGGCGGCGACAACAACGTGGTCGCCCAGGCGCAGAAGGCCGGTGCGGTCGTCCGCCAGGTCGAGAACAGCATCTCCGAACTCAAGGCCGCCGCACGGACGCTGAAGACCAAGGCGACCATGCCGGGCACCGCCTGGGCCGTCGACCCGCGCACCGACAAGGTCGTGGTCACCGCCGACTCCAGCGTCACCGGTGCCCAGTGGAACCGGCTCCAGTCGACCGTGCGGAGCCTCGGCTCGGGCATGGCGACCCTGAAGAAGTCCTCCGGCACCTTCAAGACCTTCGTCTCGGGCGGCGACGCCATCTTCTCCCAGGTGCAGGGCGGCAACGTGCGCTGCTCCCTCGGCTTCAACGTCAAGGCCTCCGACGGCAGTCCCGCCTTCCTGACGGCCGGTCACTGCGGGGTCGCCGCCAAGGACTGGTCCGACTCCCAGAACGGCCAGCCCATCGCCACCGTCGACCAGGCCAAGTTCCCGGGCAACGACTTCTCCCTCGTGAAGTACAACGACGCCACCACCCAGGCGCCCAGCGAGGTCAACACCGGCAACGGCCAGACCGTCCAGATCACCCAGGCCCAGGACGCCACCGTCGGTGAGACGGTCTTCCGGATGGGCTCCACCACCGGACTGCACAACGGCCAGGTGACCGGCCTCGACGCCACCGTCAACTTCCAGAGCGAGACCGACCCGAACGGCGTCGACACCGTCAACGGCCTCATCCAGACCAATGTCTGCGCCGAGGCCGGCGACAGCGGCGGCTCCCTGTTCACCCAGGACGGCGGCGCGGTCGGCCTCACCTCCGGCGGCAGCGGCGACTGCAAGAGCGGCGGCGAGACCTTCTTCCAGCCGGTCACCGCCGCCCTGCAGGCCACCGGCGCCACCCTCGGCGACGGTGGCAACGGCGCGGGTGGCAACGGTGGCAACGGCGCGGGTGGCCAGGCGGGTGCGGGCGACCAGGCCGGCACCGCCGACCCCTCGGCCTCGGCCGGCGACCAGTCCGGTGCCGGTGCCGGTGCCGGTGACCAGTCCGGTGCCGGTGACCAGGCGGGCGGCAACCAGATCGGCGGCACCGCCGACCCGTCCGCCACGGCGGGCGACCAGAGCGGAACCGGCGACCAGAGCGGCACGGGCGACCAGAGTGGCACCGGTGCCGGCACGGGCACCGGCGACCAGTCGGGCGCGGGTGCGGGCGACGGGTCGTCGTCCCTCACCGGGAGCAACTGACCCATCCTCAGCGGGGCCCTCGGGGTGGTCCCCGAGGGCCCCGGGACTCCCTGACCGGCCCACAGCGGTTCCGGCCGGCAGGGACGGTCCGGCCCTCCGGCGGGAGGGCCGGACCGTGTGCGTCGGGCCGCGCGGCTCAGTCGCCGTCGCGCGCCCGCAGCAGCAGCACCGCCGTGTCGTCCACCCGCTCCCGCGCCGCCACGCTGTGCCGCACCAGCTCGTCGGCCAGGTCCTCCAGGGGCTGGTCGCCGGCCTCGGCGAGCAGCGTGCCGAGGCCGGCCAGGGCGTCCTCGATGTCCACGCCGGGCGACTCCACCAGACCGTCCGTGTAGAGGGCGAGGACCGAGCCGGGGGGCAGGGACACCTCGGTCGTCGGGTAGACCGCCGCCGCGTCGATCCCCAGCAGCGGGCCGCCGGCCAGGTCCAGCACGCGCACCCGTCCGTCCGGGCGTCTGAGCAGCGGCGGGGGATGCCCGGCGCGCGCCATCACGGCCCGTCCCCGCGCCGGGTCCAGCCGCAGATACAGGCAGCTGGCGAACAGGTCGGCGCCGAGGTCGATGAGCAGCCGGTTGGTGCTGCCCATCACCTCCTCGGGCGGTTGTCCCACCGTGGTGTACGCCCGTACCCCCGTCCGGATCTGCCCCATCAGCGCCGCCGCCGTCACGTTGTGACCCTGGACGTCCCCGATCACCGCCGCCGCCAGCGGCCGGGTCGGCACCAGGTCGTAGAAGTCGCCGCCGATCTCCATGCCCTGGGTGGCCGGCAGATAGCGGGCGGCCGCCTCGATGCCGGGCGGCGGCGTCAGCGAGTGCGGCAGCAGCCACTCCTGGAGCCCCTGCGCCAGCCGGTGCTCGGCGTCGTAGAGCAAGGCGCGTTCCAGCGCCTGCGCGATCAGGCCGCCGAGGCTGGTCAGCACCGCCCGTTCGTCGGCGGGGAAGACATGCCGCTCGGCGTACGCCAGCACACAGGTACCCACCGGCCGCCCGGACGCGATCAGCGGCAGATACGCCCAGGCCGCGAACCCGTCCGGGGGCTCCTGCCGGTCCGGGTACAGCCGCTCCAGCTGCTCCTGCGAGTCGAAGAACGCCGGTACCCCGCTGTTCAGGACATGGGCGCCCGGGGTGCGCTCGCTCAGCGGCAGCCCGTCGAACCGCTCCGCGACCCGCGGGTCGGGGTATCCGCGGTGCCCCAGCACATGCAGCCGGCCGCCCTGGGAGCCGAGGATCACCAGCGCCTGGCTGCCGACCGCCGGTGCGACCTCGTCCGCGACCAGCTGCACCACGTCCTGCACCCACACCGCCTCGGTCAGCGCGCCGGCCAGGCTCAGCACCTGAGAGATGGTCACCAGCCGTGAGGGTCCGGGGCCCGACTGAGGCGTCCCCCGTGTCATCTCCGCCACCGCCCGGGCCCGGCTGATCCGCACGCTCAGCCCGGTCGTGCTCGGATACATCCGGAAGGAGAGCCACTCGCCCGGCGGGCGCAGCGCCAGGAACGACGTCACCTGCTGGCTGATCAGCGCGGCCCGGTACCGGTCCTCGTACATCGGATCGTTCAGCCACGGCACCGACACCCACGGCAGGGTGCCCAGCAGCTCCCCGGCGGGTCGGCCGAGCAGTTCGGCGGCCGCCGCGTTGACGAAGGCGATCCGGCCATGCAGATCCAGCGACACCAGCCCGTAGGGCAGCCGGGCCACCAGCCGCGCTGCCTCCACCGAGCCCAGCGTGCCCGCCACGCCCGAGCCCGGCGCCGCCAGCAGGTCGGCCTCGGGGCCCAGCGGCCGGTTCTCCTCGGCGGCCCGCGCCAGCCGCAGGGCCAGCCGCTTGCAGGCCGAGGTCAGTTGCTCGCGCTCCGAGTCGGACAGCTCGGGCGGATGCGCGCCGGGCCAGGTCACGAACACGGCGCCGTAGACCCGGTCCGCCGTCGCCACCGGCAGCGCGGCCAGCGCGAACGGGTACGGCAGCACCACCGCGATCCGCGGATAGCGGCGCGCCATCTCCTCCTCGCTCCCCACCCACACCACCCGCCGCCCCCGCACCGCGTCCGCGACCGGGATCGGCGCGCTCAGCCCGACCCGCTCCCACGGCGCCGCGAACGCCCGGGGCATGCCGGCCATCACCGCCATCTCCAGGACCGGCTCGTCGGGCCTGAGCAGGTACACCGCGCCGGAGTGCGCGCCCACGTCCTCGAGCATCGAGGCCAGCGCGAGCGACAGCACCGGCCGGCCGACCGGCGCCCTGGTGGCCGCCGGTGCCTGCGCAGGCCCTGGCCCGTCGGACACGCCGACCACCTCCTCGTACGGCCGCGCGTCGCATCCCGGGGTCAAGGCTCCCCCGTGGGGGCGCCCCGCGCACGGCGAGCGCCGCCCGCGCGCACCCGGGGCAGCCCTGACCTGCGGGGGAGCCCGGCTGCCCCGGATACCCCGTCCCGCTGATCCCATGCCACCTCGGCCGAAGCGCGGGGTGGCGTACGGGTGCCCCGCGTGCGCCCCCGCGCACCCTGATGGCCGGATCTCCGCGCCCGCGGACGGTGACGTTGCCCAAGAATGGGGCACGCGCCGAACACGTGAAGGCGAGAGTACGGCGATGCAGGGCGAAGTACGGCGAACTGGAGGGGCGGGGGCAGTGATCCGGGTACTTCTGGTGCACGATGCGTGTCTGGTGCGATCGGTTCTGGCCGAATGGCTGCGGCGGGCTCCCGGGCTACAGGTGGAGGACACACCGTGGCGTGGCGCGCTCGCGAAGGTGCGTTCCTTATGCCCGGACGTGTGCGCGGCGGACCTGGAGTGCGGCGACGGCCATGGTGTGCCGCCACTCGGCGACCTGTGCCCGCCGAGTATGGCCGGCCGGCCTCCGGCACTCGTGGTTCTGGCGAGTGCGAACCGGCCCGGGCTGCTGAAACGGGCGGCCGAGGCGGGTGCCCTCGGCTTCGTCGACAAGGCGGGCTCGCCGGACGGGCTGGTGCGGGCGATCCGCAGCGTCGCCGGGAGGGAACGTTTCGTCGATGCATCGCTGGGCTTCGGCTTCCTCAAGGCGGCGCAGATGCCACTCACGAGACGCGAGCTGAGCGTGCTGTCCCTGGCGGCCGGCGGGGCGTCCGTCGCGGAGATAGCCGGGAGCCTGCACCTCTCGCACGGCACCGTGCGCAACTACATGGCGGCGATCACCCGTAAGACCGGCGCGCGCAACCGCATAGACGCGATCCGGATATCGCGCGGAGAGGGGTGGGTGTGATCACCGCACCGGTACGGCCGGCTGCGCCGTCCAGCCTCCGACCAGGTCCCGGTACAGGGCCGAGGTCCGCAGGAGTTCGTCGTGGGTGCCGCAGGCGGTGCGCGCGCCGTCCATCACCAGGATGCGGCCGGCGCGGCGCGCGGAACTGATGCGGTGCGCGACGACCACCAGGGTGCCGCCCGGGCGCGCCGCGAACGCCCGCTCGGCACGTGCCTCGGCCTGCGGGTCGAGATGGCAGGTCGCCTCGTCGAGCAGGGCGAGCGGCGCGGGTGAGAGATAGGCCCGGGCCAGCGCGATCAGCTGCCGCTCGCCCGCCGACAGGGCGGCCGGGTCGACCCTGCCCGCGGGACCGCCGAGCGCCTCCAGCAGCGGGGTCAGCCCGACCGCCTCGGCGGCGGCCAGCAGTTCCCTCTCCGGTACCGGGTCCCGGCGGAAGAGGCCCAGATTCTCGGCGAGGGTGCCGCCGTGGACGTACGCCTCCTGCGGGATCAGCACGCGCGACGCGGCCGCCTCTGGCCCGGGCACGGCGTGCCCGCACACCCGGATCACCCCTTCCCGGGGCTCCAGCAGCCCGGCGACCAGCCCCGTGAGCGTCGACTTCCCGATCCCGCTCGGCCCTACGACGGCGAGGTGGCCGCCGACGGGGACGGCGAGGTCGAGCCTGTCGAGGACGGGTTCACTGGCGGGGCCGTAGGCGAAGGTGACGCAGGCGAGGGTGAGGGCGTAGGCGCCGGGTGGCGGGGGTGGGGCGGCCGCTGCTGCGGTGGACGACCCGGGCGCGTCCTGCGGGACACGCTGCACGGGCTCGTGTCGTGGGGCGCGTGGATCGGGCTGGGGCCGGGGGCCGAGCGGCTCGGGCAGGTCGTGCGGCTTCGGCCCCTCGCCGGACCCGGCCGGGGCGTGCGGCGCCGGGGCCTTGTAGCGCCCGCGCACGGTGTGTGGCGTCGATGGCTCGGGTGGTCCGGTCAGGTGCGGTGGTGCCGGCGCTTCGTGTGACTCGGGCATGTCGTCAGGCGTCGGTGGCTCGTTCGGTCCGTGCGAGTTGTGGGGCGTCGGTGGCTCGTACGGTCCCGGCGAGTCGTGAGACGTCCTCGGTCCGGGCGGGCCGGGCGAGGCGTGTCGCTCCGGTCCGCCCTGCAGGCGTGGAGGGCTCGTGGTTCGGGGCGGTTCGGGGCGGTCCTCGGGGCGCGGTGCTGCGGAGTCTGCCGACGGGGTCAGGCGGCGCAGGACGACGGTGAGGCGGGAGCCGCCGGTGCCGAGGCCGTGGACGAGGTTCTGGAGGGCGGGGAGCAGGGACTGGGTGACGTAGGCGAGGGCGCCGACCAGCGCGCCCGCGGACACACCGTGGCCCAGCAGCCAGGGCGCGGTGGCGAGCAGCAGGACCACGGGCAGCTCGCCGCCCACCGCCAGGGCGGCCACGCGGGCCACGCTCCAGCGGGCCAGGGCCCGGGCGGCCCGCTGCTCCGCGTCGATCCGCTCCCCGGTGCCGGCCGCCACCTGCGCTTCGGCGCCGGCGGCGGTGACATCCCGAAGGCCCCGGCACACCGCGCCCAGGTCCTCGGCGAGCGCTTCGTCGGCGGCGAGGAAGGCCTCCTGACGGCGGGCCAGCGGCCGCAGGGTCGCCGCGAACAGGCACACCCCGGCCAGCAGCGGAGGCACGACGACCGCCAGCAGCAGCGGGGCCAGCGAGAACAGGCCGATCAGCGCGCCGGCTGCGGTGAACACGAACGAGCGGGAGACCAGCACCAGGCCCGCGAGGGTGTCCCGGGCGATCTCCACCTGCTGGGTGAGCCCGGACAGCGCCCCGGCGTCCGCCTCCCGCACCCCGCGCCCGACCACGGTCGTCACCAACCGGTCCCGGACCGGTTCGACCAGCGCGGCGACCACGCCGTACACCCGCCCGGTCCCGTACGCCCCGGCGCCCACCGCGAGCCCGGCCGCCCCGAGCCACAGCAGACCGACCCGTGTGTTCCCGGCCAGGAACCCGGCGTCCAGCGCCCGCGCCAGCGCGTACCCGGCCAGGAAGGTCTGCCCGGCCTCCAGGACGGACCAGACGCCGAGCCGGACCAGCACCCGCCACCGTGCCCGCAGGGCCGGTATCCACGCCCTCACGCCGGGACCCCCTCGGCGAACACCGCCCGGTACGCGGCGTCCTGCCACAGTTCGGCATGCGTACCCACCCCTCGTACCCGGCCCCCGTCCAGCCAGGCGACCGTGTCGGCGCGGGCCGCCGTGGCCGTGCGGTGGGCGATCAGCAGCCGGGTGGGGCCCGCACCCGGGGCCAGCAGGGACTCGGTGATCTGGTGCTCGGTGACCGTGTCGAGGCTGGAGAGGGCGTCGTCCAGGATCAGCAGGCGGCCGCCGTGGGCGAAGGCGCGGGCGAGGCCGAGGCGCTGGGACTCGCCGCCCGAGTGGGGCGCCGCGGAGCAACGGGTGGCGTAGCCGTGCGGCAGGCGGCGGACGAAGGCGTCGGCGCGGGCCGCCATCGCGGCCGACCGGATCCGGTCGGCCGCGGGCGCGGTGAGCCCGAACGCGATGGTGTCCTCGATGGTCGCGCCCAGCAGGGCGGGGCGTTCGAAGGCGTAGGAGACCGCACGGCGCAGGTCTGTGTGGGCCAGGGCGCGCAGCGGAACCCCGTCGAGGAGGACCTCGCCCCCGTCCGGGTCGGTGAGCCGGCCGGCGAGTTCGGCGAGCAGGGACTTGCCGGTGCCGGAGCGACCGACCACGGCGAGAGTCGTGCCGCCGGGCACGGCCAGGTCGACGCCGTCCAGGACGGTGTGCCCGCCCCGGCGGGCCGTCACGCCCCGCAACTCCAGTCGTCCGGGGCCGGGCGGCAGATGCCGGGTGCCGAACCCGGGCGCCGGTTCGGACAGTACCTCGGTGAGCCGTCCGGTCGCCGCGCGGGCCCGGGAGAGCGCGGCCAGCTGTCCTACGAGCACGCCGACTCCCGTCGCGAGGACCGCGTACCGGGAGGCGGCCAGCACCTCGCCCACCGTGAGGCGGTGCCGGACGAGCAGCAGCCCGGCCACCGCGACCACGCCCAGGTTCAGCAGCGGTGCCACGGTGACCGCCTGGGCGGCGGCCCGCCCCTGCACCCGCCACATGCGGTGCCCGGCGCGGGACAGCTCGGGCAGCGGCGCGAGGATCCGGGCCGTCTCCCGGTCCGCCACGCCCGCGGCCCGGATGGTGCGGTAGCCGCCGACCGCCTCCGCGAGCGCGCCGGCGATCCGCCCCTGCACGCGCTGGTAGTCGGCCGCGCACGCCGACGTGTCCCGGGCGAAGGCACGCAGCAGCAGCGCGAGGACCGGCGCACCGGCGAGGAACACGACCGCCAGCCACGGGTCGATGAGGCCGAGCGCCAGCACACCCCCGACCGGCCCGGCGAGCGCCGCGAGCAGCGCGGCCAGCGTTCCCGGTGCCGTCCCGGCCTGAGCAGCGCTGCCGACCAGCCGCGCCACGAGGTCCCCGGCGCCGAACCGGGCATCCGCGCGCGGGCCCACGGCCAGCACATGCCCGGTGATCCGGCCGCGCAGCCAGGCGGTGGAGCGGGCGTCGACCGTGCCGGTGAGCACGCCCGCGCACCCGTCCAGCACGGCGAGCAGCAGCACCAGGCCCGCACAGCAGGCCACCCAGCGGGCGGCCGGTGCGTGGGCGAGCAGGAGGTCGAGGGTGCGGCCGAGTGCGGCGGGCAGCAGCAGTCCGGCGGCCGTGGCGGCCGTGCTCACGGCGCACAGGGCGGCACAGCGGGCGCCGGCGTGCCGGAGCACGGCACGCGGGAGACGGTCGGGAGCGTCGGGAAGGGGCGTCATCGGCTGCGCCTAGCGTCGGATCGGACGGGAAGGCTCCGGACGCCCCCTCCCCACGCGGGGAGAGGGGTCGTCCGGAGCCGTGGACTCGTCGGCCCGGTCAGAGACAGAGCAGAATGCTCGCCGCCGAGACGCACGACAGCAGGCTCAGCGTGCTCGCGCCGCCGCCTCCGGTGTGCTCGTCGGCCTCGAGGGTCTGCAGGTCGAGAAGTGCCATGATCGTGTCCTTTCCCTTGGGGACGGGGGTTGTGTCACGACTCCGTCAGATCGCGGAGCCGCGTGTGGGGGCCGCCGGTGGCGGCGGAAGGAAGGGCAGGTGCGCGGTGTGCTCGGTGTCGAGGGCCGAGGCGAGCGCGAGCAGGCAGCCTGCCGTTCCGGTGGCGAGGTCCATGGAGAGCCGCATCATCTGGTGCCCGGGGAAGGCGAGTTGGCCCTGGTAGGCCATCGCGAACCAGCCGAGCCCCGCGATCTGCTGCTCGAGCCGTTCCCGAGTGGCGCCGGGCGCGCTGCTGCGAGCGAGGAGCAAGGCCATTCCGGCGCGGCCCTGGAAGAGACCGGGCTGCGCGTAGAAACGGGAGGTGGCGGAGGTGAGGATGCCGGCCCGGGCCCGCTCGAACTCCTCGGCGGCGTCGGCCGCGTGGGCGAAGAGAGCCGACTCGCGGCTGTCGTCCGCCGCCCGGGCGAGCGAACCGAACCTCCGGCCGCCGTCGCCCGCCTGCGCCAGGTAGTCGTCGAGGACCAGCCCGATCCCCGCGCTCCCGTCACCGAGGTAGGGCAGCGTCCGCCAGCCCTCGTCCACCTCCAGGCCGCCGCCCGCCTCCTGGACGACACAGCAGGCCAGGTCGCGCCGGAGCGCCTCGGTCGCTGCCGCCAGGAGCCGCGGCTCACCGCTCTCCTCGTACTGCCGGAGCAGGAACAGCGCGGGCCCGCTCGCGCCCCGCATCAGCCCCGCCCGCCGCCGGGGCGTGTCCGGGACCGGTTCGGCGAGGCGTCGTACGAGGATCTGGGCGGCCTCGGCGGCACGCGTGCGCAGCTCCGGCTCGCCGGTCGAGTCCGCCAGGTGGCCGAGGACCAGGCCGAGTCCGGCGAGGCCGCCGTGCAGGTCGGAGGCCAGGCTGCGCCAGTTCTCCCGCAGGATGCCGTCGACGAGGTCCAGCGCCCGCTGCCGGTGGCCGAGCCGGTCGAGGACCAGAGCCACGCCCGCGAGTCCGTCGTACAGGCCGAGCGCGGTGCCGGGCGGCGGCGGGGCGGTGTGGTCCAGCAGCCAGCGCTCGCCCTCGTCGTACCGGCCGGCTCCGGAGACCTCCAGCGCGTACAGCACTCCGGCCGCGCCGTGGGCGAGCCCGAGGCCGCCGCCGTCGGAGAACTGGGCGATGTCGCCCGGGAAGAGCCGGTCGTCGCGCTCCGGGGTCGCGGAGGCGAGGATCGCCTTGACCATCGAGTCCCGGCTGTAGGGCCAGTCGCCCGGCACCACCAGGGGAGCGGGCGCGGGACGGGCCTGCCCGCCCGCCGTGTCCCGGGTGATCTCCGCGACCGCTTCGTCCAGGAAGGCACGCGGCACGCCCGGGAACTGCTCCGCGATCACGTCCGCCAGATGGGCCGCCTTGCCGCGGTCCACCACGAACAGCGTGGTCACGGGCAGGAACAGGGCGAGGCGCAGACAGGCCAGCGCGTACCGGTCGACGTCCGTGCCCCGGCGGTCCGGCGGGGCGAAGAAGCCGGGGTGGGCCACCGTCTGCCGGCCGTTCTCCGCGGCGGGGGCGGCCGCCTCGAAGTCGATGAGGTACACCGTCTCCTCGTCCGGGGCGACCATGATGTTGAAGACATGCAGGTCGTTGAAGACCAGTCCGCGCGCGTGCACCGCCTCCACCGCCTGCTCCACGGCCCGGTGGATGCGCAGCGCCCACGCCGTGTACGCGGTGACCTTCGCCGGATCCGGGTCGGCGGTGAGCAGCGGATGCCGTTCGGCGAAGAACGAGTTGAGCGGGCGGCCCTCCAGGTGGTCCATCACCAGGAACCGGTGGTCGCCCAGCGTGAACCAGTCCCGTACCTCGGGCACCACCCCGGTCCCGGCGACCTGCTCCAGCGCGGCCTTCTCCCGCTCCAGCCGGGCCACCGCGTCCGCCCCGTCGCCGGCCAGCCCCGCGTGCGGACGCCCCTCCTTCAGCACCACCCGGCGCCCGTTACGGGTGTCCGTGCCGACGTACACCCCGCCGCCGTTGGAGAAGTGCAGCGCCTTCTCGATGCGGTACGGCAGCTCGCCCACCGTCGTCGCTTTGCGGGCCTCCAGATGCGGCTGGAGGAAGTCCGGCAGCGTGATCCAGTCCGGCACCTGGAAGGACGGCGCTCTGTTGTCCGGGACGAGGTGCCCCTCGCCGTCGGCCACCGCCGGGACCAGTGAGCCGCGCTCGTCGACGACGTACCGGCGCGCGAAGGCGCCGTAGCGGACGTAGAGCGGACCCTCGCCCCAGCGCAGATCGGTCAGGATGTAGGGCCCCTCGCAGCCCGCCAGCAGTGCGCCCAGTTCGCGCAGCACCTGGTGCAGCTGCTCCTCGTCGGCGGGATAGACGGTGACGAACTTGCCGCTGGTGTCGCGGCCCGCGTACTTGGCGTTGCGCAGGTGCAGCAGATGCGCGGACGGCACGAACTTGAACGGGATGCGGCGCGGCACGCAGTAGTCCCACACGGCCTGGGCGATCCGCTCCGCGTTCACCGCCGTCGCCGAGGAGTGGATCTTCCAGCCCTGGGCCGGCGACGGGAGCGGCGTGCCGTCCTCGTCGAGCGGGGTCAGCATCAGCCAGTCGCCGGTGCGCGCCGTGTGCCAGCCGTCCGGGACCGGGCGGCGCGCCGTCGCGAACAGCGGCGCCGGCTCGTTCCCGTCCGCCGAGAGCCGGTCGGGCGTGTCGTAGAAGTGCCGGTCGGCCAGCGCGTACACCTCGTACCGCTTGTCCATGCGCCTTGCGCCCCCTCCCTCGGTGACCCGGTAGACACTCGCAGGAGGCGGACGGTCGCGGACAGTAATGCATGTCATGAGATCACCATGCGGAACGCACGGGTAAAGATGTGTTCGGCAGGTTTCGAGTGAGCCGCGCGCCCACGGCACACGGAGCGTTCACAGGGGCTGCGCAGGCGGCTCATACGCGCTGTAATGACGAAGTGGCCAGTAAGGGTGCTGCTGCGGTGCGTAGAACGAGGACGGAGCGTGCCGAAGCCGCCCTGGACGCGCTCGCTGCCACGCCTGCCTCCCCCGACCGGCTCCGCCGCGTTCTCGAACAGGCGCTCGTGTTCGCCACGGCGGCGTTCGCGGGCGTGTACACGCCCGGCGACGACCCCTCCACGCTGTGCCTGGCCGAGTCGGCCGGTCTGCCGCGCACGCTGTACGGCCTCAGGGACGGCTATCCGGCCACGGGCGGCTCCCGCGTCGCCGAGGTCCACCGCACCGGGCGGCCCGTCTGGCTCGGCCCGGACGAACTGGCCGGCTGCCCCGAGGCGCGCCGGACGCCGTCGGCGGACTTCTCCGTGGCCGTCCTGCCGCTCGGTCCGGCGGGCGGCGGCTGTCTGCTCGCCGTCAGCGAGCACCCCGGCGGCTTCGGCACCGACGACCGGGCCTGCCTGGAGCTGATCGCCCGGGCGGTCGCCGTACCCGCACCGGCCGCTGCGGCGGCAGACACCGGCGAACTGCCACCGGACGCCTTCAGCCTGGCCATGGACACCGGCCGGGTCGAGGTCGGCGACGCGATCCTCACGCTCTTCCAGATCGGCCGGGACGAGTTCGACGGCAGGGTGGAGACGCTGCTCGCCCTCACCGTGCCCGAGGACCTGCCCGCCCTGATGTCGGTGGTCGAGGCCGACCACATGTCGATCGGCGAACGCGAGCTGGAGTTCCGCGTCCTGCAGCCCTCCGGCCCGCCCAAGTGGCTCCGGCTGAGCGGCCGCATGCTGCCGGGCGGCGAGGGCCGCCCGGCCCGGCTCGTCGGCACCGTCGCGGACGCCTCCACCCTGCGCTCCGACGTCACCGACGTGGCCCGCGTGCAGCGCCTGGCCGCAGCCCTCGCCATGGCCGGAACCGTCAAGGACGTCGGCCAGGCCGTCGTCGCCGCCCTGCGCAAACCCCTCCAGGCCGACCGCATCGCCCTGGCCGAACTGGAGAACGACCGCCTCGTCGTCACCGTCCTCGACCCGCCCGAACCCGAGGCCTGGCCCGAGCTGTGGCGCACCGAATGGCGCACCGAATGGCCGGACGCGCCGGTGCGCGCCATGCCGACCCTCGCCGCCGCCCTGCGCGAGGGCCGCATCCGGATCTGGCCCGCCGGCTCCCCGCTGGAACCCGCCCTCGCCGGCGTCGGCCCCGGCGGCCTCGCCGTGCTGCCGCTGCCCGCGGGCGGCCGCATGGCCGGCGCCTGCCTGATCGGCTGGGACAGCCCGCACGAGTTCGGCGCCGACGAGCGCGCTCTGCTCACCGCCTGCGCGGGCCTGACGGGTCAGGCCCTGCTGCGCGCCCACGCCTTCGACGCCGAGCACGAACTCGTCGGCATGCTCCAGCGCACCCTGCTGCCGCGCCGCCTGCCCCGGCTGCCCGGCGCGGTCGCCGTCGCCCGCTATCTGCCCACCACCGCCGGACTCGAGGTCGGCGGCGACTGGTACGACGTGATCCCGCTGGCCGACAACCACGTGGCCTTCGTCATCGGCGACGTCCAGGGCCACAACGCGGGCGCCGCCACCCTGATGGGCCAGATGCGCACCGCCCTGCGTGCCTACGCGGCCGAGGGCCACGCACCGGACGTGGTCGTCGCGCACGCCAACCGGCTGCTGCTGGACATGGAGACCGACCTCTTCGCCACCTGCTGCTATGTCGACGCCGACATGGAGGAGGGCACCGCCTGGTGCGTACGCGCCGGCCATCCGCCGCCCGTACTGCGCCACCCGGACGGCTCCACCGAGATCGTATGGGCCGAGGGCGGCCCGCCGCTCGGCGTGCTCACCCAGGCCGAGTTCCCGATGACCCCGCTCAGGCTCCAGCCCGGCACCGTCCTCGCGCTCACCACCGACGGCCTGGTGGAGTCCGCCGAGGCCGACATCGACGTGGGTCTCGACCGGCTCACCCGCGAGCTGGCCGCCGCCGACCCCGGCCATCTGGGGCTCGTCGCCGACGCCCTGCTCACCGGCGCCCACCGTGGCGACGACGTCGCCCTGCTGCTGATGCGCTACGACGGCATGGCCGTCCGCCCGCTGCGCGAGACCTGGACCGTGTGGCGGGTCCCCGAAGCCGTCCGGCACGCCCGCCGCTTCACCCGGCGCACCCTGCGCACCTGGGACGTGTCGCCCGACACCATGGACACGGCCCTGCTGGTCGTCTCCGAACTGGTCACCAACGCCCTCGTGCACACCGACGGCCAGGTCCGCCTCGACCTCAGCCTGGTCAACCACCGGCTGCGGCTCGCCGTCGCCGACGCCTCCCCGCGCAGCCCCGTCAAGCCCACCAACATCGGCTGGGAGGCCACCGGCGGCCGCGGCATCCTGCTGGTCGAGGCGGTGTCGGCGGCCTGGGGAACCCTGCCGGTCAGCGGCGGCAAACAGGTGTGGGCGGACCTCGTCCCCGACGGCTGACCCGCCACTCGGGTACCGGTCGGGGCCGCTCACGGCAGGTCGGAGGGGCCCGCACGCTCCGCGTGCCTAGGGTCGGTTGGCGTGGCACACACCTTCGAAGAACTGGTGGAGAAGCAGCGCGCGGCCGACGCGGCGCACCGCACGGTCGAGGAGCTGCGCGACACCTACGGGCCGCCCGCCGAACGGGGGATGACGGGCGCCCAGTCGGGCACCTACGAGACGGCCCTGCGCGCCTGGCGGGACCTGGCACGGGACCTGCAGACCGCGGTGAGCGACTACGCGCGACAGACCGGCCGGCCGCGCCCCGAGGTGGAGGCCGAGGTGGAGCGGGCGGCGGCGCCGGAGGACACATGAGCCGAGCCGGCCGCCGCGCCGAGCGGCTCGCGGACGCGGCGGACGCCCGGCTGCCCGTGCTGGAGGGCGGGGCGCTGCTGCGCAAGGCGTTCCCCGAGCACTGGTCCTTCCTGCTCGGTGAACTCGCCCTCTACAGCCTCCTCGTGCTGATCCTGACCGGGGTGTGGCTGACGTTCTTCTTCCAGCCCGAGATGCGCGAGGTCGTCTACGCCGGCCCCTACGCCCCGCTGCGCGGTGTGCTCATGTCGGCGGCCTTCGACTCCACCCTGCGCATCAGCTTCGACGTGCGCGGCGGACTGCTGATCCGGCAGGCCCACCACTGGGCCGCGCTCGTGTTCGTCGCCGCGATCGGCCTGCACATGCTGCGGATCTTCTTCACCGGCGCCTTCCGCCGGCCGCGCGAGCTGAACTGGACGATCGGGCTCACCCTGTTCGTCCTCGCGCTCGCCGAGGGCTTCGCCGGCTACTCGCTCCCCGACGACCTGCTCTCCGGCACCGGCCTGCGCATCGCCCAGGGCATCATGCTGTCCCTCCCGGTGGTGGGGACGTACGTGGCCTTCTTCGTCTTCGGCGGCCAGTACCCGGGCCACGACATCATCACCCGGCTCTACCCGGTGCACATCCTGCTGCTCCCGGGCGCGCTCATCGCCCTGGTGACGGTGCATCTGATCCTGGTGTTCCACCTCAAGCACACCCAGTGGCGCGGCCCCGGCCGCACCCATCGCAACGTCCTCGGCAAGCCGCTCTTCCCGCACTTCACCGCGCTCTCGACGGGCCTGTCCCTGACCGTCTCCGGCGTGCTCGTGCTGCTGTCCGGCCTCGCCCAGATCAACCCGATCTGGAACTACGGCCCCTACCGCCCCGACGTGGTCTCCACCGGCTCCCAGCCCGACTGGTACGTCGGCTTCCTGGAGGGTGCGCTGCGGCTGGTACCGCCGTGGGAGACCGACCTCGCCGGACACACCCTCATGTGGAACGTGCTGCTGCCGGCCGTCGTCCTGCCCGGCCTGCTGTTCACCGTGCTGTACGCCTACCCGTTCGTGGAGCAGCGCCTGACGGGGGAGTGGCACCACGAGCAGCACCTGTGCGACCGGCCGCGCGAGCGTCCCGTCCGCACCGGCCTCGGGGTGGCGGGCACCGTCTTCTACGGCGTGCTGCTGCTGGCCGGCGGCAACGACATCATCGCCCAGACCTTCCGCATCTCCGTCAACGCCCTGACCTGGATTCTGCGCGTCGCCCTCGTCGTGGCCCCCGTGCTCGCCTTCCTGCTGACCCGCTGGCTGTGCCGGGCGCTGACCGCGGCCGAGTGCGAGCGCCTCGCCGAAGGCGTGCCGACCGGCGAGATCCGCCAGAGCGTCGCCGGCGGCTACGGCAGCGCCCACGAGCCCGTCGAGGAGTTCCGGCCCGGCGCGCCCCGCAGGCCCCTCACCGGTGCACGTACTGGAACACCATCCCGAACACCCCGCGCGCCAGAACACCCAGACCGATGAGGAACAGCCACAGCCCGTAGACCACGCCGGTGGCCGTCACCGCGGACCCGAGCGCGGTGACGACCGGCCACAGGCTTTCGTCCGGGAAGAACGCCACCGGCCCGGCCCCGTCCGCCACCTCCGCGTCCGTACGGTCCTGGGCCCGTGCCCCCCTGCGCCGGTACTGGATCAGACAGAAGAAGGCGACCAGCGCCGCCATCCCGAACGCGACGACGAGCACGGTCGTGCCCGTGTCGTCCTGGGACCACACCCCGTAGAGGGCGGCGGACCCGCCGAAGAACAGCGCCACACCGCCGAACAGCATCGCCTCGGCCTTCATCGCAGTCCCTCCTTTTCGGCCATCCGTACCACCTCCGGATGGTGCAGGTCGAAGGCCGGCGACTCCGACCGCACCCGGGGCAGTGCCAGGAAGTTGTGCCGCGGCGGCGGGCAGGACGTCGCCCACTCCAGGCCCCGTCCCCACCCCCACGGGTCGTCCTCGGTGACCTTCTCCGCCTTCGTGGAGGTGCGCCAGACGTTGTAGAGGAACGGCAGCGTGGAGACGCCGAGCAGGAACGCCCCCGCCGACGACAGGGTGTTGAGCAGCGTGAAGCCGTCCGAGGGCAGATAGTCCGCGTACCGGCGGGGCATCCCGGCCTCGCCCAGCCAGTGCTGCACCAGGAAGGTCAGCTGGAACGCCGGGAACAGCAGCCAGAAGTGCAGCCTGCCGAGCCGCTCGTCCAGCATCTTCCCGGTGAACTTCGGCCACCAGAAGTAGAACCCGGCGAACATCGCGAACACCACCGTGCCGAACAGCACATAGTGCAGATGGGCGACGATGAAGTACGAGTCGGTCAGATGGAAGTCCAGCGGCGGCGAGGCGATCAGCACCCCGCTCAGCCCGCCCAGCAGGAACGACACCAGGAACCCCAGCGACCACAGCATCGGCGTCTCGAACGAGAGCGACCCATGGATCATCGTCCCGATCCAGGCGAAGAACTTGATGCCCGTGGGCACCGCGATCAGGAACGACATGACCGAGAAGAACGGCAGCAGCACCGCGCCGGTGGCGAACATATGGTGCGCCCACACCACCGCCGACAGCATGGTGATCGCGATCGTCGCCCCGATCATCGGCAGATAGCCGAACAGTGGCTTGCGGGAGAACACCGGCAGGATCTCCGAGACGATCCCGAAGAACGGCAGCGCCACGATGTACACCTCGGGATGCCCGAAGAACCAGAACAGGTGCTGCCACAGCAGCGCGCCGCCGTTCGCCGCATCGAAGACGTGCGCCCCGAACTTCCGGTCCGCCTCCAGGCACAGCAGCGCCGCCGTCAGTACCGGGAACGCGGGCAGGATCAGGATCGAGGTGAACAGCACGTTCCAGGTGAAGATCGGCATCCGGAACATCGTCATGCCCGGCGCGCGCAGGCACAGGATCGTCGCGATGAAGTTGACCGCGCCCAGCGTCGTCGACACACCGGCCACCACCAGCCCCATCGCCCACAGGTCACCGCCCGCGCCGGGGGAGAAGTAGCCGCTGTTCAGCGGCGCGTACGCGAACCAGCCGAAGGCGGCCGCGCCGCCCGGCACCAGGAACCCGGACACCACCATCAGCCCGCCGAACAGGTACATCCAGTACGACAGCGCGTTCAGCCGTGGGAAGGCCACGTCCGGAGCGCCGATCTGCAGCGGCATCACGGCGTTCGTGAACCCGGCGAACATCGGCGTCGCGAACAGCAGCATCATGATCGTGCCGTGGATGGTGAAGAACTGGTCGTAGCCCTGCAGGCTCAGGAACTGCATCCCCGGCCGGGCCAGTTCGGCGCGCATGCCGAGCGCGAGCAGCCCGGCCAGCAGGAAGAAGCAGAACGCCGTGACCATGTACAGCCGGCCGATCACCTTGTGGTCGGTCGTGGAGACCCAGCGCAGCAGGGCCCGGCCGGGCCGCGGGGCGGGGGCCGTGTACCGCGCGACGATCTCTGTGGTGTCCGGCATTCCGGGTAGTTCGGTCATCGCCGGTGACGCTACTCCCCGTGACCGGGAGGCCTGCTCGCGCCACGCCCTGACGGTCGTACGGTGCGCGTGCGGCCGGATGCCGGCCCGGCCCCTTGCGCGAGCGACCGTTCGCGTGAACGCCCGCCGTCGGGCAGGGTCCGGGCCCGCCGGTCAGGCGTGCGTCTTGGCCAGCAGCTCCAGGACGTCCGCCGTCGTGCCGCTCTCGCCGAGCCGCGGGAAGATCCGCTCGACGCTGCCCGCATGCGCCTCGGGGTCGCTGTCGGCCATCGCGTCGGTGGCGAGGGTGACGTGGTAGCCGTGCGCGTAGGCGTCACGGGCGGTGGACTCGACGCCGATGCTGGTGGCGATGCCGGTGAGCACGATCTGGGTGATGCCGCGGCGGCGCAGTTGGACGTCCAGGTCGGTGCCGTGGAAGGCGCTCCAGTTGTGCTTGGTGACGCGGATGTCTCCCGGCCCGCCGGACAGCTCGTCGACGATGACGTCCCATCCGTCCGGGAAGGCCAGACCGCGGGCCTGACGCTCGGTACGGCCGGGGACGGCGTCCGCCCAGTCGGCCGCGAAGGAGACCCGGACGAGGACCACGGGCAGGCCGCGGGAGCGGAACGCGTCGGCGAGTGAGGCCGTACGGGAGACGACGTCCGCGGCGGCGTACGGCTGGGTGGGCATGCCCACGATGCCGTTCTGGAGGTCGATCGCGACGAGGGCGGTACGGGGGTCGAGCGTGGTGAGCGACATGGGTCGGTCGGGCCTTTCGAGGGGTGAGGGTGCCAAGTGATCGGTCGGGCAGGGTCGTCGCCGGCAGCAGAGCCGAACCGGCGAGCATGAACAGGGCCAGGCCGTGCAGCCCGGCCCTTTCGGCGCGTTGCGGGTAGAACGCCGCGATGGCGGCGGACGCGCCCAGCGCGCCGAGGGACGTGAAGGCAGGTCCGCAGCAGCCCGGCCGTCGAGGCGGTCCGCTCGGGGTCGGTCTGCCGGTACAGGTCGTTCTGGGTGGCCAGGCCGATGAGGCCCTGCGGAACGCCGAGGAGCGCGCCACCGCGAGCAGCAGCCACAGCAGGCTGTCCGCGCGGACCAGGAGCAGCACGGAACCGGCCGGCAGCTCGGCGCGCACCGCCTCGCGGCGACCGGTGAGCATCGAGACGGTGAGCGCACGGTGGTGCAGGCGAGGAGCCGGCGCAGGCAGGTGGCGAGCAGCGGGCCGTTGCCGCCCCGGACCCTGAGGTCGATGAACGCGTCCGGCAGCCGCAGTTCGCGCAGCGCGAAGGAGGCGGCCGCGGCGGCGGACAGGGTTGGCAGGTACCAGTGGTCCGCGCACGGCTCCATCAGGAAGAGCATCAGGGCGACCAGCAGCACCGCGAAGAGGGCCGTGCCGGGCAGGTCGATGCTCCGGCGCCCGCCGGGAGACCCGGACAGCCGCAGCGCGCCGAGGACCGGACAGGCGGCGGAGAGCGGCACGTCGACGGTGAGGACGGCACGCCGGCCGCCGAGCGCCGGGCCGACCACGGCCACCGTCTGGTTGGCCACGGCCGGCACCGCCGGCACGCCCGCCGGGTACGCCGCCGGCGTCCCTTGAGCCGGTCCGGCGGATCCTGCCGGAATCGCGGGGTCTGGCACGCATATCTGCGGCGTTGTCGTCGGTTGCCGACTCCCCCACGCTCGGCTGCGCTCGCGAGGGAACCCCCATAACCCCGCTCACCTGTGTTGATGAGGCACCGTCGGCCGGAGCCGGCCTGATCCGCCGGACAGGCCCTGACCCGAGCAGCACCTGCGCCGCGATCGGCGCGCCGAGCGAGGATGCGAGTGCCCCCAGCAGACCGGCGCCGCCGACCAGGGCCGTACCGCCCAGGCAGACCGTCTCGGCGGGCGCTGCCCCGAAGGCGACACCGATCGGGACCGGCGCCACGGCGATCATCGAGGAGTCGACCGGGTTCGGTACGGAGCCCAGGACCATCGGCGCGATCAGCCGGCGGTCGAATCCGGCGGTTGGCCCGGAGCGGCGGGCGAGCCTCGGTATCACGGCCGCGAGAGCCGTTCCAGCAGCTCCAGCGCCGTCAGGACCGTCTGCCGCTCCTCCTCGGTGTAACGGTCCTGGAAGGCGCGGGCCAGCCACTCCTCGCGCAGCTGCCGGTTGCCTTCGACCCGGGCCCGGCCGGCCTCGGTGAGGGTGACCAGCTGACGGCGGCCGTCCTCGGGGTCGGGGGCGCGCCGGATCAGGTCGTGCTGCTCCAGGGCGGCCAGCGTCGTCGCCATCGACTGCGGCCGCACCCCCTCCGCGGCGGCCAGCGCGCTGGCCGTGGCCGCGCCGTGCTTGCCGACCAGGGAGAGCGCGGACTCCTGAGACGGAGTCAGGTCGGAGTCCTGCGCGACCTCGCGGATACGACGCCGCAGCCGGCTGAAGACCACCCGCAGGTCGCGCGCGGTGCGGGCGGCGGAGTCCGAGATGTGAGCCATGCCGTCAGCGTAGAACCGACAGAGGGAACTGTCCAGCTTGGACTGTTCAGTTTCACCTGAATAAATCTCCGGGTCGTGCGGCCGTGCGGCCCCCCGGATTCCCTAGGCTGATGGCGTGCGTCTGCTCCTGATGTCCGACACCCACCTCCCCAAGCGCGCCAAGCGGCTCCCCGAGGAGCTGCTCGCCGAACTCCCGCACGCGGACGTCGTGATCCACGCCGGCGACTGGGTCGACACCGCCACCCTCGACCTGCTGGAGAGCCACAGCCGCCGCCTGGTCGGCGTGTACGGCAACAACGACGGCCCCGAACTGCGCGCCCGGCTCCCCGAGGTCGCCTACGCCGAACTGGGCGGCCTGCGCTTCGTCGTGGTGCACGAGACCGGCCCCGCGCAGGGCCGCGAGGTCCGCTGCGCCGCCCGCTTCCCCGACCTGGACGTGCTGGTCTTCGGCCACAGCCACATCCCCTGGGACACCGTCGCCCCCGGCGGGCTGCGGCTGCTCAACCCGGGCTCCCCGACCGACCGCCGCCGCCAGCCGCACTGCACCTACCTCACGGCGACCATCACCGACGGCACGCTCACCGACGTCACGCTGCGGCGGCTGCCCCAGCGGTAGCGGGGCTGTGGCACGATGCGGAGATGATCTCCGACCACGGCATACCCGGCGTCGTACCCGCAGGCAGCATGGCCGACCGCAGCCAGCCCGTCCTCGTACTCCCGGGCGGTCTGGAACTGCGGCCCTGGCGGACGGACGACGCCGACGCCGACGCGCTGCTCGCCGGCGGGCAGGAGCCGGCGATCCGGCAGTGGAACCTGTTCTCCGTCGGCAGCCGTGACGAGGCCCGTGCCCGGATCGAGCGCATGCACGAGCGGTGGCGGGCCGAGACCGGTGCGGTCTGGGCCATCGCCCGGCCCGGCGGCCCGCCGCTCGGGCTTGCCGGGCTCCACGCCGTCGACCTGGCCGGCGGCAGCGCCGACATCATGTACTGGCTGCTGCCCGAGTCGCGCGGCGGCGGCATCGTCGTCCAGGCGGCCCGGCGGCTCGGCCGGTGGGCCCTGGACGAGCTGGGCCTGCACCGTCTGCGGCTGTGCCACGCGGTCGCCAACCCGGCGTCCTGCCGCGTCGCGGAGAAGGCCGGATACGCCTACGAGGGCACCATGCGCTCCTCGCTGCTGCACGCCGACGGCTGGCACGACGAACATCTGCACGCCCTCGTGGCCGGGTCCGACTGAGCCGGAGCCCGGACATCCGCGGCCCGGGCACGGGCACTACCGACGGCGGCGGGATGCTGGGGGGTAACCCCCTGTCCGGGGGAGGCGGTCGACGGCTGCGCGTCGGCGCCTGCCTCGCTCATGTCGGCCAGGGGCACGGCCGGGGACCGGTACGGACACCGGCGGGTGGTGCCGGCCTCCGTGTTCGGCGCCGGGTCACGGAGGTGTGGAGGCGGCGCTCGCCGCGCCTGCCCGGGACCGGCCCGCAGTGCGGATCCACGGCGACCTGTACACCGGCAACCTGCTCGCCCGGGACGGCCGGCCGAGCTCCGTCATCGACGTCGGCACCCTCGCGGTGGCCACCCGGCGGTGGACCTGGTGCCCGCCTGGAAGGGGGCCCGCGGCCGCGGCTGGTCCCTCGCCGGATCCCTCCCCGTACCCGAGGCCCCGTACTTCCAGGCCCGGATCCGCCTTCGGTGTCGTACGCACACGGCCACCAGCGCCAGCACCACGCCCGCCACCACCGCGCCGGCGACCCGCTTCGCCACCGGCACCGCGGCCACGCGCAAGAGGTCCAGCGGCTCCGTTTCTTCCTCGTCTTCCCGGGCGGGCGGCTCCGGTTCCTCCTCGGCGGTCCGTACAGGCCGTTCGCCCAGCCGCTGCGCGAGGCACGCCGCGAACTGCCCCACCAGCCGGTCGCCCACTTCGGCCAGCACCCCGCGGCCGAACTGCGCCGGACGCCCGGTCACCGTCAGGTCGGTCCGCACCGACACCGCCGTGGCGCTGGCACGCTCGCTCAGCGTGCCGGTGACCGTCGCCCTGGCCGTGCCCTGCCCCCGGGTCTCCCGGCCGCTCGCCACGAGCACCATCCGGTGCGCCGCCTCGTCCTGCTCCTCGAACACCGCGGTGCCCCGGTACGTCACGGTGACCGGCCCTACCCTGACCTTCACCGAGCCGGTCACGGTCGTGCCGTCGTACTCCTCCACCACCGCGCCCGGCAGACAGGGCGCGACGCGTTCGATGTCGAGGAGCGCGCGCCAGGCGTCGTCGACCGGGACGGGGACCGTGAACTCGTGGTGCAGCTCCATGGGTTCCTCCTCGCACTCAGGGAGCGGCGGGGTGGTGGATGGCCCCGGCGGTCGTGGTCAGGGGCGCGCCGCTGCCGCCCCAGCGCAGCGCGACGATCTCGGCGGCGACGGACACGGCGACCTCCTCGGGCGTACGGGCCCCGAGGTCCAGCCCGAGCGGTGAGCGCAGCCGGGCCAGCTCGGCCTCGGTGAGACCGGCCTCGGTCAGCCGCTCGCGCCGCTCGTCGTGGGTACGGCGGCTGCCCATCGCCCCGATGTAGGCGGCCGGCCGGCGCAGCGCCTCCTCCAGCAGCGGCACGTCGAACTTCGGGTCGTGGGTCAGGACGCAGATCACCGTGCGCTCGTCGGTGTCGGTGCCCCCGAGATAGCGGTGCGGCCAGTCGACGACGACCTCCACGCCCGCCGGGAAGCGCGCGGGCGTGGCGAAGACCGGACGGGCGTCGCACACCGTGACCCGGTAGCCGAGGAAGTGGCCGATGCGGGCCACCGCCGCCGCGTAGTCGATCGCGCCGAAGACCAGCATGCGCGGCGGAGGCGCGAACGACTGCAGGAACACCGTGACGGAGTCCTCGCGGCGCTCCCCGCGCGGCCCGTAGTGCCTGAGCACCGAGGCGCCGAGGGCGAGTTCGCCGCGCGCGTCGGCGGTGACCGCGACCTCGAGGCCGCTCGCGCCGAGCGTACCGGCCACGGTGTCCGGCCAGACGGCCACCGTGGCCCCGCGCGGGGCGGGCCCGGCGACCACCGTGGCCACGGTCACCGGCTCGCCCGCGGCGACGGACGCGGCGACCGCGCCGAAGGCCCGGTCGGTCTCGGGCGTCACCGGCCGCACCAGCACGGTGATCTCGCCGCCACAGGTGAGACCGACCGCGAACGCGTCCTCGTCGCTGTACCCGAAGGTCGCAAGCCGTGCCTCGCCGCTCGCCACGACCTCCTGCGCGAGCTCGAACACCGCACCTTCCACACAGCCCCCGGAGACGCTCCCGACGACCTCGTCGTCGGGCCCCACCGCCATGGCGGCGCCGGGTCCGCGCGGCGCGCTGCGGCTGACCGCGACGACGGTGGCCAGACCGAACGGAATCCGGGCCGCGTACCAGCGCTCCAGCGCGGGCAGAATCTCACGCACGCTCCGCTCCTTTCCCGTGAACCACGGGGGCCTCGTCGGCCTCCGCCCCGCGCACCACTGCCGCAAGCCGTTCCAGTGCCGCCAGGCTGTGACCCTCGACGAAGACGTCCACGCTGGGCAGGGCCGCTGCCATCCCGGCGGCCAGCGGGGCGTAGCCGGGGCGGGCCTTGCGCGGGTTGGCCCAGATCACCTGGTGTGCCAGCCCGTGCAGGCGGCGCATCTGCGCGCCGAGCAGCTCCGGATCGCCGCGCTCCCAGCCGTCCGAGAGCAGGACGACGACCGCGCCGCGCGCCATGCCGCGCTGCCCCCAGCGGTTCAGGAACTCGCGCAGCAGCTCGCCGAGTCGGGTGCCGCCGCGCCAGTCCGGCACGGCCGCCGCGAGGGCCGCCATCGCCAGGTCCGGGTCGCGGTGCGAGAGCTCGCGGGTGGCCCGGGTCAGCCGGGTGCCGATGGTGAACACCTCCGTCCGGCCCCCGAGGACCGCCGCATGAGCGAACCGCAGCAGCGCGTCGGCGTAGGGGGCCATCGAGCCGCTCACATCGACGAGGAGCACGACCCGGCGGGGCCGCCGCACGCGCGCGTGCCGCCGCAGCCGGGCCGGCTCCCCGCCGCGCCGCAGCAGTTCCCGTACGGTACGGCGCGGGTCGACATCCCCGCGCCGGGCGGGCCGTCGCCGTGCCGAGCGCCGGGTCTGCCCGTGCAGGGCGAAGGCCGCGAGCAGCCGGTTGAGCTGGGCCCGTTCGGCGGCGTCCAGCCCGGCGACGTCGCGGTGCCGCAGCACCTCGGCGGAGCTGGCGAGGGTGGCGGTGGGCGGCCCGAGGGGCTCGCTCTCGCCGGGCGCACGCGTCTGTGCGGGCGCGTCCCGCACGACGAGCCGCATCCGGGGCGGGGGAGCGGCCCGTACCCCCTGCCGGGCGGGCTCGCCGACCGGCCCGAAGTAGGCGGCGAACACCCGCTCGTACCGCTCCAGATCGTCGTGCCCGCCGCACAGCGTCGCCCGCCCCGCCCAGTACACATCCGCCCGCACCCCGGGCCGCAGCACATCCACAGCACGCAGGAACGCATACAGCCGCTCGGTACTCGCATCGACCCCCGCCGCCCGCAGCGCCCGCACAAACCCGACCAGCACGACATCCACCACCCCACCCCCACCCATCCCGGCCCCACCCCCCGATCCGCCCGCAGCCCGGCCCCCGGCTCCGGTGGGCTTGCTCGCACCGGGCTCTGCCGGAGGCATGGCGTTTGCGTCCCCTGGTCCGTGCGCAGCCCGTGCCCCGGCTCCGGTGGGCTTGCTCGCGCCGGGCTCTGCCGGAGGCATGGCGTTTGCGTCCCCCGGTCCGCTGGGTGCCCGAGTCCCGGCCCCGGAGAGCCCGCTCGCACCGGGACCCGCCGGGGCGACAGCGCCGCAGCCCTGCGGCCGGCCCGGAGTTGGCTCCCCGGTCTCCGAAGGCTCGTCCGCGGTGTGTCCTGGTTCGGGCGTGGGGCTTACGTCGGCTGGTTTGCCTGGATCGCGCGGTGGTTGGTTTCGGGGCTCCGGAGGTGTGTTCGTGGTGTGTTCCGCCGGGGCGATGGCGTCCCTGCTCTGCGGGTCGCGCGGAGTTGGCTTCCCGGTCCGTGGGGGCTCGTTCGCGGTGTGTCCTGGTTCGGGCGTGGGGCTTTCGTCGGCTGGTTTGCCTGGATCGCGCGGAGTTTGATCCCGAGTCCCCGAAGGCCCGTTCCTGCTGTGTCCCGATCCGGTCATGGCGGTCACGTCGTCCCCCGGGTCGACAGGACCGCGGCGAGGTCGAGGCCCCGTGCGCGGTCCGTGTCCTCCCGGTACTTCAGGACCGATCCCAGTGTCGCCACGGCCAGTTCCGCGTCGACCTCGTTGGCTCCCAGCGCGGCGAGGGCCTCGGCCCAGTCGATCGTCTCGGCCACGCCGGGCGGCTTGAGCAGGTCGGCGCCCCGCAGGGCCTGCGCCAGCGAGGTGACCTGCTCGGCCAGCCGTGCCGAGACCTGCGGCAGCCGGCGCCGCACGATGGCCAGTTCACGGGCGAAGGAGGGATGGTCGAACCAGTGGTAGAGGCACCGCCGTTTCAGCGCGTCGTGCACCTCCCGGGTCCGGTTCGAGGTCAGCACGACCACCGGCGGCTCCCCGGCCCGCAGGGTGCCGATCTCCGGGATCGTGACGGAGTACTCGGACAGCAGCTCCAGCAGGAACGCCTCGAACTCGTCGTCGGCCCGGTCGATCTCGTCCACGAGGAGGACCGACGGCTGCGTCTGGAGGGCTTGCAGCAGCGGCCGGGCGATGAGGAAGCGCCGGTCGTACAGCTCGCTCTCCAGACGGTCCGCATCCTGGACACCGGCCGCCTCGGCAGCCCTCAGGTGCAGCAGCTGCCGCGGGAAGTCCCAGTCGTACAGGGCCTGCGAGGCGTCGATGCCCTCGTGGCACTGGAGGCGGATCAGCGGCGCGCCGAGTGCCCCGGCCAGGGCGGTCGCGAGCGCGGTCTTGCCCACGCCCGCGTCGCCCTCGCAGAACAACGGCCGGTGCAGCCTCAGGGCCAGGAAGCAGGTGACGGCCAGCCCTTCGTCGACGAGGTACCCCGTCTCCTCCAGGCGGGCCCGCACCTGCTCCGGGTCGTCCATCCGGGTGATCGGCGCTCACCCCATTCCGGTGGCGGTCAGTACCGCCCGCTTGGTCAGGACCCGCGCGAGGTGTTCCCGGTACTCGGGCGAGGCGGACAGGTCCTGCGACGGCCGGGTGCCCTCGGCCGCCGCCTCGGCTGCCCGGGCCACGGCCTGGGGACCGTCGGCACCGGACAGCGCCTCCTCGGCCGCCGTGGCCCGCAGCGGGGTCGCGCCCATGTTGGTGAGTCCGATGTGCGCCTCGGCGATGTGTCCGTCGGCGCGCCGCACCAGCGCCGCCACGCCGACGATCGCCCAGGCCTGGGCGGTCCGGTGGAACTTCTCGTAGTGGAAGCTCCAGCCGTCCCTCTTGGGTACCCGCACTTCCACGAGGAGTTCGTCCGGCGCCAGTGCCGACTGGAGGTAGTCGACGAAGAAGTCCCGGGCCGGGATCGTGCGCCGCCCATGCGGCCCGGCTGCGACCAGTTCACCGTCCAGGGCCAGCACCACCGCGGGCAGGTCCCCGGCCGGGTCGGCGTGCGCGAGCGAGCCGCCCAGCGTGCCCCGGTGCCGTACGGCGGGATCGGCGACCGTGGCCGTCGCGGCCGCCAGCAGACCGGCGTGCCGGCGCACCAGCGGGTCGCGGATCACGTCGTGGTGCGTGGTCAGCGCGCCGATGACGAGCGTGTCGCCGTCCTCGCGGACCCCGCGCAGCTCCGGGATCCTGCCCACGTCCACGACCAGCTCCGGGAAGGCCAGCCGCAGCCGCAGCAGCGGCAGCAGACTCTGCCCGCCCGCCAGCACCTTCCCCTCCTCGCCCGCGTCCGCGAGCGCGCGCACCGCCTCGTCAACGCTCGTCGGACGGGCGTACTCGAATGCCGGGGGAATCATGCCGACGCCTCCTTCACTGCTCGCCACACCCGCTCGGGAGTGCAGGGCATCCGCACGTCGTGCACGCCCAGCGGTCTGAGCGCGTCCACGACGGCGTTGACCACGGCGGGTGTCGACGCGATCGTCCCGGCCTCCCCGACTCCCTTGACCCCCATGGAGTTCGAGGCCGCCGGGGTCTCCGTCCGGTCGGTGACGAAGTCCGGCAGGTCCGCCGCCGACGGCACGAGGTAGTCGGCCATGGTGCCCGAGACGAGGTTGCCCTCGTCGTCGTACACGGCCTCCTCGTACAGCGCCTGCGCGATGCCCTGGGCGACCCCGCCGTGCACCTGGCCCTCGACGATCGTCGGGTTGACGACCCGGCCGACGTCGTCGACGCAGACGTACGACCGGATGTGCGTCGCACCCGTCTCGGTGTCCACCTCGACCGCGCACAGGTGGGTGCCGTGCGGGTAGGAGAAGTTCTCCGGCTCGACCAGGGTCTCTGCATTGATGGACGGTTCGACGCCGTCGGGCAGGTCGTGCGAGGTGAACGTCTCGAAGGCGATCTCCTGGATGCTCTTGCGTGCCTCCGGGGAGCCCTTCACGGAGAACACGCCGTCCCGGAACTCCAGGTCCTGCTCGCTCGCCTCCAGCAGGTGCGCGGCGACCTTCCGCGCCTTGTCGACCACCCTCGTCGCTGCCCGGTGCACGGCCTCCCCGCCGACGGCCAGCGACCGCGAGCCGTAGGTGTCCATGCCTTGCGGCGACGCCTTGGTGTCACCGTGCAGCACCTCGACGTCCTCGAACGGCACGCCGAGCACGTCGGCCGCGATCTGGCTCCAGCAGGTCTCGTGGCCCTGCCCGTGCGGGCTGGTGCCGGTGACGACCTCGACCTTGCCGGTGGGCAGCATGCGGATGCTCGCCGCCTCCCAGCCGCCGGCCGCGTACCTGAGGTCGCGCAGCACCCGGCTCGGTGCCAGGCCGCACATCTCGGTGTACGTCGACACGCCGATGCCGAGGCGTACGGTGTCCCCGCGCTCGCTGCGCTCGCGCTGCTCGGCGCGCAGGTCGTCGTACCCGAACAGGGCGAGCGCCTTCTCCGTCGCCGCCTCGTAGTTGCCGCTGTCGTAGGTCAGCCCGGCGATCGAGGTGTACGGGAACTCCTCGTGCCGGATCCAGTTCCGGCGCCTGAGCTCCACCGGGTCCAGGCCGAGTTCGGCCGCCAGCTCGTCCATGACCCGCTCGATGGCGAATGTCGCCTCCGGGCGTCCGGCACCGCGGTAGGCGTCGGTGGGCGTGCGGGTGGTGAAGACACCGGTGCAGGTGAACTCGTAGGCGTCCATCTTGTAGATCGCCGGGTACATGAAGGCGCCGAGGATCGGGATGCCAGGGGTGACGAGCATCAGGTAGGCGCCCATGTCGGCGAGCAGGCCGACCTTCAGGCCGAGCAGCCTGCCCTCGCGGGTGGCGGCGACCTCGACGTCCTGGATCATGCCGCGGCCGTGGTGGGTGGCGAGGTAGCCCTCGGAGCGGGACTCGGTCCACTTCACCGGGCGGCCGAGCTTCCGGGCGACGGCGAGCGCCAGGGCCTCCTCGCCGTACACCTGGAGCTTGGAGCCGAAGCCGCCGCCCACGTCCGGGGCGATCACCCGCAGCTTGTGCTCGGGGATCCCGGTGACCACCGCGAGCATGACCCGCAGGATGTGCGGGATCTGGGTCGCCGAGTAGACCGTGTACTCGCCGGAGGCGGCGAGCGGGGTGACGACGACCGCGCGCGGCTCCATGGCGTTGGGGATCAGCCGCTGCTGGTGGTAGCGGCGCTTGAGCGTGACCTCGGCGCGCTGTCGTACGGACTCGAAGCTCTCGCCCGTGGCGAGCGGCCAGGTGTAGCAGCGGTTGGTGCCCTTGTCGGAGTGAACCAGGGGGGCGCCCTCGGCAAGCGCGGACTCCAGGTCGAGCACCGGGGGCAGCGGGTCGTAGTCGACCTCGACGGCTTCCAGCGCGTCGGCGGCCGCGTACCGGTCACGGGCCACCACGACTGCCACGGGGTCGCCGGCGTAGCGCACCTCGTCGACGGCGATCGGCGGGTGGTCGGGCAGCACGATGTCCTCGGTCACCGGCCAGGCACAGGGTAGCGAGCCAAGACCCTCGGCGAGGTCAGCACCTGCGAACGCCGCGACGACACCGGGGCGTTCCAGGGCGGGGGAGACGTCGACGCGGGTGATGCGGGCGTGGGCCATCGGGCTGCGCAGGACGGCCAGGTGCAGCAGTCCGGCGACCTGGATGTTGTCAGTCCAGTTGGTCTGGCCCGTGATCAGGTGGGCGTCCTCCTTGCGCAGCCGGGCGCGGCCCACCTCGTGTTCGACGTGTTGGACGGCCTGATCGGTCATGCCGGGGCCTCCTCGGCGACCTGCTGCCCGGAGGCGGCGAGCACCGCCCGGACGATGTTCTGGTAACCGGTGCACCGGCAGAGGTTGCCCTCCAGCGCCTGGCGGACCTCGTCGGAGGTGGGGTGCGGGTTCTCGCGCAGCAGATCGCGCGCCGCCATGATCATCCCGGGGGTGCAGTAGCCGCACTGCAGGCCGTGCCGCTCGTGGAAGGAGTGCTGCAGCGCCGTCCACTCGCCGTCCTTGGCCAGCCCCTGGACGGTGGTCACCTCGCCTCCGTCCGCCTGTACGGCCAGCACCGAGCAGCTCTTGACGGTCGTCCCGTCCAGGTCGACCGTGCACGCGCCGCAGTTCGAGGTGTCGCAGCCGATCGGGGTGCCGGTCAGGCCGAGGCGGTCGCGCAGGTAGTGGGCCAGGAGCAGACGGGGTTCCACGTCGTCCTCGTAGGCCGTGCCGTCCACGTTCACCTTGATGTGGGTCATGTGCCCTCCAGACCGTGTGGGCAGGAGCGAGGGAATCAGTCAGACGGACGTGATGTACGTCACTCTATGGCCGCGCCCTGGCGGCGGCGAGCGCTGCGCCAGGGCTTTTGTTGAACGTTAATCCATTGTTGTCGGGGGGCGGCCCTGCTGCACTGCTCCTGACCCGACGGCACACAGAGAGGACCGGCAATGCGCGCTGCGTGCATGTCCACCGAGGAAGGAATCCCACCCATGCCGAAGGACATCACGCTCAGTGCATCTGCTCAATCTCGGAATTCTCGCGCATGTAGACGCCGGTAAGACCAGCCTGACCGAACGGCTGCTGCACGCGGCCGGCGTAACGGACGCGATCGGCATCGTCGACGAGGGCAGTACCCGGACGGACACGCTGGCGCTGGAACGCCGGCGCGGCATCACCATCAAGTCGGCGGTCGTGTCGTTCCCGCTCCGTGGAGTCACCGTCAACCTGATCGACACTCCCGGTCACCCGGACTTCATCGCCGAGGTGGAGCGGGTGCTCGGCGTGCTCGACGGCGCCGTCCTGGTCGTCTCGGCCGTCGAGGGCGTCCAGGCGCAGACCAGGATCCTCATGCGCACCCTGCGCCGGCTGCGCATCCCCACGCTGGTCTTCGTCAACAAGATCGACCGGCGCGGCGCCCGCGGCGAGGCCGTGCTGAGCGAGATGGCGCGCAGGCTGGACGTGCCGCTCGTGCCCCTGGGGACGGCCGCCGGGCTCGGCACCCGCGCCGCCCGCTTCGTCCCCAGGCTCGGCCCGTCCGCCCTGGACGTACTCGCCGACCACGACGACGACCTGCTCAGGGCCTATGTGGACGGCGGTGTCTCCGACGACCGTCTGCGCACCGCCCTCGCCACCCAGACCCGGCAGGCCCTCGTGCACCCGGTCACCTTCGGGTCCGCCATCACCGGTGCCGGAGTGGACGACCTGATCACCGGGATCGAGAGGCTGCTCCCCCGCGCCGACGGCGACCCCGACGGCCCGCTGTCCGGCACGGTGTTCAAGGTCGAACGGAGCCCGGCGGGGGAGAAGATCGCCTACGCCCGGATCTTCTCCGGCACCCTGCACGTACGCGACCGCATCCCCTTCGGGGACGGGCGCGAGGGGGGCGGGGATGGTCAAGAGGGGAACGGGGGTGGTCCTCGGGCGCGGGGGGCTGGTTGCGGGGGTGGTGGTGACGGTCGTCAGGCGGGCGGGGCCGGTCGCGAGGAGGGTGGTGGCGGTCTTCGCGCGTGCGGGGCTTGTCGTGA
>NZ_KQ948017.1:470182-481735 GCF_001513965.1 Streptomyces cellostaticus | reverse complement strand
GGGGCTGGTCGCGGGGGCGGTGGTGGCGGTCTTCGCGCGTGCGGGGTCGGCTGCGAGGAGGGTGGTGGCGGTCTTTGCGCCTGCGGGGCTGGTTGTGCGGGCGGTGGCGATGGTCGTCGCGTGTGCGGGGTTGGCTGCGAGGGCGGTGGCGATGGCCGTCAGGCGCGCGGGGCCGATCGTGAGGGCGGTGGCGATGGTCTTTGTGTGTGCGGGGTTGGTCGCGAGGGCGGTAGCGATGGTCGTCAGGTGCGCGGGCGCGGTCGCGAAGACGGTGGCGACGGTCGCCAGACGCGCGGACCCGCCCGCGGCAAGGGCGAGGATCGTCGCCAGGTGGGCAGGGTCACGGCGCTCGCCGTCTTCGACGGGGGCGCCGACCTTGGGCGGGACAGCGTCGGGGCGGGACGGATCGCCAAGGTGTGGGGACTCGGTGGCATCCGGATCGGTGACGCGCTCGGCGTGCCCGGCAGGGGCTACGAGCACCACTTCGCGCCGCCGACCCTGGAGACCGTCGTCGTCCCGGGACCGGGCACGGACCGGCGCTCCCTCCACCTGGCCCTCACCCAGCTCGCCGAACAGGACCCGCTCATCGGCGTCCGCCACGACGAGCGGCGGGGGGAGACCTCCGTCTCGCTGTACGGCGAGGTGCAGAAGGAGGTCGTCCAGGCCACCCTCGCCGAGGAGTACGGCCTGGACGTGGGCTTCAGGCAGACCACCACCCTGTGCATCGAGCGGCCGGTCGGCACCGGAGCCGCCGTGGAGTTCAACAAGAAGGATCCCAACCCCTTCCTCGCCACCGTCGGCCTGCGCGTCGATCCGGCCCCGCCCGGCTCGGGCGTGCGGTTCCGCCTGGAGGTGGAGCTGGGCTCCATGCCGTACGCCTTCTTCAAGGCCGTCGAGGACACCGTCCGCGAGGCCCTCGGCCAGGGGCTGCACGGCTGGCAGGTCACCGACTGCACCGTCACCATGACCCACTCCGGCTATTCGCCCCGGCAGAGCCACGCCCACCAGGGCTTCGACAAGAGCATGTCGAGCACCGGGTACGACTTCCGGGGCGTGACCCCGCTCGTCCTGATCGAGGCGCTGCGCCGCGCGGGCACCCTGGTGCACGAGCCGATGCACCGCTTCCGCATCGAGGCCCCGGCGGACACGCTGGGCGCCCTGCTGCCGGTGCTCGCCCGGCTGGGCGCGGTGCCGGAGAGCACCGGGGCCGAGGGCCCGGCCGGTGTCCTGGAGGGTGCCGTGCCCGCCGCCCGGGTCCATGAACTGGAGCAGCGTCTGCCCGGTCTCACCCGGGGCGAGGGCGAGCTGGAGTCCGCCTTCGACCGCTACGCGCCGGTCATCCGCGGCCCGGCCCCCGAGCGGCCGCGCACCGACCACAACCCGCTCAACCGGAAGGAGTACCTGCTGAACGTCACGCGCAGGGTGGGCGACTGAGCCAGTGATCCCGGACCAGGATTTCTGACTGATAGTCAACTTACTTGCGAGTCAGGAGTATTGACGCTGTCCGGACATCGCCGGACTGTGGTGTGCATGTCGAGCATCAGGGCGCGTCTGCTGACTGTGCTGGTCGTCCTCTGCGGATTCCTGACGGTGACGGGCGCCCCGCCCGCCACCGCCGCCACCCCCGCCGCTCCTTCCGGTTCCCTCTGGTTCGACGGCACCCCGCTCACCGTCCAGAACGGCCGCTTCACCGACGGACAGGGCCGCGAGGTCGTGCTGCGCGGCTACAACGTGTCCGGCGAGACCAAACTGGAGGAGAACGGCGGCCTGCCCTTCGCCTCGGTCGCCGACGCCCGCACGTCGGCGACCGCGCTGCGCGCCCTCGGCGGCGGCAACGCGGTCCGCTTCCTGCTCTCCTGGGCGCACGCCGAACCCGTGCGCGGTCAGGTGGACACCGCCTACCTGGCCGCCGTCACCGAGCAGATGCGGGCCTTCCTGGACGCGGGCATCCGGGTCTACCCCGACTTCCATCAGGACCTCTACTCCCGCCACCTGTTCAACACCGGAAGCTGGTACACCGGCGACGGCGCCCCCAAGTGGGCGGTGGACGCCGGAAGTTATCCCAAGGAGTCCTGCGGGATCTGCCTCTTCTGGGGTCAGAACATCACCCAGAACGCGGCCGTACAGAAGGCGCAGTACGACTTCTGGCACAACACCTACGGCCTGCAGGACGCCTTCCTCGCCACGGCCCGGACGAGCATGACGTACCTGCAACAGCACCTGAACGCGGGCGAGTTCGCGGGCATCGTCGGCTTCGACCCGTACAACGAGCCGTACGCGGGCAGCTACGACTCCGGCCAGGCCTCCCGCACCTGGGAGCGCGACCTGCTCTGGCCGTTCTACGTGAAGTTCCGTGCCCGCATGGACGCCGCCGGCTGGCAGGACAAGCCCGCCTTCGTCGAGCCCAACCTCTTCTGGAACGCGAACATCTCCACCCAGAAGCAGGAGGGCGGACTGCTGGACGCAGGCACGCTCGGCCCGCGCTACGTCTTCAACACCCACTTCTACGACCAGAAGGCCATCTCCGGCGTCCTGATGTGGGGCAAGGCGGCCGACGGACAGTACGCCTCCGACCTCGCCGCCGTCCGCGACCGTGCCTCGACGGCCGGTACCACGGCCGTGGTCAGCGAGTTCGGCCATCCGCTGTCCGGCACGGTGTCCGACAAGGCGCCGACCGTGCTCAAGGCGATGTATCAGGCACTCGACTCCCGTGTGCCCGGGGCGAGTTGGTGGAACAACCCGGCCGCCTCCGGGCCGGTTCTGTCCGGCTCGCAATGGCAGTGGGACCTCTACAACGGCCGCCACCACGAGCTGATGAACGGCAATCCCGACAAGGTCGTCACCTCCGGCGACGGCTGGAACGACGAGGACCTCTCCGCCGTGAAGCTCGACGACTCCGGGAACGTCACCCTGCGCCAGGACGCCCGGCTGCTCGACCGGATCTACCCGAGCGCCACCGCCGGCACGACCCTCGCCTTCACCTATGAGGACCGCTCCCGGGACGGCTCGGCCACCCTGACCTGGAATCCGGTGCCGAGTTCACTGCCGAACGTGGCACGCCTGGTGGGCTCGGGACAGTACGGGCTGCTGGTGTGGCGCTCCGGCGGCGGCACCGCACCCACCGAGCTGCACCTGCCGGCCTCCTTCCCCGCCTCGGCGACCACCGTCGTCTCCGACCTGGGCACGGCCTACGCACCGCCCGCCTACACCGCCTCGACCCCGGTCGGCGTGGCCGCCGAGCCGGGCGGTACCGGCAGCCGCCGGCTGCTGCTCACCGACACGGACTCGGGGGTCCTGCACTACGCGCTGGTGACCAACGGGGCGACGGCACCCTCGGCGGACCTGCTGGGCGCGGCCAGGTCCGAGCTGGCCGCGTGGGCGGCGGCGCACGTGTGACAGCCGCACGGCCTCCGGCGTGAGTGGGGGCACTCCGGAGGCCGCGGGCCGCTCAACTGCCGGCCGGACCGGTCCAGCCGGCCTGGACATGCCCCAGCCGGACGCGCTGCGGATGGTCGCCGACCGGGATCGACGTCACCTTTTGGCCCGTGGCGAAGTCGATCGCCGTGACCTGGTCGGCGCCGCTCTCGGAGACGATGCAGTCCTTGCCGTCGCCGCTGACCGTGGCCCAGTACGGCTTGGACGTGGGGATCAGCGGGCCCTCCTGGAGGGTGGCCTGGTCGACCACCGTGGCGTAGTCGTCCATGGTGCCCGCGACACACAGCTTGGTGCCCTCGGGGTTCATCGAAATGCCGTGGTGGCGTGAGTCGTTGACCCAGGTGGTGCGGTCCTCGCTGGTCGCCGGGTTCTTCGGCAGCGTCTTCACCCGGGTGATCTTGTCGGCGGCGAGGTCGTACTCCAGGAAGCCGTTGAAGAACGACACCTGGAAGTACAGCTTCGACTGGTCGGGGGAGAAGACGGCGGGCCGCACGGCGTCGGAGAAGGCCTTCAGGCCGATCGCGTCCAGCCGCTGGCGCATGTCGATGATCTTGACCTGCTTGTATGTGGTCGCGTCCACGACCGTGATGTGCCGGTCGCCCTTCGTCCAGTCCCAGGCCGGGTCGTCCAGGGCGGTGTTGACGTCCCCGATGGACATGTTCCAGATGTACTTGCCGTCCTTGGTGAAGATGTTCTCGTGCGGCTTGTCGCCGGTGGCGAACGACCCGAGCTGCTTGCCGCTGTTGATGTCCAGCACGTGCACGGTGTTCGCGGTCGAGGCGGACACCGCCACCCGGGTGCCGTCCGGCGAGACGGCCATGTGGTCCGCGCGGTAACCGGCCACCGGGAAACGCCAGTTGATCCTTCCGGTGGCCAGGTCGATCGAGACGACGTCCGCGAAGCTCGGCCGGGAGACCACGACCGACGTGCCGTCCGGGGTGGAGTACATGTCGTCGGCGAACTGGTCGTGTCCCTCGCCGACGCTGTTGCGGATCGCCATGAAGTAGATCCACTTGATGGGGTTCGCGCTGATCTCCGCCATCCGCTGGTCCTTGTCGGGGATGACGTTGATGCGGCCGACCTTCGCGAAGTCGCCGGAGGACTTGATCACATCGGCGGTGCCGTCCCAGTTGTTGCCCACGAACAGCACCTCGCGCAGATCCGGCGCGTCGGACGAGGCGGCGGAGGCGGCGGTCGCAGGGCCTGCGACGGTCAGCACGAGGGCGGCGGCTACGGAGCAAAGGTGCCTGGTTCTGGAGGCAGGCATGACTGCTCTCTTTCCTCGGGGAAATCTGAACACGGGTGCATTCACAGTGAACTTACTGAAAAGTAAGGAGGGGGCGGCCTTCTCGACAAGATGTGTGCACGACAAGATTGGGCCACCGGTGGGTGACGGAGGGGGAAGCGTGACGGGCAGGCTCAGGGCGCCGAAGGGCCGCTACGGCGGCCGGTCCGCCGAAGAACGGCAGGCCGAGCGGCGCCGCCGTTTTCTGGACGCGGCACTGGAGCTGTTCGGCGACAGCCCCGGCTTCCGCACGGCGACGGTCGCCGCACTGAGCCAGGCAGCGGGCCTGTCCACCCGCCAGTTCTACGAGGAGTTCCGCACCCTGGAGGACGTGCTCGCCGCACTGCACCTGGAGGTCAACGGCTGGGCGGAGCAGGCGGTGCTGGACGCGCTCGCCGCGGCCGAGGGGCTGCCGCTGGCCGAGCGGGCCGCCGTGCTGTTCCACGCCTACGCCCGCGACGTCACCTGCGACCCGCGCCGCATCCGCATCGCCTTCGTGGAGATCATCGGCGTCAGCCCCCGCCTGGAGGAGCAGCGGCTGGCCCGCCGGGCCCGGTGGGTCGACCTGATCCGCGCCGAGGCCGACGCGGCGGTGGCCCGTGGGGAGGCGGCACCGCGCGACTACCGCCTCGCGGCCACGGCCTTCATCGGTAGCGTCAACGGTCTGCTGCACGACTGGAGCGCCGGCTGGGTGGACGCGAGCCTGGACCAGGTCGTCGACGAACTCGTCCGCCAACTGCTCGGCATCCTGCGGCCGGAGGGCTGGCGTCCGGGGACCGCCTGACCCTCAGGCTCCCCGGGCCCGCGACTGCCCGGCCCCGCGGGCGTACCGTTCGACGCGCGCTATCGGCCCGGAGCTGGTCTGCTGGATCGAGGGGCCCCTCGTACCCGTTCTCCGGAGAAACGCATGAGTACGTATCGAGTCGCGCAGGTGACCGCCCCGAACGGCACGTTCGAGCTGGTCGAGCGAGAGATGCCGCAGCCCGGGTCCGGCCAGGTGAGGATCGCCGTGGACGCGTGCGGGATCTGCCACAGCGACGCCCTCTTCGTGAGCGGCGGACTACCGGGCGTGTCGTTCCCGGAGGTCCCCGGGCACGAGATCGCCGGGCGCATCGAGGAGCTGGGCCAGGGAGTGCTGGAACGGGGCTGGCAGGTCGGCGACCGGGTGGCGGTCGGCTGGTTCGGCGGCAGCTGCGGCCACTGCCGGCCCTGCCGCGAGGGCGACTTCATCGTGTGCCGGAACCTGAAGGTCCCGGGGTGGGCGTACGACGGCGGCTTCGGCGAGAAGGTGATCGCGCCCGTCGACGCCCTGGCCCGGATCCCCGACGGGCTCGCGGCCAGCGATGCCGGTCCCATGGCCTGCGCCGGCGTGACCACGTACAACGGGCTGCGGCGCAGCTCCGCCCGGCCGGGGGATCTGGTCGCCGTGCTCGGCCTCGGCGGTCTCGGGCACCTCGGGGTGCAGTACGCGGTCGCGATGGGCTTCGAGACCGTGGGGATCGCCCGTGGCCCCGAGAAGGCCGACTTTGCCAAGCAGCTGGGCGCCCACCACTACGTCGACAGCACCTCCGGCACTCCGGTCGCGGAGGCGCTGCAGTCCCTCGGCGGCGCCAAGGCCGTCCTGGCCACCGCCGGCAACTCCGAGGCCATCACCGCCACCGTGGACGGCTTGGCCCACCGCGGGGAACTGGTGGTCATCGGAGCGGACACCGAACCTCTCGGTATCACGCCGGTGCAGCTGCTCATGAGCGGCCGCGTCCTCCGCGGCCACCCGTCCGGCACGGCCCAGGACGTGGAGGACACCATGGCGTTCAGCGCCCTGCACGGCATCCGCCCGATGACCGAGCACGTACCGCTGGAGCGCGCCGACGAGGCCTACCGGAAGATGCTCTCCGGCAAGGCCCGCTTCCGGATGGTCCTCACCGGCGGCTGACGCCTCAGCCGCCCGGCGCGCGCACCGCGTCCGGCACGGGTGTCGCTCCGTCCTGCGTCCGGATCGGCGGGCGGAGCGTTCGGGCCCGTTCGCTGTACGACGCCTCGTGCGTGGCGCGGAGCAGTGCGGTGCTCACGGGTGGGTGAGGCCTCAGCCGCCCAGTGCGGTCACTGCGTCCAGCACGGGTGTCGCTCCGTCCTGCGTCCGGATCTGTGGGCGGAGCGTCCGGGCTTGCTCGTTGTACGAGGTCTGGTGCGTGGCGCGGAGTAGTGCCGTGCTCACGGGTGGGTGAGGCCTCAGCCGCCCAGTGCGGTCACTGCGTCCAGCACGGGTGTCGCTCCGTCCTCCGCCCGGATGCGCGCGCCGAGCGTTCGGGCCCGTTCGCTGTACGACGCCTCGTGCGTGGCGCGGAGCAGTGCCGTGGACAGGGCTTCGACGGTCAGGCGGCGTAGTGGTACGGCGGCCGGGGCGACGCCCAGCGAGACGAGGCGGGCGGACCAGAATCCCTCGTCGAACTGGATCGGGACCGGCACGGCCGGCACCCCGGCGCGCAGGCCCGCCGCGGTCGTGCCCGCCCCGGCGTGGTGGACCACGGCAGCCATGCGCGGGAACAGCGCCGAGTGCGGCACCTCGCCGATGCTCAGCATGTCGTCGCCCTGCGCCGTCAGCCCGCCCCAGCCGCGCTGGATCACCCCGCGCAGCCCGGCCCGCCGCAGCGCCGCCACGATCTGCGCGCTCAGCCGGCCGGCGTCCGGCACGGTGGCGCTGCCCAGGCCGACGAACACCGGCGGCGGACCCGCTTCGATGAAGTCCCGTAGTTCTTGGGGAAGGCGGGTCTCGGCGTCGTACGGCCACCAGTAGCCGCACACGCCCAGGCCCGGCCGCCAGTCCCGGGGCCGGGGCACCACCAGCGGGCTGAAGCCGTGGTGCACCGGCCAAAGCCGCCGTTCCCGGGTACGCCGTGCGGTGCCGGTGCGGATGGGGGGCAGCCCGAGCCGGGCGCGGACCGCGGGCACGGTGGCGGCGAAGACCCGCTCCACGGCGAGGTTCACACCGTGTCCGGTGAGCCGGTTGCCCGGCGCCCCGAAGGAGCCGCCGCCGAGCACGGGAGGAGCGAACTCCCGGGTGGGGGCGAGGGGTTGCAGATAGACGCCCATGCTCGGCAGCCGCAGTCCCTCGGCCACGGCATGCCCGAGCGGCGCCAGCGAGGCCGACAGCAGCAGGACGTCGCTCTCCCGCGCCGCCGCCACCAGGTCGTCGGTCATCCGCCCGACCAGCCGCCGGGCCAGCTCGACCACCCGCACCAGCTTTCCGGCGCCACTGGTGCTGCGGTGCAGCCCTCGGCCCCGAGGTGACTCCAGCTCCGTGCGCGGATCGACCGGCAGTGCGTGGAAGCGCACGCCGGAGCCCGCCACGAGCGGCTCGAAGCAGCCGTGCGTGACCAGGGTGACCTCGTGCCCGGCGCGGCCGAGCCGGTGACCGAGGCCGGTGTAGGGGGCCACGTCGCCCCGGGATCCCGCCGTCATGATCGCAACCCGCACGGTGGCCAGTATGGCGCGATCGCGGCCCGTACAGGTCCAACGATCCACCCCGCCCGGCGACTTCACGCCTGTCGCAGCCGTTGACTTCACCCCCAGGCGGCTCTACGGTCGGCGCGCAACCGTTCGGTTAGCCGATCCTCGTTCGAAATATCGATCAGAGGGGAATCCGTCCCGCACGCGGAGGAGCCGATGTACCCCCCACCCGGTCTTGCAAGACGCTGCCGAGCCGCCGCCGTACGCGCCCTCGTCCTGGCCCTGACCGCGGCCGCCGCCCTGCTGTTCGCCCAGCCTGGCCCGGCGCAGGCGGCGACCGCCCGCCAGGTGGCTGTCCCGGCCGCCCCCATGGGCTGGGCCTCCTGGAACAGCTTCGCCGCCAAGATCGACTACAACGTCATCAAACAGCAGGTGGACGCCTTCGTCGCGGCCGGCCTCCCCGCCGCCGGCTACCGCTACGTCAACATCGACGAGGGCTGGTGGCAGGGCACCCGGGACAGCGACGGCAACATCACCGTCGACACCTCCGAGTGGCCCGGCGGCATGAACGCCATCGCCGACTACATCCACAGCAAGGGCCTGAAGGCCGGCATCTACACCGACGCCGGCAAGAACGGCTGCGGCTACTACTACCCGACCGGCCGGCCGGCCGCCCCGAACAGCGGCAGTGAGGGCCACTACGACCAGGACATGCTCCAGTTCTCCACGTGGGGCTTCGACTTCGTGAAGGTCGACTGGTGCGGCGGCGACGCCGAAGGGCTGGACGCGGCGGGCAGCTACAAGGCGATCAGCTCCGCCGTCACCAAGGCCACCGCCGCCACCGGCCGCCCGCTGACCCTCTCCATCTGCAACTGGGGCAAGCAGAACCCCTGGAACTGGGCGCCGGGCCTCGCCCCCATGTGGCGGACCAGCACGGACATCGTCTACTACGGCAACGCGCCCTCGCAGACCAACATGCTCTCCAACTTCGACCAGGCCCTGCACCCGGCCGCACAGCACACGGGCTACCACAACGACCCCGACATGCTGATGGTCGGCATGCCCGGCTTCACCGCCGCGCAGAACCGCACCCACATGTCCCTGTGGGCGATCTCCGGCGCCCCGCTGCTGGCCGGCAACGACCTCACCGCCATGTCCGGCGAGACGGCCGCCCTCCTCAAGAACCCGGACGTGATCGCCGTGGACCAGGACCCGCGCGGCCTCCAGGGCGTCAAGGTCGCCGAGGACGGCACGGGACTCCAGGTGTACGGCAAGGTCCTCGCCGGCACCGGGAACCGGGCCGTCGTGCTCCTCAACCGCACCTCCTCCGCGCAGAACATCACCGTCCGCTGGTCGGACCTCGGCCTGACCGGTGCCTCGGCCGCCGTCCGCGACCTGTGGGCGCAGAAGAACCTCGGCTCGTACGCCACGAGTTACACCACCAGTGTCCCGGCCGGCGGCTCGGTGATGCTCAGGGTGAGCGGCACGGAGGCGGCGAGCGGCAGCTACAGCGCCGCCTCGACCGGGAAGTACACCGCAGTGAGCGCCGCGAGCACCGGCCTGAACGTCGTCGACATCGCCTACACCAACACCGCCTCCACCGCCGTGACCGGCACCCTCCAGGTCAACGGCCAGACCCCGACCACGGTCTCCTTCCCGCCGACCGGCTCCACCCAGGGCACGGTCTCGGTCCAGGCCGACCTGGCCAAGGGCTCGGCCAACTCCCTCACCGTGACCGGCGGTCCGGCTCTGGGCACCCTCACGGTGAGCCCCCTCCCGGGAACCGCCGGGGCGCTGCTCGTCGGCAGGCAGTCCGGCCGCTGCGCCGACGTCTACGACAACACGATCACCAACGGCACCCAGGCCGGACTGTGGGACTGCAACGGCGGCGCCAACCAGGCCTGGACCCACACCTCCCGCAAGGAACTGGTGGTCTACGGCGACAAGTGCCTCGACGCCTACAACCGCGGCACCACCAAGGGCACCAAGGCCGTGATCTGGGACTGCAACGGGCAGAGCAACCAGAAGTGGACCGTCAACTCCGACGGCACGATCACCAACGTCGACGCGGGCCTGTGCCTGGACGCGTACAACGGGGGTACGGGCAACGGCACCAACCTGGTGCTGTGGACCTGCAACGGCGGCGACAACCAGAAGTGGTCGCTGAGCTGACACCCCGGCCGCTAGGCGGCGGCGGACAGCACCAGCAGGCCCGTCGCCGCCAGCACCGCGCAACCGAGCAGGAAGCAGGCCACGAGCCGCTGACGCAGCGCCCGGTATCGGGTCTCGTACGTGTCCCGCAGTTCCTCGGCCCGCACGGCGGTGCGCCGCCACGACGTGCGGGCCAGCGCCAGGTACTCCGCCTCGAACTGCCGCTCCAGGTCGTCCCGTTGGGTATCGGTGAGCCAGCCGAGGCGGGCGGCGGCGCGGGCCGCCGCCGTACGGCTCTCCTCCCGCGCGGCGGCCACCACCAGGTGGCCCTCGATCTCCTGGACCAGCGCTCGCTCGTCCCCGGTGCTCATCGCCCGCTCAACTCCCGTTCCCGCAGCGGCACCTCGGGGTGATGCAGGTCGAACGCCGGGGACTCGCTGCGGATCCGGGGAAGCGTCACGAAGTTGTGCCGGGGCGGCGGACAGGAGGTCGCCCACTCGAGCGAGCGGCCGTAGCCCCACGGGTCGTCGACGCCGACCATCTCGCCGTACCTGGCAGTCTTCCAGACGTTGTAGAAGAACGGGAGCAGGGACGAGCCGAGCAGGAACGAGAAGATCGTCGAGACCGTATTGAGCGTGGTGAGCCCCTCGGCCGCCAGATAGTCGGGGATGCGGCGCTGCATGCCGTTCACGCCCAGCCAGTGCTGCACGAGGAACGTGCCGTGGAAGCCGATGAACAGCGTCCAGAAGGTGATCTTGCCGAGGCGCTCGTCCAGCATCCTGCCGGTCATCTTCGGCCACCAGAAGTGGAACCCGGCGAACATCGCGAACACGACCGTGCCGAAGATGACGTAGTGGAAGTGGGCCACCACGAAATAGGTGTCGGAGGTCGGGAAGTCCAGCGGCGGCGAGGCCAGCATCACCCCGGTCAGTCCGCCGAAGACGAACGTCACCAGGAAGCCGATGACCCACAGCATCGGCGTCTCGAACGACAGGCTGCCGCGCCACATGGTGCCGATCCAGTTGAAGAACTTCACACCGGTCGGGACCGCGATCAGGAAGGTCATGAAGGAGAAGAACGGCAGCAGCACACCGCCGGTGACGTACATGTGGTGCGCCCACACCGTCACGGACAGACCGGCGATCGCGATGGTGGCCGCGATCAGACCCATGTAGCCGAACATCGGCTTGCGGGAGAAGACCGGGATGACCTCGGAGATGATGCCGAAGAACGGG
>NZ_KQ948017.1:353645-469638 GCF_001513965.1 Streptomyces cellostaticus | reverse complement strand
CCGGACCGCGTCCGACAGCGGGGAGTAGGCGAACCAGCCGAAGTCGGCCGCGCCCTGCGGGGTGAGGAAGCCGCCGACCGCGATGGTCGAGCCGAACAGGTAGAGCCAGTAGGCGAACATGTTCAGCCGCGGGAACGCCACGTCGGGCGCGCCGATCTGCAGCGGCATGATCCAGTTCGTGAAGCCGGCGAACAGCGGCGTCGCGAACATCAGCAGCATGATCGTGCCGTGCATCGTGAACGCCTGGTTGAACTGCTCGTTCGACATGATCTGCAGGCCCGGCCGGGCCAGCTCGGCGCGCATCAGCAGCGCCATCACGCCACCGATCAGGAAGAACGCGAACGCGGTGACCAAATAGAGCGTTCCGATGGTCTTGTGATCGGTGGTCGTCAGCCACCGTACGGCCCTGATGTCTCTGATCCTCTTCACGCCCCGCCTGTGTCCGCGCCCGGCCCCTCGGTCACACTCGGACGACGCGACGAGCATCACGCACGAAGGGTGTGACGATCCGGGGGGTGCCGGACACGAACCGAACATGAGCAACGACGAGATCTTCGCCGCTGCCTATCGCGAGCACTACTGGGCGGTCAGCCGTTATGTCGCCCGGCGACTTCAGGGGCGGGCCGACGAGGTGGAGGAAGTGGTGGCGGAGGTGTTCACGGTGGCCTGGCGCCGCCGCGGCGACCTGCAGGCCTCGCCGCTGCCGTGGCTGTACGGCGTGGCACGCAACTGCCTGGCGAACGCGGTACGCGGCTACGGACGCCGGCGCCGACTGGTGGACCGGATGGGCAACGACGAGGCCGCGCACGGTCGGCACATCGTGGACAGCCCCGACGCGGAGGCCCCCGGCGCCTGGGTGCACGACGCGCTGGCCCGGCTGTCCCCTGTGGACCAGGAGGTGCTGCGCCTGACGGTGTGGGAGGAACTGGGTGCCGAGGAGATCGCGGTCGCCCTGGGCTGCGGCAGACGGGCCGCGGTGATGCGCCTGCACCGGGCGCGGCGCCGCCTGCGGGCCGAGATCGACCGGATGCGTCCCGCTGTGGCAGCCCTGCCCGCCTCCGCCGACGCGACCCTGCGCAAGGACCACCGACATGGCTGACGAACTCGAACTCCTGCGCCGCGCCAACCCGGTGCCGGCCGACGGCCCCCACTTCGGCGACGGGCCGCTGGACCACCGTGCCGAGCGGCAGCTCGAACGGCTGCTGCACGAGGAGCGCCCACGACGCCGTGCCCGGTTTCTCCCACCCCTGCACGGTCGTGCCCCACGCGCCCGGATGCTCTGGGGCCTTGCCGCCACCGCCGTCGTCCTGGTGACCGCCCTCACCGTGCTGCTCGGCGGGCCGGGCACCCCGCCGGCCCTCGCCGCGCCGCGCCCGCTGACCGTCCGGGCCCACTCCACGCCCGTACCCCTGACGGAGCTGGCCGCCCTGGCCACGGCGGCCGCGCAGGACGGCTCACCGAGCCTGCGCAGGGGCACGCACGTGCAGTCGTGGAGCCTCAGCATGAGCGACGGCAAGCCGCCCGTGACCCTCCCCGAGGAACGTGTGGTGCGCTGGCGGGCGGACGACAGCCACACCGAGCTGGTCGTGGCGACCGATCCGCGCCGTCCTGGCCGCCCGGTCCTCACCGACGAGGGCGGCGACCCGCGCGTGGTGGCGGACGGCCACGTCCTGAGCCGGACCACGTATCCGCCGAGCTGGAGCGACGCCCCACCCGAGGCACGCCCCCCGCACGATGCCGCCGCCCTGCGCGCCTACCTCGCCGAGACCGTCCGCACCGACTCCCTGCGCACTCCCGAACTCCTCGACGGTGTCAAGGAGTTGCTGGACCACTGGACCCTCGGTGCCCGCGAGTCGGCCGCGCTGGTGCGCCTCCTGGCGGACGCCGAGGGGCTGCGGCCCGTGGGACAGGTGACGGACCGCCTCGGGCGCCCGGGACAGGCGTACGTGTACGGGGGTGAGGGCGGCCGGCGCATGCTGATCCTCGACCCCCGCACCGGCGCCGTCCTCGGCCTGGAGACCACCTTCACCCAGGATGAGCCGGAGTACGGGGTCAAGGCCGGGGACGTCATGGAGTACAGCGCCTGGATGCGCTGATCACACCCCCAGTTGTCGGGCGGCGGCGGTCACCGTCTGCTCCAGCAGCGTGGCGATCGTCATCGGGCCGACGCCGCCCGGCACCGGCGTGATCAGCGAGGCCCGCGCCACGGCCGAGTCGAAGTCGACGTCGCCGATGTTTCCGGGGTTGTAGCCCGCGTCGATGACGACCGCGCCCGGCTTGATGTCCTGTCCCCGGATCAGCCGCGGCCGCCCGACGGCGGCGACGACGATGTCGGCCTCCCGGACCGCGGCGGACAGGTCCTGGGTGCGGGAGTGGCAGTACGTCACGGTCGCGTCCCGGGCGAGAAGCAGCATGCCCACCGGCTTGCCGAGGATCGCGCTACGGCCGACCACCACGGCCCGCTTCCCGGCCGGGTCGACGTCGTACGCGTCGAGCAGCCGGAGGATGCCGCCGGGCGTGCAGGACACGAACCCCGGCAGGCCGAAGCTCATCGTGGCGAAGGAGGCGAAGGTGACGCCGTCGACGTCCTTCTCCGGCGCGATCGCCTCGAACGCGGCCCGCTCGTCGATGTGATCGCCGACCGGGTGCTGGAGGAGGATGCCGTTGACGGCCGGGTCGGCCGACAATTCCCGCAGGGTGCCGACGAGTTCGGCGGTGGTCGTGGCGGCGGGCAGCTCCACGTGACGGGAGACGATACCGGCCTTGCGGCAGCGGTTCTGCTTCATGCGGACGTAGGTGACGGACGCCGGGTCCTCGCCGACCAGTACCGTGGCCAGACAAGGCGCGCTGCCCGTCCGTTCGGTGAGATCGGCGGCCCGCTTCGCGCTCTCCTCGACGATCCGGCGGGCGAGTGCGGTGCCGTCCATGAGCCGGGCCTGTGTCATGTGCGCTCCTGAGCTGGTTGACCTTCATCGCCCAGGCGCGCGGCATCGACCACGGACCGCTCCCCGGTGGTACTCCACCTCAGCGCCAGTCACGGCCCGCGTACAGCCTAACCGAGGGCGCGGTCCCTGCTCAGGCCGCGTCCCGGCGAGGAAGGCGGCCGCCCGGGCACCCAGCCGGTCCGCGCCGAGGGCCCCGGGCCGGCGGACGATGCCCGCCGCCGGCGCCCGGGCCGGCACGCCCGGCAGTTGCTGGGAGAGCGTGCCCGCCGCCCCGGCGCTCCCGGGCCCGCTCGTGGTCGCCCGCATCGCGACCGTGGCCGCCGAGGTGCCGCAGGGCCTCGCGGGCCGGCAGACCGTCGGCGTCGCCCTCCCCGGCGCGCAGTGCTGCTGCGTAGTGTGGGGCGGCGGCCGCCCGGTCGGCGAAGTGGTCGTCGGTGACCAGTCCCCGGTACATCACCGCCCAGCCCCGGCGCCCCTGGCCCGCGGCCTCCTCGTGCAGTTCGCGCGCCCGGTCGAGGAGGGCCGGGAGCGCCTCGGGATCCTTGCCCGCCGGCCGGAGCACAGGATGCCGTCGACGAGGAGCAGCCGGGCGTAGGTGTGCCTGAGCCGGAAGGAGCCCGTGTACCGGTCGCCGTCCGGACCTCCTTCTCGGCCGCGGTGTCCGTCCCGGCGAACCAGTCGCGCTCCAGGGCCACTTCGTGTACGAGTCCGGTCCCGCACTGCTCACCGAGGCCGGGCATGCCGCGTTCGAGGCGTATGCGGCAGCGGAGGACGCGGGCGAGGGCGCGCTGTTCGCAGCGCTGACCGAAGAAGGGCGAGGGACGCCTGCAGACCCGCTGCGCACACGGGTCCCGGCCGCCGGGCGCGGGCCCGGCCCAGCGTCGCCCGGGCCGAGAAGGCCCAGGTCAGCCGGGAGGTGACCTGGACCCTCGCGACCTTCCTTCCTACTCGTCCCATGCCTGGATCAGGATCTGTTCGGCGATCTTGCCGTCGCGCAGCGTGACCATCGACTCCGCGAGCACACGAGTGCCGTCCGCGTACTGGCAGGACTCGCTGTATGCGGCGCGGTCGCCCTGGACGATGCACTGGTCCAGCTTGTGCGTCATGTCGCGGCTGTAGACGTCGTCGAGCATCTCGCGTATCTCGCCCCGGCCGTGCAGGACCTTGGGGTGGCTCGGCTGGGTGTTGCGGTCGATGATGCGGATCTCCGCGTCATCCGTGTAGAGCGACAGAAGGGTGTCTCCGGTGCTTCCTTCTATGCCCCGGCGCAGTGTCTCGGTGTCGAAGGCTGTCGCGGTGCCCATGGTGTGACCTCCTGCGGGCGCCCGCGGCCCGGCGGGGAGCGGACCGAACGGGCCCCACCTTCGAGACTCCTCCGCCCCGGCGGGCACGGCAAGCGCAGCCGGGCCCGCTCCGCCTGACGAGTGAGTGCCGCCCGGCGCCCGTGTCCGATCGGCGTCCGGCACCGTTGCTGAGGGCATGATCTCAACACGACGTATCGTCACCGCCGTCGGCCTGGCCGTCGGGGTCACGGGTCTCGCCGCACCACTGGCGAACGCGGCCGGGGCGCACACACCGCACACCGGGCAGATCAACCCGATGGTCAAGCCGGCCCCGCACACCGTCAGCGACATCCCCGCGCAGGGCAAGTCCCGGGTCCCGCGGGTCGCGTTGCAGTCGCGCGCGCTGGACCAGCTCAACGAGCTGGACCGGCTGAACGGAACGAACCAGCTCACCGGCCACGCCGCACCCGTGACCGGTCTCCTGCCCGCCGTCGAGGCCTGATCCGCCCGCGGAACCCGAGGGCCGTCCCCGCCGGGACGGCCCTCACCGCTGTCTTCCGGCGTTGCGACGGCCGCAGGCGCGCCGTCGGCCGGAAAGATCCACGATCACCGCCGTGCTCCGTGCCGCTACCGATCGGTCGCGCGTAGGGTCGACTCCGAAGGCACATCGAAGAAAAGGGGCCAGGCCATGGCGCAGGAAGTCCGCGGCGTGATCGCACCGGGTAAGGACGAACCCGTACGGGTCGAGACGATCGTGGTTCCGGACCCGGGGCCCGGCGAAGCCGTCGTACGGATCCAGGCCTGCGGTGTCTGTCACACCGATCTGCACTACAAACAGGGTGGAATCTCGGACGAGTTCCCCTTCCTGCTCGGCCACGAGGCCTCCGGCGTCGTGGAGTCGGTCGGCGCGGGCGTCACCGACGTGGCGCCCGGGGACTTCGTGATCCTCAACTGGCGTGCCGTATGCGGCAGTTGCCGGGCATGCCTGCGCGGCCGGCCCTGGTACTGCTTCAACACCCACAATGCGAAGCAGAAGATGACCCTCGCCGCCACCGGCCAGGAACTCTCCCCGGCCCTCGGTATCGGCGCCTTCGCCGAGAAGACGCTGGTCGCGGCCGGGCAGTGCACCAAGGTCGACCCGGCCGTCTCCCCGGCCGTGGCGGGCCTGCTCGGCTGTGGCGTGATGGCCGGCATCGGCGCCGCCATCAACACAGGAGGCGTCGGCCGCGGTGACTCCGTCGCCGTCATCGGCTGCGGCGGTGTCGGCGACGCGGCCATCGCCGGATCGAACCTCGCCGGCGCGGCGAAGGTCATCGCCGTGGACATCGACGACCGCAAGCTGGACACGGCCCGCACGCTCGGCGCCACCCACACCGTCAACTCCAAGGAGGCCGACCCGGTCGAGGCGATCCGCGAGCTGACCGGCGGCTTCGGCGCCGACGTCGTGATCGAGGCGGTCGGCCGCCCCGAGACGTACAAGCAGGCCTTCTACGCCCGCGACCTGGCCGGCACCGTCGTCCTCGTCGGCGTCCCCACGCCCGAGATGAAGCTCGAACTGCCCCTGCTGGACGTCTTCGGCCGTGGCGGGGCCCTCAAGTCCAGCTGGTACGGCGACTGCCTGCCCTCCCGTGACTTCCCCATGCTGATCGACCTGCACCTCCAAGGCCGCCTGCCGCTGGATGCCTTCGTCACCGAGACCATCCAACTGGACGAGGTGGAGAAGGCGTTCGAGCGGATGCACCACGGCGACGTGCTGCGCTCGGTGGTGGTGCTGTGATGACCACGCGCATCGAACGCCTCGTCACCTCCGGACAGTTCACCCTCGACGGCGGCACCTGGGACGTCGAGAACAACGTGTGGATCGTCGGCGACGAACGCGAAGTGATCGTCATCGACGCCGCCCACGACGCCGAGGCCATCGTCGAGGCGGTGGCCGACCGCCGGCTGACCGCCATCGTGTGCACCCACGCCCACAACGACCACATCGACGCCGCCCCCGCCCTCGCGGACCTGACCGGCGCCACGATCTGGCTGCACCCCGACGACCTGCCGCTGTGGAAGCTGACCCACCCGGACCGCGAGCCCGACCGCCATCTGGCCGACGGCCAGGTCCTGGAGACCGCCGGCGCCGACCTGACCGTCCTGCACACCCCGGGCCACGCCCTCGGCGCGGTCTGCCTGCACGACCCCGGCCTCGGCGTCGTCTTCACCGGCGACACCCTCTTCAAGGGCGGCCCCGGCGCCACGGGACGCTCGTACTCCCACTTCCCGACGATCATCGACTCCATCCGCGACCGGCTGCTCACCCTCCCTCCGGAAACCAAGGTCCTCACCGGACACGGCGACGCCACCACCATCGGCGCCGAGGCCCCCCACCTGGAGGAATGGCTCAAACGCGGCCACTGAACCCCGGCCCGCCCCTAGGATCACGATCATGACCACGAACACGCTCGTGACCCTCCAAGCCGTACGTGTCCTGCGCTGCGCCCCCGACGGCCCGCCCCTGGACGGCGAGAGCGCCGCGCTGGACCTGATCGGCGACGCCCTCGGACAGGACGCACACCTGGTCGTGGTTCCCGTCGAGCGGATCGCGGACGAGTTCTTCCGGCTGCGGTCCGGTGTCGCGGGCGCCGTCGTCCAGAAGTTCGTGAACTACCGGTTGCGGCTCGCCGTCGTCGGCGACATCTCGGCCCAGGTCGAGGCCAGCGATGCCCTGCGGGACTTCGTGTACGAGTCCAACCAGGGCCGCCAGCTCTGGTTCCTCGCGGCCGAGGAGGAGCTCGACGACAGGCTGCGCCGGTAAAGGAGACAGAAGATGTCCGGCTTTCCCGTCACCCTGGACCGCGACAGCCGTCGTAGGGGTACAGGAGGCCGGACATGCCAAAGGCGCTGCAGGGCAAGGTGGCGCTGGTCGCCGGGGCGACCCGGGGCGCGGGACGGGGCATCGCCGTGGAGCTCGGCGCGGCCGGCGCCACCGTCTACGTCACCGGACGCAGCACCCGCGCCCACCGCTCCGAGTACGACCGCCCCGAGACCATCGAGGACACCGCCGACCTCGTCTCGGCGGCCGGCGGACACGGCATCGCCGTCCCCCTCGATCACCTGGACAAAACCGCCGTACGGGCCCTCGTGGACCGTATCGCTGACGAGCAGGGCCGCCTGGACGTCCTCGTCAACGACATCTGGGGCGGCGAGAAACTCTTCGAGTGGGACACGCCGGTGTGGGAGCACGATCTCGACAACGGGCTGAGGCTGCTCCGGCTCGCCGTCGAGACGCACGCCGTCACCAGCCACTTCGCGCTCCCGCTCCTGCTGCGCCGGCCCGGCGGCCTGGTCGTGGAGGTCACCGACGGCACCGCCGCCTACAACCGCGACACCTACCGCGTGAACTTCTTCTACGACCTCGCCAAGGCCTCCGTACTGCGCATGGCCTTCGCGCTCGGCCACGAACTCGGCCCGCGCGGCGCCACCGCCCTCGCGCTCACCCCCGGCTGGCTGCGCTCGGAGATCATGCTCGACACCTTCGGCGTACGCGAGGACAACTGGCGCGACGCCCTCGACCGCGTCCCGCACTTCGCCATCTCCGAGACCCCGCGCTACGTCGGCCGCGCCGTCGCCGCGCTCGCCGCCGACCCCGACGTGGCCCGCCACAACGGACAGTCCCTCTCCAGCGGCGGCCTCGCCCAGGTCTACGGCTTCACCGACCTCGACGGCAGCCGCCCCGACGCCTGGCGCTACCTGGTCGAGGTGCAGGACGCGGGCAAGCCGGCGGACGTGACCGGATACCGCTGATCTCAAACGCTTTGCAGGACACGGAGTTCTCGTCACAGGTGCGGCCCGCCGGCCGACCGGGCCGGGACCGAGGCGGAGCGGACCACGGCCGCATCGCGCCCACTCGGCCCGGCCGCCGAGGCGTTCGCGTGCGGCGTCGGGGAGCGAGCGTCCGTCGATCCGGCCGTGGCCCACGCGTCGCCGCCTTCGGCTCGCTCGACGTGTCGGTGAACTGCGCCGCCCACTGCGCCCCGGGCGTGCCGCTCTTCGAGGACGAGCCGGACGAGGGGCCGACGTCGGCACGCCGCCGCCGAGGGGATCCCCGAGCCGCTGGCTGCGGGCGCGCGCCAACCTGCCCGCCGGCTGGTGGCGTTGGCGCCCTGCCCGGCGGCCACGCGGCCGCGGACGGCGCGCGCGGCCGGGTCGGCGGAGTCGGGTGAACCCCGCGGCGCCGGTTACGGTCCGCACCTCGGCCTGGGAGGGGCGCGACGACGGACTCGGCGCCGCCCGCGCCCTCTGCCCGCTCGCCGGGTCGGCGAACCCGCCGCCATCGCGCCCGCCGTGAGCCTCAGCCCGAGACCGCCGCCAGCACGTCCAGGACCCGCCGCGTATCGGCCTCGGTCGTACGCCAGTTGCTGAACGCGGCCCGCAGCGCGGGCACTCCGTCGTACACCGTCGGCGTCAGGTACGCCTCCCCGGAGGCGGCGACCGCCTGCGCCAGCGCGTCCACCCGCTCCGGCGAGGCATCCTCGGCGAGTGTGAAGCAGACGACGTTGAGCCGGACCGGGGCCAGCAGACGCAGGCCCGGCAGGGCGTCGATGCCCTCACCCAGGCTGCGGGCCAGCGCCACGTTCCGCTCGACGATCTCGCGGTGCCCGGCCCGGCCGTAGGCCACCAGCGAGAACCAGGCCGGCAGGGCGCGCAGCCGCCGGGAGTTCTCCGGGGTCAGATGCAGGAAGTCGGGCTCCCCGGCGGGCAGGCCCAGATACGGCGACGCGTTGTGGAACACCGCCACCTGGAGGTCACGGCGGCGGGTGAACTGGACGGCCGCGTCGTAGGGCACATTGAGCCACTTGTGCAGATCCACGCAGACCGAGTCGGCCGCGTCGAGCCCGTCGACCAGATCGGCGTAGGCGGGGGAGAGGGCAGCGAAGCCGCCGAACGCGGCGTCGGCGTGCAGCCAGAAGTCGTAGCGTTCCTTCAGCGCGGCGATGGCCCGCAGATCGTCGAAGTCGACGGTGTTCACGGTGCCCGCGTTCGCGACGACGATCGCGGGCCGACCGCCGAGACCCGCCAGTGCCGACTCCAGCGTGGCCACGTCCACGGCCTCCCGGTTGCCCGGCAGCAGTGGCACCTGCCGCAGCCGGTCCCGGCCGATGCCCAGCACCGACATGGCCTTGGCCACGCTGGAGTGTGGGCTGCCGGAGAGCACGTCGACCGGGCCGAGCGCGGCGGCCCCCTCGCGCGAGACGTCCACCCCGAGCCGTTCGCCGAGCCACTCGCGGGCGATCGCGAGACCGACCGTGTTGGACGCGGTCGCCCCGGTCACGAACGCCCCGCTGTGCGCCTCGCCGAGACCGAACAGCTCGCGCAGCCACGCCACGGTCTCCCGCTCCAGCTCCGCAGCCCACGAGCCGCCCGGCCCCGAGAGGTTCTGGTCGAACGCGGACGTCAGCCAGTCCCCGGCGACCGACGCGGGGGTCGCGCCGCCGGTGACGAAGCCCAGGTAGCGCGGCCCGGCCGAGCCGGAGAAGCCCGGCGCCCACCGCTCGGCGAACCGCGCGAGGGCGCCCGCGCCCCCCGCTCCCTCGCCGGGAAGAGGCGCACGCCCGGGCGCCGGCCCGGGTGCGGCGACCGGCCGCTCGGCCAGGCCCGCCACCTCACGGGCGGCGAAGTCACGGGCGGACTGCAGGAGTTCGGGAAGCCGGGAGAGATCGTCGGCGAGTGTGCGGTGCATGAGCCGCAGCGTAGGTCCGCAGCAGAGTCCTGCGGCTGGTCCACTTGAGGGAAACTGGACCAGTGGACACAGGTTTCGTCGCCGCCCTCGGCGCCTGGCGCACCCAGCCCGGCCCGCTCGCCCGCTCCCTGGCCACGGCGGTCCGCGAGGCGGTCGTGGACGGCCGGCTCCCGGCCGGCACCCGGCTGCCCTCCGAACGGGAACTCGCCCGCGCCCTGCACCTCAGCCGCGGCACGGTCGTCGCCGCCCTGTCCCTGCTGCGCGAGGACGGCTGGCTCGCCACCCGGCACGGCAGCGGCAGCGCCGTCCGCCTGCCCGCCCGGCTCACCGAGCGCACCACCCCGTGGTCCCAGGACCGCGGCGGCGCCTTTGACGCCGACCTCGACCTCACCCTCGCCGTCACCACCGCACCCCACGAGGCCTACCTCGCCGCCCTCGCCCGCGCCGCCGAACGCAGTGCCGCCCTCCTGGTCGACTCCGGCGTCACCGGCGCGGGCCTGCCCCGCCTGCGCGAACTGCTCGCCGACCGGTACACCGGCCAAGGCCTCGCCACCCGCCCCGAGCAGATCCTCGTCACCTCCGGCGCCCAGGCCGCCCTCACCCTGCTCCTGGACCACCTCCACACCGACCGCCGCGCCCCCGTCGTCGTGGAGAACCCCACCTACCCCGGCGCGCTCGCCGTCCTGCACGCCCGCCGCACCCGCCTGCTGCCCGTCCCCGTGACGGCAGCCGATGGCTGGGACACCGAACGCCTCACCCACGCCGTACGCCGCCACAACCCCCGGCTCGCCTACCTCGTCCCCGACTTCCACAACCCGACCGGCGCCCACATGGACGCCGCCACCCGCCGTACGATCGCCTCCCTCGCCGACCGGTACGGGCTGACCGTCCTCGCCGACGAGACGATGCGCGACCTGGACCTGAGGACACCGCCCGGCACCGAACCCCACCTCGCCGGTGCGCGGGTCATCCAGATCGGCTCGGCGAGCAAGACCCTGTGGAGCGGCCTCAGGGTCGGCTGGATCAGAGCGAGTGCGGACCTCGTACGACAGCTGCGGCTGAGCCCGCTCCAGGCCCAGCTGTCCCCGCCCCCGCTGGAACAGCTCATCGCCGCCGACCTCCTCGGCGCACCGCTCCCGGACATCCTCGCCGACCGCCGCGACCGGCTGCGCGCCCAGCGCGACCATCTCGCCGCCCAGCTCGCGTCGACCGGGTGGACGTACACCGTCCCGGACGGCGGGCTGACCCTGTGGCTACGCCTGGGCGAGGGTACGAGCGCCACCGACCTCGCGGCCCGGGCCGCCGCGCACGGACTCGCGATCACCCCCGGCCCGCACTTCGCCACCGACCGGACCACCCTCACCCGCCACCTGCGCCTGCCGTTCACAGCGACGGAGGAAACGCTGACGCGGGTGGTGGGACTGCTACGGGAGTGTGCCTAGCCCCGCCCCCGTCATGCCCTTGCGCAGGCGCCCGAGCAGCTCCCGCGCGGCAGGGCTCATGGGACCGTCCGTGCGCCAGGCGAGGGCCACGCGGCCGCGTGCCCGGGGGTCGGCGATCCGCAGCGTGCGCAGGCCGGGTGCCGTGCGGGGGCGCGGCAGCACGGCGACGCCCAGGCCGCGGGCCGCCAGGCGGGCCAGTGCGTCCGGGGCGGCCGCCTCGAAGGCGATGTGGGGCCGGAAACCGGCTTCGGCGCACAGCCGGTCCAGTACGGTGCGCAGCCCGGTCCCGCGCGGCAGGCTGAGCAGGCGGTGTCCGCGCAGGGCGGCCGGCGGGACGGCCGTGGCGCCGTCGTGCCCGGCCACCAGCGGATGGGCCGGGACGGCCGCCGCGACCAGCGGCTCGTCGACGACGACCTGCAGTCCCACGCCCGGCGGCGGCTCCTGCTGTGCGACACCGATCACCGCGAGGTCCAGCTCCCCGCCGCGCAGCGCGGCCAGCATCCGGTCCGAGGTGTCCTCGGTGAGCGTGACCTCCACCTGCGGGTGCGCGTCGTGGAAGTCGGCCAGCATCCCGGCCAGGTCGAAGGGGTGCGCGAGGGTGCCGGGGACGAGCCCGACAGCGACCCGGCCGCGCAGCAGACCCGTGAACTCCTCCACCGTCTGCCGCACCCCGTCGACGGCGGCGAGCGCGGCCCGCGCGAACGGCAGCACCGCCTCACCCACCTCCGTCGGCCGCACCGTACGGCCCGTACGGTCCAGCAGCGGCTGCCCCAGCTCCCGCTCCAGCTGCCGTATCTGCGCGCTCAGCCCGGGCTGTGCCAGATGCAGCCGCTCGGCGGCCCGGGTGAAGCCGGCCTCCTCGACGACCGTCACGAAATACCGCAGCTGCCTCAACTCCATAACTGATCATGATAGTTCCGAGACAGACCAGCTCTTGGACTTATCGGCGCCGCGTCAAGACCCTTGAACCATGGGGAAAGCAGCAGACACCGTCACCGCCGCAGCCATTGCCGCCGAACGCCGGGAGCTGGCCGACCTGTTCGGCGCGCTGACGCCCGGGCAGTGGGAGGCGCCCAGCCTGTGCGTGGGCTGGCGGGTGCGGGAGGTGGTGGCGCACATGTCGATGGGGTTCCGGTACCCGACCGCGAAGGTGCTCAGGGAGCTGGTGAAGGCGCGCGGCAGCCTGAACCGCATGACCGACCGGCTCGCCCGCCGGGACGCGGCCGCCTACCCGGACCCCGAACTCGCCGCCTTCCTGCGCACCCATGCCCACCACCCCTGGAAGCCCCCGGTCGGCGGTCTCGCGGCCGCGCTCGGCCACGACGTCGTCCACGGCCTGGACGTCACGGTCGCCCTCGGCCTGGACCGGAGGGTCCCCGAGGACCGGCTGCGGATCGTCCTCGGTGCGATCGACCCGCGCGCTTTCCGCCTTTTCGGCACCGACCTCACGGGCGTCCGGCTGTGCGCCGACGACCTCGACTGGTCCTTCGGCACCGGCGCCCCGCTGCACGGCCCGGCCCAGGACCTGCTGCTGGTCGCCTACGGCCGCAGGCTCCCCGCCGGCCGGCTGCACGGCGACGAAGTTCACCGTTTCGTCACAGCCTGACCGGAACCACAACCGTCGGCCCCGCAGACAGGTCTAGTAGGCGGACAGCGCGGGAATCGCGAGGGAGACCACCCGGGGGAGGCCCTGGGAAACAAGGGGCAAAGGGGAAGAGGTCGACATGGGGGACATACGCAGACGAGGTGTCGTCGCGCTCGGCGTCACCGGCCTGGTGGCACCGCTCACCCTCGCCATCACCGCGGCACCGGCCCAGGCCGCGAGCTGCACCGCACAGGCGGGGCCGTACCAGAAGCAGGTGGAGAAGTTCCTCGGCCGGCCGGTCGACGGCAAGCAGTCCTCCGCCGACTGCCGGGCCATCCAGGCCTTCCAGAACAGGCACGGCATCACGCCCGCCGTCGGCTACGCCGGCCCCGTCACCTGGGGCGTGATGGACCTGATGAACAAGCAGAAGGCCGTCGGGAACAACCCGAACAAGGACGGCACGTGCCCCGTGAACAAGGGCCGTATCGCCTGCGTGAACCTCACGCTCCAGCTGAGCTGGATCCAGGACGGCAAGAAGCTCGTCTATGGGCCCGTCCCCGTGCGCACCGGCCGTAACGGCTACGAGACCCGCACCGGTCTGAAGAAGATCTACTGGCGGGACATCGACCACGTCTCGGACATCTACAACGTGCCGATGCCCTACAGCCAGTTCTTCGACGGCGGGCAGGCCTTCCACTCGGTGAACCTCAGTATGTGGAACCCGCCGGGCTCCCACGGCTGCGTCAACATGACCACGAAGAACGCCAAGAAGTACTGGTCGCTGCTGAGGACGGGCGACGACGTCTTCGTGTACGGCCGCAAGCCGGGCACCTGAGCCGGCCCGGGCGCCCGGCTCAGCGGCCTCAGTCCTCCGGCGCGTCCCCGAAGTCGGGGATGCCCAGCCGGACCCCGCCCTGCCGCGCGGACTCGTGCGCGACGATGCCCGGCAGGGTGTAGCGGGCGGCCACCCATGCGTTCACCGACGGCAGGGTGCGCGTGTTGACCGCGGTCACGAAGTCGTCCACCAGGAAGTGGTGGCTGCCCTCGTGCCCGTTGTGCAGCTCGTCGAACGCCCGCGGCAGCCGCGACCGGTCGTGCACCGGCGCCGAACCGGAGGTGAAGGCGGCCCGCAGCTCCGGTGCGATGTGCCGCAGTGACGGATCGTCGGGGGAGAGGGTCGGCTTGGGCTCCAGCAGCTCGCTGATGTCCTTGACGCCGTTCTTGTCCTGCCACAGCGCCACCGTCGCCAGCTGCTCCATGCTGGCCTCGGTGCCGAAGAACCGGAAACGGGACTCGCGGATGTGCGAGGGATAGCCGACCCGCCGGAACTCGTTCGTACGGAACGAGCCGCCACCCGCCACCTCGAACAACGCGGTCGCGTTGGACACGTCGTTGTCGAACCGGCTGACGTCCTTGTCGAAGACACCGTCGCCCCGCTCGTCCACGACCCCGATCGCGGAGACGCTGACCGCGTGCGTCCGCCAGGCGCCCAGCACCCCGCCCACCGAGTGCGTCGGGTACAGCAGCGGGGGATAGCTGGCGGTCGCCTTCCAGTTCTCGCCGCCGCTGTACCGGTACGCCTCGTAGAAGCCCAGATCCATGTCGTGGACGTAGTCGCCCTCGGCGTAGAACAGCCGGCCGAAGGCACCCTCGGCGATCCGGTTGCGGGCGTGCACGGTCGCCGGGTTGTACTGGCTGGTCTCGCCCATCATGTACGTCAGCCCGGTCGCCCGGACCGCGTCGATGATCGCGGCGATCTCTTCCGTGGTGATCGCCATCGGCACCGCCGAGTACACGTGCTTGCCCGCGTTCAGGCCCTTGAGGACCAGCGGGCCGTGCGTCCAGCGCTGGGTGAAGACCGCGACCGCGTCGACCGCCTTCGACTCCAGCATGGCCTCGTACGACGGGAAGGTGCCCGCGAGCCCCTGGGCGGCGGCGAGCCGCTCGGCCCGCTCGGGCAGCAGATCGGTGACGTAGACGTCACGGACGCCGGGGTGGGCCTGGAACAGTGCGGCGAACTGACCGGAGAACTGTCCGGCGCCGATGATGCCGAGGGAGAAGGTCATGCGGTTTACTTTTGCTTCAGAAGAATTGGACCGTCAAGAGGGCGTCGGGTATTTCCGTGGGCCGGGTCCGATCCCGGTAAGGTGACCCGGTTACTTCACTCTCGAAAGAAACGGAGGGCCGGCTCTCATGAGCAGCTGGCTGCCGCTGAGCCCGGGTGAGCGCTCCGTGGCGATCGAAGTCCTCGTGCACGGCCCGCTGTCCCGCACCGGGCTGGCCCGCCGGCTGGACCTCTCGCAGGGCAGCCTCACCCGGCTGACCAAGCCGCTGATCGAGTCCGGACTGCTCGTGGAGGTGGCCGAAGCAGGGGCCCCGGCCGAGGGGCGCCAGGGCCGGCCCTCGCAGCCGCTCGACGTCGTCGCCGAGTCCCGCTCCTTCCTCGGCTTCAAGATCACCGCCGATACGGTGTACGGCGTCGTCACTACCCTGCGCAGCGACGTCGTCGCCCGCCTCGACCGGCCGCTGCCCGGCCGCGACCCCGCGCGCGTCGCCGACCTGCTCGCGGAGATGACCGCCGAACTGGCAGAAGGCCGTCCCGCCCTCGCGGGCATCGGCATCGGCGTGGGCGGACTGGTGCGCGAGCGGGCGGTGGTCGGCGAGTCGCCCTTCCTGCAGTGGCGGAACGTTCCGCTCGCCGAGCTGGTCCAGGCGCGCACCGGGCTTCCGGTGGTCGTGGAGAACGATGTGGCCGCCCTGGTCGAGGCGGAGACCTGGTTCGGCGCCGGACGCGGCCTCGACCGCTTCGTCGTCCTGACCATCGGTGCCGGCATCGGTTACGGGCTGGTGCTCGGCGGCAAGCGGGTGTCCTGTGCCGAGGAGAACCGCGGCTTCGGGGGGCACTGGATCATCGACCCCCACGGCCCGCTCACCCCGGACGGCGAGCGCGGCAGCGCTGTGTCCCTGCTCACCATCCCCAGCATCCGCTACCAGATCCGCGCCGCCACCGGCCGGGACGTCACCTACGAGGAGATCCTCGCCGGAGCCGCCGCGGGCGAGCCGATGGCCTTCCGGGTGATCGACGAGGCCGCCCGGGCCCTCGGCACCCTGGTCGCGCAGATCGCCAACTTCGCGATGCCGCAGAAGATCCTGCTCGCCGGGGAAGGCGTCGGTCTCATGGATGTGGCGGGGGACACGGTGCGGGAGGCCATCCGTGGCCGGCGGCACCCGCTGGCCGCGCCCGTGAGCCTGGAGACCAAGGTCTCCGACTTCCACGACTGGGCACGCGGCGCAGCGGTGTTGGCCATCCAGGTCCTCGTGCTGGGCGCGGCGCGGGCGTGAACTCCCGCTGCCGTTTGACACATTGACGTGATGAGTAACACGGTCCGAAATGTCCGTATCGCGTGTGCTTACTCACAGCGCCTTCACGCCGATCGGCATATGCTTCACAGCATGTCCACCACTGTTGAAGCCGCCTTCGAGCGATCGGCCGCGGAGGTCAACGAGGAGATCAGGGCCCTGTGGCGCCGGTCGGGCGGGACACTGACCACCGAGCAGCGCGCGCAGTACCAGCGCCTCGTGATGGAGTGGGCCGCAGCGGCCCCGCAGTCGCACCAGGCGGCCTGAACCGGCCGGCGGCACCCGCCGTACCTTCAAGGGCACCCGTGAGCGCACGGGTGCCCTTCTCGCAGCACCTCCACAGACCTGAGGGCCTCCGAAGCCCCCTGCCGCCGTCTCGTCAGCCCCACGTTGCCGAGTAGTACCGCTGGTACGCCTTGCGGTCCTGCTCGGCCCGGAAGTACCGGGTCGCGACGAGCGCGATCAGACTGCCCGCGATGACCAGCAGCCCGGGACCGATGTTCCGGGTGTCCGTCAGCCGTGCCAGCAGCGTCTGGCCCTGTGCGGCGCCCGTCACGGGCGCCTGAGAGCCGGGCGAGGCCGCGCTCGGCGCGACGGCGCCCTGCGTGGCCGAGACGGACGGCGCCGAGGACGGCGACGCGCCCTGGCCGCCGGCGTTCTGCGCCGACACGATGAGCCGGACGTTCAGCGCCGCCATCGCCTTGGTCACCGGCTGGAAGAACGTCGTCCCGCCCGTGGTGCAGTCGCCGCTGCCGCCCGAGGTGACGCCCAGCGCGATGCCCTCGGAGAACAGCGGGCCGCCGCTGTCGCCCGGTTCGGCGCACACGTTGGTCTGGACGAGTCCGGTCACCGTGCCCTCGGGATAGTTCACGGTCGCGTTGAGCGCGGTGACCTGGCCGTCGTGCAGTCCGCTGGTGCTGCCGCTGCGGAACACCCGCTGTCCCACCGTCGGATCGGCCACCCCGGTGATCCGCACGCCCTTGCCGCCGCCGATCGCGACCACGCCGGCACCGTCACCGGCCTTGCCCGAGTTGTACTGGACGAGCGAGAAGTCGTTGCCGGGGAAGGTGCTGCTGACCGTCTTGCCCAGCTGCTGGTTGCCCTGGTTGTCGGCGAACCAGATGGAGCCGGCGGGCCCGCAGTGGCCGGCGGTGAGGATGAAGTCGCTCTGCCCGTTGGTGACGTTGTAGCCCGCAGAGCAGCGGCCGCCCGTCGACAGGATCGGCTGCGCCCCGTTCAGCCGTGTGGTGAAGGTGCCCTTCGTGCGTTCCATGTGCACGAAACCGCCGATCCGCGTGGCGACTTGGCTCATCCGCGACCAGTCGGCGGCCGACACCGTGGGGTCGGCCTGCACCACGACCTGGTTGGTCCGGTAGTCCACCGCCCAAGCGGTGCCCGCCACGCGGGGTGCCGAACGCAGCGCGGTGGTGGCCGACTTGAGTTCGTTCATGCTGTGCGGCACGACCTTCGCCTCGGCCCCCGCCCGCCGCACGGCCTCGGCCGCCCCGGAGTCGGTCACCGCCACGACCGGCCGTCCGTCGCTGCCGATCCAGCTGCCCGCCGTCCGTGCCGTGCCGAGCTTCGCCACCAGCGCCGCCCCGGGGTCACCGGTCGTCCCGGCCGTACTGAGCGGCTTGGCGGACGCCGCGGGAGGCTCGCTCGCCATGGCCGCCTGGGCGACCATCGCACCTCCCAGAAGGAGTCCGCCGACCGCCGCCAGCCGTGTCACTTGCCTCACGACGCGTCGTCGTGCGTGCCTCATGCGTGGCTCCCGAACCCGAACGCACGATGCCGCCGCCGGCACCGCGGGGCCCTCCGGTCGTCGAGCGCCCGCCCGTGAGTACGTGGCCCGGACCGGCCGCGTTCACCGACGGCGGTGATCTTCTCGGCGTATGCGTGCCGTCAGCTCTTGCGCGCCACCCCGCCGAACATGGCGACCTCCTCCGGCTCGGCCCCATGGGCGTCCTCCGGACGCCAGCGCGAGCAGGACAGCACGCCCGGCTCCAGCAGCTCCAGACCGTCGAAGAACCGGGCCACGTCCTCGGGCGTGCGCTGGGTCAGCTTCGGAGTGCCGTGCTCGTTCCAGAACTTGACCGCCTCGTCCACGTCCGGCATCGACGGGCTGGTGACGGTGTGCGACAGCACCAGGTGACTGCCGGACGGCAACCGGTCCGTCAACCGCCGTACCAGGCCGTACGGGTCCTCGTCGTCGCCGATGAAGATGACCACGCCGAGCAGCATCAGTGCCACCGGCTCGCTGAAGTCCAGTGTCTTCGCCGCGTGTTCGAGGATGGCGTCGACATTGCGCAGGTCCTCGTCCAGGTAGTCGGTACGGCCATCGGGTGTGCTGGTGAGCAGGGCGCGCGCGTGCGCGAGGACGAGCGGGTCGTTGTCGACGTACACGATCCGGGCGTCCGGAGCGATGCTCTGGGCGACCTCGTGCGTGTTGTCGGCGGTGGGCAGCCCGGTGCCGATGTCCAGGAACTGCCGGATGCCGACCTCGCCGACCAGATGGCGTACGGCCCGGCCCAGGAACAGCCGGTCGGCACGCGCGTACTCCCCGATACCCGGGTGCAGGGCGCGGATCTGGTCGCCGGCCGCGCGGTCGACCTCGTAGTTGTCCTTGCCGCCGAGCCAGTAGTTCCAGATCCGGGCCGTGTGCGGCTGGCCGGTGTTGATGCGGGCGCGCAGCGACACGGCCACGTCATTGGTGGCTGCCGGGTTGTCGGTCACGTGGGTTCAGCTCCTGGATGCCTGATGAGAGGTGCACCATTCAAGACGCAATCTAGACGCCCGAGTTGATCTGTGCCGCCCCTTGGGGGTTTTCCACGCCCGGACGGAGCCGCGACCGGCTGCGCGCGTCACCCCACACCGATTCCGCGCCGGCACAGGGGCGCAGGCGGGCGGTGCGGGCCGCATCCGGGCACCCGCCCAGTTCACCGGAGGCGATCTTGCGGGCGATCCCCGCGGGGAAGCCGGCGATCTGCACCCGGGCGTCCAGCCGCGAGTGCACCAGCCGCACCCCGGCGAGGCCGCTCCCCTCCTGCCCCGCCCGCCCCTCGACCCAGGCGATCCGCTCCGGGCCGGCATGTTCTGCCGGTCGTGCACCAGGCATGGCGCATGCCCGCCCGGCTCCGGTGCCCGGCGGTCCGCACGAAGGACGCCGCCGTCGGTTTCCCGGCGCTCCTGACTCGCAGCAGCTGGTTCGACACCTCCAGGTACTCCCGCCGGCCCGTTCCCCGAAGGTGGGGCCCGGCCCCGGCCCGAACAGCGTGTGGGCCACGGGCGTGTCGCCGAGCAGCAGGTCCACCATCCGGTCCGCCACGAAGAACGCCTTCCCCGTCAGGTGCACCTGAGCGTGCCCGTGCACCGGACCGCCCTCGTCCAGCAGCCGGTCCAGCATCGCCCGGTGCCTGTCCCGCAGCAGGTGGCCGGCCTTGCACTCCTGCGCGGGCGACCGGATCCGGTGCCGGATCTCCCGTGCGCACTCCGCGGCCCGGTCCACCGGCAGCGCCGCGCTCGCGTGCGCGATCACCTCCGTGTCCCCGCGGATGAGGTTCTCCCCGTCCGAGCCCGACTCGTCGCAGGCGACCTCCAGGACGCGGCCCCCGGCCGCCGTCTCCCGCGCCCCGTCCGGCTCGCCCCGTTTCCGCTCACGCCACAGCGCCCTATCTTGAGCCCCATGACCAGCATCCCGCACGACACACCCGGCGAACCCGACCCGCTGCGCGCCCTCGGCCTGGAACGGCTGCGATGTCGTACGAGCATGAAGTGGCGCACCTACCCCGAGGACGTGCTGCCGCTGTGGGTGGCCGAGATGGACGTGCCGCTCGCCGAGCCGGTCGTCCGTGCCGTCACCGAGGCGCTCGCCCTCGGAGACACCGGCTACCCCGCGGGCACCGCCTACGCCGAGGCGCTGGCCGCTTTCGCCGCCAAGCGGTGGAACTGGGACGGGATCGCCGTGGAGCGCACCGCGATCGTTCCGGACGTGATGCTCGGTGTCGTCGAAATGCTCAAGCTGGTCACCGGGCCCGGCGATCCGGTGATCGTCAACTCGCCGGTCTACCCGCCGTTCTACCAGTTCATCACCCACATGGACCGCCGCGTGGTGGAGGCCCCGCTGGGCGCCGGCCTGCGCCTCGACCTCGATCCGCTGGCGGACACCTTCCGGAACGTGACAGCGGGCCAAGGCCGCGCCGCCTACCTGCTGTGCAGCCCGCACAACCCCACCGGCACCGTGCACACCGCCGCCGAACTGGCCGCCGTCGCGGACCTCGCCGAACGGTACGGCGTCCGGGTCGTCGCGGACGAGATCCACGCCCCGCTCGTCGCCCCCGGTGTCACCTTCGTGCCGTACCTGAGCGTGCCCGGCGCCGAGCGCGGCCTGTCGCTGATGTCCGCGTCCAAGGGCTGGAACCTGGCCGGGCTCAAGGCCGCGCTCGCCCTCGCCGGACCCGGAGCCGCCGCCGACCTGGCCCGGCTGCCCGAGGAGGTGAGCCATGGCCCCAGCCACCTCGGCGTCATCGCCCACACGGCCGCCCTGAACGACGGCACCGGCTGGCTGGACGCCTTGCTGGCCAGTCTCGACGCGGGCCGGAGCCTGCTCACCGCCCTGCTCGCCGAGCACGTGCCCGCGATCCGCCCCTGCCCCGCCGAGGCCACCTACCTGGCCTGGCTCGACTGCCGCGCCCTCGGCCTCGGCGACGACCCCGCCGAGGCGTTCCTGGACCGCGGCCGGGTCGCCCTCAGCTCCGGCCTGCCCTTCGGCACCGGCGGCGCCGGGCACGTACGCCTCAACCTCGCGACCTCCCCGGAGATCCTCACCGAGGCGGTACGGCGCATGGCGGCGACCGTGGCCTGAACCATGGGAACTCGGCCGCCTAGACTGCCGGAATGGACGACACGCAGCTGGACCGGCTCGGCTCCGGCAAGTACCTGCTGGTCACCAGCTACCGCAAGGACGGCACCCCCGTCGCCACCCCGGTGTGGGTGGTCCGGGACGGGGACACCCTCGGCGTGTGGACGGCCGCCGACAGCTGGAAGGTCAATCGGATCCGCCGCCGCGCCGACGTCCTCGCCGGCCCCTGCGACCTGCGCGGCAATCCCACCGGCGACCAGCTCCCGGCCACCGCCGAGATCGCCGACGCGGCCACCACCGCCCGCTACCGCGCCCTCATCGCCCGCAAGTACGGCATCCTCGGCCGTCTCACCCTGCTGGGCAGCCGGCTGCGGCGCGGGCTGGACGGCACGGTCGGCATCCGGGTGACCCCGAAGCCCTGAGGAGGCCGCCGCCCCCTCAGGGCCCCGGGCGGCTACGACGCGTCGAGCACCGTGCCGTTCAACTCCAGCCCGCCGGGCTGAGGTTCGCCGGTCTGGTCGTCGATCTGCCGGAACCGCACCGACTCGGCGGACTCCGTCACCCGGTCCTTGACCGTGGGAACGGTGATGTCCGCACTGGTCTTGCCCGCCGGAATCTCCACCCCCAGGTAGAGACCGCCGTCCAGCTTGGACAGGGGCCGCTCCGGGTCCGGCGAGGCGCCGGTCCTGTCCCGCAGCCAGCGCGCGGACACGTCCTTGGTGGACAGCTCGGGGCCGGTGGGCGGCACGGCGACGAAGAACGCGCTCATGTCCACGTCGACGGCCCCCGACAGCGACACCCGCCACTTCAGGGCCTGTCCCTCGGTCACCCGGTCCGCGACCGGGGTGACGCTCAGCTTGGGTGCCGGGTCGTCGTCGTGCACGGTGATCCCACCCCGGTACGAGCCGACGATCGCGCCATGGACCGCCTTGACGAGGATGTCGTACGACACGTCCTTGCCGTAGCGCGTGTTGCCCTTCACCTCGACCGGCACGTCGATGTCGTGGCCGCCGGGATGCACGGTGACCAGCCGGTCCTCGGCCCGGCCGGTGACCGGGTCGAGGACGTACACCCGGACCTGTCCGCTGCCCTGCCCCGACACCTCGACCGGGACCCGGTAGGTGCGGGTGCCGGAGTCGCCCTCGCCGACGGTCGTCCGGCCGACGTCCACGCGCGGCAGACCGGCCGCCTGCACCGCCGGCAGACCCGGCCGCCAACCCCATGCGTCCATCAGCCAGGCCCTGCCGGAGCGCGAACGCGGGGTCAGTTCAAGGGACTTGACCTTGTGCAGGTCGAGTCCGGCACGGGTCGCCGCCGTCAGCGGCACCCGGATCTCACGCGCCCAGTAGGAGGCGGTGCGCTCGCTGCCGGGCAGCCCGTCGACCTTGACCTTGCCGAGGACCGCCTTGCGGCCGGTGGCATCGGTGACCGACACGTCCAGGCGCGTGCCCCGGGAGTTCGACGGCACGAACAGCCGCAGCGCCAGCGCCTTGTCGCCGGACAGCGAGACCGCGTCCTTGACGCGCACCCGTGCCGGGGCGCCGGCGCGGGTCCAGCGCAGCGCGACCGCGTTCCGGCCGGCCTCACGGTCCGTCTCCCACTGGGCGAAGTGCGGCGAGATGCCCTTGGCGCCCTGGCCCAGGCAGGCCTTGGCCGGGGCGGGATCCACGGCGGCGCACAGCTTGCCGCCGGTCACGGACACCCCGCCGTCCGGCAGGAACCCGGCGTTGCGGCGCGCACCCACCGCGTGGGTGAGGACCCGCGCCGGGTCCGCCGACGGCGCCCGCCTGCCGGAGCCGTCCAGCAGCGGCCGCACCTTGTCGTCACCGGCGAGGAACAACCGTGCGGCGGCCGCGATGTACGTCGAACCGGCCCGGTGCTGCTGGTCGGCGGTCAGGCGGGTGGCGGCATGCTTGGAGCACACCGGGTCGTGGTGCTGAGGGTCGTCCGAGAAGTCGTCCTCGGCGGGCGCGGCGGCCTGCCCCGGCGTCCACTCGGAGTTGAAGAAGTTGTGGTCGGCGCCGATGACGTACACGGCACTGTGCAGTGCGCTGCCGCGGCTGACCGTGCGCGTGCCGTCGACGTAGACCTCGCCCTGGAGGTCGGAGACGTCACCGTCGCAGCCAGGCAGGATCGTCGCCGACGGGACGTCGGGCACCGGGTTCTGGCCGAAGACGGTGGGGCCGATGAGGACCAGGCCGCGGATGGTCCAGCGCACCGGTCCGTGGTAGCCGTCCCGGCCGGCGGGCGGCGGGTACAGGCTGTCCAGCGCGGCCCGGTTCACGCCCTCGCCGCCCCGTGAGTGGCCGACCAGCAGGACCCGGGACAGGTCGGCGCGGGGTGCGTCCCGTACGACCGTCGGTGCCGTCTCGGGGTGCGCGGCCCAGTCGGCCCACTGGGCGAGATGCAGCCGCACCAGGGACGAACGCGCCTGCGCGCCGCCGTCCTCGGCCGCCCCGTCCTGGCCGTTGATGCCGTTCGCGGAGATCGAGACGGTCACATAGCCCTGCGAGGCCAGCAGCTTCTGGTCGCGCAGGTAACCGCGGTGGCTCGGCACCGGCTTGGTCCCGGCCGGGCAGGGCCAGTCACCGGTGATGTCGCTCCCCTTGTAGCACGTGTAGTGGCGGCCGTGCAGGAACAGCGCGAGCGGGTGCGGGCCGCGGGCGCCGGTGGGGGCGACGACCACCGCGCGCATCTCCACCGGGGCGGAAAAACCGGGCAGCCGGACCGACTTGAGGCTGTACTCACCGGTCTTGGTGCGGTACGGACCGGGCTTGCCCGGGTCCACGGAATTGGCCGGCAGCGGGGCCGGCGGCTGAACCGCCGACGTGGTCGAGGCGGTGCCCTTGCCGTCCAGTCGCCGTCCGCCGGACCAGACTTGCAGCCCGCGCAGCTCGCCGGAGTGCTGCCGGTCCAACGGCAGCCGGAAGGTGCGCCCGTCCTTGCCCGGCTTCGGAACCCCCAACAGCCTTCCCCCGGCGTGGAATTCGACGCGGGCGTCGCCCATGGGCACCGGCCGGTCCGACCGCCACACCAGCTGCGGCGTCGACCGGCCGCCGGTGATCCCCCATCCCGGCGGCAGTGTCCCGTCGGGCGCAGCCGCCAACGCCCCTGCTGGTGAAGTTGGTTGACCCTGTGCGACTGCCGCCCCTGGGGATGCTCCCGCCACCGCGAGCAGCGCGGCAGCGGTGACCCATATGCGCCGGGCACGGACCACAGTTCCTCCTCGAACCCCCGACCTCGGGCGTCCCGGCCGTCCCGGGTGCCCCTCGCCCCCGGAGGACGGGAAGGAGACTCTGTGGGTTGCCTGTGAAGAGCAGGTGTTCGATCACATCGAGCGGTCAGCCGCGGCGACACCGTTGACCGGACAGGCCCCCTGTGTCATCGGAGAACGGCCTATGGATTGCCGAAAGCAGGAATGGGAGCTCGCTGAAGCTCGAATGGGCTAAGGAAAGGCGTCAAAAGGCAATAGGACAGTCATGTCATGCGAAAGTCATATCGCCCGACGGCGGATGGATGTTCACAGCTCGAACTGCCAAGGGAAAGGGCAGGAGAATCCGCGAGGGCGAGATCAGGTGACCGAACCCGGTACCCAGGCAACGAGGAGGAGTACTCGTGATGCGAACAGCGGCCCGAGCAAAGGCACGGTCGGGACGGGTCAGATGGGCAGCGCGGATCGTCGGCGCCGGCCTGACCGCGACCGCGGCACTCGGTATCGCCGCCGGCCCCGCGCTGGCTCAGGCGGGCCCGCCGAGTGACCAAGGCGTGCAGCCCGTGCTGTCGCCCGACATGAACCCGCCCGTGTCCTGCCCCACGGGCGCGACCGGGTTCAGAGTGGAGGAACCTGCGGTCGGAACCACAAACGTCCCGATCCCCGGCGACGACGCCAAAACCTTCGAGCTCACCGTCACCAACACCGACCAGGGACAGGTGTTCAGCTTCCACATTCCCGATGATGCTCAACGTGCCGCTGTCCAGGTCACCGCAAAGGGCGGGAATGTCGGCGCCAACGTCTACACGTACGACAGTATGCGCTTCCCCAACGGCGAGGTGATCGACGGATCGCTCCACGCCCCGATCAACCCGAGCAACAAGTTCGCGGACCTCAGCCACATCGACTTCTGTCTCATTCCCTGTCCCTGATGACGCATCGGTGACAGCGGGGCATCACGGCCCCCTCACGACCTGAGCCGGTCCCGCCGCCTCGCCTCGATCAAGACTGACGGGCCGTCCAGGGCCTTCACCTTCGGCCGGGGCGAGGTCGGCACCTGATGTCAGAGGCACGCGGATGGCTGTGCGGTCACGGCCCCGGTGCCGGCCATCACTGCCGGACCTCAGGTCCAGGCCCGGTACGGCTCGTCCAGCAGCTGGAAGACCGGCTCGCTCCGCACCGGGTCCTTGGCCGTGGACAGCCGGACCCGGTCTCCGCTGTGGATGCCGACGGGCGGCCCCATGACCCGGCCCCGGACGACGAACCCCTCGGACATCTCGATCAGCGACACATTGCGCGCCGCGGGCGTGTTGCGGTGCACCACGGTGGAGTGGCGGACCGTCCCGGTGCCCTCGCTGCGCTCCGTGCGCAGCTCGCTGCCCTGGCACACCGGACACAGCAGCCGGTGGTACATCGCGGTGCCGCACCAGGTGCAGCGCTGGAAGAGGATGGCGTCCCTGGAATCTGCGGAAGCGGGATCGAGAACACCCGCCGCGGAGCCGGCCGCCGAATGTGAGGTGCTCGCTGAGTGGTGGTACACGCTGGTCAACTCCCTGCGCTCGGCCGGAATCCCGCGTGCTCGGCGCGAACCACGCACGCGTGTGCGCGGTGACCGTGCCACCGTGCACGCCGACAGGGTATGGCACTCAGTGTCACTCGTAAAGGCACTCCGTACCCCGAATCTGCGGAGGTCAGGCGCGGCCGAGTGTGGACTCGAACTCCTGTACGACCCTCCATAGCGGTGCGTCGCGGCGCGTGACGAGGACGATCACGTCATCGGGGTGCTCGGCCCGCTCGCCGCCGGACACGGAGGGGGCAGGGGTGGGGGCGGAGACGGGTTCGGGCAGGGGTGAGGCGGGGTGGGGGCGCGCCGACCGGCCGAACGTGGCCTGCACGTATCCCAGGGCATGGTCCACCGCCACGCCCGCGTCGCCCTTGCCGTCCGAACGCAGCCAGGAGCGCAGCGCGTTGTTGTGCGCGGCGACGACCGCAGCCGCGATCACATCGGCCCGCAGCGTCCCGTCGGGCCGCCCCGTCAACCGTCCGCGCAGATACGCGGCGAGCGCCCGCTCGTAGCGCCATACCACCGACAGTTCGTAGGCGCGCAGCCCCGGCACCTTCTTGGTGAGGCGGTAGCGCTGCACGGAGAAGGCCGGGTTCTCCGCGTACATCCGCAGCACCAGCCGGGCCGCGTCGCACACCCGCCGTACCGGCTCGTCCGCCTCGCCGCTCTCGGCGAGGAACGCGGTCATGTCGGCCAGACAGCGCTCGTGGTCGGGGAAGACCACGTCCTCCTTCGAGGGGAAGTAGCGGAAGAACGAGCGCCGGCCGACCCCGGCCAGTGCCACGATGTCGTCCACGGTGGTCTGCTCGTACCCGCGTTCCAGGAAGAGCTGGAAGGCCGCCGCGACCAGGGCGTCCCGCATCGGCGGCTTCGCGGCCGGCGCCGCGCTGCTGGAGCTCATGGACGGGAACGTAGCACCCGGTCCGGGATCTTGGCACTCAGTGCAACGAGAGAGGGACGGCGGGGGGACTGAGTGCACTGGGACTTCTGCTCCGGGCGCGCCCGCCGACGTCGCTGCCCTCGAGGCGCGAAGACCGTTCGGCCTCGCATGGTGCGCAGACCCGGGCCGGGGACGGGAGCGGCCACCCCCCGACGTAACCTTTCTGCACCTTGCGCCGAGATCACCCCGCATCCGGTGCGGAAGCGCCCAGCCGCCCGAGGAGACCGCATGTCCGCCGCCCGCCCCCGCGTCCTCTACGTCACCGACCTGGCGTACCCGGCCCGCGGGCGCCGCTACGGCGACGAGGACGTCTTCCTGACCTCCCGGCTGCGTGAGCACTTCGACCTCGCCCTGTGCCATCCGCTGGACGCGGCCGCGCTGATGGACGCCTACGACGCGGTCGTCGTCCGCAACAGCGGACCCGTCCTTGGCTACCAGAAGGAGTACGACGCCTTCCGCGCGCGGGCGCTCGGCAGCGGGACGCGGGTGTACAACCCGCTCAGCGGCAAGGCGGACATGGCCGGCAAGCAGTACCTGCTCGACCTGAGCGCCGCCGGCTTCCCGGTCATCCCCACCGTCGACCGCGCCGAGGACCTGCACCGGCTGCCCACGGCCGAACGCTACGTCGTCAAGCCCAGGCTCGGCGCGGACTCCCTCGGCCTGCGCATCCTCCCCGCCGACCGGCTCGCCGGCCTCGCCGACGGAAGCGTCCTCATCCAGCCGTGCGTCGACTTCGCCTACGAGGTGTCCTTCTACTTCGTGGACGACGACTTCCAGTACGCCCTCTACGCCCCCGACCCGGAGCGCCGCTGGGAGCTGAAGCCGTACGCCGCCACCGCCGGCGACCTGGAGTTCGCCCGCCGTTTCGTCGACTGGAACGGGCTCGGCCACGGCATCCAGCGCGTCGACGCCTGCCGCGCCCCGGACGGCGAGCTGCTCCTGGTCGAGCTGGAGGACCTCAACCCCTACCTGTCCCTGGACGCCCTCCCCGAGGAGGCCCGGGACGCCTTCGTCACCGCGCTGACGGCGTCCCTGAGCCGGTTCGTCCGGGGGCCCTCACCCCGGCCTGACGGTGATCCGCTGCGGCGGGCCCGCCGGCGAGGTCGGATGCGGGGCTGAACGAGGCCGGGGTGCGCGCCGTATCTCAGCACGGGAACCGCGGACTCCCGTGCGCACGGGACGGAAGGAGAGCAGGGTGCCGACACCGCCCGACCCTGAAGAGCCGCACTCCGGACCGGTCCTCGAACCCGTCCGGGTCGTGCGTCTGCGCCGCTTCGACGCCCTCGCGGAGCTGATGCGGGAGATGCGCCCGGAGCCGGAGGCGTACGAGTCCTTCGCTTCGGCCTCCCGGCCCGACGCCCCCACGGCACGGGCACCCCATGCCGCCGAGGAGGAGACCCAGGAGCTGCCGCCCTTCGCCGCCCCCGGCCGGCTCGCCCCGGGTGTCTTCGGACCGGGTCCCGGGCTCCGCCGGGCCGCCGTCGCCGTGGCCGTCGGCGCGGCTGCGCTCGTCGGCTTCGGCTGTGCTCTCCTGCTCCCCGCCCGTCAGGAGGCCAGTGCGACCCCACGGCCCTCCCGCCCCGCCACCACGGCCCCGCCCACCACCACGGCACCGGCAGCCCCCGCCACTCACTCCGCCGACCCCGACGGCGCCGGCACCCTCCGCCAGGGCGACACCGGCCCCGAGGTCGCCGACCTGCAGCAGCGCCTGCTGCGCATCCCCGACGTCTACCGCGGTGGCTCCACCAACGGCACCTACGACGTGGTTCTGACCGAGGCCGTGGCCCGCTTCCAGCTCTGGTACGGCATCAGCGGCGACGAGACCGGCGTGTACGGCAACGACACCCGCCGCGCGCTGGAATCCCGGACGAGCCTCACCGACGGCGGCTGATCAGCGGGTCCGGGCTCGAACACCAGGCAAGGCCTCGGGAAATCCCCATGGACGACCGGCCGCCGGGCCCCACCATGGGCAGTCACCCTGCGGTCCGCCGCCGGGCGCACCTCGCACCACGAACGAAGGCCACGCCGATGACCGGCTCCCGCATCCCGGGTCTGCTCGTGCCCGCCGTCTTCCTGCTGGCTCTGGCCGTCGGCGTCTGCTGGTACTGGCGGCACCGCGACGACGATTGACGGCGGCCACAGAGATCTGCGACGACCGGCCGTGTCCTGAGGGGCACCGCGGGCGGGGATCCGGCTACTCCTCCTGCGCCGGCATCCGGATGTCCAGCACGCACACGTCGTCCCGCCGCTCGTCCGCCAGCATCGTGGCGAGCAGCGCCTCCAGGGAACCGGCCCCGCCGCGGCCGTCCGCGCGGACCGCGTCGGCCAGGCGGGCGAAGGCCGCGTCGATGTCCTCGCCGGGACGCTCCACCAGGCCGTCGGTGTACAGCACCAGCCGGTCCCCGGGTTCCAGGCGGAGCTCGGCCGACTCGAAGACCGGGTTCGCACTCGCCCCGAGCAGCATGCCCCCGGGGCGGTCGAGGTAGCGCACCTCGCCGCGGCGCACGAGCAGCGGCGGCGGATGGCCGGCCTGGGCCCACGCGAGAACATGGGTACCGGGGTCGTAGCGGGCGAGGACCATGGTGGCGGTGGTCCGGTCGTCCCGGGAATGCAGCAGCAGCCGGTTCAGCCGGGCGAGGGCCCCGGTCAGCGAGGAGCCCGTACTGACCATGCCCTTGGCGGCGAACCGGAGCTGGGCCATCGTCGCCACCGCGCCGATGCCGTGGCCCACCACGTCACCGACCGCGAACAGGGCGGCGTCGTCGGGCAGTTCGATGGCGCTGAACCAGTCGCCGCCGACATGGATGCCCGACTGGGCGGGCAGATAGGCGACTTCGATGCGCAACCCGGCCAGCCGCACCGGCTTGCTGGGCAGCGGCAGCAGCGCGTGCTGCAGCCGCGCGGCCAGGGCACGCTCGGCCTGCAGGATCCCGCGCTGCAGCAGCATCGCGCGCTCGCTCTCCACCAACGCGAGTTCGGCGCTGCGCTGCGCGGTGAGGTCCTGCACGAAGCCGTGCACCTCGGCGGGGGTGCCGTCCGGATCCGCCACGGCCTCCGCGACGATCCTGAGGTGCCGTACGCCCTCGGGCGCGTCGATGCGGAACGGCACGTCGAACGGCCGTGCACGCAGGACGAGTTCGGCGATCGAGTGGGCCAGGGCGCCCGCGTCCTCGGGCAGGACCAGGTCCGCCAGCCGCTCCAGGCGCACCGGTCCGCCTGCGGGGTCCAGGCCGAGGACGGTGTAGGCCTGCGCGGACCAGGCGATCTCCCCGGTGAGCAGGTTCCAGTTGGCCCAGCCGAGGTTGCCGAGCCGCTGGACGTCGGCCAGACGCTGCTCCTGGCGGTCCACCGGGGCGTGCCGCAGCCAGGTCACCAGCAGCCCGTCGCCCAGCGGCGCCGCCCGTACCGAGTACGTGGCGGTCACGGGCACCCCGTCGGCGACGTCCTCGTAGGCGAACGGCTCGCTCTCGAACGGCACCCCGGTGATGAGCGCATCCAGGTAGCCGTGCCACAGCGGCTCGCCCGCGACGGACGGACAGCTCTCCAGGATGTGTCTGCCCACCATGTCCCGTCCGGCCCGGCCCAGTACGTCGACCGCGTCGGGTGTGGCGGCGTCGATGCGGTAGTCCGCCACCTCGCCGGAGGGGGCGCGCAGCGGGGTCAGCAGGATCGCCGCTCCCGGCAGTGCGTCGAACACGCTCTGCACGGCCTGGGCGGCGCCGCCCTCGGGGCGTTCCGGCGGGGTGTCGAAGGCGCGCAGCCGGCCGGCGCACAACCGGACCACGCCCCGCAGCAGTTCCCGCTCGCGCGGTGCGAACGGTCCGTCCCGCCGGCGCAGTACGCCGAGGGCGAAGCCCGCGCCGTCGCCGGCGGGCACGGGCAGCCAGGCCCGCGACAGCCACCGCTCGGGCGGGTCCCCGATCAGCAGGTGGAGCTGCCGGTCCGCGGCGGTGTCCTCCAGCCAGCGCGGCTCGCCCACCCTCAGGGCGTCGATCGGGGCGACCCCGCTCAGGGGCGGCACCCGATGCCACTGCGCGGCGAGCGTCCCGTCGACTCCGGCGTGCCCGACCAGTTCCAGCCCGCCCTCGGGCAGCCGCTCGTACAGCAGCACGGCGTCGGCGCCCGCCTCGGGCGTCAGGTGCTCCAGCAGGCATCCGGCCAGTTCCTGAGGCGATCCGACCCGGACCAGGTCCCGGCCGATGTGGCCGAGCACCTCCGCGAGGTCGTCGGTACCGGCGGGTGCGGCCTCCCAGGTGGCGGCCGCCGTGGGCCGTGCGGCTCCGGCTGCCGCGGCCCCGGGGGCGTCCTGCTGCGGCGGAACCAGGGCGCCCAGCGTGAGCCAGCACTCCTCCAGGAGCGTGCGGTTGTCGGCCTCGGCACGCCGCAGCAGCTCGTCGTGGGCGGCGGCGGGGGAGCAGCCGGTCGTCGCCATCAGCGCACCCTTGGCGCGCTCCAGCACGGCCGAGAGCGCGGCCACGTCCCGCAGCCGCTCCATCTCGGCGCGCTGCCGGGCCACGACCGTGGCCGACGCCGCCGGATCGGCGCCGTTGCCGGGGTCCGCGGGACGCGCGGGCTCGCTCGTCACGCGACGAGCATGGCACACCTCGGCCCGTCAGATCACTCGTCTGCCACGTTCGGCTTCGTGCATGGGGGGCGGGCCCGGCGGGCGGTTCGCTCAGCGGCCGGGGCCGCGTCCGACCAGTGCGTCGCTGACCGCGCGGACACTGCGCGCGATGTGCTGAAGCTGCATGACCTCGGCCGCGTACAGCTTGATCGTGTGCTCGATCACCGACTCGGGCAGACCGAGCATGGGCAGCTCGGCCCGAGCGGTCTGCAGGGCCGTCCGGGCCACCCGGATCTCCTGCTGGACCTGGAGCTGCGCGTGCCGGGCGAGCAGCACGGGATGCCGGATCAGCGCCGGGTAGCTGGCGTAGCGCGCCGGGATCAGCTCGCGCAGCCACTTGGCCGCCGAGCGTTCCCAGTCGTAGCTGCCCGGCGTCTTGACCTGACAGGGCCAGTCGGGACTGATGCGCGTGGTGGTCAGGGGCATGTTCATCGCTTCCGGTGTGCGGCGTCGTGAGGGTGGTCCGACGGTTTGGGGCGGCCCCGGTCTAGGGGATGACCGGGGCCGCCACGGGCGCATCGCCGAGGCGGTGCGCCACCGAACACCCCGGGCGCCGACGTGGGTAGGACACGGCGGCTGGGGATGTCCGTACGGGGGCCCCGGGCGACGGGAACCGGCGCGGCGGGCGGGCTTGCGTGCGCATGGCGGTCCGTCGGCTTTCTCGGGGCGGTGTGCGAGCGGCGAACCCGCGGGTGCGGACCGTGCCCGGAGTGGGCCGGACGCGATCCGTGAGCAGTATTTATATATGCCGTCCGCTTTGCAAGACGTATGAAAACATTCATGCGCGATATGTGGCGAATGATCCCCGGCTGGCGAATGATCCCCGTGGCCGGGGCGCTCGCCAGGAAGAACTGCGGGGACGGTCCGCCCCGGCGAAAGGATCAGTCCCGGAGGAAGAACTGGTGCTGGTCGGCCACCTGCTCGTACTTCTCCAGGCGGGCCTGTGTGCGCTCCGGATCGGCGTCGGTCATGGCCTGCAGCAGCGCCGCGGCCAGCATGCCGGGGGCCCCGTAGGAGTCGAAGACCAGACGGGAGCCGGTGCCGGTGGCGAAGGTGACGTCGGCCTCGTCGGCCAGCGGACCGAGGGCCAGGTCGGTGATCAGCGCGACCTTCAGGCCCGCGCCGCGCGCCACCCGGAGCGCGGTGAGCGTCTCCTGCGCGTGCCGGGGCATGGCGAACGCCAGCACCCAGGTGCCGCCGGCCTCGCGCGACTGGAGCAGCGCGTCGTAGGCCACGCTGCCGCCCCGTGTCACCAGCCGTACGTCGGGATGGATACGGCGGGCGGCATAGCCGAAGTACTCGGCCAGCGACACGGAGATGCGCAGGCCCAGCACGGTCAGCGGAGTGGAGCGGGACAGCGCGCGGCCGATGCGGATCACCCGGTCGGGGTCGGCGAAGTCGCGGCGCAGGTTCTCCAGGTTCTGGATCTCGGCGTCGACGGCCGCCTGGAGCTCGTTGGCGCGGTTCTCCTCGCCGGGGCCGCCGGCCAGGGTGCTCAGCGCGATCGCCTGGAGCTTCTCCCGCAGCGCCGGGTAACCGCTGAAGCCGACCGCGGCGGCGAAGCGGGTGACGGAGGGCTGGCTGACCCCGACGCGGTCCGCCAGCTCGGTGATCGACAGAAACGCAGCCTCGGTGATGTGCTCGATCAGGTACTGGGCGACCCGCCGCTGACCCGGGGACAGCCGGGGCCCGTCGAAGAGTTCCCTGAGCTGGGAGGTCGGTGCCGCCTCGGCCTCCGGCACGGTCTTGCCCGAGGTGATCGCTGATGCCTGGGCGCGTGCATGCTGCGGCGAGGACACCGGTCTGCCTCCTTTGTCTCCCACGACCACTCAACATAGCTCACCGACCCTGGTGACCAGGGGTGGTGACGGGGCGGATGCTCACCGCCGGTACAGCGTGATCGAATCACCCACTTGATCGACCGGACGGCTCGAATCGATCAATTCGGCCAGTTCGCCCCGTGCCTTGGCGGCCGCCGAGTCCGACACGACCAGCAACCCATGCACCCGGTCCGACGGCACCTTGCGCGGATCGGAAGCACGGATGCCGTAGTACGACGGCACACCGCTGCCCTTGTAGACCAGCCACACCCGCTCGCCCGGGTACCGCTGCCGCAGGCGGTCGGCGAGCCGTCCCAGGTCCTGGCCCCAGTCCACGTTGGAGTCGTGCAGCAGCCGGTGGGTGTGCGCCGGCCCGCCGAACGCCTCGTTGGCGTACGGCAGGTAGTACGGGAACGTGCGCAGCGAACCGACCGCCACCCACAGCACCAGCAGCCCGGTCAGCAGCCCCGCCCGCCGCCACCGCAGCGCGAGCACACCGGCTCCCGCCACCGCGAGGAACATCGGCACGAACAGCGCGTACCGCGTCCCGAAGTCCCGCGAGCCCGTCATCGCCGCCGCCAGCAGCACCACGGGCGGCAGCAGCAGATACGGCGCCGCGGGCCGCAGCCGCCGTAGCGTCACGGCCGCGACGGCACCGGCCGCGCCCAGCCCGAGCAGCCCGAGCGGCGTCTTCACCAGCAGGGCGGCCGGCAGGTAGTACCAGAGCGAGCCCGTGTACACGTGCCCGAACAGGTAGCCCTGCCAGGGGTAGTCCTCCAGCCCGAACTGCACCCGCATCCCGGCCCGGTACGCGCGCGGCAGCGGCAGCAGGTCCGTCAGCCGCCCGCGCAGCCCGTGCACGGCCGGCACCGGCTCGGCGGGCACGAACCTCAGCCGCGGGTCGACCGCCAGATACGCGGCCCAGACGACGGCGACCGCCGCCAGCGCCACGACCGCCGCCCCCGCGAGCCCCAGGAGCACCCTCCGCCGCCGGTCGGCACCGCCCCGGGCGCCCCACACCGACACCCCCGCGAGCAGCATCACCACCGGGACCGCCAGCAGCGCGCTCATCTTGGTCGCCACGGCCGCCCCGAGCGCCGCCCCGGCGAGCGGCACGTACCGCAGGGGCCGGCGCCGGGCCCGCCACACCAGCCAGGCGGCCGTCAGCACGAACCCGGCCGCCGGCACGTCCAGCGTGGCCAGCGAGCCGTGCGCGATCACGTCCGGGGAGAAGGCGTACAGCGCGAGCGCCACCAGTGCGCCCACGGCACTCACCAGTTCACGGGCGAACGCGAACACGACAAGACCGAACAGCAGGGTCAGCACGATCACCGGCAGCCGCGCCCACAGCATCAGCCGCCAGGGATCGTTGCCCGACTCGTACAGCAGATGCCGGCCCACCTCGCCCTGGGTGCCGGTGGAGGACGGGTCGTAGTGCGGGCCTGCCACCGCCACGCCGGCCGCGATCAGCAGCTTGCCGAGCGGCGGGTGCTCGGGGTTGTAACGCAGCCGGTGTTCGTGCAGGTAGTCGGTGGCCGTCGCCACGTACACGGGTTCGTCGATGGTGGGCGTCTGCTGGACGGCCGTGGTGACCATCGCGGCGGCCATCTGGGCCAGCAGCAGCGCCACCAGGAGCGGCACCGGCCACCGCCGCCGGCGGCGCAGCCAGGCGTACGGACGCGCCCGGGCCGTACTGCGCGCAGGGCCGTCACCGCCGGGGGCCTCGGGTGCCAGGACCGCCCGGGCCGCCCGGACCATGGGGACCGTGTGCTGTTCGCGCGCCATCATCCGCCCCGCGGTGACACCGGCCGCGCGGTGACGGGAGCGATCGGGGACCGGATCACGGCCCCACTGTCGCACCGCTCCCGTCACCGCAGGCGTCACCGCTTCACGAGTCGTACCGACAGACCTTCTGCCGTGTACACGGGTACGGCGCGCAGCCCGTCGGAGTTCACCTCGACGCGGTCGAACTGCCCGCGCAGCCGGGGCACGTCGAGCACCGGCAGCGTGCTGCCCGCGGCCGGCGGCCGCTCGGTGTCGAGCCGCAGCGACAGCACGGCCGAACGGCCCAGCACCGCGAGGTGCTTCACGGCCAGCGGAGCCTTGCGGCCCGCGCGCAGGGTGACCTCCAGCGTGCCCGCGTCCTGGGCGTAGCCCCCGCGCAGCTTCAGCCGCTCCCCGACCTGCAGCGTGCCGTCCGAGACCCGCACGTCCCCGTGGCCGAGCGCGTCCTCGGAAGCGGCGGCCAGCGTGCCGGCCTCCAGCAACGTCCCGCCCGTGTACCGGTTGCGGCCGGTCAGCGTCAGCGTGCCCGTGCCCCGCTTGGTCAGGCCGCCGCGTCCGTCGATGTCGTTGCGCCAGCTGTCGGCCGCCGAGAAGCCGCCGGCGGCCGCGTCCATGGTGACCGTGACGTCGCCGGCGAAGGCGCCGTACCCGTCGGCTGCGGCGAACAGGTTCAGCCGCCCCCACTGCTCGAAGCCGTCGAGCAGCACGTACCCGGCGGGCAGTCCGGTGCTGCGCAGCACCTCGCGGCGCTGGGCGGCGTCCAGGTACGGCAGCCGGGTCTCCAGCAGTACCTCGGCGCCCTTGGGTACGGTCAGCGGCGCGCTGTGGCCCTGCCGGGTGAGCACATACGTCAGCCGGGGCCGGACGGAGCAGGCGTTGGCGTCCCGGTCGGCGTACGGGTCGGTGTCCGGGTGCGCGTAGGCGTGGAGGGTGTCGGCGGTGGTGCCGGTCTGTGCGGTGAAGTAGGCGAGGGCCTGGGTGCGGGCCGCCGCCTTCAGGCCGGCGTTGGCCGGGTCGGCGAGGGTGGCCGCGGCCAGCGCGGTGGCCATGACACGGCCGCCGATGACGTCGACCGTGTTGTGCATGCCCGCCACGATCCGGGTGTGGCTCAGCTCGAAGGCGCGCGTCACCAGCTCCTGGAACCGCTCCGGAACCGCGTACGCGTATGCCAGCGCGGCCAGGTGGAAGGCGTTGGTGTGACCGCTCGGGAAGCCGCCGTCGTCGGTCGGGGAGGTGCCGCGCTGGCGCAGCAGCTGCGGGGCGACGACCACGTCGGACGCGTACACCGGGTAGCCGAACGCGTCGGTCTTCCCGGTGTCGACCACCTCGCTGTCCTCGTTCATGCGCCACGGACGCGGGTACTGGTAGGCGTACTTGGCCGGGTTGCCGGAGGCGTACGGGCCGCGCACGGTGTCGACCAGCTCGGCGACCTTGCCCAGCGCGGAGTCGTGGGAGCCTGCGCCGAGCGCCGAGCCCGCCGGGGCGTTCGCGGGTACGGCGTCGCTGACGGTGGTCGCCGGGGTGCCGTCCGGCGCGGTGGTGATCGACGTGACCGCCTTGGCACCCGCCTTGTACAGGTCGGCCAGCGGACCGAGGCCGGCGATCATCGCGTAGCTCTGGTGCTGGCGGTCGTAGACGAACGCCTCCTTCGCCTGCGCGTCCGTGCGCTCGGTGGTGATCCGGGCGCAGTAGCGCATGTTGGCGCGCAGCACCTCGGGGCGCAGCGGGGCGCCGCTGTTCCAGGCGGAGCCGGTCTTCCAGACCTGGGCGAAGCCGCCGAGGATCCGGACCACCGCGTTGGTCTCGGGGGTGAGGTTGCCGGGGACGTTGGTCCTGTAGTCGTCCACGAACGCGGCGGGTGCGGTGGCGGCCTTCGCGTCGGCGGCGGACAGCCAGGTGGCGAAGGCCGGGGCGGCGAGCACGCCGGCCGACGCGCCCAGCGAGGTCCTGAGGAAGCCGCGCCGGTTCGGGATGGTTCCACGGGCCGGCGAGGTGGAGCGGGGTCCGGCGGGTGACGGCATGCGTGTGCCTCTCTGGAATCAGGGCGGGGCCCACGAGAACGACCGGTCCGCTGTGCCGAGTTGTGCGATCCCGTGGAGAAGAAGTTGAACGAGTGAATATCTAGAGCCGGGGTGTGTCCCGCCGGGGAGACGTCGGCGACCTGTGGGTGTTCGGGAGGTGAACGCGGGACGCGCGGTTCACACGATCGAACACGCCAGCGCCATTGCCCCGTTGACGGGCGGCACCCGCAGCGGCTCCGGCCGGGCTCCGGGCAGGGCGTCGGCGAGCGCGGCGGCGAAGGCGTCGTACAGCAGCGGCTGGGTGAGGACGGTGCTGCCCGCGACCACCACGTCGTCGACGGCGACACCGCGGTCGGCGAGCCGGACGACCAGCGCGGCGAGCGAGTGGCCCCCGGCGGCTATCACCTCGCGGGCGAGCCGGGAACCCGCCTCGGCGGCCGAGAAGAGGACCGGGGCATGCCGTCCCCACTCGGCGGAGACGTCCGTGGCACGCTCCAACGCCGCGCCGAGCGCGGGCACTTCGGGCACGCCGAACGCGTCGAGCAGCCCGGCGGCCAGCGCGTCGGGCTGCGCACCGCGGTCATGGGCGGACCAGCAGGCCCGCGCGGCCTCCCGGACCAGCCCGGCCGCGCCGCCCTCGTCCCCGAGGACCGCGCCCCAGCCGCCGACCTGCACCGGCGTGCCGTCGGCCGAGCGGCCCACTGCCACCGACCCGGTGCCCGCGACCAGGCCGACGCCCTGGTCCAGCCCTGCGGCCGGTACGAGGAGTTCGGCGTCGCCCACGACCAGCGCGGGCGCGTCGAAGTGCCGTTGCAGGGCGGCGCGTATCCGCTCGCACTGGCGAGGGGTCTCACAGGCGTGCCCGCCCACGGCCAGGGCTGACACGCGCGTCCCTGCGGGCAGGGCTTCGGCGACCAGCCCGGCCAGCCAGTCGGCGGCGGCCACGGGGTCGTGCGGCCGCCAGCCACTGCTCGTGCGGACGTGGTCGGCGACCAAGGCGTCCTGGGCGAGGGCGCGCAGATGCGTCTTGGTGCCACCCACGTCGATGCCGACCACCACGGGCATGGAGTCCTGCACGGAACCTCTTTCGTCGGTGTGCTGTGCGGCGACGGCGGGCGATCCGTGTCGGAGGAACAGGAGCCGGAGCGGTAGCGAAGCCCCGGGACGGGCCTCTGGCGGAGCACGGCAGGCGAGTACCGTGAAGTTCGTTAGGAAATTAACTAACGAAGTAGGGTGCGTCAAGAGGCGCTGACTGCCGATGCCTCGCACCACCCATGCGAAGCAGATCCCTGCGGCCCGAACCTAGGGGAGACCATGAACCTGAGCGAGAGCGCCCGCGCGGTGTTCGCCGTGCTGGCCGCGGCCGGCTCTGCCACCCGCCCCCGGCTCGCTGCCGATGCGGGCCTTTCGAAGCCGACCGTCTCCGGCGCCGTGGCCGAACTCGAGACCGCGGGGCTCGCCGCCCACTCCGGCACGGCCTCCAGCGGCACCGGCCGCACCGCCGCCGTCTACCGGCTCGGGCCGGACGCCGGGGCCGTGCTCGCCGTCGACCTCGGCCCCGCCCTCACCCGGGTGCGGGGCTGCGCCCTGGACGGCACCCTGCTCGCGGAGGCCACCGGCTCCCGGGCGGATGCGGCCGACGCCCTGCGCGAGGCCCTGAAGGTGCTCCCCGCCTCGGCCCCGCTGCGCGCCATCGTCGTCGCCGTCGGCGACGTCACCGCGCGGGAGGGGGAGGGCCCCGGCATGCGTCCGGCGACCGCCAAGGCCGGCCCCGTCTTCGACGCCATGGCCGTCGCGCTGCCGCCGGGTGTTCCCGTCCACCTGGAGAACAACGTCAACTGCGCGGCGCTCGCCGAGCTCCACGAGGGCGCCGCCCGCGGCCGCCGCACCTTCGGCTATCTGCGCACCGGCGTGGGTGTCGGCCTCGGCATCGTCATCGGCGGCCAGGTGCTGCGGGGAGCCAACGGCGCCGCCGGCGAGCTGGCCCGGCTGCCCTACCCCTGGGACCAGGGCCGTGAACCGCGTCTGGAGGCCCTGGAGGAGTACATCGGCGCACACTCCTTGCTGCGGCGGGCCGCCGAGGTCTGGCAGGGCGTGGACGGCCCGTGCCCGACCACCACCGAGCGGCTCTTCGCCCTCGCCGGTCAGGGACTGCCCACGGCCCGCGCCCTCGTCGCCCGCCATGCCGCCGACGTGGGCCGGCTCGCCGCCGCCGTGGCCGCCGTACTGGATCCGGGGCTGATCGTGCTGGGCGGCAGCACCGGCGCGGACCCGCAGCTCCTGCCCGGTGTGCGGGCCGAACTGGCGCGCCTGAGCTGGCCCACCGAGGTGGTCAGCAGCACGGTCGGAGATCTGGGCACCGTCGTGGGCGCTTCCCGGCTCGCGGTCGCCCGAGGAGTCCAAACCGTGACCGAGGCGGCGCGAATGAAGGATTGACGGCTTCGGACTCGTTCTGCCAATGTCCGGACAAGCGCTTTCTAAGCCGGTCGGGACACCGGCTTGGGGCGAGCGATCCGGGCCGTACGCAGACTACGGCAACCGCACGAGGGCGTGCTCGTGGGGCACCGGCCGGGCCGGCCGGGGATCGTACCCCCCCGCACAGGCGGCGCGGCCGGGCGAGGCCGCACCCCCGGAAGGCGCACCCCGATCACATGCACCCGTGCCGCAGCGACCGGCCGGGAAATCCGTCACGCATCTCCAGGGAGGACCCGGTGGGTCACCAGTTCTCGCGCAGAACCCTCTTCCGCACCGCGAGCGGGCTGGCCGTCGCCGGCACGCTCGGCTCCACACTGGCCGCCTGTGCCGGCGGCACCGGCGCGGGCAGCGACAGCGGCAAGCTGACCATGACCTGGTGGGGCAGCGACGAGCGCCACGCCGCGTACAAGAAGGCCCTCGCGACCTTCGGGAAGAAGAACCCGAAGATCAAGATTGAGACCCGTTACTCGGGCTACGACGGCTACTTCGACCGGTTCAACACCCAGGTCGCCGGCGGCAGCGCCCCCGACCTGCTCCAGATGGACACCGCACTGGTCGCCCAGTACGCGCGCAAGGGCATCCTCGCCCCGCTCGACTCCTACGTCGGCAAGTCCCTCGACCTCACCGGCTTCTCCAAGACGCTCCTCGCCGCCGGCACCGTCGACGGCAAGCTGTACGGCGTCCCGTCCGGCATCGGCGTCAACCAGCTCACCGTCAACCGCTCCGGCCTGGAGAGGCTCGGCCTGAAGCTGCCCGACCGCGAGTGGAGCTGGAGCGACCTGAAGAAGATCGCCACCGACGTCTACAAGAAGAGCGGCGGCAAGAGTTACGGCGTCGACGACGGCGGCGGCTCCACCCTCCAGTGCTTCGAGATCTTCGCCCGTGAGAAGGGGCAGCCGTTCTTCTCCGACGACGGCAAGAAGCTCGGCTTCACCGCCGACACCCTCCAGGAGTGGTGGGAGTTCTGGGCCGGTATGCGCAAGGACCACGCCTCCCCGCCGCCGGCGATCACCTCCGCCGCGCACAACGACCTCACCAAGAACGCGGTCGTCATCGGCAAGGCCCTGTTCACCTTCGACTCCGGCGTCTACGGCGCCGGGGGCGCCATCACCGACGCCCAGCTGGACTTCCTGCCCACCCCGCAAGGCGACTGGTCCGGCGCCCGTGAGGGCAACTTCGTCAACGGCGGTGTGCTGCTGAGCGCCACCAAGGCCAGCAAGCAGGTCGCCGACTCGGTGAAGATCATGGACTTCTTCGCGCAGGACGCCACCGCCATCAAGGACATGCAGCTGTTCCGCGGCATCCCGCCGACGGAGAAGGCCCGATCGCTGATCTCCGCCGGGCTGGCCGAGACCGACAAGCTGAACATGGCGAACGCCGACTACATCTCCCAGCGGGTCGGCAAGGCCGGCAACGCGCTGCCCGCGCCCGTGCCCCCGCCCAAGGGCGCCGACCAGATCTGGGACCTGCTCTTCCAGTCCAACCTGGCCGTCGCCTTCGGCAAGAAGTCCATCAAGGCGCAGCTGAGCGAGTTCTTCGACCAGGCGCAGTCCGTCCTCGCGGGCTAGCCGCCCGTCGCAGCACAGCTTCAGTACCGGGAGAGGGCCAGGGAGAAGATGAGCATGACCACCGCCAAGAGCGACGAGGTCGCGGGTCAGGGGCCTGCGGCCCCGGCGACCCCCGCCGACCGGCGCGAGCGCGAACGGATGCGCCGGCGCGCCGCGAGACGGCGCGGCGGGGGCTGGTGGCCGTATCTCTTCCTGGCCCCCTGGTTCGTCGGCCTGTTCGGTCTGACGATCTACCCGATGCTGGACTCGCTGTACCTGTCCTTCACGGACTTCGACCTGCTCTCGCCCGCCAAGTGGGTCGGCACCGAGAACTACTCGCGCATGTTCACCGACGACCCGGTCTTCTGGGACTCGGTGCACGCGACCCTCCTGTACGTCGTCGTCTCCGTCCCGCTGAAGCTGGCGCTCGCGCTCGGCGTGGCGATGCTGCTCAACCGGGACCTCAAGGGCATCGGCCTGTACCGGGCCGCCTTCTATCTGCCCTCGCTGCTGGGCGGAGCGGTGGCCATCGCCATCGTGTGGCGCCAGGTCTTCGGCGGCGACGGCCTGTTCAACGACTTCCTCGGCTGGTTCGGCATCAAGGGCCAGGACTGGATCTCCAGCCCCGACTCCGCGCTCTACACGCTCGTCCTGCTGGCCGTCTGGCAGTTCGGCACCCCGATGGTCATCTTCCTCGCAGGTCTCAAGCAGCTGCCGAAGGATGTGTACGAGGCGGCCGCGATCGACGGCGCCCGGCCCGTCACCCGGTTCTTCCGGATCACCCTGCCGCTGCTCACCCCGATCGTCTTCTTCAACCTGGTCCTGCAGATCATCGACGCGTTCAAGACGTTCACACCCGCCTTCGTGATCAGCAACGGCACCGGCGGACCGCTCAACTCGACCATGCTGTACTCCCTCTACCTGTACAAGAAGGGCTTCACCGACCTGCAGATGGGGTACGCCTCGGCGCTGGCCTGGGTGCTGTTCCTGGTCATCGCCGGCTTCACGGCGGTCAACTTCGTCGCCAGCCGCTACTGGGTCCACTACGACGACTGAGCGAGGAGCCTCCGTCCCATGTCCGCCTTCACCCCGAACGCGTCGCCGCTGAACAAGCTCCGCTCGCTCACCGGCTCCCGCCGCATCCTCGTCCACACGCTGCTGATCGGCGTGGCGATCGTCATGCTGTACCCGCTGCTGTGGATGCTCAGCAGCTCGCTCAAGCCCGACACCGAGATCTTCACCCACCCGGGGCTGATCCCGAACAAGCTCCAGCCGGAGAACTACTCCAAGGGCTGGAGCGGCTCCGGCAACTCCTTCTCGCTCTACATCACCAATTCGCTGATCGTCACGATCGGCGCGGTGATCGGGAACGTGATCTCCTGCTCGCTGGCCGCCTTCGCCTTCGCGCGCCTCGAGTTCCGCGGCAAGAAGATCTGGTTCGGCCTGATGCTCGGCACGCTGATGCTGCCCACGCAGGCCGTCCTGATCCCGCAGTACACGATCTTCTACAACCTGACGTGGATCAACACGTACCTGCCGCTGATCGTGCCGAAGTTCCTCGCGGTGGACGCCTTCTTCATCTTCCTGATGGTCCAGTTCATCCGCTCCATCCCACGCGAGCTGGACCAGGCGGCCATGATGGACGGCGCCAACCCCCTGCAGATCTACTGGAAGATCATCCTGCCGCTGATGAAGCCGGCCCTGATCACCACCACGATCTTCACCTTCATCTGGACGTACGACGACTTCCTGCACCAGCTCGTCTACCTTCAGCAGAACGACAAGTTCACGGTCCCCCTCGGGCTGACCCTCTTCCTGGACCAGACGAGCGGCTCCTCCTACGGTGCAATGTTCGCCATGTCGACCATCGCGCTTGCGCCCACGCTCATCTGCTTCCTCTTCTTCCAGAAGAGGCTGGTCGAAGGCATGGCGACCTCAGGAATGAAGGGCTGATCCACTCGTGCATCTCCCTCACCAGCGCGGCCCGCTGCACGACCTCCCGGACACCGAGCAGGCGTACGACGCCGTCCTCGCCGACGTCACCGAGCAGGCCCTGGCCCGCCTCACGCCCGAAGGCAACCTGGAACATCCCGACGCCGGCGACGACATCGGCGACACCTCCCTCGGCATCACCTCCCTGCTCGCCCTCGCCTGGCAGCGCGGCAAGGACCCGCGCCTGCCCGAGGCCGTGCGCCGCAGCCTCGCCTTCCATCTGCGCGAGCGCGTCTACACCGAGGACAACCCCGGTTACCCCAACCTCCGCAGCACCGGCTCCGGCCTGCCGTACGCCCGTTACGTGCTCGAAGCGGGCGCGCACCCCGTCGGTGACTGGCCGAGCACGGTGTGGGCGCTCCTCCAGGCGGTCAACGTCCTCGATGCGGCCGACGGCCTCCTGGGCGACGACCAGCGCACCGCGCTCACGCAGGTGGCGCAGGGCTACTGGCGCTGGCTGACCGAGGCGGCCTTCTTCAACCCGCAGGAGGCGGGCAACCAGGCCATCGGCTGTGTGGTCGGCGGCCTGATGCTGGCCCGCCATCTCCCCGCAGAAGAAGGAGAGCCGGTCCGCGCCCGCGCGCTCGCCCTGTACGCCGACGAGATCCGCGCCCACCGGGTCCGCGACCGGGGTGCCCTGCTGCCGCCCGAGCACGGCGGGGCGTACGACAACAACTACGGCCCGATCTCCCTGTCCTTCCTCGCCCAGGCCCACCGGGTCAGCGGCGCGGAGGTGTTCGCCGAGGACGGCGCCGCGCTCGCCCGCTACATCGACGCCCGCCTGACCAGCGGCGGCTTCGACAACGGCGGCCCCCGCTACAGCGAACAGCACTCCGGGTTCGAATCCGTCCTGGGCCTGCGCTACTTCAGCGCGCGCATCGGCGCCGACCTGGGCCGTTACCGGGGCGACACCCGCTGGGGCCGGCACGCGGTCCGGCGTGACGGCCTGATCGACGGGCACTTCGCCTTCATGCTGGTCTGGCAGATCCAGGACCCCACCCGCTGGCACCGCACCCCTTCGGCCGCCCCCGCCCGCCACCAACTGCGCTCCGGCACGGTCTCCGTCGCCTTCGACAGCCGGATGACTCCCTCGCTCGTCGAAGCCGCGGGCACCTACTACCTGCCCGCGGCCGTACGCCGCCAGCACGGGTTCGGTCCGGTCACGGACGGCTTCCTGCTGTGCCGCCCCATGGGCGAGGTGCGCGTCCGGGACATCCGCGCCGACGGGCTCGCTGCCAAGCTGGTCACCAAGCCGGTCGTCGGCCGCGACCATGTGCTGCGGCACGTACGGTCGTTGTACGTCACCGACGGCACCGGCCTGTGGGTGACGGTCGCCGTCGAACGGCTCGAGGGGGCGCCCTACCTGCTGTCCGGGCTGCCGTACGCGGCCGACGACGGCGACCGGGTGCGCCGTGTCGCCGAGGGCGAGGTCGCCTCCGCGGGCGGGCTGCGCCTCACCCATCCCGTGGAAGGGAGCCCCGACCACTTCGACGCGCGCGCCGAACTCACCCAGCAGCAGGCGGCGTTCGCGCTCGCCGCCGATCCGCGCGGCTACGGCAACCCCGACGAGGGCTGGCGCCATCTGGTCAGCTCCACCGCGCTGGAGGCGGACCCGGCGCCGGGCGCCCCGCAGGGGCTGCACGTGTTCGCCGTACGGTACGGCCCCGGCGGCCCCTTCGCGCCGTCCTTCGACAGCGATGAGCGGGACCTGACCGTGCGCACCGAGGCGTTCACCGCCGTGCTCGGGGATCCGGCGGGCGACGCCGTCGGTGAACCTGTTCTTACGTTGAGGGCCTGAGCGCGGGCAGCGCGCCGGGCGGCAGCACCAGGTCCGCCCGCTCCCGCGTCGCGGCGATCAGGTCGGCGTTGCGCTGGTCCGTCCCCAGCACCCAGGCCACGGCCGCCTCGTGGTCCTTGCCGAACTCCTCGTGCCGGGCGACCAGCCGCCGGATGCGCTCCTGCTCGTCCGTCTCACAGAACCACACCTCGTCCAGGCACGGCCACACCCGCGCCCACGAACCCTCCGCCAGAAGAAGGTAGTTGCCCTCGGTCACCACCAGCCGGGCGGCCGACGGCACCGGGATCGCGCCCGCAAGGGGCTGTTCCAGCACCCGCTCGAACCCGGGCGCGTACACCACCTCGTCGGTCTCCTCACGCAGCCTGTGCAGCAGCGCCGCGTACCCGGCCGCGTCGAAGGTGTCCGGCGCTCCCTTGCGCTCCCGCCGGCCCAGCCGGTCCAGCTCGGCGTCGGCCAGATGGAAACCGTCCATGGGCACGTGCGCCACCCAGGGCGGGCCGTCGGCGTTCAGGGCGTGCACCAGGTGCTCGGCGAGCGTGGACTTGCCCGCGCCGGGGCTGCCCGCGATACCGAGGATCGCGCGCCGTCCGCCCCGGGTGAGGGCGCGGGCACGGGTGAGGAGGTCGTCGAAGGTCAGCGGCACACAGCAGAGTGTGTCACCCGAAGTCCGCGCACCGTATGACGCGCGCCACCCAGGGCAGGCCGCCCGGTGGGGGCACAGTGCCGGGTATGACTGAGCTCGGTCTGCCCGACACCATCCTGGCCTGTCTCTTCGACCTCGACGGGGTCGTCACCAAGACGGCCGTCGTGCACGCGGCTGCCTGGAAGGAGACGTTCGACGCGTTCCTGTACGCCTACGAGGGTGCGCGAGGGCGGCCGTTCGACCAGGTCGCCGACTACGACGAGTACGTCGACGGACGCCCGCGCGCCGACGGCGTCCGCGCCTTCCTCGCCTCGCGCGGCATCCACCTGCCCGAGGGCACCCCCGGCGACCCGCCGGACGCCCGCACCGTCCACGGCCTCGGCAACCGCAAGAACGGCCTGCTCCTGGAGAGGATCCGCACCGGCGGTGTGGAGGCCTACGACGACACCCTGCGCTATCTGGAGGCCGTGCGCGCACACGGCCTGCGCACCGCGATCGTCTCCTCCAGCGCCAACTGCCGGGACATGCTGCGCGCCGTCGGCGCCGAGCACTTCTTCGACGTGCGGATCGACGGCGTGGTCGCCGCCGAGCGGCACCTGCCGGGCAAGCCGCACCCCGACACCTTCCTGGCCGCCGCCCGCGACCTGGGCGTCGAGGCGGCGCAGGCGGCCGTCTTCGAGGACGCGCTGGCCGGCATGGACGCGGGCCGTGCGGGCGGCTTCGGATACGTCGTCGGCGTCGACCGCGCCGGCCAGAGCGATGCCCTGTACGCGCACGGCGCGAGCGTCGTCGTCAGGGACCTCGCCGAGCTGGGAGGCAAGCGGTGATCACCACCGGTCGTACCCGGTCGAGCCGTGGACCGTGCGCGAGACGGATCCGGGCCTCCACGTCCTCGCCCGGAGCGAGTCGGTGTTCGCGCGGGAGCCGCTGACGGTGGGCACCGGCGAGGCCGCCGTTCACTCCGTGCCCCCCCGAGCGGCCCGGGCACCGGGCCCCGGACTCCGGCCGAGCGTCAGGTCAGCACCCCGGACAGCAGACCGAGCAGGTCGCCCGTCGCGTCCGCGGCGAGCAGCGCCGGAAGCATGCCCAGGGTGAGGACGGCCGCCGCCGCGGACCACAGGTGCGGCGGCGGGCTCGCCTGGAGCGCCGCGATCCGGCGGGTGACGGCACGGTCGGTGAAGTTCAGGGCGCACGCCGAGCGGGCCCGGCCGGCGGTGAGCGCGGCACGGGCCAGGGCACGGGCGGTGGCCCGCCGGTCCCCGACGGCGGCCGCCGCCTGCTCGTCCGCCCAGCGCTCCACGAGGAAGACCACGGCCGAACGGACCGGTGCGAGCAGCGGGTTGGCCGCCGCGGCGAGCGTGGCCGCCGTCACCAGCGGCCCGTGCCGGTGCGCCAGATGCGCGCGCTCGTGGGCGAGCAGCACCCGCCGCTCGCCCGGCTCCAGCGCGCTCAGCATCGCGGAGGTGACCAGGATCCGGCCCGGCCGGCCCGGAATCGCGAACGCCTGCGGCACGTCGGAGGCGGCGACGATCAACTCCGTGTCCGCGGGCTGCCCCGCGCACAGCCGCCTCAGCGCCCGCCGCGTGCACCGCTCGGCGTGCACCGCCCGGTGCACCCGCCACACGACGACGGCCAGCGCCACACCCGCGGCGACGCCGATCACCTCCGGCACCGGATCCACCAGCCGGTGCCCGTCCTCGCGGGCCTCCCGGACCACCGGCGGCGCGTCCCCGAGGAGCGCCGCCACCAGCAGGACCAGCGACCAGGTCGTGGCCGCCGCGGTCACCACGGCCGCCGACGTCAGCACGCGCGCGGCGAGCGCCGGGGCCACCCGGCCCACGATCACCGGGGCGACGAAGGACAGCAGCAGCGACAACAGCAGTGAGGTGTACACGTCGAACCTCATGCGCCGCCTCCGGCGAGCAGTTCGCGCAGCGCCCGCTCCTCCTCGGGGCTCAGGCCGGTCACGAACTGCTGGAGCGCCGCGATCGGGTCAGGGCCGCGGTCGAGGGCTTCGTGCATCGCCTCTGCGGTCAGCTCCGCCGCGTTCTTCGCCGGCCGGTACGCGCCGCGCCGCCCGTCGGCGTCACGCAGCACCAGCCCCTTGTCGAACAGGCGCTTGAGGATGGTGTGCACCGTGTTGTAGGCGAGGCCGCCGTCGATCTCGGCCTGGATCTCCGCCGGGGTCAGCGGCCGGTCGGTGGCCCAGAGGGTGGCCAGCACCTCGCTCTCCAGCGCCCCGGCGCTGCGCCGCTCCACCCTGCCGCGGGACCCTGTGCCAGCCATGGCCCAACCTTACAGCGCGTAGGGGCGTGGGCCGGATGGCCTACCTGCCCCGGCGGACGACCGCGATACGCGTTAGTTTGGCCCTGTTTTCCCCGGCTCGCGCCCTCTCCTACGGGCTGTAGGGTGATATGGGCCCTACAAGCTGTAGGGGCAGAGGGGTGATGATGGCAGGCAACCCGCGCGCCACGGCCGAGGCGGTCCCGCGCGAGCGCTCGCGCGGGGTGCCCGCCCGCACCGGCCGGGCGCGCTCCGCCCGGCCCCTCGCGGCCGTCGCGGCGGCGTTCACCCTGGCCCAACTCCTCCTCGTACGGCCCGGCATGGGTCTCGGCTGGGACGAGACCGTGTACGTCAGCCAGGTCAGCGGACACGCTCCCGCCGCCTTCTTCAGCGCACCCCGCGCGAGGGGTGTCTCACTGCTCGTCGCACCCGTCGCCTCCTGGTCGTCCTCCACTGCGCTGCTGCGCGTCTACCTCGCCGTCCTCTCCGGCCTCGCCCTGTTCCTGGCCCTGCGGGCGTGGCGGGGACTGTTCCCGGTCCGCGTCCTCGCCCTCGCCGGCGCCCTGTTCGCTTCCCTGTGGGTGACCCTGTTTTACGGCCCCCAGGCGATGCCCAACTACTGGGTGGCCGTCGGCGCCCTGGCCGCGGTCGCCTGCTTCCTGCGCGCCCGGGCCGACCGCGCGGACCGCGCCGCGCTGTGGGGTCTGGCCGCGAGCGGTGCGCTGATGGCGTGGATGCGGCCCATGGACGCCGTCTGGGCGGCCCTGCCGCTGCTCGCCCTCGGCCTGGCGCGTCGCCACTGGCGGCCCCTGCTCGTCCTGCTCGCGGGTCTCGCCGCCGGCGCGCTCGAATGGGTGGTCGAGGCGTACGTCAGCTACGGCGGTCTCGCCCAGCGCCTCGCCGACGGCTCGGCGATCCAGGGCGGCCTCGGCTTCCACGTCGCCGTCGTCGACCAACTGCGCAGCCTCGGCGGGCGGGCCCTGTGCCGCCCGTGCACGGGCGCGCTGCCCCCTGCGGTGGTCACCGTCTGGTGGTTCGTGCTGCCCCTGGTCGCGCTGCTCGGCCTGCTGGTGGCGGTCCACGCCCGGCGTACGGCGCCCACCCTGCTCCCGCTCGCGTGCGGGGCGACGGTCGCCTTCCCCTACCTGTTCATGATCGACTACGCGGCGCCCCGCTTCCTGCTGCCCGCCTACGCCCTGGCGGCGATTCCCGTCGCCGCCGCGCTGGTGCAGCTGGTGACCGCGCCGGCGCGGGCCTGGGCCTGGCGGCCGGCGGCCCTGACGCTCGTGGCCCTCGGGCTCGCCGCGCACCTCGCGGTGCAGACAGCCGTCCTGGTGGGCATCGTGGACCGCACCACCGCCGCCCACCGCACCTGGTCCCGCACCAGCGCAGCGCTGCACCGGCTCGGTGTCCGCCCGCCCTGTCTGCTCACCGGGCATGAGGCCATCCCGGTGGCGTTCTACGCCGGCTGTTCCTCGGCGGCGACGAGCGGGCACAACGCCAACAGCACGGAACAGGCCATCGCCCGCACCGCGCGCCACACCCCGGTGGCCACCCTGGTGCCCCCGGGCTCCCGGCCGCCCGGGTACGCCCGCCACTGGCCGTCCGTGCCGCTCGACGACCTGCGCCTCTACTACGCCGTACCGGAGGCCGGTTCATGACCTGGCGCCGCGACAGACGCGGGGGAGGCGGTCGATGACCCAGCACGCCGCACCGGAGGCGGCCCATGACGCCCCGCCCCCCGCCGCCGGCCCGCTCATGGCCGCTGCTGCGGAGGTGAGCGTCGGCCGCCGACCGGCCTACTGGCCCACCCTGATCTGCTTCGCCGTCCTGCTGGGCGCGGCCTACCTGGCCCGACGGCACTGGCCGGTGGTGGAGACCGGGGCGCTGCGGCTGGCCGTCGCCGACCAGGGATGGCTGCTGGTCGGCGCGGCCGCGGCCGCGGGCACCTGGGCGGCCTCGGCGCTCGCCCAGCAGGGCGCGGTCGCCCGGCGGCTGCCCGGAACGCGGCTGCTCGCCGCGCAGTTCGCCGCCTGTGCCGCCAACCACCTGCTCCCCGCCGGGCTCGGTGCAGGCGCGGTGAACCTGCGCTTCCTGATGCGCTGCGGGCTGCCGGCGGGCCGCTCGGCCGGCGCGCTCGCCGTCAAGGCCACCGCCGGCGCCGTGGTCCGCCTCGCGCTGATCGTGGTGCTCGCCCCGCTCTGCCCGGGCCTGCTGCGCGCCCCGCACATCTCCCCGGCCGCGGTCGCCGCCGTCCTCGCCACCGCCTTCGTGCTCGCCGCGCTCCTGGCCGGTCCGCTGCGCCCGCGCTGCCGCCGCGCGCTCGCGGGTGTGCCGAACGACATCCGCGCCGTGCACGCGTGCCCGGCCCGCGCGGCCGCCCTGTGGGGCGGTTCGCTGGCCTTCGCCGCCCTGCACGCCCTGGTGCTCATCGCCGTCGGCCAGGCCGTCGAACTGCCCCTGGCGCCGCAGCAGGTGGCCCTGCTCTATCTCGCCGCCAGCAGCGCGGCCGCCCTGCTGCCCACCCCGGGCGGCCTCGGCTCCCTGGACGCCGCGCTCGCCCTCGCGCTGACCGCCTCCGGCGCCCCCGCCGCGACGGCGGCCTCCGCCGTGCTCGGCTACCGGCTGCTGACCGTGTGGCTGCCGCTGCTGCCGGGCCTGCTGGTGCTGGCGATGCTGGTACGGCGCAAGGCGCTGTGAGCCGGACGGAGTTCCCCGGACGCCCAGGACGGCGTTTCCCGGACGTCCGTTCCAGGTAGGAGACGGGTGTTGCCGGGCGACACGGACAGGGGGACCGGAATGACGGAGCATGTCAGCGCGGGGCGGCCGGCCGGGGAGTTCTTCACGCCGGGGACCTCGTCCTTCACCGAGTTCCTGACCGCGCACCGCCCCGCGCTCCTGCCCACCGCACCACCGTTCCCGGACGGCGTCCGCGCCGCGCCCGGCCGGTTCCCGCACGGCACCACGGTGCTCGCCCTCACCTTCCGCGACGGCGTGCTGATCGCCGGCGACCGCCGGGCCACCATGGGCAACCTCATCGCCCAGCGCGACCTGGAGAAGGTGCACCCCGCCGACGACCTGACGGCCGTCGCCTTCGCCGGGACCGTCGGCCTCGCACTCGACATGGTGCGGCTCTACCAGGTCGAGCTGACGCACTTCGAGAAGATCGAGGGCATACCGATGACCCTGGCCGCCAAGGCGACCCGCCTCGCGGCCATGATCCGGCAGAACCTCGCCCAGGCCATGCAGGGCCTGGCCGTCGTACCGCTGCTCGCCGGCTACGACGCCACCGCGGCCCAGGGCGGGCGCGGACGCATCTTCGGCTTCGACGCGGCCGGAGGCCTGTACGAGAAGCGGGACTTCCACGTCGAGGGCTCCGGCTCCCCGTACGCCCGCGGCGCGCTGAAGAAGCTGTACCGGCCGGGCCTGACCCGCCGGGACGCCGCCCTGGCCGCGCTCCAGGCGCTGTACGACGCCGCCGACGACGACTCGGCGACCGGCGGCCCCGACCTGAACCGCCGTATCTTCCCCGTCGTCTCGGTCATCACCGAGAACGGCTTCGAGCGGCTGGCCGAGACGGAGACGGAGGAACTCAGCCGCGAGACGGTCCGGCAGCGCAGCGGCCGCCCGGACGGCCCGCACGCCACGCCCTGACCCCCCACTCGTGCACTCAGGATGCGTTCAGGTCTCCGCTGGCACCGTCGGGTCCCATGACATCAGAGACCTCTCGGACCACGGTGGCCGCCACCGGCACCACCGCCCCCGGCCTTCGGCCGCGCTGGAACAAGGTGCCCGAAGTCACCGTCTACTTCTGGGTGATCAAGGTGCTGTGCACGACGGTCGGCGAGACCGCCGCCGACCTGCTGAACGAGAAGGCCGGCCTCGGCCTGACCGGTGTGTCGCTGCTGATGAGCGCGCTGCTCGCGGTCGTGCTCGTGGTGCAGTTCCGCACCAGGGCCTACCGCCCCGGCGTGTACTGGCTCGCCGTCGCCCTGATCAGCGTCGTCGGCACCCTGGTCAGCGACAACCTCACCGACAACATGGGCGTGGCGCTGGAGACCACCACCACCGTCTTCGGGATCGCCCTGGCCGTCGTCTTCGCCGCCTGGTACCGCACCGAGCGCACCCTGTCGATCCACCACATCGACACCGGCCGGCGCGAGGCGTTCTACTGGCTGGCCGTCCTGTTCACCTTCGCCCTCGGCACCTCGGCCGGCGATCTGGTCGCGGAGAAGATGGACCTCGGCTACTGGGTGTCCGCCGTGCTGTTCGCGGCGGCCATCGCCGCGGTCGCCGTCGCCCGGTTCGCGCTCGGCCTGAACGCGGTGTGGAGCTTCTGGATCGCCTACGTCCTCACCCGCCCGCTCGGCGCCTCCGTCGGCGACTACCTCTCCCAGCCCACCGGCGACGGCGGCCTGGGCCTGGGCACCGTGGTGACCAGCGTGCTGTTCCTCGCCGTCATCCTCGGCCTGGTCGTCTTCCTGTCGGTCACCCGCAAGGACGCCACCGAGGCGCGAGCCGTACGGCAGACCGTCTGACGGCGGTCATCCGGCGGGCAGCGTGACCACGAACCGGGCCCCGGGGGCGTACCGGGCATCGTGCGACACCTCGCCTCCGGCGGAGCGGGCCAGGCGCCGCGCGAGCGGCAGCCCGAGGCCCGCTCCGCCGTGTCCGTCCCCGGGATCGGCGCGCTTGCCGGGCTGGAAGAGCAGGTGCGTGAACGACTCGGGTACGCCCGGCCCGTCGTCCGTGACCTCCACGCACAGCCCGTCGGGCGTCCGGCGGGCGGTGAGTCCGACCCGCGTACGGGCGTGGCGCAGGGCGTTGGCGAGCAGCGGGCTGACGATCCGCTCCAGCAGCGCGCTCTGCACGCCCGCCCGCAGGGGCGTCCCGTCGCCGGTGACCGAGACCTGCACCGGGCCGGGGGCGTCCAGCGATGCCACCACACGGTGCAGGACGGGCAGGACCTCGGTGGTGCCGGGCGCCGTGGGCACGCCGTCGCGGGCCTCGTCCAGGAGCGTGTCGCAGATGGTGCGCATCGAGCGGGCGGCCTCGGCGATGACCTCGTGGGTCGCCCGGGTCTCGGCCTCGGTGCGGGGACGCGAGCGCCACCAGTCCAGTTCGGCGACGATGCGGCTCAACGGAGTGCGCAGTTCGTGGGACAGCTCGCCGGTCAGCTGCCGCTCGTGCCGCAGCACCGCCCGGATCCGGTCGAGCAGCGCGTCCAGCGAGATGCCGAGCGCGGCCAGTTCGGCGGGCCGCCCCCGGGCGCCGAAGCGCTCGTCGGAGGCCACGGCGCTCCACTGGGTCGCCTGGTCCGTCATCGTGCGCACCGGCCGCAGCGCCCGGCCGACGGCCAGGCGCGTCAGGGCGTAGGTGCAGGCGAGCATCACCGCGTCCAGGGCGAACGAACCCAGCAGCATGGTCTCGGCCGAACTCCGGTACGGCGACAGGTCCAGGGCGGTGACGATCGTGGCCGCCGTCCCGCGCCCGGGCACCGGCTCGGCGCACAGGCGGACGGGGTCGTGGCCGCCGACGGTGGCGCAGCCGCGCCTGCCCGCGGCGGCGAGGGTGCCGGCGGCGCGGGTGAGGGTGTCCGCCCGGGGAGCGGACGTCGGCTGTTCGAGCAGCCGGGTGCCGTCGTAGATCCACACGTTGGTGTCCAGGAGCCGGTCGTTGACGGTCTCCAGGACCCGCACCCGTCCGCCGCGCGTGTCGACGGTGGTGGCCACGGCCGCCGCCCGGGTACGCAGTTCGTCGTCCGCCTCCCGCTGGAGACGGTGGCGGACCACGGTGTTGAAGACCACCGTGAGGATCACCATCAGCAGCGCGGCCGTGGTCAGCGCGACCAGCGAGAGCCGGCCGCGCAGGGTGCGCGGTGCGAGCCGGGCGGCGAAGGCCGTGGGGGAGGAGAAGACCGTGGCGGCGGGGAGCCTCATGCGAGCCGGTGGCCGATCCCGCGCGCCGTGCCGATGGTCAGCTCGCTGCCCGCCGCGCGCAGCTTGCGCCGCAACCGGGTCAGGTACTGGTCCAGCGTGTTCTCGCTGACCTGAGCGCCCTCCGGCCAGCCCGCCCGGACCAGCTCGCGGCGGCGCACCAGGTCGCCGCCGGCCGCCGTGAGCGCCGCCAGCAGCCGGAACTCGGTCGGCGTCAGCTCTATGCGGGTGCCGTCCACGGTGACGCTGTGGCGGACGGCGTCCAGCACGAGCCCGCCGACGGCTCCGGCCGATGGCGGGGGAGCGGCCCGTCTGAGGGCGGCCCGCAGCCGGGCGGCCAGCTCGGCCAGGTGGAACGGCTTGGGCAGATAGTCGTCGCCGCCGGCCGAGAAGCCCGACAGCCGGTCCGTCAGCCCGTGCCGGGCGGTCAGGAAGACGACCGGCCCGAGGAAGCCGTTGGCGCGCATCGCCTGGCACACGTCCCGGCCGTCCGCGTCCGGCAGGCCGACGTCCAGTACGGCGGCGGCCACGTCGGGGGTGGCGAGCCTGAGGGCGGTGGCGCCGTCGGCGGCGGACACCGTGTCGAAGTCCTCGTCGTGCAGACCGCGCCGCAGGACATCACGCAGGGCGTGATCGTCCTCGACGATCAGGATCTTGGGGCGCATTCTTCTCCAACGGCACACCGGCCGTGTCGGTGGTGGGCGGGGGGTCCGGCTCGCCGGTACCGGGTATCAGGCGCAGGGGCAGCCACCAGGCCGCCGCGCACACCCACAGGCCGAGCCAGCCGACGGCGAACAGCCAGCCGCCGAGCACATCGGTGAACCAGTGCACGCCGAGGAAGACCCGGGTCAGGCCCACCCCCGCCCCCCAGCAGGCCACCGCCAGGCACAGCGGGACGTGGCCGTGCGGGGCGCGCAGGCACAGCGCAAGGATCACCAGGCCTGCCGTCAGGGCCGCCGTGGTGGTGTGCCCCGACGGGAACGACCAGCCGGAGGCGTGCGTCTGCCAGTCGGCGTACGGCGGCCGGGCCCGGGCGACCAGCTCCATGACGCCGTACCGTACGGCCTGGCCGGTGGCGAGGGTGGCGGCGGCGAGCAGGGCTCCGACCAGCCGTCGGCGCCGGGTGCGGCCCGCGAGCAGTCCGGCGAGGACGACCAGCGCATACGGGACGACTCCGGTGCCGGTGGCGGTCAGCCCGCGGGCCACGGCCACCGCCATCTCCGGGCGGTGGCCGACGGACCAGGTCAGCAGGTCGTGGTCCAGGAACCTCGGGGAGCCGTCCTTGCCGGAGACGAACAACGCCAGCACGCCGAACGCCGCCCAGGCGCCGAGTGCGGCACTGCCCGCCAGTTCCGCGATGCCCTTGCGGTTCATGACATCAGCAGCGGACGCAGCCTGGTCGCGGCCAGCCGCCCGGCGAGCCCTCGCGGCCGGTGTCGCAGCACGGTCATCACGAGGAAGGCGACCAGGCCTCCGACGAAGGCACCGGCGAGGACGTCGTGCGGATAGTGGACGCCCACCCAGACCCGGGAGGCCGCCATGGCCACGGCGCACCCCGAGGCGAGGACTCCCAGTGTGCGGGAGACGAAGAAGAGCGCGACGGCGGCCGCTGCCGCTATCGCGGTGTGATTGCTGGGGAACGACCAGTCGCCCGGTCCCGGACACGCTTCCAGGGTAGAGAAGGGCAGGCTGTGGCAGGGCCGGTTCTCCCGCACCAGCAGCTTCAGCCCGGAGTCCGCGCCGAACGCCACGAGCACGGCCACCGGAACGGCCAGGGCCGTCATACCCGCCGGGGCGTCGACCTTCCGGGCCCGCCACCAGCCCACGACCATGAGCAGCGCGAACACGGCCAGACCGTACGCCGACCATGCCGCGACGACGCCGTCCAGCCAGGCGGGGGAGCGGTGGGCGAGGTCCACCACGTCCCGGTACAGCGGACCGTCGACCGACGAGCCGGTGAGCGCGAGGATCATCCGCGGGCCTCCTTGGCGGCCTTGCGGGAGCGCAGCACCTCGGCGGCGAGCGGGATGAGGGACACGAGGACGATCAGCGCGATCAGCGGCAGCAGATACTTGTCGACGTTCGGGATCGAGGAGCCCAGCGCGTATCCGGCGAGGGTGAGGCCGAGGCTCCACACGAGCCCGCCCGTCACCTGCCAGAGGGTGAACGTCCGGGCCGGGACGCCGAGCGCGCCCGCCATCGGGTTCAGCACCGTCCGCACCACCGGCACGAAGCGGGCCAGCATGATCGCCTTCGCGTGCCCGTAGCGCTCCAGCAGTTCCTCGGCACGCTCGGCGCCCTCGTGCAGCCGGGCCGACCGGCTGCGTGCCAGCAGCGCCCCGCCCGCCTTGCGGCCCAGCAGATACCCGCACTGCGAGCCCGCCAGCGCGCCGACGGCCGCCGCTGCCAGCAGCGGCCCGAGCGAGAGATGCACACCCCGGTCGGACGCGCCGGTGCACAGCAGCCCCGCTGTGAACAGCAGCGAGTCACCGGGCAGGAAGAAGCCGATCAACAGGCCCGTCTCGGCGAACAGCACCACACCGACTCCCAGCACGCCGAAGGCGGCCAGCAGTGAGTGGGCGTCGAGCACGTTGACCGCGAGCTGCGACGACAGGTCTGAGGGATGGGCCATCGCCGCACACCCACCTTTCTCCGGCTACTGACGACTACACATTTGTAGACCGTCGACTGAACTGTAGACGACCGGAGGGTGTGCATCGTTCCCGGGCTTTGCCTCTCCATTGCCGCTTTATGACTGACTGACTACATCTCTGTAGTCATGATGGTCCGCGAAGGTAAGGCATGCCTTCACTAAGTGGGAGGGCCGCAGGGCATGTGGGACGACGCGTTTCCGAGTTTCCTGATCGGACTGAGGGAGGGGCTCGAAGCCGGACTCATCGTCTCCATCCTCGTCGCCACACTCGTGCGGGCCGGGGCCCGCTCCCGGCTGCCGCAGGTGTGGACGGGCGTCCTGGCCGCGATTGCCGTGGCCATGAGCTTCGGCGCGGTCCTCACCTTCACCGCCGCGTCCCTGTCCGCGACCGCCCAGGAGGCCTTCGGCGGCACCCTCAGCGTGATCGCCGTCGCGTTCGTCACCGCGATGGTGTTCTGGATGCGCCGCTCGGCCCGCAGTCTCTCCGGTGAGCTGAAGGAGAAGGTGACCGGCGCGCTCGCGATGGGCTCCGGGATGCTGATCCTCACCTCCTTCCTCGCGGTGGGCCGCGAGGGCCTGGAGACCGCCCTGTTCCTGTGGACCACGGCCCGGGCGGCCGGCGAGTCGGCCGGCCCGCTGACCGGTGCCGCCATCGGCCTGGTCCTCGCGGCCGGCCTGTGCTGGGGCCTGTACCGCCGGGTCCTGAAGATCAACCTGACCAGGTTCTTCACCGCCACCGGCGCCGTCCTCATCGTCATCGCGGCCGGTGTCCTCGGCTACGGCCTGCGCGACCTCCAGGAAGGCGGGGTGCTGCCCGGCGGGACCGCCTACGCGGTCGACCTGTCCGGCAGCGTGGACGCCGGCTCCTGGTACAGCACGCTGGTCCAGGGCGTCTTCAACCTGACCCCGACCATGACCTGGCTGCAGGTCACGGCCTACGTCGTCTACCTCGCCGTGGTCATGACCCTGTTCGTCCGCGGGGTCCGCACCACCACCCCCGAGCCGGCCGCCGACCGGCCCGCGCCCGAGCCGAAGGCAGCCCGGCCGCCGCGCCGCCGGCCCGTATGGGTGATCCCGGCCGCCGTGGTCGCCGTACCCGCCCTGATCGCCGCACTGGTCGTCGCCTTCGCCCGTCCCAAGCCCGCGGGCGACCAGACCGTCGCCGTGTCCGAGACCGAGTGCGGCAAGGGCTTCACCGCCCCCAAGCCCGGCCGGCAGACCTTCCAGATGCACAACACGGGCAGCAAGACCTCCGAGGTGTACCTGATCGACCCGGCCACCAGCGCGGTCTACGGAGAGATCGAGGGCCTGGCCCCCGGCACCACCCGCGACCTGGTCGCCACGGTCGCGGGCGGCACCTACGCCTGGCGCTGCGTCCCCACCGACGGCAAGGCCGTCACTTCCACGGCGGTGCGGGTCAGCGGCGGCGGAGCGGCCAAGCCGGTCGTCCCCGTCTCCGCACAGGACCTCGCCGCACCCCTGAAGGCGTACAAGACGTATGTCGAGCAGGGCCTGGCCACGCTCGTCACCCAGACCAAGACCCTCGATCACGACATCGAGGGCGACCATCTCGACCGGGCCCGCACCGACTGGCTGACCGCCCACCGCACCTACGCCTCCCTCGGCGCCGCCTACGGCACCTTCGAGGACTTCGACCAGAAGATCAACGGGCGGCCCGACGGACTGCCGGACGGCGTACAGGACAAGGACTTCAGCGGCTTCCTGCGCCTTGAGCACGGCCTGTGGCACGGCGAGTCGGCCGACGACCTGCGCGCTCCCGCCCAGCAGCTCGCCGACGCGGCCGCCGGTCTGGACAAGGCGTTCCCGACCCAGGACTTCGACCCCGGCGACCTGCCGCTGCGCGCCCACGAGATCCTGGAGAACACCCTCCAGTTCGAGCTGACCGGCGACACCGACCAGGGCAGCGGCACGGGCCTCGCCACCGCCGACGCCAACCTCGCCGGCACCCGCGAGCTGCTCACCGTCCTCCAGCCCCTGCTGGCCGGCCGCGCGCCCAAGCTGCACCCGACGGTCGACGCGGACATCGCCCGGCTCCAGAAACTGCTCGACGCGGCCCACCACGGCAGCAGCTGGACCCCGGTCGACCGGCTCGCCGCCACCGACCGGCAGAGCATCAACGGTGCCACCGGACAGCTGCTGGAAGACCTCGCCCCCGTCCCGGACCTCCTCGAGATCCGGAAGTCCGCCTGATGATCACCGAGCACCCCGAAGGGAATCCTCCGATGTCCTCTGCCGACACCCCCGCCTGCCCGGCCCGCCGCTCCTTCGTGCGGACCGCGCTGGGCGCCGGAGCCGCCGGAGCGGTCCTGGCCGGCGGCGGCTTCGCGCTCGGCGAGAGCGGCGGCACCGCCCAGGCGCAGGGTACGGGCACGGACAGCGGCGCGAAGGTCCCCTTCCACGGCGCCCACCAGGCCGGGATCGTCACCCCGGCACCGGCCGCCGCCACCTTCGTCTCCCTCGACGTCATCGCCGAGGACCGCAAGGGCCTTGCCGACCTGCTGCGGACCATCACCGAGCGGGCCCGCTTCCTCACCTCCGGCGGTGCCCCCACCGACCTCGGCGTCGGCGCGCCGCCCTCCGACAGCGGCATCCTCGGCCCCGAGGTCCCCGCGGACTCCCTGACCGTCACCGTCGGAGTCGGTGCCTCCCTCTTCGACGACCGCTACGGCCTCGCCAAGGCCAGGCCCGCCCGGCTGACCCCGATGCGGACCTTCCCCAACGACAACCTGAACGCGGCCGAGTGCCACGGCGACCTCTCCCTCCAGCTGTGCGCGGGCAGCCAGGACACCCTGCTGCACGCGCTGCGCGACATCGCCCGGCACACCCGGGGCGCCATGCAGATCAAGTGGCGCATCGACGGCTTCCAGAACGCCCCGCGTCCCACCGGCGCCCAGCGCAACCTGCTCGGCTTCAAGGACGGCATCGCCAATCCCGACGTCACCTCGGCCCGTGAGACCGGCCGGCTGATCTGGGTCGGCGACGGACAGGGCGAGCCGGACTGGACCAAGGGCGGCAGCTACCAGGTGATCCGGATCATCCGGATGCTCGTGGAGTTCTGGGACCGGGTCTCGCTGACCGAGCAGGAGAAGATGTTCGGCCGCCGCAAGGACACCGGCGCCCCGCTCGACGGCGCCAAGGAGACCGACGTCCCCGACTACACCAAGGACCCGCACGGCACCGCGATCCCGCTCGACGCCCACATCCGCCTCGCCAACCCGCGCAAGCCGCAGACCGACAGCTCCCGCATCCTGCGCCGGGGCTTCAACTACGACCGGGGCGTGGACAAGGTCGGCAACCTCGACATGGGCCTGGTCTTCTGCTGCTACCAGCAGGACGTCAAGCGCCAGTTCGAGGCCGTGCAGACCCGGCTGATCGACGAGCCCCTGGTCGACTACATCTCCCCGACGGGCGGCGGCTACTTCTTCGCCCTGCCCGGTGTCCGGGACACGAAGGACTGGCTGGGCCGGGGCCTGCTGTCCGCCTGACCCGCTCTCTCGGCCGCGGCCTTTCCCTCCTTATGGGGAAGGCCTGCCACGGCCTTTACTGCACATAAGTTGCAAGTACAGGAGGATGGCACAAGGCTGTGCAGCGCAGCTGTACCCGCACCACCACCGAAGGAAACACCCTCCCGATGACGGCCGCCCCTGGTCCCGCTCCATCCCTCCCCGCCCGGGCCTGCGCCCAGCGCTCGGCCTGGCACCGCGTCCGCGGCTCCATGACGCGGCAGGAGTGGACCAGGGTCGGCGGGATGGCCGCCTTCGTCCTCGCCCTGCATGTGATCGGCTGGGGCACACTGGCCGGGATCGTCGCGCCGCGGCACTTCAGTGTCGGTGCCGAACCCTTCGGCATCGGCATCGGCGTGACCGCGTACACCCTCGGCATGCGGCACGCCTTCGACGCCGACCACATCGCGGCGATCGACAACACCACCCGCAAACTGATGGGCGAGGGGCAGCGGCCGTTGTCGGTCGGCTTCTGGTTCTCCCTGGGCCACTCCAGCATCGTCTTCGGGCTCGCCCTGCTGCTCTCCCTCGGCATGAAGACCCTGGCCGGACCCGTCCGCGACGACAACTCGCACCTGCACGAGGTCACCGGCCTGATCGGTACGACCGTCTCCGGCACCTTCCTCTACCTCATCGCCGGGATCAACCTCGTCATCCTGGCCGGCATCTGGAAGGTGTTCCGCCGGATGCGCTCCGGCGACTTCGACGAGGCCGCCCTGGAGACGCACCTGAACAACCGCGGCTTCATGAACCGCCTCCTCGGCCGGGTCACGGGATCCATCACCAAGCCGTGGCAGATGTACCCGCTGGGCCTGCTGTTCGGCCTCGGCTTCGACACCGCGACGGAGATCGCCCTGCTGGTCCTCGCCGGTTCGGGCGCCGCCTCCGGACTGCCCTGGTACGCGATCCTGTGCCTGCCCGTACTGTTCGCGGCCGGCATGTCCCTGCTGGACACCGTCGACGGCTCGTTCATGAACTTCGCCTACGGCTGGGCCTTCTCCAAGCCGGTCCGCAAGGTCTACTACAACCTCACCATCACCGGCCTGTCCGTGGCCGTCGCCCTCATCATCGGCACGGTCGAACTCCTCGGCCTGCTCGCCGACGAGCTGGACCTGCACGGCGTGTTCTGGGACTGGATCGCGGGCCTCGACCTCAACACGGTCGGCTTCGTCATCGTCGGCCTGTTCTTCGCCACCTGGGTGATCGCCCTGCTGGTGTGGAAGACGGGCCGCATCGAGGAGAAGTGGACGGCCGGACTGGCGGAGGGGTCCGCAGACTAGGAAATTCAAGCCCGCACCCCCAACTCCCCGCGCCATTTGGTCAGCTGCTGTGCCGCATCCCCCGTGAACGACCACGGGGTGCGGGTGGCCCTGCGGCCGAGCATGCGCAGCAGGGCCGTGGCGAGGTCCGGGGTGCCGGCCAGACAGGCCGCGTGCGCCAGGTAGTTCAGGTCCCGCAGCTCCGTCGGGGCCACACCGCCCGCCGGGCGGGCCCGCACCCAGCGCTCCCAGGTGCGCCGTACGTCGTTGACCGCGCCGTCGTGGTCCCAGTGCTGGCCGAGGCTCACCGAGCCCCGCCGGCCGCGGGCCCCGTCGAGGGCGTAGCGGTACTCCTCGACCCGGGCGTACTGCACCAGCACCGGCAGCGGGCAGCCGGGCGGTGCCACCCCGGCCGTGTCCCGGGCGAAGTCGTACATCAGGCCGTGCGTGCCGTGCCAGCGGGCCGAGTAGTAATGCAGCACCTGGAGGTGGCCCTCCACGCTGTACGGGTCGCGACGGTGCAACTCGTCCCACCAGCGGGCCAGTTCCCGGCGCCGTACCCCCATCGGATACAGCCGGGCGACCGAGATCAGCGACACCCACGGCGTCGGGTCCTGCGGCCGGGCGTCGGTGGCGTGCAGGCAGGCCAGGACCGCGGTGTCGATGCGGTCCCGGTCGATCGGTACACCCCGCCCGGCCGTGATGGCCAGGTGGAACGCCCGGGCCGTCTCGGTCGCCGCGCGCAGCACCTGCGCATCGGCGCTGTCCGGCTCGGCGGCCAGCCACGACTCCACCGTGGAACTGCTCGCGCAGGCCTGGGCGAGCAGCCGTACCCGGTGGCCGCGCAGCGTCCAGTCGTCGCCGGTGATCCACAGCAGGTCCCTGAGGCCCTGCCAGCGGCCGATGACGATGTCCTGCCGGGCGGAGGTGAGCGGCGCGTCCCCGCAGTCGGGGTCGAAATCGGGCGTGAAACGGTCTCGCGCCATCGGGAGCTCCCTCAGAAGTCGGTGGGGAGACCCTCGTGCAGCCGCGACGGCACCGCGGCGCCGTCGGGAACGTACTCCGTCTCGACGGTGCGGGTCGCGTCCAGCTTCGCGGGCCGGTAGTAGTCACTGCCCTGGCGCCAGTACCAGACCATCGGGACGAGCCCGACGGCGAGTCCGCCCATGCCGATCGCGATGGCGGCATCGCTCAGGTCGCCCAGCGACTCGACGAAGATCCAGAACATGAACAGGGCGCCGAGCAGTGGCCACAGCCCGCCGAAGACGAAGTTGGCCGCCGACTTCAGCAGCAGCTTGCGGTAGGCGACGACGACCGCGAGGCCGGCCAGCCCGTAGTAGACCGCGATCTGCAGGCCGATCGCCGAGATCGCGTCGGAGAGGATGTCGCCCACCGAGCCGAGCGCGTTGGAGGCGAGGAACATCGCCAGCGCCACCGCGCCGACCACCACGATCGCCACCCAGGGCGTGTTCCACGTGCGGTGCACCCGGCCCAGCGCGGACGGCATCGTACGGTCGCGGCCCATCGCGAACAGCGAGCGCGTGACCTGGATGAGCGTGGTCTCCAGCGTGGCGATGGTGGACAGCATCACGGACACGATGAGCAGCTTGCCGCCCCAGCCCGGCCAGATCTCCTCGCCCAGCACCGCGAGCACGTTGGCGTCGTTCTCCTCGATCTGCTTCGAGGTCAGGATGACGTTCACCGCGATGGTGAACACCTCGAACAGCAGGAAGACGATGCCGACCCCGATCAGGCCGGCAAGACCCGTCGTGCGACGGCTGTTGCGGGTCTCCTCGCTGAGGTTGCTGGTGACGTCCCAGCCCCAGTAGTAGAACGCGGCGAGCAGCGCGCCGGACGCGAACCCGCCCATGCCGTCGAAGTGGGAGAAGCCCAGCCACGACCAGTCGAAGGCGCGCGCGTTGTGCGTGTGGAAGACGGCGAGCACCGCGAACAGCGCCAGAATGCCCAGCTCCACACCCGACATCAGCAACTGGGCGCGGACGGTGAGCCGGGCGCCGCCGAGCACCACGCCCAGCATGACGAGGAACCACACCGCGCCGACCACCGTGGACAGCGCCGTGTTGTCCGCGAGTTTCGCGTCGAAGAGGGCGAGCGTCATCGACCCGGCGGGCAGCGAACCGGCCACCATGAAGATGGTCGCCGAGATCACCAGCGCCCAGCCGCTGATGAAGCCCAGGAACGGGTGGAGCGTACGGCCCACCCAGGAGTAGCTGGCGCCCGCGTTGACGTCGATCCGGCTGAGATAGCTGAACGCCAGGGCGATGCCCAGCATGGGTATCGCGCAGTACAGCAGGGCGGCCGGGCTGGCCATCCCCACCGCGCCGACGAGGACGGCGGTGGTCGCGGCGAGCGAGTACGCCGGGGCGCTGCCGGCCACCGCCATCACCACGGTGTCGAACGTACCGAGGACATTGGCCTGCAGGCCTCTGCCCCTGTTGTTGCTCATGGTCGTGCCGCTTTCCGGTCGTGCACGGCGCACGGGCGCCTGGCCCGACGGCGTACGGGTGGGGGGTGTGGACCCGCCTCGAACCCGAAAGAGGGGTGGCCTCGGGGGCAGGGGCCGGCCGGGAGAAAGAAACGAGGGCGGTGACAAGGGTGTGGTGCCAAGCGGGTGGTGGACACACCGTGCTGCCGAGTGCTGGCGGACGGTCACCGTGTGGGTGTGATGATAGCGGCAGCCGTTGACCTTTCAAGATGACCAACCGGTAACGTGTGCTGACCTGTTGGGATACCCCTCAGTCGGCGAGATGGTCGAGCTGGCGCAGCCGGTTCGTCGCGTCCAGCGCGGCCACCTTGTACGACTCCGCCAGCGTCGGATAGTTGAAGACCGCGTTGACCAGGTAGTCGACCGTGCCGCCGCAGCCCATCACGGACTGGCCGATGTGGATCAGTTCGGTGGCGCCCGAGCCGAAGCAGTGCACACCGAGCAGGGTGCGGTCCACCGGTGAGACCAGCAGCTTCAGCATGCCGTGGGAGTCCCCGATGATCTGGCCCCGGGCCAGTTCCCGGTAGCGGGCGATGCCCGCCTCGAAGGGGACACAGTCCTCGGTGAGCTGGTCCTCGGTACGGCCGACGAAGCTGATCTCCGGAATCGTGTAGATGCCGATCGGCTGGAGATTGTGCATGCGCCCGACCGGCTCCCCGCAGGCGTGGTACGCGGCCGCCCTGCCCTGCTCCATCGAGGTCGCCGCGAGCGCCGGGAAACCGATGACGTCACCTACGGCGTAGATGTGCGGCACCTCGGTGCGGTAGTGCTCGTCCACCGTGATCCGGCCGCGCGCATCGGCCGCCAGCCCCGCCCTGTCCAGGTCGAGTCCGGCGGTCAGGCCCTGGCGGCCCGCCGAGTACATCACCGTGTCGGCCGGGATCTTCTTGCCGCTCTCCAGCACGGTCAGCGTGCCCCGGGGATGGCGTTCGACGGCCGCGACGGTCTCCCCGAAGCGGAAGGTGACGGCGAGGTCCCGCAGGTGGTACTTGAGCGACTCCACGACCTCGACGTCGCACAGGTCCAGCATCGCGGGCCGCTTCTCGACGACGGTCACCTTGCTGCCGAGCGCGGCGAACATCGAGGCGTACTCCATGCCGATCACACCGGCACCCACGATCACCATCGAGCGAGGCACCCGCTCCAGCGAGAGCACGTTGTCCGAGTCCATGATCGTGCGCCCGTCGAACTCCACGCTGTCCGGGCGGGCCGGCCGGGTACCGGTGGCGATGACGATGTGTTCGGCGCTGAGCAGTCGTTCGTGACCGGTGACGTCATCGCGCAAGGCGACGGTGTGCGGATCGGCGAACCGTCCCGTGCCGGAGTACACGGCCACCTGGTTGCGGGACAGCTGACTGCGCACGACGTCCACCTCCCGGCCGACCACGTGCCGGGTGCGCGCGGTCAGGTCGGCGACGGTGATGTCGTCCTTCAGCCGGTAGCTCTGCCCGTACAGGTCGCGCTGGGTGAGACCGGTCAGGTACAGCACGGCCTCGCGCAGGGTCTTGGAGGGGATGGTGCCGGTGTGCAGGGAGACCCCGCCGAGCATGTCGGGGCGGTCGACGACGGCGACCCGGCGGCCGAGCTTGGCCGCGGCGATGGCGGCCTTCTGGCCCCCGGGTCCGGATCCGATCACGAGCATGTCGAAGTCGGGCACCCTCCGGAGTCTGACAGCCACCGGGTGCCGCGCGGAAGGCCTGTGCCGCGGCCTCGCGGGCAACCGCGTCGTCGCACGCGTACGCGCGCCGTCAACGCCGACGGTGCATCGCTCGGTGTCGCCGCCCTCCTGCCACGTCGGTCAACGGCCGCCAGGTCTCAGGTTCCCGGCTGCACCACCTTGCGTAAGGCGGCAGCGCGCGCGAGTCGCACGTCCCACCCTGGAGACCTCCGAAGTCACGCCGGCCTGTCCAGTCGGAGCGAGGAGTCTGGCAGGCCACCGCCCGGGGGACATCTCGGTTACAGCGAGGCGAGGTTGTCGGCCAGGTCGGCGAGGCCCAGGGAGCCCTGGGTAAGTGCGTTCATGTGCCAGGTGCGCAGGTCGAAGCTGGTGCCGAGGCGGCGGCGGGCGGAGTCGCGGCCCTCCAGCCAGGCGCGCTCGCCCAGCTTGTAGCCGATGGCCTGGCCGGGCCAGCCGAGGTAGCGGTCGATCTCGCTGGTGCGGCGGGCGGTGTCGCTGCCGTGGTGGGCGGCCATGAACGCGGTGGCGAGGTCCGGGGTCCAGTGTTCGCCCGGGTGGAAGCCGGAGTCGGCGGGGACGGCGAGTTCGAGGTGCATGCCGATGTCGACGATCACACGGATGATCCGGAGCATCTGCTTGTCCAGGTAGCCGAGGCGGCGGGCGGGGTCGGTGAGGAAGCCCAGTTCGTCCATCAGGCGCTCGGCGTACAGGGCCCAGCCTTCCTTGTCGGCGCTGACCGCACCGAGGGTGATCTGATAGCGGCTCAGGCGGTCGACGGCAGCGGTCCACCGGGCGGTCTGCAAGTGGTGCCCGGGGACGCCCTCGTGGTACCAGGTGCTGACGATCTCCCAGGTGGGGAAGGTCTGTTGGCCCAGAGTGGGCAGGTAGGTGCGTCCGGGGCGGCTGAAGTCGAGGCTGGGGCCGGTGTAGTAGGGGGCGCCCGAGCTGCCCGGGGGAGCGATCCTCGTCTCGACCCGGCGGAGCGGGCCGGAGATGTCGAAGTGGGTGCCGTCGAGGGCGTCGATCGCCTCGTCGATGATGTCCTGGAGCCAGGCGCGGATGTTCTCCTCGCCCGTGATGGCGTGGCCGCGCCGGTTCAGGTGGTCCATGGTCTCCCGGGCGGTGGCGCCCGGGAGGATGCGGCCGGCCTCGGCCTGCATCTCGTCGACCGTGCGGTGGAACTCCTCCCAGGCCCAGGCATAGGCCTCGGCCGGGTCCAGACCGGTGCCGTTGGCCCAGCGGGCCGAGCGCAGATAGCGCTCGCGGCCGACGGCGTCCGGTGTGCCGTCCGCGGCGGGCAGGTAGGTGCCGCGCAGCCAGTCGCGGAAGCCGGCCACCGCGGTCGTCGCCCGGTCGGCGGCGGCGTCCAGCTCGGGCCTGAGCCGGTCCGGACCGGCAGCCGTGAACGTGGCGAACCAGCTCGCGCCGCCGACCTCCTGGCCCGTCCAGGCGGCGAGCTGCCCGATGACGGCCCGGGCCTGGCGGGGCGCGCACAGCAGCCCGCGGGCGATGCCCTCGGTCAGGGTCGCCCGGTAGCCGTCCAGCGCCCCGGGCAGGTTGCGCAGCCGCCCGGCGACGGCCGCCCAGTTCTCGTCGGTGTCGGTGGGCATCAGGGTGAAGATGCTCCGCACCTTGTGCACGGGCGAGCGGACGTTGCGCAGCTCGCGGAAGTGGTCGCCCGCCTCGTGCAGGGCGAGTTCCGCGGACAGCCGTTCCCGCAGCAACCGGGCGCAGTTCCGCTCGGCATTCTCCCACACCACGCCGTCCTTCTCGCCGTCCCGCTCGGTCGCGTCGAGCGCGGAGAGCGTTCGCCGGGCCAGTTCGGCGAACGCCTCGAAGCCCTCCGGCGACAGATCCGGCTGCCGGTCGTCCTCGGGGTGCAGGCCGAGTCGGGTGGAGGTCAGGGGGTCGAGGGCGGCGACCTGCGCCACGTGGTCGTCAGCGATCCGGCGCGGGGTGTTCGGCTTCTCGGACATGTTCGCCATGCTGACGTACCGTCGCCGGCACTGTCAGCAGCGCGCCGTCGCCTTTCGGCCGCCGGGAATTGCACGCCTGTACGGCGTCATCGTCGGCGGACGACCGGGGCACAGGCAGATCAGCAAGCGGCCGAGATGTGGTGCGGGGCGACCCCTGCGCCGGCGGGCTTACTCCGCTGGCGACCTGCGGCGAGCTGGAGCCGTGCCGACCGAGTCGGACAAGCTTGAGCTGAGCGAACACGAACTTCGTGAGATCGCGGGCTACGCGGTTGAATGCGCGCGCAGGGTGCTGTCGATCTTCGAACAGAGTCTGGCTCGGCTCCGGCACACGCCGGGCGCTCGCGTTCCTGGCTCAGCAGGACATCGAGGCGTACGGCGTGGACGGACCTCTCCTGGAGCCCGCGTCGCCGCTGCGCGGGCAGGCTCGAGCGCCGGGCGGGCGCGCACCCGCGTGACCGGCGCGCACCCCTGCCCGGCACCTCCCCGTTGGTGTCCCGACGCTTCCCGGACCGCCCTAGGGCAGCAGCTTCTCGACGGCCGCTCGGCCTTCGGTCTCCAGCTTGCGGCGCGCCCAGGCGAGGGTCGCCGGAGTGACGTCCCTGCCCGCCGCCATCACCAGGTCCTCCGGGGTGACGTCCCTCGCGGGTGCGGAGTGGAGCAGGGCGTCCGGGGTGCAGTGGTCGTCGGACAACCGGGACTCTTCGGGTGTGGATGTCGACATGATGCCTCCTCCTCGGTCCGGATGACCGCATCCGTGCCGGTGCCGCCGAATGGGGCACGTTCTTACGATTCCCTGCCTCGGCGCACCCTGCATCCGGAAGGCGCCGGAGCGCCGGGTGAGGAGCGTCTGCCCGCGTCGCCGCCGAGCACTCGCCCCTAAGCTGGTAAACAGCCCGCACACCCCATCGGGGAGGCCTCAGCCATGGCCGGCATGCCCTTCCAGCAGGAGTCGTCCACAAGCCCCCGCTACCTGCCGATCGCCGAGCACGGCCTGATCGGCGACCTGCGCAGCATCGCGCTGGTCGGCACCAACGGCACCATCGACTGGTACTGCTGCCCGTCCTTCGACTCCCCGAGCGTCTTCGCGGCCATCCTGGATGCCGAGCGCGGCGGCCGTTTCGAGCTGGCCGCGGCCGTACCGGCGCGTACCAAGCAGTTCTACTTCCCCGACACCAACGTGCTGATCACCCGGTTCTTCACCGAGGACGGCGTCGGCGAGGTGCAGGACTTCATGCCCGTGAGCGGAGACGGGTCGGGCGAGGTGGGCCGGCACCGGCTGATCCGGCGCGTGGTGTGCGTCCGCGGTACGGTGCCCTTCCGGGCCCTGATCGCTCCGCGCTTCAACTACGGCGCCGACCCGCACACCCTGCGCCCCCTGGACGGCATGGTCCTCTTCGAGTCCCCGCAGCAGTCCCTGGCGCTCACCTCCACCGTCACCGTGGAGAGCGACGGCCGCGACGCGTGGGCCGACTTCAAGCTGAGCGAAGGCGAGACGGCGGTGTTCGCCCTCGACCAGGTCGGCGACCAGGTGGCCCCCCGCGGCTGCGCCCGCACCGAGGCCGAGCACGAGTTCAACGCCACCGTCGCCTACTGGCGGCGCTGGCTGCACCAGTCCCGCTACCGAGGCCGCTGGCGCGAGATGGTGCACCGCTCCGCCCTCACCCTCAAGCTCCTGACCTACGCCCCCACCGGCGCCATCGTGGCCGCGCCCACCACCAGCCTGCCCGAGCAGCTGGGCGGCGAGCGCAACTGGGACTACCGCTACGTGTGGGTGCGCGATGCCGCCTTCGCCGTCTACGCGCTGCTCAGGCTCGGATTCAGCGGCGAGGCCGAGGCCTTCATGAAGTTCCTGACCACGCACATCAGCCCCGGCTGCGGCGACGGCTCCGGCCCGCTGCAGATCATGTACGGCATCGACGGCCGCTCCGACCTGCCCGAACGCGAACTTCCCCACCTGGAGGGACACCAGGGCTCGGCCCCGGTCCGGGTCGGCAACGCCGCCGCCGACCAGCTCCAGCTGGACATATACGGCGCCCTGATCGACTCGATCTACCTCTACGACAAGTGGGCGCAACCCATCTCCAGCGACCAGTGGGACGACGTGTGCCACCTGGTGGGCTGGGTGTGCGACCACTGGGACCAGCCGGACGAGGGCGTGTGGGAGACCCGCGGAGGCCGCAAGAACTTCCTGTACTCGCGGCTGATGTGCTGGGTCGCGATCGAGCGGGCCATCCGCCTCGCCAACCACCGCGGCCTGCCCGCCGACCTGCCCCGCTGGCTCCAGTCCCGGGACACCATCTACCGGCGGATCATGGACCGCGGCTGGTCCCGGTACCGGAGTGCCTTCGTGCAGTACGAGGACGCCGACGTGCTCGACGCCTCCGTGCTGATGATGCCGCTCGCCAAGTTCGTCGCGCCCACCGACCCCAAGTGGCTGTCCACTCTGGACGCCCTCACCGACGACCTGGTCTCCGACTCCCTCGTCTACCGCTACGACCCCGAGGCCAGCCCCGACGGCCTGCGCGGCGACGAGGGCACCTTCTCCATCTGCTCCTTCTGGTACGTCGAGGCACTGGTCCGGGCAGGCCGGCTCGACGAGGCCCGGCTGGCCTTCGAGAAGATGCTCACCTACGCCAACCATCTCGGCCTGTACGCCGAGGAGATCGGCCGCACCGGCGAGCAACAGGGCAACTTCCCACAGGCGTTCACCCACCTGTCCCTCATCAGCGCCGCCTTCAACCTCGACCGCGCCCTCGGCTGACACACCCGCGCGTCCCGGTCCCGCAACGTCTGTCACCGCCGTGTCACAGCCCGTCCCGGCATCACAACTCCCACCGCACCCCCCGTGTCGAACCCTTCGTCGGCAACCACGACCAACCGACTGACGGATCATCAACATCCCAAGGGGGTAACGGACATGAGCATTCTCGCGCGCACCACCCGCCGTACCGCAGGCTCCGCCGCCGTCGCCGCGGCCTCCTTCCTGCTGCTGGCCGGAGCGGGCATCCTCGCCGCGCCGTCCGCGTTCGCGGGCGTCCCCGGCGGCACCTCCGCCGCCGACCGCAACAGCGACTTCAACGGCGACGGTTACACAGACGTCCTCGCCGGCGTCCCGGAGGGCACCGTCGACGGCAAGAAGGGCGCCGGATACGTCACCGTGCAGTACGGTGCCCCGAACGGCATCGGCACCAACACCACGGTCCCCAAAGGCCGGGTCCAGGTGATCAGCCAGTCCACCAAGGGCGTGCCCGGCACCTCGGAGGCCTGGGACGACTTCGGGGAGGCGGTCGCCACCGGCGACCTGGACGGCGACGGCTACGACGACGCGGTCATCGGCGCGCCCGGCGAGGACGAGGGCAGCGTGGCCGACGCCGGTCGCGTCACCGTCCTGTACGGCTCCAAGGCGGGCCTCGGCGCCGGGCGCACCGCCTCCGTCACCGCCGCCAAGCCCGCCGCGGGCGCCCGCTTCGGCCTCGCGGTGGCCGCCGCCCGGTTCTCCGGGGACACCGACGCCGACCAGCTCGTCGTGGTCGACCAGAAGGTGGGCCTGCGCGTGTTCACCTACCACGCGGGCGTCCTGCGGCCCGTCGGCGCCCCGCACTCCACCGGCCACCGGCTCCAGCCCGCCTATGTGACCACCGGCGACTACGACCGCGACGGCTTCGCCGACCTCGTCGTCTCCGGCTACAGCCCCGACGACGACTACAGCAAGGGCTGGTCGGCGTACTACGCGGGCGGCACCGAGGGCCTGACGTACCGGCGTGACCTGCACGGCGGCCTCGGCTCGGCTTCCGGCGACATCAACGGCGACGGCTACGACGACCTTGTCCTCGGCCAGCTCAGCGCCGCCGACGACGCCACCGGCGACGCGGACGCGCCCGGCGGCCTGGTCGGCGTCTACTACGGCGGTGAGCACGGACCGGCCGGCACCCAGGGCCCGGGCACCGCTCCCCAGTGGTGGTCGCAGAACTCGCCGGGCGTCCCCGGCACTGCCGAGAAGGGCGATGCCTGGGGCGCCGATCTGTCCGTCGCTGACGTCGACGGCGACGGCTTCGCCGACGTGGCCGTCGGGGCACCCGGCGAGGACGTGGGCAGGGTCGCGGACGCGGGCGCGGTGTGGCTGCTGCGCGGCTCCCGCACGGGCCTGACCGGGGCCGGCGCCCAGTCCTTCGACCAGAACACCGCCGGTGTCCCCGGCACCGCCGAGGCCGACGACGCCTGGGGCGCCCAGGTGCGCCTCGCGGACACCGACGGCGACGGCCGCGCCGAGCTGCTGGCCGCGGCGCCCGGCGAGAACGCCGGGGACGGCGCGGTGTGGCTGCTGCCCGCGAGCGGCACCGGGCTGCTCGCCGACGGCTCCTGGTCGTACGGCGCCGGCGCCCTCGGCGGCACCGCCCATGGTGCCCGCTTCGGCGCGGTGATCGACGAGTAGGCCTCCGGCCGAAGCCGACCGCACCACCGACCGGGGGCTCCGCCCCCAGACCCCCGGCCTTCGCCCACCCACCACCCGACTCGGTGGGCCGAGGGGTGGGGGTGTGCGGGTCGGTGGGTCGAGGTGGGTGTTTGGCTCGGTGGGCCGGGAGGTGCTGGTGTTCGGGTCGGTGGCCGGGAGGAGGGGGTGTGCGGGTCGGTGGGTCGAGGGTGGGGGCGTTCGGCTTGGTAGGCTGAGAGGTACCCGCATCCGGCTCCGGGGCTGTCGCTCAGGCGAACCGGGAACTCGGGCGGGCCCGGTGGAATCCGGACGGGTGCGCTCGCCGCTCAGCCACCTGCCCCTCACGGCCGTGGCGAACGTCTCGTCATGCCGGAGAGCGTCACCCGCGGCCCGAGGCGTCCTCGACGCATGTGCGGGCTGATCTCAGGGCAGTGGCTGCTCCGCCCAGATGATCTTGCCGTTGTGGGTGTAGCGGGTGCCCCAGCGGTCCGCGAGCTGCGCGACCAGGAACAGGCCCCGGCCGCCCTCGTCGGTGCTCGCCGCGTACCGCAGGTGCGGGGAGGTCGTACTGCGGTCGGAGACCTCGCAGATCAGCGTCCGGACGCGCAGCAGCCGTACGCCGATCGGGCCGCGCCCGTAGCGGATGGCGTTGGTGACCAGCTCGCTCAGTATCAGCTCCGTCGTGAACGACAGCTCCTCCAGGCCCCAGTCGGCCAACTGCCGGGTGACCGAGGCCCGTACCTCCGAGACGGCCGCCGGATCGGACGGCACCTGCCACTCGGCGACCCGGTCGCCGCCGAGGACCCGGGTGCGGGCCACGATCAGCGCGACATCGTCGCTGGGCCGGGCCGGGAGGCGGTCCAGCACGGTCCGGCAGGTGTCCTCCGGCGAGGCGCCCGGCGCCCGGCCCAGGGCGTCGCGCAGCAGCTCCAGACCGACGTCGATGTCCCGGTCCCGGTCCTCGACCAGACCGTCGGTGTAGAGCACCAGCCGGCTGCCCTCCGCCAGCTCCAGGTCCGCCGTCTCGAACGGCAGTCCGCCGAGGCCCAGCGGGGGACCGGCCGGCACGTCCGGGAACTCCACCGTGCCGTCCGGGTGCACGAGCGCGGGCGGCGGATGGCCGGCCCGGGCGATGGTGCAGCGCCGGGAGACCGGGTCGTACACCGCGTACAGGCAGGTCGCCCCGGTGACCGCGGCGGCCCCGTCGGCCGGGGTCTCGTCCTGGTCGATCCGGCCCACCAACTCGTCCAGCAGGGAGAGGAGTTCGTCGGGCGGCAGGTCCAGCGCCGAGAAGTTGTGCACCGCCGTGCGCAGCCGGCCCATCGTCGCCGCCGCGTGCAGCCCGTGACCCACGACGTCCCCCACCACCATGGCCACCCGGGCACCGGACAGCGGCAGCACGTCGAACCAGTCGCCGCCCACCCCGGCCTGCGCCGGCAGATAGCGGTAGGCGATCTCCAGGGCGCCCTGCTCCGGCAGGCTGCGCGGCAGCAGGCTGCGCTGAAGGGTGACCGCCATGCTGTGCTCGCGGGTGTAGCGGCGGGCGTTGTCGATGGACACGGCGGCCCGCGCGACCAGCTCCTCGGCGAGGGCCAGCTCCTCGCTGTCGAAGGGCTGCGGCTTCTCCGAACGCCAGAAGTTCGCCAGACCGAGGACCAGACTGCCCGCCCGCAGTGGCACGGTGATCAGGGAGTGGATGCCGCAGGCCACCACCTGCTCGGTGCGCTCCGGGTCCTGGGCGAGCCAGCCGGGCGCCTCGCGCAGCACGGGCTCGACGACGGACTGCCCGGTCGTCAGGGACCGGGCCTGCGGCGAGGTCGCCACGAACCGGATCCGCTCGCCCACCGGGTACAGCGGGACGTCCTTGCGGATGCCGCTGAACGCCGCCCGGCGCAGCGCGGTCCCGGGCTTCGGCTCCTCCCCGTTCAGCACCGCGTCGAAGAGGTCCACGGTGGCGAAGTCCGCGAACCGGGGCACGGACAGCTCGGCCAGCTCCTCGGCGGTGCGGCTCACGTCCAGGCTGGTGCCGATGCCCACCCCGGCGTCGTACAGCATGTTCAGCCGCTCGCGCGCCACCTCCGCACGGCCCGACAGGGCGCGCAGCTCCGTGGAGTCGCGTAGCGTGGTGACGCTGCCGGCCGGGCCGCCGCGCAGGTCGGTGGGGCGCTGGTTGACAGCCAGCAGCCGCTCCTTGACCAGGTGCACCTCGTCCGTCGCGACCCGCCCGGAGGCGAGCAGCCCGGCCGTCTCGTCGTCAAGACCCAGTTCCAGCACGTGCCGCTGCTCGGCATCCTCGGGCAGGTTCAGCAGGCGGTGCGCCTCGTCGTTGGCGAGCAGCAGCCGGCCGTCGCCGCCGACGATGAGCACGCCCTCGCGCACCGCGTGCAGCACCGCGTCGTGGTGCTCGTACATCCGGGTCATCTCGTACGGGCCGAGGCCGTGCGTCTGCCGCAGCAGCCGTCTGCTCACCAGGGCCGTGCCCGCCGTGGCCAGCGCGAGCGCCGCCGCTGCCGCCGCGAGCAGCAGCGGCAGTTGCTGGTCGGCGGCGCCGCCCACGTGCGCGGTGGTGATCCCGGCCGACACCAGGCCCACCACCTTGCCGCCGGCGTCCTTCACCGGCACCACGACCTGCACCAGCTCGCCGATCGTCCCGTGGATCTCCTCGACCACGGTGCCCCCGGCCACGGCCGGCGCAATGGTCCCGACGAACTTCTTGCCGATGCGGTCCGGTCTGGGGTGGGTGTAGCGGATGCCGTCGGTGTTCATCACGACGACGAAGTCCACGCCGGACGCCTTGCGGGCGGCCTCGGCCTTCGGCTGCAGGAGCGCCGTCGGATGCGGGGTGCGCAGCGCGGCCGCGGTGCCGGGCGCGTTGGCGAACGTCTGGGCGACGGCGAGGGAGCGGTTACGGGCCTCCGTGTTGCTGTCGTGCTGCACCTGGAGCACCTGTGCCACCACGGCCGACACGACCAGCAGCAGCACGATCACCACTTGCAGGACGAACACCTGCCCGGCGACGCTGCGTCCGGTCACCGCCGAGCGCAGCACACCCGGCCGGCCGCCGTCCGTGCCGGTCTCCTCCTGCCGTGGGCCCTGCGGTGCGCGCGGGTGCCCGAGCGGACGGGGCGGCCGAGTCGCGGGCCGGGCGGGCATTCGGACCATGAGCCCATGTCTACACTGCCCGGCCCCGTCAGGCGAGACCGTCGTCCGAGGTGACGGCCGTCGGGCCCGGCGGAGCGCCCCGGTCACCGGCGATGCGCGGGAGCCGGGCGGCGGGTGGCGAGCAGCAGCGCCACGTCGTCGGGGCGGTCGGTGGCATGCCGGGCGGTGGAGGTCAGCCGGTCCGCCACCCCGGCCAGCGACCGCGCGCCGCGCCGTCCGGCCGCCGCACCGGCCTTCGCCAGCGCCAGACGCAGCGCGGAGATTCCGTCGTCGATGTCGGCGCCGGGCCGCTCCACCAGGCCGTCCGTGTACAGGGCGAGGATCGCCTCCGGCTCCAGCCGCAGCTCGGCCACCGGGTACTGGGCCTGAGGATCCACGCCGAGGACGACACCGCCCGGGAGGTCCAGCACCCGGGTCCGGCCGTCGGGGCAGCGCAGCAGCGGCGGTGGATGCCCCGCCCGGGCCGCCCGGGCCTGTCCGGTCGCCGGGTCGAGACGGAGGTAGCAGCAGCTGGCGAACTGGCCCGGGTCCAGGTCGATGAGCAGGTGGTTCGTCCCGCTCATCACCTCGTCGGGCGGCCGGTCGCCGAGCGCGAAGGCGCGAACGGCGCTGCGCAGCTGGCCCATGGTGGCCGCCGCCTGCACTCCGTGGCCCTGCACATCGCCGATGACCAGCGCGAGCCCGTCCCCGGCCTCGACGACGTCGTACCAGTCCCCGCCCACGTCCATGCCCTGGGTGCCCGGCAGATAGCGGCCTGCCGTCTCCACCTGCGGGTGCGCCGAAAGGCGCCGGGGCAGCAGGGCCTGCTGGAGGCCCCGGGCGAGCGCGGCCTCGGTGTCGTAGCGCTGCGCCTTCTCCATCGCGTGCGCGATCAGTCCGGCGAGCGCGGTGAGGACCGTACGCTCCTCCGTGCTGAAGCTGCGCGGCCGGTCGAAGCCGAGGATGCAGGAGCCGACCGGCCGGCCGGAGGAGATCAGCGGCAGGAAGGCGCGGGCGCCCTCCTCGGCGTCCAGGGGGATGCCCGGGTAGGTGGCGTCCAGCTGCTGCATCGACTCGAAGAAGAGCGGACGGCCGGTGGTGAGGGTCTCCACGCCGGGCAGGTGCGCGTCGAGGCCGACCCCTTCGAAGGGAGCGAGGAAGCCCTGCGGGAAGCCGGTCTCCCAGGCCAGGTACAGGTGCCGGTCCTGGAGCAGGTAGATGGCCAGGCGGCGGCCGCCGAACGCGGGCAGCAGCTCCTGCACGACGACCGCCGACACCTGCCGCGCGGTCACCGCGTCCGTCAGCGCGATGGCGAGGGCGATGGGCCGGTACAGCGGCGTCATCGACGGGTCGCCGGTCACAGCCTCCTCGGGGGCGTGCAGCCCGGGACCGGCACGAGCCGGCTCCATGGGGGCGTCCATGCGGCTGGCCGGGGCGAGCGTGCAGGTCAGGATGTCGGGGCCGGGGTGGACCGACAGGGCGAGCCAGTCGCCCGCACCGGGTTCGGCGGCCGGGTGCCGGACGTGGAAGTGCACCGGCTCGGCCGACAGCAGCGCGCCGCGCAGATGGTCGTCGTACGGCGGTCCGGTCAGCCACGGCATGGCCTCCCCCAGGGGACGGCCGAGCAGCCACGCCCGGTCCCGGCCCGCCATCCGGGCCGCGGCCGCGTTGACGTACACGATGAGGCCGAGCCGGTCCACGCAGAACACGCCCTGCGGCAGCAGATCCGCCGCGCCGTCCGCCGCCGCGGCCGGCCCCGGGTCGTGGACGACTCCGTCGACCAGGGGTGCGCCGCCCGCCTCGGGCCCCGGCCCCGGCCACAGGTCGAGCAGCCGCGGAAAGCCGTCGCCCGACCGCAGATGCAGCGGACCGGGCGGCGGTTTCCCGGCGCCGGTCTCGCGCAGCGCGGCCAGGATCCGGTGCGCGTCGGACGGGGACACGGCGTCCGCGAGCGCCGGGCCGGTCCCCGCGAACTCGTCCGGCTTGAGGCCGAGCAGCGCGTACAGCCGGTTGTCGGCGTGTACCGCCGAGGTCGCCGGGTCCCAGGTGAACCGGCCCATGCGGGCCTCGCGCGGCTGGGTGACGGGCGGCCGCACGCACAGCGGCTCCCCGTCCCAGGCCACCGCCGCCTCGTCCCCGTCGGCGAGGCCGAGCAGCTCGGCCCCCAGCCCCTCGGCGAGCCGGGCGAGCAGCTCGCGGTCCACCAGCTCGTCCGTCGTGTCCGACGCCGACGGCCACAGCACCGTGAGCACGCCCAGGGGCTCGGATCCGCCCGGCACGGGCACATGCACCGACCCGAACGGGAAGGGCAGGCCCGCCGCGAACTGCGGATACCGGCGCACCGTCTCCGTGGCGTTCGGCAGTAGTACCTGGACGCCGAGACGGTAGGCGTCGGCCACCGGGAAGGGGCGGCCGACGTGCAGCCGCCACCAGGGCCGGAACAGCGGGCCGGGCAGTCCCACGAGGACCGCGAGGCGCAGCAGCCCCGGGGTGCTGGAACGCAGGTACACGCCCGACACGTGGCCCTGGGCCGCGCCGAGTGCGCCGGTCGAGGTCTCGACCAGCAGCGCGGCCAGCCGGGACCGTGTCCGGACCGCCCGCTCCCCGCTCCCAGCCATGGGCCCTACCTCGTCCCGTGTACCGCCGGGTGGATGACACAGCAAGAATGCGCCACCTCGGTGGCGGATCGCACCTGGGCGGGACGAAGACAGCGGCGCCGCGGCCACGGCCGCAGGGGCCGGACACGTCTGCACCGACCGCGCCGCCGCCACCTGCGGCTCACACCGGTGCCTCACCCGGCTTGCGGAGCCCCGGGCGCGCTCCTGTTAATGGACTGCGTAACGGCGCGCGCCGCACGCGGGGGCGCTGGTGCGGCCGCACCCTTCCCCTGGAGCCGAGATGACCACCCGCCCTTCGTCCCCTGGTCCTTACGACGACTCCGCCATACCGCACGTACCGCCCGCACTCGGCGACGCCGTCGTGCCGCCGGTATCGTCCGCGTCTGGGGACGGCGTCGTGCCGCTGGTACCGTCCGTGGCCGGGGACTCCGCGATGCCGTTGGTACCGTCCGCACTCGGCGACTGCGTCGTGCCGCCGACACTGTCCGCGTCTTGGGACGGCGTCGTGCCGCCGATACCGCTCCCCTCCGGGGATGGCGTCGTGCCGCTGGTACCGTCCGCGCCCGGGGACTCCGTGATGCCGTTGGTACCGTCCGCGTCCGGCGACTGCGTCGTGCCGCCGGTGTCGTCCGCGTCCGGGGACTCCGCGATGCCGCTGGTACCGTCCGCGTCCGGCGACAGCGCCTTGCCGTCGGCACCGTCCGCACCCGGCGACTGCGTCGTGCCGCCGGTGCCGTCCGCGTCCGGCGACTGCGCCATGCCGCCGGTACCACTCACCTCCGGGGATTCCGGCATAGCGCTGGTACCGTCCGTGGCCGGGGACTCCGTGATGCCGCCGGTGCCGTCCGCGTCCGGGGACTCCGTGATGCCGCCGGTGCCGTCCGTGTCCGGCGACTGCGCCATGCCGCCGGTACCACTCACCTCCGGGGATTCCGGCATAGCGCTGGTACCGTCCGCGTCCGGGGACTCCGCGATGCCGCCGGTGCCGTCCGCGTCCGGCAACTCCGCCATGCCGTCGCTACCGCCCGCACCCGGCGACTCCGCCAAGCCGCCCGTACGTTCCGCGTGCGGGGACTCCGTCGTGTCGCCCGTGCCCTTCGTGTACGGCGACTTGGCCATGCCGCCCATGGCAGCCGCCCACGGCGGCTCCGCCGCACCGCCCGCACCGTCCGCCTGCGGCGTCGCCGCGCCGTCCCCCGGCAGCCGGGCCGCGCCGCCCCCGCAGGAGAGCCCCGAAGTCCCGCATGAGCGCGATCTCCGGCATGGTGATCCGCTGCACGACCTCGTCCACACGGCCGTCGCCGACCGTCCCTTGGAGGACGTCGTCCGGCTCATCGCCTTGCTCGAAGGTTCGCCCGAGCACACCCGGACCATGTCCGACGCGCTGCGTGCGGTCGGCGTGGGCCGGTCCGTCGAGGACGTCACCCGCCTGGTCGCCCTGCTCACCCGGCCGCCCCGGGACTCCGGCAGTGCCGACGAGGTGATCCGTGCCGCCGCCGAGGGCCGCTCCTTGGAGGACGTCGTCCAGCTCATGGAGCTGCTGCACCGCACATCCGTCGAGCCCCACTGCGCGCGTGCAGTCGTGGAGGCGGCGGCCGTCCACCGGCCCGTCGAGGAACTCGCCGAGCTGATCGCCCGTCTGGCCGCCGTCCGGACCGGCCGCGAGACGCGGCCGCCCGACATGGCGACGTCCGGCACGGCGTTGTCCGCCTCTCCGTCGCCCGACACGGCGCTGCCCGAGCCGACCGTTGCGGAGCCCGTCGGCCCACCGCCCTCGCCCACCGTTCCGCTACTGGACCTGGTCTGGCCGGAGACTCGCCAGAACGGCTGCCCGAGCCCCGAGGACGAGTCGTCCAAGGCTCCCCTGCGGGTCGCCCGCGTCGCCGCGCTGATGGTGTTCCTGTGCGGCGTGGCCCACGCACCGCGCTACTGGACCGGCCTGTCCCAGGCCGTGCTGGAGGAGACCCTGTTCTACTCGGGGCTCTGCGCCCTGCTGGCCCTGGCCCTGCTGGTGCGGGCCGCGCCGGTGCGGCTGCCGGCGGCGACCGCGGCCCTCGGCGTGACGGCGGCGCTCGCCGGGGGGCAGGTACTTGGCGGCCGCTTCGGTCTGCCGGACCCGGCCCGGCTGCGGGCCGCGGGCCTGGCCCCGCCATGGCTCGCCGGTACGGCGGCAGCGGCGGCCGCGCTCACGGCCCTGGCCGTGCTGCTCGTCGCCCTGACCACGGCGAACTTCCAGCGCGGCGACGGGCGTCAGGCCGCCGTCGCCGCGCGCACCGGGCGCAGCACCAGGTGACCGTCCGCGCGGGCGGCCGCCATGGCGAACGGGAAGGCGTCCGCCTCCAGGCACATCGCCACGTCCTCGGAGTGGACACCCGCCCAGCCCAGCCGTACCCCCTCGGCGAGCCGCGCGGCGGCGTCGGAGTGCCGGGCCCGCTCCAGGTAGGGCGCGGGATCGGTGCCGGCCGAGCCGACGCGGGCCGCGATGTACTCGGCGCAGGCGAGGTCCTCCTCGGCCTGCCCGCCGTCCCCGGTGACGACGAAGGTCACCGTGTCGGGCCGGGCGCGCCGCAGCGCCTCGGCGGTCGCCCCGGCCACCACGAAGCTCGCGCAGAGCAGCAGCCGCGCGTCCGCGACGGCCAGCGCCCCGGCCGTGCCGGCGGTGGTCTTCTGTACGACCGTGCGGCCCCGCACATCGAGCGAGCGGAGCCGGACGGGCGAATTGGCCAGGTCGAAGCCCGGCACCGGCGGTCCGTCCTGGAAGGCCAGCCAGCCCGGGTGACGGGCCTTCAGCTCCAGTGCTTCCTCCTGCGTGCCGGCGAAGACGATTTTCTCGGCGCCGCGTCGGAACGCCCAGGCGGCCACGGTGAACGCGCGCATCACATCGACGACCACGGCGACGTCGGGGGCCGTCGGCCGGCCCGGGATCCCGGTGAACGTAGGCTGCATCGCTCCATGGTGCGGCAATCGGGGCCCGCGCAGGGCCGGTTCAGGGTTCGGTGGTCCGGGACGGCAGCGGGCGGGCGGTGCGCAGACTGCGCAGGGCGAGGAGCAGGACGCCGATGTCGTCCAGGTAGACCGGGTCGGGCAGCAGGTCGGTGGGCAGCACCAGATACAGGACCGCGCCCCAGAACACCCAGCGCGGCCCCGTCGGCAGCCCGGCCCGGCGCAGGGCCGCGCGGGCGCGTACCAGCCGTACCAGCAGGCCGACGGCGACGGCGAGCAGCAGCGCCGCGACGGCGGCGGCGATCACCAGCACGGTCGTGGTGAGATCCATGCGGCCTCCTGTACCTCGTGGCTGCCGGGGCGGGCTCTTCTCTGCCCTCTTCCTTCCCTTCCCTGCCCCGGCCGCTGTACCGCCGAATCCCCCGTGCCGGGCGGGCTACGCCGGCCGGTCCTGCGTGCCGGTGGTGTCCGTGCCGTCGGTGCCGGGCGAGCCGTCCGGGCCGGGCGCCGGGCGCGCCCCTTTGGGGGTGAACCTCAGCCGTTCCAATGACCGCGTCAACTGCTGGAGCGCGGTGGGCGTCCGGGTGCCGGGCCGCTGCTGCTGGTGGGGCAGGGCGGGAGCGGGCGTGTCGCGGTAGGCGGCCAGCGCCTGGTGGGCCTGCTCGGAGGCCTCCCGGTACAGGTCCCGGGACTTCGTCATGGCCTCCAGCGCCTCGGCGTACATGGCGACCAGCTGCCGTTGACGCGCCAGATCCTCCTGAAGGGTCAGCAGGGTCCAGTTCTCACGCAGGTCCGCGAGCGCCTCCTCGACGCCCTTCGGCCGGGGCCGCGGCAGTGCGGTGAAGTGGCGCAGGGCCGTGATGATCCGGGTGGGTTCGGAGCCGTCCAGGAAGACGGTGCGCACGCTGTGCTCCCGGCCGTCGTAGCCGTCCGCCGCCGGGTCCGGGGGCAGCAGCACGGCGCCGCCGCGCGGTACCTCGACGCCGAGGTCCTTCAGTGCCCAGTTGACGGCGCGCAACTGCTGGGGCGCGGCCCGGTGTTCCACCACGCGGTGCCGCAGCCCCGGCGGCAGCAGGCCGGTCAGCGGCAGCCGGCCGCGCTCGTCCGGGGTCATCGCCTCGTGCACGACGAGGTTGACGCACCAGGCCTCGCGGGCCGCGTCCCGCAGCCGCCGGCGCATCTCCTTGTCGTCCTCGGGCAGCGCGTTGACCTGCCGGAAGCGCAGGCCGGCGACGGTGGGGTGGTGGTCCCAAGTGCCGTCGTCGCCCTCCGCGGGTCCGGCCTCGGGCCAGAACAGCGTCGCGGGCGAGGGCCAGGCGTCGTCCCACGGGCGCTCCGCCTCCGCGACGAGCGTCCATTCCTGCCCCTCCGGCCGGTCCTGCCGGGGTACGAGGGTGAGCCGGGCCCGCACGGTCACGGTGCCGTCGGCCCGCCAGCGCGCCTCGAAGACCCGGTGCCCGGTGTCCTCGGGGCCGGGCGGCTCGGCGAAGTCGTCGATGTCCCCGCTCTCCTTGTGCCGGCCCAGCGTGCGGCGGACGACGTCCTCGGCAGCGGGGCCGGTGTGGCGGCCGCGGGCCGCCCAGAGGGTCTGCGGGATGGTGGCGTGGTCGGCGGCGGAGTTCGACATGAGCCAATCTGCTGATGGAAGTGGGTGCGCCTTCCAAGTATCACCGCCGGGTGGCGGGACGCGTCGGCCGGGTCCCCCGGGTGGAGCAGCGCGGCGGGCGCGTACCCCGGCGCACGGTGACGGGATACGCCGTCGCCTGCGAGACGGGGGCCGACGCGCCCCGCACACGGGATGCGCGCCGGGCACCCGGGGCGCCTCCCGTGCGCATCAGGCGTCCGGTGTTCACACGTCCCCGGGCCCTGGCACGGCGCCCACAATGGTCCGGCGAACGGGGCCCGCCCGCCCATCCGCTCAGGGGCGGGCCCTGTTCGTCGTCGGCGGCTCGGCGTCCGCGTCGTGGCTCTCGCCCACTCGATATATATCGGAAGCCGAGATATTCTGGCTTCATGTCATCGAGGAACATGACCCGAGCGGCGTTCTTCGTCCTCACGGCACTCGCCGACCAGCCGCGGCACGGCTACGGCATCCTGCGCGAGGTCGAGGAACTGTCCGACGGGGAGGTGCAGTTGAGAGTCGGCACGCTCTACGGGGTGCTGGACCGGCTCACCGACGACGGACTGATCGTGCTGGACCGGGAGGAGGTGCAGCAGGGCCGCCTGCGGCGCTACTACCGGCTCACCGACGAGGGCGTGGCCGCGCTCGACGCGGAGGCGGAGCGGATGGCCGCCGGCGCCGGGGCCGCCAAGCGGCGCATCGCCGAGGGCCGCCGCGCCACCGCCCCGGCCGACACCGCCCCACGACCGCCCACGGCACCCGGACTCGCGGGAGGCTTCGCATGACCACGCTGCTGGAATCGCGCTACCGCGCCGTACTGCGCCTGCTCCCCGCCTACTACCGTCGCGAACGGGAGGAGGAGATGGTCGAGACGTACCTGTGGGACGTCGACCGCGACACGCAGGACCAGAGCCGCCCCACCCTCGGCGAGGTGGCGAGCATCGCCGCCCTCGCCGTGCGCAGCCGGCTGGGAGCGCCCGGGGCGCCGAGCCGTTACGTCCTCCTCGGCTCGGCCGTCCGGCTCTTCGCGCTGTTCGCCGTGCTGATCCAGGCGGCGGCCGCGGTCGTCGACCTGGTCCTCGAAGTGACCTGGGCCGTCAGCCACGGCGGCGCGGGGCGGCACCTGTTGCTGTCGCAGTTCACCGACCAGGGACTTCTCACCGCAGTGGTCACCGCCGCCCAGTGGATCCTGCCGCTGCTGTGGACGGCGGCCTACTTCGCCCTCCTCCACGACCGTCGCCGCCTCGCCCGGGCGTCCGCGCTGCTCGCCGCGCTGCCCAACCTCTGGCCGCTGCTCGGCCCGCTGGCGGGCGCGCTGGTGGCCCCGCACCCGGCGTTCGCCACCGCCTTCGGACTCCTGGCCTGGCTGCCGGCCCTCGCACTCTGCGCCGCCTACCACCGGGACGCACCCCCTGCCCGGCTGCCCGCGGGCTCACCCGGGCTGGTCTTCATGACCTGTTGTGTGGTGACCGGCGCTTCCGTCGTGGTGCTGCCCGCCGCCGCCGACCTGGCCTGGGCGCCGGCGAGCTGCTTCGTCGTGGGCGCGCTCGGCTGGCTGCTGTGGCAGGCCCGGCGCAGCGACGCCGTGACGCCGGGCGGCGCGCTCGCCCTGGCCGCCCTCGGCCTGCTGATCCTGGCGGTGCGGGTCGCGGCCCTCTACCCCTGGCTGCACGTGCCCGGGGCCGCCCTGTACGTCGGCGGCGGTCTCGTCCAGACGGCCGCGCTCGCCCTGGTGACCGTGGTGCTGGCGGTGGTCGGACGCCGGGACCTCACCACGGCCGAGCCGGGCCTGTCGTGAGCAGCCCGCCCCGGGCTCAGTGCGGGAAGGCCCGGGGCGGCCGCTGACGGGGCAGCTCATCACGGAACCCGGCGATGACCGAGCTGATCTGCCGCATCAGGACCGTGCCCTCCAGCCGGTCGAGGTAGAGGCCGGCGCGGGCCAGAGCGGGCAGGTCCACACAGAAATAGAGGGCCATCAGCGGGTTGACGAACAGCTCGCTGTTCCGGGTGCGTTCGGTGAACCGGACGTCGCCGAAGTCGCCGCGCACGGCCGCCGCGACGGACCCGTGGACGATGCTGGGGTGAGTGGCGTGGCACTGCTGGGCGTGGGCCACCGCGTCGAGGTAGAGCGCGCCCTCGCGGCTCTCGCGGGGCAGCGAGAACGCGCCCAGATAGGCGCCCTCGCGGTCCAGGGCCGCCAGATTCTCCAGGAACAGGGAGTGGTTGACGCCGTGATAGGCGTCCACCCCGAAGCCCAGACAGGCCACCAGCCGGTGCGGCACCTTGTCGAGCCCGGCGACGGCGGCCAGGCTCGCCATGTCCTCCTCCGGCGTGCCGAGCCCGTTCTCGTCCCCGCGCATGAGGATGTCGGTCCCGCCGTCCACCAGCACGACGGCGTCCACACCGCCCAGGTGCGCGAGGAGCGCCCGGTAGGCGGCGCGCAGCGGTTCAACACCCGTACGGGGAAAGGCGTACACGGTGTCGGGCAGCCCCTGTGCCGCGAGCCACTGGGCGAGCGAGCGCTCGGGGAAGTAGTCGCCGCGCAGCGGGGTGTCCGGGCGGACGGCGGCGACGTCCGCCTCCACCCATGAGTCCAGATCCAGGCCGTACAGGTCGGAGAAGGACAGGTTGGCCAGGTGGACCTCCGCACCGGCCGACCGCAGCGCGAGCGCGAGGGGCAGTCCTGCGTAGACGTCGAAACCGCCGCCCGCACCGGCGACGAGCACGCGGCGCGCCCCGCGCAGGCGGGTGAAGAAGGGAGGCTCGCTCAGGGAGAACACTGCAGGACCCTAACAGGACGGCTGTTCGCGCGGGTTCGAGCGGACCGGACCGTGCGAAGGGGCCGACACCGGGGTGCCGGCCCCTCACGGGCATGCGGAGCAGCGGGCTTACGCGCCGCTCTCCCGCAGCATGTCCTCGCGCTCGACGATCTTCACGCGCTCGCGGCCCTGCGGCTCGCCCAGCGCCCGCTCGGCGGCGTCCAGCTTGTGCCAGCCCTCCCAGGTGGTGTAGCGGACGCCCCGCTCGGCGAGGAAGGAGTCCACGGCCTCCGGTGCGGGGGAGGCCGGGGTGTGCAGACGGCCGTTCGCGTGGTCGTCCAGCAGGTTGGCCACCGTCTCGTTGGCGTCGCCCTTGGTGTGGCCGATCAGGCCGACGGGACCGCGCCGGATCCAGCCCGTGACGTACGTCGACCGGAGGTGGTCGCCGCCCTCCTCGATGACCCGGCCGCCCTCGTCCGGCACCGTGCCGGACTCGATGTCCCACGGCAGCTTGGGCAGCTTCTCGGAGAGGTAGCCGACGGCGCGGTAGACGGCGGTGACGTCCCAGTCCTTGAACTCGCCCGTGCCCTTGACGTTGCCGGTGCCGTCGAGGGCGGTGCGCTCGGTGCGCAGGCCGACGACCTTGCCGTCCTCGCCGAGGATCTCCGTGGGCGACTCGAAGAAGTGCAGGAACAGCTTGTGCGGCCGGTTGCCGACGTCCCGGATCGCCCAGTTCTCGAGGGTCTTGGCGACCATGTCGGCCTGCTTGTTGCCGCGCCGGGTCTCGATCGAGCCCTCGTCGTAGTCGATGTCCTCCGGGTCGACGATGACCTCGATGTTGGGGGAGTGGTCCAGCTCGCGCAGCTCCATCGGGCTGAACTTGGCCTGCGCGGGGCCGCGGCGGCCGAAGACGTGGATCTCCACGGCCTTGTTCGCCTTCAGGCCGTCGTAGACGTTCGCCGGTATCTCGGTCGGCAGCAGCTCGTCCGCCGTCTTGGCGAGGATCCGGGCCACGTCGAGCGCCACGTTGCCCACACCGAGCACGGCGACCTTCTCCGCCTCCAGCGGCCAGGTACGCGGGACGTCCGGGTGGCCGTCGTACCAGGACACGAAGTCGGCGGCGCCGTACGAGCCGTCCAGGTCGATGCCGGGGACGGACAGCTCCCGGTCGGCCATCGCGCCGGTGGAGAAGATCACCGCGTCGTAGAAGGCGCGCAGGTCGTCCAGGCCGAGGTCGGTCGGGTAGTCGACGTTGCCGAACAGACGGATCTGCGGCTTGTCGAGCACCTGGTGCAGGGCCGTGATGATGCCCTTGATACGCGGGTGGTCGGGGGCGACGCCGTACCGGATCAGGCCGAACGGGGCGGGCATCCGCTCGAAGAGGTCGATGGACACGCCGGGGTCGGCGGCCACCTCGGACTTGAGCAGGGCGTCGGCGGCGTAGATCCCGGCGGGGCCGGCTCCGACGATGGCTACCCGCAGGGGGCGCGGCATGATCAGTTCCCTTCGAGCGTGAAAGAGGCGACTCGTCGGGAAGCCTAAACTAAGGCAGCCCTAAGTCAGTATGCGGGTCCGGTCTATGACGTCATAAGCCGGCCTTATGGCTTCTCCAAGGGTCCCTTTATGGGGGTGCCGGACCTGCTGCCGGTCGGTCGGCGCACCCTTCCCTTCGGCCCCGGGCATGGCCGACTCTGTCCTCGGTGTACCGATGGACGGCGGGCGGGCGAGGGGTGAGGGCGCGTGGGCGGACCCGGGGAGACGACCCTCGCGGTGACCGGCGGCAGCGGCTTCGTCGGCAGCCATCTCGTACGGCGGCTGCTGGAGCGAGGCTATCGCGTCCACGCCACCGTGCGCAGCGCCGCTGACGCGGCGAAGGTACGGCCGCTGTGGGAGATGCAGGAGGCGTTCCCGGGTCAACTCACACTGTTCGAGGCCGACTTGCTGAAGGACGGCTCGTTCGACGAGGCGTTCGGCGGCTGCGCGGTCGTCTTCCACGTGGCCTCGCCGTTCCTCATGCCGGAGCAGATCGGGGACGGCCGGCGGGACGTCGTGGACCCGGCCTTGCTCGGCACCCGCAACGTGCTGGCGGGCATCGAGCGGAACCCGCAGGTCCGGACCCTGGTGTTCACCTCCACCGTGGGCGCGGTCTTCGGCGACTACGCGGACGTCCTGAGCATGGAGGGCCAGGTGCTGTCCGAGCGGTACGTCAACACCACGAGCACGGTGGAGAACAACCCCTACCACTACGCCAAGACCGTCGCGGAACGCGCGGCCCGGGACGCGGAAGCGGCACAGGACCGCTGGCGCATGGTGTCCGTCAACCCCGGCCTGATCCTCGGTCCTTCCCTCACCCCGGCGTCCGAGTCGGGCAGCCTCTTCCTCCTCGACGAACTGTTCAAGGGCTGCTTCTGCTACGGCGCCCCCGACTTCAGCTTCACCACCGCGGACGTCCGGGACGTCGCCGAGGCGCATATCGCGGCCGCCGAGAACTCCGAGGCCAAGGGCCGGTACATCGTCGCGGCCGAGACGATGACGTCGTTCCACGAGATGGCACGCATCATCCGCACCCGCCACCCCTACGACCCGCGCCTGCCGCGCACCGCGCTCCCGCACTGGCCGGTACGCATCCTGGGCCCCGCCTTCGGCCTCACCCAGGACTACATCCGGGGGCACCTCGGCATCCGCTTCCGCGTCGACAACAGCCGCAGCATCCACGAACTGGGCCTCAGCTACCGCCCGGTGGAGGAGACCCTGCTGGACCACTACGCGAGCTGGCGCGCACGGCGACGCCGCCGGGGCTGAGAGGCCCCGGTTCCGGATCGGTCCGTCACGCCGGTCGTATCACCCGGTGGATCGCCGACTCCCCGGCGCCGTAGATCGACTCCTCGCGGATGTACGACCCCGGGCCCGGCGCATGGATCATCATGCCGTTGCCGATGTGCAGGCCCACGTGCCGGTCGTCGTCGAAGAAGAGGACCAGATCGCCGGGTTCGAGGGCGGCGAGGGTGACCGGCGTGCCGGCGAGCGCCTGCTGGTGCGCGGCGCGGGGCAGCGTGACCCCGGCCGCCTTCCATGCCCCCTGGGTGAGGCTGGAGCAGTCGTAGGAGTCGGGCCCGGTCGCACCCCACACGCACGGCTTGCCGACCTGTGCTCGCGCAAAGGTGATGGCCTTCGCGACCCGCACGGCGGTGGTGACAGGGGTGAAGGAGCCCGTGTCGGTGAGGGGGTCGGCGACGGGGCGGGCGAAGGAGCCTGTGTCCGTCATGGGGGCGGCTGTGGTGAGCGGGGCGGCCGGGCTCGGCACCGCCTGCATACCGGGTGCCGTCCACTGCGGTTGCTGCCACTGCCCGGTGCTGAGCTGATCCGGCTGTTGCAGGTCCGGCTGCCCCGGCTGCTGCGGGCTCAGTCGACCCGGCTGCTGAAGTTCCGGCTGCCATCCATACTCGGCGCTCGGCTGTCCCCACCACTCGGTGCTCGGCTGAACCGCCTGCCCTGTCCCGCCGTCCCAGGCGCCTTGTGCGGAGTAGGTCGCCTGGGCAGCCGTGAGGGGTGTGCCGAGCGAGGCGGTGTAGCGGGACAGCAGTTCCTGGGCTGTGGCCAGCTTTTGCCGGTTCTTCGTCTTGGAGTCCGCGGGGGACGGGCGCCGGGGTGCGGTGGGGGATGCGGGCAGTTCCCTGGGCTGCTGTGCAACGACTCCCTGGGCGGCGGGCAGCGTGGCGACGGGGAGCACGGCTGTCTCGGCCGGACCGCGGCCGGTCAGCCCCGGCACACCGAGTCCGAGGGAATCCGCCGTGCCAGGGGTGACGGGTCCGGCTGCGCTCTCGACAAAGGGTTCGGCCGCAACCAGGCCAGTTGCGCCTGCAACGCCGAGGGACTGCGCCGCGGCAGGACTGGTGAGTTGGGGTGTGCCTGTGCTGAGTGGCTCGGGCGTGCCGAGGCCGGTTGGGTCCGGCATGCCGGGGTTGAGGTATTCCGCCGCGGCAGGACTGGTGAGTTGGGGTGTGCCTGCGCCGGGCGGCTCGGGCGTGTTCAGGCCGGTTGTGTCCGGCATGCCGAGGTCGAGGTATTCCGCCGCGGCAGGACTGGTGAGTTGGGGTGTGCCTGTGCTGAGTGGCTCGGGCGTGCCGAAGCCGGTTGTGTCCGGCATGCCGCGGACGAGGTACTCCGCCGCGCCAGGCCCGGTCAGCTCGGGCGCGCCCCCGGTGAACGGCTCGGTCGTGCTGCGGCCGGGCAGCTCAGGCATGCCCCCGGTGGGCAGCTCTGCCATGCCCCGGCCGCTGAGGCCGGGCAACTTCGCTGTTGCGCCCGGGAGTTGGGGGGTGGATCCCGCCTCCAGGGCAGCCCGAGGGCGGCCGGTCAGGTCTGTGGCGGAGCCGGCCGTCAGCTCCGGCACCACGCGCTCGGCGGCCGGTCCCGCGGAGCCGGGGGCCAACTCGGGCAGACCCAGTTCCAGAGCCGCCCGGTCCCGGGAGCGGGCCGGGGCCGCGGGGCGGTCGGGCTGCCGGTCCTTGGGCAGTACGGCGGGGACGCTCGGCCCCCGCTTGGCACGCGCCGCGTCGAACCACTGCCGGGACACCTCGTCGAGGGCGGGATCCGGGCGCCGGCCGCCCCTCTTGGCCAGGGGGACGCCTCTGCCGCGTGCAGCCACCGACATGGCCCGGGTCGCGTTGTACTTCCCCGTCTCGCTCTCGGCCCGGTCGTAGAGGGAGTCGATCCGCTGCCGAACCTCGTCGCGGTTCTCCGGCGCCATGGAAGACGTACTCCTTCCTTGCCCCGCAGGGCAGTCGGGCCGATTCCCGGAGTCGGTCGAGCCCCGGCCCCGGACGCCACGGCGGATGCAAGCGCTGAGGGTCAGCCGGGCGGCCTGGCGGTCAACCTAACCAACTTGTGTCCCTCGTGTGAAGGTTGAAGTGCGGAATGTCCGATACGTATTTGTGATGTTCGCCGGGGTGTTCGAGGGGGAAGGCTGGGTGCCCTTCCGTCGTGACCACTGTTTTCTGTGAGATCCCTGAGAATCTGCGATTCGGTTGAACACAAGCGCGCCATCCTGCGTATCTGGCGGGGGAACTCCATGCCCGAACGACCGCTCCATGCAAGGGGACGACCTTGATACGCAACCGGCGCAGGCGCCCGACCGGCGCACGACGCGCGACCTTCGCAGCCGTCGCCCTGATGCTGGGCGGGGGCGGGCTCGTCGCCGCCAACGTCTACGCCTCGGCCAGCGAGGGAGGCTGGGGCGGGCAGCCCGGCCCCGAGGCGAGCGGGCACCTCACGTCCGCGGGCATGGCCACGGTCTACTGCCCGGACGTCGGCGCCCGGCTGACGTCCGTGCCGGACCAGGCCCGCGCGGAGGTCGACCGTGAACTCGCCCGGCTGGACCAGCAGATCACCGGCGCCTACCAGCAGCTCCAGCAGTCGGCACCGGACGTCCGGGAGAACCCCGGCGCCGCCGCCGGCCCGATCATGAACCCGCTGAAGGAGCAGCGCGCGGCGACGATCGAGCGGATCGCCGTCGCCATCGACCGGGTGGGGGACCGGCCGGAAGGACTGGAGTCCCTTGCCGCCTGCACCCTGCGCCCCGCACAGGAGGGCGCGGGCGGCTCCCCGGGCAACGGCGGCCAGGCCACCGCCACTGCGAGCGACGGCGCCCAACAGGGCGGCGGCCAGGGCCAGAACGGTGCCGGGCAGGCGGGCACGGGCCAGGGCGGCAACGGACCCGTCGCCTCCGACTACGCCGACATCACCTCCGTACAGCCCAACGTGCCGAACCCGCCCCAGCAGGCCGACGCCTCGCGCGGCACCTTCACCTCCGAGTGCGGTGTCAACGCGGGCGGCCTGTTCAACTCCGACAACGTGATCGTCGCCCCCGGCGTGTCCAACGGCGCCCACCACTTCCACGACTACATCGGCAACCAGTCCAACAACGCCTTCGCCAGCGACGACGACCTGGCCAATGCCAAGACCAGTTGCGTGGACCAGGGCGACAAGTCCACGTACTACTGGCCGGTGCTGCGGCTGCAGAACGGCAAGCAGGAACGGGACGCGGGCGCCCCGGGCGGCGGCACCGAGGGCAATGCGGGCCAGATCGTCACGGCCAAGCAGGTGACGCTGACCTTCGTGGGCAGCCCGCGCGGCAAGGTCACCGCGATGCCGCGTCTGCTGCGCATCATCACCGGCGACGCCAAGGCCTTCGTCAACGGTCCCGTCAACGCCAACGCCTCCTGGAGCTGCACCGGTTTCGAGGACCGGCAGCTGAAGGACAAGTACCCGCTGTGCCCGTCCGGCAGCGACGTGGTGCGCACCTTCCGCTTCCAGAGCTGCTGGGACGGCCGCAACATCGACAGCGCCAACCACCGCACCCACGTGACCTTCGCCGCCCCCGACGGCTCCTGCCCCGCGGGCTTCCAGGCGATCCCGCAGCTGGTGCAGCGCATCGTGTACGACGTCGCCGCGCCGAGCCTCCAGGACGGCGGGCGCACGGTGCCGCTGTTCGCGGTGGACTCCTTCCCGGAGCAGTTGCACAAGCCCGTCACCGACCACGGCGACTTCATCAACGTCTTCGACGAGGACCTGATGCGCGAGATGGTCGACTGCATCAACTCCGGCCGGACCTGCGGACCCCGCGGCGACGACTCCGGTGCCACCGCGGCCCCGAGCCCGAGCGACGACTCCGGTGCGACGGCCGCCCCGAGCCCGAGCGACGACTCCGGTGCGACGGCCGCCCCGGGCACCGGCGCAACCGCGGATCCCGGCGCGGGCGACACGGCCTCTCCGGCGCCCTCCGTCTCCAACCCGGTGGAGCAGCCGAGGACCGACGCGACGACCGCCCCCGCGAACACCACCAAGCACAGCAGGCCGGCCAGGCCCGCCCGGCACGGCAAGGCGACCGAGCCCGCCAAGGACGACCAGGCCACCCCCTCGTCCCATGCGGCCGACTCCAGCGGTGGCGAGGTCGGCCGACCCACGCAGTCCGCGCCGCCCCAGGCCGCCGGAGCGGGCCAGACCCCGCCGCCGGCCGCGCAGACCGAGCCCCAGGCGGTCCAGGGCGGGCTCGCGGAGACCGGGGCCCATCTGTGGCCCGCGGCCATCGGCACACTGCTGGCCCTGTCAGGCCTGGTCATGCTGGTGCGAGCCAAGCGCCTGCGCTACTGACACTCAGCACGGATACGACGGACCGAGCACCCGCCGGACGGCGTCCGTCACAGGACCCGCAGGGTCCGCTTGGCGAGTTCGTACGCGGGCAGCATCGCCTCGTGCTCCTTGGTGTCCAGCCCGCCGAGGTGCAGCACCACGGGACCGGCGGGCGTGGCGACGGCGAGGGCGCTCTCCTTCTTCGTCTCCTCCAGCAGCTTGCTGGTGTAGAGGTACTCCACCTCCACACCGGCAAGCCCGCCGCCCGTCGTGAAGGAGCGGTACTTCTCCTTGCTCACGTTGTCCTCGGCGGCGACGAACTGCCGCAGGACCGTGCGCGCGTCGGCGTCGCCCGGCTTGCCGGTCCACACGCGCAGGAAGCCGATGGCGCCGGCGGGCTTGGCGTCGATCTCGCAGGCGGTGGTGACCGGGCCCTGACGGAGGAAGGCGTCGGCGAGCGCCCCCGTCACGTCCCCGTCCGACCCGCCCGACGTCTTTGCCATCTCCTTCTCGGCGTCGACCGCCTTGGCCTTCCAGTGCCGGGCGATGTCGAAGCTGACGGGCAGTTGGCAGGCCGAACCGGCGGCGCCGATCGAGCCGCCGCTCGCCGCGGCCGTACTCTTCGCTGCCGCGTCCGAGGCCGACGGGCTCCCCGACGCCTTCGCCTCCGGGTCCGGCGACTGGGAGCAGCCTCCCAGCACGGCCGCCAGCATCACCGCCTGTACCACTCTGCCCCGCACGGACCCCACCCTGACCTGCACTGTTGTCTCCCCTCCGAGTCAGCGCGGCCACTGTAACCGAGGGCACCGACATCGCCGTACGCAATAAAGGGGTCAGCCCCCGTCGCGCCGGCAGTGCAGGAACAGGTGCGGCTCGGGCACGGCGTCGGGCCGGGCGCCGTTTGCGGGCGGCGGTACCGCAGGGCAGGGTTCGGGACGTGCCTACCTTGCTGATCGTGCATCACACCCCCTCGCCCCACTGCCAGACGCTGTTCGAGGCCATCGTCTCCGGCGCGACCACACCGGAGATCGAGGGCGTCCGCGTCGTGCGCCGGGCGGCCCTGTCCGCCACCGCCTCCGACGTCCTCGAAGCCGACGGCTATCTCCTCGGCACCCCGGCGAACCTCGGCTACATGTCCGGCGCCCTCAAGCATTTCTTCGACCAGATCTACTACCCCTGCCTGGACGAGACCCGGGGCCGGCCCTTCAGCTACTACGTGCACGGCGGCAACGACGTCACGGGCGCCGTCCGCGCCATCGAGGCCGTCACCACCGGCCTCGGCTGGCGCCGTACGGCCGAGGCGGTGACCGTCACCGGCGAACCCGGCAAGGCCGATGTGCAGGCCTGCTGGGAGCTGGGGGCGACGGTCGCGGCCGGGCTCATGGCCGACGCGTAAGGGGCGTCGCCGCCCGCCGTGCCTGCGGCCCGCCACCGGAGTGATCTTCGTGCGGTTGCCTCCGGTCACCGGCGTGGACCGAGCCATGGTCCGCCGACCGCTCTGTTAGTGATTGTCATATGCTTATAGGATATTTGGCCGTTCCTGGCAGCTCCGTCGGCGTTCCCGGACGACGCACCGCCGTTGTGCTTCCGCTGCTGGTCACGGCGGTCGGCGGCCTGGCCGGCACCGCAGCGGCCGACGGTGCAGGCGCGCACGGGCTCGCCTTGGAGGTCACAGTCAACACGCGGCCGGATACGGGCGCCACGCGCCCGGGCATCCGGATCGGACACGAGGTGGTGAAGAAGTACCGGCTCGTCAACCGCGCCGGAGCGGATCTGTACGACGTCCGGATCACCGACCTCGGTCTGCCGGGAGCCGTGTTCCGCTGCCCCGGGGGTCTCGACCATGTGCCGATACTGCGTGGCCTCTCCTCGGTGACCTGCACCGCCCGGGCCACCGCCCGGCCCGGCACCTGGATCGCCGACGTCGTGGCCGTCGGCCGGATCCCCTCCCTGGACATGGAGTCGCGCGCCGTCGCCGGCTCCGGGTACAGCGGTGTCGGCGGGCAGGTGGCCCTGTCGGAGACGGCCGAGACGTCCTCGACGGATCTCCGGGCGACCGTCGTCTACGACGTGACCAACACCGGCGACCGCACGGTGTACGACCTCCACCTCACCGATCCGGAGCTCGACCCGCCTTGGATCGACTGCCCGGCGGGCGGTGCCGTCGTACCGGAACTGGAGCCCGGCGGGTCCGCGCGCTGCGTGGCGGAGGTGGAGCGCCTGCCGGGTACCTACACCGGCGAGGGGTGGGTCGAGGGCACCGACCGCATCAGCACCCTCCTGCCGAACGGCTGCCTGGAACCGCCCCCGGTGCTGACCGCCCGGGCGACCGCCACCTTCACGCTGGCCGTACCCGCACCTCCGCCGCCGACCAATCCTGTTCCGCCCACCCCGGGCAACCCGCAGGAGCCCGCGCCCCCGCCTCCACCGGCCTCCGCCCCCGCAGCTCCCGCGCCCCCGGCACCGATTCCGCCCCTGCCGCCGCTCCCGGTCCTGCCCGTGCCGCCCGGAACCGTGTTCCCGCCCGCGCCACCGCTGCCACCGCCCGGCGGCACGGCTCCCGCACCGGCTGCGGCTGGGGCTGCCGGTACGGCGGCGGGGGCGGCCGCCGCAGCAGCAGCGGCTGCGGGCCCGGCGGCAGGCACCGCAACAACGCCCGGTGCAGGCACGGCAGCCGTACCGGGGGCCGCAGCCGGGGGATCCGGGGCAGCCGTCGGCACGGGCGCCGCAGCCGGGATCGGGACAACCGCCGGAGCCGGGGCGGGCACTGGGACAACGCCCGGCGCAGCCGCGGGCACCGGTGCGGCGGCAGGCACGGCAGCCGGCGCAGCCGCGGTCGCCGGGGCCGTGGCAACAGGCGGTCAGGGCGAGACCACCGGGGGCCAAGTGACGGCAGGTCAGGGGACGGGCGGCCAAGTGACCGGAGGCCCGGCCACCGGGGGCGAAGCCACCGAAGGTCAGACGACTGGCGGCCAGACGACCGGTGGTCAGACAACGGGTGGTCAGGCGACCGGAGGCCAGACGACTGGTGGTCAGACGACTGGTGGTCAGACAGCTGGAGGTCAGACAACGGGTGGTCAGACGAACGGTGGTCAGACAGCTGGAGGTCAGACAACGGGTGGTCAGACGAACGGTGGTCAGACAGCTGGAGGTCAGACAACGGGTGGTCAGACGAACGGTGGTCAGACAGCTGGAGGTCAGACAACGGGAGGTCAGACAACCGGAGGCCAACGCACCACCCCCGCCCTCCCCCCGGCCACCCGCCCCCGCACCCCGCCGAAGGCACAGCGTGCCCCCTCCATCCTCGCCCGCTTCGTCCGGCCGGGCGGTCGGCCGACGGGGCTCGGCCTGCTCACCGTGCTGTTCCTGCTGCTGATCCCCGCCGCCCTCGCCGCCGCCCTGCTCGGATCGCGGCGGATCGGGCCGTAGCCGTCGGCGCCCGCCATGGACCGAGTACATCGAGACGACAGGAGCCCGAGCCGATGATCGAGACCTTTGCCGTCGTTGTGGGGATCGCCCTGGTCGCCGCGGGAGCCGTGGTGGTGCGGCACCGTTTGTGGCCGCTGGGCCCGGACGAGGAACCCCGTGAGGACGTGGCCGAGTACATCTCCATGATGGTCGGCGTGCTCTACGCCCTGGTCCTGGGCCTGGCGATGGTGTCCGTGTGGGAGAACCGGTCCGGGGTCGAGGGGCATGTGCAGGCGGAGGCGAGCGCCGCGCACCAGATCCGGCTGCTGTCCGCCGGACTCCCGGCAGCGGCGGCCGACCGCACCCGCAGTGCCGTGGACGCGTACGTGCATCACGTGGTGTCCACCGAATGGCCCGGGATGAGGGAGGGCGAGCCGCCCGGCCGAGAGGGCTGGGACCTGTTGGACACCCTCCGGGCGGCCGGGCGGATCCCGGCCGCTGCCACCCCCACCGAGCAGGCCACCCTGCAGGAGACCCTGGCGCAGCTCAGCACCCTGGACGAAGCCCGGCGCGGCCGGGAGACGGACCTGGGCAACACCCTGTCACCGGTGCTGTGGTTCGGGCTGATCGTCGGCGGAGTGCTCACCGTCGCCTTCATGTTCATGTTCGGGGTGAAACGCAGCTTGACCCATGTGGTGATGGTGATGGGCCTGACGGCGCTCATTACCTTCACCGTGCTGCTGGTCTACCAGCTGAACCAGCCCTTCAACGGCATGTTCGCGGTGAACTCCGCTCCGTTCACCCGCTACTTCCCGCACGCCTGACCCCGCCCGGCACCGGGCGGCATGCGCCGTCCGTGAACCGTCGGGAGGCGATGCGGCGCTCGTCCGGCCAGCGCACGTCGTGGACCCAGCCCCACCGTTCGAACCGGGCGATCAGCCACGCCGTGAGGTCCGGCTGCCCCGTCAGCCCGCCGTGCCGGGCGCTGTTGGGGTCCGCGTGGTGGAGGTTGTGCCAGCCCTCACCGAAGGTCAGCAGGGCCACCCAGCGCACGTCCCGGGACTGGTCGCGGGTGGCGTAGTGCTGCGGACCGAAGGCGTGCGCGACGGAGTTGACGGACCAGGTGACGTGATGGACGACCGCGTACCGGACGAGGCTCGCCCAGAAGAGGGTGACCGCAGCGGCCCGCCAGTCGTGGGTCCAGGCCACGACGAGCGCCGGGGGCAGGCCGAGCGAGACGGCGATGGTCGCCGGATAGCCGCGGTCCAGGCGGCGCACGTCCGGGTCGGCGAGCAGATCGGGGGCGTAGCGCGCGTGGTTGGAGCGGACCGGGGAGGAGGAGAACCAGCCGACCTGGGCGTGCCAGAGCCCCTTGAGCAGGGCCCGGCGGGTGGTGCCGTACTTCCATGGCGAGTGCGGGTCGCCCTCCCGGTCGGCGTACTGGTGGTGGCGCCGGTGCTCGGCCACCCACAGGGTGACGGGCCCCTCCATGGCCAGCCCGCCCGCGAGCCCGAGGGCGATCCGCAGCGGCCGCTTCGCCTTGAACGACAGATGGGTGAAGTGCCGGTGGTAGCCGGCGGTGATGCCCATGATGGACAGCGCGTACATGGCTGCGCCGAGGACGACGTCGTACCAGCGCGGCCCCCAGCCCGCCGTGAGGGCGACGGGCACCACCAGGGCCAGCACCGCCAGCGGTCCCACGACGAGCGTGAGGAGGTAGCCGGTGCGCAGCGGACGGCCGACCGGGACGGTGTCGGGGAGCCGGGCGCGGAGGCCGTTCGGGTGTTCGGCGGACGTGGTCACGGCGCACCTCCCACGAGGAGGAGCGGGCGAGCGGAAGGGGTCATGTGCGGCGATTATGCGGGAGCCGTTTGCGGCCCGAGCCCAGGCGCGCACGGGGCAGCGGGGCCGGTGCACATCCTCTACCTGGATGGATGAAGGTGCGGGTGTGCCGTCCCTGGCCGACGATGGAGCCGGACCGTGTCCCACAGGCGCGGTCGTACACCGCCGAACGTCGTCGAGCCGAGGGAGCGCCGGATGCGAGCGGACGGCCGCGCACCCATACGGCCCGGGCCGGACGAGCAGGACGCCAGGGAGCTGCTGCGCCGGTGCGCACGGGATGTCGTGGAGGTGGCCGAGGGCATCCGCGAGGTGTCCGCGCGCACCAGCGCCGTGCTGTTCGCGCCGGCCCTGACCGCCTCCGCGCGCCGCCGTCCCCGTACCGGTCTCGCCGCGCAGTGGGCGCTGCTGCGGGCCCTGACGAACAAGCAGGGCCTCGGCGGCTCCGCGATCACGGTACCGAAGGGCATCGGGCATGTGCTCGGCGCGGCCGGGGAGGTGCTGGGCCGGGAGAGCCTGGCGGCGCTGGTGGCCGTCACCTCGCTGCGTCTGCGGATCGCCGCCGTGCTGGTCGACCACCCCGAGTTCGAACGCGACCCGGGCATGCGCCGACTGCTGGCCGCCGTCACCGCCGACCGCGACCTGGAGACCGTACGGGCTCTGCGCGGCCTGTTCAAGGACCAGGGCGCCCAGCGTGCGCTGTCCGGGCTCGCGCCCCTGATGCCCGAACTCCTCGCCATCCGCGCCCTGGTGGACGAGGACCCGATGAACGACGAGACCGGCTGGGCGCCGGCCGCGGGCCGTGAGCTGCCCGCCGACCCGGTGCAGGGCACCAGCGCCTCCCGCCTCGCGGGCATGGACCAGGGCGAGGGCGCCGCCGAGGCCGTCGACCTCACCGAACAGGAGAAGCAGACCATCGCCGCCGAGGGTTCCTTCCTCGGCTTCCTGCGCAACATCGAGACGCTGTCCGCCGACGGGCGGATCCTCGTGCAGAACGTGCGCGGCCCCGACGGCGTCGTCCGCTACGTCGTCCAGGCCCCCGGCATGGCACCCGGCCGTCCCCGCAACGACTGCCCGCAGGACTTCGTCGGCGCCTGGCGCAACCTCGTCACGGCCGACTCGCCCTACACCCGCTCGATCCTCCTCGCCCTCGCGGACTACGGCATCCCGCGCGGCGCCGAACTCGCCCTGATCGGGTACAGCGAGGGCGGGATCGCGCTGATGAACCTCGCGCAGGACGAGGAGTTCTGCCGCGCCTACCGGATCACGCACCTGGTCGCGGTCGGCTCCCCGGTCGACAACAAGTTGCCCGCCGACCCGCGCACCTGGGTCGCCGGCATCACCAACCAGCACGACATGGTGCCCGTCTCCGACGGCAGGGGAGCGGGCTCCCACTTCGACCCGCACCCCAACCGGTACGAGGTCGACTACACCGGGCCCTCCCACGAGTTCCCGCTGTGCCACATGCTCCGCGAGTACATCGAGCACCTGCGGACCGTCGTCCCCGAGGCCCGCAAGGACATCGACGAGGCGCTCACCCCCTACCGCGGCCCGGTCGTGCGCACCCAGGCCTACCGGCTCAAGGACCGCGCCCACCCGCCCGAGGGCTACCCCTTCCTCACCCTGCCCACCACCTCCGTGCCCACCACGGCAGGCCCGGTCGACGTGCCGGTGCGCTACTACGACTCCTCCGCCGCCCACCTGTGCTTCCCCGTCGACGCTGAGGCGGCGCGCAGCCTGCTGCCCGGCGTCACCTGGATGATGCCGAGCCGGCTGGGCCGCCGGGCGCTGGCGGTGCTCTCCCTGTACGAGCACCGCTGCTCCACGATCGGCCCCTACGCCGAGATCGCGCTGTCGGTCCTGGTGGACGACCTGTGGCGGCCGCGCCCGTACGACATCGCCGCCGATCTGCTGCGCCGCGTCGACCTGCGCCGCACCGGCCGTTACGTCCTCTCCCTCGCCGTCGGCAGCGAGGAGGCCCGGGTGGTCGCCGAGGAGATCTGGGGCCAGCCGGCCGTCCGCACCTCGGCGGAAGCCGACCTGATGGGCCCTGGCTTCGCCGTCCGGGCACCGGAGCTCGGCCTGGCCGTCGAGGGTCATCTGGGGCCGGGCATCCGCTTCCGCGAGGCGGACCGGGTGCTCTACGGCCGCCGTGGCGAGAGCACCGTACGCACCCTGGTCCGCGCCCACGGCAAGCTGCGCCTGCACACCGGATCCGGCGTACGGCTGCGCCTGGAGACCGCGGCGGCCGAGCCCATGGCCGGGCAGCTGCGGCGGCTCGGCATCGACTCCGCCCGGCCGCTGTTCGTCCTGTCCTGCCCGCAGTTCATGGTCCACCGCAGCGCCGGCGCCGTCCTGCCGCGCTGAACCCGACCTGCCGTGCTCAACCCGAAGGGGAGCCCCTCATGGTGACCGAGTCCACCCGGGCGATCTCGCCTGCCCGCGCATCCTCCCTCGACCAGGTCGTCAGGTTGCGGGCCGACGCCGACCTCATGGACGGCTGCGCGCGCCGTCTGCTCGCCACCGCCTCCGCACTGAGCGGCTGTGCCGCGGCGCCGGAGTCGAGCCGCCCCGCGCTGGAACGGCAGGCGGCCGCCTGCACCACGGCGGCGGAGCAACTGCGCGCCGCCGCCGAGGCGTTGCTCGCGCACGTGCGCTGAGCCCGCTCAGCGGGCGGCCGCGGCCCGCGCGTCCGCCGCGCTCCTGCCCAGCGAGACGAAGTAACGCCCATGGTCCTCCGGCAGGTTGCGGCGCACCAGGTCGGAGAAGCCTCGCGTCTCCTGGATGATCCACATGCCCTCCGGCGAGAACGTCGACGGCGCGAACAGGCGCGGCGCGAGCAGCGGGTTGTTCAGCGCCTCCGAGAACGCGTCGACGGAGATCACGCGTTCCAGCAGCCGGCCGAAGACGGCCCCGGGCTCCGGCTCCTCCGCGAACAGCCCGACGTACAGGTCGATCGCGTCGACACTGCCGTACAGGTCGAGCAGCGCCTGCTGGACGCTCGGGTCCCCGGAGATCTGCCGCGGGTCGGTGATCCGCGGGAAGCCGTAGTAGGCGCGGTAGTCGTTGTAGGAGGCCAGCCGCAGCTCGCGGCCCACCGCGACGGTCTGCTCCTCGATGGGCAGCAGCAGCTCGTCGGTGTTGAACAGCCCGGACAGACCGGCCGGTTGGCGGGACAGATCCTCGAACAGCGGGCCCAGGCCCCGGTCGAGAACCAGCTGACCGTTGGCGATGGTGTGCGCGAGCGGCACCTCTTGGCCCGCGATGGTGTACGTCGACGGGATCAGGCTGTGCCATCGGTAGACGAGGCTGAACTCGATCGTCGCCCAGTTCTCCCGGTGCCACACCCCTCGGTCGGTGCGCACCGGGTCGAGGACGAAGTCGAAGTGGTACGGCGTGATGTGGTTGATGTACTCCTCCAGCATCACCCGGATCATCATCACGATCAGCGTGTTGCGGGTGGTCTGGAAGACGCGCTCGTCGTCCCAGTTCGGATGCGCGGCGGAGAGGATGCCGGCCACCCGGTTGTGCTCGCGCAGGAACAGGACGTTCACCGCCATCGGCCCGATGTGCGCGTGCACGCGCTCGCCGCCGCAGGCGAACAGGGCGTCGCGGAACTCCTTGGGCACCTCGCCGAACCGGACCGGCCTGATCGCACGGAACTCGTTCCTGATCTTCCCGCCCCTGCAGAGCAGGGGCGGGAACTCGCCCCCGCCGACCGTGCGGCTCTTCATCCGCCCGCCCCGGAAGGTGCGCAGGCAGGCGGTGACCTCCTCGCGGTCGCCGTAGAGCTGGCACATGTCGAGGGTGTGCGGGGAGTCGGTGCGGCGCGGGTCGCCGCCGGCGGCGTGACCGCGCAGGAAACCGTCGGTGAACCACTGCGCGAACGCGGGCAGCAGGGCCGTGGACCGGGTGCAGTAGCGGGTCTCGCCGTTTCGCCGGAAGAGCTCGGTGACCCGTTCGGCGGAGGGCAGGTCCTTCGGCGGGACCATCGGGGGCAGGTGCCGGCCCACCCAGGAGCGGTCGGTCAGGGAGTCCCAGGAGGTGTACGGGCTCTTGGTGCTCAGCGGGTCGGGGCGTATCGGGGCCTTGAGGACGGCCCGGTCGGTCAGGGTGGAGTTCAGACGGCGGTGCAGCCATCTGCTGCGCCGGGCCGCCTGCCACACCGGGCCGTAGTGGGTCAGCAGATGGGTCTCGAACCGGTTGCGCAGGCCGTCGCGGGACCGGTCACGTGCTCCGGTCCACGGCAAGGTCCGGGTCTCGGGCGCACGAGACAATACGGTCATGGGTCCTCCCGGTCAGGTCGCGTTCCCGGCCGGGCGGCCGGAACTCACTATGTCGTGCTGGGGGAATGGGGTGCCCGCGTGGTCGAGAGCGCGTTCGCCGCCGGGCAGCGGCCGGATGCCGGGGCGCAGCAGCACGCGCCGCGCCGGCTCGGGCACGATCACCAGGGCCGCGTATCCGCCGAGGCAGTCGTGGGCGCCGTAACCGAGGACGGGGTTGTGCGCGGACGGGCGTCCGGGCCGGAACTCCAGGGGCGCCTCGACGACCTCCTCGTCGAACATCGCCGACGCGCAGCAGGCCGGCACCACGCTCCTGGCCGCGATCACCGTCTGCCGCGGGGTGCCGGCGGCGAGGGTGTGGTCGTGCAGGCACAGCCGGGGTGTGACGGGCGCCACGCACTGGGTGATGTTCTGCTGGGAGCCCGTCAGGCAGCCGACCAGGTGGGCCGCCTTGTCGCCCGCCGGGGTCTGCCGCGGCAGGACCACCCGCTGCGGGACGTCGTCCTCCGGGATCGCGTCGTGGGCGGCGAGAAGGTCCATGAGGGCATTCAGTCATCCATCGGGACGCACCGCACGTCAGACGGGCATTCGGGGCGGCTCCGACATGCCGGGGAGCACGGACGTGGGTGATGATCGGGCGGGGACGGTCCCGTCCGGGAGAGGAGCACCGCCGTGCTGTCCGCCGGTGCCAGAGCCCTCGTGCCCGTCTTCAGTGACACGACCGTGAGCGGGGCCGGCCGCCCGGCCGGCGGGCCCGGCCGTATCCTCGCCGCCCACCACACCTCGCTCTTCGACCCGGTGCTGCTCATCGGCACCCTGCACCGGCCCGCCGTCCTCGCCGCCGCCGGAGTGTGGCGGGTACCCCTGCTGTTCCGTGCCCTCACCCGCGAGGGCTGCCTACCGGTGCACAGGGGCAGCCGCCGCGCTCACCGCGGGCCGCAGCGTGCTCATCCACCCGGAGGGCGGCCTGCCTCGCTACCGGGCGTCCCACGACCGCCCGCCCGGACGCCTGAAGCCCGGCGTCGTCCGTCTGGGCCTGTCCGGCCCGTCGCTGGACGACCTGGAGAGCGCTTTGGCCGAGGCCTGGTCGTGCGCGGTACGGGCGCTCGGCCCGGCCGCGCCCGAGGACACGCCGGACGACGACGGGCTCGTCCCCACCGGTGGCGGCTGACGGTTCGCCAGTGGGGTTCGCACATCCGGGTGGTAGCGGCCGCCGTCCTGGGCCGAACGAGTTGTCGCAGCCGGGAACCGCCGCCCCGGGCCCGGATAATCACCGCTCATGCAGCTCGTGAAAGCACGCGGCCCGGCGCGCCGCGCCCCGGTGGCCGTCACCGGACTGGGACTGGTCACACCCGTGGGCATCGGCCGGGACGCGGTGTGGGCGGGCCTGTGTGCCGGGCAGTCCACCGCGACCGCCGACCCGGGCCTGGACGGGCTGCCCGTGGCCTTCTCCTGCCGGGTGCCCGGCCTCGACGCGGCCGGCCTGCTCGGGCACCGGCTCAGCCGCCGCCTCGACCGCTTCACCACCTTCGCCCTGCTCGCCGCCCGCGAGGCCGTGGCCGACGCCCGGCTCACGCCCGGCGGCTGGGACGGGGCCCGCGTCGGCGTCGTGATGGGCGTCGGCACCGGGTCCATGCAGGGCTGGCAGGCCGAGTTCGACCGGCTCGCCGACCACAACCCGGAACGGGTCTCGCCGCTCGCCCTCCCCCGCAGCGTGCCCAACATGGCAGCCGCCGAGATCGCCCTCGACCTCGGCGCACAGGGCCCCAACATGGTCGTCAGCACCGCCTGCGCCTCCGGCACCAGCGCGCTCGGCCTCGCCCGGGACTGGCTGCTGTCCGGCGCCTGCGACCTCGTCCTCGCCGGGGGCAGCGAGTCGGCCCGGCTGCGGATGACCGCCGCCTGCTTCGCCCAGATGCGCGCCCTGTCCCGCCGCGCCGACAGCCCGCAGGAGGCCTCCCGGCCGTTCGACCGCGACCGGGACGGCTTCGTCCTCGGCGAGGGCGCCGCCGTCCTCGTCCTGGAACGTGCCGAGGACGCCCGCGCCCGGGCCGCCCGGCCCGTGGCCCTGCTCTCCGGCTTCGGCGCCTCCTGCGACGCCCACCACTTCACCGCCCCGCACCCCGGCGGCGACGGCGCCGCCCGCGCCATCCGGGGCGCCCTCGCGGACGCCGGCCTGGCCCCGGAGGACGTCGACCACGTCAACGCGCACGGCACCTCCACCCCGCAGGGCGACGCGGCCGAGCACAACGCGCTCCACCGGGTCTTCCGGCGGCCGCCGCCCGTCACTGCCGTCAAGGGCGCCATCGGGCACGCCATCGGCGGCGCCGGCGCCATCGAGGCGGCCTGCACCGTGCTCACCCTGCGCCACCAGCTGATCCCGCCCACCGCCAACCTCGACACCCTCGACCCGGCGATGGACCTGGACGTCGTGACGAAGGTCCCCCGTCCGCAGCGGATACGAGCCGCCCTCAGCAACTCCTTCGGCTTCGGCGGCCAGAACGCCGTACTCGCCTTCACCGCCGTCGACTAGCACCCGCCCCGAAAGCACCCCCGCAGCCGAAAGGTCCTCCTCTTGTCGGAGTTCTCGGAATCCACCCCTCTGGCAGGCAGAGCACGGTCCTGGCAGAGCGGCGAGCAGCTCATGATCGGTGTGTTCGTCGGCGTACCCTTCCTGGCGCTCCTCGCCGCCGTGCCCCTTGCCTGGCGGCACGGCCTGAGCCCCACGGATCTCGCGCTAGCCGTCGTCTTCTACCTGGTCAGCGGACTCGGCATCACCGTCGGCTTCCACCGGTACTTCACCCACGGCTCCTTCAAGGCCATCCGGCCCCTCAGGATCGCCCTCGCCCTGGCCGGCAGCCTCGCCGTACAGGGCCCGCTGCTCACCTGGGTGGCCGACCACCGCAAGCACCACCGCTTCTCCGACCGCGACGGGGACCCGCACTCGCCCTGGCGGTACGGCCGTTCCCCCCGCGCCCTGGCCAAGGGCATGGTCTACGCCCACCTCGGCTGGCTCTTCGAGACCGAACATGCCTCGCCCCGCCAGTACGCCCCCGATCTCGTCCGCGACCGCACCCTGATGCTGATCTCCCGGCGCTTCGGCATCCTGGTCCTCGCCTCCCTCACCCTGCCGGCACTGCTGGGCGGGGCGCTCACCCGCTCCTGGCAGGGCGCGCTCACCGCGTTCTTCTGGGCCGGGCTGGTGCGGATCTCGCTCGTCCACCATGTCACCTGGTCCATCAACTCGATCTGCCACGCGGCCGGTTCCCGGCCCTTCCGCAGCCGGGACCACTCGGGCAACGTGTGGTGGCTGGCCGCGCTGTCCCTCGGCGAGTCCTGGCACAACCTCCACCACGCCGACCCGACCAGCGCCCGGCACGGCGTGCTGATCGGCCAGCTGGACGCCAGCGCCCGCCTGATCCACTGGTTCGAGCGCGTCGGCTGGGCCTACGACGTGCGCTGGCCGGACCGGCGCCGGATCACCGCACGCCGGCAGGGGAACGGGAGTCCACAGGAATGACCGTCCGTCAGCACGTGCACGTCAGTGGCCGGGTACAGGGTGTGTTCTACCGCGACACCTGCCGTCGGCTCGCCGCGGAACGGGGAGTGGCGGGGTGGGTGCGCAATCTGCACAACGGAGACGTGGAAGCCGTGTTCGAGGGGCACCCCGACGACGTCGCCGCCATGGCGCGCTGGGCGGCCGAGGGCCCGCCGGCGGCGCAGGTGACCCGCTGTACGGGCGTCGCCGAGGAGCCCGAGGGCCTGTCCGTCTTCCGTGTCCTGGCCGACGCCAGGCCCGGGGACGATCCCGGCGCCGGGTAGGCCGACGGGCCTGGAGGTTTCACCGCACCCGCTCGGCCGCCGCCCGGGTCAGGTGGCGTCGGGGAGCGGCCGTGTCGGTCCGCGAGGAGTGGGCGAGGGGCCGTACGAACAGGCTGACCGTGGCCTGTTCCGTGAAGCCGTTGCGGCGCATCAGTTCCGCGGAGGCGGTGTTGCGCCGCTCCACGTCCGTGACCACGCACACCGCCCCGGCCGCCGCGAGCCGGGCACAGCACTCCTTCACCAGCCGCGAGGCCACCCCGCGCCCCTGGTAGGCGGGGTCGACCGCGATCCACTCCAGATAGCCCCAGTCGGCACGCTGCTCGAACGAGACCGACCCGAGGACGAAACCGGCGACCCGGTCACCGTCCAGCGCCACCAGGCAGGCGGAGTCCGGCGCGTCCAGATGCCCGGCGACGGCCGACAGCGACCAGCCCGTGTAGGGCATCGCCTCGGTGTCGTAGACCCGGTGGCCGAGGTCGAGGACGGCGGCGAGGTGTTCGAAGCCGAGCTGTCGCAGGGGCAGGGCGGGGGTCGGCGGGGCATCGGCCATGGGGACTCCCTTCGGTGCGGTATTTCGCAGCATATGTCCGATCGAAGGGGGTGGCGCGACCGGCGTGGGACGCGGTGGTGGTCAGGTGCAGTGGGAGGCCGCCGTGGCGTCGTGCCGGAGCCAGACGGAGTCGATCACGCGTCCGTCGGGCAGGGTGTGCCGGGGCGGTCCTTCGTCCGGGACGAATCCCGCCCGGGCCAGGGCCCGCCGGCTCGCGGCGTTTCCGGTCTCCGCGCCGGCCCGCACGGTGCTCATCCCGGCATGGGTGTGCGCGAGCACGGCCCCGGCCCGGAACAGCTCGGCGCCCAGGCCCTGCCCACGGCAGCGCGGCGCCAGCCAGCCGCCCATCTCCCCCGCGCGGTGCTCCAGTTGCAGGGCTCCGGCATAGCTGAGGTCGGCCCTGCGTACACAGACCAGGAACACCGGGTCGTCGGGACCGGGCGTGAAGGGCTTCGCCAGCCGGCGCGGGACACGGCGGCCGTCGTCGCCTGCGGGCCGCCACTCCAGCAGGACGCGCCGGGTGCCGGGGTCGGGCGCGATCCGGTCGGTCTGGTTCCCCAGCCATCGCTGGGCCTCGGCGTCCGCGCTGGCCGCGAGCGCCGCCGCGACGTCGAGCAGCGTCCGGGGTGTGAACAGCAACAGCCGCTCGGTGGCCAGGACATGCCGACCCGGCGCGCACTGCCCGGGCGCGGGCAGCCCGGCCCGGCTCCGGCGGACGAGCGACCAGATCATGGAACCCCCCCGGTGCCAACGCTGCGTGGCGGCCGCCCGAGCCCGCATCAGGGGCACCGGAACCGCCGACGGATGCGAACGGCTCGCATCGGGGCCGAATCTACCGAGGAATTCCGGCGGGGATGGCTGACAATCCGTCAAGTCACCGACAGCTGACGGACAGTGACCGGATCATCCGGTCCCGGCTTCGGGCGGGTCCGGGTCCAGGACGGGGCGGTGGACAGGTCGGGGCCGGGTGTGGCCAGGGGGCATGGGCGGGGGTTCCTTCGGGCGAGTGGGGGACGGTCCGCGGGCGGGATGCGGCCGGTGCGGGGCCGGCCGGATCCGGGGCGCCGGGTGCCGCCGTCAGTTCCGCCCGGACGACGCGCACGGGCCGATCATCCTCACTCTCTCCCAGGGGCTGCTCGCCGGCGCGCCCGAGGGCCGGACCTCGTACATCGAGGCCGACTTCCGTGACCCGGCGGCCATCCTCCAGGCCCCGGAACGAGTTCGCGCCCGACGAGGTGGGGCGGGTCGCCCGCGAGTACGCGGCCCGCAAGCCGTGACCGGCCCGGTGCCGGGGGCCGTCCACCACCTCCCGGACCCCGGCACCTACCGCGGGCACTTCGCGAAACTCGTGCCCGGCGCTCAGGTTGTGGAGGTCTTCGCGTTCGAGACGGACGACGACGCCGTGCGCGGCGCCATGATCCTGGAAGACCGGAATCCGCAGACGACCTGACAGATATGGCTGAAAAAGACAGGGAATAGGTCCGGAATTCAGCCCAACCTTTGCCGCCGTGTCAGGTGCCCGGAATTACGGAAAAAGAAAGCGGAAAGAAGAGGAACCGGGCGGAGGGAAATGCGGTCTTAAGGTCCGCCGACGGCCGGGATCAGCCCGGCCGCGACGAAACCGGGGGAATGAGACACATGTCCGTCCAGAGCCGCAAGACCCTGCTGACCGCCGCCGCCCTCACAGCCGGCCTCACCCTGGCCGCCGTCACGCCCGCCCTCGCCGGCACCGGCGCGAGCCACGCCACCCGCGCCGCCGCCGTCTCCTCCACTCAGGGCGACCCGCGCAACGTCACCCAGCGCGTGGCCGACTTCTACGGCGCCTACATCGACTCCGTCTGGGCCAACGAGGACCCCGCGGCCGCCGCCAACGCAAAGGCGCTGCGTGGCTTCTACCTGTCCGCCGCCGCCCAGAAGAAGGTCACCGCGTACGAGAAGAAGAACCACGCCGACGGCATTCTCTTCGCACAGAACGTGCCGGTGAAGTGGAAGGTCACCTACACCGGCTCCGGCATGGGCCACGCCACCAGCAGGGTCACGCTCACCTGGAGCGACGGCGCCGGCGCGGAGGTCAGCAAGATCGACGTCCAGTCCGACCTGAAGACCCTGAAGATCACCGACCTCAAGCCGGCCGGCTGACCGGCTGACGGGCGCGCAGTCCCGCCCCGCCCCCACTCGGGGCGGGGCTCGCGGCTTTCCGGACCGGTCACCTCCGGCGGTGCGGGTAGTACGGCCGGGGCAGCCGCATACCCCGGTCGGCCATGATCTGCCGTACGTGGTTGGGGTAGTTGGTGATGATCCCGTCGACACCCAGGTCCATCAACGCCTCCACCGTCGCCGGGTCGTCGCAGGTCCAGGGGACCACCTTGAGGCCGCGGGCGTGCGCCTCGGCGACCATCGCCGCGTCCGAGTAGAAGCGGAAGCCGGGGTCGCCGACCTTCCCGGTCTGCGGGAAGCCGTAGTTGGGGGAGAGGGTCGTGACCCCGGGGACGGTGGCCGCCGCCCGGACGAAGTCACCGCCGTAGTCGTCGGCGTCGATCCCGCCGAGCCACGGGGACGCGCCGGGCTGCCCGACCTGGAGGAAGTCGTAGTTCGTCAGCGCCACCAGCGGCCACTTGGGCGCGAGCCGGTGCATCACCTTCAGTGCGCCCCAGTCGAAGGACTCGATGGTCACCTGCCGCTCGATGCCCGAGCGGTGGATCTCCTCGTACACCCGGCGCACGAACACCTCGCGCGGCGCGGTCTGTTCGGGCGCACCCGCCTCGACCTTGGTCTCGATGTTCAGCCTGACCTGGTGGGCGTGGTAGCTCTTGACCAGGTCCAGGACGTCCTTCAGCTCCGCCATCCGGAAGCCCTTGACGACCTCCTGCTCCGGGAAGCCGGGCAGTTGCTGGTAGCCGCAGTCCAAAGTCTTGATCTGAGTGAGCGTCAGATCCTTGATGTACTTGCCGACATACGGGTACATCGGATCGCCGGGCGTGACCGGCCCGGTGTCGCGGCACTTGACGCCGTTGATCTGCCGGTCGTGGTTGACGACGACCTTCAGGTCCTTGGTGACATGGGTGTCCAGCTCCAGCGTGGACACCCCCAGCCGCATCGCCTTGCCGAACCCCTCCAGCGACTCCTCGGTCGTCATGCCGATGCCGCCGCGGTGGGCCTGGAGGTCGAAACGGGCCTGGGGCGGGCCACCCTGGGCCGCCTGCGCGGTGACGGGGAACACGAGCGCCGGCATCAGGGCCACACCGGCGAGCAGATGTCGTACGGACATCGCACCTCCCTGTTCTCGGGGCGCCCGAAATTCTCGCAACGGCCGGCCGGGTCGGCCACCACCGCAACGCAGCATTGGCCCAGAGGCCGTTGAACGTGCGGGGCACCGACACTTGAGGGGGGCCTGTGGTTAACCAGTGCTGCTGAACAAGCGTTTGATCAAGCGGTGTGGCGCGGCAGGGGAGGAAGGCCGAATCCCTTCAGGTCCGGGCCCCGGATCCGTGCCGCAGGCCCTCGGCACCGGCCGCCCGTCCATGGTGGTGGCGACGGCGGTCGACGGCCGTGCGGTGCACGGCGATGAGCGCCGCGTCGTCGTCCAGCCGGCCGCCCGCGTGGGTGAGCAGGTCACGCCGCACATGGTGCATCAGCGCCTGTGGACTGTCGTCCGTCCAGCGCGCGACCCGCTCGGCCAGCGGATAGAACCGGCCGCGCGCGTCCCGGGCCTCGATGACACCGTCGGTGTACAGCAGCAGCGTGTCGCCGGGCTCGAAGGAGAACACGTCCAGCGTGTGGTCGGATCCCCCGTGCACCCCGAGGGGAGGCGACGGGTGCAGGCTCGGCACCGACACCGCATGCCCCGGGCTCAGCAGCAGCGGCGGGGGATGGCCGCAGCTGGTCATCCGGGTGACCGGATCCCGGTCCGGGATCTCCACCAGCAGGGCGGTGGCGAAGCGCTCGCCCGCCTCCTCCGGCGTCTCCAGCTCGGCCGCGTAACGGCTGATGCTCTGGTCCAGCGTCGTGGCCAGGTCCTCCAGCGGGATGTGCCGGTGGGCGCTCTCCCGGAACGCGCCGAGCAGCAGGGCGGCCTCCCCGATGGCCGGCAGGCCCTTGCCGCGCACGTCTCCGATCAGGACCCGCACCGCGCCGTCGCACCGGGTCGCCGCGTACAGGTCGCCGCCGATCTGCGCCTCGTCCTCGGCAGCCAGGTAGAGGGAGGCGATCCACAGCGGGCCGATCTGCTCGGGCAGCGGCCACATCAGCACGTGCTGTGCGGCCTCGGCGACCGTGCGCACCTGCGCCAGCTGGGCCTGGCGCCGCTCCCGTACCACGCTGTAGACCACCACCATCACCGAGAGCACGGCGAGGGTGACGAGCTGCACGATGTGGTTCGTGGTGGCTATCCCGCCGTGGACAAAAGCGATCAGCGTCTGGGCGGCCACCGCCAGCGCCCCCACGAACGCGGTGGTCCGGGGCCCGGCGAACGACGGCGTAAGTGCCGGGGCGATGACCAGGGCCGGGCCCAGATGGATGCTCTCGGGGGAGCGGATGTCCACCACGGTGATCACCAGGATGAGCACGACCGGGAGCAGCAGCAGCGCATGCGCCGACTGCCACGGTTGCTGCACACCCGCGCCCCTCTGCCGGAGCCTCATGCCTACCAGCGTGCTCCCGGAGGGGGCGCACGGCACACCGAGGAGCGGGAACCGGTTGCGCAGCACACCCCCCACCGGCCGCGGCCGCCGTCGCCAGATCCAGGTCTGTGGTCCGATGGGCGGCTACGCGGTCGGTGGGGGCTAGCGGTCCACCGACCGCATCCCGGCCTCGTCGTAGCGCTCGCCCGCCGCCTCGGGCAGCTCGGCGTCGATGCGGGCGAGGTCCTCCTTGGTCAGCTCGATGGCGGCCGCGGCCGCGTTCTGCTCCAGGTAGGTACGGCGCTTGGTGCCCGGGATCGGGACCAGGTCCTCGCCCTGGGCCAGCACCCAGGCGATCGCCAGCTGGGCGGGGGTGACGTCCTTCTCCGTGGCGATCTCCTTCACCTTCGCCGCCAGCCGCCGGTTCGCCTCGATGTTGGCGTCGGTGAAGCGGGGGCTGCTGCGGCGCCAGTCGTTCTCGTCCAGCTCCTCGGCGGAGGAGAAGCGGCCGGCGAGGAAACCGCGGCCGAGCGGCGAGTACGGGACGAAGCCGATGCCCAGTTCCCGGCAGGCGGGCATCACCTCGGCCTCCACGTCCCGCGTCCACAGCGAGTACTCGCTCTGCACCGCGGTGACCGGGTGGACGGCGTGGGCCCGCCGGATGGTCTCCGCGCTCGCCTCGCTCAGCCCGATGTGCCGCACCTTGCCCTCGGTCACCAGCTCTGCGAGGGCGCCGACCGTCTCCTCGATGGGCACGTTGGGGTCGACCCGGTGCTGGTAGTACAGGTCGATGTGGTCGGTGCCCAGGCGCTCCAGTGAGCCGTGCACGGAGCTGCGCACATGCTCGGCCGAGCCGTCCTGCCGGCCCACCGTGCTCATGTCGCCGGGCACCGCGTCGTCCATCCGGTAGTTGAACTTCGTGGCGATCACGTACTCGTCACGGTGCCCCCTGATCGCCTCGCCGACCAGGGACTCGTTGGTGAGCGGTCCGTAGACCTGCGCGGTGTCGAGGAAGGTGATGCCCAGCTCCAGGGCGCGCCGGATGGTCGCGATGCCCTCGTCCTGGTCGGCCGTGCCGTAGAAGGCGGACATTCCCATGCAGCCGAGGCCGATGGCCGATACCTGGAGATCCCGCAGACTGCGCTGTCGCATGTCGTGTCCCAGCCTTTCCCTGCACACTCGATCGTCGTTCCGTGCGGCACGAAGGCCTCTTCCATCTAGCGACGGATCACGTCCCCCGGCATCCCGTGACGGAAGCCGGGCGACAGGGCCCTCGTGTGCCGGATGTCCGCGACGCTATGGCTTGGAGCGCGCTCGAAGTCAACTCAGGTGTTCAGGCGCACCGGCAGCTCGAACAGGTCGTTCTGGGTCACCACCGGCTTGTTGCGCAACGCGGTGGCCGGCACCGCCAGGTCCAGGCCGGGGAAGCGGGCGCAGAGTGCGGGCAGGGCGACGGCCGCCTCCAGGCGGGACAGTGCCGCGCCGGGGCACACGTGTGGGCCGTGTCCGAAGGAGAGGTGACGGTTCCTCGTCTCCCGCGTGATGTCGAACTCGCCGGCACTCGGGCGTGTGCGTTCTCGTCGCGGCCGATCGCGCCGTACGACACGATCAGCGCTTCCCCGGCCGGGATCACCTTGTCGCCGACCGGTACGTCTTCGGTCGCGAAGCGGATCAGGACGTGCGAGGCCGGGGTGGAGTAGCGCAGGGTCTCCTCGACGACCGCGGACCCGGTCGACCTCGCCGGACAGGACGAGCGCGCGCTGATCGGGGTGGGTGGAGAGGTTGACCACGGCGTTCACGATCAGGGAGATCGTCGTCTCGTGGCCGGCCGCGACCATCAGCTGGAGCGTGGAGACGATCTCCTCGTCCGTGAGGTGGTCGCCGTCCTCGGACGCGAGGATCATGCGCTGGTCAGGTCGTCGCCCGGCTCGGCCCGCTTCGCCGCCACCGTCCCGGCCATGATCTGCGCGAGCTCCGTGAGGGTCGCGATGACTTCCTCGGGCGGCGTCTGGGTGGAGAAGAACTTCTCGAACAGCACCTTCAGCCGGGGCAGCCGCGCCTCCTCGAGGCCCATGAGCTCGGCGACGACGTACATGGGCAGCGGGTGGGCGAAGGCCGCCTTGAGGTCCACGACCTCCTCGCCGGCGGGCAGCGCGTCGAGCAGGTCCTGGGTGAGCTTCTCGATCCGCTCCCGCATCAGCTCCACCCGGCGCGGGGTGAGCGCCTGCGCGACCAGCGTGCGCATCCGGCGGTGGTCGGCGCCGTCCACGGTGAGCATGGAACGGCCCGGATCGGCGAGGCCGATCAGCGGCCAGTCGGCCGGGATGTCGCCGCGCTGCCAGGCGCCCCACACGTTGATGTCCTTCACCAGGCGCGGGTCGGTCAGCAGCGACCTCGCCTCGGCGTGGTGGGTGACGGCCCACACCGGGACGCCGCCAGGCAGCTCCACGGCGGCGAGCGACCGGCCGCGCGCAGCACCGCGCTCTCGGCGTCCAGGTCCGTGACGAAGGGGTCGAGGGCGATCCGGGTGCGTCCCGTTCCGGTCGTCGTCATCGTGGCGTGCCTCCCAGGGCAGGGTCGGGTACCGCGCCTGTCCGGGGACAACCCCCTGACCCCGGCAGAAAAGCGGGTCGGCCGGGGCGACGCGGGATCAGAGGGCAGATACGGGCGTGAACCGGACGGGCAAGCGGGTCAGTCCCCTGAGCCAGGGCGAGGGCCGACGGGTGAGGAACTCGGCGGGCACCGCCAGGTCGATGTCCGGCAGCCGGTCCAGCACGACCTCGACAGCGGTTCGCGCGATCACCTCGGCGATCTCCTGCGCGGGGAACGGACAGCGGTGCTCTCCGTGACCGAAGGTGAAGTGCGCGCTGTTGCCGCCGGTCAGCGCGGAGGCGTCGGTGCGGACCTGTGGATCGGAGTTGGCGCCCTGCAGTCCGAGCAGCAGCAGGTCGCCGGCCGCGATGCGGCGGCCGCCGAGGTGGGTGTCGCGGGCGGCCCAGCGGCCGGCCACGTTCTGTGTGGGCGTGTCCTCCCACAGCACCTCGTTCATCGCCTCGGCGACGCTGCCCCGGCCGCCGAACAAGGATGCGGCGAAACGGTCGTCGGTGAGCATCAGCCTGAGCGAGTTGCCGATCCAGTCGGCGGTCGGCTGGTGCCCGGCCGCCATCATCACCATCAGGTCCTGCACGATCTCCTCGTCGGTGAAGCCGCTGTCGTCGGCCAGCATCCGGGAGACGACGTCGTGCGCGGGCTCCTTCTTGCGGTCGGCGAGCAACTGCCCCATGGAGGCGGCCAGATGGGCCTGCCCCGCACGGGCGCGCTCGCGGCCGTCGATCATGTCGTTGAGGGCGGTGACCAGACCCGGGCCGTCCTCGTCCGGGAAGCCGTACAGCCGGGCGAGGACCCGTACCGGCAGCAGCATCGCGTAGTGCGCGATGAGGTCGGTCTCGCCCGAGGAGCAGACCGCGTCGATCAGCTCGTCCGCGAACCGCTCGGCGTGGCCGCGCAGTTCGAAGGGGTCCGCCGCCTCCAGCGCGTCGCTGATCATCGCGGCGCGCTGCCGGTGCCGTTCGCCGACGGTGTAGAGGATCGACGGCTGCCGGTGGCCGATCATCGGCAGCAGCGGCCAGTCGGCCGGGATGGAGTCCCACTGGTTCCACAGCTCGGAGTCCCGGCTGAACAGCACCGGATCGCCGGTCACCTGGTGGAGCTTCCGGTAGCCCAGCACCAGCCAGGCCGGGACGTCCCCGTCGAGCAGGACCGGGGCCACGGCGCCGTGCTCGCGCCGCATCTCCCGGTACAGGCGGTCGGGTTCGGTCTGGAACCGGGGTCCGGTCAGCGGGACGGCGTCGGGGGTCACACGAACTCCTGTCGAGGCAGGGCCGCGGGCAGGGACGGACCGGCGTACCGGTTCCGGACGTGCTGCACCAGCGTGATCAGCACCTGCTGGGCGGACTGGCGGGAGCGGGCGTCGCAGTCGATCAGCGGCACGTGCGGATCCAGGTCCAGGGCCGCGCGGACGTCCTTTGGGGCGTGCACGGGGCCGCCGAAGTCGTTGCAGGCCACGATGAACGGTGTGCCGTGGTGCTCCAGCCGGTCGATCGCGTACCAGGAGTCGTCGATCCGGCGGGTGTCGACGAGGACGACCGCGCCGAGCGTGCCGGAGAACAGCCGGTCCCACAGGAACCAGAACCGCTCCTGACCGGGCGCGCCGAACACGTACAGCACGTTGTGCGCGTCCAGGGAGATCCGGCCGAAGTCGAAGGCGACGGTGGTGGCCGACTTGCCGCGCACCTGCCGGATATCGTCCACCGTCGCGCCGGCCCGGGTCATCGTCTCCTCCGTGCTGAGGGGACGGATCTCGCTGACCGAGTGGACGAGGGTGGTCTTGCCGACGCCGAGGGCGCCCACGACCACGATCTTCAGACCGTTGTCGGCCGGGGCACCCAACGGGGTGCGCGGATCAGAGGTTGCGGAGTCCAACGATCACCTGCTCCATGATGTCGGGGTCGGTGGTGGCAGGCCGGCGCGGATGACGGGCGCTGACGCGGCCCGCCGCCAGCAGGTCGCACAGCAGCACCTTGGTGATGCCCACGGGCAGGCGCAGCTCGGCGGCGATCTCGGCCACGGAGGCGGGGAACTGCGCGATCCGCAGGATCGCCGCGTGCTCCGACTGCATGCCCGCCACCGGCTCCGACTCGGCGACGACCAGCGTGACCAGGTCGAAAGGGCTGGCGGGGCCGGTGCGGCTGCGTCCCTGGGTGAGGGTGTAGAGACGGTCGGGAGCGTCGTCCCTGCCGGGACGGCTCATGAGGTACGGGGCACGGCGGTCAGGTGCTCGCCGAGCTGCTCGACCAGTTCGCTCATGCGGTGCCCGACGACGCCGGCGTCCGCGTCCTCGGTCGTCACGACGGCCAGATGGGCGCCCTCGCCCGCCTCCACGATGAACAGCACGCCTCCGGAGAACTCGGTCATCGCCGAGCGCACGCCTCCGCTGCCGTCGCCGAACTCGACCGACGCCCCGTGCGACAGCGACTGGATCCCGGCGGCGATGGCGGCGAGCTGATCAGCTTGGTCCACGCTCAGCTCCGGGGACCGGCACAGCTTCAGCCCGTCCCGCGAGAGCACGAGCGCATGCCGCGCGCCCGGGGTCCTCTCCAGCAGGCCCTCCAGAAGCCAGGTGAGCGTGTCGTCGGCGGTGGTCGGGCCGGTCATCAAGTGGCGTCGCCTTCCGGGTGCGCGTGCGGGTGGGAGGGAGCGGGCGAGGTGTGCTCGGCTTCGTCGGAAAAGGTTCCCTGCGGGGGGTCGGAGGGGCGGTTGTCCGGTGCGCTGTCTCGCGGGGTGCCCGCCGGGCGGTCGTGCGGTGGGCTGCCGCCGGGGCGGCCGTGTGGC
>NZ_KQ948017.1:184778-352938 GCF_001513965.1 Streptomyces cellostaticus | reverse complement strand
GTGGTGGCTTGTGGGCTGTCGGTCGGGTGGTGGTGTGGTGTGGTGTCGTGGGGAGTTGGGGCCGGGCGGTTGTCCGGTGTGGTGGCTTGTGGGGTGTCCGCCGGGTGGCTGTGCGGTGTTGTGGGCCGCGGAGGGTCGTCGGGGGCGGTGTGCGGCGCGTTGGCCTGGGGGGAGGCGGTTGAGTCGTGGGCGTCCGGGTTGGTGGGGCGGACGGCCTGGCGGAAGGTGCTGAAGCGGGCGGCGGGGGTCGTGGCGTCGTCGGCGGGGGGCGCGGGCCGGGGCCGTTCGGCCTCGGCGAGCGTACGGCCCCGGCGTCGCCGCGGCAGCCCGGCCGGACCCTCGCCCTGCGCAGGCGCGGGGAACTCGTGGACCGGAGCGGGGTCCGTGACCGCCGGCTCGGCGGGCTTCCCGGCATCGGGATGCGCGCCCGCTGCCGTCGGCCACGCTGCTGCGGGGCTGGTGAGGATGTCCTGCGGGATGAGCATCAGCACGCCCGTGCCACCGCGCGCCGACGGCCGGAAGGACACCTTCAGACCGTGCTTGCGGGCCAGTCGCCCCACCACGGCGAGCCCGAGCCGGGTGCCGGTCAGACCGCCCAGCTCGAAGACGTCACCGGACACCGCCCGCTCGGCGCGGCGCAGCTGCACGTCCCCCATCACCAGACCGCTGTCCTCCACGGACACGATGACACCGGCCGGTACCTCCTCCACATACACGTGGACCTCGGCCGTCGGGGGCGAGAAGTTCGCCGCGTTGTCGAGGAGTTCGGCGAGCGCGTGCATCACCCCCTCGGCCGCGTGTCCGGCGACGGCGGCCTCGCTCACGGAGTGCACCCGCACCCGCCGGTAGCCGGAGATCCGGCCCATCGCGCCGCGCAGGACGGACTCCATCCCGATGGGCCGTGCCCACCGGCGGCCCGAACGCGCCCCGGTCAGTACGGCGACGGAGTCGGCGAGCCGCCCGGCCTGGGCCGTGCGATGGTCCAGGTGAAGGAGGTCGGCGAGGACGTCCTCGTCGCCGTGCCGGTCCTCCATGTCCCGCAGATCGGCGAGGGTGGCCGTGGCGAGGGCCTGCAGACGGGCGGCGGCGTTCGACATCGCGGAGAGCGCCGCGGCCCGCTCGCGCCGGACCCGGTTCAACTCCTCGGCCAGCTGCGTGTGTTCGCTGCGCAGCCGGTCGAGTTCCCGTGCGCCCTCCTGGGCGAGCCGTGTCCGTTCGGCCGTGAACTCCTTCTGCTGCTCGGCCAGTTCGTCGATGAGCCGCTGCTGCTCCTGACGCGTCTCCTCCGCCGTGCGGGCCTGCTGCTGCAGAAGCCGGCCGATGTCCCGGGTGACGCTCTCCAGTCTGCGGCGGGTGGCGCGCGCGCAGCCCAGGGCGTGCGCCGCCGTGGCCGCGGCCGCGCAGAGCACGACCGCGGCCGTGCCCGCGCCCCAGGCGAGCGGAGCGCGCACGGAGTCCGGCGCGGCCAAGACGGCCGCGAGGACCACGAGCGCCGACAGCACACCGGTCACGGCGAGGGCGGAAACGAACGTACGGAAGGAAGGTCGGTCGCCGGGGTGCGTGGGCGCGGTCATCGGTCCGGTCTGGTCCTCGCGGCAGAAAGGGCGAGCAGGGGCGGGTGCACGGGATGACGCTTCGAGGGTGAACCGGCCGTCACTATACGAGAGTTGGTGATCGCATTTGAGAGGTTCCGGTGTTGTTCCATGGAGTGGACCGTCGTACCTGCGCGTTGGCCGTGAACCGGGCGCCTCGGGAGTGTACGGACAGACACCCCCGTTGGGGGACGGTTCCGAAGCTGCCCGGGTTGCCTTCCGTGCACCGGTTTCTTCTCACGGCGCCGCAGGTTGCGGGGATCTTGACGACCGGCCCCCGGCTCGCTGAACTGAGAGCTCTGCCCAGGACGGACCGACCCGGGCGGAATCGTACATTTGCGCGATAGTGGCTGAAAACGGGTGGAAGACCATAAAATTCCTCGCGCGGCCGGAACGCCGGTAGCGGGGCCAAGGGGGCGATGCAGGTGGCGGGGGACCCGGAGGCGATGGGCTGCCGTGTCTCATGAGGGCCGACCGGAGCAGTGACGACCGCAAGGGGTGGATCCGCTCCGTGCTCGCCCGTCTCGCCCGGTTCACCGGGCGCACGCTGCGGGCGGAGTGGTACGCCATCGTCGTCGACCCGATACGCCGGCTCGCGCGACGCGGACTGTCCGGGCTGGTGCTGGCGTTCGTCGCCGCGTTCGGCGTCATCTTCTTCCACGACCTCGCCCAGCACCCGACCGGAGCGCTGTGGGTGACGAGGCTCGGCGGCGTCAAGGCCGACGTGCCGCTGTGGCTCTCCCTGCTGCGCACCCCGGTGTCGCTGTACGTCCCGGCGCTCGACCTGCCGGTGTGGGCGGGCATCACTCAGCTGTTCCTCGCCTTCGCGCTCGCCGAACTGGCCCTCGGCCGGCGCCGGACGCTGGCGATCGCCTACATCACCACCCTGGCCGGCACCCTCACCGCACGCGTGATGATCGCGCTCGGCCCCGGCTGGTGGGGGTTAGGACTGCCGCCCGAGTGCGGCAAGGTGCTGGACACCGGACCGTCCGCGGCGGTCGTGGGTCTGTTCACCTATCTCGCCGTCGTCCGGCGCGCGCCCGTGGTGTTCACCCTGACCGGCGGCTCGATGGTGTGGGAATCGATCGCCGTCCCGAACCTCGCCGGCCGGGAGCACCTGATCGCCGTGGGCACGGCGGTCGTGCTGGGACTCCTGCACGGCCGCAGGGAGCGGCTGAGGTCCTTCGTACGGTCCCTGCGCGCGCCGCGGCACCCCGAGCCCGCACCACCGCGGCCGGAATCCGTACCCGCACCCGTACGCACCGAGAGCCCCAGCCCCTCCGGTGCCCTGCCCGGCAGCCCGGCCCCTGGCATGTCCGCACCACGTCAATGTGACGCTTTTCGCACTTCGACCCGGGCGGGCACCCCCTAATGTTGCCGCGACGTACGGCAGGGCATGGCTGACACCATGGTGTTCGTCGCCGCCAGGCAGCTGAAGGGAATCCAGGATGTTCCGCAAGGTGCTGGTCGCCAACCGTGGAGAGATCGCGATTCGCGCGTTCCGGGCGGGCTATGAACTCGGTGCGCGCACGGTCGCCGTGTTCCCGCACGAGGACCGTAACTCGCTGCACCGGCTGAAGGCCGACGAGGCGTACGAGATCGGGGAACCGGGGCATCCCGTGCGGGCCTATCTCTCCGTCGAGGAGATCGTGGGCGCCGCACGCCGGGCGGGCGCCGACGCCGTCTACCCCGGCTACGGCTTCCTGTCCGAGAACCCCGAACTCGCCCGCGCCTGCGAGGAGGCGGGCATCACCTTCGTCGGCCCGGGCGCGCAGACGCTGGAGCTGACCGGCAACAAGGCCCGCGCGGTCGCCGCGGCCCGGGCGGCGGGCGTGCCCGTGCTGGGCTCTTCCGCGCCCTCCAACGACGTCGACGAACTCGTCCGTGCCGCCGAGGAGATCGGCTTCCCGGTGTTCGTGAAGGCGGTCGCGGGCGGCGGCGGGCGCGGCATGCGCCGCGTGGAGGACCCCGCCCAGCTGCGCGAGTCCATCGAGGCGGCCTCCCGCGAGGCCGCGTCCGCGTTCGGCGACCCGACCGTCTTCCTGGAGAAGGCCGTCGTGGACCCGCGCCACATCGAGGTGCAGATCCTCGCCGACGGCGAGGGCAACGTGATCCACCTCTTCGAGCGGGACTGCTCGGTGCAGCGCCGCCACCAGAAGGTCATCGAGCTGGCGCCCGCACCCAACCTCGACCCGGAGCTCAGGGACCGTATCTGCGACGACGCGGTGCGCTTCGCCCGCGAGATCGGCTACCGCAACGCGGGCACCGTCGAGTTCCTCCTCGACCGGGACGGCAACCACGTCTTCATCGAGATGAACCCGCGCATCCAGGTCGAGCACACGGTGACCGAGGAGGTCACCGACGTCGACCTGGTCCAGGCCCAGCTGCGCATCGCCTCCGGCGAGAGCCTCGCCGACCTCGGACTGTCCCAGGAGACGGTCACCCTGCGCGGTGCCGCTCTTCAGTGCCGTATCACCACCGAGGACCCGGCCAACGGCTTCCGCCCGGACACCGGCCGGATCAGCGCCTACCGCTCGCCGGGCGGCTCCGGCATCCGGCTCGACGGCGGCACCACCCACGCGGGTACGGAGATCAGCGCGCACTTCGACTCGATGCTGGTCAAGCTCACCTGCCGGGGACGGGACTTCAAGGCCGCCATCGGGCGCGCCCGGCGTGCCGTCGCCGAGTTCCGCATCAGGGGTGTGGCCACCAACATCCCCTTCCTCCAGGCCGTCCTGGACGACCCCGACTTCCAGGCGGGGCGGGTCACCACCTCCTTCATCGAGCAGCGCCCGCACCTGCTCACCGCCCGCCACTCCGCCGACCGCGGCACCAAGCTGCTCACCTACCTCGCCGACGTCACCGTCAACAAGCCGCACGGCGAGCGCCCCGACCTGCTCGACCCGGTCACCAAGCTGCCGCTGCTCGCGGCCGGCGAGCCCCCGGCCGGCTCGCGGCAGCGGCTGGTCGACCTCGGCCCCGAGGGCTTCGCCCGGCACCTGCGCGAGTCTCCGACCATCGGCGTCACCGACACCACGTTCCGCGACGCGCACCAGTCGCTGCTCGCCACCCGGGTCCGCACCAAGGACCTGCTCGCCGTCGCCCCGGTCGTCGCCCGCACCCTGCCCGAGCTGCTGTCCCTGGAGTGCTGGGGCGGCGCGACGTACGACGTCGCCCTGCGCTTCCTCGCCGAGGACCCGTGGGAGCGGCTGGCCGCCCTGCGCGAGGCCGTACCCAACATCTGCCTCCAGATGCTGCTGCGCGGCCGCAACACCGTCGGCTACACCCCGTACCCGACCGAGGTCACCGACGCCTTCGTGCAGGAGGCCGCCGCCACCGGCATCGACATCTTCCGTGTCTTCGACGCCCTGAACGACGTCGGCCAGATGCGGCCCGCCATCGACGCCGTACGCGAGACCGGCACCGCGATCGCCGAGGTCGCCCTCTGCTACACCGCCGACCTCAACGACCCGGCCGAGCGGCTCTACACCCTCGACTACTACCTGCGCCTCGCCGAGCAGATCGTCGAGGCCGGCGCCCACGTCCTCGCCGTCAAGGACATGGCCGGACTGCTGCGCGCCCCGGCCGCCGCCAAGCTCGTCTCCGCGCTGCGCCGCGAGTTCGACCTGCCGGTGCATCTGCACACGCACGACACGGCGGGCGGCCAGCTCGCCACCTACCTCGCCGCGATCCAGGCGGGCGCCGACGCGGTGGACGGCGCGGTGGCCTCCATGGCCGGTACGACCTCGCAGCCGTCGCTGTCGGCGCTGGTCGCCGCGACCGACCACTCCGAGCGGCCCACCGGACTCGACCTCCAGGCGGTCGGCGACCTGGAGCCGTACTGGGAGGGCGTCCGCAGGATCTACGCCCCGTTCGAGGCGGGCCTCGCCTCCCCGACCGGGCGTGTCTACCACCACGAGATCCCCGGCGGTCAGCTGTCCAACCTGCGCACCCAGGCCGTCGCCCTCGGCCTCGGTGACCGTTTCGAGGACATCGAGGCGATGTACGCCGCCGCCGACCGCATCCTGGGCCGCCTGGTGAAGGTGACCCCCTCGTCCAAGGTGGTCGGTGATCTCGCCCTGCACCTGGTCGGCGCCGGAGTCTCCCCGGCGGACTTCGAGGCCACCCCCGACCGGTTCGACATCCCGGACTCGGTCATCGGCTTCCTGCGCGGCGAGCTGGGCACCCCGCCCGGCGGCTGGCCCGAGCCGTTCCGCACCAAGGCCCTTCAGGGCCGCGGCGAGGCCAAGCCCGCCCCCGAGCTGTCCACAGAGGACCGCGACGGGCTCGCGAAGGACACCCGGGCGACGCTCAACCGGCTGCTGTTCCCCGGCCCGACCCGCGAGTTCGACACGCACCGCCAGTCGTTCGGCGACACCAGCGTCCTGGACAGCAAGGCCTTCTTCTACGGCCTGCGGCCCGCCAAGGAGTACGCGGTCGACCTGGAGCCCGGTGTCCGGCTGCTGATCGAGCTGCAGGCGGTCGGCGAGGCCGACGAGCGCGGTATGCGCACCGTGATGTCCTCGCTCAACGGTCAGCTGCGGCCGATCCAGGTCCGTGACCGGGCGGCGGCCTCGGACGTGCCGGTGACGGAGAAGGCCGACCGGGCCAACCCGGGCCATGTGGCGGCGCCTTTCGCCGGTGTGGTGACGCTCGCGGTCGCCGAGGGCGACGAGGTCGCGGCCGGCGCGACCGTGGCCACCATCGAGGCGATGAAGATGGAGGCCACGATCACCGCGCCGAAGGCGGGGCGGGTGTCCCGGCTGGCCATCAACCGGATCCAGCAGGTGGAGGGCGGTGACCTGCTGGTCGAGATCGCCTGAGTCGGCCGCTCGGCCGGCGGGGGTCGAGGGGGGCAGAGCCGAGCGCGCCCCACCTCGACCGGCCGGTCCCCGGTGAGCTGCGCCGGCATCCGGCTAGAGGCGGCCGAACACGTAGCGCATGCGGGCGAGGAGCAGGTTCGGGTCCTTCCGGGTGACGAAAGCGCCGCTGGGCAGGTAGAGGGTGCGGCCGAGTACGGCCACCGAGGTCGGGTTGGACAGCCCGTTCTTCCGGGTCAGCACCACCGTGTGGGTGCCGTCCCGGTGCACCAGCACGACCTGGCTGGAGCTGTTCAGCGCGGCCAGCACGCTGCTCCCCTGCCCGGGGAAGGCGAAGTCGTCGATGCCGGCCAGTCCCGTGGCCCGTGTCTCGACGGGGCCCGCGGAGCCGTCCGGGCGGAGCGGGAAGCGCAGCAGCGTCCCGCGGTCGGAGTTGGACACCCATACCGCGTCGCGGTGCACCTTGATGCCGTTGGCGCCGTAGCCGGAGCCGGGCGGCACCTGGAGCGGCCGGAGTTCCGTGCCCTGCGCCCAGGCCGTGGCCTTGCCGCCCGGCAGCGGGACGCGCCAGATGGTGCCGAGCGCCGAGTCGGCGGCGTAGAGCATGCCGTGGTGCTCGTCGAGGGCCAGGCCGTTGGGCAGTCCGTTCGACGGCAGCTCGGCGATCCGCACCGGCGCGCCGCCGGCGCCGGGGATGCGCCAGATGCCGGTCTCGTGCGTGCCGGTCGCGTAGTTGACGTACAGCGTGCCGTCGTGGGTGCGGACGATGCCGGTGACGGCGGCGCTGTGCACGAGGGGTGTCTCCGCCTTCGCCACGGCCGGCAGGGTGGCGAGGATCCGGACCCTGCCGTCGCGGGTCTTCCCGTCGGCGGTGACATGGGCGACCTGCCGGGCGAAGGCGAAGGTGAGGTCGGCGGAGCCGTCGCGTTCCAGTGCGATGTTCTCGGGCGTCTGCCCGGCGGCCAGGCCGAAGTGGGCGACGATGCGCGATTCCGTGACGAGCGGCTCGTGGCCGGTGGCGGGCGCCGCCGCGATCAGGCCGAGCGCGAGCGCGGCCGTGGCGGCTCGGGCCAGGCGGGGGAGTCGGGGCATGTGACCTCTCTTCGTACGGCGCACGGGGCGCCGGCGTGCGGGGCCACACAAAGATGACGGTGCCCTGGTCACCGGCCCGGGGAGCAGGGCCGCGGGGTCGCCCGCGCGGCCCACGACATGGGGCCGCACGCGGCGCGCCGGAGTGACGGGCCAGGCCGCGGGGCGGGGGCGGTCAGTCCCAGAGCGGGTAGGTCACGACCTGTTGGAAGCCGTCCGGCCGGGCGCCCTGGTAGGTGAGGATCATCCGGGTGTAGTGCTGGACGTCCGGGTCCTTCTTCCACGGCTGCGGACGGTCCAGGCGTACGGTCACCCGGTACGAGTGGAAGGTGCCCGCCGCGCAGTACGGCTTGCAGTCGTTGACCGCGTTCACGCCCACGGCGGTCGCCGCGTTCGGACCCCACTGCGACCAGTGGAGTCCGAGGAGGCGGCTGTTGCCGTCGCCGCAGGCCAGGATGAAGTCGGCCGGGCGGACGTCGCGGTGCCACAGGCAGTCGACCAGCACCGGCCGCGGGAGATCGGCCTTCGGGGCCGTGGCATCCGGCGGGCTGGCCGAGGCCGTGGTCATGGCCGCGGTGAGCAGGGCTCCCGCCGCGAGGGTGACCGCCGTTCCCACCAGTGATGCGCGCATGGTCGCTCCCACCCGTTGTGCCGTGTCCCACAGCGTGCACCTCGACGCTACGACCGTCCGCCCGGTTGCACCAATCGCGCAGGTCGCGCCGCGTGTCAGCCGTGCGAGACGGTGAGCTTGTAGAAGGCGACCCGGGCGCCGTTCGTGGTGCTGTCCGAGGAGGACTGGTTGTAGGAACCCGCCTTGAAGTACTGCTTGTACGGCGAGAACGACGACGGGATGGCGTAGTGGGTGGTGGTGCCGTTGACGGTCAGGTCGATGGTGTTCCCGCCGGAGACGGCGATGGTGTAGCTCCATGTCCTGCCGACCGGCACATGGCCCACGGTGTGCGGGGTCTGGCCGCCGGACGGCGAGTTCTCGGTGCCGAGCACGATGTCGCCGTTCGCGTGCTGGTACAGCTCCAGCAGCGGTTTGGTGGACGAGCCGCCGGAGCCCAGGTGGATCTGGCCCACGCAGACGTTCTTGGTCACCGAGACCACCCGCAGGGTCGCGCTCATCCGGTGCGAGCCGCCGAGCGCCCAGTCGGCGGGGCTGCCGTTCCGGTTCATCTCCCGCAGCTCGGAGCGGGCGTAGTTCGAGTTCGGCGTGGTCACGCCCTTCTCGGGCGCCCAGAAGGTCATCGCGCCGTCACGGGTGTCGGTGTAGAAGTAGGCGTCCTGGTAGCCGTTCGCGCCCTGGAGCCGGGACGAGGGGATCGTGGTCGGGGAGCCGGGCGAGCCGACGGGCTCCTGGAGCTGCCAGATCGACAGGTCGAAGTTGCCGCCGGGCGCGACATGCGGATCGGCCGCATCGGCGCTGCCGCCGCCGAGGACGCTGAGGGTGAGGGCGAGGCCCGCGGCGGTCGCGGCCGCGAGGAGCCGGGGACGGGTCATGTGGGGGGTCCTTCCGCCAGAAGGATGCGTTCAGCATGATGAACGCTGAACGCATCCTTGGTCATCGGTGACCCGTGAAGCTAGAGGTCTGAACCAGACACGTCAAGAGGTTCAGCAGGCGCCCTCGTCCTGCCACGGACCCCACTCGGCGGCGCCGGGCACCTCGTTCTGGGTCCACCACTTGGCCTTCCAGTTGTGCTGGTGGTACGAGACCTCGTTCCCGGACGTGTACACCGCCGTCGGACTCCAGGCCGTCTTGCAGGACGTGGGGGTCGGTGTCGGACTGGGGGTGGGGGTGTTGGTCGGCGGGGTGACCCCGGCGAACTGCACCGAGTATGTGGCGAAGTCCCAGGAGTTCTGGGTCACGCTGGAGCAGGTGCCCGAGGTGCGGCCGCCGTTGTCGGCCGGTGTGCACTGGCGGTCGCGGTTCAGGGACCAGAACGTGAACCGGTCCATGTGGTGACTGGTGGCGTAGTCCAGCACGGTCCGGAAGTCGGCCTGGGTGAAGTACTCGCCGGTGTCGCTGCGGCCGTTCATGCCGGAGAAGCCCTCGTGGGCGTAGGCGGTCGCCTGGTCCCAGCCGAACGTGGACTGCAGGATCGAGTTGAAGTTGGTCAGCGCGCCGGTCTGGCTCGCCGCACCGTTGAAGCCGCCGTCGAACGGCATGATGGAGAAGTTGTTCGGGGTGAACCCCTGGGACTTGGCCTCCAGCAGCATCTGCTTGCCGAACCAGCCGGTGCCGTCCGCGGTACCGGCCGTGGTCACGGAGACGTACAGGCCCGGGTTGTTCTGCTGCAGGATCTTCGCGGCGCCGATCTCGTTCTTGATCGCTGCGCTGTTCTCGTACTCCGGCTCCTCCAGGTCGAAGTCGATGGCGTGCAGTCCGTACTTGGTGATGACCTGCTGGTACGCCGCCGCCGTGGAGGCCGCGTCCGAGCAGCTCTGCCCGAGCTTGGTGCCGCCGTACCCGCCGATGGAGACGGAGACGTCACCGCCCTTGGCGCGGATGGTGTCGATGGCCGACCGGACGGCCGTGTCGGAGGAGACCGGTGCCGTGCCGCCCCAGGTCGGGGAGCAGCCACCGCCGTCGGGCGCGAGGATGAAGGCCAGCTGGAAGGCCTTGAGGCCGGTGGCGTCCATGATGGCCGCCGGGTCCGGCGGGTCGTTGTCCAGCGGCATCAGGTAGGGGGCTGCGGCGTACCACCGGTTGTCCAGCGCGGTGGTCGCCCCCGAGGCGTTGCCCGCGACGAGCGCGGTCGTGCCCGCGGCGGCCAGTCCGACGACGGCCGCCGCACCCAGACATGCGCGAAGACGTCTCACTGCGTGCCTCCAGAGGGGTGGGGTGGGGAGGGGGCCCCAGCCTCCGGGAGCTGTTGCGGTCACGTCAATGGGTTGGTCTAGTCCAAAAAGCTCTTTGGACTAGACCATACGTGTTCTTTACTCGATGCTCCTCATGTGAGGCGAAGGGTGAAGCCGCGGCCGAGCGGCAGGCTCGGTGTGCGGATGGTGGTCACCTGGCTGTCGCTGTCGAACGACCAGGCGGAGTCCGGCAGTTGCCGCCCGTCGAGGAACACGTGGCCGGGCGCGGTGTCACCGTGCACCGTGAACCGGTACGACCGCGCATCCGCCTTGCCCGTGTAGTCGCCGTTGCTCGCGCCGACCGAGACGGTCGTCGCCCCGGCACCGGCATGCACCGACACCCGCTGGGTGGCTGCCGCGCCCTTGGCGAAGTCGCGTGTCACGCCGTCGTCCTCGTAGAGCGTGTAGCGGCTGGTGCCGTGTGCCGACGGGTACACGTCCCAGTCCAGCTCGTGCCGGTCGCGGGTCTGCCAACTCGTCGTGCCCTTGGGCCACATGGGGACGATCGCGCCCTCACGCACGAACAGCGGCAGCGTGTCCAGCGGGGCGTGGTAGCCGTTCAGGGTGGTGGGGCCCTGGTAGGTGCGGCCGGTCCAGTAGTCGGTCCAGGTGCCCTTGGGCAGGTAGATGCCGTCACGGGTGTCGGAGTCCTGGTACACCGGGGCGACGAGGAAGTCGGGGCCGGACAGGAACTCGTACTTGGCCTGCGCGCCCAGCGTGCCGGCATCCTCCGGGTACTCCAGCCAGAGCGGGCGCACCGCGCCCACGCCCGTCTTCGCCGCCTCGGCCGACAGGGTGTACATGTACGGCAGCAGTCGTTCCTTCAGCTGAAGGTACTTGCGGTTGATGGTGGTGTACGGCTCCCCGTCCCGCCACGGCTGCTGGTCGGCGGGCTTGCCGGTGGTGAGGTCACTCGCCCAGCCGTCCATGGTCATGATGGCCGGCAGGAACGCCTTCCACTGCAGGTCGCGCGCGTACATCTTGGCGTCGTGGCGGTAGATGCTGCCGACGTCACCGGTGTTGTACGCGATGCCGGACATCGTCGCCCCGGCGTACGTGGGGATCTGCCAGCGGATGTAGTCCCAGGACAGCTTCTGGTCGCCGCTCCACAGGACTCCGCAGCGCTGGGCACCCGCCCAGGACACGGGCAGCCACACGAACCCGCGCGCGTCGCTGTTGTCCTCGATCCCCGCCTTGGCCGCGTCGCACGCGTCCAGCGCGAACTTGTAGCCGTTGCCGACCCAGGCCACGTCCAGCTTGGCCACCCGCTGGCCGGCCTTGACCTGGTCGGCGAGCTTTTCGATGCCGTCCTGGGTCCACAGGCCCAGCTGAGCGTGGTGGTCCTGCAGGCCCTGGGCCGTCTGTGCCAGGTTCTCGTACCCGCAGCCGTAGCCGTCGTTGACCAGCATCCAGCCGAGCGGCATCTGGTTCTCGGTGTAGCCGTCGGCGATCTTCAGCGCGTCCAGGGTGTGCCGCTCGCCCCGGTTGGCGTTGTGCAGATAGCAGTCCGAGTCGCCGGGTTCGAGGCCGTAGACCGGCGGCATGAAGGGCCTGCCCGCCAACTTCGTGTACGCGCCGATGACGTGCTTGGCGTCACCGAGGAAGTAGTAGGCGTCCAGGCGCCGTTCCTGCTGGCCGGTGGTGACCGGCGAGCCGAAGGTGTACACGCCCGGCGCGAAGGTGTTGCGGAAGACGCCGTAGCCCGCGCTGGAGAGGTAGAACGGCTGGGAGTTGTTGTAGCCGCCCTCGTTCCAGTCGAAGCTGTTGGCCACGTACATCGTCTGCCCGCGGTGCGAGAAGCTGCCGTTCTGCTCGCCGCCGCCGAAGAACTGCTCGTCCGCACCCCGCTCAAGGCTCTGCCGCATCCCGCCGGTGGACCAGCGCAGCGGCTTGTCCTCCTGCCAGATCCGGGTCCGGTTGTCGGGTCGGTACAGCCCGAACCGCAGCGGCTTCTTGTACACACGCAGCACGGCCTCGGAGGAGCGGATGCCGTAGTAGTCGCCCGCGTCGAAGGACGAGGTGTGCCGCTGGAGGGCGGGCTGCCTGCGCACGATGGCCGTACCCGCCGGATCGCTGAGCGAGCCCGACGGGTCGGCCTGGAGGCGGAGTTGACCTCCCGTCAGGAAGTCCGCGCGGGCCGTGAGCGAGCCCGCCCCGATCGTGTAGCTGCCGTCGCCGCCCGAGAAGGACGTGAGATCGCCGGCGTCGGTGGTCGCGGGCAGGTACGCGGTGCCCGTGAAGGAGTTGTCGTGCACGTCGTAGGGCACGACCAGGACGTGGTACGTCCCCGACGCGCGCGGGATCACCGTGGCCTCGGGGTCGGCGGTGCCGGCGCTGGAGGCCACCTGCTTGCCGTGGTCGTCGTAGACGTACAGGTCGAAGTCGTCGGAGGGCTTCTCCCACTTGATCGACAGGGGTACGCCGCCCTCGGGGTTGTCGTCCCAGTAGCCGTCCGGCACCGAGACGGTCAGGTCGAAGCGGTCGCAGACCTTGTTGTCGGGGTCGGCGGCGGCGCCGGGGCAGCTCTCGGTGCCGCCGCCGGTGCCCTTGGCGTAGACCGGGCTCTGCCAGCCGACGCTGCTGTGAGCGGGGTCGAGCGCGGCGCCGGCGGCTTGCGCGGCGGCCGCGGCGGGTGCCGGGGCGGCGAGCACGGCCTGGGCCAGGATGGCCGCCAGCCCCAGCGGAACCCAGGACGGCCACGGCACACGGTGTCGGAGTCTTCGCACGGCGGAACAGCTCCCATCGCACCATCGCGGACTGATCTGTTCTTGCACTTTCTGCGCGGAAGCGCTCGAAACGAGCTCCAATCGAGCAACTTCAAGCACGAAGCCTCGGGGTTGACGCAGGTTCATGTCAATACGGCGGTGCGGATCACGGCCGGGCACGACGAAGGCCGGCCCCTGCGGATGCCGGGGCCGGCCTTCGTGTCGGTGCGGCTCAGTCGGTGTTCTTCCGGAGCACGATCTGGGTCTGCGTGGTCTGGCCGACCAGCCGGTCCCGGTCGTCGCGCAGATCGGTCTGCACCACCATGAGGGTGCCGCCGAGATGCAGGGGGCGGGCCGTGGCGTGGACGCGCCCGGCGGTGACCGCCCGCAGGAAGTTGGTCTTGGACTCCACCGTCGAGGTACCGGCGGCCCCCTCGGGCAGATTGAGGTAGGCGCACACGGCGCCCACGCTGTCCGCCAGCGCCATCAGCGCCCCGCCGTGCAGGGCACCGCCCGCCGTGCAGATGTCCGGGGACCAGCCCAGACTGCCGACGGTGCGCTCGGCCGTGGCCTCGCGCAGCTCGATGCCGAGACCGGCGGCGAAGGGCATGGTGGCCAGCAGATCACCGGGTTGCTCTGGGGAGGACAAGGCGTACCGCCTTTCGTAGGTGCCGTGGTGCTCCGGACGCTGATCCACTCTGGTGCCGCCGGGCCGTGCGCACCAGACCCTGCTCGGACGGCTGCCGGAGCATGGCGTTCGCGAACGGCTCGGGAAATCCTCTCGATCGGCGGATCGTCGGTCCAATTCCGCGACGGGCCGGCCGGTGTCGGCGGGGTGCCCGCGTGGGCGAAGTGGTCGGCGCCCGAGATGAACGCGCCGGGGACGGCGGTCGCGGTGTCGATGCCGGACCGGATCAGCTCGCGGGCGTAACCGACCCCCGGCGCGTCCCTCGCAGCCTTCGTGGCCAAGTGTGGCGCCAGGAGCGGCGGGCAGCCGCCAGGAGGCTGGAGCTGCCGATCCGCACCAGCAGGCTCTCGTCCCGTTCCCGCAGGCGGGGCGGTGCGGCCCGGATGAGGAAGCGGGCGCATCACGCAGGCCCGGCTGAGGGGAGCAGCCCGGCCGGAAGAGCGGGACAATCACGCAATCCGTCCTGACTCGTCACCGATGTCCGCAGACCCATGGCGGATCATCCGTCGCCTGAGGCACCCTTGACAGTGTGCGTACGGTTTCGCGACGTTTGGGCATCGGCGCACGGAGGGGATCCGTAGACATCGGCAGAAATGGCAGGACGCGCCCGGCGCGTCATGGGGGGAGCGGTCGCCCATGCGATCCATGAGCCATGATCCACACGCCGCACCGGCCTGTGCCGCAGGCGGCCCATCGCTCGCGGAGCCGGCGGAAGGGCGGGAGGGCTGACGTGGAGATCACCATCCACAGACCCGGCGACCTGACCTCCGCACTGCGCGGAGCCTGGCACCGGGCGATGGACGAGTCGCCCGAATACGCCAACCCGTTCCTGGCACCGGAGTTCACGATCGGGGTCGGCCGCCACCGCGGCGGCACGCGGGTGGCGGTGCTGCGCGAGGGCGGGGAACCGGTCGGCTTCCTCCCGTACGAGCGGGGGCCCTTCGGCACCGGCCGGGCCATCGGACTCGGGCTGTCCGACTGCCAGGGGCTCGTGCACCGGCCCGGAGTCACCTGGGACGCCGGGGAACTGCTGCGCGCCTGCGGGCTCAGCATCTTCGAGTTCGACCATCTCGTCCAGGAACAGCGGCCGTTCGCCCCGTACGTCACCGGCACCTTCGCCTCACCGGTGATCGATGTGAAGCCCGGCGACGGCGACTACGCGCAGTGGCTGCGCGGCGCCTACCCGGGACTGGCCAAGACGACCCTGAAGAAGGAGCGCCGCCTCGGGCGGGACATCGGCGAGGTGCGGTTCGTGTTCGACGAGCGCGATCCCCAGGCCCTGCGCACGCTCATGCGGTGGAAGTCCGCCCAGTACCGCCGGACGGGACGCATGGACCGCTTCTCGCGGCCCTGGATCGTCGACCTGGTGGACCACCTCTTCCACGTCCGTGAGGAGCACTTCACCGGCGTGCTGTCCGTGCTCTACGCCGGCGACCGTCCGGTCGCGGCCCACTTCGGTCCCCGCTCCAGCACGGTCCTGGCCGCCTGGTTCACCGCGTACGACCCCGAACTCCACTACTACTCACCGGGGTTGATGATGCACCTGAGGACGGCCGAGGCGGCCGCCCGACACGGGGTGACCCTGGTCGACCTGGGGCGCGGCGACAAGGAGTACAAGGACTGGCTCAAGACCCGTGAACTGCGGGTCTGCGAGGGCTTCGCCGCCCGCCCGCACCCCGTGGCCCTGGCCCAACGCCTGTGGCGCCGGCCGGTACGCGGCCTGCGCAACACGGTCCTGGCCCATCCCCGGCTGCGCGAGCCCGCCGACCGGCTGCTGAAGACGGTGGGCCACCTGCGCACCCAGGACCGGACGGCCGACGCCGCATCGCCCACGGGCGGCCCTCGCTCGGACTGACCCCCGGAACATCGCGGGCCGGACGGGCAGTTACTGGCAGGTACTCGTCAAATGCGCGTCAAGTGGCGGACGTTTTCCTGTGCGTGTGGTCGGGTCTCCTGCGTCGGCAGTGTCGATGCCCGTCCGGGAGGTTCTGGTGCCTGTGCCCACCCGCAGAAGACGGTGGTTCACCGTCTGTGCGCTCACCGCGTCCGCCGCGCTCGTCGCGATACCCCCGTCCGCCGCCTCCGGTCACGGCGGCGCCGTCCCCTTCGGAGTCCGTACGCTCGACCGGCTCGCCAAGGAGCGCCAGAAGTCGGTGGGCGTCATCTCCCCGCATCTGCGGGCCGATGACGACGACGGCAACGAGGCGGACGAGATCGCCGAGGGAGCCGATCAGTACGCCGAGGCCCGCACCTCACCCGGTGTCGTCGCACCGGGTGCGTACGGCGCCGCCTGGAGCAGCCTTCAGAAGCTCCCGGAGACCGGCGGCAGCTGGCGCCACATCACCGGTCTGCCGTACAACTCCGACGACCCGCGCTACCGCGACATCGACTCCAACTCCAGCGGCGGATCGGGCAACGTCACCGGCCGCATGGCCGCGCTCGCGGCCGACGACGACGGCTACGTCTACGCGGGCAGCGCCGGCGGCGGAGTGTGGCGCTCACGCACCGGAGGCGGCCACTGGCAGCCCATCAGCGACCGGCTGCCGGCCCAGTCCACCGGCGCCCTCGCCGTCGACGGAGCGGGACGGCTGTGGCTGGGCACCGGCGAGGCCACCACCAACGCGGACGCCTACCTCGGCAGCGGTGTCTACGTCCTGGCCCACCCGCACCACGGCACCTTCTCCCCGCGCCGCCGGGTCGGCAGCACCGAGCTGGAGAGCACCACCATCCACGAACTGCGCTTCGGCGGGGGCAAGGTGTGGGCGGCCACCAGCAAAGGCGTGTGGAGCCACTCCATGAAGCGGCTGAGCGGCCCCTGGACGCTGGAGTTCGCCCCCAACCCCGACTATCTGCCGGGCGGTTCCAAGGCGGGCGACCCGGCCGCCCCGTACAAGAACATCGCCAACGACATCGCCATCGACCCCAAGGACCCGTCCAAGGTGGTCCTGGCCGTCGGCTGGCGCAGCGGCGACGACTACAACGGCTTCTACACCGAGACCGGCGGTACCTGGACGCGGATCACCGGCGGCCTCGGTGACCTCCCCGCCGACGCCGACAACATCGGCAACGTCACCTTCGCCCGCTCCGCCGACGGCTCCCGCTACTACGCCATCGACCAGTCGCCCGAGCAGCTGAACACCAACCCGGACAGCGGCCTGGAGGGCATCTTCGTCTCCAAGTCCGGCTCGCCGGCCGGCCCCTGGACGAAGATCGCCGACTACAAGGGCCTGGCCGCCGACAACTCGGCGCTGACCACAGCCGGTTACATGCCGGGCGTCCAGGCCTGGTACAACCAGTTCCTCGCCGTCGACCCGAGCGACCCGCAGCACGTGTACGCCGGTCTCGAGGAGGTCTACGAGACCAAGGACGGCGGCACCACCTGGTCCACGGTCGGCCCGTACTGGAACTTCCCCTTCTCCTGCTGGCGCATCGACCCCGCCCGGCAGACCGGCGACTGTCACCAGACCACCCACTCCGACCAGCACGGCGTGGCGATCGGCCGCTACCAGGGCAGGAGCTGGGTGTACGTCGGCAACGACGGAGGCGTCTACAAGCGCCCCGCCGGCGGCTCCCAGGACGCCTCCGGCCACGCCACCGACTGGACGTCCCTCAACGACGGCACCATCGACACCCTCCAGTACTACTCCGTCGGCATCGGCAGGGACCTCGACCACGGCGGCCTGTCCGTCACCGGCGGCCTGCAGGACAACGGCCAGTCCGTGCTGCGCAGCAACGACAAGGTGATGGGCTCCGACTTCGGCGGCGACGGCGGCGACACCCTCACCGACCCCGCCAACGGCTGCGACATCGCTGAGGAGTACGTCTACCTCGCGGTTCAGATCACCCAGAACTGTGCTGTCAACGACGGCAGTTGGGCCACGGACCCGAGCAAGGTCACGTCGTACAACGTCGCGCCGGCCGACAACGCCACCAGCGAGGCCCGCTTCATCGCCCCGCTCGCCGCCGACGCGAAGGACAGCGGCACCTGGATCGCCGGCGGCCGCCACATCTGGGTGCAGAACCACGGCTACGCCATCCGCAGCGGCTCGGAGTGGACCAGCGTGCACGACTTCGGCGCCGGCCGGGTCGCGACCGCCGTCGCGGCCTCCGGCGGGAAGATCTACGCCGCCTGGTGCGGCCCGTGCAACAACCAGGGCTTCGCCCGTGGCATCGCCGTCGGCAACGCGGACGGCACCGGCTGGCACGACATCACCTTGCCGGCGGACGGGACCGTGCCCAACCGCTACCTGAGCGGCTTCGCCATCGACCCGAAGAACGCCGACCACGTCTTCCTCGCGGTCAACGGCTTCTCCCGGCACTGGACCGAGGGCCCGGGCGCGGGCGTCGGCCATGTCTTCGAGTCCACGGACGGCGGCACCACCTGGACGGACATCTCGGCGAACCTCCCCGACGTGCCGACCGACTCCGCGCTGGTGACGGCCGACGGCGGCCTCGCCGTCGCCACCGACCTCGGCGTCGTCCACCGGGCGCCGGGCCACACCAAGTGGCAGCGCGTCGGGCGCCTCCCGGCCGTCGCCGTGCTCCAGCTGAAGACGAGCCCGGACGGCGGCACGCTGTACGCGGCCACCCACGGCCGGGGCATCCACGCCATCAGGCTGCGCGACCTCGACTGACCGGCCCGCAGGGCCGAGGAACGGGTGACCCCGGCAGCCGCGGGGTCACCCGTTCTGCGGATACGGCACCACGCTCACCTCCAGCGTGAACACGCCCCGCGCGGCACCCGCCACATCCGGTGCCTTGGCTTCCAGCGTGATCTCGGCCGTACCGCCCCGGGTGCCCGCGCACCGCAGGGTCGCGTGGGCGGTGCCGTCACCGTCCAGGCGCCATCCGGACGGCAGCACGAGGGCGGGGGCGGAACTGAGCGCGCCCGCCCACCGCTTGTCGTCCACGCGCGGCCGCAGCACGAGCGTCACCACGGTCCCGGGCCGCACGCACAGCCGCCGCCGGACCGGATCACCGGGCGAGACGATGACCTCCGCATGCCCGGCGGCGCACGTGCCCGCCGACGCGGAGGCCGTGGCCGCGGTGGGGGACGCAGCCGGGTGCGACGGCTGCGGCGAGCGGCTCCCGGACGACCTGGCCCCTGAGCCTGTCGACGCCCCGCAGCCCGCCAGCACGACGACCGCGGCCACCACGCAACCACCGGCCCACCACCGCATGCCCGCACCTCCCGGCCTCCGGGTACGGCTCCCAGGATGCCCCGGCCTCACTCGCCGTGCCGCACCGCCCGTCCCACCTCCGTGCGCAGCGCCACGAAACCGGGCAGGCCCCGCGTGCCGATCTGGTCGCGCTCGCCGGGCAGGTCGACCGCCAGATCCCGGACGACACGAGAGCCGGGGCCGTGGGAGAGGACGACGACGCGGTCGCCGACGTAGACGCTCTCGTCGATGTCGTGGGTGACGAACACGATGGTCGTGCCGTCGGCGCGGTGCACTTCGAGGAGCAGGTCCTCCAGGTCCTCGCGGGTACGGGCGTCCAGGGAGCCGAACGGCTCGTCCATGAGCAGCAGGGAGGGCCGGCAGACCAGCGCGCGGGCGATGGCGACGCGCTGCTGCATTCCGCCCGAGAGCTGCCGGGGATGCCGGCGGGCCACCCCGGACAGGCCGACGCGTTCGAGGATGGCCTCGGCCTCGGCGTGCCGGGCCGCCCGTCGAAGGCCCCGGCGCCGCAGGGGCAGGGCCACGTTGTCGCGGACGGTGAGCCAGGGCAGCAGCGAGCGGCCGTACTCCTGGAAGACGACCGCGAGCCGCTCGGGTACGCCGGTCACCGGAGTGCCGTCGACCGTGATCGTGCCCTCGTGCGCGGGCAGCAGCCCGGCGATGGTGCGCAGGAGCGTGGACTTGCCACAGCCGGACGGACCGACGACGCACAGCAGCTGGCCATCGGGCACGGTCAGGCTGATGCCGTCCAGCACGGGGTGGTCGCCGTAGCGCTGGCGCACGGAGTCGAGACGCAGCATCCCTCACCCGGCCCAGGGCTCGTACAGGGCGCCCGCGCTGCCGGTCACCCGCAGCTGGAGCAGGAACGGGCCCGCGTCGTCGCCCAGGCCCAGAGCGTGGTCGAGAGCGGCCGGCAGTTCGTCGGGGCGCTCGGCGCGGGCCGCGGGGCAGCCGAAGGACTGCGCGAGGCCCGTGAAGTCGATGCCCTCGATGTCCGTACCGGGAACGTGCGCGATACCGATCCGGCGGCCCAGCGCGCGGACGGCCCCGTACCCGCCGTTGTCGAGGAGCACGTAGGTGACGGGTGCCGCGTACCGGGCCGCGCTCCACAGGGCCTGCACGGAGTAGAGCGCCGAGCCGTCGCCGACCACGCACACCACCCGGTGGCCGTCGGCGAGCGCCCGGCCGACCGCGAGGGGCAGGCCCCAGCCGAGCGCTCCGCTGCCCGTGGTGAGGAAGCCGCCGCTCAGGTCCACCGGCACGCGCGCGTGCAGGGCGTCACGATGACTGGGGGCCTCCTCGACGAGCACCCGGTCGCGCGGCAGCCGGGCGTGCAGCAGATCGAAGAACAGCTCCGGGGTGAGAGGCCCCTGCGCGCAAGCCGCCGGGGGTGCGGGGCGGGGCGGCGGCGGGTCGCGGTCCGCTTCCTTCACCAGCTCGGCGAGCCGGGCCAGCGCGGGCCCCAGCGTCGTCACGATGCTGGTGCCGGTGGGCAGCCAGGCGGCCTGCCCCGGATCGCAGTCCAGGTGGAACAGCTCGGTGCCCGGCGCAAGCGGCGGCCCGCCGTCCGCCACGTGGTACGTGAACACCGGTGCGCCGAGGGCCACCACCACGTCGTACGGCGCCAGGCGTGCGGCCAGCGGGCCGGCGACCGGTGGCAGGAAGCCCTGGAACAGCGGGTGCGACTCCGGGAACCCGGAGCGGCCGGACAGGGGGCTGATCCAGACCCCGGCCCGGAGCCGCTCGGCCAGCGCCCGGACCTCGTCCAGCGCGTCCTCGTCGTCCACGCCGGGGCCGACCACCAGGGCTGGGCGGGCTGAGGCGTCGAGCCGGGCGGCGAGGCCGGCGAGGACCTCCGGGCGGGCCGTGAACGCGGAGTGCACCATGCGGGGCGCGACCGCCTCGGCGGGCCGGTCCCAGTCGTCCTCGGGCACGGAGACGAAGACCGGGCCGCGCGGATGCGTCATCGCGATCCGGTACGCCTCGGCGAGCACGGCCGGCACGTCCTCGGCCCGCTCCGGCTGGCGGGCGTACTTCACGTACGGACGCGGGAACAGGGCCGGGTCGTCGGCGCCGAGGAACGGCCGCAGCTGGATCAGCGCGCGTGCCTGCTGGCCCGCCACGATCACCAGGGGCACCCGGTCGCGGAAAGCGTTGAAGACGGCGCCGAGCGCATGCCCCACTCCGCCGGCCGAGTGCAGACTGACGAAAGCCGCGCGCCGGGTGCCGAGGGCGTGTCCGGCCGCCATACCCACGGCGGTGGACTCCTGGAGCCCGAGCACATAGGTGAAGTCGTCCGGCCAGTCACGGACCATGCGCAGCTCCGTGGAACCCGGGTTGCCGAAGACCGTCGTCATGCCGGTGTCCCGCAGGAACCGGACGACCGCGTCGCGCACCGTTGCCGTCACGAGGACCTCCCCGGTCCGATGAGCCGCCTCTCGACCGCCAGCAGGCCGGTGTTGAGGAGAAAACCGAGGACGCCGAGCAGCATCAGCGCGGACCACACGGTGAGCAGGTCGGACCGGGTCTGGGCGTCGGTGAGCGTGAAGCCGATGCCGTCGGCGGTCCCCGGCAGCAGCTCCGAGAAGACCATCAGGATCAGGGACAGCGACAGGCTCAGCCTGAGGCCCGCGAAGATCCGGGGCAGCGCGGACGGCAGCACGAGGAACCACAGCCGCTCGGGCCCCGTCAGCCGCAGCACCGCGGCCACCTCCAGCCGCAGCGGGTCCGTGGCCCGGGCGCCCTCGGCCGAGTTGACCAGCACCGGCCATAGGGCGCTGAACGCGATCGACGCCACCTGCATGGGCGTACCGAAGTCGAGGACGACGACGAACACCGGCACCAGGGCGGGCGGCGGAACGGCCCGCGCGAACTGGAGCACCGGGTTGCACAGCGCGTACGCCCGCCGGGAGCGGCCCACCGCGATTCCGAGGGCGATCCCGGCGACGGCGGCGAGCACGAATCCCGCCGCCATCCGCCCGAGGCTGGGCAGGATGGTGTCGACGGCCGCCCGGGTGAGGAACAGGTGGCCGAGAGGCCCGGAGAACCACAGGCCGTGGGCGTGGCGGGCGATACGCAGCGGGGGCGGGAAGTACACGCTGCCGTGCGCACGGGCGGCCGCCTCCCAGCCGACGACGGCGGCCAGAAGCACCGACCAGCGCAGCAGCAGGGGGACGGCGGCACGGGCCGGGCGGGAACGGGAGCGGGAGTTCTGCACAGCAGGGGCAGGGCACGTGCGGGAGCCGTCAGAGGCGAGGGCCTTGCCGGGGCGGGAGCCATCAGGGGTGCGGGCCTGCCCGGTGCGGGACTCGTCAGGGGTCCGGGACATGTGTGTGCGGGAGCCCTCCGGAGTACGGTGCGCCCGGCGCCGGTCCGCCGTCATGTGCGGGCCTCCTGCCGCTCCGGCCCCGGCTGCCGCCGCGCGGGCGGGGTTTCGTGGGCCCAGCGGAACAGCCGCCGTTCGGCCCCGACCAGTACGCCGTTGATCACCAGCCCCAGGGTGCCCGCCCACACGACGCCCGCGAGGACGTCCCGGGTGCCGTCCGTGGCCGTCTCGGCCTGGGCGATGAAGATGCCGAGCCCCTGGCCGAACCCGGACAGGATCTCCGAGGCGACGGCCAGGATCAGCGCGACCGCGGCGGAGATCCGCACCCCGGCGGCGATGAACGGTGCGGTGCCGGGCAGTTCCACCCGCAGCAGCACCGCGAGGCGCCCGAAGCCGAAGGTACGCAGCGTGTCCTTGGCGAGGGGATCGGTCTCGGCGAGGCCGTAGACGGTGTTGAACAGCACCGGCCACAGGGACGCGTACGCGATCAGCGTCACCTCCGCCGTGGTTCCCGATCCGAGCAGCAGCGACACCAGCGGGATCAACGCGACGGACGGCAACGGCCGCAGGAACTCGACGATCGCGCGCAGGGCGGCGTCGAGGAGCGGCACCGCGCCCAGCAGCAGCCCCAGCGGTACGGCGATCGCGCAGGCGAGGCCGAGGCCCAGCGCCCAGGCCCGCAGCGTGGCCCCGACGCCGTCGAGGAAGGCCCGGTCGCCCGCCAGTTGCGCGGCCCGGGCGAGGACGTCGGAGGCGGGCGGCAGATAGCTGCGCCGCACGAGCCCGGCCCGGGAGACCGCCTCGCAGGCGCCGAAGGCCAGCACCGCGCCGAGGACGCCGAGCAGCAGCTCCTGACGTCGCGTCATGGGGCCAGCAACGGCGCCGGGTCGAGGTTCTTCTTCAGCAGGCCCTGTTCGCGCATGAGGCGGACGAGACGGCGCAGTTGCGCGGCGTCGGCGGTCACCGGATACGTGGGCAGGTGGATCGACCTGGCCTGGTCCGCGGTGACCTTGGTGTACTTCGGCAGCTCCGTGCGTACGGCCCGCGGATCCTCAGCGGCGATCTTCGAGGCCGCCTCGACGGCACGCCGGAAGCCCGCCGCCGCCTTCGGGTACTTCTGCGTGAAGGCCCGCGTGGTCACGTATCCGCTGGCGGACAGGCCCAGGGCCGGCCCCGAGCCGGCGTCCAGCAGCACCCGGGCGCCCAGCTCGCCCTGGATCGCAGTGTCGAAGGGCTCGACCGCGTGGACGGCGTCCACCTGGTCCCGCTCCAGGGCGGGACCCATCTGCGGGAAGAGGATCTGCCGGTAGACGGGCCGGCCGGCGCCCTGGGCGTCGAGGATCGCGTTCAGGGTCAGCGACTGGATGTTGTTGAGGACGGCGACGGCGACCTTCTTGCCCGCGAGGTCGGCCGGCGTCCTGATCGCCGAGTCCTTGGACACGAGGACGTCCATCATGTGCGGGGCGATCCGGACGCCCTCGGCGAGGATGCGCAGGTCCAGGGTGCCCTTCTCGTACGCCTGGAGGTAGGTGACGTAGTTGGCGCTCGCGATCACGTTCACCTGGCCTTTGATCAGCGCGGGCAGCGCCTGGATGCTCTGTTGTACGGGCCGGATGTCGACGTCCAGGCCCTCCTTGGCGAACAGCCCGCGGTCCCGGGCGAGATAGAGGGCGGCCGAGTCGGTGAGCGGCAGTGCCGCCACGGTCAGCTTCTGCCGCCCGCCGTCGGTGGCGGAGCCCCCGCCGTCCTGGCAGCCCGCGACCATGAGTGCGACGACGGCGGTGAACGCCGCGAACCTGGTCCGTCCCGATCGTGATCGACATAACGCCATAGGGGCATACCTACCCCGGAATTGTCATGATCGCTACATGCTAGCAACCGGTTTCGTCACCCGGAGTCCGGGCGCCCGCGGCGCCGCCAAGGTCTACGCCACCGCCCGTGACCCGCACACCATCACCCACCCCGACGCCGTACCGCTGACCTGCGTGCGCCTGGAGCTGCGGCCCCGCGGCACCGACGTCACCGGGCTGCACCTCAGGGCTGCGCTGACAAGGGCGCCCTGTCCGGGGACGTAGCCGCCATGCACGAGCGGCTCGCCGCGTGGCAGGCCGGCCAAGGATCCTGCCGGGCCGAGGGGACAGCACCGGCCCGGCAGGATCCGGTGGGGAACCGGACACGCGCCGCCCCGCCGCACCCCCGGGCCTGTCCGGTTCTCGGCCCCCGGCACTCTCCGCGAACCCGGCGCTGCCCTTAGATGGATGCAGCCCACATGGTCGGCGGGAGCGGAGTGTGACACGGATGGCTGCGACGAGCGTCATGGTGGTCGGCGGCGGAATCGCGGGCACGGCGGCAGCGCTGGGCCTGGACAAGGCGGGTTTCGGCGTCACGGTCTTCGAGTCGCATCCCGACGCGGCCGAAGATCTCGGCGCCTTCCTGACCCTGGCGAGCAACGGCATGCGCGCCCTCGCCCAGCTCGACGCCACGGACGCCGTCACGGCCATCGGTTTTCCGCTGACTTCGCTGCGCCTGCTCGACAGCCGGGGCGCCGAGCTGACACAGGCACCGCTGGGCGAGGCGGACGACCCGGCCCTGCGCTTCCGCTGTCTGCGCCGCGGCGAGCTGAACTCGGCCCTGCAGGCGGAGGCCGCCCGGCGCGGCATTTGCGTGCACCATGGCACCCGGCTGGTGTCCGTGGCGGGCGGCCCCGACGGCGTCACCGCGCACTTCTCCGACGGAGGCACCGCCACCGCGGACCTCCTCGTCGGCGCGGACGGCCTGAACTCGACCGTGCGCCGGCTCGTCCTCGGGTCCGCGGTGCAGCCCCGGTATGCGGGCCAGCGCGTCTTCTACGGCTACACGGACGGCGCCCCCGTGACCGACGGCACCGGCGTCATCACCATGGTGCGCGGCAGCGAAGCCGCCTTCGGCTACGCGCCCTCGCCCACGGGGCAGACGTACTGGTTCGCCCGCATCGCAGGCGACCCGCTGCCCGCCGACGGGCCAGCCTACCGCACGGCCACCGACCGGCGCGACGAGCTGCTCCGCCTCCTGCGCAAGGACCCCACCCCCGCCGGCGACATCGTCGCGGCCTGCGCCGACCGCATCATGGTCACCAACGTCACCGAGATGCCGCTCGGCACCGCCTGGCACGCGGGCCGCATCCTCCTCGTCGGCGACGCGGCCCATGTGGCCTCCCCGGCCACCGGGCAGGGAGCCTCGATGGCGCTGGAGGACGCCGTCGTCCTCGCCAAGTCCCTGCGGGACGCCCCCGATCCGCACACCGCGTTCGCCATGTACGAGCAGTACCGCCGCCCGCGCGTGGAGCACAACATCACCGTCAGCGGCGGCATCTCCCGCGGCACCCACACCCCTTCGCGCACCGCCGCCACAAATCCCGGCGCCCGGTCCGAAGACGACGCGCTGATCAGCCAACTGGCCTGGGACGTCCCCCTGTCCGCCGTCGCCGAGGCCACGGGCTGAGCCGCGCGCGCCGCCGCGAAAGTGCAAGAGCCGGAGCAGGGGAGTCCATTGCCGGGGGAAACCGCCGGGCCGGATCGTTCGGGTGCAACCGGCCCTTCGGCAACAAGGAGCACCCGTGCGACTCTTGAGCAGAGCAGGCGGCGTCATGGCCGCGGCCGTCGCCCTGGCCCTGGGCGGCGGCACCGCGGCCCCGGCCACCGCCCTCTTTCCGGCCACCGAGGCGACGTACCGCGTGACCGTGGGCACTCCCGTACCGTTCACCCACCCCACGGACACCCCCGCCACCCCGTACCTCGACCGGGACGGCACCTTCCACTACCAGCAGTCCGCCGCCCTCTACGGCGCCAAGGACCCGCGGACCTGGGACTTCTACACCGGCAAGGATTTCGACAGCGCCACCTTCGACAAGGCGCTGAGCAAGGCCGTCAACCCCGCCAACGCCGACGACCGCAACGACGACACCACCTGGCGGTGCAACCACAGCCCGACCGGACGCGAGGCGACGTACCCACCCGCCGGCTCGGGCTACGCCCAGAAGAACTACTGCGACCTGTCGGGCGTGTGGGTCGACCCCGACACCGGTGACTGGTACGGCCTGGTGCACAACGAGTTCACCCCGCAGCCCTTCGGTGACGGACTGCACTACGACGCCATCGACTACGCCCTCTCCACCGACCGGGGCCACACCTGGACCATCAAGGACCACGTCCTCACCTCCCCGTACAGCACCGAGCGCGGGGACACGACGGCCTTCCCGCACCAGACGTACTCCTACGGCGACGGCGACCAGCGCCTCTTCGTCGACACCGCCTCCGGCTACTTCTACGTCTACTACGGCTCCCGGATCGTGGAGAAGAACGGCGGCTGGAAGGCGTTCCACGAACACGTGGCCCGCGCGCCGATCTCCGCGAAGATGGCGCCCGGTTCCTGGCGCAAGTGGTATGACGGCTCCTGGTCCCAGCCCGGCACCGGCGGCCGGGAGAGCAACATCGTGCCCGTCGACGCGGACCACCCCACCGGCTACACCCCCGTCTCCGGCGAGTACGACCCGGCCAACACCGGCACCGCCGCCGAGCAGATCGCGGCCGGCAAGATGCCCCCGACCTCGCCGCTGTTCGTCATGAACATCGCCTACGACGCCTACCTCGGCCTGTACATCGGCGAACCGCAGGCCGTCGACCAGAGCGGCGGCTCACCGCAGTACTTCTACGCCACCGACGACCTGGCCGCCCAGAAGTGGCACCTCATCGGCGACACCGGCGGCTACACGAACGCCTCCTGGTACCGCTGGTTCCTCGACCGCGCCAACCGGACCGGCTCCACCGTCGTCGGCAAGACCTTCCGTTCGTACTGCTCCTTCGGCTGCTCCCACGACGCCTCCGGCGAATACGTCGACGTCACCATCGACTCCGCCCGGCCCGCAGCGCCGCCGGTGGACACCGGCCGCCGCTACCGCATCGCCGCCGGCACGGGCCGCGTCCTCGCCCAGGCCTCCGGCGGCTCCACCACGACCTCCGTCGCCGCCCCCACCGGCTCGGCCCGGGAGTCCTGGATCTTCGCCCCCACGGGCGACGGCGCCTTCACCCTCGCCAACGCCGCCGACGGACGCCTGCTGGGTGTCGACTCCGCTTCCCGCGCCGGCCGGGCGTGGGGCGCCCGGCCCACCGTCACCGCGGCCCCGGCCGTCGGGCCCGCGGTCGGCCAGCAATGGTTCCTGGTCCGCAGCGCCTCGGGCGACGGCACCTACCGTCTCGTCAACCGCTACAGCGGCCTCGTACTCGCCCTGTCCGGGTCCCAGGCCCGCCGCGCAGAGACCACTCCGGCGCGCAACTGGACCGACATGAGCGGCAGTTCGGTCGGCGGCGGCCGCACCGCGGCCGAGCAGACCCTGTCCCTCACCCCGACCGGGCAGGCCCGCAGGCCGTAGCAGACCCGCGCCCGCCGTCCGTGCGGGCCCGGACCTATCCTGGCTGCATGCTGATCAACAACGGGGAGTCCGACGCCCAACTGGCCCTGAGGGCGGCCCAGGCAGGCGCGGACGTGGTACGCGCCATGTACGGGGGATCCCTCGCCCGCTTCGAGAAGTCCGCCGGTGACTTCGCGACGGCGGCCGACCTCGCGGCGGAGAAGGCCATTCTCGAGGTGCTGCGCAGCGCGCGGCCCGACGACGCCGTGACGGGGGAGGAGAGCGGCAGCACCGGCGCCGAAGCGGCACCGCGCCGCTGGCTGGTCGACCCGCTGTGCGGCACCCTCAACTACGCGGTGCGGAACATGCTGGTGGGGGTGAACGTGGCCCTGCGGGTGGGCGACGAGATCACGGCGGCCGCGACGGCCGACCCGTTCAGCGGCGAGGGGTTCTGGACCGACGGGCACCGGGCCCGGGTCCGACACGACGGCACGGACGAGGAGTTGGCGCCTTCGCCGGACTCGCGGCTGGTGGACGTCAACCTCGACCCGCCCTTCCCCAACGCCCCCGGATTCCAGGCGGTCAAGCTCATGGCCGACCCCGGCTTCGGGCAGCGGTTCCGGCCCCGGGTGGTCTCCACGACTCTCGCGGTCGCCTGGGTGGCCGCCGGCCGCCGCGCCGCGTACGTCACCGACGGCGACCTGCGCGACAGCGTGCACTTCTCGGCCGGGATCGCCCTGTGCCGGGCCGCCGGCTGCACGGTGACCGGCATCGACGGCCGGCCCGTGCACACCGGTGCGGGCGGGCTGATCGCGGCTGCCGACGCGGAGACGCACGCGGCGTTGCTGGCGATGGCCGAGGACCAGATGCGGCAGCAGGCCTAGCCCCTCGAGCAGGGGTCGGCGTGCGGCTGCTCGGCACCCCTGGCCAGGGTGAGCGCCGACCCGGGACCCGGGTCTTTTCCACGGGGGAACGATCTTCGTGAACGCCCTTGTGTTCCATGTGACGACGGCTGCACTGATGGTGCTGATGTTCAAGAGCGGCGTGCTCCTGATCGGCGAGGACACGCTGCGCCGTCGGCCGGTGCCCTGGGCGGCGGTCGCCCTCACGGCCGTGGCGATCGGCGCAGTGCTGCTGCAGGTGAGCCGGCCGGGTGCGATGGACGCCCTGGAGGGCGATCCCCGCAGAACGGGTTGGTGGCGCGTGGTCACCTCGGTCTTCATGCAGAACGGCGGGTTCCTCGGCGGTGCCTGGAACATCGTGACGCCGGCCGCCGTCGCCGCGCCGGCCCAGTGGTTCTGGGGCGGTCCGCTCATGCCGGCCCTGTTCGCCGGCGGCATCCTGCTGCCGGAGCGGATCGACGCCCTGTTCGGCGAGACGTCCCACAGCACCGATCCGCGCAATTTCGCGGGCAGTTCGGGCGCGACCTACTTCCTCGCCGCCACCCTCACCGCAGCCCTGCTCCTCACCGTCACGGACACCAGGATCCGCCTGCCGGCGGCGGTCACGCCCGTGGCCGGGCTCGCGATGTGGCTGGCCCAGGACAACGGGCACGGCCTGGTCAGCTGCTACGGCTTCCTCCTCGGCTGTGCCGCCCTGCCGCTGGCCCGCTGCCTGCCCCGCCCGGTGTCCTCGGCCCCGTAGAAACCGACCGGCTCAGTCGCGCGCCGGGGCCGGCGCCTCCCGGTTGGAGGGCACCGGCTCCGGCTGCTGTTCGGAACCGCCGCCGGTCCGGCGGCGGCGCAGCAGCAGGCGTCTCGCCGGGCGTTCCACCGCCTCGTACAGCACCCAGGACAGACCCAGGGACAAGCTGAAGGCGACGGCGGTGACCGCCGCGCCCGTCAGTACGCCGAACTGCGGCTTGGTGCCCAGCAGGTTCGTGCCCGCGCGCAGGACCAGCAGGTGGACCATGTAGAAGGCGAACGACAGTTCCCCCAGGCGCACGAGCCGCCGATGCCGCCACAGGGACGGCAGTCCGTGCAGGTCCGCGACGGCTGCCGCCGGGATGAGCACAGTGAACCCGGCGAGGGTGCAGACCGTGGCGGAGTATCCGGGCGTGACCTGCGGGACCAGGAAGTAGCCGATGATCGCCAGGGCCAGCGACGCCTCCAGTCCGGGCCCGCGCCACCGGCCGAGCACCACCAGCCGGGCCGTGACGGCGCCGAGGACGAACTCGGGCAGGCGGGCGGCGGGGAAGGAGTAGACCGACTGGGTCATCCAGTGATGGGCGTCCGCCCACGCCAGCACCAGTACCGCCGCGACCGACACGCCGCCCAGCGCGGTGGAACCCCGGGCGCCGAGCCGGCGCAGCAGCAGGATCAGCAGCGGGAAGGAGGCGTAGAAGAACGCCTCGCACGCCAGCGACCAGCTGACCGGGTTCAGCGTCTGCCACCACGGGCGCCACCAGGAGTGCAGCAGCAGGACGTTGGCCACGGTCTGCTTGGGTGTCGGGTTCCCCTGGTGGGCCAGCGTGTACGTCATGAGGAGCGCGACGACCAGGGTGACCAGGTGCACCGGGTAGACCCGCGCGATGCGCCGGCGCCAGAAGGCGAGCGCGCGGTCCCGTGGCCGCGCGGACCAGGTCAGCACGAAGCCGGACAGCACGAAGAAGAACGACACTCCCGTGGCACCGGCCCCGAATCCCCAGAACACGATCCGCCCGGCGCCACCTCCGAAGTAGCCGAAGTTGTTGACGTGCAGTCCGAACACCAGCAGGGCCGCCATCCATCGCAGTCCGGTGAGGGACGGCAGGGAGGGCAGCGCCGCTGACGGGGAGGATCTCCCCGAGGCAGCGGTTGTGCCGGTTTGTGCGGGCGGCGTCCGGTTCGTCCGGGTCGTCGCCGTTGTCATCCAATCACCTGCCGCAGGAAGTTCGCGTGGGGCATGAAGGGGAACGATGCCCGTTCGGCCCCTGTCCATCACTTCGCATTGCAAACATCACACTGCTGCCGAACGACGCCGCCCCCGGTATGCCACGGACGGTCCGACTGTATGCACCCGTACGAGTGAGAGAGCCGGTTGACTCACCGGGCCGGCCGTGGATCCTGGCGAACGAGGCCCTGACGGCGTGCCGGTCGCGGGTGGCGACGAACTCCTCCGGCCGCAGCGCGTACAGCTCACCCGGCCCTCACGCGTCGCGGCCACGGCCCTCGGCGGCGAGCAGGGTCTCGAAGCCGTCGAGGATGCTGCCGAGGCCGAAGGTGAACGTGCTCTCCGGTGCCGCGGCGTAGTCCGTGGCGGCGGTCGTGCCGAGGCGGGCGCGCAGGTGCGGGAAGCGCATCGCGATCTCGCCGGCCTGTGCCATGGCGGCGGCCAGCTGCTGTTCCGCGTCGCCGCCGCCTCTGCTCAGGCGGCGGGTCAGGGAGACCTGCGCGGCGGAGCCCAGGGCGCTGCCGAGGACGAAGACGAACACCGTGGCGGCTGCCCGGTCGGCGTCGGCGGGAGCGAAGCCGGCCCGCTCGTAGAGGGCGAGGGTGTGGTCGTCGTAGCGGGATTTGCCGGGGCCGTACAGGAGATGGCTGCCGAACGCCTGGCCGAACCAGGGGTGCCGCAGCAGCATCGTGTGCATGCCGGTGGCCGCGGCGACGGCGGCCGTCCGCCAGTCGGTGGCATCGGGATCGGGCAGCTCGACCTCGACCCAGATCGCGTCCCCGGCGAGCCTGACCAGTTCGTCCTTGGTCTTGATGTGCCAGTAGATCGCCGTGGCGGCGGCGCCGAGCCGTTTGCCCAGGCTGCGCATGTTGAGGCCGTCCAGTCCGGCCTCGTCCAGCAGCTCGATGGCGGCACGGACGATCTGGTCTGGGGTCAGCGTGTTTCGCGGCATGGCCGGAAGTCTAGGTGAACTTAGTTCAAGTGGTCTCTTGCACTTAGTTCAGGAAGTCGTTTAACGTCTCCTGTACTTAGTTCAAGAGAGGCGAGGGGGAGACCAGGATGTCGCAGGAGACGCTGTCGGACTTCGTGGCGGCCACGGCCAAGGAGTTCGGCATACCCGGTGTGTCCGTGGGGGTGCTGCTGGACGGCAGGGAGGAGTACGTCTCCCATGGCGTGACCAGCCTCGATCACCCGATGCCGGTCAGCGAGCGGACGCTGTTCCCGGTGGCCTCCGTCACCAAGACCGTCACCGCGACCGCCCTCATGCGCCTGGCGGCCGAGGGCAGGGTGGATCTGAGCGCGCCGGTGCGCCGGTACGTCCCCGAGCTGAGGCTGGCCGACGAGGAGGCCGCCGCCCGGATCACCGTGCTGAACCTGCTCAACCACACCGCCGGGCTGGACTGGAACCTGATTGACCCCGATGAGGACGATCCCTCCCTGGCCGCCTTCGTGGCGAAGATGGCCACGCTGGAGATGATCGCCCCGCCCGGCACCCGCGCCTCGTACAGCCAGGCCGGGTACAACCTCGCCGGCCGCGTGATCGAGAAGGTCACGGGCCTGGCGTTCGAGCAGGCCGTGGCCTCGCTGGTGCTGGAGCCGCTCGGCCTGTCCGACACCGTCTTCGACCTGGACGACGTCATGGTCCGGCCGTTCGCCGTGGGGTACAACCGCGACGAGGACGGGGCCTGGCGGACCGCGCGGCCGTGGAAGGCGTCCAAGGCGGGCGCGCGCGGCAACAACCCGGGCGGTGGCATGGTGTCCTCGGCCGGGGACCTGCTGCGCTGGGCCCGGTTCCACCTCGGCACCGGAGGCAGCGTGCTGCCGGCCGAGGCGCTGCGGCGCATGCGGACGCAGACGGTCGAACTGCACGGCAGCACGCTCGGGGACGGCTTCGGCATCTGCTGGTTCCTGCGCGAGGTGGACGGCGTCCGCACGATCGGGCACGGCGGCTCGGGCAACGGCCAGTTCGCCGAACTGCTCCTCGTGCCGGAGCGCGACTTCGCCGTCGTCTCGCTGGCCAACGCGGGCCCGGACGGCTACCGGTTCAACCAGGCCGTCGCCCGCTGGGCCCTCGAGTACCACCTCGGCGTGGTGGAGCGGGACCCGGAGCCGGTCCCGTACGACGCGGCGCGGGCCCGGACGGTCGCCGGCCGGTACGAGAACGACGCGATGAACCTGGACATCGCCACCGACGGGTCCCGGATCACGCTCGCGGTCGGGATCAAGCCGGAGATCCGTCAGGCATCGGCCACCGAGATGCCCCCGGACTACCCGGCGGCCGCCATGGGCTTCCTGCCCGGTGACGGACAGGAGTACATCATCACCGAGGGCGGCCTCGCGGGGCAGCGCGGCTTCTTCAGCTTCGACCACGACGGCACCGTCATCGGCGTCGACCTGGCCGGACGGCTCTTCGGCCGCGTGCGGGACGGGTCCTGAGGGGGGACCGGGCGGTGGACAGGCGGCGGGTCCGCCGCGAGCATCCATGATCATGAGTGAGCTTGTGCGCGTGCGGCCTGCCGAACCCGGTGACTACGATCGCATCATCCCTGTGGTGGACGAATGGTGGGAGCGGCCGATCCGTTCCGTGCTGCCCCGGCTGTTCCTCGACCACTTCCATCGCACGAGCCTGATCGCCGAGGACGGCGTCGGGCTCGCCGGGTTCCTGATAGGAGTGTTGTCTCCGTCGGCGCCCGACACCGCGTACATCCACTTCGTCGCAGTGGCGCCGCGGGCCCGCCAGGAAGGGCTGGCCCGCCGCCTCTACCAGCGGTTCTTCGAACTGGCCGCGGCCGAACACCGCACCCAGGTGAAGGCGATCACCTCGCCGCAGAACCAGCGCTCCATCGCCTTCCACACCGCGCTGGGGTTCACGGTCACGGGTCCCGTCCGCGACTACGACGGCCCGGGCGTCGACCGCATGGTCTTCCGGCTCCCGCTTCCGCACCAGCCGGGTCCGGCGCCGTCCTGACGCCCGGCGTCGGGCCGGCCCCGCGGCCGGCCGCGACTTTCGCCGCCCGATCCGCTCCCTTCGGCTGCGCGTCGTAGACCATCGGGGGACGGCGCGGGCCAGGCCGGTGCCGCCAGGGTGACCGTATGCAGAAGACCCACGACCGTACGCAGAAGACCAACGGGATCAACCGCGAGAGCGGAGGGATCGACCGCGCACAGTTCCTGGCCGGGATGGCGTCCGCCGGGCTCGCCGCGGCGCTGCTGCCCGCGGGCACGGCCTGGGCGGCCGGGCCCCGGCACGGACTGCACCACCGAGGTGTGGTCTACACCGTCGGCGAGGGCGAGACACCGGCCACCGGCTTCCGTACGGCCCGGATGCGCGGGGACATCCGGGCGATCCGCGACGAACTGCACGCCGACACCGTGGACGTCACCGGCGACGGTGTGGAGCGGCTGACGGCCACCGCCGCCGAGGCCGCGGAGCGCGGCCTGCACATCTGGCTCCAGCCGACCCTCGGTGACGTCCCCGAACGGGACATCCTGGAACACCTCGCCGAGACCGGCCGCTTCGCGGAACGGCTGCGCCGGCAGGGCGCGAGCGTCGACTTCAGTGTGGGCTGCGAGTTCTGGCTGTTCGTGCCGGGCATCGTCCCGGGCGACACGGTCCTCGAACGCGTCCAGAACCTGCTGGACGGCAAGGTCGACCCCGTCAGGATGCAGCGCCGCCTGGACCGCTTCACGGCCAGGGCGGCGGCGGTCGGCCGCTCCGTCTTCCGCGGCCGGCTCAGCTACGCGGCCGCCCAGGACGACCGGGTCGACTGGCGGCTCTTCGACATCGTCGGCATCGACTACTACGCGTACTTCCCCCGCCGCGGCGACTACGTACGGGAGCTGCGCCGCCACCTGCGCTGGGGCAAGCCGCTGGCGATCACCGAGTTCGGCACCTGTGCCTACGTCGGTGCCCCCGAGACCCGCGGCATGGGCTGGAACGTCGTCGACCACGACAAGCACCCCGAGGAGATCAAGGGCGACCTGGTCCGCAGCGAACGCACCCAGGCCGCCTACCTCATGCAGCTCCTCGACGTGTTCTCCTCGATGAACCTGTACGCGGCCATGGCGTTCGAGTTCGTCACCCCCGACGCTCCGCACCGCCCCGGGGATCCCCGCCACGACCTCGACTTGGCGAGCTACGCCATCACCAGGACCGTCGAGGACCGCCCGTACGACCCCGCCTCCGGCTGGCACCGGGAACCCAAGGAGGCCTTCCGCGCCCTGGCCCGGCGGTACGCGAGGGACGCGTGCCGCCGCTGACCCACCGGCCCCGGAGCCCCCCCGCTCACCCCTTCGGAGGATCCCCCGGCCCGGCGCGCGGCAGGGCGGCACGGACGGCTCCATGATGCGTCCGTGCCCGCGCGCGCCCCGGCCCGTTCACCTGCCCTGCCGGGCCGAGCGACGCACGGGCGAACACCGGCCGACGACACGAGGCCAGAATTGCATCATTCGTTTTCTTGAATCTCTCGTGTTTGTGAGGGTAGATTCGCTCTCATGACCGCATCCCGGACTCCGACCACCGCCGAAGAGCTGCGCGGTGTGGGCCTGCGGGTGACGGCCGCCCGCGTCGCGCTGCTCGAAACCGTCCGGCACGGCGATCACCTCGATGTCGAGACGATCGCGTCCGGCGTACGTGACCGCGTGGGCCACATCTCCGTCCAGGCCGTCTACGAGGCGCTCCACGCGCTCACCGCGGCCGGACTCGTACGCCGTATCGAACCGCCCGGCAGCCCGGCCCGGTTCGAGGGACGCGTCGGGGACAACCACCACCATCTCGTGTGCCGGTCCTGTGGCGTCGTCGTCGACGTCGACTGCGCGGTCGGCCACGCCCCCTGTCTGACCGCGGCCGACGACCGCGGCTTCTCGATCGACGAGGCCGAGGTCATCTACTGGGGCCTGTGCCCCGACTGTTCCAGCGCCGCTACCGCAGCATCCTGAACCCCTCAGTTCGGAAGGATTCCCCCATGTCCGAGAACACCCCTGCCGAGGCGAAGTGCCCGGTCGCACACGACCGTGCCGCGCACCCGACCCAGGGCGGCGGGAACCGCCAGTGGTGGCCGGAGCGGCTCAACCTGAAGATCCTTGCCAAGAACCCGGCCGTGGCGAACCCGCTCGGTGAGGAGTTCGACTACGCCGAGGCGTTCAAGGCCCTCGACCTGGCCGCCGTCAAACAGGACATCGCCGAGGTGCTGACCACCTCGCAGGACTGGTGGCCGGCCGACTTCGGCAACTACGGCCCGCTGATGATCCGGATGGCCTGGCACAGCGCCGGCACCTACCGCATCAGCGACGGCCGCGGCGGCGCCGGCGCCGGTCAGCAGCGCTTCGCCCCGCTCAACAGCTGGCCGGACAACGGCAACCTCGACAAGGCCCGCCGTCTGCTGTGGCCCGTGAAGAAGAAGTACGGCCAGAGCATCTCCTGGGCCGACCTGATGATCCTCACCGGCAACGTGGCGCTGGAGCAGATGGGCTTCGAGACCTTCGGCTTCGGCGGCGGCCGCGCCGACGTCTGGGAGGCCGAGGAGGACGTCTACTGGGGTCCCGAGAGCGTCTGGCTCGACGACAAGCGCTACACCGGCGAGCGCGACCTGGAGAACCCGCTCGGCGCCGTCCAGATGGGTCTCATCTACGTCAACCCCGAGGGCCCCAACGGCAACCCGGACCCGATCGCCGCGGCCCGCGACATCCGTGAGACGTTCCGCCGCATGGCGATGAACGACGAGGAGACCGTCGCCCTCATCGCCGGTGGCCACACCTTCGGCAAGACCCACGGCGCGGGCCCGGCGGAGAACGTCGGCGCCGAGCCCGAGGCCGCCTCGATGGAGGAGCAGGGCCTGGGCTGGAAGAGCACCTACGGCACGGGCGTGGGCAAGGACGCCATCACCAGCGGCCTCGAGGTCACCTGGACCACCACCCCGACCCAGTGGAGCAACGGGTTCTTCAAGAACCTCTTCGAGTACGAGTACGAGCTCACCCAGAGCCCGGCCGGTGCCCACCAGTGGGTGGCGAAGGACGCCCCGGAGATCGTCCCGGACGCCTTCGACTCGTCGAAGAAGCACCGCCCGATGATGCTCACCACCGACCTGTCGCTGCGCTTCGACCCGGTCTACGAGCAGATCTCGCGCCGCTTCTACGAGAACCCCGACCAGTTCGCGGACGCCTTCGCCCGCGCCTGGTTCAAGCTGACCCACCGTGACATGGGCCCGAAGTCGCTGTACCTCGGCCCGGAGGTCCCCGAGGAGACCCTGCTGTGGCAGGACCCGCTGCCGCAGGCCGAGGGTGAGGCCGTCGACGCGGCCGACATCGCGGCCCTCAAGGCCAAGCTCCTCGACTCGGGCCTGACCGTCTCGCAGCTGGTGTCCACCGCGTGGGCGTCCGCCTCCACCTTCCGCGGCAGCGACAAGCGCGGCGGCGCCAACGGCGCCCGCATCCGCCTGGAGCCGCAGCGCAGCTGGGAGGCCAACGACCCCGACCAGCTGCGGCACGTCCTGAACGTCCTCGAGGGCGTCCAGTCGGAGTTCAACTCCGGTGCCAGGAAGGTCTCCCTGGCCGACCTCATCGTCCTCGGCGGTGCCGCCGCGATCGAGAAGGCCGCGGCGGACGCCGGCTTCGACGTGGAGGTCCCCTTCACGCCGGGCCGCGTGGACGCGACCGAGGAGCACACGGACGCCGAGTCGTTCGCCGCGCTGGAGCCGACCTGGGACGGCTTCCGCAACTACGTCGGCAAGGGCACCCGCCTCCCGGCCGAGTACCTGCTGCTCGACAAGGCGAACCTGCTCACCCTGAGCGCCCCCGAGACGACGGCCCTCGTCGGCGGCCTGCGCGTCCTGGGCGCCAACACCGGCCAGTCCGCGCACGGCGTCTTCACCGACACCCCGGGCACGCTGACCAACGACTTCTTCGTCAACCTGCTCGACCTGGGTACGACCTGGAAGTCCACCTCCGAGGACCAGCACACCTTCGAGGGCCGCGACGCCGCCACGGGCGAGCTGAAGTGGACCGGCACCCGTGCCGACCTCGTCTTCGGCTCCAACTCCGAGCTGCGCGCTCTCGCCGAGGTCTACGCGAGCGACGACGCGAAGGAGAAGTTCGTGAACGACTTCGTCGCGGCGTGGGTCAAGGTGTCGAACCTGGACCGTTTCGACCTGGTCTGATCAACCCCCTGAAGGCGTCCGGGCCGCCCCTCACGGGGCGGGCCGGACGCCTTCCGCGTGCACCGGTCAGGGCGGCCACGCAACCGCATCCTTGCCCCCGGCCTCAGCCGAACAGGCTCCGCACCCGGATCGTCTCGACGCGCCGCCAGGTGCCGCCGGGCAGCAGGACCCAGTCGCCGGCCGTACCGCGGCCGCTCCACTGCGGCGGACCGCCGGCCGTCGCCCGCGGTGCGGGGACCCGCGTCGCGCCGTGCGCCGGCAGCCGGTCGCCGCCGCGGGCGCGCCCGCCCCGCCGCCGGGCCCGGGCACGCCTGCTCACGGCCCCACCCGTCCGCGGCCTTCCCGCGTGGTCGCACTCCGGCCGGTGAACCGCCGTGCGTCGCCCGTGCGCCCCTGCATGATCACTCACTCCTCGACCGTCCTGGCCTTCCTCAAGCATGAACCCCGAACGCGCTGCGCGCGGTGGCAGCCCCCCCGGCCGCGGTCGTGCGCGCCGAGCAGACGTTTGAGCCGTCGTCCGACCTCCCCGTCCTCACGGCGACGGGCGTGGCCCGGTGTCCCACTGGTCCAGATGGGACGCGAGGACGGCCGCCTGGACGCGGCGCTGGACGCCCAGCTTGGCCAGGAGGCGTGAGATGTGGTTCTTGACGGTCTTCTCCGACAGATACAGCTCCTTGCCGATCTCGCGGTTGGTCAGGCCCTCGCCGATGAGCGCCAGGATGTCCCGTTCCCGGGGCGACAGGCTCGACAGCTCCGGCGGCAGCGCAGAAGCCCCACCCGGGTCGGCCCGCAGGGAGTGCATGAGGCGGGCCGTCGTCGCGGGGTCCAGCATCGACTGCCCCGAGGCGACCGTGCGCACCGCCGACACCAGGTCGGAGCCCTTGATCTGCTTCAGGACATAGCCGGCGGCACCGGCCATGATCGCGTCCAGCAGGGCTTCCTCGTCGTCGAACGAGGTCAGCATCAGACACGCCAGCCCGGGCATCCGGCTGCGCAGTTCCCGGCAGACCGAGATGCCGTCGCCGTCCGGCAACCGTACGTCGAGCACGGCGACATGCGGCCGTAGGGCGGGCCCGCGGGCGAGTGCGTGCTGGGCGGTGTCGGCGTCACCCACCACCGCGATGTCCGGTTCCGCGCCGAGCAGGTCGGCCAGGCCGCGCCGTACGACCTCGTGGTCGTCCAGCAGGAACACCCGGATCGGATCCTGCTCCGTGAAGGTGCGTGTCTCGGCCATGACGACCTCTCGTTACCCGGTCCCGGACAGCCCGTCGGGCCGCCCACGAGGCCGATCATCACGTGCCGCCGCCGGATGCACCAGGGCCGACCGGCCCCACTCACCGTGCGGACTTACCGCCCTCACGGGCCGAGCCGCTCGGCCGCCTGCCGTGCCTCGCCGGCGTGCGACAGATCGACATGGACGTCCACCACCCCTTCGACGGCCCGCACCAGGCGCGCGGCCACCGGGACCAGGGAGGTGTCGCGGACCCGGCCGACCAGCGTCACGACCCCGTCGTGCACCTCCACCTGGATGGCCGAGGCCGGCAGCGGGAAGAGGTGCGCCACGACCTCGCGCCGGACCTGCTCGGCGATCTCCTCGTCCCCGCGCAGGAACACCTTGAGCAGGTCGCAGCGGCTGACGACGCCCTGCAGCAGGCCGAGCTCGTCCACCACCGGCAGCCGCTTGACCCCGGCGCGCGCCATGAGGCGCGCGGCCTCGCCGAGCGTCGCGCGCGGCGAGACCGTGAGCGCGGGCGAGGACATCAGGTCCTCGGCGGTGCGCGCTTCGGCCTTCGCCGGATCGGCGCGGCGGCGCAGCCGGACGCATTCCTCGTCGGGGGCGTCCCGGCCCTCCTCCTTGGACAGCAGGTCGGCCTCGGAGACCACACCGACCACCCGGCCCTCGCCTTCCAGCACGGGGAGGGCGCCGACCCGCCAGTCCTGCATCAGCTGCACGATCTCCTTGAGGCCGGCTCGCGGGCCGACGGCGACGACCGTGTGGGTCATGACGTCGCTGACGATGTGCGGGCTGCCGTACATGATGACTCCGTGGGCTCTTCGCGGCTGGTCCCGTCCCCTTCCAGCGTCTGCCGGTGCGGAGCGCCGGGACAGGGGCCGCCCGGCCCTTCGCGCGGGCCGTTCGGCTTCCTGGAGTGCGCTTTGCGCCCACGCACGGCGCCGGAAGCCCTCGGCGCCGCGACACCCCGGGCTAGCCGGTGCCGTCGGTACCGGGCCCGGAGGCCCGCGGGAGCTGTGGAAGCACCTCGAAGACGCCCGACAGGCCCGTGGCGCGCAATATCAGCAGCAAGCCCGCGCTGTCGGCGACCAGCCGCAGCCGGCCCCGCCGGGACAGCACCCGCTTGCGGGTCCGGCACAGCACGCCGAGCCCCGTGCAGTCGATGAAGGAGACCGGCCGCAGATCGAGCACCAGGTCGGGGCGCGGGTGCGCGGTCAGCTCGTCGAGCCGCTGCGCCAGTGCGGTCGCGGTCAGCAGGTCGATCTCGCCGTGCAGGGGCACGACGGTCGCCTCACCCGGTGCGCAGTCCGTCGTGGACCCTGCCGGCCACGCGGGGTCTTCGTCCACGGGCCCCGTCAGGTGGTTCTCGTACATGGCAGGAGCCAACCCGGATCCGGGAACGCGCAGTAGGGCCGTTCGGCCCCTGTCCCGGGACCGTTCGGGGCACGCCGGCCCCTGTCGCCGGAGCCGGCCGGGCACCGTCCGGCCGGGCGGCAGGGGCCGGACGGCCCAAGCGGAACCGCTCTCCCACCGGAGAAGCTGAACCTGCGGGGCGACTGCGGCACCGTGCCGGGAACCACGGGTCTCGCGACGGACCGACCGAAGAGGGTGAGGAGCGCGATGAAAGGCTTCGTCTTCCACGGCCCCGGAGAGTCCTCCTGGCAGGACGTCCCGGACCCGGCCGTCAAGGAGCCCACCGACGCGATCGTGCAGGTCGGGGTCGTCACGATCTGCGGGACGGACCTGCACATCCTCAAGGGCGACGTGCCCGAGGTGCGCCCGGGAACGGTCCTGGGCCACGAGGCCGTCGGCGAGATCGTCGAGGTGGGCAGCGACGTGCGCACCGTGCGGCCCGGGGACCGGGTCCTGGTCTCCTGCATCACCTCCTGCGGAAGGTGCCGCTTCTGCCGGGAGCGCAGCTACGGCCAGTGCCGGGGCGGCGGAGGCTGGATCCTCGGCCACCTGATCGACGGCACCCAGGCCGAGTACGTCCGCGTGCCCTGTACCGACCTGTCCGTCCATCCGCTGCCCGGTACGGTCCGCAGCGAGGACGCCGTGCTGCTCGCGGACATCTTCCCGACCGCCTACGAGGTGGGTGTCCTCAACGGGCACGTACGCCCCGGCGACACCGTCGCCGTCGTCGGTGCCGGCCCCATCGGGCTCGCCGCGATCGCCACGGCCCGCCTGTTCTCGCCCGAGCGGATCATCGCGGTGGACCTGGCACCGGCCCGGCTGGAGGCGGCCCGGCGGCTCGGCGCCGACGCGGTGGCCGACGTCCATGAGGCGCCCCGGCAGCTGGTGGACGACCTGACCGACGGGCTCGGCGCGGACGTGGTGATCGAGGCGGTCGGCGTCCCGGAAAGCTTCGAGCTGTGCACCCGCATGGTCCGCCCGGGCGGACACGTGGCCAACATCGGTGTCCACGGCAAGCCTGCCACGCTGCACCTCGAAGACCTGTGGATCAAGGACGTGACCATCACGACCGGGCTGGTGGACACGTACTCCACGCCGACCCTGCTGCGGATGGCCGCCGCCGGGCGGCTGCCGACCGGTCAACTGGTCACCCACATCTTTCCGCTGAACCACATGGCGGAGGCCTACGACGTCTTCTCCGGGGCCGCCGAGACCGGCGCGCTCAAGGTGGTCCTCGGCGGCGAGCAGCACGAAGTGGCAGTCCCCGCGGCCTGACGGCCTGACGACCTGACGAGAGACGAGAGTGGCGTGACGGAGATCCGATCAGGGTGGGGGACCATCGACCGGATCAGAGCGGGGGACCATCGCGACGGTCAGCCGTCCTTGCCGCGGCGCCCCGTCCCGGACTCGGTGAGGAGCACCCCGGTGACCAGATCGGGGCGGATGCGTACCGCGTGGTCCATGCCCTGGTGCGGCGCCCAGGGATGCAGCAGCCCCCGGATTCGGGCCAGTTCGCCGGGGTCGGTGACCAGGCGGGCGTAGCCCGTCACCACCACGCTCCAGCCGAGGTGGGTGTCCGGGTCGATGGCGTCGGCCTCGTAGGCGACGACGACACCGGTGCCGTCGGCCTGTTGGGCCTGGGAGGTCAGCGCGGCGGCCTCGTGGGTGCGGATGACGATGTCGCCGCCGTCCAGGACGTGGTTGACCGGGCGGACGGTGGGCAGGGCCTGCCGGGTGAAGACGATCCTGCCCAGGGACACGCTGCCCAGCAGCCGCAGCGCCTCGGCACGGTCGAGCTCGATGCGCCGGTGCGTCGGACGGTCGTTACGGATCATGGCAGGCTTCTTCGACGGGTAAGGGCGGAGCGACACCGCGGGGGATCGGTGCCGCTCCTGTTCCCACTGTGGCGCACGACAGTGCTTCCACTCCAGTGCCGTTCGGCCCTGATACGGGGTCGTACGTCCCTCGGCACGTACCGGAAGCGGACCAGCACGCCACCCCGGCTCTGCGGTCTCGGCAGGGGTCCGTATCGTGCCGCGCCGTGGACCGATACCGTGGCATATGACCCCACCGGTTCCGAGCCATGCGCCGATGGAAGCGGGAGAACGTGGTGACCGGCACAGAGGAGCCCCGCGTACAGCTGCCGCAGCTGCGGCTGGACGAGCTGCTGGAGGAGTTGCAGGCCCGGCTCGACGCGGCCCGTGGCACCCGGGACCGGGTGCACAGCCTGCTGGAGGCGGTCCTCTCCGTCGGCCGGGAACTGGACCTGGAACAGGCCCTGCACTCCATCGTGGACGCGGCCGCGGCCCTCGTGGACGCCGAATACGCCGCCCTCGGAGTCATCGGACCCGACGGCAAGACCCTGTCGGGCTTCCACACCGTCGGCTTCACCGAGGAGCAGATCGCCGGGATCGGCCCCTACCCGCAGGGCCACGGCATCCTCGGCGAGCTGATCCGGCATCCGGAGCCGCTGCGGCTGGCGAAACTCTCCCGGCATCCGGCCTCGTACGGCTTCCCGCCGGGCCATCCGCCGATGAACAGCTTCCTCGGCGTTCCGATCCGGGTACGCGACCAGGTCTTCGGCAATCTGTACCTGACCGAGAAGCGGGGCGGGGCGCAGTTCGACGAGGAGGACGAGTCGGTACTCGCCACGCTGGCCGTGGCGGCCGGTGTGGCCATCGACAACGCCCGCCTGTACGAGGAGTCCCGGCTGCGCGAGCGCTGGCTGCGGGCGAACGCGGAGATCACCCACAGCCTGATGTCCGGCAGCGAACGCGCCGAGGCCCTGGACCTGATCGCCGAACGGGCCCGGGAGATCTCGGACGCGGCCCTGGCCGCGGTCGCGATGCCCCTGGAGGGCAGCGGTTCGCTCAGCGTGGAGATCGCCGTCGGAGTGGACGCGGAGGCACACCGGGGGCTCGTGCTGCCCCTGCGGCGGAGCCTGATGGGGCTTGCCTTCTGTGCCGCCGCCCCGGTCACCAGCGACGACGTCGCCCACGACGAGCGGGTCTCGCCCGAACCCCCGCGCTTCGGCGGCCTCGGCCCCGCCGTGGCCGTCCCCATCGGCACCGGTGAAGGCGGCGTCCGCGGAGTCGTCCTGCTGGCACGCGAGGACGGACGGCCGGTGTTCTCGGCCAAGGAGACCCAGATGCTCGTGGGGTTCGCCGCGCAGGCCGCGATCGCGATGGAGCTGGCCGAGCGCCGGCACGACGCCGAGCAGATCGCACTGCTCAAGGACCGCGACCGGATCGCCCGGGACCTGCACGACGTGGCCATTCAGCGGCTGTTCGCCACCGGCATGACCCTGCAGAGCGCGGGCCGCTTCATCGAGCACCCGGAGGCCGCCGAACGCGTGCTGCGCGCCGTGGACGACCTGGACGAGACCATCAAGATCATCAGGTCGGCCATCTTCGGGCTGCGGGCACGCGAGGGAGCCGTCGGCAGCGGGCTGCGGGCCCGGGTCGTCCTGGTGGCCGGCGAGGCGGCTCCGGTGCTGGGCTTCAGCCCCGCCGTGCGCATGGAGGGCCTGGTCGACACCGAGGTGCCGCGCGACATCGCCGACCACGTCGTGGCCGTACTCTCCGAGGCCCTCACCAACATCGCCCGGCACGCCCACGCCGACCGGGCCGACGTGCTGCTGACGACCGACGGCAGCGAGGTGCGCCTGAAGGTCGCGGACAACGGTGTGGGCATCCCGCCCGACGGCCGGCGCAGCGGGCTGCGGAACATGGCCGAGCGGGCGGAACAACTGGGCGGACGGCTGGAGGTGTCCCGCTCCGACGGTGGCGGCGCCACGCTCACCTGGTGGGTGCCGCTGCCCGCGAAGTAGGGGCCGCGGCAGGGCCGGGACCTGGGCCGCCACGGCCGCCGGTGCCGCCGTCGGGGCCCGGAGCCGGGCCACTCGGCCCATGCGCCGAACGAGTTCTGGGCCGCAGGCTGAGGGTGTCCCGTGACGGCACCCGAACCCTTGGAGGACGCCATGGAGAGCACTGCGATCGTCGTCGAGGACGTGATGACCCGCAGGGTCGTCGCCCTGCGCACCGGTGCCGCCTTCAAGGACATCGTGAAGACCATGCGCGAGTGGAGGGTCAGCGCCTTCCCGGTGCTCGACGCCGACGGACGCGTCGTGGGTGTCGTCTCCGAGGCCGATCTGCTGGCCAAGGAGGAGTTCCGCGAGGCAGACCCCGACCGGAACGGGCAGGCCCGGCCTCCCGTCGGCATCTCGAGGGCGGACGCGGTGACCGCGGCGGAGCTGATGACCGCGCCGGCCGTCACCGTCGCGCCGGACGCCTCCCTCGCGCACGCCGCCCGCGTCATGGCCCGCCACCAGGTCAAGCGGCTGCCGGTCGTCGGTCACGACGGCACCCTGAAGGGCATCGTCAGCCGCTCCGACCTGCTGAAGGTCTTCCTGCGGGACGACGCGGACATCGCCGAGGAGGTCCGGCGCGACGTCGTCGCAAGGCTCTTCGGCACCCACGCGGCGGCCGTGCGGATCGAGGTGCACGATGGTGTCGTGACGCTTACGGGCCGGGTCCGCGAAACGGCTCTGGTGCCGGTCGCCGCCCGCCTCGCCCGAGCCGTGGCCGGCGTGGTGGACGTGCGGTGCGCCCTGTCCGGTCCGCCCCGTCACCCGGACCTCGACCCGGACCTTCCGGACGCCGAGCGGACCCGAATGTCCTGACGGGCGGCCGCCGGCAGCGAGAGGAGGCGGCGACCATGACACGGACACCTCCCACGACGGTGGCACGGGTGCGGCTGTGGCGGTGGCGGCCCAACACCCTCAAGCGGCACAGCGACGTCTTCGAGGCCTGGATCGTGCTGGTCACATGGATCCTCGCCCTGGCGGTCGGAGCGCTCGCGGGCCAGGCGGCGGCCCACTCCATGGACTCGGCGCTCTCCGCGCGGCGGGCCCAGGTACACGCCGTGTCCGCCGTCCTCACCGACGGCGCCGCGAAGGCTCCGCCCGCCGCCGGCGGATACGACGACGGCCGGGTGTGGGCCACCGTGCGTTGGACGACCGCGGACGGTGTCGTGCACACGGACCGGGCGAAGGTCTACCCGGGCGCCCCGGCGGGCAGCCCGGTCACGGTGTGGACGGACGGCACGGGCCGGATCGTCTCCGCGCCCACCACCCCGACGGAGGGCATGCTGCAGACGGTCCTCGCCGGTGTCCTCGTGGCGCAGGTCGCGGGCACGGCCGTCTGGGCCTCGGGCTGGCTGGTCCGCACCCGGCTGGTCCGGCGGCGGCTGGCCGAATGGGACGAGGAATGGAAGCGGGTCGGGCCCGAGTGGCGGAACCTGAGCGGGGGCAGGGGCTGATCACCGGCGAGGGAGGCGGCTGAGCCGGGCCCGGCCTCGGCAACGGCCTGACACCGTCACTCGACAACGGCCTGACACCCTCACTCCGCCTCGGCCGCGGTGAGCCGGCAGTCCACGCCCACCACGCCCTCGACGCCCTGGACCATGCGGACCGCCGGCGGAATCGACGCGGCGTCCCGGACCCGTCCGGTCAGCGTCGCGACGCCCTCGCGGACCATGATGTGCACGGGCTCGACCGGGGCCGGGAAGAGGACGTCGAGGACGTCACGGCGGATCTCGTCGGCGAGGTCGTCGTCCGGGCGCAGGAACACCTTGAGCAGGTCTCCGCGGCTCACGACACCTTCGAGCAGGCCCTCGGCGTTCACCACCGGCAGCCGTTTGACGTGCCGCAGGGCCATGATGCGGGCGGCCTCGGCGAGCGTGGCGTCGGCGTGCACGGTGACGGCCGGCGCGTTCATCAGCTCCTGCGCGGTCACCGCCCCGGCCTTGGCCAGGCCGGACAGCCGCCGCGGCTGCGTGAACCGGTCCGGATCGCTGTCCCGGAACTCCTCCTTGGGCAGCAGATCGGCCTCGGACACCACCCCGATCACCCGGCCGTCGCCCGCCAGCACGGGAAGTGCGCTGACCTTCCACTGCTCCATGCGTTCGACCATGTCCTTGAACAGAGCCCTGCGGCCCACCGCGACGACGGCGCGCGTCATCACCTCACTCACCCGGTGCGGGCTGCCGGGCACACTCTCCTCCCCGGAACGCCGGCGCGGCCCCGACACGGCGGTCATGCCGGACCGCCACTGCCGTAGGGGGCGTAGAGATCGAGCAGCCGGACCCGGGAGGCGTGCAGCCGCTGGGCGACCACCCGTCCGACCCAGACCGCGACGGCCCGCCCGAACTCGGCGTCCTCGGCGCACATCGTCCGCACGGCCCCGGCGTCGAACTCCCAGGCCCGCACCGGGCTCATCGCCTCGGCGCCCAGGTGCCAGATGTGCGGCGCGAAGTGCCAGGACCAGCCGAGCAGTTCGCCGGATCCGAGCGACTCGATGACGGCCGGACGGCGGCCGGGCACATGCAGGTCGAGGGCGACGGTCCCGGTGCGGACGATCCAGAAGCGGTCGGCGCGCCGGCCTTCCTCGAACAGGCGGGTCCCGGCCTCGAAGGAGACCTCGCGGGCGAGGCGCATCAGCCGTTCGCGGTACGCAGGCTCAAGAGCCGTGGTCATGGTGGTGGCGGAGGTCATCGCACCGGCTCCCTTCGTGGCGGGTGCTCCCAGCGTGCCCGCGCCCTCGCCCCGGCACCACGGGCCGCCCGGGCCCCCTCGGGGGTCTTTCGGCCCACGCGCGCGAGGGCGCCGTAACCGTCATGAGGGCCCAATGGCCCCCCGCCTTGGCCTCACCGGCTCAAGACGCGCTCCACGGCCCGGACGACCGTGGAGAGACAGGCACCTCGGACTGGTGCGACCACGATGCGGGCTGAGCGGGAGGAGGCAGTCGTGGAGGAGAAGCTTTCGGTGGGCGCCCTGATGAACGAGGCGCCGTACTCGATCAGCGAGGACGAGACGCTGCTGATGGCCTGGGAGGTCATGGAACGGTCCGGGCAGCGCCATCTGCCGGTGGTCCGTCCGGACGGCTGCTGTGCCGGTGTGCTCGACGGCGCCGAGCTGGCCGTCGCCTGTGCGGCTCCCGCAGTGGCACTGTCCCGCCGGCGGGTGCGCGACCTCGTGTACGGGCGTCGCACGGTCACGGTCCATCCGGAGGAGTCGACGCTCCGCGCGGCGGCCGTGATGACGGAGGAGCACATGGACGCGCTGCCGGTCACCGACGCGCACGGGCGACTGACCGGCCTGCTCACCGCGCGGGACTACGTCGCCGCCGCCGCGGGCCTGCACCGGCGCTCCCGACCGGCACAGGAGGCGCCCCACCCGCCTCACCCGCCCCACATGCGTGCCACGCTGTCCGGGCTGCCGCCTCGTGGCAGGGACCGGGAACGCGGCATTCCCATCCCGTAGGGGAGACCGGCCGGCTCCGGGGTGCTCCGCGGCCGCGTACGCACCGGTGTGGTGCCCCCCGGATGCCGTGCCTCCTCAGCCGCGCAGCGCCTCGAACGCCTGCCGCGCGCCGTTCCCGATCGCGAAGTCGATGTCCGGTGCCAGGCCCGCCCGCCGGTCCGCGCGGGTGAGCGCCGCCATGGCCACCCGGTCTCCGGAGTCCGCCTCCACCACGCCGATCTCGTGCCGCAGGTGCAGGAACGTGCCCGTCTTGCCGCTCCACCGCAGGGAGTCCGCACGCAGTTCACCGGCCAGCCGCTGGGTGAAGACCTGAAGGCCCATCAGCCGGCGCAGCTCGGCCGTCGCCCGCGGATGGGAGATCTCGTCCCGCCACACCCGCTGCAACAGGCCCACGAGCGCCTCGGCCGAGCCGAGGTTGGCGTGGGCCGGGTCCAGGGTCTCGATGGTGTGCCGTCCCGCACGCTCGTCGCGGACCGCCAGTTCCAGGGCGAGGGAGAAGTCGTTGCCCGCGGCACCGGCGGCGCATTCGTACATGTGGTTCATCCGGTGCCGCACCCGTATGCCTTCGCAACCCCACGCACGCAGGCGTGCATCGACGTCCGCCACCGGCACCAGATCGAACAGCGCGTCGGCGGCGGCGTTGTCGCTCACCGACAGCATCAGCAGGAGCAGGTCGCCGACGGCCACGGTGGCCGGATGCCGGAACGCCGCCAGCCCGGTGGGTCCGACGCTGCTCGTGGCAGGGTCGAGCGTCACCGGGCGTGCCGGGTCGAGGTCCCCGGCCGCGATCCGGTCCAGTACGGCCAGAGCGAGCGGCACCTTCACCACCGAGGCCAGCGGCAGCGACTCCTCGACGTCGAAGCCGAGTTGCTCGCCCGAGTCGATGTTGCGGGCGAGGAACGAGCCGCGGACCCCGAGGGCCGCCCAGTCCCGTGCGATCGCCTCGGCGACGTCGAGGAGGGCGCCGTCACCGGCGACACAGGCCGGGCGGTGGGCCGCTTCCGCGCTCATCCGCGTGCCGCCAGCCGCGCCGGGACGTCCTCGCCCGCGGCGCCGGGCCGCCGAGGATCCGCCACGGCGCTCGCGGCGCCGGCTGCTCCCGCCAGCGCTGCGACCAGCCAGTCGGGCACGTCCACCGCGCCCCGCTGACGCCGTGTCCCCTGCACGTCGTACCCCCGGTGCAGCGAGGCATCGGCCAGCGGCGCCCAACCCGCCCCGTGCTGCCGCGCGAACGGCTCGGCACACAGCAGCATCGACCGGCCGGCCAGGGTCTCGGCGAGCGCGGTGGCCGCCGGTCCGGCCGACCGGATCAGCCCTTCCGGCAGCCCGGATCGAGCGGCGCTACGCACCAACCTGTCGTACGCGTACGGCACTTCGTCCTCCGTCAGGATCAGCAGTGGCAGTGCGGCGGGGAGCCCACCGCCGGTGGCCCGGCTCCGGCGCGGCCGCAGATCCTCCAGGTGCACCGCGCGCCGCCGGCTTCCGCGCGTCGGCTCCGGCCCGTCGGACGGCGGCGCCGACGCCAGGCCGAGCGGTACCCGGAGCGCCGCGTGCTCCGGAGCGGTACGCACCAGCGCGTAGGCGAGCGAACCGTCGGCCAGCCCGGCCACCCGTTCCTCCGGCGGCAGTTCGCGTACGCCGAGTGTGATCCCGCGTTCGGCACCGGCCCGGATCACGCGCGCCAGCGCCGCCGGAGCGCAGTCCGCGGGCACCCCGACGGCCCGCACCTGCGCCTGCCGGGCCGACCGGGCGGCCTGCCCCAGCCGCTCGGCCCGGTCCAGCACGTCCTGCGCGTACGGAAGCAGCAGCATGCCGAACTCGGTCGTCGTGACCTGCCGCCGCGACCGGTCGAACAGCAGGCCCCCGAAGTGCGCCTCCAGTGTCTTGATACGGCGGCTGAGGAGCGGCTGGGCGATCCCGAGCCGCTCTGCCGCGCGCGAGAAGCTCGACTCGTCGACGGTCGCGACGTACGCCTCCAGGTGCGCGAGGAGATCCATCCAGAAGTCATATCAATAAGTTATGGCGCCTTCAAAGTTCACTCTTGGACATGAGTGGAGTCCTGCTGTTTCGCTGTCCCCGTCGAAGATCCACCAAGCCGACGACGGACGACCAGGGAGAACTCCGCACATGACCAGTGCCACACCGCTGCCGCGCCGCCGCCTGTTCAAGGCCGGTCTCGCCCTCACCACCGCCGCCGCCATCGCCCCCGTCACGGCGGCGCCGGCCGCGTCGGCGGCCCAGGGCCCCGAAGCGGCGGACCCGCACACCGAGTTGAGCGATCTGGAACAGCGCTACGACGCGCGTCTTGGCGTGTACGCCCGGAACGTGCGCAGCGGTCGGACCGTGGCGTACCGCGCGGGGGAGCGATTCGCGATGTGCTCGACCTTCAAGGCGTTCGCGGCCGCGGCCGTTCTGCGTGACTGCGGTGACTGCGCACCGCTGGACAAGGTCATCCACTACCCCGCCGAGGGACATCCTGGCGAACTCGCAGAAGACCGAGGAGCACCTCGCCACCGGCATGTCGGTGGGCGACCTGTGCGCGGCCGCGATCCAGTACAGCGACAACGCGGCCGGCAACCTCCTGCTGCGCCAGATCGGCGGGCCGGAGGGCCTCACCCGGTTCTTCCGGTCCCTCGGCGACCCGGTGAGCCGGCTCGACCGGTGGGAGACCGACCTGAACACCGCCGTCCCCGGCGACGTGCGCGACACCACGACCGCAGAGGCCATCGGCCGCAGCTTCGAGCGGCTGACGCTGGGGCGGGCGCTGGAGGACACCGACCGTGCGCAGCTCGTCACCTGGCTGAAGGGCAACACCACCAGCACCCGACGCTTCGGCGCCGGGCTGCCGCAGGGCTGGGTCCTCGCCGACAAGACGGGTACCGGCGACTACGCGACCGCCCACGACATCGGCGTCGCCTGGACGACCCGGAACACCCCGGTCCTGCTGGCCGTGCTGTCCACCAGGCCGGCCAAGGACGCCCCCGTGGACGACGCGCTGATCGCCGAAGCGGCACGCGTGCTGGCGCGCACCCTCGCACCCGGCGAGTAAGTCCCGCGCGGGCCGTGTGCTGGTTCAAGTTCAGGTAACTGAATTCTGATCAAGTACAAGGCTATTGACGCGCTCATGGCACCTCCTTACGGTCGGAGAAAGCGCTTTCCGTAGCCGTGGTGCGCTGTCCGTCGGGCAGTCGTGTTCATGCACGCGAACCCACGGCACCGTCGCACCACGGCTTCCGGTCCACGGAACGCGGCACGCACCCGCCCAGCCGAACCGACACCCTGGAGACAGCCGATGCACCTCAGAGCAGCCATCGCATGCGCCAGCCTGATCGCCGGCACGCTCGCCCTGTCCGGCACCACGGCGCAGGCCGCTTCCGGCACCGCCGCCGCGGCCACCGTCCTGTACGTCTCCCCGAACGGCACCGACAGCGCGTCCGGCACCCAGTCGAACCCGACGACGCTCACCTCGGCGATCAGCCGTATCGCCGCCGGAGGCACGATCTACCTGCGCGGCGGCACCTACGCCTACGCGAACACCGTCACCATCCCGGCGGGCAGCAACGGCAGCTCCAGTGCCCGCACCACGCTGTCCGCCTACCCGGGCGAGACCCCGGTGCTGAACTTCGCCGCCCAGAGCGAGAGTTCGTCGAACCGCGGCATCCAGCTGAACGCCTCGTACTGGCGCATCTACGGCATCACCGTGGAACACGCCGGTGACAACGGGATCTACGTCGGCGGCAGCAACAATGTCATCGAGCGCACGGTGACGGCCTACAACCGGGACACGGGGCTGCAACTCGGCCGGATCTCCTCCAGTACCCCGAGCAGTCAGTGGCCGTCCAACAACCTGATCCTGAGCTCCGAGTCGCACGACAACGAGGACTCCGGCGGCGAGAACGCCGACGGTTTCGCCGCGAAGCTCACCACCGGCACCGGGAACGTCTTCCGGTACGACGTCTCCCACAACAACATCGACGACGGCTGGGACCTCTACACCAAGACCGACACGGGTGCCATCGGCCCGGTGACCATCGAGTACTCCCTCTCCTACAACAACGGCACCCTGAGCGACGGCACCCAGAACAAGAACGGCGACCGCAACGGCTACAAGCTCGGCGGCGACGCCCTCGCGGTCAACCACGTCGTCCGGCACGACATCGCCTACCGCAACGGCCACCACGGGTTCACCTACAACAGCAACCCCGGCAAGATGACGATCTCGAACAACGCGAGCATCGACAACACGGAGCGCAACTTCGCCTTCGACACCGGGACTTCGGTGTTCCGGACCAACACCTCGTGCCGGTTCTCCGTCAGCGGGTCGAACGACAAGACCGTCGGTGACGCCGACAGCTCCAACCAGTTCTGGTCCGGCACCAACGGCTCGCGGTGCTCCTCCTACTCCGGCGCCCTGGGCTGGTCCTTCGCCTCGGACGGCCACCTCGTGGTGACCTTCGCAGGCAAGGTCGTCACGCCGTAGACGACGATCGGCCCCTCGCGCGCTCAGCCGACCGTGTCTCCCGCCGCCACGGGGTGTGCCTCCAGCTCCGGAGCGGAGAGCAACTCGGCGATGAGCGCCGGGGATCCGCCGACGTAGGTGCTGACCAGGTCCACGTCACCGCCCAGGCACCAGGCACGGTCCTCGGGCCACCACAGGTCGGGCAGCTCGGCGAACTCGTCGAGGGACACCGGCGAGACGGCATCCGTCAGCGTCCCGGAGAGCAGCACCTCGTCCCTGCCGGGCGTCGCGAAAGAGGGGAACCGGTCGAAGTCCCAGCGCCCGTACCCGTTCCACAGACCGAACCAGCAGCGCTCGGGGGTCCGGGTGTGCCGGGCCAGCAGGGGGAGGAGGGCCCGGGCGACGGCGGGCGGAGTCGGACCCTCCGCCGGGTGCTCGTCCCACACGCCGGGCAGTCCGTACTCGGAGGCGTTGACGTAGTCGCGGTCCAGCCCGACAACCTCGTGCCACTGCGCGTCCGGCGTGAGCCGGCTCCCGTGGGCGGCGGCCACCGTCGACCAGCGCACCGGCAGCTCGTCCAGGGCCGCCGGGTGCAGGATCCTGGCGTAGGCCTCGAAGCCGGGTGCGGCGACGCCGGCCACCGTCCCGAAGGCGCCCGGGGTCGGTTCGCTGAGCCAGCGGGCCGGGGAGAGACCGGCGGTCCGGACGCGCAGACGGCCGTAGCAGTCCGGAGCGGGGTCCTGGCCGACCGTGCGGAAGTCGATCACCCGCACAGTCTGCCGTGTGCCGACGACCGGCGTCGAACGAGTTGCCGACGATCGACGGACGGCCCCTCACCTGCGGAGAGGGCAGGATTTGAACCTGCGTGGGCCTTGTGGGGCCCGACCTTGAGGCGTGCTCGCTGGTCCCCGATAAGCCACTCCGGGCACCTCTCCCTGTTCCCGGCTTCCGGTTTCCCGTGCCGTTCACCTGTATGAGAGTGGCAGGAGAGGCTGACGGGCCACTGACATGCCGCCGAGCCCGGGTGCGTGCGACGGTGGGCTTGTGTTCCCTGGCGGCACGAAGCGACAGCCGGCGAAAGGAGGTGAGCCCGATGACGGAGCTGCCCCTGGTCGTGGGCGTCGACGGATCCGGTTCCAGCCTGACGGCGCTCGACTGGGCGGTCGACGAGGCGGCCCGCCGCGGCCTGCCGCTACGGCTGGTGTACGCCTCCCTCTGGGAGCGTTACGAAGGCATCCTCCCGTCGGGCGGCCCGGCACCCTCCGAGCAGGTGATGGCCGAGCAGATCGTCATCTCGGCGGCGGAACGGGCCCGGCTGCGCCACCCCGAGGTGAGGACGGCCACCGACATCCTCCCTGAGGAGGCCGCGGAAGCCCTGGTGCGCGCCGGTGACACCGCCTTCGCCGTGGTGACGGGCGCGCGCGGCCGGGGCGGGCTGAGGGGACGGCTGCTCGGGTCGGTCGGGCCTGCCGTGGCCGCACGGGCCCACTGTCCGGTGATCGTCGTGCGCGGTGACCCGGCGGGGCTGTCCGGTACCCACGAGCGAATCCTGCTCGGTGCCGGTGAGCCGGACGCCGCCGGTGAAGCCGTCCGGTTCGCCTTCGCGGAGGCCGGTACCCGCGGCTGTGTCCTCGACGCCGTCCGCGCCTGGTCGGCGCACGGCTCTGCCGACCTCCTCCGGCTGGGCGGCGACGCCGCCGAAGGGCACGAGAAGCAGGCCGGTGCCGCGCTCGACGCCCTGCTGAGGGACCAGGCGGCCGGCCATCCCGAGGTCCGCGTGCGCCCGGCCACGGTGAAGGGCCCGCCCCGGAAGGTGCTCGTGGACCGCTCCGCCGCCGCCGATCTCGTCGTCATCGGGGCCCGGCGCCGGCCGGGCCACGCCGGACTCCCGCTGGGCCGTGTGGCGCACGCGCTGCTGCACCATGCCCACTGCCCGGTGGCGGTCGTGCCTCAGCGCACGTGAGGCGGTCTGCGAAGTCGACCGTGTGGACGACGCGTTGATTCCGGGCCGGAGCGTCGGGCGTCCTGGCACGGGGCAGGGCTCGCACCGTGAGTGACGGAGCGCGACGTCCCGGCCACCGGGGTCATGGGCCGTCGCATCGAGGTGTGGTGCAGCCCGCCCGCCCACCTCGGAAGTCCCGCCCGGCCCTCGCGGTTGCGTCGGTGTAGTGCTTCCATGGAAGTGGCGGAAAGTACGTCTAACCGACGCGGGGAAGCGACCGCTCCGATCGGCCGCGCACCGCGCAATCAGGATCCGCGAGAAGCGGGTGTACTTTCCGCCCTTTGCGCGCCCGCGCGGGGTTCGGCCGGTTGCGTACCGAGCGGAGAGGGCAGGATTTGAACCTGCGTGGGCCGTGTGGGGCCCGACCTTGAGGCGTGCTCGCTGGTCCCCGATAAGCCACTCCGGGCACCTCTCCCTGTTCCCGGCTTCCGGTTTCCCGTGCCGTTCACATGGATGAGAGTGCCAGGAGGGGCTGACGGGGCGCTGACACACCGCTGACGAGGTGCTCCGTCAGGACGCCTGATGCACCACGTGGCCCCCGGTCACCCTCAACACGACCGGCGCATCCGTCAGTTCGTCGCAGGCTGCGTGCACCGGATCGACGGACAAGGCGGTCAGGTCGGCACGGTGGCCGGGTGCGATGCGGCCGGCGACGCCCGTTTCGCCGGCTGCCGCAGCCGCGTGGCTGGTGGAGCCCTCCAGCGCCTGCAACGCCGTGAGCCCCGGCCGCCGTGCCGCGGCGTCCTTCGGGCGGCGGGCCGTCGTCGGCACGGCACGCACGTCGTAGTGCGCGATGGGCCGGCCCGAGCCGAGGGCGAGCGTCGCCCTGGCCTTGCGCAGGTCCCGCAGCCGCCAGGCGCGGGCGACCCGCTCGGAGCCCAGGCGGCGGGACGACTCGTCGGTGCCGTCACCCCGGGTGCAGCGAGGCCGTGACGCCGAACTCCGCGAAGAGGGACAGGAGTTCGTTCGGGACGGTCTCGAAGTGCCCTGTCCGGTGGGCCCCGCGACCGCTGGGCCCGAGCGAGGCGACGGTGTCCAGGACGTGGCGCACGGCCGCGTCCCCGATCGCGCGCGTGGCCGTGCGCACGCCGGCCGTGTGCACGGTGCGTACGGCGGTGGTGTACGCCTGCGGGGCCCCGGCCAGAACGCGTCCGTGCCCCGGCCGTGACAGTCGGGGCGCTCCAGCCAGGCCGTGCCGCCCTCGACGGTGCCGTCCATGAAGAACTTGAACCCGCCGACCAGCCAGTGCCGGGCACTCGGGACGCGCATCGCAGTCGCACAGGGAGCACCGTCTCCCGTATGGGCGCCGGTGAGCCCGGTGGCGGCCATCGCGGACAGCAGCTCCAGCAGCCGCGGGCGCCGTTCGGCGTACGACGGTCGGGGTGCGAAGCCGGTCACCAGGTCCATTGCGGCATGCTCCATCAGGTGACCCGTGGGCCGCCCATCGGCGTCGCACACCACCTGCGCGCGCTGGGCGAAGGAGCGGGGCCCGGCCACCCCGGCGGCAGCCGGCGCCGCGCCGTTGGCGAGCGCCGAATGGCCGTCGTACAGGCGCAGGAAGGCGGGGCGTGCCGTCCAGTACGCCGGCCACGAGGTCGTGGTGGACGGGCAGGCCCTCGAAGACGTTGTGGTCCAGGCCCGTAGCCGACCACCAGGCCTGCCACCCGCTCGGCCCGGGCGAGCGCCGCGCGCAGCCCGGCCAGGTCCCTCACGGCCGACAGGTCCGTGCCCGTGGCCATGTCCAGCCCTCACACCGGATGGCTGTGCGAGTCGACCAGTCCGGGTACCAGGTGTGCCCGGCCAGATCCACGACCTCGGAGCCGGGCCGCGCCAGTCGCGTACGTCCGCCGCCTCCCCGACCGCGGGCATGGGATGACCTCCTCCACGGGGACGGTTCTTCTGAGTACGAAGACTCATGCCGACGGCCGGCCGAGTCGGTCATGATCGGGGCATGACAGTGATCAGGATGAGGGCGCGCCGGCTCGCGCCGCTGCCGGTGGCGCTGCTGGCAGTGCTGGCGGCCGGGTGCGGAGCGCAGCACCCGGGGGACGGCGCCGGTGCGGGCGGCGCCTCGCGGAGTGCGGTGGCGACGCCGAGCCGACCGGCCGACTTCGCCTGCCCCGGCGAGAGCCCCACCCCCACGCCGCGGCCGTCGACGCACACCCCGAGCCCCACGGCACCGCCCACCGACCACTACGCCGAGAACCACGGCTTCATGGTGCCCTTCCCGCTGCACGGCAAGCGCCGTTGCCAAGGGCTCGCGGCCATCGGGCGCGTCCGGGAGGCACTCGAACCGCTGCGCAGGCGAGGGGACTTCACGGCCGAGAGCGCCCGCAAGGCCCTCACCGGCCTCGGGTACCCCGCCGGGCAGGTGCAGACGTACCAGAACGGCTCGGCCGGCGTCGGCTTCCTCGTCGAGGTCGACGACTACCCGGTGTGCCTGGAGGGGGAGATGGACAGCGCGCAGACCAAGGCGGACGCCTTCGGCGGCTATCCCGACCACACGGGCTGCGACCAGCCCTCAGGAGGCCACTGACCCTTTAGGACGGGATCTGGCCTAGTGGCGGTCTACCTTCGGGTCATGGTCACTTCACCGGAGAACCGAGGGTCCCGCCTGTCCGGCGAGCGCGGCGAACTGCTGCACGCGCTCGCCGAGCAGCGGGAGTTGCTGCTGATCCCCGTCCGCGGCATCACCGACGCCCAGGCCGCACAGCGCACCACGGTCAGCGAGCTGACGCTCGGCGGGATCGTCAAGCACCTGGCCCGCGGCGAGCGGGTGTGGGCGCAGATCATGCTGAAGGGTGACGGAGAGCTGCCGGACGGCATGCTCGACCTGGAGCAGTACCGGATGACGGACGGCGACACGCTCGCGGGGCTGCTGGAGGAGTACGCGGCCGGGGCCCGCGCGACCGAGGAGGCCGTCGCCGCCCTGCCCGGCCTGGACCGGAGCGTGCCGCTGCCCAGGACTCCGTGGTCCCCGCCGGAGACCGTGCACTGGTCCGCCCGCCGCATCCTCCTGCACCTGATCCGGGAGACGGCCCAGCACGCCGGGCACGCGGACATCGTCCGGGAGGCGCTGGACGGGGCGAACTCCACCGCTCAGCGGTGACCGACGCCGGTTTCCCAGTACCGCAAGTAACATGATCACCTTCCGGGTATACCAGTCAGTCAACTCGGCACGTCCCAAGGATGTGCTCAGCCCGGAGATGCCCATGTCTTCTCTCGACGATGCGTTGGAAAACGCCCGTTTCACCTACGAGCAGCACGTACGGACGTGCCGCCAGTGCCATGCCGATGCCGCGCTCTGTGCCGTGGCCAAGCACCTCCTGCGGATCTACAACAACGCCCGCAGGGACCTGCTCCGTGCCACGGGGCACCAGGCACCGACCGCCACACCGTGACGCCGGGGCCCGGCCGCCGCGGTCACACCGTGCCGCCGTAGACCTCCTGCACGTTCGTACGGGGCGGTGGACCGTGGCGGGCCGCCGGGCCCCGCGCGAAGGTGCGCAGCAGGTTCTCCGTGGTGCGGGTGACGAACGCACGCGTACGGGCGTCCATGCCGTGGTCGCGGCCGAGTTTGCCCGTGCCGGCCAGCAGCGCCTCCACCCAGCGCATGGTGCCGGTCGCGAAGACGCCCGCGCCACCGGGTGCGACGTAGTACGCGGAGTCGCTGTGACTGGGGCGGCCGGCGCACACCACGGGGGAGTGCGCGGTGATCTCCAGCGGGCCGGGGGTGAGGGTGGCCGGTGTGACCCGGTCGTACTCGACGCCGACGAGATGCGCGAAGCCGTCGCCGGGGCGTACGCCGGTGCCGTCGTACAGCCAGTGGTCGGCGGCGTGGACGACGTAGGGGGCGTCGACCGGATAGCCCTCGTAGAGCACGCCGGTGAGGGACGACTCCGGATCGGCGGCGGGCGGGCTGCGGTACTCGGTGGTCACCAGCTCCGGGTCGGACGCGTAGTACGGGTCCGCGCGGTAGGACGTCTTGTAGCAGACCACCGTGCGCTCGCCCGCCCCCTGCCCGTCCTCGAGCCGGACCCGGCGGAAACAGGTGTTCGCGCCGAGGAAGGCGAGGTTCGCGCCGGTGTCCCGGGCCCGGGTGACGTGTGCCCGCTGCTCGGGCGTCCAGTACTCGTCGTGTCCCAGACAGACGACGGTGTGCGCTCCGTACAGCACCGAGGGGTCCCGGTGGACGTCGACGCCGGTGGTGTAGGCGAGCGGGATGCCCAGGCGTTCGGCCAGCACCACCAGCGCCCGTTCGTAGACCAGGAACTTCTCCGCGCCGTCGCCGTCGTAGGGGCGGTCGAAGCTGACCGCGAGCGACCGGGTGGCGTAGGCGCCCGAGGAGCCCGCGTAGAGGCTGTAGCCGCCCCAGCGGTTGTAGGCCTGCCAGGTGGCCGGGGCGTGCAGCAGGACCGTGCGGCCCGCGCCCTCGGCGGAGCGGACGATCAGCGGGACGTACCGCTGATGGCCGGTGTCCGACTCGAGACGCAGCAGATACGCGCCCTCCGGCCATCCGTCGGTGTCCAGGGTCAGTGTGGTGGGCCAGTCGGCGCGCACGGTGCGGGTGCCGGACAGCAGCCGTGGGGGCGGCTGGGTGCGGCCGGGTATGCGGGGCGATGTCCATATGCGGTGGGCCTGCCGACCGCCGTACCAGCCGACGCGGAACGCCGAGACCCGGAACGAGGCCGCGGTGGTCGACACATGCAGGCCGCACTCCTCGCCCGGCCGCACGCTCACCCGGTCGGTGTAGCCGGTCACCGCGTCCGGCGGGCCCGCCGAGCGGATGCGCCAGTCGGCGGTGCCCGGCGCGTCCCGTTCGGCCTCCGGACGCAGCCGCCCGTCGTCTCCGCCGAAGGGGCGCAGGTGCACACGGTGCGGCCCGGGCGTACAGGCGCAGGCCGCGCCCAGGCCCGCGCCGGCGCACAGGGTCAGGAAGACCCGGCGGGCCAGGCCATGGCCGTGCGGGGGTGGATCGCCGTGGGCTGGGGTCACTGCTCCTCCCGGATCCGCCCCCGGTCCGTGCCGCGTCCAGGCTCCCGATACTGCTCCGCCCGGCGCAACCGCACCAGGGCATGGGGGCGACGGCACCGGGAGGGGCGGAGCCCGGCGGGACACGCGGACGAGGGCACGCCAGGCCGGCAACGGACGTTGTGCCATGCGAGTGGTGAGTGAGCGGTGCCGCACCGGCCTGTCAGCTGCGGAAGCCGATGTGCACGTGGTCGTGGTGGGTGGCATCGCTGAAGAACTGGCCGGGGCTGCCGCCCGTCAGCAGCACGGGACCGCCGACGTTGTAGGACCCGGCGGCCGCGGCATCCCGCATGAACCGCTCGATCAGGCTGCGCGGGGTCGTCGGCAGGACCACGGTGTGGCCGTCGATCTGCCACACGTCGAAGGCCCGGCCGCGCGGATGGTCGCTGGGCCGGCTGGTGCCGAAGACGTCCAGCGGATGCCCGGAGCGGACGACGCTCACCCCCAGCCGGTACGTCCCCGAGAGCGCGAGCATCGCCTTCGTCACGCTGCTGTGCACCTGCCCGCTGCGCAGGTCGGCGGCCGCCGCGGGAGGCAGGGTGATCCGGTCGTCGGACAGGACCGCCCGGACGTCCGGGGCGGGCGAGGCGGCGGCCGGTCCCGGACGCGCCGGATGCAGGGCGTCGACGCTCCAGCCGCGCGCCGAGCGGAAGAGCCGCACGTCGACCGTCGTACCGCCCGCGCGCACGGTGGCGCTGTGCCGCGTCCACTGCCGGCACACCACCGGCACACTGGCCGAACGGGCCAGGATCCCGCCGTACTGGGCGTCGACGACCTGCAGCGCCGCCTGGTCGGCCGCCGGGAGCAGCGGCCCGGCCTGGTCGACGAGATCCCTCGGCAGCCCCAGCCCCAGCGCCGCGACGCGCGACCTGGCCGCGGCCCGGCCGCCGTGCCCGTACGGCCAGGCGCCGATCGCCTCCACGAGCCGTACGGCACGCAGCTTGACCTCCGGGTCGACCTCGGCAGAGGTCGGGCGCCACGCAGTGGTGCGGGGGAGGGCGGGGGACGGCCACGGTGAGGCGGTGCCCGAGGACCACGGAGCCGGCCGCGCACGGGAGGCCGCAGCACCGGAGCACCCCGCCGCAGCACCGAGCGCGGCACCCGCCACGGCCCACAGCACGGCACGGCGTCCGACCGGCGTGGCCGGGGACGCGGAGAACCGGGTCATGCGGTCACGTGTCCGCCGCGCGAGGGCGGTACGGCGAGTGCGGCGGCGTGTCGCCTAGAACGGAGGGTCCTCGAAGAGTTCCAGCAGCGAGTGGGCGCTCTCCGCGGCCAGGAGAGGGGTTTCGGGCGCGGTCGGAAACAGGCGGCCCCAGGCGCGGGCACGCCCCAGGGCGCTCAGCCGCCAGGCGAGCCGCACCGCTCGCCGCAGTTCCGCTGCCGTACGGCCGGCTCCCGTCCACGGCTCCAGATAGGCGTCGCGCAGGCGCGGCAGTACGTCGGGCCCGTACCGGTCGCAGGCCCTGCGGGCGGTGACCCGCAGGCTGCAGAACGGATGGGAGACGGCGGCGTCGCCCCAGTCGAAGAAGGTGTACCGGCCCGGTTCCGGGTTGAACAGCTGGCCGTCGTGCAGATCCGAGTGGTCGAGGGAGTCGGGGATGCCCAGGGCCGCGAGTTCGGTGCACCAGTCCAGGAGACGGGGCCGGAGTGCGGCGAGCCGCGCGCGTTCGTCCGGCCCCAGTGCCGCGTTCTCCGCGAGCAGCTTGTCGAAGGCCTCCGGCAGCTTCGGGGTCCGGGCGCTCGGGACACCCAGCCGTTCGATCTCCCGTGTGTGCGGGACCAAGGCGTACTGCATGCTTGCGTACTGGCCCAGAAGGCGCTCCCAGGCGCCGGGCCCGACGGTCGCACGCTCCAGCACGGTCCGGAAGAGCGCGCCCCCGTCGGGCAGCAACGACCAGCCGCGGTCGGCGTCGACCGCCAGCGGCTCCAGGACATGCTCCGGCACCCAGCGGGCCAGCGCGGCGGTCAGCGCACCCTCGAAGCCGCTGGCCGACGGATTCCCCTTGAACCAGACGGCTTCCCGGCCCGCCACGGGCACCCGCACCAGGACGGACCACGGCCGCAGCCGCACCTGCAACGGACCGTCCGCCCGCAGACCGTGCGCGGCGAGCCGGCCGTGCACCCAGTCCAGCGCCGCGTTCCGCCAGGACTCCTGTTCCCAGGGAGTCACCGCTTCCTGGTAGCGGCCGCGGTCCACGGTGAGTGACGCCTCATGTCCCATCACGCCATCCCAGCATCGCGAACCCCACGGGGCCAGCCGTTTTCAGCGAGAGAAGGGGGCGGACACGACGTACGCCCCCGGATGCCGGCCGGGGGCGTACGCGCGTGCAGCGGTGTGTGTCAGGAGTGCTGCCTGCGGCGCAGCGTGAGGTACGTGCCCGTGGCGCCGGCGGCCAGCAGGGCGCCCACGCCGAGGCCGACCGGGAGGGTCGGGAACCCGGAGGTGCCGGTGGTGGCGGCGGTGTTCTGCATCGCCGGGCCGGGGGTGATGCTCGTGGCCACTGCGGCGACGTGCTTGATGGGGCCGACGGACTTCACCGAGCCGTCCGAGTTCAGCAGCACCTGCTTGTTGTTCGGGTGCCGGAAGTCGAACATGCCCGCCAGGGAGCCGGCCGTCGCGTCGAAGGAGTGGTCGCCGATCCGGCCGGTGTGCCAGTTGTCCTCGATGAACCGGGTGAGGGACGCCTGGTCGGTCAGGGTGTGGTCGACCTTGTCGACCTTGCTGTAGGGCGAGATCACGAGCAGCGGCTGGCGGGTGCCGGGGCCGCAGCGGTCGGCGTAGCCGCCGGACGCCTTCGGGCCGTTCTGGCAGGCCGGGCTGTCGGTGGCCTTGCCGTTGGAGCCGAGCGAGGTGTCCTTCGAGCCGTTGCGCGGGGCGACGTAGGCATGGTCGTACCAGCCGTCGGAGTCGTCGTAGGCGACGACGATCGCTGTCGACCTCCACTGCGGCGAGCTCTGGATCGCGTTGATCTGCCGGACGAGGAAGTGCTGTTCGTCGAGCGGGTCGGAGTAGCCGGCGTGGCCGTCCTGGTACTCACCGGCCTTCACGAAGCTGACGGCCGGGAGCTTGCCCGCCTTCACGGCAGCGGTGAAGTCGGTCAGGTCGTAGTTGTGGTTGGCCGGCCCGTTGTGGCCGATCTCGGCGACACTCTTCGGCGGCAGGTGATGCGGGTTGGCCGTCGACTTGTAGTACGAGAACGGGTTGTGGTGCGGGCTGTAGTCGGCGACGGCCGCGCCGCCCACGTTGGCGTGCGTGGTGTCGCACTTGGCGTACGCCCCGGATGTCCCGTTCCACGCGGTCGAGGGCCGGAAGCCGCCCTGGAACCAGCCCCAGGTCACCTTCTTTGTGTTGAGTAGGTCACCGATGTTCCTGCCCTGCAGGGCCGCCAGCGCGTTGGTGCTGGTGTGGTCCTTGCCGGAGCAGTCGTCGAAGGCCGGGTCGGGGTCGTTGACCACCGTGCCCACGCCCTTCGCGTCGGGCGACTTGACCGCGTACGGGTCGGGGGTCGCCGTCCGCTTGCCGGTGGCCGGGTCGACCGACACCACGCCGTGCGTCTGACCGGAGATCAGGTTGAGGGCGCCGGGAGTGGAGGGGCCGTAGACCGAGCTGAAGGACCGGTCGCTCAGGGAGTAGTGCTGGGCGTAGTTCCACAGGGCGGTGACGGTGTTGCCGTCGTAGTAGTCCATCGCCAGGCCGGGTTCACCGAACAGGCCGCCGCTGCACTTGTCGACCTCGGTGTTCTGCACGAACTGGTCGGCCTTGCCGCCGTTGTAGGCGTACTGCTCCGGGCCGTAGGAGTGGTTCTGGTCGCAGGTCATCGCCTGGGCGGGGGAGAGCCGCTTGGGCGTGTACTGGTTGGGGTTCTTCGTCAGCAGCCCGGCGTGGGCCAGGGTGTCGATGTCCTTCGGGGTGTTCTTCGACGCCGTGAACTTCGTGCCGTCCGTGTTGGCGGCCTTCGGGTAGGTGGCGAAGTAGTGGTCGAAGGAGATGTTCTCGTCGAAGAGCACGACGACGTGCTTGACGGGGGTCGCGGTCGAGGCATGCCCGGAGGTCACCGCCGCCCAGCCGGGCGCGTTGCTGCCGAGCACCGTGAGTGCCGCGGCTCCGGCGAGAGCCCCAAGGCTCCGTACCGCCGCTCGTCTTCCTCTGCTGGCCATGGTGGTTCACCCTCCGGGCGGGAACGTCTGTGCGCCGTACGAGCACGGATGCTGCGCCCGTCGCGGGGCGCTCCGGCGGAGTGATGATGGCGCGGGAGTGAACTCCGGGTCAGGGATGCTGGGGCAAATCTTGACGGTGAATTGACCTGTCGGCCCGCAGAGTTGTCCGGACAGGTTCAGCCGAGCAGAGCCCGTCCGTACCAGTCCGTGGCGTCCCTTACGCCGGGCAGGGCGAAGAAGTAGCCGCCGCCGAACGGGGTGATGTAGTCGGTGAGCGGCTCGCCCGCCAGCCGGCGCTGCACGGTCTCGAACTGCCGGGCCAGGTCCTGCTGGTAGCAGCAGAACAGCAGGCCCATGTCGAGGTTGCCGTTGGCGTCCATGCCGCGGTCGTAGTTGTAGGCGCGGCGCAGGATGCGCTGGTCGGCGGTGGCGGCCGCGCGGGGATTGGCGAGGCGGATGTGGGCGTCCAGCGGGATGACGTCGCCCTTGGGATCGTCGGCGTACTTCGGCGTGTCGTGCTCGTGGTCGCCGTCCAGCGGTGCGCCGGAGGAGCGGGCACGGCCGAACATGCGCTCCTGCTCGCTCAGCGAGACCCGGTCCCAGAACTCCACCAGCATGCGGATCAGCCGGACGACCTGGTAGCTGCCGCCGACCGCCCAGTCCGGCTCGCCCATGCCCCTGCCCACCCACACCAGGCGGTTCATCTCGCGGGCACCGGCCGCGTCCGGATTGGCGGTGCCGTCCTTGAACCCCAGCAGATTGCGCGGGGTGCCGGAGGGCCGGGGCGGGCTGGTGAACCCGTCCAGGCGCCAGCGGACCTGCAGGCCGCCCCGGGTGTGCCGGGCGATGTCGCGCAGCGCGTGCAGGGTGGTGTCCGGGTCGTCGGCGTGCAGTTGGAGACTGAGGTCGCCGTGGCACCAGTCGGCGCGCAGGTCGTCGTCCGGGAAGGCCGGCATGGCGGTCAGCCGCCGGGGTGCGCGGGCGGCCAGCCCGAACCGGTCGTCGAAGAGCGAGGCACCCACACCGACGGTCACGGCCAGTTCTCCGGAGGGCAGGCGGTCGCCCAGGATGCCCGAGTCCGCGGGCGGCCCGGTGATGCCCACGGGGGACGGCGTCCCGCCGGAGGTCAGGAAACGGGCCCGGTCGGTGAGGGTGCGCAGCAGGTCGGCCAGGTCCGCGCGGTGCTCCGCGGTCACGTCCAGGGAGACGAACACACTGGTCCGCCGCGGCGGCGCGAGCACGGACGCCTGGTGGGGGCCGTGGAAGGGGGCGACGGCCGCCGCGGGGGCGACGGCCGCGGTGGGGGCGGCGGCACCGGTGGCGAGCCCGGCTCCCGCGAGCGCGGCACCGTGCAGGAACCGGCGCCTGCCCACGGTGCCCGGCCGGTTCTCGCCGCTCATGCCGTCCTCCGGGGATCGCACAGGGTCGCCACCGACGCGAGCCGCTCCACCAGGTCACCGAAGACCGAGTCGACGTGCTCCCGCTGAGCGCGGGTCAGAGCGGGCAGCGCGGTCCAGCGGTCGCCGTGACGCAGGCCGTCGAGCGTGTGCTGTGCGCTGTCCAGATCCTGGTCGAGGCCGGGCAGGTCGGCGTACCGGGTCGTGAGCACGGGGCGCAGCAGGGACAGCACCTCCCGGGTGCCGTCGAGGTTGGCGCGGGCGGTGGCGAGGTTGCTGCCGCTGCCGTAGCCGGTCCGGCCGGTCAGCTCGAACTGCACGGTGTTCTCCAGGATCTCGTGCGCGCGCAGACCGAGCTGGGCCGGATCCATCCGGGTCTGCGACCAGCTGTCCCGCAGTGCGGTCACCGCCTTGACCAGCGCCGCCGCCGGCGCGTGCAGCCGGTCGGCCGACTGCCCGTGCCACAGCCCGTACTCGATGCGGTGGAAGCCGGCGAAGCCCTGGTCGCCGACCCCGCCGGGCAGCCCCGCGTCCGTGCCGTTGACCTGCCCGTCCGCGTCCCCGAAGGCGTCGTACGCCGCCCCCAGCCGCTCGTACTCCAGATGGGCCGGCAGCCAGGCCGCGCGGGCGCCGGCGAGGTCGCCGCGGTCGACGGCCCGCCGCAGCTTCGCCGTCAGCCGGACCACCTCGTCAAGACCGCCGCCGACCCACTTCTGGTAGGCGAGCGCCGACGGGATCAGGTCGTGCTCGGTGACGGGGGCCGCGCCCGGGCCGCGCCGCCCCGACGTGACGCGCACGCTGGGCCCGGTGACGGCGTCGGCGTCGTCGGGCACGCACTTGAAGGCGTACGTCCCCTCGCCCAGGCGGACGGTCAACTGCCGTGTCGTACCCGGGCCGATGCCCTCCACCTCGCCGTACACCGCCTGGCTTCCCGGGTCTTCGAGGTAGACCTCGGCGGCACCGGCGGAGGCGTTGTGCAGGTCGAAGGTCTGCACCCCGGGCGTCGGCCGTGTCCAGCCCCGGCCGCAGTGGCTCAGCGACACCTCGACCGTGACGGGCCCTGCGGCCCGGGTGCGGTGGCCGCCGCCGAGGGAGAACGCCAGCAGGGTTGCGCCCGTGGCGAGGGCCAGGACGAAGAGCAGCACTCCGGCCGACCGGAGACGGACCGGCCGCGTGCCGAGGCGGGGCAACGGCATGGCGAGCCTTTCCGGAACGACGTACGCAGCTGTCCCCGTGGCGGTGCGTCTGCCGACGGGACGGCCTCATGCTAGGCAGCCGTGCGCACCCGAACAGCCGTCCCAACGATTCATTGACCAGGAATTCTCTCCGGGTTCACCGGCCGTCGCCGTCCCGCGAGCGGCCACCGGCCGTGAAGTGAGGGGGATCGGGGGAGTCGGAGTACCCACTGGTCGAGCCGTGAGTGCGGGCTGTAAGCTCATGCCACTAATCGAGGTACATCGAAGCGAGGTGTGAGTATGTCCCGTGCCCCGGTCTCCCCTCTCCCGCTGGTCTACGGCCCGCACCCGGACCAGGTCGCCGATCTGTTCCTGCCCGCCGCCGAGCCGGGACCGCGCGCGCCGCTGGTGCTGTTCTTTCACGGCGGATTCTGGCGCGCCGAGCACGACCGGCGACATGTCGCCGGATTCGCCGGGGCGCTGGCGGCGCAGAGCGGCTGTGCGGTCGTCAGTGTCGAGTACCGGCGGGTCGGTGGCGGAGGCGGCTGGCCGGTCACCTTCACCGACACCGCGCTCGCCGTCGACCAGGTGCCCCGCCTCGCCGCACAGGCCGCGCCCGGCCGCATCGACCCGGCCCGCGTGGTCTACGCCGGGCACTCGGCCGGCGGCCACCTGGCCCTGTGGGCCGCACTGCGCCACCGGCTGCCCGACGGCGCACCCGGCCGGACCGGCACCCCGCCCGCCGTGCTCGGCGTCCTGGCCCTCACCCCCACCGCCGACCTGGCGTGGGCCGACGAACTGGGCAGCGGCCGCGGCGCCGTCGCCGCCTTCCTCGGCGGCGGACGTGCGCAGATCCCGGACCGGTACGCCGCCGCCGACCCCGCCGCCCTGGGCGTCCCCGCCGGCCGTACGGTCGTGGTCCACGGCACGCTCGACGAGGCGCTGCCCGTGGCCATGGCCCGCCGCTACGCCGCTCGAACGGGAGCCGCACTCCACGAGTTGGCGGAGTGCGGCCATTTCGACGTGATCGACCCGGACTCGGCCGCCTGGCCCGTGGTCACCGGCGCGCTGCGGACGATCGTCTGAACGCGCGGGCGGCCGCGGCCCGTTTCAGCGCACGGGGAAGCCGAAGGAGTACCCCTGCTGCTTCAGCCAGGGCAGCAGGATGCGCAGGGCGGCCACGGTCTGGGAGCGGTCGCCGCCCGCGTCGTGGAAGAGCAGGGTCGGGCCGTTGGGCAGCTCGCGCTTGACGGTGGCGACGATGGCGTCCGTACCGGGCCGCTCGAAGTCCTTGGAGTCGACGTTCCAGCCCAGCGGCCGCATCCCGTGCGAGGCCGCGAGGTTCCGGCTGTACGGGGTGAACGCGCCGCCCGGGGCCCGGTAGTACATCGGCCGCACGCCCCCGGACGCCTTCGTGATCTGGCGTTCGGCGCCCAGGATCTGCTGCGACTGGTAGGCCTGGGACTTCTTGTCCATGGCGGTGTCGTGCGAGACCGTGTGGTCGCACAGCCGGTGCCCGGCCGCCACCACCTGCCTGACCATGTCCGGGTGGGCCTGCGCCTGGGTGCCGACCATGCAGAAGGTCGCCTTCACGCCGTAGTCCCGCAGCACTTGGAGCACCTGCGGGGTCCAAGCCGGGTCCGGGCCGTCGTCGATGGTGATGTTGACCGCGTGGGCGCCGGCGTCGGAGGCATGGACGATGGTGGCGGACACGGGCGCTGCCTTCGGCGGGGCCGGGCGCGCCGACGCCTGGTGCCCGCCGACGGAGCCGGCCTGCGCGGTCCACACCGAGGTGGCCGCGGCGACCGCCGTGACCCCGACCGCCGCCGCGACCACCCGGCCGTACCATCCCCGCCCGCCATGCCGCGCCATGTCCGCCTCGTTCCTCGCTGTGTTGGTGGGTCCCCGTGCACCTGTCAGGACGGACCGGCCGGGCCTGAGGATCCGGCTGTTACCGATCACGGACAATTCCGCGGTGTTTCTGCGACAGGAGCCGGAGAGTCCGCTTCGGAACCCCTCGCTCCACAGGGCCGGAATTCGCCTTTCATCCCATTCGCCCCTTGATGCGCGGCCGCATCGCCGCTTCCATGGCCCCTGCCCGGCGGCGGCCGGCCACCGGTACCCGGCAACGCCTGTGGGGGGTTGGGGACACGTGCGTCCTTCCAGAAGGCGCTCGAAGCGCTCGACGGCATCACCAGGAGAACGAAGAAGCGGCTTATCCGGTGCGGCGGCGCTCCTGGGCGCAGCGCCGGCATGGCCGCCGCACTCGTGCCCGGCATTCGTGAACAGGCACCGGCGGCGGCGCCCCCGGCCGCGGCAGACGTACCACGACGTTCCCGTCCTGGGCGGCGAGTACGTCGTCCGCATGGAGAAGCAGGACGGGCGGCGGATCGTCACCGGAACCTCCGGCAGGTACTTCACTGGGCTGCGGACCGGCACGACCGCCGAGGTCGACGACGCGCTCGCCGTGGACGCCGTAGGCAATGACCTCGGCGCGCAGCGGTTCGGCGCGGGCGAGGAGGACGAGTCCGCGCTCAGCGGCAGCTCCCACGGCCTGGTCGTCCTGCCCACCGGAACCGGCGTCCTCACCCGGCACATCACCGTGCGGGGCAAGGACCCGGCAGGCGGCGAGCCGGTGCTGCGCGAGGTGTACATCGACGCGCAGGCCGGTTACCCGGTCCTCCGGTACAGCGGTGTCCAGACCTTCGGCACGCCCCGGGCGGCCGCCCGTGCGAGCGTGGCACACCGCCTCGCCGACGCACCCGCCCCGGGGACGTCGCCGGGCTCGGGCGTCGGACTGGACGGCAGGACCGTCGAGTTGTACGTCTCCCACGACGACACCCGCGACGCCTACGTGCTGCGTCCGCAGGACGTCGACCGGGCGATCGACCTGTCCGGCTCGAAATGAGGGTGCCCGGGCGCCGGGTGTGCCGCTACGGTGCCCGGATGCCCCTCTATCCGGAGATCGAGCCGTACGAGCAGGGCATGCTCGACGTCGGCGACGGCAACCTCGTGCATGGGGAGACCTGCGGAAACCCCGGGGGCAAGCCCGCGGTGGTGCTGCACGGCGGTCCGGGATCGGGGTGCAGCCCCTGCCTCCGGCGCCTGTTCGCCCCGGCCGCCTACCGGATCGTCCTGCTCGACCAGCGCGGCAGCGGCCGCTCCACACCGCACGCGAGCCGCTACGGCACCGACATGAGCGTCAACACGACCGCGCACCTGATGGCCGACCTGGAGCTGCTGCGGGAGCACCTCGGCATCGAACGCTGGCTGGTATGGGGCGTGTCCTGGGGATCGGCGCTCGCCCTGCGCTACGCACAGACCCATCCGGGAACCGTCTCCGAGCTGGTGCTGACGGGAGTCGCGACAGGCTCGAACCCCGAGGTGGAACTGCTCACCAGAGGGCTCGGCCAGATCTTCCCGGAGGCCTTCGGACGGTTCCTGGCCGAACTGCCGCCCGCCGAGCGCGTAGGGAACCTCGCCGCGGCCTTCAACCGGCTGCTGGAGTCCCCCGATCCCCGGGTGCGGGAGCGGGCGGCGCGGGCCTGGACCGACTGGGAGACGGCCACCATCCCCGCACCGCCGCGCTCGGTCGCCCGCTTCGAGGACCCCGTGTACCGCATGGGCTTCGCCCGTACCGTCACCCACTACTGGGGAAACGACCACTTCATGGGCGAGGGCAACGACGGGGGCGTGGTGCTGCGCGACGCCCACCTCCTCACCGGCATCCCCGGCACCCTCATCCAGGGAACCCTCGACTTCGGCAACCTCCTCGGCATCGTCTGGCGTCTTCACCGGGCCTGGCCCGGCAGCGAGTTGGTCACGGTGGACGACGCAGGTCACACCACAGGGGCACCCGGAGTGGCGGAGGCTCTGGTGGCGGCGACGGACAAGTACCGGAAGTGAGCGGGGCCCAGCCGGTGAACGGGTCCTCCAGCGTGGGGACGCAGAGGGACAGCAGCGGTTCGGTGTGCTCGGTGAGGGTGCCCCGGGCGAGCCTGAGCACCCGGATCTCGTTCTCGTGTCCCGGGTCCTCGTCGTCGCGCACGTGCAGGAGCCCGTAGGAGCCGGGAGCGATCGCCGCCACATGGTCGAAGAGTGCGAAGACATCGGGCGCCGAGCGGTGGTGGGAATGCCCTCCGAGGTGGATGTACGGCTCGCCGTTCATCCACCTCGGAGGTCGAGGAGGCACGGGCTGTCCCTCCGGGAGATGTGCTCTTGCAGCTCCTCGGCGATCTGCCGCGATCGGGAGTCCTCGTCCTCCTCGTCCGCGCTCTCCCTGACGCTGATCCAGCCGTGGTACTCGAACATGCCGGGATCCTAGAGTTCGGGCGACGGCAAGGTCCGCCGCGCACACACCTCGATCTCGATCTTCATGCGGGGATCGGAGAGGCCGCACACGAGCATCGTCGCGGCCGGGCGGACGTCGCCGAAGCAGTGGCGCAGGACCGGCCAGCAGGGCTCGAAGTCCTGGCGGTCGGGGAGTAGATAGCGCACGCGTACGACGTCCGCGAAGCCGCAGCCCGCCTCGGTCAGCGCCGCCTCGATGTTGCGCAGGCACTGTTCGGCCTGTTCCACCACGTCTTCCGAGATGGTCATCGTGGTGTAGTCGAAGCCGGTCGTCCCGGACACATGCACCCAGTCGCCGTCCACCACGGCACGGGCATAGCCGATCTGCTCCTCGAAAGTGGAGCCGCTGAGGATCGCGCGTCGCTCTGTCATGCGCCGAACGCTAGGTGACCTGCACCGATACGTCTAATACCGCGCAGGGCATGACCTGATATCTCTGGACGTATGGAGCGACCCGAACTTCCCCTCCCGCAGCTGCACGCCTTCGTCGTGCTCGCCGAGGAACTCCACTTCGGCCACGCGGCCGCCCGCCTCGGCATCGCCCAGCCTCCGCTGAGCCAGCAGATCCGCCGCCTGGAGGAGAAGGTCGGGCATGCGCTGTTCAGCCGCGAGCCGGGACGGGTCATGCTCACCCCGGCCGGCCGGGAACTGCTCCCCGCCGCCCGGCGGGCCCTCACCGGCCTCGCGGACGGCCTCGCCGCGGCCCGGGCGGTCGGCAGCGGCCGGTCCGGCCGGCTGCGGATCGGCTTCGCCGCCTCCCTCGCCCTGACCGTGCTGCCCGGGCTGCTGCGCACCTTCCGGCACGGTCACCCCGACGTGCACCTGGACATCCACGAGATGACCACTGCGCCGCAGATCGCCGCCCTGCACGACAAGACCATCGACATCGGCCTGCTGCGCGAACCGCCCGCCGACGAGCCGGACATCGGCTTCCGGACGGTCCTCAGCGAGCCCTTCGTCGCCGTGTTGCCCGCCGCGCATCCGCTGGCCGCCCAACGGGCCGTACACGTGGCGCAGTTGGCCGACTCGCCGTTCGTGCTGCTGCCCCGGGCGGTCGGCCCGGGGCTGCACGACCGGATCACCGGCCTGTGCACGGACGCGGGTTTCACACCCCGCACCGCCCAGCACGCGGTCGAATGGCAGACCGTGTGCGCCCTCGTGGAAACCGGCCTGGGCGTCTCGCTGGCCCCGGCGAGCATCCGGCGCATCCGCCTCAAGGGCGTCGCGTTCCGCGTGATCGCCCCCGGCACCGCCCGCACCCGGGTCGCTGTCGCCTGGCGCACGAGCGACCCGAACCCTCTCGTCGCCCACCTCCTCGCGACGGTCGGCAGCGGATGAAGGCAGCGACGGCCTCCCCGTCACCGGGGAGGCCGCCATCGCGGTCGGCGGCCTTCGGCACCGCCGCCCGCGTCGGCCTCTGCCGCGCCCGTCAGCGGCCGTAACGGCGTTCTCGGGCGGCGTACGAGCGCAGGGCGCGCAGCAGGTCGATCTCGCGGAACGCCGGCCACAGCACGTCGACGAAGTGCACTTCCGCGTAGGCCGACTGCCACAGCAGGAACCCGGACAGCCGCTGCTCGCCGGAGGTGCGGATGATGAAGTCGGTGTCGTGCCCGGCGGGCGAGTACAGGTTGTCGCTGATGTGCTCCAGGTCGAAGTCCGCCGCCAGGTCCCGGGGATCGCCGCCCGCGCCGATGTGCTTGTCGAAGGCCGCCTTGACGGCGTCGACGATCTCGCGGCGGCCGCCGTAGCCGACGGCGACATCGACCTTGAGTCCGCCACGGCCGTCGGTCAGCGCTGCGGCCTCCTTGAGGACGCGGGCGGTGTTCCCGGGCAGCAGGTCGAGGGCGCCGATGATCTCGATCTCCCAGGGCTCCCCGGGAGCGCAGATGCGCTGGACGGTCTCCTCGATTATGTCGAGCAGAGGCCCGAGTTCGTCGGCCGGCCGATGGAGGTTGTCGTCGGACAGCATCCACAGCGTGACGTGCTTGATCCCGGCATCGGTGCACCAATGCAGGAAGTCGGTGACCTTGGCGCCGCCGACGCGATAGCCCTCACGGACGTCCTGGTGTCCCGCACCCCGTGCCCAGCGCCGGTTCCCGTCCAGCATGATCGCCACATGCCGTGGCCGGGGCAGGCCCTCCAGCTTGCGGTTCAGGCGCCGTACGTAGATCGCCTCCAACGCCGAACGCAAGGCCTTCATCGCCACACCGATGTCCCTTCTCCTACCCGTGTTTGAGGGCGCAACGATAGTGCCACGCCGTCCACACGGGCCAAGCGGGAGCGCAGCGGCTACCCTGCGGACGTGACCGGCAGACCGATGAGCCGCCGGGGCCTGCTGGAGGCCGCGCTCCTCGCCGGCCCTGCAGCCGCCCTGGCCGGATGCGCCGGGGACACCGGATCGCAGTGGCGGCTCAGGCTCGCGACGGGAGCGCCGGGCGGGCCGTACAACGCCTTCGGGAAGGCACTGGCCGCACAGGCCGCGAGGACCGCGCCCCGGCTGCACCTCACCCCCCTCACCACCTCGGCGAGCGTGGACAACCTGCACAGGCTCGGCGACGGATCGGCGGACCTGGCCCTCGCCATGGCGGACGCCGCCGAGGACGCCGTCCGGGGGCGGGCGCCGTTCTCGCACCCGGCCGCCGTGACCGCCCTCGCCCGCGTCTACGTCAACTACACGCATCTCGTCGTACCGGCGCACGGCCCGGTGCGGTCGGTACGGGATCTGGCGGGGCGGTCGGTCGCCACCGGCGCGGCCGGCTCCGGCGGGCAGGTGCTCGCGGGCCGGCTGCTGCGGATGAGCGGGCTGACCGGCCGGCGGGCGGTACGGCAACGGCAGCTCGGGCTCGCCGCCTCGGTCCAGGCGCTGCGCACCGGCAAGGTCGACGCGCTGGTCTGGGCCGGGGGAGTGCCCACTCCCGCCCTGACGACGCTGGCCCGCGAACTCCCTCTGCGTTTCCTGCCGTTGGACGAACAGGCCGCCGCCCTGCGCGACACGTACGGCCCCGCCTACACGGCGGTCACCCTCCCGGCCGGCGTCTACGGGCTCACCGAGCCGGTCGGCACCATCGGCGTCGGCAACTATCTGCTGGCCCGCTCCCCGGTGCCGCAGCAGGCGGTGCGCGCCGTGCTCCAGGTGGTGTTCGACCGGTGGCGCGTGCTGCTCAGGGAGGTGACGGCGGGCGCCCGGCTCGAACCCAGGTTCGCGGTCGCCACGGGGGACGTCCCCCTGCACCCGGGCGCGGTGGCCTACTACCGGTCGGTCTACGGCTGACCGGTCAGGCGGACGGCAGCCGCAGCTCCACGACCAGGCCGTGGGGTTCGTGTCCGGCGGTGCTGAGCCGGCCCCCGCTGAGCCGGGCGATCTCGTCGGCGATGGCCAGGCCCAGGCCGCTGCCGGGCACGTTCTGGTGCTCGGGGGCCCTGGCGAAACGGCGCGTGAGCAGGGGCAGCTGGTCGTCCGGTACGCCCGGTCCGTCGTCGCGCACGCGCACCACGGCCGCGCCGTCCGCGCACTCGGCCGTCACGGTCACGCTGCCCCCGGACGGGACGAACTTGACCGCGTTGTCCAGGACCGCGTCGAGGATCCGGCCCACCGCGTCCGGCACCGCCCGCGCCCGCAGCCCCTCCGGTACGGCAGCTGCGGCCAGCGTGAGCCCCGAGGCCTCGAAGACCGGCTCCCACGCGGTCACTCGCTCGCGCACCGCACGTGCCACGTCCTGCTCGGTCCGCTCCGCCGCACTGGCCTCCACGCGCGCCAACGCGAGCAGGCCGTCGAGCAGTTCCTCCAGGCGCTCCGCCTCGTCCAGGGCGCGCGCGTGCTCCCTGCGGCCCGGGCCCGGGGCCAGATGCGGCTCGACGTTCTCCAGCTGGAGCACCAGCGTGGCCAGCGGGTTGCGCAGCTGGTGCGAGGCGTCGGCGACGAAGGCGCGCTGGCGGCCGAGGGAGTCGGCGACCGCCTCGGCCATGCCGTTGAAGTGCCGGCGCAGGCTGCGCAGTTCCGGCGGCCCGGTGTCGGAGACGGCCCGCGTCTGAAGGCTGCCCGAGGCCAGGGCCGCGACGGCCCGGTCGAGATCACGGACGGGACGCATCAGCCAGCGGGTGATGCCCGCCGCGACCAGGGCGGCGGCTGTGAAGGCGGTGAGCGCACCACAGGCGATGAGCACCCAGCGCACGGTCACGTCCCGCCGGGCGGCGGTGGTCGGGACGGCCAGCAGGACCGCTCCGCTGACCCGCTCGTCCCGGCCCACCGGCTCGGCGAGCACGACCCGGTCCGGCCCCCACGGCCGCACGGTCGGCAGCCGCTCGGTGGACCGGCCGGTCAGCGCCCGGCCCAGGACGTCGTCCGCCGAGGGCTGCACCATGCCCGGCCCCGCCCGGGCGATCACCCGCCCCGCCGGGTCCACCACCGTCACCCCGGCCCCGTACAGCTCGGCGTACCGGCGGATCTCGGTGGACAGTTCGGCGCGGTCGGCCGCGGTGCGTACCCGGTCGGCGAGGTCGGCGAACCGCACGGCGTCGGCGCGCCGCTGGAGCAGCAGGTGCTCCGTGCGCCCGCTCGCGTACGAGCCGGCCAGCGGCACGGACAGCAACAGCGTCGCGGCCCCCATCAGCACCATCAGGACGGCCAGCAGCCTGCGCCTCATCGCCGGCCCCGGCCGTCCGTGCCCACCGCCGGCGAACCCAGCTGGTAGCCGAAGCCCCGTACCGTGCGCACCAGTTCGGCGCGGCCCGTCTTCGCGCGGATGCCCGCCACGTGCACGTCCAGGGAACGGGACGCGGCGAGGAAGGCGTCGCCCCAGATCCGGTCCAGGATCTCCTCGCGGGAGTGCACCTCGCCCGGCCGCGCCGCGAGGAACGCGAGGACGTCGAATTCGCGCCGGGTGAGCCGTACGTCCGCTCCGGCGACCGTGACCGTACGCCCTGCGATGTCGATCTCGACATCGCCCGTGTGCACGGGGCATCCGCCGCGGTCCGCGCCGTCCGCACGGGGCGCGGCCGCCCCGGTGCGGCGGCGCACCGTGTCGATCCGGGCCATCAGCTCGTTCATCCGGAACGGCTTGACCACATAGTCGTCGGCCCCGGCCCGCAACCCCTGCACGATGTCGCGCTCCTCGCAGCGGGCCGTCACCACGATCAGCGGTGCGTCGCACACCGTCCGCAGCCGCCGCAGCAGCTCCAGCCCGTCCAGATCGGGCAGGCCGAGGTCGAGCAGCACGAACTCGGCCTCATGAACCCACCGCAGGGCGTCCAGGGCCCGGCCGGCCCTGCGGACGGTGTGCCCGCGCTGGGCGAGTGCGGTGATCAGGGCCTGGGCCATACGGTCGTCGTCCTCGACGAGCAGCGCGTGCATGGGAAGTCCTCGTGCCGTGGTGACCTGGGCGGCAGCCTACGCAAGCGGTACGGCCCAGGTCACCACCGCGTCAGCCGACGGCTTCGGCCGAGGAGGCCGCCGCACCCGATGCGGCCCCCTCCTGCGCCTCGGCGCGGCTGAGCGCCGCGTTGCGGGTGTCCGGCATCAGCACATAGGTGACCAGCGAGACCAGCGCGCACCCCGACACGTACCAGAAGAACATCTTCTCGTGACCGCTGTTCTTGAACCACAGGGCCACGTACTCCGCCGTGCCGCCGAACAGGGCGTTGGCGACGGCGTACGGCAGGGCCACGCCGAGGGCGCGGACCCGGGTCGGGAACAGCTCCGCCTTCACGGCCGCGTTGATCGAGGTGTACCCGGTGACGACGACCAGGGCCAGCAGGGACAGTCCCAGCGCCGACCAGTAGGAGGAGGCCGAGCCGAGCGCGGTCATGATGGGGTACGTGCCCACCGTGCAGCCGACCGCGAAGGTGATCAGCAGCGGTCGGCGGCCGATCCGGTCGGAGAGCAGCCCGGCGAAGGGCTGGAGCAGCGCGAAGACGGTGAGCGCGGTGAAACTGACCAGCGTGGCGGTGGACTTGGCCATACCGGCGCTGCCGATCAGGTACTTGGTGAGATACGTGGTGTACGTGTAGTAGGCCACCGTGCCGCCCAGGGTGAGCGCCATGACCAGTACTGCCTCGCGGCGGTGCTCCCACAGTGCCTTGATCGTGCCGCGCGCGGATTCGGTACGGTCGCCCGCCTCCTCGGTGAAGGCATCCGTCTCCGTCAGCCGGCGCCGCAGCCAGAACACCACCAAGGCGAACACCGCACCGAGCGCGAACGGGATCCGCCAGCCCCAGCTCTCCAGTTGGTCCGTGCTCAGGGTGTGCTGCATCGTGATCAGGATCGCCAGGCCGAGGAGCTGTCCGCACGTCATCGACACGTACTGGAACGAGGAGCCGAGACCGCGCCGGTCGCGGGCCGATGCCTCGGTCAGATACGTGGCGCTGGCCGCGTACTCGCCTCCGATGCTCAGGCCCTGCAGCAGCCGGGCCAGGAGCAGCACCAGCGCGCCGAAGTAGCCGGCCTGGCCGTAGGTGGGCGCGACGGCGATGAGCAGGGCGGCCACCGACATCATGCTGACGGTGAGGGTGAGCGCGCTCTTGCGGCCGTGCCGGTCGGCCGCCCGCCCGAGGATCCATCCGCCGACCGGCCGCATCAGGAAGCCGACCGCGAAGATGCCGGCCGTGTTCAGCAGCTTGGTCGTCGGGTTGTCGCCGGGGAAGAACGAGTCGGCGAAGTAGATGGCGAAGCTGGCGTAGACGAACCAGTCGTACCACTCGACGAGATTGCCCAGCGAACCGCCGACAAGGGCGAGACGGCGGCTGCCGCGGGAGTTTGCCGGCGGCTTTTGGGGCAGGGCGGCAGAGGATGACATGGCGGCTCCAGGTGGGGAAGGTCCGGTGGGAACGGGGAGCGGGAAGGCGCCCCCGGAACCTGAGTGCGCCGAGCATGCGGGCGCCCGCCGCACCCGGACAAGGGCCGCCGCGCAGATCTAACATGCCGCTAAGAAAGCGGCCGTCACCGCGTTCGCCGGAGGCGGCGTGTCGCCGCGTGCGGACCCTTCACTCGCCCGTCAGCGCCGCCCGTACGATTGCCGCCGCCGCCTTGGCGGCCGCGAGGACCGGTGCTGTGCTGCGTGCCGCGCGGCCGAGCATGAAGGCGCCCTCCAGCAGGGCGATGACCGAGCCCGCCGTCTCCCGGGCGGCGGGCTGGGGGATGCCACCTGCCGCGTAGTAGGCGGCGAGGTGGTCGGTCCAGCTGTCGAAGACCTCTGAAGTGGCCCGGCGCAGCGTCTCGTTGGTGCTGGCGACCTCCATTGCGACGGTGGCGATGGGGCAGGGGTCGGCGAAGTCGAGTTCGGCGAGGGTCCCGGCCGCTGCGGTGAACGCGTCGGCGGTGGCCGCGACCCGGTCCTCGTACGGCGTCATCAGCGCGGTGATGAGCCCCAGGTAGACGGCCCCCGAGGTGCGGATGACCTCCTCGCCCAACTGGGCCTTCCCGCCGGGGAAGAAGTGGTAGATCGACCCGAAGGGCGCACCGGCGCTCTCCGCGATCTGCTTCATGCCGGTGCCGGTGTAGCCGGTGCGCCGGAACAGCTCCGTGCCGGCGTTCACGATGCGCTGTCGGGTCTCGTGGGTGCTGGGGGCCTTGCTGTCGCTCACGGCTGAGCCTCCGGTAAGCCGCTGGTGCTGTCGGGCGTTCGGTGCCTATTCTGTCACTAGAACGCTCTATCTAGAGACAGCGAGCCGGAGGCGGACCCATGCCGCAGATCGAGCTGAGCGCGGGAACCATCGACTACGAGGACACGGGAGGCGACGGCCCCGTGGTGGTCCTCGTCCACGGCCTCGGCTTCGACGCGTCGGTGTGGACCGAGGTCGCCTCGGACCTGCGGCCGGACTTCCGCGTGCTCGTCCCCGTGCTGCCCCTCGGCAGCCACCGGCGTCCGATGCGGCCGGACGCCGACCTGTCCGCACACGGCATCGCCCGGCTCCTCGCCGAGTTCATGGACCGGCTGGAGCTGAACGACGTCACCCTCGTCCAGAACGACACCGGCACGGCCCAGCTCCTCGCCGGCGTACGGGACGAACGCATCGCCCGCCTGGTCCTCACCTCCTGTGAAGCCCTGGACAACTACCCGCCCGGAGTACAGGGCCGGCTGCTGCACCGGGCGAGCAGGATCCCAGGCGGCCTCTTCCTCCTCATCCAGTCCTTCCGCTTCCCCTTCCTCGCCCGCATGGAGACCTCGCTCGGCGGGATGGCGAAGAAGAAGCTGCCGAAGGACCTGATCGCCCGCTGGTACGGCCCCCTGCTGACGAGCCGTGCCATCCGCCGCGACTTCGCCAAGTTCTGCCACGACGTGGACCCGCAGTGCTACGTCAAGGCGGCCGGTAATCTTCCCTCCTTCACCCGCCCGGCCCTGATCGCCTGGGGTGCCGAAGACCGCATGATGCCGCCGGCCACCGGCCGCCGCCTGGCCGGACTGCTACCTGACGCCCGCTACGTGGAGATTCCCGACGCCCGCACGCTGGTCCAGCTGGACAACCCCGCCGCCCTCACCGCGGAGATCCGCCGCTTCGTCAAGGAGCACCCGCTGCCCGGCGGGGGCTGAGCACGGCTCGGCCCCCGCCGGGCGTACGTCACGCTTCGAGCGTCAGGTACAGGCGGGTTCCGCCGGGTCGGAAGCCGACGCGTTCGTACACGCGGCGGGATCCCTCGCCCGAGTACTCCAGCCAGACGGACAGCGCCCCGTGGCCGAACGCGGCCTGGGCCAGGGCCGCCGTGACCGCGGCCGCGATGCCCCGGCCCCGGTACACGGGCCGGGTGCCCACACCCGCCAGCTCCGCGGTGCCCTCGGCCGGTGCCGAGCAGATGGCCGCACCGGCGCAGCCGCCGTCGCCGGCGCGGACGAACCGGACGGCGCCGCCGCTCTCCTGGGTGCGCCGCAGCCGGGCCGCGCCTTCCGGAGACGGAGGGAACTCACCCCCGAACGCCTCGGACAGGGCGGCGTCGATCGCCACGTAGTCCTCGTCGCCGTCCGGGACCTCCACGCCGCTCTTCCCGGCCGGCACCGTCAGCGTGGCAGGGGTGCAGACCAGGTACTCGTGGACCGCCTCGGTGCCGAACCCCGCCCGGCGCAGCGCGGGTTCGACGGTGGGTGCGGCATCCGGGGCGAACTCCAGGCGGGGCTTCAGGCCGCGCTCGCGGAATGCCTCGATCAGGGAGCTGACGTCCCGGTCGGTCGGCTCGGCGCCGGGGACCGGGGTCGCGTAGTTGACGTACGGGCTGGTCGTCGAGGGATCGAAGCCCGCGACGAAGCCTGCGACTTCGACCGCCGCCGGGCGGCGCAGCAGGTTGGCGACGGCGAAGCTCTGGACGTCGGTGTGTACGGTGATGATGACCTCACAGTGAAGGGCAGCCACGAGGACTGCGGGACCGGCCGCAGCCGGGAACACGGGACATGCGTAGGGCCACCGTGAGGAGACGCGAGGGCACTGATGGAGTCCGCTGCCGCAGAGGCAGACGGTGTCAGTGCCGACGGCGGCCGCTGTGGGACGCCGGGATCAATGGCTTCAGTCCTTCGCCATGCATGGGTATGTGCAGGTCAACTGCCGGAAACCTTGCCACACTCCGCAAGAGCGCGGCAAGCCGTTGAGCGGCCGGTCAGCCGAGCTTCTTGATCAGCAGCTCGAATTCCAGGCCGACGGGGCGCGGGGCGCCGAAGCGCTCATCCCCGTAGGGGAAGGGGATCAGCCGCCCGGTCCGCTCATAGCCCCGGCGTTCGTACCAGGCGATCAGTTCCACACGCTGTCTGATGACCGTCATCTGCATCGTGCCCACGCCCCATTCATCCCGGACGACACGCTCGGCAGCAGGCGACGAGGAGGCCGCCACCGCGCTCAGTGATCAGAAGCAGGCTCGCCGGGTCGTTCACGACGGCGGTCACGCCCTCGTGGTCGGTGCCAAGCGTCGGAGCAGGTGCTCGGGGAGTTGCCGCCGCCGGTGTGGGTGAAATCCGTCCAGGTGTGTGCTTCCCAGGTCTGGGACGACCATGGATGAAGGCAGAACGCCTGCCGGTACGGCACGAGCCAAGGTGCCGAGCGGGAGGGAAACTGAGACATGGGCACGACGGACTCCCGAGCAGACGACGGCCGGTCGGTGGCGGGGCCTGCCTCACCCCCCAGTGGCCTGCTTGATCTGCTCAGCGTCGCTGCGGTGGTGCTGAATGCGCAGGGCCAGGTGGTCTTCTGGAGCTCGAAGGCCGAAGAACTGTTCGGCTACACCGCAGCGGAAGCGCTGGGCCAGTACGCGGCTCCGCTGACGGTCCACGAGGAGCACCAGGAGGAGGTGATCAAGCTCTTCGCCGAGGTCATGGAATCCGGCAACGACTGGGCCGGGGCCTTCCCGATCCGGCACAAGGACGGCAGCACCCGGCTGGTGGAGTTCCGCAACATGCGGCTGCTGGACGACCTCGGTGACGTCTACGCCCTGGGCCTTGCCGCGGACCAGGCAAGTGTGGAGCGGGTCGAGCGAGATGCCGCCCTGGCCGTGCGTCTGGTGTCCCAGTCCCCGGTCGGGCTGGCCATCCTGGACCCGGACCTGCGGTACCTGGCCGTGAATCCTGCTCTCGAACGCATCACCGGTCAGTCCGCCGCCGAGCGACTGGGCCGGCCGGTCGGCGAGATCCTGACCTTCCTGGACACCGACCCCGAGGCACGTCTGCGCCGTGTCCTGGAGACGGGCGAGTCGGTCGTGGACCGGGACATCATCTGCCGTCCCCCCAACGACCCGGACCACGAGCATGCCTGGTCCGTCTCGTACTACCGGCTGGAGGATTCCGGCGGGCGGGTGCTGGGCCTCGCCTATTCCGTCATCGACGTCACCGAGCGTCATCGAGCCGCTGCCGAGGCGACACAGGCCCGGCAACGGCTGGCACTGATCGCCAGGGCTTCCGCCTCCGTGGGGACCACCCTCGATCTGGAGACGACAGCGTGCGAGCTCGCTGACGTCGTCGTCCCGGTCCTGGCCGATGTGGCAGCCGTGGACGTACTCGACAGCGCCCTTGACGGCCGGGCCGCGCCACGCGAGGGGCCGGCCCTCTTCCGCGCCCTCGCCGTCAGCGCGGCCTACTCCACCGACGCGGTCCGCGCGGTCGACCCGCCGGGGGGACTCGTGCCTTACGACAGTGACCGTCTGATCACCCAGTGCGTGCGCACCCGTCAACCGGTTCTGGTGCCCCACACCAGCCCTCAGGACCTGAGCCGCATCGCCCGACACGGCGAGGCCGCCTCGCTCCTCGCGGCGGCCGGCGTGCACTCCTACCTGGCCGTACCGCTCATGGCCCGGGGCGAAGTCCTCGGCGCCCTCGACCTCAAACGCACCCGGAACCCCGCACCCTTCGACGACGACGACGCGTTCCTCGCCTGGGAGCTGGCCGCCCGAGCCGCGGTCTGCATCGACAACGCCCGCGGATACCAGGCCCAGCGCCAAGCGGCCCTCACCCTCCAGCGCAGTCTGCTTCCCGAGCCCCCCTCGCACCTGCCCGGCTTGGAGGTTGCCTGCCGTTACCAGCCCGCGGGCGCCACGAGCGAGATCGGCGGCGACTGGTACGACGCCATACCTCTCCAGGGTGACAAAACGGCCCTGGTCGTCGGAGACGTCATGGGCAGCGGCATCAAAGCCGCCGCCACCATGGGGCAACTCCGCAGTGCTGCCCGCGCCTTCGCCGAACTCGCCCTCGCCCCCGCCGAGGCCCTTCGTCACCTCGATCACCTGACCGAGGGTGTCGAGCAGACCATCACGACCTGCATCTACTGCGTCTACGACCCTCACCAGGGCCAGTGCGAGATCTGCCTCGCCGGCCACCTGCCCCCGGCCCTGATGCGCCTCGGCCACGCAGCAGAGCTGCTCGACCTTCCCACCGGTGCACCGCTGGGCGTCGGCGGGGTCCCCTTCGAGGCCGCCACCATCGCCTTCCGTCCCGGCGACGAGCTGGCCCTCTACACCGATGGCCTCGTCGAAACCCGAAGCGAACCCATCGACGCTCGCCTGGACACCCTCCTCAGCGCCTTCACCGCGACCCGTGGCCAAGATCTGGAAGACACCTGCGACCGCATCCTGGAGATTCTGCGCTCGCCCGGGGGTGAGGACGACGTCGCACTGCTCGTCGCCCGAGCCCAGTCCTCAGAATCGACCTGGCCAGGCCGAGCTCGATCAGGATGACATGGAGGACCACGCCATCCTCGGTACCGGCACGAGCCGCGCTGTCGGCCGATGGGGGGCGCAATCTGTACATTTGTGTATGAAGAGTCACGGCTGTCCGGCACGTGACGGTCGCGCCCATGCTCGAACCTCGCAGGCGAGGACAACATGATCGACTTGAGTGCGCCGATCATGGCCACATTCCTCGTGTATGTGGCCGTCATGATCGCAACAGGGGTCTGGGCCTACCGCCGCACTCACACCTTCGCCGACTTCGCCCTGGGGGGCCGCAGGCTGAGCGCGTTCGTCGCCGCCCTGTCCGCAGGGGCCAGCGACATGTCCGGCTGGCTGTTCCTCGCTCTGCCCGGAGCGGTGTACGCGGCCGGTGTCGGTGCCAGCTGGATCGCGGCCGGTCTGGTGCTCGGTACGTACCTCAACTGGCTGTTCGTCGCGCCGAGGCTGCGCACCTACACCGAGCGCGCCGAGAACGCCGTGAGCCTGTCGGCCTACCTGGAGGAGCGGTTCGAGGACCGCACCCGGATGCTCCGGATGGTCTCGGCGGCGGTCACCCTCGTGTTCTTCACCGTCTACGTCGCCAGCGGGCTGGTGGCCGGTGGCCTGCTGTTCGGGCACATCTTCGGGTTCGGGTTCGGGCTCGGAGTGACCCTGACCGCCCTGGTGATCGTCGTCTACTCGTGCCTCGGCGGCTTCCTCGCCGTGAGCCTGACACACGTGCTGCAGGCCACGCTGATGTTCCTCGCCCTGCTCGTGGTCCCCCTCGTGGGTATCGGGGCGCTCGGCGGCTTCGGGGCACTGCGCGACGCCCTCAACAGCAAGACCCCCGACCTGCTGGACATGGGCGCCAAGGTCGACTACGCAGACGGGCGGTGGTCGGCAGGCGGGTCGCTCGGCGCCGTCGCGATCATCTCGCTGCTCGCCTGGGGGCTCGGCTATTTCGGTCAGCCCCACATCCTGGCCCGCTTCATGGGTATCCGCAGCACCGGCGCCATCCCCGCGGCCCGCCGTCTCGAAACCGGGTGGGTCATCGTCGTGCTCGCCGGCGCCACCCTGGTCGGCCTGGTGGGCATCGCCCGGACCGGCACGCCGCTTCACGATCCGCAGACGGTGTACATCAGTCTCAGCCGGACACTGCTCGATCCCTGGGGCGCCGGCGTGATGCTGATCGCCGTACTGGCCGCGATCATCTCGACCGCGGACAGCCAGCTCCTCGTGTCGTCCGTCGCCCTCACGGAGGACTTCTACCGTGCGTTCCTCAACCGGCGTGCCTCGGACAGGACACTGGTATGGGTCGGTCGCGCCGCCGTCGTCGCCGTGATTCTGGTGGCCTTCGTGATCGCGCTCAGGGGTGGCGGGCTGCTGGGCATCGTCGCCTACGCCTGGGCGGGCTTCGGAGCCGCCTTCGGGCCGGTCGTCCTGCTCTCGCTGTACTGGCCGCGCATGACCTGGGCGGGGGCCATGGCCGGGATCGTGTCGGGCGCGGCCACGGTGCTGCTGTGGAAGAAGATCAATCCGCTGCTCGGTCCCTTCGAGTCGGGCATCTACGAAATGGTCCCGGGCGTCCTGGTCGCCACTGTTGCCGCACTGGTCTTCGGCAGGTTCGTCGGCCGGCCTCCCAAACGGGCCTTCTGGCGGATGCCGGGCGGTGGGGTGAGCCGGCTGATGCTCACTCCCTTCCTCAACCACGCGCCGGTCGGCATCGCCGTCCTCGACACGGACCTGCGGTACGTCTGGGTGAACGAGCCACTGGACCGCCAGGTCCGCCTCGAACGGCGGCTGGGGCGGCGGATGGCGGAAGTGCTGCCGAAGGCGGAGGCCGCGGCCTTCGAGGAGAAAATGCGCGGGGTCCTGGAGACCGGCGCTCCGGTGATGGATTACGAGTACCGCGGCACCAGTGACACGGACCCGGACGGCGGCCGCGCGATCTCCGCATCCTTCTTTGCCATGAAGGACCGCCGCGGTCGCAACGCCGGCGTCTGGTACATGGTCATCGACGTCACCGAACGCTGGCGGGCCCAGGAGCGCCTGGCCCTGCTCAGCGACGCCGCCACCCGCATCGGCAGCACTCTGGACGTGACGCGGACCGCACAGGAACTGGCCGACGACGCCGTGCCGGCCGTCGCCGACTTCGTCGCCGTAGACCTGCTGGACTCGGTCATGAGGGGCGAGGAACCGGCGCCCGGCCCGGTCGGGATGTCGCCCGTCATCCGGCGCGCGGGGCAGCAGTCGGTGCGCAAGGGCTGTCCTGAGGCGAGTCTGGCTGTGGGGGAGACGGTCCGGCGTGCCGCCTCGTCGCCCGTGACCCGCTGCCTGCTGGAGAGCAGGACCCTGGTGGAACGGATTCTGGACCGCACCGCCAGCCCGTGGGTGACCGAGGACGAGTCGCTGGGCGCCTCCCTGCGCGATTACGACTGCCGCTCGGTGATGGTGGTCCCGGTGCGGGCCCGCGGCGTCACCCTGGGCGCGGCGACGTTCGCCCGGTCCCGGCGGCTGGGCCCCTTCGAGGAGGACGACGTACGTCTTGCCGAGGAACTCGTCTCGCGCGCGGCGGTGTGCATCGACAACGCGCGTCGTTTCACCCGCGAACGCACCGCGGCCCGTTCCATGCAGCGTTATCTGTTGCCGCAGGAACTGACGGGAGGTTCCGCGCTGGCGGTGGCGTCGTGGTATCTCCCGGCGGATGTCCCCAGTGGGGTGGGCGGCGACTGGTTCGACGTGATTCCGCTGTCCGGAGCACGGGTCGCACTGGTGGTCGGGGACGTGGCCGGGCACGGCATCAATGCCGCGGCGACCATGGGGCGCCTGCGCACCGCGGTACGCACCCTCGCCAACCTTGATCTCTCCCCGGACGAACTGCTGGCCCATCTGGACGACCTGGTCATCGGCCTCATGGGGGCGCACGACAGCGACGCTTCCACGGCGACCGAGGATGAGGACGCGGGCACCGCGTTCATGGGCGCCACCTGCCTGTACGCCGTCTACGACCCGGTCAGCAGGCGGTGCACGCTGGCCCGGGCCGGTCACCTCCCGCCGGTGATCGTCGGTCCGGGCGGTGGTGCCGACATCCTGGACCTGCCCGCCGGACCACCACTGGGCCTCGGCTACCTCCCCTTCCAGTCCGTCGAACTGGAGCTGGCCGAGGGCAGCCTCATCGCGCTCTACACCGACGGCCTCATCGAGTCCTTCGACCGGGACATCGACGTCGGGCTCTCCCGGCTGGGCGATGTCCTTGCGATGCCGAGGCCGACACTGGAGGAGACCGGCCGCAGGGTGATCGACGATCTGCTGGCCGGTCAGCCGTCCGACGACGCGGCCCTGCTGCTCGCCCGGACCCGTGTCCTGGCCTGGGAACGGGTCGTCTCCTGGGACCTGCCCAGCGATCCGGCCGCCGTCGCGCACGCCCGCACCCTCGCCGTCCAGCAGCTGACGGAGTGGGGCATACCCGATCTGACCTTCACCACGGAGCTCATCGTCAGCGAACTGGTCACCAACGCCATCCGTCATGCGATCGGACCGGTCTGTCTCCGCCTGATCCGGGACCGTGGCCTGATCTGCGAGGTCTCCGACGCCAGCAGCACTTCGCCGCGCCTGCGCCATGCCCGGACCACTGACGAGGGAGGGCGGGGCCTGCTGATCGTGGCCCAGCTCGCCCACCGGTGGGGCACTCGCTACACGACGACCGGCAAGATCATCTGGACGGAGCAGGTCGTTCCGGCGGACACCGACGTCCCGGGCCCGTCCGGCAACTGACCTTCCGGGTCGCGGTGCGCTGACGGGCGCGGTGGCGGCCCGGACAGCTGTCGCGGGCGATCCGGCGGGGTCTGCGGCGTCCGCGCATCGGGGCGGTGGTCCCGGGAGGGGTGGACCGGCAGCACAACCGTGAGCGGGGGCGCCCTTCTCGTCTGGCCGTGGTCTGCGAGAGGCCCGAGCGGCCACGTACAGGGCACCCGCGAACGCGGTCGTCCGCAGTTCTGGACGGAGCAGGTCGTTCCGGTGGACACGGACGCCTCGGGCCCGTCCGGCAACTGATCTTCCGGGTCGCGGTGCGCTGACGGGTGCGGTGGCGGCCCGGACAGTCGTCGCGGGCGATCCGGCGGGGCCTGCGGCGTCCGCGCATCGGGGCGGTGGTCCCGGGAGGGGTGGACCGGCAGCACAACCGTGAGCGGGGGCGCCCTTCTCGTCTGGCCGTGGTCTGCGAGAGGCCCGAGCGGCCACGTACAGGGCACCCGCGAACGCGGTGGTCCGCAGGTGCGAGGTACCCGCCGTTTGCCGCGAGCCCGGCGCGACATGCCCTGCTCTCGCCTTCGGCATCAGCGCAGCGCGGCGGGGTGGCTGACGAGGCCCTTGGGCAGAAACGAGCTGCTCGTGGCCTGCGCGACGCGCTGGCGGGTCGGCGGTTCGCCGAGCCGGAGTGGTGGCCGTAGGTGCCGATTGTCCGTCAACTGTGCGGTCTGCCTTGCCTGTTGGGGCCCAAGCTCCTACATTAAGCCCGACATTAAATCCACTTAACTGAATACTTAAGTGAGGGTTGCCGTGCCGCACCGCGCAAGACCGCGTATGCGCTGGATCACCGCTGCCGGGGCTGTCCTTGCCACCGTGGCTGCGCTGGTCGGCGGAGTGAACTCAGGGCCGGCCGAGGCGGCCGTCCCTCCGGTCCGCACTCAGCACGTCGAGTACTTCCCCGGGCCCTGGGCCGAGCCGCGCCAGGTGACCGTCCCGGCGGGCGCCCTCGGCCGGACCGCCCGCCCCACGCCGACCCTGGCGGGCACCACCCCGGCCGTGCAGGCGCTCCAGCGCACCGGACCGGTGTCCGGGAGGCTCGATCTGGTGGTGATGGGCGACGGCTACACGGCCGACGAACAGGGCGAGTTCGCCGCCGACGCCGAGGAGAAGCTGGACGCGATCTTCGATGTCGAGCCGTACCGGAGCTACCGCGGCCTGTTCAACATCTGGTTGGTCAACGCGGTCTCCAACGAGTCCGGCGTCTCCGGTGACCCGAGGGCCGACACCGTGAAGGACACCGCGCTGGGCTCCTCCTTCTTCTGCGACGGCACCGAGCGTCTGCTGTGCGTCGACACCGACAAGGTCGCGCAGTACGCCGGCCGGGCCCCGGACGCCGACATCGTCTTCGTCATCGCCAACTCTGCCAAGTACGGCGGCGCGGGCTACTCCGCGGCCGACCTGCCGTCGGGCTCGACCTTCCACGGGGTGGCTACGATGTCGTCCGACAACGACAGGTCGTACCTCATAGGTGCCCACGAACTGGGCCACTCCATAGGTCACTTGGCCGACGAGTACCAGTACACGGGCTACGGCACATACCCCTCCGCCGAGGAACCGGCCGCCGCCAACCTCACCATCCACCGCGACCTGGGTGCGACGAAGTGGTACCGCTGGCTCGGGACCCAGGACCCGTCCGGTTCGGTCGTGGGCACGTACGAGGGCGGGGGGTACTACGAGGCGGGCGTCTACCGCCCGACCGAAACGTCCATCATGCGCTCCCTGGCCTCGACCGAGTTCAACGTCGTCGGCCGGGAGGCGATGATCGCCGGCTTCTACGCCGACGCGGACGCCCTGACCTCCTCCCTCCCCACATACCGGCCGATCGGGCAAGGACGCCGGATCACGGTACGCCTCGCGCCGCTGACCGGCCTCGCTGACCTGGAGCTGACCTGGTACGTCGACGGCAGGCAGGTTCTGCCGGCGACGGGCGATCTGTCGGTGACGCCACGTGAACTGGGCGTTCGAGGCCACGGCCACGAGGTCACGGCGACAGTGACCGACCACACGACGGCCGTACGGGATCCTGCGGTCCAGGCGCAGACGACCACCTCACTGACATGGACGGTGCGGTGACGCAGCGGAATCTCCGGCAAGGAACCGGGGGCGTGGAACCCAGTTGATCGCGCTCTTTCGGAATCAATGCTTCGGCAAATGCCCTTAACGGCATCCTCAATGTCTTCTTCACCTCGACACCCGAGTATGGTGATCTAGCTCACCAAGTGCTAGCGTCCCCGGCGCGCTGTGGCTTTGCCTGCTCATACGGGGGTTGATCGTGTGGAGCACGGATTCTCGGACGTTCGGAGCGCATGTCTGGCCGACCTGGAAGCAACGGCAACGCTGTTGAGGCACAAGCCCTCCGGGGCGGAGATCCTCATCATTCCCAGCAGTGATGTCGAGTGCTTTTTCGGGGTGTGTCTGCGCACGCCACCACGTGGTGACCTCGGCATCCCCCACGTGCTGGAACACCTCGTGCTGTCCGGTTCCCGCTCCTTACCGGACATCGATCTCGTGGGTGCTCTGCTCTTTGGTTCTCCGGCGACCTACGCGAATGGTTCCACGCGCTCGGACACCACGATCTACGGAGTTGCCACCCCGGATCCATGCCATTGTCTCGCGCTCATCCCCGTCCTCATTGATGCGTTGTTCCGGCCGCAGTTAAGCGCATCGACCTTGGACGAATTGGTTCGATCTCCGGGTGTGGTCGTCAGCGAAATGACGAGCCTGTTCGGCAGTCCTGATCGACTGCATCAACTCCAGGTCGGACGCCATCTGTTCGTCGGCCATCCCTGCTCCGGCATCGCCGGTGGAGACCCCGATCAGCTGCCCGGGCTGACCATCGAGGAGGTCCGGGCGTATCACCGGTCGCATTACCTGCCGTCCAACGCGCTGTTCTTTCTCTACGGTTCGCTGGACGAGCCGACCGCCCTCTCGACGCTGGCTGCCGCCCTCGCCGAAGGACAGGCGGGCGACGCGCCGCCGCATCCGGTGCCCGCCGACCAGGGTCCGCAGCGGGCTGTGGTGCGGGCTTCGGGCGGGCGTGCCGGCGTCGCGGGCGTCGCCTGGGCCCTGCCGGGCTCGCAGGACCCTGCGACCCGCTTCGCGACGCGCGTGCTGGCGCGCGCTCTGGCCGACCCGGCGTCGGGCCTCGTGTACGAGCGGTTGTCCGACGTGGGCTCTGCCGGCCGGCAGCCGGCCCTTCAGCTGCACGGGTGTCGCCCCGTGCTCGGCTGTGCCGTCGGCGACGTTGTGGAGGACCGGCTGGACGTCGTCGAACGCACCGTGACCGGCACGATGGCGCAGGTGGCCGAGGAGGGCCTGCCGGCCTCCGTCCTCCTCCGGGCGTGCAGCCGCGTCGAGTTGGCGCTGCGGGAACCGCGGGCCGGCGGCGGGGGCGCGGGACGTGCGCTGTTCGACCGGGTGCTCACCACGTGGCCGTACGGTGGCGACCCGCTCGCGGAGCTGTGTCTCAAGGACGCCGCGGCCACGGTCCGCAGCTGGTGCGAGAAGCCGCAAGGGCGCATGACGGATCTTGTACACGACTGGCTGAGCGGGAACCAGCACCGCATCACACTGCTGACCCTTCCCGGTCCCGCTCCACGACACCGGCCCACAGGAGCCCCGGGCACGCGGCGGCTGCCCGGGGCCCCACGACGCCGGCATGCTTTGCCTCTTCCCGCGGACACGGCCGCAGGCCGAGCGACGCTCGTTCCCCAGGAGCACACGACCGTCGCCGGTGCCCCACTCCAGCACTGTCTCCTGCCCACGCACGGCCTGGCGTACCTCGACATCGCCCTGCCGCTCGCCCCTGTGCCGAGGGAGCTGCTGCCGCTGGTGCCGGTGTGGTGTGCGGCCGTCGCGCGGGCAGCGGAGCACCTCGCAGCGGACAGCGGTGTGCGGGTGCGGCACACGTTCCACCCGGGCTCCGCGGCGAGCGGCGGCCCGTTGGCCGTGCTGCGAGCCCGGTGTCTGCTCCAGGACGTCGACACGCTGGCGGACACCCTGGCCTCAGCCCTGTGCCAGGACGCCACCGACGCCGCCGCACAGACCGCGGCCGCCTCCCACCGGACCGGGCTGCGCGCGCTGCGCGGGCCGCAGATACACCGGCTCGTCGACATCAGGCTCTTCAGCGGTGTCGACGTAGCGGGACGGCTGGCCGATGTCGTCCATGGCGAGGAGGCCTGGGACCGGTTGACCGGCTCCCCGGTCCGGGGTGTGCAGGTCACGGCGGTCCGTGACCTGCTGCTGGCCGGCGGAAACGTTTTCCTTGGTCTGACGACGGCGGCGGACGGGCCGGTGCGGCGGGCGTGGTCGGCCGTCGAGCGTATGACGGAACTTCTGCTGCGGCACCGGTCGGCTCTCGCCCCGCCACCCGCCACGACCGGGTGGACAGCCTCCGGCCGGCCCAGGCTCGAGGTGCTCGCCATGCCTGCGCCGCTGCACACCGTGGGCTGCCTCCTGGTTCCTTCGGCCGGCGCCGTCACTCCTGAGCACCATGCGGTGGCCGGCTATCTGACCGGCGGCCCGCTGACGGAGTCCGTACGGGAACGAGGCGGCGCCTACGCGGGACTGATGGATGCCGACGACCTCCGCGGGACGCTGCGCCTGCTGTCCTTACGGGATCCGCGGGACTCCGCCACCTTGGGCGACTTCCTCCGGCTGGGCGCGCAACTGGCGAAGAGCAGGCCGTCGAAGGAGGTCATTCGCCAGGCCGTCCTCGGCGCGGTCAAACAGGTCTTCCCGGGAAGCACCGCCGCGGAGGCCGGATACGCGGCACGCGAGGACTGGCTGGCCGGACGTTGCGAGCAGGATGCCGCCACGCGCCGGGAGCGGCTCCTGAGTACGGGCCCCGAGCACTTCGCAGAGGTGGCCGCTCTTCTGGACCGGCTCGTGAACGAGGCGACGTTCGTGGTGCACGCCCATCCGGACACCGCCGCCGGGACAGAGCATCGGCTGCGTCACACGCTCGCGTCCGCGTAGGAGGCCGGCCGATGACACCGCTGGAGACGGCCGTCACCGAACTCGCCGACGAGGTACTCGCCCGGCTGCGGCGCGCCCACCCCGCGGCGCGCGCCATCGAGGTCTTCGTCGACCAGGCGCTCTCCCTGGAGACGGCGGCACGTGGCGACCGGATCACGCGGCACGAGGAGCGGCTGGTCGGTGGTGTGGGTGTCCTGGTGGAGGACCGCGACGACCTCCGCCGACGGTTCAGCACCGACGGCCTGTCGGAACGGAGCATCGACGCACTCGTAGGGCAGCAGTCCGGATCCGTGGAACCACCGGGCTCTCCGGACTGCCTGCTGCCCCGACCCGGGCTCGCCGCGGACGCGTTGACGGTGAACAGGGCCGCCTTCGCCGACGCCCTGGAAGGAGCCCGTTCCCCTGACGGCGAGGTCTGGAGCCAGGCGGCACACCATCATCGCGTATGGGCCGTCGCCCACTCGGACGGCCGCCGGGCCAGTGGCGACTGGTCCGGCAGCGAACTCACCGTCCGATGCCGAGCAGCCGGGAACGCGCGGAAGGTGACCGGCCAGCACACCATCAGGACACGAACCACGACCGGAGCGGGCGCGGGCCTCTGGGACCCCACCGCCGCCGGGCAGCGCGCCGCCCAAGCCCTGCGGCACGCCCTGGACAGCGGGGAGTGGCAGCCCGGCTTCCTGCCGGTGGTCTTCGCGCCCGCGGCCGGTGGCGTGTTCCTGCACGAGGTGTGCGGCCACGTCCTGGAGGCGGATGTCCTCGAACGGGGCTCGGTGCTGCGCGGCAGACTGGGCGAAACAGTCGGGCCCGTGAGCCTGACCGTCGTGGACGATCCGCTGCTCCCCGGCGGCTGGGGCTCCTATCGGCACGACCACGAGGGAACCCCGGCCACGCGCGTGACCCTGCTGGAGCAGGGACGGCTGACGGGCTGTCTCACCACACGGCACACCGCCTCCTGGAGCAGTGACCGCAGCACCGGGCACGCCCGCAGGTCCGGACACCACCACTCCCCGGTGCCCCGCATGAGCAACACCTACGCCCTGGCGGGAACCGAGCCGCCCGAACAGATCCTCGCGGACACCGCCGGCGGTCTCTATGTGAGCTCCATCGGCGGCGCCGAGGTCTCTCCCAGCACAGGAGCTTTCTCGATCTCCGTGCGGGAGGGCTTCCTCATCGAGAACGGCAGGCCGGGCCGTCCGTTGTCGGGAGTCCGCGTGATGGGCGAACTCCTCTCCGCGCTGCGCGGCATCGACCGCGTCGGTGACGACGTGGGCCATGGTGCGGTGCACTGCCGGAAGGCCGGGCGGTGGGAGCCGGCGGGTGTCGGTCAGCCCACGCTGCGCATCAAGGCGCTCGCCGTGGTCCCGGGGGGCGCGTCGTGATCCCCAGCCCCCAGGAGTTGCTCGCCCGCTGCCCGACGGACAGCGAGATCTACGCCGAGTGCTACGAGACCACCGGGCTCCGGCTGACCGACGGGGGCATGGACAGCACCGTGTCGACCACGGCGGGAGCCGCGGTGCGGTGCTTCCGCCGTGGCGCCGTCGGCTTCGCCGCCACACACGACCTCGGACCCGGGGGCCTCGCCAGGGCTGTCGCCGCGGCCGCCGCGGCCGCCGACGCCGTCCCGTCCCAGGGCGCGGTGCTGCCCGCCGATTCCCGCGCCACCACTGCCTTCTCCGCAGGGCAACGCCTCACCGCGGCCTCCCAGGCGGATCTGAAGAGCGTCCTCGAAGCGGTGCGCACGGAACTCGGGGGCACCCGAAGCGGTTCGTGCACTCCGGTGACCCTCACAGCCGAGCTCGGGCGGCGCAGGACCGCCGTCTGCAACGGAACAGGCCTCGCCCGCTGGTTCGAAGAAGCGTATGTCCGCATCGGTGCCACCGCTCTGGTGCCCGGCCCTCGTGGACAGGGCCTCGGACAGGCGTCCTGGTGGGGCCGGGACCTCGGCGACCTGCCGGTCACCGAACTCGCCGGCCGGGTGACGACGGACGGCAGGGTGCGCCTGGCGGCCGCCGGCCGACGCCTGCGCGGGGAGCCCCTGCTCGTCACCGCACCGGTCGCCGCACGCCTCCTGGCTCACTGCACGGGTCTGTTCGCGTCGGGCGACGCACCGGAGTCGGCGCACGGTCTGTCCCCCGCGGTCACCCTGGACGACGACCCGCTGGCCGCGGACGTGGTGGGAGCCGCCCCGTTCGACGGCGAGGGCGTCGTGACCACATCCAAGACGCTCGTCGACCAGGGACGCCCGGCCCGAGGGCTCGGCGACTACCAGACGAGCCGACGCACCGGCGACCCGTCGGCTGCGGGCAACGTCCAGCGCAGCGCCTACACACAGTGGCCGGCCGTGGGCGTGTCCGTCCTGACCCTGCGTCCGGGCGTCGATCCGCCGAAGGCACTGACCGCCGGCGCCGAGGGCGGCTATCTGGTCCAGGGCGTACGCGGGCTCTCCGCCGGCGACGGCCGGATCGGCGCCGAGTTCCTGGCCGTCCCGCTGCGCAGCGGTGCGGCAGCCGGCCCGCCCGTACGTCTGCCGGTCACCACCACGCCCGCCGGCCTGCTCGGTTCAGTGACACATGTGGGGTGCTCCCTGTACCGCCACGGCGCGATCGGCGCCCCGGACCTGCTGCTGGACGGAGCACGCCTCGTCGCACCGAACCGTCATTCCGCATCCGACCACGAGGGAGAACGCTCGTGACAGCCAGGTACCGACGCAACGACCAGATCATCGACCGAGTGGAGCCCGACGGTGAGTACTTCCTGTTCAATCCGATCACAGCGAAGTTCAACAAGCTGAATCGTATCGCCGGCCTGGTCTGGGAGGTGCTCGGCGAAACCCACGAACTGGACGGCCTGACCGACGCCGTGTTCAAGCGGGTCAAGGGCGTCGACCGGAGCACGCTGGAGGCCGACCTGCGGCGGTTGCTCGACGACATGGAATCCCGGGATCTGGTGGTCGTCGACGCATGATGCGCACGGAGGGCCGCAGCACGGTGGAATGCGCACGGGAGGCCGCCCGCGACGCGGTCGCCTGGGTCATGGCACAACACCCCGACCGGTTCGCGGTGGACGCCCAGTGCCTCCTCGCCGAGGCCGGGATGGCGACGGAACCGTCCTGGCTCCGCCGCAGGAAACTCGAGCTCGTCCGTGACGCGCACCTGTCCGACGGCGGATACGAGAGCAAGTACGGGGGAGGGGAGCCGTCGGTATTGTGGACGGCCGACGCCGCGCGCAGGCTGCATCTCGCCGGCGACGAGCAACGGCTGCTGCCCGCCCTGCTCTGGCTGAAGAAGCGCCAGCTGCCCGACGGCAGCTGGCTCGAGAGCGAGGCCGTGCCGTGGGGGCGCGGCTGGTACCGGGCGCCGGGAGCCCACCTGTGGATCACCGCGGCGGTGACGCAGTCGCTGTGGGGCGTGCCGGCTGCGGCACCGTTGACGAGGCGTGCGATGACGTTCCTGGAGCGCGCCGTCGGCCAGTACGGCAGGCTGGCGAGCAGCCCCGACCCCGACCTGGCTCTGCGGGTCGCGGGATTCGACCTGTTCAGTACGGCCGTGGTCGCCGAGTTGTTCCGTCTCCTCGGCCGTCCGTTCCCGGCTGCGGCCGAGGCGGTCGAGTACCTGCTGGGGCGACAGCAGGAGGACGGGAGCTGGGAAGGGGCCGCAGACCCCACTCAGGCCGTGGTGAGCGCGCTGGTGCAGTTCGGATGTGCCGGGCGGGCGGAGACCGAGCGCGGCGTGCGCGCCCTCCTGACCTGGCGCACCGACGACGGAAGCTTCACGCACTGCCCCGGTGAGCGGGGCGACTGGACGCTCACGGCCTACACGGCACGCACCCTGCATCGCTACGCACAGGCTGCCGGTCCTGCCGCCGCCGTATCCACCGACGACACGAGGAGGAGCGGATGAACCCCGACAGCCCGCGGGCAGCTGTCGTCATCGCCCCCGGTCTCGACCACCATCTGCTGCGCGGCTGGATACGAGCCGGCCACCTGCCGCACCTCGCCGGCATCATGGAGCGAGGCAGCCTGCGCCCGGCGTCCGCGGACGAGCCGACCGATCCCTCCACGGCGTGGCGCCCCATCCTCGGTGGCGGTCCGGGCACGGGGCCGTCCCTGCTCGCCCGTCTCGCCGAGGAGCCGCGGGACGTACTGACCGTCTTCGTGCCGGAGCACGAAGAGGTGCCGGGCGTGCGCAGCGTGATGTCGCCCCCGGTGCCGCACGACTGCACGCCGATGGGCCCCTACAGCGTCGTGCTCGCGGAAGGAGCGGCGCTCCCGGGACAGCCGGTCACCGGGCAGGGCCACGCGGTACGGCTGCGCGACGGCGTCGCCGAGCCGTACCCCGGGATCCGCGTGCAGGCCTTCGCACCCGACCGCGAGGGCCGGATGCGGCTGCGCGTGGCAGACCACGCGACGGCCCTGCCGGCCCGCCAGTGGAGTCCATGGATCGCGGTCCCCGGGGCGGGCGGCACCGAGGTGACCCGGCTGGTGGTGCTGGACACCTCTCCCGCCGTGATCTACGCGACTCCTCCGCAGACCGGCACGGCCGCCCCGCACGGACCCGTTCCGCTGTCCGGGCTGCCCGGCACACTGGCAGCGCACAGCGACGGCGTCCTGGACGACGGGCTCGTGGCGGCGCTGTTCGACGACTGTGCCGCGCAGGCCAACGAGCAGATCATCTCGGCCGCCGCCGAGCGGACCGCCGTGCTGGTCGCCGGCGTTCCCTACCTGGACGCGGTGCAGCATCACCTCTGGCACCAACTGGACTTCACCAGCCACTGGTTCGACAGCAGACGCCGTCCCGCCCTGGCGGTTCTCGACGCGTACCGGAAGCTGGACGAACTCGTCGGTGCGCTGTCGGCAACCTGTCCCGAGCTGCTGATCGCCTCGCCGCACGGAAGCCAGTCGCTGCGCGCAACCGTGGATCTCAACGTCTGGCTCCGCAGCCGGGGACTCGACGGCCAGGCCCACAGTCCGGACGGCCGCAGTCTGCGGCTGCGTCTGGCGGGCCGGGATCCCGACGGCGTCGTACCGCAGTCCGCGGCGCAGGCCGTGCTGGAAACCATCGCCGCAAGGCTCGGTGACCTCGCCGAGATCGACGGCTCCGGGCTGGTGGTCAGCCGCATCACGACCCGGCCGGGGGACCCCGCGCGGCGCCCGCCCGACGAGCCCGACGCGGTCGTCCGGTTCACGCCGGGGCATCGCGCCCGGCGTGACACGGACCGGCCTGCCGGGCCGGACGCGGTGCTCGTCCGGTCACTCCTGCGCGTCAGCGGTCACCACAGTGATCTCGACCCGGTCTTCGTGCCGGGAGCCGTGCTCACCACCCGCCCGGCGGTTGAAGGCCGCATCGACTGGGCTCGCGTCTGCGACCTCGCGAGCTGGCTTTTCACTCCCGCGGGGGCCATGCCGCCCCAGCGCACCTGAACCCCTGCCCCCCGAAGGGCGACTCCGGGATGACATCGAGGCCCTTATGGAAGGAGGTGACCCGTATGGAGCACATCGAGACGCTCGAGACCTCCGAAGACGAGCTGCTGGCGTACAGCGAGCCCGAGATCGACGACATGGAGGATCTGGACCTGTGCATGTCCTGGGCTGCCTGAGCCCCGCACACCGCACATCACGCACCTCGATCCCGATGGCATCCCACTGAGTAGCTAGCCACTTGCCCTTCGGGGGGCAGGTTCCACCGGTCTTGCACGAGAAGCAGGAGGGGCAGAGTTACGTGCGCGTCATGCTGATCCACCCCGGCGTTCCGGAGTACGGCGGCCGGGAGAACTTCCGGGCCCACTATCCGCCGCTGGGCCTCGCCTGCGTGGCCGCCCCGTTGGTGCACGCGGGGCACGAGGTGATCGTGCTGGACTGCGCCGCCGAGCGGCTGTCGGACGAGGACGTGGTCCGCCGCGTCACCGACTATCGAGCGGATGTGGTGGGTTTGCGCTGCCAGTTCATCAACTACCCGCTCGGTCTCGCGATCGCGGCCGCGATCAAGGCGGAGCTGCCCGGTGTGGCGGTCGTCTTCGGGGGCCCGCACATGGGGCTCGTCGCCGAACAGGGCCTGCGCGACCATCCGTACATCGACGCCATGGTGCACGGCGAGGGCGAACACGCCCTGCTCGAGTACGTCCGGGCGCTCGACGCGGGCAGTGCCCCGGTCGGCATTGCCGGCCTGGTGTGGCGGGACCGGGACGGGAGGGTCGTGCACAACGGACGGCGCGAAGTCCGCAACGGTCCCATGGAGTTCTCACCGCCTGCGTTCGAGGTCCTGCCGATGCACCTGTACCGGCTGGCCAACTTCTTCTCGCTGGAGGGCCACCGCGGCTGCCCGATGAAGTGCACGTTCTGTGCGCTGCCCCAGGTGCAGACCCGCAGGGTGCGCTACAAGCGGCCCGCTGCCCTGGTCGACGAGATGGAGACCCTTGTCCAGGACTACGGCATCAACCGCTTCGACCTCATCGAGGTCAACTTCACGATCAAGAAGAGCTGGGCACATGAGGTCTGCGACCTCATCATCGAACGACAGCTGCCGGTCCAGTGGATCTGCCGCAGCTATCCCGAGCTTGTCGATCCGCCCGTGCTGGAAAAGCTCAAGGCGGCGGGATGCTACCGGATCAACTACGGCATCGAATCCGGATCCGCGGAGATCCTTCGGAACTACCGCAAGGTGACGACCGTTCAGCAGGGACTGGACGCCATCCGGTGGAGCAAGGACGCGGGACTCACCGTATACGTCGACTATCTCATCGGGGGTCCGGGAGAGACCGACGCGACGGTCGAGGACACCATCACCTTCCACCAGGCGGCGCGGCCCCATTTCGCGGACGTCTCCATGGTGGTGCCGTTCCCCATGACCCCTCTCTACGATTCGCCCGAAGAGTTCGGGGTGCGCGTGGTCGACGACCGCTGGTTCGAGGACCTGGAGCAGACCTCGAAATTTCCCTTTGTCCGGGCCATGGAACTCCAGCACCTGCAGAAGGGCGAGCTGGAGCGGCTCTGGCTGCATGCCGTCAAGCAGATCATGTTCGCGAAGGAGGCCGTCTCGTGAAAGGCCCGGTTCCCACCTTCAGCTATCCGATGTCGGTGTACTGGAACATCACCTCCATCTGCAACCTCCGCTGCGATCACTGCCTGTCGCGCTCGGGAAAGAAGCAGCCCGGGGAACTGACCCATGCACAGGCCATGCAGCTCGTGGACGAACTGGTCGAGAACCGGGTGTTCTTTCTCTACATCGCCGGCGGTGAACCCCTGCTGCGCAAGGACCTGTTCCAGGTGATCGAACGGGCGCGCGCGGGCGGCGTACGGGTCTATATGGCGACCAACGGCACCTACATGACTCCCGAGAAGGCCGCCCGGATCCGTGATCTGGAACTCGAGGACGTCCTCGTGAGCCTGGACGGTGTGGACGCCCGGACACATGACAGGTTCCGCCGTGTTCCAGGGGCCTACCGCGACGCGCTGCGCGCGATGGACACGCTGCTGGACGCCGGCGTACGGATGAGCGTGGGCACGGTGGTGTGCCGGCAGACGATATCCCAGCTCGACGGCATGTTCGACCTCCTCAAGGACAAGGGCGTACCGGTGTGGCGGCTCACCGGCATGTGCCCGGTCGGCAGGGGCCATGAGATCTACTACCAGACGGGACTCGGCGTCGACGAGATCCGGCACCTGGCCGGCTTCGTCGAGGCGCACACCGGCGATCCGGCAGTGCGGGTGCATCTGGACGACCCCCTGCCCATGAAGATCTGGGCCCTTCAGGGCAAGGCCTCGGTACAGCCTGCGAAGTGCGGCGCGGGCCGCGCCCTGTGCTGCGTCCAGTACGACGGCTCGGTGACGCCCTGCGTCCTGTTCGACCACCCCGTCGGCAACATCAAGGGCTCCTCCCTGGGCGAGGTGTGGCGCACCGCGCCGTTCTTCTCCGACATGCGGGCCGTGGATGCGGACACGTTGACCGGCAAGTGCACGAGCTGTTCCAAGGCCGTGGACTGCAACGGCGCCTGCCGTGCCCACGCTTGGTTCGAGTACGGAGATGTGAAGGCGCCCGATCCGGTGTGTCTGCGCGAGGACATACCGGAGGACTACGTGGCTCCGCCCTCCCGGCGGCGCATGCTGCCCGTGGTCTCGGTGGCCCCCGCAGACGAGACCGCACACGGATGTGGCGGTGTGTGCTGATGCGGGTGCTGCTCGTCAATGCGCCGACGCCCGGGTATGCGCTCCAGCCGTATCCCCCGCTTCAACTGGGCTATCTGGCCGCGGCACTGCGGGCGTCCGGCCGCCACGACGTGGAGATCCTGGACCTGGGCATCGAGGAGCAGACGGACACGGAGACGACCGCCCGCATGCAGGGCTTCGACGCCGTCGGGCTGTACTTCGTCACCATGAACTGGCGCGAGGGACTGCGGCTCGCCGCGCTGGCCAAGCAGCTCGGGCTGCCCACGATGGCGGGTGGCCCCCACGCCGGACTCGTGCCCGAGGAAACACTGCGCCACGGCAGTCTCGACTTCGCCTTCGTGGGCGAGGCGGAGGTCTCCCTCGTCCGGCTTCTCGACGCCCTGGAGTCCGGTGCGCCCCCGACCGAGGTGCCCGGCGTGGTGGTGGCGACTGCGGACGGACCCCGCCGTCATCCGCAGCGGGCACCCCGTCCCGACCTGCGCACGCTTCCCTGGCCCGCGCGGGACCTCATCCCCATGTCACGCTACCGGGAGGTGTCGGACGACACCAGCGCGCTGGCCAGCCGCGGCTGTCCCTACCCGTGCAGTTTCTGCGCCATCAGGGTGATGAGCAACGCCAGCTACCGGCGGCGGGCCGCGAAGGACTTCGTCGCGGAAGTGCGGCATGTGCAGCGGACCTACGGCTTCGACCGCTTCACCTTCTTCGACGACATCTTCACCATCGACCGCCGCTATGTCCTGGCACTCTGCGCCGAAATGAAGGCGAGCGGCCTGGACATCACCTGGTCCTGCGAGACCCGGGTCGACCGGCTCGACCCGGAGATCCTCACCGCGATGCGCGACACGGGCTGTTATCGCATCTTCTTCGGCGTCGAGTCAGGGAACCAGCGCATCCTGGACAGCATCTCCAAGCGCACCCGGGTCCAGCAGATCAAGGACGCGGTCTCCCTGACACGCGGCGCCGGTATCAGAACCGTGATGTCCGTGATGGTGGGCACTCCGGACGACGATGCGGAGACCATCCGCGACAGCATCCGGTTGACACGTGAACTGGAGAGCGACGAAGTCTGGTTCCAGCCCTTCGCGCCGTTCCCGGGAACCGCCATCATTCCCCGGATCAGCGATCTCCTCGACGACGACTGGATGGACATGTACCACCGGCTCGACCTGCGCTCGCCGGTGATGCGGACCCGCCACCTGTCCCTCGAAGAGGTCAAGTCCCTCTACCTGGAGGCCGTGATGTCGACCGGTGCCCGAGGCTGGGTCAAGCCGTCCCAGGCGACCCACTCGGTGAGCTGATCTCCGCCGGCTCCACCCGACTCCTCACGACGGAGCGAACCGATCCCATGAGGTACTTCAAGCCAGCAACCCTTGGCCTTATGTCGTTCACCGGCATCGTCATGCTGACGGTGGGCATGGTGGCGCCCATTCTCCCGCTGTACTTCAAGGACGCGGGCATAGCCGTCGGTGAGAACGGCGCCCTGATCGCGGTCAGCGGCTTCATGAGCGCGCTGGCCGCGCTCTTCGCGGGCAATGCGGCCGATCGCTTCGACCGCAAGAAGTTCATGGGCGTTTCGGGTGTGGCGCTCGGCATCCTCCCGCTCGGTTACCTGATCGCCCACTCGGCGGGCGCTTTCATCGCGCTGCGCGTGCTGCAGGGGCTTGCCGCGCCGCTGGCCGGGGTCGCTGCCCAGGCCATCCTCATGGAACTGGCCCAGCGGTCCGGCCACCGTGGCGAGGTGATGGGGGCCGAACGCACCGTCTCCTCCGGGACGTTCGTCGCCGGCCCGATCGTGGGCGGTGCGATAGGCGGGCTCATCGCGCTGCGTGCCGTCTTCGTCTTCCAGGCCTGCCTGATCATCGCCGGCACACTGCTCGCGCTGCTCCTCCTGCGAGGGGAGGAGGGGCCATCGCGCCGGCCGGTGAAGCTGTTGTCACTGCCGGAATTCATGAGGGACAGGGTGACCCTGGCGCTGCTGGCACTTCTGTTGTTCGACTTCATGAACTTCCAGGTGCTCACGTTCGTGCTGCCGTTGTACGGCAGGGACCACGGGATCAGCGCGGCGACGGTCGGACTGCTCATCACCGTCCAGTCCCTCGCATACGCGCTGCTCCAGGGGCCGGTGGGCAAACTTGCGGACGGCAAGCGCGCGATCCCGGTCCTCGCCACGTGCACGGTGGCCGGCGGCCCCGTCGTGTGGCTGTGCTCGCTGACGTCGAACCCGTGGCTCATCGGTGGGCTGATGGTGCTGTTCGGACTGGCCTCGGCGCCCGTGTTCCTGGTCGTCATGATGACGGTCGCCGACGCGGCCGGGGAACGTGCCGGCGTCGCGATGGGTCTGATCAACGCGGTGATCTACGTGGCCGCCGGCCTGGCCCCCCTGGTGTCCGCTCTGCTCTCCGAGATCAGCATCCAGCAGGGTTTCCTGGCCCCGGTGATCAACTCCCTGCTGTCGATCCCGCTCCTGGTCATCGTCTGGCGCTGGGCGGCATCCCCACACACCGCCGAGGCCGGGCCGGAGAAGATGCCGGAGAACACCTCGGCGTCGGCCGAGGACCAATGAGCGCAGCCGGGATGTCCGAGACACCGCCGCTGCCAGCGACGGCGGTCGTCGAGTGCGCCATGGGATACGTCGCGAGACGCACCGGTGCGCGACCGCCGGTGCGCGACACGCGATGGGGCGAGGTGGCGCTGGCGGACGGTTCGACGTCGCCGTGCCTGTTCGTGACCACCGATGACACCGAGTACCCGTTCTTCGTCCGTCGTCGGAACGTGCCGCAGATGAGGATGATGGCTCAGGAGTTGCGCTCGGCGTCCTGGCCGGTCGAGGGCCGCGTGCACATGGAGGAGCTGCTGCCCGTCGGCGGGCGGGCGCTGTCCCCCGCCGTCATGCGGGGCGACAGGATCGCTCCTCCTCTGGAGGCCGTCGTCGTCACCCCCGAGGGCGCGCAGCCGGACCTTGTGGAGTCAGTCCTGGAAGCCCTGGCCCGCTTCGACCGGGTGCGGCCCCGCCCCGGATCACTGCGGGCGGAGGTGTCGGACGTGCTCACCGTACGGCACGCGCAGTCTGCGGCACTCGACACGGCGGCAGCCCAGGAGGTCATCGCGGCGACGAGCCGGTGGAGCAGGATTCTCGGAACACAGCGAACCGGACTCACTCCCCGCGACTTCTACCGGAACCTCCTGGTGGGAGCTCCGAACCTCACGCCCTGCTGCCCGGCCTCACTCACGCTGATCGACTTCGGCGAGTCGCAGAAGTACTGCTGCCAGAGCGAGCGTCTCGCCCAGTTGTGTATCCGGCTGACCCACAGCGGCGGTGCAGCCGGCACCCGATGGTCCCTGCGTCTGCTGGCGAGGGCCGCCGCCGACGGCACCGATCTGCGGCCGCTGCCCCTCTTCCTGGCCCTGTGGTCGCTGCGCTGGGCGCTGTGGAACCGGCCGGGCTCGGTCTCCGTCGCCCTCGAACTGCTCGGCCGTGCCCAGCCGGCCGACGGCCACCGTTGCCCTGACGATTTCGTGTCCGACGCCTTGCAGGCCGTCCTGCCCACCTGAGGGGAGAGAGAATGACTGCCATCGACTCCAGCGCGACGACAGGACTGTCGGTCCGTGAGGCGGCCGCATGGTGGGGACGCATCGCCTACGCCTGCGAGCGGGCATTCGAACTCGCGGCCGGCTGGATCCCCACGGTTCCCCAGACTCTCGGCAAGGTGGCGCTGGGACACGTCCTCCACCTCGACAGCCTGGCCGCGGACGCGATCCGCGACCGCGTCGCCGGACTCATGGGCCCGGCCGACGGAGCGAGCGTCCAGCGGCCGCACACCGACTACGCCTCCTTCACCAACGCGGCGGCAGGGCTCACCGCAACCCAGGACCGCTTCGCACTGATGCAGGCCTGGCACACCGACGTTCGCTCCGCGGTGCGCGCCTATCTGTCCCGCACCGACAGCGGATGGGACGAGCCGAGTCTCCGTACGGCCCGTACCGTTCTCGGCCTGCTGGAGGACATCGACGCACGGCTGACGTCATGGCGAACCGGCAACCGGCAACCCGGCCCGGCGGGACGGGACATGCTCGATCTCCTGGAGCGGTCGGGCGGCTGTCGCCGGCCAGGTGAGCCAGGGCCGCCGCCCGCCGAGCGCCGCTGGCCCGACCCGGTGGCGAAGCCCCTCCGGGATCCGGACCTCACCGTCGTACCGGCCGAGGACTTCCCCGGGGGATTCCGTCCCCGGCGCGAGGAACTCATGCGCTACCAACTGCACACCATCGCCTACACGGTGGAAATCTGTGCGGTGGAGGTCTGCTCCCAGATCATGGTGCGGCATCCCGACCTCCCATGGGACTGCAAACGAGACCTCGCCCGGCAGATCGACGACGAGGCGCGCCACTACGAGCTGCTCGCCCGCCGCGTGGCCGAACTCGGCGGCCGGATGGGGGATTTCCCCATCCACCACGGAATCTGGGACTACTTCACCCTGGGCCGGACTCCGCTGGAGGAACTGTGCATCCAGCAGGTCATCCAGGAGGGCCACGGCCTGGACGCGGACGTGGTCTTCGCGGACCTGTGCCGCAAGGAAGGCGACGGCGTGACCGCGCGGCTCTTCGACTTCGTGGGAGCGGACGAGGTCGGCCACGTCCGCATCGGCACCCGATGGATGCGTCACTTCGCCGACGGCGACGACGAGCGTCTCCTCGCCGTCTTCGAGGACTGCTACCGCCGTCTGGAAGAACGCGCCTTCGGGTCGAAGTTCGTCGTCCAGGAGAACGAGCGTCTCCTCGCCGGAATGACGCATGCGCAGATCGCGCGGGCCCGCAGGACAGTACTCGCCACGATGTCACGCGCCATGCGCACCCGACGGAGCGGTACGCACGAGCACACGCCTGAAGCGCAGTAGCCCCGCCCGCTTCCCCCCGGCGGATGACCGACGGGGCGAAGCAGACGGGGCCGGAACCGACCGTCAGCGGCTGTTGGAGTGGATCAGGCCAACAGCGTTCTGCTCAGGTCTACTTGGTGAAGGCCGCGACACCGTTCGGGGTGCCCAGGCCCGTCGGGCCGTCGTAGCCCTTGCCTGCCTTGCACTGGTAGTCGCTGCAGGACCCGTTGCTGCCCTCGGTGACGTCGTTCAGCTTGTCCGGGTGGGCGTAGGGGTAGGCAGCCGGAACGTCACTCGCGCCCGGAGCGCCCGCGAGGGCGTAGACGCCGGCGATGAACGGCGAGGAGGCGCTGGTGCCGCCGTACACGTTCCAGCCGTTGGCCTGGTAGGTGTCGTAGACGGCGAGTCCGGTGGCCGGGTCGGCGACGGCTGCGACGTCGGCGACGCTGCGCTTGGTGCAGCCGGTGTCCTTCTGCCAGGACGGCTTGGCGTCGTACTTCGAGCAGCCCGAGCCCGCTCCCTCGCCGCCGGCGGAAGTGCCCCAGACGGACTCGGAGTAGCCGCGGGTGCTGCTGTCCTTCTTGAGCGAGGTGCCCCCGACGGCGGTGACGTACTGCGAGGAGGCCGGGTACTCGGTGCCGTAGCCGCTGTCGCCGGAGCTGACGGTGATGGCGACGCCGGGGTGCTTGAAGTACTTGTCGTCCGAGGACGTGTCCGCGGCTTCCTCACCGCCGCCGTAGCTGTTGGAGATGTACTTGGCGCCCTGCTTGGCGGCCTGGTTCACGGCCGCGCCGAGGTCGTCCATGTTGGCGGACTTGGCCTCGACGAGCAGGATGTGGCACTGCGGGCAGGCTGCGCTGACCATGTCCACGTCGAGCGAGATCTCGCCGGCCCAACCGGCGTCGGGTGCCGGGTAGTTCGAGCCTCCGTCCTGGTCGATCTTCTTGAAGCAGCCGTTGCCGGTGCTGCACTCCGGCAGGCCGTACTGGGACCGGTAGGCCGCCAGGTCCTTCTCGGCGTTCGGGTCGTCGTTCGCGTCGACGATCGCGACCGTGGCGTCCTTGCCGCCGTCCTTGGGCAGGTTGTAGGCGGCCTGCAGGTCGGCCGGCCCGAAGCCCTTGGGGGTGTCGTGGCGGCCGAGGGACTTCTGCGACTTGAGGTCGGTGCGGACCACCGCTTCACACGCCATGTAGCCGGGCTTGCTCGGCTCCGAGCAGAGCCGGTGCGTGTGCACCGTTGAGGCTGTGGGCGATGCGGAGGCCGTGGTCGCGAAGGCCGCCGAATGCGACGCGACGGCCAGGCCACCGGTGATCAGGGCCGCTGCCGACAGCACTGCCGGTCCGCCGCGACGTATCAGGTTCCTTCTGCGATGAGAACGCAATGAACTGCCCTCCGTGGGGGGATGGACGGCTCCACGGCGGCGGTTGGAAGGAGTTGTCAAGGGCATGACAACCGAACTTCCGAGGGGGGTGCCGACGCGGAGCTGTAGTTCGGGCATGGTGCTCGGTTACTGCCACCCCGTTCAGTGGTGGCTACGGACGAGACTATGGACAGTTTGCCCAAGGGAACAGAGCCGGTTGGCAAACCTTCCCTCAACTTCCCAAGTTTGGCGTATACCTTGTGCAGCCATGGAGCTGGAAGAGGGACCCATCAACGACCTGATGTCGCTGGGCCTGGCCCGATATGAGGCACGGGTCTACCTGACGCTCGTCAGGCGTGGTTCATATACGGCCGCCGAGGTGGCCCGGGAGGCCGACGTACCGCGCCAACGGGTCTACGACGTGCTGGACGCGCTCGTACGGCGGCACCTGGCCACCACCCACCCCGGGCGCGTGGCCACGTACTCCGCCGTCACGCCCGAGTTGGCCCTCGCCCGGTTGATGGCTCTGCAACGCGAGTCCCTCGACCGGCTGGAGCAGGTCTCGCAGGGGTTGGCCGGTGTCCTGCAGCCGCTCTGGTCCCAGGGGCGGGAGCACACCGATCCGCTGGACTACATCGAGATTCTGCGCGACCCGAAGGCCATCGCCGAGCGCTTCGCCGACATCCAGCGGCAGGCACAACACGAACTTCTCACGTTCTGCAAACCGCCGTTCGTCGCACCCGCCGACAACACGGAGGGCATCACGGTGGTCCGCCGGCTCCACCGGGCGGGCGGCACCGTCCGGGCGATCTACCTCGACGACGCCCTGGCGGACCCCGAGACGGTGGAGCATGTGCGGCGTTTCGCCGCCGCGGGGGAGGAAGCGCGCTTCGCCCCCGAACTGCCGTTGAAACTCGTCATCGCGGACGCCTCCCTCGTCCTGTGCGACATGCCCGACCCGGTGGCCGGTGCCGGCTCCACCACCACGCTCTTCATCGAGCACCCGGCCCTCGCAGGCTGCCTGCGCCTGGCCTTTCACACCGTCTGGAAGGATGCGGCGCCCGGTCCGGAGACCGGGCGCGACGGGCAGGGACAGCAGAGCTGAGCCGGTCCGGGCGGCGAGGTCCGGCCGTCGGCGCCACTGTCCGAGAAGCGACAGCGATGCACGAAGCCGCTGCCCCGGTGAACTTCCCGAAGACGTCAGGGTGTTGAGCTGCGCGGACGTGCCGCGTGTGGGTGCCGTTCCCGCCAGCGCGCGTACGTGGTGCCGGTGGCGCAGCTGCTCAGATAGCCGTCGTGGACCCGGCGCAGGATCGCCTCGCCGTGCGGGGCGAGGGGGCTGTCCCGGCGCCAGGCGAGCACATGGCGGTACCAGAGCGGATTGCCCGCCAGAGGGCGGACGGCGACGCCGGGGACCTCGATGAAGGTGGCCTGGCAGAGGCTGACGGCCAGTCCCGCCCGGACGATCTCGATCAGCTGACGCCCCTCTGCCTCGTAGGGGGTGCGCGGACGCAGGTCGGTGAGGGCGAAGACGGACGTCCAGTACTCGCGGGTGCGGTCGCTGTCGGGGCGGGGCACGGCCCACTCCTCCTCGGTGAGCCGGGCGAGGCTCACTTCCTCCCGCTCGGCCAGGGGGTGGTCGGCGGGGAGCAGCGCGAACACGGGCTCCGTGACGAGCGGGTGCAGGATCACGTCATCGTGCGGTGCGAGTTCGTGGCCCGGGTGGTCGCCGAGCACCGCTGCCTCCAGGCGGCCGGCGGCGAGGTCGTCGAGGAGCGGTGCGGGCGCGTACTGACAGCGGGAGGTCAGCTCGGCCCACGGCACCAAGTCGCGTACGGCCAGCAGGAGATGGCCCAGCAGCGGGGCGCCGACGGAGCCGATGCGGACGCGGGCGGGGCAGGCCGTGCGGCGGGCGGCGCGGTCGGTGTCGGCGAGGAGCTGGTCGATGCCCGGCAGGATGGCGCGGGCCCGGGCGAGCACCAGCTCGCCCAGCGAGGTGGGCACGGCTCCGGCGTGGCCACGCTCGAACAGCGCGCCGCCCAGGAGCCTTTCGACACGCCGCACCTGGGCGCTGAGGCCCGGCTGGGTCATTCCCAGTGACACCGCGGCGCGGGTGAGGCTGCCGGCTTCCGCGACGGCGCACACCACGCGTAGATGCCGTATTTCCAGATCCATGGCGCGGATGTTATGGAGCCCTGGGAGCTTCCCGACAGTGGCCGGCGCCTCCACAGTCTTATGTGAAATGTCACATGCCATACATGTGGAGGTCATGAATCCATGAGACGTACCCTCCCCGCGCCAAGGAGGCCAGGGGCTCTGCTGTCGTCGGTGCTCGCCGGCCTCCTTGTCTTCCTGCTCGGCGTCCCCGGCGCACCGTACGCCCGGGCGGCCGACAGCGCCTCGGACTGCGCGCTGCCCGGCACCACCGGGTGGACGGACGAAGGTCATGACACCGACTCCGCCGTCTTCCAGCGCCCCGCCGGAACCATCAAGGTCACCATGATCTTCGTGGACTTCCCCGACGCCCCCGCCACCGAGTCCGCCGCCGACGATGCGGCCCAGCTCACGCCCGGCGCGGACTGGGTGTGGAACGCGTCCTACGGCAGGACGTGGCTCGCCGTCTCCCAGTACCGGCGCTGGGTGCGGATGCCGCACGACTCCACGGACTACGGATTCGAACGCGGCCTCAGCCACGAGGCGCACGAGGCGTATCTGAAGGACGCCGTGACGGCCGCGGATCCGTCCGTGGACTTCTCGCGCTACGACATGGTGTACGTCGTGCCGACGAGGAACGCGGCGGCCATCTCCTTCACGCCCACCTATGTGTACGACCCGGGGACGGCCGGGGTCGTCGCCGACGGCAAGCGGATCAAGTGGGCCGTGACGTTCGGCCAGGACATGTGGCACTGGGGCTACAAGCTGCTCGGCCACGAGAGCGCGCACACCTTCGGGCTGCCCGACCTGTACGCCTTCGACGCGGGCAGTGACGCCCATCGTTTCGTGGGCGGCTGGGACGTGATGGGCCTGATCGGCGGTGCCGGGCCGCAGTACCTCGCCTGGCAGTCGTGGAAACTCGGCTGGATCGCCGACGACCAGGTCGTCTGCCGGGCCTCGGCGGGCAGTGACACGGTCACCCTGAAGGCGGTCGAGTACGGCGGCGGAACCAAGATGGCCGTCGTCCGCACCGGACCCACGACGGCGTACGTCGTCGAGTCCCGCAGGGCGGTCCTCGCGGACACGGGCCTGTGTTCGACCGGTGCGCTGGTGTACGGGGTCGACTCGTCCGTCGCGACCGGCAGCGGACCGATCCGGGTGATGGACGCCAACCCCGACGCCACTGAGGCAAGCGGCTGCCGCCCGCTGGACGACGCACCGTACCGGGCCGGGCAGTCGTTCACCGACGCCGCCGCGGGGGTGCGGATCGACGTCCTGAGCGCGGCCGGAGACTCGGACACCGTCCGGATCACCCAGTCGTAGGCGCCCGACACGTTCGGCCGCACGAGCACGGGCTGTGTCCTGGACCCCATGGCGGTCCAGGACACAGCCCTGTCCCCTCAGGCGGCCTCGGGGAAGTGGCAGGCCACCTGACGCGTCTCGGCGGGCGCCGCCACCCTCAGCGCCGGAGCCTCGGACCGGCAGATCGCCTGGGCCTTGGCGCAGCGGGGGTGGAAGGTGCAGCCGGGTGGGGGAGTCGCCGGGCTCGGCGGGTCGCCGAGCAGGGTGATCCGCTCGCGGCTCCGTTCGGCGACCGGATCGGGCAGGGGTACGGCGGACAGCAGGGCCTGGGTGTAGGGGTGGGCGGGGGCCGTGTACACCCGCTCCTTGGGGCCGATCTCGACGATGCGGCCCAGGTACATCACGGCGACCCGGTCGCAGACCCGCTTGACCACCGAGAGGTCGTGCGCGATGAAGAGGTAGGCGAGACCGAGTTCGCGCTGCAGACGCTCCATCAGGTTGACGATCTGCGCCTGCACGGACACGTCGAGCGCCGAGACCGGTTCGTCGGCGACGACCAGGCGGGGGTTCGTGGCCAGCGAGCGGGCGATGCCGATGCGCTGGGCCTGGCCGCCGGAGAACTCGTGCGGATAGCGGTCGATGTGCTCGGGGATGAGCCCGACGAGCTCCATCAGCTCCGCGGCCCTGCGCCGCGCGTCGACCGCCGAACTGCCCTGCACCAACAAGGGATCGGAGATGATCCGGGCCACGGTCTGGCGCGGGTTGAGGGAGGAGTGCGGATCCTGGAAGACCATCTGGATCTCCCGCCGCAGCGGCCTGAGCTCGCGCTGGCCGAGGTGGCTGATGTCGCGGCCGTCGTACGAGACCGAGCCGCCGGTCGGCTCCAGGAGCCGCACGATCATCCGGCCGGTGGTGGACTTGCCGCAGCCGGACTCCCCGACCAGGCCGAGGGTCTCGCCCGCCGCCACGTCGAAGCTGACGCCGTCGACGGCCCGTACGGGGGCCGAACGGCCTCGCCGGCCGGGGAAGGTCATCGTCAGGTTCCGCACGGACAGCAGCGGATCGGCGTGGGGAGGCGGCGGTTCGGCGGACGGGTCCGCGGGGGCGCCGACCGGGAGGGCCGGCCTGTCGGTGGGTGTCATGGGATGGCCTTCCGGGTGCGGTCCATGGGGGCGGTGTCCGGGCTCAGGGGCAGGTGGCAGGCGACCGCGCGCCCGTCGGACGCGGCCAGACGGGGCCTGACCCGCTCGCAGCGCTCCCGCGCGTCGGCGTCGGCCGCGGCGGCCCGCGGGCAGCGCGGCGCGAACGCGCACCCGGGCGCGGGGGCGAGCAGCGACGGCGGGCTGCCGGGGATCGCCCGCAGCGGGGTGTCGTCGGCGTCGTCGAGGCGGGGCAGGGAGTCGAGCAGACCCCGCGTGTAAGGGTGGGCCGGACCGGCGAACACGGCCTCCACCGGGGCCTGTTCGGCCGCCCGGCCGCCGTACATCACCAGGACCTCGTGCGCGACGCGGGCGACCACCCCGAGGTCATGGGTGATCAGGACGACGGCGAGGGAGCGCTCCTGCTGGATCCGGGCGATCAGCTCCAGGATCTGGGCCTGCACCGTGACGTCCAGAGCGGTGGTCGGCTCGTCCGCGATCAGCAGTTCCGGCTCGCAGGCCAGCGCCATCGCGATCATCACCCGCTGGCGCATGCCCCCGGAGAACTGGTGCGGGTACTCGCCAGCCCGGCGTTCCGGTTCCGGTATACCCACCTCGGCGAGCATCTCCACGGCGCGCTGCCGGGCGGCGGCGCGACGGGAGCCGAAGTGGACCCGGTGGTGTTCCGCTATCTGCTCGCCGACCGTGTAGTAGGGGTGCAGGCTGGAGAGCGGGTCCTGGAAGACCATGGCCATCTTCCGGCCGCGCAGCCGGTTCAGGTCACGCTCCGCGAGCCCGACCAGTTCACGGCCGTCCAGGGTGATCGATCCGGTGACCTCCGCGCCGGTGTGCAGGCCCATCACCGCCATCGAGGTGACGGACTTGCCGGAGCCGGACTCGCCGACGATGCCGAGGGTCCGTCCACGGTGGACGTCGAAGGAGAGGGAGTCGACGGCGCGTACGGGGCCGCCCCCGGTCGGGAAGGTCACCGTCAAGTCCCGTACGGACAACAGAGGTTCGGCGGCCATCACAGCCTCACTCGCGGGTCGACGACGGCGTACAGCAGGTCGACCACCAGGTTGGCGACGACGATGAAGGCGGCGGCGAGCAGGGTCACGCCGAGGATCACCGGCTGGTCGCCGGTCGACAGGGCGTTGTAGAAGAGCCGGCCGATGCCCGGCAGGCCGAAGATGGACTCGGTGATCACCGCACCGGCGAGCAGGCCGCCCAGGTCCATGCCGAAGAGGGTGAGGATCGGCGTCATACCGGAGCGCAGGCCGTGCTTGACGACGACGGTGCGGCGCGGCAGGCCCTTGGCGCGGGCGGTGCGAATGTACGGCTCCGCCATCGTCTCGATCATCGAACTGCGGCTCTGCCGCGCGTACATGGCCGCGTACAGGATGGCGAGGGCAAGCCAGGGCAGCAGCAGGTTCGACGCCCAGTGCGCGGGGTCGTCGGCGAAGGACACGTACTGCGGATAGGGGAGCAGGCCCGCGACCCGGATGATGCCGTAGATCAGCATCATCGAGGTGAAGTAGACCGGCAGCGAGGCGGCCCCGACCGCGCCGACCATCAGGACGCGGTCGGTGAGGGTGTCCTTGCGCAGGGCCGCGACCACGCCGGCGCTGAGGCCGAGCGCCAGCCACAGCACCGCGGCACCGAGGGCCAGCGAGGCGGAGACGGGCAGCCGGTCCATCAGGAGGCCCCAGACGGACTCGCTGTTCTCGTACGAGTAGCCGAGGCAGGGGAAGTCGCAGCGCAGCGCGTACTGGCCGCTGCCCATGGTGCGGCCGGTGAAGATGCCGCTGAGGAAGTCCCAGAACTGCCGCCACAGAGGCTGGTCGAGACCCATGTGGGCGCGGATCGCCGTCAGGCGCTCGGTGCTGCACGCCTTGCCGCAGGCCGCGGCGGCGGGGTCGGAGGGAAGGACGTAGAAGATGGTGAAGGTGACGGCGGCGACGGCGATCAGCACACCGATGACACCGGCCAGCCGCCGCAGCGTGTAGAGGATCATGTGCGGCTTCCCCTCGGGTCGAGTATGTCCCGAAGGGCGTCGCCGAGCAGGGTGAACGCGAGCACGGTCAGGAACAGGCAGGCGCTCGGGATGACGAAGTACATGGGGTCCGTGTCGTAGTAGGAGACGCTCTCGGCGATCATCTGGCCCCAGGACGGAGTGGGCGGACGGACGCCGACGCCCAGATAGCTGAGGGCGGCCTCGGTGGCGATCATGCCGGGGATGATCAGGGTGGTGTAGGCGATGACGGGGCCCGCCACGCCCGGCAGGATGTCGCGGGTGAGGATCCGCCAGGAGCCGGCACCGCCGACGCGGGCCGCGTCGACGTACTCGCGGTGCTTGAGCGAGAGCGTCTGACCGCGCACCACGCGGGCGATGCCGGGCCAGCCGAACAGGCCGATGACCGCGGTCATCAGCACGATCCGGTTGACGTCCTTGGCCACCGACATCATCGCGATCATGAAGATGAGGGACGGGAAGGACATGGTGAGGTCCATCAAGCGGGAGAGCACGGCGTCGGTGCGGCCCCCGAAGTAGCCCGCCGCGATCCCGGCCGCCGTTCCGGCGACGACGACGATCGCGGTGGCCGTCAGGGCGATGAGCAAGGAGACCTGGGCGCCGTGCACGACACGGGCGAACAGGTCGCGCCCGGTGACCGGTTCGACGCCGAGCCAGTGGTCGGCGGAGATGCCGCCGAGCGGCCCGACGGGCTGGCCGCCCAGGTAGGGGTCGACGGCGGACTTGTCGAACTCGTCGGGCGACCGGCCGCCGAGCGCGCTCAGCAGCGGAGCCCCCGCCGCCATGAGCAGAAAGACGGCGACGATGGCCAGGGAGACCTTCACGGAGACCCGGCGGCGCAGTTCCCGGCGGGCGAGCTGCCAGGGGCCGCTGCCCGGGGCGATGTCCCTGCCGGGCGCGGGAGTCAGGGATTGACTGGTCATCAGCTGCCGCTCTTGGAGGGGTCCTTGAGGCCGACGGAGGCGTAGTCGAGCTGTCCGCCGAACGAGGTCTGGCCGTAGGCGCCCGCGATGTTGCTGCCGAGCACCAGCGGCCAGCGGCGCACGAGGACCGGGACAGCCGGCGCCTTCTGGAGGATCTGGCCGTCCAGCTCCTGCCAGGCCCGGTTCGCGGCCTTGGCGTCGGTCATCGCAGCGATCTCGTCCATCCGCTGCATGGTCGGCTTGTCGCGGAAGAGGGAGTGGTTGCCGGAGTTGCCCTTCTCCTTGATGTAGCGGCCGTCGAAGACGAAGGGCAGGAAGGTCGAGCCGGAGGGGTAGTCCGGGCACCAGCCCGTGTAGACGAGGTCGGTGCGGTGGGTGGTGTCTCCGATGGTGGCGTAGAACGCGGACGGGTCGACGGTGTCGATGGTGACCTTGATGCCGGCCTTGCCGAGGGACTGCTGGATCGCCTCGGCGCGCCCCTTGTCACCGGTGGAGACGGTGATCTCGGTGGAGAACCCGTCCGGCTTGCCCGCCTCCTTGAGCAGCTGCCTTGCCTTGGCCACATCCCCCGTGGCGGGGATCTTCAGGAGGTCGGGCTGCTTGCCGCCGAAGAGCGTGGCGGGCATGTACGCGGTGGACAGGTCGTTGAAGGCGGGCCCGCCGGACGCGGTCAGGACGGCGTCCTTGTCGAGGGCGTACTGCACCGCCCGGCGGATCCTGACGTCGTCGAACGGGGCACGCCCCGTGTGCATCTGCACCATGTCGGTGCAGTTGGTGGACTCCGCGAGAAGCCGCTTTCGGACCTCGGCGTTCGGCAGCACCTTGGCCGCGCTCTCCGGCCGCAGCGCCCCCCAGGAGACGGCTGAGGCGTCCGGCCCCTGGCTCGCGATGAGCCGGTCGTCTATCTGGTCGCCCTTCAGGCCCATCACCACGACCAGCTTGTCCGGATACGCCTTGCGGACCTCGTCGGTCTTCGGGTCCCAGTGCTGATTGCGGACCAGGACGAGTTGCTTGCCGCGCCCGTACGACTGGATCTTGTACGGGCCCGAGGAGAACGGCCGGTTGTCGTAGCGCGGCCCCGTGTCCTGCGCCTTCGGTACGGGTGCGAAGGTGGGCATCACGGTCGCGTTGGGGAACTCGGCGAAGGGCTTGCGCAGTTCGAACACGATCGTGTGGTCGTCCGGCGTCCTGATCGAGTCGAGGTGCTTGCCCTGGGCCGGCCCCTGGTAGCCCTGGGCCCCGGCCAGGTAGCGGGCCGCGTAGTCGGCGCCGCCCGGCAGGTCGGGCGAGAAGGACCGCTCCACGTTGTACTTCACGTCCTGCGCGGTGACGGGCGTGCCGTCCTCGTATCTGATGCCCTTCTTCAGATGGAAGGTCCAGGTCTTGGCGCCGTGGGAGGAGGTGCCCAGGTCGGTGGCCAGGTCGGGGACCAGCTCACTGCCGCCGGTGCCGGGGGCCGCCTTGTAGGTCACCAGGGTGCGGTAGAGCAGCCGGGTGCCGAACTCCATGTCGCTCATGACCCAGTTGCGGGCGGGGTCGAGGTGCGTGAAGTCCTGGTTGGACAGGACGGTCAGGGTGCCGCCCTGCTTCGGGGTGCCGCCGACGACGGCGCCCTGGTTGGCGAGGGCGGGGTTCTTGCCGCGGCCTTTGCCGTCCATGGAGTGCGTGCCGCCGGAGCAGGCGGTCGCGCCCAGGGCGAGGGTCGCCACCAGTGCGGTGGCGAGGGCGGTACAGGTGCGCATGTTCATCGTGGTCACTCCGTGAACGGTCGGACAGCCGGAGAGGCTGGAATGTGACCCGTAACATAGTAATGTGAAATTGCACTGACAAGGTGCCACCCGCTCCTTTACCCAGCCGTGTCCGAGGAGCGCCCGCGGGCCGGGCGGGGCACAGGCAGATCGAGATCGAGGAGGACAGCATGAAAGAACCGGCGTCCGCCGCACCCCGCATGCTCAGCCATGACCTGCCTGTCTCGGCGGAGTTCGAGACGTTCATGGCGGGCGACTGGGCGGCGACCCCGCTGCCCGCGGACATCCGGCCGGCCGTCGCCGAGCTCACCCCTGCCCGCCGTGCCCGGCTGTCCGCCCGCTTCCCCGGTGAGCGGCTGATCGTCCCCGCGGGGGAGTTGAAGGTCCGCTCGAACGACTGCGACCACCGCTTCCGCCCGCACAGCGCGTACGCCTGGCTCACCGGCCTGACCGGCGAGGAGCAGGCCGGGCACGTCCTGGTCCTGGAGCCGCATGGACCCCACCGGCACGAGGCGGTGCTGTACGTGCGGCCCCGCTCGCCGCGCACCGACAGCGGCTTCTACCAGGACCGGCGCTACGGCGAGTTCTGGGTCGGCCGGCGTCCCGACCTCGCCGAGGCCGAGCGCATGACCGGCCTCCGCTGCGCCCGCCTCGACGCGTACGGGCGGGTGCCGCCGGGCCGCGACGCCACGGACGATGCCGAACTCGCCTCGGTGCTCAGCGAGTTGAGACTGGTCAAGGACGCCTGGGAGGTGGGTCAGCTGCAACTCGCCGTGGACCACACCGCCGCCGGATTCGAAGACGTCGTACGCGCACTGCCGCGCGCGCTCGCCCACCCGCGCGGCGAGCGCTGGATCGAGGGCGTCTTCGGGCTGCGCGCCCGCGCCGAGGGCAACGGCACCGGATACGAGACCATCGCGGCATCCGGCGCCCATGCCTGCGTCCTGCACTGGATTCGCAACGACGGCCCCTTGGACGCACGGCAGTTGCTGCTGCTCGATGCGGGCGTGGAGACGGACAGCCTCTACACCGCCGACATCACACGCACCCTCCCGCTCTCCGGGCGGTTCTCGTCCGTGCAGCGGCAGGTGTACGACCTCGTGCTCGCCGCCCAGGACGCGGGGATCGCGGCGCTCAGGCCCGGCGCGCGCTTCCGTGACTTCCACCGGGCCGCGATGCGGGTGATCGCGCAGGGGCTCACGGAGTGGGGCGTGCTCAAGAGCCCGGAGGGTGACCGCCACCGCCGCTACACCCTGTGCGGCAGCGGGCACATGCTCGGGCTCGACCTCCATGACTGCGCGCAGGCGCGGGCGGAGAGCTATCCGGACGGGGTGCTGGAGGAGGGGCAGGTGCTGACGGTCGAACCCGGCCTCTATCTCCAGCCGGACGACGAGACCCTCCCGGCCGAACTGCGCGGAATCGGCATCCGCATCGAGGACGACCTGGTCGTCACCGCCGACGGGGCGCGGCTGATGTCGGGGGCCCTGCCGCGTACGCCGGACGCGATCGAGGCATGGATGGGGGCGCTGATCGACGGCTGAGTCTCTTGGCGGCTCGACGGCTGAGCCTCTTGGCAGCGCGCAGTGCAATGTGAAATATTACTGCCGTGCTCACGAGAAGCTCTCCCGATGTCGTCATCGTCGGAGCCGGCGTGGTCGGCGCCGCCTGCGCCTACTACGCCGCCCGGTCCGGCCTCCACGTCACCGTGATCGACCGTGGCCCCGTCGCCGGCGGGACCACGGGAGCGGGTGAGGGGAATCTGCTGGTCTCCGACAAGGAGCCGGGACCCGAACTCGACCTGGCCCTGCTGTCCACGCGGTTGTGGCGCACGCTGTCCGGTGCGCTGCCGCCCCGGATCGAGTACGAGGCCAAGGGCGGCCTGGTCGTCGCCTCCGGAGAGGCGGGAATGGCGGCCCTGCGGGACTTCGCCGAGCGCCAGGAGCGGGCAGGCGTGAAAACCGAGGAGGTCACGGGAGACCGGCTCCATGATCTGGAGCCCCATCTCGCCCAGGGCCTGGCGGGCGGTTTCCACTATCCGCAGGACGCCCAGGTGCAGCCCGCCCTCGCCGCGGCGCATCTGCTGCGGGCCGCGGGTGAACAGGCGTCCGGCCGGGCGCGGCTGCGGCTGCGGCTCGGTGAGAAGGTCACCGGTGTCCTGAAGGGCGCGAACGGCGAAGTGCGAGGCGTACGGACGGTGAGCGGTGATCTGCACGCTCCGTATGTGGTGAACGCGGCCGGAACCTGGGGCGCCGAGGTGGCCCGGCTCGCGGACGTGCACCTCCCGGTGCTGCCCCGGCGCGGCTTCGTCCTCGTCACCGAACCGCTGCCGCGCGTGGTGCGGCGCAAGGTGTACGCGGCCGACTACGTCGCCGACGTCGCCAGCGGCTCGGCGGCGCTGCAGACCTCCGCCGTCGTCGAGGGCACCCCGGCGGGCCCGGTCCTGATCGGCGCGAGCCGGGAGCGGGTCGGCTTCGACCGCACGCTGTCGGTGGAGGTGCTGCGCCGCCTCGCCGCCCAGGCCACCCGCCTGTTCCCGATGCTCGCAGACGTGCGGGCGATCCGGACGTACGCGGGATTCCGCCCTTACCTGCCCGACCATCTGCCGGCGATCGGCCCGGACCCGCGCGTTCCCGGACTGCTGCATGCCTGCGGCCACGAGGGCGCGGGGATCGGACTCGCCCCGGCGACGGGCCTGATCGTCGCCGGGATTCTGACAGGGGAGGAACTCCCGCTGGACATCGATCCGTTCAGGCCGGACCGGTTCGGTGGAGCGCGATGAAGCCGACCGCACCCCGCATGCCCTCACCCCGGAAGGAGCCGCGCCATGGCGCGTGACCGCAGCCCCGCCGAACTCGTCGGCGCGGCACCCGAGGACCCGTTCGAGATCTCCTTCGACGGGCGCACGCTCACCGCGCTGCCCGGACAGTCCGTCGCCGCCGCCCTGTGGTCGGCCGGCATCCTCGCCTGGCGCACCACGCGCCACGGGGGTCGTGCACGCGGAGCCTTCTGCGGCATCGGCCAGTGCTACGACTGCCTCGCCACGATCAACGATCGGCCCAACAGGCGAGCCTGCCTGGTACCCGCCCGCCCCGGAGACACGATCACCACCCAGGAAGGACACGGTCATGCCGGACTCGCCGTCTGACGAGAGGGCCGACGACGCGTACGGGGCACCGTACGACCTCGCAGTGATCGGCGCGGGCTGCGCGGGCCTGACGGGCGCCGTCACCGCGTCCGAACTCGGGCTTTCCGTCGCCCTGTTGGACACCTCCGGCCAGGTCGGCGGACAGTTCTACCGCACGCCCGCCCCGGCCCTCGGCGCGGTGCGCCCCGAGGCCCTGCATCACGACTGGTCCGCCTTCGCCGACCTGCGCCGGCGCCTGGAGGCCAGTGCCGTCGTCCATCTCGCCGGGCACCATGTCTGGACCGTGGCGCGGGGGAGTGAGGGGGACACCGAGTGGGTGGTGCACGCGGTCACCGGCGTCGACGGCTGCGGGGAGCGCCCGGTCCGTGTCCGCGCCCGCACGGTCCTGCTCGCGACCGGCGCGTCCGAACGCCAGCTCCCGTTCCCCGGCTGGACGCTGCCGGGCGTCGTGGGCGCCGGGGGAGCGCAGGCGATGCTGAAGTCCGGTCTGGTCCTGCCGGGCAGGCGCGTCGTCGTGGCAGGCAGCGGCCCGCTGCTGCTCGCCGTCGCCTCGTCGCTCGCCGCCGCCGGGGCCCGTGTCCCGGCGGTGGTCGAGGCGTCCGGCTATCTCGGGTACGCCCGCCGCCCGGGCGCCCTCGCCGCCAACCCGCACAAGCTGGCGGAGGCCCTGGTCCACGGCGCGGCACTGCTGCGCCACGGTGTGCGCCTGCGCACCCGCAGCGCGGTGACCCGAGTCCACGGCACGGCCAGGGTGGAGGCGGTCACCGTCTCCCGTGTCGACCGCGACTGGCGGCCCGTACAGGGGACGGGCCGCCGGATCGCCTGCGACGCGCTGGCGGTCGGGCACGGTCTGGTCCCCCAGACGGAGCTGGCCACCAGCCTGGGGTGCGCGACCCGGCGCACCCCGGACGGCACGTACGCCCTCGAACTGGACGGACTCCAGGAAACCTCGGTACCCGGCCTCTGGGCGGCGGGCGAGACCGGCGGCATCGGAGGCGCGCAACTCGCCCGCACGGAAGGCGCCATCGCGGGCACAGCGGCCGCCGCCCGGGTGCTCGGGCAGCCCGCGCTCACCCGCAGCCGGCGCGTGCGGGAGCTTCGTCGCCGCCGCGACCGCATGCGGGCCTTCGCCGACACCATGGCCGCGGCACACGTCCCGGGACCGGGCTGGGTGCAGTGGCTCAACGACGCGACGGACGTGTGCCGCTGCGAGGAGGTGACCGCCGGTGCCATCCGTGAGGCGGTCGCCGACTACGGCGCCCGTGACGCGCGCACCGTCAAGCTCCTCACCCGCGCGGGCATGGGCTGGTGCCAGGGCCGGATGTGCGGAGCGGCCGTGGCCTGCCTCGCGGCCGGGCCGGGCGCCGCATCCGTGCCGCCGTCCCCCGAGCGCCGGCCGCTCGCGGTGCCCGTACCGCTCGGGGTGCTGGGCGCGCTCGACCCGGACGAGGCCGACGGGCCGGTCTCCTGACCGGCCCCGGCGTCCCGCACCGTTGTGGGCGCCGGACTCCGCTCAATAAAATGTCATACATCACACAAGGAGTTCCTTCATGAACGCCACCACCGCCCGCGCCACGTGGAACGCCGACCGCCCCTGGCGCGGCATCATGGTCGCCACCGCGCTTCCCCTGCGCGAGGACCTCTCCGTCGACTACGACGCCTACGCCGAGCACGTCCGCCGGCTCATCGACAACGGCTGCGACGGCGTCGTACCCAACGGCTCCCTGGGCGAGTACCAGACGCTCACCGACGAGGAGCGGGCCCGCGTGGTGCGCACCGCCGTCGAGGCCGCGGGCGACGGCGCGCGCGTGATGCCCGGGGTCGCCGCCTACGGCAGCGCGGAGTCCCGCCGCTGGGCCGAACAGGCCGCCGAGGAAGGCTGCGGCAGCGTCCTGCTGCTCCCGCCGAACGCCTACCGCGCGGACGAGCAGGCGGTGCGCGCCCACTACGCGGACGTCGCCCGGGCGGGGCTGCCCGTCGTGGCGTACAACAACCCCATCGACACCAAGGTCGACCTCACCCCCGCCCTCCTCGCGCGGCTCCACGGCGACGGCAGCATCGTGGCCGTCAAGGAGTTCAGCGGCGATGTGCGCAGGGCCTACGAGATCGCCGAACTCGCCCCCGACCTCGACCTGCTGATCGGCGCGGACGACGTCCTGCTGGAGCTGGCCCTCGCCGGTGCGGTCGGCTGGATCGCCGGCTACCCGAACGCCTTCCCCGCCACCTGCGCCGAGCTGTACCACGCCGCCGTCGCCGGGGACCTCGTCACCGCCCTGCCGCTCTACAGGTCACTGCACCCGCTGCTGCGCTGGGACTCCAAGACCGAGTTCGTGCAGTCCATCAAGCTGTCCATGGACCTCGTCGGCCGCCGCGGCGGTCCCACCCGGCCGCCGCGTCTGCCGCTGCCCGCCGCGATCGGGGCCGCGGTGCGCGCGGCGACCGAGAAGGCCGTCGCCGAGGGCCACCACTGACCGGGACCGGCTCACATGAAAGGACGTACATGCGTACCCGTCATGTCTTCCACGCTGTCGACTCGCACACCGAGGGCATGCCCACGCGTGTGATCACCGGCGGTGTCGGGGTGATCCCCGGCGCCACGATGGCCGAGCGCAGGCTCCACTTCATCGAGTACATGGACCATCTGCGCACGCTCCTGATGTACGAGCCGCGCGGCCACGCCTCCATGAGCGGCGCGATCCTCCAGCCGCCGACCCGCCCCGACGCCGATGTCGGAGTGCTGTACATCGAGGTGTCCGGCCTGCTGCCGATGTGCGGGCACGGCACCATCGGCGTGGCCACCGTGCTGGTCGAGACCGGCATGGTCCCGGTCACCGAACCGGTCACCACCATCCGCCTCGACACCCCCGCCGGGCTCGTCTCCGTCGACGTACACGTCGAGAACGGGGCGGCGAATGCGGTCACGCTCACCAACGTCCCCGCCTTCTGCGTCGGCCTCGACCGCAAGGTGGAGGTGCCCGGGTTCGGGACGGTGACGTACGACCTCGCCTTCGGCGGGAACTTCTACGCCTTCGTCGAACTCGACGCGCTGGGGCTGCCGTTCGACCGGTCCCGCAAGGGCGACCTGCTCGCGGCCGGGCTCGCCGTCATGGACGCGATCAACGCCTCCCCGGACCGCCCCGTCCATCCGCTTCAGTCCGAGATCGCCGGGGTCAAGCACGTCTACCTCGCCGCGCCCGGCTCCGACGCGCACCGCTCACGCCACGCCATGGCCATCCACCCGGGCTGGTTCGACCGTTCCCCGTGCGGTACCGGCACCTCTGCACGGATGGCGCAGCTGCACGCCCGCGGCGCGCTGCCGCTGCACCAGGACTTCGTCAACGAGTCCTTCATCGGCACCGAGTTCACCGGCCGTCTCGTGGCCGAGACCGAGGTCGGCGGGGTGCCCGCCGTCGTTCCCAGCATCACGGGACGTGCCTGGATCACCGGCACCGCCCAGTACTTCCTCGATCCGGACGACCCCTTCCCCGGAGGTTTCCTCCTGTGACCACCGCCCCTGCCCCGGTCGTCTCACGCAACCCGGCCGATCCCTCCGACGTCCTGGTGCGGATCCCCGCCCCGGGGGCCTTCGCCGCCGTCGACGCGGTGGAGCGGGCCCGTGCCGCCCAGCCCGGCTGGCTCCTGGGCGGCGCGGGCGCACGCTCGGCCGCGCTCGGCGCCGTCGCCGCCGCGATCGACTCCGCCGCGGACGAACTGGCGGCCCTCGCCGTGCGCGAGGTGGGCAAGCCGCTCACCGAAGCACGCGCCGAAGTGACCCGCACCGCCGCCATCTGGCGGTACTACGCCCAGGCCCCCTTCGAGTCCACCGGCGCCGTCCACGAGACGGCCGACGGCGCGGGGCTCCTGCTGAGCCGCCGCCGCCCGCACGGAGTCGCGGCCCTCATCACCCCGTGGAACTTCCCCTTCGCGATCCCCAGCTGGAAGGCGGCCCCGGCGCTCGCCACGGGCAACACCGTGGTCCTGAAGCCGGCACCGGAGGCGACCGCGTGCGCCCAGCGCCTGGCCGAGATCGTCCACCGGGCCGTGCCCGCCGGGGTCTTCACCGTTCTGCCCGGCGGCCCCACCGAGGGCAACGCCGTACTCTCCGCCGCCGACGTGGTCTCCTTCACCGGTTCCACAGCCGTGGGCCAGGCCGTCGTGCGCACCGCCACCACGCGGGGCGTCCCCGTCCAGGCCGAGATGGGCGGGCTGAACGCGGCGATCGTCCTGCCCGACGCGGACATCCCCCGGGCCGCCGCGCACATCGCCGCCGCGATCGCCGGATACGCCGGACAGAAGTGCACCGCCACCAGCCGCGTGATCGCGGTCGGTGCCGCCCTCGACCCGCTGCGCGAGGCCCTCGCCGAGGCGCTGCGCGCGCTCCCGGTGGGCGACCCCGCCGACCCTGCCACGGTGTGCGGACCGGTCATCGACGAGCGGGCGCGCGACCGCGTGATCCAGGCGCGGGAGGGCCTGCCGGCCATCGCGACCGCCGCCGTCCCCGAGGGGGCGGACGGCTGGTACGCGGCCCCGGCCCTGGTCGAGAAGGTGCCGACCGGCGACCGGCTGCTGCGCGAGGAGGTCTTCGGACCGCTGGCGGCGCTGCTCCCCGCCGACGACCTGGCTCACGCGGTCCGGATCACCAACTCCGTCCCGTACGGTCTGGTCACCTCGGTGCACACCGCCTCGCTCGACGCGGCACTGCACGGACTCGACCACCTGGACACCGGCATGATCCGCGTCAACGCCCCATCGACCGGGGTGGATTTCCACCTGCCCTTCGGCGGAGCCAAGGCCTCCAGCCACGGCCTGCGCGAACAGGGACGCGCCGCCCTGGAGTTCTACACCTCCGGCCGCACCTACACGCTGGCCCCCGCACACCCCTAGGCACCCATCGGCACCTGGGCACCCCCAGGCATCTGGACACCCCTGGGCACCTGCGAAAACAACGTGACATTGTACGCTGGTGATCCGCTCGGCCACGAGGGCACAGGGCACGAAGGGAACGCCACCACCATGGGCCACCTCAAGCAGCGCAACCTCATCACCACCAGGGAGCGGCTGCGCGACCAGGTCGCCCACGCCCTGCGCGCCGCGCTGATCTCCGGCGAACTGCGCCCCGGCGAGGTCTACTCGGCCCCCGGTCTCGCGGAGGACTTCGGCATCTCCGCGACACCGGTGCGCGAGGCGATGCTCGACCTGGCCCGCGAGGGCCTGGTCGAGCCCGTCCGCAACAAGGGCTTCCGCGTCACCGAGGTCAACGAACGCGACCTCGACCAGTACACCGAGATCCGCACCCTGATCGAGGTTCCCATGGTCGGCCGGATCACCCGCAGCGCCGCCCGCGAAGACCTGGAGGCGCTGCGCCCGGTCGCCGAGGAGATCGTGCGCGCCGCTCGCGAGCACGACCTCATCGGCTATCTGGAGGCCGACCGCCAGTTCCACCTCTCCCTGCTCGCGCTCGCAGGCAACGACCGCCTTGTCGAGACGGTCGGCGACCTGCGCAAGCGTTCGCGCCTGTACGGACTGACCGCGCTGGACGAGCGCGGCCAGCTGATCCCGTCGGCCGAGGAGCACGTCGAACTCCTCGACCTGATGGTGGCAGGCGATGCGAAGGGCGCCGAGAAGTGCATGACCCGCCACCTCGGACATGTGCGCTCGCTGTGGGCCGAGGGCGTCCAGGAACAGCGGGAGAAGTCCGCCGGGCGCGTGACCGGGCGAAAGCTGGGCGCGACCCGCTGAGCCCGCTCCGCGCGACAAGCGCGCGCCACCTCGCATAACGCGGGGTTATGGCCAAGCGGGAGCTGCCGGGGGCGGACCGGGCCGCCACACACTGGGCGTACACGTCACACGTGACATGTCATCCGGCACCCCGCCCCCCTCCACTCACCTGCCTGCCGATCCGGCCGCGCAGGTGCGGGAAAGCAGGCCATGAACCCCGCGTACGCGACCGTCGACCACTCCTTCACCGTCCCACTGGACCACGCGGACCCCGGCGGCCCCACCCTCCAGCTCTTCGCCCGAGAGGTCGCCGACCCCGCCCGAGCCGAGCACGACCTGCCCTGGCTGCTGTATCTGCAGGGCGGACCGGGCGGCAAGTCGCCCCGTCCGTCGGCCGGTTCGCCCGGCTGGCTGGACCGGGCACTGAAGACCCACCGCGTGCTGCTCCTCGACCAACGGGGCACCGGCCGCTCCACCCCCGTGACCGCCAAGGCCGCCGCCCGGTTCCCGGATCCGGACCGACTCGCCGCGTATCTCGCCCACTTCAGGGCCGACTCGATCGTCGCGGACGCGGAGCTGATACGCCGCGAACTGTGCGGCGAGCGCCCCTGGGAGACGCTCGGCCAGAGCTACGGCGGCTTCGTCACCCTCACCTACCTCTCCCAGGCCCCCGAGGGACTGGCGGCATGCCACGTGGCCGGGGGCCTGCCGGGGATCGCCGCCACCGCCGACGACGTATACGCCCGCACCTATCCACGCGTCCACCACCGCGTCCGGGAGTACTACGACCGCTACCCGGACGACGCCAAGCTCCTGCGCCGAATCGCCGGCCGTCTCGCCACGGACGAGGTACGCCTGCCCGACGGAGACCGCCTCACCGTCCGACGGCTGCGCACCCTCGGCCTCGCCCTCGGTATGGGAGACGCATTCGAGCGCGTGCACTGGCTGCTCGACGAAGCCCTGGACGAGCGCGGCGAGTTGACCGACACCTTCCTCCACCAGGTGATGGGCCTGACCGGGTTCACGGACAACCCGCTGTTCGCCGTGTTGCAGGAGACGCTGTACGGGCAGGGGGCCACACCCACGGGCTGGGCGGCCTCCCACGCGCTCGCCGCCTTCCCCGAGTTCGCCGAGGACGCGGAGACACTCCTGCTCACCGGCGAAATGATCTACCCCTGGATGTTCGAGGACATCCGGACCCTGCGCCCCTTCGCACAGGCCGCCGACCTCCTCGCGCGACGGACCGACTGGCCGCCGCTGTACGACGCCGGCCGTCTGGCCGCCAACGAGGTCCCGCTGGCCGCGGTCGTCTACCACGACGACATGTACGTGGACGCGGGCCTGTCCCTGCGCACCGCGCGCGAGGTCGGTGCCACCCGCGTCTGGGTCACCAACGAATGGGAGCACGACGGGCTCACCGCGTCCGGCGGCCGCGTCCTCTCCCGGCTCATGGACCTGGCCGCCGGCCGCGCCTGACCAGGCCCCGCACAGAACAGACGCACCGCACAGAACAGACAGAGGAGAGACATGCGTACCTCGCCACCCCGTACCCGCTCCCGTTCCCTCGCCGTGGCCGCCGCCCTCGCCGCCTGCCTGAGCACCGCCACCACAGCTACAGCGCAGGAACGGGAGCCCGGCTCACCGTCCACCGCGGCCGACTGTGCGCTGCCCGGCAGGACCGGCTGGACCGACGAGGGTCACGACACCGACCACGCCCAGTTCCAGCACGCCACCGGCACCCACCGTGTGCTGACCCTGTTCGTGGACTTTCCCGACGCTCCGGCCACCGACTCCACCGACGCCTACGCCGCCCAGCTGGCCCCCGCCGCCGACTGGATGCGCACAGCCTCCTACGGCCGTTCGCGGCTCGACATCGCCACGCCGTACCGACAGTGGATCCGTATGCCCTCGGACTCCACGTCCTACGGCTTCGACCGGGGCATCACCTTCGAGGCCCATGAGCGCTACGTGCGCGACGCGGTCACTGCGGCCGACCCCTTCGTGGACTTCTCCCGTTACGACATGGTCTACATCATCCCGCCCAAGGCGGCGCGCGCGATCTCCTTCTCCCCGACCTACCTCTACGATCCGGCCACCTCCGGCGTCACCGCCGACGGCACCCGCGTGAAGTGGGCCGTCACGTTCGGTCAGGACATGTGGCACTGGGGGTACAAGGTCGCCGACCACGAGACCGGCCACACCTTCGGCCTGCCCGACCTGTACGCCTTCACCGGCGAGACGCATCGGTACGTGAGCGGCTGGGACCTCATGGGCAACATCGCCGGTCCCGCCCCGCAGTACCTCGGCTGGCACTCCTGGAAACTCGGCTGGATCCGTGACAGCCAGGTCGCCTGCCTCCCCGCGAGCGGTGCGCGGACCGTGCGGCTCACACCGGTGGAGCGCCCCGGCGGCACAAAGATTGCCGTGATCCGCACCGGCGAGACGACGGCCTACGTGGCCGAGTCCCGCAGGGCCGAGCACAACGACCGCTCGGCCTGCTCCACCGGGGTACTGATCTACAAGGTCGACTCGGCGAACCAGACCGGCGACGGGCCCGTCCGCGTCATCAACGCCCACCCGGACACCACGCCGCCGAGCGGCTGCGCCCCCCTGGACCTGGCCGCGTTCACACCCGGCCAGTCCTTCACCGATCCGGCCACCGGCATCCACATCGACGTACTCGGTGGCCGCCTCTCCGGCGACACGGTGCGCATGGGCAAGCCGTGACGCGCAAGACTCCCAGACAACGTCTTGCGCCGGTGATGCATGTGTGCGTGGCTCGCACAGCGAGCGGCTGTGGCCCGGTTACTGCGCTGGTCCCTCACCTTTCGTCGAGAAATGCCGCGACGAGGGCACTGGCTTCGGTGCGGCACTCCTCGAAATAGGCGTGCCGCGCGCCTGGGAAGACATGTGTGGTGGTCCGGGGGATGCGGGCGGCGAGCAGTGGGAGGTTCTCCGGCGGGGTGAGCCGGTCCTCGTCGCCGTGCAGCAGCAGCGTCGGTGCCGTGATGTGAGGGAGCGCGTCCCAGGCGTCGTGTCCGTTGCTGGCCACCAGGTGGCCGTGGCGCGCGTGCGGGGGCATGTCCGGGTCGCCGAGGGTCGTGTACGGGCCGGGGTGGTCGGCGAGCCAGGCGGGGGAGTACATCAGGTCGATCAGTGCGCGGCGGGCGGCTTCCGGGTCGGCCTGGGCCAGGGCCCGTCGTACGGAGGCGTCGCGCTCGACGGCGTACGCACCGCCGGGGGAGGTGCAGCCCAGGACGAGGCGCCGTACCCGGTCGGGGTGGCGGGCGGCGACCCACTGGGCCACCCGCCCGCCCATGGAGGTCCCGTAGACATCGGCCCGCTCGATGCCCAGGTGATCGAGCACCGCGATCACGTCATCGGCGAACTGCCGTGTGGAGTACGGGCCTTGCGGCTTGTCGCTCTCGCCGGTGCCGCGCTGGTCGAGGGTGATGGTGGAGTGGGTGGCGTGGAAGTCCGCGCGGACGCCGTCCCACCAGTGGTGGTTGTTCGCCTGCCCGGCCAGGAGAATCAGCGGATGTCCGGCTCCCTGGCGCTGGCAGGCCAGTGCCGTGCCGTCCTGGGCACGGGCGATGGAGGCGGACGGGTGTCGGGTGTCGGTCATGCGATGTCCCGGGGTTCTTCGGTGGGTCTTCTCGAACGGCTGAGTCGGCGGGTGAGTCACGTGCCAGCGGTGGCGGTGTCGGTTCTCTGGATCTGGACGGAGGGCCATCTTCCTTTCCTCACGGCCGAGTTGATCTGGCGGACCAGCTCGCGCGCGACGACCTCCACGGCGGGCGGCGTGCGCCCGTACCTCGGCGTGCCGAGGACGATCGAGCGCCACACGTCGGGCACCCTGAGCGGCGCAACGCTCAGGGTGCCCCGCATGACGTCCTCGGCGATGCCCGCGCCGGGCAGGACGGTCCAGCCGTGCCCCGCCTGGACGAGCTGTTTCTGCACGCGCAGGGAGTCGGTCTGGACGACGACGTCCATGGCGACTCCGGCCCGCACCGCGGCCGCGTCGATCAGGCTGCGCAGCGCATGGCCCGAGGCGGGCATGACGAGCGGGTGCCCGGCCGCTTCCGTGAGCGGAACGGGACGGTCGGTGCGGAGGCCGGCGGATGCCGGAGCGACCGCCCACAGATGCTCCCGCACCAGCGGGCGGGCGTTGAGGGAGGGTGTGCTGTCGAGGTTGTAGAGCAGGGTCAGGTCGAGGTCGCCGTCGTCGAGCCACTGTTGCAGACGGCCGGAGCAGGCGAGCAGCAGGCGCAGCTCGACGCCGGGGTGGTCGCGGGCTACGGCTGTCACCAGCGGCTCGGCCAGCAGATCGCTCGTGCTCTCCAGCAGCCCGACCGTGACGATCCCGGTCACGGCCCCCGGGGTGGGCTGCACCTCGGCGCGGGCCCGCTCCAGCTCGTTCAGGGCGCGACGGGCGCGGTCGACCATGATCGCCCCGGCGTCGGTGGGCCGCATGCCCTGCCCGGTCCGCTCGAAGAGGTCGATGCCCAGCTCCTCCTCCAGGGTGCGGATCCGCATCACAGTTTGCTATTTCAGCTACGCGGCCATGAGCACCCGTGATGCTACTCCCGGTCGGGCCCACACCCTTCCTCGGAAAACCGGAGATCTCCGAACGCATCGTGCGGGACATCCCGGCCGGCCGGTGGGGCGAAGCCGACGAGGTCGTCGGCGCCGCCGTCTACCGGGCGAGCGACGCCTCCAAGAACGCCACCGGCAGCTGCTTGACGGTCGAGGCCGTAGGCCGTCCGCCGCTGGATGGAGCTTGCCTGGTCCAGGTATCGCCATCGGAGTTGCCATCCCGTCACATCGACGCCAGGTGCGTGCATCTGATCCCGGCCGCCGTTGATCAGGTATGCGTTAGCGTCAGGACCTGCCGTGTCGTTCTCGCGGTGGTGGTTGTGCTGGGGAGGGGACCGGTGGTGCAGACGGCGTTTGATGAGTCCGAGCGGCGGGCGTGGGCGGGCCAGGCCGATGCCTATGCTGCGAGCTTTGCCGAACTCTGCGCCTGTCCGGTGCCTGGGCTGCTCGATGCTGCCGAGGTACGGGAGGGCGCACGGGTCCTCGATGTGGGGACGGGCACGGGCAGTGCCGCCGCAGCTGCGTGTGAGCGGGGTGCGAAGGTGACGGCGGTGGATGCCGAACCGGGCATGGTCGCCCGGGCCGCGCGGGCGGCCCCGGGAGCTGACGTACGGCTTGCTGCTCTGCCCCGCCTGCCTTTCGCCGACGACGAGTTCGATGCCGTGGTCGGCAACTTCGTTCTCAACCATGTCGGACGGCCCCGGGAAGCCCTCAAAGAGCTGCGCCGGGTGACGCGTCCCGGCGGGCGGATGGCGTTCACCGTCTGGGCGGTCCCCGCGGCCGCCGGGCAGGCCCTGCTGGGCAGGGCTGTCCAGGCAGCCGGCGTCACTCGTCCCGCTCACCTGCCGGCTCTTGTTCCCGAAGAGGACTTCCCGCGCACTGAACAGGGCTTCGCCGCGTTGCTGGGCGACGCGGGCCTGAGGGATGTCGTCTGCGACACCTTGGTCTGGGACCATCGGACGACTCCGGAGGAGTGGTGGAGCGGACCGGCCGCCGGAGTGGCGACGATCGGGCAGATTGTGACGAGTCAGAATCCGGTGGTCATCGCGGAGATCAAGGACCACTTCGAGTCACTGTGCGCCGAGTTCGCCGGTCCGGGTGGCGTACTGGTGTTGCCGCACGCGGCCCTGACGGCGCACGGCCGGGCCTGACGTCGCCCTGCCCGGACAGGCGGAGCTTCGCAGGTCAGTGGGTGGGCTGGGGCTTCCTCGTCGACTGAGTGATGTCGGTGCGGTTCGGGGGTTCCTTCGCACCGCCGACGTCCCGCACGTGCGTCCCTTTGGCGCTGCGGCGTACTCCAGTGAGATGACTCTAAGTGACAGACTGATTGCCATGCAGAGTGAGAAGCGGACACCTGCCGACGCGCAGCCGTCGGTGGACAGCGCAGGTCGTCAGCGGCCTGCGGCCGGCTCGAGCGAGGTCACCGTGGGGGTGGAGGAGGAGTACCTGCTGGTGGACCCGGTATCGCGGCAGCTGAGCCCGCAAGCGGACAAGGTGGTGGCCCAGGCAGCCGGGGACCTCGGCGACCGGGTCACCACCGAGATCACCCGCTACCAGGTCGAGGTCCGCACCGATCCGCACACCAGCCTCACGGACCTGGGTGACCAACTGCGTGCGACCCGCAACGCCGTCGCACATGCCGCAGCCCGACTGGGGCTGCGCGTCATCTCCAGCGGCACGCCCATCCTGGGGCAGCTCAATCCACCGCCGTTGTCCCCCGGGGTCCGCTACGCCCAGAGCCTGGCCAAGTTCGGCGCCCTGGACCACGAGCAGAGTGTGTGCGCCTGCCACATCCACGTCGGCGTCCCCGACGTGGCCACGGCGCTGCAGTTGAGCAACCACCTGCGTCCTTGGCTCCCCGCTCTCCTGGCCATGACCGCCAACTCGCCCTACTGGGACGGCAAGGACACCGGCTACGCCAGCTGGCGCACCATGACGTGGGGTCGGTGGCCGGTAGCGGGGCCACCTCCCTACTTCGAGTCCCGCACCCACTTCGAAGATCTCCTCGATCGCCTCGTCGCGAGCGAAACCCTCCTGGACCGCGGTGGCCTCTACTGGGACATCCGCCCCTCCCACCACGTGCCCACCCTCGAGATCCGTATCGCTGACGCCGCCCCCACCGTGGACGACACCCTGCTGCTCGCCGGGACGGTCAAAGGCCTCGCCGTCACCGCCATGGCAGCCATCCACAACTCCCAGGCCGCCCCGTGCCCGCAGCCGGAGATGCTGCGCGCCGCATGCTGGCGCGCCGCCCGAGACGGGCTGAGCGGCAGGAGCATCAATCTGGACACCGGCTGGCTCGAACCCACTGCCGTACACCTCGGCCGTCTGTGGAACACCGCTCTGCCGGCCGTGGCAACCTCGGACGACCGCACGCTCTTGCAGGCCGCACAGCTGCGCCTCCGCAGCGAAGGAAACGGCGCCGACCGCCAACGAGCGGCCTACCGTCGGCGGGACAGCCACACCGACGTCGTCGACTACCTGATCGAGACGGCCGCCGCGGCTCCTGGCTGCCCCGCCGACTCCGTTACCGACGAATCAGGAAGACGTGGACGCTCATGCTCTGCGTGAGTGCGGCGGCTGCGGTCGCCTCGGCGGTCAGGTGGTGCGCCTGCGGGCGGTGGTGATGAGGGTGTGAAGGACCGCCTGGGCCGTGGGCAGCCGGTTCGCCGCCTGGCGCCACACCAGGGATCGGGGGCCGTCCAGCACCTCCGAGGTGATCTCCTGCCCGCGGACGGCGGGCAGGCAGTGCATGGCCACCGCCTCGCCGGGAGCATGGGCGAGCAGGGCATCGTCGACCCGGTAGGCGGCCAGGCGTTCGGTCCGTTCGGCGCGTTCGTGATGCCTGTCCATGGGCACCCACACCTCGGCGTAGACGGCCTGCGCGGCGCCTACGGCCTCGATCGGCTCGGTGGTGAGCGAAACGGAACCGCCCGTCTGCGCCATCAGTTCACGGGCCTCGCCGAGGAGGTCCTTGTCCGTCTCGTAGCCGGGCGGGGTGGCGACGATGAGGTGCATGCCGGACGCCGCACACGCCGCGAGGAACGAATTGCACGTGTTGCTGGTGCCGTCCCCGATGAAGGCCGCGGTCATGCCGGCCAGGGTGCCGAAGTGCTCGCGCAGCGCGAGGAGGTCGGCCAGGGACTGACAGGGGTGGTGGGTGTTGGACAGGGCGTTGACGACCGGCACCGTCGCGGCGTCGGCCATCTGCTCCACCGTGGTGTGGTCGAAGGTGCGCACCGTGATCGCGTCGAGATAGGACGACAGGACGCGGGCGGTGTCGGTAGCGGTCTCGCCGTGGCCGAGCTGCAGTTCCTCGCGGTTCAGCACGATGGCCGCCAAGCCGAGGCGGTGGGCGGCCGTGGCCAGGGACACGCGGGTCCGTGTGGACGGCTTCTCGAAGACGCATCCGATGGCGCCCCCTCGCAGATCGCGCTCCCACCCCATCGGCTCCTGCTTCATGCGCTCCGCCAGATCCAGCAGCTCCGCCAGGGTCTGTGGGTCCAGGTCGCTCACCCGCAGCAGATCATCGGGGACCTTTCCCGTCACAGCCGGACGGTCGGCCTCGGACGCGGGGATCAGCTGGGTCATCGCGGTTCTCCGGCTCCGTTCACACGGTCGGGACTCCTTGCCGCCAGTGTGATCGGCGGCTGCAGGCGGGGCACGCCGGCACGTTCCGGCGGGTGAACCGCTGGGGCGCGGCTCCACCGCCACCGGCACTCGTACCTACCCACCGTGGAGGCGGCCACGCACACCGTGCGTGCAGACCGCGACGGGAACGCGCCTGCGTACGGCCGTACAGGGTCACCGGTCAGGCCGAATCGATGAAGCCTGCATTCGGGCACGGCGGTCGGCTGGACAGGGCAGTGCGGAGGACGACCTGACAGAAAGGTCGAGGTGGTGACGTGCGGGTTGAAGGTGTCCTCATCGACAAGTGCTGGGGCTCAGCGCTCGTCTGCGGAGGTTATCGGCCACCTCGCTCGCAGGGTGCCCGGGTATCAGCACTCGTGCACCACACCGGATCCGCCTGCTGGGAATGCGGCTCATCATGACACGACGGGCATAACAACCGGCTCCGGCCGGTCACAGAAGTCGGGTGGGCCGGGCGCGCCCCCTGTCCGTCCGGTGGCGCAAATACGTCGGCTTTCTTCCGGCCGTCTCGACCAACATCATCTGGCGTTGATTCACTTGCGCCACAGGAGCCTCATGGGCCGACCGGCCCGTCCGGGGCTCCTTCTTGATGCAGTCGCCCTACGGAAGGGACCAGGATGTCGCAGCCGGAGCAGCCCGACCACTCAGCAGGCAGGGCACAGCTCAGTCTCGGGATCGCCGCCGCGCGGAACCTGGCGACCACCACCAAGACCGTGCCGCAGATGCAGGGCCTCAGCTCACGGTGGCTGCTGCGGATGCTGCCCTGGGTGGAGGTGAAGGGCGGCACGTACCGGGTCAACCGGCGGCTGGTGTACGAGTTCGGGGACGGCCGGGTGACGTTCGTCCAGGAGGGGGTCGCGGTCAAGGTCGTCCCCGCCGAGCTGGGCGAACTGCCGCTGCTGAGCGGCTTCGACGACCAGGCGGTGCTGCGGGCCCTGGCCGAGCGGTGCGAGCAGCGGGAGTATGAACCCGGCCAGGTGATAGCCGGGCAGGGCCGGGCCGTCGACCACGTCTACCTGATCGCTCACGGCAAGGTCGAGAAGCTCGCGCCCGGCCAGTACGGCGAGGAGACCCGGCGTGGCGTGCTGTCCGACGGAGGGTTCCTCGGCGGGCAGATGGTCGCCGAGGAGCCGGGCACGTGGGAGTTCACCGCGCGCGCGATGACGGCATGCACGGTTCTGGCGCTTCCCCGGGCCGCGTACGAGGAGGTCGCGGGCCGGAACGAGGGGCTGCGGGCCCACGTCCGGCGGCGCCAGGCCGAAAAGGCACGGCCGCAGAACAAGAAGGGCGAGGCGGCCATCGCCCTCGCCTCCGGTCACATCGGCGAGCCAGTGCTGCCGGGCACGTTCGTCGACTACGAACTCCGGCCCCGCGAGTACGAGTTGAGCGTCGCACAGACGGTCCTGCGGGTGCACAGCCGGGTCGCGGACCTCTACAACGACCCGATGGACCAGCTCGAGCAGCAGCTGCGGCTGACCATCGAGGCCCTGCGCGAGCGCCAGGAGTCCGAGCTGGTCAACAACCCCGAGTTCGGGCTGCTGCACAACGCCGACTACAGCCAGCGCATCTCCACCCACTCCGGCCCGCCCACGCCGGACGACCTGGACGAGCTGCTCAGCATGCGGCGCGGGACGAAGGTGTTCTTCGCCCACCCGCGGGCGATCTCCGCCTTCGGCCGCGAGTGCAACAAGCGGGGGCTCGCGTTCGACACCGCCGAGGTCGGCGGACACCCGGTGCCGGCCTGGCGCGGCGTGCCCATCCTTCCCTGCGGCAAGATCCCGGTCTCCGAGCAGGGCACCTCCGCGATCCTCGCGATGCGGCTGGGCGAGGGCGAGCAGGGCGTCGTCGGCCTGCGGCAGACCGGGATCCCGGACGAGTACGAGCCGGGCCTGAACGTCCGGTTCATGGGCATCAACGACCAGGCGATCATCTCCTACCTGGTCAGCACCTACTACTCGGCGGCCGTTCTCGTGCCCGACGCGCTCGGCGTTCTGGAGAACGTCGAGGTCTTCGGCACCCCGTCGTAAGGAGGAGTCCGTGTCACTGCTGTCCAGGATCGCCGCGCCCACGGCCCGCCACGACGTGGCGCGGCTCGTGACCGCGCTGCTCGCCGAGCACCCGGATGTCCGCCCGGAGGGACCGGCGAAGGGGCCGTCGAAAGGGTCCGTCCTGCCGACCGGGCCGACGGGGCTCGGCACGTCCGCCGCCCGGATCACCGCCAGGCGCAAGGACGCCGAGGGCACCGGGGTCCCCGAGCTGTACTGCCCGCCCCCGCTCCGCGACGACCCGGTGCTCGCCGAGGAGGTCAACGCCCGCCTGCTGGCGTGGGCCGAGGAGATCGGTCTCTACGCCGGCCGCCTCGACCGCGTCCGCGCGGCGGACTTCGGACGCCTGACGATGCTGGCGCACCCCGACACCGACGACCCGGACCGGCTGCTGGCCGCCGGCAAGTGCGCCCTGGCGGAGTGGGCCACGGACGACTACTACTGCGACGACGAGACGATGGGATCCGCACCGGCGCTGCTCGGCGCGCACCTCGGCATCGCCTACGCGGCCATCGACCCCGCCCACCCTCCGCTCCGCTACGTTCCCGCCGTCGAGCAGGCCATGCAGGACGACCCGGTGCGGACCGCCCTGCGCTCCGGTTTCGCGCACATGGCCCGGTACGCGGACTGGTCCCAACTGGCCCGGCTGCGCCACGAGGTCGCGGTGCTGTTCGTGGGCTACGGACAGGAGGGGTCCTGGCGCTCCCAGGGCCGCATGCCCGCCGTCTGGGAGTATCTGGCGCACCGTCAGATCAACAGCTTCGTCCCGTGCGTCGCGATGACCGACATGGTGGGCGGCTACGTCCTGCCCGCCGCCGAGTACGCCGATCCGCGCGTCCGCCGCGCCGTGACCATGGCATCCACGGCCGCAACGCTCGTCAACGACCTGTACTCGATGGCGAAGGAACACCACTCGGACAGCGTGGAGTTCAACCTGCCGACCGTGATCGCCGCCGAGGAGCGCTGCACTCCGCGCGAGGCGGTCGAGCGGAGTGCGGCGATCCACGACGAGCTGGTCCGCACCTTCGAGGCGGAGGCGGCGGCCCTGGCCCTGACCGGCTCACCTCAGCTGCGCCGCTTCCTCGCGGGGGTGTGGGCCTGGCTGGGCGGCAACCGGGCGTGGCACAGCGGCAGCCGGCGTTACACCTCGTCCACCTCCACCACTTCCTGACTTCCGCACACTGCAAGGAGCACCACAGTCATGACCACCACCCCTGCCCCCGTCCTGCGCACCGCGTACCAGAAGTCCGTGGCGGACTACTGGAACGCCGAGAAGGACCCGGTCAACCTGCGCCTGGGCGACGTCGACGGCCTCTACCACCACCACTACGGGATCGGCGACTACGACCCCTCCGTCCTGGACGGCCCCGAGGACACCCGTGACGAGCGCATCATCGCCGAACTCCACCGCCTGGAGTCGGCCCAGGCCGACGTCCTGCTCGACCACCTCGGCCCCATAGCCCCCGGCCACCGCCTGCTGGACGCCGGCTGCGGCCGCGGCGGCACCAGCATCATGGCCAACGCCCGCTTCGGCTGCCAGGTCGACGGTGTCTCCATTTCCGAGGCCCAGGTCGAGTTCGCCAACGGCCAGGCTCGCAAGCGGAGCGTGGACGACAAGGTGCGCTACCACTTCCGCAACATGCTGGACACCGGCCTGCCGACCGGTGCGTTCCAGGGCATCTGGAACAACGAGTCCACCATGTACGTGGACCTGTTCGACCTCTTCGCCGAGCACGCCCGCCAGCTGGCCTTCGGCGGCCGCTACGTCGTCATCACGGGCTGCTACAACGACGTGACGGGCGGCCGCTCCAAGGCCGTCAGCCGCATCGACGAGCACTACACCTGCAACATTCACCCGCGCAGCGCCTACTTCAAGGCCATGGCAGCCAACGGCCTGGTCCCGATGAACGTCGTCGACCTCACGGACGCGACCATCCCCTACTGGGAGCTGCGCGCCAAGTCCTCGCTGGCCACGGGCGTCGAGGACCCGTTCCTCACGGCGTACAAGGAAGGCAGCTTCCACTACCTGCTGATCGCAGCGGACCGAGTCTGAGAGGGCGCCTACTAGCAGTTGGTGAACCGCAGGACCGGTCAGGTGATCGGCACCGGCGGCAAGACCGACGACGCGAACATCGGTAACCGCGACGTCCCGGACGTCGTCCTGGAGGACTCCGGCTCTGCGGCGAACAAGGACACCCAGTACTGGCACCTGGTGACGGAGCCGAAGGGCGGTGTGTCGCTGCTCAACATGTCGGGCGGCCGCGCGGCAGCGATCCGGACCGGGAACGCGACCGTCGGGCAGAAGATCGGCCGGCGGGTCGACAACAGCCCCGCGGGCAGTTGGAACGTCGTCAAGACCGCCGACGGCTACTACAAGTTCCAGGCTGTCAAGAACACGACCGTGTACCTGACCGGCGCGTCCCGTGGAGCGGCGCTGACCCTGCAGAACCCCGTTGCGGACGGCTCGCAGGAGTGGCGGCTGGTCCAACGCTGACCGGAGCGTCGGGGCGGGCTTCCTCCTCGGCCCGCCCCGACCTCCCTCCTGGCCGATCACCCGTTCCCGGTCTGCGTGGCGGACTCGGCGGTCACCTTGCGCAGCAGCGGCCGTCCGGCCGGGCCCGGTGCACCGCACGGGGGCTATGTGCCGTCCAGCGCCGCCACCAGTTCGGGCAGGCTGCCGCCGGCCACGACGAGGGCCAGGTGGTCGTGGAAGTCCCGGCTGCTGACGATCAGACCGTCGCGGACCCGCAGCACCTGGATGTTGGCGGCCTCGAAGGTCCGACCGGTCACTCGGTGGCGCACGCGGTAGTCGAACTCGGCGACGACCACCTCCGCGTCGTCGGTTTCCCGGACGGTCACGTTCACCGGGGTCAGCTCCACGGGCGAACGTGCGGAGACGAGGGCGAACCGCTCCTTGAGCGCGGCTCGCCCCTCGATGCGACGGGGACCGACCGGCTCGAAGACGGTCTCCACCACAGCGTCCTCGGCATAGAGCTCGGCCAGCTCCGTGAACCGCCCCGCGGCGATGCCCTCGATCAGCTTCTGGAAGACCTCGCGTGGTGACAGAGTTCCGGACATGAACAACCTCCAGTGAGGTCCGCGGCTAGAATCGGACTGGTGACTCCGTTTTCACGATACGGACTGGAGACTCCGGTTGTCCAGGGTGGTTGTTCCATCGACGGGAAAGGGCGGTAGAGGGATGGGTGGCGCTCAGGAGCGCACGCTGCGGGCGGACGCGGCCCGCAACCGGGCCAGGCTGCTGGACGTCGCCACGGAGGTGTTCACCACCCGCGGTGTCGGCGTGCCGACGGAACAGATCGCCCGGGCTGCCGGGGTCGGGGTCGGCACGCTCTTCCGGCACTTCCCGACCAAGGAGGCACTGCTGGAAGCCGTGATGGTGCGCAGGCTGGAGACGATGGCGGCCCAGACCGCGCAGCTGGCCGCCGAGGCCGGGCCCACCGAGGCCTTCTTCGCCTGCTTCCGCCTGGTGGTGCAGCAGTCCTCGGGCAAGGACGAGTTCACCCGGGCTCTCGCCGCGGCCGGGGTGGACGCACATGCGTCCCTGCAGGAGCCGACCATGGAGATCCAGACCCGGCTCACCGAGCTGCTGGCCGGCGCGCAACGGGCTGGGGCGGTCCGCCCGGATCTGGGCCTGCCGGAGCTCATCGCCCTCCTGGCCGGCACCGGCAAGGCGCTGGAACAACTCGGATCAGATCCGGCGCCCCGGGAGCGGATCTTCAAGGTGGTCTTCGACGGGCTGCGGCCACGCTGAACCGAAGTGCCTGCGCGTCGCATTCGGGACCTTCGCGCCACCCGTATCCGGCGAAACCCACCCCGGCCGCTCCGATAGCATGATCGAACCCATGACGATGAGCAACCTATTTAACCAAAACCTAGCAAATCGGCTAAACAATTGAAATCTATGGCATCGCGGATGTTTTCGCGAATAAACTGCACAATTGCTTTCTCCGCGTGGCGCCGACCACGGACGATACTGTGGGCCGCGGCGGGTGTGGTGGCCCTCGGATTCCTCATCACGCTGGAGATCGCCGCGCGTCACTACGGCCTCCCGGGGCCGATCGCCAACCAGGCGCAAGAGGTGATACTCGCCCCCAAATCGGGGCCGCTGCTGTACGCCAGTATGGCGTTGATGATGGTGGTGCTCACCTGGCGGCAACGGTTCATCGCGGTCGGCGTCGCGGTCGGCATCGACGTCGCCTTCTGGCTCGTGCGGTGGGCACTCGATGCCAAGATGATGTTCGGCAACGGCGCCTTGTGGGTGATGTTGGGCTATGGAGTCATCGCCATCACGCGCCGCACCGGCCGGGAACGTGTCCTGCTGCTGAAGGGCGTCGGACTGGGCCTGCTGCTGGTGGCCGGCCGCAAGACCGGTGATACCTGGCTGCTCATCACGTCGAAGACCCGCCCGACGGTGCTCGACCAGTACGTGGCAACCGCCGATCACGCGCTGGGCAATCCGTCGTGGCTGGTGGGCCGGTTCGTCAGGGCCACCGGTCCGATCGGCACCCATGTTCTCGACTGGGTCTACATCCAGCTTGCGGTGGCCGCGGTCGTCGTCACGCTGTACCAGCTGCGTAACGTGGCCGCCGAGCGCCGCTTCCCGCGCCACCACCTGGTGCGCACCTTCTTGGTGATCGGCCTCGTCGGGCCGGCCATCTACATGATCTTCCCGGTGGTCGGACCGGTCTTCGCCTACGGCCCCGGCGCCTTCGGCACCGGCGGCGGGCACTGGGCGGTGGCCAACCTGTGGCCGGACACGCTGCCGCCGATGAGTACCCCGCACCCGATGCCGTACGACGAGATCACCCCCCGCAACTGCATGCCCAGCCTGCACACAGCATGGGCCACCGCGATCTTCATCCATTCCCGCAAGGGCCCACGGATTCTGCGATTCGCAGGCGCGTTCTGGCTGATTGCCACGCTCGGCGCAACGCTGGGCTTCGGCTACCACTACGGCGCGGATCTCATTGCCGGTGTGGTGTTCACGCTCACGATCGAGGCGGCTCTGCGCTCGCACGAACGAGGCTGGGACCGGTCAGGAATCCAGCTGGTCGCTTACGGTGCAACGGTCTTCTCCGCGCTCTTGGTGTCGTATCGCTATCTGCCGATGGAGATGGCCAGACATCCGTGGGTGTTCGGGCCACTTCTCATTCTGGCGATGACCTCGGTGGTATACGGCTACGTGCGGACCACCAACCAGTGGGAACCGGAGGCGGCACCAGCGCGGCAACCGGAACCGCAACCCGAACTGGTTTGAATCGCGTCGCATCAGGGTGCGGCACAGTTTGCCGTCGCCCGGGCCGAGCTCAGGCTCGGCAGCACGAGCATTGACACTCCGTTGTGTTTGGACCGGGATCTCGGCTGCATACACCCGACGACCACGCCTGGAACGGCGGCCCGCTGTACGCCCTGTCCACCTACGCCGCCGGCGTGCGCCCCACCAAGCCCGGCTGGGAGACGTACGAGGTCATCCCGCAGACCGGCACGCTCACGAAGATCAACACGGTGACGCCGACCGTCAAGGGTGACATCCGCTTCGGCATCGCACGCGACGGCGACGCGGTGACGCTCACCCTCAGCTCCCCGAGCGGAACGACCGCGCGGGTGGGTGTCCCGACGTACCGCGGCGCCTCACCGGTCATCAAGGCAGGCGGCACCACCGTCTACTCGGACGGCGCCTCCACCGGCAGCGTCAGCGGTCTGACCTACATGAGCAGTGACTCCTCCTACGTCTACTTCACCGTGCAGCCCGGCACCTGGACCTTCCAGGCCACCGGCACGGGCCGTCTCGACAACCTCGCCCTGGGCCGACCGGTCAACAGCCTGGAGAACAGCAACTGGGGCAGCAAACGGCTCACCGACGGTGTCCTGACCAGCACGACCGGCACCAAGGGCTACACCAGCAACGACTTCCCCTCCGCCGACGTCAGCGCGCACCCGGTCCGGGTGGAGATCGACCTCGGCGCCGACACCGATCTCGACGCCGTACGGCTCTTCCCGCGCACCGACACCGCCGCGGCCGGTGGCGGCACCGCGGGCTTCCCGGCCGACTTCATCCTTCAGACCCGGGCGGACGGCGCCACCTCCTACACCACCGTCCGCACCGTCACCGCCGAGCCCAACCCCGGCGGGCTGGTGCAGACGTACGGCTTCAGGACCACCACCGCCCCCTACGTGCGCCTGCAGGCAACCAAGCTCGGCACCCCCGCCGCCGACGAGCCCGCCAAGTACCGCCTCCAGTTCGCCGAACTCACCGTCCCCACCGCCGCGACCACCGTCACCAGCAACTACACGCTGGAGAACGGCGACTGGGGCAAGACCCGGCTACTGGACGGCACGCTCACCAGCGTCACCGGAGCCAAGGGCTTCACCAGCATCGACTTCCCCGCTGCCGACGTCAGCGCCACCCCCGTCTGGATCGAGATCGACCTCGGCGCCGACCGGGCGATCGGCTCCGTCACCCTCCACCCCCGCACGGACACCGCGGGGACCGGCGGCGGCACCGCGGGCTTCCCGGTCGACTTCACGGTGCAGACCCGCTCCGACGGCGGCCGTACGTACACCACCGTTCGCACCGTCACCGGTCAGCCCAACCCCGGCGGAGTCGCGCAGAGTTACACCTTCACCGCCGCCACCGGCCGCTACCTGCGCCTGAAGGCCACCCGGCTGGGCACACCGGCCTCCGACGAGTCCGCCCGCTACCGCCTCCAACTCGCAGAGATCCGCATCAAGTAGCACGCCATGGCCACAGCGGCCTGCCCCGCGCCCACCGCGGTGCCGGGGCGGGCCCACCTGGCGGACGGCAGACCTCTGCTCGATCTCAGGTCTCCTGCCGCGCCGCGCCGTGCCACGGCACGAAGGCGTTGGTCAGCCCGGACAGGGCCGTACGCAGTTCGGGGTGGTGGCGCAGCAGGACGGTGACCATGGTGTTGTCGTCGATCCAGGCCATGCCGGCCTTGGAGTAGACCTCGGGCGTGTAGTACGTGGTGAAGAAGCGGTCACTGTTGAGCCGACGTGAGGCCATCAGGATGAAGATGCGGAACGCCGTGTCGCTGAAGGCGAAACCGGCCGGCAGCTTCTCCGCGTACAGCCCGATCATCAGGTCGACCTTCTCGATGTCGCCGTCGTAGAGCCGCTCGATCTGCTCGGCCCACGCCGGATCGTGCGCCAGCTCCGCGAAGCTCTCCGCGGGCTTGAGGCGCAGCAGCCGCCGGAACTCGTTGTAGCGGGGCACGCCCAGCTCCCGTGCGCGCAGGATGTCGGTGGCGGCGAGATCCTGCAGATGGCCGTCCGGCCGCTCGAACTCCTGCAGGAACCTCGGGTGGTTGTGCAAAGTGACCAGTCCGGGATGAAGCGTGCCGAAGCTGTAGAGCAGGTCGGCCATCTGCGTGGTCTCCAGGAACTTCAGCGCTCCGGGGCCGGAGATGTCGCGCAGTGTGCAGTGGCGCAGGGTCGTGTCGTCGGCGACGGAGCGCAGGTGCCAGTCGTCGCGGATCAGAGGGTGCATGCGGTACACCGCCACGAACTCCTCGGTGAGGGAGTAGGGGACGCCGTAGTGATCCGTCTCGCCGCCGGGGATGCCGCTGAAGACCTCGCTGTCGCTGATCCGGCCGAAGAGGTCGTGGACACGCTCGCCCGCGATGCCCCACCAGTTGGCACGCAGTGCTTTGACGGTGGTGGGGTGGCTGATCACGGCCGGTGTCCACTCCACGGTGTGGATCTTTGCGAGGAGCGCGGCGTTGACGAGCCGGGCACGCTGGAACAGTTCCTCGTCGCTCCAGGACGGGTAGGCGGCGTGCAGGTGGCCGCAGATCGCGTTGTGCTCCCGGGTGAACAGGTCGTTCATCATGGCGAGGCCCAGCCAGAACCCGGGAATGCGCGTGGGGTCCTGGGAGGGGTCGGAGGGAACGGGCGGCTGCTCGCCGTCCCACAGGCGCAGCCTGCCCAGCTCCCCGGTGCGGATCTGCTGCTGCTCGGCCTCGTTCTTGCCGTAGATCTGGGACGCGTCCCACCAGTGGGAGGACACATTGACGCGGGTGTCCGGCGTGCCGGCGGGCGCCCGCGGGTCACGGGTCGGATCGTCCGGGGTCCGCATGATCTTCATGGGGTGTTCCGGCCAGGGATCGTCGGCCACCAGGGGAACCTCCCAGGGCCGGTCCGTGGGGCTCGTACCGTGGCTGAACCAGTCGCGGATCATGAACTGGAGCCAGGCGGCGACCAGGGAGTTGACGGATGTCGCCGGTGTCAGCTCGTCGCGGGTGAGAAGCGCGCGGCTGACCTCGCGCGGAGTGGGCCTGGACAGTACGTCCTCGGGTGTGGCCGGGCCGATGGCCTCCAGCGGAATGTTCCGGCCGAAGCGGGTGCCCGCCATGCCCATGCGTGGCTCGCCGAGGTCGTTGTGGCTGCCGTCGGCGGTCCGGTTGACCTGGTGACTCGCGGACGGGGCAGCGGGCTCCGGCTGGTTGGTCGCGGGCAGCTTGCCGGTGTCGTAGAGGTTCTTCTGCCGGAGCCTGACGCGCAGCCCGAAGAGCGTCAGCAGGCCCGCGACGACGGGCAGTCTGTCCCACCCGATACGGCGGTCGACGTACTGGGCGCCACCGGTGATGATCCGCCAGGGCAGTGAGGTGCGGTATCCGGCCGGGGAACGCCGTGCGGAGCGTTGGTGCGTGCTCATGTCCGATACTCCTTGGGTGGCTTCTGCTCGCTTCGCGCAGGGATGGTGCGGTGCCCGTGCGAGGTCAGGTGTGGGCCGTGTCGCCGAGGATCACGTCGCTCGCCTTCTCACTGATCATGTAGATGGGGGCGGCGACGAAGAAGCCGGGAATGCGGGGGAAGACCGAGGCGTCGACGATGCGCAGCCGGTCCACCCCGCGGACCCGGAAGGCGCTGTCGACCACTGCCGCGGGATCGTCGGCGCGCCCCATCCGGCAGGTGCACGATGCGTGGTGCCCCCAGGCCTCGTCCTGGACGAAGTGGCGGACGGCGTCGCGGTCGCCGGCCTCTTCGCCGGGCCACAGCTCCTTGAGGACCACAGAACCGGCTCTGCGGTTCATCCCGCGCACGAACTCCACCGCTTCGGCCATCGCTTCGAGGTCCAGGCCCTCCTTGTCCGTGCCCTCGGCGAAGTAGTGGAAGTCGATCAGTGGGGTGTCGCGCGGGTCGGCGGAGCGCAGCCGGACCCGGCCTCCCGTGTTGCGGGTACGGCTCTTGAGGATGGCCCAGGTGAATCGGTCCTTGTGCTGGGTCAGGTCGAGGGAGTAACCGGGGCGGTATCCCCGGAAGTCGAAGGGGCCGCCGAAGATGAACAGGTCGGGGGCGTCCAGGTCCGGGCGGGACTTGCGGGTGATACCGAGGACGGAGCCGTTGGTGGTGTACAGGCCCCTGCCCTGCTGCCAGGTCCGGTAGCAGCGGTCCGGTTCGGTTCCGGGCGGCGGAGCGTGGAAGGAGCAGTCCTTGATGACCGGGAACTCGCGGTCCATCTGGCTGACCACGCCGACTTCGTACCGGTCCTGGAGATGCGAGCCCACCCCGTTCAGGCCGACCCGCACGGGGATGCCGTGCCGCCGCAGTTCCTCAGGTGGTCCGATACCGGAGAGCATCAGCAGCTGGGGCGTGTTGAAGGCCCCGGCGGCCAGGATCACTTCGCGGGCGGCAAGGACCCGGCGCAACGCCGGCGGCCCGGAGCCGGACCGACTGCCGGGATCGGCCCGGTACGCGTGCGCCTCGTCCAGGTAGTCGACGCCGGTCGCTGCATTGCCCTGGTCCAGTACGATCCGTGCGGCCAGCGCGTGGGTACGCACCACCAGGTGATCCGGATGAGCCTGCTGCACTGTCTGGACGCGTTCGCGTACGGCGCTGCGGCGGCCGCCCGCCGTGGAGATGGGGATCTGCCACAGCCCTTGCAGCGCCCGGGTCTGCACGCGCCAGTCGTTGGGGTCGACAAAGGAGCCGAACCCCTCGAGGGGAGACAGTGGCCGGCCGAGGAAGTCGGCGAGCGTGTCCTGCGCGGCGGAGACGATGACCTTCAGCAACTGCTCGTCCTGCACGGCCAGTTCGTGGTCGGCCAGGGCGGTGGGCAGCCAGCCGTCGAATCCGTGCCGGGCGTCGTTGCGGTACCTGGCCGCCACGCCGGGCAGGACCTGGAGCAGCGCGGCCAGCAGCCGGTTGCCGGGCGGCTCCTTGGGCCTTGGCCGATAGGTGCAGTGCTCCAGCCGCTCGAAGTACCGGCGCATGGCCGTGCTGTGCCAGGTGGCGTCGCCGGTCTCCTCCGCGATGGCGTCCCAGTCGCGGTTGTACGGATAGACGGTGATCAGCGCATGGTGCGCGGTGCAGCCGCCGACCGTACCGGCGCGCGGGTAGAGGATGCCCCTGTCCGGCACGAGCTTGCTGTCGCGCCGCTGCTGCTGCTCGTCGGCGTAGTGCCGTACGAAGTAGTTCCAGCACTGGACGGGATCCTCGGAGGCGTCGGCGTGGAAGGCGGGCACCAGGTAGTTGTCGTTCTCCTCGGCACCGCCGGCGTCGAGGAGCAGGGTGCGCATGCCCGCGGCGGCAAGGTTGGCCGCCAGTGGCCCGCCACCCGCACCGGCGCCGACGACGACGTAGTCGAAGCCCGTCTCGGCGGGGGGAGCGGCCGTGGACTCCGCGTTCACGTCCGCTTGCCCTTCGAGGAGTTGTCGAGCGCGGCACTGGCGTTGATGGCCAGCGCGGTGTTGACGGCCGAGATGAGGGTGGTCATGACCGCGGTGCGCGGCGGCACCTGACCGCGGATGCCGAGCGTGGCCGCTGTCATGGTGTCACTGGCGTGGATCAGGATGCCCTCGCACAGGTCCGTCCGCAGCCGTTCGCCGCTGTGGCACAGCAGATGGAGGCCGAGCAGGACCGTACGGATGCCGAAGAGCCGAAAGGCGTAGACGGCTGCCGGACTGGGCGGCTCACGGTCCGGGTCGAACCGTCGGATGAGCAGCTCCGGTGCCAGCAGACCGGCAGTTCCGTTGAACAGTCTGATTCCGGCGAGGAGGTATACCGAGACAGGGCGGGTGGCCGCTGGGATCGTGGCCATGATGTCTCCTCAGGGTGTGGTCATTCTCGCGGTGACGGGACCGACCGCCCCGCGACACGGGAGAGGAACACCCTGGACGCGCTCTCAGTCACCACGTTATGGGACCCACTGCCCACCTGCATCTTGAGGACGCTGCCGGCCCGTGGCCGGCCGCCGCGCCTTTTCTGGCTTTAACTGGTCACCGCCCCGGCTCACGGTGCTGGATACTCAATCCGTCACATGATCGGCTCGCCACCCGGCGGTTGCCGTGCCGCGCCCACCTCAGAAGGCAGATCCCAGCGTGTTCCAGGAAACCCCGATCTTCAACCGCCTTGTCGCAGAGCGCGGTGATGTCCCCGCCCAGGTGCGTGGAGAAGCCGACCGTATACGCCACGATCTGGCGCGGGTCTTGCCCTCCGCGCCCTGGCCCGTCGCCCACCTGCCCCGGCAGCAGCCTGAACTACCCGGCGGAAACATCTCTTTCGCCGCCTTGTGAGACGTGCTCGCGCAGCGCTCGTCGTCCGCCGGCAGGCCGCCCTCGCTCCGTGCGGCGGGCCATGTGAAGGGCGGGCGGCGACCCTCTTTACCAAGAAGACCTGTCACAAGACGTGTGACAGGTCTTCTTGCAACGGGTTGCGCCTGGTGGAGCGCCCCGAAGAACTCGCTGGCCTTGGACGGGGCGGCCTGCGATCGTGAGGACGTGCCAGAAGACCTGACGTTGCAACCGCCGATGCCGGATACGAAGTGGTCAGCCGGGTCGTTGCGGATCACGAGCCGCACGGTCAGCGCCGGCGACATCTCGGCTCGCCTGGGAATCGAACCGGATGATCAGTTCGAGCGGGGGAGCCTGACGAGCCCGCGCAATCCGAACAGCGTCCGGCGGGAAACCAGCGTCTGGATCCGAAGGAGCGGCCTGGGAAGTGACCGCCGACTGGAGGAACATGTTGCGGCCCTGGTCAGACTGGCCGACGGGCGCCGTGAGGCACTGATGCGGCTATCTGCCGACTGCGACCTGGAGTTGTTCCTCGGCTTCGGCAGCGAAAACGGCCAGGGGAGCTGTGTCCTGCCGGCTCGACTGCTCACGGAGATCGGCGCGCTGGGCCTCGATGTGGTTCTCGACCTCAATCCGCCTGGGCCGACACCGCAGCACGCTGTCATCGAGATGTGACCGCCGCCGCCTTTTCCACCCTCCTCGATGTGGCTCACTTCGTCGGTGCCCCTTGTTTGCTCAAGGGGGAGGGCTGGGCGGGGAGGCGGGGAACGGAGCAGTAGCGGCGGGTGCGGTGGGCGTACTGTTCGATCGCGTCCCACACGTCGCGGCGGTCCACCTCGGGCCAGGGGGTGTTCGAGGAACAGCAGTTCGGCGTAGGTGGCCTGCCAGGGGAGGAAGTTGGAGGTCCGCCGGTCGCCGCCGGTGCGCAGCAGCAGGTCTACGTCGGGCAGTTCGGGGACGTGCAGGTAGCGGGCGAAGGCGTGCTCGGAGACCGAGCCGGGGTCGAGCCTCCCGGCGACCGCCTCCTGAGCGAGTTTCGCTGCGGCTGCTGTGATCTCGGCCCGGCCGCCGTAGATTCGCGCACATGGTCACGGTCAGTCCGGTGCGGTCGCGCGTGGCCCGCTCGGCTTCGACGAGTGTCTGGACGACGTCGGCCGGCAGGCGGGAGCGTGCTCCGGCCCAGCGCACGCGGACGTCAAGCGGCTCGGCGTCGTCCGCCAGCCGGCGCAGGCACTGGGGGATCTCGTACATCAGCGCCTGCAGTTCGTCGGCGGGGCGTTTCCGGTTCTCGGTGGAGAACGCGTACACGGTCAGGTACTTCAGGCCGATCTCGAGGGCGCCGTGGACGGCGTCGGTCAGCGCGTCGGCGCCCGCCCGGTGGCCGTCGGTGCGGGGCAGGCCGCGGGCGGTGGCCCAGCGGCCGTTGCCGTCCATGACGATCGCGACGTGGTGCGGCATGGCCTCGGCGGGCAGCTGGGGCGGGCGGGCGCCGGACGGGTGGGGTGTCGGAGGGACGACCGGGCGTCGCTGGGCGGCGAGCGAGCGCACCTGCTCGGCCCAGCCGAGCCCTTCGGGCGGGTCGGCCGGTGCGGGTTCCGGCAGCGGGCAGGGCCGGACGGGGAAGGGAAACAGGCCCCAGGCCGGCGCGGCCCGTGCCCGGGCGGGCAGCAGCAGGCGCAGCCGGGCGCTCCGTGGCAGTGCCGGGCGGCGGTGCACCAGCGCGGCGGGGGCGTCGGCCGCGACCTTGAGCCGCAACCGGTACAGGTCGGTGTAGGCGCCGAGCGCGATGCCGACTGCCGGGTGCAGCACCGGTGGCAGCGGTGTCCGGTCCAGCCATGTGCGGGCGCGGTCGACCAGGCGGCGCACCATTTCCTCGAACGCCGGGCCGGCAGGTCCGTGCGGCGCACCCCGGCCTCCTCCAGGGCTTCCTGCGGCAGCGGTACGTGGCCGCGTCCCAGGTCGTCGGAGAGGTCGACGAGGGCGTCGGTGAGGCAGAGGGCGTCGACGGCGGTCTGCCACTGGGCCGCCGCGCCCGGCACGCCCGCGGCGATCTCCTCCGGCTCGGCGGACAGGCCTGCGGCCCGCAGCAGCAGTGAGCCCGCGCGCAGCACGAGCGGGGTGTTGATCAGGCTGTTGTAGCGCCGCCACTCCTGCCAGGTGGCGAACTGCCGTCCGTGGACGTCCTGGCGCAGCTCTGCGAACAGCGTGTGCAGGAACCCCGGCGGCAGGTTCCAGGTCAGCATGGTGTGGATCAGCCGGCCTGATCCGCCGGACAGGCCCTGGTCTCCTCTGGGCGGCAGCTGCGGGCCTGACTGCTCACCGCCGGTCGACGGACCGGCGGAAATTGCCTCGCGCTGTGGCCGGAACGGGTCAAGACTCGTCTCATGGCTGACATGGGGGCGTTCCGGGACGCGGTCACCGCGTGGGCGGCGGGTGGCCCCGGCGACCCCGCGCACGAGCTGGCCGCGCGGCTGTCCGTCCGGGCGGCTGTCCTGCTCGAAGGGCCTAGCGACGTCGCGGCGGTCGACGCGCTGGCAGAGAGCCGCGGCCGGAACCTGGCGGCCGAAGGGGTCTGCGTCCTGCCGATCGGCGGTGCAATGAGCGTCGGGCGCTACGCCCGACTCCTCGGTCCTCCCGGCCTGGGCCTCCGCCTCACGGGACTGTGCGACGAGGCGGAGCGTCCCTACTACGCCCGCGGCTTCGAACGGGCCAGTGCGGCACAGCAAGGCTTCTTCGTCTGTGCGGCGGATCTGGAGGACGAGCTCATCCGCGCGCTGGGCGTGACACGGGCAGCGGAGCTCGTCCGGGAGGAAGGCGACCTGCGTCCCCTGCAGACCTTCCTGCGCCAGCCCGCACAGCAGGGCCGCGCCCCGCAACAGCAGTTCAGGCGCTTCCTCGGAACGAAGAAGGGGCGCAAGATCCGCTACGGCCGCGTCCTCGTCGAGGCCCTCGACCCCGACCGCGTCCCAGCCCCACTCGACGGCCTGCTCTCCAGCCTCTGATCGCCGGCGCCCGTCGTGGCCTTCGGCCGGCGCAGTCATATGGCTGGAGCGCTTGTCGCGCAAGACGATCGGACATGTGAGGAAGACTGTGAGCTATTCATTGGCTCATTCGATCTCCCTACGGTGGAGAGCACCAAACACCGAATCGACAGGGGAGATCCTGATGCGAGCAGTCACCCAGAAGACCTTCGGCGGCCCTGAGGTCCTTGAGATCACCGAGGTCGAACGCCCCCGCCCGCTCTCTGGCGAGGTGCTCATCCGGGTTCACGCCAGCGCGGTCAACCCGGTCGACGCGGCGGTCAGGTCGGGCGCGTTCCCGCTCCTGGGCGAGCCGCCGTTCGGCGTCGGCTGGGATGTCTCCGGTGTCGTGGAGGAGGCCGGACCCGGGGCCCGGTTCGCGGTGGGCGACGAGGTGTACGGGATGCCGTTCTTTCCCCGCGCGGCCACGGGGTACGCCGAGTACGTCGCCGCCCCGTCGCGGCAGGTCGCCCGCAAGCCCGCCACGCTCGACCACGTGCACGCCGCCGCACTGCCGCTTGCCGCGCTCACCGCCTGGCAGGGGCTGGTGGACGCGGCGGACATCAAGGAAGGCGACCGAGTGCTCATCCACCGTGCCGCCGGCGGCGTCGGTCACCTCGCGGTGCAGATCGCCAAGGCACACGGCGCGCACGTCATCGCACTCGCCAGCCATGCCAGGCACGAGTTCGTGACCGGCATGGGGGCCGACGAGGTGATCGACTACCGCACCACCGACTTCACCGAAGCGGTGCAGAACGTGGACGTGGTCTTCGACTCCACCGCCCAAGGCGCGCTTTCGCTGCGCGTGCTGCGCCCCGGGGGCGTGCTGGTCAGCATCCTCGAACACGGCGACGCCGAGCTCGCGGCCACGGTCGCGGCGGCGGGACGGCGTTTCGCCGGGATCTCCGTGGAGCCGGACTACGCGAGCTTGGAGGCGATCGCCGAGCTCGTGGACGCCGGCCGGATCCGCCCCCATGTCGAGGAGACCTTCCCGCTGGCCGAGGCCGGCAAGGCACATGAGCTGATCGAGTCGGGACGGGTACAGGGCAAGGTCGTACTGACGGTCTGATACGGATACGGATACGGATACCGGCCGCTGTCTGCCACGGAGGCGGCCCGTATCGTTTCGTCATCGGAGAGGGGAGCGGCGATGGACATCCTTACCGAGGCTCTGGCCTCCATGCGCACCGGCAGCCCGGCGTCCGTCCGCACCGACGGCTGCGCACCCTGGGGGCTGCGGCTGCCGCCGGTCGCGGGCGCGGGATTCCACGTGGTGCTGCACGGAACGTGCTGGCTCGTCCCGCTGGACGACACCCCGCCGATCCCGCTCGGCCCCGGTGACGTGATCTTCGTACGCAACGGTCACGGCCACGTCCTCGCCGACCACCCCTCGACACCGGCCGAGGAGCCCCGCCCCGAGCAGTTCAACGACAGCTCGCCCATCGGCTCCGTCCTGTTGGGCGGTGACGGCCCGCGCACCAGCCTGCTGTGCGGCAACTACCACCTGGACCAAGGCCGTCCACACCCCCTGGTCAGCCGACTGCCCGAGATCATCCACCTGCCCACGCGGCACGGCCGCCACCCCGAGCTCAGCGCCGCCGTCCAGTTGCTGGGCGCCGAGCTGGACAACCCGCGCATCGGCTCCGAGGGCATCGTGCCGAGCCTGATCGACTCGCTCCTGCTGTACATCCTGCGCGCCTGGCTGGACGACCAGCCCGCCGGCGTTGCTCAGGGCTGGGCCGCTGCCCTGCGCGACACCGCGGTCGCCCCCGCACTGACGGCGATCCATCAAACGCCCGCGACGCAGTGGACCGTCGAGTCCCTGGCCGCCCGGTCCGGCCTGTCCCGCGCGGCCTTCGCCCGCCGCTTCAACGCGCTGGTCGGCGAGCCGCCGATGGCCTACCTCACCCGGTGGCGCATGACGACCGCCGCGCAGCTGCTGCGGGAGTCGGACATCCCGCTGACGACGGTGGCGGCACGGACGGGATACGGGTCGGAGTTCGCGTTCGCCAAGGCGTTCAAGCGAGAGTTCGGGCTTGCCCCCGGAGGGTATCGGCGACAGACACGCGCCGCGTGACGCCTTTGAGTATGCCGGGATCCGGCACCGGCGCCGCCCTCTCGCTCCACAACACGGCGACCGCCCCCGGCGGCCGCCGGCACGACGAATAGCTCGCGACCGTGCTGACCACGTGCCACGGCCGCATCACCGCCATCGACAGCTACCTGTCGGCACTGCGAGGTCGACCCGGAAGCCGAGCCGGTGGACCGGCCTCAGCCCTGCAGCTCCGTCAGGAACTCGATCAGCATGGCGTTCACTTCCTTGGGCCGCTCCTGCTGGGTCCAGTGGCCGCAGCCCGGCAGCACGATCGGATCGCGGCGCAGGTTCGGCATCAACTCCGGGAGCTTGGCGATGAGTTCGGGCGTGCCCGGGAACGCCGGAACCAGGTCACGGTCGCCGTACACGTACAGCGCGGGCGGGCTGACGACCGCGCTGTGCCAGGCGGCGGTCAGCTCCCAGTTGCGGTCCAGGTTGCGGTACCAGTTGAGGGCGCCGGTGAAGCCCTTGGCGTAGCTCGCGGTGAGTTCGTCCAGGTCCTCCTCGGTGAGCCAGTCCGGCAGCGTCTCGGGGTCGGTCATGTCCGCGAGCCAGCCGCGCGCCGGGTCGGCCACCAGGGCCTGGTCGGGGCGGCCGGCGCCGGGGGCGTCACCGGAGGCGGAGTAGAACAGCGTGCGCAGGGCGGTGCGGGTGTCGTTGGCGAACTCGGCGTCGGCGACCCCGGGCCGGTTGAAGTAGTTCCAGTAGAACCGCCCGCCGAACTGCTCCTGCATGGCTTCGAGCGGCGGACGCTCCCCGCGGAACGGCGGCGGCACGCTCAGCCCCGCCACCCCGCGCACCACGTCGGGCCGCAGCAGCGCGGTGTGCCAGGCCACCGGTGCGCCCCAGTCGTGCCCGACGACGAACGCCTGCTCCTCGCCCAGGGCATGGATCAGCCCGATCACGTCCCCGACGAGATGGAGGATGCTGTACGCGTCCACGTCCTCGGGGTGATCACTGCGGCCGTATCCGCGCTGGTCGGGGGCAACCACCCGGAACCCGGCGGCGGCCAGCGGGCCGAACTGGTGACGCCAGGAGTGCCAGGACTCGGGGAAGCCGTGCAGCAGCACGACGAGTGGGCCCTCGCCCTCCTCCGCGATGTGCAGCCGGATACCGTTCACGTCGATCATGCGATGCTCAACCACGGGGCGAGCATACTCCTGTGCAGTACATGCAATTGCTGGCGCAACCTCAAACCTGCGCTGCCGTGGCCGGAACAGCTCCACTTGCCTCGCGCGCGGCAGCCGCCGCGGTGATCCTCCGTTGTGGGGGCCGGCCAACGGTGAGCTGTGCTGCCCTACACCTCGTCGGAGCGGAGGGTGACCGCGCGAAGGAGGGCGTCCCGGCACGCGACGATGGCGGGATGCCGGCTGCGGCCGCGGCGTACGACGGTGAAGACGCGGCGCGTTCCTTGACCGCGGGGGAGCCGCCGTAGGGTGACGGTCGGCGGTTGTCCGCTCCAGACGAGGTCGGGGAGAAAGGCTGCGGCGAGTTTCTGCTCGACCAGGCGAAGGTGGAGCAGGAGGTCGGTGGTCTCGAACCGTACGTCGGGTTCGAAGCCGGCGTTGCGGCACAGGGTCATGGCCCAGTGCCGCGCGGCTGTTCCCTCGGGTTCCATCACCCACGGGTGGTCCGCCAGTGAGCGCAGCGCAGCCGTCGGGCCGTCGGTGTCCGATCCGTCGGCCGGTTTCGGCAGCGCGAGGTGCAGGGGGTCGTCGAGCAGGTCTTCCTGTTCGAGTCCGGCCGGCCGCGCGTTGGGGTTGCCGGGGTACTCCTCGGCGAGGACCAGGTCGAAGTCTCGGGCCTGCAGGGCAGGAAGGGCCCTCTCCGGTTCCATGTGCGTGACATGGACGCGCAGGTGCGGGTGCAGGTCGCGCAGCAGGCCGAGCGCGGTCGGGACCAGAGTCAGGGCGGCCGTCTGGAACGAGGCGATGCGCAGGGTGCCGGTCAGGTCGGTCAGGGAGGCGGCGATGTCCGCCTCCGCGCGCTCCAGGCGTTCGAGGACCGCTTCGGTGTGGGCGACGAGGATCTCGGCCTGCTCGGTCAGCCGCACCCGCCGCCCGACCGGCTCCAGCAGCGGGACGCCGACTTCGGCTTCGAGCTGTGAGAGCTGCTGGGAGACCGAGGAGGGAGCGTAGGACAGGGCGGCGGCGACCGCTGCGAGCGTGCCGCGGTGCTTGAGTTCGCGCAGCAGGCGCAGCCGGTGCAGATCGAACATCGCCGGATCGCTCTCCTCGCCGTCGCGGAGCGCCCGCTCATAGTTGGTTTCTCCGATGAGTATAAGTCGAAAACATTCGCTGGACCGATCGTATGTGGGCATCAGACCCTGATCGGGTGTCTGACAACGCCTCCTCCCTCCGAACGCTGCCGTGGTTTGCGCGGCCGAGCTCCCGCACCTGGCGGTGTGAGCCCGCACCCGCCGAAGTCCGGGGCTTCCATGCCGCACTGCCCGACTACGCACCCACCCCACTGACCGAACTCCCTGCGCTGGCATTCGAGTTGGGGGTCGGCCGGGTCTTCGTCAAGGACGAGTCGTGTCGCCTCGGGCTGCCCGCCTTCAAGGCGCTGGGTGCGTCCTGGGCGGTCCACCGCACCCTTGCCGAGCGGGCCGTGAGCGGCGAGGATCCGGGTCCGGTCACGTTGGTGACCGCCACCGACGGCAACCATGGCCGTGCCGTGGCCCGCACGGCCCGCCTCCTCGGGCAGCACGCCCACGTCTTCGTCCCGCAGGGCGTGCATCCGCAGGCCGTGACGGCCATAGTCGCCGAGCAGGCGAAGGTCACCGAGGTCGCGGGGGCGTATGACGAGGCAGTGCGCCTGGCGGCCGAGGAAGCCGCCGCGCCGGACGCGGTCCTGGTCCAGGACACGGCCTGGCCGGGCTATGAGCAGATCCCGCGGTGGATCGTCGAGGGCTACTCCACTCTCTGTGCCGAGATCGACGAGCAGCTGACGGCGGCAGGGGCTGTCGCAGGCCCTGACCTCGTCGCCGTACCCGTGGGTGTGGGGTCACTGGCCCAGGCCGTGGTCACGCACTATCGCAGCCGCCTGTCCGAGGGGGCTCCGGCGCTGTTGTCGGTGGAGCCGGAGGCCGCGGCCTGCGTCCTCGAAAGCCTCAGCGCCGGCGAACCCGTCAGCGTCACCACCGGTGAGACCAGCATGGCCGGGCTGAACTGCGGTACCCCCTCGAGCATCGCCTGGCCCTACCTGCGAGGCGGCCTGGACGCCGCTGTCGCCGTCCCCGACGCCGACAGCGCCCGCGCTGCCGCTCGCCTCGCGGCCCTCGGCGTGTCCTCGGGGCCCTGCGGGGCCGCGGCGCTCGCCGGTCTGCGCGCGGTGCTCGCCGGCGTGGGCGCCGAAGAGCGCCGTACGGCGCTGGGGCTCAATGCGACCTCGGTGGTCGTGCTGCTGAGCACCGAGGGCACGGCCGCCAACCCGCATTCCACCGCGATCACCGAACACGCGACACCTCAAGGCTCCCTGCGGTGAGCCACTGCTCCTTCGTCACGCCGCTGCTGACGGGTCCGTTCAGTTCGATCAGGACGAGGTGGGCGGTGTGCTGCCCCACTTCGTAGCCGCGCTCGGTGTCCTCGGCCTGCTGACCATCGTGCCCGGCCCGGACATGGCGGTGGTGACCCGGCGCGTCCTCGTGGCCGGCGCCGGGGACGCGCTGCGGACGGTGGGCGGGATCGCGACCGGGCTGCTCCTCTGGGGCGTGCTGACCGTGGCCGGACTCGCGGCCCTGCTCGCCGCCTCACCCGCGGCCTATCTGATCGTCAGGCTCGCGGGCGCCGGCTACTTGGTGTTCTTGGGCGCGCAGACTCTGTGGCAGCGCCGCCGGGCCGCAGCCGCCCCGTCCGATGCCGGCACCCGCACGACCGCCGGGAGCCCGTGGCGGACCGGTCTGGTCACCAACGCCCTCAACCCGAAGATCGCCGTCTTCTACACCGGCCTGCTCCCCGCCCTGGCACCGCCCCAACTGCCGACTGCCTGGGCCATGACGCTCCTCGTCCTCCTCCACACCGCCCTCACCCTTGCCTGGCTGGGCAGCTACGTGCTCCTGCTGTCCAAGGCCGGACCGGTTCTCGGAAAGCCACGGATCCGCCGTGCGCTCGGCTGGACCACCGGCGTTGTGCTGATCGGCTTCGGACTCGTCGTCGCGACCACTGCCGGCTGATCCACTCACGACCCACCACCCACTCATACGCCCGAGCAGCACCCTCAGCCGATCAGGGGAGAGTCACCGGACGCTTCTGTTCCTGGATCGGGCCGAGCCTGATCGCCTGCTACGCAGCGGCGGGGGTGGTCGTCTTCTTCAGCTGCGCCGACTACGCCCGCGCATTCCTCTGCCCCTTCCCGGGCTTCATCACTGGCTGGTCGGCCCGGGCCGGAGCTGGGCTGCTTGGACTAGTGGCGCGCGAGGTCCGTGTGATCGCGATTGTTGCAGGCGTTGTCCACCGATTCGCCGCTCCACGGTGCGGTCACTGGGACGAGCAGGAGTGCCCCCTTGCAGAGGTCGGTGGCAAGGCCGTTCCGATGGCTGGCGGTTTTGATGTGGCCGCCGAACTCGCCGTCGTTGTCGGCGTGGGCTGGGGTGGCGAGTGCAAGACCGGCCACGGTGAGCACGGCGAGCGCGCTGATCTTCTTCATAGCCGGTCAACGACATCGGATCGGCCCAGGTCACGCCGCTCCTTGACGTCCTTTCGAGTGCTCCGTGATGCTCAGCGCGTGGTGGACCAGAGCATCGCGGCACCGCACCTGACCTGCCGGCACGCCGACAAAAGGACGCCCTCGGCGCGCAAGGCCGCCCCGGTCGCCTCGCACACGGGCGCGCTGTCCGATCTGCGCAAGCACAGCCTGTCATCCACGATCGGTATGGTCCCGAGCCGGATGCCGACCATCAGCGGACTGTCTGTCGGTGTCGGTGGCTGGTCACCCGTCCCGCAACACCTTGGCCAGGCTGTCCTTGAAGCGGACGTAAGGCGCGATGGCGGCGGCACGCTTGTGACGCATTGCCCGCAGTACCGATACCGCGTTGTCTGTGGTCGCCGGTGGCTGGACAAGAGAACGTGCGCTGCCCACCACTGGTTCGACGAGGCACACATGGCGTTCTGCCTCGATCAGGTCGGCCTCGAGCAGGGCCTCGCGTGCGAAGGCGAGTTCTGGTGCGCGCAGGGCCAGCTGCTCGATGGGCTCGGGCAGCGCGGCGATCAGTTCTTCGACGGCCTTTCGATAGGCGCGGTACTCCACATGCGCGCTGCCGCTCAGCGGCACGGGCACCACGGTGGGGACCATCGTGGGGCGCACAGCGTTGGCGTAGTGCTCGGCGGGCAGCGCCGCCGCGTGGGCACGGGCGGCAGGGAAACCCTGTACGTACACGGTCGTCCGGGCGAGCAGGGCGGTGGCTTCAGGCCAGTCGCCGTCCCGCAGGGCCTGGTTGGCCGAGCGCAGAGCGAAGGTGGCGTAGACGTTGAACAGGACGTGGACGTGGTGGCCGGTGATCCAGCGGGCCAGCCACATGTCCTCGGGGCGCCGCGGCGCGAAGGACGGGACGTCTGCCTGTGTATCGAGTCCCGGCTCTACGCCCTCGCCCCCGTCGTCCGTCAGGTCCGCGTCGTCCCCGGCGAGGTCCACCACCACTTGCCGCATTGCGGCCGTCTCGCGGGCGATGTCACTTCCCGCCAACGGAGTGTCGCGCAGGTCCACCAGACCCCGGTGGATCACCTCAACCGCCTGCCGGGCCGCCTGCCCAGCGGTGAGTTCCGCGGTGCGCACCCGGAAGTAGTCCTGGACGGCGGACTTGGCCGGCAGCTTTTGCGGTTCGGCCAGGGTGTCGGCGGCGGGCAGCGCGACCACCAAAGTGTCTGCGGCGCGGGCTGCTGCTCGCAGTGCCGCCGTGCGCCTGTCGACCGTCCCGAACGCCGGTACGGCAGCGAGCCTGGCAGCCAACCGGCCGGCCAACGGGCGTGCGCTGTCCGTCAGGCCGGGTAGGGGATGCGGCCGCAGAGGCTCACAGAAGACGGCCACCGGAGGAAGCACTCCCGCCCCACCATCACCAGCCATTCGACCTCCTACCGGACCGCGCTCTGCTTCCCGAAGACGTCATGGCCTGCTGGGCTCGACGCCTACAACCCGCTACCCGAGGCGCCGAAGCCCCAATCACGCTGACTGCCACGCGGTGCCGCCGCAGCCGCAATCGGCCGGATCCGGGCTGCGGTGACCGGGGAGGCGTGCGGGAGACCCGGCCACCTTGTCGTACAGAGCGCGGGCGGTGGTGTTGTCCTGCTGGGTGGTCCGGTACAGGCGTGAGGCCCCCCGCTCCCGCGACGTATCGGCCACCTTCTAGTCCCCGGTGTCCTCGTCTATCGTCACGCCGTGGGTCTCGCTGCGGATGCCGGGGAAGCGGCGGCCGAAGGACTCCAGGGCCATGAGCTGCCTCCGCGATCCGGACCCGTTCGGTGCCGCCCCGCACCAACTGCTGGTAGCAGTGCTGCGGCGGGTGGACCGGCGCCGGGAGCTGCTGGAACGCGGTGTCCAGCAGCTCCACCAGACGTGCCGAAGGGGAGCGGGTGGTATCGGCTCCGGATCCGCCCGGCCACGATCTTGGGCGCGAGGGCCTTGTGGCCGTCCACTGTCACGGTGTCGTACTGGTCGAGTTCGGCTCGGTGCTGGAGACCAGGTGAGTGACCAGACCACCGAGGACGAGCACGAAGGCGGTGCGACGGAACCGCATACGGCGATCGCGCTGCCGGAGGCCGGCACATGGGTGGGGCTCAGCCGATTGGCGCAGGAGGCGTGCGGTCCGAGGAGCGGCGGTGACCCGTGGCCGGGAAGCGCCGGCAGGGCGGTCGCGAGGGATCCTGCCCCTCTCTGACCGCCCTGTGGGGGCTGGCGATCATCGCTCGGCTGGTGGAGACGACGATGCCATGGGTCGCGATGGCCTTCACCGCGGCCCTGCTGGAGGAGGCCAGGCGGTAGGGCAGGCGGATTTCGGCCGCCTGCCCTGAACACTGCCACCTCGACGGGGTCGGCGGACAGGAATGGCCGCCGGTTGTCCGTCAGTTACAGAGGAGGTTGATGAGGCCGATGCAGTCGCCGTCGTCGTCGTCCCAGTCGTCGTGGCCGCCATGGGCGTGGGCGGGGATCGACCGGGCAGCCGTGGTCTTTGCGGTGCCGTGCGGGGCGGGCGTCGCAGCCATGGCGGGTGCGGCTGTCGCCACTCCTGCCGCACACGCGATGCCCAGGGCGGCACTCACCGCGACTATGCGCGCTATTCGGGAAACGATCTTCTTGGAGTGAATGGACCGAACGGGGTGGCTGGGAGGATCCAGCTGTGCTGTGTTCATGCGATCACCATGCACGCCTTTGCGGTCAATTGCGCCCCGAGTGCAACCGATTGGGTGAGGTACGCGCAGGCCGGCCTCGGTCCGAGGGAGATGACAGGTGCGGATCTTCACGGGTTCAGGAAGTGGAAGCCAGGGCGCGGGTGCATGAGGAAGTCGTGGTGGGAGATGTTCCACGCGTACGCGCCGGCCAGGGAGAAGGCCACCCTGTCGCCGGCCCGCAGGCCCGGCGCGTCCACTGCGCGGGCCAGTACGTCCTTGGGGGTGCACAGCTGGCCGGTGACGGTGAGCCGGTCACCGGTGGCCCCGGGGCGTGGCCACGGATGCGGCCAGTCGTCGACGGGGAGGACGGAACAGGGCTGGTCGTGGCCTTTCGTTGCCGGGGTCCGCAGGTGGTGAGTGCCGCCGCGGACGACGGCGAACTCCTCGCCGTGACTGTGCTTCACATCCAGCACCTCGGTGGCGTACCAGCCGCAGTACGCGGTCAGTGCGCGCCCCGGCTCGATGCGCAGGGTCAGTTCCGGGTGCGCTGCAGTGAGTTCGGCCAGGCTCGTGCCGTAGGCGGCCCAGTCGAAGCGGTGCTGCGGGTCGGTGTAGTCGACGGCCATTCCGCCGCCGACGTTCACCTCCCGGAGGGGGACCCCGAGTCCGGTGGCCCAGTTCAGCACCGTCCTGGCCACCGAGAGCAGCTGCCCGGCCGCGAGTCCGCTCGCCAAGTGGGCGTGGATTCCCAGTAGTTCGAGGTGCGGGTGGGTACCGTCGGCCAGCGCGCCGATCACGGCCTCGGCGCGGGCGGGGTCCATGCCGAAGGGCGTGGGGCGGCCGCCCATGGCCAGTGCGCTGCCCGTCAACGACCCGTCGGACACCGGGAGATTGACGCGGACCAGTACCCCCACGCGCCGCTGCCGCGCGTATCGGGGTGCCACATGGGCCAGCATGCGCAGTTCGTGCTCGCTCTCGACATGGAAGCGCTCGACTCCCAGCTCCAGCGCGGCAGCGATCTCGTCCACGGTCTTGCCGGGGCCGCCGAAGGCGAGCGGGCGGCCGGGCACCGCCTCGGCGACATGGGCGAGTTCGCCGCCCGAGGAGACCTCGTAGCCGTCGACGTGCGGGCTGAGCGCGGTCAGCAGCTCCGGTTCGGGGTTGGCCTTGGCCGCGTAGTACAGCTCGATCCGCTCGGGCAGGGCCTGCCGCACGGCGGCGGCGTGCTCGCGCAGGGCCGCCAAGTCGTAGAGATAGGCGGGCAGTTCGGTCGGTGGCAGGCTCAGGGCGCGAGCGCGGACGGCGAGCGTCGGGTCGGTCATCGGGCACTCCTCGTCGTGTCGCGCAGCAGGTCCTCGGCGAGCGGGGACGGCAGCCGGACGTAGCCGGCGTCGCGGTCGGCCCGGCGTTCCCAGCGGGTCAGCAGGTTGGCCTTGGCGGGCAGCGGCACCCCGGCGAGCAGGGCGGCCAGGCGGGGCGGGCAGCCGTGATCCTGCGCGTACTCCTGCAGTGCGGCACGGACCCGGGCCCACAGCGCCGCCTCCGCCTCGGGGTACAGGTCGGCGAGCGCGGCGAGCAGTTCGGCCACGTGGTTGACCAGCAGGCAGTACACGACACGGTCCCAGCCGCGCTGCGCGTCGTACGTCATCGGGCCCGCCACCTCTGGCGGCAGGGCCGCGAGCGTGTCCCGGTGATGCTCCGGGACGAGCTTGGTGCCCTCCAGGTCGCGGAAGAGGGCCTGGACGGGCCGGCCGGAGCCGTCGACGCACAGCAGCACGTTCTGCAGGTGCGGCTCCAGGACCAGGCCGTGGTCGAAGTAGGCAGCCAGCACGGGAGGCAGCAGAAGGCCGAGCCAGGCCGACCACCAGTCCAGTGCTTCCCGCGGGCCGGCGCCGTCCAGGAGGCACGAGACGTGCGCGGGGCCGGTGGGGTACTCGTCGGCGACGGCAGCGGCGAGCAGCGGCCTCGCGCCGGGTGCGAGCCGCTGGGGGAGACCTTCGCGGACGATGACGCCGAGGCCCTCGAACAGCGCCAGGTCGGGCATCCCGTCGGGGCCGGGCAGGGCGAGGGTGCGGTAGGCGGGCTCGCGCAGCACGGCCGCGCCGGGAAAGCGACCGGCCAGGTCGGACAGTGCCGGGACCAGGGCGCGGGTGAGGGCGACCGCGCCGGCCAGCTCGTACGCGCTGTTCTTGCGCAGGCAGTTGGTGATCCGCACGTTCAGGCTGAACTTGAGGAACGTCTCGCCGTCGTACAGGGTGCGCACGGAGGCGGTGGCCGCAAACGGCCGCCCGCCGCGGCCGAGGTCGAGGACGTCGCCGCGATCCAGGGCCGCGCGCAGCGCCGGGTGCGCGCGCAGAGTGACGTACTGCCAGGGGTGGGCCGGCAGCAGCCGGTAGCCGTCCGGGACGTCTGTGCGCTGCCGGTCCAGGGCGGCCGTCGCGGACGGGTCGGCCGCCTCCTCGGCGATCAGGTCCGCGCGGACGGCGAGGTGCCGCAGCGGGAAGGCGGCCCCGGCCTCCGGGGCGTACTCCGCCCAGGCCCGCGGGTCGCCGGTGCGGGCCTTGGGCGTGGGATGGAAGCGGTGTCCGAACAGCAGCGACTGCTCGGAGGCGAGGTAGGCGCCCAGCCGGGAATCGTGTGCTTGCCCGTTCTGCGGCTGCCCGGTGCGAGGGCCGGCGAGGGCCGCCGTGATGGCGTCGTGGCTGGAGGCGATCTGCTCCAGGAACTCCTCGTTGCTCACTCCGGTGCGCAGGAACAGCTCGTCGTGCGTGTACGTGGCCAGGCGCCGCCAGTCCACCTCCACCCAGGCGCCGTCGCGCCGCTCGCGCACCGGCCCGCGGAAGCGGTGCGCGCCGAGCAGGGACGTACGGCGCAGTGCGACGCGCAACAGCACCCCGCGCCGGGGAAGGCGAAGCAAGAGGTGACCGTCGGCGACGACGTTCTGGTGTTCGGGCCCGGACACCTCGCGCAGCAGGCAGTTCAGGAGGGTGTGCGTCACCGCCTCGTCGGCGGTGGGCAGGGCGGCGGGGGCAGCGGTGCTTCCCGGCGAGCGGGTCAGCGAGGGCATCGGCGGCTCCGGAGCGGGCGCGCGTGCGGCGCGGGGAGGAGAGAGACAACGACGGTGACGGCGGCGACGGCGCCGCCGGTGAGGACGGGGGCGAGGGGCCCGAAGCGGGCGCTGCCCGCCGCCGCGGCCAGGCCGGCGACGACCGCGCCGGCCTTGGAGAAGAACTCCAGCGAGCCGAACATCCCGCCCGGCGGCCGGCCGCCGGCGCAGTCGGCGGCCAGCACGGACAGGCACACCAGCCCGAGCGTGAGGCCGGCGCCCAGCACCAGCCGTGCGGCGACCAGCCCGTACAGCGAGTGCGTCAGGGCGTGTCCGGCCAGGCCGAGCGCGATGCAGGCGAAGCCGAGGGCGATCCCGGCCCGGGGCCGTTCGCGGAAGGCGGAGTGCACCGCCAGTGCCGACACCAGGTAACACAGGTGGGGCAGCGCGAAGAGCACCCCGGACAGCGTGGGTGAGGTCCCCGGCAGGCGGTCCTCGACGAGGGAGATGAGGTACGGGAAGGAGATGACGGTGGAGAAGACGAACGCGAACTCCAGCGCGTACAGCGTCCTGAGGGACACCGCCGGCGGCGGCCCGTCCTCGGTGGCGGGGGCCGTCCGACCTGGTGCCGGCGCGGCCGGCTCGGGCAGCGCGGCCAGCAGCAGGGCCGCGGTGAGTGGCAGGACGGCGAGCAGTGCGTACTGGCGGTGCGGGGACAGCCAGCCGGACAGCGAGCCGACCACGATCGGCGCGACGACCAGTGCCGCCCGCGCGCTGCCCTGCATCAGGGTGAGCGCCCGCGACAGGGCCGGTCCCGCCAGTGCGGCGCCCAGGTATCCGTTGGAGGCGGCGAACGTGCCGCCGAGGATGCCCTGGAGGATCAACGCCAGCGTGAACGCGGTCAGGGAGTCGGCCCAGCCGGCCAGCAGGAAGGACACGGCCAGCCCCAACTGGGCGCGCAGCAGCAGCCGTTTGCGGCCGTAGCGGTCGGCGAGCCTGCCCCACAGCGGGGCGCCCAGCGCGCCGAACACCGTCGGCACCACATAGAGCACACCGGCCCAGCGGGCGTGGCGGTCACCCAACTCCGGAAGGATCTCGGTCAGGTACGGCGGCAGCCCCAGCGCGGCGAAGGACGCGACGAAGTAGCAGCCCGCCACGGCGTGCACCTGGGCGCGCCCGAAGGAGGAGCCTGCCGACGCCCGCAGGGTCTGGGCGCTCACGACATGCTCCCCGTGAGCCGGAGGTAGTTGGGCCCGCTGGTGTAGTGCTTGTTGATGTCGGCCGCGCCCGAACGCTCCTTGGACAGCAAGGTCCCGGCGGTGACCATCGCCTTGACCGGCAGCTGCGCCGCATCCAGCACCCGGGAGCGCAGGACCGCCCCGGCCTCGCCCCCCAGCCGCTCGACCGCTTCGGCGAGCCGGTCCCGTACGAGGCCCAGGAGCGCGGCGAGCGGTGCCCGGCCGTGCCGGGCGAGCCCGAACGCGTAGGCTCCGGCGCACAGATGGAGGGTGATGGTGGCGAACAGGTCGGCGACCGGGCCGTCGTCCGTGCCGAGGATGCGGGCGTCGTCGAAGCCCCAGGGGCCCGGCAGCCGGGCGCCCAGCCGTGCCGTGTTCAGGCGCGGGCCGTCGTTGTCCTTGAACAGCAGTCCCAGGCTGCCGGGCCGCAGCACCAGCGAGACGTTCTGCTGGTGCGACTCCAGCGCGATGCCGTACCCGAACAGCGTCGCCTGCCAGTCGAACAGCAGCGTCAGGCAGGCGTCCAGCAGGGCGAGCGCGTCGCCGTCGTGGAAGCGGTCGGCGAGGTGGTCGATCACCAGCCGCCCACCGGGTGCCTCGGCGAGCAGAGCGGCCATCGGCACGGTCACGGCGTCGTCCGGACCGGCCGGCCGGCGGCGGCACAGGACGGCGAGGAGTTCGTGCCCGGCGTGGGCGTACGTGGTCTCGTCGGCGTGCAGGATCCGCCCGCGAAAGCGCGGCTCACGGCTGATCACCGTCTCCAGGAGCCGCTGTCCGGCCGCGCCGTCGACGAGCGTGCCCGGTTTGATGGAACGCTTGTTGCGCAGCCCCAACGTCGAGGTGGCCAGGGGCAGTTTGAGGTGGACGGAGGGATCCTCGGTGATCGCCACCGTGCGCATCGACAGCGTGGGCACCACGTCGAGGAAGGCGCGGTCGGCGAGTACGGCCTCCTGGGCCAGACCGGCGGCCCGCAGCGCCTGGTCCAGCGGGGCGCCGACGGTCAGCGGATGCACGGGCAGCGCGAGGTGCGTGCGCTCCAGTTCCGTCAGGCCCAGCAGTGCCGGTGTGGGCCACGACGGGGGGAGCGTGCCGGTCACGGTGACCGCCGCTCGGGGCAGGGCCAGCCAGCGCAGGGCGAAACACGGATGGAACTCCGGTGCGTACGACCGAAGTTGGTCCGTGCTCAGACCGGCACGGCCGCGGGCGGTCGGGTAGACGGGGTGGTCGAGGCGGGCGGCGAGCGTGTCGTGGGCCAGTGAGCCGATCGGGCCGGTCCAGCGCGCCGGATCGGCGCCGTGGTGCGCGGCCAGACGCGTCATGACGTCGTCCCGCGAGTCGGTGTGCAGCCGCAGTGTCGCCAGTGTCTGGCGGCACTCGTCGGCGAACGCGTCGAATCCGGGGCGGTCCTCGGGGTCCGCCAGGGCTTTCAGCGCGGCGAGGACGGCGTCGCAGGAGGTCAGCTCGCGGCCGTCGGCCTCCCGTACGAGCAGCGGCAGCCGTGCGGCGTAGGCGCTCTGGAAGCCGTCCTCGGTGACGGGCAGCAGCAGGGCGTCGTCCGCGTGGTCCGGCGTCCCCGTCGGGCTGCTGGAAGCGCCGGGCAGCCGTATCCACGGGCCGTCCGGGCGGTGGACCACAGTGGAACGCGTGCGCAGCCCGGCCACGTCTTCGCGCAGCAGGGCGCTCAGCACGCGGATGAGGAGGTCGGACGCCGAGGTGTCGGGGACGGCGGGCGCGGTCACGGCTGGATCTCCCAGCGCCGGGCGGCCAGGAAGGAGGCCGACACCCGGTCGACCGTCTCCTGGTCGGTGCCCACGGCTCGCAGTACGCCCAGGTAGTCGCGGTTGGTCCGGTACAGCTCGTGGTGCTCGCCCGTGGCACGCAGCGGACGGTACGTCAGGTGGACGCCGTCGACGGTGAGTTCCTCGGCGGCGGGGGCCGCCGTCAGGATTCCGGCGCGCTCGGCGCACGGGTACTCCAGCCGGGCGGCGCCGTCGCGGCGGCCGCCCAGGTCGGCGGGGAGCGGCTCGCCCAGATGGGTGCGCAGGATGTGCTCGAACAGGGGGATGTCCAGCAGCCGGGCCAGCAGCAGGTCGCACTGGTCGCCGATGGCCCGGTAATTGACCTCGATGAGGCGGGCCCGTCCCTGGTGGACCACGAACTCGGTGTGGCAGGCGCCGAACCCGACGCCGAGGGCGTCCAGTTGGGCCAGCACCTGGGCGACGATGGGCTCGGGGTGGGCAGGAACGTACGTCAGACGTTCCTCGATGAAGTACGGCGGCGGCGAGAGCTCGGTGCGGAAACCGCCCAGCACATGGCGGACGCGGCCGTCGCCGAGGGTCTCCAGGGTGCGCAGCTCGCCGGGCAGGTACTCCTCGACGACCAGCACCGTCCCCGGACGCCGGTCCAGGATCTCCTTGGTCCGGGTCACCAGCTCCTCAGGGCCGTCGACCAGGACCACGTCCTCGCTGGCCACGCCCTCACGCGGCTTGACGACACAGGGGTAGGGTGCATCCAGCGGGGCGGGCTCGGTCAGTTCGGCCGACCAGACCGTGTCCGCGGCGGCACCGGTCAGGTGCCGGCGCATCTCGGCCTTGTCCTTGCAGCGCAGGGCGGCACGCCAGTCCTTGCCGGGCAGGCCGAAATAGGCGGCGGCCAGGGCGGCCTGGGTCTGGAGGTGGTCGCTGTTGGTGAAGACGGCGTCCGGCCGGTGATGGGTCGATATGCGGGTGACGACGGCCCGGACGTCACGGACGTCGCACTCCAGGACTTCGATGTCCGGGCCGGTGTGCCGGTGGGCGGCGGGCTGGTCGGTGAGGACGGTGACGTCCAGGCCCAGCCGGGCGGCGGCGGGCAGGAAGCCCTCGGTGACGGAGTCGGTCGGGTTGAGGGCGAGCAGATACAGGCGCATGGGGGGGGCGACAACTTCCGCTAGAAGGTGGGGGGTCGGGGGCGGGACGGCGGGGTCGCCGCCGGCCTGCCCCCAGGTGCAGCGGCAGTTACTTCTTCGGGAGCGCGACGCCGGTGGCCTTGGCCACGTCCTTGAGCATCTGCTCCGCGGCCTGGACGCCGATGCCGGACATCCACGTCTCGTCCGGGACGGTGAAGACCTTGCCGTTCTTGACGGCCGCGAGGTCCTTCCAGACCGGGTTGGAGGTGACCTGCTTCTCCTGGGTCTTGTCCGGGGTGTCGGCGGTCGTGACGAAGACCAGGTCGGCGTCGGCCCGGTCGATCTGCTCGGGGCTGACGTCCTTCATCGTGACGTCGGGGTCGTCGGAGACCTGCGAGGACGGCCGCTTGAGACCGATGTCGGCCAGCACGACACCGCTGTAGGAGTTGGACTGGTACAGCCGGGTCGGGCCGGCGATGAAACGGACCACGGACGCGGTCGGCATGGTGCCGCCGTCCTTCTTCTTGACGGCCTCACCCAGCGCCTTGGCCTGGTTCTCGTACTCCTTGAGCTTGGCCGCCGCCTCCTTCTCCAGGCCGAGCGCCTCGGCGTGCACCTTGAGGTTCTGCTTCCACACGCCGCCGGTGGTGGCGGTGAAGACGGTCGGGGCGATCGCGCCGAGCTTGTCGTAGATCTTCTCGTGGCGGACCTTGGAGGACAGGATCAGGTCCGGCTTGAGGGAGGCGATCTTCTCCAGGTTCGGCTCCAGCAGCGGGCCGACGTCGGCGGTACCGCTCAACTCGCCCTTGAGATAGGTCGGGAATCCGCCCGCGCTCTTGAAGTGCGGGGCGACCGCGCCGACCGGGTCGATACCGAGGAGGGTGACGTCGTCCAGCTCGCCGGTGTCGAGGACGACGACGCGCTTGGGCTGCGACGGGATCTTCACGTCGCCCATCACGGTCTTGAGGGTGCGCGGGAAACCGGCCCCGGCGGCGCCGGCCTGCGCGGTGTCACTGGCGTCGGACTTCTTGTCGCCGCCGCAGCCGGCCAGGACGGCCGTGGCGAGGACGGCGGCGAGCAGCGCGGCGATCAGCCGGCCGATTCCGCGCAGGGGTGAGCGCTTGAACATGGGGGGTGGTCTTTCTCGTAGGGGGTGGGTTCACGCGGAGGCGGCGGGATGCCGTACCGCGCTGCTTTTCGGGACGACCAGCGGAGTGCCGGTCTCCGGGTCCGCAATGACCCGGCAGTCCACGTCGAAGACGGACTTGACCAGCTCCGCGTCGAGCACGTCGCCGGGCGCGCCGGCGGCGGAGAGCCGGCCGTCCTTGAGGACCACCATGTGGTCCGCGTAGCGGGCGGCCTGCCCGAGGTCGTGCAGCACCATCACCACGGTGCGGCCTGCTTCGGCGTGCAGGGCGGCGACCAGGTCGAGCACGTCGAGTTGGTGCCTGAGGTCGAGGAAGGTGGTGGGCTCGTCGAGCAGGAGCAGTTCGGTGTCCTGGGCCAGCGCCAGCGCGATCCAGGCGCGTTGGCGCTGGCCGCCCGACAGGCGGTCCACGGGCTGGTCGCGCAGCGCGGCGGTGCCGGTGCGCTCCAGGGCCTCGTCCACTGCCTTCTGGTCGGCCGCCGACCAGGGGCTCAGCAGCCGCTGGTGCGGGTAGCGGCCCAGCCGGACCAGTGCCTGGACGGTGATCGCCTCGGGCGTGACCGGCTGCTGCGGCAGCAGACCCATCCGGCGGGCCAGCGTGCGGGCGGACATGCGGTGGATGTCGGCACCGTCCAGGGTGACGGTGCCGGCTGCCGGGGCGAGCAGCCGGCTCAGCCCTCTCAACAGTGTCGACTTGCCGCAGGCGTTGGGCCCGACGATCGCCGTGACGGCGCCTCCCGGCAGCGTCAGGTCGAGGCCGCCGACCACGAGCCGGTCGCCGTAGCGCAGGTCGAGCCCCTGGGCGGTGAGCTGGTTGGCGGTGGTCATGTAGGACTCCTGCGGACCGGTGGGGTGCGTGGGGGAGTGGGGGCGCGGTGGTTCCTGGGGGAGGGGAGCCGCCTCAGGGAGGCGTGCTGTGACGGCACCGGCCCTACGGCGGCGCTGCACGGCGGTCATCCGTGGCTCCCGCGGACGGGCGAGCTGTGCCGGAACATCAGCACCAGCAGCCAGGGCGCGCCCAGCGTGGCGGTGACCGCGCCGACCGGCAGCCCCTGTACCGGCAGCAGGTGCTGCACCACCAGGTCGGATGCGAGCAGCAGCACCGCGCCGGTCAGGCCCGCCAGCGCCAGGGACACGGCGGTGGGGGGACCGGTGACGAAGCGCACGATGTGGGGTACGGCCAGGGCCACGAACGTGACCGGCCCGGCGAGCGCGGCGGCGAGGGACGCCAACGCGACGGCCACGACGAGGAGTTGGAGACGGGCCGCGGAGGTGTCGAGGCCGAGGGCGCCCGCCGAGTCGTCGCCGAGATCGAGGACGGCCAGGCGCCGGTGCAGGGCGAAGGCCACCGCCAGGACGACCAGCATCGCGCCGCCCGCGCCCCACACCTCCGTCCACGTCCGCCCGTACACCGAGCCGGTGGTCCACTGGAGCGCCGACCCGGCCAGCTCGGCGGGAAAGCGCACGATCATCAGGTTCACGGCGGCGGCGAGACCCGCCTGGACGGCGAGGCCGGTCAGGACGAGCCGGGCGACGGAGACTCCGGACCGCCAGGCGAACACGCCCAGCAGCAGCGCGGCGAGCAGACCGCCGCCGAGCGCCCCGACCGGGATCAGGGTCTGCGAGGCCCCGGCGGCGATCAACGCGACGGCACCGAGCGACGCGCCGCCTGTCACGCCCATGACATCAGGAGAGGCGAGGGGATTGCGGAACAGCCGTTGCAGCACGCAGCCCGCCGCGCCCAGCCCTGCGCCGGCGACGATGGCCGCCACCGCCCGGGGCGCCCGGAACTGCTGCACCACCAGGACGTCCCCGGCGTCCCCGAACCCGACCAGGGCTCGCAGCGCCGTGAGAGCGGGAATCGGCATCTCACCGGTGGCCAGGGACACGGTCAGCA
>NZ_KQ948017.1:0-184753 GCF_001513965.1 Streptomyces cellostaticus | reverse complement strand
GGGCACCAGCAGCGCGGCCAGGCCGACCACGGCGAACACCAGGACGCGGCGGCGGACGTGGACGCGGGAGGCGGTGGTCGTCCGCACGGACACGGCGGTGGTCATCGGGCCGCCTTCCGGGCCAGCAGCGCCAGCAGCGGCGCGCCGAGGAACGCGGTCACGATGCCGACCTCCAGTTCCGAGGGGCGCACTACGAGTCGGCCGAGCACGTCGGCCGTGAGCAGCAGCAGGGGACCGGCGAGCAGGCAGCCGGGCACCAGCAGCCGGTGGTCACCGCCCAGGAGGGGACGTACGAGATGGGGCGCGGCCAGTCCGATGAAGGCGACCGGCCCGGCGACGGCGACCGCCGACCCGGCGAGCAGCACGACCGCGATCCCGCCGGCCAACCGGATCCGGCCGACCGGCACGCCCAGTGCCTGGGCCGAATCATCGCCCAGGGCAAGGGCGTTGAGGGATGGTGCCACGGCCAGCGCGACCACCAGCCCGAGCACCAGGGTCGGCAGCACGGGCCACAGGACGTCGAGGGGGCGGTCGGCGAGCGATCCGGCGAGCCAGAAGCGCGCCTCGTCGAGGGTGCGCTGGTTCAGCAGCATCACCGCCGACGTCCAGGACAGCAGTACGAGTTGGAGCACGGTGCCGCCCAGCGCGAGCCGGACGGGGTCGATGTCCCCGGCGCGGCGGGCCAGGGCCTGGGCGAACAGGGCGGCGCCCGCCGCTCCGGCGAAGGCGAACCACACGTATTCGGCGGGGCTGGTGAGCCCCAGCGCGTAGATCGCGACGACCAGGGCGAAGCCGGCGCCCGCGTTGATGCCGAGGGTGGTGGGCGACGCGAGCGGGTTGCGGGTGATGCCCTGGGCCACGGCCCCGGCCGCACCCAGGGCGGCACCCACCGCGAGACCGATGACCGTACGCGGCAGACGCAAACCCGTCACCACGAGCGCCTCCCGCCCGTGGGCGTGCCCGAACAGCGCCTGAGCCACGGTGGACAGGGGCACGGAGCGCGCACCGAGGGCGAGGCTCAGTGCCGTGCACAGCACCAGGGCTGCCAGGCCGGCCAGGAACAGAGGTATGTGCCGGTGGGCGCGGAAGGGCACACGTGGGGGTGCGCCCTGTGGAGTCACAGTCACGAGCCGTGAGCTTAGGTTAGGCTTGGTTTAGTTTTCAACCGGCTGTGCGGTGGCCATGAGGTGCGAGTCTCATGATCACGGATGAGTGCCCCGCTGGTCACCTTGTTCCTCGACCGGCGTCTAAGGTAAGCCTTACCTATTCGACGCCCGTCGAATCCTCGCCCGTTGAATCCTTCGTGTTCGGGAGTGCCGATGTCCCTGGCCTTGCAGACTCCGCCGACCGGTGCCGTGGCGCGGGTGCTGGGCGCTGCGTACCGGCGACTGGCCGAGACCTGCGAGCCGCTCGCCGTACGCGTGGACGATCCGGACGCCGGAATGGGACAACTGGGCGTCACGGCAAGGGACATGACCTCCGATCAGAACGTCCTCGATGCCTTCGTGGCGGCCGAGGCGCGCCGGATCCAGGACCGCTACGGGGTCGCCCCGCGCCGCCACGTGGCCGCGTCGCGTGCCCTGCACGACTACACCTGGTCCATCGGGCTGCTGATGAGCGGAGCCTGGTACCTCGAACGGAGGGTGCCCCGGATCAGGCCCGAGGACGTGCGCCTCGACCTCGACGCCGGCGCCTACGGCATCGCACCCGGCGACGACGTGCGGTGCCTGCCCGGCGACCCGCTCGCAGCGTCCCCGGGAACCGTGACGGTCCCTCACGAGGAGGCGCTGCGAGCCGAGTTGCGCACCGCGGTCGCGGATCACATGCGGCCGGTCCTGGACGCCGTCGGCCCGGCCGTGCGCCGTGGACCGCGCGCCCTGTGGGGCATGGTTGCCGACGACCTCGTCTCCGGCATCTGGTACCTGGGCAGGACCCTCGGCCGGGAGGAACACGCCGTCCAGGCCGCCACCGAACTGCTCCCGGCGCCGGTGCCTCCCTACCCCGCTGGTGCCGCCTTCCGGTACCTGACCGACGCCGGCGGCGGGCGATGCCCGACGCGCACACGGGCCGGCTGCTGTCTCTACTACACGATCCGTCCCGACGAGGCTTGTCTGACCTGCCCTCGCACGAGCGATGCCGAGCGTGTGCGGCGGTCGGGGCCTGAGTAGCGTTCCCGAGGCCGCTCGGGCATGACGGCGTGCCGGTCCCGCATGCGGATCAGCTGGGCACCCGTCAGGCGAGGCACGTCAGCGGGCGACCGCCGTTGTAGGTGACCATGTCGCTGAGGGCGGCCGCGGCGTCGATGCCCCGGCCGAGCGGGCCGTCCTCGAGTTCCGCGTAGGCGCGGTGGAGATTGCCGACGATGCGCTCGCAGTCCAGCAGGTCGGCGTAGGCGCCCAGGTCCGTTTCACGGGCGGTCTCCAGAGGCGTGAGCCCGGCGGCGCGGCCCGCTCGGGCGGTGGCCTGGACGAACCGCAGGTAGCCGAGCACGTCGTCGATGAGTTCGGGACCGGCGACGGCGCCGTGCCCCGGGACGATGGTCGTCGCCCCCAGAGGCTTGATCACTTCCTCCAGGACCTGGACGGCACCGGCTACGGATCCCTGGAGGAGGAAGGGGGTACCACCGTTGAACAGCAGGTCGCCGCTGAAGAGGACCTTGCGTTCGGGCAGCCAGACGACGGAGTCGTTGGTCGTGTGGGCGGGTGCGCCGACGTGGCGTACGTCGGCACGCAGGTCGTCGGCCCACACGGTGACCCCGTCGGCGTAGGTGAGGAAGGGCGGTTCGACCACGACGTCGCCCCACTCGACCTCGGTCCAGAACCCCGCCGCGGCACCCGGCCCGCCCCACTGGATGATGCTCGACCGGGTGGCCTCGTGCCCGACGATGGTGGCGCCGCCGAAGAGGTGGTTGCCGAAGGTGTGGTCACCGTGGTGGTGCGTGTTGATCAGCGTCCGCACCGGCTGCGGCGTGACGGCCGCGATCGCGTCCAGATACGCCTGCGTCCGCCGCACCGTCGAGCATGCGTCCACGCTGATCACGCCCCGCCGTCCGACGAGGAAGCCGGTGTTGTTGATCCACCAGCTGCCGTCGGGCTGTATGTAGGCGAAGACGTCCTCGCTGACCTCCTCCACCCTGGGCGGAGGAAGGAGGCCGACGTCGTGGTGGACACTGCTCACTGCGAACTCCTGTCGTGATGAACGGGATCTCTCGGAGGGTCGCGGCGCTGCCACGCCTCGGCGGGTTCGTCGAACGCCGCAGGGATCATCGCATCGGTGATGTGCCGGCCGGTAGCAGCCCGGACCCGTTGCTCAGTCGGCCGTGCGCAGCAGCAGCTTGCCCGTCGACGTGCGCCCGCCCATCAGCCGGTGGGCCTCGGCCGCGTCCGACAGCGGGAACTCGGCGGTGACCGGAAGGCTTACGGTGCCGTCGGTGACCGTGCGGAACGCACGCTCGGCGAGCGAGCGCAGCGCCTCGGGCGCCGACTGCGCGAGAGACAGGATGGAAAGGCCCGCGACGCTTCGGCCCTGCGCGTAGAGCTCGGGCTGCCCGACGTGCCACGGCTCTGCCCCGCCGGCGTTGCCGAAGGACACCAGGCGTCCGAAGACGGCCAGCGTGTCGAGGCCGCGGCGAAGGGTGTCGCCGCCCACCGGGTCGAGCACCAGGTCGACGCCCCTGCCGTTGGTGGCGCGGCGGACGTCGTCGGAGAAGGTGTCGGCGGTGAACACCTCGTCGTAGCCGTGCTTGAGCGCGTGCTCGGCCTTGTCGAGGGAGGAGACCACGCCGTACACGGCGCCGGCGCCCGCCGCCCGGGCCAGCTGTCCGGCCGCCGTGCCGACGCCTCCCGCCGCGCCGTGCACCAGGACGCTCTCACCGGCGCGCAGCCGCCCCACCTCGTGGATCAGGGCGTGCGCCGTCGGCAGTACGGTGGGCAGCGCGGCCGCGGTCCGCAGGTCCAGGCCCTCGGGGAGCGGGAAGACGGTGTTGGTCTCGGCGACCACCACCTCCGCGTAGGCCCCGCTGTCGACGAACGCGACGACGTCCTGCCCCGGACGCAGCCCCTCGACGCCGTGGCCGACGGCCCGGATCCGTCCGGAGACCTCCAGGCCCGGGCGGAAGGGCAGCGACTCCACCCGGTACCCCTCGGCACGCGCCTTGAGGTCCGCGAAGTTCACGCCCGTGTAGGCGGCGTCGATGGTGACCTGGCCCGGCCCGGGCTCGGGGGTTTCGGCCTGCACGAGCTTCAGTACCTCGGGGCCGCCGTACTCCTGGAACTCGACTGCACGCATCAGTGGAACGCACCCTTCGAGAAAGTGTTCAATGGAAAGCGAACACTCGCAATGTACGATGCTCATCGAACACTAAGCAAGCGAGTGCGACACTTTGCGAGATGTCCCGGCGGGGACGCGCAGGGCGAGGAGAGGGGCATGCCGAAGCAGGCCGCGGGCTGCAGTCACCGTGCGGCGCCGGTGCACACGGATCCGGGCGAGGTCTCCGTCCTGACCGCGCTGTCCGCGGTCGCCGACCCCGTGCGCATCCAGCTGATCCGCGAGCTGGCGGGCTCCGCCGACTGGACGCGCAGCTGCGGCAGCTTCGACGTCCCGGTCGGCAAAGCCGCACTCAGCCACCACTTCTCGGTCCTGCGCGGCGCCGGTCTGGTCGAACAGCGCGACGAGGGGCCGAGGCGGGTCAACCGGTTGCGCCGGGAGGAGTTCGACGCGCGCTTTCCCGGGTTGCTCGACCTGCTCCTGCGGACAGATGACACCGACTCCGAGTAGCCGGCCCAGGTGCCCACTTCGCCGAGACGCGCGCCGGTGCCCGGGCCGGGGGGTCACCAGGCCACGGGCAGGGGCCGTACGCCGTGGATCGAGGACGTCGACACGCCCAGGTCCTCCGGTCGTGCCGTGAGGCGCAGGTGCGGGAGGCGGGCGAAGAGGGCGGGCAGGCCGATCTGGAGTTCGGCGCGGGCGAGGGACTGACCCACGCACTGGTGCAGCCCGTGCCCGAAGGCCAGGTGACCGGCGGCGTCCCGCCCGATGTCCAGGGTGTCGGGGTCGGTGAAGACGGACGGGTCCCGGTTGGCGGCCTGGAGTGCGACCACCACCCCCTCCCCGGCCCGGATCCGCACACCGCCCACCTCGACGTCCTCGGTCGCGATGCGACGCATGCCCGCGTGCGCCACCGAGAGGTACCGCAGCAGTACCTCGACCGCCTCCGGCCACCGCTCGGGCCGTTCCCGTAGGGCGGCCAACTGCTCGGGACGGCGCAGCAGGGCGAGCACCGCCGGCGAGAACATGTGGGCGGTCGTCTCGTGGCCGGCGACGAGCAGCAGGGCCGCGACGCCCACCGCCTCCGCGGCGGTGGCCTCGCCAGCCGGAGCTGCGGGTGATCCCCGGCGACCACACCGAGCGGTCCGGCATCGACGCCGGCCGCCTGCTGGTGGCGGAGCGCGAGAGCGGGCAGCCCCTGCCGACGGCCGTCCTCGCGGGCAACGACCGGTGCGCGATGGGCCTGTTGATGTCCCTGGTGCGGGCGGGCGTCGAGGTCCCCCGGGACATGTCCGTCGTCGGCTAGGACGACAGCCGCCTCTCCCCTCTGATGCCGATCGGCTTGACGACCGTCCGCCAGGACGCGCCGCTCATGGCGGAGTACGCGGTGCGCTTCGCCGTGGAACGGCTGGAGGACCCGGAGCGGGAGCCGAGGGAGGCGGTGCTGGACCCCAAGCTGTGGTGCGAGGGACCAGGGGGTCGCCGCCCCGGGAACTGGTCTGACAGTTCGCTGCGGCGGGGACGGTAATCAGGCCGCCCGGGAGCCGGTCGTCACAGCTCAGGACCGGGGCGGTGCCGCCGCCGCTGACGTTGGACATGTACTGCCACAGGGAGTCGACGGCGAGGTAGCCCTGCAGTTACGGCTGCTGCGAGCCACGGTCATCCGGGGAGAGCTCGCCTTGCCTGCCGAGGCCTCGGCGCCGCGGTCCTCGGACTTCTTGCCCCCGGAGCTGCAGCCGCGCACCACGCCCGGTGAGGACCGTCGTTATCCGGCTGTCCCCGCACAGGGCGGTGCGTCCGGCAGGTGCTTCTTCGCCCACTCGCCGAGCTCCCTGAGTGAGGGCTCCAGCGCGGCTCCCGACCCGGTCAGTCGGTACGAGACCCGCAGTGGCGGTCCTTCGTCGACCTCGCGCACCACGAGTCCCGCGGCACCGAGCTCGGCGAGCCGGTCGGAGAGCATGCGCTCGCTGATGCCGGGGATGGCCCGGCGCAGGTCGGCGAAGTGTGTCGGCTGGCCCATCAGGACGGCCAGGATCGGGCCGTTCCAGCGCTTTCCGAGTACGTGGAAGACGCGCGTGATGCCGTCGTCCACGCGCCTGCACTCTGCCGTGCCATGGGTCTGCTCCGCCGCCATGGGATCAGGGTACTACCCCGCCGTATGGGGGTGAAAAAAAGTAAGCCCCTATGATAGATATAGCTAAATACGAAACCGCAGCCCGGCGTCTCGCTCCGGGCTCGTTCTTCTGGAGACACTCATGGCCACCCTGCTCCACATCGACTCATCCCTCTCCCCGGCCGAGGCGTCCGCCTCCCGTGCCGTCACGGACGCCTTTCGCAAGGCCTGGCAGGAGCAGCACCCCAGCGGCACGGTGATCTACCGCGACCTGGCGGCGGACCCCGTGCCGCACATCACCGCGGCCGCCCACACGGCCGGCTTCGCCGACCCCGCCACGCACACGCCCGAGCAGGCGGCCGACTTCGCCGGCCGGGTGAAGCTGATCGAGGAACTGGAGCAGGCGGACGCGGTCCTCATCGGCGCGCCGATGTACAACTACGCGATCCCCTCGACCCTCAAGGCGTGGCTGGACAACGTGATCCTGATCGGCCGTACGGCGGGCGAGACCCCTTCCGCCAAGGGCACTCCGGTCACCGTCGTGGCCAGCCGCGGCGGCTCCTACGCGCCGGGCACCCCGCGCGAGTCCTACGAGTACGTGCAGAACTACCTGACCGCGGTCCTCGCCGATGCCCTCGCCCTCGACCTCGACTTCATCGTGCCGGAGCTGACCATGGCCCCGCACAACCCGGCCATGGCCGAGTTGGTGCCGCTGTTCGAGGCCTCCCGTGACCGTGCCCTCCAGGAGGCGGCCACCAAGGCGAAGGCCCTGGCGGAACGCCTCGCTGCGTAAGAACGGCGGGACGGGGAAGCCGCCGGGTCACGTGAGGTTCCCTGCCCTGCCCTGCATGACCGCGAGGCAGGGCAAGGATCGCTTCTCGAAGCCGAGTCGCCTGGTGTCAGGGGCGGACGAGGACCTTGAGGGCTTCGCGTCGGTCCATCGCGCGGTAGCCGTCGGGGACCTCGTCGAGGCCGATGGTGCGAGTGAAGACGCGGCCGGGGTCGACCGTTCCGTCCAGGACGCCGGGGAGGAGTTCCTCGATGTGGGCGCGGACCGGTGCGGGGCCGCCGGTGAGGGTGATGTTCGGGCCGAACAGGCTGGTGAAGCCGACCGGCGCCTCCTCGTACTGCGGTACGCCGACCCGGCTGATGACCCCGCCGGGACGCACCACGCCGACCGCCATCTCATAGGCGCTCATGTAGCCGACGCACTCCAGGACGGTGTGGGTGCCGTCCCCGCCGGTCAGTTCGCGGACGCGCTCGATGCCTTCTGCGCCGCGCTCGGGAACGACATCGGTGGCCCCGAACTCACGGCCGAGGTCGGTGCGGTCCTGGTGCCGGCCCATGAGGATGATCCGCTCGGCGCCGAGCTGCCTGGCGGACAGCACCGCCAGCAGGCCGACCGAGCCGTCACCGATGACGGTGACCGTGGTGCGCGGGTTCACGCGCGCCTGCCCGGCGGCGTGGTAGCCGGTGCCGTACACGTCGGACAGGGTCAGCAGCGAGGGCAGCAGTTCGGAGTCCTCGGCCACCGGCAGCTTGACCAGGGTGCCCTGGGCCTGCGGGACGCGGACCGCCTCCGCCTGGCCGTCGCCGACGCCGCCCGCGGACCAGAACCCGCCGTTGCGGCAGGACGTGTGCAGGCCCTCCCGGCAGAACGCACAGGTGTTGTCGGAATACGCGAAGGGGGCCACGACCAGGTCGCCGCGCTTCAGCCCGGAGACCTCGGAGCCGAGTTCCTCGACCACGCCGATGAACTCGTAGCCCATCGGGGTGCGTTGGCCGGAGGCCGGCAGGGTGTGGTACGGGTGCAGGTCGCTGCCGCAGATGCAGGACCGGACGATGCGTACGACCGCGTCGGTGGGCTGCTGGAGGACCGGGTCGGGCGCGTTCTCCACGCGCACGTCGCCGGCGCCGTACAGGAAAGTTGCCCGCATGGGTGATACCTCAGGTGTCCGGATCGGGGGCGGTGTCAGGAGCGGGTGCGCGGGCGGGCGTCCTGCTCGTCGGTGACGTGCTCGGCCCGGACCGTCTCGGGAGTGCCGTCGCCCGTGCCCTCCCACATCGCCAGGTGCTCCATGAAGTGGTCGGGGGTGGCGCCGTGCCAGTGCTCCTCGTCGGGCGGGCACGAGACGGTCTCGCCGGGACGGGCCTCGAAGACCGTGCCGTCGCGGGTGCCGATCAGGGCGATGCCGGAGACGACGCGCAAGGTCTGCCCCAGGGTGTGGCGGTGCCAGGCGGTGCGGGCCTCGGGTGCGAAGCGGACCAGGTCCACCCGCATGCGAGCCCTCCCGCGGCGAACTCACCCTCGACCGGGACACCCTCACCGCCGGCACCGACCCCGACCGGCAACTGGTCGTCCGGACCGCCGAGGCCGGCACACCCTCCCACGACGGACTGCGCCTGCTCGCCTCCTGGGCGGCCGAGCAGCGGCAGTCCGCCGTTCCCGGGGCGCGTGATCATCCCCTGCCGCACGGGGATGCTCCTAGGGTCTCGGCCGGTGCTCCGGTGCCGGTGATGTGGGCTTGGCTCTCCGGGATGTGGCGCTCATCCGTTCGGAGTCGAGTATGTGGTCGCCGTACAGATCTTGCAGCCAGTTGGTCTGGTAGATGGTGTCGAGGTAGCGCTCGCCGAGATCGGGCGCGATGGCCACCGCGGTGATGCCCCGTGTGTCGTGCCGGGCCAGCCAGTCCGTCGCGCCGCTGACCACCGTCCCCGTGGAGCCGCCGAACAGGAAGCCGCATCTGGCCATGCGGTGACAGGTGCGGATGGTGTCCGCCTCCTCCACCCGGATCACCTCGTCCACGAAGGACTCGTCGAGCAGCGGGGGCACCATGCTCATGCCCAGGCCGGGGATCATCCGGCGGCCCGGCTTGCCGCCGAAGGCCACCGAGCCCACGCTGTCCACGGCGACGACCCGCACCGGCCGGTGCCATTGCCGGAAGTAGCGCGCGCAGCCCATCAGGGTCCCGGCGGTGCCCGCCCCGACGAACAGCACGTCCAGGCGCGGGAAGTGGTGGGCGATCTCCGGCCCCGTCGTGCGGTAGTGCGCACGCCAGTTGCCCGCGTTGGTGTACTGACTGAGCCACACATAGCGGTTGTCGGACGCACACAGCGCACGGACGTATTCGATCCGTGTGCCCAGGAAGCCGCCGTTCGCGTCCAGGTCGGCCACGATGTGCACCTGGCTGCCGAGCGCCTCCATCAGCAGTCTGGTGGACAGGTTGCAACGGGAGTCCGTCACACACAGAAACCGGTAGCCCTTGCTCGCGGCGATCATGCTGAGCGCCACGCCCAGGTTCCCGGAAGAGGACTCGACCAGGATGGAGTCCGGCGTCAGGACTCCGTCCCGCTCGGCGCTCTCCACCATCTCGTTCGCGGCCTTCAGCTTGATGGAGCCGGCGAAATTGAAACCCTCGCACTTCAGGTAGAGGGGGCATTCGAAGATCGACTCCAGGTCGACGAAGAGACCGCCTTCGTTGAAGTCATGGGGAGCGGATATGACGGGCACGGTGGGCCTCCTGATACCAGGGCTGAGGACGTGGGCCTCAGCCGTACCGGCGCAGGTCGTGGAAGAAGTCTTCGATGAGGCGGAGATTGCCCGCCCCGGCTGCTTCGTCGTAGACGTACTTGCCGACGGCGAGATCGAGGACGCCGAGTCCGAAGGGCGAGAAGATCACCGGACGGTCGTGCGGCGGGGCGGCCCTTCCGAGCATCACGTCGTTGAGGGTGCCGTTCAGGAAGTCGCGGTTGCCGGTGCGCTGCTCGACCAGATGCGGGGACGTGTCGGCCTTCAGGCAGTGCTCGACGTCGTCGACGAAGTTGGCCGAGGCCAGCAGGATCTCGGGCGCGAGGTCGCGCAGCGAGATGTGCAGGACCAGGGGGTTGTGGGTGAACCAGGCCGGGTCGGTGACGTGGGGTTGGCCGGCGACGGTGGCGAAGACCACGAGGTCGCTGGAGCGGATGAGGTCCTCGGCGCTGTCATGGACGGTGACCTGCGCGGAGGTGCCGGCCTGGTGCAGGTAGCCGCAGAAGCCCGCGGTGCTGTCGGCGGACACGTCGTACACGCCGATCGTGTCGAACGACCAGCCGGTGCCGGCCAGGAAGGTGTGGATGTAGCGGGCGATCAGACCCGTACCGAAGAATCCGACCCGGGTGGGGCGGGGCCGGGGGCGGCTGAGCCAGTCGGCGGCCAGCGCGGCGGAGGCCGCGGTTCTGGTCGCGCTGATGATGGAGCTCTCCAGGCAGGCGAACGGGTACCCCGTGCCGGGGTCGTTGAGGATGAGGACCGCGGAGGCGCGGGGCAGCCCGGCACTCACGTTGTCCGGGAAGCTGGAGATCCACTTGAGGCCGTCCACGGCGACCGGGCCGCCGACGGAGGCCGGCAGCGCGATGATCCGCGCGGTGGGGCGGTCGGGGAAGCGCAGGAAGTAGGACGGTGGGTTGACCGAGTCCCCGGCGCCGTGCAGCCGGTAGGTGGCCTCGATCAGCTCCACGATCTGTTTCTCGCGTCCGCTGAGTGCTTGTTGCACCTGTGTACCGGTGATCACCGCGAACGTCGGCGCCGACGGTCGGTCCGGCGCGGCCGGCTGGGTGGCGGTGGACAACATACGGGTCATCGCTGGCTCGCCTCCGGGGTCGGGCAGCAGTCGGCCAGGCGGCGGGGCTCGGCCATGCCGACCAGTACCTGCCGCTCTCCGGTGAAGGCCTCTCTGCTGTGTGCGGTACGGATGTTGTCGACGAGCATCAGGTCACCGGCCTGCCAGGGCTCGCGTCGGGTGTGCTCCTCGTAGGTGGTGTTGAGCAGCTGGACGACGTCCTCGCCGATCGGGGTGCCGTCCCCGTAGCGGGTGTTGAACGGCAGTCCGTCCTCGCCGTAGACGTCCACCAGGTACTCGCGCACCTCCTCGGCCAGCGTCCACTCGTTGAGGAACGCGATCTGGTTGAACCAGCAGCGCCTGCCCGTGAGCGGATGCCGCACCACGGCGCTGCGCCGCTGCTCGGTGCGCAGCGAGCCGTCGGGCTGCCAGGTGAAGCCGATGGCGTGGGCCCGGCAGTAGCGCTCGATCTCGATGCGGTCGTCGGTGCCGAACGACTCCTTCAGGGACGCTCCGATCTCGTCGTTGTAGGTGCGGGTCAGCAGCCAGCCCTCGCGCTCGAAGCGTTCCGTCAGCCCGGTGGGCAGCGCCTCCAGGACCTGTTCCGCGTCGGCCACCGCGGTCGCCCCGCCCGCGCCCGGCGCGGTCAGGCACGCGAACAGCATCAGGCCGGGAACCTCCAGCAGGTAGCTCAGTTCGTGGTGCATGCACATCGGCTGGTTGGCCGGCCAGGCCGTGGAGGAGTACAGCCCGGGGCCGTACGCCTCACGCGGGGCGAAGGCCTCTCGCTCCGGCATGAGCCGGCCGGCGAGCCCCGTGAAGACGGCACCGGCCCGGGACGCCTCGCGCAGGTCCAGGCCACGGACGACCAGCGCTCCGTGCTCGGTGACCTGCGCCCGCAGCGACTCGCGGTGCTGGGCCGCCCAACTCGGTGCGTCACCTGGGGAGTCGACGTGCAGGATCGCGGGTCTGTCCGGCCGTAGCTCCACATCGAGAGGTGCTGCCAGGGGTGAGGACGACATCTCGGTTTCCCTTCGGTTGCCCGTCTGGAGGCTCTACGGGGTTCAGGAGGAGGCCAGTGGTGCTACGACGCCCAGGACGGCCTGTGCCGCCTGGGCCGGACGGGTGCGCGGGAAGTAGTGGCCGCCGTCGGCCAGCTCGTGCAGATCCACGTGCTCGGCCAGGAGCAGCCAGTCCCGGTGGCGCTGGGCATGGCCTGCGGTGTGCGGATCGTCGGCGGCGACGACCACCGAGACCGGCGCGGCCAGCTTCGCGAGTGCCGGGGATTCCAGGGCTGCGCAGAAATAGCGGTGCGCGGACACGCAGTCGTGCCGGTAGGCGGCACCGATGTGCTCGGCGTGCTGCGCGTTCAGTTCCGCGAGTTCGCTGTAGCCGCTGTCCGCGGTCAGCCGCGCGGCGATCTCCGCGTTGCTCCGGCTCGTCAGTTCGCCGATGGCGGCGCGCCGGTCGGCGGCGGTGCCGAGCAGCTGCGCACCGAGGAACACCCGCGGCACGTCCACACCGTGCGCCTGAAGCCTCCGGGCGGTCTCGACGGCCGGCGCGGCGCCCGACGAGTGGCCCCACAGCAGGACCCGGGTCAGGCCGCGCGCGGTGATCTCGGCGGTGACCCGCTCCGCCACCTGCGTGATCGAGGCGAACGGCTCCGGGTGGGAAGCCAGGTCGTGACCGGGCAGGTCCACCGCGAGGACCGCGATGCCGGTGCCCGCCAACGCGCTCGCCATCGGCTGGTAGTTGACCGCGTTGCCGCCCGCGTAGGGGAAGCACACCAGTGCGCACTGCGGCGCGCTGCCCGCTTCCGACAGCGGCTGGAGCAGCTCTGTGCGCTGGCGCGCCGTGCCGTCGAGGAGGGCGGCCAGGTCGGCGAGTACCGGGTGCCGGGTGATGTCCTTGAGGGACACAGCCCGGTCGAGCGCGATGGTGAGTCTGACCGCCGTCAGCGAGGTGGCCCCGGAGTCGAAGAAGTGGTCCTTCCGGCCGATGTGGTGCTCGGGGACGCCCAGCAGACCGGCCCAGGCGGCCGCCAGCTTCCGCTCGGTCGGGGTGAGCGGGACGCGCTCGTCCTTGCTGTGAACGGCTGGTTCCGTCGCTCCCGTCGCTCCCGTCGCTCCCGTCGCTCCCGTCGCTCCCGTCGCTTCCGCGAGAGCGGTGAGCACCTTCCTGTCGATCTTGCCGTTGGCGGTCAGGGGCAGACCGGGCTGCCAGTGGAAGGCCGAGGGGACCATGTAGCCGGGCAGGACGGCACCCAGCGCCTCGCGCAGCCCGTGCGTCTGCAGGTGCCGGCCCGTGTAGAAGGCGATCAGGTGCTTGTTCTGCCCGGCCCGGTCGGCGACCACCACCGCACCGTCCCGCACCCCGGCCACCCGCAGCAGGGCGTTCTCGATCTCGCCGATCTCGATGCGGAAGCCGCGGATCTTGACCTGGTTGTCCCGGCGGCCGAGGAACTCCAGCTTGCCGCCGGGGTGCCAGCGCCCCCAGTCACCTCCGAGGTAGAGCCGCTGACCCGGCCGGTACGGGTCCTGCCGGTAGGCCTCTCGGGTCCGCTCGGGGTCGTTGACGTACCCACGGCCCACGCAGACACCCGAGAACGCGATCAGTCCCGGAGCGCCAAGCGGCACCAACGACAGCTGCTCGTCCACGACGTAGACGTGCACGTTGTTGACCGCACGCCCCAGCAGAACGCGCTCGGGCACCGCGTCCATCACCTCGTGGTTGGTGTCGTCCGACGTCTCGGTCAGTCCGTAGGCGTTGACCAGCTTGATCTCCGGCTGGATCGCGAACCAGCGCTGGACCAGCTCCCGTTTCAGCGCCTCACCGGTCACCGACACGCACCGCAGGTCCGGCACGGCGCGGGGGTGCTGCTCCAGATACGAGACCACGACCTCCAGATAGGAGGGCACGACCTGCGCCACCGCCACCCGGCCGCGGACGAGCGTGTCGACGAACCGCTCCACGTCCACGATCACGTCCTGCCCGACCAGCAGCGTCCGCCCGCCCACCAGCAGCGAGGACACCAGCTGCCACAGCGAGATGTCGAAGCACTGCGGGGCGGTCTGCGCCACCACGCATCCCTCGCCGATCCCCAGGTCGTCGATCTTGGCGAAGAGATGGTTGAGCAGACCCGCGTGCTCGCACATCGCGCCCTTCGGCTCGCCGGTGGAGCCGGACGTGAAGTAGATGTAGGCCAGCTGATCGGCGTCGACCCGCACCCCGAGATCCCCGTCGGTGTGCGGCTCCGTGTACGCCGTCTCGATCAGCAGCCTCTCGGTTCCCGGCTCGGCGGCGAGCGCCCGGTCGAGGGTCCGGGTGCTGCCGGACTCGGTCAGGACCAGTCGGCACCCCGCGCGTGACAACGTTGCCGCGATGCGGTCGGCCGGGAAGTGCGGCTCGATGGGGAGGTAGGCGCCGCCCGCCTTGAACACCGCCAGCGTGGCGGCCAGCCAGTCGAGACTGCGTTCGGTGACCACGGCGACCACGTCTTCCCGGCCCAGCCCGCGTGCCAGCAGCGCCCGCGCCAACCGGTTCGCCCGCGCGTTCAGCTCTGCGTACGTCCACTCCTGCTCGCCGTGCACCGCCGCCACCGCGTCCGGATGCGCCCGTACCCGCTGCTCGAACAGTTCGTGCGCCCGCGCGTCCGGCAGCGAACGGCGGGGCCCGGCCAGCCCTTCCAACTGCTCGCGCACCTCGTCGGCCGACAGCAGACTCTGCCGGGCGTGCTCGGCGTCCACGTCGGCCGTCATCAGCCGAAGCGCCGTCACGTGGTAGCCGCCGATCCGGGCCGCGCCCGCGGCGTCCAGCACGTCCGTGCGGTAGCGCAGCCGCAGCCACAGCCGTCCGTCCCGGTCGGACCACCGCACGTGCAGAACGCCGTCATCAGCGAGGGTGTCCTCGCCCGCCCGGGGACCGAACACGACTTCGTACGACGGCTCCGCCGCGCCCAGCTCCCGCCGCAGTTCGTCCACCGGGAACTCCCGGTGCGCCAGCACCTGTGCCTCGGCGTGCTGAGCGGTCGACACCAGTGCGCGCCAGGAGCCCGGGGGAACGGCCAGGCGGCACGGCAGCGGCTCGCCTCGCACACCGGCGGCGTAACCCGTCACGACCTCGTGCTCACCGGACAACGCGGCCAACACCCTGGCATGCGCCGCCAGCAGGAACGCGCTGACCGGTACTCCCCACTCCCGTACCAGCCCACGTACCGCCTCGGCCACGTCGTCCGGCACCGCTGCCTCGTGCTCGGCCGCTCCGGGAACCGGCTGCCGGACCCAGCGTGGCACCGCGGTGGTACCACCTTCGGCCAGCACACGGCTCCAGAACTCCCGGTCCGCTTCCACACACGCTCCCATCGAATGGCCTTCCTCAACTCAGGGTCGCCGCAGTGGCGTTGGCCGATGACGGTGACATTGCCCGGCCGCCTGCGCAGGACTGGTCGGCGGCATCCGGCATGTCCACGGCGGGGTTGCCGCCCCACCGTGCGTACGGGGGGACCTCCTCGCCCTTCATGAGGAAGGAATCGGGCGCCAGCACCGCGCCGTCGCCCATCGTCACGCCGTAATGCACATGGGCGGCGATGCCCAGCGTGCAGCCGGCACCGAGCGTGGTGCCGTCGGACTTGAAGGTGCCGTCCTCCTGCGAGTGGCACTGGATCTTGCTCCCGGCGTTGAGGGTGCACTCGTCGCCGATGGTGGCGAGTGACCGCTCCGTCAGATAGCAGCCGTCGTCGAAGACCCTGCCGCCGATGCGCACGCCCAGCAGTCGCCAGACCAGGGTCTTGAAGGGCGTTCCGTTGAAGATGTCGAGGTAATGGTCCGGCACCTTCCACAGGCGCTCGTGCCACCAGAAGTAGGGGTCGTAGATGGAGCACAGCCGGGGCCGCAGCGCACGGAACGACGTGATGCACCGCTCCACCAGGACGAAGTAGAGGGTGCTGAACGCGAGAGTGATGGCCAGGTATCCGGCGATCACCAGGTGTCCGGCCGCTCCGTACAGATCCACGGACGCGAGTCCGAACAGCGTGAGCGCAAAGGCGTGCAGCCACCGCACGAGCAGCATGAGGACCATCGAGCGCAGGTTGTAGCGGTTCTTCGCGGCGAGACGACGGTGGAGTACGTCGCCGGTCCTGAGGCCGTCGAACCGTGAGTCACGCTCCACCGACCGGGGAATCTCGAAGCACGGCGAACCGAGGAGCCCTACGTTTTCCCGGACCTCACCGTCGAGGGGAACCATCACCTTCGTGGCGAGCAGGCAGTTGGCACCTGTTCTGGCGCCTGCGGGATAGGCGATGTTGTTGCCGAGGAAGTTGTGCGGCCCGATCGACGCACGGGACAGCCGGAAGGACGTACTGGAAAAGTCCGCGTTGATGATGGACAGTCCGTCGGCCACCATCGTTCCGCTGCCGACAGAGACCAGAAACGGGGTCTCGTGCTGCACTTCGGTACCGAAGTTCGACCCGGTCTGCTCGACCCGTGACAAGTCGTATCCGAGTCCTTGGAGATAGTGCACGATGTAGGAGCTGTCACCGAACAGCCAGGCGAAGAACTTGATGTTCGTCATGCGAGCCGTCGCCCGGTGTACCGCGTAGTGGAATCCGTAGAGCGGATAGACCCGGTCCGGCTTGACGGCCAGCCTCAGCAGCCGCGGAACGGTGCACAGGGCGACGAGGCCCACGACGACGAAGCCGAAGAACAGGACGAGCGAGAGTTCCAGCGCGTCGGGGATCAATTCCGACCGCTTCACTGCGGCCATCTGCGGGTCGAGGCGCTTTCCGATCGCCGGTACCTCGGTGAACAGCATGTACACCCCGCCGACGGCCAGCGGAAGGTACAGGAAGAACAGCTGAAGCAGCGTGACGAGTCCGAACCAGGCCCGGCGCCCGGTGCCGCACCTGGCCGGCGCGACCCGCACGTAGTCGATCTCGGTGGCCTGTGCCGGGGTTCCGTGCCAGTGCTCGCCGTCCGGGACCGCCTGGCCGCGGTGCAGGGCGGACGAGTGACCGAGCTGGGCGCCGTCGCCCATCGTCGTGTCGATGTCCAGGACGGTCTTCTCGCCGATGAACACATCGCGGCCGAGAGTGATCCGGCCGGTCTGGATACGCCCCGAGTGGGCCCGGTAGCCGAGGAAGAACGAGTCCTTGCGGATGACCGTGCCGGCGCCGATCGTGAGCAGGTCGGTGCAGACCGGGACGGACGGGGAGAGGATCGTGACTCCCTTGCCGATCCGTGCGCCGAGCGCTCGGAGATACAGCACGTACAGCGGATTGCCGACGAAGAGGATCATCGGATTCGCGTGGAGCAGTACCTTGACGAGCCAGAAGCGCAGATATGTCAGACCCCAGACGGGGAACTCTCCCGGTTTCCAGCGGCCTATGAGAATCCATTTGGCGACGACCGGGAACGTGCACAGAGCGATGAACCCGATGCCTCCGACCAGCAGCGACCGCAGATAGATGTCGGCCAGTCCTGAGCCGGTGGCGATCCAGCCGTATCCGCCGTCGGCGGCAAAACCGGCGACCAGGGAGTACCCGAGGAATACCAGTAACTGGAATGTTCCACAGAGCACATGGTTCAACTTGCCCGTGCCTGTCACCGGAGCCGGCGGGTTCATGGGCGCCGCCGGTGAGGCGGGGACCGATGAACCGACGGGAGGGGGAGCGGCCTCGGCGAAAGCCGCCGCCAGACTTCGGATCGTGGGGTGCCGGTAGATGTCCTTCATGGACGGGGACGGCAGGTCTGCTCTCTTCCTCACCCGCGCGCAGAACTGGGCCATGACCAGGGAGTTGGCGCCGAGGTCGGTAAAGAAGTGCCTGTCGACCGGAACGCGCTCGGCGCATACGACGTCAGCCAGCGCTTTCGCGAGTTCCCGCTCGGTATCCGTCGCAGGGCCGGCGCCGCTCAGCCTGGTGACGGCGCCTTCGTCCGGCCCGGACAGAGGGACCTCGGAGGACTGCTCCACCATTCGATCTCCTGGAAGACGTCTGGATCGCCGTCGGCCGCCGGTGGCGGGGTCGGGTCCCTCGGGCATTGAAGAAAGGCCCGCCGAACCATCGGAAGCTCAAGGCGCGTGCTCTTTCCTGATCACGAACCGTCGGCTTCAGTTTCGGTCCGCCACCGGCAGGCTGCCACTTCGAATCGACCACTGTGCGAGCGAGGAATGCCCGAAGGGCCCGTGTTCCTTGGATCCCCGCAGAACCTGGGCGCGTTGCCGATCACCCGAATGGCCGCCCCTTCGGCAGGCTCGCTGTGACTTCCCCCACCTGCTCTTGCCCTGGCGGGTAAGGCGTACCTACGTTCGATCCCATGTCCTCCCATGGCCCCACCCTTCCTGACGAACCGGACGAATCCGCCGCTGCGAGCGGGCCCGCACCGGTCGACTTCGCCTTCGACCTGAGCTCCCACGAAATGCTCCGGCGGACGCACACCCTGGCCGCGCTGGGGCCCGACTGGGACCCCGTCGCCGCACTGCGCGGTGAGGAGGAGGCGTATGACCTGCTGTACTCCGGCCTCAGCGCGGAGCAGCAGCGCGTGTACGAGGAACTGGTCGCGGCCGGTGTGCTCCCGGCCCGCGGGGGCGGCGATGCTGCCGCTTGACCCGCAGGCCGACATCGGCCGCCGCGCCTGGGTGGCCTGTCCGAACTGCGACGACCACCGCACCTGCGTCACCTGCCGGCAGGGGCGTACGTGCCACGGACACTGGCGCTACCTGCTCTCCAACACCGGCAGCCTGCTCCACCTGCAGTGCCCGTCCTGCACCCACGTCTGGACCCACGAGACCCATTTCGGCGCCACCCGCTCAGGCCCGTCGTCGTGAAGCAGCCGTGAGCCGGCTCAGGGCGCGGTGAACAGGGCCGGGAAGCGCGGTGCCAGCCACGGTTTGGGGCCCCAGGCGAGGACCTGCCCCTGGGCGATGGCACGCCAGGGGTTGCGCCGGCCCAGTGCGATGAGCAGGAAGGTGACGGGCTCGATGAGGATGGTGCAGTCCGCACGGCCGGGCGGCGGCCCCGGCGTCACCTGCACGGCGCCGTCGGCCAGGGACACGCCGAACGCCTCGCCGCCGCGGAGCCGGACCCGGTAGCGGGCCGTGAGACCGGCCGTGGCCCCGGTGTCGGCGACACGTGGCATGACCGAGAGCATGAACGGCATGCAGAGGCTCACCCGCGCGCGGTCGACCATGTGCGGACGCCTCAGGGCGCGAGCGAGGTCGTATCCGTGGCCCAGCATGTGCGTGAGCAGGTATGACGCGAGGACGGACGGGTGCATGGGGCCCAGGGGCGTGGCCGGTGCCGGGCCGTCGGCGGCCCCGCCGGCCGCGGTCCGTGTCATGGCGTCCAGGAACGCCTCGGCCTGGTCCGTGATCATCGTCGCCAGTGGTTCCGCACGGCGCTCCCCGAAGGCGGCGAGGGACCGGGCGTTGGCCGCGGCCAGGCTCTGGGGTGTGCCGTCTCCGTAGGGGCGCTCACGCCCGGACGCCAGATCGGCCATCAGCTCATTGGCCAGGGCCAGATGGGCGGCCGCCTCGCCGAGGGTCCATTCCGATCCCGGCACGGGAAGTGCCGTGCCGGGCGCGCTCCGCAGCAGTGCGGCTATCTCCTCTGCGGTCCCTCGTATCGCTTGCCCCAGCCCTTCGGGCAACGTCCCTGAGCCGTCCTGTCGTACCGTCGAGTGCACGCCGTCCGCTCCCCTCCCGCCCGGCACGGCCCGCGCACCTGTGGCGCCGGTACCCAACCAGACTCGGGGGCGCGCGGCAAGTCTCCGCGCGCCCCGGTCTTGGTCCACGTACTCAGCGGCTGCCCGTCCAGTTGTGGGCCACGTCGACGACCAGCCGGTCGGACAGCTGGATCACCCGGAACGGCAGCCGGGCGCGGACGCCGAGACCGATCTGTGTCTCCCCCTCGAAGCTGCCGGCGTACCGGGTGTCCTTGAAGGTGCGGTACCCGCTGAGGTTCACGCCGGGAAGGGGCCGTCCCACCTTGCCCGGGTACGTCACCGCGCCGGTCACCGGGTCGTAGCTCGGCGCGCCGACGTGGACGTCGAGCACGGCCCCGCCGCCGACCGGGATGTACCGGCCGCTCGCGGACTGGTGGAGCCGGTTGACGTATCTGACGGAATACCCGATGTGGCTGCCGCCTCCGGGTACGGCGAACACCATGCGGTCGAAGCAGTCATGCCGACCGGTCTTGATGTCCTTCAGCGGCACGGATCCGACGGCTGTGCCGCCCTTGGCGCCGCTGCCCCAGCCCGTCGGGCAGGCCGTGGCCCGTGCGGTCGCCGCCGGTGCGGCGTCCGCGGCGGTGGTCGCCGCTCCCCAGCCGGCCCCCGCGAGAAGAAGTGCCGCCACCGCGGCTCCGATTCGTCGCATGATGTCCCCCTTGGTCGAGTCATCCTTTTATGGGGTGAGACATCCGGGTGCGGTGAATGGTTGCATGCCGGGACGCGTGAGTTCTGCCGGACCTCCGCAGGGGACCTCAGGTTAGCCGAGGCTCGTCGGGAGCGGCGGCAGCGCGAGGTGTGCGAGATCATCCGGCGGCGGTGTGGTCACCGGCCACAGCGGGGCGGCGGTCCCGTCGGCGAGCGCGGCCGGAGCGTCGGTGAGGTTCATGCGCTCCCGCAGTCGGCCGTAGAAGTCCATGGGGCCCAGCCGGACCGCCTTGAGCCGGCGGGGAGCGGCGTACACGCCGATCCAGTCCCCGGGATTGAGCACACCTCGCAGCTGGCCGTCGATACTGACGGCGGCCTGGCCCGAGCGTTCGAGCACGCGTAGTGCGACGGGCTCGTCGGGGGCGGCCACGACCGAGCGGTTGAACGCCATGTGCGGGGCGACCGGTGTGAAGACGAGGCCCTCCGCGCGCGGCGAGACGACCGGACCGCCGGCGGCGAAGCTGTACGCGGTGGAGCCCGTGGGCGTGGCCACCAGCAGCGCGTCGGCCGAGTAGGACGCGAGGAGCCGGCCGGCCAGATAGACGCCGACCGACACCTGCCGGTCCCGGGCCAGCTTCTCCACGACGATGTCGTTCAGTGCGGTGACGTTCAGGGCGACACCCCAGTCGTCACCGATCTCGCACTCCGAGCGCACCCGGGGCGGGGGCAGCAGCGGCCCACGGCCGTATTGCATCAGCGCCTCCATGTGCTGCGGCACCTCCAGCCGGCACGACGCCCGCATGGTCAGGAGCATCCGGCTCTCGACGGTGATCCGCTCCTCCCGTACGGCATCCAGCGCCGTGCGCACCGCCGTGGCGGGGACTTCCGTCAGGAACCCCACCCGTCCGAGGTCGACGCCGAGGACCATGACGTCGCCCTCGGCCGCCAGCCGGGCACCCCGCAGGAAGGTCCCGTCGCCGCCCAGGGTGACGATGAGGTCCGGATCGCCCGCGGCATCGAGCTCTTCCCGGGCGCTGTGCCGCTCGCCGTCCTGCCACACGTCGATGTCGGCACACCCCACGGCATGCTCGGCGCACCACCCGCGCACGGCCCTCGCCGCGGCCACGGCCTCCGCCCGTCCGCCGTGAACGACCAGGCCGATCCGGTTCACCGTCATACCCGCCTCCCAGCCGGCTCGCCCAGGAAGCCATCCTCGCCGCGAACCGAGCCGGCGCCTCATCCGCCACGCCGCCGGGCCCGGACCCCGGCCCCCGCCGGGCGTCCGTGCCGATCCAGCCCGGTTTCCGTCACCGCCGTGTCACAGGTGATCCACAGGGGAACCCCTGGTCCGGCGGCTCTGTCTCCGACGGTGTGCACCGGCCCGGAGGCCGGTCGACCTGTGTACTTCGGAAATCGGGGGGACCCCATGCAGTACCGAAACACCGTCCGCGTCACCGCGTCGGCGACGGCCGTGATCGCGGCTGCACTGTCGTTGTCGGCGTGCCAGTCGGGTGGCGGCGATCCGGCTGCCGAGAAGACCTCCCAGGCCCCCACCACCGCGTCGTCTTCCTCCACGGCCTCCTCCCCGACGAGCCCGGGTACCGCGACCTCGCGGCCCGCCGGCGGCGCCACGCCGACCGCTTCGGGTGCCCCTGCCTCTCCCGCGTCCGCCACGTCGGCCGCCTCGGTGCCGGCGTGTGGGGCGGCGGCCGTGGAGGCGAGTGCGTACCAGGCCGCGGTCCGTCCGGATGGCACGGGCACCGGAGCGGCGGTCGTGCAGTTCACCAACGTCTCCGGGCGGCCCTGCGTCCTGAGCGGCTACCCGACGGTGGCCGGGGCGGGCAACGGCTCGCCCGAGCACAACAGCCCGCTGTCGGTGACCCGTACGGGCGCCGCGTCGGCGATACGGGTCGCGCCGGGCGGCAAGGCATGGGTGAAGCTGACCTTCGTGCAGGTACAGGGAGAGGCTGACGGCTACTGCGTGTCCGGCGCCAAGCCCGTCGTGTACCCGACGCTGGTGGTCGGCCTGCCCGGGGCGGGGGCTCATCAAGTCGCCCTGTCCGACGGTGAGTTCGCCGAGTGCGACAACAAGGTCACGGTGACCGCGGTCTCGGCGGCGAAGCCTTCCTGAAGGCGCCCTGAGCGCTGAGCACGCCGCCCCCGGCCGAACGCCGGGGGCGGCGTGCCGTCAGTGGGCGGTCGTCGTGGAGACGGCGGTACGGGCCGCCCGTTCCACCAGGGCGATGCCGTCCTTCATCGACGTGTTGCCGTCCGAGAGCACCGCGACGAGGTAGTGGTGCCCGCCGGCCGTGATCCGGCCGACGCTGTTGACGTCCCACAGTCCGGTCGTGTTGCGCTGCAGCCAGCCGTTCTTCAGGGCCCACCCGGACCCGGCGGCCGCCGAGACACCCCAGGCCTGATCGGCGGCGACACCGCTCATCAGCGTGCGGATGTAGGCGCGGGACGCGTCGTCGAGCGCCGGCCCGGTCCCGGCCTTCATGGCCGCGCCGGTGTCGAAGACCCCGCGCAGCAGGCGTATCTGGTCGCTCGCCGTGGTCCGGGTCAGCCCCCACTTGACGCCGGGGCCGCCTGCGGTGGAGGTCAGCCCCAGCCGCTTGTTCGCCGCCTTGAGGCCCGGAGCGAGTCCGACCCGCCGCCAGAGGGCGTCCGCCGCCGTGTTGTCGCTGTGCTCAATCATCTTCTCCGCCTGGGCGCGCTCCTGCGTGGTCAGGCCGTGCCCGGAGTCCTGCGCCTGGAGCAGCCTCGCCGCGAGGATGTCGACCTTGATGATGCTCGCCGTGTCGTAGGGGGTGTCGGCGCCGTACAGCGCGGGTTCCCGGCCTGTGCCGTCCAGGTCGAGCACCGCCGCCGTCACACGGGCCTTCCCCTGTGCCTGCACCGAGGCGGGAAAGCCGGCCGCGGTGGAGCCGGACGGCGCCGACGCCGCGGCCGCCGGTGCCGGGGCGAGCGCACCGGCCGCGAGCAGCGCCGCCGGCACGGCCGCGAGTACGCCGGAGATCGCTGTGCGCCTTCCCGGGATCCGCGGGCGCGACAGGGGACGGGAGCGGTACGGCATGGTGAGCGGCCTCGGCAGGTCGGAGGGAAGGAACACAGCACAGCGAACGTAAACAAAACGCCCGCTCGGCGAAGTGACCGCTGCCACGGCGAGGGCCCTTTGCCTGCCTTTTGTGAGGAGGGCAACACGGTGACCGGACCTCGCACGGCGTGACGGGCCGGGTTCCGATGCCACCGGACGACGCCGCCCCGGTGTCCGCCGCATTCCAGCGGGGGAACAATGTGACCGGAGGGGCGGACCGGCCTCGGGAGGCGGCATGAGCACATCAGCGGAGCCGAGGGTGTCCGGCCTCGAGGTCCGGTCGATCGACTACGTCCCCCTTGACGAGCGGCACGGCAAGCTCTGGCATCTGGGCCCCTTGTGGTTCATGTCCAACGCCCAGATCGCGACCCTGGCGGTGGGGCTGATCAGCATCACCGAGGGCGGCAACCTCATCTGGTCGCTGCTGGCCATCGTCGCCGGTACCGTCATCGGCACCTTCTTCATGGCCTTCCACTCGGCCCAGGGCCCCCAGCTGGGGCTGCCGCAGATGATCCAGTCGCGGCCCCAGTTCGGCTACGTCGGCGCCCTCCTGGTGTGGCTCTTCGCCTATGTGCAGTACGCGGGATTCAACGTCTTCAACAGCATCCTCGCCGCCGACGCCCTCCACACCACGGTGCACGGCGGCGTCAAGCTGTGGGTGGTCGTGGTCACCGCGGTCGCGCTGGTCATCGCGCTGGTGGGCTACGACATCATCCACAAGGCCGAGCGGTTCCTGACGTACACCTTCCTCGTCGTCTTCGGGATCTTCACCGTCGGCGTCCTGGTCACCCTGCACTACCCGGCGGGCTCCTTCGACCTCGGCGCCTTCAAGGCGACGCCGTTCCTCGCCCAGTTCGGCGTGGTCGCCGGCTACCAGATCAGCTGGGCCATCTACGTCTCGGACTACTCGCGCTACCTCCCGCCGGACGTGACGGTCAGGAAGACCTTCTACTGGACGTACTTCGGCTCCGCGCTCGGCGGCATCTGGCTGATGGCGCTCGGGGCGATGCTGGCCGCGTGGGCCGGCAAGGACTTCGAGACGATCGCGTCGATCAACGCCGCGGGCGACAAGGTGTTCGACGGCTTCGGTGCGATCGTGCTGCTCTTCGCCACCCTGGGCCTGGTCTCCGTCACCGCACTGAACATGTACGGCGGTTCACTGACCCTCATCAGCGCCATCGACTCGTTCAAGCGGGTCCGGCCGACGCTGGGCGTGCGTCTGCTGACCCTCGGGCTGACCGCGGCGCTCTCCCTGGTCGGCGCGCTGGCCGCGACCTCCAACTTCCTTGAGAACTTCAACAACTTCCTGCTGCTGGTGCTGTACCTGTTCATCCCGTGGACCGCGGTGAACCTGATGGACTACTACGTCGTGCGCCGCGGGCACTACGCCGTCGCCGAGATCTTCAACCCGCACGGCATCTACGGGCGTTGGGGCTGGCACGGCATCATCTCGTACCTGGTCGGCTTCGCCCTCATGGTCCCGTTCTTCTCCGTCGGGACCCTGTACGTCGGCCCCGTCGCCAAGGCGCTCGGCGGAGCCGACATCTCCCTGTTCATCGGGCTGCCGGTCTCCGCTGCGCTGTACTGGTGGCTGACGCGCTCGATCGACGTGACGGCCGAGACCCGGGTGGCCGAGGCGGAGGCGGCGGCGCTGGAGCAGGCGGCGCACGAACACCGCGAGCCCTGACCGGGGTACGCGACGGGGCGAGCCGGCGGTTCAACGCCCTCGGGCGACTGCTTGCCGTAGGTGTAGTCCCCGGCGATCACCACACGCACGGCAGCCGCACCTCCATCACGGTCGGGCCTCCGGCGGGGCTGGACACCTGCATGCTGCCGTCGAGCGCGGCGACCCGGCGGCGGATGCCAAGCAGGCCGGTACCGCCGTTCTCGTCGGCCCCGCCCGTGCCGTCGTCCCGGACGACGGCACGCAGCCCGGTGCGCAGCCGTTCCAGCCGGACGGCCGCCCGCCCGCCGCTGCTGTGCCTGGCGGCGTTGGTCAGCGCCTCGGCGACCGCGAAGTACGCGGCGGCCTCGACGGCGGCCGGCGGCCGCGGACCCTCGTCGAGACCGCCCTCCACCTCCACGGTCACCGCCAGACCACTGCTCGCGCCCAGTGCCCGTACGGCACCGACGAGGCCGCGGTCGGTGAGGATCGGCGGATGGATGCCGCGCACCACCTGCCGCAGTTCGGTGAGCGCCTCCTCGGCCTGGTCCTGAGCCTCGGCCAGCAGCCTGCGCGCCGTCTCCGGATCACGGTCGTAGGCGCGCTGCGCCAGCCCGATCCGCATGGACAGCGCCACCAGACGGGCCTGGGCGCCGTCGTGCAGATCGCGTTCGATACGGCGCAGTTCGGCCTCGTGCGCGGCGATCGCGTCGGCGCGGGTCGCGGCCAGCTGTTCGACCCGGGCGGCCAGCAGCGCCTTGGGCGAGGGCCTGAGCAGAGCCGTCGACCAGCGGGCTTCCAGATCGGCGATCCGGGTGATCAGCGGCAGTACGACCGGTGCCCGGCGCAGCAGTGCGCACCACACCCCGTCGACGACCAGCCCCAGCGGCCCCAGCGGCAGCGGCAGGAAGACCAGAGCGCCGTACACGTACGAGGCCGTCATCCAGCGCAGGTCGATGAGGGTTCCGGAGTCGCGGACCGCGGTGCGCAGGCGTACGCGCAGCGGTCCGGTCAGGGACTGGTACGCCTCCGGGATCTCCCGGCCCGTCCATGCGGCGGTCATGCGCCGCTTGGCACCGGCGATCCGCCGGATCAGCAGCACGGTCTCGGGCAGCATCCACGCCCCGATCACCGCGATCGTTCCCACGGCCGTGATCAGCAGCACGGTGATGAAGAGGTACAACCCGAAGGCCATGACCGCGGCCAGAGCCAGGTGAACCGTGGCACGCCCGGCCTGCCGCAACGCTTTGCCCATACGGCCACGCTAGGCGATCAGGCGCGGACGGCCGGTGGAGCGGGCTGCACCATCGCGGTGCAGCCCGCTCCACCATCGCTCCGGGACACCTTCCGGGGAGTGATCCACCTCGCAGCAAATTGTCTGCGCGACGCAGGGGAGGTGGGATATTCTCCTTCGTGACGCAGCCAATGCGCGGTGCAGATGCATCGGCATCGCTCGTCACGCCCCATCCCGAACTCTCCCTTCAGGAGCCCCCATGCTCACCATCGCCGTCACCGGCGCGACCGGCGCCCAGGGCGGTGCCACGGCCCGTGCCCTGCTGGCCGCCGGCCACCGGGTCCGCGCCCTCACCCGCACCCCCGCCGCACCGGCGGCCGAGGCTCTGCGCCGGCTCGGCGCGGACGTCCGCCACGCCGACTTCGACGACCGTTCCTCCCTCGACGCAGCCCTCGCGGGCGCCGATTCCCTCTTCGCCGTGACGACCCCGTTCGGCACGGACACCGCGACCGAGGTCCGCCAGGGCAAGACCCTGCTGGATGCGGCGGCGGCCGCCCGGACCGGCCACATCGTGTTCACCTCGGCCGCGCACGCCGACCGCGGCACGGGCATTCCGCACTACGACAGCAAGGACGAGATCGAGCGCCACCTGCGGGCGACGGGCGTCCCCTGGACCGTCATCGCCCCGGCGGCCTTCATGGACAACTTCGCCTCCGGCTGGACCCTGGAGGGCCTGCGCGAGAACAGCTTCGCCTGGCCCATGCCGGCCGACCGCCCCCTGACCCTCATCCCCGCCGACGACATCGGCGCCTTCGCGGCCCTGGTCCTGCAGCGCCGGGCCGCCTTCACCGGCCGCCGCATCGACATCGCCTCCGACGAACTCACCGCCACCCAGATCGCCGCGGTCCTCGCGGCCGCCACCGGCCGCCCCGTCACCCACCGCGAGGTGCCGCTGTCCTACGTCCGCACCCACTCGCACGACCTCGCCGCGATGTTCGCCTACTTCACCGCCACCGGCCTCGACGTCGACGTCACCGGCCTGCGCCGCGCCCACCCCGAGGTGCGCTGGCACACCTTCGCCGACTGGGTCGCCGCCCAGGACTGGCCCGCTCTTCTCGCCCCGAACCCGAAGGAACCCGCTCTGTCATGAAGCCCATCGGCTACTGGCTCAACCGCACCGACCAGGCCCTCACCCGGCAGATGGACGCCATGTTGGCGGAGTACGGCCTCACCCGGCTGACCTGGCAGGTCCTCAACGTCGTACGCTCCGCGCCCGCAGCCACCGACACCGAGGTCCGCGCCGCCCTGGCCGCCAACGCCGACGCCACCGCCCTGACCGGCGCCCTCGAGGCCGTCGTCGCCGACGGATGGGCGCGGCGCCCCGCCCCGGGACTCCTCGCCCTCACCCCGGACGGCGACGCCCGCCTGGGCGCCGTCACCGAACGGGTCGCCATCTTCCGGGAGACGGTCATCGCCGGCATTTCGCTGGAGGAGTACGGCACCGCCGTACGCGTCCTGGAACGCATGACACACAACCTCGAAGCGACGTCGGGCACGGCCGCCATCGGCTGAGGGGACGCTCACTCCTCGTGGGACGGCATCCAGTGGTGTTCACAGAACCAACGCCCGAACAGCGCGCCCCCGTACACCACGAACCCGACGCCGATCAGCCACGACTCCACCACCAGCACGGTCCCGACCGCGCCGTAGCTCAGCGCGTTGGTGACGATGAGCGGGGTGAAGACGAGGGAGGAGAAGGCCCTCAGGCCGGCCAGGCCGCCGACGGTGGCGAGCGCGCCCGGCAGTAGGGCACGCCAGTGGACCTGGCCCCCCAGCAGGAAGCGCTGGCCCCACCAGAAGAACAGCACCGCGCTCAGCACGGACAGCGTGACCCGCTGCATCCCGTGCAGCGCCGTCCGTGTCTGGACCTCCTGGTAGAGGTACGCGGTCAGCGCCACCAGCCAGGTCACCTGCCGCCAGACCCGGTGCCAGGGACCGGACGCGAGGCCCCAGACCCGCTCGTAGCCGTTCTGCACGCTGCCCGCGAAGGACACGCCGAACACCGCGAGCAGGACCAGGCTCAGCACACTGGTGGTGCCGATGACCTTGCGCGGCGGACTGATGATGCCGGTGAGCGCGTCGGCGGACCGCCCGGACAGCCCCATGCCGTCGGTGAGCCACGACGCGAAGCCGCCCCGTACCAGCGGGTCGGCCGCGGCGACCACGATCAGCAGCGGAGCAAGCGTCACCAGGGCCAGCGTGGCGAACCCCATGGCCCGGTGCATCAGCTCCAGCTCGCGGCCCTGTCGGAGCAGGGCCTGCAGACGGAGCCACTCCCAAGCGCGGTGGAGGCCGCGCCGCCACTGCCTCACGGGTCCCTCCCGTGCTCGCCACGCCGTGCTCGTCGCCGACCGTCGCGCGCCGCCGACATCGCGCGGGCGGCCCTCGACGAGTCTCTGCTGACATGATCGGACGAAAGACGCCGGCTCGCCCGGCCGGACCTGCCGGAGAACAGGGCGAAGCCGCGCATCGCCGGACTCAGGGACCCGACTTGATCGTCTGGGCCAGCCTGTCCGGCGCGCTGATCCACGGCGGCTCGGGAAGACGTACAGCACTGGATGTCGACGCCCGGTGAGACAGCCGGTCAGGGCACGACCGACCGGCGTCATCACCGGGTCGTTTCGTCACCCGCTGGTGCGGGAGTGCGACCGTCAGACCGTCCCGCTCGCGGCGATCGTGACCTTGGCGCTGGTCGCACCGTTCCGGCTGCCGACGCCCTCGATGCGCTTGACCAGCTCCTGGCCCTCGACGACCTCGCCGAAGACGACGTGCTTGCCGTCGAGCCAGTCCGTGACGATCGTGGTGATGAAGAACTGCGAGCCGTTCGTGTGCGGACCCGCGTTCGCCATGCTCAGCAGGTACGGGCGGTCGTGCTTGAGGGTGAAGTTCTCGTCGGCGAACTTCTCGCCGTAGATGCTCTTGCCGCCGGTGCCGTTGCCCGCGGTGAAGTCGCCACCCTGCAGCATGAACTGCGGGATGACACGGTGGAAGGAGGAACCGGCGTAACCGAAGCCGTGCTCGCCGGTGGCCAGCTCGCGGAAGTTCTTGGTGGTCTTGGGAACCACGTCGTCGAAGAGCTTGAAGACGATCCGGCCGGCCGGCTCGTCGTTGATGGTGATGTCGAAGTACACGTTGTCACTCATGGCGATCAACTTACCGTTGACCAGTACCGCGACGTGCAGAAGGGTCGCCTTGGGCGTCTGGTGTCGTGTCGCGGGCTCGCCGAGGCCGGCGCGCCAAGGCCGCCGACGGGACGGCGGCTGGAAAGACGCGGTGGATGCGGATCCGTGCCGAGGACGGGGCGCGGAGTGCTGCCGCACGGGACACCCGGCGCCGACGACGCCCTGCCCGCCCTGCTCGCCCAACACTCCGTTCCGGACGGGGCGTTCTCGGCCGACGACCTCATGGCCGAGAGCCGCTCCACGGCGGCCGCGAACCGCTCGGTCCCTCTGTCAGCTGGTCTTGCGGGCCACGCCTCCGTAGAAGCCGATCTCGCGGGACCTCGGCGGGGGCGTGGTGTCCGGGCGCCAGAACGGGACCTGGGCCAGGCCGGGCTCGACCAGTTCGAAGCCGGCGAAGAACCGCTCGACCTCGGTGCGGGAGCGCAGGTTCAGGGTGGCGGTCGCGTTGTTGTAGACGGCCTGGGCCGCGCTGCGGTCGGCGAAGTCGCCCGTGGCGTGCGAGAGCACCAGGAAGCTGCCGGCCGGCAGTGCGTCGCGCAGCGCGGCGACGGCCTGCTCCGGCTGCTCCGCGTCGGTCAGGAAGTGCAGGACGGCGACGAGGAGCAGGGCGACCGGCTCGTCGAAGTCGATGGTGCGACGGACGTCGGGGTGGTCCACGACGGCCTGCGGGTCACGCAGGTCGCCGAGCACGACGCTGGTCGCCCCGGAACTGCTGAGCAGCGCGTTGGCGTGGGCGGCCACGATCGGGTCGTTGTCGACGTACGCGACCCGCACGTCCGGCGCCGCTTCCTGGGCGATCTCGTGCACGTTGGGCGAGGTGGGCAGCCCGGTACCGATGTCGAGGATCTGGCGTACACCGCTGCCGACGACGTACCGGACGGCACGCTGCAGGAAGGCGCGGTTGGCCTGCAGACCGATGCGTACCTCGGGCGCGGCGGCGGCGAGTTCGTCACCGGCCCGCTGGTCCACCTCGTAGTTGTCCTTGCCGCCCAGCAGGTAGTCGTAGATCCGCGCAGGGTGCGGCCTGGTGGTGTCGATCTCCGCGACCCGAAAGCCGTCCTGTCCCACGCTGTGCTCCTCTCGACGGCCGCTGCGGCCCCGCCCGCGACCGGCGGACGACAGCTTCTCACATCAACTCCGATGCTTTGGCCAGAAGTTGACCGATGCCGGGCCGTGCCTCCCCGAGGTGCCGGGCGGCAGTGGTGCTCCAGTCCGTGACCGTCCATGCGCCGGCCGTCGTCACTGATGCGGAACGGGCCCACCGGCGCTCCGCGACCCTGCCTTGGCAATGATCCACGCCGGGCATATTGTCCCGGTATGACCGCATCTGAGTCGCTCGGTCGATTCACCGGCGACGGAGGGTCACTGGACGACGCCCTAGGGGCAGCCCTGACAGACGTCGTGGGCGACACCGGGGCGTCGATCGGCGGTCTGTACCTGATCGAGGAACCGGGGCCGGTGCTGCGCCTGGTGGCCCTGTGCGGTCTGCCCGTCGAATTCACCGCGCCGTGGCAACGGCTGCCGCTCGCCGCTCCCGTTCCGGTCGCCGACGCGATCCGGGAGCACCGCCTGGTGTGGATCGGAAGCCATGACGAGATGGCGCGCCGCTACCCGCGCACCGCGGCCGTCCTGCCCTACCGGTTCGCTCTCGCCGCGATCGCGGTGACCGGCGTGAGCCGGTGCTGGGGCGGCATCGTGCTGATGTGGCCCGCCGACCACCCGCAGGAGGCATCCGCGCGCGAAAGCGGGCACCTCACCACTGGCGCCCGTCGGCTGGCGCGGCTGCTGGACGAGGCGCCAGGGCCGCCCGGCCTGCCCGAGCAGCCCCGCATCTTCCGCGTCGGCACCGTACGTCACCCCGTCCCAACCGGTGTGGCCGCCGTCGACTACCTCGAACGCCTGCCCGAAGGTGCGGTCGCTCTTGATCTGGAGGGCCGCGTCACCTTCGTCAGCAGCGCCGCCGCCCGGCTGCTCGGGCGCGAGCCGGAGCGGCTGATCGGCACGCGGCCCTGGCAGGCGCTGCCGTGGCTGGACGACCCCGTGTACGAGGACCAGTACCGCACGGTGGTCGTCAGCCGGGCACCCGCTTCCTTCGACGCCCTCCGCCCGCCGGATCGGTGGCTGACCTTCCGGCTCTACCCGGACAGCAGCGGCATCAGCGTCCGCATCACCCCACGGGGAGAGCAGCCCGCCCACTCGGCGGCGCCCGCCGCACACCGAGCCTCGCCGGCCCCGACGGGGCGCCTCTACCAGTTGGTCCACCTGGCGGCCGCGCTCACGGAAACGGTGACCGTGCGTGACCTCGTCGCGCTCATCGCCGACCACGTTCTGCCCGCCTTCGGCGCCCAGGGCCTGGTCCTCTCGGCCGTCGAGGCCGGCCGGCTGAAGATCACCGGACACCACGGCTATCCCGCCGACGTCATGGAGGGCCTGGACGCGCTGCCGTTCGACACCTCCCTCACCCCGGCCGGCGACGTCCTGGCCCGTGGTACCCCCGCCTTCTTCGCCAGCCCGGCCGAACTCGCCGACAGCTATCCCCAAGCGCCGCGGATGAGCGGCAAACAGGCCTGGGCCTTCCTGCCGTTGGTCATTTCGGGCCGTCCGGTCGGCTGTTGTGTCCTGTCGTACGAGAGCCCGCACGCCTTCACTGCCGACGAGCGTGCCATCCTCACCTCGCTGGCGGGCCTCGTGGCCCAGGCGCTGGACCGCGCCCGCCTGTACGACACCCAGCATCGCCTCGTCCACGAACTCCAACAGGCGCTCCTGCCACGCACCCTGCCCACCCTGCCGGGCCTGGAAGTCACCGCGCGCTGCCTGCCGGCCGGGCACGGTGTCGACGTGGGCGGAGACTTCTACGACCTGCTGCGCCTGGACGACAGCACCGCGGCCGCCGTCATCGGCGACGTGGAGGGCCACAGCGTCGCCTCGGCCGCACTCATGGGACAGGTCCGCACCGCCATCCACGCCCACACGAACGCCGGGGCGACACCGGATCTGGTCCTGGCCCGCACCAATCAGCTCCTGGTGGACCTGGACACCGAACTGCTCGTCGCCTGCCTCTACGTACAAGTCGACCTGATCGGGCACCGGGTGACCCTCGCCAGTGCCGGTCACGTACCGCCGTTGCTGCGGGTGGCTCCCCACCACGCGCACATTCTGGACGTCGAACCGGGTCCGCTGCTGGGCATCGGGGCAGCCGTTCGCTACCCCGTCACCGCCACCACGCTCCCGGACCAGGCCATCCTCGCCCTCCACACCGACGGGCTGGTGGAACTGCCCGGAACCGACGTGGCCCGTGCCACGTCCGCACTGGTCAAGCACCTCGCAGACGCGGACGACCACGACCTCGGGCAGCTCGCGGACAGCCTCGTCCAGCACGCCTGGCCCACCGGCCAGCGCACCGACGACGTCACCGTCCTGCTGCTGCGCGCCTTGCGACGGCGGACGTAGCAACCCCCAAGCCCCTGCCGCGCCTTCAAGGCAGTGTGCGGCACAGCAGTGCATCGGGCCCCGGACGGCTGCCCACCCGGGTGGTGAAGGCGATCCCGGTGGCGTACTCGTTCGCCGCGCACTGGCCCTTGTAGGCGCCGTAGGCGAAGTCGCCGCCTGCCGCGTCGACGGGACGGTTGTCGGACCGGTCGAACCACACGGTGCGCCCGACGCCCGACAGCGGGATGCGACCGGGAACGCACAAGGCCGCCGACAGACGCTCTCCGCGCACGCTGTAGCCGATCAGGAAACCACCAGGAGGGCACTGGAGTTTGGTGTATCCGGACGCCCAGTCGCCCCCTGCCGGGACATAGTGCTCGTCGACGACGACCGTCTGACCCGCGCCGGAGGCCCGCAGGTCCGGCGCGCCGCCGTCGGTGCACAGGCCGCGACCGGTGGTGTGGCTCAGCCCGGTCAGGCGCAACCCGTCGGGGCACGCGGCCTTGTAGGCCCCGGGATCCCAGTCTCCGGTGTCCCGCACGCGCAGCGACTCCACCGCGTCACCGTGGTCGGTGGTCAGCATGCGCCAGGTGGGAACGGCCGTCACCGGACCGGCGTCGCTCGGCGCGGTCATGAGGTGCTGCCATGCCGCACCGCGCCAGTCCCCGGAGTCGAGGATGCCGGTGCGATGCCCTGCGCCGTCGTAGCGCAGCAGCGCCCAGTCGTCGTGGCCGTCGAAGCCGACGAGCGGCCAGTAGGCGAAGTCGGCGTCATGGTCGGCGAAGTAGTCGGTGATGCTGCCGAACCAGGCCCGGGCTGCCGCGTTCGTCTCACTGCTCCCGATGCCGAACTCGCTGACCCAGACGGGTGCGGTGTAGTGCCGGCCGGTCTTCTCGACGAAGAACGCCTCGTCCTCCAGAGCCGCGGCCAGCTGCTCACGCGTCAGATCCTGGTAGCGGGGATCGTGCGTCTCGCCGACGCCGGTGGCGCCGCTGTGGTGCGGACCGGTGTAGCCGTAGAAGTGGGCGGAGTACACCAGCTTGTGGGCATCGACGAGGGTGTGCGAGAGCGTGCGGGCGGGGGTGAGCATCGGCCGGCCGTGCGGGAGCCCGTCGACGGGCACACCGGTCCAGTTGATGCCTTCGACGACGATGAGCAGACGGGGGTTGGCCTCGGTGAGGATCCGGTCGGCGGCGAACTGGGCAGCCGCGTACCAGTCGTGGTTGTCGCCCAGGCCCCAGTTGGGGTCGTCCAGGACGTCGCGACGCACCTCGTTGTACAGGTCGGCCCCGATCACACGAGGGACAGCGGCATAGCGGCGGGCCATGAAGACCCAGTCGTCGGCCCACTGCTGTGTGGACTGCCCGCTGTTCCACCGCTCGTTGCCGTCGACGCCACAGCACCAACGCGACGTACGGGTGTGGTTGTTGAGGATGACGGCGAACCTGCTCCGGCTGAGCGCGTCGACCACGGCGTCGAAGATCTGGAGGGGCGTCCGGCCCCGCAGCTGGGGGTTGGCCCCCACCGCGATGTCGGGGACAGGGGTCGTACTGTGGATCATCGCGTTGGAGAACGGCAGCCGGATGGTGTTGATCCCCAGTTGACGGAAGTCGGCGAGCAGCCCGTCCAGCGGTACGCGGTCCAGGCCGAGAGGTATGCCGTAGGAGTTCTGGCCGGCGTGATGACTGGCGGGGTCGGTGACACTGCCGCTGCCCGTCCACGATCCCTGTGCTCCGTCCCAGTTGGCCGCCTTCAACCGGAAGCGGTTGCCCTGGCCGTCGACTATGAAGCGACCTCGCGTGGACAAAGGCGGATACCAGGTGGCCGGGCCCGGGGCCGGGGCCTGAGCTGTGGCTTGGGCGGCGGGTGACGGGGGTGGCGGGGCGGCGGACGCTGTTGTGGTCTGCGCGGCCAGGAGCAGGAGGCCCAGGGCCGTTCCGGTCAGACGCAGGACAGCTGGTGCAAGTGGCATGTGGGCAGCCCTTGGTCGGTGGGGGAGTTCAGGTGACGAGGGAGAGGAGCCGCCACGGGCGGGCGGTGTCTCTCCGGGCTTGTACCGTGCACGGTGGGGCTCAGAAGGTCCAGGTCGCCGACGAGACCCGGTCTTCACTGCTGCACCCACCCACCCTCCGATCCAAGGGAGTTGCCTCGTCCACGTCCTCCGCACGCCCCTCGCGTCGTCATCTGCTCACCCAAAGCGCCGGTCTGGCACTGGCGGCATCTGCCGGGGCATGGGTTTCCGCGCCCGGCAGCCGCTGCCGAACCGGCGACCACCCAGCTCTACTTCAGCTCAAGCCGCCCCGCTTGCTGGAGGCCGAGACGCTGGTGGAGTACCTGCGGCTGCGTGCCGACCAGTGGGACCACAACCGGTACAACGTCGAACAGGCCGGCGGGGAGAACCTCGGCAGAACCCAGGCGACCTGGGGACGACCGGGTCACCCGGAGGAGTTCGAGAACCTCTCCCAGTGCGCTTCCTTCATGACGACGCTGCTGGAGCGCTCCTACGGCGCCGACACTGCTTACGGCTGGGCCACCTCGGCGTACTTCAACCAGTACTTCCCGCCGAAGGACGGCTCGACCCGCACCACCTCCTACCCCCAACGCCGAGGATCTGCAGGCCGGGTTCCTCAACGCCTCGAACGTGCCGCACTTCGATCCGGTGACCAAGCCGGTGAACCTGCGCCCCGGCGACATCGTCGCCTGGGACTATGACCCCGCCGTCAAGAGCACCCCCTATACGGGGCACACGGTGATGATCCGCGCCTACCTGGGCACGCTGGCCTCCACCGTCGACAGCAAGCTGGGCATCTCCGGGGTGGTCCCGCACCTCTTCCAGATCGTCGACTGTACCAACAGCCCCCATGGAGGCCCCGACCTGAGCAGCCCGTCCAGCATCGACCGCTACCGCGCCCACCCCGACACGAGGGCGGAGATCGCTGACGACAACAGCACCTACACCGAGCACAGCGGTGTGGGCTACGGCCACGTCATCTTCTACGCCGACCCCGACACGTCGCTCTTCGTCGGATACCGCTGGAGCGTCAACTCCTCCTCGCCGCAGGCCGCGGTCGCACAGCCCGTCACGGGCAAGAAGCAGATCGCCGCGGGCCGGGTCAACGCCTTCCTGGTGTAGCCGGCCGGCCCGCCTGTGGTTCTGGCTTCCTGCCGGGCCGGAGTTCTGCGCCTTGCGGAGTCCCGCAGTCTGGTCTCTGCCTGAGAACGCGTCAGCGTGCGCCCCTCAGGGGACGACTCAGGCCTGGGTGGGGGATGATCCCGATAGCGCGGGCGGGATCATGGCTTGCAGCATGGGGGCATGACGAAGGCACAGCCGAGCGAGAGCCGAGCCCGGCGGAAGCGCGGCCTGCGGGCCGTGGCCGTCTGTGCGGCCCTGCTCACGAACTTACTGATCACCGTTCTTCCCGCACAGGCCGCGCCATCCCGTGTGCCGGCCGCGCATCCGGCCCGGATGCGGCTGCCGGTCCCGACGGGCAGGTTCCACGTCGGCGAGGTGACGCTGCACCTTGCCGACACCTCCCGCCGCGATCCTTGGCATCCGGGCAAGGACGACCGCGAGTTGATGGTCAGCGTGTACTACCCCACGACACGCACGGCCGACCGGCCGGCCGCGCCCTACATGCTGCCCAGAGCTGCAGCTCACTTCGACTCGGTGACCGCCAACGACTACCTCGGGATGGACCTGCCGACCGGGCGGGCCGACTGGGCGGCCACCGTCACCCACGCCGCACAGGGTGCCCCGGTCGCCCACGGTGACCGCAAGCGGCCGGTGCTGCTCTACTCCCCGGGGCTGGGCGAACCGCGGACCTGGGGCACCACGTCGGCAGCGGACCTCGCAAGCCGCGGTTACGTCGTGGTCACCATCGACAACACCTACGAATCCCCCGAAGTGCAGTTCCCCGACGGTTCGTTGGCCACCATGGTCACTCCGGACGATCCCGATGCGTTCATCAGGAAGGCCCTCACCGTCCGGGACGCCGACACCAGCTTCGTGCTGGACCAATTGGGCTGGGTGAACTCCGGGCGGAATCCGGACGTGGACGGCCGGTCACTGCCCCACGGTCTCGCCGGAGCGCTCGATCTGTCCAGGGTCGGCATGTTCGGCCACTCGCTGGGCGGCACAGCCACGGCCACGGCCATGGACGCTGACCCACGGATCAGAGCCGGTATCAACATGGACGGCAACCTGACCCACTACGACGGCACGCTGATGCCCGTCGCCGAGCGCGGGCTCGCCCGGCCGCTCCTGCTGATGGGCAAGGACGGAGCCACGGACACAGGCCCCGGCTGGGCCGCATTCCGGGCCCATACGCCCGGCTGGACTCGCCAGCTCAGACTGCGCGGTGCCGAGCACGCGTCCTTCACGGATGCGGAGGCCCTGCTCCCGCAGTTGGACCTGCCACCAGGCACCCTGACACGCGACATCGGAACGATCGCTCCGGCCACTGCTGTGCGCACCAACGAGGCTTATGTGTCCGCGTTCTTCGACCATTGGTTGCGCGGGACCCACGACCACCTGCTGGACGGCCCCTCACCTAGGTACCCGGCCATGGAGTTCGTCGAGTGATCCGGGTGGCTCACCTGGACGCACCTCACTTGAAATAGACGAGGATGCGCCCGGTGTTGCCGGAGTCGACCTCCCGGCGGACGTACAGCTTCTGGATGTGCTTCTGGTCGAGGAACGCGAGGACGCGAGCCTTGAGACGCCCTGACCCCTTGCCCGGAATGATCTCCGCCACCGGCTCGCCCGAGTTGTTGGCCCGGAAGAGGAACTGGCGGAGTGTCAGCTCGATGTCGCGGTTGTTGCGGAAGATCGGATGGAGATCGAGCGACATCATGCGGCGCCTCCTCGTGGTGCGCTCCGCGCCTGCTTCTGGCGGGCGCGGTACGCGGCCGCCTTGATCTTGTTCCCGCAGGATTCCATGCCGCACCACTGTCGGCGCATACCGCGGGAGCGGTCGATGTAGATGCGCGTGCATTCGGGGTTGCCGCACTCCTTGAGCAGCGGCGCGTCCGGTCCGCTCAGCAGCTCCACGGCGTGCCGGACGACGCTCGACAGGGCGGCCTGAGGGGTCGCGACGGTCCATCGTCCGGTCGGGGTGAGCTGGGGCGTCGCGGCGGGCCTGCGGGCCGCACCGTTGAGCGTGGCCAGGGCTTCGTCGTCGTACGCCTCGCCGAGGCGGCGGGCGGTGATCAGACGGTACAGGGCCTCGCGTACGGCGATGGCCTGTTCGACGTCGCTGTCCTGGCTGGGGGAGATGGCGTCGACGATGCCGGACTCCACGTACCAGGCGTCCAGGCGCTCGGGTGACACGAACATCTCGAAGCCCACGGTGCGACGCGCACGGAGGGTCGCGGCGAAGTCCAGGGCCGGGTTCCCGCAGACGAAGACATGCTCCAGGTTCACATCACCATCCTGACAGGTGACGACCAGGTCTCGCAAGATCCGTCAGGGGTGGTCCGCGTCGACGACGGCCTGGGTGAAGGTCACAGGTGCCTCCTGCGGCACGTTGTGGCCGATGCCCGCCAGGGCGGCCGTGGGGCAAGCCGCTCCTCGATACCGTCGAAGCGTGGCTCGCCGTCGGCGAGGCGTACTCGGCCCTGGGTGCCAGCGGGTGTGTCTCTCGGTGCCGACCTGCGTGCAGCAGGACATGGCGGCCGTCCGACCGTTCGCGGTCTACCGCGGTGTGCGTGCCTGATGACTGTCCCAGCACGATGCGTCACCGGTCAAGCAGGCGACGCATCTGTCTTTGGTGTTCGGCGCCGGTCGAGTCCCTCCCGGAGCGGTCCCGGGAGCGTCGTACCGTAGGCCCGTGTCCACTGGATCCCTCCGCCCACAGTCCCTGGTGCTCACCTTCCTCGGCGAGCACGTCCTGGACCAGGACGTCTGTGTCTACTCCGGCAGCCTGATCGACGTATTCGGACGCGTCGGGGTCGGGGAGCAGGCCACCCGGTCCACGCTCAGCCGCATGGTGAACCGCGGGCTGCTGCGCAGGCAGCGCGAGGGGCGGTGCACCTACTTCGGGCTCACCGACCGTTCGGAGGCGATCCTGCGGGACGGGCAGCGACGGATCTGGCAGACGGGTGCGGTCAACAGCGAGTGGGACGGCACTTGGACCCTGCTCGGCTTCTCGCTGCCGGACTCCTGGCAGCGCCAGCGCCACGATCTGCGCTCGCAGTTGACCTGGAGCGGTTTCGGCCCGCTGTTCAGCGGGCTGTGGATCGCGCCGGGCGAGATCGACGTGTCCGGGATCGTCGCCGAACTCGGCCTGGCCGCACACGTGAAGGTGTTCCGGGCGCGCGCCGAGACCGGGACGGACATCGCCGAGATGATCCACGAGACCTGGGACCTGGACGAACTGGCCGCCCGCTACCGGGAATTCGACGCCGACTGGTGCCCGCTCGCACAGGACGCGGGCGACCGGCCGGCGCAGGACGCCCTGGCGTTGCGGCTGCGGATGGCGTGCGAGTGGCTGCAGGTGATCCGGCGCGACCCGCGTCTGCCCGTCCGCCACCTGCCCGACGACTGGCCGGCGACCGGCGCCGAGAAGACCTTCCGCGCCGTCCACGCCCTCCTGGAGCCGGCGGCGCGCGACGCCGTCCGGCGGACCATCGACATGATTCCAGCCGCTTCGTAGCGCGCGGGGGTGCGAGGGCGGGGCCCTTCGCGCCTCCGATGTTGTGCATTCCATTGACGGCCGCAAGAAAACAGCCCTACATTCCCTGGCGTTCCCCTTACGTTCAGTGCACTGAGCATCGGTTACGACACGCCCTCGCCCCCGACCAGGAGCCACCGCCATGCGTACCCGTCTCCGCCTCTCCCTCGTCGCCCTGGCCACGGCCGCGGTGACCGCGCTCACCGCCGGCCCCGTCCCGGCCGCGCAGGCCCGTACGGCAGGCACCGGTCACCTGACCGGCACCCTCACCGACGGAGCCACCTGGATCGCTGACGTCCCCGCCGACTGGAACGGCACCCTGCTGCTGTTCAGCCACGGCTTCGGCCCGCTCGTCGCCCGCGACGCGCCATCCGACGCCGTACGCGACGAACTGCTGGGCAAGGGGTACGCGCTGGCCGGTTCGTCCTACGACCCGAACGGCTCGATGTGGGCCCTGGACAGCGCGGAGCGGGACCAGTTCGCCACGCTCGGCACCGTCATCGCGCGCATCGGCGTCCCGCGCCGCACCCTCTCCGTCGGAAGCTCCATGGGCGGGCTGGTCAACGCCCGGATCGCCCGCGACGGCGCCGGCCGTATCGACGGTGCGCTGGGCCTGTGCGGACTCGTGGCAGGCGGCACCGACCTGGACAACTACCAGCTCGACGCCGAATACACCCTCGCCCGGCTCCTCCTGCCGGAACAGGAGGTCAAGCTGGTCCGCTTCGCCTCGGCCGACGAGGCCGCCGACACCGCACACAAACTCACCGCGGCCGTCACCGCGGCCCAGTCCACCCCGCAGGGCCGCGCCCGCATCGCACTGGCCGCCGCCTTCCTCAACCTGCCCGCGTGGGCTCCGGGCCGCACCGCTCCCGCGCCGACCGACTGGGCCGGACAGCAGGAGCAGCAGTACACCTGGTTCGCAAACGGCATCCTCTCCTTCGTCGAAGGCGGCCGCTACGCCGTCGAGCAGTCCGTCGGCGGCAACAACTCCTGGAACCGGGGCGTCGACTACGCCCGCCTGCTCGCCGGATCGGCCCACGCCCCGCAGGTCCGCGCCCTGTACCGGGCTGCCGGGCTCGACCTGACCGCCGACCTCGACGCCCTCACCGCGGGCGCGTCCCTCACCGCCGACCCGGCCGCCGTACGCACCGCCGCACGCACCTCATCGGCCGACCCCGGGCCTGCCGTGCCGCTGCTGGACGTGCACACCACCGCCGACAACCTCGTACCGGTCGAGCAGGAACGCCGGTTCGCCGACCGGGTCCACGCCGCCGGCCGCGCAACCCTGCTGCGCCAGGCCTACGTCGAGCGCCAGGGCCACTGCACCTTCACCACCGCCGAGACGGTCGCCGCCCTCCACGCCCTCGAACACCGCATCAGCACCGGCAGCTGGGCCGCCACCACCGCCGCCGCCCTGCAACGGTCGGCAACGGCACTGGGCCTGGACGGAGCTGCCTACGTGCCGTATCGCCCCGCGCGCCTGACGGTGGGCCGCGAGCACCCGGACCACACCTGACACACCTGCGCGGCCGGCCACCGGCCCACACCGACGAAGACCTCGCGGCCTGCGGGCCCGCCGCATCCGCCCGCCCTCGCCTCACGCACCGAGGACCTCGCGATTCCCCGCCGGACCGCCCCCACCGGCCCACCCGCACACCGCCTCCCTCACGTTGGGACCTCCCATGCCTCGAACCCCCGCCCAGGCCTCCACCCGCGCCTCCCTCCCCATCGGCACGCTCATCGCCGGGTGTCTAGCCGTCTGTCTGGCGCAGATCGGTCTCGCGATGCCGGCCACCCTCAACGGCCTGTTCCAGGAACACCTGCACCCCGTCGGCTCCCAACTCACATGGATTTCCGACGCGTTCCTGCTCCCGGTTGCGGTGCTGGAGCTGACCTTCGGTGTGCTGGGCGACCTCTTCGGCCGCCGACGGCTGCTGATCGGCGGCGCGTTGCTGCTGTGCGCGGGTGAGGTCGTCGCCGCCACCGCCTCCGGCGTCCATCAGCTGTGGACGGGTCAGGCGCTGGCCGGGCTGGGCGCCGCGGCACTGTTCCCGACCTCGCTAGCCATGATCGCGGCCGGGACGCACTCCGCCGCCCAGCGTGCCCGGGCCATCGCCGTCTGGGCGTCCAGCCTGTCCGGAGGCGGCTTCCTCGCCCCGCTGCTCGGCGGGATCACCGGTACCTACGGCTCCTGGCGGTCGGCGTTCGTCGTGGTCGCCGTACTGGCCGCAGTGAGCGCGCTCGTCAGCCTGCTGTGCGCCGCCGACTCCCGGGCGCCGGAAGGGCGTTCACTGGACATCGGCGGTCAGGTCACGATCGGCATCGGCCTGTTCGCCCTCCTCTACGCCGTCATCCAGGGACCGACGGACGGCTGGGGATCCACCCCGGTGGTCGTCGCCTTCACACTCGCGGCCGTCTTCCTCGCCCTGTTCGTCGCCGCCGAACTGCGCGCCCGCTCACCGCTGTTGCGCCTGGATCTCTTCCGCAACCGGTCCTTCGCCATCGCCGCCGTCGTCGCCGTCGTAGGCATGTTCAGCTTCCTGGGCACCGCCTACGCGGCCAGCATCCGACTCGGCCCCATCCAGCACCAGAGCCCGATGCGTACGGCGTTCGCCTTCCTGCTGCTCAACGGGCTCACCCCGTTCCTCACCCCGCTCACGTCCAGGCTGCTGCACCGCCTGCACGCGCGCGTGCCGCTCACCACCGGCCTGGCGCTGATCGCCGCGGGCGACTTCCTCGCCGCCGGCCTGAACGTCGACGACCGGGCGCTCGCCTCCCTGATCCTGCCGCTGGGCCTGGTCGGCGTCGGGTTCGCCCTCACGGTGTCCTCGATCACCGCGACCGCCGTCAACGCGGTTCCGGTCCACCTCGCGGGCATGGCCAGCGGTGCCACGAACCTGCTGCGCGACTTCGGGTTCACGCTCGGCCCGGCCGTCATCGGTGCTGTGGCGCTCGGTCAGGCCGCCACCCGGGTGTCGGCCTCCCTGGCCACGACGCCCGGCCTGAGCACGGAGTCGCGGGGCGCGGCGCACGAGGTGCTGAAGGAGGGCGGCCCGCTTGCCCTGAACTCCGTACCAGCCGAATCCGCACCGGGAGCGGCCCGCACCTACGCCCTTGATGCCCTCGGCCACGGCTACGCCATCGGATTCGTCGTCTGTGGCTGTGCCGCCCTGGTCTCCGCGCTGCTGGTCCTCACCGCGCTGAGAGGAGAAGGCGCGGAGAAGACCGCGTCGCAGGCGGCGGACGAGCAAGAAGCGCGCCGCGCGACGGTGACCGGCTGACAGCGGCGAGGGCCACTGCCTCGCCTTCCGGCGCTGTGCCGCCATGGGGCCTCGAACTCCACGCCCGCTTGGAGCAGCGTCCAGGGCTTTGCAAGAACGGTGGCATGGCGGCGCGTCCGCCGCAGCGCCCGTTGTCTGCAGGCGCCGGAACAGCGGCGAGCCAGCCGACCGCTGCGGGAACACCCCCGCGGAGCGCACGTGCCGGCGGATGTCCGGTGCCTATGGTGGAGTGTGATCAGCAGCGACACCGGGCCTCGGCGGCGGGACCGGCGACGGCCGGGGTACAAGGCCGCAGCGGGCGTCTTCGCCATCGGGATGATGGGGACCACTCTGCCCACTCCGCTGTACGGGTTGTACCGGCAGCAGATCGGGTTCTCCGAACTGATCGTGACAGTCGTCTTCGCCGTCTACGCGGTGGGTGTCATCGCCGCCCTGCTGGTCGCCGGTGGGTTCTCCGACGTGCTGGGGCGGCGACCGGTGCTGATGGCCGCGCTCGGCCTGGCCGCGCTCAGTGCGCTGTGCTTCCTGGCCGAGAGCGGCCTGCCGCTGCTGTACACGGGCCGGGTGCTGTCGGGCTTCTCGGCCGGTCTGCTGAGCGGCACGGGCACCGCTGCCGTCCTCGAACTGGCACCACCCGGACGACGAGGCCGTGCCGGACTGGCGGCGACCGCGGCCAACATGGGCGGACTGGGCCTCGGCCCGCTCGTCTCCGGCATCCTGGCCGAGTACGCCCCCTGGCCGCTCAAGCTGCCCTTCATCGTCCATCTGGCGCTCTTGGCGGCCGCCCTGGCGGTCGTCTGCCTGCTGGCCGAGACCGTGCCCCGCTCCGACCCGCGACCGCCGCTGCGGCCGCAGGGCATGAAGGTTCCGCCACAGGTGCGCGGAGTGTTCGGACCTTGCGCCCTCGCCGCCTTCGCGGGCTTCTCCATGCTCGGCCTGTTCACGGCCGTGGCCCCCGCCTTCCTCACACAGACTCTGGGGGAGCACAACCTGGCGGTCGCCGGTGCCGTCGCCTTCTGCGTGTTCTGCGCCTCGACCTGTGGGCAGCTGCTCATGGGACGGGTCGGTGCGCGCCGAGCCCTGCCCCTGGGCTGTGCGGTGCTCGTCGTCGGGCTCGTCCTCATCGGAGCCTCGCTGCTCCTCGAGTCCTTTCCGCTGCTGCTGGCCGGCGCGCTGACCGGTGGCACGGGGCAGGGAATGGCGTTTCGCGCGGGGCTGACCGAGGTGAGCGACGCAGCGCCCGGCGCGCACCGGGGTGCCACCATCTCGGCGTTCTTCGTCGTCGCGTACGTGGGGATCTCCTTGCCAGTCGTCGGGGTGGGGGCCATGACGGTGGCGCTGGGCCTGCGCACCGCGGGCGTGGTGTTCACGGTGTGTGCGGTCCTGCTGGTGACGGCGGTGGGCGTGCAGGTGAGACGGAGCCTGCCCGAGGCCGCTGTCCGGTCGTGAGCGACGAGGACCGCCCACATCCGGCTCCGCGAACGTCCGGCCGCGCTCCGGCGTCACAGGACAGACAGACAGACAGACAGACAGCCGGCGAAGGCGACAGGCCCGCACATGACATCCGTACGACCCGTTCCGCGATCCCCGCTGCCACGCATCGCACTGCTTGCAGGGCTTGTGTGGGTGGCCGCCGCCTGCGGAGCAGAGTCCGGGTCCGGCAAAGCTGCGCAGGCGGGCAGCAGCGCCTGGAAGGAGCCGTCGGCGTACACGTACACCCTGAACTCGACCGGGGGAGAGCGGCCCTTGACCGGCACCTTCCGGGTGACCGTGCGGGACGGGAAGGTGGAGCACGCGGTGGGGCTGGACGAACAGAGCCGCAGGGTGGTTCAGCGGTCGCCCGGGATCGTGCCGACCATCCGCGGACTGGTGAAGGAACTGGAGCAGGCGCGGCGCGACGGCGCGGACACGGCGGAGGCGGAGTACGCGAACGCCGGGTATCCGCTGCGGATCACGCTGGACCCGGACGCGAACGCCGTTGACGACGAAGCCCGGTATGTGATCAGCGACTACACGCCCGGCCGTGCCCAGCACTGCGGAGAGGGCAGGATTTGAACCTGCGTGGGCCTTGTGGGGCCCGACCTTGAGGCGTGCTCGCTGGTCCCCGATAAGCCACTCCGGGCACCTCTCCCTGTTCCCGGCCTTCGGTTTCCCGTGCCGTTCACATGCAGAAGAGTGACAGCCGCTGCTGACACGGGCCTGACACGCCGAGGTGACGTGGACCGGGACAATCATCGCCATGACCGATGACATGGACGACGCCGAGAGCCGCTTGGCCAGGATCGAGCGGCTGCTGGAGAGCGGGGAGCGTGAGCTCGTCCCGGCGTGGCAGCGGGCGACGCGCGGTGAGCCGCGCTGGGCGGTGACCGCCGTGATCCTGGTGGCGGTAGCCCTCCAGCTGATGCTGCCGCACCGGCTCTCGCTCCCGCCGTACTGGGCGCTGCCGGCGCTGGAGTTGGTGCTGCTGGCCGGCCTGACCGCCGCGAACCCGCGACGGGTCGAGCCGCGGTCGCGTCGGCTGCGGTGGCTGGGCCTGGGTCTGATCTGTGTCATCAGCCTGGCCAACGGCCTGGCGGCGGTCCGGCTGGTGGCGGACCTGGTGAACGGCAGCGCGGGGGCTGACGCGGTGCCGCTGTTGCTGACCGGCGGCGGCATCTGGCTGACGAACGTCATCGTGTTCGCCCTGTGGTACTGGGAGTGGGATCGCGGCGGCCCGATGGCGCGGGCGCTCGGCCGGCGGCAGTTCGCCGACTTCCTCTTCGTGCAGATGCAGAGCCCGGAGGTCGCACCGGCGGACTGGGAGCCCGCGTTCCTGGACTACCTGTACCTGTCGTTCACCAACTCCACCGCCTTCAGCCCGACCGACGTCATACCACTGTCGCGGTGGGCCAAAATGCTGATGATGCTGCAGTCCTCGGTATCCCTGGTGACCGTGGTCCTGGTGGTCGCCCGGGCCGTCAACATCCTGAAGTAGCAGGCCGAGCCGGGGGAGCGGACCGGCCGAGAGCGCTAGAGAGCGATCAGACCGGCTGTCGTCTCCTTGAAGCCGCAGGCATCGAAGTAGAACGCACGCAGGTGATCCTCGAAGTCGACATGAAGCCACTCGCACTCCGCGGCACGGGCCTGTTGGGCCGCGGTGGCCACCAGAGCGGCGCCGACTCCCCTCGCCCGGCAGTGCCGGGCCACCACGGTGTCCAGGACGAAGGCATGGGCTCCGCCGTCCCAGACGACGTTGACGAAGCCGATCAGCGAGCCGTCTTCCCACGCGCACACCCAGCCGAGGCTGTGGCGCCGCAGTCGTGCCTGCCAGTCGGTCTCGGCTACCGGATGGCCGAAGCCGTCGGCGTGCAGCGCGTTGAGGGCCGCATTGTCGAAGTCGCCCCGCCACTCGTACGTGATCGTCATGCCCTGATCCTAGTGTCCGTGCATTTGGAACGTCTTCACTTCTTGTGATGCCCTGTGGAATGATGACGGGTGTGGAGATGGACGGGCAATCGTACCCCGGGACAGGATGGAAATGACCGTAATTTTCGATCCGCGAGATCCGTCAGTACGCACAGACCCCTACCCGATCTATCGACGCCTGCGTGAAGCGGATCCGATCCATCAATCGGACTTCGGTTACTGGGTTCTTTCGCGCTATGCCGATGTCGATGCCGTACTGCGGGCCCCCGAAGCTTCGAGCGAGTTCTATCGGAACACCACCTGGGCCAACCGCCGTGGCGGTCCGGAGAGCCCGCTCGTCCGGAGCGTGCAGAATTGGATGCTCATGCTCGACGGGCCCGCCCATCGGCGGATCCGCAGTGTGATCAGCAAGGTCTTCACCCGCGCCTCCGTGGAGCGATTAAGGCCGCGTATAGCCGCTGAGACGGGCCGGCTGCTCGACGCCGTGGGCGAAGGGGAGACCGATCTGATCCAGAGTCTCGCTCTCCCCCTTCCCGTGACCGTGACCTGCGAACTTCTCGGTCTTCCCACCGATGACCGCGACCAGTGCCGTCGCTGGACGGAGCACATCAGCCGTGTCATCGACCCCTCGATAACCGTCCAGGACACGGCCGACATGAATGCGGCGGAAGTGGAGTTCCGGGCCTACGTATCCGGTCACATCGAAGAGCGCAGGGCCACGCCGCGAGACGATATCCTGTCCCTCCTCGTGCACGCCGAGGTCGATGGCGACCGGTTGTCCGAGGAAGAGATCATCGCCAATATTCAATTCCTGTTCGTCGCGGGCCACGAGACAACGGTCAATCTGATCGGAAACGGTCTCCTGGCATTGCTCGGGCACCCCGAACAGCTGCGGATGCTGCGCGACAATCCAGAATTGATCCCCAACTCTGTCGATGAAATATCCCGATACGACCCCCCGGTGCAGATCGTCTCCAGAATTCTGACCGGAAGCGTCGGGCTCGGGGACGTCACGCTTCCCGAGGGAGCCAAGGTAATGCTTCTCTTCGGGGCGGCCGGCCGTGACCCGGAGCGTTATCCGGATCCTGACCGGCTCGACGTGACCCGCACCGGAACAAAAACGCTGGCTTTCAGCGGTGGCCCCCACTACTGCCTCGGCGCGGGACTCGGAAAAATGGAAACCTCCATCGTGCTGACGGAGTTGCTGCGCCGGTACTCGAAGATCGAACTCACCGGTGAGGACCTGGTCTGGCGGCGGAACGTCAGCTTCCGGGGCCTGCAGGAGCTGCCCCTCAGGCTGATGCACTGACCTGGACCGGCACGAGAAACGGCCGGGGTCCGTGAGCCGGGCCCCGGCCGGCATCAGCCGAAGGTGTCCCGCAACCAGTCACGCATCAGGCCCGCGGTGTACGGGGCTTCGTCCTCCATCATGGTGAAGTGGTTGCCACGGGTGACCACGGCGGTGTGGTCGAACGGCCAGACCGGTGCCCAGTCCGCAGGCCAGCCCTCCAGCGGGGACCCCGCGCGCACGAACAGCACCGGGGCCGGCAGGTCGTGGAACGGCCAGTCGAACGTGTCGTAGTGCAGCATGGCGGTGATCCAGTTGTCGTCGCCGGGTATCGCGACATTCGGGTCATCGGCCCGGTCCTGCAACTCGCCCCGCAGACCGGGGGCCAGGAAGGCGAGCCGTTCGTCGTCGCCGGGGGAGTAGCTGTCCAGCAGTATGACGCCGGCGGGTGGCCTGCCCTGGTCGTACAGGTACCGGGCGAGCATGTGGGCGATCAGCCCGCCGGAGGAGAGACCGGCGAGGACGAAGGGACGCTCTCCCAGCTCTGCCCGCAGAGCGGCGGCGTGCGTCTCCAACAGCACTTCCGGGCTGTCCGGGAGCGCTTCGCCGCTGCGGAAACCCACTTGCCGCAACACCCATACGTCTCGCTCGCCCTGGAACGGCTTTGCCAGGCGCGCGTACTGCACCGGATCCGACGTGCCCACGGCCGAGGTGACACACACCAGAGCCGGTCCCTGCGGGCCACTGGCGAGCCGGGTCGGGCGTGGGATCCTCGGCAGCTCGTCAAGCGAGGTGTAGGAGGCGCGCCGCCGCGCCCAGTCGGTGGCGGCGATCCGGACGAGCATCTGGCTGACGGTCTCGCGCTCCTCCTCCGCTGCCGGTTCGTCCTGCGGGCGGGCCAGCACCTCCGTCAGATGCCGGACCAGCAACAGCGGCGTCTGATGGTCGAAGACGACGGTCGGCCGCAGCCGCGTGTCGAGGGCCTCGTTGAGGTGGTTGCGGATGCGGACGGCGGCCAGTGAGTCCACGCCCATCTCCAGGAACCCGGCGTGCGCGCTGAGTTCGTCCGTGCCGTCATGTCCGAGAGCCAGCGCGGTCTTGCCCAGCACCAGGTCGAGCAGCGCCTCATCCCGCTCCGGTTCGCCGAGGCGGCCGAGCAGGTGACGCAGACCGGCATCCGGGGTTTCCGGCCGGCTCACCAGTTCGCGCAGCAGGGGCCTGCCCTGGTCGCGCAGGCCGATCCGGGCGGGCACCAGGACCGGGTCGTCGAGCGCGACCGCGGCGTCGAAGAGCGCCAGTGCCTCCTTCGTGGACAGGGAGTCCGCCGCCCTGTCGAGATGACGGGTCATGTCACTGCGTTCCGCCCACAGTCCCCAGGCGAGCGAGAGCGCAGGCAGCCCCCGTGCGCGCCGGTGGTGCGCCAGCGCGTCGAGTACGGCGTTGGCGGCTGCGTAGTTCGACTGGCCCGCGCTGCCCGCGGTGGCGGCAGCCGAAGAGAACAGCACGAACGACTTCAGCGGCAGGTCCTGGGTCAGCTCGTGCAGGGCGAGCGCGGCCTCCGCCTTCGGGCGCAGGACAGCGTCGATGCGGTCCTGGGTCATGGTCGTCACCACGCCGTCGTCGAGTACCCCGGCGGCGTGGACGACGATCGTCGGGCGGTGCGCGGCGAGGAGTTGGGCCAGCTCCGTCCGGTCCGCGACATCGCAGGCGGCGACGGTGACGGCAGCGCCCAGAGAGGTGAGTTCGTGCCGAAGTCCGGGTGCCTGGCCGCGGCGGCTGACCAGGACCAGGCGCCGCACCCCGTGCGCGGTGACCAGGTGGCGGGCCAGCAGCCGGCCGAGCGTGCCGGTGCCGCCGGTGATCAGTACCGTGTCCTCGGGCCCGCCGAACGTCCCGGCGCCCCGCGCAGCGGCCCGCACCAGCCGGCGGGCCAGCACCTGTCCGCCGCGCAGAGCGACCTCCGGTTCGTCCGCGGCCAGGGCGGCGGCCATCGTCTGCGGGGTGATCTCGTCGGCGTCCAGCAGGACGAACCGGCCCGGTTCCTCGGTCTGCGCCGACCGGACCAGGCCGATGACGGCTGCCCCGGCCAGGTCGGGGACGTCGTCGCCGGACCTGGCGCCCACCGCGCCCGAGGTGAGGAACACCAGCCTGGAATCGGCGAACTCCGGGCTCGCGATCCAGCGCTGGACCAGCCTCAGTGCGCGGTGCGCGGATTCCCGTACCGAACCGGCGGAGCCTGCGACGAGCACCGCGCCGGGCGCCGGCAGACCCGCGGACATCGCCTTCTCCAGGGCGCGGAAGTCGGCGAAAGCGGGGAACCGGTCGGTCTCGAATCCCACGGCCGCGATGCTGTCCGACGCGACACCGCCCGCGGGGTGCACCTCGACCCACTTGTTCCGGAACAGCGCGTCCTGCGGGGCATCCGTCCGCACGGCAGCCGGCCGCAGCACCAGTGAGTCCACGGACAACACCGGCTCGCCCTCGCCGTCGGTGACGGTCAGTCGTACCCCGCCGTCGAACGACCCCTGCAACCGCACCCGCAGCGTGGACGGCTCGGCCGCCCGCGCGCTCACACCGGTCCACGCGAACGGGAGCAACGGGCCGTCGGATGCCGGGGCCTCGCCACCGAATCCGAGCGCGTGCAGAGCGGAGTCCAGCAGCGCCGGATGGACCACAAAACCGCGGGCGTCCACCGGGCAGGCCACCTCGGCGAAGACCGTGTCGCCGCGCCGCCACACCGTCCGCAGCCCCTGGAACGCCGGGCCGTAGCGCAACCCTCGGTCCACGAGTGAGGGATAGAGCCCGGCGTGCGGGACCGGCTCCGCACCGGCGGGCGGCCACTCCTCGAGTTCCTCGGGCTCGGCAGGCGCCGGGCTCAGCACGCCTTGACCGTGACGCACCCAGTCCGCACCGTCCACTCGCGCATGGAGGTCCAGGCTGCGGCGCCCGGTGCGATCCGGTGCGCCGACGCGCAGCTGCACCGTCGCGGCACCGTCGTCGGGCAGGACCAGCGGCCGTTCCAGGGTCAGTTCCTCGACCGTGGCACACTGAGCCGCTGCGCCCGCGTGCAGCGCGAAGTCGAGCCAGGCGGTGCCGGGCAGGATCACCTCGTCCAGCACCCGGTGGTCGGCCAGCCACCCGGACGACGCCACCGACAGGCGTCCGGTCAGCACGAACTCGTCGCTCTCCGCCAGCTCGACAGCCGTCCCCAGAACGGGATGACCACCGCTTCTGGCCTCACCCGGCATCAGCCAGTACCGCTTGCGTTCGAACGGATACGTCGGCAGCTCGGCGAACGCGGGTGTGTCCGGCGCCGCCCACGCGGTCCATCGCGGCCCGAGACCGCGGACGTACAGCTCGGCGAGGGAGCCGAGCAGCGCCCTGCGGCCGTCCTCCTGGCGACGCAGCGATCCGACGACCACGGCCTTGTCGCCGACGGCTTCCAGCACCGCCGGGACCAGTACGGGATGCGGGCCGACCTCCACGAAGAACGAGTGCTCCGGCACCGCGAGCCCCGCGACGGCGTCGTGGAACCGCACGGGCAGGCGCAGGTTCCGGTACCAGTACCCGGCGTCCAGCTCCGGCCCGGCGAGTACGCCGCCGGTCACCGCGGAATGGAAGGGGATCTCCGTGGCCTTCGGCGAAACCGGCGCCAGCTCGGCGAGGACGCGGTCGCGGACGCGCTCCACCTCCGGCGAATGGGACGCGTAGTCCACCGCCAGCTTGCGCACCCGCACGCCGGCCTCGGCCAGGTCGGCCAGCAAGGCGTCGAGAGCGTCGACGGCTCCGGCGACCACCGTCGACCCCGGCCCGTTGACCGTCGCGATCGACAGCCGCTCGTCCAGCCGGGACCGCAGTTCGTCCGCGGGCAGCTCCACCGAAGCCATGCCGCCACGGCCGGACAGCTCCGTCAGCGCCTTCGCGCGCAGGGCGACCACCAACGCCGCATCCTCCAGGGACAGCGCGCCCGCGACATGCGCCGCCGCGATCTCTCCCTGGCTGTGGCCCACCACGGCATCCGGCTCGATACCCGAGGCGCGCCAGAGGCCGGCGAGGGAGATCATGACCGCGAACAGCGCCGGCTGCACCACGTCCACGCGCTCCAGCGAAGGCGCCCCCGGCTGCTGCCGCAGCACTGCCGGCAGGTCCCAGCCGACATGCGGGGCCAGCGCCTCGGCGCAGCGGTCGACGTGTTCCCGGAACACCGGAGACGAATCCAGCAGGTCGGCGGCCATTCCCGGCCACTGTCCGCCCTGGCCGGGGAAGACGAACACCACCTTGCCCGTCAGGTCGGCCGTGCCCGTGACGAGGCCCGGCGCGGCGCTGCCCCGGCTCAGCGCGGTCAACCCGGTCCGCGGATCGGCGTCGAGCACCACCGCACGGTGATCGAACGTGCTGCGGGAGGTGACCAGCGCGTGCGCGAGAGCCGCCGGTTCCCTGCCGTCCAGGTGCGACAGCAGCTGTCTCGACCGGGCGCGCAGCGCGGAATCGGTCCGCGCGGACAGTACCCACGGCAGCGGCTGACCCTCGACGGCCTCGGGCGCCCCGACGGACGGCGCCTCTTCGAGGATCACATGGGCGTTGGTGCCGCTGATCCCGAACGCGGACACCCCGGCGCGCCGGGGCCGGCCCGCACCGGCCGGCCAGGGGCGGCTCTCGGTGAGCAGCTCCAACGCGCCCGAGTTCCAGTCCACATGCGACGACGGGCTGTCCACGTGCAGCGTCTTCGGGAGGGTCCGGTGCCGCAGCGCCAGCACCGTCTTGAGTACTCCGGCGATGCCGGCCGCGGCCTGGGTGTGCCCGATGTTCGACTTCACCGACCCGAGGGCCAGTGGGGTTTCCCGGTCGCGGCCGTAGACGGCCTGCAACGCCGATGCCTCGATCGGGTCGCCCAGCCGGGTCCCCGTGCCATGCGCTTCCACGGCGTCCACATCCCGGCTGCGCAGCCCGGCGTCGGCCAGCGCGTCGCGGATGACGCGCTGCTGCGAGAGCCCGTTCGGCGCGGTCAGCCCGTTGGACGCGCCGTCGGAGTTGATCGCGGTGCCCCGAACGACCGCCAGCACGGGGTGACCGTGGGCAAGGGCGTCCGCCAGCCGCTCGACGAGGACGACGCCGGCGCCCTCGCCCCAGCCGACGCCGTCCGCCGCCTCCGCGAACGCTTTGCAACGGCCGTCGGCGGCCAGCCCGCCGTTGCCGTGGAACGCGGCGAACACGCCGGGCGTGGACATCACCAGGACGCCCCCGGCCAGCGCGAGATCGCACTCCCCGGAGCGCAGCGACCGAACGGCCAGGTGCAGGGCCACGAGCGAGGAGGAGCACGCGGTGTCGATCGAGACCGACGGGCCCTCCAGACCGAGCAGATAGGAGACCCGCCCGGACAGCACGCTCGCCGCGGTGGCCGTCGCCAGGTGGTCACCGTGCTCGTTGTGGTTGCTGACCTCGCCCAGCAGCCTGCGGTAGTCGTGGTCGCTGGTCCCGGTGAACACCCCGGTGCGGGAGCCGCGCAGGGACACCGGATCGATTCCGGCCCGCTCCACCGCCTCCCACGAGATCTCCAGCATCAGCCGCTGCTGCGGGTCCATCGACAGGGCCTCACGGGGACCGATCCCGAAGAAGCGGGCGTCGAACCAGGCCGGGTCGGAAAGGAACGCCGCCGCGCCGGTGAACTCCTCCGGCCACCCGCGGTCGGCGGGAAACGGCGTCACCGCGTCGCGGCCCTCGCGCAGCAGCCGCCACAGCCCGTCCGGGTCGCTCACGCCCCCGGCGTATCTGCAGCCCATGCCCACCACGGCGACGGGCTCGTGTGCGCTCGCCTCGGCCACCCGCAGCCGCTCCCGGGTCTCCCGCAGCGCGGCGGTGAGGCGCTGCAGGGTGTCGAGCACCTTGCCGTCATCAGTCATCGAGGCGGTCCTTCAGCGTCAAGGAGAGCTCTTGTTCGGCGCGGCTCAGCATGGTGTCGAGATCCGCTGTCCCGTACTCCGCCTGGGCGGTGTGCTCGGGCTCCTCGGGAGCCGGGGCGAGTGCCGCGTCCAGATACCCGGCCAGCGCGGTCGGCGTGGGATGGTCGAACAGCGCGCTCGCGGGCACCCGCAGCCCGGTCTCCGTGCTCAGCTGGTTGCGCAACTCCACGACACCCAGGGAGTTGAGCCCCTGTTCGTGGAAGGGCTTGCCCGGCCGGATCTGCGCGGCGGAGTCGTGCCCGAGCACCCGCGCTGCGTGGTGGCACACCAGGTCGCGCAGCGCGCGGGCCCGCTCGGCAGCGGACATTCCGGCAAGCCGCCGTACGAGTGAGGAGACCTCCTCGGGGGGCGCGGCAGCCTTGCTCTGCTGCACTTCGGGCAGGTTCGCGAGCAGGGGGCTGTGCCGGGTGGTGGCGAACACCGAGAGGAAGCGCGCCCAGTCCACGTCCGCGATCACCAGCCCGGACTCGTCATGTCCGAAGGCCAGGGCCAGTGCGGCGATCGCCAGCTCCGGGTCGAGTACCGTCATGCCGTTGCGGCGCAGTCGTGCACCGACGACGTCCGCGTCCGCCCCGTCCACCGCCATGCCGCCGGCTCCCCACGGCCCCCAGGCCACCGACGTGGCCGCGAGCCCGTCGGCGCGACGCTGCTCGGCCAGCGCGTCGAGGTACGTGTTCGCGGCCGCGTAGTTGGCCTGACCGGCGTTGCCCACCGCGCCGGTGGCCGAGGAGAACAGCACGAACACCGCGACGTCGCCCGCGAGTTCGTGGAGGTGCTTCGCACCCCCGGCCTTCGCGTGCAGGACCCGCTCCAACCGGTGCGGGTCCAGCGCGTCGATCACACCGTCGTCCAGGACCCCGGCCGCGTGCGCGACCGCGGCCAGCGGGCGGTCCTCGGGGATCTGGGCGAGCAGGGCCGCCACTTCGTCCCGGTCGCCCACGTCACAGGCGGCGGTGTCGACCTCGGCGCCGAGCGCGGTCAGTTCGGCCACCAGCTCGGGATCGTTCGCGTGCCTGCCCGTCAGGAGCAGCCGCTCGACTCCTGCCGCGGCGAGCCACCGGGCGACCCGCCTGCCCAGCGCGCCGAACGCTCCGGTGATGAGCGTGGTCCCGCGCAGGGGCCAGTCACGCCGGGGCGCGTCTCCTACCGGTGCGTGCAGCAGACGCCGGACGAACACCCCGGAGGCGCGCACGGCGACCTGGTCCTCCGCACCGGACAGCACCCCGGCCAGCCGCTCGGCCGCCTCCGCATCCACCGTGGGCGGGAGATCGACCAGCCCGCCCCACCGCTGGGGGTGCTCCAGTGCCGCGACCCGGCCGAGCCCCCACACCATGGCCTGCGCCGGGCTGTCGAGCCGGTCGCCGTGGCCCGTGGACACCGCTCCCTGCGTCGCGCACCACAACGGCACGTCGAGTTCGGCATCCCCCATGGCCTGGACGAGCGCCGTGGTCAGCGCGAGTCCCACGGGCAGCTCGGCCGATCCGGGACGCTCCCGCTCGTCCAGCGCCAGGAGAGACAGCACCCCGTCGACGGGTTCGGCGTTCGCGGCGAGCCGCTCGGCGATCTCCGCGCGGTCCGCGCCGATGCCGAGAGGCAGCGTCCGGACGCCGAGCGCGTCCGCGAGCAGCTCCGGTACGGGCAGGTCCGCGGAGTGGACGATCAGCCAGTTCCGCCGGCCGGCGACCTGGTCCGCCGCGGGCTGCCAGCTGATCCGGTACCGCAGCCCGTCCATCGCCGCTTCCCGGTCACGGGTACGCCACCACCGCGCCATCGCGGGCACCAGGTCGCTGAGCTTCTGCTCGGTGCTCGTGCCCAGCAGTTCGGCCAGGCGCTGGAGGTCCTGGCTCTCCACCGCCGCCCAGAACGCCGAGTCCGGCTGCCGGGACCGGCTGTCCACCGCGTCGGGCAGCAGCCAGAACCGCTTGCGCTGGAAGGCGTACGTGGGCAGGTCGACCCGGCGTGCCCCGCTCCCCGCGTACCACATCGACCAGTCCGGTCCGTGGCCACGGACCTGCAGGGCCGCGACGGCGCCCAGCACGTCGTCCTGCCGCAGGACCGGGATCACCGTCGCCTCGACGGTCTCGGTGAGGCAGTCGGCGGCCATCTCGGTGAGCGTCGTCTCCGGTCCCAGCTCCAGGAACGTCGTGACGCCCTCGTCCTGCAGCGTCCGCATCCCGTCCAGGAACCTGACCGTGCCACGCACATGGCGAACCCAGTACTCGGGGGAACACAGCTCGTCGGCAGTGGCAGGACGCCCGGTCACATCGGACACGACGGGGATCTCGGGCGGGCTGTAGACCAGACTCTCCGCGACCGCGCGGAACGCGTCGAGCAGCGGATCCATCAGGGACGAATGGAACGCGTGGCTGACCCGCAGACGCTTGGTCCGTCGTCCCTGTGCACGCAGGTGCTCCGCCAGCGCGACGACCGCCTCCTCGACCCCGGAGAGCACCACCGACCGGGGCCCGTTCACCGCCGCCAGCGACACCCCGGGCGGCAGCGGCTCGACCTCGTCCGGCGACGCCGCCACCGCGTACATCGCCCCTTCCTCGGGCAACGCCTGCATGAGCGCGCCCCGCGCCGCGACCAGCAGGCACGCGTCGGGCAGGGACAGCACCCCGGCCAGATGGGCCGCGGTCAGCCCGCCGACCGAGTGCCCCAGCAGCAGGTCCGGGCGGATGCCCCAGCTGTCGAGCAGCCGGAACAGCGCCACCTCGAGGGCGAACAGCCCGGTCTGTGCGAACTCGGTCCGGTCCAGGGCCTCCTGATCCGTACCGAACACCGTCTCTTTCACCGGCAGGCCCAGCCCGGCGCACACCTCGTCGAAAGCCTCGGCGAAGACCGGGTACGCGGCATACAGGGCGCGTCCCATGCCCACGCGCTGGCTTCCCTGTCCGGTCAGCAGGAAGGCCAGGCCGCCCTCGGCCACCGTGCCGACGGTGAGTCCGGGGTCGGTCCTGCCCGCCGCCAGCGCGGTCAGCGAACGCCGCAGCCGATCCTTGTCACCACCGGTGAGTACGGCCCGGTGGGTCAGCGCCGACCGGGTCGTGGCCAGTGAGAAGCCGAGGTCGTGCGCGGTGAGCTCGGGACGGGTGTCCCCGTGCGCGGCGAGCCGTCCGGCCTGGGCGCGCAGCGCCGCCTCCGAGCCGCCGGAGAGCGTCCACACGGGCGGGACGGTCTTCGTGGGCTCCGCCGCAGCCACCGGCTCGGCGGGCGGCTGCTGAAGGATCACGTGCGCGTTGGTGCCGCCGATCCCGAACGACGACACGCCCGCCCGCCGCAGAGGGCCCGCATCGGGCCACGGAGTCCGCTCGGTCACCAGCCGCAGCCCCGCGTCCCAGTCCACGTGCGGGCTGGGCCGGTCGACGTTGAGGGTGGCCGGGATCACCCCGTGCCGCATGGCCAGCACCATCTTCATCACACCTGCCGCGCCCGCCGCGGCCTGCGTGTGCCCCAGGTTGGACTTCACGGAGCCCACCAGCAGCGGCCGGCCCGGCGGCCGGTGCGCCCCGTACGCCTCCAGCAGCGCGCCGGCTTCGATCGGGTCGCCGAGCTTCGTGCCGGTGCCGTGCGCCTCCACGACGTCCACGTCGGACGGCCCGAGCCGGGCGTCGGCGAGCGCGGTGACCAGCAGCCGGTGCTGAGCGGCCCCGTTGGGCGCGGTGAGCCCGTTGCTCGCTCCGTCGGAGTTGACCGCGGAGCCTGCGATCAGGGCGAGCACCGGATGGCCGTTGCGGCGTGCGTCGGAGTACCGCTCCACGAGGAGCATCCCACCGCCCTCCGCCCAGACGGTGCCGTCGGCATCCTCGGCGAACGGCTTCAGCCGCGCGTCCGGCGCCAGCCCGCCCTGGCGGCTGAACTCGATGAACACCTTGGGCGAGGACAGCACGGTCACCCCGCCCGCCAGGGCCAGCGAGCACTCGCCACGGCGCAGCGCGGCGGCGGCGAGATGCAGGGCGACCAGCGACGACGAACACGCCGTGTCGATCGAGAGATTGGGCCCTTCCAGCCCCAAGGCGAACGAGATCCGGCCGGAGGCCACACTGGCCACGGTCCCGATCGCCAGATGCGGTCGTACGGCGATGTCCCCGTGCCCGGGACCGGTGCCGTAGTCACCGTGGGACAAGCCGGCGTAGACCCCGGTGTCGCTGCCGCGCAGCGTGGCCGGGTCGATCCCGGCCCGTTCACAGGCCTCCCAGGACAGTTCGAGCAGCAACCGCTGCTGCGGGTCCATGTCGAGCGCCTCGTGTCCGCCGATGCCGAAGAACGCGGGATCGAACTCCGCGGCGTCGTGCAGGAACCCGCCCTGGCGCACATAGCTGGTGCCCGGCCGTTCCCGTTCCGGGTCGTACAGGCCGGCCAGATCCCAGCCGCGGTCCTCCGGCATCGCCGAGATGGCGTCACGGTCCGAGACGATCAACCGCCACAGGTCCTCGGGCGATTGCACCCCGCCGGGGAAGCGGCAGCTCATCCCGACGATGGCGATCGGCTCGTCCGAACCGGTGCGGCGGGGGAGGGCGGGCATCGGCCGGGTTGCACGGTTCTCCAGGTGCGCGGCCAGCCGGTTCGGGGTGGGGTGGTCGAAGAGCGCGGCGGTGGCGATCTTGAGCCCGGTCCGCTTCCGCAGCCGTTTCACCAGTTCCACGGCGGCGAGGGAGTCCAGCCCGAGGTCGAAGAACGACCGGTCGGGACCGTAGCCGCCCACGATCATCGCCTCGGTCTCGGTCCGGATCACCCGGCGCAGATCTGCCGGCCGGGATACGGCGCGCGAGGGCGGCTGTGCCACGTCGGCCGGCAGATGGATGCGCCGGCCGCCCCAGCCGCGGAAGACCGCGGGCCACCGCACCGGGACGCCATGGGTGTGCAACTCGCCCAGCGTGCCGAGGACGGCGTGCAGATCCGACTGCTCGGCGCCGCCGCGCAGGGCGGCGGTGACCAGCGCGGCCGAGGCGACCGGCTCGGGCAGTGTCTCCTCGACCAGCGCGGCGAGCACACCGTTGGCGCTCATGTCCACGTAGGTGTCCACGCCCGCCGCGTCGAGACCGGTTACACAGGAGAGGAAATGCCCGGTGCCACGCACCTGCGCACCCCAGTACTCGGGCAGGCTGACCACCCCGGGATCCGAGCCGAGCCCGTTGTGGACCGGGACGAGGGGAATACCCGGCGGTTGCCGGGACAGACCGCGGGCGAACTGCTCGAAGTCGGCGGCCATCGCTGCCATGTGCGGTGAATGGAAGGCCCGGTCGACCGGCAGCTGCTTCACCTTGCGCCCGCGCTCCGACCACAGCCCGGCGATCCGCAGCACCGTGTCGCGGTCGCCCGAGATCACCACGGAGTTCGGGGCGTTCACCGCGGAGACCCCGGCCAGGTGCTCGAACCCGGTCAGCGACTCGAGCGCCTCGGCCTCCGAGACCCGCAGGGCGACCATCGCGCCGCCGACGGGTGTCTTCTCCCGGAACAGCCGGATCCGCTCGGCCAGCAACGCGCAGACGTCGGGCAGGGAGAACACCCCGGCCACCGTCGCCGCGGCCAGTTCCCCCACCGAGTGCCCCGCAACATAGTCCGGGCGCACCCCCCAGTCCTCGAACTGCCTGAAGAGCGCCACCTGGAGGGCGAACAGAGCGTCCTGCGTGTAGAGCGCCTGGTCGGCCGGTGCGACCTCGGTGTGGCCGTCGCCGAGCAGCAGCTCACGCACCGACCAGGTGGAGACCGCCTCCATGTGGGCGCACACTTCGTCGAGCGCGTCGGCGAACACGTCGAACAGGGGATACAGCTGTCGTCCCATACCCGGCCGCTGCCCACCCTCACCGGGGAAGAGGAAAGCCACCTTGCGCCCGGCGCCGGCCTCCCCGGCGCCGCCCCGGCCCGCGGCGAGTTCACCGAGCCCCTCGGTAAGCTCCGCGCGGTCGGAGGCGAGCAGCACCGCCCGGTGCGGCTGGTGCTGCCGGGCGACCGCCAGGGTGTGCGCGGTGTCGAGCAGATCCGGGCCGTCCGGCTCGGCCAGGCGGACGCGCAGGCTCTCCGCCTTGCCGCGCAGTGTCTCCTCACTGTCCGCCGACAGCACCACCGGCAGCGTCGGGACCACGGTCCTGGTCGACTGCCGTGTCCGTGCGGGCGGCTGCGACAGCACCAGCGCGCAGGCCGTACCCGCCCCGTCCACGCAGCCGAACAGGGCGGTCAGACGGCTGTCCGGGCCGAGCGCAACGCCCGGTACGGGAACGTGTCTCCGGCCGAGCAGCACGGGCAGGTCCAGCAGAGCCGTCACCGCGTCCTGCTCCTCGCCCGGCTCGGCGCCGTCGAGGAGCCCGTCCAGCGGAGCCTCGGCCGCGCGATAGCCGTGCCGCCAGACGAAGTGGATGCCGTCGGGGCCCACCCCGGAGCGCGCACAGGCCTGCCGTACGACGTCGCCCCGGCCCAGGGCGCTCCCGTCGATCACGCAATGGATCGGGTCGCCTTCGGCCACCGCGGCCGAGGCCGGCTTCAGCACCAGGAAGGCGCTGCTCCCGTCGGGTGCGAGGACCCCGGCGAGCGCGAGCGCGGACTCGCCCGCGCGGATGCTCTGGCAGGCCAGGTGGACCACCCCGGCGGGCAGGGTGTCCAGCGTCAGCACGGGCCCGAGCACGCCGAGTTCGGTGGCGATCAGGTCGGCCTGCGCCATGGCGAACACCCCGGCCGCCGTGTCCCGCAGCCGTTCCGGTACGACGCCGGCGTTCTCCAGCGCCCGCAGCGCCGCCTCGGCCGGGGCAGCCGCTGCAGAACAAGGGGATATGCCGATGACCGCGACGGACGCCGGACCGGCAGTGCTGCTCGGTTGCATAGGACCCTGTCCTGTAGTGGTTGGTCAGATCCCGCGGATCCGGTGTACGAACTCGGCCAGGTCGGCCGCCGAGGCCCTGCCGCTCGACGTGGCGAATCCGTTGACGAGCCGGACCAGCGCGTCGTACGCCTCGGTGTGGTCGTAGGACGTGGCGTCCGTGATCTTCAGTGACCACCGCCAGTATCCGTTCAGCGTGTCCGCGAGAGGCATGCGGAAGGTGGACAGCACGTCCTTGAGGTCCGGCACCGTCGCCGCGAGCCCGTGCCGTCTGATGTAGGCGTCGACGAGTTCGCTGTAGAAGGCGAAGTGCCGGGCCTCGTCCCTGGCCAGCCGGTGCAGCAGATCGCGCAGCACCGGTTCCTTCGCCACCGTTCTGAACCGCTGGTAGAACAGCTGGGTGGCCTTCTCCTGCACCAGCGTGTAGGTGAACGCCTGCACCGGGTTCTCGTACGGCAGGGCGAATTTCTTGCGGCCCTCCTCGGCCAGCTCCCGCATCAGCGTCTCGGGATCGCTGATGCCGGCCTCGACCTGGTACCTGGTCAGGACCGACGCGTGCCGTTCCTCCTCGTTCGCCCAGGAGATCAGGAACCGGAAGTACTCCCGGTTGAAACAGAACTCCTCGATCGCCAGGTCGGCGCCGGACACGGGGAAGGCGTCCAGGAAATAGGTGAGATACCCGGGGATGTGGTCCTCGACGAACGTGATGAACCGGACCACCGACCGGTCGGTGTCGGTGAGCTGCTCCGGCCGCAGCGTCGCCCAGGACAGCTCGTCGACCGACCACTGACGCGACGCGGCGCGACCGACCGCGGTCCGGGTCAGCTCGCGCATCTCCCCGGGGGCGATGGGCAGCCGTAAACGCTCCGCCTCTTCCTCGGGCAGGGTTTCGTTCACGGTGCCTCCGTCGGACCCATCCGGGATTTCAGCGCGCTCAGCGCGTAGTGCTTCGTGGTGTAGCCCCAGCCCGCGTTGGCCGTGCGGAGATACCGGATGAGCGGCTCGCTCATGCCCGGCGCGACCAGTTCGACCCGGTCGCGCGCGGCTTCGACCCGCCGTTCCCATTCCTCGATGGTGCGGTGGTAGTGCGCGGTGAGGTCCGTGAGATCGGTGAGGCTGAAGCCGGCCGATTCCACCGCCTCCACGAGCACCGAGAGCGGCACCATGTCGGCGAACCCGAAGATCCCCTCGGTGACGTGCTTGGTGCCCGGCCGCCGCGAGAACTCCTCGTAGGCCGCGTGGTCCTTGAAGCAGCTTTCCGACAGGTACATCGACCCGCCGGGCCGCAACAGCCCGTACACCTTGCGCAGCACCGCCGTGCGGTTCGGCATGTGCACGATCGAACCGAGCAGGGTGACCGCGTCGAACCGCCCGGCGACCTCGGCGTCGGTGAACGACCCGAGTTCCAGCGTGACCAGGCCGGCCACGCCCGCCTTCTCCGCCTGCGCCCGGATGTACTCGGCCTGCGGGCGTGACGGTGTGACCCCCGTGACGCGGCAGCCGTACTCCCGCGCCATGAACAGGGTCAGGCTGCCCCAGCCGCACCCGATGTCGAGCAGCCGCTCACCACCGGTGAGGCCGAGCTGCCGCGCCACGAAATGCAGCTTGTCCGTCTGCGCCTGGTCGAGGTCGGTGTGCTCGTCGGCATACAGCCCGGAGCTGTACTTGAGCCGCTGGTCGAGGTAGATGCCGAACAGTTCGGCCGGCAGCTCGTAGTGCCTGTTGGTGGCCTGATAGGCCTCTTGCGGGGTCAGGGAGGTCATGCCGTCGCCGGTTCCTCGCCGATGTACTTCTGCACCAGCGTGATCAGGTCGTCGACCGTCTCCGCGGCGAAGATGGCCTCGTCGTCGAACTCGGCGTCCCACCGCCGCTCCAGCTTGGACACCACCCTCAGAAGCTTCATCGAGTCGGCACCGGGCAATCCCTTGAGCACGTCGTGGAGATCGATGTCGGAGGGGGAGACCTCCAGCTCGGTGGCCAGACACTCGATGGTGCTCGCGGCGATCTCCTCGCGGCTTAACGGCTCGCTGGTCATGATTCTCCTGTCCCGTGGTCGAAGTAGTGCCGGACGCGGCCGAAGGCGGCATCGTCCAGTTCCATGAGGGCCTTGGCCTGCTCGGAGCGGATCGGCTGGTAGGTACCGGTGGCCATGACGTGCAACGCGTCGCCGGGCCCGGTGATCTCGGCTTCGGTGTGCAGCACCCCGTTGCCCCGGCCGCTGATCCGCGCGACGGTCAGATACGGCTCGCCCACCCGGAGCGGCAGCAGCATCTTGCTGCGCAGGGTCACGGAGAACGCGAGCAGACCGTGGACCAGCGCGAGAGTGTCGCCCATCACCTCGTCCACCAGCACGTTCACGATGCCGCCGTGCACGATCCCCGGGTAGGAGGCGTAGTTCTCCGAGAACGTCGTCTCGGCCGCGTAGTCCCCGTTCGGCAGCTGTTTCAGGCTCAGCTGGAGACCGATCGGATTGCGTGGCGAGCAGCCGAAGCAGTTGAAGGACGGCTCCGCGTGCCAGGGGAGTTCGATCGTCTCGCCGGCGGTGTCCGAAGCGGCGCTCACGCGGAGACCTTCTCCCGCGACGACTCCTCGGCGATGGCCCGCCGTACGTCGGACATCTTCGTGAGTTTGTAGCCGGTGAGCGCGGAGAAGTACTTGAACAACTGCTCGCAGCACTTGGCCCATTCACTGCCGTCTTCGTCCACCTCGGCGAAGTACGCGAACATCTCGTCGATGGTCTCGTGGTTCTGCAGCTCGGGCAGGCTCCCCTTGAACCGGCTGACCGGATGCCGGTACAGGTCGCGGGTGGTGCCCATGTAGATGTACAGGGTTTCCACCACCGACGCGCATTCCTCCGGCCGCGCCGCCAGCTGCTGCGCGGTGTAGTGCACGAACTCCCGTGCGTGCCGCGCCTCGTCGCCGCTGGCCTTCTTCAGGATCGCGGCGAGGACCGGCTCCTGCATGCTGCGGGCGACGCATTTGTACGCATGCGTGGCGAGGACCTCGCAGATGACGTTGGTGGCCAGGGTGGCGGCCCTGCTCACCCCCGGCGGGTACGCCTCGCGCATCGAGGCGATCGTGCCGTGGTCGATGCTGTGCCCGGCCAGTTGGAGCCAGGTCTGGAAGGCGATGTGGTGCTGGATCTCCTGGTAGCCCCAGATGGTCGCGAACTGCGAGAAGTCGTAGTCGTCGGAGAACTCGTTGAGCAGGCCGTGGGTCGCGGCGATGACGTTCGACTCGCCCACGATGGCGCCCTTGGCGAACACGATGTGCTCGGGCAGCACTTGATCGGCCCGGAACTCTTCCCACGGGATGTGGTGCAGCTCCCAGGTCGCATGCTGATAGCCGGCGAACACCCGGGCGCTGTGCATCCGGTCGTCCGCGAGGAGCGGGACGCCGGCCGCCGACTCCGTTTTGCTGTTCACACCCGTTCTCCCTGCTCTGAGCTTCCGGTGGTGGGGAACACCCGTGCGTCGAGATCGGTGGTGACGCGCCGCGCGGCCAGCACGCGCTGCCATTTGCCGCTCGTGGTGCGGGGGATCCAGCGGGGTTTGACCACGTAGACCTGTACCTGGGACAGATCCAGCTCGGCTGCCACCCGTCTGCGGACCTCCTGGTACACCGCGGCGGGATCGTCACCGGCCTCCACGATGACGCCGATCCGCTCGCCGCCGTCGGCATCGTTGTCAGAGAACGCGACACAGCGTCGGCGGTACACGCCCGGTACAGCGCGCGCGACCTTCTCGACGTCGTCGGGGAAGAAGTTCTGGCCGCGCACCACGATCATCTCCTTGCGCCGCCCGGTGACGTACAACTCGCCGTCGAGCAGGAAACCGAGATCGCCGGTGCGCAGCCAGCCGTTGTCGAACGCCGCCTTCGTCGCCTCGGGATCACGGAAGTACCCGGTGGTCACCGATGCGCCGGCGATCTGGATCTCCCCGAGCACACCGTCCGCGGCCACTGCCCCGTCCTCGCCGACGATCCGGAGGTCGATGCCGTGCACCGCGCGTCCGACGGAGACGACCGGTTTGGCCGCGGGCGCGCTCTCCGCCACGGCACGCGCGGTGCCGGTCCTGGCGAGTTCGTCGCGGTCCACGGCGCGGATCGTCGCGGTGTCACCAGGGCTGGGGTAACTGATCGACAGGGTCGCCTCGGCCATGCCGTACACCGGGTACATCACCGACGGGTCGACGCCGCTCGGCGCCAGCGCCTCGGTGAACCGCCGTACGGTGGCCGAGCTGACCGGTTCGGCGCCGTTGAACGCCAGCCGCCAGCTGGACAGGTCGAGCGCGGCGAGTTGCTCGGCCGGCACGTTGTCGAGCAGGTGGTCGTAGGAGAAGTTGGGTCCGGTGATCACCGTTCCGCGGTGTGCGGCGAAGTGTTCGAGCACCGCGCCCGGGCGGCGGAGGAAGGAGATCGGGGCGAAGACGTGGACGTCGGCGCCGTTGAGCCAGTGCGACTGCAGCCCGATCAGGCCCATGTCGTGGAAGGTCGGCACCCACTGGACGAACACGTCGTCCGGGCTGAAGGCACCCGACACCACGCAGGAGCGCAGGCCGGCCATGGTGGTCCGATGCGGCAGCATCACGCCCTTGGGCAGGCTGGTGCTGCCCGAGGTGAACTGGACGACGGCCAGCGAGTCGGGCTCCACGGCGGGCAGGGTCCGCAGGTCGCCGACGCCACCGGGCGAAGGGGTGGGTACGAGAGTCAAGTCGGCCCGTGCGGTGGCGAGTTCGCGGCCGAGTTCGTCGTACTCGGAGTCCAGTACGAGATGGCTCATGCCGGCGACGTCCGCGATCCGCGCAACACGGTGCGAGACCGCCCGCACATCACTGAAGCCGGCCTGGACCGGCAGCACGCTGATCGCCGCCCCGGCCCGCCAGAGCCCGAAGATCGTGGTGAAGAAACGGGCGGCGGTGGGCACCAGTACGCCCACGATGTCACCGGGCCGCACCCCGGCGCGCAGGAACTCGTGCGCGGCTGCGGCCGATGCCGAATCGAGGTCCGCCGCGGTGATGTCGTCGCCGGCGGTGGGAAATCTCGCGCGGGAATCCGGTGAGGCCTTTGCTAATCGTGCCAGGCTTTCCCCCAGGGTCTCCCCGTCCAGGAGAGCGGGTCGCATGCGGCGCTGCAAGATGATTCCCCTCGGTGGTCAGGTAAGGGCCAAGCCCTTTTCGACGGGTTATATCAAGTGGGAAGCAAAGACGCGGTGCGTATCGTGGATATCACGGATCGAATTTATTTCGCGTCGAAAGGTTTTAATAAATTAGTTACAGGCCTGGAGGCATGTCAACGGCCGCACTTGAACACCGGACACTCGCGCCGCCTGCCGTCTCCGTCACGTGGCGCACGTCACACTTGCTGCTGTCACACCCCTCCGGGCTGTTCCGTCAGAGGGGTGTAGCCAACAGCAACGGCATAGGAGTCACCATGGATGCTCGTCTGAACCTCTTCGGTAACCCGGTCGCAGGCAAGTTCCTGAAGCACCTCAACTCGGCGGCCAAGCCGATCTCGGACTCGACGTTGCCGGCCGCCACGCAGGAACTGGTGAAGATCCGCGCGAGCCAGATCAACGGCTGCGGCTTCTGTACCGACATGCACACCAAGGATGCCGCGCAGGCCGGGGAGACCTCGGTTCGCCTCAACCTGGTCGCGGCCTGGCGAGAGGCACAGGTCTTCAGTGACGCCGAGCGCGCTGCCCTGGAACTGACCGAACAGGGCACCCGCATCGCCGACGCGGCCGGCGGCGTCACGGACGAGGCGTGGGCCAATGCCGCCAAGCACTACGACGAGGACCAGCTCGCCGCCCTGGTCTCCCTCATCGCTCTCATCAACACCTACAACCGCTTGAACGTGATCGTCCAGCAGCCCGCCGGCGACTACCAGCCCGGCCAGTTCGGATAGGGGAAATCCCGCCAGGTCCCGCGTCGGTCCCGGCCGGGTCGCTCACCTGCTCACCAATAGTGACGGCGGCCGGCGACTGCGTGACCCATGGAGCCCAGGATCCAGAAGATCGCGCCGATCACCACCAGGATGACGCCGATGGTCCACAGGATGGATATGCCGGTCACGAATCCGACGATGAGCAGGATGATGCCGAGGGCGATCATGGTGCGCCTCCTGCTGAGGGAATGGTTCTTCCTTCCTGGTGCCCCGAAGTGGGACATATTCTCATTCGCTGTCCGGAAACCTTCGATGCGTTTCGGCCGCGCGGTGGCGCTTGGGGCATCGCAGGGGTGAGCCCCACGACGCGATGCCTGCTCACCGCGGTCACGGAAGCGGATGCCCGGCGTCGGCCGAGGGCACCGACTGATCAGGGGCCGGTCACAGGTGTCGTGCCGTCTCCCTCGCGGTGCGCGGGGCGCCCGTACAGCACCGCCACGGCGCCCAGCCCGAGTGCGGCCCCGATCAGCTGGGCCGCGATGAACGGGACGAGGGAGGCGGGGGCGATCCCGGCCGGGGTGTCGGTGAGGGCGCGGCCGATGGTCATCGCGGGGTTGGCGAAGGAGGTCGAGGAGGTGAACCAGTAGGCGGCTCCGATGTAGGAGGCCACGGCGATCGGCGCCAGCCGGGCACGGCCGGTGCGCTCCAGGCCGAGGACGAGCAGGATCAGCCCGGCGGTGGCGACGACCTCGCCCAGCCAGAGGTGGCCGGCAGACCGCTCGTGGGTGGAGAGCCTCACCAGCGGCCGCGCGAACATGGCGTCGGCCAGGATCGAGCCGCCGATCGCCCCGGCCACCTGCGCCGGTATGTACGCGGCGACCTCACGCAGGGTCGGTCCGGGGCCGTGGCGCCGGCCGGCGTACCAGGTGGAGAGGGTGACGGCGGGGTTGAGGTGCGCCCCGGACACCGGCCCCAGCAGCGCGATCAGCACGCCCAGACCGAACACCGCAGCGAGTGAGGCGGCCAGCAACTGCACACCGGCGTCGTGCGACAGCTGGGCGGCCTGGATCCCGGAGCCGACGGCCACCGCCACGAGCAGCCCCGTCCCGACCGCCTCGGCGGCGACGCGGCGGGCCAGGGAGCCGGTCGCACCGTGTGCAGCGCGGACGGTGCGCACAGGCCGGCCGGCGGCATCCGTGGGCGCACCCGCGTCCCGGGACCCTGGGATCAGCGGTCGCGCCACTGCTTCCGCTGCGGCGCCCGGCCCGGCGGGCGGCCCTTGATTCGTCATGACTGGCAGTCTGTGTGCGCCCCCAGCCTGAGGACAGTGGAGGAACACCCCATCTTGGCCGGGGGTTTCTCGTCGGTTGAACGGTGGTCGGCCGCCTTGATGCGAGGACGAATCGTTCAGGCCGGCCGTATCGGCTCCAGCTTGTTCGGTCCCAGTGACGATGGACGGGGCGCGGTTGCATGGCCCATCGGTGACTGATGAGGGGGTTCTCCCCCGTGTGAACGGACCGGTCAGCTGGATATCGTGCCAAGGCCATGCCAAGGATCTTCGATGCAGAGGAGCACCATGACCATCGACCGCCGCTTAGCCCTCTTGCCCGCAGCACTGAGCGTCGGTCTTTTGCTGACGGGTTGTTCCGACGCGGATGGCGGTCTGAAGAGCACCACCGCAGACACCACGGTCAAGGAGGCCGTCACTTCGATTGAGGTGACCGGCGCCCGGCGCGGCTCCATCGACATCAAGACCGGGAACGGACCGGGCGTCACCATCCACCGCACGATCCACTATCGCGACAGCGCCAGGCCCAAGCCCACCGAGCAGGTCAACGACGGGGTGCTCACCTTCACCAACGGCTGCGACAACTGCTACATCGACTACGAGCTCACAGTCCCCACCTCCGCCAAGGTCAAGCTGAGCAACAGCAGTGGCCGGATCACCGTGGCCGGCGTCGCGGCCGCCGATATCCAGACCAGCTCCGGCGACGTGCGCGCCGAGGAGATCTCCGGCCCGCTGAAGGTCGAGACGTCCTCGGGCAGCATCACCGGCTCGGGGCTCAGTGGTCCGAGCGCCGACGTCCGCTCCTCCTCGGGTACCGCCCACCTCGACTTCAGGAAGGCGCCCCGGTCGGTCACGACGGACACCGGATCCGGCAGCATGACGCTGAAGGTCCCCGGCGGCACGTACAAGGTCGCCGTGGCCACCACCTCGGGCAAGCGTGAGGTCAAGGTCCCCAACGATCCGTCCGCCACGGCCACCTTGACTGCCAAGGCATCCTCCGGAGATGTGGAAATCACCGCCGTTTAGTCAAGGCCAAGAGTCAATCTTGCGGTGGGCCTGGGTGAGCTGACGGATACGGCGTAGGGGGCGGACAGCGCCGCTGCTGCCAGATGCGCAGGGAAGGGGCGACCGTGGCGGGATCACCGGCAGGTGATCGACGGGGTGCCTGCCTGTGCGTCGGACGGCTCTGAAGCACCAGATTCCAAAGACATGCTTGGAATTGGAATCCCGTCCACCCGTACCTCAAGCATGTGCTTGGAATCGAGATCGAGGTGTCGGCCTGGACGGCGATGCAGCAGATGCTGTCCATGCCTGCCAAGTGGTTCAAGGAACCGACCGCAGAGGAGCAGCCTCCCGGGTACGCGGGGCCAACGCGTTGAACAGAACTGCGTGGTGAGCAGTGATGGCTCCTGCAAGGATGCCCCCATGACAGCCGAGACCGCGTATCACGGTGAAATGGGCAGGCAGTTCGCTCTTCAGGCCACCGGCAGTGCCTACAACGCCCACACCGACCGGCCCGCCATGCTCAGGCTTGCCGGTGACGTGAGCGGCCTACGTGTTCTGGATCTTGGATGCGGGGCCGGCCACTACGCCGCCGAACTGCTGAGTCTGAGGGCCGGGCAAGTGGTCGGCGTCGAGGGGAGCGAGACCCTGCTCCAGGCCGCGCAGGAGCGGCTCGCAGACAGAGCTGTCCTGCACCACCACGACCTGGAAGAACCGCTGGCCTTCCTGAAGGACCAGTCGTTCGACCTGGCTTTGATGGCCCTCGTCTACCACCACATCAACGCACGCGCGCAGCTACTCGCGGAGGTTCGGCGCGTTCTGCGGCCCGGCGGAACTCTCCTGGTCTCCACGACCCATCCCACCAGTGACTGGACCTACTTCGGCGGTTCCTACTTCGCCGATGAGCGTGTGGAACTTCCCTTCGGTGACGGGTTCGCCCTCAGCTACTGGCGGATGACGCTGGAAAAGTTCCTCGGCGAGCTCCTTGGTGCGGGGTTCGTGCTGGAAGAACTGGCGGAACCACGCGCCACGCAGCAGGCACGGCTGGTCGATCCCCGCCGATACGACAAGACACACAGGCAGCCCCACTTCCTGGCCGTCAAGCTCCGCCGCCCGTGACGAAACGCGGGCGTTTGGGCCTTCGGCCTCGCGCACCAGGCGACGCGGGCGGCCGATGCGCTTGGCCCGTCAGGCTGTTGCTCTTTTGCGTACCTGTTTCCGGCACTGGCATCTGAGAGGGAAACCTCGGATCGTGACGACTTCTCGGACGCTCTTACGGACTGCGGATCTTGACGACGTGGACAGGATCACTGACCTGCATACCCTGGCCCGCACGGCGTACTACCAGGCAGGTGGGCTGCCAGATGTGGAGCTCACTTCCCCCGAGGTGCGCTCCAGTCGGCGGGAGAGCTGGATGCGCGCCGTTCGATCCGACGACAGGACGCGTCACTGCGCGCGGGCGTACTGGAAGCATGGGAGCGCAACAGCCGAGGCCAAGCCTTCTACGCCCGGCACGGATGGGAGCCGGACGGACACCATCAGCCCGGTCCAGGTGGCGCGGACTACGTTCGTATGCGCCTCAGAGTGTCCGAGGGATAGCGGCGAACGCATCGGTGCCGCGGCTGCCGGTGACGAGAACGGTCATGGCGATGGTGCACCTTGGAGTCTGCTGTTACCTCTGTGTGCTGCAGGAAGTCTGAATTCTGCCGGTTCGGCCCACGAGTGGGTCTGGCCCCACCCACCCGTATGTCCAGGCCCATACCGCGCCACTCCCGCGCTTCGTAGTGTCGATAGCACGACGACACGGAAAGAAGAAGGACATGGCTACCACCAACCGCACCACGGCCGAGACGGCTTATCTCAACAACCCTGAGATCCAGGAAGCGTTCAGCAAGGTGAAGAGGCTCGCCGTGATCTACGGCGTATTCGACGCCATCGTCCTGGCCACGGTCATCGGGCTTTCGGTCGCCGGGCACAAGGAAGTCGGGTTCGTGTGGGGCCGTTCGTGCGCCGTGTTCGCGAGTGCCGTGGTGCTCTACTGGCTGACCGGCAACGCTTCACGGGGCGAGCGTTCGGCCTATGTGCGTATCCGTATCATCTCGACCGTCCTGCCGATCGCGATCGTCGGCGTCGACATGATCCCCGGTATCTGCCCGCCGTGGTTCGCCGTGATGCAGGCCGTGTGTGCCGTTCCCCTTGCCGTGGCTGGTTTCACCATCAACGGTTCCAAGCTGCGCGCTGCATTCCCCAAGAGCGCCTGAGAGATGGGTCCGGCCGGCCAAGGTGTGGTCAAGGCCGGTTGGGAGGACCTCGTTCGTGGCTGGGCCGGGCCGGATGCCAGGCCCGGCCTTTGGCGTGCCCGGTCACGAACGATGACGGATGGGCGGCTCGTCCGGCTCACCGGGTGAGTTTCCCCGCGGTACCTCAGAGGGGCACGCGGAGTTCGCGCAGTTGCAGGGGATTGGATAACCGGCGGCGACCCGTGGATTTCCTCATCGGCCGCAAACCCCACGACGTCTCGGTCAAGGAGGCCGGGGTCTGGACGGTCGTCCGGGTGGTTCTCGCCTGTCTGTTCGGACTCGGGCTGTTCTGGTACGGCGGTACGGGTCCGGCCGGCGAGTTCTTCGCCGGGTACATCACCGAGAAGTCGCTGAGCGTCGACAACCTCTTCGTCTTCGTCCTCATCATGTCCAAGTTCGCGGTGCCCTCGCAGTACCAGCAGCGGGTGCTGATGGTGGGAGTCCTCACCGCCCTCGTCCTGCGTGCCGCATTCATCGCGGCCGGTGCGGCGATCATCTCCACGTTCTCGTGGGTGTTCTACCTCTTCGGCGCCTTTCTGATCTGGACTGCCTGGAAGCTGATCGAGGATGCCCGCAAGGGGCAGCACGAGGAGGAGTACGAGGAAAGCAAGTTGCTGAAGGCCGTGGAGCGCCGCTTCGGCGTCGCGGACCGGTCATCGGCGGCCTGCTGAAGAAGCTGGTCCACCTCTCCTACGGCCTGTCGATCAGCCTCGGGTTCATCGGCGTCAAGCTGGTGCTGCACGCACTGCACGAGTCCGGTGTCCACGTCCCGGAGATCAGCATCCCCTTCTCGCTGGGGTTCATCGTCCTGGTCCTCGCGATCACCACCGTCACGAGCCTTCGCGCTTCGAAGGAACGAACGGCTGCCGCAGATTCAGTGCGGTGAACGGGTGGGCGCGCCGACCGTTGGCGTGCCCACCTGCGGGTGTCCCAGAGTGGGGAAGGGATAGCCCCCGGGCGTGATCCGACAGCGACGGCCTCGACGCCACCCGGTGCGATCTGGGTTCTCGAGCGCCGCCTGTCCGCGGTGCTGCACCACGACCTGCGCCAGGACGTGCGCCGCGCCTGCCAGACCATCATGCGGGCCGGCAAGGCACTGCCGGACGACGGTCCGCTCCTCCCTCGGCGATCCAGGCGGTCACACCGTTCTCCGCCCTCGGTCTCTACTTCGGCATGGTCCAGCGGCTGCCGACCCCCGACGGCTCCATCGCCGCCCGCAACTCCTCCCACGACCCGGCCGCCCTCATTGCCCCGGCCGCGGCGCACAGCCTGCGATGAGCCCCCAGAGGACACCCGGCCCTACAGGGATGGTTCGTCAACGTGCCGTCTACGCTTCGGGCATGAACTCGCAGGCTTACCTCTCCGAACTCTTCTCGCTGGACGGCCGTGTCGCCGTCGTGACCGGCGGCAGTTCCGGCATCGGCCGGGCCATCACCGGGGCACTGGCGCGCGCCGGGGCGCGTGTGGTGGTCGTGGCACGCAAGGAGGCGGAGCTGGCGGCCACGGTCGACGAGCTGACAGCCGAGGGCTGCCGGGCGGCCTGGGTCAGCGCCGACCTGAGCACCCGCGACGGCGTGCATGCGGCGGCCGAGGAGGCGGTCGGCTCATTCGGGGAGCCCGACATCCTCGTGAACTGCGCCGGGGTCAACCTGAGGCCGCCGATGAGCGAGTTGGGCGAGGACGTGTGGGACACCACCATGGCCCTGAACCTGGAGGCACCCTTCCTGTTGGGGCAGAGGTTCGGACCCGGCATGGCCGAGCGGGGCTTCGGCCGGATCATCCACATCACCTCCCAGCAGGCGCACCGGGCCTTTGTGCAGAGCGGTGTCTACGGCGTGTCCAAGGGGGCGCTGGAGTCGTTGGCCCGCTCCCAGGCCGAGGCATGGTCACCCCATGGCGTCACCTGCAACACCCTCGTGCCGGGCTTCGTGATGACGCCGCTCAACGCACGGCTGTCGTCCGACCCCGAGAAGGTGGCGGCGCTGGCCGCGCGCACGCTGATCGGGCGCAACGGGCTGGCCGAGGACTTCGCGGGCGCGGCCGTGTTCCTCGCCGGCCGCGCATCCGCCTACGTCACCGGACAGTCGATCTTCGTCGACGGCGGGTTCTCCGTCCACTGAGCCGCAGATGAGCGGATCGGTCAGGAATCGAGAAGCGCTGTCATCGAGCCGCCGCTAGCGTGACCGTCACGGACATGCGCCCGCCGTATTGTTCGAATCGGGTCAGACCGAGCCAGGCAATGCCGACGGAGACCGCACAGGTCTCCCGCCCGACAGATGGAGACACGATAAGCATGGCCACGAGGACGGACACGCAGTCGTCTGCGCTGCACGTTGCCGACAGCCACGATCTGATCCGCGTGCACGGCGCGCGCGAGAACAATCTCAAGGACGTCAGCATCGAGATCCCCAAGCGCAGGCTGACGGTGTTCACCGGCGTGTCCGGCTCGGGCAAGAGCTCGCTGGTGTTCGACACGATCGCCGCCGAGTCGCAGCGGCTGATCAACGAGACGTACAGCGCCTTCGTGCAGGGCTTCATGCCGACGCTGGCACGGCCCGAGGTCGACGTACTCGACGGGCTGACGACCGCGATCATCGTCGACCAGCAGCGGATGGGCGCCGACCCCCGCTCCACGGTCGGCACCGCCACCGACGCCCACGCGATGCTGCGCATCCTCTTCAGCCGGCTCGGGATGCCGCACATCGGCTCGCCTCAGGCGTTCTCCTTCAACGTCGCCTCGATCAGCGGAGCGGGTGCGGTCACCGTCGAGCGCGCCGGACAGACCGTGAAGGAGCGTCGCAGCTTCAGCATCACCGGCGGCATGTGTCCGCGCTGCGAAGGCCGGGGCACCGTCACCGATCTCGACCTCACCCAGCTCTACGACGACACCAAGTCGCTCGCCGAGGGCGCGATCACCGTCCCCGGCTACACGGGGGGTGGCTGGAACTCCCGGCTCTACAGCGAGTCCGGCTTCTTCGACCCGGACAAGCCGATCCGCAAGTTCACCAAGAAGGAGCTGCACGACTTCCTCCACCGCGAGCCGACCAGGATGAAGATCGCGGGCATCAACATGACCTACGAGGGACTGGTCCCGCGGATCCAGAAGTCGATGCTCTCCAAGGACAAGGAGGCGATGCAGCCGCACATCCGGACGTTCGTGGAGCGGGCGGTCACCTTCACCGTCTGCCCCGACTGCGACGGCACCCGGCTCAACGAGGGCGCCCGGTCGTCCAAGATCAAGGGGATCAGCATCGCCGACGCCTGTGCGATGCAGATCAGCGACCTGGCCGCCTGGGTCCGCGGCCTCGCCGAGCCGTCGGTCGCGCCGCTGCTCACCGCGCTGCAGCACACCCTCGACTCGTTCGTGGAGATCGGCCTCGGCTACCTCGCGCTCGAACGGCCGGCGGGCACGCTGTCGGGTGGCGAGGCGCAGCGCACCAAGATGATCCGCCACCTCGGCTCCTCGCTGACCGACGTCACCTACGTCTTCGACGAACCCACCATCGGCCTGCACCCCCATGACATCCAGCGGATGAACGACCTGCTGCTGCGGCTGCGCGACAAGGGCAACACGGTGCTCGTCGTGGAGCACAAGCCGGAGGTGATCGCGATCGCCGACCACGTGGTCGACCTCGGCCCCGGCGCCGGTACGGCGGGCGGCACCGTCTGCTTCGAGGGCACCGTCGAGGGGCTGCGGGCCGGCGGCACCATCACCGGCCGGCACCTCGACGACCGGGCCACTGCCAAGGAGACGGTGCGCAAGCCCACCGGCACGCTGGAGATCCGTGGCGCGACGGCGCACAACCTGCGTGACGTCGACGTCGACATCCCGCTCGGTGTGCTGACCGTCATCACCGGCGTCGCAGGCTCCGGCAAGAGCTCGCTCGTGCACGGGTCGATCCCCGCCGGCGCGGGTGTGGTGTCGGTCGACCAGGGCGCGATCCGAGGCTCGCGGCGCAGCAACCCGGCGACGTACTCCGGACTGCTCGACCCGATCCGCAAGGCGTTCGCGAAGGCCAACGGCGTGAAGCCGGCGCTGTTCAGCGCCAACTCCGAAGGCGCCTGCCCCACCTGCAACGGCGCCGGCGTCATCTACACCGACCTGGCGATGATGGCCGGCGTCGCCACGCCCTGCGAGGAGTGCGAGGGGAAGCGGTTCCAGGCATCGGTCCTCGACTACCACCTCGGTGGCCGCGACATCAGCGAGGTGCTCGCGATGCCGGTGGACGAGGCCGTGGAGTTCTTCGGCACCGGCGAGGCGCGCACGCCGGCCGCGCACAAGATCCTCGAACGCCTCGCCGACGTCGGGCTCGGCTACCTCACCCTCGGCCAGCCGCTCACCACGCTCTCCGGCGGCGAGCGGCAGCGGCTCAAGCTGGCCACCCACATGGGAGACAGGGGCGGCGTCTACGTCCTCGACGAGCCGACCACGGGCCTCCACCTCGCCGACGTCGCGCAGCTGCTCGGCCTGCTCGACCGACTCGTGGACTCCGGCAAGTCGGTCATCGTCGTAGAGCACCACCAAGCAGTCATGGCGCACGCCGACTGGATCATCGACCTCGGCCCCGGCGCCGGCCACGACGGCGGCCGGATCGTCTTCGAGGGCACACCCGCCGACCTCGTCGCCGCCCGCTCCACCCTCACCGGCGAGCACCTCGCGGCCTACGTCGGCACCTGACCGAGGCCCGCGCGGACACCGCGCGGCCGCGTGGATCCGGACCGGCGCTGACACGCCGGCCCGGCACGCTGGTCCTCGGGATTCACCAGCCGGGACAGCGTTCGGTGGAGTCGGCGACCGTCGGGGTGGGCAGACGGCACCCCATCGGGCCGCATCGGGCCCGGGGGCCTCAAATTCCGTTGCCGGCCGGAAACCGGTCGCCTACCGTCCCGATCATGCTGCCTCCGGTGGAAACGGACGAGGAGTGGGACGCGGTCGTCCCCGACGACACGGTGATGCGCCCCGGAGTGGAGGACCTCTGCACACGCCTGGGTCTCGCCGATGCCCCGCTGACTCGGTTCCCGGACGGGTCGCAGCCGGTCTACGCGGTGGGTGACGAGCACGTACTCAAGCTGTTCCCCGCAGCCGCCGCGCAGGAGGGCGTCGCCGAAGGGCGCGTCCTCGCCCACATTCAGGGGCGCCTGCCGGTACCGACACCGCAGGTGCGGGACGTCGGCGCCTACGAGAACGGCTGGCAGTACGTCCTGATGTCCCGCCTGCGTGGCGAGAACCTGGCCCGCGCCTGGGGCCGGGTGCCGCGCAGCCGTCGTGAGCGGCTCGTCACCGAAGTCGGTGAGACCCTGGCGGCGCTGCACTCCCTCAGCCCCGATCCCCTCGAAGACGTGCTCGGCCCCGGCGACTGGGGCGCCTTCCTGGACCGCCAGGGTGCCGGTGCCGTGGCACAGCAGCGCGCCCACGGACTGCCTGCCGCCTGGCTGGAGCAGATCCCGGACTTCCTCGCCTCGGCCCCGCTGCCGCGCGCCCCGCACCGTTCCCTGCTGCACACCGAGGTCATGCAGCAGCACTTCCTCGTCGACCCCGAGGGATGGCGCCTGACCGGGCTCTTCGACTTCGAACCGGCCATGATCGGCGACCGCGCGTACGATTTCGTGGGCGTCGGCCTGTTCGTCACGCGCGGCGAACCGGACCTGCTGGCCCGGCTCGCCGGGGCGTACGGCCACACCTTCGAGCCGTCCGAACTGCTCGCGTACACGTTGCTGCACGTGTACAGCAACCTCCCCTGGTACCTGAGGGAACTGGGCGTACCTGCCGAAGGAACGCTGTCTTCGCTCGCTCGGGCATGGTTCGGCACGGCCTGAGCCGCAGTTGCTCCTGTCTCGCGGTACGAGCAAGTAACCCCAGGTGAGACGTGTAATCCATAACGATCTTGGCTCAGGCCTTGTGTGATTCCTCGTCCCCTTTAGCCTCCGTCCATGGCATTTCTTTCCAGTCGCCGCAAAAGATCACGCCTTGCCCCGGAGCTCGACGACCAGGATCTGGGCAAGCTGCTGAAGTCCCTGCTGGCGACCACGAGGACGGGAACGATCGCGACGACGGACTTGTGCGTGGCGCAGATCTCCCGTCTTCTGGACCAGGACCCGGGTGACTGGGACCGCCGGGCGCACCGCATGGGCGTCCTCGCGGAATTCCTGGCCGGATCGCATCTGCCGCGCTCCTGGGCCACGCGTGAGCCGCGCAACGCGAGCGCACTCGTGCTGCACGCGTGGACGCAGCTGGCACGCGGCCGCTCCCAGGGAGGGCTGGAAGACACGGCCGACGTCGTCGACAGCTGTCTTCGGGCCGCCGAACTCGCCCCGGAAGACCCCACTGCCTGGGTGGTCGTCCTCGGGGCAGCACGCCTGGAACGCTGGGAGCAGCCGCAGGTGTTCGGCGTGTGGAACGAGGTGCTCGCGCGCGACCGCTGGAACCGCGAGGCCTACCTCAGCATGCTGGGCTATCTCACCCCCGAAGAAGCGGGGTCGCGCATCCAGGTCCTGGAGTTCGTGGACGCCCTGTGCGCTCGTATGCCCGCCAACATGCCCTGCGCGGCGACGGAACTCACCGCCCAGGTCTTCCAGTACCACTCCGTCCTCGGCCGGGGCGGCTTCGAAGCGCTGGTGGCTCGGAATCACTGGTCCCACGCGATGGCGGCCCAGGCCCTGGACCGCGTGGTCCACACCTGGGTGCAGCCGGGATTCCTCCGTCATGCCAAGGCCCTCGCCGACCTCAACGTCCTCGCCTACGCGCTGATGGCCGCCGACCGGCGCCACGAAGCCCGTTCGGTCTTCGAGGCACTCGGTGGCGTCGTCACCGCCTGGCCCTGGCAGACCGCCGGCGACCCTGTGAACGAGTTCGACCAGGCGCAGCGGAGAGCCGCCGCCGGCCAGTGATCTGCCGGCCGGCGGGCGCGGCGGTCAGTCGAGGAGGAGGGGATCGGGCAGACGGGCCGCGCGGTGCATGCGGAGCAAGGTGTGGACGACCCCTGACAGACCCGACATGAGGCTGGGGGAGAACGCCTCGCGGGCCAGCCCGCCGACCGGGCCGCGCTGCTCGAGGCTCGTGAGGATCTCACCGTCCAGGCCGCCGGGATCGCCGAAGTCCAAGGACGTGAGGAACTGCCAGAGGCCGAGGTCGCCGTGGCACAGCGTGTGACTCCAGCCGAAGCCCTCGGCCGCGCAGGCACGCGCGGCGCGGTGGGCCGTGTCGAGACGGGCGGGATCGCCGGTGCGCCGGTGGAGGTCGAGCATGCCGATGCCGATCCCCGCGCTGCCGTGGCACCAGCTGGTGAAGAAGTCCTCCTCGGCGCCGATGCGGACATCGAGCCAGTTGCCGTGCTCGGGTTGCCAGAGGGACTCCTGGTAGGCAAAGGCCAGTTCGGCCAACTGGTTCCAGTCGCGCCGTTCGGCCGCGGAACCCGCCTCGCTGAGGGCGAGCCGAGCCAGCGCCCAGCCGATGCCGGTCGTGCCATGCGCGAAGCCGCCGATGCCCTCGGGGTTGAGCCGGGTCGTCCAGCGGGCACCACGGGCATCGACCGTGGCACCCCCGGCCAGCCGGCGCCCGATGTGCGCGGCAGCGCCCAGCCAGCGGTCCTGCCCGGTCGCCGCCGCCAGATTGAGCAGCGGGACGATGCCGCCGGCCGCCCCGTTGAGGAGGTCCACCTCCACGTCGTCGTCGACCAGTGGGCCTTCGAGCAGCAGCGCCCTCCCGGCGGCCCGCTCGCGCAGCCAGTCCTCACCGAGCACCCGGTGCAGCGCCAGCCACGTCCACACCTGCGACGCGGCACCGCTGAACGCCCCGGCCGACGGCGTCGGTGTCCGGTCCTCGGTGCTGATCAGCACACGCAGCGCGCCCTCGAAGGCCTCGGCCACGCCGGGAACCTCGTCCGCCCGGCCGGCCCGCGCCTCGGCAACGTACTCGGCCAGCGTCAGCGCCACCCCGCCCTGCCCGGTGTAGAGATCGGCGGGCAGCACCCTGATCGACCACCCCGCAGGAGTGAAGACGGGGCTGATCCAGGTGACCGTACCGTCCTCGCCGCGCACCGCCCCGTCGCACAGCCGCCGCACCAGCTGCGCGGCCAGCGCGCGGCGGCGCCGCTCCCGGTCCCCGCCGTGCGGGTCGCGGGCGGCGGCCTGCACCCGCGCGGGCAGCGAACGCTCATTGAGGTACGCGCCCACCAGCGCGTCCTGGATCACCGACTCCTCCAGCGCGAAGTCGGCGGTGCGCCAGTCCTCGACCGTGTTCCGTACGGCGGTCGGGTCCACGGTGAAACCGGACATCGGTACGTCCCCGGCCAGGAGGTCCGCGATCTCGGCATCGATGGCCGCGCGGTCCGTCGGCGCGCCCGGCAGCACCTCGGCATTGCGCCGCAGGATGTCCCGGGCCCGCTCGACGGCCGCCGCCTCGTCGTGCAACGACGCGGGGTGCCACAGCATCCGGCCGATGTCGACGTATGCCTGCGTCGGCCGCAGGATCCGCCGGGCCCGGGCGCCTTCGAAGCGGGACAGCAGCCGGTACGGGTCGACGCCGGGCCGGCGCAGGTGCGCGGTCATCTCGCGGAAACCGGCCAGGATCCGGTCCCAGTACGCGCTCAGCACGGGGGTGGGGCTGGGGTGGTTGGCCGCGGTGGGCATCGTCACCAGGTCCACCTGGAAGCGGGCGGCCGCGGTGCCGCCGTCCGCGATCACCGGGCTCGGGATCAGCGGCTGCTGGCCGGGCAGTGCCCCCACACCGGAGATGTCCACCCCGCCGAGGGCGAAGCCGGTGCCGCGTACCGGCAGCAGCCCGGTGCGCAGCACCGTACGGCGGATGGCGGCTGCCGCCACGTCCACCGCGTCGCCCCGGCCGCTGGGCGGGAAGGGCGCCGGGGCGTCGAAGAGCGTCTCGGCGTCCACGATCACCGGTACCGGGCCCGTGGCGATCATGTTCTCGGCGTGCATGTCGGTGCCGCCGCAGAAGCGGAGGACGGCCAGCCAGTGCCCCATATTGCGGTAGAAGGCAGCCAGTTCGGTGTCGTCGGCGCAGTAGCGATGGTGGACGAATTCGGCCCAGCCGTAGCCCTCGCGCGCCAGTGTCCGCGGCACCCGGATGCGCTCGTCCGTCGCGGGGGCACCGGGGAAGTCCGCGAACAACTCGTCCAGCAGCGCGCCCAGAGCCACGTCGGCCTCCGACGGCCGTGGCTTGTACATGACGCGCGCGTCGGCGAAGTCGACCCGGCTGACCGTGAGACCGCCCCGATGGCTGTCACCGGCCCCGAACGCCACGGCACCCATCCGCCCCGCGGGTCCTGCGAGCAGCGGCCGCAGCAGTGCACGGTCCGCGGCGAGCCGTTCTGCGAAGGTGGTCGTCGCCGCCACCGACAACCGCGCCACCGATGCGATCCGCGCACCGACACTCGGATACCTGCCGGTCAGCTTGTCGAGATAGCCCTCCTCGCCCGCCAGCTCGATGAACGCGGCCCACGTCTGCGTGTCGGAGCCCGCCCCCGCACGCTCGGCGCCGGGCTCTGCACCCCCGGCCATGCGCAGCGCGTGCAGTTCGATCAGGAACAGGCGGGAGAGTTTGGCGTGCAGTGACCTGAGCAGCGCGGTGTGGCCGGCCTCCAGAACAGCGTCCCGTTCCTCCGGATGCAGAGCGTCGACGGCGGCCAGACGCCGGGCCAGCTCCTCCCGCCATGGACGGGCAAGGCTTCGTACCGGCCCTGCGAACCATTCCGACTCGCTCCCGCCCTCCGGCACCGAACCGCTCACCGTTCACCCTCCCGTTCGCCGCACGTTCGCGCCCTGCCGGGCGCACGGAGAAGGAGCGCGGTGGAACTGCGTGAGCAGCAGTCCACCGCGCTCAGGCCGTACGAACTTCAAGGCGCAACAGCGGATCAGCAGCACCAGCTGCCGTGCGACCCGCTCGGGCTGGAACAGAAGCCGTACAGGGAGTCGCTCGGGTCGGTGAGTGCGGCCTCGGCGGCGGTGCCGCCGACGTAGAGCGGCCCGGCGGGGTTGAGCCGGCCGTAGGCGCTCTCGGCCCCCGACAACCAGGCGTCGAGCACTGCGGTCGTGGGAGCACTGGGCTGAGACATCAGGTGCCTCCGAAGGCGGGAGTTTGGGGCGGATTGCCCAGCCCTGAGTATCGCGGCGTTCGAACGTCCGTCAGATGACTAATCTGGCCACAGTGAGATGCCCTGGTACGGGCGGCCGTCCCCGGCGGCTCAGCGACTCGACTCCTGCGCCGCCACGATCGCGTTCACGGTCTGGTCCGCCCCCGCCAGCCGTTGCACACGCTCGGCGAATCCCGGGAACTGCGACGCGATCCTGGTGAGGAACTTCAGCTCGGGCGGAGCCACGTTGATCTCGGCGACATCGCGCTCGATCGCCCGAATCACGCCCTTGACGACCCGCTCCGGCGCAACGGTGCGCACACCGCCCGGCGTCGGTGACCCCGTGTTCGCGAACATCCCCAGCTCGCGTACAAAGCCCGGCTGGACGATCGAGACACCCACGCCCGTGCCGTGCAGATCCTGGCGAAAGGCCAGCGAGAAGCCGCGCAGCCCGAACTTCGTCGCGGTGTACATGGACGACGACCTGGTGGCCGCCAGCCCCGACAGCGATCCGACGAAGCAGATGTGTCCGCGCCCGTCGGCCACCATGCCGGGAGCGAGCAACCGCGCGAGCATCGCCGGCGCGCGCAGGTTCACCGCGAGCGCCCGATCGATCTGGGCCGGCGTGTAGTCGAGCACGTCGCCGCTGGAGGGCAGGGCCGCGTTGGCGATGAGTATGTCCGTGCCGGCCGCTTCTTCGGCGAGGCGCTGCACATCGTCGGGGTCCGCGAGATCGGCCAGGATCGTGCGCGCACCGTAGCGTTCGGCGAGGGGCTCCAGTGCCTCGCGCCGTCGCCCGGTGAGGATGAGATCAGCACCGCGAGCGGACATTTCAGCAGCGATCGAGCCACCGATGCCGCCCGTGACTCCGGTAAGCAGAACAGTTGCCCCAGCAATGTGCACGACTACCCTCCAGTTCTGTTCGTTCGAACGAACAATAGGGAGGCCGGGGGGTCCTGTCCACCAGAGGCGGCGATGAACGCAATGCAGGGGCAGGGGAGTTGTGTGAGCGCGTGGATGTCACAGCATGACGTGCTTGGTCTGTGTGTAGTCGAGCAGGCCGGTGAGGGAGAGGTCGCTGCCGTAGCCGGAGTGGCGTACGCCGCCGTGCGGCATCTCCGAGACGGTCGTGCCGTGGGTGTTGACCCAGACGATGCCGGTGCGCAACGCCCGGCTCGCGCGCATGGCCCGGTCATGGTCGCGGGTCCAGACGCTCGCGGCCAACCCCTGGGGAACCGCGTTCGCCCTACCGAAGGCCTCGGACTCGTCGGTGAAGGGCTGGACGGTGACGACCGGCCCGAACACCTCGCTCTGTACGATCTCGTCCTCCTGCCGGGCTCCGGCGATCACCGTGGCCTGGTGGAAGTAGCCGGGGCGGTCCAGCGCCGTGCCTCCGGTGACGACTTCGGTGTGGTCCGGAAGGCGCACCAACAGGCCGCACACCGAGACGAGTCGGGCGGCATTGGCGAGCGGTCCGAAGTCGGCGTGAGCGTCGTCAGGGGCTCCGGGCAGCCGCCTGGCGGCCCGGTCGGCGAAGATGCCCAGGAAGGTGTCGTGGATCCGCCGGTCGACCAGGATCCTGTGGGAGCCGTGCAGTCCTGCCCCGCGTTGTAGAAGGCCAGCGACGACAACTGCTCGGCCGCGTCGCCGAGATCGGCGTCCTCGTAGACCAGAACCGGCGCGCTGCCGCCGAGTTCGAGGTGGAGCCGCTTGAGGTCGGCGGCCGCCACTGCGGCGATCTCCTGTCCGGCGCGGACACTGCCCGTGACGGCCACCAGCCGGACATACGGGTGGGCGACGAGCGAGCGCCCGGTGTCGCGGTCGCCGCACACCACGTTGAGCACGCCGGAGGGCAGGTGCTCTGCGGCCGGCCGGGCCAGCAGCGCGGCCGACGACGGCGTGGTGTCGGACGGCTTCAGGGCGACCGTGTTGCCGGCGGCGAGGCTGCTCACCTCGCTCGCCACGGCGGCACGGGCCGAGAGCTTCGTAACCGGCACCCTGGGCACGGAGGTCGTCCGGACCCGGGACCAGGCCGGGTTCGTCGTCAACGCGCTGCTCGTCCCGTATCTCCTGGCCGCGATCCGCATGGTGGAGTCGGGCAGCGCGACCGTCGAGGACGTCGACCGCGGCATGGTCCTCGGCTGTGCACACCCGCTCGGTCCGCCGGCCCTGACGGACCTGATCGGCCTGCACACCACGCGGGCCATCGCCGAGTCGCTGTACGCCGAGTCCCGGATGGTGGAGGCCGGACTGCTGGGGCGGAAGTCCGGGCGGGGCTTCCACGCGTACGACGGACCGCCGCAGGTCGCGGCGGCGGCACCGGCGAGGCCCGAGTGAGGGAAGATGGCCATCGCGTACGACCACCGGACGAGGGGAGCGGCAGGGTGTCCACCAAGGTGCGCACGGCAGACACACGCGAGCGCATCCTGACCGCGGCGTGCGAGGTCATCGCCGAGATCGGCTTCGAGAAGATCCGTATGCGCATGGTCGCCGAGCGGGCCGGCGTGTCGACGGCGCTGCTGCACTATCACTTCGACACGCGCGAGAAGCTGTTCACCGAGGCGATGACCCACTCGTTCGCCAACACCGCCGTCGACCTCGAACGCGATGCGGAGACGGCGCCGGCGGCACTCGTCCTGGTCCGCATCCTGCGCAGCCTGCTGCCGACCGGTCCCGAACTGCAGCAGGACTGGCGGCTGTGGCAGGAACTGTGGGCCCGGGCCCTGCGCGACGAGACCACCCGCGCCTTCGCCGTGGACCTGTACGCGCAACTGCACGCCTGGGTGGCCGGCGCGGTACGGCGGGGCATCGCGTCCGGCGAGTTCACGCCGACCGACGTGGACGACCTGAGCACGCTCGTCCTGTCCCTGAGCGACGGCTACGGCATCCGCCTCATGCTGCGCGATCCGACGGTCACTTTGGACTCGGCCCTCACAGCCATCTGGCGCCAGGCGTCGGCCGCGCTGGGCCTGCCGGCCGCGCTGCCGACGGAGTGAGAAAGCGCCGGGCTGCGGATCGGGCGCGAGCCAGAAGTCGGCCTCGGCGCGGTTGCACGCACGGTCGATGACGGCGGCGGCGCCGTGTCGGTGCGGCGGGCGCCGGGCGCCGCGCCCGGACACGGTGCGCGTCGGACCGGCGTCCTCGGGTACCGGATCCCGGCTCGGCCAGCGCCCCGGGCCCATCGGCAGCGCGCTCGCGGAACTCGGGCTACGGCGCCGGATCGCGGTCGTCGTAGTCAGCCGTGCGAGCGCGATGATGCTCGCCCGGGACACCGACCTCGTTGCGCCGACCTTGGCCGACCGGCTCGCCGACACCATCCCCGTGCTGGGAACAGCGACTCGAAGCCGCGGTCGTCCGGCAGGACGCCGAAGTCGCCGGGCGGGAAGGTGTCCTGGGCGGGTCACATGATGAAGCCGTGCTTCACGACGACGCCCCGTCCTCGTGCGTGACCGTGACGACGATCTTGCCGACCTGGCCGTTGGCCTCCATGTAGCGGTGGGCCTCGGCGATGTCCGCGAGGTCGAAGGTGCGGTCCACGACCGGGGTGAAGGAGCCTGAGGCGAGGCCCGCGCCCACGAACGCGACCGCGCGGCGCAGCCGCTCGGGGTTCGTGGTGATCTCGAAGAGCGTGTAGGTGCTGCTGGTCAGCGCCGGGAAGGAGCCGGCGTTGGGCAGCGGGGTGGGACGCGGGTCGAGAGCGCCGTAGACGACCAGGCTGCCGCCGGGGGTGATGGCCTGGGCGATGGTCTCGACGCCGGGGCCGGCGATCGGGTCGAAGGCCAGGCGGACGCCCTCGCCACCGGTGATCTCCTTGACGCGGGCGGGGAGGTCCTCGTCGTCGGTGACGACGACATGAGCCGCCCCGGCGTCCAGGAGCGCCTGCTTCTTGCCGGCCCCGCGCGTGGTGGCGATCGGGATCGCGCCGACGTGGCGGGCGACCTGGATGGCGGCCAGGCCGACGCTGCTGGAGGCCGCGGTGATCAGTACGTAGTCGCCCGGACGCACCTGGCCGCTCTCGGCGAGGGGGCCGTAGGCGGTGATGTAGGCCATCCACACGGCGGCGGCCTGGACGGGGTCGACATCCACGGGGCGGGGGACGACGGCCGAGGCCGGGATGACGACGTGGTCGCCGTAGGTGCCGTACTCGCTCTGCAGGAACGCCGGCACGACAGCGACCAGGTCGCCCTCGGCGAAGCCGTCCACGCCCTCGCCCACCGCCTCGATCACGCCGGCGGCCTCGTAGCCGAGCGTGGAGGGGAAGACGGGCTGGTAGAAGTAACCGCCCTGCCGGTACATGATCTCGGCCCGGTTCAGGCCGATCGCGTCGACGCGGATCCGCACCTCTCCGGCGCCCGGAGCGCCCACCTCGACGTCGCGGAGGGTCAGAACCTCGGGGCCGCCGAGCCGGTCGAACTGTACGAGTCTTGCCATGGTGCGTCCGTCCTGGGAGCAGAGATCAGGGGAGGACACCGAACCGACTCGGTGCCGGCACCCACCCTGCCCCAAGGTTCGATGACTGTCAAACTTTGAGATCCATCGAAATAGGCCCGGTGGCTGCCTCAGGCGGTGTCTGCCTGTGCCTGCGCGGTGGAGGCGGCCAGCACGGCCGACAGCAAGCCGGGAAAGCGCTCTTCCATCTCGTCCGTGCGCAGCGTGTTCATCTTCGTCGTCCCCACGTAGTACTGCCGGATCAGTCCGGCCTCGCGGAGCACGTTGAAGTGGTGCGTGAGCGTCGAAAGGGACACGGGCGCTTCGAAGGTGCCGCAGCTCTTGTCCTCGCCGGCCTGGCTCAGCTGCGACACCACCATGCGCCGCACCGGATCCACCAGCGCCTCCAGAACCTGCTGCAGAGAGACCTCCGACAGGTCTGGGTGCTCCACTGTCCGGGCGGCGGTGCGCGGGCGGGCCATGGTGACTCCTTGAGGCGACGTCGATGCGATCAGGCCATAGTACGAGCGCCATCGAAAACGGCCCGCCGTAGGCTGCCCGGGCAGGGTCGGTTCCTGGTGGGAGCGATGGGGGCAGTGGTGCGCAGACCGGTCGAGGGCGAAGTCCATGTTCACTACGGACAGATCTATGTGGAGAGCGATCCGGACAGCTTCGGCCTGGATCTTGCGGAGGCGTTCGCCGGGCAGAGTGGCGGGCTGTGCGGGGCGGCGATTCCCGGCGGGCTGTGGCTGACGACCGGACTGCACACGGGCGATGTCGGCTTCACCGTCGAGGTGCACGACCAGGCCCCGCCGCTGGAGGCGGGGTGGGAGGACGTCGTGGAGGTGTCGTTCCGCCCTGTTTCGGCCGACAGCGCGCTCGTGCAGTGGGCAGGCGAGGATTCATGGGACCTGGACCTGGACGAGACCGACTACCGGGTGCGCTACAGCGCCAAGGGCATGGACGAGGCGCACCGGCAGGACACCCGGCTGGACGAGGAGCCCCAACTGGACTGCTACCTGCTGCAGTTCTGGCCCGCCCCGCCCGCCCCGGACCGCGTTCTCGAGCAGACCTCCGCGATGGCTGCCTACTGGCACGACTACGCCCGCCGGCTGCCACCGCCCCCGACACCCGCCGAACGCGCCGAAGCCGAACGCCTCGCCCGCCTCGCGCAGGAACGAGCAAAGCAAGAACGCCAACTCGCCTACGAGCGGTGGGAGTGGGGCGGACGGCTGCCGAGTCAGGCCCTGCGTTCCGTCGACGGCAACGTACGTGGCCTGCTCGACTTCGACCCGGACCTCGTCCACGCCATCGATGCCGCCGGTCCCGACGTCCAGCGTGCGGTGGCCCTGCTGGCGGCCCGCCACGCGTGCGAAGCGGCCGGCCTCGCCGACCTCGACTGGATCGCCGCGGGACTCGCCGCCCTGGCCGAAGGGCGCCCGCTGCCCCCGCTGTTCGATGACCCGGAGCGGGTGTGGCACGCCTTGGACTCCGATCCGCGCGTCCCGGACAGAACCGTCGGCCACGCCGTCCCGCCCGAGCGGCCTCCGTTCCAGCCGTCCGCACGTGACGACGCGGACACACTGATGCCACAGATCGTGGTCCCGGTGGTTGCCGCGACACCACCGCAGACCGGCCCCGAACCGGGGACGCCCCAGCCCACCGGGGAGCGGTACACGTTGATGGTCACGGTCGGCGCGCCGGACCGCTCCCTGCCCGTGTCCCAGCCGAACATGGCCCTCCCCGCGCTGCTCGGCGCCACCGAAGCAGACCCGCTCCAGGCGGCTCTCGACGCCGTGTACGCAGCCGTGGCCACGTATGGCGAGGAGTACCCGGCCTTGCTCCAGGAGGTCTGGTCCCGGTGCCAGGGACGCCCGTAGACGTCGGCGTGGCGATCGTCCGCGCGGGCTGGGACGTGTAACTGCCTGGCATGCGTTGGGTGTTGGGGAAGGCGCCCGCGCAGGGCCCGGAAGGGCGGTCATGCCGCGGTCGAGGGGCGGATGTTCTGGTTGAGGCGGAAGAGGTTCGTGGGGTCGTAGGTGTCCTTGACCCTCACCAGCCGTTCGTGGACCGCACCGGGGTACGAGGCGCGCACCTTGTCCTCGGCGGCGTCGCCGGTGAAGTTGACGTATATGGCACCGTGGCCGTGGCGCGCGATCTCCTCGCGGGCGGTGCGGGCCCAGGCGACATACGCGTCGAAGTCTGTCGCGTCGGGGGATCGTGCGATCACGTTGCACAGCATGCCCGGATCCCGCTGGCTGAAGGCCGTCGCCTCGGCGGGCACCCGGGCGAAGGCACCGCCCAGTTGGTGCAGATGCAGTTCGCTGTAGGGGGTGGGTGTCCTCAGGTGGTGTCGCAGCACCGCGCCGAGCGCGGCGTCGGACGGCTCGATGAACGCCGACGTGAAGTAGTTGTGGGCGCCGGCCGTCCACAGCGGGTCGAGCATCGACTGCATGCCCGTGTACGGCATGGGGCCCATCAGGTCGGCGAGGGGGGTTCCCAGCGTCCGCAGCGGACCGACCGCCGCCTCGCCGGCCGCGGGGTCGCCCGCGTACATCCCGGCCAGCACCACGATGCGAGTGCCGTGCACCTCCTCCGGCAGGAACGGCAGGGGAGGGGCCGTCGTCAGGTTCACCAGCGTCGTCAGTTCGTCGGGCATGCTGCGGGTCAGCTCGCGCCAGCCCGTGACCACCTGCTGGGCCTCTTCCAGCGGATAGACGATCAGGCCGGCCAGGACCTGCGGCCCGACCGGGTGCAGCTGGTACTCGAGCGACGTCACGACACCGAAGTTCCCGCCGCCGCCCCGCAAGGCCCAGAACAGCTCGGAGTGCTCCTGCCGGTCCGCGCGGACCACGCGGCCGTCCGCGGTGACGACCTGGGCGGCCGTCAGGTTGTCGGAGGCCAGACCGTGGCGGCGCAGCAGCCAGCCCACTCCGCCGCCGAGCGTGAAGCCCGCGATACCGGTCGTGGAGACCAGGCCGCCGGTGACGGCGAGGCCGAAGGCCTGGGTCTCGTGGTCCAGATCGCCCCAGGTCAGGCCGGCCTGGGCGACCACCCGGCGCCCGTCCGGATCGACGTCGGCACCCTTCATCGGCGACAGGTCGATGACGATGCCGTCCTCGCAGGTCGAGAACCCGGCGATGCTGTGGGCTCCGCCGCGCACGGCGACGAGCAGGTCCTGACTGCGTGCGAACTCGACGGCGCGGATCACGTCCGCGGTCCCGGCGCAGCGCACGATCAGCGCCGGATGCCGGTCGTGGGCCCCGTTCCAGACGGCGCGGGCCTGGTCGTAGCCGGCATCGTCAGGGCGGACGACCCTGCCGCGCAGGCCCGCCTCCAGTTCGGCGATGGTGGCGTCCCCCAGGATGCCCTTTGCCGTGTCGATCGACATGGTCGGCTCCTCGGTATGAGTGCTTGCGCTGATGTCCAGGACCGTAGGCCGTGCCTCTTAGCACTCACTCAGCAGCCGCTTCGGCCGGCGGGTGCCCAGGGCAGCGTGCGCCGCAGGAGGACCGGGCCGCGGGCGTCGCCGAGGTGGGCGAAGAACGCACCGGCCCGGGCAGCGGCCGCTTCGGCGGCGTCGCGGTCGCCCGCCTGCCACAGCAGCCGCGCCAGCATGAGGGCGAGCCAACCGGCGGCGGAGGCCGACCCCGCGACCTGCTCCAGGCGCTGGGCGCGGGTCAGCAGCGTACGGGCGCGCGCCGAGTCGCCTGCGGTCCGGGCGACGAGCCCGAGGTGGAGCAGGCTGTTGGTGGTACCGGGGATGTCGTCCGTCTCCTCGAAGCCCGCGAGCACGCGGGCGATGGCCGCCTGCGCGCTCGCGACGTCCCCGGCGGCCAGGTGGAGCAGGCCGAGGCACCCCAGGGTAATGCCTTCCTCCCGGCGGTCGCCGACTCGGCGCCTGATCGCCAGCGCCGCGTCGAGGTACGTCCGTGCCGCTTCGTGGTCGCCCCGACTGCGGAGGATGTTGCCGAGAGCGTTCAGGGCCAGGGACTCACCGTGCGGGTCGGCGAGCGTGCGGAAGCAGTCGGCACTGCGTTCGGCCGCCGCGGTGGCGGCGCCGGTGTCGCCCTCCACGCGGGCCGCCCACGCGAGATTCGCCAGGGTGTAGCCGCGTGCCCGGGACGGGCCGACCGTGCGGCCGGCGAGCACCGTCTCCTCGTAGAACAGCGACACCTGCCCCGCCCCGTCGTCCTCGACCGCGTATCCCGGTGTCATGACCGGGAAGAACGGCCCGCCCTCGGCTTCGACGTCCTCCAGCAGGCGCAGCGTTTCCTCGTAGGCCTCGCGGGCCACCGAGCCCTCGCCGCGGCACACGGCCCAGACACCGTCGAGGTGTGCGGCGGCGGCGAGGACCGAGGGGGCGCTCGCGTCCTGGGCGAGGGCGCGGGCCCGGTCGAGGGCGATGCGGGCGCTGTCCCACGTACCGCGCATCCAGAGCAGGATCGCCTGCTGACAGTGGGCGGACGCCAGCGCTGCCGGCGCCTGCCGGTGCTGGTGGATCCCGACGATCTGCTCGGCGATGTCCTCCAGCGGGGAGCCGTCGCCGAGGCGGATGGCCAGCACGGCCCGCCCCATCAACGCGCGCGCCCGCTGCGGGGTGGGCTCCGGTGCGGCGGCCAGGATGTCGTCCAGCCAGCGCCGCCCCTCGGCGAGGCGCCCGCGCTCGGGCCAGAACGAGCGCAGGGCGACGGCCAGCCGCAGCGCGTTGTCCGGTTCGTGGCGCAGGAAGGAGCGCAGGGCGGCCCGGAGATTGCCGTAGTCGGCCTCCAGCTCCAGCGACGTGGCCCCGCAGACGCCGGTGGGCGGCTCGCGGTCCCGCGCCTCGGCGAGTGCCAGATAGAAGCGCCGGTGCCGGGCCTCGGTGACCGCCCGTTCCCCGGCGGCCCGCAGGCGCTCGGCGGCATACTGCCGGATCGTCTCCAGCAGCCGGTAGCGGACCTCGTCCTGCCGGGGCTCCACCCACACCAGGGACTTGTCGGCCAGCCGGCCGAGGAGGTCCAGCACCGAGGTGTCGTGCGTGCCGTCTGCGCACACCTCCTCGGCCGCGGCAAGGGAGAACCCGCCGGCGAAGACCGCGAGCCGGCGGAACAGGCGCCGTTCCTCGTCGTCCAGCAGCCGGTGGCTCCACTCCAGGGTGGCCAGCAGTGTCTCCTGGCGGGTCGCGCCGCGCCGGCTGCCCCGGCCGAGCAGGGCCAGGGCGTCGTCCAGCCGCTCGGCGATCTGACGCGGGGCCAGCACGTGGACCCGGGCCGCCGCGAGCTCCAGGGCCAGGGGCATTCCGTCGAGCCGGAAGCAGATCTGCGCCACGGCGTCCGCGTTCCCCGGGGTCAGCCGGAATCCCGGGGCCGCGTCGGCAGCCCGCTCCACGAACAGCCGCACGGAGGCGAAGCGGCTCAGTTCCGCCACGGACGGCAGCCGGCGCGGATCCGGCAGCCCCAGGGAGGGCACCCTGAAAGTACGTTCCCCGTAGCTGCGCAACGGCTCCCGACTGGTCGCGAGGACGAAGACGTCCGGGCAGCGGGCCATGATCTGCGAGGCCAGGGCGGCACACGCATCGATCAGGTGCTCGCAGTTGTCCAGCACCAGCAGCATCTCCCGGCCGCCGAGCTGCGTGATCAGCGCTTCCCGGGCCCCGCCGGACGGCGGGAGTTGCACTCCCAGGGCTGCGGCGACCGCCTCGGACACGAGAGGGGGTTCCGCCAGCCCGGCGAGATCCACGAACCACGCCCCGTCCCGGAAGTCCTCACGCCGACGGGCCGCCACGGCGAGCGCGAGCCGGGTCTTGCCGCAGCCTCCGGCACCGGTGAGGGTCAGCAGTCTGCTCCGCCCGAGCAGCTTCTCCACCTCGGCCATCTCGCGCTCCCGGCCGATGAGGGCCGTCGCAGGTGCCGGCAGATTGTGCCCTGGGCCCCCCGGCCGCTGCTCCCGCTGCTCGACCGAGTCGGCCAGCAGCTCGCGGTAGAGGCGGCGCGTCTGCGGGTCGGGGTCGGCGCCGGTGTCACGGCGCAGTGTGTCCCGCAGTCGCTCGTAGACGGCCAGCGCTTCACGGCGTCGCCCGGCGTAGGCCAGGACCCGCATCAGCGCCCGGTGGCCGGGCTCGTGCAGAGGGTCCTCGGCGATCAGGGCGTGCAGGACGTCGATGGCCTCGGCCGTGTGGTGATCGTGCTCGAGAGCCTCGCCGAGCCCCAGCCGAAGTGCCGTACGCCGCGTCCCCAGCGCCTCGGCTGCCTCGCTCACCCAGGGCTCGTACCGGTCCTCGGGCAGCAGCCCGGGAGCCGCCAGGGTGAGCGCGGCCCGGTAGTCGGCGGTGCTGCCACCGTCCGAGGCCCGCCGGGCGACCTCGTCGAAGGCGTCGAGATCGATCCGGACACCGCCGTCGGGGCCGAGCAGCACCAGGTCGTCGCGGAGCACGACGACGTCGCCCGGCGCGCCCGTGGAGGCCAGCGCACGCCGTACGGCGTGCAGTACCTGGTGCAGGTTGTTCGACGCAGCCGTCCGGTCGAGGTCCGGCCACAGAAGGTCGTACAGCCGCTCCCGGTGAAGCCGGTGGCCCGGTGACAGGCAGAGCAGTTTCAGCAGGCTCCGGGCCTTGCGCAGCCGCCACGCCCCGGCGACGACCGGGCGGTCCTCGACCGCCACGGCGAAACCGCCGAGGAGCCGGATGTGCACCTCATCGGCCATGGCTGCCCTCACGAGCAGGCTACCGCCACAAGCCCGCCGGGACCCGGGCCGGCCGGGGCGGCCGGAGAGGCCGTAGGACGGCCCGGCCCAGATGCATGATCATGGTCGTCGCGGAAGGATCGGCATGGGTGGTCCACGTTCTGCGACGCAGCGCAGGACGGCCGCCGACCGGTGCCTCGGCATCTTCTGTCCGAGCTGGGGGCAACGCCCGTTCCGGCGTTCTTACCGGAGCATCGACATGCATACGAAACGCATCTTGCACCGTTCTTCGAGTTCCACGGGATCACGCGCGCACGTCGCCACCGCACCGACGTCGTCCGCCGCCGACTGCGGCCTTTTGCTCATCCGGCTGACCTTCGGACTGTTCATGGCGGCGCACGGCGCTCAAAAACTGTTCGGGATCTTCGGCGGAGACGGCCTGACGGCGACCGGTCGGGTGTTCGCCGGCCTCGGCTACCGCCCGGGAAGGCTCTTCGCCGTGATCGGTGGCCTGTCCGAATTCCTCGGTGGCCTCGGCCTGGCTCTCGGACTGCTCACTCCACTGGCGGCGGCCGCCCTGATTGGCGTGATGATCAATGCCATGGCGACCGTCACCGGCGCCCATGGCTTGTGGGATGCGGACGGCGGTGTGGAGTACAGCGTCTGCATCGCCGTGGCCGCCCTGGCCGTCGCGGCCATCGGCCCGGGCCGCATCGCCGTCGACCGGTTCTTCCCCTGGGGCACGGGCGGATGGGGCGAGGCCGCATTCGCCCTCGGTCTGGGCGGAGTCGGCGCCGCGATAACGCTCAGTCTTTGAGTGCCGGGCGGGTGAGTGCGCTGAGGGCGTGGTGGAGGGCGGCCTCGCCCGGTGGGTGATCGCGCCACCGCGCGCCGATGTGCCCGTCAGGCCGGATGAGCAGCGCTCCGTGCGGGCCGAGGTCGCAGAGGTCGGTGTGCTCGTCGGGCAGGGGCTCGATGCGCAGCGGCCAGGGTGCGGTGGTGCGGGGCGCCCAGTGGGCGGGGTCCGGGGTGAGCAGGGTGAACCATGCGCCGAACGCGTCGAGCGTGGAGCGGTCCGGACTGAGCCAGAGGTGCGGCATGCGACGGCCCGGCGCCGTGGTGGGGATGTAGTCCGTGCCCGTGTCGGACGGCTCGGGTGGGGCGCTGTTGTCGGTGAGGACGGCGCCGGAGCGGTAGGTGACCCCGAGTACGAGACCGAGTTGGGCGAAGTACCGCTCCGACCAGGGAAGTTCGATGCGGGCCGACGCTGCCTGACCGGTTTGGAGCTGGTCGCGGCGCCGGTTTTGTACCTGAAGCAGGAGGCGGGCGTTGGCCACCGCCTGACGGAGAGTCTCATGGGCGACGGGTTGTCGTTCCGTCTCGTAGGTCCCCACCAGGCTCGGCTCGGCCCACCCCTGGAGGGCACCCGCCAGTTTCCAGCACAGGTTGTGCACATCGGCGAGACCGGTGTTCATGCCCAGGCCGCCGATGATGGGGACCGCGTGCGCGGCATCGCCGGCCAGCAGGATCCGGCTGTGTCGGAAGCGTTCGGCGACGAACGCGTTCATCACCCAGTGCTGCACCCGCACCACCTCGGCCTGTACGTCGGCGCCGGGGCCGAGGGCGCGCGAGACGAGCCCGGGCCAGTCGGCGCCCGCAGCATCCACGGGTGTGGGGCCGAACCAGGCCCAGCCCCCTTCGGGGTAGAGCGGGGCGAACGATCCGTGCGAGGTGAAGTAGACCCCGGCGGGCTGGCGGGCGCACCAGCGGTTGAGGTCGGCGTCGAACACGACGGTGGTGAAGTCACCCATCGCTCCGGGGCCGGTGGTGCCGATGCCCAGCAGTTGCCGGACCGTGGAGTTCGCCCCGTCGGCAGCGAGAACGTAACGGGCACGGACGCGGGTCCGGTCACCGCGTCGGTGATCGACGAGCGAGGCCAGGACGCCGTCGTTTTCCTCGGCCAGGCCGACGAGCTCGACCCCGAACCGGACGTGTGCGTCCGCTGCGGCGAGCAGCGTGGGCTCCAGCCGGTCCTGCGAGGTGACCACGCCGGTAACGGGGCTCTCGGGTACCGGTGCGTTGACCCCGATCATCGCCGCTGTGGCGAAGTCACGGTCGTGCAGGGTGTCGCGGAAGCGGACGCGGCCGTACTCGGGTGCGAACGCGTTGCCCGCGATCCCGGCAGCGAGCCCGAGCTGGCGATAGATCTCCATCGAGCGCACGTTGACCAGCCGGGACCGTGGAAAGGGTGACAGCTCACGGCGCTTCTCGACCAGCAATACCCGTACGCCCCAGCGTTCCAGCAGCGCCCGGGCGGTGAGCCCGACAGGCCCGCCTCCGACGATCAACACCTCCGCCTCGGCGTCTGCTGAGGGCATGTCGCACTCCTCCTGCTGACCTCTGACCCGTCGCGGCACTCGGTGGCTGTCGGCCGTGCCGTGAGGTCAATGAACCCCGCCCGGCGCCCGGCCGCAACGTCCGCGCATCCGAGTACACCCGAACGTGCGCCCGCACCGCTCGGATCAGGCCATGACGATGTGCCGGGCAGTAGCGTTCCTCCGGCGCGAGCGGGAGGGAGACGCTGCGGCCGTAACCGATGTCCGCCGCGACCACAGCCGGGGCCGGCCCGGGCCCGGCCGGGCACACCGGGATCGCCCGCAGCCTGTTGCACCTGGCCACCGGCCGGCCCGGGCACCGTGACCACTCCGGTTGCGGCAGGAGCGGACGTGAACACCCGGTGCACCGGCTCGCATCGCGAGACCCTGCGGACTGGGCGGCCGGCAGCGACGACGTCCCCGTCTTCGATGGTGCGACCGCCTCGGCGCCCGCGTCCCGCCCTGTGCAGGGCCGCCGAGCCGCGAGGACGCCGGCCCGCCGTCGGTGGCGCGGCGTTCAACGGCCGGGCGCCCCCGCCCGCAGGCCGTCCATGACGAAGTCGAGGAGCCGGGTGGCGCGGGGCTGCCAGTCGTCGTGCGGGGCGAGCTGCCAGAGGCCTGCGATGGTGAGGAGGAAGTCGTCCGCGGTGACTCCGGGGCGGATGGTGCCGGCCTGCTCGTTGGCGCGGAGCAGCAGTTCCGCCGCGGAGGTCACCGGTGTGTGGGCCGGTTTCGCCGGGCTTCCCGGTCCGCCGGTGGCCTGGCGTATCGCGTCGGCGAGGCCGGCCTTGGTCATGGCGAACTCGGCGAGCCGGTCCATCCAGGCGCGCAGGGCCTGCTCGGGCGCCAGCGTCTTGAGCAGATGGACCGCGCTGTCGGCGACCTGCTGCATCTCGTGGCGGTAGATCTCCAGGACGAGTGACTCGCGGTTGGGGAAGTTGCGGTAGAACGTGCCCTGCCCGACGCCGGCCTTCTTGGCTATCGCGCTCAGCGGGGCGTCCGCGCAGCACGTCAGCTCGGCGAGTGCCACTTCCAGGATGCGCTCGCGGTTGCGCTGCGCGTCCGAGCGCAGGGGTGCGTCCTTCTTCTGTGGCACTCGTCCTCCTCCAGGGTCCGTGGCTGAACCCCGCCCTTGCTAACCGGACAGCTGTCCGTTAAGTTCTCAGGTAAGCGGACAGCTGTCCGGTCACGTCCACGATAGCCGTGGTCGCGGCCCTACGGCAGTCGGCTGCTGTCATCTTCGGTCCGAGCATCCCGTACCTTCGGTCCGCTCCTGCGCATCGGCCCCTACGACGCACTCTCGGCGGCGACCGGTACCCGGGCTGCCGGACCACCCCTTCTGCCTGGAAACGCGAAAGAAGCTGCTCATGCCCTCATCGACGTCCAGTGTCATCACCTTGAAGATCAACGGCGAGAAGTACACACTGCCCGTCGACCACCGCACCACCCTGCTCGACGCCCTCCGCGAGCGCCTCGATCTGACCGGCCCGAAGAAGGGCTGTGACCAGGGTCAATGCGGTGCCTGCACCGTCCTGCTGGACGGGCGCCGGGCCGTCGCCTGTCTGCAACTGGCCGTGGCGGCCGAAGGCCGCGAGATCACCACCGTCGAGGGCCTGGCCGACGGTGAGCAGTTGCACCCCGTACAGCAGGCCTTCCTCGACCTGGACGGTTTCCAGTGCGGCTACTGCACCCCGGGACAGATCTGTTCGGCGATCGGGGTGATCCAGGAGCACGCGGCGGGCTGGCCGAGCGCCGTCACCGACGACCTCCGGCCCGAAGCGGGACCCCCACCCCTGACCGCCGACGAGATTCGTGAGCGGATGAGCGGCAACCTGTGCCGCTGCGGCGCGTATGTCTCGATCGTGGAGGCGGTGGCCCGGGCGGCGGCCGGGACCGGCACCCGCACGGACACCGCGCCCGCGGCACGCATCAGCCCTGAGGCGGGCACGAAGGAGGCCGTGGCATGAGGGAGTTCGGCTATCAGCGGGCGTCCGACGTCGCCGGCGCCGTCGCGCTGCTCGGTGCCGATCCGGACGCACGCTTTCTCGGTGGCGGCACCAACCTCGTCGACCTGATGAAGACCGGCGTGGAGCGGCCCGCCCGGCTCGTCGACGTGCGTGAACTGCCCCTGGACCGCGTCGAGATGACGGCAGTCGGTGGTCTGCGCATCGGCGCCACCGTCACCAACGGCGACCTGGCCGCCCACCCCGAAGTCCGGCGCCGCTACCCGGCGCTGGCGCAGGCGGTGCTGGCCGGCGCGTCCGGGCAACTGCGCAACATGGCCACGGTCGGCGGGAACCTGCTCCAGCGCACCCGCTGCGGCTACTTCACCGACGTCACCAAGCCCTGCAACAAGCGTGTCCCCGGCAGCGGTTGCCCCGCCGTCGCGGGCGAACACCACAACCACGCCATCCTGGGCGCGTCCGACCACTGCGTGGCCGTACACCCCTCGGACATGGCCGTCGCCCTCACCGCCTTCGACGCCGTCGTCCACTTCGAAACCGCGAACGGACCGGGCGAGTTGCCGCTCGCCGAGTTCTACCTGCCCGTCGCCGACACCCCACACCGCGAGACCGCTCTGCCGCCGGGCGCACTGGTCACCGGCATCACCCTGCCGCCCGCGCCCACGGCCGCCAACTCCCGCTACCGCAAGGTGCGCGAGCGCGCCTCGTACGCGTTCGCCATCGGCTCCGTCGCCGCCGCGCTCGACATCCGTGACGGCGTCGTCCGGGACGTGCGCCTGGCCCTCGGCGCGGTCGCCTCCCGACCGTGGCGGGCAGTCGAGGCCGAACGTGTCCTGACCGGTGCACCGGCCGACGCCGAGACCTACGCCGCCGCGGCGGACGCCGAGCTGACGGCGGCGCGGCCGCTGCCGCACAACGGATACAAGGTGACCCTGATGCGCAACCTGATGGTGGCCGTGCTGACCGAACTCGCCGAGGAGGCCGCCCGATGACCGCCGTCACCACCGGGACACCCACGCCTACGCCCTCCGTCGGCACCGCACACACCCGTGTGGAAGGCAGGGACAAGGTCACCGGAGCGGCCCGTTACGCGGGAGAGATCCCCTTCGCCGACCTCGCGCACGGCTGGCTGGTGCTGTCCACGGTCGCCCGCGGCCGCATCCGCTCCGTCGAGACCGCTCCCGTCCTCGCCATGCCGGGCGTCCTCGCCGTCCTGGACCACCGCAACGCACCGCGCGTCGAGACCGATTACACCGGCCTGATGGGATCGAAGCCCGACCCGACCTGCGCCGTCTTCCAGCACGACCGGGTGCCGCATCTCGGCTGGCCGGTGGCGCTGGTCGTCGCAGAGACGTCCGAGCAGGCCAGGGAGGCCGCCGAGGCGCTCGTGGTGCACTACGAACAGCAGCCCCACGACGTCGACTTCACGGGCGAGCACCCGGACGCCTACCCGCTGGACAGCCATATGCCGGCGGTGACGGAGAAGGGCGACCTCGACGCCGAGCTGGCCGCGTCGGCCGTCGTCGTGGATGCCGAGTACACCACCCCCGAAGAACACCACAACCCGATGGAACCGCATGCGGCGACCGCCCGCTGGGACGGCGGCCGGCTCGAGGTGATCGACTCCAACCAGGGCGCCACCTGGGTCGTCGGCGAACTCGCCAGCCTCTTCTCGCTCGACCCGGCCTCGGTGCGCGTACGCTCCGAACACGTCGGCGGCGGCTTCGGCAGCAAGGGCGTCCGCGCCCATCAGGTGGCCGCCGTGATGGCCGCGACCGTCCTGCAACGCCCCGTACGGGTCGTCCTGACCCGCCGTCAGATGTTCTCGCTGGCCGGCTACCGCAGTCCCACCACCCAGCGCGTCAGGCTCGGCGCCGACGCCGACGGACGGCTGCGCGCACTGGAGCACCGCTCGCTGAGCCTGACCTCCACCGTGCACGAGTTCATCGAACCGAGCGCCGGGGTCGCACGGGTGATGTACGACGCCGACGCCCACCACACCGCCAACCGCGTCGTACGCCTCGACGTACCGACCCCGACCTGGATGCGCGCCCCGGGCGAGGCACCGGGGTCGTTCGCGCTGGAGGCGGCGCTCGACGAACTCGCCGAGAAGTGCGGCATCGACCCGATCGACCTGCGGCTGCGCAACGAACCCGACAAGGGGCCCGTCTCCGGCCTGCCGTTCGCCGGCCGCAATCTGCCCGCCTGCTTCCGCGAAGGCGCCCGCAGGTTCGGCTGGGCGGACCGGGACCCGCGCCCCGGCCTGCGCCGGGACGGTCGCTGGCTGCTCGGCACCGGCACGGCGGCCGCCTCCTTCGGCGCGGGCGCCGCACCGTCCACGGCGACCCTGACCGCTCACCCGGACGGCACCTTCACCGTCCGGATCGCCGCGGCCGACATCGGCACCGGGGCCCGCACCGCACTCACCCTGGTCGCCGCGGACGCGCTGCGTGTGCCCCCGGAGCGGGTCCAGGTGCGCATCGGAGACAGTGACTTCGGACCGGCGATGATCGCCGGCGGTTCCATGGGCACCCGCTCCTGGGCCTGGGCGGTCACGACCGCGGCCGGCGAACTGCTCGACCGGCTGGCCCTGGGCACCGGCATCCCACCGGAGGGCATCACGGTACGGTCGGACACCACCGCGGCCATCGGCGCGCTCGCCCCCGCCGAACGCCACTCCTTCGGGGCGCAGTTCGCCGAGGTGGCCGTGGACACCGCCACCGGCGAGGTGCGCGTGCGGCGCATGCTCGGCATCTTCGCGGCGGGCCGCATCGTCAACCCGCTCACCGCACGTGGTCAGTTCCTGGGCGGCATGATCTGGGGCATCTCCATGGCCCTGCACGAGGAGGCTGTCCGGGACCGCGCCTCGGGCGGCCATGTCGGTGCCGACCTCGCGGGCTACCACGTGGCCACGCACGCCGACGTACCGCACATCGAGGCCGACTGGATCGACGACCCGGACCCGCGCGACCCGGTCGGGATCAAGGGCATCGGCGAGATCGGCATCGTCGGCGCCGCGGCCGCCATCGCCAACGCGGTCTGGCACGCCACCGGCGTACGCCACCGCAGCCTGCCGATCAGGCCGGACCGCGTCATCCTGGCGGGGGCTCCAAGTGCTTGACATCGCCGAGGAGTTGCTCCGCTGGGTCGAGGAGGGCCGGGACTTCGCCGTCGCCACCGTGCTCGCGGTGGGCGGCAGCGCGCCGCGCGGTCCCGGCGCCGCCCTGGCCGTCGACAGCGCGGGCACGGTCATCGGCTCGGTCTCCGGCGGGTGCGTGGAAGGCGCCGTGTACGACCTGTGCCGGCAAGCGCTCCGGACGGGCGAGAGCGTCACGGAGCGCTTCGGCTACAGCGACGAGGACGCCTTCGCCGTAGGACTGACCTGCGGTGGCACGATCGAGGTGCTGATCACGCCGGTGGGCGGGCTGGCGCCCGCCCGGACGGTCCTGGCATCGGCTCTGTCGGCCGCTGTCCGGGGTGAACCGGCGGCCCTCGCCCGGGTCGCCCGCGGCCCGTCCGAACTCCTCGGCCGGGCCCTGCTGGTACGAGACGACGGCACGTACGAGGGCGGTCTCGGCTCTCACCCGGAGCTGGACCGGACGGCTGCAGCCGAGGCCCGGGCTCTGCTGGAGGCCGGGCGCACCGGCACGGCGGACATCGCCGAGGACGGCTCGCACTGCCCCGGCGGCCTCACCCTGCTGGTCGAGTCGAACGTGCCGCCCCCGCGCATGATCGTCTTCGGTGCGGTGGACTTCGCGTCGGCGCTGGCGCGGGCCGGCAAGTTCCTCGGCTACCACGTCACCGTCTGCGACGCCCGGCCCGTCTTCGCCACACCGGCCCGCTTCCCCGACGCCGACGAGGTCGTCATCGACTGGCCGCACCGCTACCTGCGGCGCACCGGAACCGACACCCGCACCGTCCTGTGCGTGCTCACCCACGACGCGAAGTTCGACGTACCCCTGCTGAAAGCGGCCCTTCGGATGCCCGTGGCGTTCGTCGGCGCGATGGGTTCGCGCCGCACCCACGAGGAACGCAACCGGCGCCTGCGGGAAGAAGGCGTGAGCGAGCGCGAGCTGGCCCGGCTGCGGTCCCCGATCGGCCTCGACCTCGGCGCCCGTACGCCGGAGGAGACCGCGCTGTCGATCGTGGCGGAGATCGTCGCCGCCCGGCGGGGCGGGACGGGCGTGCCCCTGACCGGCTCGGAGACACCGATCCACCGCGACCGGGGGGAACACGACGGGGCTACGGCCGCGTGAAGGGCACTGTCAGCCGCACCGGGCTCAGGTGTGGGGGCACAGGACGAAGTCGGAGCAGGCCCGCCAGGCCGGGTCGTCGCCGAGTTCGGTGAGCGCCTCACGGATTCGGCGGAGGTGGCCGGGGGTCAGCTGGAGCGGGGGCTCGTCGGGCTGGTAGGTGGTGCGGACCGGATAGTCCACGCCCGGCTCGGCGGTCATCTCGATGTGGCAGCCGAGCACATGGGTGACCGGCCGGCGGTCGGCGAACTCGATCAGACGGTCGATGCTGCGGGCGAAGACGGGGACGTCCTGGATGTAGAGCCGGCCGGGATAGACGCTGTCACCGGTGAGCAGGAGGCCGGTGGCCGGGTCGTAGTAGGTGACGGCCGCCTCGTGGTGGCCCGGGGTGGCCAGGCACTCCAGAACCCGGCCGCCCAGGTCGACGGCGGCGACGGCGTCCGGGTCCGTGTCGAATCCGAAGCACCGCCAGGCGGTGGCGCGGTCGGCGCCCACCACCGTGGTGTCCGGGCGGTCTGCGAACTGGCCGTCGCCCGCGATGTGGTCACCGTGCCCGTGGGTGTGCAGCACGAGCAGGTGGTAGCCGTCCCGGGGATGCCGGGCGAGCCAGTCCGTGAGGAGCCCGTCGACCACTCGGCGCAGGGGGAAGAACTCGGCGGACTCGGTGGCGCCGGTGTCGATGAGCACCGCCCGTTCGTTGCCGCACAGCAGGAACAGGAACGGCGCCTCGTAGTGGACCGCCATGTTCTGCCGCAGGATGAACGTGTGCTCGTCGTACGCGTGGACCTGGATGTCCGGGTCGGTGTTGTGCTTGGCCGACGGCGAGCCGTGGATCCACCGCACGTCCAGCGGGCGCGCCCGCGCAGCGGTGTGGGTGAAGTCGATCAGGTGCGTGCCGGCGTCCACGATGTCTCCGCGCGTGCGTCGTCTTGGCGGGCCGGGTACGGCGCACATCTCGTCCGGGGCAGGCACGTCCGAGCCTCCGACGGGACGCTACCACGGTGTCCGGAGGGTGGGCCCGTGGTCGCGAAGTCGCCCCGCGCGTCGAGCTGTGTACCGGGATTCAACGGCGACTTCGGCGGCCGGCAGACCATCGGCGCGTACCGGATCAAGAACATCCCGGGGATCGGCCTGCGGCTCGTCGCCTGCACCGGCGAACGGCATGCCTCAGGACGGCGGATGACACGGAAGGCGCTTGCCGGCAGCGGCTCCGTCGACGTCATCCCGGCTCGCGGTTCTCGCCCGCAGGCGGAGCCTGTGCGGCCGGCTCGTCGGCCATCAGACAGGCCGTGAGCGCCGCGGTGTCGTCCTGCAACTGGTTGTGGCTGTAGGCCAGCAGGTCGTCGTGGAGCTGTTCCAGCAGTTCCCGGGGCGGGAGAGGGCCCCAGGAACGGAGGCGCTGGAGCAGGGGGTAGAAGGAGCCGGTGGAGTCGCGGGTCTCCGTGATGCCGTCCGTGTACAGCAGGAGCTGGTCGCCGGGGCGGAAGGCGTAGGTGTCGACCTGATACGGGTCTTCGACGAGCATGCCGAGGTTCAACGGCGGACCCGACCGCCCTCGGTCCAGCTCGCGCACCTCGTCGGGACGGATGAGGACGGGCGGTGGGTGGCCGCAGTTGACGACGCGGACGACCTGGCCGTCGGTGGGGATCTCGGCGAAGACGGCGGTCACGAACCGTTCGCACAGCTCGCTTCCGCCGAGGTGAGCCGCCCTGCGGTCCATGCTCGTCTCCACGTGGTCCGCCAGGGCGGGAAGATCCGGTTCGTCATGCGCGGCCTCGCGGAACGCGCCGAGCATGGCGGCGGCGGTCTCGACCGCGAGCAGACCCTTGCCGCGGACATCGCCGATGAGCAGACGGACCCCGTACGCGGTGGGGACCGCCTCGTAGAGGTCGCCGCCGATGCGTGCCTCCGCGGCGGCGGACAGGTAGAGGCTCTCCAGGAGAAGGTTGCCGATCCGGTGCGGAACAGGTCTGAGCAGAACGCGCTGCGCGATCTCGGCCACGAAGCGCACGTCGGCGAGCGTGCGCTCACGGCGGGTCCGATGCGCGGCCAGGATCGTACCGAGGACACCTACCAGGACGGTGCAGATGTAGGCGGCCACGTAGTGGCGGTCCCACTGGTAGCCGACGGACCGGCCCGCACAGCACGGGGTACCGGCCAGGACCCCTTCGAAGAGGACGGCGAAGACCGTGGTGCCGGCGACTACGACGAGCCCGTGGGCGAACGCGGCAACCAGCGGCAGGGCGATCAGCGCAAAGCTCACCGGCCAGTCCACGGGAGTGAGGGGTTCGATCAGCAGCAGGGCCACTACGTACAGGACCGGAAGCCAGCGCATCCACGCCGGGGGCGCGGGCAGCTCGGTCCGTACGGCCATGCCGGCCGCAGGCTCTCGGCGGGTATGTCGGCGCCTCACCCGTCGCTCCCACACGCCGTCGCAGCTGTCGGGGCGGCCCGGGCCGCGTGCCGTGCGCGCGGACGACATGCCTGACGGTTCGGCTTACGCGGCCTTCGCACTCCGGACTCCTGTCACACGACCCCGACCAGAGGTCCAGCCTCCTGTGCCGGGTCGCGGCACACCGGTGATTGCTCCACTTGGCGGCATGTTCTGCCAGGCCGTTCGCGGCTCCTGTGGCGAACACCGCCGGGGGCCCGGGGTGCGGGCGCGGCGAGGAGTACAGTATTCATCGACCGATGAATTACTGGTTTCGTGAAGGGCAGGACTGCCATGGAACGGACCACGTGCTGTGTGGTGGGAGGCGGCCCCGCGGGCATGGTGCTCGCCCTGCTGCTGGCCCGGGCCGGCGTCGCGGTGACGGTGCTGGAGAAGCACGCCGACTTCCTGCGTGACTTCCGCGGCGACACCGTCCACCCCTCAACCCTTGCGCTGCTGGACGACTTGGGCCTCGCCGAGCGCTTCGCCCGGCTGCCACAGCGCCGGGTACGCACCGTCCAGCTCCCTGTCGGAGCCGGCCGCTCGGCGGTCACGGTCGCGGACCTCACGGTCCTGCGCGGCCCCTACAACTACGTGGCGATGGTGCCCCAGTGGGACCTGCTGGACCTGCTGGCGGACGAGGCCCGGCGCGAACCGTCCTTCGACCTGCGGATGAGCACGGAAGCGACCTCCTTCCTCATCGAATCCGGGCGGGTGACCGGGGTGCGCTACCGCACCTCGGACGGCCGCACCGGCGAGTTGCGCGCCGTCCTCACCGTCGCCTGCGACGGCCGCGGATCACTGGCGCGCTCCCGGCCGGAACTGGGACTGCGCCGCTTCGCCTGCCCGATGGACGCCTGGTGGTTCCGCCTGCCGCGACACGAGGGCGACCCGCGCGGACTCGTCGGCAGTGCCGGCGACCGCTTCCTGACCGCGATGATCGACCGCGGCGACTACTGGCAGTGCGCCGGACTCATCCCCAAGGGCACCGACGCAGAGCGCCGCGCCGCCGGCCTCGACCGCTTCCTGGCCGACTTCACCGCCGCCGTCCCCTGGATCGCCGACCGCGCCCACGCCCTGCGCTCGTGGGACGAGGTCAAGCTCCTCGACGTACGCCTGGACCGCCTGCGCCGCTGGCACCGCCCCGGCCTGCTGTGCATCGGCGACGCCGCGCACGCGATGTCCCCGGTCTTCGGCATCGGGATCAACCTCGCAGTCCAGGACGCCGTGGCCGCCGCCCGCTACCTGACCGAGCCGTTGCGCCGCGGGAGCGTGCGCCTGCACGACGTACGCGGTGTGCAGCGCCGCCGCCGTCCCACCACCATCGCCACACAGGCACTCCAGCGAATCGCCCACGCCCGCGTCATCGCTCCCGTCCTGGAAGGCCGGCCACCCCTCGGCAGCGCGGAGCGGGCAGAGCGCCTCATACGCCTGCTCACCGGGTCACGATGGATACGCCGCCTCCCCGCGTACTTCATCGGATACGGCGCACGTCGAGAACGTCCACCCGAAGTAGCCGTCCGCCGGCCGAAAGGCTCCGGTTCCTGCGCGCAGCCCACCCGCGGTCCCGCCCCACCCGTGGCACGATGGTGGTGAGCATCACCCTGATGCCCCTGATGAGGGGGTGTGGAGGATGGCCGTATCGCAATCGTCGCCCACCTCGGAATCCCACCGGCCGGGACTGAGGCGCGAAATCGGCTTCGTCGGGCTCATCTGGGCATCCGAGGGCTCGATCATCGGATCCGGATGGCTGTTCGGTGCGCAGGGCGCTCTGGCCGCGGCCGGACCCGCGGCGATCATCTCCTGGGCCATCGGCGGCCTCGCGATCCTGATTCTTGCACTGGTCCACGCCGAACTCGGCGGAATGTACCCGGTCTCCGGCGGCACCGCACGCTTCCCGCACTACGCCTTCGGCGGGGCCGCGGGCGCGTCCTTCGGCTGGTTCTCCTGGCTGCAGGCGGCCACGGTGGCGCCCATCGAGGTACTGGCGATGATCACCTACGCCCAGCACTACTCCTGGGCGAGCGGCTGGGAGAAGGTCCAGGGCGGCGAACACGTCCTGACCCCACCCGGCATCGCCGTCGCGGTGGGCCTGATGGCGGTCATCACGGCCATCAACTTCCTCAGCATCCGTCTGCTGGCACGCACCAACAGCGCGGCGACCTGGTGGAAAGTCGGCGTCCCCCTGCTGACGATCTTCGTGTTCGCCGTCGCCCAGTTCCACACCAGCAACTTCACCGCTGCCGACGGATTCGACCCCTACGGAGCCAAGGGCATTCTGTCCGCCGTCTCCACCAGCGGCATCATCTTCGCTCTGCTCGGGTTCGAGCAGGCCGACCAACTCGCCGGCGAGAGCGCCAACCCCAAGAGGGACATCCCGCGCGCGGTGATCGGATCGATCGTCCTCGGCATCATCATCTACATCCTCCTCCAGGTCACCTTCCTCGCAGCCCTGCCCGCGCACCAGATCGGCAGCCACTGGGCCACCTCCGCGTTCACCGCGCTGAGCGGACCGTTCGCCCAGGTCGCCACCCTCATCAGCCTCGCCTGGCTGGCCACGGTCCTCTACCTCGACGCCGTGATCTCCCCTGCCGGGACCGGCCTGATCTACATCACCGGCTCCTCCCGCGTCTCCTACGGCCTCAGCCGCAACGGCTACGTGCCCTCCGTCTTCGAGACCACCAACCGGCGCGGTGTCCCCTGGGCGGGCCTCATCACCGCCTTCGTGATCGGCTGCATCTGCTTCCTGCCCTTCCCCAGCTGGCGCTCCCTCGTCGGGCTGATCACCAGCGCCAGCGTGCTCATGTACGCCGGTGCGCCGCTCTCCTTCGGCGTGTTCCGCAACCGGCTGCCGCACGCACATCGCCCCTACCGGCTGCCCGGAGGCAGCTGGATGTCGCCGCTGGCCTTCGCCGTCGCCAACCTGCTGATCCTGTGGTCGGGGTGGACCACCGACTGGAAACTCGGCGTCGCCATCCTCATCGGCTACGTCATCCTGGTGGCCAACCGGGTCTTCAAGATGAACCCGATCACTCCTCAACTCGACCTGCACGCCGCCCAGTGGCTGCCCGCCTACCTGGTCGGCATGGGCCTGATCGTCTACCTCAGCGACTTCGGGCCCCTCAAGCACCCGTGGTTCCCGCTGTGGTGGGACATCGGAGTCACCGCCGCCTTCAGCCTCGTCATCTACTACTGGGCCATGGCAGTCGCCCTGCCGACCGAGAAGATCCAACGCATGGTCGACCAGGTCGTCGTCCCGGAGGAGGAGGACATCCTCTGACCGCCCGGCACCGGGCCGGACTCACCCGGTCTCGCTGTCTCCTCCGTCGGGCTCCGCCAGCATTCCGAGCACCTTGCCGAGCTGCGCGCGGACCCCGTCATCGGTGATGAATCCGTCTGCGCCGACCATCTGGCGGTCCACCGGAATCCTCATGCAGGCCGACTCCACGATGTCGGCACCGGTGTAACCGAGCACGGTGCGCAGCGTGGCCTGCGCACCCTGGCCGCGGCCAGGTGCCGCCACGTTGACCCAAGCCACGGGCTTGTCGCAGATCTCGGTGCCGCCGACCGTCCAGTCCAGCAGATTCTTGAACGAACCCGGCAGTGTGCCGGCGTACTCAGGGGTGCAGATCAAGAGCGCGGCCGCCTCCGCGATGGCCGCCCGCAACTCGGCCACGGGCGTGGGCAGCGGATCGTGGTCGTCATCAGGGTTGAAATGCGGCAATGCCGCCAAGCCGTCGTAGAGGACGGTGCGCACCTGCGCGGGGGCCACAGCCTGTGCCGTACGCAGCACAGACTCGTTGGAGGAACCCGCTCGCAGACTGCCGGACAGCAAAAGGATCACAGAAGACACAGGCATCCGCTCAAGGTAGCGGACGGCTGCTCCCGGACCCTCACATGTTTTTCAACGCCGCGCGACACACGAATCGTTCCCGCTCTTCCTGTGATTCTTCCCTTGCCGGCCGCACCTGTTCCGAACTGTCCTCACCGCCGCATACTCCCTGGTCGGCGGTGGTGACGGCGCACAGGCGGTTCTGGAGACAGCACCCGTCGACGCCTTCGAGCGCCACCCGCCTGTCAGGAAAGCCGGCGATCAGACATGGAGGAATGGTGTCACCAGGCGCATCGAGCCGCGTGCCCGAAGAACCGTCTGCAGAAGGCGTGGAAGGCCGGGAACCTTGGCTCGTCGCGCGCGGCATTCTCCTTGAGCCGGGCCCGAGGCGCACACTCGCAACGGCAAGTTTCGTCAACATGCTCGGCAGCGGCGTCTTCATGCTCAGCGCCGCGGTCTTCTTCACCCGCTCCGTGGGGCTCTCGGTGGCTCAGGTCGGCCTTGGCATGGGTGTGGGCTCCGTGGTGGGACTGCTCTCCGGTGTTCCCGTCGGGCGGATCGCCGACCGTCGTGGCCCGCGCGAGGTCTACATGCTGACGCTGACCGTTCAGGCCGTAGCCATGGCCATGCTGGTCCTCGTCCACACCTTCTGGCTGTTCACGGTGGTGGTCTGCCTCACCGAACTCGCAGGCTCCGCCAGCCAGGCAGCCCGTGGGCCCATCGTGCGCGGCCTCGCCGGCCCGCGACCCGCCCATTTCCGCGCCTACCTGCGCGCCGCCGTCAACCTGGCCTCCAGCATCGGCGCTGTGCCGGCCGCGTTCGTCGTCCAACTGGACACCCATGCCGGGTACCTCTGCCTCGTGCTGGGCAACGCCCTCAGCTTCGTGGCAACCGCCGTCATCGTCAGCCGACTGCCGTCCCTGCCACCGGTCCCCGCTCCCCGAGGCAGCGGACGCCGGTCGGCGTTGAAGGACCACCGCTACCTGGTGATCACCGCGCTCGACGGCATCATGTCGATCCACGGCTCCGTGCTGGTCTTCGCCCTGCCGCTGTGGATCATCGGCCATACCCATGCTCCCCGCTGGTTCACCGGATCCAGCGTCCTCCTCAACACCGCCATGGTGATCTTCCTGCAGGTCAGGGCCAGCCGCGGCATCGACACCAACGCTGCCGCCGCACACGCCTGGCGCCGCGCGGGCTGTGCCTTTCTGGCCGGGATGACACTCATCGGCCTCGCCTCCGGGACGTCCGCATGGGGTGCCGTCCTGCTGATCCTTCTCGGGGTGGGCGTGCACACCCTCGGTGAACTCCTGCATGCGGCTGGTTCGTTCGAGTTGCGGTACAGCCTCGCCCCCGCGTACGCACAGGGCCAGTACTCGGGCGTCTTCCGCTTCGGCAGCGGTCTTGCGAGCGTCGTCGCACCGTCCGTACTGGCATGGCTCTGCCTCGACGGTGGCACGCTGGGCTGGCTGCTGATGGGGGGAATCTTCCTGAGTGTGGGCTTCGTGGCGCCACCGGTGGTCCGATGGGCCCAGCGGCCCCGCCGGAAGGAAGCAGCGAACGCCGCGCCGGTCTGAGACCACTTCTCGCCCCACTGGATCCAGTTCTCGGCGGAACGGGGACGATCGGCGAGGGGCAGGCCCTTGTGCCTGGTCGTCGGTTGACATGGAGCGCGCTCCAACAACTAGCGTCCAGAGCACACGTTTTGCACGAGCTCAGGAGGCAGCAGCATGACCGACGTCCCCACCCGGTATCTAGGCGAACTGGCGGTCTCCGCGCAGGGCCTGGGGTGCATGGGCATGAGCCACGGCTACGGTGCCACGGACGACGCGCAGTCGATCACGACGCTGCACCACGCCCTCGACCTCGGGGTGACCCTCCTGGACACCTCCGACTTCTACGGCTCCGGGCACAACGAGGAGCTGATCGGACGAGCCGTCGCCGGGCGCCGCGACGAGGTGGTGCTGGCCACGAAGTTCGGTTTCGCCAACCGCCTGGGCGAGCCCACCCTGATCCGCGGCGACGCGGCCTACGTGCGGCAGGCGTGCGAGGCCTCCCTGCGCCGCCTCGGGGTCGACCACATCGACCTCTACTACCAGCACCGGGTCGATCCGCAGGTGCCGATCGAGGAGACCGTCGGTGCCATGGCCGAGCTGGTGCAGGCCGGGAAGGTCCGCCATCTGGGGCTGTCCGAGGCCGGCGCGCAAACCATCCGGCGGGCGCACGCGGTGCACCCGATCGCCGCGCTGCAGAGCGAGTGGTCGTTGTGGACCCGCGACCTGGAGGCCGAGATCGCCCCGGTCTGCCGTGAGCTCGGGATCGGCCTGGTCCCGTTCTCCCCGCTCGGGCGCGGTTTCCTCACCGGCCGCTACAGCTCGGTCGAAGGCCTGGCGGAAAACGACGTGCGGCGCAGCCAGCCCCGGTTCGCCGACGGCAACCTCGAACGGAACCTGGCGATCGTCGCGAAGCTGAACGAGCTGGCCGCGGAGAAAGCAGTCACTGCCGGGCAGCTCGCCCTGGCCTGGGTACAGCACCGGGGCGACGACGTGGTACCCATCCCCGGGACGCGGCGGCAGCAGTACCTGGAGGAGAACCTCGCGGCCCTGAGCGTCGACCTGTCCGCCGAGGACCTCGCCGCCATCGAGGCCGCCGCCCCGTCCGAGCAGATCGCGGGCAACCGTTACGACGGGACCAGCCTCACCTTCGTCAACCGCTGAGCCCGCCTGGGCGCTCCGCTCCCGGGCCGGCTCCGGCGCTCCCGCCCAGTGAGCCGGCTCAGCCGGGGGCCGCTCGGGGCATCGAGCCGAGCAGCTCCGAAGCCACTCCGAGCACTCACTGGGGAGAGCACACAGGCCCCGGCGTGGGACCGCGACGCGAACCGCTTCTCCAGCGCCTCCCGCCGCGCCACCCGGGCCAAGTGGCCTCCCGGGCTACACCATCCGGTGGCTTATGGCCGCCGCAGCGTTATTCATGTAAGCCGATTTCCTATTCATTCCACTGTCCAGCTCTTGGTGCTGACCAACCGTCACGAAGCCCTGAACCGAGTCGAGGAGAGTGGAGTACATGACGACATCGCCGCGATGGCGATCTGTCCTGGCGCCGGCCGTTGTGGCCGCCGCGCTGGCCGGGGCCCCGCTGGCGAATGCGGGAACGGTCTACGCTCAGGACCACAGCCCCCCGCACCCGCCGTACCCGGGGAAGTCGGCCTACCCGCTGTACCCGCCGAAGCCCGACCACCCGATGAAGCCGGACCATCCGCCGAAGCCCGACCATCCGGTGAAGCCGGTGTATCCGGTGAAGCCCGACCATCCGGTGAAGCCGGTGTATCCGGTGAAGCCAGATCATCCGGTGAAGCCCGACCATCCGGTGAAGCCGGTGTATCCGGTGAAGCCAGATCATCCGGTGAAGCCCGACCATCCGGTGAAGCCGGTGTATCCGGTGAAGCCAGATCATCCGGTGAAGCCGGTGAAGCCGGTGTATCCGGAGAAGCCTGTGTATCCGGTGAAGCCGGTGAAGCCTGTGTATCCGGTGAAGCCCGACCACCCGGTTAAGCCCGCGTATCCGGTGAAGCCGGTGTATCCGGAGAAGCCTGTGTATCCGGTGAAGCCGGTGAAGCCCGCGTACCCGGAGAAGCCTGCCTATCCGGTTAAGCCCGCGTACCCGGTTAAGCCCGCGTACCCGGTGAAGCCCGCGTATCCGGTGAAGCCCGCGTACCCGGAGAAGCCTGCCTATCCGGTTAAGCCCGCGTACCCGGTTAAGCCCGCGTACCCGGTTAAGCCCGCGTATCCGGTGAAGCCCGCGTATCCGGTGAAGCCGGTGAAGCCCGCGTACCCGGTGAAGCCCGCGTACCCGGTTAAGCCCGCGTACCCAGTGAAGCCCGCGTACCCGGTTAAGCCCGCGTACCCAGTGAAGCCCGCGTACCCGGTGAAGCCGGTGTATCCGGAGAAGCCGGTGTATCCGGTGAAGCCGGTGAAGCCGGTGTACCCGGAGAAGCCTGCCTATCCGGTGAAGCCCGTGAAGCCGGTGAAGCCGGAGTATCCGGTTAAGCCCGTGAAGCCGGTGAAGCCCGAGTATCCGGTTAAGCCGGTGTATCCGGTGAAGCCGGTGAAGCCGGTGAAGCCGGAGTATCCGGAGAAGCCGGTGAAGCCCGTGAAGCCGGAGTATCCGGAGAAGCCGGTGAAGCCCGTGAAGCCGGAGTATCCGGAGAAGCCCACCCACCCGGTTAAGCCCGAACACCCGGTGAAGGCCACCCACCCGGAGCACTCGACGAAACAGCACCACGAGAAGTCGGAGCGCGGGCACGAGGACGACTAGCCACACTCGTGAACACGGGTGACAACGACAAGGAGTAGCTGATCCCGGGTGGTGTGGCCGTCGGCGGTCCCGGCGAGAACTCCGGCGGCGGCCACGTCTGATCCCAGCGCTGCACGCCCACCAGCCCGACGGCGGGCGCGCTCTCCTTCGTCCCGGCGACCACCAGCCGGGCCCGGACGCCCGGGCCCGGCTCTGGATTCCGCGAGGCCGCGTCCCGTATCACTCCCTGAAAACGTCCATCTCGCCACGATGGCCGGCGCCCGGAGTGCGCCGGCCGTAGGGATCACGACGGTCCAGGACATCGCAAACATCCAGGAAAGCCCCGCACACCGATGCAGGCGACCTGCCGCTGAGCCTCAGTACCGACGTCGAAGTCACCGTCGGTGCCGACTTCTTGACGCGGTCATGTCGTCGGCATCGAGCGTGAACTCACCGCTGCAGACGTCCTGTGTCGGCCACGCGGGAAAGGGCGGTAGCTTTGGGATTCGGTGACCGTACGGCACTTTGACGCTCGCAAAGACCGCCGCCCTGATCGACTGCCGGGACGAAGGCCAGGACCAAGTGGTCCCGGCCTTCGCTCGTGTGTGGAGGGGTGAGCCACCACCCGGTCCACTGGTCCCTGTTCGCTGGTTGGAGCCAGAGGAAGACAGGGCCTACCCGTCATGCGGACGGGTAGATGTGCGGATCGTCGCAGCCTGACGCGAGCGACAGCAAGTGCATCTGGGACAGATTTGGAGAAAGAACCGTTGCGAGCCCGGTGTCCCTCCCGGCTCCTCGCGGGGCGCTCCGGTGCAGCCTGGGCTTTCCGAGAGGGGGATCACCGCAGCGTTCAGCCATGGCCAATCATTCTGGCGCACTTGCCACTTCGCCCCGTCTCCCGCAGACGCGACAGATACGAATTTAATAACCGCGGCCAGCTTTCGAGCGGTCCGATCGCTGGCACCATGCTGTCCACCGCAGCGCAGTGGAGCCACCCGCCGCGCCGCGCGTCTCGGTTGGAGCCAGGTCCGGGTCGTCCCGTCCCGGAATGCCGTGTGGGCCGCGAAACCCCCACGCGCACGATGCGAAGAAGGGCCACTCATGCTGCACCATCCCTCGATAGCACCCGTTGGCGGAGGCGGACAGTGGCCGGCACCACCGCTCGGGTAGCCCGGTGGCGCGCACGGGGCGTCCGATGGCGCCCATTCCCAACCCGGGCAGTGCGAAGGGCAGGCTGGCCGTGGCGCTGCGGACAGCGAGAGCACGAAGGGGCCTGAGCCGCCGGGAGATCGCCCTGAGGATCGGCACGTCGATCGGGACCGTCCAGCGCGCGGAGTCCGGCCACGATCTGCCGACATTGGAGACGGCGCAGGCCTTTGCGGGCGCCTGTCACCTGGACATGGAGCGGATCGAGACGCTGTGGAGGAAGGCCGCACAGCGCGGACGCAAACAGCCCCTGACCCGGGCGCGACCGCTGCCGCAGATCGTGGACACCGCAGAACTGGGGCTGGCGCTCAGACAGGCCTGGGAACTCAACGGCTGTCCCTCCGCGGACGAGATGGAACGGCGCGCCAGAGTCCGCGCCCATGAGTTCGTCCCGCTGTCGCGGTCGACCGCCTGGCGGATCCGCGAAAGGGACCAGTCCGTCACCTCGGAGAAGCAGTTGTTCGCCTACCTCGTCGCCTGTCAGGAACCGGAGAAGCGGTTTCCTCTCTGGTCCGACACCTGGCACCGGGTACGGCAGGCGAAGTCCCGAGGTGAGGGCGCGGGCGATGCCCGCCGGCAGTGGCTGGAAGCAGCCGAAGCCGCACAGCATCTGCGCGAGGTCGGCCTCACCCCCCTGGAACGCTTTCCCGGCCACCTGGCCCCCTGGACCGTCCGGTGCCGGCGGCGAGCATGCCGCCAGGTCAGCCGCATCCGTTACGCGGACATCGTCGCCACTGCCTACGGCTGCCGGATCTGCGCCGGGATCATCGCCTGACCGATTCGGCCGCCCAAGGCAGACCGCGCTCGTGGAGAAACCCTGATCCGGGTGCCCAGGCCCCGCACGAGAACGAGGAGATCACCATGTCCACCCCAAGCCCCTGGCGCGGACGTGCGCGGCAGGTCTGGGCCTGGAGCCGCCGCCGTTCGGGCGCGATGCTCTCCAGCGCGCTGCGAGGCGCCGCCTACGCGTCCGGCGCGGGAGCCGTCGGCCTGATCTTCTGGTGGATTCGGCAGAAGCTCTAGCCGCGTGGCCCTGCCAGATCGGGATCCGGACCAGCCCCTTTGTATAAAGATGCATCTCATGGCATAGTCTTCCCATGTCTAAGGTCCTCACCTCCCTCCCCGTCGGCGAGCGCATCGGTATCGCGTTCTCGGGCGGCCTCGACACTTCGGTCGCGGTCGCGTGGATGCGCGACAAGGGCGCCGTCCCCTGCACGTACACCGCCGACATCGGCCAGTACGACGAGCCCGACATCGACTCGGTGCCCGGCCGTGCGAAGACCTACGGCGCCGAGGTCGCCCGCCTGGTCGACTGCCGTGCGGCACTGGTCGAGGAGGGTCTGGCCGCCCTCGCCTGCGGGGCCTTCCACATCCGCTCGGGCGGGCGCCCCTACTTCAACACCACGCCGCTCGGCCGCGCCGTCACCGGCACCCTCCTGGTCCGGGCGATGCTCGAGGACGATGTACAGATCTGGGGCGACGGGTCCACCTTCAAGGGCAACGACATCGAGCGGTTCTACCGGTACGGCCTGCTCGCCAACCCGCACCTGCGGATCTACAAGCCCTGGCTGGACGCGGACTTCGTGACCGAACTCGGCGGCCGCAAGGAAATGTCGGAGTGGCTCCTCGCCCACAAGCTGCCCTACCGCGACAGCACGGAGAAGGCGTACTCCACCGACGCCAACATCTGGGGCGCCACCCACGAGGCCAAGACCCTGGAACACCTGGACACCGGCATCGAGACCGTCGAGCCGATCATGGGCGTGCGGTTCTGGGACCCGGAAGTCGAGATCCTCACCGAGGACGTGACGATCGGCTTCGAGCAGGGCCGCCCGGTGACGGTCAACGGCAAGGAGTTCGTCTCCGCCGTCGACCTGGTGATGGAGGCGAACGCCATCGGCGGCCGCCACGGCCTGGGCATGTCGGACCAGATCGAGAACCGGATCATCGAGGCAAAGAGCCGCGGCATCTACGAGGCGCCGGGCATGGCCCTGCTGCACACGGCCTACGAGCGCCTGGTCAACGCGATCCACAACGAGGACACCGTCGCCCAGTACCACAACGAGGGACGGCGCCTCGGCAGGCTGCTCTACGAGGGCCGCTGGCTGGACCCGCAGGCGCTGATGGTGCGCGAGTCGTTGCAGCGCTGGGTCGGAGCGGCGATCACCGGTGAGGTGACGCTGCGGCTGCGGCGCGGCGAGGACTACTCGATCCTCGACACCACGGGCCCCGCGTTCAGCTACCACCCGGACAAGCTGTCCATGGAGCGGACCGAGGACTCGGCGTTCGGCCCGTCGGACCGGATCGGCCAGCTCACCATGCGCAACCTCGACATCGCCGACTCCCGCGCGCGGCTCGAGCAGTACGCGATTCTGGGCATGGTCGGCACCGACCACCCGACGCTGATCGGAGCCGCGCAGGCGGCCTCGACCGGTCTGATCGGCGCGATGGACAGGGGCGGCGCCGAGGCGATCGCCTCGCGCGGCGAGGCCGCGGAAGAGGAGACGATGCTGGACCGCGCCGCGATGGAGTCCGGCACGGACTGAGACCGGTCAGCGGTCAGCGGCGGGCCCCGACGGTTCTCTTCCGTCGGGGCCCGCCGCCGTACACCCGGCCCGGGAACGGGGACGGCCGCTCGCGCGTCACCGAGCACGCTCGCCCCACTGCGCACCACGCTCCGAGCTCGACTCTCAGCCTCCTACTGGCTCGTTGCTCCAGGTGAAGCCCGGTGAGAAGCGACCTCGGTGTCACACCGTCGCGCACCCGCCTCGTAGAGTCGCAGGGATGAAATCAGACGACTTCCCCGACTCCGGCCTCCCGATGCTGACTGCCGCGCAGGCCTCACATCTGCACGCACTCGCTGCCCCCTACGTCCAGGACGGCCACCACTACTCCCTGCACAACCTCGCACACTCGTGCCGCAAGGTGCCCGAGGAGCACTGGCCCGACCTGGTCGCCGCACACTTCGCCCGCCTCCAGCAGGCGAGTACGGGCGGCGAGAGCGCGGAGGAGCTGCTGCGCGGTGCCCATGCCCGGCTGCTGCCCGCCGATTCGCTCACCCCTGAACTCGCGGACGCTCTGCGCTACGCCCGTGTGGTGGCCGACGGACTCGTCTTCGCCTACGCCCTCGACGGGCCCACCAGCGTGCGGATCCTCACCGACCGCGACGTGGAGCGCGCCGGGCTCGAGGAGCTGGGGCGGGCGGCCCACGCGAACCTGATGCGCGTACCCGTCCGGCACGAAGAAGTGCCCGTCGAGGGGCGGGCGAGGCTGCACTCCCTGTACGGAGACTCCCCGTTCGTCGCCAGCAAGGCGCTGTTCCTGTCCGAAGCGGCCCGGCTGGCCGTCGGCGAGCCGCTCCCGGACGGCGGTGCTCTCGTCGCCGTGCCGACCCGGCACAACCTGGTGTACCACCCGATCGCGGACGGCTCCGTCGTAGACGCCGTCAACAGCCTTGCCGCCTACGCTCTGGGCGCTCACGAGGACGGGCCGGGTGCACTGTCACCGCGGGTCTACTGGTGGCACCGCGGCAGCCTGACCTCGCTCACGGTCATCGACCACGACACCCTCACGTTCTCCCTGCAGCCGCCGCCGCAGCTGCTCGACCTGATGAAGGGCCTGGTCCGCCTCGACCGCGCCGGCCGACTCGCCACGCGCACCGTGGACAACGCTCCCGACCTTGCCGAACTCACCCACACCACGGCCGAGTCGATAGCACACCTCAGCCAGGACCCGGCAGGACTGGGCGACGCCTTCGCCTCCGCCCTCGCACTCGCTCACGCCCGCTGCGCCACCGACCCCCGAGCGGCGCACGTCGACACGTGGGACGCATGGGCCAGCGCGGTTCAACTCGGCTCCGCATTGTTCACCGGCGCTCAGCCGCAGGAGTGTCATCTGGGCGAGAACCTCGTCAGGCAGTTGCCCGCCACGTCCGCCGAACCCCCCGCGGACGCCCGCGCCTGGCTCGATGCCCTCTACCTCGCAGTCGTGTGCCGTCAGCAGGACCGGATCAGCCGGCTGTGCCAGGTACCGCTGGAGACGCTACGACAGGACGACTCCGTCGACGAGTACGTCCTGCACTGGATCGACACGCTGCAGACCTACTTCTCCTCCCGCCCCATGGACGACGTCGTGCAGAAGCTGCTCGCCACCATGGATACCTCCATGCCCGACGCCCTGACCCACGCGCCGAAAGACTTCGTGAACCGGATCGACTACCAGCCGGTCGCCCTCTTCCACCGCCTCGTCGCGCGCGACCACGATGCCTTCGCCAAGGCACTCGCCGAGGCCCTCGCGGAACACGCCGGTTACTGGGGCGAATCGGCGGCCCCGCGTGCCCGGGTGGCACTCGGCCCCCTCGCGATGGCGAGTCTTGCCTACGACTACGAGTTCCCCATCGCCCCGGCGCAGCCGTATCTGCCCACGTATCTGCTCAACCGCGAACGGATCGAGGAAATCCCCTGACGACACCGACGCCGCTGTCCCGGATGGTCCCGACCAGCCACCGTCCGGGCCGGACGGACAGCGGCACTTCCGTGCTGTGCCTGGGCCGGTGCCGTCGGCACCGCCTACACGGCCATGGCCTCCTGGAGCCAGCGGGAGACGTGGTAGGGCAGCCACCAGGCGAGGTCGTCCGCTCGCAGGACGAGGTGTTCGGCGGTGAGCTCTTCCAGGATGTCGGTGCAGATGTCCGCGTGGTGCACGCCCCGGTCGAGTCGGGCGATGGCGGCCGGGTAGCGGGGGTCGTCGGCGGTGAACCGGCGTAGATCGCCCCAGCGCCGGTCGCGGATCTGGAGGAAGCCCGGCCCCCGACGCCAGATCAGTTTGCAGAGGTAGTGCCGGGTTCGCCAGGCGTGCAGGGCAGTGTCGGCGTCGGCGAGGCCGGCGACGGTGCGGGGCGGGTGCAGATGGGACAGCACCTTCCACAGGTGGTCGGCGCGGTCCGGGGGCAGGCGCAGGTCCCAGTCGACCTGGACGGCGCGCGCTGTCAGGTCGCGGATCAGGCAGAGCCGGTCGATCGCCGCCCGGGCGGCGGCCTGCCCGGGCGTGGCGAGGTCCACGGGGTTGTCGAGTTCGGCGCGTCGCGTGCCCATGGCCCACAGCCGTTCGGCGTCGCCGGGATCCGCGGTGAGCGGGACCCGGCCCAGGGACATGCCCGGCAGCGTCCGGGCCTGGGTGTCGTGGTCGCGCCAGGCCTGGACGGCCGGGTTCGGAGTGCTGGGTGGCATGGTCGGTCCTTGTCGGTGGCCGGAGTCGGATCGGCGGGGAAGGCGAGGTCAGGGGAGTGCGGGAGCCGCTGCGCCGTGGGCCGCCCTGACGGGTTCCCCGGCCGGTTCGGCTGTGGGGCGGGCGTACACATGACTCATGTAGTCCAGGCGCAGGAGGTCCTGGTTGACGGAGGCGGGCGCGATGTGGACGTACTGGCCCGCGTCGGTGAAGGTCACGCCCAGCGCCGTCCAGTCGTCGAGCAGGTCCTGCACATCCTCGGGAGTGCGGTCGGCGAAGGCGGGGACGCAGGTCGCCTTGCGGTGCAGGGCCGCGGGGGAGTGCGGCTGGTCCAGGAGACGGAACACCGCCACGGCGAACGGTTCGGTCAGGCGCAGGGTCTGCCAGTCGAAGGAGTGCCTCCGGCTGACCAGGACGATCTCGTCCCCCAGGTCGGTGTGGGTGAGCCTGGCGTCGGTGTGCTGCTTCTTCCACGCGGCGATGGCGTCGTTCAGCCGGGTTACCGTGTCCTTGCCGATGCCGCGTTCGGGCGCCTGGAAGACGTAGGCCAGGTCGTGCAGTTCCTCCTCGGGCAGGTCGTAGGTGAACAGGTAGTGCTCCTCGGGGCGCAGCCCGGTGAAGCCCAGTTCGGGCCGCTTGAAGTAGGGGCTGAAGCGTTCGATGGCGATGCGGGCGGACAGGTCGACCGGCGGGTTCAGGTGCTCCAGCGCGGGCAGTTGGCGGATCACGGGGTCGTAGTCCTCGGCGGTCTCACCGGGGAAGCCGTGCAGGTAGTTCCAGGACACGGACAGTCCCGTCTCGGCCGCGTCCCGGAGCATGCGCACGTTCTGGCAGCCGCTGACCCCCTTGTCCATGAGGTCGAGCACCCTGCTGTTGAGGCTCTCGATGCCCGGCTGGACGTAGATGAGGCCGGCGTCGGCGAGGACCTGTAGCTGCGGGCGGCGCATGTTCGCCTTGATCTCGATGTGCATGCGCAGGTCGTAGCCGCTGTCGATGATCCGGGGCAGCACGGTGGACAGGTATCGCATGTCGAGGATGTTGTCGACCACGTACATGTCGAGGACGCGATGGCGCTCCGCCAGGTCCATGATCTCCTGGTAGAAGGTGTCGGGGCTCTTGCTGCGGAACTCCATGAACGAGCCGTTCAGACCGCAGAACGTGCAGTGGTGCTTCTCGCCCCACCAGCAGCCGCGGGCGCCCTCGACCACCAGCTTCGGCTCCACCCAGTTGCGGGCGACGGACCCGGCGAGGCGTTCGAAGTAGCCGCTGTAGTCGGGAGGCAGGATGGCCGCCGGGGGCAGGGGACCGGTGGGCATGGGGTTGGCGGTCGAGGAGGTGCCGTCGCCGCGGTGGCACAAGCCCGGGATGCCGGCCAGCACGGCGGCCCCCGATCCGTCCCGCAGCGCTTCGAGCAGCCGCGGGAAGGCGTCCTCGCCCTCACCGCGCACCACGAAGTCGACGAAGGGGAAGTTGCGGTGCACGGCGGCGCCCTGTTCGGCGTCGCAGTTGGCGCCGCCCATGACGGTCACGACCTGCGGGGCGAGCCGCTTGATGTGCCGGGCTGCGGCCAGAGCGGCGGTGTTCTGCTGGAACGTGGACGTCAGCCCCACGACATCGGGCGCGAGGTCGGCCACCCGCTGCGCGATCTCCGTCACGAACTCGGGTGCGATCTCGTGCAGTTGGCGTGTCATGCGCATCCGTGCGGAGCGCAGCTTGCCGGTCATGGCCTCGGTGAACTCGGCGTCCTTCCAGGCCGGATCGTCGTACAGGGCACTGGAGAAGACCCAGTCGCCGCAGCCGAGGAAGTAGGACGACAGCGCGTAGTACTCGTAGTCCTCCGCGGAGAACTCGGTGCGCCGGGTGATCCAGTCGGTGAATTCCAGGTTCGCGTGCAGCACCTCGCACGTCGCCCCCGCAACGCGCTCGTCGACACTGCGTTTGATGATGCCCAGGGCCAAGGAGGGCAGGTCGATGGGCGACCAGGGCATGTTGAGCAGGAGAACGCGCACGGTCGGCTCCTTGAGGGACGGCACGGGCAGGGGGGCGGGAGGGCGGGAGGAACGGGGAGCCCGGCCGGCCCGCGTGCTGTGCGGGCCGGCCGGGCCGTTGTTCACTCCTCGTCGTCGCCGCCCTCGTCGGCGTTGCGGAACGGGATCGTGATGGTGATGCCGATGCCCGGCTTGCGGTTCTCCTCGTCGCCCGCGAGCGGGTCGTTGTGGATGATGTCCTTCTGCACGGTGTTCCTCCTTCTCCGAGTGGGATGGTGCTGTGCAAGCCCGGTCCCGCTGTTGCCTCAGCGGGACCGGGGTCCTCCCGACGGTGCCGGGGGACGTGCGGGGGCGCGGAGCGCCGGGTCGGGCAGCCGGTCGCGCAGAAAGAGCAGGGACCGGCGCAGGACGGCGACGTGCAGCGCGCCGTCGTAGCCGTCGTGCCCGCTGTCGAGCCACATGGCCTCGTGTGGTACGTCCGCGGCGGACAGCGCGGCGAGATAGGTACGGATCTGCCCGGGCGGGCATTTGGCGTCGTGGGTCGCGCCGACGACGAGCAGCGGCGCCGTGACCGCCGCCGCGCAGGTGAGGGGCGAGCTACTGGCGTAACGGTCCGGCACCTCGTCCGGAGTGCCGCCGAACAGCCGGATGTCCAGGGCTCGCAGCGCCGGTGTGGTGGCTCGGTGGGCGGCGACCCAGTCGGCGACCGGCTTGACGGCGATCCCGGCCTGCCACAGCCCAGGGCGGGTGCCGAGGGCGAGCAGCACCAGGTAGGCGCCCCAGGACACACCCCACAGGGCGCTCGCGTCACCGGCGACGAGGCCCCGGGAGACGAGGTCGGCACGGACCGCGGCCAGGTCCTCCACCTGCGTGTGGCCGACCCCGGCGGGGAACGCACGCCGCCAGCGCGGCCCGTACCCGGTGGAGCCACGGTAGTTGACGCGGACGACCGCGTAGCCGGAGGCCACCAGCGAGTGCACCGTGGCGTCGTAGGCGTCCCGGTCGTGGTCGGCCGGTCCGCCGTGGACCAGGAAGACCGCGGGCGGCGGCGCGGTGCCGGCCCGCTCCGGCAGGCTCAGCAGGGTGTGCAGGCGTCCCCATGCCGTGGACGTCCACAGGTCGGTGTGCCGGCCGGGGACGACGGCCGAGGGGCCGGGCGGGGGCAGGGCGATGCCGTCCGTGGCGTGCAGGACGGGTGGGTGGGCGGTGTCGGTCCACAGATAGTCGACCGCTCCGCCGGTGCGGGGCGCCGCGTCCAGCAGGCTGCCGGCGGGCGTGGGCACGATCGTCCGCACCCGGGAGCCGATGTCCACGCGGTACAGCAGGGAGCGGCCGTGCCGGTCCTGACGCACCAGCACCTCGCGAGTCCCCGGAAACCAGCGGGCGCTGATCTCCGTGCCGAAGGTGCACCAGCGGTGGGTCCGTAGTCCCTCCTCCGGCGTCCAGGTGGCCAGGGCGTAGCAGTCGCCGAGGTCCTGCACCAGCAGCAGCTCGCGGTGCCCGGCCCGGGGCGAGAAGCCCTGGCACCACAGCCCGGTGCCGGTCCGGCCGGGGCCGGGCAGCGTGGCGACGGTCCGGCCGTCGGGTGTGACGACCGTGACGGCTGCCGCGTCGTCGGCCGACGAGGCCAGGGCGATCAGCGTGCCGTCCGGAGTGAGGCCGCCCAGTCGGCGCGGCCCGGAGGTGCGCAGCACCTCGCGCGGGGCGCGGCCGCGCCGCCCCACGAGCACGACGGTCTCCCGCCCGTGGGCGACGGCCGCGGCGACCGCCCCGCCCGCGGTCACGGCCAGTCCGCGCGGTTGCCCGGCCGGTGCACCCGGCAGGCCCGGCAGCCGCGGGCCGCCGTCGAAGTGCTGAAACCACCAGCGGCCACGTCCCGTCGCGTCCTCCTCGAACCACCACACGTAGCCGTCGGCGTCGATCGCGCGGTGGGCCGTACCGCCAGGGCCGTCGGTGACCTGCCGGGCCCGGCGGGCTGCGGCGTCCCACGTGAAGACCTCGCAGCGGCCGCCGGAGTCCGCGGTGAACACCATGCGCCGCGGGTCCGCCGGGCACACGTCGGGGAGGGCGGCGACGAACACCTGGTATGGGCTGGTCATGGCCGGCTCCCCGGGGACGAACCGGCCGGGCGGTTGTCCTCGTGCCCGTCCCCGGGCACGGCCGGCCGCAGCACGGTGCGGGCCGTGCGCTGCGTGTGGACCGCGAGCAGGGCCAGGACGGCGGCGCAGGTCAGAGCCGGTGCCTGCGGCCCGCCCCAGGTCACCAGGGTGGCTGCGACGGCAGGCGCCACAGCGGCCGTGACGGCGGTGGCGGACCCGAGTACGGCCCCGGTCCGGGACTGCAGATCCTGAGGCACCGCGAGGACGGCAGCCCCGCCCAGGACGACGGTGACCACCGGCAGCACCAGGCACAGCGCGGAGAAACACAGCCCCCACAGCCACGGACCGTCGGCCGCCGACAGCGCGGCACACGGCAGGAGCAGCAGCCAGGTGGCCGCCGTCAGCGACCGATGGGCCCCGAACCGTCGCACCACCCGCGCCGCCACCAGCGAACCGACCAGGCCCGCCGCGCCGGAGGCCGCGAGCACGCCGCCGGTGGCGGAACTGCCCGCACCGGGGCCCAGAACGAACACCGCGGTGTAGAACAGCAGGGCCAGTACCCCGCTCGCCACTGACGACCACAGCAGCACCAGTGCCAGCACGGGGGAGTGGACCACCGCGGCGAGACCTGCCCGCAGCGCACCGGAGGAAGCGCGCCGCGGCGCACGGGTCGTGCTGTCGGCCGGGTGCGGAGCGGAGCCGGGTGAGGCTACGGGAGTGTCTGGCGTGGTCTTGGGCGTGTCCGGTGTTGCCTTGGACATGTCTGTGGACGTGTCTGACGGGGCCGTGTTCGTCACGGCCATGGGGGTGTCCGGCGAGGCCACGGCAACGGCCGGAGAGTCCAGGGGAGCACGGATGGCCCGCACCCCGAGGGCCGCCGCGGCGTAGGAGACCGCGTCGACGGCGAAGGGCAGGAAGCGGCTCACGCCGAACAGGACGCCGCCCAGCGCCGGCCCCACCACCAGTGCCGTCTGATCGCCCGCCTGGACCCCGGCCACGGCACGCGGGAGATCGTCCGGCGCCGCCAGCCGGCACAGGGCCCCGCGCGCCGCAGTCTCGTAGGCCGTCGCGCACAGCCGCTCGGTGAAAGCCAGACTCAGCAGGATCCACAGGGGCGGGTGCCGAAGGCAGCAGACGGCCAGGCCCGCCATCGCCAGTGCAGCCAACACCGCCGAGCCGGTCATGAGTTGGCGCCGGTGGCCCCGGTCGGACGGTACGGCGACGAGTGGCCCGAGGAGCACACCCGCGAGGGCGGCGGCGCTGGCACACAGGCCCGCGGTTCCAGGGCCGTGGCCCAGGTCCAGGAGCAGGAGAGGGAACACCACCCCGGACGCCTGGCTGCCGAGTCCGTCGACGGCGTTGACGCACCACAGGACGGCGACGTCACGTCGGCTGCCCGCGCGGGACCCGGCCTGCGGCGGGAGGGGAGTGGCGAGGGCCGTGGACGAATCGTCGTCGTCGGCACGCTGCGGTAATCGAAACGCGTCGATGTCCTCCACCCCCCTGGATGTGCTGGCGGTCCCCCTGTGAGGAGGCCACGCGAGTGCGCATGCGGCAGCGACTGCCCGACCGAGGCTTCCGGCCGTCATGTGTGGAAAATGTGTACGAAGTGCGAAAGTGAGCCGGAGCCTAATCACCCGGGCATGCCGGGAACAAGGGCCCGGAAGCTCCCCTGCGTCCGCTCGCCGCGCCGGATATGGCCGACAGTCGACTGGCCGGACGCGGGAGCAGAGGTCCACGGAGCCGTGCCTCAGTCGGCGCGCGCATGGGGCGCGGCGGGCCGCCCCGGCACTTCGCGATGGTGTACCCGGGGGATGGCAGGGGTCTTTCCCGCGCACCTCGGGCAGGGGCCAAGCCGGCGAGAGTCGTGAAGGCCGGTGAAGGCCGTACGCCTTCACCGGCCCGGACGGACGGTCACCCGCCTCCGGGAACGCGGAGTGCGATGGGGGGTTGCGCCGCGAAAGGGAGGCGTTCCCTGCCAGCGGCACGTGCCTTCGTATCCGCCCTGCGCCACTTCAGCGATCCACGTGGCGCCCTCGCTCGCCGACGGCCGGCCAAGGCGCGTCACATTGGCCGACAATGCCCCCCATGAGAACCCAAACAACAATCCACCATTCCGCCAGCGGGGGGTGGACTTCGGCATGTGGGTCTCCGCAGTGATCGGAGACCCAGGTGTCCATGATGATCGTCAGCAGTGGACCGCGGCTGCGTGAGCCACGCGGCCCAACGTCGATGGCGCTCCTGCGAGGAGACGTCGTGCGACGAATTCACACGCTCTGGAGCGTGTCCGGGACCGCCGTCCTGGCCGTCGGCATGGCCGCCATGCCGACCCCGGCCCAGGCCGCCACGCCCGTGCCTGCAACAGCGGCCTGCCGGCCTCGGCCATCAGCAGCGCCCCGAGCGGTGCCACCCTGGACCTGGCCCCAGGCTGCATCTACTCGCTGACCACTGCGCTGGGCGGCGACGCGGACGGGCTTCCGCCCCTCTCGAAAACCCTGACCATCAACGGCAACGGTGCCACCATCACCCGGAGTGCCACCGCCGGCGCCCACTTCCGGATCTTCGAAGTCACGAGCTCGGGCAACCTGACCCTCCGCTACCTGACGGTCAGCAGGGGCAATCCCGTCGGCGAGGGCTCGCCACACTTCGGCGCCGGAGGCGGCATCCTCGCTGAGGGCGCCCTGTCTCTCGACCACGTCTCGGTGCGCGGCAACACCGCCAGCAGTAACGGCGGCGGAGGCGTCCTGGTGGCCGGAAGCGGGACCGTATCCATCACCCGCAGCACCATCACCGGCAACACCACTTCCGGCATCGGAGGCGGCCTGGCGTCCGAAGGCCGGTCGGCAACCGTCGGCAGCAGTGTCATCACCGGAAACAGGGCCGTTGCGGGAGGAGGCATCGGCAACGCCTTCGGAACGACGACGCTCAACAGCACTCAGGTGCAGGGCAACACGGCCAGTAACTATGGGGGCGGCATCACGAGCGCCTTCGGCAGCCTGACGGCCAACGGCAGCACCATCCGCAACAACACCGTCACGGGCGCCGGCTGGGGCGACTTCACCGGTGGCGGCGGGATCTTCAACTCGAACGGCGCTGTCATGAATCTCAACAGTTCCTTCGTCAGCCACAACACGGCCGACACCTCGGGTGTCCCGACCGGCGGGATCAAGAACTACGCGACCCTCAACCTCACGAGGACGGCAGTGACCGGCAACTCCTCCGGCATGGCGCCCGGCGGCATCTACCGCTCCAACACCCCTTTCAGCAGCGTGACTCTCCATTCCAGCGTCGTGCTCTTCAACTCCCCCACCAACTGCAGCGGCAGCCCCGCCCCGGTACCCGGCTGCTTCGGCTGATCCCTTCACTGCCACGGCTGAAGAGTCCGCCGCCGAACTCGGCCCCGCGCGACTCCGGCAAGTGCCATGCGCAGACCGCGTGATCCAGCTCCTTGAGCCTCGAATCCGTACAGGTCAATGGAGGGTGGGCCGGTAGATGAGCTCTTGGATGTGACCGTCGAGCGTCCGGTTCTCGACCAGCTCCAGGTCGAAGTCGGCCGCACCCTGGAAGATCGGGTCCAACCCGGTCTGACCGGTGATGACAGGGAAGAGCGTCACCTGCAAGCGGTCGACCAGGCCGGCGGCCATCAGCGCCCGGTTCAACGACAGGCTGCCGTGCGAGCGCAACGGCACGTCGGACTCCTCCTTGAGCCGGGCGACGACCTCGACGGCGTCACCGCTCACGACGGTCGCGTTCGGCCAGTCGAGGGGGCCTTCCAGCGTCGTCGACACCACCGTTGCCGGCAGGTTCCTCATCCGGGTGACCCATGGGTCACGCACGTCGGACTCCTCGGTGCTCGAGGCCAGCATCCGCGCGAAGGCCCGATAGGTGTTGGCCCCGAAGACCATCCGCTGCTCCGTGCCGTACAAGGCAAGGCGGTGGTCGAGCAACTCGGGGCCTTGCTTACCCCAGTAGCCGGTCCAGTTGCCGCCGGCGGCGCCGTAGCCGTCGAGGCTGGAAAAGACGTCGAAGGTGTAGGTAGCGGTCATGTCGTTCTCCTCGAATGCGGTTGATCGGTGTGGGTATGGACCGGCGGTCTTCCCTGGGCGTGCTTCGGCGACCGTCACACCCATAGACCCGGCACGCTTCCGAAACTCATCGCTGTGCCGATCGGTTGCAGACCGCCGTGGGGGACAGCGGCAGGAGTCTGCTGCCGGCCTGGTGGAAAGCGTGGGCTGATCGTTGGCAGCGGGCAGCCATCCCGAAGGAAGAGGGTCGTTCCCTGCCGCCTGCGGCTGTTTTCGCGCGGGCGGCGGACCTCAACTCCTGACGGCCTCTGCGATCTGCAGGGCGGCCTGGGCGGGCGTGAGGTGCGTGGTGTCGACGACCTCGGCCTCGCCGTGCAGCCACGTGCGGGCCGCCTCGGCGTAGGGCTCGAGGTATCTGAGGCGGAATGGGGAGGGGCCGAGAAGAGTATCTCCCTCGATGCGTCCGCGGAGGGTGTCTTGGTCGGCGTGGAGGACGAAGTGCCTTACCGGGATGGCGTGTTGGGCGAGGCCCGTGCTGATCTCGCGCCAGTACTGCTCGACCAGGACAGTCATGGGCATCACCAGAGTGCCGCCGGTGTAGTCGAGTACGCGGCGGGCGGTCTCGACGACGAGCTGCCGCCACGGCGGCCAGTGCTGGAAGTTGTCAGTCCCGGGCAGCCCCGGCGTGATGTCCATGAGTGTCTCGCCGACCTTCTCGGCATCGAACACCCTTGAATCCGGGATCAGTTGCTGCACGAGTGGACTGGTCGTTGTCTTGCCTGCGCCGTGGGTGCCATTGAGCCATACGATCACGGGATCCGATGCTAGCGCCGTGCGGGCCGCGGGAACGGGCACGGCAGATGTCCGGTATGGCTTCGGCGTTTCCCAGGGTGTTGTCAACCATCAAGATCAGGTGCCGGTGGCGTAGAAAATCGAACACGTGATTGAATCTGGCCATGTGGTCGATCCCCGACGACCTCGCTCAAGCCCTGGAGGCATGGCACACCACATACGGCCGCGCGGTCGATCCTGTACACGACGCGGCCGGGAGGACGGAGCTGACCCTGTGCGTCGTCCCGCACAGGGCTGGTGGGCGTCTTGTCGCAGCTGCCACCTGACCTGCTCCGGCTCCGCATGGTCCTTGCCTACCTCGACCGGCAGATCGCTGAGAACCACACCATCGGCACCTACCTGCGGCTCCAGCGGAACGCCGTACGGGAGGCCCTCACCCGCGCGGAACACGGGCCCCCGCGGCGGCCGAGCCGTGTGGAAGAAGGTGGGGGACCACCGCCCGGCTTCACGCCGCTGCCCGCGGCAGACGTGGGCTTCGTAGTGCAGCAGAAGCGGACGTCGGCCGGGCCCGAGCCCGCTCTGATCCACACCGCCGACTGCACCATGACCGAAGGCCGTCCGCACCGGATCAGGGCCGATGAGGCACGGGCCGCGCTCACGGACCCGAATGCCGAGGCGTGCCGGCTGTGCCGACCGGACACCGAGCTGGGTATCGACCTGGTGTGAGCGACGTGACCGCCCACGGTCTTCCTGGTGGAGGTGCCGGACCTCCATGCAGACACATGGATACGTGGGCGTAAGGATATGCGGACGCATGGACGCGTCACCAGGGGCTCACCCGCCGCTACGGATCCACGGACCAGGTATGCGAGGCGCTCGACCAGGGGAAGGCCCCTCAGCCGGGTCATGCCCGTGAGTGCGCCTGGCCCGGGAGGCAGCCCCTATGAAGACGGCCCGAAACGCTGACCGGCGGCCGCAGCGGGTGGCGCTGTCGACGTGGGTTGCAGCCCCTGCCGTACGGGCGTTACCTGGAAGTACCGGCGGTGAAGCGAGCGCATGGGGGCCACGGCACAGACCGAGGGCCCGCCTTCGTGTGTGTCCCCCGGCAGCGGCTCTCTCCCTCGCCGCCGTCATCCAGCGCTCGACGCGGAGGTGATCCAGGTGAAAGCCGTCGTCTACGAGAAGCCCTTCAGCGTGACGGTGAGGGACGTCGATGATCCGCAGATCCAGCATCCGAACGATGTCATGGTACGGGTCACGTCGACCGCGATCTGCGGTTCCGACCTGCACATGTACGAGGGCCGCACGGCTGCCGAGGCGGGCATCGTCTTCGGACACGAGAACCTCGGCATCGTCGAGGAGGTCGGCACCGGTGTGACGTCCCTGTCCAAGGGAGACCGCGTCGTCATGCCGTTCAATGTCGCCTGCGGATTCTGCAAGAACTGCCTCGCCGGGAAGACCGGCTTCTGCCTGACGGTCAATCCCGGCTTCGCGGGCGGAGCTTACGGCTATGTGGCGATGGGCCCGTACAAGGGCGGCCAGGCAGAGCTGCTGCGAGTGCCTTTCGCCGACTTCAACTGCCTGAAGCTGCCGCCGGGCGACGCATTCGAAACCGACTTCGTGCTGCTCGCCGACATCTTCCCGACCGGTTACCACGGATGCGAGCTCGCTCAGGTGTCCCCCGGCGAGAGCGTGGCCGTCTTCGGCGCCGGACCTGTGGGGCTGATGGCCGCCTACTCCGCGCTGTTGCGTGGTGCGGCGAAGGTGTTCTCCGTGGACCGGGTGCCCGAGCGGCTCGCCAAGGCGGAGGAGATCGGGGCGATCCCCATCGACTTCACCAAGGGCGACCCGGCCGAGCAGATCAAGGAGCAGACGGGCGGAGAAGGAACCGACAAGGGTGTGGACGCCGTCGGGTACCAGGCTCAGGCACACGATGCCAGCCATGAGGAGCCCGCCATCGTCCTCAACGAGCTCGTCATGACGGTGCGCCCCACCGGCATGCTCGGCGTGCCGGGGCTGTACGTGCCATCGGACCCGGGCGGCCCCGATGAGCACGCCAAGCACGGCCAGCTGCTGGTCTCCATCGGCAAGATGTTCGAGAAGGGCCAGCAGATGGGCACCGGACAGTGCAACGTCAAGCGGTACAACCGCCAGCTGCGTGACATGATCATCGCAGAGCGGGCCAAGCCCAGCTTCGTGGTCTCCCACGAGCTCCCGCTGGAGCAGGCGCCGCAGGCCTATGAGAAGTTCGACAAGCGGATCGAGGGCTACACCAAGGTGGTACTGCACCCTGGCCACGCCCTTGCTGCGTGAGACACGGGTCCGGGCTGTGCACGGGGGTGCTGCCCGGACCCTTTCGCCGGGGGCGGGCGTCCGGCCGACGAGGATGACGTCCCGCGGGCCCCGTCTCGGAGTTGCGCCCCTTGTCAAGTCCCGGGATCTGAAGGTCGTTGAGACCTGATCGCTCCAGAGCCAGGGCAGTTCGTCATAGGCACAGAGCGATCACAGATCACAGATCACAGATCACAGTGCGCATCCGGACGTCACCATGCGTGCCTCCCCTGCACCCGGGGGCTGTGACGCCGACGCCGGTACGCCGTCGCCGGTACGTCCTCGCGGCCTCGGTGTGAGAGCCTGGTGGCGGGGTCCGCCTGTAGAGGGGACCAGATCATGGGCGCGTGGGGCCTGCCATACAGAGACAGCGTGGCCGATCCGTTCGACCTCGCCACCGCCGCGCTCGTGATGGTGGACGCAGCAGGGCTGATCGAATGCTGGAGCCCGGAAGCCGAGAAGTTGCTCGGCTACAGCTCGGCGGACGTACTCGGGCAGCCGGCGACGGCCGTACTGGACAGCCGGGACGGACTCGCGGCCCTGGTCGAAGGACGGCTGGTGGCCGACAGCTGGGAGGGTCCGATCTCGGGTCGCCACCACGGCGGCCACAGCGTCGAACTCGGACTACGGGTACGCGCCCTGCGGGCACCCTGCGGGCGCGGCGGCTGGCTCGCCGCCCTGTGCAGCGCCGTCGCACTGAAGCGCTGGGAACTGGGCCAGGCGGCCATGCACGGCCTGCTGACCCAGTCATCGATCGGAATCGCTGTGCTCGACACCCAGCTGCGGTGCGAATGGCGCAACGAGATGCTGGCCGTCATGGAGGGCTTGCCACCTGAGGAGAGCGGTGCCCTCCCGGGCCGGCACTCTGCAGGGCTTCAGGCCGTCGAGCGGCAGGCCGGGCTGGCGCTGGCGACAGGGGAGGTCCGGTCGTCCGTCGAACACGCGTCGTCAGTCGAACATGCGTCGTCCGTCGCACACACGGCACCCCAGCCCGGAACGACCCGTCAGGCGCGTACGGAGCACCTCAGGCTGCGCACGTCCTTCCCGCTGCGTGCCCGGACGGGCGCCACCCTGGGGGTGTGCCAGACGGCCGTCGACTTCGTCGACCGCGACCGTGACCGCGACCGGGGGCGCAGGCGGCTGGTGCTGGTGAACGAGGCGAGCGAGCGCATCGGCACGACGCTGGAGCTCGGTCGTACCGTCGAGGAACTTGCCGAGGTTCTGGTGCCCCAGTTCGCCGACTTCGTGGCGGTGGACCTGCTGGACGGCATACGGCCTCCAGAAGATCTCGCCGCACGTCCTCGGAAGGGCCAAAGCGGTCTCTACCGCGCCGCTCACCTGTCGATCCGCGCCGACCACCCCGAGGTGGTCGTTCCGATCGGCGCATCGACCCGCTATCCGGCACAGTCCCCGCAGAGCCGCTGCCTGGCCACGGGCCTGTCTGTGCGGGACGCGGTCGTTTCATCGTCAACGGGGTGGCTCGGCGGGGATCCGCTGCGCCTGGACACGTTTCTTCGTATCGGCGTGCATTCCCACATGGTCGTGCCGCTGCGCGCGCGGGGTGTGACCGCGGGCGTGGTCACGATGCTCCGCTGGGAGAATCCGGATGCCTTCGACGACGATGATCAGCTCCTCGTCGAGGAACTGTCCGGCCGGGCGGCCGTGTGTGTCGACAACGCCAGACGCTTCGCCCGTGAACACAGCGCGGCACTCGCCCTCCAGACCAGTCTGCTGCCCCCTGTGCTGCCGGACCTCAGCGCCGTCGAGGTCGCCTATCGATATTTGCCGGCCGATGCCGAGGCCGGGGTGGGGGGCGACTGGTTCGATGTCATCCCCCTTTCCGGTGCGCGCGTCGCACTGGTGGTGGGGGACGTCGTGGGCCACGGCATACACGCTGCGGCGAGTATGGGCCGGTTGCGCGCAGCCGTGCAGACGCTCGCCGACATGGACCTGCCGCCCGAGGAACTGCTGACCCATGTGGACGACCTGGTCCTGCGTCTGTCAGAGGAAGCCGAGGCGGCCTCCGACGGTGTGGTCGTCGGCGCGACCTGTGTCTACGCCGTGTACGACCCGATCGGGCGCAAGCTGTCCGTTGCTCGGGCCGGACATCCCAGTCCGGGCCTCGCGCACCTGAGTGAGCCCGTCGAAATTCTCGACGTCCCGGCCGGTCCTCCTCTCGGACTCGGTGGTTTTCCCTTCGAGTCGGCCGAGTTCGAGGTCGAGGAGGGGAGCGTCATGGCCTTGTTCACCGACGGGCTGATCGAGGCGTCCGACCGCGACGTGGATGCCGGCCTGGAGCGCCTGTGCTTCGCGCTCGCGCACCCCGACCGGCCGCTCGAGGAGATCTGCGACACGTTGGTCCGTACGCTGCTTCCCGACCGCCCACGCGACGACGTGGCGTGTCTCGTGGTGCGGACGCGCGGCCTGGACTGCGACCGAGTGGCCACCTGGGAGATCCCGTCGACCCCCTCGTCGGTTGCGGAAGCCCGCAGCGAGGTGGAGGGACAACTTGCCCGGTGGGACCTGGACGACATCGCTTTCACCACGGAACTGATCGTCAGCGAGCTGGTCACCAACGCGATGAAACACGCTCACGGTCCCATCGGCCTCCGGCTGATCCACGATCGGACCCTGATCTGTGAGGTGTCCGATGCGAGCAACACCTCCCCGCGACTGAGGCGCGCCCGGTACTCGGACGAAGGCGGCCGCGGGCTGTTCCTCGTCGCTCAGCTCGCACAGCGCTGGGGCACGCGCTACACGGCCCATGGGAAGACGATCTGGACGGAGCAGTCGCTGCCCGTCCGGGCTCAGGAAGTCACCCGGACCGCGGCGAGCGCTGGATAGACGGGATCAGCCGGCCTGCTTGACCAACGGGGCGGCCGCGACGCGGTCGGTGACGAGAGCCACGGCGCCCCGCCCCGTGATGCGCGCCGACTGGGCCTGGCGCGGTCAACGGTCGTACGCCGTAGGCGGAATGGGTGCAACGCCAAACAATCGCCGACAGATGTCGGCCAATTCACCGTGGGGCGGGCGACCTTACATATTGACGTGTGCACGACTGCTGGATACGTTGCGACTGTACTCCGAGTCGATCCACCGTCCGGCGACGGGAGTTGAAGGCAAGAGTTCGGGGTCCCGGTAGCGCTCATGAGCCGAAGACGCCCAGTCATTGAGACAACGTTGTCAAGGCGGCCCCAGGCAGACCACAACTCCGCGACGTGACCGACCTCGTGCCCCCCTCATCGGGTCGTCCTCCCTCGTCCGGCTCGGTGTGCTCCCGAACGCGTACCCCTCAGGAGGCAGTTCGATGTTTCTGCATCCGGCCGGCGGCCGCTGTCGCGGCCCGCGCAGGCGGCCTCTCCGCGGCCGCCGGATCCGTATCGCTCTGGGAGTTGGCGCAGGCGCCGCCCTCCTCGGCGCGTACGCATTACCGGCGCCCGTCGCCTGGGCGGCACACCCGGCGTCGGCAAGAGCGGCGAGACTCGTGTCCTCGCCGGCGGATCTGGTCAACCCCTTCATCGGCACATCCAACGACGCGAACGACTTCCCTGGCGCGGACGTTCCTTTCGGCATGCTGCAATGGAGTCCGGACACTTCGTCGCGTCCGCCCGGCGGGGGGTACGAGTACGAGGACTCGGCTGTCACGGGATTCAGCCTCACCCACATCGCGGGACCGGGCTGCAAAGCCGCCGGTGACGTGCCGGTGCTGCCCACGGTGGGTGCCGTCGACAACGCGGCGACAGACTCCTTCTCACACGCCAACGAGTCCGCGCAGGCCGGTTCCTACAAGGTCGCGCTCGACAACAAGGTGACCACCGAGCTCACCACCACCACGCGCACTGGCATGGCGCGCTTCACCTTCCCCGCCACCTCTCAGGCCAACCTGATCTTCAAGCTGACCAGTAGTCAGAGCGCCGGCACGTCGGCACAGTTCAACGTCGTCTCCGGCACCGAGGTCAGCGGTCAGGTCACCAGCGGGAGATTCTGCGGCGCCACGAACACCTACACCGTCTACTTCGACATGGTCTTCGACCGGCCCATCACCTCCAGCGGCAGTACGCTCGCCCGTCCGGCGAAACCATCCGAGCCTGCCACCGAACGCGCCGACAAGAACGCTCCGGAGAAGCCGAACAAGCCGCAACTTCACGGCGAGATGCCGAAGGCGCCGGCCGACTCGCCCGCGTCGGCCGCCGCATCGAACGCGCATGTCACCTTCAACACCACCGCGAACCCGGTCGTCCAGGCCAAGATCGGTATCTCCTACGTCTCCGTGGCGAACGCGACCGCCAACCGTACGGCCGAGAACGCCCGGTGGGACTTCGAAGGCGTCCGCGCCACGGCCCTCCAGGCCTGGGACAAGGCGCTCGGCAAGGTGCAGGTCGCCGGCGGCACGGCAGAGCAGCAGCGGATCTTCTACACGGCGCTCTACCACTCACTGCTGCACCCGAACGTCATCAGCGACACCAACGGCCAGTACTACGGTTTCGACGGCAGAACGCACCAGGTCGACGCCGGGCACGACGCCGCCTACGCCAACTACTCCGGCTGGGACATCTACCGTTCCCAGGCCCAGCTCGAGGCGCTGGTGAGTCCTCAGGTCGCCTCCGACACCGCCCAGTCGATGACCGACGACTACGCCCAGACCGGCATTTTCCCCAAGTGGTCGGAGAACAACGGCGAGTCCTACGTCATGGTCGGTGACCCGGCGGCGGCGATCATCGCCGACTACTACGCTTTCGGTGCCCGGAACTTCGACACGTCGAAGGCGCTGGCCGGTCTGCTGAAACAGGCGAGCACCGCGAACAACGACCGACCGGGCCTGAACTACCTGGACGGCCTGGGCTACGAGCCCTACGACGGCAGTTACGGCTGCTGCAACTTCTACGGTCCGGTGGCCACGACCCTGGAGTACGACACCGCCGACTTCGCCCTCTCCGCCTTCGCCGGTGCCCTGGGCGACACCGCGAGCCGGCAGACGTACGCCCATCGCGCGCAGGACTGGCGCAACGTGCTGAACCCGGACTCCGGCTTCGTCCAGCCCCGCAACGCCAACGGCGCCTGGACCAGCGGCTTCGGCCCCACCCGCGGTACCGGCATGGTGGAGGCCGACTCATGGATCTACTCAGGCATGGTTCCCTTCAACCTGGCCGGGCTGGCCACCGCCAAGGGCGGCAACAAGGTGATGAGCGACTATCTCGACACCGTGCTGCGCAGCTACACCGGCGCCAACGGCTACGCCTGGGTCGGCAACGAGCCGAGCATCGAACTGCCCTGGGAGTACGACTACGTCGGTGAGCCCTACAAGACGCAGGCCACCGTACGCTCGATCCAGGACGAGATCTGGTCCGACACCCCCACGGGCCTCGCCGACGGCAATGACGACCTCGGCGCGATGAGCGCCTGGTACGTGTGGTCCGCGCTGGGCATGTATCCGATGACACCCGGCACATCCGATCTTGCCCTCGGCTCGCCGGTGTTCTCCCAGGCGGTGATCACTCTGCCGTCCGGGAAGACCTTGACGATCAATGGCAACGGCGCCGGGGAAGACGCACCCTACGTCCAGTCCGCGACGTTCGACGGGTCCGCATGGAACAAGGCCTATGCGCCCACGACCGCGATCACCTCCGGAGGCACGCTGTCCTACACGCTCGGCAGCAGCCCCAACACCGGTTGGGCGGCGAACGCTTCAGCCGCCCCGCCCTCCTACCCCGGTGACACAGCAGCCCCGCCGAAGCCACGTGTGGGTCCCGTCAAAGCAGGCGTGAACTCCGCGCAGTGCATCGATGACGCCAACTCCGGCACCGACGATCACACCGCTGTCCGCCTGTGGGCCTGCAATGGCACATACGCCCAGGACTGGACCGTCGCGACCGACGGCACCCTGCGCACCCTCGGCAAGTGCCTCGACGTGTCGAACAGCGGGACGACCGACGGAACGCTCGTCCAGCTCTACACCTGCAACGGCACCGGCGCCCAGAAATGGACGGCGGGCGCCGACGGCTCGCTGACGAACCCGCAGTCCGGTCTCTGCCTCGACGATCCCAACTCCTCCACGACACAAGGCACACGGCTCCAGATCTACACGTGCAACGGGACCGCGGCGCAGAAGTGGACGCTGCCACCGGCCTGACGCCCCACGCCGAGTGCCCCCTGTCGCCTGCCACCACCGAAGAGACTCGCGGTTCCGCTCGCCGGCGGGACCGCGAGCTGCTCGGCGGGCGGACGGAAGCACCTGCTTCGACGAGCCGCAGTTCCGGGACTCCGCAGTCGTCCTTCACTGGTACATGCGGGCGAGAGCGTCACCGGGATTTGCGTTCGAGTGCACTCCAGCATCCACACTGATCGCGAAGGGATCCGGCACAGGCACAGATTGGCGGGAGCTGATGGGCATGACGAGCAGGGCGGAACATCCTCTGCCTTATGACACGTACCGGCAGGCGATCGAACGCGAGACGCTGCGCTTCGCCGAAGCGGTCACCGACGCTGACCCGGCGAGTGCGGTGCCCTCCTGCCCCGATTGGAATCTGGCCGATCTCACCCGGCACGTGGGAGCGCTGCAGCGCTGGTTCTCCACGTTGCTGACCCAGCTGGTGCAGGAGCCTCCACGCAATCGCGACGTGGAGCTGGGGCTGCCGGAGACGGAGCAGGAGTATGCCGACTGGGTGGCAGCCGGCGTGCCCCAGGTGGCGGCCGTGCTGCGGACCACGGATCCGCAGGCTGCGATGTGGGCCTGGGGCGAGGACCAGCACGCGCGCTTCTGGGCCCGCCGGATGCTGTTCGAGACGCTGTTGCACCGGGTGGACGCCGAGCGTGCCGTCGGCAGGGAGCCGGACATCGACGCCGCGCTGGCGGCGGACGGGGTGGACGAGTTCCTCGTCAACCTGCCCTATGCAGGCCTCTTCGCTCCAGCAGTGACGAAGCTGCGCGGAGACGGCGAGACCATCGCGTTCCGGTGCGCGGGCTCCGACGGCGCAACCGGCGAGGAGTGGCGGGTGCGGCTGGACTCGGACGGTTTCCGTCTGCTCCCGCGGGTCGGCAGCGACACCGCCGAGCCCGAACCGCCCACGGCCGCGGTGCGCGCACAGGCGGCCGATCTCCTGCTGCTGCTCTACGGGCGGCGGTCGTACCAGGAGCCGGCCTTCGAGGTCTCTGGAGAGGCCACGCTCCTCGACCGCTGGTTCACCCACACGGCCTTCTGATCCGATCCGGCGTGTGACGCTCAGGACGCCCCGCATGTTCCAGCGGCTGCCGAGAGCCGACTGACGCAGTCGTCGTATCGGTGACTCATCTGTGGTGTGAAGCGGATGACAGCGTTGGACTGTCACACATTCCCGGTGCGGGGTGTCTCCATGGGCACCCGAGGTGAGCGACGACGCGACGCCGGCCGAGTCGGTGTCGATGGCCATGCTGCTCGTCCTGGAGACACTGAAACCGACCGAGCGTGCGGTGTTCGTCCTGCACGAGGTGTTCGGCTGCACCCACGGCGAGATCGCCACCGCGATCGGCAAGACGGAGGTGTCTGTCCGTCAGACGGCCCACCGCGCGCGCCAGCACGTCCACGCCCGTCGCCGCCGTTTCGAGCCCGACTCCGACGCAACGCGCAAGGTCATCCAGCGATGCCTGCGCGCGACCCGGCTCGTGCCTGTCCAACTCGGGCACAGCCAACCGGAGCAGGCGCCTGACAACCCGCCGCCGGGCGGAACACACGACGGACTCGACGGTGCGATGCAGGACGTACTGGCTCAGGGCGGAGAACACGGCAGCCCCGAGCAGGAGCGCGGCCAGGACCAGTACCGGACCGATGGCCGTGCGCCCCGTGCCCAGGTTGTCGATCAACCGCTTGGCGGTCAGGGGCTGGGCCAGGCCCAGGGCGCCGCCGATCAGCCCGAGCAGCGCCCCGGCGAGGCCGGTGCGACGGTGGGGCCGTAGCGAGGCCGCCAGGGCCCGGTAGCCGGATGGGGCCCTGAGGTCGCCCGCGTGGGAGGCAGCGCCTTCGGCCCCCGGAGATCGTGGCCGACACGCCGGATCGCGCCCCGCCTCTTGAGACGGCCGACGTGGCCTGGGCCGTGGTCCCGGTGCCGGGGCGCGTGGTGGCGGGCGGCAATCCGGCCATGGGTCAGTCGACCGCGAAGAAGTGCTGGAAGGATATGCGGACGTCCGGCCTGCCGTTCACGGGTGTGGCGCGACGCATTCGTCGACCGGCAGGGGTACGGGCTGGTCTGCTTTCGCCGGCTGGGCCTCGTGCGGTCTCCTGAGTTCTTCCTCGCCCGCGCCCCGGGCATCCTGATCAGAGCCGGGGACGGGACCGGGGTCAGCCTCATGGGCGCGCATGCGTGCCCCACACCGTCCACGCGGGGCTGCCGGACCCAGCCGGTGCAGCGCGAGATGCAGGACCGGTATCAGCACGCAGGTCACCGCGGCGCTCTGCCACAGCAGCGCGTCGAGGCGGCCGGCCGCCAGGTACGCTCCGGCGGCGACCGCGGCCAGCGCGCACACACCGCGGTCGACGATGCTCTCCACCGACAGCAGCGTGGCGCGCGGCGCGTCCGCCGGGATGGCGTCGTTGACGAGCTTGCGCTGCACGGGATAGACGAACCCGGTGATCGCGGCGAACGCGCACAGCAGCGCCACCACGAGCCAGGGCCCGCCGAGGACGGTGCCCGCGAGTGCCGCGGCGAGCGCCATGCTCAGCAGGGACACCCACATGGTCGGCGACATCCGGCGGCTCAGCCACTGGGGACGGGCCGAGGCCACCGCTTCGGCCACTGTCATGGCCGCGAGCACACTGCCGTGCGTGCTCTCCCCGATCCCGTGTTCCAGGAGGACCGGCTGGAAGAGGTTGACCTGGCAGATGCGCGACAGCGTGAACACCGCCACGCCCTGCACCATGAGCAGCGGCAGCCACGGCGATGCGCGCAGTGCACGCAGAGCGGCACCGGTGTCACGCAGGAGGCTTCCGCCGCGCCGCCCGGGCGTGCCCGGCCCGGCTTCCCTACCGCGCGGCGCCAGGCGCGGCAGCGCGAGCGCACAGCCCAGGGACCCGGCCGCGCTTGCCGCGCTGAGCACGTACGGGGTCTGCGGAGCGAGCGCCATCAGCGGGCCGACGAGCGGCCAGCAGACCACCTTGGCGGCCAGGCCGAGGGACCGTGCGGTGCCTTCGGCTCTCAGGTAGTGGGCATCGGCCCCCTCGTTGCGCAGACCGTCGTAGAGGTAGGCGCTCGCCGCGCCCGACGTGAGTGAGCGTCCGGCCGCTATGGCGAGGAAGTGCACGAGGAAGCCGGTGTACGAGGGGGCCAGCACCGGCGCCATGTTCGCCGCCGTCATGACGACCGCGCCCGCGCGCAGGCAGTTGAGGGCGCCGATGCGGTCGGCGACGACACCCGTCGGTATCTCGAACAGACAGAACGCTATGTAGTAGATGCTCTGAATGCCGAAGATCTGGCTGTCGGACAGACCGGCGTCGCGCTGGTAGGCGTAGAAGACGGGCATCCACCACAGCAGGTTGAACAGCAGTTGGAACCCGTTGTTGAGACGGATGATGCGCCGGGCGACCGGGGAGGAGACCAACTGCGTACGACGGCGCCACAGGGCGGGCATATGGCGGTTCACCGGGCGTAGGGGCGGATCTGGACCAGGCGGAACGCCCCTTGGTCCGTCATCAGCCACTCGATGTCCAGCGCGTCGTCGGCGTCGTCCTCACTGAAATGGGACTGCAACAGGCGTCCGGTGAAGGCGAGCCGGGCGAGCGCCGAGCGCGTCTTTGACGGGAGGTCCTTGCCCGCGGAGCCGATGTCCACCGTACGTCCGCCGCCCTCGACGGTGTTGTACAGGTACTGCTGCGGCAGGACGGTACCGTCCACCACCCGCTCCGGCGAACCGGGCGTGCAGTTGAGGTACACGTTGCGGAAGTCCTCCCGGCGGGTCGGGTTGCAGGTCACCAGCACACCGCCGAGGCGAGCGGGTACGTACTCCTGGACGATCACTCCCATGTAGGTGTCGTCCAGGGAGATTCCGGCCTGGTGCCGCAGACGCACGCTGCGCGGCGACAGCAGTGACGCCCACACCTGCCGCACGGCGTCCAGGAGCTGTTCGGTCCCTCGCACGGTGGTCACCGAGTCGTAGATCCCCGCCGCGGAGAAGCCGGGCAGGTCCTCGGCGTTGGAGGAGGAGCGCACCACCATGCGGCGGCCGTCGGCCAGCAGCTCCGGCACTGCGCCCGTGATCGCCCGGGTCACCTCGTTCGGCATCGGCGTGCCGCGCACGAGGTGCTGAAGGGTCAGGCACAACGGGTCCACGACGTCGAACGCCTCGAGCTCCAGGGCCATCTTCAGCTTGCCGATGCCCTGTTGGAGCGCGGGGGAGGAGGTCAGGAACAGGTGGTGGAGGTGGAACGGCAGCGCCACGCCCTCGGGGGCGCGGACGGTGCCGGCCACGTACTCGGCCGCGGCGGCGCGGAGTCGCTCCGGCGAGGCTCCCTGTTCGCCGAGGCGAGCGCCGAGGTGGCCGAGGAGATGGGGGCGCGGCGCGCGCGGGCGCACGTAGAACACCGTCAGGTCGGCGGTGCGGCTGTCCAGGACATGGTGCAGTTCTCCGAGGTTGGCCGCCTTGGTGCCGTAACTGTCGCGGTCGGTGCGCCGCAGCCGGTCCAGGGGCAGGACCGGGGACTGCTGCAGCAGCGGCGTCCCGATGAGGATGCGCTGCTGGTGCCAGGCGGGCCTCTTCAGGGCCGGCGGGCCGGGCAGCGGCTCCAGCGAGACGGAGTCCTCGCGGACCCGGTAGCGCACCCAGGCACCGTCCAGGCCGTCGCGCACGACGGCGTCGAGGTCGCGGACGATCGCGTTCGGGATGCCCCAGCCCGAAGCCAGCACGTTGGTGTGGGAAAGCGGAGTGGTGGGCGCGGTGTTGACGAATCCGGCGACCCTGGGCACGTCGTCGGGGAGGCGGGGCATCGCGATGATGTCCGACCAGCCGAGGTCCGCGGCGGCTGCCTCGTACTCGGCCCTGGTGCGGAAGTGGCGCAGTCGGCCCTCGGCCTCTCCGGGGTTGAGGCAGGTGCGGGTCCGGTTGCCGAACAGTTCGTGGCTGAGGATGCGCGGTACGTCCGCCTCGCCGACCGAGGCCAGTTCGTGCTCCTGGCCGTGGTTGGCGGGCTTGAGCAGCAGCGGCAGACGTCCGTCCACCCGCTCGCGCACATAGAGATAGAACTCCTCCAGCAGGGAGCCCTGCATGGTGTCCGCCTCGGTGGTCTCCAGCACCAGGAAGGGACGCTCGGTGCCGTCCGCGTCCCCTTCGGTGTGGAGGGACAGCACCCCGAGGAGGAAGCGGCGTTCGGGGTCCATGTACACGGATGCGTTGAACGCGTCCAGATCCGCGTCGAGTTCGTCCAGGGTCATGCCCAGGACACGGGTGGCGATGTAGTTGACGTGGAAGGGATGCATCTGCGTGTCGAGCAGGTGCCAGGTGCTGTCGGCGCGGTCCACCACGATCTTCAGGTACGGGTGTCCGGCAAGCACTCCGGACAGCGTCCGGAACAGGGGCAGCGACAGGTTGGCGCCGACGACGGTGCGGTCGCCGGCAGCCCCGGGTACGCCGGCCTCGTCCAGGGCGAGGGTCATGCCCGTACCCCCTCGGCGACGTCCGTGGGCAGGATGCGCGGCAGTGCGTCCACCAGGGCGGTGAAGTCGCGGATGACGGTCTGCGGCCGGTCGGCGGACAGCAGGCACAGCCCCGCCATGGTGTTGGCGCCCGCGGCCGGATCGTAGACCGGCACGGGTGTGCCGTCCGGCAGCGAACTCTCGCGGACGACGGACAGCGTGCTGCCCGCGCCGACCGGAGCGGAGCGGATCACCGACGCGGAGTCCCACAGGTGCCGGCGCGGCCATGGGGCGCCCGCGCCGTCCACGGCGAGGACGACGAGGGACCCGGCCGCGCCGTCGGCGTCCGCGGGCGTCAACGCCCGTGACGGCCAGTCTGCCGGCCGCCCGAGCAACTGGTCGGTGAACATGGCGACCAGGTCGAGCCCGAAAACCTGCTCGATCTGGGGCACCGTCATGGCGCCGCCGAACCGCGCCGCCGTCTCGATCACCCACATGCGGCCGTCCGCCCCGAGTTTGATCTCCGTGTGGGTGCCGCAGTTCTCCAGCCCGAGCGCCTCCACGGCCCGCCGGGCCAGCTCGACGATCCGGGTCTGGGCCCCCGTACCGACCGCGGCCGGCGTGATGCCGGCCCGTTCGGTGAACGGAGCCACCGTCGGCATCCGGCCACTGAGGCAGACCGGCCGGAAGACACCGTCCACGACCACGCCCTCGACGCTGACGTAGTCACCCCAGCCCGATCCGTCGAACCACTCCTCGGCACAGCCGGTGACGATCTCCTCGACGATGAAGTCCTCACCGGCGCCGCCGACATGGAGTTCCGCGTAGCCGAGCCGCGCCGACTCGGCCATCACCGCGCGCGACCGTTCCCAGGCGTCTTGCACGTCCGCGGTCCCCTCGATGATCTGGTGCGCGGTCGAGCCGGCGCTCCAGGCCGCCTTCAGCAGCAGTGGGTGGGACAACTCAGCTTCCGCGGCCCGCAGTTGCTGTGCTGTTGCGATGGCGCGGAAGCAGGGCTGGGGGATGCCCTGGCGTTCCCAGGCCGCGCGCATCAGGCGCTTGTCGCGAGCGAGGGCCGCGGCCGGCCCGGCGCCCCGCAGCCCGAGCAGCCGGGAGGCCTCGGCGACCGCGACCACCGCGTACTCCGAGAGGGTGATGACGGCGTCCGCGCCGACCTCGCGGGCACGGGACGCGATGAGTTCGACCAGGTCGTGTTCGTCCGTGTCCCCACGTGCGACGACCGAAGCGCACAGCCCCGCCGCGTCCGCCGCCACATGGACGGGCAGGTCGCTGAGTGCCAGCAGGTGCACGGCTGACCTCGCGGCCACCCGAGGCAGCGCGTACCCCACCGGGGGACCGCCCTTGGCATGCACGTACAGCACCTTCGTCACGAAATCCCATCTCCTTATGTCACCCGACTACTTCCTGGCCCGGTGGTTCACGCGACGAGCGGAGCGGTGGCGTCGGGATGCGCCGGCTGGTCGTCCACCGTTCCGCGGTCTCGCTTCAAGCGAAGCAGCCCGGTTTCCCGTTTCCGGGCGTGCGAAGCATCGACGTCTCAGGCAAATGCCTGACTCATGACGGCGGTTGACGTCATGTGAAGGTCCGGTGATGCGTTAGCGCCCGGCCTGGGGGTGCCCGCATCGCGCCAGGGCGGGTCCCGAACCGTCCGGCATGCCGCACGCACCTACGGGACACGCATGATGTGTCACTCAAAGTAATGTCGTGGAACGTTGAAGGAGTCACATCGTGGACGAGGCCGATTTCAAGACGCTGCTCGCGCCCCTCCCGGTGTCCTGGTGGGAAGCCGACGGCGGCTCGGACCTGGTCGAGAGCGGGGGCGGCGCCTTCGCCGACGAGCGCGTGGCGCGCCGCTTCCTGCAGGCCCTGTGCGCCGATCGCCGCGGTCGGTCGCAGTTACCCGGCGACGGTCCCTACCAGGCGCGGTTCGAGGGCCGTACGTTCTCCGTCAACTGGCCGGGCCGCGGCGACGGCGCGCCCTCCGGCCGCAGCAGAGGAGTCGCGGTCGAGGTGGGCGGCCCGGTGGCCGGGACGGGGCCGTACGCATCCTTCGCCGACCTGAGCCCGGCCGCGGTGTTCGTCCGCGACGCCGACGCCCGCTATGTCTGGGCGAACCACGCCTACGCCCATCTGTACGGAACCACACGCGACACCTTGATCGGCCGGCACCTCGCCGAGATCGACGGACCCGATGACGCGGCGCGCTTCCGCGCCCTCGACGAGGAGGTCCTCACCGGCGGGCACTCCGTGCGGCACACGCTCGTCTACCGTCGTTCGGACGGTTCTTGCGGGCACGCGGCCGGTTACCGCTTCCCCGTCCGCTGGGGCACCCTGCGCTGCGTGGCGGGCATCTACGTCGACATCACCGACTACACCCGTGCGCTGGACCAGCGGCGTCAGGCCGAGGCGGACCTGCGCGCGCTGCGGGACCACAGTGGCCTGGCCTGCCTGCGCCTGTCCGCGGACGGAGTCGTCAGGGACGCAGGCACTGCCGCCGCCGAGCTGCTGCACGTCCGCCTGGGCGACCTGGTCGGATCGCCCGCCGACACCCTGCTGGCCCGGACGCCCGAACGGACGGCGCTTCACCGGATCTGGGAGGACCTCATCGCCGGCCGGCGCAGAAGCGCGCGCACCAGCGCCGTGCTCGTCGACGGTGACCGCCGGCGCCGAGCCTGGATCCATTTGAGCGCCGTACACCACGCCGCGGAACACCCGCCCGGCGTCTGGGCGGTCATTTCCCGGCTCGGCCTGAGCTACGAGGCGCACCCACCGCTGACGGCCGCCCAGGTGCGGATACTCGCCCTGCTGGCCGCCGGGCACAGCAATGCGGACATCGCCGGAACTCTGCACCTCTCGCGGCAGACCCTCGACTACCACCTGAGCCGCCTGCGGCACCTCCTGGGAGCCGCGACCCGCCCGGCACTGGTCGCCCGCGCCTACGTGCTCGGCATCCTCTCCCCGCACTCCTGGCCGCCGCGCTCCACCACGGCGGTACATCCGCTCAGCCCCGCCTGACCGGTCGGGCCCTGTCGCCCGGGACGGTGCCACGATCCCGAATGCGCGCGTACTGCCCTTGCGGCGTCAACACTTTCCCGGGCTGCTCCGATCGCTGCGATCCCCGTCGGACCATGTGGCGATGGCCTCGGCTGATCAGGAAGGTCGGCAGTCCCGGCAGGTGATGGTGCTGCTGATGTTCGTCAGGAGGGAACCGGATTTCGGTGATCTCACACCGGGTGCAGGCCGATGAAGACCATGGTCAGTCGAAGAAGTTGCGGTTCTGGCGCACGAAATCGGCAAAACCGAGGGCTGCACGGCCCGTGAGGTCGGCCACGGTTGAAGTGACGGTCTCGGCACCGCCGTCGCGATAAGCGCGGGCAACTCCTATCAGGGCATCGACGTAGAACTCCGGCATCCCGCGACCCAGCATGGCCGCGCGCGCTTCGTCGTCCGGCAGTCCCACGTAGCGCACGGGCTTGCCGAGGACGTCGGAAAACTCTTCGGCGGCTTCAGCGTAGGTCAGTGCCTTCGGCCCGGTAAGGTCATAGACGCAGCCGTCATGGCCATCAGTGGTGAGAACCCGCGCTGCGACACGGGCGATGTCGCCGCTGTCGATGAAGCTTATGGGTGCGGTGATCAAGGGGAGACTGAACTCCCTGGCCTCGCGGATGGACGGCTGGCGCAGGAAGTTCTGCAGATAGAAGTTGGGTCGCAGGATCGTCCAGGCCACATCGGACGTGACCAGCGACTGTTCGACGGGCTGATGCAGCCGGGCGATCGGTGAGAGTCCTTCGTCGGCCCGCCAGACCGACAGCTTGACCACCCGAACACCCACCGCACGGACGGCTTCCAGTATGTTGAGTTCGTGCGTCGTTTGGGCGGGGCCCGTCGCGCCGAGAAGGAATACGGCCTCGATGCCATCGAGTGCGGGACCGATCGTGTCCGGCATGGCCATATCGAGCGTCACTGCCTGACCGCCCGACTCGATCACCTGAGCCGTGGTGTGCGGATCACGGTAAGCCGCCCGCGCGGCCACGCCGTCGGCATGAAGACGAGTCAGGAGAGCCGTTCCGTTTTTCGGGGGCGTTGGCGTTGCGCCGGCGCAGGCAGGCGTGCAGTGCACGGTGTGGCTGCGGTGGCTGGAGTTGGCCAGGGTGAACTGCCGCGCGTCGCGTTCCGGGTCGGGTGGTGGCCGTCCGGATGAGGAAGTCCTCGTCGTCATCGCCTAGCAGACGGCCCCGACGTAGCCGCGCCACACCGAACCCTTGCGCCTCCTTTACCGCAACGTCGAGGCGGTCACCGTCCGCGACGGGCTGATCCACGAGGTGCAGGTGTTCTTCGGCGGCAGGGTGTGACCGCGTCAGCGTGCCGAGGGTGCTGCGGACGATGGGTCATACGCGTGGTGGTGATTCATGCGCGTGGATGCGTTTCATACATGCCCAGCGCCACGGCGAAGCCGGAGGCGGCGGTGAGGGCGGCGACGGCCCAGATGGCGGTGGTCGGGCCGTAGGCATCGGCGAGTGCTCCGGCGAGCAGGGCGCCCACGGCGAAGCCGCCGTCGCGCCACAGCCGGTAGACGCCGACGGCGCGGGCGCGCCAGGCGGGGTGGGCGACGTCGCCGATGGCGGCGAGGAGGGTGGGGTAGACCAGGGCGGTGCCGACGCCGAGGAGGATCTGCGCGCCGGCCCAGACCGGGAAGGTGGTGCCCGTCGCCACCAAGGCGATGGCGACGGCCTGGACGAGCATGCCGGCGGTGATCAGGTGCTTGCGGCCGATCCGGTCGGACCACCAGCCGGTGAACAGCTGTCCGAAGCCCCACACCGCCGGGTAGAGGGCGGCCAGGACGCCGATCCGGGCGACGGACAGGCCGTGGGCGGCGAAGAGGAGCGGGAAGATGCCCCAGGCGAGGGCGTCGTTGAGATTGTTGACCAGGCCGGCCTGGCTGGCAGCGGACAGGGCCTTGTCACGGACGCTGGTGAGCCAGGCGATCTGCCGGGTGGTCAGCTCGCCGTGGTGGTCGGGGTTGCTCGGGGCGGGGTGGAGAGCAGCCTCGGCGCGTGCGTGTTCGCGGGTCTCGAGGACGGCGAGAGTGGACAGGCCCAGGGCGAGGGCGGCGTAGGCGGCGCCGAGGAGGAAGGGGGCGGGGCGCAGGCCCCAGTGGGAGGCGATGGCGCCGGTGGCCATGGCGGTGGCCGCGAGGGCGACATAGCCGGAGGCTTCGTTGAAGCCCATGGCCAGACCGCGCCGGGCCGGGCCGACCAGGTCGATCTTCATGATGACGGTGGTGGACCAGGTCAGGCCCTGGTTGATGCCGAGCAGGACGTTGGCGAAGACGATCCAGCCCCAGGACGGTCCCCAGATCAGCAGCACCGGCACCGGCAGCGCCACCAGCCACCCCGCCACGAGGACGGGCTTACGGCCGTAACGGTCGCAGAGGGTGCCGGCGAAGAAGTTGGTGATCGCCTTGGTGGCGCCGAAGGCCACGATGTAGGTCAGTGCGGCGGTGTAGGCGGACAGGCGGAACACGTCGCGCGCCAGCAGCGGCAGCACGGTGCGCTCCTGGCCGAGCATGCCGCCCACGAGGGCGTTGACGGCGACGAGCAGGGTGAACTGGGCGAGGTTGGCGTGCAGCCCGAGCCGTATGCCGCGCTCCGGGGTGGTGGTGCCGGAGGTCACTCGCCCTCCTCGAGGGAGCGGCCGGTGGCCTTGGCCCAGTCGTCGGGGCCGCCTGCCAGCACGGCGAGGCCGTGGTGTCCGGCGCGCTGGAGAAGGCTGGCGGCGGTCATGGCGCGCTCGCCGTGCCCGCAGTGCACGACCGCGCCGGCGGGTACCTCGTCGGTGCGGGCCGACAGGTCGCCGAGCTCGATGCCGACGGCGCCCGGGATGTGCCCGGCGACGCGCTCGGCGTCCTGACGGACGTCGAGGACGGGGCGGTCGGTCATGCGGTCGGCGGTGACCAGTCCGATGGTCTGCTGCTCGCCCCCGTCGGCGAGCCAGGCACTCATCGGGAGGTGGCCCGTGAGGCGTTCATAGCCGATCTTCAGGGCCTGCCAGGTGAGTTCGGCGAGGTCCTGGCCGGGGGCGGTGACGAAGACGAGCGGGGTGTCGTCGGGCAGGAGCCAGCCGAGCCAGGTGGCGAACTGGTCGCGCAGCGGGATGGAGATCGCACCGGGAATGTGCCCCGCGGCGAAGTCGGCGGCGGGGCGGACATCGACCAACTCGCCGCCCATACCCCGAAGTCGGACCGCTTCTGTGGGTGTCAGCCGCGGCAGTCCGGGTTCGGCGTCGAGGACGGCGGGGCCGCGCCGGTTGGCCTCGGCGAGGCGGTCGAAGTACGCGGGAAAGGTGCCGAGGCTGCCCAGCAGCCGCCGTACGAAGGAGTCCTCGTCCGGGGCGGCGAGCAGTGGGTTCGTCTGCTTCTGGGCGCCGATGGTGGTGGTGCGTTCGGCGTCGGGCGGGGCCGAGCAGAAGGACCCTGCGCCGTGCGTGGGCCACACGGACACCTGGTCGGGCAGCTCCGTCAGGCGCCGGAGCGAGTGGTACTGGGCGCGGGCCAGTTCCTCGGCGCGGTCGGCGCCGAGCAGGTCGGTACGGGCGGCCGAGCCGACGATCAGGGAGCCGCCGGTGAAGACCCCCAGTTCCCGGGCGCCGTCCAGGAGGAGGAAGGACAGGTGCTCGTCGGTGTGGCCCGGGGTGGCCAGCGCGCGCAGGGTCAGTCCGCCCAGGTCGGTCTCGTCGCCGTCGCCGAGTGCGTGGTGCGGGAAGGCCCGGTGCCCGCGGGCTGAGGCGAGGACGGTCGCTGCGTCGTCGTGGGCGAGCTGGACGGCGCCGGAGAGGAAGTCGGCGTGCAGGTGGGTGTCGGCCGCGTAGGCGATCCGCAGTCCTCGCGGCTCGGCGGCGGTGCGCAGGGCGCGCAGGTCCCGGCCGGCGTCCACGGCCAGGGCGCGGCCGTCGCCCAGGTCGACGAGGTAGGCGCTGTTGCCCAGCCCGGCGTCGACGAGCGGTATCAGGTGATCGTCGCCGAAACCCATCGGATCCTCCAGATTCCACGGTAGGGACCGGGTCGCCCCAGCGCTCGTCCTTCTCTACAATATTCCATGGATTTATGGAGGATGTCATGGGAGATGCCGCGCGCAAAGCCGCGCTGTACGACGCGTTCGCCCGCACCGGCAAGGCGCTGAGCAGCGGAAAGCGCCTGGAACTGCTCGACCTGCTGGCTCAGGGCGAGCGCCCCGTCGACGCCCTCGCCAGAACGGCCGGGCTGAACCTGACGACCGCCTCGGCACACCTGCAGACCCTGAAACAGGCCGGGCTGGTGGCGACCCGCCGCGATGGTGTGCGCATCCACTACCGGCTCGCCGGGGACGACGTAGCCGCCCTCTACGTGTTGTTCCGTCAGGTCGCGCAGGCCCATCAGAGCGCGGTCGAGCCCGCCCGCGCCGCCTACCTCGGCCCGGCCGACGCGCACGAGGTGAGCCGCGAGGAACTGCTCGCCCGCTCAGCCGCCGGCGAGGTCGTGGTCCTGGACGTGCGGCCGGTCGAGGAGTACGCCGCCGGCCACATCCCGGGCGCCCTCTCCGTCCCGGTCGAGGAACTTGCCGAGCGCATCGCCGAGCTGCCGCAGGAGACCGAGGTCGTGGCCTACTGCCGGGGCGCCTACTGCGTGCTCGCCCACGACGCCGTACGCCTCCTGCACGCGCGCGGCCGCAGGGCGGTCCGGCTGACCGACGGGATGCTGGAATGGCGGCTGGCCGAGCTGCCCGTCGAGACGGAGAACGCCGCATGATCCCTCCACACCCCGCGCTGCACGGCGGCCCCGTCTACCTGGACCACAACGCCACCACCCCCGTCGACCCGCGCGTTGCGGAAGCGATGTGGCCGTATCTGACGGACTGGTTCGGCAACCCCTCCAGCGCCCACGCCTACGCGAGGGAGCCCCACGCTGCCCTGACCCGCGCCCGCGCGCAGGTGGCCGCACTGATCGGCGGGCAGTCCGGGGAGATCGTCTTCACCGGCTCCGGCTCGGAGGCCGACAACCTCGCCCTCCGGGGCGCGGTCCTGGCCGCCGAAACCGATCGGCCGCACGTGGTCACGCAGGTCACCGAGCACCCGGCCGTCCTGCAGACCTGCCGGGCGCTGGAGCGGCTGCACGGCGTGGAGGTGACCTACCTGCCGGTCGACGCGGACGGTCTGGTCGATCCCGCCGCCCTCGCCGCCGCCCTCACGCAACGGACGGTCCTCGTCTCGGTCATGGCGGCCAACAACGAGACCGGTGCTGTGCAGCCGATCGCCGAACTCGCCCGCGCAACCCGCGCGCACGGAGCGGTGTTCCACTGCGACGCCGCGCAGGCCGTGGGCAAGCTCCCCCTGAACGTGGACGAGCTGGGTGTGGACCTGCTGACCGTCGTAGGGCACAAGATGTACGCGCCCAAGGGCATCGCCGCCCTGTACGTACGCGACGGCATCACCCTCGAACCTCTCGTCTACGGCGGAGGCCAGGAGCAGGGCCTGCGTGCGGGCACGGAGAACGTCGCCCTCTCGGTCGCCCTGGGCGCCGCAGCGGAACTCGCCGCCGAAGAACTGGCCGACGACGGTCACCGCCGCATCCAGGACCTGCGTGATCGCCTGCATGCAGAGCTGAGCGATGCATTGCCGGGCCGAGTCCGTCTCAACGGGCCCGCCGAGCCGCGGCTGCCCAACACCCTCAACATCAGCATCGAAGGCATCCGTAGCCACGAACTGCTGGCCGCCGCGCCCGAGGTGGCCGCCTCGACCGGCTCGGCCTGCCACAGCGGCGACCACACGCTCTCACCGGTCCTGCACGCCATGGGCCTGGACGACAGCCGCGGCCTGTCAGCCTTCCGCCTGTCCTTGGGGCGCTGGACAACCGTCGAAGAGGTCAACCGGGCGGCATATCTGCTCATCAGGGCCGTCCGTACGACATGACGCGGTCCTGGCTTCGCCACCGAACGGCCCGCTGGTCCTCGACGGCACGGGCATGCCGCTGCACCTGCGCAGCACACGACTCCCGCCACCGGTCGTGCGCGGACCACCAGGCGGCGAACCGACCGGCACAGGCGGCCCGGCAGCAGCCCCAGCCCCGTGGGGCGGCCGAAATATCCCACGCGGCCGCGCGTCGCCAGACAGCGTGACGCCGACCCCGGTTCCTGTTGGAAGGGGGGTGGGTTCAGGGGGTGGGGATGCCGCCCGGGGTACGGGGCGGGCGTCCGAAGCGGACCGGGACTCCGGGGGAGTAGAGCACGCTGACGGGCGGCCCGACCGGTGCGGGTAGGCCCGCCGCGGCCACGAGGTTCTCGTCGCAGCGCAGCAGCTCGGCATGGTGGAGCGGCCAGCGCGGGTGCGTGTTCGGGAGGTACAGGGACCGGCCGAAGAAGGCGCTGTGCATGCCCCAGCGGGCGGTCAGGAAGTGCTCGAGTTCGGTCGGTGCCTCGACCCGTTCGCCGATCCGTATCGCGATGCTGCTGTGCGCGCCGCGAGGTCCCGGCCGGCGTCGGCTGCTGGTGTAGGTGACCGTCGTGCCCTGCCGGCTGACCTCCATCCGCGACCAGATGTACGGGAGACGGAACGCAGCCCGTCCGACGGCTACGGGGATCAGGCGGGAAGCGTCGAGGGAGCGGAAGACCACGCCGCGTCGGCCATGGGCGTCCACGGAGTACAGGCGGACGTTGGTCTCCGGGAAGGAACCGAGGTACGGGATACCGGGAAGACGGAACCATCCGACGCGGTGCATCCGGAACGAGACGAGGCCGACGTATGTGACGCCGTGCAGGGTGTCCGGCCGGGTGCCGGTCGGCAGCAGCGGGGCGACGTCCGCCGGGTCGGCGGCCCAGTGGAGGAAGGCCAGGTCGAGCCAGGACTGGGTGAGAAGCGGCCGGTCCGCGGCATGGGGCGGGTCGGCCGTTATGGGTTCGGGTTCCACGCTGAGGGGTGGCTGCGGCATCGAGCCAGTATCCCGAAGCAGCCCGCCCGGCGGAACGCGGCACAACTCATCGGCGGAACTGTGAAGTTACAGGTGACTTACTAGTAGCTACAAGCGAGGCGCGATCATGGAACGGGCCAGGCGGCTGGCGGGCGCGGATCGCCGCGAGCAGGTGCTGAAAATTGCCGCGGAGGAGTTCGCGGTGCACGGGCTGCACGGGGTGTCCGCCGAGGTGATTGCCCGCAAGGCGGGTATCACGCACGCCTACGTCTTCCGCCTCTTCGGTACGAAGAAGCAGCTGTTCCTCGAGGTCGTCCGCCGTGCTTTTGCTGCCATGGCCGGCGGCCTCGCCGAAGCCGCCGGCCCGGCCGCGGGCTTGGAGGCGCTTGCGGCGATGGGGCGGCGTGACGACGCCAGCCTGTCCGACCGCACCCTGCTGCTTCAGTTGCAGGCGTTCGCCGCGTGCGGCGACGCCGAGGTGCGCGCGGCGGTGTGCCGGTCACCGGTTCGCCTCGGCCGTCAGGTGCTCGAACAGCCCGACGTGGATGCGGGTGGTGGCCTGGGCAGCCCAGCCGCAACCGGGCCCCGGACAACGGCCGTCGGCCGTCTGCTGGTGCCTGCGCTGATGTTCATCGCCCTGGTCGTCGCGGTGGTGGGCAGCCTCGGGGCGCCGCTGATCACCTCGGTGGCGGGTGACTTCGGCGTCTCGCTGGCAGCGGCGCAGTGGACGCTCACCGCCCCGCTGCTGGTGGGCGCAATCGCCACCCCGGTTCTCTGGCGTCTTGGTACCGGGCCGCGTCGGCGCCAGGTCATCCTCGCCGCCCTCGCCGTGGTGGTCGCCGGCAGCCTGCTGACCGTGGTGCCGCCGTCGTTCGGCTGGTTGCTGGCAGTGATTGGGTAGTCGGGCGCTGAGGAGGCCGGCCAGGAGGCCGGCCTGATCGCAGAGGTCTGTCCCGTGAAGGAGGGGCGTTCATGCGTGCCATGCAGTACGAACGGTTCGGTGGGCCGGAGGTCCTGGCGCCGGCCGAGGTGCCGGATCCGGTGGCGGGGAGGGGCGAGACTGTGGTCGAGGTGGCGGCCGCGGGCGTCAACTTCGGTGACATCAAGCAGATCGCGGGCGAGCACACCGCCGGTCCGTACGCGCCGAAGGGGCCGCTGCCGCTCGTACCCGGCCTGGAGGTCGTCGGCCGGACCGCAGACGGTCGGCGGGTCCTCGGCTACGTTCGACAGGGTGGCTACGCCGAGAAGGCCGTCGTCGCCGACCGTGACCTGGTCACGGTGCCGGAGGGGGTGAGTGCGGGCGAGGCGCTGGCTCTGCTCATCCAGGGGCTGACGGCGTGGCATCTGTTGCGCTCGGCCGCCCGGATACGGCCCGGCGAGAGCGTGGTGGTGCATGCCGCCGCGGGCGGAACGGGCAGTCTCGCCGTCCAGCTGGCACGGGAGTTCGGGGCGGGCCGTGTCATCGCCATGGCGTCGTCCGAGGAGAAGCGTGCCTTCGCCCTCGAACTCGGCGCGGATGTGGCGATCGACGGCGACGCGGAGGGCTATCAGGAGCGGATCCTCTACGCCAACCACGGACAGCCGGTCGACATCGTCCTGGACGCCATCGGCGGCCCGGTTCTCGACTCCGCTCTGGACACCCTCGGCTATCTCGGGCGTCTGGTCACCTACGGCGCCTCGTCCCGGCAGGCCGCTTCCGCCGTCGCGCCCGGCCGTCTCGCGATGGAGAGCCGTACCGTCGCCGGCTTCTGGATCATCCCCCTCATCGCCCGGGACGGGGCCGGTGGTACCGCGCTCGAGGAACTGCTCCGGCTCACGGCGCGGCGACGCCTGCGTCCGCTGGTCGGCGCGGAGTACGACCTCATGCGCGCCCGCGACGCCCATGAGGACCTGCTCGCCCGCCGCACGAAGGGGAAGCTGGTTCTCCGTCCGTGAAGCCGGTCTTCGCCGGGAGGGGCCGCACCTTGGCGCGGGGCCCGGACACACCCCGAGAGGGGCACCTGACGGGCGCGAGCCCGACGGCGGTGCGGCGCGTCGGGTGACACCCCGCCCCGCGCACCTCCCGTTGCGCGGGGCGCAGTGCGTTGCACGGCCGGTCAGGGCGTTCCGGCCGGGTTGTTCACGCGGTCCACCACCCGGCGGATCGCCGCGTCGATCTGCGGTGTCGCCCGGCCGACGTCCGTGTAGTGGACGAACTCGACCGTGGCGACCGAGCCGAGACCGCGGACGAGAAAGCCGTACTCCTCCTCCCTGCCCGCCTCCAGCAGCAGCACGACAGGCTTGTCGAAGGCGCTCGCCCAGCCGATCTCGACATGGGTGCCCGGGGAGGGCGGGATGCCCGGGATGGCGACGAAGACGTCCGCCTTGCGGATCTCCAGCTGGTCCAGGGGCGTGCACTGTTCGGGTGCCAGCACCTGCGCACCCCAGGCCTCCCGGCGGTGGGCGTTGTAGACCTCCAGGCCCTGTTTCTCGAAGTGCTCGATGAGCGTGAGGAACGGAAGCTGTTCGGCGCTCGGCATGCTGTTGGTCTCCGGGTTGACCAGACCCATGAAGGGACCGGCGAGAAAGACACTGCGCACACCGTCGAGGACGGGCTTCGACGTACTGGTGATGACGGTCACGAGGTTCCCTCAGTCCTTGTAGAAGCACTGGATGTAGGCGTTGCCACGGGTGCCGTAGGTGTATTCCGTGCTCTCGTACGCCTGGTACGGATGCCGTTCCACATGGACCCGGCGGAAGTGCTCGACGTACTGCCAGCGCAGCTCGGGCTTGGTGCTGAAGAACGGGATGAAGACACCTCCGGGCCGCAGCACCCGGACCACCTCGGGCACCGTCCTCGCCCACAGCTCCTTGTCCGTCCACACCTCCATGTCGAGGGCCGGGTCGAAGAACATGCCGTCGAAGCTCTCGCTCGGCAGCTCCTTGATCCGCTGGAAGAAGTCGCCGCGTTCGATGGAGAGGCACGGCGGCAGGCCGGGGTTGGCGGCGTGGAACAACTCCTCGACCTCGTCGAAGAGTTCCAGGACGGTGTGGCTCCGGGTGGCCGGGTGGTGTGCGATCCGCAGTGCCGACAGACCGAGGCCCAGTCCGACCTCGTAGAAGTCCTGCCCGTGTCGGCACAGGAGGTCGGCGCTGGCCCACATCAGGTCGCGTTCCCACGCCTGCATGGCCTGCTCGCCGCCGATGCTCAACGTCACCTCGCCGTCCCTCTCGATCAGCTCGATCTCGGGCTTGGCGGAGTGCGCGGCGGTTGAGCCGGTGCTCTGCTCCATTGCTGTCCTCCTCGGGACGGGAAGGAGACCGACGGCTGTCAGCCTCGCCGGGGAACGACTCCGAAGTGCCGCCGGGCGGTGGAGACCGCCAGGTCCTGCACCGCGAAGACGGTGAAGTAGTAGGCCTGCGGCGCCGTTTGCCCGTCGAACCGCACCCGGAACGTCACGTCCCTGGTGGTCCGGTCCGACCCCTTGACCTTGACGATCGCCGGTTCGACGACGGTGTCCTCGCGCAGGTACGTCGGCACGAACAGGCCGAGCCGCACCGGGCCCGGACGCGCCGCGGTCAGTTCGGCACGGACCTCCAGCACCCCGCCCGCTGGAACCTCGTCCTCGGCGAAGGCGAGCAGTTCCGGCGAGTCCGGCACCCGGAAGGTCACATCGCCGCAGCGCAGACACACCACGCACACCGTGTCGAGGATGTGCGGCAGCAGACCGCGCCGGGTGAAACGCTGCGCGGGCCGGCCGCAGTGGCAGGTCACCTCGTCGACCCGTTCGTCCAGCCGGCTGCGGTCGCCGAAGTGCGCGGGATAGTTCATCAGCTCGGTCTCCGGATGGCCGGTGACCTGCTCGGCGACAGCGTGGTCGAGGGACTGCAGATCGGCCTCCAGGGAGGCCCGGATCTCGCTGTCCGACTGGTCGGCGGAATGGGTGGGACGGGCGACCCACAGGTCCACTTTGCGGGCGAGCCTGGCCAGCCGGGGACGCAGGGAGTGGTTGTGCGGCAGCAGCTCCCCGCTGAGCAGCGCGGTGAGTCGTGTGCCGGCCGTCAGGAGCAAGGCGTCGGGACGGTGGTCCGACGGCACGGGTCGGACGCCCTCCTGCCGGTCGGGCAGGCCGAAGCGCATGAAGGCGGGGTAGGGGTGCGAACCGGCCAGGCTGGCGTTGAGGGCGTCGACGGAGTCGGCTCCGGTGGCGGCCGCCCGCATCCAGGCCGCGTTCTCGGGCCGGTCGGAGTCGTGCACGGAGACGGCGGAGACGACCGTGCGGGCCGGACCGTCCAGTGCGTTGAGCAGGATCTGGTAGCGCGGGTCGTAGAGCGCGAGGTCGGACAGCGGTCCGCTGTTGCAGGCGCTGAGGACGACCTCGGCGGCCGTCACCTCGTTCAGCGCTACGAGCTTGTCCTCCGGCTTGTAGCAGGGCAGGCCGTAGGCGCAGCGCGGGCCGAGGAGCCCGGCGTCCCTGGGGGCGGTGTCGTTGAGCCCGCAGAGGGTGAACTCGCCCAGGTTGATGCTGTCGTCCTTGCCGTGGCCCTGGAAGACGACCTTGCGCCAGGGGTGGCCGAGGATCTCCGCCTGGATGTCGACGCGCTCGAAGTCCCGGTCGTCGTAGACCCGTACCCCGTCGGTGGAGGCGGGGCGGTCGGTGTCGGTGAACAGTCCCAGACGGGTGAGGGACTCCCGCGTCCGCGCGTACTGCTTGGCCGCGTTCCACAGGAGGGAGACCGGGTCGCGGCCGCTGAGGAAGGTCAGGCCGAGCCCCGCGGCCCGGTACGTGCTCTGCAGCAGGCCGCGCACCGGGTCCAGCCGAAGCCGGTCGTAGGTGCCCACCACCAGGAGGGTGCCGCGCAGGTCGTGCCCGAACCTGCGCAGGTCGTCGGGCGCCAGCCACGTGCGGGCGAGCGGCGCGACCAGGTCGGTGAGACCGTCCGGCAACTCCTCGCCGCCCAGCACCACGCCGTGGTCGAGCGGTGCGGGCCGGGCCGTACCGTCGTACAGGCGGCCCGCCAGTTCGATGGCCCGCTCCAAGTCGGCGCGGCCCTCGGTGAGGACCGGCACCGGTGTGGTCCCGGGGGCCGCGAGGAACTCCTTCACCGCGGTGCTGAGTCGGTTCGGCGGCACCGGCCGGAAGAGCGGTGGGCGCACGGACGCGCTCTGCTCGGTGGTACGCGGATCGGTGTGGGCGGACTGCATCTGGTTGACCTCTGTCCCTGGTTTCACTGGCTGGGCGTGCGAAGGTTTCACTGGCTGGCCGTGCGAACGGGCTGTGACATGGAGTGGCGGTACGGGGTGCCGGGGGCGCCGCTCTCCTCGGGCGTGCGGCCGGGTCAGCCGCCGCCCGTGCCGGCGGTGGCGGGTGCGGCCGTCGTGCGGGCGAACAGGCCGCGGCAGCCGAACGCCCCCAGTGCGGTGAGTAGCGCAGTGCCCACCGCGACCGCGAAGACGCCGTGCGGCCCGAGCGGGTCGGCCAGCAGACCGCCCGTCTGCTGGCCGACCGCCTCTCCCAGCACGGTGGACAAAGACGCCCAGGTGAACGCCTCGGTCAGCAGGCGGCCGTCGGCGAGCGTGCTGACCAGGGTCATCTCGGCGGCGGAGACGAGCGCGATGGGGGCACCGCCCACCGCCAGGGCGAGCCCGAGGGTGATCTCGGAACCGGCCAGCAGCGGCAGGGCCGTACCCGCCGCGAAGGCGAGGACCAGCCAGGGGAAGCGGCGGTGCACGGGCCGCTCTGTCTGGCTGTCCCCGAGCCACAGCGCCCCGACCGCGCTGCCGATGCCCCAGCAGGCGTAGACGAACCCGGTCCGCCCGGCCGTGCCGTGCGCGTCGACGAAGGCCGGGATGGCGAGGGTCATCAGGCCGATCGGCACGGCCGAGGCGGCCATCACCGCGAGCAGCCCGAGCAGGGCCCGGTTGCGCAGCGGGCCCAGCAGTCCGCCGGGTGGGCCGCCCGACTCCGCTGCCGCCCGGTCCGGTTCGGTCACTTCGGGCGGCAGCGGGGTGAGCGCCAGCCCGACCGCACCGATGCCGCCGAGCACGGCGACCGCGGTCAGGGCGGAGCCGACCGAGGCGGCGAACATCAGCGCCGCGAGCATGACGGGCGTGCCGATGACGAGGAGTTCGGTGAGCAGCGCCTCCCACAGGTAGGCGGTCGCCCGCTCGTCCTCTTCGAGCGGCAGGCGCGCCCACAGGCTGCGCATACAGGCGTTGGCCGGGGGCAGGGAAGCTCCGGCGAGTACCGCCAGGACGAGCTGTGCGGGGTCGGCCGGTACGGTCGCCCACACCAGGAGGATGAGAGCGGCCGGATACGTCCCGCCCGTGGCGAGCAGCACGGGCCGCCGGCCGGCGCGGTCGACCCGGCGGGCGACGAGCGGGCTGCCCAGCGCCATGCCCGCGGTGTACAGGGCGGAGACGAGGCCCGCCTGGGGGTAGCCGCCGCCCTGCTCCCGCACCACGAGGACCATGGCGAGCGACATCAGGTAGACGGGCAGCCTGGAGACCACGCTCCACCAGGCGAGCCCGGCGATGTGCGGGCGCGTCAGCAGGCGCAGGAACCTCCGTGGCATCCCTGTCATGGTGGTTCGGTCCTCCGTGGGTCGTGAACGGATGGGGGGCGCAGGCGGCGCGCCGGTCAGGGGGAAGGCGCCGGTGCGGCCTCGGCGCCCGCGGCGACCTCGATGCTGAAGACGTCCAGCACGTGTCTCATGCGCTCTTCCACCTCGGCGGCCGTCGCGCCCTCGACATGGACGTGTCCGCAGGAGCTGTGCGAGGCCCGGCGTGCGGTGACACGCTCGCCTGGAGCGGTGCGCAGGGCGGCCGCGATGACGCCGGGCATGCGCAGCAGTTCCTCCTGCGAGGTCAGCGCGGTGACCGTGCCGGTGCCGGGCAGCGGCAGCAGCAGATCGCCGACGCAGCGGCGCTCGCCGTACTCCAGGGCGGGGCGGCGACCGGCGTACACGTCGAGGGTCGCGCCGAAGACGTCGAACCCGTAGGCATGCCCGTGGTTGGCGGCGATCTCGCAGCCGGCCATCCGGAGCCCGACCTCACCGGCGTACACGCGGCCGTCGATCTCGAAGAACTCCATGTGCAGGTAACCGTGGTCCAACCCCATCCCATGGACGATGCGTCGCACCGCGCCGGTCACGTCGCAGGCCGGTCCGGGGCCGGAGGCGACGCTGATGTTCGCGTTCATGGCTCCTTCGACGATGTCGAGGGGCCGGCACGGCATGGCACTGGGCCAGACGTCGAGCACCTCACCGTCGAGGATCAGCGCACACGCCTCCCACTCGGTGCCGCCGAGGTACTGCTCCACCATCCAGCGGCGTGCGGTGAGATCGACCCGGCCGAGGTCGGCCGGTTCGCGCAGGAGGTGGGTGTCCACACAGGCGAAGGAGTCGACGGGCTTGAGGACCACCGGCCAGCCGTGGGCGGCGGCGAAGCGCGTCACGTCACCGGCGGTCCGGATATGGGCGTAGATGGCGGTGCGCAGCCCCAGCTCCCGGAACTTGTCCTTCATGTCAGCCTTGTTGCGCACCCACCGCACCTGCCAGGGTGTCAGGTGCGGCAGGCCCACCAGCCCCGCGAAGCGCTGCGCGATGTCCTGACGGGGTTCGGAGGGGTTGCAGAAGCGGGTCGGGCGGGCCTGCTGCCGGCGGATCCAGTCGAGGTAGCGCCGGGCCTCGGCCGCGAGCGGCGCGCCGCGGCGGATCCAGAAGGCCGGCAGATGGGCGGTCTCGTCCAGGTACTGCGCCGACATGTCGGCGCGCGCGTCCTCGAAGCGCAGCAGGACCAGGCCGTCGCCGCGGTTGCGTGCGGCATGGCGGGTGAAGGAGGAGGCCCGGTCGTCCGCCAGCAGAACAGTCTCCGAAGCCCCGGTCACAGCGACTCCAGCGTCTGCCGGAGCGTCTTGGCCGCCACCCGCTGCTCGGTCTCGGACAGCTCGGGGGACAGCGGCACGCACAGGGTGCGGTCGAGCAGCGAGCGGGTACGGGCGAAGCCGTCCCTGCTGATGGCGCGGGGGATCCCGTCGGCGAGGTTCCAGGGGAAGCCGTCCGCGTACAGGGAGTTGCGTGAGGTGAGGACCGGGTGTTCCGGCAGGAAATACTTGCCGAGGGTCCAGTGGGCGATGCCCCGCGCGCTGAGCCGGGCCACCGCCGCGTCCCGCAGCTCCCGGCTCTCCAGCCGCAGCCGCAGGCTGATCTTCGCGTCGCCGGCCGACCGGGGCAGCAGCGCGATGTCTTTGCGGCCCGGGAGTTCCTGCGCGGTGATGGCGTAGTGGCGCTCCAGGCCGGCCAGGATGCCGTCAAGGTGCCGGAACTGCTGCAACTGGATGGCGGCGACCTCCTCGCTGGTGACGAAGTTCTCGCCGTAGTAGGCGCCCTCGTTCCAGGTGGGGTAGCGGCCGGGCACCCGTGCCGAGCCGTGGTCGTGGTAGCAGCGCATCACCTGCCAGGCCGCGGGGTCGTTGGTGACCAGCAGTCCGCCCTCGCCCGAGGTCAGGATCTTGTTGTGGTGGAAGCTGAAGGCACCGGCGTAGCCGCGGGTGCCGGTGCGCCGGCCGTCCGGGAAGACGGCGCCGAGGGCCTGCGCCGCGTCCTCGATGACATACGGGACGTGCTCGGGCAGCGGGGCGACCGCGCCCTCCATGTGCGCGACGACGACCCGTTGCGCGTCCGGCGGCAGTAAGGAGGCGTCCAGGGAGAACGACTCGTCGACGTCGACCGGCACCGGGATCAGCCCGGTGGACAGCACCGCGCCGGCCACCGCCACGAACGTGACGGCCGGGATGTGGACGACGTCGCCGGCCCGCGGCCGGGTGGACACCAGGGCGAGGCGCAGCGCCTCGGTGCAGTTGTGTACGGCGAGCACATGGTCCGCGCCGAGCTCTTCGGCGACCCGCCGCTCCAGCCTGTCGGCCATGCTCTCCGTCTCGGTCTGGTAGCGGAACAGCACGCCTTGTTCGATGACGTGGCGCAGTTCGCTCATGTCCGACCAGTCGAGGTAGTTGGCACCGTACGGCAGGAACCGCTGTCCCAGCCTCTTGTCGAGCGTCATCGTGCCCCCTCTCCGGTTGCCGTCGTCCGGTTTTCGGTCACGTCGGGCGCGTGTCGGAAGCCGTGCGCCGCGGCGGATTCGGTGAGGGGACAGACGCTGTCGTCGACGAGCATCTCCTCGCCCCGGTAGTTGCGCAGCGCCAGCCCGTCGGGTGTTTCGCGGTGGTACGGGCGGGCGATGGGGATCTTCCCCAGGCGGGTGGTGAGGACGTACTGGGGTACGCCGAAGCCGGTGATGTGCCCCTGCAGGCCCTCCATGATCTCCCAGCCCTTCTCGATCGAGGTCATGAAGTGGGAGACACCGGTGACGTTGTCGCAGTGGTAGAGGTAGTAGGGGCGTACGCGGATCCGCAGCAGCTCGGTCATGAGCCGGCGCATGGTGTCGACTTCGTCGTTGATCCCGCGCAGCAGGACGGTCTGGTTGCCCACCGGGATGCCATGGCGCAGCAGCCGGTCCACGGCCCGTTCGGCCTCCGGGGTGATCTCCTTGGGGTGGTTGAAGTGGGTGTTCAGCCACACGGGGTGGTATCGCGCGAGCATCGCGCACAGGTCCGGGGTGATGCGCTGCGGAAGCAGGACCGGGAAGCGGCTGCCGATCCGGATGATCTCCACGCTCGGGATGGCCCGGAGGCCGGCGATGATCTCCTCCAGCTTTCCGTCCCGGTACGACAGCGGGTCGCCGCCGGTGAGCAGCACGTCCCGGATCTCCGGGTGGCCGGCGATGTAGCGCAGGTCCTCGCTGAAGTCCTCGCCCTCGCTGCGCTCGAAGTACGTGCCGTCGACGTCCGTGGTGTGGAACTTGCGGGTGCAGTGCCGGCAGTACACCGGGCACGCCTCCGTGATCAGCATGATCACCCGGTCGGGGTACTTGTGCACGACGCGGTTGGTCTTGCGGTAGTACATGTCGCCGACCGGATCGACCTCTGCGCCGCTGAACTCCAGCAGCTCGCCGAGCGCGGGCACGGCCTGCTGCCGCACCGGGCAGCCGGGGTCGTAGGGGTCCATCAGCGAGGCGTAGTACGGCGTGACGGACCAGCGGTACTTGCCCGCCGTCTCCGCGATCGCCCGCTCCTCGAGCAGTGTGGGACGGATCCATTCCCGGGCCTTGTCGAGGTTGGTGATGCGTTTGCGCATGTGCCAGCGCCAGTCGTTCCACTGCTCGTCGGGGATGTCTTCGCGACGGGTGAGGGAAGGCCTGATCCCGTCGGGTTCCGTGCTCATCTGGGACATCGCAACTCCGGTCCGGCGACTCGGGTCGGAAGAACACCTGCGTGGGTCGGGTGCACCGCCCGGCAGGCCCGGGCGCGTGCGGCTGCCCGGCGGACAGCGCGGCGGGTGAGTACGGTCAGAAAGCGATCGGGGCGAGGGCGAGTTGACGGAGCGTGCGGGCGACGCGCTGGGCGCCACGCAGGTCGTCCGGGCCGAGACCGGACCATGCCGAGCGGGCGTCGGCGTCCGCAGGGGACCACAGCGCCGGGTCGGCGGGATCGGTCACCGTCGGCACCCGCACGGCCTGGCGGGTACGACGGGCCAGGTCGTCCTGGTCGTGGTCGAGGGGTGGGAGCAGGGCGAGCGGAGCGCCGCGGGACTGCGCCAGCGTCAGGGCCGTCAGCGTCGGGGAGGCGACGAACACACGGGCCGCCGCGTGCAGGGCGTCGACGTCGACCGTGCGGGCGTCGTGCACCCGGACACCGGTGGTGTGCGCCAGAGCGGCGGCCGTGGTCTCCGCCTCGCCGTCGCACACCACGTCGCACCGCCCGGTGCGGTGCACCGCCTCCTCGGCCACGGCCCGCAGCGGTCCGTCGGCGAAGGCGGCGAGGTCACGGCCGGGCACCTGGTGGACGGAAACGAGCAGCAGGCATCCCGTCCGGGTTCTGTCGCGCACCAGCCGGGCCGGTGCGAGCAGGCCCGTGGGGCGTGCGCCGCCCGGACCCGCAACCCGGGGGCCCGGCAGCCAGGCGGGGGCATGCGCCCGCACGGCGGCCGCCGTGACGGCGGGCAGCCCCTGAGCCCGGTACCCGGAGTGCAGATACACCACCGGCACTCCGCGCGCCGTCAGCGCCTGCGCCACGGCGGGAAGGTCGCACACGAGGGCGGCGTCCGGACGGTCCGCGCCCCTCCATATCCACTCCCTCTCCTCCGACCTCCCGGTCTCCACGACCAGGTCCATCTCGCGCAGATGGGCGGCGATCCGGCGACGCGCGGTCACCGAGTCGAGCTGCCGGGGGTCGGCCACCAGCAGCAGGCGCCGGCGGGCCGGTGCCGGCCCGTGCGCCGGGAACGCTCCTTCGTCGTGGGCGGGCATCTCTCTCCTGTCGCCTTGACCGATGCGGGCCCGGCCCGGCCGGGCGGGTCAGTACTGCCACGGCCGTACGCCGCCCAGCCGGGCGACGTCGTCGCTGTACCCGGCTGCCGTCGCCGAACAGCCGTTGCACACCCGCGGCCCCTGGGTGCGGAAGAAGTCCGCATGGGTACGGAAGGCAGGGGTGTCGAGCCGGATGACCCCGTCCTCACGCAGCGGAGCACCGCCCGGTTCGTCGTCCCCCTCGCGATGCGGCAGGCAGCTGCAGGCGTACGCCCGGCCGTACTTGCCGTCGAGATAGATCACGTCGTCGACGACATGGCACAACGGTTCGCTCGCCCGCGGTGTGACGGAGGCCGAGAAGTACAGCTCCTGTTCCTCGGGGGTGTCCCCGTAGAACCGCTTGCCGAGGGGGACCAGCATCCACTCGGGGTCTGCGTCGTAGACCGGGTCGCACAGGGCCCGCACATGGTCGGGATCGGGGTAGTGGATGGCGCGTTCGAGCTTCAGAGCGGACAGTTCCCACTGCTGCACCCCGGTTTCGGTGAGGACCCTCTGCAACTGGGGCATCTCGGTGTAGTTGTGCGGTCCCACCACGCTGTTCACGCGCGGCAGTACGCCGAGCCGGGCGGCGGCGCGCAGCCCGCGCAGGCCGTGGTCGAACATGCCCGGGGAGCGGCGGTAGACGTCGTGCGTCGCGGCCGAACCGCCGTCGAGGCTGACGATGACCTGGGCGAGGCCCGCGTCGGCCAGCTGCTCGATCTGCCGGGGCAGCATCATGCCGTTGGTGATGACCGACATCTTCATGCCCGCGTCGGTGCCCCGGCGCACCAGCTCCGCCACGTCCGCGTGCATCAGCGGCTCGCCACCGGTGAAGCGGATGTAGCCGACCCCGGCCTCCACGGCCCGTGGCAGCAACTCGTCGAAGTCCTCGAGCGAGAACCGGAACGTGTCCCGGGAGAGCGCGAACTCGCACATGAAGCAGTCCGCGTTGCAGGCCTCCAGCAGGCGGATGAACAGATACCTCTCGCGGGTACTGCCGCGCCGTCCCGGGCCGCTGGGCCGCAACGCCGGTTGCTCGGTCATGGCGGAACCTTCCTGTGAGCGGGTGCTGCCGGTCTGTCGTCGTCCGCTCAACCGCGGGCTGCGATCGCAGTCCGCAGGACGAGGTCCAGGACGTGGTCGGCGACCTGGGCTGCGCCGTTGCGGCCGACGGTGTCGACGAGAGCGGTCCAGCAGGCGCCGGCACCGGCGCGGCGCAGCGCCGCGAGGACGCGGTCGCATACCTCGGCCCGGGTCTGTGCGGCGTCTTCGCCCGCCGCGCCGGCGATGCCCGCGTAGATCAGCCGGAGCGCCGCCTGCTCGGCGGTCGTGCGGTCGCGGAGAACGTCGGCCTCGGCGAAGACCCGGTCGGGCCAGGTGACTCGGACGTCCGCTCCGACCGCCCGGCTGTGGAAGCGGCCGTTGAAGATCTGGCTGAGGTTCTGCGGCGGGAGACACACGGTGGGCGTGCCCCGTGCACCGGCCTCCAGCAAGGTGGTGAGTCCCGGCGAGGTGAGCAGGACGTCGGTGTCCGCCAGCCGCTCCAGGAAGGCCTCGCGTCCGAGGGGGCCGTAGGTGACGTGCATCCGCAAGGAGTGCTCCACGTCGGCCTTGAACCTGGCCGGGAGGTTGCCCGCCACATGGACCTCCCGCACGCCGAGGGAGTCCAGCGCTCTCAGCGCGGCCGGTACGACGAGGGCCGGGTAGCAGGTCCAGTCGGTGAGGGCCGGTGAACGCAGCCCGCCGAGGCTGACCAGCGCGCGGCGCGCGGACGTGCCGCGGACGGGACCGGTCGGTGAGCCGGCGGGCTGCTCCCGGCCCGGCACCGTGATGACCGCCTCCACCCACCGCAGGTTGGTGATCGAGGCGAGCACGTCCTGGCACGCGGCGGGCAGGTCGACGCAGCGCTGGGCGCAGTACACGGACACGTCGGTCGGGAGCGAGTCCCGGTCCCCTTCGGTCCACAGGAAGGGCAAGCTGTCGACGAAGACCGTGGGCACCCCGGCGGCCTCCAACGCGACGGCCGCCGGGCCTTCCAGTACGACCAGTCCGGCGCTGACGTCCTCGCGGCGCGTCACGTCCGCGACCGCCTGCCAGTCGTCGGCACGCACGTCGTACCAGCGGTCGATCCCGTGCTCCGCGAGGAGCGCACGGCTCAGGCCGGAGGCGATGCCGACGAAGCGCAGCGGAATCGGTGACCGGTCACGGAGAGTCGCGATCAGGGCGCTGAGCTTGCCGGTGCTGCCCCAGCCGAACTCGGCTCCCGAGAGGGCGATGGTGGCGGTGTGATGAGGTGACTGCATCTGCATGGCGCCTGCGGGCCCTTCCTCGCGCACGGCCGAATGCACCGGCCACATCAAGGATTTCCGGACGACCCTCATGCTCAGCGAGGCGGGAAGCGGCACGCAAGGGAGTCATGACGACTTCGAGCCATATGCTTGTAGTTACAACAGGCATGCATTAGTGGCTCGTTCGGCCACTCTCCCGGCCCTGCTGCGGGGGTCGGTCCACAACGACTCGCTGCGACTCTGAGTGACGGAAGCCGAGTGGGTCGGCCTTGGGGTGTCGGGCCGTCACGGCCTGAGGGCCTACGCCCCGCGCGGGCCGGGGCCGACCCTGCCGAGGGCCGACGAACCTTCCCCGGACCTGATCTCCGGCCAGGAGCCGCCATCTTTGAAGAGCGAAGAAGCAGGTATGAGGTTGGCTCATATACCAGCGTCAGATTCATCGTTGTGAGTGACGCGTCCCTGAAGGCAGCAGGCTGCAGTGAACCGGCTGGGGGCGAACGGCGTCCGCCACCGGGCTGCTACCCGCCGATGATCGGTAGTGCTGGGAAGAAGTGGTCGTGCCAGATGAGGCGGGAGGTCTCCTCCGGGTAGGCGGTGACGGCCGACCGCGTGTCGAAGAGTCGTGTGAGGCGTTGCTCGGCGTCGTACGGGTCCCAGCCGGGGTCGCCGTGAGCGGCGAAAGCCGTCCACGCGGTGCGTATGCACGATGACAGCTCCTCCGCAGCAGGGGAGGGGCTTTCGCCGATCAGCGCGGCGGGCTGGCCACTTCCCAGGTTGCCGAACACGAGAGGTACGTCGAGACCGTGGCAGGCGCCGAGGACACCTCCCATTCCCGGGGCGGGCCAGGTCAGTTCGTACACATGGGCACGCCCGCCGCCGGTGATCTGCGCGCCGGCGAGGTGGAGGCTCGGCATGCGGAACAGCCAGTCCGAGTTGACCAGTTCGTACAGCTCGTCCGGGCCTGCGGCAGGGAAGCCGTCACGGTAGCGCTGTGCGCCGTCCGGGCCGGGGGCGAAGACCTGGAGAGCGGCCGCAGCCTGCTCCTCCGTCACCTGGCCGAGCAAGCCGTCGAGCGCGGTCAGCAACCGCTGCTCGTCACGGGTGTGCCCGACAAGGAGGTCGACGTCCCGGCCTGCGCCATCGGCCAGGGCCTGCCAGGGTGTGACCGGCAGGACATCGCCGTCGACGACAGGCGAGAACGGGATCGACCGGTGTGCGACGGGGCCCCAGCGCTCCGCGAACGAGACGGACTTGGCGGTGATCGCATCGCCGGCGGTGGGCAACTGGTCCGGGGCCACGGTCGACAAGTCGGCCACTGTGGGGCGCAGTCCCAGCTCAGCTGCGCAGGCGGCGGCGATGTCGGCAGCGAGCGCCGGTGAGAAGAACGTCCCTGGCACGCTCTGTGCGATCGCCCGGCGGAAGAGCCCGGCCGCGCGCGGCATCGCCAGCAGCGCGGCGACCGATCCTCCGCCCGCCGACTGGCCGAAGACCGTGACCTGGTCCGGGTCGCCCCCGAAGGCCCGGATGTTGTCGCGCACCCACTCCAACGCGGCCACCTGATCGAGCAGGCCCCGGTTGGCGGGAGCTCCGTCGATGTGTGCGAAGCCCTCCATGCCCACGCGGTAATTGAGCGTCACCACGACGACACCGCCGTCCCGCGCGAGGCGGGCCCCGTCGTACTCGGGGAGTCTGGACATACCGATGCTGTAGGCGCCGCCGGGGATCCACACCATCACCGGGAGCCCTGCTCCGGGGTGCGGCTCGGGCGACCAGACATTGACCGTCAGCCAGTCGTCGCCCGCCGAGTCCCGTGCCAGTGCGTCCATGCCGAAGTGGCCGGCCTGCGGGGGCGGCGGGCCGTACGACACGGCCATGCGCACGCCGTCCCACCCCCTGACCGGCTGTGGTGCGGCGAAACGGAGCAGGCCCACCGGTGGTTCGGCGAACGGGATGCCCCGGAAGACCGCCACGCCCTCTTCCACGGTGCCGCGCAGTTCCCCTGCTGCAGTGCGGACCTCGGGCTCGGAGCCGGTCGGCTCGGACGCGGCAGTCGTCATCACAATCCCCTCCCGGGCAGGGAGAACGCGTTCACGGAAGTCGTCGGCAGCGCGTCATCCGGCACACGCTGCAAGCAGGCGGACAGCAGCGCGCGATCAGCCCCTGCTGCCCGGGCGGTCGCACAACCGACACCAGGGATCATCCCGCCGCGTCAGCTTGAGGGCCACCTATTTACGGAGCAGGGCCATGGCAGGTACTGCAGCGCCACGCGCTGCTGATCGTTCCACGGGAATCCACAGCGCCGCGTCGGACAGGTACGAGGTCAGGGTGCCGACCAGTACGCCCAACAGCGTCACTATCTGAGTGATCATGGTCGTGACCGTACCGTCGGGGCAGCGCACTGTGCCGGGATGTTGCAGTGACCACCACCTACGGTCTGCCGCTGGCTCAGCGTCGTCTGCGGCAGAACGGTCCCTGTCGGTCAGGCGTGAGTCGTCAAGATCATGTAGGGCGCCGTCCGGGTCTCTGCCGGGGCATCCTCCGAGGGGTCGTCGGCAGGGAGCGTGGGCAGGTCCACGGTGGGGGAGGGCAGACCAGCCTCGGTCAGGAAGGACCGGTAGCGATCGAGGGATCGGTAGTGGGTGACGCTGGTCATCGTGCTGCCGTCGCGCAGGCGCAGCACCGTGGGTACCGTGTCGCCGTCGGTGTACACGGCTCCCGGTTCGCCGTGGCGCAAGGTGGAGAAGGCCACGCCGGCGGCTGCGGGGTTGAGGTCGGCGAGGAGGTACGGGGCGCCGGGGCGCAGCACGCGGTGGATTTCGCAGGTGAGGGCGGCCAGCCGGTCGTCGTCGGGGTCGGTGCAGTACACCAGGCAGCACACGGCGGCATCGACGCTGTCGTCGGCGAGCCAGGGCAGGGCGCGTCCGTCGAACAGCCGGTAGGAGATGCGAGAGTGCGGGCGGTCGGTCCGAGCGATGTCCAGCATGTCCACCGAGGGGTCCAGTGCCTGGACGGTCCACTCCCCGGTACCCGCGAGCTGCGCCGCGACCGCGCCGGTACCGCACCCGATGTCCAGCCCCAGCCGGTCGGGGCCTGGACACCGGCTGAGCCGTTGCAGCACGCCAGGGAAGATCAGCTTCTCGGCCAGCCGCATGTCACGGTCTTGGTAGGCGGCGGCCGCGGCGGAGGTGTCCCAGCCGAGGGGTTCTTCGTCGGAGATCACGGGCGGCTGCCTCCAGAGGTGTGCTCGGCGGCAGCCTTGCACACGACAAGGTCCGATTGTCCGCGGCACGTGGGGAGATTCCCCCGACGAGGCATCTGAACGGCGGATGCTCGTCGGCGAGGGCCCGCAGCGCACGGTCCAGGACGAACCCCTCGGACGACGTCCCACGCGACGTGGCTCCTCCGTCGACCACGGCCACCTTGCCGTGCGTCGACGCCCGATGCCGCCGCATCGCCTCCAGCGCCTCCCCGAGCCGGGCCATGACCCGGGCGCCGCGCTCGGGTCGCGTGCGAGCTCCGCCAACTGCTCCCGCGTCACTGCCCTGGCCGCCACGACAACCCGCGCACCGCCAGGCCCACCACACAGTCAGGATCCGCGTCCGGCGGGAAGATGCCGGGGGAGGTGCTGCTGCCGCCGCCTGTCGGAGGCCTGCCGTGAAGCCGCCTGGATCCGAATCCGATTGCCCCTTCGCGGCCGGCTGCGCATCCTGCTGGGATGCGCTTCTCCATCAACATCCCCAATTTCGGTGACTTCGCCGACCCCCGTAACGTCGCGACCGTGGCGGCTGCCGCCGAACAGGCAGGCTGGGACGGACTCTTCGTCTGGGACCATGTACTGCACCGGCAGCACCAGGGACGCCCCTTCGGAGACCCCTGGATGCTGCTGACCGCGGCCGCGCTGGCGACCTCCCGGATCCGACTGGGCACCCTGCTGACGCCGGTCCCTCGATACCGTCCGCAGCAACTCGCCCGCCAAGTGGCCACCCTGGACCACCTCAGCGACGGCCGGGTGATCTTCGCCGCCGGTCTGGGCGGTCCGATCGAGGACGAATACCGCAGCTTCGGCGACGTCGCCGAGCCACACCTCCTCGCCGAACGGCTGGACGAGGGACTGGAGCTGTTGCGGCGCTTTTGGTCAGGCGAGCCGGTGAACCACCACGGCCGGCACTACGAAGTTCGGGACGTGACGCTGCTGCCCGCCACCGTGCAGCGGCCCGGTCCGCCGGTGTGGATCGGCGGGTTCTGGCCGCGTCGTCCGCCCATGCGGCGGGCAGCGCGGTGGGACGGCGCGGTGCCGCTGTTCGAGACGGCCCGGCATGGGCAGGTGCCCGATGTGGCGGAGGTACGGGATCTTGTCGACTGTGTACGCAAGCACCGTACGGCCGGGGACGAGCACCCCTTCGAGTTCGTGCTCGGCGGTGCCACGCCCTCGGACGCGGCCAAGGCCAAAGACGTGATCGGTCCGCTGCGCGACGCCGGCGCCACCTGGTGGGACGAGCGACAGGTCCAGACCGGCCCCGACCTGGACCGCCTGGCCCCGGTACTGCGCCGCATCGAGGCGGGGCCGCCGGTGGTCTGACCAGCCGCTCGAGGGTGTGCCGGGTTTGCCGGCGGGGTTCTTCGGTCGCTTGCCGGGCTCGATCGCGGTCTTCAGGTTGCCCGGCACCAGGCGGCACGGCGGCCTCCCCCTCGGCAACCTCCTGCTCCGGAACGGCGGCCAGGCCGCGGCTTTCGAGCCGCTGAGCACACGAGGCATGGGCCTCCCCAACCCCGCTGAGCGTGCCACGGAGGCTTCGTGCGTGACGTGCGTTCGACGATCGAGGTGGTGTTGTGAAGCGGGGGCTGGTAGGGATGGGGCGTGCGATTCGAGAGTGTTCCCATGCCGGCGGGGGTCGAGGCGCGGCCTCGGGACGTTCGTGGGTATCCCGTTCCGGCGATCACCCCGTGGGAGGGGGACGAGCCGCAGTTTGCGCTGACGGACTATGAGCGCAGTGCCGAGTGCGCGCGCAAGCGGCTGTGTTCGGTGTGCAACCGAGGCATGCCGCAGGGGCCGGTATGGCGCGTGGTGGGGGCCGCGGAGAGTACGGCGATCGGGGAGGCGTTGGCTGCCGGACGGCCCTATCGCAATCTCGCGCCGACTCTGGAGGGGCCGGGGCACCGTGCGTGCATGCTGTACGCCTCGATGGTGTGCCCGTATCTCGCCCGCCCCAACGCGCGGCGCGGGCTGTCGGCGGCTCAGCCGGACGAGATGACCTCGCATGTGGTGCGGGGTGTTGCCCGGGGCTCGATGGGTGCGGTGGTGGGCTTCGGGGAGTACGAGTACGCCGTCACGAGCAGCCAGGTGCTGTTCCGGTTCCTCGACGTCGTGGAGTTCCTGCCGCACGACACGGCCGACGCGCACCTGGACGAACTGCGGGCCGAGCTCGTCCGGATGGCGGAGTGACTCGGACTCCGCCGCTCGGACTTGCCCGGCCCGGCTTGCCGGCCGACGTCAGGGGCGGTACGCCGCCAGGCCCACCGTCGTCGTGACCTTCGTCGGCCGGCCCGTACCGTTGGACGGCAGGGTCACCGTGCCGCCCGGGGTGCGGGCCGCGAGCGTCTTGCCGTCGGGGGACCAGGCCGGCTCGGTGTAGTCGGTGGTGGCGTGCGGGGTGAGGTCCTTGATGCGGTCGCCGTGGTTGAAGTCCTCGACGAGGATGTGATCGTGGCCGGCGACCGAGCGCACGAAGACGACCTCCTCCTCGTTGGGCGACAGGGCCGGCTGGGAGCCCTTGGTGAGCTTGCCGCCCTGCTGGCGGAGGTAGTCGTCGCGGATGTACACGTCACCGGTGTTGACGTTGGCGTAGACCGAGGTGCCGTATCGGCCCGCCGCGTTCGGCCAGACGTTGCCGGTCTGGGGCAGCGGCTGCTCGTCGGGTCCGGGCTCCTGGCCCAGGGACAGCGTCTTGGGCGTGCCGTGGACGGCCTTGGCGGAGATGTACTTCAGCCGGGACACGTTCTTGGCGCGGGCCGCGAAGATGAGGTTGTCCTTGGCGGGGATGCCGTTCTGGGTGTCGGCCGCGGTCACCTGCCAGGTGGGGTGGGACCAGTTCTGGTCACCGGGGTTCTTCGCGACGACGACGCGCCCGCTGCCGTCGGGGTTGGCGACGTCCAGGTTGCCTGAGCCGTCGATGAAGGCGGCCTTCGCGCCGTTCGGGGACCAGGCGAGGTCCCGGACGGGCACCCCGAAGTTCACCCGGTGGCCGTTGATCAGCACGTACTTGCTGCCGTTGCTGATGGTCAGGGTCCCGTGCGAGGCGCCGGTGGCGGCCGAGGCGGCGCCGGAGGCGCCCAGCAGTGCAGTGCCGGTGACGGCTGCGGCCACGGCGATGGCAGCAGCGGTGATGCGAGTGCGTGTGGTCATGACTGATTCCCCCGGGAACGTGGACAGGTCTGCGGTGGATCAACGCCAGAGCTGCTCGTCCGTCCCTGGGCCGACGAAGGCCACGCGACCGTCTGCTGCTCTGTTCGGAAGAAGCCTGTCAGACCACGATCTTCGAACGGTCCGTCCGGTGTCACAGGGGCGTAACACGAGGGAGGCGCCAGGGCGGGCAGACGTGGCTGCCTGGCCAATCCCGGATTCATGGTGGCGAGGGCTGTCGAGGTGTGTCTGTCCGACACCTGCCCCAAGTGGGGCGGCAGGAAGGCTGATTGACCGTGCGCGGTCGTTGACTTGTCGGACAGGTATTGGTTGGGTGGCTCATCCACTGAGCCACTGGGAGGACGGCGTGGAGGCACTGCCCCGCGAAACCATCGTCGATGTCCTGGAGAGCCGTCTGCGTGAGGACATCCTCACCGGACGCCATCCGGCGGGCAGCTACCTGCCGCCCGAACGCACGCTCGCCGACGGCTACGGCGTCACCCGCACCACCCTCAAGCACGCTTTCGGGCGTCTCATGCAGGCCGGACTGGTGGAGACCCGGCACGGCGTCGGCACTCGCGTGCGGGACTACCTGCGCCTCGGCGGCGCCGACCTGCTGCCCATGCTCGTACGGCACAGCCCCGACTGGATCGGTGAGGTCTTCGAAGTACGGCGCAGCATCGGAGCGTTGATCGCGGAGCGCGCCGCGGCCCGGGCCACCGTCGGCCAGCGAGCCGAGCTGCGCACGCTGCTGGCAGCCGTCGGGGACGCGGCAGACGCCGATGCCGTACAGCTCGCGGACATCGAGGTCCACCGGGCCCTGGCCCGCGCCACCGGCAACCGCGTCTACGTCCTGCTGACCAACACCCTCTTCAACGCCTATCTGCCGGTGCGCGCCGCGCTCAGGGGACCGTTCACGGACGCCCACGTGGCCCGCGCACGCCTGGACCCGGTGGTCGAGGCGGTGGCGGCCGGTGACGAGGCCGGCGCCCGGCGGGCCGCTGAGCAGTATCTGACGGCGACCGAACGGATCATGCTGGAGGGCCTCGCATGAGCGCGGACACGGCCTCGCGCACGGCCACGAGCAGTGGCCGGCCCGCTCGCGGCACCGTCTTCAGGGAGACGATGCTCGGCACGCTGCGACTCGACGACGAGGACCGTATCCGGAGAGTCCGCCTCGATCTGAGGGTCGGGGCGGACCGCTCGATACGGCCCCTCGGCACGACCGAGGCCCGCGCCACCGGCCGGATACGGGTCGCCGGCTGGGCGGACGACTCCTGCGCCGAGGGCGAGTTGGAGATCTCGCCGCTCGCGCGACGCCGGATCCGCTACCGCATCACGTTCACCGCCGACGGCCGCCGACTGACCGTCGACGGCTGGAAGTCCGTCACCCCGCGCAGGCCCCTGACCTCGATGACCGTGCTGCCGTACACCCTCTACGAGGCCGGCGCACGGATCGGCACCGGCACCCTTCGCTTTCCCGTCGGCACACAACTGCTCCGGTTCCTCGCGAGTTTCCGTTTTCCGCGTCCTCAGGATCCTGATGCGTTCCTCGCGCCCCGCTGGCGCGGTGAGCCGGGACGCACCGAGGTCTGGTACACCACCGTCACCGACCCGGACACCGGTTGCGGACTGTGGCTGCACCACGAACTGACCGCGCCTGCCGACGGATCCGAACCGTACGCGCACGGCTGGGCCGCGGTGTTCCCCAAGCACGGCCCCGTGCGGCACGCCCGCTTCGGCCCCGCCCGGTGGACTCCCGAAGAGTCCGGCTTCAGCGCCGACGGAGCCACGGTGCGGCCCGGACGCCTGTCCGGATCGGCCGAGGGCGGTGCCCTGCGCTGGGACCTGGCCGAACGGCCCGCGGACGAACCGCTGTTCACCTTCCCGCGGTGGTCCTGGCGCCGGCCCCTGCTGCCGGCCGCCCACATGCTCCCCGCCGCGCGGGCCTCCTACGACGGCACCTTCGCCCATGACGACGAGACCCTGACCCTCACCGCGGCCCCGGGCGCATCCGCCCGCATCTACGGTCACGGCAACGCCCGCCGCTGGGCCTGGCTCCATGCCGACCTCGGCGGCGGGGACATCCTGGAGATCGTCGCCGCCGTCTCGATGCGGCCGGGCCTGCGCAGACTTCCGCCCCTGGTCTTCCTCCGGCTGCGCCGACAAGGCCGCAACTGGCCCCGCCGCCCCGAGCGGCCCGCCCTCGGCTGGGCCGGAGCGGGGCGATTCCGCGCCGCCCTCGCCCTGCCCACGTGGACCGTCACCGGCCGCTGCGGCCTGCGCCGGATCCGGGTCGAGGTCACCCAGCCCGCGGACCGCACCCTCGTCGTGGACTACACCGACCCCGACGGCCGCCACGCGACGTGCCGCAACAGCGAGCGCGCCGACGCGCGCATCCGGCTGGAGCGGTGGTGGTGGGGCGGCTGGCGCACGGAGGCGGAGTGGAGGCTCGACGGCACGGCCCACGCAGAAGTGGGCACACGATGAGCCTCAACGGTCTTGTGGCCGCCCTCATCGCCGACGACGGCACTGCCGAGTGGCCGCAACGCGTCCCCGTCAGACTGGATACGGTCCTTGCCAAGATGCCCTTGCTCGCCCGGGTCGGCGTACGGACGGCGGCGCACGCGGTGGACGCGTACGCCATGGCGCGCACCGGGCGCACCCTGGGCCCGCTCACCGTGCCCGAACGGGAAGCCGTACTGGCCGAACTGGCCGCACGGCCCGCCCTCCTGCCCCTCCTGGACGTGCTCAAAGTGCCCGTCCTCCTGGCGGCTGGAACGGAGCGGATGCTCCAGGACGGTCCCGCACCGCGCGGCCTCACGCCCCAGGATCCGCCGCTCGACCTGACGCCCGCCCCCGCCTGGGCGGCTCGCTCCACCGCCGACGCCGTGGTCATCGGCTCGGGCGCGGGCGGGGCGATGGCCGCACGGACCCTGGCCCGAGCCGGGCTCGACGTCGTCGTCCTCGAAGAAGGACGGCACCACTCCACCGAGTCGTTCGGCCGGCGTGCGCCCCTGGACCGGTTCACCGAGCTCTACCGGGACGGCGGAGCGAGTGCCGCCGTCGGCAACCCACCGCTGCTGCTGCCGGTGGGCCGGGCCGTCGGCGGCACCACGGTCGTCAACTCCGGTACCTGCTACCGCACTCCGGGCCACGTCCTGGACCACTGGAGCAAGCACCTCGGATTCGCGCTCGCCGACGGCTTCGACCGGCAGCTGGACGAGGTCGAGCGCACCCTGCGGGTGGCCACCCAGCCCACGCCCGTCCTCGGCACCAACGGCCGTATCGCGCTCGCCGGTGCCCGGGAACTCGGCTGGCGGGCCGCGCCCCTGCGCCGCAACGCGCCCGGCTGCCAGGGTTCCTGCCAGTGCGTGGTGGGCTGCCCCACCGGCGCGAAACAGAGCGTGCAGCTCTCCGTGCTGCCCGACGCCTGCGCCGCAGGGGCCCGTATCGTCACCGATGCGCGGGTGGAGCGCATCCTCGTCGACACGGACCGGCCCGGAGGGCCACGCGCGGCAGGGGTGCGGGTACGCAGGTCGGACGGCGGGTTCGAAATCCTCGCGCCCCTGGTCGTCGTCGCGGCAGGCGCGCTGCAGTCCCCGCCGCTCCTGCGCCGATCCGGCCTCGGCCGGCACCCTCGCCTCGGCCGCAACCTCAGCGTCCACCCGGCCACGAGCGTCGCCGGACGCTTCGCCGAACCGGTCACCGCCTGGAAGGGTGTGCTGCAGAGCGTCGGAGTGGAGGAGCACCACACCCAAGGCATCCTCATCGAGGCCACCGCCACCCCGCCCGGCATGGGCTCGTTCATCCTCCCCGGACTCGGAGGCGAGCTGCGCCGCGAACTGGAGAGCGCCGACCGGCTCGCCACGCTCGGCGCGATGATCGCCGACCGTCCCTCCGGCCGCGTCCTCGGACGCGACCGCACACTGATCCGCTACGACTTGGACCACCGCGACGCAGACCGCCTCATCCGGGCCGTTCGCGCCATGGGCGAGCTGCTGTTCGCCGCGGGCGCCGAGGAAGTGCTCACCGGCATCCCCCGCACGCCCCGCGCACGCAGCCTCCCGGAACTGGACGCCGTCCTCGCCGGCACCAGCGCGCGCCGGCTCCATCTGTCGGCCTACCACCCGACCGGCACCGTAGCCGCAGGCGCAAGCCCCCAGCACTTCCCGGCCGACCCGGAGGGTCGTCTCCGCGGAGTACACGGAGTCCTGGTCACAGACGCCTCGGTACTTCCCAGCTGCCCGCAGGTGAATCCCCAGCTGAGCATCATGGCGGCAGCCCTGGCGATCGCGGACGCGTATCTCCAGGAATGAGAACCAGAACGGGGCGGCGTCCGACTCGGCGGACCGAGTGCGGACCCGATGGAGGGCGGGCAGCGCGCTAAGGGCAGGTGCGGCGGTGCGGCCGTGATCGCTGCTTCCCGGCGATCGAGGTCAGCGCCTGCCGGCGCGCGCCAGTGCCGCCTCAGCCTGGGCGGCCAGGGTGCCGACCAGATCGGCTGCGGACGGCAGGTCGTCGATGAGGTCGATGGCTTCGCCGGCCCACTGCGGCAGTGCGGGGATACGGCCTTGTGCCACGGCGTCTTGGTATGCCTGCTGGGCATGCGGAGCGGCGGCGAGTTCGTCCTCCCGGCCCCGCCATCCGTCGAGGAAAGGGTGGCCGAGGGTACGCGCGGTGTACTTCGCCGGCCACTGCGAGCCCCGGGCGATGTCCAGCACCCTGTTGCGTTCGGTGTCCTCCCCGCGTCCCTCAACGATCGCCCTGGCGGTCGCGGGGGCGAGAAGCGCCTCGGCCGTGGCCTGGAAGCGGGTGCCGAGCAGTGCTCCGGCAGCCCCCAGCGCCAGGGCGGCCGCCACGCCGCGGCCGTCGGCGATCCCGCCGGCCGCCAGCACCGGCACCGGCGCCGCCAGGTCCACCACGACGGGCACGAACGGCAGCGTGGACCGCCCGTTCCGGGCTCCGTGCCCGCCCCCTTCGGTGCCCTGCGCCACGATCACATCGGCGCCCAGATCCACCGCCCTGCGGGCCTCCTCCAGGTCGGTGACCTGAATGATCAGAGCCGTGCCCGTGCTGCGGATGCGCTCCACGAACGGACTGGGGTCGCCGAAGGACAACATCACCGCCCTCGGCCTGTGCTCCAGTGCCCGCGCGACCGCACCGACGTCGATCGCCCACGTCTGAAAGCCGATGCCCCAAGGCTTCCCGGCGCCCTCGCCGGCCAGGACAGGCAGTTCCCGGGCCAGCCAGTCCTGGTCCCCGTTCCCGCTGCCCAGCAGCCCGAGCCCGCCGCCACGCGAGACCGCCGCCGTCAGGGCGCCACCGGCCGACCCGCCCATCGGGGCCAGGGCAATCGGATGCTCCACATCGAACAGTTCCGTGAACGCTGTCGACAATCCCATAACCGCAATCCTGCCCGCCATGCCGGTGGATGGTGCCGGTTCAGAGGATGCCCAGAAGCCGTCCGAGGTTCCCTCCGAGCACTCGGTCACGCACCTCACCAGGAGGGGTGACGCGTTCGATGGTGGTACGGGCGAGCACCGGATCGCCGTAGGGGGCGTCCGAGCCGAACAACGTGCGCTCGGGAATCTCCTGGATCGCCAACCGCACAGAAAAGATGATGTTGGCCGTCGACAGTTCCAGGTACATGCTCGGTGTGTCCCGCACGAGTTCGACGGCCTCCATCCAGTTCGATCCGCCGAGCTGGCTGACGACCAGCGGAACCGCCGGGTAGCGCGCGGCGAGACGAGACAGCGTGCGCAGGTCTTCCGCGGTGGTGGGGGCGAAGCCGTGCACGACTACGGGGAGTGCGCCGTGGTCGTGTGCGGCCCGGAGCACGGGCTCGATCCGTGCGGCCTGGCCCGGCGGTGGCGTGAGTTCCCCGATACCGCGCAACCCGCGTCCGACCACCTCGCGTTCGATGACGGCGGCAACGTCCTGCTCGGGCAGATCGAGCGGCACGCTGCCGAAGCCGATGAACCGGTCCGGGTGCGCGGTCAGGGCCTCGTCCAACTCCCGCCAGGCGGTGCGGTAGCCGTCGATGCTGTTCCCACTGCCTGCCAGGGCATGGTCGAGGACCTTCATCTCGCGGCGCAGGGAGGCAAGATCGACGGCCCGTTCCGGGTGCGGGCGGGTGCCGAAGAGCACCGTACGGTCCACGCCCGCGGTGTCCAGGTCGGCGAGGTGGCGGTCCACCGGGTCGTGGACATGGCTGTGTGCATCGATGATCATCGGTTCCTCCGTGGGAGAGCGGGCCGCTGGAATGCGGTGGGCGCGCCTACTGTTGCTCCTTGACACCGTTGGAAGGTCAAGCGCGAGGTAGGGGAGCGGACGTGCTCATCGGAGAACTGGCCGAGCGGACCGGGACCAGCGAACGCCTGCTGCGCTACTACGAGCGGGTGGGGCTGCTCCGGTCCGAGCGCCGGCCCAATGGGTACAGGACGTACGACGAGACAGCCTGCGCGACGGTCCGGCGGATCCGCGCCCTCCTTGCGGCAGGGCTGCCGACTCGCGTCATCCGCCAGGTACTCCCTTGCACCGAGGCCGAGGGTGTCGTGGTGCCGTGTCCCGGCGTGCTGGACGCGCTCCGAGCCCAACTGCGTGCCCTTGACGAACGATCGGCCGAGATCGCTGCGGCCCGGGACATCCTGCAGCAGACCATCACCACCGCCGAGACCGCGGACGCCGTGGCTGCCACCGCTCCCCATGCCACGGCCACGCCCTGAGGTTGTCGTGCATGCCGTGTCTCAGCGCTTGCAGCCGTGTGGGACAGGCTTCGATCCTCGGCTCCCACCATAGGTGACAACCAACAGTTGTCGGCTGTGCCGGTTCGTTGTTGGATCGCGGGGCGGCTGTGGGGGTTGCATCCTCGGCATGCAAAGACTGATTCCCACGGGGGAGGCGGCACGTCCGGTCGCCTTCGCCGAGGTCCCCCAGCCCGTCCCGGAGCCCGGTGAGGCACTGATCAAGGTCGAGGCGTTCGCGCCGAACAGAGGCGAGACGTTCCTCCTCGAACAGCCCCGGCCGGGTTTGCTGCCCGGCAAGGACGTCGCGGGGCTCGTTGTCCAGGCGGCAGCCGACGGTTCGGGCCCCGGCACCGGCACCCGAGTGGTCGGGCATCCGGCACAGGGCGGCTGGGCCGAGTACGCCGCCGTGCCCACGCACTCTCTCGCGGTCCTCCCGGACAGCATCGACAGCGCACGGGCGGCGGCCCTGCCCCTGGCCGGCATCACCGCCCTGCGGCTGCTGCGTACGGCCGGTTCCCTGGCCGGCCGACGGGTGCTGCTGACCGGAGCCTCGGGCGGGGTCGGCCACTACGTCACCGAGCTGGCCGTTGGGGCCGGAGCCGAACTGACCGCGGTGACGGCAACGCCAGTGCGCGGCGAGCGGCTCGCGGAGCTGGGTGCGCAGGTGGTGCACGAGGTCGCGGCGGCTCAGGGACCGTTCGATGTGGTGCTGGAGTCCACGGGTGGTCCGGATCTGCCGGTCGCCCTGTCCAAGGTGCGCCCGGGCGGCACCCTCGTCTGGTTCGGCCAGGCGAGCCGCACCCCGGTGACCCTCGACTTCTTCCAGTTGCTGGGCGGGCCCGAGCGCGTCACGATCCAGCACTTCCACTACGCCGACGCCCCCTACGGCGCCGATCTCGCGGCACTGGTGCGCCTCGTGGAACAGGGGCGGCTGCACCCGGAGATCGGCCGGATCGCCGACTGGACAGATACCGCCGACACACTGGTCGACCTGCGAGAGCGCCGGATACGCGGCAAGGCCGTCCTGCTGACGGGAGGAGCACGATGAGCGCAGCCGAGTTCGCCGTAGCCCAGTGGACACGCGCCACCGGCGCGGGCGTCGACCCCCACGAGTACCGGCACGTCACCGATGGCCTCACCTCCGTCGCCGACTGGGGACCGTCCTTCCTACGCACCGGACGCGCCTATGTGGACCGCGCGGAGAACGCCGGATCGCCCGTCTCCGCCGGTGAGCACCTGCTGATGGCGGCCCGATGGTTCCACCTCGCCACGCTCGCGCCATACGCGGAGGCACATCGTGCCGCCGTCGAGGCGGACCACGCCCTGAGCAGAGCGCTCACCGTGCTGGATGCCGGTGCGCGGCACGTGAGCGGCGAGGGATTCACCGGCTGGCTGCGCGGCCCCGCCGACGCGCCCGGCACCGTGGTCGTCGTCCCCGGCCTGGACTCGGCCAAGGAGGAGTTCCTCGATCTGGTGTCCGCGCTGCTGGCCAGAGGGCTGGCCGTGTTCGCGATGGACGGCCCCGGACAGGGCGTGCTCGCGGCCACGACGACCCTCAGGCCGGACTACGAGCAGGTTGTCGGCCGGGTCGTCGACGCCCTCGGCGTCGCACGCATCGGACTCGTCGGCCTCAGCCTGGGCGGCTATTTCGCGGCCCGGACCGCGGCGCTGGAGCCGCGCGTGGCGGCGGTCGCGACCGTCAGCGGTCCCTTCCGTCTCGACTGGGAGGAACTGCCCCCACCGGTGCGGGACATCATGGTCCGTCGCACCGGAGGGGCCGACGCCGCCCGCGCGTTCGCCGGCCACGTGGACCTTTCCGCCCTGGCGCCCCGCATCGCCTCCCCGCTGCTGGTCGTGGACGGAGGCCAGGACGTCATTCCCGGCGTGACGAACGGCGAGCCGCTGGCCCGTCTGGCGCCGCACGGCACCTACCTGTCCGTCCCGCACGGTGATCACCTCCTCGGCAACGCACGGCCCGACTGGCTGCCCCACGTCAGCGACCACATCAGGCGCGCACTGACGGGAGCACAGGCATGAACTGCTTCACCGAGTAGACCGTTCGCGGCACCGGCGGCACCGGCGGCACCGGCGGCACCGGCGGCACCGGCGGCACCGGCGGCACCGGCGGCACCGGCGGCACCGGCGGCACCGGCGGCACCGGCGGCATGGGCCCGGCGACCGTGCGCCGCCTCGTCACCGAAGGCGCCGTCGTCGTCAACGGCCGCCCCCCCGCCCGGGTGGACGCCGCCGCATTCGCCCCACGAGGGGGCGCGGCGGCCGTGGCGTTCCACGTCTCCTCCGACACGGCCTACGTCAATGGCCGGGACCTCGTCATTGACGGCGGCTGGGTGGGAGCCGTAACCGCCTGACGACCGGCCTGTTCAGAGGGCATGGAGTGGCCGTGTCATGGATTGGCAGTCGGTCCTCGCCGACGTACGGGGGGCGAGGCATGCTGACCGGCAGGCCGAGACCAAGGCGTCGCCTGTCCATCTCCAGACGCAAGGTGCCCTGCGCCTGCGGGAGTGACGGCGGTGGTCACGCCGCGGTAATCGGCACGGTGCCGGGCTCCAGAGGCAGACGCAGCGCCCTCACCGCGAAGGAGATGGCGTGGTACCACCCGCAGACCATGACCAGATCGAGGGCTGCGTCGTCGCCGACGGCTGCGGTCAGGGTCGCCCAGGTCTCGTCGGAGAGATCGAAGGTCGCATGGAGTTCGTCGACCGCTTCGAGTACGGCTCGGTCGGCCGCTTCCCAGCAGTCGTCGTCCGGGCGTCCGAAGGCCAGCGAAGTGAGCTGTCCGGGGTTGAGCTCCGCCTTCTCGGCGAAGCCTGCGACGTGTACGCCCCACTCGTAGTCGGCGCCGCACAGCGCAGTCGTCCGGTCGATGACCAACTCCCGCTGACGGATGGTGAGAGCTGAACTCCTCGAGAAGTAGTAGCGCCCCCAGCCCGCGATGCCACGGGCGAGCTCGGGCCGGCGGGCCCACACCCTGAACAGCTGGATCGGTGCGTGCCCGAGGAGCTCAAGTGCTGCATCGGCATCCTCGGCGTAGGGCGGCGTGAGGGGCTCGATGCGCGGTTGCTTCGAATTGAGAGGCATGGCGGGATGGTAGTGTCGGCGCTTCGGAAAGGGAAGCAGATGAAGCAGTCAACGCCCCTCCCGGGCCGCCCGGTCCGCGGCTCACACACCGGGCGCCCGATCATGGCACTCCTCGACCTCCTGGGCCGGCGCTGGGTCCTGCGCGTCCTGTGGGAGCTGCGGGACGGTTCCGCTCCGACCTTCCGGCAGCTCCAGCAGCGATGCGGCGGCGTTTCTTCAAGTGTCCTGACGGAAAGGCTCCGTGAGCTCGGAGAGGCCGACCTCGTCGAGCACACCGGCGAGGGCTACGTACTCACCGGACAGGGCACTGCCCTCCTCGGGCGTCTTGCCCCACTCGATGCATGGGCCGCTGACTGGCACCCCAAGGCAACGAGAGACTGAGCCAGGCTGTCTCGAGCGCCCATGTGCACGACATCGCCACACCCCGGCTGCCAGGGGCACCGCGGTCGTCAGCTGTTGCACGGCGGGAGTTCACCTCAGCGGGGAATCTGCTCCCAGCTCTCGTCCGGCTTGCCGTTGCACCTGTACTGGATCAGCTGGGTGCCCTTCGTCGCGGTGGCGCCGAGGCCGAGGCACTTGCCCGAGTAGACGTTCCGCAGCGTCCTGGCGGCGCTGTCGTACCACCACTTCTCGTCGACGGGTCCCGTCGGTGGCGACGCCCTGCAACTGCCGCACCGGCGCCCTGAAGCCGCCGTCCGCGGTGGTCGTACCCACGGTGTCGCCGTTGTCGGTCTTCGGCAGGTCGGTGGCGGGGTTCAGGGGCCAGCGCGCCAGATGGGCGTCCGGGGCGCGTCCGTGGCTGTAGTACTCGCCCGACACGAGATGGGCCACGCCTCCGCTGCGGTCCAGGCTCAGGGAGCTCAGGCAGGCGCGCCCCGTCTCGTGGGGCGCGGGGCAATACCCCGGAGCGGCGGCGCGGTCGCCGATGTGGTACTCGCCCACCATGGGCAGTGCCCACTGGTGGTACTTGGCCGACGAGACGCCGTTCTCGATGCCGACCCGCTCGGAGATCTGCTGCATCTTCCAGATGTGCTGGAAGTCGTAGACCTGAAGCTGATTGCCGTTGGCGATGAACAGTTTGTTGCCGTACCAGACCGCGCCGTCGGCGTGGGTCCCCTTGACCGGCTGGAAGTTCGGGTGCTTCTCGTCCCCCGTCGGCTCGACCAGCAGGACGTGGCCGTAAGTCCACTGCGTGCCGGTGGAGTTGACGATGGAGATCCGGGCGAACTTGTTGGCGTCGTAGTGCCACGACGCCACGTACAGGTGGTGGCCGGAGTAGGTGCCGCCGGGGTCGGCGTCGTGCGACGCGGTGAGTCCCTGCGGGGTCCAGCCGCCGTCGGACGTGTCGTCGCCCTTGTCCCAGCAGAAGCCGTTGTACAGGAACGTGCCGTTGATCCCCGTGGTGTGACACAGGGGCCGTCCGGAGTGCTGGCCCGACAGGGCCACCCCGAGCGGGCCGTTCGTGGTGACGGCGCCGCTCCTCTCGACGGCCCGGATCCTGGCGCCGTAGTTGTCGTAGTCGATCGCGCGGTCGATGCCGAGCTTGTACTCGCGGTACTCCTTCGGCGGGGTGGCCGTCAGCGGACCCGCCATGGTGTCGGGCTCGGCCGCCGCCGATGGCGCCACGACGAGGGTGAACGCCATCGCGGCCAGCGAGGCGAGCGCCGCAAGAAGGGAACGAGTACATCGTGTGCTGCGGTTACGTGTTGTCACGCAAGAACACCCTACTGTGCTGGTCGTGACCGACGGGGAGGGGTCCTGGGCCCGTCAGGCCGAGGCAGACACCGGGGGACGCGACGATGGTGTCCGCCCGATCAGGTGCCGCTGATCGCCGGTTGGTGGCGGCAGGCGGCACCCCAACTGGACGTTCCGCGCGAGCCGTTCACCCAGCACGCCGCGGAGCCCGATGGATGGATCACGACTTTTGAATCGTTTGCCAACCTCCTCACCGACTGGGGAGAGGCGGTCACGGAGGCAGAGCGCCGCGGCTGGGGCATCGTCGGCCTGCGCTGCTGACCGCACCCTCGGTTCACCGTTCGTCGGCGAGCGCCTGCAGGATGACCTGGCGACGCTCCCTACGGACACGGCCGCAGATCGGGGGTGCCGGCCTCGGGTACGCCAGGGGACGTAGAAGGCCACGTACGCGACGGGGTGCCGGGCAGCGAACTCCCTCGCGCGGTGCGGACTGGACAGCGCCCGTGACCGTGCCGTCTCGCCGGGCTCGACCAGTAGTTGGACGCGTGGGGTGCTCCCGAGAGGCAGCCCATTCTGATCAGTCCGATGAGCGCGTTCGACAGATATCGGCTACGGCGCGCAGGACGGGCCCGGTACCGTGGTAGGCACCGGGCCCGGTCAGGTGTCTGCTTGCAGGATTGTGTCGTGCTAGCGCACGTAGAGACTCGGGGTGCCGGTCGTGCTGTAGCCCGTCGGGCATTCCACCCTGTTGTAGTTCAGCCGCCAGGTTGTGTAGGGCTGGCCAGGACCGCCGCTCCAGTAGGAGTGGCCGTCCGTGCAGTGGATGCCGAGGCGGACCCGGAAGCCCTCGCACTTGTAGTGCCCGCGGCCCCTGCCGCCGGCCCAGTCGGCCCAGTAGCTTCCACCGTTCGGGCAGGGGTCGGCGGTGATCATCGACGCCTGTGTCGAATGGGCGGTTTCGCCGGGAACGGCCTGGGCGGGGAGGGCCACGGTCCCGAGTGTCAGAACTGCCCCACCGAGCCCGGCGCCGAGAGCTGTACGAATACGCACGTGAGTTCTTCCCATCGCTGAGTGGTAACCGGGCAGATCCCGGTTGCCCAAGGAGGATGGTCCGTGCGAAATGACGAAGGGAAGCAAAAGGCTGTCCGGGACAGTCCGGGACATGCCAGGACCCTGTCCGGGCTGGTCATGGCGGTAGCGCGTAGGTGTGGCCGGTTGGACGGCACCTGGCGTGAGTAGTCGTGACAGCGGAATCGAGAAGGTCCCCGCAGGCGGTCTGATCGTCTCCCGGATCGCAGCGATGAGATCTCCGGCTGACGAACCGTGATCCTTTCCGCCATCAACGCGCTCAACGAGATCCTGTTCGCGGGCCGCCTCATGCTGCGGCGGGTCCTGCTCGTTAACACGGAGCAACTGTCGCAACACGTTGCCGATCGCCTGGTAACCATGCCGCCTACCAGGACGACCTCTCCGGCCCAGGCTCATATGACAAGGGAGTGCGGCCACTGGGGGCGGTCAGACAGTCCGGATCTGGAATCGCTGATCGGCCGCGCCAGTGCACCTTTCTTCGATTGCTTCAGCCCCCTCGGCGGTGTCGTTGCCGACGATGCCGATGCACTGGCTGCTGTTGGCCTGGCGAAGCCTGAATCCCCTGCGGTCAGCGGCGGTGGGCTCCAGGCGGAACAGGGTGGCCTGGGCACAGTCGTTGCGGGGTTCGAGCATGCCCTTTACTGGGCCGGTGCTCATGACTGTCAGGCATCCTTTCCCCTCCTGGGGATGATGCCATTGGATGCGGTACAGGCCCTCGCCGGCCGGTTCGAGGTAGGTGCGCGGCACAGTGGCTTGGACGCACGGAAGCTGGACGGCGATGGCATGGGCGTAGGCCCCGTCGCGGTCGCGTCCGTCGGTCAGGCACAGTTCGGGCGTACGGGCCGGGCGGATGGTGACCCAGCCGTCGGGGGGAGTCCGGGCAGCGGCGGCCGGAGCAGCCGGGGCGCCCCGATCATCGGAGCCGTCGGGGAGTAACCACCAGGCGACCAAAGCGAACAGTGGAACCATGACCATGGCTGTGACCGCGACCGCGCGCCACCTGAGTCGGCGTGGCCGCGACGCCATGGAATCCTGAGTCTGAAGTTGGGACTCGGTCTCAGGCCCGGGACCGTGCGCCGTGACAGGCACGGTAGTGACACCTGCGGCGATCCGGTCCCTGGCGTCGAGCCAGGCGGCGACCCGCTGTCCGTCCCCGCATGCTCGGACGAACGCAGTCAGCACGTCGGGGCGCGGCAGGCTCGTCCGCCGCAAGATGTCGGCCAGCGTGCTACGTGCCAGAACGTCACCGTTTCCAGCGGCCCGCTCCTGTAGCTCGCGATACGTGAGCCCCGAACGCTCTTTGAGCTGCCGCATCGATTTAATGAAGCCAGCCGCGTCACGGGCTTCGTATGGTGACAACTCCCCCCGGTTCTCCACGAGCGTCATCCTGCTGTGGCCATGGCACACAGGACAACGGCGGATTCCGCCATGCCCCGCGACCGCAGCCGACCGCGCCATGTGTGCAAAGCGTGCGCGAGGACCAGGCCGCCGACTGCGATGCCGGCGCCGGTCTGACCCTGACTGGTGGCGAGAGTGGCCCGCTGTGCTGCGGCCGCAGGCCCGCATCCATGTCGAGCCGGACTGTGAACCGCTCCGGGT
>NZ_KQ948016.1:585265-802438 GCF_001513965.1 Streptomyces cellostaticus | reverse complement strand
CCCGCAGATCCGGTCCTCCGGCCCCGCTGCTGCCGGAAGGGACAGAACCCGCGTCCCCGCCTCCGTTCGGTGTCGACTGCATTACCGTTCCTCCCCCGTCGGTCGTCCGGTCCCGGCACCCGAGGCACCCAACAAGCCCATGTCCCACACGCCACTCATACGTGCTCCGGTTCCGCTTCCCCCGCTCCACCGGCGCCATCCGGCCCGTCCACGGCCACCGCCTCCGGCACGATCCCGAGCACCGGTGGCAGCACCAGCCCCCGCTCCCCGTCGCACGCGTCCACCAGCACCCCGCGCGGCAGCCCGGCCTCGGCCACGAACTCCCGGCGCCTGCACGTGATGTCGTCCGCCTCGGAGGGAGCAGATGTGGTGGCCGGTGACGGGGTAGTGGGGGCGAACGGTGTGCCTTGCCCAGGAGCAGGAATCTCGCCGGATACGTCCGTGTCGGCCAGCTCCACGTATTCCGCCAGCCGTGACCTGCGTATCGGTCCCGACGAGTCGGCGCCACCCCCGTAGTCAGCCATGCCCGGGATCATCACATCGGTACCTTGCCGATCGCAACGCGGTACTCGGCACGGTGGAGGGCCTTTGGCCGAATGTTTCTGTCGGCGGGGACACGCATACGTCGACGGGGACACACATGCGACGACGCCGAACCCACACCGGGGCCCGGGCGTCATCAAGCCGAGAGACCAGCCTCTCTTCTATCCGACCGAGACGGGTGGGCGGGTGGGCAGAACGGCGTCAGCCACAACACAGCTCACGTTGTCAGGACCCCCCGCCGCATTCGCCTCATCGACCAGCACCCGCACCGCATCCTCCCCAGCAAGCAGCTCCTTGATCCGCTCGTCAGGGACAACACCGGTCAACCCGTCGGTGCACAACAGATACCGATCACCGGCCCGAACCTCGTGCAGACGCAGGTCCGGAACCGGAGGGGTAGGCGTACCGAGCGCCTTCAACAGCAGCGCCCGCTGCGGATGACTCACGGCCTCCTCCGGCGTCAGCCGCCCCTCGTCGATCAGCGACTGAACGACGCTGTGGTCATGGGTGATCCGGAACAGCTCACCGTCCCGCAGCAGATACGCCCGCGAGTCCCCGATGTGGACCAGGGCCAGCTTCGACCCCGTCCACAGCAGTGCGGTGAGTGTGGTGCCGTTCTCCTCGCCCTCCTCCCCGAGGTCCTGTACGGCCTCGCTCGCCCCCCGCACGGCATCCTCCAGCAGGTTCAGTACGTTGCCGGCGCCCAGCTCCTCCTCATCCAGGAACTTCAGCGCCTCGACGGCCGCGCGGCTCGCGGGTGCCCCCGCCGGGCCGCATCCGTCGGCCACGGCGAGCAGCCTGCGGCTCGCGTACACCGTGTCCTGGTTGGCCGGGCGGACGTGCCCACGGTCGGAGTGGGCGGAATAACGCAGTTCCAGCATGGTGGTGTGGTCCCTTCTCGACTCGCCGGTCAGCTGGTCGACGAGGAACGCGGCGAGATCCCGCCGTACGGCCGTCTCCGCCTCGACCCGGGCCCAGTACGCCCGGATCTCCCGCGCGGCACCGGCCGGGTCCAGGGCGCGCACCGCCCGGATCTCGGCCAGCGGCATGCCCAGCCGCCGCAGCCAGGCCACGAGACGGGCCTGCTGGAGCTGCTCCACGGCGTAGTACCGGTAGCCGGTGTCCGGGTCGACCCGGGCGGGCCGCAGCAGTTCCAGCTCGTCGTACAGTCGCAGCGCCTTGGGCGACAGCCGGCTCGCCTTGGCGAACGCACCGATCGTCAGCAGCTCCATGAGGCTCCTCGCCTTCCTCCTCGTACGCCACCGATGCTGGGGCTTCCCCAAAGGTGAAGGTCAATCGCGCTGTCCTGGTTCCTGCCGCGCTTGTTAGCCTCACAACCGATCGAACCGCCGTACGACAGGGAGCCCGCCGTGCCCCGTATCGCCCTCGCCACCTACGACCCCGGAGCCGAGCCGAGTAAGGACGGCGACCTGCCGGTGCTCGTACGGGCACTGACGGATGCCGGGGCCGAGGCGGAGGCCCGGCACTGGGACGACCCGGACGCCGACTGGGGTGACTACGACCTCGTCGTCATCCGCTCGACCTGGGACTACAGCTGGCGCGCCGAGGAGTTCGCGGCGTGGGTGGACCGGGTCGGTGCCGTCACGCGCCTCGCCAATCCCGCCGCCGTCGTGCGCTGGAACAGCGACAAGCGCTACCTCGGGGAACTGGCCGCGGCCGGCGTGCCCACCGTCCCCACGCGCTACATCGCCCCGGGCGAACCCGCCGACCTGCCCGCCGACCACGAGTACGTGATCAAGCCGACCTCCGGCGCCGGCGCTCGGTTCGCCGCCCGCTACACACCCGCCGAGCACGACACCGAGACCGCCGTACGGCAGCTGGCGCGGATGCACGCGGAGGGCTTCACCGCGATGGTGCAGCCGTACCTGCGGCACATCGACGTCAGCGGGGAGCGGGCGCTGCAGTTCTTCGGCGGCCTCCTGCTGCACGCCAGTCGCAAGGGCGCCGTCCTGTCTCCCGGTACCGCCTACGACGCCGACAAGGTCGCCCACCCCGACCTGGAGCCCTGGCAGCCCACGGACGCCGAACTCGCCGTGGCCGAGAAGGCGCTGACCGCCATACCCGGCGGCGCGCCGGGGCTGCTGTACGCGCGCGTGGACCTGGTCGACGGGGAGGACGGACAGCCGCGTGTGATGGAGCTGGAACTGGTGGAGCCGAACCTGTTCCTGTTCCTGCACCCGGACTCGCTGCCGCGCGTCACGGAGGCGATCCTGGCGGCCGCCGCAGGAGACTAGGGCGCGACCGTCGCCCGGCACGCCTGGGCGTATGCCCGGACCAGCGGCCGTGCCTCGTCCTCGCGGCGCCAGGCCAGGGCGTAGCGGCTGGGGCCGATGCCCTGCACCGGGCGGGTGGTGACACCGCCCAGGGTGATCAGCGGGGCGTTGCCCTCGGCGACCAGGCAGACCCCGAGGCCGGCGACGAGCGCCTCGTACGTCTCCTCCACCCCGGCGATCTCCGCACCGATGCGCGGCGGACGGCCGGCGCGGGCGTCCAGGGCGAGCCAGTAGTCGCGCAGCGGGCCCGCACTCTTCGGCAGGGCGAGGAACGGCTCGTCCCTCAGGTCCGCGAAGTCGATCTCGGCGTGGGCGGCGAGTGGGTGGGTGTCGGGGAGGGCGACCAGGCGGGGCTCCTCGGCGAGCACCGTCCAGGCGTAGCGCTCCTCGTCCGGCAGCGGCAACCACACGAAGGCGACGTCCGCGCTGCCGTCCGCCAGCCCCGCCGTCGGGTCCTCCCAGCTCACCTGGCGCAGCCGGGCGGTGGCCCCGGGGTGCGCGGCCGTGAAGCGGGAGCGGATGGCCGGCAGCAGTCCGCCCCGGCCCGGACGGGTGCTCATGCCCACCACGAGCGTGCTGCGCTGCGCCGCCTTGGCCGCCTCCACCGCGGCAGCGCCCTCCGCCCACGCGGCCAGCACCTGCCGGGCGTGCGGCAGCAGCGCCTCGCCCGCGGCCGTCAGCGCCACCGCGTGCTGGTCGCGGAGCAGCAGCTCGGCCCCCAGTTGTCGCTCCAGCGCCCGGATCTGCTTGCTGAGCGCGGGCTGTGAGACGTACAGCTTCTCGGCGGCGCGCGTGAAGTGCAGTTCCTCGGCGACGGCGACGAAGTAGCGCAGGTCGCGTGCGTGGACGTCGATGGTCATAACCGTTGGTTATCACCGTGGGTCTTGGACGGGCAACGGCATTCGGCAGCAGGCTGGTTCGTGTCAGGGAGACGAAGACAAGGACTCAGGGACTTACGGGAGTTGCCGTGAACAAGGTATGGCTGGTGACCGGTGCGAGCAGCGGCTTCGGGCGGGCGATCACCCAGGCGGCCGTCGCCGCCGGTGACGTGGTGGTCGGCGCGGCCCGGCGCCCGGAGGCGCTGGACGATCTGGTGGCCGCGCATCCCGACCAGGTGGAGGCGCTGCGGCTGGACGTCACCGACGCGGCCGCGATCGAGGAGGCCGTACGGGACGTGGTGGCGCGGCACGGGCGGATCGACGTGCTGGTCAACAACGCGGGCCGTACGCACGTCGGCGCCGTCGAGGAGACCACGGACCAGGAGCTGCGGGACCTGTTCGACCTGCATGTCTTCGGCCCGGCAGCCCTGGTGCGGGCGGTACTGCCGCACATGCGGGAGCGGCGTTCGGGGGCCATCGTGCAGATGAGCAGCATGGGCGGGCAGATGTCCTTCGCGGGCTTCGGGGCGTACAGCGGGACGAAGTTCGCGCTGGAGGGCATGTCCGAGGCGCTCGCGGACGAGGTGCGGGAGTTCGGCATCAAGGTGCTGATCGTGGAGCCGGGCGGCTTCCGGACCTCGCTGATGGACCCGGGCCGGGCCGGCGTCAGCGCCGACAGCGGGGTGTACGCCAAGGTGGGCGTGACCCGCGGTCTCGTCGCGGGCGGCGACGGTACGCAGCCCGGTGACCCGGACAAGGCGGCGGCCCTGATCCTGGCCGCGCTGGAGGCGGATGAGACCCCGCTGCGGCTGCCGCTCGGTGACGACGGGGTGAGCGCCGTCCTGGCCCACCTCGACCAGGTCCGCGAGGACGTCGCCGCCTGGGAGAAGCAGACCAGGGCCACGGCCTTCGATGCCTGAGAAGGCGCCTGAGGAAGTGCCTGAGGAAGTGCCTGAGAAGGCCCGCGACCGGCTCAGGTGCGGACCGCCGTCCGCTGGAGCAGCCCCCAGGTGAACTCGGCGACGACCTCGTGCCGTACGCCGTCCCGGTCGGGAGCGGTGAAGGCGAGCCCCCAGCGGGTGGGGGCCGTGCCCTCCAGGGGCCGGGCGGGGGCGAAGGCGCGGGCGGCCTCGTCCACCGTGCAGGACCACGGCATGAGGTCGTCCAGGGTGCGCAGGTCCGGGGCGGGGGCGCCCGGCGCGCGCACCAGCCACTCGTTCCAGACGGCGCCGTCGGGGGAGACCAGCACCTCGAAGCGCAGGCCGGGCCACAGGGGCAGCGCCCACTGCCGGGCCTCGCAGTCGACGTCACCGAGGCGGCGCGGGACGACGGCCTCGGGTTCGCCGAGGACCGAGCGGTAGCGGGCGGCGGCCGACCGGGCTCGCGGTGACCGGAGCATGGCCTGCCAGCGTTTGTTCGCCTCCCGCATGTCCGCGATCGACGCGCCCAGGGCGCGCCGGGCGTCCTCGACCAGGTCCGGGTTGTGGTCGGCCATGCGGCGCAGCAGCACCAGCTGGAAGTCGGGATACATGGCACCCATGGTGCCCGGCTTGTGCCTGACCATTGCCCGCGCAACCCACCATGGCTAGCCTGTGTTCGTCATGCCGATCGTCTGTTGAAATCTCGAACACAGACGCTTAGACCCAAGGGAGGGGGCCGGACGTGGGACGCCTCGTGCCTGCCGTGACCCGGGCTCTCGACATTCTGGAGCTGTTCCTCGACGGGGACGGGACACTCTCCGCCCCCGACATCGTGCGCAAGCTGCAACTGCCGCGCACCACCGTGCACGAGCTGGTCACCACGCTCGCCGCACGCTCGTACATCGTGCAGGTGCCGGGACAGCCCGGACGGTACCGGCTCGGCGTACGCCCGTACCAGCTCGGCAGCCGTTACGCCGAGCAGCTCGACCTCGCGGCCGAGGGGCAGCAGGTGGCCCGCTCGGTGGCCGAGACCTGCGACGAGACGGTCCACGTGGCCATCCTCGAAGGCACCGACGTCATCTACATCGCCAAGGTCGACTCCACGCACGCGGTGCGCATGGTCTCGGCCGCAGGGCGCCGGCTGCCCGCCCACTGCACCTCGGTCGGCAAGATGCTGCTGGCCTCGCTGCCGGAGCAGGAACTGGCGTCGCGGATCCCGGACAACGCCGAGCTGACCGCGATGACCCCCAACAGCATCACCGATCCGGGCGCCCTGCGCGAGGCCCTGGCTCAGATCCGGGAGCGGGGCCTCGCGGTGGAGAGCCGCGAGTCCAACCCGGACGTGTCCTGCGTGGCGGCACCGGTACGCGACCGCGCGGGCCAGGTCGTCGCCGCCCTGTCCATCTCCGTCCCCATGATCCGCTGGAGCGACGAGCGCCGGGCGGAGCTGGAGCAGCTGGCCGCGAAGGGTGCGGCGGAGCTGTCGGAGCGGCTCGGGCACCGGAGCGTGGCATGACGGCGTACGAGGTCGCCGTCCAGGCGGAGGCGGCGCTCGGCGAGGGCCCGACCTGGGACCCGGCGACGGGGCGCCTCCTCTGGCTGGACATCCTGGGCATGCGCGTCCACACGTACGACCCCTCGTCCGGCCGCCGGACGGTTCGTACGACGGAGCAGCACGTCGGGGCGGCGAAGCCCCGTGCGGGCGGCGGGCTGGTGCTGAACCTGCGGGACGGCGTCGGCCTGCTGGACGCCGACGACACCTTCCGCTGGCTGCACCACGAGCCGGTGCCCGGCCGCCGCGCGAACGACGCGGCCGTCGCTCCCGACGGCTCCCTGTGGGCGGGCACGATGCGCTACGACGAGGCGCAGGGCGGCGGCACGCTGTCCCGCCTGACCGGCGACGGAGCGGTGGACACGATCCTCCCCGACGTCACGGTCAGCAACGGCACCGGCTGGAGCCCGGACGGCCGTCTGATGTACTACGCCGACACACCGACCCGGCGCGTGGACGTCTTCGACTACGACGGCGAGGGCATCCGCAACCGCCGCACGCTCACGGAGATCGAGGAGGGCGCCGGTTTCCCCGACGGCCTGACGGTCGACGCGGACGGGTGTGTGTGGGTGGCCCTGTGGGACGGGGGAGCGGTGCGCCGCTACACGCCGTCCGGCGAGCTGGACCGCGTCATCGCCTTGCCGGCACCGCGGACGACGGCCTGTGCGTTCGGTGGCGCGGACTTGAGCGATCTGTACATCACGACGGCCCGCACGGGCCTGTCGGCTCCGCACCCCACGTCGGGTTCGCTGCTGGTGGTGCCGGGGGCGGGGAAGGGGTTGCCGCAGCCGGCGTTCTCGGGCTGAACGGCGTTGCTGCGGGCCGGGGGTGGGTGCCGCTCGCCCGCGTTGGCGGGGTGCCGCTGCGCCCACCCGTGCCGCCCCAGCAGCACGACTGCCCGAAGCTAAGCGCGCCCCAAAGGGGCGCGGGGAACTGCGCGACAAGCCCCCACCGGCCCGCACTCGGCGACGGACCGCAGCTGCCCTACAAAACCCCCGCAGCCTTAAGCTCCTCCAAAGTCAGCGGCGGAGCGTTCAGCGCAGGTTTCAACGGCCCCACCGCGGCAGCGACCAGCATGCTCGGGGTCAGGAGCACCTCCGGCCCCCGCTCCAGGGACGTCACGTCAGTGACTCTGCGGGCGATGCGGCCGTTGCCCGTCGCGGTGTACAGCAGGCGGCCGACGTAGGCGGACAGGATCCGGTCGCGGAGCGTGGGGCCGGTCTCCGTGGCGCCGGGGTAGAACACGTCCGTCCCGATCGCCAGGTCCCAGGCCGTCCGCACCGTCCGCCCCACCGCCTTCTGGACGTGCCGGGACAGGCCGGGAGTGCCCAGGCCGCCCTGGCGGAGGATCACATCCCGCAGCGCCAGCGCGGACTGGGCCGAGACCGACATCCCGTGGCCGTACACCGGGTTCAGCGCGCACACCGCGTCCCCGAGGGCCACGAAGTTCTCGGGCCACACCCGCATCCGCTCGTAGAAGTGGCGCCGGTTCGCGGTGGTCCGGGTGAGCGTCACCTCACTGAGCGGTTCCGCCTCCGCGAGCAGCTCGGCGATGACCGGGTGCCGTAGCTCCTCCCGGGCGTAGCGCACGAAGTCGTCGGCGTCGGCGCAGGGTTCGGCGCCCCGGGAGCCGTAGAGCGTCACCATCCAGCGGCCGTCCTCCACCGGCAGGAGCACACCGCCGCGGCCCGGTTCTCCGGTGCGCGGATCCGGCTGGATGCTCACCACCGGGAAGCCGTCCCGTGCCTGCTCGGGTGCCCGGTACAGCCGGGTCGCATACACGATCCCGGAGTTGACCTCCCGCCGCTCCGGCACCGGCAGCCCGAGCCCGGTCAGCCACCGGGGTGTGCGCGAGCCGCGCCCGGTCGCGTCGACGACCAGATCGGCCGCGAGCGTGCGCTCGGCGTTGTCGTGGGCGCGGATCCGTACGCCGGTGACCGTCGTGTCCGTGGAGGTGAGCCGGACCGCCTCGGCCCGCTCGAGGACCTCGATCCGCCGGTCGGCGAGCACCTGCGCGCGCACGGTCGCGTCCAGCAGGTCGCGGCTGCACAGGATCATGTGGTGCGACTCGGCCCACCGCCGGTACCAGCCGTGGGGGGACAGGGCCACCATGTCCGTGGTGACCGGCAACCGGTGTGCCCCCGCCGCCCGCAGCCGCTCCGCCGCCCCCGGCACCAGCTCCTCCAGGGCCCGCGCCCCGCCCGACCACAGCTGGTGGACGTGGCGGGCCTGCGGCAGGCCCCGGCGCGGCTCGGGTCCCTCGGGCAGTGCGTCCCGCTCCACGACGGTGACCCGGTCGGCGAACCCGGTCAGGGCCCGGGCCGCGAGCATGCCGGCGAGGGAGCCGCCGAGGACGACGGCGGTGGTGGGGCGGTCACTCATGGACGGGCACGCTCTCTGCTGGGGCGGTCGCGAGGGCGCGTACCGCCTCGATCTCGTCGGGGTGGCGCAGGGCCCGGGACACCGCGCCGATCTCCTGGAGCAGGCTCGTGGTGTCGGGTCCGGCGGCGGGCTCGGGCGGCTCGGGGGTACGGCGCCTGGCCTCGATCGCGTCGAGGATGTTCACCGCGGCCGCCAGTGCCCGGGCCCGCTCCGGCGGGTGGCCGAGGTCGAGCGCGGCGTCGTACGAGCGCCTGCCGAGGCCGGTGTCGAGGTGCCGGGCCAGCGGCAGCAGCACGTCCCGGATGAACGTCTCGCGCCGGGTCAGCCGCAGCTCGGGCGTGGCCCGCAGCACGAACGGCACGCCCTCACCGCTGGCGGACCGCATCAGCTGGTACAGCGGCCGCAGTTCGCGGTGGGCGCGCCGGACCCGCCAGCGGTCGTGCAGGTACTGGCCGGCGTGCGGCAGGATGAAGCCGACCGCGATCAGGATGGCGGACAGAGCGGCCACCGGCGGGGCGAGATCGGTGCTGAGCCAGTCCACGTTCCGGCCGAACCAGCGCGCGGTGACGGCGATCAGCTTGGACGCGTCGAAGATCAGGTTCAGGACGTAGCCGGCGCCCAGCAGCTTCAGCCCCCAGCGCAGCCAGGCGTCCAGACCTTCGGTGCGCACCCAGTTCCAGATCAGCTTGGAGGTGATCAGGACGGCCACGGCGTGCGCCACGAGGTAGAGCAGGATCTCCTCGCTCATGAACGGGGTGGTGGCGTAGTAGGTGTCCAGGTCCCGCAGCCGCTCCACGGGCACGTCGGCGAGCAGGAACAGTCCCCAGAGGGCGGCGATCACCCCGGAGTAGACCGAGACGACCCAGCGCAGCGCGCGGCGGGTGACGGCCGAGCGGTCGGACAGGCCGTTGCGCCAGGTGATGATCAGCAGCAGACAGGACCCGCAGAACGCGGTGATCAGCGAATAGCACCAGGGCGCCGAGATGTTGGGCACGCCGGTCAGCCGGTTGACGGCGGCGATCGTGGAGGGCGTGCAGAACACGAACACCCCGCAGGCGAGCAGCAGCAGTCCGCCGACCGCGCGCAGCAGCGGGTCCCGCCACAGCCGGATGATCGTGGGCAGCTTGATCACCAGGGCCGCGGTGAGCACGGCGGTCGGGATCCAGAAGGAGATGTAGAACTCGCCGAGGACGTTCGAGGGGTTCAGTGCCAGGGTCACCGCGCGGCTCCGCCCCGCCCGCGGTAGCCGAGGGAGCGCTGCACCGGGTCGAGGGGCGTGCCGGATCCGGGGCCGGCGAGCCGGGGCCGCAGCAGCGTGGCCAGACGGTGGCCGAAGTCGTCGGCCTCGGCCTCGTCGGCCTCCCGGGAGCCGTTGCGGGCGGCGACCGTCAGCGCCAGGCCGTGCAGCGCGGGCTCGTCCGCCAGCGCGCGGGCCGCGGCGGCCCCGGCCAGGTCGTGGTGCCGGTGCCCGACGTGCAGATGCCACAACTCGTGCCCGAGGATGACCAGTTGCTGCATGGCCGCGGCCCGCTCCTCCACGATGACCAGGTCGAAGTCCTGGAACTCCACCCACAGGCCGGTGACCTCGATCTCGTCCGGGAAGCGCTCGAAGCGCAGTTTCACCGGCCGCCCGGCCCGCCGTGCGCTCATCTCCTCGCACAGTGTCTGGCACAGGTCCCGCACCTCGCCCGGCGCCTGCGGCCGCGCGTGGACGGCGGCGGCGAGGTCGGCGGCCAGGGAGCGCATCGCCGAGCCCGGACGGGAGCGACGCAGTCGTGCGGCCAGCCGTACCGCCCGCTGCCGCGCGCCCGCGATGGTCATCGGTCCCCCTTCTCACCGCAGTTGTGCGGCTCGAATGAGGGTACGCGCCCTGGTGTGTTCGCGTCATGCGATCCGGCGAGCGTTGTTCAACGTGGAATTTCCGCTTCCGTACACAGGCGGACGAAGGCTTTCGCCCGACCCATTGACGCGCGAGCGCTTCGAATCTACGGTCCGGTTCGAAGTTGCGAGCGTCATTCGATATCTCGAACGGTGGGGGGCAGGGTATGGAACAGCCTGACAACGGCGCCCCAAAGCTGGGGCTGAACAAGCTCAGCTGGACGAAAGACGGCCGGCCCAAGGTCTCTTAGGGGCGCGGGGCTGTGTTCGATATGCGGCTCCGCCGCGTGGGCGCGACCAGCCACAACGCACCCGCACGCGCCAACGAGACACAAGCACCCCACCCCGAAAGGCGACCATGCGTACCGCCCGCTTCACCCTCGACCCCGCTTTCACCGTCGGCCAAGTACACCCCCGCCTCTTCGGCTCCTTCGTCGAACACCTCGGCCGCTGCGTCTACACGGGCATCTACGAACCGACCCATCCCATGGCTGATTCCGAAGGACTCCGCACCGACGTCCTGAACCTCGTCCGCGAACTCGGCGTCACCACGATCCGCTACCCGGGCGGCAACTTCGTCTCCGGCTATAAATGGGAGGACTCGGTCGGCCCCCAAGCGGAGCGCCCCCGCCGCCTCGACCTCGCCTGGCACTCGACGGAGTCGAACCGCTTCGGCCTCTCCGAATACATCGCCTTCCTGAAGAAGCTCGGCCCCCAGGCCGAACCCATGATGGCCGTCAACCTCGGCACAAGGGGTGTCGCCGAGGCCCTCGAACTCCAGGAGTACGCCAACCACCCCTCCGGAACCGCCCTCTCCGACCTCCGCGCGGCCCACGGCGACAAGGAACCCTTCGGCATCAAGCTCTGGTGCCTGGGCAACGAGATGGACGGCCCCTGGCAGACCGGCCACAAGACGGCCGAGGAGTACGGCCGTATCGCCGCCGAGACGGCCCGGGCGATGCGCCAGATCGACCCTTCCGTGGAACTGGTGGCCTGCGGCTCCTCCAGCCAGTCCATGCCCACCTTCGCCGAGTGGGAGGCGACGGTCCTCCAGGAGGCCTACGAGCTGGTCGACCACATCTCGCTGCACGCCTACTACGAGCCCGTCGACGGCGACCTGGACTCCTTCCTGGCCTCTGCCGTCGACATGGAGTCCTTCATCGAGAACGTGGTGGCCACGGCCGACCACGTCGGTGCCCGCCTCAAGTCCAGGAAGAAGATCAACCTCTCCTTCGACGAGTGGAACGTCTGGTACCTGTCCCGTTGGGAGGAGCACGCCAGGACCATCGACCAGAGCGACTGGCCGGAGGCTCCGCGCCTGCTGGAGGACAACTACAGCGTCACCGACGCGGTCGTCTTCGGCTCGCTCCTGATCGCACTGCTCCGGCACGCCGACCGGGTCACCGTCGCCTGCCTGGCCCAGCTGGTCAATGTGATCGCCCCGATCATGACCGAGCCGGGCGGCCCGGCCTGGCGGCAGACCACGTTCTTCCCGTTCGCGCAGGCCTCCCGGCACGGCCGTGGCGAGGTGCTCGACGTCCGCGTGGACTCGCCGACGTACGCGACCAAGAAGTACGGCGAGACGGACCTGCTGCACGCCACCGCCGTCAGGGCGGCCGACGGCACGGTCACCGTGTTCGCCGTCAACCGCAGCCGCACCGAACCGCTCCCGCTCGAAGTCGCCCTGAGCGGGCTCGGCCTGACGGCCGTCGCCGAGCACAGCGCCCTCGCGGACGCCGACCCCGACGCCCGTAACACCCAGGACGCCCCGGAGCGGGTCACCCCGCACCCGGTCGAGGGCACCGCCCTGCGGGACGGCACCCTCACCGCCGTACTGGAGCCGCTGTCCTGGAACGTGATCCGGCTGGCGTAGCAGAGACGGCTCAGCGGCCGGGGGAGGGCACCGGAGCCACCGGTGTTCCCCCGGTCGCCCGGCCCAGCAGGGTCAGGCTCACGTTCCCCGGCCCGGACTCCGTGGTGAACTCCGAAAGGACCGCCAGCGCAAGGGTGTTGGCGCCCCGGGTGCGCAGGATGCCGTTCGGCAGGACGAAGGTGTGCTGCGGGCCGACGTTGTTGATGTACTGGCCCATGTTCCAGCCGTTGAGGAAGATCTGCGCCCGGTAGGCGCGGTACGGATCGTCCTCCAGGGTCAGGCCGACCGAGGCGTCGATGTCGGCCGGCACCGACAGCCGGAACGTCGTCCGGTACCAGGTCACGCCCTGCCGCCGCTCGGCCCGCGGGAAGGTCGCCTTCTCCCAGCCCCGGTCGGGGAAGCCGGGCAGATGCCAGCCCCGCCGCTCCCCGTACAGGCCGCCGTTGTTCTGCGGCCCGCGCACCGGATCCGGCGCCGCCTCGCCCTGGATCCGCCACGTCACCTTCGGGGACGCCCCCTTGAAGAGGGCGGCGGTCAGGCCACGCGCCGCCTTGTGGGTGTCGAGCGCCTTGCCGTCCTGGTCGTGCTGCATGCGCCGGACCAGGACCGACAGCACGTGCCGGCCGGGCGAGCGCAGCCGTTCGGCCACCGGGAAGACGGCGGTGGCGTCCCAAGTTCCCTTCCTGACGGTGGTGTTCTTGTCCGGCACCGGCATCCGGTGGGTGCCCAGCGGCTCCCCGTCCAGCCATGCCATCAACAGGCCCTGGGTGCCGGTGCTGTAGGCGAGCGAGACCTCCTCGATGCCCAAGGAGCCGGTGAACGTGCCCCGGTACCAGACGTCCCCGTAGTGGAAGCCGTAGTCGTCGGCGAACAGCACCGGCTGGTCCTTCGGGACCGGAGTGATGCTGCACGACGACTTCTTGCCGGCGACCTTCCAGGACGAGTCGTCGAAGCTGGGCCCGGCCTCCGGGTTCTCCGTCCGCATCCGCCAGCCGCCCAGCTCGGGCAGCCGCACCTCCGGCACGGAGGGCAGCAGCCCGGTGGTCATCAGGCTGCCGGACATGGTGACCCGGGTCGGCACCTTCCGGCCGTTCCACACCAGGCTCGCGATCCCGCGCGGCCCCCACACCTCCAGGCTGGTCGTCTCGGTGACGTCACCTGTCAGGTGCACCTCGGAACCGCGCAGCTCGGCGTGGCGCAGCAGGGCCGGGCCGTACACGAGCAGGGTGCCGGACGGGGTGTCGTACGGGAAGATGCGCACGGCGGTGGCGTCGTCGGCGAAGAGCAGCAGCAGCGGGGTGTCGCTGTCGCCCTTGTCGACCAGTACGCGGGTGAGACCGCCCTGCCCGAGGGGCGCGTTGACGTGCAGTTCGTTGCTGTCGTACGCCCAGCCGGCCTCCGGGTCGAGGCGCATGACGGACGGCTCCTCCTGGCACTTCAGGACCAGGTCCGCCATGTCGCCCAGGCGCCCCGTGAACACGGCGATGTCCTTGCGCCCGGACGTCAGGCACAGCATGGGCTGCGCGGTGGAGTGCTTCAGCGTCCGCTTGCCGAGCGGGAGTCCGGTGGTCAGCATGCGGGCGTCGTGCGCGGGCACGGTGATCCGCAGCTTCCCGGCGTTCGTCGGCAGGTCGGTGGTGACCGGGGCCGCGCCGTCGTTGCGGGCCACGTACACATGGGTGCCGGTGTCCGGGTTGGCCAGGTGGTAGACCTTCAGCCCCTTCGCCTTCACCTCGGCCGCCCGGTCCAGCCGGGCGAAGTCGGGCACGCGCTGGAACAGGTGCCCGAGCTGGTGCATCGGGGCGATCTTGTCGGTGACGTTGCGGCCCTCGTCGATCGCCGCCCCGTAGTCGTACGACGTGTAGACCACCGGTGCGGGCAGCCATCCCCACGACGTCCCGCCGAAGGTCATGTACACGTTGTGCAGGGTGAGCCCGTTGGCGAGGTTGGTCAGATAGAAGCGGCGCTCGTAGGCCGCATCCCGGGTGCGCCGTGACTCGGCGTACCCCTTGCCGTCGAACCAGGCCCCGCCCCACGGGTCGAACCAGCCGCCCCCGAACTCGGGCACGAACCCGGGCGTGTGCGGCGAGGCGGTGGCCCCGCCGGTGAGCCCGCCGGACCCGAAGTGCCCCCAGTCCGGCGGCGTCTGCGTGGGCGACGGATACCCGTCGAACCCGTACAGCCAGCCGTCCTTGTCCCCGCCGGTGTCGAACGACCCCGGGACCCAGTGGCCGTTCCTGCCCTTGTCGTTGTGGAAGAGGGGTACGTCGATCCCGTCTTCCCTGACCTTCTTGTACAGGTGGGACATGTAGTCCCGGCCGGTCGCCTCCCCGACGTGGGAGTCGTACTCGTTCTCGATCTGGTAGAGCAGGATCGTGCCCTTGCCCTGCGTGAACAGGTGCCGCCGGGCGATCCGGTTCACCTGGGTCAGCCATTCGTCGGCGTACGACAGGTAGGTCGGGTCGGCGGTGCGGGCCGTGCCCTTCGTCACCGTCAGCCAGCCCGGGAAGCCGCCGCCGTCGATCTCGGCGTTGATGTACGGGCCGGGCCGCAGGATGACGTACAGCCCGGTCTCGGCGGCCATGCGCAGGAACAGGTCCAGGTCCCGGACGCCGGAGAAGTCGTACTTGCCGGGCGCGGGGGAGTGGTAGTTCCACGACACGTAGATGCTCACGGCGTTGAAGCCGTGCGCCCGCATCTTCTGCAGCACATCTCGCCACAGGGACGGACTCGGCAGCCGGAAGGGATGCATCTCCCCGGACCACACGACCAGCCGCCGCCCGTCGACCAGCAGCGAGTACTGGTCGTACCCGATGGTGTGCCGCTCGCCGTCGGCGCGCGGAGGGGCGGGTGCCGGGCCGGTCGGCACGCTGTGCGCGGCGTACGCCGAAGGCGCCCCCGGGCCGCCGCTGCCGCCCAGGGCGAAGCCGAGCGCGGCCGAGCCGGCCAGGGCACTGAAGGTACGTCTGCTGAGCGCCAAGGTGGATCCTCCCGGGCGATCTTACGGGGGCGCGGTCCGGCCATTCTCCATGGAGATACGCCCCACAATGGACGCATGAGGATCTCGGCACGGGCGGATTACGCGGTACGGGCGGTACTGGAGCTGGCCGTGCGGCAGGATGACGGCCCGGTGAAGGCAGAGGAAATCGCCGCCGTACAGGACATTCCGCACAAGTTCCTGGAAGGCATCCTGGGTGACCTCCGACGTGCCGGAATCGTCGACAGCCGGCGCGGCGGTGGCGGCGGCTACCGGCTGGCCCGGCCCGCGGCCGCGATCACGGTGGCGGACGTCGTCCGGGGCGTGGACGGCCCGATCGTGTCGGTACGGGGGGAACGCCCGACGGAGCTGTCCTACACGGGCACGGCCCAGCCGCTGCTGCCGTTGTGGATCGCCCTGCGCGCCAACGTCCGCCGCATCCTGGAGGGCGTCACCATCGCCGACCTCGCGGCGGACGCCCTGCCGGAGCCGGTGCGGGAGCTGGCGGCGGAGCCGGGGGCGTGGGAGAACCCCTGAGGCCCTCGGGGACGTGTGAACAGCCCGTTGTGAATGGCCGGAGTTCGCCCTCCCGGGGCGGAGCGGGGCTTCCTACGATGCCCATCGCCTCCCCATCCTTCACAGGTTCCGCACAGATTCTTCAAGGTTGAACGGATGGGTCGGAGGTCCAACCCCCCACTCGACAACCTGGAGAAACCATGGCTGGTGGACTCCTGCTCGGCGGCGCCATAGCCGCTCTGCTCACCACCGCGCTACCCGCCCAGAGCTCCTCCCCCGTCTTCGACGACCCGCCCCCGGACAAGATCGTCATCGACGTCGCCACGGTGAACGGCTCAGGCTGTCCCGCGGGCACGGCCGCCGTGGCCGTCTCCCCGGACAACACCGCCTTCACGGTCACCTACAGCAACTACCTCGCCCAGGTCGGCGGCAACTCCGACCCCACGGCCTTCCGCAGGAACTGCCAGCTCAACCTGATCGTGCACGTCCCGCAGGGCTTCACCTACGCCGTGGCCAGCGCCGACTACCGGGGCTTCCTCTCGCTCCAGCCGGGCGCGACCAGCACGCAGAAGGCCTCGTACTACTTCCAGGGCTCCTCGAACACCGCGTCGAGAACCCACCCCTTCAACGGCCCCTACAACGACGACTGGCAGGCCACCGACAGCACCGACTGGGCCCAGCTGGTCTGGTCCCCCTGCGGAGTCCTCCGCAACTTCAACATCAACACCGAGCTACGGGTGGCCGCGGGCAGCTCGTCACCGGGCAAGGTCAGCTTCATGACGATGGACTCGACGGACGGGGACATCAGCACGGTGTACCACCTGGCATGGAAACAGTGCCCGGCCAAGTAGCGGTGTGACTGCGTCGCCCGGCCGGTCGTGCTCAGTGCCGGGCGGCGTAGCCGAGGAAGTCGGCCCAGGTGGCGGGGGAGAGGGCCAGTTCGGGGCCGTGCTTGTCCTTCGAGTCGCGGATGTGGATGGCGGTGGGGGTGTGGGCGACCTCGATGCAGTTATCGCCGGCACCGCTGCTGTAGCTCGACTTGTGCCAGTCCAGGGCTACCTCGACACAGTCGCCGTCGCCGCTGCTGCTGTACGTGGACTTGTACCAGGTCAGGGCTACCTCGACGCAGTCGTCTCCGGATGCGCTGCTGTAGCTGCTCTTGAACCAGGCCGGTTTCGAGTTGCTGCTCATAGGTCCTCTCGCATCCGCTGCAACAGGCTCACGGAGTCCTGCATGGTGAGAGCCTGTGAGCGCATCCAGGCATGCCTGGCCTGGAGAACGCTGACCACTTTGGGGTCGGAGATCAACTGACCCATTTCCTGGCCCTCGTTGTAAGCAGACCACTTGGTCGCCGTGGTTTCCAGCAGGCGAATTGGCCCTTGTAGCCCAGCGTGCTGTTCCTGTACCAGCGGCATCACCTGGATCTCCACATTGCGCAACTCGGCGACTTTCAGCACGTGGCCGATGAGGCCCCGCGTGACCTCGACGCCGCCGGTGCGTCGCAGGAACAGGTGCCGCCTCCACGAACCCCACATCCGGCATCCGTCGCCCCAGCTCCACCGACGCCACCGTGTGCTTGGAGTAGCCCACCCGGCGGCCGAACTCCTCCCTGCTCAAACCGTGATACTCGCGCAGCGCTTGCACCACCGCCCCGAACGTCCGCATGCTGTCCGATGACTCCGGCTCACCACCGTTTCCCGTACCCATGCAGCTCATGGTTACGGTCAGTCACGAGTACTGTCCAGTCCGTAACCGTGTACGCTCCCGCACCGTACGCGCCGCACGCCTGGTGAAGCCCCCCTCACACCCCCCACATTGGGCCCATGCTCACCCAACGCCTCAGCTCAACCCCCCGCGGCGCCCGCCTGGCAAGGCACCTCGCTCTCGCCCAGCTCGACGCCTGGGGCATCCCCCACGGCACCGACACCGCCGACGCCGTAGCCGTGATCGTCGCCGAGCTGGCCGCCAATGCCGTAACCCATGGACGCGTGCCCGGCCGGGACTTCGAGTTGCGGCTTGCGCTGCTCGCCGGAAGCGTGCGGATCGAGGTGACCGACACCCGGGAGGAACGCCCGCCCGGCCCGGAGGATGTACGCGAGCCCGCACCCCTCGCTGCCGCTGGGCGCGGGCTCCTGCTCGTCGGTGCTCTGGCCGACCGCTGGGAGGTGGTCGACCGCGACCCGCCGGGCAAGACCGTGCGGGCCGAGGTCGACCTGCCGCCGTCTCGGCTCGGCTGTCGCCGACGTCCCGCAGTCGATCACGGTGAGTGTTTTTCACTCACAATGGTGACCGGTGTGCCTATGGTTGACCCGCAATCAGTCTGACCAGCCGCTCTCCATCATCGGGGCGCACGGGAGCGCAGATTGCGGCCCGAAATTCCTTCGCGTGCCGCCTGCTGTCGTCACTCAACGTGACTGCAACTCTGATACTTCTGTGTACGCAGCGTGACGATGAGCACGTCGTCGCGACCTTCTTGTGCCACGGGAGACGAGGGAGAGCCATGCCACTCGACACGGCGACAGCACCGGCAGGACCGGACGCGGAGTCGGTTCAGCAGCGGGACCAGCAGAGCCTCAGCACCGCGGCGGCGCGCAATCTCGCCACCACCACCAAGTCCGAACCCCAGATGCAGGGGATCAGCTCCCGCTGGGCGACCCGCATGATCCCCTGGGTGAACGTGCCCGGCGCGACGTACCGGGTCAACCGCCGCCTGTCGTACACCGTGGGTGACGGCCGGGTGACCTTCGTGAAGACCGGCTCGAAGGTCCAGGTGATCCCCGCCGAGCTGGGTGAACTGCCGCTGCTGCGCGGCTTCTCGGACGCCGACGTGCTCGGTGCGCTGGCCGACAAGTTCGTGCAGAAGGAGTTCGCGCCGGGCCAGGTCATCGTGCAGGAGGGCCGCAAGGCCGACCATGTGTACCTGATCGCGCACGGCAAGGTCGAGAAGATCGGCGAGGGTCCGTACGGCGACGAGGCCGTGATCGGCCTGCTGGCCGACGGGGACACCTTCGGCGGCCGGGTGCTGTCCGGGCAGGCCAAGAAGTGGGACTTCACGGCCCGCGCGGCGACCACCACCACGGTTCTCGCGCTGCCGCTGACCGCGTACAAGGCGGTCGCCGACCGGCACGAGGCGCTGCGCAGGCACGTGCAGCTGATCAGCTCCAACGGGCACCGCAAGCTGAACCGGTCGGGCGAGGCGGAGATCGCGCTCAGTGCGGGGCACGTCGGCGAGGAGATCCTGCCGCAGACCTTCGCCGACTACGAACTCGCCCCGCGCGAGTACGAGCTGAGCGTGGCCCAGACCGTGCTGCGGGTGCACAGCCGCGTCGCCGACCTCTACAACGAGCCGATGAACCAGACGCAGCAGCAGTTGCGGCTGACCATCGAGGCGCTGCGCGAGCGGCAGGAGTACGAGCTGATCAACAACGAGGAGTTCGGCCTGCTGAACAACGCCGACTTCGACCAGCGGATCTCCACCTTCTCGGGCCCGCCGGCCCCGGACGACATGGACGAGCTGCTGAGCATGCGGCGCAAGACCCGCTGTTTCCTCGCCCACCCCAAGGCGATCGCCGCGTTCGGCCGCCAGTGCAACAAGCGGGGCATCTACTTCGGCAGCATCGAACTGCACGGCAACCACCTGCCCGCCTGGCGCGGGGTGCCGCTGCTGCCGTGCAGCAAAATCCCGATCAGTGAGCAGGGCACGTCCTCGATCATCGCCATGCGCACCGGCGAGGACGACCAGGGTGTCATCGGCCTGTTCCAGACCGGGATCCCGGACGAGATCGAGCCGGGCCTGAACGTGCGGTTCATGGGCATCGACGAGAAGGCGATCATCTCCTACCTGGTCAGCACCTACTACTCGGCGGCCGTCCTGGTGCCCGACGCCCTGGGCGTCCTGGAGAACGTCGAGATCGCCCGCACGAACGGGAGCTGACGACGGTGTCGTTGATCTCCCGGGTCACGGCACCCGCCGCGGCCCACGACGTGGCGGGGCTGGTGCGGGCCCTGCTCTCGGCGGGCCCGTCGACGCCGGCCACCCGGCCGTCCGGCGGGCCGACGTCACGCGGGCCGGCACTGGTCTCCGGCCCGACCGGGCTGGGCACGTCCGCGGCGCGGCTCCCCGTCGGCGCGGTGGCCGCGCCGCCGCGCTCCCGGAACGGCCGCACCACCACCGCCCCCTCCCTCCCGCTGCCCGCTCCGGCGACCGCCCCACCCCTCGCGGCCGACCGGCCCCGCGTCTTCGCACCGCCCTTCGGCCCCACCGGGCTGGGCACATCGGCAGCAGCCCTGCGCACCACTCCCGAGCCCCGCCGGAAGGCGGCACCGGCGCCCGATCCCGCCCCCGGCCTCCACTGCCCGCCCGCCCTGCGCGACGACCCCGCCCTGGGCGCGGCCGTCACCGAGCGCCTGGTCGAGTGGGCCGAGGAGATGGGGATCTACCCGGGCCGGCTGGACAGGATCCGCCAGGCCGACTTCGGCCGGCTGATGATGCTGGCCCACCCCGAGACGGACGACCCGGACCGGCTGCTGGCGGCGGCCATGTGCGGGCTGTCGGAATGGGCCGTGGACGACCACTACGTCGACGGCGAGGTGGAGGAGGCCCGGCCCGAGCAGATCGGCCAACGGCTCGCCATCGCCCACTCGGTGATCGACCAGGCGAACCTCCCGCTCGGCTATGCCCCCCAGCTCGAAGAGGTCGTCACGGCGGACCCGGTCATGCGGGCCCTGCGCGACAGCCTGCGCAACCTCCACGGCTACGCGACGACCTCACAGGTGCGCCGGCTCCGCCACGAGCTGGGCATCATGTTCGTCGCCTACAACCAGGAGGGCTACTGGCAGGCCGCCGGCCACCGCCCGCCGGTGTGGGAGTACCTGATGCACCGGCACGAGAACAGCTTCATCCCGTGCATGGTGCTGGTCGACGCGATCGCCGGTTACGAGATCCCGTACGGCGAGTTCTCCGACCCCCGGGTACGGCGCGCGTTCACGCTGGCGGGCACCGCCACCGTGATCGTCAACGACCTCTACTCCATGGGCAAGGAGGACCCGGCGGACCACAGCCTGCCCCGGCTGATCGTCGCCGAGGACGAGTGCTCGCTCGAAGAGGCCGTCGACCGCACCGTAGAGATCCACAACGAGCTGATGCACACCTTCGAGGCGGAAGCGGCCGCACTCTCCCTGACCGGCTCCCCGGAGCTGCGCCGCTTCCTGGCAAGCACCTGGGCCTGGGTCGGCGGCAGCCGCGAGTGGCACGCGACCAGCGGCCGCTACCACGGCGACCGTGCCGCGCACGCCGCCTGAGCCCGCCCCGCCTCGCATCCCCCCACCCGAGTAAGGAACCACCTGCCATGTCCAAGATCTCCACCCAGATGGAAGGCATCGCCATGCGCGACGTCCTGCGCACCGACTACCAGAAATCGGTCGCAGAGTACTGGAACAAGGAGAAGGACCCGGTCAACATCAAGCTCGGCGAGGTCGACGGCCTCTACCACCACCACTACGGCCTCGGCGACTGGGATCCCTCGGTCCTGGCCGGCCCGCCGGAGAGCCAGGACCAGCGCATCATCGAGGAACTGCACCGCCTGGAGACCGCCCAGGCCGAGGTACTCCTCGACCACCTCGGCGACATCACCCCCGACGACCGCCTGCTGGACGCCGGTTCCGGACGCGGCGGCAGCAGCTTCATGGCCAACGCCCGCTTCGGCTGCCACGTCGACGGCGTGAGCATCTCCGAGCAGCAGGTCGCCTTCGCCAACGACCAGGCCAGGCAGCGCGGGGTGGCCGACAAGGTCGGCTTCCACTTCCGGAACATGCTCGACACCCGCCTCGACACCGGTTCGCGCCGGGCGATCTGGACCAACGAGACGACCATGTACGTCGATCTCTTCGAGCTCTTCGCGGAGTTCTCGCGCCTGCTGGAGTACGGCGGCCGCTACGTCTGCATCACCGGCTGCTCCAACGACGTCACCGGCATGCGCTCCAAGGCGGTCAGCAGGATCGACGAGCACTACACCTGCAACATCCACCCGCGCAGCGAGTACTTCAAGGCACTCGCCGCCAACAACCTGGTGCCGATGCAGGTCGTCGACCTGACCCCCGACACGATCCCGTACTGGGAACTGCGCGCCAAGTCGTCCGTGGCCACGGGCATCGAGGACCCGTTCCTGACCGCCTACAAGGAGGGCAGCTTCCACTACCTCCTCATCGCGGCCGACCGTATCTGACCCGCGCGACCCGGCGGAGCCGCGCCCGCACGGGCCCGGCTCCAGGGGCGGTCAAGTCCCCGCCGGGGCAGCCGGGTTGGTGCGAGAACCGTTGACGCGATTCCGGCAGGATCCGCCGGACAGGCCCTAGCCCGCCTGACCCATCCCCGCCGCGTTGGGCCAGCTCTGGGCGTTGGGCCAGCCGGTTGCCGGGGCCGGGGTCAGGCCCGGGACCGGGGTGCCCGGTGCCGTCATGCCGCGTACCTGGGCGGCGGTGAGGCCCCCGCGGGCCGGTACGCCGGGCGGGGTGGGACCGACCGCGGCGGCCGGGGCCGGGACAGGGGTGGGGACGGGGGCAGGGAACGGGGCAGGGAAAGGCGCTGGTGCGGGAGCAGGGGCTGCCGGGGCCGGCGCGGGCACGGGTACGGGTGTGGGGACCGGCGGGGCCGGTAGCGGGGCTGGTGCTGGAGCCTGGACCGGGGCTGGTGCCGGAGCCGGGGGCGGTACCGGTCCTGGTGGCTGCTGCATCGGGATCGCCTGGGCTGCCGCCGGCATCGGCATCCCGCCGCCGGGCGGGGGTACGGCGGCGGGGAGCGGCATGCCGGTGCCGGCGGCCGGGGCGGGCGCGGCGAGGGGTATGCCGGCGCCGTTGGTCTCGTTCATCAGCCGGTCCACGGCCGCCGTACCCGAGCTGTAGCTGGTCCCGGTGCTCAGCTCGGGTACGGCGGCTCCCCTCCTGGACCCGTAGAGCACCTGCTCCAGGCCGGACACCAGGCGACGCACGTCGACCTGGGGGCGCACCACGAGTCTCAGGAAGCGGCTGGACGAACCGATCTTGTTGCCGCATTCGCGGACCAGGATCCGGTGCTCGGTGAGCAGCCGGTCCCGGACCACTGTGCCCTCGGCGCCGACGGGAAGGCGCACGAAGAGGAAGTTGCCCTGGGAGGGGTAGACCGTCAGCCCGGGGAGGGCGGAGAGATGGCTGGCCATCTCCAGGCGGTCGCGGCGCACCTGCATCAGGCTCTGCGCGTACTCCGGGCCGTGCTCCCTCAGCATGAACACCACGTGCTCGGCGAAGGAGTTGAGGTTCCACTTCGGGAGCATCGAGCGGACGCGGCCCGCCAGGGCCGGGTTCGCCACCAGGTAGCCGAAGCGTATGCCGTGCAGGCCGAAGTTCTTGCCGAGGCTGCGCAGGACGACCACGTTGGGGCGGAGCATCGCCTCCTGGACGACGCTCGGCTCGGCCTCCGCGTCGGCGAACTCCAGGAACGACTCGTCCACGATCACCAGGTCCAGGTCCGCCATCGCGTCCATGAACTGCACCAACGACTGCTTGCGCAGATACCCGCCGTCGGGGTTGTTCGGGTTGCAGACGACCGCCACCCGGGTGCCGCGGGTGCGGATGAAGTCCGCGTACCGGGCGAGGTCCAGGGCGAAGCCGTTCGCCTCCTGGAGCGGGAACATGTCGACCCGCTTGCCGGTCTCCATCGGCTGGTCGGTCCAGCGGCCGAAGGTGGGGACGGGGATGGCCAGGGACTCGCGGACCAGCAGGTGGTCGATCCAGGTGATGAGTTCCGTCGAGCCGTTGCCCATCGCCACGCACTGCGGGGGCAGCTGGAGCAGACTGCACAGCTCGGCCGTGACGGTGTCGGCGCTGCTCGGGTAGTACGTGACGATCTCGCGCAACCGGACCGCCAGCTCCTCGAACATGGCGGGTGTGGGGAAGTAGGGGTTGCACGGGATGCAGAAGTCCACCGGGCCCGACCCGTCGCTCTCCCGCGCCAGCGCCGCCATCGAAGGGCTGTGCGCGGCGGTGTTGCGGAACAACGAGGTGACGTTGTCAGGCAAGGGAACCTCCGTCGAAGGGTGGCCCGTGCGGGGGAGCACGGGCCGCCCTTGGATACGGAGGGGACGGCAGTGGCGTTCAACTCACCTGCTGTGTGAGCCGCTTCACGCCACCTGAGTCACTTCACGCCCCGAACGTGTGGATCGTCGTCGTCCGGTACGTCTGCCCGGGCCGGAGCACGGTCGACGGGAAGCCGGCGTGGTTCGGCGAGTCCGGGAAGTGCTGGGTCTCCAGGCACAGGGCGTCGCCCTGGCGGTAGGTGCGGCCGCCGGTGCCGGTCAGGGTGCCGTCGAGGAAGTTGCCGGAGTAGAACTGCAGGCCCGGCTGGTCGGTGGCGATCTTCAGGGTGCGGCCGGAGCGCGGGTCGCGCAGCGTGGCGACGTGCTCGGGCTTGGCGGTGATGCCCTTGTCCAGGGCCCAGTTGTGGTCGTAGCCCTTGGCCTGCACCTGCTGCACGTGGCCGGCGCGGATGTCCCGGCCGATCGGCTTGGCGTGCCGGAAGTCGAAGGGGGTGCCCGCGACCTTCGCCAGCTCGCCGGTGGGGATCAGGCCCGAGTCGGTGGGGGTGTAGCGGGCGGCGGCGATGCGGAGTTCGTGGTCCTCGATCGTGCCGCTGCCCTCGCCGGCCAGGTTCCAGTAGACGTGGCTGGTGAGGTTGACGACGGTCGCCTTGTCGGTGGTGGCCTCGTAGTCGATGCGCCACTCGCCGTGCTTGGTGAGGGTGTACGTCACCTTCGCCTTGAGCGTGCCCGGGTAGCCCATCTCGCCGTCGACGCTGGTGTAGTGCAGGTGCAGGCCGACGTCGGAGCCCTTGGTGAACGGCTCCACGTCCCACACGTGCTTGTCGAAGCCCTGCTTGCCGCCGTGCAGGCTGTTCACGCCGTCGTTGACGGACAGCTGGTAGCTCTTGCCGTCCAGCGTGAACTGGCCCTTGGCTATGCGGTTGCCGTAGCGGCCGATCAGGGCGCCGAAGTACGGCGTCTTCGCCACGTAGTCGTCGATGGTGTCGAAGCCCAGCGACACGTTGGCGTAGTGGCCGTGCCGGTCCGGGATCTCCAGGCTCTGGACGACGCCGCCCCAGTTGAGGACCTTCAGCCGCGTGCCGCCGTTCTCCAGCGACCAGCGGTAGATCTTCGTGCCGTCGGCGAGCTTGCCGAAGGGTTCCTTCACCGGCTTCCTGCCCCCCGAGCCCGAACCGGATGCGGCCTGGGCTGTGCCCGTGCCGAGCGTGGTGGCGGCGATGCCGGCCGCCGCGGCTCCTGCGATGACCGTACGTCTGTTCAGTTCCATTTGCGGCTCCCGTAAAAGGAGGGGCCCCGTCGGCTTTCCGGCGGGGCCCGATCTGACTTACGAACCGGACTTGCGCTTGTTCCACACGTCGAATCCGACCGCCACCAGCAGGGCGAGGCCCTTGATGACCTGCTGCCAGTCGGTGCCGACGCTGAGGAGGTTCATGCCGTTGTTCAGCACGCCGAGGACGAGACCGCCGATGATCGCGCCGAGGACGGTGCCGACACCGCCGCTCATGGACGCGCCACCGATGAACGACGAGGCGATCGCCTCGAGTTCGAAGTTGACGCCCGCCTTCGGAGAGGCCGCGTTCAGACGGGCGGCGACCACCATGCCCGCCAGGGCCGCGAGCACGCCCATGTTCAGGAAGACGTAGAAGGTGACCTTCTTGTCCTTCACGCCGGACAGCTTGGCCGCCGGCAGGTTGCCGCCGATCGCGTAGATGTGGCGGCCGAACACCGCGTTGCGCATCACGTAGCCGTAGCCGACGACCAGCGCGCCGAGGATGATCAGCACGATCGGGGCGCCCTTGTAGCTGGCGAGCAGCAGGGTCAGCACGAGGATCGCGGCGACCAGTGCGGTCAGCTTGAGCAGGAAGAGCCGGGTGGGCAGCACGTCCAGGGCGAACTCCTGCTGGCGGCTGCGGTCGCGGACCTCCTGCCAGACCACGGCCACGATCAGCGCCAGGCCGAGCAGCAGGGTCAGGTTGTGGTAGTTGGTGTTCGGGCCGACCTCGGGCAGGAAGCCGTTGCCCATCTTCTGCAGGCCGTCGGGGAACGGGCCGAGGGTCTGCCCCTTGAGCAGGATCTCCGTCAGACCGCGGAAGAGCAGCATTCCGGCGAGGGTGACGATGAAGGACGGTATGCCCAGATAGGCGATCAGGAAGCCCTGTACGGAACCGGCCACCGCGCCCACCAGGAGGCACAGCACCATCGCGATCGGCCAGGACATTCCGTGTTGCACGGTCAGTACGGCCGCGAAGGCGCCGACGAACGCGGTGAGCGAGCCGACCGAGAGGTCGATGTGCCCGGCGATGATCACCAGCATCATGCCGATCGCGAGGATCAGGATGTAGCTGTTCTGCAGCACCAGGTTGGAGACGTTGCGCGGCAGCAGCAGGTCCCCGTCGGTCCAGATCGCGAAGAGGACCACGATCAGGCCGAGCGCGAGCAGCATGCCGTACTGGCGCATGTTGCGGCGCAGGCCGTCCAGCATCAGCCCGAGCAGGCCCTGGCCGGCCCCCGCTCCGCTCTTGCCCGGCGGCGCGGGGGCCGGGCTCTTGGCGGTCACATCCGTGCTCATCGCGTTACCTCTTTGTCCTTCGTCATCTGGCGCATCAGCACTTCCTGCGTGGCTTCGGCCCGTGCCACCTCACCGGTCAACCGACCCGCGGCCATGGTGTAGATGCGGTCGCACATGCCGAGCAGTTCGGGCAGTTCGGAGGAGATGAAGACGACCGCCTTGCCCTCGGCGGCGAGCCGGTCGATGACCGTGTAGATCTCGTACTTGGCGCCCACGTCGATGCCGCGCGTGGGCTCGTCCAGGATCAGCACGTCGGGGCCTGCGAAGATCCACTTGCTGAGGACGACCTTCTGCTGGTTGCCGCCCGACAGCTTGCCCACCGGCTCGAAGACGGTCGGCGCCTTGATGTTCATGGTCTTGCGGAAGCCCTCGGAGACCTGCCGCTCCTCGTGCTCGTCGACGATGCCCCGCTTGGCGACCTTCTTCAGCGCGGTCAGTGAGATGTTGCGGTTGATGGTGTCGATGAGGTTGAGGCCGTAGTGCTTGCGGTCCTCGGTGACGTAGGCGATGCCGTGCCCGACCGCCTCGGCGACGGTCTTGGTCCGGATCTCCTTGCCGTCCTTGAGGACCGTGCCGCCCGCGTACCGGCCGTACGTCCGCCCGAAGACGCTCATCGCGAGTTCGGTGCGGCCGGCGCCCATCAGACCCGCGATGCCGACGATCTCCCCGCGGCGCACCTGGAGCGACACGTCGTCCACGACCTTGCGCTGCTGGTCGATGGGGTGGTGCACGGTCCAGCCCCGGATCTCCAGCGCCGGGGCCGCGCCTTCCTCCGGCTGGTGCGGGGTGCGCTCGGGGAAGCGGTGGTCGAGGTCGCGGCCGACCATGCCCGCGATGATCCGCTCCTCGGTCGTCTCCGGCGCCTTCACATCGAGGGTCTCGATGGACCGGCCGTCCCGGATGATCGTCACCGAGTCGGCGACCTTGCGGATCTCGTTCAGCTTGTGGGAGATGATGATCGAGGTGAGGCCCTGGTTCTTCAGCTCCAGGATCAGGTCGAGCAGCTTGTCGCTGTCCTCGTCGTTCAGGGCCGCGGTCGGCTCGTCCAGGATCAGCAGCTTCACCTGCTTCGACAGCGCCTTGGCGATCTCCACGAGCTGCTGCTTGCCCACGCCGATGTCGGTGACGCGGGTCTCCGGGTGCTCGTCCAGGCCGACCCGGCGCAGCAGTTCGGTGGCGTGCCTGAGGGTGTCGTTCCAGTTGATGAGCCCGCGCCGGGCGTGCTCGTTGCCGAGGAAGATGTTCTCCGCGATGGAGAGATACGGCACCAGCGCCAGCTCCTGGTGGATGATGACGATGCCGTGCTGCTCGCTCGCCCGGATGTCCTTGAACTGGGAGACCTCCCCCTCGAAGAGGATGTCCCCCTCGTAACTGCCGTAGGGGTGGACGCCGGAGAGCACCTTCATCAAGGTGGACTTGCCGGCGCCGTTCTCCCCGCAGATGGCGTGGACCTCGCCCTGCCGGACGGTCAGGGTGACGTCCGACAGCGCTTTGACACCGGGAAAGGTCTTGACGATCGAGCGCATTTCCAGGACGGGTCCCGCCATGGTCGTGCCTTCCAATCAGTGGGGCCAAACAGTGGATTCGGTCGGCGGGGACTACTTGAGCTGGGCGTCCGTGTAGTAACCGGTCTTGACCAGCGCGTCCTCGTAGTTGGACTTGTCGACGCTCACCGGCTGGAGCAGGTAAGCGGGCACGACCTTGGCCTTGTTGTCGTACGACTTGGTGTCGTTGACCTGGGGCTTCTTGCCCTTGAGTACGTCGTCGACCATGACCGCGGCGACCTTGGCCAGCTTGCGGATGTCCTTGAAGACGGTCTGCGTCTGCTCACCGGCGATGATCGACTTCACCGAGGCCAGCTCGGCGTCCTGGCCGGTGATGACGGGCAGCGGCTTGCTTCCCGAGCCGTAGCCGTCCGACTTGAGGGAGGACAGGATGCCGATGGAGATGCCGTCGTACGGGGAGAGGACCGCGTCGACCTTCTTGCTCGTGTAGGCCTTGGTGAGGATGTCGTCCATGCGCTTCTGGGCGGTGGCGCCGTCCCAGCGCAGGGTGGTGACCTGGGTGAGCTGGGTGTCGCCGGACTGGACGATCAACTGCTTCTTGTCCATGTACGGCTTCAGGACGCTCATCGCGCCGTTGAAGAAGTACCGGGTGTTGTTGTCGTCGTTGGAGCCGGCGAACAGCTCGATGTTGAACGGGCCCTTCTTGCCGCTGTCCAGGCCCAGCTTGTGCACGATGTACGTGCCCTGGAGCCGGCCCACCTTCTCGTTGTCGAAGGACGCGTAGTAGTCGACGTTCTTGGTGCCGAGGATCAGGCGGTCGTAGGAGATGACCGGGATGTTGGCGTCCGCGGCCTGCTGGAGCACGCTGTTCAGGGACTTGTTGTCGATGGCCGCGATGATCAGGCCCTTGACGCCCTGCGTGATCAGGTTCTCGATCTGCGAGACCTGGGTCTCCGGGTCGTCCTCGCCGTAGACCAGCTTCGTCTTGTAGCCCTTGGCCTGAAGCTCGTTGACGACGTTCTTGCCGTCGGCGATCCAGCGCTCGGAGGACTTGGTCGGCATCGCGATGCCGATCGTGCCGCCCTTGGTGTCGCCCGTCTTCTCCTTGCTGCCTCCGTCGCCGCTCTGGCCGCAGGCGGTCAGCGTGAGGGCGAGCGAGGCGGCTCCGGCTATCGTGGCGAGTGCGGCTCTGCGGTTGCGCATGGTGATCCGTCCTTGTCCTTCTCGGTTCTTCTCGTCGTTGCGAGGGGTCACGCGGTGATGGGGAAGCGGTTGAGCGTCCCGGGCAGCCGGGAGCCGAGCGGCGCCATGTCGCCGTCCGCGCCGTGCCGGGCGAGCAGGTCCAGGGCGAGCCGGCCGCGCCGCACCCGCTCCCGGGCGGTGTCCAGGGTCACGTCCCGCAGGTGGGTGCCCCACGGGTAGATGCCGGGAGCCTTGGACAGGCCGAACTTCAGGTAGAGCGGTGCGCCGCGCCGGATCAGCTCGGCGACCTCGTACATCCGCACATAGCCGCCGAGGTCGTCGGGGGCCTCGATGTACATGTCCATGGGGGCGCCGGACACCCGGCGGATCTCGGTGAGGTGGTCCAGGGTCAGATCGCTGGGCACGTTGACGGAGTCGGCGCCCAGCCCCTCGTACACCGCGTACGCGGCGGGGTTGACCGGCCCGATCAGCGCCGAGACCTTCAGGGTGGTGTCGGCCGGGATGATCCCCTGCTGCCGCGCCCGGTGCAGGGTCCACAGCACGCCCTCGTCGGCCACCAGCAGACACTTGACGCCCAGCTCGGTGGCCCGGACGGCGTCCTCGACACAGCCGGCGACGGCGTCGTGGCCGCGGGCGCGCAGTCCGCCGCCCCGGGAGTCGGTGCGGACCGAGCCGCCGATGTCCCAGGTGCCGCGCGGGCCGGTGAACAGGCACAGCTCGATGTCCCGTTCGCCGGTCGCGTCGACCATCTCGGTGATCTCGGCGTCGGAGAGCATCCACACGCCGCTGCCCTGGCTGATGCGGTGGATCGGCACGTCGAGGCGCGAGGCCTCCTTCAGTACGACCGCCAGCGCCTCGGGACCCTCGCACGAGGGGATCTCGGTGCGCCAGCGGCCGCCGCCCGGGAAGCTGTGGGCGGAGGCGTCGGCGGGGTCGAGGGCGGGCGCGCCCAGGCCGAGTGCGGCGAGCACCTGCTCGCCGGGCCTGCGGGCTGCCGGGGCGGAAGCGTCGGTCACAAGCTGTCCTTCGTGTTCGGTATTTCGGACAAGGTTCGCGGCTCTGGGTAGCGAAAAGACCTTGGTGGTACGCCGGTCGGGGCGCCGTCAGGTCACGCCCCGACCGGCGTACGGCTAGGGGCGGAGCAGCACCTTGCCCACCTTCGGATCACCGGCCCCGACCAGCTCGATGGCCTGCGGGAACTCGGTCAGCGGCAGCTCGTGCGTGACCAGCGGCAGCGGGTCCAGCAGCCCGGCGCCGAAGACCCGCACGGTGTGCGCCCAGGCGTCCGGCGGTGCCCCGAAGACCGTGTGCACCTCCAGCTGCCGTACGACGAGATCGGTCGGGTCGAGCCCGTCCGCGCCCGCGGCCGGGAGGCCGGTCAGGACCAGGCGTCCGCCGCGCCTGAGCAGGGAGGCGGCGGTGCGCGCGGCGGACGCGGACCCGGCGGTCTCGATCACGACGTCGAAGTCGTCCGGGAGTTGCCGGCCCTTGAGCCGGAAGTCGGTCGCTCCGAACTGCCGGGAGAGCGCCTCCCGGTCGTTGCGCGTGCCCACGACGAGCAGCTCCACCGGCGAGATCGCCTTCAGGAACTGCACGGCGAACATGCCGAGCGTGCCCGTACCGACCACCGCGACCCGCTCGCCCGGCTGGGCCTTCGCCTTCAGCGCGGCGGCCGCGATGCAGGCGGCCGGCTCCAGCAGAGCGGCGGCGGTGAGGTCGGCGCCGTCCGGCAGCGGGTGCAGCAGCCGGGCGGGCAGGGTGAGGGTGGCAGCCATGGCGCCCGGCTGGGTGAAGCCGGTCTCCTCGTACCCCGCGCTGCACAGCGTGGTCTCGCCCGCGTGGCAGCGGTCGCACACCTGGCAGTTGCGGAAGCCCTCGCCGACCACCTTGCGGCCGACGAGCGCCGCGGGCACGCCCGCACCCACGGCGCGGACCGTCCCCGACCACTCGTGGCCGGGCGTGAGCGGGTAACGGACGTACCCTTCCGGCCGGTTGCCCTGGTACACCTCGCGGTCGCTGCCGCAGATGCCCACCGCGTGCACGGCGACCAGCGCCTCGCCGGGACCGGGATCCCGGGGCGTGTGGTCCTCGACCCGGTGCGCTCCGGGCGCCTCGATCAGAACCTGCGAACCCCGGGAACTCACTTCGTGCCCTTCGGCTTGCGCTGCTCCCAGCCGTCGGCCCACAGGTCGAAGCGGGCCTGCTGCTGCGGGAACTCGGCGGCCGCGTCGGCGTCGAACTCGACGCCGAGACCAGGCTTGTCGGAGAGGTGGAAGTAGCCGTCCACGACCTCCGGCGCTCCCTTGACCACCTTCTTGATGTCCGCGTCCGCGAAGTCGTTGAAGTGCTCAAGGATCTTGAAGTTCGGCGAGGTGAAGCCGACCTGGAGGGAGGCGGCGGTGAGCACGGACCCGCCCACGTTGTGCGGGGCGACCAGCATGTAGTGGGTCTCGGCGGTGGCGGCGAGCTTCCGGGTCTCCCAGATGCCGCCGATGTGGCCCACGTCGGGCTGGAGGATGTCGGCGGCCTGGCTCTCGAACAGCTCGCGGAACTCGATCCGGTCGTGGATCCGCTCGCCGGTGGCGACCGGGATGTCCACCTTGGCGGCGACCTTCTCCAGCGCCTTCAGGTTCTCCGGCGGCACCGGCTCCTCCAGCCAGGCGGGCTTGAAGGGCGCGAGCTCGTGGGCGAGCCGTACGGCGGTCGAGGGGGAGAAGCGGCCGTGCATCTCCAGCATCAGCTCGGCGTCCGGCCCGATGGCGTCGCGCACGGCCTCGATGAGGGAGACGGCGTACAGGGTCTGCTCGTGGTCCAGCTCGAAGTGCCCGGTGCCGAAGGGGTCGATCTTGAGCGCCTTGTACCCGCGCTCCATCACCCCCTGGGCGGCCTTGTGATACGCCTCGGGCGTTCGCTCGGTCGTGTACCACCCGTTGGCGTACGCCTTGACCTTGTCGGTGACCTTGCCGCCCAGCAGCTGCCACACCGGGACGCCGAGCGCCTTGCCCTTGATGTCCCAGCAGGCCATCTCGACGACCGCGATGCCGGACATGACGATCTCACCGGCCCGGCCGTAGTCGCCGTACTTCATACGGCGTACGAGGTCCTCGACAGCGAACGGGTCGGATCCGAGAATGTGGTTGGCCTCGGCCTCCCGCAGATAGCCGATCAGCGCGTCGGTGTGACCGAGCATCCTGGTCTCGCCGACTCCCGTGATGCCCTCGTCGGTGTGCACCTGGACGTAGGTCAGGTTGCGCCACGGCGTGCCGACCACGTGGGTGCTGATTCCGGTGATGCGCACGGCAATTGCCCCTCAGCTGTTCGAGATTTCGTCACACGTTCGAAATGCTGGCGTGACAGTAAGGACGGGGCGGTGGGGGTGTCAATGGGTCGAACGGGTAACGGTTTCGACAAGACTTTCGAGAACCTTTTCGGTCCCGCACGAAACCTTCACAGTGGCGCCTAGGAACGTGACCGGCGGGGAATCTAGTCTTCCGGCGTCATGGACTTCTGCCACCCGTGCCAACGGCACCTCAACGGCGCCCTGGCCTGCCCGGGGTGCGGCACGCCGGCCCAGTCTGTCGCCGCGCGCGCGGACGCACCCCTCGCGCACGGATACGCGGGCGCGGTGGCGGCTCCGTACGGTCCGAACGCTCCGTACGGTCAGGAAACCTTCACCGGCCCCTCGGGCGCGCCGTACGCCGGCCACGTAGACGTACCCGACCACGCCGCCTATTACGCCCCCGAGCCGTCCGGCGAGTTCGCGAGCGGCGGCGCGGACCCGCACCACCACCCCGACCGGGACGACTACGACGACTACGACGACCACGACGGTCATCCCGACGGCGACGACCACACAGGCCCGGACGACGAGGCCGCCGACCGGCACGACCAGGCGGGTCCGGACGAGTCCGGCGGCCGGGCCGCCCGGCGCCAGTCCCGCGGCCGCGGCCACGCACCCGGCAGGGACGAGGCCACCGACGGCCCCGAGGCCGGCGACGCCAGCCGTCGTGACCGCAAGGCCGCCGCGCACCGGCGCCGCCGGCGCCGCACCCTGCTGATCACCGCGGGCTTCGTCCTGGCGGCGGGCGGTCTCAGCCTCGCCGAACTCGGCACGGACGCCCCCTTCTCCGGCGGCAAGCCGGCGGCGTCCGGGGGCGCGTCGGCGGACGGCGGCACCTCGTCCGCCTCCCCGGACCGGACGGCCGCCCCCCTCGACGACACCTCGGGCGCCGCGGCCGGCCCGAACGCCTCAGCCTCCCCGGACGCGTCGGCCTCCGCCTCCAAGTCCCCGAAGGACAAGGACTCCAAGTCCCCGTCCGCCAAGGACACCGACAAGGCCGAGCAGTCCGCCACGACCGGCTCGGGCGTGGGCACCCCGGCCCCCACCGCTCCGGCGCCCTCCCGGCCGGCGTCCACCCCGACCTCGCAGCCGACGACCTCGAACCCGACCCCGCAGCCGTCGCCGACGACGTGCAAACAGTTCCTGTGGTGGTGCACGTAAGGGTGGTGCCGGATCGCTGTGGGGCGTTCCGGGTCGGCCGACGGCTCTTGGAAGCCGGTCGTGCGCGCCTCCGCCCCTCGCATGCCCCCGTACCACCCCGTGCCCTCCGTCACCCGGGGTATCGGTGACACCGACCCGCCGGTGAGGCGGTTGAGTCGAACAGGCACACCTCGCCGTACCGATCTCGGGAACGCCCGGCGGCGGAAGGGGCGTTGTGCACGGAGCAGCGAGCAGCGGCTCGGTTGAGGAGAGCGGATGACGCAGGGGATCACCGTCCACGGCACGGTCAGCGAGGGCTTCGAAGCGGTGCGCGAGGAGTTCGCCGCCTTCGTCGCCGAGGAACGGGGCGACTACGAGGGGCAGTTGTGCGCCTACGTCCATGGCCGGCAGGTCGTGGACCTGTGGGCGGGCGAGGGCGCCGACGGGGAGTCGCTGTACGGCGTGTTCTCGTCCACCAAGGGCGCCGCCCACCTCGTCGCGGCCCTGCTGGTGCAGGACGGCACGCTGGAGCTGGACCGTAAAGTCACCTACTACTGGCCGGAGTTCGCCGCCGAGGGCAAGGGCGTGCTGACCCTGCGCGACCTGCTCGCGCACCGTGCCGGGCTGGTCGGCACCGACGCCGGCTTCAGCCCGGCGGAACTGGCCGACGACCGGGCACTGGCCGAACGCCTCGCCGACCAGCGGCCGTTCTGGCGCCCCGGCACCGCCTTCGGCTGCCACGCCCTGGTGATCGGCGCGCTGACCGGCGAGATCGTCCGGCGCGCAACGGGCCGTACGATCCAGGAGCTGTACGAGGAACGGGTCCGCACCGCGTACGGCCTGGACTTCTTCCTGGGCCTGCCGGCCTCCCGGGAGCCGCGCTTTCGCAGTACGCAGCCGATGCTGCCGACGGCCGAGCAGTACGAGCTGCTGGCCGCGCAGCCGTCCGGACCGCACACACTCACGTCCATCGCCTTCAACCGGCACGCGGCCGAGCCGACCCGGCTGGAGTGGCTGCCGAACGAGCGCGCGATCCGCGCCAAGGGCCCGGCCTCGGTGGGCGGCGTCGCCTCGGCGCGCGGGCTGGCCGGGATGTACGCGGCGATGATCAGCGAGGTCGACGGCAAGGCGCCGCTGCTGAAGGAGGACACGGTCGCGGAGTTCGGCCAGCTGCACTCCGTCGGGTACGACCTGGTCGCCCGCGCGCACAACGCGTTCGGCCTCGGCTTCCAGGCCACGTCCGACACCTGGCACCCCTTCCTGGGCGCCGGCACGATCGGCCACAGCGGCGCAGCCGGCTCCCAGGCCTTCGCCGACCCCCACAGCGGCCTCGCCTACGGCTACACACGACGCCGGTTCGCCTTCCCGGGGGGTGCGGCACCGGAGAACAACAGACTCGCGGCGGCGGTGCACAGAGCGGCGCTGGCAATCCCCTGAGGGGCGCGGGGCTGTATCGATTGTCAGCAGCCGCACCCCACGTCCAAGGATGCGGCTGCCGATGTACGCAACGACGGATCTCAGACCAGCGTCACGGTGATGTTGCCACGCGTCGCCTTCGAGTAGGGGCACACCTGGTGAGCCTTCTCGATCAGCTCCCGCGCAGCGGACGCATCGACGTTCGGGATCTCCGCGGAGATCTCCACGATGATCCCGAAGCCCTCCTCGTTCCGGCCGATCCCGACCTTCGCGGTGACGGTCGAGCCGGAGACGTCGGCACCCTCCTGGCGGGCGACGACGCCGAGCGCGCCCTGGAAGCAGGCGCTGTACCCGGCGGCGAACAGCTGCTCGGGGTTGGTGCCGGCGCCGCTGCCGCCCATCTCCTTGGGCGGGTTCACGACGACGTCGAGCTTGCCGTCGTCGGTGGCGACGCGGCCGTCGCGGCCGTTCTCGGCGGTGGCCACGGCGGTGTACAGGACCTCGGACTGCTGGATCGGCATGCGGTTGTCTTCCTCCTCGGTCCGCCGTGACTCGCGCCCACGATCGACGGCGGATTTCGGAAAGAAGTTACCGCATGCCGGAAAGGGCCGGGAAGGGCTTACAGCTTGACGATCATCTTCCCGGTGTTGTCGCCGCGCAGGACCCCGAGGAACGCCTCCAGGTTGCTCTCGATGCCCTCGACGACCGTCTCGCGGTACTTCAGCGCGCCCGAGGCGACCCAGGGGCCGACCTCCTGGACGAACTGCGGCTGGAGGTCGTAGTGGTCGCCGACCAGGAAGCCCTCCATGCGGCCGCGGGTCATGATCAGCCGGGCGAGGTTCCTCGGGCCGGGGGCGGGCTCGGTGTTGTTGTAGACCGAGATCATGCCGCAGACCGCGATCCGGCCACCCTGGTTGAGCGAGCCGATGGCCGCCTCCAGGTGATCCCCGCCGACGTTGTCGAAGTAGACGTCGATGCCGTCGGGGGCGGCCTCGCGCAGCTGCTCGCTCACGTCGCCGTTCCTGTAGTTGAAGGCGGCGTCGAAGCCGTACTCCTCCACCAGCAGCTTGACCTTCTCGTCGGAGCCGGCCGAGCCGATGACCCGCGAGGCGCCCTTGAGCTTGGCGATCTGCCCGACCTGGCTGCCCACGGCACCCGCCGCGCCGGAGACGAACACCGCGTCGCCCTCCTTGAAGGAGGCGGTGCGCAGCAGGCCGGCGTAGGCGGTCAGGCCGGTCATGCCGAGCACGCCGAGGTACGTCGACAGCGGCGCGGCCTGGGGGTCCACCTTGACGGCGTTCTTGGCGTCCAGGGCCGCGTACTCGCGCCAGCCGAAGAAGTGCAGGACGTGGTCGCCCACCGCGATGCCCTCGGCGTTGGACTCGACGACCTCGCCGACCGCGCCGCCCTGCATGACCTTGCCCAGCTCGAACGGGGGCAGGTACGACTTCGCGTCACTCATCCGGCCGCGCATGTACGGGTCCACGGAGAGGTACTTGTTCCGCACCAGCACCTGGCCCTCGCCGATGGCCGGGACGGGTGCCTCGACCAGGGCGAAGTCCTCGGGCTTGGGCCAGCCGACCGGGCGGCTGAGCAGGTGCCATTCGCGGTTGATCATGACAGTGCCTTTCAGATTTACTTCAGTACCTGAAACAACCATGCTCCTGAATATTTCATGATGTCAAGTAACGCGGTATCCTGGAGCACATGTCCACCCCAGAGAAGACCCGCCGACCCGACGCCCTGACCATGGAGGTGGTCGAGCTGATCGGTGACGTCGTGGCCCGGTTCTACGCGGACTACGAGCTCGCGGCGGGCGAGCACGCGCTGACCGGCCCGCAGGCGCGCCTGCTCAGCCTGCTGTCGCTGGAGCCGTTGCCGATGCGCAAACTGGCGCAGAAGCTCAAGTGCGAGCCGTCGAACGTGACCGGGATCGTGGACCGCCTGGAGACCCGCGGCCTGGTCGAGCGCCGCCCCGACCCCGCCGACCGCCGGGTGAAGCTGGCCGCCGCCACCGACGAGGGCCTCAGGGTCGCCCGGGATCTGCGCGAGGGCCTGCGCTTCGCCCGCGAACCCCTGGCCGGTCTCTCCGCCGAGGAGCGGGGTGCCCTCAGGGACCTGCTGCGGCGGATGCTGGACGCCTGAGCCCGGCCGGTAAAGTCTCCGCCATGCGCGATCTTGGGGTGGGGTTCCGTTACCTCCTGAAGGGCCAGCGGTGGGTGGGCCGGCACGGCCGGCAGTACGGCTTCGGCCTGTTGCCCGGCCTGATCGCGCTGGTCCTGTACGCGGCGGCGCTGGTCGCGCTCGGGGTGTGGGGCGAGGACGCCGTCTCCTGGGCGACCCCGTTCGCGGACCACTGGACGAGCCCCTGGCAGGGCCTGTTCCGCGGCTTCCTCACGGCCGTCCTCTTCGCCCTCGGCCTGCTGCTGGCCGTGCTCACCTTCACGGCCGTCACCCTGCTGATCGGTCAGCCCTTCTACGAGAACCTGTCGGAGAAGGTCGACGCCGACGTCTCGCCCGACGGCACGGCACCGCAGTCCGGCCTGCCGCTCTGGCGCGAGCTGTGCATCTCCGCCCGCGACAGCCTGCGCATCCTGGTCCGGGCCGGCCTGTGGGGCGTGCTGCTCTTCGCCCTGGGCTTGCTGCCCTTCGTCGGCCAGACGGCCGTCCCGGTGATCGGCTTCTTCGTCACCGGGTTCTTCCTCACCGAGGAACTGACCGCCGTCGCCCTCCAGCGCCGTGGCGTCGAACTCCGCGCCCGTCTCGCGCTGCTCCGCTCCCGCAAGACCCTGGTCTGGGGCTTCGGCACGCCCCTCGGGCTGGCCTTCCTGGTCCCGTTCGTCGCGGTGTTCCTGATGCCGGGCGCGGTCGCGGGCGCCACCCTCCTCGCCCGTGACCTGCTGGGCGAGGAGAGCACGGAGGAGGAGTCCGCGGACGACGACGAGCGGGTCACTTCCTGAACGTGGCCCCCGCCGCCACCGTCACGATCGACCGCACCTGCGCGATGATGTCCAGCCGGTTGCGCACGAACTCGGGGTCGGTCACCGTCCCCGTCGCCGGGTCGGTGTTGCCCGCGCCGAACTGCAGGACCGGCGTGTGCACATGGCCGCCCGGCAGGGTGTCGTGCAGGCCGAGGCGGTCCCGCAGCAGGGTCGCGCGGTAGGCGATCTCGTTGGAGAGGTAGTCCCCGCCGCCCCCGGCCCGGGCCGTCGAGCCGGAGGTCGGGCCGTCCGGCCGTACGACCGGGACGGTACCGCCCGCGGGGATCTCGGTCACCTCCGTGTGGTCGTACACGGGGAACCGGCCCGTGTCCGCGGCCGCGATCGAGGCGTACGGCAGGGTCGTCGTCGTCCACTGGGGCTGCGTGGCCGGATCGGTGACGGGGACGGTCTCGGTGCGCGAGGCGTTGTCGTTGTCGGGGAAGCCGCCCCGCCAGGCTCCGTTGGTGCGCTCGACGTCGAAGCGCCCGATGCGGCCCTGGCTCACGGTGGTGAACAGATCGACCTCGGGAAGGTACGGCCGCAGCGTCCGCTCGACGGTGCCGTCCGCGAAGTCCTGCCAGCGCACGGGGAACACCGCCGTCTCCACACGGGCGGGTCCCTCGGCCGTCTCGACCACCGTGCCGTCGAGCGCGAGCGCACTCGCCCCGGACGGATTGGAGATGCGGATGTCCCGGTCGAGGGTGAAGGGGTCGAACCCGGTGAGCAGGATGCGCCTGAGGTGCGGTCGGCGGGGGTAGCGGATGTCGGTCTGGCCGCGCGAGGTGCGCTCCAACTGGTCGAGCAGATCGGTGCGCTGGGTGTCGGTGAGGGCGAACCCGGCTTCCCAGGTGCGCACTTCCCTGGTCATTGCCAGCCGCGCCCAGTACAGCGGCCGGTCGTCGTCCCGGCTGAGGTCGCCGCCCGCCGTCCCCCGCCCCTGCGCCCGGTCCACGGCCCGCCGCCACAGCGCCGATCCTTCGTGTACGACGATGCGGCGGGCCTGCGCGTAGGAGTGGGCGTCCGCCAGCTCGCGGGTGAACTCCGGTGCCACGTCGGCGAATCCGGAGCGCGCGAGGATCTCCTGCGGTACGGCCTGGTCGAGCCGTTGTTCCTCGACGGTGGGAGAGAGGGCCGTTCCGGCGGCGGCCGTCGTGGTCGGGGCCGACAGGCCGGCCAGCAGGGCCATGCCGAGGACGGCGGTCCGTATGCGGAGCGAGGTCACGGGAGTCGGGGTCCTTCCGTCGCTGTGGGGCGCGTGGTGCGGTGGACGGCGGAAGTATCGCGTGAGGGGAGTGGTCTACGCCATGGTGCGAACGAGCCGCGACGGCGGTCGAAATCGTGGCGGCGGTACCGGCGGACAGGTGATACTGCCGCCCGTGAAGACAGCGAAGGCCGTCAACCTCGGCGTCATACTCCTGCTGGAGCTCGGCGTCCTCGGGTCCGCCTGGTACTGGGGGTACACCCATGGCGGCACCGGCGGCCTCCTGATCGGCGTCTTCGGGGCGGGCGCCCTCGGCTGGCTGTGGGGGCTGTTCGGGTCTCCGCGGGCGAGGTTCAAGGTCCGGGGTGCGGCCCGCGTCGCGTTCGAAGTGCTCTGGTTCGGCGCGGGCGCCTTGGCGCTGTACGCCGCCGGGGCGCACACCTGGGCGGTCGCCTTCGCTGTCGTCTGCGTGATCAGCAAGACCCTCGCCCACATCTGGGACCAGTGACCCTCACTCCACCGGCTCGCCCAGCAGGCGCAGGAAGTCCCGGAACGCGCCCGGCATGTCGACCGACTCCGGGTCCAGCAGCCACTGGTACTGGAGGCCGTCCATCACTGCGATGAGCAGCGGCGCGGTGCGCTCGGGGGTGAGGCCGTTAGGCAACCGGTCGCCGTATTCTGCGCGCAGAACCGCCGTCATGTTCTCGCGGACCTGGGCGTAGCGCTCGGTGAAGTAGGCGCGCGCCGGGTGCCCTTCCGTCACGCTCTCGCCGAGCAGCGCCGAGAAGGTCTGGATGATGGCGGGGCGCATCGCGTTGTACTCGACCAGTGAGGCCAGCAGGTCGATCCGCCACCGGGTGTCCGGCACCGCGTCCCACCGGTCGCGCTCCTGGAGCACCGCCACCAGCAGGGCGTCCTTCGTCGGGAAGTAGTGCAGCAGCCCCTGCTGGGTCAGCCCGACCCGCTCGGCCACGGCGGCCAGGCTCGCCCCCCGGTAGCCGCGCTCGGCGATCACCTCCAGGGCCGCCCCGACGATCTCCGCGCGCCGCTCCTCGCTCCTGACCCTCGCGTTCATGCCGTCACCGTACGGCATCCACGAGAGCTGAATATAACGGCAAGATAACAAAACCTACCGCTCTACAGGTAGCGGATGCAGGATGAGAGGGAACCGAGGGACTTCAGCGAGGAGGTACCGCCGTGGCGGAGACGGACAAGGCGCGCACGGACAAGGCGCGCACAGACGAGGCCCGCGAAGCGGTGGTGGAGGCGGCCCTCGGGCGGCTCGACCTCGACGCCAAGGCGCGGCTGCTGGCCGGCCAGGACATGTGGACCCTGCCCGCCCTGCCGGAGATCGGCCTGAAAACCCTCGTCATGTCCGACGGCCCGATCGGCGTGCGGGGCGTGCGCTGGACCGCCGACGACCCCTCTGTCGCCCTGCCCTCACCGACCGCGCTCGCCGCCACCTGGGACCCCGCCCTCGCCCGCCGGGCCGGCACGCTGCTCGCCCAGGAGGCTCGCCGCAAGGGCGTCCACGTCCTGCTCGCCCCCACCGTCAACCTGCACCGCTCCCCGCTCGGCGGCCGCCACTTCGAGGCCTACAGCGAGGACCCGTACCTGACGGGCGCGATCGGCGCCGGTTACGTCACCGGCGTACAGTCCGGCGGCGTCGGCACCACCGTCAAGCACTTCGTCGCCAACGACGCCGAGACCGACCGCTTCACCGTGAACAACCTGGTCTCCGCACGCGCCCTGCGCGAGCTGTACCTCGCCCCCTTCGAGGCGATCGTCGAGAACGCCCGCCCCTGGGGCATCATGACCGCCTACAACATGGTCAACGGCACGACGATGACCGAGCACCACCACCTGGTCGACGAAGTCCTGCGGGGCGAGTGGGGCTTCGACGGCTTCAACGTCTCCGACTGGATGGCCGCCCGGGACACGGTGGGTGCCATCAACGGCGGTCTGGACGTGGCCATGCCCGGCCCCGAGACCGTCTACGGCGAGGCCCTCGCCCAGGCGGTCCGGGACGGCGAGGTCGCCGAGGCCACGGTCGACGCCGCCGTACGCCGGGTGCTGCGCCTGGCGGCCCGCGTCGGCATCCTGGACGGCGCCGAACCGGTCGTCGCCGAGCCGCCCGCGCCGGTCGACGGCGAGGCCCTGGCCCGCGAGATCGCCCGCCGCTCCTTCGTCCTCGTCCGCAACGAACGCGGCGCCCTCCCGCTCAAGCCCGGCACGGTGGCCCTGATCGGCTCCGCCGCCCGCGACGCCCGCGTCCTCGGCGGCGGCTCCGCCACCGTCTTCCCGGCCCGGATCGTCTCCCCGCTCGACGGCCTCACCGCCGCCCTCCCCGCCGGCACCCTCAGCTACGCCGTCGGCGCCGACCCGGCCACCGAACTCGCCGTCGCCGACCGGGGCTTCACGCTCCGCACGGTCTGCCGCGACGCCGACGGCAACGTCATCGGCACCCGTTCGGCTCCGGGCGGGCAGATCCAGTGGATGGGTTCCGACCTCCCCGAGGGCGTCACCCACGACAAGCTCCACACCGTCGAACTGACCGGCACCTTCACCCCGCGCGAGTCCGGCCCGCACACCTTCGGCATCAAGGGCATGGGCGCCTTCACGCTCACCGTCGACGGGACGACGTACTACGACGACATCCAGCGCCCCGGCAAGGACGACCCCTTCGAGGCCTTCTTCGGTGCCCCCGCACCCCGCGCCCAGGCCGAACTCACCGCGGGCCGGACCGTCGACGTCTCCCTCACCCACGTCGTCCGGCTCCCCGACACCATCCCCGTGAAGGTCGTCGCCTTCGCCCTCGCCCACTCCGCCCCGCAGCGCGACCCCGACGAACTGATCGCCGAGGCCGTCGAGGCCGCCCGCGCCGCCGACACGGCCGTCGTCACGGTCGCCACCACCGACCGCGTCGAGTCCGAGGGCTTCGACCGCACCGACCTCCGCCTGCCCGGCCGTCAGGACGACCTGGTCCGCGCCGTCGCCGCCGCCAACCCGAACACCGTCGTGGTCGTCAACTCCGGCTCCCCGGTGGAGCTGCCCTGGCGGGACGAGGTCGCCGCCGTACTGCTCAGCTGGTTCCCCGGCCAGGAGGGCGGGGCCGCCCTCGCCGACGTACTGACCGGCGCCCACGAGCCCGGCGGCCGGCTCCCCACCACCTGGGGCTCCCTGACCGACGCCCCGGTCTCCCAGGTGACCCCCGCCCAGGGCGAACTGCCCTACACCGAGGGCGTCTTCATCGGCTACCGCGCCTGGGAGCGGGCCGGCCGCACCCCGTCGTACCCTTTCGGACACGGCCTCGGCTACACCGACTGGGCCTACGAGTCCCTGGAGCTCGACGGCACCACCGCGCGCATCCGCGTCCGCAACACCGGCGACCGGGCCGGCCGCGAGGTCGTGCAGGTCTACGTCGCTCCGGCCGAGCCCGACACCGGCCGCCCGGCCCGCTGGCTGGCCGCCTTCGCGGGCGTTCAGGCCGGGCCGGGCGAGAGCGTCGAGGTGAGCGTCGAACTGCCCCGGCGGACCTTCGAGGTCTGGGACGACACGGTGAAGTCGTGGGCGTTTGTGAAAGGTTCGTACGAGATCACGGCGAGCCGCTCGATCAGCGACCATCGGCTGACCGCGCCGATTAACGTCTGATCCGGGACAAGTCCCCCACGAACAGCCCCGGTCCGGGACCTGACCCCTGGACCGGGGCTCAGCACGTCCGGACGGATATGGCAGACTCCCGGGCCGCGAACACCGGAGACACCGGGCACGGCACGGGGGAGAACACCATGTATCCAGGCCAGCAGCAACAGCAGCAGCCGGGGCCGTACGGGCAGCAGCCGCAGTACCAGCAACCGCAGTACCAGCAGCCGTACCCGCCGCAGCAGCAGGGCTACCAGCCGTACCCGCCGCACCAGGCCGCCCAGCCGTACCCGCCCCACCAGTACAACCCCCACCAGCAGCCGGTCCCGCACCAGCCCCCGCCTCCCGCCCAGCACGTCGGCGAGGGCCGGATGCGGCTGGACCCCAACCTCACCCCGGACCAGCGCGACCTGGTGCTGAAGATCCAGGCGAAGGCCAAGCCCATGGCCTACGGCTTCGTCCTCGGCGTCCCGCTCCTCTTCGGCGGCGCCCACTACGGCTTCACGCACAGCCCCGTCGGTTTCGCCGCCGCTGCCGCCGGACTGGCCCTGCTCGCCTTCGGAGTCTTCAACCTGCTGCGGATGCAGGCCCTCAAACGGCAGCTGCGGCTGATCACCCCGGACGCCTGGCGCTCCCCGGCCGCCCATCTGCCCGGCGCCCGCAAGGCGGCCACGCAGGCCGCCTACCTCAACATCCTGCTCGTCCTGCTGTCCCTCGCCGCGACCGGCTATTTGCTCTACAAGGGCGCCGGCTGGGGTGCGTACGGCAACTCCCTCGGCTTCGGCGCGCTCATGCTCGGCGCGGCCCTGCCCTTCGGCATGGCCCTGGCCGCCGCGACCACTGTCCCGCAGCTGCTCCAGGTGATCCCGGCCGGCGCGAAGGTCGGCCGGAGCCTGTACTCGATCATCTTCGTGCTGGCCACGACCGTGACCGGCGAGGGCATCAAGAGCGTCGATCCGACCGCGATCGCGGCGGGCGGCAGCACGCTGCTGATCTGCGGAGGCGCGATGGCCCTGCTGGGCAAGGCGGCCAAGCGCATGCGCGGCGAGACCGTCTAGCGCACCGAGAAGCCGTACACCGTCTCCGAGCGGTAGACCTCGCCCGGCCGTAGCACCGTGCTCGGGAACTCCGGGCGGTTGGGGGAGTCCGGGAAGTGCTGCGTCTCCAGGGCGATGCCGTCGCCGGGGGCGAAGGGGCCGCTCAGGTGGTCGGCGGTGTAGAGCTGGAGGCCCGGCTCGGTCGTGGCCACGGTGAGCACCCGCCCGGACGCCGGGTCGTGCAGCTCGGCCACCTCCTCGGCCGCACCGGTCACGCCCTTGTCCAGGACGAAGTTGTGGTCGTAGCCGGAGCCGGCCTTGCGGGCCGTACGGAAGTCGAAGCGGGAGCCGGTCACGTCCGCCAGGGCTCCGGTGGGGATCAGGTCCGCGTCGACGGGGGTGTACCGGGAGGCGGCGAGCCGCAGCTCGTGTCCGCCGGCGTGGCCGGAACCGCTCAGGTTCCAGTACCCGTGGTGGGTGAGGGTGACCACGGTCGGCGCGTCCGTGACCGCCTCGTAGGCGATCCGCAGCGCACCGGACGCGTCCAGCGTGTAGGTGGCCGCGACCTCCAGCCGGCCCGGGAAGCCCTCCTCGCCGTGCGGGCTGACCCGCGTCAGGCGTACGCCGTGCTCGACCGGCTCGGCCTGCCACACCCGCTTGTCGAAGCCCCGCTCACCGCCGTGCAGGGAGTTGGGCCCGTTGTTCCGCGCCAGTGCGTACGTCCGGCCGTCCAGCGGGAAGCGGCCGCCCGCGATGCGGTTGGCGTACCGGCCGACCAGAGCGCCCAGATACGGCCCCGGGTGCTCCAGATAGCCGTCGAGTCCGGCGAACCCCAGCACCACGTCCGCCGCTCGTCCGTCCCGGTCCGGGACCTCGACGCACTGCACGATCCCGCCGTACGACAGCACGCGCACCCGCACTCCGGCCCGCTGCAGGGTCCAGCGGTGCACCGGGGTGCCGTCGGAAAGTGTGCCGAAAAGTTCGCTCATGTGGGAAACCCTAGGTCACGGCCGCTCCGCGGTGACCGTGCGGTAGGCGATCTCGGCCAGCCTGGCCTGGCCGTTGCGGCCCGGGTGGAACCAGTCCCAGTGGCTGAGCTGCTCCGTGTCGAAGCTGTAGTCGAAGACGGCGTTGCCGTCGAAGCGGCAGCGGCGGTCCTTGGCGCACACGTCCTTCAGCACCGCGTTGTAGGCCTCCACCCGCTGCTGCACCTTGTCCCGGCGCAGGGTGGCCGCGCCGGTGAGGTCGTCCGCGTCACGCAGCATCGACGGGCAGATCCCCAGCTTCCACACCTGCTTGCCCAGCGGGTTCTCGCGGCCCTCGGACCACAGCCGCTTCAGGTTCGGCACGCTCGCCACGTACACCTGCGTCTTCGGCAGCGCCGAGCGCAGCGTGCTCATCGCCTCCTCGAAGTCCGCGCGGAAGCCGGCCACCGAGGTCATCGCCCGCGCCGACGAGCGGCAGGCGTCGTTCGCTCCGACCATCACCGTGACCAACTCGGGGCTGCGGGTGGCCGCCTGGACCATCTGCTCCGGCAGGTCGGACATCCGGGCGCCGGTCACCGCGTAGTTCCAGCTGCGCTGCGCCGCCCCCGTCACCCCGAGCAGCCGCACCGCCAGGCTGTCCACCTTGGCGTCGCTGCCCGTCGCCCAGGACACCTCGGGGCAGTCGGTGAGCACCGTGCACGCGTCGAAGCCGCGCGTGATGGAGTCGCCGACCGCGGCGATCGAGTGCGGGCTGCGGTTCCACACCGGCGCGGGCTTCGCCGCGGAACGCGACGCGCTCGCCCCGGAGTCCGTACCGTCGGCGCCGCTCCCGCCGAAGGCGTCACAGCCCGCCGTCGCCAGCATGGCCGTCACCACCACGGCAAGGGCGGCTCGCGCACGGTGCCTTCGCTTCCGCATCCCTGCTGGTCCCCTCGTTCGACGGTGTACTGCTCCCTCCCATAACAACGCGCGGGAGTTCCCGGCCCGGCTCGATGGAACGGCTCACACCCGTACAAGCGTCCCCCTGGGTGAATGGCGGGGGTTTCCTGGCACCGGGACCGACGGTACGTCACACTCCTTGCGCCGCCGCAGGGTAGCCTCGCCATCAACGCGGCCGTCGTGCCACTGCCGCCCAGCCAGTCCGCAAGATGTCCCGCTCTGCCCGGAGGTTCCGGTGACGACACGTGGAGTTCTGTACGTGCACTCCGCGCCGCGCGCGCTGTGCCCGCACGTCGAGTGGGCCGTCGCCGGGGTGCTCGGCACGCGCGTCAGCCTGGACTGGATCCGGCAGCCCGCGGCCCCGGGCACCTGGCGCTCGGAGTTCTCCTGGCAGGGCGAGGTCGGCACGGCCTCCAAGCTCGCCTCCGCCCTGCGCGGCTGGCACCTCCTCCGCTTCGAGGTCACCGCAGAGCCCTGCCCCACCGCCGAGGGCGAGCGCTACAGCTGCACCCCCGACCTCGGCATCTTCCACGCCGTCACCGGCCTCCACGGCGACATCCTCATCCCCGAGGACCGCCTGCGCGCGGCCCTGCTGCGCAGCCGGCGCGGGGAGAGCGACCTGGAGGCCGAGCTGTCCAAGCTGTTGGGCAAGCCGTGGGACGACGAACTGGAGCCGTTCCGCTATGCAGGAGAGGGAGCACCGGTACGTTGGCTGCACCAGGTGGTCTGAGACACCCCGACGACAATGGCCCGACCTCCACCACAGGAGACCGGGCCATTCAGCGTTACGGGACTCAGACGGTCCGGAACGCCAGGACCACGTTGTGCCCGCCGAAACCGAACGAGTCGTTCAGCACAGCGATCCGGCCCTCGGGCAGCGCCCTCGCCTCACCGGTCACCACATCGGCGTTGACCTCGGGGTCGAGGTTGTCCACGTTGATCGTCGGCGGAGCCGTACGGTTCACCAGCGCCAGGATCGACGCGACGGTCTCGACACCGCCCGCGCCACCCAGCAGATGCCCGGTCATCGACTTGGTCGCGGAGATCGCCATGTGGTCGACGTCGTCCCCGAACACCTTCCGCAGCGCCTTGATCTCGGCGACGTCGCCCTGCGGCGTCGACGTGGCGTGAGCGTTCACGTGCACGATCTCGGCCGGCTTCAGATCCGTGTTGTCCAGCAGGTTCTGCAGCGCGTGCGCGATGCCGTTGCCGGACGGCTCGGGCTGCGTGATGTGGTGGGCGTCGGCGGAGACACCCTGGCCGACCGCCTCGACGTAGATCCGGGCACCGCGGGCCTTCGCGTGCTCCTCGGACTCCAGGACGATCACACCGGCGCCCTCGCCGAGCACGAAGCCGTCCCGGCCGGCGTCGTAGGGACGCGAGGCGCCCTGCGGGTCGTCGTTGTTCTTGGACATCGCCATCATGTTGCCGAAGGCGGCGATGGGCAGCGGGTGGATGGCGGCCTCGGTACCACCGGCCACGACCACGTCCGCACGCCCGGTGCGGATCATCTCGATCGCGTACCCGATGGCCTCCGCGCCCGAGGCGCAGGCCGAGACCGGGGTGTGCACACCGGCGCGGGCACCCAGCTCGATACCGACGTTGGCCGCCGGGGAGTTGGGCATCAGCATCGGCACGGTGTGCGGGGAGACGCGGCGTACGCCCTTCTCCTTGAGGATGTCGTACTGGTCCAGGAGCGTCGTCACACCGCCGATGCCGGAGGCGACGACCGCACCCAGACGGTCGGGGTTCACGGACGGGTCCTCACCGGCCTTGGCGGTGAAACCGGCGTCCTTCCAGGCCTCCTGAGCGGCGATCAGCGCGAACTGAGCGGACCGGTCCAGCTTGCGGGCCTGCGGCCGGGGGATGATCTCGCCCGGCTCGACGGCGATCTGCGCGGCGATACGAACGGGCAGCTCGGCCGCCCACTCCTGCTCCAGAAGGCTGACACCGGACGTGCCGGCGACCAGGGCCTCCCAGGTCGAGGCTGCATCGCCACCCAGCGGTGTGGTTGCGCCGATACCGGTGACGACCACGGTGCGATTGGTCGGGCTCACGGGAATTCTTTCTCCAACGGATGCGGGAATCTACGGCGCCACCGCCGGGTGGCGGGGCCTTGCAGCCTGGCCTAAAGGGTGGCTCAGGCCTGGTGCTCGAGGATGTACTTGGTGGCGTCACCGACGCTCTTGAGGTTCTTGACGTCCTCGTCCGGGATCTTCACGTCGAAGCGCTCCTCGGCGGCGACGACGACCTCGACCATGGACAGCGAGTCGACGTCCAGGTCGTCGGTGAAGGACTTGTCCAGCTGGACGTCCTCAACGGGGATCCCGGCGATCTCGTTCACGATCTCGGCGAGACCGGCGACGATCTCTTCCTGAGTGGCGGCCATGTCAGGCGCTCCTTCTTCGATTTCCAGACGGTTTTACGGCGCCCGCCGCGACAGCGGCAGGTCGTGCGGAACCCGCACCGGATCACATGACCCGGCACGGAGTGCCTAGGGGAGGGTAACGACCGTGGCGGCGTAGACGAGACCCGCCCCGAATCCGATGACGAGCGCGGTGTCGCCGCTCTTCGCCTCGCCGGTCGCCAGAAGCCGCTCCATCGCGAGCGGAATCGAGGCGGCCGAGGTGTTGCCGGTGGTGCGGATGTCACGGGCGACCGTGACATGCTCCGGCAGTTTCAGCGTCTTCACCATCGAGTCGATGATCCGCACGTTGGCCTGGTGCGGGATGAAGACGTCCAGGTCGTCCGCGGTGATTCCGGCCGCGTCCAGCGCCTGCTGGGCGACCTTCGCCATCTCGAACACGGCCCAGCGGAACACCGCCTGGCCCTCCTGCGTGATCGCAGGGAACTTGATGTTGCCCTCGCTGTCGAGGGGCAGCTCGGAGACGTCGCCGATGGCGAACCGGTCCCACGGAACGGTCTGCTTGATGGTCTCGGACTTGTCGCCCTCGGAGCCCCACACGGTCGGGCCGATCGCCGGCTCCTGGGAGGGGCCGACCACGACCGCGCCGGCGCCGTCGCCGAACAGGAAGGCCGTCGCCCGGTCCTCCAGGTCGGTCAGGTCGCTCAGCCGCTCCACGCCGATGACGAGCACGTACTCGGCGGAACCTTCCGCCACGATGCCCTTGGCGAGGGTCAGGCCGTAGCCGAAGCCCGCGCAGCCGGCCGAGATGTCGAAGGCGGCGGCCTTGTTCGTGCCGAGCTTGTCGGCGATCTCGGTGGCGACGGCCGGGGTCTGGCTGAAGTGCGAGACGGTCGAGACGACCACGGCGCCGATCTGCTCGGCGTCGATGCCCGCGTCGGCGATCGCCTTGCCGGAGGCCTCGATGGCCATCGCGGCGACCGTCTCCTCGGGGCCCGCCCAGTGCCGGGTCTCGATGCCGGAGCGCGAACGGATCCACTCGTCGGAGGAGTCGATCTTCTCGAGGATCACCTCGTTGGGCACGATGCGGGTCGGCCGGTAGCCGCCGACGCCGAGGATGCGCGCGTACGGGGCGCCCTTGCTGGGCCTGATCTTCGACATGCTCTGGGGCTCCTTCGTCAGGCGCCCGCCGCGTCAGCGGCAGGAGTCGACGCCTCGGCGATGAGCTCGCGGGCAGCGTCGAGGTCGTCAGGGGTCTTCAGCGCCAGCCACTTGACGCCGGGCATGGCGCGCTTGGCCAGGCCGGTCAGCGTGCCGCCCGGGCACACCTCGATGAGCGCGGTGGCGCCCAGCTCCTGGAAGGTCTCCATGCACAGGTCCCAGCGCACGGGGTTGGCGACCTGGCCGACCAGCCGCTCCAGCACCTCCGTGCCGGTGGCGACGGTCCTGCCGTCCTTGTTGGAGACGTAGGTGACCTTCGGGTCGGCCGGCGTGAGCTCCACGGCGGCCTTGGACAGGACCTCGACGGCGGGGGCCATGTGCTGGGTGTGGAAGGCGCCGGCCACCTTCAGCGGGACGACCTTGCGGACGCCCTCGGGCTTGTCCTCGCTCAGCGCGGCGAGCTGCTCCAGCGTTCCGGCGGCGACGATCTGGCCCGCGCCGTTGATGTTCGCCGGGGTCAGGCCCAGCTTCTCCAGGTGTGCGACGGAGACCTCGGGGTCGCCGCCGAGCAGCGCCGCCATACCGGTCTCGGTGATCGCGGCGGCGTCGGCCATGGCCAGTCCCCGCTTGCGGACCAGACTCAGCGCGGTGGTGTCGTTCAGGACACCCGCGACCGCGGCGGCGGTGAACTCGCCGACACTGTGACCGGCGACGGCGCCCGGAGCGATCTCGGCGATGTCACCGAGTGCCGCGGCGGACAGGAGCCCGGCGGCGACCAGCAGCGGCTGCGCCACCGCGGTGTCCCGGATGGCGTCCGCGTCGGCCTGGGTCCCGTAGTGGAGCAGGTCCAGTCCGATGGCGTCCGACCACGCGGCGACGCGGTCAGCGGCACCGGGGAGGTCGAGCCAGGGGGTCAGGAAGCCGGGCGTCTGGGCGCCCTGGCCGGGAGCGACGAGTACGAGCACTCTCACACTCTCTCTTGGGGACGGCCACGGCCGCCCGTGGGGACTGGGACGAAGAACGCGTGGGGCTTTTGTGGGTACCCGACAAAAGCCTAGACTTGGGGGTCTCCATCGGCGAGACGCCCCAGGATCAGCGCGATTCGCAGTGTGAACGCGGATCGTACATCCGAGGGCGACCAGCCGGTGACATCTGTCACACGTCGGAGCCGGTAGCGCACGGTGTTCGGGTGAACGAAGAGCATCCGGGCCGCGCCCTCCAGGCTGCTCGCCTGCTCCAGGTAGACACTCAGGGTCTCCAGGAGCGCCGAGCCCGCCTCCTCCAGCGGTCTGTAGATCTCCTCCACCAACTGCTCGCGGGCGCTCGGATCGCCCGCGATGGCACGCTCCGGCAGCAGATCGTCCGCCAGCACCGGCCGCGGCGCGTCCTGCCAGGCCAAACACGCCTTCAGTCCCGCCGCGGCGGCCTGCGCGGACCGCGTGGCCGCCAGCAGGTCGGCGACGACCGGCCCGGCGACGACCGCCCCTGCGGCGTACGGCCCGATCAGCGACTTGGCCACGGCGAGCGGATTCGCGCTGCCCCCGGCGATGACGACGAGCCGGTCCCCGAGCACCCCCGTGAGCACCTGGAGCTTGGCATGCCGGGCGGCCCGCCGGATGGCCTCGACGGTCAGCTCGCTGTCCCCGTCGGGCGCGGTCCCGAGCACGACGCACACATGCTCCGGCGAGTTCCACCCGAGCGCGGCGGCCCGGCTCACGGCGCCCTCGTCGGCCTCCCCGCTGAGCACGGCGTTGACGACCAGCGACTCCAGCCGCGCGTCCCAGGCACCGCGTGCCTCGGCGGCCTGGGCGTAGACCTGCGCGGTGGCGAAGGCGATCTCCCGGGCGTACACGAGCAGCGCCTCGCGCAGCACGCTCTCGTCACCCGGAGCCGCGACCTCGTCGATCGCGCTCTCCATGACCTCGATGGTGGTCCGCACCATCTCCACGGTCTGCCGCAGCGTGATGGCCCGGGTCAGCTCGCGGGGTGCCGTCCCGAAGACATCCGTGGAGATCGCCTGGGGCGCATCCGGATGCCGGAACCACTCGGTGAACGCGGCGATGCCCGCCTGGGCCACGAGCCCGATCCAGGAACGGTTCTCCGGGGGCATGGCCCGGTACCACGGCAGGGTCTCGTCCATGCGTGCGATGGCCTGCGCGGCGAGACTCCCGGAGGACCTCTCCAGCCGCTTCAGGGTCGCGGAGTGCGGGTGGACGCGCTGGGCTGCGGGTTCGCTGCGGTGGGATTCGGGTTCGGGCACGGGACAAGACTGCCTTATCCGGACGGGACCGTGCGCCGCCGGGTCAGGAGTGAGGTCTACGGTGGTGCGCGTGATGGACGTACGGCGCGCCGGCGAGCGCTACCGCGGAGGGGACCCGGAGACCGGGATCGACACCCGCCACGCCTTCTCCTTCGGCCCGCACTACGACCCCGGGAACCTGCGTTTCGGCGCGGTGATCGCCTGTAACGAGGAGCGGCTGGCGCCCGGAGCCGGCTTCGACGAGCATCCGCACAGCCACACCGAGATCGTCACCTGGGTCGTCGAGGGCGAACTGACCCACCGCGACTCCACGGGCCACGAGACCCGGGTCCGCCCCGGAGACGTCCAGCACCTGAGCGCGGCGGCGGGCGTCCGCCATGTGGAACGCAACGACGCGTCGGTGCCGCTGACCTTCCTCCAGATGTGGCTGGCGCCCCTGGAACCGGGCGGCGATCCGTCCTACGAGATCATCCACGGCATCGCCGACTCCACCCCGTACGCCGTCCCCGGCGCGGGCGCGATGCTCCACGTCCGCCGCCTGCTCCCGGGGGAGCGAACGGCGATACCGGACGCGGCGTACGTGTATGCCCATGTGGTTCACGGGGAGATCCGCCTGGACGGGGAGACCCTCGGCCCGGGAGATTCGGTTCGGATCACGGGGGCGGAGAGCCTGGAGGCGGTGGGGGTCACGGCAGCGGAACTCCTGCTGTGGGAGATGACCCCGTAGCTGGCGGCACCCGGCCGGCGCCGGTAAGCGCCCCCCGCCCTGACCTCAGCCCCGCAGCTCCGCGAGCACCGCATCCGTGAACACCGGCCACGCCTCGATCGCCCAGGGCCCGAACGCCCGGTCCGTCAGGGCGACGCCCGCAACCCCCGCATCAGGGTCGATCCACAGGAACGTACCGGACTGCCCGAAGTGTCCGAATGTCCGCGCCGACGACGAACTCCCCGTCCAGTGCGGCGACTTGGAGTCCCGGATCTCGAAGCCCAGCCCCCAGTCGTTCGGGTTCTGGTGGCCGTAGCCGGGGAGCACCCCCTTCGTCCCCGGGTACTGCACGCTCATCGCCTCCGCCACCGTCCGCGGATCCAGCAGCCTCGGCGCCTGCACCTCCGCCGCGAACCGCAGCAGATCCTCCACCGTGGACACACCGTCCTTCGCCGGCGAGCCCTCCAGCGACGTCGACGTCATCCCCAGCGGCTCCAGCACGGCCTGCCGCAGATACTCGGCGAAGGGAATGTCCGTCGCCTTGGCGATGTGATCCCCGAGCTGCTCGAACCCGGCGTTGGAGTACAGCCGCCGCTCCCCGGCAGGAGCCGTCACCCGGTGCTCGTCGAAGGCCAGCCCGGAGGTGTGCGCGAGCAGATGGCGGACGGTCGCCCCGGGCGGCCCGGCCGGCTCGTCCAGCTCGACGGCCCCCTCCTCGTACGCGACGAGTGCCGCGTACGCCGCCAGCGGCTTGGTCACCGAGGCCAGCGGAAAGCGGTGCCCGACGGGCCCACCGGTCCCGAGGACGGTCCCGTCGGCCCGTACGACACCCGCCGCGGCGGTCGGGACGGGCCAGTTCTCGATCAGTGCCAGACTCTGCAACGACATGCCGGTGAGCCTATGCGACGCGTACCGCGGCTCCGCCTCGGCGGATGCGCCGGTCCGTCGCGCGGCCGGATTTCTTACCGGGTTCCGCTTGCTTGGAGTGCACTCGAAGGCCATAGCGTGGGGGCATGACGGTGATGCAGACCACGCCAGCGGACACCGAGCAGGCCACCCCCGCCGACATCTGCTCCGCCCCACCCCGGCGCCATCCCCGCCCCGACGGCCAGGACCGCTACACGATCAGCGAGGTCGTCGCCTTCACCGGCCTGACCGCGCACACGCTGCGCTGGTACGAGCGGATCGGCCTGATGCCGCACGTCGACCGCTCCCACACCGGCCAGCGCCGCTACACCAACCGCAACCTGGACTGGCTGGACTTCGTGACCAAGCTGCGCCTGACCGGCATGCCGGTGGCGGACATGGTCCGGTACGCGGAGCTGGTGAGAGAGGGCGAGAGCACCTACGCGGAGCGCCAGCAGCTGCTGGAGTCGACCCGCAGGGACGTCCTGTCCAGGATCGCAGAACTGCACGACACGCTGGCCGTCCTGGACAGAAAGATCAGCTTCTACGCAAGGGAGCGCTGACTCCGCCCCCGGCAGACGCTACAACTCGGCCAGCAACTCGGCCTTCTTCGAGGAGAACTCCTCGTCCGTGACCAACCCCGCCTGATGCAGCTCCCCGAGATGCCGGATCCGCTCGGCGATGTCGGCAGGGTCCCGCCGCGACGGGGCCGGTACCGCCGGTACCGGCCCCCGCGTGCGTACCGCTGCCAGCACGGCCGCAGCGAACGGCAGCGACTCGTGCACAGGCCCGTACCCCAGCCCGAACACCACGGACGCCAGATCCTGATCGGGCTGCGCAGACTCCGCTGAACCGGCCGAGCGCCGCAGCAGCCGCAGATGTCCTTCGAAGACCTCCGGCGACCGCCACTCCACCCCGCTGAGGTCGGTGACCGCGAAGCTCTGGTCCCCGGCCTTCCACTTTGCCGAGGACGCCCCCGTCCAGGACCACCGGAACCGCACCGACGTCCCGTCGAAGGACGCCTTCCCGTCGTACGCCTTGAACTGGAGGGGCGCCTCGGGTGCGGTCACCAGGTACCGGTCGGCCGGCCCGGACTCGGTCAGCAGCCCCTTCAGCTCGTCGGCGTAGTACTCGGCGAGCGTCGACCGCTCGGCCGGCAGCACCAGCCGGTACGGGTCGGAGCCCTCGCGCAGCTGCCCGGCGGCCGCCTCCATCAGCGGATCCGCGCCGGGGCGCGGCCGTAGTCGCAGGGCGACCGTGCCGCGCTTGCCCGTGGTGAGGATCACTTCCTCCAGCGCGGACAGCGGGATCCGCCGCTCGCCCAGCGCCTGGAACAGCTTCGGTGTTCGAATCCCCCGTTCGTAACGGATGAGCACGGAGTCGGACTCGAACTCCCAGACGGCATGAAAACCCGCCAGTACGTCACCCATGCGGCTCATCGTATGCGGCACGTGCTCCTCCGTCGCCACCCGCGCAGACCGCACTTCCTGCTGTTTCTACGCGCGTCCGGCCGTCGTCGTGCCGGGCAGACCTGCCCGGCAGGCGTCGTTCTCGCGGGCACAGGTCACCTCGTCGTACGCGCCCACTCCGACGTAGGCGAGGTTGCGCAGGCTGTCCGTGCCCGGCTGGAAATAGCCCGCGTGGCCCTGCGCATCTTGCGCCGACAGCACCCGCGCGCCGAACGCCGAGGACACCGGGTCGGCGCCGTGCCCGAGGCCGCCGAGCTCCAGGTAGGGCACGTCCTGCACCCAGTCGGTGGCGTCCCGCATCGCCCACACCCGGGCCGAGGTGTCCAGGCGGGAGGCCTTGGTGACGCGCATGCCGGGGCTGGCGGCCACTGCTATGTCGGCCACCCGGCGGGGCATGTCGTGCGCGGCGACCCCGCAGACCACCGAGCCGTAGCTGTGGCAGAACATCGACACCGGAGCCCGGCCGGGCAGGGCGTCGAGCAGGGCGTTCAGGCGTACGGCGCCCTCCGCGGCGCGCAGCCCCGTGGCCGCGTCCACGCCGAGTCCGTCCGGGGCGGTGTAGTCGGCCCAGGCGATCACGGCCGTACGCGTCGTGGGGCCCTGCGTCTGCTCGGCCGCGTACAGGGCCTCGGCCATGCCGACCGTGGCGCTGTACTTGCGGTTCGTCTTCTGGAAGGTGAGCAGATCGGTGTCGACGCCGGGGACGACGACCGAGATCCGCTCGGCCCTGGTGAGGTTCCCGAACACCTCGGCGACCCGGCCCGAGCCCTCGGGGTCGAAGGCGAGGATCTGCCGGCCGGGGTGCATCAGCGCCTCGTAGCGATGCATACGGCGGCCCGCGTCCTGCTGGCCGGCCGTGCTGAGGCGGCTGTCGTGCATGCGCTTCTTCTCGACCTTGCGCGCCTGCTCCAGTGCGATGCGGTTGGCGCGGTAGCGCAGGGAGACGGGGGCGCCGTTCATGTTGCCGACCGCGAGGGGGTAGCGGTGGGCGAGGTGGTCGCGCTCGTGCGGGGTGAGCGAGGTGAAGAAGTGGGCGAGCCGGGCCGGCGAACTGTCGGGGTCCGGCAGGTGGAGACCGTGGATGCTGCCGTGCTCCCACTTGGCGAGCGAGGCCTGCAGGGCGGTCGACTCCCGGTGGGTGCGCAGGGCGGTCCAGCCGGTGGTCGCGAGCATCACGAACACCACGCTCAGGGCAAGCAGAGCGCGCCAGACATTGAGTTGCGGGGAGGTATCGAAGGAAGTCACTGGGAGGACACACTAGGAGAACGAGAGGGTCTCGCGGTAACCGAGTGACAGGGATCACGTTTCGTGAGGGGGTCGAACGATCCGCGAACGATCTCGGTTCTCGGCGGATTTCGCCTATCAGGGTGACTCCGCTAAAGATTCCTCGCCCTCGGTGCGTGCCGCAGGTCACAGTGGGTCAAGTCCTCCGCATGACATGGGAGGACCGCGGGACCGCGGCGCGCGCTGCCGGAGGGGGGCAGCGCGGTCCGCGTCCGCGGGGGGCCGCTGAAGCGGGGGCCGCGCTTCGACTACGGGTCGGTGGGGGCTTGTCGCGCAGATCCCCGCGCCCCTTTGGGGCGCTCATGAAGTCAACTCCGCTGCTCTTCGCGATCCCTGGCCAACCGAGCCACTTCGGCCCGCAGCAACCGGATCTCCTCGGTCAAAGAAGCAATCGCCTCCGTCTGGCGCCGCTCCTCCACGTCATCCTTCTCGAACCGGGAGATGAACCAGGCCGCGATGTTCGCCGTCACCACACCCAGCAACGCGATCCCCGACAGCATCAGCCCGACCGCGATCATCCGCCCGAGCCCGGTCGTCGGTGCATGATCCCCGTACCCCACGGTCGTCATCGTCGTGAACGACCACCACACCGCATCACCCAGCGTCCGGATGTTCCCCTTCGGTGACTCCCGCTCCACGGACAGCACGGCGAGCGAACCGAACATCAGCAGCCCGACCACCGCCCCGGCCACATACGTCGTGAGCCGGATCTGCGAAGCCATCCGCGCCCGCCGCCCCACCAGCAGCAGCGTCGACACCATCCGCAGCAACCGCAGCGGCTGAAGGAGCGGCAGTACCACCGCGCACAGGTCTATCCAGTGGGTCCGGACGAACTCCCGGCGCCGCCGGGTGAGCGCCAGCCGCATGAGGTAGTCCACGGCGAACGCCCCCCACACCACCCACTCCGTGGCCGTGCAGACGACCAGCAGGGGCCGGCTCGCGGGGTTGTCCACGATCGGCACGGCATAGGCGACGGCGAACGCCACCGCGAGCGCCAGCAGGGGTCGTTGGGTGCGCCGCTCCCAACGCGCCTGCGCCGACTGTTCGTTCATGCCCGCATAGTAAAGAACAAGTAAGGGGACGGTGCGCAGGCACCGCCCCCTTACCCCTTCAAACAAGCCCAGCGCTACGCGTCGCCGCCGGCCGCTCCCGGATCCGCCGCGGAGACGTCCAGCAACTGGTACCGGTCGATGGCCTGCTTCAGCACGGACCGGTCGACCTTGCCCTCCTTGGCCAGTTCGGTCAGCACCGCCACCACGATCGACTGGGCGTCGATGTGGAAGAAGCGGCGGGCCGCACCCCGGGTGTCGGCGAAGCCGAAGCCGTCCGCGCCGAGCGACTGGTACGTGCCCGGCACCCACCGCGCGATCTGGTCCGGAACCGAGCGCATCCAGTCGGACACGGCCACGAACGGACCCTCCGAGCCGCTCAGCTTCTGCGTCACGTACGGCACCCGCTGCTCCTCCTCCGGGTGCAGCAGGTTGTGCTGCTCCACGGCCACGGCCTCGCGCCGCAGCTCGTTCCAGGAGGTCGCCGACCACACGTCGGCCTTCACGTTCCACTCCTCGGCGAGGATCTTCTGCGCCTCCAGCGCCCACGGCACCGCGACACCGGACGCCATGATCTGCGCCGGAACGGCGCCGCCCGTGCCCGCACCGATCCTGTGGATGCCCTTGAGGATGCCCTCGACGTCCACGTCCGCCGGCTCGGCCGGGTGCTGGATGGGCTCGTTGTAGACGGTCAGGTAGTAGAAGACGTCCTCGCCGTGCGGGTGCTCGGCATCGCCGCCGTACATCCGGCGCAGGCCGTCCTGGACGATGTGCGCGATCTCGTAGGCGTACGCCGGGTCGTAGGCCACGCACGCCGGGTTGGTCGAGGCGAGCAGCTGCGAGTGGCCGTCCGCGTGCTGCAGCCCCTCACCGGTCAGGGTCGTACGACCGGCGGTCGCACCCAGCACGAAACCGCGCGACAACTGGTCGGCCATCTGCCAGAACTGGTCGCCGGTGCGCTGGAAACCGAACATCGAATAGAAGACGTAGACGGGGATGAGCGGCTCGCCGTGCGTCGCGTACGCCGAACCCGCCGCGATCAGCGAGGCCGTGCAGCCTGCCTCCGAGATGCCGTCGTGCAGCATCTGGCCGGTGGGCGACTCCTTGTACGCGAGCAGCAGATCGCGGTCCACCGCCTCGTACTGCTGGCCGAGCGGGTTGTAGATCTTCGCACTCGGGAAGAAGGAGTCCATGCCGAACGTGCGGTACTCGTCCGGCGCGATCAGCACGAACCGCCTGCCGATCTCCTTGTCCCGCATGAGGTCCTTCAGCAGTCGCACGAACGCCATCGTCGTGGCGATGGACTGCTGACCTGTGCCCTTCTTCACGGTCGCGTACGTCTTGTCGTCCGGCAGTACGAGCGGCTCGGAGCGCACGACGCGGGTCGGGACGTACCCGCCGAGGCCCTTGCGCCGGTCGTGCATGTACTGGATCTCCTCCGAGTCCCGGCCCGGGTGGTAGTACGGCGGCACGCCGGACTCCAGCTCCTGGTCGGAGATCGGCAGGTGCAGCCGGTCCCGGAAGCCCTTGAGGTCCGCGACCGTCAGCTTCTTCATCTGGTGCGTGGCGTTGCGGCCCTCGAAGTTCGGGCCCAGCGTCCAGCCCTTGATGGTCTTCGCCAGGATGACCGTCGGCTGGCCCTTGTGCTCCTTGGCCGCCTTGAACGCCGCGTAGATCTTGCGGTGGTCGTGACCGCCGCGGCCCAGGTGCAGGATCTGGTCGTCGGTCATGTTCTCGACCATCGCGCGCAGCCGGTGGTCGTCGCCGAAGAAGTGCTGCCGGATGTAGGCGCCGGACTCGGTGGCGTACGTCTGGAACTGGCCGTCCGGGGTCGTGTTCATCTTGTTGACCAGCACGCCGTCGCGGTCCTGGGCGAGCAGCGGGTCCCAGGTGCGGTCCCAGACCAGCTTGATCACGTTCCAGCCGGCGCCCCGGAAGACCGACTCCAGCTCCTGGATGATCTTGCCGTTGCCGCGCACCGGGCCGTCGAGCCGCTGGAGGTTGCAGTTGACGACGAAGGTCAGGTTGTCCAGGCCCTCGCGCGCGGCGATGGACAGCTGGCCGAGCGACTCCGGCTCGTCCATCTCGCCGTCGCCGAGGAACGCCCACACATGCGACTTGGAGGTGTCGGCGATACCGCGTGCCTCCATGTAGCGGTTCATCCGCGCCTGGTAGATCGCGCCGAGCGGGCCGAGGCCCATGGAGACCGTCGGGAACTCCCAGAAGTCCGGCATCGAGCGCGGGTGCGGGTAGCTGGACAGCGCGTTCGGGTACTTCGACTTCTCCTGCCGGAAGCCGTCGAGCTGCTCCTCGCTGAGCCGGTCGAGCAGGTACGCGCGCGCGTAGATGCCCGGGGAGGCGTGGCCCTGGAAGAAGACCTGGTCGCCGCCGTCGCCCTCGTCCTTGCCGCGGAAGAAGTGGTTGAAGCCCACGTCGTACAGGGAGGCCGAGGAGGCGAAGGTGGCGATGTGGCCGCCGACGCCGATGCCGGGGCGCTGCGCGCGCGAGACCATCACGGCCGCGTTCCAGCGGGTCGCGTTGAGGATCCTGCGCTCGATCTCCTCGTTGCCGGGGAAGAACGGCTCGGCCCGGGTGGGGATCGTGTTGACGTAGTCCGTGCTGCGCATCTCGGGCACGGCCACGCGCTTCTCGCGGGCCCGCTCGATCAGGCGCAGCATGAGATAGCGGGCCCGCTCCCGGCCGCGCTCGTCCACGGCGGCGTCGAGGGAGTCGAGCCACTCCTGGGTCTCTTCGGGATCGAAGTCAGGAACCTGACTCGGAAGGCCGCCAATGATGATCGGGTTGCGATCGGATCCGGAAGCCACGCTGTTCCTTACCTGTCAGAGGGCCGCTTTATTCTCGTAGTTCTTCTCGTAGGTTTTTCGTGCCTACACCGATCCCCATCGTGTACCTCGCGAAGGCCTGCGTCATCTCTACCGCGGGGTAATCGAGGCCCGGGGCCAGTCAAAACGCAACGATACGCCCGGGGTGTGACAGGCTTGGCAAAGTTGTTCGGGGGTCGTATCGCCTGGTGATTCCAAATCGTGCAAAGCGGGCACATCGGTGTGATGTGGGTCACGATGAATCGGGATACGGTGCCAGGGGTTGCGGCGACACGGCCGGGATCGTCACCGTTTCGGCGGTCTGAAGGGCCGGGTACTTGCGCGATCGGTCCCGCCCGTGTGGACTACGGCCAATGCTTCGCGCACGCGCGTGGCTGAGATATTCACCAAGACATGATCAGGAGGCAACCCGTGAGCGCGACCGCGGACCACGCGGAGGAGCGGACCAACCCTGCCGCCAGGCTGGGTTTCCAGCCCGGGCAGGTGGTCCAGGAGATCGGCTACGACGAGGACGTCGATCAGGAGCTTCGCGAGGCCATCGAGGAAGCCATCCAGAGCGACCTCATGGACGAGGACTACGACGATGTGGCCGACGCCGTCGTGCTGTGGTTCCGTGACGAGGACGGTGATCTGACCGATGTGCTGGTGGACGCCACCACGTACATCGAAGAGGGTGGCGCCATCCTGCTCCTCACGCCGAAGACCGGCCGTTCGGGCTACGTGGAGCCGAGCGACATCTCGGAAGCCGCGACGACCGCCGGCCTGAGCGCGGCCAAGAGCGTCAGCGTCGGCAAGGACTGGAGCGGCTCGCGTCTGGCGACGCCGAAGGCCGCGAAGTCCGGCAAGAAGTAAACGCCTCGTCCCAGGGGCGTCGGACGGGCCGGGAACACCCGGCCCGTCCGGAGGCCTGCGGTGGCCCCGCGGTGATCGCTGCGTAGGGTGGTTCCGAGCGCTTGCTGTGCTCTCACCCGAACAGCCCACCGAAGGGATGCACGACGATGGCGATCCAGGTCGGCGACAAGGCGCCCGACTTCGAGCTCAAGGACAACCACGGCCGCACCGTGAAGCTCTCCGACTTCCGCGGCGAGAAGAACGTGGTGGTGCTCTTCTACCCCTTCGCCTTCACCGGCGTGTGCACCGGCGAGCTGTGCGAGCTGCGCGACAACCTGCCGAAGTTCTCGGACCGCGACACCCAGCTGCTCGCCGTCTCCAACGACTCCATCCACACCCTGCGCGTCTTCGCCGAGCAGGAGGGTCTCGAGTACCCGCTGCTGAGCGACTTCTGGCCGCACGGCAACGTCTCGCGTGCGTACGGCGTCTTCGACGAGGACAAGGGCTGCGCCGTCCGGGGCACCTTCATCATCGACAAGGAGGGCGTCGTGCGGTGGACCGTGATCAACGGCCTGCCGGACGCCCGCGACCTGACCGACTACGTGAAGGCGCTCGACACCCTGTGATCCGGCCTCGGGGCCGACACCTGTGATTCGTCGGGTCCAGGGTCTGCGGGGGGCGGGAACCCGTCACTAGGATCGGCACGTTGATCCCATATCCGAAGCACTACGGGGCTCCCCGCCCCTGGACATCACATGGAGGACCCGTGGGAGTCAGCCTCAGCAAGGGCGGCAACGTATCGCTGACGAAGGAGGCCCCGGGCCTCACCGCCGTCATCATCGGTCTGGGCTGGGACGTGCGTACCACGACCGGCACCGACTTCGACCTCGACGCCAGCGCGCTGCTGCTGAACAACTCCGGCAAGGTCGCGAGCGACCAGCACTTCGTCTTCTTCAACAACCTCAAGAGCCCCGACGGCTCGGTCGAGCACACCGGTGACAACATCACCGGTGAGGGCGAGGGCGACGACGAGCAGATCAAGGTCAACCTGGCCGGTGTCCCGGCCGACGTCGACAAGATCGTGTTCCCGGTGTCGATCTACGACGCCGAGAACCGCCAGCAGTCCTTCGGCCAGGTCCGCAACGCGTTCATCCGCGTCGTCAACCAGGCGGGCGAGCAGGAGATCGCCCGCTACGACCTGAGCGAGGACGCCTCCACCGAGACCGCGATGGTCTTCGGCGAGCTGTACCGCAACGGCGCGGAGTGGAAGTTCCGCGCCATCGGCCAGGGCTACGCCTCCGGTCTGCGCGGCATCGCGCAGGACTTCGGCGTCAACGTCTGACGCCCGGCAGTTCCGCCGACGTCCGGCGCCGCACCGTTTACGGGCGGCGCCGGACGCGCAGGACAACCAGGGAAGCACCACTAGGGGAGGACCAGCATCATGGGCGTCACGCTCGCCAAGGGAGGCAACGTCTCCCTCTCCAAGGCCGCACCGAACCTCACCAACGTCACGATCGGGCTCGGCTGGGACGCGCGCTCGACCACTGGCGCCCCCTTCGACCTGGATGCCAGCGCTTTGCTGTGCGGCGCCGGGAACCGCGTGCTGGGCGACGAGTGGTTCGTGTTCTACAACCAGCTCAAGAGCCCGGACGGCTCGGTCGAGCACACCGGTGACAACCTCACCGGTGAGGGCGAGGGCGACGACGAGTCGATCCTGGTGGACCTGGCCAAGGTCCCGGCGCAGTGCGAGAAGATCATCTTCCCCGTCTCGATCCACCTGGCCGACGAGCGCGGCCAGACTTTCGGCCAGGTCTCCAACGCCTTCATCCGCGTGGTCAACCAGGCCGACGGCCAGGAACTCGCCCGCTACGACCTCAGCGAGGACGCCAGCACCGAAACGGCCATGATCTTCGGCGAGCTGTACCGCTACCAGGGCGAATGGAAGTTCCGAGCGGTGGGCCAGGGGTACGCGTCGGGGCTGCGGGGCATCGCTCTGGACTTCGGGGTCAACGTTTCGTGAAGCCGGGACCAGCGCGACCTGTGGCTTTTCCGTGCAGGTCGCCCTGGCCGCCGCCCTTGGCGGGATGCCCCTCTACACTCGTGGTCAACGTTTAGCAAAGCTGAGTACGGCGCGGGGGAGACCCGTACCAACACGATGGGGTAGCCAGTGCTTCTCAAAACCTTCGGCTGGTCGTTCGCGGTCACCGCGATCGGTCTGGTCGCTGCGGTCTTCTACGGGGGGTGGGAGGCCTTCGGTCTTGTGGCGATCCTCTCCGTCCTCGAGATCTCGCTGTCGTTCGACAACGCGGTGGTCAACGCCGGAATCCTGAAGAAGATGAACGCCTTCTGGCAGAAGATCTTCCTCACGGTCGGCGTGCTCATCGCGGTCTTCGGCATGCGGCTGGTCTTTCCCGTCGTCATCGTCGCGATCAGCGCCAAGATGGGTCCGATCGAGGCCGTCGACCTCGCGCTCAACAACAAGGACCGCTACCAGCAACTGGTCACCGACGCCCACCCGGCGATCGCCGCCTTCGGTGGCATGTTCCTGCTGATGATCTTCCTCGACTTCATCTTCGAGGACCGGGACATCCAGTGGCTGCGCTGGATCGAGCGACCCCTGGCCAAGCTCGGCAAGGTCGACATGCTGTCGGTCTGCATCTCCCTGATCGTCCTGCTCATCACCTCCTTCACCTTCGCCACCCACGCCCACCAGCACGGCGGTGCCCACGTCGACAAGGCGCAGACGGTCCTGATCGCCGGCGTCGCCGGCCTGATCACGTACATGATCGTCGGCGGTCTCTCCGGCTACTTCGAGGACAAGCTGGAGGAAGAGGAGGAGCGCGAGCACGAGGAGGAGGAAGAGGCCGCCCGCTCCGGCAAGCAGCGCTCGGCGGTGGTCCTGGCCGGCCAGGCCGCGTTCTTCATGTTCCTCTATCTGGAGGTCCTGGACGCGTCCTTCTCCTTCGACGGCGTCATCGGCGCCTTCGCCATCACCAACGACATCGTGCTGATGGCGCTGGGTCTCGGCATCGGAGCGATGTACGTCCGTTCGCTGACGGTCTACCTGGTCCGCCAGGGCACCCTCGACGACTACGTCTACCTGGAGCACGGCGCCCACTACGCGATCGGCGCCCTGGCCGTGCTCCTCCTGGTCACCATCCAGCACGAGATCAACGAGGTCATCACCGGTCTCGTCGGCGTGGTCCTGATCGCCTGGTCCTTCTGGTCCTCCGTCCGCCGCAACCGCGCCCTCGCGGCCGCGGAGGGGGAAGCGGGCTCGGACGAGAAGGCCGAGATCTCGTCCGGAGTCTGACCTCCGGCCTCCCCTGCGGGCGCCCCTACGGGCAAGATCAGGGACGTGACGGGGTGTGGCACCCCGTCCGGTGAGGAACGCTCTGTTCGGGGCGGCCGACGTGGTCGGCCGCCCCGAGGCGTTCGATATCTGGGGGGCGGGAATGGGATTCTTCGACGGGCTGCGTGGCGGACGCGCCGCCGACTTCGACTCGGGCAGTGCCGCGACCAATGCGATCGAGCTGACCAGGCGGCACCAGCAGGTGTCCCTCACCAAGCAGGACGCGGCCGGCGGCCATCTGCGCATCAACCTGACCTGGCGGATGCGGACCTCCGACTTCGACATCAACCAGCGCACGAGTCTGTTCCGGCACCCCTTCAGGGCACTGAAGCCGCCGGAAGTCCTCGGGCACGGGCAGAGCATGGTCAACGTCGACCTCGACCTGGGCTGCCTGTACGAGCTGACCGACGGCACGAAGGGGGTCGTCCAGCCCCTCGGCGGCTACCTCGGAGACGTGAACGCACCGCCGTACATCAAGCTCAGCGGCGACGACCGGTTCGGGTCGGCGTCCGGCGAGACGATGTACGTCAACCTGGACCACCGGGACGCGATCAAGCGATTGCTGGTCTTCGTGTACATCTACGACCAGACGCCGGCGTTCGACCGTACCCATGCGATCGTGACTCTTTACCCCAGCAATGGGCCACGCATCGCGATAGGCCTGGACGAGCGGCATCCGCAGGCTCGGTCGTGTGCGGTCGTGATGATCGAGAACGTGCGGGGTGAGCTGGTGGTCCGGCGCGAGGTGAAGTTCGTGTACGGGTTCCAGGGCGAGCTGGACCGGTTGTACGGGTGGGGGCTGACGTGGGGGCGGGGCTACAAGTCGAAGGTGGAGAAGTAGCTCCTATCGGCCGATGAACTGCGGCCCCTGCGGCGGCAGCCGGAAGTTCGGGTCCAGGGGTGCGGCCAGGACCGGCTGGGGCTGGGGGTAGCCGTAGGCGGGCTGGCTCGTCGGCTGGGGGTAGCCGTACGCCGGCTGCTGGGGTGACGTCGGCTGGGGATAGCCGTACGCCGGCTGCTGGGACGGGACCGTGGTCGGCTGCTCGGGCGGCAGGGGCTGGGACGTGGTCTCGGGCAGGGACTGGCCCACCTCCTCCTGCGCCGGCTCCGACTCGTCGACCGAGATGCCGAAGTCCGTGGCGAGGCCCTTCAGGCCGTTCGAGTAGCCCTCGCCGAGTGCGCGGAACTTCCAGCCCTCCCCGCGCCGGTACAGCTCGCCACAGATCATCGCGGTCTCCGCGCCGGTCTGTGGAGTGATCTCGAAGCGGGCCAGCGGTTCGGCGTCGGCGACGGCCGCGTCGTAGAGCAGGATGCACAGGGCCGGGACCCGGTCGAAGGAGACACCGTCGGCGGAGGCGACCAGCAGGATGCGGCCCACCCCGGGTTCGACGCCCGAAAGATCTGACTGGATCGTGTCGGTGAGGCCTTCGGTGATCCGCTTCTTGCCGAGGCGCCAGACCTTCCCGGACGGGTGCCGGGGCTGGTTGTAGAAGACGAAGTCCTCGTCCGAGCGCACCCGGCCGTCGAGGCCCAGCAGCAGCGCCGAGGCATCCACGTCCGGGACGCCCTGCCCGGGCGTCCAGCGCAGCACGGCGCGCACCGTGGCGGCTTCGAGCGGGACGTTCGACCCCTTCAGCATCGCGTGCGTCATGCCGTCATCCTGCCCTCTCGGTCCTGGCCACGACAATGCGGGGGGTGGTGTCACCGACACGGCCGAGTTACCGGAAATTCATGCCCGATGGGAACCCCTGACATGGATCCCTACGTACTATTACCGGCCACCCTTTACCGGAATCCCAGGCTCGGCTTGCGCACTGAGGAGTGCTATGCGTCATTTCGGGCACATCGCCCCCCAGGTGCGGCAGCGCCTCTTCCATCAGGAGCCCTGCACGTTCACCGCCGACTCCCCGGCCCGGCTGCTCTCCGCGGCCCTGGGCGCCACGCTGTACAGCCCGGCGACCCGGCCGCGGCTCGCCGACGACATCGTCAAGCAGGCGGGCAACGGCGTGGTCTCGATGGTGCTGTGCCTGGAGGACTCGATCGACGACGCGGACGTCGCGGAGGGCGAGGAGAACCTCGTCGGGCAGTTCGCCGACCTCGACGCACGGGCGGGGGCGGAGCTGCCGCTCCTCTTCATCCGGGTGCGCGCCCCCGAGCAGATCCCCGACCTCGTACGGCGCCTCGGCGCCTCCGTGCGCCTGCTGTCCGGCTTCGTCATCCCGAAGTTCACCGAGGAGCGGGGCATCCCGTTCCTGGAGTCCCTGTCCTCGGCCGAGGCCGACAGCGGACGCCGGCTGTTCGCCATGCCCGTCCTGGAGTCGCCCGAGCTGCTCTACCGCGAGTCCCGCGTGGACACCCTGGAGGGCATCGCCCGCGCGGTCGACAAGTTCCGCGACCGCGTGCTCGCCCTGCGCCTCGGCGTCACCGACTTCTGCTCCTCCTACGGTCTGCGCCGGGCCCCCGACATGACCGCCTACGACGTGCAGATCGTCGCCTCCGTGATCGCCGACGTGGTCAACATGCTGGGCCGGGCCGACGGCACCGGATTCACCGTGACCGGGCCGGTGTGGGAGTACTTCAGAGTCCCCGAGCGCATGTTCAAGCCGCAGCTGCGGCAGAGCCCCTTCCTCGAGGTCCAGGCCGTGGAGCTGCGCGAGAAGCTCATCGAGCACGCGATGGACGGGCTGCTGCGGGAGATCTCCCTGGACCAGGCCAACGGCCTGCTCGGCAAGACCTGCATCCACCCCTCCCACGTCCTGCCCGTGCACGCACTGTCCGTGGTCAGCCACGAGGAGTTCAGCGACGCCCAGGACATCCTGCGGCCGGAACGCGGCGGCGGGGGTGTACTCCGGTCGGCGTACACGAACAAGATGAACGAAGTGAAGCCGCACCGAGCGTGGGCCGAGCGGACCCTGCTGCGTGCCGAGGTGTTCGGCGTGGCCAACGAGGACGTCGGCTTCGTGGAACTGCTCGCCGCCGGAATACCCGGCTGACCCTTCCCAACCCAAGGAACGCATGAAGAACGCAGTGAACGACGGGGTCTGGTCCGGCAGCTGGGTCGCCGAGCGGCTCGGGGTCGAACTGGAGGGCGACGACGGGCTGCCGGCCCTGCTGGGGCTCGCGCTGCGCCGCAACCCCAAGCGGGCCCATCTGCTGGTCTCGAACGTGCTCGGCAAGCACGTGCCGCAGTCGCCGTCCGTGGTCTACGGCCATGGATTCCGTCTGGGCCGTCGGGTCCGCGAGCTGCTCGGCGAACCGGAGGCGGCCCGGGCCGTCGTCCTCGGCTATGCGGAGACCGCCACCGGCCTCGGCCACTCGGTGGCCGACGGCCTGGGCCTCGCCCCGTACCTGCACTCCACGCGCCGCCCGGTGGCCGGGGTCGCCCGGGCGGGCGGCTTCGAGGAGTCGCACTCCCATGCCACGTCTCATCTGCTGCTTCCCGAGGATCGGGAGCTGCTGTCCGGCCACGGCCCGCTGGTGCTGGTGGACGATGAGTTCTCCACCGGCAACACGGTCCTCAACACCATCCGTGACCTGCACGAACGGTATCCGCGACGGCGGTATGTGGTGGTGGCCCTGGTCGATATGCGCTCCGCCGATGACATCGCGCGGATGGAACGGTTCGCCGACGAGATCGGCGCGCGGGTGGAACTCATCGCCGCGGCTTGTGGGACGGTACGGCTGCCGGAGGGCGTGCTGGAGAAGGGGCAGGAGCTGGTTGCGCGGTATGAGTTCGGCTGCGGGTCCCATGTGCCTGGTCGCGCAGTTCCCCGCGCCCCTTTGGGGGCGCACCAGTCGGGGCAAGTTGTCCGCGTGGACCTGCGCTGGCCCCATGGGCTCCCCGATGGCGGTCGGCACGGCTTCACGCCTGCCCATCGGGCCCGCCTGGAGGCCGCGCTCCCCGAGATGGCCGCCCGCATAGCGGACGCCCTGCCCACCGGTGCCGGACGCGTCCTCGTCCTGGGCTTCGAGGAGCTGATGTACGCGCCGCTGCGCCTGGCCTGCGAGCTGGAGCAGCTCGTGGCTGCCGAGGTGCGCTACTCCACCACCACCCGCTCGCCCGTCCTCGCGGTCGACGACCCCGGCTACGCGATACGCACCCGCCTGGTCTTCCCCGCCCACGACGACCCGGCCGACGGCCCCGGCGAGCGCTACGCCTACAACGTCGCAGGCAGCGGCTTCGACGCCGTCGTCGCCGTGGTCGACTCGGTTGCCGACACCCCCGCACTGCATGCCCCGGGCGGCCTGCCGGCCCGCCTCGCCGCCCACACCCCGCACGTCCTGCTCGCGGTCGTCCCCTCGTACGTCCCCGGGCCCCTCTCCTCTCCCGAAAGGCCGGCCATGCTGCCCGAGCCCCTCCGCGGCCCCGCCTTCTCCTCGTACGCGCCCGAGGAGGTCGGCTGGCTGCTCCAGGACCTCTCGGACGTGACGCTGGAGGCGCCGACCGAGGAGCGGGAGGAGGCCATCCAGAGCGGCGGGGCGCACTACGCCGAGTCGCTGCCGGTGGAGTACCAGCCCAGCGAGCAGTACCAGGAGCTGTTCCACACGGCCCTGGACGCCTCGGCCGCCCGGATCGCCCAGGCGGTCGGTGTCGTGACCGAGACCGTCATCGCCGAGCGGTCGCCCCGCCCGGTACTGGTCTCCCTGGCCCGCGCGGGCACCCCGGTCGGCGTGCTCATGCGCCGCTGGGCCCGGTTCCGGCACGGACTCGACCTGCCGCACTACGCCGTCTCGATCGTCCGCGGCCGCGGCATCGACGCCAACGCGCTGCGCTGGCTCGCCGACCGCCACGACCCCCGGGACGTCGTCTTCGTCGACGGCTGGACCGGCAAGGGCGCGATCACCCGGGAACTCGCCCAGGCCATCGAGGAGTTCGAGGAGAAGGAGGGCATCACCGGCTTCGACCCGGAGATCGCCGTACTCGCCGACCCGGGCTCCTGCGTGCGCACCTACGGCACCCGCGAGGACTTCCTCATACCGTCCGCCTGCCTCAACTCGACGGTTTCCGGCCTGATTTCGCGCACGGTCCTGCGCGCGGACCTGGTCGGCCCGCACGACTTCCACGGCGCGAAGTTCTACCGCGAACTCGCCGGCGTCGATGTCTCCGTGGCCTTCCTCGACGCCGTCGGTGCCCGCTTCCCGGAGGTCGCCGACACCGTCGACATGGCGGCCAAGGAACTGATGGCCGAGGACCGCACCCCGACCTGGGTGGGCTGGCAGGCGGTCGAGCGGATCAGCGAGGAGTACGGCATCCACGACGTGAACCTGGTCAAGCCGGGCGTCGGCGAGACCACCCGGGTGCTGCTGCGCCGGGTGCCGTGGAAGATCCTCGCCAGGTCCGGCGCGGGTGCCGACCTCGACCATGTGCGTCTGCTCGCCGAGCAGAGAGGGGTTCCGGTGGAGGAGGTCGGCGAGCTGCCGTACACCTGCGTGGGGTTGATCCACCCCAAGTACACGCGGGGCGCCACGGGCGCCGACGGCCGGGCGGTGAACGTCTGATGCCGGTGCTGGTGGCGAGCGACCTCGACCGTACGCTGATCTACTCCTCGGCGGCCCTGGCGCTGACGATGCCGGACGCGCGAGCGCCCCGGCTGCTGTGCGTCGAGGTGCACGAGAGCAGGCCGCTGTCCTACATGACGGAGACCGCGGCCCAGCTGCTGACCGACGTGGGCGACACGGCCGTCTTCGTACCGACCACGACCCGCACCCGCAAGCAGTACCAGCGGATCAACCTGCCCGGCCCCCAGCCGGCGTACGCGATCTGCGCCAACGGCGGGCATCTGCTGGTCGACGGCGTCACGGACCAGGACTGGCACGCCGCGGTGCTGGCGCGGCTCGCCGACGAGTGCGCGCCGCTGGAGGAGATCCGCGAGCACCTGATGAGGACCGCCGACCCCGTCTGGGTGCGCAAGCACCGGGTCGCCGAGGACCTCTTCGCCTATCTGGTCGTCGAACGCGAGCTGCTGCCCGAGGACTGGGTGAAGGAGCTTGCGGTGTGGGCGGAGAACCGGGGCTGGACGGTCTCGCTCCAGGGCCGCAAGATCTACGCCGTCCCCGAGCCGCTCACCAAGAGCGCGGCCGTGCGCGAGGTCGCCCGCCGCACCGGCGCCGAGCTCACCCTGGCCGCCGGGGACTCCCTGCTCGACGCCGACCTGCTGCTGGCCGCCGACCGGGGCTGGCGCCCGGGCCACGGCGAGCTGGCCGACGCCGGCTGGAGTGCACCGCAGATCAGCGCGCTACCGGAGCGCGGCGTCCTGGCGGGGGAGCGAATCCTCAGGGAGTTCTTGAAAGCGAGCCGCACGCCGACCCCCTAGGGGCGTGGGGAACGGCGCGACCAGCCACCACGGCGCCGCACCCGAACGACGACACACCGCGGCACAACCAGCGGAGCTACCCGCAGCAACCCCCGCCGCAGCACCCGCCACCGCCGCCGCCCGCCCGGGGCGCGGCCGGTGCGGACGCCGAGCCGCCCACGGCCACCGTCGACAGCAGCTTGACCGTGTCGTCGTGGCCCGCGGGGCAGGCGGCGGGGGCGGCGGACTCCGCCATGGGGCGGCTCAGTTCGAAGGTGTCGCCGCAGGTACGGCAGCGGTACTCGTAACGAGGCATGTGCACAGGCTAACCGGAGTGGCGCTACTCACAGCACCTCAAAATTTCGTGAGTGTTCGCTTCTACTCGATACTTGTGCGGAGATATTGAAAAGATCGCTGATAGCTTTGCTGAGCCGCGAGGAGCCGCAAGACCGGGGGGAAGAGGGGGGTTCACCGCGCCGCGACCACCGCCGCGGCCGTGTCCACCTGCTGAGTCCGACCGCGCGCGCAAGCACCACTGCGAGGGGAGACGCAGCCTTGACCGACGCATGGCAGCGCTCAGACGGCCGTGAGGACGACGACGACGCCGAGCCCGAGGAGTGGCAGCCGCCGGAGACGGACGCCACCCTGCATCTGAAGGTCGACGCCCTGCGCGCGGACGTCACCATGCAACTGCGCGTGCCCCCGCCGCCGGAGCCTGCCGCCGCCGGCGGCCGCGCCCAGCGGCGGCGCAGCGCCCGCCCGCCGGCTGTCGCCCGCGTCACCGCCGTCGCCACGTCCGCCCTCGCCCGGCTGCGTGCCGCCGCAGGCCCCCGGCTCGCGCCGCTCGCCCCGTACGCCCGCCGCCTCAGGCCGCTGTACCCGCGCCCCGGCCGCACCGGCTGGCGCCGCTGGATGCCCTCCTGGCGCCAGTGGGCCGGCGCCGTGCTGTCGGGCTTCTTCGTGATCAGCCTGTCCCTGTTCATCGCCTACGAGATGACGGACATACCGAAGGACCTCAACTCCTTCGCCACCCAGCAGGACAACGTCTACTTCTGGTCCGACGGGACGCCGATGGCCCGTACCGGCTGGGTGCAGCGCCAGGACATGCCCCTCAAGGACATACCCGAGCAGGTCCGCTGGGCGGTGCTCGCGGCGGAGAACGCGAGCTTCTACTCCGATCCCGGCATATCCGTCAAAGGCATCAGCCGCGCCCTGTGGCGGACCGTCGGAGAGGGGGACACCGAGGGGGGTTCCACCATCACCCAGCAGTACGTCAAGAACGTCTACCTGAGCCAGAACCAGACCCTCAGCCGTAAGTTCACCGAGGCGATGATCTCCCTCAAGCTCGACAACAAGATGAGCAAGGACGAGATCCTGGAGGGCTACCTCAACACCAGCTGGTTCGGCCGCGGCACCTACGGCATCCAGCGCGCCTCCCAGGCCTACTACGGCAAGGACGTCACCAAGCTCAACGCGGGCGAGGCCGCCGTGCTCGCCTCCATGCTCAAGGGCGCCGCGCTCTACGACCCCACCCTCAGCAAGGCCAACCACCAGCGGGCGGTCGAGCGCTGGTCCTGGATCCTGGACCGGATGGTCGACATCGGCAAACTGTCACCGTCCCAGCGGGCCAAGTACAGGACGTTCCCCGAGCCGCTCAAGTCGGGCCGCGTCTACGACACCGGCAAGCAGAGCGACTACCTGGTGGAGCTGGCCCAGCAGTACGCCAAGAAGGCCGCCCACATCTCCGACCGGGACTTCGACCTCGGCGGCTACCAGATCTACACGACCTTCGACCGGGGGCGGGAGACCGCGCTGACCGACGCCGTGACCAAGGCCCGCCGGCAGGCCGGCCGGGACCGCCCCGGTGCGGCGAAGACCGCCCACTACGGTGCCGCCTCGGTCGCCACCGACGGCCGGATCCTCGCCGTCTACGGCGGCCCCGACCACCGTAAACAGGGCTACAACGAGTCCAACGCGGCCACCGTCCAGGCCGGCTCGGCGTTCCTGCCGTTCGACTACGCCGCCGGCCTGGAGTACGGGGTCCGCAAGACACGCAGCGGACCCGCGACGCCCGTCACGCCCGAGACGGTGTACGACGGTGACGACGGCGTCGCCGTCACCACGCCCGAGGGCCCCTACTGGGACCGCAGCGGCAGGAAGGTCGCGGCGCACAACGATGGCGGGAAGTCCTACGGGCGGATCACTCTGGCCAAGGCCCTCGCGCAGTCGGTGAACACGCCGTTCATGCAGCTCGGCATGGACACGGGTCTGGACAACGTGCGCAGGACCGCGGTGGCGGCGGGCCTGCTCTCCTCCAGCATGGGTCCGCAGGTGCCCGCCCTGTCCCAGGGCAGCTCCACGCCCAGCGCGATCCGGATGGCGAGCGGGTACGCCACGTTCGCCGCCTCCGGCATGCACACCGAGCCGTACTCGGTGCGTCGTATCACCCGCAACGGCCGGACGGTCCCCCTGGGCACCCCCGTCCCGCGCCGGGCGGTCGGCACCCGGGTGGCCGAGGACGTCTCCCAGGCGCTCACGGACTCCCTGCGCACCGCCCACCCCGCCGCCGGGTCCGCGGCAGGCAAGGCGGGCACCACCGGGGACGACACCGCCGCCTGGTACGCCGGCACGGCCGAATCCGTGTCGACCGCCGTCGTCGTCTACCGCATGGATCTGACGAAGAGTCTCGAACCGCTGCCGCTCAAGGGCCTCGCGGGCACCTCTGCCGATGATGTCCCGTACGGCATTTGGGCCCATGCCATGGGCCTCGGCTGATCCCCGGGGCCCCGGGTACCGCATCGACTTCCCACCTTCCCTCGCAGAATGAGCCCCGCATGAACAGCAAGCCGACGACCGGCCGTCGCCGCCGGGCCAAAGCCCGCCGCCGTCCCGTCCGCCCAGGGATGCGGACCCTCGCTGCTCTCCTCGCCGTCTCCTCGGCGGTCGCGGGCTTCCTGGTGCTGAACCACCGGGACAGCACCGCGCCCACCGCATCCGCCAAGGACAGCCCGAGGACCGCTGCGCCGAAGGGCGGTACGGAACCCGCATGGGACGGCAGGACGAAGGTCCTCGGCGACGGCTCCACCTCCTACACCGGACCCCAGAAAGGGCAGCTGAAGGCCGAGCCGCTCAAGCCCGGTGAGAAGCCGCCCCAGTTCGTCGTCTTCTCCTGGGACGGCGGGCTGGAGGGCAGCGACCACCTCTTCTCGCACTACCGGGAACTGGCCAAGCAGTACGACGCCCACATGACCTTCTTCCTCACCGGCATCTACCTGCTGCCCAAGAGCAAGAAGGCCCTCTACCACGGCCCGCAGCACTCCGCGGGCGACGCCGCGATCGACTACGCCACCGACGACCACATACGCACCACCCTGGAGCAGCTCGGCGAGGCCTACGGCCAGGGCAACGAGATCGGCACCCACTTCAACGGCCACTTCTGCGGCAAGAAGGGCGGCGGCGACTGGAGCGTCGAGGAGTGGAAGAGCGAGATCGACCAGTTCTACGACTTCGTGGAGCACTGGAAGACCAACACCGGCTTCAAGGACATTCCGGCACTGCCCTTCGACTTCAAGAAAGCGGTCACCGGCGGCCGCGCGCCCTGCCTGGAGGGCCAGGAGAACCTGCTGAAAGCGATCAAGGGCTACGGCTGGCGCTACGACGCCAGTTCACCGGGCGACTTCCAGATATGGCCGGCAAAGAAGAACGGCATATGGGACTTCCCGCTCCAGATGCTCCCGTACGAGGATGGCAAGTACCAAGGGCTTTCCATGGACTTCAATTTCCTCTACAACCAGTCCGAAGGTGAGACCAAGGGCGATCCGGCCGAATACCCCAAGTGGGAACAGCAGACCGTCGCCTCGTACATGGCCGGCTTCAACCGTGTCTACTACGGCAGCCGGGCGCCGCTGTTCATCGGCAACCACTTCGAGGACTGGAACGGCGGCATCTATATGAAGGCCATCGACCAGGTCGTCAAAAACGTCTGTACCAAGAAGGGCGTCAAGTGCGTCTCCTTCAAGGAACTGGCCGACTGGCTCGACGCGCAGAAGCCCGCGACCCTTCAGGCGCTGCGCGGTCTCGATCCGGCGCAATCGCCCGAATGGTCCACTGTGGTCAAGTGACCTGCGTGGGCAGCAAGTTCCACTTTCGCAACCCCCTTCACATCGTGCACACAAGTCATGCGAAGATGCCCCTCCCGGTAGGTGTACCGGTGTAGAGGGGAAGTTCATTGAAATCTAGAAAACTGAGCCGTAAGGGGCGCCGCGCCGGCATAGTCTCGCTGGCGGCCGCCTCGGTCGTCGCCGGTGTGGCCCTGGTGCCCAACTGGAGCGCGGGCGCGGCGGTCACCGACGACCCGACGGTGGACGCCGCGACCAAGGCGACCTTCCAGCGGCTGGCCGACGCGGTCTTCACCGATCGCACGGACGCCCTGGTGGACGGGGGCAGCACGAAGCGCGCCACGTCCGGTTTCTCCGGTGACGTCAAGCTGTCCACCTCGCAGTCGCGCGAGGAGAGCTCCGCGCTGACCGAACTGCACGGCCGTAAGTCCCGCCTCGCCAAGCTGGGCGAGAAGTACAGCGCCGGCAGCACCCGGGTCACGCTGGACGCGACGCGGGTGACCGGCCGCACCGCCAAGGCCGACGTCACCGAGACCACGACGCTGACCTACGAGAAGGTCAAGGGCAAGGAGCCGAAGACCACCGGCTTCCAGGCCCACCACGAACTGACCTTCAGGGCCGACTGGCAGGGCAACTGGCAGCTGACCGACGTCCGGGACACCGACAACGGCTACATCGCGGTGAACCAGGTGGCCAAGCAGCCGCCCGTCTCCGTGAAGGCCAGTCCCACCGACGACAGCCCGCCCGAGGCGCCCCGCGCGGCGACCACGTGGCCCGCGCCGGTCAACCAGAAGAACGTCACCACCGGCGCCTACGACTACAAGGCCATGGTGGCGTACGCGAGCAAGTACTGGAACAACTACAACCCGGACTACCCCGACTACAACGGGCATGGGGCCGGCGGCGACTGCACCAACTTCGTCAGCCAGTCCCTGAAGGCGGGCGGCTGGAAGCACGTACCCGGCTACACGTACGACTTCCACAAGTGGTTCGGCAACGCCGACATCCAGTCGGACTCGTTCGTCGGCGTCAACGAGTTCTCCTGGTTCGCCCTGTCCTCCAAGCGCGTCACCAGCCTCGCCAACGTCTACCAGCTGGACATCGGCGACGTGCTGCAGATGGACTTCAACAAGGACGGGTCCAAGGACCACTCCATGATCGTCACCTACCGCAGCCCGCAGGGCCTGCCGTACGTGTCGTACCACTCCACCAACACCTACAACCGGTCGGTGGCGAGCCTCGTCGCGTCCTACCCCAACGCGGCCTACTACGCCTATCGCACCTGACCCCGGTCCCCGGGGGCCCGCTGCTCCGGCTCCACTGCGTCGGGGTGGCGGGCCCGCCAGTACGGGTTGTCGTGCGGCAGGGTCGAGCCGACTCTGCCGTACATCCCGAAGACCATGAGCAGCACACCGACCACGAAGCTGAACAGGACGTTCTGGATCTTGAAGGCCAGGAAGTTGTAGTCGGTGTCGAGCAGGGACAGGTTCAGGAAACCGCTGAGGATGAACAGGATCCCGAGCGTCATGTTCAGCGTCGACGCGAAGTTCCCGCCGATCACCATGCCGACGAAGAGCAGCAGCCCGACGCACACGGACAGGACACTGAGCGAGCCATTGGTGTTCAGGCCCATGGCGGTGTTCCCGCCGGTGTCGAAGAAGCCGATGTTGTCGGTGAGACCGAGGATGCCGAAGGCGAGCAGGAACAGGCCCATCAGGCCCGCGCCCACCCGGTAGACCGTGTTCAGGCGGTGATCGACGGGGAGATGCTCGTCGAAGCGGATCCGGCGACGCGTCCCCGCGTGTGTGGTGTGTGAGGCCATCTTCGCCTCCCTGTGCGTGCTGGCGAAGGCCGAACGTACCTCCCCCAATATCCGCCCGGCGCGGCCCGACGGCAACGGCTCAGCGCCCGGGGCCCCCGCGCTCCTCCCGGATCTGGGCCACCACCCGGGCCACCGTCTGCCGCACGGCCTCCGTCTCGGTCAGGAAGTGCCAGTAGTCGGGGTGCCGGCCCTCCAGCGTGCCGACCGCCCGCTCCAGCCGGGCCACCGCGTCGTCCAGCGGCCGCGCATGCCGCGGATCCGGGGTCGTACGACCGGTCATGGCCAGCCGCTGGGCGTCCCGGATCGCGAACCGGGTCCGCTCGGTCTCCTGCTGCGGGTCCTTCTGCACCGCGTTCAGCCGGGTGAGCCGGTCACCGGCGGCCGACACGGCCTCGTCGGTGGTGTTCAGCAGGGCCCGCACGGTCGACAGCAGCGAGGTGGCGTCCGCCCAGCGCTGGGCGTCCCGGGCGGCCTGGGCCTCGCGCAGCTTCAGCTCGGCCTGCCCCACGTTCTGCGCGGCCTGCGCGGGCACCTGCTGCAGATCCTGCCAGCAGGCGGCCGCGAACCGCCGCCGCAGCTCGCTCAGCACCGGGTCCACCTGCCCCGCCCGGGTCGTCAGCGCCTGCGCCCGGGTGCGCAGGCTGACCAGCCGGTGGTCGATCTCGGCTGCCTTCTCGGGCAGCCGCTCGGCCTCCGCCCGGATCGCCGCGGCCTCCCGCTGCACCCGCTCGGCCCGCTCCAGCGTCTGCGGCAGCCCGTGCTGCCCGGCGCCCTGGTTCAGCTTCGTCAGCTCGGGGGAGAGGGCGGCCAGCCGCGCGGCGAGATCCTCGGCCGCAAGGCCCGTCTGCCGCACCGCGTCCAGGGCGTTGCTCGCGCCCAGCAGCGCCTGCCGGGCCCGCTCCACGGCGGGGGCGAGCCGGGCGAGCTGTGTCTCGGCCTTGCCGAGCAGCGGCCCCAGCGAGCTGCCGAAACGGTCCAGCTCCTGCCTGACCCGGAGCAGTTCGTCCTTGGCGGCGGTCAACTCGCCCCGCGCCCGGGCGGCCGTGGCGGCCTCCAGATCGTCCCGGTCGAGGTCGTGTGCGTCGACGGCCTGGATGTAGCGCTGACTGACCTCGTCGATCCGCAGGCCCAGCGCCTCGAAGTCGGCGACCGCGCGCCGGGCCGCGGGGGAGTCGTCGACAGCGGTGATGGTCTCGACGGAGATCCGGAGGTCCCGCTGAGCGGTGTCGAGTTCGTAGAACGCGGCCGCCGCGGCGTCCTTCGCGGCCTGCGCCTCGGCCCGCTGGCCCTCCGCACGCCCGCCGAACCAGCGCCGGGTGCCACCGCCGGCGAACGCGGCGGGCAGCGCGAGCGCGGCCAGTACCGGCAGACTCATCAAGGTGAGGGTGTCGCGCAGGGCGGCGGACCCGCCCCGGCCCCGTACGGTCGACGGCTGATGCGGGTACGACCGCGTCGATGGCGTGCCCGGTGTCGCCGTCACATCCCTCTCCCGTGCTGTGGTCCGCCCTGGGTGGTGACATTCTCCCACCTGTGCAAGACGAACACACGGGCCGGTCAGTTCGCCGTGCGCACCGTCACTTTCCCGTTCGAGGAGTGGGCGGTCACGGTGTGCGGGCTCCGGTCGTCCTGGGGCACGGACACCGACACCTGCCCGTTGTCCGATCCCGCCTTCACGTCGTACGCGGTGCGGGGCAGGGCGACCGTCACGGCACCGTTGTCGCTGGTGGCGTCCACAAGGTCGGGCACGCCGCCCAGTTCGAGGTGCACCGAGCCGTTGCTGGTACCGGCCCGCACCCGGCGCGAGGCGGCGTCCGCGCGTACCGCGCCGTTGTCGGACCGCAGGTCCAGCGGGCCCGTGGAGTCGGTGACGTGCACGGCACCGTTGTCGGTGTGGATGCTGAGCGGATCCGTGAACCCGTGTGCCTGTACGCCCCCGTTCGCGTCGACGACCTTGACCCCGGCCCCGTGCGGCACCTCGACGCGATACCGGGCGGAACAGTCGGCTATGAGGCCGGAGCAGTGCACGCGCAGCACCAGCCGGTCGTCCTTGAAGGTCCAGCTCACCTTGGGGCCGCTGCCCACGGTCACCGAGCCCTTGAACCACCGGGTGACCTCGACCGTTCCCGCCTTCTTCCCCTTCGCGGCGACGATCTCCAGTGCCGCGTCGTCGGAGTCGACGGTGAGGGTGTGACCGTGCAGCGCGAAGGACCGGTGGTCCGGGTGCTTGTCGTCACGGGCATCGGCCCCGCAGGCACTGACTCCGGCGACGAGGCCGCCGACGAGCAGCCCGGCGACGGCCGAGCGAGCGGGAAGGGAACGGGTCATGCGAAATCTCCCCCTGAGGTGGTCTGCGACGACAGTAAATGATCTGTAGAGGGGGAGGGGATCCTGCCTGCGCCCGGATCGGAGGTGGGGATAACCCCCGCATGGGCCCGGAAGCGGCTGTTCGGGTTTGCGGTGCACTGCCCCGGGCAAGGTAGGCTGTCGACTCGTCCTGGGCGCATGGTCCGGGGAACGGGTGCGTAGCTCAGGGGTAGAGCGCCTGCCTTACAAGCAGGATGTCGGCGGTTCGAAACCGTCCGCGCCCACCAGGAGAAGCGAGAAGCCCCCGACCGGTGCCGGTCGGGGGCTTTCGTGTCACTCCTGTTCCTCGGCCGTCTCCTCGTGGGCGTGCTTCAGCTTCATGCGGGCCTCGACCCGCTCCGCCGCCGCGACCTCGGCCCAGAAGCGGTGTCCACTGACGAACACCGCCAACTCGTGCTCCCGTTGCCGTAGCTTTTCCACCTCGGCCTGTTCGTCCGCCGTCCAGCCGGGGGACGCGGGCCGCTCCGCCTTGCGCCAGCCGTTGTCGTCGCTGAAACCGTCCATCGGCTCGACCGACCAGGGCAGCCGTTTGAGCAGGGCCGACAGCTCGGCCCGGACCTGATGCAGCTCCTCCTGACCGGCGAGGAGGTCACTGGGGAATTCATAGGTCGTAGCCACGCGGCAATGCTACGCCTGTTCGAATTTGGTGGGCGAGCTCAGTTGTGAGGTTCACGCGAACGGGTGTTCAGGGCGAAAACAGGCGGCTCAGTGACCGGCCGCGTGCAGTTCCTCGACCAGGCGGGCCGCCACCGGGACCGGTACGCCGTGCCGGTCCGCCGCGCGCAGCAGCGCACCGCCGATGGCGTCGAGTTCGAGCGGGCGGCCCGCCTCGGCGTCGCGCTGCATGGAGGACTTGGCCGAGGGCGGGAAGGCGTCGTACCGGGACAGGGCCTGAGCCGGGTCCGCGGGGGCGCCGCAGGCGCGGCTGACCGCGGTGGTCTCGGCGACCAGGGACTCCAGTTCCGCCCGGTGGCGGGTGCGGGCTTCGCCGAGGGGCAGGCCGTAGCGGGTGGTGAGCAGGGCGAAGGGCGCGAGAAAGGCCATTTTCGCCCACAGGGCCGCCGTCTCGTCCTCGAGTACGCGAGTGGTCGCACCGGCGGCGGAGAGGGTGGCGGCCAGGTCTTCGAGGCGGGGGCGGGGGACCGCGTCGCCCGTCAGGTCGATCTCCGTGAAGGGGCTGCCGTGGTCGATCACGCCGGGGGCGGAGCGGGTGGACTCCACGCGGATCACGGCGGGGGCCACGCGGTCGGGGCCGTAGCGGGCGCGCAGGGCCGCGGGGTGTTCGACGCCGTTCAGGAGCGGTACCACGAGGGCGTCGCCGAGGGCGGTGGGCGGGACGTGGGTGAGGGCGGCGTCCAGGGTGGTGTGCTTGACGGTGATCAGACAGGCGTGCACGGGCTCGCGCAGCTCCGTGTCCGCCTCGACCGGGGCCGTGAAGTCGCCGAACTGGCGGCTGCGGACCTGGATGCCGGTACTGCGCAGGGTGTCGGCCGTGGCTTCCCGGGCCAGGCAGATGACGCGGTGGCCGGAGCGGGACAGCAGGGCGGCGAGCAGGCCGCCGGTGCCGCCGGGGCCCAGGATGGCCACAGTGCGCTTGGTCGTCATGAGGATGTTCCTCTCGTCGGGTCGGCCCCGGGGATCGGTGGCCGCCTTCGGCGTGATCATCGCAGCAGCGCGCGCTGTGCGTGAGACTGGGGGCATGTGCCGGAGTATCAAGACGCTGCGTCCGCCCGTACTGCCCGGTGAGGCCACCGACGGCGACATCCGTGCCGCCGCGCTGCAGTACGTGCGGAAGGTCTCGGGGTTCCGGGCGCCCGCCGCCCACAACCGCGAGGTGTTCGACCGGGCCGTGGAAGCCGTGGCCGAGGCCACGGCCGAGCTGCTCGGAGGGCTGGAGGTGCGCGGTCAGTCGCTGCGAGGGGCGGGGTGACGGGGTGAGGGGGGCAGGGCGCCTTCCGGGTGCGGCTGAGCGGGGGCCGTCTGCCCCTCGGGGCGGGGGTGGGAACCGCCCCTGAGTGCGCGCCCGAGACCGGCATGACGGACAACTCGGGCCTGTTGGACAGGGGTTGGTGCGGGCCGGGTTCGGGGTGTCCCCTCCCGGCCGCTGCCCGGCAGGCATGATGAGGCGGACCGTCCGCTTCCCGTGGGCGATCTGCTGCCATGCGCCCCACACGCCCGGGAGTCACCCCTTTGTCTGCACCGACCCAGGAATCCCCCACGGTCTCCGTCGCCCTGGTCGGGGCCGGACCGCGCGGCACCAGCGTCCTGGAGCGCCTCTGCGCCTCCGCACCGGAACTCCTGCCGCCCGGCGTCCGGCTGACGGTCCACGTGATCGACCCGGCGCCGCCCGGCCCGGGCCGGGTCTGGCGGACCGCGCAGTCGGCCGAGCTGCTGATGAACACCGTGGCGAGCCAGGTGACGCTGTTCACCGACGCCAGCGTGGACTGCTCGGGCCCGATCCGCCCGGGCCCCAGCCTGCACGAGTGGGCGCAGGGCGAACTCGGCCCGGACGACTACCCCACCCGGGCCCACTACGGCCACTACCTGGAGTGGGTGTTCGCACGGACCGTCCGGACGGCCCCGCGGGCGGTGCGCGTCGAGACCCACCGGGCCCGTGCCCTGCGCCTGGACGACGCCCCGGACGGCAGCCAGGTGCTCACCCTCGACGACGGCCGCGTCCTGCCCGGCCTCGCGGCGGTGGTCCTCGCCCAGGGGCACCTGCCGACGGCCGCGGACGAGGAGCAACGGCGATCGGCCGGCTACGCCGCCCGGCACGGCCTGCGCCACATTCCGCCCGCCAACCCGGCCGACGTCGACCTCTCCGCGCTCGCGCCCGGCGAACCGGTACTGCTGCGCGGCCTGGGCCTCAACTTCTTCGACCACATGGCCCTGCTGACCACCGGCCGGGGCGGCCGCTTCGCCCGGGGCGCCGACGGCGTCCTGCGATACCGGCCCTCGGGCCGGGAGCCGCGCCTGTACGCGGGTTCGCGGCGCGGGGTGCCGTACCAGGCGCGGGGCGACAACGCCAAGGGTCCGTACGGCCGCCACCTCCCGCTGGTGCTCACCCCCGAGGTGACAGCGGGCTTCCGCAAGCGCGCCGCCTCCGGGGAGGCGCCCGACTTCCTCGCGGAGGTATGGCCGTTGGTCGCGAAGGAGGTGGAGACGGTCTACTACGGCGCGCTGACCGGCCGGCCCGACTTCGCCGACCGCTTCCTCGCCGTACCGCACGGTGACCCCCAAGAGGCGGCGCTGCTGGACGAGTTCGGGGTGGCTGCCCAGGATCGCTGGTGCTGGGAGCGGATATCCCGGCCGTACGGGGACCGGGAGTTCGCGGATGCCGGGCAGTGGCGGGCGTGGCTGCTGTCGTATCTGCGCGAGGACGCGGCGCAGGCCGCCCTGGGCAACGTACGCGGTCCGCTGAAGGCTGCCCTGGACGTGCTGCGCGACCTGCGCAACGAGATACGTCTGATCGTGGACCACGGCGGCCTGACCGGCGGCTCCCGGCGCGCGCACCTGGACCGCTGGTACACCCCGCTCAACGCGTTCCTGTCCATCGGCCCGCCCCGGCGGCGGATCGAGGAGCTGGCGGCCCTGCTGGAGGCGGGCGTGGTCGAGGTGCTCGGCCCGCGTCTCGACGTGCGCGCCGAGCACGGGGCGTGGATGGCGCACTCGCCGCACGTGCCGGGCTCGGCGGTGCGTGTGACGACTCTCATAGAGGCACGCCTTCCGGAACCCGATCTGCGGCGGACGGCGGACGACCTGCTCGCGGGACTGCTGAAGAGCGGCGACTGCCGGCCGCACACCGTGGACGGTTACGAAACCGGAGGGCTGGATGTGACGCAGCGCCCCTATCGCCTGATTGACCGTCAAGACCGGGTGCACGCAAGGCGGTTCGCGTTCGGGGTGCCGACGGAGGGCGTGCACTGGGTGACTGCCGCGGGTGCCCGTCCGGGAGTGGATTCGGTCACGCTTTCGGACGCCGACGCGGTGGCGCGGGCCGTCCTACGTGCGGCCGCGGCCGACGGGGAATCGCACGAGCGCGCGAAACCATGGCCGAATGTTGAACTTGCAAGCATCGATTAGGTCCGCCTAACCTGGGTCCCTCATTCGGTACCGCCGCCCCCACGACCGGCCCGTCCCCGGCCGGCCCGACCGAACCGAAGAGGAGAAATCCCCTCATGTCTGCACGCCTCAACTCCGCTCAGCCGTACGCCATCGGACTCTTCCGCATCGTCATCGGCCTGCTCTTCGCCGTGCATGGCGCCGCCTCGCTCTTCGGCGTCCTCGGCGGCGCCATGGGCACCAACGGCGGCACGATCCCGTCCGGCACCTGGCCCGGCTGGTACGCGGCCGTGATCCAGCTGGTCGCCGGCGGCCTCGTCCTGCTCGGCCTCGGCACCCGCGCCGCCGCGCTGATCGCCTCGGGCTCGATGGCCTACGCGTACTTCGACGTCCACCAGCAGGCCGCCCTGTGGCCCATACAGAACGGCGGCGAGCTGTCGGCCCTCTTCAGCTGGGCGTTCCTGCTGCTCGTCTTCACCGGCTCCGGCGCCTTCGGCCTGGACCGCCTCCTCACCCGGCGCACCGCGTCGACGCAGCAGCCGGCCGCGGACCAGGCCCCGATAGCGGCCTGACCGATCCGCCCCCGACGGTGCCCCTCCCCTGCCACGCGGGGAGGGGCACCGTCATGCAAGGCGCCTTCCACGGCGGTGCCATGAGCCCCGGCGAACCTCCTGTCACACCCCCGGCGTACGCTGTATGGCTGTCATCGGGGGACAACGGGGGAAATACGGGGGAGTTGTCGTGCTGGAGAGTCTGGGGTCACTGGCGGGCGGTCCATGGATCTACGCCATGGTGGCCCTGTCGGTGCTGCTCGACGTGTTCGTGCCGGTGCTGCCGAGCGGAGTGCTCGTCATCACGGCGGCCACGGCTGCGGCGGCGGGTTCCGGTGCGGCCACCGGACGGTTTCCGCACGACGCGCCGGACGTCCTCGCCCTGATCTTCTCGGCCGCGACCGCCTCGGTCCTCGGTGACCTGGTGGCGTACCGCCTCGCCTGGCGGGGCGGGGAGCGGCTGGACCGCGCGATCGCCCGGTCCCGCCGCCTGACCACCGCGCAGGAACGTCTCGGCGAGGCCCTGTCCCGAGGCGGCGGCGCCCTGGTCGTCCTGGCCCGCTTCGCCCCCGCCGGCCGCTCGGTCGTCTCCCTGTGCGCGGGCGCCGCCCACCGCCGCGCCCGCGACTTCGTCCCCTGGTCCGCCCTGGCGGGCCTGTCCTGGGCCGCCTACAGCGTCGCCCTCGGCTACTTCGGCGCCCGCTGGCTGGGCGCCACCTGGGTGGCCACGGCCGTGTCGGTGGCGGCCCTGTTCGGAGCGGGAGCGGCGGCGGGGTTCCTGATGCGACGACGGCCGGCGTAGCGGCTCCGACTGCGGCGAGGCCGGGCCGGGCCGCTACGGAAACGTTGCGTCGTGACGGCGTGTACACCCGTCGTGCTGGAGGTGCAGCCGACGGAGGTCCTGCAGTGCGGCGACGGGAAAGGGGTACCGACCCCATTTCGCCAGGTAGCCGTCCTCGCCGTGGAGTCGCAGCACGGACTGAGCAGCCTCCACGACGACGTGGCAGAAAAGGCTGCGGGGTTGCAGGGAGCCGAAGACGAGCGCGCCCTCTTGGTCGGGTGCATCGAAGCTGGTGGACATGTCAGGAAACCGGTGGACGGCAACGTCGACGTCCGAGCCGCTGTTTCTCAGGACCCACCGCACTTCGACCGGTTCGAGGTCGAAGGAGAAGCGCTGGACGGGAGCAGGGCCGTAGAGACCCGCCACGCCGTGAAGCAGGTCGGCAAGGGCATCCGTGCAGTAGCTGACCACATCCTTCAGCTCTGAAGCGCCGTCCGCGATGCGGCACGTCGCCCAACCGGTGCCGCTCAGCTCCCAGCTGAACCGGAGATCATCCGTCATTCCGCCCTCCCCGTGACCGCTTGGCGAAACGGTACAGCGGACGGTGGCCGGAGCCCTGGGCGCCCGGCTCAGGCTCCCCTCGGGCGGCCTCGGGCGGCCTCGGGCGACGCGGAGAGGCGGTGTGTGCCTCCCCACGTGCCTCCCCGGTCGCCGCGTACGGCACGCGGCGACCGGGGAAGGGGCGCCCGGCGACGGCGTCAGCAGCTCGTCAGGTAGTTCGTCAGCGCGGTCTTCTCCGCGGAGTCGACCGAGAGGTCGTAGTAGTACTTCACCTGGACCCAGGCGCGGACGTACGTGCAGACGTACGCGGAGCGGGACGGGACCCAGGTGGCGGGGTCCTGGTCGCCCTTGGCCTGGTTGACGTTGTCGGTGACGGCGATGAGCTGGGGCCGGGTCAGGTCGTTGGCGAAGGCCTGGCGCTGGGCGGTGGTCCACTTGCTCGCACCGGAGTCCCATGCCTCGGCCAGCGGCACCAGGTGGTCGATGTCCAGGTCGGAGGCGGCGGTCCAGGTCGCGCCGTCGTACGGGGAGTACCAGCTGCCGCTGGTGGCCGCGCAGGAGGAGTCGGTGACGACGTTCGAGCCGTCGCGCTTGAGGACGGTCTCGCGGGTGTTGCAGGTGCCGCTGATGGTGATCCAGTGCGGGAAGAGGGAGCGGCTGTACCCGGTGCGGTTCTCGGTGGCCACGGTGAGCTGGGAGAGGTAGCTGCGGGCGGTGGCGGCGCTGACCGGCGTGGGGAGGGCGGCGGAGGCGCTCGGGGAGTTGAACAGGGCGGCGGAGGCTATGAGGCCGGTAAGGACGGCGAGTATGCTCAGCCGTCGACGCGCGTAGACCTTCTTCATGCGAACTCCCTTGTGGGGTGGGGGTGTTGGAGCGCGGGCGAGGGAATGCTCGCGGCGTCGCGTTGCCGGGAGGTAAGCGCCCGGTAAGACGCTAGTGACGTGTTCATGACACGACAAGGTTTTCGGCGGAATTTTCACGTCCCGTACTATGGAGCGCGCAGAAGGGGAGTAGCTCTTCGCCGGACCGTCGACATACTGCTCAGCCAGCCTGAGCCGGCGCCCGGAGGCGGATTCCGCGAGGACCGCCCAGCGAGACCTTCGGCAAGCAGTGCACGCCCGTGCCCCCCGGCGCGGGTGCCGAGTGTGCTGCCGTGCCGAGGTGTCTCCTATGGGGTTCAGCACTCTCGGTGGGGCAGCCCGACCGATTGAGGACCCTTGATCAGCATCACCGTGACGGCGCTCGTCTTCGGCGTCATCTTCCTCGCCGAACTGCCGGACAAGACCGCGCTCGCCGGTCTCGTGCTCGGCACCCGCTACCGCGCCTCGTACGTCTTCGCGGGCGTCGCCGCAGCCTTCCTGCTGCACGTCGTGCTCGCCGTCGCGGCCGGCAGTGTGCTGACCCTGCTGCCCCAGCGGCTCGTGCACGCGCTCACGGGCGTCCTGTTCCTCGGTGGCGCGGCGATGCTGCTGCTGAAGAAGGACGAGGGCGAGGAGGAGATCCGCAAGCCCGCCGACCAGTCCTTCTGGAAGGTCGCGGGTACGGGCTTCATGCTCATCCTCGTCGCCGAGTTCGGCGACCTCACCCAGATCATGACCGCCAACCTCGCCGCCCGCTACGACGACCCGGTCTCCGTCGGCCTCGGCGCGGTCCTCGGCCTGTGGGCGGTGGCCGGCCTCGGCATCGTCGGTGGAAAGGCCCTGATGAAGCGGGTACCGCTGCGGCTGATCACGCAGATCGCGGCGCTGCTGATGCTGGGGCTCGGCGCGTGGAGCCTGTATGAAGCCGTGGCGGGCTGAGCTGAACGGACGGTGAACCCTCGCCGGGGTGGTGGCGGGATCGGGGCAGGTTTTGTACCGTGGAGGAACAAAGTGGCTCCCGCTCGTTTTCCCTGACCGGCGGGCGGGGCCGCCTTGTCCCGTTTCTCATTCCTGGAGCTGCCGATGCCGGCCACCGTCCTCACCGCCCGCGCCCTCCTGCTCGACATGGACGGCACCCTCGTCAACTCGGACGCCGTGGTCGAGCGCGTCTGGCGGCGCTGGGCCGAGCAGCACGGGCTGGACGGCGACGAGGTGATGAACGTCGTCCACGGCCGGCAGGGACACGCCTCGATGGCGGTGCTGCTGCCCGGCCGGCCCATGGAGCAGAACCTCGCCGACAACGCCCGCATGCTCGCCGAGGAGACCGCCGACATGGACGGCGTGGTCGAGGTGCCCGGCGCGGCGGCCTTCCTCGCCTCGCTCAGGGGCGTTCCGCACGCGCTGGTGACCTCTGCGGATGTGGCGCTGTCCGACGCGCGGATGGCTGCCGCCGGGCTGGCGCTGCCCGAGGTGCGGATCACGGCCGAGTCGGTGGGGGCGAGCAAGCCGGATCCCGAGGGGTTTTTGAAGGGGGCCGCCGAGTTGGGGGTCGAGCCGGGGGACTGTGTCGTGTTCGAGGACTCCGGTGCGGGTATCGCGGCGGGGCGCGCCGCGGGGATGACCGTTGTGGGGGTCGGGGCGCGGGCCTCCTCTTACGGGCCCGATGTCGTCGTGGCGGACCTTACGCAGGTGCGGGTCGAGGTTGTGGGGGACGGGGCGATCCGGCTGTACGTGGGGTGAGGTGGGCTCGTGTGCCGGGTCGTTTCTACGCCGGTATGCGGCTGATGCCGTAGCTGGTTCGCCCCCGCCGCCCCTACCCTTCCCGTCCTCCAGGGGCTCCGCCCCTTCGACCCCGCCAGGGGGCTCGCCCCCTGGACCCCGATCGGCCTGAACGGCCTCGTCCTCAAACGCCGGACGGGCTGAAAAGAGCGGCCTGGACAGCCTCGTCCTGGGATGCCGGGCGGGCTGAAGGGAGCGGCTTGGACGGCGACGTCCTGGGATGCCGGGCGGGCTGGAAGAGGCGGCGTGGGGAGCCTCGTCCTCGAACGTCGGGCGGGCTGAAGGGAGCGGCCTGGACGGCCTCGGCCTCGAATGTCGGGCGGGGCTGGAGGAATTGGCTTGGGTGGCCTCGTCCTCGAACGTCGGGTGGGCTGGAAGTGGCGGTCTGGACGGCGACGTCCTCGAACGTCGGGCGGGCTGAAGGGAGCGGCCTGGACGGCCTCGTCCTGGGATGCCGGGTGGGCTGGAAGAGGCGGCCTGGGGGGCCTCGTCCTCGAACGTCGGGCGGGCTGAAAGGAGCGGCCTGGGCGGCCTCGGCCTCAATCGGTGGGCGGGGCGGAAGGTGGCTTTGACGTTTCCGACTCCAGGCTTGTCCGGGTGGCCGGGCCGTATACGCCCAGGGTGTCGTCGCTGATGCCGCGGGCCCACTGGTAGTTGCGTACGGCGTCCTCCACGGGGGTGGTGAAGACGCCGTTCACCTCGTCGCCGTAGAGGTTCAACTGCTCGAGGCGGAGCTGGAGTTCGATGACCGCCGCGCCCTTGTCGCCGCGTCGCAGTACCGGCGCGGTGGTGGGTGCCGCGTTCGGGGTGCCGGTGGCCGTCGCCGAGGGGGTCGGGGAGGCCGAGCGGGACGCGCTGGGGGACACCGTGGGGGTGGGCGAGGCGGAGGAGGCGCTGGGGGACGGGCTCGGGTCGGTGGAGGGGGAGGGGGGTTGTGCGGCCGGGCGGGTTGAAGCGGGCGAAGTGGGTGCTGACGAGGTGCTGGGTGTCGTCGCCTCCGGGACGCTCTCCCGTACCTCCTGGGCCGCGGGGTCCCGCGAGGGCGTGTGGTACGAGAACAGCCCGCTCGCCAGCCCGGCCGACGCCAGGACCGCGACCCCCGCACCCGCGACGGACAGCAGGAGCGTACGGCGGGAACGGCGCCGGGGTTCCTTCAGCGGCTCCGCGCCGGCCGTGGGCTCGTGCGGTGGTTCCCCTTCGAAGAGCCGCAGGTCCTGGCCGTTCGGGCCGGGCACGGGGTGCAGCGGCAGGGTGACCTCGGCGGCCGGTATCGGGCGGGTCTCCTCCTCGGCGGGTGCGTCGGAGGGGCCGGGGACCTCCACGTACGGGCGTATGCGCAGCGGGTCGAAGTCCTCCGCCGCTGCCGCCTCGGCCGTACGCGCCTCACGCAGGGCCTCGGACGCCCGCTGCGTGCAGTCGCAGGACGGGGTGTTGTCCGCGCCCCTCGGTGCCCCGCACTCCGGGCAGGTGTGGCCCCTCGGTTCCCTCACGCGTTCGTCCCTCCCCTCGGGAACTCCCGAGTTTATGCAGACCTCCTCCACATCCGCCGAACCGGAACACGCGGCAAACCGGCCATACAGGGACCTCAACAGGCCATAAACGGCGACACCGCCCAGGATGGAAGAGTGCACCCGAGCCCCGGGAGGTCTCCATGACCCTGGACACGCACGGCACGGCGAGGGAACGGGAGGCCGCCGAGCAGGTCTCCGGCAATGTGCTCGTCTCGATCGGCGCCCTGCTGCTCGGGCTGCTGCTCGCCGCGCTCGACCAGACCATCGTGTCGACCGCGCTGCCGACCATCGTGAGCGACCTGGGCGGGCTGGAACACCTGTCGTGGGTCGTCACCGCCTATCTGCTCGCCTCGACCGCCGCGACCCCGCTGTGGGGCAAGCTCGGCGACCAGTACGGGCGCAAGAAGCTGTTCCAGACCGCGATCGTGATCTTTCTCGTCGGGTCCGCGTTGTGCGGCATGGCGCAGGACATGGGGCAGCTGATCGGCTTCCGGGCGCTGCAGGGGCTGGGCGGTGGCGGGCTGATGGTGCTGTCGATGGCGATCGTCGGCGACATCGTGCCGCCGCGTGAACGCGGTCGCTACCAGGGGTTGTTCGGTGCCGTGTTCGGTGCGACGAGTGTGCTCGGGCCGCTGCTCGGGGGGCTGTTCACCGAGCATCTGAGCTGGCGCTGGGTGTTCTACGTCAACCTGCCCGTCGGCGTCGTCGCCCTCGCCGTGATCGCCACCGCCCTGCGCATCCCGCGCAGGGCCGCCCGCCATGTCATCGACTACCTCGGCACCTTCCTGATCGCCGCGGTCGCCACCTGTCTGGTGCTCGTCGCGTCGCTGGGTGGTACGACGTGGGCCTGGGGCTCGGCGCAGATCATCGGGCTCGCCGTGCTGGGCGTCGTCCTCGCCGTCGCGTTCGTCGCGGTGGAGCGCAGGGCCGCCGAACCCGTCCTCCCGCTCAAGCTCTTCGGCCTGCGCACCTTCACCCTCGCCGCCGTCATCAGCTTCATCGTCGGCTTCGCCATGTTCGGCGCGTTGACCTATCTGCCGACCTTCCTCCAGGTCGTGCACGGGATCTCGCCGACCCTGTCCGGTGTGCACATGCTGCCGATGGTGGTCGGCCTGCTGCTGTCCTCGACCGTCTCCGGGCAGATCGTCAGCCGCACCGGCCGCTGGAAGGTGTTCCCGATCGCGGGCACCGCCGTCACCGCCATCGGACTGCTCCTGCTGCACCGGCTGGACGAGCACAGCCCGACCGCCGTGATGAGCGTCTACTTCTTCGTGTTCGGCCTGGGCCTAGGCCTGGTCATGCAGGTCCTCATCCTCATCGTGCAGAACGCGGTCTCGTACGAGGATCTGGGCGTCGCCACCTCCGGCGCCACCTTCTTCCGCTCCATCGGCGCGTCCTTCGGCGTCGCCATCTTCGGCACCGTCTTCGCGAGCGGCCTCGGCGACAAGCTCGCCGACGCCTTCAGCGGGGTGCGCCTGCCGCCCGGCGTCACGGCCGACGCCCTCAAGTCCGACCCGCGCGGCATCGCCGCCCTGCCGCCCGCCCTGCGCCCGGCGGCCCTGCACGCGTACGCCTCCGCCATCACCGACGTGTTCCTGTACGCCGCCCCGGTCGCTGCCCTCGGCTTCGTCCTCGCCTGGTTCCTGAAGGAGGACCGGCTGCGCGGCTCGGTCACCGCACCGGACGTGTCCGAGACGATCCCGCCCAACCCGGTGGAACGCTCCTCCTACGACGAGGTGTGCCGCGCGCTGTCCGTGCTCGGCACCCGCGAGGGGCGCCGCGAGATCTACCGGACGATCACCGAACGGGCCGGGTACGACCTGCTGCCCGCCGCCAGTTGGCTGCTGCTGCGCATCCGCAAGTACGGCTCGGTGGAACCGGGTGTGCTCGCCGAGCGCACCGACGTGCCGTTGCAGATCGTCCTCGCCGCCGAACGCCAGGTCGAGGAGCGTCGCCTGGCCGAGCGCCGGGGCCTGGACCTGACGCTCACCGAGCAGGGCCGCGAGGTCGCCGAACGGCTCGCGAAGGCCCGCGAGGAGTCCCTGGCCGAGCTGCTCGGCGACTGGTGGCGGCCGGGCCGCTCCGCCGACCTGGACAAACTGGTGAAGGAACTTACCGGCGAACTGTGCGGCTCGGAGAGCGAGCGGCCGAACGGCGGGAAGGTGACCAGGGTCAGTTGACGGCCTCCGGCGCCAACAGGTCCTTGTGGAACCAGTGTTCGGCGTACTGGTCGTCGTTGTGGGGCGCGGTCTCCCGGTAGCCGAGGCGGGCGTACAGGGCGCGGGCCTCCACCAGGTCGCTGCGGGTGTCGAGGATCAGCTGCCGGGCACCCAGGGCGCGGGCGGCCTCCTCGGCGGCGGCGACCAGGAGCGCCGCCCCGCCCCGGCCGCGCATCCCCTCGTACACGAACACCCGGGTGAGTTCGGCCGTGTCCGGGCCGAGCAGCCGTACGCCTGCCGAGCCGGCCGGCTCACCGTCGTACCGGGCGATCAGCAACCCACCAGTGGGCGACGCGAGTTCGGCACCGGCGTCGGCCGCGATCTCGCGCTCCAGCTCGTCCGGGTCGGTGCGGTGTCCCTCGTGCAGCAGGTACCAGCGGTCGCTGACCTCCGTGTAGTACGCCCGCCAGAGTGCGGCGGCGGCCGGGGAGTCGTACGGTTCCGGGGTGATCGTCCAGGTCATGCCGGTCATTCTCGGGCGCCGTCGCGGACCCTGCGCAAGCGAATATGGGTGACCTCCGGGGAGGCCGGCACCTGCCGGAGCCGGAACCGGCACGCAGGCCGGGAGATTTTCCGGAGACTGTCTGCCGTGAACCGAACCGACCGCCTCTACGCCCTCGTCGAGGAGCTGCGCGCCGCCGCTCCCCGGCCCCGCAGCGCCCGTGCACTGGCCCGGCGCTTCGAGGTCAGCGTCCGTACCGTCGAGCGGGACCTGGCGGCGTTGCAGCAGTCCGGGGTGCCGATCCACGCCGAGCCGGGCCGCACCGGCGGGTACGTCCTCGACAAGGAGCGCACCCTGCCGCCGCTGACCATCACCCCGGCCGAGGCGACCGCCCTGGCCGTCGGGCTGCACGCGCTCGCCGGGACGCCGTTCGCGGCCGACGCGCGCAGCGCCCTGCACAAGGTGCTGGCCGTGATGCCCGGCCGCGAGCGGCGGGCAGCGGCGGAGCTGGCCGGGCGGGTCGGGCTGCTCGTACCGGCCGCGCGCCCGGCGCGGACCGCCGGGCCGGTGGTGCCCGCCGCGCTGCGCGAGGCGCTGTCGGCGGGCAGGGTGCTGCGCCTGGAGTACGCCGACGCGGCGGGCGCGGTCACCGCCCGGGAGGTCGAGCCGCTCGCCTTCCTGGGCGGCGCGGAGCACTGGTACCTGGCCGCCTGGTGCCGGCTCCGCCAGGCGCCCCGCGGCTTCCGCCTCGACCGCGTCCGCGCCGTCACGGCCCTGGACGAGCGGGCCCCGCACCGCCCCGTCGACCTGGCCGCGCTCGACACGCTCGGCTCGGACGTGGTGACCCTCGGCGAGCTGGGAATGTGACGGCAAACACCGACAGGGGGGTGTCGCGGACGGGCCGGAGGCTGGTGCCCGTTCCGATCATCGACGACTTTCAGACGACTTTCCGTCGACCTTCACCGGAGGTACCAGCCATGACGACGACACCCCTGACGACCGGCACCCTCACCCCCGCCACCGGCATCGCCCTCTTCGAGCGCTGGACCGCCCTGTGGAACGGCGACTTCAGCGACCCGGAGGCCTTCCTCGCGCCGGGTTTCCGTATCCGCTTCGGCAACGGCCCCGAGGACGCGGCCACCGACGAGATCCACGGCCCGGCCGGGATCGTCGCCTACGTCTCCGACTTCCGTGTGCGCAAGCCCGGGCTGCGCTATGCCCTCGACGGGACCCCGCTGGTGGACAGCGGCCTGGGGCAGGCCGCAACCCGCTGGTACGCGACGCGGCCGGACGGCGTCCAGCTCAGCGGCATCGACCTGCTGGAGGTGGCGGACGGGCGCATCGCGACCGTGTGGTCGGTGACCGGGCTGCGCCGCTTCGCCCACTGATGGCCCGTTTTACGGCCCTCCTGCCGGGTCACCCTGAGCGAAGGGAGAACCGCCGCCCGAAGGAGGCCTGAGCGATGCCACAGGACAGGGATGCCGGCCGGGGCGTCGGGAGCCGCCCGCCCTGGAGCGACACCGGTTCCTCGATGCCGGAGGACGGGCTCGGGGTGCCCTCCCCGGGTGAGCTTTCCGGTCGGGAGGCGGGGACGACGGACGGCCGGGCGGCGGATGCCTGGCCGTCCGCGCCCGCCCGGCCCCCGGCCGGACGTACCGGGGAGGCCGGCGGCGGTCTGCGTGCCCCGCTGCTCCCGCACGAGGAGTCGCAGCGGTGGGAAGCGCGGCTGCGCCGGGCGGAGGCCGGGTTCGCGGACGCACCGCGGGCCGCCGTCGAGGAGGCCGACCGGGTCCTGGAGGAGATCGCCGCGCGCTTCGGTGAGGCCGTGACGCGGCGCCGCCGGACCCTGCGCACGTCCTGGCAGGACGGTGACGAGAGCGACACCGGGCAACTGCGTCCGGCCCTGCGCGACTACCGGGAACTGGCCGAACGCCTGCTACACCTCTGACTCCGGCGCGTCCGTCCCCGGCGCGTCCCCCGTGGCGGCAGCCCTGCGCTGTCGCCACTCGCGTACGACCTCCTCGACGTCGTACGGCTTCTTGCCCAGCGGCGGGCCGGGCGGCGGCTTGAACATCATGTCGCGGATCTTCACGTTGATCTCGGTGATGATCTTCCGGACGAGCCGCTCCGAGGGCGCCGCGCAGGCCGCCGCGAGCGCGTCCTCGGCCTCCTTGCGCAGCGCCAGCGCCGGCGGCAGCACTGCCAGCCCCTCGCGGGCCATCTTCCGCTTGATCCACCACAGTTCGTCGTAGGTGGAGTCCAGGCCCTCGGGCAGCGGCTCGCCCGCGCCCGGCAGCCGGTCGAACTCACCGCGCTGCTGCGCGTCACGGATCTGATGGTCGACCCAGGACTCGAACGGGAGACCCGGTGGCTTTCGCTCGGTCATGAACCCATTGTGCCGGACGCGGCCCGGCCGGGCGTTTTATCATTCGGCGGCGGTGCGGCAAACCGGCCGCCGCACAAGGACGTTCCGGACGTCTCACACGCAGCAGGGGGAAACGCACGTGCTCGAACTGACCATGGCCACCGTCTCCGGGGCCGACGCGGGCGCCACGGCCGGCATGACGATGGCCGATGCGCCCAGCGAGCCGGGCGCCGTGCTGCGCGTGGGCCGGGACGCGGCCGTGTGCCGGCTGGTCACACCCGAGGACTGGCTGTTCGTCTCCCGGGTCCACCTGGAGTTCCTGTGCGGTCCCGAGGGCGGCTGGCAGCTGACCTGGCTGCGCGGCTCACAGGCCGAGCCGTCCGCCGAAGTGCGGCTGATCGTCGGCGAGTACGCGCAGACCGTGGCCTACGGCGGGACCGTGGCGCTGCCGCGTGGCGGCTCCGGCGAGATCATCGTCCAGGACCGCACCGACCCGCGCAGCGTCAACGTGGGCTTCTTCCACGAGGTTTGAGCCCCCGGGGGCCCAGGCCCCCGGGCGGGGCGCTCAGCCCAGCACCCGGGCCAGCGCGAAGCCGTCGTACCCCTTGCTGCCCACCGTCTGGACCGCCGTGCCGGTCAGCCTCGGGTGGGCGGCGATCAGTTCGATGGCGGCGCGGATGCCGAGGACGTCGGGGTCGGCGCTGTCGGAGTCGACGACCCGGCCGCCGCGCACCACGTTGTCCAGGACGATGAGGCTGCCCGCGCGGGTGAGCCTGAGCGCCCACTCCACATAGTGCGGGTTGTTGGACTTGTCGGCGTCGATGAAGACCAGGTCGAAGGGGGCCGGGTTCTCGTCCGCGAGCTTGGGCAGCGACTCCAGGGCCGGGCCCACCCGCACCTCCACGATCGGGTCCAGGCCTGCGCGGGCGATGTTGCGGGTGGCCACGTCGGCGTGCTTGGGGTCGTACTCCAGCGAAATCAGTCTGCCGTCGGCGGGCAGGGCGCGGCCCAGCCAGATCGTGCTGTAGCCGCCGAGCGTGCCGATCTCCAGGATGTTCCTGGCCCCCTGGACCTGGGCGAGCAGCTGGAGGAACTTGCCCTGGGTGGCGGTGACGCTGATGTGCGGCAGCCCGGCGGCCTCGCTGTCGCGCAGGGCCGCCTGGAGCGCTTCGTCGTCCGGTGTGAGGTGGCTGCTGAAGTAGAAGTCGACGTCGTCCCAGAGCTGCGACCCGCTCATGCGTCTGCTGCCTTTCCCGAGTGTCTCCTCAGGATCTCTTCCCGAGGCTCCTTGGCACTTCCCCCTGCATGGTCTCAGCCGATCGGTGCGGACGGGGTGAACGGCGGCGGGGGCTGTACGGGCGGCGGGGGAGTCACCGGTCGCCGGGAGCGCCGTACGACGACCAGCGCGACGGCCGTGACGACCAGCAGCAGGCCGCCACCGGTGGTCAGCAGCCAGACCGGGACCCCGGCCACCTCGCGCAGCCGGTCCTCGTAGATCACCTGCTGGACCGGAGTGTCGGCGGCCGCGCGGCGCAGCTCGTGGTCGCCCGAGATCCGGGCGGGTTCCGGGAACTGCTGGGTCAGGGCCGTCAGATACGGGGTGCCGGTCGCGAGCTTGCCCAGGGCCCCGGCGGGCTTGTCGAGGCGCCCGGCGAAGAGGATGCGGGGCTCTTCCCCGCCGATCGTCGTCCGGGTCCGCATGCGGTGTGCGGCGAGCACGTACAGGCCGAGCGACTGCGGGGTGCGGGCCAGGCGGGACAGCCGCATGGGGTAGACCGGGCGGTCGCTGGCGAAGGTGAGGTGGAGCGGGTCGAGGGCGCCGTTCAGGGGGGTGTGCGAGGCCTTCGGGGCGAGCCGTACGGCCACGTACTCCCAGCGCCGGTCGACATACGGCTGCAGGGCTGTCTTCAGCCTCGCCGGGAAGGTGAAGCCGTTCTCGTGCAGCCAGGTGTCCAGGGCGGCCGGGTCGGTGGCGGTCAGCCGGGCCACGTCGAACGGGCCGAGCCGCTGGCGGTCGACCACACTGACGCCGCCCGCGGCGGGGGGTGCGGCGGCGTCCATGGTGTCGTCGTTGTCGAAGGGCCAGTCGCCGTTTTCCGGCCAGAAGTGGTAGCGGGTGCGGTGTACGGGGGCCATGGCGGTGGCCAGCTGGTCGAAGAGGGCCGGGTCGCCGAGGCGGACCGTCGCCCGGTGCGGGACCGGCATGATCCAGGCGGCGCGGTCGGCGTCTCCGTTGACCGTCAGGCGCATGACGATCTGCTCCTGACGGCCGTCCCAGCGGAGCACGGACTGCTCGCTGGAGACGGCGATCTGCCGCGAGGGATCCGGGACCATCGCACCGCACCCGCAGGCATAGGCCGGGGCGATCAGCCAACCGAGCTGTATGCCGAGGACGGCGAGTACGACTGCGAGTATGCGGGCGCGTTTCACGGGGCTACAGACGGCACCGGTGTGTGATCGGTTCCGGCGCCGGTGCCGGGCGGGGGTGGGTTTCGCTTGCCCGCAGCTGAGCGCCCCGAAGGGGCGCGGGGCTGTATCGATATGCGGCTCCGCCGCGTGGGCGCGACCAGCCCCCGCCGGCCCGCAGCCGAAGACCGGGCCCGTAGCCCAGCGGCGCTTACCGCTGCTCCACCGCCGGCGGCGACCCCGGCAACGGCCGCCCCGCCGACTCGCTCATCCGCCACACCGCGAACCCGCCCACAACAGCCGCGGCCATCATGTAATACGCGGGCATCATCATGTTCCCGGTAGCCCCGATCAGCGCCGTGACCACCAGCGGAGTCGTCCCGCCGAACAGGGACACCGACACGTTGAACCCGATGGACAGGGAGCCGTAGCGGACCCGGGTCGGGAAGAGAGCGGGCAGCGCGGCCGGCATGGCCGCCGTGAAGCAGACCAGCAGCAGACCCAGCGCACCCATGCCCAGTGCCACGGCCACCAGGCTGCCCTCACGGATCAGCAGCAGGGCCGGGACGGACAGGAACAGGAAGCCCGCGCAGCCTGCCGCGATCACCGGGCGGCGGCCGACCCGGTCGGTCAGCGCACCCGCGAACGGCTGCACGATCATCATCAGCGCCATCACACCGAGCACGACCAGCAGCCCGTGCGTCTCGTCGTACTTCAGCTCACTCGTCAGGTAGCTCGGCATGTACGACAGCAGCATGTAGTCGGTGACGTTGAAGACCAGTACCAGGCCCATGCACACCAGCAGCGCCTTCCACTGCCCCGCCACCATCTCGCGCAGCGGCACCTTCGGCCGGGCGGCCTCCGCCTTCTCGACCTCGGCGGTGAACGCCGGGGTCTCCTCCAGGCGCATCCGCAGGTAGAGGCCGATGATGCCCATCGGGCCCGCGATCAGGAACGGGATCCGCCAGCCCCAGGAGAGCAGGTCGTCCGAGGAGAGCAGGGCCGTCATCAGCGTGACCAGACCCGCACCGCCGATGTAACCGGCCAGCGTGCCGAACTCCAGCCAGCTGCCGAAGAAGCCGCGCCTCTTGTCCGGCGCGTACTCGGCGATGAACGTCGAGGCGCCCGCGTACTCGCCGCCGGTGGAGAAGCCCTGCACCAGGCGGGCGGCCAGGAGCAGCAGCGGCGCTCCGACGCCGATCGTCGCGTACGACGGGATCAGGCCGATCGCGAAGGTGCCCGCCGCCATCATGATCATGGTGAGGGCGAGGACCTTCTGGCGGCCCACACGGTCGCCCAGCGGGCCGAAGACCATGCCCCCGAGGGGGCGGACCAGGAAGGCAGCGGCGAAGGCGCCGAACGTGGACAGCAGCTGGGCGGTCGGGTTGCCGGAGGGGAAGAAGACCTTGCCCAGGGTGACCGCGATGTAGCTGTAGACGCCGAAGTCGAACCACTCCATGGCGTTGCCCAGCGCGGCCGCCTTCACGGCGCGCCTGACGAGGGCGGGGTCGGTGACGGTGACGCCGGCCGGGGCCTCGGCGGCCCGCGGGGTCTTCGGATGCGGGGTGACGGCTGTGGCGGTCGCCAAAACGGGGCTCGCCTACCTTTCGACGGGGACGGGACAAAAAGCGACCATAGGGTCACTTCAGGTCATTACGTCGCGTACGCGCATCGGTGCAGAGTGCAGCCAAATGCGGTGTACGCAGGTACGTGTGCCCGCTCCCGCGGCCGCACGCGGGCCCCGCACTGTGATCCTTGTCGCGCCCGATGGAGGGCAACCGCACCCCCCGCGCACTGTCGTCTTCCGGACAAAAGACGGGCAGACGTCAGGTAAAGGGGGCGTTGCCCGCGTCTCTGTCCAGACGGGATGGGAGCCTCGTAGGGTTCTCAGAACGAGCGAAACGGGGCGGAGGCCGACGCGGCGTGGCGAACGTGGAGCACGGTGGGGGACCTACGGAAACCTTCGGGGCGGCCACGGCCGAAGCCCGTCTGAGAGCAGCCCGGCTCGGACTGTGGGCGGTGGCCGCGATCCTCGCGGTACGGCAGGTCGCCGTCGTCCTCACCACCCCGAGCGGCCAACGCCTCACCGACCTGGAGACCTGGGTCGGCCCCCACGGCGTCCTGCACGTCAAAGGCTCCCTGTACGACTCCACGAAGTTCACCGGCACTCCGTTCGGCGGGCTCGTGCTCAAGCCGCTCACCAGATCCGCCGAGCAGGCGCTCGGCTGGGGCTGGACCTTCGGCACCCTGCTCCTCGTCGTCGCCCTCGGCCTGGTCGCCGCCCGTGCGCTGCCCCAGCCGGTCGGCCGCCGCACCTCGCTGCTGGCCGCTCCGGTCGCCATCAGCCTGCTCATGCTCTCGCTGCCGGTCCGCACCACCCTGTGGCTCGGCCAGACCAGCATCATCCCGGTCCTGCTGGTGCTGCTCGGCTGCTTCACCGTACGCGGGCAGCGGGCCGGCGGCCTGTGTATGGGCCTGGCCGCCGCGCTTCAGCCGACGGTGCTGCTCTTCGCCCCGCTGCTGTGGTTCACCGGCCGCCGCCGGGCCGCCCTCACCACGGCCGCCACCTTCGCCGGGTGCACCGCCCTCGCCTGGGCCGCGATGGCCCACGACTCGTACACCTACTGGGTGCACCACATGGCCGGTGCCGGCCTCGGCGGCAGGGCGGACGGCCTCGCCAACCAGTCCCTGCACGGCACCCTGCTCCGCCTCGGCCTGTCCGGCCCTGCCGAGATATCCCTCTTCCTGCTCCTGAGCGCCGCCGTCGCGGCCCTGACCCTGCGCCGCGCCGTCCGCTACGCCCACGACGGCCAGCTGCTGCTCGCCGTCGCCCTCACGGGCTGCGCCGCGGTCGCCGTCTCCCCGACCACGTGGCAGCACCAGCTGCTGTGGGTGCTGCTCGCGGTGGTCGGCCGGGTCGGCAAGCGGGCCTCCGACCGCTACGTCTGGCCGGTCGCGGTGGTCCTCGTCACCACCCTCCCGGCGGAGATGCTGCTGCCGCACATGGCGGTGCTGTACCCGCTGCGGGACAACATCGTGCTGCTCGCGGCCGTCGTCGCGGCCACGGCCGTACCGTTCCTGTCCCGCACCTCGCCGTACTACCGGACACCGATCCCCACCGAGTACGCGCCGCCCGTCCCGACCCGCTTCCGGAACATCCCCCTGCTGCCCTTCCTGCGCCGGGTGCTCACCCGCCCGAACCTGCTGCTGGAGCTGCTGCTCATCCGCGTCGTGTACGCCGCCTACCAGCAGGTACGGCTCGCGGCGACCGGAGGCAGCAACTCCAAGGGCCGCGCGAGCGCCGAAGAGCACGGGCGGCTCGTCCTCGACGCCGAACGTTTCCTGCACATCGACATCGAGCACGCGGTCAACCACGCCGTGGCGAAGATCGACTGGCTGCGGGACTTCTTCGGCTTCTACTACGAGTCCTTCCACTTCGTCGTCCCGCTGACCATCCTGGGCGTCCTGTACTGGCGCCGCCCGGTCGACTACCGCTGGGCCCGCGCCTCCCTCGGCTTCGCCACCTTCCTCGCCCTGATCGGCTTCTGGCTCTTCCCGCTGGCCCCGCCGCGCCTGATGCCGACCCTCGGCATGATCGACACCGTCCACGGCGTCCAGGACTTCTCCAAGCCGGACTACGGCACCCTGACCGCGCTCACCAACCAGTACGCGGCGATGCCGTCCCTGCACTTCGGCTGGGCGCTGTGGTGCGGCATCGTCATCGCGGTCATCGCCCCGAAATGGTGGATGAAGGCCCTCGGCCTGCTGCATCCCTTCCTCACCGTCTCGGCCATAGTCGCGACCGGCAACCACTGGGTCCTGGACGCGGTCGGCGGTGCGGTGGTGGTGAGCGCCGGCTTCGGCCTGTCGTACCTCTTCCAGGGGCCGCGGGCGCGGACGGTCACGGCGGTGGCGGCCCAGGAGACGAGGGAGCCGGTGAAGGATGCGGCACCGAGCTGATCACTCCGGCAGGCCCGGCCAGGCGCACCTGAAGCACTCGAACCACACGGTCTTGCCGCCGGCGACCCCCGGTGCCACGCCCCATTTGTCGACCACGGCGTCCAGCAGAGTTAGCCCACGGCCACTCTCCGTCCCGGGATTCGGCATGCTTGGCACCAAAGGGAGTTCCTGGCCGCCGTCCGTCACCTCCACCCGCACCCCCGCCGTCAGCCGCAGCACCAGCAGCGAGCAGCGGCGGTCGGGGACGTGTCGCAGGACGTTGGTGACCAGTTCGCTCACGCCCAGTTCCAGGGCGTCGGTCAGGTCCGCCAGCTCCCACTCGGCCAGCAGCGAGCGGACGATACGGCGGATGTGGCGCACCGAGTGCTCGCGGACGGTGAGGCTCATGCGGTAGTGGGGGAAGTGGTAGTTCACGGTACGAGACTGGCCTTGCGTCACTACTCTGGGCCACCGAACGGATACAACCGGTCCCGCTGTGGGCCGAGTTGCGCGAGAGGGGACCGTACGTGACCCACATCAACGTCCTCGACCCGGGCGCCTCGCCGCTCGACTACTACGGCTATGAGCTGCGGCGGTGCCGGGAGGCGGCGGGGCTGACCCAGCGGCAACTCGGGGACATCATCAACTTCACGGGGTCGTTGGTCGGCCAGGTGGAGACGGCCCGAAAGCTGCCAACCCTGGATTTCAGCGAGCGTGCGGATGCGGCGCTGGGGACGGGCGGGTTACTGTCCCGGCTCCATCCGCTGGTGATGCGAAGTCAACTTCCGGCGTGGTTTCAGCAGGTGGCGGAGCTGGAGGTGCGGGCCACGCAGATGAACACCTTCCACACGCATCTGATTCATGGTTTGTTGCAGACTCCGGCATACGCGCGTGCTGTGCTCGGGGTAATTGACGAGGCCAAGCTCGATGACCGGATCGCCGCACGGCTGGCACGGCAACGCATCTTCGAGAAGGGCGAGCCTCCGCACTTCTGGGCCGTCATCAGCGAGGCCACGCTCTGGCAGGAGACCGGCGGCCGGGAGGTCATGCGTGAGCAACTGGCCCACCTGTTGTGGTACGTGGGTCACCGCCAGATCAACATCCAGGTGCTGCCGTTCTCGGCCGGGGCCCACGCGGGTTCGCAAGGCTCGTTCACCGTCTTCCACTTCGCGAGCGACCCCGCCATCGTGTACACCGAGGGCTACAGCAGCGGGCATCCGACCGCGAACCCGGACACCGTCAAGGACTGCTCGCTCCGTTACGATCATCTGCAGGCCGCCGCGCTCTCCATCAGGGGCTCGGCGGAGCTGATTCGGCGCGTGATGGAGGACCGCTTTGGAGAGCAAGTGGCGTAAGTCCAGCTACAGCGGAGACCAGGGCGGCTCGTGCGTAGAGTGCGCCGCGCTCGGCGGCCTGGCCTGGCGTAAGTCGTCGTACAGCGGCGACCAGGGCGGCGAGTGCGTAGAGATCGCCGACACCCCCTGCGCCACCCTCGCCATCCGCGACTCAAAGACCCCGGCGGGACCGATCCTCACGATCGACCCCGCCACCTTCACCACCTTCGTGAACTGGGCCTCTACAACCGCTGAATGATCGTCCCCGTCGCCAGCCCACCGCCCGCACACATCGTCACCAGCGCGAACTCCTTGTCTGCGCGCTCAAGTTCGTGCAGGGCGGTGGTGATCAGGCGGGCGCCCGTCGCGCCGACCGGGTGCCCGAGGGCGATTCCACCACCGTTCACGTTGACCTTCTCCAGGTCCTGCTCGAAGACCTGAGCCCAGCTCAACACCACTGACGCGAAAGCCTCGTTGATCTCGACCAGGTCGATGTCCTTGAGGGACATCCCGGCCTTGCCCAGCACGGCCTTCGTGGCGTCGATCGGCCCGTCGAGGTGGAAGTGCGGGTCGGCGCCGACCAGCGCCTGAGCGACGATCCGTGCCCGAGGCTTCAGCTTCAGGGCGCGAGCCATCCGCTTCGAGGCCCACATGATGGCCGCGGCACCATCGGAAATCTGGGACGAGTTGCCCGCCGTGTGCACCGCCGTCGGCATCACCGGCTTCAGCCCGGCCAGCGCCTCCAGCGACGTGTCCCGCAGCCCCTCGTCCTTGTCGACAAGGCGCCACATGCCCTGCCCGGCGTGCTGCTCCTCCTCGGTGGTGGGCACCTGCACGGCGAAGGTCTCCCGCTTGAAACGTTCCTCCGCCCAGGCGCCCGCCGCCCGCTTCTGCGAGAGCAGGCCCAGCCCGTCCACGTTCTCGCGGGTCAGCCCGCGGTGCCGGGCGATCCGCTCGGCCGCCTCGAACTGGTTGGGCAGGTCGACGTTCCACTCGTCGGGGAAGGGCTTCCCGGGGCCGTGCTTGGAGCCCGAGCCGAGCGGCACCCGTGACATCGCCTCGACCCCGCAGCTGATCCCGACGTCGATCACGCCCGCGGCGACCATGTTGGCCACCATGTGCGAGGCCTGCTGCGAGGAGCCGCACTGGCAGTCGACGGTGGTCGCCGCCGTCTCGTACGGCAGCCCCATGGTCAGCCAGGCGGTGCGCGCGGGGTTCATGGACTGCTCGCCGGCGTGGGTCACCGTGCCGCCGACGATCTGCTCGACCGCGTCGGCGGGGATGCCGGTGCGGCCGAGGAGTTCACGGTAGGTCTCGCCCAGCAGGTAGGCGGGGTGCAGATTGGCGAGCGCGCCGCCGCGCTTGCCGATCGGGGTGCGTACGGCTTCGACGATCACGGGTTCGGCGGCCATGGGTGCGGGTCCTCTCCGAGGGCTCTCCTCCAGAACTAGTACGTGTTCTAGTTCTCTGTGCAGTCTGCGGATGTGGCGTCCGTCACCGCAAGGGTCTTGCATGGGGTGAAGTCGCGATCTGCACGAGTTCCGCACGCAATTGAGACGGTCGTACCTCTTGCCAGTTGTAGAACCCGTTACTACGTTCACGGCAAATTCTGATGGACCGTCAGATGGCTGGAGCTGCCGATGCACTGCCCCGCGCTGCCCGACGGGTTCGACTTCACCGACCCCGACCTGCTGCACCACCGCGTGCCCCTCCCGGAGTTCGCCGAGCTGCGCCGCACCGAGCCGGTCCGCTGGATCGCGCAGCCGCACGGGCTGGCGGGCTTCGCCGACGACGGCTACTGGGCCCTGACCCGGCACGCGGACGTCAAGTACGCCTCCACGCACCCGGAGCTCTTCTCCTCGTACCTCAACACCGCGATCATCCGCTTCAACGAGCACATCCGGCGGGACGCGATCGATGCCCAGCGGCTGATCCTGCTGAACATGGACCCGCCCGAGCACACCAGGGTCCGCCAGATCGTGCAACGCGGCTTCACGCCACGGTCGATCCGCGCCCTGGAGGAGCGCCTGCGGTCCCGCGCCGAGGCGATCGTCGCGGCGGCCCGCGCCCGCTCGGGCCCCTTCGACTTCGTCACCGAGGTCGCCTGCGAACTGCCCCTGCAGGCCATCGCCGAGCTGATCGGCGTACCGCAGGAGGACCGGTCCAAGATCTTCGACTGGTCCAACAAGATGATCGCCTACGACGACCCCGAGTACGCGATCACCGAGGAGGTCGGCGCGCAGTCGGCCGCCGAGATCATCGCCTACGCCATGAACATGGCCGCCGAGCGCAAGCAGTGCCCGGCCCACGACATCGTGACGACGCTGGTGGCGGCGGAGGACGAGGGCAACCTGAACTCCGACGAGTTCGGCTTCTTCGTGCTGATGCTGGCGGTGGCCGGAAACGAGACGACCCGCAACGCCATCACCCACGGCATGCACGCCTTCCTCACCCACCCGGAGCAGTGGGACCTCTTCCGGCGCGAGCGCCCGGCGACGACGGCCGAGGAGATCGTCCGCTGGGCCACCCCGGTCAACTCCTTCCAGCGCACGGCCACCCAGGACACGGAGCTCGGCGGAGCGCACATCAAGAAGGGCGACCGGGTGGGCCTCTTCTACGCCTCCGCCAACCGCGACCCCGAGGTCTTCGCGTCCCCGGACGCCTTCGACATCACCCGCGACCCCAACCCCCACCTGGGCTTCGGCGGCGGAGGCCCGCACTACTGCCTGGGCAAATCCCTCGCGGTCCTGGAGATCGACCTGATCTTCGGGGCCATAGCCGACGCCATGCCCTCCCTGCGCCTGGCCGGCGACCCCCGCCGGCTGCGCTCGGCCTGGATCAACGGCGTCAAGGAACTCCGGGTCACCACGGCCTGACCCGCCGATCGGGGCCGACGGCACCAGGCGCCGCCGGCCTGCCCCGAGGGAGGCAGGAACACTCCCGTCCCTATGCCCGGTTCCTGCCTCCCCCGAGGTCCGCACCCCTCACTCCCGCCCCGAGGCCACCACCGCCAGCACCCCCGAGGCCGCCGCCGCGAGGAGCAGGGGGAGGGCCAGGCCGTGGTGGAGGACCAGCCAGGCGCCCAGCCAGGCACCTGCGAACATGGCGATCACCGCGGCCGTGCGGCGCGGGGAGCGCAGACCCGTGGCATCGCCCAGGCGGGACTCGGCGGCCAGGCCGGTCAGGGTCATCGTCAGGACCGTGGTGGTCGTCAGCCCGGGAACGCCCAGCTTGCGGACCGTCGCGTTGCGCAGGCCCATTGCGAAGGCGGTGAGGGCGATGAGGGCGTAGCGCGTGCCGGTCGTGCCCGGCCAGCCGAAGGCGACCGCGGCCGAGGCGCCGACCAGTAGTGCTTCCGCCGTCAGGGTCAGCCGGGTCCACCTGCGGCGCGACCCTCCCCCAGTCTCGACTTCGCTCGACCGGGGGGACCCCCATCCGAAGCGGGCCGTCAAGCGGCCGCCGGCCGCCGCGCCCAGCAGGAAGCCGGCCAGCGAGGTCACCGTGTGCGGGACCGAGAAGCCGGGGGCGCCGGCGGCGGCGAAGCCGAGGACCACCACGTTGCCGGTCATGTTGGCCGTGAAGACCCGGCCGAGGCCCAGATAGCTCACCGCGTCGATCAGGCCGCTGACCACCGTCAGCGCCACGAGTACGACCACCAGCCGCACCCCGCGCAGGTCCGGGTCCGCCCTCGGTGTCGTCATCGTTCCTCCGGTCAGCCGGACGGACAGGGTGGTGGCAAGTCCACCACGGGAGCGGGGGACTCTCGGATGTCCCGGCGCATCGTGCGTCCGTAGCGTTCGGGACATGGCACAAGACATGCGCACATCAGGAAAGAACGCGCGCACACCGGGGGACATACAGCCCGGTCGGCGTATCCGGAGGACGGGTGTCGTCGCGGCCGTCGCGCTGCTCGCCGGCGTCGCCGTGGCACCGGCCGCCGTCGCCGGGGGCGGACAGCAAGGCCGGGAAACGGGAAACGGGAAAAAGAGGGGAGAGGTGGTGTCCGTCGTGCCGGTCGCCCGGCACAGCCGGGCCGAGGTCGCCCGGGGACTGGAGAAACTGGGCGTCGGCACCGACTCGCTGCGCTACGGCGTCCGGGCCTACCGGGTGACGTACCGGACCGTCGACCCGTACGGGCGGCCCACCACCGCGACCGGCCTGCTCACCCTTCCCACGGGCGGCGGCCGCACCCTCGGCCTCGTCTCCGACTCGCACGGGACCATGACTACCCGGGACTACGCACCCTCGGTCTCGGAGGACGCGCGGGCGCAGTCGTACCTCTTCGCCTCGGCCGGGCACGCCGTCGCCGCGCCCGACTACCTGGGGCTGGGGCAGGGGCCGGGCCTGCACCCCTACATGGACACGCGGTCGGCCGTGACCGCTTCCGTCGACATGCTGCGCGCGGCCCGCTCGGCGGCGCACCGGCTCGGCCGGACGCTCGACGGGAACCTCTACGCGACCGGCTTCTCACAGGGCGGGCAGGTCGCCATGGCGGTGGGGCGGGCGGTGCAGGAGGGGGACGCGCCCGGCTTCCGGCTGAAAGCGCTGGCACCGGTGGCCGGGCCGTACGACCTGGAGGGCACGGAGGTGCCCGCACTCGCCGACGGCCGGGTCAACGACACCAGCGGTGTGCTGTACATCTCCTATTTCCTCACCGCGCAGAACCGGCTGCATCCCATGTACAAGAACCCCGCGGAGGTCTTCCGGGCGCCCTACGCGGACCGCGTCGAGGGCCTCTTCGACGGGCGGCACGACGAGGAGGACATCAGCAGGCAGCTCGCACCCAACGTGCGGGAACTGCTGACGGACGACTTCTACCGGCAGCTCACCCACCCCACGGGCGGGTTCCTGGAGGCACTGCGCGGGGGCGACCACACCTGCGACTGGAAACCGGACGTGCCGGTGCGGCTGTACGCCGGTGACAAGGACACGGACGTGCCGATCGGCAACGCCCGGACATGCGCGCGCACCCTCGCCGCAGAGGGGGCGAGGGTGCGGGTGCTGGATCAGGGGGACGTCGACCACGTGGGGTCGTACATCGCGGCGCTGCCGAAGATCGCTCGGTGGTTCGGCGGCAAAGCGGCTTAGTACCAGCCGTTGGCCTGCCAGAAGCTCCAGGCCTGGGCCGGGCTGCCGTAGCGGGAGTTCATGTAGTCCAGACCCCACTTGATCTGGGTGGCCGGGTTGGTCTTCCAGTCGGAGCCGGCCGCGGACATCTTCGAGCCCGGCAGGGCCTGGACCAGGCCGTAGGCGCCGGAGGAGCTGTTGGTGGCGCTCGGGTTCCAGCCGCTCTCGTGCTCGACGATCTTGCTGAAGGCGTTGAACTGCGCGGCGTCCGGGATCATCTTGTGCGCGATCGCCTGGGCGGAGGAGGCCTCGGTCGTGGCGGCCTGGGCGGGCGCCGCGGTCAGTGCCATACCGGCGGTGGCGGCAGCCAGAGCGGCGGCGGTGAGGGCCTTCTTCGGGGAAGCGATGCGGCGGATGAAGGAGACGGACACGGAGAACCTCTTGCGTCGGGGACGGTGGATCGCCCGTATGTCCGAGCCACGCTTGATGCGTGGCCCCATACGTCGGCGCCGCGACCCGTTCGGGCTCGTGGCGCCTGGCGACGTCCTCAACAGAACCAGGCTCGCAGCGGGTCCGCAATGACCCCTTTTACTAGTTGTGGCCGGATCGAGGGGAAAGGTCGCTTGTGTGGCGTGGGTCTCAAAGTGCAGGTCAGAAGGGGTGCAGGAGGAGACGTATCGGACATAAGCAACTACGAACCCTGGTCGTAGGTGAGCTGCGTCATGTGGGGTGCTTCACCGCGCTGCTCACGACATGGATACGGCCCCTCACGCAGCGGGTGCGTCGAATGTGACCGCGGTCTCGAAAGCGGCGCGCCGGGTGGCCCGGCGCAGCGCGCGCAGCAGCGCCGGGCCGAGCACCAGGGTGAGGACGACCGTGCAGATCGCCCGGCCCAGGTCCCAGCCCATCGAGGTGGCCAGGCAGTAGGCGGCGAAGCGGGCCAGGTTGGCGGGGACCGTCGCCTGCGGGTCGAAGGCGATGTTCGAGGTCAGGGCGCCCATGAAGGGCCAGCCGGCCAGGTTCATGAGCGTGCCGTAGGCGAAGGCCGCGAGGAAGCCGTAGGCGGCCAGCAGCAGGAGTTCGCCCCGGCCGCGCAGGCGGACCTGGCCCGGGAGCAGCCCGGCGCCCATCGTGAACCAGCCCATCGCCAGCATCTGGAACGGCATCCAGGGGCCGACCCCGCCCGTGAGCAGCGCGGACGCGAACATCGTCACCGAGCCGAGGACGAAGCCGAAGCCGGGGCCGAGCACCCGGCCGCTGAGCACCAGCAGGAAGAACATCGGCTCGATCCCGGCCGTGCCCGCGCCGATGGGGCGCAGGGCCGCCCCGGTCGCGGCCAGCACGCCCAGCATGGCGACGGCCTTCGGGCCGAGACCGGACTCGGAGATCGTCGCCGCCACGACCGCGACCAGCAGCACCAGCAGACCGGCGAAGAGCCAGGGCGCGTCCTCGGCGTGCGCGCTCAGCTGAGAGGAGGGCGGGGCGAGGAAGGGCCAGCAGAAAGCGACCACCCCCACCGCACTGACCAGCACCAGCGCGGCGAGGGAACGGGGGCCGAGGCGGATGGCCCGGACCCGGGCCTGCGAGGCGGTCATCCCAGGGCCTCCCGCACCTCGGTCACCGTCAGCCACTGCTGCGGGGCCAGGATCTTGGTGACCTGCGGGGCGAAGGAAGGTGAGGAGACCACTATCTCCGCCGTCGGACCGTCGGCGATCACCTCGCCCTCGGCGAGCAGCACCACCCGGTGCGCGATCTCGGCGGCCAGCTCCACGTCATGCGTGGCCAGGACGATCGCGTGCCCCTCGGTGGCCAGCGCGCGCAGCACCGTGACCAGGCGGGCCTTGGCCGCGTAGTCCAGGCCGCGCGTCGGCTCGTCCAGCAGAAGCAGCGGAGGGCGGGCGGCCAGCACGACCGCCAGGGCGAGCGCCAGCCGCTGGCCCTCGGAGAGGTCACGCGGGTGCGTGTCGTCCGTGATGCCCGGCAGCAACTCGGACACCAGGGCCCGGCAGGTGCCGGGTTCGGCCCCCGCGTCCCGGTCGGCGGCCGTGCACTCCGCGGCCACCGTGTCCGCGTACAGCAGATCACGCGGCTCCTGCGGGACGAGACCGACCCGGCGTACGAGGTCCCGGGGCGGGGTGCGATGGGGTACGGCCCCGCCGACGCGGACGATACCGGCGGTGGGCTCCACCAGCCCGACCAGGGAGCCGAGCAGCGTGGACTTCCCGGCGCCGTTGCGGCCCATCAGCGCGACGGTCTCGCCGGGGGCCACGGTCAGGTCGACGTGCCGGAGGGCGGTGATCCGGGCCCGGCAGACGGCGAGGGCGCGGACCTCCGCGATCTGTGGGGGAGCGGTGGGGTCGGGGGTTGCGGCTGCGGTCCGGCGGAACAGACGGCGCCGGGGGGACGGTACGGGGACGCTGGTGCCGGGCGGGGGTGGAGTCGCTTGCCCGCGCTCGCGCGGTGCCGCCGCTGCGCCCACCCGTGCCGCCCCGGCGGCCCGACCGCCCGCAGCTGGGTGGGTCAGTCGTTTTCGCAGGTCAGCGGCGCGGCGGCGGGCGTCTCGGACCGTCAGCGGCAGCGGGGTCCAGCCGGCCAGGCGGCCCAGGTCCACCACCGGCGGGTACACCGGGGAGACGGCCATCACCTCGGCCGGGTCGCCGAACAGCGGGGCCGCGCCGGGAGCGGGCAGCAGGACGACCCGGTCGGCGTACTGGATCACACGTTCCAGGCGGTGCTCGGCCAGCAGGACCGTCGTACCGAGATCGTGGACCAGGCGCTGCAGAACGGCCAGGACCTCCTCCGCCGCGGCCGGGTCGAGCGCCGAGGTCGGCTCGTCGAGCACCAGCACCCGCGGGTGCGGGGTGAGGACCGAGCCGATCGCGACCCGCTGCCGCTGCCCGCCGGAGAGCGTGGCGATGGGCCGGTCGCGCAGATCGGCGAGGCCCAGCAGGTCCAGGGTCTCCTCCACCCGGCGCCGCATCACCTCCGGGGCGAGCCCCAACGACTCCATGCCGTAGGCGAGTTCGTCCTCCACCGTGTCCGTCACGAAGTGCGCGAGCGGGTCCTGCCCCACCGTGCCGACGACGTCGGCCAGTTCGCGCGGCTTGTGGGTACGGGTGTCCCGGCCGGCCACCGTGACCCGGCCGCGCAGGGTGCCGCCGGTGAAGTGCGGGACCAGCCCGCTGACCGCGCCCAGCACGGTCGACTTGCCGACCCCGGACGGGCCGACGAGCAGCACGAGTTCGCCCTCGGGCACCTCGAAGTCCACTCCCTGGACGGTCGGTTCGGCCGCGCCCTCGTAGGTGACACTGACCTCCTCGAAGCGGATCACGACGGCTCCTTGGGGGCTTTGGGTACGACGAAGGCGGGCAGCAGTGCGAGCAGGACGGCCGCGGCCGGCCAGAGAGGGAGAGCGGGGGCCGTCAGGGGGACGACTCCCGGGTTCAGCGCGCCCGGATCGCGCACGGAGGCGAGCGCGAGCAGCGCGGCGACGGCGGCACCCGAGCCCGCGACCAGCCAGGCGTGCGCACCCCAGGGCTCCGGGCGGTACCGGGTGCGCGGGGTGCGGCGGCCGCCCAGGCGCAGGCCCGCGAGCGCGGCGGCGACCCCGGCGCACATCACCGGCAGCCCGTAGGTGCCGCCCTCCGCGGTGAGCAGCCCGTACGTTCCCGCGCACACCCCGAGCAGGCCGCCGAGGGTGAGCGCGGTCGTCGTACGCCGCACGCGGGCGGGGACGTCGGCGGTACGGCCGTAGCCCCGGGCGTCCATCGCGGCGGCGAGGGCGACCGAGCGCTCCAACGCGCCCTCCAGAACCGGCAGTCCCACCTGGAGCAGGCCCCGCACACCCCGGTCCGGGCGGCCGCGCAGCCGGCGGGCGGCACGCAGCCGCTGGACGTCGGCGATGAGGTGCGGCGCGAAGGTGAGCGCGACGACGACGGCCACGCCGGCCTCGTACAGGGCGCCGGGCAGGGACTTGAGGAGACGCGCCGGGCTGGCGAGGGCCCCCGCGGCACCGACACAGATGAGGAGAGCGGCCAGCTTCAGGCCGTTGTAACCGGAGAAGAGAAGGGCTTCCGCGGTGACCTCGCCGCCCAGGCGGATGCCCTGTGCCCAGTGGGGGAGGGGGACTTCGGGGAGCGTGAGCAGGGTGTGGGTGCCGGGGATGGGGGAGCCGAGGACGACCGTGAAGGCGAGGCGGATGAGGAGGACGGCGGCGGCGAGCTTGACGAAGGCGGCGTAGGAGCGGGCCCAGGGAGCGGCGGAGCGGTGTGTGGCCACGACGTAGCCGGCGGCGGCTATGAGGAGGGCGAGGAGGAGGGGGTTGGTGGTGCGGGTGGCGGCGGTACCGAGCCCGAGCGACCACAGCCACCAGGCGCCGGGGTGAAGCGGTGCGCGGTGCTGATGCCGGCCGGGGGCGGGTGTCGCTCGCCCGCGCTTGCGGGGTGCCGGGGCGGCTTTGCGGCCGACAGAGCTGCAACTCCCCAGGGGCGCGGGGAACTGCGCGACCCGCCCCCACGGACCCGCGGCCGGGCACTCACCCGCGGGATCACGGCGCGACCCACCGCTAGACATCCTTGCGCCGCCGCGCCTGCCACACCGCCGCCCCGCCCAGCAGCGCGACCACGGCCACGCCGATCGGCAGCCCCAGCGACGGACCACCGTCCGACTCCTTCTTCTGCGCCCCCTTCTTCCGGGTGCCGTCGGCAGACACCTGCTCCCCGCACCCCTGCCGCGGATACCCGGCAATCGCGCACAGCAGGGCGTTCGTGTCGTAGCGCAGAGGGCCCGCCACCGCGGCCAGGGCCTCGGCCGTCGTCGCGTCGGGGGAGACGCGGGCGCAGGCGGCGCGGCGGGCGGGCGGTGTCTCGCCGGACGGGGCGTCCGCCGCCGTGCCGGAGTCGATGACGAGAGCCACGCGCTTGGTGCCCGGCTTCGCGGGCGTCGCCGCGCAGATCGTGGCGAAGTCCGCCGTGCCGCGCGGCCGGCTCGCGTCCGCGGAGTCCGCGCTCACCGCGAAGCGGAAGCCCTGCACGGCACCGTCGTCGGGGCGGGCGGTCGAGGGGCCCTCGGTGGCGTACGTCCAGTGGCCGCCGTCCCGCTCCCAGAACGACCAGTAGCGGTAACCGGCGGCATGCGCCTGGGCGGCACCGGCCACGACGACGAGCGCGGCGACGAGCAGGGCCGCGGCACGGCGGACGGCGGTCACGGCTGCTGCCGCTTCCGGCGGCCGCTGAGCAGGAAGCCGATGCCGATGCCGGCGACGAGGCCGACGCCGACGATCCACCAGACGCGCGTGCCCGAGTCGTGCGCGGCCGGCTTCGCCTTCTCGTCCGCCGCCTTCGCCGTCTGCGGCGCCGGTCCCGTCGCGTTGAGCGCCCGCACCAGGTCCGTACCGCCGAAGTCGTGCGGGTCGTCGCCCATCGCGTGCGCGGCGAAGACCAGCTCGGCGTAGGCGGCCGGGCCGCTCTGCTCCGCCCACTTCACCGCGTTCTTCTCCAGCCAGGCGTACGGCTTCTTGGCCGGCCGGGTCCAGCCGTCCGCGGCGAGCGCGACGACCGTGTCGGCGGTGTTGCCGTAGTCGGGCTGGCTCTTGCCGCCGGGCATCGGCGCGGAATTCAGGTAGCCGTCGTCGGTCAGGGCGTCCGTCAGGTAGGCGGAGGCGTTGTTCGCCACCTGGGCCGGGGTGAGCGGCTTGTCGGAGTCGGCGCAGCTGTGGCCCTGCTCCGGGGCCTTCCCGGCCTTCGTCACGAACCCCTTGCCGAGCGCGCCGAGCACCGCGGCCGCCGTCGCGTCCGCGTTGGCGGTCAGCTTGCCCTTCTTGTCCGGCTGGAAGGGGAGCGCTCCGGCCCCGGCGCCCTCGCAGGGCAGGGACCACTTGGTCAGCAGGTCGTACGGGGTCTTGCTCCCGGTATGCAGCTGGGCGGGGTCCTGGCCGACCGCGGCGAAAGCGCCGATGACGACGCTGGTGGAGTTGGTGTCGCTCACAGCGCCGGGCGAGTAGCCCCAGCCGCCGTCCTTGTTCTGGAGCGTCGTCAGCCAGACCAGGGCCTTGCGGACAGCGGCGTCGTGGCCGCCGACCGCCTGCAGGGCCTGGACGGCGGCGGCCGTGCTGTTGGTGTCGGGCCGGGCGCCGCCCTTGCCCTCGCAGGGCTTGCCGGTGTCGGCACGGAACGCGGCGAAGCCGCCCTTCTCGCACTGCTGGCCGACCAGCCACTCGACGGCCGAGGTGGCGGGACGGTACCCGAGGGTCCGCTGGGCGAGCAGAGCGAGCGACTGGCGCCACACCCCGTCGTACGTCGGGTCGTTCTTGCCGAACAGCCCGGACGGCGTCGACACCTTGGGGGAGGCGGAGGGGGACGGATCGGCGGCCGTGGCGGGTGCGGCGGCGGCCAGCACGCCTATGGCGGCGAGAGCCGCGGCACTGCGGCGGACGTTCATGGTCGGCGACTGCCTCTCCCTGCGGGGGAGCCGGGCAGCGCACGGGAGACCCCGGGCGGCTCGGCTCCGTAAACCTCGACGGTGCCGTGCGCAACGGGCCGCCGCGCACGCGAGCCGGTCAACATCCCGTGCGAGGCAGTCCGGCTCACCGCCCTGCGGCGGCTCACGGTTGCGGGCCAGCGCCGGAATTGCACCGGCTTTCCCCCGTACGGGTGTGATGACGACCTCGGCCACTTTACCGGCAGCCACGAACGGGCTGAGGAGTGGCTGTGGACGCACAGGGGCGGTGACTAAGGTCACGGCCATGACGATTACGGGGAGACTGCTGGGGTCGGGTCGTTCGGCCGACGTGTACGAGATCGACGGCGCATGGGTACTGCGCCGGGACCGCGAGGGCTGGGGGGACGCGGCCGCCGAGGGGGCCGTGATGGAGCACGTACGACGGCACGGGTACCCGGTGCCCCGGATACGGCCCTCCGGCTCGCGTACCGACCTGGTGATGCAGCGGCTGGAGGGGCCGACGATGCTGGGCGCGTTGGCCGAGGGCCGGATCGGTGCGGCTGAGGCGGGCACGCTGCTGGCCGGGCTGCTGCGCCAACTGCATGCCGTACCGGGCCGGGACGCGGCCGCACCGGGTGCGCGTGTGCTGCACCTCGACCTGCATCCGGACAACGATGGGGGTCCCCCCGGCTCGAACGAAGTTGAGAGCTGGGGGAGCTCACCGCCGACGGGCCCCGGGTCATCGACTGGTCCAACGCCGAGGACGGGCAACCGGGCCTCGACTGGGGCATGTCCGCGGTGATCCTCGCCCAGGTGGCCGTCGGGGGCGAACCCATCGCCGACGGGGCCCGGGCGATGCTCGCAGCCCTGCTCGCCGACCCCTCGGACCTCACCGACGAGGGACTGGCCGAGGCCCGCCGACGCCGGGCAGCCAACCCGACGATGAGCCGCCGGGAGGTCGAACTCCTCGGAAAGGCAGAGGAGTTGATCAGGGAAGTGGCGGCGTGGTCGGCGGCTTCCGTGACGCCGGTCCAGGCAGAAGTCGACGAGGGCCGTATGTGACGTCGGTCTGCCCATCCGTCAGGCACCGTTGCCTGGAGCCGGCCTGAGCCGCCGGGCAGGCCCTACGCCGCGTGGGTCCGCAGGCTCGCCGCAGGGATGATGCCCGCCGTCAGGTGGCGGGCCATGCGGTGGAGTCCGTGCGCAGGTGGCCGTCGGGGGCGAACCCTTCGCCGACGGGGCCCGGGCGATGCTCACAGCCCTGCTCGCCGACCCCTCGGACCTCACCGACGAGGGACTGACCGAGGCCCGCTGACGCCAGGCAGCCAACCCGACGATGAGCCGCCGGGAGGTCGAACTCCTCGGAAAGGCAGAGGAGTTGATCAGGGAAGTGGCGGCGTGGTCGGCGGCTTCCGTGACGCCGGTCCAGGCAGAAGTCGACGAGGGCCGTATGTGATGTCGGTCTGCCCATCCGTCAGGCACCGTTGCCTGCAGTCGGCCTGAGCCGCCGGGCAGGCCCTACGCCGCGTGGGTCCGCAGGCTCGCCGCAGGGATGATGCCCGCCGTCAGGTGGCGGGCCATGCGGTGGAGTCCGTGCGTGCACTGCGCCGGGTCCTCGCCCACCACCACCCAGTGCGCGAGCCGGTCGGTGACGTCCGCGTGCGCGGCCGCCGTCACCCGGTCGCCCTGCTGCCGGGTGAGGATCATGCGCTCGACGGACGACTCGTACGCGGCGGTGGGGTCCAGGTCCAGCCGGGTCAGGCGGCCGGTCGCCGCCGGGTAGGCGAACTGGATCGCGGCCGCCCGCTGCCGGGTCGGGGCCACGTCCGGAAGGCGGCCGGTGGCCAGGGCCGCGGCGGCCCGCGCCAGGTCGACGCCGGTGGCCCGCTCGACCAGCAGCGGGATCAGGTCGCCGGGCAGGTGCGGGACGACGTCGGTGACGCGGGGGCCGCGGGCGGTGAGCCGCAGGCCGATGTGCGCGACGGTGTGCGCGAGGCCGAGCGCGCGTACGGTCCGCTCCACCGTGTGGCGGAGGAAGGGGTTGTGCAGCAGCCCGTCGTGGGCGTGCACGGTGTGCCGCAGCGGCTGCCGGGCGGGCGGCGGGCCCGGGGTCGTACGGGTGAGCGCGGCGATGCGGACCTCGTCGTCGAGGACGACGGCCTCGGCCGAGACGAGCGGTCCCTCGGTGTCGTCCCGGCCCGCCGGCGGGACCTTGTGGCGGGCCAGCAGGGACCGTAACGCGGCCGGATCGGCGCAGGCCTCGGCCGTCTCCTGCGGGATGCCGGGCAGCCCCAGCCGGGCGGCGATCCGTGCGGCGGCGGGCAGTTGCTCCCTGGCCCAGGTCATGACGCCGCCGACCCCGTGCCGTGCCGCGTGCCGCGCGACCGCCTCGGCCGTGGCCGGTCCCTGGCCCGGGTCGGCAGCGATGCGGCCGGCCAGGTAGGGGAGCGCCCAGCCGGGCGGGGCGGCGCCGGCCAGTACCACCGGGTGGGCCGCCGCGATCCGCGCCAGCGCGAACTCGCCGTACGCGGCCGGCCCGCCGGCCTCGAGAAGAAGGACGGGATCCGGCATGGTCGCCTCACCTTCGTGGGGAGAAGGCGGACAGAGGAACGCCCCGGATGCTGCTCCCCCATAGGCAGCACCCGAGGCGGGTCGATCTTGCTCTCTGTACCTCGATCCTCACCTACCGCACCCTCAACTGTCAACGATTACTGCCTAATTCCGCAGGCGTTGCTGTCACGTCTGGAAGGTGCACGGGTGACCCGGTAGCCTCGCGTCAGCTCAGCCACCGAACGGACGACATGCCCAGGGGGGACCTCGGTGAGTGACGCCTACGCCCCGCTGGCCGCTGTGCTGGAGCGACTCGGGGAGCTGACCGGCCGTCCCGGCCGGCTGCCGGAGGTCCTGGATGTGGCCGACCTCTCCCACCGCACCGGCATACCCGTCGGTGTCGTCGTGGAGCTGCTCTCCGGCGGCCGGGCACCCGCGGCCGACCTCGCCCAACGGGTGCGGCAGCGGCTGGACTTCATCCGGGAGACCCGGCGCCGCCCCGACGGCAAGCGGTACTCGCTGGACGAACTGGCCAGGATCGCCGGAACCAGCCGGCAGTGGCTGAGCGTGTGGCGCAAGAGCGGTATGCCGAGCCTCGAACACGCCGACCGGCTGCGCAGGTTCTTCGGTCTGCCGGCGGGCTTCTTCGCCGCGGACGAACCGGAGGCGCTGCACGAGGCGTTGCAGCCGGTGCTGCAGAGCCTGGAGGCGGAGGCGGACCCGCTGCTGCGGCTGCGCGAGTGCGGGCTGGTCCGGCTGGCCGCGCGCGCCCCGCAGATGAATGCCCGTCAGCTGGCCACCCTCGCCGACCTGGTGGAGATGATCATTACGTCGGAGCAGACCGGGAGCCTCGGAGAGGCGAAGGGCGCCGGGCGCGCCTGATCCGGTTGCGGCGGCCGCGCCCGGTGCTCAGTGGGCGAAGGTATAGGGGTCCAGGGCGTCGTCCGGGAGGTGCTCCATGAGCATGCGTTCGCCGACGCCCGTCTCCGCCGCCAGCTGGAGCAGGACGTCCAGGGCCACATGGTCCTCGAGTGCGTGACCGGTGGAGTCGAAGACCGTCGTCCGGTGCCGGTACGGCGCCCAGCGTTCGGGATGGGAGCACACGGCCGACAGCCGGGGCCCGATCTCGGGCTCGGACAACTGCTGGCATTCGCCTTCGTGCCGCGCCTGGTCCAGGTGGTCGGGTACGACGAGTGCCGCACGCAGCAGCGGGAGGGGAAGCTCGGTCTTGCCGACCAGGTCGGCTCCGACCGCGTTGATGTGCGCATGGGGCTGGAGCCCGTCGGCGGACAGCACGGGTCCCTCCCCGACCCCGACGGTGGTGGCGGTGCAGATGATGTCGGCCGTGGCGACCAGCTCCGCGAGGCCGGCCGGGCGCACCTGAAGATCCAGGAAGCGCACGCGGTCCGCGAAGGAGGCCGCGTGGCTCGCCTCGATGTCGTGGACGAGGATCTGCTCCAGGGGGAAGACCCGGCTCAGGGCGTGGGCCTGGGTCACCGCCTGGGCGCCCGCCCCCACCAGCCCCAGCACCCGGCTCTCCGGCCGCGCCAGCAGCCGGCTGGCCACGGCGGAGGCCGCTCCCGTGCGGATCGCGGTGAGCAGTCTCGCGTCGCACATCGCGGTCAGCCGGCCGGTCTCGTCGTCGAAGCGGGTCAGCGTTGCGCTGATGACGGGTAAGTACTGACGCTTCGTCGTACGGAAGGGGGTGTAGGAGACCGTTTTGAGCGTCATGCAGTCACCGGGCACGTGGTACGGCATCCACTCGATCGACCCGGTGTCCCCATGGCACCGGCTGAAGCCGGCCCGGGCAGGTGCGACGCCTTTGCTCTTTTCGGCCAGGGCCCGGTGCAGTCGGTCGATGACCAGATCGGCGAAGACGTCACGGCCGCAGAGCTCGACTATCTTTCCCACGTGACGTTGCGTCAGAACCAGGGCGTCCATGTGCTTCCTTCCGGAGGTCGGGCGGGCAGCCCACAGTGCTGAGCGGGCACGCGGGGAGATCGGTCGGCCTTGCCGAGCACCTGTACGCCGGCTGATCCGAGACCGTGGGGAAGGCGGAGGCGGAGGGCGGCAGGCGATGGCCACGGGCCGTAAGCGGTGTTGTGGGCCTGAGGTCCCACTGGCTCGGGCGAACCGTCATCGCAGGTGTGCGGTGATCCTGCTCCCGCGCACTGTGATTGTCAAGATCTTCTGCATTGTCATGCAGAAGAACCTGACGCTCTGGTTGTCTGCAAGATGACCGGATACCCTCACGTCTGCCTCAGCAGCAGAACAGACGACGCCCCCCGGAGAACGCTCGGTGGCTCACGACGACGCATATGCCAGACTGGCCGAAACCCTGAAGGCCCTGGCCTTCGCGGCCGGGCAGCCGGAACGACTCACGGAGGTCGAGGCCGTGGACGTCGCCGCGTTGTCCCAGCACACGGGCATCGAGCAGCAGGTCGTCAGCACCCTCCTGAACGGCGGCCGCGCACCGGAGACGTCGGTGCCCGCGCGGGTGCGCCAACGGCTGGATTTCCTCCGTGCGCACTACTTGCGCAAGGACGGCAAGCCGTACTCCCAGCAGGAACTGGCCGCCATCGCGGGCGTCACCCGGCAAACGCTGAGCGAGTGGTACAAGAGGGGCCTGCCCGGCCTGGAGGCTGCGGAGAGGCTGCGTCAGTTCTTCAATCTCACGCCGGGGTTCTTCACCACGGACGAGCCCACGGCCCTGAACCTCGCCCTCGCTCCGGTGCTACGGGAGCTGGAGCGCAGGTCGGACCCGCTCGGACCCCTGCGGACCCAGGCGATGTACCGCCTTGCGCGGCGGGCACCGAGCATGCCGGACGGGGCACTGGAGGGCCTTTTGTACTGGGCGGAGCGGATCACCCGCCCGCACGACGAAGCAAGCGGGACCGTGTGACGACGTAATCGGAGAGCGCTCTCTCGGGGATGAGACCGGAAGTGGCATGCAGGTGCCACGTTTTGGCCATTCGTCAAGCCTTGGATCACCCCGTTTCCGTGGTACATCCCTTTCCTCCCGCGCACGGTTAAACGCAGCAGGTGGCTGAAGCGACAGGGGCTTGGCATATTTGCGACCACACGTGACCGCCCTGCCACGTTGAGCTGCGGACCGGCCCGACCGCGGCTCCTTCCACTTCAGTCGAGGGCCGACGGGGAGAATGGTGCGTACGACCAGGAAGATGCGCCGGCTTGCCAATGCGCTCATCGACCCCCTCAGGGTTCCGATTCCCGCAGATCCCGGCGAGCTGCTGGACGCCCTGGTCGCATCGGCCTCGCAATGGCGAGGGCGCCCCATCGTGGTGCACATGGCCAATTTCCCGGCGCCGCACACCGCCACCACGGGACTGTGGATCGAACGCGACACGCGCGACGACATCATCATCGAGGCGGGCGCCCCGCCCTGGATGAAACTGGTGATCCTGGGGCACGAGTTGTGGCACATGGCAGACAACGACTCGTCATCACTCGCCGTGCACTCCGAGAACCTCTTTCCCTCGGCGGACGGCGAAAGCTCCCGGCCGGCCGCCGCACGCACCCGGTTCCTGGAAATCGCGGAGCAACGAGCCGACCTGTTCGGAATGCTGATCGGCGACCGGCTGCGCCCCTGGCTGAAAGCCTCCCCCGACTCCGTCTACGCGGCGCAGACCTCCTGCACGAATGATCTCGCCGGCCGTATCGGGGCGGCTCTCAATTACCGTGGGACCAACAGATGAGCGACTTGATCAACTACATAAGTAGCGGAATTCTGTGGCTGGGTCTGCTGGCCAAAATACCGGATCTCGTACGCCAGCGACGTGACCCGTTTCTGCTCTCCATCAGCAGCGTTCTGGCCTTTGCCTCGCTGTGCTTCCTGTTCGGCGCACCCCGCACGGTCGGGTTCATCAACTCCGTCAGCGGTGTGCGGAACCTGGCGGCTCCCCTGACCTACGCGGCCATCACGGCCTACAGCGCCGCGTCCCTGGTCCTCATCGTGCACTGGCGCGGCGGCCCGGACACGGCCCGCACCGCCCGGCGCTGGATCCTCGGATACGCGGCCGTCCTCGGCGGCATCGCCGCCATGTTCGCGCTGGGCCACACACCGGTGGAACGCCGGACGGACTTCGACACCTACTACGCCACCACGCCGTACATCGCCGAGCTGATCGTCCTGTACCTCGTCGCGCACCTCACGGCTGTCGTGGTCACCGCATACCGGTCACTGAGCTGGGCCCGGCACGTGAAAGGCCATCTGCGCGCCGGGCTGGTGACGCTGGGCATGGGCACCGTCCTCGGTGCCGGATACAGCGTTTCCAAGATCGTCGCCGTGACCGCCCGCTGGTACGGACACAACTGGTCCCGGCTCGGCACGACGCTCTCGCCGGCCTGCGCCGGACTGGGCGCGGCGCTGACCGTCGCGGGCACCGTGATCCCGCTGGCCGGCCCCTATCTGACGAACCGAGCCCGGTGCTGGCGCGCCTACGCGCGGCTCGGCCCGCTGGACCGGGAACTCGCGGAACTGCTGACCCGCGAGAGCCTGCGTGCTCCGCGGCCCTTCTGGCCCTCGCCCACCCGATGGCTGACCTGGCGCCAGACCGCCATTTACAACGGCCTGTACTACCTCGAGCGCTATTTCGACCAAGGGCTGTACCGGGAAACGTACATCGGTGAGCTGCATACGGCAGGCGATGCGCACCGAGCAGAAGCCGTCGCATGGGCCACCGCCATCACCGCCGCGACCCAGGCGGCGAGCGAAAGAGGGAAAAGGATCACGGCTGCCGGCGAATCCGAACCGCTTCCGGCACGCCCCGACCTTCCGGCACTTCTTTGCATCGCCGACGCACTGGCCGGCTGCGAGGGCGTAGTGGCCCTGCGCCTCGACGAGGGCGCCGCCCCTGCCGAATCGGTATGAGGCCGACTGCCGCATCGGTAGGAGACCGACGCTCACCCCCAGTGCACCCTCGCCCATGCTGAACGGAGCTCTCGACCCATGAGCCTTGTCGTGTACTCAGCGTCATGCTTGTTCGGGATGGCCGCCCTGCTGCTCTTCCAGAAGCCGCGCGTCGCCCTGAGAGAGCCGTTGACCGCTTCCACCTGTGCCGCGATCTTTCTCGGCGGACTGTGCTTCTTCTGTTCGGCGCCCGTCACCCTGGACGCGGTGAACGACCTCACCGGAATACCCAATTTCGGCGCTCCCATGACCTACAGCGTCATTTCGGCGTACAGCGCCTCGCTGCTGATTCTGCTCATCAACTGGCGCGGTGGTCCCGCCGACGGAATCCGGCTCTGGAGCGTGCGGATCGCCGCCGTGTACAGCCTGCTGATCGCCGCCATCATCACGCTGTTCACCCTGGGGGACGCGCCCGTCGAACGACTGCGGGATCTCGACACGTACTACGCGAACACCCCGTACATGCGGGAGATGATCGTTCTCTACCTTGTCGGACATGGCGCCTGCATGATCACCATGTGCAGGGTGTGTCTGCGCTGGTCGCGCGAAGTGACCGGAATTCTCCGGACGGGCCTCCAGCTCATCATGGTGGGCCTGGCGCTCGACGTGGTCGGGTTTGAATGCGCGAAGTTGACGGCGGTCATGGCCCGGTGGACGGGACACGACCTGGACTACCTGTCCACCGACGTCGCGCCGCCGGTGACCTCGCTGGGCGCCCTGATCTGCAGTGCGGGCTTCGTACTCCCCCGGCTCCTGCCCGCGGCCCAGGCCCAGTGGCGCAGCCTGTGGGACTACCGGGCGCTCGCCCCGCTCTGGGCCGAAGTCCAGAACGTGCCGACCGCCCCCAAGCCCGCACCCCCGCGCTGGCAACTGCCGCGCGGCAGGCTGTACTACCGCGAGCTGAGGATTCTGGACGCCCTGCTCGCCCTGCAGTCCCGCTGCGACGGCCGGATCCGCGAGGCGGCCTACCAGCAGGCGAAGGCCCAGGGCAGTTCGCCCGGCGAGGCGAACTTCGTCGCGGCCGCCGCCATGGTGGCCGACGCCGCACGCCAGGCCGGACAACTGCCGCCACCCGAATTTTCCGAGCCGGCAGGCACATCCCGCCTGCACACGGCAGTCTTTTCGGAAACAGGCGAACTGGTCCGTCTGTCACAGGCTTTGGCGACCTCACCCGTCGTCAGAGCAGCACGCGAAGGTGCGAAGCGGGCCACTCGAAGCTGAAGGACGCCGAAGGACTAGGAGTGTGATGTCGCGTAGAGCTGTCGTCATCGGTGCCGGCATAGCCGGCATGCTCGCCGCCGCGGCGCTGTCGCCGGTCGTGGACCACGTGGTGGTGCTGGACCGCGACGAGCTGCCCGACGGGCCCGAGCACCGCACCGGTGTGCCCCAGGGGCGCCATGCCCACCTGCTGATGCACGGTGGCCTGGAGGCGATGGAGAAGCTTGTTCCCCAGGCGGGCATGCGCGCGTACCTGCTGGCGGCCGGCGCCAGGCAGATCTCGCTCAGCTCCGGCATGCTGGCCCTCACCCCCGCGGGCTGGTTCAGGCGCTGGCGGCACGACGAGTACCTCACGATCACGTGCAGCAGGGCCCTGCTGGACTGGGCCGTGCGCACCGCGGTGCTGCGCAACACCAACGTCACCGTTCACCGGGCCCAGGCGACCGGGCTGCTCGGCAGCGCCCGTCAGGTGCTCGGCGTACGCCTGTCACCCGGGGCCGGCGGCGAGTTCGCCCCCGGCCTCCTCGCCGACCACGGGCTGCGCCTCACCGGCGACGGCCGGGAAGCCGAGCTCGACGCCGACTTCGTCGTGGACGCCAGCGGCCGGGGGACCCGGGTCCTGCGGTGGCTCGAAGCGCTCGGCATCCACGACGTCCGCGAGGACAACGTCGACTCCGGCCTGGTCAATGCCACCCGCGTCTACCGCGTTCCGCAGGGCGCGCAGAACTGGCCGCTGACCCTGATCCAGGCCGACCCCTACACCGGCCGCCCCGGACGCAGCGGCATGATCGTCCCCATCGAGAACGACCAGTGGATGGTCAGCCTGGGCGGCACCCGCGGCAGCGAACCCCCGAAGGACCCCGACGACTTCCTCGGATACGCCCTCGCACTGCCGAGCCCTCTGGTGGGCCGGCTCATCGCCGACGCCACGCCCCTCACACCGGTCTTCACCAGTCACAGCACCAGCAACTCCCGCCGGTATCTGGAGAAGGCCCGCGTCTGGCCCGACCGCTTCGTCGCCCTCGGCGACGCCGCGGCCACCTTCAACCCCCTCTACGGCCAGGGCATGTCGGTGGCCGCGCTCGGCGCCCAGTCCCTGGCCGAAGCCGTCCGGCAGACCGACGTCGCCGCGCCCGGGCTGGCCCGCCGCGTCCAGCGCACGCTGGCCGGGTCCGTCGAGGCGGCGTGGTCCGTGGCCGTCAGCACGGACGTCCTGTATCCCGGTGTGGAGGGCGGCAGCCCGACCCTGGCGCACCGCCTCACCGCGGGGTACTCACAGCGCCTGACGAAGGCCGCCGCCGGCTCCTACGCTGCGGCATCCGCCCTGTGGGACGTCACCTGCCTGCGCACGGGCCCGACGCGGCTGATGCGACCGGACGCCGTCCTGTCCGCGCTGATGGGCCCCGCGCTGCCCCCGCTCTCCGGCCCACCCCTGACGGCGGACGAGCGGGCCTTCCTGGCGCGCCTCGGCCAGGGTGTTCCCACTGCGGCCCGCTGACCGGAGTCACACCGCCACGTAGGCCACCGGCTCGCTCCCCGGCACCGGTTCCGCCCGGCCCAGCTTCACCAGGCGGCGCAGATGGGCCTCGGCCTCCGAGACCGCGATGGTTCTCGATCCGTAGGGGATGTCGGGCCAGGGCCGGTTCCACTCCATGCGCTCGGCCAGCTGCCAGGGGGTGAGCGGTTCGCGCAGGAGGGCCAGCAGACCGGTGAGGCGCTGCTCGTGGTGGACGAGCAACTCCCGTACCCGGCCGGGTGCGTCGCCGAAGGAGTACTGGTGGGCGGGGAGCACCTCGGCCGGGCCGAGGCGCCCCACCCGCTCCAGGGAGTCCAGGTAGTCGCCGAGGGGGTCGGTCACCGTGGCGTCGTCGGGATCCTCGTACAGACCGATGTGCGGGGTGATCTCCGGGAGGAGGTGGTCGCCGCTGAACAGCCGCCCGTGCCCCGGGCGCCGGGCGGGGTGCTCCTCCTCCAGGTGCAGGCAGACATGGCCGGGGGTGTGGCCCGGCGTCCAGATCGCCCGCAGCCGGCGGCCGGGCAGGCCGAGGAGTTCGCCGGGGACGATCTCGCGGTCGGGCAGAGCGGGGGCGAGACCGGGAAGGGTGCGGCGGCGCGGGGCGCGCAGCGGAGCGACGTGCTCCTCGGGCGCCCCGGCGGCCGTCAGCTTGGCGGCCATGTACGCGTACCAGCGCTCCGGACGCGTCTGCCGCGCCCTGCGCACGATCGCCGCGTCGGCCGCGTGCATCGCCACCCAGGCACCGGAAGCCTCCCGCACCTGCCCCGACAGCCCGTGGTGGTCCGGGTGGTGATGTGTGATGACGACCCCGTGCACCTCCTGGACCGACGTACCGCAGGCCGCCAGCCCCGCCGTCAGCGCGTCCCAGGAGGCCGGATCGTCCCAGCCGGTGTCGACCAGCACCGGGCCCCGGTCGGTGTCCACGACGTACACCAGCGTGTGGCCCAGGGGATTGTCCGGAATGGGCACCTGAACGGACCGTACGCCCCCGCCGTGATCGAACGTCTTCGCCATCTGTCCTCCGCCCCGCCGCCCGCACCCCACGGCCATTGCCCACTATAACTAGAACTGATATCAGTTCTGAAACAGCGTCAGAAACAGGCGGTGCGGCGGGAGGCAGTCGGTCATGACCGAGCTCGTGGAACACGGACAGCTGTTCATCGGCGGGGAGTTGAGCGACCCCCTGGGCAAGGACGTCATCGAGGTGATCTCCCCGCACACCGAGGAGGTCATCGGCCGGGTGCCGCACGCCGGCCGCCAGGACGTCGACCGGGCGGTGGCCGTCGCGCGCCGCGCCTTCGACGAAGGTCCCTGGCCGCGCGCCTCGCTTGCGGAGCGGATCGAGGTCGTCACCCGGATCAAGGACGGCATCCTCGCCCGGCACGAGGAGATCGCCCGGGTGATCTCCGCCGAGAACGGCTCCCCGTACTCCTGGAGCGTGCTGGCCCAGGCGCTCGGCGCGATGATGGTGTGGGACGCGGCGATCAGGGTCGCGGGGGACTGCACGTACGAGGAGCGCAGGGACGGCGTCCTCGGGCCGATCCTCGTCCGCCGCGAACCGGTCGGCGTCGTCGCCGCCGTGGTCCCCTGGAACGTCCCGCAGTTCGTCGCCGCCGCCAAGCTCGCGCCCGCGCTGCTGACCGGCTGCACGGTCGTGCTCAAGCCGTCCCCGGAGTCCCCGCTGGACGCGTACCTGCTCGGCGAGATCGCCCGCGAGGCCGGCCTGCCGGAGGGAGTCCTGTCCATCCTCCCCGCCGACCGCGAGGTCAGCGAGTACCTGGTCGGGCACCCCGGCGTCGACAAGGTCTCCTTCACCGGCTCGGTCGCGGCCGGCAAGCGGGTGATGGAGGTGGCCGCCCGCAACCTCACCCGGGTCACGCTGGAGCTGGGCGGCAAGTCGGCGGCGGTCGTGCTGCCCGACGCCGAGGTGGCGACGGCGGTGGCGGGCATCGTCCCGGCGGCCTGGATGAACAACGGGCAGGCCTGCGTCGCCCAGACCCGCATCCTCGTCCCGCGCGCCCGCTACGACGAGTTCGCGGACGCCTTCGCACAGGCGGCCACCGCGCTGAAGGTCGGCGACCCGCTCGACCCGGCCACCCAGGTCGGCCCGCTGGTCGCCCGGCGCCAGCAGCAGCGCAACCTCGACTACATCCGCATCGGCCAGGAAGAGGGCGCCAAGATCCTCACCGGCGGCGGCCGCCCGGCCGGCCTGGAGCGCGGCTGGTACGTCGAACCGACCCTCTTCGGCGACGTCGACAACTCCATGCGGATCGCCCGCGAGGAGATCTTCGGCCCCGTGATCTGCCTGCTCCCCTACGGCGACGAACAGGAAGCGGTGAAGATCGCCAACGACTCGGACTACGGCCTGTCCGGCAGCGTGTGGACGGCCGATGTCGAGCACGGCATCGACATCGCCCGCCAGGTCCGCACCGGCACCTACTCCGTCAACACCTTCAGCCTGGACATGCTGGGCCCGTTCGGCGGCTACAAGAACTCCGGCCTGGGGCGGGAGTTCGGCCCCGAGGGCTACGGCGAGTACCTCGAACACAAGATGATCCACCTGCCGGCGGGGTCGTAGGGATGGGCGACCGCTGGCACGTCGAGGTCGACCGGTCCGTCTGCATCGGCTCGGCCCAGTGCCTCCACCACGCCCCGTCCGGCTTCCGCCTCGACTCCGCCCGCCAGTCCCACCCCGCCGACCCGGACACCGACGCGAGCGAACAGATCCTGGAGGCGGCCGAGAGCTGCCCGGTGGAGGCGATCGTCATCACGCTGGTGGGCAGCGGGGAGCCGGTGTTTCCGCCCGAGGAATAGCGGTTCCCCTTGAGTAACAGGCCCGTTCAGTCGAGCCAGGCGAGCGGGTCTTCCTCGTCCTCCCCGGATTCCCGGACCGTTGTAAAGCTGACCGGGACTCCCAGCTCTGCAAGACCGGCAAGAACGTCTGGCGAGAGGTAGAGTCCCGTCCCTGATGATTCGGCAATGCCTGCTACGTCGACCTTCACCGATTTTCCCGCCTCTTTCAGCGCGTCGAGCGACGGCTTGCGGGGGCTGAGGAATCCGATAAGTTCCGCGGCCTGTTCATCGGGGCTTTTCGAGTGTCGTTCGTCAACGGTGAGCGTGGCCCAGTCGGGACCGGAATAGATGCCCACACCTTCGGACGAGGAGAACTCCTCACTGTCGGTGAGTTGCAACGCCGCAAGCAGAAGATCAGAATTCACTTCCTGGCCTGATACGACCAGGGACGTGCTCAAGTTACCCCACGGCTTCAACTTCGCTCCAGGTTCCATGACTGTTCTTTCAGCGTTCGTTCATATTGGCTGCGACCCAGAGGGGGAAGCCTAGACGTGCGATTCGCTTGAGTTCCTCCGGCTGGAGGGTGAGGGAGCAGTCGTTCCCGGCGAATCCGTAGATGTCGACGATCACTTCGTATCCCCGCTCGACCAATTGCGCGAGCTCGGTCCGCTTGCTTTCCACCGTGGAAAGGATGTTGCCCAGCTGCTCGTGAAAGTCCCGGCTGACATTCTCGTTGCAGTTGATCCCCCACTCTCCGTCGACCTTGCCCGGGTGATCCCATTTGCTGGGTCCCGGGTTGCGCACACCAGTGGGCTCGATACCGAGGAAGGATGTGATCTCCTCGGGCTGGAGATCGCGTCCCTTGACGACGAGTGACACGTCCGTCAACACCCAGTGGCGTTTTTTTGTTACAGGCATGTATGGCTCCTCACAGGTCGGAACATTCTACTTGAGCTCACGGCATGCCGCCCAGTGAACATTTCCCATGCCGGGCTTCAGCAGCTCGCTCAGGGCGGTCTCCTTGCCGACGGTCGTCGAATTCTCGAACACACTGAAACCTCCACCGCCCGATGAGACGGGAGGCGCCAGCGTGTAGTTCGGAATTACATCGCCCGGTCCGAACGTCTCCACGTAACCCCCCGGATATACGCCTCGCTCGACGGTCAGGCCGTTGAGCCCGGGAAGTGCGTCTCCGTGCTGCACGTAGAAAGAGATGTTGGTTCCCTCGGGAACCACGGTTTCGCCGGCCCTGCTTTTGAGATAGCCATGCCCTGCGAAGACTTTCTCCCCGTCCGGACGGCCACCGGAGAGCACCCGGTCCGCATAGTAACGGCCATCAGTGTCCGGCCATTTCTTGTTCACGATCTCCGGTTTGGAGTCGCGCAGCGCCTGCATGACGTCGGCACGCTCGGGCATGGGGTCCCCGGCACCTCTGGCGGCCTGACGCTCAAGGCCCTCCCGTACTCCGCGTTGCGCCGCCGACTCCAGGCCCTCCTTCGTCGCCGTCCGCAGGCCGAGCCGCAGTCCGCCGCGGGCGAGGCCGGCGCCCTTGGTACCGATCAGCTCGGGGATCAGGCGGCCGACGAACTCCGAGGGGTCCTTCTTGAAGCCGTCCACGGCGGCCTGGACGACCCGTTCGGGATGCGTGGCCGTGGAGACCAGGCCGGAGAGCGTCATGCTGACGTTCTGCAGGTAGGCGGCCGGGTGGGTGAGGTTGTAGGGGTCGGTGGGGTTCAGGCCCCGGACGAAGTTCAGCAGTCCGGCCGTGCCCTTGAGGGCGCCGCCGACGACATGGGTGAGTTCGGTGTTGACGGCCTGGTAGCCGTCGGAGAGGTTGTTGCCGAGGCGCTCCAGCGGCGGGGGTTCGGCGGGTGCGTGCGCGAGGGCCGCCTTGACCTTGCCCTGTGCCTCGGAGGCGGCCGTGTTGCGCTGCTTGCGGGCCTCGGCGAGCTTCTCGGCCGCGGCCTTGACGTCGGCCTTGCCGGGGTCCTTGAACGGCTCGGGCTTGGGGCCCGGGTCCTCGTTCGCCTTGATCTTGGCGTTGTAGGCGTCGACCTTCTTGTTGTACGCGTCGACCGCGTCCTTGGACGCCTTCACCCCCTTCTTGTAGAGCTCCACGGCCTCCTTGGCCTGGCCCTGCGCCCACTTGACGGTGCCCGCGTACGACTCCAGCGCCCCCGCCGCCGCGTTGCAGGCCTCGGCCGCCTGCGCCCACTTGGCGGGATGAACGCCGAACTTCTCCCGGAACGCGTTGCCGCCCTCGCCCTGCCAGCCGGAGGAGTCGACCTTCCTCAGCCCCTGACTGACCTTGTCGAAAGCGCCGTGGAAGTCCCGCAGGTGCTTGGCGCTCTCGCGGATCTTGTCCGGCTTGCCGTGGACGAGCTCGTCGGCCTCCTCGGTCTGGCCGAGCTGCTGCTCGCCGGGGGTGGCACCCAGGTCGGAGGCGACCTCGTCGCCCCAGTCCTCCACACTGTCGGCCCAGTCGTGCGCACCGACGTAGTCCAGGCCCTCGCCCACCTTGTCCGTGGCCCAGTCGACGCCCTCGCCGAGCTTCTTCTTGCCCGCGTCGTAGAGGTCCTCCGCACCGCCCAGCAGCGAGTTGGTGAGGTCTCCGAGCCCCATCAGCCCTCACCGCCCTGCTGCCCGGCCGCCTTGGCACGGGCCTCGGGAGACGGGCCGAAGGTGTCGTCCAGGAACTGGTTGTACTCCTGGTCCGACACCCCCATCGCGCCGTGCAGGTTCTCGGGGTTCAGGCCCGGCATCACGCCGATGGTGCGCGAGGTCATCACGTCCCGGCCCGCGTCCTTCCAGCCCTGCCCGCTGTTGGCCAGGGCCTGGTCGAAGGACTCCTTGCTGTAGTCCACGTTGCCGCTGTAGACACCGGACTTCGCGATGTCGCCCCAGCCCATCTTCTCGACGTCCTCCTCGGAGGCGTACGGATTGCCGATGGCCGCGTTGGTGACGACCTTGAAGGTGCCCTCGACGTACTTGTCGGTCTCGTAGTACGTGCCCGCCGCCAGGCCCGTCTTCTCGGCGAAGCCGTTGCCCTCGTTGATCAGCGACCGCACGCCCCATTCCCAGCGCTCGCAGAACGACTTGAACTCACCCGTCAGCCCCTCGTGGCCGAGTTCCAGCCCGGACAGGGCGATGTCACCGAAGCCGCGCCCGGCCCCGGCCTCGCCGACCATGCCGAGCTCCTTCAGCTCGCCCAGCGCCTCGGTCAGACCCTTGGCGATCAGGCCGAGCCCGTCGGTCTTCAGGTCCTTGCCGCCGTCGGTCACCTCGTGTCCCCCGTCCCCTTGTCGACGTCCACCGCCACCTCGTCCGGCACGATCCCGCGCACGGGCGGAAACACCATGCCTTCCTCGCCGTCCGCGCAGTCCAGGGCCACTCCGCACGGCACCCCGGCCGCGGGCACGGCCACGTCCAGCAGGCGTGCGCCGAGGATCGTCTGATACGTCCACTCGCGGGCCGGCTCGCCGCGCGCGACGGCGTAACGGGCCAGCGCCTGCTCGTCGGAGAAGGCCAGGAGGAAACGGAGGCCGCCCAGATCGGCGGTCAGCAGACCGCGTTCGGAGTCCGGGCCCGGGCCGTCGCCCAACGGCACCAGGACGGGGGTACGGCGGAACTCATCGAGCAAGGCGGCGAACTCCCGCCTGCGGACTTCGGCTTCGGCCGCTTCGGCGGAGGCCCGCTCCGGCGAAGGGACCGTCGAACGGCCCGCCGCGGGGCCCGCCCGCTCCGGTGACGGCTCCGGTTCCTCCGGTGCGGGAACCGTCATCTCCGCATAGTCGTACAGCCGTGACCTGGGAACGTCGTCGCGCGGTGCCTCGTCTGCCCCGCCCCCGTGTTCAGACATGCGGACCATCATCACAAGTGCACCGGCAGGGAACAACCTGCCGCCGTCACACCCTTGTCACAGCTGCGCGTCAGCGCGAGGCACCGGGGTCGGTCAGGTCGATCAGGCGGCACACCGTCTCGATGTCGATCTTCACTTGTGCGATGGAGGCACGGCCGGACAGCCAGGTGATCAGGGCCGAGTGCCAGGTGTGCTCGATGACCCGGACGGCGGAGAGCTGTTCGGGGCTCGGGTCCTCCAGGCCCATCGCGTCCAGGATGATCACCGTGGTCTGCCGGGAGACCTGGTCGACCTCGGGGGAGACGCTGCGGTCGGCGAAGGTGAGGGCGCGGACCATGGCGTCGGCCAGATGCGGCTCGCGTTGCAGGGCGCGGAAGGCGCGCATCAGGGTCTCGGCGACGCGCTCGGCCGCGGTCTCGCCCTGCGGGGGCTTCTTGCGCAGCGTGCCGTGCATGTGCTCCAGCTGGTCCTGCATGGTGGCGACCAGCAGATGCACCTTGGACGGGAAGTAGCGGTACAGCGTGCCGAGGGCCACCTGCGAGGACTCGGCGACCTCGCGCATCTGCACGGCATCAAAACCGCCCCGGCTGGCCAGCTGTGCGCTCGCGTGCAGGATCCGGCGGCGGCGGGCCTCCTGCCGCTCGGTCAGCGGCGGCGAGGAGGGCCGGACGCTACGCGCTTCCACCTTGGATTCCGCAGGCATGGGTCCCGTTCCGTGACAGTCGGTGAGGGCGTCTGTAGGGCATGTGATCATCCTGCACGGCGGGGGCCCGCGTCGTGGCGTGAATCACCTGATCCACTGCTCACAGCGCCCCTACCTGCCGGTAGATTCAGAGCCTCTTGAACGATCAAGTCTGAAACTTGTTCTAGATTAGCGTCCCGTCGTAGTCTCGCGGGACAGTGCAGGGAGAAGGGGGTCCAGAGTGACCGCTGAGGCCAGGGAGGCCGGGTCCCCGAAGGGCCTTGCCGCCGACGGCGAGCGACCGCTCGACATCGCGCTTCTCACCTATAAAGGGAACCCGTTCTGCGGCGGGCAGGGCGTGTACGTACGGCACCTCTCCCGTGAGCTGGCCCGCCTCGGCCACCGGGTCGAGGTCATCGGCTCGCAGCCGTACCCCGTCCTGGACGAGGGGTACGAGGGCCTGACCCTGACCGAGCTGCCCAGCCTCGACCTCTACCGCCAGCCCGACCCCTTCCGCACGCCCCAGCGCGACGAGTACCGGGACTGGATCGACGCCCTCGAAGTCGCCACCATGTGGACCGGCGGCTTCCCCGAGCCGCTGACGTTCTCCCTGCGCGCCCGCCGCCATCTGCGCGCCCGCCGCGGCGAGTTCGACGTCGTCCACGACAACCAGACCCTCGGCTACGGGCTCCTGGGGGACATCGGCGCGCCCCTGGTCACCACCATCCACCACCCCATCACCGTCGACCGGCAGCTGGAGCTGGACGCGGCCGAGGGCCGGCAGCGCCGCCTGTCCGTGCGCCGCTGGTACGCCTTCACCCGGATGCAGAAGCGCGTCGCCCGCCGCCTGCCCTCCGTGCTCACCGTCTCCGGCACCTCCCGCCAGGAGATCGTGGACCACCTCGGCGTCCGTGACGACCGCATCCACGTCGTCCACATCGGCGCCGACACCGACCTGTTCGCGCCGAATCCGGCCGTCCCCGAGGTGCCCGGCCGGATCGTCACCACCTCCAGCGCGGACGTGCCCCTCAAGGGCCTGGTCTTCCTCGTGGAGGCGCTCGCGAAGGTGCGCACCGAGCACCCGGCCGCCCATCTCGTCGTCGTCGGCAAGCGCCCCACGCAGGGCCCGGTCGCCCAGGCGATCGAGCGCTACGGCCTCGAAGGCGCCGTCGGGTTCGTCAAGGGCATCTCCGACGCCGAACTGGTCGACCTGATCCGCTCGGCCGAGGTCGCCTGCGTGCCCTCGCTCTACGAGGGCTTCTCACTGCCCGCCGCCGAGGCCATGGCCACCGGCACCCCGCTGGTCGCCACCACCGGCGGGGCGATCCCCGAGGTCGCCGGACGCGACGGCGAGACCTGTCTGGCCGTACCGCCCGGTGACGCGGGGGCGCTGGCCGCAGGGCTCACGCGGCTGCTGGGGGACCCCGAGCTGCGGGCGCGGCTGGGTGCGGCAGGCCGTGAGCGGGTCCTTGGGCACTTCACCTGGGCCCGTGCGGCCGAGGGGACGGTGGCCCGCTACCGCGAGGCGATCGGCTCGGCGGCCCAGAACCCCGGCCGCTCGGCGGCTCCGGCAAGTGTTGCAGGCATCTCTTCCGAAAGCAGGGCCACGTGCTGACCGTCGATTTCTCCCGGTTCCCGCTCGCCCCCGGCGACCGTGTCCTGGACCTCGGCTGCGGGGCCGGCCGGCACGCCTTCGAGTGCTACCGGCGCGGCGCGCAGGTCGTGGCCCTCGACCAGAACGGCGAGGAGATCCGCGAGGTCGCCAAGTGGTTCGCGGCGATGAAGGAGGCGGGTGAGGCCCCGGCCGGGGCCACCGCCACCGCCATGGAGGGCGACGCGCTGGCGCTGCCCTTCCCCGACGAGTCCTTCGACGTCGTCATCATCTCCGAGGTGATGGAGCACATCCCCGACGACAAGGGCGTGCTCGCCGAGATGGTGCGCGTGCTCAAGCCCGGCGGCCGGATCGCCATCACCGTGCCGCGCTACGGCCCCGAGAAGGTCTGCTGGGCACTGTCCGACGCCTACCACGAGGTCGAGGGCGGCCACATCCGCATCTACAAGGCCGACGAACTGCTGGCCAAGGTCCGCGGGGCCGGCCTGAAGCCGTACGGCAGCCACCACGCGCACGCCCTGCACTCGCCCTACTGGTGGCTGAAGTGCGCCTTCGGCGTGGACAACGACAAGGCGCTGCCGGTGCGGGCGTACCACAAGCTGCTGGTCTGGGACATCATGAAGAAGCCGCTGGCCACCCGGATCGCCGAACAGGCGCTGAACCCGGTCATCGGCAAGAGCTTCGTCGTCTACGCGACCAAGCCCCACCTGCCCCGGCTCGCCGAGACCGAGACCGAGACCGGGCTCTTTGAGGCGGCCGCCCAGTGACCACCCCCCGGACAGAACACCTCGTCCTGCCCGGGGTCCTCACCGCCGAGCAGGCCGCCGCGACCGTGCGCGGCATCCTCGCCGTACAGCGGGAGGACGGCGCGATCCCGTGGTTCCGCGGGCACCACCTCGACCCGTGGGACCACACCGAGGCCGCGATGGCCCTGGACGCGGCCGGCGAGCACGAGGCCGCCGAGCGGGCCTACCTCTGGCTCGCCGCCCACCAGAACGAGGACGGCTCCTGGTACGCGGCCTACGCCGACGGAGCCCACGACGACGTCACCGACCGCGCCCGCGAGTCGAACTTCGTCGCCTACATAGCCGTAGGCGTCTGGCACCACTACCTGTCCACCGGCGACGACACGTTCCTGGACCGCATGTGGCCGTGCGTCTACGCGGCCATGGAGTGGGTGCTGCGGCTCCAGCAGCCCGGCGGCCAGATCGGCTGGCGGCGCGAGGACGACGGCACGCCCACCACGGACGCGCTGCTCACCGGCAGTTCCTCGATCCACCACGCCCTGCGCTGCGCGCTCGCCGTCGCCGACCAGCGCGAGGAGCCGCAGCCGGACTGGGAGCTGGCGGTGGGCGCCCTGCGCCATGCGATCCGCCGGCACCCCGAGCGCTTCCTCGACAAGGACCGCTACTCGATGGACTGGTACTACCCGGTCCTCGGCGGTGCGCTGACCGGCGCGGAGGCCAAGTCCCGCATCGAGGCGGACTGGGATCGCTTCGTCGTGCCCGGCCTGGGCGTGCGCTGCGTCGTACCCAACCCCTGGGTGACCGGCGGCGAGTCCAGCGAACTGGCCCTCGCGCTGTGGGCGATGGGCGAGTCGGACCGTTCTCTGGAGATCCTCCAGTCCATCCAGCACCTGCGCGACGCGGAGAGCGGCCTGTACTGGACGGGCTACGTCTTCGATGACGACGCGATCTGGCCGCGCGAACTCACCACCTGGACGGCGGGCTCCCTCCTGCTGGCGGTCGCCGCCCTCGGCGGCCACGACGCCACGTGCGCGGTCTTCGGAGGGGAGCACCTGCCGGCCGGCCTGGACCCCGACTGCTGCCGCTGAGGGCCACGACGCCACGGACATGCCCTTCGGCACCCCGGACGGAGTCGCCCAAGTGGCGGACAGCGGCCGTCCGGGTGAGGCTTCCGGAGGAAGCAACCCACTCGGGGAGACACGTCCGGAGGACCCCGTGCCCGTACCGATACGGCGTCTCTGTGTGGCGCTCACCCTGTGCTGCGCCCTGCTGGCCGGTTCCACCGCCTGCGGAAACAGCGAGAAGACCAGTACGAAGGGCACCGTGCAGGTGGACGCCGTCGACGCGGCCACGCCCAGCCCGAGTACGTCCGCCGAGCGCCAGAAGTTCGCCAAGACCCGCTTCGTCGCGAACGCGGGCCTCGCAGCCGGCGCCACCTACCAGTGGATCGTGAAGCCCTGGAAGGCGGGCAAGTTCAAGAAGGGCGCCCACGGCCGCAGACTGGCCCTGGTGAAGGCCGGTCTCGCCGGCGCCTTCACCTACAACCGGCTCAAGGCGGCCCAGCGCAACGCCCAGGGCGACCCCACGCTCTCCAAGGCCCTCGCCCCGCTGACCGCCGGTATCGAGGCGCTCAAGAGTCTGCCGTCCAGGCTGCGCAGCGGCGACGAGTCCGCGGCGGGCACCTTCGACGACCTCATCAACAAGGTCAAGGACGCAGGCAAGAGCGCAGGCGCCCCGGTCAAGGACCAGGTACCGTCCGCCTCCCAGCTGAACGGCGGCTAGGCGTCGGCCAGGCGGCGTTCAGCTCCGCCAGCACCCGCAGCGTGTGCAGGTCCGGTGACAGGGCCAGCAGGTCCGTCACCGGGCCCGTGCGCCACAACTCCAGCCGCTCGGCGATGCGTTCGCGCGGGCCGACCAGGGAGATCTCGTCGGCGAAGGCGTCCGGCACCGCCAGCACGGCCTCCTCGCGCCGCCCGGCCAGGAACAGCTCCTGGATCCGCCGCGCCTCGACCTCGTAGCCCATGCGGGCCATGAGATCCGCGTGGAAGTTGCGGGCCGCGTGCCCCATCCCGCCGATGTAGAAGCCGAGCATCGCCTTCACGGGCAGCAGCCCCTCGGCGACGTCGTCGCACACCTTCACCCGCGCCATCGGGGCCACCATGAACCCCTCAGGCAACTCCCGTACCGCCTCCCCGTACACCTCCGGCCGGCTCGGTGCCCAGTACAGCGGCAGCCAGCCGTCGGCGATCCGGGCCGTCTGGGCGACGTTCTTCGGGCCCTCCGCACCCAGCAGGACGGGCAGATCGCGGCGCAGGGGATGGGTGATCGACTTCAGCGGCTTGCCCAGCCCCGTGCCGTCCGGCCCCCGGTACGGCAGCGGATGGAAGCGCCCGTCCGACTCCACCGGCGCCTTTCTCCGCAGCACCTGCCGTACGACGTCCACGTACTCCCGCGTCGCGGTCAGCGGCGACTTCGGGAACGGGCGGCCGTACCAGCCCTCCACCACCTGCGGCCCGGACAGGCCCAGTCCCAGCATCATCCGTCCCCCGGAGAGGTGGTCCAGGGTCAGCGCGTGCATCGCGGTGGTGGTCGGGGAACGGGCGGCCATCTGGGCAACTCCCGTACCCAGCCGGATCCTTGTGGTCTGCGCGGCGATCCAGGTCAGCGGGGTGAAGGCGTCCGAACCCCAGGACTCGGCCGTCCACACGGAGTCGTACCCGAGCCGCTCCGCCTCCTGGGCCAGCGCCACATGACCGGCGTCCGGACCGCGCCCCCAGTAGCCGAGTGCCAGACCGAGCCGCATGATGCCTGCCTCCTGACGGTGCGTCAGTTCAGTAGCCGGGAGGCGACTGTACGGCAACGGCCCCCCGCCCGGAAGGGCGAGGGGCCGTGCGTGACGGTACCGGTGCGTCAGCCGCGCTGGATCCCGGAGGTGTCCTGGAGCACACCGCGGCGGCCGTCCTGGGTCTGTGCGATCAGCTGCGCCCCGCGCTGCTCGACCGCCAGGTACCAGGTGCCCGGCGCCAGTTCGGCGATCGGGGTCGGCGAGCCGTCCTCCGCGAACAGCGGCCGGGTCACCGGCACGGCGAACCAGAACGGCGAGAAGTCCGCGGCAGCGGCCGGCTGCGGCGCCGGAGCGGCGCCCTGCGGGGCCGGAGCACCCGGAGCACCCGGAGCACCCGGCGCACCCGCGCCCGGCTGCCCGAACGGCTGCCCCGGCTGCGGCTGGGCACCGTACGGCTGCTGCGGCTGGGGGGCACCCGGGTAGCCGTAACCACCGGGCGGCTGGGCACTGTAGGGCTGCGGGGCGGCCGGCTTGGCGGCCGGGATCAGCGAGGCCTGCAGGGCGGGTGCGATCGGGGTGGCGATGGCGGCAGCCGCCATGACCACGGTGGCGATGAGCGCGAGGACCAGGCCCGTGCCGGCGCTCGGCCCCTTGTCGGAGACTTCGCCGATGTTGTTCGCGCCGCCGGCCGGGTCGATGACGTTGCCGAGGGCGCTCCACGCGGCGAAGACGGTGAACGCCACACCGAACTGGCCGAGGTCCAGGCCCGCCACCTTGAGCGGCTGCGGCGCGGTCCGGGCGAAGACGACGAGCGCAGCGCCGATGACCCCCGCCAGGACGACGCTGAGCAGAATCGGTCCGCTGACCCACAGGTTCGGGAGGTTGAGGCTGTCCGATGCCCCGTCGATCGAGTAGTTGTCGAGGAACGACGCGATGAACAGCAACACCGCTGCTCCGATCACCACGCCGTCGCCTCTAGTGAGGGAGCGGATATTCACTTCAAAGGTCCTTCGTCGGTCGTCTCGTCGTCGGTAGACACTATCGTCCGCAAGATCCTGCTGTCCGGTCGGTTCCGCCCGCCGGTCAGGACCCGCGCAGGAAACTCACGATTCCCTCAGAGATCCCTTGCGCGGCCTTCTGCCGCCAGGCGCCACTGGTCAGCAGTGCCGCGTCCTTGCTATCGCGCATGTTGCCGCACTCGATGAACACCTTGGGGACTGTCGACAGATTGAGACCGCCCAGATCCCGACGTGTGACGAGACCGGTACCGTCGCCCACGTAGTTGGAGGGGGGCTCGCCCGTGACGCGCAGGAAGTTGCCCGCGACGCGCTCGCCGAGGTCGCGGGAAGGGCCCACGATCGGGCGGGTGTCGGCGGCGCCGGCGTGCACGGACGCCGGGAGGATGACGTGGAAGCCCCGGTCGCCCTCGGCCGAACCGTCGGCGTGGAGGGAGATGGCGGCGTCCGCGTGCGCGGTGTTCCCGATTCGGGCCCGCTCGTCCACGCACGGACCCCAGGGCGGGCTGTCCCCGTCACGGGTCAGTTTCACCGTGGCGCCCTGCTTCTCCAGGACCGCACGCAGCCGGTGGGCGACGTCGAGGGTGAACTGCGCCTCGGTGTAACCACTGTTGGTGGACGTGCCGGTGGTGTCGCACTCCTTCTTGTTCGTGCCGATGTCCACCTGGCGGTTGATCTCGGCCGCGTGCCGGAAGTTGCCGGGGTTGTGGCCCGGGTCGATGACGACGACCTTGCCCTTGAGGGGACCGGAGCCGGCGGGGGCGGAGCCGGTGGGCGTCGAGCCCCGCTTCTTGGCGTCGTCCGTGGCGGGGGCCGACCAGGGCTTCGCCGTGCTCGGCGAGGCCACGGAGGCCCGCGCACCCGCCGTGCCCGAGCCGCCCACCGCCTCGTACACCAGCCAGCCCAGCAGCGCACCGGGCACGAGCGCGGCGAGCGCGACGGTCAGCGGGCCGCGCCGGGGCCGACGGGGCTGCGGGGGATCGAAGTCAGGGCCTACGTACGACACGACTGCGACTCTAACCGTGGGCCCGGATCCCCGCTTCCGTTCGCTGCAGGACCCGCAGCGACCCGGCCACCGAGACCTCCGTGAACGCGCCCGACTCCAGGGCCCTCAGATAGACGCGGTACGGCGCCTGGCCGGTGAACTCGTCCTCGGGGTCGGGGAAGACGTCGTGGATGACGAGCAGGCCGCCTGCGGCCACGTGGGGCGCCCAGCCCTCGTAGTCGGCGTTCGCGTGCTCGTCGGTGTGGCCGCCGTCGACGAAGACGAGGCCGAGCGGGGAGTTCCAGATCGCCGCGATCTGCGGCGAGCGGCCGACCAGCGCCACCACGTGCTCCTCCAGGCCCGCCTTGTGCAGGGTCCGGCGGAAGGCCGGCAGCGTGTCCATCAGGCCGATCTCGGGGTCCACGGTCTCCGGGTCGTGGTAGTCCCAGCCCGGCTGCTGCTCCTCGCTGCCCCGGTGGTGGTCGACGGTGAGCGCGGTGACACCGGCCTCGCGGGCCGCGTCGGCGAGCAGGATGGTGGACCGTCCGCAGTACGTCCCGACCTCCAGCAGCGGCAGCCCCAGCCGCCCTGCCTCCGCCGCCGCCGCATACAGCGCCAGCCCCTCGTCCACGGGCATGAACCCCTTCGCCGCCTCGAACGCGGCCAGGATCTCGGGCTTGGGTGCGGGGCCGGGCATGGGGCACCTTTCGGTCGTACGACTGTCCGACCGCCCATGCTGCCGCACCCCCGGCCACTTATGTGACAGGGGGTGCGTACAAAGGGGCGCGGGGCTGTGTCGATATGCGGCTCCGCCGCGCGGGCGCGACCAGCCACGACGGCCCGCAGACGCCGGACGGCCCACGTGGCACCCCAGTAGGCGCTATGCAGTCACCGTGTCCCCAGGCAGAGACAGGTCCAGGTCAATCGCCCGCTCCTCTCCGGAGTGCGTCGCGGACGACGCAAGCGGCCCATGACCAAAGGCCCGTGCGGCCAGCACATACGCACCCTCGGCCGGCACCGCGAGGGCATAGCTGCCGTCCGCCTCGGAGAGGGTCGCCCCCGCCTGGCGGCCCCGCCGGTCGATCAGCGTGACCTTGGCTCGGGCCACCGGAGTGCCGGTGGCGTCCAGCACCCGGCCCCGGAAGCCCCGCAGCACCTCCTCGGCCTGCTCCAGCACAGCATCTTCCTCACTGCTCGCCCGCAGCTGCGTGTGCTGAGCCGGGCGGCCGGGCTTCGGCAGGAACACCGCGAGCAGCAGGCCCACCGCGACGGCGGCGGTGGCGATCAGGAAGGAGACGCGGAAGCCGTGCATGGTCGGGATCTCGATCCCGCCCACGTTGTTCGCCGTGTTGGCCAGCACCATGCCGATGACGGCGCTGGAGACGGACGTACCGATGGACCGCATCAGCGTGTTCAGGCCGTTGGCCGCGCCGGTTTCCGAGGCCGGGACCGCGCCGACGATCAGCGCGGGGAGGGAGGAGTAGGCGAGGCCGATGCCCGCGCCCAGGACCACGGACGTGACGATGGTCTGCCAGGCCGCGTCCATCAGGCCGAGGCCGCCGCCGTAGCCGATCGCGATGATCAGCAGGCCGATGATGAGGGTGGTCTTCGGGCCGTAGCGGGCGGACAGCCGGGCGTACACCGGCGCCGTGAACATCATCGTCAGGCCCAGCGGGGCCACGCACAGCCCCGCGACGACCATGGACTGGCCGAGGCCGTAGCCGGTCGCGGCGGGCAGCTGGAGCAGCTGGGGCAGGACGAGCGAGACGACGTAGAAGCTGACGCCGACCATGATCGAGGCGAGGTTGGTGAGCAGCACCTCGCGGCGGGCGGTGGTGCGCAGGTCGACCAGCGGGGCCTGGATGCGCAGCTCGTACAGGCCCCACAGGAGGAGGACGACGACGGACGCGGCGAACAGACCGAGCGTCGTACCGGAGGACCAGCCCCAGTCGCTGCCCTTGGTGATGGGCAGCAGGAGCAGGACCAGGCCGGTGGACAGGCCGAGCGCGCCGAGCACGTCGAAGGAGCCCTCGGCGCGCATCGGGGACTCCGGTACGACGAGGAGGGTCAGGACGATGGAGAGGACGCCGAGTCCTGCGGCGCCGTAGAACAGGGCGTGCCAGTCCATGTGCTGCGCGACCAGGGCCGCGGCGGGCAGCGCGAGGCCGCCGCCGACGCCGATCGAGGAGCTCATCAGGGCCATCGCCGAGCCGAGCTTCTCGCGCGGCAGCATGTCCCGCATCAGGCCGATGCCCAGCGGGATCGCGCCCATGGCGAAGCCCTGGAGGGTACGGCCCGCGATCATCGTGAGCAGCTGGCTGGTGAGCGCGCTGACCAGGGCGCCGACCACCATCACGGCGAGGCTGAGGATCAGCATGCGGCGCTTGCCGTAGAGGTCGCCGAGCCGGCCCATGATCGGGGTGGCCACGGCGCCGGACAGGAGGGTCGAGGTGAGGACCCAGGTGGCGTTGCTGGGGGCGGTGTCCAGCAGCTGCGGCAGGTCCTTGATGACCGGCACGAGCAGGGTCTGCATCACCGCGACCACGATGCCCGCGAAGGCGAGCACCGGGACCACGGCCCCGCTTGCCCTCCGGTCGGGCTGGTCGGTCGTCGTGTGGGTCATTGAGTGAGGCCTCCCGCGTGAATAAGTGCCGGGTAAACCTCGTATGCACAGGCAACTATTCCGTTGCTTCGGGCCTCTAATGAATCCTTGACCGATCCATGGGTTTCTGATCTGCCGTCAGGTGCTGGCGCGTCAGTGGAACACGTTCTAATCTGGCGCGCCATGAAGGCCTATGTCGCCGGGGTCGGAATGACCCGTTTCGAGAAGCCCGAGACCAGGGACTGGCAGTACTGGGACATGGTGCGGGAGGCGGGAAGCGCGGCACTCGCGGATGCCGGCATCGCGTACGCCGATGTGGAACAGGTTCCCGTCGGTTACTGCTTCCAGCCCTCCACCGCCGGCCAGCGCGCCGCGTACGAACTCGGCCTGACCGGCATCCCCGTCTACAACGTCAACAACAACTGCGCGACCGGCGCCACCGCGCTGATGCTGGCCCGGCAGCTGGTCGAGAGCGGGACCTCGGACTGCGTGCTGGCGCTGGGCTTCGAGAAGATGAAGAAGGGCGCGCTCGGGGGAGGGGCCGACGGAGGAGCCCGCGGCGGAGCCGCAGATGACTGGAGCTCGACCTCCCCGGTCGCCCGGCACTACGGGATCATGGCCGCCCGGCACGGCTTCGAGATGACCCCGCCGACCGCGCAGATCTTCGGTGACGCGGCCCGCGAGCACATGGAGAAGTACGGCACCACCGAGGCGCAGCTCGCCGCCGTCGCCGCCAAGAACCACCGCCACTCGGCGCACAACCCCTACGCCCAGTTCCGGGACGTGTACGAGGTGGCCGACATCCTCGCCGCGCGCACGGTGCACCGGCCGCTGACCAAGCTCCAGTGTTCGCCGACCTCGGACGGCGCGGCGGCGGCCGTGGTGGTCTCGGAGCGGTTCGCCGCGGAACGCTCCCTGACCGGCCTCGTCGAGATCGTCGCCCAGGCCATGACCACGGACACCGAGGAGTCCTTCGCGTCCGGCTCCTGTATCGACGTCGTCGGGCAGCCCATGTCCCGCGAGGCGGCCCGGCAGGTGTACGAGCGGGCCGGGCTCGGCATCGAGGACGTGCACGTCGTGGAGCTGCACGACTGCTTCTCCGTCAACGAACTGCTGACCTACGAGGCGCTCGGCATGTGCCCGGCCGGCGAGTCCGGCAAGCTCGTGGAGTCCGGGGCGACGACCTACGGCGGCCGCTGGGTGGTGAACCCGTCCGGCGGGCTGATCTCCAAGGGTCACCCACTGGGTGCGACGGGCCTCGCCCAGGCCGCCGAGCTGGTCTGGCAGCTGCGCGGCGAGGCGGGCGAGCGGCAGGTGCCCGGGGCCCGGGTGGGCCTCGCCCACAACATCGGTCTGGGCGGCGCGGCGGTGGTGACCCTGCTGCGGGCGGCGTAGCCCGGGTGTAGGCCGTAGGGCCCAGGAACGGGTGGTCCGAAATGCCGATGCAAGGACCGTAACCGGGTTGAGAGCATGACACCCATGCTTGATGCCGCCGACACCTCGCCCCTCATATCCCGCCGCCTCACGCCTCCCACCTGGCTGGTGGTGGCGCTGGCCTGCGCCGGACAGTTCCTCGTCATACTCGATGTGTCGGTGGTGAACGTCGCCCTGCCGTCGATGCGCACGGACCTCGGGCTGAGCGCGTCCGGTCTCCAGTGGGTGGTGAACGCGTACGCCATCGCCTTCGCCGGGTTCATGCTGCTCGGCGGGCGGGCCGGTGACCTCTACGGCCGCAAGCGGATGTTCCTGGTCGGGCTCGGCCTGTTCACGCTGGCCTCGCTGGGCGGCGGGCTCGCCCAGGAGGGCTGGCAGCTGCTGGTGGCGCGGGCCGTGCAGGGGCTGGGCGCGGCGGTGCTCGCGCCCTCGACGCTGACGCTGCTGACGGCGGCGGTGCCCGAGGGACCGGCCCGGGCGCGGGCGATCGCCACCTGGACCGCGGTGGGCGCCGGCGGCGGGGCCGCGGGCGGACTGGTCGGCGGGGTGCTGGTGGACACGCTGTCCTGGCGCTGGGTGCTGCTGATCAACGTGCCCATCGGTGCGGTGGTGCTGGCCGGCTCGCTGCGGTGGCTGACGGAGAGCCGGGCGGGGGACGGGCGGCGGCTCGACCTGCCGGGCGCGCTGCTGGTGACGGCGGGTCTGGCGACGCTGGCCTACGGCATCTCGCAGACCGAGGCCGAGGGGTGGACGGCTGCGGCCACGCTGGTGCCGCTGGCCGCCGGACTCGCGCTGGTCGGCGCGTTCCTCGCCGTCGAGGCCCGCACGGCGGCCCCGCTGATGCCGCTCGGACTGTTCCGGCTGCGCTCGGTGGCGTCGGCGAACACGGCGATGTTCCTGAGCGGTTCGGCGATGTTCTGCATGTGGTTCTTCATGACGCTGTACGCGCAGAACGTGCTCGGCTACTCGCCGCTGGGCGCCGGACTCGCGCTGGTGCCCAGTTCGCTCGCGGTGGTGCTCGGCTCCAAGCTGGCGCCCCGCTACCTGCCGACGCTGGGCGCCCGCAACCTGGCCGTGCTGGGGGCGCTGGTGGCGGCCGCCGGGTTCGCGTGGCAGTCGACCATGACCGCCCACGGCGCCTACCTGACCTCCATCATGTTCCCGGGGATCCTCATGATGCTGGGCGCCGGGCTCTCGGCGACGCCGCTGGCCGCGCTCGCCACGTCGGGGGCGCAGCCCTCGGACGCCGGGCTGGTGTCCGGTCTGGTCAACACCTCGCGCACGATGGGCGGTTCGCTGGGGCTCGCGGTCATGTCGACCATCGCGGCGGCGCGTACGGCGCACGTCGGGAGCGGCGCCGAGGCTCTGACCGAGGGGTACGCGCTGGCGTTCCGGGCGGGGACCGGGGTGCTGCTGGGCGGGGCGGTGCTGATGCTGCTGTGGCTGCCGAGGAAAATTTCCGCGAGTTCCGTGAACTGAGGCAACGGTCCGGGCGGCCCGTGGACTCCTTTTGACATCTAGGAGGTGCCCATGGGGGATCGGAAGCAGGCTCGGGACGAGGAGTTCCAGAGCTTCATGACCGGCCGCTGGCCGCGGCTGATGCGTACGGCTTTTCTCCTCACGGGGGAGCAGCACGCCGCGGAGGACCTGGTCCAGTCGACGCTCGAACAGGTCTATGTGAACTGGCGCAGGGTCGGCTCGGCCGACGACCCGGAGGCGTACGTACGGCGCGTGATGATCAACGCGCATGCGCGCAGGCACAGAAGACGGCTCAAGGAGTTCCTGGCGCCGAGGGACGACTCGGGCCTGGCGCACGAGGTGCCCGACACGGGCGACCGGATCGCGCAGGCCGACGACCGCAGTGCCCTGCTCAAGGCGCTCGCCCAGCTGCCCGCGCGGCAACGGGAGGCGGTGGTGCTGCGCTACTGGGAGGACCTGACGGAGACCCAGGCGGCGGAGGCGATGGGCTGCTCGGTCGGCACGGTCAAGAGCAACGCGGCCAAGGGGATCGCCAAGCTCCGCGCCGTAGAGGGACTGGCCGAGACGGTGACACAGGGAGGGCGGAAGTGATGAGCGCGGACCGGAACGGGAACCACGACATGAGCCAGACGGACATCGCCTTCCTCCTCGCGGACGCCGCGGACGAGGTCGAGATCGGTGCGGCCCCGGTGCAGGCGGTCATCCGCGGCGGACGGCGGCGCAGGGCGCGGCGCTGGGCGGTGGCCTCCGCCACGGCGCTGGTGGTGGCCGGGACGACGGGCGCCCTGGCGGTGACCGGGCTGCCGGGCGGCGGGCACGCGGACCGGCAGGCGAACGTGGCGAACCCGCCGGCCTCGCCCGAGGCACGGCATGTGTACGAGCCGCAGGAGACCGAGCTGTCGCGGGGCATGTTCAAGGGGAAGCCCTGGTACGTCGACATGCAGGTGTGGGGAGCGCCCCGGAACGAGGACGAGGCGGCCCGGCAGTACGACGCCATGGCCGCGCGGGGCATCGAGCCGGTGGACGACAAGCCCGCCGCGCTGATCGGCAAGACCTCGTACTTCGTGACCCGGAAGTACGGCAGCCAGCGCCCTCGGCAGTTCCTGTTCGACTCGCGGCAGAAGCTGGAGCGGCTGTCGGGCAGGGACCTGCAGTTCGCCACCAATCCCCTGGACGACACGAGCGATCCGCACGGGGACCGCGTGGCGGTCGGGGCGGTCGCCAAGACCGCTCGGGAGGTCACCTGCTTCTGGAAGGACGGCACGACGACCCTCGTGAAGAGGGGCCCGGTCGTCTACGAACACAACCTTCCGAAGCCGGCGATCGTGCCGGTCGCGGGGTATCCGACGGCGAACTGGTTCGTGTGCGTGGCACCCGAAAGGACCGGCGCCAAGACGGCCGAGGTGACGAAGTAGGAGCCCCGGGAGGTCACAGCCACCCCTGCTGCCGGGCCTCCCGCACCGCCTCCGCCCGGTTCCGCGTGCCCGTCTTGCCGATGGCGGAGGACAGGTAGTTGCGGACCGTGGACTCGGACAGATGGAGCTTCGCGGCGACGTCGGCGGCCGTCGCCCCGTCCGCGGAGGCCTTGAGCACCTCGCACTCCCGGGCCGTCAGCGGGTTCGGCCCGGCGCTGAGCGCGGCCGCGGCCAGCGCCGGATCGACCACGGTCTCCCCGGTGAGCACGCGCCGGATCGCCTGGGCCAGCTCCGCCACCGGTCCGTCCTTGACGAGGAAGCCGGCCGCTCCGGCCTCCATGGCCCGGCGCAGATAGCCGGGCCGGCCGAAGGTGGTCAGGATCAGCACCCGGCAGTCGGGTGCCTGTTCGCGCAGCTCGGCCGCCGCGTCCAGGCCGCTGATGCCCGGGAGTTCGATGTCCAGCAGCGCCACGTCCGGCCGGTGCAGCAGCGCGGCCTGGACGATCGCGTCGCCGGTCGAGACCTGGGCGACCACCTCGATGTCGTCCTCCATGCCGAGCAGCAGGGCGAGGGCGCCGCGCAGCATGCCCTGGTCCTCGGCGAGCAGGACTCGGATGTTCTTCACGGCCCCAGCGTAGCCAAGGGCGGCCAAAGGGCCGTCAATTAAAGACTCGTCATTGATCGGGTCCGCGGGGGTTGACGGCCATCGGTGGTGCGCAAACAATCGCCTCTGCATTTCCGGTATTCGTTCGGTATTTCGACGTCTCATAGGTTCGGCATTTCGATCGAACGACGTTCGGTATATCGACCAATCCGGCCGTCCCCCCGCACCGCCCTACCAGGAACCGAAGAGGTGCCCGTGTTCCCCAGACTTCTGCGCTCATGTCCACGGCGGCTCCGCAGCGCCGCCCTCTCCGTGCTCGCCACCCTCGCGACCGTCGCCGCGCTCGTCGTCGGCGTCGGCGCCCCGCAGGCCGCCGCCGCGAGCTCGCTGCCCTGCGACGTCTACGCCGCCGCGGGCACGCCATGCGTCGCCGCGCACAGCCTCGTCCGCGCGCTGTACTCGTCGTACAACGGCTCGCTCTACCAGGTGAAGCGGGCCTCCGACGGCGCCACCGCGAACATCGGCCTGCTGTCGGCCGGCGGGTATGCCAACGCGGCCGCCCAGGACTCCTTCTGTTCCGGTACGACCTGCATCATCACCGAGATATACGACCAGTCCCCGCGCCACAACCACCTCACCGTCGAGGGCGCGGGCGGGGCCGGCGCGGCCGATGTGGGGGCGCCCGCGGACGCCCTGCCGGTGACCGTCGGCGGGCACCAGGTCTACGGCCTGGAGATCTCCGCCGGCATGGGCTACCGGGACAACTCCACCTCGGGCGTGGCCGTCAACGGGCAGGCCGAGGGGATGTACATGGTGACCTCCGGCACCCACGTCAACGGCTCCTGCTGCTTCGACTACGGCAACGCCGAGACCAACAACAAGGACACCGGCAACGGCCACATGGACGCCATCAACTTCGGCACCGAGTGCTGGTTCTCCCCGTGCTACGGGCAGGGACCCTGGGTGCAGGCCGACCTGGAGAACGGGCTGTTCCAGTCCGACGCCGGGTACAGCAAGAACACGTCCAACACCGGCACCGGACCGCTGCCGTTCGTGACGGCGCTGCTGAAGAACAACGGTCAGAACCATTTCGCGCTGAAATACGGCAATGCGCAGAACGGCGGACTTACCACCACCTATTCCGGTGGCGAGCCGACCGCGAGCGGCTACTCGCCGATGCACCAGGAGGGCGCGATCGTCCTCGGCACCGGCGGTGACAACAGCAACGGCTCCATCGGGTCCTTCTTCGAAGGCGTGATGACCTCGGGCATCCCGACGGACGCCGCCGACAACGCCGTCCAGGCCGACATCGTCTCCGCCGGCTACGGCGGCCCGACCGGCAGCACCGGCACGCTGAACGCCGGCTCGGAGATCTCGCTGCGCGCGACGACGTCCTGCTGCACCACCGACTACATCCGCCACCAGAACAACGCGGCCGTCATCTCCCCGGTGGCGTCGGGCAGTTCGTCCCTCGACAAGAACGACGCGACGTGGATCGTGCGCCGGGGGCTCGCCGACAGCTCCTGTGTCTCCTTCGAGTCGCGGAACTACCCCGGTGACTTCCTGCGCCACTTCGACTACCGGCTCTACCGGCAGCCCATGGACGGCACCAGCCAGTTCCGGTCCGACGCCACCTTCTGCCCACAGACCGGCAAGAGCGGCACGGGCACCTCGTTCGCCTCGTACAACTACCCGACGAAATACCTGCGCCACTACAACAGCAACGTCTACCTAGCGAGCAACGGCGGTTCCAACGCCTGGGACAGCAGCACCTCGTGGAGCAACGACGTGAGCTGGGCGGTCAGCTCGCCCTGGGCGCCGTAGCCGCTCCCACCGCGGTCAGTTCCGCCGGTTCCACCGGGAGTTCGGCGGTGACCGTGAAGCCGCCGCGCGGCGACGGGCCGGCCGTGAGGGAGCCGCCTGCCGCCGCGAGGCGCTCGGTCAGCCCCTTCAGGCCGGTGCCGCCGATGCCCTCCCGGGCGTGGGTGACGGCCTTGCCGGTGCCGTTGTCGGTGACGGTGAGCCGGGCCCGGTCGGCGGTGCTGTGGACGGTGATCTCGCAGCGGGTGGCGTCGCTGTGCCGGACGACGTTGGTGACCGCCTCGCGCACCACCCAGCCGAGCAGCGCCGCGGTCTGCGGGGCCAGCGGCGTCCCGGACTGGCGCACCACCGGCTCCAGGCTCGCCGCGGACAGTGCCGAGCGGGCCCGGGTCAGCTCGGTGGCCAGGCTGCCCTCGCGGTAGCCGGTCACCGCCTCGCGGATCTCGGTGAGGGCCTGCCGGCCCACCGACTCGATGTCACCGATCTGCGTCAGCGCCGCGTCCATGTCGCGCGGGGCCAGCCGCCGGGCCGCCTCCGACTTCACCACGATCACCGACAGGGTGTGCCCGAGCAGGTCGTGCAGGTCGCGGGAGAAGCGCAGCCGCTCCTTCTCCACCGCCCGCCGGGCCAGCTCCTCCCGTGCGGCGCGCAGCTCCCGCACGGCCTCGGACAGGCCGAGGATCGCGGCGGTCACCATGCTCGACAGGAACGTCGCGTAGCCGATGTTCGTCGCGTCTCCCCATCCGTCGCGGACACCGGAGACAGCCGCCGCGTACATCGAGAGCAGCACGCCGGTGCGGCCCAGCCAGGGGCCGCGCAGGGTGGCGCCGGTCGCCAGGCCCAGCAGCGGGAAGAACATCAGCCAGTTGCCGCCGTACCCGATCGCCAGGCCCGTGGTCAGCAGGCCCATCAGCAGCAGCGCCACCCGGGTGGAGACCGCCTCGCGCTTCTCCCGCTCGAAGGAGCGGAAGGTGACGTAGACGTACAGGGAGTTGAAGGCCAGCAGGCCCAGGGCGCCGATCCATGGGTTGGGGGTCTTGCCCTGGAGCAGGTTGGAGAAGGACCCCATGCCCATCAGCAGCCAGGGGAGCAGGGCGAAGCCGGTGGGCGGCGGGCCCGGGTGATCGACGGCCGGTGCGTCCCCGTTCTTCCGGGCCGCCTTCTGCGCGGTCCTGAAGCGCTCCATGTCCGCCTGCCAGCGGGCACGCGCCTCCCGCAGGGCCTGGATGCGGCGTCTTGTCTCCGTCCACCACGACATGTCTCTGTTCCCCCGATCAGATGGTGCCCGCCCGACGGCGGTGCGGCAGCACAGCGTACGAACCGAACGCCGGCAGCAGGATGGTCAGCCACGATGATCGCACCGAGGGCCCGGTCGGCCGGTAGCCGACGGCGCGCTGCGTCTGTGTCATGGCTACGACGTTAGGGATCCGGCCCTGTCCCCGGCAGATGCGGATGTCCGCACTCGGGCAGTACAAATGTCACCGCCACGCCACCTGACACAGCGTCAGGAGCCTTCACAACTGCGGGGTGCTGGGCTATACAGGGGGCGCCGGACTGGAACGCGTTCTAGATCCGCCCCGTGGACGACCTCGGTGCGGCCGACGGTGCGGACGTCCGCACCGAGGTCTTGAGACCCGTCAGGAGCCCCATGCCCATCGACGAAGCCTTGGCCCTCGCCGCCGAGCCCCGGACCGGCGAGATCAGCTGGACCGCCAAGGACGTCCAGCTCTACCACCTCGGCATCGGCGCCGGCGCCAACCCGGACAAGGACAGCCCCGCCACCGATCCCGACGAGCTGCGCTACACCCTGGAGTCCCGGCTGCACGTCCTGCCGAGCTTCGCCACCGTCGCCGGCGCCGGCTCGCCCGGTGTGATCAGCGGCCTGTCCATGCCCGGCATCGACGTCGACCTGGCGAAGGTCCTGCACGGCGGTCAGAGTCTGGAGATCCACCGGCCCATCCCGGCCGAGGGCACCGCCACCGCCACCGGCCGCATCGCCGCCGTGTACGACAAGGGCAAGGCCGCCGTCCTCGTCATGCGCACCGAAGTCGCCGACGCCGAGGGTCCGCTGTGGACCAACGACGCGCAGATCTTCGTACGGGGGGAAGGCGGCTGGGGTGGCGACCGCGGCCCCGCTGCCCGCCCGGAGCCGCCCACCGGCGAACCCGACCGGACCGCCGAGCGGCCGATCCGCGCCGACCAGGCCCTGCTCTACCGCCTCTGTGGCGACCACAACCCGCTGCACGCCGACCCCGAGTTCGCCAAGCTCGCCGGGTTCGACCGGCCCATCCTGCACGGGCTGTGCACCCACGGCATCACGCTGAAGGCGGTCGTGGACACGCTGCTCGGCGGGGATGTGAGCCGGGTGCGCGGGTACACCACGCGGTTCGCCGGGGTCGTGTTCCCGGGGGAGACCCTGCGGATCCGGATGTGGCAGCAGGGCGGCGAGGTCCGGGTCGCCGTGAGTGCCGTCGAGAGGAACGACGCGCCCGTTCTGGCCGACACCATCGTTCAGCACTCCTGAGTCAGCACTCCGAGGGGAGCCGCACCATGCGCGCAGCCGTACTGCACGAGATCGGCCAGGACAAGCTGGAGGTCCTCGAGGACATCGAGGCGGTGGGCTTTGGCCCCGGCAAGGTGAGGGTCCGGGTGCGGGCCGCCGGGCTGTGCCACTCGGACCTGTCCGCGATGAACGGGGTACTGCCGCAGCCGGCCCCGTTCGTGCCCGGCCACGAGGGTGCGGGCGAGATCCTCGAAGTCGGCGAGAACGTAGGCCACTTGAAGCCCGGCGACCGGGTGGTCGTCTGCTGGCTGCCCGCCTGCGGCGCCTGTCCCGCCTGCAAGCGCGGCCAGACCGAGCTGTGCCTGGCCGGGTTCATGAACGCGGGCACCCCCAACTTCAAGCGCCCCGGCGGTGACGTGTTCGGCTTCGCGGGCACCGGCACCTTCGCCGAGGAGGTCGTCGTGGACGCGGGCTGCGCGGTGCCCATCCCCGAGGACGTGCCGTTCGACATCGCCGCCCTCATCGGCTGCGGGGTGACGACGGGTCTCGGCGCCGCCCTCAACACCGCCGATGTGGAGGCCGGTTCGTCGGTCGCCGTCATCGGCTGCGGAGGCGTCGGCATCGCGGCCGTGCAGGGGGCCCGGCTGAAGGGCGCCGCCGAGATCGTCGCCGTCGACCCGGTCGCCTCCCGGCGCGAGTCCGCGCTCACCTTCGGCGCCACGAAGGCCGTCCCGCCGGAGGAGCTGGCCGACGCCAAGCAGCAGGTCACCGGCGGCGAGGGCTTCGACTACGTCTTCGAGGTCGTCGGCCGGTCGGCCACCGCCCGCACCGCGTACGAGAACACCCGGCGCGGCGGCACCCTCGTCGTGGTCGGCGCGGGCGCCATGGACGACTTCCTCCAGCTCAACATGTTCGAGCTGTTCTTCGACGAGAAGCGGATCCTGCCGTCCATGTACGGCGGCGGGGACGTCCTGCACTCCTACGAGCGCACCATCGCCCTGTGGCGGGCGGGCCGCGTCGACCTGGAGGGCCTGATCACCCACCGGGTGCCGCTGGCGGAGATCAACGAGGCACTGGACCAGATGCGTACCGGGACGGCCCTGCGTACGTGCATCGAGATCTGAGAGATCCGAGGACTTGACCGATGTCACTGCCACTTGAGGGGCTGTCCGCCGTCGTCACCGGTGCCGGGCGCGGTCTCGGCCGGGCCGAGGCCCTCGAACTCGCCCGGCTCGGCGCGGCCGTCGTCGTCAACGACTACGGGCAGAGCGGCCGCGACGGCTCCGGCGAGGCCTCGGCAGGCCCCGCCGAGGAGGTCGCCGCCGCGATACGCGACCTGGGCGGCCGGGCGGTCGCACACACCGGCGACGTCTCCGACCTCCGACAGGCCCGCGAACTGGCCGGCCTGGCCGTCGCCGAGTTCGGCAAGCTGGACATCCTCGTCAACAACGCAGGCATCCTGCGCGACCGCATGGTCTTCTCCATGACCGAGGACGAGTGGGACTCGGTGATCCGCGTCCACCTCAAGGGACACTTCAACACCACCCACTTCGCGGCCGCACACTGGCGCGAGCGGTCCAAGGCGGCCGGGGGACCGGTGTACGGGAGGATCGTGAACACTTCCTCGGAGGCGTTCCTCGCCGGTTCCGCCGGGCAGCCCAACTACGCGGCGGCGAAGGGCGGAATCGTCGGCCTGACCACCTCCACGGCGCTCGCCCTCGCCAAGTACGGCGTCACGGCCAACGCGATCTGCCCGCGGGCCCGGACCCGGATGACCGAGGACGTCTTCGCGGGCTTCCAGGAACCGGACGAGGGCCTGGACCCGCTCGCCCCCGAGCATGTGGCCCCGCTCGTCGGCTATCTGGCCTCGCCCGCGGCCGCCCGGGTCAACGGCCAGCTGCTCGTCGTCCACGGCGGCATGGTCGCGGTCGTCGAACGGCCACGGGTGCAGGCGAAGTTCGACAGCAAGCAGGAGACGTTCACCTACGACGAACTCGACGCGCTGCTCACCCCGCACTATGCGGACCGGCCGCCGGGGGAGACGTTCGCCGCCGCGGAAGTGCTGGGCCTCAAGCGCGGATGAAACGACAGAGGGGGTGCCCGTCGGACGACGGGCACCCCCTCTTCCTCGTACCGTCAGGCAGCCACCTCGGTCATCTCCCCAGCCGGCTTGCGGTGCCGGCCGTGCGGAGTCGTCTCACCCTCCTGGGCCGCGATCGGGCCCCGGTGCCGGCCGTGGCCGACAGCCTCCTGAGAGTCGGCAGACAGCTGCTCCGTCGTGCTGGTGTCGCTCATCGGAAGAATTCACCCCGTCGATATGATCTTTCGTACAGCCGGGCGAGTGTAACCGGCACACCACGGGCCGAATCCAGGCGCACACGCCAACCGCCACTAGTTCGTTACAAGTCGTCCGAGCGGGGCCTGCTGCAGCGGCACCGGACGGGCCGCCACCGGTTCCAGAGGGTCCGGTTGCGCCGCCTTCCGGGACACCTCGGGCGCACCGGCGGCGGTGCCGCCCCGGACCGGAACCTCCAGGCCCGCGTCCCCCGGTCCCCCCGTCTCCGCCCTGGGCGTCGTCAGCTCCGCCACGCCGCACGGGACCTCCCTCGTGGCGTACGGCAGCCGCAGCACCCCGTCCCGCGTCCACAGCCCGGCCCCGGTCAGCCACCCCTTGGGCGCGGGCAGATGACGTACCTGCCGCTCGGCCGGCCGCCAGATGCCGACCCAGCTGCCGAAGGGCCCGTCGATGCGCAGCGCCACCGCGCAGCTCTCCGGCATCAGCACCTGCCCCGGCTGGATCGCGAACGGCGTCACCGCGCAGTCCGGTACCCGCAGGCACTCCAGGAAGCGCACCGGCAGCGTGCTGCCCATGACCCCCCAGCCCAATCGTTCCTGCCCCGGGCAGGGCGCGTCCGAGGAGATCAGCAGCAGCCCGCTGTCCGGGTCGGCCAGCAGCAGCCGGTCGTTGCTGTCGTCCGCGATCTGCAGCAGCGGCGAGATCTCTCCGGCGCGCTCCAAGTCCACCACGACCGTCTTTGTGCGCCCGCCCAGTTCCCGGTCGAGCGCGAGCAGTCGCCCGGTGCGGTCCAGCCAGACCCCGCCCGAGCAGCGGCCCGGGACCTCGGCCAGCTGCTCGGGCCCGAAGGAACCGCCCGCCACCAGCCACACCGCCGTGGAGCGCGGACCGACGGCGAGGGCGTAGGCGCGCCTGCCGCACGGCGCCGGCGGCAGCAGCCCGAGCCGGGTGCCGGGCTCCGGGCACTCCACCGCGCCCAGCGGCAGCTCGCCGGTGCCGGGGCCGGTCGGGTACAGCAGCGAGAAGGCGTGCCGCCGTGCGACGAGCCGGTGGATCAGCACCCGCCCGTCCGCCATCGGCTGCACCCGGGTGCCGGGCTCCTCCGGCTGGTTGCCGGGCAGCGGCACCGCGTACGGCTCCGGGCCGTCCAGGGTCCAGCGCTCCGGGAACCAGGAGTCACCGCTCAGCGCGAGGCGGGCCGCGTACGCGCCGTCCGCCGTGATGGTGCACCCCGTCCCCGGCGCACCGCCGTCCGCACCGTTCCCGCCGACAGAGGGCGGTTCGATCGCACAGGCCGTCATCGTTCGGTCACCTCCGGCGACGAAGCTAGTTTTCGCACGCACAGGCGTGGGACCGGCGGACCCGGGCTTCACACGTACGTGTGGCGCAGAAGCGATTCGCCTGAGGGAACGGAGACGTATGTGCTGAGCGGGGCCACGAGTGAGCGCAGCGGTACAGCCCCGCAGAACAGCCAGGTAGCCTTTTCCCCGTGCCCCGTCTGTCTGAAGTCATCGCCGCGCTGGAGACCCTGTGGCCCGCCGAGCGGGCCGAGTCCTGGGACGCGGTCGGCACGGTCGTGGGCGACCCCGACCAGGACGTCACCCGGGTCCTCTTCGCCGTCGACCCGGTGCAGGACATCGTCGACGAGGCGGTGAAGCTGGGCGCCGACCTGCTCGTCACCCATCACCCCCTCTACCTGCGCGGGACGACCACGGTCGCGGCCTCCACCTTCAAGGGCCGGGTGGTGCACACGCTCATCAAGAACGACATCGCCCTGCACGTGGCCCACACCAACGCCGACACGGCCGACCCGGGCGTGAGCGACGCCCTCGCCGGTGCGCTCGACCTGCGTGTCGTACGACCCCTCGTGCCGGACCCGACCGACCCGGAAGGGCGCCGCGGGCTGGGCCGTATCTGCGAACTGGACCACCCCCTGACCCTCGGCGAGCTGGCCGCCCGGGCCGCCGAGCGGCTGCCCGCCACCGCGCAGGGCATCCGGGTGGCCGGCGACCCCGAGGCCGTCGTCCGCACGGTCGCCGTCAGCGGCGGCTCCGGCGACAGCCTCTTCGACCAGGTCCGCGCGGCCGGCGTCGACGCCTTCCTCACCGCCGACCTGCGCCACCACCCGGCCTCCGAGGCCGTGGCGCACAGTCCCCTCGCGCTGCTCGACGCGGCGCACTGGGCCACCGAGTGGCCCTGGTGCGAGCTGGCCGCAGCCCAGCTCGACGAGATCTCCGACCGTCATGGCTGGGACCTCAGGGTCCATGTCTCCAAGACGGTCACCGACCCCTGGACCGCCCACGCGGCGTCCTCCGTCACGACTAGTTAACCGGGAGCCCCCAACTGAACGCCGCGCCCGCCGACCAGATCCGACTCCTCGACGTCCAGGCCCTCGACGTCCGCCTGCAGCAGCTGGCGTACAAGCGGAGGTCGCTGCCCGAGCACGCCGAGATCGAGTCGCTGACCAAGGACCTGACGCAGCTGCGCGACCTCCTCGTGGCCGCGCAGACCGAGGAGAGCGACACCGCCCGCGAGCAGACCAAGGCCGAGCAGGACGTGGACCAGGTGCGCCAGCGCGCCGCCCGCGACCAGCAGCGCCTGGACTCCGGCGCGGTCACCTCGCCGAAGGACCTGTCCAACCTCCAGCACGAGATCGCCTCCCTCGCCAAGCGCCAGGGCGATCTGGAGGACGTCGTCCTGGAGGTCATGGAGCGCCGCGAGGCCGCGCAGGAGCGGGTGACCGAGCTGACCGAGCGGGTCGGGTCCGTGCAGTCGAAGATCGACGACGCGAGCGCCCGCCGGGACTCGGCCTTCGAGGAGATCGACGGCGAGGCCGCCTCGGTGACCAAGCAGCGCGAGGTCATCGCCGGCTCCGTCCCCGCGGACCTGCTCAAGCTGTACGACAAGCTGCGCGAGCAGCAGGGCGGCATCGGCGCGGCCAAGCTGTACGCGCGCACCTGCCAGGGCTGCCGCCAGGAGCTGGCGATCACCGAGCTGAGCGAGATCCGCGCGGCGGCGCCGGACACGGTGGTCCGCTGCGAGAACTGCCGCCGCATCCTGGTGCGTACGGCCGAGTCGGGTCTGTAAAGGAGCTGACGCGGTGCGGGAGTTCATCGTCGAGGCGGACGGCGGGTCGCGGGGCAACCCGGGGCCCGCGGGCTACGGGTCCGTGGTGAGCGACGCGGCGACGGGCGAGACCCTCGCCGAGGCCGCGGAGTACATCGGCATCGCCACGAACAACGTGGCCGAGTACCGGGGCCTGCTGGCGGGCCTGCGCACGGCGCACGCCCTCGACCCCGCCGCCCAGGTCCACGTCCGGATGGACTCCAAGCTGGCCGTCGAGCAGATGTCGGGCCGCTGGAAGATCAAGCACCCCGACCTGAAGCCGCTCGCCGCCGAGGCGAGCAGGGTCTTCCCGCCGGACCGGGTCACCTACGAGTGGATCCCCCGCGAACGCAACAAACACGCCGACCGCCTGGCGAACGAGGCGATGGACGCGGGCGCAAAGGGCGAACAGTGGTCGCCGTCCGCGTCCCGTGCAGCCGACATGGCTGCCGCAGCCGCCGCAGCTGCGGGCAGTCGTGCTGCGGGGGCGGCGCGGGCGAAGGGTGAAGCACCTGCCGCAGCTGCGGGCAGTCGTGCCGCTGGGGCGGCACGGATGGGCGCAGCGGCACCTCCCGGCGAGCAGCGCCCTACCACCCCCAGCGAGCAGCACCCTTCCAGCTCCAGCGGGGAATCCCGGTCCACCTCCAGCGAGCAGCGCCCCGGCTGGAGCGCCGCCCCCGACCTCGGCGCCCCCGCCACCTTCGTCCTCCTCCGCCACGGCGAAACCCCCCTCACCCCCCAGAAGCGCTTCTCCGGCAGCGGCGGCACCAACCCCTCCCTCTCCGACGCCGGCCGCGAGCAGGCCCGCCGAGTCGCGGAGGCGCTCGCCACGCGCGGCACGATCCAGGCGATCGTCGCCTCCCCGCTCGCCCGCACCCGCGAGACCGCCGGCTTCGTCGCCACCCGCCTCGGCCTCGACGTCACGATCGACGACGGACTGCGCGAAACGGACTTCGGCGCCTGGGAGGGCCTCACCTTCGGCGAGGTCCGAGAGCGCCACCCGGACGACCTGAACGCCTGGCTCGCCGACCCGGAGGCCCACCCCACCGGCGGCGGCGAGAGCTTCGCGGAGACCGCCACCCGCATGGAGGCCACCCGGGAGAAGCTGGTCGCGGCCTACGCCGGCCGTACCGTCCTGCTGGTCACCCACGTCACCCCGATCAAGACCCTCGTCCGGCTCGCCCTCGGCGCTCCGCCCGAGTCGCTGTTCCGCATGGAGCTCTCCGCCGCCTCCCTGTCGGCGGTGGCGTACTACGCGGACGGCAACGCGAGCGTGCGGCTGTTCAACGACACGTCCCACCTGCGTCCCTGAGCCCGGCGGCGGCCCGCGCCAGCTCCTCGACCCGGGCCCAGTCCCCGGCGGCCACCGCGTCCGCCGGGACCATCCAGCTTCCGCCCACGCAGCCGACGTTGGGCAGGGAGAGATACTCCGGCGCGCTCGCCGGCCCGATGCCGCCCGTCGGACAGAAGCGGGCCTGCGGCAGCGGACCGGCCAGCGACCTCAGATAGGCCGTACCGCCCGCCGCCTGCGCCGGGAAGAACTTCATCTCCCGCACCCCGCGCTCCAGCAGCGCGACGACCTCCGAGGTGGTCGACACCCCGGGCAGGAACGGCACCCCGGACCCGCGCATCGCGTCCAGCAGCGCGTCCGTCCACCCCGGACTGACCAGGAACCGCGCCCCGGCCGCCACGCACTCGCTCACCTGCTCCGGCGTGAGGACCGTGCCCGCCCCGACCACCGCGTCCGGCACCTCCCCGGCGATCGCCCGGATCACGTCCAGCGCGGCAGACGTCCGCAGCGTCACCTCGATCGCGGGCAGCCCGCCGGCCACCAGCGCCCGCGCCAGCGGCACGGCGTCGGAGGCGTCGGACACGACCACGACGGGCACGACGGGCGCGAGATCCAGCACGGAGGCAGCCGAAGAGGAGGGCAGCGGTGAGGTCATGCCCTCATCGTGCCCACGGGCAGCATCATGCGCAAAGGGCGTTGCACATGATGCAATGCGATCAACGGCCGCTCAGTGGATCTCCTCCACCAGCACGTCCAGCGCCCACGGCTTCCCCGCCTTCCCCGGCGCCTCCGCCTCCACCGCGTACCCGAGGTCCCGCAGCGCCGCCACCAGCTCGGCGGGGTCCTTCGGCGCGGTTCCGGCCGACAGCAGGCTCCGTACGATCCGGCCCTTCGTCGCCTTGTTGAAGTGGCTGACGACCTTCCGCGTCGGCGCGTGCAGCACCCGCACGGTCGCGGTCCGCCCGGCGACCTCGCCCTTCGGCTTCCAGGCCGCCGCGTAGGCGGCCGAGCGCAGGTCCAGCACCAGTCCGCCGCCGGCCGCCTCCGGCAGCGCCTCGGCCATCGGCGCCCGCCAGTGCCCGGCCAGCGCGCCGAGGCCCGGCAGCTTCACGCCCATCGAACAGCGGTAGGAGGGGATACGGTCCGTCACCCGCACCGCGCCCCACAGCCCCGAGAAGACCAGCAGCGAGCGCGCCGCCCGCTTCTTCGCGGCCGCGTCCAGCGAGGCCAGGTCCAGGGCGTCGTACAGGACACCGGTGTAGATCTCCCCGGCGGGGCGGGCCCCGGCCGTGCGCAGCCCGGCGTTCTTCGCGACCTCGCCGCGCAGCCCCTCGCTCAGCCCGAGCACCTCGCGCGCCTTCTCCTCGTCGCCGGTGCACAGCTCCACCAGTTCCCCGAGCACGGCCTCCCGCGCACCGGCCAGCCCCGGCAGGGACAGCGCCTCCGGCTTCAGCGGGGCGCCACGGCCCGAGGACGCCTTGCCTTCCGAGGGCGGCAGCAGGACAAGCACGGGTACTCCTTCGTCTAGAGCTCTGCGCCAGCGTACGGGGTGCTGCTCACGCGCCTTCGCCCTACGCTCGACACATGCCCCGCCGCAAGATCCGCGTGACCGGCGCTCCCAAGGCCCCCCTCGGGGCCGCCCTCGCCGCGCTCCGCGCCGAACTCGGCGTACCGGAGGCCTTTCCGGCCGAGGTCCAGGAGGAGGCGGAGCGGTCGGCGAAGGCGCCCGCCCTGCCGTCGTACGACGCCACGGACCTCCCCTTCTTCACCGTCGACCCGGCCGCCTCCACCGACCTCGACCAGGCGATGCACCTGTCCCGGCAGGGCGCCGGCTACCGGGTCCGGTACGCCATCGCCGACGTCGCCGCCTTCGTCGCACCCGGCGGGGCCCTGGACGCGGAGACGCACCGGCGGGTGAACACCCTCTACTTCCCCGACCAGAGGGTCCCGCTGCATCCCACCGTGCTCAGCGAGGGCGCCGCGAGCCTGCTGCCCGGCCGGTCGCGGCCGGCCGTGCTGTGGACCCTCGACCTGGACGCGGAGGGCCGTACCGTCGCCGTCGACGTGCGCCGGGCCCTGGTCCGCAGCCGGGCGAAGCTCGACTACGCGGGCGTGCAGCGGCAGATCGACGGCGGGACGGCCGAGGAGCCGGTGGCGCTGCTGAAGGAGATCGGCCTGGCCCGGGAGCGCCTTGAGGTCGAACGCGGCGGCATTTCCCTCGACGTCCCCGAGCAGGAGATCACCGAGCGGGGCCACAGCTACGAGCTGGCCTACCGCGCCCCGCTGCCCGCCGACGGCTGGAACGCCCAGCTCTCCCTGCTCACCGGGATGGCCGCCGCCGACCTGATGCTGGTCACCGGCACCGGCATCCTGCGCACCCTCCCGGCCGCCCCCGACGGCGCCGTGGCCCGACTGCGCCGCACCGCGGTCGCCCTCCACATCGACTGGCCGCACCACGTGTCGTACGCGGCACTGATCCGCACCCTCGACCCGCACGACCCCCACCACGCGGCCTTCCTCCAGGAGTGCACGACCCTGCTGCGCGGCGCGGGCTACACGGTCTTCCGGGACGGGAAGCTGCCCGCGATCACCACGCACGCCGCCGTCGCCGTCCCCTACACCCACTGCACGGCCCCCCTGCGCCGCCTGGCCGACCGCTACTCCGCCGAACTCTGCCTCGCGGCCGCCGCCGGCCACACCCCGCCCGACTGGGTGCTCACCGCGCTCGACGCCCTGCCCCGGCAGATGGCCGACGGCAGCCGCCGCGCGGCCACGGTCGAGCGGGAGTGCGTCGACCTCGTCGAGGCGGCCCTCCTCAAGGACCGCGTCGGAGACGTCTTCGACGCCTGCGTGGTGGACCTCTCGGACCGTCAACCGGCAGTCGGCACCGTGCAGTTGGCGTCCCCGGCCGTCATCGGCCGGATCGAGGGCGAGCACCTGCCACTCGGACAGCGCCTGCGCGTCCGCCTCACCCGAGCGGATCCGGGAACGGCAAAGGTCCTGTTCGTGCCCGCGTGAGAGCCCCCACGAGCCCGTCGGCGTCGTCGGCGTGCAGCCGTCGCGGCAAGGTCAAGCGCGGGACGCAGGCCTCCCGAACCAGCGCTCCAGGGAGTCGGTCAGCGCGTCCCGGGTGTTCCCGTCGCCCGCGGCCCACGCCACGAAGCCGTCGGGCCGCAGCAACAGCCCTGTCAGGTCGGCTCGTTCGGGGCAGGTGGCCGTGAGGATGTCCAGGCGGTCGCCGTACCCCTCGGCGCGGGCGCGCAGCTCGGGGTCGTCCGCGAGGTCGAGGAGGAGGGCCCGGCCGGTGTGCAGGTGGTCGCCGAGCCGGGTGCCGTCGGCCAGTTCCAGGTCGGGGGCGCTGTGGCCGGTCAGCGGGTGGTCGCCGGGCAGGTCGTAGCGCTGCCAGACGCCGGAGATCTGCGTGACCAGGTAGGTGGTGCCGGGGGTGGTCAGGGCGAGGTCGGTCACCACCCGGCGCAGGGCGCGGGCGTGCCGGTCGGGGCGCATCAGCGCGATCTGTGCGCGGGTCCAGTCGAGCACCCAGGCGCCGATCGGGTGCCGTTCGGCGGTGTAGCTGTCCAGCAGGGACTCCGGTGCCCGGCCGCGCACCACGGCGGCGAGCTTCCAGCCCAGGTTCATCGCGTCCCCGATGCCGAGGTTGAGCCCCTGCCCGCCGAACGGCGAGTGCACGTGCGCCGCGTCGCCCGCGAGCAGGACGCGGCCCTTGCGGTATTCGGTGGCCTGGCGGGCGTTGTCGGTGAACCGGGTCGCCGAGAGCACCTTCGTGATGGTCACCTCCGGCACGCCCGACACCCGGCGCAGGCTCGCCTGGAGTTCCTCGGCGGTGACGGGTGCCGAGCGCTCGCCCGGGGGCCCGTCGAACTCCACGCTGAGGACGCGGCCCGGGAAGGGCCCGTGGACGTACGTCCCGACGTCGGTGGTGTTCCAGCCCGCGCCCAGCCGCTCGGATCCGGTCAGCTCCACGACCGCCTGGTAGCCGGTGATCTCCGGGGCCGTACCCGGGAAGTCGAACCCGGCGAGCTTGCGGACGGTGCTGCGGCCGCCGTCGCAGCCCACCAGCCAGCCGGCCCGGATCTCCTCGGGGCCACTCAGGTGTACGGTCACCCCGTCCTCGTCCGCCTCGAAGCCGGTCAGTTCCACGCCTCGGCGCACCTCGACGCCCAGCTCTGCGGCCCGCGCGGCCAGGATCCGCTCCAGCTCGGCCTGCGGCACGCCGAGCCCGGCCTCGGCGGCCGGGCCGACGTCCGCCCAGGCGGGGTCGGAGCCGTCGAACAGGGCGGGGTCCATCATGATTCCGGCGAAGTGCCCGGCGAACTTGGGCGGGATCGTGGGCTGCTTCCCGAAGGCGCGCATGCGCTCCCGGGCCGCCTCCCACACCGCCGCCATCGCGGGCAGCAGTCCCCGCCGGTAGAAGGCGACCGCGCTCGGGATGTTGACCGCGCCCGCCTTGATCGTCTCGTCCACCGCGGTCAGCCGCTCCACGACCAGCACCCGGGCCCCGCCGAGCGCCAGCTCGCAGCCGAGGAACAGCCCCACCGGCCCGGCGCCGGCCACCATCACGTCGTAATCCGTCGCCCCGTTTTCGTTCGCCGTCACGGACTTCGTGGGCTTCTTTGTCGTCATGCGCTTCACTGTAGTCACTAAAAGTTTAGAGCGGCTATAGTTTTTCTATGAGCAAGGGGCCAGAGCCTTCCCTGCGGGAGCGCAAGAAGCGGGAGACGCGGCAGCGGATCTCGAACATCGCGACGCTGCTGTTCGCGGAGCGGGGCTTCGATGCGGTGACCGTCGCCGAAGTCGCCCGGGTTGCGGGCGTCTCCGCCATGACGGTCTTCAACTACTTCCCGCGCAAGGAGGACCTGTTCCTCGACCGCATTCCCGAGGCGGCCGAACTGTTCGCCGAGGCGGTGCGCGGCCGCGCCCCCGGGGAGTCTCCGCTCGCCGCCTTGCGTCGCCTCGCGCTCCAACTGCTCGACCAGGGCCACCCGTTGAGCGGGGTGGGGGAGAGGTTCGTGTACTTCTGGCGGGTCGTCATCGACTCGCCGGCCCTGCGTGCCCGCGCCCGCGAAGGCCTTGAGGAGGTCGAGTCCGCCCTGGTGGCCGCCCTTGCCGAGGCCGGTGCGGCCGACCCGCACCTCCTGGCGGCCCTGACGGTCGCCGCGTACCGCACGGTCTACGTCACGTCGGCGCGCCGGCTGATGGCGGGGGACCCGGTGGAGGAGGTCGCGGAGGATCACCGAGCGCGCCTGAAGAGCGCGTTCGCGGCGCTGGAGCGGATGGCCCCGCAATAGTCGCCCTCTTGACGGCTAACGCCGTTAGCCATACCGTCATGGCTAACGGCGTTAGCCAGATCGGTCTGGCTCCGGACGTCGTACGACCCTGGAGGCAGCCATGACCGGTACGACCGCCGGCGCCACCCACCCCCGTTCCACGCTCACCGTCCTGCGCCGCACCGCCTGGCTCGCGGCCGCCCTGTTCTGGTCCGCCTTCGCGGTCCTGGAAGCCGTGAACCACGGCTGGGCCGCCGGCACCCTCGCGCTCGCCTTCCTGGTCCTGCCCGACCTGACCTTCCTCGTCGCCCTGGACGAGGCGCCCCGCATGGCGAAGGGGCAGCTGGCACCGCGCGCGGTGCCGTACTACAACGGGATGCACCGCGCGCTGGTCCCGCTGGCGCTGCTGGCCCTCTACACGGTCACGCCCTTCACCTGGGCTCCGGCCTTCGCGGCCCTGTGCGGCTGGCTCGCCCACATCTCGTACGATCGCGCCTTCGGATACGGACTGCGGACGAAGGAGGGCTTCCAGCGTGGCTGAGCATCTGACGCCGAGGGCACAGGAGATCGCCGCGGCCGCCCGCGCCCTCCTGGAGGAGTCCGGGCCCGCCGCCCTCACCATGCGCACCCTCGCCGACCGCCTCGGCATCAAGGCCCCCTCCCTCTACAAGCACTTCCCCGACAAGCACGCCGTCGAGGTCGAGCTGACCGCACAGCTGCTCGCCGAGACGGCCGAGGTCCTGGAGGCCGCCGAGGCCCGCGCCCCCGGCTCACCGGAAGCACTCGCCGAGGCCTACCGCGCCTACGCCCTCGCCCACCCCCACCTGTACTGCCTGGCCACCGAACGCCCCCTGCCGCGCGCCGGACTCCCCGCCGGCCTGGAGGACCGGGCCGCCCTGCCGCTGCTGCGGACCTGCGCAGGCGACCTGGACCTGGCCCGGGCCGTCTGGGCCTTCGCCCACGGCATGGTGATCCTGGAGATCCACGGCAGATTTCCGGCCGACGCCGACCTGGACGCGGCATGGAAGCGGGGCCTGAAGGCGTTGCACGCTTAGCAGCGAGTACGGCAAGGGGGTCTTCGATGGCGGAACAGGCGCTGTGGACGAGAGCGCGACTGGGCCGTTGCGGCCCCCCGCTCGACCTGCTGACCGCGAACTTCCACCGGCACACCTACGCCCCGCACGCCCACGACGAATACACCGTCGGCGTCTGCGTGGGCGGCTCCGAGGTGATCGACTACCGGGGCGGCCACATCCGCACCGGCCCCGGCACGATCGTCGTCCTCGAACCCGGCGAGATGCACACCGGCGGACCGGGCACCCCCACCGGCGGCTACGCCTACCGCGCCCTGTACGCCGAGCCGTCCCTGCTGGCCGACGGCACCCTCGGCGGCCGCCCGCACTTCCGCGAACCCCTCCTGGACGACCCCGAACTGGCCACCGCACTGCGGGTGACCCACGCCGAACTCAGCGTCTGCCCCGACCCGCTGGAGGCCGAATCCCGCCTCCCCTGGCTGCTCACGGCCCTGGCCTGCCGCCACTCCACGGCGAGACCGGTCCCGGGCCACATCCCCGGCGCCGCCGCCCTGGCCCTGACCGTCCGCGACCGCCTGGCCGACGAACTCGCCGCCCCGCCCTCCCTCGCCCTGCTCGCCGCCGACCTGGGCCTGTCCCGCTACCAGCTCCTGCGCGCCTTCCGTACGACGATGGGGATACCGCCGTACGCCTGGCTCGCCCAGTACCGGGTGACCCGGGCGCGCAGTCTGCTGGAGACCGGAATGCGCCCGGCCGAAGTGGCGGGCCTGGTGGGCTTCGCCGACCAGGCGCACCTGACCCGCTGGTTCCGCCGGGTGCTCGGGGTGACCCCGGCGGTGTACCGCAACAGCGTTCAAGACAGCTGAGGCCGTACGGCCGAAACTCGCCGTATGACTGCACGCGGCTGGTTCCTGTTCTCCCTGATGGGAGTGGTGTGGGGCATCCCCTATCTGATGATCAAGGTGGCGGTGGACGCGGTGTCCCCGCCCGTGGTGGTGTTCACGCGCTGCGCGCTCGGCGCGGCCCTCCTGCTCCCGTTCGCGCTGCGACAGGGCGGCCTCCTCGGCACCATCCGGATCCACTGGCGCCCCATGCTGGCTTTCGCGGTCCTGGAGATCATGGGCCCCTGGTTCACCCTCACCGACGCCGAACGGCACCTGTCCAGCTCGACGGCGGGCCTGCTGATAGCGGGCGTGCCGATCGTCGGAGTCCTCGTCTCCCGCTTCTTCGTCTCGCAGGACATGGAGCACCTGGGACGCCGCCGCATCGCGGGCCTGCTGCTGGGCCTCGCCGGCGTGACGGTACTGACCCTCCCGCACCTCACCGGCGGCGACACCCGCTCCCTGGCCGAGGTCCTGCTGACGGTCCTGGGCTACGCGACGGCCCCCCTGATAGCCGCGCGCCGCCTGAAGGACGTACCGTCCCTGCACCTGACGGCGGCCTGCCTGACCCTGGCGGCCCTGGTCTACGCCCCCGCGGCAGCCCTGACCCGTCCGTCCTCTCTCCCCTCCCCCTCGGTCCTGGCAGCCCTGGCGGGCCTGGGCGTGATCTGCACGGCGGTCGCCTTCGTGGCCTTCCTGGAGCTGATCAAGGAGGCGGGCCCGACGCGGGCGACGGTGATCACGTACGTCAACCCGGCGGTGGCGGTGGCGGCGGGCGCCCTGCTCCTGAACGAGCCGCTGACCGCCACGGTGCTGGCCGCCTTCGCCCTCATCCTGACGGGCTCGGTCTTCGCGACGGCCGCCGGTCCACGCCGGTCCACCCGCCCGGTACCATGGTCGACACGGCAGACGAGCCGGGCGGACGGCCGCGTGGAGTCCCCCTAGGGGGCTTCCCGAGGAACGTCCGGGCTCCACAGGGCAGGGTGGTGGCTAACGGCCACCCGGGGTGACCCGCGGGACAGTGCCACAGAAAACAGACCGCCGGGGACCTCGGTCCTCGGTAAGGGTGAAACGGTGGTGTAAGAGACCACCAGTGCCCAGGGTGACCTGGGCAGCTAGGTAAACCCCACCCGGAGCAAGGTCAAAAGGGAGCACCTCGGTGCTCCTGCGCGGACGTTCGAGGGCTGCCCGCCCGAGTCCGCGGGTAGACCGCACGAGGCCGGCGGCAACGCCGGCCCTAGATGGATGGCCGTCGCCCCGGGCTCCGCGAGGAACCCGGGGAACAGAACCCGGCGTACAGCCCGACTCGTCTGCCGTTCCCCGCTCACCGCGCTGCGTGTGCCGCCGCTGCCCTCGAACGGATGGTGCGCAGCGCCCGAACGGTGAACCGGCCCGAGGGTCCGTCCTCTGCGCAGGCCACGTGGGAACACCGCAGCACGCGCAGGTAGACGCCGATGTCAGCGAGTGTCAGGTGCGGGTCGGTGACTGGCTTGTGCCGGACGACGAAAGCCCAGTCTTCGGTCAGCTCGGCGGCATCGCTGACGTACTGGGGCGGCTGCCCATTGCTTTTCTCCCGTCGCGGGTCCCTGCCGTGCGAACCCCCCATTCTGATGACGCGCCATCGGGCGCCCCCGGCGCATGAGCGCCCGTGGGTGAGGGCGGTCTGCCCCCGTGCGTCTGGGGCGTCACCCGGATGGCGGAGGCACTGAAAGTGACAGCGGCATAACCTTCGGTGATCGATGGTTGCCGTCTGCCGTGGAGGTATCACCATGCCCGCCGAGCCCCGTCACCTCCGGACCGTCGGCCCGATCGAGGTCGGGCCGGGTGATGCCCGCTACGAGGCGCTGCGTCGGGGGTTCAACCAGCGGTGGATCGCCAGCCCCGACTACGTCGTGGTGGCCGCCGGTGCCGACGACGTGGTCGCCGCGCTGAACACCTACCTCACCGGCACGGCCGACGGTGCCGTGCCGCCGCGCCGGATCACGGTCCGCTCCGGCGGGCACTGCTACGAGAACTTCGTCTGCGGTGACGACGTCGCCGTCATCATCGACGTCAGCACCATGGACGGTGTCTATTACGACGCCGAGATGGAGGCGTACTGCGTCGAGGCGGGCGCGACCAACTGGCACACCGTCACCCAGCTGTACCGCCGGTACGGTCTCACCGTGCCCGGCGGCTCGTGCTACTCCGTCGGAGCGGGCGGCCACATCTCGGGAGGTGGCTTCGGCCTGCTCTCCCGGCTGCACGGCCTCACGGTCGACCACCTGTACGCCGTGGAGGTGGTCACGGTGCGCGACCGGACGCACGCCGAGGTCACCGTGGCCCGGAAGGACTCCCCGGAGCGCGCGCTCCAGGACCTGTGGTGGGCGCACACCGGCGGCGGAGGCGGCAACTTCGGCGTGGTCACCCGCTACTGGTTCCGCGGCCTGCCCGAGCCGCCGGCCCAGGTGCTGACCAGGGCGCTGGCCTGGGACTGGGGCCTCTTCAAGGCCGACCCCCAGAAGTTCAAGGATCTGGTGCGCCGCTACGGCGAGTTCTTCGAGGCCGAGCACACCGGCGAAGGCGGCCCGGACTTCCTCCGCGACTTCGACTACCGCGATCTGTTCACGCTGCTCAAGCTGACCAACCACACCAAGGGCAAGGTCGGCCTGATCATCCAGCTCGACGGCACCCGCGACGACTCGATCGAGCGACTCAACCGCTTCCTGAACTGGATCGCACCCGAGGAGGTCTACCCGCAGACCCTCTTCGACCTGCAGATGGGCGAACACCCGCCGCTCAACGACCAGTACATCCCCACCCGGCTGTCTTGGCTCACGGCGACCCAGAACTTCAACGACTCCGGCCCGAGCCGGTGCGGGAAGTACAAGTCCGCCTACCACACGGCACATTTCACCGACCGCCAGCTCGACGTGCTCTTCGAGCACCTCACCACGGAATACAAGAACGAGGACGCCTTGCTCCAGGTCGACTCCTACGGCGGCCGGATCAACGACGTCGACCCGTTCGACACCGCCGTGCCCCAGCGCTCGTCCGTGCTGAAACTCCAGTACCAGACCTATTGGACCTGGGGAAAGGACGCCAACCGCGACGGAGCCTTCGACTACCAGGACGCCCTGGCCGACCCCGGGATCGCCGCGCCGCACCTGGCCTGGATCCGCGGCTTCTATCAGGACATGTACGCGGAGACCGGTGGCGTACCCGTGATGCCCACCCCGGAACTGCCGGAGATCCCCCACACCGACGGCTGCTACGTCAACTATCCCGACGTCGACCTCAGCGACCCCGAGTTCAATGACCCGACCGAAGGCCAGCCCTGGTACCAGTTGTACTACGGGGCCAACTACGAGCGGTTGCAGCGGGCCAAGGCGTACTGGGATCCGCGGAACGTCTTCCGGCACACGCAGTCTGTTCGCCTCCCCGGGACGAAGTGACCGGGAGTCCAGGGGGCGCCGGACGGCGGGTAAACACCGGCTGGTCCCGGCCAGTCCCGGCCAGTCCCGGCTAGTCCTCGAACAACGCCTCCTGCTCCCCCTCCGTCTTCTCCCGCATCCGCTCGTTGCGCGCGCCCACCACGACCGCCGTCGCCACCGCCGTCACCCCCAGGGCCAGCGGAACCATCCAGCCGCGATCGAACACATGGCCGGACGCGTGGTCGAGGGAGAGGCGGCCGGGGCCCGCGACGGCGAGACCGGCCGCGGCCAAGCCCAGGGTCGCCGCGTACTCGTAGCCACCCTCCTGGGCGAAGAAGCCGTTCGGCTTGTGGACCGCCGCGGCCCCGGCCATCGCGCCGGCCGCCGCCGCTCCCGCCCCAGGGGTGGCGAGGCCGAGCGCCAGCAGCGTGCCGCCGCCCGCCTCCGCAAGGCCCGCCGCCGTCGCGCTGGCCTTGCCGGGCACGTAGCCGACGGACTCCATGAACTGGCCGGTTCCCTCCAGACCGTGCCCGCCGAACCAGCCGAACAGCTTCTGCGCGCCGTGCGCGGCCAGCACCCCGCCGGTCCCCAGCCGGAGCAGCAGCAGTCCCAGATCACGTCGGTCGTAACAGGTCACGGTGACTCCCCATCGGCAGGCCATCAGCAGGCCATCAGCAGGTAAGAGGTCCCCTCCCGGGTTTCCACCGTCGCACCCTTCACACGGGCGGGCCCGTCCTGGATGCCGTTCGGGTGGCGGGTCCGGGGGAGCGGTGTGAGTCTGGCTGGCATGACGATTCAGCCCGCCAGACTCAGCGACCCGGCCGTCCGCGCCTTCGTCACCGCCGTGAACGCGCACGACCGCGACGCCTTCATGGACCTGCTGACGCCCGACGCGACCATGTCGGACGACGGCGCGGACCGTGACCTCGCCGAATGGATCGACAACGAGATCTTCTCCTCCCACGGCCACATGGACGTCGACGCCGAGTCCGACGGCGGGCATGCGCTCATCGCCCAGTACCGCAACGACACCTGGGGCGAGATGCGCACCGCCTGGCGCTTCACCGTCACACCGGACGGCCACATCGCCCGCTTCGAGACCGGGCAGGCGTAAGCGCGCCCTGCCTGAGGGCTTGTCTTCGCGTGCGCTCCAACTCCTAGCGTTCCGAGGCATGGAGACCACCACCAGGACATGGGGGCGCAGCGGCATAGAAGTGAGTGCCCTCGGATTCGGATGCTGGGCCATCGGCGGCGAGTGGCAGTCCGCGGACGGGCAGCCCCTCGGCTGGGGGAAGGTCGACGACGAGGAGTCCGTACGGGCCGTCCACCGTGCCCTCGATCTCGGCGTCACCTTCTTCGACACCGCCGACGTCTACGGCACCGGGCACAGCGAACGCGTGCTGGGCCGTGCCCTCGGCAAGCGCCGCGCCGATGTCGTCGTCGCCACCAAGTGGGGCAACGTCTTCGACGCGCCGGCCCGCACCCTCACCGGCGCCGACGACTCCCCGTCCTACGCCCGCCGTGCCCTGACCGCGTCCCTGCGTCGCCTCGGCACCGACTACGTCGACCTCTACCAGCTGCACCTCTCCGACGCGGAGCCGGAACAGGCGGCTCAACTCCGTGACGTTTGCGAGGAGTTCGTCAAGGAAGGGATCGTCCGCGCCTACGCCTGGAGCACGGACGACCCCGCCCGCGCCGCCGTCTTCGCCGAAGGGGAGCACTGCGCGGCCGTGCAGCACGCGCTCAACGTGCTGCAGGACGCGCCCGACATGCTGGCGCTGTGCGAGGAGTCGGAGCTCGCCAGCATCAACCGCAGCCCGCTCGCCATGGGGTTGCTGACCGGGAAGCGGCGCGGATCGATGGAGGCCGGGGACATCCGGAGCAGGCCGCCCGCGTGGTTGCAGGGGTTCGGGGACGGCTCCGGGGCCGATCCGGAGTGGCTCGCCCGGGTCGACGCGCTGCGGGAGGTGCTGACCGGCGACGGCCGTACGCTCGCGCAGGGGGCCCTGGCCTGGCTGTGGGCGCGCAGCCCGCGCACTGTTCCGATCCCGGGCTTCCGCTCGGTCGCCCAGGCGGAGGAGAACGCGGGGGCGATGGCGAAAGGGCCGCTCACTCCCGGGCAGTTGGCCGAGATCGACCGGCTGCTCGGGAGGTGAGCGGCCCCGACAGGGCGTAACGGCAGGGTCGGTACCGACTGCCTTACTGCCGTTGCGCGTACTGCTCGATGAGCGTGATCTGCCCGGCCTTGATCGTGGCCAGGCGCGGGGAGCGGCGGGCGATGGAGGAGTCGTGGGTGACCATGACGAACGTCAGCCCGTGCTCCGCCACAGGCCTCCAGCAGGGCCATGATGTCGTCGCGGGTGCCCTCGTCGAGGTTGCCGGTGGGCTCGTCGGCGAGCAGCACCTTCGGCTTCTTCACCAGCGCGCGGGCGATGGCGACGCTCCCTCAGTGCCTTGAGGGCCTGGGGGCACCCCCAGCTGCCGGCCGCCGGACAGCTCGGACGGGACGTGGGTCAGGCGCTCGCCGAGGCCGACCGAGCGCAGGGCCTCGGCAGCCCGCTCGCGGCGCTCGGCGGGCTTCACGCCCAGCGGGACCAGGGCCGTCTCGACGTTTTCCTGGGCGGTGAGCGTCGGGATCAGGTTGAACGCCTGGAAGATGATGCCGATCTTCTCGGCGAGCAGCCGGGTCAGCCTGGCCTCGCTGCCTGGTCGGTGACGTCGACGCCGGCCACGGAGTAGCTGTTGACGTCGAAGCCGGCGCCGCCGCCCTGCACCTGCGGCTGGCCGCTGCTGCCACCGCCGCCGGGCCCGCCCTGCTGCTGACCGCCGCTGGTGCTCTTCGCCTTGCCCTGGGTGAAGGAGCCGTCGACCTTGGTGACGTTCAGGGAGAGGGCGCCCACCGCGCCCACCGCGCCGGCCCCGCCCTTCTGCGCGGCGACCTGCGCGACCAGCGAGGACTTCAGGGCCTGACCGCCCTGCGTCATCACAGCGCGATACCGAGCGCCAGACCCATCGCGATGACCAGAGCCGCCTTCTTGCGCCGGCTCGGCTCGCGCTTGAGACAGATGCCGGACATCCCGTTCCTCGAAGGTTCTCGGCGCTCGCTGTGGGCGCTGCCACCAGCTGGGGAGGAACCTTTGAGGCGCACTGAGTAAAGGATGTGCCAGGGCTGAGAAAGTGGAGTTCTCGATCACATTTTCGCCGGGGGGCTTCGGTGTACGGTCCCCGGGTGCGTGATTGTTCCCGGCTCAGCCGGCGTGCCGTCCTTGGTCTGACCGCCGCCGCCCTTCCCCTGTCCGCAGCCACCGAGGCCTCCGCCACGACCGTGATCGGCGGCGGGCAGCTGGCCCGCAACGGGATCCAGGTGCGTGGCGCCGGCGGAGTGCCCAAGAAGCTCACCGCCCGCTCCTGGCTCGTCGCCGACGGCGAGAGCGGTGAGGTGCTCGCCTCGTTCGACGCGCACCGGCGCCTCCCGCCCGCCTCCACGCTGAAGATGCTGTTCGCGGACACCGTGCTGAAGAAGTTCGACCCCGCCCAGCGGTACAAGGTCACCGACGCGGACCTCGCCGACGTCCCGGAGGGTTCCAGCCTCGTCGGCATCAAGCCCGGCATCACCTACTCCGTCCACCAGCTGTGGCAGGGCGTGTTCCTGCGCTCCGGCAACGACGCGGTGCACGTGCTCGCGCACATGAACGGCGGCATCGCGAAGACCGTCGCCGAGATGCAGGCCAAGGCCGCGGATCTGCAGGCCCTGGACACCCATGTGGTCAGCCCCGACGGCTTCGACCACCAGGGGCAGATCTCCTCGGCGTACGACCTCACGCTGTTCGCCCGGCACGGCCTGAAGGACACCGACTTCCGTGGCTACTGCGGCACGCGGACCGCCGACTTCCCGGCGGGCGGCAAGAAGACCTTCCAGATCCAGAACACCGACCGCCTGCTGACCGGGGCGTGGGGCCTGACGACGTACGACGGTCTCATCGGCGTGAAGAACGGCTACACCAGCCACGCCGGCAACACCTTCACCGGCGCGGCCACCCGGGGCGGCCGGACCCTGCTGGTCACCGTGATGCATCCCGCCGAAGGCAGCAACGCCGTCTACGAGCAGACCGCCGCGCTGCTCGACTGGGGCTTCGGGCAAGGGCGTTCGGCGAAGGCGGTGGGCACGCTGGTCGAACCGCTCAGCGAGGGCGGGGCGAGCGCGAGCCGGGCGCCCGCGCGGAACAACGGGCAGGCGGCGGCCGGCGCTCCGGGCTCGGAGTCCGAAGGGCCATCCACCGGGCGGCTGGTGGAAGGCGCGGGGGGTACGGCGGCGCTGCTGGCGGCGGCGGGGGTCCTGGTGCTGAAGCGGCGGCGACGCAGGGCGGCCGCGGCCGCGGCTGCGGCGGCTGCGGCGTACGAGGAGGACGCGCAGACGGCGGAGCCCGGCGGCCGGCACCGGCGCTGAGCTGTGCGGCGGCTGTTCCACCGACCGGTGCGTACCCCGCGCCCTGCGCGAGGTCCACCCCCACATCCGGTCCGGTGGAACGGCCGCCGCCTTCCCCCCTCGGTGTGGCTACGGAATCCACGTGCTCCAACTGTGAAGCTCTCGTGGAGGAAAGTTGAGCATATGGCCTCGACCGGCCGCAATACCGCGGATGTTCAAATTCCGTTTGTGTAAGTAGGGTCAGCCGCGCCCGATGTACGGCATGGCCGTCGCCAGCACCGTCGCGAACTGCACGTTCGCCTCCAGCGGCAGCTCGGCCATGTGCCGCACGGTGCGCGCCACATCGGCCACGTCCATCACCGGTTCCGGAGCGACTTCCCCGTTGGCCTGGAGCGCACCCGTCTGCATCCGGGCCGTCATGTCGGTGGCCGCGTTGCCGATGTCGATCTGACCGACCGCGATGCGGTACGGCCGCCCGTCGAGGGACAGCGACTTGGTCAGGCCGGTCAGCGCGTGCTTGGTCGCGGTGTAGGCGACCGAGTGGGGGCGGGGCGTGTGTGCCGAGATGGAGCCGTTGTTGATGATCCGGCCGCCCTGCGGGTCCTGCTCCTTCATCCGCCGGTACGCCGCCTGCGCGCACAGGAACGCCCCGTTGAGGTTGGTGTCCACCACGTGCCGCCAGGCGTCGTAGGGCAGGTCCTCGACGGGCACCCCGCCGGGGCCGAACGTCCCCGCGTTGTTGAACAGCAGGTCGACCCGGCCGAACAGCTCCGCGGCCGCCGCGAACAGCGCCTCCACGTCCTCGGGCCGGGACACGTCGGTGCGCACGGCGAGTGCGGGCGCCCCGGGCGCCAGCGCCGCCGTCTCCTCCAGTGTCCCGATGTGCCGGCCGGCCAGCGCCACCGACCAGCCGGTGCGCAGCAGCTCCACGGCGACGGCCCGACCGATGCCGGAACCGGCACCGGTCACCACCGCGATCTTCGATTGCCTGTCAGTCATGGCTCCGCAGCGTAGGCGGGAAGTCCGCCATGCGGAATCAGGTGTCCGCCATACGGCTGCCGCCCGGCGGCACCGGTGGCGACGGCCCGCCCTCGTTCATGTGCGCCACGGCAATGTGTGCGAGCTGCGAACATAGAGGCCGATTCAGTACGAGAGGGAGGGACACATGCCCGAGCACGCGGCGGCACCGACACCGGAGACGGAACACGAGTCCGCCATCGCGCAGCCCGCGACCGCCGCCACCCGCCGCACCGGCCTGCTCGTCACCCTCGTCCTCGGCGGCCTCACCGCCACGCCCCCGCTCGCCATGGACATGTACCTCCCGTCCCTGCCGGAGGTCACCCGCTCCCTCGACACCCCCGCCGCCACCGTCCAGCTGACCCTCACCGCCTGCATGGCCGGCATGGCGCTCGGGCAACTGGTCGTGGGCCCGATGAGTGACCGCTGGGGCCGGCGCCGCCCGCTGCTGACCGGCCTCGCCGTCTATCTCCTCGCCACCGCCCTGTGCGCGGTGGCGCCGAACGTCGAGACCCTGATCGCCTTCCGGCTGGCGCAGGGCCTCGCGGGCGCGGCGGGCATCGTCATCGCGCGGGCCGTCGTACGCGACCTCTACGACGGCGTCGCCATGGCCCGCTTCTTCTCGACCCTGATGCTGATATCCGGGGTCGCGCCGATCGTGGCGCCGCTGATCGGCGGGCAGATCCTCAGGGTGACGGACTGGCGGGGCGTGTTCGTCGTCCTCACCGTCGTCGGGGCCGCGCTCGCCGCCGTCGTCTGGCTGCGGCTGCCCGAGACGCTGCCGCCCGCCGAACGCAACGGCGGGGGAGTGGGAGAGGCCCTGCGCGCGATGCGCGGCCTCCTCGCCGACCTGCCCTTCACCGGCTACACGCTCGCCGGCGGCTTCGCCTTCGCCGCCCTGTTCGCCTACGTCTCGGCCTCGCCCTTCGTCATCCAGGAAATCTACGGCGCCTCCCCGCAGACCTTCAGCCTGCTCTTCGGCCTCAACTCCGTCGGACTGATGATCGCCGGGCAGGTCAACGGCAAGATGCTGGTGGGCCGGGTCAGCCTGGACAAGGTGCTCGCCACCGGCCTCGCGCTGATCGTGCTCGCCGCGGCCGCCCTGCTGCTGATGACCACGGGCGTCTTCGGCGAGGTCGGCCTGGCCCCGGTCGCCGCCGCCCTGTTCGTCCTCATGTCCGCGATGGGCCTCACCCTGCCCAACGCCCAGTCCCTCGCCCTGCTGCGCACCCGGCACGCCGCCGGTTCCGCCTCCGCGCTGCTCGGCACCACCTCCTTCCTCGTCGGAGCGGTCGCCTCCCCGCTCGTCGGGGTCGCCGGAGAACACACCGCCGTGCCGATGGCGCTCGTCCAACTGGCGGGAGCACTGGTCGCGGCGGCCTGCTTCGTGGGAATGTGCCGTCCCTGGAACACACGTGCGGGGGCGGAGGGGGACCAGAACTGAGCGCACCGAGACTGCGCGCCGGCACACCCGAACGAGCCGGGCTCGACCCCACGGAACTCGGGCACCTGGCCGACGCGGTGCACGCCCTCACCACCGGAGCGCGCCCGTGGGCGGCCGGTGCCGTCGTGCTGGCCGGCCGCGGCCCCGTGATCGCCGTGGCCGAGGCCGCGGGCTGGGCGGTGCGCTACGCCTCCTACGACCCCGAGACCGACACCGGCGTCGAACTGCCGCCCGCCGCCCGGGTCCCGGCCACCGTCGACACCCCCTTCGACCTGGCCTCCCTCACCAAGCTGTTCACGTCCGTCGCCGCCGTGCAGCAGATCGAGCGCGGCACCCTCGGCATGGACGCCCGGGTCGGCGCCTACCTGCCCGAGTTCACCGCGGCCGCCGCACACGACATCACCGTGCGGCAACTGCTCACCCACACCTCCGGGCTGCGCCCCGACCTCCCGCTGTACGACTGCCCCGACGACAGGGCCCGCCTCGCCCTGCTGCGGGTCGCGGCCCCCACGTCCGAGCCCGGCCGGTACCTCTACTCGGACCTGAACATGCTCCTGCTCCAGTTCGTCCTGGAGCGGATCACCGGCCGCAGCCTCGACATCCTGATCGAGGACGGCATCACCCGCCCGCTCGGGATGACGGCGACCGCCTACGGCCCCTGCCCCGGCGCGGCCGCCACCGAGGACCAGCGGCGCCCCTGGGCCAAGGCGGACCGCGGGATGCTGCGGGGCGTGGTCCACGACGAGAACGCCTGGGCGTTCGGCGGGGTGGCGGGCCACGCGGGCCTGTTCTCCACCGCCCGCGACCTCGCCGTCTTCTGCCGGGCCCTGCTGGCGGGCGGCGCATACGGCCCCGCGCGCATCCTCGGCCCCGACTTCGTGGAACTGCTGCTGATCCCACCGGGCCTGGGCTTCGCCCTGGACCAACCCTGGTTCATGGGCGAGCTGGCGGGCAGGGGAGCGGCGGGGCATACGGGGTTCACGGGGACTTCGCTGGTCCTCGACCCGGCGACGGACACGTTCCTGGTGCTGCTGGCGAACACCGTGCATCCGCGACGCCGGGCACCGGACAGCAGGCCGAGGGCCGCGCTGGGCACCTGTCTGGCGAGGGCGGTGATCTGATCTTGACCGCGCCTTTGCAACCGACCGGGGGGTCTGGGGGCGGAGCCCCCAGCCATACAATCGGCAGGTGAACGACATCCTCCGTAGCGCTCTTGCGGAGCTGCTCGCCGGACTCCCGCCCAAGCAAGCAGCCGGAGCGGTCGAAAGGCTGATCGCCAATTACCGTGGGGAAACCCCCACCACCGCGCCGATCCTCCGCGACCGCGCCGACGTGGCCGCCTACGCCGCCTACCGCATGCCGGCCACCTTCGAGGCGGTTCGCTCGGCCCTGGAGGCGTTCGCAGAGGCCGTGCCCGACTGGACGCCCGGCAGCCATGTCGACGTCGGCGGTGGCACCGGCGCCGCCACCTGGGCCGTCACGGCGACCTGGCCCGGCGAGCGCAGCGTCACCGTGCTGGACTGGGCCGAGCCCGCGCTCGCCCTCGGCCGGGAGATCGCCGCGGCCAACCCCGCGCTGCGGGACGCCCGCTGGCAGCGGGCCCGCATCGGATCGGCGCTCACCCTCGACAGCACCGACCTCGTCACGGTGTCGTACGTCCTCAACGAACTCGCCGAGGCCGACCGTGCCGCCCTCGTCGACGCGGCCGCGGCCGCCGCGCAGACCGTCGTGATCGTGGAGGCCGGCACGCCCGCGGGCTACGCCCGCGTCATCGAGGCCCGCGACCGCCTGATCCGTGCCGGATTCCGGGTCGCCGCCCCCTGCCCGCACAGCGCCGCCTGCCCCATCGTCCCCGGCACGGACTGGTGCCACTTCTCGGCCCGGGTCAGCCGCTCCTCCCTGCACCGCCAGGTCAAGGGCGGGTCGCTGGCGTACGAGGACGAGAAGTTCAGCTACGTCGCCGCGACCCGGCTGCCCGCCGAACCGGCCCCCGCGCGGGTGGTCAGGCGCCCGCAGATCCGCAAGGGCCAGGTGCTGCTCGACCTGTGCGAGGCGGAGGGGCAACTGCGCCGTACGACGGTCACCAAGCGGCACGGAGACCTGTACAAGGCCGCCCGGGACGCCGACTGGGGGGATGCGTGGCCGCCGGACGGCGCGGAGTCCGGGGGCCCGGTGTCGTAGCGGCTTGTTAGCTTCGACCCATGGTCAAGAAGCCCGCCCCCGACACCACCCGGCGCAGCGAGAAGTCCCGCCGGGCGATCTACGCCGCAGCCCTCGCCCTGGTCGGCGAGGTCGGATACCCGAAGACCACCGTCGAGGGGATCGCCGCCCGGGCCGGGGTCGGCAAGCAGACGATCTACCGGTGGTGGGGGTCGAAGGCGGACGTCCTGCTGGAGGCGTTCCTGGACCTCGGCGAGCAGGCCGCCCAGGCGGCGGGGCAGGAGCCGTACGCGATCCCGGACACCGGCGATCTCGCCGCCGACCTCAAGGCGGTGCTGCGGGCCACGGTCGACGAACTCCTCGACCCCCGCTTCGAGGCGCCCGCCCGCGCGCTGGCCGCCGAGGGCCTGGTCAACGACCAACTGGGCCGCGAGTTCGTCACCAAGCTGCTCGAACCCCAGCTCCAGCTGTACGTCGACCGGCTGCGCTCCGCCCAGGACACCGGCGCGGTACGCCCCGACGCCGATCCACGCATCGCCCTGGAACTCTTCGTCTCCCCCCTCACCCAACGCTGGCTCCAACGCACGGCCCCGGTCTCCCACGCCTACACGGACACCCTGGTCGACTACGCCCTGTACGGCCTGGCCCCTCGCTGACTCCGCTCCCGGTGTGAGGCGTATCCAGGGCATGTCCGGCGGATCCTGCCGGAATCGCGGGGTCTGGCATGCACCAGACCCCGCTCACCTGTGCTGATGAGGCGCCGCCGCCTGGAGCCGGCCTGATCCGCCGGACAGGCCCTGGTCCGGTTTCTCCAGGTCCGGGGTATGGGCCCCCGGCGTCCAGGAAGATGGGACGATGAGGCATGCTGTCCGCACCACAGCGAGGCGAGGCGATAGATGAGCGCGAGGTTCGGCGGCCGGACGGGCCGGCAGGGCAAACTCTCCCAGTGGCTGCTCGGACGCCGCCCCAAGGAGGCCGCCGCCGACGACGGCGGCCGTGAGGCCCTGCTGCTCGCCGCCGCCGCAGCGGGACTGCCGCTGGCCCCCGCCGCGCACCCCGCCCCCGGCTACCGCTGTTCCTGCGACCGCGTGGGCTGTCCCACCCCGGCCCGGCACCCGGTGTCGTTCGCCTGGCAGACGCAGTCCACGACCGACCGCGGGCAGATCGAGCGCTGGGCCCGGCACCAGCCGGAGGCGAACTTCATCACCGCCACCGGCATGGTGCACGACGTCCTGGACGTGCCCGTTCAGGCCGGCCGGGAGGCGCTGGAGCGGCTGCTCGGCGCCGGTGTCGAGGTCGGGCCGGTCACCGAGAGCGACGACGGCCGCATGCTGTTCTTCACCCTCACCCGGGGCACCCCCGAGGACGAGGACGAGTGGTGGCCCTGCGAGCTGGACTGCCACCCCGAGACCATGGACGAGCACCCGGGGCTGCGCTGGCACTGCCGCGGCTCCTACGTCCTCGTACCGCCCGCCCGGCTGCCCGGCGACGACGACCAGCAGGTGCGCTGGGTGCGCGGCCCGGAGCATGCGCTGCCCGACCCGCTGACCCTGCTGGAGGTGCTCACGGACGCCTGCGCCCGCCACGCCGGCACCGAGCCCGCGGGCACGGCCTGGCCCCTGCGACACTGAGGACGCCCGGGCCTACGCGCCCTGCGCCGCCGTCAGGCCCTGTACCCGTCCCAGCACCGACACCGGGCCGCTCGCGGCCGGGTCCAGGGCGACCTCGTTGGAGATGAACTCCAGCGTCAGCGACTGCTTGACCTCGCCCTTGGTCAGGGCCTGCACGTCCTTGTTCGGGATCGGCACCGTGGTGCCCGGGGCCGCGGTCCGCTTCTCGTAGTGGTGCGTCGTGAAGAACACCAGCGCTCCGCCGTCCGCCGTGCGCAGCGCGAGCGGCGCATAGTCGCCGCGGGTCAGCGGCTGGTCGATGTACTGCCGCACCAGGCCCGGCTTCTTCCGCTCCTTCTCGCGGTCCGCGCGCCAGCCGCTGGTGTCGCGGCCGTCCGCGAAGGACTTCCCGCCGCGCTTCAGATAGGCCGCGTAGTCCTTGCTCAGGTCGGCGGGCCGCACGGCCAGTTGTGCGGAGCCGGTGGGCACGGCCTCGGCGAATCCGTCCGCGTCCTTCTTGAACTCCGGTACGGCACCGGGCGCGACCAGCGTCAGATATGCCACCTGCCACGGCCCGCCCAGGTCGTTGCGGGTGAACACCAGCAGCCAGCGGAAGTTGCCGCCCAGGTTGCCCTTGGCGTCGGCGACGAACCAGCGGGGCCAGCCGGCCTTCTTGAGGATGGTGAACTTCGCGTCCGTCAGCTTCAGCGGGGCGTGGTTCGCGTTGCCGCCGGGGTTGTTGGCGTGCCCGGCCTTCAGCCGGGCGGAGTCGATGTCGGCGAGGGCGCCGGTGACGTAGTCCGCGTCCAGGGAGCTGTCGTAGGCCTTGTCGGCCTTGTTGTACGCGTCCGTGAACTGTGTGAGGGCCTTGGCGGCCTCGGCGCGGGTGGTGGCGGGGAGCATCTCGCGCTCCCCGTGCACCACCACACATCCGCTCGCGGTCAACGACAAAGCGGTCAGCGAGGCCGCTATGAGCGCGTTGCGGTCACGCCTGCGGAGCCTTCGACGGCTGCGTTCCCTGGTCATGAGGTGCCTTCACCTTCCCCTTCCCGGAGGCGAACCCTACCGGGGCGAGGAAGATCGCGAGTGTCGGGATCAGGTACAGCAGCCACACCGTGACCTGGACCACGGTCGGGTCGGGCTGGAAGTTGAACACGCCCTTCAGCAGCGTGCCGTACCAGCTGTCCGGCTCGATCGTGTCGCTGATGTCGAAGGCCAGCTTCCGGATGCCCGGGATCCAGTTGGCCTCCTGCAGGTCGTGGAAGCCGTACGCGAGGACGCCCGCCGCGACCACGACCAGCATGCCGCCGGTCCAGGTGAAGAACTTGGCCAGGTTGATCTTCAGGGCGCCCCGGTAGAACAGCCAGCCGAGGAAGACGGCCGTGGCGAGGCCCAGCGCCACGCCGATCAGCGGGCGCGGGGTGCCGTCGCTCGCCGCGTGCACCGAGGCCCACACGAACAGGGCGGTCTCCAGGCCCTCCCGGCCCACGGCCAGGAACGCCGTGGCCACCAGCGCGCCCGTGCCCATCGCCAGGGCCGCGTCCAGCTTGCCGTGCAGCTCCGACCTCAGGTGCCGGGCGGTGCGCCGCATCCAGAACACCATCCAGGTCACCAGGCCGACCGCGATGACCGACAGGGAGCCGCCGAGCGCCTCCTGCGCCTCGAACGTCAGCTCCTGCGAGCCGAACTCGAGCGCGCAGCCGAAGCCCATGGCGATGGCGACCGCGATGCCGATGCCGATCCAGATCGGCTTCAGGGCGTCCCTGCGGTCCGTCTTGACCAGGTAGGCGATCAGGATGCAGACGACGAGCGACGCCTCCAGACCCTCGCGCAGGCCGATCAGGTAGTTGGAGAACACGGGCTACGCCTCCTTCGAGAACAGCGTCCGGCCCCACCAGTCGTCCTTGTCCCGGACGCCGGGCGGCACCGCGAAGACCGCCGAACCCACGTGCTGGATGTACTCGTTGAGCGCGTCCTTCGCCGACAGCTGCCGCTGCAGCGGGATGAACCCCTTGCGCACGTCACGCTGGTAGGCCAGGAAGAACAGGCCCGCGTCGAGGCGGCCGAGGCCGTCCGTGCCGTCCGTGAAGGAGTAGCCACGGCGCAGGATCGTGATCCCGCTGTTGGAGTCGGGGTGCGCCAGGCGCACATGCGCGTCCGGCTTCATCGCCTTCAGGAACGGCTTGTCGTGCTCCTTGGCCTTGCCGACCGGGGCGCCCTCGCCCTTGTCCCGGCCGAACACGTCCTCCTGCTCCTGGAGCGAGGTCCGGTCCCAGGTCTCGATGTTCATCCGGATGCGGCGGGCGACGAGGTACGACCCGCCGGTCATCCACTTCGTGCCGTCACCGTCGCCGACCCACACGAACTTCTTCAGCCGGTCCGTCTCGGTGCCCGCGATGTTGCGGGTGCCGTCCTTGAACCCCATGAGGTTGCGGGGCGTCTGGGCGTCCGGGGTCGTGGACGAGGTCTTGCCGAAGCCGAGCTGGGACCAGCGGATGGCGACCTTGCCGAAGCCGATGCGGGCCAGGTTGCGGATGGCGTGCACGGCCACCTGCGGGTCGTCCGCGCAGGCCTGGATGCACAGGTCGCCGCCGGTACGCGTCTGGTCCAGGTTGTCGCCGGCGAACTTGGGCAGGTCGACCAGCGCCTCCGGCCGCCTGTCGGACAGCCCGAACTTCTCGAAGAACGACGGCCCGAACCCGATGGTGAGCGTCAGCCGCGAGGGCTTCAGCCCCAGCGCCTCACCGGTGTCGTCCGGCGGCGCCTCGGCGAGCCCGCCGTACGCGCCCTCGCCGACCGCCTTCCCGGCGGTCATCCGGCGCGCGGCCGCCGTCCAGTCCTTCAGAAGCTGCACGAACTCGGCGCGGTCGTCCGTCTTCACGTCGAACGCGGCGAAGTGCAGCCGGTCCTGCACGGCGGTGGCGATGCCGGCCTGGTGGGCGCCGTGGAACTCCACCGCGCCGCCCGCCTCGGCGGCCGCCGGATCCACGTCGTTGCCCGCCTTGGCCGCCGCCACCGCACCGCCGGCCGCGGCGGCACCGAGCGCGAGCCCGGCGCCGCCCCAGCCGATCAGCGCGCGGCGGGAGGGGGAGGAGCTGTCCTTGGTCTCGGTCATGCCCGTCTCCTACTTCACAACCGCGGCGGCGAGCTTGGACAGCGGCTCCGCGAGGGCGTTGACCGCGTCCGACAGCTCCTTGCGCTGGCCCTTGGTGACCTTGTCGTACGAGATGAAGTCGTACGAGTTCTTGTCGGAGCGGTACTTGTCGAGCAGCGTGTTCAGCCCGGCGAACTGCTTGTCCAGCTCGGTGGTCAGCGCGGAGTCGTTCTTCGACGCGACCGGCTTCAGCAGCTCGTACGCCTTCTGCGCGCCCTCGACGTTGCCCTTGAAGTCGGACAGGTCGGTGTGCGAGTAGCGGTCCTCCTCGCCGGTGACCTTGCCGGTGGCGACCTCGTCCAGCAGCTCCTTGGCACCGTTGGCCATGGAGGTCGGGGTGATCTCGGCCTTGCCGACCCGCTTCTGCCAGTCCTTCAGGTCGGTCACCAGCTGGTCGGCGAGGGTCTTCTCCTCGTCACCGACCTTCTTGTCCTCCCAGAGGGCCTTCTCCAGGCGGTGCCAGCCGGTCCACTTCTGCCCGGCCACCAGGCCGTCGGCGCGCGTGTCGGTCTTGGGGTCGATGTCACCGAAGGACTCGGCGATCGGCTCGGTGCGCTCCCAGCCGAGGCGCGAGGGGGCGTACGCCTTCTTGGCGGCCTCCATGTCGCCGTCCTTGACCGCCTTCACGAAGGTCTCGACGAGCGGCAGCGTGGCGTCGGCCTGCTCCTGGGCGTACTCGCGGTAGTCGGCGACGGCCTTGTCCAGCCGCGGGTCGCGCTGGGCGACCTTGCCGGAGCCGGTGACGGTGAGCTTCTGTCGCACGCCGTGGCCCTTCATGCCAGGACGGCAGGCGATCTCGTACGAACCAGCCTTCACCTCGGCGGTCAGCGTGTACTTCGTACCCGGCCCGATGTTCTCCTTCTCGGAGACGATCCGGTCGTCCGGGAACACGATCTCGACCTCGGTGGCCTTCGAACCCTTGTTCTCGATCTTCAGCGTGACGTGGCCGGCCGGAACCGACTTGGTGGACGTCTCGCACTTCGAGTCGGCGGCGGTCACCTGGATGGCGTCGCCGTCCTTGGCATCGCTCTTCGCCGTGCAGGCCGTGATGGCGGTCAGAGCGGCCACGGTGGCGGCGGCGGTGACGGTACGTCGGACGGCTCGCATGCAGGCTCCAAGCGGGAGACGGTTCGGTGAGGCTGGCCTAACTTACATGAGGCTTACCTCACCCATACCCGTCCGGGTCGCGATTCAGCTCTCACGGAAATCTCACAGGCACGGCTTGATCTCGACGGCTCAAATCAGACCCCAAGAGGTGGTAAAGGGAAGGTCAAGGGGCGCAGGTCGGTGGAGGGCCGCGGCCGGTGGGCCGTCGGCCGCGACATGACCGGCGCACAGGAGCGCGGCCCGGTGCGCGCAGGCGGCGGCGAGCGCGAGGTGGTGCCGCACCACGACCGCCGCGTCACCGGCGTGCGCCCTGTGCGGGGGCGTAATCCCGTTGCCGAGTGAGGGTGCAGCTCCCGGACAATGTCCCGCATGACCAGCGCACCCAGGGAACTGCTCGGGCCGCACCGCCTGGTCCTGGACGTCCGGGACCGCCCGGGTCCCGCCCCGCTGCGCTTCGAGCGGGCGGACGGTGGCCGACTGCTGCTGCGGCAGGAGGAACGGCCGCTGTTGCTCGGCCGGCCGGTGGGCGGCCCCTGCTGCCCCGACCTGTATGTGCACCGCCTCGACGGCCATCGCTCACCGTTGCCGCCCCTGAGCGCGGCCATGCTGCGGTCGTCCGTCAACTGGCCGCATCAGTACGCGCGTTGGCTCGACGAGGCAGACGGAACTCCGCTGCACGACGGGCGCTGGGAGCTGTCCCTGCGCACCACGTTCCAGCCCGGCATCTGGACCGAGGACTTCCTGCGGGAGTGGCCGGGCGGCCGCCTGGAGCTGTACTGCGGCGGCGGCTGGCACGGCGTCGTACCGCTGCGCCCGCTCTCGCCGCCGGACGCCGGGCGCGTGAAGGCGTACCGCAAGCACGTCCGCGAGGGCACGCTCGCGCCCGTCCTGGTGTGGTGGGTGCCCTTCCTCGACGGCTGGCTCATCCTCGACGGCCACGACCGCGCAGTGGCCGCACTCGCGGAGGGGCGCACCCCGCAGTGCGTCGTCCTCACCCGGGTGTGCGACGAAGAACTCTGGCGCCGCGACGCCGAAGCCGTCACCGAAGGCCACCGGCACCACATGGAACGGCTGACGGCACGCCCCGCCACCCCCGCGACTTCACGGCAGCGGGCGGCCATGGAGCAGAACTACGGCGACGTCATGGCCGGCCTCTCGTACGACCCGTCGGACATTCGCTCCTGGCCGCTCCCCGGCGGCGCCCCCGCCTGGGACGCGCTGGCCGGCGCGGCGATGTTTCAATTCCCAAGTGACTGACTACGACGTACTCCGTGTCTTCTGCGGACCGAACGGCGGCTACGGCAACGAACTCGGCGTCGTCCGCGACGGCTCGGTGATGCCCGAGCGGAGCGACCGGCAGGCGCTGGCCGCGAAACTCGGCTTCAGCGAGACCGTGTTCGTGGACGATCCCGAGCGCGGGGTGATCGACATCTACACGCCCACCCTGCGCCTGCCCTTCGCCGGTCACCCCTGCGTCGGCACGGCCTGGCTGCTGGACGTGCCCGAACTGGTCACGCCCGCCGGGGTGGTCGGGGCCCGCCTGGACGGCGAGTTCAGCTGGATCGAGGCGCGTGCGCAGTGGGCCCCGCCGCGCACCCTGCGCCAGTACCCCACCGCCGCCGAGGTCGACGCCCTGCCCGTGCCCCCGCCCGGGGAGTGGATCTACGCCTGGGCCTGGGAGGACGAGGCGGCCGGCCGGATCCGCGCCCGCGCCTTCCCCGGCCGCGACGACGGCATCGAGGAGGACGAGGCGACGGGCGCGGCGGCCCTGCTGCTCACCGACCGGCTGGGCCGCGCCCTGAACATCACGCAGGGCAGGGGCTCCCAGATCCTGACCGCACCGCAGCCGCACGGCTGGGTGGAGGTCGGCGGCCGGGTCTTCCTGGAACGCTGACCCTCGGCCGGCCCCGGTGGCTGTCCCGCTTCCGCAACGCCACCCGCCTCGCCCGGTGAGGGTCAGGCGGACAGCGGGAACTCCTCGCCCAGGGCCCGGAAGACCCCGGTGTTCAGGGCGAACGCCGCCTTGCACTCCGTCACGATCCGCTGCTTCTCCAGATCGTCGGCGGCGACCCCGTCCAGCAGTTCGCGGTAGCCCCGCTTGAACGCGGCGGGGTTGGGGATCTCCTCGAAGACGTAGAAGCGGACCCCGTCGCCCTTCCTGGCGAAGCCCCACGTCTTCTCCGCCCTGTCCCGGATGATCTGCCCGCCGGAGAGATCGCCGAGGTAGCGGGTGTAGTGGTGGGCGACATAACCGCCGGGCCAGCGCTCGGCGCACTGCCGGATCCGGTCCGCGTACGCCCGGGTCGCGGGCAGCGCGGTCAGGCCCGGCCGCCAGCCGGCGCCCCGCAGATGCGCCAGGTCCCGCTCCAGCGCGGGCAGCCGCAGCAGCTCCGGCCGGAGGAACGGCCCGGCCACCGGATCCGCGGCCAGCCGTCCGGCCGTGCTCTCCAGCGCCTCGTAGACGAACCACAGTTGCTCGGTGTACCGCGCGTACGCGGCCACGCCCAGCCGGCCGCCGAGCAGGTCGCTCATGAACGTCGAGGTCTCCGCCTCCATGTGCTGCTCGTGGGACGCGGTGCGGATGAGGGCCGAGAAGGAGTCCATGGGCAGATCCTCGTTGCCGACAAGTTGTCGGTAAAAGCGTACAAGAGAAAGCCCGCCCCCGTCAGGGAGCGGGCTCGGCGGCGATCAGGTGATCAGGCGATCAGGGGAGAGTCAGGATCTCCGCACCCGTCTCCGTCACGACCAGCGTGTGCTCGAACTGGGCCGTCCGCTTGCGGTCCTTGGTCACGACGGTCCAGCCGTCGTCCCACATGTCGTACTCGTGCGTGCCCAGCGTCAGCATCGGCTCGATCGTGAAGGTCATGCCGGGCTGCATGACCGTCGTCGCGTGCGGGCTGTCGTAGTGCGGGATGATCAGGCCGGAGTGGAACGACGAGTTGATGCCGTGCCCGGTGAAGTCGCGCACGACCCCGTAGCCGAAGCGCTTGGCGTACGACTCGATGACCCGACCGATGATGTTGATCTGCCGGCCCGGCCTGACCGCCTTGATCGCCCGATCGAGGGACTCCCGGGTCCGTTCCACCAGCAGCCGCGACTCGTCGTCCACGTCCCCGACCAGGTAGGTGGCGTTGTTGTCGCCGTGCACGCCGCCGATGTACGCCGTCACGTCCAGGTTGACGATGTCGCCGTCCCTGAGGACCGTCGAGTCCGGGATGCCGTGGCAGATGACCTCGTTGACCGAGGTGCACAGCGACTTCGGGAAACCGCGGTAGCCCAGCGTGGACGGGTAGGCGCCGTGGTCGCACATGTACGCGTGGGCGACCTTGTCCAGCTGGTCGGTGGTGACACCGGGCGCGATGATCTTCGCCGCCTCCTCCATCGCCTGCGCGGCGATACGGCCGGCGACGCGCATCGCCTCGATGGTCTCGGGGGTCTGCACCTCCGGTCCGGTGTACGGCGTCGGCGCGGGCTTGCCGACGTACTCGGGGCGGCGGATGTTTCCGGGTACCGAACGGGTGGGAGAGAGCTCCCCTGGTACGAGCAGCGACTGGCCAGACATGCAAGCGAGTCTAACCAGCGGGCATGGGGGAACATGTCGGTGGCGAGAGGAGCTGTTCATGGCCCTGTTCAAGAAGCGCACCGTCGGCAAGCCGGGCGAGTGGTACTACTGCCTGGAGCACAAGAAGGTCGAGGAGGGCCCAGACTGCCCGGGCAAGGACCGTTTCGGGCCGTACGCCTCCCGGCAGGAGGCCCAGCACGCGCTGGAGACCGCCCGGGAGCGCAATCTCGAGTGGGAGAACGACCCGCGCTGGCACGACGCCCCTGCGGAGGGCTCGGCGGACGAGGGCTGATCACGCCCGGGGCTCCGCCGCCCCGGACCCCGTTTCCCACCCGCCCACCTGTCCCGGCCGGCCGAGTCGGGTGGGCGGGCGAGTCACCAAGGGGCAGCCGGCGGGGCCGTCAAGAACTCCGCCAGCCTCGACAAACGGTCACGGAAAACCCGCCGAACCCTCGGAGAGCCCGCGTTCTCGCCCGCCGCCGCGCTCACCAGGTGCTGCACGCTGTCCAGGTCCAGCTCCGCCCCCTCGGGCACGGCCAGCGTGTCATGGGCCATCGCGGAAAGCTCACCCCCGCCCGCCCCCAGCGCCAGCACCGTCACCCCGGCCCGGCGCGCCGCATGCACCCGTTCCAGCAGCTCCGCCGGCTCCTCGGGCGCGACCACCAGCAGGGTCTCACCCCGTCGCGCCTCCTCGATCCGGCCCGGCCCTACGGACAGGTGCGCGGGATCGGCGGGGCGCGCGTGATGCCGTACGAGCGTGGGGGCCAGCTCCGGTGTGCCCGACCACGCCGCCTCGTCCACCAGGTGCGCGGCCAGATGCCAGGGCTCGTACTCGGGCGTGCCGACCAGCAGCAGCCCGCCCCGGTGCGCCACCACGGACCCGCGCAGCACCCCCGCGAACCGCCGCGTGGCCCCCAACCACTCGGTCCCGGCGAGCACTTCGCGCAACAATGCGACCCGTACGGCGTCCATGCGACCGCATCCTGCCGCAACCGGACACTCTTGACCGGTCGTTCACCCCGAATTCGCCCGACCTGGGGATGGTGACGGACCGTCCCTGCCCGTGTTCCGCCCGGTTGCGCGTCCCGTATGAGGAGCCCCTCGATGACCGACGTGTCCGTCCCCTTCCGCGCGGGCCACGAGGGGTACGCGAGCTTCCGCATCCCAGCCGTCGTAGCGACGCGTTCCCGCACGTTGCTCGCCTTCTGCGAGGGCCGGGTCGACTCCGCCGCCGACCACGGGCACATCGACATCGTGCTGAAGCGGTCCACGGACGGCGGCCGCACCTGGGGCCCGTTGCGGGTCGCCGCCCGCAACGGGAAGAACCTCGCCGGCAACCCCGCCCCGGTCGTCCTCGACACCGGCCGCATCCTGCTCGTGCACGTCCGCGCCGCGGCCGGCGCCACCGAGGACGCCATTGTGCGCGGCCAGGTCCCGGACGCCGACGGCCGGCGGGTGTGGGTGCAGCACAGCGACGACGACGGGGCGACCTGGTCCACACCGAGGGAGATCACCCAGCAGGTGAAGAAGCCCGGCTGGCGCTGGTACGCCACCACCCCCGGCCACGCCCTCCAGCTCGACTCCGGCCGCGTCCTCGTACCCGGCAACCACACCCTGCCGCCCACCGGCACCGACACCGGCGCCGAGGCCAGGTACAACGGCGGCCACTGCCTGCTCAGCGACGACCGCGGCGAGACCTGGCATCTCGGCTGCCTCGACGACAACACCGACGGCTACGTCAACGTCAACGAGACCACCGCCGCCGAACTCTCCGACGGCCGCGTCTACTTCAACGCCCGCAACGACTCTCCCGCACCCGGCAACCGCGCCGACGCCCACTCCGAGGACGGCGGAAAGACCCTGGTCAAGCCCTTCCGCCCGCAGGCCGGGCTGACCACCCCGATCTGCGAAGCATCCGTCCTCCAGCTCCGCGACCCCGACCTGCTCCTCTTCTCCGCCCCGGCCGACCCCGCCGCCCGCGCCCTGATGACCATCCGCGCCTCCGGCGACGGCGGCACCACCTGGCGCCCGGCCTTCACCGTCGACGGACTGCCCGCCGCCTACTCCGACCTGGTCCGCATCGACCGGGGCACCGTCGGACTCCTCTACGAGACCGGGGACTTCGGCGCCTACGAGACGATCACCTTCCGCCGGGTGCCCGTGACGCGGCTCACCTGACCCGGTGCCGCCGGCGCCACGGACGTAGAGTCGGCCCATGACCTCTACCGACAGCGCACAGACTCCCGCGAAGGCCCCCGCCAAGGACCCCTGGGACCTGCCCGACGTCTCCGGGCTGGTCGTCGGCGTGCTCGGCGGCACCGGCCCGCAGGGCAAGGGCCTCGCCTACCGGCTCGCCCGGGCCGGCCAGAAGGTGATCATCGGCTCGCGGGCCGCCGAGCGCGCGCAGGCCGCCGCCGAGGAGCTGGGGTACGGCGTGGAGGGCGCCGACAACGCCGAGACCGCGCGCCGCAGCGACATCGTGATCGTCGCCGTACCGTGGGAGGGCCACGGCAAGACGCTGGAGTCCCTGCGCGCGGAGCTGGCCGGCAAGCTCGTCGTCGACTGCGTGAACCCGCTCGGCTTCGACAAGCAGGGCGCCTACGCGCTGAAGCCGGAGGAGGGCAGCGCCGCCCAGCAGGCCGCCGCCCTGCTGCCCGACTCCCGGGTCACCGCCGCCTTCCACCACCTGTCGGCCGTACTGCTCCAGGACCCGGAGATCGAGGAGATCGACACCGATGTGATGGTGCTCGGCGAGGGGCGCGCCGACGTGGAGACGGTCCAGGCGCTGGCCGGGCGCATCCCCGGCATGCGCGGCGTCTTCGCCGGCCGGCTGCGCAACGCCCACCAGGTCGAGTCGCTCGTCGCGAACCTGATCTCCGTCAACCGCCGGTACAAGGCACACGCCGGGCTCCGCGTCACCGACGTATGAGCTCATGAGGCCATGGGGGACACTGGTCGTCGTAGCAGTGTCCCCCGCGAAGAGAGCCGACCCCATGCCCCGCATCGCCCTCTACACCCTCGTCGTCTGTGTCCTCGCCGTGGCCGCCGCGGTCGTCTCGTTCGCCCAGGGCAGCTGGCTGGGGATCGTCTGGGTGCTGCTGGCGGGCCTGTCGTCCAACATGACCTGGTACTACGTCAAGCGCGACCGGGCCGCCACGGGGCAGGGCAAGTCGGTCACGGGCTGAGCGTGCAGACCTCCGGGGTGTCGCGCCAGAAGCGGTAGAGCTCGTGGCCGCAGGCGCGGGAGAAGTCGTCGACACTCAGACCGCGCAGGATCGCGTCGATCGCGTCGAAGAACACGCTGTTGACCGACGGCACCCACAGCAGTGCGAACACGAACAGCAGCCCGAACGGCGCGTACGGCTCCACCTGCCGCTTCACCTTGTGCGACAGCCACGGCTCGATCACTCCGTAGCCGTCCAGGCCCGGCACCGGCAGCAAGTTCAGGATCGCCGCCGTCACCTGGAGCAGGGCGAGGAAGGCCAGCGCGTACCGGAAGTCGAGGGGCACCCCGTCCAGGGCGTGCAGCCAGAAGGGCGCCGTGCACACCGCCGCGAACAGGACGTTCGCCAGCGGGCCCGCCGCCGAGATCAGGCTGTGCCGCCAGCGGCCCCGGATGCGGTTGCGTTCGATGAACACCGCACCGCCCGGCAGACCGATCCCGCCCATGATCACGAACAGCACCGGGAGCACGATGCTCAGCTGCGCGTGCGTGTACTTCAGCGGGTTGAGCGTGAGGTAGCCCTTCGCGCCGACCGTGATGTCGCCGCTGTGCAGGGCGGTGCGCGCGTGCGCGTACTCGTGCAGGCACAGGGAGACGATCCAGGCCGCCGTGACGAACAGGAACACCGCGAGGCCCGGCTGCGCGGCGAACCCCGTCCAGGTGGCCCAGCCGGTCACCGCCGTGACGGCCAGGATCCCGACGAAGACGGGACTGATCCGGCTCTCGCCGCGGCGGGTGGTGGCGGTCGTCATGGGCTGCTCCTGGAGGCGGGTACGGTCGCGATGCCGACCGTACCGGCCGGGGGCTCGCGGGGAAAACGTCTCGCGGTGGCCGTCCGGTTCCTGGAGGGTGGGGGAATGACACTGATGAGGGTGTTCTACGAGGACTGGCAGATGGAGTGCTGCGGCAGGACCTTCTCGGTCGGCGACGAGGTCGGCTGGCGGCTGGTCTCCGTCGACGAGGGGGAGGCCCGAGGCGGCTGCTGGTACGGCGCCCAGGCCTGGGTGGAGAACCACGGCGGCCCGAAGCACAGGACCGTCGGCCGGGTCCGCGCCATCGACCTGGTGCACCAGGAGTACGCGGCCCACCACGACCCGCGCGCCGCCGAGACCGCCGACCCGCCGCCCGGCACGGTGGTCTTCCGGGCGACCGGGCGCAAACTGGAGCCGGTGCCCGGCTCACGGACCCTGGAGCCCGTCGACAGCTGTCCGAGGTGGTTCGACGGCTTCGAGTACGAGGAACAGCCGCCGCGGCAGGTTCCGTTCCGTGTCCGGCGTGCCGCCGGCGCCCTCGTCACCCTGGAGGTCCCGGACGACGCCGAAGGCCCCGGACGGCGCGCCGCCCGAACCCGGTGACCTGACCCGACCGCTCCGGAGACAATGGACCCCGTGCGTTATCGCCTGCTCGGCCCCACCCAGGCACTCCGTCCCGACGGCACGCCCGTCCCGGTCGGCGGGGCGCGGCTGCGTACCCTGCTGAGCGTCCTCGCGCTGCGGGCCGGCCGGACCGTGCCGGCGGGCGTGCTGGTGGACGAGGTGTGGGGTGCGGAGCCGCCCGCCGATGCCACGGGCGCCCTGCAGGCGCTGGTGGGCCGGCTGCGCCGGGCGCTCGGCGCCGACGCCGTCGCCTCCGTCGGGGGCGGCTACCGCCTCGCCGCCGCCCCCGACGACGTCGACCTGGGCCGGTTCGACCGGCTGACCGGCGAGGGCCTGCGCGCCCTGAGTGACGGCGACCCGGCCAAGGCCGCCGCCGTCCTCGACGACGCGCTCGCCCTGTGGCACGGCCCCGCCCTCGCCGACCTGCCCGACCGCACCGCCGAGGCGGCCCGCTGGGAGACCCGCCGCCTGGACGCACTGCGCGCCCGGCACACCGCCGCCCTCGCCCTCGGCCACGCCGAGCAGTCCCTGCCCGAGCTGACCGCCCTGTGCGACGGCCACCCCCTGGACGAGCCGCTCCAGGCGCTGCGGCTGCGCGCCCTGCGCGCCGCCGGCCGGCCCGCCCAGGCGCTGGCCGCCTACGAGGACGTACGACGGCTCCTCGCGGACCGGCTCGGCTCCGACCCGGGCCCCGAACTGCGCGCCCTGCACACCGAGTTGCTGACCGAGACGGCCGAGCCGCCGGCGCCCCCGGCTCCGGCGGCACCGGGCAACCTGCCCGCCCGGCTCACCTCCTTCGTCGGCCGCGAGGCCGACATCTCGGCCATCGGCGCCGACCTCGCGGCGGCCCGTCTGGTCACCCTGCTCGGGCCCGGCGGAGCCGGCAAGACCCGGCTGTCCCAGGAGGCCGCAGAGGCAGTACGGCACACCGCCCGGGACGGGGTGTGGCTGGCTGAACTGGCGCCCGTGGACGACCCGGACGCCGTACCGCAGGCCGTGCTGACCGCGATCGGCGCCCGCGAGACCGTGCTGCACGGCGCCGGCGTCGAGACCATCCGCGCGGTCTCCGACCGGCACGGCGACCCCGTCGAGCGGCTCGTGGAGCACTGCGCCCGGCGCCGGATGCTGCTCGTCCTCGACAACTGCGAGCACGTCATAGAGGCCGCCGCGCGTCTCGCGCAGCGCCTGCTGGCCCGCTGCCCGGAGCTGACCGTGCTGGCCACCAGCCGCGAACCCCTCGGTGTGCCGGGGGAGTTGGTGCGGCCCGTGGAGCCGCTGCCCGGGCCGGTGGCGCTGCGGCTGCTCGCCGACCGGGGCCTGGCCGCCCGGCCCGGATTCCGGGTCGCGGACGACTCCGAGGCGTGTGCCGAGATCTGCCGCCGGCTCGACGGACTGCCCCTCGCGATCGAGCTGGCGGCCGCCCGGCTGCGCGTGCTGACACCCCGCCAGATAGCCGACCGGCTGGACGACCGCTTCCGGCTGCTGCGCACCGGCAGCCGCACCGTGCTGCCCCGCCAGCAGACCCTGCGCGCCGTGGTGGACTGGTCCTGGGACCTGCTGGACGAGGAGGAACGGGACGTCCTCTCCCGCCTGTCGGTCTTCGCGGGCGGCTGCGACCTGGCCGCCGCCGAGGCCGTGTGCGGCCCGGCCGCCCTGGACGCGCTCGGCTCCCTGGTCGACAAGTCCCTGGTGGTGGCCGCCCCTTCGGCGGACGGCGGGATGCGCTACCGCCTTCTTGAGACCGTCGCCGAGTACGCGGCCGAACGGCTGGAGGAGTCCGGGCGCCGGGCCGACGCCGAGCGCGCCCACCTGACGTACTACCGCGAACTCGCCCGCACCACCGACCCGTTGCTGCGCGGCTCCGGGCAGCGCGCCGCCATCGACCGGCTCCAGCTGGAGTACGAGAACCTGCGCACCGCCCTCAGGCACGCCGTCGCCGCCCGCGACGAGCAGGAAGGGCTCAGCCTGGTGCTGTCGCTGGCCTGGTTCTGGCAGATGCGCGACCAGCGCATCGAGACCCGCACCTGGTGCCAGGAGGTCATGGCCCTCGGCCCCGACCCGTTCACCGAGCCGGTCCGCCCCGCCCGCCCGGTGTGGCAGCGCTGCACCGACACCCCGCCCCCGCTCACCGGCGAACTCCTCGCCGAGGCCCGGCGCGGCGTCCACCTCGCCCATCTCGCCTGCGCGGACACCGAGTTGGAGACCTGGCAGTCCCCCGAGGCGCAGGCCAAGCTGCGGGTCGTCACCCAGGTCTACGAGCCCGGCATGCCGCAGACCTGCCGGGCCCCGGGCATGCTGTGGTTCTTCGCCGAGATGCTGACCGGCGGCGTGGAGCGGCTGAACACGATCCTCGACGCCACCGTGCGGACCTGCCGGGACACCCCCGGCTTCGAATGGGAGCTGGCCGGCGCCCTGCAGATGAACGCCAACCTCCTCGCCAACCGCACCGCCTGGGCGGGGGACGCCGTCCGCGACGCCGACGAGGCGCTGGAGATCTACCGCCGCCTCGGTGACGACTGGGGCACCGCCGAGGCGCTGTCCGCCCGCGGCGAGGCCCACGAACGCAAGGGCCACTACGGGCAGGCCGCCACCGACTACACGGCGGCCATCGAACACGCCGAACGCCTCGGGGCCCGCGCCCAGACGGCCGTCCTCAACGCCCGGCTGGGCAACGTGCTCATGGAGTCGGGCGACACCGAGCGCGGCGAGCGGATGCTGCGCGACGTCGTCGCCCGCCAGGACGGCGTCCACAACGAGGCGATGCCCGCCGCCCGGCTCTTCCTCGCCTGCTGGCTCGGCCTGACCGACCGCACCGCCGAGGCACGTGACCAGCTCCGGCTGCTGCGCGAGGAGTTCAAGATCGCGCACTTCGTCGTTTTCGACGCCCTGATCCTCGGCCAGGAGGCCTGGATGGACGCCCTGGACCGCCGCTGCGAGGAGGCCCTGACCCGCGTCCGCCGGGCACTGCGGCTCGCCACCGACCCGCTGTCCCAGGCCGTCACCCCGCATCTGCACTCCATCTGCCTCACCATCGCGGCGATGGCCCTGGCCGCCCGCGACGGCGTCGCCGGCGCCGCGGACGCCGCCCGCTGCCTGGCCGCCGCCGAGGCCCTGCTGCCGGCCGGGCACGTCTCCTCCGGCGTGGAGCGCCGGGTGTTCGAGCTGACCGAGGCCCGGATCCGGGAGACGCTCGACGGACCCGCGTACGAGGCCGCGTACGCCGAGGGCGGTGGCCTCTCCCTCGCGGAGGCCACCGCCCTGGTGTGACACGGCGAACGTCAGCTCTTCGTCCGGAACTTGTGGATCGCGACCGGCGCCATCACGGCGGTGATCGCGACGGACCAGCCCAGCGTCACCCACACGGGGTGGGCGACCGGGCCGCCGGTCATCAGACCGCGGGCCGCGTCCGCGAGCGTGGACAGCGGGTTGTAGTCGGTGAAGTGCTGCAGCCAGTTCGGCATCGACTTGGGCGGGGCGAAGATCGACGAGCCGAACTGGAGCGGGAACAGCACCAGGAAGCCCATCGCCTGCACGGACTGCGCGCTCTTCAGGACGACACCGAGGGTGAGGAACACCCACATGATCGAGGAGGCGAACAGCGCGGCCAGACCCACGGTCGCGAACAGGCCGGGCCAGCTGCTGATGTGGAAGCCGACCAGGACGGCGACGACCATCAGGATGGCCGTGGCGAACAGCATCCGGAGCAGTTCCACCGCGATCTTCGCGAACAGCACCGAGCCGCGCCCGATCGGCAGGGACCGGAAGCGGTCCATGACCCCGCTGCTGAAGTCCTGGCTGAAGCCGGTGCCGACGCCCTGGGAGAGCGTCATGCTCATCATCGCGATCATGCCGGGGATGACGTACTGCACGTACTTCCCCTGACCACCGCCCAGGGCCTGCCCGATCGAGCCGCCGAAGACGTACACGAACAGCAGCGTGAAGACCACCGGCATCAGCAGGGCGTCGAACATCGACTCGGGGTCCTGGCGGATCCACAGCAGGTTGCGGCGGATGAGCGCGCCGGTGTGCCGCAGATGCCCGCGCAGCGGGATACGGACGTCGTCGGCGCCGGTGGTGGGGGTGACGGTGGCGGTGGCGGCGCTCATACGGCGACGACCTCCTCGCGGGACTCGGAGGGCGTGGTGTCCTGAGGGGCACCGGCACGGTGGCCGGTGAGGGACAGGAACACCTCGTCCAGGCTGGGCAGTTCGGTGGTGATGGAGGAGATCGTGATGCCGCGCGCGGTGACCGCGCCGACCACGGCGGTCAGCTGCTCGTCGCTGAGGATCGGCACCAGCAGTGTGCCGCTCTCGGTGTCGACGGTGGTGGTGGCGAGCCCGGTGATGCCCAGCTCGTCGAGCATCTGGGCGAGCGGCTGCAGCTGGAGGGCGTCCACCGGCCGGACCCGCAGTGTGCGCCCGCCGACCTTGGCCTTCAGCTCCTCGATGGCGCCGTTCGCGATGACCTTGCCGCGGTCCACGACGGTCAGCTCGGAGGCGAGCTGCTCGGCCTCCTCCATGTACTGGGTGGTGAGCAGGACGGTGACCCCCTCCCCGACCATCGCCTTGACCTCGTCCCACACCTCGTTGCGGGTACGCGGATCGAGCCCCGTGGTCGGCTCGTCCAGGTACAGCACGGCGGGCCGCCCGATCATCGAGGCAGCGAGGTCGAGCCGGCGCCGCATGCCACCGGAGTACGTGCTCGCCGGGCGCTTGGCGGCCTCCGTCAGCGAGAACCGCTCCAGCAGTTCGTCGGCACGGGTGCGGGCGTCCTTGCGGGAGAGGTCGAGCAGCCGCCCGATCATGTAGAGGTTCTCCCAGCCGGGCAGCTTCTCGTCCACCGAGGCGTACTGCCCGGTGAGCCCGATCACCCGGCGCAGCTGCCGGGGCTGCCGCACGACGTCGTACCCGGCCACGGTGGCCTGCCCGGCGTCCGGGGCGAGCAGGGTGGACAGGATCCGTACCAGGGTGGTCTTGCCGGCGCCGTTCGGCCCGAGCACCCCCATCACGGTGCCCACCCGCACATCCAGGTCGACACCGTCCAGCGCCTTGGTCTCGCCGTAGTGCTTGACCAGTCCCCGTACGGTCACGGCGGAACGCCCGCCGGCGGGGTTGTCATCGATTCGCGTCATGCGGAAGACAGTGCCAGTGTCTGCCGACAAACGACCGACAAGCGACCGACACCCCTGCCGACAGCCTGGGGGGCGGAGCCCCCAGGGCCATCAGCCCCCACACGGGGACAGCCCGCCGACGGGGGACGGTCGACGGGCTGCCCGGGTGTTTCCGCAATGGCCTAGTGGACGGAGTGCTCCTCCAGCGGGAACGTCCCGCCGACGACATCCTCCGCGAACTCCTTCACGGCGTTCCCCATGACCTCACGCAGGTTCGCGTACTTCTTGACGAACTTCGGCATCCGACCGGAGGTCAGCCCGAGCATGTCGGTCCACACCAGGACCTGCGCGTCCGTTTCCGGCCCGGCACCGATGCCGACGGTCGGAATGTGCAGCACCCGGGTCACCTCGGCGGCAAGCTCCGCGGGAACCAGCTCCAGCACGACCGCGAACGCCCCCGCGTCCTGCACCGCCTTCGCGTCCCGCAGCAGCTGCTGAGCCGCCTCCTCGCCGCGCCCCTGCACGCGGTAGCCCATCGCGTTGACGGACTGCGGGGTCAGCCCGATGTGGGCCATCACCGGGATACCGGACTCCACCAGCAGCCGGATCTGCTCGTGCGAGCGCTCGCCGCCCTCCAGCTTGACCGCGCCGACCCCGGCCTCCTTCACCAGCCGGGTCGCCGAGCGCAGCGCCTGCACCGGACCCTCCTGGTAGGAGCCGAAGGGCAGGTCGCCGACGATCAGGGAACGCTGCGTGCCGCGTACGACGGCCGCGGACAGCATGGTCATCTCGTCGAGGGTGACGGGCACGGTCGTCTCGTACCCGAGGTGGCAGTTGCCCGCCGAGTCGCCGACCAGGATCACCGGGATCCCGGCCTCGTCGAAGACGGACGCGGTCATCGCGTCGTAGGCGGTGAGCATGGGCCACTTCTCGCCGCGCTCCTTGGCGAGGGCGAGGTCGCGGACCGTGATGCGGCGGGTGCCCTTCCCTCCGTACAGCGCCTTGCTGCCGTCGGAAGGCTTGTTCTGGGCAGCCGAAAGCTGCGTCATGGCAACGGCTCCTTCAGTCATCTCGAGGCGCCCTGACGGCGTCCCCGGATCGTCTCCATGGTGGCACCTCGTGCCAGCCAGGGCCAGGGGACCCCCCTGTGATCCCCGCGGAGCTGTCGGCCCGCTGTGTAAGGCCTCGGCAAAAGAATTAGATACGAGACGGTTCCGTATTGAAATGACCGTAGTCTCGAACGCATGACACCTTCCGTCCCTGCCTCCCGGATACCGGAAGCCGTACACCGGCGCCGCTGGGCGATCCTCGGCGTGCTGATGCTGAGCCTGCTCATCGTGGTGCTCGACAACTCGATCCTGAACGTCGCCATCAAGACCATCTCCACCCCGGCACCCACCGGCCTCGGCGCCACCCAGAGCCAGATCGAGTGGGCGATCAACGCCTACACCCTCGTCTTCGCCGGCCTGCTGTTCACCGCCGGCCTCGTCGGCGACCGCCTCGGCCGCAAGAAGGTCCTGCTCGGCGGCATCGTGGTGTTCGGCATCGGCTCGGCCCTCGCCGCCGAGTCCGGCTCCCCGGACCAGCTGATCGCCTACCGCGCCCTGATGGCCCTCGGTGCCGCCTTCGTGATGCCCGCCACCCTCGCCGTGCTGATGAACGTCTTCGAGCGCGAGGAGCAGCCCAAGGCCATCGGCATCTGGGCCGGCGGCGTCGGCCTCGCCATCGCCATCGGCCCGATCACCGGCGGCGCGCTCCTCGCCCACTTCTGGTGGGGCTCGGTCTTCCTGATCAACGTACCGATCGTGATCATCGCGCTCGCCCTGATGATGTGGCTGGTGCCCGACTCGCGCGACCCCAGGCCGGGCCGTCTCGACCCCGTCGGCGTCGTCCTGTCCGTCGTCGGCCTGGTCCTGCTGGTCTACGGCATCATCAAGGGCGGCGAGCTGGCCGACTTCACCGACGTCAAGGTGCTGGCGACCATCGCCGCCGGTCTCGTCGTCCTCGCCGGCTTCGTCGTCTACGAGAAGCGCAGCGACCACCCGTCCCTGGACGTGACCTACTTCAAGAACAAGGTCTTCTCGGCCGCCATGGCCGCCATCGCGCTCGTCTTCTTCGCGCTGATGGGCGTGACGTTCTTCTCGGTCTTCTACATGCAGAGCGTGCGCGGCTACTCGCCACTCCAGTCCGGCGTGATGATGCTGCCGCTGGCCGCCGCACAGATGATCTTCGCGCCGCGTGCCCGGCTGGTGGTGGAGCGGTTCGGCAACAAGGCCACGACCACCGCGGGCCTGGTGCTGATCGCGGCGACGCTGGCCGCGTTCGCCACTTTCGAGGCCGACACGCCGATCTGGCTGCTGGAGATCGTCTTCTTCCTCATGGGCACCGGAATGGCGCACATCATGACGCCGACCTCCGTCGTCATCATGCAGGCCCTGCCGCGCGAGAAGGCCGGTTCCGCCTCCGCGCTCAGCAACACCTTCCGCCAGGTCGGTGGCGCCCTCGGCATCGCCGTCCTCGGTTCGGTGCTCTCCACCTCGTACCGCAACGGCATCGAGGGCAAGCTCGGCCTGCTGCCGCCCGGCCTCAGGGACACGGCCGGCGAGTCCATCGAGGCCACCCTCGGCATCGCCGAGAAGCTCGGCCCGCAGGGCAAGGGGCTCGTCACCCCCGCCGACGACGCCTTCCTGCACGCCATGCACATCACCGCCCTGTGCGGTACGGGCGTCGCACTGATCGGCGCCGTGGTGGTGGCCCTGTTCCTGCCGGGCAGGCCGCCGGTGGGTCAGGAAGACAAGAAGGAGCAGGAATTGGTCGCAGCCGCGGACTGACCGGAGTCAGTGGGTCCACGGGGGAAGGAGGCAACTGCGGGAGAATTCCCGCAGTACAGCGAAAGGACGGACGAGTGAGCCTTGCCGAGAGCCGGCCGCGGCCGGACGGGCCCGTCAGGGGCCGCCCGCGCAGTGAGGCCGTGGAACGCGCCATCGTGGAGGGCGTGATGAAGCTCCTGGAGGACGGCGTACCCCTTGCCGAACTCTCCATCGAGCGCGTCGCGCGCACGGCCGGGGTCGGCAAGGCCACCATCTACCGCCGCTGGAGCGGCAAGGAGGAGCTCTTCGTCGACGTCCTGCGCGCCGCGGAGCCCCCCGACCCCGAACTCCCCGGCACGTCCATGCGCGACGACCTCGTCGTGCTGCTCGAATCCCTGCGCCGGCGCGGCCTGGTCAGCCGTTCCTCGGTGATCCTGCACAACGTGCACGCCCAGATGAAGAGCAGCCCCAGGATCTGGGCGGCGTACCACGCGAACGTCATAGTGCCCCGGCGCAACCTCGGCCTCGACGTGCTGCGCCGAGGGCAGTTGAACGGTGAACTGCGTGCCGACGTCGACCTGGAGCTGGCCAACGACATGTTCGTCGGCCCCATGCTCGTCCGTTCCGTCATGCGCCCCGACGCCGACCTGCCCGAAGGTCTCTCCGAGGAGATCGTCGACACGGTCCTGGAAGGCCTACGACCCGTCAGCTCGACATCCTCGTCGCACTAATGTGCGCGTTTCGTCACAGACCGCGCCCGTTCGGGGGGTAACCGGAACCCCCAGCCCCGCCTCGTTCGTCCTCGTCTTCCGTACGGCCGTCATGGGACGGCGGGATCGGAGCCGATCATCCCCTAGGGTCGGAAGAGCACGGGGGGACGACGGTGTGTGCACGGCAGGCAGTGAGGCAGACGGTATGGCGCAGCAGGCGTACATGACGGAGACGGACAACGGCGGCTCGGGGCCCGAGCGACCGGGATCCCGGCTTCGGCGCCTGATGCGTCGCCTGCTGGCCGGCTGGCGCGGCGATCCGCGCATCTGGCGCCGGGGCATCGTCCTCGCCGTGCTCGCGCTGCTGCTGGCCCTGGTGATGCTCATGCACTCGCGGGTGCCCAACACGGTCGGCAACCTCGGCAGTCTCACAGAGACGTTCCTGCCCTGGCTGGGCCTGCTCATCCCGGTGCTGCTGGTCTTCGGCCTGATCCGTAAGTCGGCCACCGCTCTGATCGCTGTCCTCCTGCCGGCCATCGTGTGGCTGAACCTCTTCGGCGGGCTGCTCACCGACAAGACGGCCGGCGGCGGCGACCTCATGGTGGCCACCCACAACGTCAACGCCGACAACCCCGATCCGTCCGCGACCGCCCGGGACGTCGCCTCCTCCGGCGCGGACCTGCTGGCCCTGGAGGAACTGCCCGCGTCCGCCGTCCCGGTGTACGAGCAGGCGCTCGCGTCGACGTACCGGTACCACGCGGTGGTCGGCACGGTCGGCCTGTGGAGCAAGTACCCGATGAGCGACGTCAAGGCCGTCGACATCAAGCTCGGCTGGGAGCGCGCGATGCGCGCGACCGTGGCGACCCCCAAGGGCCCGCTCGCGGTCTACGTCGCCCATATGCCCTCGGTCCGGGTGAAGGTGGAGGCCGGATTCACCGCCCGGCAGCGGGACAAGAGTGCCGACGCGCTCGGCGAGGCGATCGCCGACGAGACGCTGAAGCGGGTCGTGCTGCTCGGCGATCTGAACGGCACGATGAACGACCGCTCGCTCAACGCCGTCACCTCGCAGCTGCGCTCCACGCAGGGCGCGGCGGGCAGCGGCTTCGGGTTCAGCTGGCCGGCGTCGTTCCCGATGGCGCGGATCGACCAGATCATGGTGAAGGGCGTCGAGCCGAAGAGTTCCTGGACCCTGCCGCGCACGAACAGCGACCACCTTCCGGTGGCTGCCCGTGTGACGCTGGACACGTCCTCGTAACCGGCTGGAATACCGGGCCCGAGAGGCTTTGTTCCGTGGCTGAACATAAACTGGACGGAACCTCCCTCTCCCCTGAAAGGCACAGGCCCTTCATGCCCCTGGCCCTGCTCGCCCTGGCCGTCGGCGCTTTCGGTATCGGTACGACCGAGTTCGTGATGATGGGCCTGTTGCCCGACGTCGCGGACGACCTGCACATCTCCCTCCCCACCACCGGGCACCTGGTCTCGGCGTACGCGCTGGGCGTCGTCATCGGCGCCCCGCTGCTGGCCGCCGTGACCGCGCGGATGTCCCGCCGCAAGGTCCTGATGGCCCTCATGGCCCTGTTCGTCGCGGGCAACGCACTCTCCGCGCTCGCCCCCGGCTACGACTCGCTGCTCGCCGCCCGCTTCCTCAGCGGCCTGCCGCACGGCGCCTTCTTCGGCGTGGGCGCGGTCGTCGCCACGAACCTGGTCGCGCCGGAGCGCAAGGCCCGTTCCGTGTCCCTGATGTTCCTCGGTCTGACCGTCGCCAACGTCGTGGGCGTCCCGGTCGCCACGCTGATGGGCCAGCACCTGGGCTGGCGGGCGACCTTCCTCGGCGTGAGCGCGATCGGCGTCGCCGCGATCGCCGCGCTCGCGCTGTTGATCCCGCACGACCACGCCCACGCCCACGCCCCCGCGAGGGGCCTGCGCGGCGAGCTGGCCGCACTGCGGTCGCTGCCGGTGTGGCTGGCCCTCGGGACGACGGTGGCGGGCTTCGGCGCCCTCTTCGCCGCCTACAGCTACGTCACCCCGATGCTGACCGACTCCGCCGGTTTCGCCGAGTCCAGTGTGACGCTGCTGCTCGCCCTGTTCGGCGTCGGCGCGACCGCGGGCAACCTGCTGGGCGGACGGCTGGCGGACCACGCGCTGCGCGGCACCCTCTTCGGCGGCCTGGCCTCGCTGGCGGCCGTACTGCTGCTGTTCCCGGTGCTGATGCGCGCCGAGTGGAGCGCCGCCCTCGCGGTGGCCCTGCTCGGCATGGCGGCGTTCGTCACCGGCTCCCCGCTCCAGCTGATGGTCATGGAGAAGGCCGCCGCGGCCCCCTCCTTGGCCTCCTCCGCCAACCAGGCGGCCTTCAACCTGGCGAACGCCGGCGGCGCCTGGATCGGCGGCCTGGCCCTGGCGGCGGGCTTCGGGGTCGCGTCGCCCGCGGTGGCCGGAGCGGGGCTGGCGGTGCTGGGCCTGGCGGTGGCGGGTGTGGCGTATGCGGTGGACCGGCGCCGGGAGGTCGCTCCGGTGGCGCGGGTGGTCGCGACCCACGTGCCCGAACAGTCCGGCACGTTGCACCACTGAGCCGACCTGGTCGGGCAGCCTTCTGTGCGGTGTGTGATGAAGGCCTCACAGAGTGTCGTCCGGCTCGCTACCGTGGAAGACGTTTCGCGTCCACGGCGCGAACGACGGAAACGGCACGGTGAGTTACGGCGGTGAGCGCGTGGTACGGCGTAAGGACATCGACGGCTCGATGAGCGTCCCGACCTTCTACGGCAAGGAGTTGCGGTGGAAGAGGGAGGCGGCGGGGTTGTCGTTGGAGGCGTTCCTCGAGGGCAGCTTCTACGGCAAGTCGTATCTGAGCGACATCGAGCACGGGGAGCGGAGGATGCCGCTCGATCTGGCCCGGCATGCGGATCGGGTGCTGGAGACGGACGGGTTCTTCGAGCGGCGGTGCGAGGATGTGCGGAATGCGCGGAGGGCTGGGCATGCCCGGTACTTCGAGCAGGTCCTGGAGGCGGAGAAGCATGCCAGGGCCATCGAGGAGTGGTGCCCCAGCCTCTTCCCGGGGCTGCTCCAAACTCCCGCCTACGCACGGGCGGTGGTCCTGGCGACTCACCCGCTGTCTCTCGATGACGAGGCGGAGGAGAAGGTCAGCGCCAGGATGGCGCGCGCCCAGCTCTTCGAGAGGGATCACCACACACCGGAGTACTGGGTGATCCTGCACGAGTTGCTGATCACCGACCCGATCCTGCCTCCGCAGGAAATGGCAGAACAGCTCGAGCGAATCGTGGAGTTGACGGAGCGCCGCCGGATCACTCCGCAGCTTCTGCTGCGGAAGTGCGGCACGCATCCGTTCATGACCGGCACAGCGAAGATCATGACCTTCCCTGATGCCCCACCGTTGTTCTACACGGAGTCGCTGCACAGCGGTGACACCATCGACGATCCGGCCCTCGTGGGGGAGTACCGCAGGTCGTACGATCAGCTCAGGGCCGTCGCGCTATCGCCAAAGGCGTCCCTGGCCATGATCAAGTCAGCGGCAGAGGATTACCGAAATGGCAAGCAACCGGATCGACTTGAGTGACGCGCTCTGGCTCAAGAGCGGCTACAGCAACGGCAGCGGCGGGGAGTGCGTCGAGGTCGCGAGCGACTTCCCCGGCGCCGCCCTCTGGCGCAAGTCGAGCTACAGCAACGGAAGCGGCGGCGACTGCGTCGAAGTCGCCGACGGCATCCCCGCCCTCGTCCCCGTCCGTGACTCCAAGGTCCCCGGCGGCCCCGTCCTGCTCCTTGCTCCCACCGCCTGGACGCCCTTCATCACCTCCCTCAAGCCGAAGTCGGCATAACGCAAAGGGGGCGTGAGGTCACCAGGACCCCACGCCCCCTCCGCTCAGCGGACCGGCGATGAACCGGTCAGCGGATCAGTGCTTCTTCGCGTACGACGCCACGTACCCGTCCGCAGGCGAACCCACGCCCGTCACGTCGTCGTAGCCCTTCACCGCGGACAGCGAGCTGTCCTTGCCGAGGCTGCGGACCGAGGTCGCGAGGCCGCCGGAGGCGTTGAGGCCGTTGACGAAGTCGATACGGGCCACCGCCAGGCCGGAGCCCGTCGGGTTGTCCGTGACGTCGTGGTAGACGCCCTTCTTGCCGTACTTGGTGTAGATCGTCGGGTTGGCGAAGCCGATCGCCTTGCCGCCGCGCGCCTCCTGGGCCAGCGCCTGGACCGCCGCGATCACCGGGGCGGCCAGCGAGGTGCCGCCGATGCGGTACTCGCTGTACTGCAGGGATCCGTCCGGGAAGGTCTGGGTCTGGCCGACCAGGAAGCCGGTGTTCGGGTCGGCGATGGCCGCGATGTCCGGGACGACGCGGTTGCCGTCGGCGCTGTTGGCCTTGGCGAGCGAGTCCGGGACGACGCCCTTCTGGTAGTACGGCTGCGGCACGTTCTTGCTGGTGCCGCCGCCCGCGCCCGAGGTGAACGCGCCGGGGAAGTTCGTCCAGCTCTTGCCGTCGGCCGACAGGGTCGCCTTCTGGGTGCCCCAGCCGGTCTCCCACTGGTACGTGTCGCCCTTGCCGACGGCCAGCGAGGTACCGCCGACCGCGGTCACCCACGCCGAGTTGGCCGGGGTGTCGACCTGCTTCGTACCGGACTTGGCGACCTGGTCGCCGTCGTCACCGGAGGAGAAGTAGAAGCCGATGCCCTGGACCGCGCCCAGCTGGAAGACCTGGTCGTAGGCGGCCGCGAGGTCCGGCGTCTGGTTGGCCTCGATGTCGCCCCAGGAGTTGGAGACGATGTCGGCCAGGTGGTTGTCCACGACCTTGCTGAGCGAGGCGAGCAGATCGTCGTCGTAGCAGGACGCGGCGCCCACGTAGGTGACGTCGGCGTCCGGCGCGACGGCGTGCACGGCCTGGACGTCGAGGGTCTCCTCGCCGTACCAGCCGGCCGCGCCGCACTCCTTGGTCTTGGTGTAGTTGTTCGGCAGCACCTGGTGCAGCTGGCCGGTCTTCCAGGCCGCGTCGCCGTGCTTCAGCGCGTACGTGCCCGCGTCGAAGGCGATGGTCGGCGAGGCGTACGCGTCGGTGATCGCGATGCGCACGTTCTTGCCGGTGTAGGTGCCGGCGCCGTAGGCCGCGCGCAGCTGCTTGCCCGTGTAGCCCTTGATCGCGTACGGGATCTTCTGGCCGTAGGCGTCGGGCAGCGTGGTCGCGGTGTTCGAGCCGTAGTACGAGGAGAACGGCCCGGAGTTCTTGAACACGGCGTCCGGCTGCGGCAGCTGGTCGTCGTGCGTCGACTTGTGCGGCGCGTTGTCCAGGCCGGTGACGGTGAGGACGGCGCCCTTCAGGCCGGCCGGCGCGGACGCGGTCTTCGCGGGGGCGCGGTAGGTCTTCCCGCCCTTGGTGAAGTTGTGCAGCTGCGTGCCGAACGCCTTCTCGGCGGCGGACACGTCACCGGTGACGGCGACGTAGTGCGCGGTGACCTCGGTGACCTGGAGCCCGGCCGACTTCAGCCAGGACTTGACGGCGGCCACCTGGGCCTTGGTGGCCCCGAAGCGGGCCTGCGCCTTCTTGGCGCTCAGGTACTTGCCGTACTGCGCCGAGCTGGGGTCGGACACCGCCTTGGCGTAGGCCGCGAGCCCGGCCGCGTTCTTGCCGGCCAGGTAGACGCGGGCCTTGACCTGGGCGTTGTCGGCGGTGGCACCCTTGTCCGCCTTGGCCGTGGCCCACGCGGGCTTGGTGCCCGCCAGCGCGTCACGGGCCGGGGTGTCCGCGGCGTGCGCCGCGGGTATGCCGAGCGCCAGCGCTCCGGCGATCATCGGCAGTGTCGCTGCCATGCTCACGCCGGCGCGCACCTTGGCGCGGTTGGATCTCATAGAACCCCCTGCGATGCGGTTCGCATGCATGTAGTGGTCGGTATGTCGTGGATGCCGGAACCGGCCCGCGGCGGCATCGGCCGGCGAATGGATCACACGATTGGGGGCCACTCTTTCGATGAACCGTTCATGCCAGGGGAACGCAAAGGTCAAGAGAAGCTCAAGGAACGTTCAGGTGGGGCGATTTGCCCCTTTCATCCTTACGGCGGTGTTACGAACGGGCTTGCGCTCCACTCATGAACGCGCTTTCGCTCCCCGCTCCTTGAGCATGCCGGCCATTAGCTGGATCTCCGACTGCTGCGCGTCGACCATGCCCTGCGCGAGCCTCTTCTCCACACCGACGGTGCACTTGGCGACACACCCCTCGGCCATGTGGATGCCGCCCTTGTGATGGCCCGTCATCAGCTGGAGATAGAGGATCTCCGCCTGCTTCCCGCTCAGCGACTGGAGCTTCTTCAGCTCGGTGTTGGTCGCCATGCCCGGCATCAGCGCGCCGTCCTTGCCGGAGGCCATGTCGCCCATGCCCATCCAGGTCATCGGCGGATCGGCGGACACCTTCGGCAGCGCCCACAGGTCCAGCCAGCCGAGCAGCATCCCGCGCTGGTTGGCCTGCGTCTGCGCGATGTCGTACGCGAGCCGCCGCACCTCCTCGTTGTCGGTGCGGTCCCGCACGATGTACGACATCTCGACGGCCTGCTGGTGATGGACGGCCATGTCCCGCGCGAACCCGGCGTCGGCGGACTCGGCCGTGGGCGTCTTAGGGTCCGATCCGCCGTCCTCGGCGACCGCGTACGTGATCGCGCCGGCCGCGACGAGCACCGCGGCGGCGGTGCCCGCCACCCAGCCGATGTGCTGCCGCCTCACTTCATGACCCCGCCGGTGCACGAGGCACCCGGCTCGGGCGTCTGCTGACCCTGCACATAGGCGGCGAAGAACTTGTTCACCTCGGGGTCGCTCGCGCTCTTCACTGCCACCTGGTGGCCCCACGCCGACAGGATCAGCGGGGCGGCCTGGTTCTCGTACGGGCTCATCAGCGAGTACGGCGTCTTCTTCACCTTGGCCGCGAGCGCGTCGACGTCCGCCTTGCCCGCCTTGGCGGTGTACGTCACCCAGACCGCGCCGTGCTCCAGCGCGTGCACGGCGTTCTCGTCCTGCACCGGCTTGGTGTAGACGTCGCCGTTGCAGTTGAGCCACACCGGGTTGTGGTTGCCGCCGACCGGCGGGTGCATCGGGTACGACACCTTGGTCGTCACGTGCGTCCGCGCCAGCTTGCCGGACCAGGTCTTGACCCCGTCCTTGCCGGTGGTGAAGTGCCCGGAGTCGCCGGAGTCCTTGGCGTCACCGCTCGCCACCGAGTCCTTCTTGTCGGACTGGGAGTTCACGAGCACCACACCGCCGACCATGAGACCGGCGACGACCACCACGCTGGCCGCGATGGTCAGCACCCGGCCTCGGCGCTCCCGGGCACGCTCGGTGCGCCGCATCTCCTCTATGCGCGCCTTGCGCGCCGCGCTGCTGCTGTTCTTGGCGGAACCCATGAGGCGAGTCCTTCTGGGGGAAAGGGACGTGAAGGGTGAGGCCCGCTGATCGTAATGCGCACGGTGCCCTCTTCCGTAGGGAGGGCATCACAACCGGATAATTTGAACCCGGGATGCGCATTACCTACCCTCGCGGTATGCGGCTGCTGCGCTCCACCGACCTGGCCCTGCGCGTCCTCATGCGACTCGCCGTCGCCGGCGCCGCCAGTCCCACGACCCGCCAGGTCGCGGCGGACATGGACGTGCCCTACACACACGCCGCGAAGGTCGTGGCGGAACTCCAGCACCTCGGCCTGGTCGACGCCCGCCGCGGCAGGGGCGGCGGACTCACCCTCACCGAACAGGGCCGTACCGCGTCCGTGGGTGCGCTGGTGCGCACCTTCGAGGGTACGGGCGACGTGGTCGACTGGGGCACGACCCCCTGCCCCGTCAACTACCCGGGACTAAGGTCCCGGGCTTGCACAACGGGCATCACTGGCGGTGATGCTGCGTTTGCGTCCAGCCCCAACCTTGGGTTTCGGGGGTGGGGCGGGGGCCGTTGACTGGGCCCCGCGTCGCCACAACTCCCACGCTCTGGCGCGGATGTTGCGGGAGCCGTTCCGATCCGCGTGATCAACGAATCCGCAGGACCGGCACACGAACCAGGCCTGCGAGACCCGGTTCGCCCTGTCGATGTGCCCGCACTCGGCGCAGGTACGCGAGGTGTACGCCGGATCGACGTACACGACCGGCCCCCCCGCCCTGCGGGCCTTGTACGCGATGAACTGCCCCAGCTGGGCGAAGGACCAGCTGGAGTGGGTGGCCCGTTGGGGCTTGCGAAGCCGTACCCGCTCGCGGATGCCCGTGAGGTCTTCCAGGGCGATCCCGCGACCGGTGCGTTCTGCCTCGGCCACCAGGTGTTTCGCGATCTTGTGGTTGATGTCCTTGGCCCGCCGCGCCTCCTTGCGCCTGCGTTTCTTCAGGCGCCTCTTGGCGGAGGGGGTGTTCTTCTTCTGGAGCTTGGTGCGGAGCGTGCGCTCCCGGGTGCGGATGCGGTTGAGCTCGCGTCCGGCCATGATCTCGCCGTCACTGGTGGTGGCGATGTTGACAATGCCCAGGTCGACGCCGAGGAAGTCCACCGGATCCGTGTTCAGCGCGGCTTCGGGCACCTCGCAGGTGGCCAGCACAAACCACATGCCGTCCCGGCACACCAGGTCGGACTCGCCCTTGCGGTACAGCGCCAGGGTGGCCAGCTGCTCCGGGGAGGCGGTGAAGGCCACGTCCTTCACTCGCCCGCCAGTCGTCCAGATCGACACCCGGCGCTCGGCGATCTGCCAGGACAGCATCCGGTCGTCGTACGGCTGTGCCCCCTGTGCACGGAACGCGATCGGTTTCTCCATGGCACGGCGGTACCGCTTCGAGCCCGGCTTGCCCAGGTTCCCGGCCTTCAGGTTCGCCTTCAGCGTGGCGTACGCGTCACACACCTTCTTGATCACATGCTGAACGGCCTGGGCACCCAGGTTCCACCGGGCCTTGATCTCGGTGTAGGTGTGCTCGCGCAGCGCGAAGTTCCTCTTTACGTCCTTCTCGAAGACGACCTCGCTCGCCCATCCGGCGGCCTCGTTGCAAGCACACAGGGTCGCCTCAAGTGTCGCCGCCTGCACGGGCGTCGGCAGCAGCCTGACCTGCACCATCAGCTTCACGATCACCGAACGTACACATCCGTACGACTCCCCGCCGCACGTTCCCCCTCCATCACCCGACCGAGTGAACCCATCACCGCATGCGCACGGCAGCGGCTCTGCGCGACAGTGCACCCGGCCGCTTCGCGGCCGAGCAGGCACCAGCGATACCGCAGCGCTCCGCGCCGCGACCACAAGGATGCGATTCCTCTCAGGGCCGAAGCCCTGGGCTTCCTCACAAGAATCCGCTGAACTCCGCCTGCCGCCTGCGGGGCGCTCTGCGCCGGGCCCCGGAGGCGTTCTTCGCGGCGCTGGACCCGGTGACGGTGCGGGACATCGTGGCCAATCCGACGGGCCCCTTGCTGCTGGGCATCTCCGGGCAGGCCGCAGGGCGGCTGAGGGGCTGACTCCCTGGGCGGGTGGCGGCGCAGGTGCGGAACAACCTTGCGCGCGAGGCCGTCATCCGCCAGTGCACCATCTCCGTCTACGGCGACCTGCGCGACGTGAACCTCCACTGCACAGGTGTCTGTCCCGGTGGATCCGCAGGCGGCGGACCTCAGCCCTGCGTCGGCCAGAGATCCGGCCCGAAGACTTCGCAGCGGATGCCGGCAGGAGCCGCGCCCTTCTCGATCAGCCGGGTGCGTACCGCGCGCATGAAGGGCAGCGGGCGGGGAGCAGCCACTGGTCGGGGCTCCTCACAGCTCGACCGACCGGCACCCGGTGAAAGCTTGCAGCTGATGTGAGAATCGAATGGGCGTGGTCTCGCTCACGAAGGAACGCGAAGGAAGCGGATCGGCCATTACGGATGTCGGTCCGAGCAGGCAAGATGGGCGGCAGAGCAGTACACCTGCCGGACGCAAGGCATTCAGGCCGAGGTCGGCCGGGCGATCAAGGTCCGCAACGCGCGTGAAATGGTGTTGTGGTGTGATGCTCAGGTGCCCGACCGCCTCCGGTGACACCCCGGGGAGAGGCGGCCTGACCAGCAAGGATGGGGAAGCGGAAGATGGACAAGCAGCAGGAGTTCGTGCTCCGGACCTTGGAGGAGCGCGACATCCGGTTCGTACGCCTGTGGTTCACGGACGTGCTGGGCTTCCTCAAGTCCGTCGCCGTGGCCCCTGCCGAACTGGAGCAGGCCTTCGACGAGGGCATCGGCTTCGACGGCTCCGCCATCGAGGGCTTCGCCCGCGTCTACGAGTCCGACATGATCGCCAAGCCGGACCCCTCCACCTTCCAGGTCCTGCCCTGGCGCGCGGAGACCCCCGGCACGGCCCGCATGTTCTGCGACATCCTCATGCCGGACGGCTCCCCGTCCTTCGCGGACCCGCGCTACGTCCTCAAGCGCGCCCTCGCCCGCACCTCCGACCTGGGCTTCACCTTCTACACGCACCCGGAGATCGAGTTCTTCCTCCTGAAGGACCGCCCGCTGGACGGCAGCCGCCCCACCCCGGCGGACAACTCCGGCTACTTCGACCACACCCCGACCAACGTCGGCATGGACTTCCGCCGCCAGGCGATCACCATGCTGGAGTCGATGGGCATCTCGGTCGAGTTCTCCCACCACGAGGGCGCCCCCGGCCAGCAGGAGATCGACCTCCGCTACGCCGACGCGCTCTCCACGGCGGACAACATCATGACGTTCCGCCTGGTCATGAAGCAGGTGGCGCTGGAGCAGGGCGTGCATGCGACCTTCATGCCGAAGCCTTTCTCCGAGCACCCGGGCTCCGGCATGCACACCCACCTCTCCCTCTTCGAGGGCGACCGCAACGCGTTCTACGAGTCCGGCGCGGAATTCCAGCTCTCCAAGGTCGGCCGCTCCTTCATCGCGGGCCTGCTCAAGCACGCGGCGGAGATCTCCGCGGTCACCAACCAGTGGGTGAACTCCTACAAGCGCATCTGGGGCGGCTCCGAGCGCACGGCCGGCGCCGGCGGCGAGGCCCCCTCGTACATCTGCTGGGGCCACAACAACCGCTCGGCCCTCGTCCGGGTCCCCATGTACAAGCCCGGCAAGACCGGCTCCGCACGCGTGGAGGTCCGCTCCCTGGACTCCGGCGCCAACCCGTACCTGGCGTACGCGCTGCTGTTGGCCTCCGGCCTCAAGGGCATCGAGGAGGGCTACGAACTCCCGCCGGGCGCCGAGGACGACGTCTGGGCCCTCTCCAACGCCGAGCGCCGCGCGATGGGCATCGAGCCCCTCCCGCAGAACCTCGGCGAGGCCCTGACCCTCATGGAGCGCAGCGACCTGGTCGCCGAGACCCTCGGCGAGCACGTCTTCGACTTCTTCCTGCGCAACAAGCGCCAGGAGTGGGAGGAGTACCGCAGCGAGGTCACGGCGTTCGAGCTGCGGAAGAATCTGCCGGTGCTGTAAGGGCAGGTCAGAGCAGCGTCCGCGCAAAACATCAGGCGAGACCCGCGGTCGAGGCGTGCGGGTCTCGCTTTGGCGATAGTCGCCTTGGGCCGTCTGTGGGCCGTCTGTGGGCGGTCTTGCAGGCCTCTCCGGGCTGCCGGCCGGCCGTGTCACGGACGACCAGAGGTCACGACTGGATGACGCGCGGCGCGAGCACCGTGCGCGCTACTCCGAGGCGCAGATGCGGGTCCCGGACGACGTGCTCACCGCCGTTGACAAGGTCCATCGCGTGCTGAACCGGATGTATGGGGTCCTCAAGCGTCTCGACGGCGGCTTCCCGCCGCACGGGGAGGGCGAGTCCCTGGAACGGGTGCACACTCAGATCGTGGCGATCGGACCAGCTCAGCGAGATGCGCCAGAGCATCGGCGTCCCTCCGGGCACGGGCTAGCCAGAAATGGAAACCATAGCAATGCCCCTCCAAGGTTTGGACATTGCTATGGGCCGCTGTTAGACCTTGGGAAGAATTCTTTCGCGAGCTTCTCGCGAACCGATGATTACAGTCAGATTCCCAGGATCGTTGCGATGCTCTTTGATTGAAACGTTGCCACGCTGATCGGAAGTAGATCCACGATCGCGAGATGAGTAATCGATCACCATGGCTGACTTGCTGCAAGCCAGCGAAACCCATGCTCTAGATCCGCTCGCACCTGCTCCCGACGCGATACTGTAGGGACCGGCAGGGTAGTTTTCACTACCTTCCGAATCCTTTCTGGGCCACGCTGAAGTAATATGGATCAACGATCGCTCAGAGCTCTTCGCATCGGCTACCAGAAAGCCACATGAATCTCCCTGGATATACGCGATCAGGCGGTAAGAGCCCTTGCGGAGCTCACCTATCACCTTAGGCGCCTTAGGTTCGGGAGGGAATTCATCATCCGCAATAAGCCGCTCTTCACGCGAGTCGATAGATTTGAGTTGACTCAGATGTGTGAATTGATCAGCTGATGATTCATGCCCAGTCCCGCTGCCGCCTCCCGAAGTGCATGCGATACATGAAAGTGAAAGAGTGACCCCTAGGGCTAATTTTCGAATCACCTGCGCCAAAGAAGTCACCCTTTCGCCTTCCATGATTACTGGCGGCTAACTATTCAGCCCACTGGTTGAAGCATACGCCAACCGGCTTAAACACATCGATCCACCAGCCGATTTGGACCCGGTAGTGACGGTAGAGAGTGTACGCCTCGACGGTCCCGAACTTGTGTTTGGGGACCTCGAAGCGGGTCTCGTTCGTCACTTTGTAGCTCTTTGTCACGTCAAATCCTACGGCTAGAGAGAGCATGCCCTTACTGATGCCGCCCTGCCCGCTGTATTTGACTGCTTGCTCCTGACTGACCGACAGCACCAGAGTGGTTTTTCCGCTGCCAGTCGTCTTGTCAATCACTGTGGTGCCACACGATTCACCCGCATCAATTGGCCCGCTCTGTGACTGGGCGCGAGTAGAAGAATTTAGTGAGCGTGCGTAGTCGGCATTCCGCTTGATTGTCAACTTGGCGCCGGGCTTGAAGATGCTGTCAGGTACCTTGGATCCCGGCTCGAAGAATTCGTTGACAGGATTTGCAGTGGCGGCCTCTGTCCTGCTATGGGCCAGGGCCGGGGTTGCTGAAGTAATCCCTAATCCCATAGCCACGGCGGCTGTGCCGATGAGTGTGCCGATCCTTGCTGTGCGATTCATAACTCCCCCTAGGGTCGTGGTCTGAATTTTCTTGTCGCGCCTGGATCATGGGTGTGAATTCATATGAAGCTAACTGGAATTCATGTCCGTGCGCCTGTGTCGTTGATCACTTCAAGCCAGATCGAAAACCTTCAGTCGCACGGCAATTTGCTTCAGTGGCACACGACCTCCTGTTTCGGCCGCAGCCGCCGCCGCGTTTGAACTGAAGTTCCCGTACCGGCGAACGAGGAAGAATCTAGCAGCGCGCGGCGCGCCCCTCAATTGAATTGAGGGCGAATTGAGAGTGGACTGATTGATTCCGGCAATAATTCCTGATTCGATGATTCGGAAATTCAATTACGGGGCAGAGGGGCGGTTTCCTTCGCTGATCCCCTCTTCGTCGCCCCCGTTGGCTATATGCAAAACGGCGGGTCGCAGCCTGAGAAATGGGGATGGCGATGAGTTGCCGCGAAGCGGCGCGCTGACTTGCCAAGAAGGCGCCGGACGGCTGACATCAAAAGGCGGGGACGCCGACGGTCAGCCCTGCCCTTCAGCGAACGATCAGCTCGGGCCAGTCGTTGACCGACGTCGCCAGCACCCTGTGATCGAGCTGGTAGGGATGAGGCCGGCGCAGCCGGTGGTGGTCGCGGACAAGGTCCGTTGGGGTCTCAACATCGATCCCGGGGAGCGGGCCGTCCTCGCGGACGTGCAGATCGTCGGGCATGCGAGACAGCGCGCCTGGACGTCTTGTGGACGGGACAGGGTCGGGGGCCCCGGTCTCTCGACAACCAGCAGGTCAAGGCATTGCGATGAGTTCGATGCTGGGAGGACTGCACATCTGACGAGCCCCGAACCGGGCCGCTCTCGGGCCGTCTGTGGGCCGTCGAACGGTGGCCCACGCTGACCGACGACGACCAATGACGACCGCTCGGGCGCCTGTCAGCCCTGCATGGACGTTGATCGCGCGAGGTCACTCCGAGGCCGCGTCACGTCCTGCGCAACAAGCGCCAGGAGTGGGAGGAGTACCGCAGCGAGGTCACGGCGTTCGAGCTGCGGAAGAATCTGCCGGTGCTGTAAGGGCAGGCCAGGGCGGGCTTCCCGCCCCGCCCGCGACAAGGCGGCTCGCCCCTCGGGGCGAGCCGCTCGGGCGGGCCGCAGACGCCGGCCCCACGTTTCACTGCTCGTCGGACACGGAGCCGGGCTGCTCCGACCCGCTGGGCGCATTGTGGGTGTGGGGGCGGTTGTCGCAGGCGTCGTTCATCGAATTGCCGGTCCACGGTGCGGCCACGGGGACGAGCGCGAACGCCCCCTTGCAGAGGGTGGCGCCGGTGAAGTTCGCGCCGGCGACGCGGAAGTGGCCGAGGGGGTCGCGGCCGTTGTCGGCGTGGGCCGGGGTGGCGAGCGCAAGACCGGCCATGGTGAGCGCGGCGAGCGCGCTGATCTTCTTCATGGCAGGGTCAACGACATCGGATCGCCCCAGGTCACGCCGCTGCCCCTTCAGCGGATCGGCTCGCCGACACCCAGCAGGTTGCCCTCGCTGTCGCGGAACCAGGCGCCGCGTTCGGCTCGTGCGCCCTTGCTCGGGTAGTTCCCGTCGATCTCGGCGATTCCGGCCCGCGTGCGGAGGCCGGGTACGTCGACCTCCTCGAAGACCACCCCGCGCCGCCGCAGCTCCGCCACGACCGTCTCGATGTCCTCGACCTCCCAGGCCATCTGGGTGAACGTGCCGGGCGAGGCTCCCGTGGACCGGAACACGACGAAGTCCGTGCCCCCGCACCGGTACAGCAGCCCGCCGGGGCGTTCGTCGACGGGCTCCAGGCCGAGGACCTCGGAGTAGAAGCGGCGGGCCCGGTCCAGGTCCTGGGCGGGCAGCCTGGTCGCCACCCGGCCCCGGGCCAGAAGGGTCCTGTCGTGCTCGTTCATGGCCCCTACTGTGCCCCGCCCGCCGCTCCGGTCAGCGCAGATACGCGGGCGACACGGCCGCCGTACTGATCCGCCGCGCCCGGCCCGACCCGTTGGCCGGGACCTCGTACAGATCCGCGCCGTAGTCCCCGGGCAGGGCGTAGACGATCGTACGGGCGTCCTTCCAGACCGCCTGGTCGTCCACGCTGCGTGGTTCGGCCAGCGGAGTCTCGCGCATCGTGCGCAGGTCGAGGACGTACAGGTGCCAAGGGGCGTCCTTGGGCAGACCCTTGACCCGCTTCTTGTACGCGATGCGGGTGCCGTCGGGGGAGAGGGACGGGCATTCGACGTCCGAGTGCAGGGTGGTGACCGTGCGCGCGCGCAGGTCACCCCGGACCAGATACGTACTCCCCTTGGTCGCCAGCGTCGCATAGAACGTGCGGTCGTCCGCGGCGAACGTCACGCCCCAGAAGTTGGTGTCCGCCGCACGGTACGGGTGACCGTCCTTGACGATCCGGAAGGCCTCCAGGGACGGGATCAGCTCGCCGGTGCGGGTGTCCGCGATCGCCGTGCGCGTGGAGAAGTTCGTACCGGCGTACGAGTCACCGCCCACGAACGCCGTCCAGGCGGCGAAGTGCCCGGTGGGGGACACCCGGGCGCGCGAGGGGATGCCCGGGACGTCGTACCGGTCCCGGGTGCGCAGGCGGGAGTCGAGGATCAGGGCGCGGTAGGTGTCCGAGACCGGGCCGTGCACCGCCTGCAGGCATACGCCCGTGCCCGAGGCTGCGTAGAAGCGCAGGCACTTGACGCCCGAGGCGGTGCGCGGGCCGGCCGGGGCGGACTCCGGGACCGTCGTCAGCTCGTCGCGGTGCGGGCCCCACGCCAGGTTGCGGAACACCATGCGCCCGTGCCCGGTCAGCAGCACCGTGCCGGATGTGACCTGCGGGCCGCCCGCCTGCACCTGGTTGCGGCGCTCCGCCCGCGCCGAGGCGTGCAGCACGGCCGCCACCCCGACCGCCACCAGTGCGGCGACGGCCGAGAGCAGGATCAGGATGCGTGTGCGTACGGTCATGCGGTGACGGTGCCTTTCGGGCGGACGACCAGAGAGAAGACTGCACAGGCGACCAGTGCCCCCGCCGCCCCCGCCAGCGCCGCCCGGTCACCCCACACCGTCCAGGCCGCGCCGAACAGCAGCGAGCAGGCGAAGCGGGCCAGCGCCTGCCCGGTCTGCACCAAGGCCAGGCCGGACGAGCGCAGAGCCTCCGGCACGCCCTCCGAGGCCGCCGCCATCAGCACGCCGTCGGTGGCCGCGTAGAACCCGCCGTGCAGGGCCAGGACGACGTACGGCAGAGCCGAACCGTGCCAGGAGGTGAGCAGCAGCGCGTACGCCACGAGAAGGGCCCCGTGACCGGCCAGGAAGACGGCCCACCGGCCCACCCGGTCCGCCAGCCGGCCCAGCGGCATGGCCAGCAGCAGGAAGGCGGCCGCCGTGCCGAGCGGCAGCAGCGCGAACCAGCGGTCGGGGACGCCCAGGCGGCGTTGCAGCAGCAGATAGACGAAGGAGTCGCTGACCGTGGCCAGACCCAGCAGCAGGGCACAGAGGGTGATACGGCGCAGGTCGCGGCGGCGCAGCAGTCCCACGGCGGCGCGCAGGGTGGGGCGCGCACCGTCCCCGGCACGCTCCCCGCGGCCACCCGGCACGAAGAGCACCAGCACCAGCACCCCGAGCACCGCCACACAGAAGCTGACCGTGAACACCGCGTCGTAGCCGTCCACGGTGGCCCGCAGGATCAGGAAGGCCACCAGCGGCCCGAGCAGGGCACCTGCGGTGTCCATCGCCCGGTGCACCCCGAAGGCGCGCCCCCGGTTCTCCGGCGTACTGGACAGTGAGATCAGCGCGTCCCGGGGAGCCGTGCGCAGGCCCTTGCCGGTGCGGTCGGCGGCCAGGATCAGGCCGATGGGGGTCAGCGAGTGCGCCACCAGCAGCAGCGGCTTGCACAGCGCCGAGACGCCGTAGCCGAGCCCGGCCACCCACTTGTGCCGGCCCCCGCCCCGGTCGGCCAGATGCCCGCCCACCAGCCGCACGACCGCCGAGAAGCCGTTGTAGATGCCGTCCAGCAGGCCGAAGCCCAGCGGTGACAGGCCGAGGCCGGTCACCAGGTACAGCGGCAGCACCGCCGTGACCATCTCGGACGACACGTCGGTGACCAGGCTGACCGTGCCGAGGGCGAGCACGGTGGGGGCGACCGCGGCACGGCGCCGCCCGGCTGTGGGCCGGGCGGCGCCTTCCGCGGACGCCGGTGCGCTCGGGTTGCTCGCGCGGCTGTCCGCTACGTACACGTCAGGGCGCCCAGATGCCGGAGATGTCCGAGGCGGACGCGGCGTTGCCCGCGTGCGTGGTCAGGCCCTGGGTGTCCTCCAGGGTGCGCAGCAGGTTGTAGTGGTTGTAGGTGGTGGAGGACGACGACCCCGCGGTGACCGGCTGGCCGTACAGGACCGTCGGGATCCGGTTGCCGCTGAGCCGGTTGTCCTCGTCGAAGGTAACGACGAGCAGGCTGTTGTGGGTCTTGGCCCAGGTGGCGTAGGCACCGAGGTTGTTCTGCAGCCAGGTGTCACCGGTCGACACCGAGCAGTCGTGCATGTCGCTGCACAGGTTCGGGACCACGAACGACATCTGAGGCAGCGTCGAGTAGTCCGTCGGGAACTGGGCGAAGGTCTTGGCGCTCGAGGTCGGCACGTTGCTGAAGGCGAACCACGGGTTGTGCTTGCGGGCGTAGTTGCCGCTGCTGCACGTGGTCGAGCCCTGGCTGGGAAGCGACTCGTTGTAGCTGGCCCAGGTGCGTCCCGCGGCGAGCTGCTCGGAGGCCAGGTTCGGGGCGGAGGAGAAGCCGGGGGTGTAGCAGCTGTCGTCCGTGATGCCCTGGGTGGAGCCGGAGAACATCGCGAGGTAGTTGGGCTGGCTGGGGTGGGTGATGCCGTAGGACTGGGTGAGGTTGGCGCCGCCGGACTTGAGCGAGTTGATGTACGGGGCGCTGGAGGAGCCGATGACCTGGCTGTAGGCGTGGTTCTCGAAGACCACGACGACCACGTGGTCCGGGCTGGGGACGGCGCCCGCGGCGTGCGCGGACTCACCGCCGAGCCCGGTCCACACGCCGAACGCGGCCGCGGCGAAGGCCGCTGCGGACGCCACGACGGTACGGGCACGGCGGAACACGGAACTGCCGGACACATCAACCTCCGGGGGGAGTACGGGGCTGGCGGTGCGGACAGAGCATGCGCACGGCAATATTCCCCCGCCCCACGTCACCCAACCCGGCGGATGAAGACCACATGAACTACTGTTTCCGCTGGGCCAGTTGGGCGAGCACCTGACACCCCCCCTCAGTGGCCCGCTTCCCCCCACCAGGGACGGGCGGCCGCGCTCGCGTACGACGGCAAGGGGACATGGCGGGTGGCGTCCGCCCGCAGAGGCCGGCGAAATCCGGGGGCAACATTCAACAACCAGTCCGCCGGACCAAGGACGGGTACCACCCGGCGCGGCCCCGCCCCACAACACCCCAACAGGCACGCCCCAAGCCGCAAGCACCTGCACGGGCGGCCGCAGGCATTCCCACG
>NZ_KQ948016.1:480381-585240 GCF_001513965.1 Streptomyces cellostaticus | reverse complement strand
CGTCCCCCGAACTGTGCCCACCACGCACCCGTCCCCCGAACTGCGCCCACCACGCACCGGCCCCCCGAACTGCGCCCACCACGCACCCGCCCCACAACACCCGAACAGGCACGCCCCAAGCCACAAGCACCTGCACGGGCGGCTGCAGGCATTCCCACCACGCACCCGCCCCCCAACCGCCCCAGAGCCCCAGCCGCCCTCTCCGGTTAGGCTCTGGCCAGGACGACCGAGACCCCAGGGGAGGCCGCGGATGACGCCGGGGCGCAGGAGCAGTACCTTCACGCGGCTGCTGCGGCACGGCTTCACCGCCCCTTCCGCAGCCGAGCGCCTCCTGGACAGCGCTGAGCTGTCCCCGGTCCGCGACGACCCGGTCCTTCTGGAGGCCCTGGGCGCCACGGCCGACCCCGACCTGGCCCTGCACGGCCTGGTCCGGCTTCTGGAGGCCCAGCCCGGGCCTACCGCCCACCGCGAGCTGCTGGACACCCTGACAGCGGCCAAGCCCCTGCGCGACCGCCTCCTGGGCGTCCTCGGCGCCTCGGCCGCCCTCGCCGACCACCTCGCCCGCCACCCGAGCGACTGGCAGGCCCTGGTCACCTACGAGCCCCGGGACCTCCACCCCGGCGTGGAGGAGTTCGAGCGCGGCCTGGCCGCGGCCACCGACCCCATCTCCCTGCGTGTGGCCTACCGCCGCTGCCTGCTGTCGATAGCGGCGCGTGACGTGTGCGGCACCACCGACCTCGCCGAGACCGCCGCCGAACTGGCCGACCTCGCCACCGCCACGCTGCGCGCCGCCCTGGCCCTGGCAGGCGCCGCCGCCCCCGGGGACGCCGCAGCCTGCCGCCTCGCGGTGATCGCGATGGGCAAGTGCGGCGGCCACGAGCTGAACTACGTCTCCGACGTGGACGTGATCTTCGTGGCGGAGGCGGCCGACGGCGCCGACGAGGGCAAGGCCCTCAGATCCGCCACCAAGCTCGCCTCGCACATGATGCGGATCTGCTCGGAGACGACGATCGAGGGCTCGATCTGGCCGGTCGACGCCAACCTCCGCCCCGAGGGCCGCAACGGCCCCCTCGTCCGCACCCTCAGCAGCCACCTCGCCTACTACCAGCGCTGGGCCAAGACCTGGGAGTTCCAGGCCCTGCTCAAGGCCCGCCCGGTCGCCGGGGACGCCGAGCTGGGCCGGGCCTACGTCGACGCGCTGGAACCCCTCGTCTGGAAGGCGGCCGAGCGCGAGAACTTCGTCGCCGACGTCCAGAAGATGCGCCGCAGGGTCGTGGAGAACATCCCCGCGGCCGAGATCGAACGCGAACTCAAACTCGGCCCGGGCGGTCTCAGGGACGTCGAGTTCGCGGTCCAACTCCTCCAGTTGGTGCACGGCCGCACCGACCCCGCCCTGCGCAGCGGCACCACCCTCGACGCCCTCCACGCCCTCGCCACCGGCGGTTACGTGGGCCGCGAGGACGCCGCCCGCCTCGACGAGGCCTACCGCTTCCTGCGCTCGATGGAGCACCGCATCCAGCTCTACCGGCTGCGCCGCACCCACCTCGTCCCCGAGGCCGAGCCCGACCTGCGGCGCCTGGGCCGGTCCCTGGGCCTGCGCACCGACCCGGTGGCCGAGCTCCAGCGCGAGTGGAAGCGGCACACCGGCGTCGTACGACGGCTGCACGAGAAGCTCTTCTACCGCCCGCTGCTCGACGCGGTCGCCCAGCTCGCCCCCGGCGAAGCGAGGCTGAGCGCCGAGGCGGCCCGGGAACGCCTGGTCGCCCTCGGCTACGCCGACCCGGCCGCCGCCCTGCGCCACCTGGAGGCTCTCGCCTCCGGCGTGACCCGCAAGGCGGCCATCCAGCGCACCCTCCTGCCCGTCCTCCTCGGCTGGTTCGCGGACTCCGCCGACCCGGACGCGGGCCTGCTCAACTTCCGCAAGGTCTCCGACGCCCTCGGCAAGACCCCCTGGTATCTCAGGCTGCTCAGGGACGAGGGCGCGGCGGCCGAGAACCTGGCCCGGGTCCTGTCGGCGGGCCGTCTCGCCCCGGACCTGCTCATGCGCGCCCCCGAGGCGGTGGCCCTGCTCGGCGACGGCGACGGCGGAGGCGGTTTGGAGCCGCGCGACCGCGCCCCGCTGGAGCAGGAGATCCTGGCCGCCGTGGGCCGCGCCGAGAACGCCGAGCAGGGCGTCACCGCGGCCCGTGGCGTCCGCCGCCGCGAGCTGTTCCGGACGGCCGCCGGGGACATCGTCTCGTCGTACGGCACCGAGACCAGCCCCGCCGAGCCCGACCAGGGCGCTCTGGTGGACCGGGTCGGAGCCGCGGTGTCCGACCTGACGGCCGCGACCCTGGCGGGCACCCTGCGGGCCGTCGTACGGGGCGGCTGGGGCGACACCCTGCCCACCCGGTTCGCGATTATCGGGATGGGCCGTTTCGGCGGCCACGAACTGGGCTACGGCTCCGACGCCGACGTGCTGTTCGTGCACGAGCCCCGGGACGGCGTGGCCGAGCAGGAGGCGGCTCAGGCCGCGAACAAGGTCGTCGCCGAGATGCGCCGCCTGCTGCAGCTGCCCAGCGCCGACCCGCCGCTGCTGATCGACGCCGACCTGCGCCCCGAGGGCAAGTCGGGACCGCTGGTGCGCACCCTGAAGTCGTACGAGGCCTACTACCGCCGCTGGTCGCTCGTATGGGAGTCGCAGGCGCTGCTGCGGGCCGAGCCGGTCGCCGGGGACGAGGACCTGGCCCGCCGGTTCACCGAGCTGATCGACCCGCTGCGCTACCCGGACCGCGGCCTGGGCGACGAGGCGGTCCGGGAGATCCGCCGGCTGAAGGCCCGGATGGAGTCCGAGCGCCTGCCGCGCGGCGCCGACCCGAGGCTGCACACCAAGCTCGGCCCGGGCGGTCTCTCCGACGTCGAGTGGACCGTCCAGCTGCTCCAGCTGCGCCACGGCTGGCGCGAGCCCGGCCTGCGCACCACCCGCACCCGCGCGGCCCTGGCCGCCGCCCATGAGGCCGGGCTGCTGTCCGCCGAGGACACGGCGGTGCTGGACGAGGCCTGGGTGCTGGCCAGCCGGGTCCGCAACGCGGTCATGCTGGTGCGTGGACGGGCCGGGGACACCTTCCCCACCGAGCCCCGCGAGCTGGCCGCCGTCGGCCGCTACCTGGGCTACGGCTCCGGGCACGCCGGGGACATGCTGGACGCCTACCGTCGTACGACCCGCAGGGCGCGCTCGGTCGTGCAGGAGCTGTTCTACGCGGCCGGGACCTGAGCCGGCGCGGCGGCCGGGTCCGGGGCCGGCCTCGGCAGGGTGTACGGCAGGCTGCCGAACCAGAGCCGGGCCACGGTGAAACCGAAGGTCAGGCACAGGACCCCGCCGACCGCGTCCAGCCAGAAGTGGTTGGCCGTGGCAACGATCACCAGCAGGGTCCCCGCCGGGTAGAGCAGTCCCAGCACCCGCACCCACGGCACCGACGCCAGCGCGAAGATCGTCAGCCCGCACCACAGCGACCAGCCGATGTGCATCGACGGCATCGCCGCGTACTGGTTCGACATGTGCTTCAGATCGCCCGAGGCCATCGAGCCCCAGGTGTGGTGGACCATGACCGTGTCCACGAAGTGCCCGCCGTTCATGAGCCGGGGTGGGGCGAGCGGGAACAGGTAGTAGCCGACCAGGGCCACGCCCGTGGTCGCGAACAGCACCAGCCGGGTCGCCGCGTAGCGGCCGGGATGCCAGTGGTACAGCCACACCAGGACACCCAGCGTGATGACGAAGTGCAGGGTGGCGTAGTAGTAGTTCATGCCGATGATCAGCCAAGTCGCCGAGTTCACGGCATGATTGACCGACTCCTCGACTGCGATGCCCAGCTGGTGCTCGACGCGCCAGACCCAGTCGGCGTTGCGCAGCGCCTCGGCCTTCTGCTCCGGGACGGCGTTGCGGATCAGCGAGTAGGTCCAGTAACTCACCGCGATCAGCAGGATCTCGAACCACAGCCGGGGCCTGCGCGGGCGGCGCAGCACACCCTGTCTGTCCTCGCCCGTGACGGCCTGCGGAACGGCCACTTCCTCGCGACCTTCCTGCTCTGTCACGGTCGAGTCACTCATAGGCACAGAGTCTGCCAGAAAAGGCTTCCTCGCCAGATCATCCCAAGGTTGGGTCCGCCGTGCATGTTCTACGACATACGGAGGACTTGCGCGTACACCCCTGATTGCTGCTGATCACCCGCGATTACGGTCACTTCGGTCATGCGGGGCCGAAGCGGTTGAACCGCGCACCACCAGCTCCGGCATGAACACGAACTCGCTGTGCGGCGCGGGCGTCCCGCCGATCTCCTCCAGCAGCGTGCGCACCGCAGCCTGGCCCATCGCCGGGACCGGCTTGCGGACGGTGGTCAGCGGCGGGTCGGTGAAGGCGATCAGCGGGGAGTCGTCGAAGCCCACCACGGACATGTCCCGGGGCACGTCCAGGCCCAGCTGCCGGGCCGCCCGTATGGCACCGAGCGCCATCATGTCGCTCGCGCACACCACCGCCGTGCAGTTCCGCTCGATCAGCGCGGTCGCGGCCGCCTGACCGCCCTCCAGGGTGTACAGCGAGTGCTGGACGAGCTCCGTCCCGACCGTCCCGGCGCTCAGTCCCAGCTGGTCCTGCATCGCGCGCACGAAGCCCTCGATCTTGCGCTGTACCGGCACGAACCGCTTCGGGCCGAGCGCCAGACCGATCCGGGTGTGGCCCAGCGACGCGAGGTGGGTCACCGCCAGCGTCATCGCGGCGCGGTCGTCGGGGGAGATGAACGGCGCCTGCACCTTCGGCGAGAACCCGTCCACCAGCACGAACGGCACGCCCTGCGCCCGCAGCCGCTCATAGCGCTGCATGTCGGCGGTGGTGTCGGCGTGCAGCCCGGAGACGTAGATGATCCCCGCCACCCCGCGGTCCACCAGCATCTCGGTCAGCTCGTCCTCCGTCGACCCGCCCGGGGTCTGGGTGGCGAGCACCGGGGTGTAGCCCTGCCGGGTCAGCGCCTGGCCGATGACCTGGGCCAGCGCCGGGAATATCGGGTTCTCCAGCTCCGGGGTGATCAGGCCCACCAGACCCTCGCTGCGCTGCCGCAGCCGCACCGGACGCTCGTAGCCGAGCACGTCCAGCGCGGCCAGCACGGACTGGCGGGTGGTGGCGGCGACGCCCGGCTTCCCGTTGAGGACGCGGCTGACGGTCGCTTCGCTCACCCCCGCCTGCGCAGCGATGTCCGCAAGCCGTGTGGTCACGGCACCGGACTGTACCGGCCGCACCGCGCCTTGCACACCGACGGGACGTCGTGCGCGGGCGGCCGACCGGCCTGCCGCGGATTGCTGCGTCATCGCGCTCCTCGTCCTTCTGTGTGGGGCCTCGATCGGCAAGAGCTTGCAGAGTCTTGCACAAGTGTGTCGCTACCCGCTGAGCGGCGCCAGAACCGGGCGGCGGCGACTTGTGCACAGGTCACGACGGGGTAACCGTCGTGTTTCCTTGCACTTTTTTTCTGCAAGGTCTTTCGCGGCGCTTACATCGCTGTTACGTTCCGAGTCGCCCGGCCGCCGCAACGGCGCAGTCGGCACCACTCGGGCTTAACCCTCAAGGAGAACTCATGCGGCGTGGCATAGCGGCCTCCGCGCTGGTGGCGTCCCTCGCCCTGGCGGCGACGGCGTGCGGCGGGAGCGACAGCGACAGCAAGTCGGACGGCCCGGTCACCGTCACCTGGTGGGACACGTCCAACGCCACCAATGAGGCACCGACGTACCAGGCCCTGATCAAGCAGTTCGAGGCCGCCAACAAGAACATCAAGGTCAAGTACGTCAACGTCCCCTTCGACCAGGCGCAGAACAAGTTCGACACCGCGGCCGGCTCCAAGGGTGCCCCGGACGTGCTGCGCTCCGAGGTCGGCTGGACCCCCGCCTTCGCGAAGAAGAGCTACTTCCTGCCGCTGGACGGCACCGACGCCCTCGCCGACCAGGCCAAGTTCCAGCCGAACCTGATCAAGCAGGCCCAGTACGAGGGCAAGACCTACGGCGTGCCGTTCGTCACCGACACCCTCGCCCTGGTCTACAACAAGGCCCTCTTCAAGAAGGCCGGCATCACCGAGGCCCCCAAGACCTGGGACGAGCTGAAGTCGGATGCCGCCAAGGTCAAGGCCAAGACCGGCGCCGACGGCTACTGGGGCTCCACCCAGGCCTACTACGCCCAGACCTTCCTCTACGGCGAGGGCACCGACACCGTCGACGCCACCGCCAAGAAGATCACCGTGAACTCGGCCGCCGCCAAGAAGGCCTACGGCACCTGGCTGAGCACGTTCTCCGGCAAGGGCCTGCACAAGGCCGACACCACCGCCGACGCCTACGCCCACATCCAGGACGCGTTCGTCACCGGCAAGGTCGCCGCGATCATCCAGGGCCCCTGGGAGATCACGAACTTCTACAAGGGCTCGGCCTTCAAGGACAAGTCCAACCTCGGCATCGCCACCGTCCCGGCCGGCTCCGCCGGCAAGGCGGGCGCCCCGACCGGCGGCCACAACCTCTCGGTCTACGCCGGCTCCGACAAGGCCCACCAGGCCGCGGCGCTGAAGTTCGTGCAGTTCATGACCTCGGCGAAGTCCCAGGAGACCATCGCCCTGAAGAACTCCACCCTGCCCACCCGCTCCGACGCCTACACCGCCCAGGTCAAGGCCGACCCCGGCATCGCCGGCTACCAGGGCGTCCTGGCCGCAGCCCAGCCCCGCCCGGCCCTGCCCGAGTACAGCTCCCTGTGGGGCCCGCTGGACATCGAGCTGCCCAAGGTCGCCGGTGGCAAGGAGTCCCTCGACAAGGGCCTGAGCAACGCCGAGGTGGCCATCGCCAAGCTGGTGCCCGACTTCAGCAAGTGACGCCCACGTGGCCGTCGGATTCTCTCCGAGGGGGGGAAGGATCCGACGGCCACCCGCCTGTGCCCAGGCCCGCCCCCTGATCTCCCGAAGGTGTCGAACATGACAGTCGCCATCGACCGCGCGACCGGCAACCGCCGCGGTGACCGCGCGCCGCGGCCCGGCCTGGGCCAGCGCATCAAGAACGGAATGCAGAAGTACTGGTACGCCTACGCGATGATCGCGCCGGTCGTCGTCGTGCTGGGCGCCATCGTGGGCTATCCGCTGGTACGCGGCATCTACCTGACCCTGACCGATGCCAACAGCCTCAACTCGGCCCGCACCATCGGCGTCAACCACATCGACGCCACGTACAAGTTCATCGGGATCGACAACTACAAGGACATCCTGTTCGGCCCGCTGTCGTACGACCGGTTCTGGTCGCACTTCCTGTGGACCGTCTTCTGGACCGTCGCCTGCGTGGCCCTGCACTACACCATCGGTCTCGGCCTCGCGCTCATGCTCAACCAGAAGCTGCGCGGCCGCACCTTCTACCGGCTGCTGCTGGTCCTGCCCTGGGCCGTGCCGACCTTCGTGACCGTCTTCTCCTGGCGGATCATGCTCTCCGACTCCGGCGCGCTCAACCAGTTCCTCGGCTCGCTCCACCTGCCCCAGCCGCAGTGGCTGGAGGACACCTTCTGGCAGCGATTCGCCGCGATCATGGTCAACACCTGGTGCGGTGTGCCGTTCATGATGCTCTCCCTGCTCGGCGGCCTGCAGTCCATCGACTCCACGCTCTACGAGGCCGCCGAGATGGACGGCGCCAGCGCCTGGCAGCAGTTCCGGCACGTCACCCTGCCCGGCCTGCGCTCGGTCAGCTCCACCGTCGTACTCCTCGGCATCATCTGGACCTTCAACCAGTTCGCCATCATCTTCCTGCTGTTCGGCCCCACCGGCGCGCCCGACGCCCAGATCCTCGTCACCTGGGCCTACTACCTGGGCTTCGGACAGCAGCCGCGCGACTTCGCCCAGTCCGCCGCGTACGGCGTGCTGCTGCTGTCGATCCTCACTGTCTTCACCTCCTTCTACTTCCGCTGGCTGAAGCGCAATGACCAGCTCGCCGTCTGACGCCGCAGGAGCCGCTGCCATGAGCACCACGACCCTTGAGAAGACCGAGGCCGGGCCCGCCCCCACCGCCGAGCCCCCGCGCCGCACCCGCCGGCGCGGCGAGCGTGGCCCGCTCGGCGCCGCCCTGCTGCACGGCGGCCTCGCCCTCGCGAGCCTGATCGCGCTGGCCCCGGTGGCCTGGCTGATCTTCCTGTCCCTCGGCCCGGACAAGGACGACTACCTGCACCCGGGCAAGATCCTGGGCAAGCTCACCTTCTCCAACTACAGCTTCGTGCTGCAGCACACCGGCTTCTTCGACTGGTTCAAGTCGACGATGATCGTGGCTCTCGGCACCACCTTCATCGGCGTGTTCGTCGCGGCCACCACCGGCTATGCCGTCTCGCGCATGCGCTTTCCCGGCTACAAGTCGCTGATGTGGGTCCTCCTGCTCACCCAGGCCTTCCCGATCGCCATCCTGATCGTGCCCATGTACGAGATCTTCAGCGAACTCGGTCTCATCGACACCTACTGGTCGCTGATCATCATCAACTGCACCACGGCCGTGCCCTACAGCGCCTGGCTGCTCAAGGGATACTTCGACACCATCCCCTTCGAGATCGACGAGGCCGGGCGCGTGGACGGGCTGAGCCCCTTCGGGACCTTCTTCCGGCTGATCCTGCCGCTGGCCCGCCCAGGGCTGGCCGTCGCCGGCTTCTACAACTTCATCACCGCCGTCAGCGAGGTCGCGTTCGCGACCACCTTCATGCTGGACGACTCGAAGTACACCTTCGCCGTCGGTCTGCAGACCTTCGTCAGCCAGCACGACGCGCAGTGGAACTACATGGCCGCCACCGCGGTGCTGATCGCGATACCCGTGTCCGTGTTCTTCTACCTCGTGCAGAAGAACCTCGTCACCGGCCTCACCGCAGGCGGCACGAAGGGCTGAGTCCCCTTTCCGCACAAGGGCTCCCGCGCGCCTGTCCGCGCGGGTAGGCGGCCGCGGTGCCCATCCGACCCCGCTGGCACCGCGGCCGCCTTGCACACCCGCCGCCGTACCCAGACACCCATGACCCGAACCCCGTTACGCATCAAGGAAGCCATGAGCCAGCAGCATCCTGCAGCCCCGGCCGACCACTCCGCCGTCGCCACCGTCGCCAAGCACCGCGACTGGTGGCGGGACGCGGTCATCTACCAGGTCTATCCGCGCAGCTTCGCCGACAGCAACGGCGACGGCATGGGCGACCTGGAAGGCGTACGCTCCAGACTCCCGTACCTGCGCGACCTCGGCGTGGACGCCGTATGGCTCAGCCCCTTCTACGCCTCCCCGCAGGCCGACGCCGGCTACGACGTCGCCGACTACCGCGCCGTCGACCCCATGTTCGGCAACCTGCTCGACGCCGACGCGCTCATCCGCGACGCCCATGACCTGGGCCTGCGCATCATCGTCGACCTGGTCCCCAACCACTCCTCCGACCAGCACGAGTGGTTCAGGCGCGCCCTCGCCGAAGGCCCCGGCTCGCCCCTGCGGGAGCGCTACCACTTCCGCCCGGGCAAGGGCGAGAACGGCGAACTCCCCCCGAACGACTGGGAGTCCATCTTCGGCGGCCCGGCCTGGACCAGGGTCGAGGACGGCGAGTGGTACCTGCACCTCTTCGCCCCCGAGCAGCCCGACTTCAACTGGGAACACCCGGCCGTCGGCGACGAGTTCCGCTCGATCCTGCGCTTCTGGCTGGACATGGGCGTCGACGGCTTCCGTATCGACGTCGCCCACGGACTGGTGAAGGCGGAGGGACTCCCGGACCTCGGCTCCCACGAGCAGCTGAAGCTGCTGGGCAACGATGTCATGCCGTTCTTCGACCAGGACGGCGTGCACGCCATCTACCGCCAGTGGCGCACGATCCTCGACGAGTACGCGGGCGAGCGCATCTTCGTCGCGGAGGCCTGGACCCCGACCGTCGAGCGCACCGCGAACTACGTCCGCCCGGACGAACTCCACCAGGCCTTCAACTTCCAGTACCTGGGCACGGAGTGGGACGCGGACGAACTGCGTACGGTCATCGACCGCACCCTGGAGGTGATGCGCCCGGTCGGCGCCCCCGCCACCTGGGTCCTCTCCAACCACGACGTCACCCGGCACGCGACGCGCTTCGCCAACCCGCCCGGCCTCGGCACCCAGATCCGCACGGCCGGCGACCGCGCACTGGGCCTGCGCCGGGCACGGGCGGCGACCTTGCTGATGCTCGCGCTCCCCGGCTCGGCGTACATCTACCAGGGCGAGGAGTTGGGCCTGCCGGACGTCGTGGACCTCCCCGACGAGGTGCGCCAGGACCCCGCGTACTTCCGGGGCGCCGGCCAGGACGGCTTCCGCGACGGCTGCCGGGTGCCGATCCCGTGGACCCGCGAGGGCTCCTCGTACGGTTTCGGCAGCGGCGGCAGCTGGCTGCCCCAGCCGTCGAGCTGGGCCGAGCTGAGCGTGGAGGCGCAGAGCGGCGTACCGGGCTCGACGCTGGAGCTGTACCGCGCGGCGCTGAGCGTGCGCCGCTCGCAGCCGGACCTGGGCGCCGGCGACGCGGTGGAGTGGCTCCGTGCCCCCGAGGGCGTCCTGGCCTTCCGCCGCGGCGAGTTCGTGTGCGTGGCGAACACGACCGGCGAGTCCGTGACGACCCCGTCCTACGGCCGCGTCCTGCTCACCAGCGGTGAGCTGACCGAGGCGGACGGCGAGACGAAGGTGCCGGCCGACACGACGGTGTGGTGGACGACCGTGGCCTGACGGCCCGTCTGAAAGTTCTTGCATAAACTTCACAACGGCCCGCTGTCTTTCGGACAGCGGGCCTTTAACATCTGCGTCACCGCAAGTTTGCTGAAATGTTGCAGCAAGCGCCTTCAAGGACGAAGGACCCCCACATGGCACGCAGAACCCTCCCCACGGCACTCACCCTCGCGACCGCAGCAGCGATTGGCATGTACCCGACGGAAGCCCAGGCCTCCCCGCCCGGCACCAAGGACGTCACCGCCGTCCTGTTCGAGTGGAACTACGCCTCGGTGGCCCGCGAGTGCACCACCGCCCTCGGCCCCGCCGGCTACGGATACGTCCAGGTCTCCCCGCCCGCCGAGCACATACAGGGCTCGCAGTGGTGGACGTCGTACCAGCCGGTGTCGTACAAGATCGCGGGCCGCCTCGGTGACCGCACGTCGTTCCAGAACATGGTCAACACCTGCCACGCGGCCGGCCTGAAGATCGTGGTCGACACCGTCGTCAACCACATGGCGGCCGGATCGGGCACGGGTACCGGCGGCTCGTCGTACACGAAGTACAACTACCCCGGCCTGTACTCCTCCTCCGACCTCGACGACTGCACGAGCCAGGTGACGAACTACGCCGACCGCTGGAACGTCCAGCACTGCGAACTGGTCGGCCTGGCCGACCTGGACACCGGCGAGGAGTACGTCCGCAAGACGATCGCGGGCTACATGAACGACCTGCTCTCCCTGGGCGTGGACGGCTTCCGCATCGACGCGGCCAAGCACATCCCGGCCGACGACCTGGCCAACATCAAGAGCCGCCTGACCAACCCCTCCGTCTACTGGAAGCAGGAGGTCATCTACGGCGCGAACGAGGCCGTCCAGCCCTCCGAATACACCGGCAACGGTGACGTCCAGGAGTTCCGCTACGCCTACGACCTCAAGCGCGTCTTCACCAACGAGAAGCTGGCGTACCTGAGCAACTACGGCGAGGGCTGGGGCTACCTGAAGAGTTCGGTGGCAGGCGTCTTCGTGGACAACCACGACACGGAACGCAACGGCTCGACCCTGAACTACAAGGACGGCGCCAACTACACCCTGGCCAACGTCTTCATGCTCGCCTACCCCTACGGCGCCCCGGACATCAACTCCGGCTACGAGTGGTCGGACGCGGACGCGGGCCCGCCGGACGGCGGCACGGTCAACGCCTGCTGGCAGGACGGCTGGAAGTGCCAGCACGCCTGGCCGGAGATCAAGTCCATGGTCGCCTTCCGCAACGCGACACGGGGCCAGGCCGTATCCAACTGGTGGGACAACGGCAACAACGCGATCGCCTTCGGGCGGGGCAGCAAGGGGTTTGTGGCGATCAACCACGAGTCCTCGTCGCTGACCCGCACGTATCAGACCTCGCTGGCGGCCGGCACGTACTGCAATGTGCAGAACAACACGACGGTGACGGTGAACTCCAGCGGGCAGTTCACCGCCACTGTGGGCTCGAACACGGCACTGGCGATCTACGCCGGCAAGTCGGGCTGCTGACGAGGCCAGGGGGCGTCAGACGTACATGGCATCCTCTGATCGTGGCCCATACAGACACGATCGAAGACCGGTACGACGACGAGTTGCCCCCTGTTCCGGCACCCACCACCCCCGCCGAGTGGGACGGCCTGATCGAGGAGTGGGACGAGATCCGGCACGGCTACTACCTCGGCGATGCGCAGCGCGCGGTAGTGGAATGCGCAAGGAACCTCGAGGTGAGTGTGGCGGCCGGCGGACCGGAGACCCCCCTGTGGACGCTCGGGCTGGTGCTGACAGGCCCTTACGTGGTCTACGCCCGCCCGGACGCGGCGGCCGAGACCCGCGTGCTGGAGGCAATGGGCGTGGTCGAACGTGCTCTTGGGGAGACCCCCTGTGCCCATGAAGCGCATCCCTGTGACGACATGCCGCTCGATGCCGAGCTGGACAACTTCCGGTACGTCCTGGAGATGCTGGCCCATCCGGAGCGGGACGCCGCCCATGAAGCGGCCCTGGCCGATGAGGAGAACTGGCCCGACGAGGACTCGGAGAACTGGTACGAGCGCCTGATGACGCGGGAGATATGGGCCTGCCCGCGCAATCTCGCCGGGTTTGCCCGGGCCTTTTCCGACTGAGACCGCCGGCGGAGTCGGCACACGCAGCGGCGCCGGTCCGCTCCGAAGGGGAGCGGACCGGTGGACCGGTTACTTCCAGGTGTCGCTCGTCGTGTAGCCGGACGAACTGCCCGTCGTGTACGAGCGGTTCGTTCCGGACTCCCAGGTCACGTTCCCGGAGCTGTCCTTCTTCAGGTACTTGTACTCGAAGGACGTGCTCTTGGGGACGATGACCAGCTTGCTCCAGGTCGGGTAGGACGCCGACGACAGCGCAATGGCGTCGCTCGTGTTCCAGGAGCCGAGGGAGGGGACGGAGCCGACGACGTAGACGTCGGTGCCCAGGTCGGTCGTCGCGGTCTCGTTGAAGGTGATGTCGGTCGCGCTCGCGTTCGCCACGTTCCAGGAGTTGTTCAGCGACAGCGCCGAGGTGGTCGTGGCGGCCGATCTGTTGGCGTTCGACTCCCAGGTCACATGGCCCGAGCTGTCCTTCTTGATGTATTTGAATGCGAACGAGGTGTTGACCGGCACGCTCACCTCCCCCGACCAGACCGGGTAGCCGGAGGACGACAGCTTGACCGCCTTCGAGGTGTCCCAGCCGCCCAGCGCCGAGAGGGACCCGACGACGTACACGTTCGTGCCGGACGCCGTGGAGGCGTACTCGTTGAAGGTCGCGCTCACCGTCGACGTCGAACCGCCGCCGCCCGTGTCGCCGCAGCCCACCGTGCAGGTGTAGGACGCGTTGGAGAAGGCGACCGCGCCCTTTGCCGGGATGGTGATCGAGGCGCTGCCGCCCGACACCGTCACCTTCGTCGCGCCGCCGTCGATGACGTTCGCGTACGTGCCGTCCGCCATGCCCGTCGTGAAGGTGTACGTCGCCGACGACGAGCCGTTGTTCAGCGCGAAGAAGCCCGCGCCGCTGCGGCCGAAGCCGATCACCGACGACGACTTGGTCTGCCGGTCGGAGACGGCCGCCGTGTCGACCGCGTTGTGCCAGGCCACCATGCCGACGACGGCGGTGTCGCGGTCCAGGCAGTACCAGGAGCCGCTGGAGCAGTCCGTGTCCGTGACGAAGCCCGAGGAGTTCGGCGGGGCCTGGTCGCTCTGGGTCCACTCCCAGCTGGCGTACACCGTGGGGGTCGACCACTTGTAGGCGAGCTGGAAGAGGTTCGCCAGCTTGTAGGTGTCGCCGTCCTTGTACGACATGTGCAGGCCGTTGCGCTCGGTGTCGTGGTTCGTCACGAACGACACCGAGTCGGCGGCGGGCAGGATGCCGCTGCTCTCGATCGAGGACAGGTCGCTCACGTTGCCCTGGAACGCCGACTTCAGCCTGCTCGCGTAGGTGAAGTCCAGGACGTCACCGGAGGCGTAGTAGTCCGAGGGCTGTGGGGTCGAGCCCGGGTAGATCTCCTGGAAGACGTACGGCGCCGAGCCCGACGTGGTGTTCGTCAGCTTGGACTCGATCGCCGCCAGGTCGGTCTCGGGGATGTGCTTGGCCGCGTCCACGCGGAAGCCGTCGACGCCGAGGGCGAGCTGGCTGTTGAGGAAGTTCGCGATGCCCGCGCGGACCGTGTCCGAACCCGTCTTCAGGTCGGGCAGGCCCAGGAGCTCGCAGTTCTGGACCTGGGTGAGGTTCGAGTAGTCCTGGATCGTCAGGTCGGACGTGGGGCACGACGTCGAGTCATGGTAGTCGGAGCGGTCCCACTGCGGGGTGTCGTACTTGTTGGTGACCGTCGTGCCGTTGTAGCCCGTGCCGGTCTGCGCGGCCGTGTGGTTGATCACCGCGTCGGTGTAGACCTTCACACCCGCCTGGTGGCAGGCCGTGATCATCGCGGCGAACTTCGCCTGCGATCCGAAGCGGCTGTTCAGGTCGTAGGAGTACGGCTGGTAGACGTCCCACCAGTAGGAGCTGGACTGTTTGAGGGACTCCGCCGGCGGCGCCACTTGCACCGCGCCGTAGCCGGCCGGGCCCAGTATGTTCGTGCACTCCGAGGCGATGGAGTCCCAGTTCCACTCCCAGAGGTTGGCGATCACGTCGCCCTTGGCGGTGGTGTCGGCCTGTGCGGGTTGTCGCCGGCAGGGCGATGGCTCCGGCCAGTGCGAGGGCGCCTGCGGCTGCGGCGGTCGCGGTGCGGCGGAGGGCACCCGGGGGTCGGTGTCTGTTCATGTGCGGCTCCGAACGGATCTCCGAAAAAAGGGACAGCGTTCAACAACCCGTGAGCGTGGGGCAGTTGAGAAGCCCGCGTCAAGGTTGACGTTGAAACTCCTTGCTATGAATTTCAAGGGTCTTGCTGTAAACCTTTCGCCAGCGGTACGGTCGCGCGGGGTCGGACCCAAGAGAGCCGCATTCGCTAGGAGTTACCGCCTGTGATACCCAGAGCGAGACGGGCCGCGGCCGTCACCGCCGTAGCCCTCGCCGCCGCACTGATCCAGCCACTGGCCGCCCATGCCGCCACCCCGCCCGCGCCCCCCTCGGACGCAGCCCTCGCCGCCCAGCCCGCCCGGCACGACGACACCCGCGACCAGTTCTACTTCGTCATGCCGGACCGTTTCGCCAACGGGGACAGGTCCAATGACCGGGGAGGGCTGACCGGCTCCCGCCTCAGCACCGGCTACGACCCCACCGACAAGGGCTTCTACCAGGGCGGCGACCTCAAGGGCCTGACCAAGCGGCTCGACTACATCAAGGACCTCGGCACCACCGCCATCTGGATGGCGCCGATCTTCAAGAACCGCCCGGTGCAGGGCACGGGCAGCAACGCCTCGGCCGGCTACCACGGCTACTGGATCACCGACTTCACCCAGGTCGACCCGCACTTCGGGACGAACAAGGATCTCCAGACCCTCATCTCCAAGGCGCACGCCAAGGGCATGAAGGTCTTCTTCGACGTCATCACCAACCACACGGCCGATGTCGTCGACTACGAGGAGAAGTCCTCCGACTACCTCTCCAAGGGCGCCTTCCCCTACCTGACCAAGGACGGTCGGCCCTTCGACGACGCCGACTACGCGGACGGCACCAGGAAGTTCCCGGCCGTCTCCGGCGCCTCCTTCCCCTACACCCCCGAGGTCACGAGCAACAGCAAGGTCCCGGCCTGGCTCAACGACCCGACGATGTACCACAACCGGGGTGACTCGACGTATGCCGGTGAGTCCACGACCTATGGCGACTTCTCCGGCCTGGACGACCTGTGGACCGAGCGTCCCGAGGTCGTCCGGGGCATGGAGAAGATCTACGAGCGATGGGTGCGGGACTTCGGCGTCGACGGCTTCCGGATCGACACCGTCAAGCACGTCGACCTGGATTTCTGGACCCAGTGGGCCACCGCGCTCGACAAGTACGCGGCCGCGCAGGGGCGGAAGAACTTCTTCATGTTCGGCGAGGTCTACTCCGCGGACACGAACATCACGTCCCCGTACGTCACCCAGGGGCGCCTGGACGCCACCCTCGACTTCCCCTTCCAGGACGCGGCCCGCGCCTACGCCTCCCAGGGCGGCAGCGCGCAGAAGCTGGCGAGCGTCTTCGGTGACGACTACAAGTACACGACCGACAAGGCCAACGCGTACGAGCAGGTCACCTTCCTCGGCAACCACGACATGGGCCGCATCGGGTACTTCCTGAAGCAGGACAACCCGAAGGCGACCGACGCGGAGATCCTGCGCAAGGACCGGCTCGCCAACGAGCTGATGTTCCTCAGCCGCGGCAACCCGGTCGTCTACTACGGCGACGAGCAGGGCTTCACCGGCTCCGGCGGCGACAAGGACGCCCGCCAGACGATGTTCGCCTCCAAGGTCGCCGACTACCTGGACGACGACGAGATCGGCACCGACCGCACTCACGCGAGCGACTCGTACGACACGAGCGCACCGCTCTACAAGGACATCGCCGCCCTCTCCCGGCTCCGCAGGGCCGACCCGGCCCTGACGGACGGCGTCCAGACCGAGCGGTACGCGGCCGACGGCGCCGGCATCTACGCCTTCACCCGTACGGACGCGAAGACGGGCGCCGAGTACGTCGTCGCCCTCAACAACGCGGGCGAGGCGAAGTCGGCCACCTTCGCAACCGGCTCGGCGGGCATGTCCTACCAGGGCATCTACGGCACGGACGCGACGACGAAGACCGACGCCGACCGCAAGCTCACCGTCACCGTTCCGGCCGGTTCCGCCGTCGTCCTCAAGGCCACCGGCGCCCTCGCCGAGCCCGCCGCCAAGCCGGCCCTCACCCTGAAGGCCCCGGCCACCGGGGCGACCGGGACCGTGGACGTCACGGCCGGTGTGGACGGTGGTCAGCTCAACCGGGTCGTCTTCGCCGCGCAGGTCGGCAACGGCCGGTGGAAGACCCTCGGCTCCGCCGACCACGCCCCCTACAAGGTCACTCAGGCCATCGGCAAGGACGTACCCGCCGGCACCGCCCTGCGCTACAAGGCGGTCGTGACCGACTCGGCCGGGCATACCGCGAGCGCCCTGGCGAGCAGCACCACCGGCACCCCGCCCGCGCCCGAGGCCCCCACGGCCTCCTCCCGGGACTATGCGGTCGTCCACTACAAGCGCACCGACGGCGACTACGGCAACTGGGGCCTGTACGCCTGGGGCGACCTGGCCGACGGCGAGTCGACCACCTGGCCGAACAGCCACCCCTTCGTCGGCCGTGATGCCTACGGCGCCTTCGCCTACGTCAAGCTCAAGCCCGGCGCTTCCCACGTCGGCTTCCTGGTCATCGACAAGGACGGCAACAAGGACGTCTCCGCCGACCGGTCCATCGACGTCACCAGGACGGGCGAGGTCTGGATCGAGCAGGGCAAGACCGACGTCCTGACGGAAAAGCCCGGCTCTCCCGCGCAGGACAAGACCAAGGCGGTCATCCACTACCACCGTGCCGACGGGAACTACGACGGCTGGGGTCTGCACGTCTGGACGGGTGCCGAGAACCCCACCGACTGGTCGAACCCGCTGAAGCCGGTGAAGACTGATGCCTATGGCGCGGTCTTCGAGGTACCGCTCACCGCGGGTGCCACCAGCCTCAGCTACATCATCCACAAGGGCGACGACAAGGATCTCCCCACCGACCAGTCCCTCGACCTCAAGTCCAACGGCTACGAGGTGTGGCTGTTGAACGGCCAGGAGAAGTACCTGCTGCCGCAGCCCGCGGGCAGTGCGGCCGCCCTCGACCTGACCACCTCCAAGGCGGTCTGGATCGACCGGAACACGGTCGCCTGGAACGGCGTCGACGGCGCCGCCTCCACTCAGCTGCTCTACTCCCACGACGGCTCGATCGCCGTCAAGGACGGTGCGCTGACCAGCGACGACGAGCGCTGGCTGCGCCTGACGAAGACCACGCTCAGCGACGCCCAGAAGGCGAGGTTCCCGCACCTGAAGGACTACACCGCCTGGTCCGTCGACCCGCGCGACCGGGACCGGGTGCGCGCGGCGCTCGGCGGGCAGCTCGTGGCCTCACAGCGCGCGGCGAACGGTGCCGTGCTGGCCGCGACCGGTGTGCAGATCGCCGGGGTGCTGGACGACCTGTACTCCGGCGCGACGAAGAGCGAGCTCGGGCCGGTCTTCCACGACGGCAGGCCGACCCTCTCCGTGTGGGCCCCGACGGCCCAGTCGGTGCACCTCGACCTCGACGGCACGGCCGTGAAGATGCGCCGGAACGCCACCACCGGCGTCTGGTCCGTCACCGGCCCGGCGTCCTGGAAGGGCAAGCCCTACCGGTACGTCGTGAAGGTCTGGGCGCCCAGCGTCCGCAAGGTGGTCACCAACAAGGTCACCGACCCCTACTCGGTCGCCCTGACCGCGAACTCCGAACGCAGCCTGGTCGTGGACCTGAACGACAGGTCCCTCGCGCCGAGCGGCTGGTCGGGTCTGCGTAAGCCCAAGGCCGTACCGCTGAAGGACGCGCAGATCCAGGAGCTGCACATCCGGGACTTTTCGGTCGCCGACAAGACCGTCCCGGCGAAGGACCAGGGCACCTACCTGGCCTTCACCGACAAGAACAGCGACGGCTCCCAGCACCTGCGGCAGCTGGCGAAGGCGGGCACCTCGTACGTGCACCTGCTGCCCGCCTTCGACATCGCCACCATCCCGGAGAAGAAGGCCGACCAGGCCAGAACCGACTGCGACCTGGCCTCCTACGCGGCCGACTCCGACAAGCAGCAGGAGTGCGTGGCGAAGATCGCCGCGAAGGACGCCTACAACTGGGGCTACGACCCGTACCACTACACGGTCCCCGAGGGCTCCTATGCCACCGACCCCGACGGCACCGCCCGTACCGTCCAGTTCCGCAGGATGGTCCAGGCGCTGAACGGGGACGGCCTCAGGGTCGTCATGGACGTCGTCTACAACCACACCGCCGCCAGCGGCCAGGCGGACACCTCCGTCCTGGACCGGATCGTGCCCGGCTACTACCAGCGGCTCCTCGCCGACGGCTCGGTGGCCGACAGCACCTGCTGCTCCAACACCGCGCCCGAGAACGCGATGATGGGCAAGCTGGTCGTGGACTCGATCGTCACCTGGGCCAAGGAGTACAAGGTCGACGGGTTCCGCTTCGACCTCATGGGCCACCACCCGAAGGCCAACATCCTGGCGGTCAGGAAGGCCCTCGACGCGCTGACCCCCGACAAGGACGGCGTCGACGGCAAGAAGATCATCCTGTACGGCGAGGGCTGGAACTTCGGGGAGGTCGCGAACGACGCCCGTTTCGTGCAGGCCACGCAGGCGAACATGGCCGGCACCGGCATCGCCACCTTCTCCGACCGCGCCCGTGACGCCGTGCGCGGCGGCGGCCCCTTCGACTCGGACCCCGGCGTCCAGGGCTTCGCGTCCGGGCTGTACACCGACCCCAACACGTCCACCGCCAACGGCACTGCGGCCGAGCAGAAGGCCCGGCTGCTGCACTACCAGGACCTGATCAAGGTCGGTCTGACCGGCAGCCTGAAGTCCTTCACCTTCACCGACAGCGACGGCAAGGAGGTCAAGGGCTCCGAGGTCGACTACAACGGAGCGCCCGCGGGCTACGCGGACGCGCCGGGCGACGCCCTCGCCTACGTCGACGCGCACGACAACGAGTCGCTGTTCGACGCCCTCACCTACAAGCTGCCCAAGGACACCTCCGCGTCCGACCGGGCCCGCATGCAGGTCCTGGCGATGGCCACGGCCGCCCTCTCGCAGGGTCCGGCCCTCTCCCAGGCGGGCACCGACCTGCTGCGCTCGAAGTCGCTGGACCGCAACTCCTTCGACAGCGGCGACTGGTTCAACGCCATCCACTGGGACTGCGCCGACGGCAACGGCTTCGGCCGGGGGCTGCCCATGGCGGCCGACAACCAGTCCAAGTGGAGTTACGCGAAGCCGCTGCTCGGCACGGTGAAGGTGGGCTGCCCGCAGATCACCGGCGCCTCGGCCGCCTACCAGGACCTGCTGAGGGTCCGTACGACGGAGAAGGCGTTCTCCCTAGGCACGGCCGCCCAGGTGCAGGACCGGCTGGCCTTCCCGCTGTCCGGGAAGGAGGAGACACCGGGTGTGATCACCATGCAGCTCGGTGACCTGGTCGTCGTGTTCAACGCCACCCCGGAGCGGCAGGACCAGCGGATCTCCGCGCTGGCCGGTGATCACTACCGGCTGCACCCGGTGCAGGAGTCAGGTGCCGACCCGGTGGTGAAGACCTCCTCCTACGCGGCCGGCTCGGGCACGTTCACCGTGCCGGCGCGGACCGTGGCGGTGTTCACCCGGGCGGCGAAGTAGGGTCGGTCGGGTCGTCGCCGTAGAACAGGAGTGCCCATGCCGCAGATCACCGTCGACTACTCGCACACGATGGAGGCCGCCTTCGACCGCGCGGGTTTCGCGCGGGCGCTGCACGAGGCGACCGTGGAGATCGCGGCGGCCAAGCCGGAGGCCTGCAAGACGCAGTTCCGGCCCGGCGCGTTCACGGCGTACGGATACGAGGACCCGGCGGAGCACGGGCACGCGATCGTGCACGTGACCATCGGGCTCCTCGCCGGCCGCAGCGACGAGACGAAGGCGAGGCTCACCCAGACCGTGCTGGAACTGCTCCGGGGCCACGTGGCGGAGAAGGGCTTCGCCCTGCACGCCTCCGCCGAGATCCGCGACCTGGATCCCTCGTACCGGAAGTTCGACCGCTAGAGGCCGGGCCCTCAGGGGGCCAGGGACATCAGTCGGCCGACGAGCTCTGCGAAGGGCCCGTCGGCCGGCTCGTCCTTGACCATCCTGTTCAGCAGGGCGGCCATCTCGGTGTCGTAGGCGGCGCTCACCGCCGCCAGCGCGGCGAAGTCGTGCACGAGCTGGAGTTCCAGTTCGGCGCGCGGGATGCGCCGGCCGTCCAGCCAGATCAGCGCCGTCGACTCGGCGAGCGAGATCCAGGAGCGGACGAGCAGTTCCATGCGCGCGGGTGCCTCGGAGACGCCCAGATGCGACAGGATCTGTTCGTAGGCTGACTGGCGTACGGAGTCGATGAGCGCGTTGGTCGTCGAGGAACCGACGGCCGGGCCGCCGCGCATCAGCGCCGAGAAGCCGGGGCCGTGTCCCTCCACGAAGTCGAAGTAGCGGCGCATCACGCGCAGCAGCCGGGCCCCCAGCGGACCTTCCTGCGGCTCCGCGAACCGGCCCGCCAGATCCTCCGAGGCACGCTTCAACGCGGCTTCGTACAGGCTGAGTTTGCCGGGGAAGTAGTGGTAGACCAGCGGGCGCGAGATGCCCGCCGCCGACGCTATCTCGTCTATGGAGACCTCGTCGGGCGAGCGGCGGCTGAACAGGTCGAGCGCGACGCCGATCAGCTGCTGCCGTCGCTCCTCGACGCCCATCCTGCGGCGAACCCCGGTAGTCATGCAAACACCTTACCGACCGGATTCGGCCGTTCGTGTTCACATGTCGAGCACCAAGCGATCACTCCGGGCCCGGGATACGCAGATCAGCATCGACTCGTGCCGTTCCGCGTCCGTCAGCAGCTCGTCCCGGTGCTCGATCTCGCCCTCCAGCACCCGCTGTTGGCAGGTCCCGCAGAATCCCTGCTCGCAGGAGTAGGCGGTGTCCGGCAGTTCGCGTCGTACGGCGGCCAGGACCGTGGAGTCGGCCGGGACCGTCAACGTCCGTTCGCTACGCCGGAGTTCGACCGCGAAAGCGTGGTTGCCCCCGGCGTTCGCGCGCGGCGTGAACCGCTCCAGGTGCAGGGTGGCACCCTCGGGCAGGTGCGCCTCCACCGCCGCCATGAGGCCTTCAGGGCCGCAGCAGTAGACGGCCGTCCCCTCGGGTACCGCAGTGAACAGCGCGGCCAGGTCCGGGCGTCCGTCCTCGTCCTCGGCGACGAGCGTCAGCCGGTCCCCGGCGAGCTTGCTCACCTCCTCCAGGAACGGCATCGAGGCCCGGCTCCGCCCGCCGTACAGCAGCCGCCAGTCGGTGCCGTCCGGCAGGGCCCGCAGCATCGGCAGGACGGGCGTGATGCCGATGCCGCCGGCGACGAACACGTACGCGGGCGCCTCGACGAGCGGGAAACGGTTCCGCGGTCCGCGCACCTCCAGCTCCATGCCCTCGGCGAGCTGCTCGTGCACCTCGCGCGAGCCGCCCCGCCCGTCCTCGACCAGCCGGGTGGCGACCGTGTACGAGGAGGTGTCCTCGGGGTCGCCGCACAGCGAGTACTGCCGTACGAGCCCCGACGGCAGCACCAGGTCGAGGTGCGCACCGGGCTCCCAGCGCGGCAGCCCGCTGCCCTCCAGGCGCAGTTGTACGACCCCGTCGGCGACGGCCTCGTGGGCGGTGAGCAACAGCCGCAGGGCCCGTGAGCGGGGACGACCGGACAGGGGCGGGTCCAGGGCGGGCAGGGGCCACAGCGGCGAGGCCTGGACCCTGCGGCGCAGGGCCCGCCGGGTCAGCAGGGCGGCCCCCGCGACGAGGGCGACGGTGCGCAGCTTCGGCATCACGACACCGCCTTCTGCGCCGCGAGCGCGGCGGGGGAGGAGGCCAGGTAGGAGACGGCCTGCGCGGTGGAGCCCTCCTGGGAGGGGTGGTAGGAGCGGCTGAGATAGCGCGGGATGGACTTCAGCATGTCGCCGGTGGCGGGCAGGGTGCCCTCGCGGCCACGCACGTAGAGGTCCTTCAGGGAGGCCTTGGGGCCGGTGAGGGTCGGGTCGTTCTCCAGGAAGAAGCGGACTCCGCGCTGCCACAGGAAGACCAGGGTGCTGAAGGCCGTGGCCCAGGTACGCGCCCGCCGCCGGTAGCTGCCGTCGACGTGCTCGAAGAGGTCGAAGGCGACGGAGCGGTGCTCGACCTCCTCGGCGCCGTGCCAGCGCAGCAGGTCCAGCATGGTCGGGTCGGCGCCGCGCCGGTCCAGTTCGGCTGCGTTGAGCACCCAGTCGCCGAGGAAGGCGGTGTAGTGCTCGATCGCCGCGATCAGCGCGACCCGCTCCAGCAGCCACCAGCGGCTCGCCCTGCCCGGCGGCAGCGTGCGGTCGCCGAGCAGCTTCTCGAAGAACCAGTCGACCTGTGCGGTGTACGGCGTCGGGTCGAGTCCCTGCTCGCGCAGGTGCGGCAGGACCTCGTCGTGGGCCTGGGAGTGCATCGCCTCCTGCCCGATGAAGCCGACGACGTCCTCGCGCAGCTGGTCGTCCCGGATGAGCGGCAGCACCTGCTTGTAGACGTGCACGAACCACCGCTCCCCGGCGGGCAGCAGCAGATGCAGCACGTTGATGGTGTGCGTGGTGAACGGGTCGCCGGGCACCCAGTGCAGCGGTGTGTCCTCCCAGGAGAAGGACACCTTGCGGGCCTTGAGCGGTATGCGCTCGGACTCCACCGGCCGGGCCTGCGTGTTAGACATGGCGTCAATGTACTGACGGGTAGGTCGTCTGAGAACCCCCGTGCAGGACCTTGTTGACGCCAGTGTCAGCTAGTGGAGTCCGTCGATCGGCCTACCGTCCCGCAGCGTGCCCTTCAGCTGTGCCTGTGCCCCCTGCTTGGCCCGGACGGCGAGCAGCGGTCCCTTTCCCGAAGCGGTGACCCCTGAGCTGGTCCGGATCGAGGCGGTGTCCGGGCCGCCCGCGGCCAGCAGGTACCAGTTCCCGGCCTTGGCCTTCCACAACACCCCGGCCAGCACGTTCGGGTCGCGCGGACCGCAGGCCGGCACGTCCGTGCCCTTGGCCACGACCGCCCCGACCGCCCCGCCCGGCGTCTGGAACTGGGCCAGCGCGGCCGTACCGTCGCCGCGCCAGGTCTCGGCCCGGGTGCACAGCCAGACACCCGTCCCGCCCGCCTCGGGCAGGGGCTGGTTCGCGAACGCCCACGCGTTGATGCTGCGCACGCCCGCGGAGCGTTCCATGGACAGCGAGCAGGCGAACGGCGCCCAGGCGCGCAGTCCGTCCGGGGTGGACGCCTCGACGACGGCGCCCGGGTGTCCGGCGGTGAGACGGGCCGGGACCAGCTCACCCAGGTCGGTGGCGAGCCGGGTGCCGGAGGCGTCGGTCAGCTGGAGCACGTCCCACGAGGTGCAGCTGCCGGTCTGCAGCGCAGGGCTGGCCAGGGGGGCGGTGACGCCGTGGGTGACGGTGAGGGGCGTCGGGGCCGAGCCCGGCTTCATCAGGTCCCGCTCGGCGGCCGTCTTCACCCAGGGGGCGGTCAGATACCGGACGTTGCCGTCGGAGCGGCCCAGCACCAGCGCGCTCGCCTCGGCGCCGGTCGCCCCGTCGGCGCGCGCGAAGTCGAGGGCGGCGCCCGTGCTGCTGTCCTTGCCCTCGGCGTAGCGGGCGATGCGCAGGCCGTCGTAGAGGATCACCACGCGCGCGTTGTCCACCGGGCCCGCGTACAGCAGCTGGGGCGGGCCGGCCGGGCCGCCGGTCTGGGTGCCGGGGGTGGCCGAGACGCGGACCGTGTCCCCGGGGCGGGCCCAGACGGCGAGGGCGCGGCGCAGCAGGGCCCTGTCGCCGGCGAGCGGGCCGCGTGCGGGCCACACGGAGAAGTCGGTGCGGGCCGCGGACCGCCACGCCGTCGGGGGGACCCGGATCAGCTTGCCCGGGTCCAGGGCCGCCTCGGCCGCCGGGTTCTGCGCATACAGGGGCGCGGCGGCGCCGTCGGGGCCCCAGCCGCCGCCCGGCATGACCACCAGCGCCCCGCACACCGCGAGCGCGGCCGCCGCGGCGAGCGCGGCCTTGGTGTGCTGGCGGCGGCGCATCAGGTCGGTGGGCCGGGCCTGGAGCGAGCAGGGGTCGTACTCGGGGGAGGAGAGCAGGTCGTCCTGTCCGGGCACCCCGTTGGCCTCCGTCAGCGCGGACTCGGGCTCCTCGGCCCCGGCCGCCTCGAGGATCTTGCGGATGTCGGCGTCGGACAGCTTCTCCAGGCCGCGCAGCACATACGCGGCGCGGGCCGGGCCGGACAGGCCGGACAGCCGCTGGTCCAGGGCGAGTTCGTCGGCGCCGCCGGAGCGCGGGAACAGGCGCAGGCCCCACACCTGGGGGAGCAGCGGCGGCAGCTGCGAGAGCTTCGGCAGGCCCTTGCGGGGGCGGGCCGCCTCCAGCGCCGCACGCAGGACGCGCAGACGGAGGAAGGCGTACCCGGGGTCGCCCTCCCGGCCCGAGGACTGGGCCGGGATCACGGACGTCTGCTTGCGGCCCCGGGGCAGGGCGCGCTGGGTGAGCGCGTGTGCTGTCAGCACCCGGCGGCTGCGGCCGAGGCGGGGCGGCAGTACGAGGTAGGCGAGCCGGACCAGCCGTGGATAGTGCTCGACGAGCGCGGCTTCGGCCTGCTCGACGTCGACTACCGGGCCGATGGCCCCGGCGGAGGCGGGTTCCTTGCGCTGGGCTACATCCTGTGACTGCACGTCCGGGAAAACGAGCGAATCGTTGGTTGGTCACCGGCGTGCCGGTCTGCCTCCGCCGTCGGCGTGCGGGTGGGTCGGTCCGGTGGATTTGAGCGCACCGCGTGCGGCAGCCGTATCCAGGGGCGGGGCTCCTCGCCGGGGCTCTCTGCGGCATGCTTCTGCGCACCAGGACCGGAGGAACAGATGAGGTTGACGCGACCGATGCTCGCCGTTGCGGGTGCCGCGGCCGTACTGGCGCTGACGGGCTGCGGCTCCGGCGGGGACACGCACAAGGTGCCGCCCACCGCCACCGGCAGCCTGGAGAGCCTGGCCGCCGAGGTGAAGTGCAAGCCGAACATGCAGACCGACGCCGACGAGATCCGCCAGGCCATCTGCAAGAACACCGACGGGAAGTTCATCCTCGCGACCTTCGCCACCGACCGCGGCCAGCGCGAGTGGATCAACGACGCCAAGGACTACGGCGGTTACTACCTGGTCGGCCGCAAGTGGGTCGCCGTCGGCGACAACGGGGTCGTCAAGGCGCTGCGCGGCACGCTCGGCGGTGACGTGGAGCTCGGGACCGACCACCACGCGCACGCGCACAGCGGCTGACCGTCCCGCCGGCGTCGGGGCACAAGAAAAGCGGGCGGTGGGAGATTCCCACCGCCCGCTTTCCTAGGGGGTTGTCACTACGCGCACCGCTGGCCGGTGTTGATGCAGTTCGCGATCTTGTTGGCCAGGCCGCCGGTCGTGACGCTGATGAAGTCGTCGTGGTCGGTGGCCGGCTTGTGGAGCTGCTCCGGGAAGCCGTCCACCGCGAAGGCGTTCTTCACCTGGCCGTTCTGGATGACCGGCGGGGTGATGTTGTACACGAGGCGCATCGTCAGCTGCGGGATCGCCTTGAAGCCGTTCCCGCAGACGCCGCTCGCCGGGTCGGGGAAGGCCACGTGCGTACGGTGGTTGGCGCTGTCGATGTTCTGCCCGTCCCAGCAGCTCTGGAAGGCGAACGTGCGCACCACCTGGCTGCCCTGCGGGCAGATCGGGTACTGCGTCGTCAGCTGGACCTTGTTCTCGAAGCCCGTGCAGCTCCAGTGCGCGTTGGCGTTCGCCAGACCGTTGGTCGTGGTCTTGGCGTCACCGGTGATGATGCGCAGGAACTGCGGCATCGCGACGACCTTGCTGGCCGGGCTGCCGACGTACTTGATCTGCGCCTTCACCGGCGTCAGGATCTTGCCGACGTTGCCTTCCTTGCCGCCGCCGTCCGCGTTCTGGTCGAAGTCCTGCGAGCCGTCCTGGACGCGGACCACCGGCCAGTAGTACGCCGACAGGTCGCTCCTGTTCTGGCAGCTGGTGCCGCCCTGCAGGAACGTCTGGTTGCTGGAGAAGGCGTTGACCTTCTGGTTGCCGACGTAGTCGTGCAGGTGGTGCGCGCCGTTGGTCACGCCGGGTGCCACGATCACGTTGTCGGTGTTGTGGTTCTTGTTGGCGTTCACACCACAGCGCGTGATGAACGTACCCGTCGAGGCGTTGCCGGTGTTGCGCGGCTTGCCCTGGACGTTCGGGGCGACCTTCGTGATGTCCACGAAGTCGGCCGCGACCGGGCCGTTGCCGGCCTGCCCGCCGACGTTCTGCTGCTGACCGGCGTTGCCCTGCTGCTGGCCGCCGTTCTGCTGCTGCCCGCCGTTCTGCTGCTGCCCGCCGTTCTGCTGCTGCTGGCCGCCATTCTGTTGCTGGCCACCGTTCTGCTGCTGCTGGCCGCCGTTCTGTTGCTGGCCACCGGCGGTGGTCTGGTTGGCGGTCTGCGTCGTACAGGCGGCGAGCTGGCCCAGCCAGTTGTTGACGGAACCGCCGACCCGCTGGATGTCGATCCTGATCCGGTCGATCGTCGCGGCCCGCTTCTCCTTGAGGGGGCCGACGATCGCGTTCTGCACGAAGCTCGGATCGTTGGTCTGCGCCTGCCGGGTGGAGGCGAGCCGGGAGTAGGCCTCGGTGATCTGCTTGTCGAGGTTCGCCAGCTCCGTCGCCACGCCCTGGCGGGCCGCGTTCGGCACGTTCGTCAGCTTCTGGCCGACGTCCGGGCAGGAGATCGTCGCGACCTGGGCCGTGGCGGCCTTGGTCTGGTTGCCTCCCCACGTTTGGTTGTTCGACTCGTGCGCCGAGGCGTAGAAGTTCGCCCAGATCAGCCCGCCCCCACCGAGCGCTAGGGCCGCCGATGCGGCTATGGCCTTGGTGGCCAGCGGCGTACGGCGTTTTCGTGTGTTGCGTCCCATGGAACTCCTCTGACTTCCTTGCGGGGCAGCATCGGGGCGCCCGACAGGAGTGAAGCGGCGTCCTTCCATACGGACGCCGCCTCAGAGGTGTTCAGCCGTCTCACAAATTAGTCAGAGGATTGGCCGGGCCGCAGGCCTCAAATGCCCTCTGAGCAGCGGAAGTTGAACAGAACATCAGTGGTCGCGGTCGAGGTGGGCGAGCACGGCCAGAACGCGGCGATTGTCGTCGTCCGACACCTCCAGGCCCAGTTTGGTGAAGATGTTGGAGGTGTGTTTCGCGATGGCCCGTTCCGTCACCACCAGCTGCGCGGCGATCGCCGTGTTCGACCGGCCCTGCGCCATCAGCTCGAGGACCTCCAGCTCCCTGGGGGTCAGACGGCCGAGCGGCCGGTCGTCGGCCGCCCTCCGCGACAGCAGCTGCTGGATCACCTGCGGGTCCATCGCCGTACCGCCCGCGGCCACCCGCTGCACCGCGTCCACGAACTGCTCGGCGTCGAACACCCGGTCCTTGAGCAGATAGCCCACCCCGCCGCTGCCGTCGGCCAGCAGCTCCCGCGCGTACAGCTGCTCCACGTGCTGGGACAGGACCAGCACCGGCAGCCCGGGCCGCTCCCGCCGGGCCTGGAGCGCGCACTGCAGGCCCTCGTCGGTGTGCGTGGGCGGCAGCCGTACGTCGACCACGGCGACGTCCGGCCGCAACTCGGCCAGTGCACGGGTGAGTTCCGGACCGGACTCGACGGCCGCCGCGATCTCGAAGTCGTAGGCCTCCAGCAGCCGGACCAGTCCGTCGCGCAGCAGGAAGAGGTCTTCGGCTAGGACAACGCGCACGGAATCTCCATGGTCACCAGGGTGGGACCGCCCGCGGGGCTGCTGACGGCCACAACGCCGTCGAATGTACCCAGTCGCCGCTCGACCCCGGTCAGCCCGGACCCCGCGCCGATCACGGCGCCGCCCCTGCCGTTGTCGGTGACCGTGATCCGCAGCATGCCGTCGGCGTGGTGCACGTCCACCCAGGCCCGGTCGGCACCGGAGTGCTTGACGGCGTTGGTGAGGACCTCGCTGACCGCGAAGTAGGCGGCCGACTCGACCGGTGCGTCCGCGCGGCCGGACAGCTCCACGCTCACCTCGCTCGGCAGCGGAAGCCGCAGCGCCAACGCCCGTACCGCGTCCCCGAGTCCGCGCTCGGCCAGCACCGGCGGATGGATACCCCGGACCAGGTCGCGCAGTTCCTCCAGGGCCTCGGCGGAGTTCCGGCGGGCCTGGGCGAGCAGCTTGCGCGCCTTGGCCGGGTTCTTTTCGAGCAGTGCCTCCACGGTGCCGAGGTCCATGCCCATGGCGACCAGCCGGGCCTGCGCCCCGTCGTGCAGATCCCGTTCGATGCGGCGCAGTTCGGCGGCGGAGGTGTCCACCGCGTCCCGCCGGGTCTCGGTCAGCACCCGCACCCGCTCGGCGAGTTGGGCCTGGCCCGGGGCGAGGACGGCGCGGGTGAGGCGGAAGTGGGCGGTCAGGAGAGAGGGCGTGTAGCGGTGGGCGACCACGAGGAGTACGGCGGCCACGGCGGCGGCGGCGAACGCGGTCACGTTGCTGCCGACGGGCACGAAGGTGTACCAGTAGGGGCCGCCCTCGGCCTTCGACATCACCCGCCACAGCCCGGCCGCCAGCGCGAACCCCTCCAGCGGGTAGAGCACCAGCAGGGCGGGCAGCAGCGCGGTGAAGAACCCGGCGGTCATGTGCACCGGCAGCCACCGCAGATCCCGCCAGGTCGCGGGGTCCGCCAGCATCAGGACCGTGCGGGTCCAGGGGTTGGCGTCCTTGGGCACCGGCCGGTACGTCACCGGGATGCGCACCCCGCTCCACTCGGCGGCCAGGACCCGCTGCCAGTTCGCGAAGGAGCGCACACCGGTCAGGACCCACGGCGTGGTGAAGATCCCGACGCCGGCCGGGACGAGCGCGACGGACACGGCCGACAGGGTGAAGCAGAGGACGGCCAGGGGCAGCGAGACCACGGCCAGCACGAACCCCCGCCCGGCGGCCCGCAGCACGTCCCGGACGCGGGTGCGCAGGCCACCGTTCTTCGTGTTGGTGTTCATGACGTCAGTCTCGCCGACCCCGGCGCCCGAGAGCACTGGCCCGGGGCCCCCTCTCAGGGGGTGGTGTCAGCACCACCCCCGGCACCGGCCAGCACCTTCGCCTCCACCTCCGGATCCAGGCCCACCGGCGGCCGGTCCGGGCGCTGCGGGGCGATGCCGCCGATGGACCGCAGCCAGGTCCAGGTCTCGGAGACCGTCTCGGTGACGGGGCGGCAGGTCAGACCCGTCGCGACGGCGCGGGAGACGTCCGCGCCGTGCATCGCGTCGTGCATGTCGGTGCCCGGCGGCACCCACACCGGCAGCTGGGTCCACGGCGCGATGCCCGCGCCGAGCACGACATCCGGTTCGGTCCAGCGCAGCTCGGCGTCCGCACCGGTGACGGCCGCGCACGCGTCGAGCAGCTCGCCCATCGTGGCGTGCCCCTGCGGGCTCATCAGGTTGTACGGCCCGCTCAGCTCCTGCTCGGCGGCGCCCAGAATCCATGCGGCGAGGTCGCGGACGTCGACGTACTGGAGAGGCAGGTCGCGCGGGCCCGGCGCCAGCACGGGACCGCCGCGCGCGATCCGGGTCAGCCACCACGGCAGCCGCCCGATGTTCTCGTACGGCCCGAGGATCAGCCCGGCCCGCACGAACACCGAGCGGTCCGCGCCGAAGGCGTCCAGTACGGCCAGCTCACCGCCCCGCTTGTCCTGCGGGTACTCGGTCTGCTCGGCATCGGCCTCGGCGCCCTCGACCAGGGGCGCGTCCTCGGCGTAGCCGGCGGGCGGGGCCCACGCGTACACCGAGCAGCTCGACACGTACACGTACCGCCGGGCGCGGCCCCGCAGCAGCCGCGCCGCGTCCCGCACCGCGCGCGGCGCCTTCGACCAGGTGTCGACGACGACGTCCCACTCGCCCTCGGCCAGGGCGGCGAGCCCGTCGGGCGCGGTGCGGTCGCCGCTCAACGCCCTTACCCCGGGCGGGGGTTCGTGCCGCCCCCGGTTGAAGACGGTCACGTCCCAGCCGCGCCCGAGCGCCGCCTCGGCGACGGCCCGTCCCGCGAACTCCGAACCACCGAGCATCAGAAGTCTCATACCGGTGACTCTGCCCGCCGAAGCCGCGGGACGGAACCGCGCTCTGCCGTCAGCAGACGATCAGCGTCCGGTCGGCGGGGTGTACTTGTAGCCGACCCGGCGCACCGTCTGGATCGTCTGGCGGTGCTGGGCGCCCAGCTTGCGGCGCAGCCGGGCGATGTGGACGTCGACGGTGCGGCCGTCGCCGACGTGACCGTACCCCCACACCGTGGTGACCAGCTGGTCGCGGGTGTGCACCCGGTGCGGGTGCGCCACCAGATGCTGGAGCAGCTCGAACTCCAGGTAGGTGAGGTCGAGTTCACGGCCCTCGACGCTCGCGGTGCGCTGCACGGAGTCGATCCGCACCAGCGGGGCGCCGCCCGCCTCGGCGGCCGGCTCCGGCGCGTCCGGCACCGCGACCGGAAGGAACGGGGGCCGCTGGTCCGCCGGGACCAGCACCAGGTACCCGACCATGGGCGGCTGTCCGGGGAGGGCGGGCAGGGTGTGCTGCGGTGCGGGCAGCCAGGTGGCGCCCGGCGGCAGGAAGTCCGCGACATTCACCACCTCGTCCCGGTCGACGGCGCGCAGCCGGTGCCGGGCGGGGGCGGTCAGAGGGGAGGCGGAGGGGAGGGAACGAGTGTTCGCCATGAGAAGTCAGCTCTTTCGCGCGAGAGGTTCGCCGGAGGACGTACGTCGTTGCGCGCTGGCCGAAGGCCGGGGGTACGGCTTTAGAGGGCCTGCGCGTTCATCGCGCGGCAACACACCCGGTCGAAGTCGTGGTGCTGACGGGAAGGCCAGAACGGCTCGAGGTCATGACGACCCGTCGCGATGTGTTTCTGGAAGCCGACCATGGGCCCATTGAAGCAGACAAGGTGCCACACAGGGAGTCAGTTGTCTCACTATGCGGACAGCGGTGGACGATACGCCGAAGGGGCGCCCGCCAAGACGGCGGGCGCCCCTTCGGGAAGCGGGTCGGATCAGACCTGGCCGGCCTTCTCCAGTGCGGAGCAGCAGGTGTCGACCAGCAGGCGGGTCACCACGTACGGGTCGACGTTGGCGTTCGGACGGCGGTCCTCGATGTAGCCCTTGCCGTCCTTCTCGACCTGCCACGGGATGCGGACCGAGGCACCGCGGTCGGAGACGCCGTAGGAGTACTCGTTCCACGGGGCGGTCTCGTGCAGACCCGTCAGGCGGTCGTCGATGCCTGCGCCGTAGTTCTTGACGTGGTCGAGCGGCTTGGAGCCCTCACCGAGCGACTCGCAGGCGGTGATGATGGCGTCGTAGCCCTCGCGCATCGCCTTGGTGGAGAAGTTGGTGTGCGCGCCCGCGCCGTTCCAGTCGCCCTTGACCGGCTTCGGGTCCAGGGTCGCGGAGATGCCGAAGTCCTCGGCGGTGCGGTACAGCAGCCAGCGGGCCACCCACAGGTGGTCGGAGACCTCCAGCGGGGAGACCGGGCCGACCTGGAACTCCCACTGGCCGGGCATGACCTCGGCGTTGATGCCGGAGATGGCCAGGCCCGCCTTCAGGCAGTTGTCCAGGTGGGCCTCGACGATCTCGCGGCCGAAGATCTCGTCGGCGCCGACACCGCAGTAGTAGCCGCCCTGCGGGGCCGGGAAGCCGCCCTCGGGGAAGCCCAGCGGGCGGGCGCCGTCGAAGAAGGTGTACTCCTGCTCGATGCCGAAGATCGGCTCCTGCGCGGCGAACCGCTCGGCGACCTCGGCCAGCTCGGCGCGGGTGTTGGACGCGTGCGGCGTCATGTCGATGTCGAGGACCTCGCACAGGACGAGGATGTCGTCGCCGCCGCGGATCGGGTCCGGGCAGGTGAAGACCGGCTTGAGCACACGGTCCGAGGAGTGGCCCTCGGCCTGGTTGGTGGAGGAGCCGTCGAAGCCCCAGATCGGCAGCGCGTCGAGACCGGCCGGGGCACCCGTGATGATCTTCGTCTTGGAACGGAGCTTGGCCGTCGGCTCGGTGCCGTCGATCCAGATGTACTCAGCCTTGAAGGTCACGGGGCCACATCCTTAGAGGGTGGGTCGGGCGCACTCGGTGCGGGTGCTGCGGCGCTGCGGCACTGGGGCGCCGCTCGATCTGCCCGGCAGCCTGTCAACAGGCGATTTCCCGGTCATTGCTCCTCTGTGAACCCCGTGTTACCTGGTGGTTCTGTGCTGCGGCTCACGTTGTGAGGCGAGTTCCGGAAGGGTATGGACGCCCCCCGTGGCCTTACTCCCGGCCCTCGGCGGCAGCCTCCCGCACCCCGCCGAGGAAGCCCCGGATCGCCGCCAGCTGCCGCTCGTCGTATGCACGCAGCAGTTCCACCGAGCGCTCGATCAGCGGCCCGAAGAAGGCCTGGCCCAGCTCGACCGCGCGCTCCTCCACCTCGATCACGACCCGGCGCCGGTCCCGCTCCGCGCGCACCCGCCGCACCTGCCCGGCCTGCTCCAGCCGGTCGACGAGCGCGGTGGTCCCCGCCGAGTTGAGCCCCAGTACGGCCCCGAGGCGCCCGGCCGTCATCTCCTCGCCCGCGCGCCGCGCGTCCATGAGCGCGATCAGGGCGCGTACGTCCGTGGGGTGCATGCCGTTCTGGTTCGCGAACCGGGCACTGTGCAGGCCGAGTTCGACGGTGACCGCGCGCAGCAGATGGACGATCTCCATCTCGGGCGCCGGGTCGGGGCTGGACGGGGTCGGCATGCGGGTTCTCCCAGCTATTATCTCGCCGAACGAGTATCTTGCTGAGCGAGATAATAGGGGGTTTCCATGCCGCGGACGAGCGGGTACGACGCCGACGCCTTCCGGGTTGCGTACGACAAGGTGCTGGCGGCATGGCCGGCGGACCGCGAGGCGCTGACGGTCGCCACGCCCTTCGGGGACACCCGGGTCAACGCCTGCGGCCCGCGTGAAGCACCCCCGCTGCTCCTGCTGCCGGGTGGCGGCGGAGCGGCCTCGGTGTCCTGGTACGCCCAGCTCGCGGAGCTGGCCCGGACCCGCCGTGTCTACGCCCCCGACCTGATCGGCGCCCCCGGCCTGAGCGCCCCGGCCGGCGACCGCCACCCCCGCACGGTCGCCGACCTGGCCGCCTGGCTGGACGCCCTCCTGGACGGCCTGGCCGCGACGGCGGCCGACGTGGGCGGACACTCGTACGGCGCCTGGATCGCCCTGCACTACGCCCTGCGTGCACCTGCCCGGGTACGCCGCCTGTTCCTCCTGGACCCGACCCAGTGCTTCACCGGGTACAAGGCGGCGTACCTGCTCCATGCCCTGCCGATGCTGCTGCGGCCCTCGCCCCGCCGGGTCCGCGCCTTCCTGGAGTGGGAAACCGGGGGAGCAGTCCTGGATCCCGGCTGGCTCGCCCTCCAGGAGGCGGCCGCGGGCTTCCCGTCCGCGAAGCCGGTGACGGGCCCGCGGCCGGCACCTCAGGCGCTGCGCGCCCTCGACGTGCCGGTCCTGCTGCTCGTGGCCGCGAACAGCAGGACCCATGACCCTCGTGAGGTGGCGGCCAGGGCCGCCGCGATGCTGCCGCACGTGGAGACCGCCGTACTGCCGGATGTCTCACACCACGCGCTGCCGCAGGCAGCACCCGCGGCTCTGGCCCGCCGCCTCACCGACTTCCTGTCGGGCTGCTGAGCCTCACCCCACCTTCTCGATCACTGCGCGGCGGATGAGGAACTTGCCGGGCTCCCGGACCTGCTCGAAGGCCGCGTTGTTGAGCAGGACGCAACTGCCGGAGACCGAGGTGACCTTCACCGTCGTGGACTTGTTGTTGTCCAGGTTGGTGACCTTCAGGGTCGTCCCCGCCGGGAACTGGCTGCTGGACGCCGCCGGGGCGCCGCCCTCGCCGGAGAGCGTGACGGTCGAGCCCTTGCACACCTGCTGGCCGGAGGCCGCGGCAGCGCCGCCGCCGTTGTTTCCTGCGGCACCGGTCTGCGCGGGCTGCGTGCTCTGCTGACCTCCCTGCTGACCTGCCTGCTGACCTGCCTGCTGGCCCGCCTGCTGACCGGCGCCCTGCTGGGCGTTGCCGTTCTGCGCCGCCTGGGAGCCCTGAGCCGACTCCCCAACGGTGCAGCCCGCCGCCTTCTGCTGGACCTCGATCTGCTTGATGACCGCCTCGCGGTTGGCGATCCGGGCCGCCGACTGCGCGTCCGGTTTCGCCTTCTGGTCCGCGATGAACCTGTCGTTGTTGCCGTGGGCCGTGGCCAGCCCCTGGCAGACGGTCGAGTCACCGGCGGACAGCGTCTTGGCGTTCTGCGGGCTCTGCGCGGCGTTCGAGGTGGACGCCAGCGCGAAGGCTCCGCCGCCCGCCACCGCCGCGGCGCTGACGAGCAGCGCGAGCTTCTTCTTCGTGCCGAGAGTTCTCCTGCGCGACATAACGCGCCTCCTGAAGAGGTAGGGGAGCGTACGCCGCTATGTACGAGATACCGAACGAGGTTACTCAGCGGTTTACAGGAGTCACCGAAGTAACCTGCATCACAATGGAGTTGAGCGTCGCTCAGCTCTCGTTCCGGGCGAGCGCCTCCTGTACGGCCTCGTCGGTGCGGGCCACCAGGGCGGTTCCGTCGTCGGCGGTGATGATCGGGCGCTGGATGAGCTTGGGGTGCTCGGCGAGGGCCGTGATCCACCGGTCCCGCGAAGTCTCGTCCCGCGCCCACTCCTTGAGCCCCAGCTCCTTGGCCACGGCCTCCTGGGTGCGGGTGATGTCCCACGGCTCGAGACCGAGCCGGTCGAGCACGGCCCTGATCTCGTCCTCGCCCGGCACGTCCTCCAGATAGCGGCGGACGGTGTAGTCGGCCCCCTCGGCGTCGAGCAGGCTGATCGCGCTGCGGCACTTGGAGCAGGCCGGGTTGATCCAGATTTCCATGGGCCCACGGTACGCGACGCTCAGCTTCGGATATTCCCCGTAAATGCCTTTATGTTGCCGTACCCTCAGCTGCGGCTTTCCATGGAGACATGGCCGCGCGATACGTGACCGGACTCATCGAGGCGCTGGAGGGTCACGTCGGCCGCCCGGCGCTGGGTGGCGTCGGCCTCGGCGATCGCGTGCTCGACCATGGCGCGCTGCTCGAAGAGGTCTACCGGATCGCCGGTGTGCTGGGCGATGCGGGCGTGCGCCGCGGATCCGGTCTGGCGTGTGTGGTGGGTGAGAACCGGGCGGAGGTGCTGCTCCTGCGGACCGCCGCCCACGTCCTGGGTGCGCGGTTGACGCTGGTGGTGTGGAACGCGGCCGTGTGCGGGGTGGAACACCTGCTCCGGGACTGCCGTCCGGAACTGGTGGTGCACGACATTCCGGTGCCGGACACCGGTGTGCCGCGGCTGGCCCTGGCCGAGTTGGCCGCAGCGGCCGCCTGCCGTGCGGCGGTCGTGGTTCCGGTTGCGGCCCGTGAGGACGATGTGGCGCGCGTGATGTACACGGGAGGCACCACCGGTCAGCCCAAGGGCGTCGCCATCACCTTCCGCGCGCTGGCGGCACGCTCCGGCGGGCAGGTGTCACGCGCCGGGACCTACGTGTCGGTGACCTCCCTGGCCACGCGTTCCGGCGGCCGCTGCCTCGAACACTGGCGGGGCGGCGGCCGGGTGGAGGTGCTGTCCCCTTTCGACACCGGGAAGCTGATGGACGCATGCCGGAGACTGGGACCGGCGTCGACCTATCTGGTGCCGCCCATGATCTACCGGCTCCTGGACGACCCCCGGACCGCCGAAGGGATTCCGGGCCTCGAAGTGATCAGCTACGGCGCCTCGCCGGTCCTGCCGGAACGGCTGCGGGAGGCGGTCACCGCCTGGGGCTGCCGCTGGCAGCAGGGCTACGGAACCACCGAGGCCTCGGTCATCACCCGGCTGACCCCCTCCGACCATGCGGCGGCCGTCGCCGGCCGGCCCTGGTTGCTCGGCTCGGCGGGGCGCCCGGCAGCCGGCGTGGAGATCGAGGTACGGGAGACCGGAGATGCCGGGCGGCCACTGCCCGCCGGACGGGTGGGCGAAGTATGGGTGCGGTCGGCCGCCCGGATGTCGGGCTACTGGATGCGGCCCGACCTCACGGGGGAGGTGCTGCGTGACGGGTGGCTGCGCACGGGCGACCTCGGACACACCGACAGCGACGGCTATCTCTACCTCGATGACCGGGTCAAGGACATGGTGGTCGTCAACGGGTGGAACCTGTACAGCCTGCCCATCGAAGCGGCCCTCGCCCGGCACCCCGCCGTCGCGCAGGCCGCCGTGGTCGGCAGGCCCAGCACCCTGACGGGCGAGGAGGTGTGCGCCTTCCTGGTGCCGGCAACCGGCTGTACGGCAAGCCGGTCGGCCGCCGCCGAAGCGTGCGCGCTCGTGGCGTCCGAGCTCGCCGCGGCACACCGGCCGACCACCGTCTGGTGGGCGGAGCGCCTGCCCCTCGCCCCGAGCGGCAAGGTGGACAAACGCGCGTTGCGTGCCATGGCCAGGGCCGGGACCACTGCTCCCGCCGATGACTCTGTTCGAATTTGACGGCGTCTCACGCGTACCTCGCGGACCTGCTGTGACAGACGGTCAATTTGCCATCCCACCTGGACATTTGCCGGACTTCACGCACTCCCCGAATGTCAGTGGTGGCCAGTAGAATAGAGGCAGTGTTCGAGGGTGTCGCCGGAAGTTCCGGTGGGTGCCCTGACCGCGACAGGAGGATGCCCGTGCCCGCTGCCGCCCTGAAGTCCAAGCCGTTGCCGACCCAGTCCACAGCCAAGCGTTCCGTTCTGCTCGACTCGCCCTACGTGCCGATGGAGAAGCGTCCGCTGCCGGCCGGGCGGCCGCGCGAGTGGTACGTCACGCACAACCGGCGCCTGAAGGCCATGCGCCTCGCCATAGCCCTGCTCGACCTGGGGATCTACCTGCCGAACCAGGCCCACAACGAGACGATCCGCAACACGGCGGAGGAGATCGGTGTGCACCCGCCGTCGGACACGACGTGCCACATGGTGCGGGCGTTCATGCGTTACAGCCGGTGAGGCCGGTGCCGGGTGTCCCGCGCTGCTGCGGGGCACCCCGGTGCGTCACGCCGACAACTCCCGCTCCAGCGGGGTCCTGAAGCGCGGCGTGACCTTCGTCGTCCCCAGCCACCCTCGCAACCGCTCCGCCTCCACCGCGACCGCCGCCTCGGCCTCCCGGCGCGCACCTTCCTCGGTGATGCGCCAGACGATCTCGCCGTCCGCGCGCTGGGCCCAGCCGCCCACCACCCGGCCGTTCCACCACACCGTCGGCCCCACGTTGCCGCTGCGGTCGAAGAGATCCGGGCGCAGCTCCGGCGCGAGATACCAGTCCCGCTGCTGCCAGGCCATGGCCGTCGGGTCGAGGGCGGGGAGCAGCGCCGCCCAGGGTTCCCCGGGGGCCTCCACCGGGTCCGTGTCACCGTCGGCGACATAGCCCGTGCCCTCGTCCAGGGTCACCTCCTGCGCGCCGACGGCGGAAAGGGCCCGGCGTACCTCCGTCACCCGCCACCCCGTCCACCACTTCAGGTCCGCCTCCGTCGCCGGGCCACAGGCTCTCAGCCAGCGCTCCAGCAGGTCCGCCTGTGACCGGCCCGCGTCCAGCTCCGGGTGCTCCGGTGCCGGGGCCCAGCGGAACTGGCTCGACGTCCAGGAGCCGAGCGGGCGGCCGCGGACCACCTTGCCCTCGACACCGAGGACGCGCAGCAGGCGGGAGGAGACCGTGTGGACGCCCTCGTAGCTCTTCCCGGCCGCGTACACGAACTGCTCGCGCAGGCGCGGCTCGTCGGCCGACAGCTCCGCCGCCGTCGCCTGGCCGCGCCGGGCCAGTGCGGTCAGCGTGGTCGTCTCGACCTCCGCCAGCCAGGCCGCGTCCGGGGCGCCCGCCCGGGCCATGTCCTTGAGGAGGGAAGCGCGTTCACGGGCGGCCACGGTGAGGCCCGTCGAGGCGTGGACGACCGCCGTCAGCTCCGTCGGGAACACGAACACCGTGTGCCGCATACCGTGCATGCGGACGAGCGTGCCGTCCTCGTACAGCGCTCTTTCCGTCTCCGGTACCGCCTTCGCCGGGTCGGCCAGCCGCGCCGCCACCGCCAGGTACACCGTCGCCGGGTCCGTGCCGTGCAGGGCCACCAGGGAGGCGGCGACCTGCTCGGGGGCCGCCGCCCGTGCCGTACCCGCCAGGCGGTGCCGCAGGGCCAGCCGGGCCCGGCGCTCCGCCGTGCCGATGTGCCGCCGCCGTCCGTCACCCATGCCGGCCTCCCCGTCACGCTCACCTTGTCCTGCCTGCATGGTCCCCGATGCCACTGACAACCGCCCCCTTCACCCGTTCGCTCCTGCTCCGCATGCGCGGGCCCGCCCATGAGGCCTTCACTGCCAGCAGGAGGTGACGGCAGACGCGGTTAACCGCAGAAAGAGGCCGCCGTATGAGCACGCCCGAGGACCGCGCCCACCGCGGCACCCCCGAGGACCGCGCCCGGCGCGGCAGACATGCCCGCAAGAAGGTCCCCCGCTCCGTGCACGCCCTGTGGGTCCCGTCCGCCGACCGGCCCGACCCCGTCGCCGTACTGGAGCGGCAGGGCCGTGACCGGCTCCCCGAGCTGCTGCCGATCCGCTACGGGCGTATGGCCGCCTCGCCGCTGGCCTTCCTGCGCGGTGCCACCGCCGTGATGGCCGCCGACCTCGCCGTCCAGCCGCACACCGGGCTCACCGTGCAGCTGTGCGGCGACGCCCACCTGCTCAACTTCGGGCTCTACGCCTCCCCGCAACGCGCCCTGCTCTTCGACCTCAACGACTTCGACGAGACCTTCCCGGGGCCCTTCGAGTGGGACGTCAAACGGCTCGCGGCCAGTGTGGCGGTGGCCGCCCGGGAGAACGGGCACAGCAGTGCCAAGGCGCGGGCCGCGGCCCAGGCGGCCGTCACCGGGTACCGGACCGCCATGCGCCGGCTGGCCGGACTCGGGGAGCTGGCCGTCTGGTACGAGCAGGTCGACGGCGAGCGCCTGCTGCCCCTCGTCCACTCCGCCCGCCGCCGGCGCCGTCTGGAGTCCAGCCTCACCCGGGCCCGCCGCCGCACCAGCCTGCACGCCCTCGGCAAGCTGACGGAGGTGGTCGACGGGCGGCGCCGGATCATCCACGACCCACCGCTCCTCGAACCCGCCGGCGCCCCGGACACGGCCTCCCTGCGCAAGACCTTCAGCGACTACCGCTCCACCCTCCCCGAGGAGCGCCGCCACCTCCTCGACCGCTACCGCTTCGTCGACGCCGCCCGCAAGATCGTCGGCATCGGCAGCGTCGGCCTGCGCTGCTTCATCGTGCTGCTCGCCGGGCGGGACGCCGACGACCCGCTGATCCTGCAGATCAAGGAGGCACGAACCTCAGTGCTGGAGGAACACCTGCCGAGCGGGCCATACGTCCATCCCGGGCACCGGGTGGTCGCCGGGCAGCGGCTGCTGCAGTCCGCCCCCGACATCTTCCTCGGCTGGATGAGCGGGCCGCAGGGCCGCGCCTTCTACTGGCGCCGGCTGCGCGACACGAAGGGCTCCGCCGAGGTCGCCGGCATGGACCCGGGCGACCTGCTCGCCTACGCCCGCCTGTGCGGCACCACCCTGGCCCGCGCCCACGGCCGTTCCGGTGACCGCATCGCCATCGCCGCCTACCTCGGTGCGGCCGATACCTTCGATCGTGCGGTCGCCGACTTCGCGCTGGCCTATGCCGACCGGACCGTCGCCGACCATGCCGCTCTCGGTGCGGCCATTGCGGCGGGTGTGGTGGCGGCGGAGCCGGGTGTGTGAGCGGGGCTGGGCCGTTCAGCCGTACTGCTTCAGCAGCCCGCCCGGCACCTGCGGTGTCAGATCCGCACGGCCCAGCTCGCGCCCACGGCCGTTCCGGTGACCGCATCGCCATCGCCGCCTACCTCGGTGCGGCCGATACCTTCGACCGTGCGGTCGCCGACTTTGCGCTGGCCTATGCCGACCGGACCGTCGCCGACCATGCCGCTCTCGGTGCGGCCGTTGCGGCGGGTGTGGTGGCGGCGGAGCCGGGTGTGTGAGCGGGGCTGGGCCGTTCAGCCGTACTGCTCCAGCAGCCCGCCCACGTACGCCTCCAGCCGCTCGCCCAGCACCTGCGGTGTCAGATCCGCACGGCCCAGCTCGCGCCACGGCCGGGCCAGCTTCTCGGCGTCGGGAAAGTAGGCCAGGGCGTCGAGCAGCCGCCAGTACAGGTGGTCGGGCCCGTCGGCGAGCCCGTGGCCGCCGCGCTCCTCGTACCGGTCCCGGAAGGCCAGGCCCTGCGCCGGGCCGTGCAGCAGGGCCAGTGCGGTCGAGCAGTGGGCGACGTCGAGGTCGGCGGGGCCCCACGAGGTCTCCACCCAGTCGACGACCCCGCTCACCAGCAGCCCGTCCCCGGCCCCCGTGAACAGCACGTTCCCGGGGTGATAGTCCCGGTGCAGGAAGCGGCCCCGGTACGGCGGCGGGTCGCGGCGGATCACGTCCACCGCGCGTGCCCACATCCCACCGCCCGGGGTGCGCAGCCGTTCCGGTGACGTCCATGCCTCATAGGCGCGCGGACGCTCCTCGGGGACGACGGCGTGGATGCGCACCAGTTGGGCGGCGAGCAGGTCCAGCCGCCGGTCCAGGGCCGCCTCGTCCTCCTGGTCCACCCGCACCAGGCCCGGCAGCCGGGTCATCAACAGGCTGGGGTGGTCGCAGTGTTCGGCGGTGGCGTCCACGGCGACCAGGGCCGGGGCGGGGATGCCCTCCTGCCCGGCGAGCAGGCCGAGGACGGACGCCTCCCGGGACAGCAGGCCCGGAGCGTGCCGCCGGAAGAAGGGCCGCACGAACGTGCGCAGCACCAGCTCCTCCCCGTCGTCCAGGGTGAGCCCGCGTATCTGCGCCGACCAGCCGCCCGTGAGCCGCCGCGAGCCGGCGATCGTACGGCCCCCGGGCAGTTGCTCGGCCACCCAGTTCCGCGTCGCCGCCCAGCCCTGCTCGTCCAGGCCGCTCAGCAGGGCGGTCGCGAACGCCCCGCGGTCCTCGGCATGGTCGCGGAACCACAGGCCCAACCGGTGCTCGGCGTCCGGGAGTTCGAAGCGGGTGTACTGGGAGCACGCCGACAGCGCCTCCTGCACGGCCTCCGTCACCTCCGGCGGGATGACCGCGTCCGTGCCCGGCACCGCCAGCACCGCCCGCCCCTCGTAGGCCCGCAGCACCTCCAGGCCGGGCGAGCCGCGCCAGCTGCCGGGGGTACGGATGATCTCGCTGAACCGGCCCCGGCCGTCACCGAAGGGCACGTCCCAGGCCTGGGGCGCGTACACGGCGGGTGCGCCCAGGCCGACGGCCGCCACCCGGCGCCCGTAGTGTCGTACGAGGTCCGCCACCGTCTGTCCGCTCATGCTGAACCCGACCAGGACCAGCGGATCCCGCGCCGGGGCATGCGCGTCGATCACCGCCACCGCCTGCTCGAACCGCCGCCGCAGGCTCAGCTCCGCGAGCTCTCCGGAGCTTTCCCCGTGCCCGGAGAAGTCGAAGGCCAGGGCGCGGCAGCCGTGCGCGGCGAACTCGGCGAGCAGCGGCAGCAACCGTTCCTTGCTGCCGTTGCCGGCTCCGTGCAGGAGGACGACGGTCGCCCGCCCGGGAGGGCCGGCGCTCACCGCGCTGAGCCGTTCACCGTCGTATACGCAGCTGAATTCCTCGTGTTCGAAGGGGAGTTCGCTCATCACGCCATTCACTCACGGCCACTGGGCCGCAGGGAAAACGAGGTGCACCCGTGGTGACGGTCTCCCTACCCTGAACAAACGGCGCGAAGCCGACACGCCCCCCATCCACACTCACCCACGGAGGTCCGTCATGACTGGCATCGTCGTCGCCGGGACCGTCGTCCTGGTGATTCTCGGATTCGGAAACCACACCTGGTGGCTCGCCGCCGCCGCGCTGCTCTATCTGTACGCGAAGCACGGCAGGGGCTCGCCCGCTGCGCCCCCGCCGTCCGGCCCGGGCGCGCTGCCCGACTCCTACCGGGCCTACCGCGAGCGCCGGGACCGCCAGGCCAAGTGGGAGCGCCGCTACCGCCGCGAGCGCCCCTTCGAGACCCGGCGTCAGGAGCGGGAGAAGAGCAGGTGAGCCCCAGGGGCGCCGCCGGTCACAGGCCGGGGGCGCCCCACACCGGGAACCAGCGGCTCAGGTCCTGCTCGGTCCTGAGGTCGTTCGCAAGGGCCGCCTTCACCTGCAGCTCCAGCGCGTTGTCCCGGCGTTCGGCTGCGCCGGGCAGCGGTGCGAAGGGGTAGAAGGTGCCGCGCTTGTAGAGGTAGACGAGGGCCAGCTTCCGGCCGGTGTCGTCCGCGAACGAGGCCAGGGAGCAGAGCAGCTGCGGGCCGAAGCCGTTGACTTCCATCGAGCTGTTCACCGCGTGCAGGTCGTTGACCAGCTGGGGCAGCTGGTCGGGGGCCCGCCAGGAGAGCAGCCAGGAGTAGCCGTAGTCGTCCTGGCTCAGTTCCACCGGGGAGCCGGCCCGGTCGGCGTCCGCGTCGAGCAGCGCCTGGACCTCCCGGTGGGTCTGTTCAAAGGCCGCGCCCTCGACCGTGGCGAAGCACACCGCACCGCTGCCGGTCGGCGTGAACCCGGCCGCCGCCTGGAGCGTCACGGCCGCCGACGGCAGCGCGAACAGCTGGTCGAGGTCGGGCGCGACCGGCTTCGTACGACCGAGCAGGATGTCCAGCAATCCCATGCTCAGTCCGCCTTCCCGGGGGCGGCCGCCTCGCCCAGCTCCGCGGAGATCCGGCCCAGCTGGTCCAGCCGCTGCTCCAGGGTCGGGTGGGTGGAGAAGTACTGCTCGATGCCGGGCTCCTTGCCGGTCGCAGGGGTGAAGTAGAAGGCGTTGAAGGCCTGGGCCGTGCGCAGGTCCTTGGTCGGGATCCGGGCGATGTCCCCGGAGACCTTGGTGAGCGCCGACGCCAGTGCCGAGGGCCGGCCGGTCAGGTGCGCGGCGGCCCGGTCGGCCGCCAGCTCCCGGTACCGGGACAGGGCCCGGATCAGCAGGAAGCTGATCGCGTACACGGCCGCCGAGACGCCCATCACCGCGGCGAAGACGACCGCGGTGTTCTGGTCCCTGCGGCCCCCGCCGAAGACCTGCGAGTAGAAGGCGAACCGCACGATCAGTCCGGCGATCACCCCGAGGAAGGACGCGATCGTGATCACGGCGACGTCCTTGTGCGCCACGTGCGACAGCTCGTGCGCGAGCACACCCTCCAGCTCGGCGGGCTCCAGCCGCCGCAGCAGCCCCGTGGTCACACAGACCACGGCGTGGTCGGGATTCCGGCCGGTCGCGAACGCGTTCGGCATGTCCATCTCGGACACGGCGACCACCGGCTTGGGCATGTCCGCGATCGCACACAGCCGGTCGACCACCGCGTGCAGCTCGGGATACTCCTCCCGCTCCACGACCCGCCCGCGCATGGCGAACATCGCGATCCGGTCGGAGAACCAGAACTGCGCCACGAACATCGCCCCGACCAGGACGACGACCAGCAGCCAGGACTTCAGCAACACGATCAACGCGACGACGAACGCCACGTACAACAGCCCGAGCAGGAACATGGTGACCGTCATGCGCACGGTCAGCCGCCGATCGCTCCTAAAGCGGCTCTGCATCTTGCATCACCCCGCAGTCAGGCACTCGTCCCGCTGTCCAGTGTGCACCTGCGGAATGCCATGAGGAGGTCGCGAGCAGACCTAGGGGCAGCAAAGGCTTCCGGCGCGCCCGGGCGCCTCAGCCCAGGCGACACCGGGCCTGCGCGAGCAGCTCCGCGACCTCGGCGTCCGCTCCCCACGACCGGACCCGCCGCACGGTCACCCCGGCCCGCGTCAGCAGCAGCTCGTCCGCGTCGCCGAGGCGCCTGATCAGCGGGGCCAGCCGGGCGCCCGTTTCCGCGTCCAGAGCCTCGGCGAGCCGTTTCCCGGCCCCGCTCGCGTACCGGCTGCGCCCAGTCCGTGCTCCGCACGGCCACCAGCGGCACAGGACGGCGGTCAGCGAGCGCCCGCCGTCCGCCCCTTCCCAGGCGGGGACGACGTACGGCGGCAAGGACAGCTCCTCCGTCCGTACGCTCTCGTCCAGCGCCGGCCAGACGGCCGGATCGGCGGTGTCGAGGACGTCTTGCAGCACGGCACCCGCGGCCGGCCGCCGTGCGGCCGCCGCCCCGACCCCGGCCTCCTCCTGGGCTCCCCGTCCCCTAATACGGGGAGCGCATCTGCGCGTACCCCAGCAGGACTATCACCGCGGCCACACAGCCGAGCACCACGACCGTCGACACCCACGACGACCGCCGGGGCGTCACCGGCTCCGGGTCGGCGCGGAACGGTGCGGGGTCCGGCGGGTTCTCCTTCCAGCGGGCGGCGAGCATCCGGGCCCGCGCCGAGGGCTCCTTATGCTCGGCTGAATTCGCCCATCTGTGATCGAACTCGCGCTCCCAGTCGTTCTGTTCGGTCATCCCCGTTCAACCTCTCTCGTCGGACAGAACCAGGGGGATGATCCCCCAAAAGTAGGAAGCCTGGGAAGCACGGAAGGTTGCACGGGCGGCCGCGGCTGCCCCGGCCTGCTGCGGCGCCGATCCCGCCCAGGATGCTGGGTGGTCGCCGGGCGGCTAGCATCTACAGGTGAGAGCCGCGCCACAGGGTGCGCCGGATGTGCGCAATCCCCGTATCGCTGGGGACTGAGAGCCCTGTTTCCTCTACCCGGGCGGCAACACCTACGACCACGCCGGGCATCGCGCTCCGGGACCGTGGCCATCCGTCTCGTGCCTCGACGAAGACCGCACGAGGGGGTGGAAGGAGGGCAGATCGATGAAAGCACATCGCGCGAGGCGTCTTGCCGCGGTGTCCGCCATCGGCGTTCTGATGGCGAGCGGGGTCGCGATCGGCACCGCCGGTACCGCGTCGGCAGCCACCCCGACCCAGGTCTCCACCAACCGGGGCTGCTGGTGGAACAACTGCTACTACGGCGGCTTCAACAACGGCTTCAACAACGGCTTCTTCGGCTTCAACAACGGGTTCAACAACGTCCCCGTGGTCGTGGTCGTGGTGAGCTGACGGCGGCGGCACCAGGACACGGCCGAGGGCCGTCACCCGGAGCGTTTCCGGGTGACGGCCCTCGTTCTCGAACCGCGCAGGGCGGTCCGATCACACGTCGAAGTAGAGCTCGAACTCGTGCGGGTGCGGACGCAGCTGCAGCGGGGCGATCTCGTTCGCGCGCTTGAAGTCGATCCACGTCTCGATCAGGTCCGGCGTGAAGACGTCGCCCTGGAGGAGGAACTCGTGGTCGGACTCGAGCGAGTCGAGGACGGCCGGCAGCGAGGTCGGGACCTGGGCCACGTTCGCGTGCTCCTCGGGAGCCAGCTCGTAGAGGTCCTTGTCGATCGGCTCGGCCGGCTCGATCTTGTTCTTGATGCCGTCCAGGCCCGCGAGGAGCAGGGCCGAGAAGGCCAGGTACGGGTTGCCGGAGGAGTCCGGGGCGCGGAACTCGACGCGCTTGGCCTTCGGGTTCGAGCCGGTGATCGGGATACGCATCGCGGCGGAGCGGTTGCGCTGCGAGTACACCAGGTTGATCGGCGCCTCGAAGCCCGGCACCAGACGGTGGTAGGAGTTCACCGTCGGGTTGGTGAAGGCCAGCAGCGACGGGGCGTGCTTGAGGATGCCGCCGATGTAGTAGCGGGCGGTGTCCGACAGGCCCGCGTAACCGGCCTCGTCGTAGAACAGCGGGTCGCCGTTGCTCCACAGCGACTGGTGCACGTGCATGCCCGAGCCGTTGTCACCGAAGATCGGCTTCGGCATGAAGGTCGCGGTCTTGCCGTTGCGCCAGGCGACGTTCTTCACGATGTACTTGAAGAGCTGGAGGTCGTCGGCCGCGGCGAGCAGCGTGTTGAACTTGTAGTTGATCTCCGCCTGGCCGGCGGTGCCCACCTCGTGGTGCTGGCGCTCGACCTTCAGGCCCTGCTTGTCCAGCTCCAGGGAGATCTCGGCGCGCAGGTCGGCGAAGTGGTCGACCGGCGGGACCGGGAAGTAGCCACCCTTGTAGCGGACCTTGTAGCCACGGTTGTTCTCCAGGGCGCCGGTGTTCCAGGCACCCGCCTCGGAGTCGATGTGGTAGAAGGACTCGTTCGCACTGGTCGCGAAGCGGACGGAGTCGAAGACGTAGAACTCGGCCTCGGGACCGAAGTACGCGGTGTCCGCGATACCGGTCGAGGCGAGGTAGGCCTCAGCCTTCTTGGCCACGTTGCGCGGGTCACGGGAGTACTGCTCGCCCGTGATCGGGTCGTGGATGAAGAAGTTGATGTTGAGGGTCTTGTCCCGGCGGAACGGGTCGACACGGGCCGTGGACAGGTCGGCGCGCAGCGCCATGTCGGACTCGTGGATGGCCTGGAAACCACGGATCGACGATCCGTCGAACGCCAGCTCCTCGTCCGGGTCGAACGCCTCAACGGGCACCGTGAAGTGCTGCATGACGCCCGGCAGGTCGCAGAAGCGGACGTCGATGAACTTGACGTCCTCGTCCGCGATGAACTTCTTGGCCTCGTCGGCGTTCTGGAACATCCAGCTCCTCCTACTCCCGACCGTCCTCGCCGGGGTGGTAGATCGTTCGTGCTGCCAGTGCGGTGGCACACGCTGGTCTCGACCCTAGGGACGGGTGATTTCTCGGGCGTGACCCATTTGTTTCGCAGAAGTTAACCGGCCACGGTTCCACCGTAGCCCCGACACACCCCTCGGCGCTGTGTCCGAATCCGGCCGCAGTACCGTTGTCGGGTGGACAACAGGCAAGCAATCGGATCGTGGCTGTCCGGGCCGCGCGCGGCCATGGAAGAAGCCGGTGCCGACTTCGGATACCGGGGCGAGCAGCTCGGCCTCCCGCAGGAGGGACCGAACTCGATCGCCCGGCCGGGCAGGCGCCTCGGGGCGCTGGCCGTGGACTGGGGTCTGTGCGTGTTGATCGCATACGGCCTGATCACGCACGGCAACAGCCCGGCTACCAGCAACTGGGCCCTGCTCGTCTTCTTCGTGATGAGCGCCCTCCTGGTCGGCACGATCGGCTTCACCCCGGGCAAGCGACTGTTCGGCATCCGGGTCGTGGCTCTGGAGACCGGCACGGTCAACCCGCTGCGTTCCCTGCTGCGCACGGTCCTGCTGTGCCTCGCGATCCCCGCGCTGATCTGGGACCGGGACGGCCGCGGCCTGCACGACCGGATCGCGAAGACCGTCGAGGTCCGCGCCTAGCGCTCCTCCTACGACGGAGGCCCGCGCCCAGCGCCCGCTCCTACGACGAAGGGGGCGCCCGGATCACTCCGGGCGCCCCCTTCGTCGTAGGAGGTGGGAGGAGGACTAGCGAGCCTTCGGGCCGCCCTTCGGCATCCGCATGCCCTTCGGCATCGGACCCTTCGGCAGCGTTCTCCAAGGTTGCCTTTGCGTTCACTCTGCGCGTCTAGCTTCTGACCTGGGCGAATGCTCGGGGAAGGCCCACGTACGGCGGCCCCCGTCCCGACCTGGTGTCGAGGGTGGGGGCCGTGTTGTGTGGCGGCGCGGACTACTGAATCTTGGCTGAGGGCCGCGTCAGCTGCGGACGTGCACTCCCCGACCCCAGAGTTCTTCCGCGTGCTCTGCGAAGCGTGACCACATGCCGCCGTCACCCTGTCGGCGCAGATGCAGGAGTGGGGAATCATGGCCCACGAGCCGGGCAAGGTGCGGAGTCACCAAGGCGTTGTGATCGAAGCGGAAGACGGACAGGGACACGTGGTTCACCGCGTCATCGGCGGCGCTGAACCGAGTCTCCAGGCCTTCCAGGGGCCCAAGCCGCTCCAGATGCTCCAGGCTGATCCTGATACGCGTGGACACGCTCAGCGTGACGTCCTCGATGGCCTCGCGGTTCCGGGTCACCTCGCCGTCCGGATCTCCCAGCAGGAACCGTACTCGACACCCGCTCTCGGCCTTGCGGCGAAGGGTGTCGGCGAAATGAGGCACCTGGGTCCAGAGGAAATAGTTGGTATAGCCAGCGAAGAACAGTTCTTGCGTGGCTTCGTCGACAAGATCGGCCCACACTGTCGAGGGGCAGGCGGATCGGTAGGGGTAGCTGTGGACTAGCTCACGGTCATGGCCTGTCTTCACGCGTTCCTGAACGGTCTTCGGCCAGATCATCTCTTCATCCACTCCCAGCGCACGGCAGGCGTCCGTGCGGTTCCTCGCGTGTGGCCTCAGTTCGGCATCCGCTAGCCAGCGTTCCACCTGCTTCACACTCACACCGATCCGGGCCGCGAGTTGCCTGGGCTTCATATCGGCGTCGGCCATAGCTGATCGTAAGGCGGCGTTCAAGGCTTCCCCCATGGACGTTTGGGCCTTCTTCGAGCCTAACGGCCGATTGTCCCAACCGTCCCTGCCCGCGGGGGAGATACGTCCACAAGGACGGGCCACGATCCCGCCATGACGAACCCGACAGTGGAGACCGACGCGCGTCAGCGGGAGTACACGACCTACGCCCCGGCCGGTGAGACGTGCCCGGCATGTGGTGTGCCGATCAAGAACCTTGAGAACTGCCGCCGGGGGTTGCTGGCTCGCCGGGACTCGTCTCCGATCGTGGTCTACTGGCACACGGCTTGCGCACCGAAGGGGGCGGGGCAGTGATCCCCATGGAGATCTACAAGAGCAGTAAGAAGGCTGCTGCTGACGCGCATGAGGTGCTGCGGCAGGCGCTGCTGGCGATCGGGATTCCGGCGCGGGACCTTGGCTGGCTGGCTCCCCGCGTGGCGCCGGACGGTCGTCCGATGGTGGCTATGGGGACGTGGAACGCTGACGTGGTGCAGAAGGTAGCGGCGCATCTGATGGCGTCACCTGCGCATGTCCAGACGACGCCGGACGGCCGTGTCGTGAGCGATCACGCCCGTGTGACACGGGACGAATGACCCCGGCTCGCTGAGGACGGCGAAATCAAGGCTCAGCGAGTCGGCTGCCCCGTCTGTGACTCCTCCCCCGTAGGGCCGTGGACGGGGCTCTCTGCTGTCTGAACGTGTGATGCCGTGGTGGTGCGCTTTGGGCACGCCGCCGGCCGTAGAGGCTTTTGGGCGGGAGCTGCCATGGGGTGAGTGAACAGGGGGCCTTACGCTGCTTGGCGGATCGGGCAGTCTTTGGGACCTGCCCGCAATAGCCCGATCGGCCCCCTGTTCTTCGAGGCTCGCCCCATGGTGGCTGCCTAAAAGCCTCGGAGGCCGTCGGCCCCAGCCACATCCCGGTGACCGGACTGGGCAAGGCAGTCGCCTTCAAGAACAGAGAAGAAGAGTTACGCCGATCCGGCCGGAGTGACGTTCGCACGCTCGGGGGTCGCTTGCGGTCGTTGCGCGGCTGCCGCCGGACCGGACCGGCCGAAGGCCGCACGCCGGGCCGAGCGGCAGGGCCGCGCGGCGCGCCGAAGGCGCGCCCTTGAGCAAGTAAAGAAGAGTTACTCCGATCTGGTCGCACGGCTGCTCCCTGTCTTCTCCCTGTTCGCCGGGAGAGCGGTGTGCCCTGGTACTGGCCGGGTTCCCGGGTGTGGTCCGGTGGTCGCTGCGGTCTGCGCGGGCTTGTGAGCATGCCCCCTGGGGTGGCTGCCTCGCTCAGGAGCTGATGGCCTGTCAGTGGCTGTGGGCGGGGACGTATTACGGTGCGGATTTCTACCGTCCCAGATGATTCATCGATCCTGCATGTCACGGAAAAGCACGAGCTTCCGGCGGTGGCAACTCGTATAATTCGAAGGCAAGTTGGCTGCGCCTGATCAGGGCGTACGCAGGATAAGCGCCCTGTAAGCGCAAAGGAGAGAAGTCATGAACACCCGATACCTACTTCCTGATTTGAGGCTCTGGAGGCCCCGTCATGTCTGTCGATTCCAGCGACAGTGCCACGTGCAAACCTTGCCCGTCCATCGCTTCGTCCCCTCCGGTCGGGTGGCCCGCCGTGTTGGCTCGCAAACAACGTCTACAAGCTCTCTCAGAGGCGGACCATAAGGGGGGAGGCGGACCAGGTAAGAGGAAACATTCGGAGCGACTGCGAGATCCCGTAGAGAAGAGCCCTGATCGCAAGGCCATTTGGCAGGCGACGGAGAGGCCGGGATCGCAAGCGGCGCATCGTCGGATACTGGAAATCCTGTTCGGGCCCGAGTAGCGCGATCATCACATACAGTTGACTGACCACATGGGTGACCCCGGCAGCGTTGGCGCGCTCCGGGGTCTGGCCAGTCTGGAGGGACTGACATGGGTAAGGCTCTCACATCGTTAGTCGATGGAGCAGCAGGGGCGACCACGCTTCGAGCGGTTGATTACCTGAGGGTTTCGACCGAAGACCAGGCCAAGGGCTACGGCGTCGCCTACACGTCAAAGAAGACCGCGCGCTACATCGAGCGCAAGGGGTGGGCTCATGTCGGCACCTACACCGACGAAGGCGTGAGCGGCAGCCTCGAGGCGCACCAGCGGGGCGACCTCAAGCGGCTCATGGGGGATGCCCACCGTGATCCTCGCCCCTTCGACATGGTGGTAGTGAACGAAGGCCGGGCCATCGGTCGTACAGGCCGGGCATTCTGGCGCTGGGTCTGGGACCTCGAAGAACTCGGGATCTTCGTTGCTGTCGTCAAGGACGACTACGACAATTCCACAGCCTCCGGACGCTCGAAGATGCGCAAAGATGCAGATTATGCGGAGGATGAGCGTGAGAATATTCGTAGCCGTACACAGGGGGGAATTCAAGAAAAGGCGGAAGAGGGCGGATTTCCTGGCGGGCAGGCTCGCTATGGATATCGGATCGCCAACAAAGGGAAGAAGGGTGAGCAGAGGCTCGTTATCGATTTATGCGACGGAGGGGAATGCTGCTCTCGGTCGTTTCCGTGCGTGAATCTCCATGAAGCTGTGGTGCTTCGCAGGGCGCGGGAATTCGCGGTCAGGTTCCGAGGGCGCTGGGAAACGGTGGCGCTGAGCCTCAACGCCGAAGGGCTGTTGACCCGGTCCGGTAAGCCTTGGAGTAGAGCTAATATCCGCTCGCGGTTGATGGATGAGGATCTGCTCAACGCCCGGTTCGTCTTCAGGAGCCCCAAGAACGCCGAGCTGGGACCGGACGGCCGTCCGGTGTGGGGCGAGTCCATCGTCATCGACCTGGACCCCGTCTTCACTCCGGAAGAGGTCGCCGAGCTCCGGCGAGCGACTGCCAAACTTGCTCGTGCCGCTGCGGGTCCCAGGCGGGTATACACGCTTTCGGGCCGGATCATGAGCCCTTGTGGCAAGCACTATGTGGGAGCCACTCGCGCTGAGGCGACAACTCGGCACTATCGCTGCACGGGCAAAGCCGAGGCCTACCCCGGCGCGCCCACCTGCTCCTGCTCCCAGATCAACGCAGGCGGCGTGGAGAAGTGGGCATGGATGGAAGTCTGTGAACTTCTCGGCGATGCCGAGCGCCTCCGGGCCATGGCTGAGGAGTGGGTGGGAACGACGGTCGGGCAGAACGTCGACCTGACGTCGAGGCTCGCCGAACTGGATCAGCACATCGCGGAGCAGAACGACACGATCGACGTCACGACTGTCGTGGTGACCAAACGGGAACTGCGCAAGGGGCGCACTCCGGAGGAAGCCGAAGCCGCCGTTGAGCGGGCCGTGAAGCCCTTGCTGGAGGAACTGGCACAACTGGAGAAGACGCGGGGAGAGGTTGCCGCTTGGCAGGTTGAGGTGGCCATGGGGGAGGAGCGCGCGAAGAACCTTCAGGCTCTCGCGGAGATGGCACACCACCGCCTGGAGGAGCTGTCCGGCGAACAACAGCAGGAGTTCATGGAACTCCTCAACATCCGTATCAAGGTGACCGGTCCTCCTCCGCCGATGCGCAAGGGGCTGGTCTGCTCGGTGGCGGAGTGGTTCCGGAAGAACGAACGCATGGTCCCCGATCTCACAGACGCGGCCTGGGATCGGGTCATGGGAACGGTTCGCTTCCCAGGCGGAGGTCCCACCCCGCGCCAGAAGGGCGGGCTCGCGCCGCGCGTCGTGTTGGAAGCGTTCTTGGAGAAGGCGCGGACCGGTGCCCGCTGGCCCGAACTCGAGGCGAAGTACGGCTCTACGGGCCTGCGCGGGCACTGGCGGCGCTGGACTGCGTCAGGCCTCTGGGAAGGACTCATGGAGGCCCTGGAGGGCTACGAAGGTACCCCTCCCGTTGATCCTCACCCCCTGCCGCCCATGGAGATGAGCGGGGAGGTGAGGCCGGGTGTCATCCTCGCGGCATCCGGGGGGAGCGACCGCCAGGGCCACGTCCGGGAATCGGACCCTTCGGCAGCGGCATGTTGCTCATCAGGTCGCCCATGGCGCGCAGCCGGTCGTTGGTGGTGGTCACCTGGGGGCCGGTGAGCACGCGCGGGAGCTTGAGCATGGTCGTGCGCAGCTTCTTCAGCTCGACCTGGCCCTCGCCCGTGCCCACGATCACGTCGTGCACCGGCACGTCCGCCACGATGCGGTTCATCTTCTTCTTCTCGGCGGCCAGCAGGGTCTTCACCCGGTTCGGGTTGCCCTCGGCGACCAGCACGATGCCGGCCTTGCCGACGGCCCGGTGCACCACGTCCTGGCTGCGGTTCATCGCCACCGCGGGGGTCGTCGTCCAGCCCCGGCCGATGTTGTCCAGTACGGCCGCTGCGGCGCCCGGCTGGCCCTCCATCTGCCCGAAGGCGGCCCGCTCGGCCCGGCGCCCGAACACGATCGCCGTCGCGAGAACGCCCAGCAGCAGGCCCAGGATGCCGAGATAGACCGGGTGGCCGATCAGGAAGCCGATCGCGAGGAACACACCGAGGGTGCCGATGCCGACGGCCCCGAGGACAAGACCGATCGTCTTGTCGGCCTTCCGGGTCATCTTGTACGTGAGGGCGATCTGCTTCAGTCGCCCTGCGTTCGCGGCGTCCGCCGCGGTTTCCTTCCTCGCCATGCCACGAAGTCTACGTGGCCCCGGGAGTGCCCACGACGGCAGTGCCCGCCGGGGGAGGGGGGTCAGGAACGGGTGGCGGCCTGCTCCAGGACGCGCTGTGCCTCGACCCGGTCCTTGGCGCGGCGGCGGTCCTCCAGCACGGAGGTCCAGGCGTTGCGGCGGGCGGTGCGCTGTCCGCCGCTCATCAGCAGGGACTCGACGGCGCGGAGCGCGTCGGTGAAGGTCGGGATGGCGGTGGCGCGAACGGGCGCGGCCTGCATGATCGAGGTCCCCCCTCGGATCGGGTGGTGTACGGGGCGTGATACCAGAGTCACTGATTGGTGTTACCAGGGCGTGTCCGACCGGTCAAACACCAATGAAGCTTTGATACAGAGCGCCGAAACGCTGACGCGGCCCTGATGGCTGCCCTCATCAGCGAGGACGGTCAGGACCGCGTCGACTCGGCCATTACTGGCCAGTAATTGCTTGTGCGCGAATTCACACAGCCTGGGTCGCGATGTACGAACCGCGCTTCTCGATCGCCATCTGGTACAGGCGCCCGGCGCGGTAGGAGGACCGCACGAGCGGGCCGGACATCACACCGGAGAAGCCGATCTGCTCGGCCTCCTCCTTCAGCTCCACGAACTCCTGCGGCTTGACCCAGCGCTCCACCGGGTGGTGGCGCACGGAGGGGCGCAGGTACTGGGTGATGGTGACCAGCTCGCAGCCGGCGTCGTGCAGCTGCTTGAGCGCCTCGCTGACCTCCTCGCGGGTCTCGCCCATGCCGAGGATCAGGTTGGACTTGGTGACCAGGCCGTAGTCGCGGGCCTCGGTGATGACCTTCAGCGAGCGCTCGTAGCGGAAGCCGGGGCGGATCCGCTTGAAGATCCGGGGCACGGTCTCGACGTTGTGCGCGAAGACCTCGGGGCGGGCGGAGAAGACCTCGGCCAGCTGCTCGGGGACCGCGTTGAAGTCGGGGGCCAGCAGCTCCACCTTCGTACGGCCGCCCTCGCGCTCGGCGGTCTGCCGGTGGATCTGGCGCACGGTCTCGGCGTACAGCCAGGCGCCGCCGTCCTCCAGGTCGTCGCGGGCGACGCCGGTGATGGTGGCGTAGTTCAGGTCCATGGTGACGACGGACTCGCCCACGCGGCGCGGCTCGTCGCGGTCCAGGGCCTCGGGCTTGCCGGTGTCGATCTGGCAGAAGTCGCAGCGCCGGGTGCACTGGTCGCCGCCGATGAGGAAGGTCGCCTCGCGGTCCTCCCAGCACTCGTAGATGTTCGGGCAGCCGGCTTCCTGGCAGACCGTGTGCAGGCCCTCGCTCTTCACGAGGTTCTGCATCTTCGTGTACTCGGGACCCATTTTCGCCCGGGTCTTGATCCACTCGGGCTTGCGCTCGATGGGGGTCTGGCTGTTGCGGACCTCCAGGCGCAGCATCTTGCGTCCGTCGGGCGTGACTGCGGACACAGCGGCTCCCTGTAGCTTCGATTCTTCGGCGTACACCAGGGTACGCCCGTGTTAACTGAGCCCTACCGGTGAGGCCAACCTCGCGGCCGCAGGGCGCATTCCCTGATCAGGCCGTGGCCTTTTCGATCACGCGGGGCTTCAGTTCCGCGTTCTCCAGGATGTCCTTCAGGTGGCGCTCCGCCACCGGCAGGACGTCCTCGATGGTGATGTCCCGGCCGAGCTCGTTGGCCAGGGAGGCCACCCCCGCGTCCCGGATGCCGCACGGGATGATCCGGTCGAACCACTTGTTGTCGGGGTTCACGTTGAGGGCGAAGCCGTGCATCGTGACGCCCTTGGCGACCCGGATGCCGATCGCGGCGATCTTGCGGTCCTCGCGGCGCTGGCCGGCGTTGGAGGGCGCGTACTCCGGGCCGTCGAGGCGGGGGTCGAACTCCTCGTCGGTGAGGCGCGGGTCGAAGTCGAGGGAGAGCCCGCCGAGCGCAGGCCGCTGCTCGACCGGGTCGCCGAGCACCCACACGCCGCTGCGGCCCTCGACCCGGGTGGTCTCCAGGCCGAACTCGGCACAGGTGCGGATGAGCGCCTCTTCGAGGCGGCGCACATGGGCGACGACGTCCACCGGGCGGGGCAGCTTCTGGATCGGGTAGCCGACCAGCTGGCCGGGGCCGTGCCAGGTGATCTTGCCGCCGCGGTCCACGTCGATGACCGGGGTGCCGTCCAGCGGGCGCTCGCTGTCCTCGGTGCGGCGGCCCGCCGTGTACACCGGGGGGTGTTCCAGGAGGATCACGGTGTCGGGAACCTCGTCGGCGAACCGGGCCGTGTGCACCCGGCGCTGCTCGTCCCACGCCTCCTGGTAATCGACGGCATCCGCACCGAACCCCATGCGGACGAACCGCAACTCACTCACGGCAAGCGCCTCCCTCAGCGAACCGGTGTGTCAGGCCTGTAACGCGCCCACGCCACTGTACGTCCGACCGGCGTACGTCAGCCTTGCGGGCAATCCTCACACGATCGGATGAATACATGGCGAACCGTGCGATCACCTGCTCACTCTCCGCTACATTCGCGCCGTCCAATAGGCCATAAGGGCTGCTCACAGGCAATCCCGGCACTTCAGAAGCCCGGAAGGCAGGAGACCGCACCACAGATGACGGACCGACCCGCGCAGCGCACCCCCAACCGCCAGCTCGCCGCGCTCATCGCAGAGGCGGGGTTCTCCAACGCGGGTCTGGCCCGTCGCGTCGACCAGCTCGGTCTGGAGCACGGGCTGGACCTCAGATACGACAAGACATCGGTCACCCGGTGGCTGCGCGGCCAGCAGCCCCGCGGTACGACGCCCGCGCTGATCGCCGAGGTCTTCACCCGCCGGCTCGGGCGCCGCCTCACGGCCCAGGATCTCGGCCTGGACGCCTGCGCCCCGGTGTACGCCGGCCTGGAGTTCGCGGCCACCCCGGAGGAGGCCGTCGACATCGTCAGCGGGCTGTGGCGCAAGGACTCCGGCAGCCACGCCGAGCTGCGCAAGATCGCCTTCACTCCGGCGGGGCTCGTCGTGCCCAGCCGGGACTGGCTGATCGGCAAGGCCGACGACCGGGTGGCCCGTGAGCCGGTGGCCCGGGTGCCCGCCCAGGGCCGCCCCGCCCTCAAGGACCGGCCGGAAGCCGTACCGGCTCCGCACCGGCCCCGCGGACACGCCGCCCGCGCCCCCGGCCACAAGGTCACCGGCGGCGACATCGCCGCGCTGCGCTCGGTCGGCGAGCTGTTCCGCACCCTCGACGACGCGTACGGCGGCGGCCACGCACGGCAGGCCCTGGTGCGCTATCTGGAGCACGAGTGCGAGCCGATGCTGCGCGGCGTCTACGACGAGCAGACCGGCCGCCGGCTGTTCGCGGCGGCCTCCGACCTCACCCGGCTCGCGGGCTGGACCTCGTACGACATCGCCGCGCACGGACTCGCCCAGCGGTACTTCGTGCAGGCCCTGCGGCTCGCCCAGGCGGCCGGGGACCGGGCCTACGGCTCCTACGTGCTGGTCACCATGAGCCGTCAGGCCGTCTACCTCGGGCACGGCAGGGAGGCGGTGCAGCTGGCCCGGGTGGCGCAGCAGGGGGTGGGCACCGGCGCGCCGCCGGTCGTGCAGGCGCTGCTGCACGCCTCCGAGGCCCGCGCGCACGGGGTGCTCGGGGAGGTGAGGGCGTGCACCGGGGCGCTGGTGCGGGCCGAGCGCGCCCTGGAGGCGGCCCGGCCCGGGGACGAGGTGCCGTACTGGGCCCGGTTCTTCGACGAGGCGCAGCTCGCCGACGAGTTCGGGCACTGCCACCGTGACCTGCAGCAGTTCCGGGCCGCCGCACAGCACGCGGAACGCTCCCTCCAGCTCCGCGCCCCCTCCTACGCCCGCAGCCGCCTCTTCTGCCGGGTCGTCCTCGCCACCGCCCGGCTCGGCCTCGGCGAACTCGACCAGGCCTGCACGCTGGCCGCGGAGGCCGCCGGCCAGGCGGCGGAGATGCGGTCCGCTCGCGCGATCGAGTACGTCAAGGACTTCGAACGGCGTCTGGAGCCGTACAAGGACGCGGCACCGGTGAGGGGGTACCGGGACAAGGTTGCGGCACTGGGCTGAGCGGGGGCCCGTCGGTCTACGCGGCGCGCGGCATCGTCGGGGCCGGGTCCGCCCTGTTCACCGAGCCTGCTGCGCCCAGGTCGGACAGGATCGCCGTGGTGGCGCGGTGGGCCGAGTGCAGGGCTCCCTGGACCGTGCTGGTGTCGCGGTGGTCGCCGCAGACGTACAGGCCCGCCAGCAGGCGTACCGGGCGGCGCAGATCGTGCGGTGGGCGCATCGCCGGTACCGCTTCCGGTGTGTGATGCACCGCCAGCGTCTCCCAGCGGCGCGTCGAGGTGCCGTAGAGCCGGGAGAGGTGGATGCGGACGGCGGTGTCGATTCCGTCGGGCGGGGTGCCCAGGACCGTCGAGGAGATCAGGACCCGGCCGGCCGGCGCGCGGCTCGGGTCCACGGTGCTGAGCACCGCCGTGTGTGCGACCGGCCCACCGCGGTCGGCGTCCAGCAGCAGTGACGTGCCCGTCGCGAAGACCGCCGTCGGGTCGTCCGTGGTGTGGTGGACGACCGTCACCGGGTGGAAGTCCGGCACCCTGAGGCCCGGCAGCAGTTCGGCCGCGGCCCGCGCGTCGGTCGCCAGCAGCACCGCACGGCAGCGGATCTCACCGTGCTCGGCCGTGGTCACCGAGGTCGTGGACACGGAGGTGACCCGCACCCCGGTGTGCACGGTGCCGGCCGGCAGCGCGCGGGCCAGCTGCTCCGGCAGCACCTCCGCGCCGCCCTCCGGCACGCACAGCCGCCCGCTCGCGAAGGAGTGCAGCGCCAGGTCGGCGCACCGGCTGGACGTGGTCAGCTCCGGGTCGCACAGCAGCGCGGCGAGCAGCGGACGCAGGAAGCCGTCGATCGTCCGGGCGGGCACCCCACGGGCCGCGAGCGCCTGCGCGGCGGGCAGTTCGGGCCGGGACAGCAGGCGTTCGACGGGGGTGGCGGCGATGCGGCCCAGGGCGGTGCCGAGCCGTGCCTGGTCGACCGCGCCGCCCAGCGGCGCACCGGCCCGGCCCGGCGTGGCCGCCGAACCCCTGGGGGCGCTTGCCAGGGCGCGCACCACATGGAGTGCGCCCCTTGCGCTCCCTCCGGCCGCCGGTGCACCCGCCCGGTGCGTGCGTCCGTCGCGGTGCAGCAGGACGCCCGGCGCGAAGCGGCGCAGGGCGAGCGAGCCGAGCCCCGGGGTGAGCCGGAGTTCGGGATAGGACGTGGACAGCAGTTGTCCGATGCGGTCGAGCCGGAAGCCGTCGACCTTCTCGGTCGACATACGGCCGCCCGCGTAAGGGGCGGCCTCCAGGACTGCGGTCGTTACTCCTGCGCTGGTGAGCCGATGGGCCGCCGAGAGTCCGGCTATGCCGGCTCCCACGATGACGACGTCCACCTGGTACGCGGGCTCAAGCACGAGGCCCCTCCTGTGGTTGCGCGGCCGGTGGAGACGTGATGCCCCCAACTGGCTCCGGGAATACCCGAGTTCGGGTCGAGGTTAGGGCCGCGATCGGTCAGGAACAGTCGCGCATCAACAGGGCACGGTCGCACGGCGGTCGCATACGGTCACAAGAGATCGCAGGAGGTCTCAGGAGATTCCCGAAGTCAGGTCAGGCAGCGCGGATCGCGTCCTCGATGCCCGGGAACGCAAAGGTGAACCCCGACTCCAGCAGCCGCTTCGGCACCACCCGCAGGCTGCCCAGCACCTCCCCGGCCATCTCGCCCAGCACCGTCCGCAGCACGGGAGCCGGCACCGCGAACAGCGTCGGCCGGTGCAGCACCCGCCCCATCGCCCGGGTGACCTCACGGTTCGTCAGCGGCTGCGGCGCGGTCAGGTTGAACGGCCCGGACAGCGTGTCGTGGTCGATGAGATGCCGGATCGCGGCGACCTCGTCGTGCAGCGCGATGTACGACCAGTACTGCCGCCCGTCGCCCATGCGCCCCCCGAGCCCCGCCCTGAACAGCGGGAACAGCCGCCCCCAGGCCCCGCCGCCGCGCGCGACCACCAGTCCCGTGCGCAGGAACACCGTCCGCACGCCCGCCTCCTGCACGGGCGCCGCCGCCTCCTCCCACTCCACGCACAGAGACGGCAGGAAACCGTCCCCCGGCGGCGCGTCCTCGTCCACGGCCCGGTCGCCGGTGTCGCCGTAGATGCCCATCGCGCTGCCGTTCACGAACACCCGCGGCGGGGTGTCCAGCGAGGCCACCGCCTCGGCCAGCGCCGCCGTGCCCAGCACCCGGCTGTCCCGGATCAGGCGCTTGTACTCCGGCGTCCAGCGCCGGTCGCCGATCCCCGCCCCCGCGAGGTTGACCACCACGTCGCAGCCGGCCAGCCCGCCCGCGTCCACCTGCTGCCGCGCCGGGTCCCAGCGGACCTCGCTCCCGTCCCGGGGCGCACGGCGGACCAGGCGCACCACCTCGTGCCCGTCGGCGGTCAGGGACCGCACCAGGGCGCTGCCGATCAGACCGGACGCTCCGGCCACGGCGATTCTTGAAAGTTCCATGATCCCAGCATGCGCCTCCGGCCCGCAGGATCAGCGTAAATTCCCGTGGGTCGGCGTCATCCGCCGTCATAGGGTGGCCGTCATGCCGGAGCCGTACATACGCATCGCCCTGCCCGAGGACGACCAGGAGCTGACCCTCCTCGACAAGGCCACCTGGTCCACGCTGCACGCGGTCGTACCCGAGCCGCAGCCGCCGTACGACCCCTTCTTCGGTGACCGGCACACCCCCGAGGACACGCTGGTCGCCGAGCTCGGCGGGCGCGTCGTCGGCTACGTCCTCCTCGGCTTCCCGACCCCGCTCGCCGCGAACGCGCACGTACGGCAGATCCAGGGACTCGCCGTCCACGACGACGCCCGCGGCAAGGGCGTCGGCCGCGCGCTGATCCGGGCCGCCGTCGAACAGGCGCGGGCGCGCGGCGCGCGCCGCATCACCCTGCGCGTGCTCGGGCACAACACCCCGGCCCGCCGGCTCTACGAGTCCGAGGGGTTCGTGGTCGAGGGCGTGCTGCCCGAGGAGTTCCTGCTCCGGGGAAAGTACGCCGACGACGTGTTCATGGGCCGCTCCCTGTGAGCGCCGCCTGAGCGCTACGACGTGACCAGCGGGCCCGTGTCCACCGGCGTCGTCGCCGTGTCCGCGCGCCCCGCGTCGCCCGCCACCTCGGCCGCCGTCAGGACGTACCCCGTCTCGGCGTCCGAGGTGGAGCGGGCGAAGACCACGCCGAACACCCGGCCGTCGGTGGTCAGCAGCGGGCCGCCGGAGTTGCCCGGCCGGACCGTCGAGCGGATCGAGTAGATCTCCCGGGTGACCGTACGGTTGTTGTAGATGTTCTGGCCGGTCGCCCGCACCCGGTTCGCCACCGTCGCCGCCTGCAGGTCCAGGCTCCCGTCCTGCGGATAGCCCGCGACCACCGCCGGGTCGCCGCGCACCGCGCTCCGGTCGAACCGCAGCACCGGGGCACGCAGCTCGGGCACGTACAGCACCGCCACATCCCGGTCGGGGTCGAAGAGCACCACCCGGGCCTCGTACGACCGCCCGGCCCCGCCCACCCGCACGCTCGGATGCCCGATGCCCGCCACCACGTGCGCGTTCGTCATCACATGCTGCGGGGAGTACACGAAGCCGCTGCCCTCCCGGCCCTCGGTGCCGGTCGCGCCCTCGATCTTCACCGTGCTCCGCCTGGCCGCGTTCGCCGCCGCGGGCGTGACACTGTCGCCGGTGGGTCTGGCCACCTGGGCCGTCGACTCGTTCTCGAACGGGTTGAAGACCTGCGGGAAGCCCGCCTCGGTCAGCGCGGAGGTGGCCCGGGAGAACCACACGGGGGTCGTGCCCGGCATCGTCTGCTGCACCGCACCCAGCAACGCCGAGTTCCGTATCGCCGTCGTCAGGGTCTGCGACGAGGAAGCGGCCAGCACACTCGCCGCGACCCAGGCCACGATCAGCACGGCGACCGAGTTGGCCGCAGCACCCCCTATCCCGTCCGCCACCCGCAGCGGACCCCGGCCCTCCCGGTCCAGCTCCCGCCGCAGCCGCAGGGCCAGCCGGCCCGCCAGCTCGTGCCCCACCATCCCCGGCATCAGCACCGTCACCACCGCCAGCACGGTCGCCGCCGCCGACCCGCGCGCCACCAGGCCGGTCACCCACGGCAGCACCCACACACCGACGACCGCGCCGCCCACGAACCCGGCCAGCGACAGACATCCGGCCACCAGCCCGCGCCGGTAACCGGACGCCGCGTAGACGAGGACCACCAGCACAAGCACCAGGTCGAGCAGGTCCACGGAGCCGCCTTTCTCTCGGACCCCTTCTGATACGGGCGGGACGGGCCCGTTGATCAGTCACGCGCGCGTGAAGGCCACCGGGACGGCGAACCGGCCACGTGTGCGTATACCCCCAGAAACGTCCTGGACCAGGACGATGGTTCCACCGGGTGGCACAGCACACATCGCGGGCCCGGAAGACCAGCCCGACAGTGGATCCATGCGTGTCTTCCGAAGAACGCCGCGGGAAGGGCGGCGGGGCGCTCCCCTTCCCGGCAGCGTGCTGGTGCTGCTCGGGTGTCTGCCCGGCCTGAGCGCCGTCCTCGCGCTGGCGCTGTGCGCCCGCGGCGTCGAGCGCCCCACGATGATCCACCTCGCCGACCCCGCCGAGGCCCGGCCCGCGACGGCCCACCGCGCCGCCCGGCCGCACATCGTGCCCCGCTCCGCCTGGCTGGACCGCGCCACCGCCCGGCACCGCCGGCCGCCCCCGCGCTACGACGACAAGGTGGTCGCCGTCTTCGTCCACCACACCGACTCGCCCAACCGCTACGACTGCGCCGACGCACCCCGCATCATCCGGCACCTGTACAGCGGCCAGACCGGCATCCGCGGCTGGGACGACATCGGCTACAACTTCCTCGTCGACCGCTGCGGCACCATCTACGAGGGCCGTGCCGGAGGTGTCGACCGGCCCGTCACCGGCGCCCACGCCCAGGGCTTCAACCACCGCACCACCGGTATCGCCGCCCTCGGCACCTTCACCGCGGGCGTTCCCGTCCCGCAGGCCATGACCGACGCGATCGCCGCCCTCGCCGCCTGGAAACTCGGCCTCGCCGACGTCGACCCGCGCGCCCGCACCCGCCTGGTCTCCAGCAACGACCGGAGCCGCTACCGGGCCGGGACCACCGCCACGCTGCCCGTCGTGGCCGGCCACACCGACGGCTACATGACCACCTGCCCCGGCGCCGCCCTGACCGCCCGGCTTCCGGAGATCCGGCAGAGAGCGGCCCGGCTGCAGGGCCGTACGACGGCGGGCGGCACGCCCACAGGAACGCCACAGGCGGCTCACCGGACCCCCTGAGCCCGCCGCCCTACCGTCGAGGCACGCGCTCACGCAGGGGCGCGCCGACGGGAGGCGGGGCAACGATGAGCGGTCGTACACAGCGGCAGGACGGGCAGGCGCGGCGGTCCGCGCCGGCGGGCTCCGCGTGGGCCCGGGCGGTGCGCGGACCCTGGACCGTGATCTGTGTCGTCGCGGCGGTCGTGGTCGGTCCGGCCGCCGCCACCGCCTCGGCCCTCGACCGGGCCAACGCCGCGCCGCCGCTGCACGCGCCGGAACACGAGAGCGCCAAGTCCCTTGTGTGACAAGGCAATCGGGCTTGTTTGCAACTTGGCGCAACGCTTCGGAGAGCCTAACCTTTTCAGGGCAAAAGCGAGGCAGGAGTGAGTGACCGGCGGTCGGGTTGTGCCGCGCACTGGCCACTCCCGCCGTCATCCTGCGGGGCTCCGCGCGTGTGCGGTACGGTGCGTGCGGACCGGCGAAAGCGGGAAATACGGGGGTTTCCAGGCACGAAGCAGCCTCCGGCCGCGCGGTCGCCGACCGTGGGTGAGGGGGAGTCAGGGGTGGGCGACGGTGACCTGCTCGCACTCGGCTGGCGCAAAAGCAGTGCATGCGACCCGTACGAGTGCGTGGAAGTCGCCCTGACGGACGGGGGAGTTCGGGTGCGCGCGTCGCATCGTCCGGACGGGCATGTCATCGCCTTCCAGGCTTCGGCCTGGGAGGGGTTCCTGCGTGCGTTATGCGGTAGAACCCTGGAAGGGCCGGCGTGAGGGGCGACTTCCGGCCATGGGACCGGGGCGAGGACAGGGACAGGGGGTGGCTGTGCTTCGATTGGGCCCAGCAGTGACAAGACATCCGCATCACCACCAGAGTCCAATTAAGCCGCCTGGGGGCGAGATGGGGGAATCCGCGAAGACGCCGCTTCCCGCCGGGAACGCGGACCGGCCGCGGGGCAGAGCGCTCTTGCCTCTGGTCGTCCTGCTCGTCATCGGCTTCGTGCTCTCGGGGGGTACGGCGACGCTGGTGGGCGTCCTGCTCTCCCTGGCGGTGACACCGGAACTGCGGCCGTGGGTGTGGGGGGTGTCGGGCGCGGTGACGGCGGCCCTCGCGGGCGTGCTGCTCGACCGGGGTACTACGGCTGCTGCCCGCCGCCTTCCTCATCGGTTCCGGGCGGAGGAGTAGCGGAGCTCTGCCGACGGTTGCGGAGCCACGTGCGGATGCGCTGACGGCCCCAGAAGAGCCCGGCGACGCCCGTGAATCCGCCCACGCTCCATCCCAGGGTGCCCATGGACGGGGTGGACCCCGGGGCGAACGTGTGCACCAAGGCGTGGACAGCGAGGGTGACGAGCGTCGTGGCCGTGCCCACGGCCAGAGCGATGGCGGCGAGGCCACGCGCGAGCCTGACGGCCCGCTTCTGGCCTTCGTCCGAGCCGAGGACCGCGTACAGGAAGAAGATCCGCACGTCGTTGTCGGTCGGGGGCCGCTCGGGGAGTGCTTCCCTGGGCGAGAGGAGGCCGTTCCCGCCGCCCGGGATGATCGCGGTCGGCTGTATCGGCTCCGCGCCGGCGGGTTCGGGCAGCTGGTCCTCGTCGGCTGCCCCGCCCGGTATCTCCTCGCCGGCCGGCTCCGACGGCTCACCCGCGGTTTCCGGCACAGGTGTGCCGGGGCCGGCGCCATTACCTGCCCGCCGCCACTGCCCTATCCAGGTGAAGACACCCGCCACGGGCCCTCTCCGATCTCTGCCCGACTGTCTCCAGTGCGGTGGAACTGCTAGGACGGGTACTGGGCCAGCACCTCGTCGATGAAGCCGATGGCCTCGTCGCCGGACACGGCTTTCCCGCGCGACTCCTCGAACCTGGCCAGGTACTCGTCGACGGCCTCCTGGTCGTCGCGGATCGTCAGCGCGCCGCTCGGGCCCTCGACGAAGAGCACGTCGTCGCCGCCCCGGAACGTCAGCGCGATCGAGCCGTTGCGCAGCACCGGGTGCGCGCCCAGCGTGAAGGGCACGACACTCAGCTCCACATGCGGGATGCGGGCCGCGGACTTCAGCCGCTCCAGCTGCTCGCGCATGGTGTCCGGCCCGCCGACCCAGCGGCGCAGCGCCGCCTCGTCGACCAGGAACCTGAGCCGTGGCTCGGCCGCCTCCCGGAGCAGCCGCCGCTGCCGCTCGGCCCGCAGTCGGACGATCGCGTCGGTCCTGGCGGCCGGGCGCTGGCCGTCCGCCAGCAGCGCGCGGGTGTAGCCCTCGGTCTGCAGCAGGCCGGGGACGAGTGCCGGGTCGTAGGCGGACAGTTCGCCCGCCGCGCTCTCCAGGCCGAGGTACGCGGCGAACTGCGGGCTCACCACCTCCCGGAACGCGCTCCACCAGGGCGGCCGCCGGCTCTCCCGGGTGGCCTGCTCCAGATCGCGGCGGATCCTTTCGTCCACCACGCCGTAGAGATCGAGGAGGGCGCGCAGGTCGGTCACGGACACCCCTACGGAGCCGCCCTCGATGCGGATGACCTTGGACGGTGACCAGGACAGGCGCTCGGCCACCTCGGGCTGGCTGATGCGCGCGTCATTGCGGTAGTTGCGCAGGGCGAGACGCACCCTGCGCCGTTCCAGAGCCGGATCTTTCGATGTCATCTCCTCGCGGTCCCGATTCTTTTCGAGGATGACTTCGAGCCGCCACCGGCAGGTTGCCACCTGGCAGACTGCCGCTGGCACCCTGCTCGGGGCGTCCTGCTACCTGGCCGCCCTGCGGAATGGGCTCAGCCTACCCCCGGCGCACGGAAGGCGTGGAACACGCGCCTGGCGCACGGTTTCTGACGGTGTGTCCTGTGGGACGGGAGATACCGAGGGCGCGGGTGAATCCGCAGCTCAGGCCGGGAAGAGGGCCATTCGGTGGGCCCGATGGAACGTTTTCGGTCGAATTTGGCGGCGGAATCAGCCCTTGAAACGCTCCCAAAGTTTGGGATAAAGCCCGGCGAGGACCGCCTCGTTCTCGAAGTCGACCGGCGTCCCCTCCGGTTCTGCGGGCGCGGGCGCAATACCCAGGTCCGGGGCGACGGTACCGGTGAGCTGCTCGTACGCCTCGTCCGCGGCGTAGCCCAGCTCCTCGCCGTCGCCGTCGATCTCCTCGTCGAATTCGTCCAGCAGCTCCGCCATCGAGTCCGGGGCGTGCACGGCGCCCTCGAAGACCTCCCGGCCCTGGCCGATCAGCCAGCACCGGAAGAAGTCGAACGCGTCGTCGCTGGCCCCGTCCAGCAGCACCCAGGCGGCGCCCCACAGGTCCCAGCGGTAGGCGCGGTTGTAGCGGGACTCGAAATGACGGGCGAAGTCCAGGACCGTCTCCGGGTCCAGCTGGAGCAGCCGCTCCACGAGCAGGTCGGCCTGCTCCTCGGGGTCGCCCTCGGCGGCCTCGCGGGCGGCGTTGATCAGCTCCCAGAACTCCGACTCTTCCATCACGGCACCAGCATCGGGCCTGAGCGGGTAGGGCGCACGTGGAGTGTGGCGGATCGTTATGAGACGTCCTTGCGCCCGTACCGCGCGGCGAGCCCGGCCGCGTCCGCCGCGAACCGCTCCCGCAGGCTCTGCGGCGCCAGCACCTCGGCCTCCGGGCCGAGCGCCGTCAGCTGGGTGTGCGCGACCTCCTCCGACTCCACCGGCACGGTCACCGTCACCCACCCCTCGGCATCCGGCTCGCCCGCGCTGGTGAGCGCCTCGCGCGCGGAGAGCGGGTCGACGGCGTACGGCAGCCTGCGCACGCCGTCCGGGGACAGCCGTACGACGGCCTCGGCGTGCAGGATCGACCGGGCGAACCGCTCGGCCTGCCCGGCCCAGTGGCCGGGCAGGTCGAATCCCGGGTCACGGCTGAAGCGCTCGTCGCGGGCGTCGACGGCACCGAACCGGTCGATCCGGTAGGTCCGGAAGGAGCCGCCGTCGGCCACCCGCGCGCACAGGTACCAGACCCCCGCCTTCAGCACGAGCCCGTACGGCTCCAGCTCCCGCTCGACAGCCGTGTCCCCGCGCCGGTAGACGGCGCCGATCCGCCGGTCGTCCCACACCGCCTCGGCGATCACGGGCAGCAGCGCGGGCGTCTCCGGCTCCCGGAACCACGCGGGCGCGTCCAGATGGAACCGCTGGGCGGCGCTGTCCGGGGCGTCCCGCAGAGACGGCAGCAGCGCGGCGGAGACCTTCAGCCGGGCCGCTGAGGCGGCATCCTCCAGACCCATCTCCCGCAGCGCCCCCGGCACCCCGCTCAGGAACAGCGCCTCGGCCTCGCTCCGCGCCAGCCCCGTCAGTCGCGTGCGGTACCGCCCGACCAGCCGGTACCCGCCGGCCCGGCCCCGGTCGGCATACACCGGCACCCCCGCCTCCGACAGCGCCTGTGCGTCCCTCGTGACCGTCCGCTCCGACACCTCCAGCTCCCGTGCCAGCTCGGCCGCGGTCATGGAGGGCCGGGACTGGAGAAGGAGCACCATCTTGATGAGACGTGCGGCGCGCATGCCCTTCATGATGCCGGGAGCCATTGACAAGGAAGACCAGGAAGACCAGGAAGACCAGGAAGACCAGGAAGACCAGGAAGACCAGGAAGACCAGGAAGACCAGGAAGACCAGGAAGACCAGGAAGACCAGGAAGACCAGGAAGACCAGGAAGGGGTACGGGCAGCAGCCGTACCCCTTCACAGGACCTCGGTGATTACAGCCCGTACTTCTCCCGGGCCTCCTTCACCGCCGTCGCCTTGACCTCGCCGCGCTTGGCGAGCTGGGCCAGGGCCGCGACGACGATCGACCGGGCGTCGACGCCGAAGTGGCGGCGGGCCGCCTCGCGGGTGTCGGAGAGGCCGAAGCCGTCGGCGCCCAGCGAGGAGTAGTCCTGCTCGACCCACTGCGCGATCTGGTCCGGGACCTGGCGCATGTAGTCGGAGACGGCCAGGACCGGGCCCTCGGCGCCCTGGAGCGCCTGGCGGACGTACGGCACGCGCTCCTCGCCGCGCAGCAGGGCCGCGTCGGCCTCCATCGCGTCACGGCGCAGCTCCGACCAGGAGGTCGCGGACCACACGTCGGCGGCCACGCCCCACTCCTCGGCGAGCAGCTGCTGTGCCTCCAGCGCCCAGTGGATCGCCGTACCGGAGCCCAGCAGCTGGATGCGCGGGGCGTTGGCCGGGGCGGTCACGCCCGCGGACTCCGCGGTGTTGAAGCGGTACAGGCCCTTGACGACGCCCTCGTCGATGCCGAGCCCGGCCGGCTTGGCCGGCTGCGGCAGCGGCTCGTTGTAGACCGTCAGGTAGTAGAAGACGTTCTGGTCCTCGCCCGGCTTGGCCTCGCCGTACATCCGGCGCAGACCCTCACGGACGATGACCGCGATCTCGTAGGCGAAGGCGGGGTCGTACGTCAGCGCCGCCGGGTTCGTCGCCGCGATCACCGGCGAGTGGCCGTCGGCGTGCTGCAGGCCCTCGCCCGTCAGGGTCGTACGGCCCGCCGTCGCGCCGACGAGGAAGCCGCGGCCGAGCTGGTCGCCGAGCTGCCACATCTGGTCGGCCGTGCGCTGCCAGCCGAACATCGAGTAGAAGATGTAGAAGGGGATCATCGCCTCGCCGTGCGTCGCGTACGCGGTCGACGCGGCGATGAAGTCGGCCATCGAACCGGCCTCGGTGATCCCCTCGTTGAGGATCTGGCCGTTCTTGGCCTCCTTGTAGTACATCAGCTGGTCGCGGTCGACCGGCTCGTACGTCTGGCCCTTGGGGGAGTAGATCCCGAGGGACGGGAAGAGCGACTCCATGCCGAAGGTGCGCGCCTCGTCGGGGACGATCGGCACCCAGCGCTTGCCCGTCTCCTTGTCGCGGACCAGGTCCTTGATGAGGCGGACGAAGGCCATGGTGGTGGCCACGTTCTGCGAGCCGGAGCCCTTGTCGAAGGAGGCGAAGGCCTTCTCGGCGGGCGCGGGCAGCGGGGCCAGCGCGTGCGTACGGCGGGCCGGGGCCGGGCCGCCGAGGGCAGCGCGGCGCTCCTGGAGGTAGCGGACCTCGGGGGAGTCGGCGCCCGGGTGGCCGTAGGGCACCACGCCGTCGACGAAGTCGCTGTCCTTGATCGGCAGCTCCAGCAGGTCCCGCATCGCCTTGAACTCGTCCACCGTCAGCTTCTTCATCTGGTGGTTGGCGTTCTTCGACGCGAAGCCCTCGCCGAGGGTGTGGCCCTTGACCGTCTGGGCCAGGATCACGGTCGGCGCGCCCTTGTGCTCGACGGCGGCCTTGTACGCGGCGTAGACCTTGCGGGCCTCGTGACCACCGCGCGAGAGGTGGAAGACCTCGAGGATCTTGTCGTCGCTCAGCAGCTTCGCCATCTCCACCAGCGCCGGGTCGGCGCCGAAGAAGTCCTGGCGGATGTAGGCGGCGTCGCGGGTCTGGTACGTCTGGATCTGCGCGTCCGGTACCTGGCGCAGGCGGCGTACGAGCGCGCCGGTGGTGTCGAGCTGGAACAGCTCGTCCCAGGCCGAGCCCCACAGCGTCTTGACGACGTTCCAGCCGGCGCCGCGGAACTGGGCCTCCAGCTCCTGCACGATCTTGAAGTTGGCGCGGACCGGGCCGTCGAGGCGCTGCAGGTTGCAGTTGATGACGAAGGTGAGGTTGTCCAGCTCCTCACGGGCAGCGAGCGCGAGGGCCGCCGTCGACTCCGGCTCGTCCATCTCGCCGTCGCCGAGGAACGCCCACACGTGCGAGGCGGAGACGTCCTTGATGCCGCGGTTGGTCAGGTAGCGGTTGAAGCGCGCCTGGTAGATCGCGGAGAGCGGGCCGAGGCCCATCGACACCGTCGGGAACTCCCACAGCCAGGGCAGCCGGCGCGGGTGCGGGTAGGACGGCAGGCCGTTGCCGCCGGACTCCTGGCGGAAGTGGTCCAGGTGGTGCTCGTCCAGACGCCCGTCGAGGAAGGCGCGGGCGTAGATGCCGGGGGAGGCGTGGCCCTGGATGTACAGCTGGTCGCCGGAGCCCGCCGCTTCCTGGGATTCCTTGCCCTTGAAGAAGTGGTTGAAGCCGGTCTCGTACAGCCAGGCCGCGGAGGCGAAGGTGGCGATGTGGCCGCCGACGCCGTACTTCGAGCCGCGGGTCACCATGGCGGCCGCGTTCCAGCGGTTCCAGGCGGTGATCCGGCGCTCCATCTCCTCGTCGCCGGGCACGCCCGGCTCGGCGGAGGTGGGGATGGTGTTGACGTAGTCGGTCTCGAGGAGCTTCGGCAGCGCGATGCCGCCCGCCTCGGCACGCTCCAGCGTGCGCCGCATCAGGTACGCGGCGCGGTGCGGCCCGGCCTCCCTGGCGACGGCGTCGAGGGAGGCCTGCCATTCGGCGGTCTCCTCCGGGTCGCGGTCGGGGAGCTGGTCGAGCGCGCTCGGCTGGATGGCGTTGGGGTCGGTCATGTCGCCGCCTTCCTCAGTCGAAGGGGGTTCCCTCATCGGTAAGGGTTCGGGGGTGCCCTTGGTCTTTGGCAGGACAGGGCAGGCGGACTTCGGTGGAAGTCCGTCGGCGACTGTAACTCCCTGATCGATGATCGATCAAAGGGTTGAGGGGGAAAACTTCTCGATTACGAGAAAGTAGGCACCGGGTGCCTTTGAAATGGGCACCGGGTGCCGTGTCCGGGCAGGGTTTTCGCAGGTGAGCGACGGTGTGCTCGGGTGAATCAAGCCCTCGGGGCGCAGCCCAGGACGTGGGCCTTCACCAGCTCGGCGATGCGCGGATCCCGGCGCTTGAACGCCTGCACCAGCTCCTCGTGCTCCTCCGCGTACGACTGCTGGACCGTGCCCAGCCAGCGGATGGACAGCGCGGTGAAGACCTCGATGCCCAGGCCCTCCCAGGTGTGCAGCAGCACCGAGTTGTCCGCGGCGCGGACCAGCTCGCGGTGGAAGCCCACCGTGTGGCGGACCTGGGCGGTGCCGTCCGCCTTGCGGTCGGCCTCGTACAGGGCGAGGACGTGCGGCTCCAGGGCCGAGCAGTCCTCTGCGAGGCGTTCTGCCGCCAGCTCCGCCGCGATGGCTTCCAGGCCGGCTCGGACGGGGTAGCTCTCCTCCAGGTCGGCCGCGGTCAGATTCCGTACGCGTACGCCCTTGTTCGGGGCCGACTCGATCAGGCGCAGTGACTCCAGCTCGCGCAGTGCCTCGCGTACCGGGGTCTGGCTGACCTCCAGCTCGGTGGCGATCCGCCGCTCCACGATGCGCTCGCCCGGCTGCCAGCGCCCGCTGACGATTCCCTCCACGATGTGCTCGCGGATCTGCTCGCGCAGCGAGTGGACGACGGGCGCGGTCATGAGGGCTCCTTCAGGGAGGGCTGACGTTTAGACAATACGGCCGTGCGGCGCTTCAGGGAGGGTGCGCGGGGTGCTTTTGTGCAGGTGAGACGAGGCTTACACGGTGCTTATGGCGCCTGAGGGCTCGGTCCGGTCTGTCGCTGGGCGGCTGCGGGTCGTGTGTGGCCTGTCGCGCAGTTCCCCGCGCCCCCAAAAGGGTGGTGCCCTTGCCCCGAACTTCCGGGCAAGGGCACCAATGTGCTGCAGCTGATCGGCGATTACAGGCCGAGCTCTACTTCGTTGAGATCCTCAACCCCGTCAGAGGCCGAGCTCGACCTCGAACTCGCCCGCCTCCAGGATCGCCTTGACCGCCGTCAGGTAACGGGCCGCGTCGGCGCCGTCGACCAGGCGGTGGTCGTAGGAGAGGGTCAGGTAGGTCATGTCGCGGACGCCGATGACCGTGCCCTCCTCGGTCTCGATGACGGCCGGACGCTTGACCGTGGCACCGATGCCGAGGATCGCGACCTGGTTCGGCGGCACGATGATCGTGTCGAACAGCGCGCCGCGCGAACCGGTGTTGGAGATGGTGAAGGTCGCGCCGGACAGCTCGTCCGGGGTGATCTTGTTGGCGCGGACCTTGCCCGCCAGGTCGGCCGTGGCCTTGGAGATACCGGCGATGTTGAGGTCGCCTGCACCCTTGATGACCGGGGTCATCAGGCCCTTCTCCGAGTCCACCGCGATACCGATGTTCTCGGTGTCGAAGTAGGTGATCGTGCCCTCGGCCTCGTTGATCCGGGCGTTGATGACCGGGTGGGCCTTCAGCGCCTGGGCCGCGGCCTTGACGAAGAACGGCATCGGGGAGAGCTTGACGCCCTCACGGGCCGCGAAGGAGTCCTTCGCCTTGGCACGCAGCTTCATCAGGCGGGTGACGTCGACCTCGACGACCGACGACAGCTGGGCCTGCTCGTGCAGCGCCTTGACCATGTTGTCGCCGATGACCTTGCGGATGCGGGTCATCTTGACCGTCTGGCCGCGCAGCGGGGAGGTCTCCAGCGCCGGAGCCTTGGCGGCCGGGGCGGCGGCAGCGGCCGGAGCCGGAGCAGCGGCGGCGGCCTTCGCGGCCTCGGCGGCGGCGATGACGTCCTGCTTGCGGATACGGCCGCCGACGCCGGTGCCCTTGACGGTGGCCAGGTCGACGCCGTTCTCGGCGGCGAGCTTGCGCACCAGCGGGGTCACGTACGCGCCCTCGTCCGTCGCCTGGGCGGCAGCGGGCGCGGGAGCGGCCGGAGCCGGGGCGGCCGGAGCCGGAGCAGCGGCGACCGGCGCGGGCGCCGGAGCGGCGGGCGCAGGGGCCGGGGCCGGCGGAGCCACGGGGGCGGCCGGGGCCGGAGCCGGAGCGGCCGGGGCAGCGGCGGCGGGCGCCGGAGCCGGGGCGGCCGGAGCCGGAGCGGCGGCCGGGGCGGCACCGGCGGCGCCGATGACGGCGAGCTTGGCGCCGACCTCGGCGGTCTCGTCCTCGTTCACCACGATCTCGAGCAGCACGCCGGAGGCGGGCGCCGGGATCTCGGTGTCGACCTTGTCCGTGGAGACCTCGAGCAGCGGCTCGTCGGCCTCGACGGAGTCGCCGACCGACTTCAGCCAGCGGGTGACGGTGCCCTCGGTGACGGACTCACCGAGCGCGGGCAGCACCACGTCGGTGCCCTGGGCGCCACCGGCCGGAGCGGCGGGGGCGGCAGGGGCCTCGGGGGCCGGGGCCGGGGCGGCGGGGGCCTCGGCGACGGGGGCCGGGGCCGGAGCCTCGGCGGCCGCGGGGGCCGGAGCGGCAGCGGGCGCGCCCGTGCCGTCGTCGATGACGGCGAGCTCGGCGCCGACCTCGACGGTCTCGTCCTCGGCGACCTTGATGGAGGCCAGCACACCGGCGGCGGGCGAGGGGATCTCGGTGTCGACCTTGTCGGTCGACACCTCGAGCAGCGGCTCGTCGGCCTCGACGCGCTCGCCCTCGGCCTTCAGCCAGCGGGTGACAGTGCCCTCGGTGACGCTCTCACCGAGCGCCGGAAGGGTTACGGAAACCGCCATGGTTTCGGTTGCTCCTTACGAATTGCGGAAGTCTGTGTCGTCGCGCCCGTGACCGAAGGCTCAGTCGTGGGAGTGCAGCGGCTTGCCGGCCAGCGCCAGGTGTGCCTCGCCGAGCGCCTCGTTCTGCGTCGGGTGGGCGTGGATGAGCTGGGCGACCTCGGCCGGCAGCGCCTCCCAGTTGTAGATCAGCTGGGCCTCGCCGACCTGCTCGCCCATGCGGTCGCCGACCATGTGGACGCCGACCACGGCACCGTCCTTCACCTGGACGAGCTTGATCTCGCCCGCGGTGTTCAGGATCTTGCTCTTTCCGTTGCCCGCAAGGTTGTACTTCAGAGCGACGACCTTGTCCGCGCCGTAGATCTCCTTGGCCTTGGCCTCGGTGATACCGACGGAGGCGACCTCCGGGTGGCAGTACGTCACCCGCGGGACACCGTCGTAGTCGATCGGGACGGTCTTCAGACCGGCCAGGCGCTCCGCCACCAGGATGCCTTCGGCGAAGCCGACGTGCGCGAGCTGGAGCGTCGGGACGAGGTCACCGACGGCGGAGATGGTCGGGACGTTGGTCCGCATGTACTCGTCGACCAGGACGTAGCCACGGTCCATGGCGACACCCTGCTCCTCGTAGCCCAGGCCCTGGGAGACCGGGCCACGGCCGACGGCGACGAGGAGGACCTCGGCCTCGAACTCCTTGCCGTCGGCGAGAGTGACCTTGACGCCGTCCTGGGTGTACTCGGCCTTCTGGAAGAAGGTGCCCAGGTTGAACTTGATGCCGCGCTTGCGGAACGCGCGCTCAAGAAGCTTCGAGCTGTTCTCGTCCTCGACCGGGACGAGGTGCTTCAGGCCCTCGACGACCGTGACGTCCGAGCCGAAGGACTTCCACGCCGAGGCGAACTCGACGCCGATGACACCGCCGCCCAGGATGATCGCGGACTTCGGCACGCGGTCCAGGACGAGGGCGTGGTCGGAGGAGATGATCCGGTTGCCGTCGATCTCCAGGCCCGGCAGCGACTTCGGCACGGAGCCGGTCGCCAGCAGGACGTGGCGGCCCTGGATGCGCTGGCCGTTGACGTCGACGGAGGTCGGGGAGGACAGACGGCCCTCACCCTCGATGTAGGTCACCTTGCGGGAGGCGACGAGCCCCTGCAGGCCCTTGTACAGGCCGGAGATCACACCGTCCTTGTACTTGTGGACCCCGGCGATGTCGATGCCCTCGAAGGTGGCCTTGACGCCGAACTGCTCGCTCTCACGGGCCTGGTCGGCAACCTCGCCCGCGTGCAGCAGGGCCTTGGTGGGGATGCAACCCCGGTGCAGGCAGGTGCCGCCGACCTTGTCCTTCTCGATCAGGGCGACGTCCAGGCCCAGCTGCGCCCCGCGCAGGGCCGCGGCGTAACCACCGCTACCACCGCCGAGGATCACTAGGTCGAAAACGGTGCTGGCGTCGTTCGCCACGTCACGTCCTCCATGCATGTGCGCCGTAGACCGGTCTCCTATGACCGGCAGGCGGCTGGTGTCCGGCCGCTTGATGCTTCGGCCCTTCGGTGGGGGCCCTGTCCTGCCGGGCTCCATCTTTGCACTTGTTCGAGGCGTACGAGACGCCGGGCCGGGGTGTGAGACACCCCACGTCCCGTTGAATTGAAGGCCCAGGGGCAGCCGGCCCGAGGGGCGCGGGGAACTGTGCGACCAGCCTCCACGCCCCTTCAAGCCGCCCTACAACGGATTGAGCGAGCTGCTAGACGACCATCACCCCAGGTCACCCGCGGCGGTGAGTTCCGCCAGCCGCACCAGCGTCCGCACAGCCGACCCGGTACCACCCTTCGGCGTGTACCCGAAGGGACCACCCTCGTTGAAGGCCGGTCCGGCGATGTCCAGGTGCGCCCAGGTGATCCCCTCGCCCACGAACTCGCGCAGGAACAGACCGGCGACCAGCCCGCCGCCCATCCGCTCACCCATGTTCGCGAGGTCGGCGACGGTCGAGTCCATCCCCTTGCGCAGGTGCTCCGGCAGCGGCATCGGCCACGCCGGCTCGCCGACCTCCTCGGCCGCCTCGTGCACCGCGGAGCGGAACGCCTCGTCGTTGGCCATGACCCCGAACGTCCGGCTGCCCAGCGCCAGCATCATCGCGCCGGTCAGGGTGGCGACGTCCACGATCGCGTCCGGCTTCTCCAGCGAGGCCGCCCACAGCGCGTCCGCGAGGACCAGCCGGCCCTCGGCGTCCGTGTTGAGCACCTCGACGGTCTTGCCGCTGTACATGCGCAGCACGTCACCCGGCCGCACCGCGGTGCCGGACGGCATGTTCTCGGCCAGCGCGAGCCAGCCGGTGACGTTGACCTCCAGGCCGAGGCGCGCGGCGGCGACGACCGCGGCGAACACGGCGGCGGCACCGCTCATGTCGCACTTCATCGTCTCGTTGTGACCGGCCGGCTTCAGCGAGATGCCGCCCGAGTCGTAGGTGATGCCCTTGCCGACGAACGCGAGGTGCTTGCCGGCCTTCGGGTGTGTGTACGACAGCTTGACCAGGCGAGGGGTCGCCGCCGAGCCGCCGCCGACGCCCATGATGCCGCCGTAGCCGCCCTTGACCAGGGCCTTCTCGTCGAGCACCTGCACCTTGAGGCCGTGCTCCTTGGCCGCGGTCTGCGTGACGGCGGCGAATGCCTGCGGGGTGAGGTCGTTCGGCGGCATGTTGATCAGGTCGCGGGAGCGGTTCAGCTCCTCGGAGACCGCGACGGCCCGGGCCACGGCGGCCTTGTGGGCCGCGTCCCGCGGCTTGCCGCCGAGCAGCGAGGCCTCGGCCAGCGGCGCCTTGCCGTTCTTGGCCTTGGCGTCCTTGGCGCCGTCCTTGTACGTGTCGAAGGTGTAGGCGCCGAGCAGGACGCCCTCACCGATCGCGCCGACGGCGCCGGGGCCGTCGACGGGCAGGGCGAACGCGGCCTTCTTGGACCCGGCGAGGGCCCGGGCGGCCACGCCGGCGGCCCTGCGCAGCGCCTCGGCGTCGTACCCGGCGTCCTTCTCGGGCTCCGCGCCCAGGCCCACCGCCACCACGAGCGGTGCCTTGAAGCCGGCCGGGGCGGGCAGCTTCGTCAGCTCGCCCTCGGCACCCGAGGCGCCGAGGGTCTCCAGGACGCCGGCGAGCCTGCCGTCGTACGCCTTGTCCACGGCCTCGGCGCCCGGCGCGACGACGGGGCCCTTGGCGCCCTTGGCGACGCCGACGACGATCGCGTCGGCCCGCAGGCCGGGCGCCGCGGCGGTGCTGAGAGTCAGAGCAGTCACGGTGGTGAAATCTCGCTTCCGATGTGAAGTTGCTGTGGCCGATGAGGGGTGGGTCGACCGGGCCCGAGAGCCGACCCTAGGCCCAGGCCTGGGGGTATGCGGCAACCGGGGCCTTCACCCTGTCGGCGAACACCCGGAACGAGACTACGCGCGTGTGCCCGTTCGCTCAGTCCTCCGGGCGTACACCTGTGCGTGGCGTCGTGGCCGCTTCCCGGGTTCTCACCCCTGGGCCACGCTGCCCCACGGTGTGGGCTCCGCCCGCTGAAGGATCCCCTCGACCGAGGTGCCGGCCAGCCGGTCGGCGAGGGAGCGGCCGCGGGGGGAGAGCACGGGCAGCGCGTTGACCAGGAACAACACCACTGCGGCCGCCCACACCACCACCGACAGCACGAAGTGGCCCTCGATCAGCAGCACGCAGGCCAGGGCGTACACGGCGACGTCGGCGGCGGTGGTGACGACGGCCCGGCGCACGGTGTGCCGGGATCGGCGCGGGGTGACCCGCAGGCCCAGCAGGCCCTTGCCGAGCGTGCGGCCGAGCAGCGCGAGACAGGCCCACTGGTAGAGGAACGTGACGACGACGAGCGCGCCGAAGGCCTCCTCCACGTCGAGTACCGCCTTGTCCCACAGGGACAGACCGAGCGTCTCGCCGGCGCCGACGACGTCACCGCGCGAGGTCAGCAGGTCGAAGCCGCCACGGGTGGCCAGTTCCGGCACGTCGGTGACGAGCGCCGTGATCCGGTGGAAGGTGAACACGGCGAGCAGCCAGGCCGCCGTCACCACCAGAGCGAAGTCGATGAACCAGGCCGCAGCACGGCGCAGCTTCAGCACGGATGTCCCCCGATCACACTTCTTGTCCGTGTACTGACGAAGAGCCTAACGGCCCAGGGACAGCACCACGAGCGCGGTCGTCGCCGCCGTCTCCGCGAGGGCGCCGAACACGTCCCCGGTGACCCCGCCGAACCGGCGCGTGCAGCGGCGCAGCAGGAGTTCGGCGGCGGCGAGCGACAGCAGCACCGCGGCCGCAGCACGGAGCCCGCCGTGCGGGCCGAAGGGCGTCCCCCAGGCGGCCGAGACGATCGTGCAGGCGGCGGCGACGGCCAGCGCGCCCGGCACCGGAACCACCCCGGCGACCGCCGCCCCGAGCCCCTCCGGCCGGGCGGCCGGCACCCCGGTGCGCGCGGCCAGGGTGAGCGCCAGCCGGGCCGCGACCGCCGAGGTCACCGCCGCCGCAGCGCCCCGCGTCCAGGAGTCGCCGTAGAGCTGCGCCAGCACGGCGACCTGGGCCAGCAGCACCAGGACGAGGGTGAGCACCCCGAACGGCCCGATGTCCGACTGCTTCATGATCCGCAGCGCGTCCTCGGCGGGCTTGCCGCTGCCCAGCCCGTCCGCCGTGTCGGCGAGCCCGTCGAGGTGCAGCCCACGGGTCAGCGCCGCCGGTACGGCGACCGAGGCGACGGCGGCGAGCAGCGCACCGGCGCCCAGGAAGAGCAGCAGCAGACCGAGCCCGGCCGCACAGCCGCCGACGACCAGTCCGACCAGCGAGGCGCTGAGCATGCCCCCGCGTGCGGCCTCCCGATCCCAGCGGTGCACCCGGACGGGCAGCACGGTGAGCGTGCCGAAGGCGAAGCGAAGGCCGTCGAGAGGGGAGGACTTGAGCACCGGCGCAGGGTACCGGGCCGCCTCGGGGTCCCCCGCTGCGGCCGGGGATAAAGTGCGCACATGGGGCACTGGTGGGAGCGGAACATCCTGGAGCCGGGCAAGCTTCCGCTGCTGCTGGCCCTGACCGCCTTCGTCGTCACCTTCCTCGTCACCCGGGTCATCACCCGGCTGATCCGGGCCGGCAAGGGGCCGTTCGGCAACGTCAAGGCGGGCGGGCTGCACATCCACCACGTGGTTCCCGGGGTCGTCCTGACGATCGTCGGCGGCTTCGGTGCCGTCGCCAGCGACCGGCACGGGGCCGGCGGGGCCGTCGCCGCGGTCCTCTTCGGCATGGGGGCGGGGCTGGTCCTGGACGAGTTCGCGCTGATCCTGCACCTGGACGACGTCTACTGGAGCGAGGAGGGCCGCAAGAGCGTCGAGGCCGTCGTGCTCACCGCCGCCCTGGTCGGCCTGCTGCTGGCCGGGTTCTCGCCGTTCGGCGTCAACGACCTGTCCGCCGCGGAACTCCAGGACCGGGGCACGGTCATCGCCAACATCGGAGTGAACTTCCTCTTCTCCCTGATCGCTCTGGGCAAGGGCAAGGCCCGCCTCGCGATCCTCGGCGTGATCGTGCCCCTGATCGCGTTCGTCGGCGCCGTGCGCCTGGCCCGCCCCGGCTCCCTCTGGGCCCGCCGCTTCTACGGCCGCCGCCCCCGCGCCCGCGCCAAGGCCGCCCTGCGGGCCTACCGCCACGACCGCCGCTGGGCCCGCCCCCGGCGCCGTCTTCAGGACTGGATCGGTGGCAAGCCCGACTCGGGCTCGGTTCGGCTGTCCGGCCGCCGGTGATGTCTCGGCTGCCCCGTGGTCATCTGCGCGGCGAGGTGCTTTCTTTGGCCTGTTGCTTCTGTGGCCGTCGCGCCCGCGTCAAGGTTGCCCTGTGGGCCTGTTGCCATGTTCGTTGCTGGGCCGGGCTCTGGCGCCGTCTTCAGGACTGGATCGGTGGCAAGCCCGACCGGGGCTCGGTTCGGCTGTCCGGCCGCCGGTGATGTCTCAGTTGCCCCGTGGTCATCTGCGCGGCGAGGTGCTTTCTTTGGCTTGTTGCTTGTATGGCCGTCGCGCCCGCACCAAGGCCGCCCTGCGGGCCTACCGCCACGACCGCCGCTGGGCCCGCCCCCGGCGCCGTCTTCAGGACTGGATCGGTGGCAAGCCTGACCCGGGGCCGGTTCGGCTGCCCGGCCGCCGGTGATGTCTCAGTTGCCCCGTGGTCATCTGCGCGGCGAGGTGCTCTCTTTGGCTCGTTGCTTCTATGGCCGTCGCGCCCGCGTCAAGGTTGCCCTGTGGGTCTGTTGCCGTGACCGTTGCTGGGCCGGGGCCCGGCGCTGTCTTCAGGACTGGATCGGTGGCAAGCCTGACCCGGGGCCGGTTCGGCTGCCCGGCCACCGGTGACGTCTGAGCCGGTACCCGTAACGGTGCCGCACCGCGGCCAGTAGGCACAGCGTGCCCACGGCCATCAGCGCGGCCAGGTGCTCCTTGCCCGCGAGGTTCTCCTTGAGGAGTACCTCGGCCACCATGGCCGCGGTCACCGCACCCGCCGTCACATAGGCGCCGTAACGCCAGGCCACGAACACGGCGAGCCCCACCACGGCCGCGGACGGACCGGTGTCCACGACCTGCGCGTCCGTCCACGGAAGGCCGAACGGGGCGTGCGGGCCGAGCGCGATGCCCAGCCGCGCGTACAGCGTCCCGGCGAGCGTGGCGACGTAGGCGATGGTCAGCGTCCGCCACCAGCCCAGGCAGATCTCGGCGATCCCGAACACCAGCAGGATCTGCGCGAGCGCACCCCACACCGGCAGGTCGAGCGCCGGGACGAACAGCGACAGGGGAGTGCGCAGCAGGGCCAACCCGAGCGGGTCCTGTGCCCTTACGGCGCCCACGTTCTGCACGAACTGATAGCCCCATGGCCGGTTCTGCACGTACTGGAGGAGCGCGGTCAGGCACACCGCCCACAACGCCATCGGAGCCGCCCGCAGGCGCCGTTTGAGCAGGGGCTCGCGCACGGTGACGTACAACAGCCCCCACTCGGCATGAGCCCAGCGGAAGAGCGTTCTCATCAAGCGTTCCTCATCGGTGCGTGTCCAGGTGCCTGCGGTGCAGCCACTTCGGCAGTCCCGGCGCCTCCAGGAAGCCCTCCGCGCGGGCTGCGGCGAGGCCGATGCGCAGCAGGTCCGCGCTCTTCTCGAAGAGCAGGAACCGCGGCTCCCAGATGGGCCGGTACTTGGCGTTGGCGCGGTACAGCGACTCGATCTGCCACCAGCGGGAGAAGAAGCTGAGCAGCGACCGCCACAGCCTCAGCACCGGACCGGCACCGAGACGTGCGCCACGTTCGAAGACCGACCGGAACACGGCGAAGTTGAGTGACACCTGGGTGATCTTGATCTCGCCGGCGCGGCGCAACAGCTCGATGACCATGAACTCCATCAGCCCGTTGTCGGAATCCCGGTCCCGGCGCATGAGGTCCAGCGACAGCCCGTGCGGCCCCCAGGGCACGAAGGAGAGCAGCGCGCGCAGCTTCCCCTCGGCGTCCGTGCACTCCAGCATCACGCACTGCCCGTCCTCGGGGTCCCCGAGGCGGCCCAGCGCCATGCTGAAGCCGCGCTCGGTCGCCCCGTCCCGCCAGTCGTCCGCGCGCTCGACCAGGTATGCCATCTCGTCCGCCGCAATGTCCGCGTGCCGCCGGATGCGCACCTCGTACCCGGCCCGCTTCACGCGGTTGTAGGCCTGCCGGACGGTCCGCATGGCCCGTCCCTCCAGGGTGAACTCGGCCACTTCCACGATCGCCTCGTCGCCGAGTTCCAGCGCGTCGAGACCGTGCCGGGCGTAGACCGTCCCCGCTTCCTCGCTCGCCCCCATCACCGCCGGGATCCACCCGTGCGCCCGCACCTCGGCCAGCCACGGCACGATCGCTCCCGGCCACGCCTCCGGATCCCCGAGCGGATCCCCGGAGGCGAGACTCACCCCGCCGACCACCCGATAGGCGACGGCCGCCTTGCCGGTCGGCGACCACACCACGCTCTTCTCCCGGCGCAGCGCGAAGTAGCCGAGCGAGTCCCGCTCGCCGTGCCGCTCCAGCAGGATCCGCAGCCGTTTCTCGTCGTCCTCGGTGAGCGGGTCGACGGCCCGCCGGGAGCGGAAGGCGGCGTAGAGGACGGCGAGGACGAGGACCGTGCTGAGCACGTTGACAGCCACGTTGGCCCAGTTGGGCGGCTCGATCCCCGGGAAGTGGTTCTCGTCCGCGGCCACCGACACCAGCCGCAGGGTGCCGTAGTGCCAGCGCTCCAGGAACGTCGAACGGGCCGTGTCCGGCGCCTGGTTGGTGACCGTCACCAGGACCCCGGCCAGCAGCGAGGCGAGCAGCCCGCCGCCGACGGCGACCGTCGCGGCGAGCCGCGGATTGGACCGGTCGCCCTTGGCGTAGAACTCCCGCCGGCCGGTCAGCAGGGCCCCGACGAAGGCCGCCGTCAGCACCAGGGAGATCCAGTTCTGCGCGTACTGCCGGATCTCCGGGAACGCCATCGCGAACGCGAACAGGGCCAGGAACGATCCGCTCAGCACCAGGTTCAGGATCCACGCGGCCCGCTTGCGCCGCCGCATGGTGATCGCGAGGAACGCGGTGAACACGCCCGAGGCGAAGCCGGCGGTCAGCAGGTAGGGCGTGAAGAAGTTCTCCTGGTTGTGCCGGCGCACGTCCTGGCCCAGCGACACCCACACCGCGCTGAGGAAGTTGACGAAGGCGACGGCCCTCAGATACCAGACAGCGAAGGCGGCGGCTCGCGAAGGGGCTGTGCCGTCCGGCCGCACCTTGTCACCCGGGCGCCCCGGGCTCGCTTCCTGGTCCGCGGCAATTCGGGCATCTCCCATGAGCGAGGATCATATGGGTGATGCCCCGGCGAACCGAACTTTTCGGCCCGCCGTGGCCGGTGCCCTCACCATCGCCGCACATTTTCTTCTCCGGCTCTTCCGGCCGAGGTGAGCTGCCTCCTCCCGGGCCGCAGCCCGACTACTCCTTCTCCTCCGGCTCCTTCTCGGGAACCTCCTCCGGCTCCTTCTCGGGAAGCTCGGCGGCCAGCGCTGCGGCGGCCCGCACCAAGGGCAGAGCCAGCAGCGCCCCCACCCCCTCGCCGACCTTCACGCCCTGCTCCAGCAGCGGCTCCAGCGCCATCCGGTCCAGCGCCTTCGCCTGCCCCGGCTCCCCGCTGTCGTGCCCGGCCAGCCACCAGTCCGGCGCTCGGAAGGCCACCCGCTGGGCGACCAGCGCACACGCGGCGGCGACCACACCGTCCAGGATCACCGGCAGCTTCCGCACCGCCGCCTGCAACAGGAACCCGGTCATCGCGGCCAGATCGGCCCCGCCCACGGTCGCGAGCAGCTGCAACTGGTCCCCGAGCACCGGCCGCGCCCGCCTGAGCGCGTCCCGGACCGCCGCACACTTGCGCATCCACGCCAGGTCGTCGATGGCCTGCCCGCCCCGCCCGGTCACCACGGACGCGTCGGTCCCGCACAGCGCGGCGATCAGCACCGCGGCCGCCGTGGTCCCGCCCACGCTCACATCGCCGAGCACCACCAGATCCGTCCCCGAGTCGGCCTCCTCGTCGGCGACGGCGACGCCCGCCCGGAAGGCCGCCTCGGCCTCGTCCAGGGTGAGCGCGTCCTCGATGTCGATACGGCCGCTGCCGCGCCGCACCCGGTGGCGTACGACGTCCTCCGGGAAGGCGTCCGGCGCGCAGTCCAGGGCCATGTCCACGACCCGCACGGGCACGTCGAGGCGGCGCGAGAGCACCGACACCGCGCTGCCGCCCTCCAGTACCGCCCGCACCAGCTGCCCGGCACCGCCCGCGGGCCGCGCCGAGACGCCGAGTCCGGCGATCCCGTGGTCACCGGCGAAGAGAACCACCCGGGGCCGTTCGACCGGCCGTACCGGTACGGCGCTCTGTGCGGCGGCCAGCCACTCGCCCAGCTCGTCCAGGCGCCCGAGCGACCCGGGCGGCACGATCTGGCGCTCGCGCCGGGCCTCGGCGTCACGGCGTACGCCCCCGTCCGGGCGCTCGATCAGATCGGTGAAGTCGTCCAGATTAAGGCTGCTCATTCGCCGAACAGTACCGGCAGCGAACGGACGCATCCGCGCCACACCGCCACCACACCGTCACGACGTCTTTGCACCCAAGATGTGTATCCCATACGTTCCGGTTTGCAGTGGAATGTCGCACAGGGAGCCATCATGCCGCCCTCGCCCAGCACCCCGCAGGTCACCGCACCGCGCGATCCCTTTCAGGAGCCGCGCCGCGAGGACTGCCCCTGGTGCGGCTCCCCGCGCCTGCGCACCCGGCTGCGCACGGCCGACCCGCTGCGGCACCGGCCGGGCACCTTCGTCCTCGACGAGTGCCGCGACTGCCGCCACACCTTCCAGAACCCCCGGCTCACGGCGGAGGGCCTCGCCTTCTACCGCCGGGACTTCTACGAACGGCACCTCGAGGAGTTCGCCGCCCGCATCCTCTCCGCCCGTGCGGTCCGCCGCCGCCACCGAGCCACGGCCCACGCGCTGTCGGCGCTGCGCGACCCGGAGAGCTGGCTGGACGTGGGCACGGGCCACGCCCGCTTCCCCGAGGCGGCGAAGGAGTTCTTCCCCTACACCAGCTTCGACGGCCTGGACCCGACCGCCCGCGTGGAGCAGGCCCTGCTGGAGGGCCGCGTCGAGGAGGCCCACCGCGGCTACCTGACCACCCCGGGGACGGCGGTCCGCCTCCGTGCCCGCTACGACGTGCTCAGCATGTTCCACCACCTGGAACACGTCCCCGACCCCCGCGCCGAACTCCGCGCCGCCCTCACCGCGCTGCGTCCCGGCGGCCACCTCGTCGTCGAAGTCCCCGACCCGCGCTGCGCGTTCGCCAGGCTGCTCGGCAGGTGGTGGCTGCCGTACGGCCAGCCCCGCCACCTCCACCTGATGCCCGTGGCCAACCTGCGCGCGGAACTGGAGGCCCAGGGCTGCACGATCCTCGTCACGGACCGCAGAGCCCCCCACATCCCCTACGACCTCTCGGCGGCCCTCTCCCTGGCCCTGGCCCGCGTCCCCCCGGTCCTGAGGGCCCCGGCAGCGCCTGCGCTGGCGCTGGCCTCGGCCGTGGACCACCTTCTCGCCCCCCTGTCCGCCCGCACCCGCTTCTCCAACGCGTACCGGATCGTGGCCCGCAAACAGTCCAGGGCCGCCACCTGACGGCGGGCCGGTGGGGGCTGGTCGCGCAGTTCCCCGCGCCCCTTCGGGGCGCGCACAGCTGCGGGCACCTTCTCAACCCCGCAGCACGACAGCCTGTCCGGCGACGACCAGCAGCACCTGCTCGCACTCGCTCGCGAACGCCGCGTTCAGCCGCCCGAGTTCATCCCGGTACCGCCGCCCGGAAGCAGTGGCGGGCACGATCCCCGACCCCACCTCGTTGGACACGGCCACCACGGTCCGCCGCGTGGCCCGCACCGCCTTCGTCAGCTCCCGCACCCGCTCGCGCAGCGCCTTCTCGCCCCCGTCCGCCCACTCCGCGTCGTCCCACGCCCCGACCTCGTCCATCACGTCCGTCAGCCACAGCGACAGACAGTCGATCAGCACCGGGGGCCCGTCCACGGCCAGCAGCGGCACCAGATCGGTCGTCTCCGTCGTACGCCACGACCCCGGCCGCCGCTCCCGGTGCAAGGCCACCCGCGCCGCCCACTCGGTGTCCCCGCCGCGTGTCCCGCCCGTGGCCACGTACAGCACCTCGGGGAACGCCTCCAGCCGCCGCTCGGCCTCCACCGACTTCCCCGAGCGCGCCCCGCCCAGCACCAGCGTCCGCCGCGGCACGTCCGGCACCTCCTCGTACGCCCCGACCACCAGCGTCGTACCGTCCGGCACGGCCCGCGCCCCGGCCGCCGCGAGCCGCCGCCGCACCTCCGCGCGCTGCGGTACGTCGTGGTCGAGATGGACGGCGATCACATCCGTCGTCGGCGTGAGGGAACCGACCGCCCGCAGGCGGGCCAGCGCATCCGGGCGGCCCACGACGTCGGCCAGCACCATCTGGTACGTCTCCGCCGTAGCCTCCTCCAGACCGGCCGGCGCCCCGCCCGGCGGCAGATACAGCAGCCGCTGCCCGTCCGGCCCGGTCACCGCGTACCCGGTGCCGCCCGCGTCCATCGCCACGGCCCGCACCCGATGCCCCGTCAGCAGCGCCAACTCCCGCCCGTCCGGCACCCGCCCGGGCTGCGGCAGCCCGGCCGGCACCTCCATCGCGGGCCCGTCGTGCGGATGCGACAGCAGCACCTGCCGTACCCCGCCCAGCGAATGCCCCGCCCGCGCGGCCGCGAACGCCGCCCCGGGCGTCAGGTCCAGCAACAGCGTCCCGTCCACCAACAACGCGGTGGCCGCCCGCGCATCCGGCCCGAGCGCAGTCGCACACACCGCACAGGGACAGTCGGGGCGGGGCAGCCCCGCAGGAGCACCGGTACCGAGCAGAGTCACTTCCACGGGACCGATTTTCACCTGTCCTCGTAGGTACCGCTCATCTGCAGCACCCTAAGGGGCGCGGGGAACTGCGCGACCGGCCCCCACCGGCCCGCACTTTCCGGCACTACCCGAGGTGATCTAACGGCCGACCCAGCGGAGCGAATACGCTGAGCGGGGCAGCACGTGGATCAAAGGAGGCCCACATGACGGCATGGACGTGGCGTTTCGAGAAGGCCGACGGGACGGAGGTCCAGCCCGCGGTGCAGCCGGAGGAGTTCACCACGCAGGGGGACGCCGAGTCCTGGATCGGCGAGCACTGGAAGGCGCTGCTGGAGGGCGGCGCGGACCAGGTGCGGCTGTTCGAGGAGAGCACCGAGATCTACGGTCCGATGAGCCTGCACGCCGACGCGTCGTAGCCCGACGGGAGGGGTGAGGAGGGGCCTGCCTCCTCACCCCTCACTGCTCACCCAGCGTCACCTCCACCGTCTTCTCACCGCCGTTGCGCTGGAAGGTCACCTTCGTCCGCTGCCCCGGTCTGTCCGCCGCCAGCGCCTCGGAGAGTGCCGTGGTCGTGGTGACCGGGGTGCCGCCCAGCTTGGTGATCACGTCACCCGGCCGCAGCCCCGCCCGCCCGGCCGCCGCGCCGCTCCTGACGCTGACCACCGCGGCCCCGGCCGGCTGGTAGCTGTCGTCCACGACCGTCCGCGCGGTGATGCCGAGCGCGGCCCGCCCCGAGTCGACGACCTTGCCGCTCTTGATGATCTGGCCGGCGACCGTCTTCACCATCGACGCCGGGATGGCGAACCCGATGCCCGGCGCCGCGCTGCCGCCCAGCTCGGGATCGGCGGCGGCGAGCGTCGGGATGCCGATGACCTGTCCGTCGAGGTTGACCAGGGCGCCCCCGCTGTTGCCGGGGTTGATGGCGGCCGATGTCTGCACCATGTTCGCGATGGTGGCGCCCGTACCCCCGCCCGAGCTGCCTTCGCTGACGGTCCGTCCGGTCGCCGACACGATGCCCTGGGTCACGCTGGACGACAGCCCGAGCGGCGAGCCCATGGCCAGCACGATCTGGCCGACCTCCACCTTCTCGGAGTTCCCGACCGCCGCCGCCTTCAGCCCGGCCGGCACCTTGTCGAGCTTGATCACCGCAAGGTCCTGGTCCGGGTACGAGTACACCAGGTGCGCGGTGAGCGGCTCCTCGCTGTTGGCCGTGGTCACCTTGAAGCTCTTCTCGGAGCCGACCACGTGCGCGTTGGTGACGATGTGCCCCTGGTCGTCGTACACGACCCCGGAGCCCAGATCATGGCTCGCCTGGATCTGCACGACCGACGGCAGGACCTCCTTGATGACCTTCAGGTACTGGCTCTGCAGGTCGCCCGCGGCCGTGCGGGGCGCCGCCCGGATGGTCGAGCCGTCCTTCTCCGCGGGCGCCGGCGGGGCCGTACAGCCGGAGACGGCCGGCAGCGCGGCGCACACCAGGACGGCGGCGGAGGCGACCCTCCAAGAGGCACGGGTACGGGAAGCGTCCATGCCCCGAGTCTCGCTTCGGGGGGGATCACCGGGCCTGCCGGGTACGCCCGAACGGGCTCAGCCCCGCACCCCGCACAGGTGCAGCAGCGCCGCGACACCCCGGTAGGGATCCGTCCGCCCGGCCCGCTCCTCGACCGCCAGCAGCGTCTGAAGGTCCTCGGGGATCTCCGCGTCGTCCGCCGCGGTGTCGGTGAAGACCCGTACGCCGTACCAGGCGTGCAGCGGGGCGGCGATGCCGGCGAGCGTGGCGGTGAGCGCCGAGAGCCGGTCCGCCCGTACGTCCAGGCCGAGGCGATTGCGGTAGGCGGTGGTGTCGAACGCGGCCAGCGCGCCCGTCCAGTCCCCGGACAGGCCCGGCCGCATGGCGAGCACGTCGCCGTTGCGCACCAGCAGCGACAGCAGCCCGCCCGGCGCGAGCATCCGGGCCAGACCGGCCACCAGCGGATCGGGCTCCTCGACGTACATCAGAACGCCGTGGCACAGCACCACGTCGAAGCTGCCCGGCAGGAAGTGCACGCCGGTGTCCCGCCCGTCGCCCTGCACCAGCCGGACCCGCTCGCGGATGCCCTCCGGCTCACCGGCCAGGGCCTGATGCGCGGCCGCGATCATCGTGGCGTCCTGCTCGACACCGGTCACCTGGTGACCGAGCCGGGCCAGCCGCAGCGCCTGCGTGCCCTGGCCCATCCCCACGTCGAGTATGCGCAGCCGCTGCCCGACCGGGAACCGCCCGGCTATCTGCTCGTCGAGCTGCCGGGCCACCAGCTCCTGTCGTACGACATCACGCAGCCCGCCCAGCTTGTTCAGCCAGGACTCGGCCGCGCCCCCGGTGAAGGCCTCTGCGCTCAGGGCCGCTCTCCGCGCTTGACCTGCGGCTTCGGCAGCCGGAGCCGACGCATCTGGAGGGAGCGCATCAGGGCGTAGGCGACGGCGCCCCGGCGGTTCTGGTCGGGGAAGCGCTCGGCGAGCCGCTTCTTCAGGCGGAAGCCGCTGACGACCGCGTCGAGCACGATCAGCACGATCACGACCAGCCACAGCCACAGCGCGGCGGCCTGGATCGCGGGGACCCGCACCACGCTCAGCACCAGGATCACCACGGCCAGCGGCAGGAAGAACTCCGCCACGTTGAACCGCGAGTCGATCCAGTCGCGCGCGAACTTGCGGACCGGGCCCTTGTCCCGGGCGGGCAGATACCGCTCGTCGCCGCCGGCCAGCGCCTGACGCTGCCGGTCCAGCGCCTGACGGCGCTCCTCGCGCTGACGCTTGGCGGCGTCCTTGCGCGTCGTCGGCGTGTTGGCGACACTGCGGCGCTGGGACTGGGCCTCACTGCGCTTGGGCGTGGGCCTGCCCTTGGGGGCCTGCGGGTCTCGGGGCTGCTTGGAGTCGGTCACGGCCGCCTTGTCGGCGGGGGCCTTCTCATCCTTGGCACGGCTACGGAACACAAAACCCAAGGGTAAGGGCTTCCCGCGCATGGACCCCAGTCCAGCGGGGAACGATCCGGCAACACCGGACGTCTGTAGGGGGACAGAGGGGACGTTGCAGACGCTTCACCCGGCGGCCACCGAGCAGGCCCGAGGGGCTCACCCCGAGGACCACCTACTCCTCACGCCGGAGCGATATCGTCCGCAGTCGTCCTTGGGGATGAGCGCATCACCCCCGGAACAGTGCGGTAATGGAGTCAGGGCCCGTACTGTGGGTCCTGTCGCAGGATCGGTGAGCTGGAGTCCGTCAGAAGGGGGCGCGCGAAGCCCATGAGCGGTGTCATGAAGCGTATGGGGATGATCTTCCGCGCGAAGGCGAACAAGGCCCTTGACCGGGCCGAGGACCCGCGCGAGACCCTCGATTACTCGTACCAGAAGCAGCTGGAGCTGCTGCAGAAGGTGCGCCGCGGCGTCGCCGACGTGGCGACCTCCCGCAAGCGCCTGGAACTCCAGCTCAACCAGTTGCAGCAGCAGTCGACCAAGCTGGAGGACCAGGGCCGCAAGGCGCTCGCGCTCGGCCGCGAGGACCTGGCCCGCGAGGCACTCTCCCGCCGGGCCGCCCTGCAGCAGCAGGTGACGGACCTGGAGACCCAGCACACGACCCTCCAGGGCGAGGAGGAGAAGCTCACCCTGGCGGCCCAGCGCCTGCAGGCCAAGGTGGACGCCTTCCGCACGAAGAAGGAGACCATCAAGGCCACTTACACCGCCGCCCAGGCCCAGACCCGTATCGGCGAGGCCTTCTCCGGCATCTCCGAGGAGATGGGCGACGTCGGCCTCGCCATCCAGCGCGCCGAGGACAAGACGCAGCAGCTCCAGGCCCGGGCCGGCGCCATCGACGAACTGCTCGCCTCCGGCGCCCTCGACGACCCCTCCGGCATGGCCAAGGACGACATCGCCGCCGAGCTGGACCGGCTCTCCGGTGGTACGGATGTGGAGCTGGAACTGCAGCGCATGAAGGCGGAGCTGGCCGGAGGATCGCCGCAGCAGGCGATCGAGGGCGGCACCGGCCAGGGGCAGTCCCAGCAGCACCCGCAGGACACCCCGCGCTTCGACAAGCAGTAGTCCGGCGCCGGGACGCGAACCGAGGAGGCCGACGTGATCGTACGGATCATGGGGGAGGGCCAGGTGAAGCTGGACGACTACCACTTCGCCGAGCTGAACAAGCTGGACGACGAGCTGCTCGAGGCGATGGAGAGCGGCGACGAGCCCGGCTTCCGCAGCACGCTCACCGCCCTCCTCGACGCCGTCCGCCGACTCGGCACGCCCCTGCCGGACGACGCACTGGAACCCTCGGAGCTGATCCTCCCGTCCCCGGACGCGTCACTGGCGGAGGTCCGCGAGATGCTCAGCGACGACGGGCTGATCCCGGGCTGAGAATCCCTGCGGGCCGGCGGGGGCTGGTCGCGCAGTTCCCCGCGCCCCTTCGGGGCGCAGCGGAACCCCGTACTGTTCCCACGTGAGCACTCTCGAACGCGCCCGGTGCGGCCTCAAGGCGCACCCCCTCGCACTGGACGCGGCCATCGCGGCGGGCGTGCTGGTGTGCATGGTCGCCGGGTCCTTCGTAGTGCCCCGCGGGGAGAACGGCGTCACCTGGGGGGTACGCAGCCCGGCCCCGCTCAGCCTCCTCCTCATGGCCCTCGGCGCGGCAGCGCTCGTCTTCCGCCGCCGTGCGCCCAAGACGGTCCTCGCCGTCACCGGCACCCTCTCCCTGATCGAGTCCGTCACCGGCGACCCGCGCGCCCCGGTCGCCATGTCCGCCGTCGTCGCCCTCTACACCGTCGCCTCGACCACCGACCGCACCACCACCTGGCGCATCGGCCTGCTCACCATGACCGTGCTGACCGGCGCCGCGATGCTCGGCGGCCCCCTGCCCTGGTACGCCCAGGAGAACCTCGGCGTGCTCGCCTGGACCGGTATCGGCGCCACCGCCGGGGACGCCGTACGCAGCCGCCGCGCGGTCGTCCAGGCCATCCGGGAGCGCGCCGAACGCGCCGAGCGCACCCGCGAGGAGGAGGCCCGCCGCCGCGTCGCCGAGGAGCGGCTGCGCATCGCCCGCGATCTGCACGACGTCGTCGCCCACCACATCGCGCTGGTCAACGTGCAGGCCGGAGTCGCCGCGCACGTCATGGACAAGCGGCCCGACCAGGCCAAGGAGGCCCTCGCCCACGTCCGCGAGGCCAGCCGGTCCGCGCTCAACGAACTGCGCGCCACCGTCGGACTGCTCCGCCAGTCCGGCGACCCCGAGGCCCCCACCGAACCCGCCCCCGGCCTCAGCCGTCTCGAAGAACTCGCCGGCACCTTCCGCAGCGCCGGACTCCCGGTCGAGGTGGCCCGCGCCGACCACGGCACCGAACTCCCGGCCGCCGTCGACCTGGCCGCCTACCGGATCGTCCAGGAGGCCCTGACCAACGCCCAGAAACACGCGGGCCCGGACGCCAAGGCCGAGGTCAGCGTCGTACGCGTCGGACCGCACATCGAGGTCACCGTCCTGGACGACGGCGCGGGTGCGGGCGGTGAGCCCGGGGCCGGCGGCGGGCACGGACTGCTCGGCATGCGGGAGCGGGTCACCGCCGTCGGCGGCACCCTGACCACCGGACCCCGCTACGGCGGCGGCTTCCGCGTCCATGCGATCCTGCCGGTCAAGACCCGCACCACGGCCCCGGGGGAGCCCGTATGACGATCCGTGTCCTGCTCGCCGACGACCAGGCACTGCTGCGCAGCGCGTTCCGGGTGCTGGTCGACTCCGAGCCCGACATGGAGGTGGTCGGGGAGGCTTCCGACGGCGCCGAGGCGGTCCGGCTGGCCAAGGAGCGAAGCGCCGACGTCGTCCTCATGGACATCCGGATGCCCGGCACCGACGGCCTCGCCGCCACCCGCCTGATCAGCGCCGACCCGTCACTCGCCCAGGTCCGCGTGGTCATACTGACCACCTTCGAGGTCGACGACTACGTGGTCCAGTCGCTGCGCGCGGGCGCCTCCGGCTTCCTCGGCAAGGGCAGCGAGCCGGAGGAACTGCTGAACGCCATCCGGGTCGCCGCCGGTGGCGAGGCCCTGCTGTCCCCGGCCGCCACCAAGGGCCTGATCGCCCGCTTCCTCGCCCAGGGTGACGACGACGGCCGCGATCCCGCCCGCTCCGAGCGCCTCGGCGCGCTCACCGGCCGGGAGCGGGAGGTGCTCGTCCAGGTCGCCGGCGGCCACTCCAACGACGAGATCGCCGAACGTCTGGAGGTCAGCCCGCTGACGGTGAAGACGCACGTCAACCGGGCCATGGCCAAGCTCGGCGCCCGGGACCGGGCCCAGCTCGTCGTCATCGCGTACGAGTCGGGGCTGGTACGTCCGAGGATGGAGTGATCTCCACCCGGGCGTACTGCGCGCGGAGTAGGAGCCGGATAAGGAAATGGACCTGGGGCCGACGGGATCGCCGTCCGGCGTGGCTCAGGGTGGTGGGGTGGGCGCTCATCTGCGCGTCCCGCTTCTGCCGCTCACGGAAACGAGACCCTGAACCATGTCCTGGCTGTCGAGATTCAGCCTCGCGCAACGGGCCCTGATCGGGCTCATGTCGATCATCGCGCTCGTCTTCGGGCTGATCGCGATACCCCAGATCAAGCAGCAGCTGCTGCCCACCATCAACCTGCCCATGGTGTCGGTCCTCGCGCCGTACCGGGGCGCCTCGCCCGACGTGGTCGAGAAGCAGGTCATCAAGCCCATCGAGGACAACCTGCAGGGCGTCGACGGCGTCACCGGTGTCACCTCCACCGCGAGCGAGGGCAACGCCGTGATCATGGCGTCCTTCGACTACGGCAACGACACCAAGCGGATCGTCTCCGACGTCCAGCAGGCCGTGAACCGGGCCCGCAACCAGCTCCCGGACGAGGTCGACCCGCAGGTCATCTCCGGGTCCACCGACGACATGCCGACCGTGGTCCTCGCCGTCACCTCCGGCAAGGACCAGCAGGCCCTCGCCGACCAGCTCGACAAGACCGTCGTACCGACCCTGAAGGACATCGACGGCGTCGGCCGTGTCCAGGTCACCGGCGTGCGTGACCTCCAGGTCGCCGTCACCCCGAACGACGCGAAGCTGGCGCAGGCGGGCCTCACCTCCGCCGCCCTCGGCCAGGCCCTGCAGGCGGGCGGCGCGACCGTCCCGGCCGGTTCCTTCGACGAGGACGGCGCCAACCGCACCGTCCAGGTCGGCGGCGGATTCACCTCGCTGAAGCAGATCCAGGACCTGATGGTCACTGGCGAGGGCGTCAACAAGCCCGTACGCCTCGGTGACGTGGCCACCGTCAAGGAGCAGCCGGCCGCGGCCGACTCCATCACCCGCACCGACGGCCGGCAGAGCCTCGCCGTCAACGTCACGATGGACCACGACGGCAGCGCGGTCTCCATATCGAACGCGGTCAAGGACAAGCTGCCCGACCTGCGGGGGGATCTCGGCGCGGGCGCCAAGCTCACGGTCGTCAGCGACCAGGGCCCGGCGGTGTCCAAGTCCATCAAGGGCCTGACCACGGAGGGCGCGCTCGGCCTGCTCTTCGCGGTCCTGATCATCCTGGTCTTCCTGGCCTCGGTCCGTTCGACGCTGGTCACGGCGGTGTCCATCCCGCTGTCCGTCGTCCTCGCCCTGATCGTGCTGTGGACCCGCGGCCTGTCCCTGAACATGCTCACCCTGGGCGCGCTGACCATCGCCATCGGCCGGGTCGTCGACGACTCGATCGTGGTCCTGGAGAACATCAAGCGGCACCTCGGCTACGGCGAGGAGCGCAGGGAAGCGATCCTGAACGCGGTGCGCGAGGTGGCGGGCGCGGTCACCTCCTCCACCCTCACCACGGTCGCCGTGTTCCTGCCGATCGGCCTGGTCGGCGGCATGGTGGGCGCCCTGTTCGGCTCGTTCAGCATCACGGTGACGGCGGCCCTGCTGGCCTCCCTGCTCGTCTCGCTGACGGTCGTGCCGGTTCTGTCGTACTGGTTCCTGCGCGCCCCGAAGGGCACCCCCGAGGACGCCGAGGAGGCCCGCCGCCGGGCCGAGGAGAAGGAGGCGAAGAGCCGCCTCCAGCGCTTCTACGTCCCCGTCCTGCGCTTCGCGACGCGCCGCCGCCTGACCAGCGTCCTGATCGCGATCGTCGTCCTGGTCGTCACGTTCGGCATGGGCGGCCTGCTGAAGACGAACTTCTTCGACCAGGGCGACCAGGAAGTCCTCACCGTCAAGCAGGAGTTGAAGCCCGGCACCAGCCTCGCGGCCACCGACGCACAGGCCAAGCGGGTCGAGAAGCTGCTCGCCTCCACCAAGGGCGTCAAGGACTACCAGGTCACCGTCGGCTCCTCCGGCTTCATGGCAGCCTTCGGCGGCGGCACGGACACCAACCAGGCGTCGTACCAGGTGATGCTGAAGGACTCGGGGTCCTACGACGACGTGCAAAAGCGCCTCGAGGAGGGGCTGAAGCAGCTCAAGGGCATCGGTACGACCACCGTGTCGGCCGGTGACGGCTTCGGCAACCAGGACCTCAGCGTCGTGGTGAAGGCGTCCGACCCGCAGGTGCTCGGCGAGGCCGCCGACCGGGTGCGCTCCACCGTGGCCGGCCTCGACGACGTCACCGACGTCACCAGCGACCTGGCGCAGAGCGTGCCGCGGATCTCGGTCAAGGCCAATGCCAAGGCGGCCGCAGCCGGGTTCGACGACCAGAAGCTGGGTGCCGCGGTCGCGCAGGCCGTGCGCGGTACGACGGCGGCGAAGGCGATCCTCGACGACACCGAGCGCGACGTCGTCGTGAAGTCGGCCAAGCCCGCCACGACCCTGGCCCAGCTGAAGGCGCTGCGGCTCGGACCGGTGAAGCTCGGTGACATCGCCACCGTGAAGCTGGTGGACGGTCCCGTCTCCATGACCCGCATCGACGGCCAGCGCGCCGCCACCATCACCGCCAAGCCGACCGGGGACAACACGGGCGCGGTCAGCACCCAGCTCCAGTCGAAGATCAAGGCCCTGAAGCTCCCGGCGGGTGCCAAGGCGCAGATCGGCGGTGTGAGCTCGGACCAGGACAACGCGTTCAAGAACCTGGGCCTGGCGATGCTCGCGGCCATCGCGATCGTCTTCATGCTGCTGGTGGCGACGTTCCGCTCGCTCGTCCAGCCGCTGATCCTGCTGGTCTCGATCCCCTTCGCGGCGACGGGCGCGATCGGCCTGCTGGTCGCCACCGGCACCCCGATGGGCGTTCCCGCGATGATCGGCATGCTGATGCTGATCGGCATCGTGGTGACCAACGCGATCGTGCTGATCGACCTGATCAACCAGTACCGCAGGCAGGGCTACGGCGTGGTCGAGGCCGTGGTGGAGGGTGGCCGCCACCGGCTCCGCCCGATCCTCATGACGGCCCTGGCGACGATCTTCGCCCTGCTCCCGATGGCCCTGGGCGTCACCGGCGAGGGCGGCTTCATCGCCCAGCCGCTGGCCGTGGTCGTGATCGGCGGTCTGATCTCGTCCACGCTGCTGACCCTGCTGCTCGTCCCGACGCTCTACGCGATGCTGGAGCTCCGCAAGGAGCGCCGCGCGAAGAAGCGGGCGGCGAAGCGCGCGGCGCACGAGGAGCCGGCCGCCGAGCGGGCACCGGCGGGGGTGTGACGCGGGCCCGCATGCCCGAAAGATGAGGTTCGAGTACGAAGCCCCCGCAGCCGGTGGTACCGCTGCGGGGGCTTCGGCCTTCAGTGGCGGAGGCGTCCCCGGAAGCGGCCTGATCCGGTACGGCCGGGCCGGGCGGCCCGGGGAGTGCCCGAAAGGGCGTCAACCACCGTGCCATCGCGGTGAGTTCAGTCCGTCTGGGGGTAACGACGTTGGCACAGGAACCGTGGGCCGAGCTGGGGGAGAACTGGGCGTCGGCGGCGCCTTCGCCTTCGTCTTCGGCTTCGGCCTGGCCCTGTCGGTACGGGCGGACGTCGACCGGGGCCGGCTGGTCGCGGCGGGGGTGCCGACCGCTCTGGCGGTGATGACGGTCGCCGGACTGGCGGCCGGCCGGCTCGGCGACTTCGTCGGCGTCGCGGCCGGCTGCGGCGCCGGCGCGATCGGACTGATGGTGGGGGTGCGGGCAGGTCTGCGGGCCGCCCGCAGCCGGGGCGGAGGAGAACCCGACCCGGATCCGCCGGGGGTGCCCACCCCGCTGTCCCCGCTGCGCAACGACGCGATGGCCGGGGCTGGTGGCGGGTGCCGTGGTGGTGGGCCTGGCGCTCTACGCGCTGCTGTTCGTCGACTGGTTGCGGGTGCCCTGGCCGCTCGCCGCCGTCACGGCCGTCGCCTGTGGCCTGGCCGCCGGGCCGGGCTTCGTCGCCGTGACCAGCCGCCAGTACCTCGGTGTGATCGCCGCGACCAGGGGCCGGCTGCCGTGGCGCCTGGCCCCGTTCCTGCGCTGGTGCCACGATCGCGGTCTGCTGAGGTCGGCCGGCACGGTGTACCAGATACGCCACGAGGAGCTGCTCGAATGGCTGCAGCGCTGACCGGAGCGGCTGTTTGAAAGAAGACGAAGAGGCTGTTGAAAGAAGAGAGGCGCCCCCCGAACCGAAAGGGAGGCGCCCCTGCGCCGGGCACGAGCCCCGCTACGGCAGTGCCAGCATCCGCTCCAGCGCCAGCTTGGCGAACGCCTCCGTCTCCTTGTCGACCTCGATCCGGTTGACCAGGTTGCCCTCGGCCAGGGACTCCAGGGCCCAGACCAGGTGGGGCAGGTCGATGCGGTTCATGGTCGAGCAGAAGCAGACCGTCTTGTCGAGGAAGACGATCTCCTTGCCCTCGGGCGCGAAACGGTTCGCCAGGCGGCGGACCAGGTTCAGCTCCGTGCCGATGGCCCACTTGGAGCCGGCCGGAGCTGCCTCCAGGGCCTTGATGATGTACTCCGTCGAGCCGACGTAGTCCGCCGCGGCGACGACCTCGTGCTTGCACTCGGGGTGGACGAGGACGTTCACGTCAGGGATGCGGGCGCGCACGTCGTTGACCGAGTCCACGCTGAAGCGCCCGTGGACCGAGCAGTGGCCGCGCCACAGGATCATCTTCGCGGCCCGCAGCTCGTCCGCGCTCAGCCCGCCGTTCGGCTTGTGCGGGTTGTAGACTACGCAGTCGTCCAGGGACATGCCCATGTCCCGCACCGCGGTGTTGCGGCCCAGGTGCTGGTCGGGCAGGAAGAGGACCTTCGTCGCCGAGGGCTCCCCCTGCTCGAAGGCCCAGTCCAGGGCGCGCTTGGCGTTGGACGAGGTGCAGATGGTGCCGCCGTGCTTGCCGGTGAACGCCTTGATGTCCGCCGAGGAGTTCATGTACGAGACGGGGACCACCTGCTCGGCGATGCCCGCCTCGGTCAGCACGTCCCAGCACTCGGCGACCTGCTCGGCCGTCGCCATGTCGGCCATGGAGCAGCCGGCCGCGAGGTCCGGCAGGACGACCTTCTGGTCGTCGGACGTCAGGATGTCCGCCGACTCGGCCATGAAGTGCACACCGCAGAAGACGATGTACTCGGCCTCCGGGCGCGCGGCTGCGTCCCGGGCCAGCTTGAAGGAGTCGCCCGTGACGTCGGCGAACTGGATGACCTCGTCGCGCTGGTAGTGGTGGCCGAGCACGAAGACCTTGTCGCCGAGCTTCTCCTTGGCCGCGCGGGCGCGCTCGACCAGATCGGGGTCGGACGGCGAGGGCAGGTCGCCGGGACACTCGACGCCCCGCTCGCTCTTCGGGTCGGCCTCACGGCCGAGAAGCAGCAGGGCGAGCGGAGTCGGCTGTACGTCGAGATCCGGGGTCTGGGCGGTGGTCACGGCACGCACCCTTTCTACTTTTCGTCTAACTGACGCTATCTATCATAACTGCTTCACGTCACTTTGACGATGGCCATAGCGTCGATGTGACGTGAATCCCGCCGGGGTTCCGCCGCGCTCCTTCAGGTCCCTCCACAGGCCGCTGTCCGCCTCCTCGGGCGTGTGCGAGCATGGAGGGCGGAACGAAAACGCGACCACGCGAACGCCCGGCCCGGAATGAATCCGCGGAAACGCCGGTTGCACTGGTCGGCAAGCAGTCTCCGTACAACCCGGGAGAGATGTAGATGTCCGTATCGGACGAGACCACCACCGTCACCGACGGCATCATCCTGACCGACGCCGCCGCGTCCAAGGTCAAGGCGCTGCTCGACCAGGAAGGCCGCGACGACCTCGCCCTGCGCGTCGCTGTCCAGCCCGGCGGCTGCTCCGGCCTGCGCTACCAGCTCTTCTTCGACGAGCGCTCGCTCGACGGCGACGTGGAGAAGGACTTCGACGGGGTCAAGGTCGTCACCGACCGCATGAGCGCCCCGTACCTGGGCGGCGCCACCGTCGACTTCGTGGACACGATCGAGAAGCAGGGCTTCACGATCGACAACCCGAACGCGACGGGCTCCTGCGCCTGCGGCGACTCCTTCAGCTGAGCCGACCCCAGCCTGACCGCAAAGGCGGCGACCCCCTCCGCGGGGGCCGCCGCCTTTTGCGGTTCCGGCGCGGCTAGGCAGTCTGCGGCCGCAGCGCCCCCGGCTTCGTCTTCGGGATCTGCTTGCCGTCGACGCCGACCACCGTCCGGCCGTCGAGCGGTGCGTCCAGCCGTACGGTCTTCACGTACTCCTTGGCGATCAGGATGCACACCTTGTCCGGCCAGGGCTTCTCGGTCACGGTGACCGTGACCCGGCCGCCGCTCTCCTTCGCCGACGCCGTGTAGTCCGCGCACACCCCGCCCATGAAGCTCACGGTCAGCTCGCGGTCGTCGGCGGTGTAGCCGTCCACCTTCACCTCATGCGTCTTCGGCGCGGAGGACCCGGGGGACGAGGGAGACGAGGGAGACGGGGACGGAGCCGACACCGACGGTGCCGCCAGGTACTGGGGATCGACCGCCGGATACGCCACTGTGAAGGCGTCCCCCGCCGCCGACCCCCGCACCTCGAACAGCCACGACGGCACCAGCAGCTGCCGCCCGCCGGCCGAGCGCGCGGCCAGCCCGAACACCGCCTTGTCGACCGTGACCTCGTCCGCCGCCCGCTTCGGCACCGACGTGGACGCGCCGCACGGCTGCTCCAGCCGGTTCTTCAGCGGCACCGGACTGGCACAGCCGCCGATGCCCATGCGGTGGTCGGTCTTCGGAGCCTTGTTCATCAGCTCCAGCGTCTTCTTCGCGCCCAGGACGGGATACGTGTCCCCCTTCACCGGCGCCGCCAGCTGCCCATGACCGCCGACCAGCTCGCCCTGCTTGTCCACGGTCAGGCCGGTCGTCAGGCCGTAGGTGGGCAGCCCGCCCACCACCGGGTCCGCGTTGACCACCCGCTGGGCACCCATGATCTGGCTCGCGTCGATCTTCGCGTCGTCCTGCCCGAGCGCCTTCAGCACGGGCGCCGCCGCCTTCTCGGCGACCGCCACGCTCACCGGGTCGCCGGCCGGGGCCATCGGGTCGTGCGCGCAGACGGTGACCTTCTTGCAGTTGTCGGTACCGGGCGCATACCGGCTGAAGGTCCAGCTGCCCGGCGCGTCCCTGTTCACCTCAAGGGCCGGCCCGGAGCCGTCCTTCCCTCCGCCGACCCGCCAGGTCCGCCCCTCGGCCACCGGCGTCCCGTCCACACCGAGCGCCTTGGCCAGCCGGGCCACCCGGTCCTTGCCGACCTCGGCCCCCGGCACGTACACCGGCGCCGAACCGGGACCGCCCGGCAGCTCGCCCGCGGCCACATAGGTCGCGCCGTACGGATTCGGCTCCCCGGGCGCGATGCCGCCCGTACCGCCCTGCGCCCACCCGTCCAGGGCGAGCGGCGGAGGAGTCCCGCCACCGCCGGACGCACCGGCGTTCGTACGGCCGTCCGATCCGTGGTGCGCGGCGAGGTACGCGCTGCCGCCCCCGACCAGCAGGACGGCCGCCGCGACCGAGGCGACGACCACGGGGGAGCGGCGCCGCCCGGCCCGCTCACCGTCGCCCCCGCTCCCGACCTCGCCGACCTCTTCGACCCGGCCGGCTCCGCCGTCGTCCGCCCCGGCGGCCTCGCTCTCACCGGAGATCTCGTCCGCCCCGGAGACCTCGTCCGCCCCGGCGGCCCCGGAAGCCTCGGCGGCCCCGGAAGCCTCGGAGTCCTCGGAAACCCTGGAATCGTCGGAAACCTTGGAGGCCTCGGGCTCCTTGGGGTTCTCGGGTTCCTCGGGGTTCTCCGGTCGCTCGGTGTTCACCGCATCGCTCCTCGCTGGATCGTGTCCCACGTCCCCGGCACGGGGGACGGCGATGGGACGCGCGAGGGGAGCGCACGGTTCCCGTATGTGCGCCCCGGGGTGTCAGTCGCCGTAGTCGGACATCGCGTCCAGCAGCCGGGCGGAGCGCACCGGCACGGTCACCCCGTGGATCAGGGACGGCGGCACCGGACGGGAGTCGGCGTGCTCGGGAGCCGCCCAGTGCGGGGCCATCAGGGCGCAGTCCCCGCGCAGCGAGGCGAGGTCGCCTTCGAGGTCGGCCGGGGCGATCGAGTTGACCTTGAGGTTCGTCATGACCGCACCGTAGACACGTGTGGGCTCGCGAAGAAAGATCTACTATCGGGTAGTTTTGCCAGCTTCAGTGGCTGCCCGTGAGCGGGTAGCGTGAACTGTCAATCCCGCCTCCCGCAGGAGAATGCCTGTCGTGCGCATCGCAGTCACCGGCTCCATCGCCACCGACCACCTCATGACCTTCCCCGGCCGTTTCGCCGACCAGTTCGTCGCGGACCAGCTGCACACGGTCTCGCTCTCCTTCCTGGTCGACAACCTGGACGTACGCCGGGGCGGTGTCGCCGCGAACATCGCCTTCGGCATGGGGCAGCTCGGGACCACGCCGATCCTGGTCGGGGCCGCCGGCTTCGACTTCGACGAGTACCGCGCCTGGCTCGACCGCCACGGTGTGGACACCGATTCGGTCCGTATCTCCGAGACCCTGCACACCGCCCGTTTCGTGTGCACCACCGACGCCGACCACAACCAGATCGGCTCCTTCTACACCGGCGCGATGAGCGAGGCCCGCCTCATCGAGCTGAAGACGGTCGCCGACCGGGTCGGCAGCCTCGACCTGGTCCTCATCGGCGCCGACGACCCGGAGGCCATGCTCCGGCACACGGAGGAGTGCCGCTCCCGCGCGATCCCCTTCGCCGCCGACTTCTCCCAGCAGATCGCCCGTATGGAGGGCGAGGAGATCCGGATACTGCTCGACGGGGCGACCTACCTCTTCTCCAACGAGTACGAGAAGGGCCTCATCGAGTCCAAGACCGGCTGGAGCGACGCCCAGATCCTGGCCAAGGTCGGCCACCGCGTCACCACGCTCGGCTCGCGGGGCGTGCGCATCGAGCGGGTCGGCGAGGACCCGATCGAGGTCGGCTGCGCGGAGGAGGAGCGCAAGGCCGACCCCACGGGTGTCGGCGACGCCTTCCGGGCCGGTTTCCTCTCCGGCCTCGCCTGGGGCGTCTCCCTGGAGCGCGCGGCCCAGGTCGGCTGCATGCTGGCGACTCTCGTCATCGAGACGGTGGGTACCCAGGAGTACCAGCTGCGCCGGGCGCACTTCATGGACCGGTTCACCAAGGCGTACGGCGTCGAGGCGGCGGAAGAGGTTCAGGCTCACCTGGGCTGAGGGCGACTATGCGTCTGCCCCAGCGGGTCCGTGGTCGACTGCGGGCCCGTCGGGGCTGGTCGCGCAGTTCCCCGCGCCCCTTTCGGGGGGGGCGAGCCCCCCCCGGGCCCCCTTCAGCTCACCCGGCGCACCACATACGCCGTACCCCGCTCCGCCGGCTCCTCGCCCACGTACTCCTGCCCCCGCATCTCGCACCAGGCGGGAATGTCCAGCCGGGCCGCCTCGTCATCCGAGAGCACCCGCACCGTGCCCCCCACCGGCACCTCCCCGAAGACCTTGGCCAGCTCGATGACCGGGATCGGGCAGCGCTTGCCGAGGGAGTCGACGACCAGCTCCTGCGCCTGGACCACGGTCGCCGGAGCCGGCGCCCCCAGCTTCTCCCGCACCCCCGCCACCGTCCCCGGCAGCACGTCCAGGAACCGCTCCACGTCCTCCTCGGCCACCCCCGGCGGCAACGACACCCGTACGTTCCCCTCGCTCAGCACCCCCATCGCCTTCAGCACATGGCTGGGCGTCAGTGTGCTGCTCGTGCAGGACGACCCGGACGAGACGGAAAAGCCCTCCCGGTCCAACTCGTGCAGCAGGGCCTCTCCGTCGACATAGAGACAGGAGAAGGTGACGATCCCCGGCAGCCGCCGCTCGGCATCGCCCACCACCTCCACGTCCGGCACCAGCTCCGGCACCCGCACCCGGATCCGCTCCGTCAGCTCCCGCAGCCGTACCCCCTCCTCGGCGGCCTCCGCCCGCACCGCCCGCAGGGAGGCCACGGCCGCGACGATCGCCGGGAGGTTCTCGAAGCCGGGCGCCCGCCCCGACTCCCGCTCGTCCACGGGCCCTTGCGCCGCGAACCGCACGCCCTTGCGCACGACGAGCAGCCCCACCCCGGAGGGCCCGCCCCACTTGTGGGCACTCGCCGCCAGCAGCGACCAGTCACCCTCGACCGGCCCCCACCCGAGCGACTGCGCGGCGTCCACCAGCAGGGGCACCCCGGCGGCCCGGCACACCTCCGCCACCTGCGCCACCGGCTGCACGGTCCCGACCTCGTGATTGGCCGACTGCAGACAGGCCAGCGCGGTGTCCTGCCGGAGGGCAGCCGCGTAGGCCGACGCATCCACCGCTCCGGCCCGGTTCACGGCCACCCTGCTCACGGCCCCGCCCTCGGCCTCGAACGCCTCCGCCGAATGGAGTACCGAGGAGTGTTCGACGGCTGACACGATCAGGTGGCGTCCGACCCGCCGCCGCCCGGCCAACGCCCCCGCGACGCCGGTGTGTACGGCCCGGGTCCCGGACGAGGTGAACACCACCTCGTCGGCCCGGCACCCCACCGCCTCGGCGACCGCTTCCCGGGCAGCGTCGAGCAACATCCGCGCCTTCCGCCCCTCCCGGTACAGCCGAGCAGGATCGGCCCACCCCTCGTCCAGAGAGGCCAACAGGGCCTGACGAGCAACGGGATGGAGAGGGGCGGCGGATGCAGCGTCAAAGTAGGACACACAGCAACGTTAAAACGCCGGTGAGAAAAGCAGGGGCGCGGGGAACGGCGCGACCAGCGACAACGCACCTGCACCCGCGCTCGAAACCGCAAGAAAACGAGCTATTGGGCGCCCAAACCCACCCCTTCGGGCTGACCCGCGGCGCGTATGCCCCCCTCCCCGCGAACCCCCGGAGGGCGTCGGCTAGGGTTTGGTCCGCATAAACATCCAAACCCCTGCCCGCCGCAGGGCGGCGACCGACCAGCGAGAAGGCCGCAGCCGACCGCGCGGGCGAGACTCTCGGGAAGGCGCTACGTGAGTCCCAACGGCTCCGACCGCTCGCCGCGGCGCCCGATGCGGCGGAAGCTGCTGCAGGCAATGACCGCGGGCCTGGTCCTGGCGACCGCCACCGGTTGCACATACAAGGACTTCCCCCGCCTTGGTATGCCCAACCCGGCCACGGAAGAGGCTCCGCGGATCCTCTCCCTGTGGCAGGGGTCCTGGGCTGCCGCGCTGGCCACCGGCGTGCTGGTGTGGGGCCTGATTCTGTGGAGTGCTTTCTTCCACCGGCGCAGCCGCACGAAGATCGAGGTCCCTCCGCAGACCCGGTACAACATGCCGATCGAGGCCCTGTACACGGTGGTCCCGATCATCATCATCTCGGTGCTGTTCTACTTCACGGCCCGGGACGAGTCCAAGCTCCTGGACCTCTCCAAGAAGCCCGACGTCACGGTCAACGTGGTCGGCTTCCAGTGGAGCTGGGGCTTCAACTACGTCGAGAACGTTCCCGGTGTCACCGGCAACGCCAAGACCGACAAGAACCTGGACGCCATCCCGGACCGGTTCAAGAAGGACTTCCCGGCGAACGCCGGCGGTGTCTACGACGTCGGTACGCCCGGCACCCGTAACCCGGACAACGGCGACCCCGGTCCCACGCTCTGGCTCCCCAAGGGCAAGACGGTCCGCTTCGTCCTCACCTCGCGTGACGTCATCCACTCTTTCTGGGTGGTGCCGTTCCTGATGAAGCAGGACGTCATTCCGGGCCACACCAACGCCTTCCAGGTGACTCCGAACGAGGAGGGCACCTTCAGGGGCAAGTGCGCCGAGCTCTGCGGCGTCGACCACTCCCGGATGCTGTTCAACGTGAAGGTCGTCTCCCCGGCAGCGTACGAGGCGCACCTCAAGGACCTCGTGAAGAAGGGGCAGACCGGTTACATTCCCGCCGGCATCGCGCAGACGAGCCACGAGAAGAACCGGGAGACGAACAACCTGTGAGCATCCTCAACGACCCCCAGGGTGCCGCGGCAGCTGAAGGCGCATACGCGGACGAGCTGCCGGTCAGGCGCAAGCAGCCCGGCAATGTCGTGGTGAAGTGGCTGACGACCACCGACCACAAGACGATCGGAACGCTGTACCTCGTCACGTCGTTCGCGTTCTTCCTGATCGGTGGCGTGATGGCGCTGCTGATGCGCGCCGAGCTCGCCCGGCCTGGTCTGCAGATCATGTCGAACGAGCAGTTCAACCAGGCGTTCACGATGCACGGCACGATCATGCTGCTGATGTTCGCGACGCCGCTGTTCGCCGGTTTCACGAACTGGATCATGCCGCTGCAGATCGGCGCGCCCGACGTGGCGTTCCCGCGGCTGAACATGTTCGCCTACTGGCTGTACCTGTTCGGCTCGACCATCGCGGTCGGCGGCTTCCTCACCCCGCAGGGTGCGGCCGACTTCGGCTGGTTCGCCTACTCCCCGCTGTCGGACGCGGTCCGC
>NZ_KQ948016.1:262951-480356 GCF_001513965.1 Streptomyces cellostaticus | reverse complement strand
GCCGTTCTTCGGCATCATCTCCGAGGTCATCCCGGTCTTCTCCCGCAAGCCGATGTTCGGCTACATGGGTCTGATCGCGGCCACCATCGCGATCGCCGGTCTGTCCGTGACGGTGTGGGCGCACCACATGTACGTCACCGGCGGTGTGCTGCTGCCGTTCTTCTCCTTCATGACCTTCCTGATCGCGGTCCCGACCGGTGTGAAGTTCTTCAACTGGATCGGCACGATGTGGAAGGGCTCTCTGTCCTTCGAGACGCCGATGCTCTGGGCGACCGGCTTCCTGATCACCTTCACGTTCGGTGGTCTGACCGGTGTCATCCTGGCCTCGCCCCCGATGGACTTCCACGTCTCCGACTCGTACTTCGTGGTGGCCCACTTCCACTACGTGGTCTTCGGTACGGTCGTCTTCGCCATGTTCTCCGGCTTCCACTTCTGGTGGCCGAAGATGACCGGCAAGATGCTGGACGAGCGCCTCGGCAAGATCACCTTCTGGACGCTGTTCATCGGCTTCCACGGCACCTTCCTGGTCCAGCACTGGCTGGGCGCCGAGGGCATGCCGCGCCGTTACGCGGACTACCTGGCGGCCGACGGCTTCACGGCCCTGAACACGGTCTCGACCATCAGCTCGTTCCTGCTCGGCCTGTCGATCCTGCCGTTCCTCTACAACGTGTGGAAGACGGCCAAGTACGGCAAGCCCGTCGAGGTCGACGACCCGTGGGGCTACGGCCGTTCGCTCGAGTGGGCGACCTCGTGCCCGCCGCCGCGGCACAACTTCCTCACCCTGCCGCGGATCCGCAGCGAATCCCCGGCGTTCGACCTGCACCACCCCGAGATCGCCGCCCTCGAGCAGCTTGAGTACGCCGGGCACGGCACCAGCGCCGTCGAAGGCAGCAAGGAGGCCGGCAAGTGAAGATCCAGGGTCGGATGTTCATCTGGCTGAGCGTCTTCATCCTGATCATGGCCATCGTGTATGGCGTGTGGTCGAAGGAGCCGGCCGGTACCACGGCGCTCTTCCTGTCCTTCGGTCTGCTCGTCATGGCCGGCTTCTACCTGGGCTTCACCGCCAAGCGGGTCGACGCGGGTGCCCAGGACGACAAGGAGGCCGACGTCGCGGACGGCGCGGGCGAGCTGGGCTTCTTCAGCCCGCACAGCTGGCAGCCGCTCGCCCTGGCCGTCGGCGGCGCGCTGGCCTTCCTCGGTGTCGCGGTCGGCTGGTGGCTGCTGTACTTCTCGGCACCGATCATCATGATCGGCCTGTTCGGCTGGGTGTTCGAGTACTACCGCGGTGAGAACCGCACCCAGTAGCACGCACCGAGCACACCGGGAGCCCGGACACTCCGTCAGGAGAGTCCGGGCTCCTGCCTTTGCAGCAGTGTCTGTCCCTCGTACGAGTTACGTACCGTGCCAGTAGGGTCTGCACCTCATAGCGTGATCGTATGAACCACACTCCGCGGACCCGCACCGTCGTCAGCTGCGCCCTGCTGGTGACCGCCCTCGGCGCGGGCGTCACCGGCTGCGGTTCGGACGGCAACCCCCTGTCGGCCAAGCCGTACGACGCAGCGGACCAGATTTCCTTCAACGGCCCCACCGGTGCGGGAAAGCGGGCCGACCCGGACAAGCCGCTGGAGGTCACCGCCAACAGCGATGACGGCCGTATCACCGACGTCACCGCCCAGGACTCCACAGGGCGCTATGTGGCGGGCGAACTCGCCGCCGACGGGAGCCGCTGGCACAGCACCTCCCCGCTGGCCGCCAACGCCCACTACACGGTCACGGTGAGCACGGAGGACGAGGACGGTGCGCCCGGCCGCCGGGTCCTCGCCTTCGACACCAGCAGGCCGACCGCCCAGAAGCGCCTGAACGTCACCTTCGGGCCGGACGCGGGCGAGTACGGCGTCGGACAGCCCCTCACCGCCCAACTCGACCACGAGGTCAAGGACAAGGCACAGCGGGCCGTCGTCGAACGCGCCCTCAGGGTGGACTCCACACCGGCCGTGCAGGGCTCCTGGTACTGGGTGAGCGACAAGGAACTCCACTACCGCCCCAAGGAGTACTGGCCCTCGCACGCCACGATCCAGGTGCACAGCAACCTGGACGGCGTAAAGATCAGCGACCGTCTCTGGGGCGGCAAGTCCAAGGCCCTGAAGATCACCACCGGTAACCGGATCGAGGTCGTCACGGACGCCTCGGCCCACCAGCTGACGTTCTTCGAGAACGGCCAGGTGATCAACCAGATCCCCGTCACCACGGGCAAGCCCGGCTACGAGACCCGCAACGGCGTCAAGGTGGTCCTGGCCAAGCAGTACTTCGTACGGATGCGCGGCGCCACGGTCGGCATCGCCGAGGGCAGCGCGGACTCCTACGACCTGCCGGTCTACTACGCCACCCGGGTGACCTGGTCCGGCGAATACGTCCACGCCGCGCCCTGGTCCGTGGGCTCCCAGGGCTACGAGAACGTCAGCCACGGCTGCACGGGCATGAGCACCGGCAACGCCGAATGGTTCTTCGACCACATCCACGAGGGCGACATCGTCAAGGTCGTGAACTCCAACGGCGACCCGATGGAACCCTTCGGCAACGGCTTCGGCGACTGGAACGTCGACTGGAAGAAGTGGCGCACAGGCAGCGCCCTCATCAACGGCACCCCGGAGGGCCCGGCACCACAGGATGCGTTGCGCCTCCAGCCAACAGCGGTGTGAGCGCCCCACAGGGGCGCGGGGAACTGCGCGACCAGCCACACACGACCGGCACTCGCGCCCGTACCCTCGCGCCCCGAGCTCCTAGGCGCTCAGCAACCGCTTCTGACGGAGCAGACCAGCCAGGGCAGCCGCAAACTCCACCGGATCCACCGGCAAGGTGACCGCCGCGTCAGCCCGACTCCACGTGGCCAGCCATGCATCCTGAGGCCGCCCCATCAACAGAAGCACCGGCGGACAGTTGAACACCTCATCCTTGATCTGCCGGCACACCCCCATGCCCCCCATGGGCACGGCCTCGCCGTCGAGCACACAGACATCGATGCCGCCCTTGCCCAGCTCGCGCAGCACCGCCTCAGGAGTCGCACACTCCAGGAACTCGACCAGGGGAACATCAGGAGCGGGCCTACGGCCGGAGGCCAACCGCACCTGTTCGCGCGTGTTGGAGTCGTCGCTGTACACCAGCACCGTAGCGGTCGGCTGCATGCTTCCTCCGGGACGTCAGCGTCGTACGGACAGGGCCGTTTGGGGCGGATGTTACTCCCATGAACACCACGTCAACACCGGTTCGGCGGGCAGCAACACTCCGAACGGCACCCCCCGGAGTGAGGGCGGGATAAGCGACCGACATAATGTCGGTCGTGGCGACAGCAACGACAGTAGAAACCGGGCACGCGCACCCGTCGGTCAACCGGCCGAACCTCACCAGCGTCGGAACCATCATCTGGCTGAGTTCCGAGCTGATGTTCTTCGCGGCCCTCTTCGCGATGTACTTCACCCTGCGATCGGTGACGGGTCCGGCGCACTGGAAGCACATGGCCGAGGCGCTCAATGTGCCCTTCTCCGCGACGAACACCACGATCCTGGTGCTCTCCTCGCTCACCTGCCAGCTCGGCGTGTTCGCCGCCGAGCGCGGGGACGTGAAGAAGCTCCGTGGCTGGTTCATCCTCACCTTCATCATGGGTGCGATCTTCATCGGCGGTCAGATCTACGAGTACACGGAGCTGGTGAAGAAGGACGGGATCTCCCTGTCCTCCGACCCGTACGGCTCGGTGTTCTACCTGACCACCGGCTTCCACGGCATGCACGTGACGGGCGGCCTCATCGCCTTCCTGTTCGTCCTCGGCCGTACCTACGCGGCCAAGAGGTTCACGCACGAGCAGGCGACCGCAGCCATTGTCGTGTCCTACTACTGGCACTTCGTCGACGTGGTCTGGATCGGCCTTTTCGCCACGATCTACCTGATCAAGTAGCCGGGACCGCTCCCGCACATCCAGAAGCATCGACGCAGAAGATCCTGACACCGGGGTAATCCGTGAAAAAGCTCTCCGCACGACGACGCCATCCGCTGGCGGCGGTCGTCGTCCTACTCTTCGCGCTGGCGGCCACTGGGGGGCTGTACGCCGCGTTCGCACCCGCGAGCAAGGCGCAGGCCGATGAAACCTCCCAGTCCCTGACCATCAAGGAGGGCAAGAAGCTCTACGAGGTCGGCTGCGCCAGCTGCCACGGCACCGGTGGCCAGGGCTCCTCCGACGGCCCGAGCCTGGTCGGCGTCGGCGCCGCGGCCGTGGACTTCCAGGTCGCGACCGGCCGTATGCCGGCCGCCACCTCGCAGGGCCCGCAGGTCGTCAAGAAGAAGAACATCTACACGCAGGCCCAGATCGACCAGCTCGCCGCGTACATCGCGTCGCTGGGCGCCGGCCCGAGCGTGCCGACGAAGCAGCAGTACGGCCCGGACGGCGCGGACATCGGCAAGGGTGGCGAGCTGTTCCGCACCAACTGCGCGCAGTGCCACAACTTCACCGGCAAGGGCGGTGCCCTCACCAAGGGCAAGTTCGCGCCGGACCTGACGGGCGTCGACCCGAAGCACATCTACGAGGCCATGCAGACGGGCCCGCAGAACATGCCGTCCTTCCCCGACACCACGCTGTCGGAGAAGAACAAGAAGGACATCATCGCGTACCTGCACGCGATCAACAGCAGCGAGACTGAGCAGCCGGGCGGCATGGAACTGGGCGGCCTCGGGCCGGTCACCGAGGGCCTGTTCGCGTGGATCTTCGGCCTCGGCGCCCTGATCGCGGTAGCCGTCTGGGTCGCCGCTCGGACCGCAAAGGCCAAGAAGTCATGAGTAGCCAAGACATTCCAGAAGAGAACCTGCCCGCTGAGCAGGAGCACGCGCACGTCGCCGTGAGCGTCGCGGACGAGGAGAACCCGTTCGCGGACCCGGGGCTGCCGCCCCACGAGCACCGGATCCAGGACATCGACGAGCGGGCCGCCAAGCGGTCCGAGCGCGTCGTCGCCCTGCTGTTCACGGTGTCGATGCTGGCCACCGTCGGCTTCATCGTCTCGTACGTGACGATCCCGCACGACAAGTCGATCTTCGTCTTCCCGATCGGGCACATCAGCGCGCTGAACTTCGCGCTCGGTCTGACCCTCGGCACGGCGCTGTTCTGCATCGGCGCGGGCGCGGTCCACTGGGCCCGCACCCTGATGTCCGACGTGGAGGTCGCCGACGAGCGTCACCCGATCGCGGCGTCCCCCGAGGTCCGTGCGAAGGTCCACGCGGACTTCAAGCAGGGTGCCAAGGAGTCGGCGATCGGCCGCCGCGGGCTGATCCGCACCACGATGTTCGGCGCGCTGGCCCTGGTGCCGCTCTCCGGCGTCATGCTGCTGCGCGACCTCGGACCGCTGCCCGGCACCTCGCTGCGCCACACGCTGTGGGCCAAGGGCAAGCTGCTCGTCAACATGAACACGAACCAGCCGCTGCGTCCCGAGGACGTCGCCGTCGGTTCGCTGACCTTCGCCAAGCCCGAGGGCCTGGAGGAGACCGACGAGGAGTTCCAGAACGAGATCGCCAAGGCGGCCCTGATGATCATCCGGCTGCAGCCGGACAACATCAAGGACAAGCGCGAGCTCCAGTGGTCGCACGAGGGCATCGTCGCGTTCTCGAAGATCTGCACCCACGTCGGCTGCCCGATCTCCCTGTACGAGCAGCAGACGCACCACGTGCTGTGCCCGTGCCACCAGTCCACCTTCGACCTCTCCGACGGTGCCCGAGTGATCTTCGGCCCCGCCGGTCACGCCCTGCCGCAGCTGCGCATCGGCGTGAACGACGAGGGTTACCTCCAGGCGCTCGGCGACTTCGAGGAGCCCGTCGGTCCTGCATTCTGGGAGCGCGGATGAGCACTACACCGAACGAAGAGGCCCGCTCTCGCGGGAAGGCACCGGCCGGCGAGCGGGTCGCCGACTGGGCCGACGGACGGCTCGGGATCTACTCCCTGGCCAAGTCCAACATGCGCAAGATCTTCCCCGACCACTGGTCGTTCATGTTGGGCGAAGTCTGCATGTACAGCTTCCTCATCATCATCCTGACCGGTGTCTATCTGACGCTGTTCTTCCACCCGTCGATGAACGAGGTGGAGTACCACGGCAGCTACGTCCCGCTCCAGGGACAGCTGATGTCCGAGGCGTTCAGCTCGACCCTGCACATCTCCTTCGACGTGCGCGGTGGTCTGCTCATCCGGCAGATCCACCACTGGGCCGCGCTGATCTTCCTCGCCGGCATGTTCGTGCACATGATGCGCGTGTTCTTCACCGGCGCGTTCCGCAAGCCGCGTGAGATCAACTGGCTGTTCGGCTTCCTGCTGTTCGTCCTCGGCATGTTCACCGGCTTCACCGGTTACTCGCTCCCGGACGACCTGCTCTCCGGCACCGGTGTCCGCTTCACCGAGGGCGCGATCCTGTCGATGCCGATCGTCGGCTCGTACATCTCGTTCTTCCTCTTCGGCGGCGAGTTCCCCGGCCACGACTTCGTGGCGCGGTTCTACTCGATCCACATCCTGCTGCTGCCGGGCATCATGCTCGGCCTGATGGTGGGCCACCTGATCCTGGTCTTCTACCACAAGCACACGCAGTTCGCGGGTCCCGGAAAGAGCGAGAAGAACGTCGTCGGCATGCCGCTGCTGCCGGTGTACATGGCCAAGGCGGGCGGCTTCTTCTTCCTGGTCTTCGGTGTGATCGCGGCCATCGCCGCGGTGACCCAGATCAACCCGATCTGGGCCATGGGTCCCTACCGGCCCGACCAGGTGTCCACCGGCGCCCAGCCCGACTGGTACATGGGCTTCGCCGAGGGTCTGGTCCGCTACATGCCGGGCTGGGAGATCAACTTCTGGGGCCACACGCTCGTCCTGGGCGTGTTCATCCCGCTGATGCTCTTCGGCCTGGTGCTCGCGGCGATCGCGCTGTACCCGTTCATCGAGTCCTGGGTCACCGGTGACAAGAGCGAGCACCACATCCTGGACCGCCCGCGCAACGCCCCGACGCGTACCGCGTTCGGTGTCGCCTGGGTCACCGTGTACATGGTCGGCCTGGTCGGCGGTGGCAACGACCTCATCGCCACCCACTTCAACCTGTCGATCAACGACGTGACCTGGTTCGTCCGGATCTTCTTCTTCGCCGGACCGGTCATCGCGTTCATCGCCACCAAGCGGATCTGCCTCGGCCTGCAGCGCCGCGACCACGACAAGGTGCTGCACGGTCGCGAGACCGGCATCATCAAGCGCCTGCCGCACGGTGAGTTCATCGAGGTCCACGAGCCGCTCAGCCAGGAGCAGCTGCACACCCTCACGGCGCACCACCAGTACGAGCCGGCCGAGATCGGCCCGACGGTCGACGAGAACGGTGTCGAGCGGAAGGTGAAGACGTCCGAGAAGCTGCGCGTCAAGCTCAGCAACGCCTACTACGGCGAGGACAACCAGATCCCGAAGCCGTCCGTAGAGGAGTACAAGGAGATCACGAGCGGCCACGGCCACCACTGATCCCCGCGTCGCCACGCCACGCTGAAGGGCCCCGTCCGGCTTACGGACGGGGCCCTTCGCCGTGTCCGCGGCTGGATAGGGTGGGATCAGACTGTTTTTCTACGACACAGGAGCGGCTGATGAGCGCTGTGACCCCCGCTGGAGGCGACACCGCGGCGGGCCGTTCCTGGCCCGCGGTACTGAACGCCCTGCTCGACGGACGCGACCAGAGCGCCGACGCGACGGCGTGGGCGCTGGACCGGATCATGCGGGGCGAGGCGACCGACGCGCAGATCGCCGGATTCGTGGTGGCCCTCAGGGCCAAGGGTGAGACCGTCGAGGAGATCAACGGGCTCGTCCGGACGATGTACGAGCACGCCAACGTGATCGAGGTGCCCGGGCGGACGGTGGACATCGTCGGCACCGGCGGCGACGGCGCCAAGACCGTCAACATCTCCACCATGTCGGCGATCGTCGTCGCCGGCACGGGCGCCACGGTCGTCAAGCACGGCAACCGGGCCGCATCCTCCGCGTCCGGTGCCTCGGACGTCCTGGAGAAGCTCGGCGTCAACCTCGAGCTGACCCCGCGGCGGGTGGTCGAGGTGGCTCAGGAGGCCGGAATCACCTTCTGCTTCGCGATCAAGTTCCACCCGGCCCTGCGCCATGTGGGCGCCGCGCGCGGCCAGTTGGGCATCCGCACGGTGTTCAACATCCTCGGCCCGCTGACCAACCCCGCCCGGGTGCGGGCCCAGGCGGTCGGTGTCGCGGATCCGCGGATGGCGCCGGTCGTCGCGGGTGTCTTCGCCGAGCGCGGCAACTCCTCCCTCGTGTTCCGCGGCAACGACGGTCTCGACGAGCTGACCACGACGGCCACCTCCCGGGTGTGGATCGTCCGGGACGGCAAGGTCGCCGAGGAGACCTTCGACCCGCGCGACGTCGGCCTCGAGCTGGTGCCGGTGGAGGCACTGCGGGGTGGCGACCCGTCGTACAACGCGGAGGTCGCCCGCCGGCTGCTGGACGGCGAGAAGGGGCCCGTGAGGGACGCCGTACTGCTGAACTCGGCGGCGGCGCTCGTGGCCCTGGACCCCGGCCCCGGGACGCTCGCCGAGCAGCTCCGGGCCGGTATGGCCAAGGCCGCGGAGTCGATCGACTCGGGCGCGGCGAAGCGGGCGCTGGAGCGCTGGGTGGCCGCCAGCAACGCGTGAGCGATGCGAGGCGCGGTCCCGCGATCCGGACAGGAGTTGCGGGACCGCGATCACTTCACGTACGTTTTCCGGCAGGTCATGAGTGACAGTCATGAGGCCCCGGCCGACTGTCCGGCAACCCTCCGTCCGTGGCGGGGTGCCCCGGGTGAAGACCAGGCCGTAGGCAGTGAGGTCTACGGCAAGCGCGGGCCCCTCGCACACCAGGGGTCCTGGTCGTCGAGGGAGCCTTCTGTGAGCAAGCGAATGCGATAGGGCGTAGAGCCCCGCCTCCGCATACCCCTTTCACTTTTCTCCGTGCTTGAGCTGTATCTGCTCGCACGGCGATTCCGCTTACCCCTCACAGGAGTTCGCCATGTCTGCCTCCACCGCTGCCGCCACCCAGGCCATTTGTGCTCCTCTGCCCGTTCTCGGCCGGGATGTCACCGTCCCGCTCGTGACCGGCGGCGAAGTCACCTACGCCGCGCTCGACTACGCGGCCAGCGCCCCCGCCCTCCAGCGCGTCTGGGACGACGTGGCGGCGTACGCGCCGTACTACGGCAGCGTCCACCGCGGCGCCGGCTACCTCTCCCAGCTCTCCACCGACCTGTTCGAGAACGCCCGCAGGACGGTCGCAGAGTTCCTCGACTGCCGCGCCGACGACCAGGTGATCTTCACCCGCTCGACCACGGACTCGCTCAACCTCCTCGCCCGTGCGCTCCCCGCCGACTGCCAGGTCTTCGTCTTCGAGACCGAGCACCACGCCTCCCTGCTGCCCTGGCAGGACGCCCGCGTCACCTACCTCAACGCCCCGCGCACCCCGCAGCAGGCCGTCGAGACCCTGGAGCGGGCCCTGGCCGACCGCGACCCCTACGGCCCGGCCCTGGTCTGCGTCACCGGCGCCTCCAACGTCACCGGCGAGCTGTGGCCGGTGCGCGAGCTGGCCGCCGCGGCCCATGCGCACGGTGCCCGGATCGTCCTGGACGCCGCCCAGCTGGCCCCGCACCACCCGGTCTCGGTCAAGGATCTGGACGTCGACTGGGTCGCCTTCTCCGGCCACAAGCTGTACGCCCCCTTCGGCTCCGGCGCCCTGGCCGGCCGCGCCGACTGGCTGCGGGCCGCGGAGCCGTACCTCGCGGGCGGCGGCGCCAGCCGCAAGGTCACCCGGCGTACGGACGGGGGAGTGGACGTGGAGTGGCACGAGAGCGCCGCCCGCCACGAGGCCGGCTCCCCGAACGTCATCGGCGCCTACTCCATCGCCTCCGCCTGCAAGGCCCTCACGGAGGCCGGATTCGACACCCTCGTGGCCCGCGAGCAGCACCTGATCTCCCAGGTCCGCGAGGGCCTCGCCGAGGTCCCCGAGGTCAGGATCCTCTCCCTCTTCGGCGACGACGCCCCACGCGTCGGCGTGATCAGCTTCGTGGTGGACGGCTGGAACAGCTCCCACTTCGCCGCCGCCCTCTCCGCCGAGTACGGCATCGGCGTCCGCGACGGCCTCTTCTGCGCCCACCCCCTGGTCCGCACCCTCCTCGGCTCCGACCCCCAGACCCAGGGCGAGTGCGGCGCCCCCGAGGCCGCACCCGGCGAGAAGTCCCTGAACGCGATCCGGGTCAGCTTCGGTGCGGGCACCCCGGACGAGCATGTCGAGCGGTTCATCAACGCCGTGCGGGAACTGGTCACCGAGGGCGCGAAGTGGCAGTACCGCACGGAGGACGGCCGCTGCGTCCCGGCGGTCTGACCCGCCGTACGGGCGCCCCGCGGCAGAGGCCGAACCACCCTGGACACCAACGGAGTTGACCAGGGATCCGAACCCGCGGCACACCGCCCGAAAGGGCGGCGCACTGCCGCCCTCAGCGGGCTCGTACGGACTCTGGAGGCGAAGCAGGCCGGGCCGCCCGGCAAGGCCTTCTCGCTGGGCGCGGCCCTCGCCTACGCGGCCGACGCCGACGGAGGCGATCGCGGCGGTCGGCCACACACCGGGATCCGTGCGGGAAGGGGTGGGCCCCGACCGGTACTCCCCCGGGGCCCGGCGGGCGGTGCAGGTGCCCGCGGAGATCAGGCGTCGGGCTGGGCAAGGGACGGCAGGGCGGTCCCCGTCACCGTTGCCGCCGGCATCGAGGCGCACGGCGGTCGTGGCCCGGCAGTGCCGGACCCGGACCCAGGGACTGGCCGGCGCCGCGCGCAGGCCCTGCGCAGCGGTGTCGCCCGACGGGGTCAGGTGTGCGTCGGGGGCCGGGAGCCGTTGCCGGTGACCACCGGAAGCGACTCGGCCAAGGGGGCTCTGCGGTCGACGGCCGAGTGGACCTCGCGGCCCAGTGGTCCTAGTTGTCCAGGCCGATCGCGAACGCAGCCTCCAGGTCGTGCTGGGAGTAGGTGCGGAACGCGACGTGGGTGTCGGTGGCCTCCACGCCAGGGATCTTGCTGATCCGCCCGGGGATCACGTCTGCCAGATCCTCGTGCTGCCCCACCCGCACCATGGCGATCAGGTCGTACGTACCGGTGACGGAGAAGACCTCGCTGACGGACTCCAGCGAAGCGATCTGCTCCGCGATCTCGGGGATCCGGTCCACGCTGGTCTTGATCAGGACGATCGCGGTGATCACGAGTGGTTCTCTCCCTCGGGTGCCGGAGCCGGTGCGGACCTCACTCTAGTCGCCCGCCCGTCTCCCACCACCGCCCTTCCCGGGCCGCCCTTCGGGCCCTTCTCTTTCCCGTAGCGCACCCACGCGTAGACGAAGCCGAGGCAGAAGCCCACCAGGTGGGCGAGGTACGCCACCCCGGGACCCTGGCCCGCGCGGCCCGCCGCGAGCCACTGCAGAGCCGCCCAGAAGGGCAGCACGACCCAGGCCGGGAAACGCATCGGCAGGAAGAACAGGAAGGGGAGGAGACTGGTGACACGGGCGCGGGGGAACAGGTAGAGGAACGCTCCGAGGACCGCCGAGATCGCCCCGGAGGCGCCCACCAGCGACTGCTCGGAGGCGGCGTTGGCGGCCGCGTAGCCCAGCAGGGCCAGGTACCCGCAGCCGACGTAGAAGAGGGTGAACTCCACCCGGCCCATCCGTTCCTCGGTCATCACCCCGAAGACGAAGAGGAAGAGCATGTTGCCGAGCAGATGCACCCAGCTGCCGTGCACGAACAGCGCGGTGGCCGGAGTCAGGGCCGCTCGCGCGGGCCCGTCGAACAGCTCCGCCGGGACCACCCCCCAGTGCCGGAAGTACGCGCGCTGTGCCGCCGCCAGCGTGTCCCCGGAGCCGTACGCCGGAGTCAGCCCCGAGGCCGGGGTCAGCGCGAAGATCAGACAGCACAGGGCGATGAGGCCGCATGTCACCGGTGCGGAGGCGCCCCGGACCGCCCTGAGCGCCGTGAGTGCCCTGCCGGCCGCCGTGCTCCAGGTGTTGATCATGACTACAGAGCATGACGTAACGGGACGCAAGCTGACAGACCGCCTCGCCGCCCCGGACAGGCGGGCGGCGAGTACCCGCCAGGCCGTAGGGTTACGAGCCACACGCGTCGAGGAGCGGCGCGCACCGACCCGAGTAAGGAAGCGAACAGCCACGATGACGGTTCCCCTGCCGACCGCCACGACGCGATGGCGCTGCACCCTCTGCGGCAACCTCACCCGCTTCGACGTGACCCGCTCGTCGAAGGTCGTCGAGTACGTCCATCTCGACCTGGCAGGTGAGCCGACGGTCGAGGAGCGCGAGGTGGTCAGTGAGACCATCGAGTCGGTCCGTTGCCGCTGGTGCAACGCGGTGGACCAGGTGGAACTCGTGGACAGGCCGGGCGCCGGCTCCTGAGCGGAGCGGGCCCCGTACAGGTATTGGGGTGTGACGGATGGTGGAGACCGCAGGCGGGGGGCCGGGCGACGGCACCGCTGAGGTGCTTGACCGTCCGCTGCCCGACGGCGTGCGCCGGCGGGTCGTGCAGATCGTCTCGGACGGCTTCGGCGGCCTGACCATGACGGAACTGCCCGCCCAGCTCAGGCAGTACGCCCGGTTCACCCCGAGTCGGCGGGCCAAGTTCGCCGGGAACGCGATGGCGGCCGCGGTGGAGACCGATCCGCTCTTCCGGCAGCGGATCGGGGAGAAGTTCAGAGAGGCGCAGCCGGAGCTCTCCGGCGCCCTCGACTCCGGCTCGCCGCCCCCGGCCGCGGACCCGCTCGACGTGGCGGCCGCGGCCTACGTACTGCGCCCCACGGGCTGGGTGAAGCTGGTCACCGCGGCCGGCGAGGAGGCCCAGCGCGCGGATGCCGAGCGGGCCGACGAGGAGAGCCGGGCCGAACTGGAGCGGCTGCGCGCGGAACTCGTCCAGGCCCGGGAGCAGACCCGCAGCGAGACCGAACGGCTGCGCACCGAGCTGGAGTCGGCGAAGAAGGAAGCGGAATCGCTTCACCGCAAGCTGCGTGCCGCGCTCAGCGACGTCAAGCGCGGGGAGGCCGCGCTGCGCAAGGTCCAGGGCGAGATCGAGGCCGTGCGCGCCGAGGGGCAGACGCAGCTGTCGGCCGCCGAGAGCGAGTCCCGGCGGCTCAAGGCCCGCCTGGGCGAGGCCGAGGCCGCGCTGGAGGCCACCCGCAGGGCGGCCCGCGAGGGCCGCAGCGTCGAGGACATGAGGGTACGGCTGCTGCTCGACACCCTGCTGGACGCCACGCAGGGGCTGCGCCGGGAACTCGCGCTGCCGCCGGTCTCCGTGCGCCCGGCCGAGACCGTGGACGCGGTCGAACCGGGCCGCATGACCCCGAAGGACATCGCGGCCCGGGCGCTGTCCGAGAACGATCCCGCGATACTGGACCAGTTGCTCGCGCTGCCGCAGGCGCATCTGGTGGTCGACGGCTACAACGTCACCAAGACCGGCTATCCGCAGATGCCGCTGGAGAAGCAGCGGCTGCGGCTCCTGGGCCAGCTCTCGGCGCTCGCCGCGCAGACCGGCGCCGAGGTGACGTGCGTCTTCGACGGCGCCGAACTCGCCGCCCCGGTGCTGCTCGCGCCGCCGCGCGGGGTGCGGGTGCTGTTCTCCAAGCCGGGGGTCACCGCGGACGAGCTGATCCGCCAGCTCGTGCGCGCGGAGCCGCCGGGCCGTCCGGTGATCGTCGCCTCGACCGACCGGGAGGTGGCCGACGGGGTTGCCAAGGCGGGTGCCCGACCAGTCGCCTCTGCGGTACTTCTGAAGCGACTGTCCTGAAGGTCCAACGAGCACACTCGATGCCCGAATTGGCCGTATCGTCACGCAACGTAGTGTCAAGCAGGCATCACCTCATGTGAGTTGAGTGCAAAGAATGCATTGCGTGAAGGGATTTTTTGATGTGAGGATTTGATCTGATCACAAGAGGGTCACTAGGGTCTGGGCTCGAACCTCCGAACGGGTGAACACTCACAAGAAGGAGTTCGTCCTCCGTGGCGTCCCACCGTCGACCCAAGCAGCCGAGCCGCACGCGTGTCACCGTGCTGACCACCGCAGCCGCCGCTGCCGTCGCGCTCAGCGCGAACGCCGCCAACGCCGCGCCGAGCGAGAAGCCCGGCAAGGACGAGGTCAAGGCGAAGGTCGACAAGCTCTACGGGCAGGCCGAGCAGGCCACCGAGAAGTACAACGGGGCCAAGGAGAAGCAGCAGAAGCTGCAAAAGGAAATCTCCACCATTCAGGACAATGTGGCCCGCGGTCAGCAAGAGCTCAACAAGCTGCGCGACGGCCTCGGTTCGCTGGCGACAGCCCAGTACCGGTCCGGTGGCATCGATTCCTCGATCCAGCTCTTCCTGTCCTCCAACCCGGACGACTTCCTCGACAAGGCGTCCACGCTCGACCAGTTGAGCAGTCAGCAGGTCGAGGCCCTGAAGAAGATTCAGGACAAACAGCGCGAACTCGCCCAGGAGCGCTCCGAGGCCACCGAGAAGCTCAAGGACCTCGCCTCCACCCGCACGGAGCTGGGCAACAAGAAGAAGGAAGTCCAGGGCAAGCTCGCCGAGGCGCAGAAGCTGCTCAACAGCCTGACCGCCAAGGAGAAGGCGGATCTCGCCGCCCAGCAGCAGCGCGCCGACCGCTCCTCCAGCGAGCGCGTGCACCTCGGTGACGCCCCGCCCGCCTCCGGCCGCGCCGAGGCAGCCTTCTCCGCCGCCCAGAGCAAGATCGGCTCGCCCTACGTCTACGGCGCCTCCGGCCCCTCCTCCTTCGACTGCTCGGGCCTGACCTCCTGGGCCTACGCCCAGGCCGGCGTCTCGATACCGCGCACCTCCGAGGCACAGGCCAACGCCGGCACCAGGATCTACAACCAGGCCGACCTGAAGGTCGGGGACCTGGTCATCTTCTTCGGCGACTACCACCACGTCGGCCTGTACGCCGGCAACGGCCAGGTGCTGCACGCTCCGCACACCGGCGCCGTGGTGCGCTACGAGGCGATGAGCAACATGACGTTCGAGTTCGGCGTCCGCATCTGACCCACACGAAACGGTTGACAGGGTGGCGCCCGAACGGGCGAATCCCGTGAACCGAAGCTGACTCCACGCCCCGCCCATGACCTGCGTCAGCGGCGGGGCGTCGTGTTTGTGCAGGCGCAGAGTGCTTTGGCCGCCGCCCTTCCGCACGGCTACTGTCTGCCGCGTTTCCCCGGCGCAGGGGCCTCCCCGTCCCCAGCGCCGGGGAAGCCGTCTCTGTCAGCCAGCAGAAGGACTGCCGTGGGGTCCCATCGCCGCCTTGCACCGTCCGGCCTCGACCGGGGCGCCGGTGCCGCCCTGTGTGCGCTCGCTGCCGCAGCCACCGCGCTCGGTGCCGTACCCGCACAAGCAGCACCGCACGAGGGCACCCGTGCCGAGGTGGACCGCCTCTACGCGGAGGCCGAGAAGGCGACCCAGGCCTACGACAAGGCCGACGAGCGTGCCGACACGCTGCGCCGGGAGGTCGGTCACGCCCAGGACCACATCGCCCGGCAGCAGCAGCGCATCAACACCCTGCGTGAGCGGCTCGGTTCGCTGGCCGGTGCCCAGTACCGCTCCGGCGGCATCGACCCGGCCGTCGCCCTGCTCTTCTCCGACAGCCCCGACGACTACCTCGACAAGGCCGCCACCCTCGACCGCATCGGCGCCCAGCAGGCCGAGCGGCTGCGCGAGTTGCGGTCGGCGATGCGCGAACTCGCCCAGGAGCGCGCCACGGCCGCCGGGAAGCTCGCCCTCCTGGAGCAGAGCCGCAGGGCGGTCGCCGCGCACAAGCGGACCGTCGAGCAGAAGCTCGCCAAGGCCCGGCAGCTGCTCAACTCCCTGCCCGCCACCGAACGCTCCGCCCACGACCGGACCTCCCGCTCCGACCGCGGCGACCTGCCCGACCTGTCCGGTTTCGGTGCCGTCGCCCCCGACGCCCGCGCCGAGGCCGCCGTCGCCGCCGCCCTCTCCGCCCTCGGCCGCCCCTACGTGTGGGGTGCCAACGGGCCCTCCGGCTTCGACTGCTCGGGCCTGATGCAGTGGTCGTACGGGCACGCCGGGGTCCATCTGCCGCGCACCTCGCAGGAGCAGCGGTACGCCGGCCGGCAGATCTCGCTCTCCGAGGCACGCCCCGGCGACCTGGTCGTCTACCGCGGCGACGCCAGCCATGTGGGGATGTACGTCGGCAACGGCCAGGTCGTCCACGCGCCCTACCCGGGGGCGCCGGTGCGCTACGACCCGGTCGGGATGATGCCCATCACCTCGGTCACCCGGCCCTGACATCCCGCTGCGCACCGTACGATCGGGAAATGGCTGATCGCAGACGGACGCGGGGGGTGTGGCGCACCGTGGCGGCGGGGCTCTGTCTGCTGCTCGTGCCGCCGCTGTCCGGATGCGGCGGGCGATCGGCGGCCGACTCCGCGCGGGCCCAGGTGCAGCGGGTGCTCGACACCCGGTCGGCGGCCCTGCTCGGCCACGACGAGACGGCCTACGGCGCGACGGGCATCCGAACCGAGTACGCCCGCCTGCGCGCGCTCCCGCTGGCCTCCTGGACCTACCGCGTGACCGGCCTGCACGGCGGCGGCCCGGGCGCCACCGCCGACGCCGAACTGCGCTACCGCATCGCCGGCTACGACCGGGCCCCGGTCAGCGTCCGCCGCACCCTCAGCCTCGGCCGCACCGCCGACGGCAGGTGGTACGTCACCGCCGACAGGCCCGCGCGCAAGGCCGGGCAGCAGCTGTGGGACCAGGGCCCCGTGACCGCCGTCAAGGGCGCGCACAGTCTGGTCCTCGGGAGCGGCGAGAGCACCGGCGGACTGCGTCTTTACGCCCGGCTCGCCGACCGCGCCGTCCCGGCCGTCTCCCGTGCCTGGGGCACGGACTGGACGCGCCGGGTCGTCGTCCTCGTCCCGCGCACGCTTCAGGGCATGGCGGGCCTGCTCGCCTCGCCCGCCGCCAACTACCGGGGCATCGCCGCGGTCACCACCGGCGAGGCGGGCGGCTCCGGTACGGCGCCGGCGGACCGGGTGGTCGTCAACCCCGAGGCGTACGCCGTGCTCGGCGCCGTCGGCAAACAAGTGGTCCTCACCCACGAGACCACCCATGTGGCGACCCGCGCGCACACCACCACCGCCACCCCGCTGTGGCTCTCCGAGGGCTACGCCGACTGGATCGGCTACCTCGGCACCGGCCGCACGCCCTCCGAGGTCGCGCCGGAACTGGCCCGCGCTGTCCAGGACGGCCGGGTGCCCTCGGCCCTCCCCGCCGACGGGGACTTCCGTTTCGACAGTGACCCGGCCCGGCTCGCGCAGGCCTACGAGGGCGGCTGGCTGGCCTGCCGGATGATCGCCGACCACTGGGGCACGGCCCGGCTCGGCGCCTTCTACCGGGCCGTCGGCGACCACGCGAAGCGGGCGGGCGCGGTCGAGGAGGCGATGACCAAGGTGCTCGGGACGACGCCCACGGCCTTCACCGCCCGGTGGCGGGAGTACGTGCGCGCTCAGCTCCGCTGACCGAGCACCTCGACGGCCTCGCGCAGCCACGCCCGCTCCGCCGTGCCGGTGGCCCGGGCGACGCGCAGCATGCCCTGCCGGAAGAGGTCCTCGGCTTCCTCCGCGCGCACCGGCTCGCCGTCCCGGTAGAAGAAGCTCGCCGGAGTCTCCAGAAAGTCCAGCCGGCGGCGCAGCACCGCGGCCTGCTCGGCCGGGTCGGGCAGGTGGCGCAGGAAGGCCAGGACCGTGTTGAAGCGGACGTGGTCGGTGATCTCCACCTGCTTGGGACGGCGCAGCCGCTCCAGCAGATCCGCGCGGCCCTGCGCGGTGAGCGACAGCACCCGGCGCGGGGCGGCGCTCGCGCCCTCCTCGGTGCGCTGGTCGAGCTTGCCCGCGGCGACGAGCCGGTTGATGGCCGGGTAGAGGGCGCCGTCGCTGACCGGGCGGACATGACCGCTCAACGCGGTGATGCGCTCCTTCAGCTCGTAGCCGTGCAGGGGCTCCTCGGCGAGAAACCCCAGGATCGACAGCTCCAGCACGCGAACTCCTCCTTGCAGCGGGCCTGACGGCCATGCTAGCTCTTATCGAGATACCTCGAATAGAGATGGCTCGATTCGTGATAGCTCGATACGAGGGGAACCTGATGAACGCTCACCGCAGACAGCTCGTCTCACTCGCCCACCCCGTCTACCTCTCGCTCCTCGCCTCGGTCGCCTCCGGGATCATCAACACCGTCTGGGTCTCCCGGCTCGGCGGCGCCGCCGTGGCCGCCGTCGCCGTCGCGACGAACACCGAGAACGTGCTGCTCGGCTTCGCGCTGGTCTTCGCCTCCGGTACGACCGTGTTGATCGCGCATGCCAGGGGAGCCCGCGATCCCGGCGCCCTACGGGCCGCGGTACGTGGCGGCTGGGCGCTGTGCGGGCTGGTCACGCCGCTGGTGGTGGCGGGAGGGCTCCTGCTGCGCGAGCCGCTGGCCCGCCTGGTCCTCGGCGGTGGCGGGTCGGCCGCCCTTCACCTCGCGACCGCCTACTTCGCGATCTCCCTGCCGGGCATGACCGTCTTCTTCGCCCAGCAACTCGTCGACGGCATCCTCAAGGGCGCCGGCGACACCCGTACCCCGATGCGGCTCGCCCTGCTGGCCAACGGGCTCATCCTGCTCTGTGACCCCCTCCTGATTCACCTCTACGGCGTCCAGGGCGCCGCCGTCTCCACCGTGCTGTGCCGGTGCGTGGCCCTGGTGGCGGGCCTGCGTGTCCTCGGCCGGGGCGCCCTGCTGCGCGCGGCCGGGCAGGCCCGCCCCGCTGAGCCGGTGCCCGCTGCCCTGCGCCGTACCCTCACCACCGGCCTGCCCATGTCCGCCGACTTCACCGTGCGGCAGGCCGGGGCGCTGGTGCTGGTGGCGATTGTGGCGCGGCTCGGTGTGCCGGCGGTGGCCGGCTACGCGATCGCGTACAAGGTCATGTACGTCGCCACGATGGCCTTCTACGCGGTACGGCAGGCCGCCGCGATCCACACCGCGCACACGCGGGGCACGGGGAAGGACGCGCGCCGGGACATCGGCCGGGAGGCGATGCTCGTGTCCGGGGCCCTCGGCCTGAGCGCCGCCGTCCTGTTCGCCGCCACCGCCCCCTGGATCATGGCCGCCTTCGGCGCCGGACCCGAAGTCGCCCACCAGGGCGTGCTGTTCCTGCGCTGCGTCGGCCCCTATCTGCTGCTGATGGCCTGCTTCATCGCGCTCGGCGGGGTCTTCGAGGGCAGCGGCGGAGCACCGGCACTGCTCGGGGTCACCCTGCTCGGCACCGCCGTTCAGCTGCCCCTGGCCCACGCCCTGTCCGGCCTCGGCCTGCCCGGTGTCTGCCTGGCGCTCGCGCTCGCGATGGCCGTGCAGTGCGGGGCCGTGGCGGTGCTGCTGCGGCGGGCGGGGCGTCAGGAGGCGGAGGTCTCCTTCGCGCGGGTCGCCTGAGGGGGCAGCGGGGTCACGGTGGCCGCGGGGACCGTGCACCGCCACAGCTCCCGGGCCGCCCTCAGCGCGGCGGCGACCGGCAGGCCGTTGCGGAGCAGCAGCGTGACGCCGTACGGATCGCTCACGGCCACGTGCACGAAGCCGACCGGGAACTCCAGGACCGTCAGCAGGGCCGCGGCGAGGAGCAGCGAGGCGGGCGCACCCATCCGGCTGGACCGGAAGCACAGGCACACGGCGGCCAGGCCGATCAGCCGCACCAGGTACTGCGGGCTGATCACCCGGCTGGTGACCGTGAACAGCAGCACCGCCGTGAAGGCTGCCTCCGCGAGCGTGTGCGGCGCGAGGCGGGCCGCCCGCAGCCGCCACAGCACCAGCCGGCCGAAGGCCGCCCCGGTCAGCGCCATCGCGGCGCTGCTGACCAGCCCGACGTACGGGCCGAGGAACTCGATCGACCCGTGGTTCAGCAGCACCTCGCCCTGCCGGCCGAAGTGCCAGGCCACAGGGAAGACCGGACCGCCCGGCGACTCCACCTCGGTGCCCCGGTCCCGCTGGAAGGCGAGGAAGCCGAGCCCGCCGGGCACGGCCGGCGCGAACAGCGCGCCGAGGCCGCCCGCGGTCACCGCGGCCGACGCCCACGCCCGCAGCCGCGTGGCGCCCACCAGGAGCAGCGCCGGCCACACCTTCAGCAGCGCCCCGAGGCCCGCCGGCGCGCCCGGCACGCGGGGGTGCCGGGCCCCCGCGAGCAGGGCCGCCACGGCCACCGCGGTCACCATCAGGTCGTAGCGGACGTACACCGTCGGGCCGAGCAGCGGTACGCCCGCGACCCAGGTCCAGGCCCCGCGCGGCGACCGGCCGGGCCGCAGGCCCGTGTACAGCAGCAGGGACAGCACGGTCGGGTCGGCGAGGCACGCCGGCACGAAGAAGGCGTCCGGTAGGACAGGAAGGGCAGGGCGGCAGGGGCGAGGACCGCAAGGGCGGCGGCGGGCGGGTACCGCCAGGTGACGTCGCCCAGCGGAAACGTGCCGTGGCGCAGCACCTCGTACCAGCCCTGGTAGATCACCGAGACGTCGGTGGTGACGTCCACGCCGGGAAAGGGGAGCACCCGCAGGACGAGGAGCAGCAGCACCAGCCGGCTGACACACCAGGCCGCCGGCGCTCCCGCCGCCTTCCCGCTCACCCGCACCCCTGCTCGTCCGCCGGCCCCGGTCCGCCCCGTGATTGCCTGCCGACCTGTGCGGGTGCCATGAGGCGCGCCCGGTAGGGTCGACGGCGATGCACAAGACGCTGATCGTCACCAACGACTTCCCGCCCCGGCCGGGCGGCATCCAGGCCTTCCTGCACAACATGGCCCTCCGGCTGGAGCCGGGGCAGCTCGTCGTGTACGCCTCCACCTGGAAGCGCAGCCGGGAGGGCATCGAGGCCACGGCCGCCTTCGACGCCGATCAGCCCTTCACTGTCGTACGCGACCGCACGACCATGCTGCTGCCCACCCCGGCGGCGACCCGGCGGGCGGTCGGGCTGCTGCGCGAGCACGGCTGCACCTCGGTGTGGTTCGGGGCGGCCGCGCCGCTCGGGCTGATGGCGCCCGCGCTGCGCAGGGCGGGCGCCCAGCGGCTGGTGGCCACCACCCACGGGCACGAGGCCGGCTGGGCCCAGCTGCCCGCCGCCCGGCAACTGCTGCGCCGGATCGGTCGGTCCACGGACACGATCACGTACCTGGGCGAGTACACCCGCTCCCGGATCGCCACCGCGCTGACCCCGGACGCGGCCCGGCGGATGGTCCAGCTGCCGCCCGGGGTCGACGAGAAGACCTTCCACCCCGGCTCGGGCGGCGAAGAGGTCCGGGCGCGGCTCGGACTCACCGAGCGGCCGGTGGTCGTGTGCGTGTCCCGGCTGGTGCCGCGCAAGGGCCAGGACACCCTGATCCAGGCCATGCCCCGGATCCTGGCCGCCGAGCCGGACGCCGTGCTGCTCGTCGTCGGCGGCGGCCCCTACGAGCAGGACCTGCGCCGACTGGCCCGGGAGACCGGCGTCGAGGCATCGGTCCGCTTCACCGGCGCCGTGCCCTGGTCCGAGCTGCCCGCGCACTACGGCGCCGGGGACGTCTTCGCCATGCCGTGCCGCACCCGGCGCGGCGGCCTGGACGTCGAGGGCCTGGGAATCGTCTACCTGGAGGCGTCGGCCACCGGGCTGCCGGTGGTCGCGGGGGATTCGGGCGGCGCCCCGGACGCGGTGCTGGACGGGGAGACGGGCTGGGTCGTGCGGGGCGGCTCCCCCGAGGAGGCCGCCGACCGCATCATCCCCCTGCTGCACGACCCCGAGCTGCGTCGCAGGATGGGGGAGCGAGGCAGGCAGTGGGTCGAGGAGAAGTGGCGCTGGGACCTGCTGGCGCAGAGGTTGAAAGCACTGCTGTAGTGCAGCGCCCCATAAGGGGCGCGGGGAACTGCGCGACCAGCCACGAACGACCTGCAGTCGCCGACCGAGTGCACCCACCACCCTGGATGGCGCCCCAAATCCAGGCGTACCCCCTAGTCGGACTTGGTAATTCCGCACATGCTGCGCACATGACAGCAAAACTGACGCAGCATCAGCTGAGCAGACGTCACATCCTGGGCATGATCGCCCTGCAGACCGCCGCCACGGCCGGTCTCACCCGCATCGGTCTCAAGTCCGCACAGGCCGCCGAACCGGCCGCCGTCGACAACGCGACGGCCATCGTGGTCGGTTCCGGTTACGGCGGCGCCGTAGCCGCCCTCCGCCTCGGCCAGGCCGGCATCCGCACCCTCGTCCTGGAGATGGGCCGCCTGTGGAACACCGCCGGCAGCGACGGCAAGGTGTTCTGCTCCACCAGCGCCCCCGACCAGCGCTCCATGTGGTTCCGCACCCGCACGGAGGCCCCGCTGGCCACCTTCCTGTGGCTGGACCTCGTCAACAAGGACATCAGCGCCTACCCCGGAGTCCTCGACCGCGTGCACTACGACCACATGTCCGTGTACGTCGGCCGGGGTGTCGGCGGCGGCTCCCTGGTCAACGGCGGCATGGCGGTCACCCCGCTGAAGTCCTACTTCGCCGAGCAGTTCCCGACCGTCGATGCCGACGAGATGTACGGCACCTACTTCCCGCGCGCCCGCTCCATGCTCGGCGTCAACACCGTCGACCCGGCCTGGTTCGAGTCCACGGAGTGGTACCAGTTCACCCGCACCTCCCGGAAGGCCGCCGCCAACGCGGGCCTGAAGACCACCTTCGTGCCGAACGTCTACGACTTCGGCTACATGCAGCGCGAGGCCGCCGGCACCGCCACCAGGTCCGCGCTGGCGGGCGAGGTCATCTACGGCAACAACCAAGGCAAACGCAGCCTCGACAAGACCTACCTGGCCGCCGCCCTCGGCACCGGCAACGTCACCATCCACACCCTGGAGAAGGTCAGATCGGTCACCAGGGCGAGCGACGGGTCGTACGTCCTGACCGTCGACCGCATCGACACCACCGGCACCGTCGTGGAGACCAAGCAGTACAGCTGCACGTACCTCTTCCTCGGCGGCGGCAGCCTCGGCACCACCGAACTCCTCGTCCGCGCCCGGGACACCGGCACCCTGCCCGACCTGACCTCCGGCGTGGGCGCGGGCTGGGGCACCAACGGCAACACCATGCTCGGCCGCGCCAACCACCTGTGGGACACCGTCGGCGCCAACCAGGCGACCATGCCCGTCATGGGCATCGACGACTGGGCCAACACCGCAAACCCGGTCTTCGCCGAGATCGCCCCGCTGCCCATGGGGTTCGAGCACTGGATCAGCCTGTACCTGGCGATCACCAAGAACCCCGAGCGGGCGTCGTTCTCGTACGACTCCACGTCCGGGGCGGTGAAACTCGGCTGGACCCCGGCCCAGAGCGCCGTGTCGGTCGCCATGGCCAAGAAGCTCTTCGACCGGATCAACGCGGCCAACCTGACCATCTACCGGTACGACCTCTTCGGCTCGACCAGCAAGATCTTCGCGGACGACTTCACCTACCACCCGCTGGGCGGCTGCGTCCTGGGGAAGGCGACCGACGACTACGGCCGGGTGAAGGGGTACTCCAGGCTCTACATCACCGACGGCTCGCTCGTGCCCGGCTCGCTCGGGGTGAACCCCTTCGTCACCATCACCGCGCTCGCCGAACGCACGATGGCGCGGGTCCTCGCCGAGGACACCGCGCCATGATGCGTTACCAGCGTTGCCAGTCAGGCTATTTGGCGTAGATCGCCTCGATCTCGTCCGCGTAGTCCTTCGCCACCACGTTCCGCTTGAGCTTCAGCGACGGGGTGAGGTGGCCCGATTCCTCCGAGAACTGGGAGGACAGAATGCGGAACTTCCGCACCGATTCCGCCTTCGACACCGCGGCGTTGCCGTCGTCGACCGCCGCCTGGATCGCCGCCTGCAGATCCGGGTCCTCGCGCAGCGACGCCGCGGTGGAGCCCGCCGGCTTGCCGTGCTCCTCGGCCCAACGGCCCAGGAACTCGTCATCGATGGTGACCAGCGCGCCCACGAACGGCCGCCCGTCGCCCACCACCATGCACTCCGCGACCAGCGCATGCGCCCGGATCCGGTCCTCGATCACGGCCGGGGCCACGTTCTTGCCGCCCGCGGTGACGATGATCTCCTTCTTGCGGCCGGTGATCCTGAGGTAGCCGTCCTCGTCGAGGGTGCCGATGTCACCCGTGTGGAACCAGCCGTCGGCGAGCGCCTCCGCGGTCGCGCCCGGGTTGTTCCAGTACTCCTTGAACAGGTGCTCGCCGTGCAGCAGCACCTCGCCGTCGTCCGCTATCCGGATCACCGAGCCCGGCAGCGGCTGGCCGACCGTGCCGATCTTCTGCCGGTCCCAGGGGTTGAACGCGGTCGCCGCACAGGACTCGGTCAGGCCGTAGCCCTCCAGCACCGTGAAGCCGATGCCGCGGAAGAAGTGGCCGAGCCGTTCGCCCAGCGGGGCGCCGCCGGAGATCGCGTACTCGCCCCGGCCGCCGAGGACCGCGCGCAGCTTGCTGTAGACCAGCTTGTCGAACACCTTGTGCTTGATCTTCAGAGCCAGGGGCGGGCCCGACGGGGTGTCCAGCGCCTTGCTGTAGGCGATCGCGGTGTCCGCGGCCTTGTCGAAGATCGCGCCCTTGCCGTCCGCCTGCGCCTTGGCGCGCGCGGAGTTGTAGACCTTCTCGAAGACGCGCGGGACACCGAGGATCAGCGTCGGCCGGAAGGCCGCCAGCTCGTCGGTGAGGTTCTTGATGTCCGGGACACAGCCCAGCTTGATCGGCGCCATCATCGGCGCGACCTGCACCAGCCGCCCGAAGACGTGCGCGAGCGGGAGGAAGAGGAGGACGGAGCACTCACCGGTACGGAACAGCGGCCGCAGGCGCTCCACCACGTTCCCGCACTCGGCGAAGAAGCTGCGGTGGGTGAGCACACACCCCTTGGGGCGGCCGGTCGTACCGCTCGTGTAGACGATGGTCGCCGGGTCGTCGGCCTTGGCGAGCGAGGAGCGCTCCTCCACGGTCGCGTCCGCGACGTCCTGCCCGAGCCGGCCCAGCTCCTCCAGGCCGCCGGCCTCGATCTGCCAGACGTGCTTGAGGGCGGGCAGCGCGTCGCGGACCGAGTCCACGGCGGCCGTGTGGTTGTCCAGCTCCACGATGCAGGCGGTCGCGCCCGAGTCGGACAGGATCCACTGCACCTGCTCCGGCGAGCTGGTCTCGTACACCGGCACGGTGACCGCGCCCGCGCTCCAGATCGCGAAGTCGAGGAGCGTCCACTCGTAGCGCGTCCTGGACATCAGGCCGACCCGGTCGCCCGGCTGCACACCCGCGGCGATGAGGCCCTTGGCGGCGGTGTGCACCTCGGCCAGGAACTCCCGGGCGGTCACGTCCTGCCAGGTGCCTCCCCCAGACTTCGTCCGGGGGGACTCCCACTTCGCTTCGCTCACCTTGCGGGAGATGACGGCGACGTCGGGATGCTGCGCGGCGTTTCTGCGGACGATGTCGGTCAGATTGCCGTCCGCGGGGACCTCGTACAAAGCCGGAAGGCTGAACTCGCGCAAGACTGCTGCTCCTCATAGGGCGCCGGCGCCACGACACTGTGTGATGCGACGGTGTGGTCCAAGGCTCGGGCAAGTGCTCCGGATGTTCACGCTTGGTTGAAACCCAGAGCACGACTGGACTGCCCGGACGTTACCCGTCGGTATGGCTTCTACGACAGGGGGTCCCGACGAGATGTTCGCTGCGTCACACAGGATGGCGTTCCTTCGCGCACAGTAGTCCACGGCCTAAGCGACCGGCGAGTAACCACAAGCCGGGCCGCCACTGTTCACGCAGATCCCACACGCCTACCCTTGATCACCATGGCACCCACACGCTCCGGCAACCGAAGGACTCGCGTCCATGTGGTCAGTGACGTGCACGGCAACGCCCGTGACCTGGCCCGGGCCGGCGAAGGTGCGGACGCCCTGATCTGCCTCGGCGACCTCGTCCTCTTCCTCGACTACGCCGACCACTCGCGCGGGATCTTCCCCGACCTGTTCGGCAAGGAGAACGCCGACCGCATCGTCGAGCTGCGCACCGCCCGCCGCTTCGAGGAGGCGCGCGCCTTCGGCGCCCGGCTGTGGGCCGGGATCGGCTCCGACCGGGCCGGCGCGATCGAGAAGGCGGTGCGCAAGCAGTACGCCGAGCTGTTCGCCGCCTTCCCGACACCGACGTACGCCACGTACGGCAATGTCGACATGCCGCCTCTGTGGAGTGAGTACGCGCGGTCCGGCACCACGGTGCTGGACGGGGAGCGGGTGGAGATCGGCGGCTGGACGTTCGGCTTCGTGGGCGGCGGCCTGCGCACCGCGATGCGCACGCCGTACGAGATCGACGACGAGGAGTACGCGGCGAAGATCGAGGCCGTCGGCGAGGTCGACGTGCTGTGCACGCACATCCCGCCGGAGGTGCCCGAGCTGGTCTACGACACCGTCGCGCGCCGCTTCGAGCGCGGCAGCCGGGCCCTCCTGGACGCGATCCGCCGCACCCGCCCCCGCTACTCCCTCTTCGGCCATGTCCACCAGCCGCTGGCGCGCCGGATGCGGATCGGAGCGACCGAGTGCGTGAACGTGGGGCACTTCGCCGGTACGGGCAGGCCCTGGGCGCTCGAGTGGTGAGGACCGGGAGACGAGGTGAAGGCGGTGAAGGCGGCAGGTCGGCGGCGCGGTAGCCTTCACGCTGCACACTCTTCGGTCCGTATCTGGAGGAGCCACGGCGATGGCGGAACACACCAGTTCGAGCATCACGATCGAGGCGGCTCCGGCCGACGTCATGGCGGTGATCGCCGACTTCGCCCGCTACCCGGACTGGACCGGCGAGGTCAAGGAGGCCGAGGTCCTCAAGACCGACGAGCGGGGCCGCGCCGAGCAGGTCCGCCTCGTCATGGACGCCGGGGCCATCAAGGACGACCAGACCCTGGGCTACACCTGGACCGGGGAGAACGAGGTCTCCTGGACGCTGGTGAAGTCCCAGATGCTGCGCTCCCTGGACGGCTCCTACATCCTCAAGCCGGCCGGCGCGGGCGCCACCGAGGTCACCTACCAGCTCACCGTCGACGTCAAGATCCCCATGCTCGGCATGATCAAGCGCAAGGCGGAGAAGGTCATCATCGACCGCGCCCTGGCGGGCCTGAAGAAGAGGGTGGAACAAGACAGCCCGTCCGGCGTCTGAGGACGAGGCCGCCAGGCCGAAGCGGGGGTCTGGGGGGCGGCAGCCCCCAGGGCCGGCACCGGTACCGTTCACCCTCATGCGCACCATCCTGATCACGGGCCCGGGCGGCAGCGGTCGCACGACCGTCGCTGCCGCCACCGCACAGCGCGCCGCAGGCGAAGGCACCCGCACCCTCCTGCTCAGCGCCGATCACACCGACACCCTCGGCGCGGCCCTGGGCACCGGAACAGGACCGACCCCGACGGAAGTCGCCCCCCTCCTCACCGTGTGGAGGCCCGACGCAGTCGACCGCTTCCGGCAGGACCTCACCGCCTTCCAGACCCGCGCCGCGAACGTCCTCGACCTCCTCGGCGCCGCCCGCCTGGACGCCGAGGAAGTCACCCCGCTGCCCGGCGCCGAGGAGCTGTCCTTCCTGCGCGCCCTGCGCGACGCCGCCCTCTCCGAGCGCTACGACCTCCTCGTCGTCGACCTCCCGCCCCTCCCGCAGGCCCTCGCCCTGCTCGCCCTCCCCGAGGAGATGCGCCGCTACCTGCGCCGCCTGCTCCCGCCCGAGCGGCAGGCGGCCCGCGCCCTGCGCCCGGTCCTCGGCCGCCTGGCCGGCGTCCCCATGCCCGCCGAATGGCTGTACGAGACGGCAGCCCGCTGGGACGTCGAACTGGCCGCCGTGGAGGCGGTGCTCACCGACCGGCACACCTCCGTACGCCTGGTCGCCGAACCCGGCCCCGCCGGCACCGACGCCGTCCGCACCGCGACCCTCGGCCTCGCCCTGCGCGCCCTGCGCACCGAGGCCCTGATCGCCAACCGCGTCCTGCCCGAGACCGTCCCCGACACCTGGCTCTCCGGACTCCTCGCCCAGCAGCGCAAGGCGCTGGCCGACTGGGAGGAGCAGTACGACGCCCACGCCGTCCCCCACCTCGGCCACGATCCCCACGGCACCGACGACCTCGCCGCCCTCGCCGTGCCCGGCGTCAACGCCGCGCCCGCCCCGGTCGAGTGGCCCGTCACCGACCGGCTCGCCGAGGACGGCGTGCTGGTCTGGCACCTTCCGCTGCCCGGCGCGATACGGGAGGACCTCGATCTGATCCGGCGCGGCGACGAACTCGTGATCAGCGCAGGCCCCTTCCGGCGCATCGTTCCGCTGCCCTCCGCCCTGCGCCGCTGCACCGTCGCCGGCGCGGGGCTGCGGGAGGGCGAGCTACGCATCCGGTTCGCCCCCGACCCCGACCTGTGGCCCGCCCCCGGACGATGAACGCCGTACGCCCATTCGGGTAACGTCGTAGGGGCGAACCGTAGTCAGGAGTCCGCCATGAGCGAAGAGCGCCCCGCACCCGACACCTCCGACGAGGCCGGGGAGGAACGGGCGACCGACGCCGACGCCTGGGCCACGGCCTGTGCCGAGGACCTCGCCGCCGAGAAGGCCCGCCGCCGCGCCGAGCACGGCCCGACCCCGGGCTCCGCCGCCGAGGAACTGCGCAAGTTCGTGGACACGGTCGCCGACAAGCTGTCCGGTCTCCAGTCCCCGCTCCTCGGGGCCGTCGCCGGACCCGCCGCCCAGCAGGTGGTGCGGCAGGTCGTCCAGCAGGCGAAGGCCGCCGTCGAACCCGTCATCGAGCGCAACCCGGAGGTCTTCGACCACCTCGCCGCGGCCGGCACCGAACTGCTGGCCGCCTACCGCTCCGCCGTCCAGGCCCAGGAGCGCCGCTGGACCACCGGTGCGGCCGACCTGAAGGACGACTGGCCCGACCGTCCCGACCGGGGCGAGGGCACCGGTCCGGGCGAACGCATCGACCTGGACTGAAGCCCTCCCACGGCAGGGCCTCGGGTACGGTTGGCCGTAGCGGGGCTCGACCGAAACTGAGGGATTCATGGGACTCACCATCGGCGTCGACATCGGCGGCACGAAGATCGCGGCCGGCGTGGTCGATGAGGAAGGCAACATCCTCTCGACGCACAAGGTGCCGACCCCGGGCACGCCCGAGGCGATCGTGGACGCCATCGCCTCCGCCGTCGAGGGCGCGCGCGCCGGGCACGAGATCGTCGGCGTGGGCATCGGTGCGGCCGGTTACGTGAACCGGCAGCGCTCCACCGTCTACTTCGCCCCCAACATCGACTGGCGCCAGGAGCCGCTGAAGGAGCAGGTCGAGGCCCGCGTCGGCCTCCCGGTCGTGGTCGAGAACGACGCCAACGCCGCCGCGTGGGGCGAGTACAAGTTCGGCGCCGGCAAGGGCCACCGCAACGTCATCTGCATCACCCTCGGCACCGGCCTCGGCGGCGGCATCATCATCGGCAACAAGCTGCGCCGCGGCCACTTCGGCGTGGCCGCCGAGTTCGGCCACATCCGGATGGTCCCGGACGGCCTGCTGTGCGGCTGCGGTTCGCAGGGCTGCTGGGAGCAGTACGCCTCCGGCCGCGCCCTGGTCCGCTACGCCAAGCAGCGTGCCAACGCCACCCCCGAGGCCGCCGAGATCCTGCTCGGCCTGGGCGACGGCACCCCGGAAGGCATCGAGGGCAAGCACATCTCCATGGCCGCCCGCCAGGGCGACCCGGTCGCCGTCGACTCCTACCGCGAGCTGGCCCGCTGGGCCGGCGCCGGCCTCGCCGACCTGGCCTCCCTCTTCGACCCCTCGGCCTTCATCGTCGGCGGCGGCCTCTCCGACGAGGGCGAGCTGGTCCTCGACCCGATCCGCAAGTCCTACAAGCGCTGGCTGGTCGGCGGCAACTGGCGCCCGGTCGCCGACGTGATCGCGGCCCAGCTGGGCAACAAGGCGGGCCTGGTGGGCGCGGCCGACCTGGCCCGCGAGCCCGACCCGATCATGTAAAGAAACCCGTGCTGTCCCAGGGGCGCGGGGAACTGCGCGACAAGCCACAACGAACCGGCAGTCGCACACGACCTCGCGCCCCGAGCCATGGGGCGTACATTGATCCACATGGTGCTGCTCCCGAACTCCCGTACAGAGCCCGAAGGTTCAGCCCTCATCCGCGTCCTGAGCTACAACATCCGCTCGATGCGCGACGACACCGACGCCCTGGCAAGGGTGATCACCGCCTGCGCCCCCGACCTGGTCCTCGTCCAGGAAGCCCCCCGTTTCTTCCGCTGGCGCAAGAAGCTCGCCCGACTCGCGGCGGACTCCGGCATGGTCGTCCTCACCGGAGGCGCGACGGCGGCGGGCCCGGCGATCCTGTGCAGCTTGCGAGCCACCGTCGAACGAACGGAAGACGTACTCCTCCCGCTCACCCCCGGCCTGCACCGCCGCGGCCTCGCCACAGCAGTGGTCCGTTTCGGCTCAGCCCGCGTGGGCGTCATCAGCTGCCACCTGAGCCTGCAGAAGGACGAGCGCTACGAGCAGGCCGGCCTGCTCCTCGACCGCCTCGCCGCAATGGGCGTGGAGCACGCCGTCGTCGGCGGTGACCTCAACGAGCGCCCCGACGGCCGCACCTTCCGCCTCCTCTCCGACAGCCTTCAGGACTGCCGGACCACCACCCCCTGGGGCGGCGAGTTCACCTCCACCCCCGCCGCCCCCCACCAGCGCATCGACGCCGTCTTCGCCACCAAGGGCATCGAGGTGCTCGGCTGCGGGGTGCCCCTGGACCAGCCGGGGATCACGGAGAGGGACCTGAGGGCGGCCACGGACCACCTTCCGGTCCTGGCCGCCCTCAGAATCCCGGCCGCCTGAAGCGTCGCTCAGACAACCGCCCCGCGCCCGGGATCACCGTCGTCGTCCTCGTCCGTCCGCATCCGCGTCACCAGCGTCACGAACCCGCCGAGGAAGCCGCCGATGCCGAGGGTCGTCAGCCACCAGGTCATCTCCCAGCCCAGCAGCACGGCCAGCAACAGCAGGATCGGGCCGCCGACGACCCCGAGCCAGGCGAACTTGGCGGTCGTGTCGGCCGTCGGCAGAGGCGGCGGCTCGGGCGGCACGAAGTGGCCCTCGTCGTCCTCGTCGAAGTCGTCCTCGGACGGCTCCGGCGCGGTGTAGTCACGCGGGCCGACGCCCGGCGCGAACGAGATCGAGCTGCCGAGCGGCCGCGCGGGCCGCGGTTCCTCGGAACCGTCGCCGCCCTCGCCCGGGGGATCCGGCTCGGGCAGCGCGAGGTCTTTCACCGGCTTGAAGGGCTTGGCGCCCGGCGGGTCCGCCGGCTCCTCGCCGTACCCCGCGACGATGGCCTGCCAGGCGGCCTCCTCGTCGAAGGGCACTCCCTTCTCGTCCGGCTCGCGGTCCTCGCGGTCGGAGTCGTGCTCAGCCAACTGCGGCCGTCCCTTCCTTGCCGACACTGGGTGCGAGCCGGCCGATGAAGGCGAGGCTCTCCTCGAAGATCCGGTCCGCATCGTGGTCCAACGTCGCCACGTGGTAACTCTGTTCCAGCACGATCTCCGTTACGTCCCTGGAGGAAACCCGGCTCAGCACGCGGGCCGGGTCCGCCGCCGGGACCACATGGTCCTGGGCGCTGCGCAGCAGCAGCAACGGCTGGGTGACCTGGGGCAGCTCGCCGTCCAGCCGGCGCAGGAACACCCGCAGGGAGTGCGCCGCGTGCAGCGGCACCCGGTCGTAACCCAGCTCCGCCGGACCGCCCTTGGCGATGTCGCTGGCGATGCCCTTCGTCGTCCGCACGAGATGCCGGGCCACCGGAAGGGCGTACGCCGACAGGCCGTGCACCCGGTTCGCCGGGTTGACGACGACCACCCCGGCGATCCGCTCGCCCTCCTTGGCCGCCAGCCGCAGCGCCAGCGCCCCGCCCATCGACAGGCCCGCGACGAACACCCGGGAGCACCGGTCACCCAGCAGCTGCAGCTCGCGGTCCACCTCCGCGTACCAGTCCTGCCAGCCGGTGAGCTGCATGTCCTCCCAGCGGGTGCCGTGTCCGGGCAGCAGGGGCAGCGACACGGTCAGGCCGTGCGCCGCGTGGTGCTCCGCCCAGGGGCGCAGCGACTGGGGCGAGCCGGTGAAGCCGTGACAGAGGAGGACACCCACCTCCCCGCCCTCGTGGCGGTACGGCTCGGCTCCGGGGAGAACCGGCACCTTTCGGGCTCCTGTTCCTGAGAGGGCCTCTCCAGTTTCCCGAGAAGAGAGGCGTGAAGAACGGGCGGATGTGTTTCACCGTACGCGACCGCACTGACACCGACCAGGGTCGTCGGGCTCATTGACGGCACTCCGGGTTAAGGTCTGATCGACGGAAACAGGAGGCACGCGGGTGTTGTACGGCACGATGAAGGTTGCCATCGGAGGGCCGCTGAAGGTCGCCTTCAGACCTTGGGTGGAGGGCCTGGAGAACATTCCGCCCGAAGGGGCCGCGATCCTGGCGAGCAATCACCTGTCCTTCTCGGACTCGTTCTTCCTGCCCGCGGTCCTCGACCGCAAGGTCACCTTCATCGCCAAGGCCGAGTACTTCACCACGCCCGGCGTCAAGGGCCGCCTCACCGCGGCCTTCTTCAAGGGCGTCGGACAGCTCCCGGTGGACCGCTCCGGGGCGCGCGGCGCCGGCGAGGCGGCGATCAAGAGCGGCATAGAGGTGCTGGAGCGCGGCGAGCTGTTCGGGATCTACCCGGAGGGCACCCGCTCGCCCGACGGCCGCCTGTACCGGGGCAAGCCCGGCGGCCTCGCGCGCGTGGCGCTCGCCACCGGCGCTCCCGTCATCCCCGTCGCGATGATCGACACCGAGAAGATCCAGCCGCCCGGCAAGGTCATGCCCAAGCTGATGCGCCCGGGCATCCGGATCGGCAAGCCGCTGGACTTCAGCCGCTACCAGGGCATGGAGCACGACCGGTTCGTGCTGCGCGCGGTGACCGACGAGGTCATGTACGAGATCATGAAGCTCTCCGGCCAGGAGTACGTCGACATGTACGCGACCGCCGCCAAGCGGCAGATCACGGACGCGGCGAAGGCGGCCAAGGAAGCGGAGAAGGCGGAGAAGGCCGCCAAGGAGGCGGAGAAGAAGCAGGCCGAGGGCTAGCGGGGGAAACCGGGGGATCGGGGGGCCATGCCCAAGCGTGAGCGGGTCATGACGATGTCGGTCGAGCTGCCCCTGTGGCGTGCGCTCGCCGGCTACCGCGTGCTGACGATGCTGTACGCCATCGGCCTGTGCGCCACCGCGTACGACCACTTCGCCCACCCCTGGGTCGCCGTCGCCTACTACGCCGTCCTGGCCGTGTGGACGCTCGCCACCCTGCCCCGGGTGGCGAACGAGGCCAGCTGCACCAAGCGTTTCCTGGCCGTCGACCTGACCATCGCCCTGACCGGCATCCTGCTCACCCCGCTCGCCGACAGCCACGAGCGGATCGCGGGCGGCGGCCCGACGCTGCCGTCGATATGGACCGCCGGCTCGGTGCTGGCCTTCGCCATCAAGGGCGGCTGGCGGTGGGCCGCCGTGGCCTCCACCGCCGTCGCCGCCGTCAACCTGATCGAGCGCGGCCATCCCGCCCGGGACACCGTGCACAACGTGATCCTCGTCTGGGTGTCCTCCGTCGCCATCGGCTACGTCGTGGAGGTCGCCCGCGCCTCCGAGCGCACCCTCGCCCGCGCCCTGGAGATCGAGGCCGCGACCCGGGAGCGGGAGCGGCTGGCCCGGGACATCCACGACAGCGTGCTCCAGGTGCTGGCGATGGTGCAGCGGCGCGGCGCGGTCCTCGGCGGCGAGGCGGCCGAGCTGGGGCGCATGGCCGGGGAGCAGGAGGTGGCACTGCGCACGCTGGTCTCCGGCGGCCTGCTGCCCGTCTCCCGGGTCTCGGAGGACACGGCCGCCGGAGCCGTCGTCCGCGCGGTCGAGGAACCGGACGACGACGGCCCCCTCGACCTGCGCTCCCTGCTCGCCCCCTACGCCGGCGCCCGGGTCAGCCTCGCCGAGCCCGGCGCCCCGGTGCCGCTGCTGCCGGAGGCCGCGCGGGAGCTGGCCGCGGCGGTCGGGGCCGCCCTGGACAACGTGCGCAGGCATGCCGGCCAGGACGCCCGGGCCTGGATCCTGGTCGAGGACGAGCCCGACGAGATCGTGGTCACCGTCCGGGACGACGGCCCCGGCATCCCCGAGGGCCGGCTCGCCCAGGCCGAGGGCGAGGGCCGACTCGGCGTGGCCCTCTCGATCCGGGGAAGGCTGCGCGACCTGGGCGGCAGCGCCGAGCTGCTCTCCGTCCCCGGGCAGGGCACGGAGGTCGAACTGAAGGTACCGAAGGTCTCGTGGGACAAGGCGGAGAAGCGATGAGCGAGCAGCAGGACCCGATCAAGGTCATGGTGGTCGACGACCATCCCATGTGGCGCGACGCGGTCGCCCGGGACCTGGCCGAGTCCGGCTTCGAGGTGGTCGCCACCGCCGGCGACGGCGAGCAGGCGGTGCGCCGCGCCAAGGCCGCTGCCCCCGACGTCCTCGTCCTGGACCTCAACCTGCCCGCCAAGCCCGGCGTCCAGGTGTGCAAGGAGCTCGTCGCCCACCACCCCGCCCTGCGCGTCCTGGTCCTGTCCGCGAGCGGTGAGCACGCCGACGTCCTGGAGGCGGTGAAGTCCGGCGCGACCGGCTACCTGCTGAAGTCGGCGTCCACCGAGGAACTGCTGGACGCGGTGCGCCGTACCGCCGTCGGCGACCCGGTGTTCACACCGGGCCTGGCCGGACTGGTCCTCGGCGAATACCGGCGCCTGGCCTCCGAGCCCGCGCCCGCCCCGGACGCCGACGAGCCGGGGGCGCCCCGGCTGACCGAGCGGGAGACGGAGGTGCTGCGGCTGGTGGCCAAGGGGCTGAGCTACAAGCAGATCGCCGAACGCCTCGTCATCTCCCACCGCACGGTCCAGAACCACGTCCAGAACACCCTCGGCAAGCTCCAGCTGCACAACAGGGTGGAGCTCGTGCGGTACGCGATAGAGCGCGGCCTCGACGACGCGTGAAACCGCCTGGTCAAGCAGCCTCCTGACAATTCACCGGAATCACCCTTCCCGCCTCTCGCTGTGTGACGCGAGTCACCATTACCGTGACTGAGCGTCAGGCAACCGCGGCGAAGGGACATTTCCATGCGGGTCGGAGTACTGACCGGAGGCGGCGACTGCCCCGGGCTCAACGCCGTCATCCGGGGCATCGTCCGCAAGGGCGTGCAGGAGTACGGATACGACTTCGTCGGCTTCCGGGACGGCTGGCGCGGCCCTCTCGAAGGCGACACCATCCGCCTCGACATCCCCGCGGTGCGCGGCATCCTGCCCCGCGGCGGCACCATCCTCGGCTCCTCGCGCACCAACCCCCTCAAGCAGGAGAACGGCATCCGCCGTATCAAGGAGAACCTGGCCAAGCTGGAGATCGAGGCCCTCGTCGCGATCGGCGGCGAGGACACCCTGGGCGTGGCCGCGCGGCTGTCCGACGAGTACGGCGTGCCCTGCGTCGGCGTGCCCAAGACCATCGACAACGACCTGTCCGCCACCGACTACACCTTCGGCTTCGACACCGCGGTCGGTATCGCCACCGAGGCCATCGACCGCCTGCACACCACCGCCGAGTCCCATATGCGGGTCCTCGTCTGCGAGGTGATGGGCCGCCACGCCGGCTGGATCGCCCTCCACTCGGGCCTGGCCGGCGGCGCCAACGTCATCCTCATCCCCGAACAGCGCTTCGACCTCGACCAGGTGTGCGCCTGGATCACCTCCCGCTTCAAGGCGTCGTACGCCCCGATCGTCGTCATCGCCGAGGGCGCCATGCCGAAGGACGGCGACGTGGTCCTCAAGGACCAGTCGCTGGACTCCTTCGGACACGTCCGCCTCTCCGGCGTCGGCGAGTGGCTGGCCAAGGAGATCGAGAAGCGCACCGGCAAGGAGGCCCGCACCACCGTCCTCGGGCACATCCAGCGCGGCGGCACCCCCAGCGCCTTCGACCGCTGGCTCGCCACCCGCTTCGGCCTGCACGCCATCGACTGCGTCCGGGACCGCGACTTCGGCAAGATGGTCGCCCTGCGCGGCACCGACGTCGTCCGCGTCCCGATCGCGGAGGCCACCGCCAAACTGAAGACGGTGGACCCCAAGCTGTACGAGGAGGTCGGGGTGTTCTTCGGCTGACGACCGCCTCCGGACGGCTACACGGTCGTGCGGCGCAGCTGACCCATCAGCTCCCGTACGACCGCGGCCCCGTTCAGGCTCAGCACCGACTCCGGGTGGAACTGCACCCCGCTGAACCCGGGGCCCCGGATCGCATGCACCTCACCGTTGCCGGCCCGGCTCACCTCGACGCCGTGCGCGGCGAGTTCGGCGAGCGCCTCGTCGTCGCAGCGCGCCACGAAGCTGTTGTAGAAGCCGACGGTCTCGCACCGCCCGAACAGGTCGATCTCCGTCTGCGCACCCTGGTACGGCACTTCCTTCCGTACGATCTCCAGGCCCAGCTCGGCCGCGATCAGCTCGTGGCCGAGGCAGACGCCGAGCACGCCGTGCCGGTGCTCCCGGATCACCTCGGCGGTGAGTTCCCGCAGGACCTGCATCTTCGGGTCGGCCGTGTCGGACGGATCACCGGGGCCGGGACCCAGCACCACCGGCCCCGCGTGCACCCGCACCGCCTCCCGCAGGCCGGGCTCGTCGTACCGCCGGACGGTGACGTCCAGCCCGCTCGACCGCAGCACATGCGCCAGCATCGCGGTGAAGGTGTCCTCACCGTCGACGACGAGTGCGTGCCCGGTCAGCTGCCCGGACCGCTCCTGCATCCGCAGCCAGAACGGCGCCAGCGACGAGCGGCGCCCGTCCAGCGCGGCCCGCACCCGGGGGTCGTCGGCCAGCCGCGGCCGCACCCGCTCCTCGCGCGGCCGGGACGGCCGTACCCCCAGGGCCGCCAGGACCCCCGCCGCCTTCGCATGGGTCTCCGCCACCTCGCCCGCCGGGTCCGAGCCGCGCACCAGCGTCGCGCCGACCGGGACGCGCAGCCGGCCGTCCGGGGAGATGTCGGCGGTGCGGATCAGGATGGGGGAGTCCAGCGTCTGGGCGCCCACGGATTCTTCCCGCCCGCCACCCGCGTACCGGCCGAGCAGCGCCAGCGCCCCCGCGTAGTAACCGCGCCCACCGACCTCGTGCCGCTCGATGACCCGGCACGCGTTCTGCACCGGCGACCCGGTGACCGTCGCCGCGAACATGGTCTCCTTCAGCACCTCCCGCACATCCAGGGAGGACTTGCCACGCAGCTCGTACTCGGTGTGCGCGAGGTGCGCCATCTCCTTCAGGCGCGGGCCGACGACGACCCCGCCCATGTCGCCGACGGTGCACATCATCTTCAGTTCCTCGTCGACGACCATGGACAGCTCCTCGATCTCCTTGCCGTCGGCGAGGAAGTCCAGCAGGTGCTCCGGCGTCGGCCCCCCGGCCGGATAGCGGTACGTCCCACTGATCGGGTTCATGACGACGGTCCCGCCGGACATCCGCACATGCACCTCGGGACTGGCACCCACCAGCGTCCGCTCCCCGGTGTGCACGACAAACGTCCAGTACGCGCCCCGCTCACCCTCCAGCAGCCGCCGGAACAGCGCCAGCGCGTCGGCCCGCCCGAACCCCGGGATCTCACCCTCGTACGTCCGCCGGATCACGAAGTTCGCGCCCTCGCCCCGGCCGATCTCCTCGCGCAGCACCCGCCCGACGATCTCGCGGTACTCCTCGTCGCCGACGTCGAAGCCCCCGCCCTCGACCCGCACCTCGTGACCGGGCAGCGACCGCAGGGCCTCGGCGAGCGGGATCTCGTACGACTCCTCGGGCGTCAGCACGAGCAGCGGGGTGCCGTCGTCGCGGACGTCGAAGCCGCGCTCGCGGATCTGCCGGAACGGCACGAGCGCGAGGCCCTCCTCGGGCAGGTCGGCGAGGCGCTCACGGGGGGTGACGGGTCCGATCAGCACCTCCACCGTGTGCTCGTCGCGGCCCGGGGCGCGACGGCGGAGCAGGGCGAAGGGGCGGGGGTCGTGCAGCAGCTGTGCCAGGTCCATGGTTCCTCTTCCGTCGGTGAGGAGGAACGACCCCGGATACGCCGAAGGCCGCCCCTCGGGCGGCCTTCGCGAAGTCTTGCGTACGCGCAGTCAGTGGGCCGCCGGATGAGCGGTCCACCACCAGTTCTGGGTCGAAAGCGCGAACATGGCGGGAACCCTACCGCACAGGCCGGATGTCCATGGAGCAATCACTTCGTCTCACCCTTCGAGCCAGACGGAAACCATGCGACACGACCCCGTAATGTTTACGAGGTGACCGTGAACGCTAAGACCAGCCCGAGCGCTGGCAACACCTGGCGAGACCTGCCCGCGGCGCAGCAGCCCGAGTACCCCGACACCGAGGCTCTGCGCGCAGTGATCGCGGACCTCGAGTCGTATCCGCCGCTCGTCTTCGCGGGCGAGTGCGACCAGCTGCGCGCCCGGATGGCGTCCGTCGCCAAGGGAGAGGCGTTCCTCCTCCAGGGCGGCGACTGCGCCGAGGCCTTCGACGCGGTGTCCGCCGACCACATCCGCAACAAGCTCAAGACGCTGCTCCAGATGGGTGCCGTCCTCACCTACGCGGCCTCCGTGCCCGTGGTGAAGGTGGGCCGCATCGCGGGGCAGTACTCCAAGCCGCGCTCCAAGCCGACCGAGACCCGCGACGGCGTGACGCTCCCGACCTACCGGGGCGACTCCGTGAACGGCTTCGACTTCAACGAGGCCAGCCGCATCCCGGACCCGGAGCGACTCAAGCGCATGTACCACGCGTCGGCGTCCACGCTGAACCTGGTGCGTGCCTTCACCACCGGCGGTTACGCCGACCTGCGCCAGGTGCACGCCTGGAACCAGGACTTCGTGAAGTCGTCCCCGTCCGGGCAGCGCTACGAGCAGCTCGCGCGGGAGATCGACAACGCGCTGAACTTCATGCGGGCCTGCGGCACCGACCCGGAGGAGTTCAAGACCGTCGAGTTCTTCTCCTCGCACGAAGCCCTGCTGCTGGACTACGAGTCCGCCCTGACCCGGGTCGACTCCCGCACCGGCAGGCTGTACGACGTCTCCGGGCACATGGTGTGGATCGGTGAGCGCACCCGGCAGCTGGACGGGGCGCACATCGAGTTCGCGTCCCGGATCAGCAACCCGATCGGCATCAAGCTCGGCCCGACCACCACGGCCGAGGAGGCGCTGCAGTACATCGACCGCCTCGACCCCGAGCGCGAGCCGGGCCGGCTGACCTTCATCGTGCGCATGGGCGCCGACAAGATCCGCGACAAGCTCCCCGAGCTGGTGGAGAAGGTCACGGCGTCCGGTGCGACGGTGGCCTGGGTGACCGACCCGATGCACGGCAACACCTTCGAGGCGGCCTCCGGGCACAAGACCCGCCGCTTCGACGACGTGCTGGACGAGGTCAAGGGCTTCTTCGAGGTCCACAAGGGCCTCGGCACCCACCCGGGCGGCATCCACGTCGAGCTCACCGGCGACGACGTCACCGAGTGCGTGGGCGGCGGCGACGAGATCTTCGTCGACGACCTGCACCAGCGCTACGAGACGGCCTGCGACCCGCGGCTGAACCGCAGCCAGTCGCTGGACCTGGCGTTCCTGGTCGCGGAGATGTACCGGGACCAGTAGTCGTGTGGGGCGCGGATCACATGCGATCCGCGCCCCTCGGCACTTTTGCGGGTTCTGTGTGGCGGGTAAGGTTAGGTTAGCCTCACCGATCAAGCGGGACGGCCATACCTATCAATCCCGTCGGGAGGTGAACCCGCGTGTACGTGTGCAGCTGCTTCGGCATCACCGAGGCCCAGGTCAAGCAGCATGCGGAGGACGGCGCCTGCACTCCCCGGCAGATAGCCTCCGCCTCCAAGGCGGGCACCGACTGCGGTTCGTGCGTACGGCGCATTCAGGCGATCCTCGGCCGTGGCACGTGCCCACGCCGTGAGCTGGCCGAACAAGGCAAGCCGGTGCTGGCGGAGCTGTCCGGCCCCGTCGCCCTGGACGAGGCGGCCTAGCTTTCCGGCTGCTCGATCAGCTGGGCGAGGTAGAGCGCCTCGCCGAGCTTCTCCACCAGCTCCAGCTGGGTGTCGAGGTAGTCGATGTGGTGCTCCTCGTCGGCGAGGATGTCCTCGAAGATGTTCGCGGACGTGATGTCGCCCTTCTCGCGCATCACCTTGATGCCCCGCTTGAGCCGGTCGATCGCCTCCACCTCGACCTGCCGGTCGGCCTCGAACATCTCCTTGACGGTCTGCCCCACCCGCACATGGAACAGCCGCTGGTAGTTGGGCAGTCCCTCCAGGAACAGGATCCGGTCGGTGAGCACCTCGGCGTGCTTCATCTCGTCGAACGACTCGTGCCGCGTGTACTTGGCGAGCTTCGTCCAGCCGAAGTTCTCCTGCATCTTCGCGTGCAGGAAGTACTGGTTGATCGCGGTCAGCTCGCCGGTGAGCTGCTCGTTGAGGAACTCGATGACCTCGGGGTCGCCCTGCATCGCAGCGGCTCCTTCCACATGGAGGGACGGGTGAGGTGTGCGGCGGCATGATTGCACCGGTGAGCGAAGATCGTCCAGTAAGTGCGTACTTAGTAAGTACGGCCTAGCTTGTGGCTATTTGTCCGCTTCGTGGATGGGTGGTCAAGGGCACTGCCCCAGGTCTGTCAGGATGGATACATGGGTCATCCGGTGGAGCGCGAATCTGGGGCAGCGGCAGGGTCCGAGCTTCCGCCGGGGCAGCGACTCCAACGTGGCTGGCCGGTCACGCACTACGGGCCCGTACCGAAGTTCCGGCCCGAACGCTGGGAGTTCCGGGTCTTCGGCGCCACCGCCGACGGCGACAAGCGCACCTGGAACCACGAGGAGTTCACGGCCCTGCCGTACACCACCGTGGTGGCCGATCTGCACTGCGTGACGAAGTTCAGCATGGTCGGCGCGGAGTGGGGCGGCATCCCCGCCCGGACGATCCTCGACCTGGCCCCGCCGGCCCCCGATGTCACCCATGTGATGGTGTGGGCGGAGTACGGATTCAGCTCGAATCTGCGCCTCGCGGACTTCGACTCCGACCGCACCCTCTTCGCCACCCACAAGGACGGCGAACTCCTCACCGCCGAGCACGGCTTCCCGGTGCGCCTGATCGTCCCCCATCTGTACGCCTGGAAGGGTCCCAAGTGGGTGCGGGGCGTGGAGTACATGACCGCCGACCGCCGCGGCTTCTGGGAGGAACGCGGCTATCACAACATCGGCGACCCCTGGAAGGAGCAGCGCTACTCCTACCAGGAGGGGCCCGGGGAGGGCCCCGAGCTCTGATCTCTCCTGGTGTGCCGGTCAGTGGTGGTACTGATGCACCACCGCGTGGCCCTTGCCGCGGCCGATCGTCCACTTGTTGACCGGCGTGGTCACTGCGAAGGCGATCACGAGCGAGATCACCAGCGAGGTCCAGAACAGCGCGTCGCCCAGTGTGGCGTCCATCGCGGACGGCCAGACCAGGATCACCCCGTTGTCGATCAGCTCCATCACCACGATGGACAGGGTGTCCGCGGCCAGTGCCACCCGGAGGGCCGTACGGAAGTCGACCCCGGCGCGCAGGACTCCGCGCAGGGTGAGCGAGTAGCCGAAGAAGAAGGCCAGGACGATCGCCAGCAGCATGGTCGGCAGGTTGCCCCACCCGAACGCCGTGGCGATGACCATGCCCAGCACCTCGCCGATGGCACAGCCGGTGAGGCAGTGCAGGGTGGCCTGGGCGGCCACCGACCAGGTGGCGGCAGGTGTGTGGTGGTGCGCGTGTGCTTCGTGCTGGTGGTGTGCTATGTGTGCCTCGTGCTGCATGACGGCCCCCATGTCAGGTATGTGGTTCCTGCACCGAGCAAGAACCACATACCCCGTAGGGGTATTCCCCAGGGGTTATCCGTCGCGCAGTTTCTTCAGCCGCTCCACATCGGCCGCGTGCCCCTCCTTGCCGCCGGGGGTCTCGATGATCAGCGGTACGCCCTCGGTCGCGGGGTGGGTCATGAGTGCCCGGAACGGGTCCTCGCCGATGTGCCCGGAGCCGATGTTCTCGTGCCGGTCCTTGTGCGCACCGACCACGTCCTTGGAGTCGTTGGCGTGGATCAGCTTCAGCCGGCCCTCGCCGACCGTCTCGACCAGCAGGTCCAGGGTCTGATGCATGCCGTCCGGCCCGGTCAGGTCGTGCCCGGCGGCGAAGATGTGGCAGGTGTCCAGGCACACGCCCAGCTTCGGATGTGCGTCCAGCGCCTCGAAGTACGGCCCGAAGTCCCAGGTGCGCGAGCACAGCGAGGCGCCCTGCCCGGCGGTCGACTCCAGCAGCAGGAACGGGTCGTCGTCGCGGGTCAGCTCGTCCAGCAGCGGCAGCAGATGCTCCCGCACCTGCTTCAGCGCCACGGCCCGCTCCCGCCCGCCCGTCGCGCTGCCCGTGTGGACGACGACACCCAGCGCACCGATCTCCCGCCCGCGCCGCAGTGAGTGCCGCAGCGACTGAACCGACTTCTCCACGGTCGCCTCGGTGTGCGAGCCGAAGTTGATCAGATAGGGGGCGTGCACATACGCCGGGATCGACTCCGCCGCGCAGGCCGCCCGGAACGCCTCGTCCTGCCGCGGATTTCCGGCCGGCGTCGCCCAGCCGCGCGGATTGGCCACGAAGACCTGGACGGTCTCGGCCTTGAGGTCACGGGCGTACGTCAGACCTACGGAGTTCAGACCGCCGGCCACGGGGACGTGACCGCCGACGGGGTTGCGGGAAGGACCGGTTCCGGGGCCGCCGGTCAGGGTGCGGGACTGCTCGATGCTCACCCGTTCAGGGTGTCACGCGGCGCGCCGCCCCCGGTCACCGGATGGTGATTGTGATCGTCGACCCCTTGGGGGCCATCTCGCCGCCGTCCACCGACTGCTGCTTCACGGTGTCACCGAAGAGCCCGAGCAGCCCCCGGTCCTTCTCCACCTTGAAACCGGAGGCCTCCAGCAGCTTCGTCGCATCGTCCACGCTCGCCCCGACCACGTCCGGCACCTCGACCATCTCCGGGCCCTTGGACAGCGTCAGCGTCACCGTGTCGCCCTCGGCGGCCTGGCTCTCGCCCGCCGGGGTCTGCCGGGCCACCTTGCCCTTGTCGTACTCGGAGTTGACCTGCTGCGTGGAGACGGTCACCTTCAGGCCGGCGTCCTCCAGCTCCTGCTTGGCGTCGCCCAGGTCGTCACCGGTGACGTCCGGTACGTCGATCGGGTTGCCCTTGCTGACCAGGAGCGCGATCGCCGAGCCCGCATGCCGCTTGATGCCCGCCTCCGGGTCGGTGCTGATCACCGAGCCCTTGGCGATGCTGTTGCTGAACGCGCGGTTGACCATGCCGGGCTCCAGCCCGGCCGCCTTCAGCCGTGCCTGTGCCTTCCCCAGCGGGACGCCCGCCAGGTCCGGCACCTTCACTATCGCGGGACCCCGGGAGATGACGAGGGTCACGGAGTCGTTGCTCCGGATCCGGGCCCCGGCCGCCGGGTCGGTGCTGATGACCGTGCCGCGCTTCACCGTGTCGTTGTATTCGAGCCTGACCCGCTTGACGTCGAGCCCGGCCGCCTTCAGCCGCGCTCTCGCCTGGTCCTCGGTCTTGGCCAGCAGCGGCGGGACCTTGGTGAACTGCCCGGAGCTGATGTACCAGACCCCGGCACCCACGCCGAAGACCACCAGAATCGCTGCGATGATCGTGACGAGCCCGCGCCGGGGCCGCGCCGGCCGCCGCCGCGGAGGTGCCGGCGGGCTCTCCAGGCGGCTGGTGTGCTGGACGGCCGCCGCGGGATCCTCGTCGTCCTCGTTGACGGGCAGCGGCCGGGGCACGGTCAGCGAGCGCGGGATCACGCTCGTACGGTCCGCGGCGTTGTCGTGCTCCGCGGACAGTGCCTGAGGCGGCAGGGCGTCCAGCTGCTCGGCGCTGAGCTCGGCACGCGCCCGCAGCACCTGGCCGAGCAGCGCGGCCGCGTCGTACGGCCGCACCTCGGGGGTGCGCGCGGTGGCCGAGGCGACCAGCTCGTCCAGCTCGTACGGCAGCCCCGGCACGAGCGCCGAGGGCGGCGGCACGTCCTCGTGGATGTGCTTGTAGAGCACCTGGGCGGGGGAGTCCCCGGAGTGCGGCTTGCCGCCGGTCAGCATCTCGTAGAGCACGACACCGCAGGCGTACACGTCCACGCGCGGGTCGGCGGTGCCCTGCTCGATCTGCTCGGGCGCGAGATACGACACCGTCCCCAGCACGGCCCCCGTCGTGCTGGTCACCGTGTCCACGGACCGCACCAGGCCGAAGTCGGCGACCTTGACCCGCCCGTCGTCCCCTATCAGCACGTTCTCGGGCTTCATGTCCCGGTGCACGAACCCGGCCCGGTGCGCGGCGCCGAGCGCGGCCAGCACGGGCTCCAGGATGTCCAGCGCGGCCCGCGGCTGCAGCGCGCCCCGCTCGCGCAGCACGTCCCGCAGGGTGCACCCGGCGACGTACTCCATCGCCAGGTACACGTACGACCCGTCGGTGCCCTGGTCGAAGACCTGTACCACGTTGGGGTGGGCGAGCCGGGCGACCGACTTGGCCTCCCGGATGAACCGGTCCACGAACGACCCGTCGGCCGCCAGCGCCGGGTGCATCACCTTGAGCGCGAGAACCCGGTCCAGGCGGGTGTCCAGGGCCCGGTAGACCGTGGCCATCCCGCCGACCGCGATCCGCGCGTCGACGCGATACCGGCCGTCGAGCACCTGCCCGACGAGGGGGTCCTGAAGGGTCGTATCCACGCAGGCGAGTGTACGAGGGGCGACCGACAGTCCCGCCCGTTGGGCCATTCCGGGGACGGAATGCAGCAGAGCTGTGACCCTGGAGTCACCAGCGGTCATGGGCCGATGACACTGGTGCGGACGGGCGTGCGACTAGAACGCAGGGCGTTCTGGATCGAGATGCGCGCGTCCCTCCGTCGGGGAGGAGGCCTCGGCGAAGTGCCGGCGCGGGATCCGCCCGGCCAGCCGGGCCAGCCGCCCCGCCTCCACCGCGTGTTTCATGGCGGCGGCCATCGTCTCGGGCTCCTGTGCCCGCGTGACGGCGGACGCGAGCATGACCCCCGCACACCCCAGCTCCATCGCCAGCGCCACGTCCGAGGCCGTACCGGCGCCCGCGTCCAGGATCACCGGCACGCGCGCGTGCTCCACGATCAGCTGGAAGTTGTGCGGATTGCGGATCCCGAGCCCGGACCCGATCGGCGAGCCCAGCGGCATCACCGCCGCACAGCCCACGTCCTCCAGCTTCCGGGCGAGCACGGGATCGTCGTTGGTGTACGGCAGCACCGTGAAGCCGTCGTCGACCAGCGTCTCCGCCGCGTCCAGCAGCTCCACCGGATCCGGCAGCAGCGTCCGCTCGTCGGCGATGACCTCCAGCTTGATCAGGTCGGTGCCCAGCGCCTCCCGGGCCAGCCGGGCCGTCAGCACGGCCTCCCCGGCGGTGAAACAGCCCGCCGTGTTCGGCAGCACCCGGATGCCCAGCTTCTCCAGCACCGACAGCACCGAGCCGTGCACCTCGGGATTGACCCGCCGCATGGCCACCGTGGTCAGCTCGGTACCGGACGCGACCAGCGCCCGCTCCAGGACGTCCAGGCTCGGCGCACCGCCCGTACCCATGATCAGCCGGGAGCCGAGGGGCACACCGCCGAGGACGAAGGGATCGTCGGCCATGGGTCAGCCTCCTTGGACGGCGGTGAGGATCTCCACGCGGTCTCCCTCGGAGAGGGACGTGAGCGGCCACTGCGCGCGCGGGACGACGGTTTCGTTGACGGCGGCGGCCACCCCGGAGGGCGCCACGGTGAGGGTCTTCACGAGGGCGTCCAGCGCGGTGCCCGGGGCGAGCCGGTGCTGCTCCCCGTTGACGGAGATGTTCATACGGGCTGCTCCATGAGTACGGCGCCGAAGCGCCTCGGCGTGAATGGACGGGCCTCGGCCGGCAGCTCGCCGCCGGTCAGCAGCTCCGCCATGACGTCCCCGGTGACCGGCGTGAGCAGCACGCCGTTGCGGTAGTGCCCGGTGGCCAGCAGCAGCCCGTCCAGGCCGGACGGGCCGAGCAGCGGCGCGTTGTCGGGGGAGCCCGGGCGCAGCCCTGCGCGGGTCTCGGTCAGGGGCAGCTCGGTGATGCCCGGCACCAGCTCATGGGCGTCGCGCAGCAGCTCGTACACGCCCCCCGCGGTCACCGTCGTGTCCCAGCCCAGCTCCTCGCTGGTCGCGCCGACGACCAGCTCGCCGTTCTCCCGGGGCACCAGGTAGACATGGCTGCCGCGCACCACGGCCCGCACGGTACGGCTCAGGAACGGCGCGTACCTCCGGGGCACGGTCAGGCGCAGCACCTGCCCCTTCACCGGCCGCACGGGCGGCAGGACGGCGTCCGGGACGCCCGCGAGGCGCCCGCTCAGGCTCCCGCCCGCGAGCACGACCTGTCCCGCGCCCAGCCCGGTGCCGTCCGCCGTGGTGACACCGGCGGCCCGGTCCCGTACGACGTCGAGCCGCTCGGCCCACGACCGGTGGAACCCCACCCCGGCCCGCTCGCACGCGGCCACCAGGGCCGACGCCAGCCGCCTCGGGTCGATCTGGTGGTCCCCGTCGACCCGCAGCCCGCCGCGCACGCCGGGCGCGAGCATCGGCTCCAGGCGTCGGCACTCCCGCCCGGACAGCCACTCCGACTCCAGGCCCGAGCGCTGTTGCAGGTCGTGCAGCTCGCGCAGATGGGCGCGGTCGTCGGCGTCCAGCGCGACGGCGAGCGTGCCGCAGCGGCGGTAGCCGAGGTCGTGGCCGGTCAGCTCGGTCAGCTCGGCCGCGAAGTCCGGATAGCGGCGGGCCGATTCGAGGTTGAGGGCGAGCAGCGTCTCCTCGCCGTAGTGCAGTTCGGTGACCGCGGCCAGCATCCCCGCCGCGACCCGCGCGGCCCCGCCGCCGGGCTCGGGGTCCACCACGGCCGTGGCGAGCCCGCGCTGCGCGGCACGCCAGGCCGTGACCAGGCCGATGATCCCGCCCCCGATGACGAGGACGTCGGACGTACGTGACGACATGGGCGTCCAGCCCCTCCCTTCGCCGGCATGACCCGGATCAGGTTCGTACGGTCGGAGGCCGCCAGCCTCCCTCTCAGCCCGGTGCGTCCGGGCTCCCGCGAGTGCTTGTACGGTGGCCACCCTAGCCCGCAGCGCTCGTCACCCGTAAGGGAGCCCCTGTCCGTGGCCCGCTCGCTCGACGGACTGATCCTGGCCCCCGTGGCGGACCAAGCCCCAGGTCAGGTGGGTACCAGCTCCCGGTTCGCGTACCACGAGAAGGACGGCGAGATCTGGGCCGAGTACGCGGGCGGCGACGTCGTACGCGGCCATCTGGCCGGCATCCGGGAGGGCGACCGGCTGGAGGGAGTGGGAGTCGCGGCCCGGCAGCGGCAGGAGCGTTGTGGAACAGGTCACTGAGCACGTCCGCTGACTGACGGATTGTCAGTTGTCTATGGTGATCGGGTGAGCGAGCAGACACAACAGCAGGGCACTGCACAGGGGCGGCGCGTGGTCGTCGTCGGCGCGGGCATGGCCGGGGTGCAGACCGCGGTGGCCCTGCGGGAACAGGACTACACGGGCACCGTGACCCTGATCGGCGCAGAGCCGCACCAGCCCTACGACCGGCCGCCGCTGTCCAAGGCCGTGCTGCTCGGCACGTCCGAGGGCTCCGCCTTCGACGTCGACTTCGAGTCGCTCGGCATCGAACTGCGGCTCGGCTGCGAGGTGCTGGGCGTGCGCCCCGGCGACCACGAGCTGGACACCGAGGCCGGGCCCGTGCCCTACGACGTCCTGGTCCTCGCCACCGGCGCCGAACCGATCACCCTGCCCGGCACCGAGGGCGTGCCCGGTGTGCACCTGTTGCGCACCCTGGACGACGCCGAACGGCTGCGGCCGGTGCTCGCCCGGCAGCACGACATCGTGGTCGTCGGCGCCGGCTGGATCGGCGCCGAGTTCGCCACGGCGGCCCGGGAGGCGGGCTGCGTGGTGACCGTCGTCGAGGCCGCCGACCGTCCGCTGGCCGGTGCGCTGCCCGCCGAGGTCGCCGCGCCCATGACCGCCTGGTACGCCGACAGCGGCGCCGAGCTGCGCACGAACGCGCGCGTGGAGCGCATCGAGCCCGGCGTGGTGGTGCTGGCCGACGGCACGCGGCTGCCCGCGGGCGCCGTCGTGGTCGGCATCGGCGCGCGCCCCGCCACCGCCTGGCTGGCCGGCTCCGGCATCGAGCTGGGCGTGCACGGTGAGGTGGTGGCAGACGCCCGCCTGCGCACCTGCGCCGAGGACGTGTACGCGGTCGGCGACTGCGCCTCCTTCCCCTCGGCCCGGTACGGCGCCCGGCTGCTGGTCCACCACTGGGACAACGCCCTCCAGGGGCCGCGGACGGTCGCCGCGAACATCCTGGGCGAGACCCCCGCGGACTACGACCCGGTGCCGTACTTCTGGTCCGAGCAGTTCGGCCGGTTCGTCCAGTACGCCGGCCACCACCCCGCGGCCGACCGCCTGGTGTGGCGCGGCGACCCGGCGGATCCGGCCTGGACCGTGTGCTGGCTGCGCGAGGACCGGCTGGTGGCCCTCCTGGCCGTCGGCCGACCGCGTGACCTGGCCCAGGGCCGCCGTCTGATCGAGGCGGGCCGCCGCATGGACCCCGAGGTGCTGACGGACCCGGCACGGCCCCTGAAGGACGCCACGGCCGACTGATCAGTGTCCTTGGAGGAACTGTCCTTAGGGGAACTGTGCGACCAGCCACGACGGACCCGCAGGTGACCGACGTCACATCGCGGCACCCCCAGCGGAGCGCCTCGGCTTCCGACTGTCAGTGGGGGATGGCAGGCTTGTTCCCGTGACCGAGATTGACGCAAAGATCGATGCTCTCGTCCCCGCCTGGCTCACCGTCCCCGACATCGCCGAGCAACTCGGCGTCGACGTGACGCGTGTACGGCAGCTGGTCAAGGAGGGCCAGCTCGTCGCCGTACGCCGAGGCGAGAACAGGGCACTGCACGTCCCCGCCGCCTTCATCGACGGGGACAAGGTCGTCAAGGGCCTGTTCGGGACCCTGACGCTCCTGAGGGACGACGGCTTCACGGTGGAAGAGATGATCGAGTGGCTCTTCACCCCCGACCCGACCCTGCCCGGTACCCCCGCGCAGGCCCTGAGCGAGAATCGCGGCACGGAGGTGAAGCGCCGCGCCCAGGCGCTCGCCGTCTGAACCGACCCGCACCTCGGGTGGCGTACCGGCCATGGCCCGTACGCCACCCCCTCGCACACCCATGGACACCGACCACGGGGGGATCCACCCATGTCCGACACCGCCCGCAGCGGGCTCGCCGACGCCCGCCTCTACCTCTGCACGGACGCCCGCAGGCGGCAGGGCGACCTCGCCGAGTTCCTGGACGCGGTCCTGGCCGGCGGTGTCGACATCGTCCAGCTGCGCGACAAGGGCATGGAGGCCGCCGAGGAGCTGGAGCACCTCAAGGTCTTCGCCGACGCCTGTGCCCGGCACGGCAAGCTGCTCGCGGTCAACGACCGGGCCGACGTCGCCCATGCCGCCTCCGCCGGCGTGCTCCATCTGGGCCAGGGCGACCTCCCGGTCCCCGCGGCCCGCGCGATCCTCGGCGACGACGTCCTGATCGGCCGCTCCACGCACGCCGACTCCGAGGCCGCCGCGGCCGCCGTCCAGGAGGGCGTGGACTACTTCTGCACCGGCCCCTGCTGGCCCACCCCCACCAAGCCCGGCCGCCACGCACCCGGCCTCGACCTGGTCCGGTACACCGCCTCCCTGGGCACCGACCGTCCCTGGTTCGCCATCGGCGGCATCGACCTCGCCAACCTGGACGAGGTGCTGGACGCCGGTGCCCGCCGGGTGGTCGTGGTCCGCGCCATCACCGAGGCCGACGACCCCGGGGCCGCCACGGCGGAGTTCGCGAAGCGACTGCGGCAGGCCTAGCGCCCGCCTGACAGGGTGTGTGTCCAGGTTTTTGTCCAAGGGGTGGACAGGAAGGCGACAATTCGGGCAAATTTACGGTTCTCGGTTGGGGGACCGCCCGCCCCTGGTTAACCTGCCGGTATGGCCCTCGGAACCGCATCCACCAGGACTGATCGCGCACGCACCGTGCGCGACATTCTGGGTACCGGCAAGACGACGTACTCGTTCGAGTTCTACGCGCCGAAGACCCCCAAGGGTGAGCGGAACCTGTGGAACGCGCTGCGGAGGGTCGAGGCGGTGGCCCCGGACTTCGTCTCCGTCACCTACGGCGCCGGCGGCTCCACGCGCACGACGACGGTCAAGGAGACCCAGCAGATCGTCGTCGACACGACGCTCACACCGGTCGCCCACCTCACCGCGGTCGACCACTCCGTCGCCGAACTGCGCAACATCATCGGCCAGTACGCCGACGCGGGCATCCGCAACATGCTCGCCGTGCGCGGTGACCCGCCCGGCGACCCGATGGGCGACTGGGTGCCGCACCCGAGTGGCCTCACGTACGCGGCCGAACTCGTCCGGCTCATCAAGGAGTCGGGCGACTTCTGCGTGGGCGTGGCCGCGTTCCCGGAGATGCACCCGCGCTCCCTCGACTGGGACACCGATGTCGCGCACTTCGTCGACAAGTGCCGTGCGGGCGCCGACTACGCCATCACCCAGATGTTCTTCCAGCCGGAGTCGTATCTGCGGCTGCGTGACCGGGTCGAGGCCGCGGGCTGCGACACCCCGGTCATCCCCGAGATCCTGCCGGTCACCAGCGTGAAGATGCTGGAGCGGCTGCCCAAGCTCAGCACCGCGCTGTTCCCGGACGCCCTGAAAGAGCGGATCCTCACAGCGAAGGACGATCCGGCGGCGGTACGCTCCATTGGCATCGAGTTCGCCACGGAGTTCTGTGCACGGCTGCTGGCCGAGGGAGTGCCAGGACTGCACTTCATCACGCTCAACAACTCCACGGCGACCCTGGAAATCTACGAGAACCTGGGCCTGCACCACCCCCCGCAGGCCTAGACCGGCCGCACCGCCGTACGACACACTGCGTAGCGGCCACTGGGAGAGGGGCGTACATGGGCTGGACGGTCCTCTACATCGCGTTCGGCATCGTCGCACTGTGGTTGCTCGGCGAGGTGCTGCTGCAGTACAAGGCGCGGCTGCGCTGGCGGCTGCTCGCGTTCGCGGGCTTCCTCGGTGTCGTGGTGGGCGTGCTGATGCCGTCCGTCGTCGTCATCGGCCTGGGCGCGATCGCCTTCGCGGTCGGCCAGACCTACGTCACGCTGTCCTTCCGCCGCGGCTTCGCCGCCGGCTGGGCGGTCAAGCGTCCCGACGCCGCCCCCGAGGGCGTCAGCAGCAAGCGCCGCCGCGGCAAGGCCGACCGCCACGAGCCGAGCCTCGAGGTCTCCGACCTGGAGGCCGCCGAGGGCGACGACCGGAACGCCGACTACGGCCGTGACCAGCTCGCCTACGGCGACGACGACTACGACCGCGACGACGTCTTCACCCCGGCCCGCTCTCCCGAGCCCACCGCCGCCGAGACCACCGCCGTCTACGAGCCGCAGCCCCTGCCCGAGGACACCGGTTCCTACGGCGTCTACGGCGACACCGCCTATGCGGGCGCCGCCCAGCCCCAGGGCGCCGACCAGAACTACGCCTACGACTACTCGGGCTACGCCCAGCAGGGCTACGGCTACGACACCGGCGGCCAGCAGGGCTACGCCAACTACTCCGACCCGTACATCGGTTCCCAGCCCTACGGCGGCGCCTCGTACAACACCGGCTACGACCAGCAGTACGGCCAGCAGGGCTACGGCCAGGACCCGTACGCCACCGGCGGCTACGGCGAGTCGACGGCCGGCGGGGCGTGGGTCCCGCAGCAGCGCACCGACGAGACCCACGGCGGCGAACTCCCGCAGGAGCAGCCGTACCCGTACCAGGGCAACGGGCAGCAGCCGCAGCCGGGCGCCGGGTACGACGAGAAGTACCGTTTCTGAAGCCCGGCTCCGCTCACTGGGAGCCGCGGAAGTCCGGGCCCTCCACGATCAGCCCGGCCACCAGCGCGCCCGACATGCCGGCATGGGGGAGTCCGCCGCCGGGGTGGGACCAGCCGCCCACCCGGTACAGACCGGGCAGGCGCGTGGTGTTCGCCGGGTGCAGGAAACGGCCCCCGCCGGCGGCGAGTGCGGGAGCGGGCACGGCCCCGAAGCCGGCGCCCGTCTCGTTCTCGGTGTGCTCGGGTGTGCGCACCTCGTGCCACAGCAGACGCTCGCGCAGCCCCGGCACCGCGGACCCGGCGGCTTCGAGGAGAAAGTCCGTGTAGCGCCGGACCGTGCCCGCGTCCTCCCAGGCGGCCTCGGTCGACACCACGGCGGACACCACGACGGACTCGTGCGCGTCGTCCGGTCTGAGCGCCGGGTCGTCGGGGCGCAGCACGGTCACCGTGGGACACACGGGCTCGTCGCCGCCGGGAGATACCAGGAAGTCCAGCTCGGTCTGGGAATCCGGTGCGTGGACGACCGTGCGGTGGGCGGCTCGGTCCTCGCACCCGCCGCGCAGAGCCAGCAGGGCGGTGAACCGTCCGGGCGGGGGTGAGACCGGGTCGGGCCGCACGTCACCGTCCTCGTCCAGCGGGAACTCCGTCAGGGCCCGCAGCCGCGCCGGGGCCACGTCCGCCACGACATGGTCCGCCTCGGCCACCGTCCCGTCGGCCAGCTCCACCCCCACGGCCCGGCCGTCCTTCGCCACGATCCCCGTGACCTCGGCACCGAAGGAGAATTCCACCCTCCGTTGCACGCACCGCTCGTACACCGCGCGCGCCAACTCCCTTATGCCGCCGTGCACATACCAGGTGCCGAAGGCGTGCTCCATGTACGGCAGTACGGCGGCGCTCGCCGGAGCGGTCCGGGGATCGAGGCCGTACCCGAGCACGTGGCTCTCCAGGAGAGCCGCCAGGCGCTCGTCACGCAGCTCCCAGGCGCCGATCTCGGCCGGTGTTCCCGCCCGGCGCGTGCGCAGCAGGCGCTTGTGCGGGACCGACGGATACGGCTCCTGCTCCGCCAGCACCTGCCAGTTCGGCCACAGGGGTTCCTCCAGCAGGGGCCGGCGGGTGCGGTCCCAGGCCTCGCGAGCCCGCACCAGGAAGTCGCCCCAGCGCTCGCCCGCCCCCGATCCCAGTGCTTCGTCCAGGGCCGCGACGACACCCGCGCGCGAGGCGTTCGGCAGGGACACCTCCGTGCCGTCCGCGAAGACGTGCCGCGCGGCCGGGTCGACCTGGACCAGCTCGACGACGTCCTCCAGCGGCTCCTTGCCGGTCTTGACGAACAGATCGCGGTACACGGCGGGCAGCGTCAGCAGCCCCGGGCCGGTGTCGAAGCCGAACCCGTCCCGCTCGAAGCGGCGCACCGCGCCGCCGTACGTCTCCGTACGCTCGTACACCGCCACCCGGTGGCCCGCGACGGCCAGCCGGGCAGCGGCCGCCATCGCGCCCATCCCGGCGCCGATCACCGCAATCCGTGCCATGCCTGCGACTTTATCGACCGCCACCGACAATCCGGTCCGCGGGCGGCCCCGGCGACCGGGCCGGCGCCCTGGGCACCCGTACGGGCGCCTGAGTATCCGTACCTAGGTGCCGAGATGAGTACGCGCGCGGATGGGCCACGACCTGCGGGAACGGGAGAGTGGAGGCACGGCAGGGGGCGCGGGCCGAAACCGCCGACACGGGGCGGCGGAACGGCGCGCGTCCTGGCCGCTCCTTCCGCCGATCCGTCGGCGGAAGCGAGGCACGGGGGACCCGGGGCAGACCACCACGGGGGACCATCGGGGGAAAACCGTACGGGGAGTACGGGAAGTACGGGGGAGTGGGAAGGCGCCGGTCCGGCAGCGGACCGGCGCCTTTCTCGTGCTCCCCGGGTGCTCAGCCCTTGCCGCTCACACGCCCCTGGAGCAGCCGGGACAGGGCCGCGTGAACGTCGTCCAGGGAGCGCTCCGGCTGGAAGGACTTCCAGTCCAGCGCGGCCACCAGGACCATGCCGACCAGCGCGGCCGCGGTCAGCTGGACGTCGATCTCCTCGCTGAACTCGCCGGCCGCCACGCCCTCGCGCAGCACCCCCTCGACCACGGCCACGGCCTCCTGCCGCACCACCATCAAGGTGGACTGCCAGGCGCGGTTGGTGCGCCACAGCTCGGCCACGTACAGCTGGGTGAAGGCCGGGTAGCGGTCGATGAAGACCAGGCCCGCGCGGACCATCGCGTCCAGGGCGTCCACCTTGCTGCCGCCCTCGGCCGCGGTCCGCTCGGCCGCCTCCCGCAGGGAGGCGGTCAGGAGGCCCACGCCGTGCCGCAGCAGCTCCTCGAAGAGGACCGACTTGCTCGCGAAGTTGTAGTAGACCGTGCCCTTGGCGACGCCGGCCCGCTCGGCGATCTCGTCCACCGTGGTGGCCGAGAAGCCCTGCTCGGCGATGAGTGTGACGGCCGCTTCGTAGAGCTTCTGCCGGGTTGCCTCGCGACGCGTGCTGCCGCCGGACGTGGCGCTGCTGCTTTCCATGGCCCTGATTCTCACAGGTACGCGCGCGTGCGGGGCACGCTTGGCGATCACAGGCTCAGCTCCGGGTGCAGCCGGTCCAGCGTCCACACCTGGCGGCGCCGGGCCGCGAGCGCGGTGAGCGCGAGGGCGCCCGCGGTGAACGCGGCCAGCACACCGCACGCCTGCCAGACCGGGCCGAGCCCGCCGCCCGTGATCAGCCGGCGCAGGGCCGCCACGATGTAGCTCATCGGCAGGAACGGGTGGATGGCGTTGAAGAAGCCCGGGCTGGTCTGCACGGGATACGTGCCGCCCGCCGAGGTCAGCTGGAGCATCAGCAGCGCCAGGACGAGGATCCGGCCGGCCGCGCCGAAGCGGGCGTTCAGCCACTGCACGATCGACCCGAAGCAGGCCGCCACGAGGAACAGGAAGCCGACCGTGCCGGCCGCCCGCGCCATCTGCAGGCCGATCGCCCAGTGCAGCACGGACATCAGGGCGGCCGTCTGCAGCACGCCCACCGCGACCACCGGCAGCCAGCCGGCCAGCGCGATCCGCCAGGCCGGCGAACCGGCCGCCAGGGCACGCCGGTTGAGCGGCGGGATCAGCATGTACGCCACCATCGCACCCACCCACAGGGACAGCGGGATGAAGTACGGGGCGAACCCGGTGCCGTAGTTCGGCGCCTTGTGCAGATCGTGGGAGGCGAGCTGGACCGGGTCGGCCATCACACCGGTGCGCTGGTCGCGGTCCTGCTTGTCGTAGTCCGGGATCTTCTTCGCGCCGTCGTGCAGACCGCCGGCGAGCTTCCCGGAGCCGTCGACCAGCTTGTACATGCCGCCGTTGAGGGTCTCGGCGCCCGACGCCGCCGTGCCGATGCCCTGGTCCAGCGTGGCCGAGCCGGTCTGCGCGGTGCCGAGCCCGGAATGCAGCTTCTTCGCGCCCGCGGCGACCTCGGCCGCGCCGTCGTTCAGCTTGTTGATCTTCTTGACGGCGTCGTTCACGTCCGTGTACAGGTGCGGCGCGCGGTCGGCGAGGGCCTGGGCCTGCTTCTGGAGCGTGCCGAGGTTGTCCTTCAGCGTCTTGAGGTCGCCGTCCTGGTCGGCGATCAGGGTGTTGAGGTCGTCGGCGACGGTGGCCACGTCGGCGGCCGCCTGCCTGGCCTTCTTCAGGTCCGGGCAGACGGGGTCCGGGACGGCCGCGGTCTCGCAGCGTGCCCGGTATACCTCGTCCAGGACGGCCGAGGATGCGTGGGCGGTCTTGGCGGCGCCCGGCGCGAGCTTGACCAGGACGTCGAGGTTGTGCCGCACCGCCTGGGCCGAGTCGGCGACCAGCTGGGCCGTGTCCCCGATCGTCTTCCCGTTGTCCCTCAGGAACGGGCCGGCCTTCTCGTAGACGCCGTTGACGTTGTCGGCGAGCGTCCGGGTGCCGTCCGCCACCTGCTGCGAGCCGTCCTCCAGGTCGCCCGCGCCCGTGTTGAGCTTCTTGAGTCCCTTGGCCAGTTTGCCGCTGCCGCTCTTGGCGTCCTGCAGCCCGTCCGCGAGGTCCTTGGAGCCCTTCTCCGCCTTCCCGATGCCGCCCTTGAGCTTGTCGGCGCCCTTGGCGGCCGTCACCGTCTTGTCGTGGATGCCGGAGAACGAGATGAAGATCTTGTCCAGGAAGGTGCGGGACGCTTTGGTGGACGCGGCCGTGCGGACCTCGTTGAAGACCGTCCGGGAGATCTGGCCGACGATGTAGTTGTTCGCGTCGTTCGTGCGCACCCTGAGCGCGCTCGTCTCCGGGGAGCCGCCCGAGCTGGAGGCGATCCGCTCGCTGAAGTCGGACGGCATGGTCAGCGACAGGTAGTAGGTGCCGTCCTCGACGCCCCGGCGGGCCTCGGCATCGCTCACCTGGTGCCACTCGAAGGCCCGGCTGTCGCGCAGCCCGTCGACGATGTCGTCGCCGGCCGTGACCTTCTTCCCGCCCGCGGTGGCGCCCTTGTCGTCGTTCACCAGGGCCACCGGGATGCGGTCCAGCCGGCCGTACGGGTCCCAGAACGACCACAGGTACAGGGCGCCGTACAGCAGGGGCAGCACGAGCAGCGCGACCAGGGCGGCGCGCGGCAGCTTCCCCCGCCCGAAGCGCCTCAGCTCAAGCGCGGCCAGCCTCGGCGAGCGCATCGGCCTCCTCCTTCTGGTCGCTCTTGTCGTTGCTCTGGCGGGTGGGATCGCTGTTCCGGCGGGTGGGAACGCGAACGCAGTCCTCGGGGGCGGTGCGGCACACGGCCACGACCGTCGTCCCCGCGCGCGTGAGGGACCGCAGCAGGTCCCAGACCTCGGCGCGCTCGGCGTCCGAGAGCTTCAGGTCGACATCGTCGACCCCGAGCAGCCGGGGCCGGCCGAGGAGGGCCAGCGCGATGGACAGGCGCAGCTCCTCCAGCCGCTCCAGGTCGCGTACGGCCGTCCGGGAGCCCTTGGGGAGCGTCTCCGGGGCGAGTCCGGCGGCGGCCAGGGCCGCGTCGACGCGCAGCCGTGCCTCGTGGGCACGCTGCGGACGGGGCCGCAGCAGCTCACGCAAGGTGTCCCCGAACCTGCGCTGCAGCAGGGCCCGTTCGCGCAGGTGCTCCCCGACGGTCAGGGCCGGTTCCAGGTCGGTGACACCGGCCACGTTGGCCACGGCGCCGACGCGGCGCACGGCCGCCATGTGGCGGGGAAGTGCGATCCCGCCCACCGTCGCCGCTCCCGCGGTGGCCTTCATCCGTCCCGTGAGCGCGAGCAGCAGACTCGTACGGCCGGAGCCGGACGGTCCCTCGACCGCGATCAGTGAGCCGGGCTCCGCGTCGAAAGTGATGTCGCAAAAGGCCCACCCCCGCGGCCCCTTGAGCCCGAGGTCCTCGGCTGTGACGTCCACGCCGTCCACAAGCCCCCCTGCCTGCTTGCCATTCTTTGAACTGACTGGTCAGTGCAAAAATACGCCCGAACCTGCGAGCGAGGCAAAAGCCCAGGTCAGAACGGATTGTCAGTGCCATACCGCACGATGGGCACATACGGCACCTGTGCCGTCACCCAGACGACAGGAGGTTCGTCATGGCCAACTCCTCCGCAGCCGCCGCCCACCGGCGCCGCGCCACCGGCCCTGCCCCCTCACTGACCGGCCCGGCGAGCGATGTGCACCCCGTGCTCCGCCGGGCCACGGCCCCGCCCGCAGTCCTCGACCTGCTCGCCCAGGCCCGGGCCGGCCTCGACGAGGCCACCGTCCTGGAATCGCCCAACGAGCGCTACGCGACGGCCCACCTCGCCGCCCTGCGCACCGCCGCCGCCGTCCTCGCCGCCCGGGGCCGCCCCGAGACCTCCCCGCGCCGCCGGGCCCGCATCCGCAGCGCCTGGGAGGTACTCCCCGAGATCGCACCCGAACTGACCGAGTGGAGCGCGCTCTTCGCCTCCGGCGCCGCCCGCCGCGCCCGCGCCGAGGCCGGCATCGACGGTGCGGCCGGACAGCGGGACGCCGACGACCTGATACGCGACGTGGCGATGTTCCTCCGGATCGTCGAGCGGATGCTGGTGCTCCAGCCCGTCCTGCCCCAGCCCCGCCGGGACACCGGCGAGCAGGACACCGCGAGCACCCGCGGCGACCTCCCGGACGCGGGCTGACCACCGATGGTCCGCCGTGTGAGACGCCCAGGGGTGCATGCCGCCACGGTGACCGGGTACGGCACCGGAGGCAATAGGGTGGAGGTCGCCTGAAGCCTTCCGCCCTGCCGAGGAGTCAACTGCCGTGTCGGACCCGATGCGCCCCCGCGCCTCTCTCCGTACCGCCGTGGTCTGGGAGGTCCTCCAGGACGCCCTCGACCGCCGGGTCAAGGCCACGGGGCGGGAGTCGCTGGACGTGCTCGACACCGGAGGCGGCAGCGGCAACTTCGCTGTGCCCCTCGCCCGCCTCGGCCACCGCGTCACCGTCGTCGACCCCAGCCCGAACGCGCTGTTCGCGCTGGAGCGCCGCGCCGCCGAGGCCGGCGTCGCCGATCGGGTCAGGGGTGTCCAGGGCGACGCCCACGGCCTGTTCGACGTGGTCGAGCGCGGCGGCTACGACGCGGTGCTGTGCCACGGCGTCCTGGAGTACGTCGACGACCCCGCCGAGGGCGTCCGCAACGCGGTGGCCGCGCTGCGCTCCGAGGGCGTCCTCAGCCTGCTCGCCGCCGGGCTCGGCGGCGCCGTCCTCGCCCGGGCCCTCGCCGGTCACTTCAAGGAGGCCAAGCAGGCCCTGGAGGACCCGGAGGGCCGCTGGGGCGCCGGGGACCCGATGCCGCGCCGCTTCACCGCCGAGCAGCTCACCGCGCTGGTCGAGGGCGCGGGCCTGAAGATCGGCGCCGTGCACGGCGTACGGGTCTTCGCCGACCTCGTGCCCGGCGTCCTGGTGGACACCGAGCCCGGTGCGCTCGACGCCCTGCTGAAGCTGGAGGCCGCCGCGGCCGAGTTGCCCGCCTTCCATTCCGTCGCCACCCAGCTCCATGTGCTCGGTGAGACGCCGGGTGCCGCGGAGGCCTGAGTGCCTCCGCGGCACCCGCCGCTGATCAGGCGCTCGGCAGCAGATGGAGTACGCCACAAGACGCCCGATCGAGCGGTTTGCGCCGTATGATCGAGCTATACCGACCGGCATGACGGGTCGGCTGCCGGGGAATGGAAGCCTCAGCGAGCCGGACCCACCATGGCGGATTTCGGTTGGCCAATTGGCGTAGAGGGGCGGGTTTCACGGGGGCGATTCCCTGCCTATCCTGAAGGGACCCCCCGGGTCGCCCCGGCGACTGCACGATGAGGAGGACTCCGTGCCGCTCTCGGAGCACGAGCAGCGCATGCTCGAGCAAATGGAGCGAGCGCTGTACGCCGAAGATCCCAAGTTCGCGTCGGCGCTTGAGGGAAGTGGGCTGCGGACGTACACCCGGCGGCGGGTCTACCAGGCGGTCGCGGGCTTCCTCGTGGGTATCGCGCTCCTCATGGCCGGAATGGTCGCACAGCAGATCTGGGTCAGCGTGGTGGGTTTCCTCGTCATGCTGGGCTGCGCCGTACTCGCCGTCACGGGCTGGCGGAAAGCCCCCAAGCCGGGTGAGCAGCCCGCCGCGGGCGCCCCGCGCCGCCAGGCACGGCAGAAGCGCTCCGTGATGGACCGGATCGAGCAGCGCTGGCAGCGCCGCCGGGACGAACAACAGGGCCACTGACCGCACGGCGGTTTCAGCGGACAACAGCAGACATGCGTGAGGGGTGATCACCTGTGGGTGGTCACCCCTCACGCATGTCGTGCTGCCCTGAAACCTCAGCCCTGCTGGCCCGAAGGCCTGCGCAGCGTCGGCCGGGCCGCCACCGCACGGGCCCTGAGCGCCGCCGACCAGGCCGACACCGCCCACAGCACCCGGACGGCCGAGCGCGGTGCGAACCGCGCCCGCAGCCGCGTCGGCCCGCTCACCGTGCCGTTCAGCGCGGCGATCACCTGGCGCACGTCCTCGGCCAGGCCCGCCACCGGGCGCGGCCGGGGCGCGTACAGCACCTGTTCCACCGCGTCCGCCACCCGGTGCACCGCGGCACCGGCCGTCGCATCGAGATGGCCCAGCCGGACGATCCGGGCGGCCGCCTTGCGCGGCGTCTGCGACTCGTCCGGCAGGACGCCGACGTCCCAGGCGCTGTCGGTCAGCTCCTGCCAGGCTGCCAGCGTGTGCGCCGCCGCGCCCTCCTCGGTCCGGGCGTGCGCGCCGAGCCGTAGCGACCGCACGCGCGCCCGCCACAGCAGGGGCGACAGCGGAACCGCCAGGACGGCCAGGACACCGAGCCCGGTCAGCACGTACCACAGCCAGCGCCACGTGCCGCCGCCACCGCTCGCCTGCGCCACCGCCGCGGACGGGCTGTCACAGGCGTCGAGCTTGCGCAGCTGGGCCGTGCAACTGTCGCTCGGCGAGGGGGCCGCCGAGGGCGCCGTGGACGAACCGTGGGACGGCAGGGCCTCGTCCGGCAGCGAACTGCCGGGCGTGTCCGACTGGGTGTACGACGGCGTGGTGCCCCGGGTCGGGGTCGGCTCGAAGCGGGTCCAGCCCACGCCCTCGAAGTACAGCTCGGGCCAGGCGTGCGCGTCCTTCAGGGTCACCGAGACCGTGCCGTCCGCCTGCGGGGTGCCGGGCGCGAAGCCCACCGCCACCCGGGCCGGGATGCCGAGTGTGCGGGCCATCGCCGCCATCGCGAAGGAGAAGTGGACGCAGAAACCCTGCTTCTTCTTCAGGAAGTTGGCAATCGCGTCCGGGCCGTGGCCGACCTCCACCTGGGTGTCGTACTGGAATCCGCCGGTCACGGCGAAGTAGTCCTGGAGCTTGACCGCCTCGTCGTAGTGGCTGGCCGAACCCGCGGTGATCTCCTTGGCGGTCTGGGCCACCACCTTCGGCAGCTTGGACGGCACCTTGGTGTACTCGCGCTTCAGGGCCGCCGGCGGCTGCGGCGCGTCGGCCAGCTGCCCGGCGGACGGCTGCACGTCCAGGCTGGTCACCTGGTAGGTCTCGCCGCGTGTGTTCTGGCCGTGGTCGCCGACGAGCGTCATGCCGACCGGTTCGTAGCGCCAGTTGCCGCTGACCCTCACCCCGCTCGGCGGGTACGGCATCGGCAGCCAGTCCTGCGCGTACCAGTCCGCCGCCGTGATCGTCGACTTCACGGTGGTGCGCTTGACGTCCGTGCTCAGTCCGATGGGCGTGGGGAGGAGGTCCGGCAGGCCGGTGATGTGCCGCTGGGACGGCTTCCAGGTCGTGCCGTCGAAGTCGTCCAGGGACACGATCCGCAGGTACATGTCCGAGAGGTCGTTGGCACTGGTCTTCACGGACAGCACCTGGCGGTCGTTGTCCACGTTCAGGCTGTCGCGCAGCGACACCAGGGGGTTGACCGCGGAGATCGTGCCGCCGTTCCCGTGGCCCGCGCCGACGCCCGTTCCCGCGGCGTCCAGCAGGCCGCCCTGCATCGCGGGCAGGGCGAGCGGCACCACCAGGGCGACGCCGAGGGCGACCGCGCCGATCCGGCGCCCGGTGCGCACCGGGGCCACCGCGCCGCTCTCCGGGTCGCCCGGGATGCGAGGCGCGCCGCCGAAGACGCGGCCCCACTGGGCCAGCCGGTCCCGGCCCTCGGCGAGCAGCAGCATCAGATAGCCCGCCGCCGCGACCAGGAACCACAGCCAGTCGGCGGCGCCGTGGGACAGCCCGGCGGCCACCGAGTACAGCGCGAGCAGCGGCAGACCGGCCGGGGCCGCGCTGCGGAAGGTCACCGCGAGGGTGTCCACCAGCAGGCCGATGCCCAGGACCCCGCCGATCAGCATCAGCTTGATGCCGTCGGTGAGCGGTGCCGGTATCGCGTACTGGCTGACGTCGTTCGAGCCCTGCTGGAGCAGGTCGGCGAAGTACCGGAAGGCGTCCGGGCCGGGCACGAGCCCGATGATCGCCTGCTGCCGGGCGAAGACCAGGGTCAGCAGCATCAGCGTGACCAGGGCCTGCGCCGCCACGGTCAGCGGCCGCGCCAGCGGCACCCGCCGGGCCGCCGCACCCACCCCGGTCTGCACGGCGACCAGCAGGACCGCCTGCAGCAGCCACGTGGGCCGGTCGACCAGGGGCAGCAGTGCGCACGAGGCCATCAGCGTGGCCGCGGCGGCGCACAGCGCCAGTCGTGCCCGCCCGCTCATCCCAGTGCCTCCCCGCTCACGGCGGCCAGGCCCGAGCGTTCCCGGTCCGCCTGCCGCCACAGATCGTTCAGCGAGGCGCCGCGCGGCACGCTCAGCGCCGTCCAGCCCGCCTCGCGCAGCATGCGCAGCCGTTCCTCGTGTCTGTCGCCCGGGCCCGGCACATCGGTCGCCTCGCGCACCCAGATGTCGGGGTCCAGTACGAAGGCGACCGCGCCGCCGCTGCGCTGGCGCATCTTGGCCACCACCGCGGCCTGCTCCTCGTCGAGATCGCCCAGGAAGGCGACCAGCAGCCCCTCGCTCCCGCCGCGCAGCACGTCGTACGCCCGGGACAGGCCCGTGCCGTCGGAGTGGTCGATCACCGCGAGGGTGTCCATCATCAGCCCGGCCGCGTCCGCCGTCTCCTGCCCGGCGCCCGCGAACCCGTCGGCGCCCTCGCCGGGCACCGAGCTGCCGCTGTCCGTCAGCAGGCGCACCGAGAAGCCCCGTTCGAGCATGTGCACCAGGGCCGACGCGGTGCCGGAGACGGCCCACTCGAAGGCCGAGTCGGGTCCCGCGCCCTCGTAGGCGATGCCCCGGGTGTCCAGGAGCACCGTGCAGCGGGAGCGCCGCGGCTGCTCCTCACGGCGCACCATCAGCTCGCCGTAGCGCGCCGTGGAGCGCCAGTGGACCCGGCGCAGGTCGTCGCCGTAGCGGTACCCGCGCGGGATCACGTCGTCCTCGCCCGCCAGGGCCAGCGAGCGCTGGTGCCCGTCGCCGTACCCCTTGGCCTCGCCGCTGAAGCGGACCGGTGCCAGCGGGTCCACGCGCGGGATGACCGTCAGCGTGTCGAACGTCGAGAAGGACCGGGTCAGTTCGCACATCCCGAACGGGTCGGTCAGCCGCAGCTGCAACGGCCCCAGCGGATAACGGCCCCGCAGGTCCGAGCGGACCCGGTAGGACACCTCGCGGTGGCCGCCGGGCTCCACCCGGTCCAGCACGAAGCGGGGCCGCGGCCCGAGGACGTAGGGCACCCGGTCCTGGAGCATCAGCAGGCCCGTGGGCAGCCGGGAGACGTTGTCCATCCGCAGGTGCACCCGGGCCTCGCTGCCGGCGGGCACGCGCGCGGGGGAGAGCCGGCGGCTGCCCGCCACCCGGTAGCGCGTGCGGTACAGCACCGTCGCGCAGAGCAGGGGCAGCACGGCCAGCAGCAGGCCGACCCGCAGCAGATCGCTCTGGCCCAGCACATACGCGCAGATCGCGGCCGCGATCCCGGCCGCCAGGAAGGAACGTCCGCGGGTGGTGAGCCCCGCCAGGGCCGTACGGACGCCGCCCGTCTCCCCGCGGTCGGCCTCCGCCTGCCCCGTCCCCCCGGCGCTCATCACAGACTCCGCGGGGGCTGCTGCGGATAGGCCGGAATGGTCCGCCCCAGTCCGCCGAAGCCGCTCTGCGCCTGCGGAGCCGCGGGCACCGGCGTGCGCTGCAGGATCTCCTGCACCATCTGCTCGGCCGTACGGCGGTTGAGCTGGGCCTGGGCGGTGGGCAGCAGCCGGTGGGCGAGGACGGCGACGGCGAGCGCCTGGACGTCGTCCGGCAGCGCGTACTCCCGGCCGGCGAGGGCGGCGGCCGCCTTGGCCGCGCGCAGCAGATGCAGCGTCGCGCGCGGGGAGGCGCCGAGTCTGAGGTCGGGGTGGGTGCGGGTGGCCGCGACCAGCTCGACCGCGTACCGCCGCACCGCCTCCGAGACGTGCACGCCGCGCACCGCCTCGATCAGCTTCACGATCTCGTGCGCGTGCGCCACCGGCTGCAGGTCCTCCAGCGGGGAGACACCGCCGTGCACGTCCAGCATCTGCAACTCGGCCTCGACGCTCGGGTAACCGACGGAGACCCGGGCCATGAAGCGGTCGCGCTGGGCCTCGGGCAGCGGGTAGGTGCCCTCCATCTCGACCGGGTTCTGCGTGGCCACCACCATGAAGGGGGTCGGCAGTTCGTAGGTCTGCCCGTCGATGGTGACCTGCCGCTCCTCCATGGACTCCAGCAGCGCCGACTGGGTCTTCGGCGAGGCGCGGTTGATCTCGTCGCCGATCACGATCTGGGCGAAGATGGCGCCCGGTTTGAACTCGAAGTCCCGGCCCTGCTGGTCCCAGATGGACACCCCGGTGATGTCCGAGGGCAGCAGGTCGGGCGTGAACTGGATGCGCCGCACCGAGCAGTCGATGGACCGCGCCAGCGCCTTGGCGAGCATCGTCTTGCCCACCCCGGGGACGTCCTCGATCAAGAGGTGTCCCTCGGCGAGCAGTACGGTCAGCGAAAGCCGTACGACCTCGGGCTTGCCCTCGATCACACCCTCCACCGAACTGCGGACGCGCTCCACAGTGGCAGTCAGATCAGTGAGGCTCGCTCGATCGTCATAGGTCGTCACCCGGCCCTCCTCGGCCCGTTCTTACTCGGGCCGACGCTCTGCGATGCGAAACCGGCCCACCCCGAAACACGGACACCGCGCGGAAATAGTTCCGCGCGACGCCACACCCCCGCATTCTTGCTGCCGTTACCGATTCGTGTCACTCGACTGTGGACAACTGCCCGCACGATGTCGGTCTTACGGCCATTTCGACCACCGTTTTCGATGCCGGCGGCGGAATGTGTGCGTACGGCGGGGTGTTCGGGGCGGGCCGGTGCGCCTGGTCGGGCCGGGCTCAGGCCGGGTCGATCTCGCGCAGCAGGCCCGTGTGCACATCGAAGACGAAGCCGCGCACGTTGTCGGTGTGCAGCAGGAACGGCGAGGTGCGCACCCGCTGCATGGACTGGCGCACGTCCTGGTCGACGTCCCGGAAGGACTCCACCGCCCACGCCGGGCGCTGGCCGACCTCCATCTCCAGTTCGTGCCGGAAGTCCTCGGTGAGGGACTCCAGACCGCATCCTGTGTGGTGGATCAGGACGACGCTGCGGGTGCCGAGCGCCCGCTGGCTGATGGTGAGGGAGCGGATCACGTCGTCGGTGACGACTCCGCCCGCGTTGCGGATGGTGTGGCAGTCGCCGAGCTCCAGACCGAGCGCGGCGTGCAGGTCGAGTCGGGCGTCCATGCAGGCCACCACTGCCACGTGGAGCACGGGACGGGCGTCCATGCCGGGGTCAGTGAAGGCGGTGGCGTACTGCTGATTGGCCTCCACCAGGCGGTCGGTCACGGTGCCGTCGCTGGTTATGGCGCCTTCGGATCCAGTGGGAACTGCTGCGGAAGTCGTCATACTCATGACGTTACTGGTCACCTCCGGTCCCGGCCTGCTGTGAGAATGGGACAAAGAACGTCATCGTGGCTTGTTGTGAGCTAACCCATACGGAGGGCAAACGGTGACCGCACGGGTGAATCCGTTCGAATTGCGGCTCCCGCCGGGATGCGGTACGCGACGCGCAGGCCGGTTGATTGACCGCGCGACACGGTGGACTAAAGTGACGCGAAGCGGGAGACGCGGCTCTCCCTGCTGGTGAAACCCCTGGAGATCCCGGCACCCGCCCGGACCGTCTCCCCACGTGCGCGGCGCGTACGTACGGCTCGGCCTCCTCCCGCTCCCGGTCGGCTGACGCTTCCGGCGCCGGCAGGCCTCCCCTTCACCGAGCGGGCGGGGACCCGGCGGTGCGTACGGCCCGCGCCGGAACTGAGAGGCCCCCTTGAGCCAGAGTCGACACGTCCCGGTGATGCTCCAGCGGTGCCTGGATCTGCTGGCGCCCGCCCTGGAGCGGCCGGGAGCGGTGGTCGTCGACTGCACCCTCGGCCTCGGCGGCCACAGTGAGGCGCTGCTGACCCGGTTCCCCGAGGCGCGGCTGATCGCCCTCGACCGGGACAAGGAGGCGCTGCGGCTGTCCGGTGAGCGGCTCGCCCCCTTCGGTGAGCGCGCCACCCTCGTGCACGCCGTGTACGACGAGCTGCCCGACGTACTGCACAGGCTCGGCCTCGCGCGCGTGCAGGGCGTCCTGTTCGACCTCGGCGTCTCCTCCATGCAACTGGACGAGGCCGACCGCGGCTTCGCCTACGCCCAGGACGCCCCCCTCGACATGCGCATGGACCAGACGACCGGCATCAGCGCGGCCGACGTCCTCAACACCTATCCGGCGGGCGAGCTGGTGCGGATCCTGCGCGCGTACGGCGAGGAGAAGCAGGCCAAGCGGATCGTCTCCGCGATCGTCCGCGAGCGCGAGAGGGAGCCGTTCAGCAACAGCGCGCGGCTGGTCGAGCTGATCAGGGACGCGCTGCCGCAGGCCGCCAAGCGCACCGGCGGCAACCCGGCCAAGCGCACCTTCCAGGCGCTGCGGATCGAGGTCAACGGCGAGCTGTCCGTCCTGGAGCGGGCGATTCCGGCTGCCGTGCAGGCCCTCGGCGTCGGCGGACGCATCGCGGTGCTGTCGTACCACTCACTTGAAGACCGGCTGGTCAAGCAGGTGTTCGCGGCCGGTGCCGCGTCCACCGCCCCGCCCGGTCTGCCGGTCGTGCCCGAGCGCTACCAGCCGCGGCTCAAGCTGCTCACGCGCGGTGCCGAACTTCCCACCGAGGAAGAGATCGCCGTGAACCGCCGGGCTGCTCCGGCGCGGCTGCGCGGCGCCGAGCGCATCAGAGAGGAGGCCGAGTGAGCGAATCGGGTCGGTTGGGTTTCCGAACCCGTCGGAGGGCCGGTGGCGCCCCCGGCTGCTCATCTGTGCCGGCGGAGGGTCAGTGAGTAGGAAACCCGAACTGAGGGGGAGGGCCGCCCGGCTCGCCCGGCTCTTCCCGGCCGGCCGCGCCCGCGCGGCCCGCGCCCCGTTCGTCCTCCTCGTCGTCCTGCTGCTCGGCGGCGGCCTCATCGGGCTGCTGGTACTGAACTCGGCACTCAGCGAAGGCTCGTTCAAACTCGACGCCCTGCAGAAGCAGACGAAGAACCTCACCGACGAGGAACAGGCCCTCCAGCGGGACATTGACGCCTACTCGTCCCCCGACGCCCTCCAGCGCCGCGCGCGCCAACTCGGCATGGTCCCCGGCGGCGACCCGGCCTTCCTCGGCCCCGACGGCACCGTCAAGGGCGTACCGGGCGTCGCGAGCCCCGAGCCCGCCGCCTTCACCGCCCCGGTCGCCCCCGAGGTGGTCGCCCCGGTGGCCCCCGAGGTGGTCGCCCCGGCCGCCGGCCCCTCCCCGGCACCCTCGGTCACGCCGGCCCAGCCGCTCGTCACGCCCACCCCCTCGGCCCCGGCCCCGGTGACCACCCCGACAGAGGCGGTGGCGCCGCTCTCCACCCTCCAGCCCGCGCCCACCCCGACCCCCGGCAGGTGACGGAAGTGTCCGACAGGGAACCGCCGCGCCGCCGTGTGCCCGGCCCCGCGAAGCCTCCCCGGCCGCGGGGTGCCGTCCGGCGGCAGCCCGGGCCCGGTACCCGTCCGGTCCGCCGGCCGAGCGGGGCCCGGCCCATGCCGCCGCCGCCCCTCCGGCTCGGCAGGCCCCGCCCCCGGCTGCGCCTGGTCGGCCTCGCGCTCACCCTGGTCCTGCTCGCCTTCGTCGTACGGCTGCTCCAGGTCCAGGCCGTCGACGCCAGCGCGTACGCCGCCAAGGCCGAACAGAACCGGTACGTCGTGCACACCCTGGCCGCCGAGCGCGGCGGGATCACCGACCGTAACGGCGTGCCCCTCGCGATCAGCGAGAACGCGTACGACATCACGGCCGACCCGACGATGTTCACCGTCAAGCAGCTGAAGATCGACAACGGCCCCGAGCAGGCCGCCGCGCTGCTCGCGCCGATCCTCGGCCAGGACCAGGCCACGCTCGTCAAGAAGCTCAGGCCCGAGAACAAGCAGTCGCGCTACACCCGGCTCGCCAACCGCCAGACCCCGCAGGTCTGGAAGCAGATCAGGGACCTGAAGGCCGCGCTCGCCAAGAAGGCCGAGACCGACAACAACACGGCCAACGTGCTCTCCGGCGTCTTCGCCGACCCCAGCAGCCAGCGCGTGTATCCCAACGGCGACCTCGCCGCCGGGATTCTGGGCTGGGTCAACACCGACGGCCAGGGCGGCGGCGGCATCGAGCAGGAGCTGAACAAGCAGCTGTCCGGCAAGGACGGCAAGATCCGCTACGCCCAGTCCGGCGGCCGCGAGGTGCCCACCGTGGGATCGACGGAGACCCCCGCCGTGCCCGGCTCCGACGCGGAACTCACCATCGACCGCGACATCCAGTGGGCCGCCCAGAACGCCATCAGCGAGCAGGTGAAGAAGTCCAGGGCGGACCGCGGCTACGTCATCGTCCAGGACGCCCGCACCGGCCAGATCCTGGCCATGGCCAACTCGCCCGGCTTCGACCCGAACGACCTGGCGAAGGCCGACGGCGCGGCCATGGGCAACGCGGCCGTCCAGGACGCCTACGAGCCCGGCTCCACCGCCAAGGTGATGTCGATGGCGGCCGTACTGGAGCAGAACGCGGCCACCCCGCTCACCCACGTCGTCGTACCGAACCGGCTGCACCGCGGGGACCGGCTCTTCCAGGACGACGTCGACCATGACACCTGGTACCTCACGCTCAACGGCGTGCTCGCCAAGTCCAGCAACATCGGCACCATCCTCGCCACCGGCCAGCTCGGCAGGACCCAGCCGGAGGCCAACAAGGTCCTCTACTCGGTCCTGCGCAAGTTCGGCATCGGCAGTTCCACCGGGCTCGGCTTCCCCGGCGAGACCAGGGGCATCCTCGCGCCCGCCGGCAAGTGGTCGACGTCGCAGCAGTACACGGTTCCTTTCGGCCAGGGCTTCTCCCTCAGCGCCATGCAGGCCGCCTCCGTCTACTCCACGATCGCCAACGGCGGTGTCCGCGTCGAGCCGACCCTGGTGCGCGGCACCGAGGGTGCCGACGGACGCTTCACCCCCGCCCCGCAGCCGAAGAAGACCCGTGTGGTCAGCGAGAAGACCGCGAGGACGCTCGCCCAGATGCTGGAGTCCGTCGTGGACGACGAGCAGGGCACCGGCATCAAGGCCCGTATCCCCGGGTACCGGGTCGCGGGCAAGACCGGCACGGCCAACCGCGTGGATCCGGCCACCGGCAGGTACCGCGGATACACCTCGTCGTTCGCCGGATTCGCACCCGCGGACAACCCGCGGATCACGGTCTACTGCGCGATCCAGAATGCCACCTCCGGCAGCTACTACGGCGGCCAGATCTGTGGACCCATCTACAAGCAGGTGATGGAGTTCGCCCTGAAGACCCTCCAGGTCCCGCCGACCGGGGCGAGGGCCGCGAACCTGCCCGTCACCTACAAGCCCTGATCAGCACCTCGGAAACACCAGGAACGAGTTCGTGACAACGATCACCCCCGATGCCGGGAACCAAGGCGCTCAAGAGCCCTCACTTCGCTCCGGAGCCGGTGCGCCCGGTACGCTCACCGCCGTGCCACACGCTGATCAGTCCCAAACCACCCAGAAAGGCGCTTCCGTGACATATCCGGGACCGCCGCGACCGGTCCAGGTCTCCGCCACACCCCTCGCGGAACTGGCCGATCAGCTGGGTGCCGCCGCTCCGGCCGGCGCCGCCGAGGTCACGGGGATCACCCACGACTCGCGCGCCGTCCGCCCCGGTGACCTGTACGCCGCCCTCCCGGGCGCCCGCCTGCACGGCGCCGACTTCGTCACCCAGGCCGCCGGCCTCGGCGCGGTCGCCGTGCTGACCGACCCGGCGGGCGCCGGGCGCGCCGCCGCGACCGGACTGCCGGTCCTGGTCGTGGACGACCCGCGCGCGCGGATGGGCGAACTGGCGGCGACGATCTACGGCCGCCCCGGCCGCGACCTGCTCCAGATCGGCATCACCGGCACCTCCGGCAAGACCACCACCGCCTACCTGGTCGAGGGCGGACTGAAGACCGCCCGCGCCACCGGACTCATCGGCACCGTCGAGATGCGCATCGGCGAGGAGCGGATCAAGTCCGAGCGCACCACCCCCGAAGCCACCGACCTGCAGGCCCTGTTCGCCGTCATGCGCGAACGCGGCGTCGAGGCGGTCGCCATGGAGGTCTCCAGCCACGCCCTGGTCCTCGGCCGGGTCGACGGCTGTGTCTTCGACATCGCCGTGTTCAGCAACCTCAGCCCGGAACACATGGAGTTCCACTCCGACATGGAGGACTACTTCCAGGCCAAGGCGCAGCTGTTCACGCCCGAACGCAGCAGACTCGGTGTGATCAACGCCGACGACGAGTACGGCCGCCGGCTCGCGAAGGAGGCCGGCGTCCCGGTCGTCACCTTCTCCGCCGAGGGCCACCCCGACGCCGACTGGCGCGCCGAGGACGTCCAGGTCGGCCCCATGGACTCGACGTTCACCGTCATCGGCCCCCAGGGCGAGCGTATCCACGCCAGGTCGCCGCTGCCGGGCCCCTTCAACGTGGCGAACACCCTCGCCGCCGTCGTCGCCCTCGCCGCGGCCGGCCTCGACCCGCAGGCCGCCGCCGACGGCATCGCCGCCGTACCGGGAGTCCCCGGCCGTCTGGAGCGGGTGGACGCCGGGCAGTCGTATCTCGCGGTCGTCGACTACGCCCACAAGACCGACGCGGTCGAGTCGGTGCTCAAGGCGCTGCGCAAGGTCACCAAGGGCCGGCTGCACGTCGTCCTCGGCTGCGGCGGCGACCGCGACCAGACCAAGCGCGCCCCGATGGGTGCCGCCGCGGCCCGGCTCTCCGACACGGCCGTACTGACCTCCGACAACCCCCGCTCCGAGGACCCCCTCGCGATCCTCGCGACCATGCTCCAGGGCGCGGCCTCCGTGCCCGCGCACGAGCGCGGAGAGGTGCTCCTCTTCGAGGACCGGGCCGCCGCGATCGCCGCCGCCGTGGGCCGCGCGGCCCCCGGTGACACGGTGCTGGTCGCGGGCAAGGGCCACGAGCAGGGCCAGGACATCGCCGGCGTGGTCCGTCCCTTCGACGACCGCCAGGTGCTTCGCGAAGCTATCCAGAAGACCCAGGGATGAACTTGTGATCGCCCTCTCCCTCGCCGAGATCGCAGCAGTCGTCGGCGGGCAGACGCACGACATACCGGATCCGTCCGTCCAGGTCACGGGACCGGTCGTCCGGGACTCCCGGGAGGTTCGGCCAGGCAGCCTCTTCGCCGCGTTCGTCGGCGAGCGCGTCGACGGCCACGACTACGCCCAGGCGGTCGTCGAGGCCGGTGCGGCGGCCGTGCTGGCCTCCCGGCCCCTCGGCGTGCCCGCGATCGTCGTGGACGACGTCACCAAGGCGCTGGGCGCCCTCGCGCGCCACGTCGTGACGAAGGCGGGCGCGACCCTCGTCGCGCTCACCGGATCGGCCGGCAAGACGAGCACCAAGGACCTCATCGCCCAGGTGCTGAACAGCAAGGCGCCCACGATCTGGCCGGAAGGCAATCTCAACAACGAGATCGGCCTTCCGCTGACCGCGCTGCGGGTCGCGCACGACACGCAGTACCTCGTGCTGGAGATGGGCGCGCGCTACATCGGCGACATCCGCTACCTCACCAGCCTCACGCCCCCCAGGGTCGGCCTCGTCCTCAACGTCGGCACCGCCCACATCGGCGAGTTCGGCGGCCGCGAGCAGATCGCCCAGGCGAAGGGCGAGATCATCGAGGGGCTTCCCGAGGACGGATCCGCGATCCTCAACGCCGACGACCCGCTGGTCCGGTCCATGGCCTCCCGTACCAAGGCGAAGGTGGTCCTTTTCGGAGAGTCGGCCGAAGCGGACGTACGCGCCGAGAACGTGCGACTCACGGACAGCGGACAGCCCGCCTTCAGGCTTCACACACCCTCCGGTGCAAGCGATGTGACCATGCGCCTGTACGGTGAGCACCACGTGTCGAACGCGCTCGCCGCGGCCGCCGTCGCCCATGAGCTGGGCATGTCCGCAGACGAGATCGCCCGCGCGCTCTCCGAGGCGGGCTCCCTCTCCCGCTGGCGCATGGAGGTCACTGAGCGCCCGGACGGCGTGACCATCGTCAACGACGCCTACAACGCCAACCCCGAGTCCATGCGGGCCGCCCTCAAGGCGCTCGCGGCCATGGGCAAGGGGCGCCGCACGTGGGCGGTGCTCGGCAAGATGGCCGAGCTGGGGGACGAGGCGCTCGCCGAGCACGACGCCGTCGGACGGCTCGCCGTCCGGCTCAACGTCAGCAAGCTCGTCGCGGTCGGGGGGACTGAGGCCTCCTGGTTGCAACTGGGCGCATATAACGAGGGTTCGTGGGGTGAGGAGTCGGTGCACGTGTCCGACGCACAGGCGGCGGTCGACCTGTTGCGCAGCGAGTTGCGCCCGGGAGACGTCGTACTCGTGAAGGCGTCCCGTTCGGTGGGGCTCGAAAGCGTTGCGCAGGCGCTGATCGAGACCGGTGCCGAGGGTGAGGTTGCCGCCCGATGATGAACCAGATCCTGTTCTCGGGAGTCATTGGCCTCTTCCTGACGCTGGTCGGCACCCCGCTGCTGATCAAGCTGCTCGCCCGCAAGGGCTACGGCCAGTACATCCGTGACGACGGCCCGCGCGAGCACGCCAGCAAGCGCGGTACGCCGACCATGGGCGGCATCGCCTTCATCCTGGCGACGGTCGCCGCGTACTTCCTCAGCAAGGTGATCACCGGCAAGCCGCCGACGTTCTCCGGGCTGCTGGTGCTCGGCCTGATGGTCGGCATGGGCCTGGTCGGCTTCCTGGACGACTACATCAAGATCGTCAAGCGGCGTTCGCTGGGCCTGAGGGCCAAGGCGAAGATGGCGGGCCAGCTGATCGTCGGCATCTCCTTCGCCGTGCTGTCGCTGATGTTCTCCGACGCGCGCGGCAACACCCCGGCCTCCACCAAGCTGTCGTTCATCACCGACTTCGGCTGGTCGATCGGCCCGGTGCTGTTCGTGATCTGGGCGCTGTTCATGATCCTTGCGATGTCGAACGGCGTGAACCTCACCGACGGTCTGGACGGCCTCGCCACCGGCGCCTCCGTGCTCGTTTTCGGCGCCTACACGTTCATCGGCGTCTGGCAGTTCCAGGAGTCCTGCGCCAACACACAGACGCTGACCAACCCGACCGCCTGCTACGAGGTGCGCGACCCGCTCGACCTCGCCGTGGTCGCCTCCGCGTTGATGGGCGCCTGCCTGGGCTTCCTGTGGTGGAACACCTCCCCGGCGAAGATCTTCATGGGCGACACCGGCTCGCTCGCCCTCGGCGGTGTCCTCACGGGTCTGGCCATCCTCTCCCGCACGGAGCTGCTGGTGGCCATCATGGGCGGTCTGTTCGTCCTCATCACGATGTCGGTCGTCATCCAGGTCGGCTCCTTCCGGCTCACCGGAAAGCGCGTCTTCCGCATGGCGCCGCTCCAGCACCACTTCGAACTCAAGGGCTGGTCCGAAGTCCTGGTGGTGGTCCGCTTCTGGATCATCCAGGGCATCTGTGTGATTGTCGGACTTGGCCTCTTCTATGCAGGATGGGCAGCGGAAAAGTGACCTCCTCGGTGCCGTCAGGGTCTTCTGAGTTCCAGGGCAAGCACGTCACCGTCGCCGGGCTCGGCGTCTCGGGCGTCCCGGCGGCGAAAGTGCTGCACGCGCGCGGGGCGATCGTCACGGTCGTCAACGACGGCGACGACGCACGCGCGCGTGAGCAGGCCGCGGAGCTGGAGGCGCTCGGCATCACCGTGCGCCTCGGCGACGGGGCGACCCTGCCCGAGGGCACCGAGCTGATCGTCACGGCACCCGGCTGGAAGCCGGACAAGCCGCTGTTCCTGGCGGCGGAGAAGGCGGGCGTGCCCGTCTGGGGCGACGTGGAGCTGGCCTGGCGCCTGCGGGGCCCCGACGCGGCTCCCTGGCTGGCCGTGACGGGCACCAACGGCAAGACCACCACCGTCCAGATGCTGGCGTCGATCCTGAAGGCCGCAGGCCTCAGAACGGCCGCCGTCGGCAACATCGGCGTCTCCCTGCTGGACGCGGTCCTCGGCGAGGAGGAACACGACGTCCTCGCCGTGGAGCTGTCCAGCTACCAGCTCCACTGGGCGCCCTCGCTGCGCGCCCACTCCGCCGTGGTCCTCAACCTCGCGCCCGACCACCTCGACTGGCACGGCTCCATGGAGGCCTACGCGGCCGACAAGGGCCGCATCTTCGAAGGCAATCGGGTCGCGTGCGTCTACAACGTGGCCGACAAGCTCACCGAGGACCTGGTGCGCGAGGCCGACGTCGAAGAGGGCTGCCGGGCCATCGGGTTCACCCTCGGTACCCCGGGTCCCTCCCAACTCGGAGTCGTGGACGGCATCCTGGTCGACCGCGCCTTCGTCGAGAACCGGCACAAGAACGCCCAGGAACTCGCCGAGGTCGGCGACGTCAACCCGCCGGCCCCGCACAACATCGCGAACGCCCTTGCCGCCGCGGCCCTCGCGCGCGCCTTCGGGGTGCCCGCCACGGCCGTACGCGACGGCCTGAGGGCCTTCAGGCCCGACGCCCACCGCATCGCGCACGTCGCCGATCTCGACCAGGTGGCGTACGTGGACGATTCCAAGGCGACCAACACTCATGCCGCGGAAGCCTCGTTGGCGGCGTATGAGTCGATCGTGTGGATTGCGGGTGGTCTGGCGAAGGGCGCGGCCTTCGACGAGCTGGTCGCCAAGTCGGCAAAACGACTTCGCGGCGTGGTCCTGATCGGCGCCGATCGCGCCCTGATCCGCGACGCCCTTGCGCGACACGCCCCGCAGGTACCCGTCGTCGACCTCGAACGGACCGACACTGGGGCGATGCTCCAGGCGGTGACGGAGGCGAAGCGGCTCGCTCAGCCCGGCGACACGGTGCTGCTGGCCCCGGCCTGCGCCTCCATGGACATGTTCACCAACTACAACCAGCGCGGTGACGCGTTCGCGGAGGCGGTCCGCGAACTCGGCGCCTGACCCCGGCCGCCTGCCGGGCGGATCTTGGGAGGGACGCGTGGGACGGTCGACGTTCAGTGGAGGCGTTGATGCCCGGTAGCCGCACCGGCCGGCCGCCCGTGCAGCGGGCGTCCCGGCATCCCGCCTCCCCCCGGCCGTCGCGCGAGAACCCCGTACTGCGGCTCTACATGCGCGCGCGGAAGGCCTGGGACCGCCCGCTGACCGCCTACTACCTGATCCTCGGCGGCAGCGTGCTGATCACCGTGCTGGGGCTGGTGATGGTCTACTCGGCCTCCCAGATCACCGCGCTGCAGCTCTCGCTGCCGGGGTCGTACTTCTTCCGCAAGCAGTTCCTGGCGGCGGCCATCGGCGGCATACTGCTGTTCGCCGCCTCCCGCATGCCGGTGAAGCTGCACCGGGCCCTGGCGTACCCGATCCTCGCCGGCGCCGTCTTCCTGATGGCCCTGGTGCAGGTGCCCGGGATAGGGATGGCCGTCAACGGCAACCAGAACTGGATCTCCCTCGGCGGCTCCTTCCAGATCCAGCCCAGCGAGTTCGGCAAGCTCGCCCTGGTGCTGTGGGGCGCCGACCTGATCGCCCGCAAGCAGGACAAGAAGCTGCTGACCCAGTGGAAGCACATGCTGGTGCCGCTGGTCCCGGTCGCCTTCCTGCTGCTCGGGCTGATCATGCTCGGCGGTGACATGGGCACCGCGATCATCCTCACCGCGATCCTCTTCGGCCTGCTCTGGCTCGCGGGGGCGCCCACCCGGCTGTTCGCCGGGGTGCTGTCGATCGCGGGCGCGATCGGGGCGATCCTGATCAAGACCAGCCCCAACCGGATGGCCCGCCTCGCCTGCATCGGCGCCACCGAACCCAGGTCCGGGGTGGCCGACTGCTGGCAGGCCGTGCACGGCATCTACGCCCTCGCCTCCGGCGGACTCTTCGGATCCGGCCTCGGCGCGAGTGTGGAAAAATGGGGCCAACTTCCGGAAGCCCACACCGACTTCATCTTCGCCGTCACCGGCGAGGAACTGGGCCTGGCGGGGACGCTGTCGGTGCTCGCCCTGTTCGCGGCTCTAGGCTATGCGGGTATCCGCGTGGCCGGACGCACGGAGGACCCCTTCGTGAGGTACGCCGCGGGAGGTGTGACCACCTGGATCACCGCCCAGGCGGTGATCAACATCGGTGCGGTGCTCGGCCTGCTGCCGATCGCCGGCGTCCCCCTCCCGCTGTTCTCCTACGGAGGTTCCGCCCTGCTGCCGACCATGTTCGCCATCGGGCTGCTGATCGCCTTCGCGCGCGACGAGCCCGCTGCGCGGGCAGCGCTTGCGATGCGGCAACCTCGCTTTGGTAGAAAGCGGGCGGGAGGCTCCGGTGCCGAGCGGGGGCCTCGGAGATGGAACACGATGCGACGGCGCGCCTCGGTGGCGCGCTCGTCCAGAGAGCGGTGAATTTCGGTGCATGTCGTACTCGCTGGTGGGGGGACCGCCGGCCACATCGAGCCCGCGCTCGCCCTCGCGGACGCCCTGCGCAGGCAGGACCCCACCGTGGGGATCACGGCCCTGGGCACGGAGCGGGGCCTTGAGACCCGGCTCGTTCCGGAGCGCGGCTACGAGCTGGCGCTGATCCCCGCGGTGCCCCTGCCCCGCAAGCCCACGCCCGAGCTGATCACCGTCCCGGGACGGCTGCGCGGCACGATCAAGGCCGCGGAGCAGATCCTGGAGCGCACCAAGGCCGACTGTGTGGTCGGCTTCGGCGGCTATGTCGCGCTGCCCGGCTACCTGGCCGCCAAGCGCCTCGGCGTGCCCATCGTGATCCACGAGGCCAACGCGCGGCCCGGCCTGGCCAACAAGATCGGCTCGCGGTACGCGGCCCGGGTCGCGGTCTCCACCCCGGACAGCAAGCTGCGTGACGCCCGCTACATCGGCATCCCGCTGCGCCGCTCCATCGCCACCCTGGACCGCGCCGCCGCGCGCCCCGAGGCCCGCGCGATGTTCGGGCTCGACCCGAACCTGCCGACGCTGCTCGTCACCGGCGGCTCGCAGGGCGCCCGCCGTCTCAACGAGGTGGTCCAGCAGGTCGCCCCCTGGCTCCAGCAGGCCGGCATCCAGATCCTGCACGCGGTCGGCCCGAAGAACGAACTGCCGCAGGTGCAGCAGATGCCGGGAATGCCCCCTTACATCCCGGTAAGTTATCTGGACCGGATGGACCTCGCGTACGCCGCCGCCGACATGATGCTCTGCCGCGCGGGCGCGATGACCGTCGCCGAACTCTCCGCCGTCGGGCTCCCGGCCGCCTATGTCCCGCTGCCCATCGGCAACGGCGAACAGCGGCTGAACGCCCAGCCGGTGGTCAAGGCCGGCGGCGGGCTCCTCGTCGACGACGCGGAACTCACGCCCGAGTGGGTGCAGCACAACGTCCTGCCCGTGCTCGCCGACCCGCACCGGCTGTACGAGATGTCCCGCGCCGCGGGCGAGTTCGGCCGCCGGGACGCCGATGAGCTGCTCGTCGGCATGGTGTACGAGGCCATCGCCTCGCGCCGTTAGGACCGTATGACGAAAGGGCAGTGAGCGTGGCCGGACCGACGACCGCCGAGCGCGGTGACCGCCAGCAGGAGTCGTCCGGCCCGCCGCCCGCGCGGCGGTCGAGGAAACGCCGCCTTCGTGTGATCGTCATCCTGGCGCTCGCCCTGGCACTCCTGGGCGGCTGCTCCGTCTGGGCGTTGTACGGCTCCCAGTGGCTGCGTGTGGACCACGCCTCGGTCTCCGGGACGCTCGTGCTGACCCCCTCCGAGGTCCGCGAGGTCGCCTCCGTGCCTCTCGGAAAGCCGCTGATTTCCGTCGACACGAATGCCATCGAAGCCCGGCTTCGGCGGAAATTGCCCCGAATTGACACCGTTGATGTCGTCCGCGCCTGGCCCCATGGAATCGGCCTGAAAGTGACCGAGCGCACCCCGGTGCTACTTGTCCGAAAAGCCGGGAACTTCGTCGAAGTCGACCACAAAGGTGTCCGTTTCGCTACGGTTTCGCAGGCGCCGAAAGGCGTTCCGATGCTGGAATTGACCGCCTCCCGGAAGGGGTCCGGTGCTGCGAGCTTCCGGCGTTTCGGCACCGACCGGCTGGTGCGCGAGGCGGTCCGGGTCGGCGGCGATCTGTCGGCCGCGGTCGCCCGGGAGACCCGGACCGTCCAAGTCCGTTCCTTTGACGACATCTCGCTGGAGTTGGGCGGCGGTCGCACGGTGGCATGGGGCAGCAGCGAGAGCGGCCGCGTCAAGGCAAGGGCCCTCGCAGCTCTCATGAAAGCAGCTCCCGGCGCGCGGCACTTCGACGTCAGCGTTCCCACCGCCCCTGCGTCATCGGGGAGTTGACGCACATCAGCGCAGGCCAGCACCCTGGTTGGGCACTGCTACGGCTGATCACATAGGGTGAAAAGAAAAACGGGAGGTTCGGCGTGTTCGTTGAACGGGCGCCACTTGTCGACTTAGTGTCCTGTTCAGAAGACTCCAGGGAACAGACACACTGGTAACCCTAAACTTCAGGGTTAGGGTTCGGGTCGGCGTTCGGACCGTCCCATTCGGCATCCGTCGTCCCGGCGCGGGGCACCGCCCGGCGGCGACAACGTAATTCGAGGCGAGAGGCCTTCGACGTGGCAGCACCGCAGAACTACCTCGCAGTCATCAAGGTCATCGGTGTCGGCGGCGGTGGTGTCAATGCCATCAACCGGATGATCGAGGTCGGTCTCAAGGGCGTCGAGTTCATCGCCATCAACACCGACGCACAGGCGCTGTTGATGAGCGACGCCGACGTCAAGCTCGACGTCGGCCGTGAACTCACCCGCGGACTCGGCGCCGGAGCCAACCCGGCCGTCGGCCGCAAGGCCGCCGAGGACCACCGCGAGGAGATCGAGGAGGTCCTCAAGGGGGCCGACATGGTCTTCGTGACGGCCGGCGAAGGCGGCGGCACCGGCACCGGCGGGGCGCCCGTCGTGGCCAACATCGCACGCTCGCTCGGCGCCCTCACCATCGGCGTGGTCACGCGCCCGTTCACCTTCGAGGGACGGCGCCGCGCGAACCAGGCCGAGGACGGCATCGCCGAGCTGCGTGAAGAGGTCGACACCCTCATCGTCATCCCGAACGACCGGCTGCTGTCCATCTCGGACCGCCAGGTCTCGGTTCTCGACGCCTTCAAGTCGGCGGACCAGGTCCTGCTCTCCGGTGTCCAGGGCATCACCGACCTCATCACCACCCCCGGCCTGATCAACCTCGACTTCGCCGACGTCAAGTCGGTCATGTCCGAGGCCGGTTCGGCCCTGATGGGCATCGGCTCGGCCCGCGGCGACGACCGGGCGGTGGCCGCGGCCGAGATGGCGATCTCCTCGCCGCTGCTGGAGGCGTCCATCGACGGTGCCCGGGGCGTGCTGCTCTCCATCTCCGGCGGCTCCGACCTCGGTCTGTTCGAGATCAACGAGGCCGCCCAGCTGGTCAGCGAGGCCGCCCACCCCGAGGCCAACATCATCTTCGGCGCGGTCATCGACGACGCCCTCGGCGACGAGGTGCGGGTCACCGTGATCGCGGCCGGCTTCGACGGCGGCCAGCCGCCGGCCCGCCGGGACAACGTCCTCGGCTCGTCCTCCGCTTCGGCCCCGGCCCGCCGCGAGGAGCCCGCTCCGGTACGGCAGCCGGAGAGCCGCCCGTCCTTCGGCTCGCTCGGCAGCGTGACCCCGAAGGAGGAGCCGGAGCCCGCGCCCGAGCCGGTGGCCGACATCCCGGTCACCCCGCCGGTCACGCCGGCGCCGCGCACCTACTCGGACAGCTCGGCCGAGGAGCTGGACGTGCCGGACTTCCTGAAGTGATAGGACAGCGCGAGAGCGTGAGCGGCGCGCACTTCGCCTTCACCGACCGGTGGGGCGGGGTGAGCGCCGCTCCGTATGAGGAGCTCAACCTCGGCGGAGGGGTCGGGGACGAACCCGGATCGGTCCGGGCCAATCGCGAGCTGGTGGCGAAGTCGCTCGGTCTCGACCCCGGCTCGGTCGTCTGGATGAACCAGGTGCACGGGGCGGATGCGGTGGTGGTGGACGAGCCCTGGGGAGACCGTCCGGTGCCGCAGGTCGACGCGATCGTCACCGCCCGCCGCGGACTCGCCCTCGCCGTCCTCACCGCCGACTGCGTGCCGGTCCTGCTGGCCGACCCCGTCGCCGGGGTGGTGGCCGCGGCCCACGCCGGGCGGCCCGGCATGGTGCGGGGAGTCGTCCCCGCCGCCGTACGGGCCATGACCGAACTCGGCGCCGAGCCGGACCGGATCGTCGCCCGCACCGGACCGGCGGTCTGCGGCCGGTGCTACGAGGTGCCTGAGGACATGCGCGCCGAGGTGGCCGCCGTCGAACCGGCGGCGCACGCCGAAACGAGCTGGGGCACGCCAGCGGTCGATGTGAGCGCCGGAGTGCAGGCGCAGCTCGACCGGCTCGGGGTGCGCGACCGGGAACACTCGCCGGTGTGCACGCTGGAGTCGGGCGACCACTTCTCATACCGCCGCGACCGCACCACGGGGCGCCTCGCGGCCTATGTCTGGCTGGACTGATGGGGCATGACGGACCGTAAGACCGAACTCGCCGCAAATCTGGCGAAAGTGGAGCAGCGCATCGCCGCAGCGTGTGCGGCGGCCGGGCGTGAGCGGGAGGAGGTGACCCTGATCGTGGTCACCAAGACCTACCCGGCGAGCGATGTGCGGATTCTGTCGGAACTCGGTGTGCGTCACGTCGCCGAGAACCGCGACCAGGACGCCGCGCCGAAGGCCGTCGCGTGTGCGGATCTGCCCCTGAAATGGCATTTTGTCGGTCAGTTGCAGACCAACAAAGTGCGTTCCGTGGTCGGTTACGCGGATGTCGTGCAGTCCGTGGACCGAGCGCGACTCGTCACGGCGCTGTCGAACGAGGCCGTGCGGGCGGAGCGCGAGGTGGGGTGTCTCCTCCAGGTCGCGCTCGACGCCGGCGAAAGCGAGCGGGGCGAGCGCGGTGGCGTCGCGCCCGGCGGAATCGAAGAGTTGGCCGACCTCGTGGCCCGGGCTCCGGGACTGCGGCTCGACGGGCTGATGACCGTCGCTCCGCTCACCGGAGAGTACGCGGGACGCGAACAGGCGGCATTCGAGCGGCTCATGGATTTGTCGACTGACCTGCGCCGCGCCCATCCGGCTGCAACCATGGTGTCCGCAGGGATGAGTGCGGACCTCGAACAGGCCGTGGCCGCTGGAGCGACACATGTGCGCGTCGGCACCGCGGTACTCGGAGTCCGCCCCAGGCTCGGGTAACGTCGCCAGGAAGTCGGACCACAGCAGAAAATATGGTCAGTGCCTGTGAAGGCGGGCACAACGACCGCGTGGATCGTAGGCACTTGGCACTCGTCAGTCGATCCACCACAGAGCGGAGGACTCAGAGCATGGCCGGCGCGATGCGCAAGATGGCGGTCTACCTCGGCCTCGTGGAGGACGATGGTTACGACGGCCGCGGATTCGACCCCGACGACGATTTCGAGCCCGAGCTGGACCCGGAGCCCGAGCGGGACCACCGACGGCATGAATCGTCACACCAGTCGCACGGCGCACACCAGTCCCAAAGGGACGAAGAGGTGCGAATCGTGCAACCGCCCGCGCCGCGCGAACCGGTGGCCCGTTCGACTTCGCTCGCCGCGGAATCCGGGCGCCCCGCGCGGATCGCGCCCGTGGCATCCATCACACAAGAACGTCAGTCCCTGGAGAAGAACGCACCGGTGATCATGCCCAAGGTCGTGTCGGAACGAGAGCCTTACCGGATCACCACGCTTCACCCGCGGACCTACAACGAGGCCCGTACCATCGGGGAACACTTCCGTGAGGGCACCCCGGTGATCATGAATCTGACTGAGATGGACGACACAGACGCGAAGCGACTTGTCGACTTTGCGGCTGGTTTGGTGTTTGGTCTTCACGGCAGCATCGAGCGGGTGACGCAGAAGGTGTTTCTGTTGTCTCCTGCTAACGTCGATGTCACGGCGGAGGACAAGGCCCGCATCGCAGAGGGCGGGTTCTTCAACCAGAGCTGAGAAGTACCACCGGTAGGAAGCACGGAACAGGGGAGAGGGAAGCCCAGACCATGAGCGTGTTCGCGCAGGTGATCTACATCGCGCTGATGGTGTTCCTCGTCGTGCTGATCTTCCGGCTGGTCATGGACTATGTCTTCCAGTTCGCCCGCTCGTGGCAACCCGGCAAGGCGATGGTGGTCGTCCTGGAGGCCACCTACACTGTCACCGATCCACCGCTGAAGCTTCTGCGGCGGTTCATCCCGCCGCTGCGTCTCGGGGGCGTGGCGCTCGACCTGTCCTTCTTCGTACTGATGATCATCGTCTACATCCTCATCTCCGTTGCGCGGAGCTTCCTGTGATGAGGGTGGACGATACGGTCTTGCCGACTGCCGATGACTACGTTGAGGTGAAGAGATGCCGTTGACCCCCGAGGACGTGCGGAACAAGCAGTTCACGACCGTCCGCCTCCGAGAAGGCTATGACGAGGACGAGGTCGATGCCTTCCTCGATGAGGTCGAAGCCGAACTGACCCGTCTGCTTCGCGAGAACGAGGACCTGCGCGCCAAGCTGGCCGCGGCCACGCGCGCTGCTGCCCAGAACCAGCAGAACATGCGCAAGCCTCCGGAGCAGGACCAGCAGCAGGGCATTCCCCAGCAGGGGATGCGAGGTCCCGGCGCGCCGGTGCCCGCCGGAATATCGGGCCCGCCGCAGCAGCAGATGGGTGGCCCCATGGGTGGCCCGCCCCAGCTGCCGAGCGGTGCCCCGCAGCTGCCCGCCGGTCCCGGCGGTGGTCAGGGTGGTCCGCAGGGTCCCGGCCCGATGGGCCAGGGTCCGATGGGTCAGGGCCCCATGGGTCAGGGCCCGATGGGCGGTCAGCCCCCCATGCAGCAGCAGATGGGCGGTCCGATGGGCGGCCCCATGGGCGGTCCGATGGGCGGCCCCGGTCAGGGCCCTGGTGGCGACAGCGCCGCCCGAGTCCTCTCGCTGGCCCAGCAGACCGCCGACCAGGCGATCGCCGAGGCCCGCTCCGAGGCCAACAAGATCGTCGGCGAGGCCCGCAGCCGCGCCGAGGGTCTGGAGCGTGACGCCCGTGCCAAGGCGGACGCGCTGGAGCGGGACGCGCAGGAGAAGCACCGCGTCGCCATGGGCTCCCTGGAGTCCGCGCGCGCCACGCTGGAGCGCAAGGTCGAGGACCTGCGCGGCTTCGAGCGCGAGTACCGCACGCGTCTGAAGTCGTACCTGGAGTCGCAGCTGCGCCAGCTGGAGACCCAGGCCGACGACTCGCTGGCCCCGCCGCGGACCCCGGCCACCGCCTCGCTCCCGCCGTCCCCGGCGCCCTCCATGGCCCCGGCCGGTGCGAGCACCCCGTCCTATGGTGGCAACCAGACGATGGGTGGGTCCCCTGCGCCGTCCGCCCCCTCCTACGGCGGCCAGCAGCAGATGACCCCGGCGATGACCCAGCCCATGGCCCCGGTCCGTCCGCAGGGTCCGTCCCCGATGGGCCAGGCGCCCTCGCCGATGCGCGGGTTCCTGATCGACGAGGACGACAACTGACGGGCCGCGGACACTAGTACGACAACGGCGTCGGCAGCGTTCAGGGCGGGGCCCCGGATTTCGATCCGGGGCCCCGCCCTTTTTACGCGCGTTGAGGTGGGCTCGGGCAAAGAAACGGCGGCTGCCCTCCGGTGTGAACCGGTGGACAGCCGCCGCGGTGCGGGGGCTACGCCTTGCGCAGCCGGAACGTCAGCGACAGCCCCTCGTCGGTGAAGGCATCGCCGTAGGTGTCGTCGGCCTCACCCTGGCCGAAGTCGGTCGACAAGACCTCCTCGGCGATCAGCTCGGCGTGCTCGGCCAGGGCCGCGACGACCGCCGGATCCGTGGAGCTCCAGCGCAGCGCGATCCGGTCGGCGACGTCCAGGCCGCTGTTCTTGCGGGCCTCCTGGATCAGCCGGATCGCGTCCCGGGCCAGGCCCGCCTGCCGCAGCTCCTCGGTGATCTCCAGGTCCAGCGCGACCGTGGCACCGGAGTCCGAGGCCACCGACCAGCCCTCGCGCGGGGTCTCGGTGATGATCACCTCGTCCGGGGCGAGGGCGACCGTCTCGCCGTCGACCTCCACGGACGCCGTGCCCTCGCGCAGGGCGAGGGACAGCGCGGCCGCGTCGGCGTTCGCGATGGCCTTGGCCACGTCCTGCACCCGCTTGCCGAACCGCTTGCCCAGGGCACGGAAGTTGGCCTTGGCGGTGGTGTCCACCAGGGAGCCGCCGACTTCGGCCAGGGATGCCAGCGAGGAGACGTTCAGCTCCTCGGTGATCTGGACGTGCAGCTCGGGGTCCAGGGCATCGAAGCCGGTGGCGGCGATGAGGGCCCGGGACAGCGGCTGACGCGTCTTGACGCCCGACTCCGCGCGCGTGGCGCGGCCGAGCTCCACCAGGCGGCGCACCAGGACCATCTGCCGGGACAGCTCCGGGTCGATCGCGGACAGGTCCGCCTCGGGCCAGGAGGCCAGGTGGACCGACTCCGGGGCGCCCGGGGACACCGGCACGACCAGGTCCTGCCACACCCGCTCGGTGATGAACGGGGTGATCGGGGCCATCAGCTTCGTGACCGTCTCCAGCACCTCGTGCAGCGTGCGCAGCGCGGCCTTGTCGCCCTGCCAGAAGCGGCGGCGCGAGCGACGGACGTACCAGTTCGACAGGTCGTCGACGAACGCGGACAGCAGCTTGCCGGCGCGCTGGGTGTCGTAGGCCTCCAGCGCCTGGGTCACCTGGTCGGTGAGCGCGTGCAGTTCGGACAGCAGCCAGCGGTCCAGCAGCGGGCGGTCGGCCGGGGCCGGGTCCGCCGCGCTGGGTGCCCAGTCCGACGTACGGGCGTACAGCGCCTGGAAGGCGACCGTGTTCCAGTACGTCAGCAGCGTCTTGCGGACGACCTCCTGGATGGTGCCGTGGCCCACCCGGCGGGCCGCCCACGGGGAACCGCCGGCCGCCATGAACCAGCGCACCGCGTCCGCGCCGTGCCGGTCCATGAGCGGGATCGGGTCCAGGGTGTTGCCCAGGTGCTTGGACATCTTGCGGCCGTCCTCGGCGAGGATGTGGCCGAGGCACACGACGTTCTCGTACGACGACTTGTCGAAGACGAGCGTGCCGACGGCCATGAGGGTGTAGAACCACCCTCGCGTCTGGTCGATCGCCTCGGAGATGAACTGCGCCGGGTACCGGCTCTCGAACAGCTCCTTGTTCTTGTGCGGGTAGCCCCACTGCGCGAACGGCATCGAACCCGAGTCGTACCAGGCGTCGATGACCTCCGGCACGCGCGTGGCCGTTTTCCCGCAGCCGTCGTGACGGCAGGCGAAGGTGACCTCGTCGATGTACGGGCGGTGCGGGTCGAGGCCCGACTGGTCGGTGCCGGTCAGCTCGGTCAGCTCCGCGCGGGAGCCGGCACAGGTGAGGTGGTCGTCCTCGCAGCGCCAGATCGGCAGCGGGGTGCCCCAGTAGCGGTTGCGGGACAGCGCCCAGTCGATGTTGTTGTTCAGCCAGTCGCCGAAGCGGCCGTGCTTGACCGTCTCCGGGAACCAGTTGGTCTTCTCGTTCTCCTGGATCAGGCGGTCCTTGATCGCCGTGGTGCGGATGTACCAGGAGGGCTGCGCGTAGTAGAGCAGCGCGGTGTGGCAGCGCCAGCAGTGCGGGTAGCTGTGCTCGTACGGGATGTGCTTGAAGAGCAGGCCGCGCTGCTGGAGGTCCTCGGTGAGCTTTTCGTCCGCCTTCTTGAAGAAGACGCCACCGACCAGCGGGACGTTCTCCTCGAAGGTGCCGTCCGGGCGGACCGGGTTCACCACCGGCAGACCGTAGGACCGGCAGACCCTGAGGTCGTCCTCACCGAAGGCGGGGGACTGGTGGACCAGACCCGTGCCGTCCTCGGTGGTGACGTACTCGGCGTTCACCACGTAGTGGGCCGGCTCCGGGAACTCCACGAGCTCGAACGGACGTTGATACGTCCAGCGCTCCATCTCGGCGCCCGTGAAGGTCTGGCCGGTGGTCTCCCAGCCCTCGCCGAGCGCCTTGCCGACGAGCGGCTCGGCGACGACGAGCTTGTCCTCGCCGTCGGTCGCGACGACGTAGGTGACCTCCGGGTGCGCGGCGACCGCCGTGTTCGACACCAGGGTCCAGGGGGTCGTCGTCCACACCAGGAGCGCGGCCTGGCCGGCCAGCGGACCGGAGGTGAGCGGGAAACGGACGTACACGGACGGGTCGACGACCGTCTCGTAGCCCTGCGCCAGCTCGTGGTCGGACAGGCCGGTGCCGCAACGCGGGCACCAGGGAGCGACACGGTGGTCCTGGACCAGCAGGTCCTTGGTGAAGATCTCCTTGAGCGACCACCAGACCGACTCCACGTACTCGGGGTCCATGGTCCGGTAGGCGTCGTCCAGGTCGACCCAGTAGCCCATGCGGGTCGTCAGCTCGGCGAAGGCGTCGGTGTGCCGGGTCACCGACTCGCGGCACTTGGCGTTGAACTCGGCGATGCCGTACGCCTCGATGTCCTGCTTGCCGGAGAAGCCCAGCTCCTTCTCGACCGCCAGCTCCACCGGCAGGCCGTGGCAGTCCCAGCCGGCCTTGCGGGCCACGTGGTAGCCGCGCATGGTGCGGAAGCGGGGGAAGACGTCCTTGAAGACGCGCGCTTCGATGTGGTGGGCACCGGGCATGCCGTTCGCGGTGGGCGGGCCCTCGTAGAACACCCACTCCGGGCGGCCCTCGGACTGCTCCAGGCTCTTGGCGAAGACCTTCTGCTCGCGCCAGAAGTCGAGCACGGCGTGCTCGAGCGCGGGCAGGTCGACCTGGGCGGGCACCTGGCGGTATGTCGGCGCTGTCATCTGCGAACATCCTCCAACGGACTTGCTGCGTTCCGTCAGAGGGACGAGAGCCTTCGATCCTGTCTACGCCGTGTGCGGCGCGCTCCCGCGGTACCACCCTCTTTGGCCCTCCGCCGCGCCGTACGCGCCGGTGAGCCCCCTCATTGGGGTCGCGAAACCGGCTCTACTCGCCCCGGCCTTTCGGCTGTGGCTTTCTTCCGGCGGCTCCGGGGTGATCTTCACGTCGCGCTCACCCCCGGGCTCACACCGTCCCCGGGTCGCTCTGGGCTGCGTACGCCGCTACTCGTCCCCATCCACGCTTTTCGCTCCGCCCAGTGTACGGCTCCGCGCGGACACCGGCCGACCGCTTTTCTCCGGCGTGCGGGCGGCCCGCGGGGAAGGGGCTCGGGTGACTCGAATGGCGAGGGGGCGGGCGCTCGCTTCCGGGGGCGCGCAACCCGGCGGATTACCCGGCGGGGAGCTGGGCACAACGCATGCAGGTCTGCTGCGCGGGGGGTGCGGGGCGGGCGAATCGGGCGGCGTGCCCCGTTGCCGCGGGACTCAAGTCGATTTATCGTCCCAGCACGATTCGCGTGCAAGATCACAATATGTGAAGGGGCCGCGACCATGGTGGCGAAGAAGACCGCCGTACAGCAGCCGGCGACCGTCCGCACCAGGGGCGCGGCCGTCTCCGGCGCTGCGGCTGCTGCCTCCGGCGGCGAGACCAAGGGCGCCGGCGGCAAGAAGAACGCACGCGCTGCCGTGAAGAGGGTGACGGCCGTGAAGAAGGTGCTCCCGGGGGAGGCGGGCGGACGGAAGCGGGGTACTACGGCGGAGGCCGGGACGACGGCCGCAGTCAGGGAGACCGCGGCTGAGGAGGCCGAGAAGGCACCGGCTGAGAAGGCCGCAGCCAAGAAAGCAGCCGTCGGGAAGGCGACGGCCACGGAGGGCATGGCCACGAAAACCGTGGCCAGGAAGAAGGCGGTCGGCAAGGAGACGGCTGCGGCGAAGAAGGCGACCGCCAGGAAAGCAGCCGCCTCGAAGACGGCCGACCAGAAGGCTGCTGTGCACAAGAAGGCTGCCGTGAAGGGGACGGCCGCCGAGAAGCCGGCCAAGAAGGCGGGCGCAGAGACGGCGGCTGCGAAGAAGGCTGCGAAGAAGACGGTCGCGAAGAAAACGGTCGCGAAGAAGACGACCGCCAGGGAGACAGCCGTGAAGGCGACGGCGGGCGGGAAGAAGACCGGCGCGAAGACGACGGCCGCCGGGGACGTCTCCACAGGGGCGGCCGAGAAGAGCACGGCCAAGAAAGCGGGCGCGGCGCGGGCCGCGAAGCAGACGGGAGCCACGACAGTGGTTGCGAAAAAGACTCCTGGCACGGCCACGGCCGAACAGACCGCCGTTCCCAAGGCACGCATCGCCGCGGCGGAGCCCGGCGAGCTGGCGGTGCGCCCCGGTGAGGACCCCTGGACCCCGGAAGAGGTCGCCGAGGCCCGAGCGGATCTGACGGCCGAGGCGGTGCGGCTGAAGAACGAGATCAGCTCCTCCGAGGCGTCCCTCGTGGGCCTGATGCGGGACTCCGGGGACGGCGCCGGCGACGACCAGGCCGACACCGGAACCAAGAACATCACGCGCGAGCACGAGATGGCGCTGGCCGCCAACGCGCGCGAGATGCTGATCCAGACCGAGCGCGCCCTGGAACGGCTCGACGCGGGCACCTACGGCCTGTGCGAGAACTGCGGCAACCCCATCGGCAAGGCCCGCATGCAGGCGTTCCCGAGGGCCACCCTGTGCGTGGAGTGCAAGCAGAAGCAGGAACGTCGCTCCTGAGCACGAGGGTCCTCGGGGGCGTGCCGTAGTCTCGTCCTCAGCCAGGCACCTAGGTTGAGGGACTCACGTGGCAGAGGCGGAGCGCATCATCGGTACGCCGGACACCCCGGACGACAGCGGCGAGCGGACGGCGGCGGCCGGAGCGCCCGCCCGATCCGGCGCGTCCGACGTGTCCGGCGCGGGCGCGCAGGAGGCGACGGCGCAGCGGCGGACCGGGCGCGGGCGCCGGATCGCCGTGCTGTTCGCGGTGGCCGCGTTCGCCTACGCCCTCGACCTGATCAGCAAGCTGCTGGTGGTCGCGAAGCTGGAGCACCACGCACCGATCCAGGTGATCGGGGACCTGCTGGAACTGCATGCCATCCGCAACCCGGGCGCGGCCTTCGGCTTCGGCGCCGCCTTCACGATCATCTTCACGCTGATCGCGGCCGCCGTGATCGTGGTGATCATCCGGCTGGCCCGCAAGCTCTACAGCTTTCCCTGGGCGGTCGCCCTCGGCCTGCTGCTCGGCGGCGCGCTCGGCAACCTCACCGACCGGATCTTCCGGGCGCCCGGGATCTTCGAGGGCGAGGTCGTGGACTTCATCGCGCCCAAGGGCTTCGCGGTGTTCAACCTGGCCGACTCGGCGATCGTGTGCGGCGGCATCCTGATCGTGCTGCTGTCGTTCCGCGGCCTGGACCCGGACGGCACCGTCCACAAGGGCTGACGGCAGGACTTGTCCACAGGCTCGTTCGGTGCCGTCCGACCCGTCCGGCATACTCGACGGGTGAGCACGATTCCCGAGATCCGTACCCTGCCCGTGCCGGACGGCCTGGAGGGCGAGCGCGTCGACGCCGCCATCTCCCGCATGTTCGGCTTCTCCCGTACGAAGGCGGCCGAGCTGGCCGCAGCAGGCAAGGTGCAGGTCGACGGCACGGTGGTCGGCAAGTCAGAGCGGGTGCACGGCGGGGCCTGGCTCGAGGTCGAGATGCCGCAGGCGCCCGCGCCCGTGCAGGTGGTTGCCGAGCCGGTCGAGGGCATGGAGATCGTGCACGACGACGATGACGTGGTCGTCATCGTCAAGCCGGTCGGTGTGGCCGCGCACCCCTCGCCGGGCTGGTCCGGCCCGACCGTCATCGGCGGTCTCGCCGCCGCCGGGTACCGGATCTCCACCTCCGGTGCCGCCGAGCGCCAGGGCATCGTGCACCGCCTCGACGTCGGCACCTCGGGCCTGATGGTGGTCGCCAAGTCCGAGTACGCGTACACGTCGCTCAAGCGCCAGTTCAAGGAGCGCACGGTCGACAAGCGCTACCACACCCTCGTCCAGGGCCACCCGGACCCGACGAGCGGCACGATCGACGCCCCCATCGGCCGGCATCCCCAGCACGACTACAAGTGGGCGGTCACGGCCGAAGGCAAGCCCTCGGTGACCCACTACGACCTCATCGAGGCCTTCCGCGCCGCCTCCCTGCTGGATGTGAAGCTGGAGACCGGCCGCACCCACCAGATCCGCGTCCACATGGCCGCCCACCGCCACCCCTGCGTCGGCGATCTGACCTACGGCGCCGACCCGACCCTCGCCAAGCGGCTGCGCCTGACCCGTCAGTGGCTGCACGCCGTACGGCTCGGCTTCGAGCACCCCGGGGACGGGCAGTGGGTGGAGTTCGAGTGCGACTACCCGGAAGACCTCCAGCAGGCCCTCGACCAGGTGCGCGAGGAGACGTACGCGTGAACACGCCGTACACCGTCCGGACCGCCGAGGACCACGCCGGCCGTGAGGCCTGCTTCGCGGTGCGCAAGGAGGTCTTCGTCGTCGAACAGGGCGTCCCGCAGGACATCGAGTACGACGCGTACGACGCCGTCGCGGTGCATGTGCTGGCGGTCCGCGAGGACGGTGTGCCGCTCGGCACCGGGCGTCTGCTGCACGGCGAGGCGGCCGCGGCGAAGACCGGCCAGGACGCCTCCGTGGGCTCCCTGGGGCGGCTCGCCGTGACCCGTGCGGCGCGCGGGCTGGGCGTCGGCGTGGCCCTGGTGCGGGCCATCGAGGACGCGGCACGCGCGCGTGGCCTGGCGGCCGTGGACCTGCACGCGCAGACCCACGCCCTGGCTTTCTACGAACGGCTCGGGTACGAGGCGTACGGCCCGGAGTTCCCGGACGCCGGGATCCCGCACCGGGCGATGCGACGCGTCCTGTAGCAGGCTTGAGGTCTGCCATGTGATCGTCGACTCCCGGAGCGCCGGCCGTGGATCAGTTGGCTCTGTTGTTCGTGCTGCTGCTCGGGGCCCTGGTGAGCGTCCCGGTGGGAGACCGGTTCGGGCTGCCGGCACCGGTGCTGATGACGCTGTTCGGCGGGGTCCTGGCGGTGGCCGCCTTCGTGCCCGACGTGGACATCCCGCCCGAGCTGATCCTGCCCGCGCTGCTGCCGCCGTTGCTCTACGCCGCGGTTCGGCGGACGTCCTGGCGGCAGTTCACGGCGAACAAGCGGCCGATCTTCCTGCTGGCCGTCGCCCTGGTGTTCGTGACGACGCTGTGTGTGGCCGCCGTCGCCCACGCCATCGTGCCGGGGCTGTCGGTCGCTGCCGCCGTGGCGCTGGGCGCGCTGATCGCCCCGCCCGACCCGGTCGCCGCGACCGCCGTCGCCGGGCAGCTCGGACTGCCGCGCCGGCTGGTGTCGATCCTGGAGGGCGAGGGGCTCTTCAACGACGTCACGGCCATCGTGCTGTACCACGTGGCGATCGCCGCGGCCGTCAGCGGCGAGTTCTCGGCGTGGCACGCCGGCCTGGACCTGGTTCTGTCCGCCGTGGTCGCGCTCGTGGTCGGGCTGGCGCTCGGCTGGGGTGCGAACAAGCTGATGGACCTGCTCGGCGACCCCACCCTGCAGATCGGGATGACCCTGCTGGTGCCGTACGCCTCCTACGTGCTCGCGGAGGAGTTGCAGGGATCCGGGGTGCTCGCCGTGCTCACCACGGCCCTCTTCCTCGCCGAGTACGCCACCGACGCCGACGACGTGATGACCCGGCTGGCCGGACACACCTTCTGGGACATCATCGACACGCTCGTCACCGGTGTCGCCTTCGGGCTGATCGGCCTCGAACTGCACCACGCGATCAGGACGGCGTCCGGGCGCTGGGGCGAGCTGCTCGGCTGGGCGGCGGCCGTCGTGGGGGTCGTGGTCGTCGTCCGGCTGCTGTGGCTGATGCCCGCGACCTGGCTGACCAAGCGGCTGCACGCCCGGCGGGACTACGACGAGGACATCCCGATGAGCTGGCGGGAGACCGTCGTGATGTGGTGGTCCGGGATGCGCGGGGTGGCCTCGGTGGCGCTGGCGCTCGCGATCCCGCGCACGACCGCCGACGGCTCCCCCTTTCCCGACCGGAACGAGATGGTGTTCATCGCCTTCGGGGTGATCATCGCCACGCTGGTGCTGCAAGGGCTGACCCTGCCCTGGCTGGTGAAGCGGCTCGGGGTGCGGGCCGACTCCGAGCGGGAGAAGGAGTTCGAGAAGGAACTGGCCGTACGGGCGGCGAAGGCGGCGAAGCGCAGGCTGCGGGAGATCGAGGAGGTGGAGGAGTTGCCGGAGGAGCTGTCCGAGCAGATGCTGCGGCGGGCCTTCGACATCGGGATCCGGATCAGCCCGGACATGGGGGAGGAGGAGCGGCGGGAGGCACAGCATCAGCGGGCCAAGCGGCTGAAGCGGGTGCGGCGGATTCAGGGGGAGATGCTCAGCGCTGCGCGGCATGAGGTGTTGGCTGCCCGGAGCGAGCCTGGGGCGGATCCGGAGATCGTGGATCGGGTGCTCAGGCATCTCGATGTGCGCAGCCTGCGCTGACATTTTTCTCCCACCTGCGCACCGCCCGTTTCCAGTCGGCTGGGAAGTGGGCGTTTGCCGTGGGGGTGGTTCGCCGCCTGCGGCTATCGGACGGGGGGCGTGGCACCGTTCGGGGCCGGTGGCGCCTTTGACGTGTTGACCCGGGGGAGTGCGTGGGCGTGGTGCGCGGACAGCCAGGTGATCATCTGCTCGCGGACCGTGACCCGTACCGTCCAGATGTCGTCCGCGTCCTTCGCGGTCACCAGGGCGCGCACCTGGATGGTGTTCGGGGTCGTGTCCGTGACCTGCAGGCCGTAGGCACGGCCGTCCCAGGCCGGGCACCGGCGCAGGATGTCGCGGTGGCCGTCCCAGGCCGGGCACCGGCGCAGGATGTCGCGGAGCTTCTCGCGCATCGCCTCGACCGGCGCGCTGTGGTCGAGGTGCCAGGAGACGGTGCCCGTCATCTGCGGGGTGCCCCGTGACCAGTTCTCGAAGGGTTTGGAGGTGAAGTACGACACCGGCATCGTGATCCGACGCTCGTCCCAGGTCCGTACCGTCAGGAAGGTCAGGGTGATCTCCTCGACCGTGCCCCACTCGCCGTCCACCACCACCGTGTCGCCGATGCGTACCATGTCACCGAAGGCGATCTGCAGCCCCGCGAACAGGTTCGACAGGGTCGACTGGGCGGCGACACCGGCGACGATGCCGAGGATGCCGGCGGAGGCCAGCAGCGAGGCACCGGCCGCGCGCATCGCCGGGAAGGTCAGCAGCATCGAGGCGGCGGCCACGACGATGACGATCGCCGAGACCACCCGCATGATCAGCTCGACCTGCGTGCGGACCCGGCGTACCCGGGCGGCGTCCCGGTGGGCGCGTGCGTAGCGGCTGTAGGAGGTCTCGACGATCGCCGCGGCGATCCGGATCACCAGCCAGGCGGCGGACCCGATCAGTACCAGCGTCAGGGTCCGGCCCGCCCCGGCCTGATGCCGCTCCAGCAGTTTCGCCTGGTCGTAGGAGCCTCGGAGCAGGGCGGCGCACAGGACCAGCTGATAGGGGACGCGGCCGCGCCGCAGCAGGCCCCACAGAGGCGTGTCGGGATTGCGTTCGTCGGCCTTGCGCAGCAGCCGGTCGGTGGCCCAGCCGATGGCCAGCGTGAGCAGCACCGAGCTGCCGACCACGGTCAAGGGGCGGAGTACGTTCTCCATGCCTTCGCGCCTAACCCGGCTCGGGGGGTCGTGAACCTGTGGGTTCTCGGCCCGCACGGGTACCGCCGCGGTACGGCGTTGTCGTACCCGGCTGGCACCATGGCCTCATGAACATCATGCTCTTTCACTCGACCTACGGGCTCAGGCCCGCGGTGCACGACGCCGCGGACCGGCTGCGCATGGCCGGCCACGAGGTGTGGACGCCGGACCTCTTCGAGGGGCGCACGTTCGACACGGTCGAGGAGGGCATGGAGTTCAAGGAGCAGATCGGCAAGGAGGAGCTGCTGAAGCGGGCCGTGCTGGCCGCCGCCCCGTATTCCGAGCGAGGGCTCGTGTACGCGGGGTTCTCGCTTGGCGCGTCCATCGCGCAGACCCTGGCGCTGGGCGACGAAAAGGCCCGCGGCCTGCTGCTCCTGCACGGCACGTCGGACATCGCGCCGAACGCGTACGTGGAGGAGCTGCCGGTGCAGCTGCACGTGGCGGAGCCGGACCAGTTCGAGACGGACGACTGGCTGAGCGCCTGGTATCTGCAGATGGGCCGGGCGGGGGCGGACGTGGAGGTCTACCGGTACGCCGGTGCGGGCCACCTCTACACCGACCCCGCTCTGCCGGACTACGACGAGGAGGCCGCCGAGGCCACCTGGCGGGTGGCGCTCGGCTTCCTCGACAGTCTGTAGCGCGCGGTTACACCGGGTCGTAGGTGCGCTCGACCTTCTGCGTGCCGCTGAGGGTGCGGTACGAGCGGGCCCAGCTGGAGGTCGCGTTCGCGTTCGTGCGGTCGGACAGGACGTAGTAGTCCATCTGCGCACGGTCGGCGGTGATGTCCAGGACGCCGTAGCCGTGGCGGTCGGTGTCCACCCAGTGGACGTGCCGGTTGGCGGCCTTGATGAGCGGCGAGGCGATCGCGGAGACGGTGCCCTCGGGGACCTTCACGATGTCGTCGAGGTTGTCGGAGGTCACCGAGGTCACCACGAACTCGGTGGCCGCCGACGCCGACAGCGGATAGGTGCCGGCGTCCACCGGGACGTCGTTGGCCCAGGCCATGTGGATGTCGCCGGTCAGGAAGACGGTGTTGCCGATGGCGTTGGAGCGCAGATGGGCCAGCAACTCGTGGCGGTCGTCGGTGTAGCCGTCCCACTGGTCGGTGTTGGCGGCGATGCCCTCCTGGGGCAGGCCGAGCAGCTTGGCGAGCGGCTTGAACAGGTCCGCGGAGAGCGACCCGAAGGAGAACGGCGAGATCATCACCGAGTTGCCGACCAGCCGCCACCTGGTGTCGGAGGCCTTCAACCCGGCCTTCAGCCAGTCCAGCTGGGCGCGGCCGGTGATCGTACGGTTCGGGTCGTCCACCGAACCGCTGGCCGTGGCGACCTGCTGGGAGCGGAAGGAGCGCAGGTCCAGCAGGGACAGGTCGGCGAGCTTGCCGAAGCGCAGCCGCCGGTAGGTGGTGCCGGCGATGGCCGGGCGGACCGGCATCCACTCGAAGTAGGCCTGCTTGGCGGCGGCCTGACGGGCCGTCCAGGTGCCCTCGGCGCCCTCGGTGTGGTTGACCGCGCCGCCCGACCATGCGTTGTCGGCGAACTCGTGGTCGTCCCAGATCGCGATGACCGGCGCCTTCAGGTGCAGCGCCTGCAGGTCGGGGTCGGTCTTGTACTTCGCGTGCCGGATCCGGTAGTCGGCGAGCGTGATGGTCTCGTTGGCCGGTGCGTGCGGGCGGACGACGGTGCCGCGGGCCGCGTACTCGCCGGACTTGTACTCGTAGATGTAGTCGCCGAGGTGCAGCCAGGCGTCCAGGTCGCTGCGGGCCGCGAGGTGGCGGTAGGCGGAGAAGTAGCCGCCCTCCCAGTTGGCGCAGGAGACCACGCCGAAGCGCAGGCCGGGCACGGCCGCGTCCGCCGCCGGCGCGGTGCGGGTGCGCGCGACCGGGGAGTCGGTGCCGCCGGCCGAGAAGCGGAACCAGTAGTCGGTGGCCGGTTCCAGGCCGCGGATGTCGGCCTTGACGGTGTGGTCGGAGGCGGCCGTCGCGGTGGTGGAACCCTTGGAGACGACGGAGGTGAACGCCTTGTCCCTGGCGACGACCCAGCTCACCTCGGTGTCCGGGCCGAGCCCGGAGCCGGGTATCGCCTCCGGGGTGGGGGTCACCCGGGTCCACAGCAGGACGCCGTCGGGCAGCGGGTCGCCCGAGGCGACGCCGTGCAGGAAAGCGGGGGCGTCCGTGGCGGCGCGGGCCGGGAGCACGGCGGCGAGCGGTCCGGCCAGGACAGCGGTCGCCGCCGCGGCCTTGACGACCGTACGGCGGCGGGGAGAGAGGGAGTTGAGGCCCTTGGATGCCTCGGATGATCTGTATCGACTGGTCACGGCCGATCAGGTTACTGAGTGGTTTTACTGATCGGTATGCGCCAGAGCGGGCGAACTTCGAAAGTTCGCCCGCTCTTTACGCGGTGATCGTTTTCTGACGGGCGGTCAGCCCTTGAGGGCCGCGCCCACCACCCTGTTGAAGTCGGCCACCGTCAGGAGCGTGCCGCCCTTGTTGTCGGCGGTGAGCTGCTTGCCGTCCATGACGAAGCTCGGGGTGCCCCGCACGCCGTCCTTGTTGTCGTCGAAGGCCTTCGACATGGCCATCGCCCAGGCGTCGTAGGTGCCCTTCTTGACCGCGTCCTGGAACTTCGTGTTGTTCTTCAGCGCAGGCACGGTGTCGGCGACCTGGATGAGGTAGCTGTCGTCCTTGAACTTGTCGGAGTTCTCGTCCGGGTGCCACTTCGCCGAGTACAGCGCGCTCTTGTACTCGAGGAACGCCTCGGGGCTGACGTTGAGCGCGGCGCCGAGGGCGCTCAGCGCGTTCTTGGAGCCCTCGCCGTTGTCGTGGTCGTCGATGAACGTGGCGCCGATGTACTGGATCTTGAACTTGCCGTCGTCTATGTCCTTCTTCACGGTCGTACCGACGGCCTGCTCGAAGTCGGCGCAGACCGGGCAGCGCGAGTCCTCGTAGACCTTCAGGGTCTTCTTGGCGCTGTCCTTGCCGATGATGACCGTGGTGCCCTTGGTGCCCGTGGTGTTGGCAGGGGTGACGACATTGCTCGCGTCCTTCAGGCCCACCCAGTAGCTGGGCTTGTTGAGCTGGACGACCGTGTAGCCGATGCCGCCCGCCGCGGCCAGTACGCCCACGACCGAGGCGGCCACGATGACCTGCCGCTTGGCCTTGTCGCGCTTGGCCTGCCGCTCGCGCTCCGCGCGCAGCCGCTCCCGGGCCGCCGTCTTCGCCGACTGGCTGTTCCGCTTGCTCATGTTGGTGATCTCCATATGGGACGCGCACACGTCGTACGCGAGATACGTGTGGGGGACTGGTCGTGCTCAGATGCCGTCGCTTCAGGCGAAGGCGGGTGAGCACGGCGGTCCACGCCGTCCCAGGGAGTGCACGAGGAGCCGGTCGCGGGCGGCGGCCGGCCGAGGGGCCGGACGCGGCAGCCGGCGCGCCGGGGACAGTCGCACGGTGCCGGCGGCCACCGCCAGCAGCAGCGGCCGGAACGTGGTCGCGGCGACCGCGCGCAGCAGCTGGGTCAGGGCCCGCTCGCCGCGGCGCAGCCAGGCGGCGGCCAGCAGGCCCACACCGACGTGCGCGGCGAGCAGCAGCCAGGCCGCGGTCGGGCTGGCGTGCGCGAGCAGCGCCTCGGTGCGGCCGTGGGCGCCGGTCACCTGGGCCAGCGGGGTGCCCACGGCACCGCCCTGGCACAGCACGTCGAGACCGAACGCGCGCAAGGGGCCCGCGACCGGGCCGCCCGCCCTGCCGTAGCAGGCGTGCTGGCCGGTGGTGAACACCGTGTCCGCGGCCAGCTCCAGCGGGATCAGCAGGGCCGCGATCCGGCCGAAGCCGCGCTCGCGGCCCGCCAGCGCGTACGCGGTGGCGAAGACCCCGGCGGCGACCGCGGCCACGGTCGCGACCGGCAGCGGGGCCCGGGACAGCAGCACGTGCGACGCGGTGCTGAGCGTCACGACGACAGCCGTGAACAGCGCCGCGCGCACGGCTCTGAGCTGGGTCCCGGATATGTCCATAGCGAAAGGAGAGTCTGTCACGTACGCGCGTAAGAGACCCCTAAAGAGTGCCTGTGAGTGTGCGGAGGTTACAGCCCCGGAATCCGGCCGTTGCGGAACAGGTCGACGAAGACCTGGTGGTCGGCACGCGCGCGTGCGCCGTAGCTGTGCGCGAAGTCCACCAGCAGGGGCGCGAAGCCCTCCTCGTCGGCCGCGAGCGCCGCGTCGATGGCCCGCTCGGTGGAGAACGGCACCAGGGACTCGCCGGAGGTGTCGTCCGCCGCCGAGTGCATCGTGGCCGTGGCCCGGCCGAGGTCGGCGACGACGGCCGCGATCTCCTCCGGGTCGTCGATGTCGCCCCAGTCCAGGTCGACCGCGTACGGCGAGACCTCGGCGACCAGCTGGCCCGCGCCGTCCAGCTCGGTCCAGCCCAGCCACGGGTCGGCGTGCGCCTGGAGGGCGCGCTGGGAGATCACCGTGCGGTGGCCCTCGTGCTGGAAGTACTCCGCGATCGCCGGGTCCGTGATGTGCCGGGAGACGGCCGGGGTCTGGGCCTGCTTGATGTAGATCACGACGTCGTTCTCCAGGGCGTCGCTGTGGCCCTCCAGGAGGATGTTGTACGACGGCAGGCCCGCCGAGCCGATGCCGATGCCGCGCCGGCCCACGACGTCCTTCACCCGGTACGAGTCCGGGCGGGCCAGGGAGGCGTCCGGCAGCGTCTCCAGGTAGCCGTCGAAGGCGGCCAGCACCTTGTAGCGGGTGGCGGCGTCCAGCTCGATGGAGCCGCCGCCCGGCGCGAAGCGGCGCTCGAAGTCGCGGATCTCGGTCATCGAGTCCAGCAGCTCGAAACGGGTCAGCGAGCGGGCGTCACGCAGCGCGTCCAGCAGCGGCCCCTGCGCGGTGTCCAGCGTGAACGGCGGCACCTCGTCGCTCTTGGCGCCCGTGGCCAGGGCGTGGATGCGCTCGCGGTAGGCGGCCGCGTAGATCGTCACCAGCTCGGTGATCTGCTCGTCACCGAGCGCCTTGGCGTACCCGATGAGCGCGACGGAGGCGGCGAAGCGCTTCAGGTCCCAGGTGAACGGGCCGACGTAGGCCTCGTCGAAGTCGTTGACGTTGAAGACCAGGCGGCCGTTGGAGTCCATGTAGGTGCCGAAGTTCTCGGCGTGCAGGTCGCCGTGGATCCACACGCGCGAGGTGCGGTCGTCCAGGTACGGGCCGCCGCGCTTCTCTGCGTCCAGGTCGTGGTAGAAGAGGGCCGCCGTGCCCCGGTAGAACGCGAACGCCGAGGCCGCCATCTTCCGGAACTTCACGCGGAACGCGGCCGGGTCGGCGGCCAGGAGCCGGCCGAAGGCGGTGTCGAAGACGGCGAGGATCTCCTCGCCGCGCTGCTCGTCGTTGAGCTGGGGGACCGACATCGCGGGGTGCCTCCTGGTACAGGACGGGTGGTGCATGAACGTGCGGGAAGGGGCGACAGCGCTTCCGCCGTCTCCAACGGGCGACGCCACGCGGGAGTGCCCGGTTCCCGCATGAAGGTACGCGGCGAACGGCCGCCTGTGTCAGTGCCGGGGCATAGACTTCGACGCTGTCCCCCAGACTGTCCGCAGCCGGTCGGAAGATCGTCGACGCCTGTTTCCCTCGGAGGCCGAAACCGTGTCAAAGCCGCCCTTCACGCACCTGCACGTCCACACCCAGTACTCGCTGCTGGACGGTGCTGCGCGGCTCAAGGACATGTTCAACGCCTGCAACGAGATGGGCATGACGCACATCGCCATGTCCGACCACGGCAACCTCCACGGGGCGTACGACTTCTTCCACTCCGCGCAGAAGGCCGGAATCACCCCGATCATCGGGATCGAGGCATATGTCGCCCCCGAATCCCGGCGCAACAAGCGCAAGATCCTCTGGGGCCAGCCGCACCAGAAGCGGGACGACATCTCCGGTTCCGGTGGTTACACCCACAAGACGATGTGGGCCGTGAACCGGACCGGCCTGCACAACCTCTTCCGCCTCTCTTCGGACGCGTACGCCGAGGGCTGGCTGCAGAAGTGGCCCCGGATGGACAAGGAGACCATCGCCCAGTGGTCCGAGGGCATCGTCGCCTCCACCGGCTGCCCCTCCGGCGAGGTGCAGACCCGGCTGCGCCTCGGCCACTTCGACGAGGCCCTCAAGGCGGCCGCCGAGTACCAGGACATCTTCGGCAAGGACAAGTACTTCCTGGAGCTGATGGACCACGGCATCGACATCGAGCGCCGGGTCCGTGACGGCCTGCTGGAGATCGGCAGGAAGCTCGGCATCCCGCCGCTGGTCACCAACGACTCGCACTACACCTACGCCCACGAGGCCGGCGCCCACGACGCGCTGCTGTGCATCCAGACCGGCAAGAACCTCTCCGACCCGGACCGCTTCAAGTTCGACGGCACCGGCTACTACCTGAAGTCCACGGACGAGATGTACGCCATCGACTCCTCGGACGCCTGGCAGGAGGGCTGCGCCAACACGCTCCTCGTCGCCGAGATGGTGGACACCACGGGCATGTTCGAGGCGAAGAACCTCATGCCGAAGTTCGACATCCCCGACGGCTACACCGAGGTCACCTGGTTCAAGGAGGAGGTGCGCCGCGGCATGGAGCGCCGCTTCCCCGGCGGCATCCCCGAGGACCGCCAGAAGCAGGCCGAGTACGAGATGGACGTCATCATCCAGATGGGGTTCCCGGGCTACTTCCTCGTGGTCGCCGACTTCATCATGTGGGCCAAGAACAACGGCATCGCGGTCGGCCCCGGCCGAGGCTCCGCGGCCGGCTCGATCGTCGCCTACGCCATGGGCATCACCGACCTCGACCCGATCCCGCACGGCCTGATCTTCGAGCGCTTCCTCAACCCCGAGCGTGTCTCCATGCCCGACGTCGACATCGACTTCGACGAGCGTCGGCGCGTCGAGGTCATCAGGTACGTGACGGAGAAGTACGGCGCCGACAAGGTCGCCATGATCGGCACGTACGGCAAGATCAAGGCCAAGAACGCGATCAAGGACTCCGCGCGCGTGCTGGGCTACCCGTACGCCATGGGCGACCGGCTCACCAAGGCGATGCCCGCCGACGTCCTCGGCAAGGGCATCGACCTGAACGGCATCACCGACCCCTCGCACCCGCGCTACAGCGAGGCGGGCGAGATCCGCGGGATGTACGAGAACGAGCCGGACGTGAAGAAGGTCATCGACACCGCCAAGGGCGTCGAGGGCCTGGTCCGGCAGATGGGCGTGCACGCGGCCGGCGTGATCATGTCCAGCGAGACCATCACCGAGCACGTCCCGGTGTGGGTGCGGCACACCGACGGCGTGACCATCACGCAGTGGGACTACCCGAGCTGTGAGTCGCTCGGCCTGCTGAAGATGGACTTCCTCGGCCTGCGCAACCTGACGATCATGGACGACGCCGTCAAGATGGTGAAGTCCAACAAGGACGTCGACATCGATCTGCTGAGCCTCCCGCTCGACGATCCGACGACCTTCGAACTGCTCCAGCGCGGCGACACCCTCGGCGTCTTCCAGTTCGACGGCGGCCCCATGCGCTCGCTGCTGCGCCTGATGAAGCCCGACAACTTCGAAGACATCTCCGCCGTGTCGGCGCTGTACCGCCCGGGCCCCATGGGCATGGACTCGCACACCAACTACGCGCTGCGCAAGAACAAGCTCCAGGAGATCACCCCGATCCACAAGGAGCTGGAGAAGCCCCTCGAAGAGGTCCTGGCGGTCACCTACGGCCTGATCGTCTACCAGGAGCAGGTGCAGAAGGCCGCCCAGATCATCGCGGGCTACTCACTCGGCGAGGCCGACATCCTGCGCCGCGTGATGGGCAAGAAGAAGCCCGAGGAGCTGGCGAAGAACTTCACCATCTTCCAGGCCGGCGCCCGCAAGAACGACTACAGCGACGAAGCCATCCAGGCCCTGTGGGACGTGCTGGTCCCGTTCGCCGGCTACGCCTTCAACAAGGCCCACTCGGCCGCGTACGGCCTGGTGTCGTACTGGACCGCCTATCTGAAGGCGAACTACCCCGCCGAGTACATGGCCGCGCTCCTGACCTCCGTCAAGGACGACAAGGACAAGTCGGCGATCTACCTCAACGAGTGCCGCCGCATGGGCATCAAGGTGCTCCCGCCGAACGTCAACGAGTCGGTGCACAACTTCGCCGCCCAGGGCGACGACGTGATCCTCTTCGGCCTCGAAGCCGTGCGCAACGTCGGCACCAACGTGGTCGAGTCGATCATCAAGAGCCGCAAGGCGAAGGGCAAGTACGCCTCCTTCCCCGACTACCTCGACAAGGTCGAGGCGGTCGCGTGCAACAAGCGCACCACGGAGTCGCTGATCAAGGCGGGAGCCTTCGACACCCTGGGGCACACCCGCAAGGGGCTGACGGCCCAGTACGAGCCGATGATCGACAACGTGGTCGCGGTCAAGCGCAAGGAGGCCGAGGGCCAGTTCGACCTCTTCGGCGGCATGGGCGAGGAGGAGAGCAGCGAGCCCGGTTTCGGACTCGACGTGGAGTTCACCACCGAGGAGTGGGACAAGACCTACCTGCTCGCCCAGGAGCGGGAGATGCTCGGTCTCTACGTCTCCGACCACCCGCTCTTCGGCCTGGAGCACGTCCTGTCGGACAAGGCCGACGCGGGCATCTCCCAGCTCACCGGAGGTGAGCACGCGGACGGCGCGGTCGTCACCATCGGCGGCATCATCTCGGGCCTGCAGCGCAAGATGACCAAGCAGGGCAACGCCTGGGCCATCGCCACGGTCGAGGACCTCGCCGGCTCCATCGAGTGCATGTTCTTCCCGGCCACCTACCAGCTGGTGTCGACCCAACTGGTCGAGGACGCGGTCGTGTTCGTCAAGGGCCGCCTCGACAAGCGCGAGGACGTGCCGCGGCTCGTGGCGATGGAGCTGATGGTCCCGGACCTGTCCAACGCGGGCACCAACGCGCCGGTGATCCTCACCATCCCCGCCACCAGGGTCACCCCGCCCATGGTCAGCCGCCTCGGCGAGATCCTCAGTCACCACAAGGGCGACAGCGAGGTCCGCATCAAGCTCCAGGGCCCGCGCAAGACCACCGTGCTGCGCCTGGACCGGCACCGGGTCAAGCCTGACCCGGCCCTCTTCGGCGACCTGAAGGTGCTGCTCGGCCCGTCCTGCCTGGCGGGCTGAGCCGTTGAAGCGGGAAGGGGCGCACCCTCGGCGGGTGCGCCCCTTCCGTGTGCCTGGGCTTCAAGTGCCCTTTAGTTGTGGCCGAAGCGCTTCTGCTGCTTACGAGCAACATCCGAGGGGCTGCCCGGGATGTGCATCGGAGACTCGTGCGCCTCGGTGGACGACCGCTGCGCGTGCTCCTGAGCCTGCTCGGCCTGCGAAGCACGGTTCTGCGAGCCGCCCTGCTTGCGGTTCTTGTTCTTGGCCATGGTGATCTGCCTCCTGTGGGGGATCTAGGGGCCAGGGCCGGGACCAGATTCACATAGGCTGACATCAGGCGCATGTCGGATAATTACCGTGTGTGACAGGGTGGGTGGGCGAGACAAAAGCGCAAACGCCACGCCGAAGATCGAGTTCGGGCCGTTAAGCCCCGCGCGGTCGGGCAGACTCGAAGGAAGTCCGAAGCAAAGCCTCCCGGGAAGAGGGTGAGTCGCGTGGACCGTTGCATCGTCCTGGTGGACGCCGGGTATCTGCTGGGAGCCGCCGCCAGCCTCCTCGCCGGTGAGCCCTCGCGGTCCCGGATCACCGTCGACCACGCCGCACTGATCCAGGCCCTGCGCGATCGCGCCGAGTCGGAGACAGAGCGCCCGCTGCTGCGCATCTACTGGTTCGACGGCGCCCCCGACCGCGTTCCCCAGCCGGAGCACCGCAGGCTGCGCGTGATGCCCCGGGTCACCGTCCGGCTCGGCGCCCTCACCCGCAGTGACGGACGCTGGGCGCAGAAGGGCGTCGACGCCGCCATGCACGCCGAGCTGACCGAGCTGGCCCGCAACCGCGCCTGCTCCGACGTCGTCCTGGTCACCGGCGACGGCGATCTGCTGCCCGGCATGATGGCCGCCAAGGAGCACGGCGTCGCCGTCCACCTGTGGGCCGTGCAGGCCGCCGACGGGGACTACAACCAGTCGGAGGACCTGGTCGCCGAGGCCGACGAGCGGCGCGTGCTGGACCGGGCCTGGATCACCCAGGCGGTCCGCGCCAAGGAGCTGACCGGCGTCTGCGCGCCGCCGCCCGCGCCCCGCCCCGAGATCGCGGCGATCCTCTCCGCGCCGCTGCCCGAGTCCGCGCTCGCCGCGGCCGCCGAGCGGCCCGCCGAGCAGGGCGCCCACGCGCCGGCCGCCGCCGCGTCGGAGAACGGCAGCCAGGAGCGGGTGCCCGCCCCCAAGGGCGTACCCACCCCCAAGGACCTCGCCGCCCTGCGCGCACCCGGGGCGCAGGGCGTGCAGCACCCGACGACCGCGACGCTGAGGTGGTCGTCCGACAAGGGCTGGGTGGACCGTCCGGGAGGGGTCTCCGAGCCGCCCGAGGTCGCCTCCATGCCGACGCTGGCCCAGCTGACCACCGCCGAGCAGCGGTGGGCCGACCGGGAGGAGGACATCACCACCGTCGGCGGCGATCCGTACGAGGTGGGGCAGGTCTTCGCCCGCCGGTGGATGTCCCGGCTCGGCGACCAGAGCCATCTGCAGCGGCTGTCCTCGATGTATCCGCGCATCCCGCACCGCATCGACGGCGAGCTGCTGCGGTACGCCGCCCGCTTCGGCCTGCTCGCGCACAAGGACGACCAGATCGACGATCACGATCGTTACGCCATCCGGGCGGGGTTCTGGCGGGAATTCGATGTGCCCGCGGCGGCTGAGCACGCCCCGGCCGGGGATTGAGCCGGTGCTGTGGTGAGCTCGGCAGCGCCGGTCTCCGCCGTCGTGGCTGATCGCCGTCGCGGCTGGTCTTCCAGAGGCCCCAAAGGCGAGTAAAGGGTTCGGACCCCGTAGTCTCGTCCCTTGTGAGTACGCGCGCGGGACAGGCACTTCGGCATGACGAGGTCGTACGCGTGCGCGGGCTCAGCAAGACCTACCCGCCCGTCAAGGGACGGCGCGGGACGCCGGGCACCCCGGAGGTGCGGGCCACCGACGGCGTGACACTGGACGTGCGGCGCGGGGAGATCTTCGGGCTGCTCGGGCCGAACGGCGCCGGCAAGTCCACCCTCGTACGGCAGCTCACCGGACTGCTGCGGCCGGACGGCGGCAGCGTCGAGATCCTCGGCCATGACATCGTGCGCCACCCCGAGCGGGCCGCCCGCATCCTTGCCTATCTCGGCCAGGAGTCCTCCGCGCTGGACGAGCTGACCGTTTCCCTGGCCGCGGAGACCACCGGACGGCTGCGCGGACTCGACGTACGCCGGGCGCGGGCCGAGCGGGACGCCGTGATCGAGGAACTCGGGCTCACGCCGATCGCCGGTCGGGCACTGAAGAAGCTGTCCGGGGGCCAGCGGCGGCTCGCCTGCTTCGCCGCCGCCCTCGTCGGTGAGCGCCCGCTGCTCGTGCTGGACGAGCCGACCACCGGCATGGACCCGGTGGCCCGGCGCGCGGTGTGGGCGGCCGTGGACCGGCGGCGGGCCGAACACGGTACGACCGTGCTGCTGGTCACCCACAACGTCATCGAGGCCGAGACCGTCCTGGACCGGGTCGCCGTCCTGGACCAGGGCCGGGTCATCGCCTGCGACACCCCGGCCGGGCTCAAGGAACAGGTCTCCGGCGAGGTGCGGGTCGAGCTGGTGTGGCGGGAACGCGCGCCGCTGGACGTGCCCGAGGTCGCCGTGCTGCGCGAGCGGGCCGTGGAGTCCGGCCGGCGCTGGACGCTCCGGCTCGCCCCCGAGGAGGCCCGGGCCGCCGTCGCCACGGTGACCGGCGGGGCCGCCTTCGCCGCCCTGGACGACTTCACCCTCGCCACGCCCAGCCTGGAGGACGTCTACCTGGCACTGGGCGGCGCGGCGCGGCAGGGGCTGGTGAAGGTGTGAGCGCGAGGCTGGTCGTATCCGTATGGTCCCTGTGGGACGGTGGCGCGGCTGCCGTAGGGAAGAGGAGCAGGTCGTCGTGAGTGTCGTATCCGCTCAGGTGCTGCCGGGCGATGCCCCGGCCATGCCACAGGCGGCCCGGGGCGCGGCCGAACTCGGGCCGCGAGCACGGCTGTGGCCGTCGTTGGCGGCCGTCTACCGGGCGCAGCTGTCCCGGGCCCGGGTGGCCCGGATCCCGCTGCTGTTCGTGGCGACCTTCCAGTCCGTCGGCATCACCGTGATGATGCGGGGCGTCGTCGACAGCGGCGGTGAGGCCCAGTCCGTGGTGGCCGGGTCGTCGGTGCTGGTCGTCGCGTATGTCGCGCTGAACCTGCTGTCGCAGTACTTCGGGCAGCTGCGGGCCAGCGGCGGGCTCGACCACTACGCCACGCTGCCGGTGCCGCCGGCGGCGGTCGTGCTGGGTGCGGCGGGGGCGTACGCCTCCTTCACCGTGCCGGGGACCTTGGTGACCGCCGTCTTCGGGTGCGTGCTGTTCGGACTGCCGCTGTCCAACCTGTGGATCCTGATGGCCGTGATCCCGCTCGCCGGGGCCGCGCTGTCCGGGCTGGGCGCCGCCTGCGGGCTGCTCGCGCCGCGGCCCGAACTGGCCACGCTGCTCGGTCAGCTGGGCATGTCCGCGGCGCTGCTGCTGGGCGTGCTGCCGGCCGACCGGATGCCGCAGATCGTGCGGCTGGCGCGGGATCTGCTGCCGTCGACCTACGGCGTGGAGGCATACGCGCGGACCTTCGGGGCACACCCCGACTGGGCCGTGGTCCTCGCTGACCTGGGGGTGTGCGCGGGTGTCGGAGTCGTCTCGCTGGCCGTGGCGACCTGGGCGTACCGCAGGGCGGCCGTCCGGTGACGCGGCGCACAGCGCGACCTGGCACGATGTCAGGGTGACCGCACCGCTGACTCCGCCTCCGCCGCCCCACGACGACTCCCCGCACCAGGTCTGGCAGGCTCCGCCCGCCGGGGGGCCGGTGGCGGGTCCGTACGAACAGGACGGCCCTGGGATGAAGACCGAAGTGCGGGAAGCCGCCGTGATCACGGTGGCCGTGGCGCTGGGCGGTGTGCTGCTCGGGCTGCTGTGGTCGTGGCTGGCGCCGCATGTGCCGCTCGTGGGGGACGAGGCCGACCGCAGCTGGGTCGTCTACCTCAAGGACACCGAGGGGGAGCAGGCGGTCGGGGCGGACGGGACGTTCGCGCTGCTGGGGCTGGGCTTCGGGCTGGTCAGTGCGGTTGCGGTGTTCCTGCTGCGGCGGCGTGGGGGCGTGCCTCTCGTGGTGGCACTCGGCCTCGGCGGGCTGCTGGGGTCGTTGCTGGCGTGGCGGCTCGGTATATGGCTGGGCCCGGAGTCGGATGTCATCGCTCACGCCAAGGCCGTGGGCAAGGGGGTCACCTTCTCGGCGCCGTTGAAGCTGGGGGCGAAGGGGGCGCTGCTGGCCTGGCCGCTCGGGGCGCTGCTGGTGCACCTCGGGCTCACGGCGCTGTTCGGGCCCCGGGATCCCGAGCTGCCGTATCCGCAGGGCTGACCGGGGCTCTGCCCCGGGCCCCGCAGCGCCGGGTGTCAGCCCCGGCCGATCGGTGCCAGCACCGCGGCCGTCAGGCTGGTCAGGTCCCCCGGGGACAGTTCGACCTCCAGGCCGCGGCGGCCCGCCGAGACACAGATCGTGGGGTGGGCGGCGGCCGAGTCGTCCAGGACCGTGGGGAGCTTCTTGCGCTGGCCCAGGGGAGAGATACCGCCGCGGACGTAGCCGGTGGTGCGTTCGGCGAGGGTGGGGTCGGCCATCGTGGCCCGCTTGCCGCCCACCGCTGCCGCCAGGGCCTTGAGGTCCAGCGTGCCGGAGACCGGGACCACCGCCACCGTCAGGGCGCCGTCCACGTCGGCCACCAGGGTCTTGAAGACCCGGTCGCCGGAGACGCCCATCGCCTCCGCGGCCTCCTCGCCATAGGAGGGGTGGGAGGGGTCGTGGTCGTAGGCGTGGACCGTGAACTCCACGCCCGCCGTCGTCAGGGCCACCGTCGCCGGGGTGCCTCCGGACTGCTGCTTCTTCGTCTTCTTCGCCATCGGGGGTCTCGGCCTCGGTTCCGTCAGTTCAGGCTGGTCGGTGTCCGCGTCAGCTCGAACGCGGGCAACGACGGCAGGCTACGGATGATGGCCGTCTCCGCGCGAAGGAGTTTCAGCTCGTCCCTCAGCCGGGAGGCGGTGTCCGGCGCCTGGAGCAGCCGTTGCTTCGTCGGCGTGTCCAGGACCATCGCCGCGGCCACCAGGTAGGAGACCACCGAAGGCTCGTCCGGGAGGTCCGCGCCCGTCGAGAGCGAGCGCTCGCGGGCGCCCGCGAGCCGCTTCTGGTACTGGCGGAACGCGCGCAGGACCCCTTGCGCCAGTGCGCCCGCCTCGTCGCCGGGCTCCTCCGGCAGCTCCTCCAGCTCCGCCGTCAGGAACGGGCCCGACGCGTCCACGGACAGCAGCCGTACCCGGGTCGTCCCGGTCGCCAGCACCTCGAACGTGCCGTCGGCACGCTCCCGGACGGTCGCCGCGTCCGCCACGCAGCCCACCTGCTGGAAGGCCTTGAGGGGGTCGGGGCCGAACCCCGCCGAGGGGCCGCGCTCGGGCTGTGCGGTCGGATCCGGCATGCCAGGGGCGCTGGGCGCCACCTCGTAGCCGTCGCGGATCGCCACGACGGCGAACCGGCGCGGCTCGTCCTCGGGGGTCTTCAGCAGCTCGCGCATCATGGCGCGATAGCGCTCCTCGAACACGTTCAGCGGAAGCACGAGCCCCGGGAACAGCACCGAGTTCAGCGGGAAGAGGGGGAGACGGACGGTGGTCACGGCGCCCCAGCCTAATGGTCACCGGCGCGGGCGTGTCCGCCGTGCCCGCTCCGTGGTCGCAGCGGAGCGGGCAGCAGGCCCTTCGGGCCGGGTGTGCCGGTCCCGTTCAGGAGTTCCTCGCGCAGCCGCAGGAAGAGCCCCAGCGGGTCCTCCGAGACCCGGTCCCAGGGGAAGGAGGTGGCGTACGGGCCGGTCAGCCGCAGCTGGGCGCGGGCATCCTCCCAGCGTTCCAGCCGTACGAGGACGTAGACCAGCTTGTTGCGGACCTCGGCGGGCCACGGGTCGGCCGCCGGGAACCGGCCGGAGAGCGCGACCGCCCGGTCGGCCGCCGCGTCCAGCCGCTCGCGCGGCACCTCGGGACCGCAGTCGTCGGTCAGGTAGGCGAAGGCCGCCCGGGCCGGCAATGCCTGGACGAGCGAGTCGGCCGGGGCGTCCTGCGCGGCCAGGTCGGCGAAGTCGAAGCACTCGCGGTGAGAGCCGTGCCAGAAGGTGCCCAGGTAGCGCAGGGCGGCCACATGGCAGCCGTAGTGGTGCGGGGCGCGCCGGACCGCCGCCTCCCACAGCTCCTCGAAGTACCGGTGGCCGGCCCGTGAGCCGCGCGCGTGGTCGAGCGCGATCCGCCACGGCACCGGGTCACGGTCGTCGGCGCGGGCGGCGGCCGTGATCAGCGGGCTCACCTCGCGCAGCAGCTCGGCGCGGGCCGGCGAGGGCCAGACGCGGTCCACCGCCAGCTGGGTCGCGACGAGCAGCGCGTCGGGGTCGTCGGGTGCGGCGGCGCGCCATGCCTCGAACCATTCGGGGCGCGAGCGGGCGAAGGCGGCGAGCCGTTTGGCGCAGCGGTCGCGGTCCTCCCACGCGGCGGTCGCACGGGTGGTGGCGAGCAGTGCCTCGGCGACGCCGTACTCCCCCCGGCCGGCCGCGACCAGCGCGGGGGAGAGGCGCTCGTCGGGCGCGTCGAGGACGGCCTCGTCGCCGGCCGGCAGTGGGGCGGCGGGGCGCGAGGCACGTCGTGTCATCCGTGTGGGGCGGAGGAACGCCGGCAGCAGAGCCATGGTGTCGACCATTGAAAGTCCGCAGGTCGTGGGTGCGCCAGAGGGTCCGGGCAAGTCATGGAAAGTTGTACGGCCGATGGTCAAGGACGGGCAAAAGGTGCCTCTTCGGTCATTGTGGAGTACCTGTCACTATCGGCGAACCGGGCGTCAGCCCCGGCGCAGCAGCCGGGTCGCCCCCGCCGCCACCGTCGTCGCCAGGATCCAGCCCAGCATGATCATCGCCGCCGACAGCCACTGCCAGCCGCCGCGTAGCTGCCACTGGCCCACCTGGCCCAGGTCGATCACCGGTAACAGGATGTCCAGCGTGAACAGGGCGGGGCTCCAGGAGGGATGCCCGCCGGAGTTCACGGGCGGGTGGGGCGCGTGCGAGAACGCGAGCGTGCCCGCCGCCCAGAGCACCGCCATCCACACCGCGGCCCGGCCCGGCCGGTAGCCGTAGGCCACCGTCCAGTCCTGGACGTAACCCCAGAACTTGGCGGCCAGCGGCAGCGTCTCGCGGCGTCGGCGCTGCTTGGCGAGCAGCACCTCGCGGGCGTCCTCGTCCTCCCCGGCCGCGCGCAGCACGGTGGCCAGCCGCTCGTACGGCTCCGGGTTGTACTCGGCGGTGGCCGCGGCCACCCAGTCCAGCCGCCGGGTCAGCGGGAAGGGGCCCTGCGGGACCAGGTTCTCGTAGGCGAAGCCGCCCATGTGCAGGCTGCCCGGGCCCGGCCAGCTGCTCGCGCGGTCCACCAGGTTGACGATCCGCGCGCCGGACAGCAGCACCTGGCCGCGCTGCGGAGCGTCCCCGAGGAAACGCAGCTCCGGCGTCTGCACCCGGCGCAGCGACAGCACCTGGTCGTCGGTGAAGGCGAACCGGGCCCGCTCCAGGTCCACGGCGTCCCCGAACCGTCCGTCGTCCAGCCGCACCCCGCCCTGGGCTTCGAAGCACTGGATCCGGGTCCCGCGCGCGGGGGTCGTGCCGCTCAGCAGCGGGTTGCCCACGCCGGCCGGCGTCAGGTACAGCGTGCGCCCCACCGTGAGCTGGGGGGCGTTCAGGGCGAGGCGCGCGTACGGGTTGGCCAGTTTCGCGCCGCGCAGGCTCAGCGAGACCCCGATCTTGGCGCTGCGCAGGCTCAGCTCACCGTGCGACTCCAGCAGCTCCGCCTGGAGGTCCTGGCCGACGGTCATGCCGTCCGCGGCGATCGAGCGGCCGCTGCGGCCCCGGTACACGATCGCCTGGTTGAGCAGCAGATCGGTGCCGATGTGCGCGTCGGTCAGCCGCACCCCGTTCTGGAAGCGGCAGCGCGGCAGGTGCAGATCGCCCTCCGTGTGCACCCGGGCCGCCTCCAGCCGCGGCACCGCGCAGTCCACCAGGCGCAGGGTCGTGAAGCGGGCCTCGGGCAGCAGGACCTCGTCGTCGAAGCGGCAGCCGCGCATCTCCACGTACGGCGTGACCGTGCCGCCCGCCAGGTCCAGCGTGCCGGTGACGCGCACGCCGACGAGCTTCAGCGCATTCACCCGGCCCGCGAGCGCGGGCGGCCCGTCCAGCAGCAGCCAGCAGATGATGCGCGCCCTGACGCTCCGCTCGGGCCCCCAGGGGTGCCCGCCGTGCGGATCGTCCACGATGGCGTCTGCGCTGCTCAGGTCGTACACGCTGCCGTTGCGGAAGGCCTGCCACATGCCCGCCTCGGTCGCGGTCAGGTCCTCCGGCAGGTCCCCGGCGCGCAGGCCGGCCCCCTCGGTCACCGCTCGTCCTTCTTCCTCGCCTACTTGTGGGTCACCTGTGTCGTACAGACGTTCATGCCCGCTGAGTGACGCCCGGAACACTAGACGTGAAGGCGATCTTCCGGCTTCCGGCCAGGTTCTGTATCAGCCATTGATACGCGCGGACGGCTCCGGACCCCGGTCTGAGAGAATTGGAACCGTGATCTCCCGAATCGATCTGCGCGGCGACGCCCTTCCCGAGGGCCCCGCCCTGCGCGACCTGCTGCCCCGAGCCGACTTCGACGTTCAGGCCGCCCTGGAGAAGGTGCGTCCGATCTGCGAGGCCGTGCATCATCGGGGCGACGCGGCGCTGATCGACTTCGCGGAGAAGTTCGACGGAGTACGGCTGGAATCCGTCCGTGTCCCGGCCCAGGCGCTCACCGACGCGCTCCAGGCCCTCGACCCGGCCGTGCGCGCGGCCCTGGAGGAGTCCATCCGCCGCGCCCGCCTGGTCCACCGCGAGCAGCGCCGTACGACGCACACCACCCAGGTCGCGCCCGGCGGGTCCGTCACCGAGAAATGGGTGCCGGTCGAGCGCGTCGGGCTCTATGCGCCCGGCGGCCGCTCGGTCTACCCGTCCTCCGTGATCATGAACGTGGTGCCCGCACAGGAGGCCGGCGTCGAGTCGATCGCGCTCGCCTCGCCCGCCCAGGCCGAGTTCGACGGGCTGCCGCACCCGACGATCCTCGCCGCCTGCGCCCTGCTCGGCGTGGACGAGGTCTACGCGGCCGGCGGTGCCACCGCCGTCGCGATGTTCGCGTACGGCACCGAGTCCTGCCCGCCCGCCAACATGGTCACCGGCCCCGGCAACATCTGGGTGGCCGCCGCCAAGCGCTACTTCACCGGCAAGATCGGCATCGACGCCGAGGCCGGCCCCACCGAGATCGCGGTCCTCGCGGACGACACCGCCGACCCGGTGCACGTGGCCTCGGACCTGATCAGCCAGGCCGAGCACGACCCGCTCGCGGCGGCCGTGCTCGTCACCGACTCGGTCGAGCTGGCCGACGCGGTGGAGAAGGAGCTGGAGCCGCAGGTCGCGGCCACCAGGCACGTCGAGGACCGCATCCGCCCGGCCCTCGCGGGCAGGCAGTCCGCGATCGTGCTGGTCGACGGCATCGAGGAGGGCCTCAGGGTGGTCGACGCGTACGGCGCCGAGCACCTGGAGATCCAGACCGCCGACGCCGCCGCGGTCGCCGACCGCGTGAAGAACGCGGGCGCGATCTTCATCGGCCCCTGGGCCCCCGTCTCGCTCGGCGACTACGCGGCCGGGTCCAACCACGTCCTGCCCACCGGCGGCTGTGCCTGCCACTCCTCGGGCCTGTCCGTCCAGTCGTTCCTGCGCGGCATCCACATCGTGGACTACACGAAGGATGCGCTGGCCGAGGTCGCGCACCACGTGGTGACGCTGGCGGAGGCGGAGGACCTGCCCGCGCACGGCGCGGCGATCAGGGCGAGGTTCGGTTGGAAGGTGCCTGAGAGCAAGTGAGCTTCGGAATCGACGATCTCCCCGTACGGGACGAGCTGCGCGGCAAGTCCCCCTACGGTGCGCCCCAGTTGGACGTCCCCGTACGGCTGAACACGAACGAGAATCCGTACCCGCTGCCCGAGCCGCTGGTCGAGCGGATCGCGGAGCGGGTGCGCGAGGCCGCCCGGAACCTGAACCGCTACCCCGACCGGGACGCGGTCCAGCTGCGCACCGAGCTGGCCAAGTACCTGACGAAGACCGGCAAGTACCCGCTCGGCATCGAGAACGTATGGGCCGCCAACGGCTCCAACGAGGTCATCCAGCAGCTGCTGCAGACCTTCGGCGGACCGGGCCGCAGCGCCATCGGCTTCGAGCCGTCGTACTCGATGCACGCGCTCATCGCGCGCGGCACGGGCACGGCCTGGATCTCGGGCCCGCGCAACGAGGACTTCACGATCGACCTCGCCGCCGCCGAGCAGTCCATCGCCGAGCACCGGCCCGACGTCGTCTTCATCACCACCCCCAACAACCCCACCGGCAACGCGGTCCCGCCCGAGACCGTCCTCGCGCTGTACGACGCGGCCCAGGCGGCGGGGCCGTCGATGGTGATCGTGGACGAGGCCTACATCGAGTTCAGCCACGGCGACTCGCTGCTGCCGCTGCTGGAGGGCCGGCCGAACCTGGTCGTCTCCCGCACCATGTCGAAGGCGTTCGGCGCCGCCGGCCTGCGCCTCGGCTACCTCGCCGCGCACCCCGCGGTCGTGGACGCCGTCCAGCTCGTCCGGCTGCCGTACCACCTGTCGGCGATCACTCAGGCGACCGCCCTGGCCGCCCTGGAGCACACCGACACCCTGCTGAAGTACGTCGAGCAGTTGAAGTCGGAGCGGGACCGGCTGGTCGCCGAGCTGCGCACGATCGGCTACGACGTCATCGAGTCCGACGCGAACTTCGTGCAGTTCGGCCGGTTCGAGAGCGCCCACGAGGTCTGGCAGAAGATCCTCGACCGGGGCGTCCTGGTCCGGGACAACGGCGTACCGGGGTGGCTGCGGGTGTCCGCCGGAACCCCCGAAGAGAACGACGCGTTCCTCGACGCGGTACGTGAAGTGAAGAAGGAGCTTGAGGCATGAGCCGGGTTGGACGCGTGGAGCGCACCACCAAGGAGACCTCGGTCCTGGTCGAGATCGATCTCGACGGCACCGGGAGGACCGACATCGCCACCGGCGTCGGCTTCTACGACCACATGCTCGACCAGCTCGGCCGGCACGGTCTGTTCGACCTGACCGTGAAGACCGACGGCGACCTGCACATCGACTCCCACCACACCATCGAGGACACCGCCCTCGCGCTCGGCGCCGCCTTCAAGCAGGCGCTCGGCGACAAGGTGGGGATTTATCGATTCGGCAACTGCACGGTCCCGCTGGACGAGTCCCTCGCCCAGGTCACCGTCGACCTGTCCGGCCGCCCCTACCTCGTGCACACCGAGCCCGAGAACATGGCGCCGATGATCGGCGAGTACGACACGACGATGACCCGGCACATCCTGGAGTCCTTCGTCGCCCAGGCGCAGATCGCGCTGCACGTGCACGTGCCCTACGGGCGCAACGCGCACCACATCGTGGAGTGCCAGTTCAAGGCGCTCGCCCGGGCCCTGCGCTACGCCAGCGAGCGCGACCCGCGCGCGGCCGGCATCCTCCCCTCCACGAAGGGCGCGCTGTAACCCATGAACGGTCTGTCCACGGTCCTGATCGTCGTCGGCCTCTTCCTGGTCGGCGGCATCATCTCCTTCGCCAAGCAGAAGATGCCCACGAGCCTCATCGTGCTGCTCTCCATCGGCGCGGCCATGTGCCTCGGCGCGGGCGTCCTGCGGCTGGAGGTGTGGAATTGAGCGCCAAGCGAGTGGTCGTCTTCGACTACGGCTTCGGCAACGTCCGCTCCGCCGAACGCGCCCTCGCGCGCGTGGGGGCCGACGTCGAGATCACGCGTGACTTCGACAAGGCGATGAACGCCGACGGCCTGCTGGTCCCGGGCGTCGGCGCCTTCGCCGCCTGTATGCAGGGGCTGCGCGCGGCCCGCGGCGACTGGGTCGTCGACCGCCGGCTGTCCGGCGGGCGCCCGGTGATGGGCATCTGCGTCGGCATGCAGATCCTGTTCGCGCGCGGCATCGAGCACGGCGTCCAGGCCGAGGGCCTGGACGAGTGGCCCGGCACGGTCGAGCCGCTCCAGGCCGACGTCGTGCCCCACATGGGCTGGAACACCGTTCAGGCGCCCGCCGACTCGGAACTGTTCGCCGGCCTGGACGCGGACGCCCGCTTCTACTTCGTGCACTCCTACGCGGTCCACGACTGGACCCTGGAGTCGCACAACCCGCTCATCGCCGCCCCCAAGGTCACCTGGTCGACGCACGGCAAGCCCTTCGTGGCCGCCGTGGAGAACGGTGCCCTGTGGGCCACCCAGTTCCACCCCGAGAAGTCCGGCGACGCCGGCGCCCAGCTCCTCACCAACTGGATCGGAACCCTGTAGACCATGGCCAAGCTCGAACTCCTCCCCGCCGTCGACGTCCGCGACGGCCAGGCCGTCCGCCTCGTGCACGGCGAGTCCGGAACCGAGACGTCCTACGGCTCCCCGCTGGAGGCCGCCCTCGCCTGGCAGCGGTCGGGCGCCGAGTGGCTGCACCTGGTCGACCTGGACGCCGCGTTCGGCACCGGTGACAACCGCGCGCTGATCGCCGAGGTCGCCAAGGCGATGGACATCAAGGTGGAGCTGTCCGGCGGCATCCGCGACGACGACACCCTCGCCGCCGCCCTCGCCACCGGCTGCACCCGGGTGAACCTCGGCACCGCCGCCCTGGAGACCCCCGAGTGGGTCGCCAAGGTGATCGCCGAGCACGGCGACAAGATCGCGGTCGGCCTGGACGTGCGCGGCACGACCCTGCGCGGCCGCGGCTGGACCCGCGACGGCGGCGACCTCTACGAGACGCTGGAGCGCCTCAACAAGGAGGGCTGCGCCCGCTACGTCGTCACCGACATCGCCAAGGACGGCACCCTCCAGGGCCCGAACCTGGAGCTGCTGAAGAACGTCTGTGCCGCCACGGACCGCCCGGTCGTGGCCTCCGGCGGTGTGTCGTCCCTCGACGACCTCCGTGCCATCGCCGAGCTGGTACCCCTCGGTGTCGAGGGCTCCATCGTCGGGAAGGCCCTGTACGCCAAGGCGTTCACCCTGGAAGAGGCCCTGGAGGCTGTGTCGTCATGAGTGATGCCGTGCGGCGCGTGCAGAGCGGAAGTCCCTGGGAAGAGAGTTTCGGGTTCGCACGCGCGGTGGCGGCGGGTGACCGGGTGCTGGTGGCCGGTACGACGTCCTTCAAGGGCCGCGTGCTGTACGGGGAGGGCGACCCCTACGAACAGGCCAAGGTGGCCTTCACCGGCGCGCTGGAGGCGATCGCGGAGTTCGGGCTCGGCATCGACTCCGTGATCCGTACGCGGATGTACCTGACCCATGTGCGGGACGTGGACGCCGCCGGCCGGGCCCACAAGGAGATCTTCGACTCCGTGCGCCCGGTCTCGACCCTGCTGGTCGTGGAGGGCTTCGTCGACCCGCGCATCCTGGTCGAAGTGGAACTAGAAGCATTCAGAGGAGCCGTGACCTCATGACCCTGGCGGTCCGAGTCATCCCCTGCCTGGACGTGGACAACGGCCGGGTCGTCAAGGGCGTCAACTTCCAGAACCTGCGCGACGCGGGCGACCCCGTCGAGATGGCCAAGGTGTACGACGCCGAGGGCGCCGACGAGCTGACGTTCCTGGACATCACCGCGTCCTCGGGCAACCGGGAGACGACGTACGACGTGGTGCGCCGCACCGCCGAGCAGGTGTTCATCCCGCTGACCGTGGGCGGCGGAGTCCGCACGGCCGAGGACGTGGACAAGCTGCTGCGGGCCGGCGCCGACAAGGTGGGCGTGAACACGGCCGCGATCGCCCGCCCCGATCTCATCCGCGAGATCGCAGAGCGCTTCGGCCGGCAGGTACTGGTGCTGTCGGTGGACGCGCGCAGAACCGAGTCGGGCTCCTTCGAGGTGACCACCCACGGCGGCCGCCGCGGCACCGGCATCGACGCCGTCGAGTGGGCGCACCGGGCCGCGGAGCTGGGCGCCGGCGAGATCCTGCTGAACTCCATGGACGCCGACGGCACCAAGGACGGATACGACCTGGAGATGATCGCGGCCGTCCGGGGGCACGTCACCGTCCCGGTGATCGCCTCGGGCGGCGCGGGCAGGCTGGCGGACTTCCCGCCGGCCGTCGAGGCGGGCGCGGACGCGGTCCTGGCCGCCTCCGTCTTCCACTTCGGCGACCTGCGCATCGGCGAGGTGAAGCGGGCCCTGCGGGAGGCGGGACACCCGGTCCGGTGACGCTGCGCTGAGCTTCGACAGATGGGAAAGAGAAGTTGCGCAAAATCTGTTGTGCAACTTTTCTTTCCTGTCTAGTCTGAGCGCATGGCAGACAAGGAGCCCCGGCGGATCACCGATGTGGGGACGCTGAAGGCCCTCGCACATCCGCTGAGGGCACATCTGTACCGGTTGCTGTGCATCGAGCAGGTTGCCACGGCATCACAGCTCGCCGAACACGTGGACGAAGCCGTGTCCCTGGTCAGCTACCACCTGCGCAAGCTCGCCGAGCACGGGCTGATCGAGGAGGCGCAGCCGCAGAGCGGGGATGCGCGGGAGCGGTGGTGGCAGCCCGCGTCCGACGGACTGAGCATCCGGGACGCGGACTTCCGTGGCGAACCGGGGAAGGCAGCGGCCCACCTGGCGGCCAGCCGCCTCTTCCACGATCAGCGTGCCGACCGCTACCGGGGCTACCTGGACGAACGCGCCACCTGGAGCCCTGAGTGGAACACCGCCTCCATGGACAGCGAGTCGTGGATGCGGCTGACCCCGGCGGAACTCACCGCGCTGAGAGTGGAGTTGGAGGCGCTCGTGCGCCGGTACGACGAGCGCGGCCGGGCCGCCGAAGCCGCAGGCGGCACCGAGGGGCGCGAACACGTCGCGCTGTTCATGTACGGATTCCCGTTCCGCGTCTGAGAAAGGCCCCTCCCATGACCGCCACCCTCTTACCGTCGGCCCCCGTCACCGACGCCCGCCCCGCCCACCGCGACCGCAACGTCCTGCGCTGGCTCGCCGCCTACACCTCCTCGATGCTCGGCGACAGCATCTACTACATCGCCCTGTCCTGGGCCGCCGTCCAGGCCGGAACGCCCGCTCAGGCCGGTCTCGTGATGTCCGCCAGTGCGCTGCCCAGAGCCGTGCTGATGCTCGGCGGGGGAGTGATCGCCGACCGGTTAGGGCCGCGCCGGGTCGTCATCGGCAGCGACGCTGTGCGCTGCGCGGCCGTCCTCGCCGCGGCCGCCCTGCTGTTCCTCACCAGCCCCGGACTGTGGCCGCTCGCCCTGCTGGCCCTGGTGTTCGGCACCGTCGACGCCGTGTTCATGCCCGCCGTGGGCGCGCTCCCGGCCCGCCTCACCGAGAAGGGCCAGCTCGCCCGGGTCCAGGGCATGCGGGGCCTTGCCGTCCGCTTCTCCGGTGTGGTCGGCGCCCCGCTCGGCGGACTCGGCGTGGCCGTGGGCGGAGCGTCCGCCGCCTTCGCGCTCGCCGGACTGCTCATCGCCGTCTCGGTGCCGCTGCTGCTCTCCGTACGCCTACGGGACCTGCCGAAGGACGACGCGCCCGGGGCCGCAGGGACCGCCTGGAGCGATCTCAGAGCCGGCCTGCACCACATCCGCCGCCACCGCGTCCTCGCCCCGCTGATGCTGGCCATCGCCCTCGGCGACCTCGGCTTCGTCGGCCCCCTCAACGTCGGCCTGACCCTGCTCGCCGACCGGCGCGGCTGGGGCGCCTCCGGCATGGGCTGGGTGCTGGCCGGGTTCGGCGTCGGCGCGGCGGCCGCCTCGCTGCTGCTGACGGTCCGGGGGCGGCTGCCGCGCGCCGGACTGGTCACCGGGTGCGCATGCACCGCGGGCGCCGTGGCCATCGGCGCCCTCGCCTACGCCCCGACCCTCGTCACGGCCGTCGGTACGGCCCTGCTCGTCGGCCTGCTCGCCGGGCTCAGCGGCGCGCTGTGCGGGGCCCTGCTGCAGACCCAGACCGACCCCGCTTACCTGGGCCGCGTCACCGCGGTCTCCAGCCTGGTCAGCCTCGGCCTCGCCCCGCTGAGCATGCCCGTGGCGGCCGCCGCGATCGGGGCCTTCGGCCTCGGCCCGGTCTACGTGGTCAGCGCGGTCGTCTGCGGCCTCGGCGGGGTCGTCGCCCTCCTCGTCCCGGGTCTGCGCCGGGCCGAGCTGCCCCGCTGACGCGGCTCATTCCTTCGGCTGGGCCAGCTGCACCAGATTGCCGACCGTGTCGTCGAGCACGGCGGCGATCACCGGCCCCTGCTCCTGCGGCTCGTGCGTGAACCGCACACCGAGGCCGCGCAGCCGCTCGTACTCCGCCCGGATGTCGTCCACCGAGAAGACGATGCACGGGATCCCTGCCTCGTACAGGGCCCGGCGGTACGGCTCCGCGACGGGCCCGTCGCCGGGCTCCAGCAGCAGCTGGAGGTCCGGCTGGGCCCCGCCCGGCGCGCCGACCGTAATGAACAGCGTGCCGCCGCCCAGGTCCAGATGGGTGCGGGTCTCGAAGCCGAGGACGTCCGTGTAGAAGGCGTGCGCCTGCGCCACGTCGTCGACGTACACACCGGTCATCGCGACCTTGATCATGAGACGCCTCTCAGATGCCCAGCTGCTTCGACTCGTGCAGCTTGGCGATCGCGTTCTCGTCGCCGTCCAGCTCGACCTCGGCCGCGCTCTGCCGGCCGAACGCGAACATCAGCAGCTCCGACGGCTCGCCCGTCACCGTCACCACCGGCGCGCCCCGGTGGGCGACGGCCGTCTGGCCGTCCGGGCGCCGGAGGACCAGGCCCGTCGGCACACCCCGGCCCAGCAGGCGGGCGGTGCGCTCCAGACGGGACCACAGGGCGTCCTGGAAGACGGGGTCGAGCTCCCGCGGCGACCAGTCCGGCTGGGCGCGGCGGACGTCCTCCGTGTGGACGTAGAACTCCACGGTGTTGGCCGCCTCGTCGATCTGCTTGAGCTGGAAGGGCGAGAAACGCGGCGGGCCGGTACGGATCAGCTGGATCAGCTCCTCGTACGGCTTCGCGGTGTACTCGCTCATCACCTTCTCCAGGCGCGGCGCGAGCGGCTTGATCAGCGTGCCGCCTGCGGCGTCCGGCCGCCGCTCGCGCACCACCACGTGCGCGGCGAGGTCACGGCTGTGCCAACCCTCGCAGAGGGTCGGGGCGTCCGGACCGGTGGTCTCCAAGAGGTCGGCGAGCAGAAGCCGTTCACGCTGAGCGAAGGTCGACATGAAATCAGCCTACGACCACACAGTACGTCCGCACAGTGGACACGGACCGTCACTGTCAGTGGGGCGCGGCACAATGGCACCCATGACCAGCACGCCCCCGCCCAGCAGCCTCGATCCCCGGATCGCCGCGCGTCTCAAGCGCAGCGCCGACGGGCTCCTGCCCGCCATCGCCCAGCAGTACGACACCGGTGAGGTGCTCATGCTCGGCTGGATGGACGACGAGGCGCTGCACCGCACGCTCACCACGGGCCGCTGCACCTACTGGTCGCGCAGCCGCCAGGAGTACTGGGTCAAGGGCGACACCTCCGGCCACTTCCAGTGGGTCAAGTCGGTCGCCCTGGACTGCGACGCCGACACCCTGCTGGTCAAGGTCGACCAGGTGGGCGCCGCCTGCCACACCGGCGCGCGCACCTGCTTCGACGAAGACGTCCTGCTCAAGGACGGCGACAGCGGCGCCGATTCCGGCGTACCCGACGCGGATCAGTAAGGTCGCCGCCATGGACCTCGAGACCTTCCGCAAGCTCGCCACCGACCGGCGTGTCATCCCGGTCACGCGCAAGCTCCTCGCCGACGGCGACACCCCGGTCGCGCTCTACCGCAAGCTCGCCGCCGAGCGCACCGGCACCTTCCTGCTGGAATCCGCGGAGAACGGCCGCTCCTGGTCCCGCTACTCCTTCGTGGGCGTGCGCTCGGCCGCCACGCTGACCGCCCGGGACGGCGAGGCCCACTGGCTCGGCACCCCGCCCGTCGGCGTCCCCGTGGACGGCGACCCGCTCGCGGCCCTGCGCGCCACCCTCCAGGCCCTGCACACCCCGCACCAGGAGGGCATGCCGCCCTTCACCGGCGGCATGGTCGGCTACCTCGGCTACGACATCGTCCGCCGCCTGGAGAAGATCGGCCCCGGCGAGCGCGACGACCTGAAGCTGCCCGAGCTGACCATGCTCCTCACCAGCGACCTCGCCGTCATGGACCACTGGGAGGGCTCGGTCCTGCTGATCGCCAACGCGATCAACCACAACGACCTCGACACCGGAGTCGACGAGGCCTACGCGGACGCCGTGGCCCGCCTCGACGCCATGGAGGCCGACCTGACCCGGGCGGTCGCCCAGCCCCCGGCCGTCCTGCCGCCCTCCGAACTGCCCGAGTACACCGCCCTGTGGGGCGGCCCCGATTTCCAGGCGGCCGTCGAGGACGTCAAGGAGCGCATCCGCGCGGGCGAGGCCTTCCAGGTCGTGCCCTCCCAGCGCTTCGAGACCCCGTGCACGGCGAGCGCGCTGGACGTGTACCGCGTCCTCAGGGCGACCAACCCCTCGCCGTACATGTACCTGTTCCGCTTCGACGGATTCGACGTCGTCGGCTCGTCCCCCGAGGCCCTGGTCAAGGTCGAGGACGGGCGGGCGATGGTCCACCCCATCGCCGGCACCCGGCACCGCGGCGCCACCCCGCAGGAGGACCAGGCACTCGCCGAGGAACTGCTCGCCGACCCCAAGGAGCGCGCCGAGCACCTGATGCTGGTCGACCTCGGCCGTAACGACCTTGGACGGGTCTGCCGGCCCGGCTCGGTCGAGGTCGTGGACTTCATGTCCGTCGAGCGCTACTCGCACGTCATGCACATCGTCTCGACCGTCACCGGCAAGGTCGCCGACGGCCGCACCGCCTTCGACGTGCTGACCGCGTGCTTCCCGGCGGGCACCCTCTCCGGCGCCCCCAAGCCCCGCGCGATGCAGATCATCGACGAACTCGAACCGTCCCGGCGCGGCCTGTACGGCGGCTGCGTCGGCTACCTCGACTTCGCCGGCGACTCCGACACGGCCATCGCCATCCGCACGGCCCTGCTCCGGGAGGGCACGGCCTACGTCCAGGCCGGCGCGGGCATCGTCGCCGACTCCGACCCGGTCGCCGAGGACCAGGAGTGCCGCAACAAGGCGGCGGCGGTGCTGCGGGCGGTGCACACGGCCAACCGCCTCACAAAGGCCTGATCGGCCTGAGTTGAACCCCGGGTGACGGTTCGCCCGGGGTTCAGGCGATAGTGGAGTACGTGACTGCCGTACCTCACCCCCGTTCCGAAGCCGCCGCACCCGCCCGGTCCGGCCGGCGGAGCCTCGCCGTGGCCCTGCTGTGCGGTGCGCTCGGCGCGGCCGTGGCGCTGCTCGCGACCCGGCAGCGCTGGGCGGAGGGCACCGCCACGGTGGCCGGCGGCACGCTCCCGCTGACCGCCAAGGGGAGTGACGTCACGGGCGTCCCCGCGGCCCTCGCCATAGTGGGCCTCGCCGCGCTCGTCGCCGTCTTCGCCGTACGCAAGGCCGGCCGCCTCGTCGTCGCCGGGCTGCTCGCGCTCTCCGGTGCGGGCATCGTCGCCGCCTCGCTCGTCGGGGCCTCCGACAACTCCGCGCTGGACGAGAAGGCCGCGCAGACCACCGGCGACACCTCGGCCACCGTCGCCGCCCTCACCCACACCGGCTGGCCGTACGTCGCGGCCGTCGGCGGCGCCCTGATCCTGCTCGCCGGGCTGCTCGCTCTGCGCTACGGCCGCCTGTGGCCCGCCATGTCCGGCCGCTACGAGCGCGGGGCCGACCGCCCGCGGCGCAAGGCCCGCCCGGTCGACCCCGAGCGCCCCGAGGAGATCTGGAAGGCCCTGGACCGGGGCGAGGACCCGACCGGCGCCTGAGCCCGGTCCCGATGTGGCGAACCAGACGCCACCCCAGCGTCCGCCACGCGTGCGCGTACGGGACAATGGACGACGAGCGTCCGGCTCGGACAGTGACGGGCGGGCTCGGAACCGTACGACACGTACGACACGAACTACGACACGTACACAGCAACGAGGAGCAAGTCATGGCGGGCAGCAGCCACGGTCACACCCCGGCCGCCTGGACCGGCGTCACCATCGCCTTCATCGGTTTCTGCGTCGCGGGCGCCTTCATGGTGATGGCCCAGCCGGTCGGCTTCTGGGCCGGCATGGCGATCGTGGTCCTCGGTGGCGTCGTGGGCGCCGCCATGCGCGCCATGGGCCTCGGCCAGCCGAAGCAGCAGCCGCTCGCCGTCGCGCACGCGGCCCCCACCGCGACCCGCGAGCCGGCCGTCGCCGAGGGCTGAGCACCACCGCTTCCCACGAGGGGCGACCCGGCACCGAAAAGGGTGCGGGCCGCCCCTCGCGCGCGTCCGCGCGCCGCGCGGGGCACAATGCCAGCGTGAACGCCGACAGCCGCACGGTCCCGCCCCTGGCTCCGCAGACCGTCCCGTACCTGGCCCCGTCCGCCTCTGTGTGGCGGCGGCTCGCCGTCCCGGGCGGGCTGCTCGCGGCCGTCGCCGGGGCCTTCGCGTACGTCGGCACCGTCGATCCCAACGAGCCCGGCCACTACCCGGTGTGCCCCCTGTACCGGCTCACCGGCCTGTACTGCCCCGGCTGCGGCGGACTGCGCAGCGCGCACGCCTTCATCCACGGAGACTTCCTCGCCGCCCTGCGGGACAACGCGGCGGGCGTGGCCGCCTACCTGGGCTTCGCCCTGCTGTGGACCGTCTGGGTGGTCCGCGCGGTGCGCGGCCTGCCGGTGCGCCGGTTCGAGCCGGGGCGGGCCCAGCTGTGGGCCGCCGGCGCGTTGCTCCTGGTCTTCACCGTGGTCCGGAACCTGCCGTTCGGCGGCTGGCTCCATCCCTGATCGTCCACGGAACGTCCAGGTGGTGGGACCGAAATGGATCGGATGCAGGGCCTTCGTGGACCTGCGGATACCATCGCAGTGACCAAGGGTTTTCAAAACCCGAAGGAACAGAAGGAACAACCGTCTGAAAGGGGGCCGCTCGCGTGAGTGTGCTCGACGAGATCATCGACGGAGTCCGTGCCGACCTCGCGGAGCGGCAGGCACGCGTCAGCCTCGACGAGCTCAAGGAGCGTGCGGCGAAGGCTCCTGCCGCCAAGGACGGGGTGGCCGCACTCAAGGGCGACGGCGTCAAGGTGATCTGCGAGGTCAAGCGCTCCAGCCCCTCCAAGGGCGCGTTGGCCGCGATCGCCGACCCGGCCGGGCTCGCCGCGGACTACGAGGCGGGCGGCGCTGCCGTCATCTCCGTGCTCACCGAACAGCGCCGCTTCGGCGGCTCGCTGGCGGACCTGGAGGCTGTCCGCGCGCGCGTGGACATCCCGGTGCTGCGCAAGGACTTCATCGTCACGTCGTACCAGCTGTGGGAGGCCCGGGCCTACGGCGCCGACCTCGCGCTGCTGATCGTCGCCGCCCTCGACCAGCCGGCCCTGGAGTCGCTGATCGAGCGCGCGGTGTCCATCGGACTCACCCCGCTCGTCGAGGTGCACGACGAGGAGGAGGTCGAGCGGGCCGTGGACGCGGGTGCCCGGATCATCGGCGTCAACGCGCGCAACCTGAAGACACTGGAGGTCGACCGCGGTACGTTCGAGCGGCTTGCCCCGGAGATCCCCGAAGGCATCGTGAAGGTCGCGGAGTCCGGCGTACGCGGACCGCACGACCTCATCGCCTACGCGAACGCCGGCGCGGACGCGGTCCTGGTCGGCGAGTCCCTCGTCACCGGGCGTGACCCGAAGGCCGCCGTCTCCGACCTGGTCGCCGCCGGCGAGCACCCCGCGCTGCGGCACGGGCGGGGCTGACCTCCCGGTAGGCTGGCCCCGATGATGCTTCCGATCACCCCGGCGATGCGGGATCCCTATGCCCGCCTCGCCCGCGGTTGCCGACCCCGAGGCTGCCGTGCGCCCGCACGACGGGTGCACGGGCGGCGGGTCCGCTATGTGATCGGCGACGAGCCCGGCCAGGTGAACGGCATGCGATGGCGTCCCGCCGCGTGCGCGAGCTGAGCCGGCGTTCTGTGGTGAACGCCGGTTGATCCGTACCCCTGTTGACCGGGCCGCTCAGGGGGCTCCGCCCCCCGGACCCCCCGGGCCTTTGCCCACCCTCCCCCACGCTCGGCTGCGCTCGCGCGGGGCCCCCATCCCGACTCGGCCGGCTGAGAGGTAGCCGTCCGGTCTTTGCTCGGCCTGTGCCGACAGCAAAGGCGGGTGGGTGGGAAAGCATCCTCAGGGCAGCGCACGCGTACCCATACCCCAAGTCCAGCGACCCGGGGCACAAGCCCCTGCGAGGTATCCGCATGCCCAGTCAGTTCTTCATCCCTGACCCCACCGGCCAGGTGCCCAGCGCCGAGGGCTACTTCGGTGCGTTCGGCGGAAAGTTCATCCCGGAGGCCCTCGTCGCCGCCGTGGACGAGGTCGCCGTCGAGTACGACAAGGCCAAGGCCGACCCCGAGTTCGCCCGTGAACTCGACGACCTGCTCCTGAACTACACCGGCCGGCCCAGCGCCCTCACCGAGGTGCCGAGGTTCGCCGAACACGCCGGCGGCGCCCGCGTCTTCCTCAAGCGGGAGGACCTCAACCACACCGGCTCCCACAAGATCAACAACGTCCTCGGCCAGGCCCTGCTCACCAAGCGCATGGGCAAGACCCGCGTCATCGCGGAGACCGGCGCCGGCCAGCACGGCGTCGCCACGGCCACCGCCTGCGCCCTCTTCGGCCTCGACTGCACCATCTACATGGGCGAGGTCGACACCCAGCGCCAGGCCCTCAACGTGGCCCGCATGCGCATGCTCGGCGCCGAGGTCGTCGCCGTGAAGTCCGGCAGCCGCACGCTCAAGGACGCCATCAACGAGGCGTTCCGGGACTGGGTGGCGAACGTCGACCACACCCACTACCTGTTCGGTACGGTCGCCGGCCCGCACCCCTTCCCGGCCATGGTCCGCGACTTCCACCGGGTCATCGGCGTCGAGGCGCGGCGCCAGCTCCTGGAGCGCGCCGGGCGGCTCCCCGACGCCGCGATCGCCTGTGTGGGCGGCGGCTCCAACGCCATCGGCCTCTTCCACGCCTTCATTCCCGACGAGGGCGTCCGCCTGATCGGCTGCGAGCCGGCCGGGCACGGCGTGGAGAGCGGCGAGCACGCGGCCACCCTGACCGCGGGCGAGCCCGGCATCCTGCACGGCTCGCGCTCGTACGTCCTGCAGGACGAGGAGGGCCAGATCACCGAGCCGTACTCCATCTCGGCCGGCCTGGACTACCCGGGCGTCGGTCCGGAGCACTCCTACCTGCGCGACAGCGGCCGCGGCGAGTACCGCGCGATCACCGACGACGCCGCCATGCAGGCCCTGCGCCTGCTGTCGCGGACCGAGGGCATCATCCCGGCCATCGAGAGCGCCCACGCCCTCGCCGGCGCCCTGGAGGTCGGCAAGGAGCTGGGCAAGGACGGGCTGATCGTCGTCAACCTGTCCGGCCGCGGCGACAAGGACATGGACACCGCGGCGCGCTACTTCGGCCTCTACGACACCGACGCCGAGGTGGCCGCCGACGCAGCCGACATCGCCGAGATCGAGGGGGACGCCAAGTGAGCGGGAACATCCAGCTGTTGAGTGACACCCTCGCCGGTGCGAAGGCCGAGGGGCGCTCCGTCCTCATCGCCTACCTCCCGGCCGGGTTCCCGACCGTGGACGGCGGCATCGAGGCGATCAAGGCCGTCTTCGACGGCGGCGCCGACATCGTCGAGGTCGGCCTGCCGCACAGCGACCCGGTGCTCGACGGCCCGGTCATCCAGACCGCCGACGACATCGCCCTGCGTGGCGGAGTCAGGATCGCGGACGTCATGCGGACGGTCCGCGAGGCGCACCAGGCCACCGGCAAGCCGGTGCTCGTCATGACGTACTGGAACCCCATCGACCGCTACGGCGTCGAGCGCTTCACCGCCGAGCTGGCCGAGGCGGGCGGCGCGGGCTGCATCCTGCCCGACCTGCCGGTCCAGGAGTCGGGCCTGTGGAGGGAGCACGCCGAGAAGCACGGTCTCGCCACCGTCTTCGTCGTCGCCCCCAGCAGCAAGAACGAGCGGCTCGCCCGGATCACCGCGGCGGGCAGCGGCTTCGTCTACGCGGCCTCGCTGATGGGCGTCACCGGCACCCGCGCGTCCGTCGGCGCGCAGGCCCAGGACCTGGTCGAGCGCACCCGGGCCACGGGTACGGAGCTGCCCGTGTGCGTCGGGCTCGGTGTCTCCGACGCGGCCCAGGCCGCCGAGGTCGCCGGCTTCGCCGACGGCGTCATCGTCGGCTCGGCGTTCGTGAAGCGGATGCTGGACGCCCCGGACCACGCCTCGGGCATCGAGGCGGTCCGCTCGCTGGCCGGCGATCTGGCGAAGGGCGTACGCGGACAGGCGTAATCGCCCGTAGCCGTCGGTAGCCGCCCGTAGCCGTTCACAACGGAAGATTCGGTCACTCGAACGAGTGGACCTCGGGCCGGGGAGGCGCGCTGCGCCTCCCCGGTTCGTTCTGGGGGTGTGAGCGAGAAGAACCGTGACGGAAAGCGCACCGCCCGTGAGCGGCTGGCGGTCGAGCGTGAGAAGCAGAAGACCGCGGACAAGCGACGGCGCACGCTGATCGTGGGCGCGAGCGTCGTCTGCGTCCTCGGCCTCGCGGCGGTGATCGGCGTGATCGCCGCGAACGCAGGCAAGGAGAAGGGCAGCAGCGCGGGGCCCGTCGTGGCGCCCTCCGGCGCCCAGGGCAAGGACAGCCTCGCGATCCCGGTCGGCAAGGACGGCGCCAAGTCGACGCTCACGGTCTGGGAGGACTTCCGCTGCCCGGCCTGCATGGGCTTCGAGATCCGGTACCGGCCCACGCTCCACGAGCTGGAGGACGCGGGCAAGCTGAGAATCGAGTACCACCTGGTCCGGCTGATCGACGGCAACCTCGGCGGCAGCGGCTCCCTGCGCGCGGCCAACGCCGCGGCCTGCGCCCAGGACGCCGGAAAGTTCCGCGACTACCACGACGTGCTGTACGGGAACCAGCCCCAGGAGACCGACGACGCCTTCGCGGACAACGACAAGCTGATCCGGCTGGCCGGCAAGGTGAAGGGTCTCGACACCCCCGCCTTCCGGAAGTGCGTCAAGGACGGCGCCCACGACAGCTGGGTGAACAAGTCCCACAAGGCCATGCAGGCCGCCCGCTTCAGCAGCACGCCCACCGTCCTGCTGGACGGCAAGAACATCTACCAGGACCAGACGCTGACCCCGGCGAAGCTGAAGCAGATGGTGGAGCAGGCGCACCAGGGGTAAGCGTTTCTCACATCCCCGTTATGGACCCGTTGCCGGGCTGCTTTCCGCCCTCGCGGCCCGGCACGGTAGCGTCGACCTTGCCATGGAACTTGCCTACATTCCCAGCCCGTCGCGCGGGGTGCTGTACCTCGGCCCCATTCCGCTGCGCGGTTACGCCTTCTGCATCATCATCGGTGTCTTCGTCGCCGTCTGGCTCGGCAACAAGCGCTGGATCGCCCGGGGCGGGCGGGCCGGCACGGTCGCCGACATCGCCGTCTGGGCCGTCCCCTTCGGCCTCGTCGGCGGCCGGCTCTACCACGTGATCACGGACTACGAGCTGTACTTCAGCGAGGGCCGTGACTGGGTGGACGCCTTCAAGGTGTGGGAGGGCGGCCTGGGCATCTGGGGCGCGATCGCCCTGGGCGCGCTCGGTGCGTGGATCGGCGCGCGGCGCCGGGGCGTCCCGATGCCCGCCTACGCCGACGCCGTCGCGCCCGGCATCGCCTTCGCGCAGGCCATCGGCCGCTGGGGCAACTGGTTCAACCAGGAGCTGTACGGGCGCGAGACGCATGTTCCCTGGGCACTGCACATCACCTCCTCCGAGGGCGGCCGGGTGCCGGGCTACTACCACCCGACGTTCCTGTACGAGTCGCTGTGGTGCATCGGCGTCGGCGTCCTGGTCATCTGGGCCGACCGCCGCTTCCAGCTGGGCCACGGCCGGGCGTTCGCCCTGTACGTCGCCGCGTACTGCGTGGGCCGCGGCTGGATCGAGTACATGCGCGTCGACGACGCCCACCACATCCTGGGCCTCCGCCTCAACGACTGGACCGCGCTGGTCGTGTTCCTGCTGGCGGTGACCTACATCGTGGTGTCGTCGAAGAAGCGGCCCGGACGTGAGGCCGTGGTGGAGCCCGGGGCCGTCGAGGAAGTACCCGGTGACGAGCCGGCTGCTGCCGAGGCGGAGGACAAGACCGAGGCAGATGCCGTTGAGGCTGAAACTGAGGTTGAAGCTGAGGACGAGGCCGGGTCGGCGACGAAGAAGAGCTGACGGCCGGCTGTACGACGCCGAGGGCGCCCGGAACTGTTCCGGGCGCCCTCGGCGTGTGCGGGCGGTCGGTCGAGGTGGGGACGGCTGAAAGAGGAAGGTCAGTCTCTACGGGCCAGTGACAGCGTTCGCCGGGCCGTCGCCACCACCGCCGCGTCGATGAACCGCCCGTTGGGAAGGGCTTGGGCGCCCTCGTTCGTCGCTGCCGCCTTGAGGATGGTCTCCGCCTCCTCGATCTCCGCCTCCGTGGGCAGATACGCCCGCTGGATCACCGGGAGCTGGCGCGGATGGATCGCCGCGCGGCCCAGGAATCCGAGGGCGCGGCCGTGGGCGCAGGAGGCGGCGAGGCCGTCCAGGTCGCGGATGTCGGGGTGGACGGACTGGGGCGGTGGGGCGAGCCCCGCAGCGCGGGCGGCGACGACCACGCGCGAGCGGGGCCAGTCGAGGCCCGCGTCGGCCCGGACGCCCAGGTCGGCGCGGAGGTCGGCCTCGCCGAGGGAGACGCCCCGCAGGGACGGATGGGCGCAGGCGATCGTGTACGCGTGCTCGATGGCGAGGGCCGACTCCAGGAGGGCGTACAGGGGGAGCGGGGTGGCTGCGGCGACCTGTCTGATCGCGTCCGCTGACGTCACCTTCGGCAGCCGTAGCCCGGACACCCCCGGCAGCGCGGCCAGGCTCCTGAGGTCCGCGGACGCCCAGGGGCCTTCCAGGGCGTTGACGCGGACGTGGACCGGCACCGGCTGCGGCTCACGCAGGCGTTCGGCGGTGGCCGCGCGGGCGTACTCCTTGCGGTCGGGGGCGACCGCGTCCTCCAGGTCGATCACCACCACGTCGGCGCCCGCGGCCAGCGCCTTGGTGACCACGCGCGGGCGGTCGCCGGGGACGTAGAGCCAGGTGAGCGGGAACGGCGTCATACGGCGCCCTCCTCACGCAGGGCGCGCAGGCCGGCCGGGGTGAGACCCAGCTCGGTGAGCACCGCGTCCGTGTCGGCGCCGTGCGGACGGCCGGCCCAGCGGATCGCGCCGGGCGTGGCGGACAGCCGGAAGAGCACGTTCTGCATGCGCAGCGGACCCAGCTCCGGGTCGGCGACGGTGGTGACCGTGTCCAGGGCCCGGTACTGGGGGTCCGCCATGACGTCCCGTACGTCCTGGACCGGGGCCACCGCCGCCTGTGCCTTCTCGAAGGCCGCGAGGACCTCGGCGCGGGTGCGGGCCGCGATCCAGGAGCCCACCGCCTCGTCCAGCACATCGGCGTGCGCGGCGCGCTCCGCACCTGTGGCGAACCACGGCTCCTCGATCAGCTCCGGGCGGCCCACCAGCCGCATCACCCGTTCCGCCACCGACTGCGCGGAGGTGGAGACGGCGACCCAGAGGCCGTCGGCGGTGCGGTAGGTGTTGCGCGGGGCGTTGTTCGCGGACCGGTTGCCGGTGCGTTCCTGGACGTGGCCGAGCTGGTCGTACCAGGTGGGCTGGGGGCCGAGGACGGCGAGGATCGGCTCGATGATCGCCATGTCCACGACCTGGCCGTCGCCGGTCCGGTCGCGCGCGGCCAGCGCCGTCAGCACGGCGTACGCCGTCGCCAGGGCCGCGACCGAGTCCGCGAGCCCGAAGGGAGGGAGCGTCGGCGGCGCGTCCGGTTCGCCGGTCAGGGCCGCGAAGCCGCTCAGCGCCTCGGCGAGCGTGCCGAAGCCGGGCCGGTGCGCATACGGCCCGAACTGGCCGAAGGCCGTGACCCGGGCGAGGACCAGCCGCGGGTTGGCGGCGGACAGCTCCGCCCAGCCCAGGTCCCACTTCTCCAGGGTGCCGGGGCGGAAGTTCTCGATCACTACGTCGGCAGTCGCGGCGAGGCGGAGCAGGGTGGCGCGGCCGCCGGGCTTGGACAGGTCGAGGGTGATGGCGCGCTTGTTGCGGCCGAGCACCTTCCACCACAGCCCGATGCCCTGCTTGGCCGGGCCGTGGCCCCGGGACGGGTCGGGCCGGTCCGGATGCTCCACCTTGATCACCTCGGCGCCGAAGTCACCGAGCAGGGTGGCGGCCATGGGGCCGGCGAAGAGGGTGGCCAGGTCCAGTACGCGCAGGCCGGACAGGGACTGCGGGGCGTTCGCGGGCGTGCTCATGCCGTGTACTGCGCCTCGATCTCCGGGCGGTACGGCATCGATGCCGACGCTCCCTCCCGCTGCACGGACAGGGCCGCGGCGGCGGCCGCCCAGGACAGGGCCTCCCGCACCGGCTTCTCCTCGGCGAGGGCCACCGCGAGCGCGCCGACGAAGGTGTCGCCCGCGCCGGTGGAGTCCACGGCCTTCACCCGGGGCGCGGGCACCACCAGCCGTTCGGCGCCCCGGGCCAGGTACAGGCTGCCGGTCGCGCCGAGCGTGACGACCACCTCCGGGACCAGCTCCAGCAGGGCGGCGGCCGCCTCGCCCGGGTCGGTGCGGCCGGTGAGGGTGACCGCCTCGTACTCGTTCGGGACCAACAGGTCGGTCATGGCGAGGAGTTCGGGCGGGAGCGGCTGGGCGGGGGCCGGGGTGAGGACCGTACGGACGCCGTGCCGGCGGGCCGCCTCCGCGCCCGCGACGACCGCGGCCAGCGGGATCTCCAGCTGGAGCAGCAGGGCGTCGGCGGAGGCGATCACTCCCTCGTCGCCCGGGACGAGATGGTCGACGGTGCCGTTGGCGCCGGGGATGACGACGATGGAGTTGCCGCCCTCGTCGTCCACCACGATGTGCGCGGTGCCGGACGGGCCCTCGACCGTGCGCAGGAAGTCGGTGTCCACGCCCGAGTGTTCGAGGGTGTCGCGCAGGCGCAGGCCGAAGGTGTCGTTGCCGACCGCGCCGATCATCGAGACCGTGGCGCCGGCGCGGGCCGCGGCGATCGCCTGGTTGGCGCCCTTGCCGCCGGGAATCGTGCAGAACTCCCGGCCCGTCACGGTCTCGCCGCGCTGCGGGGCCTTGGTCACGTAGGTGACGAGGTCCATGTTCGTGCTGCCCAGCACGGCGATGTGCGTCATTTCGCCTCCAGGTAGGTGAGGTGGGCGAGGGTGTCGAAGCCGGTGCCGTCGAAATCGGCGACGGTGCTGGCGAGGCGGTTCTTCAGCGGGGCCCGCCAGCGGCCGGGGAGCGCGCCCGGGGCTTTGGCGAGGAGGCCGGAGATGCTGCCCGCGGTCGCGCCGTTGGAGTCCGTGTCCCAGCCGCCCGACACGGCACGGCAGACGGAGCCGGTGAAGTCGCCGTCCGCGTGGGTGAGGGCGGCGACGATCAGGGCGGTGTTGGGGAGGGCGTGGACCCAGTGGTGGGTGGGGGCGTAGCTGGCGTGGAGCTCGTCCACGACGTCGTCGAAGTCCTGGTGACTCGCGGCCAGCCGGAGGGCGTGGTCGATCGCCTTCGCCAGGCGGGAGCGGGGTGGGACCACGGTGCGGCCGGTGCGCAGGCAGGCGTGGATGTCCTGGGTGCCGGTGGCGGCCGCGGCGAGGGTGGCGGCGGTGAACATCGCCGCGTAGACGCCGTTGGCGGTGTGGGTGAGGACCGCGTCGCGGTGTGCCTGCTCGGCGGCGGCCGCGGGGTCGCCCGGGTTGGTCCAGCCGTGGACGTCGGCGCGGATCAGGGCGCCGATCCATTCGCGGAACGGGTTGCGGTGGCGGGCGGTGTGCGGGGGCTCGATGCCGGTGAGGAGGTTGCGGAAGGCGAGGCGTTCGGCGGTGAAGGTGCGGCCGGGCGGGAGTTCCTCGAGCCAGAGCCTCGCCACGTCGGTGGTGGTGAAGGTCTTTCCGTGGCGCCTGAGCAGCAGGAGGTTGAGGAGGGGGTAGTCGAGGTCGTCGTCCTCGGGCATGCCGTCGATGTTCTCGGCGAGGGAGGTCCGGGCCGAGCGGCGGTTCCAGGGGTACTGGGCGAGCAGGTCCTGGGGGACGCCCTTCGCCGTGAAGTACGTGGTCAGGGGCCAGTTGCCGGTGGATCGGGCGAGGGCGCGGATGCCGTCCAGGGGGAGCTTTTCCACGGGTTTGCCGAGGAGGCATCCGATGGCCCGGCCCAGCCAGGATGCTTCCAGGGCGAGGGGGTCGGGGGCTGGGCGGGGGTGGGCGCAGCCGGGTGGATGTGGCCAGTCGGGGCAGAGCGCCTTGATGCGTGCCAGATCCGTTGGCTCGTCCTCGGCCAACTTGCTGGGCAGGTCCGCGAGTTCGTCCAGGAGGTCCTCGGCCAGCAGGCGCAGGTAACGGGACGCCCGCGTCGGTGAGGCGCCCGCTCGGTCCGGGGCATCCAGGCCTCCGGCCGCGCGCCACCGCGCCTCGATTCTCGACGGTTCCCGGCCGTCGAGACGGGCCTGGTGGAGTTCGTGGCCCAGGAGGTCCTCCGGCTGGACCCAGGTCAGTCGGAGCATGGCGTGCCTCCGAGCGCCGTGACGGCCTGCTCGTGTGCGCGCCGGCGGCGGACGTCCCGTTCGAAGATCTCGCGGGTGACCTCCGTCAGCGTGCGGGCCGGTTCCCACAGGTCCAGGCGGCTCGCCTCCGCCACCGTCTTCGCCCAGTCCTCGGGTACGGGCGAGCGCAGGGCGCCCGCGAGGGCGCCGGCCATCGTGGCGATCGAGTCGCAGTCACGGCCGTAGTTGACCGAACCCAGCACCGCCTGGCGGAAGTCGCCGCCGGCGACCAGCAACATACCCAGGGCGATGGGGAGTTCCTCGATGGAGTGCAGACGGGAGGGGCGGCGCGCGCCGAGGGAGGGGGCGCGGTAGTCGGGGCCGACCGTGTCGTACGGGGCCACCGCCGCGCGCAGCGGGACCAGGGCCGACTCGAAGTCGCCGTGGCCGCAGGCCACTTCGCAGACCTTCTCGATCGCCGTGCGCGTGCCGTCCCTCGCCAGGGACAGACAGGCGGCCACGACCGACTCCGGGGTCGCGCCCGGTGCGGTGGCGGCGGCGACGGCCGCGGCGAAGACGCCGGCCGCCTCCCTGCCGTACGACGACTGGTGCGCGCCCGCGATGTCCAGAGCCTCGGCGTACGCGGCGGCCGGGTTGGCCGCGTTGACCAGGCCGACGGGGGCCATGTACATCGCCGCGCCGCAGTTGACGATGTTGCCGACGCCCGCTTCCCGGGGGTCCACATGACCGTAGGCCAGCCGCGCGACGAGCCACTTCTCGGCGAGGAAGACGCGGTGCAGCGGCAGCGTCTCGGCCTCCAGCTCCGGGATCCAGCGCGGGTTGGTCATCAGGTCCGGCACCAGGTGGTCGGCGACGGCGTACGCGTCGAGGTGGTCGCGGACGCGGGCGTAGACCCGTACCAGCGCGTGCGTCATCAAGGTGTCGTCGGTGACGTGCCCGTCGCCCTTGTGGTACGGGGCGAGGGGGCGGGCGGTGCGCCAGGCGTCGCCGTGCCAGGGACCGACGATGCCGTGCACGCGGCCGCCGTGCCGGTCGGTGATCTGCTCGGGGGAGTAGCCCTCGACGGGACCGCCGAGCGCGTCACCGACGGCGGCCCCGACCAGGGCTCCGGTGATCCGTTCGGCCAGACCGGCTCCTTGGCTTTCTTCTCCTTTGGGCGTCATGCCCCGAATCATCCTCCTGGTCGGGCCCGCTCCGTCGCTTCCAGGAGTTCGGCGAGTTCCACCAGATCGGTGCCGGTGAGGCGGGGCAGGGCGCAGCCGGACAGGGTGCGGCAGGCATCCCGCCAGGTGGCCGGGACGGCCGCGCCGCCGCCCAGGGCGCCGGTGAGCGCGCCCACGAGGGCGGGGGCGGAGTCGGCGACCCGGGACAGGCACGCGGCGGCGGGGACGGCCTCGGCGATACGGCCCCGCGCGGCCGTGGCCAGGGCGAGCGCGACGGGGACGGTCTCGGCGGCGGCGATGCCGTAGCTGTAGACGTGGTCGACGATCTGGTGTTCCAGGAGGGGGACGAGGGCGAAGGCCGACTCGCTGTCCTCGACGCAGTCCTTGGCCAGGACGAGGGCGTGGCGGGCGTTGCGGCCGATCTCCGTCTGTTCGGGGAGTTCGGCGAGCGCGGCCGTCACGCAGGTGTCCGGGTCCGCTCCGGCGAGGGCGAGCGCGAGAGCCGCCGCCATCGCCCGGGCGCCGTGCACGCCGTCGCCGTCCTGGGTGTAGCGGGCGTCGAACTCGGCGAGGTCGGCGGCGCGCCCGGGGTCGCCGGGGTGGGCCACGGCGAGGACGCAGGCGCGGACGCAGGCCGCGTCGTCGAAGTAGTGCGGGTTGTCGTGGCCGGTGGCGGGCGGGCGCAGGCCGGCGGCGAGGTTGCCGAGGCCGGCCCGGACGGAGATGCGGGCGCGCAGCGGGAGTACGGCGGACTCGATCTCGGGGGCGCGGTCCGCCGCCGCGGCGACCTCTGCGGCCACGGCGGTCCAGGTGAGGTCGATGGCGGTGCGCATACGGCGTTCCCGGCTGAGGTCGCCGAGTACGTCGTCGTCGCCGGCCCGCAGGACCGCTTCCGCGGCGAACGCCGCCCACTCGGCGTCGTCGGAGGGGCCCAGGCGGAGCGGCTCGGGGGGCTGGTTGAGCGCGATCGGCACGGGGAGGGTGGTGGTGGCGTTGAGTTCGGCGAAGGTGTCCAGTTCGCGGGTCAGTCTGCGGGTCCACTCGGGCATGCGGGCGGCGCGGTGCCGTGCTGCGGGCCAGCCGGCGGCGTCTCCTGCGGCGAGGCCGAGGAGGAGTCCCTCGATACGGCGCCGTGTCATGGCCGACCCTCACTGTCCGGGATACCGGTGTTTCCGGCCCCCACCAGGGGGCTCCGCCCCGACGCGAGGTCCGGCTCCCTCTCCGGGACAGGATCCGGTACCGCCGTCGGCAGGAAGTCCGGTACCACCACCCCCGCCCCCCACTTCCCGCCCTCCTCCGGTACCAGCAGTTCCGCCACGTCCAGGACGTGATGTCCGGCCATGGACGGCAGGCAGCGGCCCCTCGCCGGGCCGATGGCTGCTGCCCAGTCCGGGGGGATGGCCGAGAGGCCTTGTGTCGCGCCGGACAGCGCGCCCGCAACCGCCGCCGTCGTGTCCGCGTCGCGGCCCATGTTGACCGCCGTGAGGACCGCCTCCCGGAAGTCGCCGTCGGCCGCCGCGTACGCGCCGAAGGCGAGGGCGATCGCCTCGGGCGCCAGGTCGGTCCAGGGGTAGCCGCCGATCACCACCGCGGAGCGCACCGCGCGTTCGCCGCGGTGGGCCACGGTCACCGCGCGGCGCAGGGAGCGGGCCGTCCAGGAGTCGTCGGGCACGACGGCGAGGGCCGAGGCGATCACCACCGCGGGCGAGGCGCCCGCCATCGCCGCCGCCACTCCCGCAGCGACCGCCTGGCCGCCGTAGATGCCCTCGCCCTCATGGCTGACCGAGCCGTCGATCGCCACCAGTCGCGCCGCCTCGGCGGGGCGACCCGCCGCGAAGACGCCGAAGGGGGCCGCCCGCATCGCCAGGCCGTCGCTCCAGGCGTGGCGGTGCTGGGCGGAGATGGGGGCCGCAAGCCCCCGGCGCAGGTTCTCCAGCGTGCCGCGCTCGCTGAAGCCGGCGCCGCGGAAGGGGCCCTCGGCCCGGTCGGCGATCCACTCGTGCCAGGCGGCCTCGACATGGGCGGGGGTCAGTGCCGAGCCGTGCCGGGCCAGCAGCAGGCCCGAGAAGATCGCGTACTCGGTGTCGTCCGTGCCGGACGGCGCCTTGGTGACGTACCCCGTGATGCGGCCCCAGCGGGCGCGGATCTCGGAGGGCCTGAGGTTCTCCGCGGGCGCCCCGAGCGCATCGCCCACGGCCAGGCCGAGCAGTGCGCCGCGCGCCCGTTCGCGGAGTCCGGCGGCGTCCCCGGGCGCCGCGAGCGGGGGAGTGCAGGCAGTCGATGCCATGGGCGGCCTCTCCTTCGGGCAAGGGCCTGGGAGCCCCTTTGCGGATGTGTCCCACGGACACGGCCCGCGCGAGCCTTTGCGGGGCCCGCATCACCCACACGGCATCTGAGCGCTGATCATCACGGATGAGCATTCGGTGGCAAAACCGCAGGTTAGCCGAGCCTTTCCTTGCTGGCGGCGTGGAAATTATCGGCGTAGGTTCGGTGTTGTCGAAAAGTAGAACTCGTCCAAAGTTAGCTTTGGCTAAGCTTCCTGGGGGGACCCCGCATGGCCATCATCGAAACCGAGGCACCGCTGCACGCGGCGCACCGCGACAACCACACGCACCGTGACGTCAACGGCGGCTGGCTGCGCCCCGCCGTCTTCGGCGCGATGGACGGCCTGGTCTCCAACCTCGCCCTGATGACCGGCGTGGCGGGCGGTTCCGTCAGCCATCAGACGATCGTCATCACCGGGCTCGCGGGGCTCGCCGCCGGCGCCTTCTCCATGGCGGCCGGCGAGTACACCTCCGTCGCCTCCCAGCGTGAACTCGTCGAGGCCGAACTCGACGTCGAGCGACGCGAACTGCGCAAGCATCCGCAGGACGAGGAGAACGAGCTCGCCGCACTGTACGTGGCCCGCGGGGTCGAGCCCGCACTGGCCCGTGAGGTCGCCCGGCAGCTGTCCGAGGATCCCGAGCAGGCCCTTGAGATCCATGCCCGCGAGGAGCTGGGCATCGACCCCGGCGATCTGCCGTCGCCGCTGGTGGCCGCGGTGTCGTCCTTCGGGTCGTTCGCGCTCGGCGCCCTGCTGCCCGTCCTGCCGTTCCTGCTGGGTGCGACCGCCCTCTGGCCGGCCGTACTGCTCGCGCTCGCCGGGCTCTTCGGTTGCGGTGCGGTCGTGGCCAAGGTGACCGCGCGGACCTGGTGGTACAGCGGGGTCAGGCAGCTCGCGCTCGGCGGTGCGGCGGCCGGTGTGACGTACGCCCTGGGCAGCCTGTTCGGAACGGCCGTAGGATAGCTTGACCGCTACTTATGCGAGGGGCCGCATAAGTAGCCGTTACTCGCTGGTTTCGAATGCTTAACCACCGGGCATGAGCCGTAAGCGCTGTGGGCAATGACGCCTGCGGCGCACTCGCGGGAGGAGTGAAAGACGCTCCCCCGTTCTCCTAGGGCCGACGGACGCCGATCTGATCGATCTTGTCCTGCTCGATCCCCCCATACTTTCCGCCGCCGTGTGCGGCGCCTGCCGTGACCCCGCGGCACCTGCCGCACCCCACGCGGCGTCCGCATGCTGGAACGGAGTATCCGGTTCCCGAGATCCGCTCCATCATGTAACCTGCACGAAATTTTGCACTCCGCAGAGGGCCAACGTCGTCCCTCGGCACTTGCCACATGCCACATGACGACGACGGGAGAGCCGATGCGTACGCCGCGCCAGCCGTCCCAGCATTCCGCGAATGGCCAGAACTGGTCCTTCATGGATGCTCGCCCTGCTGCGCAGGGTATGTACGACCCCCGCAACGAGCACGACGCCTGTGGCGTCGGCTTCGTGGCCACCCTCACCGGCGAGGCGAGCCATACGCTGGTCGAACAGGCGCTCACGGTTCTGCGTAACCTCGAGCACCGCGGCGCCACCGGCTCCGAGCCCGACTCCGGCGACGGCGCGGGCATCCTCTCCCAGGTGCCGGACGCCTTCTTCCGTGAGGTGGCCGGATTTGAACTCCCCGCGGCGGGCTCGTACGCGGTCGGCATCGCCTTCCTCCCGGAGGACGGGGCCCAGGACGCCGTCTCGAAGATCGAGACGATCGCGTCCGAGGAGGGTCTGACCGTCCTCGGCTGGCGCGAGGTCCCCGTCGCGCCGGAACTGCTGGGCGCCACCGCCCGGTCCACCATGCCGGTCTTCCGTCAGGTGTTCGTGGCCGACGGTTCGAGCGAGGGCATCGCGCTCGACCGCAAGGCCTTCGTGCTGCGCAAGCGCGCCGAGCGGGAGGCCGGTGTCTACTTCCCGTCCCTCTCCGCCCGCACGATCGTCTACAAGGGCATGCTGACCACCGGCCAGCTGGAGCCCTTCTTCCCGGACCTGTCCGACCGCCGCTTCGCCTCGGCCGTCGCGCTCGTCCACTCGCGCTTCTCCACGAACACCTTCCCGTCGTGGCCGCTCGCGCACCCCTACCGCTTCGTCGCGCACAACGGTGAGATCAACACCGTCAAGGGCAACCGCAACTGGATGCGCGCCCGCGAGTCCCAGCTGGTCTCCGACTTGTTCGGCTCTGCCGACCAGAAGGCGATCGAGCGCATCTTCCCGGTGTGTACGCCGGACGCCTCCGACTCGGCGTCCTTCGACGAGGTGCTCGAGCTGCTCCACCTCGGCGGCCGCTCGCTCCCGCACTCCGTGCTGATGATGATCCCGGAGGCGTGGGAGAACCACGACTCCCTGGACCCGGCACGGCGCGCCTTCTACCAGTTCCACTCCACGATGATGGAGCCCTGGGACGGCCCGGCCTGTGTCACCTTCACCGACGGCACCCAGGTCGGCGCCGTGCTCGACCGCAATGGTCTGCGCCCCGGCCGCTACTGGGTCACCGACGAGGGCCTCGTCGTCCTCGGCTCCGAGGTCGGCGTCCTCGACATCGACCCGGCCAGGGTCGTCCGCAAGGGCCGCCTGCAGCCCGGCCGGATGTTCCTCGTCGACACCGCCGAGCACCGCATCATCGAGGACGACGAGATCAAGGCGCAGCTGGCCGCCGAGGCTCCGTACGCCGAGTGGCTGGAGGCCGGCGAGATCGAGCTGGGCGACCTGCCCGAGCGCGAGCACATCGTCCACACCCACGCCTCGGTCACCCGCCGCCAGCAGACCTTCGGTTACACCGAGGAGGAGCTGCGCGTCATCCTGGCGCCGATGGCCAAGTCCGCCGCCGAGCCGATCGGCTCCATGGGCACGGACTCGCCGATCGCGGCCCTCTCCGAGCGCCCGCGGCTGCTGTTCGACTACTTCACCCAGCTCTTCGCGCAGGTCACCAACCCGCCGCTGGACGCGATCCGCGAGGAGCTGGTCACCTCCCTGCGCTCGTCCCTCGGCCCGCAGGGCAACCTGCTCGACCCGAACGCCGCCTCCTGCCGGTCGGTCGTGCTGCCCTTCCCGGTCATCGACAACGACGAGCTGGCCAAGCTCATCCACATCAACGCCGACGGCGACATGCCCGGCTTCAAGGCCGCGACCCTGTCGGGCCTGTACCGGGTCTCCGGCGGCGGTGACGCCCTCGCCGCGCGCATCGAGGAGATCTGTGCCGAGGCCGACGCGGCCATCGAGAACGGCGCCCGTCTGATCGTCCTCTCGGACCGCCACTCCGACGCCGAGCACGCGCCGATCCCGTCACTGCTGCTCACCGCGGCCGTCCACCACCACCTCATCCGCACCAAGCAGCGCACCCACGTGGGCCTGCTGGTCGAAGCCGGCGACGTCCGCGAGGTCCACCACGTCGCCCTGCTGATCGGCTTCGGCGCCGCCGCCGTCAACCCGTACCTGGCGATGGAGTCCGTCGAGGACCTGGTCCGCGCGGGCACGTTCCTGTCGGACATCGAGCCCGAGAAGGCCATCCGCAACCTGATCTACGCCCTCGGCAAGGGTGTCCTGAAGGTCATGTCCAAGATGGGCATCTCCACCGTGGCCTCCTACCGCGGCGCCCAGGTCTTCGAGGCCGTCGGCCTGGACGACGCCTTCGTGGAGAAGTACTTCAACGGCACCGCCACCAAGATCGGCGGCGTCGGTATCGACGTCATCGCCAAGGAGGTCGCCGCCCGCCACGCCAAGGCCTACCCGGCCTCCGGCATCGCCCCGGCGCACCGCGCGCTGGAGATCGGCGGCGAGTACCAGTGGCGCCGCGAGGGCGAGCCGCACCTGTTCGACCCGGAGACGGTCTTCCGCCTCCAGCACTCCACGCGCTCCGGCCGCTACGACATCTTCAAGAAGTACACCGGGCGCGTGAACGAGCAGTCCGAGCGGCTGATGACGCTGCGCGGCCTGTTCGGCTTCACGTCGGACCGCGCGCCGATCTCCGTGGACGAGGTCGAGCCGGTCTCCGAGATCGTCAAGCGGTTCTCGACGGGCGCGATGTCGTACGGCTCCATCTCCAAGGAGGCGCACGAGACCCTCGCCATCGCCATGAACCAGCTGGGCGGCAAGTCCAACACCGGTGAGGGCGGCGAGGACCCGGACCGCCTGTACGACCCGGCACGGCGCAGCGCCATCAAGCAGGTGGCCTCCGGCCGCTTCGGTGTGACGAGCGAGTACCTCGTCAACGCCGACGACATCCAGATCAAGATGGCCCAGGGCGCCAAGCCCGGCGAGGGCGGCCAGCTGCCCGGCCACAAGGTCTACCCGTGGGTCGCGAAGACGCGTCACTCGACGCCGGGCGTGGGCCTCATCTCCCCGCCGCCGCACCACGACATCTACTCCATCGAGGACCTGGCCCAGCTGATCCACGACCTGAAGAACGTGAACCCGCAGGCGCGGATTCACGTCAAGCTGGTCTCCGAGGTCGGCGTCGGCACGGTCGCGGCCGGTGTGTCCAAGGCGCACGCGGACGTGGTCCTGATCTCCGGTCACGACGGCGGTACGGGTGCCTCCCCGCTGACCTCCCTGAAGCATGCGGGCGGTCCCTGGGAGCTGGGCCTGGCCGAGACCCAGCAGACGCTGCTGCTCAACGGCCTGCGCGACCGGATCGTGGTCCAGACCGACGGCCAGCTGAAGACCGGCCGTGACGTGGTCATCGCCGCGCTGCTCGGCGCCGAGGAGTTCGGTTTCGCGACCGCTCCGCTCGTCGTCTCCGGCTGCGTGATGATGCGCGTCTGCCACCTGGACACCTGCCCGGTCGGCATCGCCACCCAGAACCCGACGCTGCGCGACCGCTTCGCCGGCAAGGCCGAGTACGTGGTGAACTTCTTCCAGTTCATCGCCGAGGAGGTCCGCGAGATCCTCGCCGAGCTGGGCTTCCGCTCCATCGAGGAGGCCGTCGGCCACGCCGAGGTCCTCGACGTGGCGCGGGCCGTCGACCACTGGAAGGCGCAGGGCCTGGACCTGGAGCCGCTGTTCCACGTGCCGTCGCTGCCCGAGGGCGCGGCGCGCCACCGGATCGTCGCCCAGGACCACGGCCTGGAGAAGGCCCTGGACAACGAGCTGATCAAGCTCGCCGCGGACGCGCTGGCCGCCTCCGACGCCACCGAGGCACAGCCGGTGCGCGCCCAGGTCGCCATCCGCAACATCAACCGCACGGTCGGCACCATGCTGGGCCACGAGGTGACGAAGAAGTTCGGCGGTGCGGGCCTGCCCGACGACACCATCGACATCACCTTCACCGGCTCGGCCGGCCAGTCCTTCGGCGCGTTCCTGCCGCGCGGCGTCACGCTGCGCCTGGAGGGCGACGCCAACGACTACGTGGGCAAGGGCCTGTCCGGCGGCCGGGTCGTCGTCCGCCCGGACCGTGCGGCCGACCACCTCGCCGAGTACTCGACCATCGCGGGCAACACCATCGCCTACGGCGCCACCGGCGGCGAGCTGTTCCTGCGCGGTCGTACCGGTGAGCGGTTCTGCGTGCGCAACTCCGGCGCGCTGGTCGTCTCCGAGGGCGTGGGCGACCACGGCTGCGAGTACATGACCGGCGGTCACGCGGTCGTCCTCGGCCAGACCGGCCGCAACTTCGCGGCGGGCATGTCCGGCGGCATCGCCTACGTCATCGACCTCGACCGCGACAACGTCAACATCGGCAACGTCGACGCGGTCGAGGCGCTGGACGACACGGACAAGCAGTGGCTGCACGACGTGGTGCGCCGTCACGCCGAGGAGACCGGCTCGACGGTCGCCGAGAAGCTGCTCGCCGACTGGGACGTGGCCGTGGAGCGGTTCAGCAAGATCATCCCCAGCACGTACAAGGCAGTGCTCGCCGCCAAGGACGCCGCCGAGCGAGCCGGTCTCTCCGAGACCGAGATCACCGAGAAGATGATGGAGGCGGCGATCAATGGCTGACCCGAAGGGCTTCCTGAACCACGGCCGTGAGGTCGCCAAGACCCGCCCCGTCGCCGAGCGCGTCAAGGACTGGAACGAGGTCTACGTCCCCGGCTCCCTGCTGCCGATCATCAGCAAGCAGGCCAGCCGGTGCATGGACTGCGGCATCCCGTTCTGCCACAACGGCTGTCCGCTGGGGAACCTCATCCCCGAGTGGAACGACTACGCCTACCGCGAGGACTGGGCCGCCGCCCAGGAGCGCCTGCACGCGACCAACAACTTCCCGGAGTTCACCGGTCGCCTCTGCCCGGCCCCCTGCGAGTCGGCGTGCGTGCTCGGCATCAACCAGCCGGCCGTCACCATCAAGAACGTCGAGGTCTCGATCATCGACAAGGCGTGGGAGACCGGGGACGTCGCCCCGCAGATCCCCGAGCGCCTGTCCGGCAAGACCGTCGCGGTCATCGGCTCGGGCCCGGCGGGCCTGGCCGCCGCCCAGCAGCTGACCCGGGCCGGCCACACCGTCGCCGTCTACGAGCGCGCGGACCGCATCGGAGGCCTCCTGCGGTACGGGATCCCCGAGTTCAAGATGGAGAAGCGGCACATCAACCGCCGTATCGAGCAGATGCGCGCGGAGGGCACCCGCTTCCGCACCGGCATCGAGATCGGCCGTGACCTGAAGGCGACGGACCTGAAGAAGCGGTACGACGCCGTGGTCCTGGCCGTCGGCGCGACGACCGCCCGCGACCTGCCGGTGCCCGGCCGCGACCTCAAGGGCGTCTACCAGGCGATGGAGTACCTGCCGCTGGCCAACAAGGTCCAGGAGGGCGACTACGTCACCGCTCCGGTCTCGGCCGAGGGCAAGCACGTCGTGGTCATCGGCGGCGGCGACACCGGTGCCGACTGCGTGGGCACCGCCCACCGCCAGGGCGCGGCCTCCGTCACCCAGCTGGAGATCATGCCCCGCCCGAACGACGAGCGGAACGCGGTCGCCCAGCCCTGGCCGACCTTCCCGATGCTCTACAAGGTCACCTCGGCCCACGAGGAGGGCGGCGAGCGGGTCTACTCCGTCTCCACCACCCACTTCGAGGGCGACGAGGACGGCAACGTCCAGTGGCTGCACCTCACCGAGGTCGAGTTCGTGGACGGCAAGCTGACCCCGAAGCCGGGCACCGAGCGCAAGATCCCGGCCCAGCTGGTCACCCTCGCCATGGGCTTCACCGGCACCGACCGGGAGAACGGTCTTGTGGAGCAGTTCGGCCTGGACCTCGACGAACGCGGTAACATCGCCCGCGACGCCGACTTCCAGACCAACGTGCCGGGTGTGTTCGTCGCCGGCGACGCCGGCCGCGGCCAGTCCCTGATCGTGTGGGCGATCGCGGAGGGCCGCTCGGCCGCCCGCGGTGTCGACCGCCGCCTGACCGGAGCCAGCGACCTGCCGGCCCCGATCCGTCCGACGGACCGCGCGCTGATGGTCTGACGGTTCATCGAAGACGTCCCGTACAAAGGCGTACGGAACACTGGTGGCGCCTGCCCGAAGTCCCCGACCGGACTGGGCGGGCGCCGCCGCCTTTTCAGCGCGAACCAGCCTTCAGCCCCTCGAACTTCACGGTCGCGTCCTCGGTGTAAGCCCCCACCCTGCCCCGGCTGTAAGGGCGCTCGGTGTCCGTGAACGTCACCAGCGGCTTCCCGCCCACCGACACCGCAAGCACCGCGCCACGCTGCTCCGCCCGCACCTCGTACCAGTCGCCCACGGGGTACCTGGTCTTCCCCGTGGCCAGGAAACGCTGGCCCCCCGGATATGCGGGATCCCGCTTGCCCAGCTCCCAGCCGTTGGGCTTGAGGGTGATGTAGTAGAAGTGCTCCGGGTCGGTGTATGCCCACACCAGCCACGGCACCTCCCACGGGTTCGGGTCGGGATCCCGCAGCTGCTGCACCGTCCGCATACGCGCGTCGTACCGCACGTCGGTGTACGAGGCGGTGCTCACCACAAGGCCCGCGTGCGTCGTACCAGGATCCTCCGCGGCTCTGGGGGACAGCGACAGGGAGTCGTCGTCGCCCAGGTTGGTGCCATGGCCGTTGAACACGGAGAGCCAGCGGCCGTGCGTCGTGCCGTCGATCCAGGGCCTGGGCGGTGGTGAGCCGCCGCCCTGGCACTGGCTCAGGGTGACCGCGAGGAGCGCGGTCAGTGTGAGCGCGAGTGCCAGGGCGGTGAGAAGACGGCCCCTGCGCCCCTGCGGGATCGGCGGGATCCGGCGGCGGGGGCGCAGGAGTGACGAGGTCATGCAGCCGAGTATGGCCCGGACGCGGTGAGGCCGACGGGTACTTCGGCGGCGAAGTCCTCGGCCAATTGGGCGAGTACGCGGGTGGCGGCGAGCCCGTCGCCGAACGGATTGCCCGCGGCCGCCATCCTCCGGTACTCCGCCGGATCGTCCAGGAGCTTCTCGGCCCAGGTCACGATGGCGTCCGGGTCCGTGCCGATCAGCCGGGCCGCACCCGCCTCGACCGCCTCCGGGCGCTCGGTGGTCGTGCGCAGCACCAGCGCGGGCTTGCTCAGGCTGGGGGCCTCCTCCTGGATACCGCCGGAGTCGGTGAGGACCAGGTCGCACTCGGCCAGCGTCGCCGCGAAGTCCACGTAGTCGAGCGGCTCGACGAGCGAGATGCCGGTGTGGCCGTCGAGTTCGGGCAGCAGTGCGTCGCGGACGGCGGGGCTCTTGTGCAGCGGCAGCACGATCTCCGCGTCACCGCGGTGCGCGAGCCGGGCCAGCGCCCGGCCCATGCCGCGCATCCGCTCGCCCTGGTTCTCCCGCCGGTGCAGGGTGACCAGGATCCGCTTGGCGCCGGTGCGGAAGGCGGAGGTTCCGGTGCCCTCGGCCAGCACCCACAGGAGGTTGTCGATCACCGTGTTGCCGGTGGTGAAGACCTGCTCCGCGGGGACGCCCTCGTCGGTCAGGTGCCGGGCCGCGCGCGGGGTCGGGGCGAAGTGCCAGCGGGCGATGCGGCCGATCAGGCTGCGGTTGAGTTCCTCCGGGAAGGGGTTGTCGATGACTCCGGTGCGCAGTCCCGCCTCGACATGGGCGACCGGGATCTTCTCGTAGAAGGCGGCCAGGGCGCCGGCCAGCGCGGTCGTGGTGTCCCCCTGCACCACGACCAGGTCCGGCCGCTCACCGCGCATGACCTCGCCGAGCTCGCCGACCAGCCGGGCGGTCAGCTCGGACAGCTCCTGGCGGCTGCGCATCACGTCGAGCGCGATCCGTACGTCGACGCACAGCAGGCCGAGCATCTGGTGGAGCATCTCGCGGTGCTGGCCGGTGGTGACGACGATCGGTTCGAACTGCGGGTCGTCGGCCATCGCCCGTGCCACGGGCGCCAGTTTGATCGCTTCCGGCCGGGTGCCCAGCACGAGCATGGCGCGTACGGGCAGGGTTGAGGGATGTGTGGACATGACAGGGCCCCCCTAGGGCATGCGCGGTCGTCGCAGGACCGCGTGAGCGGTGCGGAGATGAGAGATGAGAGGAGAGATGCGCGGCGGGAAAGCCGCGAGAGAGGGAGGACGGGCGTCCTCAGGTGCGCGCGGTTTTCAGCCAGGTCTGCTTGCCGGTGAGCATCCGCCAGAACCCCCACCAGCCGGCGAAGAACCAGATGTAGCCGTAGAAGACGAAGACATGGGCGAGGAGCACACAGCGCACCAGCCCGAGTTCGCGCTCCCGCTTGGCGTACACGAAGCCGTACGCGTAGGCGGTCGTGAACGACAGCAGATACGGGCCGAGCAGCCACATGGGCGAGACGAGCGGATGTCCCACCTGGAGGGAGGCCACGACGGTGGCGCCCAGGGCGACCAGGAAGGAGATCGGCAGCAGCGAGGTGAGCAGGATCAGGACGGGGCTGGACAGGTGGTAGAGCATGTCCAGCGCCGGCCGGGTCGGCACCTCCCGCAGGATGAGCGGGACGAGACCGGCGGACTGCAGGTGCCCCTGGAACCAGCGGGATCGCTGCCGGATCAGGCGCCGCAGGCTGAGCACGGCCTGCTGGGAGACCGCGGCGGTGGTGCAGTGCATGTTGGTCCAGCCCTTGGCGATCAGCCGCACGCCGAGGTCGAGGTCCTCGGTGAGGCTGTCGCTCCACGGGCCGGCACCCTCCAGCGTGTTGAGCGCCGACAGCCGCATGAACTGCCCGTTGCCGCCCATGCCCACGCTGCCGATGAAGCGGCGCGCACTCTGGAACACGTCGCCGTAGACGACGAACTCCATGTCCTGCATGCGGGCCAGCAGCCCCTGCCCACGGTTGTACATACGGACGCAGACCTGAACCGCGCCCGTGCCAGGGTCGTCGAAGTAGGGGTCGACGGACTGCACGACGTGCGGGTCGAGCCGTCCGTCGGCGTCGACCACGCACAGCACGACGTCCGCCGGGTCATGGCCGTCCAGCAGGCCGGACTCCCTGAGATGCCGTACCCCGTCGTTGAGCGCGGCGCCCTTGCCCCGGCGTGCGTTCGGCGGGGTACGCCGGTGCAGCCGGACCAGGTCCGGATCCGCGGCCAGCGCGATCTCGCTGGTGCGGTCGTCGGAGCCGTCGTCGATGACCAGTGCCATGAAATTCCCGGCGGGCAGGGAAGTGATGCGCGCCAGGCTTTCGGACAGTACTTTCTCTTCGTTCAGACAGGCGAGCAGAAATACGTAGAAGCGCTCTCTCCGGTCGATCCGGGAGCGGCGAATTCTGCGCCGTGAGAGAAGGAAAAGGCTGGTGTTGTAACAGCCGGCCATCACGATCAACGTGATGCTCGACCACAGAAGCAGCTCAGTTATCACGAGTGCCCCCGGCATGCGCCTGCCGCTGTGTCTGTCGGCGCAGACGTATCCGGACCAGCAGGATCAGGCAGGCGGTCAGGCAATAGAACAGGAATCCGGCTCCGGCCGTCGCCTGTAGTGCTTTGGCCAAAGGTAAGCCCGGTATCGCTTCCGGTGCGGCCATCGCCCCGGCAAGGGGCAGCAGTGTGCCCAGGGCGGGTCGTCCGTACATTGTCCCCCCACATTTCGATGCGCGTCCCCAACGCGCGAAGATGAACGTAGCAGGCGCCGGGGCGCATCAGAGGCGAAACCAGAAAAAGGGCATGTCGGATCTTCCGATGGTGTCTGATGGGCCACGGGAATTCACCCAGTGGCCATTGACACCCTTCTCGGTCGCCAGAAGAATCGGTGGCTTCTTGCCAGCAAAAGCCTTTGCCATTGATTGGCAAAGTGGGGGGAAGATCGTGAGACCTTTGATCTCGTCCCGGAGGCGGGGAACCTCCAGGATCTCCATCGTTCTGCTGCTCGTCGCAGCGCTGCTCAGCGGCACATTCCTGGCCGCGGGCGCCCAGGCGGCCGGGGGGAACCATCGCCCCGGCGAATCCCGCGGCACCACGTCCGGACTCAACCGCGTCAACCTCAAGGGCTGGGCGAAGGCCCAGCTCAAGGCCGACAAGGCCCGCCGTGCCCGGCCGCACCAGAACGCGACCCGGACCGCGGCCGCGGTCCCGGCGCGCACCGCGAGCGCGGTGACCCGGAAGGCGGCCCCGCTCGTCCGGGCGGACGCCGCCGCCCCCGCCGGCACGAGCGCCCTCGTGCTCTACGACACGACCGGCCCCTACGGACAGCTGGGCGAGCTGTACGCGATGGCCACCGCCAACCTCGCCGGCCACTTCGGCACGGTGACGGCCAAGCCGGTCCAGGACTACACCGCCGGGATGGTCGAGCAGTACACCGCCACCGTCTACCTCGGCTCCACGTACTACGGCGGCACCCTCCCGGACGCCATTCCCGCCGCCTTCTACCAGGACGCCTCCGCCACCTCGCACCCGGTGATCTGGATGGGCGCCAACATCTGGGGCATGGCCAACTCGGTGGGGGTCACCCAGTTCACGCAGAAGTACGGCTGGGACCCCACGACGTCGTACTACGAGGACGGCGGCTCGGTCGGCAACGTCACACAGGTGACGTACCGCGGCCAGACGCTGACCCGTACCATCCCCGCCGGCCAGGACGGCGGAGTGCTGCGCCCCAACATCCTGACGGGCACCGGGTATCCGCAGGTCACCACGGTTGCGATGGGCCTGGACAGCTCCAACGGGCACACCTTCGGCTGGGCGGTCCGCTCGGCCAACCTCACCTACATCGGCGAGATCCCCTTCGCCTACGTCTCCGAGAGCGACCGCGTCATCGCCTTCGAGGACCTGCTCTTCGACGCCCTCGCCCCGGCCACCGCCGAGCGGCACCGGGCGATGGTGCGCCTGGAGGACATCAGCCCCGACTCGAACCCCACCGAGCTGCGGACGATGGCCGACTACCTCTACTCGCAGCAGATCCCCTACGGCATCAACGTGATCCCCGTCTACACGGACCCCAAGGGCACCTACAACAACGGCGTCCCGCAGACGATCACGCTCGCGCAGCGGCCGCAGGTGGTCAGCGCGCTGAAGTACATGCTGAGTCATGGCGCGGTCCTGATGGACCACGGCTACACGCACCAGTACAGCAACGTCGACAACCCCTACAACGGCGTGACCGGTGACGACTTCGAGTTCTACCGGGCGCACATCGACGCCGCGAACAACGTCGTCTACGACGGCCCGCCGGCCGAGGACTCCAGCGTCTGGGCACAGAGCAGGGTCACCGCCGCACTCGCCGCGTTCGCCGCGGCCGGTCTGCCGAGGCCCACGCTGTGGACCACCCCGCACTACGCGGGCTCCGCGGCCGACTACAGGGTCTTCGGCTCCAACTTCTCGGCGCGCCTGGAGCGTTCGCTCTACTTCGCCGGGACGCTGAGCGGGGCCTCGTCCGACCCGAACCGGTTCATCGGCCAGTTCTTCCCGTACGTGGTGAACGACGTGTACGGCACCAAGGTGCTGCCCGAGGACATCGGCAACTACGAGCCGGAGGCGTACAACAACCACCCGGCGCGCCTGCCCGCCGACCTCATCGCCTCGGCCAGGGCCAACCTGGCCGTACGGGATGGAGTGGCGAGCTTCTTCTACCACCCCTACTACCCGGTGCAGCCGTTGAAGGACACGATCGACGGCATCAGGGCACTCGGCTACACCTTCGTCAGCCCGGCGGCGCTGTGACGGCGCCCGCTGTGAAGAGGAGGACCGTCGCCTTCGTGGCGGCGGTCCTCGTCGCCGTCGGCGGATGCGTGTCCACCGGCCCGGGCCAGGGGTCCGGCCACGGCGCCACGCACGCCTCCCGTCCCGGACCGGGGACCTCGACCATGCGCGGCATCACCCTGCCCTCGTGGAACCGCACCGACTACGACAGCCCGGCCGCACCCCGCTATCTGCGCGGCATCCGGGCCACCGGGGCACGCTGGGTCACCTTCACCCCGACCTGGTACCAGAAGCGCGTCACCGACACGGGCATGCACACCACCGAGGAGACCGCGAGCGACGCGAGCCTGCGCAGGATCGTCGGGCGCGCGCACGCGGCCGGCCTCAAGGTGATGATCAAACCGCACGTGGACCTCCCCGGCGACCTGGACCGCGCCGAGATCCGCCCCCGCGACCGGGCCGCCTGGTTCGCCGCCTACCGCCGCTTCATCACCCACTACGCGGACATCGCCGCCGGCACCGGAGCCGAACAGTTCGCGGTCGGCACCGAACTCGCCGGGGTCTCCGGCGACACCACCGCCTGGACGAAGGTGATCAAGGCGGTCCGCGACCACTACGAGGGCCCGCTGACCTACGCCGCCAACTACGACGAGTACCAGCACATCCACTTCTGGAAGGCCCTCGACCTCATCGGCATCGACGCCTACTGGCCCCTCGCCGAGAAACCCACCACCGATCCCGCCCTGCTGGACCGCGCCTGGGCCTCGATCCGGCAGAAACTCGCCGCGTACTCCGCACGGCAGCATCGCCGGATCCTGTTCACCGAGGCCGGCTACGTCAGCCAGCGCGGCTCCACCACGGCCCCGTACTCCTGGACCGTCAGCACACACCCGGCGAACGCCGAACAGGCCGCCGCCTACCAGGCGCTCCTCGACTCCTTCGAGGGCCAGAACTGGTGGGCCGGCGTCTGCTGGTGGATGTGGGACGACTGGCCGGGCAGCGGAGAGACACCGGCACGCCTGGCCTACACCCCGCACGGCAAACCGGCCGAGGAGGTGCTGCGCCGGAAGTGGGCCCACTGAGCCCCCGCGGCCGCACTGTGCGGCCGCACCGCTCGTGATCGGCGGCGAACCCTTAGGCTCGGCTTCCTGGAAAGCCAGGGGGGATCACCAAGGGGGGACCATGGCCGCGATCAGCCTGCGCAAGGTGGAGGAGACCGCACCCGCACTCGTCGGGCCGTACCGGTCGGCCGGGGTCTGCCTGCGCAAGCATGGTCTGGACGGGCTGCGGGCAGCGGTGTACCTGGTGGTCGACCACTCGGGTTCGATGAAGCCGTACTACAAGGACGGCAGCGTGCAGGCGCTCGCCGACCGAGTGCTGGGCCTGTCGGCGCACCTGGACGACGACGGCCGGGTGCCGGTGGTGTTCTTCTCCACCGACATCGACGCGGTCACCGACATCGCCCTTGACGGCCACGAGGGCCGCATCGAGCGGATCGCCGCCGGGCTCGGGCACATGGGCAAGACCAGCTACCACCTGGCGATGGACGCCGTCATCGACCACTACCTCGACAGCGGCGCCGCGGATCCCGCGCTGGTCGTCTTCCAGACCGACGGCGGCCCGATCAACAAGCTCGCCGCGGAGCGCTACCTGTGCAAGGCGGCGGGGCTCCCGCTGTTCTGGCAGTTCGTCGGCTTCGGCGACCCGGGCAGCCGACAGTTCGAGTTCCTGCGGAAGCTGGACGAGCTGGCGGTGCCCGGCAAGCGGCTCGTGGACAACGCCGGCTTCTTCCACGCGGGCCAGGATCCACGGCGGGTCTCCGACGCCGAGTTGTACGACCGTCTCGTCGGTGAGTTCCCGAAGTGGCTGGCGGCCGCACGCGCCGCGGGCATAGTGACGGCCTAGCCGGCGCCTTCGAGGACCGCGTCCCGGCACTCGCCGGGCGTGCCCCACGCCGTGCGCAGGGCGCGAGCCTTGGTCAGCCACAGGGACAGGTCGTACTCCGCCGTGTACCCGATCGCCCCGTGCAGCTGGAGCGCGGTGCGAGCGGTCGCGTACGCCGCCTCGCACGCCGTCAGCTTGGCGGCGGCCACATCCGCGGGGTGCAGGGATATCGCCGCCCCGAAGAGCAGGGGCCGGGCGAACTCCAGGGCGATCTTCGCGTCGGCCAGGCGGTGCTTGACCGTCTGGAAGGAGCCGATGGGGACGCCGAACTGGGTGCGCTGCCCGACGTACGCCACCGTCCGGTCGAGCAGGGCGAGTCCCACGCCGAGGGCCTGGGCGGCGGTGGCCAGGCGCGCCCAGGTGACGGCGTCGGCGTGCGGCGGGCCGGGGGTGAGGAGCTCGCCGCCGGGGGCCAGCGGGGTCAGGCGGCGGGCGGGGTCGAGGCAGGGGCGGACCGGGCCGGGGCCCGGGGACAGGAGCAGACCCTCGCCGGTCGGGGCGAGATGAAGGGTGGCCGCGTCGCCGTCCAGGGCGTACCCGGTGGGTGCCGCCACGGTCGCGAGGGTCTCGCCCGCCGCGAGCTGGGGCAGGAACCGCTTGGCCGGCCGGTCCTCGCCGAGCAGCACGGCCGCCGCGACCGTCTCCACCAGCGGCCCGGGCACGGCATGCCTGCCCAACTCCACGAAGGCGACGGCCAGTTCCACCGGGTGCTGCCCCAGCCCTTCGTACTCCTCGGGCACCGCGAGACCGAACACCCCCGCCGCAGCGATACGGCGCCACAGCGCGCGGCCGCTCGCATGGTCGCCGCGGCTCCAGTCCCGGACCACCGTGGGGGTGTCCGCCGCCGTCAGCATCGCGTGCAGCGAGTCGGCGAAGGCGCGCTGCTCGGCATCGAGGAGGAAGCGCATCAGCGACGTCCCTTCGGCAGGCCGAGCAGGCGCTCGGCGACGATGTCGCGCTGGATCTCGTTGGTGCCCGCGTAGATGGGTCCGGCGAGGGAGAAGACGTACCCCTGCGCCCAGGCCGTGTCCGCCCACTCGCCCTCCCCGCCGAGCAGATCGAGCGCCGTCTCGTGCAGCGCCAGGTCGTACTCGGACCAGAACAGCTTGTTCATGCTGGACTCCGGGCCGAGCGAGGCGCCGTCCAGGAAGCGGGCGGCTGCCGCGTAGGTGAACAGCTGGTAGGCACGGGCGCCGGCCAGGGCGTCGGCCACCCGGGCGCGGGCGTGCTCCGGGCGGCCCTGCGCCTGCCACAGCTCCAGCAGCCGGGCGGCGGAGGCGAGGAAGCGGCCGGGGGAGCGCAGGGTGAGGCCGCGTTCGTTGCCCGCCGTGGACATCGCGATCCGCCAGCCCTGGCCGGGCTCACCGATCACGTCCTCGTCCGGCACGAACACCTCGTCCAGGAACAGCTCCGCGAAGGCCGGCTTCCCGTCCAGGCGGCCGATCGGGCGGACGGTGACGCCGGGAACCCGCAGGTCGAACATGAGGTACGTGAGCCCCTGGTGCGGCCTGGGAGCGCCGGGGTCGCTGCGGAACAGGCCGAAGGCCCGGTCGGCGAAGGCCGCCCGCGAGGACCAGGTCTTCTGCCCGCTCAGCAGCCAGCCGCCGTCCGTCCGTACGGCCCTGGAGGTGAGCGAGGCCAGGTCGGAGCCCGCCTCCGGCTCGGACCAGGCCTGCGCCCAGACCACCTCGCCCGAGGCCATCGGCGGCAGCACGCGCGCCCGTTGCTCCTCGGTGCCGTGGTCGAGGAGGGTCGGGGCGAGCAGGCTGATGCCGTTCTGGCCGACCCGGCCCGGCGCGCCCGCCGCCCAGTACTCCTCCTCGAACACCAGCCACCTGAAGAGGCCGGCCGCACGACCGCCGTACTCCTCGGGCCAGGACACCACCGACCAGCGGTCCGCGGCCAGTTCGGCCTCCCAGGCGCGGTGCGCCGCGAAGCCCTCCGCGGTCTCCAGGGAGGGCAGCGGGGTACGGGGCACGTGTGCCGCCAGCCAGGCGCGGGCCTCGGCGCGGAACTCCTCGTCGGCCGGAGCGTGGGTCAGGTCCACGGTCGCCGTCACCGTCCTTCCCTAACAAGTGTTTGGTAGGTTAGCGTGGCCCTATGACAGGCGTCGAGAGTCCGGCGTACGAGCCCGGACACGGGCTGCTGAAGGGGCGCACCGCCGTCATCACCGCGGCGGCCGGCGCGGGGATCGGCGGGGCGACCGCGCGCCGCTTCCTGGAGGAGGGCGCCCGGGTGCTGATCAGCGACGCGCACCCGCGCCGCCTGAAGGAGCACGAGGCCGGGCTGGGCCGGGAGTTCCCTGGCGCGGTGGCAGCGGTGCCCTGCGACGTCACCGACGAGGCCCAGGTGCGGGCACTCTTCGAGGCGGCCGCACGGGAGCACGGAAAGCTCGACATCGTCGTCAACAACGCAGGGCTGGGCGGGACTTCGGACCTCGTCGACATGACCGACGAGCAGTGGTCCCGTGTCCTCGACGTCACGCTGAACGGCACCTTCCGCTGCACCCGCGCGGCCCTGCGCGCCATGCGGGACACCGGCGGCGGGGTGATCGTCAACAACGCCTCCGTGGCCGGCTGGCGCGCCCAGGCAGGGCAGGCCCACTACGCCGCCGCCAAGGCCGGAGTGATGGCGCTGACCCGGTGCGCGGCGATCGAGGCGGCCGCCTACGGGGTGCGGGTCAACGCGGTGGCGCCCAGCCTCGCCATGCATCCGCACCTGGCGAAGGTCACCTCCGCCGAACTGCTCCAGGAGCTGACCGAGCGCGAGGCCTTCGGGCGGTACGCCGAGCCCTGGGAGGTGGCCAACGTGATCGTGTTCCTGGCCTCCGGCTACTCCTCGTACATGACCGGCGAGGTCGTCGCCGTCAGCAGCCAGCACCCCTGACGACGGGCAGACCACAATGGGTTCGTGCCGACCAAGAAGAAGCCCCAGGTGACCGCTCCGAAGAAGCCCATGGCCGCCGCCGCCCAGGCGCGCCGCCACGAACTCCTCGGCACCGCCGCCGAGGTCTTCGCCGAGCAGGGCTACAACGCCACCACCGTCCGCACCATCGCCGACCACGCCGGAATGCTCGCAGGCAGCCTCTACTACCACTTCGACTCCAAGGAGTCGATGCTGGAGGAGATCCTGCGGACCTTCCTGGACGAGCTGTGGGACGGCTACGACAGCGTCCTGGCCTCCGGGCTCGGGCCCCGCCAGACCCTGGAGGCGCTGGTCACCGAGTCCTTCCGGGAGATCGACCGGCACCGCGCCGCCGTCGCGATCTACCAGAAGGAGAGCAAGCAGCTCGTGGCGCAGGACCGCTTCGCCTTTCTCGCCGACTCGCAGCGCCGGTTCGAGAAGGCGTGGCTGTCCACGCTGGAGCGCGGAGTCGCCGAGCGCGTCTTCCGCGCCGACCTGGACGTCCGGCTCACCTACCGGTTCGTCCGGGACACGGTGTGGGTCGCCGCGTCCTGGTACCGGCCCGGCGGACAGCACAGCCCGGAGGAGATCGCCCGCCAGTACCTGTCGATGGTGCTGGACGGGATCGCCGTACGCGAATGACATCACGGTTAACACCCCTTTCCTGTGAGGGAGTCGCCATGGCCGAGGCCTACATCGTCGAAGCGGTCCGCACGCCCGTCGGGCGGCGCGGGGGAGGGCTCGCCCGGGCCCATCCGGCCGACCTGGGCGCGCATGTACTGAAGGCGCTCGTGGAGCGGTCCGGGATCGACCCGGCCGCCGTGGAGGACGTCGTCTTCGGCTGCCTGGACGCGGTCGGGCCGCAGGCCGGGGACATCGCCCGCACCTGCTGGCTGGCCGCCGGCCTGCCCGAGGAGGTGCCGGGCGTGACCGTGGACCGGCAGTGCGGCTCCTCCCAGCAGGCCGTGCACTTCGCCGCGCAGGCCGTGCTCTCCGGCACTCAGGACCTGGTGGTCGCGGGCGGGGTGCAGAACATGTCCCAGATCCCCATCGCCTTCGCCTCCCGGCAGGCCGCCGAACCCCTCGGCCTCACCGACGGCCCCTTCCTCGGCAGCACCGGCTGGCGCGCCCGCTACGGCGACCAGCCCGTCAACCAGTTCGCCGGCGCCGAGATGATCGCCGCCAAGTGGGGCATCACCCGAGAGGACCAGGAGGAGTTCGCCCTGCGCTCGCACCGGCGGGCGGTGTGGGCCATCGACACGGGCCGCTTCGAGCGCGAGACCGTCGCCTACGGCGAGGTCGCCGTCGACGAGGGCCCGCGCCGGGACACCTCCGCGGAGAAGATGGCCGCGCTGAAGCCCGTCCTCGACGGCGGTACCATCACCGCGGCCTGCTCCTCCCAGGTCTCCGACGGAGCCGCGGCCATGCTGCTCGCCTCCGAGCGGGCGGTACGCGAACACGGGCTGCGCCCACGCGCCCGCGTCCACCACCTCTCCGTGCGCGGCGAGGACCCCATCCGGATGCTCTCCGCGCCCATCCCGGCCACCGCGCACGCCCTGAAGAAGACCGGGCTGACCATCGACGCCATCGACCTCGTGGAGATCAACGAGGCCTTCGCCCCCGTCGTGCTCGCCTGGCTGAAGGAGACCGGCGCCGACCCGGAGAAGGTCAACGTCAACGGCGGTGCCATCGCCCTCGGCCACCCGCTCGGCGCCACCGGCGTCCGGCTGATGACGACCCTGCTGCACGAACTGGAGCGCACCGGCGGCCGGTTCGGCCTCCAGACCATGTGCGAGGGCGGCGGCCAGGCGAACGTGACGATCATCGAACGCCTCTGAGTCCCGCCAGTTCCGCCAGCACCTCCTGCGCCTCCTTCACGATCCGCTCCACCAGCTCCGCGCACGACGGCAGGTCGTCGATCACCCCGGCGACCTGCCCGGACGCCATCACCCCCAGGTCCGTACAGCCGTCCACCATCGCCGACTTCAGCAGCATCGGCGTGTTCGCCGCCAGCAGCACCTGACTCCAGGACAGCTCCTTGCCGTGCCGCAGGGCCAGCCCGTCGCGGACCAGCTGCCGCCAGGTGAGCCCCGACAGCCGCCGGAACCCCGCAGCCCGCCGCACCGCGTGGACCAGGGCCGGTATCCGCCCGGACCGCTCCAGCGTGTCCACCAGCTCCGTGCGCAGCATCCGGTGCGGCAGCCCGTCCACCGCCCGGGTGACCGTGACGTCCCGGACCGAAGCCGCCAGATACCGCGCCTTCACCGCGTCCGGCACCGTCGAGTCCGAGGTGAGCAGGAACCGCGTGCCCATCGCCACCCCGGCCGCACCGTAGGCCAGCGCCGAGACCAGACCCCGACCGTCGAAGAAGCCGCCCGCCGCGACGACCGGTATCCGCACCGCGTCCACCACCTGCGGCAGCAGCACGCTCGTCGCCACCTCGCCGGTGTGCCCGCCGCCCTCGCCGCCCTGCACGATCACCGCGTCCGCACCCCACGCGGCTACCTTCTCGGCATGCCGCCGCGCCCCGACGGACGGGATGACCACCACACCGGCCTCCTTGAGCCGGGCTATCAGTTCGGCGGAGGGGGCCAGCGCGAAGGAGGCCACCCGGACGCCCTCGTCCAGCATGATCTGCACCCGGTCGGCAGCGTCGGCCGCGTCGGCCCGCAGGTTCACCCCGAACGGCGCATCCGTGCGCGACCGGACCTCCCGTATCGCGGCCCGCAGCCGGTCGGGGGACATCGTCGCGGAGGCCAGGATGCCCAGGGCGCCCGCGTTCGCCGCCGCCGAGACCAGCCGCGGGCCGGCCACCCAGCCCATCCCGGTCTGCACGATCGGGTGCCGGACCCCGGCCAGCCGGGTCAGCGCGGTCTCCATCACCCCCTCGCCCCCTCGGGCACCTCACGCGCGCGTGCCCCGCCCGGATCCAGCTCCTCACGGATCAGCCGCAGCTCCTTTGCGGTCGGCTCCCGGGTGTACGGCACCTCGTCCGGCACGGCGAGCGCGAAGCCCGTCGCCTCCCGCACCTGCTCCACACCCACCCCTGGATGCAGCGAGGCCAGCCGCATCGAGCGGTCCGGGGTGGCGAAGTCGAAGACACCGAGGTCGGAGACGACCCGGGGGATGCGGTGGAAGCGGGCCGTGCTCCCCAACTCCGCCGCCCGGTCGTACCCCACCCCGCACACCATGTCGACCCGCTCCACGAACACCCGCCGGGAGTGCCTCGGGATCCAGTAACTCGTCGGATTGTTCAGCGTGTTGAGCGGTGCCCCGCGCACTCCGAGCAACTGCCGCCGGGGCCGCGTCCAGTCGCCGATGCAGGAGATGTTCTGGTTGCCGTAGCGGTCGATCTGGCTCGCTCCCATCATCACGTGCCGCCGCCCTCCCGCGACCAGGGTCAGATGCTGCCGGTAGGGCAGCCAGCCCTCGGGCGTGCCGTCCGGGCGGACCAGCAGCGCCTCGCCGTCGGTCAGCAGCAGGTCCGGCGCGAAGGTGAGCCGGGCCAGCCGGGCGCCCAGCGAGGGGATCAGGCCCATCGGGCTCGCAAGGATCTCCCCGGCACCGCGCCAGGCGTCGGCGCAGGCGATCACGCAGTACTCGGCGCGGGTGGGCGGGGGAAGAGGGCCCCGGGTGACACTCATTGCTCTCGCTCCCTTCGCCAGGCCCGCACCGCCGACCGGTACGCCTCCTCGTCCGCGCCGAGGAACCGCTCCGCGAACTCCGGCCACGGCGTGGCCGTGTACTGCTGCTGGAACTCCTCGTCCCGGCCGTAGTCCGGCGCGCAGGACGTGAAGTGCGCGCCGTTCGGGGCCTCCACCACACCGGTCACCGACAGCCGCTTGAGGAGCAGCGACTGCGGGGCCGCCTGCTTCGTCAACTCGGCCGTGTCGACCAGCCGTTCGCAGGAGACGTAGGCCGTGTCCGCCGCCTCGCAGAACAGGTCGTCGAAGTACGGGTCGGGGCCCAGACACTGCCCGTTGCCCAGCCGGTCGGCCCGGTTGACGTGCACCAGGGCCGCGTCCGTGCGCAGGGCGGGCATCGCCACGAACGTCTCCCCGTCCTCGTACGGCGAAGCGACGGTCCTGAGGCCCGGGTTGACCCGCATGACGTCCGAGCCGACTCCCGCCCGAACCGGCAGGAACGGCAGCCGGTTCGCCGCCGCGTGCAGCCCCCACAGGAACATCCCCTCGTCCACCTCCGTCAGCTCGAAGTCGCCGCGCTCGCGCGCCGCCCGGTAGTGCGGTTCCAGCGGGACGGAGTCGAGGGTGACGAAGGCCGTGACCAGCTTGCGGATCCGGCCGGCCGCGGCCAGCATGCCGACCTCCGGGCCGCCGTACGAGACGACCGTGAGGTCATCGATCCCGGACCGGAGCAGCGCCCTGACCAGGGCCATCGGTTTGCGCCGGGAACCCCAGCCGCCGATGCCGAGGGTCATGCCGCTGCGCAGGCGGGAGACCACCTCGTCGGCGGTCATCGTCTTGTCGCTCACCTATGCGCCCTCCTTCCCGAACCTGTCCCGGACCTCGTCGGCCACCCCGCTGAGGGCGGCCTCGAAGGTGAAGCCCTGCTCGAAGCGGTAGCTGCGGCGCACGTCCACCGGGTCGATGCCGTTGATGGCCGCCTTGGCCAGGCGCAGCAGCCTGCCGTCCTTGGCGGCGATCTCGCGGGCCAGCTCCAGCGCCGCCGTGCGCAGTTCCGTGCGCGGCACCACTCGCCACACCGAGCCGTGGGCGTGCAACTCGGCCGCGGTCGCCGTGCGCGAGGTGTAGTACAGGGCGCGCATCAGGTGCCGGGGGACCAGCCGGGCCAGGTGGGTCGCCGCGCCCAGGGCGCCCCGGTCCAGCTCGGGCAGCCCGAAGGAGGCGTCCTCGCTCGCCACGATCGCGTCCGCGTTGCCCGCCAGGCCTATTCCGCCGCCCAGACAGAACCCGTGCACCGCCGCTATCACGGGTGTCTCGCACTCGTACACCGCCGCGAAGGCCTCCGCGCAGCCGCGGTTGGCGCCGAGCAGCGCCCGGTCGCCGTGCGCCTGTATCTCCTTGATGTCCACGCCTGCGTTGAACCCGCGCCCCTCCGCGGCCAGCACCACGCAGCGCACGCCGGGGTCGCGGCCGGCCGCGCGGACCGCGTCGGCCAGGGCGAACCAGCCGCTCACCGGCAGCGCGTTCACCGGCGGGAAGTCGGCCGTGACGACGGAAATCCCCTTTTCCGGGGACGAGGTGGAGACACCCATGGACGCATCAGCTACCTTCGCACTCAACGCCTTTCCACCAAACATTTGTTAGGTGTGAGGCTTCGAAGCTAGCAGTCGCCGAAGACGAGCGGGAGGCCCTGTGGACAACTCCGCACACTCCGCGGCAGGGCCTGTGGACAACGCGCTGCGCGGCAGAACCGTCGTCGTCACCGGCGGTACCCGGGGCGTCGGGGCGGGCATCGCACGGGCCTTCGCCGCATCCGGCGCCCGGGTGCTGGCCTGCGCCCGCCGTCCCCCCGAACAGCCCATCGACGGCGTGGAGTTCGCCCCTCTCGACCTGCGCGACGCCCCCGCGGTCCGCGCCTTCTTCGGCGCGCTGCCCCGGCTCGACGTGCTCGTCAACAACGCCGGCGGCACCCCGTACCGGCGGCTGGCCGAAGCGGACGCCGAGCGGCATGCCCGGGTCATCGAGCTGAACCTTGTCGCTCCGCTGACCGCCTCCCTCGCCGCCTATGGGCACTTGAGGCGCACTCGGGGCTCGGTCGTGATGGTCGGCAGCGTGAGCGGCGGCCGGCCCTCGCCCGGATCGGCCGCCTACGGAGCGGCCAAGGCGGGCCTGGAGAACCTGGCCGCCTCGATGGCCGTGGAGTGGGCGCCGGAGGTCCGCGTCAACACGCTGGTCGTCGGCATGGTCCGCACCGAGCTGTCCCACCTGCACTACGGCGGCCCGGACGGCCTCGCCGCCGTCTCCCGCACCGTCCCGCTCGGACGGCTGGCCACCCCCGCGGATGTCGGCGCGGCCGCCGTCTTCCTCGCGTCCGACGCGGCCTCCTACATCAGCGGGGCGAGCCTGCTGGTGCACGGGGGCGGGGAGCGGCCCGCGTTCCTGGACGCCGCAACCGTCAACAGAGAAGACCGTCGGCAAGGAGGCCTGGGATGAGCGGAATCTGCGCAGGACGAGTGGTCGTCGTCACCGGCGCCGGACGGGGGCTGGGCCGCGCCCACGCCCTCGCCTTCGCCGCCGAGGGCGCCCGGGTCGTCGTCAACGACCTGGGCGTCGGGCTGGACGGGGTACCGGGGCCCGACAGTCCGGCGGCGGCCGTCGTCACGGAGATCCGGGCGGCGGGCGGGGAAGCCGTCGCGCACGGCGGCGACATCGCGACGACCGAGGGCGCCGCCTCGCTCGTCCGGACCGCCGTCGAGGCGTACGGGCGGCTGGACACCCTCGTCAACAACGCCGGCTTCCTGCGCGACCGCATGCTCGTCAACCTCGACGAGGACGACTGGGACGCCGTGCTCCGTGTCCACCTCAAGGGCCACTTCCTGCCCCTCAGGCACGCCGCCGCGCACTGGCGGGCCGAGGCCAAGGCCGGGCGCACGCCGGTGGCCCGGATCGTCAACACCAGCAGCGGGGCGGGCCTGCTGGGGTCGGTCGGGCAGGGGAACTACAGCGCCGCCAAGGCCGGGATCCTCGGGCTGACCCTGGTCGCAGCGGCCGAACTGGCCCGCTACGGCGTCCAGGTCAACGCCGTCGCCCCGGCCGCCCGCACCCGCATGACGGAACGCACCTTCACCGAGACCATGGCCGCCCCGGCCGCCGGCTTCGACGCCATGGCCCCCGAGAACGTCTCCCCGCTGGTCGTCTGGCTCGGCTCCGCCGCGAGCGCCGGCGTGACCGGCCGGGTCTTCGAGGCGGAGGGCGGCCGGATCACCGTCATGGAGGGCTGGCGCCCGGGTCCCGGCGCCGACAAGCGGGCGCGCTGGACCCCGGCCGAGGCGGGGGAGGCCGCGCTGAAGCTGCTGGCGGCGGCGGAGGTGCCAGGGGCGGTGTACGGGGCCCGGGGCTAGCGGACTTCAGCCCGTCAGGCGGCCGGCGGAGCCCCCAGGTGCGTGGTGTGGAGCTAGGTGTCGCACTCCAGTACCGTCCGGCACAGTCCGCACCGGGCGCGGACCCGCCCCCGTACCGGCACTCTGATCCGCTGGTGGCAGGTGGGGCAGGGGAAGGAGACCCGGAGACGGCCGTCCGGGCCGGGGTCGGCGGTGAAGGCGTAGGCGCCGGCGGGCTGCACGCCGGGCGCATGGCGGCGGTCGTGGGCGTACCGGCGGCGCCCTGCCCAGCCGGCCCCGGTCAGCGGCGGCTGCTGCTCGTCCCGCCGGGCCCGGGCCATGCCCGCGGCGTAGGCCGTGTACGCCTGCGGGCTGGTGAACCACACGGAGGGATCCTCATGGAAGAGCAGAGCCCGTTTGGCGAGGACGTAACCGAACTCCTCGGGGGTGAGATAGCCCAGCTTCTGGGAGGAGGCCCGGTCCTCACGGTAGGCGTCCAGCAGCAGCCAGCCCGCGCCCAGGTAGGTCGTCGCCGTGTCCGTCAGGATCTCGTTCTCCGCCGTGGTGGGGAAGGAGAGATCGAGGCGGTGGAGATAGACGTGCATCACCTCGTGCGCGAGGGCCGCGCCGATGTCCTTGCGATGGGTGCGGAAGCGGTCGTTCAGCTCGACGAAGTACTCGGGGCCCGCCGCCAGTTCGACGTTCGCCGCATGGGTCATCTCCCGGAAGCCGACGATCAGCCGGGCCTCCGGCAGCCGGAAGTGGCGCACGATCTCCCGGGCCACGCGCTGCGCCCCCAGATGCAGGTCATCCGTGTCGCAGAAGGCCACGTCGGCGGGGACCACGCTGGTCGAGAAGGTCTGGACGGTGTCGTACGACAGCCGCCTGTACAGCGCGGTGATGGCGGCCCGCACCGTCTCCAGATGCGGGTACCCGTGCTCGACCGGTCCGCCGTTCGCCACGTCCGACCCCCAAAGACGCTCGGAACTCCCTTCCACTCTATGCGGGTGCGAGCGGATTTTCGCCGCTCCGGTTCCCCGGCGTGGGCGTGAGATCCGCCCTTGTCATGCACTGCATGCGATCTTCATACTGCGGACCGCTCGCCCCCAGGAGAGGACGTCCCTTGACTCGTCATGCCCCGGAACGACGCGGCCTGACCACCCTCAAGCGGGCCACGGCCACCGGTGCCGCGGCGCTCGCGGTCGCCGGACTCCAGCCCGGCTCCGCCCACGCCGCGCCCGTGCCGATACCCGCGCCCGTCGTAGGGGGAACGCCCGCCGCCCAGGGTGAGTTCCCGTTCATGGTCCATCTCTCCATGGGCTGCGGCGGCGCGCTCTACCGGAACGACGTCGTCCTGACCGCCGCGCACTGTGTCGGCCGCTCCGGGCGCAACACCTCCGTCACGGTCACCGCGGGCGCCGCCGATCTCCGCTCGACCGCCGCGATCAAGGTGAAGTCGACCAAGGTGAAGCGAGCCCCGGGCTATCACCACAAGGGCCGCGACTGGGCGCTGATCAAGCTCGCCCGGCCCCTCGACCTGCCCACCCTGAACATCGCCGAGGACGGCCGCTACAACAAGGGCACGTTCACCGTCGTCGGCTGGGGCGCCACCCAGGAGGGCTCGCGCAGCCGCCCCGGCAAGCTCCTCAAGGCCAAGGTGCCGTTCGTCGGCGACGGCCAGTGCAAGCGGCACTATGGCAACCGGCTCGTGCCCGCCGAGGAGATGTGCGCCGGATACCCGAGGGGCGGCGTCGACACCTGCTCGGGCGACTCCGGCGGCCCCATGTTCCGCAAGGACGACTCCGGCCAGTGGATCGAGGTCGGCATCACCAGCTGGGGCGACGGCTGCGCCCGGGCGGGCGTGCCCGGCGTGTACACCGAGGTGTCCGCCTTCGCGAAGAACATAGCCTGGGCGGCGGACACCCTGTAGCGGCCACCGGGTGCGGTCGCCGGGCCCGGCCACCGCACCCGCCCCTCGCACCCCACTCAGACCGGCTCCAGACGCGGCGTGGCACCGCCCCCGCCCGGCCCCGCCTCCTGGAGTTCCAGCACCCACACCTCGTTCTCGCCCTCCCGCAGCACCGGACCGGGGACGTACAGGGACCGCTGCGGTCCCACGGACCAGTAGCGGCCCAGGTTGAAACCGTTCACCCAGACGAAGCCCCGCATCCAGCCCGGCAGTTCGAGCCGTGCGTCCCCGGCGCCGCGGACCGTGACGGTGCCCCGGTACAGCCCCGGTGCGCCGTCCTCGGGCGACGCACCGAAGGGCACCGCCTCCACGCCGTCGGCGAAGGCGTCCAGATCCAGCCCACGCGCGCGTACGCCGTGCAGATACTGCCGCTCGTGCAGGAGGCCCCCGGTGATGCCCTTCGCCTCGCCGGAGCGCGGACCGTAATTGACCCTTCCCAGGGACTCCACCCACAGCTCCACGTGCGCGGGACCCGCGACGGGTTCCTTCAGCCGGGGCTCGTCCTCGGTGAGCACCCCGGCCCGCTCGCCGTCGACGTACACCACCGCGAGATCCCTGAGGCCGCGGACCGTCAGCGGGTACGGCTGCCGTGGCCCGGGCACGCCGACCTCGTAGCGCACAAGGCCCCGGCCGACGCCCAGTTCCTCGAACGTCGGCGGCACGGGCGTGACGGTCTCCTCGCCGCCGAGCGCCTCCAGTACGTCGACCAAGGGTGCCCATCCGGTGAGCGCCACGTCCGTTGGAGAACCCAACGGGGCTGGTGGCGACGGTAGTTCGGGTACGGGCTCGGGGTGGTACCGGGCCAGTACCTCGCGGAAGCGCCAGAACTTCTCCGTGGGGCGCCCGTACTCGTCGACGGGGGCGTCGTAGTCGTAGGAGGTGACGTCCGGCTCCAGTGGCCCCTCGTGCAACTCGCCGCCGCCCCGGTTGGCGCCCGCCCAGCCTGCGAAACTCGTGCCGCCGTGCGCCATGTACAGGTTCACCGAGGCCCCACACTCCAGGATCTCCCGCAGGGCCTCGGCCGCCTCCTCGGGGTCCCGTGCGACGGGTGCGCCGCCCCAGTGGTCGAACCAGCCGCACCAGAACTCCATGCACATCAGCGGGCCCTTCGGGCGGTGCCGGCGCAGGGTCTCGAAAGCCGCGCGCGCGTGGGAGCCGAAGTTCACCGTGGCGAGCACCCCCGGCAGCGAGCCGCCGGTCAGCATGTGGTCCTCGGGGCCGTCCGAGGTGAACAGCGGGACCGTGACCCCCTTGACCCGCAGCAGGTCGGCCAGCTGCTCCAGGTAGTCCGTGTCCGAGCCGTAGCTGCCGTACTCGTTCTCGACCTGCACCATGATCACCGGGCCGCCGCGGTCGATCTGCCGGGGCACGATCTCGTGCAGCAGAGGGTGGAACCAGTTCCGCACGTGGAACAGGAAGCGCTCGTCACGGGTACGCGCGCGCGTGCCGGGCTCGCCCGTCACCCAGTGCGGCAGCCCGCCGTTCTCCCACTCGGCGCAGATGTACGGCCCCGGCCGCACGATCGCCCACAGGCCGGCCGCACGGACCGCGTCCAGGAACCGCCCGACCGCCTGCACGTCCCGGTGCCGGCCCGGGCTCGGCTGGTGGAGGTTCCACGGGACGTACGTCTCCACGCAGTTGAGGCCCATGGCCCGCAGCATCTCCAGCCGGTGCCGCCAGTGCCCCTCGTGCACCCGGAAGTAGTGCAGCGCGCCGGACAGCAGCCGTACCGGGCGCCCGTCCAGCAGGAAGTCGGATTCCGCCACCGTGAACTCGCTCATGCACCCAAGCCTCGGCCCTGGCGGCGCCCCGCGCCATGGACGAAGATCGGCGCTGCTTGGACAAAAGTCCGCCGCCGCCGATGCCGGGGAGGAGCACCGATGTACCACACCTGGATGCGGTTCTTCAGCCCAGGCCCCGCCCACCACCGCCTCGGCCTGGTCTGCCTCGGCGTCGGCCTCCAGTACGGCGCGCTGCCCACGGTCGGCCCCCGCACCCTCGACCACCATGTGGCCGTCGTGATCAGCACGGGCGGCGGCTGGTACCGGGGTGCCGACGGCCGCTGTACGACGGTCACCGCGCCCGCGCTGCTGTGGCTCACCCCCGGCGTGCCGCACCACTACGGGCCCGACCCGGACACGGGCTGGGACGAGGGTTTCGTCGACTTCGCCGGGCCCGCCACCGCGACCTACACCGAGCTCGGCTACATCGAGCCCGAGCGGCCCGTCGTCGCGCTCTCGGACGCGGCCGGACCCCGCGCGGTCGTCGCCCGCATCGCCCGCGCCGCCCGCCGCGGCAACCCGCTGCTGGAGGTGGAGACCGCCGCCGCCGTCCACGAGCTCCTGGTCGCCCTGCGCCGGGCCCGCGCCGACCTCGCCCCCGACGGCGACGAGGTGCTCCAGGCCCTCGCCCGGGACGCCTGCAAGCCGATGAGCGTCGCCGACCATGCCGCCCGGCACGGGATGACCCCCGCCGAGCTGCGCCGTGCCGTCCGCCGCGCCGCCGGATGCAGCCCCAAGGACTACCTCCTCGGCATCCGCCTCGGCCGCGCCAAGGAACTCCTCGCCGCCACCGAACTGCCCGTCGCAGCCGTCGCCCGCCGCGTCGGCTACGACGACCCCGCCTACTTCTCGCGCCTGTTCACCCGCCGGGTGGGCCTCGCCCCCGTCCGCTTCCGCGCCCAGCAGGGGCGCAGTGTCCCCGGCGGCTGGAGCGACCGGATCCCGGATCCGGACGATCCTCCGATGCTGCTGGGCTGACCGCATGCTGATCGGCCGATGATCGGGACGGGCCGCGCCCCTTAGGGTTGGCGCTCATGACCATCAGCAACACCGGTACCGGTGACGTCGACCCCGCGGTCCGCCAGGAGCTGGAGCGGCTGCGCGAGAGCATCGACAACATCGACGCGGCTGTCGTCCACATGCTCGCCGAGCGCTTCAAGTGCACCCAGCAGGTCGGCCGGCTCAAGGCGGTGCACCAGCTCCCACCCGCCGACCCGGCCCGCGAGGCCCGGCAGATCGAGCGGCTGCGCAGCCTCGCCGAGAACGCCAGGCTCGACCCGGCCTTCGCCGAGAAGTTCCTGAACTTCATCATCGCCGAGGTGATCCGGCACCACGAGTCCATCGCCGAGGACGCGGCGAACGGGCAGCCCGCCTCGGAAGGCTGATCCGCGGCACCGGGCGGGCCGGGCAGGGGGCACGGGACCGGCCCGGCGGGGCAGGGAGGGCAGGGGGCGCGGACCGGACATATGCCATGTACCGAACCACCCCTGTGCGCTGTCGGTGCCATCAGGCAGCATGGCCTGCATGTCCGTCATCACGCGCGACGAAGCGCAGCTCCGAGCACAGTTCCTCGACGTTCACCGGTACACCATCGAGCTCGACCTCACCACGGGGGACGAGACCTTCGGCTCGCTCACGGTGATCAGGTTCACCGCGCGGTCCGACGGGGACACGTTCGTCGAGCTGAAGCCCGCCGAACTGCGCGCCGTCACACTCGACGGACAGCCCCTCGACCCGGAGTCCTTCCGCGACGACCGGCTGCCGCTCGAGAACCTCACCGCCGGCGAGCACGAACTGCGCGTCGACGCGGTCATGCGCTACTCCCGCACCGGTGAGGGCATGCACCGCTTCACCGACCCCACCGACGGCGAGACGTATGTCTACACACAGCTGTTCCTGGATGACGTCCAGCGGGTCTTCGCCGCCTTCGACCAGCCCGACCTGAAGGCCGTCTTCGAACTCACGGTCACGGCGCCACAGGGCTGGACCGTCCTGGCCAACGGTGTCACCGAGCACCTCGGCCAGGGCCGCTGGCAGGCCGCCCCGACCCCGCTGATCTCCACCTATCTCGTCGCCGTCGCCGCCGGCCCCTGGCACTCGGTGCGCACCGAGCACCGCGGCCTGCCCTTCGGCATCCACTGCCGCCGCTCCCTCGCCCCCCACCTCGACGCCGACACCGAGGAGATCCTCGAGGTCACGCGCGCGTGCTTCGACCGCTACCACGAGAAGTTCGAGGAGCCCTACCCCTTCGACTCCTACGACCAGGCGTTCGTGCCCGAGTTCAACGCCGGCGCCATGGAGAACCCGGGCCTGGTCACCTTCCGGGACGACTTCGTCTACCGCTCGGCCGTCACCGACACCGAGCGGCAGATCCGCGCCATGGTCATCGCCCACGAGATGGCCCACATGTGGTTCGGCGACCTCGTCACCCTCAAGTGGTGGGACGACATCTGGCTGAACGAGTCCTTCGCCGAGTACATGGGCTACCAGACCACCCTCGAGGCGACCCGCTTCACCGAACCGTGGGTCGAGTTCGGCGTCACCCGCAAGGCCTGGGGCTACGACGCCGACCAGCGCCCCTCCACCCACCCGGTCGCCCCCGAGGCCGTCGACGACACCGCCGCCGCCCTGCTCAACTTCGACGGCATCTCCTACGCCAAGGGCGCCTCCGCGCTGCGCCAGCTGGTGGCCTGGCTCGGCGAGAAGGACTTCCTCGCCGGCATCAACATCCACTTCCAGCGGCACAGGTTCGCCAACGCCACCCTCGCCGACTTCATCGACTCCCTCGCCGCCGCCACCGAACGCGACGTGCACGCCTGGGCCGACGCCTGGCTGCGCACCACCGGTGTCGACACGCTCACCCCGGGCGTGGAGTCCGCCGACGGCGCCTGCACCCTGACCGTCGACCGCGCGGGCAGCCGCCCGCACCGCGTCAGCGTCGGCCTGTACGACCGCGACCTCACCGACGAGGGCCGCCTCGTCCTGCGCGAACGCATCGGCATCGACGTCCCGCAGGACGCCCCGCAGCCCATCGGCAAGCGCCCCGCCCTGCTCCTGCTCAACGACGGCGATCTGACCTACGCCAAGGTCCGCTTCGACGGCGAGTCCTTCGAGGCGGTCCGCAGCGGCCTGTCCGGGCTGCCCGACCCGCTCACCCGCGCGGTCGTGTGGAACGCCCTCAGGGACGCCGTCCGGGACGGGGAACTCCCGCCCGCGGCCTACCTGGAGACGGCCCGCGCCCACCTTCCGCTGGAGACTGACCTGGCCCTCGTCCAGGGCGTCCTCGCCTTCGCCTCCGCCCACGTCGCCGACCGCTACCTGTGCCCCGAGGACCGCCCGGCCGCCCTCGCCACCCTCACCTCCCTCTGCCGCGACCTGCTGCGCCGCACCGAGGACGGCGACAACCCCGGCCTGCGCCTGGTCGCCGTACGGCACTTCATCGACGTCGCGGCCCACCCCGACACCATCGCCGCCTGGCTCGCCGACGGTACGGTGCCCGGCGGGCCCGAGCTGGACCCCGAGCTGCGCTGGCGCATCCTCGGCCGGCTCGCCGTGCTCGGCGCCACCGACGAGGCCGCCATCGCCGCCGAGCTGGAGCGCGACCCGTCCGCCACCGGCCAGGAGGGCGCGGCCACCTGCCGTGCCGCCCTGCCCGACCCCGAGGCCAAGCGCGCGGCCTGGGAGGCGATGTTCACCGGCGACGACCTGTCCAACTACCTGTTCACGGCCACCGCGCGGGGCTTCTGGCAGCCCGAACAGGCCGACCTGGTCCGGGAGTACGTGCCGCGCTACTACAAGGACGTCGTCGCGCTCGCCGCCCGCCGCGGCCCGGCCATCGCCGTCGCCGCCGGCCGCTGGGCCTTCCCGCAGCACGCCGTCGACGCCGAGCACCTCGCCCTCGGCGAGACCTGCCTGCGGGAGGCCGGCCCGGTCGTCGCCCTGCGCCGCAGGCTGGTCGACGAACTGGACGACCTGGCACGGGCGTTGCGGGTGCGCGGGGCGTAGGACCGACGACGTAGGGCACGGCTGGTACCTGCCGACGATGCGGCGGGCCGATCGTCTTTCCTAGGCTCGTTGGGCCAAGGACGATCAACCCGAACCCCGGAGGCAGATCCGTGATCGCAGTGACCGGTGCGACCGGCAACGTCGGCCGTGCCCTTGTCGGCCGTCTTCTCGCCGCTGGAGCGCCCGTGCGGGCCCTGGCCCGCGACCCGCGGCGCCTCGCCCTGCCCGAGCAGGCCGAGGTGGTGCGGTTCGATCCGGACGAGCCCGCCGCCCTGTTCGCCGGAGCGACGAAGCTCTTCCTCTACGCGCAGGCCGGCACGCCCGCCCTGCTGAAGGCGGCCCGCGAGCAGGGGGTGCGGCACGTGGTGATGCTCTCCAGCGGGATCATCCAGGAGGGCGCCGACGAGACCCACCCCATTCACGTCATGCACGCCGACGCCGAGCGGCAGGTCCGCGACAGCGGGCTCGCCTGGACGTTCCTGCGGCCCAACGCGTTCGCCACGAACGCCCTCCAGTGGGCGCCGCAGATCCGCGCCCGGAACACCGCCGTCCGCGGTGTCTTCGCCGACGCGCTCAGCGCGCCCATCCACGAGGACGACATCGCCGCCGTCGCCGAGCGCGCCCTGCTCGACGACGGCCACGAGGGTGCCGCGCACCGGCTGACCGGCCCCGGGGCGACCACCAACGCCGAGCAGATCGCGGCGATCGGGCGGGCCGTCGGCCGGGAGCTGACGCTCGTCGAGGTGTCGGCGAAGGAGGCGGGTCCGGAACTGTTCCCGCACGTGCCGCAGGCCATGCTCGACCGGCTGCTGCAGACCTTCGAAGCAACCGTCGGCGTCCCACCGGAGATCACCGGCACGGTCGAGAAGCTCACCGGCACCCCCGCCCGCACCTTCGCCCAGTGGGCTCGCGACCACGCCGAGGACTTCCGCCCGCAGCCCTGACCACCGGGCCGCATCCAGGGCCGCAGCCCCGACCCACCGGGCCGCATCCAGGGCCGCAGCCCTGACCACCGCGACGCACCCAGGGCCGCAGGCTCGACCCACCGGGCCGCATCCAGGGCCGCAGCAGCCCTGACAATCCACCAGGACGTACCCAGGACCGCAGCCCGGCCCACCGGGCCGGACCCAGGGCCGCAGCCCTGACCACCGCGACGCGCCCAGGCCCGCGGTCCTAACGGCCAGGACGCAACTCGGCCCGCCGTACGCCCCCTTCGCGCGGCCCCGCCCGCCGGTTGCCCACCTCCGTGGGCGCCGGCGCGGCGGTGTCCAGGGTGAAACCGAGCCGCTCCAGGAAGCGCGCACCGGAGTGCCAGCCGGCCGGGACCGTCGCCGTGACCAGGGACACCTCACCGGCCCGGGCCAGCAGGGTCTCGGCCAGGGCGCGGCCGAGGCCCCGGCCCCGCGCCCAGGGCGCCAGCAGGAACAGGCCCATCGCCACCGCACCGGGCTCAGGATGGTCCCGTACGGCCTCCACCAGGCCCGCGACCACGCCGTCCCGCTCCAGAACCAGGAGCACCTTGTCGTCGGGGCGCGCGCCCTTTGGCAGCGAGTAGAACAGGCTCTGCACGTCGCCCGGCCCCGACGGCAGCCCCGTCGCCGCCACGAACCAGTCCTCGCACTCCTCGAACAGCGTCAGCAATGGGGCCTCGTCCGCGGGACCGGGCTCACGCACCACCACCCGCTCACCGGGCACCTCGATCATCCACGCGTCAACCATCCGACCGACGTTAGCCGCGAGCAACCATCGTTCCAACGCGTTTTCCCTGCACGGCAATACCCACTTTCGGGTGTTGATCGTCGGGCTTTCCGGACGCGCGACCCTCTTCTCGTACAAGCTGGAAGTCTCCGTACAGAAACCCTCGTACGCGACCCCTCGTGCGCAGGCTCCCGTCTCCGTAGTCGAACACTCGTGCAGAAGCCGTCGTACAAGCCGGAAACCGCATGGACGTCCCCTTGCCCCCGTGCCCCGGAGGAGAGCCCATGAGTACGCCGCCCCTGGCCTCAGGACCCGACGGCCCCGAATCCCTCCGTCCGCTCCTGGACACCGTCCTCGACGCGCTCGCCGCCGGCGGGCGGGCCCGCGGCGGACCGTTGCCCGCCGGAGGGCCCCGGAGCGTCGCCGCACGCGTCGCCGACGTCCTCGGGGAGGTGCTGCCGGACGACGGCGACCCCGATGCCCTGCGCGCCCTCGTGCACGCGCTGGCCGAGGGCGCCGCCGACCCCGCCGACCCGCTGTGCGCGGCCCACCTGCACTGCCCGCCGCTCGCCGTCGCCACCGCCGCCGACCTCGCCGCGAGCGCCCTCAACCCGTCCCTGGACTCCTGGGACCAGGCCCCGGCCGCCTCCGCGCTGGAGGCCGAGGTCACCCGTGCCCTCGCGCACGAGATCGGCCTCGCCGACGCCCTGGTCACCACCGGCGGCACCGAGTCCAACCAACTCGCCCTGCTGCTCGCCCGCGAGACCCACGGCGGCAGCGTCCAACTGGTCTGCGGGGCGGGCGCCCACCACTCCCTGCCGCGCGCCGCCTGGCTGCTCGGCCTGCCCGACCCGGTCGTCGTCCCCACCCCGAACGGCATCCTCGACCCCGCCGCCCTGCACGAGGCCCTCACCGCGCTCACCGGCCCGCTGCTGGTCGCCGCCACCGCCGGCACCACCGACGCCGGCCTCATCGACCCGCTCCCCGAGATCGCCGGCCTGTGCACCGCGCACGGCGCCCGCCTGCACATCGACGCCGCCTACGGCGGGGGCCTCGCCTTCAGCGACCGGCACCGCGAGAAGCTCGCCGGACTCGAAGCCGCCCACACGGTCACCCTCGACCTGCACAAACTCGGCTGGCAGCCGGTCGCCGCAGGCCTGCTCGCCGTCGCCCGGCCCCGTGAACTCGCCGTCCTCCACCACCACGCCGACTACCTCAACGCCGACGACGACACCGAAGCCGGGCTGCCCGACCTGCTCGACCACTCCCTGCGCACCACCCGCCGCCCGGACATCCTCAAGATCGCCGTCACCCTGAAGACGCTGGGCCGCAGCGGCCTCGGCGCCCTGATCGACCAGGTCTGCGCCCACGCCCGCGCGTTCGCCGCCCTCGTCCAGGACCACCCCGGCTTCGAGCTCTACGACCGGCCCGTCATCAGCACGGTCCTCTTCAGGCCCGTCGAGGCCGACGACGACGCCGTGGCTGCCATACGCCGCAGGCTGCTGTACGAGGGCCGGGCCGTCCTCGGCCGGGCCCGCCTCGACGGCCGCCTCTGGCTCAAGGCCACCCTCCTCAACCCGCACACCCGGCCGGACGAACTGGCCCAGCTGCTCAAGCTCGTAGAAGGAACGACCCCCGAAGGAACCACCCCCAGATGAACAACCCGCCACGCCATGAGCCGGACTCCCCCCGCGACCTGGTCGGCATCGGCATCGGACCGTGCAACCTCTCGCTCGCCGCCCTCGCCCACCCGCTCACCGAACTCGATGCCGTCTTCTACGAACAGCGCCCCGGCTTCGACTGGCACCCGGGCCTGCTCATCGAGGGCGCCACCGTCCAGGTGCCCTTCCTCGCCGATCTGGTGACCCTCGCCGACCCCACCAGCCCCTGGAGTTTCCTCAACTACCTGCGGGACCGGGAGCGGCTCTTCCCCTTCTACTTCGCCGAGCGCTTCCACATCCTTCGCGCCGAGTACGACGCCTACTGCCGCTGGGTCTCCCAGAACCTCCCCGCCCTGCGCTTCGGCCACCAGGTCGACGCCGTCCGCTGGAACCCCGAACACGACGTGTTCGAGGTCGACTTCACCCAGCTCGGCGCCGAGGGCGAGGCCGAGTCCCTGGGCCGCACCTACACCCGCAACATCGTCCTCGGCGTCGGCACCGCACCCTACGTGCCCGACCCCCTCAAGCCCCTGGTGGAGGCGTCCGGCGTCCCGGTCGTCCACGCCGCCGACTACCTCGAGCACCGCGCCGCCGTGCTCGCCGCCGGCCACGTCACGGTCGTCGGCTCCGGGCAGTCCGGCGCCGAGGTCTTCCTCGACCTGCTGCGCCACCGCCCCGCCGGCCGCGAGAAGCTGCACTGGATCGGCCGCAGCGAGGCGTTCGCGCCGATGGAGTACTCCAAGCTCGGCCTGGAGCACTTCACCCCCGACTACACCCGCTACTTCCACGCCCTCGCCGAACCCGTCCGCGACCGGCTCGTCGCCGCCCAGGGACAGCTGCACAAGGGCATCGACGCCGGCACGCTCGCCGCCATCCACGACGAGCTGTACCGGCGCAGCCTGCACGGCGGCTGGCCCGACGCCGTCCTCACCCCGGGTGTCCGCGTCCGCACCGCCGGTCGCGTCGCCACCACCAAGGTCGAGCTCCACCTGGAACACGTTCAGCAGGGCAGCCGCTCCCGGCTCACCACCGATGCGGTCGTCCTCGCCACCGGCTACCGCGAACGCCCCCTCGGCCGGATCCTCGCCGGACTCGACCCCTACCTGCGCCGCGACAGCGGCGAACGCCTGCGCATCGAGGAGGAGTTCCGGCTGGTCCTGGACCCCTCGGTCACCGGGTCGGTGTACGTCCAGAACGCCGAGCTGCACACCCACGGCGTCGGCGCCCCCGACCTCGGCCTCGCCGCCTGGCGCAGCGCCACCATCCTCAACTCCCTCACGGGGAAGAAGGCTTACCCGTTGCCGACCCGAACAGCCTTCACCACCTTCGGACTTCAGGACCCGCGGCACAGGATTCCGCACCCCAGGCAGGCGATGCAGCTGACTCCGCTGGTCGAGAGAAGGCAATGAGCGGAGCCAGGCCGGAAACGAGCCCCCCGACGGCGGCTAGAAGACCGGAGTGCCGTTCCGCGTCAGCTTCCAGTCCGCGGACGCGAAGTCCTTCGGGTCCAGGACGCCCTTGGCGGTGACCCACTCCGCGATCCGGGTGCGGATCTCCGTCGACTCCGACCACAGTTCCTTGGCCGAGGCGACGTGCGGGAAGGCGCCGCCGCCGTTGGCGCGGTAGTTGTTCACCGCGAACACGAACTGCTGGGCGTCGTCCAGCGCGGCACCGCCGAAGGTGAGGTTCTTGATCCGCGACCCGGCCGGCTGGGCGATGTCGATGTCGTACGCCAGGCCCGAGACGTAGTCGTAGTTGTAGTCCGGACGGCCGCCCGCGTTCGTCAGCTTCTCCAGGTCGACGGCGGCGTCGGCTGCCGTCTGGACGTAGTACTGCGCCGAGTACTCCAGGTACGCCCGCACCTGCGCGCCCGTCAGCAGTTTGGCGACCAGCGTGTTGTCGTACACGTACAGGCTCGACAGGTCCCGGATGGTCACCTCGCCGGCCGGGATCTCGGAGGTCCGGGAGAAGGGCGAGGCCTGTGCGATCACCGGCAGCGAGGCGTACGCGGTGCCCGCCAGCGCGGCCTTGACCACGTCCTCCTGGACCTTGGTGATCAGGTCGATGATCGGGGCGTCCTTGTAGCGGGCCTCGACGGTCGTCAGGGGCTCGGTCGCCCGGCCCACCACCTGGTTGACGTACGCGACGACCTTCGCGTGCTCGTCCTCGAGCAGCTTGGTGATCTTCGGGTCGTCGGCGACCGTGTTGGAGTTGCGCAGCGAGGCGGAGACCGACTCCACCGCCCACCTGCCCTTGCTGAACACCAGCTCGATGTCGAAGAGGGTCAGCCGTTCGGCGTAGCACAGCGGCTCCGACAGGACGACCGTCCGGCCCGTCTGCTCGTTGGTGACCTTCAGCTCCGGGATCTCCACGTGCGCGTGGCCGACCAGGATCGCGTCGATGCCGGGCACCTGCCGGGCGACGTCGGCGGCCGCGTTCTCCACGTAGGGCACCTGGTCGCCGTACGACGACGTGCCCGACGTACCCGAGTGCGCCGAGACGACGACCACGTCCGCGCCCAGCGACCTCAGCTTCGGCACCCACTTCGCGGCCTGCTCCTCCAGACCCTCGAACGCCAGCCTGCCCTGCACAGAGGCCTTGTCCCAGATCGCGATGCCCGGGTTGGTCAGGCCGAGCACGGCGACCTTGACCGGCGGGGCGCCCGGCACGTGGAACTTCTTCATGAAGTACGGCGGGAACGCCGGCTTCAGCGTCTTCGCGTCGACCGCGTTGGCACCGAGCAGCGGGAAGTCCAGCTGGTCCTCGAACGTGCGCAGCGTCTCGATGCCGTAGTTGAACTCGTGGTTGCCGAGCGCCGCCGCGTCGTACCCGATCGCGTTCATCGCCTGCGCCATCGGGTGCACCGGGCCGCCCTTGGCGGTGATCGGGTCGACCTTGGCGTAGTAGTACGTCAGCGGGGTGCCCTGGATCGTGTCGCCGGCGTCCAGCAGCAGGGTGTTGCAGTGGCCCTTCTCCTCGCGGACCTGGTCGACCAGGGTCGAGATCCGGGCCAGGCCCATCGCGTTGCCCGCCTTGTCGGCGTACTCCGCGTCCTTGAAGTAGTCCCAGTTGAAGACGTGGCCGTGCAGGTCGGTGGTGCCCATGACGGTGAGGGAGTACCGCTTCACGTGCCCGGCGGGCTTCGCGGCAGGCGCCGCCTCGGCCGCCGGAGCCGCCGCCGCACCGGCGATCGCCACTCCCGCCCCGGTCGCGGCGGACTTCTTCAGGAACTTCCGGCGGTTCAACGGCATCTCTCGATCTCCTCGGGGAATGGTCAACGACGCGCGTAGATTCTGACCTGCGCATGACGTACGGCAACAGGTCCAGGAGGTTGCGATCCGGTGACCTGTCGTGTGAACTCCGGCCGCCGAAGCGGGAAGCGCGTGACAGAGTGGGGCGTATGACCTCTGCGGCCACCTTCCCGTACGGCACCCCCGACGCTCCCCTCCTCGTGGTCCGCGGTGAGGCCGAACTCGAGGTCGAGCCCGAGGTCGCCCGCATCGGCGTGACGGTGAGCGCCCGCGGCCGCGACCGGCGCTCCACGCTCGACGACCTCACCCGCCGCAACGCCGCCGTCCTCGACCTCGTGAAGTCCTACGGGGACGCGGTGGAGGAGCTGTCCACCGGCGCCTTCTCCATCACCCCGGAACTGACCGAGCACGGCCGGGGCGAGCGGGTGCGCAGCTACCAGGGCCGGGTCCACCTCGGCGCCGAGTTCGCCGACTTCACCGTCCTCGGTGAACTGACCACCCGTCTCGCCGACTTGGAGCTGACCCGGGTCGACGGCCCCTGGTGGTCCCTGCGCCCCGGCTCGCCGGTGCATGCCGAGGCCCGGCGGCGGGCGGTCGCCGAGGCGGTCCAGCGGGCCCGGGAGTACGCCGAGGCCCTGGGCACCTCGATCGCCGCCCTGATCGAACTGGCCGACACCGGCGCCGAGCGCCCGCGGGCCGGTGGCGCGGCCTTCGGGCGCGGCGTCCGCCGCATGAGCATGGCCGACATGACCGAGGCGGCCGAACCCCTCGATCTGGAACCCTCACGCCTGCGCGTGACCGCTCAGGTCAGCGCGCAATTCACGATGCTGCCCCCGCATATCTGAGCGGGCAGCGGAACTCCGAAGAAGAATCGCTCATAGGAGCGGGTCGCCGCACAATTCAACACTTGTCAATAGCCCTTCACCCAAAGGTTGTTGAGTAGTCACGTAGCCCGGATTCTCTACCGGCGGGTAAGGCCTAGGCTCGAATCATGCGCCGAGCAAAGATCGTCTGTACTCTGGGGCCCGCCACCGACTCGTACGACCAGATCAAGGCACTGGTCGAGGCCGGAATGGACGTGGCCCGGTTCAACCTCAGCCACGGCACTCACGCCGAGCACGAGGAGCGTTACCAGCGCGTACGAAAGGCGGCCGACGAAACCGGCCGCAGCGTCGGAATCCTCGCCGACCTTCAAGGTCCGAAGATCCGGCTCGGCCGCTTCCGCGAAGGACCCGTACTCCTTGAACGCGGTGACTCCTTCACCATCACCGTGGAGGAGGGTGTCGAGGGCGACCGCCACCGGTGCGGCACCACCTACGCCGGCCTCGCCGCCGACGTCACTCCCGGTGAGCGCGTCCTCGTGGACGACGGCAAGGTCTGTCTGGAGGTCACCGCCGTCGACGGCCCCCGGGTGCACACCCGGGTGGTCGAGGGCGGCATGGTCTCCGACCACAAGGGCCTGAACCTCCCCGGCGTGGCCGTCTCCGTGCCCGCCCTCTCCGAGAAGGACGAGGACGACCTGCGCTGGGCGCTGCGCACGGGCTTCGACGTCATCGCCCTCTCCTTCGTCCGCAGTGGCAAGGACGTCGCGGACGTCCACCGCATCATGGCGGAGGAGGGCCGCCGCCTCCCGGTGATCGCCAAGGTCGAGAAGCCGCAGGCCGTCGAGAACATCGACGACATCGTCGCCGCCTTCGACGGCATCATGGTCGCGCGCGGCGACCTCGGCGTGGAGATGCCGCTGGAGCAGGTGCCGATCGTGCAGAAGCGCGCCGTCAAGCTCGCCCGGCGCAACGCCAAGCCGGTCATCGTGGCCACCCAGATGCTGGACTCGATGATCGACAACTCCCGCCCGACCCGCGCCGAGGCCTCGGACGTGGCCAACGCGGTCATCGACGGCACGGACGCGGTGATGCTCTCCGGCGAGACCAGCGTCGGCAAGTACCCGATCGAGACCGTGCGGACCATGGCGAAGATCGTCGAGGCGGCCGAGGAGGACCTGCTCGCCAAGGGCCTTCCGCCGCTGACCGAGCGGAACAAGCCGCGCACCCAGGGCGGCGCGGTCGCCCGGGCCGCCGCCGAGATGGGCGACTTCCTCGGCGCGAAGTTCCTGGTGGCCTTCACCCAGTCGGGAGACACGGCCCGCCGGCTGTCCCGCTACCGCTCGCCCATCCCGCTGCTGGCCTTCACCCCGGAGCCAGCCACCCGTTCCCAGCTCAGCCTGACCTGGGGTGCGGAGACCTTCCTCGGCCCGCCCGTCGACTCCACGGACGCCATGGTCGACCAGGTGGACGAGCTGCTGCTGAAGTACGGCCGCTGCCGCAAGGGTGACGTCGTGGTCATCACGGCGGGTTCCCCGCCCGGTGTCTCCGGCTCGACCAACATGGTCCGGGTGCACCACATCGGCGAGGACGACAGCCCCAGGTAACGGCCCCGAGGAACGGCAAGAGGAACGGCAAAGGGCCCCTCACCACGAGGGGCCCGCGCGAAATGCTGACCTTGGAATCCCAGGAAAAGTGCCCCGAGTCGGACTCGAACCGACACTGTACGGGTTTTGAATCCGTTGCCTGCTGCCAATTGGGCTACCGGGGCTCGCAGAATCAAAGGTTTCCCCCGACCCTCCGCGCGTCCACCATACCGTAGCTAGGTAGGCTCTTGTAAGCAGCACCCCTGCCCCTGAACGAGGAGCCCCCGTGACCGCCGAGTCGCCCCAGCCCGTAGACGCGCCCGACGACGACAAGTCGCACGTGCCTCCGCTGACGACCCGTGTCGTCATCGCCGAGGACGAGGCACTGATCCGGCTCGACCTGAAGGAGATGCTGGAGGAGGAGGGGTACACCGTCGTCGGCGAGGCGGGTGACGGGGAGCAGGCCGTGGAGCTGGCCCGGGAGCACAAGCCGGACCTGGTGATCCTCGATGTGAAGATGCCCAAGCTGGACGGCATCTCCGCGGCCGAGAAGATCGCCGAGGAGTCCATCGCCCCGGTCCTGATGCTCACCGCCTTCTCGCAGCGTGACCTGGTGGAACGGGCCCGGGACGCGGGCGCCATGGCCTACCTGGTGAAGCCGTTCAGCAAGAGCGACGTCGTGCCGGCCATCGAGATGGCCGTCTCCCGGTTCACCGAGCTGAAGCAACTGGAGCAGGAGGTCGCCGACCTCACCCAGCGGCTGGAGACCCGCAAGCTGGTCGACCGTGCGAAGTCCATCCTGCAGACCGAGTACGGGCTGACCGAGCCCGCCGCGTTCCGCTGGATCCAGAAGACCTCCATGGACCGCCGGATGTCGATGCAGGAGGTCGCCGTGGCCGTCATCGCGGACAACGAGGAGAAGAAGTCCGCGAAGAAGGGCTGAGCGCCGCACTTGAACGCACCGGCCGCACTTGAACGACGAGGCCCGCGCCCCGGAGAAGAGGGCGCGGGCCTCGTCGTCCGCCCCGGCGGTCAGTCCTCGCCGAGGTAGGCCTTGCGTACCGACTCGTCGTGCAGCAGGTCCTGGCCGGTGCCGGACAGGACGACGTTGCCGACCTCCATGACATGACCGTGGTCGGCGAGCGAGAGCGCCGCCTGGGCGTTCTGCTCGACCAGCAGGATCGTCGTGCCCTGGGACTTCAGCTCGGCGATCGTGGCCATGATCTTCTGCATCATGATCGGCGACAGGCCCATGGACGGCTCGTCCAGCATCAGCAGCTTGGGCTGGGACATCAGCGCCCTGCCCATCGCCAGCATCTGCTGCTCACCGCCCGAGAGGGTGCCGGCGGCCTGCTTCCTGCGCTCCCCGAGGATGGGGAAGAGGTCGTAGGCGCGCTGGATGTCCTTCTCGATGCCGGACCGGTCGCTGCGCAGGAAGGCACCGAGGCGCAGGTTGTCCTCGATGGTCATGCGGGGGAAGATGTGCCGCCCCTCGGGGGAGTGGGCGAGGCCGAGCTGGACGATCTCGTGGGCGGGTGTCTTCTTCAGCGACTTGCCGTTGAACTTGATCTGGCCGCCGACGGGCTTCAGCAGGCCCGACAGCGTGCGCAGGGTCGTCGTCTTGCCGGCGCCGTTGGTGCCGATCAGCGTGACGACCTCGCCCGCCTCGACCTTGAAGGAGATGCCCTTGACGGCTTCGATCTTGCCGTAGGCGACCCGGAGGTCCTCGACTTCGAGCAGTGCGGTCATCGGTCGTTCTCCTTGCCGGCGTTGTCCGTGCCGGGCGCGGCGTCCGTCGCGGATGCGGCCTGGGCCTCGGCGGCTTCCACTTCGGCGACCTCCTCGTCGCCGGGGGCGTCCTCGAAGGGCTCGCCGAGGTAGGCGGCGACGACGCGATCGTCGCCCTGGACGGTGGCGCTGTCGCCCTCGACGAGCTTCTCGCCCTGGACGAGGACGGCGACGCGGTCGCAGAGGTTGAAGATGAACCGCATGTCGTGCTCGATGACGAGGACGGCGATGCCCTTGTCGCGGATGGCGAAGACGAGTTCCTCGGTGGCCCGCGTCTCCTGCGGGTTCATGCCGGCGGTGGGCTCGTCCAGGAGCAGCAGGCCCGGTTCGCTGGCGAGCGCCCGCGCGATCTCCAGCTTGCGCTGCTCGCCGTAGGGAAGGTTGCGGGAGAGGTGGTCGGCCTTGTTCGCGAGGCCGACGAACTCCAGGAGTTCCATGGCGCGTTCGCGGGAGGCCCGCTCGGCCTTGTGGAAGCCGGGACCGCGCAGGACCGCGGACCAGAAGCCTTCCTTGGTGCGGGTGTGCCGGCCGACCAGGACGTTCTCCAGGACCGTCATGTTGGCGAACAGGCGGATGTTCTGGAAAGTGCGGGCGATGCCGGCCGCGGTGACCTTGAAGGACTTGGCGGGCAGGACGTTGCCCTTGTAGCGGACTTCGCCCTCGGTGGGGATGTACAGCCCGGTCAGGCAGTTGAAGAAGGTGGTCTTGCCCGCGCCGTTGGGGCCGATGAGGCCGACGATCTCGCCGCTGTTGACGGTGAGGTCGACGCCGCGCACGGCGGTCAGGCCGCCGAAGCGCATGGTGACGCCGCGTGCGTCGAGGACGGTCTCGCCGCGGGTGATGGTCTCGGTGGTCATCGTGGTCAGGCCCCTGTCTTGCTGAGGACTGCGGGCGCTGCGGCTTCTTCGTGGAATTCGAGTTGGCGGCGCCGGTTGGGGACGAGGCCCTCCGGCCGGAAGCGCATCAGCAGGATGAGCGCGACACCGAAGGCGAAGAGCTGGTAGTTCCCGAGGAACTGGAGCTTGTTGGGGATCAGGAAGAGCAGCGAGGCGCCGATGAGCGGGCCGCCGATGGTGCCCATGCCGCCGAGGACGACCGCCGCGAGCAGGAAGGCGGAGTTGGGCGGGATGGGGCCGGCGAACAGGTACTGCTCGGGGGTGACGGTGTAGGTCACGTGCGCCTGGACGGTGCCGGCGAGTCCGGCGAGCGAGGCGCCGACGGCGAAGGCGATGAGCTTGACCCGGAAGCCGTTGATGCCCATGGCGAGCGCGGCGGTCTCGTCCTCACGGATGGCGACCCAGGCGCGGCCGATACGGGAGTCACCGCTGCGCCGGAAGACCAGGACCACGACGGCGGTGATGACCAGCATCAGGAAGAAGTAGTTGGCGAACCGGCCGATGGCGAAGCCGCCGACGTCGTGCTGGGCGCCGAGGTCGAAGCCGAGGATGTTGAGGTTCGGGATCGACGAGATGCCGTTGGAGCCGTTGGTGAGGTCGGGTCCGGAGGTGCCGTCGAGGTTGTTGGCGGTGATCCGGAAGATCTCACCGAAGCCGAGCGTGACGATGGCGAGGTAGTCGCCGCGCAGCCGCAGGGTCGGGGCGCCGATGAGGACACCGAAGACGAGCGAGGCGGCGGCGCCGACCAGGGCGGCGGCCCAGAACGGGAAGTGCACGCCGAAGGGCGAGCTGGGGGAGCCGGAGACGAGGGCCGCGGCGTAGGCGCCGACACCGAGGAAGGCGACGTAGCCGAGGTCGAGGAGGCCGGCGAGGCCGACGACGATGTTCAGGCCGAGGGCGACGGTGGCGAAGATCAGGATGTAGACGCCGAGCGTCGCGTACTGGTCGTCGGTCTGGGTGAACGGGAACAGCGCCGCCGTGACGAACGCGCCGCAGATGGTGATGTTCTGGTGGCGCTTGGTGATCTGGGAGGCGTGGGCGACGAGGCCGGACTTGTTGAGGGCGGCGAAGCCGAAGCCCGCGGTGATCAGGAAGCCGATGAAGAGCTCGTCGTACTCGGTGCCGATGCCGTAGGTGAAGACGGTCAGGGCAACCGCCATGACGGCGACGATGACGAGGATCTCGGCGTAGGCCGGCAGCTTGCCCACGGGGCGCGGAGCCTCGGCGGAGAAGGCCGCCTTGACGGTCTCCCAGCTGCGGGCGGCGCTGTGCTTGAACTGCTCCCAGCCGGTGTCGTCGGGGTCGACCGGGTCGGGTTCCGGCCGCTGGAAGGGCAGCGCGAGGGCGCCGGCGAAGGCCGCGAGGGTGGTGACGGCGACGACGTAGCCGCCGGGTTCCAGGTTGACGATTCCGCCGAGTTCGTAGCTGATCGCTATGACGGTGTACCAGGCGGTGGCGAAGGTGGCGAGCGCCGCGAACTTCAGCGCGGCGTCGGCGCCGGCGGGGGCGAGCCAGCGCAGGCCCTTGACACCGTAGGAGGCGAGGCCGAGCAGCGTGGTCAGCGCGCCGCCGACGAGGACCAGGACCTGCAGGCCGCCCGGGTAGCCGTAGACGGTGAGGTCGCCGGGGAAGTCCTGGGTCCAGGTCCAGGCGAGGAAGGTGGACAGGACGGTGAGGACGCCGCCCCCGGTGGCGAGGGCACGGCCGATGTGCGACGGGATCCCGATGAGGCCGGCCGGGGTTTTCGCGGCCGGGGCGTCGGGGATCTCGGATGAGGTGGTCTGTGTGGTCATCGGTGTCACGCCCTGTCCGCGACGCGCTCGCCGAGCAGACCCTGCGGCCTGAACAGCAGAACGAGGATGAGGAGTACGAAGGCCCAGACGTCGGCCCAGGACTGGGTGCCGAACTTCGCCATGCCGGGGAGGTCGGCGATGTAGGCGGTGGCGAGGGTCTCGGCGACACCGAGGGCGATGCCGCCGATCATGGCGCCGTAGATGTTGCCGATGCCGCCGAGGACGGCCGCCGTGAAGGCCTTCAGGCCGAGGATGAAGCCCATCCGGAAGTCGATCTGGCCGTACTTGAGGCCGTCGGCGACGCCGCCGACGGCGGCGAACGCGGCACCGAGGGCGAACGCGACCACGATGATGCGGTCGGTGTTGATGCCCATGAGCTTGGCGGTGTCGGGGTCCTGCGCGGTGGCCTGCATGCCGCGTCCGGTACGGGTCTTCATGACGAAGTACGCGAGGACGGCCATGCTGATGGGGGCCGCGACCAGCAGGAAGATGTCACCGGTCTGGATCGTGACGTTGCCGATGGTGAAGGGGCCGCCCTCGATCTGCGGGAAGGTGATGGCGGACTTGGCGTCGGGGTACCAGGCCCAGACCGCCTGCTGCAGCGCGAGGGAGAGGCCGATGGCCGTGATGAGGGGAGCCAGGCGGGGCGCGTTGCGCAGCGGGCGGTAGGCGAACCGTTCCGCTGCCACGGCGACCAGGACGGCGACGATGATGCCCCCGACGAGCATGAGGGGCAGGGCGACCCACATGGACGTGCCGTCGGGCAGCACGTACAGGTAGACCGTGAGGGCGCCGAAGGCGCCGGTCATGAAGATCTCGCCGTGGGCGAAGTTGATGAGCTGGACAATGCCATAGACCATCGTGTAGCCGATGGCGACCAGCCCGTACATGGATCCCAGGAGCAGGCCGTTGACCAGCTGCTGCGGCAGTTCGTTCACCGCAAGTCCTCCGAGACTTTCGGATGTTCGACGGATGTGCCGGATGTCCGGATGCGAGTCCGCGCGGGGCGCCAGTGGAACAGCGCCCCGCGCGGCTCAGTGGTGAAGCGGGTGTGGGTCAGCCACCGTTGTAGGTACCGGACGTCACGGTCGTCCAGGCTCCGTTCTTGACGGCGTAGACGGTGAGCTGCTTGTTGGTGGTGTCACCGAATTCGTCGAAGGAGACCTTGCCCGTCACCCCGTCGAAGGAGACGTTCTGCATGGCCGCCGTGATCTTGGCGCGGGCGTCCGAGGGGAGCTTGCCGCTGTTGTCCTCGACGGCCTTCTTGACGGCCTGGATGATCGACCAGGCGGAGTCGTAGGCGTAGCCGCCGTAGGCGCCGTAAGCCTCGCTGTAGCCGCCGGCCTTGTAGTTGTCGAGGAACGCCTTCGCCGACGGGAGCGTGTCGAGCGGGGCGCCGACGGAGGTGGTGAGGTCACCGTTGCTGCCGGAACCGGCGAGCTTGATGTAGGTCGGGTCGTAGACGGCGTCGCCGCCGACCAGCGGGATCTTGGCGCCGGCGGCCTTGAACTGCTTGGCGAGCGGGCCGGCCTGCGGGTACTCGCCGCCGTAGTAGACGACGTCGGCGCCGGAGTTCTTCACCTTGGTGGCGACGGCCGAGTAGTCCTTGGCGTCGGGGTTGATGTGCTCGGTGCCCGCGATCTTGCCGCCGAGCTTCTTGAACTCGTCGGTGAAGGTGGCGGCGAGGCCGGCGCCGTAGGTCTTCTTGTCGTCGATGACGAAGGCCTTCTTCAGCTTGGCCTTGCCGTAGACGTACTGCGCGGCGAACGGGCCCTGGATGGCGTCGGTGGTGGCCGTGCGGAAGTACGACTTGTACGTGCGGGCCTTGCTGGTCTGCCAGTTCTGGCCCTGGGTCAGGGACGGGTTGGTGTTGGCAGGGGAGACCTCGACGAGCTTGGCGTCGTCGAAGACCTTCTGCATGGACTCGGCGACGGAGGAGTTCAGCGGGCCGACGACACCGAGGACCTCCTTCTCGGAGACGAACTTGGAGGCGTTCTGCTGGCCGGCGGACGGCTGCGCCTGGTCGTCCAGGGCCTCCATCTTGAAGGTGACACCGTCGACGACCTTCTGCTTGTTGGCCTGCTTGACGGCGAGGTCGACCGAGTTCTTGATGCCGAGGCCGATCGCGGACAGGTCGCCCGTGAGGGGGGCGTCGACGCCGATGGTGACGGTGGTGCCGCCACCGGAGTCCGAGCCCTTGCCGCCGCTGTCGCGCGAGCCGCAGGCGGTGAGGGTCAGTGCTCCCGCCGCCAGCGCGGCGGTGATGGCGATGAGCGAACGTTGACGCACGATCAGTCCTTTCCCCAGACACAACCGCCTCCCCATGGAAGCGGCCGAGTCGCGCGCTGCGCTGAAAATGACAATCCGACGGCGCGGTGACTGGCCGTGACTCTAAGCGTGTGTGGGGAACGTGGAGGAGGGTCTGACCCATGCTGTGACGCTCTTGTTATGACACCTCGTAATGCAGAGCGGTACGCCATGGGAGAGAACGCCGGAGTTCACTCCGATTCGCCCTGTCCGCATGGTGAGAACTCGCAGGCCCGACCATGATCTGTTCAGGTGTCTCGGGTGTTTTGGTGATTACTCGACTCCGTTGCTGCAGGCTACTTACCGGGTCCTTGAGAGGTGTTGTGCGTAGCGTGAACCAGGTGTAAAAGGGGGAAACCACATTGCCTGTACATTACGCATGGTTACCTCCGGGAAACATCTCCCGGCATTCCGCGGTGCTTTTCCGTTCCGGCACCCAGGGCCTCCTCCAGCCGGGCCGCCACCGAGGGAATGTGATCCCACAGGAACCAGTGACCGCCCGGGAAGAGCCACAGTCCGCCGGTGCCCGCCCCGTGCCGCAGCCACCCGGCCATCTCCTCGTACGTGGCAAGCGGGTCCTCGAGCCCGCCGAGGACGACCATGGGCACGGGCAGGGGCGGCCGGTCCCGGTGATCGTGCCCGGCGCCGAGCCGCACGTCGTCCTGGAGCCGCTCCCGGACGAGTTCGACGAACTCGGGATCCTCGGCGGCCTCGGCGAGTGCGCCGCCGCAGGAGCGGAGGTACTCCGCCACGCTGGCCGGTTCGTCGAGGTCGACGGCCGGCCGGAAGCCGTACTGCGGTGCCACGCGTCCGGAGACGGCCAGGATCTCGGGTGACGCGCAGTCGAGCCGGGTCAGGGCCGCCGTCGTCTCGTAGGCCACGAGGGCGCCCATGCTGTGCCCGAACAGGCCGTAGCGGCCCACCGGATGACGGTCCAGATCCTCGGCGATCCGGTCCGCCAGGTCCTTGGCCAGTGAGCGGAGCCCGTCGGCACCGGGATACCGCTCGGACTGCCAGGCGAGCGGCACCACGGCCGGCGCCCGGTCCGGGTGGGCGGCCCAGTGGTCGGTCAACGGGCGGTAGGCCGCGGAGCCCCCGCCTGCGTAGGGCAGCAGGTAGTAGCGGCCCCCGGTCCGGCCGGTGGGTTCTGCGGCCGGGCGCTCGCCTGTCACGTCAGCCACGGCCGGGTCCGCTCTCCGGCACCGCGGAGGATTCCCTGGTGGCCGCGTCCGCCGTCCCCGAGGCACTTCCGGGCAGCAACCTGCCCAGCGCCGTGCGCAGTCGGGGGCCGGCGAGGATGTTCGCATTGGCCGCGAGGACGACCAGTACGCCGAGCACCGCGAGCACGTTCCAGTGGTAGTCCTCGAAGACCGTCGAGAGCGAGAGCGAGACGACCGGGAACGCCACGGTGGCGAAGGCGGCACGGTCGGGACCGATGCGCGACAGCAGGGTCAGGTAGGTGACGAAGGCGATCGCCGAGCCGCACACCGACAGGTACACCAGCCCCGCCACATAGCGGAAGGACGGCTCGACGGTGAACGAGTTGCCCGCGACGAGGCAGCCGATGGAGGTGAACGCTCCGCCGTACAGCATGCTCCACGCGGTCGACTGCACGATCGGCAGTCCGCCGCTGGTCTGGTTCCACGACGAGGCGATGTTGCCGAACGAGAAGAGGAGAGTCGCTCCGAGGCCGAGCAGAACACCGGTCAACAGGTCCGAGGACGCCTTGGTGTGGGCGATGTCGTCGCCGAACACCAGGGCGAGCCCCAGCACTCCGGCGACCGATCCGAGTACCACGGTGCGCGAGATGGGCCGCTTGAGGAAGATCCGGCCGTTGATGATGTTGAACCCCACCGAGAGGCAGAAGATGATCGACACCAGGCCGGAGACCAGATGCTCCGAACAGTAGTAGAAGAGCACGTAGTTGGCCGAGTACATCAGCAGCCCGACCAGCGCGAGGCGGAGATGGCTGCGCAGCGGGAACCGCATGGGCAGCTTGCGGGCACTGGTCCAGATGAACATGCATACCGCGGCCAGCAGGAAGCGGTAGGCGACCGACACGGCCGGATCCACACTGCCCAGCTGCAACTTGATGCCGATCCAGGTGGTGCCCCAGAACAGCACGATCACCGCGTACAGCACGATGTTCACGAGAGCTCTTTCCTTCTGTACTCGCTGCCTGACGGTGCGGGCCCGGACAGGCCCGCACCGGTTCCGGTCGTCTACCAGCCGGGAGTGGCCACGACGGCGGGCGGCGCCAGGGCCGTGCCGTCGGTGGGGTCGGTCATGGTGACCAGGATCCGACGGTCGCCCTGGTAGGGCCTGCGACCGTGGGCCACGGCGATGTTGTCGACGACCATGACATCACCGGCCTGGTAGGGCTCGGCGACCGTGGCCGCGTCATAGGCGGCGCGGATCTCCTCGATCACCTCTCGGGCGATCGGACTGCCGTCCCCGTGCAGGGTGTTGTAGGGCAGTGCCGACTCGCCCAGTTCCTCGGCGAACTCCTGCAACTCCGGTTCGAGGTTCCAGCGGTTGAAGAAGACACCGTGGTTGAACCAGCTGTCCTCGCCCGTCTCGGGATGACGCACGGTCGCCCAACGACGGTAGCGCACCTGCACGGTGTCGCCGTGGCGGCGTACGGCCGTGTGGTTCAGGGCGCCGTACTCCTCGAGTTCCGCGAAGGTCTCCACGCCGTACACGGACTGCCAGTCGAAACCGATGCCCGTGCCGAAGTTCCGCTGGTAGATCCAGCCCTCGGTGATGAACCGGTCGCGCAGCCCCGGGTCGAGCTCCCGGTACACGCGCCGGGTGTCGCACAGGGGCGTCTCCCCGCCCCCGGCCGCCGGCTTGTCGCACCAGAAGTAGAGGTGACGTGGCCAGCGCAGCACGTGAGAGCTCTCGTTGTGCACGAAGATCGACCTGTCGGCCGGGTACTCCGTGGAGGTGAAGACGGCGCCCGCCACGTGCGAGCGGGGCGTGGCGCGCTCCTGGTACTCGGCCCACGTGCCGCCGCTCAGCGCGCGCACGACGTCCTGGAAGGCGCGCTCGTCGGCCACCGGGAAGCCGCGCAGGATCAGTGCACCGTGCCGGTGCAGCGCCGCCCGCAGCGGCTCGGCGTGCCGTGCTGCCCATCCCTGTGCGTCGCCGACGCCGGCGGAGGTGACGACCAACGGGAAGGTCCCGTGCGCCGTGCAGTCCTGGAGTGCGTGGTCGTGGCTGGTCATGAAGTGCCCTCCCCGCACAGACGTGCGGCGTAGTCGGCGAAACAGGGCGCGGTGAAGAGGAGTTTCAGGGGCACGTGCCGGTCCAGGGCCTTCCGCAGCCGTACGGTCGTCTGGAAGGCCAGCAGTGAGTTGCCGCCCAGATCGTTGAAGAAGTGCTCGTCCCCGGCGGGCGGCCGGCAGCCGAGAACTTCCGTCCACACCTGGCTGACCAGGGCCTCCGTATCAGCGGTCACGGCGTTGTTCGGGGGGTTCAACATGTCTCCTTCTTCGCGTGCACGGGTGGTGTCTGCTCGCTGTCGGGCTGGTCGGGTTCGAGCAGCCGGGACCGGTCGACCTTGCCGCCGGGAGTGCGCGGCAGGGAGGCGACGACCCGCAGCCGGCGGGGTGTCACCGGTCCCATCAGCCGGTCCGCCAGGGCGGCTCGCAGCGCCCGCAGGTCCAGGCTGTCGCCGCGACTTTCCACCACGAGGTCGATGACGGGGCCGTCCGCGCCGTCCGTCTTGAGGGCGACCGCAGCGGACACCCCGGGTACGGCGGCGGCGACGGTCTCTATCTCTCCCAGCTCCACGCGTACGCCCCCGACCTTCACCTGGTCGTCGCGACGCCCGAGGAAGAGCAGGTCGCCGTCGGGCAGCCTGCGCACCAGATCACCGGTGCGAAACGTACGGCCGTGTCTGCCGTGGCCGAAGCGGTCGCCGGCGGGCTCGGCCGGGTCCAGGTAGCCGAAGCCGACACCGGGCCCGCTGATCACCAACTCGCCCGCGTCCGGGTCGAGACCGTCGACCGGGAGCAGCGAGAGCCGGGTTTGGTCGATGGCCCGGCCGATGGGCACCGGTCCCTCGGGCAAGGGTGGCTCACAGGCGTGGTGGGTGGAGTCGACGCAGGTCTCGGCCGGGCCGTACTGGTTGACGAGCAGCGTGTGCGGCGCCTGGCGAAGGACCCGGCCCGCCAGCGTGCCCTGAAGCTGCTCCCCGCCCGAGTACAGCAGCCGCAGGGAGGCCCAGTCCGCCAGCAGTCCGGTCATCTCCACGAGCGACAGGACGGAAGGAGCGAAGTGGGCGACCGTGGCCCGGTGCCGGACCGCGGCGAGCACGGCCTCCTCCGGGTCGGAGTACTGCTCGTCCGCGGTGAGCAGCAGGGTGGCACCGTGCATGAGCGCGGCTGCCGTCTCCCACACCGCGAAGTCGAAGGAGACAGCGGTGTGCTGGAGCAGGATGTCGTCGCCGCCGAGCGGATAGGCGCGCTGACTCCAGTCGATCCGGTTGGCGAAACCCTCCGCGGACAGGGCCGTGCCCTTCGGGGTGCCGGTGCTGCCGGAGGTGACCACCACGTAGGCGGCCTGGCCGGTGGGCCAGCGCAGCGGCTCCGTCAGCTCCCCGTGCTCGCGCGGATCCACCCGGCAGACCGTGGCCGCCCGGGCATCACCGGAGACCAGCAGCGCGCGTCCGCCGAGCTGCCGCAGCACATGACCACGGCGCGCCGCTGTCTCATGGTGGCGCACGGGCACGTAGGCCAGTCCGAGCCGCCAGCTCGCCAGCATGGCCGCGAGGTGGCGCGGTGAACGCTCGACCTCCACCGCCACGGTGTCCTCACCGTTCACGAGGGTGCTCAGGGAACGGGTGGCGGCATCCGCGAGACCGGCCAGCTCCCGGTAGGTCACCCGCTCGCCGTCGCCACCGATGACCGCCGTGCGCTCGGGGGCGGACGCGGCAACAGCGCGGAACCGTTCGTACAGGGCCCCGGTGTGCTCGGTCATCGCGCCCCTCCGCCCAGGAGCCAGTGCAGCTCGTCGAGCGCCGCGAAGGCGTGTTCGATCTCCTGTTCGGTGTTGTACAGGTAGGGCGCGATACGAAGCCCCGCGGTATGGCCGTGCGTCGCGAAGTACGGCTGGGCGCAGAAGTACCCGGATCGGCACATCACCCCGTACGAGTCGCTGAGCGCGCGGGCGATCGCGGACGGATCGGCCACGCCCTTCAGGGTCACGGTCAGTACGGGCAGCCGGTCCTTCTCCGACAGTCCGCCGAGGACGGTGAGGTACGGACGGGCCTTCGCCTGAGCGAGGAGCGTGCTCAGCAGCCTCTGGTCACAGGTGGCCAGCTCGTCCTGGCCGATCCCGTCCAGATACTCGACGGCGGCCCCGAGTCCGTAGACGCCGCTGATGTTCGGGGTGCCCGGCTCGAAGCGGTAAGGGGCGCGGCGCAGCCGGAACTCGTTCTCGTCCGCCCAGTCGACGGTGCCGCCGCCGAGCCGGCCCGGAGCGAGTTCCTCGATGAGGCGGTCGCTCAGGTACAGGACACCGATGCCCGTGGGCCCGAGCATCTTGTGCGCGGAGAAGGCCAGCGCATCGACGGACTCCCCGATCCGCGGCAGCCCGTGCGCCGCCAGTTGGGCCGCGTCCACCACGGTCCAGGCTCCGGCCTCGCGGGCCAGCGCGGTCAGGCGGTCGATGTCGGCGGTGTGTCCCGTGACGTTGGAACAGGCCGTGAGGACGACCACGCGCGGGGAGCGGGCCAGTACCGTGCGGAAGCTCTCCTCGTCCACCGTGGCGTACTCGCTCGCGGCCAGCCAGACCGTCCGGCACCGTTCCCGCCACGGGAGCTGGGCCGAGTGGTGCGCGTCGAGCGGGATCGCGACCAGGTCGGTCGCCGCGAGCGGCAGCCCGTTCGCCACCAGATTGATGCCGTCGGTGGTGTTGGTCGTGAACACCACGTTGCGCGACGGCACTCCGAGACGCGCCGCGATCCTGACGCGTACCTGCTCGAAGCGTTCGGACGCCTCCTCGGAAAGGATGTGCTTGCCACGGTGGATGTTGGCGCTGACGGAGTCGTAATAGACCGCCATCGCGTCGATCACCGACTGCGGTTTGAGGGAGGTGGCGGCGTTGTCGAGGTAGACGAGGGGGCCCGCGTCCACCATGCGTTGCAGGACGGGGAAGTCGGCGCGCAGATCCACGGCGGCGGTCACAGCAGGGCTCCTTGCCGTACTCGGCCGGGTCCGGAGCAGGTGCTGAACTTGCCCGAGCGTTCGGCCTCGATGTGGGGCACGGCCGAGACGTCCACCTGCTGCACCTGGGGGAGCAGCTCCCGGAGCCGGTCCCGTACGGCCGGCACGGTGTCGCCCGGGGCGTCGTCGGCGGTGATGACCCGGCAGTGAGCAGAGTCAGGTGCGCTCTGGTCGATCCTGTAGTGGCGGACGCCGACGACGTCGCGCAGCGCGTCGTCTGCCTGCCGGGCCGTCCGGAATCGGCCGCCGATGCCGTCGACGAGGCAGGTCGAGGCCCGGCCGTGGGGGACCACGGTGCGTCCCGTGGTCCCGCAGGGACATCGGCCGCCTGGTTCGACGAGGTCTCCGGTCCGGTAGCGGATGTGGGGCGAGAGCCGGTCCTCGATGCTGGTGATCACGAGTTCGCCGATCTCACCGACACCGGCCTCGCTTCCGTCGTCCCGCAGGATCTCGTGGTGGTAGTTCTCCTCGTTCAGATGGCGTGCCCCGGCGGGACATTCGATGCCGAGCCAGCCGAACTCGGACATGGAGAGCACCTCGGCCACCGGTGTCCCCTCAGGGGTTGCGGCGGTGACGGCACGGCGCGCGGCGTGGGTCAGCAGCGAGTAGGTGAGGACGACGGCCCGGACGGGCAGCGTGGTCAGGCCTCGCCGATGCAGATGGGCGCAGAGGAAGGCCAGGTGGGTGGGGTCGGCGTAGAGCCACGCGGGCTGGTAGGCGTCCAGCTCGTCGAAGATCTTGTCGACCATCGCCTGCGGGGTGGCCAGCACGTCGTGTGCGACGGACAGCACCAGGGTTCCGTCCGGCAAGGTGCGGTCGGCGAGGGTGGAGAGCGGGGTCGCGCACTCCACGTCCGAGCAGTTGGGAGCGGCCAGACGGGCCACCTTGCGGTTGGCCGCGCCGAGCAGCCGCTCGCTCAGGGGCGGGTTGGCTGCGGCGGTGAGCGCCATGCGCTCCGCGAGGAGCGGGCGCTGCACCACGGTGACCAGACGCTCTCCGGTGGTCCCCGAGCTGCTGCTGGTGTAGGTCAGTTCCGGCAGGGATTCCGCGTGATTGACGACGCGGGCTGGAAAACCGCGCCGGAAATCCGCCTTGCTGGTGAACGGGAGTTTTCTGAATTCCTCCGGCCCGGCTACGTGCAAGGTGCCGGACGACGTCAGGCCGGTTTGGTCGATGAGGTCGCGGTAGAAAGGGAGGGAACGGTAGGCGAATTCCGCTTCTGTGCATGCCGCCGACAGCGACAGGTGTATGTCCGGTAACAAAATTCCCCCATGAAATGAGTCAGAGGATCACGCTCAGAACTGTGCGGTGAGTACCGACGCGACCAGGGCGGGATCGACATTCCCGCCGGACACGACGGCCGTCACGGGCCCCGCCCCTGCCGGGGGGACGTACCGCCCGCAGAGAAAAGCCGCCGGGGCGACTGCTCCCGACGGCTCCACCAGTTGCTTTCCGTGACAGGCGAGGCCGTGTATGGCGCGGCTGATGTCGTCTTCCGAGACCGTCACGATGTCGTCGACGAGCTGACGGATGTGAGCCCAGGGCAGGGTGCCGAGCGATGTGGCGCGCAGGCCGTCCGCCCGGGTCCGGTAGACGTCCTCGGTCGGCCATACCGCGCGCTCGCCGCTGCGCAGGCTCTCCGCCGCGTCCGCCGCCAGTTCGGGCTCCACGCCGATGACCGCGACATCCGGACGCTGCGCCTTGACGGCAGCAGCCACGCCGCTGATCAGTCCGCCTCCGCTGACAGGCACCAACACGGCGGACAGGGCGGGCACTTGCTGGAGCAGTTCGAGCCCGACCGTGCCCTGGCCGGCGATGACCTCGCGCGAGTCGAAGGGGTGCACCATGTGCGCACCGGTCCGCTCGGCGAGTTCATACGGGTGGACGTCCCGCCGTTCGGGAGTCACCAGCTCCACGGTGGCACCGAGCGCCCGCACCCCGTCGATCTTCACGTCCGGGGCGGTGTCGGGCATCACCACGGTGGCCTTGATGCCGTGGACAGCGGCGGCATGGGCGACGGCCTTGCCGTGGTTCCCGCTGGAGAACGTGACGACGCCCCGCGCGCGTACCTCCTCCGGCAGGGAGGCGATCGCGTTGAACGCGCCGCGGATCTTGAACGAGCCGAGCATTTGCAGGTGCTCGGCCTTGAGCAGCAGCTCCGGCAGCCGCTCGGTGGTCCGGCCCGGCGCGGACACGGGAGCGTCCAGGTGCAGCACCGGCGTGCGCCGGATCCGCCCGGCGAACCGCCGGTCGGCGGCCACTATCTCACTGAGCCCGACCAAGGGTAATTCAGATGACGGCGACATCGTTACTCCAGATTTTCCCGGCCTGTTTTCCGTGCGGATTGCCTGGATGGAGCCTGGTATCACTGAAAGTACGGCATGCAAGATGGCGGTTGAGTCAAGTCCGGCCGATCGGCATCCGTTGAAACCTAATCAGTGCATCGGCCAACTTCAAGCCCCAGGGCCTGCCATTTTGCGAATTCGTGACGATGTCGCTCCCGGGTGCCCCGGAAGTATTTCAAGAGTATTTCGCGACAACTTTAGGCGGGTTTTCGATCGCGCGCCTGCTCGTGCGATGGCGAGTTTGGCGTGAAGGAGTGCCTGGGGTGTATGCGGAGTTTGCAACGTATCGCCGCCATCGGCGCATCCTGGGGAGCGGGCGGCGGCCGGTACCGCGCCGTTCGGGTCGTTGCCCGCCTGTGCTGTCTCGGTCCGGCCGTATGGCCGGAAAGCGCCGGCCACTGCTGTGCGCCGCCTCGTCACGACGGCGCACGACACGCCTCAGTCCGACGGACTGACCTCACGCAGCAGGCAGGTCAGCCGCGCGCTGCACACCCGGCGGCCCTCCTCGTCACTGATCACGATCTCGTACGTCGCCGTGGACCGGCCCCGGTGCACGGGTGTGGCCACGCCGGTCACCAGGCCCGAGCGGGCCCCGCGGTGATGCGTGCAGTTCAGGTCCACACCGACCGCGATCTTCGAACTGCCGCCGTGCAGCATGGAGCCGACCGAGCCCAGGGTCTCCGCCAGCACCGCGGAGGCACCCCCGTGCAGCAGGCCGTAGGGCTGGGTGTTGCCCTCCACCGGCATCGTCCCGACGACCCGCTCCGCCGAGGCCTCCAGGATCTGCACGCCCATCCGCGCCCCGAGGTGGCCCGCCGAGAACAGTGCAGGCAGGTCGACACCGAGCGCGGCGTACTCGTCGATGACCTCCTGCGGGAATTTCACCTGCTGCTGCTCACCCATGGGCCCGGCTCCGTTCGTCGTACGCCTGTCTCTTGGCTGAGCAAACGCTCAGTCGGTCGCCGATTGTTCCAGACGGCGTGTCGCAGGGCTCTCCTGGCCTTCGAGACGGACCACGACGGACTTGCTGGCCGGGGTGTTGCTGGTGTCGGCGGTGGCGTCCAGCGGCACGAGCACGTTGGTCTCCGGGTAGTAGGCCGCAGCACAGCCCCGGGCCGTCGGATAGTGCACGACCCGGAAGCCCGGCGCCCGTCGCTCCACGCCGTCCCGCCACTCGCTCACCAGGTCGACGTACGACCCGTCGGCGATCCCCAGGGCCCGCGCGTCCTGGGGGTTCACCAGCACCACCCGGCGGCCGTTCGTGATGCCCCGGTAGCGGTCGTCCAGGCCGTAGATCGTGGTGTTGTACTGGTCGTGCGAGCGCAGCGTCTGCAGCAGCAGCCGGCCCTCGGGCAGCTCCGGGTACTCCACCGGCGCCGCCGTGAAGTTCGCCTTGCCGGTCGCCGTCGGGAAGCGGCGCTCGTCGCGCGGGGCGTGCGGCAGAGCGAAGCCGCCGGGGCGGGCCACCCGCGCGTTGAAGTCCTCGAAACCGGGGATCACGCGCGCGATGCGGTCACGGATCGTCGCGTAGTCCTTCTCGAACTCCTCCCACGGCACCGCGCTGTCCGCACCGAGCACCCGGTGCGCCAGCCGGCACACGATCGCCGGCTCGGACAGCAGCTGTCCGCTCGCGGGTGCGAGCCGCCCGCGCGAGGCGTGCACCATGCCCATGGAGTCCTCGACGGTGACGAACTGCTCCCCGCTGCCCTGCACGTCGCGCTCGGTCCGCCCCAGAGTCGGCAGGATCAGGGCACGCGCGCCCGTGACCACGTGCGAGCGGTTGAGCTTGGTCGACACATGCACGGTCAGCCGGGCGCGCCGCATGGCCGCCTCCGTGACCTCCGTGTCAGGTGAGGCGGAGACGAAGTTGCCGCCCATGGCGAAGAACACCTTCGCCTCGCCGTCGCGCAGTGCGCGGATGGCCCGTACGACGTCGAAGCCGTGCTCACGCGGCGGCGCGAACCCGAATTCCTTCTCCAGCGCGTCCAGGAAGGCCGGGGCGGGCCGCTCGAAGATGCCCATCGTGCGGTCGCCCTGCACGTTGGAGTGGCCGCGCACCGGGCACACGCCCGCGCCCGGACGGCCGATGTTGCCGCGCAGCAGCAGGAAGTTGACCACCTCGCGGATGGTCGGGACGGCGTGCTTGTGCTGGGTGAGACCCATCGCCCAGCAGACGATGGTCCGCCGGGAGGCGAGCACCATCCGCAGGGTTTCCTCGATCTGCGCGCGCGTGAGGCCGGTCGCGGTGAGTGTCTCGTCCCAGTCGGCGGCCTGCGCGGCGGCGACGAACTCCTCGTACCCGTGGGTGTGTTCGCGGACGAACTCCTCGTCGACCGCGCCCTCCGTCTCGAGGATCAGCTTGTTGAGGAGGCGGAAGAGGGCCTGGTCGCCGCCGATGCGGATCTGCAGGAACAGATCGGTGAGCGCGGCGCCCCTGAGCATGCCCTGCGGGGTCTGCGGGTTCTTGAACCGCTCCAGGCCGGCCTCGGGCAGCGGGTTGACGCTGATGATCTGCGCGCCGTTCGCCTTGGCCTTCTCCAGCGCGGAGAGCATGCGCGGATGGTTCGTCCCCGGGTTCTGCCCCGCGACGATGATCAGGTCGGCCTTGTACAGGTCCTCCAGCAGGACGCTGCCCTTGCCGATGCCGATCGTCTCGGAGAGCGCCGAGCCGGACGACTCGTGACACATGTTCGAGCAGTCGGGAAGGTTGTTGGTGCCCAGCTCGCGCGCGAAGAGCTGGTACAGGAACGCGGCCTCGTTGCTGGTCCGCCCCGAGGTGTAGAAGACGGCCTCGTCGGGGGAGCCGAGGGCGGAGATCTCCTCGGCGATGATGTCGAAGGCGCGCTCCCAGCCGACCGGCTCGTAGTGCTCTCCCCCCTCGGGGAGGTACATGGGGTGCGTGAGCCGCCCCTGCTGTCCCAGCCAGTAGCCGCTCCTCGTGGCCAGGTCGGCGACGGAGTGCGCGGCGAAGAACTCGGGCGTGACCCGGCGCAGGGTGGCCTCCTCGGCCACCGCCTTGGCGCCGTTCTCGCAGAACTCCGCCTTGTGCCGGTGGTCCGGCTCCGGCCAGGCGCAGCCCGGGCAGTCGAAACCGTCCTTCTGGTTCACGCGCAGCAGCGTCAGCGCGGTGCGCTTCACGCCCATCTGCTGCTGGGCGATGCGCAGGGTGTGCCCGATGGCGGGCAGCCCCGCCGCCGCGTGCTTCGGCTCCGCGACCTGCGGCGCGTCCTGAACCGGATCACCCATGGGCGGCTTCGTCGCCATCGCACGTCCCCTTCGACTGCGTGTGAGTAGTACGGTCCCGATACTCCCACGCGCCACCGACAAGCATGAGTGCCGGGTTTGCCGCCGAGGGCGAGCGCGCGGAGTCCGGGGGCTGACGTGCGGGGGGCTCGGGAACTGCCGCCACCGCAACCGGACGGGAGTCCCGTTGCGCCGCACACGTTCTGGCCGCGACGGCGATGCGCCCCGACGGTGCCGTGCAGCGGTGCCGAACCCACCGCGGGGTGACGGCAGTCACACCCGCTCGCTCCCCGCCCCACGGCTCCCCCTTCCTTCCCCACCGCCTCGCCGGGATCGGCAGCCGACAGCAGCCTTCCCCGGCTCCCTCGGCAGAGCCGCCCGCACCGGACTGTCAGTGGGCCGTGGCAGGATCGGGGGCGTGGCAGAGACAGCATCGAAGAAGACCGACAAGAACCCCGGCGGCACCCGTCCCCGGCTGATGCTCATGGACGGGCACTCGCTGGCCTACCGCGCGTTCTTCGCGCTGCCCGCGGAGAACTTCACGACCGCGACCGGCCAGCCGACGAACGCGATCTACGGCTTCGCCTCGATGCTGGCCAACACCCTGCGTGACGAGGCGCCCACCCACTTCGCGGCGGCGTTCGACGTCTCCCGCAAGACCTGGCGCTCCGAGCAGTTCACCGAGTACAAGGCGAACCGCTCCAAGACCCCGGACGAGTTCAAGGGCCAGGTCGAGCTGATCGGCGAGCTGCTCGACGCGATGCACGCACCGCGCTTCGCCGTCGAAGGCTTCGAGGCGGACGACGTCATCGCCACCCTCGCCACCCAGGCCGAGGCCGAGGGCTTCGAGGTGCTGATCGTCACCGGCGACCGCGACTCCTTCCAGCTGGTCACCGAGAACACGACCGTGCTGTACCCGACGAAGGGCGTCTCGGAGCTGACCCGCTTCACCCCGGAGAAGGTTTTCGAGAAGTACGGATTGACCCCCGCCCAGTACCCCGACTTCGCGGCCCTGCGCGGCGACCCCTCCGACAACCTCCCCGGCATCCCCGGCGTCGGCGAGAAGACCGCCGCGAAGTGGATCAACCAGTTCGGCTCGTTCGCCGAGCTGGTCGAGCGCGTCGAGGAGGTCAAGGGCAAGGCCGGGCAGAACCTCCGCGACCACCTGGAGTCGGTCAAGCTCAACCGCCGCCTCACCGAGCTGGAGCGCCAGGTCGAGCTGCCGAAGACGGTCGCCGACCTGGAGCGCGCACCGTACGACCGCAAGACCGTCGCGATGGTCCTGGACACCCTGGAGATCCGCAACCCGTCCCTGCGCGAGCGGCTCTTCGCGGTCGACCCGGGCACCGAGGAGGCCGAGACCACCCCGGTCGCCGCGGACGGCGTGGAACTGGACGGCAAGATCCTCGGCACCGGCGAACTGACCCCCTGGCTGGCCGAGCACGGCACCGGCACCCTCGGCGTCGCCACGGTCGGCACCTGGGCGCTGGGCACCGGCTCGGTCGCCGAGGTCGCCCTCGCCGCGGCCGGGGGAGCGGCCGCCTGGTTCGACCCCGCCGAGCTGGACGAGACCGACGAGAACGCGTTCGCGGCCTGGCTCGCCGACGCCGCCCGGCCCAAGGTGTTCCACAACGCCAAGGGCGCCATGCGCGTCTTCGCCGAGCACGGCTGGAGCGTCGAGGGCGTCAGCATGGACACCGCGCTCGCCGCCTACCTGGTCAAGCCGGGCCGCCGCTCCTTCGACCTGGACGCGCTGTCCATGGAGTACCTGCACCGCGAGCTGGCCCCCGCCGCCGCGGCCGACGGCCAGCTGGCCTTCGGCGCGGACGACGGCGCGGAGGCCGAGGCGCTGATGATCCAGGCCCGTGCCGTCCTCGACCTGGGCGAGGCCTTCGCGGACCGCCTCCAGGAAGTCGGCGCCGCCGACCTCCTGCGGGACATGGAGCTGCCCACCTCCGCCCTGCTCGCCCGCATGGAGCGCCACGGCATCGCGGCCGACCGCGCGCACCTCGAAGCGATGGAGCAGATGTTCGCGGGGGCCGTGCAGCAGGCCGTGAAGGAGGCCCATGCGGCCGCAGGCCACGAGTTCAACCTGGGTTCGCCCAAGCAGCTCCAGGAGGTCCTCTTCGGCGAGCTGGCCCTGCCCAAGACCAAGAAGACCAAGACCGGCTACACCACCGACGCCGACGCCCTGGCCTGGCTTGCCACCCAGACCGACAACGAACTGCCGGTGATCATGCTCCGCCACCGCGAGCAGGCGAAGCTGCGCGTCACGGTCGAGGGCCTGATCAAGACCATCGCGGGCGACGGCCGTATCCACACCACCTTCAACCAGACGGTGGCCGCGACCGGCCGGCTGTCCTCCACGGACCCGAACCTGCAGAACATCCCGGTCCGCACCGACGAGGGCCGGGCGATCCGCCGCGGCTTCGTGGTCGGCGAGGGCTTCGAATCCCTGATGACCGCCGACTACAGCCAGATCGAGCTGCGGGTGATGGCCCACCTCTCCGAGGACGAGGGCCTGATCGAGGCGTTCACCTCCGGCGAGGACCTGCACACCACGGTCGCCTCGCAGGTCTTCTCGGTCGAGCGGGACGCGGTGGACGCGGAGATGCGCCGCAAGATCAAGGCGATGTCGTACGGCCTGGCGTACGGCCTCTCCGCCTTCGGCCTCTCCCAGCAGCTGAACATCGAGGCGGGCGAGGCGCGCGCCCTGATGGACACCTACTTCGAGCGCTTCGGTGGCGTACGGGACTACCTGCGCCGGGCGGTCGACGAGGCTCGCGCGACGGGCTACACGGCGACGCTCTTCGGGCGCCGCCGCTACCTGCCCGACCTCAACAGCGACAACCGTCAGCGCCGTGAGGCGGCCGAGCGCATGGCGCTGAACGCGCCGATCCAGGGCACGGCCGCCGACATCGTCAAGATCGCCATGCTCAAGGTCGGCCTGGCCCTGGGCGAGGCGGACCTCAAGTCCCGCATGCTGCTCCAGGTCCACGACGAAATCGTCCTGGAGATCGCCCCCGGCGAGCGCAAGGCCACCGAGGAGATCGTCCGCCGCGAGATGGCGTCCGCAGTCCACCTGAGGGCCCCCCTCGACGTCTCGGTGGGCGTGGGCCCGGACTGGGAGTCAGCGGCGCACTAGCCTCCGGCCCTGGCGGAGGGACGTTGCCGACAGCCCTGTGGCAACGTCCTTCCGCCACTGCGGGAACGGGTGGGCGCTCGGCGCGGGGCTTTGCTCTTGCTGCGGTGAGGGGGGCTTGTTCTTCTCTGCTGTGGGGGCGGGCGGGTGCCGTCGACGGGGGTTCGTTGTCTGCTGCTGCGAGCGTGGGGATGATTCTCTGTCGCTGCGAAGGCAGGAGGGCGCCGAGGCCGGCGGCTTCTTCTCTGCTGCTGTGAGGGCGGCCGGATGCCGAAGGCAGCGGCTTTCCCTCCGCCGCTAGGGCAGCCGGTGGCTGCCAAGGCCGGCGCCATCCCCCCGCTGCCCCGCCGCCTGCTTCTCGCACACCGGCGACAAGAACTTCTCCGCCGCAACGGCGATCAACCCCCACGGCGCATTCCGGCGGTGCCGAACCCACCGCACCGCACACAGCCCCCACCCACCTACGCCCCGCAAGACCGCCCACCCCACCCGCACCCAAACCGGCCAACCCCCGGAGGGCGTTTCACTCACGTGGCCCCCGCCAAAACGCCCCCCGAGCCCCGCAGCCGCAACACTGCGGGCATGGGTATACGCATGCTCCACCGCCGGACGCCCGAGGCACGCAACGGCGCCCCGGCCCGGGCGGACACCGCCTCGGCCCAGGCCACGCCTGCCTCGCCGGTCCCGCCCTTCGCGGCCGACGCAAGCACCGCCCGCATCCCCGTCGACCTGGCCACGACGGCCCGTAGGACCGCAGCGGACCTCCGGCGCCGGCTCGCTGCACGGGCCGCCAGGACGGACGGCACCGCCCCCGGCTGGCGCGTCAGGGCGGACCTGGCCCGCGGCTACCTCGCGCTCCTGCTCACCCTGATCCCGAGAGCCCGCCCGCGGCGCACCCTCACCGTCTTCGTGGCACCCGCCCTCGTGGCCCCGGTCACCGAGCCACCGGCCGGCCCCGGCCCGCACCGACCGCCCCACCGGGACCGCCCGGAACCCGGGCCGGGCGCCACACCCTGACCCCGGCCGCGTACACCAGCACCCCGAGGACCAGTCCGGCGCCCGCCCCGAAACACAGCGTGGGCACCAGGTCCCAGGGCTTGGCGGTCGCACCCCAGTACTCCCACCACTGCGTCGCCCGCTGCACCGCCCCCACCAGGGCACAGCCGCCGATCACAGCACCGGCCCGCCACCGGTCCCGTACGGACAGCGCGGGCACCCCCACCGGCTCGCCGCGCGGCGCCCGCCGCAGCGCACGTACCACAAACACGGTGATCACCACGGCGGCCAGCGCGGACGAGCCGTACTGCAGCCATGAGTACGTCGGCATGCCCGCCAGACTCCGCCCAAGGGCGGGAATCAGCCGCGACCCCCACCGGTCGTGATGCGTGAACGCGTCCCACACGACATGCGTCAGCGAGCCGAGCACCGCCGAGACGTACCACCACAGGACGGAAGCGGCCCGCACGCGCGCGCGTGGCGCACCGCAGCGCAGCAGTGCCGCCGGACGCCCCTGTCCGGCCCGGGGCAGCAGTGCCACCAGCGGCTCCCGGACGAGCAGCCACAGCCCCACCAACGCCCAGGAGATGAGCACGTCCACGCTCACCACACCGGCGAAGGAGTGCGTGACCGCCCCGAATTCCATCCCGCCCGGCAGGACACTCGCCGCGTAGTAGGTCATGTCGGGCGCGAAGGAGCCCGCGACGAGCACCGCGGGCACGAGCCGTCCCCGGCCACCGCCGTCCTGCCGGATGGCGGGCAGCACGGCCGCCGCATGGCTGAGCGTGAACGGCAACAGGGCCCCCTGGAACGGTCGTCGGCCGTGGCACCGGATCCGGTGATCACGTCGGTCCAGTATGCGTGACTGTCACCCGCGCGCCCGGGGCAACAGCAGTTGGCCAATCGGTGAAAACCGGGCGTGAACGGCTCCCCACACACAGCAAGTTGTCGTAGGGTCACCTGGGTTGCCGGCCCGCATACACGGTCGAACATGCGTCGCACGGATGGAAAGGCGACACAGGGGCAACCAGAACACCGGGTCAACCGTCACACCAGAGCGAGGCAGTCAGACGGAGACGGACGCACGGCGTCCACGGGAGGGTTCACTCTATGGCGGCGCATTTCGGCAGGCGGCTGCGCAAGGGAGCGGCGACCACCGCCGTGGCCGCGGCAGCGGTCGCGGCTCTGTCCGCGTCCCAGGCTCCAGGAGTGACCGGCGAGGACCACGGCAGACAGGCCGCAGCCGGCGCCAGCGCCCCCGTACCGGACGCGGCCTCCGCCGGCAACGCCACCGGCAACTCGCCGTACTACACGGACCTGCCGCCCCTCAACAGCCCCAACCCCAGTCCGTCGCCCACCATGGGCACGCCCGTCTCCCGGGGCGAGGCCGAGGCCGGTATCCCCGCCACGGTCCTCGACGCCTACAAGAAGGCCGAGGCCGAGCTGCGCTCCTCCAAGCCGGGCTGCAACCTGCCCTGGCAACTCCTGGCCGCCATCGGCAAGGTCGAGTCGGGCCAGGCCCGCGGCGGCCGCGTCGACGCCAACGGTACGACGATCGGACACATCCTCGGCCCGCAGCTCGACGGCAACGGCTTCGCGCTCATCCCGGACACCGACCACGGCGAGTACGACGGCAACAGCCAGTACGACCAGGCCGTCGGCCCGATGCAGTTCATCCCGTCGACCTGGGCCTGGGCCGGCCGCGACGGCAATGGTGACGGCAAGGAGGACCCCAACAACGTCTACGACGCCGCACTCGCCGCGGGCCACTACCTGTGCCGCAACAGCTGGGACATGTCCACCGAGGGCGGCCTGCACAGCGCGATCCTCAGCTACAACAACTCGCAGGACTACCTGAACCTGGTCCTGAACTGGCTGGAGTACTACCGCAAGGGCACCCACTCCGTGCCCGACGGCACCGGCGGCGTGCCCTCCCACCGCAGCGACGACGGCACCGAGCACCACAGCACCCCGAAGCCCTCCGACCCGCCGAAGACCAAGCCGAAGCCGGGCAAGCCGGATCCCGGCAAGCCGGACCCCAGCAAGCCGGATCCCGGCAAGCCCGGCGGCGGCAACGACACCCCCGACCCGAAGCCGCCGAAGCCGCCGGTCCCGCCGAAGCCGCCCACGCCCTCCGACACCGTGGACCATCTGGCGGACGCGGGCACCGCGAAGCTCACCGCGATGGCCGGTGACGCCTTCGACCAGCGGATCAGCACCCGCGCCGAGACCAAGGCCGGAATGTCCGTCGGCAAGGTCAGGATCCGGTTCACCATCACCGGCGACACCGACGCCACCTTCGCCGGCGGCGAGACCGTGGCCACGGTCGCCACCGACACCAAGGGCGTGGCGGTCGCACCGGCGCTCCAGGCGGGCGAGAAGACCGGCGACTTCAAGATCACCACGGCGGTCGTCGGCCACAAGGCCAAGGGTGTCGACTATCAGGCCACCGTCACCGCCCGCGCCGCCGACACCCTCGCCCGCACCAGCGACACCCCGCTGACCTGCACCCCGGGCGGCGAGTTCGCCGACCAGGTCGAGGTGAAGGCGACGTACAAGGGCGCCGTCGCGGACAAGGTCGCAACCACCGCCACGCTGATCAAGTCGGACGACGACGCCACCGAGAACGACAAGGGCCCCTACTTCAAGGACGCCGACGGCAAGGCCGTACGCACTCTCACCGGCCTCCAGACGGACGCCAAGGGCCTGCTCACCCTGCCGAAGCTGTACGCGGACGACACCACCGGCACCTTCCTGCTCCGCATCACCACCACCGGCGGCGCGACCCTCACCGTCGAACTGAAGGTCGCCGCGGCCGACACCTCGGCGGGCCCCTCGCCGAGCCCGTCCGCGACCTCCTGACGGCACAGAGGACACCAGGGCGCCCCTCCGCCTCGGCGGAGGGGCGCCCTCGTCCATGCGTTCAACCTGTTCTCATCTCGGCCGCCCGTTGCTACGGTGCCTGCCTCACCTGACGAACCATCAGGAACCGTCCCGCCGGGAGGCCCCGCATGCGCGCCCTGATCGCCGCCGCGACCGGTCTCGCCCTCGCGCTCGCCCTGGTCCTGACGATCACCGCCATGGGTACTCCAACGGGCCGGACATCCCCCAAGCCGCTGCTGACGACGGTGCCCGCGCACCCGTAGCAGCGCCCGTCCGGGAGGGAGGCCGGAAATGCGCCGCAAGGCAAGCCTGGTCCTGCTCGCGTGCGCCGTCTTCTGCGCTGCGCTGTCCCCGCTGCTGCGCTGGTACGCCTTTCCGCGCCTGGCCCGGATCCCGGCGAACCAGTACCAGGACGTGGTCCTGGAGGCCAAGGGCGCCACTCTCCTCGACTACGGCACCATGCGCTCCAGGAAGGTCCCCAAGGTCACCATCGTGCAGACCCTGAGGGGCGACGTGGAGGCCGCCAAGAAGATCGAGAAGAGCGCGGGGCTGCCCGTCGTCGTCTGGGACGGCCTGTCCTACGTCCAGGGCCCCGACGGCAAGATGGTCTCCAGGGTCTCCGAGCGCTACATCTTCGACGCCCACAGTCAGGATCCCGTCCACGCCCCCGGCGAAGCGGTCGACGGCGACACGGTCAAGAGGGACGGCATCGAGTTCAAGTGGCCCTTCCTCACCCAGAAGCGCGACTACGAGTACTTCGACGCCCAGGCCCGCACCACCAGCCCCATCCACTACAAGGGCACCCGGACCTTCCGCGGCGTGAAGGTCTACTACTTCGAACAGACCGTCCCCTGGACGAAGGTCCCCTTCCCGAAGGTCATGCCCGTGCAGGGCATCACCCCCGAGTCGGTGGCCAGGACCGGCACCACCCGCTGGTACAGCACGGTCCGCAGATTCTGGGTCGAACCGGTCACCGGAGCGCCCGTGTTCGGCGAGGAGCTCCACAAGGAGGAGCTGCGCGGCGGCACCCTGCTCGGGGGCCGGGCCAAGGTGACGGCGTTCGCCGGGGACGTGAAGATGCGCGAGGACTACATCGAGCACACGGTCGCCCTGGTCAAGCACAACCGCACCCTGATCCTGATGCTCACCTCGTACCTGCCCCGGGGCTCCCTGATCCTCGGCCTCCTGCTCCTCTCGCTCGCCCTCTGGCTGGAGGCACGCGGCCGCCGCCCGCAGGACCCGGCCCCCACGCAGGAGACGGAACCCGAACCGGTCAGCGCCTGAGCCGCGCGGTGGTATGCCGCGTGGGCTCGGCCGTCGCCGGGTCCTCGGGCCAGGGATGCTTCGGATAGCGCCCGCGCAGCTCCGCGCGTACGCCCTTGTAGCCGTCCTTCCAGAAGGAGGCGAGGTCGGCCGTGACGGCGGCGGGCCGCCCGGCGGGGGACAGGAGATGCACGAGCAGCGGCACCCCTGCCACGGTCGGCGTCTGCTGCAACCCGAACATCTCCTGAAGCTTCACCGCGAGGACGGGCCGCTCCGGGTCCCCGTAGTCGATCCGGATTCTGGACCCACTGGGTACGGTCATCCGCTCGGGCGCCAGCTCATCCAGCCGGGCGGCCTCCCCGCTCGCCCAGGGCAGCAGCCGCGCGAGCGCCTGCCCGGCGTCGATCCGCCCGAGATCGGCCCGCCGCCGGGTCCGGCTCAGCTCCGGTTCCAGCCATTCGTCCACGCGCGCGTGCAGCGCCTCGTCCGACACGTCCGGCCAGGACTCCCCGAGGTGCGTGCGCAAGAACGCCAGCCGCTCCCGCAGCACCTCCGCCTCCGGCGGCCACCGCAACAGCCCGAACCCCTCCTGCCGCAGCCCTTCGAGGACAGCGCCGCGCACGAGAACGGGATCGACCTCCTTCAGGGGCCGCACGGCCAACTCGATGGCCCCCAGCCGCTCGACACGCCGGGCGACGACATCCCCGTCGGCCCAGTGCACCTCGTCCCGCTCCGCCAGAAGCGGACCGGCCGCGGCCCGCGCGACGTCCTCGTGCACGGCAGCTCCGAGCCGCACGCGCGCGTGCCCTTTTCCGCCGGGCCGATCGGCTACGGCGACGACGATCCAGGGCGCCCCGCGCAGAGCGGACCCGTCGTCCAGCTCGGCCCTGGTCCCGGACGCCATGAGGTACGACGCGCCGTCGAGCCTGGCGACACGCTCGGGAAAGGCAAGAGCGGTGACAAGCCCGACGAGCCTGTCATCACCGGTGCCCGGCCCGGCTTGGACGTCCACTGCTGACCGACGGTCGTGGGTGCGCGGGTGGGAAGACTCCCCTGAGACGGCCCGCAGCCGCCGCACTTCCGCAGCCCACCGCCCCGCGTAGGCATCACCCCCACGCCGCGCACGCCGCAACGCACCGGCGAGATCATCCCCGTAGTCCCGTGGCACCTCTTCAGAAAACAGAGCGACAACCGAGGCACCCTCACCGGGCGTGTCCAGCAAGGCCCGCCCCAGCCGAGGGTGCACCCCCAGCCGGCCCAGCCGCACACCGAGCTCGGTGGCCCGACCGATCGAGTCCACCGCCCCCACCGCTGTCAGCGCGGAGCGCGCCGCTGCCATCGCCCCGCCCGGCGGCGGATCCAGCAGCGCCAGCCCCGAGGCGTCCGGATCGCCCCAGCAGGCCGCCTGAAGGGCGAACGCGGTCAGATCGGCCACCCTGATCTCCGGCGTGGGAAAGGCCGTCAGGCGGCCGTCCTCGGCCTCCGTCCAGCACCGGTACACCGCACCCGGCGCCTCACGCCCGGCCCGCCCCGCCCGCTGCCGCCCGGCCGCCCGCGACGCCCGTACCGTCGTCAGCCCGCTCAGCCCGCGCGCGTGATCCACCCGAGGCTCCCGCGCCAGCCCCGAGTCGACCACCACGCGCACCCCGGGCACCGTCAGCGACGACTCCGCCACGGACGTCGCCAGCACCACCCGGCGCCGCTCCCCGGGCGCCAGCACCGCGTCCTGCACGGCGGCCGGCGCCCGCCCGTGCACCTGGAGCACATCCACCGCCCCCAGATCGCCGAGCTGCCCGGCCACGCGCGCGATCTCGCCCGTGCCGGGCAGGAAGCACAGCACGTCACCCTCCCGCTCGGCCAGCACCCGCCGCACCACCGACGCCACGTGTGCCAGCAGCGCCGGATCGACCCACATGCCGTGCGGCGGCCGCACCGGACGCGCGGGCGGCGCCCACAGCACGTCCACGGGGTGCGAGACTCCCTCGGCCTCGACCACCGGGGCATCGCCGAGCAGCCGCGCCCACCCCTCCGCGTCCGTGGTCGCCGATGCGGCCACCAGCCGCAGCTCCGGCCGCAGCGCCTGCCGTACGTCCCACAGGAACGCGGCCACCGTGTCGGCGTCCAGATGCCGCTCGTGACACTCGTCGAGCACCACGACATCGACGCCCGCGAGCTCCTGGTCCCGCTGCAGCCGCTGCAACAGCACACCGGTGGTCACGACCTCCACGCGCGCGTGCCGCCCCACGACCCGTTCACCGCGCACCGTGTAACCGACGCTCTCGCCGGTCTTCTCGCCCAGCAGCCACGCCATCCGCCGGGCCGCCGCGCGCGCCGCGATCCGCCGCGGCTCGGCCACCACGACCCGCCGCGCGGGACCCCCGCCGACCAGCCCCGCGAGCACCAGCGGCACCAGCGTCGTCTTGCCGGTGCCGGGCGGCGCCACCAGGACGGCGGTGCCGTCCGTGTCCAGGGCGTCGGTGAGGGCGGGCAGGGCGGTGCGCACGGGCAGCGCGTCCAGGGCGTCGTAACGGATCACGCCCCCAGTGTCGTACGACGGTCAGAACGCCCCTCACGCGCGCGTGCGCAGAAGAGCAGAAGAAACGCAGGAGACAGCAGGCGGAGGGAGCGAGCCTCAGTCCCGCTCGCACACGAAGATCGCCGTCCCCGGAATCAGGTTCCCGCGCAGCGGGGACCAGCCGCCCCACTCCGAGGTGTTCCAGGCCGGCCACTCCGGCTCCACGAGGTCCACCAGCCGGAAGCCCGAGGCCACGATGTCCCGGACGCGGTCGCCGAGCGTCCTGTGGTGCTCGACGTACACCGCACGGCCCTCCTCGTCCTGCTCCACGTAGGGCGTGCGGTCGAAGTAGGACGAGCCCACCGACAGGCCCTCCGGACCCGGCTCGTCCGGGAACGCCCAGCGGATCGGGTGCGTCACCGAGAAGACGAACCGGCCGCCCGGCCGCAGCACCCGGCCCACCTCGCGCATCACCAGCCGCGGGTCGGCCACGAACGGCAGCGCCCCGTACGCGGAGCAGGCCAGGTCGAAGGAGCCGTCCGCGAAGGGCAGCGCGCCGGCGTCGGCACAGACGAGGGGAAACGATCCGCCGATGCGCAAGGAGTGCTGGAGCTGGCGGTGCGAGAGGTCCAGCGCCACCGGGCGGGCGCCCTGGGCGGCCAGCCAGCGCGAGCACTGCGCCGCGCCCGCGCCGATCTCCAGGACGTCCTTGCCCTTCAGCTGCTCCTGCGGGCCGAGCAGCTCGGCCTCCACCTCGTCCAGGCCCTCCGGGCACCACACGAAGCGGTCGTCGCCCAGGAACGTGCCGTGGTCGATCTGGTACTCGTCGGCGTTGCGGTCCCACCAGCCCCGGTTGGCGCGGGCGCTCTCCGCGACCCCGGCGTCACGTCGGGTGGCTTCCGGCTCGAACCCTTCAGGGTCGAGCGTTTCGGGCTCTTGGATGATCGGCTCCCTCGTCGTACTCTTCCGTGCAACCCGCCGGGCGCGCGTGTCACGGAAGGGGTCCCGCAGCCCTGCGTGGCCTCCTGGGACGATTTCTTGTGCCGGGTATGCGGTGATCCGCCCCGGGTGTGCGCCTTCGCGCATTGACCGTTTCCGGCTGCCCCCGTATGCTACAAGTTGCGCTGCGGGCCTGCGCACCTCAGACGTAGCAGGCTGCGCTCGCATCTGTTGTATGTCCCCTCGGTTGTCGAGGCGCCATCACCAGTTTCTGGTGGGGCGCTTCCTTGGCTGTCCGGCTTCTTCAGAGCGATACGGGCTCCCGGCGTAGCAGTACCTACGACTTCAATGTCCGTACCGGAGCCCTTTCCCACATGACGAGCAGCACCGAGACCACCGCCACCACCCCGCAGGTTGCGGTCAACGACATCGGTAACGAGGAAGCCTTCCTCGCCGCGATCGACGAGACGATCAAGTACTTCAACGACGGCGACATCGTCGACGGCGTCATCGTGAAGGTCGACCGGGACGAGGTCCTGCTCGACATCGGTTACAAGACCGAAGGTGTCATCCCGAGCCGCGAGCTCTCGATCAAGCACGACGTCGACCCCAACGAGGTCGTCGCCGTCGGTGACGAGATCGAGGCCCTTGTTCTCCAGAAGGAGGACAAGGAAGGCCGCCTGATCCTCTCGAAGAAGCGCGCCCAGTACGAGCGTGCCTGGGGCACCATCGAGAAGATCAAGGAAGAGGACGGCATCGTTACCGGTACCGTCATCGAGGTCGTCAAGGGTGGTCTCATCCTCGACATCGGCCTCCGTGGCTTCCTCCCGGCCTCCCTGGTCGAGATGCGCCGCGTCCGCGACCTCCAGCCGTACGTCGGCAAGGAGCTCGAGGCCAAGATCATCGAGCTGGACAAGAACCGCAACAACGTGGTCCTGTCCCGCCGTGCCTGGCTGGAGCAGACCCAGTCCGAGGTCCGCCAGACGTTCCTCACGACCCTCCAGAAGGGTCAGGTCCGCTCCGGTGTGGTCTCCTCGATCGTCAACTTCGGTGCCTTCGTGGACCTGGGTGGCGTCGACGGTCTGGTCCACGTCTCCGAGCTGTCCTGGAAGCACATCGACCACCCCTCCGAGGTTGTCGAGGTCGGCCAGGAAGTCACCGTCGAGGTCCTCGACGTCGACATGGACCGCGAGCGCGTCTCCCTGTCGCTGAAGGCGACCCAGGAAGACCCGTGGCAGCAGTTCGCCCGCACCCACCAGATCGGCCAGGTCGTGCCCGGTAAGGTCACGAAGCTGGTTCCGTTCGGTGCGTTCGTCCGCGTGGACGAGGGCATCGAGGGTCTGGTCCACATCTCCGAGCTGGCCGAGCGCCACGTGGAGATCCCGGAGCAGGTCGTCCAGGTCAACGACGAGATCTTCGTCAAGGTCATCGACATCGACCTCGAGCGCCGTCGCATCAGCCTCTCGCTGAAGCAGGCCAACGAGGCCTTCGGTGCCGACCCGGCCACGGTCGAGTTCGACCCGACCCTGTACGGCATGGCCGCGTCCTACGACGACCAGGGCAACTACATCTACCCCGAGGGCTTCGACCCCGAGACCAACGACTGGCTCGAGGGCTACGAGACCCAGCGCGAGGCGTGGGAGCACCAGTACGCCGAGGCGCAGCAGCGCTTCGAGCAGCACCAGCAGCAGGTCATCAAGTCCCGCGAGGCCGACGCCGCTGCCGCGGCCGAGGGTGGCGAGGCTGCGGCTCCGGCCGCGACCGGTGGTTCGTACTCCTCCGAGGGAGCGGACACCTCTGGTGCCCTGGCCTCGGACGAGGCGCTGGCTGCGCTGCGCGAGAAGCTGGCCGGCGGCCAGAGCTGATCGCTAGCGGCTGGGCTTAGCCGATAGTTCTGAGGGCCCGTACCTTTCGAGGTGCGGGCCCTCAGACTTTTTTGGAGGGGCCGGTCATCCTTTTTTCGGGGGTGCCAGTCGTCGTGTGGCTGCAGGCTGGCTGTGGTTCGTCGCGCAGTTCCCCGCGTCCCTGGGGGGACTGCAGTGCCCGGGGTCGTGGATCTTCGAGTTCCTGATCACATCGTCCGTGCTGGGGTCACGTGGGGGAATGCCCACGTTCCAGGGCGTGTTGTCGATGACGAACACGAGGAGGAGCGGTCACAGTGCTTGATCCGCAGGGTTTGTACGCATGGGAGCCGAAGGGCCTGGCCGTCGTCGACATGGCGCTCGCCCAGGAGTCGGCCGGCCTTGTCATGCTCTACCACTTCGACGGATACATCGACGCGGGTGAGACCGGCGACCAGATTGTCGAGCGGCTCCTCGACTCACTGCCCCACCAGGTCGTGGCCCGCTTCGACCACGACCGGCTCGTGGACTACCGGGCCCGTCGCCCGCTGCTGACCTTCAAGCGGGACCGCTGGACCGAGTACGAGGAGCCCGGCATCGAGGTCCGGCTGGTCCAGGACGCCACGGGGGCCCCCTTCCTGCTGCTGTCCGGCCCCGAGCCGGACGTGGAGTGGGAGCGCTTCGCCGCGGCCGTACGACAGATCGTGGAGCGGCTCGGGGTCCGCCTGTCCGTGAACTTCCACGGCATCCCCATGGGCGTCCCGCACACCCGCCCCGTGGGCCTCACCCCGCACGGCAACCGCACCGACCTCGTCCCGGGCCACCGCAGCCCCTTCGACGAGGCCCAGGTGCCCGGCAGCGCCGAGGCGCTGCTGGAGTACCGCCTCATGGAGGCCGGGCACGACGTCCTGGGCGTCGCCGCGCACGTCCCGCACTACATCGCCCGCTCCGCGTACCCGGACGCGGCGCTCACCGTCCTGGAGGCCATCACGGCCGGCACCGGTCTGGTGCTGCCCGGTGTCGCGCACTCCCTGCGCACCGACGCACACCGCACGCAGACGGAGATCGACCGGCAGATCCAGGAGGGCGACGAGGAGCTGACCGCGCTCATCCAGGGCCTCGAGCACCAGTACGACGCCGCCGCGGGCGCCGAGACCCGGGGCAACATGCTCGCCGAACCGGTCGACATCCCCTCGGCCGACGAGATCGGGCGCGAGTTCGAGCGGTTCCTGGCGGAGCGGGAGGGCGACAACTAGGGCAGCCGTCCCGGCCGTTCGGCGCGGGCCGGTGCCGGGGGTGGCCCTGTCCGTGCCAGCGCCTAAGCTTCCGCTCATGCTGAAAGTGGGCCTGACCGGCGGCATCGGCGCCGGCAAGAGCGAGGTGTCACGGCTGCTCGTGGAGCACGGGGCCGTGCTGATCGACGCCGACCGCATCGCACGCGAGGTCGTCGCGCCCGGAACGCCCGGTCTCGCGGCCGTGGTGGAGGCCTTCGGCGAGGACGTCCTCGCCGCGGACGGCAGCCTGGACCGGCCCAGGCTCGGCTCCATCGTGTTCGCCGACCCCGACAAGCTGGCCGTCCTCAACTCGATCGTGCACCCCCTGGTGGGCTCCCGCTCCCGGGAACTGGAGAGCGCCGCGGCCGGCGATGCCGTCGTGATCCACGACGTCCCGCTGCTCACCGAGAACGGCTTGGCACCGCTGTACGACCTCGTGGTCGTCGTCGATGCGAGCCCCGAGACCCAGCTCGACCGGCTGGTGCGGCTGCGCGGGATGACCGAGGAGGACGCACGCGCGCGTATGGCCGCGCAGGCGACCCGCGAACAGCGCCGGGAGATCGCCGACATCGTGATCGACAACGACGTACCCCTGGACGCGCTGCACAAGCGCGTGGCGGAGGTCTGGGACGAGCTCGTGCGTCGGGCGCGCGCGTCCCGGACGGGAGTGGGGGACGGCCGTCCGGGAGACGAAGACGCGGAATAGCAGGCCGCGACGGGGCGTTGAACCGCCGCAGTGAGGGAAGGACTTTGCCGTGCCCGAGATCAGCGGTTCGACCGGACGTACTCCGGAGACGCATGTCATCGATTTCCGCGCCGCCGAGCAACTGCTCAACGCACGGGATCCGCGGGGTGCGGTGAAGCTGCTCGACGGAGTCATCGCCGCACACCCCGAGAACACCGCGGCCCGTCTGCTGCGCGCGCGTGCCTTCTTCGCGGCCGCTCAACTGCGCCCCGCCGAGCTGGAGTTCACGATCGTGCTGGAGCGCGAGCCGGACAACGCGTTCGCGCACTTCGCGCTCGCCCGCACCTATGAGCGCCAGGGCCGTCCCGACCAGGCCAAACGCCATTTCCGGCTGGCCGCCGCGCTCGACCCCAACCCGCAGTACCTGAAGGCGGCCGACTTCGACTCCTGACCGGCGACGAGCCCGCAGGCCCCGGTCAGGGGTGGCGGTGCCGCGGCGGCCCTGGGAAGGGCGGACCGCTCTCCGGCGGCCGATACGGCGGTATGTCCGGGCCCGGCTGGTAGTGCGGACCCTGCCGGATGTGTCTGAGGATCATGGCCATGTCGACGGTGGCCACCAGCCACAGCACCCCGCAGGCGGCCGCCCAGCCGGGGTGCCCGGCCAGCGCGAACGCCGCCGTGCCGAAGATCGCCCAGACCAGCCCCCATACGCTCAGCCAGAACCGCGCCCGCAGTGCACTGCGCGCGGTTGCCGGCTCACTGCCCGTACGCATCGGATCACCACTCCTGCTTGCAACGTACTCTTCGTCGAAGGCGCGCACCAACGATGCTCGCGACAGGGGGGATGCGCAGTGCTGCCGGACGCCGACGACCTGCCCGAAGCGCTCCTCGATCTGGCTGTGCCGCACGAGGACATCAACGAACTGGTCGCGCTGCGGCGCACGGTGACGGGTGACCCCGGCACGCTGAGACTTCTGGAGGGGTGCGTCGAGGAGCTGCTCCGGGACCCGGAGGAGACAGGCCGCACACCCGACCTCGGCGAGCTGCTGGCGTCCGCCCCGGCCACGCTGAACGGCCTCTTCGCCGTGTACGTCTTCCTCGCCGCGCTCCCGCACACCCTCGCCCACCACCGGGAGCGGGGCATCCCGCCCGAGGTCTCCCGGCGCACTCTGGCCGACCTGGGCCGTCACATGGCGGTGTACCGCAGGCGGCACGGCAGGGCCGGGGTGCAGTCGCGGCGCTGGCTCGTCCGTCACTTCCGCGGGGAGCTGTACCAGCTGGGACGGCTGCAGTTCGAGCGGGCGCGGCTCGGGCAGCGCACCGCTCCGGTGATCGCGGCGGCCGGCCTCGACGCGGCACCCGGCACGGCATGTCTGAACCTCCACATACCCGACTTCCACGGTCCGCTGACGCCGTCCGCCTGCGACCGCTCCCTGGCACTGGCCCGGGACTTCTTCGCCCTGCACTTCCCCGAGGAGCACGCCGAGGCGGTGCTCTGCCATTCCTGGCTGCTCGACCCGCAGTTGAAGCGGTACCTGTCCGCGCAGTCCAACATCATCCGCTTCCAGGAGCGGTTCCGTGTCGCCCGTGAGGACACGGAGCCGGCCGACACCGAGCCCGTCCAGTTCGTCTTCGGGGACCCCGACCTGCCGGTCGCTCAGCTGCCGCGGCGCACGTCCGTGGAGCGGGCCGTCGGCGACCATCTGCGGGCAGGGGGCCACTGGTACATCGGGCACGGATGGTTTCCGCTGTAGGGGCGGATGGTCTCCGTTGGAGGGGCGGATGGTCTCCGTTGGAGGGACGGACGGTCTCCGTTGGAGGGACGGACGGTCTCCGTTGGGGGGATGGGTGCCGCCGCGATGGTGGATGGTTCCCGCTGCGGGGTGAATGACTCGAACGAGTGAACCGGAGCCGGACGGGAACGGGCGTGCGGAGGCCGCCCGTTGTTCGGGCATGACGGTCGAAATGCGTGAGGGACACGAGGGAACGGGACCCGGTGCGATCACCCCGGACGGCTGCGCGGTCGACTTGTACGCGCGACTTCCGGTGGGCGACGAGCCGGACGTCATCGCCGGGGCCGTGCCCGCCGGGGCGCACATTCTGGAGCTGGGCAGCGGAGTGGGCCGGGTGACCCATCCCCTGCTGGAGCGCGGCTTCACGGTCACGGCGGTGGACGAGTCCGCCGAGATGCTCGGCCGCGTCCGCGGGGCCCGCACGATATGCGGCTCGATCGAGGAGCTGGACCTGGGCGAGACGTTCGACGTGGTGCTGCTCGCGTCGTTCCTCGTGCACGCGGGCGATGCCGAGGTGCGCCGGGACCTGCTGCGCACCTGCGTCCGGCATGTCGCGGAGGGCGGCTGTGTGCTCATCCAGCGGGAGGGCGAGGACTACCACACGAAAGTACCGAGGGAGCGGGTCGACCCGAGCGGTTTCACCGTGCGGATCGTGTCGGCGGAGCCGGTCGGCGGCGGGGTGAACTCGGTGCGCGCCGAGTATGTCTTCCCGGACGCGGTCTGGACACAGACATTCCTGGCCCGGCCCCTGACCAAGGAGCAGTTCGAGGAGGCGCTGGCGGAGGCAGGACTGGAGGTGGACGCCTATCTGACTCCGGACGGGACGTGGGTGAGGGCGGTACCGGTGGGGTGAAGAGCGATGAGTTCTCGGGCCGCGGCCGGTCTACCTCGGTGACAGCAACCGGGACCGCTTCCCCAGGAGACCTCCATGTCCGAGACCACCGCCCCCGTCACTTCTGCCACCTCCGCCCCCTCCGCCGCTTCCGGGACCTTCCACGGTCGCTTCGCCCGCATCGCCCTGCGCGCGGTGCAGGTGCTGCTCGCCCTCTTCTACGGGATCGCCAGCGCGCTGCCCAAGCTGATCGCGCACCCGTCGGCCGTCGAGTCCTTCGACAAGATCGGCTGGGGCAGCGTGGGCATGTACACCATCGGCGCACTCGAACTGGCCGGCGCGGTCGCGCTGTTGGTGCCGATGCTGCAGTCGGTGGCGGCGGTGGCGCTGAGCGCTCTCATGGTGGGCGCGTTCATCGTCCAGCTCACCGTCTTCGACGGGCAGTACGCGGCGACCCCGCTGATCCTGATCGTGCCGCTCGTCCTGATCGCCTGGACCCGGCGCGGGTACAACGCGGACCTGCTGCGACTGCTGCGGCAGGCGGGTCGACGGGCGTGACCCGTACGGGACACCGCCGGTGACGCTGGCCGGGGCGCGGGGGCCCGGCCGACGTCACCGGCGTGCGGGGACATGGGGTGCGGGTCCGCGGGGATGACGTGCATGCCGACGGCTGCGGCTTACCGGCCCCCGGGCCGCCCGCCCGGCCCGCTGGGTCCCTGCGGTCCGCCCGGTCCGCCCAGTGGCGGCGCGCCCAGTCCACCCAGTCCGCGCAGTCGCTCCAGCTCGCGGCGGTCCCGCTTGGTGGGGCGGCCGGTGCCGCGGTCGCGGAGGCCGGCGGGGGCGATGGCCTCGCGGGGCGGGGGAGGCGGGGAGTTGTCGATATAGCACTGGATGGCCACCGGGGCGCCGACGCGCTTGCGGATCAGGCGCTTGACGATCACGACCCGTTCCCGGCCCTCGTGCCGCAGGCGCACCTCGTCACCGACGCGTAGGGAGTAGGCGGGCTTCACGCGCTCGCCGTTGACGTGGACGTGCCCGCCACGGCAGGCGGCGGCGCCCAGGGAGCGGGTCTTGATCAGGCGGACGGCCCAGATCCAGCTGTCGATCCGCACGGTCTCGCCCTGGGCCGGCCCGGCGGCCTCGGCGGCGGCCACCGCGGCGGCGATCTTGGGATCGAGCGGCTGGGCTTCGGCAGCCCCGGAACCCCCGGAATCACCGGCGCCCCCGGCATCCTGGGCGGGGGCCGTGCCGTCCGGCCCGCCGGTGTCACGGTGCACGTTCTCGTCCGCATCCTCCGAAGCCATGCCCCGACCTTAACGCGCCGGGCCGGGTGAGCCGGAGGTGATTTCCGGGGGAGCGGGGATGTGCCACCGCGTCTCCTCCGGCCGGCCAGGCCTTGGTCGACAGCCGACCGGCGCAGTCCACCGGCGGCGCGGTCGACGGCACGCCCTCCAAGGCGGGGGCAAGGGCAGGTCCGCCGGCGCACACCGGGGCGCCGAGCTCACTTGAGGCGTTCACCCGGCCCGTTCACCTGATGGGTTCGAGTCCCGACGGCTCGCCTGGGGCGTCTGGGCCCCGGCCCGATCACTTGGGG
>NZ_KQ948016.1:0-262926 GCF_001513965.1 Streptomyces cellostaticus | reverse complement strand
CGGGTCTGGACTCGCTCGCCTGGGGCGTTCGGAGCCCGGCCCGGTCACCTGCGGCGTTCGGGTGGGGCCGGCGGGCATACCGTGGCGGTATGGACGACAGCAGCGCCCTCGCTCGGCTGGACCGGCGCGTCGCGGACTGCCGGGCCTGTCCCCGGCTGGTCGAGTGGCGTGAGGAGGTGGCCCGGACCAAGCGGGCCGCGTTCGCCGACTGGACGTACTGGGGGCGGCCGGTACCCGGGTTCGGACCGGCCGACGCCCGCCTGGTGATCATCGGGCTGGCGCCCGCCGCGCACGGTGGCAACCGCACGGGCCGCATGTTCACCGGCGACCGCTCCGGAGATGTGCTCTACCAGGCGCTCTACGATGTGGGGCTGGCCTCGCAGCCCACGTCCGTCCGCGCCGACGACGGCCTGGAGCTGTACGGCGTCCGCGTCACCGCGCCCGTGCACTGTGCCCCGCCCGCCAACAAGCCCACCCCCGGCGAGCGCGACACGTGCCGTCCCTGGCTGGTCCAGGAGCTGAGGCTGCTGCGTCCGACCCTCAGGGCCGCGGTTGTGCTCGGCGCCTTCGGCTGGCAGGCCGCACTGCCGGCGTTCGCGGAGGCGGGCTGGCCCGTGCCCCGGCCCCGCCCCGTCTTCGCCCACGGCACCCGAGTCACCCTGGGAGGCCTGGACGTCTTCGGCTGCTTCCACGTCAGCCAGCGCAACACCTTCACCGGACGGCTCACCCCCGAGATGCTGCGCGAGGTGCTGCGCACGGCGGCCGGCGCGGCCGGGCTGCCGTAGTGGTCGCTCAGCAGGCGTCGTCGGGCTCCGTGCCGAACAGGTGCCGTACGGTCGAGCGGTAGTTGGCGCGGACGTGGCCGAGTGCGTGGGCGCGGGCGCGGTCCGGGTCGCCGGAGGCGATCGCCTCGTACAACTCGCGGTGTTCGGTGAGGAGTTGGGGCCACTCCTCGTTCTGCCGGGTGAGCCAGCGCAGTCGGCCGTCGACCGGTTCCATGACGGAGATCAGCAGGCCGTTGCCGGCCAGGGTCAGGATGCGGTCGTGGAAGCGCGTGTTGATGTCCGTGATCGCCTCGCCGTCCCCCTTCCGTGTCGCCGTCGCCGCCTCGTCCAGCAGCTCCTGCAGCTCCGCCAGTGCCTCGGGAGTGGCCCGCGCCGCCGCCAGCCCCGCCGCGTACACCTCCAACGCCTCGCGCAGCTCGAAGAGTTCCTTCACATCGGTCGGGGTCAGCCGGCGTACGACCGTACGGCGTGCCGACTCGAACAGGACGAAGCCCTCGGCGACCAGGGCGCGGATCGCCTCCCGGACGGGTACCCGCGAGACGCCGAACCGCTCGGCCAGCTCCCGCTCGACGAGCCGGTCGCCGGGCCCGAGCCGCCCCGCGATGATGTCCTGCCGCAGGGTCGCGAGGACCCGTTCGCGCACCGCGCCGAGGGGTTCGGTCTTCGTCGTCGTGGGGCTCATGAGCTCATCTTCGCCGACCCCGCGCTGCTTTTACGGAGAAGTAACGGCGCCGACATCGGTCCGAGCGCTTGACGACGGGACCATGACCGCAGTTTGGTATACCAAACGCATTCGGCATTGCACCCCCGTCCGGCACTCAAGGCAAGCAGCCGTCCTCCTCCGTCCCCTCGTCCCTGGAGGCCCCGTGTCCCTCGCCGACCGCGCCGAAGCCACCGGCGCCCCCGCGTTCGTCCCCGACCCCCGCCTCACCAACGAGGACCTCGCCCCCGCCCAGCAGCGGAACTGGAAGGTCTTCGACCTGTTCGCCATGTGGATGTCCGACGTCCACAACCTCGGCAACTACACCTTCGCCGCAGGCCTGCTGGTCCTCGGCATGAACGTCTGGCAGGTCTTCACCTCCCTGCTCGTCGGCTTCGTACTGATCTTCATCGGCATGAACTGGATGGGGAGCATCGGCCAGCGCCACGGCGTCCCCTTCCCCGTCGTCAGCCGCATCAGCTTCGGCGTCTGGGGCGCCAACATCCCGGCGCTGATCCGGGCCGTGATCGCCATCATGTGGTACGGCATCCAGACCTATCTGGCCTCCGTCGCCGTCAACGTGATGCTGCTGGCGGCCTGGCCGGGCCTGAAGTCCCTCACGCACAGCGCGTTCCTCGGCCTGGACGCTCTCGGCTGGATCTCCTTCGTCTCCCTCTGGCTGATCCAGGCCCTGATCATCAGCCGGGGCATGGAATCGGTCCGGAAGTTCCAGGACTTCTGCGGTCCGGCGATCTGGCTGGTGATGATCGCGCTCGCGGTCTGGGTCCTCGCCAAGGCGCACTGGAGCATCTCGCTCACCTCCTCCCCGCACCCGGTGTCGACGGGGGAGCAGTGGCGGCAGTGGTTCGGCGCGATAGGCCTGATCCTCGCCACCTACGGCACGCTGATGCTCAACTTCTGCGACTTCTCACGCTTCGCGCCCGACTACAGGACGGTCCGGCGCGGCAACTTCTGGGGCCTGCCCGTCAACTCGACCGCCTTCGTCGTCGTGTCGGTCATCGTGACGGCGGGCTCGCTCGAGGTCTTCGGCGAGGCCATCACCGACCCGGCGGAGCTGGTGGCGAAGGTCGGCAACACCTGGGTGCTGGTGCTCGCCGCGTTCACCTTCGCCGTCGCCACCATGGGCGTCAACATCGTCGCCAACTTCGTCTCACCGGCGTACGACCTCGCCAACGTCTGGCCGCAGAAGATCACCTTCAAGGTCGGCGGCATGATCAGCACGGTGGCCGCCCTGGTCGTCACCCCCTGGAACCTCTTCTCCGACCCCACGGTGGTCAACTACTTCCTGGGTGGCCTCGGCGCCTTCCTGGGCCCGCTGTTCGGCGTGATCATGGTCGACTACCACGCGGTCAAGCGCGGCCGGGTGAACGTGGACGAACTCTTCGACGCCACGCCCGGCTCCCGCTACTACTACCGCAAGGGCGTCAACCCCAAGGCCCTGTGGGCGTTCCTGCCCTCCGCGGCGCTCGCCGCGGTGCTGGCGCTGGTCAGGACGTTCAGCGACGTGGCGCCGTACTCCTGGTTCATCGGCACGGCGGCGGCCGCCGGGCTGTACGCGGTGCTGTGCCGCGGCGAGCGGGCCCGGACGGCCGGAGCGGAGGTCTGACGGACGTGCGGATCGTCGTCACCAACTGCAACACCACGCAGGAGATGACCGAGGAGATCGTCCGAGGCGCCCGGGCCGCCGCAGGCCCGGGCACCTCCGTGACCGGGCTGACCCCCGCGTGGGGCCCCGAGTCGGCCGAGGGCTGGCTGGACAGCTACCTGTCGGCCGCGGCCGTCCTCGACGCGCTGCGCTCCTACGGCGGACCGTCGTACGACGCCGTCGTGCTGGCCGGATTCGGCGAGCACGGGCGGGAAGGCGTGCGGGAGCTGGTGGACGTCCCGGTCGTGGACATCACCGAGGCCGCGGCCCACCTCGCCTGCCTCCTCGGGCGGCGCTACGGCGTCGTCACCACCCTCGACCGGTCCCGCGGCCAGATCGAGGACAGCCTGGAGACCGCCGGGGTGGCCCGCAACTGCGCCGCCGTGGTCGGCACCGGACTCGGCGTCCTCGACCTCGCCGACGACCCCGCACGCACCGAGGCCGCCTTCCTCGCGGCGGCCGAGCGCGCCCGGGAGGCCGGGGCGGAGGTCCTGGTGCTGGGCTGCGCCGGGATGACCGGTTTGCAGCGGGCGGTGGGGGAGAAGCTCGGGCTGCCGGTGGTCGACGGGGTCGCAGCGGCCGTGAAGCTGGCGGAGTCCCTGGTGTCCCTGGGGCTGACGACGAGCCGGGCGGGCGGCTACGGAAAGCCGCTGCCCAAGGGGCGGGTGTGGGGGCGGCCGCCGGGGTGATCGATGCCCTCGGGCTGCCGCAGGACCGACCGCCGGACCGGCCCATGCCCCTCAGGGCCGCCACTCGTACCGCACGTCCGGCTCCCGCTCCTCGTTGGCGCTGCCGTCCGTGTACTCGACGGCGACGAATCCGTGCCGCTCGTAGAAGCGGTGGGCGGGCTTGTTGACCTGGAAGGTCCACAGGCTGAGCCCGCCCGGACTGTGCTCCTTGGCCAGCGCGACGAACCGGTCGCCCATGCCGCGGCCGCGCCAGTCGGGGTCGAGGTACAGCTGGGACAGCGTGTCCCCGGCGAGCACCATCATGCCCACGATGCCGCCGCCTGCCTCGGCGACCCAGGTCTCTCCCGACGGCACCACGACCTCCCGGAAGTAGTCGCGCACCTCGTCGTCGGAGTGCGCCCGGACGACCGTGGGCAACGCGGCGGTGTAGGAGCGCAGCCACACGTCGGCGACGGCGGCGGCGTCCGGGCCGGCCGCCCGGCGCAGAACGACCTCCGCCCCGGCACCCGCGCTCACGGGCGCCTCCTCGGGTACGACGGCCGTGGCCGTGATCTCCACCAACTGCCCCGTGTACCCGAGGCAGGCCACGCCGAGCAGGGTCGACGAGTGCGGCCCGGCACTGAGCCCCGACGCCTCGACCACCTCCCAGACGGCGGACAGCACAGCGGGCTCGCTGCTCACGACGTACACATCGGTCGCCACGACATGCGCCAAGTCACTGCCCACCGCGTGCAGTTGCTCCCGCAGGTTGGCGACCACCTGCTCGGCCTGCCGCACGGGGTCCCCGACGCCCACCACCTCCCCCTTCTCGTCGAGAGGCACGGCCCCGGCGAGGAAGGCGAGCTTGGTGCCGGCCTCGACGACGGAGGCGTGGGAGTAGGTGGGTGGTGGGAACAGGGAGGGGGTGGTGACGCGCTGGATCATGTGGGCTGCTCCTACGACGCTCGGTGGACAACTCCCGATGATCGATTCCCCTCGGCCGCGCCCGCATCCGATTTTTCAGGGCGAAGGCACCGGCGGCGGAGGCATCGGCATACGGGCTCCCCACCCGCCGGCCGTCCCCGCGCGCCACGCGCTCGAACGCGGCTGTGGGGCGTGGGACCCGCGTTGAAGGGCCGTTCTGCTCGGTGCAGCCCGTCGACGGCAGAGGGGCTTATGGCGAACAGGCGGTACGGAGCCGTCCTTCCGGCCGCTCGGCTCAGCTTCCAGAGCCGTCAGGATGGCTCTGACCTGCGGGGGGGGGTGCCCCGATCCGCGCTCCGAGTCCGGTGAGGATGGTGTCGGCAGGTCGATCAGATCGCCGACGCCGGCTACTTCCTGGAGGGTCCGTGCCAGGGACGCCAGCGTGTGCCGTACCTCCGCGATCTCGCCGCGCAGCGCCTCCGCGTGCTCCCACTCCCGTTCCCATGCCACCGGATCCCGGCCCTCCGGCCGCCGGGACTCGTACGCGGCGAGCCGGGGATGCCACGACGAGAGGAGCGGGCGCAGGACACGGTTGAGGACGGTGACCGCGAGGACACCGAAGCTGACGTGGCCGGGAGACAGGCGCGGGGCGACGTCGGGGCCGTAGCGGCGCAGGATCTCCCGGGTGGTGTTGAAGAAGGTGTACAGGGAGGACAGCGCCTCGCGCAGGAACCCCTCGTCGCGGTCGAGTTCCTCGACCGACACGCGTGTCACCAGTTCCAGGTACAGCTCCCAGGCCGCACTGCGCTCGGCGTCGGCCGGTTCCCACGTACCGGAGAGTTCGCCGACGAAGGGAATCGTCAGCTTGGCCGTGATCTGCGACGGACCACTCGGTCGCCGTCGCCTGCGCTGCCTGTGTCCCATGATCGCCCTCCCCGGTACCCACAGTAGGGTAAGTCGCCGTGTGGGACGTCTTCCTCAGCTACAGCCGCGGTGATGTGGAGCGGGTCCGTCCGCTCGTGCGCGCGCTGCGCGACGGCGGACTGACGGTGTTCACGGACGAGACCGGCGTCGCGTCCTTCGCCGGCATCAGCGACACCATCCGGCGCGAACTGGGCCGCTCCAAGGCGCTGCTGGCGTACTACTCCGCCGCCTACCCCGAGCGGGAGGCCTGCCAGTGGGAGCTGACGACCGCCTATCTCGCGGGACTCGGCGAGGGCGATCCGCGACGCCGTGTCATGGTCGTCAATCCGGAGGCGGCCACCGGGCACATCCATCCCGTCGAACTCCGCGACGCCCGGCACGCCTCCGCCGACGATCCCACGGCCCTCGTGGCCGACGTACGCGAGCACGTCGCCCGGCTGGACGGGCCCATGACCCTCCCGGAACCCGCCGTACGACGGTGGCTGCCGGGCGGGCCGGAACCGCACCCCGAGTTCCTCGGCCGGCTCCCCGAGCTGTGGCTCGTCCACTCCGCCCTGCACGCCCACACCGCACCCCTCACCTCCGGCCGTGCCGCACCGCGCGCCGCGCAGCTCCGCGGTATGGCGGGCATCGGCAAGACCCTGCTCGCCCAGGAGTACGCCGCCCGCTTCGAGGCGGCCTACCCCGGTGGTGTCTTCCGGCTGAACGGCCAGGCGTACGACGACTCGGTCCGCGCCCTCGGCCAGGACGGTACCGACAGCCTCTTCGCCCGCCTGGAGGCGATCGGCGAACCGTTCCTCTGGATCGTCGACGCGGTCCCCGCCGACCGGCTCGCCGCCCGCGAGATCGCGGCCATGGCCGCCCCTCACCCTCTCGGGCACACCCTCTTCACCCTGCGCAGCCGCGCCTACGACGGACTGGGCGTCCCCGTGGACCTGGGACCGCTCGACGCCGTACACGCGCGCGTGCTCGTCGGCGGGAGCGAGGCGCTGGCCGAGGCGGCCGGAGGTCACCCCCTGACCCTCGCGCTCCTGGGCCGCGCACTCCGGGCCGGGCACCAGCCGCACACCCTCTACGACCGCCTCCACGCCCGCGGCAGATCCCTCCTGGACACACTGGCCGGCGACGACGTCACGGCGGCGGTCGTGCACGACGTGGACACGGCGGACGCGGCCGACGTGCTGCGCTGCGCGGCCGCTCTCCATCCCCTGTCCTTCACCGCCGACGACGCGGCCGGGATCCTGGCCGCCGCCGACCGCGTCCCCCGTGTCGTCGCCGACCGCCGGGCCGGCAACGGCATCGCCGAACTGCGCACCCGAAGCCTGCTGACGCCCGAATCACCCGGATCGGGGGGTCCGGCGGGCCCGGCGCGCCCGGGCCGTGCCGAAACCGGGGACCGCTGGCACCTCCACCCCGTCACCCTGCACGCCTGGCACCACCACGACCCGGCCCCCGCCCGCGCCGAGGCCCTCCGGCACGCGGCCCTGCGCGCCCTGTGCGGCCGCCGCGACCCGGTTACGCTGGCCTTCCCCGGAAGCCGGAAGGAGGCACCCATGGCAGCACCCGGCGAGTCCGAGCGGATGGCCGCCTTCGACATCCAGGTCGAGCTGGTCACCCGCATCGGGGTGCAGGAACTGGCGCCCGGCACGGGGAGTCTGCGCGAGGCGCTGTCGTCGCTGAAGTCGCTCATCGACTTCACGCGCGCCACCCTGCACACGTACAACATCGGTCTCGAACGCGGCGCCCCGGCCTCCGGTGCACCCACGGTCCAGAGCCTCGCCTACACCCTGGTCAACGACACGATCAGGCCCTTCACCACCACCTGGCACCCCCGCCTCGCCGCCCATGAGGCCCGCCGCCCGCCGGACCTCGCCCCCCTCGACCACGAGGCGGCCTGGCCGGAGGCCGAGGCCATGCGCGCCGAACTGGCTGCCCTCCGTGAGCCGTTGCGACGCATCGCGGAGGGCCTCGGCGGCATCTCCGGGGCGGACTTCGGCATGGCAGCAACCAGCTGAGCACACCGTCCGGCACCGGCCGGACACCGGCTCGGGCGGCGGTGCCTTGGACGGAGCCGACGGGCAGCCGGTCCTACGGGCCGATAATCCTTGGGATTTCGCCCGTTGCCGCTGCTACCGTCCACCGCGTGGCGAAACTCAATCAGATCATCGCGGTGGAGAAGGGCGTCAAGTCCAAGGCGCAGCAGGACCTGACGGCCTCTCACCAGGGCCTGCAGAAGCCTGCTCTGCTGGCCGGTATCGCGCGGACGTACCAGCCGAAGGACGAGGAGGGCGAGCAGTTGCCGCCCGAGTCCACGCGGGTGCAGGTGAAGGCCGAGGACGTGCTGCGCGAGACCGCGGCGATCCTGACCCGGCTCTTCGACGTGACCGCCACCAAGGACTGGGCCAACTGCACGGCCCGCGCCGATGTGCAGGTCGAGGGCCGGGTGCTCGTCGCGGACGTGCCGGTGTCGTACCTGCTGTTCCTGGAGAAGCAGCTCGCCGACCTCAACACTCTGGTCCGCAGGCTGCCGGTCCTCGACGCCTCGGAGTCCTGGGTGCAGGATCCCTCCACCGACGCGTGGAAGACCGAGCCCGTACGGACGCTGCGCACCAAGAAGGTGCCGCGCAACCACGTCAAGGCCGAGGCCACGGACAAGCATCCGGCGCAGGTCGAGGTCTACTACGAGGACGTGCCGGTCGGTTCCTGGACCACCGTGAAGTTCTCCGGCGCCCTCCCGGCCCGCCGCGTCAACGAACTCCTCGACCGTGTGGAGAAGTTGCAGCAGGCCGTGAAGTTCGCCCGCGAGGAGGCGAACGGCGTCGACATCGTCGACCAGCGGGTCGGTGACGCCGTGTTCGGCTACCTCTTCGGATGATTCCGCTCCGGATGACTCCGATAAACTGAAGACTCCCCGGTCCCTTGTGACCGGGGTGCGCGAGGAGCGCAAGCTGAAGCTGAAGTTCGTCGTGATGAGCGGTCCCCCACCTGACAGGGCGGATCGCGTTCAATCTCAGACTCTCGCTCCAGACTCAGCATTCGCCGCCGATCGCCGGAACCACCGGGCCCGGACCCCGGTACGCCGAGATGCTGGTTCAAGTCCAGTCCGCGCAGCTCGATGCGTGGTGGTCCAAAGGCAGGACGCGGCGCCATAAGACTGATCCGGGCTCTTCAGCGGGCCGGCGTGCGCACATGGGCGGCATCACAGGGCCCGGGGGCAGGCTACGCCCTCGGGTCCGCTCCATTTCCGCTTCCTGCCGGGGCTCACGCTTCGTTGCGGGGCTCACGCTTCCTTCCGGGGCTCGCTGAGGCGGGTGCACCGCCTCCCGGGGGAGTTGCGTTCATAAAGAAACCACCCGCCCCGGCACCTTTCACCTCCCCGAAACGTGATCGTCCCGTTTGCTCAGGGAACACGACCTACCGTGGGCAGCACACCCCACAGCCCGGCCGCCGTCGTCCGAAGGCCCACCCCGCCCTCGTATGAACAGGAGCCCCGTGTCGCGCCCCGCCGCACCGTCACTGCCGCCCTGGCTCGCCCACGCCTTCCGCACCCAGCGCGGGCCCGTCCCCTGGAGCGCGGTGACCCGGGGCGCGCTCGCCGCCGGGCCGCTGCTGCTCGCCGGTGTGCTCGGCGGCCGTGTCGCCGACGGCGTCCTCGCCGCCATCGCCGCGATGCTCGCCGGCATCAACGACCGGCCCGGCAGCAGGCGGGCCTCCGTCAGGCGGCTCGGCATGCCCGCGCTGGCCGGGGCCCTCGGGCTGCTCGTGGGGACGTACGCCGGGCAGCAGCTGTCCGCCGTACCCCTGACCCTGCTGCTGACCGTGCTCGGGCTGGCCGCCGGAGGTATCAGCGCCGTCGGGCCCGTCGCCTCCGCCGCCGGTACGCAGCTGCTCGTCACCGCCGCCATCGGCGCCGGGATGCCCGCGGCCGAGAGCGGCTGGCAGCGGGCCCTCGCCTTCCTCGCCGGGGCCGGCTGGCTGCTCGTGCTGCGGCTGGTGCTGCCCACACCGGGCTCGCTCAGCGGCGACTTCCGGTTCGACGGGGAGCGGGCGGCGGTCGCCGACGTGTACGAGGCCGTCGCCGCGCTGCTCGACGCCGTGGGCGGTGCGAACGCCACCGCCCGGCGGGCCGCGCTCACCGCCGCCCTCGACCACGCCCAGGACGCCCTCGCCGGACCCCGGCTGCGCCGGTACGCCGGCTCCGCCGCCGAGCGCCGGCTGCACGCCCAGTACGCCGCCGCGCTGCCCCTCGCCGAGGCCGCCACCGCCCTTGCCTGGGCGGGCGAGCCCCTCTCCGCGCGGGCGGCGGAAGGGCCCCGGCGGCTCGCCGCCGCGGTCCGCGGCAACACCGGCACCGGTCCGCTGCCCGCCCCCAGCCGGTCCGCGCCCGCCCTGCGCGCCCTGGACAACGCCCTGCTGCGTGCCGCCGAGGCCTTCGACCGGGCGGCCGGGGGCGGCGAACACCGGCTGCTCGCCCGGCGGCGGAGCGCGAAGGACGCCGTCCGGGCCGCGCTCGGCACCGGCGGACGCGAGTACGGACTGCGCGTCGCCCTCTGCTTCGGGGCCAGCGCCGCCATCGCCCAGGCCCTGCACCACGCCCGCTGGTACGGGCAGCACCAGCACTGGTACTGGCTGCCCGCCACCGCCGTCTTCCTCGTCAAGCCCGACCTCGGACCGCTCGCCTCCCGCGTGCTGAGCCGGGCCGCCGGGACCGTGCTCGGCGCCCTCGTGTTCGCCGGGTTCGCCGCGCTGCTGCCGCGCCCGGCGGGGCTGATCGTGCTGGTGGCGGTGTGCGGGGCACTCGTCCCGGTCGCCACCCGGAACTTCGCCGCGCTGACCGCCGTCGTCACCGTCCTCGTCCTCGCCCTGGTCATGGCCGGCGGCGAGCCGCAGGCTTCCGCCGGCCGGATCGGCGAGACGCTGCTGGCCTGCGCGATCGTGCTGATCGTCGGGCATCTGCCGATGCCGGGGGAGCGCGGCGCCGGGGTACGGGCCCGGCTCGCCGCCGCCGGGAGCGCCGCGCACGCCTATCTCGTGCATGTCCTGAGCGAGTCCGGCGACCGCGCCGAACGGTGGGCGCTGCGCCGCGAGGCCTACCGCACCCTCGCCGAGGCCCGCACCGCCATCGCGCTCGCCGCCGCCGAACTGCCCGCCCTCGCCCGGCACACCGAGGGCACGGACGCCGTCGCCGCCGTCCTCGAACGGCTGGTCGACACCACCACGGCCTGCGCGGTGCACCTCGACGACAGCGGGCGGCTCAGCCCGCGGCACAGCCGTCAACTACAGGAAGCGCTGGACGAGTTGGAGCAGCGCCGGGAGTGGGTCGGGCCGCCCGTGGCCGCATGACCTTCCGCAACGGTTCGAGCGTCGTACGGTGGTCCCATGAGCGACTCTCCCGCCGATCTCCTCATCACCGGCTGCACCGTCCTGGTCCATGAGGAGAAGGAGCGGATCGCCTTCCGCGAGGACGCCGCGATCGTCGTACGCGACCGGGTGATCGCTTCCGTGACCACCGCGGCGGCGGCCGAGGACATGGCAGCCCTGGAGCGGATCGACGCGCGCGGGCAGGTCGCGTTGCCCGGACTCGTCAACTGCCACACGCACGCGCCGATGGCCGCCCTGCGCGGGCTCGCCGAGGACCTGCCGACCGAGGAGTGGTTCAACGACGTCGTCTGGCCCGTCGAGTCCAACCTCACCGAGAAGGACGTGGCGCTGGGGGCCCGGCTCGCCTGCGCCGAGATGATCCGCGGCGGGGTCACCTGCTTCGCCGACCACTACTTCCACATGGACGTGGTCGCAGGCGTCGTCACCGAGTGCGGGATGCGCGCCCACCTCGGCGAGGCGTACTTCTCCTCGCAGGGTCCGCAAGGGCGGGAGCGGTCACTGGAGTTCGCGCTGGGGCACCGCGGCGCCGCCGACGGGCGCATCACCACCGCCCTCGCCCCGCACGCCCCCTACACCGTCACCGACGCCGACCTCACCGCCACCGCCGAACTCGCCCGCGCCCACGGCCTGCCCGTCCACCTCCACGCTGCCGAGAACCGCGCCCAGACCGACACCAGCCTCGCCCGGCACGGCATCACCCCCGTCGAAGTCCTCGACCGCACCGGACTCCTCGACACCGACCTGCTCATCGCGCACGGCACCGGCATCATCGAGCGCGATCTGCCGCTCCTCGAACGCACGGGCGGCCGTACGGCGGTGGCGACCGCACCCCGCGGCTACCTCAAGTTCGCCTGGCCCGACACCACCCCGGTACGGTCCCTGCGCGCCGTCGGCATCCCCGTCGGACTCGCCACGGACGGCGCCGCCTCCAACAACTCCCTCGACGTCTGGGAGTCGATGGCCCTGACCGCCCTGATCCAGAAGTCCACCGAGGGCGACCCACGCTGGCTGACCTCCCGGCAGGCCCTGCACCACGCCACGCTGCAGAGCGCCCGCGCGGTCGGCCTCGGCGAGAGCGTCGGCAGCCTCGCCCCCGGCCGGCGCGCCGACATCATCCTGGTCGACCTCACCGGCCCGCACACCCAGCCGGTCCACGACCTCGCCGCCACCCTCGTGCACAGCGCCCGCTCCGCCGACGTCCGCACCACCATCGTGGACGGCCGCGTGCTGATGCGCGACCGCGAACTGCTCACCCTCGATGTGCCCGCCGTCGTACGGGAGTTGGACCAGCGGCTGGCCGCCCTGGCCGACCGGAGCCACGGGCGGCGCATCCAGGAGTACGACACCTGAGTCCGCGTAGGCTGCCTGTCATGGATCTTGCGGACGGCATCCTCGACCACCCCTACGACGTCTACCGGCGCCTGCGCGACACCGCACCCGTGCACCGCATCACCGGACCCGACGGAACCCCCGCCTGGCTGGTCACGCGGTACGACGACGTCCGCGCCGCCCTCGCCGACCCGCGGCTCTCGCTCGACAAACGGCACGCCACGGCCGGCACCTACAAGGGCCTCTCCCTGCCGCCCGCCCTCGACGCCAACCTGCTCAACATGGACCCGCCCGACCACACCCGCATCCGCCGCCTGGTCGGCCGCGCCTTCACCCCGCGCCGCGTCCAGCAGCTCCGCGAGCCGATCCGGCGCACCGCCGACCAGCTCCTCGACGCCCTCGGCGCGCACGGCACCGCCGACCTCATCGCCTCCTACGCGGCCCCACTGCCGATCACCGTCATCTGCGACCTGCTCGGCATCCCGGAGGGCGACCGGCTGGACTTCCGGCAGTGGACCGACAGCATCACGGCCCCCGATCCGGCTCGCCCGCACGCCGTCAAGGAGGCGATGGCGGCGATGCTCGGCTTCCTCACCGGGCTTGTCGCGACCAAGCGCCGGGAACCCGCCGACGACCTCCTCTCCGACCTGATCGCCGTCCGCGACGACGGCGACCGGCTCAGCGAGGACGAGTTGACCTCCCTGGCCTTCCTCATCCTCTTCGCCGGGTACGAGAACACGGTCCAGCTCATCGGCAACGCCGTGCTCGCCCTCCTCCGGAACCCCGATCAGCTCGCTGCCCTGCGCAAGGACCCGGAACGACTCCCCGCCGCCGTCGAGGAGTTCGCCCGCCACGAGGGCCCCATGCTGCTCGCCATGCGCCGCTTCCCGGTCGAGGACGTCACGATCGCCGGGGTGACCATCCCGGCGGGCGAGACGGTCTGGGTGTCCCTGTCCGCCGCCGACCGTGACCCCGCCCGCTTCCCCGACCCCGACCGCCTCGACCTCTCCCGCGACGCCTCCGGCCATCTCGCCCTCGGCCACGGCATCCACTACTGCCTGGGCGCACCCCTGGCCCGCGCCGAGACGGAGATCGCCCTCGCGGCCCTGCTGTGCCGCTTCACCGAACTGACCATCGCGGAAGGGGACTTGCCGTGGCGTCGGTCGCTGCGCGCGCGGGGTCTGGTGGCGCTGCCGGTGCGGTATGCACGCTGAAAGGGTGTCGCAAGGTGCCTGGACCCTCACGGTCCGCGGTGAACGAGTGTCAACAATGTCTCAGTCCGGTCACCGAGCGAGCCGTTTCCCTTCCCCGGAGCGTTAACTCCAACAAGTACGACGCTTTCTGGAGGTGCGAGATGGTGAACGGGCGAACCGTGCTCGAGCGCTTTCCCGCCGGCGGCCCGCGGGGATCGTGGCCCGCGGAGGAGTTCGCGCACGCGCGGCGTCTCGAAGGCCTGCCCGCCGAGGTCGTCATGGACCTCGCGACGGACACCTTCCTCGTGATCGTGCGGGGTGGCGACGGCGCGGAGTGAGGCGGCGGTGAGGCGGCTCAGGCCGGCTTCGGGGCCGGCACCTTCGCCGTGAACTGCTCCGCCTGGAGTGTGTACAGCTCCGCGTAGACACCGCCGCCGGCCAGGAGTTCGTCCGGAGTGCCGGACTCCACCAGCCGCCCGTGCTCCAGCACGTGCACTACGTCGGCGTGGCGGACCGAGGCCAGCCGGTGCGTGATCAGGACGACGGTCTGACCGCTGCCCGCCAGCGCCCGGATCTTGTCGAACACCTCCAGCTCGGCCCGCGCGTCCAGCGCCGCGGTCGGCTCGTCCACGATCAGGATGCGCCCGCGCCGGTAGGCGGCCCGGGCGATGCCGAGGCGCTGCCACTGGCCGCCGGACAGCTCGTGCCCCCCGCTGAAGTTGCGGGCCAGCAGGGTGTCCAGGCCGCGCGGCAGATCCGCGACCACCTCCTCGGCCCCCGCCTCGGCGACCGACGCGGCCAGGCGCTCCTCGGTCAGCGGCACCGACGAGCGGCCGACGGCCACGTTCACCCGGGCGGTGAACGGCCAGCGCTTGAAGTCCTGGGCCACCATCGCGATGCGCTCGGCGAGCAGCCGCCGGTCGGCACGCGCCGCGTCGACGCCGTCCCACAGGATCCGGCCCCGGTCCGGGTTGTACAGGCCCGCGAGCAGCTTGACCAGGGTGGTCTTGCCCGAGCCGTTCTCCCCGACCAGCGCGATGATGCGGCCGAGGGGGAGCGTGAGGGTCACGTCGTCGAGGGCGGGCCGGGCCGCGTCACCCGGATAGCTGAACGTGACGTTCTCGAACCGGATCTCCGCAGGGTTCTCGGGCAGCGGACGGCCGCCCGCCGGGATCGCCCGTTCGGCCGCCTCGGTGTACAGCCGGTGCAGATCGCCCACGAACAGGGCCTCCTCGTGCAGCTCGTTGATCTCCAGCACGAGCGTGTCCAGGCTCGCCGACCCGGTCCGGATCGCGATCACCGCCGTACCGGCCACCGACAGGGCCATCGCGCCACCCAGCAGCAGCGCGCCCAGCGTGGCGTACGTCGCCACGGTCGCGAGACCCGTCCAGGCGGCCGCGATCAGGCCGGTCCGGGCAGCCAGCCGGGACAGCCGGGCCTGCTCCGCCTCCGCGGTCTCCGACATGGACCGGAAGTGCCGCAGCAGGAACGGTCCGACGCCGTGCACCCGGATCTCCGGGGCGGCGGCCGGCTCGGTCAGCAGACTGCCGATCAGATGGCCGGCGCGGGCGTGCTGCACCCAGGTGTGGAACGACTCGTAACGTCGTCGCGCGTTGGTCAGGGCGCCCCAGGCGCTGGGCAGGGTCATGGTGACCAGCAGCGGCAGCAGCGCCGGATGCAGCACGGTGAGCACACCGGCCGCCGCGATCAGGGAGATCACCGCGTTGATCACCCGGGCGCCGTACGTGATCATGCTGCGGGCGGACCGGGCGCCGTACTGGGCGGTGTCCAGCAGCTTGTGGAAGGCGTGGTCCTCGATCGCGGCCAGCTCCACGTTCGCCGCCCGCTCCAGGTACAGCTCGGTCGCCACCCGCTCCACCTTGGGCTCCAGCCGTCCGGTGGCGTACGTCGAGGCGGCCCGCAGCAGCGCCGCGACCAGCATCACGGCGGCCATGACGGCGAGGGCGGGGGCGGCCTCGCGCAGGCGCTGCCCGATGCCGGGCCCGGAGAGCAGCTTCCCGAGCGCGCTGTTCACGGCCAGCAGACTCACCGCCTGGGCCGCGCCCCGGCCCACCTCGCAGGCCAGCACGATCCGCGCGGCCCGCGGGTCCGCCTGCCGGGCCAGCCGCAGGCTGGACGCCAGCATGCCGGGCAACCTGACCAGCATCGCCCGGAAGTTCAGCTCCAAAAACGCGTCCGCGTGCTCGTTCCAGCCCATGTCGTACCGCAGCGGCCCCCCGAACAACAGCCGCTCCGACGCCGAGACCTCAGGCCCACCCGCCCCATGTCTCTTCCCCACCGCACACCCTCCCCCGGGCCACGACCGAACCGCCACTATCCCGGGCGGCACGACGCAGGGGCAGGGCGCGAGAGGGGGTACCGGGGGGCGTGACGGGGGTACGGCACCGACCGACGCGGACGGGCCTGCGCGTGCAGGTGAGGTCAGGTCCGGTGAACGTCCCCCGCGTTCAGGCCACCTGCCGCTCGCCGCGCCGCACCGGCCAAGGCCGGCGCGGCGTCACGCCGAGACGGCGCGGGACCAGTCCGGTGCCGTGCCCGTCACTCGGCACAGGGCCAGGTACAGGGGGATCGGCGGGGTGTACGGGACCGTGCCCTCGGGGCGGTGGATCAGGCGGGCGGTGGCGGGGACCAGGGCGCCGGGTGCGTAGTGGGCAGGGGCAGGCCAGGGGAGGGCGTAGTCGGAGTCCGACGGAACGATCCACCACCAGTGCGCGCCGTCGGTGTACACACAGCCCACCCGCGGCAGCAGCGGCACGACCAGTGGTCCGAGGCGGTCGGGTACGGCCACCGCGTCACAGCCGAGCGGTGCCGTCATGCCCTCGGGGACCGGTAGCCGGCGGACCGGGTCCGGTGTGGGCCGACGGCGTCCGAGGTGGATCAGGGTGTCCAGGCCGAGCGGCCGACCGGATTCGCCGGTACCGCTCACGGCCGCCCCCCTGCGCGGCGCTGTTGCGCCGGTGCCGTCCCGTGCGGGGGATGCCCGCTGTGCTGCTCCACCGGTGCCGTCCCACGCGGAGCCTGCCCGCGGCGCTGCTCCACCGTTATCGCCCCGTGCCGGGCCTGCGCTTCGTCCTCCTCGCCCGGACCGGGCGCAGGGCCCGGCTTGGAGCGGGCGCCCCAGCCCAGGTCGTTGCACGGCTCGACGAGGCCCTGGGCGGCGTCGGACTGGCGGGCCAGCTCGGCCCAGACCAGCAGGCCCGGGCCGTGCTCGTGGGCTCCCCAGGCCCGGCACAGCGCGTCGACGAGAAGCAACCCCCTCCCGTGCTCCTCGTCGGGTCGCTGCGGGGACGGGTGGGGTTCGCCGGGTGCACAGCCCTCGTCGTGCACGGCTATGCGCACCGTGTCGTCGTGGTCGTGCAGTTCGCACACCACGCGGCTGCTCACGGTGTGCACGATCGCGTTGGTGACCAGCTCCGATATGACCAGAGCCGCGGTGTCGCAGGTGTCCGCGCACACCGACCAGCCGGTCAGCCGGGCACGCGTCAGGCGTCTGGCCTGAGCGGGGGAACCCGGATGTGCGGCCAGCTCGAAGCGGAACCGGCGCTCGGCAGCGCCCCCACCAGGGACTGCTTCCTCTCCCGCTCTCGAACCTGCTCGAGCGGGGGGACCCCCATCGGCACCGAGACCGAGACGGTCTGCGGCGGCGTCTGTTCCTAAGGGCGCGGACGGAATCACGCTTGCCACTATCTCCCCGCCGTGAACACTTGGCAAGTGTCACTCTGAAAAATGCAGAGTGCAGTGTGACTCGGTCAATGGCCGTGGCACACTGCTCGCAACAGCACCTCGAGCGGCGCCAATTGGGACCGTCGGCGATCCGGCCGGATCGTTCGAATGAGTCTTCGAACGGCGCCGCAGGGCTGTCAGGATTCTTTCGCCGGAGGGGACTGTTCAGTTGGAGGTGGGAGCGTGAGCGAACCACGGTCCGCGCCGACCGTGGGCCAGGTGGTCCTGGGCCGGCGCCTGCTGGACCTGCGGGAACGCGCCGGGCTGAAGCGCGAGGAGGCCGCCCATGTGCTCCGCGTCGCCCCCGCCACCGTCCGCCGCATGGAGATGGCCGAGGTCTCCCTCAAGATCCCGTACCTGCAACTGCTGCTGAAGGCCTACGGAGTTCCCGACGACGAGGCCGACGTCTTCGTCCAACTGGCCGAGGAGGCCAACAAACCCGGCTGGTGGCAGCGGTTCCACGACATCCTGCCGGGCTGGTTCTCGATGTACGTCAGCCTGGAGGGCGCGGCCGGTCTCATCCGCTCCTACGAGCCGCACTTCGTCCCCGGCCTGCTGCAGACCGAGGACTACGCGCGTGGTGTGCTGAAGTCGGGCGCCATCGGCCAGACGAGCCCCGACGACATCGAGCGTCATGTCGCGCTGCGCATGCAACGCCAGGAACTGCTCACCCGTCCCGATGCACCCCGTTTCTGGGCGGTGATGGATGAGACCGCCCTGCGCCGCCCGGTCGGCGGCCCGGAGGTGATGCGCGCGCAGATCGACCGGTTGCTCGAGGCCACGAAGCTGCCCCATGTGACGCTCCAGGTCGCCCCGTTCGCCAACGGGCCGCACCCGGGGACGTACGGGCCCTTCGTGCTCTTCCGCTTCGCCATGTCGGAACTGCCGGACATGGTCTACAGCGAGTACCTGACCGGCGCCGTCTACCTGGACGCGCGCACCGAGGTGGCGACCCACCTGGAGGTCATGGACCGCATGGCGGCGCAGGCCGCTACGGCACAACGCACGAAGGAGATCCTCCGGGATCTCCGCAAGGAGCTGTGAATGGATCGCATCACGCCGCGCGGTCGCGTCTACAACGGCATGCCCGCACGGGAGTTGGGCAGCGAGGGGTGGCACAAGCCCTGGAGCGGCGGCAACGGCGGCAACTGCCTGGAGGCGATGAAGCTTGCCGACGGCCGGATCGCCGTACGCCAGTCGACCGACCCGGACGGGCCGGCGCTGATCTACACCACGGACGAGATCACCGCCTTCATCGAGGGCGCCAAGGCGGGGGAGGCCGACTTCCTGCTGTCCTGAACTGTCGATGATTGCTGTTTCTCGCTCAACTTCCTTATTTTGGTGTTGACTTGGTGACGAACTTGACCATTCATCGCGTCGGACGCTTCCGGCAGCGCGGAGCCGGCGCCTGAGTCGCGCCTCCGGTGAACGCGGTTCGGGTGCGCGGACAGCGAATCCTCCCTGTGCACCCTCACCCCGGCGGCAGCACCCCGCACAGCGCCTCCAGCGCCGCGCCGTAGGCGTGTTCGGACGGCGTGGCATACCCGACCACCAGACCGTCGGGCGCCGGCATCTCCGTCTCCGGGTGCCGGAAGGCGGCGAGTCCGTCCAGGGCGACCCCCTGCCAGGCAGCCGCCTTCACCGCGGACCGTTCGGTGCCGGACGGCAGCCTCAGCACCGCGTGCAGCCCCGCCGCGATGCCGGTCACCTCGATGTGCGGCGCATGCGCGGCGAGCACCGCGACCAGCCGGTCACGCCGACGCCGGTAGTGCTGCCGCATGCGCCGCACATGACGGTCGTACGACCCGGAGACCACGAAGTCCGCCAGGGCGAGCTGATCCAGCACGCTCGCCCACCCCTCGCGCTCGCCCTTGGCCGCGAGTACGGGCCCGACATACCGCTCGGGCAGCACCATCCAGCCCAGCCGCAGCGCCGGGGACAGGCTCTTGCTGACCGAGCCGATGTGGATCACCCGCTCCGGGTCGAGGCCCTGGAGTGCGCCGACCGGTCTGCGGTCGTACCGGAACTCGCCGTCGTAGTCGTCCTCCAGAACCACCGCCCCACGCGCGCGTGCCCAGTCGATCACCGCCGCCCGGCGCTCCGGGTGCAGCGGACCTCCGGTCGGGAACTGGTGCGCGGGCGTGAGCAGCACGGCCCGCTCCCGCTCGAGACCGGCCACCCGCGCCCCGTGCTCGTCCAGCGGCAGCGGTACGGTCCGCACGCCCGCCGCAGCGAGCAGCCCCCGGTGGAAGTCCAGCCCGTACGCCTCCACGGCCAGCGGACCGCGCAGCACACCACCTCCACCTACGACTGTGCTGGGTCCGAACAGCAGCCGCAGTGCGTGCGCGAAGCCGGAGCAGATCACGATCCGGTCCGGCTCGGTGCGCACCCCGCGCGCGCGTGCCAGGTACTCCGTGAGCGCCTCGCGCAGCTCCCGGCGCCCGGCGGGATCTCCTGGCCCGAACGCCTCGTTGGGCGCCGCCTGCAACGCCCTGCGGTACGCGGCCGACCAGGCCGCCCGCGGGAAGGCCGACGCGTCCGGCGTGCCCTGCCTCAGGTCGTGCCGCAGCCCACGCGCGCGTGGAGGTGCCTTTTTGGGCACTCGCTCGGCGTGCCGCAGCGGCTGCGCGCGCTCCGCCACCTGGGTGCCCGAGCCCTGCCGGGCGGTGAGCCAGCCCTCCGCGACCAGCTCCGCGTACGCGTCGGCGACGGTGTTGCGGGCCACGCCCAGATCGGCGGCGAGCGAGCGGTAGGGCGGCAGCCGGGTGCCGGGGGCCAGCCGCCCGCTGCGCACGGCCTCGCGCAACGCCCGGATCAGCGCCGCCCGACGCCCGCCCGGCCCCGGCAGCTCCAGATGCAGGTCGACGCCGATCCGCTCCGCCAAATTGACCCACGATTCCGCCATGGAAATGCACCCTACAGCCAGTCTTTCGGCCCCATAGGTTGAAGCACATGACGACGACGAACACGATCGACACCGCGAACACCACGACCACCCCCGCCCCCGCCGCCGGCCGCACCCGCCTGGACTTCGCGAAGGCGGCCCCGAAGGCCTTCCGCGCCCTCATCGGCTTCGACGCCGCCGCACGCGAGGGCCTCGACCCGGCCCTCGTCGAGCTGATCCAGATCCGCGCCTCGCACCTCAACCACTGCGCCTACTGCCTCCACATGCACACCAACGACGCCCGCAAGGCCGGCGAGAGCGAGGACCGGCTGCACATGGTCGCGGTCTGGCGCGAGGCCCGGCACTTCTTCACCCCGAAGGAACAGGCGGCTCTCGCCCTGACCGAGGCGATCACGTCGGTCGCCGACGCAGGCGTCCCCGACGAGGCCTACGAGGAGGCGGCCGCTCACTTCGAAGAGACCGAACTGGCCCATGTGTTCGCCCTGATCTTCGCGATCAACACGTGGAACCGCGTGGCCCTGGCGACGGGCAAGGTGGCGGGCACGGACGAGCGCCGCCGCTGAGTTCTTGAGGCGGCCGAAAGCATCACGCTCCCGGTCGCCCTCCGACTCCCGTCGGCTACACGGCCATCGGGCGGTCGTGCGGCGATATCGGCGCCGGCAGCCGTGAACTCCCCGTCAGGTAGCGGTCCACGGCTGCCGCCACCGCCCGCCCCTCCGCGATCGCCCACACGATGAGCGACTGACCGCGCGCCGCGTCCCCGGCGGCGAACACGCCGGCGACGTTGGTCGCGAAGCCGCCGTCGCGGGCGATCGTGCCGCGCGGCTCCATCATCAGCCCCAGCTGATCGACGAGCCCGTCCTCCCGGTCGGGCCCGGAGAAGCCGAGTGCGAGCAGCACCAGGCCGGCGGGCAGCGTCCGCCCGGTGCCCGGCACCGGCTGCCGCCGCTCGTCCACCTCGACCAGGTGCAGTGACCGTACGTGCCCGCTGTCGTCCCCGGCGAAGCGGAGCGTGGACGCCGCGAACAGCCGGGCGTCCGCGTCCGCCGCCGGAGCCGTCCGCAGGTCCCGTGCCTCCTCGTGCGCGGCGGACAGCCGGTAGATCTTCGGATACGTCGGCCACGGCTCGGTGTCCTCGTCGCGCCCGGCACCCGGCTGTGCGTAGATGTCCAGCTGGGTCACGGACGCGGCCCCCTCGCGCACCGCCGTCCCCAGACAGTCGGCACCGGTGTCCCCGCCGCCCACGATCACCACGTGCTTGCCGGCCGCGGACAGCGGCGAGACCTCCAGATCCCCCTCGCACACCCGGTTGGCCAGCGGCAGGTACTCCATCGCCTGGTGTATCCCGGTCAACTCCCGGCCCGGCACCGGAAGTTCCCGCCACGCCGTGGCACCCGTGGCCAGCACCACCGCGTCGTAGCGCATCCGCAGATCGGCCGCCGGAACATCCCGCCCGACCGCCGTCGACGTACGGAACTTCGTCCCCTCGGCCCGCATCTGCTCAAGGCGCCGCTCCAGATGCCGCTTCTCCATCTTGAACTCGGGGATGCCGTACCGCATCAGCCCCCCGAGCCGGTCGTCCTTCTCGTACACGGCGACGGTGTGCCCCGCCCGGGTCAGCTGCTGCGCCGCGGCGAGCCCGGTCGGCCCGGAGCCGATCACCGCGACGGTCTTCCCCGACAGCCGCTCGGGAGGCCGCGGCGGGGTGAAGCCTTCCTCCCAGGCCCGGTCGGCGATCGCGCACTCGACGTTCTTGATGGTCACGGCCGGCTGGTTGATCGCGAGCACACACCCCGCCTCACAGGGCGCCGGACACAGCCTCCCGGTGAACTCGGGAAAGTTGTTCGTCGCGTGCAGCCGGTCGCTTGCCGCCCGCCAGTCCTCGCGGGAGACCAGGTCGTTCCACTCGGGGATCAGATTGCCCAGCGGGCAGGCATCGTGGCAGAACGGGACGCCGCAGTCCATGCAGCGGTCCGCCTGCTTGCTGATGATGGGCAGCAGCGCTCCCGGGACGTAGACCTCGTCCCAGTCCCGGACCCGTTCCTCGACGGGCCGCCGCGGCCACTCCTGGCGCGGCGTGGTCATGAACCCCTTGGGATCGGCCATGGTCGTCTTCCTCGCGTACGTGTACCGGGAGGTACTGGGTGTACGACGGGCCGTGCCTCATCGGGCGGCACTCTTTCGGCCACGATACGTCGCCGCCGACACCCGCGCAGAGTGGCGGACAGCGCTTTCTGAAGGGATTCCCTCAGCGCGCGGACGGCCTGCCCCCCGATCCCTCGCAGGGGACGCCCAGGCAAGGGCCAGCACGTACACGACGGCGGCCGCGGCGGAGTCGACCGTGCGGACGCGGTTCCAGAACGTCCACTCGCGCACATGCACAGCCAGTACACCGCGGCCTCGGGGCTGCCCGGGCGGCCCGGCCGGCCTGTCGTGGCGGGGCACGTTCGCGACCATGGTCAGCCCGAAGGAGCCGAGAATCCGCAGAAACCACCGGCCACCAGCCCGGTGCCCAGCGTGGCCGTGACCGACGGGCCGCTTTTCGTGCCGATCGTGCCTGATCGTGTCGGGTGTGCTGGGTGTGCTCGGCCTGGTAGGTCCTGCATGTGGCCCCGTACTCCCTCAGCCCTCTGCCGGCGTACGTTTTCAGCCGACGTCGGCCGCTTCCTCCCACCCCCGCAGCACGCTCTCCACGGCCCCCGCGATCCGCCGCCGCGCCTCGTGTCTCGGCACCCCCCTCATCAGTAGTTGGTCGTACAGCGTGTCGACATGCCGTACCGCTGCCACGACCGCCGAGATCACCGCTCCCTCCGACAGCGCCCGCCCGGCCGCGCTGCGCCCGACCCGTCCGCTGCCCCGCACGGACGCGTGCGCCGCTATGGCCCGGGCCCGCTCGTCCGGACACCCGGGAAAGAGCCTCAAGATCTCCGCCGTGAACGCCGCCGCGAACCGCTCGTCCTCCGCCGCCCTGCGCCGCGCGTCCCGCGCCCTTCGCCGACGCCTGGCCTCGGCGTCCGCCAGGCATCGCGCCTCGGCCCGGGCCAGCGCCGCCTCCTCCACGAGCACGCCCTGCCGTTCGTACCGGCTCTTGCGCCGGTTGAACCGCACCACCACCACCGACAGCGTGCTCTCCTCCCGCGCTCGGCGGGTGAGGGCCGTGTCGCCGCGCGGCAGGAACACCAGATGCCCCAGGTCGGCGCAGACGAGGCAGCGCGGTGCCCCGTCCTCCAGCACGAGCAGCGACAGCGGTCCACGCCGGCACCCGGCACAGCGCTTGCTCCGCAGAGGCTGGACGACGACAAGTCCGCGGGGAAGGAGGGGAGTTGCATAACGCGCCATACGCGGTTCTTTCCCCGCCACAGGCCCCGGCTCCCGCGCCGGCCTACCCCGTCTTCTCTTCGATCTCCTCCTCGCTCTCTTCTTCCTTCTCCTTCTCGATCTCGTTCTCGTTCTCGTCTGCTCGCCCGTGGTTGAACACCGACACCCGCGTGCGGTGCCCTACCGGCGTGGGCAGGCAGGGTGATCCGCTGGCTCGAAGCCGGCCCGCGCCGCCTCGGTGAACTCCGCGTCCCGCCCAAGGCGTTCACCCCGAAGGTCCTCAGTGAGTCGCTGGGTGCGATGGAACGCGCCGGCCTCGTGACCCGCACCGCGTACGACGAGAACCGCCCCGCGTTGATGACGTCCTCACTGCTCTCGGTCGCACCTTGATCCCCCTCCTGGACGCCGCCCGGGCCTGGAGCGACACCCCACCTCGCTGCCCTGCTCGCGGCCCGCCGGGCCCATGAACATCCCCGCCTGGCCGCGGTTTGCCGAGCATCGCCGTCCGGGTGCCGCCGGCCGCCGTTCCCGTGATCGCAGCAGGACCCTCCTTTCGTCGCTCATCGACCCCACCCGGCATCATGGGCGTTGTGCGACTGGAAGCGATCACCTGGGACCGGCTCGCCGAGCTGCTTGCCGACCGGCTGCTCGAACTGAAGCCGGCCGACGGGAGTGCCTGGCCGCGGGTCGGCTTCGACGGGGCGCCGGCCGCCGGCCCGGGCGACCTCGCCGAGCGCGTCGCCGAGGCGCTGCGCGTGCGGGGCAGGCCCTCGCTGGTCGTCGGCGCCGAGGGCTTCCTGCGCCCCGCCTCGCTCCGCCTGGAGTACGGGCGACGGGACGCAGAGTCGTACTACAGCGGCTGGTTCGACACGGGCGCCCTGTGGCGTGAGGTCTTCGGCCCGCTCGACCCGGGAGGGAACGGCCGTGTCCTGGCCGACCTGTGGGACCCGGCCACCGACCGTGCCACCCGCAGTCCGTATCTCCAACTCCCTCCCGGTGCAGTCCTGTTGCTCCACGGCCCCCTTCTTCTACGGCACTGGTTCCCCTTCGACCTGACCGTCCATGTCCTCCTCTCCCCGGGCGCCCTGCGCCGCCGCACCCCGGAGGCCGACCACTGGACGCTCCCCGCCTTCGAGCGCTACGCGGCCGAGACCGACCCGGCCGGCACAGCCGACGTCCTCGTACGCGCCGACGACCCGCGACACCCCGCCTGGAACGGCTGATCCAACAGACTCGAGCAACCCCCTTTTATATGTGCGTGCATGTAATTAGAGTGGCGACATGACGACCTCCTCGCACACTGCCGTCGCCCTCGGTGACTCCGTCCGCGCCCTCCTCGACGGCAAGAACTTCGCCAGCGTCGCCACGCTCGGCCCCAACGGCGCCCCGCAGAACTCGGTGGTCTGGATCAAGCGCGAGGGCGACGCCGTGCTCTTCTCGTCCACCGACGGCCGCCAGAAGGTGCGCAACCTCCGCCGTGACCCCCGCATCAGCCTGACCGTCTTCGACCTGGCCAACCCCTACAGCTCGGCCGAGATCCGGGGAGTCGCCGAGATCCTCCCGGACGAGGGCAAACGGCTCCCGTACGAGCTGTCGCACAAGTACCTCGGCATCGACCCGCCGGCGGAGAAGGACGACGAGGTCCGCGTGATCATCAGGGTTGTCCCGCGGAAGGTGGTGTCCTTCTCGGTGTGAGCGCTCAGAGCCAGCCGTTGCGCCTGAAGCCCCGGTACAGCACGAGGCAGGCCGCCGCCATCACGCCCATGACGAGCGGATAGCCGAACCGCCAGTGCAGCTCCGGCATGTGGTCGAAGTTCATGCCGTAGACCCCGCACACCATCGTCGGCACGGCGATCACCGCCGCCCAGGCCGTGATCTTCCGCATGTCCTCGTTCTGAGCGACCGTCACCTGTGCGAGATGTGCCTGCAGGATGGAGTTGAGCAGTTCGTCGAACGCGGCTATCTGCTCCTTGGCCCGCATCAGATGGTCGAGAACGTCCCTGAAGTAGGCCTGTATCTCCGGGTCGACCACGCGTATCGGCCGGGTGGCCAGATCCTCCACCGGACGGCCGAGCGGCACCACCGCCCGCTTCAGTTCGAGGAGTTCGCGCTTCATCTGGTAGATGCGCCCCGGGTCGGCCCGTGCGCCGTTCTCCGAGAACACGTCCGTCTCGACCTGGTCGATGTCGGCCTGCACCGCGTCCGTGACGTTCAGATAGTCGTCCACGACGTGGTCGGCGATCGCGTGCAGCACCGCCGCCGGCCCCTTGGCCAGCTGCTGCGGATCCGCCTCCAGCTCCTCGCGCAGCGGGCCCAGTGAGCCGTGCCGCCCGTGCCGTACCGTGATGACGAAGTCCTCGCCGATGAACACCATGATCTCGCCGGTGTTGACCACCTCGCTCGTCGCCGTCAGCTGCTCGTGCTCCACGTAGCAGACGGTCTTGAACACCGCGAAGAGCGTCTCTCCGTACCGCTCCAGCTTCGGGCGCTGATGGGCCTCCACCGCGTCCTCCACCGCCAGCGGGTGCAGGTCGAACAGCTCGGCTATGCCCGCGAACTCACGGTCCGTCGGCTCGTGCAGTCCCAGCCAGACGAACCCCTCGCCGCTCTTGCGTACCTTCTCCACGGCATCCACCAGGTCGGTGCACCCCGGCACCCGGGCGCCGTCCTGGTACGTCACGCAGTTCACCACTGAGGAGCCCAGCGGTGACCGGGCGGGATGGCTCAGGTCAACGCGCGGCCGCCGCCGGGCCAGCCGCGCCACCTTGCGCAGGCCGCCGACCCTGCCCAGCCCCGTGACCTTTCGCAGATTCCCCGCCATGGACATCTGGATCTCCTTGCCTGGATCTCCTTGCGTAACGCTTTCGCGCCTTGCCCGGCAAGTGTGCCAGTCCGGCGCAAAGCGCGGGTAAGCCTGTGGGAATGACCGCTTCCGCTTTGTTCCTGCCTGTGGACAAGGGGCCGACCGCTCCTGACAGCCAGGACAATTAGGATGATCGCGGCATGGCGCGATCCGACGGGTACCTCCTGGACGACCGGCAGGCCGTGGCGGACAGCGCTTCGAGGCCTTCGCCTCTCTCTGCGATCCCACCACCTTCCGGCATCTCGAAGCGCTCGGACTCGGGCCGGGCACGCGCTGCTGGGAGGTCGGGGCCGGCGGAACCTCCGTCGTGTCCTGGCCGGCCGAGTAGGTCGGCCCTACCGGCAGGGTCGTCGCGACCGACCTCGACACCTCACTCCTCGCCGCCGTGGCCCGTCCTCCGGTCGAGGTGCACATCCACGACGTGGGAGCCGAGGAGCCGCCTGGGGAGGGCTTCGACCTGGTACACGCCCGGCTGGTCCTCGTCCATGTCCCGGACCGGGCAAGGGCCTTGCCCTCCATGATCCAGGCACTGCGGCGCGGCGGACGGCTGCTGATCGAGGACGCCGAACCGGCCCTCCAGCCCCTGATCTGCCCTGACGCGTACGGCCCCGAGCAGCAGCTCGCCATCCGGCTGCGCCAAGGCTTCCGCGAGCTGCTCGCCGACCGCGGCGCCGACCTGTCGTACGGCCGCAAGCTCCCGCGTCCGCTCCGTGCGGCCGGGTTGCGCGAAGCGGAGGCCACGCCCACTTCCCCGTGACCTCGCCCGCCTGCGCCGTCCTGGAGGCCGCCACGGTCCGTCAGATCCGCGATCGGCGCGTCACAGCGAGCCCCGCCACCGACGAGGACGTCGACCGGTACCTGGCCAACGTGGAAGCGGGCGGCATGGACCTCGCCACCGCACCGATGATCTCGGCTTGGGGCCGCAAGGCGTAGAGGCTACGTGCGGTGGCGATTCCGCAAGGCCTGGCTGCGCATGACCAGGTGGGGGTGAGGCAAGGGCGTGGTGGCCCTCGCAGCCGGGTGCGGCGTGTGAGACAAGGTATGCCCGCCGACTCGCGGATTCGGTGGTGGCGTGAGGCTCAGCCGCTTGTTGCGCGGATTCGGTGGTGCCGGACGGCCCAGCCTCTCGATGTGCGGAAATCCGGCTGTGGCGTGGGGGCCGCTGTCTCGACGCGCGGATCGGGGCGTGGCGTAACGCCTATCCGCCGATGCTCTGGTGCGGCGGTCTGCCGCCCACCCGTTCCACCGCCCGCGCTCCCGCCCCGCACCCCTGAGCCGCCGCCTCCTGCGGATCCGCGCCCGCGACCAGGGCGGCGAGGAACGCGCCGGTGAACGCGTCGCCGGCGCCCGTGGTGTCCACGGGTGTCGCCGGTGTGGCCGGAATCCGGGCGACCACGGTCCCGGAACAGGCCACCAGCGCCCCGTCCACACCCGACTTGGCCACCACCAGCGGGACCAGCCGGCTCAACTTGGCCGCCGCGTCCGCCCAGTCGGGCAGACCCGTCAGCAGACACGCCTCGTCGCGGCTGGGCAGCAACACGTCCAGCCCGTCCGCGAACGCCAGGAAACGGTCCACCCCGAGCGTCACGAGGAAGCCCGCCGACGCCGGATCCAGGCTGACCGGCACGCCACGTGCGCGTGCCGCCGCAAGGGCCGTCTCGGCGAGCGCCCGGCTCGGCTCGGAGAACAGCAGATAGCCCGACAGGTGCAGCCGGGTGACCCCGTCGAGCAACGCGTCCGACCAGTCGGCGGGTTCGAGCCGTAGGGACGCCCCGCTGTCCGTGAGGAACGTCCGCTCGGCCGACGCGCCCGCGTCGACGAGGCAGATCACCGTCCCGGTCGCCGCGTCCGGGTCGACCACCAGCCGGGGCCGCACCCCGGCCGCCACCAGCTCCCGCTCATGCCACTGTGCCGCGTCCGCGCCCACCCGGCCCAGCAGCCGTACGTGCGCACAGCCCGCGTGGGCCGCCCAGCAGGCCACGTTGGCGCCCGCACCGCCCGGCAGGGTCCGGATCGAGGCGGCCGTGTCGGTGCCGCCCGCGAGCGGCCCCCGGTGCCGGGCTACGACATCGGTGACGACATCCCCGACGACCAGCAGCGCCCCGTCCCGGCCCTCGGTCACCTCCTGGTCCACGCCGCGGCGATCCGCGCCGCCAGCCGCACATTGCCGCGCACGGCGGCCAGATTGGCGTTCAGCGAGGCGCCGTCCGTGTGCCGGACCAGGTAGTCGAGCAGGAACGGCGTGACCGCCTGGCCGGTGATCCCCTGTTCCTCCAGGGCGCGCAGCGCGTCGGCGAGCACGCGCGCGTGCAGCCCGGGATCGAGCTGCTGCTCCTGCGGTACGGGGTTGGCGACGATCAGCGCCGACTCCGCCGCGTCGAGCGTGTCCTGTGCCCGCATGACGTCAGCGACCTGCTCCGGGCTCTGCAGCGTCCAGTCGACCGGATGTCCGGAGTCGGACAGGTAGAAGCCGGGGAACCGGTCGGTGCGGTATCCGGCGACTGCCACGCCCAGCGTCTCCAGCCGCTGCAGGGTCGCCGGCACGTCCAGGATCGACTTCACGCCCGCGCACACCACCGTGATCCGCGTCCGTGCCAGCAGGCCCAGATCGGCCGACTCGTCCTGCGTCACCGTCCACTCCCGGTGCACACCGCCCAGCCCGCCCGTGGCGAACACCCGGACACCCGCCAGTGCCGCCAGCTGCGCCGTCGCCGACACCGTGGTCGCCCCGCTCACCCCCGCCGCCACGGCCAGCGGCAGGTCGCGGTGGCCCAGCTTGCGGATGCCGTCCTCGTTCGCGACCCGCTCCAGCTGCTCCTTGTCCAGGCCGACCCGTGGGCACCCGTCCAGTACGGCGATGGTCGCGGGCACGGCGCCCTCCTGCCGCACCACGTCCTCCAGCTCCAGCGCCACCTGCAGATTGCGCGGACGCGGCAGTCCGTGCGCGATGATCGTGGACTCCAGGGCCACCACCGGCCGCCGCGCGTCGATCGCTGCCCTGACTTCTTCCGATATCACCAGCACCACGCGCCCGCCTCCTGTCTGTCGGTCTTCCCTCATCTCTGGCGGGCGGCACGCCCGGCTAAACGCTTGCGGTCTGTGGGAGACACCACCAGCCTGGGCCGCATGACGAACCACACCACGCGTCTCGACCACGTCGTCCTGTGGGTGGCCGACCCGGTCGCGGCGGCCGGCTTCTACGAGGACGCCGTCGGACTGGAGCCCCTGAGGGTCACCGAGTTCACCGAGGGAAAGGTGTCGTTCCCCTCCGTGCGCGTCAACGAGGAGACGATCCTCGACCTCGCGCCGCGCAGCATCGCGGAGCGCATGAACATGCTCCCCGGCTCCGCCGACAGCGCGGGCCACCCCGTCAACCACGTCTGCCTGTCCCTGCCGTCCGCCGCCTTCGACGCCCTGCTCGCCCGCCTGGACGCGCATGGCGTCCCCGTGACCGGCATCGGCCATGACTCCTTCGGCGCCCGCGGGAAGGCCACACGCAACTTCTACTTCCGGGACCCGGACGGCAACGTCTTCGAGGCCCGGCACTACGCCTAGCGCTGGTGTCAGAACAGCGGCTCGGGCAGCACGCCCTCCAGGGCGAGCAGCTTCCGCTTGGTCTCCAGGCCACCCCCGAAGCCGCCGATGCCGCCGTCGCTCTCCACCACCCGGTGGCACGGCACGACGACCGGCAGCGGATTGGCACCCATCGCCGCGCCGACCGCCTGGGCCCCGCCCGGCTGCCCGACGCGCCCGGCCAGATCGCCGTACCCGACCACGGTGCCGTACGGGACGCCGGAGGCCAGCTCGCGCAGCACCTGCCGGTTGAAGCCCGAGATCAATGACCAGTCCAGGGGCAGGTCGAAGTCGTGGCGCTCGCCCGCGAAGTACGCCTCCACCTGCCGTATCGCCTCGGCCAGCAGTGGCGAGTCCGGGTCCTCGGCCGGCTCGGTGCCCAGCCGGGCCGTCAGTCGCTCCAGAGCCCGCTCGCGCACCTCGTCCGTGGCGTGGAAGACGACGTTGACCAGTCCGTCGCGGGTCGCCGCCAGCATCAACGGGCCGATGCCGGTGCCCACGACGGCCCACACGACCCGCTGCTCGTCCTGCCCATGGCTGTCCATGCGCCCACGGTACGACCCGCCACTGACAATGCCCGCCGCGCCGGGGGCAGGCTCAGCCCGCCTCGAGCGCCGCCCGGACCACGTCGGGCTTGTTGGTGATGAGCCCGTCGACGCCGTAGTCCTTGACCTTCCGGGCGGTGTCCGCGTCGTTCACCGTCCAGACGAACACACCGAGCGGCCTGCCGTGCGCTCCCTCGACGGAGTGCACGGTGCAGACGTACCCCTTGGAGATCGAACCGTACGACGGATTGATCAGGTCGGTGAAGCGCGCGTACTGGTGCAGCTGCGTCACGGACGGCCTGCCGAGGTAGGCGGTGGTGAGCGCCGGCTTCAGCTCGTGGACGGTGCGAATGCTGTCGGCGCTGAAGCTCTGCACGATCAGCCGTCCGAGGTGCTTCTGGTCCAGCCAGCCCTGGTTGCCGAGAAGCTTCAGGGTCTGCTGCTCGATGCCGGGGTACAGCTCCGGGTTCTTGATCTCCAGGAGCAGTTTCTCGTGGTTGCGCTCGACCCGGCGCATGTACTGCTCCAGAGTCGGCACGCGCGTGCCCGCGTAGGCGGGGGAGAACCAGCCGCCCGCATCCAGCCGGGCGATCTCGGCGGCGGTGAAGTCCTTCACCTTCCAGGGCGCCCGGCCCGGGAAGAGCTCCTTCACGTTCGTGGTGCGCTCCAGGCTGCCGTCGTGGATGACGACCAGTTCACCGTCCTTGGTGCGCTGGACATCGTTCTCGACCCAGGAGAAGCCCAGCTTCGCCGCCTTGTCGATGGAGGCCAGGGTGTTCTCCGGAGCGTAGGCCGAGGCTCCGCGGTGGGCGATCACCGTGGGCTCGCCGGACTCGCCCGCCCGGGCGACGGGCGTGGGGCTCAGCAGGGCGGCCACCCCCAGGGCCGCCGTGGCGATGGCGGCGGCTACGCGCGCGTGCATGCGTCCTCCTCGCGTCGAGCGAATACCGACAGCACCAGCTTGACAGCAGAGAGTCAACAACACCCGGGTGCAGGACGGCCACACATTGAATGGAGGTGTCCAAGTCCCCTCACCGGTGCCGCACAAGTGGGGCAGAGCCGTGTTTCTTTGCCGGAAAATCGTTCGACCATTCCGGTGGGGGTCATACTCTCTGCGTCAACCCTGACCGCCGTCGCGGTCCTGGGACGGGGGCGCATTTCAGATATTCCGGGACGCAAGAGGGCGGAAGGGCAGCCGCGCATGCAAGGCACGGTCGACGGATTCAGCTACGGGGCCGTCACCCCGTTGGTGGCCTTTCTGATGGCCTGCCTCGGTGGCGCCCTCGGCCTGCGCTGCACCACCCGGTCCCTGCTGGTCACGCACTCCCGGAGACCCGCCTGGCTGGCCCTCGGCTCGGCCGCGATCGGCTCCGGCATCTGGACCATGCACTTCGTCGCCATGATGGGCTTCACCATCAAGGAGACGCCGATCCACTACGACAAGCCGATCACCTACGCGAGCCTCGGCCTCGCCATCGTCATGGTGGGCGTCGGGATCTTCATCGTCGGTTACCGGGGCGCCACCGGCACCGCCTTGTTCACAGGTGGCACCATCACCGGTCTGGGTGTCGCCTCCATGCACTACCTCGGCATGGCGGGCATGCACTTCGACGGGCGGTTCACCTACAACACGCTCACCGTCGCCGCCTCCGTCGTCATAGCGGTCGTGGCCGCCACCGCCGCCCTGTGGGCGGCCGGACGTGTCCGGGGCTTCCTGTGGAGTGTCGGGGCGAGCCTAGTGATGGGTCTCGCCGTGAGCGGTATGCACTACACCGGTATGGCCGCCCTCGACGTCCACCTCCACGGCACCTCGGGCGCCGGCACCGGCGGCTCACCGGCCTCGGTGCTCGCGCCGATGCTGATCGGCCCGCTCGCCTTCCTGCTCCTCGCCGGCGTCGTCGTGATGTTCGACCCGCTGATGGTCATGGGCAGGCCGACCGGAGCCGCCGTCGAGGAGAAACCGGGTGTCCCGGCCGCCGCCGTCGCCTCCCACCACGACCGTCGCCTGCCACTCCATTCCGGTGGCCGGCCGATCCGCCACCCGAAGCACCACGACTCCCGCACCCCGCAGAACCGCTGATCGGGACGCGTTGTCAGTGGGGGGTCGTACGGTGGGTGGCATGCGGCCCGTTTCTCACATCGAACGCACGGTGGCGCCCTTCGAGGTCGTCAGCCCCTACCAGCCCAGCGGAGACCAGCCGGCGGCCATCGCCGAGCTGGCCAAGCGCATCGAGGCAGGTGAAAAGGACGTCGTCCTGCTCGGCGCGACCGGCACCGGCAAGTCCGCCACCACGGCGTGGATGATCGAGAAGCTCCAGCGCCCCACCCTCGTGATGGCGCCGAACAAGACGCTGGCCGCCCAGCTGGCCAACGAGTTCCGCGAGCTCCTCCCGAACAACGCGGTCGAGTACTTCGTCTCGTACTACGACTACTACCAGCCCGAGGCCTACGTCCCGCAGTCGGACACCTACATCGAGAAGGACTCCTCGATCAACGAGGAGGTCGAGCGCCTGCGCCACTCGGCGACGAACTCGCTGCTCACCCGCCGCGACGTCATCGTGGTCGCCTCGGTGTCCTGCATCTACGGCCTCGGTACTCCGCAGGAGTACGTGGACCGAATGGTCCCCCTCAGGGTCGGCGACGAGATGGACCGGGACGAGCTGCTGCGCCGCTTCGTCGACATCCAGTACACACGCAACGACCTGGCCTTCAGCCGGGGCACCTTCCGGGTCCGCGGCGACACCATCGAGATCTTCCCGGTCTACGAGGAGCTGGCCGTCCGTATCGAGATGTTCGGCGACGAGATCGAGGCACTCTCCACGCTCCACCCGCTCACCGGCGAGATCATCAGCGACGACCAGCAGCTGTACGTCTTCCCCGCCTCCCACTACGTCGCCGGACCCGAGCGCATGGAGCGGGCCGTCAACGACATCGAGAAGGAGCTGGCGGAGCGCCTGGCCGAGCTGGAGAAGCAGGGCAAGCTCCTGGAGGCCCAGCGCCTGCGCATGCGTACCACGTACGACATCGAGATGCTTCGCCAGATCGGCAGCTGCTCCGGCGTGGAGAACTACTCGATGCACTTCGACGGCCGCCTGCCCGGTTCCCCGCCCAACACCCTGATGGACTACTTCCCGGACGACTTCCTGCTCGTCATCGACGAGTCGCACGTTACCGTCCCGCAGATCGGGGCCATGTACGAGGGTGACGCCTCCCGTAAGCGCACCCTCGTCGAGCACGGCTTCCGGCTGCCCTCCGCGCTGGACAACCGCCCCCTGAAGTGGGAGGAGTTCCAGGAGCGCATCGGGCAGACGGTGTACCTGTCGGCCACTCCGGGCACCTACGAGCTGTCCCGCGGGGACGGCGTCGTGGAGCAGATCATCCGCCCGACGGGCCTGGTCGACCCGGAGGTCGTGGTCAAGCCCACCGAGGGGCAGATCGACGACCTGGTGCACGAGATCCGCAAGCGCACCGAGAAGGACGAGCGTGTCCTGGTCACCACGCTCACCAAGAAGATGGCCGAGGACCTCACCGACTACTTCCTGGAACTCGGCATCCAGGTGCGCTATCTGCACAGCGACGTCGACACCCTGCGCCGCGTCGAGCTGCTGCGCGAGCTGCGCTCCGGCGAGTTCGACGTCCTGGTCGGCATCAACCTGCTGCGGGAGGGCCTCGACCTGCCCGAGGTGTCCCTGGTGGCCATCCTCGACGCCGACAAGGAAGGCTTCCTGCGCTCCGGTACCTCGCTGATCCAGACCATCGGCCGCGCGGCGCGCAACGTCTCCGGCCAGGTCCACATGTACGCCGACAAGATCACTCCGGCGATGGAGAAGGCCATAGAGGAGACCAACCGGCGCCGGGAGAAGCAGGTCGCCTACAACAAGGCCAACGGCATCGACCCGCAACCGCTCCGCAAGAAGATCAACGACATCGTCGCGCAGATCGCCCGCGAGGAGGTCGACACCGAACAGCTGCTCGGCTCCGGCTACCGCAAGCTGAAGGACGGCAAGGGTGCCAAGGCCCCCGTCCCGTCGCTCGGCGACAAGGCGGCCAAGGGCGCGAAGGCCGGCAAGGCCGCCAAGTCCACCAAGGGCAAGGCAGGGGCCGCGGTACCCACGGACCGTCCGGCGGCCGAACTCGCCGAGCAGATCGAGGAGATGACGGAGCGCATGCGCGCCGCCGCCGCCGAGCTGCAGTTCGAGATCGCCGCCCGGCTGCGCGACGAGGTCTCCGAGATGAAGAAGGAACTGCGCCAGATGCGGGAAGCAGGCCTCGCCTGAGCCCTCGTGACCCTGCCGGACCTCGGCATATGCGTCCAGTGTTGCAACACCGACACAAAGCGCGGGCCGGGGTTCGGCACTGTCAGTGCCCCTGCGTAGGGTTCTTGGCACCGCGCAGTGCGCGGCAACAGGGGAACACCGAGAGGGGAACCAGCCGTGTCCGTCAACTTGACCAAGGGTCAGGCCATCAGCCTGGAGAAGAAGGACGGGGCCACCCTGACCGCGGTCCGCATGGGTCTGGGCTGGCAGGCGGCGAAGCGACGCGGCCTGTTCGGCTCGCGCACCCGTGAGATCGACCTGGACGCCTCGGCGGTTCTCTTCGCCGAGAAGCAGCCGGTCGATGTCGTCTTCTTCCGTCATCTGGTGAGCGACGACGGCTCCGTGCGCCACACCGGCGACAACCTCGTCGGCGGTGTCGGCCAGGGCGGTGACGACGAGTCCATCCTCGTGGACCTGCAGCGCGTTCCGGTCCACATCGACCAGATCGTCTTCACCGTGAACTCCTTCACGGGCCAGACCTTCCAGGAGGTGCAGGACGCGTTCTGCCGCCTCGTCGACGAGACCAACGGCCAGGAGCTCGCCCGTTACACGCTGGCCGGTGGCGGCGAGTACACCGCCCAGATCATGGCGAAGGTGCACCGGGCGGGCTCGGGCTGGACGATGACCGCTCTGGGTACCCCCGCCAACGGCCGCACCTTCCAGGACCTGATGCCGGCGATCCTGCCGCACCTGTAGGAGGCCCGCTCGATCGGGCAGGCGCGTACGACAACACGACACAGGGGGGGGCGACGGAGATGACGGCCGAGCTGGTGCGGGGACAGAACCACCCGCTGTCCCAGGTCCGGCTGGAGATCCGGATCTCGGCCGGGGTGCCGGTCCTGGCAGGGGCCACGCTCGGCGACGAGCACGGCACCGTGCACGGCGCTCCGTGGGTGGTCCACCCCGGTGCCCCCACCCTGCCCGGCATCGAGGTCTCCGGGCAGGCCGCCACCGACCACCGTCTGGCCGTCGACCTGGCCGCCCTGCCCGAGGCGGTCCACCGTGTCTCGGTGCTGCTCGCACTGCCCGAACGGCCGGGAGGCCCGCTCCGGTTCGGCGCGTTCGCCGCTCCGACGACGGTGGTCACAGGCCTCGACGGCACCGGGATCGTCCGCTTCACCCTCACCGGCCTGGACGCCGAGTCGGCCGTCGTCGCCCTGGAGCTGTACCGCCGACAGGGGGCCTGGAAGGTACGCGCGGTGGGCCAGGGCTACGCCGGAGGGCTCACCGCACTCCTCGCCGACCAGGGCTTGCCCCAGCCCGGCGACCTCGCGGCGCAGATCCAGGAGGCCGTGACGCGGAGCCTGGCCCGCGCGATACCGGCACCGCCACCGCAGCACGTCCCGGACGCCGCAACACCTGCGCCGATGCCGTCGTACGACAGTCCTGACGCGCATGACGTACCGGCTTCCGGTGGCCCGGTCGACTACACCCACTCCCACCGCCGTACGCACACCGCTCCGCCCCCGCCCCCGCCCACGGCGGGCCCGGCCCCGGACGACCAGCCCGCCCAGCCCGTGGCGGGTGACGCGGTGGGCTGGTCGATGGAGGAGCGGCTGTACAACCAGGTCTGGGGCATGTTCGAGGACCTGGCCCGCACCACGGCCGCATACCGCAGCGCCGTCGACTTCGCCGACTCCCGCCTGGAGAAGGAACTCGACCAGGTCCTCAGCGACCCGCGCAGCCGGCTCGGCACGGCGGGAGACGTCGCGCGCGAGGCGGCCCACGCCCGGCACTCCCAGCTGGTCGACCAGGCCCGGGCGGCACTCGACCGCGACCTCGCTCAGCTCACCGCCGAGTCCGAGGTCGTCGAGCCCGCGCTCCCGCTCGCCTACGCCCGCTGGGACAACCCCGTCTGGCACGGCTACCGGGCGCCGGCCGAGCCGCCGCTGGCCTTGCGGCTCGGCGATCTCCATCTCCCCGAGAGCGTCTCGCTGCGTATCCCGCTGCTGGTCAGGCTCCCGCTGGAACGCGGTCTGTGGATTGACAGCGGCCCCGTGGCAGGTCCCGACGACACCATCCCGGACCCCGCTGAGCTGCGTCGGCTCGCCATGGAGGCCGCGGTGGCGCTGGCGGCCCGGCTGCTCGCCGTCCACCCGGCCGGGGAGTTCGCCGTGCAGGTCATCGACCCGGCCGGTGCCGGAGCACAGGCGCTCCAGCCACTGACCCGCGCCGGGGCGCTGGTGGCGCCGCCCGCGACTGGCGCGGCGGGCGTGACGGACGTCCTGGGGCGGCTCACCAGGCATGTCGACCTGATGCAGATGGCGATCCGGGGTGGCGCGGCCGAGTCGCTGCCACCCGACATCGACACCGCGCAGCAGCTCCTGATCGTCAACGACTTCCCGCACGGCTTCGACGACCGGGCCGTGACCCAGCTGCGCTATCTCGCCGACGAGGGTCCCGCCGTCGGCGTCCACCTGGTGATGGTCGCGGATCGCGAGGACGCCGAGGCCTATGGCCCGTTGCTCGACCCGCTGTGGCGTTCGCTCATGCGACTCACCCCCGTGCCCGACGATCACCTCGCCGACCCCTGGGTCGGCCATGCCTGGACATACGAGCCCTCGCTGGTGCCGCCCGGCAGCAGCATCCTCCAGCAAGTGCTCGCCGAGGTGACGGCAGCCCGCACCAAGCGCAGGTAAAGCACTCCCGACCAGGGAGTTTGGAACTTTCTTTGCCTACCACTTTACCTTTCCTTGGTCTTTCGGTAACGTCTTCCGTACGGAGGGGAGTACTCCCTGACTGCGACGCACCCGTCAGTACGGATCGATGAGGATCCCGGGACGTCGGCCCATCCTGGGTGGAAGAGACCTCCGGCAGCGACAACGCTGATGTTTGCCGTTACGTAATGCCGGAGGTGCAGTGGAAGTCTCCATGACCCTGTGGGTCCTGACCATCGTGGGGCTGGCCGCCCTGATCGCGGTCGACTTCTTCATCGGTCGTAAGCCCCATGACGTGTCGATCAAGGAAGCCGGAATCTGGACGGTCGTCTGGATCGCCCTGGCCGGGCTCTTCGGCCTCGGCCTGCTCGTCTTCGGCGGCGGGCAGCCGGCCGGCGAGTTCTTCGCGGGCTTCATCACCGAGAAGTCCCTGAGCGTCGACAACCTTTTCGTCTTCGTCCTGATCATGGCGAAGTTCGCGGTGCCCTCGCAGTACCAGCAGCGGGTCCTGCTCGTCGGTGTCCTCATAGCCCTGGTCCTGCGGGCCGTCTTCATCGCGGCCGGAGCCGCGATCATCGCCAGCTTCTCCTGGGTGTTCTACCTCTTCGGTGCCTTCCTGATCTGGACCGCCTGGAAGCTCATCCAGGAGGCCCGCGCCGACGAGGAGGATGAGGAGTACGAGGAGAACAAGCTGCTGAAGGCCGCGGAGCGCAGGTTCGGCGTGGCCGACCGGTACCACGGCACCAAGCTGTGGATCCAGCAGAACGGCAAGCGGGTCATGACCCCGATGCTGGTCGTGATGCTCGCCATCGGCACCACGGACGTGCTGTTCGCGCTGGACTCCATCCCTGCGATCTTCGGCCTGACCCAGGACCCGTACATCGTCTTCACCGCCAACGCCTTCGCCCTGATGGGGCTGCGGCAGCTGTACTTCCTCATCGGCGGCCTGCTGAGGAAGCTGGTCCACCTGTCGTACGGCCTGTCGATCATCCTCGGCTTCATCGGCGTCAAGCTGGTGCTGCACGCGCTGCACGAGTCCGGGGTCCACGTCCCCGAGATCAGCATCCCGGTCTCGCTCGGCGTGATCTGCGCCGTCCTGGTGGCCACCACGATCACCAGCCTGATGGCCTCCAAGAAGCAGGCGGCCGCCGAGGCTGCGCCCAGCGGGAGTGGCGACGCCGCCGCGAAGGACAGCGTCGACGCCCGGCCGTAGGGGGCGCGGGCACGGTCACCCGACCCTGCGAGGTCCCGGTCGCACCTGTGCCGGGGCCTCGCACCGAAAGGATGAGAAGGGATCCGAAAAGGGTGTAATGCGAACTCCGTATGTGTCTGTAACCATCGCTGCATGATCACTCGGCTCAGGTCGCTCATCGCACAGTGGACGCTCCTCGTGCCGGTGCTCGCGGTCGTCCTGCTGATCTTCACCTGGAGCCGGGATCTGCCCGGCGCAGTGGTCGCGCTGGTGACCTTGGTTCTCGCCGGGGCCGTCCTGGCCGCGGTGCATCACGCCGAGGTGGTCGCCCACCGCGTCGGCGAGCCCTTCGGCTCGCTGGTGCTCGCCCTCGCCGTCACGATCATCGAGGTGGCCCTGATCGTCACCCTGATGGCCGACGGCGGTGACAAGAGTTCCACCCTGGCCCGCGACACGGTCTTCGCCGCCGTGATGATCACTTGCAACGGCATCGTCGGGCTCTGCCTCCTCGTCGCCTCCCTGCGCCACGGCACCGCCGTCTTCAACCCCGAGGGCACCGGCGCCGCCCTGGCGACGGTGGCGACCCTGGCCACGCTCAGCCTGGTGCTGCCGACCTTCACCACCAGTAAGCCCGGGCCTGAGTTCTCCACCGTGCAGCTGACGTTCGCGGCACTGTCCTCGCTCATCCTCTACGGCCTGTTCGTGGCCACCCAGACCGTGCGGCACCGCGACTACTTCCTGCCGATCACCCGGCAGGGCGAGGTCATCACCGCGGACGACCACGCCGAGCCTCCCTCCGCGCGTGCCGCCTGGACCAGCCTCGGTCTGCTCGGCCTCGCCCTGGTCGGCGTGGTCGGTCTGGCCAAGGGCGTGTCGCCCACCATCGAGTCCGCAGTGGAGGCGGCCGGGCTGCACCAGGCGGTCGTCGGTGTCGTCATCGCCCTGCTCGTGCTGCTGCCCGAGACGATCGCTGCGCTGCGCTCCGCCCGCCGCGACCGGGTGCAGACGAGCCTCAACCTCGCGCTCGGCTCGGCCATGGCCAGCATCGGCCTGACCATCCCCGCCGTCGCGCTCGCCTCCGTCTGGCTGTCCGGACCGCTCGTCCTCGGCCTCGGCGCGACCCACATGTTGCTGCTCGCGCTGACCGTGGTGGTCAGCTCCCTGACGGTGGTCCCGGGCCGGGCCACACCCCTGCAGGGCGGTGTGCACCTCGTGCTGTTCGCGGCCTACCTGGAGCTGGCGATCAACCCATAGCGTGGCCTGCCCGGTCAGCCCGTGGCCGGCTCCATCGCCGGTACGGGGACCGGCCGCGTCTCCGGCAGCAGCGCGAAACAGCCGAGACTCAGCAGCGCCATGCCGGTCAGATAGGCGCCCACCCCCCACGGAACACGCCCGCCGTGCTCCGCGAGGGCGGTGGCCACGATCGGCGTGAGCGCGCCCCCGAGGACCCCGCCGAGGTTGTAGCCGACCGCTGCACCCGTGCAGCGCACCCGGGCCTCGTACAGCTCCGGCAGATATGCGGCGATCACCGCGAACATGGTGATGAAGGCGATCAGCGCGCCCAGGATGCCGAGGAACATCAGCAGCGGCTCGCCCGTCGCCAGCAGCGCGACCATCGGCAGCATCCACAGGGCGCATGCCGTGCACCCCGCCAGGCACATCGGGCGGCGCCCGTAGCGGTCGCCGAGCAGCGCCATCAGGGGCGTGAGCGCGCCCTCCACCACCACGGCGGCCATGACGCAGGTCAGCATGACGGTGCGGCTCACTCCGAGCCGTTCGGTGGCATATGCCAGCGACCACGTCGTCACCGCGTAGAACACCGCGTATCCGACGGCCAGCGCCCCCGCCGTAAGCAGCACCAGCCGCCAGTCGTGCCGCACGACCTCGACGAGCGGCACGCGCGCGTGGTCGTCGATTTCCAGGAACCGGGGGCTCTCGGCGAGCGACGAGCGCAGCCACAGCCCGGCCAGCGCCAGCACACCGGCCGCCCAGAACGGCACCCGCCAGCCCCACTGCGCGAACTGTGCGTCGGACAGGGCAGCCGACAGCGCCAGCATCACCCCGTTGGCGAGCACGAACCCGAACACGGGCCCCACTTGAGGGAAGCTCGACCACAGGGCGCGCCGCCCCGGCGGGGCGTGCTCGGCGGTCAGCAGCACTGCTCCGCCCCACTCCCCGCCGAGCCCCAGCCCCTGCAGGAAGCGCAGGACGAGCAGCAGCACAGGGGCCGCCGTGCCGATGGACCCGTACGTCGGTACGCACCCGACCGCGACCGTCGAGGCGCCGGTCAGCAGCAGCGAGATGACCAGCACCGGCCGTCGCCCGCGCCGGTCGCCGAGGTGCCCGAACAGCACCGAACCCAGAGGCCGGGCCACGAACCCGATCCCGAACGTCCCGAACGCCGCCAGCGTCCCCGCCACCGGTGAGAACGTCGGGAAGAACAGCGGACCCAGGACCAGGGCCGCGGCAGTCCCGTAGACGAAGAAGTCGTAGAACTCGATCGCGGTCCCGGCGAGCGAGGCGGCGGCAAGCCGAGGCATGGAGGGAGCCCTTACGGCGCGTACATCGTGCATGTCGCGTCAACTACCCACAGTGATCAGGGGTTACGGGGGCGCGCGGAGGTGATCACCGAGACCGCGGCGCGCGCCGCGGCGGCCGGCGCGCACGGCCGGTCGCCCGCTCCGGGCACCGTGATAGACCGGGTCCGAGCGGCGGTCACCGACGCACCGCCCCGAACGGACCGGAGGAACCGTGCCCCGCACCCTGGCCAACGCCCCGATCATGATCCTCAACGGGCCCAACCTGAACCTCCTCGGCCAGCGCCAGCCCGAGATCTACGGCAAGGACACGCTGGCCGACGTCGAGGCGATGTGCGCGAAGGCGGCGGCCGCGCACGGCGGCACGGTGGACTTCCGGCAGTCCAACCACGAGGGCGAGCTGGTCGACTGGATCCACGAGGCGCGGCTCCACCACTGCGGGATCGTCATCAACCCCGGCGCCTACTCCCACACGTCGGTTGCGATTCTGGACGCACTCAACACCTGCGACGGCATGCCCGTGCTGGAGGTGCACATCTCCAACATCCACCAGCGCGAGTCGTTCCGGCACCACTCGTACGTCTCGCTGCGCGCCGACGGTGTGATCGCGGGCTGCGGGGTGCAGGGCTACGTGTTCGGCGTGGAGCGGGTCGCTGCCCTGGTGGGGGCGGCACCGGCCGACGCGTAGCCCCCGCGGGACTACAGGCGGCCGGCCTCCACGATCCGCCGCAGGAAGCGCCGCGTGCGCTCCTGCTGCGGGTCGCCGAACACCTGGTCCGCGGTGCCGCGCTCCAGCACGACCCCTCCGTCCAGAAAACAAACCTGGTCGGCGACGTCCCGGGCGAAGCCCATCTCGTGCGTCGCCAGCACCATGGTCATGCCCTCGTCCTTCAGGCCGCGGACCACTTCCAGTACCTCGCCCACGAGTTCAGGGTCGAGCGCGGCGGTGATCTCGTCGAGCAGCAGCAGCCGGGGCCGTACGGCGAGGGCCCGCACGATCGCCACACGCTGCTGCTGGCCGCCGCTCAGCCGGTCCGGGTAGGCATCGGCCTTGCCACTCAGTCCGAGGCGCTCCAGCAGCTCCCTGGCCCGTTCCTCGGCCTGCGCACGGGAGGCGCCGTGCACCCGGCGCGGGGCGAGCGTGATGTTGTCCAGCACGGTCATGTGCGGGAAGAGGTTGTACGCCTGGAAGACCACACCGATGCGACGCCGTACCGCGTCCTGGTCGGCGCGCGGGTCGGTGATCTCCTCACCGTCCAGCCAGATCGCGCCGTCGTCGATCTCCTCCAGGAGGTTCGCACAGCGCAGCAGCGTGGACTTGCCCGAGCCGGAAGCACCGATCAGCGCGGTCACGGTGTGTGGGGCGACCTCCAGGTCGACGTCCCGCAGCACGACCGAGCCTCCGAAGGTCTTGCGGACGGACTCCATCCGCAGCACGGGGGAGCCGTCCTGGGGTGCCGTACTCATATCGATCCTCCCTGGGCCCGCTGCCGGTCCATCCTGGCCGTCACCCAGTCCGTGAAGCGGGTCATCGGGATGGTCAGCGCGACGAACACCAGCCCCGCGACGATGTACGGCGTGTAGTTGAGACTGCGGCCGACGATGATGTCGGCCGCCCGTACGGCGTCCACCGCGCCGCCGATCGATACCAGGCCGGTGTCCTTCTGCAGCGACACCAGGTCGTTGAGCAGCGGCGGCACCTGACGGCGCACCGCCTGGGGCAGTACGACGTAGCGCAGGGCCTGCCGATTGGTGAGGCCCAGCGAGCGGGCCGCGGCGCGCTGCGAGGGGTGGATGGACTCGATGCCCGCCCGGAACACCTCGGCCACGTACGCCGAGTACGTCAGCGTCAGTGCCGTACCACCCAGCAGCACCGGATCCACCGTCACGCCCTGCAGCCGCAGTGCCGGCACGCCCAGCACCACGATCATCAGGTTGATGATGAGCGGAAGGCCGCGGAAGAAGTCGGTGTACGCCGCCGCCAGCACGCGCAGCGGGAAGAACACCGGGCCGCGCAGGGTGCGGGCGACGGCGATCAGAATGCCGAGGACCAGCACGGCGACACCGCAGATGAGCAGGAGGCGGACGTTCAGCCACAGCCCTTCGAGGACTTTCGGGAACGCCTCGCGCGCGTACTGCGCGCTGAAGAACGTCTCCTCGGTGCGCGGCCAGCCCGGCGCGTTGACGACGACCAGGTAGAGCACGACGGCCGTGACCAGGGTCGAGAGCGCCGCGACGGCCGTGGCGCGGCGTGCGCGTGCCCTCTTGTAGCGCTCGCGTTCCAGCCGCCGCTCGGAGGGCGCGTACCCGTCACCGGCGCCGGGCACCGCGTGCCCGGCGCCGCCGGTCATGTCACCCTTGTCGTCCGCCCCCTCCCGAGCGGACTCGCCCTTGGTGACGGTCACTTGAGCACCGGAGCATCGACGGCGTCGGAGAGCCACTGCTTCTCGATCTTCGCGAGCGTGCCGTCCTTGCGCAGGGCGTCGACGGCACCGGTCACGCACGAGGTCAGGGCGCTGCCCTTGTCGAGCACAAGCCCGAACTGCTCGGGCGTGCCGCCCTGGTTCTCGAACTGGCCGACGATCTTCGCGTCCGTCACCTCGGCCGCGGTGATGTAGAACGCGGTCGGCAGGTCGGTGACGATGGCGTCGACCTGACCGTTCTTCAGCGCCGACTTGGCCTGGTCGTTCTTGGCGTACACGGCGGCCTGCTGCTTCGGCTTCACCACATCGGTGATGTAGTCGAGGCTCGTGGTGCCCACCTGGGCGCCCAGTTTGAGGTCCTTCAAGTCCGCGATGCTCGTCGCCTTGGCGGCCTTGCTGCCCTTCAGCGCGATGACGGCTTGGCGCACGTCGTAGTAACCGGAGGAGAAGTCCACGGCCTTCTTGCGCTCGGTGCTGATCGACACCTGGTTGATGTCGAAGTCGAACGTCTTCACGCCGGGCGCGAACGCCTTGTTGAACGGCACGCTCTGCCAGACGACCGCGCTCTTGTCGTAGCCCAGTTGCTTCGCCACCGCGTAGGCGACCGCGGACTCGAAGCCCTTGCCGTTCGCGGGCTTGTCGTCCTTGAACCACGGCTCGTACGCGGGCTCGTCCGTCGCGATCGTCAGCTTCCCGGACGTCCGGGTGGCCAACTTGCCCTTGGCGCAGCTCTTCGCGGCGGACCCGGACGGGGCGGCCGACGCCTTGTCCTCGGGCTGCGGAGCACAGCCGACGGCGGTGGCGAGCAGGGCTATCGTGGCGGCGGCTACCGCGCGGCGCAGTGCGCGAGGGGCAAGGTACATGGCGGGAGATTGGCAGTGAACCCCCTGTTTGTCCAGGTCACGACGTTCATTGTCCGCATAGTGGGAACCGGTGTTGCAGTCGTGTGAACACTGCCCCCGAGGTGGCCCTGGCCTGGGCCGCCGGCCGAGGGCGGGGTTGGAAGACCGGCGGCCCATACCGCGCAGGAGCCGTCATCCTGTGCGGGGCTGCTACCAGTTGACTGCGTGACACGGCGCCAGGGGAGCGCGCATGCACCCCCGGCGCGTGCGAACAGTTCACACGGGGCGCGCGTGGCGAGATGTGCGCCGGGTGCACATGCGGGGCGTGCGCCCAGCGCAGAAACGCCAACTTCTCGAGCCGCCTGCGCTGCAAAAGGGGCGCGGGGAACTGCGCGACAAGCCCCCACGCACCCGCAGCCGCACACGGACCACGAGCCATGAGGCGCTCGCCACTCACCACCCGCGCGCGTGCCACTCCGGCAGTTGCGGCCGCTCCGCACCCAGCGTGGTGTCGTTGCCGTGCCCGGGGTACACCCAGGTCTCGTCCGGCAGTACTTCGAAGATCTTCGTCTCGACGTCGTGGATCAGGCTGGCGAAGGCCTTCGGGTCCTTGCGTGTGTTTCCGACACCGCCCGGGAAGAGACAGTCCCCGGTGAAGACGTGCGGGTGGCCGTGCGGGTCGTCGTAGACCAGCGCGATGGAGCCCGGGGTGTGCCCGACGAGGTGGCGCGCGGTGAGTTCCACGCGCCCCACCCTGATGACGTCACCGTCGTCGACCAGGACGTCGGTGGGCACCGGGATGCCCGGAGCGTCGTCCCGTCCGGCATACGTACGGGCACCGGTGGCGGAGACGACCTCGGCCAGCGCCTGCCAGTGGTCGCCGTGCTGATGCGTGGTGACGACGGACGCGATGCCGTCGTCACCGATCATGGCGATCAGCGTGTGTGCCTCGTTGGCGGCATCGATGAGGAGCTGCTCGTCGGTGGCCCGGCAGCGCAGCAGATAGGCGTTGTTGTCCATCGGGCCGACCGCGATCTTGGTGATCATCAGGTCTTTCAGCTCGTGCACGTCTGCCGGTCCGCCGACCTTGACATCTCCGGTGTACGTCATGGTGATCAGCCTATAGCGGGGGAGTGCTCGAAGGGCTGTCGTCGGCCTACAACGGAGGCAGCTGCGGCAGTGCGCCGCCCGCCGCCTTCAGCGCGGCCCCCTCACGGCGTCCGGCGAGCCAGCCCAGCAGGTCCGCCGGAGCGCCGCTGACCGTGACCTCGGGCTCGGACGCCTCGCGTCCCGTGGTCCACGCGTGCCTGCCGTCCGTGACGCGGGTCGCCGCGACGTCGGGGTGCCCGGAGAACCGCCGCGTCAGGAAGTCGATCTCCCGCTCCGTGAACTCGGCCGGAAGATCCTCCAGCTCGTACCCGATCCCGAGGTCGACATGGTGCAGCTCCACCTCGCCCCAGCGCCGGAACGGCACCCGGGACGCGGAGTCGGTGACCCCGTTGCGCAGCTCGACCGTGCGCGTCCAGTCCGCCGGCGCGGCCCCCGCCTCCCGGAAGCGGCCGGCGCTCTCGCGCACGTCGGCGAGCTGGACGTCCAGGGGGCGCGGGGCGTCCCGCTCGATGTCGGCGTCGCGCACCTCGGCGCTCGCGTACATGGGACGGCCCTCCAGGACGTTCACGAGCGCGTCCGCGTTGCGGGCGAGGTGAGCGAGGACGTGCCCGCGGGTCCATCCCGGAAGCCGTGACGGCTCGGCGAGCGAAGCGTTGTCCAGTGCGGCGGCAGCGGTGAGGAGCCGCTCGGTCGCGTCCCGTACACAGACCAGGTCATGAGCGTGATCAGTCATGGGCCTGACCCTAGCCCCGCCACACCTTTGGGTGAAGGTGGTGAACCCCGACCGCAAATCGAAAGCACGTGCTATATCGTCGAAGGCGACGTCGGGCATGCTGGATGTCCGGGGGTTGTTATGCAACCGGGAAATCCGACCGGCGTTGTCAGTGGCTCCCCCTAGTCTCGAAGAAGCACGGGGGCCCCGCCCCTGTCACTTCTCTCAAGAAAGGTGCGGACCGGCGTGGCCGACCGTCTCATCGTCCGTGGCGCGCGCGAGCACAACCTGAAGAATGTCTCGCTCGACCTGCCTCGTGACTCGCTCATCGTCTTCACGGGCCTGTCCGGGTCGGGCAAGTCCTCCCTGGCCTTCGACACGATCTTCGCCGAGGGCCAGCGCCGGTACGTGGAGTCGCTCTCCTCGTACGCCCGGCAGTTCCTCGGCCAGATGGACAAGCCGGACGTCGACTTCATCGAGGGCCTGTCCCCGGCGGTCTCCATCGACCAGAAGTCGACCTCGCGCAACCCGCGCTCGACGGTCGGCACCATCACCGAGGTCTACGACTACCTGCGTCTGCTCTTCGCGCGCATCGGCAAGCCGCACTGTCCCGAGTGCGGCCGCCCCATCTCGCGCCAGTCGCCGCAGGCCATCGTCGACAAGGTCCTGGAGCTGCCGGAGGGGAGCCGCTTCCAGGTGCTGTCGCCGCTCGTGCGCGAGCGCAAGGGCGAGTTCGTCGACCTCTTCGCCGACCTCCAGACCAAGGGCTACTCCCGCGCGCGCGTGGACGGCGAGACGATCCAGCTCTCCGACCCGCCGACGCTGAAGAAGCAGGAGAAGCACACCATCGAGGTGGTCGTGGACCGCCTCACGGTGAAGGACTCCGCCAAGCGCCGGCTCACCGACTCCGTGGAGACCGCCCTCGGCCTGTCCGGCGGCATGGTCGTGCTCGACTTCGTGGACCTCCCCGAGGACGACCCCGAGCGCGAGCGCATGTACTCGGAGCACCTGTACTGCCCGTACGACGACCTGTCCTTCGAAGAGCTGGAGCCCCGCTCCTTCTCCTTCAACTCGCCCTTCGGCGCCTGCCCCGAGTGCACCGGCATCGGCACGCGCATGGAGGTCGACCCGGAGCTGATCGTCCCGGACCCGGACAAGTCCCTGGACGAGGGCGCCATCCACCCCTGGTCGCACGGGCACACCAAGGACTACTTCGGCCGCCTGATCGGCGCCCTCGCGGACGCCCTGGGATTCCGGACGGACATCCCCTTCGCCGGTCTGCCGCAGCGAGCCAAGAAAGCCCTGCTCCACGGCCACAAGACCCAGATCGAGGTCCGGTACCGCAACCGGTACGGCCGCGAGCGCGTGTACACCACGCCCTTCGAGGGTGCGGTGCCGTTCGTCAAGCGCCGGCACAGCGAGGCCGAGAGCGACGCCAGCCGCGAGCGCTTCGAGGGGTACATGCGCGAGGTGCCCTGCCCCTCCTGCGAGGGCACGCGCCTGAAGCCGATCGTCCTCGCCGTCACGATCATGGAGAAGTCGATCGCCGAGGTCTCCGGGATGTCGATCAGTGACTGTGCGGACTTCCTGGGCGAGCTCAAGCTCAACGCCCGCGACAAGAAGATCGCCGAGCGGGTCCTGAAGGAGGTCAACGAGCGGCTGCGGTTCCTGGTCGACGTCGGCCTCGACTACCTCTCCCTCAACCGCGCGGCCGGCACCCTCTCCGGCGGCGAGGCCCAGCGCATCCGCCTGGCCACCCAGATCGGCTCGGGCCTGGTCGGCGTCCTGTACGTCCTGGACGAGCCCTCCATCGGTCTGCACCAGCGGGACAACCACCGGCTGATCGAGACCCTGGTCCGGCTTCGCGACATGGGCAACACACTCATCGTCGTGGAGCACGACGAGGACACCATCAAAGTCGCCGACTGGATCGTCGACATCGGCCCCGGCGCCGGTGAGCACGGCGGCAAGGTCGTGCACAGCGGTTCCCTGAAGGAGTTGCTCGGCAACGACGAGTCGCAGACGGGTCAGTACCTGTCCGGCAAGAAGTCCATCCCGTTGCCGGACATCCGCCGCCCGCAGGACCCGTCCCGCCGGCTCACGGTGCACGGCGCCCGTGAGAACAACCTCCAGGACATCGACGTGTCCTTCCCGCTGGGCGTGTTCACGGCCGTCACGGGCGTGTCCGGCTCCGGCAAGTCGACGCTGGTCAACGACATCCTCTACACGCACCTGGCCCGCGAGCTGAACGGCGCGCGCAGCGTCCCCGGACGGCACACGCGCGTGGACGGCGACGACCTCGTCGACAAGGTCGTCCACGTCGACCAGTCGCCCATCGGCCGCACCCCGCGGTCCAACCCGGCGACCTACACCGGCGTCTTCGACCACATCCGCAAGCTGTTCGCCGAGACCACCGAGGCGAAGGTCCGCGGCTACCTGCCCGGCCGCTTCTCCTTCAACGTCAAGGGCGGTCGCTGCGAGAACTGCGCGGGCGACGGCACGATCAAGATCGAGATGAACTTCCTCCCGGACGTCTACGTTCCGTGCGAGGTCTGCCACGGCGCCCGGTACAACCGGGAGACCCTGGAGGTCCACTACAAGGGCAAGTCCGTCTCCGACGTGCTGAACATGCCGATCGAGGAGGCGACCGACTTCTTCGAGGCCGTTCCGGCCATCTCCCGGCACCTGAGGACCCTGAAGGACGTCGGCCTCGGTTACGTTCGGCTCGGCCAGTCCGCCACCACCCTGTCCGGCGGTGAGGCGCAGCGCGTCAAGCTCGCCAGCGAACTGCAGAAGCGCTCCACCGGGCGTACGGTCTACGTCCTGGACGAGCCGACCACCGGTCTGCACTTCGAGGACATCAGCAAGCTGCTCAAGGTCCTGTCCGGCCTGGTCGACAAGGGCAACACGGTCATCGTCATCGAACACAACCTCGACGTGATCAAGACCGCCGACTGGATCGTCGACATGGGTCCGGAGGGCGGCGCCGGCGGTGGCCTCGTGGTCGCCGAGGGCACGCCCGAGGAGGTCGCTGGGGTCCCCACCAGTCACACGGGCAAGTTCCTGCGCGAGATCCTCGGCGCCGACCGCATCAGCGACGCGGAACCGGTGAAGGCGCCGCGCGGCACGGCGGTCAGGAAGACCGCGGCGGCCAAGTCGACGGCGAAGAAGACGGTGACGGCCAAGGCCAACAACACGGCGACCAAGAAGGCCGCCGCGGCCACGAAGAAGGCGGCACCCGCGAAGAAGACGACGCGGGCCCGCAAGGCCTGAATCCGATACCGGCGCGACACGGGCCTTGCGCTGACGCATCATCAAAAAAGCGGCGCCCCGCGGGAACTCCCCGCGGGGCGCCGCTCGTTCAACCATCAGCCACCCTGACTCTGCGGTTCGGCAGACTCGACCGGTTCCGCGAACTGCATGTCCGGCCGCACCTTGACAACTACACCGAGATCACAGTTGGCCCAGCTCGGCCGCATACGGCGGCTCCGCCCCCGCTCGTGAGCAGGTGATCGCCGCCGCACGTGCCGCGAACCGCAGCAGCCGCCGCCAGCCGTCCGCGCCCAGGGCGGCGAGCGCTTCCGACGACAGCGCCTCCTGGGCGGACAGACCGTGCAACAGGGCCGCGTTCACCGTGTCACCGGCGCCGATGGTGTCCACGACCTCGACCTTCTCGCCCGGTACGGAGTACTCCGCGCCCTCCCGGGTGTGGACGGTGAGGCCGTCGCCGCCCCGGGTGATCACGACGGCCGACGGTCCCGCGGCCAGCCACTCGCGCGGGGTGCCGCCCAGCCACTCGGCGTCCTCCGCGGACAGCTTCAGCAGCGTCACCGAGGGCAGCCAGCTCTTGAAACGCGCCCGGTAGGCGTCCGCGTCCGGGATCAGGCCGGCCCGGATATTGGGGTCGAGCGCGGTGAACAGGCCCTGCCCGGCGGCGGTCCGCATCAGCTCCTCATAGGCGCTCGCCCCCGGCTCCAGGACGAGCGAGCAGGTGCCGAAGGACACCGCGCGCGTGCCGATGGGCAGGCCGGCCGCTGCGGTGAACAGGCGGTCGGCGGTGCCGTCGACGTAGAAGGAGTACGCGGCCGAGCCGCCGGCGTCGATGGCGGCGACCGCGAGGGTGGTCGGCTCGGGGCCGCGCTGTACGCCCGACACGTCCACCCCCGCCTGCCGCAGCCCGTCGAGCAGGGCCTCGCCGAAGGCGTCGTACGACGTGCGGGAGCAGAAGGCGGTCGGGGAGCCCAGGCGGCCGAGGGCCACGGCGGTGTTGTACGGGCCGCCGCCGAGCGCCGGCTTCAGGTCCGCCAGGGCACCCGGGCCGTGCGGAACCAGGTCGATCAGTGCCTCACCGGCGACGACGATCACGAAGCGGTTCCCTTCTCGGACAGCGCGGATGGTTCGGTTCTCCCGCCGGGACCGTCCGGCCGGGGGCCTTGGGCCTCGTCCCGGTCCTCCGGGCACCCGCAGGAGGTGCGGTGGACGAAGGTACAGGGCAGTCGTACGGTCCGGGCGGGCCGGTCCGGTGCGGCCAGCCGGTCCAGGAGCACCCGGACGGCCTGGGCGCCGATTTCCCTGCTGGGCTGGGCGATGGCGGTGAGCCGGGGCGAGAACAGGTCGGCCCAGACGAAGTCGTCGAAGCAGCACAGGGCCATGTCGTCCGGCACGGCCAGGCCCAGCCTGCGCAGGGCGCGCAGGGCGCCGATGGTCATGGCGTTGTTGGCGGTGACCAGGGCCGTCGGCGGAGCGGGGAGGGAGAGCAGGGCGGCCGTGGCCCGCTCGGCGGCGGCTGACTCGGAGTTGCCGGAGACGACGAGGGCCTCGTCGTGGCCGAGGCCGGCGGCGGCGAGTGCCTGCCGGTAGCCGGTGATCCGCTCGCTCGTGGTGCTGAGCCCCGCCAGCCCGGCGACCAGACCGATCCGGCGATGGCCGAGCCCGGCGAGGTGGGTGACGAGACGGGCCGTCGGTCCGGTGTTCTCGGCACAGACCTGATCGAAACAGGGTTGGTCGGGAGAGGGCTGATCGAGGTGCGGTGCGCTTGTGGGGCGGTCACCCGTCGGGAGCACCCGGTCCAGGAGCACCGTCGGCACGGCGTGGCGGCCGAGGTAGGCCACGAGGTCCTGCGGGTTCGCGGAGGGGGCGACGATCATGCCGTCCACTCGGCGCTCGTGGAGGAGCTGGACGACCTTGCGTTCGTGCGCGGGGTCGTCGTGTGGGTCGGCGATGAGCAGGCTGTAGCCCGCGTCCAGGGCGGTGGCCTCGACGCCCTGGAGGATCTCCGTGAAGTACGGGTTGCTGATCGCCGACACCGCGAGGCCGATCGAGCGGGTGCGGGAGGTCACCAGGGAGCGGGCGAGGGTGTTGGGCGTGTAGCCCAGGGCGTCGACGGCTTCCAGCACGGCCTGGCGGGTGTGGGGCAGCACCGGACGCGTGTCGTTGAGCACGTGGGAGACGGTCGCCACGGAAACTCCCGCGCTCCGGGCGACGTCCGCCATGGTGGGCATCGCGTTTCCTCCTGAGCCGCTGAGCCGCTGAGCCGCTGAGCCGCTGAGCCGCTGAGCCGCTGAGCCGCTGAGCCGCTGAGCCGCTGAGCCGCTGAGCTGGGACTGGCTGGACGCCGGGAAGGTACCCCATCCACCACCCTCGCGTAAACGCTTACGCAAACGTTTGCGTGCCGGGAACCACCCCGTCCCCGCTCATCGCCCCTGCTCAGGGCCCGGCCGTTGTGCCCAGGTATCGTCGGCCTGCACACCCCCTGACCAGTGGAGACGGAGTCCCTGATGCCCGCCCGACCGTCGCATCCGTCCACGAGTCGCCGTACCGTCCTGCGAGGAGCCGCCGTGGTCCCGGTCACCGGGCTCGGGCTGGCCGCCTGCTCGGCCCCCGGCGGTGCCTCGGCCGACGCGGCTCCGACCGCGCCGGTCGACCTCGGTGCCGAGAGCGAGGTCTCCAAGGGCGGCGCCAAGCTCTACCGGGACCACAACGTGGTGGTGAGCCGGGACGGGAGCGGGGCCCTCAAGGCGTACAGCACCATCTGCACGCACGCGGGGTGCCCCATCAACAAGCTCCAGGGGACGACCCTGATCTGCCCCTGCCACGGCAGCCAGTTCGACGCCGTGACCGGCAAGGTGGTCCAGGCGCCGGCCACCGAGCCGTTGAACGAGCTGCCGGTGAAGACCGCGAACGGCAGGATCGTCGCCGGCCCGGGTGCCTGACCGGCCCTTACGGCCGAGTCAAGGGCCGGGCGCTCACTCCCAGTCCCAGGAGATGCCGACCAGACCCGGCCGGATCCGGGGCTCGACCACGTGGACGCTGTGATGTGGTCCGCTGAGGGGCAGCTCGTGCCGACCGCTGCGCGGGGCCGCGGGCGAGTGCTGGGTGAAGCGGTGGCACCGCGCCGGCAGAGCGGCCCCGTCGAAGCGCACCTGGAGCGCGTACTGGCCGCCCGGAAAGCCGAAACCGTGGACGTACTCGCGTGAGACCCCGGCCGTGCCGTCCTCGATGCCGTACCGGAAGAGGAAGGTGTCGCCGGAGCGCAGCCGGGTGCCGAAGAGGAGTTCGGCCACCAGCACACCGGTGTCCTGGTCCAGGCGGACGCGTCCGGTGCGGCAGTTCTCCAGGGCGTGCACCGTCATCGCGCGCGGGCTGCAGCCGGGGTCGCCGTGGTGGACGGCGACGAAGCGGTCGACGCCGTCGCGGTGGGCCCGCACGATGTGGTGGGACTCGCGGCCCGCCAGTTGGCGGTGGGCGCCGATCCGGACCCGTTCGTGGTGGCCCAGGGTGTGCAGTCCGCCGTCGAGGGACCAGCCCAGGTCGGCCTGGAGCCGGTTGAGGACGTCGGAGGCCTCGACCAGGGAGCGGTACGAGCGGCCTGAGGCACGGCCGGTGGCGGTGCGTTCGCCGGACTCCGTGAGCAGCCGGATCAGGGACTCGTCCGGCAGCTGGAGGATCTCCTCCAGGGCCCGTACGGCGCGCAGCGACTCCGGGCGCTGCGGGCGGCGGGCACCCTGCTGCCAGTAACTCAGGCTGGTCACCCCGACCTTGACCCCGTGGCGCGACAGGTGGTGCTGCACACGCTGGAGCGGCAGGCCGCGGGCGGCGATCGCGGCGCGCAGCGCCACGTGGAAGGGGCCGCCCCGCAGGGCCGTGTGCAGTTCCGCGGTGGGGATGTCCGCGTGTTCTGTGGCGTGCCGCATGCACAGGGCCTTTCTATGAGATGTCACGACGGCTGGTCGGACCGCTGGAGCAGGTGTGCGGGGCCACCCCCGTGGGCGCCGGAGCGCCCGTACATGCGTCGCCGTGTGCGTACGCCGGCGTGCATGGCCCCGAGTTCCCCCGCATTGAAGCGTGTTGACCAGACCCCGACAACACCCCGGACCCGGTCACGGCCTACTCCTGGCCGAGCCGCGACCCCCACGCGCGGGCCGGGGCCGCCCCTGTCCGCAGGAGCGCCCGCCGGGGTGCGCCGCCGGACCGGTCCGGAGAGGTCCGGCATGGCCGGAAGGCTGCCCCAGGGGTTGCGAGGCGAGGGGACCACGCCGACGGGCGCCGGACGGGCAGCCGCGCTGGTGGGCGTTGTCCACAGGCCCGACGCGGTGTCGGTGCTCGCCAGTAGGGTGTGAGACATGGCCGACCCCTCCAGCTACCGCCCCAGGCCGGGTGAGATCCCGGACACCCCGGGGGTGTACAGGTTCCGTGACGAGCACCGCCGGGTGATCTACGTCGGAAAGGCGAAAAGCCTGCGCCAGCGCCTGGCGAACTACTTCCAGGACCTGGCGAACCTGCACCCGCGCACCCGGACGATGGTGACCACCGCCGCATCCGTGGAGTGGACCGTGGTGTCCACGGAGGTCGAGGCACTTCAGCTGGAGTACTCCTGGATCAAGGAGTACGACCCCCGGTTCAACGTCAAGTACCGCGACGACAAGAGCTACCCGTACCTCGCGGTGACGATGAACGAGGAGTTCCCGCGCGTGCAGGTGATGCGCGGTCACAAGAAGAAGGGCGTCAGGTACTTCGGGCCGTACGGCCACGCATGGGCCATCCGGGACACCGTCGACCTGCTGCTGCGGGTCTTCCCGGTGCGCACCTGCTCGGCCGGTGTCTTCAAGAACGCCGCCCGCACCGGCCGCCCCTGCCTGCTCGGCTACATCGGCAAGTGCTCCGCCCCCTGCGTCGGCCGGATCACCCCCGAGGACCACCGTGAGCTGGCCGAGGAGTTCTGCGAGTTCATGGCGGGCCGCACCGGCACCTACCTCCGCCGTCTGGAGAAGCAGATGATGGAGGCGGCCGAGGAGATGGAGTACGAGCGGGCAGCCCGCCTGCGCGACGACATCGAGGCCCTGAAGAAGGCCATGGAGAAGAACGCGGTCGTGCTCGCCGACGCGACCGACGCCGACCTCATCGCCGTCGCGGAGGACGAGCTGGAGGCGGCCGTGCAGATCTTCCATGTGCGCGGCGGCCGGGTGCGCGGCCAGCGCGGCTGGGTGACCGACAAGGTCGAGGAGGTCACCACCGGCGCCCTCGTCGAGCACGCCCTGCAACAGCTGTACGGCGAGGAGACCGGGGACGCCGTCCCCAAGGAGGTCCTGGTCCCGGCGCTGCCCGAGCCGGTCGAGCCGGTCCAGGAGTGGCTGACCGTCCGCCGCGGGGCGAACGTGTCGCTGCGCATCCCGCAGCGCGGCGACAAGAAGGCGCTCATGGAGACCGTGGAGCGCAACGCCCAGCAGGCCCTCGCCCTGCACAAGACCAAGCGTGCCTCCGACCTGACCACGCGTTCGCGGGCCCTGGAGGAGGTCGCCGAGGCCCTCGACCTGGACAGCGCCCCCCTCAGGATCGAGTGCTACGACATCTCGCACCTCCAGGGCGACGACGTGGTGGCCTCCATGGTCGTCTTCGAGGACGGGCTGCAGCGCAAGAGCGAGTACCGCCGCTTCCAGATCAAGGGCTTCGCCGGCCAGGACGACGTGCGCTCCATGCACGAGGTGATCACCCGCCGCTTCAGGCGCTACCTCGCCGAGAAGGAGAGGACGGGGGAGTGGGCCGACGGCGAGAACACTCTCACCGACCCGGACGCCCCTCTCACGGGCACCGAGGTGATCAACGGCTCCCTCAAGGACGACGACGGCCGCCCCAGGAAGTTCGCCTATCCGCCCCAGCTCGTCGTGGTCGACGGCGGTCAGCCGCAGGTCGCGGCGGCCCGGCGGGCACTGGACGAGCTGGGCATCGACGACATCGCCGTCTGCGGTCTCGCCAAGCGCCTGGAGGAGGTCTGGGTGCCCGGCGAGGACGACCCGGTGGTCCTGCCCCGCACCAGCGAGGGCCTCTACCTGCTCCAGCGCGTCCGCGACGAGGCCCACCGCTTCGCGATCACCTACCAGCGCACCAAACGCGCCAAGCGTTTCCGTTCTGGCCCCCTGGACGACGTGCCCGGTCTCGGCGAGACCCGCAAACAGGCGCTCATCAAGCATTTCGGCTCGGTGAAGAAGCTGCGGTCCGCCACAATCGAGCAGATCCAGGAGGTGCCGGGCATAGGCCGGAAGACGGCTGAGACGATCGCCGCGGCCCTCGCCCAGGCGGCCCCGGCCGCACCCGCCGTGAACACGGCGACCGGAGAGATCATTGAGGACGAGGAACCCGATACGACGGGGGGTTCCTCGGGGGAGCCCGTAACCGCGGGCCTCCCGGACGAACGACGGGGGCAGGAGACATGACCGAGCACGACGCACAACCCACACCGGACCGAGAACAGGCGGCCGCGGGGGAACCGCAGCAGGCGGTCCAGGACAACGGAGCACAGGTGAGTACGGACGTCACACCGGCCGCGGCCGCCGAAGCGGCCATCCCCGAGCTGGTGATCATCTCCGGCATGTCCGGAGCGGGCCGGTCCACGGCCGCGAAGTGTCTGGAGGACCTCGGCTGGTTCGTCGTGGACAACCTCCCGCCCGCCCTGATCCCCACCATGGTGGAGCTGGGCGCCCGCTCTCAGGGCAACGTGGCGCGGATCGCGGTGGTTGTCGACGTACGCGGCCGGCGCTTCTTCGACAACCTGCGTGAATCCCTCGCCGACCTCGACACCCGGAACGTGACCCGGCGGATCGTCTTCCTGGAGTCCTCCGACGAGGCCCTGGTGCGCCGCTTCGAGTCGGTGCGCCGTCCGCACCCCCTCCAGGGCGACGGCCGGATCGTGGACGGCATCGCCGCCGAGCGCGAGCTGCTGCGCGAGCTGCGCGGCGACGCCGACCTGGTGATCGACACCTCCAGCCTCAACGTGCACGAGCTGCGCGCCAAGATGGACGCCCAGTTCGCCGGCGAGGAGGAGCCCGAGCTGCGGGCCACCGTGATGTCGTTCGGCTTCAAGTACGGCCTCCCGGTCGACGCCGACCTGGTCGCGGACATGCGGTTCCTGCCCAACCCGCACTGGGTACCGGAGCTGCGCCCGTTCACCGGCCTGAACGAGGAGGTCGCCGCCTATGTCTTCAACCAGCCGGGCGCCAAGGAGTTCCTCGACCGGTACGCCGAACTGCTGCGGCTCATCGCGGCCGGCTACCGGCGCGAGGGCAAGCGGTATGTGACCATCGCCATCGGCTGTACCGGCGGCAAGCACCGCTCGGTCGCGATGTCGGAGAAGCTCGCCGCACGCCTCGCGGCCGAGGGCGTGGAGACGGTGGTCGTACACCGGGACATGGGACGGGAATGACGGAACGTACACCGCGGCTGGGCAGGCTGCGCCGCGTGGTGCCGGAGAGCCGCTCCGGCCGCACCGCGGCAGAGGCCCGGGCGGGCCGCATCGCCGAGGCGCGTGGCGGCCGGCCCCGCCGGCGCGGCGCCCAGCCCAAGGTCGTCGCCCTCGGCGGCGGCATGGGCCTGTCCGCCTCCCTCGCTGCGCTGCGCCGGATCACCGGCGACCTCACCGCCGTCGTCACCGTGGCCGACGACGGCGGCTCCAGCGGGCGCCTGCGCGACGAGCTGGGCGTGCTGCCGCCCGGCGACCTGCGCAAGGCGCTGGCCGCGCTGTGCGGCGACGACGACTGGGGCCAGACCTGGGCCCGGGTCATCCAGCACCGCTTCACCTCCCAGGGCGACCTGCACGACCACGCGGTCGGCAACCTGCTCATCGTCGCCCTGTGGGAGCAACTCGGCGACCATGTCCAGGCCCTGGACCTGGTCGGCAAGCTGCTCGGCGCGCACGGGCGCGTGCTACCCATGTCCGCCGTACCGCTGGAGCTGCAGGCCCTGGTCAAGGGGCACGACCCACAGCGCCCCGACGACGTGGACACCGTGCGCGGGCAGGCGACCGTCGCCCTCACGCCCGGCGAAGTGCAGTCCGTGCATCTCGTGCCGCACGACCCGCCCGCCGTCCCGGAGGCCGTCGCGGCGGTCCTGGACGCGGACTGGGTGGTGCTCGGCCCCGGCTCCTGGTTCTCCTCGGTCATCCCGCACCTGCTCGTGCCCGAGCTGCTGGACGCCCTCACCGAGACCAAGGCGCGCCGCGTGCTCTCCTTGAACCTCGCCCCGCAGCCCGGAGAAACCGAGGGCTTCTCCCCGCAGCGTCATTTGGAGGTTTTGGGCCGACACGCCCCTAAACTCGCCCTGGACGTGGTGCTGGCCGACGAGGCCGCGGTGCCCGACCGCGACTCGCTCACCGAGGCCGCCAAGCGGCTGGGAGCCGCGGTCGAGCTGGCGCAGGTGGCCCGGACCGACGGAAGCCCCCGGCACGACCCGGAGCTGCTGGCCGCCGCGTACGACCGTATTTTTCGGATGCATGGAAGGATCGGCCCATGGCGATGACGGCAGCGGTGAAGGACGAGATCTCCCGGCTCCCCGTCACCCGGACCTGCTGCAGGAAGGCGGAGGTCTCCGCCATTCTGCGGTTCGCCGGCGGCCTTCACCTGGTGAGCGGGCGCATCGTGATCGAGGCGGAGCTGGACACCGCGATGGCGGCCCGCCGGCTCAAGCGGGACATCCTGGAGATCTTCGGCCACAGTTCGGAGCTGATCGTGATGGCGCCCGGCGGGCTGCGCCGTGGCTCGCGGTACGTGGTGCGGGTGGTCGCGGGCGGTGACCAGCTGGCTCGCCAGACGGGTCTGGTCGACGGCCGGGGCCGTCCGATCCGCGGTCTGCCCCCGCAGGTGGTCTCGGGGGCCACCTGTGATGCGGAGGCTGCCTGGCGCGGGGCCTTCCTGGCGCACGGCTCGCTGACCGAGCCCGGCCGCTCCTCCTCCCTGGAGGTGACCTGCCCGGGTCCGGAGGCCGCGCTCGCGCTGGTCGGTGCCGCCCGCAGGCTCTCCATCGCCGCGAAGGCCCGCGAGGTGCGCGGGGTGGACCGGGTGGTCGTCCGCGACGGTGACGCGATCGGCGCCCTGCTCACCCGCCTCGGTGCGCACGAGTCCGTGCTGGCCTGGGAGGAGCGCCGGATGCGCCGCGAGGTGCGGGCCACCGCCAACCGCCTCGCCAACTTCGACGACGCCAACCTGCGCCGCTCGGCCCGCGCCGCCGTGGCCGCCGGTGCCCGGGTCCAGCGGGCCCTGGAGATCCTCGCCGACGAGGTGCCCGAGCACCTCGCGGCCGCCGGGCGGCTGCGCATGGAGCACAAGCAGGCCTCCCTGGAGGAGCTGGGCGCGCTGGCCGACCCGCCGCTCACCAAGGACGCCGTCGCGGGCCGGATCCGCCGTCTGCTGGCGATGGCCGACAAGCGCGCCTCCGACCTCGGCATTCCGGGCACGGAGGCCAACCTCACGGAGGAGCTGGCGGACAACCTGGCAGGCTGACCCAGGCTCACTGATTGCGCCGGTGCCGACGGCCCATTCGGGTGGCCGGCACCGGCGTTTGCGTGTCCATGTGGCGCCCTTGACTCGATCATGAAGTGACATGAGCCTGGCAACCTGTTCGCCGCTGTGGCGGACCACCGCTAGGGGGGTTCATGAGACACAGAGCGAGATCGATCCTCGCTGTCGGCGCGCTCCTGCTCGGGGGAGCGAGCCTTGCACCCATCGCCCAGGCGCAGAGCGGAAGTTCACCCCACACCGACCCGGACGAGGTCAAGGTCTTCCGCGCCGAAGTCACCCAGAAGCAGATTCCCCTGCTCCTCAAGGCCGGACAGGACGGCCACGAACTCGGCGAGCACGTGGCTGGGAAGGGGAAGACCGCCGTCGAGGTCTACCTCACCGAGAAGCAGGCCAGGAAGCTGGAGAAGCAGGGCGTCGACCTCACCGAGCACACCCTCTCGGCCAAGGCCGAGGCGCGCGTCGAGGACGCCTCCCAGGGCGTGTTCCGGCCCTACGGCACAAGCGGCGGCCTCAAGGAGGAGATCCTCCGGACCGCGCAGACCAACCCCGGCCTCACCAAGGTCGAATCCATCGGGAAAACCATCAACGGCCAGGACATCCTCGCGCTCAAACTGACCAGGAACGCGAAGAGGTCGAAGGACGGCGCCAAGCCCGCCGTGCTGTACGTGTCCAACCAGCACGCGCGCGAGTGGATCACGCCGGAGATGACCCGGCGTCTGATGCACTACTACCTGGACAACTACAAGACGGACCGGCGCATCAAGAAGATCGTCGACTCCACCGAGCTGTGGTTCGTCCTGTCGGCCAACCCCGACGGCTACGACTACACCTTCAAGGACTCCACCACTCGCCTGTGGCGCAAGAACCTCCGTGACGTCAACGGCGACGGCGTCATCAGCACGGGTGACGGCGTCGACCTCAACCGCAACTTCGCCTACAAGTGGGGCTACGACGACGAGGGTTCGTCCCCCAACCCGACCAGCCAGACCTACCGCGGCGCGAGCCCCGAGTCCGAGCCCGAGACCAAGGCCCTGGACACCTTCGAGAAGCGCATCGGGTTCACGTACGGCATCAACTACCACTCCGCCGCCGAACTCCTCCTCTACGGCGTCGGCTGGCAGGTCGCCACCCCCACCCCGGACGACGTCCTCTACAAGGCGCTCGCCGGTACCCCCGACAAGCCGGCCATCCCCGGCTACCGGTCGCAGGTCTCCTCGGAGCTGTACACCACCAACGGCGAGGCCGACGGGCACGCCTCGAACGTCAACGGCATGGCGATGTTCACCCCCGAGATGTCGACCTGCGAGACCGCGTCGAACATCGACCCGAACGACGCCTGGAACCCCGCCGACTGCCAGTCGGTCTTCAACTTCCCCGACGACGAGAAGCTGATCCAGCAGGAGTTCGAGAAGAACATCCCGTTCGCGCTCTCCGTCGCCGAGACCGCCGCCCACCCCGACCGGCCGGTCTCCTCGGTCGGCATGAGCGCCGCCGACTTCACCCCGGCTGCGTTCTCCACCTCGTACTCCCGCGGCGCCGACCAGGAAGTGTCCGTGGTCGTCCGCAAGGCGGTGCGCGACAAGGAACTCAAGTACCGCGTCAACGGCGGCCCTACGCTCGACCAGGCCCTGCGGCCCTGGAAGGGCGGCGAGACCTACGGCGGTACGGACAACCTCTACTTCGACGAGTACCGGGCCAAGGTGCAGGACGGCGGACCGGGCGACAAGGTCGAGGTGTGGTTCACCGGCGAGACCAAGAGCGGCAAGAAGGTCTCCAGCTCCCCCTTCACCTACACCGTCGCCGAGCGGCCGAAGGCGGACACCCTTGTCGTCGCCGAGGAGGGCACCGCCGCCACGCAGGCGCAGACGTACGTGGACGCGCTGAAGGCGGCCGGGCACAGGGCGATCGTGTGGGACGTCGCCACCCAGGGCGCCCCGGACGCGCTCGGCGTGCTCGGGCACTTCAGGACCGTCGTGCACTACTCGGGCACGAGCGGCCCGGGCAACGCCACCCAGCTCCAGCTGCGCGCCTACCTCAACGAGGGCGGCCGGCTGATCGAGGCCGGCGAGCTGGCCGGCGGCAGTGTCGACCTCGGCGACGGCACCCTGTCGGACGACTTCAGCCAGTACTACCTGGGCGCCTACTCGCGTACGTCGACCAAGGGAGCCACCGGCTTCACCGGCTCCGGCGCGCTCGGCGGCTACACCGGAGCCCTCGGTGACGCGCCCGGCAACCCGCTCGACAAGGCCGGCACCTACGGCGTCACCTCGGACGAACTGCCCGCGGCCACCCACCCGCAGTTCAAGAGCGCGGGCGCGGGAGGGTTCGCCGGGACCGTCAGCCCCTACGGCCCGTACGCCGGCACCTCCATGGCCGCCGCCGTGCACACCGACGACGCCTACAAGCGCCTCACCCGCACCATCGACCTCACCGGTGTCAGCGCCGCCGACAAGCCCGCCCTGCGCACCAGGCTGCTGTGGGACACCGAGCCCGGCTACGACCACGCGGTCGTCGAGATACACACCGTGGGCGCCGATGACTGGACGACCCTCCCGGAGGCCGGCGGGGCCACCAGGACCGCCGTACCGTCCGACTGCGGAGCCGGGTTCCTGATCGGCGAGCACCCCTGGCTCAAGCACTACCTCACGCTCTCCGGCAACGCCTGCACCGCGACCGGCACCACCGGCTCGTGGAACAGCCTCACCGGCAGCTCGAGCGGCTGGCAGCAGCTGAGCTTCGATCTGAGCGCGTACGCGGGGAAGTCCGTCGAGGTCTCGATCAGCTACATCACCGACCCCGGCACCGGCGGACACGGCGTCCTCGCCGACGACGCCTCGCTCGTCGTCGGCGGCACGGTCAAGGAGGCCGAGGGCTTCGAGACGTCCCTGGGCGCCTGGCGTGTCCCCGGCCCGCCCGCGGGCAGCCCCGCGGTCCTGAAGGACTGGACGCGCACCGGAACGCTCTTCCAGACGTACGCAGCGGTCACCACCGAGGACACCGTGCTGCTCGGCTTCGGCCTGGAGCAGGTGCCGGCGGCGGCCGACCGGGCGGCCCTGCTGAAGAAGGCGTTCGCCTCGTTCGACAGGTGAGACGGTCCTATTCGACATGTGAGCGGGACCCTCTCTCATCGGTGCGCGAAAGAGTCCCTCATCAGGTGAGCCGACCCGCTCACGAACGAGTGAAAAGAGCGTCAACGGCCATCGGCATTACATAGCAAAGAGTGGCAAAACGACTCCCGATCCGAGGTGGTCCGTACCCTACTGGCCGGTACGGACCGCCTGCCCGTGTATGCGGCATCTCGATGCCACTCCGGGGGCCTCAGAGAGGTAGGGTCGGGGGTGGTCGGGGACATCCCAAATACAGCTCGCCGGCACCGCATGGCCGGCGTACCAACGAGGAGATCGGTTCGTGACGATCCGCGTAGGCATCAACGGCTTCGGCCGTATCGGGCGTAACTACTTCCGCGCACTGCTGGAGCAGGGTGCCGACATCGAGATCGTGGCTGTCAACGACCTGGGTGACACCGCGACCACCGCTCACCTGCTGAAGTACGACACCATCCTGGGCCGCCTCAAGCAGGAGGTCTCCCACACCGCCGACACGATCACCGTCGACGGCCACACCATCAAGGTGCTCTCCGAGCGCAACCCGGCCGACATCCCCTGGGGCGAGCTGGGCGTCGACATCGTCATCGAGTCGACCGGCATCTTCACCAAGCGCGAGGATGCCGCCAAGCACCTCGCCGGCGGCGCCAAGAAGGTCCTCATCTCGGCTCCGGCCAAGGACGAGGACATCACCATCGTGATGGGCGTCAACCAGGACAAGTACGACGCGGCCAACCACCACGTCATCTCCAACGCCTCCTGCACCACCAACTGTGTGGCGCCGATGGCGAAGGTCCTGGACGAGAACTTCGGCATCGTCAAGGGTCTGATGACCACGGTGCACGCGTACACGAACGACCAGCGCATCCTGGACTTCCCGCACAAGGACCTGCGCCGCGCCCGTGCCGCCGCCGAGAACATCATCCCGACCACCACGGGTGCCGCCAAGGCCACCGCGCTGGTCCTGCCGCAGCTCAAGGGCAAGCTGGACGGCATCGCCATGCGCGTCCCGGTCCCGACCGGCTCGGTCACCGACCTGGTTGTCGAGCTCGGCCGCGAGGTCACCAAGGAAGAGGTCAACGCCGCCTTCCAGAAGGCCGCCGAGGGCGAGCTGAAGGGCCTGCTCGAGTACACCGAGGACGCGATTGTCTCCTCCGACATCGTCAACGAGCCGGCCTCCTGCACCTTCGACTCCTCCCTGACCATGGTCCAGGAGGGTAAGAACGTGAAGGTCATCGGCTGGTACGACAACGAGTGGGGCTACTCCAACCGCCTCGTGGACCTGACGGTCTTCGTCGGCAACCAGCTCTGATCGGCCGTAGCAGGCAGCTGATGCGTCACGCAGGGCTCGGACAGCGCACCGTCGCGCTGCCCGGGCCCTGATGCGCGTGCAGGTCGACCTGGCCGACCTGCGAAGATCAGGCCTCGTAGAAGCAAGAGCCCTCAGGAGTCCCCTCTCATGAAGACCATCGACGAACTTCTCTCCGCGGGCGTGGACGGCAAGCGGGTCTTCGTCCGTGCCGACCTCAACGTCCCGCTCGCCGACGGCGTCATCACCGACGACGGCCGCATCCGCGCCGTCCTGCCCACCGTCAAGGCCCTCGCCGGCGCGGGCGCCAAGGTGGTCGTCGCCTCGCACCTGGGCCGTCCCAAGGGCGTCCCGGACCCCGCCTTCTCGCTGCTGCCCGCCGCCGAGCGGCTCGGTGAACTCCTCGGCGCGCCGGTCGCGTTCGCCCAGGACACCGTCGGCCCCGCCGCCCACGACGCCGTGAACGGCCTCCAGCCCGGCCAGGTCGCGGTCATCGAGAACCTGCGCTTCAACGCCGGCGAGACCTCGAAGGACGACGCCGAGCGCGGCGCGTTCGCCGACCGGCTGGCCGCCCTGGCCGACGTCTACGTCAGTGACGGCTTCGGCGCGGTGCACCGGGGGCACGCCTCCGTGTACGACCTGCCGGCCCGCCTGCCGCACTACGCCGGCTACCTCATCGCCACCGAGGTCGGCGTCCTGAAGAAGCTCACCGAGGACGTCAAGCGCCCCTACGTGGTCGCGCTCGGCGGCGCCAAGGTCTCCGACAAGCTCGCCGTCATCGACCAGCTGCTCGGCAAGGCCGACCGGCTGCTCATCGGCGGCGGCATGGCCTACACCTTCCTCAAGGCCAAGGGCTACGAGGTCGGCATCTCCCTCCTCCAGGAGGACCAGATCCCGGCCGTCACCGAGTACATGGAGCGCGCCGAGAAGAACGGCGTGGAGCTGGTGCTCCCCGTCGACGTCCTGGTCTCCCGGGAGTTCCCGGACCTGAAGACCAAGGCGCCGGCCGACTACACCGTGGTCGACGCGGACAAGATCCCCGCCGACCAGGAGGGCCTGGACATCGGCCCGAAGACCCGAGAGCTGTACGCCTCGAAGCTCGCCGACGCCGAGACCGTCTTCTGGAACGGTCCGATGGGCGTCTTCGAGCACCCCGACTACGCGGGCGGCACCAAGGCGGTCGCCCAGGCCCTCGTGCAGTCGGACGGCTTCACCGTCGTCGGCGGTGGTGACTCCGCCGCGGCCGTGCGCACGCTCGGCTTCGACGAGAACGCATTCGGCCACATCTCGACCGGTGGCGGCGCCTCCCTCGAATACCTCGAGGGCAAGACGCTCCCCGGCCTCGCCGCACTGGAGGACTGACCTAGATGAGCACGCGCACGCCGCTGATGGCGGGCAACTGGAAGATGAACCTCAACCACCTCGAGGCCATCGCGCACGTCCAGAAGCTCGCCTTCGCCCTGGCCGACAAGGACTACGAGGCCGTCGAGGTCGCCGTCCTGCCGCCCTTCACCGACCTGCGCTCCGTGCAGACCCTGGTCGACGGCGACAAGCTCAAGATCAAGTACGGCGCCCAGGACATCTCGCAGCACGACTCCGGTGCCTACACCGGCGAGATCTCCGGCCCGATGCTGGCCAAGCTGAAGTGCACGTACGCGGTGATCGGCCACTCCGAGCGCCGCCAGTACCACAACGAGACCGACGAGCTGGTCAACGCCAAGGTCAAGGCCGCCTACAAGCACGGCCTGACCCCGATCCTGTGCGTCGGCGAGGAGCTGGACGTCCGTGAGGCGGGCAACCACGTCACCCACACCCTCACCCAGGTCGAGGGTGGTCTGAAGGACCTGCCGGCCGAGCAGGCCGAGACCGTCGTGATCGCCTACGAGCCCGTGTGGGCCATCGGCACCGGCAAGGTCTGCGGCGCCGAGGACGCCCAGGAGGTCTGCGCCGCCATCCGCGGCAAGATCGCCGAGCTGTACACCCAGGAGCTGGCCGACCAGGTCCGCATCCAGTACGGCGGCTCCGTGAAGTCCGGCAACGTCGCCGAGATCATGGCCCAGGCCGACATCGACGGCGCCCTGGTCGGCGGTGCCTCGCTGGACGCCGACGAGTTCGTCAAGATCGTGCGATTCCGCGATCAGTAGGACGAGCTGTGAGTAGGCGGTAGCGACGATCCGTCGTACTCTTGCGGGGGCATGGCCACAGGCCGTGCCCCCGCAGTCCATCCGAATCCGAGGAAGTTGGTCCAGCCGTGGTTTTGGGGTTCTCGATCGCCCTGATCGTCTTCAGCCTGCTGATGATGCTGCTGGTGCTGATGCACAAGGGGAAGGGCGGCGGCCTCTCCGACATGTTCGGCGGCGGCATGCAGTCGTCCGTCGGCGGCTCCTCGGTCGCCGAGCGCAACCTCGACCGCATCACCATCGTGATCGGTCTGCTCTGGTTCGCGTGCATCATCGTCCTCGGCCTTCTGATGAAGTCGAACGGCTGACACCGGGCAACCGGTTGACAGCGCACGAACCGCCGATCAGCGTCTCACAAGCACATACATTCCGTACGTAAGGCCCCATGTTCGGTACGCGCTTCTGAGCGCGGCCTATCATGGGGCTTGCGTCTGGATATGGGGGTTGTAACTCCAATCACTGGACGCGCGTTGGGCCTTACGTAGACTGAGGCGCTCGCAGCGGAGCGAAACGCCGACTCGCTTCGCGGCACCATCACGCAGGGAGTTACGACCGTGGCAAGTGGCAACGCGATCCGAGGAAGCCGGGTCGGGGCGGGGCCGATGGGCGAGGCCGAGCGCGGCGAGTCCGCGCCGCGTCTGCGCATCTCCTTCTGGTGCTCCAACGGGCATGAGACCCAGCCGAGCTTCGCCAGCGACGCACAGGTGCCCGAGACCTGGGACTGCCCGCGTTGCGGCTTCCCGGCCGGTCAGGACCGGGACAACCCGCCGGACCCGCCGCGCACCGAGCCGTACAAGACGCACCTCGCGTACGTACGGGAGCGGCGCAGCGACGCGGACGGCGAGGCGATCCTCGCCGAGGCGCTCGCCAAACTGCGCGGCGAGATCTAGGAGTTACGGTCCGGCCGGGCACCCGAGGGTGGCCGACCGGGGCCGTCCTGCTCCGCTCGCGTCCGGTCGATTGTCAGTGGCACCCTCTACGGTTTTCGTGAAGGCGAGAACTGCGAGGGGGAGTTGTGACGGGGGTCGAGACAGCGGTCGGGGCAGAGGAGACGGGCAGGGTGCCTGCGCCCGCCTGGCGTGGCGGATTCGGGCGGCTGTGGAGCGCCGCCGTGCTCTCCTCGTCCGGTGACGCGCTGCGTACGGCCGCGCTGCCCCTGCTCGCCGCCTCGCTGACCGACCGTCCTGTCCTCATCGCCTCGGTCACCGCCTGCGGCTATCTGCCCTGGATCGTTTTCGGGCTGCTCGGCGGGGCTGTCGCCGACCGCGTGGACCAGCGGCGCGCGATGTGGGCCGTGGACGCGGTACGGGGGCTGCTGGTCGCCGGTTTCGCGGTGGCCGTCGGGCTGGGACACGCCTCGATCGCCCTGCTCGTCGCGCTGGCCTTCGCGCTGACCACTCTGCAGACCCTCTTCGACAACGCGGCCACGGCTCTGCTGCCCTCCCTGGTGGACCAGCAGACCCTGGGGAGCGCGAACGCCCGCCTGATGACCGGCCAGCGCATCGCGGGCGGCCTGCTCGGGGCGCCCCTCGTGCCGCTGCTGCTCACCGCCGGGTTCGGCGCCCCCTTCGCGGCCGACGCCGTCACCTTCCTGCTGGCGGCCGCCCTGGTCGCCTCCCTGCGCAGCGGAGCGCCCGAGCGGGAGCCGAGAGCCGCGGGCAGCACCCTGCGGCGCGAGATCGCCGGCGGCCTGCGCGTCCTGTGGCGCGACGGCGCCCTGCGCGGCCTGTGCACCGCCACCGCCCTGTGCAACATCGGCATGGGCGCGCTCATCGCCACCCTGGTGGTCCTGGTCACCGGCTGGCTGGACGCCGGCACCACGGGATACGCGGCGGCGACCACCGCGTACACCGTCGGCAACCTCGCCGCAGGTGTGGCAGGCGGCCGCCTCGTCGCCCGCCTCGGGCGGATACGGGCGGTGCTGTGCGCCGGCGTGGTGCAGACGGGGGCGCTCGTCGTCATGGGCACGGTGCGCAGCCTGGTCGCCCTGGTGTCCGCCATGGCCGTCTTCGGGTTCATGGGCATGGTGTGGAACGTCAACACGACGACGCTGATGCAGCAGCGTGCACCCGCCGGCATGCTGGGCCGGGTCGCGTCCGCCTTCCGCACCCTCGCGGTCGCCGGGGCACCCCTGGGCGCGCTGCTGGGCGGGGCCGTCGCCACCGCGTGGGGCCGCAACGCCCCTGCCCTGCTCGCCGCCGGTTTCTTCGTCCTTTCGGTCACCGCGCTGATACCTGTGCGCAAGCCGGACGTACCCGTTGTTGCGCCGGACGACGACGCCACGACAGCTCACGTCACACGCTGATCAATTAGGTTGGGACCGGCAGCGGGGCAAGGGACGCAGCAGGACAGATGCAGGAAGAAGGCTGAAGCCGGAAATGAACGCAGACGGCCGTACCAGGCTCAACCAGACGCCCGAGTGGACCGCTCTGGCCAAGCACCGGGAGGAGCTGGCCGACACCCATCTGCGGGACCTGTTCGCCGCCGATCCGCAGCGCGGCACCGGGTACACCCTCCAGGTCGGTGACCTGTACATCGACTACTCGAAGCACCTGGTCACCGACGAGACGCTGCGGCTGCTGCGCGAGCTGGCCGACGCGACGGACGTCTTCGGCCTGCGGGACGCCATGTTCCGCGGCGAGAAGATCAACGTCACCGAGGACCGGGCGGTGCTGCACACCGCGCTGCGCGCCCCCCGGGACGCGGTGATCGAGGTCGACGGGGAGAACGTCGTCCCGGCCGTGCACACCGTGCTGGACAAGAAGGGCGCCTTCGCCGAGCGGGTCCGCTCCGGCGCCTGGACAGGCCACACCGGCAAGCGCATCAAGAACGTGATCAACGTCGGCATCGGCGGCTCCGACCTGGGCCCCGCGATGGCCTACGAGGTGCTGCGCAGCTTCACCGACCGCGACCTCACGGTCCGCTTCGTCTCCAACGTGGACGGCGCCGACCTGCACGAGGCCACCCGCGACCTGGACCCGGCCGAGACGCTGTTCATCATCGCCTCCAAGACCTTCACCACCATCGAGACGATCACCAACGCGACCTCCGCCCGGAAGTGGCTGCTGGACGCGCTCGGTGACGAGTCCGCGGTGGCGAAGCACTTCGTGGCCCTGTCGACCAACGCCGAGAAGGTCGCCGGGTTCGGTATCGACCCGGACAACATGTTCGAGTTCTGGGACTGGGTCGGCGGCCGGTACTCCTACGAGTCCGCGATCGGCCTGTCCCTGATGATCGCCATCGGCCCGGACCGCTTCCGGGAGATGCTGGACGGCTTCCGCCTGGTCGACGAGCACTTCCGCACCGCGCCCGCCGAGTCCAACGTCCCGCTGCTGCTGGGCCTGTTGGGCATCTGGTACGACAACTTCCACGACGCCCAGTCGCATGCGGTGCTGCCGTACAGCCACTACCTCTCCAAGTTCACCGCCTACCTCCAGCAGCTGGACATGGAGTCCAACGGCAAGTACGTGGCGCGGGACGGCCGGCAGGTCGAGTGGCAGACCGGACCGGTCGTGTGGGGCACGCCCGGCACCAACGGACAGCACGCCTACTACCAGTTGATCCACCAGGGCACCAAGCTCATCCCGGCGGACTTCATCGGCTTCGCCGAGCCGGTCGCCGAGCTGAGCGGTGAACTCAGGGCGCAGCACGATCTGTTGATGGCCAACTTCTTCGCCCAGACCCAGGCCCTCGCCTTCGGCAAGACCGCCGAGGAGGTCCGGGCGGAGGGCGTCCAGGAGGAGCTGGTCCCGCACAAGACCTTCCAGGGCAACCGGCCGACGACGACGATCCTCGCGCGTGAGCTGACCCCGTCCGTGCTCGGCCAGCTCGTCGCCCTCTACGAGCACAAGGTGTTCGTCCAGGGCGCCGTCTGGAACATCGACTCCTTCGACCAGTGGGGCGTGGAGCTGGGCAAGGTCCTCGCCAAGCGCGTGGAACCGGCCCTGACCGAGGGCGCCGAGGTCCCCGGCCTGGACGCGTCGACCAAGGCGCTCGTCGCCAAGTACCGGGAGCTGCGCGGCCGGCACTGACCCACGCGGTCGCGGTGGCCGTACAGCGGACGGCGGACGTACCGGAGCGGCTGGAGGCGAAGCCCGGTCAGGCCACCGCGCTCAGCGTGTCCGCCAGCCGTCGGCGGGCCGCCCGGGCCGCGGGCAGGGCGGCGAGGGTGGCGGCCCCCAGCACGGCGCTCGCGCCCAGCAGGAGCAGCAGACCGGGCGAGGGCGACCGGGCGATGCCGGCGCCGATGCCGTTGGAGCTGCCCTGGGCGTCGATCAGCCGGTGGGCCAGCGGCAGCCCCATCGCCGTACCGGCAACCGCCGCCGCCAGGGCCGTACAGCTCGTCGACGTGACGGTGATCATGGTGATCTGCCGGGGGGACATGCCGATCGCCCTGAGTGCCAGCACGTCCCGCTCGCCCTCCCGGACGCTCCCGCCGATCGTGGTGAGCAGCTCGACGAGCCCGATGAGGGCGAGCACGGCGATCAGCCCGGTGACCACCGCGCGCAGCGGGGACAGCCCGTCGGCCGGGTTCGGCACGGCGTGCACGTCCAGGTGCCCGTGGCCGGCCGTGGTGAGAGCGGCCGCGACCCGCTGGGGGTCGGCGCCCGGGCGGAGGCGGAGCTGGTAGAAGGCCGGGGACACCCGGGGGTCGTTCTCGCGGAGGGTGTCGAGGGAGGTCGTCACCACCCGGCCCGCGTTCTGCGGTTCGATGCTGCGGCCGACGATGTGCAGGATCTGCGGCTGCTCGCCCACCGTCATCCGCACCCAGTCGCCGACCCGCACATGCAGCAGGTCCAGCAGGCCCTGACCGGCCACCGCCTCGTCCGGGCCGCGTGCGGCCCGGCCCTCGGCGAGGGTGTAGGGGTAGGGCCGGGTGCGGGTGCCGAGGCCGCGCAGGGCGATCGTCCCGGTCTGGCCGGGGACGAGTGCGGCCACCTCGACGCCCGGATAGGCGTCGGCGACCCGGGAGTCCGCCGCCAGCAGGGCCCGTACGTCCGGATCGCTCATGCCGCCGTCCGAGCGGACCGTGAGCGCCGCGGGCAGGCCCACCTGTTCCGGGCTGCTGTGGAACCGGTCGATGGTGGTCCACGCGCTGAGCGCCACCACGATCAGCAGCAGCGGGAGCGCCAGCCGGGCCACCCCGGCCAGCGACCGGCCGCGGCCCGCGAACGCCTTGTGGCAGCCGAGTACCAGCGCGGCCGGCAGGCGCAGTCCCAGAGCCCCCCGGGCCAGGCCGGTCAGCCGCCCGCCCGCCGCGGCCGAGGGGCGCGGCACCGGAACCGGCGGCACCCGGCCGGCCCGCCAGGCGGCGAGTCCCGTCGTCAGGCCGATGAACAGCACCGCGCCCACGGACACGGCGACCAGCGTCACACTGTGCCCGGGCAGCCCCTGCCACACGTCCACCGCGTCGCCGATCCGCCCCGGGACCCGGCCGCCCAGAGCCTCGGTGAGCGCGGCCGCGGCCACCGCACCGAGCGCCGCGTAGGCGAGGTGCTGGAGCAGGAAGATGCGTACGACCTGGCCGGGGGTGAAGCCGATCGCCTTCAGTACCGAGATGTCCCGCAGATGGCCCCGGATACGGGTGCCGATCGCCCCGTGCACGGCGAAGCCCGCGGCGGCCAGGGCACCGAGGCCGAACAGGCCGAGCACCTGCCCGAGCAGCCGGTTCTCGCCCTGCGCCTCGGCCCGCGCCTGCTGCCAGGTGGAGACCTCGCCGACCGCGCCCGCGCCCAGCACGGTGACGGCACGCTGCACCGCGTAGTCCGTGTCGGCCGGATCGGCGAGGCGCAGCCCCGTCACCTGGCCGCCGGGGGCGCGCACGGCGGACGGCAGCGCCCAGACGAGCCCCGGCTGCTCACCGGGGCTGTAACGCGGCTCGGCGCTGTCGGCGATGCCCTCGACCGTGAGGCTGCGGGCCGTGCCGGGCAGTGTCAGGGTGTCCCCGGGCTCGGCCAGCAGGGCCCGGGCCAGGCTGCTCTCCAGGACCACACCGTCCGGCTCGGCCGGGTCCAGCCAGTGGCCCGCGGTGAGCAGCGGGCGGTCGACGGAGGGCAGCCGGGGCGTGCCGCGCAGCTCCACCGAGGCGCGGGTACCGTGGGCGGACACGGTGGCCGACTCGGTGCGGTAGGGGCCGGCCACGGAGTCGACGCCGTCCAGCCGGGCGAGCCGGCCGGCGTCGGCGGAGGCGGCCGTGTGGATCCACACGTGGGCCCCGTGGGCCTGCGTGAAGACCCGCTGCCAGGGGTTGGTGGCGTAGCCGAAGAGGGCGGCGGCCAGCAGCAGCGAGGCGACGATGCCCGCGGTGGCGAGCGTGATGAACAGCGCCTCGCCGCGGTGCGTGCGCAGATCGGAATGGGCCCAGCGCAGGGTGGCTCGCACGGCTCAGTCCCCGCCCCCGGCCGCGGGCGGTCGGTGCGCCATCAGTCCCTCAGCTCCAGCACACCCGAGGTCCCGGGCTTGCGGGACGGCGTGCCGTCCAGTGCGGCGTCGTCGGCTATGCGGCCGTCGAAGAAGCTGATCACCCGGTCGGCGGCGCTCGCCAGCCGGGCGTCATGGGTGACCAGCACGATGGTCTGGCCGCGCCCGTGGAAGCGGGACAGCAGCCGCATCACCTCGCGGGTGCCCTTGCTGTCGAGGCTGCCGGCGGGCTCGTCCGCCAGCAGCAGCGGCGGATGGTTGACCAGGGCCCGGGCGAGCGCGACCCGCTGCTGTTCGCCACCGGACAGCTCACCCGGCATGCTGCGCTCCTTGCCCGTGAGACCCAGTTCGGCCAGGAGCGCCTCGCGCTCGGCACGGGCCCGCTTGGGCGGGACGCCGGCGAGCAGGGCGGGCAGCTCGACGTTGTCGGCGACCGACAGGTTCGACACCAGGTTGAAGAACTGGAAGACGATCCCGATCGCCTTCCTGCGCTCCACCGCCCAGCGTGCCTCGCTGTAGGAGTCGGTGCGCTCGCCGTCCAGCCAGATGCTGCCCTCGTCCGGTCGCTGCAGCCCGCCGAGCAGGTGCAGCAGCGTCGACTTCCCGGCGCCGGACGGGCCGGTGATCGCCACGAACTCGCCCCGCGCGACGCTCAGGTCGACGCCGCGCACGGCATGCGCGGGCGCCCCCTCGCCGTAGTGGGTCTTCACCAGACCCTCGGCCCGCAGCACAGGAGGGTGGTCCTGCGCACGAGGGTGGTCCTGCACAGGAGGGTGGCCGTCACTCACTCCAACTCCTCCAGTTCCTCCTGGCACCGCTCCAGCCAGTCGAGGTCGGCCTGCAGGTGCAGCATCGCGCCCTCTATGAGCAGATGGGCGATTCGGTTGTCCCGGTTCTCGGCCGCGGCCAGTTTCGACAGGTTGCGCATGGTGTTGAGGTACTGGCGCCGCTGCTTGTTGATGAGGGCGATCTGCTCGGCGAGACCGGTCTGCGGGGCGAGCGCGAGCTTCATGAAGAACTCGTCCCGTACCCGCGGCTCGTCCTCGGTCTCCTCGAACCAGGCGTGCAGCGCCTCTCGCCCGGCGTCGGTGAGGTGGTAGACCTTCTTGTTGGGTCGGCTGGACTGCTCGACGTCCTCGCCCTCGATCAGTCCCGACTTCTCGAGGCGGCCGAGGGTCACGTAGATCTGGCCGACGTTCGGCTGAGGGTACGCGGAGCCCAGCAGGAGCTCAAGGTCCTGCTTCAGCTCGTAGCCGTGGGCCGGGCCGCGCGCGAGGAGTGCCAGGAGGGGCAGGCGCACTCGTGCTGTCCTCCTAGTCTGCGTAATGTGCTCCAGGCCCTAGTATCCCGCATACCTAACAGGTATACATGGCCCCTGACGCCGGGCGAAGGTGCCAGTGTGCAAGGAGGAACCTATGCGGTGGATACGCGCCGCGGGTAGGGGTCTCCTGGTACTCGCCGTGGTCATGACCGGTTACGTCGCCTCGGGCGCCCAGGCCGGCGACCGCGCCGCCGGCGGTCGCGGTCCGCTCACCCTGGCCACCGCCGGCGACCTCACCGGCTATCTCGGTCCGCTTCTTCAGGGCTGGAACCGCACCCACCCCGGCGAGCGGGTCACCCTCGTCGAGCTGCCGGACTCCGCCGACGAGACCCACGCGCAGATGACCACCGACCTGCGCGGCGGCGACCGGGGCCGGTTCGACGTCCTGAACATCGACGTCAACTGGACCTCGGAGTTCGCGGCGGCCGGCTGGATCCGCCCGCTGCCCCGCGATTGCTTCCCGCTGAAGAGCTTCCTGCCGCCGGTCGTGGACACGGCCACGTACGACGGGCGGCTGTACGCCGTCCCGTACGTCACCAACGCCGGACTGCTGCTGTACCGCAAGGACGTCCTCGCCAAGGAGGGCGTGCCACCGCCGCGCACCTGGGCCGAGCTGGAGCACGACGCGAAGACGATCGCGCCCAGGTACGGCCTCGACGGCTATGCGGGCCAGTTCCTGCCCTACGAGGGGCTCACCGTCAACGCGGCCGAGGCCGTGTACTCGGCGGGCGGCACGATCCTCGGGGACGAGGGCGCCCGCGTCACCGTCGACTCGGACGCCGCCCGTGAGGGCATCGGCTTCCTCGCCCGCGGCCTCAGTGAGGGCTGGATCCCGCACAAGGCGCTGACGTACAAGGAAGAAGAGTCCAAGCAGGCCTTCCAGGACGGCCACCTGCTCTTCCTGCGCAACTGGCCCTACGCCTACGCCGTGGCCTCGGCCAGGGGCTCCAAGGTCGCCGGCCGGATCGGCGCCGTACCGCTGCCCGGGCCCCACGGACCGGGGACGAGTGTCCTCGGCGGTTCCGACCTGGCCGTCAACACGCACGCCCGGCACCCCGATTCCGCCGCGCGGCTGATCGCGTACCTGACGAGCGAGAGCGTGCAGCGGCAGGTGCTCACCCGGGGCGCGCTGCCGCCCGTACGCGCCGGCCTGTACAAAGACCCCGCGCTGGTACGGCAATTCCCCTACCTGCCGACGCTGCGCTCCGCCGTCCTCACGGCCGCGCCGCGCCCCAAGAGCCCGCACTACGACCAGGTCAGCCTGGTGGTGCAGGCGGTCGTACACGACGCGCTCACCGGGCACGAGACGCCCGCGGCTGCGGTCCGGCGACTGGCTCGGGAGCTGGCGGCCGTCTCCAGCCGCTAGTTACTTGTTAAGTAACGCGGACATCTCATCTGTCGTGCGAGTGCCCGGATAAGTCCGTATTTGTTACCCCAACTCGGCAGTAGCCTATGTTCTTTTCATTGACACCTTCGCGATACGCCTACCTAACATGCATGCATGTTGAGTAAGTACCACTGGTGGCGTGACGCGGTGATCTACCAGGTGTACGTCCGCAGCTTCCTGGACAGCACCGGTGACGGCATCGGAGATCTCGCCGGGGTCCGCGCCGGACTGCCGTACCTGAAGAAGCTCGGCGTCGACGGGATCTGGCTGAGCCCGTTCTATCCCTCGCCGCAGCACGACCACGGCTACGACGTGGCCGACTACTGCGACGTCGATCCGGTCTTCGGCGACCTCGCCGAGTTCGACCTGCTGGTGACGGCCGCCCGGCGCCTCGGGATCAAGGTCCTCCTGGACATCGTCCCCAACCACTGCTCCAGCGCGCACCCGTGGTTCCGCGAGGCACTGGCCGCCGGGCCGGGCAGCGCGGCCCGCGCCCGCTTCCACTTCGCCGACGGCCGCGGCCCGGACGGCAGCGAGCCGCCCAACAACTGGCACGCCATGTTCGGCGGCCCGGCCTGGACCAGAGTCGGCGACGGCCAGTGGTACCTGCACATGTTCACGCCCGAACAGCCCGACTGGAACTGGCGCACCCCCGAGGTCGGCGCCGAGTTCGACCGCATCCTGCGCTTCTGGCTCGACCGCGGCGTGGACGGCTTCCGCATCGACGTCGCCGCCGGCCTCTACAAGCACCCCGAACTGCCCGACTCGGACGACCCGGAGGCCGACGCCCGCACCCGCGACTCGGTCAACCCGCTCGCCTGGAACCAGCCCGAGGTGCACGAGGTGTGGCGCCGCTGGCGCTCCATGTGCGAGGAGTACACCGACCGCGACGGCCGCGAACGCCTCCTCGTCGGCGAGGTCTCCGTCCCCACCGCCCGTGAACACGCCCGGTACGTCCGCCCGGACGAACTCCACCAGGCCTTCTTCTTCGACCTGCTCGGTGCCCCCTGGGGCGCCGACGCCTTCCGCAAGGTCATCTCCGAGGCCATGCAGGACATCGCGGGCACGGGCTCCACGGTCACCTGGGTCCTCAACAACCACGACCAGGTCCGCACCGTCACCCGCTACGGCGAACCCGCCACCGAAGGCAGCGGCCTCGGCGCCGCCCGCGCCCGCGCCGCCGCGCTGCTGATGCTGGCGCTGCCCGGAGCCGCGTACATCTACCAGGGCGAGGAGCTGGGCCTGCCCGAGGTCGTCGACCTGCCCGACGACGTGCTCACCGACCCGATCTTCCGCCGCACCGGAAGCCGCGCCCGCATACGCGACGGCTGCCGGGTGCCCCTGCCGTGGTCCGGACAGGCCTCCCCGTTCGGCTTCACCTCCGGGGCCGAGAGCGCCAAGCCGTGGCTGCCGCAGCCCGCGTACTTCGCCGAGCACGCCACCGACCGAGCCCTCGCCGACACCCGCTCCTTCTGGCACCTGTACCGCGACGGCCTCCAACTGCGCTCCTCGCTGCCCCAGTTGGGCGAGGGCACGCTCCGCTGGCTGGACACCCCGCCCGGCGTCCTCGCCTTCGTCCGCGGCGACGGCCTCGTCTGCGCCGTCAACTTCGGTACGTCCCCCACGCCCGCGCCGGTCTCCGGCACCCCCCTGTTGTCCAGCGGTCCGTGTCCGGCCGGGGTGCTGCCCGGTTCGACGGCGGCCTGGTGGCTGAGCGACACCAACCTCTGATTCTCCGTCAACTCTCATTCCCTGAAGGGACATCAACGATGATGCGACGACGTACGACCCTGCTCACGAGCTGCACCGCCCTCGCCCTGGCCCTCGGCGCGACCGCCTGCGGAGGCGGCCCCGTCACGGCCGGCGGCGGCGACAAGGCGCTCAGCGGCCAGACGGTCACCGTGGCCGGTGTCTGGTCCGGCAGCGAACAGAAGAACTTCCAGAAGGTGCTGGACGCGTTCACCGCGAAGACCGGTGCCAAGACGCAGTTCGTGTCCACCGGCGACAACGTCTCCACCGTCGTCGGCAGCAAGATCGAGGGCGGCAACGCACCCGACGTCGTGATGGTCCCGCAGGTCGGCGTGCTCCAGCAGTTCGCGAAGAAGGGCTGGCTCAAGCCGCTGTCCCCGACCGCCGAGCAGACGGTCGACGCCGACTTCGCCCCCGTGTGGAAGAAGTACGGCAGCGTCGGCGGCACTCTCTACGGCCTCTACTTCAAGGCCGCCCACAAGTCGACCGTCTGGTACAGCCCCGGCGCCCTCGCCCAGGCCGGGGTCAAGCCGCCGAAGACGTACGACGAGATGCTCAAGGCCGGGCACACCGTCTCCGACTCCGGGCTCGCCGCCTTCGCCGTCGCCGGACAGGACGGCTGGACGCTCACCGACTGGTTCGAGAACATCTACCTCTCCCAGGCCGGACCCGAGAAGTACGACGCCCTCGCCGCCCACAAGCTGAAGTGGACGGACGCTTCAGTCGTCCGGGCGCTCACCACGCTCGGCAAGCTCTTCAAGGACAAGCAGCTGATCGCGGGCGGCCAGAAGGAAGCCCTCAACACCGACTTCCCGAGCTCCGTGGAGAAGGTCTTCGGGCCCAAGCCCGAGGCCGGCATGGTCTACGAGGGGGACTTCGTCGCCGGCGTCGCCCACGACCAGTTCCAGAAGACCATCGGCAAGGACGCGAACTTCTTCCCGTTCCCCGCGGTCGGCGGCGGCACCGCACCGGTGGTCAGCGGCGGTGACGCGGCCGTGGTCCTGAAGGACGGCAAGAACGCCAAGGCCGGCATGAAGCTCCTGGAGTACCTGACCACCCCCGAGGCCGCGGCCGTGTGGGCGAAGGCGGGCGGCTTCCTGTCCCCGAACAAGAAGCTCGACCTCGCGGCCTACGGCGACGACGTCACCCGGGCCACCGCCAAGTCCCTGGTCGGCGCGGGCGACTCGGTCCGCTTCGACATGTCCGACCAGGCACCGGCGGCCTTCGGCGGCACCAAGGGCGCGGGCGAGTGGAAGCTGCTCCAGGACTTCCTGCGCGACCCCTCCGACCCGAAGGGCACCGCGGCCGAGCTGGAAGCCGCGGCGGCCAAGGCCTACCAGGACTGAGCGGAAAAATGACCGCCACCACGCTCGTATCCGAGAAGGCGAGCCCGCGGGCCGCCGGCGCGGCCCGTGGGCGCCGCAGCCGGCGGCGCGCCCGGACCGTCGCCCTGCTCTTCGTCTTCCCCGCCCTGCTCCTGCTCGGCGCGCTGGTCGTCTACCCGGTGCTGTTCTCCGTCGGCCGCAGCTTCTTCGACGCCTCCGGCACCCGCTTCGTCGGCGGCGACAACTACACCGAGATGTTCCGCGACCCAGCGACCCTGAAGGCCATCCGGAACACCACGATCTGGGTGGTCGTGGCCCCGGCCCTGCTCACCGGCCTCGGCCTGATCCTGGCCGTCCTGGTGGAGAAGGTCCGCTGGGCCACCGCCTTCAAGCTGCTGCTGTTCATGCCGATGGCGGTGTCCTTCCTCGCCGCCGGCATCATCTTCCGCCTCGCCTACGACGAGGACCCGGACAAGGGCGTCCTCGACGCCGCCGTGGTCTCCGTCCACGACGCCTTCGCGGGGACCTCGTCGTATCCGACGGCCCGGGCGCGCGACGGGCAGGGGCTCACCCCCGGCCGGGACGGCTCGTACCTGACCGGGGCGGACCTGTCCCCGGGCCACACGGTGACCCTCGGACTGGTGGGCGTGCTGCCCAAGGACCTGCCCAAGGGCGCCTCGCCCGCCTACCCGGCCGCGGCACGGAAGGCCGGCGCCGACGAAGTACGCGGTGTCGTCTACCTGGACTTCACACCCGGCGGGGGAGGGAAGCAGGGCAGGGTCGACCCGAAGGAGAGCGGCCTGCCCGGCATGAAGGTCCAGGCGCTGCGCGACGGGAAGCCGGTCGCGAGCACCACGACCGGGTCCGACGGCTCCTTCCGCTTCTCCGGGCTCGACCGGGGCTCGTACACGGTGAAGCTGCCCGCGTCGAACTTCGCGCCGCCCTACCAGGGCATCTCCTGGCTCGGCCCGACCCTGGTCACCCCGGCGATCATCGGCGCGTACCTGTGGATCTGGACGGGCTTCGCGATGGTGCTGATCGGCGCGGGACTCGCGGCCCTGCCCCGGGACGCGCTGGAGGCCGCGCGGATGGACGGCGCGAACGAGTGGCAGATCTTCCGCCGCATCACCGTCCCGCTGCTCGCCCCCGTCCTCACCGTGGTCTTCGTGACCCTCGTGATCAATGTGATGAAGGTCTTCGACCTCGTCTACATCATCGCGCCGGGACCGGTGCAGGAGGACGCCACCGTGCTGGCGACCCAGATGTGGCTGGTGTCCTTCGGCGGCGGCAACAACCAGGGCCTGGGCAGCGCGCTCGGTGTGCTGCTCCTGCTCCTGGTGATCCCGGCGATGGTCCTCAACGTCCGCCGCTTCCGAAGGAGCCAGCGATGAACTCGGCCATGAACGCGGTCAGGCGCGGCCTGGGCAACGGTCTGGTGCAGGCCTTCCTCGTGGTGATCGGCCTGGTCTGGCTGACTCCGCTGGCGGGGCTGTTCGTGTCCTCGCTGCGGTCCGCCCAGGACACGGCCAAGGGCGGCTGGTGGACCGCGCTGGCCAGTCCCGGCCAGCTGTCCTTCGACAACTACTCGGCGCTGCTGAAGAACTCCGGCATGACGCAGGCGTTCTGGAACACGGTGCTGATCTCGGTACCGGCGACCACCCTGGTCGTCGTCATCGCGGCGCTCGCCGGATACGCCTTCGCCTGGCTGGACTTCCCCGGCCGCGAGCCGCTCTTCCTGCTGGTGGTGGCGCTGTTGGTGGTGCCGGTGCAGATCGGTCTGCTGCCGGTGGCCAAACTCTTCGGACAGCTCGGCCTGTTCGGCACGATCCCCGGCGTCGTCCTCTTCCACGTCGCCTACGGCCTCCCCTTCGCGGTGTTCCTGCTGCGGAACTACTTCGCGGAGATGCCCAAGGAGATGCTGGAGGCGGCACGGATGGACGGCGGCAGTGAGTGGCGTATCTTCACGCGGCTGGTGCTGCCGGTGGGCCGGCCCGCGATCGCTTCGCTCGCCATCTTCCAGTTCCTGTGGGTCTGGAACGACATGCTGGTCGCCCTGCTCTTCGCCGACAGCTCGTCCCAGCCCCTGACGGTGGAACTCCAGTCCCAGATAAGGCAGTTCGGCAGCAACATCGACGTGCTGGCGCCCGGGGCGTTCCTGTCGCTCATCGTGCCGGTGGTGGTGTTCTTCGCGTTCCAGCGGCACTTTGTGCAGGGGGTGATGGCTGGATCGGTCAAGTGAACCGCGACCGCCGCAACCGCCGAAACCGGCGGCGAGCCGGCCACGGCACCGGCTCCTTGTGCGCCGGAACTGCGAGAGGTGGAGTACGAGCGGGTGCCCGTCGACACCGGGACGGAACGCGCGTGGAGCGCCCCCTACCGGACCGGCTCCGTCCTGGTCAGCCCGCGCCACGAACTCCACACACCGGAGGCACGACCCGCGCTGCGCAAGGTGCTGACGCAGGTGCCACGCAAGGTCCTCCCCATCGCACCGGCCGAGCGGCACGTGGCCCTGTACGAGCTGGCCGTCGAATGTCCCGGGATGTCCGAGGACGAGCTGATCAAGCAGGCCTGTGAGTTCTTCGGGTGGCGCCGGATGGGCAAGGACATCCGTGATTGCCTCGCGGCGGATCTCGCGGAACTGCGGCGGCAACGCAGGCTGGAGCGGGATGTCGACCGTGTGGGCGTGGTGCGCTGAGAACGGGGCCTGATCACGGGCGGAAGGGGAAGGGGCGGCGGGGCCGAAGCCCCTGCCGCCCCTGAGCCCATGTGCTCACGGCGAAGCCGGCGGATACAGCGATCGGGGCAGCTGCGAGGCAGCCGCCGCGTCCAGCAGCCACAGCGTGCGCTGCCGGCCGTACGCACCCGCCGCCGGGGCCTGCACCTCACCCGCGCCCGACAGGGCGATGGCCACGGCCTGCGCCTTGTCCTCGCCGGCCGCGAGGAGCCACACCTCGCGGGCCGAGCGGATCGCCGGGAGGGTGAGGCTGACCCGGGTCGGCGGCGGCTTCGGGGCACCGTGGACGCCGACCACCGTGCGCTCCGTCTCGCGGACCGCGGGCAGCTCCGGGAAGAGCGAGGCCACGTGGGTGTCCGGGCCGACGCCCAGCATCAGGACGTCGAAGGAGGGAACCGTGCCGTGGTTCTCCGGCCCGGCCGTCTTGGCCAGTTCCGCCGCGTAGGCCTCCGCCGCCGCCTCCACGTCCGCACCGTACGGCCCGTCGGAGGCGGGCATGGCGTGCACGCGCTCCGGGTCCACCGGTACGGCGTCCAGCAGGGCCGCGCGAGCCTGCGTGACATTGCGCTCCGGGTCGCCCTCGGGCAGGTAGCGCTCGTCGCCCCACCACAGGTCGAGCCGGCTCCAGTCGATGGCGTCCCGGGCGGGCGCCGCCGCCAGCGCGGCCAGCAGGCCGTTGCCGTTGCGGCCGCCCGTGAGGACCACGGACGCGTGGCCCCGGGAGGCCTGCGCATCCACGATCTTCGTGATCAGACGGGCCGCGGCGGCCTGGGCCATCAGGTCCTTGTCGCGGTGCACGACCAGCTGCGGAGTGCTCACTTCGCCGCCGCCTTCTTCGCCGGGGCCTTCTTGACGGCCGCCTTCTTGGCAGGAGCCGGGACGGCCTCCTCCACCGGTTCCGGCGCGGCGGGCTCGGCGCCCGTGTTCAGCCGCTCCACGCCGTAGCGCAGCGCCGAGGCGTAGGTGTCGTCCGGGTCGAGCCGGCGCAACTCCTCCGCGATCAGCTCGGCGGTCTCCCGCCGCTTGAGCGCCACCGCGCGGGCCGGCTGGCCCTCGATGGCCAGGGTGGCCAACGAGCCGTCGGCACGGTCCAGGACGATCGGGCCGCAGCTGGTGTCCATGCGGACGGCGGTCAGGCCCGGGCCCGAGGACAGCGAGCGCTTGACGGGGACGTCCAGCCGGTTCGCGAGCCACATCGCCAGCAGCTCGCAGCTCGGGTTGAACTCCTCGCCCTCCACCTCGACGGCCTGCACCTCGCAGATCACCTGGTCCAGGGCCGCCGCCAGCATCGAGCGCCACGGCGTGATCCGGGTCCAGGACAGGTCCGTGTCGCCGGGCGTGTAGGCCTTGGCACGGGTGGACAGCTCCCGCACCGGCTGCTCGGCGGCATAGGTGTCGGTGACCCGGCGCTGGGCGAGCGCGCCCAGCGGGTCCTTCGCCGGGTCCAGCGGGGCGTTCACCGGCCACCACACGACGACGGGGGCGTCCGGCAGCAGCAGCGGCAGGACGACCGAGTCGGCGTGGTCGGACACCTCGCCGTACAGCCGCAGCACGACCGTCTCACCGGTGCCCGCGTCCGCGCCCACCCGCACCTCGGCGTCCAGACGGGACGACGTGCGGTCGCGCGGGGAGCGGGAGACCCGCTTGATGACCACCAGCGTGCGCGAGGGGTGCTCGCGCGAGGCGTCGTTGGCGGCCTTCAGGGCGTCGTAGGCGTTCTCCTCGTCGGTGACGATGACGAGGGTGAGGACCATGCCGACGGCGGGGGTGCCGATGGCGCGGCGGCCCTGCACCAGCGCCTTGTTGATCTCGCCGGCGGTGGTGCCGGTCAGGTCTATCTTCATGGCCGGCGCCAGCTCCGTCCGTCTCGTGCGAGCATCTCGTCCGCCTCGGCGGGGCCCCAGGTGCCCGACGGGTACTGCGCCGGCTTGCCGTGCTTGTCCCAGTACTCCTCGATCGGGTCGAGGATCTTCCAGGACAGCTCGACCTCCTCCGTGCGCGGGAAGAGGTTGGCGTCGCCCAGCAGCACGTCAAGGATCAGGCGTTCGTAGGCCTCCGGGCTGGATTCCGTGAAGGACTCGCCGTAGGCGAAGTCCATCGACACGTCCCGGATCTCCATCGAGGTGCCCGGCACCTTCGAGCCGAAGCGGACCGTGATGCCCTCGTCCGGCTGGACCCGGATGACGACCGCGTTCGAGCCCAGTTCCTCCGTCGCCGTGTGGTCGAAGGGGGAGTGGGGCGCCCGCTGGAAGACGACGGCGATCTCGGTGACGCGGCGGCCGAGGCGCTTGCCGGTGCGCAGATAGAAGGGGACGCCCGCCCAGCGGCGGTTGTCGATCTCCAGCTTCACGGCCGCGTAGGTGTCGGTCTTCGACTTCGGGTCGATGCCGTCCTCTTCGAGGTAGCCGATGACCTTCTCGCCGCCCTGCCAGCCGCCCGCGTACTGCCCGCGGACGGTGCTGCGGCCCAGGTCCTTCGGCAGCCGGACGGCGCCGAGCACCTTGGTCTTCTCCGCGGCCAGCGCGTCCGCGTCGAAGGAGGCGGGCTCCTCCATCGCGGTGAGCGCGAGCAGCTGGAGCAGGTGGTTCTGGATGACGTCACGGGCGGCGCCGATGCCGTCGTAGTAGCCGGCGCGGCCGCCGATGCCGATGTCCTCGGCCATGGTGATCTGGATGTGGTCCACGAAGGACCGGTTCCAGATCGGCTCGAACATCGTGTTGGCGAAGCGCAGCGCCAGGATGTTCTGGACGGTCTCCTTGCCGAGGTAGTGGTCGATCCGGAAGACCTGGTCCGGCTCGAACACCTCGTGCACGACCTTGTTCAGCTCTTCGGCCGACTTCAGGTCGTGGCCGAACGGCTTCTCGATGACCGCGCGCCGCCAGGAACCGCCGGTCTGGTCGGCCAGCCCGTGCTTCTTCAGCTGCTGGATGACCACCGGGAAGGAGCGCGGCGGCACGGACAGGTAGAAGGCGAAGTTGCCGCCCGTGCCCTGTGCCTTGTCCAGCTCCTCGATGGTGGCGCGCAGCCGCTCGAACGCATCGTCGTCGTCGAAGGTGCCCTGGACGAAGCGCATCCCCTGGATGAGCTGCTGCCAGACCTCCTCACGGAACGGCGTACGGGCGTGCGCCTTGACGGCGTCGTGGACCTCGGCGGCGAAGTCCTCGTGCTCCCACTCACGGCGGGCGAAGCCCACCAGGGAGAAGCCCGGCGGCAGCAGACCACGGTTCGCGAGGTCGTACACCGCGGGCATCAGCTTCTTGCGGGACAGGTCGCCCGTGACGCCGAAGATCACCAGGCCCGACGGCCCCGCGATACGCGGGAGCCGTCGGTCGGCGGGGTCACGAAGCGGGTTCGCTCCGGAACCAGCAAGGGGTGACAACTCAGCCCTCCGAGGGGGCGAGGCGCTGCAGCTCCGCCTCGGTCGACTTCAGCAGGTCGTTCCAGGACGCCTCGAACTTCTCGACGCCCTCGTCCTCCAGCACCTGTACGACGTCGTCGTAGGAGATGCCGAGCTTCTCCAGCGCGTCGAGGTCGGCGCGGGCCTGTTCGTAGGTGCCGGTGACGGTGTCGCCGGTGATCTCGCCGTGGTCCTCGGTGGCCTCCAGGGTGGCCTCCGGCATGGTGTTGACCGTGTTCGGCGCGACCAGCTCGGTGACGTACAGCGTGTCCGGGTAGGCCGGGTCCTTCACACCCGTCGACGCCCACAGCGGACGCTGCTTGTTGGCGCCCGCGTTCTCCAGCGCGTTCCAGCGGTCGGAGGAGAAGACCTCCTCGTACGCCTGGTAGGCGAGCCGCGCGTTGGCGACGGCGGCCTTGCCGCGCAGCGCCTTGGCCTCGTCGGTGCCGAGACCTTCCAGCCGCTTGTCGATCTCGCTGTCCACGCGGGACACGAAGAAGGACGCCACGGAGTGGACCAGCGAGAGGTCAAGGCCCTTCTCGCGCGCCTTCTCCAGGCCCGTGAGGTAGGCGTCCATGACCGCCCGGTAGCGCTCCAGGGAGAAGATCAGCGTGACGTTGACGCTGATCCCGTGGCCGATCGTCTCGGCGATCGCCGGGAGGCCCGCCTTGGTGGCCGGGATCTTGATCAGCGTGTTGGGGCGGTCGACCAGCCAGGCCAGCTGCTTGGCCTCGGCGACGGTCGCCCGGGTGTTGTGCGCGAGACGCGGGTCCACCTCGATGGAGACCCGGCCGTCCTTGCCGTCGGTGGCGTCGAAGACCGGGCGCAGGATGTCGGCGGCGTCGCGGACGTCCGCCGTGGTGATCATCCGGATGGCCTCTTCGACGGTGACCTTGCGGGCGGCGAGGTCCGCGAGCTGCTGCTCGTAGCCGTCACCGCTGCTGATCGCCTTCTGGAAGATCGTCGGGTTGGTGGTGACGCCCACGACGTGCTGCTGGTCGATCAGCTCGGCGAGGTTGCCGGACGTGATCCGCTTGCGCGACAGGTCGTCCAGCCAGATCGCGACGCCTTCCTCGGAGAGGCGCTTGAGTGCGTCTGTCATGGAATTACATCTCCTACGTGTCGTATATGAGCGTCAGCGCTGGGCGGCGGCGAGGGATTCCCGGGCCTCGGCAGCCACGTTCTCGGCAGTGAAGCCGAACTCGCGGAAGAGCACCTTGCCGTCGGCGGAAGCACCGAAGTGCTCCAGGGAAACGATGCGGCCGGCGTCCCCGACGTACTTGTGCCAGGTGAGGCCGATACCCGCCTCCACCGCGACCCGCGCCTTCACGTTCGGCGGCAGGACGCTGTCCCGGTACCCCTGGTCCTGCTCCTCGAACCATTCCACGGACGGCATCGACACGACCCGCGTCGGCACCCCGTCGGCCTGCAGCTGCTCGCGCGCCTCGACGGCCACGTGCACCTCGGAACCGGTGGCGATCAGGATGACCTGGGCGTCGCCGCCTTCGGCCTCGAACAGCACGTAGCCGCCCTTGGCCGCGTCGTCGTTGGGCTCGTAGACCGGCACGCCCTGGCGGGTCAGCGCGAGGCCGTGCGGGGCGCCCTTGCCGAACTCCTTCGTGTAGCGCGACAGGATCTCGCGCCAGGCGATCGCGGTCTCGTTGGCGTCCGCCGGACGGACGATGTTCAGACCCGGGATGGCACGCAGCGAGGCCAGGTGCTCGACCGGCTGGTGGGTCGGGCCGTCCTCGCCGAGACCGATGGAGTCGTGCGTCCACACGTACGTCACCGGCAGGTGCATCAGGGCCGACAGCCGCACCGCGTTGCGCATGTAGTCGGAGAACACCAGGAAGGTGCCGCCGTAGATGCGGGTGTTGCCGTGCAGCGCGATGCCGTTCATCTCCGCGGCCATGGAGTGCTCACGGATGCCGAAGTGGATCGTGCGGCCGTACGGGTCCGCCTCCGGCAGCGGGTTGTCCGCCGGCAGGAACGAGCTGTCCTTGTCGATGGTCGTGTTGTTCGAACCGGCGAGGTCGGCGGAGCCGCCCCACAGCTCGGGGATGACCGCGCCGAGCGCCTGCAGCACCTTGCCGGAGGCGGCACGCGTCGCGATGCCCTTGCCCGCCTCGAAGACCGGGAGCTTCTCCTCCCAGCCGGTGGGCAGCTCGCCCTTGCTGACGCGGTCGAACTCGGTGGCCCGCTCGACGTTGTTGTCGCGCCACTCCTGGAACGACTTCTCCCACTCCGCCTTGGCCTGGCGGCCGCGGTCGAGGGCCTCGCGGGTGTGGTTCAGCACCGCGTCGGAGACCTCGAAGGCCTGCTCCGGGTCGAAGCCGAGGACGCGCTTGGTGGCCGCGACCTCCTCGTCACCGAGGGCCGAGCCGTGCGCGGCCTCGGTGTTCTGGGCGTTCGGGGCCGGCCAGGCGATGATCGAGCGCATCGCGATGAAGGACGGCTTGTCCGTGACCTTCTTCGCGGCCTCGATGGCGTTGTAGAGGGCGTGCGGGTCGAGATCGCCGTCCGGCTTCGGGGCGATCCGCTGCACGTGCCAGCCGTAGGCCTCGTACCGCTTGACGGTGTCCTCGGAGACGGCCGTCTCGGTGTCGCCCTCGATCGAGATGTGGTTGTCGTCCCAGAGCAGGACCAGGTTGCCGAGTTCCTGGTGACCGGCGAGCGAGGACGCCTCGGCGGAGATGCCCTCCTGGAGGCAGCCGTCACCGGCGATGACGTAGACGAAGTGGTCGAAGGGGGACTCGCCCTGCGCAGCGTCCGGGTCGAACAGACCGCGCTCGTAGCGGGCGGCCATCGCCATGCCCACCGCGTTGGCGACACCCTGGCCGAGCGGGCCGGTCGTCGTCTCGACGCCCTTGGTGTGCCCGTACTCCGGGTGGCCAGGGGTCTTCGAACCCCACGTCCTGAAGGCCTTCAGGTCGTCCAGCTCCAGGCCGAATCCGGCCAGGTAGAGCTGCGTGTAGAGGGTCAGGGACGAGTGGCCGGCGGACAGCACGAAGCGGTCGCGCCCGACCCACTCCGGGTCGGCCGGGTCGTGCCTCATCACCTTCTGGAAGAGGGTGTAGGCGGCCGGTGCCAGGCTCATCGCCGTACCGGGATGGCCGTTGCCGACCTTCTGTACGGCGTCGGCGGCCAGGACACGGGCGGTGTCCACGGCCCGCTGGTCCAGCTCGGTCCACTCAAGGTCTGTGGTGGTCGGCTTGGTGCTCACCCTGGGTCAGGGCTCCTCTCCACATGTCGGTCGCCGGTCTTCGGGGCATGCGCCCACCCGGCCCGCCGGTGCACGTCGTGCCCACCGGCCGGTGCCGAGCCTACCCCCGTAAAGACGTGCGTTTTTTCGAGTCATTCCAGACTGCCGGGAGTCCGCACGATCCGCCTCCCGACTGGCCGAGGACGCATTCGGCACATGAATACGGAGCCGCTCATCTGACTGCTCAATCGAGCCCTACGGCACCTCGAATGGGACGCCCGCCAACACGACCCCACCCCCGCGAAGGCCGAGGTATGGGCAACGTCTAAAGTGGCGTGGTACGCGCGAGCCTTTACCGGTACTTCACACGGGGAGGCTTGCTGGGATGTCTCTGTCAGGGGTGTGCGTGACGGCCGTCGAATCCCGTCCAGCGGGTGCGCTCGGGACGAGCCAAAGCCCGGTTCACCGGCCGTTCGGGGCCCGTGTCAAGGCGTTCGTGGCGCTGACCAAGCCGCGGATCATCGAGCTGCTGCTCATCACCACCGTGCCGGTGATGTTCCTGGCACAGCAGGGTGTGCCCGACCTGAAGCTGGTCCTGCTCACCTGCGTCGGCGGCTACCTCTCCGCGGGCGGCGCCAACGCGCTGAACATGTACATCGACCGGGACATCGACGCCCTGATGGACCGCACCTCGCAGCGGCCGCTGGTGACCGGCATGGTCAGCCCGCGCGAGTGCATGGCCTTCGGCATCACCCTGGCGGTCGTCTCGACGCTGCTGTTCGGACTGACCGTCAACTGGCTGTCGGCCTGGCTGTCCCTCGGAGCGCTCCTTTTCTACGTCGTCGTCTACACGATGATCCTCAAGCGGCGCACGTCCCAGAACATCGTGTGGGGCGGCATCGCCGGCTGCCTCCCGGTGCTGATCGGCTGGTCCTCCGTCACGAACTCCATGTCGTGGGCGCCGGTCATCCTCTTCCTCGTGATGTTCTTCTGGACGCCGCCGCACTACTGGCCGCTGTCCATGAAGGTCAAGGAGGACTACGCGCGCGTGGGCGTGCCGATGCTCCCGGTCGTCGCCTCCAACAAGGTGGTCGCCAAGCAGATCGTGATCTACAGCTGGGTGATGGTCGCCGTCTCCCTGCTGCTGACCCCGCTCGGCTACACCGGCTGGTTCTACACGGTGGTGGCGCTCGCGGCCGGCGGCTTCTGGCTGTGGGAGGCGCACGGCCTGCAGAACCGGGCGAAGGCCGAGGTGACGGGCGCCAAGCTCAAGGAGATGCGCCTCTTCCACTGGTCGATCACGTACGTGTCGATCCTCTTCGTCGCGGTCGCGGTGGACCCCTTCCTGCGCTGACACACGTCACACGGACCTGCTCTCGCCAGCTGATCTACTCGTGAGTAGCATCCGGGGTATGGCAGACACGCAGCAGGTTGACCCGAAGGCCGAGCGCAAGGTGACCCGGCTCGCCCACCAGATCAGCGCCTTCGCGAAGGCGCACGGCGGCGCCGAGGGCCAGGTGGCCCACATCGGCGAACGCGGCGCCCGCATCGTGCTCGTCGGCGAGGACGGCGGCTGGGGCGACCTGGTGGCCCCCAGCACCGAGATCGCCCGGCAGGCCGTGGAGAAGGCCGGCATCACGGTCCACGAGTCCTTCGACGGCGAGTTCGCGGCAAAGGTCCAGACGGGCCCGTACGAGTGGAAGCGCATGGCCGGCATTCAGATCGGCGGCTGAGCAGCGCGCCCCGCAGGGGCGCGGGGCTGTACCGATATACGGCTCCGCCGCGTGGGCGCGATCAGCCACCTGAGGCGTGTATCCGCCGAACAGCCCGTACCCCCGAGCTGAACCGCGACCTCACACCCGGTTCACCCGTTAGGACCTGTAAGGCACAGCGTCCCACGGGAGCCGGAATGATCGAAACGCCGTCCCTCGTGGACCAGTACTGCCACGGAGTGCTCCGCACGGAACTGGGCCTCGGCACCTTCGAGGCCCAGCTGGCCCGCACCGAGGGCCCACCCGCAGCGGGCACCACCCTCTTCGACACGCAGACGGGCTTCGCCGTGAGGCGCTGGTGCCCACCCCTCCTCGGCCTGGAACCGCACTGCCCGCCCGCCCGCTATCTCGCTCGCCGCCGCGAACTCGGCGTCCTGGAGGCGGGCCGCCGGCTCTTGCGGGGCAGCGGCATCACCACGTACCTGGTCGACACGGGCCTGCCCGGCGACCTCACCGGCCCCACCGAGATGGCCTCTGCGGGAGGCGCCGAGGCACGCGAGATCGTCCGGCTGGAGCTGCTCGCCGAGCAGGTCGCCGACACCTCCGGCACCGTCGAGTCCTTCCTCGCCAACCTCGCCGAATCGGTGCACGGAGCCGCCGCGGAGGCCGTCGCCTTCACCTCCGTCGCGGGTCTGCGACACGGCCTGGCCCTCGCGCCCGAACCGCCCGGGCCGGGGGAGGTACGGGGTGCGGCGGCCCGCTGGCTGGCCGGGCGGCGGGTCGGCGGCGAGCTGACCGACCCGGTCCTGCTGCGCCACCTGCTGTGGAACGCGGTCGCCTCGGGGCTGCCGCTCCAGCTGCACGCGGGCCTCGGGGAACCGGGCTCGCGCATCGACCGTACGGACCCGGTCCTGCTCACCGACTTCGTCCGGGCCACCGCGGGCCTCGGCACCGACCTGATCCTGCTGCACGGCTACCCGTACCACCGCCACGCCGCCCACCTGGCCGGTGTCTTCCCGCACGTGTACGCCGACTCGGGCGCCGCCCTCGTCCGTACCGGCGCCCGGGCGGCCACGGTCCTCGCCGAGATCCTGGAGCTGGCCCCCTTCGGCAAGATCCTCTTCTCCAGCGGCGCCCACGGCCTGCCCGAGCTGCACGTCGTCGGCGCCAGCCTGTTCCGCGAGGCCCTGGCCCAGGTGCTGGGCACCTGGGTCGCCGAGGGCGCGTGGAGCCTGGGAGACGCGCAGCGGGTGGCCCGGATGGTCGCGGCGGACACCGCGCGGCGGGTGTACGGGCTGGGCTGAGGACTGTACGGCGGTGTGCGCGCTGTACAGACTGGTGCGATGCCGACCGACGCGCTGCTCGACCGTTTCCTGCACGGACTGTCGCACCTGAGCCCCCTCGCCGTCTGGGCGCACGGCTCACTGGCCGGCGGGGACTACCAGGAGGGCCGCAGCGACCTGGATCTGATCGCGGTCCTGCCCGGTCCGCCACGCCTGAGCACCGTACGGCGGGTGGTGACGCTGCACCGCAGGCTGCGCGCCGAACCGCTCGCCGCCCAGCTGCACTGCAGCTACCTCACCCCGGCCACGCTGGACGACCCGGACCGCTCGCACCTGACCTGGGCGCACGGACATGTCATGCGCCGCCCGGTCACCCCCGTCACACGGCGTGAGCTGCACGACTTCGGCCGGGTGCTGTACGGCACGCCACCGCGCGGACTGCTCCCTGCGGTACCGGACCGGCAGCTGGACGACTTCGTCGTCGAGGACCAGCGCCGCTTCTGGCGGCCCGCGGTCGACAAGGCCCGGCTGTGGCGGCAGGACATCTGGGTCGACCTGGGGCTGCTGACCTTCGCCCGGGCCACCGTGACCCTGCGCGACGGGCGGCTGATCTCCAAGCGGGAGGCGCTCACCGAACTGCCCGCTCTCGGCGCTCCCGCGGAGGTCGTCGAGGACATCGCGCGCCGGCGCTACGCGGAGCCGGCCCCGGCGGATGCCGGCCGGCTCGACCGCCGTGCCGAGCTGACCCGCGCCTACCTCGGGCCGGCGATCGACGCGCTGGTGACCACGTACGGGTGACTCACGCGCGCGTGCCCACCGTCACCTCGGCCGAGGGACCGGGCAGGTCCAGGGCGGCCTGCGGGCGCTCCCGCAGCGACAGCAGGACGCGCAGCACACCGATCCACACCAGGCACGAGCCGAACATGTGGAGGCCGACGAGGGCCTCGGGCAGGTGCGTGAAGTACTGGACGTAGCCGATGACACCCTGCCCGAGCAGGATCAGGAACAGGTCGCGGGTGCGGTCCAGGGGCCCCTTGGGGGCGTCGACGGCCTTGAGGACGAACCACAGGGCGAAGGTGAGGGTCACCACGATCCAGGCGAGCACGGCGTGCAGCTTGCTGACCGTCTCCCAGTCGATGTGGATCCGGTCGACCTCGCTGGAGTCACCCGCGTGCGGCCCGGCCCCGGTCACCACCGTGCCGACCGCGATCAGCAGCACGGACGCGGCCACCAGGAACCAGACCAGCTGCTGCACGGCCTTGCCGACCAGCGGCCGCGGCGCCCCGTCGCCCTCGCGGGTGCGCTGCCACATCACCGTGGCGATGGCGATGAGCCCCGTGGAGAGCAGGAAGTGGGCGGCGACCGTGTACGGGTTCAGGCCCACCAGGACCACGATGCCGCCGAGCACCGCGTTGCCCATGACCACCCAGAACTGCGTCCAGCCGAGCCGGGTGAGGCTCGGCCGGTACGGCTTCTCGGAGCGCACTGCGATGATCGCCCAGCCGATGGCGGCGCACAGCACGTACGTCAGCATGCGGTTGCCGAACTCGATGGCACCGTGGAAGCCCATCGCGCTGGTGGTGGTCAGCGAGTCGTCCGTGCAGGTGGGCCAGGTCGGGCAGCCCAGGCCCGAGCCGGTCAGGCGGACGGCACCGCCGGTGACCACGATCACCACCGACATGACGAGCGCGGCGAGCGCCGCCCGGCGGACCGTCCGGGGGTCCGGGGTCCAGCGTTCGGCGATGAAGGCGAGCGGGTTGCGCAGGGCCGCCTGGGCGTCGGCGCGGTTCAGCTTTGGCACGCGCACCATCGTAGGCCGCCGCTTGTGCACGCTTTCACGAGGGGGCACCTGAACGGGTCACTCCCACCGGAAGAACCTCCCGGCCGCGGCCAGCCCCACGACCGCCCACCCGGCGAGGATGCCCAGGTCGCCCCAGGGCATCCCGGCCCCGTGCTGGAGCACGTCCCGCAGGCCGTCCGAGAGGGCGGAGATGGGGAGCAGGCCGAGGATGTGCGCTCCGGCCGAGCCGAACTTGTCGAGCGGCACGATCACGCCGCCGCCGACGAGCAGCAGCAGGAAGACCAGGTTGGCGGCGGCCAGCGTCGCCTCCGCCTTCAGCGTGCCCGCCATCAGCAGGCCGAGCCCGGAGAAGGCGGCCGTGCCGAGGATCAGCAGCAGCAGGACGGCGAGGGGGTTGCCGTGCGGGGACCAGCCCAGCGCGAAGGCGATCACCGTCAGCAGGATCACCTGGAGGATCTCCGTGACCAGGACGGACGCCGTCTTCGCGGCCATCAGGCCCCAGCGCGGCAGCGGGGAGGAGGCGAGCCGCTTGAGCACGCCGTAGCGGCGCTCGAAGCCGGTCGCGATGGCCTGCCCGGTGAACGCCGTCGACATCACGGCGAGAGCCAGGATGCCCGGGGCGAGGAAGTCGACCGCCCTGCCCTTGCCGGTGTCCACGATGTCCACGGAGCTGAAGAGCACCAGCAGCAGGGTCGGGATCACGACCGTCAGCAGCAGCTGCTCGCCGTTGCGCAGCAGCATCCTGGTCTCCAGCGCCGCCTGGGCTCCGATCATGCGGGGGAGCGGGGCGGCACCGGGCTTCGGTGTGTACGTACCCACAGTCACGAGCGCAGCTCCTTGCCGGTCAGCTCCAGGAAGACGTCTTCCAGGGTGTGCCGCTCCACCGAGATCCGGTCCGGCATCACCCCGTGCTGGGCGCACCACGAGGTCACCGTGGCCAGCAGCTGCGGGTCGACGTTGCCGACGACCCGGTAGCTGCCCGGGGTCAGCTCGGCGGCCGTGCAGTCGGCCGGGAGCGCCTTGAGCAGCGAGGCCACGTCGAGGCCGGGGCGGCCGGTGAAGCGCAGGGTGTTCTCGGCACCGCCCTTGCACAGCTCCTCGGGGGAGCCCTGGGCGATGACCCGGCCGCCGTCGATGATCGCCACGTCGTCGGCGAGCTGCTCGGCCTCTTCCATGTGGTGCGTGGTGAGGATCACCGAGACGCCGTCGGCGCGCAGGTCCCCGACCAGGTCCCAGGTGGCCCGGCGGGCCTGGGGGTCCAGGCCGGCGGTCGGCTCGTCCAGGAACACCAGCTCGGGACGGCCCACCACGGCCATGGCGAGCGCGAGCCGCTGCTGCTGGCCGCCGGAGAGCCGCCGGTAGCCGGTGCGTCCGCAGGAGCCGAGCCCGAGGCGTTCGATCAGCGCGTCCACGTCCAGCGGATGCGCGTGCAGCCTGGCCACGTGCCGCAGCATCTCGTCCGCCCGGGCGCCGGAGTACACACCCCCGGACTGGAGCATCACGCCGATACGGGGACGCAGCTCGGCGGACTGCCGTACCGGGTCGAGGCCCAGGACGCGCACCGTGCCGGAATCCGGCTTCCGGTACCCCTCGCAGGTCTCGACCGTGGTCGTCTTCCCCGCCCCGTTGGGACCGAGTACGGCGGTCACACCCGCCTGGGCCGCCAGGTCGAGGCCGTCCACCGCGGTCTTCGTGCCGTACCGCTTCACCAGGGCCTGGACCTGGACCACGGGCTCACTTCGCATGGCTCAAGAGTCTAGGGAGATGTCGGACCGCTCAGGCGGCCGGGTGCGGGAACTCCTCCGCACGGGGCCGGTGCACCGCCAGCCACCGCTCGGCGTAGGCCACCGCGTCCGCCACCGGGAACAGCCGTACGTCGGCCGAGCCGACCTTTCCCCGTACGACCGGCCGGTCCCGTTCGAAGTCGTGGCCCAGCTCGTCGAAGCGGTCCGAGGTGATCGACACCTCGGTGACCGACTCCCAGCCGCCGCCCGGTGCCGGCCGGCCCACCCGTACCAGCGGGGACGGTATGCGGTACTCGGCGAGGTGGAAGCTGGTACAGGCGTCGTAGCCCGCGCCCAGCAGCAGGACCCGGGCGGCCAGCTTCTCCAGCCGGGCGAGCGGGCTGCGCTCGCCCAGCCGGCAGTCGGGGGCGTGGCCCTCGGTGATCTCCGCGGCGCGCGGCCCGAGCGCCGCGAACGAGGTCTGCGGGTGCGCGCTGCGCCGGGCGCCCGGCCAGGTGCGCACGGTCTCCGGGAGCACGCCGACCCCGCGCGAGGGGGTGATCAGCGGGTCGTAGTCGGGCATCGTGGCGCGGATCCTGTCCCACCACTCCTCGGGCACGGGGGGATTGCCCCACACGGCCGGGTCGGACAGGTCCGCGGACTGGGTCGGGACGACGAGCGTGCCGGACGGGCCGAGGGCGTCGAGGAGCCCCTGCACGACGGCGACGGCCCCTCCGTTGACCCAGCCGAGGGAGCTGAGCGAGGTGTGCACGAGGAGAATCTCGCCGGTCTCGACACCCAGCAGGCGCAGCTGTGCGGCGACGGTGTCGCGAGTGACAAGAGGGCCGGTCGGAGGGGGTATGGGCATGGTTCGGGAGTCTTCCCGACGGGCCTGTCCGGCGCCACCGAAATCGCCGGAAGGCCATCACCGAATGATCGGCGAATGATCGATCAGAAGATCATTTCCGCAGGTCAGATTAGGTATGCCTAAGTGATGCAGGGCACCGTTCGGTGATCCGGACACGGCTTGTCAGGCCCTGAGGAATTACGCAACAATGGCGTTGTGAAAAACGTCGGCGAGACTCGGGAGGCCTTGGTGGCCCCCCATGAGGAGCTCGCGACCGGGGAGCGATCGACGCGCAACCGGGTCGCGCGGTCCATCCTGGACCACGGCCCGTCGACCGTCACCGAACTCGCCGGACGCCTGGGACTGACCCCGGCGGCCGTACGGCGGCACCTGGACGCCCTGGTCGCCGACGACGTCGTGGAGGCGCGCGAGCAGCGGGTGTACGGCGCCCGGACCCGTGGCCGCCCCGCCAAGGTCTTCGCGCTGACGGACTGCGGCCGCGACGCCTTCGACCAGTCGTACGACAAGCTCGCCGTGGACGCCCTGCGCTGGATCGCCGAGCAGGAGGGCGGCGCCGAGGCGGTCGCCGCCTTCGCCCGCGCCCGGATCGCCGCCCAGGCGGGCGCGTACCGCAAGGCGGTCGAGGGCGTCGGCCCCGACAAACGCGCCGAAGCGCTGGCCAAGGCCCTGAGTGTCGACGGGTACGCTGCTACGGCGCGCAGCGCACCGGTCGGCGAGCAGCTGTGCCAGCACCACTGCCCGGTCGCCCACGTGGCGGAACAGTTCCCGCAGCTGTGCGAGGCGGAGACGGAGATCTTCGCCGAGCTGCTGGGAACCCACGTCCAGCGACTGGCGACCATCGCCCACGGCGACGGCGTCTGCACGACGTTCATCCCCAAGATTTCCACTGACGCATCTGCTAGCACGGCCGGGAGGAACCCCGCATGACTCTCCCCACGGAGACTGCCCACCCCGAACTCGAGGGTCTGGGCAAGTACGAATACGGCTGGGCCGACTCCGACGAGGCCGGTGCCTCCGCGAAGCGTGGCCTGAACGAGGACGTGGTCCGGGACATCTCGGCGAAGAAGAGCGAGCCGGAGTGGATGACCAAGCTCCGCCTCAAGGGCCTGCGCCTGTTCGAGAAGAAGCCCATGCCGAACTGGGGCTCGGACCTCTCGGGCATCGACTTCGACAACATCAAGTACTTCGTGCGCTCCACGGAGAAGCAGGCGGAGTCCTGGGAGGACCTGCCCGAGGACATCAAGAACACCTACGACAAGCTGGGCATCCCGGAGGCCGAGAAGCAGCGCCTCGTCGCCGGTGTCGCCGCCCAGTACGAGTCGGAGGTCGTCTACCACCAGATCCGCGAGGACCTGGAGGAGCAGGGCGTCATCTTCCTGGACACCGACACCGCGCTGAAGGAGCACCCCGAGCTCTTCAAGGAGTACTTCGGGACCGTCATCCCGGTCGGCGACAACAAGTTCGCGTCGCTGAACAGCGCCGTGTGGTCCGGCGGCTCGTTCATCTACGTGCCGAAGGGTGTGCAGGTCGAGATCCCGCTCCAGGCCTACTTCCGTATCAACACGGAGAACATGGGCCAGTTCGAGCGGACCCTGATCATCGTGGACGAGGGTGCCTACGTGCACTACGTCGAGGGCTGTACGGCCCCGATCTACAAGAGCGACTCCCTCCACTCCGCCGTGGTCGAGATCATCGTCAAGAAGAACGCCCGCTGCCGCTACACGACCATCCAGAACTGGTCGAACAACGTCTACAACCTGGTCACCAAGCGCGCCGTCGCCTACGAGGGCGCGACCATGGAGTGGATCGACGGCAACATCGGCTCCAAGGTGACGATGAAGTACCCGGCCGTCTACCTGATGGGCGAGCACGCCAAGGGCGAGACCCTCTCCATCGCCTTCGCCGGCGAGGGCCAGCACCAGGACGCCGGCTCCAAGATGGTCCACATGGCGCCGAACACCTCGTCCAACATCGTCTCGAAGTCCGTGGCGCGCGGTGGCGGCCGTACGTCCTACCGCGGTCTGGTCGAGATCGGCGAGGGCGCCCACGGCTCGAAGTCGAACGTGCTGTGCGACGCGCTGCTGGTCGACACCATCTCCCGCTCCGACACGTACCCGTACGTCGACGTCCGCGAGGACGACGTGTCCATGGGCCACGAGGCGACCGTCTCCAAGGTCAGCGACGACCAGCTCTTCTACCTGATGAGCCGGGGCATGACCGAGTTCGAGGCGATGGCGATGATCGTGCGCGGCTTCGTCGAGCCGATCGCCAAGGAGCTGCCGATGGAGTACGCCCTTGAGCTCAACCGGCTGATCGAGCTCCAGATGGAAGGCGCGGTGGGCTAGCCCCCGACCGCTGTCCCATCAAGCCAATCACGCAAGAAAGCGAGCACTACGACAGCCATGGCTGAGGCCCAGAACATCCCGGTGGGTTCCACCACCGCCGGCTCGATCGCGGTCGCCGCCGAGTCGACCGTCGCCACGCGCATGAGCGCGCCCCCGTCCTTCGACGTGGCGGACTTCCCGGTCCCGCACGGCCGCGAGGAGGAGTGGCGGTTCACCCCGCTGGAGCGACTGCGCGGTCTGCACGACGGCACCGCCGTCGCGAGCGGCGAGGGCGTGAAGGTCGCCGTCGAGGCCCCCGAGGGCGTCACCGTCGAGACCGTCGGCCGCGACGACGCGCGGCTCGGCAGGGCGGGCACCCCGGTGGACCGCGTCGCCGCCCAGGCGTACTCCGCCTTCGAGCAGGCCGGCGTGGTCACCGTCCCCAAGGAGACGGTGCTCACCGAGCCGATCCGCATCGCCGTGCACGGTGAGGGCGGGGTCGCCTACGGCCACCAGGTGATCGAGCTGGGCGCCTTCGCCGAAGCCGTCGTCGTCATCGACCACACCGGCGACGCGGTGCTCGCCGCCAACGTCGACTACATCCTGGGCGACGGCGCCAAGCTGACCGTCGTCTGCGTCCAGGACTGGGACGACAAGGCCGTGCACGTGGGCCAGCACAACGCGCTGATCGGCCGGGACGCCTCCTTCAAGTCGTTCGTGGTCACCTTCGGCGGCGACCTCGTCCGGCTGCACCCGCGCGTCGCCTACGCCGGCACCGGCGGCGAGGCCGAGCTCTTCGGCCTGTACTTCACCGACGCGGGCCAGCACCAGGAGCACCGCCTCCTGGTCACCCACAACACCCCGCACTGCAAGTCGAACGTCGTCTACAAGGGCGCGCTCCAGGGCGACGACGCGCACGCCGTGTGGATCGGTGACGTGCTGATCGAGGCCAGCGCCGAGGGCACCGACACCTACGAGATGAACCGCAACCTGGTGCTGACCGACGGCGCGCGGGTCGACTCGGTGCCGAACCTGGAGATCGAGACCGGCGAGATCGTCGGCGCCGGTCACGCCTCCGCCACCGGCCGCTTCGACGACGAGCAGCTCTTCTACCTGATGGCGCGGGGCATCCCGGAGCACGAGGCCCGCCGCCTCGTCGTCCGCGGCTTCTTCGCCGGGCTGGTCCAGCAGATCGGCGTCGCGGACATCGAGGAGCGCCTCATCGCCAAGATCGAAGAGGAGCTGGAGGCGTCGGTCGCATGACTGCCTCGTCGACGTTCCTACGCGCCTGTGGGCTGAGCGAGCTGGAGGAGGACACCCCGAAGCGGGTGGAACTCGACGGCACGCCGGTCTCGGTCGTGAAGACCGAGGGGGAGGTGTTCGCGATCCACGACATCTGCTCGCACGCGAACGTCTCGCTCTCCGAGGGCGAGGTGGAGGACTGCCAGATCGAGTGCTGGCTGCACGGCTCCGCCTTCGACCTGCGCACCGGCAAGCCGTCCGGCCTCCCCGCGACGCGCCCCGTCCCCGTATACCCCGTAAAGATCGAAGGGGACGACGTTCTCGTCTCCCTCACCCAGGAGTCCTGAGGCACCCATGGCAACGCTTGAAATCCGAGACCTGCACGTCACCGTCGAGGCCGACAACGCCACGAAGGAGATCCTCAAGGGCGTCGACCTCACCGTGAAGCAGGGCGAGACGCACGCCATCATGGGCCCCAACGGCTCCGGCAAGTCCACCCTCGCCTACTCGCTCGCGGGTCACCCGAAGTACACGATCACCAGCGGCACCGTGCTGCTCGACGGCGAGGACGTCCTGGAGATGTCCGTCGACGAGCGCGCCCGCGCGGGCCTGTTCCTGGCGATGCAGTACCCGGTCGAGGTCCCCGGCGTCTCGGTCTCCAACTTCCTGCGCACCTCCGCCACCGCCATCCGCGGCGAGGCCCCCAAGCTGCGCACCTGGGTGAAGGAGGTCAAGGAGGCCATGGAGCGCCTCAACATGGACCCGTCCTTCGCCGAGCGCAACGTCAACGAGGGCTTCTCCGGCGGTGAGAAGAAGCGCCACGAGATCCTCCAGCTCGAACTGCTCAAGCCGAAGGTCGCGATCCTCGACGAGACCGACTCCGGCCTGGACGTCGACGCCCTGCGCATCGTCTCCGAGGGCGTCAACCGCGTCCGCGAGACCGGCGAGGTCGGCACCCTGCTGATCACGCACTACACGCGCATCCTGCGCTACATCAAGCCCGACTACGTCCACGTCTTCTCCGGCGGCCGCATCGTCGAGTCCGGCGGCGCCGAGCTCGCCGACAAGCTGGAGGACGAGGGCTACGAGGCATACACGAAGGGTGGCGCATCCGCGTGACACAGCTGCCGGGCCTCCTCGACACCGAGGCGATCCGCAAGGACTTCCCCGTGCTGGACCGGCTGGTCCACGACGGCAAGAAGCTCGTGTACCTGGACAACGCGGCGACCTCGCAGAAGCCGCGCCAGGTGCTGGACGCCCTGAGCGAGTACTACGAGCGCTACAACGCCAACGTCCACCGCGGTGTGCATGTGCTCGCCGAGGAGGCCACGGCGCTGTACGAGGGCGCGCGCGACAAGGTCGCCGAGTTCGTCAACGCGCCGAGCCGCGACGAGGTGATCTTCACCAAGAACGCCTCCGAGTCGCTGAACCTCGTGGCCAACATGCTGGGCTGGGCCGACGAGCCCTACCGGGTGGACCACGAGACCGAGATCGTCATCACGGAGATGGAGCACCACTCCAACATCGTGCCGTGGCAGCTGCTCGCGCAGCGCACCGGCGCCAAGCTGAAGTGGTTCGGCCTCACCGACGACGGCCGCCTGGACCTGTCCAACATCGACGAGATCATCACGGAGAAGACGAAGATCGTCTCCTTCGTGCTGGTGTCGAACATCCTGGGCACGGTCAACCCGGTCGAGGCGATAGTCCGCCGCGCCCAGGAGGTCGGTGCCCTCGTCTGCATCGACGCCTCCCAGGCGGCCCCCCACATGCCGCTGGACGTCCAGGCCCTCCAGGCCGACTTCGTGGCCTTCACCGGCCACAAGATGTGCGGCCCGACCGGCATCGGCGTCCTGTGGGGCCGCCAGGAGCTGCTGGAGGACCTGCCTCCGTTCCTCGGCGGCGGCGAGATGATCGAGACGGTGTCGATGCACTCCTCGACCTACGCCCCGGCGCCGCACAAGTTCGAGGCGGGCACCCCGCCGATCGCCCAGGCGGTCGGTCTCGGTGCCGCGATCGACTACCTGAACTCGATCGGCATGGACAAGATCCTCGCCCACGAGCACGCGCTGACCGAGTACGCGGTGAAGCGCCTCGCAGAGGTCCCCGACCTCAGGATCATCGGCCCGACCACGGCCGAGGACCGGGGCGCGGCGATCTCCTTCACGCTGGGCGACATCCACCCGCACGACGTGGGCCAGGTCCTCGACGAGCAGGGCATCGCGGTCCGCGTCGGCCACCACTGCGCCCGTCCCGTCTGCCTGCGCTACGGAATTCCTGCGACCACGCGAGCGTCGTTCTATCTGTACTCCACGCCGGCCGAGATCGACGCTCTGGTCGACGGACTGGAGCACGTACGGAACTTCTTCGGCTGAGGGGCGTGCTGAAACCGTGAAGCTGGACTCCATGTACCAGGAAGTCATCCTGGACCACTACAAGAACCCGCACGGGCGTGGTCTGAGGGATGGCGACGCCGAGGTGCACCATGTGAACCCGACGTGCGGCGACGAGATCACCCTCCGCGTGAAGTACGCCGGCACGACGATCGAGGACGTCTCGTACGAGGGCCAGGGCTGCTCCATCAGCCAGGCCTCGGCGTCCGTCCTGAACGAACTCCTCGTCGGCAAGGAACTGGCCGACGCGCAGAAGATCCAGGAGACCTTCCTGGAGCTGATGCAGTCCAAGGGCCGGATCGAGCCGGACGACGCGATGGAGGAGGTGCTGGAGGACGCGGTCGCGTTCGCCGGTGTCTCCAAGTACCCCGCCCGGGTCAAGTGCGCCCTCCTGAGCTGGATGGCGTGGAAGGACGCGACGGCCCAGGCGCTGGGTGGCGCCGACGCCGAAAGGAAGACGGCATGACCGACACCGCTGAGATGAAGCCGGCCTCGGAAGACGAACTCCGTGAGGCCCTGTACGACGTCGTCGACCCCGAGCTGGGCATCGACGTCGTCAACCTCGGCCTGATCTACGGCATCCACATCGACGACGCGAACATCGCGACGATCGACATGACGCTGACCTCGGCGGCCTGCCCGCTGACGGACGTCATCGAGGACCAGGCCAAGTCCGCCACCGACGGCCTGGTCAACGAGCTGCGCATCAACTGGGTCTGGATGCCGCCGTGGGGCCCCGACAAGATCACGGACGACGGCCGCGAGCAGCTGAGGGCGCTCGGGTTCAACGTCTGAGACATCCGCGCGTGAAGCGGCGGCACCTGACGGGTGCCGCCGCTTTCGTGTGTTCAGGCGAGCCCGTCCACCAGCGAGAACGCCGAGTCCGCCCGGTACAGGCCGGTGTTCTGGTACGGGTCCAGCTTCAGCTGGAAGTTCTGGTGGCGCAGGAAGCGGCCGGGGTAGTTGACGGACTCCAGCATGGTCGCGCCGCTGAAGGAGGACGTGCGGGGGCAGAACGTGGCGTCCCGGCCGAAGAGCGGCGAGCCGTCGTCGTGCTCGGCGCGCAGGAGGAAGTTGCGGTGACGCAGGTAGGCGCCGTCGGCGGTGGCGAAGGAGTAACAGCGGGCGTCGGACAGGCCCTTGACGAGCTTGAAGGTGGCGGCGAGGCGGTCCGAGGGTGAGGCGACCGGCTCCAGCTTCACGTAGTCGCCGGTGATGTGCCAGTAACGGTCCGGGTAGTTGAGGGAGCGGACGGAGCGCCACTCGGCCGAGGGCTTCGAGGAACTCCTGTGCGGTGCCGGGGACTTGGCGGGCCCGGACTGCTGCGCGTGGGCCGTGGCCGTGGTCGTGGGCGTGGGGGAGGCGGGGGCGGAGGGCGTCCCCGAGGTCATGGCGCTCTCGCCCTTGGGGTGAGGTGCCGTACTCGCCGGCGGGGAGGCGAAGGAGAGCAGGCCGGGGCCGTTGTCCGTGGCCGCTGCGGTCGTGGCCGGGGAGGCCTTCTCCTGCGGGGTCCGGCTGCTGACGGCTATCGCGGTCACGCCGGTGGCGACGGTGGCCAGCGCCAGTGCGCCGGCCAGCCACAGTCTTCGGGTGCCGGGAGCCCGCGAGGTGTCCGGGGCCCAGCCGTTCTCCCAGGGCCGGTGCTGCGGGGGGTGGGGGGTGTTTTCAGGCATGCGTGGGTCTCCACCGCCGCCCAGGGCGACGGCCGGGGTGTGTGGGTGAGGTGGGTGAACTGTGAAGCAGTGGTGGTGCCGAGGGCTGCACAGTAGTGGAGCCGAGGGGCCGGTGTGGGGCGTTTCAGCGAGCGGTTTCTATGAAAATGAAACTTGTTATGTGTACGGGCGTACGCAAACGTTGTGTACGCTTGTACACATGGGATACCTGTTGCTCGCCGGCGCCATCGCCGCCGAGGTCGCCGCGACGACGGCGATGAAGTACAGCGAGGGGTTCAGCCGGCTCTGGCCCTCCCTCGTGACGGCCCTGGGCTACCTTGTCGCCTTCGCACTGCTCGCCCGGACCCTGAAGACCGTGCAGATCGGCACGGCGTACGCGATCTGGTCCGGGGTGGGCACCGCGGCCATCGCGCTGCTCGGCCTGCTGCTGTTCGGGGAGGGGCTGAGCGCGACCAAGGTCGCGGGGATCCTGCTGATCGTCGGGGGAGTGGTGGTGCTGAACATGGGAGGCGCTCACTGATGCCCCGCCGACACGACCCCGAGCGGCGGCAGCGGATCATCGACGCGGCGATCCGGGTGGTCGGGAGCAAGGGCATCGCGGGGCTGAGTCACCGCACGGTCGCCGCCGAGGCGGATGTGCCGCTGGGCTCCACGACGTACCACTTCGCCACCCTGGAGGAGCTGATGGTGGCCGCCCTGCGGCAGGCGAACGAGGGGTACGCCAAGGTGCTGGCCGAGCGGCTGCCCGAGGACAAGGACGGCCGGGGCGACCTCGCGACGGACCTCGCCCGGGTGCTGGGGGAGTGGCTGAGCGGCGACCGTACGGGCGTGGAGCTGGAGTACGAGCTGTATCTGGCCGCACTGCGGCGGCCCGCGCTGCGCCCGGTCGCGGCCGAGTGGACCGAGGAGGCGGCGGTGAGGATCGCCCGGCGCACGGACGCGGTCACGGCGCGTGCCCTGCTCGCGCTGATGGACGGCATCTGTCTTCAGGTACTGCTGACGGGCGGTTCGTACGACGAGGGGTACGCGCGCGCCGTGCTGGCTCGGGTGATCCCCTGAACCCGCGCCCGGCACCTGAGACGCCGCCCGTACGGGTTCGCCCCCACGACCTTCCCCACGTTAGGTTTCCTGCATGACCGACACTGCTTCTCGTACCACCGGCGCCGTCGCCGCCGGCCTTGCCACCCTCGCCTCCGACGGCACCGTTCTCGACACCTGGTTCCCGGCCCCCGAACTCGTCGCGGAGCCCGGCCCCGCCGGCACCGAGCGCCTGTCCGCCGAGCGGGCCGCCGAGCTGCTCGGCACCGGCGCGACCGCGGCGATCGGCCCGGACGCCCGCCGGGGCGTCGAGGTGGTCGCGGTCCGTACGGTCATCGCCTCGCTCGACGAGAAGCCGATCGACGCGCACGACGCCTACCTGCGGCTGCACCTGCTCTCGCACCGCCTGGTCAAGCCGCACGGCCAGAGCCTGGACGGCATCTTCGGGCACCTCGCCAACGTCGCCTGGACCTCGCTCGGCCCGGTCGCCGTGGACGACGTCGAGAAGGTGCGGCTGAACGCCCGCGCCGAGGGCCTGCACCTCCAGGTCACCTCGATCGACAAGTTCCCGCGCATGACCGACTACGTCGCCCCGAAGGGCGTGCGGATCGCCGACGCCGACCGGGTCCGCCTGGGCGCGCACCTCGCCGAGGGCACCACGGTCATGCACGAGGGCTTCGTCAACTTCAACGCCGGCACGCTCGGCACCTCCATGGTCGAGGGCCGGATCTCCGCGGGTGTCGTGGTCGGCGACGGCTCGGACATCGGCGGCGGCGCCTCCACCATGGGCACGCTGTCCGGCGGCGGCAACGTGATCATCTCCATCGGCGAGCGCTGCCTGATCGGCGCCGAGGCGGGCGTCGGCATCGCGCTCGGCGACGAGTGCGTGGTCGAGGCCGGCCTGTACGTCACCGCGGGCACCCGGGTCACGATGCCCGACGGCCAGATCGTCAAGGCCCGTGAGCTCAACGGCGCCTCCAACATCCTCTTCCGCCGCAACTCGGTCACCGGCGCCGTCGAGGCCCGTCCGAACAACGCGGTGTGGGGCGGCCTGAACGACATCCTGCACAGCCACAACTGACGCGGACGGCACAGACGACCGACGGCGGCCGCCCCGAGCGCGGCCGCCGTCGGTCGTCCGGCTCCGGGTCACAGGCCCAGGGCGATGGCCAGCCGGGTCAGTTCGGCCGTGCTGTTGATGTTGAGCTTGGCCCGGATGCGGCGGAGGTAGGCGTCGACCGTGTGCTGGGAGAGCCCCATGTGGCGGGCCGTCTGGAGGTAGGTGCGCCCGGCGGCGATGTGGTGGAGGGTCTCCCGCTCGCGCGGAGCCAGTGCGGAGGCTTCGGTCTGGGCGGTGGTGACGGTGACGCTCATGGGATTTCCTTCGGCGGGTCGGCGGTGTCGCTGCTCGCATCGTCGGAAGCAGGGGCTAAATGTCCGAATATCGGCTTTTCGCCCTGTTTCTTAGAGTTTGCTTAGGTGACGTCATGGCGGCGTCCGCCGACTGTCACAGCCGTGTCACGAGCCCGGACGCGGCCTTCGCCAGCGCCGTGAAGTCCTCCGCCCGCAGGCCGGTCCTCGGATCGACGTGGTACAGCAGCGCGGGCCCGCAGTGATGCGCCGCCACGTAGGCGCTGTCCGCCGGGCTCTGCTCGTCGTCCACCCACGCGAACGGGCGGCCCCCGGCGTACCGCACGATCGCCACCGTCTTCCAGTGGACCCCGTCCGGCCGCTCGGCGAACAACTGGCCGCCGAAGTCGACGTACGGCAGCTCGGGCAGCCCCAGCACCGGGGCGATCCAGCGGTTGGCCTCGGCCATCCACGTCGTCGCCCAGCACAGGTCGTAGCCGAGCGACAGCAGCGCCGGGCCGTGGGACGGGTTCAGCCACAGCCGCAGGGGCCGGCCGGGACGTAGGGACGCCCTGATCGTCGTACAGCCCTCGGGGCGGCGCTCCGGCTGGGCCGCGTACGGGTTGAGCGGACCGTCGACGTCCAGGAACAACAGAGGGCGGCTCACGCGATCACCGTACGGCGCCGCGGCGGGCGGGGCGCGGGATTTTCTTCCGCCGGGCAGGCATAGTGGCGCCCTCGCCCCCGCGTCACCAGGGATGCAGGGCCCCGACAGCAGGTCGGCCCGGGGGACGGAGAAGGTGACGATGGATGCCGAGGCACACGAGAGTTTCCGGGAGTTCGTGGCCGGCCGGTCGTCGGCGCTGCTGAGGACGGCCGTCCTGCTGACCGGCGGGGACCGGCACGCCGCCGAGGACATGCTGCAGAACGCGCTGGTCAAGGCGGCCGGGCGCTGGCAGCGGATCGACGAGCCGAAGGCCTATGTCCGGCGGATCCTCTACCGGCAGCAGATCAGCCGCTGGCGGCTGAAGTGGCCGCGGCGCGAGGTCACGGTCGCCGACCGCCGGAGACCCCCGCGGCCCCGGACGCATCCGGCGCCGCCGAGCTGCGGCTCGTGCTGCGCGCGGCCCTGTCCCGGCTCACCGCCCGCCAGCGCACCGTGCTGGTCCTCCTCCCCCACTCTCGGCTTCGCTCGAGCGGGGGGACCTCCACCTTCGAGGACCTGCCCGAGGCCGAAGTGGCCCGGCTGCTGGGCTGCTCGGTGGGCACCGTACGGTCCACCACCCACCGCTCCCTGGCCAGACTCCGTGAACTGGCCCCCGAGTTGGCGGCACGGGAACCCCGGCGGCACCAGCCGTCCCGTGGCTTCTCGCCCGTGGAGGTGCGTCCGTGAACGTCGAGGACCTCGTGCGCGACGCGCTGCGGGAGCAGGCCGCGCAGCAGCCGCCGGTGCCGCCGGGATTCGCCGACCGGGTGCTGGGCGCCCGTCGGCGCCGCCGTACCCGCCGGCTGGCGTCCGTCGCCGCTGCCGCCGCCGCGGTGATCGCCATCGGTGCCGGGGTGCCGCTGCTGGACTCCGGCGGCACCAAGGACGTACGGCCGTCCGGCGTGCCGGACTCCCGTGCCGTCCACGCCCACCCCGACCAGTCGCCGCCGCGCGAGCTGATCGCGGCCGGGCGGTCGGCACTGGCCGCGTACTACACGACCCGTACCGTGCCGCACAGCGCCGGCCTCGCGCTCGGTGAGCGCACGTACTGGCTGCTGAACCCCAGGACCGGCCGGTACCGGAAGGACGCCCGCTGGTCGTTCGTGGCCGTCGCCCCGGGCCTGCGGACCGCCGCCGTGCTGGAGCGGAAGCTGCCCGCCGCCCGCATCGGCCTGCTCGACCTCGCGACGGGGGAGGTCGAGCGGTGGATCCCGGTGGCCCACGGCGTCGGAGGGCTCGCCTTCTCGCCGGACGGCCACAGGCTGGTCGCCACGACGTACAGCGAGAATCCCGACGGGTTCGGCAAGGTCACCGACGCGCAGACCGGCCGCAGCACTTGGGGGCCGCGGTTCGGATCCATGCCCCGGACCGGCTTCGAGATCCTGGACGTGGCCTCCGGCAGGGGAACCTGGGCCCGCGTCGCGCCGAACCGTGCCGCCCAGGGCCGCGAGGACTTCGCCTTCAGCCGCACCGGTGACCTGCTGTACGCGCGGATCGTGGGGTCCCGGGACGGCATGCAGCAGTTCTACGACCTCACGGGCCGGGAGGCCGCCGCGCCCGCGAACGAGCGCCGGCTGAGGTCGGACGTGAGCGCCCGGCTGTCCCCGGACGGACGGCTCGCCGCCTGGGGGCCGGTGGCGGAGCCGCACGGCACGTCGTACTCCTCGATCCGTGATCCGCGAAGCGGCAAGGAGATCACCCGGGTGCGCGGCGCGCAGCTGCTCGCCTGGGTGGACGACAAGCGGCTCATCGCCTGGGAGCGGGACCCCGGCATGGAGCTGTACCGGCTCCGGCTGGTGCTGGTCACGATCGGCAGGACGGACATCGTCCCGCTGAGCGGCTACGAGACTCCGGACCCCGAGTCGACCCCCACGTACTGGCAACCGGTGTTCGCCGACCGCTGATCAGGGCGCGGCCAGCGTCTCGTACCGCGCCAGCAGCCCGTCGGCCGCCTCCCGGCCGGCGGGAAGCAGCGGTGCGCGCACCGGGCCCGCGGGCAGGCCCAGGCGGGCCAGCAGGGCCTTGGCGGTGACCGTGCCCGGCAGCCCCGCGCCCATCATCGCCTCGATCAACGGCGTTGCCCGCAACTGGAGTTCGGTCGCCCGGGCGGTGTCGCCGGCGTCGAAGGCGTCGAGGATCGCGGCGATCGGGCCGGGGGCGGCGTTCGCGACCGTGCTCACACAGCCCGCCGCGCCGACCGCGTACAGCGCCAGCACATGCTCGTCACAGCCCGCGTAGTACGCCAGGTCCGTGTGCGCCAGCACCTTCTGGGTGCCGAGGAAATCGTAGGAGCAGTCCTTGACCGCCACGATCCGCGGGTGTTCGGCGAGGCGGATCATCGTCTCGGGCTCGATCCGGGTGCCGGTGCGGCCCGGGATGTCGTAGAGCATCACCGGCAGGCCGCTCGCGTCGGCGACCTGCCGGAAGTGCGCCTCCACGGCTTCCTGCGGCGGCCTGCTGTAGTACGGCGTCACCACCAGCACGGCGTCGGCGCCCGCCTTCTCGGCCGCGAGGGCCCCCTCGATCGTGTGCCGCGTGGCGGCGCTGCCGACGCCTGCCACCAGCGTGACGTCCTCGCCGACCGCCTCCCGGACGGCCGCGACCAGTTCCGCCTTCTCCGTGTCCGTGGTGGTCGGCGACTCGCCCGTGGTGCCGTTCAGCACCAGACCGTCGCAGCCCTGTGCCACCAGGCGGCCGGCCAGCTGCCGGGCACCTTCCAGGTCGAGCGTGCCCGCCTCGGTGAACGGGGTGATCATCGCGCACAGGGTCCGGCCGAAGGGCTGGCGTCGATTCGTCATGGGAGTAGTCTCGGCGGGACGATGCTGAAGCTCTACTTAATTCTTCTGCGAGATATTGGTAAGTGTTGCTAAGTTGTTGAGCAAGGGTGGCCGACGGCCCGGTGTCCAACTCGGCCCTTCATGGGTCACCATGGGGCCCGGACGGTCATCGACGTCGGTCATGGGAGGCACCATGAAGCTCGGCAAGGCACTGGCCACCGGAGTCGCCGAGGAGCGGCCGCTCGTCCACGAGGAGGAGCCGCAGCTCCCCGAGGGGATCACCCTCGGTGCACCGGCCGAACCGGCCCGCGAAGAGGTACCGGCGGCCCGATGAGGCTGCGGCTCCCGGCGGAACGCCCGACGGAGCCGCCGACCGGTTACAAGATCGCCCACCCGGTGCTGTCCCAGGACGGCACCCGGGCCGGGTTCACCGGTGTGTCACTGGGCGGCGCGCTGCCGTACGGCGTGCTCGACGACGCCTCCTGCGTCTACGGGCGCAGGCACCGCCCGCCCGCGCGCCGGTGCGACTGCGGCTTCCACTGCGTGCACGACCGTACGGCCGCCGAGGCCCTGCTGTGCACCGCGGAACACCGGGCCGCCATGCTGCTCGAAGTCCTGGTGCTCGGCGCCTACATCCGCTTCGAGCGCGGTTTCCGCTACGCACGGCAGCGCGTGCGCACGGCGACCGCCGGCCCGTGCGCCTGCGGCGCCACCGCGGCCGCGCTCGCCGACGCCGGCTGGGGCAGACCCGGCTGGCGGGCCCTCGCGCCCGCATGCGCGGGCTGTGTGCGCGCTCGTCCGTCCGTCTCGCTCGCCGGATTCGCCCGGCTGGCCGGTCAGGGGCTGCGGGTGGTCGCGGGCAGCGGCGCTGCGGCGGTTCCGTCCGCCAGCTTGCCGGCCGACGGGGAGCCGGGCGTGCCCGAACTCGTTGCCGAAGCGGCCCTGTTGCAGGCGCGCCTCGACTGGTTCCAGACCCAACTCGCCCGCCTCGGCGAACGCGGCGCCGGGGGAGCGGAGAAGGGCTGACGGCCGCCGGCGGGGGTACCCGGATATTCCGTAGGGAGGGGGCAGCGCACCGCGATCGGACGCGTCCGGCCGTCCGGCCGGACGTGATCAGGGAAAGGGCACACCGATGACGCACAGGACTCCGCACGGCTCGGGCGCCAAGGGCCCCGACGAACTGCGGCACCAGATCGAGCAGGCCAGGAACCGGCTCGCCAGGGCCGATGTGAAGGGCCGGGCGCTGACCCGGGCCGCCGACCTCAGGGACAAGGCCGGCGCCATGACCGTGCAGCTGCGCTCGAGCGCCACCCAGACCGCACTCCGCCATCCGCGCCCCCTGATCGTCGCGGGCGCGGCGGGCGCCGCCCTCGCCACGGTGGGCGTGCTGCGCCGCCGGCACCACTGACCTCACCCGGTCCTCCGGGCGGCCAGGGGGCGCGTGCACCCTCTCACCGACAACTTGGTCCGTCTGGACAAAAAAAGTTTTCGGTGAGAGGGTGGACGCATGCTGGACGTGACCGTGATCGAGGACCCCGAGGCCGCAGCCGTATCGCTCGACCCGATACGGGCCCGGCTGCTCGCCGAGCTGGCCGCCGGGCCGGCCTCCGCCGCGATGCTGGCCGGCCAGGTCGGGCTGCCCCGGCAGAAGGTGAACTACCACCTCAAGGCGCTGGAGCGGCACGGCCTGGTCGAGCTGGCCGGGGAGCGCCGCAAGGGCAATGTCACCGAGCGGCTGATGCGCGCGACCGCCGCGTCGTACGTCATCTCGCCGGCCGCCCTCGCCGCCGTGCAGCCGGACCCGGACCGCTTCCGTGACCAGCTCTCCGCACGCTGGCTGCTCGCGCTCGGCGCCCGCCTGGTGCGGGACGTCGGCGCGCTGATCACCGGCGCCGCCAAGGCCCGCAGACAACTGGCGACCTACGCCCTGGACGGCGAGGTCCGCTTCGCCTCCGCCGCCGACCGCGCGGCCTTCGTGCAGGAGCTGACGGCGGGCGTGAGCGCCCTGATCCGCAAGTACGAGGCCCCCGACGCCGAGGGCGGCCGCGACCACCGGATCGTCGTGGCCCTCCACCCCACGGTCAAGGACCAGCCCACCCTCGAAAGCTGAGCAGGAGCCCCACCATGTCCAAGGAATTCGAGATCGTCCGCGAGTTCGAGGTCGACGTCCCGCCCGAGAAGGTGTGGGAGGCCATCACCACCGGTACCGGTGGCTATCTGTGGCCGATGGACCCGCCCGAGCCCCGGGTGGGCGGCACGGGACCCTTCGGGTCCACCGTCACCGCCTGGGACCCGCCCCATCGCTACACCAACCGCAGCGAGGACGTCGGCTTCCCGGTCCAGTCCCTCAACCAGCTCGACTACACCATCGAGCCGCGCGACGAGGGCCGCCGGGCCTGGGTGCGCTACGTCCACAGCGGCATCTTCACCGACGACTGGAACAACCAGTACGACGGCGCGAGCAAGCACACCAACTTCTACCTGCACACCCTGTGCGAGTACCTCACGCACTTCGCGCCCCGCCCGGTCACCTTCGCCCAGCTGGAGGGGCCCGCGGCCTCGCAGACCCCGCGGGCGCTCGCCGCCGTCGCCCGGGCGCTCGACCTGGCGGACGACACGGCCGCGGGCACGAAGGTCAGCGCCCGAGGGCCCGGCGGGCGGACCCTGGACGCCGTACTCGACTACCGCAACCCGTACTTCATCGGGCTGCGCACCGACAGCGCCCTCGTCCGCTTCTTCGGACGCGGCCACTGGGGCGCGCCGCTCGGCATCAGCGTGCACGACTTCGCACCGGACGCCGACGCCAAGGCGGACGAGAGAGCCTGGCAGGACTGGCTGAACGGCGTGTTCAGCCAGTCCTGACCGGGAGTTACGGACGGAACCGCAGCACCTGCGGGTCGTGGTCGCTGATCTGGTCGTTGAACTCCGAGTTGACGTGCACGCTGTCATACGCGAAGTCGCAGCCGCGCCGGATCGCCGGGCTGATCAGGATCTGGTCCAGGACCTGCTGGTTGCCTTGGTAGTCGTAGGTGTAACGCTCGCTCTTCGGCAGCGACTTGATCGCCGACCACAGCTCGCCGTCGCCCTCGAGGATCTTCGCGGTCCCGGAGAACTCGAAGTCGTTCATGTCGCCGAGCGCGATGACGTTCGCGTTCTTCTGCACGGACAGGATGTCCTTGACGAACGCGTTCACCTCGGTCGCCTGGGCGTGGCGCTGGATCTCCGAGCTGCGCACCGGCGGCTGGTACTGCGAGGTCAGACCCTGGTCGCCGCCCTTGGAGTTGAGGTGGTTGGCGATCACGAAGACGGTCTTGCCACGGAAGACGAACTCGCCCGCCAGCGGCTTGCGGCTGCTCTTCCAGGCCGCGTTCGCCGGGTCGATCCGGCCCGGCGAGACCGTCAGCTGCGCCTTGCCGTTCACCTTGGTGACGCCGACCGCGGTGGTGGAGTCACCGCCCGCGCGGTCCACGAAGGACACCCGCTCCGGGTTGAACAGGAGCACCTGGCGGATGTTGCCGCCCGGCTCGCCGCCGTCCTGGTCGTTGACCGGGTTGATCGAGCGCCAGTCGTACTTCGGGCCGCCCGCCGCGACGATCGCGTCGATCAGCTTGGTGACGGTCCGGCTCGCGTCGACCGTGCCGTCGTCGGTGGCACCGTTGTTGTCCTGGATCTCCTCCAGGGACACGATGTCCGGCGACTGCAGGTTGTTCACGATCGCGGCCGCGTGCTTGTCGAAGGTGGCGTCCGACGGGTCGAGGTTCTCGACGTTGTAGGTCGCCACCGCCAGCTCGCCGCGCGCCTGCTTGCGCGTGGTCTCCCGCTGCAGACCGCCGCTCTTCAGCGTGCCGAGCTTACTCGCGGCCAGGGTGTAGCCGCCGAACTGGTTGAAGTCCAGCGGGCCCGTGGTGGTGCCCTCCAGAGTGTCGCCGACGTTCGCCTTCGGGAAGTCGGCGGTGGCACCCAGCGACTGGATCTGCAGACGGCCGGTGTTCTGGGAGTCGTAGGAGCCGTAGATGGTGCCGCCGCGGTGCGTGCGGTGCTCGTGCGGCTTCACCGTCACCCACAGCTCGCTGTACGGGTCGGTGGCGGTGACCACGCGGGTGTCCTCGACCTGGACGTTCATGCCCTCCAGGGACTCGTAGTAGTCCAGGGCGTACTTCGAGGGGTCCAGGGCCAGGCCGTTGACGGAGCCGCTCGCGGCGGTGTCGCCGGCGGGGGCGTACGCGTCCGGCACCGTGTCCTCGTCGATGACGACCGGGGCCGGGACCGCGTTGCCGGTGGAGACGGCGGTGACGGTCGGCTTGGTGATCTCGGTGACCGACTGGTTGCCGGAGGACGTGCCGCCCGGGACGTACTCGGAGACCGTGCCGGTCACCGTGACCGAGTCGCCGACCGCGGCCTTCGGCGCGGAGCCGGTGAAGACGAACACGCCCTCGCTGGTGGCCGGATTGTCGTCCGGGGTCGGATCCTGGAGCCAGAAGCCCTTGGAGGAGCCGTACGTGCGCGTGGCCGTGACGATGCCCGGCACGTCCGTGACCTTCTGGCCCGCGTACGGCGATATTCGGGTCGTGCCCTGGATGTCGTGGATGCGCACCGAGTCGGCGTGCGCGGGGGAGGTCAGGGCGACGGCAGAGGCCGCGCTGCAGACGGCGGCGACGGTGAGCGCGGCGAGGCGCGCGGAAGACCTGCTCGGCAAGGGATCCCTCCGGGGACGTGCGTGAGCGCCGGGACGAGGGTGGAACGGGAGTGTGCAGGGCCCGTAGCCCTGCGTGACACGCGTAGAACAGAGTGAACAGTTGTCCCCCCAACTTCTACGCGCGTCAATCTCCTGCCTGTTCCCGGGAGTTGTCAAGGTTTCGGCCATGTACGGCCGTCGGCGAAGAGATGAACCGGGCGGCATGGGTGGAAATCCGTCTAGGCTGAGCGGCTGAGTCCGTTCACGGTCCGAGGAGAACCAGCCGATGTCAGACAGCTCCCCCCTGCCGCCCGTACGGCTGCGCCCCGAAGCGGAGCTGGCGCGCGCCGCGCTGTCCACGCCGTTGCTCTCCCGCGCCGCCCGCCTCGCCCGCTGGGCCGGGCCCGACACCCGCGTGGACGCCGGCGGCGGCCTGGTCGAGGAACAGCTTCCGGCCGCCGCCGAACTGCTCGGCCTCGACGGGGACGACGCCGCCGCCTACGCCAGTGAGGCCTGGCGGGTGGCCGTGGACGCCGGACTGGTCGAGATCGTGGACGAAGAGGCCGGGACCGTCGCCGCCGCGGACGAACTGGCGCTGCTCACCGGCGGCTCCCCGCACGATGTGCTGACGGTGTGGCTGGCCGCCCTGGAGACCGTCGTCGCGGACGCCGGCGTGCCCGATCTGGACGGTCTGGTCGACGCGATGGACGAGGGCGGCGAGGTCGATTTCTCGTCACTCGACTGGGACCCGGAGGCCGAGGCGGACTTCCTCGACGGCGTCCTCGGCAACCTCTACCTGCTGACCGTCAGTGAGGACGGCCCCGGCGAGAGTCCGGTGCCGCTGCCCGCCCTCGCCGCCTCGATGATCGTCCCCAGCGACATGGGCGAGCCCACCAACGACGTCCTGGAACAGGTCTCCGACGCGATGATGCGCCTCGACGACCAGTTCCGGATGCTGGAGCCGGTCGGTCTGGTGGAGTACCAGCCGGTGGACGAGGCGCTGATGGCCGATGCGGAGGAAGAGCCCTCGGCCCCGGTGGACGACACCGACGTCTCCCGCTACGGCATGGTCCGGCTCACCCCGCTGGGCGCGTACGGGCTGCGGGCGCGGCTGCTGGAGGCCGGGTTCGAGGCGCCCGCGGTCGGTGAACTCGCCGACAAGGGCGCGGACGTGCTCCTCGACGGCACCGCGCACTTCGGGCAGTCCGCCGCACGCGCCGAGACCGAGCAGTGGCTGACCTGCCGCGAACCGCTCGACGCGGCCCGGGAGTTGCTGGCGGCGGCGCGAGGTGCCGACGCCGGGGCGCCGCTGCGCAGGCTGCGCTGCCAGCAGGCGCTGTCCCTGGTCGGCGCCGAGGCCGAGCCCGCGCTGCGGGACGTTCTCGGCGATCCCGAGCTGGGCGGGCTCGCCCGGGTGTGGCTCAGTGAGCGGGGCGCCTCCGGTGTACCCGCGCCCTCGCAGGAGCTGGTGTTCTGGCTGACCATCGACACGGTGGCCGCACAGCTGGCCGCCGAGGGCAACTCGGAGGAGCTGCAGGCACTGGTGGAGGGGCTGGCCGAGCAGCACAGCGGGTTCTTCGCGGCTGCCTGGCGGGTGGAGCATCCCGCCACCGCGGATGTGCTGGAGGCGATGGGGCGGCTGCATCCGGACAAGAAGGTGGCGAAGGAGGCGCGGAAGGCTGCCTTCAAGGCCCGTTCCCAGCAAGGGGGCTGAGCAGCGGCCCGGACATGGAGCGGACATGGCCGGTGTTTTGGCCGGCCATGGGGCGGTGCATACGGATTCATGGAACAGGGGTCTTCGACGTAGCCCGGTGTTCAACTCCCGTTCAAAAGGTGGCGGGAGCGTGTGCGCCGAACCGAAGCCCCGCCACCCTCCACGGCACGCCCACCGTCACAGGAGACACCATGTCGCTCACCCGCAGGGACTTCGCCAGAAAATCCGCGATCACCGGTGCCGGGGTCGCGCTGGCGGGCAGCGTCGACGCCCTCGCCACCGCCCCGGGAGCCCTCGCCGCCACGGACGACATCGAGAGCGCGGACGGCGAGTCGGCGCACGGCCACCACGGCGTCGGCTACGGCCCGCTGATCCCCGACCCGGACGGCATCCTCGCGCTGCCCGCCGGTTTCAAGTACCGGATCATCACCTACAGCGGGAAGACCACGCTGGAGTCCGGTGAGTTCACCCCGTCCAACCACGACGGCACCTCCACCTTCGACGGTCCTCGCGGCGCCACCCTCCTCGTCAACAACCACGAGCTCAAGGGCCCGCGCGCCAACTGGACGTACCCGGTGCCGCTCACCGAGGGCCTCGTCTACGACCCCGCCGCCTCCGGTGGCTGCACGGTGGTCGAGGTGCGCCGCGACCAGGTCGCCGAGTGGGTGGGCATCGCCGGCACCTCCACCAACTGCGCGGGCGGTAACACCCCGTGGGGCACCTGGCTGACCTGCGAGGAGACCGAGGACAAGGCCGGCCAGAACGGCATGACCAAGGACCACGGCTACGTCTTCGAGGTCGACCCCGCCGACCGCCGGGCCAACCGCGACCCCCAGCCCGTCAAGGCGCTCGGCCGCTACGCCCACGAGGCCGTCGTGGTGGACCCCAAGCGCGGCCACCTGTACCTCACCGAGGACGCGGCAGGACCCAACGGCCTGTTCTACCGCTGGACCCCGCCGGAGGGCTTCCGCCACGGCCGCGGCAGGCTGCGCACCCTCGCCGACGACGCGGGCGTCCTCCAGGCCTTCAAGTGCTTCGACTCCGGCGGCAGGTTCGTGGACGACCTGTCCCGGGCCACGAAGACCGGCACCGTGTACGGCGTCGACTGGGTGGACGTCCCCGACCGTGACGCCAGGACGGTCTCGGTCCGCAAGCAGTTCACCGACGGCCAGGTCACCCGCGCCCGCAAGCTGGAGGGCATGTGGTGGGGCGACGGCGGCGCCTACATCGTCTCCTCCTTCGCCCGCGCGGAGAGCCCCGTCCAGCACGACGGCCAGGTCTGGTTCTACGACCCCAGGCGCCGCACCCTGACCCTCAAGGTCCTCCTCGGCGTCAACCCGGACCCGTCCGCCGACGGCGACTTCGACGGCCCGGACAACATCACCGTCTCCCCCTACGGCGGCCTGGTCATCGCCGAGGACGGCGAGGGCGTCCAGCACCTGTTCGGTGCCACCGACAGCGGCCGCACCTACCCGATCGCCCGCAACGAACTCAACATCGGCACCGCGGACAAGCCCGAGTACAGCGAGTTCACCGGCGTCACCTTCTCACCCGACGGCCGCACCCTGTTCGCCAACATCCAGGAGCCGGGCATCATGCTGGCCGTCACGGGGCCCTGGAAGCGGCAGAAGTGCGACTGACTTCGGCGTCGTAATTAATTCGCTCGCTCGTCCCGCGGTTCCCCTCCTAGAGTGATCCACGTCCAGGTGCGACAGGCAGGACCTACTTCCACTCTTCATGGGGAGGCCGCGGGTTCGAGTCCCGCCACCGGCTCGACGGGCCGGTGTAGCTCAGGGGTTAGAGCACCAACCGTCGGTTCCGCCGACCTCGATCTCTGGACACCGAAAACTTCATGCACCTCCCGGTGCGCAGGCTGCGGTTACTTCTTTTCCAAAGAGAACCCATGACCGCCGCCGAATTGATCTCGGGAGGCGCAGCACATGGTGGGTGTCCGGTGCGCAGGCAGCGGTTACTTCAATGGGATCAGAAGGTTGCGGGTTCGACTCCCGTCATCGACTTCGGGTCGGTGTAGCTCAATGGATAGAGCATCTGACTAAGTCCGCCGCCGACTCCCGATCTCGGACACCCTCCATTTGCTGTGCCTCCCTCCGAAACGCAAACGAATTCGGGGGAATTCACCATGGCGCGATTCAACACGCGTACCGCCAAGGCGCAGCTGAAGTCGGCGGTGACGTCGACGGGCCGCATCCTGCGGACCTACGAGGGCGGCCGGGGCCAGGAGCGCGATCCCCGCTCCGAACTTTTCCTCCTCGCGGTCTCCAACTTCGTCTCGCAGAACACCTTCTACGAGAGCGGCGACGACCGCGACGACCGCTTCACCCGCCTCGTCCGCGACCTCGCCGTCAGCGACCCGGACTGGACGGCCGGCCTGCTCGGCTGGCTGCGCGGCGAGGGCAACATGCGGACGGCCTCGATCGTGGGCGCCGCCGAGTACGTGCACGCTCGGCTGATGGCGGGCGCCACCGACGGCCCGTCCAACCGGCAGGTCGTGGACTCCGTACTCCAGCGCCCGGACGAGCCCGGCGAGCTGCTCGCCTACTGGACGGCGACGTACGGCCGCGCGATCCCCAAGCCGGTCAAGCGCGGAGTCGCCGACGCCGTACGACGCCTGTACCACGCCAAGTCGCTGCTCAAGTACGACACCGCGTCCAAGGGCTACCGCTTCGGCGACATCCTCAACCTGGTGCACGCGGCGCCGGATGCGGACAAGCCGTGGCAGGGCGAGCTGTTCCGGTACGCCCTCGACCGGCGGCACAACCCGGACACCGCCGTGCCGCCCGCGTCCCTCCCGGTGCTCACCGCGCAGCGCGAGCTGATGTCGCTGCCCATCGACCAGCGGCGGGCGGTCGTCACCGCGCCCGGCGGTGCCGAGCGGCTCGCGGCGGCCGGCATCACCTGGGAGGCGCTGGCCGGGTGGCTCCAGGGCCCGATGGACAAGGCGGCCTGGGAGGCCGTGATCCCGTCCATGGGGGCGATGGCGCTGGTCCGTAACCTGCGGAACTTCGACGAGGCGGGTGTCTCGGACGAGGTCGCAGCCCGGGTCGCGGCGAGGATCGGCGACCCGGAGCAGGTGGCGCGCTCGCGGCAGTTCCCGTTCCGCTACCTGGCCGCGTACCGGCACGCACCCTCGCTGCGCTGGGCGTACCCGCTGGAGCAGGCGCTCGGCCACTCGCTGGCCAACGTGCCCGCGCTGACGGGCCGCACGCTGGTGCTGGTCGACCGGTCGGGCTCGATGTTCTGGTCGCAGGTGTCCGAGCGCGCGCAGCTCACCCGGGCCGACGCGGCGGCGATCTTCGGCTCCGCGCTCGCGCTGCGGGCGGCGGACGCCGACCTGGTCGAGTTCGGCTCGACCAGCGCGAAGGTGGACTTCCGCAAGGGCGAGTCGGTGCTGAAGCTCCTGGAGCGCTTCGGCAACCTGGGCGGCACCGACACCACCGAGGCGGTGCGCCGACACTACAAGAAGCACGACCGGGTGCTGATCGTCACCGACGAGCAGTACACCCCGCACCAGCACGGCGACCCGACCGCCCAGATCCCGGCCCATGTCCCGGTCTACACCTGGAACCTGGAGGGTTACCGGGCGGGCCACGGACCGTCGGGCACGGGGAACCGGCACACGTTCGGCGGTCTTTCGGACTCGGCTTTCCGGATGGTGCCGCTGCTCGAATCCGCTCGTGACGCCGACTGGCCGTGGGCGGCCTGACCCGCGTCCGGCCCTGATCGTGGCCCGCACTTCTACGGGGGGTGCGGGCCACACCCTTGCCTGCCCTCGATCTGATATCTAACATTTCAGTTCGTGGAGACTCTACGCCCCGTCCCCCGCACCCTGCTCCGGGACCGTGCCTACGCGGCGATCCGGGACGCCATCGTGGCCGGGGAGATCGAGCCCGGCGCGGTGGTGCGCGACGCCGACCTCGCCGAGCGGCTGGGGCTGTCCCGTGCCCCCGTGCGCGAGGCCTTCGCGCGGCTCGTGGACGAGGGGCTGCTGGAGAGCAAGCCGCAGAGCTACACCCGGGTCACCCCGCTCGTTGCCGCCGACGTACGGGACGCGGCGGCCGTGGTCGGCGCCATGCACGAGCTGGTCACCCGGGGCGCCGTCCCCCGGCTGCGAGACGCGGACCTGGCCGGGATGCGCGCCGCCAATGACCGCTTCGCCGCCGCCGTACGGGCGGGTGACGTGGACGAGGCCCTGCGTGCCGACGACGAACTGCACGACGTCCTGGTCCGGGCGAGCGGCAACCGCGCCGCCGCCGCGACCGTCGCCCGCTACACCCCGCTCATCCGACGCCTGGAACGGCAGCGCTTCGGGGAGGGCGGCTCGTGCCGCTCGGCGGGGCTGCACGAGCGGCTGATCGAGGCCTGTGCCGACGGTGACGTGGACGGTGCCGTCCGGGTCACGGCCGACATCTGGCGCACGCTCGCGGACCTGGCCGACCCCGACTGACTCCGCCCGACCCAGGAGGTCCCGTGTCCCTGTCTTCCTCGTCTTTCTTGTCCTCCTTGTCCTCCTTGTCCTCCTTCGAGCGTTACCCGCTGCTCTTCGGTCCCTCCCCGGTCCACCCCCTGGAGCGCCTGACCGCCCATCTCGGCGGTGCCGCCCTGTGGGCCAAGCGGGAGGACTGCAACTCCGGGATCGCCTACGGCGGGAACAAGACCCGCAAGCTGGAGTACCTGGTCGCCGACGCGCTCGCGCAGGGTTGCGACACGCTGGTGTCGATCGGCGGGGTGCAGTCCAACCACACCCGCCAGGTCGCCGCCGTCGCGGCTCGTGCCGGGCTCAAGTGCGTGCTGGTGCAGGAGAGCTGGGTGGAGTGGCGGGACTCCGTGTACGACAAGGTCGGCAACATCCTGATCAGCCGGCTCGCCGGGGCCGAGGTACGGCTGGTGCGGGCCGGGTTCGGAATCGGGTTCAAGGAGAGCTGGGAGCAGGCGCTGCGGGATGTCGAGGACGCGGGCGGGAAGCCGTACCCCATCCCGGCCGGCGCCTCCGACCACCCGCTCGGCGGCCTCGGCTTCGCCCGCTGGGCCTGTGAAGTCGCCGAGCAGGAGCAGGAGTTGGGCGTCTTCTTCGACACGGTGATCGTGTGCTCGGTGACCGGTTCCACCCAGGCGGGCATGGTCGCCGGGTTCCGCTCTCTGGAGGAGGCGGGCGGGCGGCCGCGCCGGGTGCTCGGCATCGACGCCTCGGCCGAGCCCGCCCGCACCCGCGAGCAGATCGCCCGGATCGCCCACGCCACCGGTCAACTCATCGGAGTGAAGGGAGAGATGACCGTCGAGCTGGACGAGCGGTACCACGCGGGGACCTACGGCATCCCCGATGCGGCCACCCTGGAGGCCATGCGGCTCGCCGCGCGGACGGAGGGCATGGTCACCGACCCCGTCTACGAGGGGAAGTCCATGGCCGGGCTGGTCGACCTCGTCCGGCGCGGCGAGATCGGCGCGGACGCGACGGTGCTCTACGCCCACCTCGGCGGACAGCCCGCACTCAATGCCTACAGCGCACTGTTCTAGACGTTCCGGGCGCCGCAGCGGGCCGAACAGTCGATAAAATGCGGAGAGAGGCCCCGGTCTGCAAGGAGTAACTGGATGACGCAGGTCAGGCCCATGCGCGCGGACGCTCGGCGCAACTACGAGCGATTGCTGAAGGTCGCGGCGGAGGCCTTCGCCGAGCATGGGGAGAACGCGTCACTCGACGACATCGCCAAGCGGGCGGGCGTCGGCTCGGGCACGCTCTACCGGCACTTCCCCACGCGGCAGGCGCTGCTGGAGGCGGCATACGTGGACCGGCTCGAGGCGCTCGGGACGCGGGCCGACGAGCTGGCGGCGGAGCTGCCGCCGGGCGAGGCGCTGATGGAGTGGCTGAACGAGGTGTGCGTCGCCACGATCCAGGTGCGGGGGATGAAGTCCCTGCTGGGCTCGGCGGTCACGGACGGCAGCTCGGCCGCGAGCACGGCGTGCGGCACGTCGGTGCAGGGCGCGGCGACGCGGCTGGTGGAGGCGGCCCAGGCGGAGGGGGCCCTGCGGGCCGACGTGGAGCCGATCGAGGTGCTGCGGCTGGCGCACGGGGTGGCCACGGCTTCGGAGCTGGCGCATGGGCAGGGGCGGGAGATCCGGCGGTTCCTGTCGCTGCTGACGGAGGGGCTGCGACCCTAGCAGCCGCGTAGCTGCGGGCAGTCGTGCCGTCCGGGGGTCCCCCCAGGCCCTTAAGGCACTGGGAGAGGCACGACTGCCCGCAGCTCAGTGGGTTACAGCGCCCGTGCCCCCGGATCCACCATGTTCCGAACCGTCCGCGCCTTCACGAACTCGCCCATCGCCGTCATGTCCCACTCGCCGGAGAACTGCCGGACGAGCTTGGCCATCATCACGCCCGTCTGCGGCTCGGCGGTGGTGAGGTCGAAGCGGACCAGTTCCTCTCCCGTGGCCGCGTCCACCAGGCGGCAGTAGGCCTTGGCGACCTCCGTGAACTTCTGGCCGGAGAAGGAGTTGACCGTGAAGACCAGGCCGGTGACCTCCTGGGGGAGGCGGCCGAGGTCGACCGTGATCACCTCGTCGTCGCCCCCGCCCTCACCGGTGAGGTTGTCACCCGAGTGCTTGATCGCGCCGTTCAGGATCGTCAGCTTGCCGAAGTAGCAGCTGTCGATGACGTTGCGCTGCGGGCCGTAGGCGATGACCGAGGCGTCCAGGTCGATGTCCTTGCCGCGGAACGCGGGCTCCCAGCCCAGGCCCATCTGCACCACGGAGAGCAGCGGGCGGCCGCCCTTGACCAGGGACACGGTCTGGTTCTTCTTGAGGCTGACCCGGCCCTTGTCCAGGTTGATCTTCCCGGCGCCGGGCGCCGGGGCGGGCGGAGCAGCCGGGGCGGGCGGTGTGACCGGTGCCTGTGCGGCGGGCGCCGGCGGGGCCGCCGGTGCGGCGGCCGGCTCCTCCACCGTCACGCCGAAGTCCGTCGCGATGCCGGCCAGTCCGTCGGCGTACCCCTGGCCGACGGCGCGGGCCTTCCATGCGCCGCCTCGCCGGTAGATCTCCACGATCACCAGTGCCGTCTCCGTGCCGAGCTGCGGCGGTGTGAACGTGGACAGGACCGAGCCGCCGTCCGCGTCCCGGATCGTGGCCGTCGGCTCGATGCCCTGGAAGGTCTGGCCGGCCGCGTCCGGGCTGGCCGTGACCACGATCTTCTCGATGTCCGGCGGCACCGCGGCGGTGTCGACCGTGATCGCGTCGGGCGCCGCACCGCCGCCGGACGTGTACGTCACGCCCGGTCCGGCGGGCTGGTTGTAGAAGATGAAGTCGTCGTCGGAGCGCACCTTGCCGTCGGCGGTGAGCAACAGGCCCGACACGTCGAGCCGCACCGGCGCGGAGACGTCCACCGTCACACGGGCGGTCGCCAGAGGGATGTTCGAGCCTGGGGTCATAGCGGTCATGGCGGGTGAACGAACGACACCGCTTTACCGTTCCCTTACCGACGAGGCGACCCCCGATCGGCTCAGGGCACCACCACGATCTTCCGCCCCACCCCCGACGCGAACTGCTCCAGCGCCTCGGGGTACCGCTCCAGCGGGATCCGGTCGCTGATGAACACCTCCGGGTCCAGCACCCCGTTCGCGAACAGCTCGGCCGCCCGCTCGAAGCTGTGCAGCACCGCCATCGAACCGGTGATGGTGATCTCCTGGTTGTAGATGCGGTACGGGTCGATCGTCACGCGGGTCGCGTAGTCGGCCACCCCGAACTGGAGGAACGTGCCCGCCTTCGCCACCCGGTCCAGGCCGTCCTGGATCGCCGCCGCGTTGCCCGTCGCGTCCACGACCACGTCCCAGCCCTGCGGGCGGTCCAGTTCGTCCGCGCCGGCCGCCGCGCGTGAGACGCCGAGGCGGCGGGTCGTCTGCAGGCGCGCGGGGTTGACGTCGACCACGTCCACGCTCGCGGCGCCCGTGCGCTTGGCCAGCTCCAGCATCATCAGGCCCATGGTCCCGGAGCCGTAGATCAGGACGTGGGAGCCGAGCCGGGAGCGCAGGACGTCGTAGCCGCGTACCGCGCAGGACAGCGGCTCCACCAGGGCCGCGTCCTGGGTGCGCACGTGCTCGGGCAGCTTCACGCAGTTCGCCACGGGGGCCACCGCGTACCGGGCCGCCCCGCCCGCCGTCGTCACGCCGATCGCGGCCCACCGCTCGCACAGGTTGTTGTGGCCGGTACGGCAGTGACGGCACTCGTAGCAGTACAGGGAGGGGTCCACGGCCACCCGGTCGCCGACCGCGAGCTCCGTGACCTGGGTGCCGACCCCGACCACCTCGCCCGCGAACTCGTGCCCGGGGACGATCGGCAGCTTGGGTGCGAACTCGCCCTGCAGGATGTGCAGATCGGTGCCGCACAGGCCGCAGGCGGCCACCTCCACGACGACCTCGCGGGGCCCCGGTGTCGGGTCCGGGACCTCGGTGACGACGGCGCGGCCCACGGACTCGATGACGGCGGCCTTCATTTCACAGCTCCCAACGACAGGCCCTGGACCAGCTTGTCCTGGGCGGCGAACCCCGCGGCGAGCACCGGCAGGGAGATGACGAGCGACGCGGCGCACACCTTGGCCAGGAACAGGCCCTGGCTGGTGATGAAGCCGGTCAGGAACACGGGGGCGGTCTCGGCGACCACGCCCGTCAGCACTCGGGCGAACAGCAGTTCGTTCCAGCTGAAGATGAAACAGATCAGGGCCGTGGCGGCGATGCCGGGCAGGGCGATCGGGGCCACCACGCGCGCGAGGATCGTCGGCAGCCGGGCTCCGTCCACCCGCGCCGCCTCGATGACGGCGATCGGCACCTCGGCGAGGAAGGACTGCATCATCCACACCGCGATCGGCAGGTTCATGGAGGTGTAGAGGATGACGAGCAGCCAGATGTTGTCGAGCATTCCGGCGTTCTTGGCGAACAGGTAGATCGGCAGCAGGCCCGCCACGACCGGCAGCATCTTCGTGGACAGGAAGAAGAACAGGACGTCCGTCCATTTCTTCACCGGGCGGATGGACAGCGCGTACGCCGCCGGGAGGGCGAGGAGCAGCACGCAGACCGTCGAGACCACCGAGGCCACCGTGGAGTTGATCAGCGCGGGCCACGGGCTCGCCCCGCCGCCCGTGCCGAAGAACTCGCGGTAGCCGTCCAGGGTGAGGGAGGCGGTGAAGGAGGGCGGGTTGGTCCCCGCGTCCGTCTCGGAGTGGAAGGAGGTCAGGGCCATCCATGCGAGGGGCAGGAAGAAGACGATCCCGGCCAGCCAGGCCACCAGGCCCAGGCCGGTGCCTCTGCGTATCCGCAGGATTGTTGTGCTCATGCGCGGGACACCTCCTCGCGGAACAGGGACGACACCACGCGCAGGGCGAAGGTCGCGATGACGATGGAACCGATGACCACCAGGACGCCGGCGGCCGAGGCGAGGCCGTTCTCGTGGGCCTGGTAGAAGCTCTGGTAGACGGTGTAGGGCAGGTTGGCGGTGCCGAGGCCGCCGGAGGTGATCGTGAACACCGCGTCGAAGTTCTGCACGATGTAGATCGAGCCCAGCAGGGCGCCGAGTTCGAGGTAGCGGCGCAGGTGGGGCAGGGTGAGGTAGCGGAAGATCTGCCAGCCGCTCGCGCCGTCGACCCGCGCGGCCTCCATCTGCTGCTGGTCGCGGCTCTGCAGCCCGGCCAGCAGGATCAGCATCATGAACGGCGTCCACTGCCACACCAGGGAGGCCTCGACCGCGAGCAGCGGGGTGTGCGAGATCCAGTCCGGCTGTGGGCCGCCCACATAGTGCAACAACCCATTGAACAGGCCGTATTCGGGGTTGTAGAGCACATGCTTCCAGAGCAGGGCCGCGGCCACGGGCACCACCAGGAACGGGGCGATGAGCAGGGTGCGCACGACACCCCGGCCGCGGAACCTGCGGTCCAGCAGCAGGGCCAGCGCCAGGCCGAGGACCAGGCTGGCCAGCACCACCGCCACCGTGAGCAGCACGGTCGTCCACACCGAGTGGCGCAGGTCCGCGTCGGTCAGCACCTGGCGGTAGTTGTCGAGGCCGGTGAAGCGGCGGGCCTTGGGGTAGAGGGCGTTCCAGTCGAAGAAGGAGATCACCAGCGTGGCCACGAACGGCAGCTGGGTCACCACGATCATGAAGACGAGGGCCGGGAGGAGCGGGCCCCGGGTGGCCCAGGCGCGCAGCCGGGCCGAGGGTTGTTTCATGGTTCTTACGGGGGTGGCCGTGAGGGGAGCCGTTGTCGTCGCTGTCATCGTCCCTCGTACTCCTTGGAGATCTTCTCGGCGAGCTGCTGGGACTTCTTGAGGGCCGAGCCGGCGGACTGGCGTCCGGCGATGGCCGCGCTGATCTCCTGGGAGACCTTGGTGCCGAGGTCGGTGAACTCGGGGATGCCGACGAACTGGATGCCGGGCGCGGGGCGCGGCTGCACGCCGGGGTCGTCCGGGCGGGCGCTCTCGATGGCCTCCTTGGTCATCTCCTGGAAGGCGGCGGCCGACTTGCGGTAGTCGGCGTTCGTGTACGTCGAGGCCCGCTTGCCCGCCGGGACGTCGGGCCAGCCGCTGGTCTCGCCGACCAGTTGCTCATAGCCCTTGCCGGACGCCCAGGAGACGAACTTCCAGGCCTTGTCGGGGTTGCGGGAGGCCTTCTGGATGCCCCAGGCCCAGGTGTAGAGCCAGCCGGAGGAGTTCGTCTTCTCGACGGGGGCGGGCGCGTAGCCGAGCTTGCCCTTGACCGGGGAGCCGGCCGCCTCCAGCAGACCGGCCGCGGAGGTGGCGTCGTACCACATGGCGACCTTGCTCTGCGTCATGTCGTTGAGGCACTCGGCGAAGCCGGACTGGGCCGCGCCCGACTCGCCGTGGCCGCGGACGAGATCGACATAGAACTTTGTCGCCTTCTCGAACTCGGGGGAGTCCAGGCGGGCCTTCCAGTCCTTGTCGAACCAGGTGCCGCCGAAGGTGTTCACGACGGTGGTGAGCGGTGCCATCAGCTCGCCCCAGCCGGGCAGTCCGCGCAGGCAGATGCCCTTCATGCCAGGCTGTGCGCCGTCCGCCTTCGCGGCGAGGCCGGCGACCTGCTGCCAGGTGGGGTGCGCCGGCATCGTCAGGCCCTTCGCGGCGAACACGTCCTTGCGGTACATCAGGAAGGACGACTCGCCGTAGAAGGGCTGCCCGTAGAGCTTGCCGTCGTCGCCGGTGAGGGACTGGCGCATGGGCCTGAGGACGTCCTGCTCGTCGTAGGCCGGGTCCCTGGCGGTGTACGAGTTCATCTCGTGCAGCCAGCCGTTGCGGGCGTAGATCGGTATCTCGTAGTTGGACAGCGTGGCGACGTCGTACTGGCCCGCCTGGTTGGCGAAGTCCTGGCTGATCTTGTCGCGGACGTCGTTCTCGGGCAGGACGGTGAAGTTGACGTTGATGCCGGTCTCCTTCGTGAAGTGCGCGGCGGTCAGCTTCTGCAACTCGGCCATCTGGGGGTTGTTGACCATCAGCACATTGATGGAGTCGCCGCCGGAACCGGTCCCGCCCGCACCGACCCAGCAGCCGGAGAGCAGCGGGGCGAGCAGCGTCCCTGCGGCGGCCATGGCGAGCGTGGCTCGCGGCCTCCGTCGGCTCGGGATGCGCATGGATCGCTCCTGGATGTATCGGGATACTGGATGTATCGGGAGATATGGGGCACTGCACGGTGTGAAGAGCTACTAGGGGAGTGAGTTTGGTTTTCAGACCCGGATGACCTGTGGGCCCAGCAGGGAGTAGCGATGGGCCTCGGCCGCCGGAAGCTGTGCGCTCGTGACGATCGCCTCCAGCGCGCCGACCTCCGCGAACCGGCAGAAGCTGACCGCTCCGAACTTGGTGTGCACACCCGCGAACACGGTGCGCCGTGCGGCACGGATGGCCTGGGCCTTCACCTCGCTGACCGCGGGGTCGGGGGTGGTGAGGCCGTGTTCGCGGGAGATGCCGTTGGCCCCGATGTAGGCGAGGTCGACGACGAATCCGGCCAGCATCTTCGTCGTCCAGTGGTCGACGGTGGCCAGCGTGCCGGCCCGGACCCGCCCGCCGAGGAGCAGGACCGTGATGTTCTCGGCCTCGGCGAGCGCGCCCGCGACCGGGAGCGACGCCGTGACCACGGTCAGCGGCCGGTCCGTCGGCAGGGCCTCGGCGATGAGCTGCGGGGTGAAGCCCTCGTCCACGAAGACCGACTCCGCGTCGCCGAGCAGCTCGGCCGCGGCGGCCGCGATCCGGCGCTTCTCCGGGACGTGGCTGGTGGCGCGGAAGGCGAGCGTCGTTTCAAAACCGGCGCTCTCGACCGGACAGGCGCCGCCGTGCGTACGGCGGACCAGTCCGTGGTCCTCCAGGGCGCGCAGATCGCGCCGGATGGTCTCCTTGGCCACGCCCAGCTCGACGGCGAGCGCGGTGACGTCGACCGAGCCGGTGGCCCGTGCGGCCCGCACGATCTCGCGCTGGCGTTCTTCCGCCGTCCTGCTCATCTCGTCACCCACTTCCCTGTGGAGCTGCCCGTTCGGGCCCATGGGGGAAGTTCTACAGCGGGTGCGCGGCGCTGACCAGGTCTGTTGGGCGCCCGATACTGCCCGTGTGGGCCCGTTTGCCGAGCGGTGTGCCCGCCTCGGACCTGCACGGCTGCCGGGTGAGGGGGTGGGAGCGGGCGGCCCGGATGCCCGAATGCGGCGCGGGCGGGCCCGTTCGGTGCCCGCCCGCCGCCGTGAGCGATCGTTTTCCGCCGCCGAGCGGATGGTCAGTACGGCCAGATCGGCGGGTCGCTGACGAAGTGCCCGCCCAGGTGGCTGTGGGCCGGGTTCTCCGGGTCCAGCTCGCCCTGCTCGGCGATCAGCTTCTCGGCGTACGGCTCGGAGTCGTCCTGCGGCTCGTAGCCGAGCGCCCGCGCGCTCGTGAGGTCCCACCACAGGCGGGTGTTGGCCGAGGAGCCGTGGACGACCGTGTGACCGACCTCCTCGGCGGTCAGGGCCGCGTGGAAGAGGCGGGCGCCGTCGGCCGGGCTCATCCACACCGAGAGCATGCGCACGCCGGTCGGCTCCGGGAAGCAGGAGCCGATGCGTACGGAGACGGTCTCCAGGCCGTGCTTGTCCCAGTAGAGCTGGGCGAGGTCCTCGCCGAAGCACTTGGACAGGCCGTAGAAGGTGTCCGGGCGGTGCGGGGTGTCGATCGGGATCAGCGCGCTCGGATCAAGGGGTGTGCCCGCGCGCGGGGCCGGGGTGAAGCCGACGGCGTGGTTGGAGGAGGCGAAGACGATCCGGGGCACGCCTTCGAGGCGGGCGGCCTCGTAGAGGTTGTAGGTGCCTTCGATGTTCGACCTCAGGATCTTCTCGAAGGGCGCCTCCAGGGAGATGCCCGCGAGGTGGAGGACCGCGTCCACGCCCCGCACCGCTTCGCGCAGCGCCTCCTTGTCGGTGAGGTCCGCGGTGATCGCCTCCGGCGCGTCCTCGATGGGCCGCACGTCGAACAGGCGCAGCGTGTAGCCGTACTCCGGCAGCAGGGACCGCATCAGGGTGCCGAGCCCGCCGGCGGCGCCGGTGAGCAGAACGGTGCGGGGAGCGGGCATCCTCGATCTCCTTGGCAAGCAGCGGCCGCATGCATGGACGGGATTCACATTCATGGACACGCTAGGGAGCGGCGGCAGATCTAGTCAAGTGTGCCGTGGAGTGGGGAAATCCGTTGCTGTGTTGTGGGTTTGCCCGCTTGACCCGCCCCGAGGCGGGCCCGTAGCGTGAAGTCGTTCAGAAATATAGACGCCGATCAGAAACATGTACCGACAGGGAGCGCTCGTGACGCCAGCCCCTCTCGCCGCCCGGCTCCGCGACCCGAGCGGGCCCCTCTTCTTCCCCGTCACGGCCTACGGCCCCGACGGCTCCCTCGACCTGGACGTCTACCGCACCCACGTGCGCCGCGGCGTCGCAGCCGGCGCCGCCGCCGTGTTCGCCTGCTGCGGCACCGGGGAGTTCCACGCGCTGCTGCCGGAGGAGTTCGAGGCCTGCGTCCGGGCGGCCGTCGAGGCGGCCGAGGGACGCGTCCCGGTGATCGCGGGCGCCGGCTACGGCACCGCGCTCGCCGTCCGCTACGCGCGGCTGGCCGAGGACGCGGGCGCCGACGGGCTCCTCGCCATGCCGCCGTACCTCGTCCTCGCCGGCCAGGAGGGCCTGCTGCGGCACTACCGGGAGGTCGCCGCGGCCACCGCCCTGCCGGTCATCGTCTACCAGCGCGACAACGCCGTCTTCACCCCGCAGACGGTGGCCGCACTCGCCCGCACCGACGGCGTCATCGGTCTCAAGGACGGCCTCGGCGACCTCGACCTGATGCAGCGGATCGTCAGCGCCGTGCGCACCGAAGTCCCCGGCGACTTCCTGTACTTCAACGGCCTGCCCACCGCCGAGCAGACCCAGCTCGCCTACCGCGCCCTCGGCATCACCCTCTACTCCTCGGCCGTCTTCTGCTTCGCCCCCGAGATCGCCCTCGCCTTCCACCGGGCCCTTCAGGCGGGCGACCAGGACACCGTGCGCCGCCTCCTGGACGGCTTCTACGGCCCCTTCGTGGAACTGCGCGCCCAGGGCCGCGGCTACGCCGTCTCGCTCGTCAAGGCGGGCGTACGGCTGCGCGGCCTGGACGTGGGCGAGGTCCGGCCCCCGCTGCACGAGCCGGGCGAGGACCACGTCAAACAGCTCGCCCAGCTGATCGAGCGGGGACACGCGCTGCTGGAGGAGGGCGCGTGAAGGCGTCGGCGTTCGTCTACCCCTGGGACGTCAACGGGGACCCCGAGGCCCCCGCCCGCATCGCCGCACTCGGCGTCCGGCAGGCGACCCTCGCCTCCGCCTACCACTCCACCCGCGCCCTGACCCCCCGGCACCCCCGCCACCGCATCGTCACCGCCGAGTACGCGGCCGCGCTGTACCCCGTCGGCAACCGCTGGGCGGGCCGCGGCCTGCGACCGTACCCCGCCGGCCGCTGGGCCCCGGGAAACGCCTACGGCGAGGCCGCCGAGGCGCTCGCGGCGGCCGGCCTGGAGGTGCACACCTGGGTCGTCCTCGCGCACAACTCCCGCCTGGGCGCCGAACATCCGGACACCTCGGTCGTCAACGCCTACGGCGACCGCTACCCGTGGGCGCCCTGCATCGCCCAGCCCGCCACGCGCGCGTACCTGACCGACCTGGCCGCCGAGGCCGCCGTACGCCCCGGCGCGCACGGCACCGAACTGGAGTCCCTCGGCTGGTACGGGCTCCAGCACCTGCACGCCCACGACAAGACCTCCGGGGTCGGCCTCGGGGACGCAGGGCAGTACCTGATGTCGCTCTGCTTCTGCCCTGCCTGCCGCACCGGCTACGGCGAAGGGGGCCTCGACGCGGACGAGCTGGCGGCCGCCGTACGGACCGCGCTGGAGCCGCTGTGGCGGGGCGCGGCGGACGACGGCGGCTGGCCGACGGCCGAAAAACTCCTCGGGGAGGACACGGCGGCCGCCACGCGCGCGTGGCGCGACACCACCGCCCGCACCCTCCAGGAGGAGGCCGTCACCGCCGTACGCACCGCCGCACCCGACGGCTTCCAGGTCCTGCTGCACGCGGACCCGGTGCCGTACCACTGCGGCGCCAACGCCGGCGTGGACCCCGCCCACGTCCTCTCCGTCGCGGACGGCGTGGTGGTGCCGTGCACGGGCGGTACGGCCCTGCTGGCGCCCTTCGCCGAGCAGGCACGCGAGCAGACGGTCCTGGCTGCCCACTTCACCGTGGTCTCCGGGATGGGCGGCAGCCCCGGCACGCTCGCGGCGGACGCGGCACGCGCGCGTGCCGAGGGAGCGACGGAACTGCGGCTCTATCACGCCGGGTTGGCATCGGACGGGGACCTCGCGGCGGTGCGCGAGGCGCTCACCGCGCGCTGAGCCACGAGCGCGGCGGCCGTCAAGAGCAGCGCCAGGCCGTACAGGGGCAGCAGCAGCCCGGGGCCGGCCAGTTCGACTGTTGAGGCTCTCTGAAATTCCAAGAAGCGCCAACAGCGCCGACCCCCTCGGACCTGGACAGCCTCGGCGACGACCTGGACGACAGTCGGAAGAGCCTGGACGACCTGCAGAAGTCCCTCGACGTCACGCCCACCCCGTGATCGCGGCCCCGCCTCTCCTCCGGGGACGGGGCCGCTTGCGTGGCGTCTGGGTCAGTTCTTCTCACGCATGACTGCGCGCAGCCAGGCGAGGGGCTCTTGGGCCAGCAGCTCATCAGCCAGCCGCTGTCCGGACTCCGTGACGATTCGGGCCCGGCTGTTGTCGATCCATCGCTGAGCCGAGCTGTACCCCTGCGCCTTGTACTCAAGACCCTGCAACATGCACTCCAGCTTGTCCGCGTCGCGCGCACAGATGGCCTCGGATGTCTCCTTCGCCTCGTACTCGGCTACGACGGCGCGCACAGCGGTGCGTAGTACCTCCGGCATCCCGGCCGTCTGGTCCTCGGTCACAGCCTCGGGGTCGCCAGGGGCGGCGTACTTCTTCCCCAGGTGGTTCACGTCGCCCGTGCGCGTCTCCTGCGAGTCGTGCCATACCGCCAAGTGCGCGGCGCGCGCGGCATCAGCGCCCTCAAGGGTTGCGATGACCGAGGCGATGACCGACGTACGCCACGCGTGCTCGGCGACGCTCTCGGGGTCCCGCACGCCTGCCATCCACCAGCCCGTCCTGCGTGCCGACTTCAGCGTGCCTGCCTCCCACAGGAAGTGGGCCACGTCCGCCAAATCCTGGTCACCCACTGGTGTCCCCTTTCACGCCTCAGCGAGGCGGATTGCGTACTGGATGCCCTCGAGCTCCCGCCGAGCCTGCGGCGACTGGGCATCATCCAACATCACCGGCAGCCGTTCGCGTAGAGCCCGGCCAGCCGCGGAGGATGCACGCAGCAGATTCGGACGCGCATAAGGTGTGCACGTTGAGGTCAAAAAAGCCATGCCGGGGCGTGAGGCCTTTGACGAGATGGCCCAGCAAACGGTCACCGGGCCAGGGCCCGGGGCTGGGTTCGGCAATGAAGTCGTCGGACAGTTGGATGTGCGGAGATTCCCCGATCCAGTAGGCCCAGTAGTTGAGGTTGGCGGCCTCGGCCTTGTCGTCGTCTCCAAGGGTCCGGGTGATGAAGTGCGTCATACGGTCTCGGTCGCCCTGGCGGGCGGCGACAGCGGCCACCGACCGGGAGTTCAGCCATCGCGTCAGCCAGTCGTCGGGCCGCTCGGTCCTCTGCTGGTGCGCCAGCCATGCGAACGTGTCCGCATCTGAGTCGAAACCGGCTAGGTACAGGGCCTGACGCCGCAGCAGGAAGTCACGGTCACCACGCGCCTGCTCGGCGGTCTGCCGCATCCGGGCGAAGAAGCGGGCGCGGTCGCCCGCCGGCAGCTCGGGTGCGGTGGGCACGGGCCCGCGGCGCGGCCGAGGCGGCGCGGGCAAGTCGCGCAGCGGTCCAGGTGTCACGCCGTTCAGTGGCCACGTCAGGACCTCGACGAGGTCGCGCTGCATGACCCATGCGCCGAGGGGGCTGTCATCGGTGGGGCCTTCATCTTCGAGGGCACGCGCCAGCAGCATGTCGGCTTCCACTGCCCGCTCAAGCACTGCGAGCAGAGCCGGCGCTGTGGCCATCTGCATGAGGCGGTGGCGGTGTACGAGCATCTGCCCGACCGGTACGGCGGTCAGTGGTCGGCGCCCCGACTCCCAGCCAGCCACGGTGTCCGTCGATACGTGGAACGCCTCGGCGAGGCTGTCCTGCGTATGGCCCAGCTGTTCGCGTATGACCCGGAAGACGTACCCGGAGATGACGCCCGCGCGGCCCCGCCCGCGTGATCCCTGACCCCCGGTCAGGGCTCCTTTCAGCTGTTGGTTCATGGCGCCCCCCCTTGCCCGCGCCTGACGGGCTCCTACCCGTACTCACAGTCACTACAAGCGGCGGGCACCTCTACATACCGTCAGGGTGACGACCGGGCAACTCAGCGTAGTGGGAGTGATGCCGCCATGACCGCCCCTGTGAAGAAGGAACCGATTTCGGGCTTGGAGGCCGCCTCCGTGAGCCGCAACATTGGCCAGCAGGACCTGCGCCCCGTGACACCGGAGATGGGCGTAGTCGTCCACACGAGCGCTGAACGCCGGTTGGCGGCCGAACACTGGCTCCTCTCCACCCTCCCCAGCTTCGGGCGAGAGCGCGCCAGGATGGAGTGGCAGGAGCACAGCGTGACTTTGCTGCCGCTCGGCACGCTGTTCGCCGCCGTCCGGCTCCCCGGCCCCCTCATCCGTGCCATGGCCGCGAGCACGAAGCCGGCGGACGTCGATGCCGTGCTGAAGGAAGCCCTGCAGGGCGGTCCCGTGATCTGCGACCGACACCGGTCGCGGTACTACCTCCTCGTCCCTGCGAGCGTGCCCAGGACATGGCACGAGGCCGCTACGGACTGGCAGGCGGCAGACGTGGCAGTTATCGGGCGGGGTACCTATCTGGGCGTGCCGCGGCTGGACGCCGACCGCTCCCGCTCTGGCATCGGGTCGTACTGGGCGGTCTCCATGGAGTCGCCCGCAGTGCTCTGCGAGCCCCTGCACGTCGCCCGGCTGATCGCCGCCGGGCACGAGTTGCTCGCGCAGGCACATCAGTTGGACGCCGTCGACCCCACTGCTTCCGTCACCGGCCTGCGCCACGACGCACGCAAGTGACGGGAACGCCCGGGCCGACATCCCGCAAAGACGACAGGCCCGGACGCGTATCCCATCCGCTACCAGCGAAGGAGATCATCGTGAGCGTACCCCTGCCCGGCCCCGGGCCTGTGCCGCCGGAACCGGGTCCCGGACCGAAGCCTCCACTCGCCCGCATGCTCATCACCGATGAGCGGTTCGCCAGCTGCCGCAAGACCGTCATGGACGCCAACCCGAAGATGTCCGAAGAGATGGCCGGCCGAATCGTCGAGGAAGGCCTCAAGTTCGTCGCCGCCTGTTCAGCGAGCCCGGGCGTCGGCCTCGCACCATCGAGGATCGTTGACGGGGGCTGGCACGCCCTGATCCTGCACACCGCCATGTACGCCGACCTGTGCCAGCAGCTCGGCGGCCGGTTCGTGCACCACTCCCCGGGGTACGACCCGACGAACTACGACCCGCTGATCCTGGACCGGGCCCGCGAGAAGATCGCCGAACTCGGTTGGGAGGCGGACCCGGAGCTGTGGGGCCCGCCGACCGACGAGACCCTCGTTTCGGTGGCGGCGAACTGCCAGCACGCCCCGGAGTGCACCATTGTCATCACGCCGAAGCCGAAGCCCGACGGCGGCATCGTCTAGCCTCCCTGGTGAAGGGAGGGCCGCATGTCCGAGTGGATCGACCCGCGGTACGCGGACCTGGTAGCGGCGTGGAAGCGCACGCAGCAGCCGAAGTCGCGTGACCCGGAGCCGAAGCCGGTGCGGGGATTCATCATCCTGCCCAGACCCTGACAGCCCGCTCGTCCTCAGTACTCCCGCCCCCCAGGGCGAGAGGGCGGACGGGTGCAGCACGATGGCCTCGCGGTGTTCGCCTCCGCGAGGCCATCCATGCTTGAGCGGCCATCTGCCGCGTGGCGGCGCGAACGTGGCCTCTACCGATCCACGGGTCCGGACCGTCTTGCGCAACTCGCCCACAAGGAAATCGGTGTACTGGCTGCTGTCGGCTGCACGGATCTCCAGGACGACCACTTGCTCCTGTCGCGCGGGGGCACTCGGGGTCGCCGCGGCAGCAGTCCGGCGGGGCGCGGTGAGTATCGACGCCCACGGCGCCTGCGCGGGCGCCGCCTGTCTCAGCGGCGGCGGCCTCGGCGGCTGGGAGTTCGCCTTCACCGCGGTGGCCACTTTCGTCGCCTACAAGGGCCTGGACTCCTGGGCCTGGATCGGCGTCGGCTGGCTGCTGCACACGGCCTGGGATGTCGTGCACCACCTCAATGGCCACCCGATCGTCCCGTTCGCCCACGATTCCTCGTTCGGCTGCGCGCTGTGCGATCCGGTGATCGCGGTGTGGTGCGTCGGGGGCGGCCGGTCACCATGGGAGTCGCTGCGCGGCCGCAGGGCACCGATGAGTTTCGGCGAGCCGTCCAGTCACCCCTCCGTACGGGTAGCGCAACCCCCAAGGAGCAAGGCATGACCGACACGATCCTCGACCTCGGCCCCCAGACCCGGATTCTGGCGCGGCTCGCGGAGGCCGTGACCGACGACCAGCTGCCGGGCCCCACACCGTGCCCGGACCTGGCGGTACGCAATCTGCTGGGCCACCTGCTGGGACTGTCCGTCGCCCTCCGCGACGCCGCCCGCAAGGACCTGGGTACGACGACCGACACTCCCCCGAACGTGGTCGTCCCGGACATCGGCCCCGGCTGGCGCGAGGAACTGCCCAAGGTGCTGGACGAACTCGCCGACGCCTGGCGCGACCCGGCCGCCTGGACCGGTATGACCCGCGCGGGCGGGGTGGACCTGCCCGGCGCGGTCGCGGGTGCGGTCACCGCCGACGAGCTGGTGATCCACGGCTGGGACCTGGCCCGCGCCACCGGCCTCCCCTACACCCCCGACCCCGCGGCCCTCACCTCGGCCCACGCCTTCCTCCTCGCGGCGACCGACGACCCGGACCAGGGCAACGGCCCCTTCGGCCCGGTCGTGGCGGTCCCCGCCGAGGCGCCGCTGCTGGACCGGGCGCTGGGGCTGAGCGGGCGGGATCCGGGGTGGCGGCCGTAGCCCTGGCTGGAGACCTTCTGTGAGCCCGTCCGGGCCGGGGGCGACGGGGGCGCCGACTTCTGGATCGCGGACGCCCGCCCGCTCGGGCTGCGGCAGGCGGACCTCGACGGGACCGGGTGCTTCACCCTGGGCGTGGACGACCAGATCCCCGGCGCCGACGACGACTACTCGGGCTTCCCGCGTCCGCCGGCGCACGGGATCGTGCTGCTCGCCGGTTCCTCGGGTCCGCCGAACCACCGGGCCCTGGGGCATCTCGCCCTCACCCTGGCCCGGCGCCTGGGCGCGCTGATCGACTTCGACGGGATGCTCTTCGAGGGGCCCTCGCCCTTCCCGGGCACCTTGCGCGAGGTGTCCTACGACACGGGGGACGGTGAGCGCTCCGTCCGGCAGGTCGGGGACGCCGAGTTCCTTGCCGCCTGGCTGGGACACCCGGGGTTCCGCTTGGTCAAATGAGCCGGGAGCCGGGCGCAGGGCGTCGTACCCTCCCTCCTATGCCGCTCACCCTCACCATCCTCGGTACCGCCTCGCCGCACCCGGGTCCCGACCGGCCCTGCTCCGGCTATCTGGTGTCCGGTGGCGGGGCCGAGGTGTGGGTGGACGCGGGGCCCGGGACCTTCGCCGCGTTGCAGCGGCACACGGATCCCGCCCGGCTCACCGCGATCTGGATCTCCCATCTGCACGCCGACCACAGTGCGGATCTGCTCGCCGCCGCCTACGCCTTCGCCTTCGGCGGGATGACCCCGCACGCGCCGATCCCCGTGTACGCCCCCCAGGACTGCGCGCGGCGGCTGGCCGGCTTCTTCGGCCGCCCCGACGTCGAGTTCCTGAAGGGCGTCTTCGACTTCCGGGACCTCCACGACGGCCACGACGTCCGGCACTGGAACCTCCGCCTGACCGCCCGCGCCGTCGCCCACGACACCGAGGCGTACGGGCTGCGCGCCGAGGCCCAGGGCAGTGTGCTGGCGTACTCGGGAGACAGCGGACCCTGCCCGGCGCTCACCGAACTCGCCGCCCGCGCCGACCTGTTCCTGTGCGAGGCGGACCTCGGTGAGCATCGCGATGGCGAACACTCGCAGCAGGTGCATCTGACGCCGGAGGATGCGGGCCGCACCGCCCGCGAGGCGCGGGTGCGCGAGCTGCTCGTCACCCACGTCGGCCCCACGCTCACCCGTGAGGCGGCCACCGAGCGAGCCGCCGCCGTCTTCGGCCGGACCACGTTCACCGCCGTCGAGGGCGACATCCACAGCGTCTGAGGCCCCCGCCCCGGCAGCCCCGACTTCCTTTGTCAGAAGCATTGACGAACTCCGTGCCCCCTCCTACCTTCAACGCGTCGTACTTCGTACGTCATATATGAGACGCGATATGTGAGATCCGAGAGGGCCGTATGACCTCTGTGCCCACCCCGATCCCGTCCCGCACGCAATATGTGCTGGACGCGATCAAACACCGCATACTGACAGGGCAGTTGATGCCCGGTCAGGCCCTGGTCGAGACGGAGCTGGCCGCGCAGTTCGGGGTGTCCAAGACCCCGGTGCGGGAGGCGCTGAAGACCCTCGCCGGGACCGGTCTCGTCGTGATGAGCCAGTACAAGGGCGTCACGGTGCGCATGGTGGACGCGGACATGGCGCGCGAGGTCTACGACGTGCGGCTGCTGCTGGAGCCCGAGGCCCTGCGGCGGGCGGTGCGGCGCGGCGCCTCCCTCGACGCCGCCCGCGACGCGCTCACCCGGGCCGACGCGGCCGGCGACACCGCCGAACGCTCCCTGGCCAACCGGGAGTTCCACCGCGCCCTCTACCTGCCGTGCGGCAACCCGCTGCTCGGCCGGATGCTGGACGAGGTCCGCGACCAGGCCGCCCTCGTCTCCGCCGTGGCCTGGGCGACCGACCCCTCCTGGGAGCGGGAGGCCGCCGAGCACCGGCAGATCCTGCGGCTCGCGCTGGACGGCGACGCGGACGGCGCCGCGAGCGCCCTGCACTCCCACATCGCGTCGTTCGTACGGCGAGCTTTCCCCTCGGACACCGAGCCCCACCCGGAGGAAGGTCATCAATGAGCAGCGTGACGTTCGAGACCCAACGGGCGGCCCTGGCCGACGTGGTGGCCATCCCGGTGACCCCCTTCGCCGCGGACGGCTCCGTCGCGCAGGACACCCACCGGGCCCTGCTGCGTCGCCTGCTCGACGGCGGGATCCGGACGCTCACCCCGAACGGCAACACCGGCGAGTTCTACGCCCTCACCCCCGAAGAGCGCCGCCTGGTCACCGAGTTGACCGTGGACGAGGCCGGCGACCGCTCCGTGATCCTGGTCGGCGTCGGCCACGACCTGCCCACCGCGACCGCCTCCGCCCGGCACGCCCGCACGCTCGGCGCCCGGATGGTGATGGTCCACCAGCCCGTCCACCCGTACGTCTCGGCCGCCGGCTGGGTCGACTACCACCGCGCCATCGCCGAGTCCGTGCCCGAACTGGGCGTGGTCCCCTACATCCGCAACGCCCAGCTGTCCGGTGCCCGCCTCGCCGAACTCGCCGACCACTGCCCGAACGTCATCGGCGTGAAGTACGCCGTCCCGGACACCGCACGGTTCGCCGCCTTCGCACGCGACGCGGGCCTGGACCGTTTCGTCTGGGTGGCGGGCCTCGCCGAACCGTACGCCCCCTCCTACTTCTCCGCGGGCGCCACCGGCTTCACCTCAGGGCTCGTGAACGTCGCCCCGGCCGTTTCGCTGAACATGATCGAAGCGCTTCGATCCGGTGACTTTCCGGCCGCCATGAAGGTCTGGGAGCAGATCCGCCGCTTCGAGGAACTACGCGCCGCCCACGGCTCCGCCGACAACGTCACCGTCGTCAAGGAGGCCCTGGCCGCGCTCGGCCTGTGCCGCCGGGACGTCCGCCCGCCGAGCAGGCAGCTGCCCGAGGACGAGCGCGCCGAGGTCGCCGCCATCGCCGCCGGGTGGTCCCTATGAAGCAGCCGCACGAGCTGAGAAGCCACCAGTGGTACGGCACCGACGGCCTGCGCTCCTTCAGCCACCGCGCCCGCACCCGCCAGCTCGGCTACCTGCCCGAGGAGCACCTGGGCAAGCCGGTCATCGCGATCCTCAACACCTGGTCCGACATCAACCCCTGCCATGTGCATCTGCGGGACCGGGCGCAGGCCGTCAAGCGCGGGGTCTGGCAGGCCGGGGGCTTCCCGCTCGAGTTCCCGGTCTCCACCCTCAGCGAGACCTTCCAGAAGCCGACCCCGATGCTCTACCGCAACCTGCTCGCGATGGAGACCGAGGAGCTGCTGCGGTCGTACCCCGTCGACGGCGCGGTGCTCATGGGCGGCTGCGACAAGTCCACGCCCGCCCTGCTGATGGGCGCGGCCTCGGTGGACCTGCCCGCCGTCTTCGTACCGGCCGGGCCCATGCTCCCGGGCCACTGGCGGGGCGAGGTCCTCGGCTCCGGCACCGACATGTGGAAGTACTGGGACGACAAGCGGGCCGGCCTCATCGGCGACTGCGAGCTCACCGGGCTGGAGAGCGGCCTGGCCCGCTCGCCCGGCCACTGCATGACCATGGGCACGGCATCCACGCTGACCGCGGCCGCCGAGGCGCTCGGCGTCACCGTGCCGGGCGCGTCCAGCATCCCGGCGGTGGACTCGGGACACGACCGGATGGCAGCCAAGGCGGGCCTGACGATCGTCGAACTGGTCCACAAGGACCGTAGGCTGAGCGAGATCCTCACCCGGGACGCCTTCGCGGACGCGGTCACCACCGTGCTCGGCCTCGGCGGCTCCACCAACGCCGTGATCCATCTGATCGCCATGGCGGGCCGGGCCGGGGTGACACTCACCCTGGACGACTTCGACCGCATCGCCCGCACGGTCCCGGTCCTCGCCAACGTCCGCCCCGGCGGACAGCGCTACCTCATGGAGGACTTCCACTTCGCGGGCGGCCTGCCCGGCTTCCTCTCCCGGATCCCGGACCTGCTCCACCTGGACCGGCCGACGGTCGCGCACGACACCCTGCGCGAGCAGATCTCCGCAGCCCAGGTGCACAACGACGACGTCATCCGCCCCCGCGACAACCCGGTCGCGAGCGAGGGCGGGGTCGCGGTGCTGCGCGGCAACCTCTGCCCCGACGGCGCCGTCATCAAGCACATCGCCGCCGAACCCCACCTGCTCGAGCACACCGGCCCCGCGGTCGTCTTCGACGACTACAGGACCATGCAGCGCACCATCAACGACCCGGAGTCGAACATCACCGCCGACAGCGTGCTCGTGCTGCGCGGCGCCGGCCCCAAGGGCGGCCCGGGCATGCCCGAGTACGGCATGCTCCCGATCCCGGACCATCTGCTCAAGCAGGGCGTGCGGGACATGGTGCGGATCTCCGACGCCCGCATGAGCGGCACGAGTTACGGCGCCTGCGTGCTGCACGTGGCACCGGAGTCGTACATCGGCGGCCCGCTGGCGCTGGTGCGCACCGGGGACCCCATCACCCTGGACGTCCGGGCGCGCACCCTCCATCTCCACGTGGACGACGAGGAGCTGGAGCGCAGGCGGGCCGGGTGGACACCGCCGCCCGCCCGTTACGAGCGCGGCTACGGCGCCCTCTACAACGAGCAGATCACCCAGGCCGACACCGGCTGCGACTTCGAGTTCCTGGCCCGCCCGGGCCAGGTGCCGGACCCGTACGCCGGCTGAACCCCCGCATCGCCCATGGTGAAGCGCTTCACCCACGTGTACCTAGCAAGCGCTTCCTGCACCCGCCGTACCGCCCCCCTGCGAACGGAGAACAGTCATGGCCCAAGCCGCAGCCGTGGCGAAACCGCCCGCGCCACCCCGGCGGCGCCGTGCCTCCGCGACCCCGCGCAGGCTGCCGTACCTGCTGATCGCCCCGGCGGCCCTGCTCATGCTGGGCTTCATCGCCTACCCGGTCCTCAGCGTCTTCTCCTACAGCCTGCAGAACTACAACCCCACCAAGCCCTGGCGGAACGGCTTCGCTGGCTTCGACAACTTCACCCAGGCCTTCGCCCACGACCCGCAGTTCTGGGACACGCTGACCTTCAGCGCCAAGTGGGTCGTGGTCGAGGTCGGGCTGCAACTGCTGTTCGGACTGGCGCTGGCGCTCATCGTCAACCAGACCTTCGTGGGCCGGGCGATCGGCCGCGCCCTCGTCTTCTCCCCGTGGGCCGTCTCCGGTGTGCTGACCTCAGCGATCTGGGTGCTGCTCTACAACTCCCAGACGGGCATAACCCGTTACCTCGCCGACGCGGGGCTCGGCTCCTACGGCACCAGCTGGCTGTCGGACACCTCGACCGTGTTCCCGGCGGCGGTCGTCGCCGACCTCTGGCGCGGCGTCCCCTTCTTCGCGATCCTCATCCTCGCCGACCTCCAGTCCGTCTCCCGGGACCTGTACGAGGCCGCCGAGGTCGACGGGGCGAGCCGCCTCAAGCAGTTCCGGCACATCACCCTGCCCCACCTGAAGGACGCGATCGTCCTGTCCACGCTGCTGCGCGCGGTGTGGGAGTTCAACAACGTCGACCTGCTCTACACCCTCACGGGCGGCGGACCCGCGGGCGAGACCACGACCCTCCCGCTCTACATCGCCAACACCAGCGTCGACGCCCACAACTTCGGCTACGCCTCCGCCCTGACCACGGTGGCGTTCGTGATCCTGCTCTTCTGCTCGCTCGTCTATCTGCGGCTGAGCAAGTTCGGAGGTGAGACCAAGTGATCACCGAGATCGCTCCCGCACCCGAGCGCGTGGCGCCCGAGCCCGCCCGCGCGCGGGGGAGGCGCCGCGCCTGGGACGAGGTCCCGCGCTGGCAGATCTACGTCCCCCTGGGGATCTACCTCCTCTTCACCCTGATCCCCTTCTACTGGATCCTGCTCTTCGCGCTCCGCCCGGCCGGCTCCACCTCCCTGGTCCCCTGGCCGATGACCTTCGACCACTTCCAGAAGGTGTGGACCGAGCGCAGCTTCGGCACCTACTTCGCCAACAGCGTCTACGTCGGCATCGCCACGCTGCTCCTGACCACCGTGGTCGCCCTGGCCGGCGGCTACGCGCTGGCCCGCTTCGACTTCAAGGTCAAGCGCGGCTTCATGCTGGCTCTGCTCTGCTCCCAGTTCGTGCCGGGCGCGCTGCTGCTGGTCCCGCTGTTCCAGATCTTCGCCAAGCTCCAGATGATCAACTCGCTGGGCAGCGTCGTCCTCGCCGAGACCGTCTTCCAGCTGCCGCTGTCGATGATCCTGATCAGCGGGTTCATCCGGAACGTGCCGTACTCCCTGGAGGAGGCCGCCTGGGTGGACGGCTGCAACCGCCTGACCGCCTTCCGGATCGTCGTCCTGCCGCTGCTGCGACCCGGGTTGATCGCCGTCGGCTCCTTCGCCTTCGTGCACGCCTGGAACCACTTCCTGTTCGCCCTGATGTTCCTCTCCGACCAGAGCAAGCAGACCATCCCGGTCGGCCTCAACACCCTGATGAGCGCCGACAGCGTCGACCTGGGGGCCCTGGCGGCGGGCGGCATCATCGCGGCCGTACCGGTCGTGATCGTGTTCGCCTTCATCCAGAAGTGGCTGATCACCGGCTTCAGCGCGGGGGCGGTGAAGGGATGAGGATGCGTCATATCCCCGTAGCCGTCGCGTTGTCGGGCGTGCTGTGCGTGCCCGCGCACGCGGACGGTGTCCGTGACATCGGCCGGGACGTGCTCGCCCCGGACGACGGCTGGGCCGCAGCCGGGGGCGGCACCACCGGCGGCGCGGCGGCCGACGACGCCCACGTGTACACGGTGACCGACCGCGCCGGACTCGTCCGCGCCCTCGAGCACGGCAGCGACACCCCGAAGATCATCAAGATCGCCGGCACCGACGACTCCGGCCACCACCTGGACTGCGCCGACTACGCCACCGACGGCTACCGCCTGAAGAAGTACCTGGCCGCCTACGACCCCCGCACCCGGGGCTCCGCCAAGCCCAGCGGCCCGCAGGAGGAGGCCCGCCAGGCGTCGGCGGCGAAGCAGGCCGAGCGAGTCGTGCTCCCGGTCGGCTCCCACACCACCCTCATCGGCCTCGGGGACGCGGTCCTCAAGGGCGCCGACCTCCAGGTCGGGAACGCGAACAACGTCATCATCCGCAACCTCGACCTGCGCGACGCCTACGACTGCTTCCCCGTCCGGCAGCCCGACACCGGCGGCCTCGGCGACTGGAAGACGGCCTACGACACCCTCACCCTGACCGGCGCCACCCACGTCCGGGCCGACCACATCACGGCGAGCGACAAGGGCCACCCGGACTCCGCCGAGCCCACCTGCTTCGCCCGCAACTACCTGCGCCACGACGGCCTGCTGGACATCACGGGCGGCTCCGACCTGGTCACCGTCTCCTGGAGCCGGTTCGCCGACCACGACAAGGCGATACTCATCGGCAACAGCGACTCGGCCACGGGGGACCGCGGCAAGCTCCGCGTCACCCTGCACCACAACCAGTTCGAGTCCGTCGTCCAGCGCGCACCGCGCGTCCGCTTCGGGCAGGTGCACGTGTACGACAACCGGTACGTGGTTCCGGAGGGCAGCGAGTACCGCTACTCGCTCGGCGTCTCCACGGAGTCCGCCCTCTACGCCGAGAACAACGCCTTCCACACCCCGAGCCACGTGGAGGCCGCCGACCTGGTCAAGAGCTGGAACGGCACCGCCCTGCACCAGAGCGGCACCCTCTTCAACGGCTACCCGGTCGACCTGCTCGCCCTCTACGACGCCTACAACTCGGGCAGCGAGCGCGACCTCACGGCGGACGTCGGCCGGACGCCTACCCTGCACGGAAAGATCGACAGCGCCGCGGTGGCCGACCGAGAGGTGGCGCGCGGTGCGGGCGCAGGGAGGATCCCATGACCGTACCCATCGTCCTGGCGGGCGCGCGCGGCCACGGCCGCTGGCACCTGGACAACCTTCGCCGGCTCCAGGCGAAGGGCCGCGTCCGGCTGGCCGGGATCTGCGAACTGACCCCGCTGGGCCCGGACGAGATCCCGGACGGCCTGGGCACGCCCGAGCAGTCCGCCGACTTCGGCGGGCTCCTCGACGCCACCGGGGCAAAGATCGCCGTGATCTGCACGCCGATCCCCACCCACACCGACCTGGCGTTGCAGGCCGCCGAGCGGGGTGTCCACATCCTGCTGGAGAAGCCGCCCGCGCCCTCCTACGCCGAGTACCGGCGGATGGCCGACGGGGTCGCCGAGGCGGGAGTGGTCTGCCAGATCGGCTTCCAGTCCCTGGGCTCGCACGCCGTGCCCGCGATCCGGCGAATGATCGCCGAGGGCGCGATCGGGAACATCGTCGGGGTCGGCGGGGCCGGGGCCTGGGCCCGCGACGAGGCCTACTACCGGCGGGCGCCCTGGGCGGGCAGGCGGCGCCTGAACGGCGTCGACGTGGTCGACGGGGTCCTTACCAACCCCCTCGCGCACGCCGTCGCCACCGGTCTCGCCCTGCTCGGCGCCACCCGCGCCGAGGACGTCACCGGCATCGAGACCGAGCTGCTGCGCGCCAACGACATCGAGTCCGACGACACCTCCTGCGTCCGCGTGAGCACCGCACGCGGCCCGGTCACGGTCGCTGCGACCCTGTGCGCCGAGGAACCGGGGGAGCCGTACGTCCTGGTGCACGGCGACAGCGGCCGGATCACCTTCTGGTACAAGCAGGACCGGGTGCTGCTCCAGCGGGCCGGACACGGCCCCGAGGAGTCCGAGTACGGCCGCACGGACCTGCTGGAGAACCTGGTCGAGCATCTGGAGAGCGGCGCGGCCCTGCTGGTGGCCCCGGACGAGACCGGCGCCTTCATGAAGGTGGTCGAGGCCATCAGGACCGCCCCCGACCCGGCCCCGCTGCCCGGGGGCGCCTGGCGCCTGCTGCCCGCCGGGCAGCGCCGGGTCGTGCCCGGCATCGACGGCCTGGTGGCGGCCTCGGCCGACACCCTCGCCCTCTACTCCGAGCTGGGCGCCTCCTGGGCCCTACCGAAAGAGGTGAGCACCTGATGACGCAACACGACACCGCGGTCCTGCGGGTGGCCGGCCGCCCGGTCGGCCGGTACGTCACCCGGCCCGAAGCGCCGGCCCGTCTCGCCCCGCGCCCCTATCTGCATCCCGTCACCACCCTGGCCGGCACGGCGGTCACCGAGCTGAGCCCCGCCGACCACGCACACCACCTCGGCGTCGGTGTCGCCGTTCCCGACGTCGAGGGGCACAACTTCTGGGGCGGGCGCACCTTCGTCGCAGGTCAGGGCCCGACCGAGCTGGACAACCACGGCGCCCAGCGGCACACCGCCTTCCAGCTGCGCGACCCGGACGGCTTCGTGGAGGAACTGCGCTGGGTCGCCGCCGGAGCCGAGCTGCTGCGCGAGCGCCGTACCGTCGCCGCCACCGAACTCACCGACACCGCCTGGGCGCTGGACTTCACCTTCTCCCTCACCAACGTCACCCCGGGCCTGCTGTCCCTCGGCAGCCCCGCCACCAACGGGCGCCCCGGCGCGGCCTACGGCGGCTTCTTCTGGCGGGCCCGCAAGGAGGCCTCGGCACCGGACGTCTTCACCGCCGACCGCACGGGCGAAGCCGAGGTGCACGGCACCCGCGCCGACTGGCTCGCGCTGGCCGGTGCCGGCTGGACGCTGGTCTTCGCCGGGGCCACCGAGGACACCCGGCGCGACCCGTGGTTCGTGCGCGCGGCCGAGTACCCGGGCGTGGGCTCCTCGCTGGCATCTGCGGAACGGCTGCCGGTGCCGCCCGGCGGGACCGTCGTGCGCCGGGTCGTCACCGTCGTCGCCGACGGACGGCTGGAGCGCAGCGAGGCGGCCGCGCTGGTCCGGAAGGCGGTGAGCCGGTGACGAGCGGGACGTACCGGAACCCGATCCTGAACGCGGACTGGTCCGACCCGGACGTCGTCCGCGTCGGAGACGACTTCTACCTCACCGCCTCCAGCTTCGGCCGCGTGCCCGGCCTGCCCCTGCTGCACTCGCGCGACCTCGTCAACTGGACGCTCGTCGGCCACGCCCTCGAACGCCTCGAACCGGAGGAGGAGTTCGTGGCGCCCCGGCACGACTGCGGGGTCTGGGCACCGTCGATCCGGCACCACGACGAACGCTTCTGGATCTTCTGGGGCGACCCCGACCAGGGCATCTACCAGGTCAACGCCCGCGAGATCCGCGGCCCCTGGACCCGCCCGCACCTCCTGAAGGCGGGCAAGGGACTGATCGACCCGTGCCCGCTGTGGGACGACGAGACGGGCGAGGCCTACCTCGTGCACGCCTGGGCCAAGTCCCGCTCCGGCATCAAGAACCGGCTCACCGGCCACCGTATGCACCCCGACGGCACCTCGCTGCTCGACGAGGGCAAGGTGATCGTCGACGGCGACCGCATCCCGGGCTGGTTCACGCTGGAGGGCCCGAAGCTCCACCGGCACGACGGCTGGTTCTGGATCCTCGCGCCCGCCGGGGGAGTGGAGACCGGCTGGCAGGGCGCCTTCCGCTCGCGCGGCTTCTTCGGGCCGTACGGGGAGCGGATCGTCCTGGAGCAGCAGGACACCGAGGTCAACGGGCCGCACCAGGGCGGCTGGGTGCGCACGGCGGCCGGCGAGGACTGGTTCGTGCACTTCCAGCAGCGGGGTGCCTACGGCCGGGTCGTGCACCTCCAGCCGATGCGCTGGGCCGAGGACGGCTGGCCCGTGCTCGGCGACGGCGGCGCCCCCGTCGCCGTACACCGCCGGCCCGACCTCCCGCCGCAGTCGCCCGCCGCGCCCGCCACCGACGACGACTTTCCCGGCGGACGGTACGGCCGCCAGTGGCAGTGGACGGCCAACCCGGGCGACGGCTGGGCCACCCGGCACTCCGGGGACGGGCTGCGGCTGACCTGCGTCCGCTCGGCCGACGCCCACGACCCGCGGAAACTGCCGCACGTGCTCACCCAGCGGCTGCCCGGGATGCCGAGCGCGATCGAGGTCGAGCTCCGCCTGGACGGCACCGAGCCGGGGGCGCGGGCGGGGCTCGCGGTGCTCGGGGACGCCTTCGGCTGGATCGGGCTGGAGCGGGGGGCCGACGGGACGGTCCGGCTCGTGCACCGGTTCGCCGAGGCGGTCGCCGACAGGGAGCGGGACGCCGGTCTGCCGTGTGTCGCGCCCCAGGGGCGGGCCCGGCTGCGGATCGAGGCGGGGGCCGGGGCGCGCTGCCGGTTCTCGTACGACGTCGGAGACGGCCTGCGCCCGTCCGGGCCGGTCTTCGCGGCGACCCCCTGGCGCTGGGTCGGCGCCCTGCTCGGCCTGTTCGCCGTCGCGCCCGAGGGATCGGGGCATGCGGGAGCGGCGACCTTCACGGAGTTCCGGATCAGCCCCTTGTAGTCCCCTGCTCTGTCTGTCGTCCGTCTGTTGTCTGCCTGTTGGGAGCCGCAATGACGCACTTCCCTAGCAAGCGCTTGCCCCTGCCGGGTGCCGGTCTCGTCCTGGCCGCCGTCACCGGTCTGATCGCCGCGCTCGGGCTGGGCGCGGTGGGCCAGGCCAAGGCTGCCACCGACTCCGTCGCCTCGCCGTGGAGCGACCGCCCGCACGGCTTCGCCTCGCTCACCGGCGGGACCACCGGCGGCGCGGGCGGCAAGGTCGTCACCGTCACCGACCAGGCTGCCCTGGCCATGTACGCGGCGGCGAAAGAGCCGTACGTCATCCGTGTCGCCGGATCGATCGCGGTGGCGCCCTTCGGCTCGGACATCGTCGTCGGCTCCGACAAGACCATCATCGGCGTCGGCGACACCGGCGAGATCGTGCACGGGGAACTCCGCCTCAACCCCGGCACCCACAACGTGATCATCCGCGTCCAGCACCCCTACCAGGCCGACGGCACGGCCGAGTTGGTGCAGCGCGGATCCGTCCTGAGGAACACGGCCGGCCGGACGGACGAGCACGGTACGGCCTTCGACCCGCGTGCCTTCTACGCCTACCGCCTCGATCCGGCCGCCGCCGTCCCCGCGCTGGTCGAGCGCTTCTCGGGTCCGCAGGCGCGGATCGGCCGCTGACCCCCACAGCTCCACCCTTTTCCGTTGGATCCAGAAGAAGAGAGCCGACCGATGAAGAGCAGCATCCGCAGAAGAAGGCGCGCCGCCACGGCCGTCGCCCTGGGCTCCGTGCTCGCGCTGACCGCCACCGCCTGCGGCGACGACGGCAGCGGCGGCGCGGGGGGCAAGGGGACCGAGGGCTCCGGCAAGGGCACGATCACCTTCTGGGACAACAACGGCGGTGTGCGCACCGACATCTGGAAGCAGATCATCGCGGACTTCGAGAAGAAGTACCCGGACATCAAGGTCAAGTACGTCGGGGTGCCCGCCGCCAGTGTCCAGTCCAAGTACGACACCGCGATCCAGGGCGGCGGCCTGCCCGACGTCGGCGGCGTCGGCACGGCGATGCTCGCCGAGATCGCGGCACAGGGTGCGCTGGAACCGCTGGACGGCCGGATCTCGAAGAGCTCCCTGAACGGCAAGCTCAACGAGAAGTTCCTGGAGAGCGTGAAGTCCGCCAGCGGTGACGAGAAGACGTACACCGTGCCGACCTCCGCCAACAACGGCACGCTGTGGTACCGGACGGACCTGTTCGGCGCCGCCGAGCTGGACGCGCCGACCACGTGGACGAAGTTCTATGCGGCCGCCGGCAAGCTCACCGACCAGGGCAAGAACAGGTTCGGGTACACGATCCGGGGCGGCGAGGGGTCCATCGCGCAGGCGCTCGACGCGACGTATGGACAAAGTGGGATCACCTCCTTCTGGAACGGTGAGAAGACCACCGTCAACGACCCGAAGAACGTCGCCGCGCTGGAGAAGTACGTCGGCCTGTACAAGAAGGACACCCCGTCCGCCGACGTCAACAACGACTTCACCAAGATGGTCGCGCAGTGGGACTCCGGCACGATCGGGATGCTGAGCCACAACCTCGGTTCCTACGCGAACCACGAGAAGGCGCTGAGCGGCAAGTTCAAGGGCATTCCGAACCCGACGCTGGACGACGGGACCCGGGTGCAGGTGTCCAACCCGGTGGACGGGCTGGGGTTGTTCAAGTCCGGCAAGAACAAGGCCGCGGCCTGGAAGTTCGTCGAGTTCGCCGCATCCCATGAGGCCAACAGCAAGTGGAACCGGACGGCGGGCCAGGTGCCGGCGAACACGGAGGCGGCGCAGGATGCCTGGGTTCAGGCCTCCGAGCCGACGAAGCTGGCGGCTGAGGCTCTCAACGGGGCCAGCACGAAGATCGTGCAGCTGCCTTACTACCTGCCCGACTGGAACACCATTTCCAAGGCGGACAACGAGCCGAACTTCCAGAAGGTCCTGCTCGGAAAGCTGAGCGCGAAGGAGTTTCTGGACACGCTTGCCGATCAGATCAACAAGGCTCAGGCCGACTGGAAGAAGAACCACTGAGGCGCCCCTGATTTCCGTATCCCCTGTTGGAAAGGCGGACCTTGTGGCCCTTACCCGCAGACAGGTGACTGCCGCCGCTCTTGCGGCTGTTCCAGTCGCCGTGCGAGCCCCGCGCGGGCACCGCACCGTCTATGTCGCCGGTGATTCCACCGCCGCCCAGAAGTACGCCGACGCGGCTCCCGAGACCGGGTGGGGAATGGCGTTCCCCTTCTTTCTCCGGAAGGAGTTGGAGGTCGCCAACCATGCAGTGAACGGGCGGAGTTCGAAGAGCTTCGTGGATGAAGGGCGGCTCGAAGTCATCCTCTCCGTCATCCGCCCCGGCGATGTCCTGATCGTCCAGTTCGCGCACAACGACGAGAAGGCCACCGATCCCGCCCGGTACACCGAGCCCTGGACCACGTACCAGGACTACCTGCGGCGGTACATCGAAGGCGCTCGCGCACAGGGCGCCCGGCCCGTCCTCGCCACCCCCGTCGAGCGCCGCAGGTTCGACGCCGGGGGCAACGCCGTGCCGACCCACGGCGACTACCCGGCGGCCATGCGCGCGCTCGCCGAAGCGGAGCGTGTCGTGCTGCTCGACATCGAGGCGCTGTCGCTCGCGCTGTGGCAGGAGCTGGGTGTCGAGAAGACGAAGACGTACTTCAACTGGACGGACACCGAGCAGGACAACACGCACTTCAATCCGCCGGGCGCCATCGCCGTGGCCCGGCTCGTGGCGCAGGAGCTGCTGCGCACCCGGGTGCTGGCCCGGCACGACGTGGTCCGGTTGCACGAGGACATCCCCACGTCCTGGATCACCTGGCCGCCCGCATCGTCATCGTCACCTTCGTGAAGAGGAGACCCGCACAGTGCGTACACAGAAATGTCATGGACGTGTCATAGCTGCCGTCGTGGGCTGCACGGCTCTCGCCCTCACCGTCACCGGCACAGGCTCCGCGCAGGCCGCCCACCGGGCCGGACCCGACCGGCAGACGCTGCCCGCCCACGACGGCTGGGCCGCCTACGGCACCGGGACGACCGGCGGTGCCGCCGCCGACTTTGCGCACGTCTACACCGTCACCACCTGGGAGCAGTTCAAGGCCGCCCTCGCGGACGGCGGCAGCGCGCCGAAGATCATCAGGGTGCAGGGCACGATCGACGCGGACGGGCCCAGCTGCGCCACGTTCGCCGTGCCCGGCTACGACTTCGACGCCTACCTGAAGACCTACGACCCAGCGGTGTGGGGGCGCACCAAGAACCTCGACAACGAGCCCGACGACAGCCCCGAGGGCCTGCGCCGCGCCTCCGCCGCCCGGCAGGACACCTCCATCAAGGCGAACATCCCCGCCGACACCACCATCGTCGGCATCGGCAAGGACGCCGGTTTCAAGGGCGCCAGCCTCCAGATCAAGGGCGTCGACAACGTCATCGTCCGCAACCTGAGCTTCGAGAGCCCCCTCGACTGCTTCCCGCAGTGGGACCCGACCGACACCGCCGACGGCAACTGGAACTCCGAGTACGACAGCGCGGTGATCTACGGGTCCACGCATGTGTGGATGGACCACGACACGTTCACCGATGGTGATCACCCGGACAGCACGCTGCCGTACTACTACGGGCGGATCTACGAGCAGCACGACGGCGAGCTGGACATCGTCAAGGGCGCCGACTACGTCACCGCCTCCTGGAACGTCTTCGAGGACCACGACAAGACGATCCTCATCGGTAACAGCGACAGCGCCTCCACGGCCGCGGTCGACCGGGGGCACTTGAAGGTCACCTTCCACCACAACCTGTTCTCGAACCTGGTCGAGCGCGCACCGCGCGTCCGCTTCGGACAGGTGGACTCCTACAACAACCACTTCGTGGCCGAGGACGGCTACTCCTACAGCTACGGCATCGGCATGGAGTCCCAACTCGTCGCCGAACACAACGCGTTCACCCTGCCGACGGGGGTGAAGGCCGGTTCGGTCCTGAAGAAGTGGAAGGAGTCGCCGCTCACCGCCGACGACAACTACGTCAACGGCGAGCCGGCCGACCTGATCGCCGTCCACAACGCCGAGATCCCCGGCGAGATCCTCCAGTCCGGGGCCGGCTGGACGCCGACCCTGCGCACCAGGGTCGACCCCGCCGAGGCCGTGCCGGGCCTGGTCGACCACTGCGCGGGCGCGGGCCGCCTGGGCTGACCCGTCGGGGCCGGACCTCCGGCCCCGATCCCCTTCTCCTCTCACGAGCCGCACCGCGAAGGAGCACTCCCATGCCCTCGCCCCAACACCCCCTCTCCAGACGGCGTTTCCTGGTCGCAGGCGCCGGTACCGCCGCCACGCTCGGCCTCGCCTGCGTCCCCGCGCGGGCCGCCGAGCGACCGCGCCCGTTCGGCCGGTACGGGTCACCGGCCCGCCGCCTCACCCCTTCGACCCTGTACGTCGACCCGCACGGCAGCGGTGACTTCACCTCCGTGCAGGCCGCGGTCACCGCCGCCACCGGCACCGGCCGGACCCTGGTCCTCGCCCCCGGCACCTATCGGGAGACGGTCGCCGTCGACGTCAGCCGTACGGAGATGACCTGGATCGGCGCCTGCGAGAACCCCCGGGACGTCGTCATCGTCTACGACAACGCGGCCGGCACCCCCAAGCCCGGCGGCGGCACCTACGGCACCACCGGATCGGCCACCACGACCGTGCAGGCCGACGGCTTCACCGCCCACGGGATCACCTTCGCCAACGACTGGCTGCGCGCCGACCACCCGGACATCAGCGGCACCCAGGCCGTCGCCATCAAGGTGCAGGGCGACCGCAGTGCCTTCCTGCACTGCCGTTTCCTCGGCCACCAGGACACCCTGTACGCCGACTCGACGGCCCCCGGCACCTTCGCCCGCCAGTACTACGCCCACTGCTACGTCGAAGGAGACGTCGACTTCGCCTTCGGACGCGCCACCGCCGTCTACGAGCACTGCCACTTCCGCACCCTGAACCGGACGGACCTGGCCGGGGCGCCGTACGGCTTCGTCTTCGCGCCCTCGACCGCTGTGGCCAACCCGCGGGGCTGCCTGGTGGTGCGGAGCCGCGTCAGCAGCGAGGCCCCGGACGCCTGCTACAAGCTGGCCCGCCCCTGGGTGCCCGGCTCCGACCCCACCGCCCGCCCCATGCTCACCGTCCGCGACACCTGGCTGGGCCCCGGCATCGACCCGGTCGCGCCCTACACCGACATGCGGGACGCCTACCCCTGGCAGTCCATGCGCTTTCGCGAGTACCGCAACCCGGGACCGGGCGCGGTGATCACCGTCCCCGCCGACCGGCCCCAGCTCACCGACGCCGAAGCCACGCTGCACACCCCGGCGGCCTACCTCGGCGACTGGCATCCCCGGCCGGCCCGCTCACTCTGATCGACGAAAGGACCCGCACGTCATGCGTCGCATCAGCACACTCACCGCATGCTCCGTCGCCGCCGCGTCCCTCGGACTCGGCCTCCTCGCCACCCCGGCCCACGCGGCGACCGTGGCCGTCAGCAACTCGACCGACCTGTCCAACGCCATCAAGAACGCCACCGCCGGCACGGTCATCCAGGTGCGCGGCGGCACCTACTACCCGACCGCGACCCTCCAGTCGACGGCCAACGGCACTTCGTCCTCCCCGATCACCCTCACCGCGTACGGCTCGGAGACCGTGAAGATCGACGGGTCCTCGCTGCCCTCCGGCTCCTGGATCTTCAAGCTGACCGCCGACTACTGGAACGTCTCCGGCATCACCTTCCAGAACTCCCCGGACAGCGCGGTCGTCTGCCAGTCGTGCACCGGCACCAACTGGAACAACATCAAGACCGTCAACGGCGGCGACTCCGGCTTCACACTCACCGGGGACGGCACCGTCAACAACACCGTGAAGAACCTGGACAGTTACGGCAACTACGACGCCGCCACCCACGGCCAGAACGCGGACGGCGTCGCCATCAAGTTCGGCTCGGGCACCGGCAACAGGGTCACCGGCGCGCGCCTCTTCAACAACTCGGACGACGGCATCGACCTGTGGTCCTTCTCCTCGCCGGTCACCATCGAGCACACCTGGTCCTTCGGCAACGGCAAGAACCGCTGGGGCGACTTAGCCTTCGAGGGCAACGGCAACGGCTTCAAGCTGGGCGGAAACGGCGTGACGGTCGCCCACGTCGTCAACAACTCGGCCGCCTGGGACAACGCCGGCAACGGCTTCACGGAGAACTCCGACACCGGCGCGATCGTCATCAACCGCACCACCGCCTACGCCAACGCCAAGTGGGGCTACTACTTCGCCACCAGCTCCGCAAAGCTCGGCAGGAACCTGGCCGTCGGCAACGGCAGCGGCCAGGTCGGCAAGGGTTCCAAGGTGACCTCGGCCGGCAACAACTGGGACTCCGGCATCAGCACCCCGTCCTTCGTCTCCACGGACGCCTCGACGACGTACAACGCCCGCACAACGGACGGCTCCCTGCCGACGACGACGTTCCTGACGACGGGCAGCACGACGATCGGAGCGACGATGAACTAGAGGATGAATGAGCGGCCGGAATTGCCGGGCCGGGTTCCATCCGGCCGTCCTGCCCTGCGGGTGCCGCAGCCGGCACAGCAACGTCACCGCCAAAGCGACCCGGCCCGACGGCGCTTCGTCGGAGATCTCCACGAAGCTCGTCGGGCCGATGCCCCCCCAGGAACTGCGCACCTTCGTGACCGACCCCAACTGACCGGCCCGTCCCTCAGGCCGAATTGGAGTGTATCGATCGGATAAACAGACTCGCGTTCGGGTTGTGATGCGCGTAGACAGTGCGTGACCTGGTGCAACAATCACCGAACACATCCCGGAGTTTCCATGCGGAAGTCCCTCAGGGCGGCTGCCGTCGTCGCGGCCTGTACCGTCGCGGGCGGCGCCCTGTACGCCGCCGGCGCGGCCACGGCCGGTCAGTCGACGGCGAACTCGACCCACGAGCCCTACAACATCGGGCTCCTGGTGAAGGACATCGACACCTACTACGGCACCACCGCCGACAGCAACGGCGTCTACCAGGCGTCCCCGGACAGCCCGTACGCCCAGGACCTGGCGCGTATGGACGCCGACGCCAAGCGCTACATCGACAAGGCGGCCCGCAAGGCGCACCGCCACGGCGAGAAGCCGGCCGTCGTCTTCGACATCGACGACACGCTGCTGCTCAGCCTCGACTACGAGAAGCGCTACAACTACACGTACAACTCGACCACCTGGGCCGACTACGTGAACAAGGCCGACCGTCCGGCCGTCTTCGGCAGCCCCGAGCTGGTGCAGTACGCCGCGTCCAAGGGTGTCGAGGTCTTCTACAACTCGGGTCTCAGCGAGGCGCAGCGCAGCGCCGCGGTCGAGAACCTGAAGAAGATCGGCGCCGATGTGAACCTCGACGCCGACCACATGTTCCTCAAGGACAAGGCCAACCCGCCGGCCTACCTGGGCGACTGCGCCACCCCGGGCACCTGGACCTGCACGACGGTGCAGTACAAGTCCGGCACCCGCAAGCACATCGAGGACGACCTCGGGTACGAGGTCATCGCCAGCTTCGGCGACCAGTACTCGGACCTGGAAGGCGGCTACGCCGGCCGTACGTACAAGCTGCCCAACCCGACGTACTTCGTCAGCTGATCCCGTCCGGATAGGCAGCGAGCAGCCGCTCGTACTCGGCCCCCGTCACCGGCAGCACCGTGCCGTGGCGGGGGCTGGCGGGCAGCGCATAGTCGGTGGACCGGGTCCACTTGCCCGAGGCGAGATCGGTGGTCTCGAAGGGCACATAGCCGCGCAGCCCGTACTCGTCGATGAACAGGTACCACTTGTTCTCGGTGTTCGACTTGAACACCGTCGGCCCCTCGCCGCGCTGGATGGAGCCGCTGCCGATGCAGTCGGCCACGAAGCCGTACGACGTGTCGGTCAGGTCCGTGGACTTCTCGGCCGTGATGAACTTCGAGCACGGCGAGCTGGAGCCGGGGTCCCGTTCGTCCTTGGTGAAGCGGTAGTACGTCTTCCTGTCCTTGATCACCGTCGAGTCGATCACGGAGTAGCCCGGGTCGTCCCAGACCTTCGGCTCGCTGAAGGTGCGGAAGTCCTTGGTGGTCGCGTAGAGCATCCGGTTGTACGTCGAGCCGGTGTGGTCGGGGTCGTCGGCGGCGTACAGCTTCGACGCCCAGAAGACCACGTACTCGTGCAGCCGGTCGTCCCAGTAGGCTTCCGGCGCCCAGGTGTTGCCCGCGTTGTCCGGTGCCACCTTCACCAGCCGCTGGTCCCTCCAGTGCACCAGGTCGGTGGACTCCCAGACCATGATGGATCTGCTGCCGTGCCGCTGGACGTAGTCCCAGCTGCCGCTGCTGTTCCGGTACATCCGCAGGTCGGTGGCGATCAGATAGAACCTGTCGCCCTTGGGGGAGCGGATCACGAACGGGTCGCGCAGGCCCTTCTCGCCGATGGTCGACGTCAGCACCGGCTTGCCCGCGTTCAGCTCCCGCCAGTGCAGCGGGTCGTTGCCCTTGCTGAGGGCATAGCGGATCTGCTCGCCGTCGGCGGTGCCCTCGCCGGTGAAGTACGCGAAGAGATAGCCCGCGTATGTGGGGTGCCGTGTGTGCGCGGAGCCCGGCGGAGCGGTCAGCAGGGTGAGGAAGAGGGCGGCCAGGAGGGGGGCCAGCAGGGTTCTGGTTCTGAGGCGCATGGCAGTCCTGTGGGAGTTTGGGGATTTCTGTTGATCGGTGCGCGCTCTCGGAGTGTGTCCAGTGACGATCAGCACGTCAATCGGTGTGCGGGCGTCTCGGGCGGCCGAAAGTTTCGGTCGATTTCGCTCGGGTGCGGCAACCCGCTTCGGCCATGGCGGCGACTGGAGTGCATCCCAACCTCCTAGGAAAGGAACGGCCAGTGCCGCAGAGCACCGGACGCCACCGCAGGACGCGCACCCTCTCGATCGCCGCCGCGGTGGCCGTGGCCGCGGGGGCCGGCGGCGTCTGCTTCGGCCTGTCGAACGGCGGCGCCCAGGCCGCCACGACCACGGTCACCGTGTCCACCACCGCCCAGCTGGAGTCGGCGGTCAAGAACGCCGCCGCCGGTACCGTCATCCAGGTGCGGGGCGGCACCTACCTACCCGGCCGCCACCCTCAAGTCCACGGCCAGCGGCACCAGTTAGCGCTTCCTGGTTGCCGCTGCCGGGGGCGGGGTTGCCGCCGTCTTCAAGATTCTTTACGAGTCGCCTTCGTCGTTCGCATGGGCTGCGAAGCCGCCGCCCACGGAGCGCTGCCGGCCGTCCGCCGTGCCGGTGATCGTGTAGCTGTCGTCCTTCGCGTCCCGGCCGCCGCGCTCGTGGTTGTACTGCCCGGCGAACACCCACTCGCCCTTGGGGACCGTACGACCCTCCTTGAGCACCCAGGTGTAGACCAGGAAGCCGTCCTGCTCGCCGACCGTGAGGGTGAAATCCTGCTCCGGCAGTGAGCGCCAGGCGCCGGCCGAACCGACCCCACCGGTCTGTGCGATCTTCAACTGCACGGTGAGGGACGTGAGTTGCTCGCTCGTCTTGAGCGTGAGGTTGCTCTGCGCCCAGAAGTCGTTGCTGTGCGGGTCCACTGATCCGTCCGACCGCAGCGGGCCGTCGCTCTCGCCGGCGGCCGGCGGAGTTGCGGAGGCGGAGGCCGGGGGCTGCGTGGAGGGCGAGCTGCTCGGCTTGTGGGACTCCGGCGCCCTGCCCGGCGTCGGGTCCGCCGGCGGTACGGGCGCACGGCTCGTCGCGTCCGGTGACGGCGTGGGGGTCGGCGAGACCGCGACCGTCTGCTGCGGCGGGTGGCTGTCGTTCCTCACCGCGGACGCCACCGCGTAACCGCCGACCGCGAGCATGCCCGCGACCGCGGCCGTGGCACCCACCACCCGCGCCCAGCCCCACACCGGCGCACGCGTGGCCCGGTGGTCGGGGCGGCTGTGCCCGCTCATCCCCCGCTCGATGCGGGCCAGCATGCGGGCCCGGTCGGGCTCGTGCGTCTCGGCCGCCTCGTGCAGCCGGGCGCGCAGCTCGTCGTGCACGTCCTGCTGCCTCATCGGTCCGTTCCTCCGGTCTCGCCGCCGCGCGCCATCGTCGCGTGCACCCTCTGTGGAACGCCCTCGGAGCCGAGCAGCCTCTGTAGCTCGGCCATGCCCTTGGACGTCTGGCTCTTCACCGTACCCACGGAAACACCCAGGGCGAGAGCGGTGTCCTTCTCCGACAGGTCGAACGCGTGTCGCAGCACCACACATGCCCGTTTCCGGAACGGCAGCCTGCGCAGCGCCTCCTGTACATCGACCACGCCCGCTATGTCGGGGTTCTCGGTCTTCTCCTCGCGCTGCGACCAGAACAGGGAGATCCGCCGGCGTTCCCGCACGGCGCTGCGGATACGGGTGCGGGCCATGTTGGCGACGACCCCACGGGCGTAGGCGACCGGGTGGTCCGCGGCGCGCACCCGGTCCCAGCGGTGCCACAGGGCGAGCAGCGCGTCCGCCGCAAGATCGTCGGCGGCGTCCGCCTCGCCGGTCAGCAGATGTGCGAGGCGGGACAGTTCGGCGTAGTGCCGTTCGAAGAAGGCATGGAACTCCACGGAGGCGGCGTCGTCGACGACAGTGCCCACGGGCGACCTCTCTGTGCGTGTCATGTGAATGCCATGTGGTCATCCGGAGGTGGCCCGGACGAGATCCGGAAGCGTAGCAGCGATCAACCGCTTGGTTCGTACGGGGCTTCGAACGCGGTCTGGCGGGTCGGCCCTGATTCCGTAACACGGCGAAAACCTGAAACGCGTTCAACGCGGGAACAATCCAGCCAGCATCCGCACTCGATCCATCAGGCAACAAGGAGCAGCCGCATGTCCGACACCAAGAAGGCGGCCGACCGGGCAAGTGCCGCGCCACCAGCGGCGAACGGCCTCGACCGGTTCTTCAAGATCTCCGCGCGGGGATCCACCCTCGGCCGGGAGATACGAGGCGGCTTCGCCACCTTCTTCACCATGGCCTACATCCTTGTCCTGAATCCGATCATCCTGGGCAGCGCCAAGGACAAGTTCGGCCACACCCTCGACACCGGCCAACTCGTCACCGCCACCGCGCTGGTGGCCTGCGTGATGACGATCATCATGGGCGTCGGCGGCAACCTCCCGCTCGCGATCGCCGCCGGCCTCGGCCTCAACGCCGTCGTCGCCTTCCAGCTCGCTCCGTTGATGAGCTGGTCCGACGCGATGGGCCTGGTCGTCCTGGAGGGCGCGCTGATCTGCGTCCTGGTCCTCACCGGGCTCCGAGAAGCGATCATGAACGCGATCCCGCAGCAGCTCAAGCAGGCGATCGGCGTCGGCATCGGCCTGTTCATCGCGTTCATCGGCTTCGTGGACGCCGGGTTCGTCAGCCGTATCCCGGACGCCGCGAACACCACCGTGCCCGTGCAACTCGGCGCCGTCGGGCGCCTCACCGGCTGGCCGGTCCTCGTCTTCTGTCTCGGCGTCCTGCTGACCATCGCGCTGCTCGCCCGCAAGGTGAAGGGCGCGATCCTCATCAGCATCGTGACGATGACCGTCGTCGCGATCGTCATCAACGCCGTCGCCGACATCAAGAGCTGGGGCCTGACCACCCCGAAGCTCCCGGACAAGATCGTCGCCGCCCCGGACTTCGGGCTCATCGGTCACTTCAGCCTGTTCGGCGGCTTCGCCAAGGCCGGTGTCCTCACCGCCGTCCTGCTCGTCTTCACCCTGATCCTGTCGGACTTCTTCGACGCCATGGGCACCATCGTCGGCATCAGCGCCGAGGCCGGTCTGCTCGACGAGAAGGGGCAGGTGCCCGGCATCGGGCGCGTCCTGTTCATCGACGGCGCCGCCGCCGTCGCCGGCGGTCTCGGCTCCGCCTCCTCCAACACCGCCTACATCGAGTCCGCGGCCGGCGTCGGCGAGGGCGCCCGCACCGGCTTCGCCAACCTGGTCACCGGCGGCCTCTTCGGCCTCGCGCTCTTCCTCACCCCGCTGCTGACGATCGTCCCGCTGCAGGCGGCGGCGCCCGCGCTGATCGCGGTGGGCTTCCTGATGATGACCCACGTCAAGCACATCGACTGGGACAGGTACGAGATCGCCATCCCGGCGTTCCTCACCATCGCCGCGATGCCGTTCACGTACTCGATAACCGATGGCATCGGCGCGGGCTTTTTGGCGTACGTCCTCATCAAGACGGTCCTCGGCAAGGCCAAGGAGGTCAACTGGCTGCTGTGGGGCGTCTCGGTGCTGTTCCTGGTCTACTTCGCGATCGATCCGGTGGAGCAGATCCTGGGGGTGAAGTAGGCGCCGGGGAGGGCAACTCCCCGGGGGCGCGGGGAACTGCGCGACCAGCCACAGTCGACCCGCAGCTGATCGCGCAGCGTCCTCACTTCAGCGCCGCCTGCATCATCGCCTTGGCCACCGGCGCCGCCAGTCCGTTGCCGCTCACCTCGGACCGAGCCGCATCCGACTGCTCCACCATCACCGCGACAGCGACTTCCTTGCCGCTGCTGTCCGACTTGCCGTACGAGGTGAACCAGGCGTACGGCGTCTTGCTGTTGTTCTCGCCGTGCTGGGCCGTACCGGTCTTGCCGCCCACGGTCGCCCCGTCGATCAGCGCGTTCGTACCGGTACCGTCCTTCACCACCGTCTCCATCGCCGACTGCAACTGCTCGGCCGTGCCGGAGCTGACGACCTGCTGCGTGTCCGCGCTGTCGTCATAGTCCTTCACCACATCACCGCCGCTGTCGGTGGTCTGCGACACCATGTGCGGCGAGACCAGCTTGCCGCCGTTGGCTATGGCAGCCGACACCATGGCCATCTGGAGCGGGGTCGCGGTGACGTCGAACTGGCCGATGCCGGAGAGGGCGGTCTGCGCCTTGTCCATGCCCGAGGGGTACACGCTGGCGTAGGCCCGCACCGGGACATCCTGCTGGTCGTTGTTGAAGCCGAACTTCTCAGCCATCGCCTTCACCTTGTCCTGGCCGAGGTCGACGGCCATCTTGCCGAAGACGTTGTTGCAGGAGTAGCGCAGGGCGGTCCGGATCGAGGCGTTCTCGCACGGAGCCGACTTGTTCTCGTTCTCCAGCGGGCGCGTCGTGCCCGGCATGACGTACGGGTCGGGGCTCACGGTGTGGTCGTCCACGTTCTTGTACAGCCCGCTCTCCAGCGCGGCCGCCGCCACGACCAGCTTGAACGTCGAGCCCGGCGGCAGCGGCTGGCGCAGCGCCCGGTTGGTGAGCGGCTTGTCCTTGTCCGCGTTGAGCCTCTTCCAGGCCGCCCCGGCCGTGTTCGCGTCGGTGAGCTGCGAGGGGTCGTACGACGGGGTCGACACCACCGCGAGGATCTTGCCGGTCTTCGGGTCGATGGCGACGGCAGCGCCCTTCGTGTCGCCGAGCGCGTCGTACGCCGCCTTCTGCACCGCCGGGTCGATCGTGGTGAGCACGTTGCCCGGGTCGGCGCGTTCACCGGTGACCGTGTCCAGCACGGACTTCAGCTGGGTGTCCGTGCCGTTGAGGAGGTCCTTGTAGATGCCCTCCAGCTGGGTCGGGGCGTAGGCCTGCGAGGCGTAGCCCGTCACCGCCGCGTACAGCTTGGCGTTCTTGTACGTCCGCTTGTATGCGAGGTCGCTCCCCTTCGTCCGCGCCGAGCCGGTGATCGAGTTCCCGGCCACGATGATGTTCCCGAGCGGCCGTGAGTACGTCTCGATCGCGTTCCGCCGGTTGTCGTTGTCGTCCGCGAGGGCCTTGCCGTCGTAGTACTGCACCCAGGTCGCCCTGACCAGCAGGGCGAGCACGAGCAGCAGTGCGAAGACGGACGCCCGCCTGATCGTCTTGTTCATCCCGCCGTGAAGACGATCGAGACACGGTCATTCGTTCCCCTGTGCCCGTTTTTCTCATCGCGCGTTCAGAAAACCGGCCTCGTACGCGGCGATCACCGCCTGCGTCCGGTCCCGGGTGCCCGTCTTCGCCAGCACCGCCGCGACGTGCGACTTCACGGTCGCGGGCCCGACGTCCATGCGACGGGCGATCTCCGCATTGGTCAGCCCCTCGGCCAGGTGCCGCAGCACCTCGCTCTCCCGCCCCGTGAGCCTGCTCACCCACGCCGGGGGCGCCGGCGCCCTGCGCGCGTGCTCGGCCGCGAGGGCCCGTACGGCCGACGGGAACAACAGGCTGTCGGTGCGCGCGACCAGCCGTACCGCCTGGACGAGCGCGTCGGCGTCCGCCCGCTTGAGCAGGAACCCGGCAGCCCCGGCGCGCAGCGCGTCGTACACGTACGAGTCGTTCTCGAAGGTGGTCACGACGACGACACGGGGCGGCTCGTCGAGCGTGGCGAGGATCTGCTCGGTGGCCCGGATGCCGTCGACCTCGGGCATGCGGACGTCCATCAGGACGATGTCGGGCCGCAACTCCCGTACGACGGACACGGCCTCGGCACCGGTCGCCGCCTCACCGACCACCTCCAGACCGGGCTCGGCGGAGAGGATGGCCCGCAGGGCGGTGCGGACCATGCGCTCGTCGTCGGCGAGGACGACCCGGATCGCGGGCGGGGTCATGCCGGTCCCTTCGTCGGTCACGTGGATCCCTTCAGCGGCAGTCGGACGTGCAGGCGCCAGGCACCGTCGGACGCGCCCGCCTGCGAGGTACCGCCCAGCAGCCGGACCCGGTCGGCGATGCCGCGCAGGCCGTGGCCGCCGCCGGGGCGGGGAGCGGGGCAGGTGTCCAGGGGGTTCTCGACGGTGATCTCCAGGTGGCCGTCGGCGGTGGAGATGCGCAGGCCGACCGGTTCGCCGGCGTGCTTGAGGGCGTTGCTCAGGCCCTCCTGCACGATCCGGTACGCCTCCCGGGAGACCAGCGGGGGCAGGGCGGCGGGGTCGGCGTCCACGGTGGCCGTCACGCGCTGGCCGCCCGCCCTGGTCCGGCGCAGCAGCCCGTCCAGATCGGCTGCGAGGGTCGGCGCGGGCGCGGTGCCCGGCGTGTCGCCGTCCCGCAACACGCCCAGCACCGCGTCGAGTTCGCCGACCGTGCGCCGGGTGGTGTCCTCGATCGCGGCGAGCGCCTCGCGGACGAACTCCGGGTCGGTGTCGAGGACGCGGCGGGCGGCGCTCGCCTGGAGGGTGACGGCGCTCAGCGCGTGGCCGACGGAGTCGTGCAGCTCGCGGGCGAGCCGGTTGCGTACGGCGAGGTCGGCGGCGCGGGCCTCGGCCGCGGCGAGCCGGTCCTCGGGCGTGGGCCCGAGCAGGGCGGGCGCCCAGCGGGCGAGCAGGGCGCCACAGGCGGCGGCGCAGGCGGCGAGGGTCAGCAGCATCGCGAGGCCGGCGATCGGTGACAGGGCCAACGCCCAGGGGTGATCGAGGGATTCGGGCAGTCCGAGCGGCCGGTCCCGCAGCGAGGCGAACAGGGGCAGCACGATGAGCACGACCGCGAACGGCGGTACGGCCAGCGACATCCCGGAGATGATCCCGCCGAGCCCCAGATGCAGGGTGAACCAGGCGGCCGTGCGCCCCCGCTCGGCCCGGGTCCGGGCCGGGCCGCGGGCCAGGGCGTCCGCGCCGACGCCGCACAGGGCGCGCGCGGCGCCCGACTCCAGCGGCCGGGTCAGCGGGAAGAGCGAGGTGACGGCGGCGATCGGCAACCCGACGGCGAACGAGCCGAGTTGCAGGGGCAGGGAGGCGAAGACGTCGTTCACGCCGGTGAACGGCCCCACGATCACCGAGCCGACGAGGACGTACGGCATGGCGAGCGCGCCGCCCAGGATCAGATGGATCCAGCGCCGCCGGGCCCGCCCGCCGAACAGGAAGCGCAACGCCTCGGTCACCTGGGGGCCTTGGCGGACCGGTCCGCGAAATGGTGGGCGGCGACGCTCGCCACGAGAAAGCCGACGATCATCTGCACAGCGTAGGTGAGGCTCATCGCCGGTGTCGGCCGGTCGGCGAGGTTGTGGGACGACACCAGGGTGGCGAGCGACACCCAGCCGCCCCAGCAGGCCACCGCCCCGGATCCGGCCCAGGCCAGGGCGAGCGGCACGGTGACCGGAAGCGGGCCACCGCGGCGGAAGGCGAGTTGGCAGGCGCCGGTGACGGCGGCCGCCAGGAAGCCGACGTACATCAGCTCCATGAGCCGGCCGCCGCTCGTGTTCCGCCCGGCCGTGACCCCACCGGCCCACAGGAGCCGGAACGTGCCCGGGACCAGGGCGAGCAGCGCCGCCGTCACGGCGGTCATCCGCTGCGCGGCCGCCGCGCTCGGCCTGGGCAGCTCCCACACCCGCCCCTGCCACAGATACCCCCACCGCTCGCGGGCGTACCCGACGAACAGCGTGCCCAGGGCGATCCCCTGCACGATGAACCCGCCGTACACGACGTCGAACACCCACGCGTGCAGGAACGGCCGGTCGTCGTGGCCCGTTCCGCTCCCGTGCACCATCATCTGCAGCGGGAACCCCACCATGATCGGCGCGAGCAGCCCGGTGGCGACCCACATCGGCACCGCGAGCAGCCAGGCGGGCACCCGCCGTCCCCACGGCTGCGTGAGCAGCAGCGCAAGCACGACGACGGCCGCGTCCATCAACACGGTGAGCCCGTTGGCGAGGGCCATGGTCACCCGGTGCTCCAGCAACGGGCTCCCGTCCGGGATACCGAGATGACTCCCGGCGATCCAGGCGACCTTGAGACAGAGATACGGCAGACAGGCGGCGATGGCGACGAGCCGCAGCACAGGACGTCGCCGCAGACCGCTGACAGCGGTCATGGTTGAGGAAGTCATGCCCCAACGCTCCCGCGCCCACGGGCCGGTCCACTTCCTGCGCGACGACGATCCGCCTCCGCCGGACGGGGGAGCCGCCGTCCTCCTCAGAGGCGCCGCGTAGCCAGCGTCAGCCGGTCCCGCGCGTCGAACAGGGCGTCCTTGATCATCTGTTCGTGGGCCGGGGTCAGGCGGGCCACCGGGACCGAGCAACTGATGGCGTCGCGGGCCGGGGTGCGGTACGGGATCGCGACGCCGAAGCAGCGCAGGCCCAGCGTGTTCTCCTCCCGGTCGACGGCGAAGCCCTGCTCGCGGACCTGGTGCAGTTCCTCGATGAGCTTCTCGCGGTCGGTGATGGTGTGCTCGGTCAGCGCCGGGAGGGTCTCCGGGAGGAGCTTGCGGACCTGTTCGTCGGTGTGGGTGGCCAGCAGCGCCTTGCCCAGGGATGTGGAGTGGGCGGGCAGGCGCCGGCCGACACGGGTGAAGGGGCGCAGGTAGTGCTGCGACTGGCGGGTGGCCAGGTAGACCACGTTCGTGCCGTCGAGACGGGCCAGGTGGATCGTCTCGGTCGTGTCGTCCGAGAGGCGGTTGAGGGTCGGGCGGGCCGCCTCCACCACCTCGTCCCCGTCGATGTAGGACGTGCCGACCAGCAGTGCCCGCACCCCGATGCCGTACCGGGTGCCCGTCGCGTCCGTCTCCACCCAGCCCAGCTCCACGAGCGTGCGCAGCAGCATGTACAGGCTGGACTTCGGGTAGCCCACGGCCTCCTGAACCGCCGCAAGGGAGTGCATACCGGGCTTTCCGGCGAAGTACTCCAGCAATTCAACGGTCCGTACCGCGGACTTGACCTGTGCCCCGCCGCCTGTCTCGCCTGCCGACATCGCCCTTGACCCCTTCGTTCGACGAGGACCTAGATATATAGTCTCCGAGCAGCACATTCATCATCAGAGACAGTGTTCAGTATATCGAACGCGGCTGATGGTTGACCCAGGAAATGCGGCCTTACTTGGAGGGACCCGCGGTGGCAGCAGCACCAGTCTGGAGTGTCGACCCGCGCACCGGGAAGCAGCGTGAACAGGTTGCGGTGGAGGCCACAGCCCAGGAGGTGGACGCGGCCGTCGGGGCGGCACACGCCGCGCGAGCCGCCCTCGCCGACCGCTCGGTCCGCTCCGCCTTCCTGCGCTCGGCCGCCGCCGGCCTGGACGCGGCCCGGGACGGCCTGGTCGAGACCGCCGACGCCGAGACCGCCCTCGGCCCGGTCCGGCTGACCGGCGAACTCGCCCGTACGACGTACCAGTTGCGGGCGTTTGCCGACATCGTCGACGAGGGCGCCTTCCTGGACGTCGTCATCAACCACCCCGACGACACCGCCACCCCGCCCATCCCGGACCTGCGCCGCTACAAGGTCCCGCTGGGCGTCGTGGCCGTCTACTCCGCCTCCAACTTCCCCTTCGCCTTCTCCGTCGCCGGCGGCGACACCGCGAGCGCGCTGGCCGCGGGCTGCCCGGTGGTCGTCAAGGCCCACCCCGACCACCCGGCCCTGTCCGAGCTGGTCGCCAAGGTGCTGCGCCGGGCCGCGGCCGAACACGGCATCCCCGAGGGCGTCGTCGGCCTCGTGCATGGCTTCGACGCGGGCATCGAGCTGATCAGGCACCCGCTGGTCACCGCCGCGGGCTTCACCGGTTCCGTGCGCGGCGGGCGGGCCCTGTTCGACGCGGCCGCCGCGCGTCCGGCACCGATCCCGTTCCACGGTGAGCTGGGCTCGCTGAACCCGGTCGTGGTGACCGAGGCGGCCGCGGCCGAGCGGGCGGAGGCCATCGGCTCCGGGCTCGCCGGATCCATGACCCTGGGCGTCGGCCAGTTCTGCGTCAAGCCGGGCCTGGTGCTGGTGCCGTCCGGCGCGGACGGCGACGCTCTTGTCAAGGCGCTCACGGACGCCGTCAGCGACACCGACGCGGGTGTCCTCCTCGACCACCGCATGCGGGACAACTTCATCGCCGGCGTCTCCGAGCGCGCTCAGCTGCCCGAGGTGGAGTCACCGGTCACACCGGGTGCGGGGGGCGAGCACACGGTGAGCGCGGGCTTCCTCACGGTTCCGGCTCAGAAGCTGGCCGAGGAGGGGGCGTACGACCTGCTGCTGGAGGAGTGCTTCGGGCCGGTGACCGTGGTGGTCCGGTACGAGGACGAGAGCGAGGCGACGGCGGTGCTGTCGCGGCTGCCGGGCAACCTGACGGCGACGGTTCACCTGTCCGGTGGGGAGGCCGCCGGTGAGGGCCGCGGTGCCGAGATCCTCGCCGAGCTGACTCCGCTGGCCGGGCGCGTGCTGGTGAACGGGTGGCCGACGGGGGTCGCCGTGGCGCCGGCCCAGCATCACGGTGGGCCGTACCCCGCGACCACCTCTACGTCCACCTCCGTGGGCGGTACGGCCATCGAGCGGTGGTTGCGGCCGGTGGTGTACCAGGGAGCGCCTGAGGCTTTGCTGCCCAAGGAACTTCGTGATGAGAATCCGCTGGGGCTGCCTCGGCGGTTCGACGGGGTTTTGGAGCGGTAACGCCGTAGCCCCGCGCCCCTGAGGTCGGCTGCCCCTGGGCAGGCACAAAGCTCACGAAGCTCCCCGGGCTCAGACACTCTCCTGCGAGAATCGGTCGATGGACATAGAGCTTCCCGAACTCCCCTTCCCCCTGCGGACCTACGGGCCCGACGGCAACTGGGCCTATGAGGGGGGTGTGCTCACCGGGTGGGCCGGGCCCCGGCAGGACCGGTTCGTCACGCCTACCGGTGAGGCCCTGGAGCCCGCCTCCGACGCGCCCCGGCTGCTCGGGGCGCCCGAGGGTGACTTTCAGCTGATCGCGCGGGTCACCGTCGGCTTCGGCGCCGCCTTCGACGCCGGCGTGCTCTACGTCCATGTGGGCGACCGCGCCTGGGCCAAGCTCTGCCTGGAGTACTCCCCGGACGTGCCCACCGTCTGCACGGTGGTCACCCGGGGACACTCCGACGACGCGAACTCCTTCACCGTGGAGGGGAGCTCGGTGTGGCTGCGGATCAGCCGCACCGGACGTGCCTTCGCCTTCCACGCCTCCCGGGGCGGCGAGCGCTGGACCTTCGTCCGGCTGTTCACGCTGGGCGAGGAGAAGGAGACCGGTGCGGCGCTGGTCGGCTTCATGACGCAGTCGCCGATGGGGGAAGGGTGCGTCGTGACGTACGACCACCTCGAGTTCCGGCCCGCCTGGCCGAGCGATCTGCGAGACGGAAGCTGAGCGTCTGTCGCGCCCGGTTCAGCCGGCACGGAACCGGAGCCGGTGCCGTCACGTCCTCCGTTGCATGATCAGTGAACGTGTCAGCGGAGCTCTGGTGATCCGCACCGCCTTGTCCGCCGAAACCGAGGTCATCGCCGATCTGCACGTCCGGGCCCGTTCGACGTACTACCCGGACGGCGTCCCGCAGGCCGACTTCGACTGGACCGAGTCCTGGCGCGGTTCCATCGAGCGCCCCGACGGACATGTGCTCTGCGCCGTCGAGCAGGGCCGGATCGTCGCCATCGCCTCCTTCCGTACCCCGGACGGCGCACCCGTGGACACGGTCAAGCTGTTCCAGTTCCACGTCGACCCCGGCCACTGGCGCGCGGGCATCGGTACGGCCCTGCACGCGGCCTGCGTGGAGGAGTGGCGGGCCGACGGCAAGCGGACGGCCGTGCTCGACGTGCACGCGGACAACCGGCGGGCCCAGGCCTTCTACGCCCGCCAGGGCTGGGTCCCCGACCCGGAGAACCCGCCCGCCGAGGGTGACCATCACCTCTTCCTGCGCTTCTCCGTGGCGGGGGAATGAACGTCGCTGTTTGAATGTTCACGTACCGGCGGAGAGAGCCTCCGTGCCGGTACGACCTGGAGAAGAGCCGAGAGCATGCGCGTCGAAATCTGGACGGACATCGCCTGTCCCTGGTGTTACGTCGGAAAGGCCCGTTTCGACCAGGCGCTGGCTGCCTTCCCGCACCGCGACGAGGTCGAGGTGGTGCACCGCTCCTTCGAGCTGGACCCGGGCCGCGCCAAGGGCGATGTGCAGCCGGTGATCACCATGCTCACGAAGAAGTACGGGATGAGCGAGGCACAGGCCCAGGCCGGCGAGGACAACCTGGGTTCCCAGGCCGCCGCCGAGGGCCTGGACTACCGGACCCGGGGCCGCGACCACGGCAACACCTTCGACATGCACCGCCTGCTGCACTTCGCCAAGGAGCAGGGCAGGCAGGACGAGCTGATCCAGATCCTGTACCGGGCGAACTTCGCCGAGGAGCGGTCCGTCTTCACCGAGGGCGACGAGCGGCTCGTGGAGCTGGCCGTCGAGGCCGGGCTGGACGCGGAGGCCGTCCGCACGGTGCTCGCCGACCCGGCCGCCTACGCCGAGGAGGTCCGGGCCGACGAGCGTGAGGCCGCCCAGCTCGGTGCGAACGGTGTGCCCTTCTTCGTCCTGGACCGCACGTACGGCGTCTCCGGCGCCCAGCCCGCCGAGGTCTTCACCCAGGCGCTGAGCCAGGCCTGGGGCGAGCGTTCCCCGCTGAAGCTGGTCGACCAGGGTGATGCCGAGGCATGCGGTCCGGACGGGTGCGCGGTGCCGCAGCACTGAGAAACCGCAGGTCGGCGCGGATGTATAAGCGCTCCTAAGTCAATCCACGTAAAAATCCGCAATGGACTACGACTTCATGGGGCCGCAGAGTGGACCCATGAAGACCACGGAGACGTTCGAGAGCCTCGTCCGCGCCGAGTTCAGCCCGGAGAACACCTACCTGAACACCGCGAGCAGCGGCCTGCTGCCCGCTCGTACCGTGGCCGCGCTGCACGAGGCGGTGACGATCCGGGCGGAGGGCAGGCCGCTCGATCCGCTGTTCGAGGACGTCGAGCTGGCCCGGGCTGCGTTCGCCCGGCTCGCCCAGGTGCCGGCGACCCGGGTGGCGGCGGGACCCTCGGTGGCCACCCAGACCGCTCTGGTCGCCGCCTCCTTGCCCGCCGGTGCCGAAGTCCTGACCGTCGAGGACGACTTCACCTCGGTCGTGAACCCCTTCCACACCAGGGGCGACCTCAAGGTGCGCGCGGTCCCGCTGGAGCGGCTCGCCGAGTCCGTGCGGCCCGGCACCGCACTCGTCGCGGTCAGTGCCGCCCAGTCCGCCGACGGCCGGATCGCCGACCTGCCCGCCCTGCGTGCGGCTGCCCTCACCCACGGGGCGCGCACCTACGTCGACTTCTCGCAGGCCGCCGGCTGGCTGCCGATGCAGGCCGACGCCTACGACTTCACCGTCTCCACGACCTTCAAGTGGCTGCTCGGCCCGCACGGGGCGGCCTTCCTCGTCGTCCCGGAGGACTTCGGCGGGCTGTCCCCGTTGCTGGCGAGCTGGGTCGCGGCCGAGGAGCCGTGGACCAGCTGCTACGGCCCGGTGGTCGAACTCGCCCACTCCGCACGGCGGTTCGACGTCAGCCCGGCCCTGTTCACCTTCACCGGGGTGCGCCACTCCCTGACCCTGATCGAGGAACTCGGCGTGGCCGCGGTACAGGCCCACGACCTGGCCCTGGCCGACCGGTTCCGGGCGGGAATCGCGGCCCTCGGCCACGAACCCCTGCCCGCCCCCGGCTCGGCGATCGTCTCGGTGCCCGGACTCGGTTCCCGGCAACCGGAGTTGAGCGAGGCGGGCATCGAGGTCTCCAACCGCGCGGGCAACCTCCGCGCGGCCTTCCACCTCTACAACACGCCCGCGGACGTGGACCGCCTGCTGACCGCACTGTCCGGCTGATCCGTTCAGGTCGCCTGCCAGGCCCCGCGCCAGGGGCCTCCGGCTGTCGCGCGGAGGCCCCTGGAACGGTGTGCGTCACGTCACCGGACGGGAGTGAAGTCCCTGGCCCCGATGAACTCCGGGCGCCGCACAGGCGCCGCGAACGGCTCCACCGCCGTGTTCTCCACGCTGTTGAACACGATGAAGACGTTGCTGCGCGGGAATGGCGTGATGTTGTCGCCGGACCCGTGCATGCAGTTGCAGTCGAACCAGGTCGCCGAGCCCGCCCGGCCGGTGAACAGCCGGATGCCGTACTCGCTCGCCAGCGCGGTCAGCGCCGCGTCGGACGGCGTGCCCGCGTCCTGCATCTGCAGCGACTTCTTGTAGTTGTCCTGGGGCGTGGCCCCGGCGCAGCCCAGGAACGTCCGGTGCGAGCCCGGCATGATCATGAGCCCGCCGTTGGTGTCGTGGTTCTCGGTCAGCGCGATCGAGACGGACACCGTGCGCATGTGCGGCAGGCCGTCCTCGGCGTGCCAGGTCTCGAAGTCCGAGTGCCAGTAGAAGCCGCTCGCGCCGAAACCCGGCTTGACGTTGATCCGGGACTGGTGGACGTACACGTCCGAGCCGAGGATCTGCCGGGCGCGGCCGACCACCCGCTCGTCGCGCACCAGGCGGGCGAACACCTCGCTGATCCGGTGCACTTCGAAGACCGAGCGGATCTCCTGCGACTTCGGCTCGACGATCGAGCGCTCGTCGGCCCGGATCGCCGGGTCGGCGACCAGCCGGTCCAGCTCGCGCCGGTAGACCTCGACCTCGTCCGGGGTGATCAGCTGGTCGACGGCGAGGAAGCCGTCACGCTCGTACGACTGGAGGCCGGCCGTCGTGATCGGGCCGGGCGTGTCCGGGGAGCCCCAGACGACCGGGTCCTGGCGGGGCGCGGTCACCTCCTCGGCGCCGCGGCTGGGGTACAGGTCGGTGACGGTGGTCATGGCGGTCACACCTCCTCGGGCTCGGTGAGCAGCGGGTAGACGCCGTTCTCGTCGTGGTCCTCCCGTCCGGTGACGGGCGGGTTGAACACGCAGATGCAGCGGAAGTCCTCCTTGACCCGCAGCGTGTGCCGCTCGTGCCCGTTCAGGAGGTACATGGTGCCGGGAGTGATCGTGTACGTCTTCCCGGTCTCGTGGTCGGTGAGTTCGGCCTCGCCCTCGACGCAGACGACGGCCTCGATGTGGTTGGCGTACCACATCGACGTCTCGGTCCCGGCATACAGGACGGTCTCGTGCAGGGAGAAGCCGACCCGCTCCTTGGCGAGGACGATCCGCTTGCTCTCCCAGGTGCCGGACTTCGCCCGGACGTGCCGGTCGGTGCCTTCGATGTCCTTGAACGATCGGACGATCACGGTGCTGTGCTTCCTCCTCGGTGGATGGTGCTAGGCGGTTTCGCGGACGGCGCGGGCGACGACGCTGAGGCCCTCGTCCAGCTCTTCGGGGGTGACGGTGAGGGCGGGCAGCAGCTTGACGACCTCGCCCTCCGGGCCGGACGTCTCGATGAGCAGCCCGAGTTCGAAGGCCCGCCGGGCGACCCGCGAGGCCCGGCCCTTGTCGTGGAACTCCAGGCCCCACACCAGGCCGCGGCCGCGGTACTCCCGCACATCGGCGAGGTTCTCCTCGGTGATCGAGATCAGCGCCTGCTCGATCTGCTCGCCGCGGGCCCGGGTCTGCTTCTCCATGGCGGAGCCGTCGGCCCAGTACGTCTCCAGGGCCGCGGTGGCGGTGACGAACGCGGGGTTGTTGCCGCGGAAGGTGCCGTTGTGCTCGCCCGGCTCCCAGACGTCGAGTTCGGGCTTGAACAGGCACAGCGCCATCGGCAGGCCGTACCCGCTGATCGACTTGGACACGGTGACGATGTCGGGCACGATCCCGGCCTCCTCGAAGGAGAAGAAGGCTCCCGTCCGGCCGCAGCCCATCTGGATGTCGTCGACGATCAGCAGCATGTCCTGCCGCTCGCACAGCTCCTTGAGGGCGCGCAGCCATTCGGGCCGGGCGACGTTGATGCCGCCCTCGCCCTGCACGGTCTCCACGATCACCGCGGCCGGCTTGTTGAGACCGGAGCCCTGGTCCTCCAGGAGCCGCTCGAACCACAGGAAGTCAGGCACCGTGCCGTCGAAGTAGTTGTCGAAGGGCATCGGCGTGCCGTGCACCAGCGGGACACCGGCGCCGGCCCGCTTGAACGCGTTGCCGGTGACGGCGAGGGAGCCCAGGGACATCCCGTGGAAGGCGTTCGTGAACGACACGATCGCCTCCCGCCCCTTCACCTTCCGGGCCAGCTTCAGCGCCGACTCGACGGCGTTGGTGCCGGTCGGCCCCGGGAACATGACCTTGTACGGCAGGTCGCGCGGGCGCAGCACCAGGTCCTGGAAGGTCTGCAGGAAGGAGCGCTTGGCCGTGGTCGACATGTCCAGGCCGTGGGTCACGCCGTCCCGGGACAGATAGTCGATCAACGCCCGTTTCAGGACCGGATTGTTGTGGCCGTAGTTGAGCGAGCCGGCACCGGCGAAGAAGTCGAGGTACGCATGTCCGTCCTCGTCGTACATCCGGCTGCCCTGCGCACGGTCGAACACGGTGGGCCAGCCGCGGCAGTAGCTGCGCACCTCGGACTCGAGGGTCTCGAAGACACTGAGGTCGGGCTGGGTGATGGTCACGGTGAATCGCTCCTCAAAGCGCGGTGGGGGTCAACGGGCCTATGCGGTAGAGGACTTCGGGGTCGTGCTGGCCGTCCGGGAACAGGTCGGCGGGAAACAGCACCTCCCGGTCGAGGTCCGCGCCGTGCCGGGCGGCGAACGAGGTGAACAGGCGCTCGGAGGCCGTGTTGCCGGGGGTGATGGTGGTCTCGATGCCGGTGATCCGGCCCTCGCCGGCCAGCCGGGCGGTCAGCCCGTCCAGCAGCGCGGCGGCGATGCCGCGGCCCCGGTGGGCGGCGTCGACGGCCACCTGCCAGACGAGCAGGATCCCGGGACGGTCGGGCCGCACGTACCCGGTGACGAAACCGACGGGCTCGCCGTCCGCGCCGCGCGCCACCGCCGAGGTGCCGGCGAAGTCCCGGCACCACAGCAGATAGCTGTACGAGGAGTTCAGGTCGAGGGTTCTCGAGTCCTTGGCGATACGCCAGAGCGCGGCTCCGTCGGACACCGCCGGTCGGTCGATGAACAGGTCTGCTTGTGCGGCAGTCATGCGGCACGAATTTAGCGAGGCAAATTCAGTAATGCACGGGCGCGGTGGCCGGGGATGCGGAATGGTGGGGAGCGGGCTGGCGAAATGCCCGGATTACCCCACCATGAAAGGGGACAAAAACACCCCATTGTGGAGTGTGTCACAGCATGGAAACCCGCTAGAAGCCCGTATGAAAAACTCCCTGTTTAGCCTCGCAAAAAGCGGGCAGAAGAATACGGGAAGCTATCGTCGGGTGAATTAGCGGGAATTGTGAAGCCCATTTGAATTCAGATTTCAGTCCGTGGTCACCGCCAGGCTGCGTCCGCCGCGCGGCGGGCTCCGGCCAGGTCCACCGTCAGCCCCCGCTCGGCGAGGGCCACCCCCAGGGCCGACAGGGAGCTGTGCACGGCACCCGGCGCCGCGTCCGGGCCGTAGTGATTGACGCGGATCATCTCCTTGGCCAGCGCGCCGCCGCCGGCGGCCAGCGGGAGCGCGGGGTCGCCCGCCAGGGCCCGGGCCACCAGCTCCGACGCCACCACCCCGGAGGGGACCCGCAGCGTCGTCGCGACCGGCGCCGCGTCCCTCGCCTCGTGGACGTAAGGCTCCAGGCCCCCGCCCAGGACCGCCGCGCCCGCCCGGGTGGCCGCAGCGGCCGACGCGTGCCGGGCCATCACCGTCTGCGCGCCCGCCGCCTCGATCCGCTCCAGGCACGCCTCCAGCGCCAGCATCTCCAGCTGGGCCGGAGCGTGCAGCAGGGCCTTGCGGCCGCCGTCGATCCAGCGCTCCTTCCAGTCGAGGAGGGAGAGGTAGGAGCGGCGCGGGGCGTTCGGGTTGGCCGCCATACGGGACCACGCCCGCTCGCTCACCGAGATCGCCGACACGCCCGCCGGGCCGCCCATCGCCTTCTGGGCCCCGATCACACACAGGTCCACACCCCATGCGTCCGGCAGCACCGGCTCCGCCCCCACGGAGGCGACCGCGTCCAGGTAGAACAGCGCGCCGTGCTCCCGCACCGCCTCGCCGATCTCCGCGACCGGGTTGGTGTTGCCGGTCGCCGCCTCCGCATGGACGAGCGAGACGAAGTCGATCTCCGGGTGCTCGGCGAAGGCCTCCCGGATCTGGGCGGGGGTGACCGCCGTGTGGAACGGGACGGACAGGTCGTACACCGTCGCGCCGCAGTCCCGCAGCCAGTCGCCGAAGGTCTGCCCGTACGGGCCCGTGATCACGTTCAGCGCGGTCGTGCCCGGACCGGCCGCCGCGCGGATCGCGCCCTCCAGCGGCAGCAGCGCCTCGCCCTGCGTGATCACCACGTCCTGCCGGGTGTCCAGCAGCCGGGCCACCCGGTCCTCGATGGCGGCGAAGCGCTCGGCGCTCAGCGGGGGCAGGTCGAGGAAGGGGTGGGTCACGGCGGGCTCTCTCTTCGTTCGCGGGGGTCGACTCCACCGATCTTAGGTCCAACGGCTCCGTAACCATCGGTTTGATTTGAGAGACTCAAACTCTTCCTTATAATCGGAACCCATAGTTCCCTCACAGGGAGATCCCCCCATGAAAACGCTCCTCGGACGCCGGACCCGCGCTCTGGCAGCCATCACCGTGACGGCCGGGCTCGCGCTCGTGGCCGGCTGCTCCTCGGACAACGGGGGGAGCGGCAAGACCACCGTCAAGGGGGTCCACCTCGTCAAGGCCGGTCAGCTGACCACCTGCACCCACCTGCCGTACCCGCCGTTCCAGTCGGAGATCAACGGCAAGGTGCAGGGCTTCGACGTCTCCCTCATCGATCTCGTCGCCAAGGACCTGGGCGTCAAGCAGCAGATCCTCGACACGCCGTTCGAGAACTTCAAGACCGGCGCGTTCCTCAACTCCGGCCAGTGCGACCTGGCCGCCGCCGGCATGACCATCACCGCCGAGCGCAAGAAGAACGTCGACTTCTCCGACCCGTACTTCGAGGCCACCCAGGCCGTCCTCGTCGACAAGAAGAGCGGCATCACCTCCCTCGCGGACGTCAAGGCCAAGGGCAAGAAGCTCGGCGCCCAGGCGCAGACCACCGGCGAGGACTACGTCAAGGGCAAGGGCTTCGACCCGATCTCCTTCGAATCCTCCGACGCGGTCCTCAACGGTCTGCGCACCGGACAGGTCCAGGCGGTCGTCATCGACTACCCGGTGGTCCAGGGCTGGCTGAAGGACAAGGCCAACGCGGACGCCTTCAAGGTCGTCGACAACCTGAAGACCGGCGAGCAGTACGGCTTCACGGTGAAGAAGGGCAACACCGCCCTGCGCGAGGCCGTCAACAAGGCCATCAAGGCCGCCAAGGCCGACGGCACCTACAAGAAGCTCTACGAGCAGTGGATCGGCCCGTACAGCGCCTCCGTCGCCTCTCCCGCCGCCTCATGACCGATACCGACGTACAACTCCAGCCGAAGAAAAAGGGACTGACCCGGCGTCAGAAGCGCAGCCTGTCCCGGGGCGTGCAGTACGCCGTCTTCGCCGCCGCCGTGATCGCCTTCGCGGTCACGGCGGACTGGGGCCGGCTGCAGAACCAGTTCGCGCAGGCCGACATCGCCCGGCAGATGTTCCCGGACGTCATCACGCTGGCGCTGAAGAACACCGTGCTCTACACGCTGTCCGGCTTCGTCGTCGGGCTCGTCCTCGGCATGGTCATCGCCCTGATGCGACTGTCCTCGGTGGGGCCCTACCGCTGGGTCGCGAGCGTCTACATCGAGATCTTCCGCGGCCTGCCCGCCCTGCTGATCTTCATCTTCGTCGGGGTCGCCGTACCCCTGGCCTTCCCCGGCACGGAGATCCCCGGCGGCACCTACGGCAAGGTCGCCATCGCGCTCGGCCTGGTCTCGGCCGCGTACATGGCGGAGACGATCCGCGCGGGCATCCAGGCCGTGCCCAAGGGGCAGCTGGAGGCGGCCCGTTCGCTGGGCTTCTCGCCCGCCCGGGCCATGGTCTCGATCATCATTCCGCAGGCCTTCCGGATCATCCTGCCGCCGTTGACCAACGAACTCGTCCTGCTCTTCAAGGACTCCTCGCTGGTGCTCTTCCTCGGCGTCACCCTGGAGGAGCGCGAACTGTCCAAGTACGGCCGCGACCTGGCCAGTACGACCGCCAACTCCACGCCGATCCTGGTCGCGGGCCTGTGCTACCTGCTGGTCACGATCCCGCTCAGCCTCGTCGTGCGCCGCATGGAGTCCAAGTCCCAGGAGGCGATCCGGTGAGCCGCCCGGAGATCCAGGTACGCGACCTGCACAAGTCCTTCGGTGACAACGACGTCCTGCGCGGCATCGACCTGGAGATCGGCCAGGGCGAGGTCGTCTGCGTCATCGGCCCCTCCGGCTCCGGCAAGTCGACGCTGCTGCGCTGCGTCAACCTGCTGGAGGAGCCCACCAAGGGCCAGGTCTTCGTCGGCGGCACCGAGGTGACCGACCCCGACGTCGACATCGACGCCGTACGCCGCCGTATCGGCATGGTCTTCCAGCAGTTCAACCTGTTCCCGCACCTGAACGTCACCGAGAACCTCACGCTCCCGCAGCGCAGGGTCCTCAGGCGGGACAAGGCGACCGCCGCCGAGGTCGCCGCCGAGAACCTCGCCCGGGTCGGCCTGTCCGAGAAGGCCGACGCCTACCCGTCCTCCCTCTCCGGCGGCCAGCAGCAGCGCGTGGCCATCGCCCGCGCGCTCGCCATGGGCCCGGAGGTCATGCTCTTCGACGAGCCGACCTCGGCGCTCGACCCGGAACTGGTGGGCGACGTCCTCGCCGTCATGCGCATGCTCGCCACCGAGGGCATGACGATGATGGTCGTCACCCACGAGATGACCTTCGCCCGCGAGGTCGCCGACCGGGTCGTCTTCATGGACGGCGGCGTGATCGTCGAGGAGGGCAGCCCCGGCCAGGTCATCGGCAGCCCCCGGCACGAGCGCACCCGCCACTTCCTGTCCCGCCTGCTCGACCCGGCGATGGCCGAGGTGGAGGAGGAGACCTCGGACCAGGTGGGCAAGACCGAGGCCTAGGGTCTTTCGTTTGGATCAGGCCGGATCAGGGCGCGGTGCCAGACCCCGCGAGCCCGGCATGATCCAAACGACAGGCCCTAGCTCACTGACAGGACCGATTGCCGGCTCATTAAGGTGCCGTACATGAGCGATCGAGCGGTGCTGCACGTGAAGGGCCGGGTCCTGGCGGGGCCCGAGGACGTCCGTGACGAGCTGTGGGTGGTCGGGGGCCGCGTCTCCTACGACCGCCCCGCCGGCGTCCGTGACGTCCGGACCGTGGAGGGCTGGGCCCTGCCCGGCCTGGTCGACGCGCACTGCCATGTGGGCCTGGGCGCGCAGGGCCCGGTCGATGCGGACACCGCCGAGAAGCAGGCGCTGGCCGACCGGGAGACCGGGACCCTGCTGATCCGCGACGCGGGCTCGCCCTCCGACACCCGCTGGGTCGACGACCGCGACGACCTCCCGAAGATCATCCGGGCCGGCCGGCACATCGCCCGCACCCGCCGCTACATGCGGGGCTACGCCCACGAGATCGAACCGGACGAGCTCGTCGCGTACGTCGCCCAGGAGGCCCGGCGCGGCGACGGCTGGGTCAAGTTGGTCGGCGACTGGATCGACCGCGACCTCGGCGACCTGTCCGCGTGCTGGCCGCGCGAGGCGGTCCGGGCGGCCATCGCCGAGGCCCACCGCCTCGGCGCCCGCGTCACCGCGCACTGCTTCGCCGAGAGTTCCCTCGGCGACCTGGTCGAGTCGGGCATCGACTGCATCGAGCACGCCACGGGGCTGACGGAGGACCTGATCCCCCTGTTCGCCTCGCGGGGCGTCGCCATCGTCCCCACCCTCGTCAACATCGCCACCTTCCCGCAGCTGGCGGCCGGCGGCGAGACCAGGTACCCGCGCTGGTCGGCACATATGCGCCGGCTCCACGAGCGGCGCTACGACACCGTGCGCGGCGCCTACGACGCCGGCATCCCGGTGTACGTCGGCACGGACGCGGGCGGCTCACTGGCCCACGGCCTGGTGGCGGCCGAGGTCGCCGAACTCGTCACCGCGGGCATCCCGCCGATCCAGGCGCTGTCGGCGACGAGCTGGGGCGCCCGGGCCTGGCTGGGCCGCCCCGGACTGGAGGAGGGCGCACCGGCCGATCTGGTGGTGTACGAGTCCGATCCGCGGGCGGACGTACGGGTGCTGGCGGCGCCGCGCCGGGTGGTGCTGAACGGGCAGGTGGTGGAGTAGGGGTGGCACGGAGGAACGGGTGTGCCCAGCGATCCGAAAACCCGTACGGAATCTCCACGATGGAGTGAAGTAACGCAGGATCGCTGACCGTTCACCCACAGTGCGTACAAGGTTGACGGGTCCCAAGCATGTTCCGTCTGGGGGTCCCACCGCCTTGAACAGCAACAACTTCCGCATGCCCGCACGCCGTCTCGCCACGGTCGCGACGGTCACCGCCCTGGCCGCAGGTCCCGCGGTCCTGGGCGCGGGCGCCGCGCACGCGACCACCGACCACGGTCGCGCCTCCGCCGTCGTGCTCCGCACCGGACTCGACGTGTCCCTGCTCAACAAGACCGTGAACGTCCCGCTCGCGGTCTCCCTCAACGAGGTCCAGGCGCCCGAGAGCGCCGAGAAGACCGCGCTCACCGCCCGGCTCGACGGCGTGGACGGCGGCAGGCCGTTCACGGTCCTCGGCGCGCAGGTCGCGTCGGCCGGAGCCACGGTGAACGACAGACTCGCCGAGGGCTCGGTCCGCGTCGCCCACGCCAGCCTGCACGTCCCGGGCCTGCCCCTGCTCTCCCTCGTGGAGGTCGGCACGGTCACCGCGAAGGCGACCTGCGCCGCGGGGAAGCGGCCCGTCGCCGCCGCGAACGTCCTCGGCGCCGTCACGGTCCTCGGCAAACGCGTCACGCTCACCGCCGGCGGCCCCACCGAGGTGAAGGTACCCGGCGTCGGAGAGGTCCGCCTCGACCTCTCCCGGCGCAGCACCACGTCCCGCACGGCAGCCGCCACGGCCCTCGAACTCAAGGTCTCCGTCAACCCGTTGAAGCTCAACGTGGCCGACGTGGAAGGAACGATTACTCTGGCCAAGGCCACCTGCGAGTCACCGATGTACCCGCCCACCGGGCACCCGGTACCGAGCCACGACCCGGCATCCGACGTGAAGCCCCAGGGCGCCCGTACCGATCTCGCGGAGACGGGCGGCAGCTCGGCGACGCCGTACATCGCGGGCGGGGCGCTGGCGTTGGTGCTGGCGGGCGGCGGAGCGGTGACGGTGGCGCGGCGCCGCAAGAGCTGAGGGAAACCCTGGTGGGGTCAGCCCAGCGCTCGCTCCAGCCCCACCAGGAATCCGTTCACCGTGGCCCTGTCCCGTACGGCCATACGTATCCAGTCGCCGTCCAGCCCGGGGAAGGTGTCCCCCCGCCGCACGGCGTAGCCCAGCTCGCGCAGCCGGTGCCGTACGACCGCCGCCCCGGGCATACGGACCAGTACGAACGGTCCCTCCGCAGGCGAAACCACCCGCACACCCCGGTCGGCGAACGCAGCCAGCCCCGCCACCAGGTGGGCCCGGTCCGCCGCGATCCGGTGTGCCGCGTGGGCCGCCTCCGCCAGCGCCCGCGGCGCCACACACGCCCGCGCCGCGGCCAGCGCCGGCGTCGACACCGGCCACAGCGGCTGAGCCCGCTCCAGCTCGGCGACCGTCTCCGGCGCGGCCAGCACATAGCCGATACGCAGCCCGGCCAGCCCCCAGGTCTTGGTCAGACTGCGCAGCACGACGAGACCGGGCACATCGGTCCGCCCGGCCAACGCCTCCCGCTCACCCGGCACCGCGTCCATGAACGCCTCGTCCACCACCAACGTCCGCCCCGGACGGGCGAGTTCGGCGATCGTGGCGGCCGGGTGCAGGACCGACGTCGGATTCGTCGGATTCCCGACCACCACCAGATCGGCGTCCTCCGGGACGTCTCCGGGATCCAGCCGGAAGCCGTCCGCCTCCCGCAGCAGCACCCGGTGCACGGTGTGCCCCGCATCCCGCAGCGCCGCCTCCGGCTCGGTGAACTGCGGATGCACGACCACCGGCTGCCGCACCTTCAGCGCCCGCGCCAGCAGCACGAACGCCTCCGCCGCGCCCGCCGTCAGCAGCACCCGCTCCACGGGCAGCCCGTGCCGCGCCGCCACCGCCGCCCGCGCGGCCCGCCCGTCCGGGTAGGCCGCGAGGGACGACAGGGACCCGGCGATCTCCTCCCGCAGCCAGGCCGGAGGCGTGTCCGCGCGGACGTTGACCGCGAGGTCGACCAGGTCGGCCCCGTCGTCACGGACCTCGGCGTCCCCGTGATGGCGCAGATCGTCCCCGGTGTGCTCAGTGCGCATGGCTGTGCGAGTGCCCCCCGTGGTGATGGTGCCCGTGGTGGTGGCCGTCGTCGTCCGGGTGGAAGTGCGGCTGCTGCGGCAGCCCCACCTTGTCCTCGAAGCCCGGCAGCGCGATCCGGTACACGCAGGAGTCGCAGTTCATCCGCAGATCGCCCTTGACGGCCTCCGCGTACCGCTCCATCACCAGGTCCAGCAGCTCCGGCTCCGGCCCGATGACGTCCGCCGAGCGCACCTCGACCTCCGGATGCGCGGCCGCCCAGCCCTCCGTCTGCTGCCGCACCCGGTCCGGCAGGATCCCGGTGAACAGGAAGTAGGGGAGGACCACGATCCGCCGCGCCCCCAGCCGCACGCACCGGTCGAGCCCGCTCGGCACGTCCGGCGCCGCCAGCGACACGAACGCCGTCTCCACCCCGGCGTACCCGCGCCCCTCCCACAGCAGCCGCGCCGCCTTGTACACCTCGGCGTTGGCGTCCGGGTCGGTGGAGCCCCGGCCCACCAGCAGCACGGTCACGTCGGCCCGGTCCTCGGGTGTACGGGCCGTGCCCCCGAGGGCCTCGTCCAGCCGCCGCTCCAGCACGTTCAGCAGCGACGGGTGCGGGCCGAGCGGGCGGCCGTAGGTGTACGAGATACCCGGGTGCCGCTCCTTCTCGCGGGTCAGCGCGGCCGGGATGTCCCCCTTGGCGTGTCCGGCGGACACCAGCATCAGCGGCACGGCCGCGAACCGCCGTACGCCGCGCTCGACCAGGTCGGTGACGGCCTCGCCCAGCGGCGGCGGGGACAGCTCGATGAAACCGCCCGCGACGGGCAGATCGGGGTGGCGGCGGCCCAGCTCCCGTACGAAGTCGCGGAACGCCTCGGCTCCGGCCTCGTCCCGGGTCCCATGGCCGGCGATGAGCAGGGCGGGCGGCGGGGTGGTCACGGTTTCTCCTCGGTGGAAATCGGGTGGTACAGCAGGGCGTTGAGCGCGGCGGCGGCGACCGCCGAACCGCCCTTCTCGGACACGTTGCTCACGGCGGGCAGCCCGCTCGCCCGCAACGCTTCCTTGGACTCGGCCGCGCCGACGAAGCCGACGGGCAGGCCGATGACGAGCGCGGGCGAGGCGTCCAGGGTCAGCAGCTCCTCCAGGGCGGTCGGCGCACAGCCGATCACCCACAGGGCGCCGGGCCCGACCTCCTCGTACGCGAGCCGGATCGCGTGCGCCGAACGGGTCAGCCCCGGCCCGGCCTCGGCGTCCTTCAGCCGGCACACGGTCTTTCGCCGGGTGATGCCGGCCGCGACCATCTCCACGTCCACGACGACGGGTGCCCCGGCGTGCAGCGCGGCATGCGCCTTGACCAGGTCGCCCTCGTCCGTGACGAGGTCACTCGCGTACTCCAGGTCGGCGGCGGAGTGGATGACCCGTTCCACCACCGCCCGGGTCAGCGGCGGGAAGTGCGAGGTGTCCAGCCGGGCGCGCAGCCGCCGGAAGGACTCCTGCTCGATGGGGTGGACCACACGGTTCACTGGACGCCCTCCTGCGATGCCTGCCAGCGGTAGCCGCGCGGGGTCACCATGCGCCCCGCGATGTCCCGGGTCGCCGTGTTGCCCACGGTCACGACCGTCATCATGTCGACCGTCGCCGGGTCGAGCGCGGCCAGCGTCGTCAGCCGGCTCGACTCGTCCGGCCGCGAGGCGTTGCGTACGACACCGACGGGCGTCGCCGGCTCCCGGTGCCCGGCGAGGATCGCCAGCGCCTTGGGCAGCTGCCAGTCGCGGCCCCGGGAACGCGGGTTGTAGAAGGTGACCACGATGTCCGCCTCGGCCGCAGCCCGCACCCGCCGCTCGATGACCTCCCACGGCGTGTGCAGGTCGGACAGGCTGATCGACACATGGTCGTGGCCCAGCGGCGCGCCCAGGATCGCCCCCGCGGCCAGCGCGGCCGTCACGCCCGGCACACCGACCACGTCGATGTCGTCGGACGCCTCGGCGAGCGCGGGGGAGGCCATGGCGTACACGCCCGCGTCCCCGCTGCCGATCAGCGCCACCGCATGCCCCTTGCGGGCCTCGGCGACTGCCGTACGGGCCCGCTCCTCCTCCGCGCCGAGCCCCGACTCCAGCACCCGGGTGCCGGGCCGCAGCAGATCGCGGATCTGGTCCACGTACTGGTCGAGCCCGACCAGCACGGAGGCACGGCGCAACTCGGCCGTCGCGCGCGGGGTGAGCAGGTCCCGGGCACCCGGGCCGAGCCCGACCACCGCGAGCCGCCCGCGCCCCGGACGCCGTACGACGGCACAGGTCGCCATCGCCGGCCGGGCCGCCGACTTCCGCTTGGGCACGAGGAGTTCACCGCCGCGCACGAGTGCGGCCGCCTCGGCGACGGACGGGGTGCCGACGGCCGCGAGCGGCGCGTCCGACGGGTTGGGCACCGCCACGGCCGCCAGCTCCTCGGCCGGGTACGTCACCAGGGGCACCCCCAGCCGCTCGGCGGCGGCGACGATGCCGGGCTCCTCGGACTTGGCGTCCACGGTGGCGAGTTCGGCCACCGCCTTCGGCGAGAGGCCCGCCTCCCGCAGCGCCTCCTCGACCAGCCCGAGCACCTCCTCGGCCGGCGCGCCCTTGGAGGCGCCGACGCCGACCACCAGGGACGGCGGCCTGAGCAGCACCTCCCGCTCGCCCGCTGCCACGGCCCGGTCGGTGAGCCGGATCGTGTACGACCCCTGCGGCGCGGTCGGCAGCGGCGGCAGCGGCCACGGCACCTCGGCCTCCAGCGCGACGGGTTCGCCGTCGAGCAGGGCCCGCGACACCACGGCGACCGACCCCTCGTAGGGGAACCCGAGGGTGTCCAGACCCGGCAGCCCCACGGCGTCCGTCGCGGTCGTCACCACCGGCTCGGCCCCCAGCAACGCGCCCACCTCGCGGGCGAGTTCGTTGGCGCCGCCGCCGTGCCCGCCGACCAGCGACACCGCGAACCGGCCGCCCTCGTCCACGCACACCACGCCCGGGTCCGCCGCCTTGTCGCCGAGCAGCGGCGCGAGCAGCCGTACCGTCGCGCCCGTGGCCAGGAAGCACACCAGCTGCTCGCACTCGGCGAACGCGGCCCGGACGGCCTCGCCGACCAGGCCGTCGTACACCCGCGTACGGTCCGGCCAGGCCGCGGCCAGCCGGTCGCGCGCCGCCGTCCCCGCCGCGGTGGCGGAAATGAGGCCGATCACTGGGCAACTCCTTCACTAGACGCCGGGGTCCTGATGCCCCACAGCAGGAAAACGGGATTGGTCGCCGCCAGCCGGGTCACGTCCCCCGGCAGCGGCGCCAGCCGCGACGACTGCAACAGCACCCCGTCACAGGTGAACCCGGCACCCGTCAGCGCCTCGCGCGCCGCCGGTACCCGGTCCAGGGCGGCCATGGCGACCACGACGGTCCGCCGCGCCCGCCGCGCACACGCCGTGACGATGGTGGGCAGCTCGCGCCCCCCGCCACCGACGAACACGGCGTCGGGATCGTCACCGAGGCCGGACAGCGCGGCCGGTGCCGCGCCGTGCACCACGTCCACGTCGACACCGTGCGCCCGCGCGTTGGCGCGGATCCGCTCGACTCCGTCGCCGGTCTTCTCGACGGCGACCACGGCCGCGCCGAGCCGCGCGCACTCCACGGCCACCGAACCCGAACCCGCGCCGACGTCCCACACCAGGTCGCCCAGGCGCGGCCCGAGCCGGGCGAGCGCCAGGGCCCGCACCTCGAACTTGGTGATCATCGAGTCCCGGTGCGCGAACTCGCTCTCGTCCAGCGCCCACCGGTCCGGCCGCGCGGGCACCCCGGCGACCGTGCGCACGGCACCGAGCGCCCGTGTCTCGTCCAGGCACAGCACCACGCTCACCGCCGTACCCCAGTCCCGGGCCGCGGCCTCGGCGGGCGTCACCCGCTCCACACGCTCGCGCTCCGGATCGCCGAGCGCGCTCGCCACCACCAGGACACGGTCGTCGCCGAGCGCGGCCCCCAGCTCGGCGGGCCCGGCCCCCGGTCCGGTCAGCACGGCCACCTTCGGGTGCGCCCGGCACACGGTGACAGCCGTACGCAGGTCACGCCCGTGCGCACTCACCACCACCGCGTCGTCCCAGGGCAGCCCGAGCCGCGCGAACGCGGTGGCCACGGAGGACACCCCGGGCCGCACGTCCAGCCTCCCGGCCCCGAACCGCTCGGCCAGCGCCCGCACGATCCCGAAGAACCCGGGATCCCCGGAGGCCAGCACGACCACCGGCAGCTCCTTGCCGACGTACTCCCCGATCGCGTCCAGGGCGGGCGCCAGCGGCCCGAGCACGATCCGCTCCGCGCCCTCGGGCAGCCGTACGGCGTCCAGATGGCGCCGCCCGCCGACGACCAGAGCGGCACCGGCGAGGACGTCCCCGGGAACCGGCGGCGCCTCCGTCGACGTACCCGTACCGACGACCGTGATCAACTGTTCGCACCCCGTTCGCGCAGCGCCCGCCGCGCCTGGGGATCGGCCTTGCGGTACCCGTGGAAGTGACCGGGGTGGTACAGGTGCGAACGCGTCCCGTGGGCGTCCAGCGCCGGGCCGACCAGGAAGAGCGTGTGCTTCCAGAGCTTGTGCTCCTTGACCGTCTCCTCCAGCGTGCCGATCGTGCACTTCACGACCAGCTCCTCCGGCCAGGTCGCCTGGTAGGCGACGACCACCGGGGTGTCCGTCGGGTAGCCGCCCTCCAGCAGCTCCCGCACCAGCTGGCCGCTGCGCGCCGCCGACAGGAAGAGCGCCATGGTGGTGCCGTGCCGGGCGAACTCGCGCACCTCCTCGCCGGGCGGCATCGGCGTCTTGCCGCCGCCCAGCCGGGTCAGGATCACGGACTGGGCGACCTCCGGGATGGTCAGCTCGCGCTGCGCGAGCGCGGCGACGGCGGAGAAGGAGGAGACGCCGGGCACGATCTCGGTCTCGATCCCGATCTCGGCGCACCGGTCCACCTGCTCCTGCGTGCCGCCCCACAGTGCCGGGTCGCCGGAGTGGATCCGCGCGACCCTCAGGCCCTCGGCCCCGGCCCGCCGGTACACGGCCACGACGTCCTCCAGGGACATGGTCGCCGAGTCCAGGATCTCCGCGTCCACGCGCGCGTGCTCCAGGACCTCCGCCTGGACCAGGCTCGCGGCCCAGATCACCACATCGGCCTCCGCGATCGCGCGCGCGGCGCGGAACGTCAGCAGATCGGCGGCGCCGGGGCCGGCACCGACGAACGTCACCTTGCCGGTGGGGGCATCGGCCATGGGAAGGGGTCCTCTCGTACGGAAACGCAGGTCAGAAGCGGGTGGAATGTCAGGGTCTGGGGCAGTGCGGACCGCGCCGGATGTGCGCGAAGGCCCCTCCATCGGATAGCAAGGGCCTATGGCGGTCTTTGTCGCGCTCGGCGCGTTCCTGATGACGCTGGCCGGCGGCTGGACGGCACAGCGCGTGACCGACCGTCGCCATCTCGTCCTGGGACTGGCCGGCGGCCTGATGCTGGGCGTGGTCGGACTGGATCTGCTGCCGGAGGCGCTGCACGCGGCCGACCGCGAGATCTTCGGCGTACCCGCGGCCCTGCTGCTGTTCGTGGCCGGCTTCCTGCTGGCCCATCTGGTGGAGCGCACGCTGGCCGCGCGCCAGGCGGCCCACGGCGGTGACGAGCACAACCACCGCGCGCCCGAGGTGGGCCTGACGGCGGCCGCCGCGATGGTCGGCCACAGCGCCATGGACGGCGTGGCGATCGGCGCGGCCTTCCAGGTGGGCGGCGGCATGGGCACCTCCGTCGCACTCGCCGTGATCGCGCACGACTTCGCCGACGGCTTCAACACCTTCACGATCACGAGCCTGTACGGCAACGAGCGCCGTCGCGCGATACGCATGCTCGTGGCCGACGCCTGCGCCCCCCTCGTGGGCGCCCTGTCGACCGCCTTCTTCCACATCCCGGAACCGGTGCTCGGCGGCTATCTCGGCCTCTTCGGCGGTGTACTGCTCTACCTCGCCGCCGCCGAGATCCTCCCCGAGGCCCACCACGAACACCCCGCCCGCTCCACCCTTCTCTGCACAGTGGCGGGCGCGGCCTTCATCTGGCTGGTGGTCGGCATCTCCGGCGGCTGACCGCACCGGCCGCCTCACAGCTTCCCGCCCCGCCCGCCGTCGCGCCGCGGCGGCGCGATCAGCGTCGAGAGGTACGGCAGCGGCTCCCCGTCCAGCTCGGCGGCCGGCCGCACCGACTCCTCCGGCAGCCCGAGCGCCGACCCCCACACGGCGTTCCCGATCCGCCCGGTCTCCCGCAGCGCCTCGGCGACCTCGGCGGCCTGCCGCCCGAACTTGTACGCCACGACGGTCCCCGGCCCGGCCAGCGCCTCCTTCAGCACGGCGGAACCGGCCGTCACCGGCACCAGCGTCAGCGGCTCGGTCCCCTCGGTCAGCACGGCCCCGGACCGCGCCGCCAGGTCCTGCATGGCGGTGATCCCGGGCACGGTCTCCACCACGGCACCCGGCACCAGCTCCACGATCGTCTGCGCGAGATACGTGAACGTCGAGTACACGTTCGGATCCCCGATGGTGGCGAAGGCGACGGACCCGTGCGTGCGCAGCAGCCCGGCGACCCGCTCGCCCGCCGCGTCCCAGGCGGCCTCCCGGCGCGCCCGGTCGGTCCGCTCGTTCAGCGCGAACACCACCCGGACGACCTTCTCCTCGGGCACGTAGTGCAGCACGGTCGCCTCCGCCCGCCCCCGCTCCCCGGTGTCCATCACGGGTACGACGACGACGTCGGCCGCGCGCAGCGCGTTGACCCCCTTGACGGTCACCAGCTCCGGGTCACCCGGACCGACCCCGACTCCGATCAGCCTGCTGCTCATGACGTCCGGCACCTCTCCACGAACCGACGGGCCACACCGGGCTCGGACGCCCAGTGCGTGTGCAGATAACTCGCGTGCACACCCTGCTGTACAAAACCTTCGACCCGCCGCACCGGGGTCCGTACACCCCAGGCGGGAGCCGCACCGGCGCCGGGCTCGACGACCGTGCGATGGAACTCGTGCCCGCGCATCCGCGTCCCCGCGACGGCCAGCACACTGTCTCCGACGGCCACCGCGTCCCGGTAGCCGAGGGTGAGCCGTTCCGTCATCCGCGCGGTGGCGTCCAGCACCCCGCACATGGGCCGCCCGTCCAGCTCCCGGCAGAGATAGAGCAGCCCGGCACATTCGGCGGCGACGGGGGCGCCGCTCAGTGCCAGTTCGGCGATGGCCTTACGGAGGGGTTCGTTGGCCGACAGCTCGGCGGCGTACACCTCGGGGAAGCCACCACCGATGACCAGGCCTGCGGTGCCGTCGGGCAGTTGCTCGTCGCGGAGGGGATCGAAGGTGACGACTTCGGCCCCGGCGGCGGTGAGGAGCTCGGTGTGCTCGGCGTAGGAGAAGGTGAAGGCCTCACCGCCGGCCATGGCAACACGCGGCGCTCGCTTCTCGGCCGACCTCGTCGGGTGGTCGTGGGCGGGCACGACGGGGGTCCAGGGGGCGGAGCCGCCTGGGAGGGCACCGGCAGCACGGGCAAGTGCCTCCAACGCGGCCAGGTCACACCCCTGAGCCACCTGCGCCGCCATGGCCCCGACGGAGTCGACCGCGGCGGAGCGCCGTTCGGCGACCGGCACCAACCCCAGATGCCGAGAAGGCGTATCCACCTGGGCAGCCCGCCGCAACACACCCAGCACAGGCACCCCGGAGGAATCCAACGCCTCCCGCAACAACTCCTCGTGCCGGTCCGACCCGACCTTGTTCAGGATCACGCCCCCGATCCGCACCTCCGGATCCCAGGACGCGAACCCGTGCACCAGCGCCGCCACGGACCTCGACTGCGACGAAGCGTCCACGACCAGCACCACCGGCGCCCGCAACAGCTTGGCGACATGGGCCGTGGACGCGAGTTCCCCCTCGCCCGCGGCCCCGTCGTACAGCCCCATCACGCCCTCGACCACGGCGATGTCGCAGCCGCGCGCCCCGTGCAGGAACAGCGGAGCGACCAGCTCCGGCCCGCACAGGTACGCGTCGAGGTTGCGCCCCACGCGCCCGCTGGCGAGCGCGTGATACCCGGGGTCGATGTAGTCGGGCCCGACCTTGTGCGGGGACACGGTGAGCCCCCGGCCGGCCAGCGCCGCCATCAAGCCCGTGGCAACGGTGGTCTTGCCGCTGCCGGACGAGGGCGCGGCAATGACCAACCGGGGCACAGAAGTCACCACTCGATGCCCCTCTGACCCTTCTGACCGGCGTCCATCGGGTGCTTGACCTTGGACATGTCGGTCACCAGATCCGCGAGGTCCACCAGCTTCTCCGGCGCGTTCCGCCCGGTGATCACGACATGCTGAGTACCGGGCCGGTTCCGCAGCACCTCCACGACCTCATCCGTGTCCACCCACCCCCAGTGCATCGGGTACGCGAACTCGTCCAGCACGTACAGCTGGTACGTCTCGGCCGCCAGGTCCCGCTTGACCTGCTCCCAGCCCTCCCGGGCCTTCTCCTCGTTGTCCATCTGGGCATCGCGCTGGACCCAGGACCAGCCCTCGCCCATCTTGTGCCAGTCGACGGTCCCGCCCTGCCCGGAGGCGCCGAGCACCCGCAGCGCGTTCTCCTCGCCGACCTTCCACTTCGCCGACTTGACGAACTGGAACACCCCGATCGGCCACCCCTGGTTCCAGGCGCGCAGCGCAAGACCGAAGGCGGCCGTCGACTTGCCCTTGCCGATCCCGGTGTGCACGACGACCAGTGGCCGGTTACGTCGCTGACGCGTCGTCAGGCCGTCGTCCGGTACGACACTCGGTTGTCCCTGCGGCATTACGCGGCCCTCCTCGAAGTCCCCTGCACGTCCCTGACCAGCCCGGCGATGGAATCCGCCCGCAACTCGTCCAGCGTCACCGCCGTACCCCCCAGCTCACCCGCGAGCTGCCCGGCGAGCCCGAGCCGCACCGGCCCCGACTCGCAGTCCACGACCACGGACGCGACCCCCTCGGCCGCGAACAGCCGCGCCGCCCGCCCCGCCAGCGCCACCGGCTCCGGACCACCGGTGGCCCGCCCGTCCGTCACCACCACGACCAGCGCCCGCCGCGCCGGATCCCGCAGCCGCTCCACCCGCAGCACCTCGTGCGCCTTGAGCAGCCCGGCCGCGAGCGGGGTACGACCGCCCGTCGGCAGCGACTCCAGCCGGGCGGCCGCGGCATCGACGGAAGAGGTCGGCGGCAGGGCGACATCGGCCGCGGCGCCCCGGAAGGTCACGAGCCCCACCTTGTCCCGCCGCTGATAGGCATCCAGCAGCAGGGACACCACGGCCCCCTTCACGGCGCTCATCCGCTGCCGCGCCGCCATCGATCCGGAGGCGTCCACGACGAACAGAACGAGATTGCCCTCGCGGCCCTCCCGCGTCGCCTGCCGCAGATCGTCCCGGCGCAGCACCAGCCCCGGCCCGGACCGCCCCCGCGCCCGCTGGTGCGGGGCGGCGGCCTGCACGGTCGCCGCCAGATGCAGCTTGGTCAGCGTGCCCTGGGGGCGCCGGGCCCCGGTCGTGCGCCCGTGCTCGGTCCGCGCCCGCGAGCGCCGCCCGGCGGCACCCTCACCGAGGCCCGGCACGCTCAGCACCTTCGTACGAAACGGCTCGGCGGCCCGTACGGCCGACTGCTCCTGCGCACCGGAGGCCTGCGGCTGACCGCCGTCACCGGCCTCGGGCTGCGCGGCAGTGCCGCCGTCGCCCTCGGGACCGCTGTCGGGCGCCGGCCGGCCACCGCCGCCACCGGGCCCGTCGGGGTCCGGATCGTCGTCGCTCTCTGCGGAGAACTGCTCCAGCGTCTCGTCCAGTTTGTCCTCGTCAAGACCCGGCGCGTCGAACGGATTCCGCCGCCGCCGGTGCGGCAGCGCGAGCAGCGCGGCCTGCCGGACGTCCTCGGCGAGCACGTCCGTCCGCCCGGCCCACGCGGCCAGCGCGGTCGCCGTACGCGCCATCACGATGTCGGCGCGCATACCGTCCACCTCGAAGGCGGCACAGGTCGCGGCGATCTGCCGGAGAGCGGCGTCGCCCAGCCGGACCTGCGGCAGCAACTCCCTTGCCGCGACGATCCGGTGCCGTACGGCCGCCTCCTCCTCGGCCCACCGTGCGGCGAAGCCGGCCGGGTCGTCGTCGTAGGCGAGCCGCCGCCGTACGACCTCCACCCGCTGGTCCGGCTCCCGCGAAGCCGCGACCTCCACGGTCAGCCCGAACCGGTCGAGCAACTGCGGCCGCAGCTCGCCCTCTTCGGGGTTCATGGTGCCGACGAGCAGGAACCGGGCCGCGTGCCGCACCGAGACACCCTCGCGCTCGACGTAGGACGCGCCCATCGCCGCCGCGTCCAGCAGCAGGTCGACCAGGTGGTCGTGGAGGAGGTTGACCTCGTCCACGTACAGGATCCCGCGGTGCGCGTCGGCCAGCAGCCCCGGCTCGAACGCCTTCACGCCCTCGGCGAGCGCCCGCTCGATGTCGAGGGCGCCGACCAGCCGGTCCTCGGAGGCGCCGACGGGGAGTTCGACCATCCGCGCGGGCCGCGACGTACCGGCCCCGGTCTCGTGCGGGCCGTCCGGGCAGGACGGGTCCGGCGCCGCCGGGGCACAGGAGAACCGGCACCCGGGGACCACGGACACCTCCGGCAGCAGCGCCGAAAGGGCCCGTACGGCCGTCGACTTGGCGGTGCCCTTCTCGCCGCGCACCAGCACACCGCCGACCGCCGGCGACACGGCGTTCAGCAGCAGCGCGAGCCGCAGGTCGTCCTGGCCGACGACGGCCGTAAAGGGAAAGGGGGTGGTCACTGGTCGCCCTCCAAGTCGCCTTCCAGCTCCAGGTACGTGGCGCGCAGCCGCTCCAGCGTGTCCGCGTCCGGCTCCGCCCACAGCCCGCGGTCCGCCGCCTCCAGCAGCCGCTCGGTGATCCCGCGCAGCGCCCACGGGTTGGACTTCTTCATGAAGTCCTGGTTCTCCGGGTCGAAGACGTACTCCGCGCTGAGCTTCTCGTACATCCAGTCGTCGACCACGCCCGCCGTGGCGTCGTAGCCGAACAGGTAGTCCACGGTCGCCGCCATCTCGAAGGCGCCCTTGTAGCCGTGCCGGCGCATGGCCGCCATCCAGCGCGGGTTGACCACGCGGGCGCGGAAGACGCGGTGTGTCTCCTCGCCGAGCGTGCGGGTCTTCACCTGGTCCGGTACGGCACTGTCACCCACGTACGCCTCGGGGTTGGCGCCCGTCAGGTGCCGGACCATGGCGACCATGCCGCCGTGGTACTGGAAGTAGTCGTCGGCGTCCACCAGGTCGTGCTCGCGGGTGTCCACGTTCTTCGCCGCCACGGCGATCCGCCGGAACGCGGTCTCCATGTCCCCGCGCGCCGCCCGGCCGTCGAGCCCGCGCCCGTACGCGTACCCGCCCCACACCGCGTACACCTCGGCGAGGTCCGCGTCGCTGCGCCAGTTGCGGGCGTCGATCAGCGGCAGCAGACCGGCGCCGTACGCCCCCGGCTTCGAGCCGAAGATACGGGCCGTCGCGCGCCGCCGGTCACCGTGCCCGGCGGTGTCCTCGTCGACGTGCGCCCTGACGAAGTTCCGCTCGCCCGGCTCGTCCAGCTCGGCCACCGTCCGCACCGCGTCGTCGAGCAGCCCGACGACGTGCGGGAACGCGTCCCGGAAGAAGCCGGAGATGCGGACCGTGACGTCGATGCGCGGCCGGCCCAGCTCCGCCAGGGGGATCACCTCGAAGCCCGTCACCCGGCGCGAGGCGTCGTCCCAGACCGGACGGCAGCCCAGCAGCGCCAGGATCTCGGCGATGTCGTCGCCCTGGGTGCGCATCGCGGACGTGCCCCAGACCGTCAGCCCGACGGACTTCGGGTACTCACCGGTGTCGCTCAGATACCGCTGCACCAGCGACTCGGCGAGCGACTGGCCGACCTCCCAGCTCAGCCGGGACGGAATCGCCTTGGGGTCGACGGAGTAGAAGTTCCGGCCGGTCGGCAGGACGTTGACCAGACCCCGGGTCGGAGAGCCCGACGGGCCCGCCGGGACGTAACCGCCGTTCAGCGCCCGCAGGATGTGCCCGATCTCGTCGGTCGTGCGGGCCAGCCGCGGTACCACCTCCGTGCAGGCGAACTCCAGCACGGCCACCGCGTCCGGGAGTTCGGTGCCGATGGCCTCGCGCACGAGCGCCGGGACCGCCGTACCGTCCCAGCCCCGCTCCTCCATCCCCTCGGCCAGTCGCCGGCACAGCTGCTCCAGCAGGTCGATCGCGTCGGCGGCCGTGCGCGACGGACCCTCGGCCAGGTCCGTCAGCTCGACCGGCACCTTCACCGGCGCGCCCGGTTCGGCCAGCAGTTCCTTCTCCACCAGCCCGAAGTGAGCGGCCAGCGACGCCCGCAGCCCCGGCAGCGCGTTCGCCTGCCCGCCCCACACCTGTGAGGCCCGCAGCACCGCGAGGACCAGGTTCACGCGGGGCTCGGCGACCGGCCCGCCGCCCAGGATGTGCAGGCCGTCCCGGATCTGGACGTCCTTGATCTCGCACAGATAGCCGTCGATGTGCATGACGAACTCGTCGAAGTCGTCGTCGTCCGGCTGCGCGTCCACATGCAGGTCGTGGTGCAGCTCGGCTGCCTTGACCAGGGTCCAGATCTGCGCCCGCACGGCCGGGGCCTTCGTCGGGTCCAGGTCGGAGACGAGCGCGTACTCGTCCAGCAGCTGCTCCAGCTTGGCCAGGTCGCCGTAGGTGTCGGCACGCGCCATCGGCGGTACGAGGTGGTCGACCACCGTGGCATGCCCGCGCCGCTTGGCCTGGGTGCCCTCGCCGGGGTCGTTGACGATGAACGGGTAGATCAGGGGGAGGTCGCCGAGGACGGCGTCCGGCGCACAGCCCCCGCTCAGCCCGAGGCCCTTGCCGGGCAGCCACTCCATCGTGCCGTGCTTGCCCATGTGCACGATGGCGTCCGCGCCGAAGCTGTTGTCGAGCCACCTGTACGCCGCCATGTAGTGGTGGGACGGCGGCATGTCGGGGTCGTGGTAGATCGCGATCGGGTTCTCGCCGAAGCCGCGCGGCGGCTGGATCATCACGACGACGTTCCCGAACTGGAGGGAGGCGAGGACGATGTCGTCGCCGTCCACGTACAGGCTGCCCGGCGGCTCGCCCCAGGCCTCCAGCATGGCGTCCCGCAGCTCGGGGTCGAGCTTGTCGAACCACGCCCGGTAGTCGGCCAGCGGCACCCGTGCGGGCGCGGCGGCCAGCTGGTCCTCGGTGAGCCACTCGACGTCGTGCCCGCCGGCCTCGATGAGCCGGTGGATCAACTCGTCGCCGTTGTCGGGGTATTCGGTGAGGCCGTAGCCGGCGTCCCGGAGGGCGTCCAGGACGCGCACCGCCGACGCGGGCGTGTCCAGGCCGACCGCGTTGCCGACGCGCGAGTGCTTGGTCGGGTACGCGGTGAAGACGAGCGCGAGCTTCTTGTCGGCGTTCGCCTTGTGCCCCAGCCGCGCGTGCCGTACGGCGATTCCGGCGACGCGCCCGGCCCGCTCGGGGTCGGCGACGTACACCGGCACGTCGTCCGGGCCCTGCTCCTTGAAGGAGAACGGCACCGTGATCAGACGCCCGTCGAACTCGGGGATCGCGACCTGCATCGCCGCGTCCATGGGGGAGAGGGCGGCGTCGGACTCGTCCCAGGCGCTCTTGGAGGAGGTCAGGCAGAGGCCTTGCAGAACGGGCACGTCGAGGTCGGCGAGTGCCCCGATGTCCCAGGCCTCCTCGTCGCCGCCCGCCGAGGCCTGCGAGGCGTGCGTGCCGCCGGCGGCGAGGACGGTGGCGACCAGGGCGTCGGTCCGGCCGAGGATCTCGTACAGAGCGGCGTCCGCGCCCCGCAGCGAACCGCAGTACACGGGCAGGGCGTTGGCGCCGTGCGCCTCGATCGCGTCGCACAGCGTGTCCACGAAGGCGGTGTTGCCGCTCAGCTCGTGGGCCCGGTAGAAGAGCACGCCGACGGTGGGACGTCCGTCCCTGATGTCGTACGAGCCGTGCACCCCGTACTCCGGCATCTTCCGCGGTTCTTCGAACCCCTCACCGGTCAGCAGCACGGTGTCGGAGAGGAACCGGGCCAGCTCGGTCAGGTTCTCGGGCCCGCCCTCGACCAGGTACTTCAGCGCCTCCGCCACGACACCCGCCGGAACGGACGACTCGGCCATCAGCTCGGCGTCCGGCACGGCCTCGCCGCCCAGCAGCACGGTCGGGATCCCGGACGCCCTCAGTGCGGCCAGCCCGTCCTCCCAGGCGCGCTTGCCGCCCAGCAGCCGTACGACGGCGATGTCCGCGCCCTCGATCAGCCCCGGCAGCTCCGCGGCCACGTCGACCCGGGTCGGGTTGCCGATCCGGTACGCGGCGCCGGAGGCCCGGGCCGCCAGCAGATCGGTGTCGGCGGTCGACAACAACAACACTGTGCTCATGCGGGTGCTCCCGGTGGAATGAAAGGCAGTCCTTGCGGCGCGCCCGACTCGATGAGCCGCCAGAGCGCGTCCGTGTCCGCGTGCTGTTCGATCAGGTCGCCGAGCCGGTCGAGCTGCTCCTCGCGCAGCGCGGCGAACGAGGTGTCGGGGGCCGGCACGAAGCGGCGGCCCGCGGCGGCCGCCACCTCGCGCAGGAAGGCCCGCCGGAAACCGTCCGACTCCAGGGAGCCGTGCCAGTGGGTGCCCCAGGCCTGGCCGACCCGGCAGCCGTCCAGGAAGGCTTCACCGCCTGCGACTTCGGCAACCCCGTGATGGATCTCGTACCCCTCGACGTGCTCGCCGAGGGCCTCGCCCGCGGGCCGGGTGAGGATCTTCTCGCGGGCGAACCGCACCCGCACCGGCAGCACCCCGAGGCCCTGGACCTGCCCGGCGCGCGACTCGACCTCGTCCTCGATGTGCTCGCCGAGGATCTGGAAGCCGCCGCAGATGCCGAGGACCGGGCGTCCTTCCGCGGCCCTTCTGACGAGGGCGTCCGCGAGGCCCCGCTCCCGCAGCCACGCGAGAGCCCTGACCGTCCCCCGAGTTCCCGGGATCACCACGAGGTCGGCGTCCGCCAGCTCCTCCGGCCGGTCCACGAACCGCACCACGACACCCGGCTCGGCGGCCAGTGCGTCCACGTCCGTGAAGTTGGACATGAGCGGGATCGCGCAGACGGCGACGCGCAGGACGTCCTCACCGACGGGCGGGGCGGTGTTCGACTCGCGTACCGTCCCGCGCAGGGAGACCCTCAGGCCGTCCTCCTCGTCGATGCCGAGCCCGTGCCGGAAGGGCAGCACGCCGTACGTGTGCCGTCCGGTGAGCCCGTGCAGCATGTCGAGTCCGGGCTCCAGGAGGGAGACGTCCCCGCGGAACTTGTTGACCAGGAACCCGGCGACCAGCTCCTGGTCCTCGGGCGAGAGCAGGGCGACCGTCCCGAAGAAGGAGGCGAAGACCCCGCCCCGGTCGATGTCGCCGACGACCAGCACGGGCAGCCGCGCGTTCCGCGCGATCCCCATGTTCACGATGTCGGTGCGCCGCAGATTGATCTCCGCGGGCGAACCGGCCCCCTCACAGATCACCGCGTCATACGTGCCCCGCAACTCGGCCAGGCAGTCCAGGACGGTGCCGAGGAGCTGCTGCTGGCGTCCCCCGTGGTACCCGCGTGCGCTCAGCTCGCCCACCGGCTTGCCGAGCAGCACCACCTGGCTGCTCTGTTCGCCGCCCGGCTTGAGCAGCACGGGGTTCATCAGCGCGGTCGGCTCGACGCGACAGGCCTGGGCCTGCATGGCCTGCGCCCGCCCGATCTCGGCACCCTCCCGCGTCACGAACGAGTTGAGGGACATGTTCTGCGCCTTGAAGGGCGCGACCTTGACGCCCTGGCGCACCAGCCACCGGCAGATCCCGGCCGTCACGACGCTCTTGCCTGCGTCGGAGGTGGTGCCGGCGACGAGGAGACCACCGTTCACTTGCCACGTCCCTTCACGAGTCGGCGCGCGGCGACCGTGGCGCCGAGCGCGAGCAGGCCGACGCGGCGCGAGAGCCGTACGGCCCGGTCGATGTCGGTGACCCGGACGGCCCGCCCGGCGTCCCCGTTGAGGACGGGCCGGTGCTCGACGCGCCCGCCGTAGGACAGCGTCCCGCCCAGCCGCACGCCGAGGGCGCCCGCGAACGAGGCTTCGACGGGCCCGGCGTTGGGGCTCGGGTGCTTGCGTGCGTCGGCCCGCCAGGCGCGCAGGGCGCCGCGGGGGTCGGGTCCGGCCGCGGCGGCGAGTACGGCGGTCAGCCGCGCCCCGGGCCAGCCGGCGAGGTCGTCGAGGCGGGCGGAGGCCCAGCCGTAGCGGCGGAAGCGGGCCGACTTGTGTCCCACCATCGCATCCAGGGTGTTGACGGCCCGGAACCCGAGCAGGCCCGGCACCCCGCCCACCGCACCCCACACCAGCGCACCCACGACGGCGTCGGAGGTGTTCTCGGCGACGGACTCGACCACGGCGCGGGCGATCCCGTCGGCGTCGAGGGCCTGCGGATCCCGACCGCACAGATGCGGCAGCCGCTCGCGGGCGGCCGCCATGTCACCGGCCTCCAGGGCGCGCCCGACGATCCGGGCCTCCCGGGCCAGCGAAGTGCCCCCGACGACGGCCCAGGTGGCGGCACCGGCCAGCGCGACGGAAGCGACGGGGGAGCGGCGTACGGCCCGTTCGGCCACGACCCCCAGGGCGACGGCGCCGCCGGCGCACACGGCGGTGTGCAACGCGCCCCAGCCGCGGTGGTCGTGCCACAGCACGCGTTCCACGGCTGCGGCCGCCCGCCCGAACGCGGCGACCGGGTGCCCGCGGCGCGGATCGCCGAGGAGCAGGTCGCCGAGAAGGCCGGCGGCGGCGCCGTACGCGTACGAGCGATCGGCACCCATCGGCTCAGCCGGCCGTGGGCTCAGGGACGGGCCTGGTACTGGTCCTCGATCGGCAGCCGAGCATGGCGATATGTGTCCTCACTCAGGGTGTCCGCGCCCTGGTTCGACGAGACCGGCGGTGAGAGTTCCTGGCTCCCGGGGTGTTCTTCCCCGGTGACAGTGGCGGGACCGCGCCGGATTCGCACCGGCTTCCTCTCCTGCCGCCGTACATGGCCTGGGCAGTCCACCACGCAGCCGGAAGAGCCGTCAACTTGCCTTTGACCTGGGACGGTGGACTGTGCTGAGGCCCACATCGCCGGCCCGCCGGGCGCTGCCGGACGTCCGGGTTGCGGTGAATTCCCCTCCCCCCGGGCGGCATTCGGGGGATCCCCCTTGTGCTCACGGGAACGGGAGGATCTGCACGAGCGCGTACGTCTCATACGGGATGGAACGGACGCGGGATGGCGAAGGGCACTCCTGACGCCGAACTTCCGCGGGCGACCGCGCGGTTGCGGAGCGAGGACGGTCAGGTCACCGGCGCCGGGGCCGCGGACACACGTCCGCCCTGCCGCTCCGGCTGACACGCCGGCCCGGCAGGGCGGATGCGGACATCGAAGTCCAGGCCGTCAGGGCTTGGCCACGATCAGATAGATCCCGTAGGCCACCGCGGCCGCACAAGCCGCGAAGCACACGTACGCACCGGTCACAGCGAGCCCCGCGGACCCGCCCTGCGCGGCAGCCTTCTCGCGGCGCGACAGGCCGTTGACGCCGAGGGTGAACAGGGCCACCAGGCCCACCGTGAACGCGAGGCTGACGCCGAAGACGGAGCCGAGAGCCGCCCAGTCGATCTTCATGGGGATGATTCCTTCAGTTACCGGGTGCTCGGGTCAGACCGCGGCGGCCGGCGGGGCCGCCGGAGCCGCAGGGGCCGGGTCGGTGGCCGGGGCCGGGATCGTGGCCGTCAGGTTCTCGGTGACGGTGCCCGCGGGGGGCGGGGTCACCGCGGCGATGGCGGTGGTCACCACGCCGGCCGGCTCAGCAGCGTCGTCGGGGGCGACGTCGGTGTGGTCGACGACCTCGCGACGGGAGATCTTCCAGATCACGGCGCTGGCGCCGACGAGGAAGACGGCGACGGCCGCGGTGCCCCAGTCACCCAGGTCCGTGACGGACTCGGCGCCCGCGCCGACCAGCGCGGCGGCCGGGAGGGTGAGCGCCCAGGCGGCGAACATGCGGGTCGCGGTGGACCAGCGGACCACACCGCCCTTGCGGCCGAGGCCCGCACCCATCACCGAGCCGGAGACGACATGGGTGGTGGAGAGGGAGAAGCCCAGGTGGGACGAGGCCAGGATGGCCGTGGCCGCACTGGTCTGGGCGGCGAAGCCCTGCTGCGGCTCGAGGTCGGTCAGCCCCTTGCCCATGGTGCGGATGATGCGCCAGCCGCCGATGTAGGTGCCGAGCGCGATGGCCAGGCCCGCGGAGAGGATCACCCAGGTGGGAGGGTTGGAGCCGGGGGCGATCGCACCGCCCGCGATCAACGCGAGGGTGATGATGCCCATCGTCTTCTGCGCGTCGTTGGTGCCGTGGGCCAGGGAGACCAGGCCGGCGGAGGCGATCTGCCCGGCGCGGTAGCCCTTGCGGGTGGCCTCGCCCCCGGCGTTGCGGCCGATGCCGTACGAGAACCGGGTGGCGAGCATCGCGGCGAGTCCGGCCACGATCGGGGCGGCGACCGCCGGGAGCAGGACCTTGGTGACCAGGACGTCACCGTGGACGGCGCCGAAGCCCGCGGAGGCGACGGTGGCGCCGACCAGGCCGCCCATCAGGGCGTGCGAGGAGCTGGAGGGCAGTCCCACCAGCCAGGTCAGCAGGTTCCAGAGGATGGCGCCGACCAGGGCGGCGAATATGACTTCGGGGCGTATGCCGTTCTCGTCGACGAGACCCTTGGAGATCGTGTTGGCGACCTCCACGGAGAGGAAAGCGCCTACAAGGTTGAGTGCGGCGGACATGGCCACCGCGACCTTGGGCTTGAGCGCACCGGTCGAGATGGTCGTGGCCATCGCGTTGGCGGTGTCGTGGAAACCGTTCGTGAAATCGAACGCGAGTGCGGTTACCACCACAATCGCGAGGATCAGCGAGAAGCTTTCCATTTACCCAGGCAATCGTTCGAGGTCATTGGCTGTTGGACCGTAGGCAACCTGGGTGAACGGAAGATGAACTGAGGCGGGCTTGAGGGTGTCGAGAGTGGGGGATTGGGGTTCCGCTCGCATCTGACGCCCCAGGCGCCCCTTGGCTACCGGCCTCGCGCGAAGGCCCGCAGCCGGCTCGGCGGCCCGTTGAAGAGATTCGTGTCACCCAGCAGGCCCCCCTGGGTGCCGTACTGCCAGAAGGTCCAGGAGGGCCAGCCGCCCGGCAGCGATCCCGGCTCCGACGTGCCGTGACGGGCGATCCACAGGGGGTGGTCCGAGGCGAACGCGCGGCTGTCACCGGTGCAGGCGTCCCACCATTCGGCGGTGGTGTAGATCACCGGGCGGCGGCCGGTCGTCCGCTCGACCTCGTCGCTGAAGGACCGGATCCAGCGGACCATCCGCTTCCAGCCCAGCCCGTAGCACGGGTGCTTCTCGTCGTACGGGTTGTACTCGATGTCGAGCGCGGGCGGCAGCGTCCAGCCGTCCGCCCGCCAGCCGCCGCCGTGCCGTACGAAGTACTCGGCCTGCTCGGCGCCCGAGGACTTGTCGGGCAGTGCGAAGTGGTACGCGCCGTGGACCAGGCCCGCCTGGCGGGCGCCGTCGTACTGCTGGTCGAAAAGGGGATTGCGGTAGGTCGTGGACTCGGTCGCCTTGACGTAGGTGAACCGTGCGCCGTCCGACCGGGCGGCCGGCCAGTCGACATGACTCTGGTAGGACGACACGTCGTGTCCTCGGGGCAGCCCGGCCGCGGACACCGACGGCCCCGCGGAGGCGGCCGCCGTGCCGGCGAGGGCGAGCGTCGCCGCGGCTGTTGCCGCGAGGAGAGCCGCGCGGCGACGGGAAGGTGTGCGGTCACGGGCCATGTGTCCCCCTGGAGTGGAGGCGGAACGTCGTCCGGCGAGCGAGGAAGATCATTAAATGCCCGGTGATCGCCAATACACGCTTATTTGATTGTTTTCAAGGTGATGTTCCCCCGTTCGGGCGTACGATTTCAGGCCCGATCCTTGACGGCGGACCGCTCGACGCCGGGCCGGCTGGCAGGATCCCCGCATGGCTGAACAGCGGCGGGATCCGGAAGTGGCAGAGGCACGCGCCTGGGAGGGGGTGGTCGCGACGGCCCGCCGGACCGTCGCCGACGGGCTGGTCGTCGGCACCTCCGGCAACGTGTCGGCGCGCGTCGGGGACCTCGTGCTGGTCACCCCTTCGGGCGTGCCCTACGACCGGCTGACCCCGGACGACATCACCGGCGTCGACCTCGACGGGCGGCAGGTGCTCGGCACGCTCGTGCCGACCAGCGAACTGCCCATGCACCTCGCCGTCTACCGCACCACCGACGCCCGCGCCGTCGTCCACACCCATGCGGTGCACGCCACGGCCGTCTCCACCCTCCTGACCGAGCTGCCCCCGATCCACTACATGGCCGGAGCCATGGGCGGCCCCGTCCGGGTCGCCCCCTACGCGACCTACGGCACGGACGAACTGGCCGAGAACATGCTCCGCGCCCTCGCCGGCCGCTCCGGCTGCCTCCTGCGGAACCACGGCATGATCACCTACGGGACCACCCTCGACCAGGCCTACGACCGCACCGCCCAGCTGGAGTGGATGTGCCACCTGTGGCTGACGGCATCCGCGGTACCGGGACTGGCGCCCTCCCTTCTGACGGAGGAACAGATGGGAGAGGCCGGGGCACGTTTGAAGGAGTACGGCCAACGGAGGTGACTCCCGCTGAGCCTGCGGCTTTCTCCGAGGCGGCTCCGTGAGTCGCCGTGTGGCCGCAGGGCGGTGCCGGACCGGCGCGCACCCCTCTTCTCTTTGTCCCGCATCTTCTCTTCGTCCCGCGCCACACGTCCTCTCCGTCCCGTGCCGCACGCCGGACTTCGGCTCCGCTCAGCCCTCCGCTGGCCGTCGGCCCGGACCGCCACGACACTGGACCCGTGCGCACCGTCAAAGCGACCGCCGCCGCACTCACCGCGGTCCTGGCCGCCGGCGCGGCATCCGTGGCCGCCGGCCGTCTCGCCAGCGACGCCGCGCTGAAGGCGCCCGCGGGCCGCCCCCTGCCCACCGAACCCCGGCTCACCGTGCACGGCACCGCCGCAGGACGGATCGCGCTCACCCGCGACCTGGCCTCCCTGCGCCCCGGCACCTACGGTCTCGCCGGTGACGGCTCCCACGCGGTCGTCGGCCCCGTCCTGGAGGCGGCCGAGCACACCGCCGACACCGTCGTACGCCGTCTCGTACGCGTCACGCACGGCACCCTCGCCCCCGGCGACGCCGTCTGGCTCACCCCGAACCTGTACGTCGGCAATCCGGGCGCCGCCCTCGGCCTCGACCATGCCGACATCGACATACCCGGTGAACTCGGTGCCCTGCCCGCCTGGTTCGTGCCCGGCTTCCGGGACACCTGGGTGATCGCGGTACACGGCCTCGGCACCACCCGCGAGCAGGCCATGAACGTCATGGCGTTCCTGCACGGCCGCCGCCTGCCGGTCCTCGCCCTCGCCTACCGCGGCGACCTCGGCGCCCCGCGCCCGCCGGACGGGCTGGGCCACCTCGGCGAGACCGAATGGCGCGATGTCGACGCGGCGATCCGCTACGCCGTCCGCTACGGCGCCCGCCGGGTCATCCTCCTCGGCTGGTCCACCGGCGCCACCATGGCCCTGCGGGCCGCCGAGCACTCCGCCGTGCGCGAGCGCGTCGCCGGGCTCGTCCTCGACTCCCCGGTGCTCAGCTGGCCGGCCACCCTGCGCGCCCTCGCCCAGGCCCGCCACACTCCGGAGCCGCTGCTGCCGCTCGCGGTGCGGGCCGCGCAGGGCCGGGCCGGGCTGCAGGCCGACCGGCACGCCGAGGCCGACTCGGAGCGGCTCGCCGTACCCACTCTGATCATCCACGGCCCGGACGACACGGTCGCCCCGTGGGAGTACTCCCGCCGCCTCGCCGCCCGCCGCCCCGACCGCGTTGCCCTGCACACGGTGCCCGGGGCCCCGCACGCGGCGATGTGGAATGCGGACCCCAAGGGGTACGAGGAACGCCTGCGCCGGTTCCTGACCCCCCTGATGTGACCGCGCCCCCGATCCCGCCGTGCAAGTCGGAAGCCCCGGTTCCAGCCGTTCCGTTTAAGGCTGTACGACTGGCCTGAAGATGTCTCCTCGCCCGGCACCGGACCCGGTGCGTTGGCCAGCCCCGTCGCCCCCCGTGACATTCCGTTTGGGTTTTCGGACCGTCAACCGGAAGACTGCACCCGTGACGTCCCGTATCCCGCGCGACTCCAGGCTTCGACTCGTCCGACCGCGACCCCTGGCCGCCGCCCCCCGAGCTGTGAACCAGCGGCGCCCGCGCCGCCCCGCCCCCCGGCCACCGGAGGGCACCCCGGCCCCTGGCGAGCTGGCCAGAATGGCGCGGACCGGTCTGGCCGGCGCGGTCCGCGTCGCCCGCTGGGCCGACGCCGCTCTCGGTCCCGGCCGGGACAGCGCCACCACCGACGGCAAGGCCACCCTCTCCGACGCGACCGCGGAACGCGCCGCAACCGACCTCGGCCTGAGCGCCGCTCAGGTCCGCGCCGACTGGGACACCGCCCGCCTCGCGGGACTCATCGAGGTGCACGGGGACAGCGCGCGCCCCGGCTGGCGGCTGCGCGCCTGGGACCGCGACGACAGCGCCGTACTGCGCGGCTGGGTCGCCCTCTTCGACGCCTGGTCGCTCGCCTGCCCGGAACCGGCCGGCCCGGAGCCCGCCGCCGTGGCCGAGGTCGTCTCGGCGATGCCCCAGGTGCTCTCCTTCCTCCAGCTGTCCGCCGGTCCCGTCCCGGTCGAGCAGCTGCTCGACCTGCTCCAGCAGCGGGTCACCGAACTGCGCACCGAGCGCTGCGAGGTCCCCTACGGGCCGGGCGCCGCCGACTCCGCGGGGCCCGCGGAGACTCTGAGCCCGGCGGAACCCGCTCCTGCCGGGGACACCCCGCTCGCCCCCCTCCTCGACTGGGCCGTCAAGGCCCTCGCCTCCGTCGGCGCCCTGACCTCCGGCGACGGCCAGGCCACCCTCACCCCGCTGGGCAGCTGGGCGGTCTGGGTCAAGCTGGAGCAGATCTGCGTGGCCGCACAGAGCCCCGCCGGCAACATCGAGCAGTCCGCCGAGGACATGCTCCGCGGCTGCGCGCAGCTGCGTCCCAACGCCGCCCGCGCCGAGTACCGCGCCTGGCTCGCCGCCCGCCCCGTCGGCAGTGCCGTCACCGAACTGCTCGGCGCCGCCCGTGGTGAGGACGCCCTGCTGCGCGGTCTCGCCTTCGAGGCGCTGCGCGTCGTCGGTGCCCCCGCCGAGCCCGACGTACGCTCCGTCGTGGACGAGCCGGCCCTGAGGCCGTACGCCCTGCTGTGGCTCGCCGAGCACGACGGCATCGACCCCGAGGACGCCCACGAGGTCCTCACCCGGGAAGAGGCCACCTGGCTGTGGGTCGACACCGCCGCCGCCGTCGCCGACCATGGCGAGACCGCGATGCTGGTACGGCACCTGGAGGCCGCGGTGCAGCCCACCGTCCCCGTGCTGCTGGACGAGGTCCGCGCCGTCGGCCACCCGCGCACCGTGCAGGTCCTGGTCGCGCTCGCCGCAGCCCACCCCGACCCCGCCCTGGCCAAGGCCGTGCGCCGGGCCGCCTTCCAGGTGCACACCGGCGGATAGCCGCGGCCGGTGGGACCGGGCCGCTCAGGCGCCGATCTCGGGGGCGTACGTCCCGAAGCTCCAGATGTTGCCCTCGGCGTCCCGGGCCATGTAGTCACGCGAGCCGTAGTCCTGGTCCGTCGGGGGCATCAGGATCTCCACGCCGTGCTCGACGGCCTGGTCATGGTGGGCGTCCACGTCGTCCACGACGATGTACACCCCCGCGGGACCCGCGTCCTTCATCGCCGCGTCGAACAGGCCGCCGCGGCCCTTGGAGCCGACCATCACCGCGCCGTTGCCCTGGACCAGCTCGGCATGTATCACCGTGCCGTCCGCCCCTTCGTACACCGACAGCTCGGTGAAGCCGAAGGCCTCCGTGAGCTGCTTGATCGCCGCCTTCGCGTCCGCGTACAGCAGCGTCGGGTAGATGCTCGGCCGTCCGCCCGTGCCTGCCATGCCGATCACTCCTTCGTGCGTCGGTTGCGCCGTGGCTTCGAGTCTTGCAGCCCCCACTGACAACGCCTCGTGCGAAGCCGCCCAGCCGTGCCTCCCGGTCCGGGCGTGCTGTACGTCACGTCACCCTCCGCGCGTCGCCCGGAGCAGCCGGTCCGAACGCATGGACGTAGAAAAACAGCTTGCACGGCCCCGTTAGACTTGTCCGCATGGCCATTCTCCTCGCGCATTAGACGGCGGGAACGTCCTCAGCCGCCCATCCCGCCAATCCACCCGCCCTGGAGTCTGTCCGTGATCTCCGCCTCCGGTATCGAGCTGCGCGCCGGTGCGCGCGTCCTCATCGAGAGCGCCACTTTCCGTATCGCCAAGGGTGACCGTATCGGCCTGGTCGGCCGCAACGGCGCCGGCAAGACCACCCTGACCAAGTGCCTGGCCGGAGAGGGCATCCCGGCCGCAGGCCAGATCGCCCGCTCCGGCGAGGTCGGCTACCTCCCGCAGGACCCCCGCACCGGCGACCTCGACGTCCTCGCCCGCGACCGCATCCTCTCCGCGCGCGGCCTGGACGTGCTGATCCGCAAGATGCGCGAGAACGAAGAGCGCATCGCCAACGGCAAGGGCGGCACCCGCGAGAAGGCCCTCAAGCAGTACGAGCGCCAGGAGACCGAGTTCCTCACCAAGGGCGGGTACTCCGCCGAGGCCGAGGCCGCCACCATCGCCGCCGCACTGAACCTCCCCGACCGGGTGCTCGGCCAGCCCCTGCACACGCTCTCCGGCGGTCAGCGCCGCCGTATCGAGCTGGCCCGCATCCTGTTCTCGGACGCCGACACGCTGCTGCTCGACGAGCCGACCAACCACCTCGACGCGGACTCGATCATCTGGCTGCGCGACTACCTGAAGACCTACCGCGGCGGCTTCATCGTGATCTCCCACGACGTCGACCTGGTCGAGACGGTCGTCAACAAGGTCTTCTACCTCGATGCGAATCGTTCAACGATCGACGTCTACAACATGGGCTGGAAGCTCTACCAGCAGCAGCGCGAGGCCGACGAGAAGCGCCGCAAGCGCGAGCGCGCCAACGCCGAGAAGAAGGCCGCCCAGCTCAACGCGCAGGCCGACAAGATGCGTGCCAAGGCCACCAAGACGGTCGCCGCGCAGAACATGGCCCGCCGCGCCGACAAGCTGCTCTCCGGCCTGGAGGCGGTCCGCCAGTCCGACAAGGTCGCCAAGCTCCGTTTCCCGGAGCCCGCGTCCTGCGGCAAGACTCCGCTGATGGCCGAGGGCCTGTCGAAGTCGTACGGCTCGCTGGAGATCTTCACCGACGTCGACCTGGCCATCGACAAGGGGTCGAGGGTCGTCATCCTCGGCCTCAACGGCGCCGGCAAGACCACCCTGCTGCGTCTGCTCGGCGGGGTGGAGCAGCCCGACACCGGCGAGGTCGTCCCCGGCCACGGCCTCAAGCTCGGCTACTACGCCCAGGAGCACGAGACCCTGGACGCCGACCGCACGGTTCTGGAGAACATGCGCTCGGCCGCCCCGGACATGGACCTGGTCGAGGTCCGCAAGGTGCTGGGCTCGTTCCTGTTCTCCGGTGACGACGTCGACAAGCCCGCCGGCGTCCTCTCCGGCGGTGAGAAGACCCGGCTCGCCCTCGCCACCCTGGTCGTCTCCTCGGCGAACGTGCTGCTCCTGGACGAGCCGACGAACAACCTCGACCCCGCCAGCCGCGAGGAGATCCTCGGCGCGCTGCGCACCTACAAGGGCGCGGTCGTCCTCGTCACCCACGACGAGGGCGCCGTCGAGGCGCTCCAGCCCGAGCGGATCATCCTGCTGCCGGACGGTGTCGAGGACCTGTGGGGCTCCGACTACGCGGATCTCGTCGCCCTGGCGTGACCGAAAGCCTGATCCACTGCGTATGGATCATTCGGCCGATCCGTGATCCATCATCTGTGTGAGATCTCCTCGTATCGAGGTGTGTCGTACATCGATTTCGCGGCCGATCCCTTGACCCCCAAGGGATCGGCCGCCTCGCGTCCCTGACCTGGCACTTCGCGAATCCACCCGTTCGGCTCTGCGGACACACCGCTCTGGAATCGCAGATTCCGCTTGTGGGGATGTGCTCCTGTCGTCACAACGATGTCTCACGGACCTTGCCGAATGGGTGGCCATCACGCCCCGGAGGGGTGATCATGAGGAGACCAGAGCGCACTTCCCATGAGGAGGCACGGGTGGCCGAGACTCTGAAGAAGGGCAGCCGGGTGACCGGCGCCGCGCGCGACAAGCTCGCGGCAGACCTGAAGAAGAAGTACGACTCCGGTGCGAGCATCCGGGCGCTGGCCGAGGAGACCGGCCGCTCGTATGGCTTCGTACACCGGATGCTCACCGAGTCGGGTGTCGTGCTACGTGGGCGCGGCGGAGCGACCCGGGGCAAGAAAGCCGCCTCGGTCTGACTCCGGGCGGTCCACCGGCTTCGATGGTGGCCACCCGGTCGGTTGTCTGATCGGCCGGGTGGTTACTGTGCAGTCACTTAGCATGCCGTACGGCAATGCGTGATGACTGCACTCATCGGAGGCGCCCCATGGCTTCGCCTGACCAGGACCTCGCTCCTGTACTCGACAAGGACGGCGTACGGCTCACCGTCGACGACGCGCTCGCCACGGTGACGCTGACCAACCCGGCCAAGCGCAACGTGCAGAGCCCCGCTCTGTGGCGGGCGCTCGCCGAGGCGGGTCGGCTGCTGCCGGGCTCCGTCCGTGTCGTCGTGCTGCGTGGCGAGGGCAAGTCCTTCTCCGCCGGGCTGGACCGGCAGATGTTCACCCCGGAGGGGATCCCGGGCGAGCCGACCTTCACCGAACTCGCGCGCCGTGACGACGCCGGGCTCGACGCCGCCATCGCCGGATACCAGGACGCGTTCACCTGGTGGCGGCGGAACGACATCGTGTCCGTCGCTGCTGTCCAGGGGCACGCCATCGGTGCCGGGTTCCAGCTCGCGCTCGCCTGCGACCTGCGAGTCGTCGCGGACGACGTGCAGTTCGCCATGCGCGAGACCAGCCTCGGCATCGTCCCCGACCTGACCGGCACGCATCCGCTGGTCGGACTGGTCGGGTACGCCCGCGCGCTCGAGATCTGTGTCACCGGGCGCTTCGTGCAGGCCGAGGAGGCGGTGGCCTCCGGGCTGGCCAACCTCGCGGTGCCCGCCGGGGAACTCGACGGTGCGGTGCGGGACTTGGCCGGGGCGCTGTTGGCTGCGCCGCGGGATGCGGTGGTGGAGACGAAGGCGTTGTTGCGGGGTGCGGTCGGTCGTACGTATGAGGAGCAGCGTGCGGCTGAGCGTGCCGCTCAGGCTCGGCGGTTGCGGGACTTGGCCGGCGTGGGCGAATGAACTCTGCGCTGGGCAGGCCCCCGGCGTTGGTCGCTGTGCCACTCGTTCCGCCCTGCGGAACGACTGCCCACAGCGGGAGGGCGTTCAGCCCACGCTCGTGACCAGTACCGCCACCGTCGGGTGGTCCTCCAGTGTGTCTCGTACGGTCGCGCGCACCTGTCGGGCCACGTCCACGGCTCGGTAGTCCGTTCCCACCGCCACCTCCACCCGGACGTGGCGGTGAGGGAGTGACGTGTCGCCTGTGCGTTCCTCGATGTGCACCGCACGTCCCAGGCCGCCGAGTGAGCCCGTCAGCTGGGTCACCCCGGGGACGCAGAGCGCGGCGGCGCTCACGCGGGACTCGTCCGGATGCGTGGGTTCCCGGGCGGGCGGCGGCTGCGGTGCAGGTGCCTGCGTAGCCTGCCCGTCCGCCGGATCCAGCAGGTCCGTCACCCGCAGGTCCACCTCGGCGACCGCCAGGCCCAGCCGCTCCGCTGCGGCCGTCGCCAGGGCCTGCCGCAGCCGGGACGCCGTCGTGGGCAACGGCTCGGCCGCCGTGGCGGCGAAGTCCGCCGTCACCCGCAGCGCGCCCGGCGGCAGCGCGCTCGGCGGGGCCGGTACGACCGGCTCGGGGACGTCCAGCGGATCGGCGAGCGTGATCCGCAGCGCGCCCAGCCGCGCACCCGGCACTCCTGCTGCCGCGTGTCCCAGCACCGCTACGGCCGCCGCCTCCGCGATCCACGCCCCGTCGCGCGGGCCGCCGAGCGGCAGCAGCCTGCCGAGACCCAGCTGATGCCGTACTCCCTGTGCCCACCGGTCCGCCGTCATTCCTCCAGCCTGCCGCACATCCGGCGCGCAACCGCGCAACCTTGCTTACGGTGGTCGAAGGACGACGACCGAGAGGGACGTACGGCGATGACCGAGATGACGACGACCTCAGACGGTGACAACGAACCCCAGGTGTCGACTCGCAAGACCACCCGGCGCGGCGGCGGGGACCCGGCGACCCGTGGCCGGACGACCATCGCCGACGGGGTCGTGGAAAAGATCGCCGGAATGGCCGCCCGGGACGTCGTCGGCGTACACGCCATGGGCGGCGGACTCTCCCGCACCCTCGGAGCCGTGCGCGACCGGGTGCCGGGCGGCTCGAAGTCGGTGACCCGGGGTGTGAAGGCCGAGGTCGGCGAGGTCCAGACGGCGCTCGACCTGGAGATCGTCGTGGACTACGGCGTGTCCATCGCCGACGTCGCCCGCGCGGTACGGGAGAACGTGATCGCCGGCGTGGAACGCATGACCGGACTGGAGGTCGTCGAGGTCAACATCGCCGTGAGCGACGTCAAGCTGCCCGAAGAAGAGGAAGAGGAGCCGGAGCCCCGGATCCAGTGAGGCATCGCGGCGCCGGACGCCGCCTGCCTGACGAGCTGAGGAGCGCTGCATGAGCATGGCCCTGGTCGGCATGATCGCCGGAATGGCGCTGGGTTTCGCCGGGTACTTCGGCGGGTTCGGAGCCTTCCTGCTGGTGGCGGCGCTGGGAGCCGTCGGGTTCGTCGTCGGCCGGTTCGCGGAGGGTGATCTGGAAGTCGGCGAGTTCTTCCGTACCCGCGGCGACCGGCGCGACCGGCGGCGGTGACCGCCGTGAGCGCGGAGACCGGCACGGTGCGCCCGTCCCTGGAGCCGGTGCTGCCGGGCGAGCGCGGCGCCACCCGGATCGCCGACCGGGTCGTCGCGAAGATCGCCGCGCAGGCCGCACGCGAGGCACTCGCCCCGCTGCCCGCGGGCGCCGCGGCCCCGCACGCCACGGTCGTCGTGTACCGGCAAACGGCCCGCGTCCGCGTCCATCTCGAACTCGGCTATCCCTGCGACCTCGGCACCCGCTGCGCCGCCGTGCGTCGCCAAGTCATGGAGCGGGTAGGCGCATGGGTGAGCATGGAGGTGCCGGAGGTCGTCGTCCAGGTCGAGCGGCTGCATCTGACACCGGCACCCGGCGCGCCACACGGGAGGACGCCATGAGCGAGCCCCGGCCACCCGAGGGCACCACCACCCAGCGACTGCCGGTCCTCGACAAGACCCCCACCGCCCTACCGCCCCTGCTCCCCGAGAGCAGCGGCCGCTTCTGGTCGGCGCGCCGCGTCCCGGCGGGCATCGTCGCCCTGCTCCTGCTGGCGGGCGCGGGTGTCCTCCTGTACGACATCGCCGCCGTCCGCGCCCACCGTCCCGCGATGCACTGGCGCCGCGCACTGGCCCGGCAGCTCGCCGAGCGCCCCCTGGACGACACCTGGGTGCTGGTCGGAGCGGGCATCGCCGCAGCCGTCGGCCTGTGGCTGATCGTGCTCGCCGTCACGCCCGGCCTGCGGGAGTTGCTGCCCATGCGGCGCCCGCACCTTGACGTCCGCGCCGGACTCCGGCGCGAGGCGGCCGCGCTGGTGCTGCGCGACCGGGCCATGGACGTCTCCGGCGTACGGGCGGTACGGGTGCGGATGCGTCGGAAGAAGGCCGACGTCCGCGCGGTCTCGCACTTCCGCGACCTGGACGACGTGCACGCCGATCTGGACGTGGTGCTCGCCGACACGGTCCGGGGGCTCGGGCTGGCCCGCCCGCCCGCGCTGTCGGTGCACGTCCGACGGCCCGGACGGAAAGGGTGAGGCGGATGCGCAACGGTGCCGTCAACCGCGTCCTGCTCGCCCTCGTGGGCCTGCTGCTGCTCGCCCTCGGCGGCTCGGTGCTGGCCGTGGGCCTGGGCGCACCGCCGCCGCACTGGTGGATCCACTCCGGCCCGCACGACGTGCTGCTCAGCCAGGCCGAGCGCACCCGTCGGCGGGACACCGTCTGGTGGTGGCCGGCGGTCATCGCGGCCCTGGCCGTTCTCGTCGTGCTCGCCCTGTGGTGGCTCACCGCCGTCCTGCGCCGGCGCCGGCTGACCGAGGTCCTGGTCGACACCGGCGACGGCGAGGGCGCCCTGCTGCGGGGCGGGACCCTGGAGTCCGCCCTGGCCGCAGACGCCGCCCGGCAGGAGGGGGTGGCCCACACCGAGATCCTCCTGACGGGCCGCCGTACGACTCCTGCGGTACGGGCCCGGCTTCAGCTGGAGCCGCATGTGGACCCCGGCACCTCACTGAGCGACTTCACCGCCCGGGCCCTGACCCACGCCCGGGAGTCGGCAGGCTTGGCGTCACTTCCGGCGGAGGTACGGCTGAGGGCAGTCAAACACCGTGCGGAGAGGGTGAGTTGACGCTCAGAACCCGTGCCTCATCCCGCCGTCCACAGGCACCATGATCCCCGTCAAGTACGACGCAGCCGGCGACAACAAGAAGGCCGCAACCCGCCCGAACTCCTCGGGCGCCCCGTACCGGCGCAACGGGATCCGCGACTCATTGGCCGCCCGAGTGGCCTCGGGATCCGCGGACATCCCGTCGAGCTCCCGCACGCGGTCCGTGTCGATACGCGACGGCAGCAGCCCCACGACCCGAATCCCGCGCGGCCCCAGCTCATCGGCGATCGACTTGGCGAACCCGGCAAGCCCCGGCCGCAGCCCGTTGGAGATCGTCAGCCCCGGAATCGGCTCGTGCACCGACGCGGACAGGACGAATCCGATGACCCCGCCCGTCTCCAGCTCGGCCGCCGCCGCGCGAGCGACCCGTACCGCGCCGAGGAACACCGACTCGAACGCGCCCCGCCACTGCTCGTCCGTGTTGTCGGCGACGAACCCGGGCGGCGGCCCGCCGACGCTGACGAGAACGCCGTGGAAGCCGCCGAAGTGCTCCCGGGCGGCCGCGATCAGCCGCTCCGGCGCCCCCGCCTCGGAGTTGTCGACGGCCACGCCCAGCGCGTTCGGGCCCAGTTCGGCGGCCGCGTCGGCGACCCGCTTCTCGTCACGGCCGGTGATGACCACCTTCGCCCCGTCGGCGACCAGTTCCCGCGCTGCGGCGTTGCCCAGCCCGCGCGTGGCGCCCGTGACGACGTACACCCGGTCCTTCAGTCCAAGATCCATGGTCCCTATCCTGCCCCCTCGCCCCCGAACAGCGTGAGGGCGGTGTTCACCAGCGCGATGTGGCTGAACGCCTGCGGATAGTTGCCCACCTGGCAGCCCAGTTCCGGGTCGTACTCCTCGGCCAGCAGTCCCACGTCGTTGGTGAGGCCCGCCAGCCGCTCGAACAGGTCCCGGGCCTCGTCCGTGCGGCCGGTCATGTGCAGGGCGTCGGCGAGCCAGAACGAGCAGGCGAGGAAGGCGCCCTCGCCGCCCGGCATTCCGTCGACGCCGACGGCGTCCGTGTCGTAGCGGCGCACGAAGCCGCCGTGGCCCAGGTCCTCGCGGATCGCGTCGACCGTGCCGATCACCCGGGGGTCGTCGGGCGGAAGGAAACCGACACGCGGGATCAGCAGCAGGGCGGCGTCCAGCTCGCGCGAGCCGTAGTACTGGGTGAAGGTGTTGCGCCGGGGGTCGAAGCCCCGCTCGCACACCTCCCGGTGCACCTCGTCGCGCATCGCCCGCCAGCGCTCCAGGTCGCCCTTCAGCTCCTGGTGCTGCTCCAGCGCCTGTACGGCGCGGTCCGCGGCCACCCACACCATCACCTTCGAGTGCACGAACTGGCGCCGGCCGCCGCGCACCTCCCACAGGCCCTCGTCGGGCTGCCGCCACGACGCCTCCAGGAACGTCATCAGCGCGCGCTGAATCGACCACATGTGCGGCTTGGTGGGCAGACCCGCGCCGCGGGCCAGCGACAGCGAGTCCATGACCTCGCCGTACACATCCAGCTGGAGCTGCTCCACGGCGCCGTTGCCGACCCGTACGGGCGCGGACCCGGCGAAGCCGGACAGCCAGGGCGCCTCCCACTCCGGCAGCCGTCGCTCGCCCGCCAGGCCGTACATGATCTGCAGGTCCGCCGGGTCGCCCGCGACCGCGCGCAGCAGCCAGTTGCGCCAGGCCTCGGCCTCTTTGTGGTAGCCCGCGGCCAGCAGGGCGCCGAGGGTGAGGGTGGAGTCGCGCAGCCAGCAGTAGCGGTAGTCCCAGTTGCGCACACCCCCCAGCTCCTCGGGCAGCGAGGTGGTGGCCGCGGCGACGATCCCGCCCGTCGGGGCGTAGGTGAGGGCCTTGAGCGTGATCAGGGACCGTACGACGGCCTCCCGGTGCGGCCCGTCGTAGCGGCAGCGGGCCGTCCAGCGCCGCCAGTCCCGGACGCTGGTGCTCAGCGCTTCGTACGGGTCGATGAGCGCGGGACGCGGCTCGTGCGAGGGGTGCCAGGTCAGCACGAAGGCGACCCGCTCGCCCTCGGCGACGGTGAACTCCGAGTGCGTCGCCATGCGCTCGCCCCAGGTGTGCACGGGCGGTTCGGAGCGCAGCCACGTCGAGTCCGGGCCGGCGACGGCCACCCGGTGGCCGTCGGCGCGGCGCACCCACGGCACGATCGAGCCGTAGTCGAAGCGCAGGCGGAGCGTGCTGTGCACGGTGACGCGCCCGCTGACGCCCTCCACGATGCGTACGACGTCGGGGGCGAGGTCGCGCTGCGGCATCAGGTCGGTGACGCGTACCGTGCCCTCGGCGGTCTCCCACTCGGTGTCGAGGACGAGGGTGTCACGCCGGTAGGCGCGGCGCGTGCAGGTGTCCGCGCCCTTCGGCGCGATTCTCCAGTGGCCGTTGTCCTCGTTGCCGAGGAGCCGGGCAAAGCAGGCTCCCGAGTCGAAGCGGGGCAGGCACAGCCAGTCGATCGAGCCGTCCCGGCCGACCAGTGCGGCCGTCTGTTCGTCGCCGATGAGGGCGTAGTCCTCGATGCGCGCGTTCACGGGATGCGGCTTCCCGCCGAACCTGGGGGCCAATCAGGTGGTGCGCCGGGGGAGTGACGTTTCCCCGGGGCGCCGGGCCGTGGATCACACGGTGGCCGGCGCCGTCTCCTCCGTCTCCTCGGGCTTCTCCTCGGCCGCGGCCTCCTCGCGGTCGCGGATCTCGCGCCGGACCAGGAACCACCAGCCCACCGGGACGCCCGCGGCGAACAGCCACCACTGGATCATGTACGCGTAGTTCAGCGGGGCGTCCTCGCTGCCCGGGTCGGTGATCTGCTCCGGGGAGCCGCCCTTGGAGTCGGGGGCCGTCTGCTCGACGTAGCCGCCGAGCACCTTCGCGCCGAGACGCCGGGCCTCCTCCGCGCTGTTGATCAGCATGATCTGCCGGTCCGGCAGGCCCTTGACGTTCTTGATGCCGCTCGCCGCGGTGGTCTCGTCGGCCTTCAGCCGCCCGGTGATGGTGACCCGGCCCGCGGGCGGCGCGGGGATCCTGGGAAAGGCGGTCTGCACGCCGTTCGCGGGGATCCAGCCGCGGTTGACCAGCAGCACCTTGCCGTCCGTCAGGACGAACGGGGTCAGGACGTGGAAGCCGACCTCGTCGTCGGAGTTGGTCCGGCGCCGGACCACGACCTCCCGGGAGGTGTCGAAGGTGCCGGTCGCGGTGACGGTGCGGTACTTCTCGGTGCGGGTCACGCTGTGACCGGGCGAGGTCAGCTGTTCGACCGGGACCGGCTTGGCGTGCAGCGCGTCGGAGACCAGGTTGTTCCGTGCGGTGCGCTCCTCGTACCGGTGCTGCTGCCAGAAGCCGAGCCTGATCATCGTCGGGATCAGCGCGATCGCGACGAGGGTGAGGATCACCCACTGGCGGGTCAGCAGGAAGCGGTAGCGGTGCACCCCACGACGGTACAACTCGGTCGTGGGGTGCGATCGGGCGGGTGCCGGGTCACACTCGGTCGACGATCCCCACCTTCCCCTCGGCGCGGGCGCAGTGGGCGCCGCAGTAGAAGCTGCCGTCGGCCTCCACGCCCTGGCCGATGATCGAGACCTTGCAGTGCTCGCAGACCGGGGCCATGCGGTGGATCGCACAGGAGAAGCAGTCGAACACGTGCACAGCACCCTGTGCGTGGACCTCGAAGGTCATCCCGTAGTCATTGCCGCAGACTTCACAATTCGCCATGCGCCACAGGGTGAGCCGTCGCCCGCGCCGCGGGCCGACGGGCGCCGGGCGAGTCGCGATGAATCACCCGTCCGTACGGGTCCTTGCGTCCGCTCACCCGTCGGCGGGCTCGACATCCCGCAGCAGCTGCCCGAAGGCGGCCTCGTCGACGACCGGCGTGCCGAACTGCCGCGCCTTGACCACCTTCGAGGTGCCCGAGTCGGGGTCGTTGGTGACCAGCAGGCTGGTCAGCCGGGACAGGCTCGTCGCCACGTGCAGCCCGGCCTCGGTCGCCCGGTCCTCCAGCAGCTCCCGTTCGGTGGACGTGTCCCCGGAGAACGCCACCCGCATGCCCTGTTTGAGGCGTTTGCCGTCTTCGTACCGTCCCGGGTTGGGGTAGGGGCAGGCCGGCCGCTTCCGGGACGGGCGCCAGCCGGACGGCTGGTAGCCGCCGTATCCCCCGCTCGCCTGCCGGCCGATCCGGGGCGTCTGCGCCCACTCCGTCAGCGGCCGGCACTCCAGCAGCGGCAGCCGTACGCCGCCCGCCGCGGCGGCCCGCAGGCTCGGCCGGAACGCCTCGGCGAGCACGCGCGCGTCGTCCAGCGCGTGGTGCGCCCGCTGCTGGACGACCCCGAAGTGGGCCGCCAGCGACTCCAGCTTGAAGTTGGGCAGCGGCAGCCCCAGCTCCTTCGACAGCGCGATGGTGCACAGCCGCTGCCGCACCGGCGCCTCACGCTGCACGCGCGCGTACTCGCGCGCGATCATCTGCCAGTCGAAGACCGCGTTGTGCGCGACCAGCACCCGGTCGTCGAGGCGGGCGGCGAACTCCTCGGCGACGTCCGCGAAGAGCGGCGCCCCTTCGAGCACCTCGCTCGTCAGACCGTGTATCCACACGGGGCCCGGATCACGCTCCGGGTTGACCAGGGTGTACCAGTGGTCCTCGACCTCACCGCGCGCGTCCAGCCGGTAGACGGCGGCGGAGATGATCCGGTCGTCCCGGGCCAGGCCGGTGGTCTCCACGTCAACGACCGCGTATCCCTTCGGATACGCGGCCGGCCACTGGGTGGGGGAGGACACTGCGGTCGCACGGTCTTCGAGCATGGTCACTGAGGATACGGGCCGCGACTGACAGCGCCGTCCCCCAGGGCCGACCCCGCCCCTTCGCACCCGCCCTCCCGCTCGGACACCGCACACGCGTGCGTGCCCGCAATGCGGCCGACCCGCAGGACAGTTCGGGCGGCCGGCCGGGCGTCGTCCGCGGCGCCGCAACCAGGTGCCGCGTCCCTCTTGGCGGCCGCGTGACCCGGACGGGCGCCGTCATCCGCCACATCCGCCGCGGGCTCCCGGTGCCCCGGCGGCGTCGGCGCGCGGACCCGGTGGCCGGTTCCCCGCCCCGGCGCCGGCAGCCCGCCGGTCATGTTCCGCTCGGTGTGAGCAGTGCCCCCACCAGCGCCCGTACGGAGGTGACGAAGAGCCGCTCCGTGTCCACCGGGCGGGCCAGCGCACGGGCCAGGGCCGGGTCGGCGCCGGTGGTCTCGGCGCTCCACAGCTCCTCCTCGCCCGGGCTCTGCACCGGGGCGCGCTCGCGGTTGCGCTCGACCAGCACATGGCCGACGACCTGGAACTGCACGGCCCGGACGAACTCGGCGGCCCGGGCACCGCGCAGTCCCGCCGCGCGTGCCTCGCGCACCAGGACCTGCTGGGCGGGCAGGAACATCCGCTCGGTCAGCCCGCGCTCGTGCACCAGGGCCACCAGATGCGGATGGTCGCGCAGCTGCCGGCGCAGGGCACACGCGACGGAGACGACCCGCTGTTCGGGTGTGCCGCCTGCCGGGCGGATCTCGCCGAGACCGGCCACGGTCCGCTCCACCAGGGCGTCCAGCAGGGCTTCACGGCCGCCGACGTGCCAGTAGATCGAGGTGACGGCGGTGCCCAGCTCGGCGGCGAGCCCCCGCATGGTCAGCGCCTGCGGGCCGTGCCGCTTCACCAGGCCCGCGGCGGTGTCCAGCACCTCGTCCCGGGTCAGCGTGCCTTTCGGCATGATCCCCCCAACTCTCCTCGGTGCACGCGTATTTACCCCGCACGCGGTCTGCTGTAACTGTGTTACAGGTGACGGTCCGTCAGGAGAAGGGCGGTACGGCATATGGCACGCGTACGGTACGGCGCACGGACCGAGCGGGAGATCGCCGCCACGCGCACCGCGAGTGCGCGGCTCCCGGAGATCTGGTCCACCGGTGTGGCGGCCGTCTGGGAGACCGACCCGGACGCGGTGGCGGTGGTGCTGCCACCCCCGCTCAAACCCACCTCACGCCCCCTGGCGCGGGTGAACATCAGCAAGGTCGACCTGCCCGGATACCCGCTCGGCGCGGGCTCCTTCGCGGTCGCCGCCGCCCACGGAGGTGTCGAGGGCTGGTACCCGCTGGTGATGCCGATGACCCACGAGCGGGCCCTCACCGGCGGCCGCGAGGTCTTCGGGGAGCCCAAGAAGCTCGGTGAGGTGGCCGTCGAGCGCGAGGGGCTCGTCGTGCGGGCGTCGCTGGCACGGCACGGCATCGCGTTCGTCGAGATACGCGGCGCGGTGAGCGGCACGCTGCCCCTGCCGGAGCCGTCCCGCAAGACCGACTTCTACTTCAAGTTCCTTCCCGCGGTGGACGGTTCCGGCTTCGACGGCGACCCCGTACTGGTGCACTGCGTACGGCACGAGAAGGTGCGCCGGCTGGAACGGGTCACCGGGGACGTGGTGCTCCGCGAGTCCCTGTACGACCCCGTCGCCGACCTCCCGGTGCTGCGCCTGCTGGAGATCACCATCGGTGAGAAGACCAGCGACCAGAGCGGCCGGGTGGTCGAACGGGTCGACGCCCAGGCCCTGCTGCCGTACGTCCACCAGCGCTACGACGACCCGCTCCAGGTCCATGACGGGCCGCCCGAAGGGAGCGCGTGATGCTGTGCCTGCCTGGGGGACAACCCCCGGACCCCCGGCCGGGAACCGTGTCGTCCCGGGCGACGTGGGGAGGAGGTGAGCGGCCGTGGAGCTGAGGGCAGGACAGGTCGCCGTCGTCACCGGGGCGGCGAGCGGGATCGGGCTGGCGATGGCCCGGCGGTTCGCCGCCGAGGGCCTGAAGGTCGTCCTCGCCGACGTCGAGGGGACCGCGCTGGACAAGGCCGCCGCGGACCTGCGCGCCGAGGGCGCCGACGTGCACGCGCGCGTGGTCGACGTCGGCGTACGCGAACAGGTCCTGGAGCTGGCCGAGTCCGCGTACGAGGTCTACGGCGCCGTGCATGTGCTGTGCAACAACGCCGGGGTCGGTTCGGGCGCCGAAGGGCGCATGTGGGAGCACGAGCCGAACGACTGGCAATGGGCCTTCGCCGTCAATGTGTGGGGCGTCTTCCACGGCATCCAGGCGTTCGTGCCACGGATGATCAAGTCGGGTCAACCTGGTCATGTCGTCAACACGTCCTCCGCAGACGGCGGCATCGCGCCGCTGCCGACCGCCTCCGTCTACGCGGTCACCAAGGCGGCCGTCGTCACCATGACCGAGTCCCTGTACGCCCATCTGAAGGCGGAGCACGCGCGCGTGGGCGCCTCGGTGCTCTTCCCGGGGCCGCACATGCTGCGCACCGGCCTGTGGGAGTCCCACCGCAACCGGCCCGCCCGCTACGCCAAGCAGCGCCCCCGCAAGACGCCCTACCGCAGCCTCGACCAGTGGGAGGCGGCGATGCGGGCGGCCGGCAAGGAGGTCCGCTTCACGCCCGTGGAGGAGGTCGCCGGGCTGGTCGTGGACGGCATCCGCGCCGACCGCTTCTGGCTGCTGCCGGCGAGCGACCACAGCGACGCCCTGATCCGCGCGCGGGCCCACTCGATGCTGGACCGCGCGAACCCGTCGTACCTCGAGAGCTTCATTCTGGACTGAGAGGGGGACTGCCGTGACCGACGCTGTTTCCGGCCAGGACCCGTACCTGATCATCTCCTCCGACTGCCATGCCGGGCTGCCCACCGAGGAGTACCGGCCCTACCTGGAGTCCCGTTTCCACCGGGACTTCGACGCGTTCCTCGCGGGCCGCGACCGGCGCCGCGAGGAGATGACCCGGCTCGGCGTCCGCAACGAGGCCTTCGCGGCCACGTGGTTCCAGGACAACGAGGAGGGTCTGCGCGGGGGCTGGGACACCGCGCAGCGCCTCAAGGAGCTCGACGGGGACGGCGTGGCGGCGGAGGTGGTCTTCCCGGACGCCGACGCCGTGGACAGCCGGACGGCCGCACCCTTCGGGGTGGGCCTCGGCCTGTCCGGCGACCACGACCCGGAGCTGGGCATGGCGGGCGCGCGGGCGCACAACCGCTGGCTCGCGGACTTCGTGTCCGAGCACCCCGAACGGCACTGCGGCGTCGCCCTGTTGCCGGTCACGGCCGACGCGCCGAAGGTGGTCGCCGAGATCCACCGCGCCAGGGAGGCCGGGCTCGGCGCGCTGATGATCCCCGCCCTGTGGGGCGACAAGGAGCCGTACCACGACCGCCGCTACGACCCCGTGTGGGCGGCGGCGGCCGAGTGCGGGATGCCGGTGCTGACGCACTCCGGATCGGCGCCGCGCCACGAGTACGGCGACCACCTGGGGATCTTCGTCAGCGAGGTCACCTGGTGGCCGGCCCGGCCGCTGTGGTTCCTGCTCTGGTCCGGCGTCTTCGAACGCCACCCCGGCCTGCGGTTCGGCGTCGCCGAGTCGGGCTGCTGGTGGCTGCCGAACCTGCTGTGGTTCATGGACCGCCTCTACCTCGGCGCGCACGGCGGCAAGAAGCTGTCCCCCTTCGAGGAGCTGAAGCGGCCGCCGCACGAGTACCTCGACCGCCAGATCTTCATCTGCGCGACGAACACCAAGCGCCGCGAACTCGCCCAGCGCTACGAGATCGGCGTCGACAACATCCTCTGGGGCAGCGACTTCCCGCATCCCGAAGGTACCTGGCCCGACACGCGCGCGTGGCTGCGCCGCACCTTCCACGACATCCCGGTGAGCGAGACGCGCCGGATGCTGGGCCTGGCGGCGGCGGAGGCCTTCGGCTTCGACGCCGACCGGCTCGCCCCGCTGGCCCGCCGCATCGGCCCTACCCCGGCCGACCTCGGCCAGTCGGCCGACCAGGCGGCCGTGGAGGCATCCTGGGCGCGCTCGCGCGAGGCGGGCCGGCACTGGCTGACCGATCACGACTTCCCGGTGCTGGGGGTGACGCAGTGAACGACCGGTACACGGTGATCTCCGCCGACTGCCACGCGGGGGCCGACCTCCTGGACTACAAGCCGTACCTGGAAAAGCGCTACCACGACGACTTCGACGTCTGGGCGGCCACCTACGTCAACCCCCACGAGGACCTGCTCGCCGACGCGGCCGACCGGAACTGGAACTCCGAGCGGCGCCTCGCGGAGCTGGAGGCGGACGGGATCGTCGCGGAGGTGATCTTCCCGAACACCATCCCGCCTTTCTTCCCGTCGAGTTCGCTGATGACGCAGCCGCAGACCGCCGAGGAACTCGAACGGCGCTGGGCGGGCCTGCGCGCCCACAACCGCTGGCTGGCGGACTTCTGCGCGGCCGCACCGGGCCGCCGGGCCGGCGTCTTCCAGATCCTGCTCGGCGACGTCGACGAGGCGGTCAAGGAGATCAGGCGGGCCGCGTCGGCAGGCCTCGAGGGAGGCCTGATGCTGCCCGGCACCCCGCCGGGTTCGGGCCTGCCCGAGCTGTACGCGCGCGCGTACGACCCGATCTGGGCCGTCTGCGCGGAACTCGGCGTCCCCGTCAACCACCACGCGGGCTCCGCCTCCCCGCCGCTCGGCGACGAACCGGCCGCCCGCGCGGTCTTCATGGTCGAGACGACCTGGTTCTCCCACCGCGCGCTGTGGCACCTGGTCTTCGGCGGCGTCTTCCGCCGTCACCCGGGGCTGAAGCTGGTACTCACCGAGCAGGGCTCCGGCTGGATCCCCGGCGTCCTCGACATGCTGGACTACTACCACGGCCGCCTGGTCTCGGCATCCACGAAGGCCGACACCGCCGAGGCCAAGTTCGGCGCCGGCCTGGCCGAGGGCATGGGCGAGGCGCCGTCCCGGGTCTGGCGCGACCACTGCTTCGTCGGCGCCAGCTTCATGAGGCCGCACGAGGTCCCGCTGCGCGGCCGGATCGGCATCGACAAGATCATGTGGGGCAGCGACTACCCGCACGATGAGGGCACCTACCCGTACACCCGAGAGGGCCTGCGGTTCGCCTACGCCGGCGTCCCGCGCGCGGAGGTCGCCGCCATGCTCGGCGGCAACGCGGCCCGTGTCTACGGCTTCGACCTGGACTTCCTGGACCCCATCGCGGCGAAAGTCGGCCCGACGGTGGCGGAGATCGCCGAGCCGCTCACGGAACCACCGCCGGACGCGACCAGCCCGGTCTTCGCGAGGGGAGCGTCGGTGCGGGTCTGGTGAAGCGGCACCTCGCGCTCCGGCCCGGGCCATGCCGACCTGCGCGTCGCAGGGGCACCCACACCGTCCGCCGCACCACCGGGATCGCTGGACGCCGGCCGTCCGGGACGCGGAACGGTGGGCCGCGGTCACCTGCGAGGCACGGTCACCTGCGAGGCGCGGACAGCTCGGGCAGCAGACCTGGCCCAGCGGTGACCGGCTGATGTCGGCGGTCGCCAAGTCCGCAGAGCCCGCGAGGGGCGGCGGCCCGCGAGGTCCGGTCCGTGGCGCCGGCCGCCCACTGCTGACGAGTCGGAGCGCGGATCCGTACGCCGGGGGTGTCATATTCCGGGTGTGACGGAACCACCCCACGACGAGGCCCACGGGGGCGCCCTCGGCTCCCGGCTGAACTGGCTGCGCGCGGCCGTGCTGGGCGCGAACGACGGCATCGTCTCCACCGCGGGACTCGTCGTTGGCGTGGCCGGCGCGACCCAGGACCGGGCCGCCCTGCTCACCGCCGGCCTGGCCGGGCTGCTCGCCGGGTCGATGTCCATGGCGGCGGGGGAGTACGTGTCCGTCTCCACCCAGCGCGACTCCGAGATGGCCGCGCTGGCCATGGAGAAGCGGGAGTTGAGGGAGCAGCCGGAGGCCGAACTCGAGGAGCTGACCGAGCTGCTCCGGGAACGCGGCCTCTCCCGGGACGTGGCCCGGGAGGCCGCCGCACAGCTCACCGCGCGGGACGCGCTGAAGGCGCACGCGCGCGTGGAGCTGGGTATCGACCCGGACGAGCTGACCAACCCCTGGCACGCGGCCTGGGCGAGCTTCGTGGCCTTCACGGTGGGCGCGCTGCTGCCCCTGCTGGCCATGGTGCTGCCCCCCGCCGCCTGGCGGCTCCCGGTCACCGTGGTGTCCGTGCTGGGCGCGCTCGTCCTCACCGGGTGGAGCAGTGCCCGGCTGGGAGCGGCCGACCCGAAGCGCGCGGTGCTGCGGAACGTGGTGGGCGGCGCGCTCGCCATGGGGGTGACCTACGCGGCGGGCAGCCTGCTGGGGGCGGCGGGGGTGTAGCCGGCCCGTGAGCCGTACCCGCTGGTCCGGGGCAACCCTCGGCGAGCAGCCCGCCGCGGCGACGGCGTACCGTGAAATGCGCTCGACCACCCCCCGAGCGCACCGCACGACACCCGCACGAGAAGGACCCTCGCCATGCGCGCCACCACCATCCACGCTCCGTACGACATGCGCGTGGAGAACGTGCCCGAGCCCGTGGTGCAGCTGCCCACCGACGCCGTGGTGCGGGTGCTGCGCGCCTGCATCTGCGGCAGCGACCTGTGGGCGTACCGGGGGGAGGCGGCCCGGCAGCCGGGGCAGCGCATCGGGCACGAGTTCCTCGGTGTCGTCGAGGAGACCGGCTCCGAGGTGGGCACCGTCCGGCGCGGTGACCTGGTGGTCGCGCCCTTCATGTGGTCCGACGGCGTCTGCGACTACTGCCGCGAGGGCCTGACGACGTCCTGCGAGCACGGCGGCTTCTGGGGCTCCGTCGGCTACGACGGCGGCCAGGGCGAGGCCGTGCGCGTGCCCTTCGCCGACGGCACCCTCGTCCAGCTGCCGAAGGAGGCGGTCTCCGACGACCACCTGCTCTCCGCCCTGCTGACCCTCTCCGACGTCCTCGGCACCGGCCACCACGCGGCCCTGGGTGCGGGCGCCCGCCCGGGCGCCACGGTCGCCGTGGTCGGCGACGGTGCGGTCGGCCTGTGCGCGGTGCTGGCCGCCAAGCGGCTGGGCGCCGAGCGGATCATCGCGCTGGGCCGGCACGAGGTCCGTACCGACATCGCGCGCCGTTTCGGCGCCACCGACGTCGTCGCCGAGCGCGGGGACGCGGCCGTCGAGGCCGTCCGGGAACTCACCCGCGGCCAGGGCGCGCACGCCGTCGTCGAGGCCGTCGGTACGGAACAGTCGATGCGTACGGCAGTCAACATCACCCGCGACGGCGGCGCGATCGGCTTCGTGGGCGTGCCGCACGGCAGCGGCACCGGCCTGGACCTCGGCGTCATGTTCGACCGGAACATCGCCCTGCGCGGCGGTGTCGCCCCGGTCCGCGCCTACATCCCCGACCTGCTGCCCGACGTCCTCGACGGCACGATCGACCCCTCGCCCGTGTTCGACCTGACCGTCGGCATCGAGGGCGTGCCGGACGGCTACAAGGCGATGGACGAGCGCACCGCCCTCAAGGTGCTCGTCACCAACGGCCGGTGACCGGCTAGGACCAGCGGATCGGCAGCGGCAGCGCCGTGAGCAGGCCCGAGACCGCGACCACCGCGCCCAGGGCGATCACCTCGGCCCGGGCGGGAGCGTACGCGGTCAGCGGGTCGGCCGCCCGGCGCAGCCGGATCCGCGCCCACAGGGCGAGCGCGGCGACGGCGGCGACCAGGATCGCCTTGGCCAGCAGCGTGCGTCCGTACGCCGTCGTCGTCAGCTGGTCCAGGATCGTGGCCGCCGGCATCCGCCGCAGCGCACTGCACAGGCCCGTCGCGGTGAGGGCCGCGAGCAGGACGGCCGCCACGCGCGCGTAGAGCCCGAGCAGCCTGGCCCCGGCCGCGTCGCCGTGCCACCGGCGCAGGGTCCGCAGCGCGTGCAGCAGGCCGCCCATCCACAGCGCCGCGCAGGTCAGATGCACCAGCGTCAGACCCGAGCCGGTCAGCGGGCCCTGTTCGGTCGTGGGGTGCGCGCGCAGCGCCTCCGCGACCACCACCGCGGCCAGCGGCCACACCTGGGCCGCCGGGCGGCGCGAGCGCGCGCACAGCGCCGCCACCAGGAAGCCGTTGACCTCCAGCAGGGCCAGCTTGCCGTCACGGGAGTCGTACAGGCCGCCGAGGTCGATCTGGCCGGGGCTGTGCGGGACCAGATTGCCGGTGGCGACCACCGAGGCGAGCACCAGTGCGGCGACGAAGCCGGTGCCGTTCGCGAACGCCGCCCAGCTGCGCGGCCGTTCGGGCGGGGCACCGGGCAGCTGCCGGGCGAGCCGGAGCACGAACAGCTCGCCCAGCGGGACGCACAGCGCGGCGAACAGCACCCCGCGCAGCAGCGCGATGCCTCCCACACCGGGAGCGGCGGCCTCCCCGGTGCCGTGCAGCGCGGCGGACGGCCCGAGCAGGGGTATCAGGGCGGCCAGGGACAGGAGGACCAGGACGGCGACGGCCCGGGCGGTGCCGGGCCGTCGGGCCGGGTCGTTCGCGTCGGCGGCGTCGGCACTCGGACGTGACAAGGTCCCCCCGTGATCTTCACCAGCCGCCGCAGAACCGGGCAAGTCCCGGAAAACGACTGGGGCTACGGCATTCCACCCATACGTACGTTTCCGGCCGCCCGCCCACTCATGCCCAGCGAGCCGGATCCGAACCCCAGGGCACCGGAGGCCGTGCCCAGCCGGCGGGACCACCCGCGAAGGAGACCGGCGGCCGGGCGTGCCGCAACCGCCCGAGCGGGCCGTCCGTCTCGGCCAGCCAGGCGTCCGGGCCCTCGTAGGGGGCGGCGTTCCCGGCCTGGTCCGCCGGTATTCCGTCCGTCAACCAGTGCGCGGTCCGGGCGAGGGCCAGCCGGACGAGCCGGCCGCCCCCGTCGTGAGACTGCTCGGTCACCGCCCGCAGCACGGCCGCCGCCAGCAGATAGCCGGTGCCGTGGTCCAGGGCCTGCGCGGGCAGCGCGCCGGGCTGCCCGGCCGAGCCCTCGGTCACCGCGATGCCGGTCGCGACCTGCACCAGGCTGTCGAAGCCGCGCCGGCCGCCCCAGGATCCGTACGCGCCCCATGCCGACACCTGCGCCACGACCAGACCCGGGCGCCGCTCGGCCAGCGCCTCGGGGGAGAGCCCGAACCGGTCCAGGGCGCCCGGACGGTAGCCGGTGACCACGACGTCCGCCGAGGCCAGCAGCTTCTCGAAGGTGTCCCGGTCGGCGGTGAGGTCCAGGGTCGCCGACCGTTTCCCGAAGCCCGTGTCGGCGTGCTGGTCGGCGAGTTCGGGCAGCTGCGGGGCGTCCACGCGCAGCACCTCCGCGCCGAGCAGGGCCAGCGTCCGGGTGGCGACCGGCCCGGCCAGCACCCGGGTCAGGTCGAGGACGCGGAGCCCGGCGGCGGGCAGCAGGGGAGAAGCCTCAGGGGCGAGCGGCGTGAGCACGCGCGCGTGCGTGGAGTCCAGCCGCTCGCGCTCGACCAGCGGGCGCGCGGCCACCTCGGCGGCCTGCTCGTGCGCCGCCCACTCCTTCGGGGTGCGCAGGGCCACGGCGAGGCCGCCGGCGCCGTAGACCGTCTCCTCCACCTCCAGGGCGGGCCGTTCGGCGAGCCGCGCGGCCACCTCCTCCACCGAGGCGCCGTCCGGCAGGTCCAGCGCGCGAAGCAACCGCGCCCGGTGGTGCGGGTAGTTGGCGTGCGTGCGCACCCAGCCGTCGGCCGTCTGCCAGAACCGCGACAGCGGCGCGAAGGCGACCGGCGCCCGCCCGTCGACCTGCAGGAGCCGCTCACTGTGGAAAGCGGCGGCGACCGCTCCGTCGTCCACCAGGGCCCCGGGCACCTCGGTGAGCCCGGCCCGCTGCGCCCCCAGCTCGGCCGCGGCCAGCGCACACGCGCCGACGCACGCGCGCGCCAGCCGCCGTACGGGGAGGCGCGCCGCAAGCGCGCCCTCCCGCACCACGGAGGTGACCCGTTCGGCCAGGGCGGGATCGCCGCCCAGGACGGACCATGCGAACTTGATTTCAGTCATGACTGCACTATGCAGTATTGACTGAATCAATACATGGAGGAGGCACCTCTGCAGGCCTCTGCAGTCCCTCTGGGTCCGTCTACTCGGTCACCGCGGCCAGCGCGTCCGCCGTGCCCCAGCCGTAGAAGCCGTTGTAGTTCTTCGACCCCTCGCACACCGCGTCGACCTTGCCGTCACCGTTGATGTCGTACGGGTCCGTGCACGGCGTGGCGTTGGCCTCGGCGTACAGCAGGGCTTTCACCAGGGCGGCGGGTGCATGCGGATGGGTTGACTTGATCAATGCGGCAACGCCGGCGACATGCGGCGTGGCCATCGACGTACCGGCCATGTAGCCCCACTTGCCACCCGGCAGCGGGCCCAGGATCTGGCCGCTGGTCGCCGGGGGCTCCGGCTTCTGGTAGGCCGTGGAGTCGCCGCCGGGAGCGGCGATGTCGATCACCCCGAGGCCGTAGTTGGAGAACGAGGACTTCAGGCCCTTCGCCCCGGTCGCCGCCACGGTCACCACACCCGGCAGCTGGGTCGGTATGTCGTAGCACTCGTGCGGGTCGATCACCCGGTCCGACGGAGTGCCGTCGTTCGGTGACACCGGGTCGGTGATCGAGTCGGACGCGAGGTCGTAGTTCTCGTTGCCCGCCGCCGCGACGTTGACCGTGCCCTTCCTCTCCGCGTACCGCGAGGCCCGGGCGATGGCGTCGACCAGCGCCTTCTGGTCCGGGTCGGTGCTGCAGTTGAAGTACCACGGATCGGTGTAATAGCTGTTGTTGGTCACGTCGACGTGGTGCTCGGCCGCCCACACGAAGCCGCAGACCACGGCCTCCGTGTAGAAGTAGCCCTTCGGATTGCCGACCTTGATCCCTGCCACCTTGACGCCCGGCGCCACGCCCGTGACGCCCACGCCGTTCCTGGCGGCCGCGATCTCGCCCGCCACGTGCGTGCCGTGCGGGCTCTCCGACGCGCTCGGCCGCCAGGCGCCGTCCGTCGTGTCCGGCTTGCCCGACACACAGTTGGCCGAGGCGTCACGGTCGAAGTTGGGCGCGATGTCCGGGTGGGTGTCGTCGACGCCCGTGTCGATGACGGCGACGGTCACGTCCGGGCTGCCCAGGGTCTTCTCGTGCGCCTTGTCCGCCTTGATGGCCGGCAGGTCCCACTGGAGCGGCTCCAGCGGGTCCTGCCCGTCCGTCGCCTTCGCACCGGCCGCGGCGACGTCCTCGGCGCTGAGCACCTTCGGCGTGCCGACGTCGGTGGTGGACTGGGCGGGCAGCGGCGCGTTGCGCGTGGCACCGGCCGAGTCGACCCCGCGCACCGTGCGGATCTCCTTGGCGAAGTCCGGGTTCGAGGAGTGCACGACGATCACGCCGATCTGGTCGTACGCGATCACCATCGACCCGCCGGCCTCGGCGACGGCCTTCTCCACGTGCGCCGAAATCCCGTGTCCGGGGCGGACGTTGACGACATAGCTGAGCGAGGGACCGTCGGCGGTGGCCGCGGAAGCGGCGTCGGCCGCGGACGCCGTGACGTTGGGCAGGAACGCGAGGGCCGTGGCCATGGCCATCCCGACCGGGATCACCAGGGCACGGCGGTAGCGCGGCTGGGGCGCTGTCATGTATCTGTCTCTCCAGTTCGTTCGCGATGCGGGCGTGCCGTGCGGGACGTCGTGCCGGAGGGCGCCTACTGGACCGCGCGCAGCGCGTTGACGACCCCGAAGCCGTAGAAGCCGTTGACGCGTTTGCCGCCGACACAGGTCGCGTCCACGACCCCGTCGCCGTTTCCGTCGTAGGGATCGCTCGGGCATCCCGGGTTGTCCGCCTCGGCCTTCAGAAGGGCCTGCAACTGGGCGGGGTTCGCGTACGGGTGGGCCGACTTCAGCAGCGCGGCCACGGCGGCCACGTGCGGGGAGGCCATCGACGTGCCCTGGAGGAAGCCGTACTGGTCGTTGGGCAGCGTCGACAGGATGCGGCCGTTCTTCGACGGCGTGTCCGGAATCTGGTACTTGTCGCCGCCCGGCCCCGCCACGTCGACCACACCCTGGCCGTAGCTGGAGTAGTACGACTTGGCGCCCTTGACGCCCACCGCGCTCACGGTGACCACACCGGGCAGCTGGGTCGGCACGTCGAAGCACTCGTGCGGGTCGACCGTGCGGTTCGTGGCGGTGGAGTCGTCGGGGCTGGAGGCGTCCACGATCGCGTCCGCGTCGAGGTCGTCGTCGGAGTTGCCCGCCGAAGCCACATTGAGCGTGCCCTTGCGCTGTGCGTACAGCTGGGCACGATTGACCGCGTCAACGATGGCACGTTGATCGGGGTCGTCCATGCAGTTGTACAGCCACGGATCAACGTAGTAGCTGTTGTTGGTGATCTCTATGCCGTGGTCGGCGGCGAACACGAAGGCGCAGACCACGCTCTCCGGGTAGAACAGCGACTTCGCGTCCGGCTGGGCCACGGTGATGCTCGCGACCTTCACCCCGGGGGCCACGCCCGCCACGCCTATGCCGTTGCGGGCCGCGGCTATCTCGCCCGCCACATGCGTGCCGTGGTAGTGATCGGCGTCCACCGGGCGCCAGGCGCCGTACGTCGTGTCCGCCTTGCCGCTCACGCAGTTCGCCGACTGGGACGCGGAGAAGTTCGGCGCTATGTCCGGGTGGGTGTCGTCGACGCCTGTGTCGATGACACCGACGGTCACGTCTCTGCTGCCCGGGTTGATTCCGGCGGCCTTGTCGGCGCCGATCGCCCGCAGATCCCACTGGTCGGCCTCGAGGGGCTCCTCGCCCGCCGCCGCCCCCTTGGCGATCTTCGCGGCCTCCGCCTTCGACAGGACCTGTACCGCGCCCTCGTCCGTCGTGCCCGCCGCGCTCAGCGGCGCGGTGCGCGTGGCACCCGCCGACTGCACCCCGCGTACCGCGCGCATCTGCGTGCCGAAGTCCGGGTTCGCGGAGTGGGCGACGATCACGCCGATCCGGTCGTAACTCGCCACGACGGTGCCGCCGTTGCGGGTGATCGCCTGCTGCACCGACTCGATCGTGTGGTGGTCCGTCCTGGTGTTGACCACGTACGCGAGGGCCGGGCCGTCCGCCGCCCGCGCCGCCGTGGGTGCCAGGGGTGCCGCGGAGGCCGCCGTCGGCAGGAAACCGAGCGAGGCGGTCAGCGACAGCACGACCGGCACGGCGAGCGCGAGCCGGCGTCTGGAGCGCAGATGAGCCATGGGATCTCCACATCATCCGGATACAAAACCGCCCGAGACACAGGTGGTGCTCGGGCAGGTACATGACGGGTGGTGCAGGGCGAAGCTATCTCCACGGGCTGATCTCCGAAAGGGCCCGGCGGACTTGAACCGCTCCGCGCGTGGCGCCGTGACCGTGGACGGAGGGCGCATCAGGATCGTGCCCCCGCCGGAATCACTATGGGGAGTCGGTCGGTGACAACCGGTAACGTGACCCCCGTCCCTGTGAGACCCAGAACGCGCATGCCCGCAACGCGAGGAGACTCCGTGGCTACCGAGACACCGCCCCCCGCGAAACCCCAAGCCCACCTTCCCTCCACCGAGGAGTTCGCCGAGGTGCAGCAGAGCGCGGAGTTCGGTGAACTGCGCCGCTCCCACCGCTCCTTCGCCTTCCCCCTGACCATCGCCTTCATCGCCTGGTACCTGCTGTACGTCCTGCTCTCCAACTACGCGGGCGGCTTCATGGGCACCAAGGTGGCCGGCAACATCAACGTGGCCCTCGTCCTGGGCCTCGCCCAGTTCCTCACCACGTTCCTCATCGCCTGGTGGTATGCACGTCACGCCGCCGCCAAGCTCGATCCCAAGGCCGAGGCCATCAAGTCCCGGATGGAGGGCGGAGCATGAGCCCCGCACAGCACACCCTGCTCGCCGCCGGCGAGGCGAGCGAGCACCGGTCGCTGATCATCACCCTGTTCGCGGTGTTCGTCGCAGCGACCCTCGTCATCACCGTCTGGGCGGGCCGGCAGACCAAGGACGCCGCCGACTTCTACGCCGGCGGACGCCAGTTCACCGGCTTCCAGAACGGCCTGGCCGTCTCCGGCGACTACATGTCCGCCGCGTCCTTCCTCGGCATCGCCGGCGCCATCGCCCTCTTCGGCTACGACGGCTTCCTCTACTCCATCGGCTTCCTGGTCGCCTGGCTCGTCGCCCTGCTCCTGGTCGCCGAGCCGCTGCGCAACTCCGGCCGCTACACGATGGGCGACGTGCTGGCCTACCGGATGCGCCAGCGGCCCGTCCGTACGGCCGCAGGCACCTCCACGATCGTCGTGTCGATCTTCTACCTGCTCGCCCAGATGGCCGGCGCGGGCGTCCTGGTCTCGCTGCTCCTGGGCATCACCAGTGACGGCGGCAAGATCGGCATCGTCGCCCTGGTCGGCGTGCTGATGATCGTCTACGTCACCGTCGGCGGCATGAAGGGCACCACCTGGGTCCAGATGGTCAAGGCGGTGCTGCTGATCGCGGGCGCCCTGCTGCTGACCTTCCTGGTCCTGCTGAAGTTCCACTTCAACATCTCCGATCTGCTCGGCAAGGCCGCCGACAACAGCGGCAAGGGCTCGGCCTTCCTGGAGCCCGGCCTGAAGTACGGCGCCACCGGCACCACCAAGCTGGACTTCATCTCGCTCGGCATCGCCCTCGTCCTCGGCACCGCGGGCCTGCCGCACATCCTGATCCGCTTCTACACGGTCCCGACTGCCAAGGCCGCCCGCAAGTCCGTGATCTGGGCGATCGGCCTGATCGGCGCCTTCTACCTGATGACCCTCGCCCTCGGCTTCGGTGCGGCCGCACTGATCAAACCGGACGAGATCATTGCCTCCAACAAGGCGGGCAACACCGCGGCACCCCTGCTCGCCCTGCATCTGGGCGGAGTGGACTCCGACGGGGGCGCGATCCTGCTGGCCACGATCTCCGCGGTCGCCTTCGCCACGATCCTCGCGGTCGTCGCGGGCCTGACCCTGGCCTCGTCCTCCTCCTTCGCCCACGACATCTACGCCAACGTCATCAAGAAGGGGCAGGCCACCGAGAAGCAGGAGATCAACGCCGCCCGCTACGCGACCGTAGGCATCGGCGCCGTCTCGATCGTCCTCGGCGCCCTCTCCCGCGACCTGAACGTGGCCGGTCTCGTCGCCCTCGCCTTCGCGGTCGCCGCCTCCGCCAACCTGCCGACCATCCTCTACAGCCTGTTCTGGAAGCGGTTCACCACCGCGGGCGCCCTGTGGTCGATCTACGGCGGCCTGGTCACCGCGGTCGGCCTGGTGCTGTTCTCGCCGGTGGTGTCCGGCAAGCCGACCTCGATGTTCCCCGACGTCGACTTCCACTGGTTCCCGCTGGAGAACCCGGGCATCATCTCGATCCCGGTCGGCTTCCTCCTGGGCGCCGTGGGCACCCTGCTCTCCAAGGAGGCCCCGGACGCCGGCAAGTACGCGGAGCTGGAGGTGCGGTCCCTGACCGGGACGGGCGCGCACTGAGTCTCGTGGCGCACTGAGCTTCGTACGGACGGCCGCGTCGTTCGGGATCGTACGGTCCTACGACGCGGCCGCGTCGTAGCTCGTCGGATCGGGTCGCTGTCGTTGTCAGTGGTCTCACGTAGGCTCGCAGGTAACGGAAAACAAGTGTTCCGGATCGAGGGAGGGGGCCCACGTGCTCATCGACACCTACGGCCGAGTGGCCACCGACCTGAGGGTCTCACTGACTGACCGGTGCAATCTGCGCTGTACGTACTGTATGCCCGAAGAGGGCCTGCAGTGGCTGGCCAAGCCCGATCTGCTCACCGACGACGAGATCGTCCGCCTCATCGACATCGCGGTCCGCCTGCTCGGCATCGAGGAGGTCCGCTTCACCGGCGGCGAGCCCCTGCTGCGCCCCGGCCTGGTCGGCATCGTCGAGCGCGTCGCGGCCCTGGCCCCCCGCCCCCAGACGTCCCTCACGACGAACGGCATCGGCCTCAAGCGCACCGCGTCCGCCCTGAAGGCGGCGGGCCTGGACCGGGTCAACGTCTCCCTGGACACCCTCCGCCCGGACGTCTTCAAGACCCTCACCCGCCGCGACCGCCACAAGGACGTCATCGAGGGCCTCTTCGCCGCGCGCGAGGCCGGCCTGACCCCGGTCAAGGTCAACTCGGTCCTGATGCCGGGCCTGAACGACGACGAGGCCCCGGACCTGCTGGCCTGGGCGCTGGAGCACGCGTACGAACTGCGCTTCATCGAGCAGATGCCCCTAGACGCCCAGCACGGCTGGAAGCGCGAGGGCATGGTCACCGCCGGGGACATCCTGGCCTCCCTGCGCACGCGTTTCGACCTCACCCCCGAGGGCGCGGACGAGCGCGGCTCGGCACCGGCGGAGCGCTGGCTGGTGAACGGCGGCCCGCAGCGGGTCGGCGTGATCGCCTCGGTCACCCGGCCGTTCTGCGCGGCCTGCGACCGCACCCGCCTCACCGCCGACGGCCAGATACGCACCTGTCTGTTCGCCACGGAGGAGACGGACCTGCGAGCAGCCCTGCGCTCCGGGGCCCCCGACGAGGAGATCGCCCGCATCTGGAAGCTCGCGATGTGGGGCAAGAAGGCGGGAGCGGGCCTGGACGACCCCTCGTTCGTGCAGCCGGACCGCCCGATGTCCGCAATCGGCGGCTAGGACCCTTCGGGGGCTTCCCAGTCCTCGAACTTCACCACGTCCTTCAAGAACCCCCGAACCCCGAGAAACTGCGAAAGATGCTCGCGATGCTCCGCGCAGGCGAGCCACGTCTTCCGCCGCTCCGGCGTGTGAATCTTCGGGTTGTTCCACGCCAGCACCCACACGGCATCGGCACGGCAGCCCTTGGCGGAACAGATGGGCGTCTCACTCACAGGTTCGTCTCACAAAACGGGGTGCAAACAAGGCGACGCCGAGCAGCCACGGGGGGAGCTGCCCGGCGTCGGTCCGTCGCTCCGACGGGGGATGCGGAGCGCGTACGCAGTATGTCACGGGTAACCCATCGCCCGGCACTGGAACTACACGATTGATCTGAGCTTTTCTTGAGCTTGACGCGCAGCCGCCGACCGGCTCTTCCGCGTCCGCCATGGTCAGGTCCTGTTGGGCCGCTCACCAGGGACTCCCGCCGCCGGATCCGGCGGCACATCCTCCGGAACGGACTCCGCCCGCGCGGCCTCTTCCTCCGCCCGCGGCGGCGCGATCATCGGCCGCATCGGTGCCTCGACGAAGGTCGAGGGAAGGTCGGGCGGCCGCTCGCGGCCCGCGTTCGCGATCACCACGGCGACGTAGGGAAGGAGTGCACCGAGGACCAGCGCCACGATCGCGACGTACCGTTCGACGTTCCACAGCGTGGCCGCGAGGATCACCGAGGCGGTGCGGATCGTCATCGAGATGACGTACCGCCGCTGCCGGCCCCGCACGTCCTCGGCCAGTCCCGTCCGGGCGCCGGTGATCCGGAACACTTGAACGCCGCCGCGCTGCTTCCCCATCACGCTCACCACGTTACGCCGCGCCCGCGAGGCCATCGAGACCGGGTTGCTTCCTGCCAGCGCGAATGCCATCGGCCCTGCCGCGTACGGGGGACCCCGACATGCGCCGTACGGCGGACGGACCCAGACTGACCGTAAGGCTCACATTCGAGCCGTAGGAGGAGGCAGCCATGGGCTGGTTGTGGGCGATCATCGTGGGATTCGTGCTGGGCCTCATCGCGAAGGCGATCATCCCGGGCAAGCAGCACAGCCCCCTGTGGCTGACCACCATCTGCGGCATCCTGGGCGCCGTCGCGGGCAACGCGATCGCCCGCGCCTTCGGCGTCGAGGAGACCCGCGGCATCGACTGGAGCCGCCACGCCTTCCAGCTCATCGCCGCGATCATCATCGTCTTCGCCGTGGACTCGCTCTACATGGCGACGCTGGGCAAGAAGAAACAACGGGCCTGAGTCGAAGCGCCCCGAAAGGGGCGCGGGGAACTGCGCGAACAACCACGAACGACCCGCGGCCCGCAGACCACCCACGCCCCGGCGGCGCTATGCGGAAACGACCTCCACAGCAGCCAGGTTCTTCTTCCCACGCCGCAACACCAGCCACCGCCCGTGCAGCAGCTCCTCCTTGGAAGCCACCGCATCCTCGGCGGTGACCTTCGCGTTGTTCACGTAGGCCCCGCCCTCCTTCACGGTCCGCCGCGCAGCGGACTTGCTGGCCACCAGACCGACTTCGGCGAACAGGTCGACCACCGGGCCCAGCTCGGCGACCTGGATGTGCGGTACCTCGGACAGCGCCGCGGCCAGCGTCCGCTCGTCCAGCTCCGTCAGTTCGCCCTGGCCGAACAGGGCCTTGGACGCGGCGATCACGGCGGCCGTCTGGTCGGCGCCGTGCACCATCGTCGTCAGCTCCTCGGCGAGCGCGCGCTGCGCGGCCCGGGCCTGCGGACGCTCCTCGGTCTGCTTCTCCAGCTCCTCGATCTCCTCACGGGACTTGAAGCTGAAGATGCGCAGGAACTTGGAGACGTCCCGGTCGTCCGCGTTGACCCAGAACTGGTAGAACGCGTACGGCGTGGTCATCTCGGGGTCGAGCCAGACCGTGCCGGACTCGGTCTTGCCGAACTTGGTGCCGTCCGCCTTCGTGATCAGCGGCGTGCCCAGCGCGTGCACGACGGCGTCCGGCTCGACCCGGTGGATCAGGTCCGTGCCCGAGGTGAGGTTGCCCCACTGGTCGCTGCCGCCGGTCTGCAGCGTGCAGCCGTACCGCCGGTACAGCTCCAGGAAGTCCATGCCCTGCAGGATCTGGTAGCTGAACTCGGTGTAGCTGATGCCCGCGTCGGAGTTGAGCCGCCGGGCGACGGCCTCCTTGGCGATCATCTTGTTGACCCGGAAGTGCTTGCCGACGTCCCGGAGGAACTCGATGGCCGACATGCCCTGGGTCCAGTCCAGGTTGTTGACCATCTCCGCCGCGTTCGGCCCCTCGAAGTCCAGGAACTTCTGGATCTGGCCGCGCACCCGCTCCACCCAGCCGGCCACGACCTCCGGCGAGTTCAGCGTGCGCTCGGCGGTGGGCTTCGGGTCACCGATCAGACCGGTGGCACCCCCGACCAGGCCCAGCGGGCGGTTGCCCGCCTGCTGGATCCGGCGCATGGTCAGGATCTGCACGAGGTTGCCGAGGTGCAGGCTGGGCGCGGTCGGGTCGAAGCCGCAATAGAACGTGACAGGGCCGTCCGCGAACGCCTTGCGCAGTGCGTCCTCGTCCGTGGAGAGGGCGATGAGCCCACGCCACTTCAGCTCGTCGACGATGTCCGTCACGGTTCTCGTGTCTCCTCGGTGATCTTCGGGCGGTCGGGTGACAGCCGACTACGAGGTTATACGCCCTGGCTGACAGAGCTCATATTGAAATCGGGGATCCGCAGCGCGGGCATCGCAGTCCGGGTGAAGTAGTCGCTCCACTCCCGCGGCAGCGTCTTCTCGGTCCGCCCCGCCTCCGTGGCCCGGCCGAGCAGGTCCACCGGCGACTCGTTGAACCGGAAGTTGTTCACCTGACCGGTCACCTCGCCGTTCTCGACGAGGTAGACGCCGTCCCGGGTCAGGCCCGTGAGCAGCAGCGTCGCCGGATCGACCTCACGGATGTACCACAGGCAGGTCAGCAGCAGACAGGGCCCGCGATGGTCCGTGGCCGCGACCATCTCCTCCAGGGAGCGGTCCTGCCCGCCGTCAAGGATCAGGTTTCCGAGGGCCGGGGCGACGGGCAGCCCGGTCAGACCCGCGCTGTGCCGGGTGGTGGTGAGGTGCTTCAGCACGCCCTCGCTCACCCACTCGGTGGCCTGCACCGGCAGCCCGTTGTCGAACACGGACTGGTCACCGCCGGAGGAGTGGGCGACCACGAAGGGCGGGCACTCCAGGCCGGGCTCGTTCGGGTCGCTGCGCAGGGTCAGTGGCAGCCCGGCGAGCTTCTCGCCGACGCGGGTGCCGCCGCCCGGCTTGGAGAACACCGTCCGGCCCTCGGCCGCGTCCCGGCCCGAGGCCGACCACAGCTGGTAGATCAGCAGGTCGGCGACCGCGGCCGGCGGCAGCAGCGTCTCGTACCGACCCGCGGGCAGCTCGATGCGCCGCTCGGCCCAGCCGAGGCGTACGGCCAGTTCGGCGTCCAGGGCGCCCGGGTCGACGTCCTTGAAGTCCCGCGTGGAGCGGCCCGCCCACGCCGAGCGCCTCTGGTCCGGGGACTTGGCGTTCAGCTCCAGCGTGCCGGTGGGCTGGTCGTGCCTGAGGCGCAGCCCGGTGGACGTGCCCAGGTACGTCGACACCAGCTCGTGGTTGGCGAAGCCGTACAGGTCACGGCCGCCGGCACGCGCGCGTGCGAAGGCCTCGCCGAGCGCCGGGGCGAAGTCGGCGAACACGGCGGAGGAGGTCTCGGCGGGCGCGTCCGTGAAGTCCGGCGACTCCGGGACGCCGCTGATCAGCGGCTGGGCGTCCTCGGCGGGCCCGGCCCCGTGCGCGGCGGCTTCCGCGGCCCGCACCAGCGGCTCCAGCTCCTCGGCCGTCACCGCCGACCGCGACACGACACCGGAGGCCGTGCCCTCCTTGCCGTCCACGGTCGCGATCACCGTGAGGGTACGGCCGCGGGTGACACCGTTGGTGGTGAGGGCGTTGCCCGCCCAGCGCAGGTTGGCGGTCGAGTGCTCGTCGGCGATGACGACACAGCCGTCGGCCCGGGACAGCGCGAGCGCCTGCTCGACGACCTCGTGCGGCTTGTTCGCCTTGCTGCCTGGCGCGCTCATCGATCAGCCTCCTGGGCGTTTGTGCAGGTCAGGCGGTTGTCCACGGTCTGCCCTCAATCCCTTGTCGTGGAGGCCTGCTCCGGATCGGATCAGAGACTACCCACCGGTGACCCGGATCGGGGATGCAATATCGCTCTGACCTGAGGCTCTCTCCGGCCGCAGCAGAACGCTTCCGGCGGGAGTGAGAGGCGGGGAAGGGTGCACGGACGGGAGTCTCGCCATGGGCCGACACGGCGCCCGGCCCGAGATCAACAGTACTTACGATTTGCGCATCTATTCTCACACTGAGTAGCCAATCCAGGGCTTCACGCCCAGGTGAGAAAGGGTCAAACCATGCGCAAGTTTCAGCGCGCAGCAGTCGTAGCCACCGTGGTCGTGGGGCTGTCCGCCTTCGGCGTCGGTGTCAGCTTCGCCGACGATTCCGATGGTCCGCAGCAGGTCAGCGCGGTGGCTAGCTCGCAGGCCAGCGCCGTGGTCACGTTGGGTGTCCCGTACAGCGAGCAGGATGACTCGCACGGGGCCTCGCATTCGGCACCGAAGCACGGTCACAAGCACCGGGCGCACAAGCACGGTCACAAGCACCGGGCGCACAAGCACGGTCACAAGCATCACGGGTCGAAGCATGCTCACAAGCACCATGGGCCGAAGCATGCTCATAAGCACCATGGATCGAAGCCTGACCACAAGCACCACGGGTCGAAGCCTGACCACAAGCAGCATGGATCGAAGCCTGACCACAAGCACCACGGGTCGAAGCCTGCCCACAAGCAGCATGGATCGAAGCCCGTTCACAAGCAGCATGGGTCGAAGCCCGTTCACAAGCAGCAGGCATCGAAGCCCGCCCACAAGTACCAGGCATCGAAGCCTGCTCACAAGCAGCAGGCATCGAAGCCCGCTCACAAGAAAGTGGTTGAAACTGTACGTTTCGCCCGCGCTGATGCTGTGATGCGCGTCGAAGCTGAGTGACGGGTCGGATCGCCTGGCCGTGGCAGACCTGGCGCGGCCGGTGGCGCCCCGGACCGGACCGGCCGAAGGCCGCACACCGGTCCGGGGCGCCATCCAGGAGATTGGCTGACGACCGCCCCGTCAGGAGCGGCCGGACTCGTTCGAGGTGTTCAGGATGTTCACCCCCCGAAACAGTGCGGACGGGCACCCGTGAGACACGGCAGCGATTTGCCCCGGCTGGGCCTTCCCGCAGTTGAAGGCCCCTCCCAGTACGTAGGTCTGGGGGCCTCCGACCGCCTCCATGGAGCCCCAGAACTCGGGCGTGATCCCCTGATACGCAAAGTCCCGGACCTGCCCCTCGAGGCGGCCGTTGCGGATCAGGTACGCCCTCTGGCCCGTGAACTGGAAGTTGTACCGCTGCATGTCGATCGACCAGGACCGGTCGCCGACGACGTAGAGGCCCCGGTCGACGCCCCCGATCAGATCCTCGGTGGCCAGTCCGGCCGGATCCGGCTGCAGGGACACATTGGCCATGCGCTGCACCGGCACATGCCCGGGGGAGTCGGCGAACGCGCACCCGTTGGACCGGTCGAACCCGGTCAGCTTCGCGATCCTGCGGTCCAGCTGGTAGCCGACGAGCGTGCCGTCCTTCACCAGGTCCCAGGACTGCGCCTGGACGCCCTCGTCGTCGTACCCGACGGTCGCGAGGCCGTGCTCGGCGGTGCGGTCACCGGTGACGTTCATCAGCTCGGAGCCGTACTTCAGCTTGCCCAGCTGGTCGAAGGTGGCGAAGGAGGTGCCGGCGTAGGCGGCCTCGTAACCGAGGGCCCGGTCCAGTTCGGTGGCGTGGCCGATGGACTCGTGGATGGTCAGCCACAGGTTGGACGGATCGACCACCAGGTCGTACAGGCCCGGCTCCACGCTCGGCGCCCGCATCTTCTCGGCGAGCAGTTCCGGGATCCGCTCCAGCTCGGCGTCCCAGTCCCAGCCGGTCCCGGTCAGATACTCCCAGCCGCGCCCGACGGGCGGCGCGATGGTCCGCATCGAGTCGAACTCACCGCTCGACTCGTCCACCGACACGGCCGTCAGCTGCGGATGCAGCCGCACCCGCTGCTGGGTGGTCACGGTACCCGCGGTGTCGGCGTAGAACTTGTTCTCGTGCACGGTGAGCAGCGAGGCGTCCACGTGGTTCACACCGTCCGCCGCCAGCAGCCGCGTGCTCCACTCCGCCAGCAGCGCGGCCTTCTCCTCGTCGGGCACCGAGAAGGGGTCGATCTCGTACGACGAGACCCACGTCCGGTCGGCGTGCACCGGCTCGTCCGCCAGCTCCACCCTCCCCCACTGCCCGAAAGGCGTGGGAGGTGCCCCCACATCCGCCCCGGCCGCCTTGATCACCTGGGCGGAGAGCTGCGCCATCGCCACCGCCTGCGAGGCGACCTTGGCGGCCGCGTCCAGAGTCAGGTCCACCCCGGACGCGAAGCCCCACGTACCGCCGTGCACGACGCGGACCGCGTACCCGAGGTCGGTGGTGTCCGACGATCCCGCGGGCCTGGCGTCCCTGAGCCGCCAGGACGCGCTGCGCACCCGCTCGAACCGGAAGTCCGCATGCGCGGCCCCGAGCGCACGCGCGCGTGCGAGCGCGGCGTCCGCGAGGGCTCTGAGCGGAAGCGCCGTGAAGGCTTCGTCGATGGAATGAGGCACGGAGGTCTCCCTGCTGTCGTCGCCTGTCGGGTCCGATCATGTCGCGCAAGCGGCGCGGCGGACCACATGTTTCGGTCCCGTACGGGTCCTTTCTGTAGGGATCCGACAGGGACTGCCGTGCGCCACTGTCGGTGCCCGCTTGCCCACGGAAGGGGCGCTACCGATAGGTTTTCGATGAAGCCGCCTGCCATCCAAGTGTTCGGGCGGGTTGTCCGACCGCATCAGACCGCTATCGAAAGGGTGATCCGTTGAGCCGCTCGGTTCTCGTCACCGGAGGAAACCGGGGCATCGGCCTCGCCATCGCCCGCGCTTTCGCCGACGTCGGCGACAAGGTCGCGATCACGTACCGCTCGGGTGAGCCGCCGGCCGGCTTCCTCGCCGTCAAGTGCGACATCACCGACCCCGAGCAGGTGGAGCAGGCCTACAAGGAGATCGAGGCCGAGCACGGCCCGGTCGAGGTGCTGGTCGCCAACGCCGGCATCACCAAGGACCAGCTCCTGATGCGCATGACCGAGGAGGACTTCACCTCGGTCATCGACACCAACCTCACGGGCACCTTCCGCGTGGTCAAGCGCGCCAACCGCGGCATGCTGCGCGCCAAGAAGGGCCGCGTCGTCCTCATCTCGTCGGTCGTCGGGCTGTACGGCGGCCCCGGCCAGGCGAACTACGCCGCCTCCAAGGCCGGCCTGGTCGGCTTCGCGCGCTCCCTCGCCCGTGAGCTGGGCTCGCGCAACATCACCTTCAACGTCGTCGCGCCCGGCTTCGTCGACACCGACATGACCAAGGTGCTCACCGAAGAGCAGCGCGAGAACATCGTGTCGCAGGTGCCGCTCGGCCGGTACGCGCAGCCGGAGGAGATCGCCGCGACGGTGCGGTTCCTCGCCTCGGACGACGCCTCGTACATCACTGGAGCCGTCATCCCCGTTGACGGCGGACTGGGAATGGGTCACTGATCACCATGAGCGGAATCCTCGAGGGCAAGCGCATCCTGATCACGGGTGTGCTGATGGAGTCCTCCATCGCCTTCCACGCGGCCAAGCTGGCTCAGGAGCAGGGCGCGGAGATCATCCTGACGGCGTTCCCGCGGCCCACGCTGACCGAGCGCATCGCCAAGAAGCTGCCGAAGCCCACCAAGGTCATCGAGCTGGACGTCACCAACGACGAGCACCTCGGCCGCCTGGCCGACGTGGTCGGCGAGGAGCTCGGCGGCCTCGACGGTGTCGTGCACTCCATCGGCTTCGCGCCGCAGGACGCGCTCGGCGGCAACTTCCTCAACACGCCGTTCGAGTCGGTCGCCACCGCCATGCACGTCTCGGCGTTCTCCCTGAAGTCGCTCACCATGGCCTGCCTGCCGCTGATGCAGAACGGCGGCTCGGTCGTCGGCCTCACCTTCGACGCGCAGTTCGCCTGGCCGCAGTACGACTGGATGGGCCCGGCCAAGGCCGCCCTGGAGGCGACCAGCCGCTACATGGCGCGCGACCTGGGCAAGCAGAACATCCGCTGCAACCTCATCTCCGCGGGCCCCATCGGCTCCATGGCTGCCAAGTCCATCCCGGGCTTCAGCGACCTGGCCTCCGTCTGGGACACCCGCTCCCCGCTGGAGTGGGACCTGAAGGACCCGGAGCCGGCCGGCCGGGGCATCGTCGCCCTGCTGAGCGACTGGTTCCCGAAGACCACCGGCGAGATCATCCACGTCGACGGCGGGCTGCACGCCATCGGCGCGTGACCTTCGTCCGGCACCGGCGCCCCGTTCTCCGCACTGCGCGGGGGCGGGGCGTCACTCGTTCGGCGTACCCGGCCGGGCGGGGCCGGGAGCGGACGGCGCACTCTGGATTACGCGTTCACCTCGCGCATCCCTCCGCAGCCCGGCCGAGGAGGTCCCCTTGTGCGCCTGTCCCGCAGCCTGGCCTCGGTGACCGTGGCCGCAGCTCTCGTGATCTCCCTGCCGTACGACGCGATGTCGCACGCGCGCGTGAGCCACGGAAAGCCGCCCGCGCCGAGGCTGTTCGGCGCCGCCTGCCGTACGGCCGTACACGGCTCCCATGTGGTGGCCTACTGCCACAACCCCTACGTCGACACCGACCGGGTGCGCCTGCACATCGAGTGCGCCCGCTGGTGGGACATCGACACCGACAGCGCTCCGGTGGACACGGGGGCCGCCATGACCGTACGGCTCACCGGCCGCTGCTGGAAGAACGTCTCCTCGGTGTGGATCAGCCACCAGAAGGGGCACTGAACCGGCCCGGCCGGCACAGGAACGGATAGCTCGCGGCCTCCGCGGCCGCCGCCTCCGCGTCGCCCGCGCGGATCGCGTCCACCAGCCGCGCATGGTCCATGTGCGTCTGAGGCGTCAGTTCCGCGCCGACGTCCGCGCGCAGCCAGTCCCGCAGCACCTCGCCCAGGTCGGCGTACATCGCCGTCATGACGTCGTTGTGGGAGGCGGCCACCACGGCCAGGTGGAAGGTCGCGTCGGCGGCCACGAAGGCCTCGGCCTCGCCGGTCGCCCAGGCCTCCTCGCGGCGCACCAGGAGAGCGTCCAGCTGCTTGAGGTCCTTCTCGGTGCGCCGCTCGGCGGCCAGCCTCGCCGCCGCCGACTCCAGGGCCGAGCGCAGCTCGGCGATGTGGCGGGGGTCGGCGCCGGCGAACCGGCGGTGCATCACGCCGGCCAGCTCGCTCGTCGCCGCGACATACGTGCCCGAGCCCTGGCGGATGTCCAGCAGACCGTTGTGCGCGAGCGCGCGGACGGCCTCGCGGACGGTGTTGCGGGCGACACCGAGCTGCTCGACCAGTTCCGGCTCGGTCGGGATGCGTGAGCCGACCGGCCACTCGCCGGAGGCGATTTGACTGCGCAGCGCGGCGATGACCTGCTCGGACAGCGCCGACCGGCGCGGGTGGCTCAGGGGCATGGCACACCTTCGCACGAGGAGCCCGGGCGGCGACGTCCCGGGGATGGACAACCAATCATCCCATGATTCTATGATGGGTGACATGGCTAGTGAGGAAACCCGGACTGCGCAAACCCGTACGGAGATGTCCACGGCCGAGGGGTCTTGGGCCGAGCGGTCTTCGACCGAGGAGTCGTCGGCCGAACGCGGTACGACCACGACAGCCGGCCCACGCGAGATGCCGCCCACGCGCGCGTGGGCGACACGGCTGGTCGTCGTCGCCATCGTGCTGTCCGCGCTGAACCTCCGTCCGGCCATCACGAGCCTCGGTGCCCTCCTGGAGGAGGTCCGTCACGGGCTCGGCATGAGCGGCAGCGTGGCCGGGCTGCTGACCTCCGTGCCCCCGCTCTGCTTCGCGGTCTTCGGCGTCACCGCGCCCCGCCTGGCCCGCCGCTTCGGACCGGGCGCCGTGGTGTGCGCCGGCATGGCCGCCATCACCGCGGGCCTGCTGATACGGCCGTACACCGGGAGCACCGCCGGCTTCCTGGCCGCCAGCGCACTCGCCCTCATGGGCATCGCCGTCAGCAACGTGCTGATGCCGGTCATCGTCAAGCGCTGGTTCCCCGACCGGGTCGGCTCCATGACCGGCCTGTACTCCATGGCCCTCGCCCTCGGCACCTCCCTCGCCGCCGCGGTGACCGTGCCCCTGACCGACGCCCTGGGCGGCAACTGGCACTCCGGGCTCGCCGTGTGGGCGGGGCTCGCGGCCGCCGCCGTACTGCCCTGGCTCCCGCTGGTACGGGACCGGAGCGCCACCCCCGCAACGGCCCAGGAGCCGGTGCGCGCGATGGAGGACCGGCAGGCCCCACTGCGCATCACCCGGAGCCGCACGGCCTGGGCGCTCGCCGTCTTCTTCGGACTCCAGGCCACCGCCGCCTACATCACGATGGGCTGGATGGCGCAGATATTCCGGGACGCCGGTGTCCCGGCGGGCACGGCCGGCGTCCTGCTCGCCGTCACCATGGTGATGGGCGTGCCGCTGGCCTTCGTCATCCCGCGGCTCGCCACCCGGCTGCCCCACCAGGGGCCGATCGCGCTGGCCCTGGGCGTCTGCGGCCTCGCGGGCTACGCGGGCCTGTACTTCGCGCCGGCCGACGGCGCCTGGGCCTGGGCGCTTCTGCTCGGCATCTCCAACTGCGCCTTCCCGCTGGCGCTGACGATGGTCGGCATGCGGGCCAGGACCGGCCAGGGTGTGGCCCAGCTGTCCGCGTTCGCGCAGAGCACCGGCTACCTGATCTCCATCCCCGGCCCGCTCCTGGTCGGCGTGCTCTACCAGCAGAGCGGCGGCTGGGGACTGCCGATCGCCCTCATGGCGTGCCTGATGCTGCCCCAGATGGCGGTGGGCTTCCTGGCCGGCCGCAACCGCACGGTGGAGGACGAGGCGGCCGGCTAGCCCGTCCCCGACGATCCGCCGGCCGGCCCCCCGCCGGTCGGTTCCGGACGAAGGGTGCGAGACTGGGCGCATGCAGCCTGTGCTCGATCCGAACCCGAAGAACAGCCAGAAGAAGATGCTGCTGGTCTTCGGCGCGTTCTTCGCCATCTTCGTGATCATCGCCGTCATCGCGACGATCGCCTCGCCCTGACCCGCTCCGACGCGCCCCGCGGCCTCGGGGTGGGGCTAGCCCCACCATCCCCTAGGGGGCCAGGGTCAGGGTCAACTGGGTGGATGCCCGGATGGGTTGGCGGCCCGATGTTCCGTAACTTCGAGATGTGACCGCAGCAGGCGGCCAGGACCACTCGAGGACCACGGAGGCGATCATGCCGGCCCGTACGCACACCCGGCTCCACCCGGCGACCACGGGCAGCGTCGACATCCGGCTGCCCTGGTGGGCGCTCGCCCTGCCCGCGCTCGCCTTCGTCGCGCTGCTCGCGCTGATACTGAACCCGTCGGACGCCCACGCGGCAAGCGGCGGCCCGGCGATCACGCACCTTTTCGAGCGCGTGCAGCAGCTCCTCGCGCGCTGATGGGGAGCCCCCTCACGCGGTGAATCCGCATGTCAACTCCCTGCGCCAGGTGGCCTGTTTCATGCGAAGCTGGGACCCATGAGCGTCGCAGAACCCCGCAGGATCGTCCTCTTCCGCCATGCGAAAGCCGACTGGCCCCAGGTGTCCGACCATGAGCGCCCGCTCGCCGAGCGCGGCCGCATGGACGCCGCAGTCGCCGGGCGCAAGCTGGCCGACACCGGCATCACCTTCGATCTGGTCGTGTGCTCCACCGCCGTCCGGACCCGCGAGACCTGGAAGCTCGCCGTCCATGAACTCGCGCACCGGCCGAAAACCGTCTACGAGGAGCGGGTCTACGAGGCCTCGCCCGGCGAGCTGATCGCCGTGCTCAACGAGATCCCGGACGACGTGCAGAACGCGATCCTGATCGGTCACAACCCGGGCGTGCACGGCCTGGCCGACATCCTCGCGGGTGAGTCCGAGGGTGACGCCCGCGGGCGGATGAACCGCCGCGGCTTCCCCGCCGCCGGCTTCGCACTGCTGACTTTCGACGGCGCCTGGAAGAGCCTGGAGCCGGGCGTGGCCACCCTGACGGACTACTGGGCACCCTCCGAGTGACGGCACCCATGGCAGGAGGGCCCGGCACCGCTGCGGTGCCGGGCCCTCCTCATGGCGTACGGCGCAGGGGCCCGCTCAGCCCTCGTCGTGCGTGTCGGCCGCCTCGACCTCTTCGCGGGTGATGCCCAGCAGATACAGGACGGTGTCCAGGAAGGGGAAGTTCACCGCCGTGTGCGCGGCCTCGCGGACCACCGGCTTGGCGTTGAAGGCGACGCCGAGACCGGCCGCGTTCAGCATGTCCAGATCGTTGGCACCGTCACCGATCGCCACCGTCTGCGACAGCGGAACCCCGGCCTCCGCGGCGAACCGGCGCAGCAGCCGCGCCTTGCCCGCGCGGTCCACGATCTCGCCGGTGACCCGCCCGGTCAGCCTCCCGTCGACGATCTCCAGCGTGTTGGCCTGCGCGAAGTCCAGCCCCAGCCGCTCCTTCAGATCATCCGTGACCTGCGTGAACCCGCCGGAGACGACACCCACTTGGTAGCCGAGGCGCTTCAGGGTGCGGATCAGCGTGCGCGCGCCCGGCGTCAGCCGCACCTCGTTGCGCACCTTCTCCACCACCGAGGCGTCCAGCCCCTTCAGCAGCGCCACGCGCGCGTGCAGCGACTGCTCGAAGTCCAGCTCCCCGCGCATCGCCGCCGCCGTCACCTCGGCGACCTTGTCCTCGCAGCCCGCGTGCGCGGCGAACAGCTCGATGACCTCGTCCTGGATGAGCGTGGAGTCCACGTCCATGACCACCAGCCGCTGGGCGCGCCGGTGCAGGCCCGCCGAGACGACCGCGATGTCGACACCCAGTGCCGCCGCGTCGGTCGCCAGGGCTGTGCGCAGCGGCTCCGTCTCCACACCGGACACGGCGAACTCCACCGCCGTCACCGGGTACTTGGCGAGGCGGAAGATACGGTCGATGTTGCCGCCGGTCTTGGCGATCCGAGCGGCGACGGCGGCCGTCGACTCGGCGGTGAGGGGGTGGCCGAGAACGGTCACCAGGGAGCGCCCGAGACCACGCGGGCGGTTGTCGCCGTGCCCCGAGATGATCTCCGCCTGCATCTTCATCGACTCGGCCCAGCTGTGCACGGTGGCCCGCAGGTCGCCCTCCAGGCCGGCCGGCGGCTGGCTGACCAGCACGCACAGCACCAGTCGGCCCCGGGTGACGACCTGCTCGATGTCGACCACGTCGACGAGGTACGCGGCAAGGGTGTCGAAGAGGCCGGCCGTGATGCCCGGCCTGTCCTTGCCGAAAATCTTGACGAGGAGAGTGGGGACCTCGGAGGTCTGCGAAGCGCTCATGGTGTCACCACCGTATCCGGCACCCAGTGCCTTCCGCCCGTGAGGTCCGCCTGACGGACACGGAACAATGGGTGACCGGCCGATGTAGGGGATCTTGCCTCTCGGCGACGGCCGTCCGTGGCCGCCGTGCCGAGCCGTAGTGCGGTCCGGCTCACCACGACTGTGCCACGGTGGCGCTCCCGACGCGTCGCCTGCGCATCTCATGAGAGCCGCGGGCTCACTTCCTGGGCGTTCCGGGCGGTCGTGGGGGCGGGGGTGGCGGAGGCGGCGGCCCGTCGTCCGGTCCCTCCTGCGAACGATCACGCGAGCGCCCGCCACGACGGCCCCGGGGCGAGGGGGGAGGCGGGTCGAAGGGCCGGGCGAGGGTGGGCGCGCCGTACACGTCGTCCCCGGCCGAGGGAGGACGCAGGTCCTCGGTCTCCGCCCGCAGCTCCTCCGGCACCCGGAGATAAGGGTTCGTATCGGGGTTCGGCGGCCGGTAAGGCCTGCCCGGCGCATACGGCCCGGCCGCGCCGCCATACCCGGAGCGCCCGGCTCCGCCGTCGCGCCCGGCCGTCCCTGGGGCCCCGCCGTCGTACTGGGGGTGCCCCGTGCCCCCGCTGTCGTATCCGGAGCGCCCGGTTCCGCCGTCGCGCCCGGCCGTCCCGGGGGCCCCGCCGGTGTAGTCAGGGCGTCCGGCGCCCCCGCCGTCGTACTGGGGGTGCTCCGTGCCCCCGCTGTCGTACCCGGAGCGCCCGGCTCCGCCATCGCACCCGGCTTGCCCCGGGGCCCCGCCGCCGTAGCCAGGGCGTCCGGCGGCTCCGCCGTCGTACTCAGGGTGCCCCGTGCCCCCGCCGCCGTACCCGGAGCGCCCGCCCCCGCCCGCCCCGCCCCGTATCTCACCCGGGGTCGGCCACACCGCGCGCGTACCCGCGGCGCCCAGCGTCCAGGCGAGCAGTGCTCCCGCAGCGCCGGCCCCCGCACCCCACACGGCGCCCAGGAGCAGCGCCATGCCCAGGTGTCCGTGCAGTTGGATGCCCGCGCCGAAGGCGTCGAAGCCCAGTACGGACAGCGAGGCGTTCACCGAGACGTCCGCCAGCCAGGCGAGCAGGGGCAGGGCCGGCGCGGTCGCGATCCCGAGCCGCAGGGCGCAGCGTCCGGCGAAGCCCACGGCGCCACCGGGCTCACCGGACGGGGCCCGCACCGGCGTCCGTACCGCCGTCAGCACCCCGGCCAGCAGCATCATCAGCGCCGCCGCCACCGCGAGCACCCACACCCGCTCGTCCAGCCCGGCCAGCCGGCCCACGGTGACGGGCTGGTCCGACCGCGCGCTCAGCAGCTGGTCGATCGGGTGGGGCAGCAGCTTGCCCAGCGCGCCGGTGGCCCTGCCGTCCCAGGGGACGAACAGGCCGAGGGGGACGCCGAGCCACACCCCGTTCGGGGCGCCGAGCAGGGCCGCACCCGCGATCCGACGCGGGTGATCGTCGCCGATCGCCGCGTACGCCGCCGCCGCGAGCCCGGCGACGACGGCCACCAGCAGCACGGTGACCAGCGCCGAGACGGCAGGCCGCACCACCCGGTGCACGGCCTCCCAGCCGCGCGGCAGGGGGGTGCGGCGGGAGGCGAGCAGGGCGATCAGCAGGATGCCGGCGGACCAGCAGAGGCCGCCGAGGAGGGTGGGCGCGGTGTCCACGGTGAAGCCGACGGCGGCCTTGGCGTGGATCAGGTCGCCGACCCGGTCCGGCAGCAGCCCGCCGATGTCCCCCAGGCCGGGGATGTTCAGGCCGCCCCCCTTGCCGCCCCCGCCGGGCAGCTGGTCCAGGCCGAGCGAGCCGCCGTCGATCGTGATGACATCGTGTCCGGCCCAGGCCAGCCCGCCGAGCGTGGCCACGAAGAGCGCGACCACCGTGCCCGCGCGCGCGAGCAGTTCGGCGGGCGCGATGACAACTCCGGCCGTGCGCAGGGACCGTAGGAAGAACCAGGAGAGCAGCAGGGCGCCCACCAGGCTGACGCCGAGTGGCGTGATCTCGACGGCCGTGTGAGCCTCGGCGCCTTTCAGTCCGAAAGCGGACACATCGCCTGCCGGCGAGACCGAACCACCTGCCCCGAGCGCCACAACCGCCGCCGTCATGGGGCCCAGTGAGCCGGCCGCGTCCGCCCGCAGCAGATGCAGACCGAGCGCGGCCGTGCCCGCCATCCCTATCAACGCCCAGCTCACGGCGGCGATCGCGGACAGCAGGATGTCCGCCCACGGCAGCGACGTGCCGTGCCGTGCGGTCCCGACGCCCGTGGCAGCACTCATGGCAGACCCCCCGATCCGCGGCGCGGCACCGCGGCCGCGCATGTCCCCCTCGCGGGGGATTACCACTCTCCGGCCCGGTTTCAACCCCGTCAACGGGGCGAGTTGAAGCGCGCGCGGGCGCTCTTCACAAGGCCCGACTTTCGGTCACGGGGCCGAGCCTGAAATAGTTCCCCACGATGTTCGACATCCCTAGACTCCCTCTGTTGGGGGTAACTCGGGGGACAACTCAGTGGGGCATGGAGTGCCGGAACTCGTACTGGAATCAAACGGACGGACCTGGACGCTCGATTCGTCCAGGACCTACACACTCGGACGCGATCCGCAGGGAGACGTCGTGTTCGACGACGCCAGGGTCTCCTGGCGGCACGCCACGGTCAGCTTCAACGGCCGCAGTTGGGTCATCGAGGACCACGGCAGCACCAACGGCACGTTCGTGCAGGGCCAGCGGATCGGTCAGATGGAGATCGGCCCGGGTTCGGCGGTGAACCTCGGCAACGCGACCGACGGACCGCGCCTGAACCTGTCCGGCGCCGCGACCGCGGTCGCGCAGCCCCAGCAGCCGCAGGCGGCGCCGTACGCCGCCGCCCAGGGCGCGGGCCCCGGCTGGGCCCAGCAGGTGCCGCAGCAGGCCGGCGCGCACCAGCAGGCCGCGCAGGCCGACTGGCAGCAGCCGCAGCCGCAGCAGGCGCACCAGCCGCCGGCGTTCCCGCAGCAGCAGAGCGGGCCGCCCGAGCAGTACGCGCAGAAGACGCCCGGTGGTGGCGCGGGGGCGCCGCCGGTCTACGGCGACCGCAGCCCCACGACCTTCCACCAGTTCGCCGTCGGCCGCGTGATGCGCATCGGCCGTGCCCTGGAGAACGAGCTGGTCGTCTCCGACCTGCAGGTCTCCCGGAACCACGCCGAGTTCCACTCGACGCCCGACGGCCGCTTCGAGATCCGCGACCTGGGCTCGCACAACGGCACCTACGTCAACGGCCAGCCGATCGCCAAGGGCGGCTCGGTACTGCTCGGCCCCAGCGACATCGTCGGTGTCGGCCACTCCACCTTCCGCATCGTCGGCGACCGCCTCGAGGAGTTCGTCGACACCGGTGAGGTCTCCTTCTCGGCGCGCCACCTGACGGTCACGGTCGACGGCGGCAAGCAGATCCTGAAGGACGTCTCCTTCGGCGTCCCGGAGAAGTCGCTGATCGCGGTCATCGGCCCGTCCGGCTCCGGCAAGTCGACCCTGCTGAAGGCGCTCACCGGCTACCGGCCCGCCAACCAGGGCGAGGTGCTGTACGACAACCGGAACCTCTACAAGCAGTTCGCCGAGCTGCGCCAGCGCATCGGTCTGGTCCCGCAGGACGACATCCTGCACAAGGAGCTGACCGTCAAGAAGGCCCTGAAGTACGCGGCCAAGCTGCGCTTCCCGGCCGACACCACCGCGCAGGAGCGCGACGCCCGCATCGACGAGGTGCTGCGCGAGCTGAAGCTGGACATCCACAAGGACAAGAAGGTCACCTCCTTGTCCGGTGGCCAGCGCAAGCGTGTCTCGGTGGCCCTGGAGCTGCTCACCAAGCCGTCGCTGATCTTCCTGGACGAGCCGACCTCGGGCCTCGACCCGGGCATGGACCGCGACGTCATGCAGCTGCTGCGGGGCCTGGCCGACGACGGCCGTACGGTCCTCGTGGTCACCCACTCGGTGGCCGAGCTGGCGATCTGCGACAAGCTCCTGGTGATGGCGCCGGGCGGTTCGGTGGCCTACTTCGGCCCGCCGGAGGAGGCGCTGAACTTCTTCGGCTACGACACCTGGGCCGACGTCTTCTCCGCCTTCGAGAACTACCGCGACTACGACTGGGCGGGCCGCTGGAAGGGCTCGCAGCACTACCAGATGTACGCCGCGGACATCGACGCGGTCGCCCCGCAGTCCGTACACATGCCTCCGCCGCAGGCCATCAGACCGCCCAAGCCGCAGGCCTGGGGCTCGCAGCTGATGACCCTGATCCGGCGCTATGTGTCGGTCATCGTCTCCGACAAGGGCTTCCTGGCGCTGACGGTGATCCTGCCGGCGGTACTCGGCGCGGTCAGCCTGCTGATCGACCACAAGCGGGGCCTGCTGGTCAACGAGGCGATCAACCCGCGCACCGGCGCGCACATCCCGAACGGTACGGCCACCACCGTGCTGCTGATCCTCGCGGTCGGCGCGTGCTTCGCGGGCGCCGCGAACTCCGTGCGTGAGCTGATCAAGGAACGGGTCATCTACGAGCGGGAGCGCGCGACCGGCCTGTCCCGGTCGGCCTACCTGATGTCCAAGGTGGTCGTCCTGGGCGCGGTCACCGTGCTCCAGGGCCTGATGGTCGGCGTGATCGGCTTCTCCAGCCGGGAGATCCCCGACCAGGGGCTCGTCCTCGGCAGCTCGACGCTGTTCGAGCTGTGCCTGCCGATCATGGCGCTCGGCTTCACCTCGATGATGTTCGGCCTGGTGATCTCCTCGCTGGTGAAGACCGCCGAGAAGACCATGCCGCTGCTGGTGATGTTCGCGATCATCCAGGTCGTCTTCACCGGCTGCCTCTTCACCCTGCACGGCACCCTCGGCGTCAACGAGTTCTCGTACCTGATGCCGTCGCGCTGGGCGGTGGCCGCCGCGGGCGCCACGCTGGACTTCAACAACATCGCGCCGAACACCGACGACCCGAGCAGCACGGACCCGCTGTGGAACCACGAGGCCTCGGCCTGGGGCCTGGACATGTTCGCGCTGATCGTCCTCGGTGTGATCTGCGGCTTCTTTGTTGCCCGCTTCCTGCGCCGGCACGAGCCGGAGGTCATGCGGAAGTAACCGCGGCCGTACGACGTGAAGGGCGGCACCCCCTGAGGGGTGCCGCCCTTCCGCGTATGTCAGAGGCCCGCGCCGGCCTCAGTACGCGCTGTTGACGTTGTCGATCGAGCCGTACTTGTCGGCCGCGTAGTTGGCGGCTGCGGTGATGTTGGCGACCGGGTCGTAGATGTTCCACGAGGTGCCGGCGACGTGGTACGCGTTGAAGGTCGGCGGGATGACCTGCAGCAGGCCCTTGGACGGGATGCCGTTGACGGCGTTGACGTCCCAGTCGTTGATGGCCTGGGGGTTGCCGGAGGACTCCCGCATGATGTTGCGGTGCAGGCCGTTGTAGCTGCCCGGGATGCCCTTGGACTTCATGATGTCCAGGGCCTGGCGGATCCAGCCGTCGAGGTTGTTCGTGTAGGTCTTCGCGGCGACCAGCTGCATCTCGGGGCGCTGCGCGGAACGGCTCGCGGCCTCCTTGGCAGCACGCTCCTGGGCGGCCTTCTTGGCGGCCTCGGCGGCGGCCTTCTGCTTCGCCTGGGCCTCGGCCTGCTTCTTGGCGGCCTCGGTCGCGGCCTTCTGCTTGGCGGCGAGGGCGTCGAGCTTGACGGTCTCGGTGGCGATCTGGTCGGTCAGCGTGCCCTTGACGTCCTTGACCGGCTGGGTGGCGTACTGCACCTGAGCCGCCGTGGCCGGGGCGCCGGTGGTGATGGTCTCGGCGCTGCTGGGAACGGCCGAGAAGGCGAGGGCGGCGGCACCGAGCGTGGCGACACCGGCGATCGCGATCTTGTGCTGCTTGGTCAGCGCACGACTATGACCACGGCTGAGGATGTTCTTGGGCATGGCTGATGGACCTCTTCGAATAGCGCGGAGGTCGCTCCTGCGTCCGCCGGGGGAATCGCTTCCTCCTGCACGAACGCCGCGGGGAGAAACCCACGGCGCTGAGCGACGGGAGCAATTCTTAGCGGCCGCAAAATGCCCTGGCAAAGGTGTGACGTACGATGCCCGGTAGTAGACCGGGGAAGGGCAAAACGGGACAGACTGGACCGTCTGTCCCGTTCATGCGGGGATGCTTTATCTCCTATGTCCATTCGTACGTGATGTGCGCCCTATGCGCGGGCTCACATCAGAGGCGTAACAGTCTCACCAGGAGTTGCCGTCGCAACGCTCTGCGTGAGGGGCCTCCTCCGGGAGGATGAGGTGGACGTCTCCGAACTCGTGCCACAGATAGAGCCCGCGCAGCGCCTCCTCGTACGCGCGGTCGACCGCGGTCCGCCCCGCGACCGCCTCCAGCATCAGCAGATGCGAGGCCTTTGGTTCGTGCAGCCCGGTCAGCAGCCCGTCGACGGTGCGTACCCCGCGCTCGGGCGTGACCACCAGATCGGTCCAGCCGTCGGCCGCCCGCACCACCCGGTCCGGCCCGGTCGCCGACTCCACGGCCCGTACGGCCGTCGTCCCGACCGCGATGACCCGGCCGTCGCCTGCTCCGACGGCGTTGATCAGCCGAGCCGACGCCTCCGGCACCGTGAACCGCTCCGGATACGGCGGCTCGTGCGCCTCCGCCGACGCCACCCCCGTGTGCAGCGTGACCGGCGCGAACTGCACCCCGCGGCTCACCAGCTCCGCCACCAGCCGCGCCGTGAAGGGCCGCGCCGCACTCGGCATCTCCGCGCTGCCCGTCCCGTCCGGCGAGGGCAGCGCGAACACCGTCTGGTAGACCGACAGCGGCTGGTCCCGCTCCGTATAGGAGTAGCGGATGGGCCGCCCGTGCTCCCGCAGTACCCCAAGGACCTCCGCCCCGGACGCCCGCGCCCACCACAGCCGCTCACCGTGCCCGCTCAGCGGCTCCTCCAGGACCAGCCGAGCCCCGCCGGGCAACCCCACCTCTGTCCCCGCGGGCCTGCCCGCACGCGCGCGTGTAGTGCCCCGCCCGTCCGGATCCCGCAGTTCGACCGCCCACCGCCCGTCGTCCCCGCGCGTGGAGAAGTGCACCACCACGCGCGCGTGCCCGATGCGCCCGTCCACCGCGGCGGCCAGCGTGGACGAGGTGTTCACCACCAGCAGGTCCCCCGCCCGCAGCAGCCGCGGCAGCTCGGCGAACCCGTGGTGCGACACCTCGGTCCCGCGCGACACCAGCAGCCGTACGGCATCCCGGTCGAGGCCGGGCCCGCGCTGCTCGGCCGGCACGCGCGCGGACAGCTCCTCCGGGACCCGCACCACGACGGTCACAGCGCCTCCAGCAGCGCCGCCGCGGTGTAGCGGCTGCTCGCCGGGCGCTTGTCGAGCAGCCGCAGGAAGGCAGGAGCGATTTCCTCCGGTGCCGGCGTACCCGACAGGTCCTCGCCGGGCTCGGCGGCGGCCAGCATGTCCGTCCGCATACCGCCCGGGTCGACCCACCAGACGCGCAGCCCCGGCTCCTCCACCGAGAGCACGGCGGAGAGCTGGTCCACGGCCGCCTTCGTCGCCCCGTACGCGCCCCAGGTCCGGTAGGCCTCCACCGCAGCGTCCGAACTCACGTTGATCACCGCGCCGGCCGGAGCCGTGCGCAGCTGCGGCAGCGCCTCCTGGAGCAGTCCCAGCGGAGCCACCACATTGGTCTCCAGCGCGGCCCGGAAGCCGTCCAGCGGCTGGCTGCCGAGCGGGACCAGGGGCTCGGCGCCCAGGATGCCCGCGTTGTTCACGACCAGGTCGACTCCACCAAGCTGTCGCGCGGCGGCCACCAGCCCGGCCCGGTGCCCGGCGTCCGTGACGTCCCCGGGCAGCGCCTCCACCCGCACACCGTGCACGGCGACCGCCTCCGCGGCCTCCTTCAAGGGCCCCGCGCTCCGGGCGTCGAGCACCAGATCCCAGCCCCGCGCGGCCAGCGCCTCGGCGAGCGCCCGCCCCAGACCCCTGGAGGCCCCCGTGATGATCGCTACCGGCATGACAACCGTCCCCTCGTCGCTTGCCGCCCTCGTCGGGGCGGTGACCACAACGTAGGAACGGCACCCCCCGCGCCGCCTCGGACGCGGGGCGCAAAGCGGCGGGGCCCTTCGACGTACGCCGCAGGTCCGGGACCGGGGGCCTACACCACCGGTCCTAGGCCCAGCGGCCCGGACCCTGCCGTCACAGGTCCGATCCGAACTGTCACACCCCGCCGGTACCGTGAGGGCATGAGTCAAGGCCCCCGGTCCGGCCTCGCCGCGGTGAGTTCCGCGCTGCTGGCCATGAGCAGGCACCTCGAGGTGCGCGACGTCCTCAAGACGATCGTCGCCTCCGCCCGCGAACTGCTCGACGCGCAGTACGCCGCCCTCGGCGTCCCCGACGACCACGGCGGCTTCGCCCAGTTCGTCGTCGACGGCGTCAGCGACGCCCAGTGGAAGGCCATCGGCCCGCTGCCCCGCCAGCACGGCATCCTCGCCGCGATGCTGCACGAGGCCCGGCCCGAGCGCCTCGCCGACGTGCGCAAGGACCCGCGCTTCGAGGGCTGGCCGTCCGCCCACCCGGACATGTCCGACTTCCTGGGACTGCCGATCAAGGACGGCGACGACGTCATCGGAGCACTGTTCCTCGCGAACAAGCGCTGCCCCAAGCCGGAGGGCAGCTGCGGCTTCACCGAGGAGGACGAGCAACTGCTCTCCATCCTCGCCCAGCACGCCGCCATCGCCCTCACCAACGCCCGCCTCTACGAGCGCAGCCGCGAGCTGACCATCGCCGAGGAACGCTCCCGCCTCGCCCACGAACTGCACGACGCGGTCAGCCAGAAGCTCTTCTCCCTGCGCCTGACCGCCCAGGCCGCGGCCGCGCTGATCGACCGCGACCCCTCCCGCGCCAAGGGCGAGCTGCACCAGGTCGCCGCGCTCGCCGCCGAGGCGGCCGACGAACTGCGCGCCGCCGTCGTGGAGCTGCGTCCCGCCGCCCTGGACGAGGACGGCCTGATCGCCACCCTGCGCACCCAGATACAGGTCCTCGACCGCGCCCACACCGCGCGCGTCACCTTCGCCGTCGCCGGATGCCGCGCGCTGCCCGCCGCACAGGAGGAGGCCGTGCTGCGGGTCGCCCAGGAAGCCCTGCACAACGCCCTGCGCCACTCCGGCGCCGAGCATGTCCACGTGAGCATGGAGCGGCGCGGCTCCGGAGCCGTCCTGCGCGTCACCGACGACGGCGGCGGCTTCGACCCGACAGCGGTCCGCCGCGCCGGACGCCACCTGGGCCTGGTCTCGATGCGGGACCGGGCGAGCGCGGCCGGCGGCACGCTGGCCGTGCAATCGGAGCCCGGCAAGGGCACCATGATCGAGATGGAGGTCCCCGGTGGCTGACGCAATCAAGGTGCTGCTCGTCGACGACCACCAGGTCGTCCGCCGGGGCCTGCGCACCTTCCTGGAGGTGCAGGACGACATCGAGGTCGTCGGCGAGGCCGCCGACGGCGCCGAAGGAGTCGCCCGCGCCGAGGAACTGCGGCCCGACGTCGTCCTCATGGACGTCAAGATGCCGGGCATGGACGGCATCGACGCCCTGCGCAAGCTCCGCGAACTCGACAACCCCGCGCGCGTGCTGATCGTCACCAGCTTCACCGAGCAGCGCACGGTGGTTCCGGCCCTGCGCGCAGGCGCCGCCGGGTACGTCTACAAGGACGTGGACCCCGACGCGCTCGCCGGTGCCATCCGTTCCGTGCACGCCGGTCACGTCCTGCTCCAGCCGGAGGTCGCCGTCGCCCTGCTCTCCCAGGAGGAGGCCAACTCGGGCCAGGGCAGGGGAGGTTCGCTGACCGAGCGGGAGCGCGAGGTGCTCGGCCTGATCGCCGACGGCCGCTCCAACCGCGAGATCGCCCGCGCCCTCGTCCTGTCCGAGAAGACCGTCAAGACGCACGTCTCCAACATCCTGATGAAACTCGACCTCGCCGACCGCACCCAGGCCGCCCTGTGGGCCGTACGCCATGGCCTGACGGGCTGAAACGTCCTCCCCAGCGCCTCACGCACGGCAATTCGGAAGGTTCCGCTCCGGACTGAGATTCATACCGTCGTGGGAATGTCACCCGGATGGCGCATCCTCCGGTGATCTCAGCCGTTTTTCAGTGCGTGCTGCGGCGAACCGCCGCGGCGAACGCCAAGGAGGGCTTAGACAGTGAAGAACCTGAAGAAGGCAGCGGCCGTGACGATGGTGGCCGGTGGCCTGATCGCTGCCGGTGCGGGCATGGCCTCCGCCACGACCGGTGCCTGCGCCGACGCCCACGCCGTCGGCTCTCCGGGTGTCGTCTCCGGCAACGTCGTCCAGGCCCCGGTGCACATCCCGGTGAACGTGGTCGGCAACAGCGCGAACGTGGTCGGCGTGCTGAACCCGGCCTTCGGCAACCTCGGCGTGAACAACTGAGTCACCGCCGCCGATGACCTCAGGCCTCCCGGGTCCACCGGGAGGCCTGTCCGGTTGCCGACCACATCGCCCCGGACACCGAGGAAGCGACGCTCAGCGAACGCCCCGCTCCCGCTCCTCCACGATGGAGTTGTACGCCGCCACCTGCGCCCGCCGAGCCGTCCGCTCAACAGGCCGCAGCGCCTCGGACCGCGCCGCCATCTCGGCGGAGCTGACCGCCGCCCCGTGCCCGTTGCCGTACGCCAGGGACACCAGCAACCCGACCCGCTGGGCCAGTTCCAGCACCCGTACAGCGCGCGGCGGGTACCCCGGCGCCAGCACCTCGCGCCCCCGCTCGGCCCGCGCCCGGTACGCGTCGATCGCCGCCTCCGCCACCGGACCCGACCCGGCGAGATCCAGCCGCGACAGCACCTCGGTCGCCTCCCGCAGGGCCTCCGCCAGCTCCCGCTCCGCCTCGCCCAGCGACGGCACATCGGCGGGCGGCGCCTCCCGCACCGGCAGCACATGCCAGACCACCTCGGCATGCACATCACCCTCGGGTCCGGCCTCGTACACCTGAGGCACCAGCCCGAACGCGGCGCCGAAGCAGACCACCGCCTCCTCGGCCTCCAGCGCCCGCGCATTGAACTCCGGCGGCCCGCTCAGCCCCAGCGGATGCCCCGGCGCGGGCAGCGCCACCCGCAGGCCGGTCACCCCCAGCGTCCGTAGCCGCCCCAGCGCGAGCGTGAGCCCGACCGGCGCCGGCTCAGCCGGCAGCCCCTCCACCCGGTGCACCGCATCCTCGCCCACGATGGCGAGCACGGCGTCATCCGGAGAGACAACTCCGGCCAAAAGGGCATTTCCCCAAGCTGCGAGGCGTCCTGAACGCGGTTCCGAGAGCATGCCTCCACCCTAAGGACCGGACCGATGGAATGGAGCGGGGCACTCGTGGCGTAGATTTCATAAGGGCTGCGCCCACCGGCGCGGCGGACCGAGCCACAGGCGTACGCGACAGCCGAGACCGGCCACACTGCAAGGGGAGACAACGCGCTCATGAGCGATGTTCTGGAGCTTCAGGACGTATCCGTGGTCCGCGAGGGCCGGGCTCTGGTGGACCAGGTCTCCTGGTCGGTGAAGGAGGGCGAGCGCTGGGTCATCCTCGGCCCCAACGGCGCCGGCAAGACCACCCTCCTGAACGTCGCCTCCAGCTACCTCTTCCCCAGCAAGGGCACCGCCACCATCCTCGGTGACACCCTCGGCAAGGTCGACGTCTTCGATCTGCGCCCGCGCATCGGCATGGCCGGCATCGCCATGGCCGAGAAGCTCCCCAAGAGCCAGACCGTCCTGCAGACGGTGCTGACCGCGGCGTACGGCATGACCGCCGCCTGGCACGAGGAGTACGACGAGGTCGACGAGCAGCGCGCCCGCGCCTTCCTCGACCGCCTCGGCATGAGCGACTACGTGGACCGCAAGTTCGGCACCCTCTCCGAGGGCGAGCGCAAGCGCACCCTGATCGCCCGCGCCCTGATGACCGACCCCGAACTGCTCCTGCTCGACGAGCCCGCCGCCGGCCTCGACCTCGGCGGCCGCGAGGACCTGGTGCGCCGCCTCGGCCGCCTCGCCCGCGACCCCATCGCCCCCTCGATGATCATGGTCACCCACCATGTCGAGGAGATCGCCCCCGGCTTCACCCACGTCCTCATGATCCGCCAGGGCAAGGTCCTCGCCGCCGGCCCGATCGAACTGGAACTCACCTCCCGCAACCTCTCCCGCTGCTTCGGCCTCCCGCTCGTCGTCGAGCAGGTCGGCGACCGCTGGACCGCGCACGGCCTGCCGCTGTCCTGACAACGGCCCGCTCCCGTTCGCGCCCTGTCCGCCGCCCGACCCGCGGCCCTACCATGACCATGTGAACGACATCGACGCATGGGTGTGGTGGCTCGTCGGCGCGGCGGCGCTCGGAATCCCGCTCGTGGTCACCGCGATGCCGGAGTTCGGCATGCTCGCGGTGGGAGCCGTCGCGGCCGCGGTCGGCGCCGCCCTCGGCCTCGACGTCGTGGTGCAGGTGCTCACCTTCCTCGTGGTCTCGGTCGCCCTCATCGCCGTCGTCCGGCCCATCGCGGCCCGGCACGGCAGACAGCGGCCCCAACTCGCCACGGGCATCGACGCATTGAGGGGCAAGCAGGCGGTCGTCCTGGAGCGTGTGGACGGCTCCGGCGGCCGGATCAAGCTCGCCGGAGAAGTCTGGTCGGCCCGCTCCCTCGACACCGGCCGCGCCTACGAAGTGGGCCAGGAGGTGGACGTCGTGGAGATCGAAGGGGCCACGGCGATCGTCATCTGAGCCATCTGTCCCACGAGTTACGCGACGGTCTGTCAGACTCGACCAGCAAGATCTTCAACAACCGAGCATCTGCCGAAGGCGCCCAGGCAGAGAGGGGTACGGGGAACACGATGGAACCGGTCATCATCGTCCTGGTCATTCTGGTGGTGTTGGTCTTCATCGCCCTGGTCAGGACCATCCAGGTCATCCCACAGGCCAGCGCCGCCATCGTCGAGCGCTTCGGCCGCTACACGCGGACGCTGAACGCGGGCCTGAACATCGTGGTCCCCTTCATCGACACCATCCGCAACCGCATCGACCTGCGCGAACAGGTCGTCCCCTTCCCGCCCCAGCCGGTGATCACCCAGGACAACCTGGTCGTGAACATCGACACGGTCATCTACTACCAGGTGACCGACGCCCGGGCCGCCACCTACGAGGTCGCCAGCTACATCCAGGCCATCGAGCAGCTCACCGTCACCACGCTGCGCAACATCATCGGCGGCATGGACCTCGAACGCACCCTGACCTCCCGCGAGGAGATCAACGCGGCCCTGCGCGGCGTCCTCGACGAGGCCACCGGCAAGTGGGGCATCCGCGTCAACCGCGTCGAGCTGAAGGCCATCGAACCGCCCACCTCCATCCAGGACTCGATGGAGAAGCAGATGCGCGCAGACCGTGACAAGCGCGCCGCGATCCTCACCGCCGAAGGTACGCGCCAGGCCGCCATCCTCACCGCCGAAGGTGAGAAGCAGTCCCAGATCCTGCGCGCCGAGGGTGAGGCCAAGGCCGCCGCCCTGCGCGCCGAGGGCGAGGCCCAGGCCGTCCGTACGGTCTTCGAGGCGATCCACGCCGGCGACCCGGACCAGAAGCTCCTCTCCTACCAGTACCTCCAGATGCTCCCGAAGATCGCCGAAGGCGACGCCAACAAGCTCTGGATCGTCCCCAGCGAAATCGGCGACGCCCTCAAGGGACTGTCCGGAGCGATGGGTAACTTCGGCCCGCTGGGCGGGGGTTCGGGCAACGGCTCGTCGGGCAACGGCGGCGGGGGCACGGAGCGCCGCGAGAAGCCGCAGATCGACTGACCACACCGGCCCACGACACACGACGACGGCCCGCCTTCCCCGGGAAGGCGGGCCGTCGTCGCTCGGCGGTCAGTACGAGGTGGGCAGGTACTTGTAGCAGTAGCTGTCGCCGCCGATGGACTTCAGCAGCGCGTTGCCGGTCTTCTTGCCCACGATGCCGTCGGCGTTGCTGCCGGTGAGCCCGTGGTGCTCCTGGAAGTACTTCACCCACGCCTTGGTGTAGCTGCCGTACTTGGCGTCCTCGTCCAGCGACCCCGGGTAGTTGCGGTTGATGATGCGCTGGACGCACCACACACCATGCCCCGAGGAGCCGGTGTTGAGAGTCGGCGCGCCGGTGTTGGCCTGGGCCGCTCCGGCGGTCATCCCGGAGAACCCGAGCGTCGCCGCCACCACGGCGGTGGCCGACAGGGCGGCCCGGGTGCGCAGGCTGAGCTTGCTCATGACGTCATCGTCCCTTCCGCACGCCGCGGATCCGGGTCCCCCCGTTTCGGGCCCCTGGAACGACCCGCGGCTGGTGCAAGAAGTTACGACCGCCGCCGCCCGGCCGTCGTCCCGCACCGGGTTGACCTCGGCGGGCAACGGACGCCGTACGCCACCGGTTCCTGCAACTTTCGCGGTACACCGGGAGTTGACCGGCTACGCCGCCGACTGAGCCAGCCACTCCGGCAGCGTCTTGAAGTCGTCCTCCCGCAGGGCCAGCAGCATCGCGTCCGCCGGAGTCGGCTCGAACGGCTCCCGCAGCAAGGCCATCCCCGCCTCCTCCGGAGTCCGGTCGGCCTTGCGATGGTTGTCCTCCGCACACGCGGCGACGGTATTCAGCCACGTGTCCTGCCCACCCTGCGCCCGCGGCAGCACATGGTCCACGGTCGTCGCCCGGTGCCCGCAGTATGCGCACCGGTGCCGGTCCCGGACCAGCACACCCCGCCTCGACCACGGAGCTTGTCTTCGGAACGGCACCCGTACGTACCTGCACAGCCTGATCACCCGGGGCGCCGGTATGTCCACATCGGAACCGCGCATGCGCAGTTCGGGATGGGCCTGCTCGACGACGGCCTTGTCCTGGAGGACCAGGACGACGGCTCGGTTCAGAGTCACCGTCGACAGCGGCTCGAAGCTCGCGTTCAGGACCAACGTGTCACGCATCCAGCCCACCTCCCATGTGCACCTGCCCACTCCCCGGCGGGCTTGGATCAACTCTGGACGGGCGCGCCGAGATGGACAACGCAATAAAAAATGCCCGCCTCCGATCACTTCCAAGACCGGAGGCGGGCAAACGTTCAATGAACGCTTGGCCGAATCAATGCGGTGCGCCGCCCGCAGCGGGGTTCTCGTACTCACCGATGAGCTGGGCACGCGCAAGCGCGTGGAACCGGAGGTTGAAGCCGACGACGGCCGGAGAGGCGTCCGAGTCCGGGCCGAGCTTCTCCTGGTCCACCGCGTACACGGTGAAGACGTACCGGTGCGGCCCGTCCCCGGGCGGCGGAGCGGCACCACCGAAGTCCTTCGCCCCGTAATCGTTGCGCGCATGCACGGCACCTTCGGGCAGGCCCTCGAACTTGCCGCTGCCCGCACCCGCCGGCAACTCCGTCACCGAGGCCGGGATGTCGAACACGACCCAGTGCCAGAACCCGCTGCCGGTCGGCGCGTCGGGGTCGTAGCAGGTCACGGCGAAGCTCTTGGTCTCCGCGGGGAAGCCCTCCCACCGCAGCTGCGGCGAGGTGTTCCCCTCCGCATAGACCTGGGCGTTCCCCAGCGTCGCCCCCTCCTCGATGTCCTCACTCGTCACCGCGAACGACGGCACGGGCGGATGGAAGTCGTGGGGGAGCGGCCGCCGCTTGAGCTCGGTCACCTCGGTACCTCCTGATCGTTTTCGTTCAGTAGGTCAGAGCCTAGAACCAGTTGCGCTTGCCGCCGACCTCGGACAGCCACTGGTTGAGGTAAGCCGCCCAGTCGGTCCCGTGGAAGTCGTGCAGACCCACCTGGAAGGAGCGGTAGGTGTCCGAGCCCTCGCTGAACAGACCCGGCTTCTTGTCCATCTCCAGGATGACGTCCATCGCGTGCTCGTCGGCCACGAAGCTCAGCTCGACCTGGTTCAGACCCCGGTACTGCGACGGCGGGTGGAACTCGATCTCCTGGTAGAACGGCAGCCGCTGCCGCGTACCCCGGATGTGGCCGCGCTCCATGTCCGCGTTCTTGAAGCGGAAGCCCAGCTGGATGAAGGCGTCCAGGATCGCCTTCTGCGCCGGCAGCGGGTGCACGTTGATCGGGTCCAGGTCACCGGAGTCCACCGCACGGGCGATCGCCAGCTCGGTGGTCACCCCGATGTGCATCCCGCGCAGAGCCTGTCCGTCGATCATCGTGACCGGCGTCTCCCAGGGGATCTCCAGCCCGAACGGCACCGCGTGCACGGCACCCGCCTGCAGCTCGAAGGCACCGCCGAGCCGCACCTTGGTGAACTCGATGTTCTGCTTGTACTCCTCGTCGCCGCTCTCCACCTCGACCTTGGCCTGCAGGCCCACCGACAGGCCCTCGATGTCCTGGTTCACGGACCCGCCCTGGATCCGCACCTCACCCTGGACGACGCCACCCGGCACCACATTGACCTCGGTCAGCACCGTCTCGACCGAGGCCCCGCCGGCCCCGAGGCTCGCGAGCAGCTTCTTGAACGCCATGACTCTCCCTTTACGAATGGACCCTCGACCCGTACAAACGCGATCCGCTCACCACCGGTTCCGCAGGCGCGCTGACCCGTCTGGACTACGCTCGGACGGCATGATCGCGCCCCCGGACCGTATGCCACTGCCCCGAGAGTTCTTCGACCGCCCCGTACTCGAGGTCGCCCCCGATCTCGTCGGCCGCATCCTGGTCCGGACCACCCCCGACGGTCCGATCGCCGTCCGCCTCACAGAAGTAGAGGCATACGACGGACCGAACGACCCCGGGTCGCACGCGTACCGCGGTCGCACCGCCCGCAACGCAGTGATGTTCGGTCCCCCCGGACACGTATACGTCTACTTCACCTACGGCATGTGGCACTGCATGAACCTCGTCTGCGGCCCCGAGGGCACGGCGAGCGCCGTTCTGCTCCGCGCAGGCGAGGTCGTCGAGGGCGTTGAGCTCGCGCGCAAACGTCGGCTTTCGGCCCGAAACGACAAGGAACTGGCCAAGGGTCCGGCCCGCTTGGCCACGGCCCTGGAGGTCGGCCGGGCACTGGACGGCACGGACGCCTGCGCCTCGGGCGAGACGCCGTTGCGGATGCTGACCGGCACTCCGGTAGCCCCCGACCAGGTACGGAGCGGTCCGCGCACCGGCGTCGCCGGCGAAGGCGGCAACGGAGACGTCCATCCCTGGCGCTTCTGGTTCGCCAACGACCCGACGGTGAGCCCCTATCGGGCCCATGTGCCGCGCCGCCGCTCAAGTTGACGCGACCTTGGAAGGTGCGTAATGTATCCCGAGCCGCTGAACCGGGTACGGCAATCGCCTGCAGCCGGAGCGGCCAACCCACTACCCAGCTACAGCCCTCAACAGGGTCGATTTCGGCGTGCCCGCATGCCCGAATTCGAGCTTGTGAGACTCGATTATGAGTCGCCGAGGGAATGGGCTAAAGTAGTGAATGTCGAAAGGCCGACGAGCGAAAGCCCGAAAGCCTGAAGACATCCCGCCGACCGGGAATCGGATGCCGAAAGGATCTGATAG
>NZ_KQ948015.1:677372-827550 GCF_001513965.1 Streptomyces cellostaticus | reverse complement strand
ACACGCACTGCGGCATTGACGATCACCGGCGCGCCTGCCTCTTGATCCCTTCCGCCAGCAGCTGCTGTGGTTCCAGACCGAACCGGCGGCCGGCCAGGTAGGTCGCTGCGGCGAAGGCGACCCGCGCCTTCTTCGTCCGGCCGAGGACGTACCCGCCGAGAACTCCGGCGGCAAGAGCGATCTTGGGTACATCATTCATCGGATTTCCCCTCACAGGGCCGCCGAGCGGATGCTCCGCCTGGTGGGTGTCAGCCAACAAGGGCTCCACACCGCTCGGGCGGAGGATCCGAATGAAGCGGCGGCCAGTAGCCGCTCTGATCACTCCGCCCCTTCCTGGTCTGGGCTTCGATGCCAGCAGCCGCACGCGGAGTACCGAACGCCCGAGGACAGCCCCGGCCCGCCGTTGCCGCGCTCCGGCGATGCTGCGCCGCCGACCGGCATCTGCGCCATATGATCGGGATGGCCCGTCGCGGGCCGCGCGTCCACACCCACACTGAACGCTGAGGGTGCAGGCATTCACAGCATGTGACGCATGAGCGCAGATGACGGGCAGCAGCCCGGAGGACAGCTGGACTCGGTGCCTGACGCCGGGGTTCGCCTGGGCGTTGCGCCGCCGGGCGTGTTCAGCGCCCCCTGCTGGGCGCGCCCATTCAGCGGCAGGCGCCATCACCGTGAGCGTCCGCCGCGCTCTACGGGGTTTGAGTCTCGGCTGGCGGAGGCTTGGGTTCGTCGTCGTCCTCGCCCTTGGCCCGCACGTCCGGCGGGGTGGGCGCGGTGATGTTCCGCTGCTCCGCGGACCGCTTCCTCGTCTCCTCGTCAACCTGCGGGGTGTCGTTCTCTTCGGAGGTACTCATGACATCCCCTCTCATCGGTTCGGATTCTGAAGGCACCCCCGCGCACACAATCGCATCGGAGCCCCCCATCGGTGAACCAAGACGGCTACAGTCTCGAGGACACGCGATCTGTGCCTGGTCCGAGGAGAACACCAATGCCGTCCTGAACGCCTACGACGCGCGGGTTGCCCAGGAGGTGCACAGTCACGGCCTGATCGCTTCCGGCTCAGCAGCGCCTGATCAGGCTTCAAGGCCATCGAGACCCAACCCAGCTTGTTCCACGGTGCGCCACCAGTAGCCTCGCTCGCAACTCAGCCCGGAACGTCGAAGTCCAGCGATCCACAACTCCCGCACTTACTCCTCGAGAGGGAGCCGGAGACGGGTATCGCCAGCGTCAAGCTGATCGCTCCCGCGTAGCTGTTTCGCGGAGCCGCGCCGCCCCGCTCGTGGCGCGCCAGCGTTGGCAGCCGGTCTGGAAGAGGGAAAACCACATCGGCTCCAGGGCGGACCAAACGAGTGCGGCCCGCCCCGGAGCCCGTCCCGCCCGCGAGCGGCGCTGCGGGGTCAGGACCTGCCGCGGCCGGTGATGAGGTCGCGGGCCCGGTCCACCAGGCCGACGCCCGGGGCAAGGAGCTTGTTCGCGGGCGGGGTGTCGGGGGCGGAGGGGTGCGGACGAGTCGGGGCGATGGCCTTGGCCCGGCGGACCTTGTCCCCGAGATCGTCGAGCACCTCGGGGGAACACGCCTGGCGCAGCATGGGGAAGAGGTTGTCCTCCTCGTCCTGGACGTGGGCGGTCACCTCGTCCATGAGCTGCTGCAGCAGCAACATCATCTGGGAGTCGTCTGCGCCCGTCTTCTCCAGCTGCTTGAGGAGCTTCTCGACCCGGCCGTGATCCGCGATCTCCTTGTCCGCGAGCCGGTCACCGCCATCGATGTACTCGCGCACCGCCGGATACAGGTACTCCTCCTCGGCGACCGAGTGCCGCACCAGCTCGATGGTGACCTCATCCACGAGATCACGCAGCTCCTGCCCCCTGGTCATAGCTTCGATCCGGCCGAAGAACTCCTCGACCTCCCGGTGGTCGGCCATCAACTCCTCGAGCACATTTCCGCCATGCCCCATCGTGTATCCGCCTCTCGCTGGGTCGTGTCAGGGCCGGGTCCGGCCCGTCCAGCAGACATTGCCCCACCCCGGAGTGACGGTCCGTGGACCTGCGTGTGGTCCACCCGGTCGGACGCCTACCGAGCACCAGCGGTGTCCACGGCCAGGGGCACTCCTGCCTGGGTACATCCGCTGTGGCTGACCCGGTACGACACCGCGGGCCGCCTGTAGTTCGTCGGCCGCAGCACCACGGCACCACACTGTCGCAAGCCGTCGGCCGTGCCTTGGCCGACCAACTGACCCCGCCTTGGGGCGCGCATCCGTAGACGAGGTGGACGTTCTCGGCAGGGTGGGGAGCCCAGCGCGCGCTGCACTTGGTGCAGCCCGACGTCGTCATCGAGGTCGCCGCGGACGTCGCCCGTGACAGCGCCCGACTCTGGCGGCGCCCCGCCCGGCCACACCGCGTCCGCACGACCTGGACTCCGATGTCACGCTCCTGATCACCATGGGCGACAATCCCGAGCGGCTGAGCACCGAGGCGTCTTTCGCCGCGCTGTGCGGAGTAAGCCCCCTCGAGTACTCCTCGGGCGGTCGGAGCTCACGGCGGCTCAACCACGGCGGCGACCGGCAGGCGAATGCCGCTCTGCACCGCATCGTCTTCACCCGGCTGCGCGTCGACCCCCGCACCCAGGCGTACTACGAACGCCGCACCCAGGAGGGCAAGACCCGGCGTGAGATCATCCGATGCCTCAAGCGATATGCCGCCCGCGAGGTCTTCAACCTGGTCAGGACGGCCTCTACCGACCCCCCGTTATAGGGGCGTCCGTGTCAGCGTTGTGAGCATCCACGCACTGCCAACGAACGATCCGGCTCGTAGGCTGCGGTCATGACCGAGATCAAGACCCCGACGCCCCGCGACGCCTTCGAGCTGCTGCTGGCCGGTAACCAGCGCTTCGTCGCCGGCGCCCTCGAGCACCCCAACCAGGACGCCACCCGCCGCGCCGAGATCGCACCGTCCCAGCAGCCCTTCGCCGTCCTGTTCGGGTGCTCCGACTCCCGGCTCGCCGCCGAGATCATCTTCGACCGCGGGCTGGGCGACCTGTTCGTCGTGCGCACCGCAGGCCACGTCGTGGGCCCGGAGGTGCTGGGCAGCATCGAGTACGGCGTGGATGTCCTGGGCTGCCCGCTGGTCGTGGTCCTCGGCCACGACTCGTGCGGCGCGGTCGGCGCGGCCTGCGCCGCCCTTGAGGACGGCATGACCCCGGCCGGATACATCCGGGATGTCGTCGAGCGTGTGACGCCCAGCGTGCTGGCAGCACGGGCCGCCGGACAGGTCGAGCCCGAGGAGATCCTCGCCGAGCACATAAGGCACACCGTCGACCTGCTGCTGGACCGCTCCCGGCTCCTGGCCGAGAAGGTCGCCGCCGGCCAGGCCGCCGTGGTGGGCCTGTGCTACCGCCTGGCTGACGGCAGTGCACAGCTCGTCGCTTCCCGCGGCCTCGACGCGGCGGTCCCCGCCGCGTCCTGACGGCCCCCGCCGGAGCCGCGCCGTGGCTGCTCAGCGGGAGTTTGCCGTGGTCGGAGGACTCCCGTATACGTGGATGAGGAACCCATCGGGTTCATCGCATGATCACCCGTGGAGGGCAGTCATGGCTCACGGAGGCGACCGCGCGCCCAGCGCCGTCCCTCGCGCCGACCCGGCGCGGGCCGCGGGCTGTGACGTGTGCCGGGGATGGGGAACGGTTGTCACCGACGAGGGGCGGCACGAGCTGTGCCCGGCCTGCCAGACCACTGGGTGCTCAGTCGAATCACCCACGAATCCGCCCGGCCCCCGTGCCCGCTGAGCAGTAAGAGCGTGGCGTCTGTGTTGTTCACGCGATGGGCCGGGGTCCAGCGGCGCGGCGGAGCCGGTTGGCGATCGCCAGTCCCAGCCCCTCCTCCACCGGCAAGGACGCGATGATGAGATCGCACCCTTGCTGGTCGAGTTCTCGCAGGAACCCGTACAGCCCGCGCGCATAGGCGGCCAGCGAACCGGGGAGGGCCACCACGGCGTGCACCTTCACCGCAGTGTCGGCCAAACCGTCGGGCAGAAAGACACCCACCTGATGCCCCAGCTCCTGCGCTAGCTCCGCCTCGGCGACGACCTTCTCCGGCTCGACCAGGACGACCCGCGCACGCGGCGCGTAGTGCGACGGATGCTGGCCCGGCACCCGGACACGGCTCGACGAGGGAACCGCCATCGGGCACCCCAGCACCGCTTCGAGGTCCTCGCGCGTCACCCCGCCCGGCCGAAGAATGCTCGGGGCACCGCCGGTGGCGTCGACGATGGTCGACTCGACGCCGACCTCGCAGGGGCCCCCGTCCAGCACGAAGTCGACCCCGTCGCCGAGCTCGGCACGGACATGGTCCGCCGTGGTGGGGCTGACCGAGCCGAAGCGGTTGGCGGACGGGGCCGTGACACCGCCACCGAAGGCCGACAGCAGCGCGAGTGCGACCGGGTGGTCGGGCACGCGCACGGCCACCGTCTGAAGGCCACCGGTCGCTTCGAGGGGTACGCGGGAACCTCGCCGCAGGACCAGCGTGAGGGGTCCGGGCCAGAAGTGTTCGGCCAGCAGGCGCGCCGCCGCGGGCACCTCCTGGACCCAGTCGTCCAGCTGCTCCGCGCCGCCGATGTGGACGATCAGCGGATGGGAGGGCGGACGCCCCTTGACCTGGAAGATGCGCGCGACAGCGGCGGGGTCCTCGGCGTCGGCGCCCAGACCGTAGACGGTCTCGGTCGGGAGGGCCACCAGGCCCCCGGCACGCAGCACGCCGGCCGCCTTCTCGATATCACTGGTACTTGCCGTCACGCTGGCCATACTCCCACCGTTCCACCCCTCTCTTTCCGTGGAGACTGGTCCAGGCTCATGGAGCGACGACCCATCGGGAGGCATCGCGGGCAATGCGAGCCGCGGCGTACTCCGTTCCGGCGACGAAGCGCATCATGGGGCCGAACATCGGGGCGGCAAGCGAACCAGTGATGTACAGCCCAGGCACGGTTGTTTCGAACGTGCTGCTCAGCTGAGGTGCCTTGGATCGGGGCACGCAGACGATACCGCGCCGTAGCGCCGGGGCGAGGAACGCGAGCGCGTCGATGTCGAGGCGGTAGCCGGTGGCGGCCAGCACGTGGTCGACAACCAGACGTTCCGAACCACCCGGCCTGGTGATCTCCAGCCGGGCTGTGGAGCCGGACGCCTCGGCGCGGATAACGCGGCACGAGGTGCGCACCGGCACGACACCCTCGACCCGGTCGCGCAGCCACCAGCCCCCCGAGGGCCCCAGCGCCCGGCGGAACAACAGCAGCCGGGCGGCAGCGGGGAGCAGCCGTACCCCGCCCGGTGCCTCGCAGATCGCAGCGAGTGTCCAGCCCGTCCCCAGGGGCGAAGCAGGCTGCGCCAGCCGCTGCGGCCACGGCCGGTCAAGCCGCGGAACCGACCCCCACAAAACGCGCCGCTCCCGCACCAGCACCTCAACGTGGGCTCCGGCCTCATGCAGCAGTGCGGAGCTCTCCAGCGCCGACTGGCCTCCTCCGATGACCGCGATCCGCTGTCCGGCATACTGCGACAGGTCACTGTGGTGGCTGGTGTGCGACACCAAGGCGCCAGCTGCCGGCCCCTCGGGCGTGAGGCGCAGCAACTCCTTCGGTAGGTACGCCAGTCCGTTCAATCCGGTCGCCACCACGACGGCCGCCGCCGTCAGCTGCCGGCCGTCGTCGAGTCCCACGACGAACCCGGGAGCGCCTGGGTCCCGGTCGACGCCGGCGACTTTGGCCGGCTCTACGTCACCGACGTACCGCTTCTGGAACCACTGCCCATAACGCACGAACACATCGCACGGGATGGGCGTCAGTTCCGTCAGCTCCGACTCACCGCGCACCTTGCGGAAGTCCGCCAGCCGTCCGCCCGGCTCGGGTGCGGACAGGTCGGTGGCGTCCGGGGTCGACTTCAGGAACATCCCCGTCGCCATAGCATGCCGCCAACTGTCCATCACCTCCCCGAAAATCCGCACCGGGACCCCGGCGGCCCGCAGATGAGCGGCCACCGACAACCCGTACGGGCCGGCGCCGATCACCACCACCGGAAGCCCTCCGCGCCCGCCGACCGCCCGCTCGTGACCAGCGTGCCGCCCCGGAAGCGACTGCGTCACACATCCCCCCACCGATCAGCCCACCGCCCTCCCCAGGGCAGCGCGACACCTCGGAACGCCACGGCGGCCAACGGCCCACCGCACGCGATCCCCCTCCGCGACCGAGTGTGCCCCACCAGCCGCAGCCCGCACAGGATTTCAGCACATCTTGACCGAACTCAGCCAAAGCACCTGCAATCGCAGAAAACACAATGATCGCGGACCTTGCAGGCCCCCTTCGTCACTTGTCGGCCTCGGCGGCTGAACCGGTGCAGCCCACCAAGATCGACCTCACCGCCAGATCGACAACGACAGCTACGGACCGTAACGACTGCACACTGGGCCCCGGATTTGCGCCAGGCGGTCGGGGGGCTGGTCTGGAGTCTGGGGCTCACCCTGGCCGGCTATGCCCTGGGCTCGTCCATTCCGAACGTGGACCACTATCTCCTGCCCATCGTCGCGCTGATCGTCGTCGTGTCGCTGCTGCCACTTGTCTCGGAGCTGTACCGTTCCCACCGCAGCGCCAAGGCGGAGGAGGCTCGCGGATGATCCCCTCCCCTGACACTCGGGTCCGCGCCGAGGCGACGGACCTCACCCGGCGCTCGCCGGGGCCGCTGGACATCATGGCCGTGAGTGGCGCTGCGGCGCTGACGCAGCGTGGCCGCTGCCGAGCCGCCACGTGGCTACCGCTGCCGTCGGCAGCGTCATGAGGCGAAGGGCTACGGCCGACTTGGCGGGGACTACGGGCCTCGGCGCGTGGACCGCGTTCGGCGTACTGGCGATGGTCTTGGTCGGCGGCGACGGGACGCCGCTGTTCCTGGATCGCGGGTTGCTCTCCTGGTCGGTCGGCCACCGCCCGGACATGGCGGTGACGCTCTTGCGGGGGCTGACCGCCACGGGCACCGGTGTCTTCCCGTACGTGCTCGCCGTGCTGGCCGCCGTCATAGCGGGACGCACCGCCCGCAGCCAGCTGCCTCCTCGAGCGCGGATCCTCCCGTTCGGCGCGAGGTCGTCCTGGGCGTGGACACGCACGGCGAGGTGCATGTCGCCGCCGTGGTCTCCCCGCTCGGCAAGATCTTGGGGACCGAACCCTTTCCGGCGACGGCGGCTGGCTACCGCCGGCTGCTGGTGTGGGCCCGTAAGCGGGGGACGGTGTGTCGGGCGGGTGTGGAGGGTACCGGCACCTTCGGTGCGGGCCTGTCCCGCTACCTGCTGGCGCAGCAGGTCGAGGTATATGAAGTGAACCGGCCCGACCGCTCGGCCCGCCGGCTGCTGGGTAAGTCGGATCCGCTCGATGCGCAGGCCGCCGCGCGGGCTGTGCTCAGCGGCCGCGCCCGGGCCCGGGCCAAGACCAGCGACGGCCGCGTGCACAGCGCCCGGATCTACAAACTCGCCAAAGACTCCGCGGTCAAGGCCCGCACCCAGGCGATCAACCAGCTCAAGGCCGTGCTGGTCATCGCCGACCCCGCCCTGCGGGAACGGCTGTCCAGCCTCGGCAACGCCGAGCTGTTCCGCACCTGCGCGCGCCTCGGCCCACACGACGGTGGGGGAGACGAGGACACGGTGACCCAGGCCACCCATCTGACGTTGCGCTTGCTCGCCGAGCGCATCGAGCGGCTCACCGCTCAGATCGACGAGCTGAACCAACGCCTGACCCGGCTCGTCGAACGTTACGCCCCACAGCTACTCGAAACGGTCGGCATCGGTCCGGACGGCGCAGTCACCCTCCTGATCACCATGGGAGACAACGCCGAGCGAATGAACACCGAGGCGTCCTTTGCTGCCCTTCGCGGAGTCAGCCCCATCGAGTACTCCTCTGGCCGTCGGAGCACGCGTCGGCTCAACTACGGCGGCGACCGGCAGGCCAACGCCGCCCTTCACCGCATCGTCTTCACCCGGCCGCGGCACGACCCCCGTACCCAGGCGTACTACGAACGCCGCACCCAGGAGGGCAAGGCCCGACGTGAGATCATCCGATGCCTCAAGCGATATGCCGCCCGAGAGGTCTTCGAACTGGTCAGGACGGTATCCGCCGATCCCCCGTTATAGGGGCCTTGCGGACAATTGCTGAGCCGCACGTCAGGGGTATGTCGCCGCGGGGCCCTGGAACGCCCCTCCTCAGTTTTGGGAACGCGTAGAGCATCTTCGCGGGGTCAGTCGGGATGCGCAGTGTGACTGCAGAATGGTGGCCGTCGGCCTTCGCGACGAGGTCTTCCTGGGGCTCACTCAGGGGGCGGTGTCCGCGCGCTGCCGGGTGAGGGCCCGGTGATGGTGACAGCCATGGTGGTCACGTCGTTGGCTGGCTAGCGGTGGTTTGACCGCATAGGTTGACCGGTTTGGTCAGGCTGCCGCGGCGAGAGGGCGTGCGCCCCCAGCTGATGCGTTTCTCGCTGCGGACGCGTTCGCGTCGTCGGGCGGCGAGGACATCGGCGTGGCGGGCCCTGGTGTTGCGCCGGCGTAGGCAGGTGTGCAGGGTCCGGGTCCGAGTGGTCACCGGCGCCTGCTTCTGGCGCATCCGCCACCACCGCGACTGCCAGCCTGGGGCAACAGCGGGGCGGTCGAAGCCAGTGACTCAGGCTTCGACCGCCCCACGGGAGTCTGCGAACATGCCCGCGCTGCCACAGGAGGCCCCCGACCGCCTGTGCTGTCCGCGGCTCGCCGGTGTGTGCCGAGGCAGCGCGGTTCTCGGTACAGCCCGGCACACTGAGCCCGTCGGCCGGGCGGGGCCGGCCGGGCGAAGTGCGGTCTGTCAGCCCATGTCCGTCAGGAGGGCGTTCAGTTCCTTCTCCTGCTGCGCCGGCGCCATCGGCGGGTTCGCGTGATCGATGCCGAAAGTCTTGAGCACCTTGTCCATCTGGGCGTCGATGGAGGTCCAGCCGGTCTGGTCCAGCGGCTGCAGCGATGCCTGGTCGGCGTCCCACAGGTCACGCAGCGACTGGGCGGCCGCGTGCGCTCCGGTCGCGTTCCCCGAGCGTGCGTCCTTGAGCGAGGTCGAGGCGAGGGTCCGCAGCGCGGAGACCTTGGCAGGCGGGAACTTCTTCACCGCCTGGCCGGGAGCCATCTGGACTGCGGAGGTGTTGTCGGTCTCCGGCGCCGGGCCGACGTGCGGCTGGCCGTGGGCCCAGACCAGCAGGCCCGTGGTGGCGACGGCCAGCAGGCCGAAGCCGGCCAACGCGACGCGCTCCTTGCGCGGGTCGCCGGTGACCTGTGCGACGTGGGCAGCCTCGTAGGTCTCGGTCACGTCCGAGCGCGTCACCGTCAGGTAGACCACCGTCGCCAGGATCAGGCCGAGGAAGATCAGACTGGTGGTGAAGGTGCCCAGGTCGAGACCGGTCGGTTCGCCCGGCTGGGCGACCTTGGGGGAGGCGAGCCAGTCGCCGATGTTGGCGCCCAGCGGGCGGGTCAGGATGTAGGCGAGCCAGAAGGACAGCACCGGGTTCGCGCCAAACCTCCACAGGGCCGTGATCGCCGCGATGAGGCCGAGCGGCAGCAACACCGAGACGCCCGGGCTCCAGCCGGTCAGCTCCAGGGTCCAGTCGCCGGTCGCGGTGCCGAGCGCGAAGGTGACGAGGACGGCGAGCCAGTAGAACGACTCACGTGGCAGCGTGGTGACCGAGTGGATCGACAGCGTGCGCTCACGCGCCCACCACACGCCGAAGACCACCGCGAGCAGCACCGAGAAGACCGCGGAACTGATCCACAGCGGCACGTTCAGCTGGTCGGTCAGGATGTCGGTGTACAGGGTGCCCGTGACGCTGACAATGACCACGGTCAGCCAGTAGGGGAACGGAACGTACCGCTTCAGCCGCAGCTGGACGGCCAGGACCACCACGAACACCGCGGTGAAGATCCAGGCCGTGTTCACCAGGCCGACGCCCAGCTTCATGTTGATCCAGTCGGCGAAGCTCTCACCGACGGTCGTGCACAGGACCTTGATCACCCAGAACCAGATGGTGACCTCGGGGACCTTGTTGAGCATGAGCCGCCCGCTGCGCGTGCGTGCTTCCGTTGTCGTTGTCATGCGGGGAGACTTACGCGGGGAACCTGCACATAACCTGACTACGTGGCCGCACGTGCGGCCGGGAGTGTCACCTCGACGTGGCCGCGGCCGTCCGCGATCGCGCGGACCTCCACACCGGCCGAGGCGGCGATGCGCCTCACCACAGGCAGCCCCAGCCCGTACCCGCCGCCGCCGGTCACACCCGCTTCGAAGACCCGGTCGACCTCCGCGGGATCGAATCCGGGGCCGTCGTCCAGGACATCGACCACGATGGCCTCGCCCTGGTTGCGCGCGGTGATCCACACACGCGACCGCGCATGCCGCAGGCCGTTCTCCAGGAGGGGTGACAGCAGCGACACGGCGACGTCGGCCGCCACGGCGACCTCGACCTCCGAGGGAATGGCGACCTCGACCGCGCGGCCGGCGATCGCCTGCCGCGCGGCGGAGCGCAGATTGCACCGGGTCCCCTTGTCCGTCCGTGCGCGCGCGGCGCGCAGAAGCGTCGTGATCGCGGCATCGAGGCGGTCGACCTCGCCCAGCACCGCCTCCGTCGGCACCGGCTCGCCGGACAGCTGCGCCAGCTGCGCCTCGGCCCGCAGGACCGTGAGCGGTGTCCGCAGCTCGTGGGCGATCTCATCGGTGAGCCGGCGCTCGTCCGCCAGCGCGTTGTCGACGCGCTCCAGGAGATGGTCCAGGGTCCGCCCCAGTTCCCCGAACTCGTCGCGGGGGATCCCGAGGTTGAAGCGGCGCCCGGGTTCGTGCTGGCCCCAGTCGTCGGCGAGGGCGGCCATCTCGTGCACGACCCGCAGCGCGCGGCGCACCACGAGGTGTGCGACACCGCCGGCGAGGAGGATCGTGAGGCCGCCCAGTACCAGCGACAAGGTCAGGCTGCGCTGCTCGGATGTCTCGTAGGGCGTGAGGTCCACCCGGACGATCACCATGACGTGGTGGCCGTCGATCGGGACCTTCCGCGCGTACAGGAGGTAATGGCCGACCGACGCGGTCTGCGATCGCCCCGAGTCCGCCAGCTCCTCGACGCGATCGACCAGGCTCGGCGGCACGTTCCCGTCGATCAGGCGGCCGTCGGCATACACCCAGGCGACCTCGTCCAGCGCCTCGCTGCCGTTCTCCGTCAGTACGACACGGCCGCCTTTGGCGGTGACGTTCGCCGCCACCGCCTCGGCGCGCGTACGTGCCAGATCGTGCGCGTCGGCGTCCGTCACCCGGCTCAGCAGCACGTGCGAGACCACGACCAGGACCGCGACCACGGTGGTGGCGATCAGCACGGTGAGTGCGACGACCCGCTTACGGAATCCCGTCACTGCCATCGGTAGCCCACGCCGCGGACGGTCGCCAGACGCTCGGCCACACCCAGCGCACTCAGCTTGGCCCGCAGCCGGCGCACATAGGAGTCGAGGGTGTTGTCGCTGACCTGCGCCCCGTGCGGCCAGCCGGCAGCGACGAGGGCGTGGCGGCGTACCGCGTCGCCCTGCGAGGCGATCAGGCGGCCCAGCAGCCGGAACTCGGTCGGGGTCAGGCTCATGCTCACCGCATCGTAGGTCACCACGTGCTTCGCCGGATCGAGGACGACCTCGTGCGGTGCGGGCGCCACGGTGGCCCGGCGCAGCAGCGCCCGGACGCGGACCAGCAGTTCCGGGATGTCGAAGGGTTTGGTCATGTAGTCGTCGGCGCCGGCCTCGAAGCCGCCCACCTTGTGATGCAGGCCGTCCAAGGCGGTGAGCATCAACACCGGCGCGTCGACGCCGCGAGCCCGCAGGGCCAGGCAGACGTCACGGCCGTCGGCGTCCGGGAGCCCGAGATCCAGGACGACCAGATGGGGCGCCGGTGCGAGCTGCCGCAGCAGGCTGTCGGCCGTGGCGGCGACGGAGACGGTGTGGCCGTCGTGCTCCAAGGCGCGCCTGAGGACACCGCGGACCGCCGCGTCGTCTTCACACACCATGATGAAAGCCACGGGCCGACCCTAGATACTCCCGTCCCAATTCTCCATCTGCCCTGATCAGCGGCCTGCTGGGGAGCAGGCCGGCTCTCAGCCTCCTCTCAGTGCTCCGGTCGCAGGCTGGAGGCGTCAAGCAGTCAGGGACAAATAGGGAGAAGACAGGGACGCGGACTCCCGGGGGAACGGACGCGGCACGACGACGGCTGTGACCGTCGGACAACCGGCGACCCTCACGCTGGCAGGCAGCCCGAGGAGCGGCGGGAGACGGACCTCGAAGGACGGCGGGGGGGGGGGAGCGACCGGTGCTTCGGTGCTGCAGCGGGAGACGAAGCGCACGTGGACCACGCTGAACATCGGCATCCACGCCAAAAAGGGCAGCGCTCACGCTCATAGCACCCTTCCGAGCGGCAAGGGCACGCAGCACCACCGCGTCTCGTCCGGTTCCGCCCATTCCCGGATCGTGACCATCACCTTCCAGTTGGGACAGGAGAAGCGATTCCTGGGATCGAGGCCACCGTGATGCATTCCGGAACAGGATGGCGGCGCGTGACGGCGGTCGCAGCCGCGGCCACGCTGGGCGCGTGCACAGCCGTGCCAGGCTTGACATCATCGACCGCCGCCGCGCTGTCCCACGGGCCCGCCCGGCTCGGCGCACCGGCTCCCGTCGTCGACTGCCGGGTCACCAAGTGTGTCGCGCTGACCTTTGACGACGGACCGACCCAGTACACAGCTGCCATACTCGACGTACTCGAGCGCCAGCACGCCGTGGCCACGTTTTTCCTGATCGGGCCGCACGCTCTTCAGTACCGGAAGGATGTACTGAGACAGCAGCGGGACGGCGACGCGATCGGCGACCACACGGTCACTCACTCCCACCTCACCCGCCTCCCAGCCGCCCGGATCGACTACGAGCTGGAGACCGCGGCGGGGCAGATCGCCTCCGTCACAGGGCATCGGCCGACCCTGTTCAGACCGCCCTTCGGAGCGTGGAACGCCAAGGTGCGTGCGGCAGCCGGTGCGGAAGGTCTGTCGGTGGTCATGTGGAACGTCAGCGCCAAAGACTGGAAGTACCACAACCCCCACCTCATCGAGCAGCGGGTACTGGCCCGTGTGCGCCCCGGCGCGATCATCGTCCTGCACGACCGGTACGCGACCACCCCACCAGCCGTCCCCCACATCATCGACGCGCTGAAGGCCCGCGGCTATGTCCTGATCACCGTCCCCCAGATGTTCGCCACGGCCGGCGGCCTGCAACCCGGCTTCGTCTACCACCATGGGCCGTCGCCCACCTAGCCCTCCGTGGGGCGGCACTGCGCTCGGCTCCGCCGAGTGGCGGATACGCCGGCCCAACCGCTCTGTCGCTGCACAGCAGCCGGTACGCCGCCCACACGCCCCTCCAGTGTCGTCCAGCCGAGGAAGACCAGCAGCCCCGCGGGGGCGACAGGGTGGTCGAGTCGTGGGTGAGCGCGAAGATCGGCTCACCTGCCTGGCTCGCGCAGGCAGGGGCCGACGTCGCCCCGCCACGAGGTGGCAGCAGGGAGACCGTCCGGGCATCAGACCGAGGGCGGCGACCAGGACCGGGATGCCGCCGACGACGCAAGGACAACGAATCCGGGTGCGTGGCCTGTCGGGCGGGGGGATGTTCCGGTCGAACCGACCGGGCGGTCCACCGCCGCAGGCGGAGCCGATCCGGGGCGTGAGGGCGGCGCCTGTCGCCGCAAGCCGAGACGGTCACTGGCGGACAGGGACCAGCCATCTGTCCGTGCAGCGGCGGGGTACCGACGACTGAAGAGTGCCGAGCAGGTGGTACGGGGCCGGGATACTACGACCCGGCGCTGTGCGCACGGAGCGACTGTGAGCCTGCGCGGCCCCGCCCGACCGCTGGTCAGGAGGAGTGAGCCGGCGGATGCGAGCAGTGGGTACGCGGCTGTCGTCCGCGTACCACCCGCCCGGCGGCCGTTTTCTGCAGCAGTCCGTAGGCGAGGACGGGCAGGAGCAGGTGGGGTTTGTCGGGCAGCGTGGTGGTGATCAGGACCGCGCTCGCGCTGCTGTTGTTCATGCCGCAGGCGAGCGTGAGGGACGACGCCGCAGGAGCGTCCAGTCTCAGCAGGCGCCCGGCGCAGCGGCCGGCCGTGAAGGACAGCAGACAGACCAGGGTCGCCACGGCCAGTGCGGCGGCGAGCAGCAGCGGGCGCGGCTGGGTCAGGAAGGAGCCGAGGGCGCCGCTGGCGTTGATGTAGGTCAGGACGAGCGAGCCGTACAGAGCGACGGGGACGACGACGCCGAGTGCTCGGTTCTGCCACGGCGCGGGCAGTACCAGGCGGCACAGGATGCCCGCCGCGCACGGCAGGACCACACTGAGGAGGGCGAATCCGCCGTGGGTGGTGTGCGCGGCCTCGGTGAGCTTGTCCGCGTAGCCGTCGCTGAGGAGCGGCAGCAAGGAACTGATGACCAGCGGGATGGTGAGGGGGCTGAGCAGGGTGGAGACGAGGACGAGCCCGACCATGGTCGGCTGGTCGCCGTCGCCCTTGCCGGTCCATACGGTGGCCCCGGCAGCCACAGGCATCGCCACGATCAGGATCATCGCGGTGACCAGACCGCTGCCGCCGTCGGAGTCGGGAGTCCGGCGCAGCAGGAACGCGACGGCCGGGATGGCCAGCAGCGGGATCGTCAGATGCAGGGCGAGGCCGGCCAGCAGGGCGATCGGGCGTCGCAGCAGGCCGCCCAGCGCGGACAGGGGCACCTGGAGCCCGGCCGCGAAGAGCACCAGGGAGAGCAGCAGGGGTGTGGTGGACAAGGGCAGGTGGAGTGCCGCACCGACGGGGAGCGCGTGGGTTCGGCGCAACCACAGTCCGGGGCCTGGCAGGAACACCGCGGCGGCGTAGGACAGGACGACCGCGCGGCCGAGCCGGCGTCGCAGCCAGTGGGTTCCCCGGTCAGCAGGTGGTTGGGCGGTGGTTCGGGTGGTCAAGGCGTCCTTCTTCTGTCACACGGGCAGGGGCGGGAAGGAACGCCGGTATGTGCAGGGGCACGTAGCGGATCATGCCCCCATGATGCTCACGCGGGACGAGCGGCGCGCGTGGTGCCGCAGAGCAGTCAGGATGCGTTCAGGTCTCCTCTGGCACGGTCGCTTTCCATGGCCTACGAGACTGCCGGGACCTCCGCGGCTCCCGCAGGCGCCGTGCCCGCCGCTCCGGCGGGACGTCGGCTGCGCTGGAACAAGGTGCCCGAGATCACCGTCCACTTCTGGATCATCAAGGTGCTGTGTACGACGGTCGGCGAGACCGCGGCCGACCTGCTGAACGAGAAGGCGGGCCTGGGCCTGACCGGCGTGTCGGTGCTGATGAGTGCGCTGCTCGCCGTCGTCCTCGTCGTCCAGTTCCGCACGGAGGCGTACCGCGCGGGCGTGTACTGGCCGACCGTTGCCCTGATCAGCGTCGTCGGCACGCTCGTCAGCGACAACCTCACCGACAACATGGGCGTGGCGCTGGAGACGACCACCACCGTGTTCGCCGTCATCCTTGTGATCGTCTTCGCGGCCTGGTACCGCGCAGAGCGCACCCTTTCCATCCACAGCATCGACACGGGTCGCCGGGAGTCCTTCTACTGGCTTGCGGTCCTGCTCACCTTCGCCCTCGGCACGTCAGCCGGTGACCTGGTCTCCGAGCGCATGGACCTGGGGTACTGGCTGTCGGCCGGCCTGTGCGCTGCGGCCATCGCCGCGGTCGCCATCGCCCACTTCGGGCTGGGCCTGGACGCGGTGTGGAGCTTCTGGATCGTCTACATCCTCACCCGCCCACTCGGCGCGTCGATCGGCGACTACCTCTCCCAGCCGACCGGAAGCGGCGGTCTCGGGCTGGGCACCGTGGTGACCAGCGGCGTGTTCCTGGCGGTCATCCTGGGGCTGGTCGTGTACCTCGGCGTGACGCGCAAGGACGTCACCGAGCTGGAGGGTACTGACCGACAGGCGGTCTGACCTGCCACTCGGCCCGCGTTCAGGATGCATTCACGGTTGGCTGCAATGGCCGGGAATCTGGGCAGCCATCGGCGGCCGGCTCATCTCACAGGGCGCTCGTCCCGGTTCCTGGGGCGAGCGCCCTGTCGTTCCGACCGGATAGGAGGATGCCTACGCCACGCAGAGCGGCGGCGCGTGTCGGCCTGCGAGGACGAGGCCGAAGTCCTCGTCGTGCGGTCCGCGGCGCAGCACGTCCCGCAGCACGTCATCGTCCTCGACAACCAGGATCTTGGGACGCACGTTCCTCCGCCGGCCCCAGGCCGTGGTCGTACGTGCGAATCGTTCGGGCAGCCCCTGGGGTCATCGTCCACGGGGACCTCCTGGCCGGCCCACGGCGAACGATCAACCGCCGACCGGCGTCACGACCGTTCGTGAGGTCAGCAGCAGAACACCCAGACGCCTGGCGGTGAGCCGCCGCGCCAGGGCTTGCGACCACCGCCGCATCGCGAGCATCGACATCAGTCCCACCAGGGCGCCGACGGCCACACCCGCCAGGACATCGTGCGGATAGTGCGCGCCCACCCATACGCGGGACCCGGCCATCGCCAGCGCCGCCACGACCGCCACCGCCCCGAGACGGCGCGAGACGAACACCAGCGCCATAGCGGCCGCGGCCGCTATGGCCGCGTGGTTGCTGGGGAAGGACCAGTCTCCGGGCGCCGGACACGCCTCCAGTGTCTTCACCCGCAGGCTCTGACACGGCCGGTCCTCGCGCACCGCCAGCTTCAGGACCGCGTCCACACCGTACGCCAGGACCACGGCCAGAGGCACGGCCAGCGCCGTCACCGCGGCGGCGGCCCCCGCGCGTCTGGCTCGCCACCAGCCGAAGGCTGCCAGGACGGCGAACACCGCGAGCCCGTATGTCGACCAGGCCGACACCGTGTCGTCCAGCCAGCCGGGCGCGTGCTGTGCCAGCCGCACCACGTCCATGTAGGCGGAGCCGTCGACGGACGACCCGTCCAAGGCCAGGATCACTTGTCCCCATCCCTGCGTAGGTGAACAGACAGCAACGACCGACTACAGAAATGTAGACGGTCTACGGAACTGTAGACGATCGGCAGACGAAGACAGTTCCCCCCTCGGCCCGGGTGAATGAGGACTTTCAGATGTGCTCACGACCGTCCCGCGGGGGTCGGGACGAGCAGGGTGAAGGTGGCCGGGGCAGTGCTGGTCAGGGAGAGCCGGCCGCCGAGGGAGTCGGCCAGGTCGCGGGCGAGGGCGAGGCCGATGCCCGTGCCCTGCCGGCCGCCGGTGTGGCCGCGTTCGAACAGCCGGGCCTGCTCGCCCTCGACGGTTCCTTCGTCGCTCACGTCGAAGGCGAGGGCGTCGTCGAGGTCCCGCACGATGACCCGCACGGTTCCGTGCCCGTGCACGCGCGCGTTGTCCAGCAGGATGCCGAGCACCTCTGACACCGGACCGCCGAGGACCCGGACATCTGTGGGTGCGTCACGGGTGCCGCACTCCAGGCGTCTGCCGTCGTCGGCGAACAGGCCGTGCCAGCGCTCCTGCGTCTCTCGCAGAAGCTGTGCCACCGTGGTGTCTCCGGCAGCGTGGCGGCGGGGCCGGTCCGAGGGGCGGGACAGGCGCAGTACTTCCTCCACCGTGTGGTGAAGACGGTGGGTGGCGGCCAGCGCCTCGGCCAGTAGGGGTCTCAGCTGGGCGTCGTCCTCCTGGGCGATGCCGGCCTCCAGGGCCAGTTGCAGGCCGGTGAGGGGGGTGCGCAGCTGGTGGGAGGCGTTGGCGGTGAAGTCGCGTTCTCGGCGCAGGAGTTCGGACAGGCTGTGCAGCATCTCGTTGTGGGTGCGGGCGACCTGGTCGATCTCGGCGATGCTGCTGGGGGCCGCCCGGGCGTTCAGGTCGCCTTCGGTGACCGCGCGGCAGTGACGGGAGAGATCCTCCAGCGGGGCGGCCAGTACGCGTGCCTGGCGGCGGGCGACGAGGACGGCGACGGTCAGCGCGAGCCCGGCCACGCCCAGCAGTGCCGCCCATACCACTAGGACGCGGTCCCGTACGGCAGCGGCAGGGGAGGACGCCCGTACGACTCCGATCACGTGCTCGGCGTGCGAGACGGGCACGGCCGCGACCAGGTCACCGGCCGCCTGGCCGCGGACGGCCTGTCCGCCGAGGGCCCGGTGGACGGGGGCGTCGGCGGTCGCGGGGCCGTTACCCGCCCGCAGCCGCGCCTGCGGGTCGTACAGGCCGAGGTGCCCGCCGGCCGGGGGTGCGGAGAGCTCCACTGGGTCGCCGGTTGCGTAGTCCGGACTCACCCGCACGGCTGCGGCCAGGGCGGCTCGTTCCAGGCTGTCGCGCTGGCCGGCGTACAGGGCGGAGCGGACGGCCAGGGCCAGGGGGACGGCGAGGAGGACGACGGCGACCAGGGCGGCGACGACGGCGACTCGCACCACGCGCTGTCTCATGCCCTCATGATGCTCCCTCGCCTGGCTCGCGAAGCGGCGTCCGTCCCACCGCCATCGGACGGCGGCGCCGGGATCGCCTCTCAGCGTCCTCTCAGCGTGTGCCCTCCAGGCTGAAGAGGTGCCTGGGAGAGGTGCGCGCCCGGGCTCCCCACCGCATCACTCCCGGACCGCGCTTCAGGGGAAACGCCATGACTTCCGACACCGCCGCTCCTTCGGTCGCCTCGGCCCTGGCCCGCGGGGGACCGGCCGGTGAGGGCGTCGCCGGTCTGGAGCGGTTCTTCGAGGACGCCTGTGCCCGAAATCCCGACGCCGTGGCCCTCGAATGCGGCGCCCGGCGTATGGCCTATGCCGAACTGGACGCCCTGGCCAACCAGGTCGCCCACCTGCTGCGCCGTCTCGGCGTCGGCCCGGACAGCCGCGTGGCTCTGCTCCTGCCGAGGTCCGTGGAGATGTACGCGAGCCTGCTCGGCGTGTGCAAGGCGGGTGCGGCGTTCGTGCCGGTCGATCCGGAAGCGCCCGCCGACCGGGTGGCCCGCATGGTCCGGGACGCCGGTGTCGAGGCGGTACTGACCGGCTCCGCCCGTGCGGCCGACGCCAGGCACGCGATGCCGCGCGGGGCGTGCGGGGTCGTCGACGTGGACTCGTGCGCCGGGGATCTGGCCGTGCTGCCCACCACGCGCCCGCCGCGTGAGGCGGACACCGGGGCGGACCCGCTGGCCTACGTGATGTACACCTCGGGGTCCAGCGGCAGACCGAAGGGTGTCGAGATCGCCCGGTCGAGCATCGACAACTTCGTGCGGGTCGTCTCCCCGGTGTACGGCATCCGTCCCTCGGACCGCGTGTACCAGGGCATGGCCATCTCCTTCGACTTCTCGATCGAGGAGATCTGGCCCACCTGGGCAGCCGGTGCCACGCTGATCGCCGGTCCGTCGGGCCCCGCACGGCTGGGCGCCGAACTCGCCGACTTCCTGGACCGGCACGGGGTGACCGCCCTGTACTGCGTGCCCACGCTGCTCGCGACCATCCCGGGGGACCTGCCACGTCTGCGCAGCATCTTCGTCGGCGGCGAGGCATGCCCCGCCGCGCTGGTCGAACGCTGGAGCAGGCCGGGGCGGCGCATCCTCAACACCTACGGGCCCACCGAGACGACCGTCACCGCCACCGTGCAGGAGCTGCGTCCGGAGCGTCCGGTGACCATCGGCCGCCCCGTGCCGACGTACACGGTGGTCCTCCTCGACGAGCGGCGCGAGCCCGTGCCGCGGGGGGCCGTCGGGGAGATCTGTCTGGGCGGGCCGGGGATCGCCCGGGGCTACGTCGGCCGCCCGGACCTGACCGCCGAACGCTTCATCCGTCACGCCCTCGCACCCGGGGGCGGGCGCCTGTACCGCACCGGGGATCTCGGCAGGATGACCGCGCAGGGCGAGATCGAGTATCTCGGCCGCGCCGACGCGGAGGTGAAGATCCGCGGTTACCGGGTGTCGCTGGAGGAGATCGAGAGCGTTCTGATGGAGGACCCGGACGTCGCGCAGGCGGCCGCGGCGCTCGTCCCGCGCGACGGCGGGGAGAAGCAGGCCCTGGCCGGGTACGTCGTGCGGGCCGACGGCGGCAAAGCCGACGAGGCGGCGCTGGCCGTCCGGCTGCGTGAACACCTGCGGCGTGCGCTGCCCGCCTACATGGTCCCGGAGACGCTGGACTTCCTCGACCGGCTGCCGCTCTCGCCGAGCGGCAAGACCGCCCGGTCGCGGCTGCCCCGGCCGTCCGGACGCCGCCTCGCGCCGTCCGGCCGCGTGGCTCCGGTCCGCGACGAGAGGGAGGCGCGAGTGCGGGACGCCTGGGCCCGCGCGCTCGGTGTATCTCCCGAGGAGGTGTCGGCCGAGGCCGACTTCTTCACCGACCTCGGCGGGCATTCCCTGCTCGCGGCCCACGCCGTGTCGCTGCTGCGGGAAGAGGGCCACGGCAGCAGCCCGACGCTGCGCGACCTGTACGAGAACCCCACCGTCCGGACCTTCACGGCCCACCTGTGCGCACAGCGGCGCGACGGCCAGGCGGTACAGCACCGTCACGAGCCGCCGCTGAGGCACGGCCGGGCGCGGATCGCACGGGCGGGGCTGACCCAGGCGGCGGCGCTCTACTCCCTCCTGCTGCTGCTCACCACCCCGCTGGTCCTCTCGTACGCGGGCCATCACGGTCGGCTGTCGGCCTCGGGCGCGGCCACACCGGCGCTCGCCGTACTGGCCGGCTACACGGCCGTACGCTGGCTCGCCCCCGTCCTGCTCGCCCGGCCACTGGCAGCCGGGATCAGGCCCGGCCGGTACCCGCTGTGGGGGGCCACCTACCTGCGGCTGTGGACGCTCGACGTGCTGCTGCTCGGTGTGAGCCCGCTACGGGTGCTCAGCGGGTCCGCGCTGATGGGCCCGTACTTGCGACTGCTGGGGGCGCGGGTCGGCCCGCGCACCACCATCGCCACGAGTGTGATCGGCCTGCCGGCGCTGTTGCACATCGGCGGTGACGCGGCGATCGGCTACGGAGCGGTCCTTCGCCCCTGGCAGGTCACCGACGGATGGGTCACGGTCGCTCCGATCACCGTCGGGACGCGGGCGTACGTCGGCGCGGGCGCTGTCTGCGCACCGGGTGCCGAGCTGGGCCCCGGCGCCGCGCTCGGCGAGCAGTCCCTGGCGGGACCGGGCGAGACGATCCCCGCCGGAAACCGACGGGCCGGATCGCCCGCCCGGCCCGTCGAGGCTCTCTCGCCGCTCGCCGAGTCACTGCTGAACGCCCCGCGTTCGGCGGACCGCCGGCGGCCAGGGGTCGTGGCCGCCACCCTGCTGGGCCTGGTCCTGCTGGAAGCGGTGCCCGTGGTCGCGGCGGCGCCGGGCGCCGCCCTGTGCTGGTGGGCGTGGCGGCGCGGTGAGCCCGCCGCGGCCGCGCTGTTCGGGCCCGTCTTCGTGGCCACGGTGTGCCTGATCGTCGGCCTGGGCAGGCGGGCGGTGCTGCGCAGGACGCCGGTGGGTGTACACCGCGTACGGTCGGGGCTCGGAGTGCGCAAGTGGATTGCGGACAAGCTCCTGGAGGAGAGCCTGGCCCTGACCAATTCGCTGTACGCCACCCTCTACACCGCCCCCTGGCTGCGGCTCCTTGGGGCACGGGTCGGTCGCGGTGCCGAGGTGTCCACCGTGGCCCACATCGACCCGGACCTGCTCACCCTCCGCGACGGCAGTTTCGTCGCGGACATGGCCGGTGTCGGCGTCGCCGCGTTCGCCGGCGGCCGCATGGCCGTCGCACCCGCCGAGGTGGGCGAGCGCGCCTTCGTCGGGAACGCGGCACTCGTGCCCGCAGGTACCAGGCTCGGCCCGGGCTGCCTGGTCGGTGTCGGCAGCGTGCCGCCCGCCGGCCGGGTGCCGGCCGGTAGTACCTGGCTGGGCTCGCCCGCGCTACGGCTGCCGGTGCGCCAGGACAGCGGACGCTACCCGGAGCATCTGACGTTCCGGCCGACCCGCGGGGCCGTACTCGGCCGCCTGGCCGTCGAGTTCTTCCGCGCCACCCTGCCCGCCACGCTGCTCGCCGCCGGCGGCTCCGGGTACCTGCTGGCGCTGTCCCACCTGGCCCGCCGCACCGGGCCGGGGGCCACGCTACTGGTGTCCCCGCTGCTCGCCATGGGTGCCACGGCTGCCGTCGTCGGGTGCTGCGCGCTGGCCAAGTGGGCGGTGGCCGGACGGTACCGGCCGTGTGTCGAACCCCTGTGGAGCCTGTTCGTCCGCCGGACCGAGTTCGTCACCGGCCTGTTCGAGGCCGCCGCGGTACCCGCGGGCGTCGGCGCCCTGGTGGGAACCCCCTTCCTGCCGCCCGTACTGCGCCTGTTCGGCGCCCGCATCGGCCGGCGCACCTGGATCGGCACCACGTACCTGACCGAGTTCGACCTGGTGGACGTGGGCGACGATGCCGCGATCGGCATGCACGTCTCCCTGCAGACGCACCTCTTCGAGGACCGGGTGATGAAGATGTCCACCGTGCGCGTGGGCCCCGGTGCCAGCGTCGGCCCGCGCACGGTGGTGCTGTACGACGCCGTGGTCGGCGCCCGGGTCCGGCTCGGCGCACTGTCCCTGGTCATGAAGGGGGAACACCTGCCCGACGGCACAAACTGGCAGGGCCTGCCGGCCGAGGGCTGCACCGGGCCGGCGCTGCCGTCGGCGGGGGAACCGGCCGGGAGGCACCGGCCATGACGAATCCGTCCGGGGCACGCCGCCCGCTGGCCCTCGTCTACCGCGGGCCGGCCGCCCTGCCCGGCTGCCCGGAGGCGGTCGCGGACCTCCTGGCCTTTGGACCGTGGAACCTGGACGTCCGCTACACCGGGCCACACGAGACGCTCCCGCTCTCGGCCGCATCGCTGTCCCCGGCCGTGCTGTACGCCCAGCCCGGCGGCGGCACACTCGACTCCGCCTACCGCATCCTGCGGCCGCAGCGCCGGGCGGTCCGGGACTTCGTCCACGGCGGCGGGCACTACCTGGGCTTCTGCCTGGGCGGCTATCTCGCCGGAGCCACACCGGGCTTCGGCCTCCTGCCCGGCGACACCGACCAGTACGTCGCCACGCCGGGGGCGACGGTCCACGACGAGGGCTCCACCGTGGTACGTGTGACCTGGCGGGGGTCCCCGCGCAGCGTGTACTTCCAGGACGGCCCCGTCTTCGTCCTCCACGAGGACGCCGGCGCGCGGATCCTCGCCCGCTACGACAACGGCGCGCCCGCCGCTGTGGTGGCCCGCTTCGGTGCGGGCCGGGTGGCCGTCGCAGGGCCACACCCCGAGGCCACGGACGACTGGTACACCGACCACGGCCTGCCCGTGCACCACACCCTGGACCTGGCCCGCGACCTGGTGGAATCGACGTGGCGGGAGTGAGCCCATGGCAGACCCCGGCCTCCGTCTGTGGCTCGTACACACCGCACCCGGCACCTGGCAGCCCGACCCGATGCTCCTGGACGCCGCGGAGCGGCGACGTGCCCGCGCCTTCGACCGGCCGCAGGACCGCCTCCGGTACGTCGCCGCGCACACCGCACTCCGCCTGGTGCTCTGCGCCGGAACCGGTGTGGCCCCTCGGCACGTGGCCCTCATCCGGCAGCCGTGCCCGGTGTGCGGCGGCCCGCACGGCTCGCCCGCGCTCGCGGACGGCCCCCCGTACTTCTCCCTCGCCTACAGCCAGGACCTCTGCCTGATCGCGCTCGCCCGAACTCCCGTCGGCGTCGACCTCGAACGAGTCCCGCCCCCGGAGGCCGTAGCCTCTCTCACCACCACCCTCCACCCCCGGGAACAGTCCGAACTCGACCGCCTGCCCGGCCACGAGCGGGCCCTGGCCTTCACCCGGGCCTGGGTGCGCAAGGAAGCCTGGCTCAAGGGGATCGGCACCGGCCTGACCCGGGGACTGTCCACCGACTACGTCGGCACGGGCGCCGGCACGGCCGCGCAGCCCGCGGGCTGGACCATCACCGACGTCACCGTCGACCCGACGCGAGCCGCGGCGATCGCCGTACGCGACGGCTGACGGCACCGTCCACCGGTGCCGTCAGCCGTGCGGGGCCGCCGCTGTCTCCAGTGCAGCCCCTATCCGAAGGGCCGTTCGGCCACGAACGCGGAGCGCACCAGACGCTCCCGCCGCTCGTCTTCCGTCTCCCGGCGTCCCTCGTCACGCCGCCGGTCGTCGCGCCGCTCCCCGGTCTCACGCCGGCCGTGGCGCTCCCGCTGCCGCGAGCGCCGCGAGGCGTCCTCGCCCCGGTCCCGGCGCTGCTCCCTGAGGTCGTTCATCGTCGTCCTCCTCCTTGCCTGCTCCGTGACTTCATTGAGGACTCCAGCCTGCGATCCGGGTACTGAGAGCAGGCTGAGAGGAGCCCCGCTTCTCAGCTCCCTCTCAGCCGAACGGCCGTCACCGTTCACGGCTATGGTGGACGGGAGAGCAGAGACTGCCATGCGGACGCTGATCATCGAGGACGAGCGCTCACTCGCCGCGGCGATCGCCGAGGGACTCGCCGCGGAGGGCTTCGTCACGGACATCGCCCACGACGGGCCGGAGGGGCTGTGGCGGGCGCTGCACGAACCGTACGACGTGATCGTGCTCGACATCATGCTGCCCGGCCTGTCCGGCTACGAGGTCCTCAAGCGGCTGCGTCACGCCAGGGTCTGGACGCCCGTGCTGGTGCTCACCGCGAAGGACGGCGAGTACGACGAGGCGGACGCCCTCGACCTCGGCGCCGACGACTACCTGAGCAAGCCCTTCTCGTACGTCGTCCTCGTCGCCCACCTCAGGGCACTGCTGCGCCGCGGCGCACCCGCCCGGCCCGCGGTGCTCCGGGCCGGCGACCTCAGCGTGGACCCCGCCCGCCACCGCTGCCGGCGCGGGGAGCGGGACATCGAGCTCACCGCCCGGGAGTTCGCCCTGCTGGAATACTTGGCCCGACACACCGACGAAGTGCTCAGCAAGACGGACATCCTCACCCACGTATGGGACGAGCACTTCGACGGCGACACCAACATCGTCGAGGTGTACGTCGGCTATCTCAGACGCAAGATCGACGCCCCGTTCGGCCGCAGCACCATCGAGACCGTCCGCGGCGCCGGATACCGGCTGCGCAGCCCCGCAGGGTGAGCGGTGACCGCCGGCGCCCGGTCCTGGTGGGCCCGCAGGTCGCTGCGGCTGCGGCTGACCGCCGCCGCTGCCCTGGTCATCGCCGCCGGCCTGGCCTCGGCCGCCGTCCTCCTCGTCCTCTGGCTGCACGCCAGCCTGATCCAGGGCCTGGACACCAGTGCCCTCCAGCGCGCCGAGGTCGTCGCGGCGGACGCCGACACCACTCCGGCCGGTGCGGAGATCCCGGCCGCCGACCACGGAGAGGTCGCCGTACAGATCGTCGACCGCACCGGCACCGTGGTCGCAAGCTCGGGAAACCTGCGCGGCCGACCGCGGGCGTTCTTCTTCCCGGCGAGCCGGTCCAGCACGCCGCGGGCGCACACCGTTCACGGCATCCCGGTGGGCGAGAACGGATCCTGGCGTGCCGTCGGTGTCCCCGCCGGTCCGGACGGCAGTCCCTTGACGGTGTACGTCGCCGTTCCCACCGAGAGTGTCGACCAGGGGCTGGCCCGGCTCACCGCCGGCCTGGCCGTCGGGACACCGGCCGTCGTCGTCCTGCTCACGGCGGTGGTGTGGCAGCTCACCGGCCGCGCGCTGCGCCCCGTGGAGGTCCTGCGCGCCCAGACTGCGGAGATCAGCGCCTCCGACCTCGGCCGCCGACTGGATGTGCCGCCCACCGCGGACGCCCTCGCCAGGCTCGCGCGCACACTGAACGACCTGCTGGAACGCCTGGACACGGCGACCCGGCGGCAGCGACGCTTCATCGCCGATGCCGCCCACGAACTGCGCAGCCCCCTCAGTGCCCTGCGCACCCGTCTCGACGTGGCCGCCCGGCACGCCCGCTCGCCGGAGACACGGGCCCTCGCCGTGTCCCTGCTGCGGGACGGCGAACGCCTCACCCGGCTCGTCGACGACCTCCTCCAGCTGGCCCGGCTCGACGACCGGCCCCGGATCCGGACCCGCCCCGTCGACCTGGACGAAATCGTCTTCACCGCAGTACGCGAGGCCCGCCACCGCACACAGCTCCCGATCGACCAGCGCGCCGTCGGCGCGGCACGCGTACTGGGCGACGCGGACGCCCTCGCCCGCGTCGTACGCAACCTCCTCGACAACGCCGTGCGCCACGCCAGCAGCCGGGTCACGGTCAGCCTGCACACCCAGGACGGCACCGCCCGCCTGGTCGTCGCCGACGACGGCCCCGGCATCCCGGCCGCCGACCGGGAACGCGTCTTCGAACGCTTCACCCGCCTGGACGACGCCCGCTCCCGTGACACCGGCGGCAGCGGCCTCGGTCTGGCCATCGCCCGCGACGTCGTCAAGGCCCACCACGGCCGCACCCTGGTCGAGGACAACCACCCCGGAGCCCGGCTGGTCGTCCTGCTCCCCGCCCAGGAGCCCTGACCCCCGCCGCGGATCCGGGGACGCCACCCTCGCGTTTTTGCCGTCGTCTAACCGTCGCCGAGCGTGGTGTTAACCGGCCTCTTCCTAGCGTGAGTGCCATGACCGTCCGCTCCGGCGACTCCCTGGAGGGCAGTGGCATGGCAGCACACGTAAGGACGTCCGCGGCTGTGGGGCTGGCGCTTGTCGCTGCGGTGACCGCCGGCTGCTCCGGCTCCGGGTCCGGCTCGACGGCGTCCAAGAGCTCCCCGCCCGCGACCGCGGCGCCGTCCTCGTCGTCGGGCGGCGCGCAGAACAACGCGGCCCCCACCGAGTCCAACCCGCCCGGCGACATCCCCGACAACCAGGCGTACGTGCCCTTCAACGGGCCCGGCTTCACCGTGAAGGTCCCCGAGGGCTGGGCCCAGACCCAGCGGGACGGCGGCGCCACCGCGTTCACGGACAAGCTCAACACTGTACGGATCAACGCGCACTCCGCCTCCACCGCTTCCACGACCGGCTCCGTCACCAACACAGTTGTTCCGCAACTGCGCGTGCAGGTACCGAAGTTCGCGGCGCCCAAGGTGTCCGAGGTGACCCGGCACGCCGGCCGGGTCGTGCTGCTCACCTACCAGGGTGACTCGCCGAAGGACCCGGTCACCGGCAAGGTCGTGCGGGACGCCTTCGAGCGGTACGCCTTCTACCGCTCCGGTCACGAGGTGGACCTGACGCTGTCCGGGCCGGTCAACGCCGACAACGTCGACCCCTGGCGCGTCATCAGCGACTCCTTCGCCTGGCGGTGAGCACCATGGCGGACGACACGGTCCTCACCGCCCGCGAGCTCTACCGGTTCTACCGGGCCGGCGAGGAGGAGACGCTCGCACTGCGCGGGGTGTCCCTACAGGTGCGGCGCGGCGAGACGCTCGCGGTGGTCGGGCCGTCCGGGTCGGGGAAGTCGACGCTGCTGGCGTGCCTGGCGGGACTCGACGAACCGTCCGGCGGCGAGGTGCGCGTGAGCGGCGTACGCATCAGCCACCGGCCGGAGGCCGAGCGGGCCCGGGTGCGGGCCCGGCACATCGGGGTGCTGCTGCAGACCCGCAACCTGCTGCCCCATATGAGTGTCCGCGACAACATCCGCTTGGCCCAGCGGGCCCGCCCCGGCCGGCCCCCGCTCAGCGCACAGGAGCTGCTCGGCCAACTCGACCTCGCCGGGCGGGCGCACGCTCTGCCCCGGCAACTGTCCGGCGGCGAACTGGCACGCGCCGGACTGGCCGTGGCGCTGGCCAACTCGCCCGACGTCCTGCTTGCCGACGAACCGACCGGCGAACTGGACGGCGAGACCGAGCAGGTCGTCCTCGCGCTGCTGCGTGAGCGGGCCGCCCAGGGCTGCGCGGTGGTGATCGTCACGCACAGCGCGGAGGTTGTCCGCGTCGCCGACCGGGTCGTCGGCCTGGCGGATGGAGTGACAGACAGTGCCGTGACGGCACTAGAACGGCAGGAGGCCCCGAATGCCACCGGATGAGCCCCTCGTCGTCTGCCGGAACGCGGCCCTCACCTTCGGCCGCGGGCCGCAGGCGGTCGTGGCCGTGCACGGCGCCGAACTGGAGATCGGACCCGGTGACCGGCTCGCAGTCGTCGGCCCCTCCGGATCGGGCAAGAGCTCCCTGCTGCACCTGCTGGCCGGGCTGGAGCAGCCCACCACCGGCACAGTGAGGCGGGCTGCCTCCTTGGGGCCGTACGACATCGGACTGGTCTTCCAGGGCGACAGCCTGATCCCCGCCCTGAGCGTGGCAGAGAACACCGCTCTCCCCCTGGTCCTCGCCGGCCGGCCGGAGGACGAGGCCCGGCAGGCGGCCCTCGCGGCGCTCGCGCTGGTCGATGCCGCCGACCTGGCGGACCGGCTGCCCGAGGAGATCTCCGGCGGTCAGGCCCAGCGGGTGGCCGCCGCCCGGGTCCTGGCCCAGGCGCCGCGCCTGATCCTCGCCGACGAGCCCACCGGCCGCCTCGACCACACCACCGGCGCCCGGGTGCTGGACGCCCTGCTCACAGCCGCCGACCACACGGGCGCTGCCCTCGTCGTCACCACCCATGACCCCGCCATCGCCGCGCGCCTCACCGCCCGGCGCACCATGCGCGACGGCAGGCTGCTCGCACCAGAAGGGGTGTCATGATCACTGCCTGGACGCGGGGTCTCGCCCGCCATCGCACCGGACGTCTGCTGGCCGCCCTGGCCGGCATCGCGCTCGCGGTCGGCCTCGTCGCCGCGCTCGGCTCCTTCCTCACCGCGTCGAAGGCGACCATGACCCAGCGCGCCGTGCGCTCGGTCGCCGTCGACTGGCAGGTCCAGGTGCAGCCCGGCGCCGACCCGAACAGCGTGCTCTCCCTGGTCCGCAGCGCCCCCGGCACCCGCGCCGCCGTGCCGGTCGGCTACGCCCGCACGAGCGGCTTCACCGCCCGCGTGCAGGGCAGCTCCCAGACCACCGGCCCCGGCATGGCCCTCGGCCTGCCCGACGGCTACCGCGCCCTGTTCCCCGACGCGATCCGCACCCTCTCCGGCTCCTCCACCGGCGTCCTGCTGGCCCAGCAGACCGCCTCCAACCTGCACGCCGCGCCCGGCGACACCATCACCGTCCGGTTGCCGGGCGCCGGAACCCGTCAGGTGAAGGTGGACGGCGTGGTGGACCTGCCCCAGGCCGACTCCCTCTTCCAGACGGTCGGCGCCCCCAGCCAGTCCCAGCCGACCGCGCCCCCGGACAACGTCGTCCTGCTGCCCGCCGCCCGGTTCGCCGCGCTCACGCACGGCTCCACCGGCGCCACCACCCAGATCCACGCCGCCCGCGATACCACGCGCCTGCCCTCCGACCCGGCCGCCGCCTACACCGCCGTTACCGGCGCGGCCCGCAACCTGGAGGCCCGCTCCTCGGGTGCCGCCCTCGTGGGCAACAACCTCGGCGCCGCCCTGGACTCCGCCCGCCAGGACGCCCTCTACGCCCAGATCCTCTTCCTCTTCCTCGGCGTCCCCGGCGCCGTCCTGGCCGCCGCGCTCACCGCCGCGGTCGCCTCCGCCGGGAGCGAACGGCGCCGCCAGGAGCAGGGCCTGCTGCGGCTGCGCGGCCTGCGCCCGCGCCAGATCACCACGCTCGCGGGCCTGGAGGCGGCCCTGATCGGTCTCACCGGCGGCATGACCGGGCTGGGTATCGCCGCGCTCACCGGCCACCTCGCCTTCGGCAGTGCGTCCTTCGGAGCGGGCGCGAGCACCTGGGCCGCCTGGTACGGCATCGCCTTCGTCCTCGGTGCCGCCGTCGCCGCCGCAGCCGTCCTCTTCCCGGCCCTGCGCGACCTGCGCGCGGTGACCGTCGCCGAGACCCGCAAGGAAGCCGGAGCCCGCAGCACCCGCTCCCCCTGGTGGATGCGGTACGGCCTGGACTTCGCCGTGCTGATCTGCTCCTGGCTCGTCTTCCGCGCCTCCTCCGGCAACCAGTACGCCCTCGTCCTCGCCCCCGAGGGCGTGCCCAGCATCTCCGTGTCGTACTGGGCCTTCCTCGGCCCCGCCCTGCTGTGGATCGGCGCCGCCCTGCTGCTGTGGCGCCTGACTCTCCTCGCCCTCACGCACGGCCGCCCCGCCCTGGCCAGGCTTGCCCGGCCCCTGACCGCAACACTCGCCGGCACCACCGCCGCCACCCTCTCCCGGCGCCGCCGCCCACTCGCCCGCTCGGTGGTGCTGCTCGCCCTCGCCGTGTCCTTCGCCCTCTCCACCGCCGTCTTCAACGCCACCTACCAGCAACAGGCCGAGGTCGACGCCCGCCTGACCAACGGCGCCGACGTCACCGTCACCGAACCACCCGGCGCCCGTATCCCGCCCGGTGCCGCAGGCTCACTGAGGATCTCCGGCGTACGCCATGTCGAACCGCTCCAGCACCGCTTCGCCTACGTCGGCCCCGACCTGCAGGACCTCTACGGCGTCCACCCCGACACCATCGCCCAGGCCACCTCACTGCAGGACGCCTACTTCGCCGGCGGCACGGCCCAGCAGCTCATGCGCAAGCTGGCCCAGCGCCCGGACAACCTGCTGGTCAGCGTCGAGACCGTCAACGACTTCCAGCTCTCCCCCGGCGACACCGTCAACCTGCGCATCCAGGACGCCCGCACCAAGGCCCTGCGCACCGTTCCCTTCCACTACGCCGGCATCGCCAAGGAGTTCCCCACCGCCCCCAAGGACAGCTTCTTCGTCGCCAACGCCTCCTACATCGCCAAGGCCACCGGCAGCGACGCGGTCGGCGCCTTCCTCCTCGACACCGGCGGCACCCACCAGAAGCAGATCGCCGCACAGCTGCGGGCCAAGCTGGGCACGGGCGCCACGGTCACCGACCTCACCCAGACCCGTGGCACCGTCGGCACCAGCCTTACCTCCGTCGACCTGGCCGGACTCACCCGCATCGAACTCGCCTTCGCCGTCCTGCTGGCCGCCGGCGCCGGCGGACTCGTCCTCGCCCTCGGCCTCGCCGAACGCCGCCGCACCTTCGCCCTCGCCACCGTCCTCGGCGCCAGGAGCGGCCAGCTGCGCGGCATGGTCCTCACCGAGGCCCTCCTGCTGGCCGCGGCCGGCCTGGCCGGGGGCGCGGCGATCGGCTGGGCTCTGTCCGAGATGCTGGTCAAGGTGTTGACGGGCGTCTTCGACCCACCACCGAGCAGCCTGGCCGTGCCCGGTGCCTACCTCGCGCTCACCGCGACCGCCGCCCTGCTCGCCGTACTGGCCGCGGCCCTGAACGGCATCCGCCGCGCCCGCCGCCCCGCCGTGGAAGAGCTCCGGGACCTGTGAGCAGTCCGGACACGGAAGGGCCGTGCCGGTCACCCCGCCCCGGCCTACGCTGTCGACCATGGGTACGCCCGCCGCACCGGACCGCAGCCGCCTCCGCATCCTCGTCGTGGAGGACGACGACACCATCGGACGCCACCTGGAAACCGGCCTGCGCGGCAACGGCTACGTCCCCACCTGGAGCCGCACCGGCACCTCGGCCCTCGCCGAGGCCACCCGCACCGCCTACGACGCCGTTCTCCTGGACCTCGGCCTGCCCGACCTCGACGGCCTCGACCTCGCCCGCACCCTGCGCGCCCGCTTCCCCGACCTGCTGATCGTGATCCTCACAGCCCGCACCGACGACATCGACGTCATCGCCGGCCTCGACGCCGGCGCCGACGACTACCTCGTCAAACCCTTCAGCCTCACCGTCCTGCTGGCCCGCCTCCGCGCCCACCTGCGCCGCCAGACCACCACGCCGCAACCACAGCAGCCCCTACGGATCGGCGACCTCGTCATCGACACCACGGCACGCCGCTGCACACTCCACGGCACGGACATCCCCCTGCGGCCGAAGGAGTTCGACCTGCTCACCCTGCTCGTCCGGAATCCCGGCACCGCCGTCTCACGGGAATCCCTGATGGCACAGGTGTGGGACGAGAACTGGTTCGGCCCCACAAAGACCCTGGACGTCACCATGGCCGGCCTGCGCCGTCGTCTCACCCAGGCGGCCGAGGAGTCCGCCCGACCTTGCCGACTGCCGCACATCACTACGCTGCGAGGACACGGGTACCGCCTGGAGTGCGGTGCCTAGCGGATGAGGCCGCCGCATGCCTCGTCCAGCCTCCCTCATCCCTCACCCGCTCGGTGCACGGATGTAGTCCTCCAGGCGTGCCACAGCGAATCCCTGTTCCTCGATCTGCCTGAGCAGGCTGGCGAACATCTGTGTCATGGTGGCGCCTCGGAGCTGCTCGGGCCCGCGGAAATGGACGAGAATGATGTCGCCCGCGTGCAACTTCTTGTCCGGCCGTTGGTACTGGAGGTTGGTGATCCGCACGGTCTCCCGCCACCACACGATCGCCCGGGGCCCGCACGCTCTCACCGCAGTCTCGGTGTCCTTGTTGTACACACCGTAGGGCGGGCGGAACAGCAGCGGCACAGTGCCGTAGTGCTCGGTGAGGGCCTGCAACATTCCGGCAGGGCATCGACGACATCGGGCCCGGCGACGCTGGATCATCCGTTGCAGGAGCCCGGCGGCCCCGCTGCCCATCTGACGAACGCATGTCGCATTCACGATCGGCAGGGGTTGATGCGGCGGAAGCGGGTGAGGGACGTGCGCTGGGGGACGGCCGTCGGATCATGCCGTGCGCCGGCACCGGGGGTATGCGCATGAGGAAGCGTGCCATGGCGGCGCACCAGGCCGAGACCAGCAGGACCTGTGCGCGTTCGGGCAGGCCGACCCAGCGCACCCCCGTGAGCGCCATGGCGATCTCCAGAGCTCCGAGTGCGGCGGTGGCGACGCCTGCGGTGAGACTCCACCGGGCCGGGCGGCGGTGGCCGGTGCGCTGAAGGACCTTGCTCAGCAGGAGCATGACGAGTATCGCGCCGGTGAATTCCGCCAGACTCGACAGGGTGTGGATCTGGCCGAGCTGCTGGTCCAGGTCGGCGCCGTCGGTCGCGCGGCAGACCGGGTCGACGGACGGGGCGCAGGGCATGGGCCACAGGCCATCGCCGATCGAGGCCGCCGCGGTGACGGCCAGAGCCACGCATCCACTCGCGCCCCGGCGAGTGGCGGGTAGCCGCCGGGCGAGGGCCATGGCCAAGGCCAGGAGGCCGCAGCCTGCGGTGATATCGCCCGCGCGGAAGAGGAATGCGTACGGCCTGCTGGCGACGGACAGTTCGCTGACATAGGAGCGCAGCGGGCTGAGGCCCGTGTGGAGGAGGGCTTGCAGCACGAACGAGCTGTAGGCGAGCGCGCCGATCATCCCGAGGACGGCGCCGAGCCCGAAGGCGTAGGTCCTGATGTGAGGTCCTGTTGTGGTTCCCATGGCTCACCCACCCAGGTCCTGGGGTTGGGGTGCGAGCGAGGGCACGGACACCGGGAGGTGGCCGGCGAGCCAGTCGAACGCGGCTGGGCATGCCTTGGACCATACGGTGAAGTTGTGCCCGCCCGCCGGGGACTCACCTGTGGTGATGGGAACGCGGCCCCGGGCAGCGGCCTTCAGATGCTCGATGGCGCGCTGTGCCTCGGGGTCGGCTCGTCCGGCCACGACGTACAGGGGCACGTCGATGTGCCGGTGTGCGGCCTGCCACTGTGGGCTGTTCCACTGCCGCTCACCACGCCTGCCCCGGTAGAGGTCCCCGGTGGAGGGGTCGGTGACCGGGGTGAAGTATCCGGACAGAGCTGCGGCGGCCGCGTACCGTGCCGGGTGGTGGAAGGCGATGTTGACGGCACAGAACCCGCCGGTGGAGTACCCCATCGCCGCCCAGCTGCGGGGCGCGTTGGAGACACGGTAGCGGGCCGTCAGCTGCGCTGGTACGTCCACCGCCAGATAGGTCTCGTTGCGTCGGCCGCCCAGCGCGTCCACGCACTCGCCGTCGTGCCCCGGATCGCTGTCCGTCGGGATGACGACGATCACCGGCGGCATGCAGCGCGCGGCGATCTCCCGGTCCAGCACGGCGGTCAGGTCCAGGTGGCGCTGCCAGGCACCGGGCCCGCCCGGGTAGCCGTGGAACAGCTCGATCACCGGGAAGCGGCTGCGGGCAGCAGCCGGTGACGCGTATACGGCCGGGAGGTAGACCAACGCGTCGCGCGAGATGCCGGAGACGGAACCGGCCAGGCGAACGTGCTCGATGCGTCCGTGCGCCGGCGCCGCGGGCGGCCTGTCGATGCCGGCGGAGCAGGGCGTCGCGGTGACGGGCGGCAGTCGGCCGAGGAGGTCGTCGAACGAGGTGTAGAAACCGAACTCGCGGTTGACGACATCGGCCGTCACCACGGCGCCCGCCACCATCAGCAGCAACAGGCACCCCAGTCGCAGCACCGGGGCCCAGCCCGTCGGCCAGCGGTTCCACATCGTCATCGTCACGGTGATCAGCGCGATCGAGAACGTGCACAGCAGAGCCAGGAACGGCCAGCCGGTCAGCGCCATCAGCCCGGTGGTGCGGAACGGCCCGGCTCTGGTCATGAGCCCGCCGCGGCAGGATGCCGGACCGCGTTCAGACTCGGCGTGGCAGGAGGGCGGGGCCGTCCCGAGGCCGTGGTGGCCGGGCACCTGTCACTACGGTCGACGACGATGGGCCGAGGCTCGTTCACCGGCAGGCGGGTATGGCGCGCCCCAGTGGCGCCTGCCGGGTCCAGGAACAGCGGGTTCCTCACGGCGCCCCCTTTCCGACCGCAGGGCCTCGCCGGTGGAGTCCCTGCGCTTGTGGGCACAAGCGGAGACCGGGCGATCACTGACGGCCGGGTTCGTACCGGCGTCGACCGCTCGGACCGCCGCCACCTGTATCGATACTCCAGTGTGCCTCGGGCAGGGGCGGGAGACACACGGTCATCCTCCGGCGTGAGGAGTGACTCCTTCCCGGGAGCCGTCCTGTCTGCCCAGGCCAGCGGCGCAGCTCGTGGTGCGTCTGGTGGTCGCCCCAGATCAGCGCCCTTGCATCAGCGGAAGATGCCCGTGTGACCCAGCGAGTAGCGGCCCGGCTGCGGATAGACCGCGAGGCCGTGCGGGCCGCTGCCCACCCTGACGCGGGCAAGCTGTTCGCCAGTGGCGGTGTCGATGGCGTACACCTCGGAGTTGTAGCGGCCGGACAGCCACAGGACCTTGCCGTCAGCGGAGACGCCGCCCATGTCGGGGCTGCCGCCGTTCGGCAGGCGCCACTTCTTGGTCAGCCGGTCCTCCTTGAAGTCGAACACGGAGATGGTGCCCTCGCCCCGGTTGGAGATGTACATCTCGCGGGAGTCACGGCTGATGTAGAGGCCGTGCGCGCCCTTTCCGGTGGGCAGGAGGGACGGCCTGGAGAAGGCGTCTCCGTCCAGGACCCACAAGCCGTCGGCCATCATGTCGGCGATGTAGAACTTCTTGCCGTCCGGAGAGATCTTCACGTCCTGCGGCATGGCACCGTGGAACGGCAGTTTCTGCTGGCCGGTCACCTCCATCTTCTCGGTGTCGACCTTGAGCAGCTCGCCGCTGAACTCGCAGGAGACGATGAAGTAGCGGCCGTCCATGGAGAAGTCGGCATGGTTGACGCCGTGGCAGCTGGCCGGGACAGCCTTGACCATCTTCATGGTGTGGGCGTCGCGGAAGACCAGCTGCCGGTCGTTGGAGGCCATCACGACCGCGTACTTGCCGTCCGGCGTGAAGTACAGGTTGTACGGGTCATGCACGGCAACCGGCTTGCCCGCCTCGCCGGTCCTTGGGTCGATGGGGGTGAGCGAGTTGCCCAGGTCGTTGTTGACCCACAGCGTCTTCAGGTCCCAGGACGGCACTACGTGCTGCGGCTGCCTGCCGACCGGGATCGTCTCGATGACCTTGTACGTCTTCGGGTCGATGACCGACACGGTGTCGGAGTTGGTGTTGGGGACGTACACGCGGGACGGGAAGTCCTTGACCGCCGGCGAGAGCTGGTTCGGGCGGTCGGCCGCGTAGAGGTCGTCCGGGTCGAGCACGGGCGGCATGCCCCTCAGGCCCCGGATCCTCTGTTGCTGGGCGGGGTCAAAGGGGGCCTTGGAGGCAAGAGCCTCGTCCCTGTGGCCGATTGCACTGCTGCAGCCGGCGAGCGTGGCGAGGGCGGCGCCGGTCATCAGTAGCCGGGCGATGGTCGCGCGATGCATCAGCTCAGCAGCTCCCTGGTGGTCACCGCGCGCAAAGCGCCTCGGTCAAGTTGGTGGAGGAAGTCGGGTAGGGCGGCGGCTGTATAGGGTTTGGAGAAGCCTGCCGGGTCGCGAAGGACGGGTGACGGGCTTGCCGACCCCCAGGCCCCGCACAAGGCCACACGACCGGCCGCTTCGACCCGTATGCGCGGGAGTGGGAGCGGCCAGTCGCGGGCGAGTTCCAGGCGGCCCTCGACCTGCTGCTGCGGGGACTGCGGTCGTGGGCTGCGGCCCCGGCCTCGGTCAGGACACCTTGACGATCACCGTGGGGGAGTGCGTCGTGCCGGACGTCGACACCCGGAGGTGCTGCGTGCCCTTGGTGCTGAGCTTGCCGGTCAGCGCATAGGTGTGGCCCTTCGTCACCGTGGTGCTTGAGCTCAGCGTGGTCCACTTGCCGTTGCGCAGGTGCTGCAGGACCAGCTTCGTGCCGGACTTCAGCCCGGTGGTCTGACCGGTGAACGTGACGCTCTGCCCAGCCTTGACGGACGTCTGGTTGGCCTTGATCGTGATCGAGGCCTTGGTCATCGGCGTCTTGCTGTGCGTGGCGCTCGGCGTCGGCATCGGCGCGTTGCCGACGGCGAAGGCTCCGGCCGATCCGGCCGATACCAGCGCGGCGGACAGGGCGCCTGCGGCGAGCGCACGGACACAGCGGCTGCGGAGAGAGGCATGCATGGTGGTCTCCCGTTGGGCGACGGATTTCCCCCTGCGGCGCGTCCGCCCCACAAGGTCGATCGCGCCCCTCCAGGTTTAACCAGGATCGTCCGCGCGGCGACTCGGAAGCGGTCGGAACCGGCGCAGAGGAGTACATGTATGTCGCAAAGCCGCAGTCACCCGGGCAGGCCCCCACGTACTTGATTCTTACCTTGCCTTCTTTCGCCGCCCGGCGGTGCTCGCCTCCATCACGGGGTCACGCGTCAGCCAGGTCGAGGGCGGGGTGGCCATCCAGCGGCTTGCCTTGAAGGAGGTCGCCCACCGGGAGATCGGCGCGGGGCCTCAGCAGACGTTCACGGACCGTCCCGACCGCGCCGCCAGGGCTGCTGCCAACTCAGCACCGCGTCCACTGCGCCAGCCTAGTGATGGCGGCGAGCGTGGTAGCGATGGCGACGAGCTGCTCGCGTCGCCGAGTTCGCGTCCGAGTTGTAACGCGGCCTGCGTCCCGGACACGTCCGGCCTTCGGCCGGACGACTACGGAAACGGCGGCCAGCTGCGAGACCGCAGCCCGGTTGCGGAGGCCGTCCGCAGCGCCGACGACGGGCAGCAAGCCCGACACCGGGCGGAGAGTGCGCGTGGCCGCGCGAGGGCGGCGGTCGGCCGGCCTGAGAGCAGGGTCGGTCAGGCGTCTGGCCAGGTCCACAGCGTCTGGCGTGCGCGTGAGAGCGGAGGAGCGTGCGGAACAGTCGGCCCCGCCCACACCGCGACGGCCAGAGCGCGGCATGGCCACGGGCTGTCCTCACATGCTGCTCACATGCAGGGGCTCCTACGGTGGTGGTGTGCGGGTGCTGGTGGTCGAGGACGAGGTCCGCACAGCGGCGCTGCTGCAGCGCGGGCTGTGTGAGGAGGGGTACGCCGTCGATGTCGCCGTGGACGGTCCGGAGGCGGTGTGGCGGGCGCAGGAGAGCCCCTACGACGTGATCGTGCTGGACGTGATGCTGCCGGTTTTCGACGGTTTCGAGGTGTGCCGCAGGCTGCGGGCCGGGGGATGCTGGTCGCCGGTGCTCTTGCTGACGGCCCGCGACGCGGTCACCGACCGGGTGCGGGGGCTGGACTCGGGCGCGGACGACTACCTGACCAAGCCCTTCAGCTTCGCCGAGCTGTTCGCGCGGCTGCGGGCCCTGGTACGGAGGGGGGCCAGGGAACGGCCCGCGCTCCTTGCCGTGGGTGATCTGCGTTTGGACCCGTCCAGTCGGCGGGTGTGGCGGGGGCCGTCGGAGCTACAGCTGTCGCCCAAAGAGTTCGCCCTGCTGGAGCTGTTCCTGCGGTATCCCGGCGATGTACTGACCCGCACCCGGATCCTGGAGCACGTGTGGGACTTCGCCTACGACGGGGTGTCCAACGTCGTCGACCAGTATGTGGCGTACCTGCGCCGCAAGATCGACGAGCCGGGCGGAGAATCCCATCTGGAAACCGTGCGCGGAGCCGGATACCGGCTGCGGCCCCAGGCTCCCGCGAAGGGCGGATGAGCGGTCATGACCCTGAGGTGGCGGCTGGCGCTGGTGTTCGCGCTGGGCACCGCGGTCGTCATCGCCGCCGCGGGGCTGCTGTTCCTCCAGCAGTTGACGGCAGGTCTGAACAGCTCCCTGGCCTCCACGCTGCGCGTGCGGGCCGAGGCGGAAGTCGCGCGCCTCGCCTCCGCCGGGCCGCTGCCGCCACTCGCCCCGCCCCCGCCTTCCGAGAGCCGGGACAGTGGCCAGCAGGGAGACCAGCACGGCCAGAACCCGGTATCGGACGACATCACGCAGGTCCTCGCCCGCGACGGCGCGGTGCTGGCGACCACCGACCCGGCCGTCCGGCAACCTCTGGTGGACGCCGCGCAACGGCGGGCCGCCGGGCACGCCCCGGTGAAGTTCACCACCACAGTGGAGGGCGAAAAGTACCGGATGCTGGCCGTGCCGGCCCATCATGGCGCCCGGCCCGTCCTCGTCGTGGTGGGCACCGGCTCCCATCTGGCCGAAGAGGCGACCGCACGCACCAGCACCGCGCTGTGGATCGCCGGACCGTCGGCCGTCGTCCTCGCCGGCCTCGGCGCCTACGCCCTGACCGGCTCCGCGCTGCGCCCGGTGGAACGCATGCGACGACGCCTGGCAGACATCTCCGAGCACGACACCGCAGCCCGCCTCCCGGTGCCCAGGACCCGCGATGAGATCGCGACGCTGGCGACCACCATGAACGCCGTACTGGACCGCCTGGCCCGGGCCCTGGAGCGGGAACGCGGCTTCGTCGCCGACGCCGGCCACGAACTGCGCACTCCGCTGACCACGCTGAAGGCCGAGCTGGAACTGGCGAGCCGGCCGGGCCGATCCCACCAGGCACTGGTGGACGCGATCACCGCGGCGGCGGCCGACACCGACCGGCTGATCAGGCTGGCCGAGGACCTGCTGGTGCTCGCCCGCGCGGACGAAGGTCACGCCTGTCTGCGAGCCGGACCGATAGCCCCGGCCGATGTCCTCGCCCGAGGCGTCCACGCGGCTTCAGCACGCGCCGAGACCCGCGGCGTCCGCCTGACCCTGCACGCCGACACAACGGTGCGCATCGTGGCCGATCCCGACCGGCTGCGTCAGGCGGTGGACAACCTCCTCGACAACGCCGTGCGTCACAGCCCGGACGGCGCCGTCATCGACGTGACGCTCAGCACCCGTCACGGGCCCGGAGCCGACGTCGCCGTGATCGAGGTACGTGACCACGGGCCCGGGTTCCCGCCCGCGTTCCTCCCGCTGGCCTTCGAGCGGTTCCGGCGTGCCGACGCCGCACGGGCCCGGGCAGGCGGCGGCGCCGGGCTGGGCCTGGCGATCGTGCGGTCCATCGCCGAGGCCCACGGCGGCAGCGTGGTGGCGGACAATCCAGAGGGAGGAGGCGCCCGGGTCCGCCTGGAAATCCCGCTCGCCCCGGCTCATGAGCAGGGACCGGCTCACGGTGAGATGTCATAGCTCGCCCGGGCCCGACGGCACTGCGGTGTCGTACGGGCGTGGAGCAGGTCGGGAGACTGTCCTGCAGGTTCGGAAGATCCCGTCGGTGATCCAGTCGACCTCTGGTCCGGGCGTTCGGCCGGTCGTCCTGCGGAAACCGGCAAGACCTTGCCCGTGGCGGTGTTCACCGTGGCCAACGGCTCGACGGTGCCGTGTCGTGCCGGCCGCGGTCGCGCCCGTGCCGAACTCCGAATCCCAGCATGTCAGCGTTCACATCAGCCGCACACGGTCGCTTCACGAGCCGCTTCGCACACTGAGGGCATCAGTACATCGATCCGTTCGAAAAGGCGGACATCATGAAGTTCCACCGGAAGATCGCGGCCACGGCGGTCGCTGCCCTGACCCTCGGCGGGGCAGGGATCGGCGCTGCCGTCGCCGGGTCCAGCACGAGTGCGGCTCCGACCGCGTCCGTCGTGCGACAGGACACGCCGCCGGAGCCGACCGGACCGGACACCGACAACATCCAGCACGGCGACCAGAACGCCCCCGACAACGAGCAGCCGGGCGAACACGGCCAGGCGGAGACCCCGGAGGGCGCCGACGGCCCCGGCGGGCACGCCGACGCGTCCGCAGGTGCCCAGCACGAAGCGGGCAGCGCCGAGAAGTGAGAGAACAAGTGACAATCGGGGCGCCGGCGGCGACTTCACCACGCGGCCGGCGCCTCCTGCTTGGAGTGTCATCTGATGGCGCCGACGTACACAGACGACCGCTGCCACGGCAACCCGGCAGATATGTGACCGACTTGCCGAGCCCGGACCATCCAGCCATGAGGGGCTGGCGGTAACCAGTCCGCAGGAACCACCTTGACGAAGCGTCACAGCTGACCAAGCCCCGCCGCAGGAGCAGGCGACCGCCGCAAGGCATACGGCTCAGGAGCCTGCCGTCGACGCATCTGTCCCGCGCGTACCGGAGCTGGTGAAGGCTCCCGCTCCCTTCGTCCAGCTCGGCCGGTGACGGGGCCGAGAACCTGGCGCAGGGCCGCGTGCAGGATGTGGGTGCCGGAGTGGGCCTGGCGCGCGCCGAGCCGCCACTCGGGATCCACGGCCGCCGTGACCTCGTCACCGACAGCGAGTTCACCTGCCGTGACGCGCACCTGGTGGGCCACGAGGCCGGGCAGCGGACGCTGCACGTCCAGGACCTCGGCCTCCATCGGCGGGCCGGAGAGGCGGCCGGCGTCGCTGTCCTGGCCACCGGACTCGGCGTAGAACGGGCTGCGGTCCAGGACCACGGTCACGATGTCTCCCTCGCCCGCTACCGGGGACGGGCCGGAGGCGGTCAGCACGGTGAGACCACGGGACTGGGTGGTCAGGGTGTCCCACGCGCGCCAGTCGGCCGGACCGTGTTCGTCCAAGACTCGTCGCAGGATGGCTGTGTCCGTCGTGCCGCCCGACTTGCGGGCGCGGGCGTCGGCTCGGGCGCGTTCGCGTTGTTCGCGCATCAGGGTGGTGAAGCCCTCGCGGTCGACCTCCACGCCCTGTTCGGCTGCCATCTCCCGTGTGAGGTCGATCGGGAAGCCGTACGTGTCGTGCAGCAGGAACAACGCCTTCGCGCCGGGCAGCCGGCGACCGCCGCCCGACTCGACCTCGGCGACGGCCGTGTCCAGGACGGTCGTTCCCTGGCGGAGGGTCGTGCGGAAGGCGTCCTCCTCGCCGGCCGCCCGGTCGATGATCCGGTCGTAGGTGTCGGTGACCTCTGAGTAGCTGGGCGCCAGGCAGTCGCGGGCCACGGCCAGCAGTTCGGGCAGCGCGGTTTCCTGGTAGCCGAGTTGGCGCATCGCGCGCACGGCACGGCGCAGGATGCGGCGCAGGACGTAGCCGCGGCCCTCGTTGCCAGGGGAGGTGTCGTCGGCGAGCAGCATCAGCGCGGTGCGGACGTGGTCGCGACCACCCGCAGGCGTACGTCGGTCTCGGTGTCCATGCCGTAACGGACACCGGCCAGCGCGGCGGGCCGATCGAGAATCGGGCGGGTCTCGTCGATCTCGTAGAGGTTGTCGACACCCTGGAGCAGGGTGGCCATGCGTTCCAGGCCCATGCCGGTGTCGATGTCGCGGCGGGGCAGTTCGCCGAAAATGGGGTAGCCGGACTTGCCGGAACCTTCGCCTCGTTCGTACTGGATGAAGACCAGATTCCAGAACTCCATGTACCGGTCCTGGTCGGCCGCCGGGCCGCCCGGGAGGCCGAGCGCCGGACCGCGGTCGTAGTACAACTCCGAGTAGGGACCGCACGGACCGGGCACCCCCATGGATCAGAAGTTGTCCTCGTCGCCGCGTGCCACGATCCGCTCGTCGGGCAGTCCGGCGAGCCGCCGCCACAGGGCACGGGATTCGTCGTCGGTGTGGTGCACGGTCACCCAGATCCGGTCCGGATCCAGACCGTAGCCGCCCTCCGCCACCGGCGAGGTGGACAGCTCCCAGGCGAAGGCGACGGCTTCCTCCTTGAAGTAGTCGCCGAGGGAGAAGTTGCCGTTCATCTGGAAGAAGGAGCCGTGCCGGGTGGTGCCGACCTCCTCGATGTCCAGGGTGCGCACGCACTTCTGCACGCTCGTCGCCCGCGGCCACGGCGCCGGTGCCTCGCCCGTCAGGTACGGCTTGAAGGGGACCATGCCCGCGTTGACGAAGAGCAACGTCGGGTCGGGCGTGGGCAGCGGGGCGCCGGGCACGACGGTGTGACCGCGCTCGGCGAAGAAGCCGAGGAAACGGCGGCGGATCTCGGCGGTGCGCACGGTGTTCTCCGGGGGCTACAAAGGCTGGACGGCCAGGGCTCGGGCGGGGTGGCGGGGGCCGAGGAACACCGCGATGCCCTGCCCGTCGGGGGAGGGGTGGGTGGCCTGGGTCCAGCCCTGGCGACGGTAGAAGGCCATGGCCCGGGTCGACTTGAGGGAGGTGAGCAGCCAGGCGCGGCCGTCCGGCGCGTCCTCGGTCACCGCTCGCAGGAGGCCGGCAGCGATTCCGGTGCCATGGACGGTGGAACGGACGGCGAGTTCATCGATCTCACGGGCACCGCACAGCCACTCCTCGGTGCGGCTCGGGCCCAGACCGGCGGCCGCTTGCGGATGGCAACGGTCGACCGGGAAGGGGGTGGGAGTGGCCCAGGCGGTCGCGAAACCCACGACGTCCGGCCCGTCGAAGGCGAGCGCTGCGGTGAACCCCGGACGCCGTACGTCCGAGCCGAGCCGTGCGACGAAGGCGTCCGCCCTTTCCTCGTCCTCGTTCCAGGGCGGCGCGCAGAACGCGTCGGCGTAGACGGAGCGCAGGGCCGCGCTGTGAGGCAGGAGAGCGTCGTACGGGACGACACGGATGTCCGTCACGCCGCCACCGCTCCGGCCACGACCGGATGCAGGGCCGCGTACTCCAGCGGTGCCGACGGGTCGATCGACACGTCCAGCGGGGCCGGCTCGGCCCCGGCCCGTACGAGGAGGTCGCCGACGGCGGCGATCATCGCGCCGTTGTCCGTGCACAGGCTGAGCGGCGGCACCCGCAGCGTGATGCCGGCCGCCCGGCAGCGCTCCTCGGCCAGTGACCGCACCCTGGAGTTCGCGGCGACCCCGCCGACTACGACCAGCGTGCCGACCCCGTGCTCCACACAGGCGGCCACGGCCTTGCGGGTCAGGACGTCGGCGACCGCCTCCTGCAGTGACGCGGCCCCGTCGTGGACGGGCAGCTCACGGCCGGCGTGGGACTCGGCCCAGCGGGCCGCCGCCGTCTTCAGCCCCGAGAAGGAGAAGTCGTACGACCCCGGAAGCGGGCGCGGGAAGGGAACGGCGCCGGGGTCGCCCTCTCGGGCGGCCCGGTCGATGGCCGGACCGCCGGGGTACGGCAGACCGAAGACCCGCGCGACCTTGTCGAAGCACTCTCCGGCGGCGTCGTCGAGGGTGTCGCCTAGGTGGGCGATTGGGTCGCGGGCCAGGTCGCGCACGAGGAGCAGCGAGGTGTGGCCGCCGGAGACGATCAGCACCATGCACGGGTCGGGCAGCGGCCCGTGCTCCAGTGTGTCGGCGGCGACATGACCGGCCAGGTGGTGCACGCCGTGAAGCGGGACGCCGAGCGCGTAGGCGATGCCCTTCGCCCCCGCGAGGCCCACTTGAAGGGCGCCGGACAGCCCCGGGCCCGTGGTCACAGCGACCGCCCCGATGTCGGAGAGCCGCAGCCCCGCCTGGTCCAGTGCCTGACGCACCACCGGGCGCAGGGCATGCAGGTGGGCGCGGGAAGCGATCTCGGGCACCACTCCGCCGAAGCGGGCGTGCTCGTCCATGCTCGACGCCACGGCGTGCCCGAGCAGGCGCCCGTCCCGGACGAGCCCCGCACCGGTCTCGTCACACGACGACTCGATCCCGAGCACGATCGGAGAGCCCATGCCCTCCCCTTCCTGCGATATCTACGTTATTGCGAACAGTGTGCAATAAGATCCGACCGGATGTGAACCCGGACTCGGTCGCACGGGTGATCGCTTAGTAGAGTGCGCCCCTGTCGCACCCCTGAACTTCGAGGTAGCCAGCAGTGACCCCCGCCCGACAAGGCCCGCCCTCCGTCGTCACGGTCGTCGGGACAGGAGCCGACGGCTGGTCGGGTCTGGCCGAACCCTCCCGAGCGGAACTGCGCCGTGCCGACGTTCTCATCGGGGGTCCGCGCCAGCTGGACCTGCTGCCCACCGAGTGCGCCGGCGAGCGCGTCGCCTGGCCCTCACCCCTGCGCCCCGCCGTCTCCCGCCTGCTCGCCGCTCACGCAGGCCGCCGTATCGCCGTCCTGGCTAGCGGTGACCCGATGTTCTACGGCATCGGACGCACGCTCGCCGAAGAGGTCGACGCACTGCGCGTCCTTCCTCACCCGTCGTCCGTGTCCTATGCCTCCGCCCGGCTGGGCTGGCCGCTGGAGGACGTCGAGGTCGTCACCCTGGTGGGCCGCCCCACCGCCCGCCTCGCCGCCGCCCTGCACGACGGCCGGCGACTCCTCGTCCTGAGCGCCGACGCCCGCACTCCCGAAGACGTCGCCGCGCTGCTCATCGACCGCGGCTTCGGACCGAGCAGGATGCGTGTCCTGGAACAACTCGGTGGCGACCGGGAGCGTGTGACCGCCGAGACCACTGCCGACGACTGGGCGCGGACCCAGCAGTCCGGCGATCCGCTCAACATCGTGGCCGTCGAATGCCGCCGGGCACCGGACGCCCTGCGACTCGGTGCGGTGCCGGGGCTGCCGGACGAGGCGTACGAGCACGACGGGCAGCTCACCAAGAGGCACATCCGGGCCGCCACGCTCGGTGCGCTGGCCCCCGCCCCGGGCGAACTCCTGTGGGACGTCGGTGGCGGGTCGGGTTCGATCGCCATCGAGTGGATGCGCACCCACCCGTCGTGCCGGGCCGTCACCGTCGAACGCGACCAGGTACGTGCCGAACGTATCCTCCGTAACGCAGAGCGACTCGGCGTGCCGGGACTTCGGGTGGTCACCGGTGACGCTCCGGGCGCGCTGGCCGAACTCCCCGCGCCTCACGCCGTGTTCGTCGGCGGGGGACTTACGGCCCGCGGTCTCCTCGACGCCTGCTGGGCGGCCCTGTCACCCGGCGGGCGGCTCGTCGCCAACACGGTCACGCTGGAGTCCGAGGCGCTGCTCGCCGACGCCCACCGCCGCCACGGTGGTGAGCTGGTGCGGCTCGCGGTGGCGTACGCCGTGCCCGTGGGCGGCTTCACCGGCTGGCGGCAGGCCATGCCGGTCACCCAGTGGTCTGTTCAGAAGACCCCCAACCCCCCTCCAGGAGCAGACAGATGACCGTGTACTTCATCGGCGCCGGCCCCGGCGCCGCCGACCTGATCACGGTGCGCGGCGCCCGGACGCTCGCCGCCTGCCAGGTCTGCCTGTACGCGGGCAGCCTCGTCCCGCGCGAACTGCTGGCCGAGTGCCCGCCGGACGCACGCCTGGTGGACACCGCCCAGCTCGATTTGGACGAGATCACCGCCGAGTTGCTCCGCGCCCACCAGGAGGGGCACGACGTGGCCCGGCTGCACTCGGGCGACCCGTCCGTGTTCAGCGCGGTCGCCGAGCAGATGCGACGGCTCGACGCGGCCGGGATCCCCTACGAGGTCGTCCCCGGCGTTCCCGCCTTCGCCGCCGCGGCCGCCTCCCTCAAGCGGGAGCTGACCGTGCCCACCGTCGGCCAGACCGTCATCCTCACCCGTGTTGCCAACCGCGCCACCGCCATGCCGGAAGGCGAGGACCTGGCCACGCTGGGCCGCAGCGGCGCGCTGATCGTGCTGCACCTGGCCGCCAAGTACGTGGACCGCGTGGTGGAGGAACTCCTCCCGCACTACGGTGCCGACTGCCCCGCCGCGGTCGTGGCCTACGCCTCCCGCCCGGACGAGCTGATCATCCGGGGCACGCTGGACGAGATCGCCCAGAAGGTGAAGGAGGCCGACGTGCTGCGTACCGCGGTCATCATGGTGGGGCGGACGCTCGGAGCGGAACAGTTCCGCGACAGCCACCTGTACTCGCCGGAGCGGGAGCGTCATAACTGCTGAGGAGGTGATCCCCGTCCTGCGGGTGAGCGACGCCGCCGAAACTGTCAGGTGGTACGCACGTCTGGGCTTCACTCAGCAGTGGGAGCACCGGTTCGAACCGGGACTCCCCGTTTTCACCGAGGTCGCCCGGGGCCGGATACGCGTCTTCCACTCGGAGCACGAGGGCGACGCACGGCCGGACACCTTGGTGTACCTGAGGGTCGCCGATATGGACGCCGTGGCCGCCGAGTTCGGGGTCCGTGTCGAGGAGGCGCCGTGGGGGCGCGAGCTAGACTCCGCGACCCCGACGGGAACCGCATCAGGGTGGGGCCGGCCTACGAGTGACCGGCGGGCCCGGTGCCTCGGCGCGGGTGAATCATGCCACCGTACTGCGGCCCACGACCGTCCCTGCACGGTCGATGCAGATGACGTCCACCGCGACGGGCGCGCCGCGCAGCACGGCCAGCGCCTCGTCGCGGGCCGTCCTCGCCACCAGGTCGCCGAGCGGTACCCCGGCGGCCTGGCACAGCTGGAGCGCGGCGAGCCCTGTGTTCGCGTCGGCCACGACGGCGGCCAGCGTCTCGTCCGCGCCGCCCCGCCTGGCCAGTTCGGCGAGGAAGCCTTTGTCGACCTGGGAGCGGCCGGAGTGCAGGTCCAGATGGCCGGCGGCGAGCTTGGAGAGTTTGGCGAAGCCACCGCAGATCGTGAGGCGGTCCACCGGGTGCCGGCGGATGTACTTCAGCACGGCGCCCGCGAAGTCCCCCATGTCGAGCAGGGCGTCCTCGGGCAGGCCGTACTCGGCGACGACGGTCTTCTCGGACGTCGACCCGGTGCACCCGGCGACATGGGTCCGTCCGGCCGCGCGGGCCACGTCCACGCCCCGCCGGATGGAGTCGATCCAGGCCGAGCAGGAGTACGGCACGACGATGCCCGTGGTGCCGAGGATGGACAGGCCGCCGAGGATGCCGAGCCGTGGGTTCCAGGTGGAGCGGGCTATCTCCTCGCCGTGGTCGACGGAGACGGTGATCTCCACGTTGCCGCTGCCGCCGTGCCGGGCGGCCACTTCGGCGACGTGCTCGCTCATCATGCGACGGGGAACGGGGTTGACGGCCGCTTCACCGACGGGCAATGGAAGGCCGGGCCTGGTGATCGTCCCCACGCCGGGTCCGGCCCTGAAGACGACGCCACTGCCTGCGGGCAGCCGCCGGACCGTCGCCCGGACCAGAGCGCCGTGCGTGACGTCGGGATCGTCCCCCGCGTCCTTCACGATCCCCGCCATCGCGGCCCCTTCGGTCAACTCCTCCGCGGCCAGCGCGAAGGACGGCGTCTGCCCCTTGGGCAGCGTGATCGTCACCGGGTCGGGAAACTCACCGGTCAGCAGGGCGGTGTACGCGGCCGTGGTGGCCGCCGTCGCGCAGGCCCCCGTGGTCCAGCCGTGCCGCAGCCCCGTGTGCTCCAGCTGGGCGCGGCGACCGCCCTTCACCTGACCGGAACCATGCGCCCCGCCCGCCTGCACCACGTCTCGACCCTCACTGCCACTCATGAACGGACCCACACCCTCATGCACGTACTGATCCTCGGCGGAACCACGGAAGCCCGCCGCCTTGCCGAACTCCTCCACGGCACTCCGGGGCTGAAGCTGACCAACTCCCTTGCCGGACGCGTCGCCAGCCCCAGGCTGCCCCCGGGCGAGACCCGCGTCGGCGGCTTCGGCGGGGCCGAAGGGCTGGCGGCGTGGCTGAGCGAGCAGACGGTCGACGTGATCGTCGACGCCACCCATCCCTTCGCCGGGAAGATCAGCTTCAACGCGGCACAGGCCGCTGCCGCAACCCATGTTCCCCTGCTCGCCCTGCGCCGGCCCGGCTGGGTCCCCGCCGAGGGCGACCGGTGGCACGAAGTGGGTTCACTGGAGGAAGCGGCACGGGCGCTGCCCGCACTCGGCCGTCGTATCTTCCTCACCACCGGGCGCATGGGCCTGGCCGCCTTCGCGGACCTTGACGACCTGTGGTTTCTCGTACGATCCGTCGATGCACCCGAGCCACCCCATCCGGCCCGCATGGAGGTACTGCTCGACCGTGGCCCCTTCCCCCTCGACGGGGAGCGAGAGCTGCTGCGGCGCCACCGCATCGACGTCGTGGTCACGAAGGACAGCGGCGGGGCGGCCACGGCGCCGAAACTGACGGCTGCCCGCGAGGCGAGGTTGCCTGTCGTCGTGGTCCGCAGACCACCCGTTCCCGAGGGAGTGACCGTCTTCCCGGATCCCGAGAAGGCGGCGCAGTGGGTCCGCGAGCACCTTGAGCAGGGAGTTTTTCCGGCCATTGACTGAAACCTGGCGCCGACTTTGCTGCGGCTGTCTTGTAGCTGCAACCAAGTCGCAGAAACCTGGAAGGCGCGGCTGAAAACAGCCGCTCGCCGAGAAGTAAGGGTCACGCTCCATGACCACCGCTCCTGATTCCGCATCCGCCAGGCCGACCGCTCCGGCCACCGGCCGCGGCATCTCGTGGCACCGCATCCGCACGTCAATGACCCGCAAGGAATGGGTGAGCGTCGGCGGAATGGCCGCGTTCATCCTGGCGCTGCATGTCATCGGCTGGTTCACGCTCGTGGCGATCGTCGCCCCGGAGCACTACAGCCTCGGCACGAAGACCTTCGGCATAGGCATCGGAGTCACCGCGTACACCCTGGGCATGCGGCACGCCTTCGACGCCGACCACATCGCTGCCATCGACAACACGACCCGCAAGCTGATGAACGAGGGCCAGCGCCCGATGTCGGTCGGCTTCTGGTTCTCCCTGGGGCACTCGTCGATCGTCTTCGCGCTCGCTTTCCTGCTGTCTCTCGGAGTCAAAGCGCTGGCAGGCCCGGTCGAGAACGACAACTCCACGCTGCACAGCATCACCGGCTGGATCGGTACGACCGTCTCGGGCACCTTCCTCTACGTCATCGCGATCATCAATCTGGTGATCATGGTGGGCATCTGGAAGGTGTTCCGGCAGATGCGCACCGGCCACTTCGACGAGGCGGCCCTGGAGGAGCAGCTCAACAACCGCGGCTTCATGAACCGCCTCCTTGGCCGCCTGATGAAGTCGATCACCAAGCCCTGGCAGATGTACCCCCTGGGCCTGCTTTTCGGTCTCGGCTTCGACACCGCCACCGAGATCGCGCTCCTCGTCCTCGCCGGCTCGGGCGCCGCCTCCGGCCTGCCCTGGTACGCCATCCTGTGCCTGCCGATCCTGTTCGCGGCCGGCATGTCCCTGCTTGACACCATCGACGGCTCGTTCATGAACTTCGCCTACGGCTGGGCGTTCTCCAAGCCGGTCCGCAAGGTCTACTACAACCTCACCATCACCGGCCTGTCCGTCGCCGTCGCCCTGATCATCGGCACCGTCGAACTTCTCGGTCTGGTAGCCGAGAAGGCGGACCTGCACGGCGCGTTCTGGGACTGGATCGCGGGGCTCGACCTCAACATCATCGGCTACGTCATCGTTGGCCTGTTCTTCGCCACCTGGGCCGTCGCCCTGGTGGTGTGGAAGGTCGGCCGCATCGAGGAGAAGTGGACGGCCGGCCTGGCCCAGCCGGCCACGGCTCAGGAGCACGGCGAGTAGAGCAGGAGGCGGTGCCGCCCGCATGGCGCGGCACCGCTCACCTCACGCCTCCGGATACCGGCGGGGCGTCCAGACGATCTCCTCGCCGTCCCCCCGTCGTACCACCCGGGTCTGCGAGGAACCGATGAGCAGGATCGTGCGCATGTCGACCTCGGCCGGATCCAGCTCACCCAGCCGCACGATCCGCACCCGCTCACCCGGGCCGCCGACGTCCCGGGCAACCACCACCGGCGTCTCGGGCGCCCGGTACTCCAGCAGCAGCTCCTGCGCCCTGCCCACCTGCCAGGTCCGGCTGCGCGAGCCAGGGTTGTACAGGGCCAGCACCAGGTCCGCCGAGGCTGCTGCCCGCAGTCGCTCCGCGATGACCTCCCACGGCTTGAGCCGGTCGGAGAGGGAGAGGGCGGCGTAGTCGTGTCCGAGCGGGGCGCCGGCCCGTGCCGCGGCCGCGTTGGCGGCGGTCAAGCCCGGCAGCACACGCACCGGCACATCCAGGTACTCGGGCTGCGACGCCACCTCCAGCACGGCGGTGGCCATCGCGAACACCCCCGGGTCGCCACCGGAGACCACGGCCACCCGCCGCCCCTTCCGGGCCAGTTGCAGCGCGAACTCGGCGCGCTCGGCCTCCACGCGGTTGTCCGAGGCGTGCCGGGCCTGGCCCGCCCGCTCGGGCACCCGGTCCAGGTAGGTGGTGTAGCCGACCAGATCGTCGGCGGCGGCCAGCGCGCCCCGCGTCTCGGGTGTCAGCCACAGCGGACCGGCCGGCCCCGTCCCGACCACCACCACCTCGCCCCGCTCACGTACAGGCCGCTCGGCGTCCACCTGACTGGGCAGCACGGCCACCGAGAAGTACGGCACCGACTGGGCGTCCACGTCCGCCAGTTCGGCGACGCGCTCCTTGCTCATGGTGGCCCGCTCCACATAACGGGCGTCGGCCAGGCGTCCCGAAGTCTCCAGCGCGCGGCGTACCTTGGGGAAGGTGCGGCCGAGCTTCATCACCACCGCGGCGTCCGTCGTGGCGAGGCGGGCCGTCAGCTCCTCCTCGGGCAGGGTGCCCGGCAGGATCGTCAGCACCTCCTCGCCCTCGGCAAGCGGTGCGCCCAGGCGGGCCGCGGCGGCCGACACGGAGGTGACGCCGGGGATGACCTCGGTGTCGTAGCGGTCGACGAGCCGCTTGTGCATGTGCATGTAGGAGCCGTAGAAGAGCGGATCGCCCTCGGCGAGTACGGCCACGGTGCGCCCGGCGTCGAGGTGGGCTGCGAGTCTGGCCGATGCCTCGGCGTAGAACTCTTCCATGGCGCCCTTGTAGCCGCCGGGGTGGTCGGTGGTCTCCGTCGTGACCGGGTAGACCAGTGCTTCCTCGATGTGGTCTTCGCGGATGTGCTGCGCCGCGATCGACCGGGCGATGGACCGCCCGTGCCGGGCGCTGTGGTACGCGACCACGTCCGCCCCTGCGATGACCTCGACGGCCCGTACGGTCATCAGGGAGGGATCACCGGGGCCCAGGCCGACCCCGTACAGCTTGCCGCTCACTCTTCCTCGCTCGCGATCGCGTTGAGTGCGGCGGCCGCGATGGCGCTGCCACCGCGTCGGCCGCGGACCACCAGGTACTCCAGCCCGGAAGGATGCGCGGCCAGGGCGTCCTTGGACTCGGCAGCGCCGACGAAGCCGACCGGGACGCCGATGACGGCGGCGGGCCGGGGCGCGCCCTCCTCGATCATCTCCAGGAGGCGGAAGAGGGCGGTAGGGGCGTTGCCGACGGCGACGACCGCGCCCTCCAGCCGGTCCCGCCACAGCTCCAGCGCCGCGGCGCTGCGCGTGGTGCCCAGCCGTTCGGCCAGCTCCGGGACGGCCGGGTCGGACAGGGTGCACAGGACGTCGTTCCCGGCGGGCAGCCGTTTGCGGGTCACGCCGCTGGCCACCATCTGCACGTCGCAGAGGATAGGGGCGCCGGCGCGCAGGGCCTCGCGGGCCCGGGCCACCACCTCGGGCGTGTAGGCCAGATCCTCGACCAGGTCGACCATCCCGCAGGCGTGGATCATGCGTACCGCTATCTGGCTGACATCGGCGGGCAGACCCGCGAGATCCGCCTCGGCCCGGATGGTGGCGAAGGACTGGCGATAGATCGCCGCTCCGTCCTTCTCATAGACGTGGGTGGTCACGGTGCTCTTCTCACTGCTCTCGGTCGTCGTGCGGGTCATGAGATGATCGCCGCCAGGGCGGCGCCCATCCGGGAGGGGTCTGCTGCGAAGGCGGTTCGCGTCTCCCGGTCCGCCGGGGCGACCGACAGGCGGTAACCGCCCTCCGGGGTCGCGAGCACGTCGACGTGCTCACCACTCGGGTGTCCGCAGCGCCGTGCACACCCGGACCAGTACAAGGGGAGGGCGGGGCGGCCCGTCGCTTCGAGTGTCCGCGCCGCGTCCGCCCGGACGTCGGCGTGTGCCTTGGCGCATCCGGGGCGGCCGATGCAGGCTCCGACGCGGAGCCAGGGGGACGCGGGGTCGGTCACCAGTCCAGTCGCACGGAGACGTTCGAGCGACTCGGAGACTTGTGCAGCGGTGGCGCCCACGTTGGGGACGACGACGCCACGCCAGGGAGTCAGCCGCAGCTCGGTGTCCGCGACCCTCGTCAACGCCTCCCACTGGAGGGCCGAGAGCCGCCCCAGGGGAACGTGCGCGGACAAGGCTTCGCCCACGACTCCCGGGGGCGGGCCGTCGGCCGAACCGACCGGCTCGGGACCTTCATCGTGCGCGATGCCCGCGGCCGTCAGCCGATCACGTATCAGGCGGTCCAGCTCGCCTTCCGGCAGGGGGAGTTCTGAGACCCTCCAGGTGCGTGCCGTGTGCGACCGCGCGGCCTGAAGGAAGGTCTCGGCGGCCACCAGTGCCGCGAGCGGCGCGTCATCGGCGGCCACGCGGACCGACCCGGGGGTGAGCCACGCTAGGCCGTCCCCGGTCGCGCGCACCGTGACGTCGGCGCCGAGGCCGGTCACGTCACCGCGTCCGTCGTCCAGAGCGAACAGGAACCGACCCGACAGATTCCTGGCAGCATCGCTCGCGCACAAAGCGGCGTCCAGGGCCGTCAGCCAGGGCCGCACGTCCTGCACGCCTTCGCCGTCCAGGCCGGACAGGGGCGAGGCGACGATGTTGCGCACCCGCTCGTGCTCCCGCGAGGGAAGCAGGTCGGCTGTGTCCAGCGCCTCCGCCAACTCCCCGCCGCACCCGGCTGCCAGGCCGCGCAGCTGCACGTTGCCGCGCGACGTCAGGTGCAGGTCGCCGTCGCCCAGCCGCCGGGCGACGCGGCCGAGTGCTGCCGCCTGTCCGAGCGTCAAAACTCCACCGGGAAGCCTGACACGGGCAAGGGCACCGTCGTCCGCCGTGTGCAGACGCAGCGCTCCGGGGCAGGCGTCACCGCGCGCCCGTGTGGCCGGGTTGGCCTGGGGTGATGGAGGAAGGGCTGCCGTGGGCATGGCGGTGAGCATACCTACGATCATGGGCGATGTATGCCCCGCGCTATTCCAGTGACCCTTACTATGCTCCCCAGTGGATCACCCGGTCCACGAACCGCCATCACGGCGACAGGAGAGGAAGCCGGTGCGAATCCGGCGCGGTCCCGCCACTGTGATCTCGGCCTCCCCAGGCCGGGTGAGCCAGGAACTCCCCTCCCTCGCCCTCGGCTTGGTCCGAGGGGGGACCCATTCCGACACCGCCCGGGGCGCGGACCCCGAGGAAGGCCAGGCGACGCATGCCCACTCCGTCCGGGGAGCGAGTCCGACCCGCCCACGAAATCCTGCTCCTGTCGACGTCCGACACGGACCTGCTCAGCGCCCGCGCGGCCGACGGCCCGGTCGGCTACCGCTTCGCCAACCCCGCCCGCCTTCCCCTGGACGACCTCCGGGCCCTCCTTGACGGCGTGGACCTGGTCGTCGTACGCCTCCTCGGCGGTATCCGCGCCTGGCAGGACGGCATCGACCTGCTGCTCGCCGACGGACGTCCGGTGATCGTCCTGACCGGCGAACAGGCCCCCGACGCCCAGCTGATGGCCGCCTCCACCGTCCCGGTCGGCATCGCGGCGGAAGCCCACGCCTACCTCGCCCACGGCGGCCCCGCCAACCTCGAACAGCTCGCTCGGTTCCTGTCGGACACCGTCCTTCTCACCGGACACGGCTTCGACGCGCCGGCACCCGCTCCGGCCTGGGGTCCGCTGGAGCGCCCGGATGGTCCGGCCGGCGCTCCGACCATCGCCGTGCTGTACTACCGCGCCCACCACATGAGCGGCAACACGGCCTTCGTCCATGCCCTGTGCGACGCCATCGAGGGCGCGGGCGGCCGGCCGCTTCCCCTGTACGTCGCCTCCCTGCGCGCCCCCGAGCCGGAGCTGATCGCCGAACTCCGGGCCGCCGACGCCCTCGTCACGACGGTCCTGGCGGCGGGAGGCACCAAGCCCGCAGAGGCATCGGCCGGCGGCGACGACGAGTCCTGGGACGCGGGCGCGCTCACCTCCCTCGACGTCCCCGTCCTCCAGGCCCTGTGCCTGACCGGGTCACGCACGGCCTGGGAGGAGAACGACGAGGGTGTCTCCCCGCTGGACGCCGCCAGCCAGATCGCGGTCCCCGAGTTCGACGGCCGCCTGATCACCGTGCCGTTCTCCTTCAAGGAGATCGACGCCGACGGACTCCCGGCCTACGTCGCCGACCCCGAGCGCGCGGCCCGGGTCGCCGGCATCGCCGTACGCCACGCGCGCCTCCGCCACATCCCGCCGGCCCGGAAGCGGCTGGCCCTCGTCCTGTCGGCGTACCCCACCAAGCACTCCCGGATCGGCAACGCCGTCGGCCTGGACACCCCCGCCAGCGCCGTAGCCCTGCTCAGGCGCCTTCGCGACGAGGGTTACGACTTCGGCTCCCACACGGACATCCCCGGCCTGGCCTCCGGTGACGGCGACGAACTGATCCGCGCGCTCATCGAGGCGGGCGGCCACGACCAGGACTGGCTCACCGAGGAGCAGCTGGCCCGCAACCCGATCAGGATCCCGGCCGCCGACTACCGGCGCTGGTTCGCGACGCTTCCCAAGGAACTGCGGACGGCGGTGGAGGAGCACTGGGGCCCGGCGCCGGGCGAGATGTTCGTCGACCGCAGCCGCAACCGGGAGGGCGACATCGTCCTCGCCGCTCTGCGCTTCGGCAACCTTCTCGTCCTCATCCAGCCCCCGCGTGGCTTCGGCGAGAACCCGATCGCCATCTACCACGACCCGGATCTCCCGCCTTCCCACCACTACTTGGCCGCCTACCGCTGGATCGCCGCCCCGCAGTCGGAGGGCGGCTTCGGCGCGGACGCGGTGATCCACCTCGGCAAGCACGGCAATCTGGAGTGGCTGCCCGGCAAGAACGCCGGCCTGTCCGCTGCCTGCGGCCCCGACGCCGCTCTCGGTGACCTCCCGCTGGTCTACCCTTTCCTGGTCAACGACCCCGGCGAGGGCACCCAGGCCAAGCGGCGCGTCCACGCCACCCTCGTCGACCACCTCGTGCCGCCCATGGCCCGGGCCGACTCCTACGGCGACATCGCGCGCCTGGAGCAACTCCTCGACGAGTACGCGCAGATCTCCTCGATGGACCCGGCCAAGCTGCCCGCCATCCGCGCCCAGATCTGGACCCTCATCCAGGCGGCGAGGCTGGACCACGACCTCGGCCTGGAGGACCGGCCCGACGACGACGGCTTCGACGACTTCCTCCTCCACGTCGACGGCTGGCTGTGCGAGGTCAAGGACGCCCAGATCCGCGACGGACTCCACGTCCTGGGCAACCCGCCCACCGGCGCAGACCGCGTCAATCTCGTCCTCGCCATCCTTCGCGCCCGCCAGATCTGGGGCGGCGCCAAGGCCCTCCCCGGCCTGCGGGAAGCCCTCGGCCTGGACGAGTCAGCCGCGACCCGCACGACAGCGGACGCCGCCGAGGAGCAGGCCCGTGCCCTGGTCCAGGCGATGGAGGACGCGGGCTGGGATCCGGACGCCGTACCAGCCGAGCACGGCGAACAGGTCCGCGCCGTGCTGGACTTCGCAGCGCGCGAAGTCGTCCCGCGCCTGGCGGCGACCACCGCCGAACTCGACCACACCATCCACGCGCTGGCCGGCGGCTTCGTCCCGGCGGGTCCGTCCGGCTCACCGTTGCGCGGCCTGGTGAACGTCCTGCCGACAGGGCGCAACTTCTACTCCGTCGACCCCAAGGCCGTCCCCTCCCGCCTCGCCTGGGAAACCGGCCAGGCCCTCGCCGACTCACTGCTCGAGCGCTACCGCGCGGACAACGGCGACTGGCCCACCTCCGTCGGCCTGTCCCTGTGGGGCACCAGCGCCATGCGCACCGCCGGCGACGACGTCGCCGAAGCCCTCGCCCTGCTCGGCATCCGCCCCGTCTGGGACGACGCCTCGCGTCGTGTGACCGGCTTGGAGCCCATCCCGTACGAGGAGCTGGGCCGCCCTCGTATCGACGTCACCCTGCGCATCTCGGGCTTCTTCCGCGACGCCTTCCCGCACACCATCGGCCTCCTGGACGACGCCGTGCGCCTGGCCGCCTCCCTGGACGAACCGGCCGAGACCAACCACGTCCGCACCCACGTACAGGCCGATCTGGCGGCCCACGGTGACGAACGCCGCGCCACCACGCGCATCTTCGGCTCCCGCCCCGGAACGTACGGCGCGGGCCTGCTGCAGCTCATCGACTCCCGCGACTGGCGCACCGACGCCGACCTCGCCGAGGTCTACACCGTCTGGGGCGGCTACGCCTACGGCCGTGAACTCGACGGCCGCCCGGCCCGCGAGGAGATGGAGACGGCGTACAAGCGGATCGCGGTCGCTGCCAAGAACACCGACACCCGCGAACACGACATCGCCGACTCCGACGACTACTTCCAGTACCACGGCGGCATGGTCGCCACCGTCCGCGCCCTGCGCGGCACGGCCCCCGAGGCGTACATCGGGGACTCCACCCGCCCCGAGACGGTCCGCACCCGCACGCTGGTGGAGGAGACTTCCCGCGTCTTCCGCGCCCGCGTCGTCAACCCGAAGTGGATCGAGGCCATGCGCCGCCACGGCTACAAGGGCGCCTTCGAACTCGCCGCGACGGTCGACTACTTGTTCGGCTATGACGCCACGACCGGAGTGGTCGCCGACTGGATGTACGACAAGCTCACCGAGACGTATGTCCTGGACCCGGTCAACCGTGAGTTCCTCCAGCAGGCGAATCCCTGGGCCCTGCACGGCATCGCGGAGCGGCTGCTGGAGGCGGAGTCGCGAGGGATGTGGGCGAAGCCCGACCCGGCGGTCCTGGACGAACTGCGGCAGGTGTACCTGGAGACGGAGGGCAACCTGGAGGGCGACGGGTGAGAGATTATTGCGAATGACTCGCAATAACGGCTAGATTCGACGAGGGTCGGCCGGCTGGGGTGCTGAAGCGGTACCCCGCCATCGGCCGGGTGCGGGACGTCGTCATGCCTTGACAGCGTCCGTTCCGACGGCGCCGTCCCGCACCCGTGACGGAAACTCACTTACGTGCTGCATCGCGAACACCGGCCGTACAACAGCAGCGAGCCTCCTGCACCGGCATGCAGTCCGGTCAGTTCGGTGATCCGTTCCACGGCTTCACTCATCTGAGCGATCGCAACATCCTGTACGCGGCCACACTCCTCACACACGACGTGATGGTGCGGGACGGAACTGACGCCGTAGCGCTTGGGGCCCGGGCCGAGCACGGCGTGCGCCAGACCCACCTCCGTGAAGATCTCCAGGGTCCGATAGACGGTCGCCTGATCGAACGGCAGACCCATCCCCTGCAGTTGAGCGCAGACTTCGGCGGTGGACACATGCTGCCCGGACGCGGACAGCAGCCTCAAGGTGCACAGCCTGCTCGCGGTGCAGCGCAGGCCGTGGCGTCGCAGCAGTGCCGAGTGGTCCGGTGTCGCCGCGCCGTGCTGTGCCGACGGCTGGGTCATGGTCACGTGTCTGCCTTCCTTGCCGCCGCCGAGAAGTCCGGATCGCGGACTGCCAGCCCCCGGCCGGCGGCGCGACATGGGGGAGGGGGTCCTAGGTCCAACGCCTGATCGCAAGGTACCGTTCTTACTGCTAGCGTGCACCTGCATACGATTCGCAATAACGTCGGAGGACGTTGGACATGGCGCTTTACACGCTCCCGGAACTTCCGTACGACTACTCGGCGCTCGCCCCGGTCATCAGCCCGGAGATCATCGAGCTGCACCACGACAAGCACCACGCGGCGTACGTGAAGGGTGCGAACGACACCCTGGAGCAGCTGGCCGAGGCGCGGGACAAGGAGTCGTGGAGCTCGATCAACGGCCTGGAGAAGAACCTGGTCTTCCACCTGTCCGGCCACATCCTGCACAGCATCTACTGGCAGAACATGACCGGCCCGAAGGACGGCGGCGGCGAGCCCCTCGCCCAGGACGGTGTGGGTGACCTGGCGGACGCGATCACCGAGTCCTTCGGCTCTTTCGCCGGCTTCAAGGCCCAGCTGACCAAGGCCGCCGCCACCACGCAGGGCTCCGGCTGGGGCGTCCTGGCGTACGAGCCGCTGAGCGGCCGGCTGATCGTCGAGCAGGTCTACGACCACCAGGGCAACGTCGGCCAGGGCTCCACCCCGATCCTGGTCTTCGACGCCTGGGAGCACGCCTTCTACCTCCAGTACAAGAACCAGAAGGTCGACTTCATCGACGCGATGTGGGCCGTCGTCAACTGGCAGGACGTGGCCAAGCGCTACGCCGCCGCCAAGGAGCGCGGCGACAGCCTGCTGCTCAAGCCGTGACGCCGTAGCCGCGCCGCACAGACGTCCTGCTCGTGATCGTCTTCTCACCCTTCACGGAGCAGGCGGTACAAGGGAAGGCTCCTGCAGGCCCGATGCCTGCGGGAGCCTTCTTGTTGCAGAGGCCGGCGTGGGGGGCTGTGGTGCGGGCTCAGGCGGTGGTGAACCGCAGCTCGGGCCGTTCCCAGGGGACCTTCGGTGGTGAGGGGGCAACGGTTCCCACTCGCTCGGCGCCCAGGCGTCGGTAGAACTCCTCGGCGGGGGATGGGAGACCACCCGCACCTCGGTCAGGCCGGCGGCCGGGCCTGGCGGCTCATGTGCTCGATGAGGAGCCGGCCGACGCCCCTGCCCTGAACGTCGTCGGCCATGAACTCCAGGTCCAGCTCCGGGGGCTGTTCCAGCAGGGCGTAGAAGCCCTGAGGGCGTTCGGCCGTATCGACGGCCACGAAAACCCGGTGTCTGGCGATGTAGTCGGGGGTGACCCGGTAGCCGGAGATGATCGAGGCGTATGGTCCCCGGTAGGCGCCGGAGTTCTGGATCAGGCTGGTGAGGCGGTCTGCGTCCTGCGCGACGGCGCGCTTGATGGTCGTGGACTGCATCCGTTTACTCATGGACTGCGGCGGTCAGTTTCTTCCAGTGGACGGTGCGGTCGCACCAGCGGTCCAGGAGCACCTGGTCGTGGCCGACGGCCAGGAGTCCGGCGCCGGTGGCGGCGCGGTACTCCTCGACGGCTGCCACCAGCGCGGCGGCGGTGGAGGCATCCAGCATCGCGGTCATCTCGTCGCAGATCAGCCAGCGCGGACGCAGGACGAGAGCGCGGGCGAGGCAGGCGCGTTGGAGCTGGCCGTCGCTGACCTCGTGGGGACGGCGGTCCATAAGGTCGGGTGTGAGGCCGACGGCCGGGGCCAACTCGGCCAGGCACTCTGGTATTTCGTCGCGGCGGCCAGTGGCGCGCAGGGGCTCGGCGATCAGGTCGGTGAGCCGCAGCCGGGGGTCGCAGGAGAGACGGGGCTGCTGGAAGACCACGCCGATGGCGGTGCGCTGGGTGCGTGGGGCGCGGTAGCGCCAGCCGCGTACGGGATCACCGTCGAGGGTTACGGTGCCGGCCTCGGGGCGGTGGAGCAGAGCCGCGACCCGGGCGAGGGTGGACTTGCCGCAGCCGCTGGGCCCCAGCAGGCCGACGCTCTCGCCGGGGGCGAGGGCCAGGGTGGCGTTGCGGACGACGGGGGCTCCTCTGCCGTATCCGGCGGTGATGTCGTGCAGTTCAAGCACGGAGGTCCTCCGGTACGTGCGGGTGGTGGCAGGCGATGCCGTCGGCCTGCTGGGGCAGTGCGGTGCAGGCGTGGGTGGCCCGCTCGCAACGCGGAGCGAAGGCGCAGCCGTCGGGAAGATTGCCGAGTTCGGGCGGCATGCCGGGGATCGGGGTGAAGGCGCGGTGGGGGAGAGCCTGGAGGAGACCCCGGCTGTAGGGATGGCGGGGACCGGGGGCGTCGAAGAAGGCTTTCGCTTCGACGAGTTCGACGATCCGGCCCGCGTACATCACGGCCACGCGATCGGCGATGCGCTCGGCGGCAGCCAGGTCGTGGGTGATCACGAGCAGGCCCCGATGGCCGGTGTCGGCGTGGCGGCGCAGTTCGTCCACGGTGTGGTCGACCAGGTCGCGGTCGAGGCCGGTGGTGGGTTCGTCGGCCAGGAGCAGGGGTGCGTCGCCGACGAGGGCGAGGGCGGTGGCGGCGCGCTGGGCCAGGCCGCCGGAGAGTTCGTGCGGATGGCGGTCGAGGTGGCCGGCAGGAAAGGCGGCACGTTCTGCGGCTGCCTCGGCCGCGGATCGTACGGCTGCCCGCCCTCGCACGCCGGTCAACGCGGACACGGTTTCCTCCAGTTGGGAGCGGACGGTGCGCACGGGCGTGAGGTGCGCGGCGGGGCTCTGCGGGATGAGGCCGATCAGGCGGCCCCGTACCGTTCGCGCCAGCGTGCGTTCGTCGGCGGCGAGCAGGTCCAGGTCGCCGAGGCGGGCCTGGCCCGCAGCCTGGGCGTTGGCGGGCAGCAGACCGAGCAGGGCGGAGGCGAGGACCGACTTGCCGCAGCCGCTCTCGCCGATCAGGGCGAGACACTCGCCGGCCGCCACGTCGAAGTGCGCGTCGGTGACGGCGGCGATCCGCCGTCCGCCCGGCATGAGGAAGCGCACGGACAGCCCGCGTACCGAGAGGACCGGGGTTCGGGCGGTCACAGCATCAGCTCCGATCGGCGGCGGGGGTTGATCCGTTCCCGCCAGGCTCCGGCGAGCCCGGCGATGGCGAGGGTGGGGATGACGATGAACAGGCCGGGGAAGAGGGTGGGCCACCACTGCCCGGCGAGCAGCGAGCCCCGCGCGCCCTGGATGAGGTTGCCCAGGCTGGCCATGTGGGTGGGCAGGCCGAGGCCGAGGAAGGACAGCGCGGACTCGTGCCACATGGCGTGCGGCACCATCAGGACGGCGGCCAGCGCGGCCTGGGGCAGCACGGCGGGCAGCAGATGCCGTACCGCCACCCGCCACCGGGAGGCGCCACCGGAGACGGCTGCGTCGATGTAGGGCCGGGCGCGCAGGGACAGCACCTCGGCGCGGACGATCCGGGCGGTGGACAGCCAGTGGGTGAGTGCCACCGACACGACCACCGGCCACACCCCGGGCCGGAACATGGCCACGAGGAAGATGCCCAGCAGCAGGTGCGGTACGGAGGAGAACGTGTCGACGACCCGCATCAGACCGCGGTCGGCCCAGCCGCCCAGCGCTCCGGCAATCGCCCCGACGGCCGTGCCGATCACCGTCGCCGTGAGCGCTGCCGCCACCCCGACCAGGAGGGACACGCGCATACCGTAGACACAGCGCAGGAGCAGATCCCGGCCGAGATCGTCGGTGCCGAAGGGGTGCGACCAACTCGGCGGCAGTAGTTTCGAGGACAGGTCGACGGCCTGCTGGTCGAGGTGGACCAGGGGCGGGACGAGGAGTACGGCCAGCACGATCGCGGCCACGAGGGCGACGGAGACGCGTACGCGTACCGCCCGAGTGGAGCGGCGGCTGGCGCCGTAGGACCGCCAGGCGGGATCCGCCGTGGCCGTGGGTTCACATGTCACTGAACTTCACCCTCGGGTCGAACAGGCCGTACAGCAGGTCGGCGAGGAGGTTGCCGATGAGCACCGCGGCGGTGGCGAGCGTGGTGAGCGCGGCGAGCAGCGGGAAGTCGACGGCGGTGGCCGCCTCCACGGTGGCCGCCGCGATGCCAGGCCAGCTGAAGACGCTCTCCACCAGCAGGGCACCGGTGATGAGTTCGGGCACCCGGGAGCCGACCAGGGTGAGGACCGGCAGCAGGCCGGAGCGCAGGGCATGGCCGAGCAGGACCGTTCGCTCGCTCAACCCCCGTGCGCGGGCACCGCGTACAGGGTCCTCGGTGAGCGCATCACCGACGCCCTGACGGACGTACAGGGTGAACCAGGGCAGCTGGGAGACGGCGAGCACCCCGGCCGGCAGCACGAGGTGACTGGCTACCTGATGGGCTGTGACCTGCTCGCTCGCGGTGTCGGTCAGACCGCCGGCCGGGAGCACTCCGAGCTGGAGGGCGAACAGCCAGACGGCCAGGAGGGCCAGCCAGAAGACCGGCGCCGCCTCCAGCGAGTAAGCCACCGAGGTGATCATCCGGTCGAGCGCGGATCCGGGGCGGCGGGCGGCCAGCACACCCAGCACCGTGCCCGCCGCCAACGCCACCACGAACGCGACCGCGCACAACAGCGAGGACCACACGAGGCGTTCGCCGATGACGTCGGCCACCGGCTGCCTCAGCACGCTGGACTGGCCGAGGTCGCCCGTGAGGGCCGCGGTCAGCCAGTGCCACCAGCGGGAGGTGAACGGCTGGCCCACGCCCAGGTTCTCGCGCAGCCGCTCCAGCGTTTCGGCGTCGGCGCCGAGGGCGGCCGTGCCGGCGTATGCCTTGACCGGGTCGAAGGGGGAGGCGGCGGCGATCGCGAAGACGCCGAAGGTCACGAAGAGCAGGATCGGGACGGCAAACAGCAGCCGCCGCCCCGCCAGTCGTGCCATCGCTCCCCAGGGAAGGGAGAACCTCACTTCTTCGGCTGCCAGGCTTCGAGGTTCCACCACGGGCCGGAGGCGAAGCCGTGTTCGTGCGGCTCGACCTGCGTGGTCAGGCCCTCCCAGCGGTCGGCGAGGACGTACACGTGGTCGATGTGGGTGAGGAAGGTGTAGCCGGGGTTCTTCACCAGTTCGCGCTGCAGGCTGTCGTAGGCGGCCTTGCGGGCCGTCGTGTCCGAGCTGTGGCGGCCAGTGTCGAGAGCCTTGTCCACGACCGGGTCGTCATAGCGGGCCATGTTGTTGAATCCGTCGCCGGCAAGGGAGGAGTGCAGCAGCGTGTAGAGGCCGTAGTCCGGGTCGCCGCTGCTGCCGAAGCCGGCCAGGACCGCGTCCGTCTTCATCCGCGGCTCGATCACCTCCCAGGTGGCGCTCTCCACCTTCACCTCGATACCGGCCTTCTTGGCGTCGGAGGCGTAGGCGAGGGCGTGGTCCTGGCGGACCTTGTCACCGGAGGGGTAGAGGAGGGTGAACGAGGCCCGCTGCCCGTCCTTGGCACGGATGCCGCCCTCCCCGCTCTTCCAGCCCGCCTCATCCAGGACGCGCCTGGCCTTGGTGAGGTCCTGCTTGCGCTCGATGCCCTTGGCGAACCAGGGGTCGTCGACCGGCAGCGGCCCGTACGCCGGACGCCCGGCGCCGTCGAGGATCTTGTCGACCATGGCCTGCCGGTCCACGGCCGCGTCCAGGGCCTGGCGGATGGCGCGGTCGCCGGTGACCTTGTTCTCCTGAGGAAGGGTGACCGTGCGGAAGTCGTACGTCTTCGCGTCGTACGTCTTCTTCGCCTTGTCGTTTTTGAAGGTGGCGGCGAGGTTGGGCGGCAGGATCGCGCCGTCGAGGTCGCCGGACCGCAGCCGGGTGGCCCGCACGTCGTCGTCCTCGATGATCGCCATGGTCACCTTCTTCACCTTCGGTGCACCGCCCCAGTAGTTGGGGTTGGCCTTGAAGGTGAGCTTCTCGCCCTTGCTCCAGGAGGCGAGCAGATAGGGGCCGGTGCCGACCGGCTTGGTGTTGAAGGAGCCGGTGTTGGGGTCCTGCTTGCCCGCGACGTGTTCGGGGACGATGGGCAGCACCGTACGCCCGGCGAAGGGCGCGTACGGGTACTTGAGGGTGAAGACCACCTTGTCGTCACCCGCTGCCCGCACGTCCTTGATGGCGTCCAGTTCGCTGCGGTTGGTGTTGTTGGTCTTCGCGTCGAGGATCGTGTCGTACGTGAAGACGACGTCGGCGGAAGACAGCGGCTTGCCGTCGGAGAACTTCACGCCGTCGCGCAGGGTGTAGGTGTAGGTGAGGCCGTCGGCGGTGACCTCGGGCAGGGCTTTCGCCAGCGCCGGTCTCAACTTCAAGCTGGCGTCCCGGGCCAGCAGACCGTCGAAAATCTTCGAGTTGCCGTCCTTGCCGTAACCGAGCAGCGGACTGAGCGTGTCCGGCTCGGAAGCCACGCCGATCACGACGGAGTCGGCCGCCTCGCCGCCTCCCGTGCCGTTGCCGGGGGCCGAGCAGGCGGCGACACCCGTGAGTATCGCCGCCGCGGCGGCTGTCCGTATCCGTCGGACCGTCATGGACCTCACACCCTTATTGCTGATCTATAGCTGTTGCATATTAATCGCAATAAGAGTTACCCGGGTCGGTGGGCGGACAGTCCGCCGCGGTGTCAGGCCGTGGACACCTCCTGGCGCACCTCCCGGTGGTGCATGCGCCGGATCCGGGCCGGGTGAGTCAGCACGGGCTGGAGCTGGTCATGGCCGTCTGCTCGCACTTCGAGGTGCACCGCGAGCCGGTCGGCAAGCGGGTGATGGCGGCGGTGATGCTGGCCGACGATGCCCTCGGAGACACGGCCGGCCGCCCGGGCTGACGACGCTGACCAGCAGGAGAGGGTGACGCGGCCGGTTGACGCTCCGGTGACCGATCGGTCCGGGCAACGTTGGGCTGGGCGGAGCGCGTGCACCGGCGCTCCGAGGTCCCCCCTTGCTTCCTGCTGTCGCGCCTGGGCCATGGCAGACGTCCCTTGGCCGTCACCGGCCCGGTAACCGGCCAAGGGACGTCGCAGATCAGGCGGCTTCGTCCGTGCCCCTGCAGCTGGTGAATGGCCGCCAGGACGGCCGGTCCGGATCGGCGATCGCTGATAGGCACGACGCGGAGGGCGCGGTGGGAGGATTGCTCGAGTGATGGCAAGAACCCCCGATATCGAGAAGGCAGTCGAGGTACTGCGCACCGGCGGCCTGGTGGCCCTCCCGACCGAAACCGTCTACGGTCTAGGCGCCAACGCCGAAGATCCCGTCGCCGTTGCCCGCATCTTCCGGGTCAAAGGGCGCCCGCCGTCCCATCCGCTGATCGTCCACATCGGCGGCGCGGAGCACCTGGACGACTGGGTCCAGGAGGTGCCCGCCACCGCGCGCCTGCTGGCCGAGCACTTCTGGCCGGGACCGCTGACGCTGGTCCTGCGGCGCGGCCGACGGGTGCCGCTCGAAGCGACCGGCGGATTGGAGACGGTGGCCGTGCGCGTCCCCGACCACCCCGTGGCGCTGGCGCTGCTGTCGGCCTTCGGTGGCGGTGTCACCGCTCCGTCCGCCAACCGCTTCGGCTCCGTCAGCCCCACCACCGCGGACCACGTCCGGGCGGAGCTCGGTGATGCCGTCGACTTCGTGCTGGACGGTGGCCCCTGCGAGGTGGGTGTCGAGTCGACCATCGTCGACGCCACGGGCGACATCCCGAGCATCCTGCGGCCCGGCGGGGTGACCCGCGAGGACCTCGAAGCGGTGCTGAAGCGCCCGATCACGGTCCCTTCGACGAGCCAGGTCCGCGTGCCGGGCCAGCATCCGTCGCACTACGCGCCCCGGGCGCGGGTCGTCCTCGTCGAACCGGAGAAGGTCGTCGCTGAAGCGGAGCTCGCCCAGGAGCTGGGCCACCAGGTCGGCGTCTTCCTTCCGCCCTCCCTCACCGACGCCCCCGTGAAGGTGCACGCCGTGGTGGCCCTTCCCGCCTCGACGCCTGCCTACGCGCGCGGGCTGTACGGGTTCCTGCGCGAACTCGACCAGCGAGGGTGCGACCTCATCATCGTGTCTTTGCCGACGGAGGAGGGGCTGGGACTGGCGATCGCCAACCGGCTGCGCCGCGCCGCCGGGCCCCGGCCCACGGTGTGACCAGCACCCACGCCGCTCGGTGTTCCCGTCGGCGCGACCAACCCTGATGGCGCCCGTGGAGTCCCTTCCGGCCGCGGCACATTCTCGGGGCAGCCGCAGCCGCAGCCGCAGCCGCAGCCGGGGTGGTCAGGACGCGGTGGCGACGTGCGTGTCGAGGCCGCGGGCCGCAACGAGCTGCGCGCTGCCGTCGGCCAGCCGGTAGCACAGGCCCACCACGGCGGCCTGGCCGGCGGCCACCTTCTCGGCGAGGACGCGAGAGCGGTCCAGCAGCAGGTCGACAGTGTGCCTTACGTGCTCGGCGAGGACCTCCTGTGGCTCCACCCGTCCGGCGGCTCGCGCCGCCAGCACGCTGGGGGTCACCCGCTCGACCACATCCCGGATGTAGCCGGCCGGGGCCATGCCGTCTTCCAGCGCGGCGCACGCCGCGCCGACCGCCCCGCACGAGTCGTGGCCGAGCACCACGACCAGCGGGCAGTCCAGCACGTCAACGCCGTACTCGATGCTGCCCAGCACTTCCGCCCCCACCACGTGGCCGGCGGTGCGCACCACGAACAGGTCGCCCAGGCCGCGGTCGAAGATGATCTCGGCGGCCAGCCGGGAATCGGAACACCCGAACAGCACGGCGAAGGGCTGCTGGCCCGGGGCGATCTCGGCGCGGCGGGTGGCGTCCTGGTTCGGGTGCTCGGGGGCGTTGGTGACGAAGCGCTGGTTACCGGCCAGCAGCAGTTCGAACCCTTCCGAGGGCGTCGCAGTGGGGATATCGCTCATGGCCCGCAGCCTACGAGACGGCACCAGCCGTCGCACCGCCTGATCGCCTCGGTCGTCGCCGGGGCGGCCGATCCCGACGCCTTGGGCATCATCCCCAGCCGCGACGCCAAGGCGGCCTCGGCCCGGGTCCCCAGCGCCACCCAGTCGCCACGCCTCCTGCGGCCAGCTGCCGCAACGCCGAATTCGACTGCTGGCTGGCTTCACCGGACGAGTTCGCTGCGACCATGGACCGTTCAGGACTGCCCTGCGTTCGTGCCGTGGCCGACGAAGGACAGCCGGTAAGGCAGCGGCAATGACTGGCCGTCAATGCCGGTCACTAGTGGGCGACTAGCCAAACCATCGTCAGCCTGCCCAGGCCAGGTTGAGCGCTGGTTCGGAAGAAGCCATCCGACAGTGATCGAGTCATGCCGTTGTGCCGAGATCAATGGGACGGTTACGCAGTGCCGTCCCGCACGGGGGTCTGACTCATGAGATCTATGACCGAAGTGTCCAGTCACGGACCTGTCGACTGCCGTTGCGGGATGCTGCCTGCCACCGAGCCACAGGGCGTGTCCCAATAGGGGCCTTGCCGAGTTTCAGGCGCCATCACGGTTCAGACCGCCCGAGCAGGCCGGTGCCATTCACCCAGCACGTCACCACGCGGGAGGCGAACCACCATGACGACCAGACAACGCAGCATCCCCTCCAGTACGGATCCTCCCGTGCGGAGCGAGGTCGTGCTGGGCGTGGACACGCACGGTGAGGTGCACATCGCCGCCGTGATGTCCCCGCTGGGGAAGATGCTGGGCACCGAGACCTTTCCGGCCACGGCGGCCGGCTACCGGCGGCTCCTCGTGTGGGCACGCAGGCGGGGGACGGTGCGGCGGGCCGGTGTGGAGGGCACCGGCACCTTCGGCGCGGCCTTGTCTCGCTACCTGCTGGCGCAGCAGGTCGAGGTGTACGAGGTGAACCGCCCCGACCGCTCGGCCCGTCGGCTGCTGGGGAAGTCGGATCCGCTCGATGCGCAGGCTGCCGCGCGGGCCGTGCTCAGTGGTCGCGCCCGGGCCCGGGCCAAGTCCGGCGACGGTCCGGTGCACAGCGCCCGGATACTGAAACTCGCCAAGGACTCCGCAGTCAAAGCCCGTACCCAGGCGATCAACCAGCTCAAAGCCGTCCTGGTCATCGCCGATCCCGCACTGCGGGAACGACTGTCCAGACTGGGCAACCGCGAGCTGTTCCGCACCTGCAGACGCCTCGGCCCAGACGATGGCGAGGACGGCGAGAGCGCGGTAGCCCAGGCCACCCACATGACCCTGAGAATGCTCGCGGAGCGTATCGAACAGCTCACCGGGCAGATCGATGAGCTGAACCAACGCCTGACCCAGCTCGTCGAACACCATGCCCCACAGCTGCTCGTACCGGTGGGCATCGGTCCGGACAGCGCCGTCACTCTCCTGATCACCATGGGAGACAACCCCGAGCGGCTGAACTCCGAGGCATCCTTTGCTGCCCTTTGCGGAGTCAGCCCCATCGAGTACTCCTCCGGGCGGCGCATCACGCGACGGCTCAACCACGGCGGCGACCGGCAGGCCAACGCCGCCCTGCACCGCATCGTGTTCACCCGCCTGCGCCACGACCCGCGCACCCAGGCGTACTTCGAACGCCGCACCCAGGAAGGCAAGACCCGCCGTGAGATCATCCGATGCCTCAAGCGGTATGCCGCCCGAGAGGTCTTCAACCTGGTCAGAACGGTACCCGGCGTTCCCCCGTTATAGGGGCGTCCGTGAAGAGCAGGCGCGGCAGGCCACTTCGCTTCCATGCGACCCGGGCCAGGTTCCGCATCTCGTCGGCGTCCGCCTCCTCGAGATCGTCCTCCCAGGTAAGCGGGTGTGCCAGCTGGAGCAGTTGCAGTGCGCTCTCGCTCTGCGCGGCCTCGAAGGAGGAGCCGCGACGCTCGAGGTCAGCCAGGACCCCGACCGACATCAGCGCCCGGTCGGCCGCCGTGGTGAAGATCCGATCGTGGGCGGCGTCCCCCAGCCCGAGGTTGAATGCGACTGAGCGAGCCAGCTCTTCGTCGCTCATGTCGCTCTTCTTCTTCCGCTGATCGATCTTGTTGACGACCGCGAAGAGCTTGTCCTGGCCGACGGCGCGAAGGAGCGGTTCCATCAGGTCCCGGATCAAGGCGTCGGACTGCCCGCCCATCTTGGTGTAGTCCAGGATCACCAGGACGATGTGGCTCTCGCTGAGCTGACGGCTCACGATGTCGCCGAGCACTGCGGACAGGTCGTCCTCGTCCGGACCGGGAGTGTCCACGATGACCAGTTGGCCCGGACCGGTCTCCTCGACCGCCTCCGGCGTCCAGTAGGGGGTGCGGACGACCGGGCTGTCCGAGAGTTCGCGGACCCTGTCGCCGGGAAGCAGTACACCCGCCAGTCTGACCAGGTCGTTGAGTAGCATCAGCGCCTGCTGTACAGCCCTCTTGCCCTCATAGTGGGTGCTCACCGGGGAAACCCGCCCCTCGGCGATGTCCTGAAGCAGTTCCTCCAAATGCGGGAACTTATCCTTCACGGCGGCGGTATCGGTCCTCAGCTGCTCCCGCAGTGCCGCCAGCAGCACTCCGAACAGCTCCGCATCCTCCTCGGCCACCTCCAGCACGGGGCCGAACGGGTCGTTGCCCCCGCTTCGCAGCGCATCCTGGCCGACCGCTCGCTCCAGCACGATCCGGGTGGGCAGGGTGGTCATGGCCGCCGCCCGCGCCGGCAGCAGCTCGTAGCCGGCGATCGCATTGACCAGAGTCGACTTCCCGGCCTTCATGGGGGCGACGACGGCCATCCGCAACTCGCCCTGCCGGACGGCTTTCAGCTGGTTCGTCACGGCACGGACAGAACCCGCCTCGCGATCTGGATGCCCACTCCAGTTGATCTTCAACTCAATGGCATGAGCCAAACAACGAAGGACCTCCTCAATGAGGTCGATCGCGTCCTTGGCATGCTCCTCCACATACCGCGCATCGCCACCTGTCGCGTCTTTCACAGCGCCCCCCTCATGTTCAGTTCTTGGCGCGGCAAGATGCTGCCGTAAGGCCCTTCTCAGTGTGGCTCAAACATCTAGAAATACGGGCTCGTATGCCGAAATCGCTGCCTGGTGGACCGGCAACCGCCGACGTCATGTAACGTGTTGCGGACCGGTGTCGCGTGGCGTGATGCCCCCGCGGAGAAGTGCCGACTGCGGGACTGAACCGACGGCGGCCTCTGGCCCTAGAGGTCGAAGCTCCCGGCGGCTGCGAGGTCCCCATCGACCTCAGTGCCGTTGTCGCACACGAAGCGGCAGCCCGCTCCATGAATCGTGTAGGAGTAGGTGCCAATCTGCCCACTCCGGCTGATCCGGCAAGAACGGGCCAGGCCGAGGACATCTGCCAGTCGCTCAAGCGAGGGGATCGCCACCCTCGTAGCCCCGTCAATCGCGTTCAGAGCGTTCGTGGTCACACGCCGGCGTGGAGGTACGCGGCCCACAGGGACGGCGTGCGGGGAAAACGATCGCGGACAGCCTGGACCGCCACGTGTAGGGCGTGGGGAGCCCGGCTGACATCTAAGGCGCCCTCGTCGGTGGTGAGGTGGGTATAGAAGGCGTCAGCGACGGTGACGGCGATCTGGTCGTCGATCTCCCACAGGGTCCCGATCACGTGGAGAAAACCGGCTAGCTGGAACGCCGAGGTCAGGTGAATGGCCTCATCCAGCAACTCGGCGGCATCGATAGCCGCCGTGCGACAGGCTGACAAGTAGGCCAGCTGCGCCTGGCCCAACTGGACCGGGGCAAGGCTGGCGACAGTGAGCGGGTCGGTGTCATGGTCGTGGAGCAGCAGCAGGCTCTCCGACGGGTCCGTGGGGTGGCTGTCACCGTGGCAGGCGAAGTGCGCAATCGGGCACATGGGCAGGAGCGCTAGGACGTTGTTCTTAGTCGGGAGAGTGGCTGAGAGGTCGGCGGGATCGCGGTCGGGGTCGGGTTCGCGCAGCAGCACGGGATCGGGCAGGTGGTGATGCAGCTTCTCGACTTCTGCGGGTACGTGGTCCAGCCGACCTTCGTTGGGGAGGTGGGGGGTGGTGGGCATCGCCACGATGAGCGCGTGGGCGGGTGAGGGTGGCGCGGGGTTGCGTTGGCGGGTGTGGCGCAGGGCGCGCACGGTAGGGGTGTAGGAGGAGATGACCCGGTCGAGGACGGTGCGCCGCTGCGGGGCATCGACTGGATCGGTGTGGTAGCCGGCGGCGTGGAGGGGCAGCAGGCCAAGCAGACCGCCCGGTGCCCACCACACCCGAGGCCAGATGACCTCCGGTGAGGGCTGGCGATGGTGGCCCAGCGCGGTCAACACCGGTTCGGTGGCGACATCCCACAACCACTCTAAGGTCCGGGACAAGGTGGCTTGGGCCTCGCGCCGCAGCGCTCCGTTCGCGCCCGCGCCCGCGGTGTACAGGGCCTGGCGGAAGATGTTGATGCGGTCGATCAGGGTGGTGTAGCCGAGCCCGGGCAGAGGGACGGCGGTGACGCCGGTCTTGGTGAGCAGCAGGGCGTCGTTGCGGTAGTCACTGATGTTGAACACCACCACCGAGCCCTGGTCTGCCTGGGTGAGAAGTTCCTCTGTCGTGGGGGGGAGCCCGAAGGAGGCGAACGCGTCCTGGGTGCGGATCGCGGCTAGGGTGGCGGCGATGTCGCGGGTGAGTCGATGCCGGTCTTGTATGAGACGGTCCTGGCCTTCGTGCAGGGTATCTGGGTTATCAATTGGCACGACGGCGGGAGCAGAGGTCTCCGGCTGGTCGAGCTGGTCACGTAGCTCAACGAACCGTGCGGCCAGCTCCGGGTACTGCTCGTGGAGGTCAGTGAGATCGCTGCGGGTATCCAGGGCCTGGCTCAACAGCACTGCTCGGCCCGTCTCCAGCAACTGCAGCGCCCGGGCCGCGCATTCCTGATTCGTCCTCCTGCGGTCTGCGAGAGCCAGCGCGGCGGCATCGCCGGCCAGGCCAGCGAACCCGCCGAGCGCATACTGCTGGTCACCACGGGCTAACTGGCGCGGGGCCACCTCCGGCAACAGCCGCACCGCCGCTTCTAACATGTCCGTTGCCCGTACACGCCCGGCTTCCGACTGGGCCAGGAGCCGAGCCGCCGCCCTGGCCGCACGCACACGCACTGAAGGCGCCGCCGACCCAGACTCCCACGCCCTTAGAGGTCGTTCTCTTTCCGAACCTCACGTGCGGTTTCCGCTGGTCCGGCATGGGATGGCGGCTGGCACGGAAGTCTCGGTCCGTTGCTGACCGAGACGTCGTGGGGGTGGCGGATGCCGTCGATGCGGGCGGTTTTGGAAGCGCGGCAGAAGACCGCGGCGGTGCGGGTGGAGGACCTCGAAGCCGAGTTGGAGCGAGTGCGGGCGGCTCTGGCTGAGGCGGAAGAAGTGCTCAGGCGCCGGGTGATCGGCCTGGAGCAATATCTGGAGGCGCTGGCCGAGGAGGAGGCGCCCGCCGAGGCCGTCGCGTCGCGGAGGAAGCAGGTGGGTCCGCGCCGGGCGGTGCCTCACCGCCAGGAAGCGGCAGGAACCGAGGTGCTGTCGGTGGACTACCAGGCGTTGATGGCCGCCGCCCTGGAGGCGGGGGCCGATGGGCTGGGTGCCCGACGGGCAGCGGTGGTGCTGGGCTGGGACAGCGCCTCCGCCTCCCGTGTCGAGGGCGCGAGGGCCCGGCTGAAACGGCTGGTGGAACGGGGCTGGCTGGTCGAGGAGAAGCCGGGCAGGTTCATGCTGCCCGCGCCGGAGCAGGCCGCTGCCGGCGCTGGGCGGCCAGGCGGCGGCTCATGAGCATGGTCATTGACCACAGGATGACGCTCTCGCTGGTATCGGTGCGCCGTTCGTAGTCACGGACCAGGCGCCGGCTGCGCAAGAGCCAGGCGAAGGATCTTTCGACGACCCAGCGGCGGGGCAGGACCTGAAAGCCGCTGGCGTCGTCGCTGCGGCGGACGATGTCGAGGACGAGTCCGAGGTGCTGGGTGGTCCAGTCGGTGAGGTGGCCGGTGTAACCGCCGTCGGCCCAGACCCGCGCCAGCCGTCGGAAGTGCTTCTTTGCTGCGGGCAACAGGATCCGGGCGGCGTCCCGGTCGGTCGTGGAGGCCGGCGTGACCAGCACAGCCAGCAGGAGTCCGAGGGTGTCGGTGAGCAGGTGGCGCTTGCGCCCGTTGATCTTCTTCCCGGCGTCGTATCCCCGTGAAGCGAGGGTGACCGTGGCGTCCGCCTTCACCGACTGCGAGTCCACGACCCCCGCGCTCGGCTCCGGGCTGCGGCCCTCCGCCCGGCGGACGGCCTCACGCAGCCGTTCATGCAGCTCGGCCACCAATCCCGCATCCCGCCAGCGGACGAAGAAGGCATACACCCGCGGCCAGGGCGGGAAGTCGGACGGCATCGCCCGCCATTTGATGCCGTTGTCGACGAGATAGCGCACCGCGTCGATCATCTGCCGGTGGCAGTAACCCTCCGGCCGCCCGCCCCGGCCCGCCAGCCATCCCGGCACCGGCAGCAGATCCCGCACCGCCGTCCACTCGGCCTCGCTCATGTCCGAGCCGTACCGGGATTGGCGTTCTGGCCGGTCCGCCGCGTTCCCGAACCGATGGGCGAGACAGTCACACCCAGGAGTGGACGGATTGGACCCGGCACCCACGACCACGCGACACTTCGACAACAGGGCCTCTTGCTTCTCACTGGACTCGACAACCGCGAGCTACCAAGAGGCCCTTCCTTCATGCCCCGCCGTCGGCCAACTCACCCGATCCAGGACCCCGTTCGAAACAGACCGAGCACACAAGCGGATAGAGAACGGCCAGTTAGATATGCGGACACTGCATTGTCGAGGTCCGCCTGGCTCTCGGTGCGCTCGAACCGCTGCCGCAGTGCGGCTCCCAGGTTGGACAGATACCCCGCCCGGCTGGGGTGGTCGGCGGGGGTGGCCTGGACCGCCTCCCGGCCGACGCGGATCGCCTCGTCCAGATCCTCCTGACCCCCGGTGCACCCGAATCGCACCCGCAGGGCGAGGCCCAGGTTGGACAGGTACATTGCCCGTTTGGGGTGGTCGGCGGGGGTGGTCTGGACGGCCTCCCGGCCGACGCGGATCGCCTCGTCCAGATCCTCCTGACCCCCGGTGCGCCCCCGTTCCTGCAGCGCCCCACCCAGGTTGGACAGGTACCCCGCCCGGCTGGGGTGCTTGGCGGGGGTGGTCTGGACCGCCTCCCGGCCGACGCGGATGGCCTCGTCCAGATCCTCCTGACCCCCGGTGCGCACGACGCGCTCCCACAATGCGATTCCCAGGTTGGACAGCATCGTGGCCCGTTTGGGGTGGTCGGCGGGGGTGGTCTGGACCGCCTCCCGGACGACGTCGATCGCCTCGTCCAGATCCGCCTGATCCCCGGTGCGCTCGAACCGTTCCTGCAGCGCCCCACCCAGGTTGGACAGGTACCCCGCCCGGCTGGGGTGCTTGGCGGGGGTGGCCTGGACCGCCTCCCGGCCGACGCGGATGGCCTCGTCCAGATCCTCCTGAGCCCCGGTGCGCCCGAACCGCTCCTGCAGGGCGAGGCTCAGACTGGACAGGAATATTGCTGAGAGGGGGTGGTCGTCGGGGGTGGTTTGGACCGCCTCCCGGCCGACGCGGATGGCCTCGTCCAGATCCTCCTGAGCCCCGGTGCGCCCGAACCGTTCCTCCAGTGCAACTCCCAAGTTGGACAGGTACATTGCCCGGTCGGGGTGGTCGTCGGAGGTGGTCTGGACCGCCTCCCGGCCGACGCGGATCGCCTCGTCCAAATCCTCCTGACCCCCGGTGCGCCCGAACCGCTCGCGCAGCGCAACCCCCAGATTGGACAGCATCAGCGCCCGGTTGGGGTGGTCCTCGGGGGTGGTCTGGACCGCCTCCCGGCCGGCGCGGATCGCCTTGTCCAGATCCTCCTGACTCCCGGTGCGACCGAACCGCTCCTGCAAGGCGAGGCTCAGGTTGGCCAGCATCGTTGCCCAATTGGGGTGGTCGTCGGGGGTGGTCTGGACCGCCTCCCGGACGATGCGGATCGCCTCGTCCAGATCCTCCTGACTCCCGGTGCGCCCGAACCGCTCGCGCAGCGCATCTCCCAGGTTGGACAGGTACCCCGCCCGGTTGGGGTGGTCGTCAGGGGTGGTTTGGACCGTCTCCCGGCCGACGCGGATGGCCTCGTCCAGATCCTCCTGAGCCCCAGTGCTCCCGAACCGTACCGCCAGTGCGGCTCCCAGGTTGGACAGGTACATTGCCCGGTCGGGGTGGTCGTCGGAGGTGGTCTGGACCGCCTCCCGGCCGACGCGGATCGCCTTGTCCAGATCCTCCTGACTCCCGGTGCGCCCGAACCGCACCCGCAGGGCGAGGCCCAGGTTGGACAGCGTCGCTGCCCGGTCGGGATGGCCTGCGGGAGCGGCGTGCAGAATACGCTGCCACAGCTCTACGGCAGCGGACATCACGGTCAGTTCGGTGGAGACGAGTGCTTGCTCGAGCAAGTGGACAGCAACTGGCCTGGCCGTGTCGGCGAGAAGTGGCACCAGCGGTTCGGGCAGGTCGTCAACGCCAGCGAGGAAAATCGGCGCGAACGACTCCACCGCCTCCTCCCAGTCCGCCTGATCCTCGCCTTCGGGGAGCGCCTGGTACCGGAACCAGTGCAACCATCCAAGACTACGTAAGGCATCAAGGGAATCCTCGTCGCTACCCCGCAGGAGTTCGGCGAGTTGTCGCGCCTCGGTCAGAGCCTTAGGCTCCACCGCTGCGGAGAGATCCCCCGCAATAATGCGGTGTAGCCGCGCCTGTATGACGGCGAGTCTGCGCGCTCGCTCTTCCGTCTGCTCACTCACGCATGATGAGGTTAGTCGCACAATCGGTAGATCAGGGGATGTTTCCCCGATACGGTCTTTTTGGGTACCAGGAGCGATCTACCGGTGGGCCAAGGGCACCGTATGGGGGAGGACGCCATGGCAGACAGGCCGAACGAGGTGGCGCAGCGCACGGCCGCAGCTTTGGCCTACGTGTGCGCGAAGTTGGAGCAGATTCGCGAGGACCTGCGCGCCGGTGCGGGCGGGGACGAGGCGCCACTGGACCACTTGCTGGCCGCGATACGCGACAGTAGGGACCTCGCCGGTCCGCTCGAGCGGCTGCACGCTCGCCTGCAGGCGGACGGCGATGCCATGGGCATCTACGGGAACATCCGCAAGGGTGCAGTTGGCCGTGGTCTCCCCCTGGCCGGGGTGGATTCGTCGAGCCCGCCCGAAGTCGTGTACCTATGCCCGGCCGCCCGGTGTTCGCGCTATTGGTGGCCGCAGGTCGCCACATCCGTACCCCCATGTACGATCAGTGGGCAGAAGCTCCGCCGGGGACGGCTGTAAGCGGTGGGCGAGCTCCTGTCCGAACTCGGCAAGAAGCTCGCCGAGCGGTGGCTGTCAGCGCTCAGCACAGACCCAGCGGCGTGCCGTCACCGTTATTGGCGTCCCGCAGGACCTCACAAATGGCCTCCCGGGTCGCACACACGACCGCAAGGCCATCGGCAGCACGCTGCGGCAGAGCCCTCATCATCTCCCCCTCCGACGTACACGGACTCCGACGGCCTGGGCCCGGACAAGGCCAGGTCTGTGAAACGCATCAGATGACGAATCATCCGATCACATCCGCCCAAGTCATCGAATCCTAGGTCAGATTCGGCTAGCGTCGCTGTCATATGGCGAAAATGTGGGGGGCGTGTGGACGAGCGGCATCACTGGACAGTGCACCTTGAGTCCAGGCTTGCACGGGTAGTGGCACAGCACGACCTAACCGCCATACTGGATCCGGCCGCTGCAGATGCAGCCCGACGGCTGTCCGCGCTGCTGAGCGATGACGACTACGACGTGCGGGCCCGGTACGCGTTGGCCTGGTTCCACTGGTACCGCTCGGTCGCCCTGCCCGACGAGCAGGCTCGAGGACATCGCGATGCGGCAGTCGCCTTGTTCGTGCTGTGCTTCGTATCGGGAGCCCACGACATCCCCCCTCCTCTGCTGCCAGACGTCGCGGACGCCGTGCAGCCTGTGGCCCGCACCGTGCTCCAACAAGCTGTCGACGCTCAGCACCCCGGCCTCCTCACCGCTGCCGTGACCCTCTGGCAGTCCGTCGTGGCCGTCACCCGGGCAGACCACCCCGATCTGCCCGAGCGACTGTCGAACCTGGGGATCGCGCTCGCCGGCCGATACCGAAAGACTGGTGAACCTGACGACTTGGCGGCAGCGGTCGCGGCAGGGCGGGCCGCCGTGAATGCGACGGCCAACGACCATCCGAGGGCATCCGGACGATTGGTCAACCTCGGTAGCGCCCTCATAGCCCAGTACGAACGGACGGACGCTCTCGCGGACATCGACGCAGCGATCGCCGTGGCCCGGGCAGGGGTGAACGCCGCCCTACCGGGCCATCCCGACCGCGCGGCGAACCTGACCCATCTGAGCCTCGCGTTGTCAACGCGGTTCGAGCGTACCGGGAATGCGGAAGACCTCCTTACTGCCGTCGAGGCCGGTCGCGAGGCACTCCTGATCACGCCCGACGGACACCCGCACCGGCCGGCGCTGCTCTCCAACCTCGGCGGGACCCTCAGGGCGAGATTCGAGTTGACTCAGGACCCAGCCGACCTCGAAGCCACGTTAGAGGCGGACCAGGCGGCTTTGGACGCCACCCCCGATGGCCATCCGGACAGGACCGCCCGGCTGCTCAACCTGGCAACCACGTTACGGCTCCAATCGGAGGCCAAGGGCGACCCAGCCGCCCTGGACGCCGCTGTCGAGGCGAACAGGGCAGCACTCTCGAACATCCCGGACAACGATCCCGTCCGGGCCGAATGGTTGTCGAACCTCGCCGTGGCTCTGGAACGGCGATATCGGCTGAACGGAGCCCTGGCAGACCTCGACGGTTCGGTCGAGGCCATGCACGCCGCTATCGCCGCGATGCCGGCCGATCACGTTGCATGGGCGGGCAGTCAGTCCAACCTCGCCATGACTCTCAAGGCACGGTTCGCGCGACTCGGTCATCGGGCGGACATCGACGGAGCTGTCGAGGCAGCTCGAATGGCCATCGACGCCACCCCGGACGGCTCCCCTCGCCGCGCCGGACGCCTGTCGAACCTCGCTGTGGCGCTGGAATCCCGGTTCACGCGATTCGGGGACCAGGCGGACCTCGACGAGGCCGTTGATACTGCTCGTAGCGCTGTCGACGAAACCCCCTCCGGTCACCCCGATCAGGTGAAGTGGCTGGACAACCTCGCCGGGGCTCTGCGGGAGCGCGCCGTTCGGACCGGCGCTGGACGGGATATGGACGAGGCCGTCGACACGGCCAGGGCCGCCTTGGCCGCCGCCACCGGTGAACGCGACCACCCGCACCGAGACGCGGCGCAGTTCAACTTCGGTCTGGCCCTTAGCGTTCGATACGCAGCGGCCCGGGCTGAGGCAGATCGCGATGTCGCGTCGACCGTCCTCGCGGGCGTACTCGAAAGCGCCACCGCCGTGCCGCTCCTGCGCGTGTTCAGCGGCATCACCGCGGCGCAGCTGATCGCCCCGTCCAACCTCGGTCGGGCATCCGACCTGCTTGAAGACGCGATCACGCTGCTCCCGCTGTTGACGCCTCGGCACCTCCAACGAGGGGACCAACAGCACGCTCTCGCAATCTTCACCGGGCTACCCGCGGAAGCCGCGGCACATGCCCTGTCCGACGGGCGACGGTCCGAGGACCGGCGAGCTGCCCGAGCCCTGCACCTGTTGGAAACGGGCAGAGCCGTTCTCCTTAACCAGTCACTCGACACTCGAAGCGACCTCAGTACCCTCCGCCGGGAACACCCTGAGCTCGCGGCGCGGTTCGTGCAATTGCGCGATCTGCTGGACAGCCTCTCCGACACCGTGTCCGTCGACACCGAAAAAACCCCACCCTGGCTGCATCGCTCGGCGGACCAGCGGCGAAATATCACAGCCGAGTTCGAGACGATGCTGACCCTGATCCGCGATATCGACGGCTTCGCCGACTTCGCACTCCCTCTGAGCGAAGAAGAACTGATCGCCCAAACCAAGGACGGGTCCATCGTCGCCCTGAACGTCAGTACCTACCGCAGCGACGCTCTGCTTCTCACGGCAGATGGCATCACGTCCCTTGAGCTTCCTGGCCTGCCACGTTCAGAGGTGGTGGAGCGGATCACTGCGTTCCGCCACGCACTCCGTTCCGCGACGGACGGAACGACGCCGACCAGCAGACGACGTGCCCAGGCCGACATCACTGACACGCTCGCCTGGCTCTGGGACGCCGTGGCAGAGCCGGTGCTCCTCGCTCTGGGCCATCATGGGCCGCCCGCGCCCGGAGTGGAGTGGCCGCGCATCTGGTGGGCGCCCGGCGGCCTGCTGAGCGTCCTGCCTCTGCACGCCGCAGGTCATCACTCCGACCCATCGGACGATCCGCGGTGCCGGACGGTGATGGACCGGGTCGTTTCCTCCTACACCCCGACCGTCCGCTCCCTGCGGCACGCCCGCCGGAACACAGGCACCGCAACAGAGTACGCACAGGACCGCGCGCTAATCGTCGCCATGCCCGTCACACCAGGCGTCCCCGGGCGCCTGGAACACGTTTCCGCCGAAGTGTCCATCGTGGGCGGCCTCCTGTCCGCCCATGTGCTGCTCATGGAAAAGGAACGCGGACGTTGCGCGGACAGCGACACGGTACGAGGCAATCGCACGGTAGCCCAAGATCTCCGTCCTACTGGCGAGAACGTCTTGGCACAGCTGCCCCGGTCTTCCATCGTCCACTTCGCCTGCCACGGTGACGACCATCCCTCGGATCCCTCCCTGAGTCGACTGCTCCTCCTTGACCACGAGACGAGCCCGCTCACCGTGGCCCGACTAGCACAGCTAAAGCTAGGACACGCCCGTCTTGCCTACCTTTCCGCATGCGGCACGGCACTCTCAGCCGTGCCTGAACTGCAGGACGAAGCAATTCATCTCACCAGCGCCTTCCACTTGGCAGGCTTCGCACATGTGGTGGGCACGCTCTGGGAGATCAATGATGCCTACGCCTGCACGTTCGCTGAGCGCTTTTACAAGTACCTCTTCGCACATGACAAGGCGCTCGCGACCGAGAAATCGGCTCTCGCTCTGCATCATGCTGTGCGCGCCGCGCGGGACGAACTGCCCCGGCTGCCCTCCTTCTGGGCGGCATATCTCCACGTTGGCGCCTGATGGCCCAGGGAGCAGTAGGAGCTCACCGTCCGTTGGTGCTGAACATGTGACGCACGCCGGACTCGGTCGTACGTGCCGGACGTTTGCGACGACAGGGCACAACAGTTGTCAGGTTGTAGAGACCGTCCTCATCGGGCACCGGGCCCTGCGCGATCACATGGCCCTCCGTCCGATGCCGCAGACGCCCTATGTGGTCACTCAGCGGCGTCTTCGACATGTCGGCAAGGACTGCCTGGTCGCCTTCGACGCGAACCTTTACTCGGTGCCCGCCCGCAAGGTCCGTCCCCGCCAGCTGGTCGAGATCCGGACCACGAAATCGCAGATCAGCCTCCATTCCACTGTCGCCGACGCCGAAGGCCAGATGCTGCTGGCCGTGCATCCGCGGGCAGTTCACCGAGGTGCCCGCATCGTGGATGAGACGCACTGGGACGGGCTGCCCACCGGCGCCGGCCGTCGCGTCACCACCGGCGACGACGTTCTGCCCTCTCCCCGCCGCGGCCAGCTGCCGAAGGCGGAGGCCGGACCGCTGCAGGCTCTGCTGAATCGGGCTGCCGCCGCGAACGTCAAGGTCGGCCGCCGTCCGCTGTCGGTCTATGACGAGCTGACCGGCACCCGTCCCTTTCACCCGACCAAGGAGGCCCGTTGAGCGAGCTGACCAGCACCCGCACCACCGCCGCCAAGCTCGGCCTACCGCACCTGGCCGAGGCTCTGAACCAGTACGTCCAGCGGGCGGACGAGGCCAAGATGGACTACCTCGACTTCCGCGGGGCGTCGTAACCGGCGTTGAAGACGATGAGGATGTCGCGGTCGCCGAATTGCCAGCGGCCCATCTCGATCAGGTCCGCGACCACACGGCGGAGTTGGGTGGCGGTGACCTCGACGACGTCGTCCGCGGGCTCGAGACGGACAGCATCCAGCAGCTGGCACAGGACGTCCGGCCCAATTCGAGGGCGGCGACGAAGGAGCAGGGCCAGCCGGGGATGAACTGGTCCGAGGACCGTCCGCTGCGGTCTAGACGTGGCAGAACAGGCGGTCCGCGCTGGTCGGTGCGTCGGGGCGAAGCCAGCTGCTGACGTCGACCGCCAGGACCAGGCGCCCGTCGGCGGACTGTGGCATCGGTAGACCGGCCAGCTGCCGCAGCGGGGGCACGTCCACGTTTCCGTGGTTCAACGCCTCGTACATCGCGCCGTGCCCACGCCGGTGCTCGGCCACCAGCGTCAGGTCCACCAGCGAGGTTACCGGCCCGTCCGCACACAGCAACGCGTCGGCCAGCTCGAACAGCTCGTCCCCGCGGGCGCTCAGGCAGTCGAAGAAGTCGTCCCGGAAGCCTGACGCTTCGGCGAACGCTTCTCCCGGGACATCTACGTGCGGCAGGCTCATCCCCACGGCCTTCGTTCTGGTTCGGTGCATTCCTTGGGCGGAGCACAGAACCGGACGGGGGCCGCCCACCCGTCTGATGAACTTCCGCGTGGGGTTCGACGGACAATTTGACACTACGGCGCTCGGGAGCTCAGACAATCCGCTTGAAGCCGTGGCTGAAGAGAGCGGTAGTGAACGGGACCTGGTGGCTCACACAGGGCGACACCCGGATCGGCGAGCTACGGCAGTACGCAATTGATCAGCCGACGTTCCTCTGCCACTTCATCCCGGGCCTGGATGGGAAGGGGTCCGTGTGCTGTTCAAGAGCTGGGCGCACCTGCACGGCCCGGACCCCGACGGCTCTCGAACAGCGCAGGCCATCAAGCCCATCATGGACCTCGGACTAGCGCTGGCTCCGGAAGACGAAGGTCGACCCATGGCGCTCTTCAAAGAGTGCATCGTCCGTATCGACGGCGACACCGCCCGCGTGCGCTGCTGGCCTCAATGAAGCCGCCGACCATAAAGAACAAGCTCAGGCGCCGGTGTGCAGGTGGGCGGCCCAGGTGCTGACCAACAGAGGATAGGCATCGCGGCGGTCGCGCTGGGCATTGTGCAGTGCCAGAGCCATGTCGCCGGGTTGGGGGCCGGACTCGGCGAGATGGCCGTAGAAGGCCGTGGCGACCTGGAGGGCGGTCGTGTCGTCCACTTGCCACAGGGTGCCGATGACATGTGGGAAGCCCACGAGTTGGAAAGCCGATGTGAGATGGATGGCTTCGTCGAGCAGGGTATCGGCGGCGGTGACGGCCGTACTGCAGGCGGAGAGGTAGGCGAGCCGGCCCTGTCCGAGATGAAGGGTATTCAGGCGCTGCACGGTCATGGGAGCGGAGGCGTGGTCGGTGAGGAGCAGTGTGCTCTGCGAGGGATGCGTCGGATGGCACACGGCGTGGCAGGCGAAGTGGACGATCGGGTAGTCGGAAAGGTGCTCCATGACCTCGGCGCTCGTGGCGTCCGTGAGTCGGAGGGACGCGGGGAGCCGGGACTTCAGTAGGCGGGCTTCCTCATCGGCGCGGAGCGGGGCGTTCATGCCGGGGGTCGTCGGCATGGAGATGATCAGCGCCTTGTCGAGTGGCCGGTGCTGGCTTCTGTCGCGCGTGCGGGAGTGGTCGAGTGCCCTGACGCTGGGCGAGAAGGAGGAGACCACCCGGTCCAGTACCGTGCGGCGATCGGGGGCGTCGAGGGCCTCGTCGTGATGGCCGGCTGCGTGCAAGGGGAGCTGCCCGAGTAGGCCGCCCGGTATCCACCACACTCGGGGCCACGGAGCCGAGGTGCGGTGCGCGGAGGCGATGCCGAGGTGGTGCAGCACGGGACCGGCCGCATTGTCCCAGAGCCATGCGAGAACGGTCCGCATACGTCCTTGGGCGTCCTTGCGATCCACGGGTCTCAGCTGCGGGTCAGCGGCGTGCCTCAGTGCTTGCTGGAAAGCCCGCACCTGCTGTCTCACGGCATGCGGAGTGAGCGTCGGTAGGGCAAGACTCGTGATGCCGTCTTCAGTGATGATCAGGGCATCGCTGCGGTAGTCGCTCATGTTGTAGACGACGATGGGACCTTGGGCTGCCTGGGCTGTCAGCTGCCGCAGGGTCGGCGGCCGCGCGAACGAGGCGAAACCGGGCTGCCTGCGGATCTCCTGTAGCACCTCGGTGAGCTCTTCGGTCAGGCGGCGACTGTGCTGGGAGGCTCGGGTCGCTGAGCTGGTTGCTTCTCCTTCCACCTCGCCTTCGCCGTCGGGGAGATGGAGCGCGGCGCGCAGTTCTACGAAATGGTGGGCCAGTTGTGGATGGTGGTGCCGCAGGAGAGCGATGTCGCCCCGGACCTCCAGGGCCTGGCCGATCAGTACCGCACGGCCCGACTCCAGCAGGGTCAACGCCTGGTAGGCAGGCGGCTCCTGGGTGTCCGCATCCGCGGTGCGGAGCGTGAGTGCCGCGGCGTCGGCCACCAGGCTGGGGAAAGCGGACAGGGCGCTTTCCTGCAACGCACGCGGCCGATGCCGAGGGGCCGTGTCGGGGAGCAGTCGCATCGCATTGGTGAGCAGTTGGGCGGCATCTTTGGGGCGGTCGGGGGCGCAGAGTGCGGCGGCGGATTGGGCGGCGTGAATGCGCAGGGACGGGGGCGCTGTGGGGACGGCCGCCGCCTGCGTGTACGCCTGGATCGCCGCTTCGCGGTCGGCCTCATCGCGCTCTTGTTGGTGGCGTTGGAGCAGCAGTGCGGCCAGCCGTGTCAGGTCGCGGGCGTGCGCCGCCCGCGGTACCACGGTTCCCGCTACGGCACACTGGGTAGCCTCGATGGCCGCGTCCAAGGTCGTGCTGTCCTGGGTGCGTAGGTGAAGCAGCCGCAGCAGTTCTCCGAGACTTGACTGACACACTGTCCGATCGGCATCTCCCTCGGGCAGGTCGTCGATCACGGCGCGGTAGGCACAGATCAGTTCCTTCAAGTCCTCTGTGGACTGTGCGGAGTCCGGGGTCCACCAGTTGATCAGTGCCCCGTACAGGTCGCAGTCGGGATGGCCCGGGAGCACGTAGGCCCGTGCCAGGTACACCTGCAGGAGGGCCGTCGCCCCGTCCTCCTCACGCCCGGTCTGTTCGAAGACGCGGCGCAGCGCGCAGGCGAGGTTGAAGTGGAGCCGGCCCCGCAGGCGGCACCGCCGGCATTGCCCACAGCCGCCGCGTGGAAGCAGCTCGCTCAGGTGTCTCAGCGAGGCGATCACGCCGGTGAGGTCCTCTTGTTCGCCCGTCCGCTCGTACCGTTGCCACAGGGCATCGGCCAGGAAGCAGTGGTGCGCGGCCCGCTCCGGGTTGTTGAAAGGGGTGGCCGCCAGTGCAGTGCGCATGGCGCGTACGGCCGCGTCGAGCTCGTGCAGGTCACCGGAGCGCTCGTAGGTGGTGAGCAGAGCGCAGGCCAGCAGTTGGTGTGTGTACCGCGCAGGCACGGATGGCTCCGGTTCTTCGAGTGCCTTGTGCTGTGCGTCGATCAGCGTCTGGACGCGCAGCGCGCCGTACGGGCGGACGGCGGGGTCACGGAGCTCGTGCCTGAGCGCCTCCAGTGAGGCGTCGTAGTCCAAGTGGCCGGCGGTCGTGGTTGGTAGGTTGATCGGCTGCAGAACGGCTCTGTAGGCGTTGATCAGCTCCTCTACCCCGGCCAGGCTGCCGAGGGCGGCCGGCGACTCACGCAGGACTTGCCTGAAGCGCTGCGCGTAGAGCCATCCGGGGGTCCCTGGAGGCACGTTGTCCAGAGCTTCACCCACCTGGGTCAGGAAGGGAATCAGACCTTCGTTCCAGCCGGGCGTCTCCGTATGCGCCACCCCCAGTCCATCGACGAGGACGGGGTAGGGAGACTGTGGCCAGCTGTCCGCCTGCATGAAGAGCCGGTCGGCGGATGACTCATCAGGAGACGGATTTCCTTTCGTGGCCATGGCCCCGGCCCACGCGTCCCGCCAGTCCCGGGTGAATGTGAAGCGCCACCGGTATGCCCCACGAAGAATGTGCTCCAGCACACCGACCTGCGGGGTGCCCTCTTCGGCCCACTGGAGGGCCGCGCTCAGTACGTCCACCGCCTCGTTCGCGTCGGACGGATCGTTCACGGCTTCGGACCGCAACAGCAGTGCGATCCCAAGGTTTCGGGCGTGCAGCGGGTATTCCGGGTCCTCCGTGCCGCCGGCATCCAGCAGCAGCCGGTTGATGCGGATCTCCGCGTCGAGGTCCGCGGTGCTCCGCGTTAGCTGGTGTCGGAGATGATGGGCGCCGGCGAGGTCGTGCAGGAGCGAGGGACGTAAGGGGTGATCGGGCGGAGCTTCGTCGACGGCCGTCTGGGCGGCGGCCACCGCCTTATCCATGTCGTCAGGCCGGCTTCCCGACCATTGCGCCCGCTGGCCCAGGGCCGCCCCCAGATGTTTCAGGGCGTCGAGTCGTACGGTCCGACCGGGCGCCGAAGCCGCCGCGGCCGACCCGTACAGTTCGATGGCCTTGTCAAGGTCCGCTGGTAATGCCAGGCGGCTCGCCCGTGTCTGCAGGATGCGGCCGTGGAGCATGAGAACGTCGGCGGTCGGCGGCGCGTTGGCGGGCAGAGCACGCTCGATGGTCTCGAGTAGCGTGATTGCTGCGTCGAGGTCCTTTGGCTGGCCGGTGATCTCGGAGCGGCCCGCCATGACGGTGACGAGATGGCGCAGGGAGGGGATGTACAGCGGGGACGTGATGTGGACGGTGTGGACGAGCGCGGTGAGTGCGTCGATCAGCTTGTCCAGATCGGGCAACCGTTGGTGAAGCTGGTATCGCGCGGACAACAACTCGGCCAAGGAGCTGATCTCGTCGATGCGCAGCACGTCCGGGTAGTCGACCGGTGCACGGTCGTTCAGCTCCTGGAATGCGTTGATGGCGTCCTGCAGGTCGGTGGCAGACCGGAATCGTTGGTAACGGCTGTTCAGCGCGGTGGCGAGGTCGTGGAGCCGGGACTGTCGATCGAGGGCGGACTCGTCAGCCGCCAGGGCGTTGCGCGCGGCTCGGACGGCCTCGTCGAGTTCTGTCTTCCTTGCCATGTGCGCTAGTCGCAGGCGCCGCGTCTGGCGACGCTGGAGCTCAAGCTGGGTGGCCATCGGGTGGTCTGGCGGTGTGATCCCCTGAGCCGTGCGGAACGCCTCGTCGGCCGCTTCGAGGTCCGCTGTGGCGTTATTGGCGCGAAAGCGCTCGATCAGGCAACTGGCCAGTACGGACATGCCGGGGGCTTCGAGGCCATGGCCCCGCGGAGTGGCTTTGACGATGGCGCGGCCCACGTCGATCAGGAGGTCCAACTGCTCCGGCGTATACGTTCCGCCCGCGGGCAGCACCCGGGCGATGATCTCCTCCCGAGCCCCGGGCGCCGCCAGCTCCAAGCTGCGCGCCCACAGCGACACCAGCTCGCTGGGCGGAGGACCGGCCGAACCGGCGATCGTCTCCTCCAGCCGGCCGGTCACCGACCGGAGAACGCGCGCGGCCAGGACCGGCACCACGGATGCCGGGAGGTCTTCCCGTCCAGCGACGTAGCAGGGCAACAGCAAGTCATGGGCCTTCGCGGCGTTTTCCATGGCGTCGCGCCAAGGAAGGAGGCGACTGCGGTACCAGTGGAACAACCCCAGCGTGAAGTGGCACCTGAGGTCGGCATCGGCATGGAGGAGAGCGGCCAACGCAGTCGCCTCGCCCTGGGCGCGTTCGTCCAGCAGATGCGCAGGATCACCACTGGTCCGGAAGCGCTGCAACCGCGCTTCCATATCCGCGAGGAAGTCTTGTTCCACCGCGCCGTCACCCCCCGGTCACAACGATGACCAATCATCCCATGACAGGATTTGGCAGACCATCCCGCACTCGTCCCGGCTACCTTTGCCGGGGCCAGCCGATCGTCAGCGGGATGAGATGACCCTGCCCCTGGACGAGCAGGGTCATGGCCTGCCCGGTCCGGGCATCGAGGGGACCGGTGTGGTCGAAGCCCAGACTGCGGGCCAGGTCGCCCGCGTGCAGTCGGGTCGCCGCCTCCACCAGCAGGGCGTACGCCTCCACTGCCCGGCGCCCTCGCTGCCGTGCCGTGAGGAACAGGCCGGCGACCAGGAGGAAAGCGGGCCACCACAGATAGGCCACGGCGACGTAGAGCACGGCCCAGCCGGCCAGCGTCGTGGCCTTGCTGACCGCTTCTCGCGCCTCCTTGATCTCGGCGCGCACGGTATCGGGCAGCGCGAGCCACAGATGAGGCCAGACACTGGGCAGGTCCAGGCCGCACTCCTGCAAGTAGCCGGCCACGACGGCGTGCATGCGGTCACCCATCCACGTGGGGCGTGCGGGCCGCCTTTCGGCGATGGCGAGGACCCGGCGCAGGGCCAACTGCACATCCAGCTCGGTGACATCGGAGGGCGTGGCGTCAGGGGTGAGGCCGTCTCCGTAGCGCTGGCGCAGGTCGGCTTCCTTCCTCTCCACCACAACCCACCGAGTCTGCCGCGCCTCGACCCGCAGTTGGGCCGCCCGACGCAGCGGACCCGGCCAGGACAGCCAGTCTTCGGCGAGCCACAGGCGCTCCATGAGCGCGCCGACGGCGGAGGCCGCGAGTCCAGCGGCAGCCGCGACCACCCCGAAGACCACCACGTACAGCAACGCGGAGGCACCGTTGTGCGGTACAGACAGCCCCTTGACCCATGCTGTCAAAGGTCCGAAGGCGAAACCGTCGAGCTGACGCGCGGCTGCCACCGCGCACACGTAGAGAGCACCGGGCAGGACCAGCAGTGTGAACCAACGCTCGGCGAACTTCTTGCCCAATTCCTCGAGCAGAACGGTCATGAGGCGGTCCAGGCGATCCAGCGGAGATCCTCGTCGAACAAAGTGCAGCGAGGGCGCTCAGTCACACCCGGGCCGGGCCGCTCCGACCGCGCACAGCGTCCCTGCGGGCAGTGGAAGATGACGTCCGTACGGCGCCCTGGCCCCAGCCCGCTGGGGACACCCCGGGCCGCCACCCCGTACAGACCAAGCTGGTCACCGGCCTGCTGCAGGGCGCTGTGGAGGGCGTCGAGTACACCGATCAGTGAAGCCAGATCCCCTGGGGCGGACCGCAGGAGATCCAGGACCGCGTCCAGCGGCGCCGAATCGTCAAGGACCTGGCGGAGGTCATCCGGGCTTGCGCAGACACGGGCGATGCCCCTCTTTGCCTTCAACTCCACATCCACAGTCTCACGATAGGGTGCATCGGTTTGTAGCGTTGGGATTCCGCTCAAGCCATGGGAAAGGGTGCGTTGACCCGCGAGTATGCCGCAATGACGGGAAACCGTAAGGTAGAAGAGGAGCGGGCGCTCCGTACAGGTCCCGCTTCCGGCCGGTCAAAGACGTTGAACAGCCTGTAGGCGGCTTCTTGGTGGCCTTCTGGCGGCCCTTTTCCACACCCCCGCACCGGGGCGTCAGCATCCCGTCAGGGTTGTCCCGATCACCATCAGCATCCCGTCAGGGACGCCGCTACCCGGGAAGACCGGGCATACCGTTGGGCCTGGGCCCCGGTCCGCCTCCCCGCGTCCGGGGCACCCCGGATCCCTCGCTCCCTGCCTGTCGGGAGACACCCCATGGCAGAACTCCGTTAGGGCGAACACCCCGAGCCCTCCGATCCGTCCCCGGCCGGACCCTGCACGTCCCGGTCCGGCGGGGCCCCTCGGCTGCGCGGCGGGCCGGACGGTTGGCGGAGCGGGCGTCAGTGGGTGGGGCCGTAGGGGCTCCAGTGCCCGAGGAAGGGTTTCAGGTCGTCGGCCCGTGGGTTGGGGATGTCGGGCAGTCGGGGCGGTGTGTTCAGTGGGTCGAGGCGCTCCACGGTGGCGGCTGCCCAGCTGATCCATGCTTCGGCTTCGGTTCTGGTCTGCCCGGGTGGCATGGCCTCGACTCGTGTGCGTACCGCGCTCACGTACTCGGTCAGTCGGGTGGCGTGTCGCCATGCCGCTTCCTGGGCTTCGAGGTGCCGGACGCGGTACGCCTCTGCGTACCGGATGCGGGCTTGTTCCATGGCGGCTTCCCAGCGGATGCGCTTCTGGCGTGCCGCTTCGGCCTTGTCCTGGCGTCTGCGTTCGGCGGCTTCGCCGCGAAGCGTGACCTCCTGTGCGATCTCGGCGAGCTGCCTTTCGAGGGGGCGGCCGGGAGCGTCGGCCCATTCGCTCGCCCGGTGTGGCTGGCCGCCGCTGAGGATGATGCGGAGGCGTTCGGACGGGGTGTAGTCGAAGCGGGGGATCCTGACCCAGGAGTGCTTCTTGGCGTCGGCGAGTTCCTTCTCGGTGGCGACGTGCTCGGCCCGATCCTGTTCCTGGAGGACGAGAAACCCCACTGGCTGGCCCTGTGCGGTGATGGTGAAGTGGGGATTTGCCCTGCGGCGGCGATGCGGTGGGGGTGCGAAGCCGGTTTGCCCCGCCGAGCAGGTGTGTCCTTCGGCCTCGGCAGTGGTGATCAGTGCCTGGATGAGTCGGAGAGCGCGTCCTTGGACGGGCTTGGTCAGGCCGAGCGGCTGGCGTTCGTTCTGCATGGCCCGGATAACGGTGTGCGGCCGAGTGAGCCGCGAGGGCACGGGGACGGGGTCGAGGACGGCAAGGCGCCAGGCGGGGATGTCGACGAGCTTGATCTCGTACCCGTCGCGGCACCAGTTTCCGTACAGCTCCTTCGTCTCCGGAACCCTTCCGGACCTGCGTGCGGCGGCGACGCGGGACGGCCACTTCTCCAAGCCGGGACCGCTGCCGCTCTTGACGATCCTGCCGCCAGCCTCCGCGAGCTCCTGTAACAGCTGCTCCGTGAGCGTCACACGAGGCTGTGAGGGAGGGCTTGGCTTCCGCTCGGCGGCCGACGTTTCCTGAGTTCGGGCTGACTGGGGCCGTGGAGCGGCGGCCTGGGGCTTCCGCGGGCGTGATCCGCGGGGAGGGTACGTGCCGTGCGCCAGGTAGTGCTGGCCGGCGCTCGTCAGGGCGACGCTCCACTGCCCGGCCTTCCGGGAGACCGTCACCAGGCCACGGTTGTGGAGTGCCTGGCAGGTGGTCTTGTAGGAGCTTGTGTTCCATACGCCTGCAGGGCACCCGGCTCCCACCCACTGCAACACCGACAGCTGCCGCTCATTGACCCGCCGTTCCAATGGTCCGCCTTCGACTCGAAGTGACGCACGACGGCGGCATGGTGCCAGTTCCGGTGGTAGGCGACCGGTGCTTCGAGTCAATTCGCTCGAACGAGCGGGCTGACGTGGCTGGAGGCCGGTTGGGCCGAGAACCGTAAGTGGGTGCCTGTCCTACGGCGGAGTCTGACTCCTGAGATCTCTGACCGAGGTGTCCTGATCACACTGTGTCGACCGCCGGCCATGGGACTGCGCACTGTTGGTCTCGGGCTGATGGACGTGTCTCGATAGGGGCTTGCCGGAAAGGCGTCATCACGATTGTGACCGTCCGCACGGCCCGCTACCGGCCACGCGATAAACCGTCGGCCTGAAAGGGAACGAGCATGACCGGCACGTCCACCGCTTCGCGTCCTCGTTGGCGTCGGCTGGCGAGGGAGGTGGTCCTGGGAGTGGACACGCACCGGGATGCCCATGTGGCCGCCGTGCTCTCCCTGGTGGGGGAAGTGATCGGCACCCAGGAGTTCCCGGCCAGCGCGGCCGGCTACCGCAACCTGCTGGGGTGGGCCAGGGCGGTCGGGTACGGTGCGGCGGGCCGGAGCGGAAGGGACCGGTTCCTTCGGGGCGGCCCTGTCCCGCTACCTGCTGGCCCAGGGCGTGGACGTTTTCGATGTCAATCGGTTCGACCGGGCCGACCGCCGTCGGCGCGGCAAGTCCGACCCACTCGATGCCGAGAACGCGGCCCGGGCGGTGCTGAGCGGACGGGCGCGTGCCCAGGCCAAGACGGGCGACGGGCCGGTGGAGATCGCCCGGATGTACAAGCTGGCCAAGGACTCGGCGGTCAAGGCCCGCACCCAGGCGATCAACCAGCTCAAGGCCGTCCTCATCCGTGCCGATCCGCCACTGAGGGAGGAACTGGCCCGGCTGGGCAACGCAGAACTCCTCCGCACCTGCGCAGGGCTCGTCGACGACAACCTGAACCACGAGACCGGCGAGGGATCGGTGCTCCACGCCACCCACGTGCCCCTGGGCCTCCTGGCCCGGCGCATCAGGCAGCTCAGCGAAGAGATCCAGGACCTGGAAGGCCGCCTGACCCGGCTGGTGGAACGCCACGCACCGCAGCTGCTCGAGGTGGTGGGCATCGGTCCGGACACCGCCGTCACTTTGCTGATCACGATCGGGGACAACCCGGAACGCCTGGGCAGTGAGGCGTCGTTCGCGGCGCTGTGCGGGGTCAGCCCGGTCGAGCGTTCGTCGGGCAGTCGGCAGTACCGTCGTCTCAACCGCGGCGGCGACCGGCAAGCGAACGCGGCCCTGCACCGGATCGTGCAGACCCGCCTGCGCGTCGACCCGCGCACCCAGGAGTACTACGAGCGCCGCGGCAAGGAGGGCAAGACCCGGCGCGAGATAGTCCGCAGCCTCAAGCGCTACGCGGCCAGGGAGGTCTTTCACCTGGTCAGACCTGTGCAGTCGCAACCCCCGTCATAGGGGCAGTCGTGAGACGTGAGAGGGTCTGGGGCGTGAGTGAGACACCCCCGAACACCCTGCAATACCGCTTTGACGGGCCAGAAGACGCTCCGGTCCTGATCTTGGGTCCCTCACTGGGTACCACATGGCACATGTGGGACCGCCAGGTCCCGGAGCTGACGAAGCAGTGGCGGGTCTTCCGGTTCGACCTGCCGGGCCACGGCGGCGCCCCCGCACACGCGGCCGGCTCCGTCGGCGAGCTGGCGTCCCGCCTGCTGGCCACGCTGGACGCGCTCGGCGTGCAGCGCTTCGGCTTCGGCGGCTGTGCGCTGGGCGGCGCGGTCGGCATCGAGCTGGCGCTGCGCCACCCCGAGCGGCTCGCCTCGCTCGCCCTGGTCGCCGCCTCGCCCCGGTTCGGCACCGCCGACGAGTTCCGCCAGCGCGGGGTGATCGTCCGGACGAACGGGCTCGAACCGATCGCCCGGACCGCGCCCGACCGCTGGTTCACCGGCGGGTTCGCCGCCGCCCAGCCCGCGATCACCGAGTGGGCCGTCCAGATGGTGCGCACCACCGACCCGGGCTGCTACATCGCCGCCTGCGAGGCCCTCGCCGGGTTCGACGTCCGCCCCGAGCTGGGCCGGGTCGGCGTGCCGACCCTGGTGCTGGTCGGGTCCGACGACCAGGTCACCGGTCCGGCCGAGGCCCGCACCCTGGTCGCCGGGATACCGGACGCCCGGCTCGCGGTCGTGCCCGGTGCCTCCCATCTGGTGCCGGTCGAGCAGCCCGCCGCCGTCACCGACCTCCTGGTGCGGCACTTCTCCACCGCCTGGCAGCAGCCCTTCGACACCGGCCAGACGGCCCTGCCGGCCGCCCCGGTCAACCCGGCCATCGCCCCGCCGCCGCAGGTGGTGCCCGTCGCCGAGATCGCCCCGGCCGTCGTGCCGCCGCAGCCGCTCGGGCCGCCGGACCGGTACGGGACCGGGCTGAAGATCCGCCGGGAGGTGCTGGGTGACGCGCACGTGGACCGGGCGCTGGCGCAGGCCGACGACTTCTCCGGCGACTTCCAGGAGTTCATCACCCGCTACGCCTGGGGGGAGATCTGGGACCGGCCGGGCCTGGACCGCCGTACCCGCAGCTGCATCACGCTCACCGCACTGGTCGCCGGCGGCCACCTGGACGAGCTGGCTTTCCACACCCGTGCCGCCCTGCGCAACGGCCTCACCCCCGACGAGATCAAGGAAGTGCTGCTCCAGGCCGCCGTGTACTGCGGTGTCCCGGCGGCGAACAGCGCGTTCAGGGTGGCCCAGCAGGTCATCCGCGAGGAGACCACGCCCGCCGAGTGAGCCCGGATGCGGGCCGTACCCGGCAGGATGGGGAGCCATGAAGCTCACCAAGAAGTCACACGCCTGCATCCGCCTCGACAAGGACGGGCGGACCCTCGTCATCGACCCCGGAGGGTTCAGCGAGCAGGACGCGGCGATCGGCGCGGACGCGATCCTGGTCACGCACGAACACCCGGACCACTTCGACGAGGGCCGGCTGCGGGCCGCGCTGGAGGCGAACCCGGCCGCCGAGATCTGGACCCTGAGGTCCGTGGCGGAGCAGATCACGGCCGCCTTCCCCGGTCGCGTGCACACCGTCGGCCACGGCGACACCTTCACGGCCGCGGGCTTCGACGTCCAGGTCCACGGCGAGCTGCACGCGGTGATCCACCCGGACATCCCGCGCATCACCAACGTCGGCTACCTGATCGACGGCGGCAGGGTCTTCCACCCCGGCGACGCGCTCACCGTTCCCGACCAGCCGGTCGAGACGCTGATGCTGCCGGTGATGGCCCCCTGGAACAAGATCGCCGAGGTCATCGAGTACGTCCGCGAGGTCAAGCCGCAGCGCGCCTACGACGTCCACGACGCCCTGCTCACCGACCTGGCCCGCCCGATCTACGACCGCCAGATCGGCGCCCTGGGCGGCACGGACCACCTGCGGCTCGCCCCGGGCGGGACGGCCGACCTCTGAGCCGGACCGGTTGTCACACCCGCCAGGTAGGTTGTGAGGCATGCGCATCGCTACCTGGAACGTGAACTCGATCACCGCCCGCCTCCCGAGGCTGCTCGCCTGGCTGGAGAGCAGCGGCACCGACGTGCTCTGCCTCCAGGAGGCCAAGATCGCCGAGGAGCAGTTCCCGTTCGACCAGCTGCGCGAGCTGGGCTACGAGGCGGCGGTCCACGCGACCGGCCGGTGGAACGGCGTGGCGGTGCTCTCCCGCGTCGGCCTGGAGGATGTCGTCAAGGGCCTGCCCGGCGACCCCGGCTACGACGGCGTGAGCGAGCCGCGCGCCCTCTCGGCGACCTGCGGCCCGGTCCGCGTCTGGTCGGTGTACGTGCCCAACGGCCGTGAGGTGGACCACCCGCACTACGCCTACAAGATCCAGTGGTTCGAGGCCCTGAAGGCCGCCGTCGCCGGTGATGCGTCCGGCAGCCGCCCCTTCGCGGTGCTGGGCGACTACAACGTGGCGCCGACCGACGACGACGTCTACGACGTGGCCGCCTTCGAGGGCCTGACCCACGTCACCCCCGCCGAGCGCGCCGCACTCGCCTCCCTGCGCGAGGCGGGCCTCGCCGACGTCGTCCCGCGGCCCCTGAAGTACGACCACCCGTTCACGTACTGGGACTACCGCCAGCTCTGCTTCCCCAAGAACCGCGGCATGCGCATCGACCTGGTGTACGGCAACGAGCCGTTCGCGGGGGCCGTCAAGGACGCCTACGTCGACCGCGAGGAGCGCAAGGGCAAGGGCGCGTCCGATCACGCGCCGGTGGTGGTCGACCTCGACGTGTGATGCCACGCTGGGGACATGAACATTCCGTTCCTGGGCCACCGGCACAAGAAGAGCGGCGATGCGGCGATCCCCACCGATCCCGAGGGGATCGCCGCGCTCCTGTCCGAGTGCGAACTGCTCCGCTCACAGGCGGCCCGGGCCGGCGTCCGGCTCGATGACACACCGGCCTCCCTGGAGGCCCTGGACCAGTTGGTGCCCCGCTGGCGCGACGACGCGGAGACCGAGCCCTGGCTGGGCAACGACGCCGGGCTGTACCTGGGCACGGTCGTCGTGCGCACCGTGCCCGGCGCCGGCTGGGAGATCCGGCCCGACGGCGAGCCCGTGCTGCGGCTCGTCTCCGGCCGCGAGGTCGAGGTCGTGGAGTCCGGCCGGGCGTGGGCCGCGAGCGGCGTCCCCGAGCTGTCGCAGCTGTACGCGGAGATCGCCGAGGCCTGACGCTTGCGGATAACGGCGCCGTAAATACGGCTATTGCCCGAAAAGTGCGTGTCGTCCCTCGACTCCACCGGTGTCTGGATAGTTTGCGGCAACCACGACACAGCTGAGAGTGAGTAGGGCTGCGGATGGCCGTCGATCCGTTGATCGAGCTGCGTGACGTCAACAAGTACTACGGGGAACTGCATGTCCTCCAGGACATCGACCTCACCGTCGGCAAGGGGGAGGTGGTCGTGGTCATCGGCCCGTCCGGGTCGGGAAAGTCGACGCTGTGCAGGACGATCAACCGGCTGGAGACCATCGAGTCCGGGACGATCAGGCTCGACGGGCAGCCGCTGCCCGAGGAGGGAAAGGCCCTCGCCCGGCTCCGCGCCGAGGTCGGTATGGTCTTCCAGTCCTTCAACCTCTTCGCCCACAAGACGGTCCTGCAGAACGTCTCGCTGGCACAGATCAAGGTCCGCAGACGCAAGAGGGAAGACGCCGACCGCCGCTCCCGGGAACTCCTCGACCGGGTCGGCCTGCTGAACCAGGCCGCCAAGTACCCGGCCCAGCTCTCCGGCGGCCAGCAGCAGCGCGTGGCCATCGCCCGCGCCCTTGCCATGGAGCCCAAGGCCCTGCTGTTCGACGAGCCCACCTCCGCCCTCGACCCCGAGATGATCAACGAGGTGCTGGAGGTCATGCGGCAGCTGGCCCGCGACGGCATGACCATGGTCGTCGTCACCCATGAGATGGGCTTCGCCCGCTCCGCCGCCAACCGGGTCGTCTTCATGGCCGACGGCCGGATCGTCGAGGACCGCAGCCCGGAGGAGTTCTTCACCAACCCGCGCAGCGAACGCGCCAAGGACTTCCTCTCCAAGATCCTCAAGCACTGACCGGGGGAGCGCGACCCATGTTCCGTACCACCCGTGTGCCCCGCGCCCTCTGCGTCCTCTCCGGCGCCCTCGCGCTGCTCGCCGCCGCCTGCGGCAAGGAGGGCAGCCCGCCCGGCAAGGGCCCGGCCGCCGACAAGCTCCCCGTCTATCAGGTGGCGCAGGGCTTCGCCCTGCCCGCCTCCAGGACCTGGACCCGCGCGAAGAAGCGCGGCTACTTCCTCGTCGGCGCCAAGGAGGACCAGCCCTACCTCGGCGAGAAGGACCCGGCGACCGGCACCTACTCCGGCTTCGACATCGAGATCGCCAGGATGATGTCCGCCTCGCTCGGCTTCCCGCCGAAGTCGATCCGCTTCCGGACGATCGCCTCGGCCAACCGCGAAACCGCCCTGCAGAACGGCCAGATCGACTACTACGTCGGCACCTACACCATCAACGCCAACCGCAAGAAGCTCGTCGGCTTCGCCGGCCCCTACTACCTGGCCGGCCAGTCCCTGCTCGTCCGCCGGAACGAGAACGACATCCACGGCCCCCATGACCTCGACGGCAAACGCGTCTGCTCGGCGGCCGGTTCGACACCGTACCAGCGCATCAAGGCCGACTACCCGAAGGCGATCCCGGTGGCCTACGACACCTACTCGGTCTGCGTCGACAACCTGCTCACCTACCAGGTCGACGCGGTCACCACCGACGACGCCATCCTCATCGGCTACGCGGCGAAGGCCCCCGGCGAACTCAAGGTCGTCGGCAGGCCCTTCTCCGAGGAGCCGTACGGCATCGGCGTCCCGCACGGCGACACCGCCCTGCGCTTCGCCCTCGACGACGCCCTGGAGGCACGGGAGAGGAACGGCGACTGGAAGAAGGCCTACGAGGCCACGCTCGGCCTGTCCGGCGTGCCCGCACCCCACCCGCCCGCCATCGACCGCTACCCGGCGAGCTGAGCGAGGACGGCATGAACGTACTGACAGACAACTTCTCCACCTACTGGGAGGGCTTCCTCGGCACGGTCCAACTGACCGTCTACTCCTCCCTGCTGGCGCTGGTGCTCGGCTTCGTGATGGCCTCCTTCCGGGTCGCGCCCGTCGGCTCCCTGCGGATCTTCGGCACGGTCTGGGTCACCCTCCTGCGCAACACCCCGCTCACCCTGCTCTTCTTCGCGGTGCTGCTGGGACTGCCCCGGTTCGGACTCGTGCTGCCCTTCGAGGTGTTCGCGGTCCTCGCCCTCGGCTGCTACACCTCCGCGTTCATCTGCGAGGCGCTGCGCTCCGGCATCAACACCGTGCCCACCGGGCAGGGCGAGGCGGCCCGCAGCCTCGGCATGAGCTTCCGCCAGACCCTCTCCCTGGTGGTGCTGCCCCAGGCGTTCCGGTCCGTGATCCCGCCGGTCGGCTCCACGCTGATCGCGCTGGCCAAGAACTCCGCGATCGCGGGCGCCTTCAGCGTCACCGAGCTGCTCGGCACCTACAAGACCATCAACGAACTCGGCTACAACATCGTGTGGACCTTCGTCTGGATCGCCGTCGGCTACCTGGTCATCACGCTCACCATCAGCGCCCTGTTCAACCTGCTGGAGCGGACGTGGGGAGTCGCCCGATGACCGGGGCCACCGCGCTTTACGACATTCCGGGTCCCGTCACCCGGCGACGGCATACCGCATACGGTGTCCTGTCCACCGTCGTCCTGCTCGCTCTGGTCGCCTGGATCCTGTATCTCCTCTTCGACACCAGCCAGTTCACCTCCACCAAGTGGATGCCGTTCGCCTACCAGGGCATCCAGGAACTGCTCCTGCGCGGCCTTGGCAACACGCTCAAGGCGTTCGGGATCGCGGCCGTCCTCTCGCTGGCCCTCGGCGGACTGCTGGCCACCGGGCGGCTGTCGGACCACCGGCCGGTGCGCTGGGCGGCCACACTCGTCGTGGAGTTCTTCCGTGCCATGCCCGTGCTGGTGATGATCTTCTTCATCTTCGTGGCGCTGAAGGTGCAGCCGCTGCCCGCACTCGTCGCCGGGCTCACGCTCTACAACGGCTCGGTGCTCGCCGAGGTCTTCCGCTCCGGCGTGAACGCCGTCGAACGCGGCCAGAAGGAGGCCGCGTTCGCTCTCGGCATGCGTAAGAGCCAGGTCATGGCGCACGTCCTCGTGCCGCAGGCCGTACGCGCCATGCTGCCCGCCATCATCAGCCAGTTGGTGGTGGCCCTGAAGGACACCTCCCTCGGCTATCTCATCACCTACGAGGAGTTCCTCCACGCCGGGAAGCTCATCGCCTCGAACCTCGACTACGATTTGCCGTTCATCCCCGTGGTGATGGTGATCTCGCCGATCTACATCGGGATGTGCATGCTGCTCTCGTGGTTCGCCGGCTGGGTGTCCCGCCGTGAGCAGCGCAGTCCCAAGACCGAGGCCGTGGCCATCGCCGCGGCGGAACCTGGGACGCTGCTGCCGGGTGGGGAACCCCCCACGGCCCCGAGACCGTGAGGGGTGCGGCAGTTCACACGGGCCAGGCTCGTCCGGCGGCAGCCGGAGATCACTGCTCGCGCACGGGGACGGACACGTACGACGGGTCGTCCGGGGGCGAGGAGAAGGTCAGCTGCGCGCCGGACGGGTTGTGCTCGATGTAGAGCGGGTCGACCGTGTCGATCACCAGTGCGAGGCGGTGCCCGGCGGGGACGTCGTAGGCCGTGGAGAACAGGTCCAGGTCCACGTCGAACGGCTCGCCGGGCGTCCGCCCGTGCCAGGTGTAGGGCGCGTTGGTGACCAGTTTGCCGAAGCCGAGCGGTCCCACGTCGTACAGGTAGGCGACGAGGGTGCCGCTCTCCTTGGTCGGAGTGAGTGTGGTGTGCAGCGAGGCCGTGCCGCGCACCTGCTGGGCCGTGCCGTACCGCTCCGACTGCCACACGGCCGCCCAGCGGCGCGGCAGCAGCGGGATCGAGGCGACGGGCGGCAGCTGGGCGATCTGGTCCAGGATGCTGGAGAGGAAGACGATCCCGCCGTCCGCGCCCGAGTCGACGTTCGCGTGGATGGTGGTGGAGCCCGCCAGCTCGAGCTTCCGGCGGGTCGCGCCGACCGACTTCCAGTCCGGGTAGCCCTCGTATCCCCCCGCGCTACGGGACTTCAGCTGGACGGGCTGCTCGCGGTCGATGCCGTTGTCGGCGCCCTTGAGGTAGTGGTCGAACCAGCGCCCGGTGTCCGTCCACACGTCGTTCGGCAGCCCGAACAGGCCGGTCATTTCGGCCGTAGCGTGGTCGCCGGGGCGCAGTTCAAGGCGCTTCGGGACGGTCAGCTTCTCGTAGAAGTCGGTGTACTGGTTCGCCGGGAAGATCGTGTCGCCCCAGGCGTTGGCCATCAGGACCGCGGCGCCGTTCTTGTTCAGCTGGTCGAGGTAGGTCGCGGCAGAACGTTTCCGCCCCCAGTCGATCATCTCCTGCTCGTGGGTCAGGTCGGAGGCGTAGAAGTTGTCGAAGATCTGCCTCAGTTCGGGGCTCTCGCGGCCGGTGAGGATGCCCGCGCCGTCCAGCAGGGCGCCCGCCTGGACGTGCTGGGTGCGGCCCGAGTAGATCGAGGAGATCAGGTCGGCCCAGCCGCTCAGTGCGGCGACCGCCTTGATGCGCTTGTCGTGGGCGGCGGCGAGCAGGCTGATCCCGGCGCCGTAGGAGACGCCCGCCATGCCGATGCGGCCAGGGTCCGCGGGGGTGTTCGCGAGCGCCCAGTCGATCACCTTGGAGGCGTCCGCTATGTCGGGCGGACCCGCCACTTCTATCTGGCCGCCGGACTGCCAGAAGCCGCGCACGTTGTAGGTGAGCACCACATAGCCGGAGTCGGCGAGCTTCTGCGCCTGGGCGAGGTACTCCACCTGGGGCAGGCCCCAGCTCGTGGGCAGCACGATGAGCGGGTAGCTGTGCGAGCCGTCGGCGTCCGCGGGCGTGACGACGTTCGCCTTCAGTACGGTGCCGCCGTCGCCGGTGATGTCCACGAACCGGACGGACGGCGCAGCCTGGGCCGCCGGAGCCAGGCCGACGACCGTTCCGGCGATCAGCGCCGCGCAGACGGCTCCGACCGCCGAGGTGCGCAAGGTGGTGCGACCGTGTCCCATGGGTCACTCCTCACTCGTGTCAGTACAAAGTGACCCGACGGTAACCGGCCGCTCTTACCGTAAGTAACCCGTCGGTAAGTTACGTGCCGGTAAAGATTGTTGAACGCTACGACGCGACCGCAGAAGCCGAGTCCGGCGAAGGCGTCCGTGCCGTCCGCGTCACGTCCGCCACCAGCTCGACCACGTCCGGTCCGTAGGCCTGGGAGTTGACCACCTTCAGCAGCAGCACGAAGGAGCCGCTGCCGTACTTCCGGGCCAACCGCTCGTGCTCCCGGGCCAGATAGCGGGTCGCGGCCTGGTTGGTGATTGCGCGCTGTCCGCAGAAGAGGAACACCGGGCGGGCATCGTGCCGTCCGCCCGCGGTGAGCCGGGCGAGCAGGACGTACTCGCTTCGGCCGCCCTCCATGCGATAGGCCTCCCCGCCGATCCGGAGGGCGCCCAGTTCCGGCCCGGCTTCGGCGTCGACGTTCATCTGCACGCCGGGCAACAGGGAGGAGAGGTGGGCCTCCATCCGGCGGTTGGACACCGGTCCGCCGAGGCAGAACTCCGTGCGCTCACCGAATCCCTGCTGTGTGGCGTCGTGTGCCACGACCTGGGCGTGCGCGTTGCAGTCCTTGATGAGGGCGGCGAGTTCCAGGAGGGCGAACACGTCGTGCCGCATCACCGACAGGTCCGGTCCGCCCGCGTTGCGGTTGACCACCAGCAGTGATTCGGAATGGTCCGGCAGCCCGAAGAACGCCTGCTTGCGCCGCAGCCTGCGCCGCCACAGGTAGGTACGGGCGAGCCAGCCGAGCGCGGCACTGATGCCGGCCGCCACGACGCCCAGGACGATGTTGCGCACGTCGTCGTTCATGGCCGCGCATGCTAGCGGGCCCGGGGAACGGGTACGTACCGGTGTTCGATGTGTGACGTTCGTATGGCGGATGACCGAGGCGTACTGTCGGTACCACGGCAATCTGGTTACGCTGCGCGGACTGTCCCGACGGGAGGTACGGATGGGTCGCCCTGGCACGCGGAAACTGGCGGTTCTGGCGGTCTCGGCCGCCGTGGTGTCGGTGGGTGCGGCGGCGCCCCCCGCCGCAACGAGCGAGACGCCCACGAAGGTTCCGGTGGCCGTCGGCTACGGCGGCGCCGTGGCGAGCGTCGACGCGGACGCCTCCGCCGCCGGCATCGAGGTACTCAAGAAGGGCGGCAACGCGGTCGACGCGGCCGTCGCCACCGCAGCCGCGCTCGGCGTCACCGAGCCCTACTCGGCCGGCATCGGCGGAGGCGGCTACTTCGTCTACTACGACGCCAAGTCCCGCACGGTGCACACCATCGACGGCCGCGAGACCGCGCCGCTGAGTGCCGACTCCCAGCTGTTCACGGAGAACGGCAAGCCGCTCGCCTTCGCCGACGCCGTCAGCAGCGGCCTGAGCGTCGGCACCCCGGGCACGCCCGCCACCTGGCAGACGGCGCTGGACGAATGGGGCAGGCGGGATCTCGGTACGGTCCTGAAGCCGGCCGAGCGGATCGCCCGCGACGGCTTCACCGTGGACGACACCTTCCGCTCGCAGACCGCGTCCAACGAGACCCGGTTCCGCTACTTCCCCGACACCGCCAAGCTGTTCCTGCCCGGCGGACAGCTCCCGGTGGTCGGCTCCACCTTCAAGAACCCCGATCTCGCCCGGACCTACGACGTACTGGCGAAGAAGGGCGTCGGTGCCGTCTACCAGGGCGACCTCGGCAAGGACATCGTCGCCACGGTCGACAAGCCGCCGGTGGACCCGTCCTCCGGCTGGAACGCCCGCCCCGGCAAGCTGTCCGACAAGGACCTGGCCGCCTACCGCGCCAAGCTCCAGAGGCCCACGAAGACCTCGTACCGCGGTCTGAAGGTGTACTCCATCGCGCCCTCCTCCTCGGGCGGCACCACGGTCGGCGAGGCGCTCAACATCCTGGAGAAGACCGACCTTTCGAAGGCGAGCGAGGTGCAGTACCTGCACCACTACATCGAGGCCAGCCGCATCGCCTTCGCCGACCGCGGGCGCTGGGTCGGCGACCCCGCCTTCGAGGACGTACCGGCGAAGGAACTGCTGTCGCAGAAGTACGCCGACTCGCGCGCCTGCCTGATCAAGGACGACGCGGTCCTCACGAGCCCGCTCGCGCCCGGCGACCCGCGCCACCCCGCCGCCTGCGCCACCGGCGGTACGGCGGCCCCGACGACGTACGAGGGCGAGAACACCACCCACCTCACCGTGGCCGACAAGTGGGGCAACGTCGTCTCCTACACGCTCACCATCGAGCAGACCGGCGGCAGCGGCATCACCGTGCCCGGCCGGGGCTTCCTGCTCAACAACGAGCTGACCGACTTCTCCTTCGCCCCGGCCAACCCGGCCGTGCACGACCCGAACCTGCCCGGGCCGGGCAAGCGGCCGCGCTCGTCCATCTCGCCGACCATCGTCCTCGACCGGCACGACAGGCCCGTGGTGGCGCTCGGTTCGCCCGGCGGCGCGACCATCATCACCACCGTGCTGCAGACGCTGACCGAGTTCCTCGACCGGCATCTGCCGCTGGTCGACGCCATCGCCGCACCGCGCGCCAGCCAGCGCAACGCGGCCCAGACCGAACTCGAACCAGGCCTGTACAACAGCGACTTGAGGGCCCGGCTGGAAGCCATCGGGCACAGCTTCAAGACGAACCCCGAGATCGGCGCGGCCACCGGCGTCCAGCGGCTGCCGGACGGCAGGTGGCTGGCCGCCGCCGAGAAGGTACGACGGGGCGGCGGCTCGGCGATGGTGGTGTATCCGGCGGCGCCGTGACCGTCACACCTCGGGAGCGGACGGCTGCGCCTGCTCGGCACGGAAGTCCAGCCGTCCGTCCCTGACGTCCACGGTGACCCGGCTGCCCGGGGTGACCGTGCCGTCCAGCAGCAGCCGGGAGAGCTGATTGTCGACCTCCCGCTGGATGGTGCGGCGCAGCGGGCGGGCGCCGTACTCGGGCTGGTAGCCGCGCTCGGCGAGCCAGTCGACGGCCGCGTCCGTGAACTCGACCGTGACGCCCTGGCCGTCCAGCAGCCGGCGGGTGTGCTCCAGCAGCAGGTCGGTGATCTGCCGCAGTTGCTCGCTCGTGAGTTGCCGGAAGACCACGATCTCGTCGATCCGGTTCAGGAACTCCGGCCGGAAGTGCTCGCGCAGCGGGCGCAGGACCTGCTCGCGCCGCGCCTCCTCGTCGGCGTCGGCGCCACCCGGCCCGAAGCCGATCCCGGATCCGCGCCGGATGATCACGTCGGAGCCCAGGTTGCTGGTCATCACGATGACGGTGTTGGTGAAGTCCACCGTGCGGCCCTGGGAGTCGGTCAGCCGGCCGTCGTCCAGGACCTGCAGCAGGATGTTGAAGACGTCCGGGTGGGCCTTCTCCACCTCGTCGAGCAGGAGCAGCGAGTACGGGTACCTGCGCACCACCTCGGTGAGCTGTCCGGCCTCCTCGTGGCCGACGTACCCGGGCGGAGCGCCCACCAGCCGGGAGACGGTGTGCCGCTCCTGGTACTCGCTCATGTCGAGGCGGACCATGCGGTCCTCGCTGCCGAACAGGGCCTCGGCGAGCGCGCGGGCCAGCTCGGTCTTGCCGACGCCGGTCGGGCCGAGGAAGAGGAAGCTGCCGATGGGCCGGTCGGGGCTCGCGAGCCCGGCGCGGGAGCGCAGCACGGCCTCGGCGACCACGCCGACCGCCTCCTCCTGACCGACCACCCGCTGGTGCAGGTGCTCCTCCAGGCCCAGCAGCCGCTCCTTCTCCTCCTGGGTCAGGCGGCTGACCGGGATGCCGGTCTGCCGGGACACCACCTCGGCGACCGCCTCCGCCGTCACCTCAAGGTTCTGCCCCTCGTCGGCCTCGTCCTCGCCGCTGGCCTCGGTGATCCGCTGCTTCAGCGCGCCGATCTTGTCCCGCAGCTGGGTGGCCCGCTCGTACTGCTCGTCGGCGACCGCCTGGTCCTTGTCACAGACGAGCTGCTCCACCTCGCGCTCCATCGTGCGCACGTCGGTGCCCTTCGTCCGGGCGCCGAGGCGCACCCGGGCGCCGGCCTGGTCGATCAGGTCGATCGCCTTGTCGGGCAGGTGCCGGTCGGTGAGATAGCGGTCCGACAGCGCCACGGCGGCCACCAGCGCCTCGTCCGTGTAGCGGACCTGGTGGTGGGCCTCGTACCGGTCCCGCAGGCCGTGCAGGATCTCGATCGCGTCCTCGACGGTCGGCTCGGGCACCAGGATCGGCTGGAAGCGGCGGGCCAGCGCCGCGTCCTTCTCGATCCTGCGGAACTCCCCCAGCGTGGTCGCGCCCACGATGTGCAGCTCGCCCCGGGCCAGCGCGGGCTTGAGGATGTTGCCCGCGTCCATCGCGCCGCCCTCGCCGCCCGTACCGGCGCCGACGACGGTGTGCAGCTCGTCGATGAAGACGATCAGGCGGTCGGAGTGGGCGCGGATCTCCTCCACGATGTTGTTCATGCGCTCCTCGAAGTCGCCCCGGTAGCGGGTGCCCGCGACGACCCCGGTCAGGTCCAGGGCGACCACCCGGCGCCCGGCCAGCACGTCCGGTACGTCCCCGTCCGCGATGCGCTGCGCCAGCCCCTCGACGATGGCCGTCTTGCCGACGCCAGCGTCGCCGATCAGCACGGGGTTGTTCTTGCCGCGCCGGGACAGCACCTCGATGGTCTGCTCGATCTCCTCGTCGCGGCCGATCACCGGGTCGACACGGCCCTGCCGGGCCAGGTCGGTCAGATCGCGGCCGTACTTGTCGAGCGTCGGCGTGGAGGTGGGCCGCTGGCGCTCGGTACGGACCTGGGTGGCCTCCGGGGCCTCGGGGGGCGGGCCCGCCGAGAAGCGGGCCGCGTGCAGGATGTGCCCGGCCGCCGAGTCCGGGTTGGCGGCCAGCGCGCTGAGCACGTGCTCCGGGCCGATGTACCCGGCCCCCACCGACCGGGCCAGGTCGTGCGCGTCCAGCAGGGCGCGCTTGACGGCCGGGGTGAGCGAGAGCGAAGTCGGCGGGGGCGCCTCGCCCGGCGGGTGCTGGACGGGGCCCGCGCGGTCGTCGATCTCCGTGGCGAGCGAGTCGGGATCCGCGCCGGCCCTGCTCAGCAGGGTCCGGGTGGGCTCGGCCGACAGGGCCGCGCGCAGCAGATGCTGGGTGTCCAGGTCCCGGCTGCCGTGCTCGGCGGCGTACTGGGCGGCCCCTCGCACCATCTCCCGGGCCGGCTGGCTGAGCAGGCGGCCGATGTCGATGTGGCGGGGGCCTTGGGCTCCGCCTTGGGGTCCGCCGAGGAAGCGGCCCAGGAAATCACCGAAGGGGTCGGGAGGGTAGCCGTTGGTCATGGCGTTCCGTTCCTTTGGTGCGGGTTCATAACACCTTGGCACGGATGCCTGCGGCTGGCATGTGCGGGGCGCCTACTTCATCGGGGGGCCACTGTCCTTGCGCGACTGCGGGTGCGTTGTGGCTGGTCGCGCAGTTCCCCGCGCCCCTTCTAGGGGGTTTCTCGTGCTGTGAGGATCCGGGGGCCGTTCTCCGTGATCGCCACCGTGTGTTCGGCATGTGCTGCGCGGGAGCTGTCGCTCGTGCGCAGGGTCCAGCCGTCGTCGTCCTCGTAGTAGCCGTCCTTGCCGCCGGCGATCAGCATCGGCTCGATCGCCAGGACCATGCCGTGGCGCAACGCAAGACCCCGGCCGGGGCGGCCCTCGTTGGGGACCTCCGGGTCCTCGTGCATGCGACGGCCCACGCCGTGGCCGCCGAAGCCGGACGGGATGCCGTAGCCGGCCGTGCGGCAGACCCGGCCGACGGCGTGGGCGATGTCGCCGATGCGGTTGCCTACGACGGCCGCCTCGATGCCCGCCGCCAGGGCGCGCTCGGCGGTGTCGATCAGGCGCAGGTCCGCCGGGTGTGCGCGGCCCACCGTGAAGCTGATCGCCGAGTCGCCGGCCCAGCCGTCCAGGGTGGCGCCGCAGTCGATGGAGACCAGGTCGCCGTCGCGCAGGCGGTATTGGGTGGGGATGCCGTGCACGATCGCGTCGTTGACCGAGGCGCAGATCACCGCGGGGAAGGGGGTCGGGGCGAAGGAGGGGCGGTAGCCGAGGAACGGCGAGGACGCCCCGGCCTCGCGCAGCACCTCCCGGGCGACCTCGTCCAGTTCCAGCAGGGAGACGCCGACGTCCGCGGCCTGCCGTACGGCCGTCAGAGCCCGCCCGACGACCTGGCCCGCCCTGTGCATCGCGTCGATCGATGTGTCCGTCTTCAACTCAACCATGCCAATTACTATACCGGTATTTAAATGGGGATCCGGCGGGTGGGCGGTATTAGAATGGCGCCATGGTGCGGACCCCTCTCACCCCTGAAGAGCGCGAACGCGGTGAACGGCTCGGGCAGCTGCTGCGCGACGCCCGCGGCGGCCGGAGCATGGCCGAGATCGCGGCCGAGGCGGGCATCTCGGCCGAGACGCTCCGCAAGATCGAGACCGGGCGGGCGCCGACGCCGGCCTTCTTCACCGTGGCCGCGCTGGCCGGGGTGCTCGGGCTGTCCATGGACGAGCTGGTCGCGCGGTGTGCGCTGGTGGTCGTCTGACGTACGCCCGGGGCGGGGCTGCGCGCAAGGGTCAAGATCCCGCAATGAGGCCCTCGCACTCTCCCTGAAAACTGTGCGTAGCAGGCCCGTAACACAGCTGGTGTTGCCTACCGACCGGAGTGCTGGCGGTCGGGCGGGAGTCGGGCGATGGCGGTGGATCAACTCCCTGGTCCGGTCCGGGAGTTCGCGAACTACCTGGACGGCCTGCTGGGGCGCCTGGATCAGCGCGGGGGCTGGTGCGGGGTCTTCTGGCAGCGTGACCCGGACGGGATGCAGGCCTGTGTCGACGGGCGTGAGGTGCCGCCGTGGGATGTGCTGGAGGCGCTGTTGCAGGACCTCGCCGCGGCGTACGGCCCTGCCACGGCCGGAGCGGAGAAGGAACGGGCCCGCCCCCTGCACACGGCCGCCGTCTCGGCGTACGATGCCCTGCCCGGCGCCCGGGACACCCTCGGTGACCGCCTCGACGTCATGCTCCGCGAGCAGCGCTACGCCGCCGAGCGCCAGGCCGAACTGGGCCGTCTGCTCACCGCGGCGACCTCCCGCGAGGAGGCCGACGCCCTCCGCCTCGACCTGGCCTGGGCCCGTGACGACCACGAAAGGGCCGGCGCCCGATGCGCCGAACTCCGGTGGCGGATGGCGGAGTCGGACCGCAGGGCGGCGGAGGTGCCGATCCGGGACGCGCCGGTTGCCTGGCGCGCCGAGCAGGCCTTCGAAGGTCCCCGTGGGGCGGGGGAGGGCCTGACCACCGGTGCGGACGCACTCGACAGCAGCGGGCCGGACGTCCCCGCGCGGACCGAGGCTGCCCCCGAAGGGGCTGGGCCGGTCGCGCCCCGGGGCGCCGGGAGTCCGTTCGCCCCCGGCCATGGTTCCGGGCCGGTGTCGTCCCGCCCCTCCGAGGCCCCCGTAGGCAACCGGAACCCGCGGCCTGCTTCGGCTTCTGCTGGCCAGGACGTGTGGTTCGCTGGGCCGGGGGTCGGTCGGGATTCCTCGTTCGCGGGGTCGGATGCCGGTGGTGTGTCCCGCTCCACCGTGTCCGGTGGGAGTCCCGCCCTTGGGCCCGCCGGGTACGGTGCGGCCCCCGTGGGCGATGGGCACGCGCGGCCTGCTTCGGCTTCTGCTGGCCAGGACGTGTGGTTCGCTGGGTCGGGTGGGAGTCCCTCCCTCCGGTCTGCCGGGCACGGCACGGTCCCCGTGGGCGATGGGCACGCGCGGCCTGCTTCGGCCTCTGCTGGCCAGGACGTGTGGTTCGCCGGGCCGGGTGTCGGTCAGGATTCCTCGTTCGCGGGGTCGGATGCCGGTGGTGTGTCCCGCTCCACCGTGTCCGGTGGGAGTCCCGCCCTTGGGCCCGCCGGGTACGGTGCGGCCCCCGTGGGCGATGGGCACGCGCGGCCTGCTTCGGCTTCTGCTGGCCAGGACGTGTGGTTCGCTGGGCCGGGTGGTGGTCGGGATTCCTCGTTCGTGGGGTCGGATGCCGGTGGTGTGTCCCGCCCCGCCGTGTCCGGTGGGAGTCCCGTCCAGCAGCCTGCCGGGCACGGCGCCGCCCCGGACCCCGGTAAACCCCGCAAGCGTCGTCGCGGTAGTGCGCGGTTCGCCGGGATGGCCGAGGGCGAGGGGGATCCGGTCGTCGTACCGCAGGACGGTGCCGTCGCCGTGCCGGAGGCGCCCGTCGGGCGGCGGGCGCCGCGAGGGGCCCGGTTCGCCGGGGCGGCCGAGGCCGTTGCGCCGGTGCAGGCGTCCGTGGAGGCGGTGGACGCCGAGGCGGGGCCTGCCGTCGTCGGTGCCGTGGAGAAGCTGGCGGAATTGCGGGCGCAGGGGCGCAGCGGAGAGGCGCATGTGCTGCTGGTCGAGATCGCGCACTGGCCCGCCGCCCGGTTCCCGCTGCTCGCGGACGGCCTGCACCGCGCCGGGCTCGGCGCCGACTGGGCCACGCTGCTGTGGGAGGCCGCCTCGCTGCCCGCCGAGCGGCTGGTCGCCGCCGCCGACGCCCTGGAGGCCGCCGGGAGGACCGAGGACGGGCTGCAGATGCTGCGGCAGGGGGTCGCCCGCCCGGCCGCGGAGATCGGCGCCGCCGTGCTCGGGCTGGCCGCCGAGGGCCGCCCGAGGGAGGTACGGGCCCTGCTGGACGCCTACGTCCGGGTCCGCACCCCCGAGGAGGCCGCCCGCAGCGCCGCCGCCGACCCCGGCCGCCTCGTGCCGCTCCTGCTGGAGGCCGCCCAGGGCGTCTCCGAGGAGCGCCACTGGGACCTGGTGCACGCCCTCAGGGTCGCCGGATTCACCCCCTGACCGGCCGCGCGGCTCACCCTAAGGAGTGCGAAACGTGATCGACTCCGCGGGTTAACGACGATGGTCTTGGCAAGGACCTTCATGAGGCTTACGTTCGTCCCTCTACGGCCGTTTCTACGGGCGTAGAGGCTCGGACGTCACGTCGAAGGAGCAGCTCATGGCCAACGTCGTACGTGCCGCACTGGTCCAGGCCACCTGGACCGGCGACACCGAGTCCATGGTGGCGAAACACGAGGAGCACGCCCGCGAGGCGGCCCGACGGGGCGCACGGGTCATCGGATTCCAGGAAGTCTTCAACGCCCCCTATTTCTGCCAGGTCCAGGAGCCGGAGCACTACCGCTGGGCCGAGCCGGTGCCCGACGGCCCGACCGTCCGCCGGATGCAGGAACTCGCCCGCGAGACCGGCATGGTGATCGTCGTACCGGTCTTCGAGATCGAGCAGTCCGGTTTCTACTACAACACCGCCGCCGTGATCGACGCCGACGGCACCTACCTCGGCAAGTACCGCAAGCACCACATCCCGCAGGTCAAGGGCTTCTGGGAGAAGTACTACTTCAAGCCCGGCAATCTGGGCTGGCCGGTCTTCGACACGGCCGTCGGCAAGGTCGGCGTCTATATCTGCTACGACCGGCACTTCCCGGAGGGCTGGCGCCAACTGGGGCTGAACGGAGCCCAGTTGGTCTACAACCCCTCCGCCACCCACCGCGGGCTGTCCTCCTACCTGTGGCAGCTGGAGCAGCCCGCCGCGGCGGTCGCCAACGAGTACTTCGTCGCCGCCATCAACCGGGTGGGACAAGAGGAGTACGGGGACAACGACTTCTACGGGACCTCGTACTTCGTCAATCCGCGCGGGCAGTTCGTCGGTGACGTCGCCAGCGACAAGGACGAGGAACTCCTCGTCCGCGACCTGGACTTCGACCTCATCGAGGAAGTGCGGCAGCAGTGGGCCTTCTACCGCGACCGCCGTCCCGACGCCTACGAAGGGCTGGTGCAGCCGTGAACGACCTCTACTCCCGCCACCGCGGTGTCCTGCCCGACTGGCTCGCCCTCTACTACGACGAGCCGCTGGAGATCACCCACGGCGAGGGCCGCCACGTCTGGGACTCCGCCGGCAACAAGTACCTGGACTTCTTCGGCGGCATCCTCACCACGATGACCGCGCACGCCCTGCCCGAGGTGACCAAGGCGGTCAGCGAGCAGGCCGGGCGGATCATCCACTCCTCGACCCTCTACCTCAACCGGCCGATGGTCGACATGGCCGAGCGCGTCGCCCAGTTGAGCGGCATCCCGGACGCCCGGGTCTTCTTCACCACCTCCGGCACCGAGGCCAACGACACCGCCCTGCTGCTCGCCACCGCCTACCGGCGCAGCAACACGGTCCTGGCCATGCGCAACAGCTACCACGGCCGCTCCTTCAGCACCGTCGGCATCACCGGCAACCGCGGCTGGTCCCCGACCTCGCTGTCCCCGCTGCAGACCCTGTACGTCCACGGCGGTGTCCGCACCCGCGGCCCGTTCGCCGCGCTGGACGACGAGGCGTTCATCGACGCGTGTGTGGAGGATCTGAAGGACATCCTCGGGCACACCCGTCCGCCGGCCGCGCTCATCGCCGAACCCATCCAGGGCGTCGGCGGCTTCACCTCCCCGCCGGACGGACTGTATGCAGCATTCCGTGACGTGCTGAACGCATACGGGATCCTGTGGATCGCCGACGAGGTACAGACCGGCTGGGGCCGCACCGGCGAGCACTTCTGGGGCTGGCAGGCGCACGCCCAGAGCGGCCCGCCGGACATCGTCACCTTCGCCAAGGGCATCGGCAACGGCATGTCCATCGGCGGGGTGATCGCCCGCGCGGACATCATGAACTGCCTGGACGCCAACAGCATTTCGACGTTCGGCGGCACCCAGATCACCATGGCCGCGGGACTCGCCAACCTCACCTACCTCGTCGAACACGACCTCCAGGGCAACGCCCGGCGCGTCGGCGGCCTGCTCATCGAGCGGCTGCGGTCCGTCGCCGCCCAGCTGCCCGGCGTACGCGAGGTGCGCGGCCGCGGACTGATGATCGGCATCGAGCTGGTCAGGCCGGGGACGGACGAGGCCGATCCGCAGGCGGCCGCCGCGGTCCTGGAGGCGGCCCGCGAGGGCGGCCTGCTCATCGGCAAGGGCGGCGGCCACAGCACCAGCGCCCTGCGCATCGCCCCGCCGCTGTCGCTGACCGTCGCGGAGGCCGAGGAGGGCGCGGCGATCCTCGAACGCGCGCTGCGGAGCACGTACTAGAGAACGGGTGCAAGGTCATGACCACCACCTCGGAGTTCCGTCACACGGGTTGGCAGCCGCTCGAACCCGCCCTCTCGGTCCGCCAGGTGCTCACCCTGGAGCGGGTGCAGGCCGGGGAGCCCGAGGTGGTGGCCGGGGCCGGGCAGCTGGACCGGCCGGTGCGCTGGGTGCATGTCGCCGAGGCTCCCGACGTCGGCGTGATGCTGAGCGGCGGCGAGATGGTGCTCACCACCGGCGTGCTCCTCGCCGGTGACGAGGCCAAGCAGGCCGAGTACATCCAGTCCCTGCACCGGGCCGAGGCCGCGGCCGTGGTCCTCGGCCTCGGGCGGGCGTTCCCCGCGCCGCCCGAGGTGATGCGCCGGGCCGCCGAGCGGTGCGGGCTGCCCCTGGTCGTCCTGCACCGGCCGTTCCCTTTCGCCGAGCTGACGGAGGAGGTCCAGTCCCGGCTGGTCCGGCGGAAGTTCGCCGCCGTGAGCCTGTCGGAGACCGTACGGACCGCGCTGACCGGGCTGATCACCGCGGGCGCTCCGCTCGGGCGGCTGCTGGACGAGGTCGCCCAGCACGGCGGCTGCCCGGTCGTCGTCACCAACCTCGCCCACCGCGTCCTCGCCACGGCGGGGGAGCGGCCGGCGGTGGACGACGTGCTGCGCGACTGGGAGCGCATCGCCCGGCAGGCGGGCGGCAGCGTGGGCGACGGCTGGATCAGCGCCGAACTGGGCGGACGCGGGGAGCGGTGGGGCCGGCTGCTGCTGTGCGGGTACCGGGGCGACACGGCCACCGGGCAGCTGCTCGCGGACCGGGCCGCCGAGGCGCTGGTGCTGCACCGCATGCTCGGCGGCGGCTCCGCCCACACCTGGGAGGAGCAGTCCGCGCAGAGCCTGGTGACCGACCTCGTCTCCGGAGTCGTACCCGCCAGGCAACTGCTGCCCCGGGCGCGGGCGGCCGGGTTGCCGGTGAACCGGCGGACCTTCGTGCCCCTCGTCGTACCGGGCGGGGAGCTGGGCCAACTCGAGCGGGTGCTACGGGTGTTGGGGCTGTCCGGCCTCGTCGCCGAGCTGGCCGACGACGCCACCGCCGTCCTGCTCAGCCTCGCCCGCGACCAGCAGGCCGAGGCGCTGACCGCGCACTTCGCGGCCCGGCTGCGGACCGAGACCGGGGAGCCGAACGCCGTGGTCGCCGCCGCCGATCCGCGCACCGACTGGGACGACGTGCCCGCCGGGCTGCGCGAGGCCCGGCATGTCGCCGACGCGGTGGCCGACTCGTCGGCCGTCCTCGACCTGCCGGCCGTCGTACGCCTCAGGGACGTCCATCTGCGCGGCCTGGTCCGGCTGCTGCGGGACGATCCGCATGTGCAGTCCTTCGCCGAGCGCGAGTTGGACGGGCTGCTGTGCGGGGCCGGTCAGGAGCTGCTGAATGTGCTGCGCACCTACCTGGCGACCGGGCGCAACAAGTCCCGTACTGCCCAGCTCCACCACGTCTCCCGGCCCGCCCTCTACCGGCGCCTGGAGGCGATACAGACGCGGCTGGGTGTCGACCTCGACGACTTCGAGCAGGCGGCCTCCGTACACATCGCGCTCCTCGCGCACGATGCGCAACAGGGGTGAAACATGCCACGACCTGGGAAAACGGCGGTGAAACATGGGTCCACGAACGCGTGACACGGTGGCACGCCGACCGTCCGCAGACGTGACACGCTGCCACTCAATCCGGCTCTCCGGTCTTTCTAGGCTCACCGGACATCGAGCTACCGGAGGTCCCGATGAGCCGAGTGATCCGTGCCGCCCTGTTCCAGACCGCCTGGACCGGCGACAAGGAATCCATGATCCAGGTCCACGAGCAGGCGGCCCGCGACGCGGCCGCACAGGGCGCCCAGGTCCTGTGCTTCCAGGAGCTGTTCTACGGCCCCTACTTCTGCCAGGTCCAGGACAAGGCCTTCTACGAGTACGCCGAGCAGATCCCGAACGGCCCCACCGTCAGGCGTTTCCAGGCGCTCGCGAAGGAACTCGGCATCGTCCTCGTGCTGCCCATGTACGAGGAGGAGCAGCCGGGCGTCCTGTACAACACCGCCGCCGTGATCGACGCGGACGGCTCCTACCTGGGCAAGTACCGCAAGACCCACATCCCCCAGGTGCAGGGATTCTGGGAGAAGTTCTACTTCCGTCCGGGGAACGGCGGCTGGCCCGTCTTCGAGACGGCCGTCGGGAAGATCGGCGTCTACATCTGCTACGACCGCCACTTCCCGGAGGGCTGGCGGGCCCTCGGCCTCGCCGGTGCCGAGATCGTCTTCAACCCGTCGGCCACCTCGCGCGGCCTGTCCCGCTACCTGTGGCAGCTGGAGCAGCCGGCGGCGGCCGTCGCCAACGAGTACTTCGTGGGCGCGATCAACCGGGTCGGCGTGGAGGACCTGGGCGACAACGACTTCTACGGCACCACGTACTTCGTGGACCCGGAGGCCCAGTTCGTCGGCGAGGTGGCGAGCGACAAGGAGACCGAACTCGTCGTCCGCGACCTGGACCTGGCCAAACTCCGCGAGGTCCGCGACCGCTGGCAGTTCTACCGCGACCGGGCACCGGGGGCGTACACGCCGCTGACCGCACCCTGACCGCACCGTCCACCCTGGGAGGAGAGGGATCATGAGCAGCCGTACCGTCATCCGCGGTGGTCTCGTCATCACCGCGTCCGACGAGATCCACGCCGACGTGCTGATCGAGGACGGCCGCATCGCCGCCCTCGCCGCCTCCGGCACCCCCGCAGCCGAGGCGTTCACCGCCGAGCGGATCATCGACGCCACCGGGAAGTACGTCATCCCGGGCGGCGTCGACGCCCACACCCACATGGAGCTGCCGTTCGGCGGCACCTTCGCCTCCGACACCTTCGAGACCGGCACCAGGGCCGCCGCCTGGGGCGGGACGACCACGATCGTGGACTTCGCGGTGCAGAGCGTCGGCCACACCCTGCGCGAGGGCCTGGACACCTGGCACGCCAAGGCCGAGGGCAACTGCGCGATCGACTACGCCTTCCACATGATCGTCTCCGATGTGAACCAGGAGACGCTCAAGGAGATGGACCTGCTGGTCGAGGAGGGCGTGACCTCGTTCAAGCAGTTCATGGCCTACCCGGGCGTCTTCTACTCCGACGACGGCCAGATCCTGCGCGCCATGCAGCGCTCCGCCGAGAACGGCGGCCTGATCATGATGCACGCCGAGAACGGCATCGCGATCGACGTACTGGTCGAACAGGCCCTGGCCCGGGGGGAGACGGATCCGCGCTCTCACGGGGAAGTGCGCAGGGCGCTGCTGGAGGCGGAGGCCACCCATCGCGCCATCAGGCTCGCCCAGGTCGCGGGCGCCCCGTTGTACGTCGTGCACGTCTCGGCCATGGAGGCAGTGGCCGAGCTGGCGCGGGCACGCGACGAGGGGCTGAACGTCTTCGGCGAGACCTGTCCGCAGTACCTGTTCCTGTCCACCGACAACCTCGCCGAGCCGGACTTCGAGGGCGCCAAGTACGTGTGCAGCACGCCTCTTCGCCCCAAGGAGCACCAGGCCCAGCTCTGGAAGGGACTCAGGACGAACGACCTTCAGGTGGTGTCGACGGACCACTGCCCCTTCTGCTTCGCGGGCCAGAAGGAGCTGGGCCGCGGCGACTTCTCCAAGATCCCCAACGGCCTGCCCGGCGTCGAGAACCGCATGGACCTGCTCCACCAGGCCGTCGTCGACGGACACATCTCCCGCCGCCGCTGGATCGAGATCGCCTGCGCCACCCCGGCCCGCATGTTCGGCATGTACCCGAAGAAGGGCACCATCGCCCCGGGCGCCGACGCCGACGTCGTCATCTACGACCCGCACGCCGAGCAGGTCATGTCCGCCGCCACGCACCACATGAACGTCGACTACTCGGCGTACGAGGGCAGGCGGACCACCGGCCGGGTCGAGACCGTGCTCTCGCGCGGCGAGATGGTCATCACCGAGCGGGAGTACACCGGACACGCCGGACACGGCGTCTACACCCCGCGCTCCACCTGTCAGTACCTCAACTAGGAGTGGCGCCCATGGACTTCGGACTCGTCCTGCAGACCGATCCGCCGGCCTCCCGCGTCATCAGCCTGATGAAGCGCGCCGAGCGCAACGGCTTCACGTACGGCTGGACCTTCGACTCCGCCGTACTGTGGCAGGAGCCGTTCGTCATCTACAGCCAGATCCTCTCCAACACCACGAAGATGACGGTCGGCCCGATGGTCACCAACCCCGGCACCCGCACCTGGGAGGTCACCGCCTCCACCTTCGCCACCCTCAACGACATGTTCGGCAACCGCACCGTCTGCGGCATCGGCCGCGGCGACTCCGCGATGCGCGTCGCGGGCCGCAAACCGAACACCCTGGCCCGGATCAGCGAGGCCATGAAGGTCATCCGCGCCCTCGGCCGCGGGGACGAGGCCGACCTCGGCGGTACGGTCGTCAGGTTCCCGTGGATCAAGCCGGGCGCCGAACTCCCCGTGTGGATGGCCGCGTACGGCCCCAAGGCACTGAAGATGACCGGCGAGGAGGCCGACGGGTTCATCCTCCAGCTGTCGGACCTGTACCTCACCGAGTACATGGTCAAGGCCGTGAAGGACGCGGCCGTGGCCGCCGGGCGGGACCCGTCCGAGGTGAAGATCTGCGTGGCCGCCCCGGCCTACGTCACCGAGGACGACTCGCCCGAGGCACTCGCCCACGCGCGCGATCAGTGCCGTTGGTTCGGCGGCATGGTCGGCAACCACGTCGCCGACCTGGTCGCCAAGTACGGCGAGCACTCCTCCCAGGTCCCCGAGGAACTCACCGACTACATCAAGGCCCGCGAGGGTTACGACTACTCCCACCACGGCCGCAGTGACAACCCCGACACCGAGTTCGTGCCCGACGACATCGTGGACCGGTTCTGCATCATCGGGCCGGCCGACAAACACATCGAGAAGCTGCACGCGCTGCGCGAGCTGGGCGTCGACCAGTTCGCGGTGTACGACATGCACGACGCCCAGGAAGCCACCATCGACGCCTACGGCACGACGGTGATCCCGGCCGTCAACGCCTGACCGTCCCCGGCACGTTGATCTCCCTCTTCCCGCCGTCCCGGGAAGGGGGCCCAGGGCGCTCTCCGCGCACCCCCCATTGGAGCCACCGCACGGCCTCTCCCCGTCCCACCCCTCATTTTGATTGGCCTGCCCATGACCGACACCGCTCCCGCCGCCATACCGCCGACCGCTCAAGTCACCCTCGCCGACGGCCGGGTGGAGATCGCCCCTGGTTCGCCGCAGCCCAGCGGCCCCTACGCCAACGAGGACCTGCTCCCGGTCCCCGCGGCGAAGCGCACCTGGACGACGTACAACTTCTCCGCGCTGTGGGTCGGCATGGCCCACAACACGGCCTCCTGGACCCTCGCGTCCGGGCTGATCGCGGTGGGCATGGACTGGAAGCAGGCCGTCTTCACCATCGCCCTCGCCAACCTGATCGTGCTGGTGCCGATGCTGCTCACCGGGCACGCGGGACCCAAGTACGGCATCCCCTTCCCGGTCTTCGCCCGCGCCTCCTTCGGAGTGCGCGGCGCCAACCTCCCCGCCGTCGTCAGAGCGTTGGTGGCGTGCGGTTGGTTCGGCATCCAGACCTGGATCGGCGGCGAGGCCATCTTCTTCCTCGCCGGCAAGCTCATCGGTGACAGCTGGGCGAACGCCGCGCACATCGGCGGCTACGCCTGGACCATGTGGCTGTCGTTCGCGGTCTTCTGGGCCATCCAGGTCGCGATCATCTACCGGGGCATGGAGACCATCCGCCGCTTCGAGAACTGGGCGGCGCCCTTCGTCCTCGTCGGCGCCTTCGTGATGCTGTGGTGGATGCGCAGCAAGGCCGGCGGCTTCGGCCCGCTGTTCGACCAGCCCTCGAAGCTGGGCTGGGGCGGCGACTTCTGGAAGCTGTTCTGGCCCTCACTGATGGGAATGATCGGCTTCTGGTCCACGCTGTCGTTGAACATCCCGGACTTCACCCGCTACGGCAAGAGCCAGAAGGCGCAGACCTGGGGCCAGGCCCTCGGGCTGCCGACCACGATGACCCTGTTCGCGTTCCTCTCCGTGCTCGTCACCTCCGGTTCGCAGGCGGTCTACGGCAAGCCGGTCTGGGACCCGGTCCAGCTCGCCGCCAAGACGGACAACGTGGTCGGCCTGCTCTACGCCCTGGTCACCGTGCTGGTCGCGACCCTGTCCGTGAACATCGCGGCCAACCTGGTCTCCCCGGCCTTCGACTTCTCCAACCTCGCGCCGCGCAGGATCAGTTTCCGCACCGGCGCCCTGATCACCTCGGTCCTCGCCGTGCTGATCTTCCCCTGGAAGCTGTACTCCGACCCGCAGGGGTACATCTTCACCTGGCTCGGCCTGGTCGGCGGACTGCTCGGCACGGTCGCGGGCATCCTCGTCGCCGACTACTGGATCCTGCGCCGCACCCGCCTCGCCCTCGCCGACCTGTACCGCACGGGCGGCCGCTACTGGTACGCCGGCGGCTGGAACTGGCGGGCGGTCGTCGCCTTCGTGGCCGGCGGTGTCCTGGCGGTCGGCGGCGCGGACTTCCATCCGCTGATCGACGGCCGCCCCGTCCCCGCCCTCAAGCCTCTCGCCGACTACGGCTGGGCGGTGGGCCTCGGCACCTCGCTGGTGCTGTACCTGGCGCTGACCCTGCTGACCGGCCGGAAGGACGAGGAGGAGGTGCAGGCCGCCTGAGCGCGGGCCGCCCCGGCGGCCCTCGCTGCATACAGTGCGACCGCTGCGCGAGGGGGGCGACCCGCCTGCCGGGAGCGGGCCTGTTCCAGCAGCCGGTCCACGCCGTTCACGCTCACGCACGGGTCGGCCGACGGGCCGGGCGAGGTCACGCCGCACCGGGCCGTGACGGCGCCCGATCCCCACGCCTGGGCGCCGGTCACGCCCACCTGTTCGCGCCCGTGGCCGTCGAGCCGCCCGGGCCGGCGCCCGGCCAGGCCCGCACACGCGGGTCCGGGCGCCCGCCCGGCGGCCTGCAGCCCGTACCGCGGGCCGCTGTCGTGCCCGGCCCACCACGCCCAGCCGGACGCCGCCACCACGCCCAGCCGGACGCCGCCACCACGACCGCCGGCGCTCCGGCCCCGACCGCGTACCGCACCCGCACTACAGCCCCCGCATCTGGTGGCTCCGGCGCCCGCCGCTGGTCATCCCCGCCGGAACCTACAGCACCCCAAGATCTCTCCCCCGCCCGGCTGTTGCGATACTCGTGCCTTGTGAAGACGCGACCGTTGCTGTGGACCGCGGCCTGCCTGCTGCTGGCCTCCTGCCATGCGGGGATGGCCACCGCCGGCCCCGCCGAGGAGAAGAGCGGGCCCGTTCCCGCCGAAGACCGCAGGGCCGCGCCCGACTTCACCGGAGACAGCCTGGACGGCAAGCCCCTGCGGCTGTCCGACTACCGCGGCAAGGTCGTCGTACTCAACGCCTGGGCCTCCTATTGCGGGCCCTGCCGGGCCGAGGCGCCCGAACTCAACGCGGCCCAGAAGCACCTCGCGGCCAAGGGTGTCCAGGTCCTCGGGCTCAACACCGACACGGACACCGCGAGCGGCCGTTCCTTCCAGCAGGACCACCGGCTCGCCTACCCCAGCTTCAGCGACCCCTCCGGCCGCCGGATGCTGAAGTTCCCCAGGGGCTCGGTGCCGCGGGGCGTGCCCTTCACGGTCGTCATCGACACCCGGGGCAGGATGGCGGCCGTCCGCTCCGGCACGATCACGGAGAAGGAACTGCGCGACCTGGCCGTGCCGCTGGCCAGCTCCTGACGGGGCGTCAGCCGGATGCGCTGCCCTGCAAGGCGGCGACAGCGGCCTTGGCGGCCTGGATGGCCCCCTTGTTGATCTCGTCCGTGTCCGGGGCCTTCTTCGTGTCGAAGTCGCTGCCGTTGTAGGTGACGATCACCAGGGCGTTGGAGACCTGGGCCATCACCACGCCCTCGCGGGTCTGCTGCTTGTCCTCGGTGGTGAGGTTCACGACGGAGTAGCCGGTGTCCCCGAGCCCCGGAACGGCCCCGCCGCCGCTCTTCTCGGTGACGCGCTGCTCGTACTCCTTCTTCGCCTCCTGGTCCGAGCCGGTGATCTCGAAGGAGACGTCGAGCCAGCGGTAGGCGTAGCCCTTGAGGGCGTTCCAGGAGCAGGTGCGGCGCAGCTTGGTGTCCGTCGAGGGGATCTCCTTGCCCGCCGCCTTGGCCCCGGGTACCAGGGACTTGAGCGTCGCCACGGGCACGCTGGTGCAGGGGGCGGGCGCGGCGGCGTACGTCTTCGAGACCTGGGTGGAGGACGGCGCCGAGGCCGGCCCGGTGGGCGTCTCCCGGGCCGTGCGATGGCCGTCGGCGGACGGTGCGGCCGGGCCCGACGACAGCGCCCAGCCGGCACAGGCCAGCACGGCGACCGGCGTCAGACGCGCGGTGAGGGCGAGCGGCAGAGGAAGAGAACGCACGGCGCACTTCTCGTGGGGGAGGGGTGGGGTGTGGAAGGGGTCCGCATGGTGGACGGGGACGACAGTGTCACACGACTGCGTGTGGGGCGGAAGTGCCAACTCGGTGCGTGCTCGAACGGTCACGACAGCGTGTTCACGACGTACTGATCTGTCTGTTATGTACCTCGAGCCGGCGGCGGGCGCCGACTTCGCCGGTGGTGCCGAGGCCCGGGAGGGACGGGATGCAGACGGGTGTTGCGGTCGGTGTCATGTTCCGGTGGCGTGCTCCTCGAGCCAGCGGCGGGCGCCGACTTCGCTGGGGTATTCGCGGACGGTGAGCCAGGCGGCCAACCAGCCGACGATCCATGCGGCGAACGCCGGCATGACAGGAGCGGCGAGCAGCACGAGCCCGCGACCCATGGCGATCCGCCCCGGGACGCGCCTGTTGTGGTCGCGTTTGGCCTGGAGGGTCTGGCTGGGAGTGGGGGGATTCAGAAGCGCCACGCGGTGGCCCCTGCGCTGCGCCACCCAACCCCACACCAAGGTCACGACGGATGCGGCCACCTGCACGCCGTCACACATGACACGCACGGTGGACGGCAGAAGGTCGCGGACCCCCGCGTACAGGCTCAGCGCGAAGAGGGAGAACATGGCCATGACGAGAACGATGAAGACCGTCGTACGGGCGCGGCACAGCCAGTAGAGTGCGCCGCGCCGATACCACGTCCGTCCCAGCTTCGGCAAGGCAGGGATGGGGACGGAGAATCCGGGGGCGGCGGCCTCAGAAGATGCTCGTGACGCCATGCCAGACATCCTTCACCAGTCGCTTTCCGTCGTCGACAGTCTCCGTGGCGACGTGCTTCGTCCCGGTCCACACGCCACCGACCACCCCGTGGTCGTGAATGTCCTCGCTCCAGTGCTCGTGGAAGGTGTGATCGAGGACGGACGTCGCGACGATCACCGTGCCGACACCGACCGCGGCGACGGCGGCGGCACCCTCGACGGGCAGGGCCGCCGTGATCGCCGCACCGGCGGCCAGGCCACCGAGGGCGACCCCGCCGTCGACGGCAACGGAGTGCTGCCAGGACCAGCCCTTGTCGTGGTCGTCCTTCGCCTCGATCAGACCGCAGGCGGCCGCTGCGGCGACGTCCAGGACCGGAAGCTCCTTGAGGACGTCCGGCAGCGCCTCCAGCCCCTTGCCCAGGCGCAGCGCGTCGGCGGCATCGGCCAGCTTGACGTTCAGGGCACGGTCGTACGGCAGTTTGGTGCTGCCGTTGTCGGCGCGCGCGATGTCCTCCTCCAGCGCGTCCACCTTGGTGACCGCGTCGCGGTAGGCGCTCTTGGCGGGCAGGTCGTCGGGCATCGTGCGGCCCTGCTGCTGGAACACCTTGCGCTCGGAGCTGAGCTGCTTCTTGGCGTCCTGGGCCTCGGCCTTGGCCGCGTCGATGTGCTTGCGGGCCTCGATACCGCCCGCCCGGGCGTCCTCGGCGTCATACGCGTACAGGCCGCGCAGCGCGTCGTACAGGGTGACCTTGTCCCCCTTGGACACCGAGTCGTCCTTCGACGTCACCTTGTCGTACAGCCCCTGCAACTGCTGCGCCGCCACCAGCCGCGCGTGCTGGGCGGTGTGCAGGATCTCGTTGCGTGCCTTGGCGTACTCGTTCATCGCGGAGATGGTCTTCTGGTCGTCCGCGCTCGGTGGATTCGCCGTCATGATGGGCTGCGGCGCGCCCTTGGGGTCCGTCGCCACGCCCTGGCGGGCCGCGATGTGCTCCGCGTTCTGCAGCGACGTCTCGCACGTGGACAGCGCGTTGGCCAGTGTCTCGAGGATCTCGCCCGCCGCGTGCACCAGTTCGGCGAAGCCGCCGGCGGCCAGCGCGTCCTCGCTCCACTTCGCGCGGAAGGTCTCGGCCGCGTCGCCCTTCCAGCTCGCGTCGCCGACCAGTTTGTCGACGGCGCCGCTGAGCGGCTTGACCACGCCGTCGAGCTTGTCCTTGGCGTTCTTGTACGTCTCGGCCATCGTGCGCAGTCCGCCGATGTCGCCGCCGACCCAGCTGTCACCCATCAGCTCTCACCCGCCATCAGATCCTCGAAGACACCGTGGACGTCCACGTCGTGCCGGTGGAAGGAGTCCCGCGCGTACGCGACCTTGTCCCCGTGGTCGTCCATCCGGTCGGCCATGCCGATGTGCAGGGAGATGATGAGGTCGGCGACCTCCTTGACGGCCGAATCCAGCCCCGCGTCGCCGCCGCTGACGACGGGCGGTGCCACGTCGGGGTGCAGCTTGCGGTAGTCGCCGGCCTCGTCGTGGAAGGTCTTCGCCATGGTGGCGAGGTCGTCGTAGACCGCCTTGAAGTCGCTCACCGGCGTACCTCCTGCGCGTAGGCGGCCAGGTCCGCCGGCCGCCAGTTGGGTTCTCCGGGCGCAACTCGTGGGTCGAGCAGCACGGTGACGTCCTGCTCGGCCACGCCCTCCGCCAGCGGACCGATCGAGGTGGCGACCCACGGCTGTGCCTCGCCGAGCGCCTCCACCAGCTTCTCCGGCGTCGTGAACGCGAAGGCCACAGTGCCGCGCGCGGGATGCTCGAACAGCTCGAAGACGACGAAGGGCACGCGCGCGGGGCGGCCGTCCGACCCCGTCGTCGCGACGGACCTCGGATGTGCCGGTACGAACACCGGCGTGTGGTACGCGGGTACGCCGGGCTTGGGACGGGGCCGGTCGTCCGTGGCCGCGCCCGGAGGCGGAGCCGCCTCCACGAGGTCCAGCAGCTGCGAACGACGCGGTCCCTGTTCCGGGACCTCTCGTCCTGGTGGATCCTGCTCGACGAAATCGAGCAGGCGTGAACGTATCGGCGCCCCCACCGCCGTCACCTCTTCCCCGTGGTTGCTGTGGCTGATCGGGCTCGCCCACGGTAGCCACCGGTCAACGGGGCAAATCCGGCTATGTCGGGGTGGCGGTCCGGGCGTACACGGAACTCATACGTCCCTTTGGCTCACGGCAGGGCAGCCCTTGACCTGTTGCTGAACCGGTGCCTTCCGGACGGTCGGCGGCTACGGCACCCGGGCCGTCCACTCGGGGGACATGAACTCGGTGCGGGCCGGCTCCCCGGCGCGCGCCCGCTCCCCGTCGGTGACCTTGCCGTCCACGAGGCCGTACCGCCCCCCGGAACGACTCGATCATCCCCTCGACGACCGCCTCACGCGCCGGCCCCGTCTGCCGGCGCGGCGCCCGCCACGCGCGCGTGGCGCACGAGATCAACGCCGCAGGTGACCATGGTGTTCCCGGTCGGCGATCACGTCCGTACGATCACCCGGGAGACGTACCCGAGCCGAGGAGCGCGCCCGTGTTCACGACCCGGCCCACCCTCCAGGGCACCTTCGGGATGGTGTCCTCCACCCACTGGCTGGCCTCCCAGTCGGCGATGGCGGTCCTGGAGGACGGCGGCAACGCCTTCGACGCGGCCGTGGCGGGCGCGTTCGTGCTGCACGTGGTGGAGCCGCACCTGAACGGGCCGGCCGGCGAGGTGCCGGTCCTGCTCGCCCCGGCCGACGGCGAGGTACGCGTGCTGTGCGGGCAGGGCGTGGCCCCGGCGGGCGCCACGGTCGCGCACTACAGGGGACTCGGTCTGGATCTCGTACCCGGTACGGGACCGCTCGCGGCCGCCGTGCCCGGCGCCTTCGACGCCTGGCTGCTGCTCCTGCGCGACCACGGCACCAAGTCCCTCGACGACGTCCTGAAGTACGCCATCGGGTACGCCGAGCACGGGCACGCGCCCGTGGAGAACGTCGGCGCGACCGTGGAGAGCGTCCGGCAGCTGTTCGAGACCGAGTGGACCTCCTCGGCGCAGGTGTACCTGCCGGGCGGCAGGGCGCCCCGGCCCGGCGAGCTGCTGCGCAATCCCGCCCTCGCCGCCACCTGGAAGCGGCTGCTCGCCGGGACCGCCCGGGCCGGCGGCCGGGAGGCCCGGATCGACGCCGCGCGCGAGGTGTGGCGCTCCGGCTTCATCGCCGAGGCCCTGGTACGGCAGTCCCGGCGACCCACCCGGGACACCAGCGGCGAACGGCACACCGGCACCCTCACCGAGGCCGACCTGGCCGGCTGGTCGGCCGCCTACGAGGCGCCCGCGACGTACGACTGGAACGGCTGGACCGTGTGCAAGGCGGGCCCCTGGAGCCAGGGCCCCGCCTTCCTCCAGCAGCTCGCCCTGCTCCCGCCCGAGCTGCCCGCCCACGGCTCGGCCGACTACGTCCACCTGCTCATCGAGGGCTGCAAGCTCGCCATGGCCGACCGCGAGGCCTGGTACGGGGACGCCGCCGACGTGCCGCTCCCCGAGCTGCTGTCGGACGGCTACAACGCCGCCCGCCGGGCCCTCGTCGGCGCCAACGCCTCCTACGAGCTGCGCCCCGGCAGCCCCGGCGGAACCACCCCGCGCCTTCCCGTTCCCGCGCACGCGCGCGTGCAGACCGGCGACGACCCGGGCTTCGATCCGCTGGGCGCGGGCGAGCCGACCGTCGCGCAGCTGCCCGGCGAGCCCCGCGTGGCCGCCGACGGCGGCACCCGCGGCGACACCTGCCACCTGGATGTCGTCGACCGCTGGGGCAACATGATCGCGGCCACGCCCAGCGGCGGCTGGCTCCAGTCCAACCCGGTCGTACCCGAGCTGGGCTTCCCGCTCGGCACCCGGCTGCAGATGACCTGGCTCGAGGAGGGACTGCCGAACTCCCTCACCCCGGGCCGCCGCCCCCGCACCACCCTCACCCCGTCCCTCGCGCTGCGCGACGGCGTCCCGGTGCTGGCGTTCGGCACGCCCGGCGGCGACCAGCAGGACCAGTGGCAGCTGCACTTCTTCCTCGCCGCCACCCTCCGCGCCCCGGTCCGCGGCGGCCTCGACCTGCAGGGCGCCATCGACGCCCCGAACTGGCACAACGACGGCTTCCCCAGCTCCTTCTACCCGCGCGGGCACCGCCCCGGCAGCGTGACCGTGGAGTCCCGCATGGACGCGGACGTGGTCGAGGAGCTGCGCCGGCGCGGCCACGACGTCACGCTCGGCCCGGCCTGGTCGGAGGGCCGCCTGTGCGCGGTGGCCCGCGACCCCGGGACGGGGATCCTGTCGGCCGCCGCGAATCCGCGCGGGATGCAGGGCTACGCGGTGGGCCGCTGACGGCGCGGCTGACGTGGGGCGCCCGGCGGCCCGGCCGACCCACCGGCCCGGGTGACCGGCGCCTCTCGGGCGGCCTCGGCAACCGCCCCTGCCCACCGAACTCGCCCGCACCCGCTTTTCATCCCGATTCCACCTCACATCCACCACCCGGGCGGGGATTGTCAGTGGCGCGTGTTCTCATGGAGGGCATGATCCAAGACACGGAAACCATCGACGAGTTTCTCACCCGCTGCTCGGCCGACGTGGAGGAAGCGGTCCGCAAGGCGGCCGCGGCCGAGATCCTGCCCCGCTTTTGCCGCCTCGCCGAGCACGAGGTGGACCAGAAGAGCGGACCGCACGACCTGGTGACCGACGCCGACCGCCTCGCCGAGCGCCGGCTCACCGAAGTCCTCGGGGCGCTGCTGCCGGGCTCGGTGGTCGTCGGCGAGGAGGCGGTGCACGCCAACCCGGCGACGTACGAGGCGATCCAGGGCGACGCGCCGGTCTGGATCATCGACCCGGTCGACGGCACACGCCAGTTCGTGCACGGCGACGACGGCTTCTGCACCCTGATCGCGCTCGCCCACCGGGGGACCGTCCTGGCCTCCTGGACCTACGCCCCCGCGCGCGACCAGCTCGCCACGGCCGTCCGCGGCCGGGGCGCCTTCCTCGACGGTGAGCGGCTGCTCGCGGGCTCGCCCGCACCCGGACGTGACCTGCGCGTCGCCACCTCCCACCCGGACTTCACCACCGACGAGCAGAAGCACGCGCTGCGCGCCCTGTGGACCGACGGTGTCGCCCCGCGCCCCTGCGGCTCGGCGGGCCTGGAGTATCTCGCCATAGCCCGGGGCGAGTTGGACGCGGTCGCGTTCTCCTGGGAGGCCGCCTGGGACCACGCGGCGGGCCTGCTCCTGGTCGAGGAGGCGGGTGGCGCCCACCTGACCCGCACCGGCGAGCCGTTCCGCGTGACCGGTGCCAACGCGCTGCCGTTCACCGCCGCCCGGGACGCCGCCACCGCTCGCCGGGTCGCCGAGCTGCTGCGCACGGCCGCCTGAGTCACCCGGCCCGGGGAGTGTCGGTCCTCCGGCATATCCTGATCCCGAGTGGCCATCGGCTGACGAAGGGGTCCGGAGGTGCCGTCGATGCTCGATGCGGTCGTGGTGGGTGCGGGACCGAACGGACTGACCGCTGCCGTGGAGCTGGCCCGCCGGGGCTTCTCCGTCGCCCTCTTCGAGGCGCAGCCCACCGTGGGCGGCGGCGCCCGCACCGAGGAGCTGACCCTGCCCGGCTTCCGGCACGACCCGTGCTCGGCCGCCCACCCCCTCGGCATCAACTCGCCCGCGTTCCGTGCCCTGCCGCTCGATCGCTACGGCCTTCAGTGGCTGCACGCCGACCTGCCCATGGCGCACCCCTTCCCGGACGGCACCGCGGCCGTACTGTCCCGGTCCGTCGCCGAGACGGCCGCCTCCTTCGGACCGCGCGACGCGGGTGCCTACCGCAGGCTGGTCGGACCGTTCCTGCCCCACTGGGACACGCTCGCCCGGGACTTCATGTCCCTGCCGCTGACCGCGCTGCCCCGCGACCCGGTCACCCTCGCCCGCTTCGGCCTGGCCGGACTGCCGCCCTCCACCTGGCTGATGCGCCGCTTCCACGACGAGCGGTTCAAGGCCCTCTTCTCCGGCCTTGTCGCCCACGTCATGGCCCCGCTGGGCGGCCTCGCCACCGGCGCCATCGGCCTGGTCTTCGCGCTGGCCGCGCACGCCCGCGGCTGGCCGGTGGCCCGCGGCGGCTCCCAGGCGATCTCCGACGCCCTCGCCGCCTACCTCACCGACCTCGGCGGCGCCGTCCACACGGACTACGAGGTCAAGCGCCTGGACGACCTGCCGCCCGCGCGCGCGTACGTCTTCGACACCTCGCCCGCCGCGCTCGCCCGCATCGCCGGCTTCGGCGGCTACTACGACAGCTACCGCTACGGCCCCAGCGTCTTCAAGATCGACTACGCGCTGGACGGCCCGGTGCCCTGGACCGCCCCCGAGGCCCGGGTCGCCGGCACCGTGCAGATCGGCGCGAGCAAGGCCGAGATCGAGACCGCCCTGCGCGCCGCGTCCCGTGAGGGCCGCGCCCCCGAAACGCCGTTCCTGATCACTGTGCAGCCCAGCGTGGCCGACCCCACCCGCGCCCCCGAGGGCAAGCACGTCTTCTGGGCGTACGGCCATGTCCCCAACGGCTGGCAGGGCGACCTCACGGACGCGATAGAACGCCAGCTGGAGCGTTTCGCGCCCGGCTTCCGCGACCGCGTCCTGGCCCGCGCGACCGCGGGCCCGGCCGAGATGGCCGCCCGCAACGCCAACTACGTCGGCGGCGACATCGCCTGCGGCGCGGCCTCCGGACTCCAGCTCCTGCTGCGCCCCAGGCTGTCCCTGTTCCCGTACCGGACCCCGCACCCTGCCGTCTTCATCTGCTCCTCGGCCACCCCGCCGGGACCCGGCGTGCACGGCATGTCGGGGCACAACGCGGCCAAGGCCGTATGGAGGAGACTGAGGCAGACATGACCACTATCTCCCTCGTCCAGGGCGACATCACCCGGCAGAGCGCCGACGCGATCGTCAACGCGGCCAACTCCTCCCTGCTCGGCGGCGGAGGCGTCGACGGCGCGATCCACCGCCGCGGCGGCCCCGCGATCCTCGAGGAGTGCCGCAAGCTGCGCGCCTCCCACTACGGCAAGGGCCTGCCCACGGGCCGGGCGATCGCCACCACGGCCGGCGATCTGGACGCCCGCTGGGTCATCCACACCGTCGGCCCCGTCTTTTCCACCACCGAGGACCGCTCCGACCTGCTCGCCTCCTGCTACCGCGAGTCACTCCGGGTGGCCGATGAGCTGGGTGCGCGGACGGTCGCGTTCCCGGCGATCTCCACCGGCGTGTACCGGTGGCCGATGGAGGATGCGGCTCGCATCGCCGTGGAGACGGTGCGCAGCGCGCGGACAGTGGTCGAAGAAGTGCGGTTCGTCCTCTTCGACGAGCGGGCGTACGAGGCGTTCGCCCGGCAAGTCGGCTGAGGGCGGCCAGGGTACGGAGGGCCGGCGCTTCCCGTAGGCCGTAGTCACCCGGCCCGCCGACGCGTGCGCCGACGGGCCGGGTGGGGTGGGATCAGCCGACGCGCAGCGTCAGGGCGGCGGTGTGGAGCTTGCCGCCGGTCTGGAACTGCAGGAAGAGCCGCCAGTTGCCCGAGGTGGGCAGTTCCGCGTGGAACGACAGCTCAGGTCCGCCGTGATCGCCGTTGACCTTGGTGGTGGGGTGGAGGTGGGCGAAGGCGGCGTCGCCTTCGTGGAAGGCGGTCAGGTGGGCGTAGGTGTCGAGGTAGGGCTGCAGATCGGTGACCGGCTTGCCGTCCTTGGTGATCCGTACGGTCAGCGGGTGCGCCATGCCGGCCATCGGCTCACCCTCCACCGTGACCGTGTACCCGTCGGCCTCGGTGCTGGCCGTCGCGGCGGGCAGCGGCGTCCTGGTGGCCTTGCCGGGGACGGTGACGGTCCGGCTGAGGACGAAGTCCTTGCCCTTGCCGCCGCCGCTGTCGGGCGTGAAGGAGGCGAACATGCGCCATGAGCCGGACGCGAGGGAGGACAGGCCGGCCGTCCAGGTGCCGTCGGACGCCATCGTGGGGTGAACGTGCTGGAAGCCGGTCAGGTCGGAGCGGATGGCGTAGAAGTGCATCCGCTTGGTCTGGTCGAGTGCGAATCCGGTGACCGGCTTGTCGTCCGGGCCGGTGATCGTGAACCCGTAGGCGGTCTGCTTGCCTGCCGCCAAGGTGCTGTCGGAGCTGGTCAGGCGGTAACCGTCCTTGGCGTCGGCCAGGCCGTTGCCGCCCGCAGCTCGGTGCATGCCGGGCATGTCGCCCATCGCGCCGGCGCCGGCCGACGCGGTCGCCGTGGGCGTGGTGCTGTGGTGCATGCCGGACATGCCGGAGTCGCCGTCGGAGCCGCAGGCGGCCAGGGTCAGGGCGAGGACGGCTGCGGTGCCGGTCGCCGCGAGGGCACGACGGCGGACGGTGAAACGGGTGAAAGCGAACATCGATCGGATGTCTTTCCGGGTGGCGCACCACACCGGGTGGCGCGCGGGGTGAGCAGGACGCTGCGGCCGGACAGCCCGGTGCAGGGCGGTTCCGGCGCGGTTCCTGTCACGTCCGCGCGATGCACACCTGGAGGAGAAGGTCACGTCCGCCCGGCGGCCCACGCCGCCGGGTCCCGCCGGCACTCCCGGCGTGGTGCACGGCCCAGGCCGCCAGCGCGGCGATGGCGAGGATGCCGATGAGCGGAGCCAGGGGCAGCGGGATCTGCTTCTGGGCCGGGGCGGCGACGCACAGCGCCCCGTGCGCGGCCATGCCGTCCATGGCCTGGACCTGGACGGCGTCGGGGCGGGGCTGCGCGGGCTCCGCCCCTGCCATGGCGTCGGCATGGCCGTCGTGCAGGGACGGCGCGGACGGGGCCGTGCTCATCTCGCCGTGGCAGCCGCCGGTGGCCGCGGTCGGCGAGCCGTGCATGAGGAACAGGCCGAGCAGGACCGCGCACAGAGTGAGCAGCCGGGAGATACCCGGGCCGTTCGCGCGGTCGACGCCCCTCATGGCCTGTCCTCCTTCCGGCGGCTCGGTTCGTTGTCTGCCGCATGACGATACCGGGTAGGGGTACCGGGGGCCGCAAGCACCCCGAAGTTGACGGGGCTCCCCAGTCGGCGCCGTCCAGCCCGCACATCAGTAAATGTAACGCCTGCTACATTGCCTGGCGTGGTGAACGGTGAATCGGCAGGCCGCTGGCTCGTCCTCGTGCTCAAAGTGCCCGCGGAGCCGTCCCGGCACCGGGTGGCCGTCTGGCGCGAGCTGCGCAGGATCGGTGCGCTCTCCCTCGGGCAGGGCGTGTGGGCCGTACCGGACGTGCCGGTCTTCGCCGATGGTGTCGGCCGGGCGGTCACGCTGACCGAAGGCGCCGGCGGGCAGGCCGTGACGCTCAGTGCGGCCGGGCGCAGCACCGAGGACGGCACCCGCTTCCAGGCGCTGTTCACCGCAGCCCGCTCCGAGGACTGGGCCGAATTCCTCGCCGATTGCGGGAAGTTCGAGCGGGAACTGGCGAAGGAGATCCGTATCGCCAGGTTCACCCTGGCCGAACTGGAGGAAGAGGAGCAGTCGTTGGAGCGCCTGCGCCGCCGGCATCGGGATCTGACGGCCCGCGATGTGTTCGGCGCTCCGGAGGCGGCCGAGGCCGGCCGGCGGCTGAAGGAGTGCGCAGCCGCCTGCGAGGACTACGCGGAGCGGGTGTTCGCCGCCCTGCACGAGACACCGGCGGGCGACTGATGAGCCGGACGCAGCCGCTGCCCTCGGCCCCGGCCCGCCAGATGTGGCCGCTGTACGCGGCCGGGTTCACCACGGCCTTCGGCGCGCACGGCATCGCCGCGAACCTGGGCGCTTTCTCCAAGGACGCGGTCACCTCGCTGATGGTGCTGGGCGGGCTGCTCGCGCTGTACGACGGCGCCGAGGTGTTCCTCAAGCCGGTGTTCGGCACCCTCGCCGACCGGATCGGAGCCCGCCCGGTGCTGCTCGGCGGGCTCATCGCCTTCGCCGCCGCCTCCGGGCTGTACGCGGTGGCGGACAGCCCGGGCTGGCTGTGGGCGGCCCGGCTGGGCCAGGGCGCGGCGGCCTCCGCCTTCTCGCCGTCCGCGTCCGCCCTGGTCGCCCGGCTCAATCCGGCCGCCGGACACGGCCGTGCGTTCGGCAGTTACGGCTTCTGCAAGTCCATCGGCTACACCCTCGGCCCGCTGCTCGGCGGCGTCCTGGCGTGGGCCGGTGGCCTGCGGCTGCTGTTCACGGTGCTCGCGGTGCTGGGCGCTGCGGTGGCCGTCTGGGCCGCGCTCGCCGTGCCCGTCGTAGCGCCGCTGCCCAAGGCCCGGCAGACCGTACTCGACCTGGCCCGCCGACTGGCCGACCCGGCCTTTCTCGCGCCGACGGCCGCGCTGGCCGCCGCCACCGCGGCGCTGTCGGTCGGGGTGGGCTTCCTGCCGGTCTCCGGCCGGGCGGCCGGGCTGGGCACCATCGCCACCGGGGCCGCCGTCTCGGTGCTCGCCGCCTGCGCCGCGGTGGTCCAGCCGAAGGCGGGGCGCGCGCTGGACGAGGGGCGGCTGACCACACGCGGCGGGATCGCGGCGGGCCTGCTGCTCGCCGCCGCCGGTCTGGCCTGCGCGATGCTCCCCGGCCTGACCGGCGTGCTCGCGGGGGCTGCCCTGACCGGCGCCGGAACCGGCCTGATCACCCCGCTCGGCTTCGCCGCCCTCGCCTCCTCGACCCCTCCGGAACGCCTCGGCCAGACCATGGGCGCCGCCGAACTCGGCCGCGAACTCGGCGATGCGGGCGGTCCGTTGCTCGTCGCCGGTGTCGCGACACTCGCCACCCTCACCTACGGCTACGCGGCCCTCGCCGTCCTGCTCGCCGCCGGTCCCCTCCTCGGACTCCTGCGACACCGCCGCCGCACGTGATGCCGAGGGCCGCGACGGCACCCGTGGAGCCCCCGGGGTCTACGGCGGGCCTGTCCGGCGGATCCTGCCGGAAGCGCGGGGCCAGGCACGCCCTCCCCACTGCCTTGAGGGCGCGGGGGCACCCCCATGGCCCCGCTCACCTGTGCTGATGAGGCACGTTGTCCGGAGTCGGCCTGATCCGCCGGACAGCCGCCAGCGGTGGCGCCCGCCACGGTCCGCCTCCACGCTGGAGCCGGTTGTGGACGTGCCGCCGCGCACCGCGCGGCGCCGGGCTCTGGGAGGACCGTGTGACCGCTTCGTCGCCCGCCACCGATGCACCGCCGGCCCGGTACGACGATCTGCGGGCCCTGGTGATCAACTGCACGCTCAAACGCTCGCCGAGGACGAGCAACACCCAGGGGCTGATCGACCGGAGCACCGCCGTCATGGACGCACAGGGCGTGCACGTCGACGTCGTCCGGGCCGTGGACCACGACATCGCCACCGGTGTGTGGCCCGACATGACGGAGCACGGCTGGGAGACGGACGCCTGGCCGGACCTGTACCAGCAGGTCATGGCGGCCGACATCCTCGTGCTGGCCGGCCCCATCTGGCTGGGCGACAACAGCTCCGTCATGAAGCAGGTGATCGAACGCCTCTACGCCTGCTCCAGCCTGCTCAACGACGCGGGACAGTACGCCTATTACGGCCGCGTCGGCGGCTGCCTGATCACCGGCAACGAGGACGGCGTCAAGCACTGCGCCATGAACGTGCTCTACAGCCTCCAGCACCTGGGCTACACCATCCCGCCCCAGGCGGACGCCGGATGGATCGGCGAGGCAGGCCCCGGCCCCTCGTACCTCGATCCCGGCTCGGGCGGCCCGGAGAACGAATTCACCAACCGCAACACCACCTTCATGACCTGGAACCTGCTGCATCTGGCCCGGGCGCTGAAGGATCTCGGCGGCATCCCCGCCTACGGCAACCAGCGCACCGTCTGGGACGCCGGCTGCCGCCGCGACTACGAGAACCCCGAGCACCGGTAGGACGGCGCACGGCGGCTCGCCCACGGCCGACCTCGCGCGGGGGAGCGGACATGCTCGTACGGTGAATGAAGGACGCCCTTCTCACCCGTACGGGCGTGTGCGCAAGGAGGTTGAATCCATGACCACCGCCGCAGAGATCATGCATGCCGGGGCCCAGTGGATCCCGGCGACCGAGACCCTCGACCGGGCCGCGCAGCTGATGGCGCAACTGAACGTGGGTGCGCTGCCCGTCAGCGACGCCAACGAGCGGCTGTGCGGCATCATCACGGACCGCGACATCGTCGTGAAGTGTGTGGCCAAGGGCCGCGACCCGTCGAAGATCACGTGCGCCGATCTGGCAGAGGGCACGCCGCGCTGGATCGACGCGGACGCGAGCGTGGACCAGGTGCTGGACGAGATGGAGCGGAACCAGATACGCCGGCTGCCGGTCATCAAGAACAAGAAGCTCGTCGGCATGATCAGCGAGGCCGATCTCGCCACCCACCTGACGGACCAGCAGATCCACGCCTTCGTCGAGAAGGTCTACGCGTCGCGCTGAGAGCAACGGCTCCGGTGCCTGGAGAAGCGGTGAGCGCGGTGATGCCGAGCCGGCCGGTCCGAGGGGCTCGTGGCCTGCGTGGCATCATCGGGCGGGGTCAGCCGTACGCCGTCGCACAAGGAGCACGATGAACCCCGCTCTCACCGCCCCGCCCGACGGGGGTGCCCCCCGCTCGAACGGAGGGGAGAGCCTGCGGGAGGACACCTCCCTGCTGGACGACTTCTCCCTGGAGATGACCGGCAAGGACATCCCGAAGCTGGAGGAGGCCCGCGACAGCATCCCGCGGGGCACCCGGATCAACGTCACCTTCCTGGCGGGCGAGGACCTCGCTGTGCGGCTGGCGGCAGCCCGCGCGGTCAAGCGGCTCGGCTTTGTCCCCGTACCGCACATCTCCGCCCGCCGTCTGCCCTCGCAGGCCCACCTGGAGGAGTTCCTGGCCGGTCTGGCGGCGGACGGCACCGCCGAGAACGTGTTCGTGGTCGGCGGCGACCCCGCCCGCCCAGAGGGCCCCTACGAGGACGCCCTGTCCGTCATCCGCACCGGGCTGCTCCAGCGGTACGGCGCACGGCACATCGGCATCAGCGGTTACCCGGACGGCCACCCGGCCATCACCGACCGCACGCTGTGGTCGGCGCTCACCGACAAGACGGCGGCCCTCGGGACCGAGCGGCTCAGGGGCGACGTCATCACCCAGTTCGGCTTCGACGTCGCCCCGGTCCTCGGCTGGCTGGAGGCCGCCCGCGCCCGCGGAGTGCACCTGCCGGTCCGCATCGGCGTCCCCGGCCCCGCGGGCGTGCGCCGACTGCTGGGCTACGCCGCCCGGTTCGGCGTCGCCACCAGCGCCTCCGTCGCCCGCAAGTACGGCTTCTCGCTGACCAACCTCATGGGGACGACCGGCCCGGACCGCTTCCTGCACGCGCTGGCCAAGGAGTACGACCCCGCGCGGCACGGCGCGGTGAAGGTGCACTTCTACACCTTCGGCGGTCTGCGGGCGACCTCGGAGTGGATCGCCCGGTTCCGGCAGGGGGACCACCAGCGGTAGGCCCAGGCCCTGCGTCGCCCGGACGGGTCGCAGGAGATGCCGGACGGCGCGCAGGCTGAGGCAATGGGGGTGTCCAGGAGTTCACCGCCCCGGAGGCCCCATGACCGAGCCGCCAGCCGCGACGCCCGGCGGACCTGGCGGTGCGGAGCCGCCTTCCCCGAGCGAGGCCCGGCACGGCGGGGGACGGGCCGCCGGCGCCGCAGGGCGGGCGGCACGCGTCACGGGCTCGGCCGTACTCATCGTGCTGACCTGCATCCTCGTGCCCGTCGCCCTGCTCGCCACCTGGGTGCACGACATCGCGCTCGACACCGACCGGTACGTGTCCACGGTCTCCCCGCTGGCGAGCGATCCCGCGATCCAGGACGCGGCCGTCCACCGGATCACCGAGGCGGTCGGCGCCAAGGTGAACGGCCCCCAGGCGGCCGCCGACATCGCCGACTGGCTTCAGTCCCAGGGACTTCCGCCGCGCGCCGCGGGCGCCGTCAAGGCACTGGGGCCGCAGATCGACTCCGCCGTGGACCAGGCCGTCACCAGGGCCGCCACCCGGGTCGTGCGCAGCAACGTCTTCGAGACGGTGTGGACCACCGCCAACCGCGCCGCCCACCAGGCCGTGGTGCACGCCCTGACCGGCGAGGGCCGCGGAGCCTTCGAGGTGCAGGACGGCACCGTCACCCTCGACGTCGGCACCGCCGTGGAGCGGGTCAAGAAGGAGCTGGTCGACGCCGGTATCAGCCCGGCCGCGAAGATCCCGGACGTCGACAAGCAGATGGTGCTCTTCCAGTCCGACCAGCTCGCCAAGGCCCGCAAGGGTGCACACCTGCTCGACGTGGTCGGCAACTGGTTCCCCGTCCTCGTCGTCGTCCTCGGCGCCGCCGGAGTACTGCTCGCCCGGCACCGGCGGCGGGCCCTGGCGCGCACCGCACTCGGTGCCGCCTTCGCCTGCCTGGTCGTGGCCATCGGCCTCGTCGTTGCTCGCCGTTACTACCTGGACCACCTGCCACCCCAGGTGCAGTCCCGGGCGGCCGCCGCGGCCGTCTTCGACACCCTGCTGCGCTTCCTGAAGGTCAGCCTGCGCACGGCCGTCGTCCTCGGCGTCGTCGTCGCCCTCGGCGCCTACCTCGTCGGGCCGGGACGGCTGCCCGTCGCCGTGCGCGGCGCCTCCGACCACACCGCCGACTCGGCGGCCCGGTGGGCGGCCGCGCGCCACATCACCACCGGCCGGGCGGGCACCTGGGCACACACCTACCGGCGCTCGCTCACCCTTGCCGCGCTGCTCGTCGTGGTCCTCGTCTTCGCCCTGTGGAACCACCCGACGGTCCTCACGATCCTCCTGCTGGTCCTCGTACTCCTCGCCGTCCTCGCGGCGCTGGCGCTCATGGCGGCAAGCGGACGGGCGGCCACGCCCACGCCCCCGTCCCCACCCGGTTCCGGCCCGTCGGCCGACGACAGCCGAGCCTGACGGCCTACGGTGGCCGGGGTTCGTGTGCCGTCGGTGGCTGGGTGTGTTCGTGGGTGGTGGCTGGGGTTCGTGTGCCGTCGGTGGCCGGGTGTGTCCGTGGGTGGTGGCCGGGTCCGCCTGCCGACGGCGGCCGGGTGTGTCCTCGGGTGGTGGCCGAGTCCGCCCGTCGGTGACAGCTGAGACCGGCGGATGGCGACGGCCGAGTCCGGCGGCCGATCCCGCCCGTGCCCTTCGGCTGGGCCGGTGTGCCCTGCTCGATCTGTGCCGAAGGCGGAAGGCTGGGATCCTGGTGACAGGAAGCGCTGCCCGTGATCCGACGGACAGGCGGTGAGAGCCATGGCTGCGACGGGAGACAACCGGCGGGGAACGCAGGCCGCGTACGCAGATCCGCTGGGGGAGCCGTTCCTCCACACCCGCTTCGCCCCGCCGGCCAGGCCGGCCACCTTCCTGCGCCGCGACCGTCTGGTGGAGCACCTGGACCAGGCACTGCAAACGCCGCTCACGATGGTCAACGGCTCGGCCGGGGCCGGCAAGACCCTGCTGGTCGCCGACTGGGCCGCCGGGCTGCGCCGCCCGGTCGCCTGGATGACCACCGAGGCCGAGGACGACAGCTCCGGCGTGTTCTGGGCCCATCTGCTCCAGGCGCTGCACGTCACCGGCGCACCGCTGCCCGACGCCATCGGCTGCCCGGCGGACGCCGACCGGGTGGACCACGGGCTGCTGGCGCGCCTGGCCGCGGCACTGAGCGAAGGCACCCGGCCCCTGCTGGTCGTGCTGGACGAGTTCGACCGCGTCACCGCCCCGCAGATCGCGGAGGAACTGGAGTTCGTCCTGCACCACGCCGATGACGGCATGCGGCTGGTGCTGGTCACCCGTACCGAGCCGCTGCTGCCGCTGCACCGCTACCGGGTGGCGGGCGCCGTCACCGAGATCCGCGACGCCGAACTGGCCTTCACCCCCAAGGAGGCGGCAGCCCTCCTGGACCTGCACGGCCTGCACCTGCCGGCCGAGGCCACCCGAGCCCTGGTGACCCGCACCCGGGGCTGGGCCGCCGGACTGCGGCTGTGCGCCCTGGCCGCGCAGGAGACCGCGGACCCGCAGACGTACCTGAAGGAGTTCGAGGCGGCCCGCAGCACGGTCGCCGACTACCTCCTGGCCGAGGTGCTCAAACGACAGCCCGCCCCGACCCAGGACCTGCTGCTGCGCGTCAGTGTCCTGGAACGGTTCCGTCCCGAGCTGGCCGACGCACTCACCGGCCGGAGCGGAAGCGAGCCCGTCCTCGCCGGGCTCCACCGCCAGAACGCCTTTGTCGAGGACCTGGGACACCCGTGGTACCGGCTGCACCCGCTGTTCGCGGAGATCCTCCGCGCCCATCTGCGCGAGCGCTCCCCCGAACTGGAACCGGAATTGCACCGGCGCGCCGCCCGGTGGCTGCGCGTCTCGGGCGCCCTGCCCGAGACGCTGGCCCACGGTGCCGCGGCCGGGGACTGGGACCTGACCGCCGGCGCGCTCGTCGACGACCTGGCGATCGGGCAGCTCTTCACCGGGCTGCGCCGCGACGACCTGGACGAACTCTTCCGCTCGATGGGACCCGAGGCCACCAGCGCGGCGGCGGACCTGGTGCGGGCCGCGCGCGACCTGTGCCGCTGCGAACTCGACCACGGCCTCGCCCACCTGCGCCGCGCCGAGCAGACGCTGGCCGACGCGGCGCGGGACGGCCGCATGGATGCGGCGGGCCGGCTGAGCTGTGCGCTGCTCGACGTCCTGGCGGCCCGCCTGTCCGGCTCGCCCGGCGGAGCGGAACAGGCCGCACGGACGGCGGAGGAACTACGCGGCGAGGTCCCCGAGCACGTGCTGCGCAAACACCCCGAACTCATAGCCCTGCTGCTCACCCACCTGGGCTCGACCCGCCTGTGGGCCGGACGCCTGGACGAGGCGCGCGCCGTGCTGTCCGCCGTGGTTGACGGCCCGGGCGCCCCTTCGACCGTTCTGCTCCGGGAGGAGTCCCTGGCGCATCTGGCGCTCATCGACTACCTCAACGGCTGGCCGGGCCGGGCGGAACGCAAGGCGCGGGCGGCGCTCGGCGACGGGGAGCGCGGGCTGCTGCCCCGGCCCTGCGGCTCCGGTCTCGGCCACACGGTCCTGGCCGCCGTAGCGGTGGACCGGGACGAACTGGCACAGGCGCAGGCGCTCCTGGACGAGGCCGCCGAGACCTGCCCGGCCGGACGCGACCCGGTGGCCACGGCGGGCCGGGCCCTCGCGAGCGCGCGCCTGCTGCTGGCCCGGGGCGAGCCGCAGGCCGCCGCCACGGCCGCCGAGCTCTCGGTGGCGGCCGAGGTGGCCTGCCCCTGGGCTCAGGCGTACACGGCCCTCACCGCCTCGGCCGCCCATCTCGCCGAGGGCAGGCCGGACAGCGCCTCGAAGGTGCTGGACGACATCCCCTGCGACGGGCAGCCGTACGCGGCCGAGCTGGCGTGGGCGCATCTGGCCGCCGGACACCGCGACGCGGCCCTGCACGTCCTGGAGGCCCTGCACGGCCACAACGGGACGGGCCCGGCGATCGCCGTCCGCACGGCACTGGTGCGCGCCCGGGCCGCGCACGAGGCGGGCGACACCGACACCGCCCGCCGACTGCTCGCCCGGGCCCTGCTACAGGCCCGGCGGGACCAGTTGCGGCGCCCCTTCCTGGACGCCGGACCACAGGTGCGGCGGCTGCTGGAGACACCCCCGCTGGACGAGCTGGCCGCGGGCTGGCTGATCCTCCCGCCCGGCGGGCAGGGCACGCCCGGTGACGTGTCGCAGCAGGTGCCGCCGCTGGTCGTGGAGGAGCTGAGCGGACGCGAGCGGGACGTGCTGCTGCGGCTGTCCCGGATGATGTCCACGGAGGAGATCGCCGCCGACCTGATCCTGTCCGTGAACACGGTCAAGACGCACCTCAAGAGCGTCTACCGGAAGCTGGCCGTCAACCGCCGCAGCGACGCGGTGCGCCGGGCCCGCGAGCTGCACCTGCTCTGATACGGCCGTCCGGTCCGAAACGGCTGTCCGGTCCGATACGGCTGTCCCGGCTGTCTCGCCCGTGATGGGTGAGGCGCCCGGCGGCCGCCGCGTGTGGGATGGGGGAGGCGGCGGGCACCTCCGGCCGCTGTCCGGCGCACCGCGCCGGCATCCGGCGACCCGGCGAGGTGACGGCCGTGAAGCACTGGCGGGCTCTGATCGTCCTCGGGACGGCCCAGTTCCTCATGGTCCTGGACACCTCCGTCATGAATGTCTCCATCAGCCGGCTGGTCGAGGACTTCGACACCGAGGTCACCGCCATCCAGGCCGTCATCACGCTGTACGCGCTGGTCATGGCCGCCTTCATGATCATCGGTGGCCGGCTCGGCGACATCTACGGACGCCGCCGGCTGTTCCTGCTGGGCCTGGCCGTCTACGCCGTGGGCTCGGCCCTGACCGCCCTCGCTCCGGTGCTGTGGGTCCTCGCCGTGGGCTGGTCGGTGATCGAGGGACTCGGCGCCGCCATGGTGCTGCCGTCCATGGCGGCCCTGGTCGCCGAGTCGTACCGGGGCCGGGAGCGGGCCGTCGCCTACGGCGTCATCGGCGGGCTGGCCGGAGCCGGCATCGCCGTCGGCCCCCTGCTCGGCGGGTGGGTGACGACGTACCTGACCTGGCGGCTGGTCTTCGCCGGCGAGGTCGTGGTGGTCGTCGCGATCCTGCTCTGCCGCCGGGTGATCGCCGAGCCCCCGGCCACCGGAGAACGGCCCCGGCTGGACGGGATGGGCGCCGTGCTGTCGGCGGCCGGACTGGGGCTGGGCGTGCTGGGTGTGCTGCAGAGCAGCACCTGGGGGTGGGTACAGCCGCGGAACCCGCCCTTCACCGTCCTCGGCTTCGCGCCGACGCTGTTCGTCGTCGGCGCCGGGGTGGCCGTCCTGTACGCCTTCGTGCGCTGGGAGCACCGGCGCGAGGAGCACCGGGCCGACCCGCTGACGCACCTGTCCCTGTTCGGCATACCGCCCCTGAGATCCGGGCTGCTCACCCTGGTGAGCCAGAACCTGATCCTGCTGGGACTCTTCTTCGCCATCCCGCTCTACCTCCAGGTGGTGCAGGGGCTCGACGCCTTCCAGACCGGGCTCAGGCTGCTTCCGGTGTCCGTCACCATGCTCGTGACCTCCCTGGGCGCCGCCCGGCTCGGGCAGCGCGCCGGGCCGCGCCGGGTGGTCCGGCTGGGCCTGGTGATCCTGGCGGTGGCCATCGTGTGGCTGCTCGCCGCCATCGACCCGAAGATCGACGACGCGCAGTTCGCCGCGGCCATGGCCCTGCTCGGCATCGGCATGGGCCTGCTCGCCTCCCAGCTGGGCAACGTCGTGCAGTCCAGCGTCCAGGAGAAGGACCGCAGCGAGGCCGGCGGACTCCAGTTCACGGCCCAGAACCTCGGCTCCGCCCTGGGTACCGCGCTCATCGGGTCGCTGCTCATCGGTGCCCTGGCCCACGCCTTCGCCACCGAGGTGGAGAACAACGCCCGGCTGTCGGAGGCGACACGGAAGCAGACCGGCATCGCCCTGGAGGCCGGCATCACGTTCGTGCCCACCGACCAGGTCCGCACCGCGGCCGAGCAGGCGGGGCTGCGGCGCCGGGAGGTCGACGCCGTGACGGACTCCTACGCCTCGGCCCAGCTCGCCGGCCTCAGGGCAGCGATCCTCGCCACCGGAGGGATCACCCTGGCCAGCCTGCTGGTCACCCGCGATCTGCCGACCCGGTCGAGCCCCCGCTCGCGACCGGTACCGGACGGTGTCCCCGGGAGGACGGGGTGAGCGCGCGGGAGTCCCGGTGGCGGGGCGTGCGCGGCCCGCTCGTTCGCCTGGTATCACCTGCACCGGGTGAGGTCCGGGGCCCCGGGGAGGCGGAGGATCGCCACCAAGGCGCCAGCACGCCCGTGGCGGGAGAACAGCCCATGCGCTACGAGATCCGCGTCGACGGCCGCATGTCGGAGACGCTGGCCAAGGCCTTTCCCGAGCTGGACCACGTCCTGATGTCCGGGCAGACGCTCCTGTTCGGACCCGTCGTGGACGAGGCGCAGCTGTACGGGCTGCTGGCCCGGTTCCGGTCCCTCGGGCTGCGGGTCGTGGAGATGCGCCAGCTGCCCGAGACCTGAGGGACGCCCGAGACCTGAGGGACGGGCGGGTGTCACAGCGAGGTGGCGGTGACCCGGCCGGAGCGGACCGCCGCGCCGAGCGCCGCGAAGTCCCGCTCGTTCTGGTCGGCGTACGCCTGGGCGAAACCGGTCAGGGCCCGCTCGAAGCGGTCGCTGCCGCCCAGGTATGCGGCGATGGCCACGGGATCGCCCGAGCGGGCGTGGGCCCGGGCCAGCGAGGCCCCGCAGATCCGGGCGAACAGGTCGAGAAGGGCCGGGTCCATGGTGTCCGGCCGGGCGATGCCCTTCCAGTCCCGCAGCTGCCGTACGTAGAAGTCCCGGCCCTGCCCGTCGAGGCCCGTGACGTGCGTCCAGCCCAGGAAGATGTCGCTGGTCGTCTGGATGAGCCGCTGCCCGGCCACCACCCTGTGGCCGTGGTTGGCGAAGGAGGCGCCCTCCGTGTGCGCGGCGAGCACCGACTCCTCGGCCTCCTTGGCCTGGAGCAGCAGGGGATCGTCGTCGTCCCGGCCGAGCAGGAGCAGGATCCAGCACCGGGTGCCGACGCTGCCCACGCCCACCACCTTGCGTGCGATGTCCACCAGGCGGTAGTGGCGCAGCAGGTGCCGGCGCTCGGACGACAGACTGCGGGCGTACTCCTCGAGCAGCGCCGAGAGTTCCCTGTCCCGCCCTTGCTCGGAGGGGTCCGTCCGCAGGTCGGCGAGCGGGGTGATCAGCGGCGGGTCCGGGGCGATCCGTCGGCCGTCGGCCGTGACGTGCGTGAGCCTGGCGAAGGCCTGGAGATGGGTGCGGGTACGGGCCTGCGCCGCCGCATGTGCCGTACGGCGCCGGGCCTGCCGGTCCATGGACGAGGCCAGCAGCGCCTGCAACTGCTCGATGTCGTCCTGGGCGTACCAGACGTCCAGGGCGCGCATGCCGGCGAACTCCCGTATCCGTTGCCGGTACGCCCCGACACACGTGCGCACCACGCCGTCCTGCACCTCGACGGGGAAGCCGTTCGCCCGGCCGGCGATGGCGAAGCTGGCGGCCAACCGCTTGACGTCCCACTCGAACGGGCCCGGCAGGGTCTCGTCGAAGTCGTTGATGTCGAAGACCAGATGCCGTTCCGGAGACGCCAGCAGCCGGAAGTTCAGCAGGTGGGCGTCTCCGCACAGCTGCACCTGCAAGCCGCTGTGGGGCAGGGCTCCCAGGTCCGCCGCCATGATGGCCGCGGCCCCCCGGTAGAACCGGAACGCCGATTCGAGCATCCGGCCGTAGCGGATGGGCACCAGTTCGGGCACCCGGGTGGCGGACTGACGCTCTATCACGTCGACCGGGTCCTGCCGGTCCGGCGGTGCCTCGAACCAGCCGTGGCGCGCACGCGGGACGCGCGAGCGGGCTTCTCTCCCGTACGCCGCCCGCTCGGCCGGTGACGAGGAGACGGTCACAGCAAGGGGTGCGGTCACGGTTGGACCTCCTGCTCCGATCCGCTGGATCTGCCGGATCCGGCGTCGTCCGTTCCGTCCGGCGGCCCCGGCTGCGCCGACCGCTTCCGTTGCAGCCCCGTCTCGATCGCGCCGGTGAGCACCCGCAGCGCGAATCCGGCCAGGAGCAGACCGGTGCTCATCTGGAGCATGGTCACCAGGCGGGCCGCCTGCGAGCGGGCGGTGATGTCGCCGTAGCCGACGGTGCTGAATGTAGTGAGGGTGAAGTACAGGGCGTCGGTCCTGGTCAGCGGTTCGCTGAAGGAGCCCGGGGTGGTGCTGTCCAGGACGTAGTAGGTGCCGGCGAAGAGCATCAGGAACAGCACCAGCGTGGCGGCCAGCGCCTCGACGGCCCGCAGCCGGGGATAGGGCGAGCGCATGATGGCCCAGACCTCCCAGGCGAACACCAGCCCCACTCCGAGCAGTCCGCACACCAGCAGCGCCGAGGTGGCGCCCGCGCCCCGGTTGTTGAGGGGCACCAGGTAGTAGGCGCTGACCAGCCCGGCCGTGATGAGCAGCGGCCGGATCACGGCCTGCGCCGTAGCCCTCACGGTCGGCCGGGGGGCCGGGGGGCGCGGCCGGTTCGCCCGGCCGCTGCGGGGGTGCTCCGGGCGGGCAGTCACGGGATCGCTCATCTCGGCTCTCTTCGCTCCTGTCGGCTCTCGGAGCCACGTCGCTACGGGTCGCTACCTGTCGCTACGTGTCGCTACATCCGGTCCGGCGCCTGCCGACCACCTCAGCCCATCGCCCCGGTGCCGCGCGGGGATCACCCGTCGTGGGTGATCCGGTGCCCGGACGGGCGCGGGAGGCTGGCGGTCAGGTCGCAGCGCGCTGCTCCGTCTGCGGTCGACGGTCGACCGTCGGGGGCGGGACCGGCCATCGGGCGGCGGCGCGTCCGGCCACCTGAGGAGGAATCATGAGCGTGCCTCGCGATCCGGCATCCCCGACCGGAACGGACCCCTTCGGCAGTGGGAGGGCTCTCGGCGGGGCCGGGGACCCCACCGAGGCGCTGGCCCTGCTCGGGCGCTCCTGGACCTGGATCCTGGGGACGGCGATCGCCACCCTGGTGCCGGGCATCCTGGTGCTGGTGTGGCCGGACGAGACGCTGCACGTCCTGGCCGTCCTCATCGGCCTGTACCTGCTCGTGACCGGCGCCTTCCGGTTCGTCACGGCCTTCGGCCGCCGGGAGGCCGGGGACCGGCTTTCCGTACTGCTGCTCGCGGTCGTCTGCGTCCTGGCGGGCGTGCTCTGCCTGCGCCATCCCTTGCAGACCATCACGGCGCTGTCGCTGATCGTGGGGATCGTCTGGCTGGTGTCCGGCATCCTCACGCTCTACTCGGCCCTCGGCGCCAAGGACCTGCCGCACCGCGGCGTCGTGCTCGGACTGGCGGTGCTGGGCATCGTCGCCGGCATCGTGGTCCTGGCCCTGCCGGCCGAGTCGGCGGTTGCGCTGACCCGGCTGCTCGGCCTGTGGCTCGTCCTGCTGGGGCTGGGCGAGCTGGCGGTCGCCCTCGCCTGGCGGCACGCGGTCCGCCGGACGCTCACCCCTCCCGGGTGAGGCGCGCGCTTCTTGCCGTGCCCACGCTGAAACGGCAGAGATCGTCTGCCGGGCCCAGCCCGGAACGGAGGAGTGACATGACCGCCCAGACGTACCTCGCGTACGACTATCCGCTGCTGAGCGCCTTCTGGACCATGCTGGTCTTCTTCCTGTGGATCATGTGGTTCGTCCTGCTGTTCCGGATCATCGTCGACATCTTCCGTGACGACGGCATGAGCGGCTGGGCCAAGGCGGGATGGCTGCTGTTCGTCCTCGTGGTGCCGTTCCTCGGTGTCCTCGTCTACGTGATCGCCCGCGGCAAGGACATGGGCCGCCGCGAGGTGGAGCAGGCCCGGGCACAGCAGAAGGCGTTCGACAGCTACGTCCGGGAAACCGCCAAGGGCGGGACCAGCAGTGTCGACGAGCTGGCCAAGCTGTCCGAGATCAAGGCCCGCGGCGACATCTCCGAGGAGGAGTTCCGCAGGGCGAAGGAACTGGTCCTGAGCGGCCACGGTTCTGCCGGCGGAACGGGCTCCGTCCCTCGCTGAGCACATCCGACGAGATCGAAACGAGGAAACGGGATGACCGCGACACACCGTACACACACGCAAACGACCCGGCAGATGTGGGCCGGCGGGCTGACGACCTTCGCGGCCGTGATGCTCATGATCACCGGAGTGCTCGACCTCTTCCGGGGCATCATGGGGATCGCCCAGGACGACGTCTTCGTCAGCACGGCGAACTACGTCTTCAAGTTCAATCTCACCGGCTGGGGCTGGATCCACCTGGCCCTGGGTGTGCTCGCCATGATCGTCGGCGTCGGACTGCTCCAGCCGTCGCTGTGGGCACGGGCCGCCGGTGTGACCATCGCCGGGCTGATCATCATCGCCAACTTCCTCTCCCTGCCGTACTCCCCGGTCTGGTCGGTTGTGATGATCGCGATCTCCGGCTTCATCATCTGGGCCCTGTGCGTGGTCCGGCGCGAGGACTCTCCACCAGGGTCACAGGCCGCCTGACCGCCTGACGGCCCCGGGGCGCGGTGCTCCTGCTCTGCGGCGCCGCGCCCCGCATTCTGCCTGTCCGTCGTACGGCGGCGACACAGGGCGCGTTGCGTCCGCTCTTGCGCAGGTCATGCCATCCGCTCTATAACGTCCCCGCAGGTATCGGCGGGGATGGCCGGAAAGGGCAGGTTGCCGCCGACCAGGGGGGATCCTCGGCTCCGCCGCGATCGGCATCCCAGTGCCCCCTCGACGGAGACCGAACCATGACCGACGACGCATTCCGCGCTGCCATGACCCGCCTGGCCCTCGACCCGGCCTTCAGAGCCGAACTCGACGGCGACGACACCGAGGTGGCCCGAAGACTCGGCCTGACACCCGCGCAGGTGGCCGAACTTCGCTCCCTCCGGGTCGAGTCCGGCGCGGACGGGGGACCGGCCGCACTCGACCCGCGACTGTCCAAGTCGTCCCTGTTCTTCGGCAGCGCGGCGCATGCGCTCACGCATCACGACGTTCCGGCACACCACGACATACCGGCGGACCACGCCGTCTCGTCCGAACAGGGCCTCTCGTACGACCATGGGTCCGACGGCCACGATTCCGGTGGCCCGGACTCCGCCGACCACGCGACCGACCTGACCCGTCCCACCGACGGCATCGACGTGTCCTCGGCCGGCACCCACAGCCTGCTCGGCGGCGGGCTGGCGGGGGTGTCCCCGGCGGAGGCGGGGGCCGGCGAGTTCGGCACATTCGGGGACTTCGGCGGGTTCGGTGACTTCGGGCACCAGAGCGGCGGCGCGGACTTCGGCATGCATGCCGGAGACGGCTCCGAAGGAGGCTTCGGCGGCTTCGGCGGCGCGGAGGGCGGCTTCGGCGGCGCGGAGGGTGGCTTCGGCGGCGCGGAGGGTGGCTTCGGCGGCGCGGAGGGTGGCTTCGGCGGGGCCGAGGGTGGCTTTGGCGGCGCGGACGGTGGCTTCGGCGGGGCCGAGGGTGGCTTCGGCGACGGCGGTGCGGGTGGCTTCGGTGACGGCGGTGCGGGTTCCGGCGGCTTCGGTGAGGGCGGTCTCGGTTCCGGCGGGTTCGGCGATCTCGGGGGACACGGCGGGTTCGGTGGTGCCGGTGGCGAGGGCGGCGGGGATGCCGGCCACTTCGGCCACGGCGGTATCTACGACCGTGACGGTGGAGAAGGCGGCGGTGGCGGCGAAGGCGGCGGTGAGGGCGGTGGCGGCGGTGAGGCCGGTGGCGGAGCCGGTGACGGCGGCTCCGGGCACGGTGGCTCCTCGGGCGGCGGCGAGGGCGGCGGTGACTCGGAGAACAGCAATCGCCCCAGTGGGGGCGGTGGCCACGGTGGTGGTGGCGAGGGTGGTGGCGGTGATGGGGGCGGCGATCCGGAGAACAGCAATCGCCCCAGTGGCGGTGGTGGCCACGGTGGTGGTGGCGAGGGTGGTGGCGGTGATGGGGGCGGCGATCCGGAGAACAGCAATCGCCCCAGTGGCGGTGGCGGCCACGGTGGTGGTGGCGGTGATGGGGGCGGTGACCCGGAGAACAGCAATCGCCCCAGTGGGGGCGGTGGCCACGGTGGTGGTGGCGGTGATGGGGGCGGCGATTCGGAGAACAGCAATCGCCCCAGTGGCGGTGGCGGCCACGGTGGTGGTGGCGGTGATGGGGGCGGCGACCCGGAGAACGGTAACCGTCCCAGTGGCGGCGGTGGCCGCGAAGGCACCCTCGGCCGCGCCGGGACGACCGTGCGCGGCGGCATCGATCTGCCCGGCACCGGCGACATCGCCACCCACCTGTCGCCCTCCGCGCCCGAGGCGGACGGCGGCTTCAACGGCGGCACCTTCCTCAGCGGTTCCGGCGGAGGCTGAGCCACTCCATGCTCTGCCACGTCTGCCGCGTCCACGTGCGGCGCGACTTCCCGTACTGCCTGCACTGCGGCACCCTGCGCCGCGGTGCCGCACCGACGTCGTACGCCGCGCCGCAGCTGCGAGGCCTCGACGACCCGGCGCTGCTCGTTGCGCTGACCGGCCCGGTCACCACGCTGGGCCGGGGCGCGGACAACGACGTCGTCCTGCCCGACGCCAGCGTCTCGCGCCGCCACGCCCGTATCGTCCGCACCGGTGAGGGCTTCCGGGTCGAGGACCTGGACTCCTTCAACGGCACGGCGGTCGGCGGCGTCGACCTGCACGGCGGCGCCGCCCCGCTCGCCGACGGCACCGAGCTGTCCGTCGGCGACGTACGCCTGGTCTTCGAGCAGCCCCGCGACGCCCGGATCGGCTCCCGCACGATGCTCGTCGGCACCCAGCTGACCCAGCTGCCCGTCGCCGGGCAGGAGGAGGCACCGGAGGCGAACGGCCCGCTCACCGCGCGCCCCCGCCGCCGTTCCGGCTGGGCCCTCAAGCAGATCCCCACCGAACGCGGCACACCCCGCTGGGTGCTCAGCAGCACCCGCACCGGCCGCTATCTGGAGCTGGACGAGCGCCAGGTCTTCCTCTGGCACGCCGTCGACGGCGAGAACACCGTACGGGACCTGCTGTTCGCCTACGCCGACCGCTACGGCGAACTCGCCCTGCCCCGCATCGAGTCCGCACTGTCCGCGTTCGCCGACGCCGGGCTGCTGCGCGGCCTGCCCGGCCGGACGGAAGAGGAGCGGCCGCCCGGCTGGCGCCGGGCGGCGCGTGCGCTGTACCGGGCGCTGCTGAAACTGGAGATCTCCGTCCCCGGCCTCGACCGGCTGGTCACCCGGCTCTACCAGGCCTTCGGCTGGCGCCTGTTCACCCGGACCGGGGTGCTGCTGGCCTGGCTGTCGGTCGCCGGCGGCCTCGTCGCGTTCTTCGCCGCACAGGGCCGCCACCACCTGCTGGACTTCGGCGGAGCAGGCGTGTGGGGCCCGGTGCTGCTGGCCGCCGGGTACGTCACCGCGCTGCTCGTCCACGAGCTGACCCACGCGCTGGCCGTGAAGTCGTACGGCCGCACGGTCCGGCGCGGCGGGTTCCTGCTGATGATGGGCATGCCGTTCGCGTTCGTGGACACCAGCGACATGTGGTTCGGCACGCGCTGGTCCCGTGTCGTGGTGGCCCTGTCCGGGCCGCTGTCCACGGCGGCCCTGGCCGGCTGGTGCGCGACCGGCACGGCCCTGCTGCCCGCCGGACCGGCCTCCGCCGTCCTCTACCACCTGGCCTTCGGCCTCTACCTGAACACCCTCTACAACTTCAACCCCCTGATGCCGCTGGACGGTTACCAGGCGCTGACCGACGCGCTGCGCGTGCCCAGGCTGCGCGAGGAGGCCGGTGCCTACTTCCGCACGGGCCTGTGGCGCGATCTGCGCGCCGGCCGGCGGCCCGGCCCGCGCCAGGCGGGCATGGCCGCCTACGGCCTGGCCGTCGTCGTCGGCACCTACGGCTTCCTGGGCCTCGCCCTGCTGGCCTGGCGCTCCCGGATCGGCGACCTGCTGCACGGCCGGCTGGCCGAGCCGTGGACCACCGTCGTCGAGGCGGCCGTGGTCGCGCTCGTGGCGTTCCCGGTGTGGGCCGCGCCCGTGCGCCTGCTGGCACGCCGGGTCCGGCGCAGCCGGGAGGCGAGGCGCCTCCCGTCGGCGGGCACGAGCGTCGGCACGGCTGTGGAGGAGGCGGCATGACACGCGACGACGCGCACGGTGCGGCCGTCCCCGACGGCGGCGACTGGTCCGTCCCCGGCTACGAGGCCGTACGCACGCTCGGCGAGGGCGCCGGCGGCCGGGTCGTACTGGCCCGGCACACCGCGACCGGCGTGCCCGTGGCCATCAAGTACCTGAGCCGGAGCCTGTGCGGCGACCGGGAGTTCCTCGCCCGCTTCCGCGCCGAGGCACGGCTGCTCGGCGACCTGCGGCACCCGTGCGTGGTGCGGCTGTACGAGTACGTCGAGGCACGCGCCGGCGCCGCCATCGTGATGGAGGCCGTGGACGGCGTCAGCCTCCGCCGGCTCCTGCGCCGGCACGGGGCGACCGGACCCGAGGCCGCGCTCGTCCTGCTCAAGGGCTCCCTGCTCGGGCTCGGCGCGGCCCACGCGGCCGGCGTGGTGCACCGCGACTACAAGCCGGAGAACGTGCTCGTGCGCGCCGACGGCACCAGCGCGCTCGCCGACTTCGGCATCGCCGTCCGCAGCGGACGCGAGACGGAGGCCGCGGGCACGCCCGCCTACATGGCGCCCGAACAGTGGCACGGCGAACCGGCCGGCCCGGCCGCCGACGTCTACGCGGCGTCGGTGGTGTTCTTCGAGTGCCTGACCGGACGGCGGCCGTTCGCCGCCGCCGACGTGAGCGCGCTGCGCCTCCAGCACCTGCGCGCACCCGTCCCGCTGGACGACGTACCCGAGCCGGTGCGCGGACTGCTGCGCACCGGCCTGGCGAAGGACCCGGCTCACCGGCCCGGCGTCGAGGAGTTCCTCGCCCACCTGGAGCGGTCCGCCACCGAGGGGTACGGCGCCGGCTGGGAGCAGCGGGGACGGCGTCGGCTCGCCGAACTCGCCGCGCTGCTGGCCCTGTTGTTCCCGTTCACCACGACCGCGACGGTCGACGGAGCGGCCCGTGCCCTGACTCTGCTGGGCCGGCTGAAGCGCGGCGGCTGGAAGGCCGCGACCGGCGCGGCGGCCGCACTGGTGCTCGTGGCGGGCGGCGCGACCTATGCGACGCAGCGCCCGCACGAGACGTCCACGACGGCGGCGAGTTCGGTGCCTTCGGCCGTCAACTCACCTACCACGCCCGGTACTTCACCTTCCGTCGCGCCGAGCACCGCACCGCCCACGGCCGACGGCTCGCCGTCCGTCACGCCCTCGGACAGCCCGTCGTCCTCGCCGGCGCCGACCCCGAGTACGAGCGTGAGTGAGAGTGTGCCCGCGCCGACTCCGACCACCGCGTCTCCCAGCGCGGCAACCGCCGGCACGGTCACCATCACCATCGGCTCCTGGCAGCGCGGGCAGAAGCCCGGCACGCTCGTCGCCGCTGTGACGGTCCAGACCACGGGCACCGGGCCGCTGAGCGTCACCGCGCAGTACTACGTCGACACACCCGCCGACCCGTACGGCGCCCGGACCCAGCCCCTGTCCGGCAGCACCCGCTACGACCTGACCTTCGAGGCGGACTTCTCCAACCACCCCTGCCGCGGCGCCTGGGAGGTCACGCTCAGCAGTGACCCGGCGGCCGCGAACGGCGCACAGACGGCCTCCCTGGACGCACCGCCGTGCTGAACTCCGAACGGAGCGACATGACCACGACAGCCACCACGGTGGCCGGCCGGCCCCTGTCCGGCTGGTCACGGGACGCGCGCTTCGGCACCTGGCACGCACTGCTCCCGGGGCGGCCGGGCGAACCGGTCCTCGGCGCACTGCACATCGACCGCGCCCTGCTCGCGCCGGAGGGCACGCGGGAGCGCCTGGCCGGTGCGGTGCTCGCCGCCGCGAAGCTCCGGCTGCCCGGGTTGCTCGGCACGGTCGACCTGGTCGCTCAGGCGGGGGAGGCGTGGCTGATCACCGCCCGGCCGCCGGTCCCGACGGTGGCCGGACTCCTGGCCGCCGAGGACTCCCGTCCGGACGCGGGCAGCGCGGCGAGCGTGCTCAACGAGACCGCGCAGACCCTGCTCGCCCTGCACGCGGCGGGCCTCGCGCACGGTTCGCCCGGCCCGGACACGGTGACCCTCGCTCCCGACGGCGTCGCCCTGCTGGCCGAGGCGGCACTGGGCTCGGTGCTGGGCGACAGCGCGGACACCGACCTGCAGGCGCACGATGTGCGTGCCTGGGCCGGCCTGGCCCGCGCCCTGGGCGCCGCCTGGGCCGGCTCCCGGACCCCTGCGGCGGAGCTGTTCGCCCACTGCGCGGCCACGGCCGAGTCCGACGGCCTGGCGGCGGCCCGAGCCGCACTGGTGTCCGGCCGCGGGGCCCTGCCGGCGGACTTCCTGCACCGCACGGCGCTGCGGGCGGCGGTGGCTGCGGTGATGCCGGAGGTCACAGGGACGTCGGAGAGCCGGGAGCTCACAGAGGCGTCGCCGAGCCCGCAGTTCACAGAGGCGTCGCC
>NZ_KQ948015.1:458235-677347 GCF_001513965.1 Streptomyces cellostaticus | reverse complement strand
GAGTCCGCAGTTCACAGGGGCGTTGCAGGGTCCGGAGTTCACAGGGGCGTCGCCGAGTCCGCAGTTCACAGGGACGTTGCAGAGCCCGGAGTTCACAGCGTCACGGGAGGCCGCGGCCGACCGCACCCCTCCGGCCGACGAGCAGCCCACAGTGCCGCCCCGAGCCGACACACTTCGCCCCCCGGCCCTCTCGGACACCCAGGCCACGGTCCTCGGCAAGCGCAACCGTGTCGCGTCGGCGCCGGTCCCTGCCGGGGAGGAGGCCGGCGAGATCGTCCTACGGTTCGGCCCCGGTGTCCCCGTCGACGAGCAGGATGCCCTGCGCGCGCGGTGGCGTACCGCACCGCCGGCACCCGCCGCCCACCGCCCCCGCCGAAGACGGCGCGCCTGGATCGCCGCCACCGCCGTCCTGGCCTTCGCGGCCGTCCTGCTCTGGCTGCTCCTGCGCCCGACCCCGGCGCCAGGGGTTCTCGCCGTCCAGGTCCAGGCGCCGGCACGGCAGTTGCACTGCGGGCAGACGGCCGACCTGGTCGGTGTCGTCACCACGGACGGCCGGGGCGGCCCCGTCACCTACCACTGGCTGCGCAGCGACGGCCACGACTCGGGCGAGCTGGTCAGTACCGCCCGCAGCGGCGAACGCAGGCTCCGGGTGCACCTGCGGTGGACGGTACGCGGCCCCGGCCGCTTCCAGGGCACCGCCCGGCTGCGGATCCCGCACCGGGACACCCCGATGGAGGCGAAGGCGACGTTCAGCTACGCCTGTTCCTGAGGGGCGCCGGCCCCCTCACCCCTCCACCAGCACCTCGGCCCGCCGAATCCCACGACCGCGGGCCGGAAGCCAGGGCCCGCCTCCTTCGATCCAGGGGGCGGCCGACGCCGAGACCGGCGCACGTACGTGTCGGATTCCCGCCAGCGGCCGGCCCCGGGGGTGGACGATCCTGGACGCATGGAGACAGGGACGCACTTCGACCGGGAGCACTGCGTGCGCGCCGTGCAGTCCAAGGACGCGCGGTTCGACGGGTGGTTCTTCACGGCCGTCCTGACCACCCGCATCTACTGCCGGCCCAGCTGCCCGGTCGTCCCGCCCAAGGCGGAGAACATGACCTTCTACCCGAGCGCGGCCGCCTGCCAGCAGGCCGGGTTCCGGGCCTGCAAGCGCTGCCGCCCCGACACCAGCCCCGGCTCCCCGGAGTGGAACCAGCGCGCCGACCTGGTGGCCCGGGCGATGCGGCTGATCGCCGACGGGGTCGTGGACCGCGAGGGCGTGCCGGGTCTGGCCGCCCGGCTCGGCTACAGCACCCGGCAGGTGGAGCGGCAACTGCTCGCCGAGCTGGGCGCCGGACCCCTCGCGCTGGCCCGCGCCCAGCGCGCCCAGACCGCAAGGCTGCTCGTGGAGACGACCCCGCTGCCCATGGCGGAGATCGCCTTCGCCGCCGGCTTCTCCTCCATCCGCACCTTCAACGACACCGTCCGCGAGGTCTTCGCGCTGTCCCCGAGCGAGCTGCGCGCCCGGGTGCCCCAGCACGCCGCCGACGCCGCGGGCGCCCCCGGGACCCTCGTACTGCGGCTGCCGTTCCGCGCCCCGCTCAACCCCGACAACCTCTTCGGCCACCTGGCCGCCACGGCCGTACCCGGTGTGGAGGAATGGCGGGACGGCGCGTACCGGCGCACGCTGCGGCTGCCGTACGGACACGGGATCGTCGCGCTCACGCCCCGGCCCGACCACATCGCCTGCCGGCTCACCCTGAGCGACCTGCGCGATCTGACCGTGGCGATCAGCCGCTGCCGGCGGATGCTCGACCTGGACGCCGACCCGGTCGCCGTCGACGACCAGCTGCGCACGGACCCGTTCCTCGCGCCCCTGGTCGACAAGGCACCGGGCCGCCGGGTGCCACGCACGGTCGACGAGGCCGAGTTCGCCGTCCGTGCCGTGCTCGGACAGCAGGTCTCCACGGCCGCCGCCCGCACCCACGCGGCCCGCCTGGTCACCGCGCACGGCAAACCCCTGGACGACCCCGAGGGCGGCCTCACCCACCTCTTCCCGTCCCCCGAGGCGCTGGCCGCCATCGACCCCGAGACCCTGGCCATGCCCCGCACCCGGCGCACCACCTTCACCACCCTCGTGCGTCAACTCGCCGACGGCACACTCCACTTGGGGGTGGAGTCCGACTGGGCCGAGGCCCGCGCGCGCCTGCTCGAGCTGCCCGGCTTCGGGCCCTGGACGGTCGACGTCATCGCCATGCGCGCCCTCGGCGACCCCGACGCCTTCCTGGCCACCGACCTCGGAATCCGGCGCGCCGCAGGGGAGTTGGGCCTGCCCGCCACCCCGGCCGCGCTCACCGCCCGCGCCGAGGCCTGGCGGCCCTGGCGGGCGTACGCGGTCCAGTACCTGTGGGCGACGGACAGCCACCCGATCAACTTCCTGCCCGTGTAAGGATCTCCGAGATGAAGCAGCACACCGTGACCGACAGCCCCTACGGCCCCCTCACCCTCGTCGCCGACGACGGCGTCCTGTGCGGCCTCTACATGACCGGCCAGCGCCACCGCCCGCCCGAGGAGACCTTCGGCACGCGCGACGACACCCTCTTCGCCGAGGCTGAGGAGCAGCTCTCGGCCTACTTCGCGGGCGAGTTGACCGAGTTCACCCTCGAACTGCGCCTGAACGGAACCCCGTTCCAGCGCGGCGTCTGGGACCAGCTGACCCGCATCCCGTACGGCGAGACCCGCTCCTACGGCGAACTCGCCGACGCCCTGGGCAACCCCAAGGCGTCCCGCGCCGTCGGCCTCGCCAACGGCAAGAACCCGATCGGCATCATCGTGCCCTGCCACCGTGTCATCGGCGCGGGCGGTGACCTCACCGGTTACGGCGGCGGCCTGGACCGCAAGCAGCGGCTGCTGGACTTCGAGCGGGGGACGGCTCTGTTCCAGGTCTCCGGATGAAGACGACTGGGAGCGCCGGGCGACCTGAGCAGGAGTCCAGTTCCGGCCGCCGGCGGTGCCGGTCAGGCTGCCTCTATGCGTCACAGGCATGAGCGCGCAGGCGGTGCAGCAGCGCGGGCAGCGCCGTGCCGATCGGTTCCCGTACGACCTCCTGGGCGAGGTCGTCGTACGGCGTCGGCTCCGCGTTGACGATGATCAGGTGGGCGCCGTGGTCGGCGGCGACGCCGACCAGACCGGCGGCGGGCTGCACCTGGAGGCTGCTGCCGACGGCGACGAACACGGTGCACGCCTTGCTGATCGCCAGCGCCTCGCCGAGCACCACCGGATCCAGCCGCTCGCCGAACATCACCGTCGCCGACTTCAGGATCCCGCCGCACTCCAGACACGGCGGATCGTCCTCACCGGCCTCGACGCGCGCCAGGGCGTCCTCCATCGGTCCGCGCGTATGGCACTTGGTGCACACGACACTCCGTGCGCTGCCGTGCAGTTCGAGCACCTTGCGTCCGGGCAGCCCGGCCAGCTGGTGCAGCCCGTCCACGTTCTGCGTGATCACCCGCACCGGTATGCCGGACTTCTCCAGCTCGGCGACGGCCCGGTGCGCGGCGTTCGGCTCGGCCTTCAGCGTCCGGTTCTTCCGCCGCATCTGCCACGACTGCCGCCGGATCTCCGGATCGCCCATGTAGTACTCGTACGTGACGAGCTTCTCGGCCTCCGGATCCCGCCGCCACAGCCCGTTCGGACCGCGGTAGTCGGGGATGCCGGAGTCGGTGGAGATGCCGGCCCCGCTGAGCACGGCGACGAGGGGCTTGGTCATGCCGTCGAGGGTAGGCCGGGTGGAGCGGAGGCCGCGAACCGATTTCGCTCAGCCGGCCGACGCCCACCGCACCGCCGCGACCGCCCCCGAAGCCAGGGACGGCGCCACCCGGCTCCTCCCCGATGGGCAGGAGAGCGGAACGGCCTTGGCGCGAGCCGCTGGATGCTAGCGTCACGCCATGGCCAAGGTGACCGTCTCGCTTGACGCCGAACTCGTCGTGGAGGTCATGGTGCTCGCGGGGGTGGGTAACCCGCAGGACGCCGTGGAGCTCGTCGTCCGGGACTACATCGCACGCGGGCACCGGACCGAGGCGCGGGTCGCCGCGCGCGAGGAGGCGTTGCGCGAGGTGGACGCGAAGCCCCGGGATCCGGAGGGCTGAGCGCGGTTCGGTATCGGCCGCCGGGCCGGGCGGGCGGTCAGAGCACCCGGTGTCCGTTCTCCAGCTCCGCCGTGCCCGTGTTCTCCGCCAGGACGTCCAGTGCGGCCAGGACGCGGCGGCCGAGGGCGTCGGGCAGGTGCTCGGGGATCTCCTCGTGGGCTACCAGACGCCAGGACAGCAGCTCCTCCTCCTGCAGGCGGATGGCCTTGAGCTCGGCCTCGGTGAGGACACCGCCGTCGTACAGGTACGCCACCAGCGGCGGCCGTCCCGTGCCGTGCACCCAGTCCACCGCCAGCAGCCGGCCCACCTCGCGGTCGAGGCCGATCTCCTCCAGGGTCTCCCGGCGGGCGCCCTGGCGCGGTGTCTCGCCGTCTTCCGACTCGATCGTGCCGCCCGGAAGGGCCCAGCCCTCGCGGTAGTTGGGCTCCACCAGCAGCACGCGTCCCTCGGCGTCCCGGAAGAGGGCGGCGGCACCGGCGAGGACACGGGGCAGGCTCGCGATGTACGCGGCGAAGGCGTCAGTCGTGGTCATTCAAGGAGGGTAACCAGGTCCGGGACGGCTACGGCCCGGCCGTCGCCAGGCGCAGGGTGCGCTCGGCCAGCGCACTGATCTGTACGCCGTCGAAGCCGAACACCGCGCTCCGGACCGTGTCCTCGAGCGGGTCCTTCCACCGGGCCGGGATGGCCGCCGCGCCGGTGAGCACCCCGGCCACCGAACCGGCCGTCGCGCCGTTGGAGTCGGTGTCCAGGCCGCCGCGGACGGTGAGGGCGAGGGTGCGGGTGAAGTCGCCGTCGCCGTACAGCAGCCCCGCCGTGAGGACGGCCGCGTTCGGGACGGTGTGGATCCAGCCGAGACCGGCGCTCTCCCCGGACACCGTGGTCAGCGTCTCCTCCCAGGGGAGGCGGGTCTCGTGCAGGGACATCACCCGGCGCACGGTACGGGCCAGCCGGCTGCTCGCCGGGATCACGGCGAGCGCGGTCTCCAGCGCGTCCCGCACGCCCGGAGCCGTGAACGCCGCCGCGATCAGTGCGGCCGCGAACATCGCGCCGTAGACGCCGTTGCCGGTGTGGGACAGCACCGCGTCCCGGCGGGCCAGCGCGGCGGCGCGGCGCGGGTCGCCCGGGCAGGTCCAGCCGTAGACGTCGGCACGGATCAGCGCGCCGATCCACTCCTGGTACGGGTTGTCGTACGTCGCCGTCAGCGGCGGCTTCAGACCGTTCGCCAGGTTGCGGTACGCCGCCCGCTCCGCGGTGAACGTCTGCAGGTACGGCAGCCTGAGCAGCCACAGGTCGCCGACCTGCTCGGTGCTGAAGCCGAAGCCGTGGGTCTCCAGCAGGTGCAGGCCGAGGATGGCGTAGTCGACGTCGTCGTCGCGGCAGCTGCCGTGGATACGGCCGCGCACGCACTGGCGCCACTCCGGGCGCAGTACGGCGCCGTCGGCCGCGTCGGCGGGCTCGGGCAGGTAGTCGGTGAGCGGCAGGGCGGCGGCCTGCCGCAGATAGCGGTCGATGCGCTCGCGCGTCCACACCTCGCCCTGCTCGACCGGTTTGCCGAGCATGTTGCCCGCGATCCGCCCGAGCCAGCCGCCGTGGATGCGGTCGGCGAGGTCCGGCCCGGTGCCCTGGTTGCCCATGGCTGGGGTCTACCCGTTTTCCCGAGCAGCCTCCCAGCCGCTTCCCAGGGTTCGGTCGGGGCATGACGGCGGGGGTGTCCTCCGGTTATGGTCGCAGCGGCGCGACTGGCCCTGACGTGCGCGGGGCCCGGAGAGCAAGGGGAAAGCAAGGTGGCGGACGCTGCAGTGAACGAGACCCGTCGGGTGCTCATCGCCGCGGACAAGTTCAAGGGCTCGCTGACGGCCGTACAGGTCGCCGAGCGGGTGACGGCCGGGCTGCGCCGGGTCGTGCCCGGCCTCGAGGTCGAGGCGCTGCCCGTGGCCGACGGCGGCGACGGAACCGTGGACGCGGCGGTCGCGGCCGGTTTCGAACGCCGGGAGGTCCGGGTCGCCGGGCCGCTCGGGCAGGAGGTCACGGCCGCGTTCGCGCTGCGCGGCGACACCGCGGTCGTGGAGATGGCCGAGGCGAGCGGGCTGCAACGGCTGCCGGCCGGTGTCTTCGCGCCGCTGATCGCCTCCACGTACGGCTCCGGGGAAGTGCTGCGGGCCGCGCTGGACGCGGGCGCGCGGACGATCGTGTTCGGCGTGGGCGGCAGCGCCACGACGGACGGCGGCGCCGGGATGCTGTCGGCGCTGGGCGCCCGGTTCCTGGACGAGGACGGGGAGCCGGTCCCGCCGGGCGGCGGCGGTCTCGCCGAGCTGGCCCGGGCGGACCTGTCCGGTTTGGACCCGCGCCTGTCCTCGGTGGAGCTGGTGCTCGCCAGCGATGTCGACAATCCGCTGACCGGGCCGAAGGGCGCGCCCGCGGTGTACGGCCCGCAGAAGGGGGCGTCGCCGGACGACGTGGAGACGCTGGACGCGGCCCTCGCCCACTTCGCCAAGGCGCTGGAGGCGGCCGTCGGGCCGCGTGCCGCCGAGTACGCGGCGGCGCCGGGTGCCGGGGCGGCGGGCGGCATCGGTTACGGCGCGCTGCTCCTGGGCGCCCGGTTCCGGCCCGGCATCGAGGTCATGCTGGACGTCCTCGGCTTCGCACCGGCGCTGGAACGGGCCGATCTGGTGATCACCGGCGAGGGGTCGCTGGACGAGCAGACCCTGCACGGCAAGGCTCCGGCGGGGGTCGCTGCGGCGGCTCGGGCCGCCGGGAAGGACGTCGTCGCGGTGTGCGGTCGGCTCGCTCTGCCGGAGGAGGCGTTGCTGCGGGCCGGGATCGGTCGTGCTTACCCGTTGACGTCCGTCGAGCCCGACGTCGCCAAGTGCATCGCGGATGCCGGGCCGATCCTGGAGCGGGTCGCCGTACAGATCGCCGAGGACCACTTGGTCTGAGGCCCCTGGGGGCTCCGCCCCCCAGACCCCCGTTTCCCACCCACCCACCTGTCTCGGTCGGTGGGTGGGCATAGGCCGGGGGCCTGGGGGCGGAGCCCCCAGACGGCTGCACCGACGCCGGACGCGCACAGCGAAGGGCCCCGAACCCATCCGGGTCCGGGGCCCTCCAAGCGGAGCGTTACGGCTGGGCAGCCCGCGCCTCACGCCGGTTGTCGCGGAAGTTGTTCACCCGGCGCGCCGTGGCGAACAGCGGAATCACCGCGCCCATGACCAGCTGCAGGGCGCAGCCCGTCTGGAGCAGCAGCTGCCCGCTCGGGGCGTCGAAGGCCCAGGCGGCCAGGAGGCCCATGGACAGGACGATCCAGGAGAGCATCGCCCCCGCCAGACGGCCCCGCGGCTTCGGGTACTCCACCCGGCTCACCATCAGCCACGCGGTGCCCAGGATCGCCAGCAGGGTCGCCACGAAGGGCAGCTCCAGCAGCACGATCGAGACCACCGTCAGTGCGCCGAACGGCGAGGGCATGCCCTGGAACATGCCGTTCCTCGGCGTCACGCACGAGAAACGCGCCAGACGAAGCACGACGGCCAGGAGCACCACGATTGCCCCGAGCGCCGCCATCCTCTGGTGCGCGTCGTCCGCGACCATGCCGTAGACGAGCACGAAGTACGCGGGCGCCAGACCGAAGCTGATCAGGTCGGAGAGGTTGTCCAGCTCCGCGCCCATCGGCGACGAGCGCAGCTTGCGGGCCACCAGTCCGTCGAACAGGTCGAAGACGGCCGCGCAGAGCATCAGGATGACCGCCGTGGCCGCGCTGTGGCGGGCCATGCCGGACTCCTGGCTGCCGGTGAGGTGCGGGATCAGGATGCCGGTGGTGGTGAAGTACACCGCCATGAAGCCACACGTGGCGTTGCCCAGCGTCAGGGTGTCCGCTATCGAGAGGCGGAGAGAAAGGGGCATCTCCTCCTCTTCGTCCACCTCTTCGGCCTCGGGCACCCAGCCCGCCTGGGTCTCCGGATCAATCACGGTCAATGCGAGTCACCCCAGCCACGGTCTTCTGTCCGACCTCGACCGCGACCTCCACGCCCTCGGGCAGGTAGAGGTCGACACGCGAGCCGAAGCGGATCAGACCGATTCGGTCGCCCTGCTCGACCTTCGTGCCCTCAGGGAGGTAGGGCACGATGCGGCGGGCCACCGCGCCGGCGATCTGGATCATCTCGATGTCGCCGAGTTCGGTGTCGAAATGCCAGACTACGCGCTCGTTGTTCTCGCTCTCCTTGTTGAAGGCGGGAACGAAGCCACCGGGGATGTGTTCGACCGACGTCACCGTGCCCGCGAGGGGCGCGCGGTTGACGTGGACGTTGAGCGGGCTCATGAAGATCGCGACGCGGGTGCGCCCGTCCTTCCACGGCATGATGCTCTGCACCACACCGTCGGCGGGCGAGATGACCCGGCCCGGGGCGATCTCACGCTCGGGGTCGCGGAAGAACCACAGCATGCCCGCCGCGAGCGCGGTGGCGGGTACGGCGACGGCCTTGGCAGCGCCGGAGCGGCGCGCGCGCAGGAGGCTGACGGCTGCGGTGGCGACGGTCGGGAGAAGCCACGGCGATGCTCCGCGCGCGAGGCGTACGCCGGCCAGGCTGTCTCGATGTGCAGAGGTTTGGCTGTGGGGCATGGATGACCTTCGTAGCGGATGATGCCGCGCTCTGACGGGGGACGGCGGCTTTCCGGGGATCGTACCGGTCGCGGGCCGCAACTGGGCAAGCCAGGAAGCCGAGTCGGCGGTCGAAGACCGTTGACGGGGTGTGATCTTCTTCTCGAAGAAAACACCCCGTAACCGGACAATCAGCCCTGGAATCGATACTCTTCGAGCAACCTGCGCCCGATGATCATTTTCTGGATCTCGGCGGTACCTTCACCGATGAGCAGCATCGGAGCCTCGCGGTAGAGGCGCTCGATCTCGTACTCCTTGGAGAAGCCGTAGCCGCCGTGGATCCGGAAGGCATCCTCCACGACCTCCTTGCAGTACTCGGAGGCGAGGTACTTCGCCATCCCGGCCTCGAGGTCGTTTCGCTCCCCGGAGTCCTTTTTGCGTGCCGCGTTGACCATCATGGCATGCGCGGCCTCGACCTTGGTAGCCATTTCGGCCAGCTTGAACTGGATGGCCTGGTGCTGGGCGATCGGCTTGCCGAAGGTGTGCCGCTGCTGGGCGTACTGGACGCCGAGCTCGAAGGCGCGCTGGGCGACGCCGCAGCCGCGCGCCGCCACGTTGACGCGGCCGACCTCCACGCCGTCCATCATTTGGTAAAAACCCCGGCCGGTGACGCCGCCGAGCACCCGAGCGGCCGGTACCCGCAGGCCGTCCATGATCAGCTCGGTGGTGTCGACGCCCTTGTAGCCCATCTTGTCGATCTTGCCCGGGATGGTGAGGCCGGGGCGGACCTCGCCGAAGCCGGGCTCCTTCTCGACCAGGAAGGTGGTCATCGACTTGTGGGGGGCCGTGCCCTCGGGGTGTCCTTCGTCACTCCGGACGAGAACGGCGACGAGCGACGACGTGCCACCGTTCGTCAGCCACATCTTCTGGCCGTTCAGGACGTACTCGTCGCCGTCCTTGACCGCCTTCGAGGTGATGGCCGACACATCGGAGCCCAGTCCGGGCTCCGACATCGAGAAGGCGCCCCGGATGTCGCCGGCGGCCATGCGGGGCAGGAAGTGGTCCTTCTGCTCCTGCGTGCCGTGCTGCTTGAGCATGTACGCGACGATGAAGTGGGTGTTGATGATGCCGGACACCGACATCCAGCCGCGGGCGATCTCCTCCACGCACAGCGCGTAGGTGAGGAGCGACTCGCCCAGGCCCCCGTACTCCTCGGGGATCATCAGACCGAACAGGCCGAGTTCCTTCAGGCCGTCCACGATCTGCTGCGGGTACTCGTCGCGGTGCTCCAGCTCGGTCGCGACAGGAATGATCTCCTTGTCGACAAAATCCCGGACGGTGGAGAGGATCTCCTGCTGGACGTCGGTCAGACCGGCGGTCTGGGCGAGACGGGCCATGGCTCTACTTCTCCTGCTGCTTCAGCTCCGGGCGGCCGGGCTGCTCGCCGCCGCGTTCCTTGATGTACGTCTCGGTGGGCACCATGACCTTGCGGCGGAAGACACACACCAGAGTGCCGTCCTGCTTGTAGCCCTTGGTCTCGACGTAGACGATGCCGCGGTCGTTCTTCGACTTGGACGGCCACTTGTCGAGCACGGTCGTCTGGCCGTAGATCGTGTCGCCGTGGAAGGTCGGCGCCACGTGCTTGAGCGACTCGATCTCCAGGTTGGCGATCGCCTTGCCCGAGATGTCCGGGACGGACATGCCGAGCAGCAGCGAGTAGATGTAGTTGCCGACGACGACGTTCTTGCCGAAGTCCGTCGTCTTCTCCGCATAGTTGGTGTCCATGTGGAGCGGGTGGTGGTTCATGGTGAGGAGACAGAACAGGTGGTCGTCGTACTCCGTGACCGTCTTGCCCGGCCAGTGCTTGTACGTCGCCCCGACCTCGAACTCCTCGTAGGTGCGTCCGAACTGCATCGCGCTCAGGCCTCCGGGATCTCGAACTTCGACGTGCGCTGCATGCCGGCGGCCCGGCCCTTGCCGGAGATGACCAGCGCCATCTTGCGGCTGGCCTCGTCGATCATCTCGTCGCCGAGCATCGCGGAGCCCTTCTTGCCGCCCGCCTCGGACGTGTAGTAGTCGTACGCGTCCAGGATCAGCTCGGCGTGGTCGTAGTCCTCCTGGGAGGGCGAGAAGATCTCGTTGGCCGCCTCGACCTGGCCCGGGTGCAGCACCCACTTGCCGTCGAAGCCGAGGGCCGCGGCGCGCTGGGCGACCTCGCGGTAGCCCTCGACGTTGCGGATCTGGAGGTAGGGGCCGTCGATCGCCTGGAGGTTGTTGGCGCGGGCGGCCATCAGGATCTTCATCAGGATGTAGTGGTAGGCATCCGCCGGGTAGCCGGGCGGCTGCTCGCCCACGACCAGCGACTTCATGTTGATGGAGGCCATGAAGTCGGCCGGGCCGAAGATGATCGTCTCCACGCGCGGGGAGGCCTGCGCGATCGCGTTGACGTTGTTCAGGCCCTGCGCGTTCTCGATCTGCGCCTCGATGCCGATCTTGCCGACCTCGAAGCCCATGGTCTTCTCGATCTGCGTCAGCAGCAGGTCCAGGGCGACGACCTGCTCGGCGGTCTGCACCTTCGGCAGCATGATGCAGTCGAGGTTCTGGCCCGCGCCCTCGACCACCGTTACGACGTCGCGGTACGTCCACTCGGTCGTCCAGTCGTTGACGCGCACGACGCGCGTCTTGCCGGTCCAGTCACCCTCGTTGAGGAACTTGACGATGGTGTGCCGCGCCTCGGGCTTGGCGAGCGGCGCGCACGCGTCCTCCAGGTCCAGGAAGACCTGGTCGGCGGGGAGGCCCTGCGCCTTCTCCAGGAAGCGGGGGTTCGAACCGGGTACTGCCAGGCACGAGCGCCGCGGGCGGAGACGGTTGACGGTCATGCGGGGACCTCCAGGGGGTCGAGCTTGTTCGCTTTCCGGATCTCGTCGACGATGCGGCCGATGATTCCGGTGATGTCGAAGTCCTTCGGGGTGAAGACCGCGGCCACTCCGGCGGCCCGGAGTTCTTCGGCGTCACCATTCGGGATGATGCCACCGGCGATCACCGGTATATCTGTGGCACCGGCCACACGCAGCCGCTCCAGTACGTCCGGCACCAGCTGGGCGTGCGAGCCGGAGAGGATGGACAGGCCGACCGCGTGCACGTCCTCGGCGAGGGCCGCGTCCACGATCTGCTCCGGGGTGAGCCGGATGCCCTGGTAGACCACCTCGAACCCGGCGTCACGGGCGCGCACGGCGATCTGCTCGGCGCCGTTGGAGTGGCCGTCCAGGCCCGGCTTGCCGACCAGGAAGCGCAGCTTGCCGGTGCCCAGGTCGCGGGCGGTGGCGTCCACCTTGGTCCGCACCTCGGCGAGCGCCGAGCCCGCCTCCACGGGGACGGCGATGGGGGCGGAGGAGACGCCCGTGGGCGCCCGGAACTCGCCGAACACCTCCCGGAGCGCGCTCGTCCATTCCCCGGTCGTGACCCCGGCGCGGGCACACTCCAGGGTGGCCTGCATGAGGTTGCCGGTGCCCTTGGCGGCCTCCTTCAGCCGCTCCAGCGCCTTGCACGGGCGCGGGTGGTTGAAGGGCGGCTGGTAGCGCGTGTCGCGCCAGCGCCCGATCGCCTCGACGACCTGGGCCTCGACCGCCGGGTCGACCGTCTGGATCGCGGTGTCCAGGTCGGCCGTGAGCGGGTTCGGCTCGGTCGTCTCGAAGATGTTGACGCCGACGATCTTCTCCTGGCCGGACTCGATCCGGCCCCGGCGCTCGGCGTGCGAGGAGACCAGCTGGGACTTGAGGTAGCCGGACTCGACGGCGGCCATCGCGCCGCCCATCTCCTGGATCCGGTCGATCTCCGCGAGCGAGTCCTCGACCAGCTGGGAGACCTTCGCCTCGATGACGTGCGAGCCCTCGAAGATGTCCTCGTACTCCAGCAGGTCGCTCTCGTGGGCCAGGACCTGCTGGATGCGCAGCGACCACTGCTGGTCCCAGGGGCGGGGCAGGCCCAGGGCCTCGTTCCAGGCGGGCAGCTGCACGGCACGCGCGCGTGCGTCCTTGGAGAGGGTGACCGCGAGCATCTCCAGCACGATCCGCTGGACGTTGTTCTCCGGCTGCGCCTCGGTCAGGCCGAGCGAGTTGACCTGGACGCCGTAGCGGAAGCGGCGCTGCTTGGGGTTCTCGATGCCGTAGCGCTCGCGCGTGACCTTGTCCCAGATGCGGCCGAACGCCCGCATCTTGCACATCTCCTCGACGAAGCGGACGCCCGCGTTCACGAAGAAGGAGATGCGGGCCACGACGTCACCCATGCGCTCCTGCGGCACCTGACCGCTGTCGCGCACGGCGTCGAGGACGGCGATCGCGGTGGACATCGCGTACGCGATCTCCTGCACCGGCGTGGCCCCGGCCTCCTGCAGGTGGTAGCTGCAGATGTTGATCGGGTTCCACTTCGGGATGTGGGAGACCGTGTACGCGATCATGTCCGTCGTCAGACGGAGGCTCGGCCCCGGCGGGAAGACATGCGTCCCGCGGGACAGGTACTCCTTGACGATGTCGTTCTGGGTCGTGCCCTGGAGCTTGGTGATGTCCGCGCCCTGCTCCTCGGCGACGACCTGGTAGAGCGCCAGCAGCCACATGGCGGTGGCATTGATCGTCATCGAGGTGTTCATCTGCTCCAGGGGGATGTCCTGGAACAGCCGGCGCATGTCACCGAGGTGCGAGACCGGCACGCCGACCCGGCCGACCTCGCCGCGGGCGAGGATGTGGTCGGGGTCGTAGCCGGTCTGCGTCGGCAGGTCGAACGCCACCGACAGGCCGGTCTGGCCCTTGGCGAGGTTGCGCCGGTACAGCTCGTTGGACGCCTCGGCCGTCGAGTGGCCCGCGTACGTCCGCATGAGCCAGGGACGGTCCTTCTGACGCTCTGTCATCTATGGCCCTCAGATGTTCCGGAAGCGGTTGATGGCGTCGATGTGCTGGGCGCGCATCTCCTCGTCGCGCACACCCAGGCCCTCCTCGGGCGCGAGGCACAGCACGCCGACCTTGCCCTGGTGCAGGTTGCGGTGGACGTCGTAGGCGGCCTGACCGGTCTCCTGGAGGGAGTAGACCTTCGACAGGGTCGGGTGGATCTTGCCCTTGGCGATGAGGCGGTTGGCCTCCCAGGCCTCGCGGTAGTTGGCGAAGTGCGAGCCGATGATCCGCTTCAGCGACATCCACAGGTAGCGGTTGTCGTACTCGTGGTTGTAGCCGGACGTCGAGGCGCAGGTGACGATGGTGCCGCCCTTGCGGGTGACGTAGACCGAGGCGCCGAAGGTCTCGCGGCCGGGGTGCTCGAAGACGATGTCGACGTCCTCGCCGCCGGTCAGCTCACGGATGCGCTTGCCGAAGCGCTTCCACTCCCTCGGGTCCTGGGTGTTCTCGTCCTTCCAGAACTTGTAGCCCTCGGCGTTGCGGTCGATGATCGCCTCGGCGCCCATGGAGCGGCAGATGTCCGCCTTCTGGTCGCTGGAGACGACACAGATCGGGTTGGCGCCGCCGGCCAGCGCGAACTGGGTGGCGTACGAGCCGAGGCCGCCGCTCGCGCCCCAGATCAGGACGTTGTCGCCCTGCTTCATCTGGGCGCCGTTGCGGGAGACCAGCTGCCGGTAGGCGGTGGAGTTGACCAGGCCGGGGGCCGCGGCCTCCTCCCAGCTGAGGTGCTTGGGCTTCGGCATCAGCTGGTTGGACTTGACGAGCGCGATCTCGGCGAGGCCGCCGAAGTTGGTCTCGAAGCCCCAGATGCGCTGCTCGGGGTCGAGCATCGTGTCGTTGTGGCCGTCGGAGGACTCCAGCTCGACGGACAGGCAGTGCGCGACGACCTCGTCACCGGGCTTCCAGGCGTTGACGCCCGGGCCGGTGCGCAGGACGACGCCCGCGAGGTCGGAGCCGATGATGTGGTACGGCAGGTCGTGGCGCTTGGTGAGCTCGCTGACCTTGCCGTAGCGCTCCAGGAAACCGAAGGTCGCGAGCGGCTCGAAGATCGAGGTCCACACCGAGTTGTAGTTGACCGAGGAGGCCATGACGGCCACCAGGGCCTCGCCGGGGCCCAGTTCGGGCACCGGCACGTCGTCCAGGTGGATCGACTTGCGCGGGTCCTTGTCGCGGGTCTCCAGGCCCGCGAACATCTCCGTCTCGTCCTTGTGCACGGTGATCGCGCGGTACGACTCGGGGATCGGCAGGGCGGCGAAGTCGGCGGATGTGGCGTCCTTCGACTGGATCGCGTCCAGGATGTCCTTCACGGTCACGGTGTTGCCTCCGGCGGTGAGCGCCCTGAGGGAGGGGCGCTGAGGGTTCGTCGGTGCTGCTGAGGGTTTTTTGGTGGTGCCGTCGGTTCGGCGGGGTGGTGCTTCGGCAGCGCTTTGTGGCGCGGGAGGGTTGCCTGTGACGCAGGCGTCCGGGCGCGCAGGCCGTCGGCTTGCGGGGACAGCCGGCGAACGATCGGTCTCTGCTCGCCGGCCGCCCGGACCTCTTCAACGTATGACACCGCGTGTCAGGTGACAAGGCACTGAGTGCCAGAAGTTCGCCTCAGATGAAATCTTTACGTAACAAATGAGCGATGATCGATCAAAGCTACTGTCGAGTAGGTGACAATGGGCGGTCTTGTGGGTGTCGGAGAAGATCCGCCCGGCCCGTTGCGTCGAGCCCATGACACTCGGCGGCGAGGCCGATGCCCGGCACGGTGCGCAGCAGCGAGAGCCGCGACACCCCGCTCGCCGGACGTCCGCACCACGGCCGGGCGCGGCAGCCGCGGATCCAGCCCCAGCTCGGCCGGCCTGGCCTGCGCCCACCACCTGGGCCGGGCCGGGCCGAAGGTCACCGTCCTGGAACGCGACCGGCTCGGCGCCCCGAGCGTCGCCGTCATGGCCCTGACCGGCATGTTCCGCCCCGCCAGCCCGCTGTGGACCAACCCGGCACCCGTCCCTGCCGCTGCTGCGCTACGGCGCCCGGCAGCCGGCTCGCCGTGGAGCCGGAGGCGGGTGGTCACTGGACCCGGGGCGGAACATGGACCCGCTCGCCGACCGGCTGCGCCGGGACGGGGCCGAGTTGGTGGAGGACGCCAGGGGCATCGCCGTCCACGACGGACCGGGGAGGATGGAGGTCCGCACCACCGCCGGGATGTACACCGCCACAGCGGCGCTCGCGGCCGGGGCGTGGTCCCGCGAGGTCTGCCGCTCGCTGGGCGTACGGCTCGACCTTGCGCCCGGAAAGGGGGGTGCGGGTCGCGGGATCAGGGAGTTCGGCCGCGATCCGGATCGCTTCGGGCCGTATCTGCTGGGGGTGGTGCGAGCAGGGGTGGATGGGGTCGCGCTCGGTGCCGCCTGGACGGGTTGCCGGTCGGCTGGCTGCGGGGTCGGCCCTGGGGCGTGTTCTGGCTCGGCCTTGCGCCTGGCAAGGGGGGTGCGGGTCGCTGGGGCCAGGGAGTTCGGCCGCGATCCGGATCGCTTCGGGCCGTATCTGCTGGGGGTGGGTTGGGGGTGGTGCGAGCGGGAGTGGATGGGGTCGTGCCTGGTGTTTCCCGGGCGGGCTGCCGGTCGGCTGGCTGCCGGGTCGGTCCCGGGTCGTGTTCCGGCTTGACCTTGCGCCTGGCAAAGGGGGGCGCGGGGTCATGGGGTTCGGCCGCGATCCGGATCGCTTCGGGCCGTATCTGCCGAGGGCGGGTTGGGGGTGGTGCGAGCGGGAGTGGATGGGGTCGTGCCTGGTGTTTCCCGGGCGGGCTGCCGGTCGGCCGGCTGCCGGGTCCCGCTCCGGCTCGGCCTCGCGCCCGGCAAGGGGGACGGGGCGCGGGACCACGGAGTTCGGCCGCGCCCGATGACCTCGGACGGGCTGCCGGTCGGCCCGCTCCGGGGCCGGCCCCAGGGGCCTGCTCGTGACCGGTCACGACATGCTCGGTCTGGTGTCGGCCCCGGTGGCCGGACGGCTGGTGGCTGGACTGGTGATGGGGGAGGCGGGCCCTCGCCTCGCCGCGTTCTTTGCGCCGGGGCGAGGGAACCGGGCCCGTCCGTGGGCAGCCCCTACGCGCGTTCCTTGAGCGCCTGCTCGATCGTCCTCATCACCTCGTCGAGCGGTGCGTCGGTGCGGGCGACGGTCACCAGCACCTCGCCGTGCGGGACCACGGAAGCCGCGGGGGCCGGGGAGGACGGCCGGGGGGAAGCCTGCCGGCCGGCCCCGATCCCCGTGCCGAAGGTCTTGCGTACGATCGCGAAGGCGTGGTCGAGCTGGGCCTCCACATCGCCCTGGCCGCCGGCCCGCAGCCAGCGCCTGAGGACGTGGTTGTGGGCGGTGACGACGGCGGAGGCGGCCACCTCGGCGAGTAGCGGGTCGTCGTTGGCGTCGTCGGCGTGCGCGTGTTCGTCGAAGTGGCCGAGCAGATAGCGGGTGAACAGGCGCTCGTAGCGGGCCACCGAGGCGATCTCGGCCTCGCGCAGGGTGGGCACCTCGCGCGTCAGCTTGTAGCGGGCGACCGAGATCTCCGGGCGGGCCGCGTACATCCTCATGACTTCCTTGATGCCGCGGCACACCGTGTCGAGGGGGTGCTCGTGCGCCGGGGCGGCGTTGAGGACCGCCTCGGCGCGGATCAGTGTGTCGTCGTGGTCCGGGAAGATCGCCTCTTCCTTGGAACGGAAGTGGCGGAAGAAGGTGCGGCGGGCGACCCCGGCCGCGGCCGCGATCTCGTCGACGGTGGTCGCCTCGTACCCCTTGGTCGCGAACAGTTCCATCGCTGCGGCCGCCAGTTCTCGGCGCATTTTCAGCCGCTGGGCGGCGGCGCGACTGCCTGCGGCACTTTCCGGCGCGTCGGGCGTGGCTGGTGTACGTGAGGACTTGGCGGGCTGGGACATGACCTGAACGTACTGCATGTCCGCAGCTCGATGCGCAGGTCCGGGGTATCCCCCGCCCGTAAAGGGCGGGGGTCCTCCCACGGGATCGAGCAGTCCGCCCCAGTCCGCGCCCTCGGGGGCGCCGTCGAACCAGTCGCCGACGCCGTCAGCGGCGGGCATACTCGCGGAAGCCACGGCCGGTCTTGCGGCCGAGGCAGCCCGCGGCCACCAGGTGCTCGAGGAGCGGGGCCGGGGCCAGCCCCGGGTCGCGGAACTCGCGGTGCAGCACCTTCTCGATCGCGAGCGAGACGTCCAGGCCGACGACGTCCAGCAGCTCGAAGGGGCCCATCGGGTAGCCGCCGCCGAGCTTCATCGCCGCGTCGATGTCGTCCAGGGACGCGTAGTGCTCCTGGACCATCTTGACCGCGTTGTTCAGGTACGGGAACAGCAGCGCGTTCACGATGAACCCGGCCCGGTCGCCGCAGTCCACGGCGTGCTTCCTGATCTTCAGGCAGACCTCGCGGACGGTCGCGTGGACGTCGTCGGCCGTCAGAACGGTCCGGACGACCTCGACCAGCTTCATCGCCGGGGCCGGGTTGAAGAAGTGCATGCCGATCACGTCCTGCGGGCGCGAGGTGGCGCGGGCGCAGGCGACGACGGGCAGCGAGGAGGTGGTGGTGGCGAGGACCGCGCCGGGCTTGCAGACCTTGTCGAACGTGGCGAACAGCTGCTGCTTGACCGCCAGGTCCTCGGCGACCGCCTCGACGGCCAGGTCGACGTCGGCGAAGGCGTCGTAGGAGCCTGCCGGGGTGATCAGGTCCAGGGTCCGGGCGGCGGCCTCGGCGGTCAGCCGGCCCTTGTCCACGGAGCGGGCCAGCGACTTGCCGATCCGGGTCTTGGCGGCCTGGGCCTTCTCCTCGCTGCGGGCGGCGAGGACGACCTCGTACCCGGCCTTTGCGAACACCTCGGCGATGCCGGAGGCCATGGTGCCGGAACCGGCCACCCCGACGGAGCGGACGCTGCGGCCCTGGGCCGCGGTGTCGTCGGCGGCCGGGGTCAGGGCGTCCGCGACGACCGTGGCGCTGCCGGGAGCCTCGTACGTGTAGAAGCCGCGCCCCGACTTGCGGCCGGTCAGGCCCGCCTCGCTGAGCTGCTTCAGGATCGGGGCGGGGGCGTGCAGCCGGTCGCGGGTCTCGGTGTACATGGCCTCCAGGACCGTGCGCGCGGTGTCGATGCCGATGAGGTCCAGCAGGGCGAGCGGGCCCATGGGCAGGCCGCAGCCGAGCCGCATCGCGGCGTCGATGTCCTCGCGGGAGGCGTACTTGGCCTCGTACATGGCGGCGGCCTGGTTGAGGTAGCCGAACAGCAGCCCGTCCGCGACGAATCCGGGGCGGTCGCCGACCGCGACCGGCTCCTTGCCCAGCTCGATCGCGAGGTCCGTGACCGCGGCGACGGCCTGCGGCGCGGTCAGCACCGACGAGACGACCTCGACCAGCTTCATCGCCGGGGCCGGGTTGAAGAAGTGCAGGCCGAGCACGCGCTCGGGACGGGCCGAGTCGGCGGCGAGACGGGTGACCGACAGGGCGTTGGTGCCGGTCGCGAGGATCGTCTCCGGGCGGACGATGCCGTCCAGTGCACGGAAGATCTGGTGCTTGATCTCGTACGACTCTGGGGCCACCTCGATGACCAGGTCGGCGTCGGCCGCCGCGCCGAGGTCCGTGGCGGTGCGGACCCGGGCGAGGACGTCGGCACGCTCCTGCTCGGTCAGCCGGCCGCGCTCGACGGCGCGGGCGGTGGCGGCCTCCAGGGCGGCGACGGACTTCGCGGCCTGGGCCTCGCTGATGTCGATGCCGATCACCTCGCGGCCGGCCTTCGCCAGGACTTCGGTGATACCGGTGCCCATGGTGCCGAGGCCGATGACGGCGATCGTCTTGAACGGGGACACAGAGGTGTGGGACAGGGGAGTGGCCATCGCGGGACTCCAGGAATGAGGGTGACGACTGGGAACGCGCCGGGTGCGCCGGAAGGCGCACGCCGGGGCGGAAAGGAGTGCGGGTGTTGCCGGGCTGCGAGCGCACACGCCCGGTGCCGACGCCGCGGGCGTGCACACGCCCGGGGAGCGGCGGAATCCGACCGGCCCTGTCCCGGAGCCGGGTCGTACTGCGGTACCGATGTACCGAACCGACCAGTGCTCACGACGGCTGCGTCACCAAACCGTCGTCAGCGGAAGTGCGAGAGGGTTACCTCGCTCGAATGAGCTTAACCGGCGAGTAACGAGCGCGCCAGACCTGAGTCGGACCCGAGTTTGTGATGTAGCTCCCTCGGCGGGTGCAACGCGCCTACGCTGGTCTTCGTGGACGAAGAGTTGCGATCGCTCACGGAACGCATTCGGCAGGAGTCGCGCGGCTCGGCGGCGTACGAGGGGTTGCTGGCGACGGAGGACCACGACGAACTGGCGGAGGTGCTCACCGCGCCCGGACAGCCGCTGTGGGCCCGGGAGCTGGCCGCGTTCCGGCTGGGCCTGGGAGGCGACCGGAGGGCCTTCGAATCCCTGGTGCTGCTGCTCAACCACCGCGACCCGCCGCGCTGCGCCTCCGCCGCCTACGCCCTCGCCCGCCTCGGTGACCCGCGCACCGCCCGCGCGGCCGCCGCCCTCGCCACCAACGAACTGCGCGTCGCCTACGCCCTGCACCCGGTACGGCTCCTGGTCGAACTGCGCGCCCCCGAGTCCGTGCCCGCACTGATCACCACCCTGGAGCGGCGGCTGCGCCCGCACGACCCGTACCGGCGGGTGGCCCTCGCCTGTGTGGAGGGCCTCGGCGCGCTCGGCGACGCGCGCGCCAAGCGGGTGCTGAGCGAGGCCCTGGCCCACCCCGCACTCGCCGAGGCGGCGGTGCACGCGCTGGCCCGCATCCCGCGGCAGAAGCAGAGGTGACGCCGGTCAGCGGTCCCTGACGTACCGCACCTCGGGCACGGGCACACCATCCACGTCGAAGGGCTCCTCGGCGCCGTCCGGCCGGAAACCGGCCCGCTCGTAGAAGCGGCGGGCGCGCGTGTTCTCCTTCAGGACCCACAGGAACATGCGCGGGGAGCGGGCGCACTGCCCGGCCGCCTCGGCCAGCAGCGCCCGCCCGATCCCGCTGCCGAGGTGGGCCGGGTCGACGTAGATCGCGTACAACTCGGCGTCCCCGGTGCGCACTTCACCGTCCCGGTACGGCCCGTGCGCCGCCCAGCCGACGACCTCGCCGCCACGCTCGGCGACCAGGTTCACCACGGAGCCGTCCCCCAGCCCGAACCGGGCCCGCCGCCGCTCGGCGTCCGCCGTGACGCTCAGCGCGTCGAGGTAGGGCTGCGGCACGAGGCCCCGGTAGGCGTGCTGCCAGCCGCGGATGCGGATCTCCGAGACGCGGTCGCAGTCGGCGAGGTTCATCATGCGGATGTGCGGGAGCCGGTCGTCCATGGCGGCACCCTAGAGAACCGCTCCCGCACGAGCCCGCGATTATTCGCCCACCACCGCGATCGCCTCGACCTCCATCAGGAACTCCGGAGCGACCAGTGCGGCCACCTGCACGGCGGAGGCCGCCGGCAAGCGGTCGTCGGGTATGTGTGCGGCCCGGGCCGCGCGGATCGCCGGCATGTACGCCATGTCCGTGACGAAGTAGGTCAGTTTGACGACGTGCTGGAATCCGGCCCCGGCGGCGGCCAGACAGCGTCCGAGGTTCTCGAAGACCTGCCGGGCCTGGGCCGCCGGGTCGCCCTCGCCGACCGGCTTGCCGTCCTCGTCCAGGGCGAGCTGGCCGGAGACGGCGACGAAACGGCCGGTGGCCGTCACCACGTGGCTGTACTGGGCGGCGGGGGCGACGCCGTCGGGGGCGGGGATCCGGGTCGGTTCACACATGCGTCCATGGTGGACCACGGGTGTGACAACGCCCCCGGCGGACCGGGAGGGTTGTCTACCGGCGGAACCCCAGCAGGCCGTGCAGGGTCGAGCCGCGGGACGACGCCGAGGCGGCCTTCTCCGTTTCCGTCAGCGGCTTCGGATCCGGGGACTTCGGGCAGACCGCGTCGGCGTCGCCGGTGCCGTGCGGGACCGTGCCGTCGGTCAGATAGGCGGCCAGGTACCTGTCCAGGCAGGCGTTGCCGCTCAGCGTGATGCCGTGGTTGCCGCCGCCCTGCTCGACCACCAGGCTGGAGCGGTCCAGCAGGCGGTGCGCCGCGACGCCGCCGGGGTAGGGGGTCGCCGCGTCGTCGGTCGCCTGGAACAGCAGCGTCGGCGGCAGTTCGGTGTTGGCGACGTTCCTCGGCGTCAGGGAGTCGCCCGGCCAGAACGCGCAGGGGGCATTGTACCAGGCGTTGTTCCAGGCCATGAAGGGTGCCTTCGCGTACACGGCCCAGGTGTCCTGCTCCCAGCGCTTCCAGTCGCGCGGCCAGGCGGCGTCACGGCAGCCCACCGCCGCGTAGACGCTGTACCCGTTGTCGCCCGAGGAGTCCACGGCGGCGTGGCTCTGGTACGCCGTCAGCAGTGGCCCGGTGTCCTTGTCGTGGACGTAGGCCGCGAACGCCTCGGCGAGCTGGGGCCAGTAGCCGTTGTAGTAGCCGCCGCGGATGAAGGTGTCCTCCAGCTCGGCGGCGCCGACCTGGCCGCCCGCAGGCTTCTTCGCCAGGGCCGCCCGCATCGCGTACCACTCGGCCTCGATCCGCTTGGGGTCGGTGCCGAGCCGGTACGTCGAGTCGTACCGGGCGATCCAGGCCATCAGGGCGCGGTGGCGGTCGTTGAAGGCGTAGTCCTGGCCGAGGTTGTCCTCGTACCAGACGCCCGTCGGGTTCACGATCGAGTCCAGCACCAGGCGGCGCACCCGCTCGGGGAAGAGCTTCGCGTACACCGCGCCCAGGTAGGTGCCGTAGGAGTAGCCGAAGTAGTTGATCTGCGGTGCGCCCAGGGCCTGGCGGATGGAGTCCATGTCCTGGGCGGCGTTGACGGTGTCGATGTAGGGCAGCACGCTCGCGTACTTGGCACCGCAGGCGGCGGCGAAGGACTGGGCGCCCTTCACACTGTCCTGTTCCATCGCGGTCGTGGCGGGCACGGTGTCCGCGCGCACCGGCTTGAAGCGGCCGGCGGAGCAGTTCACCACCGGGGTGCTGCTGCCGACGCCGCGCGGGTCGAAGCCGATGATGTCGTACTGGGCCGCCACGCTCCTGGGCAGCGCGGAGGCCACGAATCCGGCGAGGATCAGACCGCTGCCGCCGGGGCCGCCGGGGTTGACCAGCAGCGGCCCCTGGAAGGTCGGTGCGGTGTGCGGGACGCGGGACAGGGCGAGGGTGATCTGCGCGCCGGCCGGGTGCGTGTGGTCCAGCGGCACCCTCACGGACGCGCACTGGAGCGTCGGATAGTCGTGGGTGGCGCACGACTTCCAGGCGGGCGTCGCCGCAGGAGCGGTGGGGGCCGCCTGGGCGGGCACGGCCGTGACCGAGCCCGTCAGCATGGCGGCGGCTGCGCACAGCACGGCTGCGCGTGTTCTCATGAGTCCTCCCGGGACGGAGGGTGACGCGAACCGCGAGGGTCGCGGCTCTCGCCGGATCGTCCCGGGGACAAGGCCCGAAAGAACATAGTCTGTAAATAGTTGACCCAATTGGGTCGAAGGATGCCCTCCAACGCGCTCACATGAGGGTGAGCTGGGTCGGTTCGGACACGGCCGGGGGTTCCGCTGCCTCCGGGGCCCGGGCCGCCTGGATGCGCCGGGCCAGGCCCGCGCGGGTGGGGCCGACGCCGTACTCCTGGGCCAGTTCGTGCACCTGACGGGTGATCCGGCGCTGGTACCACCTGGGTGCGTAGGCGCCCTCCGCGTACAGCCGCTCGTAGCGGGCCACCAGGTGCGGGTGGTGCTGCCCGAGCCAGGTCATGAACCACTCCCGGGCGCCCGGCCGCAGATGCAGCACGAGGGGAGTGACCGAGGTGGCCCCGGCCGCCGCTATCGCCCGTACGGTCTCGCGCAGTCGGTCCGGATGGTCGCTCAGGAACGGGACGACCGGTGCCATCAGCACGCCGCAGCCGATCCCGCGCTCGCCGAGCGTGCGGACGACGTCCAGGCGGCGCTCGGGCGCGGGCGTGCCCGGCTCCACCGTGCGCCACAGCTCGGTGTCGGTGAAGCCCACGGAGACCGAGATGCCGACGTCCGTCACCCGGGCCGCCTGGGCCAGCAGGTCCAGGTCGCGCAGGATCAGCGTGCCCTTGGTCAGGATCGAGAACGGGTTCGCGTGCTCGGTGAGGGCCGAGATGATGCCCGGCATCAGCCGGTAGCGGCCCTCGGCGCGCTGGTAGCAGTCGACGTTGGTGCCCATCGCCACGTGGTCCCCCTGCCAGCGCCGCGAGGTCAGCTGACGGCGCAGCACCTCGGGTGCGTTCACCTTCACCACGATCTGGGTGTCGAAGCCGATCCCCGTGTCGAGGTCCAGGTAGCCGTGCGTCTTGCGGGCGAAGCAGTACACGCACGCGTGCGTGCAGCCCCGGTACGGGTTCACCGTCCATTCGAACGGCATGCGCGAAGCGCCCGGCACCCGGTTCAGGACCGAGCGGGCCCGCACCTCGTGGAAGGTGATCCCGCGGAACTCGGGCGTGTCGAAGGTGCGGGTGGTGACGGCGTCCGCGCCGAACAGCGCGGCATCGGCGGCCCGGCTGTGACCGTCGGACCCCTCGGACCCGCCGGATTCCACGGTGAGGTTCTCCCAGCGCATGACGCCTCCTCGGTAGCGCTCGGCACAGAATAGAACATCTGTTCCCATGATCGTGCGACCCCGATTTGGGCGGCCGGGTGCCGGGGTGGTTGGCTTGCCCCAACCCCGAGAAACGCAGGTCCTGGAGGAACGCAATGGCGCAGGTCGAGGCCACTACGGAGCGGGTCGTCGCGGCGGACGCGGAGAACGTGTTCGACGCCCTCGCCGACTACAGCGGCACGCGGCGGCAGCTGCTGCCCGAGCACTTCAGCGAGTACGAGGTGCGCGAGGGCGGCGACGGCGAGGGCACCCTCGTCCACTGGAAGCTCCAGGCCACCAGCAAGCGCGTGCGCGACTGCCTCCTGGAGGTCAGCGAGCCCACCGACGGCGAGCTGGTGGAGAAGGACCGCAACTCCTCGATGGTCACCACCTGGCGCGTCACCCCCGCCGGGGAGGGCAGCTCCCGGGTCGTCGTCACCACCACCTGGAAGGGTGCGGGCGGCATCGGCGGCTTCTTCGAGAAGACCTTCGCGCCCAAGGGCCTCGGCCGGATCTACGACGCGATCCTCGAGAACCTCGCCGCCCAGGTGGAGAAGTAGCCTCAAACACCGGCCGGTGAAGGGGCGTTGTGCCCCTCACCGGTTCGAGTGGAACTCCATCCCGTCCGGGAATGTGCCGTAACTCGCCGCACTTGTTCGCAGTTGTCGCTTAACGCGGGAAATGTGTGACAGGCGCGACGAGGGGAGCGGTACGTGGGCGGGTCGACTGTGGTGCGGCACGGGCCGGTCGTGGCACCGGATCCGCCTCAGACCGCCGCCGAAGCGCCACCACCCGCCCCGGCCGCCGCGCTCGGCGCGCGCCGGGCGCGGCTGGTCTTCACCGGGCTGATGCTCGCGCTGCTGCTCGCCGCGCTGGAGCAGATGATCGTCGCCACCGCGCTGCCGAAGATCGTCGGCGAGCTGCACGGCCTGGACCGGATGTCCTGGGCGATCACCGCCTACCTGCTCACCTCCACCATCGGCCTGCCGCTGTACGGCAAGCTCGGCGACCTCTTCGGCCGCAAGGGCGTCTTCCAGTTCGCGATCCTGGTCTTCGTCATCGGCTCCGCGCTCGCCGGGCGGGCCCAGAGCATGGACCAGCTGATCGCCTTCCGTGCTGTCCAGGGCGTCGGGGCGGGCGGGCTGATGATCGGTGTGCAGGCGATCATCGGCGACATCGTGCCGCCCCGGCAGCGCGGCCGCTACATGGGCCTGATCGGCGCCGCCTTCGGCCTCGCCTCGGTAGCGGGTCCGCTGCTCGGCGGCTACTTCACCGACCACCTCTCCTGGCGCTGGTGCTTCTACATCAACGTCCCCTTCGGCCTGCTCACCCTCGCCGTCGTCACCGTCGTCCTCAAACTGCCCCGGCCGCAGGTCCGCGCCCGCCTCGACGTGCCCGGCGCGCTGCTGCTCGCCGCGGCCTCCACCTGCCTGGTGCTGCTGACCAGCTGGGGCGGCACGACGTACGCCTGGGACTCCCGGGAGATCCTCGGCCTCGGCGCGGGCGCCCTCGCCGCCACCGTCCTCTTCCTGGTCGCCGAGCACTTCGCCGCCGAACCCCTCATCCCGCTCCGGCTGTTCAGGGACTCCGTCTTCAACGTCACCGGCCTGGTCGGCCTGGTGACCGGCGTCGCCCTGTTCGGCGCCGCCAGCTATCTGCCGACCTTCCTGCAGATGGTCGACGGGGCCAGCGCCACCGAGTCCGGCCTGCTGATGCTGCCCATGATGGCGGGCATCGTCGGTGCCTCGGTCATCGGCGGGCAGCTCATCAGCCACACCGGCCGCTACAAGGTCTTCCCCGTCCTCGGCGGCGCCCTCTCCGCCGTCGGCATGTGGCTGCTGTCCCGGCTGGAGGCCGACACCCCGCGGCTGCACTACAGCATCTGGATGGCGGTCCTCGGCGCGGGCATCGGCCTGGTGATGCCCGTCCTGGTGCTCGCCGTGCAGAACTCCGTGCGCCCCGCCGACCTCGGCACCGCCACCAGCGCCAACAACTACTTCCGGCAGATCGGCGGCAGCGTCGGTGCCGCCGTCTTCGGCACCCTCTTCGCCGACCGGCTCACCGACGCCCTGCGCAGGGAGCTGCCGCCGCGCACGGGCGCCCGGCTGCCCGACCCCGAGTCGCTCACCCCGCAGCTCGTCCACGCGCTGCCGCCGGCCCTGCGCGACGCCTACGTCCGCGCCTACGCCGACGCGATGCCCCGGATCTTCCTCTACCTCGTCCCGGTGCTCGCCCTCGGCCTGCTCATCGCCTTCTTCCTCAAGGAGAAACCGCTGGTGTCCCATCAAGCCGCCGAGCCGGAGCCCGCCACCGTGAACGCCCCCATCCCGCAGGCCCGTTCTCCGTACACCGCCGGAATCCCGGTGTGCGGCACGGTGCAGCACCACGACGGGACCGTGGTGCCCCGCGCGGCGCTCACCCTCGTCGACGTCGCCGGACAGCAGATCGGGCGGGGCGCGAGCGGCGAGGACGGACGGTACGCGCTCTCCACGCCGGGCTCCGGGTCGTACGTGCTGATCGCCGCCGCGGGCGGCCACCAGCCGCAGGCCGTCACCGTGACCGTCGGCGAACGGCCCGTCGAACTGGACGTCGTCCTCGGCGGCGCCGGACGCCTCGCCGGCAGCGTGTTCACCGCCGACGGCAGCGCCGTCCGGGACGCCACCGTCACCCTCACCAACGTGCACGGCGAGGTCGTCGCCACCACCCGCAGCGGCCGCGAGGGCGGCTACCTCATCACCGAACTCGTCGCCGGCGAATACACCCTCGCCGCCAGTGCCCCCGCCTTCCGCCCCGCCGCGCTCCCGGTCACCGTCCAGGCGGCCCGCGAGACCCGGCAGGACATCGAACTCGCGGGCGGCGCCGTCCTGAAGGGCACCGTCCGGTCCGGCGGCGGCCGTCCCGTCGAGGACGCGCGCGTGACGCTCCTCGATGCCGCGGGCAACGTCGTGGACACCCTCACCACCGGACCGGAGGGAACGTTCCGGTTCGTGGACCTCTCCTCCGGCGAGTACACCGTCATCGCCGCCGGTTACCCGCCGGTCGCCACCGTGCTCCAGGTGGCGGGCGGCGGCCGCACCGAACGGGACCTGCAACTGGGCCACGAGGACTGAGGGGGGCGCCCGCGGGGCGCTGAGCTGCGCGCCGGTGCGTTCCGGTGAAACCAATTCCAGAATTGCCACACATCGCTACCGGCCGCCGCCGTACCGTAGTGGCAGGCGGCACAGATCGTTTGCGAACAGCCGTGGGGAGAGAGGGCCTGGGCCATGGACCGTGGCAGCGAGCGGGACACACCTCCCGGCCGCGGCGCCGGTGACGCCGCGGCGGGCCGGATTCCGCTTGCCGTGGTGGTCGTCGACCGTGACGGTCTGGTGTCCCACTGGAGCAGCGGCGCACGCCGTATGTTCGGCGTGGACAGGGAAGACGCGCTCGGGCATCCCGCCGCGGACCTGCTGCCGGTCTCCGGTGCGCTCTCCGACGATCCCGGCGGCGACGCGCTGCCCGACGCCTACGACACGCACGACGGGCCCGGCCCCGACCTGGAGGCCTCCCTCGACGGCCGTACCGGCTACCCGACGGCCGGCCGCGCCCGTCTCTGCCCGCACGGGGATCACCCGGACCGGGACGAGACCCGGATCGACGTGCTGTGGTGGGCCTACCCGCTGGTCGGCCCCGGACCCTCGCGGCTGCTGGTGCTCGCCGCCGACGCCACCCGGCTGCGGGACGAGCGCGGCTACGACGACGAGACCGCCGAACGCATCTCGCCCGGCTTCGCCCGCCACACCGAACTGCCCGACCCCGGCGAACTCGCCCGGCGGCTGCCCGAGATCCTGCCCAACATGGGCCCGGAACCCAGCGGCCGCATCGTCTCCCAGGTCCTCGAACTCGGCTACCCCGTCCTGGAGTTCAGCCAGTACGACCGGGTGCCCGTCACCCCGTACTGGGGCGTGCCGCGCCGCCCCGGACGCCGGCGCACCGAGGCCGTCGTACCGCAGCAGCGCACGGAAGCCGTGATCCCCGTCGGCGCCGAGCACGACCTCGAGTACGCCGCCGTGCGCGAGCGCCTGGAGTTCCTCAACGAGGTCAGCTCCGGCATCGGCTCCTCGCTCGACCTCGGCGAGACCATCCGCGAGGTCACCAGCGCCGCCGTGCCCCGCTTCGCGGACTTCGCCGGCACCCATCTGCGCGCCGCCGTCCTCGCCGGCGAGGGCTTCCCGGACGGCCCGCCGGACGCGAGCACCGTGATGTTCCGCGTGTGGGTCGAGCACAACGACGAACCGGGCCGCTGGGACGACACCGTGCCGGTCGGCGAGGCCTTCGCCTTCCCCGAACACACCCCGTTCTACAAGTGCATGGTCACGGGCGAGCCGGTCCTCATCCCGAGGGTCAGCGAGGAGATGGGCGAGCGGATCTCCGGCGAGTTCGAGAAGCGCGACCTCAGGCCGCTCATCACCGGCCGCTCCCTGCTGATCGTCCCGCTCAAGGCGCGCAACGTCGTCCTCGGCTTCATGGTGCTGATGCGCCGCCCCGACCGCCCGGCCTTCGACGACATGGACCGCACCACCGGCGCCGAACTCGCCGCCCGCGCAGGTCTCGTGCTCGACAACGCCCGCATGTACACCTACCAGGAGAACGTCGCCGACACCCTCCAGGACAGCATGCTGCCGCAGGTGACCCCGCGGATGGCCGGCTGCGACGTGGCGACCCGGTATCTGCCCGGCACCCGGCTCGGGAGGATCGGCGGCGACTGGTTCGACACCATCAAGCTGCCCGGCTCCCGCACCGCCCTCGTGGTCGGCGACGTCATGGGCCACGGCCTCAACTCGGCCGCCATGATGGGCCAGTTGAGGACGGCCGTACAGACCATGGCCGCCATGGAGACCCCGCCGGCCCAGCTCCTGCGCAACCTGGACGACCTGGCCCGGCGGCTCGGCGAGAACTACCTCGCCACCTGTCTGTACGTGGTCTACGACCCGATCCGCGGCGAACTCCACCTCGCCAACGCCGGACACATCCCGCCCGTCCTGGTGCGCGCCGAGGACGGCCGCAGCGAACTGCTCGACCTGCCGACCGGCGCGCCCATAGGGGTCGGCGGTGTCCCGTTCGAGTCCGTCGTCGTGCGCGTCTCGCCCGGCGACCGGCTGGTGCTGTGCACCGACGGCCTGGTCGAGGTGCGCGGCTGCGACATCGGCGAGGGCCTCGCCGCGCTCTGCGAGTCCGCCGCCCACCCCGCGGCCTCGATGGACGCCGCCTGCGACACCATCATCCGCGCCCTCAACACCCACGGCGACCGCAAGGACGACGTCGCCCTGCTCATGGCCCGGCTCAACGGCATCCCCGACGACCACGTCGCCGAGTGGCACCTGGACGCCGACCCGCGCGAGGTGGCACGGGCCCGCCGACTGGTCCGCGACCGGCTGCTGGAATGGGGTCTGCCGCAGGCCGTGGAGAGGGCACAGCTGCTGGTCAGTGAGGTCGTCACCAACGCCGTCCAGTACGGCGGCGGCGACCGGATCGGACTGCGGCTGGTCCGCACCGACGCGCTGCTGTGCGAGGTCACGGACGACGAACCGGGCCTGCCCGCCATGCTCGGCGCCGGGCCGTACGACGAGTCGGGCCGCGGCCTGCGCGTCGTCAGCCGCCTGGCCCGCGAGTGGGGCGCCACCGCCACCGGGCACCGCAAGACCGTCTGGTTCGAACAGACCGTCAGCGGAGGGTGAAGGTGACCGCCCGCCCCTTGCCCAACTGACGGCCGTCGCGATATCCCGATCACGGAACCGACCGTGGGGAGATCGTCATGAACGTCTCGGACAACTACCGTGACGCGTGGGAGAGTTACTGGCGCGAAACCTCCGACGAGGCGGGCGAGGCGATCTGGGACTCCGACCCCTCGCTCACCGCCGAGCCGCACAGCGAGCTGTTCCTGCCGTACGCGGACACCGCACGCACCATCGTCGACCTCGGCTGCGGCAACGGCACCCAGACCCGCTACCTCGCCACCCGGTTCGCCCGCGCCGTCGGCGTCGACCTCTCCAACTCCGCCGTCGAGCACGCCCGCCGCGCCGCGCACGGCGAACCCGTCGAGTTCCAGCAGCTCGACCTCACCGACACCGGCGCCGTACGGTCCCTGCACGAGCGGCTCGGCGACAGCCACGTGTACATGCGGGCCGTCATCCACCAGAGCGAACCGGACGCCCGCGCCGCCGTGGCCGCCGCGGTCGCCGAGATCCTCGGCACCGAGGGACGCGCGTTCGTGGTCGAACTCACCTCCGGCTCGCGGGACGTCCTGCGGCGCGCGGCGGCCGACCCGGACGGCCCGCCGCCCAAGCTGCGCCGGGTCTTCCACCACGGCCTCAAGCCCGCCGACGCCGAAGACGAGGAGATCCCGCGCCTGCTCGGCGAGGCCGGCCTGGAGGTACTCGCCGACGGCGAGACCACCCTGCCGCAGACCGAGTACCTCGCGGACGGCACCCGCATCGACCTTCCGGCGCGCTGGTTCGTGCTGGCCGGGAAGTGAGCGGGTTCCGACCTCGCAACTTCATTTCAGGCCCGTCAGGAGCACGATGCGGGCGCACGGCTGCCATCTGCGCCCCCAGTCTCTGCGCGCCCTCCAGAGGCATCGCCCGCCCCAACAGCGCTCCTTGTTCCCTCATCGGCCCGCACCTAGCGTTACAGAGTGCGCCGAAATGAAACTCGGCCCGTACGTGTGTGGAATCGCAGTTCGTCGAGGTTTCCCGTCCTCCGAAGGAGAAATCCCGCATGGATGTTGAGCCCATTGCATTGGTAGGGATCGGGTGCACTCTCCCTGGTCATGTGCACGGGCTGGACGACATATACACAGTGCTGCGGGAAGGGCGGGACTGCGTCGAGGAGATCCCGTCCAGCCGCTGGGACGTGGACAAGTTCTACGACCCCGACCCGCTGGCCCCGGGCAAGACCTACATCCGCCATGGCGGATTCGTGGACGACGTAGACCGCTTCGACGCGGCGTTCTTCGGGATCTCGGACGCCGAAGCGGCCCGCATGGACCCGCAGCACCGCCTGCTCCTGCAGACCGTGTGGCACGCCCTCGAACATGCCGGGCAGGACCCCGGTGAATTGAGGGGCACCGGCACAGGCGTTTTCCTGGCGCTGATGAACAGCAACAACTATTCCCTCCTCAAGCGTGACAACGAGGGACTGAAAGGCGTCTCGGCCTACGACGCGATGAGCGATGCGAACAGCATCAGCGCCGGACGTATCGCCCACTTCCTCGACCTGAAAGGGCCGTGTTTCGCGGTCGACACCGCTTGTTCCGGATCCCTGGTGGCCCTGCACCTGGCCCGGCAGTCCATCCTCACCGGCGAGTGCGACTCGGCCGTGGTCGCCGGCGTCAATCTGATCCTCAACCCGGATGCCCATATCGCCTTCTGCAAACTGGGGCTGTTCGCCCGTAGCGGGCAGTGCCGGGCGTTCGACGCCAAGGCGGACGGCTACGTCCGCAGCGAGGGCTGTGTGGCCGTGCTGCTGCGCCGTCAATCGCTCGCCGAAGAACGGGGCGACCCCATCCTGGCCAGCATCGTCGGCACCGCGATCAACCACGACGGACACACTCCCGCGCTGACCGCCCCCAACGGCCGGACCCAGGAGCAGGTGATGCGCACCGCGCTCTCCCGCAGCGGCGTCGACCCCGCCCAGGTCGACTACGTCGAGGCGCACGGCACCGGAACCCCGGTCGGCGACCCCATCGAGATGGGCGCCATCGCCGGAGCCTACGGCCGGACCCGCACCGCGGACCGACCGCTGTACGTCGGCTCGGTGAAGAGTAACTTCGGCCACACCGAGGCCGCCGCCGGACTCCTCGGCGTCGTCAAGGCCGCCCTCTCGCTGCACCGCCAGACCATCTACCCCAGCCTCCATCTGGACCGGCTGAACCCCAAGATCGACCTCAAGGGCGCCTCGGTGGAGATCCCCACCGAGTCCGTGCCCTGGCCCCGGACGGATGTCCCGCGCCTGGCCGCCGTCAACTCCTTCGGCTACAGCGGCACCAATGCCCACGCGATCCTGCGGGAGGCCCCGCAACCGCGGCATCGCACCGGCACCGCGGAGCCGCGCCCGGCCGAGCTGCTGGTGCTGTCCGCCAAGTCCCCCGCAAGCCTGGACGCGCTGGCCGAGCGCTGGGCGCAGTACCTGTCCCGGACCGACGGGGAGACCCTGCCGGCGGCCGTCTTCACCGCCGCCGCCGGGCGCGCCGCGCACCGCCACCGTCTCGCGGTGACCGGGCGGAGCGGCATCGAGATCGCGGGCGACCTGCGTCTGTGGCGGACCCGCCGGACACCTGCGTCGGTCACCGGCGGGCACCCGGCGAAGCGCGCCAGGACCGCCTTCGTCTTCACCGGCCAGGGCGTGCAGTACCCCGGCATGGCCCGTGAACTGTACGACAGCGAACCGGCCTTCGCCGCCGCCCTCGACCGGTGCGCCGAGCTGCTCGACGCAGAACTGCCCGCGCCGCTGCGGCAGGTCCTCTTCGAAGAGCAGTCCCCGGAGGCGCTCGACGACACACGCCTGGCCCAGCCGGCGCTGTTCGCCGTCGAGTATGCGCTCGCCACCCTGCTGCGCTCGTGGGGAGTCGTCCCGGACGCAGTGGTCGGGCACAGCATCGGCGAGGTCGCTGCCGCGTGCGTCGCCGGCATGCTCAGCCTGGAGGACGCCGCCCGCTTCAGCGCGGTGCGCGGCCGCCTCATGGGCGAACTGCCGCGCGACGGAGTGATGCTGGCAGTCGCCGCCGACCCGGAGACCGTGCACGGCTGGGTGTCGGGGAGGGAGGCGGACGTCTCCGTCGCCGCCGTCAACGGCCCGCGCGCCGTGGTCGTCTCGGGTCGGGCCGAGGCCGTGGAGGAGGTGGCGCGCCTCGCCGAGGCCGAAGGCAGCCGGACCACCCGGCTGCGTACCTCGCACGCCTTCCACTCTCCGCTGATGGACCCCGTCCTGGCCGAGCTGGAGAAGGCGGCCGCCGGGCTGCGCCCGACCGCCCCGGCCGTCCCGGTGTTCTCCGACGTGACGGGCGAAGCGCTGACGGGCGCGGAGGGGCCGGAGTACTGGAGCCGGCAGGCTCGCCGACCGGTCCGGTTCCTCGACGGCATGCGCGCGGTGGCCGCGCTGGGCTGCACCGTGGTCGTCGAGATCGGCCCGCACCCCGCCCTGCGGACGTACGTCGCGGAGGCGTTCGGCGACACCGGCGTGACCGTGATCCCGACCCTGCGGCGCGACCGGCGGGACGTGCGCAACACCCTCGCCGCCGCGGGCGCCCTGTTCACGGCGGGCGCCGCCGTCGACCTCCCCGCGCTCTACCAGGGCCCGCGCTACCGCCGTACCTCCTGTGCCCCGAAGTACCCGTTCCGCACGGACCGGTACTGGCTGAAGTCCCTGCCGGACGCCGACCACGGCGAGGCGGCGGACACGGCACCGCGGCGGCAGGCACCGCCCGTCGCGCCCGCGCCCGTACCGCAGCAGGCCGCCCGGCGGACCGTCCACCGGCAGGAGGTGCGGCCGGGGACGCCGTGGGCGGACCACCGCATCCTCGGGTCGACCGTCTTCCCGGCCACCGGCTATCTGGAGCTGGCCGTGGACGCCTACACCTCAGCCGACGGCCACGCCTCCGCGCCGCTCGAGCTGACCGGCGTCGACTTCCTGCGCCCGCTGGTCCTGGCCCCCGCGAAGCCCAGCAATGTCCGGGTGGACCTGGAGGCGGACGGCTCCTCGGCCGACGGTCACCTCCGGTTCACCGTGGCCGGAGGCGACGGGGACGGCGCATCCCGCTACTGCCAGGGGAAGGTCGGGCCGGCCGCGCGTCCGGACGGCTCCGGGACACCTCCCGAGGAGCTGCGCGCGGCGATGCCCACGGAACTGGCGCCCGGGCGGCTCTACGGGCTGCTGCGGGAGGACGGGATGGAGTACGGCGCGAGCTTCTCCACCGTCCGCGAGCTGTGGCTCGACGAGGCGGGCGGGCAGGCGCTCGGCCGGATCACGGCCGCTCCCGACGGTGCGTCGCGCGTGAGCCATGCGCACCGGTTCGCCACCGTGCTCGACGGCTGTCTGCACCTGACGGCCGCGGCGGCGCGGGAGGGCGCGGCCAGGGGCGCCCACGTCCCCGTCGGCCTGGGCCGGATGGTGCTGCACGGCCCGTTGCCCGACCAGGTCTGGGGCCACGTCCGGCTGCGGCCGAACACCACCGGGACGGCGTTCACGGCCGAGCTGCGCGTCCTGGACGACACCGGGAAGCTCCTCGCGCACCTCCACGACATCGAGTTCCGGCGCATCGCCTCGCTGACCGACCCCTCGGCGGCCTTGCCCGCACCGGCCGACGGCCGCCCCCGGGAGAGCGGCGACTCGCTGCAGGAACTGCGGGAACGCGTCGAGGCCCGGCCCGCCGGAGAGCGCCGGCAGGCGGTCATCGGCTGGCTCACCGACGAGATCGTCGACACCCTCGGGCGGATGTCGACCGAGCTGGAGATCGACCTCCACGATCTCGACCCGTCCCTGGCCCTGCTGGAGATCGGTCTCGACTCCCTGAGCATCACCGAACTCCAGCGTCGCATCCAGGAAAAGCTCGACTTCCGCTTCAAGGCGATGGAGGCACTGGAGTACCAGAGCATCGAGGAACTGGCCGAATACCTCCTGCACCGCGTGATCCTGGCGGACTCGACCACCCCCGCCCACCAGGGCTCCTGAGCCCCGCCTCCCGCCGGGCCGGCAGACCACCCGGCAGATCCCACCCAGAGGGGAAGTGCCTGCCACCGTGTTGAGCCCCGACCACGTCAACAGCTACCTCGACAGCCGTCTCGCCGAACGCCAGGTCAACAAGATCCAGCACGGCTTCCCGTCCCCGCGGTTCTGGGACGAGCCGTCCGTGCCCCTGGACGAGATCGGCGAGGACCGCATGCGCCTGCGCGCCGCGGGTGACCAGTCCCATGTGTTCCTCTACGTCGGCGTCCCGTACTGCCTCCCGACCGACCCCGGAAAGTGCGGGTACTGCCTGTTCCCCGTCGAGGAGTTCACGGGCAACGCGGCGCTGGAGAACTACTACGGCTACGTGGAACGCGAAGCCGAGATGTACCGGGAGCAGATGGAGGGCGCCGTCCTCGCCGGGGCCTACTTCGGCGGAGGCACCTCGAACCTCTACCGGCCCCCCGTCTACCACCGGCTGATGGACATGGTGCGCCGCCTCTTCCCCGAGATCCCGGACCAGGCGGACCTCACCCTGGAGGGCATCCCCCAGCTCTTCTCCCGGGAGAAGATGCAGGCCATCCGCGACGCGGGGATGAACCGGATCAGCATGGGTGTCCAGCAGATCAACGAACGGCTCAACAGCTTCAGCGGCCGCAAACAGACGACCAAACACGTCATCCAGAGCCTGGAATGGGCCCGCGAACTCGGCCTGGCCGCCAACGTCGACCTCATCTTCGGCTGGCCCCAGCAGACCGTCGACACCATGCTGGAGGACCTGGAGACCCTGGTCTCCTGGGACGTCCACGACATCACCCATTACGAGCTGAACGTCGGCGGTCCCACCGACTTCGCTCTCAACCGCTACCACGAACTGCCCAGCACGCTGGCCAACCTGGAGATGTACCGGGCGGGACGCGACTTCCTGCTCGACCACGGCTACGAGCAGCTGTCGACGTACAACTTCCGCCGCCCCGGGGACCCGGCGGCCAAGGACTTCCGCGAGGGCTACACCACCCGCTTCGAGCACGTCGACACCCTGGGGCTCGGCTACGCGGCGATCACCTTCTTCGGCACCCCCGCCCTTGCGCCGGGCCGTTCGTGGTCGTTCATCAACCACCGCAGCCTGCCGCAGTACAAGGCGGCCGTCGACGGCGGACGGTTCCCGGTCGAGCGCGGCTTCCGGCACACCTTGGAGGACTGGCTGCTGATGCTGCTCTTCCGCAGCCTCATCAGCACGGAGATCAACCGGGTCCACTACCGCGTCGCCTTCGGTCTCGACGTCTACGAGAAGTTCGCCACCGTCTGGGACGCCCTGGCCGAGCGGGGCTACGCGGAGATCACCGCGGAGCGGATCAAGCTGGTCGGCGACGGCCCGTTCTACGCCCCCATGATCTCCACCCTGATCGCCGAGGAGCGCTACCGCGAACTGCGCGAGGAGGCCGCGCAGCGCAAGAAGGAGTCCCGCCGGCTTGCCACCGTGACGCCGGGGGTGCGCAGTGACGGATGACCTTCCGCTGGCGGGCCGCGGCTGTGTGGTCACCGGCGGATCGCGGGGCATCGGCGCCGCCGTCGTCCGGCTGGCGCTGGCGCAGGGCGCCGACGTCGTCTTCGGCTACCACAGCGGTGAGAAGCAGGCCCGCGCCCTGGCCGACGAGCTGCGTACCGCCCACCCGGGGCGGCGCTGCACCCCGCTGTACGCCGATGTCGCGGACACCGCGGCGGCCGAACGGTTCGCCGCCTCGGCCCTCGGCCACCTGGACCGGTTCGACGTCCTCGTCAACAACGCGGGCGTCACCCGCGACACCCTGTTCGCCCGTATGGGCCCCCAGCAGTGGCACGAGGTCATCGGCACCAACCTCGACAGCATGTACACCGTCACCAAGCCCCTGCTGATGCCCCTGGTGAAACAGCGCAGCGGTGCCATCATCAACATCGCCTCCTCCTCGGGGATGCACGGCACTCCCGGCCAGACGGCCTACTCCGCCGCCAAAGCCGGGGTCATCGGCTTCACCAAGGCGCTGTCCAAGGAGATCGGCGCCCGGGGTGTCACCGTCAACGCCGTCGCCCCCGGTCTCATCGAGACCGACATGACGGCCGCGATCCCCGAGGACAAGGCCGAGTTCCTCAGGTCCCTGATTCCCGGCCATGCCTTCGGCTCCCCCGAGGACGTGGCACACCTGGTGTGCTTCCTGGCCTGCGACCGGGCCCGCTACATCACCGGGCAGGCCATCGAGATCTCCGGCGGTCTGGTCGTGTAGCCCGCCGCACCGGGGGTGCCGGCGCCCGCCGTGCCGCGGCGACGGGGCCTCAGCCGACGCCCCCGTGGTCGCCGCTCACCCGGAGCAGGCCCTCCTGGGCGAGGGTGGCGACCAGCACCCCGTCGCGGGTGAAGACCCGGCCCAGGACCAGGCCCCGTCCCCCGGAAGCCACTGGGGTCTCGTGGGCGCAGAGCAGCCAGTCGTCCGCGCGGAACGGGTGGTGGATCCACACGGTGTAGTCGAGGCTCCGGCCACTGGCGTGGAACCACGACACCCCGTGCCGGACCAGCACCGTCTCCAGCATGGTCACGTCGCAGAGGTACACCAACAGGCAGGCGTGGAGCAGCCGTTCGCGGCCGGTGGTCGCCTCGGCCGGCACCTCGCCCTTGATGCGCACCCACACCTGCGTCCGGGAGGACAGCAGCGCCGGGTCCTTCTCGGCGTCGAAGCTCAACGGTCCGACGAAGCGCGTCTCATACGGCTTCCCGAGGGGGGCGACCACCTCGCCGAACGCCTTGGTCAGCCGTTCCTCGTAGGTCGGCAGGCCCTCCGGGTCCGGGACGGGCGGCATCGGGTCCTGGTGGCCGAGGCCCGGTTCGGGGCGGTGGAAGGAGGCGGTCAGAGCGAACACCTCCCGGCCGCGCTGGGCCGCATGGACCCGCCGGGTGGCGAAGGAAGCGCTGTCCTTCACCCGCTCGGCCCGGTAGTCGAAGGGCGCGGTCGGCAGGCCGGGCCGCAGGAAGGAGCAGTGCACGGAGTGCACGGGCAGTTCGCCGGACACCGTACGCCCGGCGGCGGCCAGCGCCTGGGCGGCCAGCAGCCCTCCGTACACCGGGGAGGACTGCTCCTGGGGAGGGCGCCCGAGGAAGTGGTCCCCGTCCTCCCGGCCGGGAGCGGGTTCGATGTCGAGGAGGCCGAGCAGTTCCGGCAGTGCGCGTTCTTGATGCATGGGCCCCACTTCGCCTCGGCGTCAGTGCTCGGGAGCCAGTATCGCCAGCTCAGGGCCCGCCCATCAATCGAACTGGCAGGCGCTGAACCGGCGGTTGCGGACACCGCGGGCCCCTTGCCTTTGCCCTTGTCCGGACAGACTGCTCGACCCAGGAAGGAACTGTCATGCTGGACCGCGTCAGCGCGGCACTGTACCGGCGGCGCGTCGCCGTGCTGTGGGTGAGCGCAGTCACTCTCGTCCTCGCCTGGACCGGCGGCCTGGGCGTGGAACACCGGCTGGTCCACGGCGGTTTCTCCGACCCCGGCGCGCAGTCCGCCCGCGCCGCCCGCCTGGTCGCCGAGCGCTTCCCCTCCGCCGGCGACGACCTGGTGCTGCTGCTGCGCGGCACGACCGACGTCGACTCACCGGAGATGACCTCCCTCGGCACCGCCCTGACCCGTCGCGCCGCGCACACTCCGGGCGTGCGGGCCGCCACCTCGTACTGGACGGCGCAGCGCGCGCCCTCGCTGCGCTCCCGTGACGGCTCCGTCGGGCTGGTCACGCTCTCCCTGAGCGGTGACGAGGACGACCGGGCGAAGACCGCCGACCGGGTGGTACCGGACATCCGACGGCATGCGCAGGGCCTGACGGTCCTGGCGGCCGGCCCCGCGCAGGTGCAGTCGGAGGTCGGCAGGCGCACCGCGCACGACCTGCTGCTCGCCGAGGCGATCGCCGCGCCGATCACCCTGGTCCTGCTCCTGCTGGTCTTCGGCGGCGCGGTGGCCGCCACCCTGCCGCTGGTCATCGCGCTGCTGTCGGTCCTGGTGAGCCGGGCGGTGCTCAACGCCCTGGCGGGCGCCGTGCCGATCTCGGTGTACTCGATGAACTCCACCACCTCGCTCGGACTCGGACTCGCCATCGACTACAGCCTGTTCATCCTCGCCCGTTTCCGGGAGGAGCTGCGCGCCGGCGCCACGGTGCAGGAGGCCCTGGGCCCCACCGTGCGCCGGGCCGGGCGCACCGTCGCGTTCTCCGCCCTCACCGTCGCCCTGTCCCTCGTCGCCCTGCTGGTCTTCCCCCAGTTCTTCCTGCGCTCCTTCGCCTACGGCGGCATCGCCGTGGTGCTCTCCGCGGCGGCGGGGGCGGTCCTCGTCCTGCCCGCGCTGCTGGCCGTCCTGGGCCATCGGGTCGACCGCTACGACGTTTTCGTCCGGCTGCGCGGCCCGGCGCGACGCACGGCAGGCCCGGCGGCGGCCCCCGAGGCCGGACGCTGGTACCGGTTCGCCACCGCGGTGATGCGCCGTCCGGTGCTCTACGGCGGCGGCGTGGTGGTGCTGCTGGCCGTCCTCGCATCCCCGTTCACCCGGGTCGCCTCGGGCCTGTTCGACGACCGCTCACTGCCTGCCTCCTCCCAGGTGCACCGCGCCACGCAGCTGCTGCGCGACCGCTTCGACGCCGACGCGCTGGGCACCGTCCCGGTGGTGGTGCAGGGCGTGGGGCGCGACCGGGTGCAGAACCTGGAGCCCTACGCCCGTGCGCTGTCCGCGGTGCCCGACGTCCGCCAGGTGAGTGCGGCGCCCGGCAGGTACGCCGCCGGGCTCCGGGTCCGGGGGGCGGGCCCGGCCGCCGCCGCGCTGGTGGACGGCGACAGCACGCTGCTCTTGGTGGTCTCGTCGGTGGAGCAGAACTCGTCCGCCGGCACCCGGCTCGTGGGCCGCCTGCGGGAGGTGGCGCCGCCGGCCGGGGCCACGGTGTCGGTGGGCGGACGGGCCGCCGAGGTCGAGGACAGCACCTCGGCTATCGCCCGGGCCACTCCGGCCGCGATCGGCATCGTGGTGGGCTCCTCCCTGGTGCTGCTCTTCCTGTTCACCGGGAGCGTCCTGATGCCGGTGAAGGCACTGGTGCTCAACACGCTCAGCCTCAGTGCCACCTTCGGGGCGATGGTGTTCGTGTTCCAGGAGGGGCACCTGTCGTTCCTCGTGGGCAGCCCGCCGCACACCGGCACCCTGGACGCCACCATCCCGATCCTGACGTTCTGCGTGGCCTTCGGGCTCTCCATGGACTACGAGGTCTTCCTGCTCTCCCGCATCCGTGAGCGCTACCTGTGCACCGGCGACAACACGGAGTCCGTCGCCTTCGGCCTCCAGCACACCGGCCGGATCATCACGGCCGCGGCGGTCCTCGTCGCCGCAGTGCTGTTCGTCTTCGCCGTCTCCGGGGTGACCCTGCTGAAACTGCTCGGCGTCGGCCTCGCACTGGCGGTGGTACTGGACGCGACGCTCGTCCGGGCCGTGCTCGTGCCGTCGTTCATGCGGCTGGCCGGGCGGGCCAACTGGTGGGCCCCCGGTCCGCTGCGCCGCCTCCACGACCGTATCGGGCTGCGCGAGGACGCATGACACGCGGGCCGCCCCGGGGCACAGCCACGACGACGTGATGATGTCAGTCTGGGGAGTCCGGTGAACCGACCCGGGGAGAGGAGAGAGAACCATGAAGATCCTCATCAGCGCGGACATGGAGGGCGCCACCGGCGTCACCTGGCCGGCCGACGTGCTGCCGGGGACGCCGCAGTGGGAGCGCTGCCGGTCGATGTTCACCTCGGACGTGGGCGCCGCCGTGGAGGGCTTCTTCGACGGCGGCGCCGACCAGGTACTCGTCAACGAGGCCCACTGGACCATGCGCAACCTGCTGCTGGAGCGGCTCGACGAACGGGTCGAGATGCTCACCGGGCGGCACAAGGCGCTGTCCATGGTGGAGGGCGTCCAGCACGGTGACGTGGACGGCATCGCGTTCGTCGGCTACCACGCCGGCGCCGGCATGGAGGGTGTCCTCGCGCACACCTACCTCGCGAACCAGATCACCGGGGTGTGGGTGAACGACGTCCGCGCGAGCGAGGGTCTGCTCAATGCGCACGTCGTCGCCGAGTACGGCGTGCCCGTCGTGCTCGTCACCGGCGACGACGTGGCCTGCGACGACGCGCTCGGGTATGCGCCCGGGGCGCTGAAGGTCGCGGTCAAGGACCATGTGTCGCGGTACGCGGCGGTGTGCCGGACCCCGGCCCGCACCGCCGCCGACATCCGCGCGGCGGCCAAGGAGGCCGCACAGCTGGCGGTCCGGCACGAACCCGTGCACGGCGGCCCGTTCACCGTCGCCGTCGAGGTCGACGCCGAGCACCTGGCGATGGCCGCGACCGTCGTGCCGGGGGTCGCGCGCATCGGCGAGCGGAAGGTGGCGTACACCAGCGACACCATGTACGAAGGGATCCGTACCTTCAAGGCGCTCACCACGATCGTCTCGGCCGCGGTGGAGGAGCAGTATGGCTGACGAGCAGGCCCTGGACGAGGTGGTCGAGTTCGCCTCCGGCCTGATCCGGATCGACACCACCAACCGGGGCGGCGGGGACTGCCGGGAGCGGCCCGCCGCCGAGTACGCGGCCGAGCGGCTGGCCGGGGCGGGGCTGGAACCGCTGCTGCTGGAGCGGACGCCGGGGCGGACCAATGTCGTCGCCCGGATCGAGGGCACCGACCCGTCCGCCCACGGGCTGCTCGTGCACGGCCACCTCGACGTGGTGCCGGCCGACGCCGCCGACTGGAGCGTGCATCCGTTCTCGGGCGAGATTCGCGACGGTGTGGTGTGGGGGCGGGGCGCCGTCGACATGAAGGACATGGACGCGATGATCCTGGCGGTCGTCCGCTCCTGGGCCCGGCAGGGCGTACGGCCCCGCCGCGACCTGGTCATCGCGTTCACCGCCGACGAGGAGGCCAGCGCCGAGGACGGCTCCGGGTTCCTCGCCGACCGGCATCCGGAACTGTTCGAGGGCTGTACGGAAGGCATCAGCGAGGCCGGTGCCTTCACCTTCCACGACGGCGCCGGGCGGCAGATCTACCCGATCGGTGCGGGCGAGCGCGGCACCGGCTGGCTGAAGCTCACCGCGCGCGGCCGGGCCGGACACGGCTCCAGGGTGAACAAGGAGAACGCGGTGACCAGGCTCGCCGCCGCCGTCACCCGGATCGGCGAGTACGAGTGGCCGCTCAGGCTCACCCCGACCGTACGGGCCGCCCTCACCGGCCTCGCCACCCTCTACGGCATCGAGGCCGACTTCCGGGAGCTCGACCGGCTGCTGGAGAAGCTCGGCCCGGCCGCCCAGCTGGTCGAGGCGACCCTGCGCAACAGCGCCAACCCGACCATGCTGGAAGCCGGTTACAAGGTCAACGTCATCCCGGGCGAGGCGGTCGCCTTCGTGGACGGGCGCTGTCTGGCGGGCGGCGAGGAGGAGTTCCGCGCCACCCTCGACCGGCTCACCGGGCCGGACGTGGACTGGGAGTTCGCCCACCGGGAGGTCGCGCTGCAGGCACCCGTGGACTCGCCGGTCTTCGCCGGGATGCGGGCGGCCGTCGAGGAGTTCGCACCGGAGGGGCATGTGGTGCCGTACTGCATGTCGGGCGGTACCGACGCCAAGCAGTTCTCGCGGCTCGGCATCACCGGCTACGCCTTCACGCCGCTGAAGCTGCCCGAGGACCTCGACTACCAGGCGCTGTTCCACGGCGTCGACGAGCGCGTCCCCGTCGAGGCGCTGCACTTCGGCGTCCGGGTCCTCGACCGCTTCCTGCGGACGGCCTAGGGGAGGGTGGACACGATGCTGAGGTCGGCGTACGGCTCCTGGCCCTCGCCCATCGACGCGGCGCTCGCCGCCGCGCACGACGGGCTGCCGGAATGGGTGGGGTTCGTCGGGGACGAGGTCTGGTGGACCGAGCCCCGGCCCGCCGAGGGCGGGCGCCGGGCGCTGGTGCGGCGCTCGGCGGACGGCGGCGAGGAGACGGTGCTGCCCGCGCCGTGGAACGTGCGCAGCCGGGTCATCGAGTACGGGGGCAGGCCCTGGACCGGGGTTGAGTGGGACAGCGGGCCCCTGGTGGTGTTCACGCACTTCGCCGACCAACGGCTGTACCGGTACGAGCCCGGCGCCGAGCCGCGCCCGCTGACGCCCCTGTCACCGGTGGGCGGCGGGCTGCGCTGGGCGGAACCGAAGGTGGACCTCGCCCGCGGTGAAGTGTGGTGCGTCCTGGAGGAGTTCACCGGGGACGGTCCCGGCGACGTCCGGCGTGTCCTGGCCGCCGTACCGCTGGACGGCTCGGCCGCCGAGGACCGGGCCGCCGTGCGCGAGCTGACCGACGACCGGCACCGGTTCGTCACCGGCCCCCGCCTCTCGCCCGACGGCCGCCGGGCCGCCTGGCTCGCCTGGGATCATCCGCGGATGCCGTGGGACGGCACGGAACTGCTCGTCGGCGAGATCGGTGACGACGGTGTACTGCATGCGGTCCACACGGTCGCGGGCGGTCCGGAGGAGGCCGTCGCACAGGCGGAGTGGTCTGCAGACGGCCGTCTGCTGTATGCAAGCGACCGCAGCGGCTGGTGGAACCTGTACCGGGACGGCATCCCGCTGTGCCCACGCGAGGAGGAGTTCGCCGGGCCGCTGTGGAAGCTGGGCCTGCGCTGGTTCGCGCCGCTGGCCGACGGGCTGATCGCGGTCGTACACGGCCGGGGGTCGACCGTACTCGGGATACTGGATCCGGAATCCGGCGAGGTCGTCGACGCCGCCGGACCGTGGACCGAGTTCGCGCCCGGCCTCGCCGCCCACGGCGAGCGGGTCGTCGCGGTCGGCGCCAGCCCGCGTACCGCATACGAAGTGGTCGAGCTGGACACCACCGGCGGGCGCGCCCGGGCGATCGGTGCCCGGCACCGGGATCCCGTCGACCCGGCGTACTACCCCGAGCCGCAGATCCGCACCTTCACCGGCCCGGCCGGCCGCGAGGTGCACGCCCACATCTACCCTCCGCACAGCCCCGACCGCACCGCCCTCGACGGCGAGCTGCCGCCGTACGTCATCTGGGCGCACGGCGGACCCACCAGCCGGGTGCCGCTCGTGCTGGACCTGGAGATCGCCTACTTCACCTCGCGCGGCATCGGGGTCGCCGAGGTCGACTACGGCGGCTCCACCGGGTACGGGCGCGCCTACCGCGAGCGGCTGCGCGAACAGTGGGGCGTGGTCGACGTCGAGGACTGCGCGGCCGTCGCCCTCGCCCTCGCCGAGGAGGGCACCGCCGACCGCAGCCGGCTCGCGATCCGCGGCGGCAGCGCGGGCGGCTGGACCACCGCCGCCTCCCTGACCACCACCGACGTCTACGCCTGCGGCACGATCAGCTACCCCGTCCTCGACCTCACCACCTGGGGCCCGGGGGAGACCCACGACTTCGAGTCGCGCTACCTGGAGTCGCTGATCGGCCCGCTCGCCGAGGTCCCCGCCCGTTACGCCGAGCGCTCGCCCGCCGCGCACGCGGACCGGCTCCGCGCGCCCTTCCTGCTGCTCCAGGGCCTGGACGACGTGATCTGCCCGCCCTCCCAGTGCGAACGCTTCCTGGCCCGGCTCGACGGCCGGGGCGTGCCGCACGCCTATCTCGCCTTCGAGGGGGAGGGCCACGGGTTCCGGCGCGCCGAGACCATGGTCCGCGCCCTGGAGGCCGAACTTTCCCTGTACGTTCAGGTGTTCGAGCTGGATGCGTCCGGCGTCCCGGAGTTGGAGTTGCGCACGTGAGAGAACTGGTACGACCGGCCCGGCTGGCCCCCGGCGCGCGCGTGGCCGTGGTGGCCGCCAGCGGGCCGGTGCCCGAGGAGCGGCTGCAGGCGGGGCTCGACGTGCTGCGCGGCTGGGATCTCGACCCGGTGGTGGCGCCCCATGCGCTGGACCGGCACGGGGAGTTCGCCTACCTGGCGGGCACGGACGCCGACCGCGCCGCCGACTTCCAGAACGCCTGGTGCGACCCGGCGGTGGACGCGGTCCTGTGCGCCCGCGGCGGCTACGGCGTGCAGCGGATGATCGACCTGCTCGACTGGCAGGCGATGCGCGCCGCCGGGCCCAAGGTGTTCGTCGGCTTCAGCGACATCACCGTCCTGCACGAGGCCTTCGCCACCCGCCTGGGGCTCGCCACCCTGCACGGGCCGATGGCGGCCGGCATCGACTTCACCAAGAACGATCGGGCGCAGGGGCATCTGCGGGCCACGCTCTTCGCCCCGGAGACCGTCCGCACCATCGCCTCCGACGGCACCGCCCTCGTCCCGGGCCGGGCCCGCGGTGTCACCCTCGGCGGCTGTCTGAGCCTGCTCGCCGCGGAACGCGGCGCCCCGCAGGCCCGCCCCTCGGCGCGCGGCGGACTGCTGTGCCTGGAGGACGTGGGCGAGGAGACGTACCGGCTGGACCGCTACCTCACCCAGCTGCTGCGCGCGGGCTGGCTGGAGGGGGTGCGCGGGGTGCTGCTCGGCTCCTGGGAGCGGTGCGATCCCTACGAACGGGTGCGGCCCATGCTCGCCGACCGCCTCGGCTCGCTCGGCGTCCCCGTCGTCGAGGAGTTCGGATTCGGTCACTGCGAGGGTGCGTTGACCATACCCTTCGGCGTCACGGCCGAACTCGACGCGGACGCCGGCACGTTGATGCTGGACGAGCCCGCCCTGCGCTGAGATTCGCTACTGAATCCCTGTCAAGAAACCACACGTTAGCTGGATTGACCGTGATCTGACACGTGTCACAGCATGGTGAACGGCCGCTACCTACCGGCCGGTATCCGCGTTGCCTCAGTATGGAGGTCTCCGTGTCCCGACGCGTGCCCAGATCCCGGGCCCCGCTCGCTCTCGCCCTGGGTGTCGCGCTCACCGCACCCCTTACCCTCACCGCTCCCACAGCCGCGAGCGGTCGATACACCGTCACCGCACTGAAGTTCACCGTCCAGGCCGGTGGTCGCACCTGCACGGTGGACGCCGACCTCTACCGCCCCGCGGGCGTGGACCGCTCCCACCCCGCACCCGCCCTGCTCGCCACGAACGGCTTCGGCGGGAGCAAGTCCGACGGCTCGACCGATGTCATCGGCAAAGCCTTCGCCGAGCGTGGCTACGTCTCCCTCATCTACTCCGGACTCGGCTTCGGCAAGTCCGGCTGCCTCATCTCGATGGACGACCCGGGCATCGACGGCATCGCCGCCTCCCGGCTCATCGACTTCCTGGGCGGACGAAGGACCACCGACGACGGGACCAGGGCCGACTTCGTCACCCTCGACTCCGCCGGTGACCCGCGCGTCGGCATGATCGGCGGTTCCTACGGAGGCGCGATCCAGCTGGCCACGGCCGCCGTGGACCACCGCGTCGACGCGCTCGTGCCCCTGGTCACCTGGAACGACCTGGCCTACTCGCTGGACCCGAACAACACCGCCGGGACCGTCCCCGGCGCCTTCAAGTGGCAGTGGACCAACGGCTTCTACCTCGCCGGCGAGAGCCAGCCGCTGACCGAGCCGAACCTCGACCCGTCCCGGATCAACTCCCTTGCCTGCCTGCACTTCGTCACCCCGGCCTGCGACATCATCCACACCCTCGACTCCGGCAGCTACCCGGCCGACGCCACCGCCGAGCTGCTCACCTACGCCCACAGCGTCTCCCCGGTGTCGTATCTGAGCCGGGTCAAGGCGCCGACCCTGCTGGTCCAGGGGCAGGCCGACACCCTCTTCGACCTCAACGAGGCGACGGCGACGTACAAGACGCTCAAGGACCAGGGCACGCCCGCCAAGATGATCTGGCAGTCCTGGGGGCACAGCGGCGGCACCAGCGACCCGGACACCGGTGAACTCAACCTGCTTCACGGCAACTTGGAGTCCAGCTATGTGGGCAGGCGGATCCTCGCCTGGTTCGACCGCTACCTCCGGGGGCACAAGGGCGCCGACACCGGGCCGGCCCTCGCCTACTACCGCGACTGGATCACCGACCCCGACCGCACCTACGCCACCGCCGCCCGCCTTCCCGCCCTCACCGAGAAGCTCTACCTCTCCGGCGACGGCAAGCTCGTCGACAACCGCGCGAAGGTCGCCCGGGGCAGCCGTACGTACACCAACCGGCTGATCTCCACGAGCCATTCGGAGAATTCCCTCACCGGGCTCCTCGGGCTGCCGGACCCGGCGCCCTACGACACCGAGGGCACCTATCTGGGCTGGACCAGCGAGCCCCTCGCCCGCACCACGGATGTCGTCGGCGCGCCCCGCGCCACCCTGAGGGTCGTGTCGCCGAAGGCCGAGCGGACGCAGGACTCCGGCGACGCGGCCGACAAGCTCGTGCTGTTCGCCAAGCTGTACGACGTCGCGCCCGACGGCACCAGGACGCTGGTGCACCGGCTGGTCGCGCCGGTCCGCGTGCCCGACGTGACCCAGAGCTTCACCGTGACGCTGCCGGGCATCGTGCACCGGTACGCCAAGGGGCACCGGCTGCGGTTCGTGATCGCGGCGAGCGACGACGCGTACTACGGCAACCGGGGGATCAAGCCGGTCACCGTGGTCAGCGCGCCCGGGGACACCGGGGTGCTGGAACTGCCGGTCCTCGGTGGCTGAGTCACCCGGAGGGCGCCACCCGCCGTGCGGGCCGGCGCCCCCGGCCCCAGCCTGGCCGCATGAGCCCGAAGACGTGCCGCTGTGGGCGGCCCTGCTCGGCGCTTGTGCCATGAAGCGCCGTGACCGGTGACGCGTAGGCTGGCCGGATGCCGAACACCGCATCCCGCTATCTCGCCATAGGCCCCCGCGTGGGAATCCGTCCCTTCACCCTCGAGGACGGTCCCGAGTTCACCGCCCGGGCCAGGGAGAGCAAGGATCTGCACCGGCCGTGGCTGTTCCCGCCGGACACCGACGAGGGCTACGCCGCCTACGCCGGGCCGCTCATCGAAGATCCGGCCAGGGCCGGATTCCTCGTGTGTGAGAAGGGCACCGGGGACATCGCCGGGTTCATCAACATCAACAACATCGTCCGAGGCGGCTTCCAGTGCGGCGCGCTCGGCTACGGCGCCTTCGTGCACGCGGCCGGCCGGGGGCTGATGCGCGAGGGCCTGGAGCTGGTGATCGGGCACGCGTTCGGGCCGCTGGGGCTGCACCGCCTGGAGATCAACGTACAGCCCGACAACGCCGCCTCCGTCGCGCTGGCGCGGGGCGCCGGCTTCCGTCTGGAAGGCTTCTCACCCGACATGATCTTCATCGACGGAGCCTGGCGGGATCACGAACGCTGGGCGCTGACCGCGGAGATGCGCTCCGGCGGCTGATCGTTTCTTCGGCGAGGGGGGGGTCGGCATGCCGACTCTCGTGGTGCTCGACGCCCCCTCCAGCCTCGGCCTGCGCCCGCCCGCCCCCGGCACCGTACCCGGCTGCCACGAACTGGCCGACGCCCTGCGCGAGCAGCGGAGAACACCACGTCCGCGCCGGTGACTTCCCCCCTCGTCCTCGGCGGCGACTGCTCCATCCAGGTCGGCGCCTTGCTCGCCCTGCGCCGTCCGGGCCGTACGGGCCGGCGGCGATCGACGCCTCGCCCGACTTCCGCCACCCAGGCAACTCCGACCGGATCGGCGCGGCGAGCGGCCAGGAGGTCGTGCCGGGCACCGGGCGCGGGCAGCGGGACCTGACCAACCCGGAGGGGCTCGGGCCCTACCTGCGGGTCGAGGACGTGCGGTTCCTCGGCATCCGCGACTGCTTCGTGGAGGGCCGGGCCGAACTCGCCGCGCCGAAGATCCCGGTGGTCACCGTCGGGCACATCCGCGCGTAGGGCGCAGGCGCCCTCGCCCGGGCCGCCGCACAGGCATTCGAGGTGCCCGGGCTCGACGGCTTCTGGGTGCACCCGCACGCGGGCGTCCTCGCCCCGTCCGTCTGCTCGCCGTCGACAGCCCCCACCCCGACGGCCGAACTGGTCGAGCTGCTGCGACCGTTGCTCGCCCGCCCGCACTGTGCCGGCCTCGGCGTCACCGTCCACGAACCCGGCCTCGACCCGGACGGCACCGCCGGCGCGCTGCTCGCCGAGCGTGGTCGCGGACGCCTTTGCGCAATCCTGACCGGCAGCGCCCCTGGCCGACTCACCGCGCGCCGGGTTCCCTGGTCATCGTGACGAGGATCCGACGTGAGGTACTGACCCTGCCCGCCGCGCAGTTGGGACCCGACAACCCCCTGCCCCCACTCCGCCCGCTCGACGAGATCCACCGCATCGACGACCGAGCACGCGACGACACGCCGTGCGACATGGCCCGGCAGCTCGAGTACGAGCCACTGCACAGCCTGCTGCCGGTGCGCGTGCGCGACGGCTACGACAGAACCCGCGAACCCCGCACCCTCGACGCGTTGGTGATCGAGAACGACCGGTTGCGCGCCACCGTCCTGCCCGGTCTCGGCGGCCGCATCGTCTCCCTGCTCCACCTGCCCACCGGACGCGAACTCCTCTACCGCAACCCGGTGTTCCAGCCCGCCGGCTTCGCCCTCAACGGCGCCTGGTACTCCGGCGGCATCGAATGGAACATCGGCGCCACCGGCCACACCACCCTCTCCTGCGCGCCCCTGCACGCCGCCCGCGTCCCCGCCCCCGACGGCGGTGAGATGCTGCGCCTGTGGGAGTGGGAGCGGCTGCGCGACCTGCCCTTCCAGGTCGACCTGTGGCTCCCGGAGGGCTCGGAGTTCCTCCACGTCGGCGTCCGGATCCGTAATCCGCACGAGCGCCCGGCCCCCACGTACTGGTGGTCCAACATCGCCGTGCCCGAGGAACGCCGGATCCTCGCCCCCGCCGAGGAAGCCTGGCTCCCCCACTGCCTTGAGGGCGTGGGAGGTACCCCCATCGGCTACGAGCGCCGGCTGCGCCGCGTGCCCGTCCCGTCGTACGACGGCATCGATCGCACGTACCCGCTCAACAGCCCCTTCGCCGCCGACTACTTCTACGAGGTCCCGGACGGCCGGCGCCGCTGGATCGCCGCGCTGGACGCGGACGGACACGGGCTGGTGCAGACCTCCACCGATGTGCTGCGCGGCCGCAAGCTGTTCGTGTGGGGGAGCGGGCCCGGCGGCCGGCGCTGGCAGCAGTGGCTCACCGAGCCCGGCACCGGCGGCTACTGCGAGATCCAGGCGGGGCTCGCCCGCACCCAGCTGGAGCACGTCCGGCTGGAGCCGGAGAGCGAGGTGTCCTGGCTGGAGGCGTACGGGCCGCTCGACGCACCCCGCGAGGGCGAGTGGACGGCGCTCGTCCAGGGCGCCGAAGAGCGGCTCGCGGCGGTCCTGCCGCGCGCCCGCGTCGAAGAGGCGTACGCGGCCTGGAAGCCGTACGCCGACACCGAACCCGGCGAGATCCTGGCCGCCGGCTCCGGCTGGGGCGCACTCGAAGTACTGCGCGCCGACTGGAAACTGCCGGGCACGCCGTTTCCCGAGTCCACCCTCGGCGAGGCACAGGCGCCCTGGCTGGAACTGCTGCGCACCGGTGCACTGCCGGAGCCGCGCCGGGTCCGCCCGCCCGGCGGTACCCTCGTCGCCCCGCACTGGCGGGACATGCTGGAGACCGCGCCCGCCACCCCGCACACCGAGTACCACCTCGGCGTCGCCCAGTGGCATGCGGGCGACCGTGCCCAGGCGGTGCGCAGCTGGGAGCGGGCGCTGCACCTCGCGCCGTCCCTGTGGCCGCTGCTGCGCTGTCTGGCCGTGGCCGACCAGGAGTCCGGCCACCACGAGCGGGCCGCCGAACGGTACGCGGAGGCCTTCGACGACCTGTGCCGCGAGCGGCGCGACGACGGCGAGGCCTGGACGGCCGCCGTGGCCGCGCTCGGCCGCGAGACCCTTCAGGCGCTGCTCAGGGTCCGGCGGACGGCCGACGCCCGCGCCGTGTGGGAGCGGCTGCGGCCCGCCGTCCGGCGGCGCGGCCGGTTCCGGCTGCTGGAGGCCGAACTGCTCCTCGCCGAGGGACGGCGCGCCGAGGCCCGGGCCGTGTTCGAGGAGGGGTTCGAGGTGGCCGACCTGCGCGAGGGCGCGGAGGCGATCAGCCGGCTGTGGGCCCGCCTCACCGACGAGCCCCTGCCCGCGCGCTACGACTTCCGGATGCGACCGGAGTCGCCCTGAGCGGCAGGCTCAGCCCCGGTGGTCCACGTACTCGAACAGCGAGCCGTCCGGATGCATGGCGAGCAGATTGCGGCCCGCCGGCGTCTCCACCGGTCCCGCGATGATCCGGGCGCCGAGGTCGGCGAGCAGCCGGTGGGCCTCGTCCACGTCCTTCACGGCGATCGTGGCCGCCACCTTGCGCAGCACCTCCAGCTCGGCTTCGGGACCGCTCATCAGCAGGAAGGAGCCGACCGCGGCGACCCGCACGCCACCGCGTTCGAACCGGAGAGCTCTGCCGCCCGCGAGACGTTCGTAGAAGGGGATCGCGGTGTCGAGGTCGTCGACGCAGATGCGCAGCGAGGCGCCCAGAATCTCCATGCGGACGAGCCTAGTTGGGGCGGCCCGGCCCGCACAGGCCACGGCGGTGGCCGACGCTGTTACACGTCGTGCACAGCGGGTACCCGCAGTTCATGGACCGTAAGGATCACCTGGATCACCTGGAACATCTGGACAAGCACCTTGTCGAAGAGCTGGCACAGGTGGCACGCGAGACGGTGCGCGACGAGCTGCGCGAGCAGAGCCGCAAGCAGCGCCGCACGGCCATGCTGTACGCCGCCTCGGGCGCCGTCGCCCTGTACGCGGGCGGCGCGCTCGCGCTCGCGCTCGCCCTGGGCCTGGGCCTCGCGGCCGGTCTGCCGGGCTGGGCCGCCGCGCTGATCACCGCGGCGATCCTGGGCGTTCTCGCCTTCGTCCTGCGCGGCGCCGCCCACCCGAAGCACCCGCACCCCTCCACCCCGGGCCACGTGATCGGCGGCACCCCGCCGGCCGGCCCGCCCGGCGGACTCGGCGTGCCCTACCCGCCGATGCCGTCCGAGGCCCCGCCCTTCCCGCCCATCGACCCCGAGGGTCCGCACCACCGGGCCTGATGCCGGCGGCCTGCCCCGCCCGCAGGGGTCGGTGTTCGTTGAGGCTCTGTCGTGGGTGGCCGTCGTTCCCGGGGGTGCGGGCCGCCGGCTCTGGGTCTCGTGGGTCCCGGCGGCCTGCCCTGCCCGGTCGGCGTGTCCTGTCCGTCGATGCCGTCCGAGGCCCCGCCCTGTCCGCCCATCGACCCCGAGGGTCCGCACCACCGGGCCTGACCCGGGCTGCCTGCCCCGCCCGCAGGGGTCGGTGTTCGTTGAGGCTCTGTCGTGGGTGGCCGTCGTCCCCGAGGGTGCGGGCCGCCGGCTCTGGGTCTCGTGGGTCCCGGCGGCCTGCCCTGCCCGGTCGGCGTGTCCTGTCCGTCGATGCCGTCCGAGGCCCCGCCCTGTCCGCCCATCGACCCCGAGGGTCCGCACCACCGGGCCTGCTCCCGGCGGATGCCGGCCGGGACGGGCCCGGTCGGCATCCGGGTGAGGCCGGTGGCGTTTGGGTGGCCCGGGCCCGGTTACGCGGAAGGCCTCCAAGGAGCCGGACCCCCGGAGGCACACCGTGAGTCGACCCCGTGTCGTGATCGTCGGCGCCGGTTTCGCCGGGTACCGGGCCGCCCGCACGCTCGCCCGGCTGACCCGGGGCCGGGTCGGCATCACCCTGCTCAATCCGACCGACTACTTCCTGTATCTGCCCCTGCTGCCCCACGTCGCCGCCGGGATCCTGGAGGCCCGCAGGGTCACCGTCTCGCTGCCCGGCACCCTGCACGGGGTGCGACTGGTGCTCGGCGAGGCCGGCCGCGTCGACCTGGACGGGCGCACCGTCTCCTACACGGACCCCGAGGGCGGCGCCGGCACCCTCGGCTACGACCGGCTGGTCCTCGCGGTCGGCAGCGTCAACAAGCTGTTGCCGATCCCCGGCGTCGCCGAGCACGCACACGGGTTCCGCGGGCTGCCCGAGGCGCTGTACCTGCGCGACCACGTCACCCGGCAGGTGGAACTCGCCGCCGCCGACGACGACCCGGACGTCCGCGCCGCCCGGTGCACGTTCGTCGTGGCCGGCGCCGGCTACACCGGCACCGAAGTGGCCGCGCACCTGCACCTGCTCACCGACAGCCTCGCGCGCCGCCGGCTGCCCGGCTCCCGGCGGCCGCGCTGGATCCTGCTCGACGTCGCGCCCCGGGTCCTGCCCGGGCTGGACGAGCGGCTCTCCCGTACGGCCGACCGGGTGCTGCGGGCGCGGGGCGTCGACGTACGGACGGGAACCTCGGTGAAGGAGGCCACCCCCGACGGGGTGCTGCTGACCGATGGCGAGTTCGTGGCGACACGGACCCTGGTGTGGTGCGTCGGGGTACGCCCCGATCCACTGGTCGAGGCCGTCGGGCTGCCCCTGGAGCGGGGCCGGCTGATCGTGGACCCCTATCTCCAGGTGCCGGGCCGCGCCCAGGTGTTCGCCTGCGGCGACGCGGCCGCCGTACCCGATCTGGGGCAGCCCGGCAGCTTCACCTCCATGACCGCCCAGCACGCCTGGCGCCAGGGCAAGGTGGCCGGCGAGAACGTGGCCGCCTCGCTCGGCCTCGGCCGGCGCCGGCGCGCCTACCGCCACCGTGACCTCGGCTTCGCCGTCGACCTCGGCGGCGTCCGGGCCACCGCCAACCCGCTCGGTATCCCGCTGTCCGGCCCGCCGGCCGGCGCGGTCACCCGCGGCTACCACCTGGCCGCGCTGCCCGGCAACCGCGTCCGCGTCGCCGCCGACTGGCTCCTGGAGGCCGTACTGCCGCGTCAGGGCGTCCAGTTGGGTCTGGTCCGCTCCTGGGCGGTCCCGCTGGACACGGCGTCACCCGAACTGCCCGGCGCCCTCCCAGCCCTCGCACACCGCCCGAACTCCCCGGGCGCAGCAGAAGGAGACTCATGAACACCGCCGAACTCGCCGAACTCGGGCAGCAGTTGCGCGTGGACAGCGTGCGGGCCGCCGCCGCTGCCGGGTCCGGGCATCCGACCTCCTCGATGTCCGCCGCCGATCTGATGGCCGTCCTGCTCGCCCGCCATCTGCGCTACGACTTCGAGCGCCCCGAACACCCCGCCAACGACCGCTTCGTCCTCTCCAAGGGACACGCCTCGCCCCTGCTGTACTCCGCCTACAAGGCGGCCGGTGTCATCGACGACGGCGAGCTGCTCACCTTCCGCAAGCTCGGCAGCCGCCTCGAAGGACACCCCACCCCGCGCCGGCTGCCCTGGGTGGAGACGGCCACCGGCTCGCTCGGCCAGGGCCTGCCGGTCGGCGTCGGCATCGCCCTCGCCGGGAAACGGCTGGACCGCTCCGGCTACCGCGTGTGGGTGCTGTGCGGGGACAGCGAGCTGGCCGAGGGCTCCGTGTGGGAGGCCGCCGAGCACGCCGGATACGAGCACCTGGACAACCTCGTCGCGATCGTGGACGTCAACCGGCTCGGCCAGCGCGGCCCGACCCGGCACGGCCACGACCTGGCCGCCTACGCCCGCCGCTTCCAGGCCTTCGACTGGCACACGATCGCTGTCGACGGGCACGACGTCGACGCGATCGACCGGGCGTACGGCGAGGCGCTGTCGACGACCGGGCAGCCCACGGTGATCCTCGCCCGCACCCTCAAGGGCAAGGGCGTCGCCGCCGTCCAGGACCGCGAAGGCCTGCACGGCAAGCCGCTGCCCGAGCCCGAGGAGGCCATCGCCGAACTGGGCGGCCCGCGCGAGCTGCACGTCACGGTCGGCGAACCGCCCGCCGCCGCGGTCCTCCGCTCCCTCACCACCGAAGTCCTCCAACTGCCGCACTACGACCAGGGGGAGGAGGTCGCCACCCGGGACGCCTTCGGCAAGGCCCTTGCCGCGCTCGGCACCGCCCGCGGCGACATCGTCGCCCTGGACGGCGAGGTCGGCGACTCCACCCGCACCGAGCTGTTCGCCAAGGAGCACCCCGACCGCTTCTTCGAGTGCTACATCGCCGAACAGCAGCTCGTCGCCGCGGCCGTCGGCATGGCGACACGCGGCTGGGTGCCGTACGCCTCCACGTTCGCGGCCTTTTTCACCCGCGCCCACGACTTCGTGCGCATGGCCTCCATCAGCGGGTCCGGCATCAATCTGGTCGGCTCGCACGCGGGTGTCGCGATCGGCCAGGACGGGCCCTCGCAGATGGGCCTGGAGGACCTGGCGATGTTCCGGGCCGTGTACGGCTCGACCGTGCTGTACCCGTGCGACGCCAACCAGACCGCCCGGCTGGTCGCGGAGATGGCCGCCCTCGACGGCATCCGCTATCTGCGCACGTCGCGCGGCGCGAGCCCGGTGATCTACGGCCCGGACGAGGAGTTCCCGGTCGGCGGCAGCAAAGTGCTGCGCTCCGGTGACGAGGACCGGCTGACCGTCGTCGCGGCCGGGGTCACCGTGCACGAGGCGCTGGCCGCCGCCGACCGGCTCGCGCAGGACGGCATCGCGGTGCGGGTGGTCGACCTGTACTCCGTCAAGCCGGTCGACGGGCAGACCCTGCGCCGGGCCGCAGAGGAGACCGGCTGCCTGGTGACCGTCGAGGACCACCACGAGCAGGGCGGCCTCGGCGATGCCGTCGCCGAGGCGTTCGGCGACGGCGGGCCGGTGCCCCGCCTGGTCCGGCTCGCGGTGCGCACCATGCCGGGCTCGGCCGCACCCGACGAGCAGCTGCACGCGGCCGGCATCGACGCCCTGGGCATCGCGGCCGCGGCGAAACTGCTGGTCGAGGAGGCGATCGTGGGATGACCGCCGACCCCGACGACGGGGTGCGCCCGATCCGGGCCGGCCGCCGCACGGTGGAGATCCAGCGGCCCGGGAAGGTGCTCTTCCCGGGCACGCAGGACGCGAAGGAGTACACCAAGGGCGACCTCGCCGACTACTACCGGTCCGTCGCCCGGTACCTGCTGCCGCACCTGCGGGGCCGTCCGCTGATGCTGGAACGGCATCCGGACGGCCTGGACGGGGCCCGGTTCATGCAGAAGAACACCCCGGACGACTACCCGGACTGGATCACCCGGGCCGAGGTCGCCAAGGAGGGCGGCACGGTGACGCACGTCGTGTGCGACGACACCGCCACCCTCGTCTACCTCGCCGACCAGGCCTGTCTCACCCTGCACCGCTGGCTCTCCCGCACCGACCGGGCCGGCGGCCCCGACCACCCCGACCGGCTGGTCTTCGACCTCGACCCTCCCGGCGACGACTTCGCGCCCGTCCGGCAGGCCGCCGGATGGCTCCACGAGCTGCTGGACGAACTCGGCCTGCCCGCCGCGCCGATGACCACCGGCTCGCGCGGACTCCACCTCGTCGTGCCGCTGAACGGACGCCACGACTTCGACGAGGTCCGCCCGTTCGCCCACGAAGTCGCCGAGTTCGCGCAAAGAGCGCACCCGGACCGGCTCACCACGGCCGCCCGCAAGGACGACCGCGGCGACCGCCTCTACCTCGACGTGCAGCGCAACGCCTACGCACAGACGGCCGTCGCCCCCTACAGCGTGCGCGCCCTGCCCGGCGCCCCCGTCGCGGTGCCGCTCAGCTGGGACCAGGTGGACGACCCCGGTGTCGACGCCCGCCGCTGGACCGTCGCCGTCGCCGTCGCCGACGCCGTCGGCCAGGCCCGCACCGACCCCTGGGGCGGCCTTGCGGCCCGCGGCCGCGCCCTGGACCCGGCCCGCCGCCGCCTCGCGTCCCTGCGCTGACCAGCCCGGACGCGCAGTGTCCGGCGTCTCGGTCGACAAGTCGGAGCAGATGGGATCGACTGGAAGCCGGCCGTGTGCCTTAGGAGGCCCCATGACCGGACTGCGCTACGTCTACGCCGTCTGCCGCCCCCTCGGAGCGCCCCTGCAGGCCCAGCTGACGGGCGTCGGGGGCGCGCCGCCCGCGCTGCTGCACCACCACGGGCTGGTCGCGGTCGTCAGTACGGTCCCGGAGGGCGACTTCTGCGAGGAGGCCCTGCGGGCCCGCCTGGCGGACCACGACTGGCTGGCCGCCACCGCCCGGGCCCACCAGGGCGTGATCGACGCGCTCACCACCGTCACCACCCCGCTGCCGCTGCGGCCCGCCACCGTCTTCCGGGACGACAGCGGGGTCCGGACGATGATCGAGGCCCGCGAGGACGACTTCCGGCACACCCTCGACCGGCTGGAGGGCCGGGTGGAGTGGGGCGTGAGGGCGTACGCCGAAAGCGAGCGGGCCGACGAGACCTACGCCCGGACCCTGCACGAGCGCCTCTCCCGGCATGCCGAGGAGGTCCGGCTGTACCCGCCGCAGCCCCCGCATTCCGAGGCGCCGGGCCGGAACGTGCTCGACGCGGCCTATCTGGTGTCGCGGGCCGAGTCCGAGGAATTCGTGGAACTGGTGGACCGTACGAAGGGCGAGTCGCCCGGAATCCGGGTGGAACTCACCGGCCCCTGGGCCGCCTATTCCTTCACCGGGGAGTTCACCCGCGAGGACCGGTGACCTCTTTGCGGCACAGGATCTCGCCGTGCACCACCGTGAACCAGCCGTCCTCCCGCCGGCCCCACTCCCGCCAGGCCTCGGACACCGCCCGCAGCTGCTCCGGCGTCGCGTGACCGCCCTGGGCGGCCCGCTCGGCGTAGGCCGAGGCGAGGGTCCGGTCCGCCCACAGCCCGCTCCACCAGGTCCGCTCCTCCGGTGCGGCGAACGTCCAGGTGCCGGAGGTGGCCGTGATGTCCGTGAGGCCCGCGGCCAGCGCCCAGGCCTTCAGCCGGCGCCCGGCGTCGGGCTCGCCACCGTTGGCCCGGGCGACCCGCTCGTACAGGTCCAGCCAGTCGTCCAGGCCCGGCACCGCCGGATACCAGGTCATCGCCGCGTAGTCCGCGTCGCGTACGGCGATGAACCCGCCCGGCTTCGTCACCCGGCGCATCTCGCGCAGCGCCTGCACCGGGTCGCCGACGTGCTGGAGCACCTGATGGGCGTGGACCACGCAGAAGGTGTCGTCGGGGTAGTCCAGGGCGTGCACGTCGGCGACCGCGAAGTCCACGTTGCCCAGACCGCGCGCGGCAGCGGTCTCCCGGGCCTGCTCCAGGATTCCCGGCGCCTGGTCGACGCCGGTGACCCGGCCGTCGGGAACCAGTTCCGCCAGGTCGGCGGTGATGGTGCCCGGTCCGCAGCCGATGTCCAGGATCTTCATGTGGGGCTTCAGTGAACCGAGCAGATAGGCCGCGGAGTTGGCGGCGGTCCGCCAGGTGTGCGACCGCAGCACCGACTCGTGGTGCCCGTGCGTGTAGACGGCGGTCTCCTGCGCTTTCGGCATGGCTGTGCCCCTCCTCGTCGTACCCGTTCCGGGGCCGGCGACCCCGTCCTGCGGCACGTCCCACGGTACGCGCGCATGCCGAATGGTGAGACTACCGTTTCAGGATGTGGACTGTGGACTGGAGGACTTGAGGTGGTTCAGGGCAGCGGCCGGTAGACCGTCAGGGCCCCCGGCAGCTTCTCGACCAGCACCTCCCCCCGCACCTCGGTGACCTCCCCGTCGTACGCCAGCGGTGTCCCCGGCGCGAGACCGGTCAGCCGCAGCCGCTTCACCTGCACCGCCGCATGGGCCGGGGAACGGGTGAGCGGGCCCGCCGCTGCGGCCGCCAGCAGCCGCAGCGCGGGCCTGCGGCTGCCGTGCACGACCCGCACGTCCAGCAGCCCGTCCGCCAGGCCGGTCCGGCGGCCGGGCGCGAGCCCCATCCGGTGGTAGATGCCGTTGCCCACGAACAGCAGCCACAACGGGCGGCGCCGTCCGCCGAGTTCGGCCTCCAGCGGATGCCGGTCCGCGCGCAGCACCCGCAACGCGCCGAGCACCCCGGCCGGCCAGCCGCCGATCCGGGGCGACCAGCGCTCCCGGATGCGCACCAGCTCCGGATAGACGCCCAGACTCAGCGTGTTCAGGAAGACGCCCTCCAGGTCTCCGGCGGTGAACCGGCCCACGTCCACCCGGACCGCCTCGCCCCGCTGCACGGCACCGGCCGTCGTGCGCTCGTCCTCCACCCCGAGGTCGTGGGCGAAGTGGTTGAGCGTGCCGCCGGGCAGCACCGCGAGGGGCAGGCCGTGCCGCAGCGCGACCGCGGCCGCCGCGTTCACCGTCCCGTCGCCCCCGCACACCCCGAGCGCCCGTGCCCGCGCGGCCGCCTTCTCCAACTCGGCCTCCGTGTCCTGGGGTTCACACTCCAGGAGCTCCGCACCGGGCAGCGCCCGACGCAGCACACGCACCCGCTCGCAGGTGCCCGAGGCGCGGTTGGCGACGACCACCAGACCCTCGCCCCCGGGCAGGGCAGGCGCCGCGGCCCGCGACCGCTCGGCCGGCACGACCTGGGTGCGGGCCGGCAGCAGAGCCCGCACGGCGAACGCGGCGCCCGCGCCCAGTGCCGCCCCCGCGAGCACATCGCTCGGGAAGTGCACCCCCGTGTAGACGCGGGACATGGCCACGGAGAACGCCACCGGCGCCACCACCGCCCCCCAGGCCGGCGACTCGAGGGCGACACCGGTCGCGAACGCGGCCGCCGACGCCGCGTGACCCGACGGGAACGAGGTGGTGACCGGCTGCCGCTTCAGCTGCCGCACCAGCGGCACCGGGTCCAGAACCGGCCGCGCGCGGCGCACCGACCGCTTGCCGAGGGTGTTGATGGTCAGGGAGGCCAGGCTCAGGGAGGCGATCGCGCGGGAGGCGGCCCGCCGGGCCCGCGGCGTACGGCTCGCGCTCATGGCGGCCGCCGTCGCGAACCACAACACGCCGTGATTGGCGCTGCGGCTCAGCCGCGGCAACACGCGCTCGGCACCCGGCCAGTGCCACTCGGCGGCCCTCTCGAAGAGGCGGCCGTCCAGAGCGAGCAGCCGGTCGCGCAGCGCGTGCCGCCCGGGCTTCGGGACAGTGAGGTCGACGTCTGGGCTCATGCCCGGGCGAGTACCCTGAAGTCGCCGTTTCTCGTGCGTCGGTGGTGCGATCGAGTGAGAGGAACCCCGCATGCGCCTGCTCCTCGTCCGCCACGGCCAGACCCCGTCCAATGCCGGCTTCCTGCTGGACACCGCCGTACCCGGGCCCGGTCTGACCCCGCTCGGGGAGCGACAGGCCGCCGCCCTGCCCGAGGTGCTCGCGGGTGAGGCCATCGAGGCCGTCTATGCCTCCACGCTCGTCCGCACCCGGCTGACGGCCGCCCCGCTGGCCGCCGCCCGCGGTCTTGAGGTGATCGTCCGGGACGGCATCCGGGAGGTGTCCGCGGGCGACCTGGAGATGGTGCCCGGCGACTCCGCACAGGGGCATCTCTACATGAAGACGATCTTCGCCTGGGCGGCCGGGGACACCGGGCTGCGCATGCCGGGAGGGGAGAGCGGCGCGGAGGCCCTGGCCCGGTACGACGCCGTGATCGCCGAGGCCGCCGCGAGCGGCGCCGGGAGCGTCGCCATGATCAGCCACGGCGCCGCCATCCGCATGTGGACCGCCGCCCGCGCCGGCAACGTCGACGTGGCCTTCGCCGCCCTGCGCCCGCTGGAGAACACCGGCGTGGTGATCCTGGAGGGCTCCCCGTCCGACGGCTTCGAGGCACTGTCCTGGGCCGGCGCCACCGTCGTACCGGCGGGCGAGGGCGGCCCGGCCGGAGAGCCCCTGGACGCGGCCGGCCCGCTCCCGGCCGCCGCCGGACCCGGCGCCGGCCGGCGGCCGCCCCAGGACCGATAAGGGTTTGCCCCAGGTCGGGGGCGCCCCACAGAATGCCTCTTCATGGGACATCTGGAAGCCGCGCACCTCGAGTACTACCTCCCCGACGGGAGGGCGCTGCTCGGCGATGTCTCCTTCCGGGTCGGTGAAGGCGCCGCCGTCGCCCTGGTCGGGCCGAACGGCGCCGGCAAGACGACCCTGCTCCGGCTGATCTCCGGCGAGCTGAAACCGCACGGCGGCGGCGTCACCGTCAGCGGCGGCCTCGGCGTGATGCGCCAGTTCGTGGGCTCCGTACGCGACGAGACGACCGTACGCGACCTGCTGGTCTCCGTCGCCCCGCCCCGCATCCGCGAGGCGGCCGAGGCGGTCGACACGGCCGAGCACGCCATCATGACCGTCGACGACGAGGCCGCCCAGCTGACCTACGCGCAGGCCCTCGCCGACTGGGCGGAGGCACGCGGCTACGAGGCCGAGACCCTGTGGGACATGTGCACCACCGCCGCGCTCGGCATGCCGTACGAGCGGGCCCAGTGGCGGCAGGTGCGCACGCTCTCCGGCGGCGAGCAGAAACGCCTCGTCCTGGAGGCCCTGCTGCGCGGCACCGACGAGGTGCTGCTGCTGGACGAGCCGGACAACTACCTGGACGTGCCCGGCAAACGATGGCTGGAACAGCAGCTGAAGGAGACCCGCAAGACGGTCCTGTTCGTCTCCCACGACCGTGAACTCCTCGCCCGTGCCGCCGAGAAGATCGTCTCCGTGGAGCCCGGCCCGGGCGGCGCCGACGCCTGGGTGCACGGCGGCGGCTTCGCCACCTACCACGAGGCCCGCCGCGAACGCTTCGCCCGCTTCGAGGAGTTGCGCCGCCGCTGGGACGAGAAGCACGCCCAGCTGAAGAAGCTGGTCCTCACGCTCCGACAGGCAGCCGAGAACAGCGCCGACCTGGCCTCCCGCTACCGGGCCGCGCAGACCAGGCTGCGCAAGTTCGAGGAGGCCGGCCCGCCGCCCGAGCCGCCGCGCGAGCAGGACATCACCATGCGCCTGAAGGGCGGCCGCACCGGCATCAGGGCCGTCACCTGCAAGGGGCTCGGGCTGACCGGCCTGATGAACCCCTTCGACCTGGAGGTCTTCTACGGCGAACGGGTCGCCGTGCTCGGCTCCAACGGCTCGGGCAAGTCGCACTTCCTCAGGCTGCTCGCCGGGGAGGACGTGGCGCACACGGGGGAGTGGAAGCTCGGCGCGCGGGTCGTCCCCGGCCACTTCGCGCAGACCCACGCCCACCCCGAGCTGCAGGGCCGTACCCTCCTCGACATCCTGTGGAAGGAACACTCCCAGGACCGGGGCGCGGCCATGTCCCGGCTGCGCCGCTACGAGCTGACGGGCCAGGCCGAACAGTCCTTCGACCGGCTCTCCGGCGGCCAGCAGGCCCGCTTCCAGATCCTCCTGCTGGAACTCCAGGGCGTCACCGCCCTGCTGCTGGACGAGCCCACCGACAACCTCGACCTGGAGTCCGCCGAGGCCCTCCAGGAGGGCCTGGAGGCCTTCGAGGGCACGGTCCTGGCGGTCACCCACGACCGCTGGTTCGCCCGCTCCTTCGACCGCTTCCTGGTCTTCGGCAGCGACGGCCGCGTCCGCGAGACCCCCGAGCCGGTCTGGGACGAACGCCGCGTGGAACGGGCCCGGTGACCCGGTGGCTCCGCCGGAGGGCCCGGGGAGCCGGATGTTCGTACAGTGGACTGAAGGAACGCGAGCTCCACGGCTCCCTCCCGGAAACGCTCGGGGACAGTGCAGTCCGGGTGGGTACCCGAACCGGATGAACGAACACGACGAGCGGGGCACCACCATGACCGGAGTCGACCCCAGCCGACTGGACGACCAGCAGCTCATGAAAGAGCTGGAGACGATCCACCGCACGCGCCACGACACCCTCCTGTACGGCTCGAACGACGCGCTGCGGGCCCACAACGAGCGCATGGCACAGCTCGAGGGCGAGTACCTGCGGCGCAACCCGCGCCGCCTGGTCAGTGCGGGCCGCACCCGCGAGGGCGCCCGCGAGCGCTGCTGCGGCGAGGCGGCGACTCCGGACACGTCCGGCACCTGAGGCGGCCGCACGCGAAAGATTGCGGGGGTGTCAGTCCGTCTCGGCGGCGAACACCTCCACGACTGCGTCGCAGAACGCCTTCAGATCGTCCGGCTTACGGCTGGTCACCAGCTTGTTCGGGCCGTCGGCACAGATCACCACCTGCTCGTTCACCCAGGTGCCGCCCGCGTTGCGGATGTCCGTCCGGATGCTCGGCCAGGACGTCAGCGTCCGGCCGCGTACGACGTCCGCCTCCACCAGCGTCCACGGAGCGTGGCAGATCGCGGCGACCGGACGGCCCCGCACGAAGAATTCCTTCACGAAGGCCACGGCTCCCGGGTCCATGCGCAGGAAGTCGGGACTGGCCACGCCGCCCGGCAGAACCAGTGCGCCGAAGGAACCGGCCCACGTCTCGCCGACGACGTCGTCGACCGGGAACGCGTCCGCCTTGTCCAGATGGTCGAACGCCCGGATCTCGCCGGCACGCGTCGACACCAGCACCGGCTCGTGGCCCGCGGACTCCAACGCCTTCCACGGCTCGGTCAGCTCGATCTGCTCGACGCCCTGGGGAGCCACCAGAAACGCGATACGCATGATCCCTCACCTTCCTTGTCCGGGCGGTACGGCGGTCGGCGTCGGGAACGGGCGGCGCGCGGCCCGGGCGGGTCGGCGCCGATCTCCGCCGGCCGCCCCCGGCTCATCCGCCGCCCACCAGCGCCTCGGCCAGCTGCTGCACATGGGCGTACCGGGCCGAGCGCGGAAGCCCGGCCACCGCGTCGACCAGCGAGCCCGGTGCGTTGCTCCGGCGCAGGGCCCGGGCCAGCTCGCCCGCGTTCGCGGGGAACGCGTGCCGGCTCAGGTGCCGGGCCAGCTCCAGCCGCGCCCGGTCCAGCGACGCCGGGGCCCCAAGACCGCCCACCGGCCCGCTCCAGACCTCCGGGTCGTCGTCGGCGGCCGGCTCCGGATCGTGCCACTCCTCGACGCGCGTCGGGTGCCTGGTCTGGAGCAGGCCCTTCAGCTCGTGCTTCATCTCGTCGTCCCGATGGACGCTCAACCGGTCACTGCCTCGCTGCATGTCTTCCTCCAGAGGGGAGAGGGCCCGCACCGCGTACCCGGGTACCGGCAGCCGACACAGGACCGAGGATCCTCCCCGGTGCGGTACGACGCGAACGGTCCGAGCACTTACCGAGTGACCTGCACGGGAGACGGAAAACCTGCCCTGAACCGTCCCCGGGGCGGGTGTGCGACGAGCGGCCGGCGGCCGGTCCCGGGTCACCCGTTGGGGCTGTTCGCGTCCCGCGAATGGGGTCCGGCCGCGCGCGGTGCGGCGGCCGGCGGGCTGTGATGGCAGCGAGGGCACGCCGGCCGTGTCCCGCAGCCGTACCGCCGTCCCGGCGTCCGGCGTCCGCCGTCGTGCCGAGGAGCCCGCCTCATGCGCCGCACCGTCCGTGCCCTGTCCGTCGCCGCCCTGGCCGGTGCCGGGCTCTTCATAGCCGGGCCCGCCGCCCTCGCCGCCGCCCCGGCCGAGGCCGGCCCCGGCACCAGCCCGCCCAGCGCCTCCGCCGCCGTCTCCGTGCCCTGCGACGCCCTCGCCGGGCCGGTCCCCGGCACCCTCGACCCCGCCTCCCGGGGCTTGGAGGAGGGCACAGGGTGCGAGGGCGGCGTGAACGGCGGGACCGGCGTGAACGGTGGGGATGGCGGGACCGGCGAGGGCGGCGTGAACGGTGGGGATGGCGGGACCGGCGAGGACGTCGAGACCGGTGGGGATGGCGGGACCGGCCAGGACGGCGGGATCAGTCAGGACGGCGGGACCGGCCAGGACGGCGGAATCAGTCAGGACGGCGGGACCAGTCAGGACGGCGGGACCGGTAAGGACGGCGGGAACCGCGAAGACGGTACCCAGTGCCGGGAGGGCGAGACGTGTCACGAAGGAGCCGGCCAGTGCCGCGAGGGGGAGACGTGTCACGAGGGGGCCGAACAGTGCCGCGAGGGCGAGACGTGTCACGAGGGCGCGGCACAGCACGAGGGGAGTGCCCAGTGCAGTGACGGCGGCGCCTGTGCCGACGGGACCGGGCAGTGCCGGAACGGCGCGCAGTGCCATGGCACCGGACAGGAGTGCGCCGAGGCGCGGCCCTGCACCGGTGGCGACCGTGACTGCGGGGACTCCCACGGCGCGCCCTGCCCCGCCGGGCACACCTGCCCCGGGCCCGGCAAGGACGCCGACTGCGCCCCGGCGACCGTGGAGCACGGGGCCGACGCCGGGCAGGGAGGCACCTTCGACGACTCGGTCCCGGCCCTGGTCACCGGCGGTGTGCTGATCGCCGCGGCCTGCGGGGGCGCCCTCTACCGGCTGCACGGCCGCAGGAGGTCCGCGGACGGCTGACGCGCGGCGCCGGGCGGGCCGTACCGGGGCGACCCGGGCCACCGGCCATGGACGGCCGCCAGGCGGGTACACACCATCCCGAGGGCACCACCAGCAGGCACCGTACCCACCAGCCACGCAGCCGGCACCACAGCAGCGGCCACAGGACCAGCCGACGAGGACAGCACGGCCCGGACGGGAACACCACACGGCACACGGACTGCGCGGAGGCGGACATGCGGCGGACCGACCTGGAGGACCACGGCCCCGTCCGCTACGGACCGCCCCTGCCGAGCGACGGCCTGCCCGTGCTCCCCGAACTCGCCGCCCACCTCGCCGCCGCCGCGAGCCGCGCCGACGCACAGCCCGTCGGCGGCGCCCCCGCCCTGCTGGAGGCGGCCTGCGGCTACTGGACCCGGCGCGGACTGCCCTGCGTCCCCGACCGGGTGGCCGCCGGCCCCGGCGCCCCCGCCCTGCTGCTCGCCCTGACCGCCGCGCTCGCCGGCGACGACGGTGACGTGCTCGTGCCCCGCCCCTGCGCCGCCTGGTGGGCGCCCTACGCCCGCCTGCTGGGCAGGCCCGTCTTCCACGTGCCCACCCCGGCCGAGAGCGGCGGCGTCCCCGACCCGTACGCCCTGCTGGAGACCGTGCGCCGGATCCGCGCCGAGGGCGGCGAGCCCCGGCTGCTGGTGCTGTCCGTCGCCGACGACCCCACCGCCACCGTCGCCCCGCCCGAACTGCTGCACGAGACCGTCGAGGCCGCGGCCGCCGAGGGCCTGCACCTGGTCAGCGACGAGACCTGGCGCGACACCGTGCACGACCCGCACGAGACCGTCCTGATCAGCCCCGCCGAGATGCTGCCCGAGCGGGTCACCGTCGTCACCGACCTGGCCGGCGCCCTGCTGCCGCCCGGCTGGCCCGCCGCCGTCGCCCGCTTCCCCTCCGGAGCGGCGGGGGAACACCTCCACGCGCGCGTGCTCGACATCCTCACCGCGCTCGGCGCCCGGGTCGCCCAGCCGGTCGCCGCCGCGGCCGGGTACGCCCTCGACGAACCCGAGCCCGTCACCGAGCGCCGCGAGGCCGCCGTACGCCTGCACGCGCGCGTGGCCGCCGCCGCGCACGCCGCGCTCGTCGCGGGCGGCGCGCTTGCCCGACCGCCGCAGGCCGGCCGCCATCTGTACGCCGACCTCGGCCCGCTGCGCGAAGCGCTCGCCGAGCAGGGCGTTGGCGACGCACAGGAACTGGAGGACTTCCTCACCGCCCGGCTCGGCATGCCCGCGCCCGGCGGCCACCGTTTCGGCGACGACCTCGGAGCGCTGCGCGTACGGCTCGCCACGGGGCCCCTGCTGGGCGGCACGGACGACGAACGCACGGAATGCCTCATGTCACCCTCGCCGTGGGAACTGCCACACGTGGAACGCGCGTTGATCTCCTTGAGGTCGGCCTTCGCCGATCTCCGCGACGACGCTCAGCGACGGGAGTCTCCTCGATGACGCAGCAGACGCATGAGCCCGGATCCGCCACCACGACGACCACCACGACCCCGATGACCACCTCGGCCACCACGACCACGCCGAGCGGCGCAGTCGGCAGCTCCGCACCCCCTTTCCCGCCGCTGGCCGAGCCCCGCCCCCTCGGCGAACACCGGGTGTGGCCGCGGACGTTCCACGATCGGCTCACCGCGCCGCTGCCCGGCCTCAAGGCCCTCGCCCGCTTCGCCCGCGAAGGCGCCGTACGCCCCGCCCCCGACAGCCTCGCCGACATCCCCCGGCTTCCCTGCGAACCCGGCCCGCTGCCCCGCGTGGGCACCCGCACGCTCGCCGTCTCCTGGGCGGGACACGCCAGTTGGATCGTCCGGGTCGGCGGGCTGACCGTACTCACCGACCCCGTCTGGTCCCGTCGCATCCTCGGCACCCCGGCCCGCATCACCCCCGTCGGTGTCGCCTGGGACACCCTGCCGCGCGTCGACGCGGTCGTCATCAGCCACAACCACTACGACCACCTGGACGCCCCGACCCTGCGCCGGCTCCCGCGCACCACACCGGTGTTCGTACCGGCCGGCCTCGGCCGCTGGTTCCGGCGCCGCCGGTTCACCTGCATCACCGAGCTGGACTGGTGGGAAGGCGCCGAACTGTCCGGCGTCCGCTTCGACTTCGTGCCTGCCCACCACTGGTCCAAGCGCACCCTCACCGACACCTGCCACAGCCTGTGGGGCGGCTGGGTCCTGACCGCACCCGACGGACAGCGCCTCTACTTCGCCGGCGACACCGGCTACGGCCACTGGTTCTCCCGCATCGGCCGCCGCTACCCCGGCATCGACCTCGCCCTCATGCCGATCGGCGCCTACGACCCCCGCTGGTGGCTCAGCGACGTCCACTGCAACCCGGAGGAGGCGGTCCAGGCAACCCTGGACGCGGGCGCCCGGAGGATGGCTCCCATGCACTGGGGCACGTTCGTCCTGTCGGCCGAGCCGGTACTGGAACCGCTGATGCGGGTGCGAACTGCTTGGGAGGAGGCAGGCCTGGACCGTGAGGACCTGTGGGATCTCCCGGTGGGCGGCTCAAGAGTGCTCGACCGTACTCCCCAGGGGGCGCGGGGAACTGCGCGACAAGCCACAACGGCCCCGCACTCCGCAGACGACCGAACCCTCGACGGCGCTACCGCGAAGCGCGCCGCACCACACTCGGAACCGCACTGATCACCAGCGTCAACCCCACCGCAGCAACGACACCTTCCCACGGCTCCTCGAACAGCGACCCGCCCAGAATCCCGATCACCTGATACGTCAACGCCCACGCCAGACACGCCGGCAAGTTCCCCCTGCTGAAGCGCCGCACGGGCCACTCGGCCACCAGACAGGCCAGCATCACCGGCAGCCGCCCCGCAGGCACCAGCCGGGACAGCACCAGCACCGCCACCCCATGCTCGGCCAACTTCGACTGCGCCTGCGCCAGCCGCTCCTCCGGTGCCCGCGAGCGGATCGCCTCCAGCCAGCGCGAGCCGTTCCTCGACCGCATCCCGCGCCGTCCCAGCCAGTACAGCGTCGCATCCCCGAGGAAGGCCGCCAGCGACGCCGTCACGAACACCAGCGCCAGGGAGAACGGCGCCGTCTGATGGAACGCCACCACCGCCGCCGAGCTCACCAGCGCCCCGGTCGGCACCACCGGCACCAGCGCCCCGATCAGCACCAGCAGGAACAGCGAGGGATAGCCGAGCGCCTGCTGCGTGGACTCGGGCGGCGCCGTGGACGTCGAGGCGGCGGCCAGCGTCACCGCGGAGGCCAGCCATCTCACCGCGCGACCTCCAGGCGCACACTCTCCCCGTGCCCCAGCTTGTGCACGGCCACCTTCGGCGCGGCCTCGGCCGCCAGACGCACGAACTCGTCGCCCGGCGCGTGGAATTCGTGCGGGCGCACGGCGTCCATGCCGATCGGCCAGTACGTCCCGTAGTGCACCGGCACCGCCACGCGCGGCGCCAGAAGGGCCAGCGCCCGTGCCGCCCGCCCCGCGTCCAGATGTCCCTCACCGAGGTACGGTCCCCAGCCGCCCACCGGCAGCAGCGCCACGTCCACCGGCCCGGCCTGCTCCGCCATGGTGTCGAACAGGCCCGTGTCCCCGGCGAAGTACGTCCGCGCCTCGCCCGCGACGACGTACCCGAGCGCGGGGGAGCGGTGCGGGCCGACCGGCAGCCGCCGTCCGTCGTGCCGTGCGGGCACCGCCTGCACCAGCAGATCACCGACTCGGACCTCGTCCCCCGGGACGACCTCGGTGATCCGCAGGTGGCGTAGCCGGCGCAGACCGGGTACCGCCCGTGGTGCGCCCCGGGGCACGAGCAGGCGCGTGCCCGGGGAGAGCGCCGCCAGCGAGGGCAGGTGCAGGTGGTCGGCGTGCAGATGGGAGACGAGCGCCACGTCCGTGCGGCGGGCCTCGGCAGGCGGCACGGCGCCCCGGCGACGGCGCAGATGTGCGAGCCGACGGGCGAACAACGGGTCGGTGAGCACGCGTATGTGTGAGTCTTCGAGCGTGCAGGTGGCGTGACCCCACCAGGTGATCTCCACCGGCACCTTCTTCGCCTCCTTCGCGCGACTCCCCGAAGCCTACGGGCAGGAGTAGGGTCGGCGGCGAAACCCGGAGGTGAGGGGGCGCCATGGGACAGCTGCGGGGTGCCTTTGGCGGGCTCGCGCCGGTGCGGGTCACCGCCATCGCGAGTCTGACGCCTCTGGAGGAACTGGAGGCCGACCCCTTCCTGGTGGACTCCCGCAGCCAGCACGCCATGTGCGCCCGGTGGGCGGCGGAACGCGGCTATGTGGTCGCGCGGGAACTGCTCGTCGGCGGGCTGCGTTTCGACCATTGCGCGCTGTGGGACGGAGTCCGGCCCGGCGTGGACGTGTTCGTCGCCCCCAGCCGGCGCGTGCTGGAGCGCGCCCTGTCCACGGTGGAGGAGTTCACCGCCGAATGCGCGCGGCGCGGGGTCCGGGTGGAGACGGTGGGGCGCGCCGAGCCGTCGTACGACGCGCAGATGAAGGCACGGGTGCACCGCCGCCTTTCGATGCCGACGGCGGGGTACGACGGGCGGTAACGGCTCGATGACCCGGCCGGGCCGGCGCCACCCCGTGTGACAAGGTGGGAGCCAGGCCCTGTGATCGAGCGGGCCGGGACGTGAGGTGTGCGGGGCGTGCGGGGCGTGCGGTGGCGGCGGGTCGCCAGTCAGGTCGGACGGAGCGTCACGGTGTGGGCGGTCTCCACGGTCACCATGCTCGTCCTCGCCGGTCTCCTGCCCGACTTCCGGCTCCAGTCCGCCGACGGTGACAGCGCCACCCGGATCGCGATCACCGCCGCGTGCGGTGCCGGCGCCTTCGGTGTGCTCTCGGCGGTCGTGTGGCCGCTCCTGGTACGGATGCTGCTGCTCGTGCCCGCCTTCGTCCTCGGCCTGCTGGTCTTCTTCCTCAACGGCTCCCTGCTCCTGCTCGCCCTGCGCATCAACCCCTCAGGGCGGGGTGAGGCCGCCCCGGAGACCGCCGTCATCGTCGCCGCCGTGATGTCCGCCGTCGCCTCGGCCACCGGCGCCGCCCTCGCCGTACGCGACGACGACGCCTACCGCCGCCGCCTCCTGCGCCTGGCCGGCCGCCGCCACAGGGCCGATCCGCCCTGCCCGGCCGCACCCGGCCTGGTCTGTGTCCAGCTCGACGGCGTCGGCCACGACGTCCTCACCGCCGCCGTCCGCAAGGGCCTCATGCCGACCGTCGCCCGCTGGTTGGCGACGGATGACGGCATACAACCCACGGACGACGGCATACAACCCACGGGCGACGGTATACAGCCCACGCCACACCCCACCCACCGGCTCACCCCCTGGCACACCGACTGGTCCAGCCAGACCGGCGCCAGCCAGCTCGGCATCCTGCACGGCAGCACCTTCGACGTGCCGGCCTTCCGCTGGTACGAGAAGGACCGGGGCGAGGTGATGGTGTGCAATCGCCCGACCAGCGCCGGCGAACTGCAACGCCGCGCCACACTGCATACAGGCGACGGCGGACTGCTCACCGTCGACGGCGCGAGCCGCGGCAACCTGTTCAGCGGCGGCGCCGGCGAACAGGCCCTCGTCCTGTCCATCGCCGGCCGCCGCCGCGGCCGGGAGAACCGTTCCCGCGCCGGCTACTTCGCGTACTTCTCCGACCCCGCCAACGCGGTGCGCACCGCCCTGTCCTTCGTCGCCGAGGTCGTCCGCGAGATCGGCCAGTCCACCCGCGCCAGGATCCGCAGGCAGCGGCCCCGTGTGAGCCGCGGCGGCCTCTACCCCTTCGTGCGCGCCTTCGCCACCGTCGTGGAACGGGACGTCGTGGTCGCCGCCGTGATGGGCGACCTGCTCGCCGGCCGGACCGCCGTCTACGCCGACCTCGTCGCCTACGACGAGGTCGCCCACCACTCCGGACCGCACAGCCGGGACGCCGAGAAGGTCCTGCAGCGCCTGGACCGGTCCCTCGCCCTCGTCGAGAAGGCCGCCGAACACGCCCCGCGCCCCTACCGGATCGTCGTCCTGTCCGACCACGGCCAGAGCCCCGGCGAGACCTTCCGCGCCCGCTACGGCCTCACCCTCGCCGACCTCGTCCGGGCCGGCTGCGGACTGCCCGTACCCCGCAGGGCGGAACGGACCCACAGTGGCGCCGAGGCCCGGGTGGCCGTCCGCGCGGCCCTGCACCGGCCCGTGGAGGAGAAGGGCGAACGGCACCGGCCCTCCCGCGGCTCGGAACCCGTCGTGCTCGCCTCCGGCAACCTCGGCCTGATCTCCTTCCCGGACGTGCCGCACCGCATGACCAAGGAGGAGATCGAGACCCGTCATCCCGCCCTGCTCACCACCCTCGCCAACCACCCCGGCATCGGCTTCCTCCTGGTGCGCAGCGAACAGCACGACGGCGTGGTCCTCGGCCCGAACGGCACCGAGATCCCGCTGGACGAGCTGGACGAGGAACCCGGCCCGCTCGCCCCCTTCGGTCCCGGCGCCGCCGACGCCGTCCGCCGCACGCACTCCTTCCCCCACACCGCCGACATCATGGTCAACTCCTCCCACGACCCCGCCGACGGCGAAGTCCTCGCCTTCGAGGAGCAGATCGGCTCCCACGGAGGCCTCGGCGGCGCCCAGTCCCACCCCTTCCTGCTCTCCCCGCTCACCCTGTCCGAGCCCGTGGCCGACGGAGAGGAGCTGACCGGCGCCGAGCAGGTGCACCGCGCCCTGCGCCGCTGGCTGCGCGAGGCGAACGGGCCGCAGGTACCGCTCGCCACGGCGGCGGAGGAGGAACGCGCCGCCTGAATGCGCAGCGGTGTGTGCGGGATGCCGCCTGCCGTTCACCCCGCGTGGCCCGGTCTGCACGGTGCGGTGAGCGCGGATGTGATCGGATGGGGCCCGGAACCGGAAACCCCGAGAACTCCGACCGACGTGAAAGGAACAGCCGTGGCAACCACGCGCACCGCACACACCGTCTGGGAAGGCAACCTGCTCGAGGGCAACGGAGTCGTCACCTTCGACTCCTCCGGCATCGGCCAGCAGCCGGTGTCGTGGCCGTCGCGCGCCGAGAAGGCGAACGGCAAGACCAGCCCCGAGGAGCTGATCGCCGCCGCCCACTCCAGCTGCTTCTCCATGGCGCTGTCGCACGGCCTGGCGGGCGCCGGCACCCCGCCCACCCGCCTGGAGACCAAGGCCGACGTCACCTTCCAGCCCGGCGAGGGCATCACCGGCATCCACCTGACCGTCCGCGGCGAGGTGCCCGGCCTGGACGAGGACGGCTTCCGGTCGGCGGCCGAGGACGCCAAGAAGAACTGCCCGGTCAGCCAGGCCCTGACCGGTACGACCATCACCTTGACCGCCGAGCTGGCCTGACGCCCGCCGCCCCCGGTGCCGCGCTCCCGCCCAGGGGCGCGGCATCGCCGTTTCCGGGTACCCGTCCATTGACAAGGGCGTACTTGCGTCCTGTGCTGGGAGGGCGACAGGCCTTGTGGCGGATGCGTCCTGGTGGAAGGGGCGAACCATGGCACGTGCGGTCGGGATCGATCTCGGGACGACGAACTCGGTGGTGTCCGTCCTGGAGGGCGGCGAGCCCACCGTCGTCGCCAACGCGGAGGGCGCGCGGACCACCCCCTCCGTGGTGGCGTTCGCGAAGAACGGCGAGGTACTGGTCGGCGAGGTCGCCAAACGGCAGGCCGTGACGAACGTGGAGCGCACCGCGCGCTCGGTGAAGCGGCACATGGGCGACGCGGACTGGCGCTTTCCCGAGCAGGGCTCCATCGACGGCACCCGCCTGCGCGCGCAGGAGCTGTCGGCGCGGGTGCTGCAGAAGCTGAAGCGGGACGCGGAGGCCTACCTCGGCGAGGACGTCACGGACGCGGTGATCACCGTACCGGCGTACTTCGACGACTCCCAGCGGCAGGCCACCAAGGAGGCCGGGGAGATCGCCGGCCTGAAGGTGCTGAGGATCATCAACGAGCCGACGGCCGCCGCCCTCGCCTACGGCCTGGACCGCGGCGAGGAGCAGACCGTCCTCGTCTTCGACCTGGGCGGCGGCACCTTCGACGTGTCCCTGCTGGAGATCGGCGACGGCGTCATCGAGGTGAAGGCCACCAACGGCGACACACGCCTCGGCGGCGACGACTGGGACCAGCGGATCGTCGAGTACCTGGTCAAGCGGTTCAAGGGGCAGTACGGCATCGACCTCGGCGGCGACAAGATGGCGGTGCAGCGGCTGCGCGAGGCCGGCGAGAAGGCAAAGATCGAGCTGTCCTCGTCCTCGGAGACCACGATCAACCTGCCCTACATCACCGCCTCCGCCGACGGCCCGCTGCACCTCGAGGAGAAACTGACGCGCGCCCAGTTCCAGGAACTGACGTCCGACCTGCTGGACCGCTGCACGACACCCTTCCACCAGGCGGTCCAGGACGCCGGCGTGCAGTTGTCCGCGGTCGACCACGTCATCCTCGTCGGCGGCTCGACCCGGATGCCCGCCGTCACCGACCTGGTCAAGGAACTCACCGGCAAGGACCCGCACAAGGGCGTCAACCCCGACGAGGTCGTCGCGGTCGGCGCGGCCCTCCAGGCCGGTGTCATCCGCGGCGACGTCAAGGATGTCCTGCTGCTGGACGTCACCCCGCTGTCCCTGGGTATCGAGACCAAGGGCGGCATCATGACCAAGCTGATCGAACGCAACACCACGATCCCGACCCGCCGTTCGGAGATCTTCACCACCGCCACCGACAACCAGCCCTCGGTCGGCATCCAGGTCTACCAGGGTGAACGCGAGATCGCCGCCTACAACAAGAAGCTCGGCGTCTTCGACCTCACCGGACTGCCGCCCGCCCCGCGCGGGATCCCGCAGATCGAGGTCGCCTTCGACATCGACGCCAACGGGATCATGCACGTCTCCGCGAAGGACCTCGGGACCGGCCGCGAACAGAAGATGACCGTCACCGGCGGCTCCGCCCTCCCCAAGGACGACATCGACCGCATGATGCGGGACGCGGAACAGTACGCGGAGGAGGACCGCAAACGCCGGGAGGCCGCCGAGACCCGCAACCAGGCCGAACAACTCGTCTACCAGACGGAGAAGTTCATCCGGGAAAACCAGGAGCGCGTGCCCGCCGACACCCGCACCGAGGTCGAGGCGGCCGTCACGGAGCTGAAGACCCGGCTGGAGCAGAACGCCGACACCGCGGCCCTGCGCACGGGCGTCGAGAAGCTCGCCACGGTCAGCCAGAAGATGGGCCAGGCCATGTACGCCCAGACCCAGCCGTCAGCGCCGGCCTCCGGCGCTCCGGCCGGCGAACAGAGCGCGCCCGACGAGGAGGGCGTGGTGGACGCGGAGATCGTCGACGAGGACAAGGAACAGAAGGGCGGAGCGGCCTGACTCCCCAGCCGCTCCCGGCCTCACCGCTCCGGGCGGGGTCCGAGCCGCCTCGGATCGCGAGACCACCCTTCCGGGTCAGGGCTTGTGCGCCACTCCCGCGTACACGGGCACGACGCCCTCGGCCTGTGCCGCCACGTCCTCGGGCTCCGGACGCCACCCGTGCACGGGGATCACCCCCGGACCGAGGAGCTCCAGGCCGTCGAAGAACCGCCGGAACTCGGTCAGTGTCCGCGGGTGGAACGGCGTGCCGCTCCGGCGGAACAGCTCCGCTGCCCGGGCCACACCGTCCGGGCTGAGGTCCTGCGTGACCTGGGACAGGATCAGGAAGCTGCCCGGGGTGAGCCGCGCGACGTAGCGCCCGACGAGGCCGTACACGTCGTCGTCGGCAGCGTTCAGGTAGTGGGTCAGCGCCACCAGGGACAGCGCGACCGGCCGGCCGAAGTCCAGGGTCTCGGCGGCCCGTCCCAGGATGGTGCCGGGGTCGCGGACGTCGGCGTGCACGTACTGTGTGCTGCCCTCGGCAGAGCCGTGCAGCAGCGCCTCGGCGTGCCGCAGCACGACCGGGTCGTTGTCCGCGTACACCACCCGGGACTCAGCGGCCGCGGCCTGCGCCACCTGGTCCAGATGGGGCTCGGTGGGGATGCCCGTGCCGATGTCCAGGAACTGGCGTATACCGGCGCCTGCGGCCGTACGGACGGCCCGGTGCATGAACCGGCGGTTGGCGCGTGCCCCGCGCACCGCCGTGCCGTCCGCGGCCAGGATCCCCCGCCTCGGCTCCGGTCATGCGGGGCTGCTCCTCAGCTGGTCACAGGGGGGTCAGAGGGCCTCGCGGAACTCCCGCAGCAGCTTCTCGGTGCGCTGCGCGGAGGCGGCCCGCGTCGTCATGTGGTCCAGCACCTCCAGATGCGCCGAGACCTCGCGGCGGGAGTCCAGGTACAGCGCGCCGGTCAGATACTCGGTGAACACCATGTCCGGCAGCTCCGGCTCGGCGAACCGGAACAGCGTGAACGGCGCGTACGTCCCCGGATGCGGGCCGGCCGCGAACTCGGCGAGCTGCAGCGTGACCCGGTCGCGGGCGGCGTACTCCAGCAGCCGGTCCAGCTGGTCGCGCATCACCTCGGGACGGACGCTCACCGGACGCCTCAGCACCGTCTCGTCCATGATCACCCACAGGTGGGGCGGATCGTCCCGCTCCAGCAGGCGCTGGCGCTCCATGCGCAGCGACACATGCCGCTCGACAGTCTCCGGCCCGGTCTGCCCGATCGTCCCGGCCTCCATCACCCCGCGCGCATACGCCTCGGTCTGCAGCAGGCCGGGCACGAAGTGCGGCTCGTAGGAGCGGATGATCCGGGCGGCGCCCTCCAGGCTCACGTACAGGCTGAACCAGTCGGGCAGCACATCGTGGAACCGCTGCCACCAGCCGGGCTGATTCGCCTCCTCGGCCAGCCGCACGAACGCGGCCGTCTCCTCCGCGGCCACCCCGTAGGTGGACAGCAGCACCTGCACGTACGGGATCTTCAGCGCGACCTCGGCCATCTCCATCCGCCGTACGGTCGCGGGTGCCACCCTCAGCACCCGGGCGGCCTCCTCACGGCTGAGCCCGGCCGCCTCGCGCAGCTCCTGCAACCGCTTGCCGAGCACCACCTGGCCCACGGTGGGCGCAGCCCGCCGCTCACTCACGCCACGCCCTCCCCTACGCGCCGAAGTACCCGGGCAGTCTGTCATGCGACGCCCGCTCGCACACGCTCTCGATCGGACCGGGATCGGGCGAGGCTCCTCAACCGGCCAGCGTGTGCAGGTACTTGGTGGTGGCCGGATCCGCGGGCAGGAACGTCTCGATGGCGAGTTCGGCGACCGTGACGTCCATGGGCGTGTTGAACGTGGAGATCGACGACACGAACGACAGGATCCGGCCGTCGTGCTCGATCCGCAGCGGCAGCGCGAAGTACGGCACCGGCCCGGCCGGTTCGGCACCGGGTGCGTCCGCGGGCACCGGGTAGGCCGCCACCTCCTCGTACAGGGCGCGCAGCGGTTCCGAGCGGTGCAGGGCGAGCTGCCGTTCCATCTGCGCCAGCAGATGCCCGCGCCATTCGCGCAGATTGCGGATGCGCGGCGCGAGACCCTCCGGGTGCAGCGTGAGCCGCATCGCGTTCGGCGCCGGCGTCATCAGCTTCTCCGGTACGCCCTCCAGCAGCATGGCGATGCCGCGGTTGGCGGCGACGACCGTGTACCCGGCGTCGACCACCAGCGCCGGGTAGGGCTCGTACCCCTGGATGAGGCGCTCCAAGCCGTCGCGCAGGACGTCCAGCGCCGGATCGTCCAGCGGGGTCTCCGGATAGCGCGGGGCGTGACCGGCCGCCACCAGCAGGGCGTTGCGCTCGCGCACGGGCACGTCCAGGTGCTCGGCCAGCCGCAGCACCATCTCCTCGCTGGGCCGGGACCGGCCGGTTTCGATGAAGCTGATGTGCCGCGCGGAGGAGTCGGCGCGCAGCGCCAGCTCCAGCTGCGAGATCCTGCGCCGCTCCCGCCAGGCGCGCAGCAGCGGGCCCGCGCCGCCCTTGTCGTTCCTGTCTGCCCTGTCTGGCCTGTCTGCCCTGCCGGTCTTGTCGGCGGGGGCGTTGGCGGTTGCTGTGGGGCCGGTCGCGACAATGGTCATGCGGACGACCGTAGTCGAGGAGACCGCTCGACGACCGCTGCCGGAGACCGGAGTTGAGGAGCACACGCATGAACCAGCCGTGGCAGCCGTCCTGGGAGGCGGCGGCGGTGTACCGGTCCAGGGTCCGCGGCTGCCTGCTCGGCGGGGCCCTCGGCGACGCGCTCGGCTACCCCGTCGAGTTCGCCTCTCTCGACCGGATCCGCGCCTCGCACGGTGAGCGCGGGGTGAGGGGCCTCGTGCCCGGTGCGCACGGCGTGGTGGGCCGGATCAGCGACGACACGCAGATGACCCTGTTCACCGTCGAGGCCCTCGTCCAGGCCCACGCACGGGAGCGGGAGAAGGGGACCGGCGGTGGCTGGGCGCTGCTGCTGCGCCGGGCGTACGAGCGGTGGCTCCAGACCCAGTCGAAGCCGGGCCCCGAGGCGGCCGAACTGCCGCACACCGGTGGCCTGATCACCGAGGCCTGGCTGTACGCCCGCCGCGCCCCCGGCAACGCCTGCCTGTCCGGAGTCGCCCAGATGTACGCCCCCGACCCCCTGCTCCCGCTCGACGGCAAGCCGGGGGAGGTCAACCCCGACTCCAAGGGCTGCGGCGCGGTGATGCGCTCGGCGCCCTTCGGTCTCGTGGGCTCCGCCGACGCGGCCTTCGCCATGGCCGCCCGTGGCGCCCAGATCACCCACGGCCACCCCACCGGCTACTACGCGGCGGGCGCGCTGGCCGCGATCGTGGCGCACCTCGTCGCCGGGGAGTCCCTGGAGGGCGCGGTGCTGCGCACGCTGCGGCTGCTGGAACGCCACCCCGGCCACGAGGAGACGACGGCCGCCCTGCGCGAAGCGCTCGACCTGGCCGCGGAAGGATCGCCGACCGCCGAGAAGACCGAGTCCCTGGGCGCGGGCTGGGTCGCCGAGGAGGCCCTCGCCCTCGGCGTCTACTGCGCCCTGGCCGAGCCCCGCGTCAAGGACGCCCTGCTGCTGTCCGTCAACCACTCGGGTGACAGCGACTCCACGGGCTCGATCTGCGGCAACCTGCTCGGTGCCCGGCACGGCGACGTCGGCCTGCCGCACGCCTGGGTCGAACGGGTGGAGGGCCGCGCCCGGATCGCCGCACTGGCGGACGACCTGGCGGCGGAGTGCGTACGGGGCTGAACGTGGCAGGCTGAACGGGCACCCGCCCGCCCCGAAGGGAGACCGGCCATGGCCGTCGAACCGCTGTCGCAGAAGGAGATCGAGGACCGGCTGGCCGAGCTGCCCGGCTGGTCGCTGGAGGAGGACCGCCTCACCCGCACCTACCGGCTCGACTCGCACTTCGCGGCGACCGCGCTCGTCGTGCACATCGCACGGATCCAGGACGAGCTGGACCACCACTCCGACCTCACCCTCGGCTACAACACCGTCTCCCTCAGCGTGAACACGCACAGCGCGGGCGGCGCCGTCACCGAGAAGGACTTCGGACTCGCCCGTAGGGTGGAGGACATCGCCCCAGGTCACCGGCCACACTGAGGGACGTGCTCAACTACGACAAGGAAGCCGACGCCTACGACACCCTGCGCGGCGGCGAGCCCCGCGCCGAGGCGGCCGCCCGGGCCGTCCTCGGCCTGATACCCGACCGGCCGGGCCGGCTCCTCGACGCCGCCTGCGGCACCGGGATCGTCACCCGGCGCATCGCCGCGGCCCGGCCCGCACTGCGCGTGACGGGCGCGGACCTCGCCCCGGGCATGGCGCACCGGGCCACGGCCCGCCTGCCCGGTGCGATCCTGCTGGCCGACAGCCGCCGCCTGCCCTTCGCCGACGCCACCTTCGACGCGGTCACCAGCATCTGGCTGCTGCACCTGCTCTCCGATGCCGCCGAGGTCCGGGCCGTCGTCGCCGAGTGCGCCCGCGTCCTGCGGCCCGGCGGGGTCTTCGTCACCACCGTCGACAAGGCCGCCGCGCACGACGTCGGCAGCGACATCGACGCCGTCCTCGCCCCGCGCCCGCGCAGGCCCGCCCAGGACGCCGCCGAAGCCGTCGCGGCCCACGCGGCCGAGCACGGGCTGCAGCCCGCCGCAGGGGCCTGCTTCACCGGCCTGGGGCAGGGCCGCAGTCCCCGTTCCACCATCGGCGACCTGCGGCGCGGCTGGTTCACCGTGCTGCCGCCCGGTGACCCGCGCGTCGAGGGGTTCGCCGAGCGGCTGGCGGCCCTTCCCGACCAGGACCGCCGCCGCCCCGACCCCCGGTTCCGCGTGCGCTCGTTCAGGAAGCTGGCGGCCGCCTGAAGTCCATCGCCCGGCCGGTCACCCAGGTCTCCCCGCCGTCCACCGAGGACGCCTGCTCCCAGCGGGCTCCGGCGGGGAGACCCCGGTCACACGAACCGGACGCGTACGCCCCGTTCCTGCGCCTCGGCACGGACACCGAGGTCCCGGCACCGGCCGAGCTGCGCGAACGGAATCCCCGCACCGCCCGGAACCGGCCGTGAAGTACGGCAACTCCCGTGCGGGCGGCGGCGACTGACAGTCGACCCCGTCCGTCCTCCCCGAGAGGTACGTCACGTGAAGCACCCGCCCCCCACCGCAGACGCCGTCGCGTCCGGGCCGCGGCGGCCGCCGCGGCAGCCCTGATCGGCGCAGGCCTGACGACCCTCCGAGGCTGCCTTCCCGAGTCGTGGGAGGCAGCCTCAGTCGACGCCCCTGAGATACACCTGGCTGTGCTGCGCGTCGAGCGGATGCAGGGCCACGGCCAGCGAGTTCAGTTCGCCTTGGCAGGGCGAGCAGACGGGCCCTTCCGTGACGTCGGCCAAGCCCTCCGGCTCCTTCAGACCGAGGTGGGCGAAGGGAGTCGTCGGCTTGACGTCCTTCGCCGAAGGAAGAGGGCTCGCCCGGTGCGACAGGGGGTTGTCGGGGGACAGTTTCCCGATGAACGCCTTGGTGTCCACCGTGGGCAGGGTGAACGCGAGCAGCAGTCCGTCGTCCTGGAAGCCCTTCTGGTAGGCCGCTCTCAGGTCGGTGGCCTGCGCCGGGACCGTGACATGCAGTCTCCCGGCGACCTCGTGCGGTGTCATCCCCTTGACCCAGTACGGAACCCGCTGCCCGCCTGGGGAGCCGTCACGCACGGACGCGCCCGGCGACGGCGACGACGAACAGGCGGCCAGGGCGCAGACCAGCGCCCCGGCGCACAGGACACCGACGGACTTCCGCCTCACCGGGCGTCTCCGTCGCGTCCGAGGTCGGTCCGCGTACCGTCCCGGCCCGGGTCGGCCGGGGCAGGCAGGGGACCCGGATCGTCGTTCCCCAGGTCGTAGTGCTGCACCGTGCCACTGCCTCTCATGTCGAACTCCTTGGCGAGTCCCGTCCTGTGCAGACGGGCCATGTCCGCGTCGGTCATGGTCGTCGGCCCGATCTGGGTGGACTTTCCAGGGTCCCAGTTGTACCGGTCCCAGACGTTGACCCGGTAGTCGAGACCGATCTTGGGTTTGCCGTCGGCCCCCGGCACCACCGTGACCACGCCCGTCGTGTTGGTGTTCGCGCTGCCGACGGCCAGAAACCAGTTCCGGTCCGAGTGCGTGTATCCGATGCCGGACGACTCCACCGGGATCGACACGGGCTTCCCGCCGGACTTACGGAAGGCCTCCAGTGCCTCTTTGCGCCATTCTTCCCGGTTGTTCTGGATGCCCTGCTCTGTCGTGAGCCGGAGCTGCGCATCGTCCTGCAGCATCCGGTCCACGTCGAGGTCCAGTGTGGTGCCGGTGCCCCGGAGGTAATGATCCATGTTGCGGGCGGCGTCGGTGTTGCCGATGACGTCGCCCCCGGCCGCCATGGCCTTGGCCTCGGCGAGGATCCAGTAGTCGTGGGCGGAGGGGTCCTCGACGTCGTAGGGGCCGGAGCCGTCGTCGGGTGCCACCTGCTTCACCTGAACGCCGAGGATGCCCGCCGAGATCAGATCGTCCTTGTGCTGCGACCACAGTTCGGCTCGTGCCTCCGGGCTCAGGGACTGCCACAGCCGGCGCAGCTCCCCCCTCTGCTCGGTGTTGGCCTCGTCGCCGAGCTCGGCGAGTTTGGTGGCCCGCGGCACCATGTCCTCGTCCAGGGAGGTGTAGGTGGCATGACCGGCGTTGAACGGATCGTCGCCGTGGCTCTTTTGGAGTGCCCGCACGACGGCGGCATCGATCTCCGAGGCGTGCCGCACGACATCGGTGAGGGTGTCGGCGTACCACTGCATCAGGTCCTTCGCCTTCTGCCCCTCCTCCTTTCCGTCCACGGTGCACATGGCCGGCATCACCTTCACCGAGCCGTGGTCCCCGTCGACCACCAGGAATCCGGCCTTCTGCGCCTCCGCGTCCAGGTCCTTCGCGTTCCGCTGGAGTCCCGCGAGTTCCGTATGTGCGTCGTCGAGCACGCTCCAGATGCTCTTGGCCTCGCTGTGCAGGTCGGTGCACTCCTTGGCCGTCTTGTCCACGAACTCACGGGTCACCGACGCGTTGAGCCCGGCCCAACGGGCGCTGTCGGCCTTCGCCTTCAACCCGTCCTGGGCATCCTTGGCCAGCGCATCGAGGTGCTTCACCGCCTGTTCCCAGGTGGCCACGGCGGAGCCGAGCTTACCCAGATCCACTTCGAGCAGGTCACGGTAGTTCACTGGTCCGACCTCCTCACTTGAAGTAGCTGCTCAGCACGGACACCGGCACGGCGGAACCGTCCCGGTTCCGCATCTCGGCGCCGATCGTCTCGTCGTCGCGCGCGTGGAGCTTCTGCGAGTAGTCCAGGTGATTCGAGATGTGCGCGAACGCCTGCAGGACCGCCTTGACCTGAGAGGTCCACACGCTCACGGTCGTCTCCAGCCCCGACCCCATGTCGAAGTGATGGCTCTTCAGCGCCGCCGCGGCCTGCATCGTCGTTCCGGCACCGCTCTTGTCGGCTCCGGCCCCTGCGATGTCGACCTGGTCGTGCAGGCGCGCATGGAGCTGGAACGCCTCGTGCCCCACGGCACCGAGGTCGTCCTGATGGACGACGAGATCCGCGTCCCCGCCGCCTCCGGAACCCGGCTGACTGTTCAACTGCATGCTCGTGTCATGCTTTTCGGCAGCTCGGTTCTTCAGCTGCTCCCATTCATCCCAGGCCATGCGTCACACGCTCCCCCGCTGCGAAGCCCCGGCACAATTCATGATCAGTTTACGCGAAGGAGGGCGCGCGTCCCGGGCGGCGCGCCCCCTCTTTCGTCAGACGGCCGTGCAGGCCTGGTCGTTCAGGGTGAACGAGGCCGGCTTTGAATTCGTGCCCGACCAGGTGCCGGTGAAGCCGAAGCCCACCGACGAGCCCGCCGCCACCGTGCCGTTCCAGCTCACGTTCTTCGCGGTGACCGAGGTGCCCGACTGGGTCCAGCCGGCGTTCCAGAGCTGACCGATCTTCTGGCCGTCCGCGAAGGACCACGTCAGGGACCAGCCGGACCAGGAAGCCGAGCCCGTGTTGGTCAGCTGCACATCGGCCTGGAAGCCGCCCGACCACTGGTTGGTGATCTTGTAGGTGACCGTGCAGGCACCGGCCGTCGGCGGGGTCGTACCGCCGCCACCGCCTCCGTCCCCGCCGCCGCTCGGGTCGGACGTGTCACCGTAGACGACGCCGCGCCCGTTGGTCGAGACGTACACGCGGCCGTACACCCTCGGGTCGCCCGTGATCGCCGCACCCGTCCAACCCCACTGGTGGGCATCGTCGTTGATGCGGGTCCAGGTCGCGCCCTTGTCGGTCGACCGGAAGATGCCGCGTACGCCGCCGATCCTGGCGCTGGCGTAGAGGGTCTGGTACGACGCCCCGCTCGCCGCCTTGCCGAAGCCGATCGTGTCGGCCTGCTCGACGCCCGCCAGCTTGGTGAAGCTCGCCCCGCCGTCCGTGGAGTGCCACAGGCCGTACGCGCCGTCGCTCGCCCCGCCCGCCAGCCACACGTCCCCCTTCGTGCCCGGCAGCGCCTTGAAGCGCACGCTGTCGCCGCTCGGCAGGCCGGATGCGGAGGATGTGGTGAAGGTGGCGCCGCCGTCCGTACTCACGTAGAACTTACCGGACTTGAAGCCGTAGAAGGTCCTCGGGTCGACGCGATCCGATTCGACCGTCGCGCCGGACGGGATGCCGCTCGACGCCGACCAGGACGAGCCGAAGCCGGTCGTGTACTGCACGCCGGTACCCGCCGGGCTCCACACGAAGCGGCTGCCGTCCGCGCCTGCTGCCACCGTGCCGCCGCCGCTCACCCCCGAAGGGTCCGTCCCGGCGAACCAGTTGGCTCCGTCGTCCGTCGAGAACGCGATGTGCGGGCCGGAGTCCAGGTTGCCGACCCGGACCACCGTGTTGGGGTTGGTCTCGGCGAAGTCCAGGCCGGTGGTCGTGGTGAAGGTGGGAGACGTGTACATCATCGACGGGACCTTGGTCAGGTCCGTGTGGCGGAAGCCGCCGATGTCGCCCAGCGCGCTGAAGAGCTGAGCGCTGCCGGACGGGGGAGAGGCGAGGTCGTTGACCGCCGTCTCCTCCAGGCCCTGCACCATCGGCCTGACCGTGAACTGGCCGCCGCTGTCCCAGTCGGTCAGGTTCTCGGTGCCGTAGAGCGTGGCGCCCGTGCCGTACATCATGCGGGACGAGTTGAACGGGTCGATCTCCAGGGACTCCGTCATCCAGCCCAGTTTCGGACTCTGTTCGGGCGGGGACGGGTTCGCGCCGAAGGTCAGCCAGGGGGAGGAGGAGACGTCGACCGTGTAGCGGTTCGAGCGGTTGGGGTACGAGGTGTAGTCCCAGGCCTTCGTCCAGGTCGCCCCGCTGTCCGTGGAGCGGAAGAGCTGGGTCTCCGGCCACCAGGAACTGTATGCGGTCGCCATGATGGTGGACGGGTGCTCGCGGTCGACCGTCAGGCCGCTGAAGCCGTAGTAGGTGTCGGCCTCCGCCACCGGGCTGATGTTCGTCCAGGTGCCGGTCGCGGTCGCATACCGCCACAGCTGGCCCTTGCCGCCGTCGTACGGGCCGCCCTTGTCGCTGTATGCGACGTACAGAAACCCGTTTTTCGCATCCAGTACGCCCTTGTGCGGCAGATAACCGGTGGGCTGGCCGGCCACGCGCTGCCAGGTCGCGCCCGCGTCCGTCGACCGGTACACCGCGTTGTCCTTGTCGGCGACCCCGACGTAGATCGTCTTCGTGGCGCTCCCCGCCGTCCCCGTCGACTCGTCGAAGGTGACCCAGACGATCCCCTGGTTGTCGCTGGCGTACCCGGTCGAATCGTTCGGATCCTGCTGGTAGTTGCCGGGATTCGGGAAACTCGGCACCTGCGACCAGGTCACCCCGGAGTCCGTCGACCGCCACAGCCCCTTGCCGCTGGGCGCCCCCAGATACAGCACGCTGTCCTTGTCCGGGTCGATCGCGAGCCGCTCGCCCATGCCCCGGCCGGGCATGTTGCCGCCGAGCTTGAACGGCAGGTCCGTCTTCTGCCAGCTCGCGCCCCGGTCCGAGGAGCGCAGCACAGCGCCGTTCCCGGGGTCCCAGCTGTTGGTGTACGTGCCGACCGCCGCGTACACCTTGTCCGGGGCGGCGGAGTCCGAGGCCAGGCTGACGACGCCGGTGTGGCCCCAGTCGTTCCAGCCGACCGAGTCCAGCAGCGGCGTCCAGGTCTTCGACGACTCCTGCCAGCGGTAGGCGCCGCCGATGTCGGTGCGGGCGTAGACCAGGTTCTTCTCGGAGCGGTTGAACACGATACCGGGGACGAAGCCGCCGCCGTCGATCCGGGCGTTCTTCCAGGTGTACGTGTCGGCGGCGAGGGTCACCTGCGGGGTGGGGGCGGCCAGTGCGGGCGGGGTGCCCGCGAGCAGGCCGGCGGCCAGCGCCAGCACGGCCGTGAGGATGCGGGATCTTCGCACGGTGGGGGTCCTCTCCTGGGGAAGGGCGGTCCCCAGTGCAGGTGGGGACCGCCCGAAGAGTGGTGCGGTGTCGCGCACCCGAAGGGGCGCGGACATGTCGGCCTGCCCCGCGGAGCGTTACTCGAGAAGCTCCGCGTACGAGCCCATGGCCAGGGCGATGTCCGCCTCGGCCCAGAAGCGGTGGTACGTGAAGCTGGGCGCGGCGCCGCCCTTGAGGTAGGCCTCGATCTTCGACCAGGCCGGGTCGTTCTTGTAGAAGGACCGGATCGAGGAGAACGTCGAGGACGAGTTGACCGCGTCGCCGTTCGGCATCGTGCCGCTCCAGCCGCTCGGCACGTACACGCTGTCGCCGAACCTGCTGTAGTCGCTGCGGGTTTCGGGGACCGCGATGCCGAGGCCGTCCTGGTACTTGCCCCACATGCCGTCCAGCAGCGCCTTCGCCGTCGCCTTCGCCGTCGCCTTCGCCGTCGCGTCACCGGACTTGGCGGCGTAGTAGGTGAGCGTCTTGGCGTACGCGGCCGTCACGCCGACGTCGTTGGTGTAGTCGGCGACCGTGACGTGAAGTCCGCTGTTGCTGCCGGGACTTGACGCGTTCCAGGTGTCGGGCTGGCCCGACCACTGGAGGGTGGAGGGGATCCGGTAGGTGCCGTCCGGGTTGATCGTGGTCTTGGACAGCGCCCACTTCACCCACTTGTCGAGGACCGCCTTCGCGGTGGCGTTGCCGGTCTGCTGGTAGTACTCGGCGACCCGCTCCATCGACCAGGCCTGGAACCCGAACCACTGGTTGGAGGGCGGGTCGTGGTAGACGGGCTCCCAGTCGTAAGCCATGCCGTAGAACGTCGACGTGCCCGCCGGCGGGGAGGCGTAGCGGCCCTGCCAGCTGTTGGTCGCACCGCCCGCGATCGCGCCCTCGGACGACTGCAGCCACTGGTAGAACTCCAGCTGTCGCTGCAACGACTTGCCCCAGTCGCTCGCCCCCGTCGCCGACTTCGGCTTCAGGTCGGCGTAGGAGCTGAGCGCGTACGCGGCGAGCGGGTTCTGGTAGCCGCCGTGCACATGGCTGGAGCCGATGCGCCAGGCCCAGCCCGCACCGGAGTCGGTGGCGCCGCCCCAGGCGTAGTACCAGGACAGCAGATAATGCGAGGCGTCCTTGCCGGTGCCGGCCGGGCAGGACGAGGCCCCCACACAGTTGCCGATCTTCTTGAAGTACTTGTCGTACATCGCATACCGCAGGTAGTCGCCCATCTTCGCCGCCTTGGCGACCGTGGCGGACACCTCACCGCCCTTGCCCTGCGCCTTCGCCCACACGTCCGCCCAGTACGCGGCCTGCACCGCACGCGCATCCGCGTCCGGGGCGTCCGTGTACTTCCACTGCTTGGCGTAGGAGGAGTCGCCGGTGAACAGGTCCAGGTAGCCGTTGGTGCCGCCGTACTTGAAGGCGTCGCAGGTCGGCTGCGGGACGGTCTCCCAGACCGACTCCTGCGGGCCGCGCTGGAAGGTGTTGATGTACGACGGCCCGGTCGCCGTCGGGCCCGCCTCGCACGTGCCGGGCTCGTTGCCGTAGCCGTAGACGTTGTCCACGTCCTGGAGCCAGTGCATACCGTACACATCGTCCGTACCGTATGCGGTCTTCAGTTCACCGGCGATCGGATCCGATCCCACCGGCACCGACGTGTCCAGCTTCGCCGGATACTCGTTCGGAGTGTCCAGCTCCGGTGCGTACGCCGCCGGCTTCGAGGCGTTGTAGAAGGAGTTGGTCGGCTGGTCGGCGTGGGTCGGGATCATGTACTTGTCCATGAGGTCCCACGCACCGTTGAACTTCGACCAGTCACCGGTGACCTTGCCGTACATGGCCTGCAGCCAGAGAAGGTAGCTGTAGGCCTCCGACGTGGTCTCGTGGCCCTGGTCCGGGGCCTCGACGATCAGCGTCTCCACCGAGTGGTAGGGAATGCCCTCGGGGGAGAAGTAGCCGTTCGCCGGGTTGGTGATCTTCCCGTACAGGTCCAGGAAGCGGGCGTCGTACGCCTTCGTCGCGGCCAGCTCCGTGACCGTGACCGTGGCCTTGGTGAGGCCGGTCGCCGACGCCGTGAAGGTGGCGCTCCCGGTGCCGGAGGCATCGGCCGTGACGGTCACCGGCTGCGCGGTGTTCCAGTTCGACGGGGTGAAGGTCAGCGCGGAACCGCCGGTCACGGACAGGCCCGTGTTCCCGTCCGTGCGGGCCACGCTCACCGTCACGTTCGCGCTCGGCTGTGTCGACAGCTTCACGTCGAACGAGCCCGACTTGCCCTGCTGGATGCCCAGTTGGGTCGGCGAGGCCACGACCGCCGGTCCCGAGGCGACCGTGATGCCGACCGGCGTGGACTCGGCGGAGGCGCCCAGACTGTCGTACGCCTTCGCCACCAGGGAATGACTGCCCACGGTCAAACTGGAGACCGGCAGCGAGTACGGCCCGCTCGTGTCCGTACCCAGCAGCGTGGTGTCGTCGTAGAACTCCACCTTGCTGATCGTCGCGTTGTCGGCCGCCGCCGCGGTCGCCGCGAGCGGTACCGCATCCCCCTGCGTGTAGACCGCGCCCGCGCTCGGGCTGGTCAGCACGGTGACCGGCGGCTGGTGCGCGCCGGCGCAGGTGGTGCCGTTGACCACAAAGGAGGCGGGGGCGGCGTTGGTGCCGCTGTAGGTGAACTGGGCGCCCGTGGAGACCGCGGCCCCGGCCGCGATCGTGCCGTTGTACGAGGCGTTCTTGACGGTGAGGGTCTGACCGGACTGGGACCAGGTGCCGTTCCAGCCGTTCGTCAGCTTCTGGTTGCCCGTGTAGCCGTAGGTCAGGGTCCAGCCGTCGATCGCGGCCGTGCCGCGGTTGGTGAGGGTGAGGTCGGCCGTGAAGCCGGAACCCCAGTCGTTCGTCTTGTAGTCGACGCTGCACTGCACACTCGCGGCGTGCGCGGCGGTGGTGCCGGTGGCGAGCATCGTCAGGGGCAGAGCGAGCGCGGCCAGCGTGGCGGTCCACCACCGCCGCACAGCTGTGCGTCTGCGTCCGGGATCCATGTGCTGGTTCCTCCTTGCGGCGTGCGGCTCGAAAGAAGTCAAGGCTTGAACCAGTGGGAGCGCTCCCATAGTGAGGACGACCCTGTGAACGGTCAAGGTGCTTGAAGAGTCGAAAAGATTCGACGGATTCGGTTGAGGAAAAGTCAAGCAACTCCCCTGGGCAATCAAGGCACTTGCCGCTACCTTCCATCGCACCAGTGGGAGCGATTCCGTTCAGTCGACGCGTCCGTCACGGCGCGCCAAGCTGCAAGGAGTCGCTCATGCGACACCCCCCGCGTTCAGTACTTTTAGCCGTCGCCGGCGCGGTCGCGCTTCTTGGAAGCGTGGTCGTCCCGGTGGTCACGGCTGAGGGAGCCACGCCCGCGTGCACGGTGGAGTACTCCGTCACCGGCCAGTGGGACACCGGCTTCCAGGGCTCCGTGAAGATCACCAACAACCAGGCAGCGATGAGCAGTTGGACGCTCACCTTCGACTTCGCGGGCGGCCAGAAGGTCACCCAGGGCTGGAACGCCAAGTGGTCCCAGTCCGGCCCCACGGTGACCGCCGCCAACGAGAGCTGGAACGGTGCGCTCGGCTCCGGCGCGAGCGTCAGCGCCGGGTTCCTCGGCTCCTGGTCGGGCAGCAACGCCGTACCGACGGCGTTCAAGCTCAACGGCACGACGTGCAACGTGGATCCGGACCCGACGACACCCCCGCCGACTGATCCGCCGCCGTCGAACGGCACCGCGCCCGCCCTGCACGTCTTTGGCACCAAGCTCGTGGACGCGGCCGGCAAGACCCGCCGCCTGCTCGGCGTGAACCGCTCCGGCGGCGAGTTCATGTGCGTGCAGGGCTACGGCATCTGGGACGGCCCGGTGGACGACGCGGCGATCAAGGCGATCGCCGACTGGAAGGCCAACGCCGTCCGCATCCCGCTCAACGAGGAGTGCTGGCTCGGCCTGTCCCACATCAAACCCGAGTACGGCGGCGCGAACTACATCAACGCCGTCAAGGACCTGGTGGCCCGCGTCGAGGCGCACGGCATGACACCGATCCTCGAGATGCACTGGTCCTACGGCCAGTACACCGGCAACTCGGCGGGCTGCTCCGACCTGCACGCCACCTGCCAGAAGCCGATGCCGGACAGGCAGTACGCCCCGTCCTTCTGGTCCTCGGTGGCCGGCACCTTCAAGGACGACCAGGCCGCCGTGTTCGACCTGTTCAACGAGCCCTACCCGGACCGGGCGACCTCCAGCACGACGGACGCCTGGAAGTGCTGGCGGGACGGCGGCACCTGCCCCGGGATCTCGTACCAGGTCGCCGGTATGCAGGATCTCGTAGACAGCATCCGCGGCGCCGGAGCCAAGAACGTCATCATGGCCGGCGGGCTGGCGTATGCGAACGACCTCAGCCAGTGGACCGCATACAAACCCAGCGACCCGACGGGCAATCTCGCCGCCGCCTACCACGTCTACAACTTCAACACCTGCGCGAGCGAGAGCTGCTGGAACTCCACCCTCGCCCCGGTCGCGGCCCAGGTGCCGCTGATCGCCGGGGAGATCGGCGAGGGCACCTGCTCGCACGGCTTCGTCGACCAGGTCATGAAGTGGTTCGACGACCACAACCTGTCCTACCTCGGCTGGACCTGGAACACCTGGGACTGCTCCGCCGGTCCCTCCCTGATCTCCTCGTACGACGGGACACCGACCGCGTACGGCGCCGGGCTGCGCGACCATCTGCGCGCCCTCGACCCCTGAGCCCCGCCAGACACCCACGGAAGAAGGAAACCCGCACTCATGAGTCGTACCAGAACATCACTGCTCGCCGCCCTGGCGCTGGTCGCCGGGGCCTCGGGGACCGCCCTCACCGCCGCACCGGCCGGCGCCACCACCACCGCCATCCCCTGCACCGTCGACTACAAGGTGCAGAACCAGTGGGACACCGGCTTCACCGCCGCCGTGACCGTCACCAACAACACGGCCGCGAAGTCGAGTTGGTCACTGAAGTGGTCGTACGCCGGAAACCAGAAGGTGACCAGCGGCTGGAACGCGAAGATCAGCCAGAGCGGCACCGCCGTCACCGCCGCCAACGAGACCTACAACGGCACGCTGGGCACCGGCGGCTCGGTCAGCTTCGGCTTCAACGGCTCCTACAGCGGCACCAACGCCGCCCCCGCCACGTTCACCCTCGACGGTGTCACCTGCAACGTCGACGACGGCAGCAGCGGGGGCGGCGGGGGCGGCGGAGGCGGGAACGGCGGCGGGGGCGGCACCGGCACCCGTGTCGACAACCCCTACGCCGGAGCCAAGGTCTACGTGAACCCGGAGTGGTCGGCGAAGGCCGCCGCCGAACCGGGCGGCAGCCGCGTCTCCAACCAGCCCACCGGCGTCTGGCTCGACCGCATCGCCGCCATCAACGGCGCGGGCGGCGGCATGGGCCTGCGCGCCCACCTGGACGCGGCCCTCGCCCAGAAGGGCAGCAGCGAAGAGGTCGTCCAGCTCGTCGTCTACGACCTGCCGGGCCGGGACTGCTCGGCACTGGCCTCCAACGGCGAACTCGGCCCCACCGAGATCGACACGTACAAGACGCAGTTCATCGACCCGATCGCGACGATCCTCGCCGACCCGAAGTACGCCTCCCTCCGGATCGTCACCACCATCGAGCTCGACTCGCTGCCCAACCTCGTCACCAACACCGGCGGCCGCGCCACCGCCACCGCCAACTGCGACACCATGCTCGCCAACGGCAACTACGTGAAGGGCGTCGGCTACGCCCTCGCCAAGCTCGGCGCCATCCCGAACGTCTACAACTACCTCGACGCCGGCCACCACGGCTGGCTCGGCTGGGACGACAACTTCGGCGCGGCTGCCACCCTGTTCAAGCAGGCGGCCACCAGCGAGGGGGCGACTGTAGACGATGTACAGGGGTTCATCACCAACACCGCCAACTACAGCGCCCTGAAGGAGAACAACTTCACCATCAACGACAGCGTCAACGGCACCTCGGTGCGCCAGTCCACGTGGGTCGACTGGAACCGCTACGTCGACGAGCAGTCCTTCGCGCAGGCCTTCCGCAACCAGCTGGTCTCGGTCGGCTTCAACGCGAACATCGGCATGCTGATCGACACCTCCCGCAACGGCTGGGGCGGCACCGCCCGCCCGACCGGACCGGGAGCGAAGACCGACGTGGACACGTACGTCAACGGCGGCCGCTACGACCGCCGTATCCACGTCGGCAACTGGTGCAACCAGGCCGGCGCCGGCCTCGGTGAGCGCCCGCAGGCCGGCCCGGCCGCCGGGATCGACGCCTATGTGTGGATGAAGCCCCCGGGCGAGTCCGACGGCTCCAGCAGCGCCATCCCGAACGACGAGGGCAAGGGCTTCGACCGCATGTGCGACCCGACGTACACCGGCAACGCCCGCAACAACAACAACCTGTCCGGGGCCCTGCCGAACGCCCCGCTGTCCGGGCACTGGTTCTCCGCCCAGTTCCAGCAGCTGATGCAGAACGCCTACCCGCCGCTGCCGTGACGCACTGACGCGGTGGACGTCCGCCGGGGTCAGCCCTCGCCGAGGGACAGGCCCCGGCGGATCGCGAACTCCACCGCCGAGTGGTCCCCGTCGGGACGGTCCAGCTCGTACGGCATCGCCGGGTGCAGCGGCGGCTGCGCCATGAAACGGGGCCGCGTGCCGTGGTGCGGCTGGGCCGCGTGCACCAGGAACGGGTGGCAGAGGTAGACGTCGCCGGGGCGGCCCGTGGCGTGGGCGAGCGGGCGGTGTGCCGACGCCTCGACCAGCTTCGGGGCGATCTCCAGTCCGGACACGCCGTCCTCGCCGTACGGCTCGAGCAGCGCCGGTACGTCGAGGTGCGATCCGACGCGGATGCGGGTCGGGGCGTCCGCCTCCGTCACCTCGCTGAACAGGAACAGCATCAGCAGCGCCCGGTCCTTCGACCGCACGTTGGCGTAGTGCCAGGTCGCGCCCTCGGGCAGGTAGCTGCCTTCGATGTGCCAGCCCGCGTCGTCCGGCTCCTCCTCGTGCGGGAACCGCAGCGGGAAGGACCCCAGGTGGTAGCGCGGCTCCCAGCGTCCCTCGCCGACCAGCACGTCGAACGCCTCGTGCAGGACGGGGGAGTTGGCCGCCGCCGCGAACGGCCCCTGTGCCATGCCGCCCACCCACACCACCGGGTCCTTCCAGGTGCCGGGGTCGTCGCGGTCGTAGCCCGTCTCCTGCCACAGCAGCCGCGCACAGTCCTCGGCGACCCGCGGCGGGAAGGCGCCTTCGATCTTCACGAAGCCGTCGCAGAGGAAGCGCTCCACCAGTTCGTCGTCCACCGGCCCATCGTCACCGGTCCGCTTGCCGCCGCGCATCCCCTTTTTGCCGGGTCGGCAACACCGCTGGCCCGCGTCCGGTGTGCCGTCGCACGCTGACGGCATCCCGACGAGAGGCTGGCCACCATGGCGCACGATCACCACCAGCACGAGCACCGGCACGGACACACGCACGGGCACGACACCGACATCGACTGGAACGAGATGGGCCCCCTGCTGGAGACGCAGGCGGAGCTGTTCACGCCCGTCTACGAGCGGGCCATGGCCTGGCTGGCGAAGGAGGTGACCGAGCCGGGGCTGATCGTCGACGCGGGCAGCGGGCCCGGCGTCGTCACGTGCCTGTTCGCCGAGGCGTTCCCCGGGGCCCGGGTCGTGGCCGTCGACAGCACCGAGCCGTTGCTGGAGCGCGCCCGCGCCCGCGCCGTACGCCAGGGCGTCGCCGACCGCTTCGACACCCTCGCAGGTGAACTGCCCGGCGTACTGGACGAGTTGGAGTACCCAGCCGACCTGCTGTGGGCCAGCCGCAGCCTGCACCACCTCGGCGACCAGCGGGCCGCGCTCGCCGCGTTCGCCGCCCGGCTGGCCCCCGGCGGCACCCTGGCCCTGCTCGAAGGCGGCCTCCCCACGCGCTTCCTGCCCCGGGACATCGGCATCGGACGCCCCGGCCTCCAGGCGCGACTGGACGCGGTGGAGGAGGAGTGGTTTGCGCGGATGCGCGCCGACCTCCCCGGCTCCGTCGCCGAGACCGAGGACTGGCCGGCGCTGCTGACCTCCGCCGGCCTGAAGCACACCCGCACCCGCAGTTTCCTCCTCGATCTGCCGGCCCCCGCGACCGACCGGGCCCGCGCCTACGTCGTCGCCGCCCTGTCCCGGCTGCGCCAGGCCGTCGCCGAGGGCGTGGACGCCGAGGACCGCGCCACCCTGGACCGCCTGCTCGACCCGTCCGATCCGGCGAGCGTGCACCGCAGGCCGGACGTGTTCGTCCTGGGCGCGTACACGGTCCACACGGCGGTGCGACCCGTCTGGTGAGGTATGCCGCCGTCGCCGGCTTCCGGGGCCGGGTCACCCTGTGGGACGCGGCGCACGGCCCTGGCGTTCTCCGCCGACGGCTCGCTGCTCCCGGCCGGGGCGCCCGACGCGTCCGCCGAGGTGTGGGCGGCGACGTCACCCCGGCTGCCGGCCTTCGGCTTTGGGCCGGACGGCGCGGAGGACCACCTCGCGACGGCTCATCCGGCCGACCGCACGCGCCCGTTGGTACCCGAGCGGTCGGCTGCCGCGGTCTGCGCCCGCGCCCACGGCGGCCCGTTCGGCATCGGGGTCGACGTCGGCACCGTGGTCATACGCCCGCTGGGGCAGGTCAACTGACGTAGAACGAATGTCAGTTGTTCGCGAGGAACTGCTTGGCCAGCTGGTCCCCGAGGGAGACCGCTGCGCTGTGGCTCTCGATGGGGGAGGCCTTGGAGTTCTTGAAGAGGATGTACGTCACGCCGGAGTCGGCCCCGCCGGTGGCCGGGTCGGGGTCGATGCCGAGCGCCTTGGCGGTGGCGTACGAGGCCTCGCCGATGATCTTCGTGGGGCCGGTGTCACCGACGACGGCGTACTCGACCTTGTTGTTGTAGACGACGGCGACGACACCGCCGCCCTTGATGCCGGCGCCGGAGTAGTTCCAGATGCTGCTGGAGCTGGGCACGACCACGTACGGCAGTGACTCGGCCCTCAGGGGCTTGCCGTCCGACTGGTGGAAGGCGGTGTCGTCCTGGTACCAGGGGTCGCGGTTCTCGTTGCAGTTGGTGGTGCGCTGGCCGTCGCAGTCGACGTCCATGTCGGCCTTCCAGAACACCGCGCCGTTCTTGCCGCACACGGGCACCGTGGCCGAAGTCTCCTCGTCGGTCTGGTATTTGCCGTGGGATATCTGCGCACAGGACGTCACCTTGGCGAGCAGGTCGGCCGCGCTGACCGAGCCCTCCTGGGCCGAAGTCGGGGCGTTTGCCGAGGCGTTGGCGGGGAGCGCTCCGGCGGCGAGGAGGGCGGCTCCGGAGGCCGCGGCGAGGGTCAGTGTTCGAAGGCGCACTGGGGGAGCCCTTCTGTTAGGAAAGTTTCCTTACCGGTGCCGTACAAGGTGGCCCATCTGCATGTCCGCGTCAAGCCTCCGCGAAGAAGTCGGGCGCACTGTGGTGTTTGCGGTGGTTTGCCCCCCGGGGAAGACTGGTTATGTCGAGCTGGGAGGCGACATGCCATGTTCGTACGCAGCATCTATGTGACCGGCGATCCCGCGAAGATCGACACGGCCGTCCGGGCGCTGAACACCGAAGGGCGGGACCTGCTCGAAGAACGTCCGGGCTACCGAGGGGCCGGGGTCTTCGTGGACCGGGAGCTCGGCAAGCTGATGGGGGTGAGCTGGTGGGACTCCGAGGAGGCGCGACACAACAGTGACGAGGTCATGCGCGAGCACAGACCGGCGCTGCTGGAGCCGTTCGCGGGCACGCTGGCGGTGGAGAACTTCGAAGCGGCGGTGGTCCACCCGGTCCAGGCACCACGGGTGGGCGGCGGACTGCGCGTCAGCCGGGTCGAGTTCGACCCCGCCGACGCGGACCTGTTGGCCGAGACGTTCCGCTCGACTGTGATCCCGCGCCTGGAGACCCTGCCAGGACTGGCCAGGGCCACCCTGCTCATCGACCGGGAGCACGGCACGGGCCGGGTCGGCACCCTCTTCGTCGACCGTTCCTCGATGGTCGCTTCCCGGGCCGGCCAGGCGGCGGCCCGGCACGAGGGCGCGGCCAAGGCCCACGTGAGCGTCACGGGCCTGGAGGAGTTCGAGGTCGTGCACTCGGAGCTGCGCCTCAACTGACCTCGCCTGCGCCTAGGTTCGGGCGCGGCCGTCCGCCCCGCCTCGGCGGCGGGGCGGACGGCCGCGCGCCGTGCGGGTGTCAGCCCAGGTCGAAGGTGGCCGGGTCCGGGCCGATCCGCCGGTCCTCGTTGAGGGCGCTGATCGCCGCGAGGTCCTCGTCGTCCAGGGTGAAGTCGAACACCTCGATGTTCTCCCTGATCCGCGACGGCGTCACGGACTTCGGGATCACGACGTTCCCCAGCTGGAGGTGCCAGCGCAGCACGACCTGCGCCGGAGTGCGGCCGTGCTTCTGCGCGATGGCGACGATGGCCGGCACCTCCAGCAGGCCCTTGCCCTGGCCGAGCGGCGACCAGGCCTCGGTGGCGATGCCCTGCTCCGCATGGAACGCGCGCGCCTCGCGCTGCTGCAGGTGCGGGTGCAGCTCGATCTGATTGACGGCCGGGACGACCGACGTCTGCGCCGTCAGCCGCCGCAGGTGCTCGGGAAGGAAGTTGGACACGCCGATCGCCTTCACACGGCCGTCGGCATGCAGCTTCTCGAACGCCTTGTAGGTGTCGGTGTACTTGTCCCGGGACGGCAGCGGCCAGTGGATCAGGTACAGGTCCACGTAGTCGAGACCCAGCTTCTCCAGCGACGCGTCGAACGCGCGCAGCGTGGAGTCGTACCCCTGGTCGCTGTTCCAGAGCTTGGTGGTGACGAAGATGTCCTCACGGGGCAGGGCGGAGGCGGCGATGGCCTTGCCGGTGCCCGCTTCGTTGCCGTAGATCGCCGCTGTGTCGATGCTGCGGTACCCGGCCTCGAGCGCCGTGGCGACGGCCCGCTCGGCCTCGTCGTCCGGCACCTGCCAGACGCCGTAGCCCAGCTGGGGCATCTCGACGCCGTTGTTGAGGATGATCGGGGGGACCTTGCTGCTCACGAGCTTGTTGATCCTTCGGTTGTCGACAGGTGGTACTCCCATCGTCAACGATCACGGGCCGGTATGCATTCCTGACCACGGAATCCGCACCAACTGACCGGATAGTCAGTCCCTGCGGCGCAGATCGGCCGCGCCCGGCTGCGCGCAGCCGGGACCGCGACGGCACGGCCGACGGCGGCCACGGCAGCGCGGCCGGCCTCGCCCGCGAGGAGCTGGGCGGATCGTCAGGCCCGGTAGAGGGCCTCGACCTCGTTCTCGTACGCCTTCTCGATCGCCTTCCGTTTCAGCTTCAGCGACGGTGTCAGCAGGCCGTGTTCCTCGGTGAACGGCTGCGCCAGGATGCGGAAGGTGCGGATCGACTCGGCCTGGGAGACGAGGGTGTTGGCGGCGACGACCGCCCGCCGCACCTCCGTCTCCAGATCCGGGTCCCGCACCAGCTGGGCGGGGGTCAGCCTCGGCTTGCCGCGCATCTGCAGCCAGTGCTCCACGGCCTCCTGGTCGAGGGTGACCAGGGCCGCGATGTAGGGGCGGTCGTTGCCGACGACGATGCACTGGTTGACCAGCGGATGGTCACGGACCCGCTCCTCCAGGACACCGGGGGAGACGCTCTTGCCGCCGGAGGTCACCAGGATCTCCTTCTTGCGGCCGGTGATGGTCAGATAGCCGTCCTCGTCGAGCGAACCGAGGTCGCCGGTGGCGAGCCAGCCGTCGTGCAGGGTCTCGTCGGTGGCCTTCTGGTTGTTGAGGTAGCCCTGGAAGACGTTCCCGCCGTGCAGCCAGATCTCCCCGTCGTCCGCGATGTGCACGGTGACGCCCGGGATGGCCTGGCCGACGGTGCCGTAGCGGGTGCGCTCGGGCGGGTTCGCGGTCGCCGCAGCCGTCGACTCGGTCAGACCGTAGCCCTCGTAGATCTGCACGCCCGCGCCCGCGAAGAACAGGCCCAGCCGGCGGTCCATCGCCGAACCACCGGACATCGCATTCCGTATACGACCGCCCATCGCCGCACGGACTTTTGCATACACGAGCTTGTCGAACAGCTGATGCTGCATCCTCAGGCCCGCCGAGGGCCCCGGCCCGATGCCCCAGGCCTTGGCCTCGACGGCGTCGGCGTACTTCACGGCGACCTCGACCGCCTTCTCGAACGGTCCCGCCTTGCCGTCCTTCTCCGCCCTGCGCCGGGCCGCGTTGAACACCTTCTCGAAGATGTACGGCACCGCGAGGATGAACGTCGGCCGGAACGCGGCGAGATCCGGCAGCAGCGCGGCCGCGTTCAGCTGCGGCTGGTGCCCGAAACGGACCCGGCCGCGGATCGCCGCGACCTCCACCATCCGCCCGAAGACGTGCGCCAGCGGCAGGAACAGCAGCGTGGACGCCTCGTCACCCTTCTTGGAGTGGAAGACCGGCTCCCACCGCTCGATGACCGTGTCCGCCTCCCACATGAAGTTGCCGTGCGAGATCACACAGCCCTTGGGACGGCCGGTCGTGCCCGAGGTGTAGATGATCGTGGCGACCGAGTCCGGGGTGACCGCCTGCCGGTGCCGGTGCACCATCTCGTCGTCCAGGTGCGCGCCCGCGTCGTACAGCTCCTGCACACAGCCCGCGTCCAGCTGCCACAGCCGGTGCAGCTGCGGGAGCCGGTCGATGACGGTGGCGATGGTCATCGCGTGGTCCTCGTGCTCCACGACCGCCGCCGACACCTCGGCGTCGTAGAGCATCCAGAAGCACTGCTCGGCCGAGGACGTCGGGTAGACCGGGATCACCTGGGCGCCGATCGTCCACAGCGCGAAGTCGAACAGGGTCCACTCGTAGCGGGTGCGGGACATGATCGCGACCCGGTCACCGAAGCGGATGCCCTGGGCGAGGAGCCCCTTGGCGAGTGCGAGGACCTCGTCGCGGAACTCGGCGGAGGTCACGTCCCGCCACTGGCCGGATTCGTCCTTGCGGCCGAGCGCGATGTGCAGGGGGTCCGTCTGGGCATGGTCGAAGACGACGTCGGCCAGACCGCCCACCGGCGGCGCCGACGCCAACGGAGGGTTGGTGAACTCGCGCAAACCCGCTCCCCGCTTCTGCTCCTCAGTGACGCTCCGCACAGCGCCGTGAAAGCTACCCCACCCACCGGCGGGGCGGGAGGGGGCGCGAAATCGAGCAATACTCACGTATGGTCCGGCCACGGCCTGGAAAATGCGCTCAACTGGGGAAGGGTCGGACAGAAGACTTACGGTTCAGTAAGTTTCGGTGCCGTAATCTCCACCGAATCTGCCCGACCCGATTACCGCGTTCGGCCCCCTCGGGCGAGGTCAGGTGTGCGGCACCGTCGTCTTCTCTGTCTGCGTCGCGGGAGCCGAATTCGTCACTGCGGTCCGCTGCGCCCGGGGTGTCCGCACCAGCAGCAGCACCAGGGCGCCCGCGGCGATCCCCAAGAGCCCCGCGACCACCAGCGTGCCGTTCAGACCCGAGGCGAACGCGGCGCGCAGCGTGTGCCCGGACACGCTGCCGCGCAGCGCCGCCGCCTCACCCCCGGCCAGCGCATGGGCCGCGCCGTGCGGGAGCGTGCCGGTCATCCGGGAGGTCAGCACGGTGCCGAACACCGCGACGCCCAGCGCGTACCCCAGTTGCCGGACCGTGTTGACCGCGCCGCCCGCCATCCCGGCCCGCTCCGTCGGCACCGCCGCCAGCGCCGCACCGGCGACGGTCGGCGAGACGAACCCGGTGCCGACGCCCACCAGCACGAACCCCGGCACCAGTGCCGTCCAGCCGGAGCCGGCGTCCAGCACGGCCTGGCAGAGGTTCCCCGAGCCGATCAGCAGCAGCCCGCCGCCGATGGTCAGCCGGGCCGGCACACCGTGCAGCAGCCGCCCCACCAGCACGGCGACGATCATCGCCGCGACCGTCAGCGGCAGCAGTGTCAGCCCGCTGCGCACCGGACTCATGCCGAGCAGCGTCTGCATCCAGATCGACAGGTACGGCGTCACCCCGAAGGCCACCCCGTTGAAGGCGAACGCCCCCGCCATCACCCCCACGAACGCGGGCTTGCGCAGCAGAGCGAGGTCCAGCAGCGGATGCGCGGCCCGCCGCTCCACCAGCACGAACACCACCAGGGCCAGCGCCGCGCAGGCGAACGCCGTGAGCGCCCAGGGCGCCGTCCAGCCGTCCTCGCCGGCCCGCACCACCGCATAGGTGACCCCGCCCGCGAAACCGGCGAAGGCGGCCGTGCCCGCCCAGTCGACGCGCATCCCGCGCGGCCCCCGCGACTCCGGCACCACGCGCAGCGTCAGCCACACCTCGACGACGCTCACCGGCAGGTTCACGAAGAAGATCCACCGCCAGCCCGGCCCCTCGGTCAGCAGACCGCCCAGCACCGGGCCGACGGCCGCGGCGCCGCCGCTCACCGCGCCCCACACCCCGAGCGCCGCCGACCGCTGCGGCCCCTGGTAGACCGAGCCCAGCAGCGGCAGGGTCGTCGCGAACATCGCCGCCGCGCCCACCCCCTGCAGCGCCCGCGCGGCCACCAGCACGCCCGGCCCGGACGCGAGCCCGCACAGGAGCGATGCCACCGCGAACAGCACCACACCCGCCACATGAACCCGGCGCCGCCCCAGAATGTCGGCGGCGGCCCCCACCCCCAGCAGCAGCGCGGCCAGCGCGAGCGCATACCCGTCGACCACCCACTGCAGATCGCTGAGCGAGGCGTGCAGCGCACCCGCCATGTCCGGCAGCGCCACCACCACGATCGTCACGTCCAGCAGCAGCATGAACGTGCCCAGGCACACGGCCGTGAGCGTCCCCCATCTACGCATGTCCTCAACTCCCTGTACGACGGCTGCGTATCGCTCCGTACGATGCGTACGACCCGGCCGATCGACCCGGAACAGGCCGCCAGAGCGACGTAATCCGACGGGTGAGCGCATGCTGAAGATGGAATCCGACACCTTCGACCACCTCGATCTCCAGCTGCTCTCCGCCCTGGAGATCGACGGCCGGGCCTCCTTCAGCCGGATCGGGCAGGTGCTCGGCGTCTCCGACCAGACGATCGCGCGCCGCTTCCGCCGCCTGTCCGCCGAGGCCGGCCTCAGGGTCGTCGCGCTGCGCGACGCCGAGGCCCTCGGCCAGGACCAGTGGATGCTCCGCCTGCGCTGCGCCCCCGACGGCGCCTCCGTCATCGCCGACGCGCTCGCCAAACGCCCCGACACCAACTGGATCGGCCTGGCCGCCGGTGGCACCGAGGTCATCTGCATGACCCGGCCGCGCAGCGCCGGCGACCACGACGACCTCCTCCTCGGCAAGCTGCCGCGCACCCCGAGCGTGGTGGAGATCCGCGCCCAGCAACTCCTGCACCGCTTCTACGGCGGCCCCACCGGCTGGCTGCGCAAGTTCCGGGCGCTGAGCGACGACCAGACCGCCGCCCTGCGCCCAGGGCCCCAGGCCCCCGCCGGACCGGCCTGCATCGACCCCGAGGACGAACCGCTCCTCGCCGTCCTGGAACACGACGGCCGCGCCACCTACCCCGAACTGCAGCGCGCCACCGGCCGCTCCGAGTCCGCCGTCAGACGCCGCCTCGCCGCCCTGCTCGCCTCCGGGGCGGTGTACATCGACGTCGAGTACAACTCGGACATCCTCGGCTACTCCCGGGCCGCCGTCCTGTGGATCACCACCGCCCCCGCCGCCCTGCACACCGTCGGCGAAGCCCTCGCGACCCACGACGAGATCGCCTTCGCCTCCGCCACCGCCGGCCCCTCCCACATCGTCGTCACCGTGGTCGTCCGCGACACCGCGAGCCTGTACGCCTACCTGAGCGAATCCCTCGGCCGCCTCGAGGGCGTGCAGCACGTGGAGACGACGCCGTTCCTGCGCCGGGTCAAGCAGCTGACGTATCAGCGCGCGCCGCGCTGACCCCGGTGCAGCCGCTCCCCGCCCGCCAGGATCGCCGCCGCCAGCGCGTTGGCAGCACCCTCCGCGGCGCCCCGCCGCCGGCCGTGCACCAGGACGAAGTCGACCTTCCCCAGCTCCGGCAGGCCCGCACGGTCCGGCAGCCGCAGCAGGCCCGGCGGGATCAGCCGGCGCGAGTGGGCCATGACGCCGAGCCCGGCGCGGGCGGCGGCGATGAGGCCGTTGAGACTGCCGCTGGTGCACACGATGCGCCATTCGCGCCCCTGCGCCTCCAGGGCCTCCAGGGCACGCGCGCGGGTGATGCCGGGCGGGGGATACACGATCAGCGGGACGGGCCGGTCGGGATCCAGCCGCAGGTGCTCGGAGCCGATCCACACCAGGTCGTCACGCCACACCAGCGCGCCCCGCGGGTCCTCCGGACGCCGCTTGGCCAGCACCAGGTCGAGCTTGCCGGCGGCCAGCTGCTCGTGCAGGGTGCCCGACAGCTCCACCGTCAGCTCCAGGTCGACCTCCGGGTGGTCGTAGCGGAAGCCCTCCAGGATCTCCGGCAGGCGGGTGAGGACGAAGTCCTCCGAGGCCCCGAAGCGCAGCCGGCCGCGCACCCGGGTACCGGTGAAGAACGCCGTCGCCTGCTCGTGCACCTCCAGCAGCCGGCGGGCGAAGCCCAGCATGGCCTCGCCGTCCTCGGTCAGCTCCACGGAGTGGGTGTCCCGGGAGAACAGCTGACGGCCGGTGGCGTCCTCCAGCCGGCGCACATGCTGGCTGACCGTCGACTGCCGCAGCCCGAGGCGCCGGGCGGCCTGCGTGAAACTGAGCGTCTGGGCCACCGCCAGGAACGTGCGCAGATGCGTGGGGTCGTACACGGCGCCAGCGTACGCCGGCCATCGCGCAACGTGATGACAGTCAGAGTGGTATGCGGGATTCCCGATCGGTCTGCGGAAGAGGACGATGAAGAGGGGTCCTCCGGGCCCGGGCACGTACCTGACGAAGAGCAAGTGGAGCATCGTGAAACGCCTGCGCTGGCCGAGCCGGATGCCGATCGACCCGTACATCGTGCTGCTGCTCGGCACGGTGGGCCTCGCGGCGCTCCTCCCGGCCCGGGGCACCGGCGCCGACGTGGCCTCGGACGCGTCCACGGCCGCGATCGCCGTCCTCTTCTTCCTCTACGGTGCCCGGCTCTCCACTCGTGAGGCACTGAACGGCCTCAAGCACTGGCGCCTGCACGTCGCCGTCCTGGCCTGCACCTTCCTCGTCTTCCCGGTGCTCGGCATCGCCGCCCGCGGCCTGGTTCCGGTGCTGCTGACCCAGCCGCTGTACCAGGGGCTGCTGTTTCTGACCCTGGTGCCGTCCACGATCCAGTCGTCGATCGCGTTCACCTCGATCGCCCGGGGAAACGTGCCTGCCGCCATCTGTGCCGGCTCGTTCTCCTCGCTGGTCGGCATCGTCGTCACGCCGCTGCTGGCGGCCGTGCTGCTCGGCAGCACCGGCGGCGGGTTCTCCGCCGACTCGCTGGTGAAGATCGTGCTCCAGCTGCTCGTGCCGTTCCTCGCCGGGCAGGTCCTGCGGCCCTGGATCGGCGCGTTCGTCGCCCGGCACAAGAAGGTCCTCGGTCTGGTCGACCGCGGCTCGATCCTGCTGGTCGTCTACACCGCGTTCAGCGAGGGCATGACCCAGGGCATCTGGCACCAGGTGAGCCCCGCCCGGCTGGGCGCGCTGCTCGCCGTCGAGGCCGTCCTGCTGGCCGTGATGCTGGTCCTGACCTGGTACGGCGGCAAGGCGCTCGGCTTCGGCCGGGCGGACCGGATCGCCCTCCAGTTCGCCGGGTCGAAGAAGTCCCTCGCCTCCGGACTGCCCATGGCGAGCGTCCTGTTCGGCGCGCACGCCTCTCTGGCCGTGCTGCCGCTGATGCTCTTCCACCAGATGCAGCTGATGGTGTGCGCGGTCATCGCCAAGCGGCGGTCCCGCGATCCCGAGGAGAGCGCGCAGCCGTCAGCCGCTCACGTGGTCCAGGGGCAGCCACAGGACCGTGTCCTTCGGTGACCTGAGCACCTTCGGGTCGGCCAGCTCCTCGTCGGTCAGCGCGCGGTCCCAGACATGGACCTCGTCGAGCGCGCCGGTGAAGAAGGAGCGGCTGTCCATGCGCTGGCCGATGTGCACGCCGAAGGGCGAGTTACGGCTGACGGAACCCGGCACATCGGCGACGGTGGACTGCATACCGTCGACGGACAGCGAAAGCCTGCCGGCGCCCCGGCGGAGGACCGCGTGGTGCCACTGGCCGTCGTTGTATGCAGTGGACGTGCGCACGTATGCAGTCTGCGGCGCGGCCGCGCCGTCCCGCACGGTGATGAGGCCCTGCAGACGGTTGTTCGCCGGCTCGCCGCGCAGCCACACCTGCGGCTGGCTGGTGCCGACGCCGCCCATCCACAGCAGCGGCTGCTCCCCGGTCGTGGCCGTGTACCGGAACCACAGGGACGCGGTGAAGTCCTTGCCGCCGAGCGGCAGCCCGGGCCGGTACGGCAGCCGTACGGCGTCGTCGGCACCGTCGAACTCCAGCGCGCCGCCGGACACACCGTCCGTCTCCTCGGCGCCGCCGAGCACCGCGGCCGGGCGGGCGTGCGGGGCGAGATCGGCGGTGTGTGGGTCGGGGCCTCGGCGCGGGGCGAGCCAGTCCTCGGTGAAGCGGGCGAAGCGGATCTCGTCGCGCGCGTCGGCCGCCCCGCCCTCGTACAGCAGGCCCACCGTGTCCCGGTCGACGCGCACCAGGTCGGAGTAGCCGGACCAGTCCGTGGTGACGACCGTGCCGCGGTCCACGCTGTCCCAGGTGCGGCCGCCGTCGTAGGAGGAGCGGATCATCATGGTGCGGCGCCGGTCGGGGTCGGCGGGGCAGGAGAGCAGGATGCGCCCGCCCAGGCGCAGGACCGAGCCCTGCACCTGCGGGGTGTAGAGGTCCGGCAGGTCGTGGAAGGGCGCGGTGAAGCTGCCGCCGCCGTCCCGGCTGACGGCCTGGGTGCGGTGGCCGGGGTCGGTGCCGTCCTGCTCCCGGCCGCTGACCAGAATCGAACCGTCCGTCCGCTCGGTGAGGGTGAGTTCGGAGGGCTTCTGCCGGAAGGTGCCGTCGGCGGCGATCGGCCAGGTGTCGGTGGCGCCGATCCGCCAGTGGCCGCCGTGGTCGTCGCTGACGATGAGTGACGCGTGGTTGGCGGTGACCCGGCTGCCGTCCCATGTCTCGGTGTTGACGCCGAAGACCAGCCGGCCGGCATACCGGCCGCGGGTGAGCTGGATGCCGTGCGCGGGGCCGGTCGCGTACCAGGAGTTCCAGTCGGCGGGCAGGATCTCGGGGCTCAGATCGCGCGGCTCGGACCAGGTCAGTCCGTCGTCGTCGCTGTACTGCAGATGCGGGGTGCGGTCGCAGGGAATCGAGCAACTCGCGCTGTCCGTACGGCCGGTGTTGTACGTCTGAGCGAGCCAGATCCGGCCGGTGTCGCGGTCCACGATCGGCGCCGGGTTGCCGTGGGTGTCGCCCGCGCCCTCGTCGACCACCTGCAGCGAGCCCCAGCTGCGCCCGCCGTCGGTGGAGCGCTTGAGCACGATGTCGATGTCTGCCGCGTCCCCGCAGTTGAGGACCCGGCCCTCGGCGAACGCCAGCAGCGTGCCGTCGGCCGTCCGCACCACCGCGGGGATACGGAAGCAGGCGTATCCGGGGTCCTGGGAGGCCTTGAAGAGGATCCGCTGATCGAACTCGGGTGCGCCGGTGGCCGGTCGGGCGTGCGCGGGGTGGGGGTGGGCCAGCGGCAGCACGAGCAGTGCCGCCGTCGTGAGGGCGGTGAACAGCGCGGATCTGAGACGGACGCGAAGACCTGACGGCATGGTACGACCTGCCCTTCGTCGGCCGGACATCCGGACATCCGGACGTCTCACGTCCAACGTCCGCCCCATTGAAGGTAGTTGGGGCCCGAAAGGCCCACAAGAAGCGTGCAGAACAAGAAACGGGCGAACGCTACGGGCGCAGGACGACCTTGCCGAGGTTGGCCCGCGCCTCGATCACCTCGTGTGCCTTCGCCGCCTCCGCCAGCCCGAACTCGCCGTGCACGGCGGGCTTCAGGGTGCCGTCGCCGAACAGTCGCCACAGCTCCTGCCGCCACCGTTCGTACAGCTCCGGCCGGCCGCGGGCGATCAGCGCCATCTGGAAGCCGATCACCGACTTCGCGCCGACCAGCAGGTCGTACGCCTGGATCGTGCCGCCGCCGGAGCTGTAGGCGACCAGCCGGCCGTGCGGTGCGAGCGCGGCGAGGGCGGGGGTGAGCAGCTCACCGCCGACCGCATCCAGTACACAGTCGACGGGCTCTCCCCACCTGTCGTCGCCATAGTGAATACAGTCGTCCGCGCCCAGCGAGCGGACGAACTCCGCCTTGGCCGGATCGGAGACGGCGCCCACGACCCGGCCCGCGCCCCGTGCCCGCGCCAGCTGCACCGCGAGATGCCCGACCCCGCTCGCCGCGGCCGTGACCAGCACCGCCTCGCCCGGCTCGGGGCGCGCCGTCTCCAGCGCGCCGAGCGCCACCAGCCCGCTGCGCACCAGCGCGACCGCGTCGACGGCGGTGGCGCCGTCGGGCACGGGCGAGGCCATCGCCTCGTGCAGCAGGGCGAAGTCGGCGTATCCGTGACCGAAGCACAGCCCGGTGACCCGGTCGCCGGTGCGGAAGCGGGTCACGCCCTCGCCGGTCGCCACCACCTCGCCCGCGATCTCCCCGCCCAGCGGGATCGGCTCGGCGGCCTCGGTGACCTTGCGCACGACGGGCAGGGTGACGCCGACCGCCTCGCAGCGCACCAGCAGCTCGCCGGCGCCGGGCTCGGGGACCGGAGCCTCCTCCAGGAACAGGGGCCCGCCGGCGGACTCGTACCGGACGCGACGCATCGCAACCTCCAGAAACCGGGGCGGTCGTTGGGAACGCCCATGAACTCGTTGGGAGTCCCAACGGTACTGAAGGTTCGTTGGGAAGTCCAATGATTCTTCGGTAGGCTGCGGCCATGGCCGAAGCACCCCTCCCCGCCATCCGCGCCCTGCCCAGCTGGCTCCTCGGCCGGGCCGCCGCGCGCGGCCGCGCCCTGGTCGCCGACGCCCTCGCGGCCGAGGGCATGAAGATGTGGCACCACGTGGTCCTCTCCGCCGTCCGCGACCTCGCCCCCCTCGCCCAGGCCGACCTCGGCCGCAGCGTGGGCCTCGACCCCAAGGACCTGGTCGGCGTCCTCAACGACCTGCAGTCCGCCGGACTCATCGTCCGCGCCCCCGACCCCAAGGACCGGCGCAAGAACGCCGTTTCCCTCACCGACGACGGCGACCGCCTGCTCACCCGCTGCGAGAAGGCTGCCCGGGAGGCGAACGACGCACTGCTCGCCCCGCTGTCGACGGCCGAACGCGATCAGTTCATGGGCCTGTTGATCCGGATTTCCGGCACGGACGGCTGACGGCGGCTAACGTTCCGTCATGACCGCAGCTCCCGCGCTCGACCCGCAGCGCACCGCCCTCGTCCTCGTCGACCTGATGGACCGCATCGTCGCGCTGCCGCTGGAGCCCCGCAAAGGCGCCGACGTGCTCGCCGCCTCGCAGGAGCTGGCAGCCGCCTTCCGCGCCGCCGGCGCGCTCGTCGTCCTGATCCGGGTCGAACGCCCCTCGGTCGCCGAACAGCCGCCCGGCAGCGGTCTCGTGGCGGGGCTGCCGAGGGACGGCGACCTGGAAGTGGTCAAGCGCACCCTCGGCGGCTTCCAGGGCACGGACCTCGACGAGCGGCTGCGCGCACGAGGCATCCGCACCCTGGTGTTCGGCGGCATCGCCACCAACCTCGGCGTCGAGTCCACCGCCCGCGCCGCCGCCGACCTCGGCTACGACCTCGTCTTCGTCGAGGACGCCCTGGCCGCGTTCACCGCCGCCGAGCACGAGGCATCGGTCCGGCTCGACTTCCCGAGGCTCGGCACGGTCGTCACCGCATCCCGGGTACGCCTCGCGGCCGGCTGACCGTTCTGGGGACCGAGCCGGAGGTGGCGGGCACGGCTGAGGCGGGGCCCCGCGGCGCAGGGGGCGCTCCCCGCCGGTCGGGGCCCCGCCGCCGTGCCGCGGGGAACCGGTCAGCCCTGGGCGGCCGCGGCCCGCAGGGCGACGCGGTCCTCACCCGCGTACACGTTCATCGAGCTGCCCCGCAGGAAACCCACCAGGGTCAGACCCGTCTCGAGGGCCAGGTCCACCGCCAGCGAGGAGGGCGCCGACACCGCCGCCAGCACCGGGATCCCCGCCATCACGGCCTTCTGCGCCAGCTCGAACGACGCCCTGCCCGAGACGAGCAGGATCGTCCGGGACAGCGGCAGATCACCGTTCTGCAGCGCCCGCCCGACCAGCTTGTCGACCGCGTTGTGCCGGCCCACGTCCTCCCGTATGTCCAGCAGCTCCCCGTCCTCCGTGAACAGGGCGGCCGCATGCAGACCACCGGTCCGGTCGAACACCCGCTGCGCCGCCCGCAGCCGGTCGGGAAGGCTCGCCAGCAGCTCGGGGGTGACCCGGACCGGGGGAGTGTCGGCGATCGGCCAGCGGGCGCTCGTGCGTACGGCGTCCAGGCTGGCCTTGCCGCACAGCCCGCAGGAGGACGTCGTGTAGACGTTCCGCTCCAAGGTGAAGTCGGGGAGGACGATGTCCGGTGCGGTCTTCACGTCGACCACGTTGTAGGTGTTCGAACCGTCTGCGGTCGCCCCGGCGCAGTAGACGATATTCTGCAGATCGGATGCAGTGGCCAGTACACCCTCGCTCACCAGGAACCCCGCCGCCAGCGCGAAGTCATCGCCCGGCGTGCGCATGGTGATCGCGAGAGGCTTCCCGTTCAGCCGGATCTCCAGGGGTTCCTCGGCGACCAGCGTGTCCGGCCGGGTCGAGACCGCTCCGTCCCGGATGCGGAGGACCTTGCGTCGTTCCGTGACTCGTCCCATGTCCTGATCAGCCCCGGTTCTGTACGTGCTGGTAGCCGAAACGGCCCTTGATGCAGAGATTGCCGTGGGTCACCGGGTTGTCGTGCGGTGAGGTGACCTTCACGATCTCATTGTCCTGCACGTGGAGCGTGAGGTTGCAGCCCACTCCGCAGTACGCGCAGACCGTGGTCGTCTCGACTGCTTCGACGCATCCCAGGTGCCCGCCGCCCGCATGGCGAACTCCGACCTGAACGACAGCGCCCCCGTCGGGCACACCTCGATGCAGTTCCCGCAGTACACGCACGCGGAGTCGGTCAGCGCCGCGTCGTGTTCGACGGCGATCCGCGCGTCGAAACCGCGCCCGGCCACCGAGATCGCGAAGGTGTTCTGCCACTGGTTGCCACAGGCATCGACGCACTGGTAGCACAGGATGCACTTGTCGTAGTCACGCACGTACAGCTCGTTGTCGACCTTCGGCTCCTCGTTCAGCCGGGCCGCGTCGGGGCCGAAACGGTCCGGCTTCGCCCCGTACTCCTTGATCCACTCGGCGGCCTTCGGAGTGGTCGACAAGTCGACCGAGGAGGCGAGCAGCTCCAGCACGATCCTCCGGCTGTGCCGGGCCCGCTCGGTGTCCGTTCGCACCTCCATCCCGGGCTCGGCCCTGCGCGAGCAGGCCGGAACGAGCGTCCGCGACCCCGCCACTTCCACCACGCACACCCGGCAGGCGTTCTTCGGCCGCAGCGTGTCGCCCTGGCACAGGGTCGGGATGTCCTTCCCCCCAGCCCGGCACGCGTCCAGGACGGTCGAGCCCTCCGGGACCCGGGCCGGCTCGCCGTCGATCGTGAACTCCAGCAGACGACGCGGGTTCCCCAGCGGTGTGACGGTCATTCGTACGCCCCCAGACGGTCGATGGTGGATTCCACGGCGTTCCACGCGGTCTGCCCCAGACCGCAGATCGAGGCGTCCCGCATCGCCCGGCCCACCTCGCGCAGCAGGGCGATGTCCTGGGCGGCCCCGGCTCCCGTGCGCTCCGCGATCCGGCGCAGCGCCTCCTCCTGCCGCACCGTCCCGACCCGGCACGGCACGCACTGTCCGCAGGACTCGTCGCGGAAGAACTCGGCGATCCGCAGCAGCAGACGGGGGAGCGGCACGGTGTCGTCGAAGGCCATGACCACACCGGAGCCGAGCATGGTGCCGGCCTCCCGGGTGCCCTCGAAGGTGAGCGGGATGCCGAGTTCGTCGGGCCGCACGAAGCCGCCGGCGGCACCGCCCAGCAGCACCGCCCGCAGCCCCTCCCGCACCCCGGCCAGGTCCAGCAGCTCGCCGAGCGTCGCCCCGAACGGCACCTCGTACACGCCGGGCCGCTCCACGCTGCCCGACACACAGAACAGCTTGGGGCCGGTGGACCGCCCGGTGCCGATCGCGGCGTACGCCGGTGCCCCCATCGTCAGAACAGGGAGCACGTTGACCAGGGCCTCCACGTTGTTCTCGACCGTGGGCCTGCCGAACAGGCCCTTCTCCACCGGGAACGGCGGCTTGGAGCGCGGTTCGCCCCGGTAGCCCTCGATGGAGCTGAACAGGGCAGTCTCCTCGCCGCAGACGTACGCGCCGGCACCGCGGCGGATCTCCATGTCCAGGCTGTAGCCCTGGCCGAGGATGTCGTCGCCGAGCAGACCGCGGGCACGGGCCTGGTCGACCGCGTGCTGTAGACGGTGTACGACTCGCGGGTATTCACCACGGATGTAGACAAAAGCCCGATGCGCGGTTGAGGGATACCGCGGAGATGGAGGGAGGGGAGAGGAGCCGGAAGAGGGCGGCTGAATCCTGTCGACGAAATATTGTCTACAGTATGGAGTAGGCCCCAGCAAGAGTTCGCGTGCGGCGACCGTTGGACGCATCCCGCATACCGTTCACCGCATACGGTCGACCGAGCATCTTCTCAACTCCCGCTCCCCGCCCTACCGTCCGCGAGCATGAGCCCCCCACTCGCACCCCCGGGCTGGAGCCGCTGGCTCGTTCCGCCCGCCGCCCTCTCCGTCCATCTGGCCATCGGCCAGGCCTACGCCTGGAGCGTGTTCAAGCCGCCCCTCGAGTCCGCCCTGCACCTCGACGGCACCCAGAGCGCGCTGCCCTTCCAGCTGGCGATCGTGATGCTCGGACTGTCAGCCGCGTTCGGCGGCACGCTCGTCGAGCGCAACGGGCCGCGCTGGGCGATGACCGTGGCCCTCGTCTGCTTCTCCTCCGGCTTCCTGATCTCCGCGCTCGGTGCCCAGACGAAGCAGTACTGGCTGATCGTCCTCGGCTACGGCTTCGTCGGCGGCATCGGCCTCGGTATCGGCTACATCTCGCCCGTCTCCACCCTGATCAAGTGGTTCCCGGACCGGCCCGGCATGGCCACCGGCATCGCCATCATGGGCTTCGGCGGCGGCGCGCTGATCGCCTCGCCCTGGTCGGCGCAGATGCTCGCGTCCTTCGGCAGCGACCACTCCGGGATCGCGCTCGCGTTCCTCGTACACGGTCTGACGTATGCAGTCTTCATGACGCTGGGCGTTCTGCTCGTGCGGGTGCCGCGCCCGCAGGAACCCGCGGAGACCGGGCCGAGCGCCGCCGACGGCGTGCAGGTGTCCGCCCGCAGCGCGGTGCGCACCCCGCAGTTCTGGTGCCTTTGGGTCGTCCTGTGCGCGAACGTGACCGCCGGCATCGGCATCCTGGAGAAGGCCGCCCCGATGATCACGGACTTCTTCGCGGACAGCTCCACCCCGGTGTCGGCCTCCGCGGCCGCCGGTTTCGTCGCGCTGCTGTCGGCGGCCAACATGGCCGGCCGGATCGGCTGGTCGTCCGCCTCCGACAGAATCGGCCGCAAGAACATCTACCGCCTCTACCTCGGCGTCGGCGCGCTGATGTACCTGCTCATCGCGCTGTTCGGGGACTCGGCCAAGCCGCTGTTCGTCCTGTGCGCCCTGGTGATCCTCTCCTTCTACGGCGGCGGCTTCGCGACCGTCCCCGCCTACCTGAAGGATCTCTTCGGCACCTATCAGGTCGGCGCGATCCATGGCCGGCTGCTCACCGCCTGGTCCACCGCCGGCGTGCTCGGGCCGCTGATCGTCAACTGGATCGCCGACCGGCAGGAGGCCGCCGGGAAGCACGGCCCGGCTCTGTACGGGCTGTCGTTCGCCATCATGATCGGGCTGCTCGTGGTCGGCTTCGCCGCGAACGAACTGGTCCGTCCCGTCCACGCCCGCCACCACGTCAGCGCCCCGAGGGAGGCCGCCGATGCCCAGCGACAGCAGCCCGCCTAGCCTCCCCCGCTCTCGGCCTCGCCCGACCGGGGGGACCCCCGCCGGCCTGATCGTCCTCGCCTGGCTGTGGGTGGCCGCACCCCTCGCCTATGGGGTGTACGAACTCGTCCAGAAGGCGAGGCAGCTGTTCACCGGGTGAGTCCTCGGCGGTGTGAAGGTCTGAGGGAAGCCGACAACTCGGATGCCGGATTCCTGTGGCTTCACCTGCCGACGTACCCGTGAGTCACTGGCCAGACTGGTGGATCCCGCATCCCGAGGCAACAGGGGGACCCCGCCATGAACGGCTCGCGCATCACCGCCGTCGGTCACTACCAGCCCGCCAAGGTGCTGACCAACGAGGACCTGGCGGGCCTGGTCGACACCAGTGACGAGTGGATCCGGAGCCGGGTGGGCATCCGGGCCCGGCACATCGCCGGACCCGACGAACCGGTCGACGAGCTGGCCGCGCACGCCGCCGCCAAGGCCCTCGCCGCGGCCGGCCTCACGCCCGGCGACATCGACCTGGTCCTCGTCGCCACCTCCACCGCGATCGACCGTTCCCCGAACACCGCCGCCCGGGTCGCGGCCCGGCTCGGCATTCCGCAGCCCGCCGCGATGGACGTCAACGTGGTGTGCGCCGGGTTCACCCACGCGCTGGCCACCGCCGACCACACCGTCCGCGCCGGTGCGGCCACCCGTGCCCTGGTCATCGGCGCCGACAAGATGTCCGACGTCACCGACTGGACCGACCGCACCACCTGCGTCCTGGTCGGCGACGGCGCCGGGGCCGCCGTGGTCGAGGCGTGCGCGCCGGGCGAGGAGCCCGGGATCGGTCCGGTGCTGTGGGGATCGGTGCCGGAGATGGGACACGCCGTGCGGATCGAGGGCACGCCGCCGCGGTTCGCCCAGGAGGGGCAGAGCGTGTACCGCTGGGCCACCACCCAGCTGCCCGCCGTCGCCCGACGCGCCTGCGAGAAGGCCCAGGTGGCCCCCGAGGAGCTCGCGGGGGTCGTCCTGCACCAGGCCAACCTGCGCATCATCGAGCCGCTCGCGCAGAAGCTCGGCGCCGTCAACGCCGTGGTCGCGCGCGATGTCACCGAATCCGGTAACACCTCCGCGGCCAGCATCCCGCTCGCCTTTTCCAAGCTCCTCGAACAGGGAGCGCTCCGCGGCGGCGACCCGGTGCTGCTGTTCGGTTTCGGCGGCAACCTGTCGTACGCCGGGCAGGTCGTACGCTGCCCGTGACGACGTCCGCGGGGGTGCGCGGGGTTGGGGTGATGCGCCGGACTTCCGCTTCCTCTGGATTTTGTGCGCCGTAGACTGTAGACGAAAGACAATTCATAGTGGGCGGTCCGCTGTGCACTGCATACAGCCCGCTGTGTACGGCAGCCTGCCCAGGAGGGGGACCGCGATGTTGTCGACCGGACTGCCACAGGGATCCGTGCCCAAGCTGGAACGCCCCGGCCCGCTGCGCGACCGTGTCTACGAGGCGCTGCTGGAGCTGATCACCACCCGGGCCCTGCAACCCGGCCAGCACCTCGTGGAGAGCGAACTGGCCGGCCACCTCGGCGTCTCCCGGCAGCCGGTGCGCGAGGCGCTGCAGCGGCTCAACACCGAGGGCTGGGTCGACCTGCGGCCCGCGCAGGGCGCGTTCGTCCACGAGCCCACCCAGGAGGAGGCCGACCAACTCCTGACGGTCCGCACACTCCTGGAGGCGGAGGCGGCCCGGCTGGCTGCCCTGAACGCCGACAAGGCGGGGACCGACGCCCTGGAGGAGCTGTGTGCCGAGGGCGAGAAGGCGGTCGAGGCCGAGGACGTGGACCGTGCCGTCGCCCTCAACGCGGCGTTCCACGCCAAGGTGATGGAGCTGGCGGGCAACACGGTCCTCGCCGAACTGGCCGCCCAGGTCCACCGCCGGGTCCGCTGGTACTACACCCCGGTGGCCCGCCAGCGCGGCCGGCAGTCGTGGATCGAGCACCGCGAGCTGATCAGGGCGATCGCCTTGAACGACGAATATCGCGCCACCCACCTGATGCACGAACACACCGAGCACACGCGGCGCTCGTACCACGAACAGAGCGCGTCCTGAGCCGTGGCCGCAGACCGTCGCCCTGAACGCTGATCAACGTCCCCTAGGCGTCGGCCAGTTCACGGGCGGGCGGTGTCGCCGTGCACCGGCGTGCCTCCACCGCCAGCATTCCCGTCAACACCGCCACCAGGAGCAGCAGTTCGGCGTAGGCCGGAAGGAGGGTGGCCGGCAGGGCCGTCAGCAGGGCCAGGGGGGAGGCCGCGGCGCGGTAGCGGACCGGGTGGAGTCCCAGGGTTGTCCGGAAGGCCGCGTCGCCTGCCAGGAACAGGGCCACCCCGCCCGCCAGGGCCAGTGCCGGGCCCCAGGCCGGGTGTGCGGTGAGATGGCCGAGGGTCGTCTTGACGCCGGCGGAGAGGTAGGCGATGCCCAGGAGCATGGGCAGGAAGGCGTAGTAGTACGCGTTCATCGCCAGCCGCCACCGCTGCGGTGCCGGTGTGGCGCGGAAAGCAGCCTCCGCGTCCTCCTCGTCCCCTACGAAGTACGTCCACCACATCGCCACCGCGAGGGCGAGTGCGAGGAACGCGCCGCCGAACCGGCCCGGGGTGAGCGGCAGGTCGCCGATGCCGACGCCGATGGAGATCACGGATTCGCCGAAGGCGATGATCAGCAGCAGCCCGTGCCGTTCCACGAAGTGCGCCGGGTCCAGCGTGCCCAACTGCACCCTGAGCGTCGCCGCGCTGCGCCCGTCCCTCTTGCCCGGCCCGTGCTCGGCGACGAACGGGGTCACGAACTGCAGGGCGATCGCGAGCAGCCACAGCCCGTCCGCCGCAAGGCCGTCGGTGGTGCCTGCGACGGTCACGGAGAGGGCGGCCAGCGCGTTCGGGACGCCGTACCAGACGGAGTCCCAGCCGTGGCTGCGGGTGTACAGCGTCGTGTGCACGATCACCACGAGCAGGAACCCCAGCCCGAACACCACCCCGGTGTCCTCGAAGACGCGCGGGATCGCCAGCGCGCACACCAGGAACGCGCCCATGCCGAGCATCAGCAGCAACCGCCGCGAGGGACGGTCGGGCGGCACCTGGTTGGTGAGGTAGGCGTAGGCGCCGTACATCCAGAACAGCACGACGAGGATCAGCGCCACCCGGCCGGCCGTGGCGAACGACAGGTCGTGCGCCAGCAGCACGGTGAGCTGGGTGAGCGTGAAGACGAAGACCAGGTCGAAGAAGAGCTCCAGGGTGGTGACCCGGCGCCCCGCCTCCTCGGCCGCTGTGTGCACGGGTGCGCTGTCCATACGGTGTTCCCCCTCCGGTGATCGGTGAGCAGATCGTAGAGGGGGAACACCGGGTGACCGGCGGGGGAGGGCGCGCTCGTCAGGAGGCGGTCCGTGGCTGCGCCACCGCGGTACCGCCACTGCGGCCCGGCTGCCGCAGCAGCAGGGCGATCGCCGCCGCCACCATCGACACACAACCGGCCAGTGCGTACGCCCCGTCGTAGCCCCAGGCACCGACCACCATCGAGCCGAGGCCGCCGCCGAACAGGCCGCTGACCAGCTTGCCGCTGTACACCAGGCCGTAGTTGGTGGCGTTGTAGTTCTCGCCGAAGTAGTCCGGGGTGAGCGCCGCGAACAGCGGGTAGAACGCGCCGCCGCCGAACCCGGAGAGGAACGCGAAGAACAGGAACAGCCACTCGCTCCTGACGTCGCCCGCCCAGATCACGCCGAACTGGGCGAGACCGAGGACGACGATGACGAACACGAGGGTCGGCTTGCGGCCCCACCGGTCCGACAGCCAGCCCACGACCCCGCGGCCGATGCCGTTGATCACCGCCATCACGCCCATCGAGGAGGCCGCGACCAGCGGGCCGAAACCGACGTCCTTGGCGAAGTCCACCTGGAAGGAGATGCCGAAGATCGACACACCGGCGGTCATGACGATCGAGATCCACCCACCTGCGTCGGCATCGGCGGCGACCCCGTCGCCGGCACCAGCCACACCGACTGCCTGGCCGCCTTCCAGAACGACCCCGACACCGAACTGATCATCCTGATCGGGGAGATCGGCGGCGACGCGGAGGAACGCGCGGCCGCCTTCGCCCGCGACCACGTCACCAAGCCCGTCGTCGGCTACATCGCCGGGTTCACCGCACCCGAGGGCCGGACCATGGGACACGCGGGCGCCATCGTCTCCGGATCCGCCGGCACGGCGCGGGCGAAGAAGGAGGAGCTGGAGGCGATCGGCGTCAGTGTGGGCAGCACCCCGACCGAGACGGCGGAACTGGTGCTCGCACAGCTGCCCCGGGCACAGTGACGTCACTCATAGTCGACTCCGGGTGACTGTCGGCTTTCATGACCCTTCGGTAACTTCTCGCACGACGTCCGGCGCACCAGCGTGCGAGCCGTGCGCCGGACAGCCAGGCACCTCCAGCAGGCTCGACTCCTTCAGCCCTTTTCTCTCGACCGTGCACCGAGAGCGGAGCATTCGCATGGCACCCACCCTCACCCTCAAGGCCGGAACGTCCTGGGCCGAGGCCTGGCAGCGCTGCCTCGCCGTCGCGCCCGAGGCCTTCCGGGACGACCGCGTCCTCAACCTCTGGAACACCGCCTGGCGGGCGGACGGCCGGGCGCTGCCCGCCACCAGCCCGGTCGACGGCAGCCCCATCGCGGGCCCGCCCCGCCTGGACCGGGCCGTCGCGCGCCGCGCCGTCAGGGCCTCACTCGACCAGCACCGCGCCTGGCGCCACGTTCCGCTCGCCGAACGCCGGGCGCGGGTCGCGGCCACCCTCGACGCACTCACGGAACACCGAGAACTCCTCGCACTGCTCCTCGTCTGGGAGATCGGCAAGCCGTGGCGGCTCGCCCGGGCGGACGTCGACCGGGCCATCGACGGAGTCCGCTGGTACCTGGACGGCATCGAGCCGATGATGGCCGGCCGCACGCCGCTGGACGGCCCGGTGTCCAACATCGCGAGCTGGAACTACCCGATGAGCGTGCTCGTTCACGCCGTACTGGTCCAGGTGCTCGCGGGCAACGCGGTCATCGCCAAGACCCCGACCGACGGCGGCGTCGCCTGCCTGACCCTGGCCTGCGCGCTCGCCGCCCGCGAGGGGCTCCCCGTCACCCTCGTCAGCGGCAGCGGGGGCGAGCTGTCCCAGGCGCTGGTGCGGGCGCCCGAGATCGGCTGCGTCTCCTTCGTCGGCGGCCGCGACACCGGCGCCGCGGTGGCCACGGCCGTCGCCGACCTCGGCAAGCGGCACATCCTCGAGCAGGAGGGGCTGAACACCTGGGGCATCTGGAACTACTCGGACTGGGACACACTCACCGCGCTCGTCCCGAAACTCTTCGACTACGGCAAACAGCGCTGCACGGCCTACCCGCGCTTCGTCATCCAGCGCGATCTCTTCGACCAGTTCCTCGCCGCGTACCTGCCGGCGGTGCGCCGGGTGCGCGTCGGCCACCCCCTGGCCGTGGAGAAGAGGGACGACCCCTACCCGGAGCTGGACTTCGGTCCGGTGATCAACGCGGCGAAGGCGAAGGAACTGCGGGACCAGGTCGCGGAGGCGATCGACCGCGGCGCCGTCCCCCTGCACCGCGCGCATCCGGCGGACGCCCGCTTCCTGCCCGGCCAGGACACCGCCGCCTACGTGCAGCCGGTCACCCTCCTCAACCCGCCCCGATCCTCCCCGCTCCACCACGCGGAACCCTTCGGGCCGGTCGACACGATCGTCCTGGTCGACACGGAGGCCGAGCTGCTGGCCGCGATGAACGCGTCCAACGGCGCCCTGGTCGCGACCCTCTCCACGGACGACAGGGCCACGTTCGACAGGCTGGCGCCGCAGATCCGCGCCTTCAAGATCGGCCATGGCAAGCCCCGCTCCCGCGGCGACCGCGACGAGCTGTTCGGCGGCTTCGGCGCCTCCTGGCGCGGGGCCTTCGTGGGTGGGGAGCTGCTGGTGAGGGCGGTGACCCAGGGGCCGCAGCAGGAGAGGCTGCCGGGGAACTTCCCGGAGTACCAGCTCATGCCCTGACCGGGCGCACAGCGTCAACATCTGGTCACCAGCTGTACAGCCCGGCGGCCGGGGTCCTCCGAGGCGCCCCCGTCCGCCGCCCGCCGGGCGGATACGCAGGTGAAACGCACTCCGAAACCTTGCTATTGTTGTCCACGTCGCCGCGGGGAACACCCTCCGCAAGGCGGCAGACACCTAGTCCGGGTGGCGGAATGGCAGACGCGCTAGCTTGAGGTGCTAGTGCCCTTTATCGGGCGTGGGGGTTCAAGTCCCCCCTCGGACACCAGTGAGGGACGATCGCAAGATCGTCCCGACACGTTCACGACATGCCGGTCGAGTCATGAGACTCACCGGCATTTCGTCGTTCCTGGGGCCTTCGGGCCGCGTGATCGGCTCGGTGCGGCGCGCCTCCTGGAAAGGAGTTCACCACGGATTCTGGGCCTCCGCGAGGGACCACGAGATCGACCACCTCCTGCCCTGTCCCCGTGATGCCCGCGCCCTCGAGCGACAGGCTCAGTCCGCGGCCGCCCGCTCTCCGGCCGGGCGCCTGCGCCGCGCGCGCTCGGTGAGCGACGGCGGCTGCCAGACGCCGTCGGCCTGATAGAGATCGGTGCCGGGCGCCACGATCTCGTCGATACGGTCGAGCGCCGCGTCGTCGAGCAGCAGGTCGGCTCCCTTGAGCAGCGAGGTGAGCTGGTCCATGGTGCGCGGACCGATGATCACCGACGTGACGGCCGGGTGCACCAACGGAAAGGCGACGGCCAGTTCCGGCAGGGTGCACCCCAACTCCTCGGCGAGGGCGACGAGTTGCTCGAGGGCCGCGAACTTCGCGGCGTTGCCCGGGATGGCGGGGTCGAAGCGGTGCGGAGTGCGCCTGGCGCGGCCGGTGGTGAGGTCGACGGGCCGGCCCTCGCGGATGGCGCCGGACAGAAAGCCCGAGGCGAGCGGTGACCAGGTCAGCACTCCCATGCCCAGGCGCTGCGCAGTGGGCAGCACGGACCGTTCGATGCCGCGCGCGAGAATCGAGTACGGCGGCTGCTCCGTGCGCAGCCGCATCAGTCCGCGCCGCTCCGCCACATGGTGAGCCTCGACGAGGTCCTCGGCGGGGAACGTGGAGCAGCCGAACGCCCGGATCTTGCCCGCCCTCACCAGGTCGCTGAGGACGGACAGCGTCTCCTCGATGTCGGTGGTGTGGTCAGGGCGGTGCACCTGGTAGAGGTCGATCCAGTCCGTGTCCAGGCGCCGCAGACTGTCCTCGACGGCCTCGAGGATCCAGCGGCGCGAATTGCCGCTGCGGTTGCGTCCTTCGCCCAGCGGAAAGTGCACCTTCGTGGCGAGCACGACCTCGTCGCGCCTGCCCTTGAGCGCCTTGCCGACGATCTCCTCGCATTCGCCGGCCGAGTACATGTCGGCGGTGTCCACGAAGTTGATGCCGGCGTCGAGCGCAGCGTGGATGATGCGTGCGCTGTCCTCGTGGTCGGGGTTGCCGATCCCGCCGAACATCATCGTGCCGAGGCAGTGGGTGCTGACCTCGATGCCGGTCTTGCCGAGGACTCGATAGCGCATACCGGTGCTCCGTCGCAGGTGGGGGGAAGGGAGCGTAAGACTAGGACTTGGAGTGCACTTGACGGCAAGGGCACGGGGAGGTCCGGCGGGCCGCGTTGTCAGTGGCGCCCGAGGCGGTCACCACCGTCACCACACCTCGAAGCAGCCACCGGAAGTTCCTTGCTCTGCCGTTCGGTTGACAGTCCATCGAGGCTCAACCGAACGGGCGCGTCCTGGTCCGGTGCGGGCGAACAGAGCCGAGCCAAGTCCTCACGCACGCCGAAAATGACGTGCCCGCGGCCGGCCGCCCCGCCTACACTCGCCACGCACCCGGCGCCGCGCCCCCATCAGGGCCCGCCGTGTGCCGACCAGTCCGACGAACGAGGGGAGTCCGGCCGTGCGTGAGCGCACCGCTGTCGCCGCTCCCCGTTCCCGGTACGAGGTGATCCTGGTGTCCTCGTCCGGCCGGTGCCCGCTGCGCGGCCGGCACCGGACACCCGTGACGCACGGCTGACGTCCCTGCCCTTCCCATCCGGCTCGTACCGCCGGTTCCGGGCGCCGTCTTGTCCACCACACGCACGGGAAATCGCGCTGCCCCTTCTATTTTCCGGTTATTTCCGGATCTTTTCCGAAAGGCATCGGGCCGTGCGCACGAACACCAACCCTCTCACCGCCGTCCGCAACCTCGGCATCCTCGCCCACGTGGACGCCGGCAAGACCACCGTCACCGAGCGGATCCTGTATGCGACGGGCACCACCCACAAGCGCGGCGAGGTGCACGACGGCACCACCGTCACCGACTTCGACCCCCAGGAACGCGACCGCGGCATCACCATCTTCGCCGCTGCCGTCAGCTGTGCCTGGGACGGCCACCGCGTCAACCTCATCGACACACCCGGCCACGTTGACTTCGCCGACGAGGTCGAACGCTCGCTGCGGGTGCTCGACGGGGCGATCGCCGTCTTCGACGCCGTCGCCGGGGTCGAGCCGCAGAGCGAGTCCGTGTGGCGACAGGCCGACCGGCACGGCGTACCGAGGATCGCCTTCGTCAACAAGCTGGACCGCGCGGGCGCCGACCTCGACCGGGCCGTCGACTCGATCCGGGAGCGGCTCCATCCTGCCCCGCTCGTCGTGCAGTTGCCGATCGGGGCCGAGGACGGCTTCACCGGCGTCGTCGACCTCGTGCGCATGCGCTCCCTGGTCTGGGACGGCGCCGACGGTACGGCGGTGGAGGGGCCGGTTCCCGAGCGGCTGCGGGAGGAGGCCGTGCGGCGGCGCCGGGTGCTGGAGGAGCAGGTGGCGGAGCTGCATCCGGCGGCGCTGGAGGAGTTCTGTGCGCAGTCGGCCCTGTCCGCGCCGGCGCTGGCCGCTGCCCTCAGGGACCTCACCCGTACCGGCGAGGGCGTGGTCGTGTTGTGCGGTTCCGCCTACCGCAACCGTGGCATCGAACCGCTGCTGGACGCTGTGGTGGCCTACCTGCCGTCGCCGCTGGACGTGCCCGCCGTACGCGGGGTCCACGAGGGCACCGAACAGCGGCAGGCCGCCGACCCCGCGGCGCCGTTCGCGGCGCTCGCGTTCAAGGTGAACGCGAGCGGCACCGGGCGCCTGACCTATGTGCGTGTCTACTCGGGCACGATCGAGAAGGGAGACACCGTGTGGGACCCGGGCACCGGGCGCACCGAGCGGGTGGCGCGGATCCTGCGGGTCATGGCGGACCGGCATGCCCAGCTGGACCGGGCGGTCGCCGGGGACATCGTCGCGTTCGCGGGGCTGAAGTCGGCGCGGGCCGGCTCGACCCTGTGCGATCCGGGCGCCCCGCTGCTCCTGGAGCCGCCCGTGGTCGCCGAACCCGTGGTGTCCATGGCCGTCGAGGCACGGCGCGGCACGGACACCGGCCGGCTGGCTGTGGCGCTGGCCCGGCTGGCGGAGGAGGACCCCTCGCTGGTGGTGCGCACCGACACCGAGACCGGGCAGACCGTACTGTCCGGGATGGGTGAACTGCACCTGGAGGTCGCGGTGGAGAAGATCCGCCGTGACGGCGGACCGGAGGTCACCGTGGGACGTCCCGGGGTCGCCCTCCGGGAGACGGTCGTGCGTGGTGTCTGCGGGCTGGTCCACCGGCATGTCAAACAGGACGGCGGGGCGGGTCAGTTCGCCCATGTCGTCCTCGACGTGGAGCCGCTCGGTGCCGAAGCCGGCACGACGGGCTTCGAGTTCCGGTCCACCGTGGTCGGCGGGCGGGTGCCACAGGAGTACGTGCGTGCGGTGGAGTCCGGCTGCCGGGACGCCCTGAGCGAAGGGCCGCTCGGCGGTCACCCGGTGACCGGGCTGCGGGTCACGCTGACCGACGGCTCGACCCATGTGAAGGACTCCTCCGACACGGCCTTCCGCACCGCCGGCCGGCTGGGGTTGCGCGAGGCGCTGCGCGCCTGTGCGATGGCCCTGCTGGAACCGGTGGCCGAGGTCACGGTCACCGTGCCGGAGGACGCGGTCGGCGGGGTGCTCGGCGATCTGGCGGCCCGGCGCGGCCGGGTCAGCGGCTCCGAGAACCGGGGCGGCGCGGCGGTGCTGACTGCCACCGTGCCGCTGGCCGAACTGTTCGGCTACGCCACCCGGTTGCGCAGCCGCACCCAGGGCCGGGGCACCTTCACGACCCGTCCGGCTGGCTACGCACCGGCCCCCCAGCCGGCGTCGGCGTCGCGGTAGCCGTAACTCCGGCAGGCTGGTAGATGCACCCTGCCGCACACTGCATACCGCAGGGCGTCTACCGCATACCGCAGTGTGTCTACCGCATGCCGCATGCCGCATGCCGCACCATGCACCCACAGGGCGCGTGGTGCGGCCTGTGCAAGGCGGAACGCCGTACGGCCGGCCCCTCAAGATGCCGATGTCGGATCCCTTGACGAGGGTTTCTCCTGAGGTTTAACTCACATCCTAAATTAAGCCGTGAGGGGCTTCGGAGGCCGAACGACGTGTCACCTCCTGCGAACAGCCCCCGGGGTTTCTCGACTCCCGGAAAGGGACACCAGGAGCCATGCGCAGCATCCGAGCCGCGGCCGTAGGCGCCGTCACCATGTCTCTCGCCCTCGCGGCCACGGCCTGCGGAGGGGGTTCGTCCAGCGGCGGAGGGGCCGACGGTTCGCCGAAGACGCTCACCTACTGGGCCTCCAACCAGGGCGCCAGTATCGCGGTCGACAAGAAGGTCCTACAGCCCGAACTCGACAAGTTCGAGAAGCAGACCGGCATCAAGGTGCAGCTGGAGGTCGTGCCCTGGTCCGACCTGCTCAACCGGATCCTCACCGCGACCACCTCCGGCCAGGGCCCCGACGTGCTGAACATCGGCAACACCTGGAGCGCCTCCCTGCAGGCCACCGGCGCGCTGCTGCCGTGGGACGCGAAGAACTTCGCCGAGATCGGCGGGAAGGACCGGTTCGTCGGCTCCGCGCTCGGCTCGACGGGCGCCCCGGGCAAGGACCCGGCCGCGGTCCCGCTGTACTCGATGGCGTACGCCCTGTACTACAACAAGCAGATCCTCGCCGACGCCGGCATCTCCAAGCCCCCGGCCACCTGGGACGAGCTGATCGCCGACGGCAAGAAGATCAAGGCCACGGGCAAGTCGGTCCTCGGCGCCGAGGGTGCGAACGTCTCGGAGAACATCCACCACGTCTTCGTCCTCGCCCAGCAGCACGGCGCCCACTTCTTCACCCCCGACGGCAAGCCGGACTTCACCGATCCCAAGGTGGTCGACGCGGTCAAGCAGTACGTCGACCTGATGGCCGAGGAGCAGGTCATCCCGGCCGGCGACGCCGAGTACGCCCAGAACCAGTCCGTCAGCGACTTCGCCAAGGGCAGGCAGGCCATGCTGCTGTGGCAGTCCGCCGCCGCCAACCTCAAGTCCCAGGGCATGAGCGAGGACGCCTATGGCATCGCCCCGGTGCCCGTGCGGTCCGGCACCCCCGGCACCGGCGCCCAGACCAACTCGATGGTCGCCGGCATCAACATCGCCGTCTTCAAGAGCAGCCACCACCTCGACGGCGCGACGAAGTTCGTGAAGTTCATGACCGGCGACGACGAGCAGAAGATCCTCAACGCGGCCTACAGCACCATCCCGCCCGTCAGGACCGCCCAGGGCGACGCGGCGTTCAGCACCCCGTCCAACGCCGTGCTGAAGAACACCCTTGCCACCAGCGCGGCCGCGCTGCCGCAGGTCGCCGCCGAGTCGCAGTTCGAGACGGCGGTCGGTACGGCCGTCAAGGAGCTGTTCGCCGACGCCGCCGCCGGACGCACGGTGACCACCGACTCCGTCAAGGCGAAGCTGGAGAAGGCCCAGCAGCAGATGCCGGCGGCGTGAGCCTCGGATGACGACCACCGCCTTCAAGGAACCGGTGCGGGAGACCTCCCCCGCGGCGACGCGCGAACCCCGCCGCCGCACCGGACGGATCCGCCGTACCTCACTGCCGTACCTGCTGCTCCTGCCCGCCCTGCTCCTCGAACTCCTCGTCCACCTGGTGCCGATGGTCATCGGGATCGTGATGAGCTTCAAGGAGCTCACGCAGTTCTACATCCGCGACTGGGGGAGCGCCCCCTGGTCCGGCCTCGGCAACTACAAGGTGTCGGTGGACTTCGACGCCCCCGTCGGCGAGGCCCTGCTGCACTCCTTCTTCGTCACCGTCGGCTTCACGCTGCTGTCGGTCGGCCTGTGCTGGCTGATCGGCACCGCCGCCGCCGTCTTCATGCAGGACACCTTCCGCGGCCGCGGTCTGCTGCGCGCCCTGTTCCTGGTGCCGTACGCGCTGCCCGTCTACGCGGCCGTCATCACCTGGGTGTTCATGTTCCAGCACGACAACGGCCTGGTGAACCACGTGCTGCACGACCAGCTGCACCTCACCGGCAAGCCGTCGTTCTGGCTCATCGGCGACAACAGCTTCTACGCCCTGCTGACCGTGTCCGTGTGGAAGGGCTGGCCGTTCGCGTTCCTCATCGTGACGGCCGGACTGCAGAACATCCCGCGCGAACTGTACGAAGCAGCGGCGCTGGACGGCGCCGGGACCTGGCAGCAGATCCGCCGCATCACCCTGCCGTCGCTGCGTCCGGTCAACCAGGTGCTGGTCCTGGTGCTGTTCCTGTGGACCTTCAACGACTTCAACACGCCGTACGTCCTGTTCGGCAAGGCCGCCCCCGAGGCCGCCGACCTCGTCTCGGTGCACATCTACCAGGCCTCGTTCGTCACCTGGAACTTCGGCACCGGATCCGCCATGTCCGTACTCCTGCTGCTGTTCCTGCTGGTCGTGACGGGCGGGTACCTCCTGCTCACCTCGCGCGGACGGAGGGCCTTCGATGTCTGACTCCCCGATGGCGCCGCCCCGTTCGTTCCTGTGGTCCCGCCGGATCTTCCTCACCCTGCTCACCGGCTTCGTCCTGGTGCCGGTGTACGTGATGGTCTCCAGCTCGCTGAAGCCCCTCGCCGACGTCACGGGCACGTTCCGCTGGCTGCCGAGCGGCCTGACCCTGCGGCCGTACGTCGACATCTGGTCGACGGTCCCGCTCGCGACGTACTTCGTGAACTCGCTGATCGTGGCGGGCGCGGCGACGATCTGCTCGGTGATGATCGCGGTCTTCGCCGCCTATGCCGTCAGCCGTTACGACTTCCGTGGCAAGCGGGTCTTCACGGTGACCGTGCTGTCGACGCAGATGTTCCCGGGCATCCTCTTCCTCCTCCCGCTCTTCCTGATCTACGTCAACATCGGCAACGCCACCGGCATCGCCCTGTTCGGCTCCCGCGGCGGCCTGATCCTCACCTACCTCACCTTCTCGCTCCCGTTCTCCATCTGGATGCTGATCGGCTACTTCGACTCGGTGCCGCGCGAACTGGACGAGGCGGCGCTGGTGGACGGCTGCGGCCCGCTCGGCGCGCTGCTGAGGATCGTCGTACCGGCCGCGATCCCCGGCATCGTCGCGGTCGCCGTGTACGCCTTCATGACCGCGTGGGGAGAGGTGCTCTTCGCGTCCGTCATGACCGACGACACCACCCGCACCCTCGCCGTCGGCCTCCAGGGCTACTCCACGCTCAACGACGTCTACTGGAACCAGATCATGGCCGCCTCGCTCGTGGTGAGCGTGCCGGTGGTCGCGGGCTTCCTGCTGCTCCAGCGCTATCTCGTCGCCGGCCTGACGGCGGGCGCCGTCAAGTGACCAACACCCCTGACCCCGAAGGGACTTCCGTGTCCGCACGCATCGACCTCGCCGCACTCCCGCACGACTTCCTGTGGGGCACGGCCACAGCGGCGTACCAGATCGAAGGGGCCGTCGCCGAGGACGGCCGTTCACCGTCGATCTGGGACACCTTCTCGCACACCCCGGGGAAGATCGCGAACGACGACAACGGCGACGTCGCCTGCGACCACTACCACCGCTGGCGCGAGGACATCGGCCTGATGCGGCAACTCGGCGTCAACGCCTACCGGTTGTCCATCGCCTGGCCACGGGTGACCCCCGGCGGGGACGGTCCGGCCAACCCCAGGGGCCTCGCGTTCTACGACGAGTTGGTGGACGCCCTGCTGGCGGCGGGCATCACCCCGTCCGTCACCCTCTACCACTGGGACCTGCCGCAGGTGCTCCAGGATCGCGGCGGCTGGCCCGAGCGGGAGACCGCGTTCGCGTTCGCCGAGTACGCCTCGACCGTCGCCGAACGCCTCGGCGACCGCGTGGGGCTCTGGGCCACTCTCAACGAGCCCTCCTGCTCGGCCTGGATCGGCCATCTGGAGGGCAGGATGGCCCCCGGCTCGACCGACCTGACCGCCGCCGTGCGCGCCTCCTACCACCTGCTCCTCGGCCACGGTCTCGCCACGCAGGCGATCCGTGCCGCCGCCTCCGGTGCGCAGGTCGGCATCGTCAACAACCTCTCCACCGTGCACCCCGCCACCGACCGCCCCGAGGACCTGGCGGCCGCCCGCCGCCACGACGGCCATGTGAACCGCTGGTGGCTCGACCCGGTGCACGGCCGCGGCTTCCCCGCCGACATGGCCGAGACGTACGGCGTCGACCTCCCCGAGCAGCCCGGCGACCTGGCGACCGTCGCGGCCCCGCTGGACTGGCTCGGCCTGAACTACTACTTCCCGGCGTACGTCGCCGACGACCCCGACGGCCCCGCCCCCCGCGTCCGTTCCGTACGCCGCCCTGACGTCCCGCGCACCGGCATGGACTGGGAGATCGACGCGAGCGGCATCGAGACGCTGCTGCTGCGCCTCACCGAGGAGTACGGCTCACGGAAGATCTACGTCACCGAGAACGGCTCGGCCTTCCCGGACATGGTCCGCCCCGACGGCACCGTCGACGACCCGGACCGCCAGGACTACCTGGAACGGCACCTGGCCGCCTGCGCCTCGGCCGCCCGCAAGGGTGCCCCTCTCGCCGGCTACTTCGCCTGGTCGCTGCTGGACAACTTCGAGTGGGCGTACGGCTACGCCAAGCGCTTCGGCCTCGTCCACGTCGACTACCGCACCCAGGTGCGCACGATCAAGGGCAGCGGACACCGGTACGCCGACATCGTCCGCGCCCACCGCGGGCAGTCACGCCGGGCCGCCTGAGCAGCCGGAGCGGTGACTGAACAGGGCATCGCTGCCGCACGTATCCCCCGGTCGTGGGAGGATCCCTCACCATGAGCGCGTCGCCGGCAGTCAGGGGCCTGCGTGCTGCGGTGTTCGCCGCGGTGTGCGTGCTGCTCGCTGCCGCCGGGCACGGACTGGCCATGGGCGGCATGCCGCCGCTGTGGGCCGACGCCGCCGCCTTCTGGGCCGTCTTCGCGCTCGGCTGGACGCTCGGCGGACGGGAACGGTCGCTGCCCGGCATCGGCGCGGCCATGCTCCTCACCCAGGCGGCCCTGCACCTCGCCTTCGACGCGGCCCACCCCACCCCCGGCCGTGCGCAGGCCATGCGTATGGCGTCCATGCCGCCGGGTCACACCATGGCGGTGATGCACGTCCATGCGACGGCCCACGTCACCCTCGCCCACCTGCTCGCCGCCCTCGTCGCCTCCTGGTGGCTCAGGCGGGGCGAGGCCGCGCTGTGGTCGCTGCTGCGCCGCGCGGTCACACTCCTGCCGGGCCTCGCCGCCTGGTGGCGCGGCACCCCGCTGCCCGCCCCCGCCGGCCCCGCCCTGCGCGTCCCGGCCGGCCAGGAGCTGCCTTGCCGGCTCCTGCTGCGGCACGCGGTCAGCCGTCGCGGACCCCCGGCCCCGATCCCGTACTCGATCTGACCCCCCCGCACACGTCACTCGTACGGAGATCAACTCACCCATGTCCCAGCACATGCCCATGACCCGCACCACCCTGCGTCGCGCCGCAGCCGTCACCGCCCTGACCGCCGCCGGGCTCCTCGCGGCAGCCGGCGTCGCCTCGGCGCACGTCACCGTCCACCCGGAGAGCTACGCCAAGGGAGCCACGGACGGTGTGCTCTCCTTCCGCGTGCCCAACGAGGAGGACAGCGCCTCCACCACCAAGGTGCAGGTCTTCCTGCCCACCGACCACCCCGTCCTCGGCGTCCTGGTCCACCCGCAGGACGGCTGGACCGCCAAGGTGACCACCACCAAGCTCAAGACGCCGGTCAAGACCGACGACGGCACCATCACCGACGCCGTCTCCGAGATCACCTGGACCGGCGGGAAGATCGGCGCCGGACAGTACGAGGACTTCGACGTCGCCTTCGGCCAGCTTCCCGACGACACCGGCCAGCTGTCGTTCAAGACGCTGCAGACCTACTCCGACGGCAAGGTCGCCCGCTGGATCGAGGAATCGAGCGGCGGGGACGAGCCGGAGAACCCGGTGCCGGTGCTCAAGCTCACCGCCGGCGGGGAGACGACGGCCCCGGCGGCGGCGAAGAGCAGCAACGCCGCTGCCGCGAAGTCGGCGGATGCGAGCGACTCCACGGCCCGCGGCCTGGGCATCGCCGGGCTGGTGGTCGGCGTGCTGGGTCTGGCGGCGGCCGCCTTCGCCCTCGTGCGGAGCCGCTCTGCACGGTCGTAGCCCCGCACCATGCGCAAGGGCCCGGACCGGCAGCCGGTCCGGGCCCTTGCGCGCGAGCCCTCAGCGCGCCGCCAGCTCCAGCAGCCGCGGTTCGGCCGGTACCTCCTCGGCAGCCGTACGGGAGTTGCGCCACAGCCACAGCACATCCCGGCCGAACGACCACACCAGCGAGCCCAGCGCCAGCAGGGCGACCGCGATGTTGGCCGCGTGCGGCAGCAGCTCGGAGCCCGCCAGCAGCAGGCAGATGCCCTGGATCGCGGCGACCGTCTTGCGGGCGAAGGACGGGGGCAGCGGGGCGTTCAGCCAGGGGGCGACGCGGGCCGCGGCGACGAACGCGTACCGCATGGAGCCGATCAGCAGCACCCACGGGCCCAGCTGCATCGCCACGTACACGCTCAGCACCAGGATCAGGAACGCGTCGACCTCCATGTCGAAGCGGGCGCCGAGCGCGCTGGAGGTGCCGGTGCGGCGGGCCACCTTGCCGTCCACGCCGTCCAGGAGGAGCGCGACGGCGGTCAGGCCGACCAGCAGCGTGACCGGCGGTGCGCTCTCGAAGGAGTCGGCGACCAGCGCGGTCACCCCGCCCACCAGGGTGGCCCGGCCGAGGGTGACCCGGTTGGCGGGACCGAAGGAGCTGAGCCGGGAGCGGTACAGGGCGCGGGAGAGCACCGCCCAGGTGGCGAACGCGAAGGCGAGCCCCGTCAGCCAGCCGGCCGGCCCCATGCCGATCGCCGAGCCGAGCAGGGCCAGCAGCAGGATCTGTACGCCCGCTCCCACAGCGGTCTCCTGCTGAAGCCTTGCGTCATATGTGTTGTTCAGGGCCACCGCACACCCTCCGGCCGAGTGACAGAGTCGATCAACGCCGCGTACTGTGCGCGGCCTGTGCACTTCTCGGTACGTGAACAACTTCCCGATCGTTCAGGAGGATGCCGATGAACCGCTCGGCCCGCGCGTTCTGGCTCCGCTCACCCGGCCACGGCGAGCTGCGCGACCTCACGCTCGCGGACCCCGCCGAGGGCGAGGTACTGGTCCGCACCCTGTACTCCGGAGTCAGCCGCGGCACGGAGACGCTGGTCTTCCGCGGCGCGGTGCCCGAGAGCCAACACGCCGTGATGCGGGCGCCGTTCCAGGAGGGCGACTTCCCGGGCCCGGTGAAGTACGGCTACCTGAACGTCGGGATCGTCGAGGAGGGACCCGAGGCGCTCGTCGGGCGTACGGTCTTCTGCCTGTATCCGCATCAGAGCCGTTACGCCGTTCCGGTGAGCGCCGTGACCGTGGTGCCCGAGCGGGTGCCCGCCCGGCGGGCCGTTCTCGCCGGGACGGTGGAGACCGCCGTGAACGCCCTGTGGGACGCGGCACCCCAGATCGGCGACCGCATCGCGGTGGTCGGCGGCGGCATGGTCGGCTGCTCGGTGGCGGCCCTGCTCGCCCGCTTCCCCGGCATACGGCTCCAACTGGTCGACGCCGACCCGGCCCGCGCGAAGACCGCCGAGGCACTCGGCGTGGACTTCGCCGCACCCGAGGACGCCCTCGGCGACTGCGACCTCGTCGTCCACGCCAGCGCCACCGAACAGGGCCTCGCCCGCTCCCTCGAACTCCTCGCCGCCGAAGGTACGGTCGTCGAACTGAGCTGGTACGGCGACCGGTGCATCGCCCTGCCGCTCGGCGAGGCCTTCCACTCGCGTCGGCTCACCGTGCGCAGCAGCCAGGTCGGCACCGTCTCCCCGGCCGCCCGCCCCGGCCGCGGCTACAGCGAGCGGATGGCGCTCGCCCTCGACCTGCTCGCCGACCCCGCGCTGGACGCCCTCATCACCGGGGACAGCGCCTTCGAGGAACTGCCGGAGCTGATGCCGAAGCTCGCCTCCGGCGAGATCCCGGCCCTGTGCCACCGCATCTCCTACGGCGAAGACGGCCTGACCTGAGAAAAGAGTGAGACACGGCTGAACACGGGGAAGCGAAGAGCCGTACTACACGTCATCCCCCGGCAGGAGATCGCCGGGGGCGCCAGACGCGCCGCACCTGGAGGGTCGTCCGTTGTTCAGCATCACCGTCCGCGATCACATCATGATCGCCCACAGCTTCCGCGGCGAGGTGTTCGGGCCCGCGCAGCGACTGCACGGCGCCACGTTCCTCGTGGACGCCACGTTCCGCCGTGAGCAGCTGGACGAGGACAACATCGTTGTCGACATCGGCCTGGCCACCCAGGAACTGGGCGCCGTCACCGGCGAGCTGAACTACCGCAACCTCGACGACGAGCCGGAGTTCGCCGGGATCAACACCTCCACCGAGTTCCTGGCCAAGGTCATCGCCGACCGGCTCGCCGAACGCGTCCACAAGGGCGCCCTGGGCGAGGGCGCCAAGGGCCTTGCGAGCCTCACCGTCACCCTGCACGAGTCGCACATCGCCTGGGCGAGTTACGAGCGTGCGCTGTGACCGATCTGACCCTGGAGAAGACCGGGCAGGCACAACTCGCCTACGTGCCCGCGCAGGTCGCCGCCTCCACCTCCGCGGCCGCCTCAGCCTCGGCGAATGTCGGGATCGTCCCCATGTCCCTGCGCACCGTCCACTTCGTGATGCCGGGCGGCGTCGACGACCCGGCCGCGCCCAGCGGCGGCAACGCCTACGACCGCCGGGTCTGCCTGGACCTGCCGGGCTTCGGCTGGCAGGCCGTGCGGCACCCCGTGCCCGGCAGCTGGCCGCGCCCCGGCCCGGCCGACCGTGACGCGCTCGCCCGCACCCTCGGGGACCTGCCGGACGACACCGTCGTCCTGCTGGACGGGCTCGTCGCCTGCGGCGTCCCGGAGGTCGTCGTGCCCGAGGCCGAACGGCTGCGGCTCGCGGTGCTGGTGCATCTGCCCCTCGGCGACGAGAGGGGCCTGGACACGGCCGTGGCCGCCGACCTGGACGCCCGCGAACGGGCGGTGCTGCGGGCGGTCCCCGCGGTCGTCGCCACCAGCGACTGGGCGGTCCGCCGTCTCGTCTCCCACCACGGCCTGGCCCCCGAGCGGGTGCATGTCGCCGCCCCCGGTGCCGACATCGCGCCCCTCGCGCCCGGCACCGACGGCGTCTCGCAGTTGCTGTGCGTCGCCGCCGTCACCCCGCGCAAGGGCCAGCACCGGCTGGTGGAGGCGCTGGCCGCGGTGACCGACCTGCCGTGGCGCTGCGTGTGCGTCGGCGGGCTGACCGGCGACCCGGAGTACGTCGCCCACTTGCGCGACCTGATCCGGCGGCACGGCCTCCAGGACCGCCTGCACCTCGCCGGACCGCAGGCCGGCGCCGCCCTCGACGCCGCCTATGCGACGGCCGACCTGATGGTCCTCACCTCGTACGCGGAGACGTACGGCATGGCGATCACCGAGGCCCTCGCCCGCGGGATCCCGGTGCTGGCGACCGACGTCGGCGGTGTGCCCGAGGCGGTGGGCCGCGCCCCCGACGGCGGCGTCCCCGGCATCCTCGTCCCGCCGGAGGACCCCGCCGCGCTCGCCGCCGAACTGCGCGGCTGGTTCGGCGAACCCGACGTACGCCGCCGTCTGAAGGCAGCCGCCCGCAGCCGCCGCGCGGCACTCGGCGGCTGGGCGGCGACCGCACGGAGCCTCGCCGCGGTCCTCGGCCGGCTCCCCGAGACACCGAGGAGGGCGGCATGAGGGACACGACGACGGCGACCGGGGGGATCCCGGCCCAGCCCGGGCCCAGCAAGGCGGAGTCGACGCCCGACGACGGCGAACACCTGCCGGGCGCCGGAGCGCAGGAGAGCGACCCGTCCGGGGTGATCGCCGGCGCCGGGCCCGTGGCCCGCCCCGGTGAACGGGCCACCGTGCGGCTGCGCGACGGCGGCGAGGAGGAGCCGTCGCGGTACGCGCCCGAGTGGCTGCAACTGCGGGAAGGGGCCGACGCGGCCGCCCGGGCACAGGACCTGCTGGACCCGTTGCGGATCCGGCTGGCCGATCTGCCGGGCCGGGCGGGCGGTATCGCCGTGCACGACCTGGGCTGCGGCACCGGCTCGATGGGCCGCTGGCTCGCGCCCCGCCTGGACGGCGCCCAGCACTGGATCCTGCACGACCGCGACCCGTACCTGCTGCACTTCGCCGCCGTGGCCTCAGCGCGCTCCGCCGGCGACGGCAGCCGGGTCACGGTCGAGACGCGGCGCGGCGACGTCGCCCGGCTCACCCCCGACGCGCTGAGCGGGGCCTCGCTGGTGACCGCCTCGGCGCTGCTGGACGTCCTCACCCGCGAGGAGATCGAGGCCCTCGCCGACGCCTGCACCGGCGCCGGCTGCCCGGCGCTGCTCACGCTGTCCGTCGCCGGACGCGTCGAACTCACCCCCGCCCACCCGCTGGACGCCGAGGTCGCCGAGGCGTTCAACGCCCACCAGCGGCGCACCGGCCTGCTCGGTCCGGACGCGGTCACGGTGGCCTGCGAGGCGTTCTCCGAGCGCGGGGCGACGGTACGGGTGCATCCGAGCCCGTGGCGGCTCGGCCCCGCCGAGTCCGCGCTGACCGAGCAGTGGCTGCGCGGATGGGTCGGCGCGGCCGTCGAACAGCGGCCCGGCCTCCGGGACCGTGCCGAGCGCTATCTGGACGAGCGCCTGGCCGCCTGCGCGGCCGGCGAGTTGCGGGTCGTGGTCCACCACAGCGACCTGCTCGCTCTGCCCCGGCCGACGGGCACGGCGTCATGAGCGGGCGGGTGCAGAGCGTCGGTACGGCGCCGGCCTCCGATGCCGTGACGGCACTGCTGGAACCGCCCGTCGGCGAGGCCACGCCCGCACACGCCCCCGCGTTCCCGCGCCCGCGCACGCCCGAGCCCACTCAGGCCGGCGCCCAGGAATCGGCCGGGCCCGACACCCCTCGCCGCTTCCTGACCCGCCTCAACTGCCGTGCCCTGCGTACCCACTTCGGTACGGCCGTGGGTGTCGTCATCCTCGCCGCCCTGCTCTGGCGGCTGGGTACCGGTGTGCTTCTCGACGGGCTGCGGCGGATCGACACGGTGACGTTGCTGGCGGCTGTCGGGATCGGCGCGGTCACCACCGTGTTCAGCGCGTGGCGCTGGCAGTTGGTGGCCCGGGCGCTGGGGATCCGGCTGGCCTTCGGGCCCGCGGTGGCCGACTACTACCGTGCGCTGTTCCTGAACGCGGCCCTGCCCGGCGGGGTCCTGGGCGATGTGCACCGGGCGGTCCGGCACGGGCAGAGCGCCGGTGACCTGCGGCGCGGGGTGAAGGCGGTCGTACTGGAGCGGGTCGCCGGGCAGATCGCGCTGACCGTGTTCGGCGCGGCGGTGCTGCTGATCCTGCCCTCGCCCGTCCGGGACGACGTCCGCGGCTTCGCCCCGCCGGCCGCCCTGGCCGCGGCAGGCGCGCTCGCCGTCGTCCTCGCCGTCCGTCACAACCGTACGTCCGCCCGGCGCCGTGGCGCGCTGCGCTCCGCCCTCGGCGAGGCACGGCAGGGGCTGCTGTCCCGGCAGGCCGGGCCCGGTGTGGCGCTGTCCTCGGCCGTCATCCTCGCCGGACACGTCGCGATGTTCGTCGTCGCGGCCCGGGTCGCCGGATCGGCCGCCTCCGTGCCGGTGCTGCTCCCGCTCGCCGTCCTTGCCCTGGTCGCCATGGGCCTGCCGGTGAACGTCGGCGGATTCGGCCCCCGCGAGGGCGTCACCGCCTGGGCGTTCGGCGCCGCGGGGCTCGGCGCGAGCAGCGGAGTGGCCGTCGCCGTGGTGTACGGCGTGCTCAGCTTCGTGGCGAGCCTGCCCGGCGCCGTCGTCCTCGTCGCCCGCTGGTACACCGGGCTGCGCGGCTACCCCCGTACGTCCGCGCCCGCGCCCTCGCCCGAGGTGAGCAACGCGTACGTCGCGCCGAAGGATTCCACCAGGCTCGCCAGCAGTTCCTTCCCCTTTTCCGCCGAGCCCAGGGAAGGACGGCCGATGACGCCCGATTCGGTATAGGCGGACATTCCCACGGTGAGCAGATGACGACGGTCGTCCGCGGTGAAATCCGCGGACTCGTAACCAGGGCGGACGAATTCGGGATGAGCGTGCAGCAGAATGGACGTCTCGATTTCCCCCGCGTGCATGTCGGTGAGCAGCGAGGTGAGCACCCCCGCCCGCTCCCTGGCCGCCTCCCAGTCCTCGGCGGCCGGGAAGAGTGCCGCCTTCTCCCCGCGGGCGGAGGCCTCCTGGACGACGTTGCCCAGCACGTAGTTGCCGCCGTGCCCGTTGACCACGACGAGCGCGTCCACACCGGAGCGGCGCAGCGACTCGGCGATGTCCCGGACCACCGCATGCAGGGTCACGGCGGAGATGCTGACGGTCCCCGGCCAGGCCGTGTGCTCGTGCGAGCAGCCGACCGTCACCGGAGGAAGGAGGTGCACCGGGTATGCGGCGGCGATCTCCCGCGCCACGGCACAGGCGACGAGCGTGTCGGTCGCCAGCGGCAGGAAGGGCCCGTGCTGTTCGAAGCTGCCGACGGGAAGGACGGCGACCTGCGTTGAAACGCCCGCCCCCCGCATCCGTACGTCTTCCGTAGTGTCCGCCGGTACCACCCCGTATGCCGCCGTACGCGCGCCCGAACCACTCATCTTTTCCCGGCCTTTCGTCTCTGCTTAGGAATCAGATCATGACAGAAAACATCGGCGTCCTCGGCAAGAAGTCCTCGCGGCGTTCGGGCGCGGAACGCGTCGTGAATGCGCCGCTGCCCACCGTGTACGGGAAATTCCAGGCGGTCGGCTATCTGGACCACGACCGCGGTGACGAGCAAGTCGCCCTCGTCCACGGCGAGATCGGCACCGAGAACGTTCTGGTCCGGCTGCACTCGGAGTGCCTGACCGGGGACGCGTTCGGCTCGCAGCACTGCGAGTGCGGGGACCAACTGGCCTCGTCGCTGCGTGCGGTGGTCGCCGAAGGCAGCGGCATCGTCGTCTACCTGAGGGGTCACGAGGGCCGCGGCATCGGCCTGCTCGCCAAGCTGCGGGCGATGGCCCTGCAGGCGGAGGGCCTGGACACGGTCGAGGCGAACCTGGCGCTCGGCCTGCCCGTCGACGCCCGCGACTACCGCATCGCGGCCGAGATCCTGCGCGACCTCGGGGTGCGCTCGGTCCGGCTGATGTCCAACAACCCGCGCAAGCGGGAGGCGCTGGTGCGGCACGGCATCCAGGTGGCCGAGCAGGTGCCGCTGCTGATCGAGCCGTGCGAGAGCAACATCACCTATCTGCGCACCAAGCGGGAGCGGATGGACCACATCCTGCCCCACCTGGACGCCGTCGCCCACGGCTCCTGATTCGGCGGGCTGCCGTCCGGACAGGATCAGAGGATGACCGACGACGACGTCCTCTTCCTCTCCGCGGCCGAGGTGACGCGGCTGCTCGGCGCGGACGCGGCGATCGCCTCCCAGCGGGCGGCCTTCACCGCGCTCGGCACCGGCGAGGCCGACCTGCCCGGCAAGATCATGGAGCCGAGCCGCTTCGACGACAGCGTGGTCTTCGCCTACGTCTCCCGGCTGTCCAAGGACACCGGGGCGGTGGCGAAGTTCGGCAGCGTCAACCCGGGCAACGCGGCGGCCGGTCTGCCCACCGTGCACGCGGTCGTCACCGCGCTCGACCCCGGCACCGGCCGGCTCGCCGCCGTCCTGGACGGCACGGCCGTGACCACGCTGCGCACGGCCGCGGGCAGCGCCGTCGCCGTGGACGCCCTCGCCGTGCCCGGCCGCACGGAACTGGCCCTGCTCGGCTCCGGCACCCAGGCCCTCGCCCACGCCCGCATGATCGCCCGGGTGCGGGAGGTGACGGCGCTCAGGCTGTGGAGCCCGGACCCGCACCGGCGCGCCGCGGCCGCCCGCACCCTCGCCGCCGGACTCGGCGTGCCCGTCCGGGCGGCGGACAGCGCCGAGGAGGCCGTGACCGGGGCATCGGTGGTCGCCGCCTGCACGCTCAGCACGACACCCGTGGTGCGCGGCGCGTGGCTGGCGCCCGGCTGCACGGTGGTCAGCATCGGTTCCTTCGAGCCCACCCGCCGGGAGGTCGACACCGATGTCGTACGACGTGCCGCTGCCGTCGTCGTCGACGACCCCGACACGGCGGCCGGGCACGCCGGACCGATCGTGGACGCCCTGCGCGAGGGACTGCTCACCCCGGGCGGCCTCGTCCCGCTCGGCGAGGTGCTCACCGGACGCCGTGGCGCCCGCACCGCCCCTGATGACATCGTCTACTACAACAGCACCGGACTCGGCATCCAGGACGCCGCGGCGGCCTGGGCCGTGATCCGCGCCGCGAGAGAGGCAGGGGCGTGAACCTCCAGGCCCGCGTGGTCATCGTCGGCGGCGGTGTGATGGGCACGAGCATCGCCTGCCATCTCGCGCGCGCCGGGGTGCGTGACGTCGTCCTGGTCGAGCGGGACGAACTCGCCGCCGGCTCCACCTCCAAGGCCGCGGGCGGGGTGCGGGCGCAGTTCTCCGACGAGCTGAACATCCAGCTCGGCGCGCGCAGCCTGGAGGCCTTCGCCCGGTTCGGGCAGGAGACGGGCCAGGACATCGGGCTGCACCGGGTCGGCTATCTGTTCCTGCTGTCCACGCCCGAGCAGGTCGCCTCCTTCGAGGCAGGTATCCGGCTGCAGAACTCCCTCGGCGTGCCCAGCCGGATGCTCACCCCGAAGGAGGCCCGCCGCCTTTCCCCGCTGATCACCACCGACGGCCTGCTGGCCGCCGCCTACTCCCCGGACGACGGCCACTGCACGCCCGAGGCGGTCGTGCACGGCTACGCGGCCACCGCCCGCGCCCACGGCGCCCGTATCCTGCGCCACACCGAGGTCACCGGCATCGAACGGCACGGCGCCACCATCACCGGCGTCAACACGACCCTCGGCCGCATCCACACCGATACGGTGATCTGTGCGGCCGGCGCCTGGTCGAGAGCGGTCGGCACGATGGCGGGCGTCGACCTTCCGGTCGAGCCGCTGCGCCGCCAGATCGCCGTCACCGAACCGGTACCGGGTCTGCCGCCCGCGCTGCCCATGACGATCGACTTCACCACCAGCCTGTACTTCCACGCCGAGGGCCCCGGTCTGCTGCTCGGCATGTCCGACCCGGACGAGCGGCCGGGCTTCGCCACCGACACCCACGACCGCTGGATCCCCCGGCTGTGCGAGACGATGCAGCAGCGCGCCCCCGCCCTGCTCGACCTGCGCCGCACCGGCACCTGGGCGGGGCTGTACGAGAACACCCCCGACCACAACGCGCTGATCGGCGAGGCGTCTTCGGTATCCCGTTTTCTGTATGCGACCGGCTTCTCCGGGCACGGCTTCCTGCAGGGACCCGCCGTGGGCGAGATCGTCCGCGACCTGTACCTGGGCCGCGTACCCTTCCTGGACGTCCGCCCCCTGAGCGCCGGCCGGTTCGCGGCCGACGCCCCGCGCCCGGAGGCCAACCTGGTATGACCGAGCTGCACCTGTGGCTGCGCCACGAGGTCCGTACGACCGAGCGGCGCACGCCGGTCGTCCCCGCCGACGCCCGCCGCCTGACCGAGAGCGGGGTGCGCCTGACCGTCGAGGAGTCCCCGCAGCGGATCTTCCCCCTCGAGGAGTACGAGGCGGCCGGCTGCCACCGCGCCCCGACGGGCTCCTGGGTGACGGCACCGCCGGACACCGTGATCCTGGGCCTGAAGGAACTCCCGTACGATCCGCCCGCATTGACCCACCGCCACATCTTCTTCGGACACGCCTACAAGCAACAGCCGGGCGCCGCGGACCTGCTGCGGCGGTTCGCTGCCGGGTCCGGAGCGCTGCTGGACCTGGAGTACCTGGTGGACGACCAGGGCCGCAGGCTGGCCGCCTTCGGCTTCTGGGCGGGCTACCTCGGCGCCGCGCTCGCCGTGCTCCAGCACCGGGGCCGGCTGGGTGCACCCCTGCGGCCCACCTCGAAGCAGGAGCTGGACGCCGGTCTCGAACCGGCCGACGGGGACGAGGAGTTCACGGCGCTGGTGGTCGGCGCGCTGGGCCGCAGCGGCCGGGGAGCCTCGGCCGCCTTCGGCGCGGCGGGGGTGGCCGCGACCGGCTGGGACCTCGCCGAAACCCGCGACCTGGACCGCCGGGCCCTGCTCGGCCACGACGTGATGGTGAACGCGGTCCTCGCCACCACCCCCGTCCCGCCCTTCCTGCGCGAGACGGACCTGGATGACCCGGCCCGCCGGCTGCGCACCCTGTGCGACGTCACCTGCGACGTGGGCTCCCCGCTGAACGTCCTGCCCGTCTACGACCGCACCACCGACTGGACGGACCCGGTGCGCCGCCTGCGCAAGGAACCGCCGCTGGACCTGATCGCCATCGACAACCTGCCGTCCCTGCTGCCCCGCGAGTCCAGCACCGACTTCTCCGCGGCCCTCCTGCCCCAGCTGCTCGACTTCGCCGGCACCGGCCCGTGGCAGCGCTGCCTCGACCGGTTCCACCAGGCCGGCCGTGAACTCGGCATCGAAGAAGGGGAGTTCCGCCATGACTGACCGTGTTCCGGCGAGCGGCACCGTCCACTGGGTGGGTGCCGGACTCTCCACCGGCAGCGGACTGGCCGCGCTGTGCGACACGGCCGAGCGGGTACGGCTGTGGCACCGCACCGGGGACCGCGCGGCCGCCGCCCTCGCCGGCCTGGGCCTGACCGGACGCGTCGAGCCCCGCGCATTCACCCTCCCCGCGCTCGCCGACGAACTGGCGCCCGGGGACGTCGTCGTATCGATGCTGCCGGCGCCCGGGCATGCGGGACTGCTGTCCGCCTGCGTGGGTGCGCGGGCCCACTTCGCCTGCTCCAGCTATGTCTCGCCCGAGGTGCTGGACCAGGTGCCCGCGGCCGAGGCGGCCGGCCTGGTCGTGCTCACCGAGGCGGGCCTGGACCCGGGCATCGACCACCTCTTCGCGCACAGCCTCATCGGCAGGGCGCGCACGGAGATCGGCGCGGACACCCCGGCCTCCTACCGGCTCACCTCCTACTGCGGCGGCGTCCCGGCGGTCCCGAACGACTTCCGCTACCGCTTCAGCTGGGCGCCCCTCGGCGTGCTCAACGCCCTTCGTTCGCCGGCCCGTTACCTGGAGGACGGCGCCGCGATCACCGCCGAACGCCCCTGGGAGGCGACCCGGCCGCACGTCCTGGACGGGGAGACCTTCGAGGCCTACCCCAACCGGGACAGCATCCCCTTCATCGACCAGTACGGCCTGCCCGGCGCCTGGACACCGCGCACCTTCGTACGAGGCACCCTGCGCCTGGACGGCTGGCTGAAGGCCTGGGAGCCGGTCTTCGAGGAACTGAAGGCGGGCGACGACGAGCGCATCGCCGCGCTGGCCAGGGAGTTGGCGGAGGCCTACCCGACGACGGACGCGGACCGCGACCGCGTGGTGCTGTCGGTGTCCCTGGAGGTCGAGACCGGCCCGGACCGCACCTGGACCGGTGGTTACCTCCTGGACCTCGTGGGCGACGCGGAGGAGTCGGCGATGGCCCGCTGCGTCTCCCGGCCCCTCGCCCTCGGCGTCCGCCACATCCTCGACGGAGGTGTGCCGTCCGGCCTGAACCGCTCGGCGGAGACCGCCGAGCGGTCGGACCGGTGGCTGGCCGAACTCGCCGGGGAGGGGCTGGACTTCAGCCTCCGGCTCGGTCAGTAGATCACGAGGGAGACCATGAGGCGCCCGGCCGCGGCGGAACGTGAGAGCCGAGGGGTCAGGCAACCAGGGCCTCGTGCACCAGTCGCCGCAGCTCGGGGAAGACCTTCAGTGTCTTCGGCCGGACCTGGGTCATGAACTGCACGGTCAGGTCGTGGCCCGGGTCGATCCAGAAGGCGGTGGTCGCCACGCCGGTCCAGCCGTAGGTTCCCAGGCTTGAGGGGGCCAGGGTGCGGGACGGGTCGGTCACGACCGAGACGTTGAAGCCGAAACCGAGGCCGTCGTTGCCGCGTTCCTGGTGGACGGGGGCGCCGAAGGAACTCAACTCGGCGCCGCCCGGCAGCCGGTTGCGGGTCATCAGGGCCACCGTGCCGGGTGACAGCAGACGGGTGCCGTCCAACTCGCCGCCCCGGCGCAGCATCTCCATGAACCGGTGGAAGTCCTGTGCCGTGGCGACCATGCCGCCGCTGCCGGACAGGAACCGCGGCCGTCCCCGCACGGGCAGCCCCGGGACCGGCGTGATACCGCCGTCGTCCGTCTCGCCGTACAACTCGGCGAGCCGCCCGGCCTGTTGGGGGGTGAGGTGGAAGCCCGCGTCGGTCATGCCGAGCGGGCGGAAGATCCGCTCGGTGAAGAACGCGTCCAGCGGCTGCCCGGAGACCACCTCGATCACCCGGCCCAGCACATTGGAGGCGACCGAGTAGTTCCACTGCGTGCCCGGCTCGAACTGGAGCGGCTGGCGCGCGTACACCTCGACCGTCTCGGCCAGGTCGGCGCCCGGGGGCACGGAATACGCCAGGCCCGAGGCGCGGTAGAGCGCGTCGACGGGGTGCTTGTAGTAGAAGCCGAAGGTCAGGCCCGCCGTGTGGGTGAGCAGATGGCGGATCAGGATCGGGCCGTCGGCCGGGCGCGTGCGCACCTCGTCGCCCGAACCGCTCTCGTACACACGCGGGTTGGCGAACGCGGGGATGTAGCGGTCGACCGGGTCGTCCAGGGAGAGCCGGTCCTCCTCCACCAGGTGCAGCACCGCGACCGCCGTCACGGGCTTGGTCATGGAGTACAGACGCCACAGGGTGTCGGCCTCCACCGGCAGCCCGGCCGCGAGATCCCGGTGGCCGTGCGTGGTGAGGTGGGCGACACGGCCGCCGCGGGCCACGGCCACCAGACAGCCGGGCAGGCGCCCTTCGTCGACGTAGCGGGCGAAGCGCTGGTCGAGGCGGTCAAGGGCCTTCGCGTCCAGCCCGGCTTCATCCGGGTCGACTTCCTGTCGCAGCTGTGCCATCGCTCTCCTCGGGTCGCGTCGTGCGGTCCGGCTTGCCGGCCGGGACGGCCTGACAGCTCATCGTCGCGCAGGAACACCGGCTCCGGCCCGCTCATCAGGGGTGGGTGTGATCGACGCGACGCCCCGGCCCGGCAGCGCACGGGCCACCGGCACGGCGCACGCAGCCACGGCGGCGAGCACCAGCAGCGCCGCCCGCGGCTCCGCACCCATCAGCGCGGTGCCCGCCGCCACGCCTACGACGGGCCCGACGTTCAGCGCGGTCTGCTGCAGCCCGCCCGCCACACCGGCGACCGCCACGTCCGCACGCCGTACGACGACGTGGGTGGCCGCCACCATCACTGTGCCGAACCCGGCGCCGAGCAGCGCGAACCCGGCGCCGAGCGCGAGCGTGCCGGTGGCCCGGGACAGCACGAGGACGCCCAGCGCGAGCACCGCCGTCGCCGCTCCCGCGGTCCACCGCGCACCCGCCCGGCGCAGCAGCACCGGGCACAGCGGGGCGGACAGCACCATCAGCACCGCCAACGGCAGGCTGCGCAGGGCACTGTGGAAGGGATCGAGGCCGAGCCGGCGCTGCAGGACGTACGTCTCGACGAACAGCGTGCCGAACAGCGAGGCCGACACGGCGACGAGCAGGGCGAGCGCCGCCCCGACCGCCGGTGAGCCGATCACCTCGGGCGGCAGCAGCGGGCTCGCAGCCCGCCGCTCGTGCCGCACGAAGGCGCCGCCGGCGAGCGCGGCGCCCCCGAGCCCGGCCGCGGTGGCCACACCGGAGCCGGGCAGCGCGACCAGCGTGTGCACGAAACAGGCCAGGGCGACCGCGAGGAGCAGGGCACCGGGGAGATCCAGGGAGGGCCGGGGGTCTTCCGCAAGGGCGGCGGCCTTCGTGCGGTCGGGGGCGGTCATGGGCGTAGGGTCCGTGCCCGTCACGGGCGTAGGGTCCGTGCCCGTCAGGGGCGCGCGGTTGGTGTCTGTCAGAGGTGCGCGGTTCGTGCCTGTCAGAGCCGCAAGCCCGAAGGCCGTCGCGGGCAGCACGCCGAGGAAGAACACCGCCCGCCAGCCCAGGCCGGTCACCAGCGCGCCGCCCACCAGCGGCCCCGCGGCCGCCGCCAGGCCGATCGCGCTGGTGCGCACGGCGAGCGGCATCGCCAGCCGGTCCGGCGGGAAGGCGGCCCGCAGCATGCCGAGGGTGGCCGGTTGCAGCAGTGCCCCGAACACCCCCTGCGCCACCCGCAGCCCGATCACCCAGCCGATCCCGGGCGCGAGACCGATGCCCGCCGAGGCCGCGCCGAACCCCAGCATGCCGAGCGCGAACATCCGCCGCTGCCCGTACCGGTCGCCGAGCCGCCCCGCGAACACCAGCAGGCTCGCCACGGCGACGAGATACGCGGTGCTGGTCCACTGCACCTGCGCGAACGACGCGTGCAGCGCCCGTTGCAGGGAGGGCTGGGCGACCGTGAGGACCGTGCCGTCCAGGGCGACGAGCACGGCGCCCGCCACGCTGCTCGCCAGCGTCAGCCGGCGGTTCACCGGTCGTCCTGCGGGCCCAGATGGGCGAGCAGGGCCGCCTCCAGCAATGGGGTGAAGTCCTCGCCGCCGGTGGCCAGTTGGAGACTGCCCCAGCGCCACAGCTGGGCGATGCCGTGCAGATTGGCCCACAGGGCGCCGGCCACGCGCCGGGCGTCCGCCCCGGGACGGATGCGGCCCACCAGATCCACGAGCAGCCCGAAGAGCGGCAGGCTCGTCTCTCGCAGTCCCAAATGCCCGCTCTCCAGCAGATCGTGACGGAACATCAGCTCGTACATCCCGGGGTTGTCCAGCGCGAACTCCAGGTAGGTGCGGGACAGTTCCGTCACCTGGGTGCGCGGATCGCCGCCGCCCGCGAGCGTCGCCCGGACGTGGTCGCCCAGGTCGGCGAACCCGCGCCCGGCGATGGCGGACAGCAGCTCCAGATGGGTGGGGAAGTAGCGCCGGGGCGCCCCGTGCGAGACCCCCGCGCGGCGGGCGATCTCCCGCAGGGTCAGCGCCTGGGCGCCCTCGGCGGCCACCAGCTCCACGCCGACGTCGATCAGGCGGGCCCGCAGACCTGTGCCGGATGCATTCATAGACACTGTCTACCAGGCGGTGGTAGACAGTGTCTACCGTGAGGGGCGCCTCGGGAATGTGTGGCCTGCCCGGGCGAGTTGACGTGGTTATGACTCAGGACGCCACGCAGGACGCACTGCTGAAGCTGCTCTCCGAGGAGGACGGCGGGGTGCTGGTCACCCTCAGGAAGGACGGCCGCCCCCAGCTGTCCAATGTCAACCACGCCTACTACCCGCACGAGCGGATCATCCGGGTCTCGCTCACCGACGACCGCGCCAAGACCCGCAACCTGCGCCGCGACCCCCGCGCCTCGTACCACGTCACCACCGCCGACCGGTGGGCGTACACCGTCGCCGAGGGCACGGCCGACCTGTCGCCGGTCGCCCAGGACCCCCACGACGACACGGTCGAGGAACTGGTCCGGCTCTACCGGGACGTCCGCGGCGAGCACCCGGACTGGGACGACTACCGGGCCGCCATGGTCCGCGACCGTCGGCTCGTCCTCAGGCTGCGCGTCGAGCGGGCGTACGGCATCCCCAGGGGCTGATCCAGGGCTGACCCGGGGCCTGACCTGCGGCCCGGCCTACGGCGCCTCGGCCGTCCGTGCCTCGATGGCCCGCAGGACGGCCACCATGTCCTGCCCGCCGTGGCCCTGGGCCACGGTCTCCTCGAACAGGGCGTGGCACACGTCGAGCAGCGGCGAGGCCAGGTGCGCCGTGCGGGCCGCCTCGGCGATGAGCCGGTTGTTCTTCAGCACGTCCAGGGCGGCCGCCTGCACCGCGAAGTCCTGCTCGCGCAGCTTGGGCGCCTTCATCCGGGAGACCGCGCTGGCCATGGGGCCCGCGTCCAGCACCTGAAGGAACTGCCGCCGGTCCAGGCCCTGCCGCTCGGCGAAGTGGAACGCCTCGGTCAGCCCGGTCACCAGGGTGATCAGAAACAGGTTCACGGACAGCTTCATCAGCAGGGCGCCCGGGACCGCACCGCACCCGAACGTCTCCCGGCACAGCGGTGCGAGCAGCGGCCGTACGGCGGTCACGGCGGACTCCTCGCCGGCGAGCATGGCCACCAGCTGCCCCTGCTCCGCCGGGACGCGGGACCCGGAGACGGGCGCCTCCACATACCTTCCGCCCGCCGCCCGGACATCGCTCTCCAGGGCGCGGGAGTACTCGGGGGAGGTCGTGCCCATGTGGACGACGGTCCGCCCGGCGACCCGCGCGCCGAGGGCGGGAGTGCCGCGGCCGAGCACGCTGTCGAGTGCCGCCTCGTCGGCGAGCATCAGCAGGATCACCTCCGACCGCGCGAACACCTCCTCGGCGTCCGCCACGACCTCGGCACCGGCCGCGCGCAGCGGCTCGGCACGCTCCGGTGTCCGGTTCCACACCGCGAGGGGCGTGCCGGAGGCCGCGAGGCGCAGCGCCATGGGCTGCCCCATCACTCCGAGACCGATGAAACCGACGTTCACGGGGCCGCCCTTCGCTCGACGGGCCGACTATGACCGCTGTCATAGTAGCGGCCGTTATGACGTCGGTCATAGGGTGGGCTCGAGGATCGGAGGTCGGACATGGCCGAGTCGCGGCACGGACCGCGCGAGCGGATGGTCTTCAGCGCGGCCCAGCTGATCCGGCGCGACGGGGTCGGCGCGACCGGCATGCGGGACGTCGCCGCACACGCCGGTGCGCCGCGCGGCTCGCTCCAGCACTACTTCCCGGGCGGCAAGGAACAGCTGGTCAACGAGGCCGTGGCCTGGGCCGGCCGGTACGCCGGGGGGCGCGTGGCGCGCTTCCTCGCGGGGCTGGACGAACCGGCGCCGAGCGGCCTGTTCGCCGCGATGGCGGCCCAGTGGACCCACGAGTACGAGACGGACGGCTTCGCCGCCGGGTGCCCGGTCGCCGCCGCGACCGTGGACTGCGCCGCCACGGGCTCCGCCACCCGCGAGGCGGTGGCCGCCGCATTCTCGGCCTGGCGCGGCCCGGTCGCCGAGGCCCTGACCGGCATGGGCGTGCCCGCCGCCCGCGCGGGCTCCCTCGCCACCTTGATGATCAGCGCCCTGGAGGGGGCGATCCTGATGGCCCGCGCCGAACAGGACGTACGCCCGCTGACGACCGTCGTACGCGAACTGGGTCCCCTCCTCGACGCCGCGGTGGTCTCCTCCGTGTGAGGCGCGGCCGGGAGGTGCTTGTTCCGACCGGCATCCCGCATTAGCCTCCGCTCGTGATCAATGGGGCTCATGTGGTGATCCACAGCCGGGACGCCGAGGCCGACCGGGCCTTCCTGCGGGACGTCCTCGGGTGGGCGCACGTCGACGCCGGCCACGGATGGCTGATCTTCCAGGCGCCGCCCGCGGAGGTGGCCTGCCATCCCACCGACGGCGAGCCGTCGCACGAGCTGATGCTGATGTGCGACGACCTGGAGGCGACGCGGGAGCAGCTCGCCGAGCGGGGCGTTCGGTTCGCCCAGCCGGTCGAGGAGGCGCGCTGGGGCCGGGTGACCGCGCTCCGGCTGCCCGGCGGCGGGCGGCTCGGGCTGTACGAGCCGCGCCACCCACGGCCGTAGCGCCGGGACACCGGGGCCCAGGAGCCTCGCGGCAACGGGACCCCGGCGGCCGGTCAGGTCTCAGGCCGACACCCTCTCCTGCCGTGACTCCTCGCGGCCCGCCCGCTCGCCCAGCAGTTCCGTCGGGACCGCACGGGTCTCGCGGGCGGTCAGGGCCGCGATCGCCGGCGGCACGCACAGAGCGGCGGTGAACAGGGCGACCGCCGACCAGTCGTCGCCCCCGGGACCGGCGATCCCGGCGGCGAAGGTGACCGCGAAACCGGCCACCGCGAAGCCGATCTGGGTGCCGATCGCCACGCCCGACAACCGGACCCGGGTCGCGAACATCTCGCCGTAGAAGGCGGGCCACACGCCGTTCGCGGCGCTGTAGACGAGGCCGAAGGCGACGACTCCGAGGAGCAGAGTCAGCGGATAGGAGCCGGTGGAGATCGCCCACAGATAACCGGCCATCGCCGCCGCGCTGCCCACCGCGCCGAACAGGTACACCGGGCGCCGCCCGATCCGGTCGGACAGCATCGCCCACAGCGGGATCGCGGCCAGTGCGACGAGATTGGCCAGCGCGCCCACCCACAGCACCGACGTACGGGACAGGCCGACCGCGTCACTGGTGGCGTACGCCAGCGCCCACACCGTGAAGATCGTGCTCACCGAGGCGATGAGCGCGCCCGCGATCACCCGCAGCACATCCGCCCAGTGCTCGCGCAGCAGCACCGCGAGCGGCAGCCGGACCACGCCCTCGGTCGCCGCCTGCCGGGCGAAGGCCGGGGTCTCGCGCAGCCTGCGCCGGATGAGGTATCCGACGACGGCGACCGCCACGCTCAGCCAGAACGGCACCCGCCAGCCCCACGACAGCAACTGGTCCTCGGGCAGCTGGGCGATGGGGATGAAGACGAGGGTGGCGATGAGCTGGCCGCCCTGGGTGCCGCTGAGCGTGAAGCTCGTGAAGAAGCCCCGCCGGCCCGGCGGCGCGTGCTCCAGGCTCATGGAACTCGCGCTCGCCTGCTCACCGGCTGCCGAGATGCCCTGCAGGACCCGGCACAGCACCAGCAGCACCGGAGCGAGGCCGCCGACCTGGGCGCGGGTGGGCAGACAGCCGATCAGGAACGTCGACAGACCCATCAGGATCAGCGTGAACACCATGATCTTCTTGCGGCCGAGCCGGTCGCCGACATGCCCGAGGAACAGCGCGCCGACCGGCCGGGCCGCATAGGCCACGCCGAAGGTGGCCAGCGACAGCAGGGTCGCGGTGGCCGGGTCGGAGGCGTCGAAGAACACCTTCGGGAAGACCAGCGCGGCGGCGCTGCCGTAGAGGAAGAAGTCGTAGTACTCCAGCGCGCTGCCGATCCAGGCGGCCGTGGCGGCCTTCCAGGGCTGGCCGGGCGGGGCCTCGGTGGCGGGAGCGGGGGCAGGGACGGACACGGCGGTGCTCCTTCGGGGGAACTCCACCCTACGGAGGGGTGGAGTGAGCGGCGGGGCGAAGGGCCGGATCTCGGCAGCTAATTAACCCACTGGATAGTTAGTCGTGGTGGGTGGGATGTTGCGCCCGCGTTTCCGCCGTGTCAAGAGGTCGTGCGGGAGGCGCCCGGGCCGAGCGCCGGGCGTTCAGTCCGTGGTCCGCTCCGCGGTGAGGTAGGCGATCACCATGTCGCCGAGCATGGTCCGGTAGTGCGCGCGCTGCGCCGGATCCACCAGGTCGCGGCCGAACAGGGCGCCGAAGGTGTGCCGGTTGGCGACCCGGAAGAAGCAGAACGAGCTGATCATCGCGTGCAGGTCGACGGCGTCGACATCGGCCGTGAACAGGCCGGACTCCTGCCCGGTGGCCAGGATGCGGCGGATCACCTCCAGGGCCGGCGATCCGATCCGCCCGAGCTTCTCGGAGGCCGCGATGTGCTCGGCGCCGTGGATGTTCTCGATGCTGACCAGCCGGATGAAGTCCGGGTGCTGCTCGTGGTGGTCGAAGGTCAGCTCGGCGAGCCGCCGGATCGCCGCGACCGGGTCCAGGTGCTCGACGTCCAGTTGCTGCTCGGCCTCCCGGATCACGCCGTACGCCCGCTCCAGCACGGCCGTGAACAGCTGCTCCTTGCCGCCGAAGTAGTAGTAGATCATCCGCTTCGTGGTGCGGGTGCGGGCCGCGATCTCGTCCACCCGGGCGCCGTCGTAGCCGGCCCGCGCGAACTCCTGCGTCGCCACGTCGAGGATCTCGGCCTGGGTGCGGGCGGCGTCACGCATCCGCCCGCCGGGGCGTACGGGCTCTTCGACGCTGGTCATCGGGTTCCTTCGGGCCGTGGGGCGGGGGAGCGGGTCGCTCACGCGCGTGCCGGTGATTCTAGAAGCAGGGTCCGGCGCCGTCGCCGGGGTCTTCCGGGAGGACCGTCCGGCTGATATAGCTAACGTACTGGTTCGTACATTAGTGCCGCCTCGGGAGGTCCGCGTGACCAAGGACTCGTATCTCGTCGGGCTGATCGGGTCCGGGATCGGCCCCTCGCTCAGCCCCGCCCTGCACCAGCGGGAGGCGGACCGTCAGGGCCTGCGGTACGTGTACCGGCTGATCGACATCGACACCCTCGGCGTACCGCCCGAGGCCGTGGGGGACCTCGTCCGGGCAGCCCGCGACCTGGGCTTCGACGGACTGAACATTACCCACCCCTGCAAGCAGCTGGTCATCGAGCACCTGGACGCGCTCGACCCGCAGGCCGAGGCGCTGGGCGCGGTGAACACCGTCGTCTTCGACGGCGGCCGCGCCACCGGCCACAACACCGACGTCACCGGCTTCGCCGCCTCCTTCGCGCGCGGCCTGCCGGACGCCCCGCTGGAACGGGTCGTCCAGCTCGGCGCGGGCGGCGCGGGTGCGGCTGTCGCCCATGCCGTCCTCACTCTCGGCGCCGGACGCGTCACCGTCGTCGACGCCCTGCCCGATCGGGCCGCCGCGCTTGCTGCCGCGCTCGACCGGCACTTCGGCCCTGGCCGGGCCGCCGCCGCGACCCCGGACCAGCTGCCGGAGCTGCTCGCCGAGGCCGAGGGCGGCGGTGGCCTCGTGCATGCCACGCCCACCGGCATGGCCGCCCATCCGGGGCTGCCCCTGCCCGTGGAACTCCTCAACCCCGGGCTGTGGGTTGCCGAGGTGGTGTACCGGCCGCTGGAGACGGAGCTGTTGCGGGCCGCCCGGGCGTGTGGCTGCGCCGCTCTGGGTGGGGGTGGGATGGCGGTGTTTCAGGCGGCGGATGCGTTCCGGCTGTTCACGGGGCGTGAGGCGGACAGTGTGCGGATGCTGGCGGACATTGCGGAGTTGGCCGGGCTTGAGCAGGTCGTGTGACGGGTGCGGGCCGGTTGTGGCCTGTCGCGCAGTTCCCCGCGCCCCTGTCGGGGCGCTGCAGAGCACCGTATTTTCGAGGAGCACGTTCATGCATACGTCCATCGCCACCGTCTCCTTGAGTGGCTCCCTCACCGAGAAGCTCAGTGCTGCCGCCCGTGCCGGCTTCGGCGGTGTCGAGATCTTCGAGAACGACCTCCTCGCCTGCCCGCTCGCCCCCGAGGAGATCCGCGCGCGCTGTGCCGACCTCGGCCTCACGATCGATCTGTACCAGCCGATGCGGGACATCGAGGCCGTGCCCGCCGAGGAGTTCGCACGCAACCTGCGCCGCGCCCGGCACAAGTTCGACCTGATGACGCGGCTCGGCGCGGACACCGTCCTCGTCTGCTCCAGCGTGTCCCCGCAGGCCGTGGACGACGACGCCCTCGCGGCCGAGCAGTTGCGCGAACTGGCCGACGCCGCACAGGAGTCGGGCGTTCGCGTCGCCTACGAGGCGCTCGCCTGGGGGCGGCACGTCAACACGTACGAGCATGCCTGGCGCATCGTCGAGGACGCCGGTCATCCGGCGCTGGGCACCTGCCTGGACAGCTTCCACATCCTCTCCCGCGGCTCGGACCCCAAGGGCATCGAGGACATCCCCGGCGAGAAGATCTTCTTCCTCCAGCTGGCCGACGCCCCGCTGCTCGCCATGGACGTCCTGCAGTGGAGCCGCCACTACCGCTGCTTCCCCGGCCAGGGCGGCTTCGACCTCCAGAGCCTGCTCACCCACGTCCTGCGCACCGGATACGCCGGGCCGCTCTCCCTGGAGGTCTTCAACGACGTCTTCCGCCAGGCCGAGGCCGGCCCGACCGCCGTCGACGCCCGCCGTTCCCTGCTGCTCCTCCAGGAGGCCGTCGGAGCGACGCGGTTGCCGCCGCCCGTCGTGCCCACCGGGATCGCCTTCGCCGAACTGCTCACCGCGGACGCCGAACCCGTCACCGCCGTCCTCGCCGCGCTCGGCTTCACCCGTGCCGCCCGGCACCGCGGCAAGCCGGTCGACCTCTGGCAGCGCGGCGAGGCCCGCATCCTGGTCAACACCGGCCCGGCCGCCCGCCGCGACGGCACCCGTCTGGCCGCCGTCGGCCTGGAGTCCGCCGCCCCGGCCGCCGCCGCCCGTCGCGCCGAGGCACTCCTCGCCCCCGTCCTGCCCCGCCGCCGCGCCCCCGGGGACGCCCCGCTGGAGGCGGTGGCCGCCCCCGACGGCACCGAGCTGTTCTTCTGCGCGAGGGGCCGCCCGGGACCCCCGCACTGGCGGGCCGACTTCGAGGACCTGGCAGCCGCACCCGCGCCCGACCCGACCCGCATCGACCACCTCGCCCTGACCCAGCCCTGGCACCACTTCGACGAGGCGGCCCTTTTCCACCGCAGCGTCCTCGGCCTCGACGCCCAGGACAGCGTCGACCTCGCCGACCCCTACGGCCTGCTGCGCAGCCGCGCCGTCAGCAACGCCGACGGCAGCGTCCGTATCGCTCTCGGCGTCGGCGCGGCCCCCACCGACGACACCGCGCCCGCCCAGCACATCGCGCTCGCCACCGACGACGTGGTGGCCGCGGCCCGCGCCTTCCGCGCGGCGGGCGGCCGCCTGCTGCCCGTCCCCGCCAACTACTACGACGACCTCGCCGCCCGGTACGAGTTCGCCGAGGGGGAGCTGGAGACGTACCGGGACCTCGGCATCCTCTACGACCGCGACGCCGGCGGCGCCTTCCGGCACTGCTACACGCAGACCGTCGGCCGCCTCTTCTTCGAACTGGTCCAGCGCGACCCGGGCCACCGCGGCTACGGCGCCGCGAACGCGCCGGTCCGGCTGGCCGCACAGCACCAACAGCGCTGACGGCCGTACCCGGTGAGAGCGGGCCAAGCGGCAGGTGTGCCCGGGGTGAGACCTCGGTGAGACCCTGCGCCGACCCGGCCGCCGCCCCGGTACCCCGGCCGATACTCGCCATGATCCGGGACGTGCCCAGCGTCCCGGACCCGAGATCCCCGGGATGCCTGGAAGGCCGTCCATGCCGAGCCCCGCCAGCAAGCCACTCGTCCTGAGCCACGCCCCGCCGGCCATGCCCCCCACGGGGGTGCGGACCGCCGCCGACCGCTACGAGCGCCCCGTGCTCGCGGCCCTCGCCGCGCTCACCGCCCTCCTGTGCCTGTGGGGCCTCGGCCACAGCGCCTACCACCCCTTCTACGCGGCCGCCGTGCGCAGCATGACCGACAACCCGGTCGCCTTCTTCTACGGCTCCTTCGACCCGGCCAACTCCATCACCCTGGACAAGCTGCCCGGCTTCCTGTGGCCGCAGGCCCTGTCGGCGCTGGTGTTCGGCTTCCACCCGTGGGCGCTGGTGCTGCCGCAGGCGCTGGAGATGGTGGGCTGCGTCCTGCTGCTGCACGTGCTGGTGCGCCGCTGGGCCGGGGTGCCGGCCGGGCTGCTCGCCGCCGCGTTCCTCGCGCTGACCCCCGTGACCGTGGGCCTGGGCCGCTCGGTCACCGAGGACGCGCCGTTCGTCCTGCTCCTGCTGCTGGCCGCCGAGGCCACCTGGCGGGCGGCCGCCCGCGCCCGGCCCCGCACCCTGCTGCTCGCGGGCTTCTGGGTCGGACTCGCCTTCCAGTGCAAGATGCTGGAGGCCTGGGCGGTGCTGCCCGCCCTGGCCGTGACCTACGCCGTCGCCGCCCCGGCCGCGCTGCGGCGCCGCATCGGCCATCTCGCCCTGGCCGCGGCGGTGACCCTCACGGTGTCGGTGTCGTGGATGGTGGTGGCCGCACTCACCCCGTCCGGGAGCCGCCCCTACCTCGACGGGACCACCGACGACTCGCCGGTCGGGATGGTCGTCGGCTACAACTTCCTGACCCGGTTCCACGCCGTCGGCATCGACGCGGCCGGCACCGGCAGCATCGTGCAGAGCCGGGCGGCCCACGGGGGCCACCGGATACCGCCGGGCATGGGCGACGGCGTCTGGAAGATGTTCAGCCCCGGGCTCGCCACCCAGACGGGCTGGCTGTACCCGCTCGCCGCGTTCGGTCTCGTCGGCGGGCTGCTGGCGCTGCGGCGGCGGCGCGTGCCGCGCACGGACCCGGCCCTCGCCGGGCACCTGCTGTGGGGGGTGTGGCTGGCGACCTTCTTCCTCGCGTTCAGCTTCGGCAGCGTGACCGGCCACACGTACTACATGGGCGTCGTCGCGGCGGCCCTGAGCGCGCTCGCCGCGGCCGGGGTCGTCCAGGGACGCCGCACCCGCATGCTGCCGGTGGTGCTCGCCGCCGACGTCGCCTGGTGCGCGGCGCTCACGCTCCGGTACCCGCACTTCTTCGCCTGGCTGGCACCCGGCGCCGTGGCCCTGGGCCTGCTCGCGCTGCTCCTGGCCGGTGTCCGCCGGCCGGCCGCGCTCGCCGCCGGCCTCTGTGCCGTCCTGCTGATCCCCGCCGTATGGTCGGCCTCGGCCCTGTCCCCGCGCTACAACCAGCCCGGCGGTTTCGGCCGGGTCGGCCCCACCAGCACCCGCACCGGCCCGGCGCTGTCCACCCTCGACGCGGGCCGCGCACGCCTGCTCGCCTACCTGACCGCCCACCGCGACGGCGCCCGTTACCTCGAGGCCGTCCCCGGGTGGCAGGCCGCCGCGCCCTACGTCATCGCCGCGAACGCGCCCGTCCTGCCGATGGGCGGCTTCACCGGCCGCGTCCCCTATCCGGCACCGGCGGCCTTCCGCCGCCTGATCGGCTCCGGGCGGCTGCGCTACGTCGTCCTGCCGCGCGCCGGCCTGCGCCCCGGTGCCCGCGGCGCACGCACCCCGGCCGGGGCCCTGGTGCGCTGGACCGCCGCCCACTGCACGCTCGTCCCGCCGGCCGCCTACGACCCCGGCGACCGGACCCGGCTGCTGTACCACTGCGGCCCGGATCACACGAGGTGACCCGGGCCGCAGGAAGGGCTGTTACGCGCGTCGGTTCCACTCGGCGACGACCGGCCGCCCGTGCTCCGTGGAGAGCCGGCTGACCGTGCCGGTGGCCAGCTGGAACAGGCGGCCCTCGGCGGGCGGCAGACCCAGCCGGCGGGCGGTGAGCACCCGCAGGAAGTGGGCGTGCGCGACCAGGATCACGTCACCGCCGTCCGCGGCGAGCGCCGCGTCCACCCGGGCCAGCACCCGGTCGGCGCGCGCCCCGACCTGCTCGGGCGACTCGCCGGGATGGCCCTCGGGGCCGGGCGGCACGCCGTCGGTCCACAGGTCCCAGCCGGGGCGGGCGCGATGGATGTCGACCGTGGTGACGCCCTCGTAGCCGCCGTAGTCCCACTCGTGCAGGTCGGGCTCCGGTACGGCCCCGGTCAGGCCCGCCAGTTCGGCGGTGCGGATCGCGCGGTCCAGCGGGCTGGTCAGCGCGAGGGCGTAGGTCCGTCCGGTGAGGAGTGCGGCGAGGGACTTGGCCTGTTCCTCGCCGTGCGTGGTCAGGGGCAGGTCGGTCCAGCTGGTGTGCTGTCCCGACAGGCTCCACTCCGTCTCACCGTGGCGGACCAGCAGGAGGTCCCCCACGGCTGCTCAGTCCTTCTTCTCTACGGCGTGCCCGCCGAACTGGTTGCGCAGCGCCGCGATCATCTTCATCTGCGGGGAGTCGTCCTGACGCGAGGCGAACCGGGCGAACAGGGACGCCGTGATCGCGGGCAGCGGCACCGCGTTGTCGATGGCGGCCTCGACCGTCCAGCGGCCCTCGCCGGAGTCCTCCGCGTACCCGCGCAGCTGCTCCAGGTGCTTGTCCTCGTCCAGGGCGTTGACCGCGAGGTCGAGCAGCCAGGAGCGGATGACGGTGCCCTCCTGCCAGGAGCGGAAGACCTCGCGGACGTTGTCCACGGAGTTGACCTTCTCAAGGAGCTCCCAGCCCTCGGCGTAGGCCTGCATCATGGCGTACTCGATGCCGTTGTGGACCATCTTCGAGAAGTGCCCGGCGCCGACCCGGCCGGCGTGGACGTAGCCGTAGGGGCCCTCCGGCTTGAGCGCCTCGAAGACCGGCTGGAGCCGGTCCACGTGCTCCTTGTCGCCGCCGACCATGAGCGCGTAGCCGTTCTGCAGGCCCCACACGCCGCCGGAGACGCCCGCGTCGACGAAGCCGATGCCCTTGATGCCGAGTTCGGCGGCGTGCTTCTCGTCGTCGGTCCAGCGGGAGTTGCCGCCGTCCACGACCACGTCGCCGGGGGAGAGCAGGTCCTTGAGCTCGTCGATGACCGTCTGGGTGGCGGTGCCGGCCGGGACCATCACCCAGACGGTGCGCGGCGCGTCCAGCTTCGCGACGAGTTCTTTGAGGCTCTTGACGTCGGAGACCTCGGGGTTGCGGTCGTAGCCGATGACGGTGTGGCCGGCGCGGCGGATCCGCTCGCGCATGTTGCCGCCCATCTTGCCGAGACCGATGAGACCGAGCTGCATGTCGTTCACTTCCTGAAGTTGCGGTAGGCGGCGACGAGGGCCGTGGTGGACGGGTCGAGGCCGGGCACGTCGGCGCCCATGGTCAGGGCGGGCTCGATGCGCCTGGCGAGGACCTTGCCCAGCTCCACGCCCCACTGGTCGAAGGAGTCGATGTTCCAGACCGCGCCCTGCACGAACACCTTGTGCTCGTAGAGGGCGATCAGCTGGCCGAGTACGGACGGAGTCAGCTCGGCGGCCAGGATCGTGGTGGTGGGGTGGTTGCCGCGGAAGGTGCGGTGCGGCACCTGCTCCTCGGGCACGCCCTCGGCACGGACCTCCTCGGCCGTCTTGCCGAAGGCGAGGGCCTGGGTCTGGGCGAAGAAGTTGGCCATCAACAGGTCGTGCTGGCCGCCCAGTTCGTCGCTCAGCTCGGCGACGGGCCGGGCGAGGCCGATGAAGTCCGCCGGGATGAGCTTGGTGCCCTGGTGGATCAACTGGTAGTAGGCGTGCTGCCCGTTGGTGCCGGGCGTGCCCCACACGACCGGTCCGGTCTGCCAGTCCACCGGGCGGCCTTCCCGGTCCACCGACTTGCCGTTGGACTCCATGTCCAGCTGCTGGAGATAGGCGGTGAACTTGGAGAGGTAGTGGCTGTACGGCAGCACCGCGTGCGACTGGGCGTCGAAGAAATTGTTGTACCAGAGGCCCAACAGGCCCAGCAGCAGCGGCGCGTTGGACTCGGCGGGCGCGGTGCGGAAGTGCTCGTCGACGATGCGGAAGCCGTCCAGCATCTCCCGGAAGCGGTCCGGGCCGATGGCGATCATCAGGGACAGACCGATCGCGGAGTCGTAGGAGTACCGGCCGCCGACCCAGTCCCAGAACTCGAACATGTTGTCCGGGTCGATACCGAACCCGGTGACCTTCTCGGCGTTGGTCGACAGGGCCACGAAGTGCTTCGCCACCGCCTTCTCGTCGCTGTCCAGGCCCTTCAGGAGCCAGGAGCGGGCCGAGGTGGCGTTGGTGATCGTCTCGATCGTGGTGAAGGTCTTGGACGCGACGATGAACAGGGTCTCGGCCGGGTCCAGGTCGCGGATGGCCTCGTGCAGGTCGGCGCCGTCCACGTTCGACACGAATCGGAACGTCAACTCGCGTGCCGTGTAGGCGCGCAGGGCCTCGTACGCCATCGCCGGACCGAGGTCGGAGCCGCCGATGCCGATGTTGACGACGTTGCGGATCCGCCTGCCGGTGTGGCCGGTCCACTCGCCCGAGCGGACCCGCTCGGCGAAGCCGGCCATCTTGTCCAGGACGGCGTGCACGTGCGGGACGACGTTCTCGCCGTCCACCTCGACCACCGCGTCCCGCGGGGCGCGCAGCGCGGTGTGCAGCACGGCCCGCTTCTCGGTGATGTTGATGCGCTCGCCGCGGAACATGGCGTCCCGCAGCGCGAACACGCCGGTGGCGGTGGCGAGTTCCTGGAGGAGGGCCAGGGTCTCGTCGGTGATCAGGTGCTTGCTGTAGTCGATGTGCAGATCGCCGGCCCGCACGACGTACCGCTCGGCGCGGCCGGGGTCCGTCGCGAACAGCTCACGCAGGTGCGGCTGCCCCTCGGCGCGGTGGTCGGCGAGGGCCGTCCACTCGGGCCTGCGGGTGAGCTCGGGGGTGTCTGACGGTGCGTCGGACATGTCAGGCGTTCTCCTTGGTGGCCTCGCCCTTGAGGGCGATGGCGTACATCTCGTCGGCGTCGAGGCGGCGCAGCTCCTCGGCGATGAGTTCGGAGGTGGAGCGGACCTTCAGGGCGAGGGTGCGCGACGGCTGGCCGGGCAGGGTGAGCGTCGCGAGGGGCCCTTCGGGCCGGTCGATGACGATCTCGCCGGTCGCGGTGCCCAGGCGTACGGCCGTGACGACCGGGCCCGCGGTGACCACGCGGTTGACCGCGACGTTCAGGCGGGCCTCCAGCCAGCGGGCGAGGAGTTCGGCGCTGGGGTTGTCCGCCTCGGCCTCCACGGCGGCCGACGTCACCTTCGTCCGGGCCTGGTCCAGGGCGGCGGCCAGCATGGACCGCCACAGCGTGAGCCGGGTCCAGGCGAGGTCGGTGTCGCCGGGAGCGTAGTTGCGGGCCCGGGTCTCCAGGACCTCCATCGGCCGCTCGACCGCGTACAGGTCGGTGATCCGGCGCTGGGCGAGCGCGCCCAGCGGGTCCTTCGAGGGGGTGTCCGGCGCGTCCACCGGCCACCACACGACCACCGGGGCGTCCGGCAGCAGCAGCGGCAGGACCACCGAGTCGGCGTGGTCGGACACCTCGCCGTAGGTGCGCAGCACGACCGTCTCGCCGGTGCCGGCCTCGGAGCCGACCCGCACCTCGGCGTCCAGCCGGGAGGTGGTGCGGTCGCGCAGGGTGCGGGCGTGCCGCTTGATGACCACCAGGGTCCGCGAGGGGTGCTCGTGCGAGGCCTCCTCGGCGGCCCGGATGGAGTCGTAGGCGTTCTCCTCGTCCGTGACGATGACCATCGTCAGGACCATGCCCACGGCCGGGGTGCCGATGGCGCGGCGGCCCTGCACCAGCGCCTTGTTGATCTTGCTTGCCGTGGTGTCGGTCAGGTCGATCTTCATGGCCTGCGCCAGCTCCGTCCGTCTCGTGCGAGCATCTCGTTTGCCTCCTCGGGACCCCATGTGCCCGACGGGTACTGCGCCGGCCTGCCGTGCGCCGCCCAGTACTCCTCGATCGGGTCGAGGATCTTCCAGGACTCTTCCACTTCCTGGTGACGGGGGAACAAATTGGCGTCGCCGAGCAGCACGTCCAGGATGAGCCGCTCGTACGCCTCCGGGCTCGACTCGGTGAACGACTCGCCGTAGGCGAAGTCCATGGACACGTCCCGGATCTCCATCGAGGTGCCCGGCACCTTGGAGCCGAACCGCACGGTCATGCCCTCGTCGGGCTGGACGCGGATGACGATCGCGTTCTGGCCCAGTTCCTCGGTCGCGGTGGAGTCGAACGGGGAGTGCGGGGCCCGCTTGAAGACCACCGCGATCTCCGTGACCCGGCGGCCGAGACGCTTGCCGGTGCGCAGATAGAAGGGGACGCCCGCCCAGCGGCGGTTGTCGATGCCCAGCTTGACGGCCGCGAAGGTGTCGGTCTTCGACCGGGGGTCGATGCCCTCCTCCTGGAGGTAGCCGACGACCTTCTCGCCGCCCTGCCAGCCGGCCGCGTACTGCGCCCGCACGGTGTGCTTGCCCAGGTCCTGGGGCAGCCGCACCGACTTGAGCACCTTCAGCTTCTCGGTGAGCAGCGCCTCCGCGTCGAACGCGATCGGCTCCTCCATGGCGGTGAGCGCCATCAGCTGGAGCAGGTGGTTCTGGATGACGTCACGGGCCGACCCGATGCCGTCGTAGTAGCCCGCCCGGCCGCCGATGCCGATGTCCTCGGCCATGGTGATCTGCACGTGGTCGACGTAACTGCGGTTCCAGATCGGCTCGTACATCTGGTTGGCGAAGCGGAGGGCCAGGATGTTCTGGACGGTCTCCTTGCCGAGGTAGTGGTCGATGCGGAAGACCTGGTCGGGCTCGAACACGTCGTGCACGACCGCGTTCAGCTCCTGGGCCGACGTCAGGTCGTGGCCGAACGGCTTCTCGATGACCGCGCGCCGCCAGGAACCCCCCGGCGGACTGGCCAGGCCGTGCTTCTTCAGCTGCTGCACGACCTTGGGGAAGAACTTCGGCGGGACGGAGAGGTAGAAGGCGAAGTTGCCGCCGGTGCCGCGGGAGGCGTCCAGCTCCTCGACGGCCTGCTTCAGCTGCTTGAAGGCGGTGTCGTCGTCGAAGTCGCCGGGGATGAAGCGCATGCCCTCGGCGAGCTGCTGCCACACCTCCTCCCGGAACGGGGTCCGCGAGTGCTCGCGCACCGCGTCGTGGACGACCTGCGCGAAGTCCTGGTCCTCCCAGTCCCGGCGGGCGAAGCCGACCAGCGAGAAGCCCGGCGGCAGCAGGCCGCGGTTGGCCAGGTCGTACACGGCCGGCATCAGCTTCTTGCGGGACAGGTCGCCGGTCACACCGAAGATGACCAGACCGGAGGGGCCCGCGATACGGGGGAGCCGACGGTCGCGGGCGTCCCGCAGCGGGTTCACCCAGTCGGTGGCCGGGACGACGGGGACGCGCACCTCTTCGGCGGCGGGCGTCTCGGGTTCCGGAGCCTTGGTCGTCATCACGCGTCAACTCCCTTGCTGTCCAGGGACTTGGTGACGGCGTCCAGCAGGTCCTGCCAGGCCGTCTCGAACTTGGCGACGCCCTCGTCCTCCAGCTGCTGGACGACCTCGTCGTAGGAGATGCCGAGCCGCTCGACGGCGGCGAGGTCCGCGCGGGCCTCGGCGTAGCCGCCGGTCACCGTGTCGCCGGTGATCTCGCCGTGGTCGGCGGTGGCCTTCAAGGTGGCCTCCGGCATCGTGTTGACGGTGCCGGGCGCGACCAGCTCGTCCACGTACAGCGTGTCCTTGTAGGCGGGATCCTTCACACCGGTGGAGGCCCACAGCGGGCGCTGCCTGTTCGCCCCGTCCCCGGCGAGGGCGGCCCAGCGGTCCGACGCGAAGACCTCCTCGTACGCCTCGTAGGCGAGCCGCGCGTTGGCGAGTGCCGCCCGGCCCTTGAGCGCGAGGGCCTCGTCGGTGCCGAGGACGGTCAGCCGCTTGTCGATCTCGCTGTCCACGCGGGAGACGAAGAAGGAGGCCACGGAGTGGATCTTCGACAGGTCGTGGCCCCGCTCGCGGGCCTTCTCCAGGCCGGCCAGGTAGGCGGCCATGACCTCGCGGTAGCGCGCCAGGGAGAAGATCAGCGTCACGTTGACGCTGATGCCGAGGCCGATGACCTCGGTGATCGCCGGGAGACCCGCCCGGGTCGCCGGGATCTTGATCATCACGTTGGGGCGGTCGACCAGCCAGGCCAGCTGCTTGGCCTCGGCGACCGTCGCCTCGGTGCGGTGGGCGAGGCGGGGGTCGACCTCGATGGAGACACGGCCGTCACGGCCGTCGGAGGCGGTGTATGCAGAATGCAGAACATCGGCGGCTGCACGCACGTCGGCGGTCGTCATCATCCGCACCGCCTCGTCCACCGTCACACCACGCATGGCCAGGTCCCCGAGCTGCTCCTCGTAGCCCTCGCCGGAGCCGATGGCGGCCTGGAAGATCGACGGGTTGGTGGTGACGCCGACGACGCCCCCGCTCTGCACCAGCTCGGCCAGGCTGCCCGAGGTGATCCGCTTGCGCGACAGGTCGTCCAGCCAGATCGAGACGCCTTCGTCGGCGAGGCGCCCGAGGGCTCCGGGGGTCGCGATTGCTTCGGTCACAGTGATCATCTTTCTGGTCGCGTCGGTGTCAGGCGCGCGCGGCGGCCAGCGACTCGCGGGCAGCGGCGGCGACGTTCTCGGGGGTGAAGCCGAAGGCGGCGAAGAGGGTCTTGGCGTCGGCGGAGGCACCGAAGTGTTCGAGGGACACGATCCGTCCCGCGTCGCCCACGAACCGGTACCAGGTCAGACCGATGCCGGCCTCGACCGCGACCCGGGCCTTCACGGACGGCGGCAGGACGCGCTCGCGGTAGGACCGCGGCTGCTCCTCGAACCACTCCACGGACGGCATCGACACCACCCGCGTACCGATCCCCCCGGCCTCCAGCTGCTCCCGCGCGGCGACGGCCAGCTGCACCTCGGAGCCGGTCGCGATGATGATCACCTCCGGGGTCTCGGTGGAGGACTCGCGCAGCACGTAGCCGCCCTTGGCCGCGTCCTCGTCGGGCGCGTACGTCGGCACGCCCTGGCGGGTCAGCGCGAGCCCGTGCGGGGCCGGGTCGGTGGCGTGCCTCTTCAGGATCTCGGCCCAGACGATCGCGGTCTCGTTGGCGTCCGCCGGGCGGACGACGTTCAGACCCGGGATCGCGCGCAGCGAGGCCAGGTGCTCGACCGGCTGGTGGGTCGGGCCGTCCTCGCCGAGACCGATGGAGTCGTGCGTCCACACGTACGTCACCGGCAGCTGCATCAGCGCCGACATCCGCACCGCGTTGCGCATGTAGTCGGAGAACACCAGGAAGGTGCCGCCGTAGATGCGGGTGTTGCCGTGCAGGGCGATGCCGTTCATCTCCGCGGCCATCGAGAACTCGCGGATGCCGAAGTGGACGGTACGGCCGTACGGGTCGGCCTCGGGCAGCGGGTTGCCCTCGGGCAGGAAGGAGCTGGTCTTGTCGATGGTGGTGTTGTTGGACCCGGCGAGGTCGGCGGAGCCGCCCCACAGCTCCGGGAGCACCGGGCCGAGCGCCTGCAGCACCTTGCCGGAGGCCGCGCGGGTGGCGACCGGCTTGCCCTCCTCGAAGACGGGCAGGGCGTCCTCCCAGCCCTCGGGCAGCTCGCCCTTGCTGACCCGGTCGAACAGCTGCGCCCGCTCCGGCCGGCCCGCGCGCCACTCGGCTATCCGCTTGTCCCAGGCCGCGTGCGCCTCGGCGCCCCGGTCCAGGGCCCGGCGGGTGTGCTTCAGGACCTCGTCCGTGACCTCGAAGGTCTGCTCCGGGTCGAAGCCGAGGACGCGCTTGGTGGCGGCGATCTCGTCGTCGCCGAGCGCGGAGCCGTGGGAGGCCTCGGTGTTCTGCGCGTTCGGGGCCGGCCAGGCGATGATCGTGCGCATCGCGATGATCGAGGGCCGCCCGGTCTCGGCCTGCGCCGCCCTCAGCGCCGTGTACAGCGCGGGCGCGTCGATGTCGCCGTCGGCGGTGGGCGCGATGCGCTGGGTGTGCCAGCCGTAGGCCTCGTAGCGCTTCAGCACGTCCTCGGAGAAGGCGGTCGCGGTGTCGCCCTCGATGGAGATGTGGTTGTCGTCGTAGAGGAAGACCAGGTTGCCGAGCTTCTGGTGGCCCGCGAGCGAGGAGGCCTCGGCGGAGACGCCCTCCTCCAGGTCGCCGTCGGAGACGATCGCCCAGATGGTGTGGTCGAAGGGGGAGGTGCCCTCGGGGGCCTCGGGGTCGAACAGGCCGCGCTCGTAGCGGGCGGCCATGGCCATGCCGACGGCGTTGGCGACGCCCTGGCCGAGCGGACCGGTGGTGGTCTCGACCCCGGCGGTGTGCCCGTACTCGGGGTGACCGGGCGTCTTGGAACCCTGGGTCCGGAACGCCTTCAGGTCGTCCAGCTCCAGCTCGTACCCGGCGAGGAAGAGCTGGGTGTAGAGGGTCAGCGAGGTGTGACCGGGAGACAGGACGAAGCGGTCACGTCCGGTCCACTCCGGATCGGCCGGGTCGTGCCTCATCACCTTCTGAAAGATCGTGTACGCGGCAGGAGCCAGGCTCATCGCGGTGCCCGGGTGGCCGTTGCCGACCTTCTGCACGGCATCGGCCGCGAGAAGCCGGGCGGTGTCCACGGCACGCCGGTCGAGGTCAGTCCACTCGAAGCCGTCGGGTGTCTGCGTGCTCATCTTCAAGAAGTCCTCGTTCAATGCGTGATTGCTGGCCGGACGCGTTCAAACTTAAAAGTCTGACTTTTTCGGGGGAAGGTCGGGGTGTGTCAGCCTGTGGTGAATCTGGGACAGCGAGCGCGCGACAGGGACGGCACGAAAAGAACATGGCGGACAGAACATCCCAAGCCGGTGGCGACGGCATGGACGGCGACGGGATCAGGACCTTCCCCTTCCCGGCCGAGCTGGCCGTCGGCGGCGTCGGCATGCAGATCGGCCCCATGGGGAGCGACCGCACCTGGCACTCCGACGCCCCGCTGCACCGCGTCCACCGCATCGACTTCCATGTGGTCATGCTCTTCACCGGCGGCCCCGTCCGGCACATGATCGACTTCGCCGAGTACCGGGCCACGGCCGGCGACCTGCTGTGGATCCGCCCCGGGCAGGTCCACCGGTTCTCACGCACGAGCGAGTACCGCGGAACCGTCCTGACCATGCAGCCCGGCTTCCTGCCCCGTGCCACCGTCGAGGCCACCGGCCTGTACCGCTACGACCTGCCGCCGCTCCTGCACCCCGACCCGGCCCAACTCACCGCACTCCGGGCCGCCCTCGAACAGCTGCGGCGCGAGTACGAGGACACCGCGACCCTCCCGCTGAGCCTGCACACGGCCGTCCTGCGGCACACCCTGACCGCGTTCCTGCTGCGCCTCGCCCATCTCGCGGCCAGCTCGGCGGAGGCCTCCCGGCAGCAGGACACCACCTTCACCCTCTTCCGGGACGCGGTGGAGCAGGGCTTCGCCGCCAACCACAGCGTCAGCGCGTACGCCGACGCGCTCGGTTACTCCCGCCGTACCCTCGTCCGCGCCGTCCGTGCGGCCACCGGCGAGACACCGAAGGGATTCATCGACAAGCGGGTGATCCTGGAGGCCAAGCGCCTCCTCGCCCATACGGACATGCCGATCGGCCGCGTCGGGGCGGCCGTGGGCTTCCCCGACGCGGCGAACTTCTCCAAGTTCTTCCATCTGCACACCGGTCAGACGCCGGTGGGGTTCCGGGCGGAACTCCGTTAGAAGCGGCCCGGCCTGGTGCTCAGTGGCCGAAGTCGAACCAGTTCACGTTCACGAAGTCGGCCGGCTGGCCGCTGGTGAAGGTCAGGTACACATCGTGGGTGCCGGTCACCGGGCTGATGTTCGCCGGGATCGTCTTCCAGGTCTGCCAGCCCCCGGTGTCGGCCAGAGCGAAGCTGCCGACGGGGGCGTTGCTGCGGCTGTCCAGACGCACCTCGACCAGCCCGCTCACGCCGCCCGCGGCACCGCTCGCCACCCGCGCGTGGAACTGGGTGGCCGCCGTGGAGCCGAAGTCGACGCCCTTGTACAGCGCCCAGTCACCGTTCGCGAGAGAGCCGAGGTCCTGGCCGCCGCCGGTGTCCGTGGTGGACTCGGTGCTCACGCCGGACTGGCTGTCGTAGGACTCGGCCTGGATGGCGCTGTAGGCGTCCCGGTTGCCGGAGGGCGGGGGAGTGGTACCGCTCCCACTCGACTGGAGGACCTGGACGTAGTCGACGACCATCGGGTGGCCGGACTCGGTGGCGCCGGTCGGGCCGCCGCCGAACGCGGCCGGGAAGGCGCCACCCATCGCCACGTTCAGGATGACGAAGAAGCCGTGGCTGGTGGCGTTGGCCCAGGTGGCTGCGTCGACCTGACCGGCCGTGACCGTGTGGTAGTTGACGCCGTCGACGTAGAAGCGGATCGCCTCGGGGCTCACCGAGCGGTCCCACTCCATGGTGTAGGTGTGGAAGCCGGACTGGCAGGTGGTGCCGGGGCACGCGGTGGAGTTGCCGATGCCGGTGGTCTCGTTGCAGGGGCCGCCCGGGTTCGTGCCGCAGTGCATCGTCGCCCAGACCTTGTTCAGGCCCTGGACGTTCTCCATGACGTCCAGCTCGCCGACGCCCGGCCAGTTCTGGTAGTTGCCGCGGTAGGGCGCGCCCAGCATCCAGAACGCCGGCCAGTAGCCCTCGGCGGCGGTGCCGGTGACGTTCGGCATCTGGAGCCGCGCCTCGACGCGCAGCTTGCCGCCGGCCGGGGGCTGGAAGTCGGTGCGGGTGGTCTCGATGCGGCCCGAGGTCCAGTTGCCGGCCGAGTCGCGCAGCGGGGTGATGTGCAGGTTGCCGTTGCCGTCGAGCGAGACGTTGTTCGTGCCGGACGTCATCGTCTCGACCTCGCCGGTGCCCCAGTCGGCGGGGCCGCCAGGATACGAAGTCCCGGTGTCGTACTGCCAGTTGGACGTGTTGACGCCGGAGCCCGCGGAGCCGTTGAAGTCGTCCAGGAAGACCTGTGTCCAGCCCGACGGGGGTGTGGGCGCGGAGGCGCTCGCGGGGAGGGTGGCGGCCGTGGCGGCGGTGACCGCCAGGCCGAGCGTGGCGAGGACGGCGACGACGGCTCGCCGCCGTCCGGGTATGCCGGAGGTGTCACTCATGGGGGGTGCCTCTCGGGTACGGAGTAGGTGCGCGGGTTGGTGTGAGAGCGCTCTCAAAGTGGGCCCAATGTGCTCTCCGGCACCGAGGTCGTCAAGAGTTGAAACAAAGAAAGTCCTTGTTTCCCGGTGGAGTTCACCCGGTGAAGCCGCCTGCGCGTCAGAGCGCGCTCCCTGCCTTCCACTCGGCCACGACAGGTTCCACCCGTTGAGCCCGTTGGCCGGGTCGACGGTCGTCTCGCCGGAGTTCCTGACGATCACCACGTCGCCGGGCATCGAGGACTCGTAGAACGTGCAGCCGGCCACGGAGCTGTCGCCCGCGCCCTTGGTGTCGTGCAGGCCGATGCAGCCGTGACTGGTGTTCTGGTGTCCGAACACCGCGGTGGAAGCCCGGTAGTTGCCGTGCACGAAGGTGCCGGAAGCCGTCAGTCGCTGGGCGTGCGGCACGTCCGGGATGTCGTACTCGTCGCCGAGGCCCACCGTGGACGACTCCATCCGGGTCTGCTTGAACCGCTCGCTGATCACCATGATCCCGGACCAGGTGGTGTGGCCGAAGGCGCCGCCGGTGACCGGGTGGCGGCGGCCACCTTGCCGTCCCGGCGCACCGTCATCGTCTTCGTGGCGAGGTCGACCGTGCTGATCTGCTCGCGGCCGATGTGAAACCGACGTCCTTGTGCTGGATGCCGAACACACCGTCCGCGCCCTCGACGTCCTTCAGCCGCAGGCTCAGGGTGATCTTCGTGCCGGGCGCCCAACAGGTCCGGGGCCGGAAGTCCAGCCGGGTGGCGCTGAACCGGTGCCCCACCACCTCCACGGCCGGCTCGGCGGTCACCGTGATCGCCTTCTGGACGGCGGCCCGGTCGGTGACGGCGTGCGTGAAGTTGACCGACACCGGCATGCCGACCCCGGAGGTGGAGTCCGCCTCGGGGGTGAAGCAGCCGGCGAACGTGGCGCCGGGCGACCGGGTGGTGAAGGTCGTCACCGACGCCTCGGCGGCACCCTCCGCGTTGGCCGTCACGGTGTACTTCGTGCCGGGCGCCCAGTAGGTCCGGGGCCGGAAGTCCAGCCGGGTGGCGCTGTACCGGTGCCCCACCACCTCCACGGCCGGTTCGGCGGTCACCGTGATCGCCTTCTGGACGGCGGCCCGGTCGGTGACGGCGTGCGTGAAGTTGACCGACACCGGCATGCCGACCCCGGAGGTGGAGTCCGCCTCGGGGGTGAAGCAGCCGGCGAACGTGGCGCCGGGCGACCGGGTGGTGAAGGTCGTCACCGACGCCTCGGCGGCACCCTCCGCCTTGGCCGTCACGGTGTACTTCGTGCCCGAGCAGGGGTTGCGGACCGAAGTCCACTTCGTCCTCGCCGAGTCGAGGGTGCCCGCCAGGGTGGAGCCGTCGTTGCCCGTGACCTGGACGGAGGCGAGCGTGCCGTCGGTGACGGTGACCTCGACGGGGCTGGTGAAGCCGGCCTTTTTCGTGCCGGCCGCGGGCGTGACGGCGATGGTCGCCTTCTTCGTCGTCGCACCCCGCGCGGACGACGAGGCGCCGGTGCCCGTGCCGCCGGCGGAGGCCGAGGCGTCCGCCGAGGAGCCGCACCCTGCCAGGGCCGCCGTCGCGGGCGCGGCGCCGAGGGCGGCGAGCAGGCCCCGCCGCGACCAGCTGCGCGCCTGCTGTCCGGACCGGTTCGATATCTGCGGGACGCCCACGACACGCCTTCCTGAGTTGTCCGTCGGTGTCCGGGCATCGTGCGCCACTTGTCCGGGGCAACTCTTTGAATCCGTGGGGTGCTGTCTGGGATTCCGGTGAGGACGGGCCGCCGGTCAGCAGGAGGGCGGTGGCTCGGGCGGGGAGTCCGGATTGCCTCTGCCGAGCGCTGCGAGCACGAAGGTGACGCTGATGAGCAGGGCCCATGCGCCGAACTTGCCGACGTCGACGGGCTGCCAGCCGTGCAGCTGGTACGGGTAGCGCCACGCGCCCACGTAGGTGGCCAGGTTCTCCGCCAGCCACAGGAAGAACCCGATCAGGGCGAAGGCCAGCGCGAGCGGCATGCGCCACCGGACCCCGCGCACCGTGAAGCGCACCCAGGTGCCCGCGGTGACGGCCAGGAGGAGGGCCGCCAGCGGCCAGCGGGCGTCGGGCAGCCAGTGGTGGCTGAAGAAGTTGACGTAGACGGCGGCCGCCACCAGGGCCGTCGCCCGCGGCCGGTAGCGGGTCAGCTCCAGGTCGAACAGGTGCCAGGCCCGGCAGACGTAGCTGCCGACGGCCGCATAGAGGAAGCCCCCGTACAAGGGGACGCCCGCGAACTTCAGCACGGCCGGTTCCGGGTAGCTCCACGAGCCGAGCGAGACCTTCACCAGCTCGAAGGCGAGACCGATGACATGGCAGGCGGCGATGACGGCGACATCGCGTCCGCTCTCCCAGCCGCGCCGCCAGAAGAGCAGCGTGAGGAGCACGCCGTAGCCGACGAGCAGGTCGTAGCGGGCCACCGGCAGCGGGGGCAGCAGGCGGGACACCGCCACCCCGGACAGCAGGGCGATGGCGAAGGCGCAGGCCCGGGTCTGTGTCCAGGTGAAATCGAGCAGCTGGCCGACGGGGGAGGCCGGGGGACCGGCCGGGTTTGTGGTGGGCATGGTGATCGGGAGGACGACGCCGGGCCCCGATCCGGTTGCCACGCCACGCTAGTCACCGGCACACAGCCCTCCCCCCGCCGGTTCGTCGTCCTTTAACTATCAGCGCTTACCTACGGTTCCGTAACCTCGCCGTCTGCTCAGCTTCACGTACCTCTTCACCCCACAGAAGGGACGCTCTGAAGTGGTGATCTCCCACAGGTCGAGGAAGCCGCTGCCGAGGAGAGCCGCACTGCTCGCCGCCGCGGGTCTGCTCGGTGGACTGCTGGCGGCGCCGGCGGTGACCGCGGCGGCCGGGACGCCCGAGGCGTGCTCCGCCGCGGACGCCGACATCTACCGGCCCCCGGACCGCGCCACCGCCGCACCGGGCGCCGTCGTCGCCTGCCGCAAGGTCGACTCGCTGCCCATGGTGATCGGCGGCCCCGCGCTGAACGCCTGGAAGGTGCAGTACGGCTCCACCGACGGGCGGGGCCGGCCGGTCTCCGTCGTCGGCACCGTCGTCGTACCGCAGAAGCCGTGGACCGGACCGGGCGAGCGGCCGTTGGTCGCGTTCGTGCCCGGCACCCTCGGTATCGGCGGGCAGTGCGCGTTCTCCAGACAACTCGCGGGCCAGTACCAGGACGCCTACGAGGGCCCGAACATCGCGGCGCTGCTCAACGCCGGTTACGCCCTCGCCGCGACGGACGGTCAGGGCTACATGGACGGCCAGGTCCACCCGTACGCCTCCGGGGCCGAGGCCGGTCACGCCGCCCTGGACATGGCCCGCGCGGCCTCCCGGGTGCCCGGCACCGGGGTGAGCCCCGACGCCCGGGTCGGGATCTGGGGCTACTCGGAGGGCGGCTCGGGCAGCCTGTGGGCGGCCCAGCTGGCCCGGTCGTACGCCCCCGGGCTGAAGGTCGTCGGCGCCGCCTCCGGCGGGATCCCCGCCGACCTCAAGCAGGTGGCGAGCAACCTCGACGGTCAGTTCTTCGCCGGGTTCCTGGTGGACGCGTTCATCGGTCTGTCCGTCACCCATCCGGACATGCCGTTCGACGACCTCCTCAACGACAGCGGCCGCAAGGCCGTCAAGGACGCCGAGTCGCTGTGCGCGCTCGGCACCGTGAGCCGCTTCCCGCTCGCACGGATCGAGCAGTACACCAAGGACGGGCTGACGCTCGACCGGATCTACGCCCTGCGCGGCTCCGACGGCACCACCTGGGGCGACGCCGTCGAGGCCAACAAGCTGGGCGTCGGGGTCGGCACCCCCGGATCCGGTGCCCGCTACGAGATCGGCTTCCCGGTGTTCCAGTACCGTGGTCTGCTGGACGAGGTGATCCCCGCGCAGATGGCGAGCGCCACCCGCCGCGCCTACTGCGATGCCGGCATCACCACTCGCTGGGCGCCGTACGTGGGCGACCACCTCACCGGTGACGCCCAGGCGGTCGGCGACGTGGTGCACTGGCTCGGCGACCGGTTCGACGGCAAGGCGGACACCGGGAACTGCTGACCCGTGCACCGCAGAGGTCCCCGCGCCGGAACCCCACGGCGCGGGGACCTCACACGTCCGGCCGCTCGGGCTGCCAGCCGAGCGCCCGTGAGATCCCCCGCGCGGCCAGCCGCACCGCTGGTATCAACACCGGTACCCGGGCGCCCGCCTGGGGCACCACGACGGAGACGGCCGCGACCACGTCACCGCCCGCTCCGCGCACCGCGGACGCCACCGACACGGCGTCGTCGGTGACCTGACGGTCACTCACCGCCACGCCGGTACGCCGTACTTCGGCCAGCGTCCGGCGCAGCCGTGCCGGGTCGGTGATGGTGTACGGCGTGAAGGAGGCGAGCGGCCAGGTGCAGTACTCCTCCTGGAAGCCGGGGGCGCCGTGCGCGAGGAGGGCGAGACCGACCCCGGTGGCGTGCAGGGGCCAGCGCGCGCCGACGCGGATGTGCACGCCGATCGCCGAACGCCCCGACAGCCACTCGATGTAGACGACCTCCGCGCCGTCGCGCACCGCCAACTGCACGTTCTCGTGGGTCGCCTCGTACAGGTCCTCCAGGTAGGGCAGCGCGATCTGCCGCAGTGCGAGGCCGCGCGGGGCGAGCGCGGCCAGCTCCCACAGGCGCAGTCCCACGTGGTAGACGCCGTCGTCGTCCCGCTCCAGGGCGCCCCAGGCGGTGAGCGCGTGCACGAGGCGGTGCGCGGTGGTCAGGCTGAGCCCGGCCCGGCGGCTGATGTCCGTCAGGCTCAGCGCCGGATGGGCGTGGTCGAACGCGGCGAGCACGGCCAGCAGCCGCTCGTGTGCGGTGGGGGTGCCCCCTGAGGTCATGGCCGGTCGGCGACCCTCAGGAGCAGGGCGTGCAGCGTGTCGCGCTCCGCCGCGTCGAGCGGGGCCAGCAGGTCGTTCGTCACCCTCAGGCCCGCCTCGTCGGTGTCGCGCAGGAAGGTGCGGCCGCCCTCGGTCAGGACGACGATCCTGCTGCGCCGGTCGTCGGGGGAGGGGCGGCGCTCGGCGAAGCCCAGCTTCTCCAGGTCGTCGACCAGGCCCACGATCGCGCTCGGGTCGTAGCCGAGCCGGGTGCTCAGCTCGCGCTGGAGCGTGCCGTCGCAGGTGGCGAGGAAGCGCAGCACCGCGTAGTGGCGCAGCCGCACGCCGGACTCCTGGAGGAAGGTGTTGAACATCTGCCCGGAGCGCAGGCCGAGGCGGTAGAGCAGATAGCCCGTGTCCGCGTGCAGCCCGCGCATCCACGGCTCGTCCCCGTCGATCGGGCTCGGGTTCTTCGTGTGCCGGCTGCTGATGGCGGGCCCCCTGGTCTCGGTCTCCTCGGCTGGGTGGACCCCAGCATGCCGCATCCGAAGGTCGGCAACAACTATTGACGACAACAATTATTGCTCTTAGCTTCGATCTCGGCGGTGCCCGTCCGTGCCGACGAGCCGTCTCCCGAGCTGTTCTGCGTCCGAAGGGATCCGCACGTGCCCCCCATCGATCTCACCGGCAAGGCCGCCGTCGTCACCGGCAGCGGCCGGGGCCTCGGCCTCGCCTACGCCCATGCCCTCGCCGCCCACGGCGCCTCGGTGGTCGTCAACGACATCGACGCGGCCGTGGCCGAGCAGGCCGTCAGGTCCATCACCGAGGCCGGCGGCACCGCCGTCGCCGAGGTCGTGCCGGTCGGCACCGCCGAGGCCGCCGACCGGCTGGTCGGCCGCGCGGTCCGGGAGTTCGGGCGGCTCGACGTCCTGGTCACCAACGCCGGCATCCTGCGCGACAAGGTGCTGTGGAAGATGACCGACGACGACTTCGACGCCGTGGTCACCACCCACCTCAGGGGCACCTTCACCTGCGCCCGAGCCGCCGCGGTCCGCCTGCGCGAGCAGGGCGAGGGCGGCACCCTGATCCTGGTCGGCTCCCCGGCCGGGCAGCGCGGCAACTTCGGGCAGACCAACTACGCCGCCGCCAAGGCCGGCATCGCCGCCATGGCCCGTACCTGGTCGATGGAGCTGGCCCGCGCGCACATCACCGTCAACGCGATCGTGCCGGTCGCGGCGACCGCGATGACCGAGACCATCCCGGCCTTCGCCCCGTACGTCGAGGCGATGCGGGGCGGCGCGCCGCTGCCGGACTTCCTGCGCAAGGGCGAGGGCTTCGGCACCCCCGAAGACTGCGCGGTCCTCGTGCCCTTCCTCGCCTCCGAGGCGGCGCGCGGCATCACCGGCCAGGCCATCGGCATCGGCGGCGACAAGGTGGCACTCTGGTCGCATCCGCAGGAGATCCGCGCGGCGTACGCGGACGGCGGCTGGAGCCCCGAGGCGCTGGCCGACGCCTGGCACACGTCGGTCGGCGCCGCACCGCAGACGGTCGGCATCCCCGCCCCGACGATCCCGGAGGCGTGATGGACATCGAGGACCTGGTCGCGATCGACGTCCACACCCACGCGGAGGTGTCCTCCAAGGGCCACTCCTCTCTGGACGAAGACCTGCACGACGCCTCCTCCGCCTACTTCAAGGTCGAGGGCAAGCGGAAGCCCACCCTCGAGGAGACGGCCGCCTACTACCGCGAGCGGAGGATGGCCGCGGTGATCTTCACGGTGGACGCCGAGTCCGCCACCGGCACCGCACCCGTCCCGAACGAGGAGGTCGCCGAGGCGGCCGCCGCCCACGCGGACGTCCTGATCCCGTTCGCCTCCATCGACCCCTTCCGCGGGAAGGCCGGCGTGCGACAGGCCCGGCGGCTGGTCGAGGAGTACGGCGTGAAGGGCTTCAAGTTCCACCCCAGCATCCAGGGCTTCTTCCCCAACGACCGCGCGGTGGCGTACGCGTTGTACGAGGTGATCGAGGAGACGGGGACGATCGCCCTGTTCCACACCGGCCAGACCGGCATCGGCGCGGGCGTGCCCGGCGGGGGCGGCATCCGCCTGAAGTACTCCAACCCCCTGCACGTGGACGACGTCGCCGCCGACTTCCCGCAGCTGAAGATCATCCTGGCGCATCCGTCGTTCCCCTGGCAGGACGAGGCGCTGGCCGTCGCCACGCACAAGCCGGGCGTGCACATCGACCTGTCCGGCTGGTCGCCGAAGTACTTCCCGCCGCAGCTGGTGCAGTACGCCAACACGCTGCTGAAGGACAAGGTCCTCTTCGGCTCCGACTTCCCCGTCCTCACCCCGGACCGCTGGCTCGCCGACTTCGCGAAGCTGTCCGTCAAGGACGAGGTGCGGCCGAAGATCCTCAAGGAGAACGCCGCCCGCCTGCTCGGGCTGACGAAACCGTAAGGGGTGCCGGATGCGCAACGAGGGACTGGGGTCGTGGCCCGCACGCCGGGCCCGCAAGACCCCGCACCGTACCGCCCTGATCCACGGCGGCACCTCGCTCACGTACGCGCAGCTGTACGACCGCACCACCCGCCTCGCCCACGCCCTGCGCTCCCGGGGTGTCCGGCGCGGCGACCGCATCGCCTACCTCGGCCCCAACCACCCCTCCTACCTGGAGACCCTCTTCGCGGCCGGCACGCTCGGCGCGGTCTTCGTCCCGCTCAACACCCGCCTGGCGGGCCCGGAGATCGCCTTCCAGCTCGCCGACTCGGGCGCGAAGGCACTCGTCTACGGCCCCTCGCACGCGGGCCTGGTCGCCGGACTGCCGGGCGACACCGACGTGCGTGCGTACGTCGAGGTGGGCGCCGAGTACGAGGAGGCGATCACCTCCGCGGCGACCGACCCCATCGACGAGCCGGTCACCCCCGACGACACCTGCATCATCATGTACACCTCGGGGACGACCGGCCGCCCCAAGGGCGCGATGCTCACCCATGGCAACCTGACCTGGAACGCGATCAACGTCCTCGTCGACACCGACCTGATCGCCGACGAACGCGCCCTGGTCTCCGCGCCGTTGTTCCACACAGCCGGCCTGAACATGCTGACGCTGCCCGTGCTGCTGAAGGGCGGCACCTGCGTCCTGGTCGAGGCCTTCGACCCCGACGTCACCTTCGACCTGATCGAAGAGCACCGGATCACCTTCATGTTCGGGGTGCCGACGATGTTCGAGCAGGTGGCCCGGCACCCGCGCTGGCCGGACGCCGACCTGTCGTCGCTGAGGATCCTGACCTGCGGCGGCTCCCCGGTCTCGACCCCGCTCATCGCCGCCTACCAGGAGCGCGGGCTCACCTTCCTCCAGGGCTACGGCATGACGGAGGCGTCCCCCGGCACGCTCTTCCTGGACGCGGAACACGCGGTCGGCAAGGCCGGGTCGGCCGGAGTCCAGCACTTCTTCAGCGACGTACGCGTCGTGCGGCCGGACTTCACGCCGGTCGACGTCGGTGAGACCGGCGAGGTTGTGGTCCGTGGTCCGCATGTCATGCCCGGCTATTGGGGGCTGCCCGAGGAGACGGCCGCCTCGTTCGCGGACGGCTGGTTCCGCAGCGGGGACGCGGCCCAGGTCGACGAGGACGGGTACGTCCATATCGTCGACCGCATCAAGGACATGATCATTTCCGGCGGCGAGAACATCTACCCGGCCGAGATCGAGGACCTGCTGCTCTCCCACCCCGACATCGTCGAGTGCGCGGTCATCGGCGTGCCGGACGACAAGTGGGGCGAGGTGCCGCGCGCGGTCGTGGTGCCCCGCGAGGGTGCCTCGGTCGACCCCGACGAGGTGCTGGCCTCGCTGGCCGGACGCCTCGCCAAGTACAAGATCCCGAAGTCGGTGGTCCTCGCGGACGAACTCCCGCGCACCGCCTCCGGGAAACTCCTCAAGTCCCGCGTGCGCAAGCGCTACGGCAACCACTCCTAGCGAAGGAAAGCCACATGAGCGTCACCGTCAACGGCATCGACGAACTGAAGAAGCTCGCGGGCAGCGACCTGGGCACCAGCGAATGGATCGAGGTCACCCAGGAGCGCATCGACACCTTCGCCGACGCCACCGGCGACCACCAGTGGATCCACGTGGACCCCGAACGCGCCAAGGAGGGCCCCTTCGGCGCCCCGATCGCCCACGGCTACCTCACCCTCTCCCTGTTCATCCCGCTCTTCACCGAGCTGCTGGACGTCCAGGGCGTGACCACGAAGGTCAACTACGGGCTGAACAAGGTGCGTTTCCCCTCCCCGGTGAAGGTGGGCTCGCGCATCCGGCTCGCCGCGCGGCTCGCTTCCGTCGAGGAGGTGCCGGGCGGGGTGCAGATCGCGGTCGACGGCACGATAGAGATCGACGGCGGCGGGAAGCCCGCCGCCGTCCTGCAGAGTCTCTCCCGCTTCTACGCGTGAGCGGTCACCGCTGCACGTCGACGAAGACGGGGTTGGAGTAGAACCACGTGTCGGCCCACGGGTCACCGTTTCCGGGCTCGTGGGCGATCGGCCCGTGCGGGTCGATCGCGGCGCCGAGGTAGCCGGCGCCGTGCCGGTTGCCGTCGCTGCCGCGCAGGCGTACGTAGAACGACTCGTCCCCGGCGGTCAGCGGGATGCGCAGGGTGTACGTGCCGGTGCGGCCGCTGACGTCCCTGGTCTCGACGACCTTGGTGTCCGGCGCCTGCCAGCTGTCGCGGTCGGCGACCGGGCCGCGGACCGCGCCCCGGATCACGTCGACGTGCGCCAACTTGGGCAGGATTCCCTGCGGGTTGGCCCGGGAGGCGGTGGTCACCGTCACGTACAGCGTGATCTTCTCGCCCTTGCGCACGCGGAGCCGGCCGCCCAGCGTGACCCCCCGCCCGAAGTCGCAGTCCCGCTTCAGCCGCACGTCGAGCCCGTCGAGCAGATGCCCGTGGTCCAGCCAGATCCGGCCCGCGCGCAGGCCCGCCATCACGGCGCGGTAGCCGTAGCGGGTCACGCCGACGTGGGTCCGGCTGAACTCGCCGGGCCAGAAGTCGCTGCCGGGCTGCGGGGTGCCGGTGTCGACCGGGTCGGGCAGCTTCCCGGTGTTGTCGAAGTTCTGGCCGGGCGCCCAGTCGCCGTTCGTCCAGGTGTCGAAGACGGTCCGGTGGTTGTCGGAGTTGGTGGTGACCGAGAACAGCCTGCCCTCGGCGAGCATCGAGTCCCACAGGCCGCCGACCGTCGCGGTCGCCCAGTCGAAACCGCCGTAGGTGAGGTAGGCGTCCGCCGGGTACCCGGCGAAGGAGTTGGCGGACGGCTTGTTCTCGTACTCGCCGCGGATCGACGTCGCGCCGCGCCAGCCGGGGATGGCCGCGCCCTGGGCGCCGGGCGCGCCCTCCATGCCGATCACGATCTCGGGGGCCGCGTCACGCCAGTTGCGCATCTCGTGCGGGGAGTCGATGCCGAGGCGCAGCGGGTGGTTGGCGAGGACGAGGACGTCGTCCACGTAGCCCGTGCGGCGCTGCTCGGCGAGCCACTGGACGGCCTTGACCGCATGGGCCTCGTTGCGGGCGGTGTTCGGGTTGTCCGGGGCACCGTCGGTGTAGCCGAGCAGCTTGCCGTCGTAGGCGAGCTCGAACCGGGTGAGCAGGTCGACCTCGTGCGGGCCGGGGGCCGCGAAGACCGTGCAGTGCTCGGCGGCCGGGATGTACCACTCCAGGCCCTGGAAGATCAGCTGGCGCGGGTTCTCGGCGCGGGCCTTGAGGATCTCCTGGTGCTCCAGCTGGGCGCCGTAACGGGCGTGCCCGAAGTTGGAGTGCTCGTTGAAGACCATCCAGTCCAGGCCGAACCTGGCTGCGGCCTGGGCCTGCTGGGAGAACGTGTACTTGGCGTCGTGGCTGTAGACGGAATGCACGTGGTGGTCGCCGACCAGGTAGGCCAGGCGCGGGTCGTCGCCGCCGAAGCCCTGCTTGCCGGAGGCGGAGGCGGAGGCGGAGGCGGGCGCGGCGGCCGAGCCGAGGGCGAACGCGGCGCCGAACAGGCCGGCGCGGCACAGGAGTCCGCGTCTCGACACGCCCTGGGCGTCGAGGGCGGCGGGAGAGACGGACGGGTCGGCCCAGGCGGGCAGCTGCTGCTCGGTCATGGTGATCCTCGGAGGAAGTCAGCGGTTCATGAAGGAGGTGACGGGCAGCGCCCGTTCCACGATGCGGACGTCGCCGAGGCGGCCGTGCAGGATCTGGTCGATCTTCCCCGCGTACTCGTAGCCGCCGAGCAGCCACGGCAGGCCGACGGAGGTGATGCCGACGGCGACTGCCTTGGGGTTGCGGACGACCGGGCAGCCCTCGACGTAGAGGGTGGTGTGCCTGCCGTCGTTGACGACCGCCACATGCCACCAGGTCTCCAGCGGCGTCTCCTGCCCCCAGTTGGTGGCGATGCCCTCCTGGTTGAGCGGGCGCATCGCCCACTGCGGCTCCCGGTCGTTCGACAGGGACAGTGTGGCGAGCGGCTCGTCGGGGTCGTCGCCGGTCTTCCCCGCCGCGCCGCCCGTGCCGGTGCGGCTGACGACGCCGGACCAGGCGTGGTGCGAGGGGTCCCAGTCGGCGGGGAGGCGGTAGAACGCCTCGATGGTGTAACCCGCCCTGAACGTCGCCGAGTTGAGAGGAGCACCGTCGACCGTGCGCAGGTACGCCCCCTTCAGCGGTGATGTGAAGCCCTGGAACTCCAGGCTGCCGTGGCCCGGCTGGTCGGGGTGGTGGTCCGCCGACCAGTTCAGCGTGCCGCCGCCCACCGTGACGAGCGTGAGGTCGTTGCCGCGCCCGGACAGGTCACGGACCGTCCCGCTCACCGCCGTACCGTCGCCGTGTCCGTCGAAGCGCCAGTACGCGACCGTGCCGGGGACCAGCATCCTGGACGCGGGGCGCGCCGGACGCACGGGGACCGGGTCGAAGCCGGAGAAGCGCGCGGCGAAGTCGATGCCGACGGAGAACCGGTCCGTGTCCCCGCTCAGCTCGATCTCCTGGCGCTCCAGCTCGTTGATCCCCTTCGCGGCCCGGCCCAGGATCCACGGGGAGACCGTCTCCACGTCGATGACGTTGCGGTCCAGGTCGAAGCGGTACAGGCGGATCATCGCCGCGCCGCCGAAGTACCGGTTCTGGTAGTTGGTCAGGTGCAGGTGCACCTCGTTGCCCGCCGCGTTCTTGCGGGTCGCCCGGCCGGCCGGCCAGTAGTGGCCGTTGAGGGTGAGGAAGATCTGGTCGTGGTCCGCGATCAGCCGGTCCCACAGCTGCTGCCCGTACGACGACAGGGAGTCGTCCTCCACGACCAGCTCGTGGGTCGTGAGGACGACCGGCGTCTTCGGGTGCTGCGCGAGCACGTCCCTGGCCCAGGCGTACCCCTTCGCCGACAGCCGCCAGTCCAGCGCGAGCACCATCCACTCCCGCCCGGCCGCCCGGAACAGGTGGAAGGTGTTGTACCCGTCCGGGGAGGCACCGCCGAAGGTCGGCTTGCCCCGGAAGCGCTGCGGCCCGAACGCGTCCAGGTACGCCGTCGAGCCGCGCTGGTCGTCCGTCGAGGACCGCACGTCGTGGTTGCCGGCGAGGACGCTGTAGCCGACGCCCCGGTGGTCGAGGATCCCGAACGCCTCGCCGATCGCGGCGAACTCGTCCTTCGCGCCGTTCTGGGTGAGGTCGCCGAGGTGGGACAGGAAGACGATGTTCTCGTCCCGGCCGTGCTCCAGCAGGTAGCGCAGCGAAGCCTCGACGGGCGCCTTGTCGATGCTGGGGCCGTCGAAGAGGTACTGGGTGTCGGGCATCACCGCGATCGTGAAGCGGCGGCTTTCCGGGTCGGGCCGCCCACTGCTCCTGGGCGCCGCCTCGGCGACGGCCGGCAGCGCGACCCCGGCCGTGGCGGCGGCGCCGAGCAGCGCCGTGGCCCTGAGGAAACTGCGTCGTGCGGCTCCGGCCTGCGCGGCCTCGCCCTGGGGGTGGTCATGCGACGTACACACGTGCGCTCCGTGAGAGGTGAAGGGGAGAGGAAGCGTGGGGGGAGTTCAGAGAACGCGCAGGGTCCAGCTCCAGCGGTGGACCCCGGCGGGGACGAGGCGGGAGGGGGCGGTGCCGGGGCCGCGGGACGCGGTGCCCAGGCCCCGGTGCGCGGCGTCGAGGTGCACCACGCAGCCCGCACGCGGCACCGGCTCGACGTGGTGGGCGGCCTCGCTCAGGGGCCGGGGGAGGGCCACGGACACCTGCCGCGGCTCGTCCAGCTCGACCGCGAGCCCGGTGGCGTCCGGCGCCGACAGCGTGAACCGCCGCACCCCGTGCCGGCTGCCGCTCTCCTGCGGCCGCAGGTACGGCGTGAACAGCTCGTTCACGGGCAGCGCGTCATGGCCGGCCGGCGCGCCCGTCGAGCGGTCCGGGTACGCCTCCCCGGGCCCCTGCCCGAACCACTCCGGCAGATCGAGCCCCGGCACCGTCTCGAACACCGAGCCGACCCGGGCCACATCGGCGAACTCCGCGGGCAGTTCGGCGGATTCGGCCACCCGGATGCCGCCCTCGACCGGCGTGAACTCCTGCCGGTGCCGTACGACACCGGCGGTCCCCGCGTACTCGGCGCACACGGTCACCGCCGCGCCCTCCCGGTGCACCGAGACGACCTTGCGGACCAGGGCGTCCAGGCCCCAGGTGCGCCGGCGCCGTACGATGCTGTCCAGCTCGTCGTCGTCGGTGGGCGCCCGCCACAGGGACAGCACCGGCGCGGCCGTCAGCAGCGGATGCACCAGCAGCCCGTCGTCGTCCACCGCCACCGGCCGCCCGGCCACGGCCGGCCGGGGTTCCGGTACGGCGGCCGCCCGCAGCCGCACCCGCGGCGCGCACACCTCCGTACCGCGCGGCGCCCACGGCTCGTCCTCGGCGGTGGTCACCCGCAGCGTCAGCCACGCCTCGCCGCCGTCGCCGGGCACCGCGAAGGGCAGCGGCACGGCGGCCGTCTCGCCGGGCCGCAGATCGGGCAGCTCGGCGGGAGCGGTCAGGGTACGGCCGTCGGCCAGGGACAGCTCCCAGAAGGCTGCCAGCCAGGTCAGACCCCGGAAGTGCTGGTGGTTGGCGAGGACGATCCCCTCGTGCCGGTAGCACCGGATGCGGACCGGAGCCGCGGGCTCCCGGTGCTCGTCCATCACGGGCTCGGGCGTGCGGTCCGGGAAGACGACCCCGTCGGCGATGAAGGCACCGTCGTGGAGGGGCTCGCCGAAGTCGCCGCCGCACGCCCGGCGACGGCCGGGCGCGGCGACACCGTTGTCACACAGCCCGGCGCCCGCGCGCCCGGCCGGTCTTCCATCGCTCACGCGCTGCAGAATTCCGTGGGATCAGAACTCCCAGATGAAGCCGCCCTGAAGACCCGGCGTTGACTCGATGGCCGCCCAGTGGTCGGCGAGCGTGCCGCTGCTGTCGGCGTGGCTGGTCAGCCGATACCTCGTACGGGTGAACGGGGCCCGTTTCCCGTGACCGTGCGGGCGCTTGGAACACACCATCCGTGGTGGCGGCTGTGTTCGACGGGATCGGTGTCACCGGCCACCACCGGAGAATGGTGGCGCGCAGAGCTCCGGCCAGGCCGTATCCCTGCCGAGGGGCGGAGCCGCATATCGATACCGGCCCGGCCCTCAAGACCGCTCGGAGGGCCACCGGACCGCAGGTCCGGCTTATGGTGAGTCGGTCAACACCGGCCGACAGCCTCAGGAACGGTGCGGGTACGGCGAAGGTCTGCGGTTCCGGGGACCTGGCCGTGGTGGGTCACGAACGCGCCGGTCGACCCGGTGACCTGCTCCGCACGGCAGGAGGCGGGCGTCGAGGTGGTCCTGGCGGGAAAGGTGCAGGCGTGAAGCTGACGATTCTGGGCGGCGGCGGGTTCCGGGTGCCGCTGGTGTACGGGGCGCTGCTGACGGACCGCGCCGAGGGGCGGGTCACGGAGGTGGTCCTGCACGATCTGGACGACAGTCGGCTGTATGCGGTCTCCCGTGTACTGGCCGAACAGGCGTCGACCGTGGACGACGCCCCCCGCGTGACCGCCACGACCGACCTGGACGAGGCCCTGCGCGGCGCCGACTTCGTCTTCTCCGCGATCCGCGTCGGCGGCCTGGAGGGCAGGGCGAACGACGAGCGGGTGGCCCTGGCGGAGGGCGTCCTCGGCCAGGAGACGGTCGGCGCGGGCGGGATCGCATACGGTCTGCGGACCGTCCCGGTCGCCGTCGACATCGCCCAGCGGGTGGCCCGCCTCGCCCCCGACGCCTGGGTCATCAACTTCACCAACCCCGCGGGCCTCGTCACCGAGGCCATGTCCCGCCACCTCGGCGACCGCGTCATCGGCATCTGCGACTCACCGGTCGGCCTCGGCCGCCGGATCGCCCGGGTGCTCGGCGCGAACCCGAAGGAGGCGTGGATCGACTACGTCGGCCTCAACCACCTCGGCTGGGTGCGCGGCCTGCGCATCGCGGGCCGCGACGAACTCCCGCGCCTGCTCGCCGACCCAGGCCTGCTCGGCTCCTTCGAGGAGGGCAAGTTGTTCGGGGCCGACTGGCTCCAGTCCCTCGGCGCGATCCCCAACGAGTACCTGCACTACTACTACTTCAACCGCGAGGCCGTACGCGCCTACGAGCAGGCCGAGAAGACCCGAGGCGCCTTCCTGCGCGACCAGCAGGCGCGGTTCTACGAGGAGGCCCGGCGTACCGACCTCTCCGCCCTCGACGTCTGGGACCGCACCCGCGCCGAGCGCGAGGCGACCTACATGGCCGACAACCGCGAGACGGCCGGCGCCGGCGAACGCGACGCCGACGACCTCTCCGGCGGCTACGAGAAGGTCGCCCTCGCGCTGATGCGGGCCATCGCCCGGGACGAGCGCACCACCCTCATCCTCAACGTGCGCAACCAGGGCACCCTGTCGGTCCTCGACACGGACGCCGTCATCGAGGTCCCGTGCCTGGTCGACGCCAACGGCGCCCACCCCGTCGCGGTCGCTCCGCTGCCCGGCCACGCCACCGGCCTGGTGTGCGCGGTCAAGGCCGTCGAGCGCGAGGTGCTCGCCGCCGCCGAGTCCGGTTCGCGCACGACGGCCGTGAAGGCCTTCGCGCTGCACCCGCTGGTGGACTCGGTCAACGTGGCCCGGCGCCTGGTCGAGGGGTACACGGCCGTTCATCCCGGCCTCGGGTACCTGAAGTAAGCTCCCGGCGGAAAGCGCTTTCCCTCTCGGGTCCGCCCCGCCGTCCCTCGCTTCGCTCCGCCCTCTTGGGAGACCTCTCATGCACGACGAACGCCGCCGGATCGAGGAGCGCGTAGAGCGCCTCCACACCCAGCGCATCAAGCCCGCGATCCACGCGGCCACCGTCCCCTTCGAGGTCGAGTTCTGGCAGGCCCCGGCGGAGCCGGTGTCCTTCGAGGAGGCCGCGGCCGCGCCGTACGAGCCGTTCGCGATGGGCACCCCGTGGGGGCCGCCGTGGGGCACGACCTGGTTCCGGATGCGCGGACAGGTGCCGGCCTCCTTCGCGGGCCGGCGCGTCGAGGCCGTCATCGACCTCGGCTTCGTGGGGGACTGGCCCGGCAACCAGGCCGAGGCGCTGGTGCACCTGACCGACGGGACGCCGCTGAAGGCCGTCAACCCGCTCAACCAGTACGTCCCGATCGCCCACCCGGCCGAGGGCGGCGAGCCGGTCGACTACCTGGTCGAGGCGGCCTCGAACCCGGACATCCTGGCGAACGGCTTCGCGGAACCGACACCGCTCGGCGATGTACTGACGGCAGGCGACCGTCCACTGTATACATTCCGCAGTGCCGACATCGCCGTCCTCGACGAGAACGTCTGGCATCTCGACCTCGACGTCCAGGTACTGCGCGAGCTGATGCTGGAGCTCGGCGAGCACGACCCGCGCCGGCACGAGATCATGCACGCCCTCGACCGGGCCATGGACCTCCTCGACCTGGACGACATCTCCGGCTCGGCGGCCGCCGTGCGCGAGGCCCTGAAGCCGGTGCTGGCCAAGCCCGCGCACGCCAGCGCGCACCGCCTCTCCGGCGTCGGCCACGCGCACATCGACTCGGCCTGGCTGTGGCCGATCCGCGAGACCAAGCGCAAGACCTCCCGCACCTTCTCCAACGTCACGTCCCTGGCCGACGAGTACGAGGAGTTCGTTTTCGCCTGCTCGCAGGCCCAGCAGTACGAGTGGGTGCGCGACACCTACCCGCACGTGTGGGCCCGCATCCAGGAGTCCGTGCGCAAGGGCCAGTGGGCGCCGGTCGGCGGCATGTGGGTGGAGGCCGACGGCAACCTGCCCGGCGGCGAGGCCCTGGCCCGCCAGCTCATCCACGGCAAGCGGTTCTTCATCGAGCACTTCGGCATCGAGACCAAGGGCGTCTGGCTGCCCGACTCCTTCGGCTACACCGCCGCCTACCCGCAGCTCGCCAAGCTCGCCGGCAACGACTGGTTCCTCACCCAGAAGATCTCCTGGAACCAGACCAACAAGTTCCCCCACCACACCTTCTGGTGGGAGGGCATCGACGGCACCCGCATCTTCACCCACTTCCCGCCCATCGACACCTACAACGCCCGCTTCAGTGGCGTGGAGATGTCCCGCGCGGTCCGCAACTACAGCGAGAAGGGCGGCGCCACGCGCTCGCTGGCCCCCTTCGGCTGGGGCGACGGCGGTGGCGGCCCGACCCGCGAGATCATGGAGCGGGCGCGGCGGCTGAGGAACCTGGAGGGCTCCCCGAAGGTCGAGATCGAACATCCCGACGCGTTCTTCGCGAAGGCCCGCGCCGAGTACCCCGACGCCCCGGTCTGGGTCGGCGAGCTCTACCTGGAGCTGCACCGCGCCACCTACACCTCCCAGGCCCGCACCAAGCAGGGCAACCGGCGCAGCGAACACCGGCTGCGCGAGGCCGAGTTGTGGGCGACGACGGCCGCGCTGCACGCGCCGGGCTACGCCTACCCGTACGACAAGCTCGACCGCCTGTGGAAGACGGTCCTTCTGCACCAGTTCCACGACATCCTGCCCGGCTCGTCCATCGCGTGGGTGCACCGCGAGGCGGAGGCCGAATACGCCTGCGTGGCACAGGAGTTGGAGGAGCTGACCGCCGAGGCGGTGGCCGCGCTCGGCTCCGGCGGAACGCGGGTGTTCAACACGAGCCCCTTCGACCGCGCGGAGGTGGTCCGCACCGCCGGCGGCGCACCGGCCTACGTCGAGGTGCCCGCGAGCGGCAGCGCGCCGCTGACGGACGCCGAGCCGTCGCAGCCGGTGACGGTCGACGGGCGGGTGCTGGACAACGGCCTGGTCCGGGTACAGGTGGCAGAAGACGGCACACTGTCGTCCGTATACGATCTGCGGGCGGACCGCGAAGTCCTCGCCGAGCCCGGCAACCTCCTCCGCCTCCACACCGACCTCCCCAACTGCTGGGACGCCTGGGACATCGACAAGCACTACAAGAACCGCTACACGGACCTCCTGGACGCCGAGTCCGTCACCGTCGTCGAAGAGGATCCGCTCGTCGGCGCGATCCGCGTCACGCGCTCCTTCGGCAAGGGCTCGCAGATCACCCAGACGATCACCGTCCGCGCGGGCAGTCCCCGCATCGACATCGAGACGGACATCGACTGGCACGAGGCCGAGAAGATCCTCAAGGCCGCCTTCCCGGTGGACATCCGCGCCCCGCACTCCTCGGCCGAGATCCAGTTCGGCCACGTCCAGCGCCCCACCCACACCAACACCAGCTGGGAGGCGGCCCGCTTCGAGGTCTCCGGCCACCGCTGGGTGCACATCGGCGAGCCCGGCTACGGCGTCGCGGTCCTCAACGACTCGACGTACGGGCACGACGTCTCCCGCACGGTCCGCGAGGACGGCGGTACGACCACCACCGTCCGCCTGAGCCTGGTGCGCGCCCCGCGCGTCCCGGACCCGGGCGCCGACCAGGGCAGGCACCGCTTCACCTACTCCCTGCTGCCCGGCGCGGACATCGCGGACGCGGTCGCCGAGGGCTACGCGCTGAACCTCCCGCTGCGGGTGACCCGGGCGGCGGGCGCGCCCGAGCCGGTGGTCTCGGTGGACGGCGAGGGGGTGACCGTCGAGGCGGTCAAGCTCGCCGACGACCGCTCCGGCGACGTCGTCGTACGGCTCTACGAGTCCCGGGGCGGCCGGGCCGGCGGTGTGCTGCGCGCCGGATTCCTCCTCGCCGGCGCCCAGATCACCGATCTGCTGGAACGGCCGCTCCAGGACGCGGACGCGGCGGCCGACGGCACGGTCCGCGTGGCACTGCGGCCCTTCCAGATCCTGACTCTGCGACTGCGGCGCGCCGGGGTGAGCTGACCCGTCGCCGTACAACCCTGGTTCAGCACTTCGGGTCGGCCGGTCGCTCCCCGTGACCGCGACCGACCGACCCGATCCCCCGTGCCCCCGTTGGTGCTTCCCCCGTTGTGCTTCCCCCGTAGTTCCCCCGTTGTTCCGTGTTCCTGATAGGGAGAGCGTCCTGGCCGTCCCCTGATACACCCGGGCGGAAAAAAATCCCCCCGGCCCGGGAGCCGGGGGGATCTCGGTCGTGCCGGTGCCGTGCTCAGCCGGTGAAGCCGGCCGTGATGGAGGTGAACTGCCAGTTGTTCTGGCTGATGCCGGAGCAGTTCTCGGCGACTCCGCCGCCCGGGCAGGGCCGGTCACGGTTGACCGACCAGAAGGCGAGCCGGGCGATGTGGTGGGAGTCGGCCCAGTCACGGATCTGGGTCCAGATCGCCGGGGTGGTGGTCTCCTGCTGGTCGGACAGGCCGTTCATGCCGGAGATGCCGATGTGGGAGTAGGCGGTCGCGTCGTCCCAGCCGAAGGTGGACTTGAGCTTGTTCTTCAGGCCCTCGGCCGCGCCCACTGTGGTGCCGTACATGTCGGAGCCGCCGCCGAAGTCGAACGGCATGATCGTGAAGACGTCGATGCCGGCGCCGAGCGACTGCGCCTGCTCGATGAGCCGGTTGCCGTAGTAGGTCGGGCCGGTGGTCGAGGTGCCGAAGGTGACGATGGTCTTCAGGCCGGGGTTGTCGGCCTTGACCGTCTTCAGGGCGGTGAGGATCCTCGCCTGCACGGCCTCGTTCTCGAACTCGTCCGTGTTCTCGATGTCCATGTCGATCGCCTTGAGCGAGTAGGCGTCGATCACCTTCTGGATCGCCCCGGCGAGCGCGCCGGCGGAGGAGCAGTTGGCGCCGAGCTTGCTGCCCTGCCAGCCGCCGAACGACGGAACGATGTCACCGCCCGCCGAGCGGATCTGGTTGACGGCACTCTGGTCGACACCGCCGGTCAGCGGCCGGCTGCCGTCCCAGGCGGGCGTGCAGCCGCCCGAGTCCAGCACGAACGCCATGGTGAACCACTTGACGCCGGTCGCGCTCATCACCGTGGACGGGTTCGGCGGGTCGCCCCAGCCCTCGTACAGATACGGCGCCGCCTGCTTGAACCCGCTGCCGCCGCCGCTGCCCGCGTCCGTCGTCACGGAGACCGGGGCGGAGGCCGCCGACACGTTCCCGGCCGCGTCCCGCGCCTTCACACTGAAGGTGTACGACGTGCTCGGCGACAGCCCGCCGACCGTGGCGGACGTACCGGAGACGCTGAGGACCTGACTCGATCCGCTGTAGATGTCGTACGCCGTAACGCCCACGTCGTCCGTCGAGGCGTTCCACTTCAGCGACACGCTCGAGGAGGTCTTGCCGGTCGAGGTGAGTCCGCCGGGCGCGGTCGGCGCCTGGGTGTCGCCGCCTCCGCCGCCGCCCGGGCCGTCCAGGCTGATGTCGTCGGCGTCGTACGCACCCTGCGCGTACCAGCCGTGCACATAGATGGTGGCGCTGGTCTGCGAGGCGCCGGTGGTGAAGGAGACGCTGAGCCTGCTGTACGCGGACGGGGACGTCGTCCAGGTGGAGGCGCCGCCGTCCACGCCGAGATAGACGTACGAGCCGCGGACCCAGCCGCCGAGGGTGTACGTCGTGTTCGGCTGGACTGCGACCGTCTGGCTGCACTGCGCGTTGTCGCTGGAGGTCGCCGCGCCCTGCAGGGCCTTGGAGCCGCCGTGCACGGGGGAGGAGACGACCGAGCCGAGGTTGCCGGTGCAGGTCCAGGGGGAGAGGCCGCCCGACTCGAAGCCGGGGTTGGTGAGGAGGTTGGCCGCCTCGGCCGTGCCCGGCAGCGCGACGGCCCCGCCGAGCGCGAGGGCGGCGGAACCGAGCAGAGCGAGGAGCCGGCGTCTGGGACGCCCGGATATGTGGCGCACGCGATCTCCCTGTGGGGACGGGGGTGTTGGGGAGTGCGGAAAGCTGCGCCATCAAAGTTGGTATGGACCAATCCAAGTGTCAAGGAGTCATGCCGGAATTGGTCCATACCGGTGAGTCGAAGCGCGCCCCGAAGGGGCGCGGGGAACTGCGCGAGCAACCACAACGAACCCGCACCCGGCCGACAACCTAAAGCGGCAATACCTCAGCCGCCGAAGCCGCCGAAGCCGCCTGCACAGGCACCGCCACCGCCGGCAGCAACACCTCCGCCTCCTCCACCCGCTGCTGCGGCAGCGACACCGGCCGCAACGGGCGCGGCCCCGACACCACCGTGTAGTCCTGGCCCAGGAACGGCGGCTCGATCACACCGGGGTCCTCGCCCAGCGCCAGCTGCACGGCCGCCCAGGGGACGTTCACCCCGCAGAGCGACAGCTGGTGCAGGCCGCCCGCAGGGCGCGTGTTGACGTCGAGCAGGACCGGGCGGTCACCGAGCATCCGGAACTGGATGTTGGACAGGTAGTGCAGTCCGAAGCCCTCCGCGATCAGCCGGGCCGGCTCCAGCCACTGCTCGTGCAGGGTGAAGCCCCGGCGGCGGCCGTTCTTGGTGCGGCCCACGGCCAGCCGGACGTGGTTGTCCGGCCCGGTCAGGCAGTCCACGGACACCTCCGGCTGCTCCAGGCGCGGCATCACCAGCCAGTCCACCGGCTCCTCGGCCCGCTCCAGCGCCTCGACGACCAGGTCCAGCTGGACGTGGGGCCCGGGAAAGCCGTTCAAGTGCATCAGCGAGAAGGGTGTGCGGGTGATCACACGGAAGCCGACCCCGCCCGCGCCCGCCGCGGGCTTGAAGCACGCCTTGTGTCCGCCCGCCTCCAACTCCTCGACCGCGGCGACCAGTTCGTCCGCCGTGCGCACCCGCCACCACGGCGGCACCGGCACGCCGACCGAGCGGACCGCCTCGTACGCGGTCGCCTTGTCCTCGAACACGGCCAACGCCTCGGGCGTCGGCGCCAGCAGCGCCGTGCCGGCCGCCGCGAACTCGGCGCGGTGCGCCACGATCGCCCTCTGGTGCAGCCGGGGCACGAACACGTCGATTCCGCGCCGCACGCACTGGTCCAGGGCGTACTCGACGTACCCGGCCGGGGACAGGCCCTCCGGCTCCAGGTCGGCGGTGTCGGCGGCGGCCAGCACGGGGGAGTCGGCGTCGCCGTGCGTGGCATGGATCTCGACCGCCCGGTCGCTGGGATTTCTCCGCAGCTGATCCATGAAGAACACGTTCTCCGCGTACGTGCGGTTGAGCCAGACGCGTACGCGAGAGAGCATGCAGGCCGCCTTTCGGGGTTTTCGGGCAGGGCTCAGCGGCCCGTGCCCGGGCAGGAGGAAGGAAGGGACACCAAACGGCCCTGTGCGAAGGGAGGTTAGGGGCGTTGGTGTTGGGGCGATCATACGGCTTTCAAGAGGCCGCGCGTGCAACGCGAGTGTTACGGATTCCCCGGCGCTGTCCGGGAGCGCCGCGCCCGGATCCCCTTGTGTCCGGCCGGTGAATATGTTGTCGTGGTCCCTACGGCATGATCGGAAGGGGTGCGGGGTGGAGTCGACGGCCGGGGCCGGACAGCTGCTGGCCATCAGCGACCTGCACATCAGCTATCCGGAGAACCGCGCGCTGGTCGAGCAGCTGCGCCCCCACACGCCGGACGACTGGCTGATCGTCGCCGGGGACATCGCGGAGACCGTGGAGGACATCCGCTGGACCCTCGCCACGCTCACGGACCGCTTCCGCAAGGTCCTGTGGTCGCCGGGCAACCACGAGCTGTGGACCCACCCGAAGGACACCGTCGACCTGCGCGGCGTCGCCCGCTACGAGCATCTCGTCGCCCTCTGCCGCGACCTGGGCGTGACCACGCCCGAGGACCCTTACCCGGTGTGGCACGGCCCCGGCGGACCGGTCGTCGTCGCCCCGCTGTTCCTGCTGTACGACTACTCGTTCCTGCCGGCCGGCTGTGTCACCAAGGCGCAGGGCCTGGCCTACGCGAAGAGCACCGGCGTCGTCTGCAACGACGAGTACCTGCTGCACCCCGACCCCTACCCGACCCGCGAGGCCTGGTGCCGCGCCCGGGTCGCCGAGACGGCGCGCAGACTGGCCGAGCTGCCCGAGGACCTGCCCACCGTCCTCGCCAACCACTATCCGCTGGACCGGCATCCGATGGACGTGCTGTGGCACCCGGAGTTCGCGATGTGGTGCGGCACCGAGCTCACCGCCGACTGGCACCGCCGCTTCCGCGTCCAGACCATGGTCTACGGTCATCTGCACATCCCGCGGACCACCTGGCACGAGGGCGTCCGCTTCGAAGAGGTGTCCGTGGGATACCCCCGCGAATGGCGCAAGCGTCCGGTACCCCCGGGACGGCTGCGCCGCATCCTGCCGATGGAGGTCGGACCCGGTGATCGAGGAGCTGCTCCCGGAGTCGGTGGTGGCCGTGGAAGCGTACGGTGACGAAGGGGCCCAGGACACTCCGCTGTATCCCGAGGAACAGCAGATCGTGGCGCGGGCGGTGGACAAGCGCCGCCGCGAGTTCACGTCCGTGCGGGTCTGCGCCCGGCGCGCCATGGAGAAGCTCGGCGTGCCACCGCAGCCCGTCCTGACCGGCGAGCGTGGCGCCCCGGTGTGGCCCGAAGGGCTGGCCGGCAGCATGACCCACTGCGACGGCTACCGCGCCGCCGCCCTGGTCCGCGACACGGACCTGGCCTCCCTCGGCATCGACGCCGAACCGCACGGACCGGTGCCGGAGGGTGTCTTCGAGGCCATCTCGCTGCCCGCCGAACAGGACCGGCACCGCGAGCTGTGCGCCGCCCGGCCCGCCGTCCACTGGGACCGGCTGCTGTTCAGCGCCAAGGAGTCCGTCTACAAGGCGTGGTTCCCCCTCACCCGTGCCTGGCTCGACTTCGCCGAGGCCGACATCGAGCTGCTCACCGCACCGGGCCGGGACACCCGCGGACGCTTCCACGCCCGGCTCCTCGTCCCCGGCCCCCTGGTGGGCGGCACCCGCCTGAGCGGGTTCGAGGGCCGCTGGCTGGCCGAGGACGGGCTGGTGCTGACGGCGGTGACCGTCCCGCACCACTGAACGGGCCTGCGGAACGGTCACCGGGTGCCCGCTCACTCCTGCGGGCACCAGTGGCGCACCAGCCGGAAGAACTCCTCCTCGTTGCCCGCCAGTCCCGCCCGCGTCAGGGCCTGTTCCGCCTCGGCGAGCACGGCGGGCGGCACGACCACGGGACGGCCGCCGTCCGGCGCTCTGTCGAAGGCGGCGCGCACGGTGTGCAGCAGCCGGAGGTAGGCCTGTACGGCGGTGCGCTCGCGGTCGGTCAGTACGGCGGTGGGCATCGGTCGGCTCTCCCCGGTTCGGCGTCACGTTCAGGCGCCCTGCGGCGCACGTATCCAGCTTGCCGTCCAGCACTGACAACGCCGTTGCTCTCCCGCCCTCGACACCGATCGAGGGGGCCCGGTCAGCCCTCGTTCAGCCCTGCGGACCCAGGTATCCGAGCGACGCCTCGATGCGGCCCGCCACGTGGTCCCGCTGGACCGGGCCGCGCAGGGCTGAACCGGCCAGCCAGGTACGGCACTTGCTGGCGAGCAGCAGTCCGAACGTCTCGGCCTCGCGCTCCTCGGACTGCTCGAAGCGGGTGCGGGCGGCGACCCGGTGCACCGCCGCCGCGAGCGCGGCCGGGTCGGCGGCCTCGCTCAGCAGCCGCGTGGCGACGCCGACGCCGGCCCCGTCGGCGGGGTGACCGCAGTGCCCGGCCTGCATGTGCCACAGCTCGTGACCGAGGATCACCAACTGGTGGTCCGGCGCGGTGCGTTCCTCGACGACGACCAGGTCGCGGTCGGTCAGGTCCAGCCACAGCCCGCTGGCCGTACCGGGCGGGAAGACCGCCGTACGGAAGTGCACGGGGCGGCCGCGGCGGCGGCTCATCGTCGCGCACAGCGCGCGGTACAGCTCCTGCGGCGGGACCGGTCCGGGCAGGGCGAGTTCCCCGACCAGCTCGGTGCACAGCCGCCGCATGTCCCTGCCGATGCCCACTGTCCTCCCCCGGCTCACGACTCGGGCCGCTTGACGCTCTCCAGGAGCATGTCGAGCCACTCCGCGACCTTGTCCCGGTGCTGGTCCGTGGGCAGTTGTGCGGCCCGCCAGGCGATCCCGCGCACCCCGTGGTCCTGCAGCAGCCGCTCCAGCGGATCGTCCGCGACCGCGGCCGCGGCCCGCTCCCGGTCGGCGAGCTTCTGCAGCAGCTCCTGCTCGGTGCGCTGCAGCGCGCCCGCCAGCGCCTCGGGGTCCTTGGCAGTGAGGAAGCCGGCGTGCACGCGGAAGAACCGCTGCAGCGCGTCGCAGTGCTCCATGGTGGGCCGCCGGTCGCCGTTGATGAGCGCGCCTGCCTGCTGCCGGGACATGCCCGCGCCGTCGGCGATCTCCTGCTGGGTGTACTTGCGGCCGTTCGGTTTCAGCCGGGTGCGGCGCAGCAGGTCCAGGCGCTGCAGGAAGCGCGCCTGGACATCCGGCTCGCCCGCCGGGCGGCCGCTGAGCAGGGCCTTGACCACCGGCTCCGGGACCCCGCAGGCGACGGAGAGCCGCCCGACGTCGAAGACCTCGGAGTGCGGCACACCGAGCCGGTCGGCGAGCCCGGTGACGCGGGCGACGACGGCCGGCAGCTGAGCGGTCTCCGTGGCGCCCGGATCCTCGTAGCCATCCGTCACCGACAGAACTCCTACGTCTCTCGAGGGCTTCAGGTGTGTCCGTGCTTCTCACAGCGGTTGTCGTGAACTTCCCGGAGCGTATCGGGTGCTTCGAACTCACATCCAGGTCTCGCCACAACTGTGGCGAATTTCAGCCGTCAACCGGCGTGGAATGCCACGATAGTTGACATCGCTCTTGTCGGGGCAGCAGGATCGCATCGCCGCGTGAAGGCCGCAGAGGCAAGAGGGGACCCCCCGATGGCACATCAGGCAGGAGGGCAGCGGCCGGCGCCGCGGCTCGTCGCCGCGGGCTGCGAGGCCCAGGCGTATCTCCAGGACTACGCCACGCTGCTGGAGGCCGTCCCCTTCCCGTCCCTGGTCGTCGACCACCGCTGGAACGTGGTCATGGTCAACGGCGCGTTCGAGACGCTCTTCCGCGGCGTGCGCCCCCACCCGACGGCCATGCCCGGGGACAACTTCCTCCGGTTCGTCCTGTTCCACCCGGATGCCGGCGACGTCCTCGGCGAGCACGAGGCGGCCTGGTGCCTGCCGATGCTGGCTCACCTCAGGACCGCCCTGGAGCGCTACGGCCACGACCACGAACTCCAGGCGATCCGCCGGGACGTCGCCCAGGACCCGATCATGGAGGCCGCCTACCGGCAGGGCCTGCCGCACTGGATCCACGCCGTCGGCGAGGCCGCGACGCAGCTCGACGGCGCCGTACGCCTCCTGCTCCACCCCGACCCGCGCCGGGGGCCGACCGAGTGCCGGATCGTCGACGAGACGACCCGCACCCTGGAGGAGATCGGCTGCACGCGCCTGACCATGGTCCTGCGCGACGCCCGCCGCCCGGCCCCGGCCGCCCGCCGCCCGCGCCGACCGCGCGGCACGGGGGCGCATCTGACGGTCGTCCCGGCGCCCGAGGACTGACCCGGCTCCGTCGGCGTTCAGGTCGCCGACGGGGCCGGGCCACCCGTACGCACTCACAGATCCAGCACCAGCCGGGCGCCCCGGCAGCGGGACACGCAGATCATCATCGTGTCGCCCGCTGCCCGCTCCTCCTCGGTGAGGACCGAGTCCCGGTGATCCGGGGCGCCTTCGACCACGTCCGTCTCACAGGTGCCGCACGTGCCCTCGGTGCAGGAGTACAGCACCTCGACCCCCGCGGCCCGGACCGTATCGAGTACGGAGACGTCCGGCGGGACGGTGAGGCTGCGGCCGCTGCGCGCCAGCACCAGTTCGAACTCCCGGTCGTCCGAGCCGTGTCGGGTCTTCGGCCGGAACCGCTCGACCCGCAGCACCCCGGCCGGGCAGCGCTCCTCGACCGCGTCCAGCAAGGGCGCCGGTCCGCAGCAGTAGACCAGGGTGCCGTCGGGGACCTCGTCCAGGACCGGGCCCAGGTCCAGGAGCCCGGTCTCGTCCTGCGGGGCGAGGGTGACCCGGTCGCCGTAGCGGGACAGTTCCCCGGTGAAGGCCAGGGAGCTGCGGCTGCGGCCGCCGTACAGCAGGGACCAGTCGGCGCCCGCGGCCTCGGCCGCCGCGAGCATCGGCAGGATCGGCGTGATGCCGATGCCGCCCGCGACGAAGCGGTAGCGGGGCGCGGGCTCCAGCCGGAAGTGGTTGCGCGGCCCGCGCACCCGTACCTTGTCGCCCTCCCCCAACGCGTCGTGCACGTAGGCGGATCCTCCGCGCCCACCCGGCTCCCGCAGCACCGCGATCCGCCACGCGGAGCGGTCCGCCGGGTCCGAGCACAGTGAGTACTGCCGCTCCAGCTCCGGCCCGAGCAGCAGGTCCACATGGGCGCCGGGCTCCCAGGAGGGCAGCTCCTGCCCGAGCGGATGGCGCAGGGTGAGCGCGAGGACTCCGTCAGCGGAAAACTCCCTTACGGATACGACCAGTTCTGCCTCGTGGACACTCATCGGGACGCCTCCCCTGGCCGGTGTCCTTCCGGATGCCCGAGCATCCACTCCCACATCCGGACCGGATCCTGCGCGCGGTGCTCGGCCCCGCAGTGGCAGGTCCCGTGCAGCAGGTCGGTGCCCGGCAGCCAGTCGATCCGGTAGACCTCGTCGGCGGGCCTGCTCACCGGACCTGCTCCACGGGCTTGGCGCCCTCCTCGACCAGCCGGGTCAGGATGCGCCGGGCGGCCAGGCCGCCGGTGTCGATGTTGATGCTCAGCTCCTGGTAGCCGGTGCGCTCGGTGCCGAGTGTGCGCTGGAGCAGGTTGAGCGCGGTGACGTCCTGCATCACCACGGTGTGGTTGTTGCCCCGCAGGAACGCGGTGACCTCGTCGTCGTCCGTGGCCCAGTCCCGGGAGACCGCCCAGAAGTCGTACACCTTGCCGTCGGACGACGGCGTGATCGCGTAGGTGATCTCGGTGTGGAAGCCGTTCGGGTCGCTGCCGTCCGGCTCGGGCACGACGCCCACCGGGGCGATGCGGCTGTGCAGCAGATACAGGCAGGGCGCGTGGTACTCGATGTCCTGCCAGCGCGTGATGCGGCCCTGGATACCGGTCGAACGGGCGTAGAACGGCGGGCACTCGGCGTCGTCCATGCGCCGGCTGACCCGCACGACGCCCGCGCCCTCGTCGACCTCGGTGGTGATGGGCGTCTCGGCGACCTCCGGGGTGCCGATGTAGCCGCCGTGCAGATAGGTCTCGTGGGAGAGGTCGAGGAGGTTGTCCACGAGCAGGCCGTAGTCGGCGTCGATCGGCTCCATGCCCCGGACCGTCACCCAGCCGGGAGCGTCGAGGTGCCGGGCCCTGGGGATCGTCTGCGGGTCTGCGAGGGCCGGGTCACCGATCCACACCCAGACCAGCGCGTCCTGCTCCACGACCGGATAGGAGGCGACGCGGGCGGTGCGCGGCACGCGTTTCTGGCCGGGTACGTACACGCAGGCGCCGGTGCGGTCGTAGGTGAACCCGTGGTACCCGCACACGATCCGGTCGCCGTCCAGACCGCTCTCGGAGAGCGGGTAGCGGCGGTGGACGCAGCGGTCGTGCAGGGCGACCGGGGTGCCGTCCTGTTCGGCGCGGTAGAACACGAGCGGCTCACCGAGGATCGTCCGGCCGAGCAGTTCGCGTCCGACCTCCTCGCTGTAGGCGGCGACGTACCACTGGTTCCTGGCGAACGCGGTCACGTGAGGCATGGATGCGGCTCCCGTCTGTCGGTGGTGGCGACATCGTCCAAAAGGGCGTCATGGGGCCGCTACACCTCTTCCGTCCGGCGGAAGGGAATCGGTGAACTGCCTGGTCAGAGCGGGCACTCACAAGGCGCGAGGGAGGTCACCGACGCTCGGCCCCGGCGCACGGGGAGGCCGAGCGGTACGCCTTGGCCATCCGCAGCAGAAAGGCCGTCTCGCCCGCGAGATCCCTGCTGCCGGACGAGCTGAGACTCACCCGGTGCCGCGCGGGGGCGGAGCCCTGGAGTTTCGCGTTCCGGGCGCCCTTGACGAGGTCGGCCAGGGCCTCGGCGTCCAGGTCCGCGACCGCGTCCTGCCGCGGTGCCCCGCCGGGTGTCGAGGGCGCGCGGGCCGGGGCGGCATAGTCGGTGAGGGCCAGAATCGCGTCCCTCGTCTCGATGACCCTGCGATAGGAGAGCACGCTGTAGGGGACCTGGGGCCACAGGACCTCCCGGATGCGGTGCCGCGGCTTGGCCAGGGCCACCTGCGGTACGGCGGTGACCAGGTCGTTCCACATCGGCCACAGGCGCCAGGCGACGGCGATGTTCGACAGGGCGCGCCGGAGCACGGAGAAGGTCGGCACCAGGAGGGCCAGGGCGCGCAGCACACCGTGCAGATCCATCAGCAGCGCGAGCCAGGGCAGCGGCCAGCGTCCGCCGGTGGTCACTCGGACGAGACAGCCCAGCCAGTACGCGCCCACCAGGCCCGTACCGAGGCCGAACAGACGCAGGCTCACGGTCAGGGACCGGCTCCCGGAGGTCGTGCCGTAACGCAGGCACAGCAGGACGCAGAGGGCGTTGGCCACCAGATGCGTGCCGATGAGGACGAGCCAGTAGAACGAGGAGGGGGCTGGTGGTCCGGTGGCGGGGACGGCGATGCGCAGATGCGGTGCGGCCGCGAGGTCCAGCGAGAGCAGGACGGCCAGCACGGCGCCGACCGCGAGGGCGAGGGCCGTTCTGAGCCGGCGGACGTCGGCGGTGGCCTGGGCGACGAAGTACAGCACCGCTCCCGCGGACAGCACCCCCAGGACGTTGCGGACCACGGCGACCACGTTCGCCTCGCTGTGCCGGGTGGCCGCGGCGATCACGGACGGCAGGCCGAGCGTCATGGCCGCGGTCGCGGTGGCCACGGCCAGCCACACGGCACGATGGGGTCCCGGGCGCAGGCCGGCCGGGCCGCGCAGCAGTACAGCGATCCACAGCAGCAGCACACTGGGCAGTTCGAGGCCCGTGCCGAGGGCGGCCGCGTCGTGGGTCACGGTGTGTCGTGCGGCCGGTCGACCCCCATGGCCACTTCCAGCCGGCCGAGGACGCCGCCCGGACGCTGAGGGTTGGGGTTGTTGATACGGCTGCCGAGGAGACTGGCGAACAGCTCCGCTTCCTGTTCCTCGTCCGTGGCGTAGTTCGTACGGCGCAGCAGCCGCTGCACCGTGTGCATGTCGAGGTCGGGCAGCAGGGCGCTCCAGCCGGCCGCACCGTCCAGGGCCATCGTGCGGTGGTTGAACAGCAGGTGCCCGATCTCGTGGAGGACGATGTGCTCCTGGTGGAGGGGCGCGGTGCGGCGTTCGTAGAAGATGTGGTCCTCGGCGTCGGTGGCCAGCCACAGCCCGCAGGCACCGTGGGCGGCCGCCTCGGGCGGTAGCGGATGAAGGCGCAACGGTCGTGAGCGGCGGTCGGCAAGGTGGCGGCAGAGGGTCTCGACGGACAGGGCGTGGGGGAGGTCGAGCCGGTCGATCACCGCTTCACAGCGTCGGCGCAGCCTGAGGGATCCGTTCGACATGAGTGTCCGCGTGGGGGGCCTTTCTTCGAGTGGGGGGTCTCTTCGAGGTGGGGGGTCAGGATCTCTGGGCTTCGGGGCGGTCCGGCTGCTCGCCGGTGTCGTGCGCCTCCTCTCCGACCCGGTCCAGGTTCTCCACGCGGCGGGCTTCGTTGACGATGGTGAGCAGGGCGTCCAGGCTCGCGGGGGACAGGCCCTCGGCGCGGAGCGCGAGGCTGCGCACCTTGGCGTCGCGCAGGGCGACGGCGAGCGCCAGCTGTGCGTTGACCCGGCGCGACACCTCGTCGTTGATGAAGTACTCCAGCGGGACGCCGAAGAACGCGGCCAGGACGCCGAGCTGTTCCAGCGTCACATTGCGCTTCCGGCCGGTCGCGAGCTCCCACAGATAGGTCGCCGAGATCGTGCCGCCCGTCGTCTCCCGGATCATCCGGGCGAGCCGGGCATAGCCGGGGCGCCTGCGCTCGTCGGGGTACAGGGCGGTGATCAGACCGCTGAGCCGTTCACCCAGGTCGTGCAGCAGGGGGCGGCTCGTCTCACCGGGCGCTGACTCACCACTGTCCATAGGTCGCCTTTCGAGCAACGAAGCCGTGGCCGTGCGTGGCTCCGGGGCCGGCTGCCGTGTCCGCTGGAGTGGACGGAGCCCACCCGCCTTCAGTGTGGACCGTCTTGGGACAGGCGGTGAGCGTATTCAGGACAACATCAGCTCAGTTGACGTCGTGAATATTTCGTTCGCAAGGGAATGCGGACCCTGCCCCTCGGGGGCGTCGGTCGAGGACGATGACCAGGCAGGAGGCGTCGGCGGTGGCGATCCGTCCTCCGGATCCGCATGCCCCGAAAGCCGCCGCGCCGCAGTGGCCGGAGCAGGGCCGTCCGCTGTGGCGGACACGTTGACGCTCCGCCGTCCGCTGTCTAGCGTCGTTTCCGGCGGGGGCACGGTGTGCAACAGACCTTTCGGTCCCTTCACTTCAGCGGAACCTTTCGGCCCCTTCACTTCAGTGGAAGGAAGAGTCGTGTCGGTGGGCTTAGTTCGAGGGGCGGACAACACGAGCCAGGCTGCGCACCAGGAACGGATGTGCCCGGACGGCCGGTCCGCGCCGACGACGCTGCCGCTCGAGGACCTGCGGCTGGCCGACTCGCCACGGACCACAGGCGTGGACGCGGGACATGTGCACAAGCTCGCCCGGACCGCCACGCCACTGCCACCCGTCCTGGTCCACTGGCCCACGCTCCGCGTCATCGACGGAGTGCACCGGGTGCACGCGGCCCGGCTCCGCGGGGACGACCGGATCGGCGTCCGCTATTTCGAGGGCAGCGCCGAGGACGCCTTCGTCGAGGCGGTACGGCTGAACACGTCCCGTGGGCTGCCGCTGACCCGGGCCGACCGCGCGGCCGCCGTCGAGCGGATACTCGGTACACATCCCCAGTGGTCGGACCGTCTGATCGCCTCGGCGGCCGGGGTGACCGCGGGCACCGTCGCGGCGGTGCGGAAGCGTTCAACTGACCAGGACGAACAGTCGAACACGCGCCGGGGACGCGACGGCAGGCTGCGCCCGGTGGACCCGGCCGAGGGCCGCAGACGGGCCGGGCTGCTGCTGGCCGAACGGCCCGACGCCACGCTGCGGCAGATCGCGGTCGACGCCGGTATCGCCCTGGCCACGGCCCGCGACGTCCGAGAGCGCATACGGCGAGGCGAGGACCCCGTCCCGCGCCGGTTCCGCGGACCCGACGCGGCCACCGACACCAGTGGCCTCGCGCCGCGGACGGCAGCGGAGACCGCGCCCGGGGCCGGGGACGCGGGCATGGACCTGCTCGTGACACAGCTCCGGAAGGATCCCTCGCTGCGGCTGACGGAATCGGGCCGGGCACTGCTGCAGATGCTGAGCGTTCCGCTGCTGCTCCAGGGGGACAAGGCCCAGCAGTTCGTCGAGGCCGTGCCCGGACATCGCACCGCGTCGGTCGTGCAGGCGGCCCGGGGCTGTGCCCAGCGGTTGCTGGAATTCGCCGAGCAGCTGGAGCGCCGTACCTGACCGGCCGGCGCCGCAGCGTCCCGGCTGGCGAGCCGACGAACCACGGCCGCCTCACGGACGGTTGGCGCCCAGGTCCTGCGAGATGGCGCGGGCGCAGGTCCGGAGCGAGGAGATCAGGTGGTCGAGCACCGTCGCGTTCTCGCCAACGCGTGCGGCGACCCCGGTCACGCTCACGGCGGCCACGGTCGCCCGGTGCCGGTCGCGGACCGGTGCGGCGATGGACACCATGCCCTCCCTCAGCGGGTCGGGTGTGCAGGCCCAGCCCTGCTCCCGGGCGGCCCGCAGCAGATCCGGCGCAGTCGCCGCAGCCTCGACCGCCCCGGGGCGGTGGGCCGCCAGCACCGTGCCCAGCGCGGTCCCCTCGACGGGCACCACGCGTCCCGTGTCCAGCACCTGCCGCGTGTCGTCGCACCGGAAGACGTGATGGACGATCAGCACACCCGAAGGGTGCGGCACACCCACGTGCACCGCCTCCCCCGTGGCCCGGGCCAGGTCGTCGGCCCAGGCCAGGGCCCGCGCGCGTAACTCGTGCGTACGGAGACAACCGCCGCCGAGGCGCACCAGTTCGGGGCCCAGCCGATAGGTGCCGGACTCCGGGTCGTGCTCGACCAGGCCCTCTTGCCGGAGCGTGTGCAGGATGCCGTGGACGGTGCCCTTCGCAAGCCCGAGGGATGCGGCGGTGTCGGACAGGCCGTACTGGCGCTCACCCGTGGCGAACAGCCGCAGGACCGCCGCGGCACGGGACAGGGACTGGATGGGACCTGGCATGTTGCGGCCTCCTCTGCTCGGACGGGCACCGACGGCACCGCGCGGGTGAGTGTGCCATGCATCAAACCCGCTGAGGAGGGGATGCAACGGACCTCGGGCGGCGCGCAGAGCAAAGAGTTCCCCATAAAAAGCCGTTCGGGTGGCGGTCGCTCCGAAAGGAAAGAAATACGGACTGTGGTGAGTTGAAATCACTTGCTCAGCCGCATCCGCTCCCTGAGGATCGGAGGTGATCCAGTCGTATTCCCTTGCCGGACAGAGTATTGGACCTCCATGCCGCATCCGATGGGTATGCACACCATCAAGAGTCTGAGCGGGATCGTGAGCCAGGACCCGGCTGTCCACCTCAATTGCCGGGTGCATCAGACGCTGGCGCTGGTGGCGGCCAAGACATCCGCAGTCGACCTGCTCTATTACCGTTCCCTTTACGACTCGCACCGCGTATTCGAGCACTGCTACCTCAGGAAGGAATTGCGCTGGTCGTATCCCTATCCCTACACCGAAGGAGACGACCTGCGGAATGTGGGATTCACCATCGAGAACCGGGACCGCGTCGGCCTCGAGGAATTCCTTGAGCTGGTCTCGGAGGGGGTCGCCCGGGACGAACCGGTCTCCTTCTTCGCACCCCGAGCGGAGTTCGAGTACCAGGCCGAGTACCTGGACCGTATGGGGCTGCCCCGGTCGGGATTCCTCCCGCACTCCTTTCTCGCCTGCGGGGTGAACGAACCGGTCACCGAACTGCTCATCAGGGACGATGCCACCGACAACCACGAGTTCACCGACTTCGTCGTGCCGTGGCAGACCGTGCGGGCAGGCTGGGAGGCCGACCCCGAGCAGTGGTTCACCGACATCCTGGTGCTGCGCGGAACAGGCGACGACGCAGTCGGCCCCGGCCACTTCGGCACCGCTTACACGCAGCACATCCTCGGCCTGGAGGACGAGTTCGAGATATACGACCTCCTGCACGACCGGCTCGCCGAGGAACGCGAGGGCTGGGAGATCTTCGCCGCCCCCGGCCTCAACTGCCTCTCCATGCTGGCCGGAGCCCGCATCCAGTTCTGCCGCTTCCTGCGGCACACCCGGCACTCGGACCAGCTGAAGGAAACCTACCGGCGCAACATGAAGTCCCTGTGCGCCGTGCTCGACGAGGCGACCCTCGGCCACGTCGAACCAACGCCCTCCGCGGACGCCCGGATCAAGCGCGGCCTGCACGCCCTCAAACGGCGGGAGACGAACGCGCTCCGGCTGCTCAGGCACGAGGCCGAGACATTCCAGGACGCCGGCGCCGAAGCGGTGCGTTTCCCCGAGCCGTCCACGCACTGAGGAGAACACATGCGCGCAAGGATATTTCCCGGACAGGGAGCCCAACGCCGGGGCATGGGGGAGGACTCCTTCGAGGAATTCCCCGAACTCACCGCCCAGGCCGACGAGTTACTCGGCTACTCCGTGGCCGAACTGTGCCTGGAGGACCCGGAGGGAAAGCTCCGGCAGACGCGGTACGCGCAGCCCGCCATCTACTTCGTCAACGCCCTTCTGCATCTGCGGGACGGCGGTGAGCCCGCCGGATTCGACTACTTCGCCGGACACAGCCTCGGCGAGTACAACGCCCTGGTCGCGGCCGGAATGCTGGAGCTCATCGACGGACTGGAGCTCGTCCGGCGGCGGGCCGAGGCGATGGCCGGCATCACCGACGGCGCGATGCTGGCCGTCATCGGTCTCACCCGGGAACAGGTCGAATCCCTGCTGCTCGCCGAAGGCGTCGCGGCCGTCTACCTCGCCAACTGGAACTCCGACCGGCAGATCGTGGTGGCCGGAGACCGCGCCGGAGTGCGCGCCTTCGGCAAGGCCGCGGCGAAGAGCGGCGCCACCAAGGTCACCCCCCTCCACGTCAGCGGCCCCTTCCACACCCCGCTCATGAACCCCGCCCGCCTGCGCTTCGACGACGCGCTCGCCGAGTGCGTCTTCAAACCGGGTGACGTACCGGTCGTGTCGTCCACCACCGGGGAGATCGTCGACCCCACGCACGTCCGCGACCTGCTGAGCACCCAGATCAGCACCCCGGTGCAGTGGGTCAGGACGGTCCGGACCCTGCGGGAACTCGGGGTGACGGGGTTCAGCGAAGTGAACGGCACCACCCTGACCAAACTCGACAGCGAGATCCGCTGAATCCGTCCCCCCACCCGCACACCGATCCGTTCCCCTGCGGACAAGGAGCAGGAATGACACGTGATATCGCCATCATCGGTATGTCGGTCGAGCTTCCCGAGGCGAAGAACACCGACGAGTTCTGGGATCTGGTCGTCACCGGCCGCAGCGTGAGCAAGCCCTTCCCGGAAAGCCGGAAGAAGGACATCATCGACTATGTGCGGTACGTGCGCAGCGTCGCCGTGAAGCCGCCGACCGACACCTCCGTCGAATTCCACGACGGATACTTCCTGGACGACATCGCGGACTTCGACTACGAGTTCTTCGGCATGACACCCCGGCAGGGCGCGATGGCCGACCCGGTCCAGCGGATGCTCATGAAGAACGCCTACCTCTCCCTCGAGGACGCGGGATACACCGGCCCCCGGATCCAGGACCAGAACACCGCTGTCTTCGTCGGCTACTCCGTCAACCCGGGACAGACCTACGTCGACTTCCTGACCCGCGCCGACCCGTCCCTGACCCCGCTCAGCCTGACGGGGAACATGGGCACGATGCTGGCCAACCGGATCTCCTACCACCTGGACCTGCACGGACCGAGCATGGTCATCAACTCGGCCTGCTCGGCCACCCTGGTCGCCCTGCACCAGGCCAAGAACGCCCTGCTGGCGGGCGACTGCGACCTGGCCGTCGTCGCCGGTGCCCGCATCATCATGGCCCCCCTCAAGAGCGCCGACCGCAACATCGGCATCGAGTCCTCCGACGGTCTGACCCGGCCGTTCGACGAACGCGCCGACGGCACCGGCTTCGGCGAGGGCTCCGGCGCGATCGTACTGACCCGGCTCGACCGGGCCCGCGAACGAGGCGACCAGATCTACGCCACGATCAAGGGCAGCGCCGTCAACCACGACGGCCACTCGGAGATGATCACCTCTCCCGACCAGGCGGCCCAGACCCGGCTGCTGACCGACGCCTGGGCCGACGCCGGCATCGACCCGCGCACCGTGGAGTACGTGGAGGTGCACGGCACGGCGACGCGCATCGGCGACCCCATCGAATTCGAGGGGCTGCGGCAGGCGTTCGGCCGGCACACCGACGACAAGGAGTTCTGCGCCGTCGGCACGGCCAAGGCCAACGTGGGGCACCTCTTCGAGGGGTCCGGGGTGATCGGGGTGATCAAGGCCGCGCTGACCGTGAAGAACAAGACGGTGCCGCCCATGGCCAACTTCGAGAAGCCCAACCCGAAGATCGACTTCGCCGACGGCCCGATCCACGTGCCCACCACCGCCGAGCCCTGGAACCCCGCCGGAGGGGAACGCCACTGCGGCGTCAGCGCCTTCGGTATCGGCGGCACCAACTGCCATGTCGTCCTGGGCGAGGCCCCGCAGCAGGCCGAAGCCAGAGCCCCGCAGGCCGTGGACGGCCCGCAGATCTTCACACTCAGCGCCCACAGCGAACGTTCGCTGCGGCTCCTCGTCGAGGCCTACGCCCGCTTCTTCGGCACGGAAGCCGCAGAGCGGCTGAGCCTGCGCGACGTCTGCCACACCGCGCGCGTCTCCCGCTCCGCCCACCGCCACCGCCTCGCCCTGGCGGTGGCCGGCATCGGCGAACTCCGGGACGCGCTCACGGCGTTGTCCCAGGGCAGGCACGACGATCTGCCGGCCGTTCACTCGAACCTGGACGACTGGTCCGGCCCGGCCCAGCCCGACGAGTCGCCGCTCGCCCGCTATGTGCGCGGCGAGGACGTCGACTGGAGCGAGCACGAGGGCACCGCGAGCGGACGTATCGTCAAGCTCCCGCTCTACGCCTTCGACGAGAGCCGCTGCTGGTCGCCGTTTCCCGACAACTGGGCCGAGCGGACCTCCCTCGGCCCCGGACCCAGCGAGCAGAACAACCCCGTCACCCACGACATCGTCTTCCTGGAAGAGCCCCTCGCGGCCGACTGGCCCGGCGGGGTGCGGGCGCTGGCCCTCGTGGATCCGGCGACCGACGCCGAGGCCCTGCTGGGCACGCCCCCGTCCGGGGAACTCCACGTCCTGCGGCTCGTCGCGGACGGCGCAGACGTCGGGGCGGGCACCTTCTCCGCCACGGACGAGAGCCTCCAGGAGGTCTGCGACCACATCCTCAAGGGCGGATACACCCACATCGTCCACGCCCTCGCCCTGGAGGACACCGAGGCGCCCGACATCCAGACCCTGGACCACCGGGTCACCAAGAACCTCTACAGCCTGTTCCTGCTGAGCAAGTCCCTGATGAACGCCGGTGTACGGGGCCGGATCGTGGCCCTCACCCGCAAGGCCTGCGCCTTGGCGGACGGGGCGTTCGTGGCCGCCCCGGAGAACTCCGCACTGGCCGGCCTCGCCAAGGTGATCGGGCGCGAGTTCCCCTACCTCAAGACCCGTGTCCAGGACGTGGACGAGCACGTCACGCCCGGCCTGCTGTGGCGCGAGATGACCCGGCCGGAGCCCGGTCTGCACCTCCTGCGGGACGGGAAGTCGTACCACGAGGTCTTCGAGGAACTCCCCGAGCTGGGCACCGGCGAGGAGGAGGACTACCTCAAGGCGGGCGGCACCTACCTCGTCACCGGCGGTACCGGCGGCATCGGGCTGGCCGTCAGCGAGATGTTCGCGACCCTCCAGCCCGACATCGACCTGGTGCTGGTCAGCCGGTCGGGCGCCCCCGACCGGGCGGACTGGGAGCAGTTGATCGCGAACCACCCCGACGGGAAGCCGGCCCGGGTGGCCCGCACGCTGACCGAGATCGAGGGCATGGGCGCACGCGTCCACGTCCACGCGGCCGACGCCGGCGACCCGGACGCGCTCAGGGGCGTCGTCGAGGACGTACAGCGGACGTTCGGCCGGATCGACGGCATCGTCCACGCGGCCGGCATCCCGGGCCGGAACCTGATCTCCCTGCGTGATCCGCAGGACTTCGCCGACGTGGTCCGGCCGAAGATCCACGGCGCGTTCGTCCTGGGCAGCGCGACCGCGGACGTGAGTCCCGACTTCATCCTGCACTTCTCGTCGGTCGCCGTCGTCTTCCCGTCCTCCGGGCAGGGCGACTACGCCGCCGGCAACTACTACCTGGACACCCTCGCCCGCATGGGCCGCAACGACGACTGCCATGTCGTCGCCGTCGACTGGGTCGCCTGGCGAGAAGTCGGCATGGCCGTCGACTACGGGAGTAAGCTCGACACGACCTTCAAAGCGGTCTACACCAACACCGGCATGGGCATCATCGACAAGATGCTGCGGTCCCGCCGGCGCCGTGCGTTCGCCGGGGAGGTGAACTACGACGGCAACCTGGTGCACATCTTCAAGTCGTTCGACATGGTGCTCGGTGACACCGTGAACACGAAGATGAAGCAGGCCGAGAGCGAGCTGAGGGACCGTCTGCGCATCGCGTCGGAACAGAAGCGCAAGCAGATCGACGCGGTCACCGTGGAACTGACCGGGCGCCCGGACGGCGTCTACCGCGACGCGGAGATCACCGTCGCCCGCTGCTTCGCGGATGCCCTGGGCTATCCGACGCTCGATGTCGACGCCGACTTCTTCAGCATCGGCGGTGACTCCCTCATGGCCACCTCCGTGGCGTCCAACATCGCCACCTGCCTGCGGATCGAGTTCGACGCCGCCGACCTGCTGATGGAGCGCACCGTCTCCGCCGTCGCGGACACGGTCGAGCTGATGCAGCAGGAGAGCGCGGAGGAAAGCCCCGTGTAGTGGGGCATCGCACCGGCCGGACCGGGCTCGCAAGGGCCCGGTCCGGCCCATGGGCACGCAATGGGTGGGGTCACATGACCGAAGACGCACTGAAACGCCGACCAGAGAACGAGAACGAACAGCCCTCCGAACGGCGGTCGCTCCTCGGGTTCAGCCTCCCGATGTCGGTCGCCAACTACGTCCAGCAGTCCTACCTGGTGGCCGACAGCATCATCGTGGGCCACTACGTCGGCGTCGGCGGACTGGCCGCCGTCGGCGCCGCTCAGCCGATCTTCTACCTGGTCAACGCCGTCTTCCTCGGGTTGGTGAGCGGGTTCGCCATACGGTTCGCGCGCATGACCGGCTCCGGCCGTGCCGAGCGCCAACAGGACACGGTCATCGGCCTGGCGGCATTCGCCGTCGTCTGGGCCGCGCTGTGCATCACACTGGTCTTCGCTGCCACGGGCTTCTTCCTGCACATCATGGGGATCCACGGCGCCGTCGCGCACAGCAGCACGACCTATCTGCGCACCCTGTCCCTCGGGTTCGTCGGGGTGTTCGGCATCGGTGCGCTGGGCGGCTTTCTGCGGGGGCTGGGCGACTCCCGCACGGTCATGTACATCATGGTCTTCAGCAGCCTCCTCAACATCGCCCTCGCCTGGAGCTTCGTGGCCCTGCTGGGGTGGGGAGTGCGCGGGGCGGCCCTGGGCACGGTGACGGCCGCCTCCGCCGCCTTCCTGGCCGGTCTGGTGCTCGTGGCCCGCCGGCACGGCATCCACCGCTACCGCAGCACCCTGCCCGAACTGGCCCGGCAGGCCGGCCAGTCACTGCGGCTGGGCTTCCCCGTCGGCATCCAGCACGTCATGCTCTCCCTCGGTACCATGGTCCTGACCTCGCTGATCGCGCCCTTCGGAACAGCCGCGATCGCCGCGTTCAGCATCGCCGCCCGGCTGGAGACCCTCGCCGGCCGCTTCTATCTGGACCTGTCCGGCGCGGTGACGGTGTTCGTGGCCCAGGCCACCGGTGCCGGGGAGGCCGAACGGGCCCGCCGGGTCCTCCTCGACGCACTGCGCATCTGCCTGGGGGTGACCCTCGCGGAGTCCGCGCTGGTGATCCTGGTACGGCACGACATCGCCGCCGCGTTCACCACGGCCGAGTCGGTCCGGGGGATCGTCGGGTCGTACATCCTCATGACGTACCCGTTCTTTCTCCTGTACGCGGCGATGGCGGTCGTCCACGGCTTCCTCAACGGCATCGGCCGGACCGTCTTCCCCCTGGTGTGCACGATGCTGTCGTTCCTGGTCGTCCGCATCCCCACCGCCTCGCTGCTGAAGGCACCGCTGGGCCTGGACGGCATCATCTGGGCGGTTCCGATCGGCTGGTTCGTCGGCCTGGCGTACACCGCGTTCGCCGTCCGCCGGTACCTCCAGGACGCCCGGCGGTTCATACCCGTCCAGACCAACTCCGCCTGAACGAGGAGCAGTCCGCACATGACCACCGACCCCGGTACCGAGGCCGCACCGTCCACCGGAACCCGGGTGGCGGAGCTGCACCGCATCAAGCAGGAGGCCCTGCTGGGCCCCGGCGAGGCCGCCACCCGGGCGCAGCACGCCAAGGGGAAACTCACCGCGCGGGAGCGGCTGGAGCTGCTGCTGGACGACGGTTCGTTCCAGGAGATCGAGGCGCTGCGCAGGCACCGGGCGAGCGGATTCGGCCTGGAGGGGCGCAAGCCGTACACCGACGGTGTCATCACCGGCTGGGGCACGATCCACGGTCGTACCGTGTTCGTCTACGCCCACGACTTCCGGATCTTCGGCGGCGCCCTGGGGGAGGCACACGCGGCGAAGATCCACAAGGTGATGGACCTGGCCATCGCGGCCGGTGCCCCGCTGATCTCGCTCAACGACGGGGCGGGCGCGCGCATCCAGGAAGGCGTGACCGCGCTGGCGGGCTACGGCGGGATCTTCGTCCGCAACACGCGCGCAAGCGGAGTCGTCCCGCAGATCAGTGTGATGCTCGGTCCCTGCGCCGGCGGGGCCGCCTACAGTCCCGCGCTGACGGACTTCGTGTTCATGGTCCGCGAGACCTCACAGATGTTCATCACCGGACCGGACGTCGTCGAGGCCGTCACCGGCGAGAAGATCTCCCAGAACGGGCTGGGCGGTGCCGATGTGCACGCTCAGACCTCGGGTGTGTGCCACTTCGCCTACGACGACGAGGCGGCCTGTCTCGAGGAGGTCCGGTACCTGCTCTCCCTGCTCCCGGACAACAACAGGACGTCTCCTTCGGCTCAGGCCACGGCGGATCCGGCGGACCGCCGCTGCGCCGTCCCTGGCCGACCTGGTGCCCGCAGACGGCAGCCGTTCCTACGACATGCACCGGGTCATCGAGGAGATCACCGACGACGGCGAGTACATGGAGGTCCACGAGCGATGGGCGACCAACATCATCGTCGCCCTCGCGCGCATGGACGGGAACACGGTGGGCATCGTCGCCAGCCAGCCCCGGTCCATGGCCGGCGCCCTTGACATCGACGCCTCGGAAAAGGCGGCCCGCTTCGTGCAGACGTGCGACGCCTTCAACATCCCGCTGGTGACCCTGCTCGACGTGCCGGGCTTCCTGCCCGGGGTGGACCAGGAACACGGCGGCATCATCCGGCACGGGGCGAAACTGCTCTACGCGTACTGCAACGCCACCGTCCCGCGTGTCCAGTTGATCCTGCGCAAGGCCTACGGCGGCGCCTGCATCGTCATGGACTCCCGCTCCGTGGGCGCCGATCTCGCCTACGCCTGGCCCACCAACGAAGTCGTGGTGATGGGCGCGGAAGGCGCGGCGAACGTGATCTTCCGCCGCCGGATCCAGCAGGCCGACGACCCGGAGGCCGTGCGTCAGCGCATGGTCAAGGAGTACCGGGCCGAACTCATGCATCCCTATTACACGGCCGAACGCGGCCTGATCGACGACGTCATCGACCCGGCGGACACTCGAGCGGTGCTCGTCCGGGCCCTGCGCATGCTCCGTGGGAAACACGCCGAACTGCCGCTGCGCAAGCACGGCAATCCGCCACAGTAGAAACCGTCCGAAAGACGAGGAGACCCGTACATGACGGTCGGCACACCCGCCCAGGCCCCGCTCATCCGCATCGAGTCCGGCAACCCGGACCAGGAGGAACTGGTCGCACTGACCACCGTGCTCCTGGCCCGGACCGGCCTCGCCGCCGCCGAGCCGCCCGGCACCGGCCCCGGCAGCCTGCCGCCGGCCGTGCGCTGGACGCGCCCCGAACGCCGGGCGCCCTATCGGTCGCCGACCAGCTGGCAGCGGTGAGGACGCGGCGCGACGCCCGGATGCCGGGGTGAGCTCCTCAGGTAATCCTCGTGCACGAGGTCCGACATAGTCGCGAATCTCCGATCCGGAGATCCGGACGCTGCCGGACCATTGATTTTCCTCGTGCTCTGTGGGGAGGATGGCGGAGATCATCCCGGTTACCCGGAGGAGTCTTCTGTGGCGAGCGCTGGGGCGGCAGAGCTGCTGCTGGGCGGCATAGTCGTGTTGGGCGCATCCGTGCAGTGGCTCACGGGAATGGGGTTCGCGCTCATCGCGGTGCCCGCGCTCGTTCTGGTGCTCGGGCCCGCCCAGGGAGTCGTACTCGCGAATTGCGCGGCAGGCGTCATCAGCGTCGTAGGACTTACCGCGGGCTGGAGACAGGTGCGGCTCGGCGCAATGGTGCCCCTGGTCATTGCTTCCGCATGTACGGTACCCGCCGGTTCCTGGGTCGCGGCCCGGCTGCCCGAACCCGTACTGCTGGCAGGCGTCGGCATTCTGGTGACCGCGGCGGTGATATTCGTCATCGGTGGCGCGCGTATTTCCGCGCTGAGCGGAACCAAAGGAGCGGTGACCGCCGGCGCGGTGGGCGGATTCATGAATTCCGCGGCCGGTGTGGGCGGGCCGCCGTATTCCCTGTACGCGGTCAACGCGGGCTGGCCGGTACGGGAATTCGTACCCAACGCACAATTTTATGGAATCATGGTGAACGTCTTCTCGGTCGCCGCCAACGGTGTGCCGAGACTGAGCGGGACCGCGTGGACGGTGACCGCGGTCGCGCTGGTGACGGGTGCCCTCATCGGCAGAGCGGCCGCGCCGAGGACTCCGGAGCAGTGGGTCCGGCGGCTCATTCTCACCCTGGCGCTGACCGGCGGCCTCTCCGTCCTGGGCAAGGGGCTGTGGGGGATGGGATGACCTCGGCTAGGCCAGCGGTTCGCCGTGCTCCAGATAGACGGTCGCCTGCACGGCACGCGCCGGCACCGCCGCCTCGATCCGCTTGATCAGCCTGGTCATGAGCATCTCGGGATCCGACGTCCGCTCCGGCTCGTAGAACGTGAAACCGGACGCGGAATCCGGGTTCAGCCTGATCTTCTGCTGGTCCTCGGCGCCGAGAACCGCCCCTTCGAAGACGAAGACCATCTTCTCGTCGTCACCGGAGGGGGCCCAGTCGACCACCAGGGGCCGGCCGACCGGAAAGTCGACGCCGAGTTCCTCCTTGACCTTGCGTACGGCGGTTTCGTAAGGGGATTCTCCCGGCGGGACATAACCGCCTGGAATGCCCAGAAACTTGTCTTCTCTGTTCGTCGGTTCGACGAGCATGATGCGACCCTGCTCATCGAAGAAGAGGACGCCTGCGGCGACGCGGGCACGAGCTATGGATGAGTTGCTCTGCGAATCAGCCACCACGGAATCGTCCGGCCGTGAGCGAGCCGATGTCAAGGGGTGTGATCAACTGTGTCGGGGCCGCGAGCGCACCGGCGGCGTTATGGGCGGAACGAGAGGATCGTCGCAATAATTATTGCGTTGACGCTACGAAAATGCCGTGATAGCAAATAATCGGCCAGGCACGCCACGATTCCACGGGGGCAGTACACGGTGATTGTCGATTCGCATGTGCATGTGGTCGCTGAGGTCGGATCCCGCTATCCGTCGATTAGCCGTCAGGGCGACGAAACCGCCTGGTACAGAACCCATCCCGTGACGGCGGAGGAATTGATCGCCCTCATGGACGAGGGCGGCGTCGAATGGACGATCCTCGTCCAGCCGATCCAGGTCTACGGCAGCGACAACAGCTGTCTCGCCGCCGGCTGCTCGGCCCACCCCGACCGGCTGCGCGGCGTGGGCGTGGTGGACGTCGGCGAACCGGACGCCTCGTGCGCCGCCCTGCGCCGGCTGGTCCGGGACCAGGGGCTGGCCGGTGTCCGGCTGAACCTGGCGACCGGATCGGACTCACTCGACCCGCGCTGCCACCCCCTGCTGGAGTGCGCGGAGGAACTCGGGATCCCGGTCCTGGTGCGGGTCACCCCCGAGCAGCTGCCCCAACTGCCGGACCTGGTCAAGCGGTTCCCCGGGGTCAGGCTGATCCTCGACCACTGCGGATTCGTCGACTTCGCCGACGGACCCGAAGGCAGAGCCGTGGCGCCGCTGTTCGACGTCGGAGCGCACGACAACCTGTACGTGAAGGTCTCCACCATGAACCTGTACAGCACGGGTGACGGCATCGCCCCCGAGACCCTGCTGGGCGAGCTGGGCCGGTGCTTCGGCGCCGACCACCTGGTCTGGGGATCCGACTTCCCGCACACCCACGACCGCGGCTACGCCCAACTCGTCGACTACGCCCGGGAAGTGGCCCGGTCCCTCCCGGGCGACGGCGCGGCGGACTACCTCGGCCGGACCGCCGCGAGCCTGTGGTGTCCGCCCCACGAGACCCCGGCCGGCCGCTGACATGGGCGAGACGGGGATCGCCGTCGTCGGCTTCGGCAACGCGGGCCGGCAGCATGTCGCCGCCATCGGCGCGCTGGACGGCCTGCGGCTCGCCGCCGTCGTGGAAACCGACCCGGCCGCCGCCCGCCGGGCCGTCGAGGCGGGTCTGCCCGTGCGCCCGCTGCCACAGGTGCTGGCCGACCCGGCGGTGGCGGCGCTGGCCGTCTGCCTGCCGCCGGGACACCGCCCGCCCGTCCTCGCGGACGCCGTCGCCGCCGGCAAACACCTGGTGGTGGAGAAGCTGCCGGCGCGGTCGCCCGCGGAACTGCGCGGGATCCTCGACTCCGCGGCGGACGCGAGCCTGTTCAGCACGGTGATGTTCCAGCACCGCTTCGCCCTGCCCGGGGAACTGCGGGCCAAGGCGCCGGAGCGGTTCGCGGACGCGGTCGCCAACCTGATCATCTCCCGCCCGCGCAACGCCGCCCACTACCGGGAGGGCTGGCGTGCCGAACCGGAGGCGGCCGTCGGCGGGGTGAGCGTCCACCTCGGGGCGCACTACCTCGACCTGGCCTGCCAACTGCTCGGCGAACCCGTCGAGATGACCCCCCTGTCCAGGACCGACGCCGCCGCGGGCATCGACACCGAGCTGCTCGGCCACGTCACCTTCCGCTCGGGTGCCCGGCTCACCGTCACCGTGACCTGCCGGGCGGCCGCTCGCTTCGAACAGCTCACCGTGCTCGGGCACCAGGACTGGGCCGAAGTCCGCGCGGGCGCGACCACCGGCGAACTCGACGGCCGGCCCGTCACCGCACCCGCCCGCCCGGCGGCCGAGCTGCGCCAGGACGTCTACCGCGAACTCGCCGGCGCCCTCCGCGGCGGCCCGGCCCCCGACCTGTCCCTGCTGTCCCGCAGCACCGGCGTCGTCGCGCTGCTCGACGGCCTGCTGAATACGCCGGTCGGCACCACCCGGGCGGCGTCCCCATGCTGAAGCAGCAGCACGGTCCGCATGCCCGGGCGGAGCCAGGAAGAAGGCAGAGCCGTATGACCCGACCCCGCCCGCACCTCGGTTACTCCTCCGGCACCCTGCCACAGGCCGGCCCCGAGGAACTGGCCCGGGCCGTGCTGCACGCCGAAGGCACCGGAGTCGACCTGCGCATCGGCAAGGGACACGGCTGGGAACGGGACGGCGTACAACCCGGTATCGACCGGATACGGCGCACCGGGGCCGAGGTCTTCTTCGTCGGCGTGGGCTGGCGCCTGGGCGACCCCGCGCACTGGCCCGTCGCCGAGGAGCCGGTACCGGCCCCGTACCCGGTCAAGGTGTTCTGCACCGAACGCCCCGACCCGGCCCTGGTCGCCGAGCAACTCGCCGCCGCCGCCGAGGCCGGCGTCGAACCATGGGTGGAGACCCACGCCGGCGGCCCCGACGTGGCCGGACTGATCGACCTCGCCGAGCGCACCGGTGTCGGCGTGCTGGTCGACCTGCTCGGCCTGGCCGAGATCGGCGGCGCGCACCGGGCCCAACTGCGCGCCCTGTCCCCGTTCGTACGCGCCGCACAGGTCAAGGGCGTCCGGCGCACCGCGCAGGGCACCCGGCACCGCCCGCTCACCCCGCACGACCTCACCGACCTGTCGTACCTGCTGGAACTCGGCCCGCTCAGAGCGGTCACCGTCGAATCCCGGGCCGGGACGCCCGACGCCGATCTCGCCGTGCTCGCCGCGGCGCTGGCCTCGCCCGCCGCATAGCCACCCGGCCCGACCGAGCGCGCCGGCCGGCCCGGCAAGGCCACGGCCCGCCGTATCCGCCCGAGCCGGGAGCCGCACATCCATGAAGCCCGAGCCAGGAGTCGCACACCCATGAAACTCGCCGTCATCGGTGACGAGCTGTCCCAGAACCCCGAGCTGGTCGCCGACACCGCAGCCCAGCTCGGATTCGCCGGGGTCGAAGTGCGGTCGTACGACGAAACACCTCCCCATGAGCTGACGGACGACCAGGTCGCCCGCATGCGCGGCCTCCTGGACGAACGCGGGCTGGCCGTCGCCGGCTTCGCGCCGCCCGTCTTCAAGGGCGCACTGCCCACGACGGACGAGCAGCTCGCCGAAGCCCGCGAGGTGCTCGTGGAGTCCTGCCGGCGTGCGGTGCGGCTCGGCGCGCCCCATGCGCGCATCTTCAGTTTCTTCGCCGACACCGACCACGCCCCCGAGCCGCTGCGCGCGGCCACGGTCGTCGCCGGCCTGCTGGAGGGCGTGGACCCCGGGATCCCGCTGATCCTGGAGACCGAGTCCCGCAGCAACACCCCGCACATGCGGGAGGTCCTGGACTTCCTGGACGCGCTGGGCCGCGACGACGTCGGCGTGCTCTGGGACCCCGCCAACGCCGTCCGCGGTGGCTGGGGGCCGGTGCGCTACCCCTCCGACTACCTGCTCGGCCGCCACCTCATCCAGCACGTGCACGTCAAGGACCCGGACGGCACCAACGGCTACGTCAGGCTGGGCGACGGGGACCTGGACTGGCCGACGATGCTCGCCCGGCTGGCCGAGGACGGCTACACCGGTTTCCTGAGCCTGGAGACCCACTGGCGCCACGGCCGGGTCCTGTCGCCTGCCAACCGCGACCGGCCCTTCGGCGAGGACTTCTCCCGGGACGGCTTCGCGGCCAGCGTCGAGTGCATGCAACGGCTGCGCGACTGGTGCGACAAGCTCCCGCTGGAGACGTCATGAGTCCGGCGCCCGCCCCCCTCGTGCTGCTCGGCGCGCAGCGCTCGGGCACCACCGCCCTCGCCGGCGTGCTCGACCACGCCTTCGCCGACGCCGGCGGCGTCTTCACCGTCAACGGCAAACTGCCCTACCTCCTGCACCGCTGGTGCACCCAGGCGGACGTGCACGGCCGTCATCTGCGCGTGGACGAGATCCTGCACGCCCTGCACCGCAAGCCGCCCTACGGCAGGCACAGTCAGGTGTGGCTGGAGACCGTCGAGAAGGTCCTGCGCGCCGCCGCCGCCGAGGTGGCCGACGGCAGGGTCACCGACGCGGCCGCGCTGCGCGGACAACTGGTCCGGGCGGCCTACGCGGGCGCCACCCGCTACGGCGACAAGTACAACGAGTACCTGCTGGAACTCGATCAGCTCGCCGACACGCTGCCCGACGCCCACTGGGTCCTGCTCGTCCGCCATCCGGCCGCGGTCGCCCGCTCCATGCTGCGCTGGACCGGCGACCGCCCCTGGCGGCCCGGCAACCGGCAGGCCGCGCTGGAGAAGTGGGCCGCCTGGCACCGGCCCTGGCTGGCGCACCCCGCCACGCGCGACCCCGCCCGCTGCACCGTCCTGGAGTACGCCGCCCTGTGCGCCGGCGAGGACCTGCACCGCCTGTCCACGGCGATCGGTCTCGACCTGCTCCCGTACGCCGGCCTGCTGGCCGAGCGCACCGGTGAACCGGAGCACGAACCGCTGCCCGCACACATCACCCGGCTGTGGCAGACGCTGCTGGACCTGCGTACCCCGACTCCATGACCCAGGGAAGGACTCCATGAGCAAGTGGGGAGCGCTGCGCCGTGCCGCCCTGAGCCGCGCCGGCGTGCCCGACGCGCCCGCGGCGAAGCGCTGGGCCCTGGTCGCGGTCGTGGACGCCGTCGGCACCGGCATGTTCCTGCCGATATCCGTCCTCTACTTCACCGTCGTGGTCGGCCTGAGCGCCGGCGCCGTCGGCGCGGGCCTCGGCATCGCCGGGCTCGTCGGGAGCGTCGCCACCCCGCTGTCCGGCACCCTGATCGACCGGTTCGGCGCACGCAAGGTCGTGGTCTGCTGCTGGGCCGCGGGCGCCCTGGCGTACGTCGGCTATCTCGGCGTGCACGGCTGGGGCGGGCTCGTCGCCGTGGCGAGCGTCGCGCACGTGGCCGACCGCATGGTCAACCCGGCCCGGAAGGTGTTCCTCACCACCATCGCCGACGCCGAGGACCAGGTGCCCCTCATGGCCTTCCAACGGGCCGTCCTCAACGTCGGGTTCGGGCTCGGCGGACTGGCCACCGCGGCCGTCTTGGCCATCGGCTCGCACACCGGCTACCACGCGGTGCTCCTCGTCAACGCCGTCTCCTACGCCGGCGCCATCGCCCTCGTCCTCACCATCCCCGTCATCCGCCCCGTCCCGTCGGCACGGCCCCGGGAAGCGGACGGACCGCGCGCCGGCTACCGGCAGGTCCTCGCCGACCGGCGCTACGTCGGCCTCGCCCTGCTCAACATCCTCGTGCTGATGTACTCGACCACGTTCACCATCGGCATGCCGCTGTGGGTGTACGAGTACACCAGCGCTCCGGCCTCCCTCGTCGGCCTGCTGTTCACCTTCAACACCGTGCTGGTCGTGCTGCTCCAGATGCGCGCGGCCAGGAGCTGCAACTCCCTCGACCGGGCGCCGCGCGTCTACCGTCTGGCCGCCGCCCTGTTCGTCCTGGCCGCGGCGGGCTACTGGGCGGCCCACCGCTTCGGCCATGCCACGGCCGTGGCGATCGGCCTGCTGGCCGTGGCGGTCCTCGCCCACACCCTGACCGAACTCTTCGGCGCGGTCGGCGAGTGGACGGTGTCCATGACCCTCGCACCGGAGCGGCTGCGCGGCCGCTATCTGTCGCTGTTCGGGCTGAGCCTGTCCGCCCAGGAGGCGATCGGCCCGGCCCTGGTCACCGGCCTGATCGCCGCCGACGCGGACCTGGCCTGGTTCGCCCTGGCCGCACTGCTCGCCCTCGGCTGCCTTCTGTCGGCACGGCTGGTGCGCACGGCGGCCGGGCCGGACGCCGCCGCCGAGCCGGCTCCTTCGTCCGGCAGCGCGGTCCCGCCCGCGAGTTGACCACATCGCCTTCCCCGAGACCGTGACGAAAGGACCCAGTCACCGTGACGGAATCCACCGACCTCGGCCCGGACACCCTGTCCGCGCTGCTCACCGATGTATGGGCAGCGGCCCTGGGCAAGCCGCCCTCCGGCCCCGACTCCGACTTCTTCGCCGCCGGGGGAGACTCGCTGCTGATGGTGCGCGGCGTCACCCAGTTGCGCAAAGCGGGGGTCACCACCGGACCGGCCGACTTCCTCTACGGCCGCACCTTCGCCGGGATCCTCGCCCGCCTGCGCGCCGACAACACCGAGGCGCACCAGCCGGCTGCCCGGCACTCGGCCGGCTCCGTACCGCTGCTGCCCTGTCAGTCGCGCTGGATCTCCCAGGACTTCACCGACCCCGACCACTTCGGCTTCGTCTGGGTCTTCGAGGTCCCCGAGACCACCCCGGACGGCGACAAGGCCGACGCCCCCTGGATCGAGGCGGCCGTGCGCCGCCTCACCGACCGGCACGAGGCGCTGCGCACCCGCTACCTGACGGACGGAGCCGACGGCCCGGTCGCGGAGGTCCTTCCCCAGGCGCCGGACGGGCTGTTCGCCACCGTCGACACCGACGACGCCGGACTCGCCGACGCGTTCGAGCAGGCGGTGCGGGGCCACCGGCTCGCCGAGGGCCGGGTCTTCAACGCCCTCTGGCTGCCCCGGCAGCGCTACCTCCAGATCGCCGTGCATCACCTCACCCTCGACGGCTACTCCCTGACCATGCTGGCCGACGAACTGGAGGACGCGCTCACCGGCCGGGACCCCGCTGATCCCGCCGCCCAGCCCCGTGACCTCGCCACCGACCTGGCCGGATGGCTCGCGTCCCCGCAGGCCGACGAGGACGCGGCGCGCTGGACCGCCCTCGGCCTGCCCGGCGTCCCCCCGGTGCCCACCGACCGCTCGGGGCCCGGCCCGCTGTCGACCTCCACCGCCGCCACGGCCGGCCTGGACGAGCAGCGCACCGCCGCGCTGCAGACCGCGGCCGGGCACCTCGGCCACCCCGTGGGCCTCCTCGCGCTGGCCGCCGTCGCCCGGTCCGTGGCCGAGCGGTTCGACCTGCCGGCGGTGAGCGTGGACACCTACCACCACGGCCGGGACACAGTCCCCGGCGGGCACGACATCACCACCGCGCTCGGCTATCTGCAGGCGACCTACCCCGTGGTGATCCACGCCGGTCCGCCCGGCTCCTGGCCGCAGGACGCCCTCGACGACCTGGCCGCCGTACCGCAGGCCAAGTTCGGCTTCGACGCCCTGCGGTACGCCGGGGACGGCCGGCTGACCGGCGCCGCGCGCGGCAGCGGGATCCGGCTGAACTTCCGCAGCCGAATGAACCAGGTCAACGACCGGGTGGGCCGCTGGCTGCGCCCCGCCGACGCGGCGGGCGGCAGCCGCCGTTCGGCACGGCAGCGGGAACCGTGGGTGCTGAACGTGGAGGGCGACGTGGTCGCCGACCGGCTGCTGCTGACCGTCCGGTACAGCACCGACCACTACGCCGAGGAGACGGTACAGCGGCTGCTGGAGCGGGCGATGGCCCTGCTGACCCAGCTGGCCGCCGACGCAGGGAATCCCCGGTGACCCCCGCCACCACCGGCCTCGACACCCTGCTGCCGCTGGCCGCGGACGCCCTGGGGCTGCGGCCCGCCGAGCTGCGCGGGCGCGGCGACCGCAGGTCCTTCGCCGCGCTGGGCGGTTCCTCCCTGCAGGCCGTACGGCTGGTCGGCGAGGCCGCCCGGGCGGGCGTCGACCTGCCCCTGCACCGGGTCCTCGGCCCAGAACCCGTGGGCACGGTGCTGCGCGCCGCCACCCCGCTGCCGCCCGCCGCGCCTTCGGCCCCGGTGGCCGAACCCACGGCCGTGCGGGCGGCGCTGCCGGGCCAGACCGGCATGCTGAGTGTGGCGGATCTCGCCCACGGCTCCGCCTACCACCTGCTGTTCACTGCCGAGGTCGAGGGCGCTCCCGCCGCCGCGGTGGCCCCCGCGCTGACCGCCCTGGCCGAGCGGCACGAGGGGCTGCGCACCGTCTTCGTCCCGGCCGACCCCGACACCGGCAGGATCGGCCGCCGGGTCCTCCGGCACGCCAGGCCCGTCATCCGGCACCAGACGCTGCGGGCGGCCCACGGCACGGACCCGGTCACCACGGTGCACACCCAGCTGGCCGGAGCGAGCGAGGCGCTCCTGCGGCCGTACGAACGCCCCCCGGTGCACTGCACGGTCACCACCGTCACCCGGTCCGGCGCCGCCGACCGTGTGCTGGTGTCCGTCCTGGCGCACCACGCGCTGCTGGACGGCTGGTCGTTCGGCGTGCTCTTCGACGAACTGGCCGCCCTCCTCGCCGGCCGGCCCCTGCCGACGCCCGCGCCGAGCCCGGAGAGCGTGCTCGCGGCACACCGGGCGCGCACCGCCGCCCCCGGCCGGCAAGAGACGCTCCGTGACCGGGCCGAGCGGCTGCGCCAGGTGCCCCAGGTGCTCGAACTGCCCACCGACGCACGGCGCCCGGCACACTGGGAGGCCGTCGGCGAGCGGCTGCCCGCCGCCCTCGGCCCGGCCGCGACCCGGGCCTGGCGCGACCTCGCCCGCACGACCGGGACCACCACGACCGTCGTCCTGCTCGCGGCCTACGCGCTGGCCCTGGGCCGCCGCAGCGGCGCCGGCGAGCTCCTCGTCGGCATGCCCGTCGCAGGCCGTCAGGACCCGGCCGCCCGCGATGTGCTCGCCCCCTGCTCGCCACTCGTCCCCGTGCACTGCGTCCTGGACGACACCGCCACCGTCACCGAGTACGTCGTCGCCGTCTCCCGCGCGCTCGGCGACGCCGTGGCCGCCTCCGACGTACCCATGGAGGACCTCGTACCGGCCCTCGGCGCCCGGCACGACCGGCGGCGCAACCCGCTCGTGCAGTTCGTCCTCGGCGTGCACGACGAGCTGATACCGCACCGCGTACGACACGGCGACGTCACCCTGCATCTGCACGAAGGGCACTGCCGCGGCGCGCCCTTCGACGCCACCCTGTACGTGCAGCGCACGGGCGACGAGCCGCGGCTGGTCCTCGAATACGCGCACGGCGCGCTGCTGCCCGAGGAGGCGTTGGACCTCCTGAACGCCGTCGAGCACACCATCGAGGAACTGTCCGGCCGGCCCACCGCGCCGCTGGCCGAGGTCAGAACCACAACCCCGGCCCAGCAGGCCCGCCTGGACGCGCTGCGCGAAGGCCCCCGGCTGCCCCCGGAGGCCGCCGACAGCGACCTGTGGTCCCTGGTGCTGGCCACCGCCCGGGCGCATCCCGGCGCCCCGGCCGTCCGCGACCGGGACACCGCCCTGACCTACGCCGAACTGGTGTGCGCGGTCACGGCCCAGGCCGCCGCGCTGACCGACGCCGGCATCACGGACGGCGACGCGGTGCTGCCGGCCGTGGAGCGCGGCGTGTCCGAGATCGTCGCCGTTCTGGCCGTCCTCGCCCTCGGCGCCCACTACGTCGCCATCGACCCCGCGACCCCCGACGAGCGGTTGCGCACGCTCCTGGCGGTCCTGCCGCCGGCGGCCGTCCTCGCCACCGCCGACCCGGCGGGCAGCGCCTTCGCCGGGCGCGTCGAGACCGCGTGCCCGAGGCCGGTCCGCCGGGTCGCGGCCGTCGACGCCGGTGCCGCCTCCCGGACCCGGCAACCGGCCGTCGAACCGCCCGCCCCGCGCGGCGACCGGGTCGCGTACGTCGCCTTCACGTCCGGTTCGACCGGAGTGCCCAAGGCGGTGCGTGTCCCGCACCGGGCCGTGGCCCGGCTGGTCTGGCCGTCGCCCGGTCAGGTCGTCTCCTGCGGCCCCGGGCGGCGCATGCTGCGTCTCGCCCCGCTCGCCTTCGACGCCTCCACCCTGGAGGTGTTCGCCCCGCTCGTCGGCGGCGGCTGTGTCGAGGTCCATCCGCCGGGTCTGGTCGCCCCCGCCGAACTGGCCCGGTTCCTGCTGGAGCGGGAGGTCGACGTGCTGTGGCTGACAGCGGGGCTGTTCCGGCTCATGGCCGACTTCGCACCGCACGGATTCGCCCGGGCCTGCCATGTCCTCGCGGGCGGCGACGTGGTGGCCCCCGAGCAGGTGCGCGCCCTGCTCACCCGCTACCCCGCCCTGCGGGTCACCAACGGCTACGGCCCCACGGAGAACACCACGTTCAGCACCGTGGCCCACTTCGACGACCCCTGCGAGGGGACGGGACCGCTGCCCATCGGCACGCCGATACCGGGCAGCGGCGCGCTGGTGCTCGACACGGCGGGGCGGCCCGTACCGCCCGGCGGCGTGGGCGAGTTGTACGTCACCGGTCTCGGCCTCGCCCTGGACTACGCCGGCGACCCCGAACGCACCGCGGAGGCGTTCCGTGTGCTCCCGGCCGCCTCGGAGCGCGCCTACCGCACCGGTGACCTGGTCCGGCTGACCGGTGCCGGGCAGCTGTGCTTCCTCGGCCGGGCGGACCGCCAGGTGAAGATCCGGGGTTTCCGCGTGGAACCGGACGAGATCCGCCAGGCGTTGACCGCGCTGCCCGGCGTACGCGACGCGGCGGTCGTCGCTGTCGGTGCGGACGCCTCGGAGCGCCGCCTGGCCGCGGGGGTCGTACCCGACGGCTCGGTCACCCTGTTCCTCCCCGAACTGGCCGCCCGCCTCGCCCGAACCCTGCCCGGCCACTGCGTCCCGGCGCTGTGGTCGGTGCTGGACGAGGTCCCGCTGACCGCCAACGGGAAGGTGGACGCGGCGGTCGTGGCGGCGGGGGCTCGGCCGTTGGACGAGGAGGACGCCGGTGACGCGGGGGGCGGCGAGCCCTTCGAGGAGCCGCGCCCGGACTCCGGGCCGGGCGCCGCCACGCCCGCCCCGGCTCCCGCCCCCGACCCCGCCACCGAACTGGCCCGCGCCGCCTGGACCCACGCGCTGGGGCGGCTGCCCTCCGGGCCGGACGCGGACTTCTTCCGGGCCGGCGGTGACTCACTGGCCTTCGCCCGCATGGTCGCCTGGCTCGGCAAGGAGCACGGGGTGCGTATCGCCCCACGGGAGCTGTACGCCTCGCCGACGCTTCGCACATTGTCCGCA
>NZ_KQ948015.1:365632-458210 GCF_001513965.1 Streptomyces cellostaticus | reverse complement strand
GCCGAGGCCGCCGAACTCACCGGCGCCACCCCGGTGCTGCTGGGACAGTGCTCGGGCGCCCTGGTCGCCTGGCTGGCCTCGATCGAGCTGGCCCGGCGCGGCCGGCCCGCCCCCGCTCTGGTCGTGGTGTCGCGGTCGGCGCCCGCCTGGCCCGGTGACCTGCCCGACGCGACCGCCTCGGACGGCGACTTCCTCCGCCAGGTCATCGACCTGGGCGGGGTACCGGAAGAGGTCGTCGCCCTGCCGGGCCTGATCGACCTGCTGCTCCCGTCGCTCCGGGCCGACTTCACGGCCCTCGCCGAGTGGCTGCCCGAGCGGGCCGACCCGGCGGCCGTGTCGCCCACCCCGGCCCTGGCGCTGCACGCCCCCGACGACCCGGGCTGCCCGGTCGAGTCCGTCGCGGCGTGGCGCGGGTGCGTCGCCGCCCTCGACCTCGCCCCGGTGAAGGGCGGCCACCTGCTGCTGGCCACGAACCCGGCCGGAGTCGCCGCCCGCCTCACCGCCTGGCTGCCCGAGACCGCTCCGGAAGGGAACCGCCGTGCTGGAAATGTCTGACGTCGTCCTGGCCCTGGGACCGGACGGGGCCGAACGAGTCCTGCTGCGGGGCGCCGATCTGCGCGTCGCCGACGGTGAGACGGTGCTGATCGGCGGACTCGACAGGGAGGCCCGCCGAGGCCTCACCTCCCTGCTCACCGGACGGCTGCGCCCCACGTACGGCACGGTCCGGACGCCTGCCCGGGTCCGGGCAGGCGTCCTCGGTGACCTGCCCCGGCCGGGCGAGACGCTCGTCCTGGACGCCGGTGACCGCCCGGCCACGACGGCTGCCGGCACCCCCCTGCCGCACGGCCCGGACGGCGCGGTGCTGGTGCTCGGCGGGCCTGGCTGGACGACCTCGCCGATCCCGGGCGCCCACCGCGCCCTCGCCCTCCAGGGCGGCCACTTCCAGGCCGAGCCACCCCGGCAGGCGCCGCAGCTGGCCGTCCACATGACGCTGGAGGACGTACGGCAGCGCACCCGGCGGTCCCTGGCCGAGGCGGGCACCGACACCGCGACCGCCGCCCTCGTCGCCGACGTCCTCGCCGACGCCGACCGGCGCGGCCACGGCTCGCACGGCGTCGCCCTGCTGCCGACCTATCTGCGCCGCATCGCCGACGGCGGCATCGTCGTCGGCGCCGAACCCCGCCTCACCCCCGTCACACCGACACTCGCCTCGGTCGACGCGGGCGGCGGGTTCGGGCAGCCGGCCGCGGACCTGGCCGCCCGCTGGTGTGCCGACGCCGCCGCCCAGCACGGTCTGGCCGCGGTCGCCGTACACACCAACAACCACGTCGGCATGCTCGCCGCCTACCGCCGGCCCTTCCAGGAACACGGCGTGGTCGGCCTGCTGCTCAACATCTCGGCGCCCGCCGTGGCCGCTCCCGGCGCCCGCCGCGCCACCCTCGGCAGCAACGCCGTCTGCCTCGTCACCCCGACCCAGGCCGACGAGCCGTTCTGCGTCGATCTCGCCACCGGTGTCGTCGCCGCGGGCAAGATCAGATCCGCCCGGCACCGCGGCGAACCCGTCCCCCAGGGCTGGCTGCTGGACCGCGCCGGCACCCCCACCAGCGACCCCGCCGAACTCGACCAGGGCGGTTCCATCCCGCTGTTCGGCGACTACAAGGGACTGTGCATCACCCTGATCGCCGAGATCCTGGCCGGGGGCCTGGGCGGCGGCCTCGTCAGCCCGGACGTGGCCCGGCAGGTCACCCGCACCGGCGAGGTCATGCGCTGCGCCCAGTTGTTCGTCGGGTTCTCCGTCCGCCACTTCACCGACCCCGCCGTACGCGCCGACGCGCCCGAGGCCCCCGCCGACCTCGCGGGCCTCGTCGACCGGCTGCGCGATGCCGTGGCGGCGGGCCACGACGAGACTCCTCAACGCCCCTACTTCCCCGACCAGTTGGAGGAGATCAAGGCCCAACAGGCCGAGCGGGAGGGCCTGGAGCTGCCCGCGTCGATCGTGGCGGCCCTGGGCTGGGACGCCTCATGACAGGGCTGCCGCTTGCCGCCCCGGCCCTCGGCAGCGCCCCGGGCTGGCCGCTCGTGCTCTACTTCCACCACGTCAACCCGCTCGTACGGCACTACACCGCACTCCACCCCGACGACTTCAGGCGCGGCCTGGAGACCGTCCTGGAACAGGTGGGACCCGCGGTCGAGCCCCGCACGGTCGGGCCGGGGTTCCGGCCGCCGGACGCACCGAGCGTGCTGATCACCTTCGACGACGGCTACCGCGACACGCTCACCCTCGCCGCGCCCGTGCTCGCCGAGTTCGACGTCCGCGTCCTGCTGTTCTGCACGACGGAGCGCCTCGACCGGGCGGGTACGACACCGCCGCGGGAGCGGGCGGCCCTTCCGCCCAGGCAGTCCTACCTGGACTGGACGGAGGCCGGCCGGCTGGCGGCCGCCGGACATGTGCTTTCCGCGCACACCCGCACCCATCCCAAGCTCACCGAACTGGATCCGGCCGACGCCGAACGGGAGGTACACGGCGCACTGCACGACGTGGCCGGGCGGACCGGGCAGCCCGCGGCCACCTTTGCCTACCCCTACGGCCTGATCCCCGCCCTGAACCCGGTGCCGCCCACCGTGCTCGGCTTCGGCACCGTGAAGTCCGCTCCCGAGCCGTGGCCGGAGCGTCCGCTCGACATCAGGCGCACCTACTTGCCGGTCGGCGAGACGGACCGCTGGTCCGCGCTGGCCGCGGAATGGAGAGAACAGTGGTACGGATCTCGGTGATCATCCCCACCCGGAACCGGGAGGCCGACCTGCGTCGATGTCTCGACGGCCTCGCCGAGTGCGCCCATCGGCTGCCCTCCGGCGTGGCCCTGGCCCAGGTCCTCGTGGTGGACGACGCCTCCACCGGCCCCGAGGCCACGGCAGCGGCCCGGGACACCGACCTGCCCGTGGTCCTGCTGCGCAACCCGGCCCGCCTCGGCGCGGGCGCCAGCAGGCGCCGGGCGGTGGCGGTCGCGGACGGCGACGTCCTGGCCTTCCTCGACGACGACGCCGTACCGCGCGGCGACTGGCTGGCCGTGGCGGCCGAAGTGGACGCCGACCGGCCCGGCATCACCGGCCGGGTCCTCGGCTTCGACGCCGGCCTCGTCTCCCGCGCCCGCCAGGCCCGTTACGACGCCCGCTACCGCGACCTGCGCCAGGGCACCCCGGTGAACTTCTTCGCCTGCGGCAACGGCGCCGTGCTCGCCTCGGCCTTCCACCAGGTGGGCGGATTCAGCAACGAGGGCGTCGGCGGCGACAACAGCCTGGCCCGCTCCCTCGACCAGGCCGGCACCCCCGCCCGCTTCCACCCCGACCTGGTGATCGCCCACCGCAACGGCAAGGGCTGGAGCGCCGCGCTGCGCAACGCCTGGTCGGCCGGGACCAACCACCCCCAGCGCATGACCCTCTCCGACCTGCTCGACACCGGCCGGACCAGCGCCGTCGGCGACGACCTCGCGGTACGCGAGCTCAACCGCGCCCTCGGCATCCTGCACGCCCTGGGCCGCCTGCTGCCCCGCACCGGCGGCGCGGCCGCGGGCCCCGCGGCCGTACGGCGTGAACCCGACGGCCGCCCGGAGCCCACGGCCACGCGGCCCGCACCCGGCGCCGGGCCGGAGCCGACGGCGGCCCCCGCCCCGACCCGGGGCAGCGCACGATGACCGAACTCACGTTGCCGGCCAGGGAACTCGTCCCCGCCGAGACCCGCTGCCAGGTCGCGGTGATCGGCCTCGGCTACGCCGGGCTGCCCCAGGCCGTCGCCTTCGCGGAGGCGGGACACCCGGTGATCGGCGTGGACGAGCGGCCCGAGGTGACCGCGACCCTGCGCGCCGGCCGCAGCCCCGTCGACACCGTCTCCGACGACCGCGTGCGCTGGCTCGGCGCCGCACTGACCGCGGTGGACGGCACCGAGGCGCTGGCGGACTGCTCCGCCGTGGTGGTGTGCGTGCCCACTCCGCTGGACGCGGCGGGCGAACCCGACCTGACCGCCCTGCGCGCCGCCTGCGGCACGGTCGCCGCCCACCTGCGGCCGGGCCAGTTGGTGGTGATCGAGTCCACGGTGCACCCCGGGGTGACGGACGGCGTGGTCCGGCCCCTCCTGGAGGGCTCCGGCCTCACCGCCGGCCTGCACTTCAGCCTGGCGCACGCACCGGAACGCGTGGACCCGGGCAACCCCGTGTACGACTCGGCCACCACCGCCCGGGTGATCGGCGGCCTGACCTCCGTCTGTGCCCTGCGCGCCGCGGAGCTCTACCGGGGCGTCGTCGACTCGGTGCACATCGCCGGCGGACTGCGGGAGGCCGAGGCCACCAAGGTCCTGGAGAACACCTACCGCCAGGTCAACCTCGGGCTGATCCACGAGTTCGCCGTGTACTGCGACGCCCTGGGCATCGACGCGACGGCGGTGATCGGCGCGGCGGCGACCAAGCCCTTCGGCTTCCAGCCCTTCTACCCGAGCGTCGGTGTGGGCGGCCACTGCATCCCCGTGGACCCCATGTACCTGGCGCACTCGGCGCGCGCGGCGGGCACCCCGCTGCGCCTGGTGGAACTGGCCCAGCGCATCAACGACGAGCGCCCGGCTCGGGTGGCCGACCGGTGCGCGGCCCTGCTGCGCGCGGCAGGCACACCACCGGACGGGGCCCAGGTCCTGGTCCTCGGCATCAGCTACAAACCCAACATCTCGGACACGCGGAACACCCCCGTGGTGCCGTTGATCCGCGCCCTGACCGCCCACGGCGTCCAGGTCCGCGTGCACGACCCGTCCGTTCCCGAATTGGTCGTGGACGGCGTGTGCCACAAGTCGGTCCCCCGTCTCGCCGCCGCGATCGCCGAGGCCGACCTGGTGCTGGTCGCCCAGCCCCACACGGTGTACGACGCCCGGCTCCTGGACGGCGCACGACTTCTGTACGAGCCCCGGAGGCCCGCATGAATCCGAAACTGAGGATCTACACCGCAGCGCAGCAGGGCACCGACTACGCCGCCCTGCTGCGCGTGGCCCGCACCGCCGAGGACTGCGGCTTCGACGCCTTCTTCACCTCCGACCACTACCTGAAACTGGGTGATGTCCCGGGCCTGCCGGGCCCGATCGACGCCTGGATCACCATGGCGGGCCTGGCCAGGGAGACCCGGACGATCCGCCTGGGCACCCTGATGAGCTCCGCGACCTTCCGGCTGCCGGGCCCGCTGGCGATAGCGGTGGCCCAGATCGACCGGATGAGCGGCGGCCGGGTCGAACTCGGCCTGGGCACCGGCTGGTACGCCGACGAGCACACGGCGTACGGCATTCCGTTCCCCTCGCTGCGCGAGCGCTTCGACCGGTTCGAGGAGCAACTGGCCGTCATCACGGGCCTGTGGGACACCCCCGAGGGCAAGACCTTCACCTACGAGGGGACCCACTACCGGCTCACGGACTCCCCGGCGCTCCCCAAGCCGGTCCAACAGCCCAGGCCCCCCGTCCTGATCGGCGGCGACGGCCCGGTCCGCACCCCCCGCCTGGTCGCCGCCTACGCCGACGAGTTCAACGTCCCCTTCCTCTCCCTGGAAGCGACGACCCCGCTCTTCGAACGGGCGCGCCAGGCCTGCGACACCGCCGGCCGCGACCCGGACACCCTGCACCTGTCCACCGCCCAGGTGCTGTGCTGCGGCCGAACCCGGCAGGAACTCCGTCGCCGGGCCGAGGCCCTGGGACCCGAGGGCGGACCGTTCGCCAAGAGCCGTATCTCCGGCACCCCGTCCGAGGTCGTCGACACGATCGGCAGATTCGCCGAGGCCGGCGTCAGCCGCCTCTACCTCCAGCCGTTCGACCTGTCCGACCTCGACCACCTGGAACTGGTCGCCGCGGAGGTCCTGCCCCAGCTCGCCTGACGCGCACCTCGACGACGCCCCTGGACACGGGGCGCCTGCGAGGGGTTGAGGGCGCACCCGCCCTCAACCCTTGCCGTACCGGCGACTTTCACATGGGCGCCACCAGACCCTTCCCTGACGTTTGCTGCTCTTGGAACACTCGCACCGCGCAGATTCCGTCATCTGACGGCATCGCGTACGTCAGGACGCAGGACGAGAGGACCCTCACTCATGACCGAAGTCAACCGGCGGCGCTTCCTCCAACTCGCGGGCGCCACCTCGGCGTTCACGGCGCTGTCCAGCAGCATCCAGCGCGCGGCCGCCCTGCCCGCCCATCACCGCACGGGTTCGGTCGAGGACGTCGAGCACATCGTCGTCCTGATGCAGGAGAACCGTTCCTTCGACCATTACTTCGGCTCGCTCCGGGGCGTGCGGGGCTTCGGCGACCCGCGGCCGGTGACGCAGAACGGCAAGTCCGTCTGGAAGCAGTCCGACGGCACGAAGGACATCCTCCCCTTCCACCCGGACGCGGACGACCTCGGCCTCGCCTTCATCCAGGACCTCCCGCACGGCTGGAACGACGGTCACGCCGCGTTCAACGGCGGCAAGTACGACAAGTGGGTGCCCGCCAAGTCGTCCACGACGATGGCGTATCTGACGCGCGAGGACATCCCGTTCCACTACGCGCTCGCCGACGCCTTCACCATCTGCGACGCCTACCACTGCTCGTTCATCGGCTCCACCGACCCCAACCGCTACTACATGTGGACGGGGTACACCGGCAACGACGGCAAGGGCGGCGGCCCGGTCCTCGGCAACGACGAGGCGGGATACGGGTGGACGACGTACCCCGAGCGCCTGGAGCAGGCCGGGGTCTCCTGGAAGATCTACCAGGACGTCGGCGACGGCCTGGACGCGAGCGGCGGCTGGGGCTGGATCAACGACGCCTACCGCGGCAACTACGGCGACAACTCACTGCTCTACTTCAACCAGTACCGGAACGCCAAGCCCGGCGACCCGCTCTACGACAAGGCCCGCACCGGCACCGACGCGCACAAGGGCGAGGGCTTCTTCGACCAGCTCAAGGCGGACGTGAAGGGGGGCAGGCTGCCCCAGGTCTCCTGGATCGTCGCCCCCGAGGCCTTCACCGAGCACCCCAACTGGCCCGCCAACTACGGCGCCTGGTACGTCGCCCAGGTCCTGGACGCGCTCACCTCCGACCCCGAGGTGTGGGGCAAGACCGCGCTGCTCATCACCTACGACGAGAACGACGGCTTCTTCGACCACGTGATCCCGCCCTTCCCGCCGGCCTCCGCCGCCCAGGGCAAGTCGACCGTGGACCCCGCACTCGACCTGTTCAAGGGCGACAGCAGCCACCCCGCCGGCCCCTACGGGCTCGGCCAGCGGGTGCCGATGCTGGTCGTCTCGCCGTGGAGCAAGGGCGGTTACGTCTGCTCCGAGACCTTCGACCACACCTCGATCATCCGGTTCATCGAGCGCCGCTTCGGCGTCAAGGAGCCCAACATCTCGCCCTGGCGCCGGGCAATCTGCGGGGACCTGACCACCGCCTTCGACTTCTCCCGCAAGGACACCGCACCGGTCACGCTGCCGTCCACGGCCGGATACGAGCCGCCGGACCACGACCGTCACCCCGACTACAAGCCCACCCCGCCCGCCAACCCGTCCCTGCCCAAGCAGGAGCGCGGCAGCCGCCCCACCCGCCCCCTCAAGTACAACCCGGTGGTGGACGGTTCCGCGGACACCGCGGCCGGGAAGTTCACGCTCACCTTCGCCTCCGGCGCACACGCGGGCGCCGCGTTCCTGGTCACCTCGAACAACCGCACCGACGGCCCCTGGCCCTACACCACCGAGGCCGGCAAGACCCTCTCCGACACCTGGAACTCGGCCTACTCGGGCGGCTCGTACGACCTCGCCGTGCACGGCCCGAACGGCTTCCAGCGCCTCTTCAAGGGCCGTAACAAGGCCGCCGGACCGGAGGTCACCGCCCGGCACGTCGGCGACGACGTGGAACTCACCTTCACCAACAAGGGCTCCGGCACGGTGAAGCTGAAGCTCGTGAACTGCTACGGCGGCAGCTCGGTCGCCGTCGCCGTACGGCCCGGGGCCACCGTGACGCACACCGTCGGCCTCGCGGCGAGCAAGCGCTGGTACGACCTCACGGTCACCTCGGAGGCCGACCCGGCCTTCCTGCGCGGCTTCGCCGGCCACGTCGAGAACGGGCACACCGGCGTCAGCGACCCGGCCCTCATCACGGAGTGAACGGGCGATGAACACCGCTCCGTGCGGACTGGTCAGGTACCGGTCATATCAAGGTAGTGTGCCTCGGTGACCACGCAATCAAACACTCCTGCAGGCTGGTACCCCGATCCGCACGGGGCTGCCCAGACGCTCCGTTACTGGGACGGCGCGCAGTGGACCGAGCACACGAACCCGGCCCAGCAGGCCGCCGGGCAGGTTCCGCAGCAGCAAGCCGCTCCTCAGCAGCAGCCCGCAGCTCACATTCCGCAGCAGCAGGCCGCCGACCCCAAGGTGCAGCGCCAGGTGCAGCGGCAGGCGGGCGTCGCGGCCGGCGGCCCCGGCGGCGGCACCCTCTTCACCGAGCCGGTCCTGGTCGTGAACCAGAAGGCCAAGCTGATCGAGCTGACCAACGAGTACAAGGTCATGGATCAGAACGGCCGCGAGATCGGCTCGGTCACCGAGGTCGGGCAGGGCGTGCTGCGGAAGATCTTCCGCTTCATCTCCAACTGGGACCAGTTCCTGACCCACAAGCTGGAGATCCGCGATGCCTACGGCCAGCCGCAGCTGCTGCTGACCCGGCCCGCGAAGATCTTCAAGTCGAAGGTCATCGTGACGCGTCCGGACGGCTCGCCGGTCGGTGAGATCGTCCAGCAGAACATGATCGGGAAGATCAACTTCGCGATGAACGCGAACGGCCAGCAGGTCGGCGCGATCAAGGCGGAGAACTGGCGGGCCTGGAACTTCGCGATCGTCGACCACGCGGACAACGAGGTCGCCCGGATCACCAAGACCTGGGAAGGCCTCGCCAAGACGCTGTTCACGACGGCGGACAACTACGTCCTGCAGATCCACTACCAGCTGCCCGAGCCGCTGCTGAGCCTCGTGGTGGCGACGGCCCTCACCGTCGACACCGCCCTCAAGCAGGACTCGCGGGGCTGGAACTGAGCACGCCCCTCACGGGGGAGTACGGCGACGGCGGCCGGCGCACGCGGACTTCGCGCGCACCGGCCGCCGTCATCTGTCCGGTCACCGTGCGGTGAGATGCCCGGGCTGTTCCGGCTGCCGGGGCACCAGCGCCGGTTCCGCCGTGGCCGTACCCGGCTCCAGTGCCAGCACCGCGGCCACGGGGTGGTCCTCCTCGTCGTGCACCGGCTCGGGGGCGACCCGGGTCAGCAGGACCACGCCCCGGGCGGCCAGGCCCGCCCCGGCCAGGGCCAGCAGCACCCCGTCGGTGCCGCCCTGCAGGCCCTGCCCGAGCAGGGTCAGCCCGATCACCGCGGCGGCCACCGGGTTGGCCAGGGTGACCACGGCCAGCGGACCGCCGAGGCCCCCGCGGTAGGCCGTCTGCGACAGCAGCAGCCCGCCGGTGGCGAACGCGGCGACGAGCACGGCGACCACGATCACCTCGACGCCCGTCGCCGGACCGGAGCGGTCCGTGGCCGCCACCGTCACCGTCTGGGTGAGTGCGGAGGCGACACCCGAGGCGAAGCCGGAGGCGGTCGCGTGCCTGAGGCCGGGCCGGGCGCCCGGCCGGCAGAGCACGCCGATCAGGGCAGCGGTCGTACCGGCGACCGCCAGCGCCTCGGTCAGGCTCAGCACCCGCGCAGGCGCCGGGCCCGAGGCGGTGACCAGGAGCGCGCCGAGACCGAGCAGCGTGAGGGCCGTACCGCGCCACTCCGCCGCGCTGACCCGCCGCCCGGCGGCCCGCGCCCCGAGCGGCACCGCCGCGACGAGGGTGAGCGCGCCCAACGGCTGGACGACCGTGAGCGGGCCGTACTTGAGGGCCACCACGTGCAGCAGCGCGGCGCCCGCGTTCAGGCCGACCGACGACCACCAGGCTCCGGTGCCGAGCAGCCGCAGCAGGCCCGCGCCGGAGCTGCGCGAGGCGAGGCGCTCCTGGGCCACGGCGGCTGCTGCGTAGGCGACGGCCGAGACCAGGGACAGTCCCACGGCGAGCAGGGCGGCGGCGCTCATCGGCCCGCTCCGGCCAGGACGGTCTCCTTCGGGGCGAGCCGCCGTGCGCCGCGTGTCGCCGTACGGGTCGTCCGCCGCGGCGCGTGGACGACCGCCAGTGCGGCGCCGAGCATGGCGGTCGCCACGATCGCGTCGAGCCAGTAGTGGTTCGCGGTGCCCACGATCACCAGCAGGGTGATCAGCGGGTGCAGCAGCCACAGCCGGCGCCAGGGGGACCGGGTGGCCGCGATCAGGCCGATCGCCACCATCAGGGCCCAGCCGAAGTGCAGCGAGGGCATCGCCGCGAACTGGTTGGAGAGGTGGTCGCTGGAGGGCGGGCCGTAGACGGAGGGGCCGTAGATCCGGGCGGTGTCCACCAGGCCGGTGCCGGTCAGCATCCGCGGCGGGGCCAGCGGGAACGCGAACGGCAGCACCAGCGCCGCAGTGGTGACCACGGCCAGGACCCGACGGGCCCACACGTAGTGCGCGGGCCGCCTCAGGTACAGCCAGACCAGGAAGGCCAGGGTGGCCGGGAAGTGGACGGTCGCGTAGTAGGTGTTCGCCAGGCGGACGAGGGTGTCGCCGTGCAGCAGTGCGGACTGCACGGCCCTCTCGCCCGGAAGGTGCACGGCCCGTTCGAGGTCCCACACGCGGTGGGCGTTGCGGAAGGCGTCCGGGGTGTGGCCGGTGGCCAGCTGCCGCCCGAGCTTGTAGACGAGGAAGAGCCCTGCGACGAGCAGGAACTCACGCAGGAGCGGCGGTCGCGCGGTCGCTATCGCGTCCGGCTCCGCTTCTGCTTCTGCAGGCTCGGTTCGGGCATTCATCCCCCGGCCCCTTCGCTGACGGTCGTGCGTGGTGGTGGTGCGTGCCGGGTCCCGGACGGAGGCCCGGAACCCATCGATACGTCTCCGTACCGATACGCCAGTGTACCGATACGTGTGAGTACCGGTACACTGGCGTATCGATTGATGTGCGACACACTGGAGACAGGTTCTGCAACCGCCCTTGAGCGAAGCTTTAGCGGGCGGAATGACGAGTGAGGAGAAGCCACGCATGACGTCCCAGGCCGCGGACGGACCGGAGTCGGTCGCCGCCTCGCGCCGCTCCAAGATCACGCCCGAGCGTGAGCGGGAGTTCTTCGACGCCGTGCTGGAGCAGATCCGCGAGTGCGGCTACGACTCCGTGACCATGGAGGGCGTCGCCGCCAGCACCCGGTGCAGCAAGTCCACGCTCTACCGGCAGTGGAAGACCAAGCCCCAGTTCGTCGCGGCCGCGCTGCGCGCCAGCCGCAAGGTGCGCTTCGCCGGCATCGACACCGGCTCGCTCGCCGAGGACCTGCGCCAGGCCGCGCGGGCGGCGGGCGACTGGTCCGACAAGGACGCCAGGCTCATGCAGGCCCTCGGCCACGCGGTCACGGCCGACCAGGAACTCGCACAGGCGCTGCGCGAGGCGCTCGTCCTCCCCGAGATCGCCGCGCTCGAGGAGATGCTGGCGCGGGGCGTGCAGCGGGGCGAGGTGCCCGCCGGTCATCCCGCGCTGGACTACATCCCCGCCATGATGTTCGGCGTGCTGCGCGTCCGCCCGGTGCTCAGCGGCCAGTACGCCGACGCCGGCTATCTCGTCCGGTTCGTGGAGGCCGCGGTGCTGCCCGCGCTCGGACTGACGTAGGACTCAGGCCGCCGTTCACGGGATGACGAACGACGGCCTGCCCGCGCCGCACCGTGGGGACGGGGGCGGCGCGCACCCCCCGGCCGGGTGGGGTACCCCTTGAGCGGAGGGGCACCCCACCCGGCCGACTTCTGTGATCAGACGTTCTGGCCGTCGCCGCCGGACGACACCTTGATCCCCTTGAGGATCTCGTCGATGACGGACAGCTTCTGCCCGACATCCACGCCGAAGCGCACCACGACGATCTGCTTGGTGTCGTTGGGCGAGGGGAAGGCGGCCGACTCGACGTAGCCGTCGGCGCCCTTGCTGGTGACCGCCTTCCAGCGCACCAGGTAGCCCTTCTGTCCGGCCACCGTCACTGCCTGGGAGGCCAGCACCTTGTGCGAGGTGATGCTGCCGTAGGTGGTGCCGCCGTAGGAGTCCTTGGCGTTGGCCGCGATGTCCGCCTTGGCCACCGCCTCGGCCGTCGCGCCGTTCGCGCCGAGCGCGTCCGCGGGCGCCGAGTAGGCGCCGCCCGCGGTGCACGTCTGGCCGCTGTTGCCGGGGCACTTGTAGGAGTTGTCGGAGGTCACCTGCGCACCGACACTGATCGTCTGCCCGGTCCACCCCTGCGGGACGGGAAGACTGATCCCGTTCACCGGATCCGGTACCGTGCCCCCGCCCTTGATCTTCGGGGCGACGGACTGTCCCGGGGACGGCGACCCGCCCGGGCCACCCGACCCGCCGGTTCCCCCCGATCCACCGCCGGGCCCGCCCTGCCCCTGCTGCGAACCCGCGCGGCCGCTGCCGCTGTCGTCCTTGGTGAGGGCGTACACGCCTACACCGATGCTCACCAGGACCGCGGCCGCCGCCGCGACGGCTATACCCGTGCGCAGACCGCTCCGGGGCGCGGCCGGCGGCTGGACGGGATACGCCGGATAGCCCGGGTGCGCCCCGTACACCGGGGGAGCCGGCTGCTGCGCCGGGGGACCCCAGGTGGCGGCCGTACCGGCGGGGCGGGTCTGGTCCGTCCAGGCCTTGCCGTCCCACCAGCGCTCGGAGGGCGGACCGTCATTCGTCTGCCCGGGGTCGGGGTACCACCCGGGAGGAGTCACCTGCGTCATGTCACCACCGTATGAGGCATCGGTGAAAGCGGGATGAGAAGTTCCGCCGCCAATTCCGCGGACCGGAACATTTCGCCTCGAATTTCTGCGCCACGGCCTTCGCCTACCGCGCCGCGGCGGTCGTGGGCGGGTCTGGCTTGCTCGGGTGTGTGGCACGGTCCGGCTCGGCCTGGGTGTTTCGTGCGGTGGGCGCTGCGGTGGCTCGGTTCCGCCCGGGGTCTGGTTCGTTCCGTGCCCGTCCCGTGCCCGTGCCCGTGCCCGTCCCGTGTCCGTCCCGTGTCCGGTCGTCGGACGGTGGCGGGGTCCGGCCTGGTGGCGCGCTCGGCAGGCTTGCCCCGCGCCTGCGGTCGGCGGTCACGCTTGCGCTCCATCGGCTGGGCGGGCCGTCTCAGGTCTCTGCTTCGGGGGTACGGGGCATCAGGGTCCTGCCCCCGGTGCCTGGTGGCCGCGTGCCCGTGCTTCGGGTCGCCGTGGCGCGCCCGGCCGGGCCCTCACGCCTCCACCACCAGCCGCACCGGACCGCCCCGCGGAGTCGGTGGCAAGCGCAGGCCGGACCGTCCCGGTGTCAGCGATCCCAGCACGCTCGGGTGTCTGGCGCCCGTGCTGCGGGGGTCCGTGCCGGGGAGGCCGTGGGCGGTGAGGAAGCCGAGGACGGCGAAGGCGTAGGCCTCCTTCGCGGGGGCGGGCAGGCCCAGCTCGTCCGAGGTGCGCAGCGGGATCCCGGGGAGCAGGTGCCGCAGCTCGCCCATGAGCACCGGGTTGCGGGTGCCTCCGCCGGAGGCGATCACCTCCGTGGCGCCGACGGACCGTACGGCGTCGGCGACCGTCCGGGCCGTCAGCAGGGTGAGCGTCGCCAGCGCGTCCTCGGCGCACAGGCCGTCCAGCCCGGCTGCCCGCAGGTACCCGGAGTGGAACAGCTCCTTGCCGGTCGTCTTGGGTGGCGCCAGCGCGTAGTACGGCTCCGCGAGCAGGCGGTCCAGCAGCGGCCGGTACGGCAGGCCGCGCGCGGCCAGCGCGCCCTCGGCGTCGTAGGCCAGGCGCCCGCCGCTGGACTCCCGGGCCGCCGCGTCGAGCAGCGCACAGCCCGGCCCGGTGTCGAAGGCCGTCCCGTCCGGCGCGGTCAGGTTGGCGATGCCGCCGATGTTCAGCGCGACCGGCGTACCCGGCCTGCCCCGCAGCCACAGCAGGTCGACCAGGCTCACCAGCGGCGCGCCCTGGCCGCCCGCGGCGACGTCCCGGGCGCGCAGGTCGGCGACCACCGGCAGCCCGGTCGCCTCGGCGATCCACGCGGGCTGCCCCAGCTGGAGCGTGCCGTGCACCCGGCCGCCCTCGGTCCAGTGGTAGACGGTCTGACCGTGCGAGGCCACCAACTCGGCGTGTTCTTCGCACAGTTCGCGATTGGCCCGGACCGCCGCCGCGGCGAACGCCTGCCCGATCCGGGTGTCGAGCCGGCACACCTCGGCGAGCGGCACGGCGGCCGGCGGCAGCGCCGCCGCGAGCGCTTCGCGCAGCCCGCCGTCGTAGGGCGTGCTCACCATCCCCAGCGGCTTCAGCACCAGCGTGTCGCCGTCCAGGCGCAGCCGTGCGGCCGCCGCGTCCACCGCGTCGTACGACGTCCCCGACATCAGCCCGATCACCAGCACCGGACATCAACTCCCGTTCCCAGAAGGCCATTTCACCAGGGTCAGCGCACTCACCGCGCAGGCCGCCGCCGCGTAGTAGGCGGGCACGTCCACGTTCCCGGTCCGCCGCACGGTCTCCGTGACGATCAGCCCCGCACATCCGGAGAACACCGCGTTCGACAGGGAGTACGCCAGCCCGAGGCCCGTCCAGCGCACCCGCGTCGGGAACATCTCGGCCAGCAGCGCGGGTCCGGGCCCGGCCATCAGCCCCACCACCGCGCCCGCGGCACACGTGGCCACGCCCTTGGCGGCGGCCGAAGTCCCGGCATCCTGAAGCAGGTCGAACAACGGCACTGCCAGCCCGGCCACCAGCACCGCCCCCGTCAGCATCACCGGCCGCCGCCCGACCCGGTCGCTGAGCAGCCCCGCCGGGAGGATCGCCGCGGCGAACCCGGCGTTGGCGGGCACGACGGCGAGCAGTGCCTGCCGGACGTCCGCATGCAGCGTGGCCTGCAGATACGAGGGCAGGACGACGAGGAACGTGTATCCGGCCGCCGCCCAGCCCATGACCCGCCCGGCGCCCAGCAGCACCGTCGCCGCGGGCACTCCACCGCCACCGGGACGGCCGGCCACCCTCTCCCGGGCCCGGAACTCCGGCGTCTCCGCCAGCCCCGCCCGCAGCCACAGCGCCACCAGCCCCAGCGGCAACGCCAGCAGGAACGGCAACCGCCAGCCCCAGTCGCCGAGTTGGGCCGCGGTGAGCGCCGTGGCCGTCGCCGCCGCGACCCCCGCCCCGCCCAGCAGCCCCAGCGCCACGGTGCACGACTGCCACGCGCCGTACAGTCCGCGCCGGCCCGGCGGGGCGAACTCCGTCAGGAGGGCCACCGCCCCGCCGAACTCCCCTCCCGCCGACAACCCCTGAACAATCCTCAGAAACGTCAGGAGCCAGGGCGCCAGGGCGCCGGCCGTGCCGTACGTCGGCAGCGCGCCGATCAGTGTCGTCGCGGCCGTCATCAGCGCGATCACCCCGAGCAGCACCGGCCGCCGCCCGATCCGGTCGCCCAGCCTGCCGAACAGGGCCGCGCCCAGCGGGCGGAAGAAGAACGCCAGCGCGAAGGAGGCGTAGGTGCGCACCAGTCCCTCGGCCGGGTTCCCGCCCGCCGGGGTGAAGAACTGCTCGGCGAGGGTCGTGGCCAGATAGCCGTAGACGCCGAACTCGTACCACTCGACGAAGTTGCCCACCGACCCCGCCGCGACCGCCCGCAGCGTCGGCGTACGGCCCTGGCCCGCCGTAGCGCCGTGATCCCCGTGATCCCCGTGATCTCCGGGTTCCTCGTCGTCTTCGTGGTCTTCGCAAATCAGCTTCATTCCAGGCCCTGTTGACGGATCGTCTGCTGTACACCGGCTGGTCGGACAGGGTGCGCGTCGCCCGGCCGCACCCACTTTCACCCGGCGGGGCCATAGCTGCCCGGACCGGCCACCACACATCCCATCGGACGGCTACGCTCGTGGTCTGTACGTCATTCGGGCGACCTGGGGAGGTATCGGGATGACGGAGGGACGGCCGCCGACGTCAGGCTCGGCTGCCCTGTGGGAGCGGGACGCGGAGATCGCCACCGTCACACAGGCGCTCGACGTCCTGTGCGTCGATCAGTCCTCCTCGGGCAGTCTGCTGGTCCTCCGGGGCGAAGCCGGACTCGGCAAGACCGCGCTGCTGGCCGAGACACGCCGCATCGCCGAGCGCCGTAACTGCACCGTGTGGTCCGCGCGCGGCGGCGAGACCCTGCGCTCCGTCCCGTTCAACGTGGTCCGGCAGCTGCTGCAGCCCGCGCTGGTCTCCCTCCTGCCGGAGGAGGCCCGCGAGTACCTCGGCGACTGGTACGACATCGCCGGTCCCGCCCTCGGCATAGTCGACCCGGGAGAGGGCAGCGCCGACCCCCAGTACGTCTGCGACGGACTCGTCGCGGCCGTGCGCCGGCTCGCCCGCCGCGAGTGGCCGCTGGTGCTCCTGATCGACGACGCACACTGGGCCGACCAGGAGACCCTGCGCTGGCTGGCCGCGTTCGCCGAACGCCTGGACGATCTGTCCGTGCTGGTCGTGGTCGCCCGCCGCCCGGGCGAGGTGAGCGGCGACAGCGCCCGCCACCTCGACGCGGTCGCCGCCGCCGCGGGCCGCCCCGTCAACAACCTGAACGCCCTCACCCCGGAGGCCACCGCCGGACTCACCCGCGCCACGGTGGGCCGGCACGCCGACGACCCGTTCTGCCGCGAGGTCTGGGCCGTCACCGGCGGCAACCCGTACGACACCGTCGAACTCCTCGCCAAGGTGCAGGACAGCGAACTCCAGCCGGTCGAGGGCCGGGCCGGCGAACTGCGCGCCCTGAACCGCTCCGCCCGCGGCGGCGGCCTGGTCGACCGTCTCAAGGGACTCGGCATCGAGGCCACCCGGTTCGCCTGGGCCGCCGCCATCCTCGGCACCGGCATCTCCGTCGACCTGGTCGCCCGGCTCGCCTCCATGAACGACGACATCGCCGAGCGCTGCGCCGAACTGCTGTGCACCGCCCGCATCCTCACCGGACCCGACCCGGCGGCCGGCGCCGAGACGGACGACGGCGAGCTGGAGTTCGTCCACCCGCTGATCGCCACCGCCGTCTACAACTCCATCCCGCCCGGCGTGTGCACCGCCATGCACGGCGTCGCCGCGCAGATCCTCACCGAGACGGGACACGGCGCCGCCGAGGCCTCCCGGCACCTGCTCAAGGTGCACCCGGACGAGGACGACGAACTCGTCGAGCAGCTGCGCGAGGCGGCCCGCGAACACCTGGCCGTCGGCGCGCCCGACGCGGCCCGCCGCTGTCTGGAACGCGCCCTGCTCGAACCGCCCGAGCCCGAGGTCCACGCGCGCGTGCTCTACGAGCTGGGCTGCGCCACGCTCCTGACCGCGCCCGCGACCACCATCGACCACTTGCAGAACGCGCTCGCCATGCCCGGCCTCGACGGCGCCGAACGTGTCGACGCCGTCTTCCGCCTCTCCCAGGCCCTGCTCCACAACGACCAGCTGGAGGAGGCCGTCCGCACCGTCGAGGCCGAGGCCGCCCGCCAGGAACCCGGACCTGCCAGGATGCGGCTCCAGGCGGTGCAGTACATGTGGGAGGGCATCTACGCGGGCGAGGCGACCTCAGCGGGACGCTCCGAGCGCCTGGCCGAACTCGCCCGGCCGTGCACCGGCCGGGACAACGCCGAACGAGCGCTGCTGATCCTGCGCGGCTTCGACGCCATGACCCACGGCGAGAGTGCCGAGGAGGTTGCCGAGCTGTGCGACCGCGCGCTCGTCAACGGCCGCCTGGCACCGGGGCTCGGCTGGACCGACACCGAGTGGGGCATCGAACTCCTGCTGATGCTGGCCAACGCGTACGCCTACGCCGACCGGCTCGACCGGGCCGAGGCCCTGTACACCGAAGCCCTGCGCACCTACGAGACCGCACGGTGGGGCGGCGGCCACCTCGCCCTGGCCCACGCCTACGTCGGCGTCGGACACCGCAGGCGGGGCCGGCTCAGGGAGGCGGAGACGTCCCTGCGCGAGGGGCTGCGGCTCGCCGAGCGCGTGGGCCGCGGCCTGCCCCTGTACTGGACCGCCACCTGCAACCTCGTCGACACGCTGCTCGCCCGCGGTCAGGTCGATGAAGCATGGTCCATCGCCGAACAGTACGGATTCATCCCGCCCTACCCGTCCACGATCGTGCTGCCGGACCCTCGCTCCGTGCGCGGCCGGCTGCTGCTGGCCGTCGGCCGCACCGACGACGCCATCGACGAACTGGAGGCGGCGGGGAAGGCGGCGGCCGTACGCGGCCACCACAACCCGGTGATGGTCCCCTGGACGGTCGACCTCGCCCGGGCCCTCGCCACCCGGGACCCGGCCCGCGCCGCCCAGCTCGCCGGTGACGCCCGCCGCCAGGCCGAGCGCTTCGGCACGGACACCGCCATCGGCGAGGCCCTGCGCTGCGCCGCCACCCTGGAGACCGGCCAGCGCGCGGTACGCCTCGCCGCCCAGGCCGTCGCCTATCTGGAAGCCTCGCCCTGCCAGTACGAGCACGCCGCCGCCCGTGTCGAGTACGGCATCGCGGCCCGCTCGGTCGCCGAACTCAACCGGGGCTTGGCGCTCGCCCGTTCGTGCGGGGCGGACGGGCTGGTGACGCAGGCGCGGGAGGTACTGGAGACGGGGCGGGGGCTGCGGTAGGGCATACGGTCCGCGGCGGATCGTATGCGACCTGCGGTAGGTGAAGGGTGGCATGCGGCGGGCGGTATGCGGTCGGCGGAAGACTGCATACCGTCTGCCGTCCACCTCACACGGTGAGCAGTCGACCCGTCACCGTCTCCAGCCGCTTGCGCACCTCCGGGTCGTACGCCGCCTCGTGCGCCCTCGCCGGCCGTGTCCCGTCGAAGTAGCCGCCCGAGCCCGTCTCCCGCGTCGCCAGCGCCAGCACACCCGGCGCCCCGTCGGCGACCGAGTTCCACGGGGTGACCCCGCCCTCGCGGACCATCGCCGTGTCCATGTAGGTGGCGGGGTGCAGCACGTTCACCGCGACCCCCGTGCCCGCCAGCTCCTCGGCCAGCGTGAACGTGTGCGCGGCGAGGGCGAACTTGCTGCGGCAGTACGCCGACACACCGCTGTAGCCGCGGGTCAGTTCCGGGTCGGCGAAGTCCAGGGGCTCCTGGCCGGCCGAGCCGACGTTCACGATCCGGGCGGGCGGGTGGGCGCGCAGCACCGGCAGCAGGGCCCGGGTCAGTGTCACCGGCGCCAGGTAGTTCACCGCGAGCCGCAGCTCGTGCCCGTCGGCGCTCAGCTCCCGCCCCGAGCCGGGCGGACCGCTGCCCACGCCCGCGTTGTTGATCAGCACATCCAGTTCGGGACGGGCCTCGGCGACCCGGGCGCCGAGCGCGCGCACCTCGGCCAGCGAGGCCAGATCGGCGACGAACCCCTCGGCCCGGCCCTCGGTGCGCAGCTCCTCCACCAGCCGCTCGGTGCGCGCCCGGTCGCGGCCGTGGGCGAGGACGAGATGGCCGCCCCGGACCAGTTCGAAGGCGATGTACCGGCCGAGCCCGGAGGTGGCGCCGGTGATCAGAACAGTGGACATGCTCCCACCCTAGGCACGGCCCGGCGGTGCGAAGGAGGTGCTGCTGAAGCTACGTCCAGCAGGGTCACTCTCGGCGGGACTCCTCCTCCTCGGCGAGCACCCGCTGGGCCGTCGCGAACGCCGAGTTGGCCGCGGGCACCCCGCAGTACACGGCGGTCTGCAGCAGCACCGCCCCGATCTCCTGCGGTGTCAGTCCGTTGCGCCGCGCCGCCCGGACGTGCATCGCCAGCTCGTCGTAGTGGCCGTGCGCGACCAGCGCGGTCAGTGTGATCATGCTCCGCTCGCGGCGCGAGAGGGTCGGGTCGGTCCAGATCTCCCCCCAGGCACAGCGGGAGACGTAGTCCTGGAACCGCGCGGTGAACGGGGTCTGCCGGGCCTGCGCCCGGTCCACGTGCGCATCTCCCAGCACCTCCCGGCGTACCGCCATCCCGCTCGCCGGAGCCCCGTTCAACTGGGTGTTCAGGGCGGTCAGGACAGCCGTCGGGCACTGCGCGGGCGCGAGGTGGGAGGCCCCGGGCAGCTCCACCAGCGTGGCCCCGGGCACCGCGTCCGCGATCTCCCGCAGATGGGCGGGCGGCGTCGCGGGATCCTGCCGGCCCGCCACGAGCAGGGTGGGTACGGCGATGTCGGCGAGCCGGTCGCGCAGGTCGAACGCGGCCAGCGCGTCACAGCAGGCGGCGTACGCCTCCGGGTCGGCCTCCCGGTGGTCCTGGACCAGCCGCGGCACGGTGAAGCCGGGCGTGAACCAGCGCGCGTCGGCGCTCTGTGCGAGCCACTCCAGGCCCTCCCGGCGTACCCGTCCGGCACGCTCCCGCCAGGGCGTGCTGTCGCCGAAGCGGGCGGACGAGCAGATGGCCGCGAGGGAGGTGAGCCGCTCGGGGTGGTGCAGGGCCAGGTGCAGGCCGACCGCGCCGCCCAGTGACACGCCCGCGTAGGCGAACCGCTCGATGCCGAGCGCGTCGGCGAGCTCCAGAACCAGCGCGGCGAGGTCGCCGACGGTGGCCCCCGGCCCGATCCGGTCCGCCGGCGAGCCGCCGTGCCCCGGCAGGTCCCAGCGCACCACCCGGTAGGTGATCGACAGCTCGGGTGCCACCGCGTCCCACAGGGCGTAGGAGGTGCCGAGCGAGGGCCCGAGCAGCAGCGGGGGAGCGGAAGCCGGGCCTTCTTCCAGGTGGTTGAGGAGTTTCACGGTCAACGTCGCTCCAGGGCACGGTCGGTGAGGGAACCGGCGAAGCCGGTGTAGTGGGCGGGGTCGGTGAGGTCGTTCAGCTCGACCTCCTCCAACTCTGTTTGCTCGGCGATGAGTTCATGCAGGGGGCGGTCTTCCGCGTGGGCGCGGCGGGCCAGTTCGGTCATCAGCTCCTTCGACCGTGCACGGCCGAGGACGGGGGTGAGCGCGGCGGAGAGCCGTTCGGAGACGATCAGGCCCCGGGTCGCGTCGAGGTTCCGGCGCATCGTGGCGGGGTGCGCGCGCAGCCCCTCGGTCAGCTCGGCCGCATGGGCGGCCGCGCCGCCCACCAGCCGGAGCAGGTCGCGCAGCGGCTCCCACTCGGCGTGCCAGGCGCCGGCCGGCCGTTCGTCCTCGGCGGCGAGGGAGCCGTACAGGGTGGCCGCGAGCTGTGGGGCGCGCCGGGCGGCGGCCGCGAGGAGCGTGGACCGCACCGGGTTCGCCTTGTGCGGCATGGCCGACGAACCGCCACCGCTGCCCTCGCTCAGCTCGCCGATCTCGGTGCGCGACAAGGTCAGCACGTCCGCCGCGAGTTTACCCAGCGCCCCCGCCGTCAGTGCCAGGCAGCCGGCCAGGTCGGCCACGGGTGTGCGCAGCGTGTGCCAGGGCAACGCCGGTGCGGCGAGGCCGACTTCACGGGCGTACGCCTGCGTCAGCGCCGCCGCGTCCTCGGCGCCGTACGCCTGGAAGGACGCCAGAGTTCCGGCCGCGCCGCCGAGTTGGGCGGGGAGCGAGTCCCGCACCCGGGTGATGCGGTCGCGCGCGTCCAGGACCAGCGCACGCCAGCCGGCCGCCTTCAGCCCGAACGTCGTCGGTACGGCGTGCTGGGTGAGGGTCCGCCCGGCCATCACCGTGTCGCGGTGCCCGACGGCGAGCCCGGCCAGCGCCCGCTCGGTCCGGCCCAGGTCGGCGAGGATCGGTTCCAGGGTGCGCACGGCGACCAGCATCGTCGCCGTGTCCATGATGTCCTGGCTGGTCGCGCCCCGGTGCACGTAGGGGCCGTACTCCTCGCCGACCGCCGCGGTCAGGTCGGCGACCAGCGGGATGACCGGGTTGCCGCCCGCCGGGGTGCGTGCCGCCAGGGAGCGGATGCCGAAGCCGGCCGGGACGGCCGCCTCGGTCACCGCCGCCGCGGCCTCGGCCGGGGCGAGCCCCAGCGCGGCCTGCGCCCGGGTCAGCGCGGCCTCGGCGTCGAGCAGCGCCCGCAGATACGCGTGGTCGCTGGTCTCGGACGCGGCGCCGGACAGTCCCCACACGGGGCCGAGCAGGCCGGTGTCGGCGTACGGAGGAGACGCAAGTGTCACTGGAACTCCAGGAAGACCGTCTCGCCTTCGCCCTGAAGGCGGATGTCGAAACGGTAGGTGCCGTTGCCCTCGTCGCCGGCGATCAGCGTGTCGCGCCGCGCGCCCACCTGGGTGAGCAGCGGGTCGGCGGCGAGCACCGTCTCGTCGCCCGGCAGGTAGATCCGGGTGAACAGGTGCATCAGCAGGCCGCGGGCGAAGACGCACACGCTCAGGTACGGGGCGCTGTGCCCGCGTGCGCCGGGCCGCAGGGTGCGCGCGTACCAGTGGCCGTTCGCGTCCGTCTGGATCCGCCCCCATCCGGTGAACTCCACGCCGTTGCGGCCCAGATAGCCGCCGGTGGCCGGGTCCCGGCGGATCGAGCCGTCCACCTGGGGGACGGTGCCGTCGGGGGCGGGGCCCCACAGTTCCACGAACGCGTCGGGCAGCGGCCTGCCCTCGCCGTCGAGGACGTAGCCGTGCACGGTGATCGTGCCGGGGTGTGCCAGGGGTGCGATCTCCTCACCGCCGCGGAACGGCAGCGCGTAGCCGTAGAAGGGGCCGACCGTGTGGGAGGGGGTGGGCAGCACGCTCTCCGGGTTGCTGGTGTCGATCTTCGTCATCGCTTACGTCAGCGTCCTTCCTCGATCCAGGTGGCGGCGGGGCCGTCCAGCACGATGTCCCAGTGGTAGCCGAGGGAGAACTCAGGCACCGACAGGCCGTGGTCGTAGGTGGCCACCAGCCGCTGCCGGGCCGCGTCGTCCGTCACGGACTGCAGGATCGGGTCGTAGGGGAAGAGCGGGTCGTTCGGGAAGTACATCTGCGTCACCAGCCGCTGGGTGAACGCCGTACCGAAGACCGAGAAGTGGATGTGCGCCGGGCGCCAGGCGTTGACATGGTTGCGCCAGGGGTACGGGCCCGGCTGGATGGTGGTGAAGTGGTAGCGGCCCTCGGTGTCCGTCAGGGTGCGGCCGACGCCGGTGAAATGGGGGTCGAGCGGGGCGTCGTGCTGTTCGCGCTGGTGGGCGTAGCGTCCGGCCGAGTTGGCCTGCCAGATCTCGATCAGCTGGCCGCGGATCGGGCGTCCGGCGCGGTCCAGGAGCCGTCCGGACACGGTGATCCGCTCGCCGATGGGCTCGCCGGTGTGCTGCCGGGTGAGGTCGCTGTCGGTCTCGGTGATGTCGCGCTCCCCGAAGGCGGGGGAGTGCAACTCCACCAGTTCGGGGTCCTTGCCGGTGTCGATGGCGACCAGGGGCTGTCGGGGGTGGCGGAGCGCGGAGGAGCGGTAGGGCGCGTAGCCGCGGCGGGGGTGGTGCTCGACGGGCGCACCACCGGCTGTCCGCTTCTCGTACGCGGCGTGTTCGGCGGCTATTTCGAGGTCGATGTCGACTTGCGTGAGGGGCATGAAGAGTCCTAGGTATCAGCGCCCATAGGGGCGCGGGGAACTGCGCGACCAGCCACGGACGGCCCGCAGTCTCTGAACGGCTGTCCCGCGGAGCGCTCAGCGTTCGAGAACGAGGGCGAGACCCTGGCCCACGCCGATGCAGAGCGTGGCCACGCCGGTGCCGGAGCCGCGGCGGGCGAGCTGGTGCGCGACGGTGCCGGCGAGGCGGGCGCCGGAGGCGCCGAGCGGATGGCCGAGCGCGATCGCCCCGCCCTGGGGGTTGAGGATCGCCGGGTCGAACTCGGGCCATTCGGCGAGACAGCCGAGGACCTGGGCGGCGAACGCCTCGTTCAGTTCGAGGACCGACAGCTCGCCGAATCCCTTGCCCGCTTTGGCGAGCGCGCGGTTGACCGCTTCGACCGGGGCGAGGCCGAAGTACTGCGGGTCGATCGCGGAGACGCCGGTCGCGGTGACCCGGGCCAGGGGTTCGCGGCCGGTGGCCTTCAGGCCCTCCTCGTCGGTGAGCAGCAGGGCGGCGGCGCCGTCGTTGAGCGGGGAGGCGTTGCCCGCGGTGACCGTGCCTCCCTCGCCGCGGAACGACGGCTTGAGCTTGGCCATCGCGGCGAGGGAGGCGTCGGGCCGTACGCACTCGTCGGCGGCGAAGGCGACCGGGTCGCCCTTGCGCTGCGGGACCGGCACGGGAGTCAACTCGGCGTCGAACAAGCCCTGTTGCTGTGCGGCGGCAGCCTTGCGGTGGGAGGCGAGCGCGAACTCGTCCTGCTGCTCGCGGCCGATCTTGTGCTTGTCGGCGATCAGTTCGGCGCTCTCGCCGAGCGGGATGGTCCACTGCGGGTCCATCCCCGGGTTGACCATGCGCCAGCCGAGCGTGGTCGAGTACAGCTCGGTGTGGGCGGCCGGAAAGGGCTTGTCGGACTTGGGGAGGACGTACGGTGCCCGCGTCATCGATTCCACCCCGCCCGCTACGGCGATGGAGGCGTCGCCGACCGCGATGGCGCGGGCGGCCTGGACGACCGCTTCGAGGCCGGAGGCGCACAGCCGGTTGACGGTCGCGCCCGGTACCGAGGTCGGCAGACCAGCGAGCAGGGCGGCCATGCGGGCGACGTTGCGGTTCTCCTCGCCGGCGCCGTTGGCGTTGCCGAAGTAGACGTCCTCGATGCGGGAGGGGTCCAGGCCGGGGGTGCGGGCGAGCAGTTCGCGCAGGGCGTGGGCGGCGAGGTCGTCCGGCCGGACCGAGGACAGCCCGCCGTTGTAGCGGCCGATCGGGGTACGGACGGCGTCGACGATGTAAACCGGGTTCACAGCAGATCCTCCGCGATGGTCAGTTTCGCATCGGTCCTGGCGACGACCTCGTCAACAGTCACGCCAGGGGCGGTCTCGATGAGGGCGAGTCCCTCGTCCGTGACGTCCAGCACGCCCAGATCGGTGATGACTCGGTTCACACACGCCTTGCCCGTGAGCGGCAGCGTGCACCGCTCCAGGATCTTCGGGGAGCCGTCCTTGGCCGTGTGCGTCATCACGACGACGACCGTACGGGCGCCGTGCACCAGGTCCATCGCGCCGCCGATCCCGGTGACCAGCTTGCCGGGGACGGCCCAGTTGGCCAGGTCCCCGCCCGCGGACACCTGCATCGCGCCCAGCACGGCCACGTCGATGTGGCCGCCCCGGATCATCGCGAAGCTCAGCGCGGAGTCGAAGAAGGAGGCGCCCGGCAGGACCGTCACGGTCTCCTTGCCGGCGTTGATCAGGTCCGGGTCGACCTCGTCCTCGGCGGGGTACGGACCGGTCCCGAGGATGCCGTTCTCCGACTCCAGGACCACTTCGACGCCCGGCGGCAGGTGATTCGGGATCAGCGTCGGCAGACCGATGCCGAGGTTGACGTACTGCCCGTCCTTCAGCTCGCGGGCCGCGCGGGCGGCCATCTCCTCGCGTGTCCAGGCCATCAGGAGCTCACCGTCCGCTGCTCGATCCTCTTGTCCGCCGCCTGCTCGGGGGGCAGCGCCACCACGCGCTGCACGAAGACGCCGGGCAGGTGCACCGCGTCCGGGTCGATCTCGCCCGGTTCGACCAGTTGCTCCACCTCGGCGATGGTCACCCGGCCCGCCATGGCGGCCAGCGGGTTGAAGTTCCGGGAGGACTTGTTGAAGACGAGGTTGCCGTGCCGGTCGCCCTTGGCTGCGCGGACCAGTGCGAAGTCGGTGCGGATGCCGCGCTCCATGACGTACTCCACGCCGTCGAACTCCCGTACCTCCTTCGGCGGCGAGGCGAGCGCGACGCCGCCCTCGCCGTCGTAGCGCCACGGCAGCCCGCCCTCGGCGACCTGGGTGCCCACGCCCGCCGGGGTGTAGAAGGCGGGGATGCCGGCGCCGCCCGCGCGCAGCCGTTCGGCCAGCGTGCCCTGCGGGATCAGCTCCAGCTCCAGTTCACCGGACAGGTACTGGCGGGCGAACTCCTTGTTCGCGCCGATGTAGGAGCCGGTCACCCGGGCGATCCGGCCGGCGGCGAGCAGCACCGCGAGGCCGGACTCCATCGCTCCGCAGTTGTTCGACACCACGCTCAGACCGGTCGTCCCGCGCTCGTACAGCGCCTGGATCAGCACGTTCGGCACACCGCTCAGCCCGAAACCGCCGACCGCGAGGGACGCGCCGTCCGGCACATCGGCCACCGCCTCACCGGCCGTGGCGACCACCTTGTCCATCCGCGAAGCCCCATCTCTGCAATTAATCAGCACACTGAGTATTTCTGCGAGGTGCCCCACACGCTGCCACCGGACACCGAAAGCGTCAAGGCCTCGTAGTACGCGGGATTTCGTAGGCAGACAGGTGGGCCGCCGGGCGGGTATCGTTCAGTACACCAACGAATCGATCAGGGGAGTGCACATGGCCGCGGTGGACCTCACCACCCATCCCGGGCATCTGGCCCGGCGGCTTCAGCAGGCGCACTACCTGCTGTGGAACACCATGGTCTCGGAGGAGATCACCTCGCCGCAGTTCGCCGTCCTGAACGCGCTCGTCGCCGAACCGGGCCTCGACCAGCGCACCGTGGGGGAGCGGGTGGGCCTGGACCGGTCGACCATCGCCGAGGTCATCAGCCGGCTCGGCCGCCGCGGGCTGCTGCACAAGGTGCGCGACCCGCAGGACGGCCGCCGCTTCCTGCTCCGCCTCACCGACGACGGGCAGCGCACCCACCGCAAGCTGACCGTGCGCACGGCCCGGATGAACCAGGTCTTCCTCGCCCCGCTCTCCGCCGAGGAGCAGACCGTCTTCTTCGACCTGATCCGCCGGGTCGCGGACGCGGCCGAGGACCTGCGCAATCCGGCCGAGCCGCTGGTCGCCCACCAGGGCTGAACCGCGGCCCGGTCAGGAGGCCGTGGCGAACACCACCCACACCTGGCCCTCGGCGAAGTTCATCCGGCTGCCGTCCGCCGTCGTGAACGCCGTACCGCCGGTCGCGGACGGCCGTGACCAGGTGGCGTCGAAGGACCGCCCGTCCCGCAGCACCTCGGCCTTCCCCGAGCCGACCGTCTCGGTGTACGGCGTGTGGTTGCCGAGCGCGTCGTGGTACCTGGAGGAGCGGATCTTCACGTGCTGTACGACGACCGTCGCCGGCGCCAGCCGCCCGCTGCCGGCCGTCACCGCGGGCGTGCCGTCCATCGCGACCAGCCAGCCGCTCCGCCGCGCGGACCAGGTGAAGGTGAAGCGCGCCGCCGGGTAGCGCACGGCCCGTGCGGTCTCGGGTGTGCCGCCGGAGGGCGCCGGGCCGTAGTGGAATCCGGTGGTCAGGGCGGCCCGGCCCGGGGCGGCGGGCAGCAGCCGGGCGGGGTGCAGATAGAGGTTGTGCGGCGCGGCCCTGCCGGAGCCCCGGTAGTAGGCGCCGGCGGCCTTGTCGGGCGACTCGGCCCGCAGGGGAGCGTGGTGGATCAGCGGCAGCAGCTTGCGCTGGGCCCCGGAGAAGGCCAGGGCCGGCTCGTGGAACTGGCGCAGCAGCTCCAGGTCGGACTCGCGGGCGCTGCGCACCGGCCCGACCGCCTGCGGGAGCTTGGTGGCGAACACCGCCATCAGACGGCTCAGGCCGCCCTCGACCTGCTCCGCATACACGATGTCCGCCGCATCGAGTCCCGTCTGCGGGCGGGCCGCGGGCACGTTGTCGACCTTCACGGCGAGCGGCGAGCCGGTCTGGGATGCGGGTTCGGATGCGGGTGCGGCCGAGCGGGCCGGCGCCGGGGTCCTGCGCGGGGTGCGGGCGTCGTCGATCGGGCCGTGCCGTGTGCAGCCCGCCGTCAGCGAGGCCGTCAGCGTGGCGGCGACCAGTGCTGCCGTCAGTACGGTGCGTCGCGTGCGCGCCCTGTGTCCGATGCCCACCGTTGTCACCCCGTTCCCCTTTGTCGATGGTGTGCTCATCAGGTCATCGCAGGCCATACCCGGTCGGCATCGGTCATGCGCGTTCAGTGGGCCGATCGGGCGCACCTCGTGACCCTGGCGGGCGGCCGTACCTGCGGGGAGCGGGGCGCGGGGCGCGGTGCACGCGTGCGGGTTGTCCCGGGGTGAGCGGGACGGCGCGGTCAAGATCCTGATACGGCCCTGACGGTCAAGATCCTGATCCAGCCCTAAGGGGCGCCTTCCTCGGCTCCCAGGATCTCCGCGAGGTCGTAGCGCACCGGCTCCTCGAGCTGGGCGTAGGTGCAACTCTGCGGGGTGCGGTCCGGACGCCAGCGGCGGAAGCGGGCCGTGTGCCGGAAGCGGGCGCCGTTCTCCATGTGGTCGTAGGCCACCTCCGCGACCCACTCCGGCCTGAGCGGCACCCAGGACAGGTCCTTCTTGCCCGACCAGCGGCTCGGCGCCCCTGGCAGCCGGGCCGTCTCATGAGCCGCCTCGTCCCCCCAGGCCGCCCACGGATGCCCGGTCACGTCGTCCATGCGCAGCGGTGCCAGCTTCTCGACCAGCTCGGCGCGCTGCTTCATGGGGAAAGCGGCTGACACGCCCACATGCTGGAGGGCGCCCCGGTCGTCGTACAGGCCCAGCAGCAGCGAACCCACCACAGGGCCGCTCTTGTGGAAGCGGTAGCCCGCCACGACCACGTCCGCCGTCCGCTCGTGCTTGATCTTGAACATGGCCCGCTCGTCCTGCAGATAGCGCAGGGTGAGGGGCTTGGCGACGACCCCGTCCAGGCCGGCACCCTCGTACTGCTCGAACCACCGGTGCGCCACCTCCACGTCGGTGGTCGCCGGCGCCAGATGGACCGGAGCGCTCACCCCGGACAGCGCCCGCTCCAGCAGGGCCCGCCGGTCGGTCAGCTCCACGTCGAGCAGGGAGTGGTCGTCCAGCGCCAGCAGGTCGAAGGCGACGAAGGACGCTGGGGTCTTCTCGGCCAGCATCCGCACCCGCGAGTCCGCCGGATGGATCCGCTCGGTCAGCGCGTCGAAGTCCAGCCGCCCCTCCCGGGCGATCACGATCTCCCCGTCCAGCACGCACCGCTCGGGCACCCGCTCCTTGAGCGCCGCCACCAGCTCTGGAAAGTACCTGGTCAGCGGCTTCCCGGTACGGCTGCCCAGCTCGACCTCGTCCCCGTCACGGAAGACGATCGCCCGGAATCCGTCCCACTTCGCCTCGTAGTGCATGCCCGGCGGGATCTTCGCCACGGACTTGGCGAGCATCGGCTTCACGGGCGGCATCACCGGCAGATCCATGCCTCCGATTCTGCTCGTATACGCCCCCTGCTGCCCGGTATGCGCTGTATGCCGGGTACGCCTACCGTGGCCGCATGGGCGATGCGGTGGAACTGGACGTGGCAGGCCGGACCGTACGGCTGTCCAGCCCGGACAAGGTCTTCTTCCCGGAGCGCGGATTCACCAAGCTGGACCTCGCCCAGTACTACGCCTGCGTCGGCCCCGGCATCCTGCGCGCCCTGCGCGACCGCCCCACCACCCTCCAGCGCTACCCGGACGGCGTCGGCGGCGAGTGGTTCTACCAGAAGCGCGCCCCCAAGGGTATGCCCGCCTGGATCCCCACCGCCCACATCACCTTCCCCAGCGGCCGCAGCGCCGACGAGATGTGCCCCACCGAGGAGGCCGCCGTGGTGTGGGCCGCCCAGTACGGCACGCTCACCTTCCATCCCTGGCCGGTCCGCCGCACCCACGTCGACCACCCCGACGAACTCCGTATCGACCTGGACCCGCAGCCCGGCACCGACTACGACGACGCCGTGCGCACCGCCCACGAACTGCGCGCCGTCCTCGACGAGTTCGGCGGCCTGCGCGGCTGGCCGAAGACCTCCGGCGGCCGTGGTCTGCACGTCTTCGTGCCCATCGAACCGCGCTGGACCTTCACCCAGGTGCGGCGCGCCGCGATCGCGGTCGGCCGGGAGATGGAACGCCGGATGCCCGACCAGGTCACCATCAAGTGGTGGAAGGAGGAGCGCGGCGAGCGCATCTTCCTGGACTACAACCAGACCGCCCGCGACCGCACCATCGCCTCCGCCTACTCCGTACGACCCCGCCCGCACGCCCCCGTCTCCGCGCCCCTGCGCTGGGAGGAGGTGGGCGTGGCCCACCCCCGTGACTTCGACCTCGCCACCATGCCGGCCCGCTTCGCCGAACTCGGTGACGTGCACGCCGACATGGACGACCACGCCTTCTCCCTGGAGGCCCTCCTGGAACTGGCCCGCCGCGACGAACGCGACCACGGCCTGGGCGATCTGCCGTACCCGCCGGAGTACCCGAAGATGCCGGGCGAGCCCAAGCGGGTCCAGCCGAGCCGGGCGCGGCGGGAGGAGACGCCCTGACGCTTCCTGCCTCAGCGCACCGGGGTGTCGATCCGCTCGCCGAACCCGGCCAGCACACGCCGGCAGTACGTCTGGAGGGCGACGTCCGCAGCGACGTCGTAGCGCATGTTGCCTCGGGAGTCGTCGTTGTTGTGGCGGCGGGAGGAGGCCAGTTCCGTGCGTATCAGCGGCAGGGCCGGTGCGGCTGCCGGGCCCATGCCCGCCAGACAGGCGGCTATGAAGGGGCGTTGGGCCGGTGTGGCCGACCACTCTCTCAGGAGCACGGGGAGTGCCTCGTCCGTCTCTCCGGTGACCTGCCACAGGCCGACGGCCGCCCGGGCCGGTGTATGACCGGCCGTGATCATCTTGCGCAACCGGGGTGCGAGCGCGGCGCCGGACCGGCCCAGGTCCTCGGTGAGGTTCATGGCGGCGTACCAAGGGCTCCACATCTGTGACCAAAGGCACTCGCCGACCACGGGCAGCACGGCCTCCGCCTCGCCGGTCAGGGCCCACAGGGCCTGGGCGACATGGATGCGGCGCTCGTCCGCGAGGGTGCCGTCCTTCCACAACCGCCGTACCAGGGGAATGGCTTCGGCGGCCTGGGGGCCGAAGGCGGACAGGGCCTGCAGGGCCCCCTCCGTCGTCCGGAAGTGCTCGGCTTCGGTCAGGATGCGGGTCAGCAGCGGCACCGACTCGGCGTGCCGGAGCGCGCCCAGGGCATCGAGGAGGCGGTCCTGGTCCACGGACGATGTCCCGTGGTCCAGCTGGGCCAGCCGCTCGTGGAGCACGGGGCCGAGCGGGGCCGCCGCCTCGGGGCCGAGCGCCTCGATCCACCGGGCCAGCTTCTCGGGGATCTCGACCACTTCCAGGACGTGGGTGAGCGCCGGCACGATCCGGTCGTCGCCCTGAAGGGCCAGCACCTCGAAGGCCATGCCGACGGCCAGGTCCCGGAAGGGAGTGTCGGCTTCCAGCGGCCGGTCCGCCCAGCTCTCGAGGTAGGCCGCCACGCCTTCGGACACGCGGTGTGCGGCCGGTGCCAGATACCGCAGCTCCGACAGCACCGCCTTCTGCAGCCGCAGATCGTCGTCGGCGAGCAGCCGGGCCAGCGCCAGCAGCGGCTCGTCGTCGGGGGCCCGCCATCCCGTCAGCAGCCGTCCTGCCGTGCCGACCGCATGTCTGCGCTGGCGCAGGCTGGGACTGCCCAACTGGCCGACGAGGAGCGGGAAACGCAGGTCGACGCGGTCGCGCAGCTCTGTGTGCAGTTCTTCGAGCAGGTCCGCCGCGTCGTCCAGGTCGAGGCTGCGCCGGTGCTCCACGTGCAGCTCGCGCACGTGGGAGATCAGGGTGTCCGTGCGGGGCCGCTCGGGGGCGGCGGGCGGCGGGCCGAGCTCGTCCGCCTCCCGGGCGAGCCGCATGACGTCCAGCGCGATGTCCACGGTGTCCGGCGGCAGTTCGCCGGGAGCACAGCGCGCCAGCAAGGCCAGTGCCGTCATCCGCAGCTGGGGATCGGGCGTGCCGGACACGAGATCCTTCAGTCTCCGGGCCGCCTCCAGGCCCAGGCCGACGGGGTGCCGCACGGCCAGCGTGCCCAGGGCACGCGCCAGGGACCGGACGGCCTCCGGGTCCGTCTCCGCGGGCACACGGTCGCACACGGCCCCGAACACCCGCACCGGGTCCGGGTGCAGCCGCGCCAGCGCACCCGGCGCGGCGGCGCGCACCCCGGGATCCGGATCGCCCAGCAGCCCGAGGAAGGACCCGGCCCGCCCGCGGACCAGGTCACGCGCCACGAAGAAGTGCCGCATCCACTCCTCGTGTTCGTCCTCGTCGAACTCGGCGAGGCCCTCGGCGTCCTCCCCGTCGTCGTCGTCCGACGCGTGGGCGATGCTGCACAGCAGCTCGATCACGGCACCGCGGTCCGCGATCGCCGGGTTCGCGATCAGCTCGAACAGGAACGGCACGCAGGCGATGGTGCTGTCGTACACATCACCCTGGTGGTGCACCGCGCCGTACATGCCGTCCAGTGCGATCTCCCGGCGCTCCGGATCGTCCGACGCCAACCCCCACAGCAGCTCCGGCACATCGGTGGCCGAGTCCGTGTACGCATGCCCCATCGACGCCCAGTCGACGCCGTCGATCCCCCTGAACACTGTGCCCTCCCGTGGTCCATGGCGCGTGTTCCGTCACTGATCACAGCTTGCCGCACGCCACTGACAATGGGCCGGGCCTGTGGACAACCCTCACGCGAGGTCGAGGACGAACCACTCGGTGAACGGTTTGACCTGGACATAGAGCCGGGAGCCCCGGGAGACGATCCGGCGCCGGCCGAGCCGGCCGCCGTCCGGGCGGACCAGACGGCTCTCGGTGACCGGTTCCACGGAGGTGTTCGTCAGCCGGCAGTCGACGATCCGGTTGCGGTCGTCGCGGTACCCGCCGAAGAACACCGCCCGTTCGCCCTGTACGGCGAGCCCCGTGGCGCCCCGCACGGGGTTCTCCCGCGCCCGCACGACCTGGTCCTCACCCACCTCGAGGAGTGGGAAGTGGGTGTACGGACACGCCCAGGCGGTGCGCCCGGCCACGTTGAGGGTGTAGCAGTCGGAGATCCATCCCGCACCGGGCACGGGACTGTAGGACCACAGGGGCTCGCCCGTGATGCTCCACCGGCGCAGGCCCGGCGCGCTCAACGCGTCCCCGTAGATGCCCTCGTCGAAGTAGCCGAGCCAGAGTTCTCCCGTTCCGTCCGCCAGGAGATGCTCGATGGCGTCTCCCACGCGGAAGGTGCGGGTCCCCCGGCCCAGTGCGTCGAAGACCTGCACCTGTTGCTCGTCGTCCTTGGCCGACCGGGCAGCCGCCAGTACGAATCCTCCGTCGGGCAGGGCCTCGACACGGGGGCGCCAGGGCAACACCGCGCTCAGGTACGTCTCGTGACACGCCCCCTCGGCGACGGTGACCACCAAGGCGTCGTAGGGACCGGGTCCCTGCTGCTCGGGCGGACGCTCGCCGAGCAGCCAGTGCGCCCGGCCGAACGCGTCGACCGAACTGTGGATGATGTGCCGGTCGCGATAGGTGCGCGGCAGACGCGCGTAGGGCGCGAGCCGCGTCTCGGGGCGCTCAGCCGGCATGAGCCTTTCTCGTCGTCATGCGGCGATCCTCACCGAGCCGGAAGCCTTGGCGCAACTCCCTTTTCCGGCCCCGGCGACCGGACCGCACCGCGGCTATCCTGATCGCCAGCCGCCGATGAGGAGTCCCGAAGTGACCGAGGCAGTGTCGCGTCCCACGCTGGAGGCCGTGGCCGCGCGGGCCGGGGTGTCCCGGGCCACCGTGTCGCGGGTGGTCAACGGCGGGGACGGCGTCAGAGAGCCCCTCGTCACACGGGTCCGGCAGGCGGTCGAGGAGCTCGGCTACGTGCCCAACCAGGCGGCACGCAGCCTGGTCACCAAGCGGCACGACGCCGTCGCGGTCGTCATCGCCGAGCCCGAGGCCCGGGTCTTCGCCGACCCCTTCTTCGCGCTGCAACTGCGCGGCATCAGCAAGGAGCTGACGGCCCACGACAACCAGCTCGTGCTGTTGCTGACCGAGGGCCGCGCCGACCACGCGCGCGTGGCCCGCTATCTCGCCGGAGGCCACGTCGACGGTGCGCTCGTCTTCTCCCTGCACCTCGACGACCCGCTGCCCGGCTTGATCCGGAACGCGGGCGTGCCCACGGTGTTCGGCGGCCGGCCCGACTGGAGCGACGGCACCCCCGGCCCGGTCTACGTGGACAGCGACAACCGGGGCGGTGCCCGCGAGGCCGTACGCCATCTCGTGGGCCTCGGACGGACCCGGATCGCGCACATCACCGGCGCGCTGGACCAGACCTCGGCGGTGGACCGGCTCGACGGCTACCGGGACATCGTGGGCGACGCGGACCCGCGGCTCGTCGTGGAGAGCGACTTCACCCCGGGCGGCGGCGAACGCGCCATGCGGGAACTCCTCGACCGCTGCCCGGACGTCGACGCGGTGTTCGCCGCCAACGACCTCACCGCGCTCGGTGCCCTGCGCGTACTGCGCGAGACCGGCCGGCGTGTGCCGGAGGACGTGGCCGTGATCGGCTTCGACGACGTGCTGCCCGTCGCTGAACAGGCCGACCCGCCGCTCACCACGGTCCGTCAGGACATCGAGGAGATGGGCCGGCTGATGGCCCGCCTCCTGCTGCGCGGCCAGGCCGGCAGGCCCGGCCGCCCCGGCCGGGTCGGCGAGCAGTCGGCGGACGAGGCGGCGGCCGGCGTGATCCTGCCGACCACGCTGATACGCCGCGCGTCCGCCTAGGGCCTGTCCGGCGGATCAGCCCGGCTCCAGGCGACGGCGCCTCATCAGTACAGGTGTCGTGCCGGACCCCGCGATTCCGGCAGGATCCGCCGGACAGGCCTGGGCCACCCGTCCGCCCGGGTCCGCATCCGTGTGGCCGCGTCCACCCCGAGCCGTGGAGCCGCCCTGCGGTCTCAGCCCTGCGGCGGCTCGCTCTTGATCACCGCGAAACGGACGCCGTACGGGTCGGCGAGCTTGGCCATGCGGCCGACGCCCTCCATGGTCGTCGCCGGCATGCGCACCGTGCCGCCCAGCTGCTGTGCCTTCTCGACCACGGCGTCCGTGTCCTCGACCTCGAAGTAGGGCAGCCAGTAGGGGCCGCTCTCCGCCTCGGTCGGGTCGTCGGCGAGCGGGACCATCCCGCCGAACATCGCATCCTCCTCGGCACCGCCCGGGTTGACACAGGTGTACGTGCCGCCCGGGAACGGCACGGCCGAGGTCTCCAGTGCGAGGACCTGGTGGTAGAACGCTGCGGCCGCTGCGATGTCCGGCGTGTACAGCTCGACCCAGCACAGCGCACCCGGTTCGTTCGCCGCGTCCACGCCCTTGGTCTGCCCTGGCTGCCAGATCCCGAACGGTACGCCCGCCTGGTCGGCGAGGACCGCCATGTGCCCCTGGCCCATCACGTCCATGGGCTGGAACAGCACGCTGCCGTGCGCCTGTTCGGCCGCCTTGGCGGTGGCCTGCGCGTCCGCGCTCTGGAAGTACACCGTCCAGGCCGGCGGACCCTGGTCCGGGCCGGTCTGCATGCCGCCGGCGACGGTCCTGCCGTCCAGCTGGAAGAAGCCGTAGCCGCCGGCGTCCGGCCCCGCCGACTGGAACCGCCAGCCGAACAGACCGCCGTAGAAGGACTGGGCGCCGTCGATGTCGGGGGTGCCGACGTCGATCCAGTTGGGAGCGCCGTCGACGAAACGGGTGGTGAGCATCTTCGCCCTCCTCGAAAGCGGGCCCGTGAGACGGGCCTGTCCGCTGCACTGACGAGTCTTGCACCGCCCACTGACAACCGCTGCCGGAGCGCCGCCGTGCGCCGGACCGGTGCACCCGGTCGCCCGGGTGACCCGCAAGGCTCTCGCAAGGTACTCGCAAGGTGCTCGCAGGCTTCTCCGGGTTTTCGTACTGCTGCCGCGCGCCGCCGTGCGGTAGACCGTCCCGAGGAGCATGATCGGGGCGGTCCAGGGCCCCGGCCGCGTCGTTGACCTGGCGTTGATCGAACGTTTTTCGCCGCCCGGCACGATCCTGGCCATGCACATCGAAACGATCACCCCGGCCGACACCGCCTGGCAGGCTCAGGCCCTGTGCGCGCAGACCGGGGCGGACTTCTTCTTCCCCGAGCCCGGCAGCTCGGTGCGCGAGGCGAAGCGCATCTGCGGCATGTGCGAGATGCGCTCCGCCTGCCTCGACTACGCACTCGACAACGACGAACGTTTCGGCGTCTGGGGCGGCCTGTCGGAGAAGGAACGGCTCGCCCTGCGACGCACGTCCGACTGACGCGCGGCCGCCGGAACCCACCACTGTTCGGCCGCAGGGAAACCGTGCCGGCCACGATCCCGGCGCGCGGTCAGGATCCGGAGCCCGGTCTGGATCCGGGGACGCCTTCGGGCGCAGCGTTGCGGGCGCTGCCCGTGTACGACTCGGCGCGCGCCTGCTCGGCTCCGGTGTGGACCCGGATGCGGGCATGCCGCCGCAGGCCACCGACAGCCCGCGCAGCTCATTCGGCACGCGCGCGTACGGCAGCGAAACGGAGCGTTCATGTCCATGGGCGGGCCGGGCCCGGCCGCCGGATCGACGGCCCGGGTCCACTCGACGGCCCGGCCCCAGGGGTCACCCGGTGCTCGCTCAGCCCGCGGCCCGCGCCGCCATGCGCGCCTTGCGGGCCGCCAGTTTCTCGTCGAACTTCAGGGCCTCCGCGTTCAGGCCGCCCATGTACAGGCCGAGTTCCTCCTGTGCCTGGCGGCCCTCCGGGCCCAGGCCGTCGATCTCCATGATCTTCAGGAAGCGCAGCACGGGCTGGAGGACGTCGTCGTGGTGGATGCGCAGGTTGTAGACCTCGCCGATCGCCATCTGGGCCGCGGCGCGCTCGAAGCCGGGGATGCCGTGGCCGGGCATGCGGAAGTTGACCACGACGTCGCGGACCGCTTGCATGGTCAGGTCGGGGGCGAGTTCGAAGGCAGCCTTCAGGAGGTTGCGGTAGAAGACCATGTGCAGGTTCTCGTCGGTCGCGATGCGGGCGAGCATGCGGTCGCAGACCGGGTCGCCGGACTGGTGGCCGGTGTTGCGGTGCGAGATCCGGGTCGCGAGCTCCTGGAAGGCGACATAGGCGATCGAGTGCAGCATCGAGTGCCGGTTGTCGGACTCGAAGCCCTCGCTCATGTGCGACATCCGGAACTGCTCCAGCTTGTCCGGGTCCACCGCGCGCGAGGTGAGCAGGTAGTCGCGCATCACGATGCCGTGCCGGCCCTCCTCGGCCGTCCAGCGGTGCACCCAGGTGCCCCAGGCGCCGTCGCGGCCGAAGAGCGAGGCGATCTCGTGGTGGTAGCTGGGGAGGTTGTCCTCGGTCAGCAGGTTGACGATGAGGGCGATGCGGCCGATCTCCGTGACCTTGGACTGTTCCTTGTCCCAGGCCTCGCCGTCCTCGAACAGGCCGGGGAAGTTGCGGCCGTCGCTCCAGGGCACGTACTCGTGCGGCATCCAGTCCTTGGCGATCTTCAGATGCCGGTTCAGTTCGTTCTCGACCACTTCCTCCAGCGCGTACAGCAGCCGCGCGTCGGTCCACACGGACGGGCTGCCGAGGTGAGGGGAGGTGATCGTCACGGGAACTCCAGGGGGAACGCCGAACACAGGGGGAGAGAAAGAGGACGGTCCGGCGAGCGGTGCCGGAAACCTACGAGATCGTAGGCTACGAAGCCGTAGGTTACGAAGCCGTAGGTTAAGTTCGCTGTAAAGATCGCTGATCAGCACCCCCGGATCGGCTTTTTGAGGGCATGTCAAACAGCCCCGGGACCCGCAGGTCCCAGGGCTGCCGGAGTGGCGGGATCACCCGTTCAGGCGTACAGCTCCCGCAGCCGCACCGAGAGGCAGGTCACACAGCCCTCGAGCTTCTCGAACTCGCTGATGTCCACCGTGACCACCTCGTGGCCGAGGTCGGTCAGCAGTTCCGCCGTCTTCGGGGCGCTCGCCGCCATGAGCAGCTTGTGGCCGCCGAGCAGCACCACGTGCGCGCCGGACTCCTCGGGCACCGACAGGAAGCCCGGGAACAGCGACGGCCGGTCCACCATCGGGATGTGCCCGATCACCGTCCCGTCCGGCAGCGCGGTGACCGCCGACTTCAGATGCAGCACCTTGCTCACCGGAACCGCCACCACGCGCGCACCGAGCGGCTCGAAGGCGGCCCGCAGCTGCTGCACACCGGCCGCGTTGGTGCGTCCGCCCCGGCCCACGTAGACGGTGTCGCCGACCTTCAGGACATCACCGCCGTCCAGGGTGCCCGGCTCCCATATCCAGTTCACCGAGCAGCCGAGGCGGGCCACCGCCTCCTCGACGCCCGCGGTCTCCTCCCGCCGGGACTCGGCGCCGGGCCGGGTGATCAACGCCACGTTCTTGTACATGACGACGGTGTCCTCGACGAAGACCGAGTCCGGGCAGTCGTCCTCCGGGTCGACCTCGATGGTCTCCCAGCCGTGCGTGCCGAGGGCCTCGACGTACGCCTCCCACTGCTCGACGGCGAGCTCGACGTCGACCTTCTCCCGCTCGATGTGCGTCACCAGGCCTTCGGCGAGGCGGGGGCTGGGACGGCGGACGAGCGCCTTCTTGCTGGGCACGAGCGGCCTTTCGTATCGGCGGTGCGGTTCCGGCGCCGAGACGCGGCGCCGGTCCGCCATCATGCAGGGCGCTCCGGCAAGGACAAAACCCTCGTTGTCAGGCTGTGCCTCTCCTGAGACCCCCGTCGGCCCGGCTAGGCCGGATCCGCGATCGCCTCGGGCGTGGTCTCCTTCAGTTCTCCCTCCTCCATCAGCAGCCACCGCGTGATCCCGATCGACTCCAGGAACGGCAGGTCGTGGCTGGCCACGAGCAGCGCGCCCTCGTACGACTCCAGGGCCGAGGTCAGCTGCCGGACGCTCGCCATGTCGAGGTTGTTGGTCGGCTCGTCCAGCAGGAGCAGCTGCGGTGCGGGCTCGGCGAGCATCAGCGCGGCCAGGGCCGCACGGAAACGCTCGCCGCCCGAGAGCGTCCCGGCCTGCTGGTCGGCCCGCGCGCCCCGGAACAGGAAGCGGGCGAGACGCGCCCGGATCCGGTTGTTCGTGGCGCCCGGCGCGAACCGGGCCACGTTCTCGGCGACCGTGCGCTCGTCGTCCAGCACGTCCAGGCGCTGCGGCAGGAACCGCAGCGGGACGTGCACACGCGCCTCGCCGGCCACCGCCGCCAGCTCCCCGGCGACGGTCCGCAGCAGCGTCGTCTTGCCGGCGCCGTTGCGGCCGACGAGGGCGATCCGCTCCGGGCCGCGCAGATCGAGGATCCCCTCGACGCGCGCCCCATGGGCCATCTCCAGGTTCTCCAGGGTGAGCACCTCCCGGCCCGGCGGGACGGCGGTGTACGGCAGGTCGACCCGGATCTCGTCGTCGTCCCGTACGGCCTCCACCGCCTCGTCAAGGCGCTCCCTGGCCTCGGTGAGCTTCTCCTCGTGCATGATGCGGTGCTTGCCGGCCGCGACCTGGGCCTGGCGTTTGCGCTCGCCCATGACCACTTTCGGCTCCCGTTTGCTGTCCCACATCTTCTGCCCGTACCGCTTGCGGCGGGCCAGCTTGACCTGGGCGTCGGCGAGTTCGCGCTTCTGCTTGCGCAGGTCCGCCTCCGCCACGCGCACCATCCGCTCGGCCGCCTCCTGTTCGACGGCGAGGGCCTCCTCGTAGGCCGAGAAGTTGCCGCCGTACCAGGTGATCTCCCCGGAGCGCAGGTCCGCGATCTGGTCGACCAGGTCCAGGAGTTCACGGTCGTGGCTGACGACCACCAGTACGCCCGGCCAGGAGGCGACGGCCGCGTAAAGCCGCCGGCGCGCGTACAGGTCCAGGTTGTTGGTGGGCTCGTCCAGGAGCAGGACGTCCGGGCGGCGCAGCAGCAGCGCAGCCAGGCGCAGCAGCACCGACTCGCCGCCGGACACCTCGCCGACGGTGCGGTCCAGGCCGATGTGGCCGAGGCCGAGTTCGCCGAGGGTGACGACGGCACGCTCCTCGACGTCCCAGTCGTCGCCGACCGTCTCGAAGTGCTCCTCGGCGACGTCGCCCGCCTCGATGGCGTGCAGGGCGGCCCGCCGGCCGGCAATGCCGAGGGCCTCGTCGACGCGGAGCGTGGTGTCGAGTGTGACGTTCTGCGGGAGGTAGCCGACCTCGCCGGTCACCTTGACGGTGCCGCCGGCCGGGGTGAGCTCGCCGGCGAGCAGCTTCAACAGGGTTGATTTCCCCGATCCGTTGACGCCGACGAGTCCGGTCCGGCCGGGGCCGAAGGCGGTGTCGAGGCCGTCGAAGACAAGGGTGCCGTCGGGCCAGGCGAAGGTGAGTGACGTGCAGGTGAGGGAAGTAGACATGAGGGCCTCGCGGTTGCTGGGTGCGGTCGGGCGAGCGCGTGTAGAGACACCGCGAGGCGGAAACCGAAGGCCTGGGGCACGGAAAAAAGAGACCTGTGCCTGTGGACGGCTCGGACGCCGAGGTCGTACGCCACGCACACCTCACCGGTGTGAACGCGGTGTCTCAGGACCTCAGACGAGCAACGTCCTTCTCCAATCGGCGGCAACAGGAACGTTGTACACCGTACGAGCGGGCCGGGAAGGCTGTCAACGCCATTAAATTCGCGCGCTCTCCGGGGCCCACGATTCGCGTCGGATTTCTGCCGGCGTCCGCCCTGTCGGGGCTGTTTGACTTGCCCGCATGACGCTTCAGCACCCGCTCCACGACCGCGCTCTCGCCTTCCGTGCCCTGCACGTGCCCGGCCGCCCCCTCGTCCTGCTGACCGGCTCGACCGTGACCGTGCGCCGGCGGCCGTCGCCCGCATCGTGGCTGCTGTAGGGGTGCCGGTCAGCGCCGACATCGGGGGCGGCTGTGCCGAGGATGCCGCCGGGGTCGCCGACACCGTCGATGCGGTGCTCACCGCGGGCGCGGTCGGCGTCAACATCGAGGACGCCCGCCATGAGGCGGGTGGTGAGCCGCTGCGGCCGGTCGCCGAGCAGGCGAGCGAAGCGAAATGGGGGTCCCCCCGGACGAAGTCCGGGGGGAGGATTGCCGCGGCGCGTGCGGCCGCCGACCAGGCGGGCGTGCCGCTGTTCATCAACGGCCGGATCGACATCTTCCTGCGCGGCGCCGGGGGAGGGGACCCGGCCCTGGAGCGGGCCGCCGCCTTCCGGGCCGCGGGCGCCGACGGGATCTTCGTCCCCGGGGCCGTCGACCCGGAGACCGTCAAGGCGCTCGTCGCGGGCGTCGACGGGCCGCTCAACGTGATGGTGGGCCCCGGTGCGCCGTCGGTCGCCGAACTGGCCGCTCTCGGTGTCGCCCGGATCAGTGCGGGCGCGGGCCTCGCCCAGGCCGCCCACGCCCTCGTCCGCCGTGCCGCGCGGGAGCTGCTGCGGGAGGGGACGTACGGAGCGCTGACCGGCGGGTTCGACTACGGCGAGCTGAACACGCTGCTCACCCGCGGGTAGTGCGTCAGCAGGCGTCCCGCATCAGCTCGGCCAGGCCGTGGTCGAGGTCCAGCTGAAGGTGCTCCAGACCGACGGGTACCAGGTCGCCGGTCGCCTCCAGGAACCGCCGGATCTCGCCGGAACGCACGTGCACGATCGCGGTGCCCTCGGGCGCGTGGAACTCCAGTACGGTGCGGTCGTAGCCGTACGGCCGTACCCGGACGTCCCCGAAGCCCTCCGGGCCGTGCAGCCCGGCCGCGAGGAGTTCGCGGGAGAAGGTCCAGCAGACCTCGACGCCCTCCAGGGTGGCCGGGGCCGGGAAGGTCATGCGGACGGCGAACGGGTCGCTCCGGTCGTAGCGCAGCGTGGCGGGAATGCTCTGCATGCGCGGCGCGGCAGCGACGAGGCGGGCCTCTACGGGCTGCTCGATGACGGTGGACAACACCTTGCTCCCTTGTGACGGCTGGACGTACTTCCGGGCGGGTGAGGCCTGGCACTGGAAGAGACGAAAGAATCGGCCAATCCGTGCACGCCGGGAACGAGTGACCTCGGTCACCGCGTTCATGCACGGGTGTGCAGCCGTGAGGTCCTCTGGACGGCGGCGGACCGGTGGGCTAGCTTCGCCCGCCATGAGGCGTTCGGGGAGCACGCGAGGCAGGGGACGGACGGGCCGGCTGGTGGCGGCGGGGGTGGCGTGCGGGGCGGCGCTGGCCGCGCTGACGGTCCCGGCCGCCGAGGCACGGCCGCTCGGCGAGGCGGCCGGGCACGGGGCGGCGAAGAGCCAGGGGGCCGTGCACTGGGCGGCGAAGAACAGCGGCACCCCGCAGGTCCGCTTCCGCGGCCTGTCCGCCGTCGACCGCGACACCGCCTGGCTGGCCGGTACCGGCGGCACCGTGCTGCGCACCACGGACGGCGGGGCAAGCTGGCGAAACGTCTCTCCGCCGGGTGCGGCCGACCTCCAGTTCCGGGACGTCGAGGCGTTCGACGCGCGGCGCGCGGTGGTCCTGGCCATCGGCGAGGGCGAGGCCTCCCGGGTGTACCGCACCGACGACGGCGGAGCGACCTGGACGGAGTCCTTCCGCAACACCGACCCGAAGGCCTTCTACGACTGCCTCGCCTTCTTCGACCGCCGTCACGGCCTCGCCATGAGCGACCCCGTGGACGGCAGGTTCCGCATCCTGTCCACCCATGACGGCGGCCGCTCCTGGCAGGTGCTGCCCGCCGACGGCATGCCGGCCGCCCTGGACGGCGAGGCGGGCTTCGCCGCGAGCGGCCAGTGCCTGGTCACCTCCGGCCCGAAGGACGTCTGGCTGGCCACCGGCGGCGGTGCCCGCGCGCGCGTGCTGCACTCCGCCGACCGCGGCCTGACCTGGACGGCCGCCGACACGCCGGTTCCGGCCGGGGATCCGGCCCGTGGCGTGTTCGCGCTCGCCTTCCGGGACCGCACGCACGGCCTCGCGGTCGGCGGCGACTACCGCCCCGACCAGTCCTCACCGCAGGCCGCAGCGGTCACCGCCGACGGCGGCCGCACCTGGCGGCCGGCCACCGCCCCGCCGCCCGCCTACCGCTCCGGCGCCGCCTGGCTCCCGCACAGTCGCACCGCCGCTCTCGCCGTCGGCCCGACCGGCACCGATGTGACCACCGACGGCGGCCGCACCTGGCGCACCCTCGACACCGGCTCGTACGACACCGTGGACTGCACCCCCGACCTGAGCTGCTGGGCAGCCGGGGAGAAGGGGCGGGTGGCCCGGCTGGAACGCTGACGTGAGCGCTCGGAACCCGGGTACTCGCTTCCTACGGGAAGCGAGGAAGGGAGCGATCGTGCCCGCCGGTTCAGGCTCCAAGCGCGAGCGTCAGTACGAGCACATCAAGAAGAGCGCGCAGGACCGGGGCGAGAGCACCGAGCGCGCCAAGGAGATCGCCGCGCGGACCGTGAACAAGGAACGCGCCCGCTCCGGCGAGTCCAAGACCGCGAGCCGCAGCTCGACCCAGGACATGTCGTCCGGCAAGCGCGGCGGCCAGCGGTCGGGCAAGGGGTCCCAGGGCCCGACCTACGACCAGCTGTACAACGAGGCGAAGCAGCGCGGCATCGAGGGCCGTTCGGACATGAACAAGGCGCAGCTGCAGCGCGCGCTGAACGCGAAGAAGGGCTGAGCCGCCGGGCTCAGCTCAGCGTCTGCCGGTGGTCTGCCAGTTCGGGGGCCGTCTTCGTGGCGATGAACTCCGTGACGCGGTACGCGCACACCCCTGCGGCCACGAACGGATCGCCCGCGACGACCTCCTCGATACGGGTGCGGTCCTCGGCGACGGCCAGGATCATCCCGCCGTCGCGGGGGTTCTTGCGCCCGGAGGCCAGGAAGAAGCCTTTCTCGTACTGCTCCTCCAGCCAGGTCACATGCGCCGGCAGGACGGCGTCCACGGCATCGAGCGGGGCGGTGTAGGTCAGCTCCAGTACGAACATGATCGCGAGCCTACCCCCGGGGCCCGACGGGCCGTCCGCGGGCCGTACAGTCGGGGGCACCATGACGACCGTAGGGGTACCCGCGGGCTGGCCCGCGACCGAGGAAGAGGCCCGCGCCGTACAGGACCGGCTGCGCGGGCGGGTGGTGCTCGACGAGCCGGGGCCGCCGCCCGGCACGGGCCGGGTCACGGGTGTCGACGTCGCCTACGACGACGACCGCGACCTGGTCGCCGCGGCGGCCGTCGTCCTGGACGCGGCCACTTTGGAGGTCGTCGCGGAGACGACGGCCGTCGGCCGGATCTCGTTCCCGTACGTTCCCGGACTGCTCGCCTTCCGCGAGATCCCGACCGTGCGGGCCGCCCTGGACGCCCTGCCCTGCCCGCCCGGCCTGGTGGTGTGCGACGGCTACGGCCTCGCCCACCCGCGCCGCTTCGGCCTCGCCAGCCACCTCGGCGTGCTCACCGGTCTGCCGACCATCGGCGTCGCCAAGAACCCGTTCACCTTCACGTACAACGACCCGGGGCCCGGGCGGGGCAGTGCCGCACCGCTCCTTTCGGGGACCGAGGACGTCGGCCGCGCCCTGCGCACCCGGGACGGCGTCAAGCCGGTGTTCGTCTCCGTAGGCCACCGTGTGAGCCTCGACAACGCCCTCGCGCACACACTGGCGCTGACGCCCGCGTACCGGCTGCCCGAGACCACGCGCAGGGCGGACGCGCTGTGCCGGCGGGCGCTTCAGGAAGCGACCGCGGGAGCGGCTCAGGAGGCGTCCATGCGCCAGGCGCCGACTTCCTGATACTGCGAGTCGTGGACGGCGGAGCCGTCGCCGGGTTCCAGGGCGTAGTGGTGGAGATTGCCGCCCCAGTAGCGCAGGATCCGCCCCAGCTCGCCGGCCCGGTCCGCCGCCGACGCGCCCTCGTCCACGGTCACTTCCAGCACGAACTTCACTTCTGTTCCGCCTCCTTCGGCCTGGGATTCCAGCGTCTCATTGAACTTCCCGGTGAAGCTTTCGAGCGCGTGGCCGCAGGTGGCTCGGTATTCCGGGCTCGGAAAGTCTCAAGTACGGGAGCAGGGCGGCCGGACCCGGCTGAGTACGTCGACTGAGTACGCGTACGGATGTGCCCGAGACCGCCCCACCGGCAGGCTGGCCCGCATGACGACACACCGTCCCGCCAAGCCCGTGACCGACTCGGCCCCGTCCGTCGAGCGCGCCGTGACGGCCGCCCTGATCCTCGCCGTGGTGGCGGGGCTCGCCTGGATCGGCGGGATGCTCTGCACGCTGCTGGGGTGGCAGCTGTAACACCTGAGACCTACCGGCCGGCCGCCACCCGGAAGGTGATGCCCGCCGCGCGCAGCCGCTCGGTCAGCGCATCGCCCATCGCGGTGGCCGTGGTGACCTGCCCGGCGGTCGGCGGCAGCTCGTCGAAGGCCAGGCTCAGGGCCGCCTCGGCGAACATCTTCGCCGTCTCGTCGTAGCCCGGGTCGCCACCCGCGACCTCGGTGAAGACACGCTGCCCGCCGCCCTCGCCCACGAAGCGCACCTTGAACCAGCTCTGCGCCCGCTTCTGGGGGCCCGGCCCGTCCCCGGGCCTGAGCCGGTCCGACAACCAGCGGCGGGCGGGCGGCAGCTGGGCGGCGGCCGCGAGCGCGCCGATCGCGGCGACGCCGCCCGCGGCGACCGGCAGGTGCCTGACCGCCGCATAGTGCCGGTAGCGGAAATCGGGGCCGTACCGCTCCAGCGCCTTCGCCGAGCGGCGCACGATCTGCGGGTCGATGGTCGGCAGCGGCAGCGCCCAGGCGCCGACCTCCTTGGCGAATCGCGGCGCGCCCGTCGGTGCCGCCACCCGGCGCCCCATCAGGCGCGGCTCGTGCCGGCCGCGTTCACGGGCCGCGGCGGCCATCTGCCGGCCGCGCGCGAGCTGGTTCAGCGCCGACGCCAGCGTGCCGCCGGAGAAGGCGGCGTCCGCGGTCACGAACCCGTCCACGGTCAGCGGCACCCCGTGCGGCAGCTGCCGGACCGTGAAGTACACGCCCAGGTCGTGCGGCACGGAGTCGAATCCGCAGGCGTGCACCAGCCGGGCGCCCGTCTCACGCGCGCGTGCGTCGTGCCGGACGTACATCAGGTCGACGAACTCCGGCTCGCCGGTGAGGTCGAGGTAGTCGGCCCCGCTGTCCGCGCAGGCGGCGAGGAGTTCCTCGCCGTAGGTGACGTACGGGCCCACTGTCGTGGCCACCACGCGCGCGTGCTCCGCGAGCGCGCGCAGCGTGGCCGGTTCGTTCACATCGGCCCGCAGCACCCCGATGTCCGAGGCGCCGGGCAGCCTCTCGCGCAGCCGCTCCAGCTTCCGTTCGTCACGGCCCGCGATCGCCCAGCGCAGGTCCTCGGGGGCATGTGCGGCGAGGTACTCCGCCGTCAGCGCGCCGACGAAGCCGGTGGCCCCGAAGAGCACGATGTCGTAGGGACGGTCCGTCCTTTTCAGCCTGCTCATGACACCCCTTGATCGTGCAGCCCGCGCCGCTGTCGGTGGCTGAGGCTAGCGTGAACAGTGCGGACCCCGGACACGGCCTCGGCGGGGCCGGCCGGGCATTTGGCTAAGCGCTTGCTCGTTCAGGTCTTGTGCCCGGTGGAACGCGTTCTTAGCATCACTGGTGTTACATCAGTTGTGTCACATGGGCTTGGGGGCAGGACGACATGACGACGGCAGCGACGCCGAGGACGTCGGGGCACGGCCCGCTCAGCGGCGTGCGCGTGGTGGAGCTGGCCGGCATCGGGCCGGGGCCGTTCGCCGCCATGCTCCTCGCGGACCTGGGCGCCGACGTGGTCCGGGTGGACCGCCCGGGCGGCCCGGGCCTCGCGATCGACCCCGCCCACGACATCACGAACCGCAACAAACGCTCGGTCGTCGTCGACCTCAAGGCCCCGGACGGCCCCGCACGCGTGCTGGACCTGGCCGAACGGGCCGACATCCTCATCGAGGGCTACCGCCCCGGGGTGGCCGAGCGGCTCGGTGTCGGCCCCGGGGACTGCCACGCCCGCAACCCCCGTCTGGTCTACGGCCGCATGACCGGCTGGGGCCAGGACGGCCCCCTCGCCGACCGCGCGGGCCACGACGTGGCGTACATCGCCCTCACCGGCACCCTCGGCATGATCGGCCGCCCGGACGAGCCGCCGGCCGTCCCCGCCAACCTGCTCGGCGATTACGCGGGCGGCTCTCTCTACCTGGTCGTCGGCGTCCTCGCCGCCCTGCACCACGCCCGCGCGAGCGGCACCGGACAGGTCGTGGACGCGGCCATCGTGGACGGCACCGCGCACCTGTCCGCGATGATCCACGGCATGCTGGCCGCCGGCGGCTGGCAGGACCGGCGCGGCGCCAACCTCCTGGACGGCGGCTGCCCGTACTACGGCACCTACGAGACCGCCGACGGCGGGTACATGGCGGTCGGCGCCCTGGAGGCGCGGTTCTACGAGGAGTTCCTGCACCGGCTCGGCCTGGACGACCTGGCCCCGGCCCGCAAGGACTGGACCCGCTGGGGCGAGCTGCGCGAACGCGTCGCCGCCCGCTTCAAGTCCCGTAGCCGCGACGAGTGGACGGCCCTCTTCGAGGGCTCGGACGCCTGTGTGGCGCCCGTCCTGTCCCTCGGCGAGGCCCCGCACCACCCGCACCTGGCCGCCCGCGGCACCTTCAGCCACCACGGCGGCATCACCCAGCCGGCCCCCGCCCCCCGCTTCTCCGCGACCCCGACGACCGTCCGCACCGGCCCCGCCCTGCCGGGCGCCGGCACGGAGACGGTGGCGCGGGACTGGGGCATACCTGACCTCGTGAACGACGACCTGGTCCCGGACGGCGACTGAGCCCGCCCGACCGACGACTCCCGCCCGGCCCACCCTCCCGAAAGGCACCCCAGTGAGCACCGAAGCGTACGTGTACGACGCGATCCGCACCCCGCGCGGCCGCGGCAAGGCGAACGGCGCCCTGCACGGCACGAAGCCCATCGACCTGGTCGTCGGCCTCATCCACGAGATCCGCGACCGCTTCCCGGGCCTCGACCCGGCCGCGGTCGACGACATCGTGCTCGGTGTCGTCGGGCCGGTCGGCGACCAGGGCTCCGACATCGCCCGGATCGCCGCGATCGCCGCCGGACTGCCGGACACGGTCGCGGGCGTCCAGGAGAACCGCTTCTGTGCCTCGGGCCTGGAGGCCGTCAACCTGGCCGCCGCCAAGGTCCGCTCGGGCTGGGAGGACCTGGTGCTGGCCGGTGGCGTGGAGTCGATGTCCCGGGTGCCCATGGCCTCGGACGGCGGCGCCTGGTTCAACGACCCGATGACCAACCTGGCCGTCAACTTCGTGCCGCAGGGCATCGGCGCCGACCTCATCGCCACCATCGAGGGCTTCTCCCGGCGGGACGTGGACGAGTACGCGGCCCTGTCCCAGGAGCGCGCCGCCACCGCCTGGAAGGAAGGCCGCTTCGAGCGTTCCGTGGTCCCCGTCAAGGACCGCAGCGGCCTGGTCGTCCTGGACCACGACGAGCACCTGCGCCCCGGCACCACCGCCGACTCCCTCGCCAAGCTCAAGCCGTCGTTCGCTGACATCGGTGAGCTGGGCGGCTTCGACGCTGTCGCGCTGCAGAAGTACCACTGGGTGGAGAAGATCGACCACGTCCACCACGCGGGCAACTCCTCCGGCATCGTGGACGGCGCCTCGCTCGTCGCGATCGGCTCCAAGGAGGTCGGCGAGCGCTACGGCCTGACCCCGCGCGCGCGGATCATCTCCGCCGCCGTCTCCGGCTCCGAGCCCACCATCATGCTCACCGGCCCGGCCCCTGCCACCCGCAAGGCGCTGGCCAAGGCCGGGCTGACCATCGACGACATCGACCTGGTCGAGATCAACGAGGCGTTCGCCGCGGTCGTGCTGCGCTTCGTGAAGGACATGGGCCTCACGCTGGACAAGGTCAACGTCAACGGCGGCGCCATCGCCCTCGGCCACCCGCTCGGCGCGACCGGCGCGATGATCCTCGGCTCGCTCATCGACGAACTGGAGCGCCAGGACAAGCGGTACGGCCTCGCCACCCTGTGCGTGGGCGGCGGCATGGGCATCGCCACCATCGTCGAGCGCATCTGAACTCCCCGCGGAATCACGAGACTTCAACGGAGACGACTGTCATGACCGAGAGCACCACCATCCGCTGGGAGCAGGACGACACCGGTGTCGTCACCCTCGTCCTGGACGACCCCAACCAGTCCGCGAACACCATGAACCAGGCGTTCCGCGACTCCCTCGCCGCGATCACCGACCGCCTGGAAGCCGAGCAGGACTCGATCCGCGGCATCATCTTCACCTCCGCGAAGAAGACCTTCTTCGCCGGCGGTGACCTGCGCGACCTGATCCGGGTCACGCCCGAGACCGCCCAGGAGCTGTTCGACGGCGGCCTCGCCATCAAGCGCAACCTGCGCCGCATCGAGACCCTCGGCAAGCCGGTCGTCGCCGCGATCAACGGCGCCGCCCTGGGCGGCGGTTTCGAACTGGCCCTCGCCTGCCACCACCGGGTCGCCCTCGACACCTCCGGCACCAAGATCGGTTGCCCCGAGGTGACCCTCGGCCTGCTCCCCGGAGGCGGCGGAGTCGTCCGTACCGTACGGCTGCTGGGCATCGCGGACGCCCTGCTGAAGGTGCTCCTGCAGGGCACGCAGTACAACGCGCGCCGCGCCCAGGAGAACGGCCTCGTTCACGAGGTCGCCGCCACACCGGAGGAACTGCTCACCAAGGCCCGGGCCTTCGTCGACGCCAACCCCGAGTCGCAGCAGCCCTGGGACAAGCCGGGCTACAAGATCCCCGGTGGTACGCCCGCCAACCCCAAGTTCGCCGCCAACCTGCCCGCCTTCCCGGCCACCCTGCGCAAGCAGACGAACGGCGCCCCCTACCCGGCGCCGCGCAACATCCTCGCCGCGGCCGTCGAGGGCGCCCAGGTCGACTTCGAGACCGCCCAGGTCATCGAGGCCCGCTACTTCGTGGAACTGGCCGCCGGGCAGACCTCGAAGAACATGATCCAGGCGTTCTTCTTCGACCTGCAGGCCGTCAACTCCGGCGCGAACCGCCCCAAGGGCATCGAGCCCCGCCAGGTCCGCAAGGTCGCCGTCCTCGGTGCCGGCATGATGGGCGCGGGCATCGCCTACTCGTGCGCCCGCGCCGGCATCGACGTCGTCCTCAAGGACGTCTCCCTGGAGTCGGCCGTCAAGGGCAAGGGCTACTCCGAGAAGCTGTGCGCCAAGGCCGTCGCCAAGGGCCGTACCAGCCAGGAGAAGGCGGACGCGCTGCTGGCCCGCATCACCCCCACCGCCGAGGCGGCCGACCTCGCGGGCTGCGACGCGGTGATCGAGGCCGTCTTCGAGGACACGACGCTCAAGCACAAGGTCTTCCAGGAGATCGAGGCCGTCGTCGCCCCGGACGCGCTGCTGTGCTCCAACACCTCCACCCTGCCCATCACCGCCCTTGCCGAGGGCGTGGAGCGGCAGACCGACTTCATCGGACTGCACTTCTTCTCGCCCGTCGACAAGATGCCCCTGGTCGAGATCATCAAGGGCGAGCGCACCGGCGACGAGGCCCTTGCGCGCGCGTTCGACCTCGTCCGGCAGATCAACAAGACGCCGATCGTCGTCAACGACTCGCGCGGCTTCTTCACCTCCCGGGTGATCGGTCACTTCATCAACGAGGGCGTCGCCATGGTGGGCGAGGGCATCGAGCCCGCCTCCGTGGAGCAGGCCGCCGCCCAGGCCGGCTACCCGGCCAAGGTGCTCTCCCTCATGGACGAGCTGACCCTCACCCTCCCGCGCAAGATCCGGAACGAGACGAAGCGGGCCGTGGAGGAGGCGGGCGGCACCTGGTCCGCGCACCCGGCTGAGGCGGTCATCGACCGCATGGTCGACGAGTTCGGCCGCACCGGCCGCAGCGGCGCTGCCGGCTTCTACGACTACGCGGAGGACGGCAAGCGGGCCGGGCTGTGGCCGGGCCTGCGCGAGCACTTCACCCGGCCCGGCTCCGAGATCCCGTTCCGGGACATGCAGGAGCGGATGCTCTTCTCCGAGGCACTCGACACCGTACGGCTCCTCGAAGAGGGCGTCCTGACCTCCGTCGCCGACGCCAACATCGGCTCTGTCTTCGGCATCGGCTTCCCGGGCTGGACCGGCGGTGTGCTCCAGTACATCAACGGCTACGAAGGCGGCCTGTCCGGATTCGTGGCACGCGCGCGTGAACTCGCCGAGCGCTACGGCGACCGGTTCACCCCGCCCGCGCTGCTCGTGGAGAAGGCCGAGAAGGGGGAGCGGTTCAGCGACTCAGCCGGTTCGTGACCCGGTGAGCCACTCGCTCAGCTCTTCCCGCAGCGATCGCTGGAACGTCGTCAGCAGCGCCTGCACCACCAGGGGGTGCATGTGCGCCGACAGGGACTTCACATCCCGTGCGTCACGCTCCGCCACCTCGCCACGGAAGAGCTGAGCGAGCTCGTGGGCCGCGGCGCGCGAGTGCTCGATGAGCACCTTGCGCGCCGCGAGGATCGCATCCTGCGACAGCGGTACGTCCAGGAGCCGGACGCCGAGCCGCAGCAGCCCGGAATCGACACGGAACGTGTCCCCGTCCCCTCGCATGACGACACTCATCGCCTCCAGCCGCTCGACGTCCTCGGCGGCGAGCGGCCGTCCCGCCCGCCGCTCGAGTTCCCGCCGCGACACCGTCTCCACCAGGTCCGGTGCCCACGAGGCGACCACCGCGCGGTGGATGGCGAGGTCGTGCGGGGTGAGGTCCGGCGGCAGCTGCCCCAGGTACCGCTCGATCGCCGCGAGCGTCATGCCCTGCTGCTGCAACTCCTCGATGAGGGCCAGCCGTGCCACGTGCCCGGGCCCGTAGTGACCCACCCGGCGCGGACCGATCACCGGCGGCGGGAGCAGCCCCTTGCTGCCGTAGAAGCGGATGGTGCGGACCGTGACGCCCGCCTGGGCGGCCAGCTCGTCGATGGTGAGGGCGGGCTCCCCGGTGTCGGTCGCCGCCTCGGTCGTCGCGTCGGTCGTCATGTGCAGCAGTATCGCTGTCTCACCACTGCTGTGACACCTCCACGGCAACGGCCGCACACAGGTGGGGGCCGGTCCGAGCGGACCGGCCCCGCGGGATCCTGACGACGACCGTCAGTCGTCCTGGTCGGGGGTCGGCGCCACGTCCGCACCCGGCACCTGGCCGGGCAGCAGCACCTTCCTGTCACCCGGGTAGGGCTTGGTGAAGTTGTTCGAGGAGTACCAGATGTCCCGGTTCTCCTGGGCCATGTTCACCATGTCCTCGGTCTTGAAGTCCTGCTTGGCCGACCACAGGGCCCAGGCCTTGGCCACCGCGCCCCCGGTCTGCGAGGGCTGCGGGTTCGTGGTGGTCAGCGGGATCTCGTTGGGCAGGTGGGTGTACGGCGTGAAGTCCGGCCGGTCGGTGAACGCGTCGTACATCGGCTCGGCCGCCATGTCCTGCTGGTTCATGGGCGGCAGGCCGAGGATCTGCTCGATGGTCCGCAGGACGTTCAGCTGGCTGTAGTAGCTGTGCACCACCTTGCCCCGTGCCGCGTACGGGCTGATCACGAGGGTCGGGTTGCGGTGGCCGTCGACATGGTCGACGCCGTTCTGCGAGTCGTCCTCGAGGACGAAGACCGCGGTGCTCTTCCAGTCCTTGCTGTGCGAGATGGTGTCCACGATGCGGCCGAGTGCCAGGTCGTTGTCGGCCACCTGCGCGGACGGCGTGATGGCGCCCGGTGCGGTGCCCGACGTGTGGTCGTCCATCAGCCACATCATGGTGAGTGCCGGGAGGTTGCCGTCCTTCTCGTACGTGTCGAAGACCGGCGCGAACAGGTCCGCCCGGTACTGGTCGGGGATGTTCAGGTCGAAGTCCGGGAAGTCCGGCTGGGTGATCTTCGCCAGCGACGGGATGTCCGTCTTCGGCTGGTAGGAGCCGACAGGGTAGTTCAGCGGCCCGGTGGCCCTGCCCTCCATCACCTGGGAGTCGTGGTACCACTTGGGCCAGCTGCCCGCGGCCGTGCCCTTGCCGCTCGCGTCCACGTAACTGTCGGTCTGCTCGCCCCAGTTGGTGACCGACCTGCCGTGCTTGAGCGCGTTGTCCCAGATCCAGCCGGACTTCACGTCGCTCAGCGGGTCGCCGGTCTGGTACGACCGGGTGTAGTTGCCGTACATCTGCTGCAGGTAGTTGTTGACGAACGCCTGGTTCAGCCAGTGGTGGCCCTCGGCGGAGTTGGTGCCGTCCGAGTACAGGTTGTCGATGAGCGGGTATGTGCCGGCCAGCGCGTGGATGTTCGGCGTGACCCTCTTGCCGAACTGGGCCAGGCCCGGGTCGCCGTTGCCGCGCGGGTCGTCGCCGAGCACCTGGTCGTAGGTGCGGTTCTCCTTGACGATCAGGAACACGTGCTTGATCTTGGACGGGTCGCCCACGTGCAGCGGTACGGCCACCGGGGCGGCCTTTCCGCTGCCCGCGCGGTTGCGCTGCCGCAGCCCGTTCCACTGGTTGTTCCTGAACACCTGCTGGGTGTACTTGCGCATCTCCTGTGCGGTCGGGGGTACGACCGTCTGCACCGTGCCGACGAAGTTGTAGCCCAGGTGCGAGGTGGCGGGGTTCGTGCCGGTGCCCTCGTCGACGGTGCCGTTCGCCCCGACGGAGCCGAGGCCTTGCTCGCTGGCCACCACCAGCCGGCCCAGCCGGTCGTCCTCGGCCAGCCCCGTGGGGAAGGACCCGGTCGGAATCAGGCCTTCGAAGGCGGGCTGGGTATAGGCGTCCTTGTACTGGTAGACGGCGACAGCGTTGTCGCGGCCCAGGCTCACGGCCAGGTGGGTGGCGTCCAGCATGGCCAGGCCGTTGGGCTGCGCGCCGTACGGGGCGCCGGGCGCCGGGTTGGCCGCGAAGGTGCGGCCCACCTGCTGCTTGGCGGTGTCGATGCTGGTCACCGAGTCGTCGTCGGTGTTGGTGACGACCAGGGTCCGGCCCACCGCGAGCAGGGCACTGGGTTCCAGGCCCACCTTGAAGGTCCTGACCTGCTGACCGGAGGCCAGGTCGACCTCGGACACCGTGCCGGTGGAGGGGATGGCGTCGTCGTTGTCGGTGACGACGGCCGTGCCGTACGAGTCGCCGGTCCGGTCGCCGGGCCGGGCGGGACGGCCGCCCTGGTTGCTCACGTACGCCTTGCCGTCGGTCACCACGACACTGTTCGGTACGTTGCCGACCGCGATCTGCCGCGTGACGGTGTTCGTGGTCGTGTCGACGACGCCCAGGGTGTTGTCGGCGCTCAGCGTCACCAGCAGATCGGTGCCGTTCGGCGCGAAGGCGAGGCCGGCCGGCACGGCCTGGCGGCCGCCGGCTCCCGGCAGCCTGACGGTGACCGGGTGGGACAGGGTGCCGTCGGCCGCGACGTCGTAGCGGATCAGGCCGGCGGGCTGTGCGGCCCACAGGTGCTTGCCGTCGGGGGAGTAGACGATGCCCCCGTCGGAGATCTTTCCGCTGCCCACCTGCTGGAGCACCTTGTGCCCGACCAGGTCGAAGACGGTGACGATGCCGGTGGTGGCACCGCCCGTGTTGAGGCTGGCGGCCGTCTTCCCGTCCGGATCGAGGGCCAGCCCGAACGGGCGGCCGTTCTCCTTGATGACGTCGCCGACGGGCGTGACGAACTGGTTGTTGTGCGTCAGGTACGCCCCGTCCGCCTGCTTGCCCACGATTTTGTCGCCGAGCGGAGTGTTCCCGAAGCCACCCTCGGCGTAGGTGAACCCCGCAGCTGTCGCCGCGAGGGCGAGTACGGCGGTCACGACCAGCGTTTTCCCGGAAATTCTCGGTCTGCGCATGAATGCGAAATTAGAGCTGCGCCGAGGACGGGGTCCCGAAAGTCGTCTGTACGCCGCATGAATACCTGAGAGGCCGGCGGGGAAGCCTTTGCCTTCCCTTTAAAACGCTGCCTGACCAGGTGATTTTATGGAGCGCAATTCCAGAGATGTGCCGATTTAAGATGAATTTCCGAGCGCTGGAATCGGCCGGTCCGGAAGAACGGTAATCAACGGAGGGCCGTAGCGCCGGTGAAGGAGTAAAGGCCCATCCTGCCCATGCTTTGCAGCCCGTTGGGGTTTTGTGAGAAACGCCGCTGTGTGACATGGGTCATCGCATGGGCGGCGATCTTCCTGGGAAGCTGCTGTCTTGGTCTGTGCCGCAACCCACCGGGGTGGTGTGGGCCGATCTGTACGGACACCCGGGCCCACGAGGTCTGGGCGCACCAGGAAGTGGTACCACCCGTGAGCAAGGACGCAGTGCAGTCGGCACCGGCCGCCGCCCATCCCCAGGCGGCCCAGACGCCCGCGGACGCGGGCGACGCCGGCTACAGCAAGGACCTCAAGGCCCGCCACGTCAACATGATCGCCATCGGCGGCGCCATCGGCACCGGCCTCTTCCTGGGCGCCGGCGGCCGCCTGCACAACGCGGGCCCGGCGCTCGCCCTGGCCTACCTGGTCTGCGGCGTCTTCGCCTTCTTCGTCGTCCGGGCCCTGGGCGAGCTGGTCCTCTACCGCCCCTCCTCCGGCTCCTTCGTGTCGTACGCGCGCGAGTTCCTCGGCGAGAAGGGCGCCTACGTCGCCGGCTGGATGTACTTCCTGAACTGGTCGACCACCGGCATCGCCGACATCACCGCGATCGCGCTCTACACGCACTACTGGAGCATGTTCACGTCCATCCCGCAGTGGGTGCTGGCGCTGATCGCCCTCGCGGTGGTCCTCGCCGTGAACCTGATCTCGGTGAAGATCTTCGGCGAGATGGAGTTCTGGTTCGCGATCATCAAGGTCGCCACCCTGGTGAGCTTCATGTTCGTCGGTATCTTCCTGCTCGCCACCCAGCACGAGGTCGGCGGCCAGAAGCCGGGCCTGAGCGTCGTCACCGACCACGGCGGCGTCTTCCCGCACGGCATGATGCCGGTCGTCCTGGTCATGCAGGGCGTGATCTTCGCGTACGCCGCCCTGGAGCTGGTCGGCGTCGCCGCCGGCGAGACCGCCGAGCCGGAGAAGATCGTCCCGCGCGCGGTGAACTCGATCATGTGGCGCGTGGGCCTGTTCTACGTCGGCTCCGTCGTGCTGCTCGCCCTGCTGCTGCCCGGCTCGGTGTACTCCGCCGACCAGAGCCCGTTCGTCACGGTCCTGTCGAAGATCGGCGTCCCGGCGGCCGGTGACGTGATGAACCTGGTCGTGCTGACCGCCGCGATGTCCTCGCTGAACTCCGGCCTCTACTCCACCGGCCGCATCCTGCGCTCGATGGCCATGGCGGGCTCCGCCCCCAAGTTCACCGCGCGCATGAACCGCAGCCAGGTCCCCTACGGCGGCATCCTGCTGACCTGCGCGGTCTGCGTGCTCGGCGTCGGCCTGAACTACCTGATGCCCAGCCAGGCCTTCGAGATCGTGCTGAACGTCGCCTCCCTCGGCATCATCAGCACCTGGGTGATCATCATGATCTGCCACCTGGTCTTCGTCCGCCGGGCCCGCGCGGGCCTGGTGACCCGGCCGCACTTCCAGCTGAAGTTCAGCCCCGTCACGGAGATCGCGACGATCGTCTTCCTGCTGGTCTGCCTCGGCATGATGTGGAACGACCCCGAGGTCGGCCGCAAGACCCTGCTGCTCATCCCGGTGATCGCCCTGCTGCTGGTCGGCGGCTGGTTCGGGGTGCGTCGCCGGGTCTCCCGCGAGGCCGACGAGGAACTGTCGCAGCTGACGAAGTAGCAGCTCAAGGCCACTGTCAGTGGCAGCGCCTACGGTGGCGTCATGTCGGAGATCAGGTATGTCCGAGGTGACGCCACCGTTCCGTCGGTCAAGGGCGTCAAGGTGATCGCCCATGTCTGCAACGACATCGGGGGCTGGGGGAAGGGCTTCGTCCTGGCGCTCTCGCGGCGCTGGCCGGAGCCCGAGGCGGCATACCGGGCGTGGCACCGCGACCGCGCCAGGAACGACTTCGGCCTGGGCGCGGTCCAACTCGTCAAGGTCGACCCCTATGTGTGGGTGGCCAGCATGGTCGGCCAGCGCGGCATCCGGACCGGCAGCAAGGGCGTCCCCGTCCGCTACGAGGCCATCGACACCGCCCTCGGCCGCCTCGCCGGCGAAGTGATCGAACTCGGCGCGTCGGTGCACCTGCCCCGCATAGGCTGCGGTCTGGCGGGCGGCAAGTGGTCCCGCATAGAGCCGCTCATCACCGAGCGACTGGTGAAGCGTGGCATCGCGGTGACGGTCTACGACCACGGGGAGGGCGCCGGATGACGGCACAAGAGGGTGCGATCGACGTTCTGGTACTGGGCGGAGCCGGGGTCGACACGATCGTGTACGTCCCCGAGCTGCCGCTCCCGTACGCCGACAGCTACCACATCGACTCCGGGATCCGCACCCGCGCCGGGCAGACCGGCGACTTCGTCGCGCTGGGCCTGGCCGCGCTCGGCCTGCGCACCCACCACCTCGACCTGCTCGGCGACGACCCCGAGGGCGACCTCGTCCGCGCCCTGCACCGGGAGCGGGGCATCGGGCTCACCGCACTCCCGCAACCCGCCGGGACCAAGCGCGCGGTCAACCTCGTAGGCCCGGACGGCCGGCGGCTGTCCCTCTACGACACCAGCCGCGCCCACCCCGACGACCGCTTCCCCGAGGAGACGCTGCGCAGACTGGCCGCGGCGGGCCGGCACATCCACGTGACCATCACCCAGCCGTGCTCCCACGCCCTGCCGGTGCTGATCGAGACGGGCGTACCCCTCTCCACGGACCTGCACGACTGGGACGGCGAGAACCCGTACCACGAGCCGTTCGCGCTCGCGGCCGACGTCGTCTTCCTCTCCGCGGCCGCACTGACCGACCCCGAGCACACCATGCGGCGCATCGCCGAGCGGGGCCGGGCCGAGGCCGTCGTCGCCACCGCGGGCGCCGAGGGCGCGTATCTGCTGGCGGACGGCGAGCTGACCCGGATCCCTGCGGTGGCCCCGCCCGCGCCGGTGGTCGACTCCAACGGCGCGGGCGACGCCTTCGCCGCCGCGTTCCTCTACGGCCGCCTCACCGGCGAGCCGCCCCTGCGGTGCGCCCTGTACGGCGCGGTCGCCGGGGCGTACGCCTGCACAGTCCCGGCCACCCGCGCGGGGGCGATAGACCGGGACGAACTGCTCGAGCAGGCGGACCGGACGAGACCCTGAGGCCCCTGGGGCATCAGTGCCCGTGCACGTCGTTCGTCGCCTCGATCTTCTTCCACGACTTCGGCCGGCCGACGGCCGTACCCGCCTTCGCGAGGGACGCCGCGCGGGCCGCGGGCGCGGCCGGCTTCGACGGCTGGAACAGCCAGGTGTCGAACAGCGCGGCCAGCGGCTTGCCGGAGACCTGCTCGGCGTACTTCTGGAAGTCGGCCACCGAGGCGTTGCCGTACGCGTGGTCCTTCGGCCAGCCCTTCAGGAGGGCGAAGAACGCATCGTCACCGATCTCGTTGCGCAGCGCCTGGATGGCGAGCGCACCCCGGTCGTAGACGGGGAGGTCGAACTGGCCGTCCGGGCCCGGGTCGCCGGGCTTGACCGTCCAGAACGCGTCGCCGGACGGGTGGGAGTTGTACACGTAGTCGGCGAGTTCCCGGGTGGTGCCCTCGCCCTCGTGCTCGGACCACAGCCACTGCGCGTACCGCGCGAAGCCCTCGTTGATCCAGATGTCCTTCCAGCCCTTCAGCGACACGTCGTCGCCGTACCACTGGTGGGCCAGCTCGTGCACGACCACCGAGGTGTTGGAGCCGTTCGCGAACTGCTTCGGGCTGTAGTAGACACGCGTCTGCGTCTCCAGCGCGTACCCGGTGGTGGTGTTGGGGACATAGCCGCCGGCCGAGCTGAACGGATACGGCCCGAAGTAGCCGCTCAGCCAGTCCACGATCTCCCCGGTGCGCTCCACGCTCGCCCGTGCGGCTCCGTCGTTGTCGCCGAGATCCTTGCTGTAGGCGTTGATGACCGGCACCCCGCCCTCGGAGGTGCTGGTGGTGATGTCGAACTTCCCGACCGCAAGGGTGGCCAGATAGGTCGCCTGGGGCTTGTTCTGCCGCCAGTTGTAGCGGGTCCAGCCCAGCTTCGAACTGGTCGACTGGAGCGTGCCGTTGGAGATGGCCTGGGTGCCGTCCGGGACGGCCACCGACACGTCGTAGGTGGCCTTGTCGCTCGGGTGGTCGTTGCTCGGGAACCACCACCAGGCGGCCTCGGGCTCGTCCGCGGCCACCGCGCCGTCGGGCGTGCGGTGCCAGGTGTTGAAACCGGGGGCGCTCTTCGTCGACGGCACTCCGCTGTAGCGGACGACTACGGTGACCGGCGTACCCTTGGCGAGCGGTGTCTTCGGGGTGATCACCAGTTCGTGCGGGCCGGACGTCGTGAAGGACGCCTTGGCGCCGTTGACCCGCACCTCGCTCACGTCCAGCAGGAAGTCCAGGTCGAAGCTGGACAGGTCCTGCGTGGTCTTCGCCAGGACGGTGGCCGTGCCCTGCAACTCGTCCGTCTTCGGCTGGTACTGCAGCCTCAGGTCGTAGTGCGAGACGTCGTAGCCACCGTTGCCGTAGTCGGGGTAGTAGGGGTCGCCGATGCCCGGCGCGCCGGGGGTGTAACTCGCGGCCGATGCCGGGATCGCCAGCAGGAGGGAGGCCGCCGCGAGTGCGCCCGGCGCGATGATTCTGCGGTGCACGTCAGCTCCAAGTCGTCGGGACAGGAAGTCTGTTCGGAGCCTATTCAGTCCCTGTGGCCGCTGACCTGTCCATGGCCCCTCCTGTCACACGATCGCCATTCAGCCGTCACGCGCCACGTGAGGCTCTTCGATGCTCTCAGCTGTCCTCTTCTGCACGGGAGTTGACCGGGGTACCGTCCGCGCATGCCGATAAGCACACCGATACGCACGCGCTTCACGATCTGGAGAACGCTCGCGACCGCGGCCGTCACAGCCCTGACGGCCGCCTTCCTCACCCCTGCTGCCGCGCATGCCGCGCCACCCCGTGAGAGCCGGCCCGTCTACTCCTACGCACACGCCGTCCGCGAGGCGGTCTGGGTGGACACCGGCCTCGACGGCGACGGCGACGGGAAGACCGACCGCGTCGCCGCCGACATCGTCCGGCCCGCCGAACCGGCCCGCCAGGGCCGCAAGGTGCCGGTCATCATGGACGCCAGCCCGTACTACTCCTGCTGCGGCCGCGGCAACGAGAGCCAGAAGAAGACGTACGACGCGCACGGCCACGTCGTCCGGATGCCGCTGTTCTACGACAACTACTTCGTGCCCCGCGGCTACGCCTTCGTCGGCGTCGACCTGGCCGGTACCAACCGCTCCGACGGCTGCGTCGACGTCGGCGGCCGCTCCGACATCCAGTCCGCGAAGGCGGTCGTCGACTGGCTGAACGGCCGCGCCACGGCCTACACGACCCGGACCGGCACCAGAACCGTCAAGGCGAGCTGGACCAACGGCAGAACCGGCATGATCGGCAAGAGCTGGGACGGCACGATCGCCAACGGCGTCGCGGCCACCGGCGTCAAGGGCCTGAAGACGATCGTCCCGATCAGCGGCATCTCCTCCTGGTACGACTACTACTTCGCCCAGGGCGCCCCGCTGTACGACGGCGGCCCCGACCAGCTGGCCGGCTACGTCGAGAGCGGCGACGCCGCGGCCCACTGCGCGGCCGAACACAAGAAACTCGCCGACGGCAGCCCGCGCACCGGGGACTGGACCCCGCTGTGGACCGAGCGGAACTACGTCACGGACGCGGCCAAGGTGCGGGCCAGCGTGTTCCTCGTGCACGGTATGCAGGACCTCAACGTGCGTACCAAGCACTTCGGCCAGTGGTGGGACGCCCTCGCCCAGCACGGTGTCGAGCGCAAGATCTGGCTCTCCCAGACCGGGCACGTCGACCCCTTCGACTACCGGCGCGGCGCCTGGGTCGACACCCTGCACCGCTGGTTCGACCACGAGCTCCTCGGCTACGACAACGGTATCGACCGCGAGCCGATGGCCGACATCGAACGCCACCCCGACCAGTGGGTCACCTCCAAGGTCTGGCCGCCGCACGGCACCCGGTCCACCACGCTCCGCCCGGCCCCCGGTACCACTCCCGGCGTCGGCACCCTCGGTCTCGGCCCGGCCACCGGCACCGAGACCTTCACCGACGACCCGAAGCTGAGCGAGACCGACTGGGCGGCCCACCTCACCACCCCCACCCCGGAGAAGGCCGGCTTCATCACCGCGCCCCTCACCCGCGACCTGCGCCTGTCCGGCTCCTCCACGGTGACCGTGACCGCCACACCCACCACCTCCTCGGCCCACCTGTCCGCCGTCCTGGTGGACCTCGGCCCGGACACCATCCGCGACTACGCCGACGGCGCCGAGGGGATCACCACCCTCACCGACCGCAGTTGCTGGGGCGAGAGCACGGCCGGGGACAGCGCCTGCTTCAAGAACACCAAGGCGAAGACGACCGCCGTCGACGACACGGTGCTCAGCCGCGGCTGGGCCGACCTCGGCCACTACGCCTCGCTCGACCACGGCGTCCCGCTGACCCCGGGCACGGCGTACACGATGACCCTGTCCCTGGCGGCCACCGACCACGTCATCCCCAAGGGCCACCGCCTGGCGCTGATCGTCGCCGGCACGGACAAGGACCTCATCGACCCGCCGTCCACCAAGCCGACCCTCACCCTGGACCTGTCCCGTACGACGGCCAGGATCCCGCTGGTCGGCGGCGCCGCGGCGTTCGCCCGGGCCACGTCCGGCAGCACGTCGGCCGCTCCCGAGGCGAAGGCCCTGGACGGCGTCCGCGCACCGCGTGCCGTCCGGCACATCCCCGCGAGCTGACCGCTCAGGCGGCCGGGTGAGCCAGCCCGGCCGCCGTTCGGGCGCAGCCCCAGGCCACCGTGACCCCGGCCCCGCCGTGCCCGTAGTTGTGCACCAGCACCCGCCCGTCCGGCAGCAGCTGTCGTTCCAGCCGTACGGCAGGCCGGGCGGGCCTGAGCCCCACCCGGTGCGCCAGCACCCGCGCCCCGGCGATCTCCGGCCGGACGGCCGCGCACCGCGCGACGATCGCCGCGGCCGTGGCGGGATCCGGCTCCAGGGACCAGGCGTCGTCCTCCGCCGTACCGCCCAGCAGCAGGCCGCCCGGCTGGGGGATGAAGTAGGTGGAGGTGTCGCTGGTGTGGCCGACGGAGGTGTACCAGGTCGTGATCCCCGGGTTCTCCACCACGACAAGCTGTCCGCGCACCGGATGCACCGCCGGATCCGGCACCAGCGACCGCGCCCCGAGCCCGCTGCAGTTGACCACGACACCGGCGGGCACGGCGGCCAGGTCCGTCACCTCCCGCTCCTCGACGGTGCCTCCCGCCTTCGCGAACCGCTCCCGCAGCCACGCCAGATGGACCGGCATGTCGATCACCGGCAGCCGCGCCGCCAGCCCGCCGGCCACCGCCCGCAGCCCCGGTACCCGGCCCGCCCACTCACCCAGCTCGTCCAGCCGTGTCCCCTCGTGTACGCCCTCGACCAGGCGTACGCCCGTCTCCTCGGGGCAGGTCGCCAACTCCTCGTACACACCGAGGGATTCCAGCGCCCACGCACCCACCAGCGGTTCGGGCTCGATCCGGTACGGCCACCACAGCCCGCCCGCGACCGCCGAGGTCGTGTGTTCGGCGGGCTCCCGCGCCCACACCCGTACCCGCCGCCCGGACTCGGCCAGGGCCACGGCCGTCGTCAGCCCGACGACCCCGCCACCGACCACGATCACCGTGTCACTCGACTCGCGCTCCACGCCAGGACGCTAACGGAATATGTCATGCCGCGCTCACATCCGTCCCGATGTGGGGATACTCACAGCATGTCTGCCGCATACGCGACCTTCGGCCTGGCACCGGCGACACGCGCCGGCGGTGTCCTCGCCGACGGCGGCTACCAGGTCCACCGCGACTTCGTGGACTTCATCGTCGACGGCCGCCCCCTGCTGTTCCAGCTCTCCGACCTGGACGCCGTCTCTCCGCTCGCCTCCGACATCCCGCCCGCCATCTTCACCGCACAGGTGCGCAGCCTGCTCCTCGAGGCCCGGCCGCCGCTGCCGGACGGCCGGTTCGTGATCTACGGCTGCCCCGAGTGCGCGGACCTGGCCTGCGGCGCGGTCACCGCCGTCATCGAGCGGGACGGCGACGACTACATCTGGCGGGACTTCGCCTGGCAGACCGACGAACACGCCGACCTGGAACTCAACGGCTACCACGGCATAGGCCCGCTCCGCTTCCACGGGCCCGAGTACCGGGCCGCGCTGGCCGCCCTGATCGAGGACACCGAAGGCCCGCCCGCGCCCCGCCGCCGGGTGCTGCTGATCGGCGCCCGCGTCGCCGTCCTCGCCAGACTGGCCGCCGCACTGCGCACCATCGGCATAGGCGCCGACATCACCCAGGACGCCCGTGCCGTCCCCGCCGAGGAACTGCGCGGCTACGGCGCGGTCGCCTTCGGGCGGGCCATCGGCGAGGCTGAACGGGCCGCCGTACGGAAGGCGTTCGAGCAGGCCGGGGTCGAGGTCGCCTACGTGGACGGCCTCGCCCCGATCGTGCCGCTGCTCGTCGCGCAGATCGAGCACGCCCTCGACCGCAGCCCGCTCGGGCAGCGCCGGCTGACCGGACTGGTGGCCGCCGACGGCGAGGCGGGCATCGAGGTGACCTCTTCGTGCCGGGTGCAGGTCACCGCGTACCGTCTCGACCGGCTGTACCGCACCCACACCCAGGAGGTCTTCGACGGCATCCTGGAACCCGGCCGCCACCGCATCCTGCTGGACCCGAAGGCGGTCAAGGGGGAGTCCTTCGTCGTGGCCCGGACCTCCGGGAGTGTGCTGGTGGAGCCGGTGCGCCGGTGAAAACCCCGGCTGAGCGCCGGGTGCAGGGAGCATTAGGATCGGCGTCCTGATGACTGCCACCCTCGTCGCCAAGAACCTCGCCGCCGGCCACGGCGACCGCTCCCTCTTCGCCGGACTCGACCTCGTCGTCGCGCCCGGCGACGTGATCGGGCTGGTCGGCGCCAACGGCGCGGGCAAGTCCACCCTGCTGCGCCTGCTCGCCGGACTGACCCCGCCCGAAGACGGCGAGCTGCGGCTGTCCCCGCCGACCGCGGCCGTCGGCCATCTGCCGCAGGAGCCCGAGCGCAGGCCGGGGGAGACCGTCCGGGCGTTCCTGGCCCGCCGCACCGGCGTCGCCGAGGCGCAGCGCGTGATGGACGAGGCGACGCAGGCGCTGGTCGACGGCGCACCCGGCGCCGACGACGCCTACGCGGCGAGCCTGGAGCGCTGGCTGAACCTGGGCGGCGCCGACCTGGAGGAGCGCGCGGAGGAGGTCGCCGACTCCCTCGGCCTGGCCGTGGACCTGGACCAGCCGATGACCTCCCTCTCCGGCGGCCAGGCGGCCCGCGCCGGCCTCGCCTCCCTCCTTCTGTCCCGCTACGACGTCTTCCTCCTGGACGAGCCCACCAACGACCTGGACCTGGACGGCCTGGAGCGCCTGGAACGCTTCGTCGCCGGCCTGCGCGCGGGCACGGTCGTCGTCAGCCACGACCGCGAGTTCCTCACCCGTACGGTCACCAAGGTCCTCGAACTCGATCTCGCCCAGCGGCAGATCAACCTCTACGGCGGCGGCTACGAGGCCTACCTGGAGGAGCGCGAGGTCGCCCGCCGGCACGCCCGCGACGACTATGAGGAGTACGCCGACAAGAAGGCCGCCCTCCAGGACCGGGCCCGGATGCAGCGGTCCTGGATGGACAAGGGCGTCAAGAACGCCCGGCGCAAGGCCGGCAACGACAACGACAAGATCGGCCGCAAGTTCCGCAGCGAGGCCAGCGAGAAGCAGGCCGCCAAGGCCCGGCAGACCCAGCGCATGATCGAGCGCATGGAGGTGGTCGAGGAGCCGCGCAAGGAGTGGGACCTGCACATGGAGATCGCGGCCGCCCCGCGCTCCGGTGCCGTGGTCGCGACCCTGCGCGATGCCGAGGTCCGGCGCGGCGACTTCACCCTCGGACCGGTCGGCCTGCAGATCGACTGGGCGGACCGGGTCGCGGTCACCGGAGCCAACGGCGCCGGCAAGTCCACCCTGCTCGGCGCGCTGCTCGGCCGCATTCCGCTGGACCGCGGCCATGCCGCCCTCGGCTCCGGCGTCCTGGTCGGCGAGGTCGACCAGGCCCGCAAGCTGTTCCACGGCCCCGAGTCGCTGCTCGACGCCTTCTGCGCGGCCGTCCCCGACACCGAGCCGGTCGAGGTCCGCACCCTGCTGGCCAAGTTCGGCCTGAAGCCGGACCACGTCCTGCGCCCGGCCGCGACCCTCTCCCCGGGCGAACGCACCCGGGCCGCCCTGGCGTTGCTCCAGGGCCGCGGAGTGAACCTCCTCATCCTGGACGAGCCGACGAACCACCTCGACCTGCCCGCGATCGAGCAACTGGAGTCGGCCCTCGACTCCTACGAGGGCACCCTGCTCCTGGTCACCCACGACCGGCGCATGCTGGACGCGGTCCGGGTGACCCGGCGCCTGGAGGTGGCGGACGGCAAGGTGACCGAGCGCTAGGTGTGACGAACCCCGGGGGTCAATACACCTGGGACGCACCGGAATCACCCGATCACACACCGCGGCGACCCGGGATGCCCTAGCGTGTGGCGCCTGAAGCGGCGGTGCCGCCGCACGTGCCACCGGTGGGGGAGGATCGGGTGCACACAACAGCGGGCGGGCCCACGGACAGCCCCCAATACGGTGACCATGTCGACCTGCGCGACGGCCGGTTCTACGGTCCGGTGTCGCTCGGACCCGCGTGCGCACACCCCGCGAGCGGGCCGGACGTGCTGTCCGCCCTGCCCGTCGCCCCGGTCGGATTCACCGGCAGGGAACGCGAACTGGAGTCGCTCCTGCGGGGACTGCGGCCGCCCGACGACACCGGGGCCACCGGCTCGACCCTCCTGTGGGCCGTGACCGGTCTCGGCGGCATCGGCAAGACGGCGCTCGCGCTGCGGGCGGCCCATGCCGCCCGGCACGAGGGCTGGTTCACCGGCGGGATCCTGTTCCTCGACCTCGCCGGGTACGACGACACCCCGGTCTCTCCCGCCCGGGCCGTCGCGTCCCTGCTCTACGCCCTCGGCGTCGGCGGCGCCCACCTGCCGTCGGAGGAGGTCGACCAGCACGCCCTGTACCTCAGCCGCCTGGCCACCCTCGCCGACGAGGGCAAGCGGGTGCTGCTGCTGTTCGACAACGTCTGCGAGACCGGCCAGCTCCCGCCGCTCCTGCCGGGCAGCGACGCGCACCGCGTCGTCTTCACCTCACGCGAGTCCCACCCCTCGCTGCCCGCCCGGGAACTGTCGCTCGGCCCGCTGTGCCCGAGCGACTCCACCGCGCTCATCGCCGAGGCGCTGCGGCTGCGCGAGGAAGGCGACGAAAGGCTGGAGCGGGAGGCCGAGTCGCTGCGCGAACTGACCGGGCTGTGCGGGCACATGCCCCTCGCCCTGCAGATCGCGGCCGCGCTCCTGCGCCACCACCGCTCACGGGGCCGCGTCGCGTCCCTGGTCACCGAACTCCGCTCCGGGACCCATCTCACCGACACCCTCCACAGCCGGGGCGTCGACCAGTACGGCAGGCCTCTGGCGCTGGCACCCGTGTTCGAGGCCTCCGTGCGCCGCCTGCCCGCCGGCCGTTCCCGGGCCCTGTGCCTGATGGCGCAGGTCCCCTGCGCGGACTACGACACGGACACGGCCGCGGTGATCACCGGACTGCCGGGACGGCAGGCGCTGGACGTGCTCGACGACCTCGCCTGCGCGCACCTGGTGACACGGGACCTGCCCGGCGACGACGTCCGGGAACGCTGGCACATCCACGATCTCGTCCGCAGCTACGCCTGCGCCCTCGCCGCCGCCGACCCGCAGCTGGGCGCGGCGGCACGCACGGCCCGGGCCCGGGTGCGCCGGCACTACCACCGGCAGGCCGCGGACCGTGACCGGCATCTGCCCGCGCCGGTGCACGATCCCTCCCCGGCCGCCGTCCGGCGCCGGGATGCCGCCCTGGCCTGGTTCGACGGCGAGCACGCGAACCTCGTGGCCGCCGTGCTGTGGCCGGACGACGACGATCCGGAGGTCCGGGTGAGCCTGGCCCTGCACCTGGCCGGATATCTGCGCTGGCGCCGCTTCTTCGAGGACTGGATCGCCGTCGGCCGCACGGCACGCCCCCTCGCCCACCGCATGGGGGACGAGCGCGCCGAGGCGGCCGTCTGCAATCACCTGGGCTCCGCCCTGTCGCGCGGGGGACCCGCCGACGAGGCCATCGAACCGCTCACGCACGCCGCGCACCTCTACCACCGCACGGGAGACCCCAGGGGCGAGGGCATGGCCTGGAACAACCTCGGCCTCGCCCAGCGCCGGTCCGGCGAGGTCGGCCTGGCGCTCACCACCCATGTGCGGGCCCGCCACCGGTTCCGGGACCTCGGCGACCGGTGGAACGAGGGCCGGGCCCAGCACAACATCGGGCTCGCCCTGGACGCCGGAGGACGCCACGCCGAAGCGGCCACCGCCTTCGGCCGTGCCTGCGAACTGCACCGGGGACACGACCGCATCTATCACGGCGACTCCCTGAACAGCCTCGGCTGGGCCCTGTACACAGCGGGCCGGACGCAGGAGGCGATCGCCGCCCTGCAGGAGTCGCTGCGGATCCGCCAGGAGTACGACAACTGGTACGCCACCGGGCTGACCGGATCCAACCTCGCCCGGACCCTGGAGGCGGCGGGCCGGTCACGGGAGGCGGCCGAGGCACGGGCCCTGGCCGACGAGGCCTGTGCCCGCGCGGGCACCAGGGCGGTCGTCTACGGCCACCACCACTGACCGCCGACCGGAGCCGCAGTGTGCTCGCGGCCGTTGGACGGTGGAGGTCACGGAAGGTGCGGGGCGGGGCCGTGCCCGGGCGTGCGGCACGGCCCCGCCCCGGTGGCTCAGCGCCGGCCGTCCTTCGGGTTCAGCAACCCGGCCCGCCGCAGTGCGTCCGCCATCGCGCTGTTGGCAGGGGCGGGCGCCTGACGCCCACCACGCTCACCCCCACCACGGCCCTGTCGCTGCCCCTGCCCCTGCCCTTGCCGCGGCTGAGGCGGGCGAGCACCGCCCCCACGCTGCTGGCGGCCACCCCCCTGCCCCTGCCCCTGCGCCGCAGCCTCATCGTCCAGCCGCAGCGTCAGCGCAATCCGCTTGCGCGGAATGTCCACGTCGAGCACCTTCACCTTGACGATGTCCCCGGGCTTGACCACATCCCGCGGGTCCTTGACGAACGTCTTCGACATCGCGGAGACGTGCACCAGCCCGTCCTGGTGGACACCGACGTCCACGAACGCCCCGAAGGCCGCCACGTTCGTGACCACACCCTCCAGGACCATCCCGGCGGACAGGTCGGAGATCTTCTCCACGCCCTCCTTGAAGGTGGCCGTCTTGAAGGCAGGACGCGGGTCACGCCCCGGCTTCTCCAGCTCCTTCAGGATGTCGCTGACCGTCGGCAGACCGAACGTGTCGTCCACGAAGTCGGCCGGCCGCAGCGAGCGCAGCGCACCGGTGTTGCCGATGAGGGAGGCGACCTCCTGCCCCGTCGTCTTCACCATGCGCCGCACCACCGGATACGCCTCCGGGTGCACGCTGGAGGCGTCCAGCGGATCGACGCCGTCCCGGATCCGCAGGAAGCCCGCGCACTGCTCGTACGCCTTCGGGCCGAGCCGCGCCACCTTCTTCAGCTCGGAGCGCGAGGTGAACGGCCCGTTCGCGTCCCGGTGCGCCACGATGTTCTCGGCGAGACCGGACGAGATGCCCGACACCCGCGAAAGCAGCGGCACGGACGCGGTGTTGACGTCCACGCCGACGCCGTTCACACAGTCCTCGACGACCGCGTCCAGTGAGCGGGACAGCTTCACCTCGGACAGGTCGTGCTGGTACTGGCCGACACCGATCGACTTCGGGTCGATCTTCACCAGCTCGGCCAGCGGGTCCTGGAGCCGGCGGGCGATGGAGACCGCACCGCGCAGCGACACGTCCATGTCGGGCAGTTCCTGCGAGGCGTACTGCGACGCCGAGTACACGGAGGCGCCCGCCTCGGACACCATCACCTTGGTGAGCTTCAACTCCGGGTGCTTGGAGATGAGTTCAACGGCGAGCTTGTCGGTCTCCCGGGACGCCGTGCCGTTGCCGATGGCGACCAGGTCGACCGAGTGCTCCTTCGCCAGCCGGGCGAGCTTGGCGATCGCCTCGTCCCACTTGTTGGCCGGGACGTGCGGGTAGATCACGTCCGTGGCGACGGCCTTGCCGGTGGCGTCGACCACCGCGACCTTCACGCCCGTACGGAAGCCGGGGTCCAGGCCGAGCGTCGCGCGCGTGCCGGCCGGCGCGGCCAGCAGCAGGTCCCTCAGGTTCGCCGCGAACACGTTGACCGCCTCGTCCTCGGCGGCCGTACGCAGCCGAAGGCGCAGGTCGATGCCGAGGTGGACCAGGATGCGGGTGCGCCAGGCCCAGCGGACCGTGTCCGTCAGCCACTTGTCGCCGGGGCGGCCGCGGTCGGCGATCCCGAAGCGGTGGGCGATGATTCCCTCGTACGAGGACGGAACCGATGGGGACTCAGCGGGCTCCTCCGGCTCCAGGACGAGGTCCAGGACCTCCTCCTTCTCGCCGCGCAGCATCGCCAGGATGCGGTGGGAGGGCAGCTCGGTGAACGGCTCGGCGAAGTCGAAGTAGTCGGCGAACTTGGCGCCCGCCTCCTCCTTGCCCTGCTTCACCTTGGCGGCCAGCCGCCCGCGCACCCACATGCGCTCGCGCACCTCGCCGATCAGGTCGGCGTCCTCCGAGAACCGCTCGGTGAGGATGGCCCGCGCACCGTCCAGTGCGGCCTGCGGATCGGCGACGCCCTTGTCCGCGTCCACGAACGCGGCGGCCGCCGCGAGCGGCTCGACCGCCGGGTCGCCCAGCAGCCCCTCGGCCAGCGGCTCCAGCCCGGCCTCGCGCGCGATCTGCGCCTTGGTCCGCCGCTTGGGCTTGTAGGGCAGGTAGATGTCCTCCAGCCGCGCCTTGGTCTCGGCGCCCCGGATCTGCGCCTGAAGCTCCTCGGTGAGCTTGCCCTGCTCGCGCACCGACTCCAGGATCGCGGTCCGCCGCTCCTCCAGCTCCCGCAGATAGCGCAGCCGCTCCTCGATCGTGCGCAGCTGCGCATCGTCGAGCATCTCGGTCGCTTCCTTGCGGTAGCGGGCGATGAAGGGCACCGTCGAACCGCCGTCGAGCAGCTCCACGGCGGCCTTCACCTGCCGCTCCCTTACGCCGAGTTCCTCGGCGATCCTGCCTTCGATGGACCCTACTTCTAGAGACCCGGGTGTCGTCACGATCCCGTACCGCCTTCTCCACTGAGGTTGCGCGGCAATTGTGGCAGGTGACACCGACAACCGGGGATCAGGGCGCCCCCCGGCGGGCCGCCGCGCCGCATGGGGCGCGGACCCCGTCCCGGGCCGCCCTGCCCGGCGGAACACGGTCCCATGGCAGAAAAGGTGGGAAACTCGTCATTGCGGCCACGCCTGCACCCTCGAAGAATCGAAGGCATGCCGCAGCGAACGCTCCTCTTCGTCCTCTTCGACGGTGTGCAGAGCCTTGATGTCACCGGTCCCCTGGAGGTGTTCACCGGTGCCGAGAACCACACGCCCGGGACGTACCGCATCCGCACGGCCTCCCTGGACGGCGGCCCCGTGCGCACCTCCAGTGGCCTGACCCTCGTACCGGACGAGGCGCTCACACAGACACCCGACCCGCACACCCTGCTGGTCCCCGGGGGACAGGGCACCCGCAGCCCCGATCCGCGGCTGACCGACTGGCTGCGCGCGCACGGCCCGCGCGCGCGGCGCCTCGTCTCCGTCTGCACCGGATCGATCCTGCTGGCCGCAGCGGGGCTGCTCGACGGCCGCCGGGCGACGACCCACTGGGCCCACTGCGACAAGCTCGCCCGCGACCACCCGGCCGTGGAGGTGGACCCCGAGCCGATCTACGTCCGCGACGGGCGCGTCTCCACCTCGGCGGGCGTGACCTCCGGCATCGACCTCGCCCTCGCCCTGGTGGAGGAGGACCTGGACCGGGACGTCGCGCTCGCTGTCGCCCGGCATCTGGTGGTCTTTCTGCGCAGGCCCGGCAACCAGGCGCAGTTCAGCGCCCAGCTCGCCGCCCAGACCGCGCAGCGCGCACCCCTGCGGGAGGTGCAGCAGTGGATCACCGAGCATCCCGCCGGTGACCTGACCGTCGAGTCGCTCGCCGCCCGCGCCCGGCTCTCCCCGCGCCACTTCGCCCGCGCCTTCCGGGAGGAGACCGGCACGACGCCCGGCCGCTACGTCGACCGCGTCCGCCTCGAACACGCCCGCCGGCTCCTGGAGGACACGTCCGACGGCGTCGAGGAGATCTCCCGCGCCAGCGGTTATGGCACCTCCGAGTCCATGCGGCGCGCCTTCCTCAAGGCACTGGGCACACCGCCCGCCGAGTACCGCAGGCGCTTCCACCCGGCATCCGCCCACTGAACCGGCCCGCACACCGCAATCGCACCCGACCGCCGAAGGGGATCCCCATGCACATCGCCATGGTCGTCTACGACCGCTTCACCGCCCTGGACGTCGTGGGACCCTACGAGGTCCTCTGCCGTCTCCCGGATGCGCAGGTCGACTTCGTCGCCGAGCGGCCCGGCCCCGTCCGCACCGACACGGGCTTTCTCGCCCTCACCGCGGACAAAGCCCTGGACGAGGTGACGAGCCCCGACATCGTCGTGGTCGCCGGCGGACCGGGCACCCTCGCCGAGCTGGAGAACCCGGCCCTGCTGGACTGGCTGCGCGCCGTCGACGCGACGACCACCTGGACGACCTCGGTCTGCTCGGGCTCGCTGCTGCTCGCCGCCGCCGGCCTGCTGAAGGGCCGGCGCGCCACCAGCCACTGGGTCGCCCTGGACCTCCTGAAACAGTTCGGCGCCGAACCGACGGGCGACCGGGTCGTCAGCGACGGCAAGTACGTCACCGCCGCCGGCGTCTCCTCCGGCATCGACATGGGCCTCACGCTGGTCGGCAGGATCGCGGGCGACGAACACGCCCAGGCCGTCCAGCTGCTGACCGAGTACGACCCGCAGCCGCCGTACGACGCCGGCTCCCCGCACAAGGCCCCCGCGCACCTGGTGGAGGAGTTCCGCACACAGAGCCGCTTCACTCTGGGGTAGGCACGCTCCAGGTGAAGCGCGGCTGCCTGCGCTCCAGGAAGGCGGCGACCCCCTCCGCGGTGTCGCCGCTGCCGCCTGCCTGCTGCGTCCAGTGGGCGTCCCGGTCGGTGCGGCCGTTCGCGAACTCCTTCGCCGCGGCCTGGGTCAGCTGGGAACGCGACACCAGGATCCGGGTCAGCTCGGCGACCCGCTTGTCCAGATCGCCCTCGGGCAGCACCTCGTCCACCAGCCCGGTGCGCAGCGCCCGCCCGGCATCGATCAACTCGGCCGTGAACAACAGGTACTTGGCGGTGGCCGGTCCCACCAGCGACATCAGCCGCCGGGTGGACGAGGCCGGATACACGATCCCGAGTTTTGCAGGCGTCACCCCGAAGAGCGCGCCCTCCTCCGCCAGCCGCAGATCGCAGGCCGCGGCGAGCTGGGCCCCGCCGCCCACGCAGTGGCCGCGCACCGCGGCGAGCGTCGGCTTGGGAAATGCGGCGAGGGCCTCCTCGGCCGCCACGGCCAGCCCCTGCGCCTCGGCGGGCGAGCCCTGGAGCGTGGAGATGTCCGCACCCGCGCAGAAGGTCGCGCCCTCGCCGGTCAGCACGAGCGCCCGCACTCCGGGGTCGCTCGCCAGCTGGGCCAGCAGCGGCGGCAGGGCCCGCCACATCGCGGCCGTCATGGCGTTGCGCTTGGCCGGATGACGGACGACGACGGTGGCGACGGAGTCGACGACCTGGTGCGACAGCTGGGGCTCCATGCGCGGGATGTTATCGGCCGTCCGGCCGGGGCGAAGGAGACGGGGTCGGCCTGGGCCGGGGAGCAGCCAGAACCAAACCCGTACAACACGAATAGTTCGCGAACCGGCGCCGGGGGGACAGGAACAGTTCCTACAACTGACGTTGTCATACGCCAATGGTCAGAACCGCTCGATACCAGCTGACTTCTGTTCAGTCATGGGGAGGGGAGCAGTTTGTTACCAACACTCGACGTGTGGTGACAATCGAGCGCGAGGGTGGCGACCGGACGATGGACAACCACGGGCGCGGGGACGGCCCGCGCCCAGCGGGGGGCGCCGAGCGGCCGCCCGATCCACTGCCGTACGAGGGCGTCTGGCGGTTCACCGCGCCCGCCGTGGACGCCTCGGTCCCGCAGGCCCGGCATGCCGTACAGGACCTGCTGCTGCGCCAGGGCGTACCGGTCTCCGACGACCTGGTGTACGGCCTGCTGCTGATCGTCTCCGAGCTGGTCACGAACGCGGTCAGGCACGCGGCGCTGCTGTCGCCGATGCTCGCCGTGGAGGTGGCCGTCGGTGCCGAGTGGGTGCGCGTGTCGGTGGAGGACAACCACCCCTACCGCCCGACCGCCCTGGAGGCCGACCACGGCCAGACCGGCGGCCGGGGGCTGCTCCTGGTCCGTGAGGTCGCCCGGGAGGCGGGCGGGGCGGTCGACGTGGAGCACACGGCCGGCGGCGGCAAGGTGATCTGGGCCGCCCTGCCGCTCAAGCCCGCGGCCTTTCCGTAAGGAGCCGCAAGGGGGCGTGGGCGGGGCTTACCAGCCTGCCGAATCGCCCGTCAGCTCCCTGATCGCCGGACGCGCCGCGTCCAGCACGGTCATGAACCACGCCGAGAACGGGTCCCGGGCGTGCCGCTGGGCCAGCTCGGCGGCCGTCACGTACGCGGTTGCCTCGACCTCTTCCGCATCCGGCACGAGCGGAGCCTGCACCAGACCGACGAACAGGTGGTTGTACTCCTGCTCGACCAGGCCCGAGGCCGGGTCCGGGTGGTTGTAGCGGACCGTGCCCGCCTCCGCGAGCAGCGACGGCGAGACGCCCAGCTCCTCGTACGTCCGCCGGGCCGCCGCCGCGAAGGGCGCCTCACCGGGGTAGGGGTGGCCGCAGCAGGTGTTGGACCACACACCGGGGGAGTGGTACTTGCCGAGCGCCCGCTGCTGGAGCAGCAGCCGGCCCTGCTCGTCGAAGAGGAACACCGAGAACGCCCGGTGCAGCTGCCCCGGCGGCTGATGCGCGGCGAGCTTCTCCGCGGTGCCGATCGTCACGCCCTTCTCGTCGACCAGTTCCAGCAAAATCGCCTCTGCGGTGCCGTTCGACGAGCTGTGCGTCTCGGTGGCAGGTGTGATCGGCATACCCATCCTTCGCCTCGGTCTTCGCACCCCAAGTCTGCCGTACGAATCCGGCACTCCCGGCACTTCCCCGCACGTCCGCATGTCCTGCGCCGGGCGGCACCGGAGTGGGGACCCGGTAGATCATCGTGCCCGGCGCCCTTGGCCCGGAACCGCCCGCGGCCTTCGCACAAGATTGCGTACGGTCAATGGCACAGCCGGGCTTCGTGCTCCGCGTGCCCGCCCGGCTCCAGCTGGAAGGTGCAGTGCTCCACGTCGAAGTGGTCGCCCAGGCACCCCTGCAGCTCGTGCAGCATCTTCTCGTGGCCGATGGCGTTCAGCACCTCCGAGCTGACCACCACGTGCGCGGACACCACGGGCATGCCCGAGGTGATCGTCCAGGCGTGCAGGTCGTGCACGTCCTCCACGCCGTCCAGGGCCAGGATGTGCGCCCGTACGTCCGCCATGTCGACGTCCTTCGGGGCCGCCTCCAGCAGCACGTCCAGCGTCTCGCGCAGCAGCTTCAGCGTCCTCGGCACGATCATCAGGCCGATCACCAGCGAGGCCACCGGGTCGGCCGCCTGCCAGCCCGTGGTGAGGATCACGGTCGCCGAGATCAGCACCGCCACCGAGCCCAGCGCGTCCGCGGCCACCTCCAGGAAGGCGCCGCGCACGTTCAGACTCTCCTTCTGCCCGCGCATCAGCAGGGTGAGCGAGATCGTGTTCGCGACCAGGCCGATCAGACCGAAGACGATCATCAGGCCGCCCCGGGTGTCCGCGGGCGTGACGAACCGCTGGACCGCCTCGTACAGGACGTATCCGCCGACGCCGAGCAGCAGCACGCAGTTGGCCAGGGCGGCGAGGATCTCGGCGCGGGCGTAGCCGAAGGTGCGGTTCGTGCTCGGCGGGCGGTTCGCGAAGTGGATGGCGAGCAGCGCCATGCACAGGCCGACCGCGTCGGTGGCCATGTGCGCCGCGTCGGCGATCAGGGCGAGCGAGTCCGCGACGAGACCGCCGATGATCTCGACCACCATGATCGTGAGCGTGATGCCCAGCGCGACACGCAGCCTGCCACGATAGGCGGCCGCGGCCGTGCCCGTGGGCGGCGCATGGCTGTGTGCATGCCCGTGGTCGTGCCCTGCCCCCATGAGAAAACCGTCCTTCCGTGTTGCTCCCGAGCTGACAGTGAACTACGGGTGGGGGGTATCGGGCAACGCGGCACTGAACACCGTTGTCATGTGCCCTGACCTGCGGAAACGAACCGCAGGTCAGGGCGTCACCGGCTCACTTCCCGTGGTGCAGCTGCCAGCCCTGCCAGGCCGAGGCGACCATCTCGCGCACCCCGCGCCGGGCCTGCCAGCCCAGCGTCTCGGCGGCCCGCTCGGCCGAGGCGACCGCGCGCGGCGCGTCCCCCGGGCGGCGCCCCTCGACCACCGGCGTGCACCGCTCGCCGGTGACCTCCCCGATGACCGTGATCAGCTCGCGCACGGAGACGCCCTCGCCACGGCCGATGTTCAGCGTCAGGTCTCCCGTGAGGTCCCCGCCGGAGAGCCGCCGTGCGGCCGCCAGGTGCGCCTCGGCGAGGTCGGCCACGTGGATGTAGTCCCGGATGCAGGTGCCGTCCGGTGTCGGATAGTCGGCGCCGAAGATCCGCGGGGCTTCGTCGCGGGTGAGCCGGTCGAAGACCATGGGCACGATGTTGAACACACCCGTGTCCGCGAGTTCCGGCGCGGCCGCGCCCGCCACGTTGAAGTAGCGCAGGCACACCGTCGAGATCCCGTGCGCCCGGCCCGCCGCCCGCACCAGCCACTCCCCGGCCAGCTTCGTCTCGCCGTAGGGGTTCACCGGCGCGCACGGGGTGTCCTCGGTGATCAGCTCCACGTCCGGGTTGCCGTACACGGCCGCCGACGAGGAGAACAGCAGGCGGCCGATGCCCGCCTCTGCGACCGCGTCCAGGAGGGTGGCCAGGCCGCCCACGTTCTCCCGGTAGTAGCGGGTGGGCTCAGCCACGGACTCGGCGACCTGCTTGCGCGCCGCGAGGTGCACGACGCCCGTCACGCCGTACTCCGCGAAGACCCGACCCAGCAGGTCCCCGTCCAGCGTCGAACCCGCGACGAGCGGGACCTCTGCCGGGAGCCGCTCGGGCACCGCGGCCGACAGGTCGTCCAGCGCCACGACGCTCTCCCCGGCGCCGGCCATGGCCCGTGCCACATGCGCCCCGATGTATCCGGCTCCGCCGGTGATCAGCCACGTCATGGTCGCCCACCCTATGCCGCCCCGGCATGCTGTCCGTGATGCCGGGGGATGCCCGCATCTGCGACCACGGTTTGTGAGGCGGGCCCCGGATCCCCGATGATGATCGCGGCAGAGGCCGGGGCAGCTCCCCGTGGGCCGGCCCGTGAACGGCCGGTGAACAGGGGCTCGAGCCCATCCGATAGCCTTCGCCGACATGCCGCCCGGGTGCCACAGGCAAGGGCGCCCCCACCACGCAGAAGACCGGCGCCGATGCGCCGGCACCCAGGGAGTGAGTTCGGTTGCCGACCGCCATCGTCACCGGTCAGCCGGTCCCCGGATCGTCGCTCGAGAACGATCTGCGGTCCCTCGGCTTCGACGTGCGCATGGCCACCGACGCCGCCGAGGCGGAGACCCTGCTCGCGGCGGTCCCCGCCGACCGGCGCGTGGCCCTGGTCGACGCCCGCTTCGTCGGCCACCTGCACGCCCTGCGGCTCGGCCTCACCGACCCGCGCTTCGAGCTCGCCGCCGTCCCCGGCGCCGTCACCGCCCAGCCGGCCGCCCGGCCGGCGCTGACCCGGGCCCTGGCCCGCGAGACCTCCGCCGGCGGCGGCACGGCGGTGGCCGTCGACAGCGTCGCCGACCGCATCGTCACCGCCCTCGACGCCGACGGCAGCACGGTCCACCGGCCCGAGCTGGGCAGCCTGGTCGCCGCCGTCCCGGCCGACCCGCAGGCCCGCAACGAGGCCCGGCAGGCCGTCGCCGCCGTCGACGACGAGGCCGTACGCCTGAGGTCGGCCGTGAAGTCCCGCGACGGCTTCTTCACCACGTTCTTCATCAGCCCGTACTCGCGCTACATCGCCCGCTGGTGCGCCCGCCGGGGCCTGACCCCCAACCAGGTCACCACGGCCTCGCTGCTCACCGCCCTGATCGCGGCGGGCTGCGCGGCGACGGGTACCCGGGGCGGTTTCATCGCGGCCGGCGTGCTGCTGATCGCCTCGTTCGTCCTGGACTGCACCGACGGCCAGCTCGCCCGCTACGCCCTCAAGTACTCCACGCTCGGTGCCTGGCTGGACGCCACCTTCGACCGGGCCAAGGAGTACGCCTATTACGCGGGCCTCGCCCTCGGTGCGGCCCGTGGCGGCGACGACGTGTGGGCCCTCGCGCTCGGCGCGATGGTCCTGCAGACCTGCCGGCATGTGGTCGACTTCTCGTTCAACGAGGCCAACCACGACGCCACCGCCAACACCAGCCCCACCGCGGCCCTCTCCGGCAAGCTGGACAGCGTCGGCTGGACGGTCTGGGTGCGCCGGATGATAGTCCTGCCCATCGGTGAGCGGTGGGCGCTGATAGCCGTCCTCACCGCGGCCACCACCCCCCGTATCACCTTCTACGTGCTGCTCGTCGGCTGCGCCTTCGCGGCGACGTACACCACGGCGGGCCGCGTGCTGCGCTCGGTGACCCGCAAGGCCGAGCGCACCGACCGGGCGGCCCGGGCGCTGGCGGACCTCGCCGACAACGGCCCGGTCGCCGCCTTCGTGGTCCGTCTCACACGCGTCCGCCCCGGTGCCCCGATCCTGGTCGCGCTCGGGGGTGTGACCGTCCTCGCCGTGAACCTCTTCGTCGGGGAACCTGTCGTGGGCGCCGCCGTCTACGCGGCCGCCTCCGGCTGGGCGCTGTGCCGCCCGCTCAAGGGCGCCCTCGACTGGCTGGTCCCGCCGCTGTTCCGCGCCGCCGAGTACGGCACCGTCCTCGTCCTCGCGAGTAAAGCAGGGGTAAACGGGGCCCTTCCTGCGGCTTTCGGCCTGGTGGCCGCCGTCGCCTACCATCACTACGACACGGTGTACCGCATCCGCGGCGACGCCGGAGCGCCGCCGGCCTGGCTGGTGCGCGCCATCGGGGGGCAGGAAGGGCGGACGCTGCTCGTCACCTTGCTGGCCGCGCTGCTCACCGCTTCGCAGTTCAAGGTCGCGCTCACGGCTCTCGCCGTGGCCGTCGCCCTGGTGGTGCTCGTCGAGAGCATCCGCTTCTGGGTGTCCTCCGGGGCACCCGCCGTACACGACGAAGGAGAAACCGCATGATCGGCCTTGTGCTGGCGGCCGGCGCCGGACGGCGTCTGCGCCCCTACACCGACAGCCTTCCCAAGGCTCTGGTGCCAGTGGGCCCCGCGGGCATAGAGGACTCGATCACTGTGCTCGACCTCACCCTCGGCAACTTCGCCGAGATCGGTCTGACCGAGGTCGCGGTCATCGTCGGCTACCGCAAGGAGGCCGTGTACGAGCGCAAGGCGGCCCTGGAGGCGAAGTACGGCCTCAAGCTCACCCTCATCGACAACGACAAGGCCGAGGAGTGGAACAACGCCTACTCCCTGTGGTGCGGCCGTGACGCCCTCAAGGACGGCGTGATCCTCGCCAACGGCGACACCGTCCACCCGGTCTCCGTCGAGAAGACGCTGCTCGCCGCCCGCGGCGAGGGCAAGAAGATCATTCTCGCTCTGGACACGGTGAAGAACCTGGCCGACGAGGAGATGAAGGTCGTCGTCGACCCCGAAAAGGGCATGACAAAGATCACCAAGCTGATGGACCCCGCCGAGGCCACCGGCGAGTACATCGGCGTGACCCTCATCGAGGGCGACGCCGCCCCCGAGCTCGCCGACGCGCTGAAGACGGTCTGGGAGACCGACCCGCAGCAGTTCTACGAGCACGGCTACCAGGAGCTGGTCAACCGCGGCTTCCGGATCGACGTGGCGCCGATCGGCGACGTCAAGTGGGTCGAGATCGACAACCACGACGACCTCGCCAAGGGACGTGAGATCGCGTGCCAGTACTGACCCGGCTCATCCCGTCGCCGGTCGTCGTGGACATCCGCCCGGGTGCCCTGGACGACCTGGCGGGCGTGCTCGCCGACGAGCGCATCTCGCACTCCGGCAAGCTCGCCGTCGCCGTCAGCGGCGGCTCCGGTGCCCGGCTCCGGGACCGGCTCGCACCGAGTCTGCCGGGTGCCACCTGGTTCGAGGTGGGCGGCGGCACCATCGACGACGCCGTGCGGCTGGCCGGCGACATAAAGGCCGGCCACTACGACGCCGTGGTGGGCCTCGGCGGCGGCAAGATCATCGACTGTGCCAAGTTCGCGTCGGCACGCGTCGGCCTCCCCCTGGTCGCCGTCGCCACCAACCTCGCGCACGACGGCCTGTGCTCGCCGGTCGCGACCCTCGACAACGACGCGGGCCGCGGCTCGTACGGCGTGCCGAACCCGATCGCCGTCGTCATCGACCTCGACGTGATTCGTGAGGCGCCGGTCCGCTTCGTGCGTTCCGGCATCGGTGACGCCATCTCCAACATCTCCGCGGTCGCGGACTGGGAGCTGTCCCACCGCGTCAACGGCGAGAAGGTCGACGGCCTGGCCGCCGCGATGGCGCGCCAGGCGGGCGAGGCGGTGCTCCGGCACCCCGGCGGCGTCGGCGACGACGCCTTCCTGCAGGTCCTGGCCGAGGCGCTGGTCCTGACCGGCATCGCCATGTCGGTGTCGGGCGACTCCCGCCCGTCCTCCGGCGCCTGCCACGAGATCAACCACGCCTTCGACCTGCTCTTCCCCAAGCGCGCCGCAAGCCACGGCGAGCAGTGCGGGCTCGGCGCCGCCTTCGCGATGTACCTGCGCGGAGCGCACGAGGAGTCGGCGTTCATGGCCGAGGTGCTGCGCCGGCACGGGCTTCCGGTGCTGCCGGAGGAGATCGGCTTCACGGTGGACGAGTTCGTCCGCGCCGTGGAGTTCGCCCCGGAGACCAGGCCCGGCCGCTACACGATCATCGAACATCTCGACCTCAAGACGAACCAGATCAAGGACATCTACGCCGACTATGTCAAGGCCATCGGTAGCTGAACTCCGTCCGGTCGTCCACCCCGCCGGGGTGAAGGACCGGCGCAGCGGTGAGCACTGGGCGGGACGCCTCTACATGCGCGAGGTGTCCCTGCGCGTCGACCGCTACCTGGTGAACACCAAGGTCACGCCCAACCAGCTCACGTACCTGATGACCGTCTGCGGTGTGCTCGCGGCCCCGGCCCTGCTGGTGCCGGGGATCCCGGGCGCCGTGCTCGGCGTGGTCGCCACCCAGCTGTACCTGCTGCTGGACTGCGTCGACGGCGAGATCGCCCGCTGGAAGAAGCAGTACTCGCTCGGCGGGGTCTACCTGGACCGGGTCGGCGCCTACCTGACCGACGCGGCCGTCCTGGTCGGCCTCGGCCTGCGCGCCGCCGACCTGTGGGGCAGCGGGCGCATCGACTGGCTGTGGGCCTTCCTCGGCACCCTCGCCGCCCTCGGCGCGATCCTGATCAAGGCCGAGACCGACCTCGTCGGCGTCGCCCGGCACCAGGCCGGCATGGAGCCGGTCAAGGAGGCGGCGTCCGAGCCGCGCTCCTCCGGCATGGCACTGGCCCGCCGGGCCGCCGCAGCCCTCAAGTTCCACCGGCTCATCCTCGGCATCGAGGCCTCGCTGCTGATCCTGGTCCTCGCGATCGCGGACCAGGCGCGCGGCGACCTGTTCTTCACCCGGCTCGGCACCGCCGTCCTCGCCGGCATCGCCCTGCTGCAGACCCTGCTGCACCTGGTGTCCATCCTTGCCTCGAGCAGGCTGAGGTGAGCGGCATGAAGGTCGGCGCGGTCATCATCACCATGGGCAACCGGCCCGAGGAACTGCGAGCCCTGCTCGACTCGGTCGCCAAGCAGGACGGCGACCCGGTCCAGGTGGTCGTCGTCGGCAACGGCTCGCCCGTCCCGGACGTCACCGAGTTCTCGTCGGTCGTACGGACCGTGGAACTGCCCGAGAACCTGGGCATCCCCGGCGGTCGCAACGTCGGTATAGAGGCCTTCGGGCCCAGCGGCCGCGACGTCGACATACTGCTCTTCCTCGACGACGACGGCCTGCTCGCCCGCGACGACACCGCCGAGCTGTGCCGTCAGGCGTTCGAGGCCGACCCGAAGCTCGGCATCATCAGCTTCCGCATCGCCGACCCGGACACGGGCGAGACCCAGCGCCGGCACGTGCCGAGGCTGCGCGCCGCCGACCCGATGCGTTCCTCCCGGGTCACCACCTTCCTCGGCGGCGCCAACGCCGTCCGCACCCGGGTCTTCGCCGAAGCCGGCGTACTCCCGGACGACTTCTTCTACGCCCACGAGGAAACCGACCTGGCCTGGCGGGCCCTCGACGCGGGCTGGATGATCGACTACCGGTCCGACATGGTGCTGTACCACCCGACGACCGCGCCCTCGCGGCACGCGGTGTACCACCGCATGGTCGCCCGCAACCGGGTCTGGCTGGCCCGCCGCAACCTCCCCGTGATCCTCGTCCCCGTCTACCTCGGCGTCTGGCTGCTGCTCACCCTGCTGCGCCGCCCCTCGGGACCGGCCCTGAAGGCCTGGTTCGGCGGCTTCAAGGAGGGCTGGACCACTCCGTGCGGCCCCCGTCGCCCGATGCGCTGGCGTACGGTGTGGCGGCTGACCCGACTGGGCCGGCCCCCGGTCATCTGACAAGCTCGACGGTGCGGGGCCGCGCGGTCCGGGCGAGCCCGAGGACGGACTCGACGCACGCGAACGACGAACACGATGCACATGACGCACTCGAAGACGAAAGCTTCCTTCTGTGAGTGAGACAACGCACGACGGCGGTGTCGCGGTGACCGCGGCCCCGTCACCCGACGAGGGACTGACGGCGGCGCAGCTCGCCGCCAAGTACGGGCTCGCCGTGAGCGGTGCCCGGCCCTCCCTCGTCGAGTACGTCCGTCAGCTGTGGGGGCGGCGCCACTTCATCCTCGCCTTCTCCCAGGCGAAGCTGACGGCGCAGTACAGCCAGGCCAAGCTCGGCCAGCTCTGGCAGGTGGCGACGCCGCTGCTGAACGCGGGCGTGTACTACTTCATCTTCGGCGTCATCCTGCACGCGAGCCGGGGCATGTCCAAGGACGTGTACATCCCGTTCCTGGTGACGGGCGTGTTCGTCTTCACCTTCACGCAGAGCTCGGTCATGACGGGCGTCCGCGCCATCTCCGGCAACCTCGGCCTCGTGCGGGCCCTGCACTTCCCGCGCGCCGCGCTGCCGGTCTCCTTCTCGCTCCAGCAGCTCCAGCAGCTGCTCTTCTCGATGATCGTGCTGTTCGTCGTCGCGATCGGCTTCGGCAGCTACCCGAGCGTCTCCTGGCTGCTGATCGTCCCGGTCCTGGCGCTGCAGTTCCTGTTCAACACCGGTCTCGCGCTGATCGTGGCCCGCATGGGCGCCAAGACGCCGGACCTCGCCCAGCTGATGCCGTTCATCCTGCGCACCTGGATGTACACGTCCGGCGTCATGTTCTCCATCAACACGATGATGGAGGGGCGTTCGGAGCTGGCGGTGCGGCTGCTCCAGGTCAACCCGGCCGCCATCTTCATGGACCTGATGCGCTTCGCGCTGATCGACGGGTACGGCGCCTCGAACCTGCCGCCGCACGTGTGGGCCATCGCCCTGTTCTGGGCCGTGGTCGTCTTCGCCGGCGGCTTCGTGTACTTCTGGAAGGCGGAGGAGAGGTACGGCCGTGGCTGAGCAGAGCACCAAGGATCTACGCCCGACGGTCATCGCGGACGACCTGCACATCGTCTACCGGGTCAACGGAGCCAAGACCGGCAAGGGCAGCGCGACGGCCGCCCTCAGCCGCATCCTCAAACGAGGCTCCGACGACGCGGCGCGGGGCGTGCGCAAGGTGCACGCCGTGCGCGGAGTGTCCTTCGTCGCCTACCGCGGTGAGGCCATCGGCCTGATCGGCTCCAACGGCTCCGGAAAGTCCACGCTGCTGCGCGCCATCGCCGGTCTGCTGCCCGCCGAGAAGGGCAAGGTCTACACCGACGGCCAGCCCTCGCTGCTGGGCGTCAACGCGGCCCTGATGAACGACCTGACCGGCGAGCGGAACGTCATCCTCGGCGGCCTCGCCATGGGCATGTCCCGCGAGCAGGTCAAGGAGCGTTACCAGGACATCGTCGACTTCTCCGGGATCAACGAGAAGGGCGACTTCATCACGCTGCCGATGCGGACGTACTCCTCCGGCATGGCCGCCCGGCTGCGCTTCTCCATCGCCGCCGCCAAGGACCACGACGTCCTCATGATCGACGAGGCCCTCGCCACCGGTGACCGCAAGTTCCAAAAGCGCTCCGAGGAACGCATCCGGGAGCTGCGCAAGGAGGCCGGAACGGTGTTTCTGGTCAGCCACAACAACAAGTCCATCCGCGACACCTGCGACCGCGTCCTGTGGCTGGAGCGCGGGGAACTGCGTATGGACGGACCCACCGAAGAGGTCCTGAAGGAGTACGAGAAGTTCACGGGCAAGTGACCCGTTTCGGCCACGGCCCCGCCGGAACCCTCCGGTGGGGCCGTGCGTCCGCAAAGGAAGCGTCAACTCGCTCTGGCCTTAGGAATCTTGACGCCAATCGGTGTGTTGTTGTGATGCGCAGGGCACCCCGCCTGACCTCGCTGCGTTGTACAACGTAAGCTGTACCGGTGCCGGAAAGCGGCAAGTGGGGCGATAATGCGCGACACCCTTCTCCGGGCAGCCCCGCGGAATACCGGGCGGCGTGTCCGAAATAGTGTGTATTGGGTCGGCAGTGTAGAACGGGAGATGTGACGGCAATGGCTACGGAAACTCCCCAGCTCAACGCAGCATGTGCCGTCCCCGCCCCGGGCAGCGCGCGGTGACGGGAACCGACACGGCGCCCGCACTGGAACGCGCCACGCTGGACAAGGCTGCGAGCGAGAACTTCCCCGTGGCCCCCTTCTTCCTGCCCCGCACCTGGCGCGACGACCTCATGGCCGTCTACGGCTTCGCCCGTCTCGTGGACGACATCGGCGACGGCGACCTGGCCCCCGGCGGAGCCGACGCCCGCATCCTCGGCGTACCCGCCGCCGAGGCCGGGGACCGCCTGGTCCTCCTCGACGCCTTCGAGGCCGACCTGCGCCGTGTCTTCGACGGCACGCCCCGCCACCCGCTGCTGCGCCGGCTCCAGCCCACCGTCCGCCGCCGCTCCCTCACCCCCGAGCCGTTCCTCGGCCTGATCGCCGCCAACCGCCAGGACCAGCTCGTCACCCGGTACGAGACCTACGACGACCTCCTCGCCTACTGCGAACTGTCCGCCAACCCCGTCGGCCGCCTCGTCCTCACCGTCACCGGCACCTCGACCCCCGAGCGGAACCGTCTCTCCGACGCGATCTGCACCGCCCTGCAGATCGTGGAACACCTCCAGGACGTCGCCGAGGACCTCGGCCGTGACCGGATCTATCTGCCCGCCGAGGACATGAAACGCTTCCACGTCCAGGAAACCGATCTCGCCGCGAAAACCGCGGGCGCATCGGTGCGCGCCCTGGTTGCATACGAAGCGCAACGCGCCCGCGATCTGCTGAATGAAGGCGCCCCCCTGGTGGGTAGCGTCCACGGCAGGTTGAAGCTGCTGCTCGCAGGGTTCGTGGCGGGGGGAAGGGCGGCGGTCCGGGCGATCGCCGCCGCCGAATACGACGTACTTCCCGGCCCGCCCCGACCCGGCAAGGTCCAGTTGCTGCGTGAGGTGGGCGTGACCCTGCGAGGAGAGGGGTGATCCGGACCGTGGATTCTCCACCACACGTGTCCGCACCGGTACTCGCCGCCTACAGCTACTGCGAGGCCGTCACCGGGCAGCAGGCCCGCAACTTCGCGTACGGCATCCGGCTGCTGCCGACACCCAAGCGCCGCGCCATGTCGGCGCTGTACGCCTTCTCCCGGCGTGTCGACGACATCGGCGACGGCGACCTGCCCGGCGAGGTCAAGGTCGCGCGCCTCGAGGACACCCGGGCGCTGCTCACCCGGGTCCGCGAGGGCCGGGTCGAGGAGGACGACACCGACCCGGTGGCCGTCGCCCTCACCCACGCCTCGCGCGCCTTCCCGATCCCGCTCGGCGGCCTGGACGAGCTGATCGACGGCGTCCAGATGGACCTGCGCGGGGAGACCTACGAGACCTGGGACGACCTGAAGGTCTACTGCCGCTGCGTGGCCGGCGCCATCGGCCGCCTCTCGCTCGGCGTGTTCGGTACGGAACCGGGGGCGCGCGGCGCCGAGCGCGCACCCGAGTACGCCGACACCCTCGGTCTCGCGCTCCAGCTCACCAACATCCTCAGAGACGTCCGCGAGGACGCCGAGGGCGGCCGCACCTATCTGCCCGCCGACGACCTCGCCAAGTTCGGCTGCTCGGCCGGATTCGACGGGCCGACGCCACCGGAGGGCTCCGACTTCGCGGGCCTCGTGCACTTCGAAGTGCGACGGGCCCGTGCCCTTTTCGCCGAGGGCTACCGGCTGCTCCCCATGCTCGACCGGCGCAGCGGCGCCTGTGTGGCCGCCATGGCCGGCATCTACCGCCGGCTGCTGGACCGCATCGAGCGTGAACCGGAGGCCGTGCTGCGCGGCCGGGTCTCGCTGCCCGGACGCGAGAAGGCCTACGTCGCCGTGCGCGGACTGTCCGGGCTCGACACCCGCCGGCACGTCTCCCGGCGGACCGTCAGGAGGCGCGCCTGATGGACCCCGTGGACCAGGCCGGCTCCGAGGGCCCGCCGCGGCGGGCAACCCTCCGCTGCGGCGTGGCGTCCCTGACTGCGACGGCCGGCCGTGCACCGTTCAACCTGCACGCTCGGCACGCACGGAAGGACGCAGGATGAGCGACGGCTCGTGCCCGGAGGGGGCGCACGCGGACACCGCGGGACCGGCGGCCACGGCAGGCCGCAGCGCCGTCGTGGTCGGCGGCGGTCTCGCCGGGATCACCGCGGCGCTCGCGCTCGCCGACGCGGGTGTCCGCGTCACTCTGCTCGAAGGCAGGCCGAGGCTCGGCGGCCTCGCCTTCTCCTTCCAGCGCGGCGAGTTGACCGTCGACAACGGCCAGCACGTGTACCTGCGCTGCTGCACCGCCTACCGCTGGTTCCTCGACCGGATCGAGGGCACGGCGCTGGCACCGCTGCAGGACCGCCTGGACGTGCCCGTCGTCGACGTCGCCAAGCCCGAGGGCAGGCGGCTCGGCAGGCTGCGGCGCGACCCGCTGCCCGTCCCCCTCCACCTGGGGCGCAGCCTGGCCGGTTATCCGCATCTCTCGCTCGCCGAGCGGGCCGCGGTCGGGCGGGCCGCGCTCGCGCTCAAGGGGCTCGACCTCGCCGATCCGACCCTGGACACCCAGGACTTCGGCAGCTGGCTGGCCGCTCACGGCCAGTCGGCGCGTGCCGTCGAAGCCCTGTGGGACCTGGTCGGGGTCGCCACCCTCAACGCGGTCGCGGGCGACGCCTCGCTGGGGCTCGCCGCGATGGTGTTCAAGACCGGTCTGCTGTCCGACCCGGGCGCGGCCGACATCGGCTGGGCCCACGTACCACTGGGCGAACTGCACGACCGGCTGGCCCGCAAGGCGCTCGACTCCGCGGGCGTCCGTACCGAGGTTCGTACACGCGTCACCTCCGTCTCTACCAACGAGAACGGGACCTGGAGCGTTCAGGTTCCCGGCGAGACGCTCCAGGCCGACGCGGTCGTCCTCGCCGTGCCTCAGCGCGAGACCCACGACCTGCTGCCGCCCGGCGCCCTCGACGCCCCCGACCAACTGCTGAGGATCGGCACCGCGCCCATCCTCAACGTGCATGTCGTCTACGACCGCAAGGTGCTCGCCAGGCCCTTCTTCGCCGCCCTCGGCACCCCCGTGCAGTGGGTCTTCGACCGCACCGACGCGTCCGGGCTCGGCGCCGGACAGTACCTGGCGCTGTCCCAGTCGGCCGCGCAGGACGAGATCGACGCGCCGGTCGCCGCGCTCCGCGAGCGCTACCTCCCCGAGCTGGAGCGCCTGATCCCGGGTACCCGTGACGCGGTGGTGCAGGACTTCTTCGTGACCCGGGAGCGCACGGCCACGTTCGCCCCCACCCCCGGCGTCGGGCGACTGCGGCCCGGCGCCCGCACCAAGGCCCCCGGCCTGTACCTGGCCGGAGCGTGGACCGCCACCGGGTGGCCCGCGACCATGGAGAGTGCGGTCCGCAGTGGAGTGAGTGCGGCCGACGCCGTGCTGAGCGCCCTGGGCCGGCCCCGCCCCCGCCATCTCTTCGAGTTCGAGGAGGCGGCCTGATGCTCGATCAGCACAGCCCGGCAGGCCCCCGCACCCCCGGCACCGCAACAAGAGGAGAGACTGTGCCCACTGTGCCCCCGGCCTCGACACCCGCTCGGAGGACCGCGGTGGACGTGACCGCGCTTCTGGAGCGCGGCCGGACCCTGTCCACACCGGTCCTGCGGGCGGCCGTCGACCGCCTGGCGCCTCCCATGGACACCGTCGCCGCCTACCACTTCGGCTGGATCGACGCGGCCGGCAACCCCGCCGACGGCGACGGCGGCAAGGCCGTCCGCCCCGCCCTGGCCCTCCTCTCCGCCGAGGTCACCGGCGCCGCACCCGAGGTGGGCATCCCCGGGGCCGTCGCCGTCGAACTGGTCCACAACTTCTCGCTGCTGCACGACGACCTGATGGACGGCGACGAGCAGCGCCGCCACCGTGACACCGTCTGGAAGGTGCACGGACCCGCCCAGGCCATCCTGGTCGGCGACGCCCTCTTCGCCCTCGCCAACGAGATCCTGCTGGAACTCGGCACTGTCGAGGCCGGCCGCGCCACCCGCCGGCTGACCACCGCCACCCGCGCCCTGATCGACGGTCAGGCGCAGGACATCTCCTACGAGCACCGCGACCGCGTCAGCGTCGAGGAGTGCCTGGAGATGGAGGGCAACAAGACCGGCGCCCTGCTCGCCGCCTCCAGCTCCATCGGCGCGGTGCTGGGCGGCGCCGACGACCGTACCGCGGACGCGCTGGAGAGGTACGGCTACCACCTGGGCCTCGCCTTCCAGGCCATCGACGACCTCCTCGGCATCTGGGGCGACCCCGAGGCCACCGGCAAGCAGACCTGGAGCGACCTGCGCCAGCGCAAGAAGTCCCTGCCGGTGGTGGCTGCGCTCGCGGCGGGCGGCTCCGCCTCCGAGCGGCTCGGCGAGATCCTCGCCGCCGACGCCAAGAGCAGCGACTTCGCGACCTTCTCCGAGGAGGAGTTCGCGGCTCGCGCCGCCCTCATCGAGGAGGCCGGCGGCCGCGAGTGGACGGCCCAGGAAGCGCGCCGTCAGCACACCATCGCCATCGAAGCCCTCGACGCCGTCGACATGCCCGAGCAGGTACGGGCCGCCTTCACGGCGCTCGCCGACTTCGTCGTCGTACGAAAGAGATGATCCCTATCGGTCGAATAGCCCTCGCGTAGTCGCCGGTCGGTGTCGCGGGACGACGGACACCGGCCGACGGCGGACCCACAGCAGCACGACTCGTACGACTGCACGAAGGGGAAGCCATGACAGCGACGACCGACGGAAGCACCGGAGCGACCCTGCCGCCCCGGGCTGCCGCGGCCAGCGAAACCGACATCACCACCCCCGCGGCGGCCGGGGTACAACAAGCCGCCGAACGCGCCGCAAGACGCGCCACCGACTTCCTGCTCGCGCAGCAGGACGCCCAGGGATGGTGGAAGGGCGACCTCGAGACGAACGTCACCATGGACGCCGAGGACCTGCTGCTCCGTCAGTTCCTGGGGATCCGCGACGAAGCGACGACCCGGGCCGCCGCCCTGTTCATCCGCGGTGAGCAGCGCGAGGACGGCACCTGGGCCACCTTCTACGGCGGCCCCGGCGAACTCTCCGCCACCATCGAGGCCTACGTCGCCCTCCGTCTGGCCGGTGACGCACCCGATGCCCCGCACATGGCGAGGGCCTCGGCCTGGATCCGCGAGCGCGGCGGTATCGCCGCCGCCCGGGTCTTCACCCGGATCTGGCTCGCCCTGTTCGGCTGGTGGAAGTGGGAGGACCTGCCCGAACTCCCGCCGGAGCTGATCTATTTCCCCAGCTGGATGCCGCTCAACATCTACGACTTCGGATGCTGGGCCCGGCAGACCATCGTGCCGCTGACCATCGTCTCGGCCAAGCGCCCGGTCCGCCCGGCACCCTTCCCGCTGGACGAGCTGCACACCGACCCGGCCGACCCCAACCCCGCCAAGCCGCTTGCGCCGGTGGCCAGTTGGGACGGGGCCTTCCAGCGTCTGGACAAGGCGCTGCACCGGCTGCGCAAGGTCGCCCCGCGCCGGCTGCGCAGGGCCGCGATGAACTCCGCGGCCCGCTGGATCATCGAGCGGCAGGAGAGCGACGGCTGCTGGGGCGGCATCCAGCCCCCGGCCGTGTACTCGGTCATCGCCCTGCACCTGCTCGGCTACGACCTCCAGCACCCGGTGATGCGCGAGGGCCTCGCGTCGCTGGACCGTTTCGCCGTCTGGCGCGAGGACGGTGCCCGGATGATCGAGGCCTGCCAGTCCCCGGTGTGGGACACCTGCCTGGCCACCATCGCGCTGGTCGACGCCGGACTGCCCGTCGACCACCCCCAGCTGGTCAAGGCCGCGGACTGGATGCTCGGCGAGGAGATCGTCCGGCCCGGCGACTGGGCCGTGAAGCGACCCCAACTGCCGCCCGGCGGCTGGGCGTTCGAGTTCCACAACGACAACTACCCGGACATCGACGACACCGCCGAGGTCGCCCTCGCGCTGCGCCGGGTCAGGCACCACGACCCCGAGCGGGTGGACCGCGCCATCGGACGAGCGGTGCGCTGGAACCTCGGGATGCAGTCGAGGAACGGCGCGTGGGGCGCCTTCGACGTCGACAACACCAGCCCGTTCCCCAACCGGCTCCCGTTCTGCGACTTCGGCGAGGTCATCGACCCGCCGTCCGCGGACGTCACCGCGCACGTCGTGGAGATGCTCGCCGCCGAGGGCCTCGCCCACGACCCGCGCACCCGGCGCGGCATCGAGTGGCTGCTGGCCGAGCAGGAGCCGGACGGCTCGTGGTTCGGCCGCTGGGGCGTCAACTACGTCTACGGCACCGGCTCGGTGGTGCCCGCCCTGACCGCGGCCGGCCTGCCCGGCTCCCACCCCGCCGTCCGGCGCGCCGTGGCCTGGCTGGAGCGCGTCCAGAACGACGACGGCGGCTGGGGCGAGGATCTGCGCTCCTACAAGTACGTCAAGGAGTGGAGCGGCCGCGGTGCCTCCACCGCCTCCCAGACCGCGTGGGCGCTGATGGCGCTGCTCGCGGCCGGGGAGAAGGACTCCAAGGCCGTCGAGCGCGGCATCCAGTGGCTGGCCGAGACCCAGCGCGAGGACGGCTCCTGGGACGAGCCGTACTTCACCGGTACCGGCTTCCCCTGGGACTTCTCCATCAACTACCACCTCTACCGGCAGGTCTTCCCGCTCACCGCGCTCGGCCGGTACCTGCACGGCGATCCCTTCGACCGGCACCTCGCGGCAGGCAAGAGGCCGCTCTCCGAGGCCAAGGGGAGCTGAGTGAGCACCCGGCCCGCCCCGGTCCCGCTGCTGATCGCCTGCGCGCTCGGCATCGAGCACCTGGCCCTGCGCACCGGCGACCGGGGCGGCGCCGGCGGGCCGTTCACCGTCGTCCGTACGGGCATGGGCCCGAAGGCGGCGGAACGCTCCGTCACCCGGCACCTGGCCGGGCCGGCCCTGGCCGGCGCGGCCGTGCTGGCCACCGGCTTCTGTGCCGGACTCGCCCCCGGCATGCACCCCGGCGATCTGGTGGTCGCCGAGGAGACCCGGGACCCGCACGGGACCGTCCCGTGCGTGGGCACCGACCTGCTGGTCAAGGAACTCGCGCGCCTCCTGCCCGGGCGTACGGTCCACACCGGCCCGCTCACCGGCTCCGACCACGTCGTCCGCGGTCCGGAGCGGTCCGACCTGTTCGCGACCGGCGCGATCGCGGTCGACATGGAGTCCGCGGCCACACTCCTGAGCGCTGTGCGCGCGGGCGGGCGACCGGTTGCGGCCGTACGGGTGGTCGTGGACGCTCCAGAACATGAACTCGTCCGGATCGGCACGGTGCGCGGTGGAATATCAGCTTTCCGTGTTCTTCGTTCTATCGTTCCTGCTTTTTTCGAATGGCACCGTTCTTTGTTGCTCCCCCGGAGGTGAGCCAGATGGCCATGCCGCTGCGTCAGTCCATCAAGGTCGCTACATACCTGGCTGAACAGAAGATCCGCAGGCGGGACAAGTTTCCGCTCATCGTGGAGCTGGAACCGCTCTTCGCCTGCAATCTCAAGTGCGAGGGCTGCGGCAAGATCCAGCACCCGGCCGGGGTCCTCAAGCAGCGCATGCCGGTGGCCCAGGCGGTCGGCGCGGTGCTGGAGTCCGGTGCGCCGATGGTGTCCATCGCCGGTGGAGAACCGTTGATGCACCCTCAGATCGACGAGATCGTACGCCAGTTGGTGGCCAAGCGGAAGTACGTATTCCTGTGCACCAACGCGCTGCTGCTGCGCAAGAAGATGGACCAGTTCACGCCCTCCCCGTACTTCGCGTTCGCGGTGCACATCGACGGACTGCGCGAGCGGCACGACGAGTCCGTTGCCAAGGAAGGCGTCTTCGACGAGGCGGTGGAGGCCATCAAGGAGGCCAAGCGGCGCGGCTTCCGGGTGACCACCAACTCGACCTTCTTCAACACCGACACCCCGCAGACCATCGTCGAGGTGCTCAACTTCCTCAACGACGACCTGCACGTCGACGAGATGATGATCTCGCCCGCCTACGCCTACGAGAAGGCGCCCGACCAGGAGCACTTCCTCGGTGTCGAGCAGACCCGCGAGCTGTTCAAGAAGGCCTTCGCGGGCGGCAACCGCAAGAAGTGGCGGCTCAACCACTCCCCGCTCTTCCTCGACTTTCTCGAGGGCAAGGTCGACTTCCCGTGCACCGCGTGGGCGATCCCGAACTACTCGCTCTTCGGCTGGCAGCGCCCCTGCTACCTGATGAGCGACGGGTACGTGCCGACGTACCGCGAACTCATCGAGAAGACCGACTGGGACAAGTACGGCCGCGGCAAGGACCCGCGGTGCGCCAACTGCATGGCGCACTGCGGCTACGAGCCCACCGCGGTCCTCGCCACGATGGGCTCGCTGAAGGAGTCCCTGCGGGCCATGCGCGAGACCGTCTCGGGGAACCGGGAGTGACTCCGTGACCGCCGTTTCCCTGGGCGTTCCCGAGGTACCGGCCCGGCCGGTCGCACCGCGGCGCGTGTCGCGGCGGATCGACGTCGGGCCGGTGGCGGTCGGGGGCGGAGCCCCGGTGTCGGTGCAGTCGATGACGACGACCCGTACGTCG
>NZ_KQ948015.1:84733-364997 GCF_001513965.1 Streptomyces cellostaticus | reverse complement strand
TGTCACCGAGGCGGGCCCGGCCTTCCAGGGCACCATCAAGTCGGCCGTCGCCTTCGGCGCCCTGCTGTCGCGGGGCATCGGCGACACCATCCGCGTCTCCCTGTCGGCCCCACCCGCCGAGGAGGTCAAGGTCGGCATCCAGATCCTGGAGTCGCTGGGGCTGCGGCAGCGGCGCCTGGAGATCGTCTCGTGCCCGTCCTGCGGGCGGGCCCAGGTGGACGTCTACAAGCTCGCCGAAGAGGTCACGGCAGGACTGGACGGCATGGAAGTGCCGCTCAGGGTCGCGGTGATGGGCTGTGTGGTCAATGGTCCGGGTGAGGCGCGCGAGGCCGACCTCGGGGTTGCCTCGGGCAACGGCAAGGGGCAGATCTTCGTCAAGGGCGAGGTCATCAAGACCGTGCCCGAGTCGAAGATCGTGGAGACCCTCATCGAGGAGGCCATGAAGCTGGCCGAGCAGACCAGGTGAAGTGAGGCAAGGCACGGCACGGACCGAGAGGGGGCCCAGCGTGACGATTCTGGAGAGCATCCGGGGACCACGCGACCTGAAGGCGCTGTCCGAGGCGGAACTCGGCGAACTGTCCGAGGAGATCCGTGAGTTCCTGGTGCACGCGGTGGCGAGAACCGGCGGGCACCTCGGGCCCAATCTGGGGGTGGTGGAACTCTCCATCGCGCTCCACCGGGTCTTCGAGTCACCGGTCGACCGCATCCTGTGGGACACCGGCCACCAGAGCTATGTCCACAAGCTGCTGACGGGACGCCAGGACTTCTCCAAGCTGCGCGGCAAGGGCGGCCTGTCCGGCTACCCCTCGCGCGAGGAGTCCGAGCACGACGTCATCGAGAACAGCCACGCCTCCACCGCGCTCGGCTGGGCCGACGGCCTGGCCAAAGCCAACCAGGTGCAGGGGGAGAAGGGCCATGTCGTCGCGGTCATCGGCGACGGCGCGCTGACCGGCGGCATGGCCTGGGAGGCGCTGAACAACATCGCGGCCGCCAAGGACCGGCCGCTGATCATCGTCGTCAACGACAACGAGAGGTCGTACGCCCCGACCATCGGCGGCCTCGCCAACCACCTCGCCACCCTGCGCACCACCGACGGCTACGAGAAGGTCCTGGCCTGGGGGAAGGACGTCCTGCTGAGGACTCCGGTGGTCGGCCACACCCTCTACGAGTCCCTGCACGGCGCGAAGAAGGGCTTCAAGGACGCCTTCGCCCCGCAGGGGATGTTCGAGGACCTGGGCCTGAAGTACCTCGGCCCGATCGACGGACACGACATCAAGGCCGTCGAATCGGCGCTGCGCCGCGCGAAACGCTTCCACGGGCCGGTCCTGGTCCACTGCCTCACCGAGAAGGGCCGCGGCTACGAGCCCGCCCTCGCCCACGAGGAGGACCACTTCCACACCGTCGGCGTGATGGACCCGCTGACCTGCGCACCGCTCGCGCCCGCCGGCGGACCGTCCTGGACCTCGGTGTTCGGCGACGAGATCGTCAGGATCGGCGAGGAGCGGGAGGACGTCGTGGCGATCACGGCGGCCATGCTGCACCCGGTGGGCCTCGGCAGGTTCGCCGAGCGCTTCCCCGACCGGGTCTGGGACGTGGGCATCGCCGAGCAGCACGCGGCCGTCTCCGCGGCCGGTCTCGCCACCGGCGGCCTGCACCCGGTCGTCGCCGTCTACGCCACCTTCCTCAACCGCGCCTTCGACCAGCTGCTGATGGACGTGGCCCTGCATCGCTGCGGGGTGACCTTCGTGCTGGACCGGGCCGGCGTCACCGGCGTCGACGGGGCCTCCCACAACGGCATGTGGGACATGTCCGTCCTCCAGGTCGTACCCGGCCTCCGGATCGCCGCCCCGCGCGACGCCGACCAGCTGTGCGCCCAGCTGCGGGAGGCCGTGGCCGTGGACGACGCGCCCACCCTGGTCCGCTTCCCGAAGGAGTCGGTGGGTCCCGGGATCCCGGCGATCGACCACGTCGGCGGTATGGACGTCCTGCACCGCGGCGAGCGCCCCGAGGTGCTGCTGGTGGCCGTCGGCGTGATGGCGCCGGTGTGTCTCCAGGCTGCCGAGCTGCTGGCGGCGCGGGGCGTCAACTGCACGGTGGTGGACCCCCGTTGGGTCAAGCCCGTCGACCCGGCGCTGCCGGGCCTGGCCGCCGGGCACCGCCTGGTGGCCGTCGTCGAGGACAACAGCCGGGCCGCCGGGGTCGGTTCGGCCGTGGCACTCGCCCTCGGTGACGCGGACGTGGACGTGCCGGTGCGGCGGTTCGGCATTCCGGAGCAGTTCCTCGCACACGCCAAGCGCGGCGAGGTGCTGGCCGACATCGGTCTCACGCCCGTCGAGGTCGCGGGACGGATCAGCGCGAGCCTGGCCGCCGAGGACGCGCGTTCCGCCGTCAGGAACACGGGGGGCACAGTCAAGGAGAGAGCCGAATGACCACGGAGTTCGACCTCGGCGCGCTCCTCGCCGAACGCGGAGCCGAGCGCTACGAGCTGCACACGAAGTACCTCAACGCGCAGCTCCCGCGCATGCTGCACACCATCGGCTTCGACAAGGTCTACGAGCGGGCCGAGGGCGCCCACTTCTACGACGCGGACGGCAACGACTACCTGGACATGCTCGCCGGGTTCGGGGTGATGGGCCTGGGCCGCCACCACCCGGTCGTCCGCAAGGCGCTGCACGACGTCCTGGACCTGAACCTCGCCGACCTCACCCGCTTCGACTGCCAGCCGCTGCCCGGCCTGCTCGCGGAGCGGCTGCTCGCCCACAGCCCGCACCTGGACCGGGTGTTCTTCGGCAACAGCGGCACCGAAGCGGTCGAGACCGCCCTGAAGTTCGCCCGGTACGCCACCGGCAGGCCGCGGATCCTCTACTGCGACCACGCCTTCCACGGCCTGACCACCGGCTCCCTGTCCGTCAACGGCGAGGACGGCTTCCGCGACGGCTTCGCCCCGCTGCTGCCCGACACCGCCGTACCCCTCGGCGATCTCGACGCCCTTGCCCGCGAGCTGAAGAAGGGCGATGTCGCCGCCCTGATCGTGGAGCCGATCCAGGGCAAGGGCGTGCACGAGGCCCCGCCCGGCTATCTGCGCGCCGCGCAGGAACTGCTGCACCGGCACAAGGCGCTGCTCATCGCGGACGAGGTGCAGACCGGCCTCGGCCGCACCGGAGACTTCTACGCCTACCAGCACGAGGACGGTGTCGAACCCGACCTGGTGTGCGTGGCCAAGGCGCTCTCCGGCGGCTATGTCCCGGTCGGCGCCACCCTCGGCAAGGACTGGATCTTCAAGAAGGTCTACTCGTCCATGGACCGTGTCCTGGTCCACTCGGCGAGCTTCGGATCCAACGCCCAGGCCATGGCAGCCGGCCTCGCCGTGCTCTCGGTCATGGAGAACGAGCAGATCGTCGCCGGGGTGCGCACGACGGGCGACCTGCTGAAGTCCCGGCTCACCGCACTGACCGGCACGTACGAGCTGCTCGCCGACGTCCGTGGCCGGGGCCTGATGATCGGCATCGAGTTCGGCAGGCCCGCGTCGCTGAAGCTGCGCAGCCGCTGGGCCATGCTCCAGGCCGCGCGCAAGGGCCTGTTCGCCCAGATGGTGGTCGTACCGCTGCTGCAACGCCACCGGATCCTCACCCAGGTCTCCGGCGACCACCTGGAGGTGATCAAACTCATCCCGCCGCTGGTCGCCGGCGAGGCCGACGTGGACCGGTTCGTCGACGCCTTCACGGCCGTCATGGACGACGCACACAGCGGCGGCGGCCTGATGTGGGACTTCGGCAAGACACTGATCAAGCAGGCGGTGGCCAACCGCTAGCCCGGCTCGTCGGCCGGGGCCCCGCTGCGGGCCCCGGTCAGGAGACGGCCCGTCCCGCCCTCTCCGTGCGGACCGCTCACCGGTCGGCCGTAGCGGGACGCCGCTCCTCACCGACCTCGACGCGCGCGGACCCTACGAGCGGCGGCTCACGGCGCGGCCGCCTTCGCCGGACGGGACGCCGGCTTCCTCGCCGAACGGCTGGCCGACCTCGACGCGGTCGTCGCCGGGTACGCCCTGCGCGCCGCCCGTGTTCTGCCCGTGCCGGACGAGGCGGTGGAGGCGGCGTACGACGACGCACCGGCCGAACGGCGCCACCGGCCGGCCCGCCTGCTCGCCTCCGGCGGCCGTACCGCGCTCGCCGAGCGGCCGGTGGCACGGCTGAGCGCGGAGTGGGGCGACGCCGAGGCCGCCCGGCGTTCGCCGCGCGGGAGCTGCCCCGGCCGGCGCACGCCGTCGACGGCCGGAGAAAACTCGCCTGCTGCGCGGGCATCCGCACCCTGATGTCAGGCACCAGGCCTACCGGAGCATGACGGCCACGGAATGACCGTCCGGCTTTTGTCTGTGAGGCAATAAATTTGCCGCACAGGCAAGCCTCCGGCTCAATGGAGACATGAACGCTCCCGAGCCCGGGCCCGGCGACGATCTGCCCGCCGTCGCCCCGCAGCTGCGCGCCCTGCGCCGGCGCGCCGGCCTCACGCTGGAGGCCGCGGCCCGGTCCGCCGGGCTCTCGCCCGCTCACCTCTCCCGGCTGGAGACCGGGCAGCGCCAGCCCTCGCTGCCGATGCTGCTCGCGCTCGCCCGCATCTACGGTACGACCGTCTCGGAGCTGCTCGGCGAGACGGTCGCCGACCGGGACGCGATCGTGCGCGCCGCCGACATGGAGCCGACCCGCGCGGGCGGCTGGACGTACTTCCAGGCCGGAGCTCCCGGGCGGGGCATGCAGGCGCTGCGCGTCCGGGTGCCGTACGGCACCCAGGGCGACATCGTGCGCGTCCACCCCGGCGAGGAGTGGCTCTACGTCCTCAAGGGACGGCTCGGCCTGCGCCTCGGCGACACCGCGCACCTGCTCGCGCCCGGCGACAGCGCGCACTTCGACTCGCTCACCCCGCACCGCCTCGCCGCCGAGGACCACGACGGCGTGGAGCTGCTGTTCGTCCACACCCTGCTGCAGAGCCCCACGGCCACGCTGTGCCTGGGCCCCCTGACCGGAGAGCTGCCATGAGCAACCTCGAGGAGAAGTTCCCCCGCGCCCTGTGGATCCGCCTCATCATCTACATCGCCCTCGGCCACGTCCTGGCGGCGTTCCTCTACCTGCTGTTCGCGGTCGGAGCCAAGGGCTGACCACCGGACACGGAGCGGCCTCAGTCGAGCAGGCGCGCCCGCAGCCGCTCGCGGGTCCCGGTGGTGAGCCCCAGCCCCTGCTCGAAGTAGGCGTCGGCGCCGCCCCAGGTCTCCTCGATGCTCTCGAACGCCGCCTGGAGGTACTCGGCGCGCGCGTCGAAGAGGGGGCTGAGCAGCTCCATCACCTCGGGCGTGTACGCGGTGTCCGCGTTGCCGTTGCGGCGGACCTTGTAGCGCCGGTGCTTGGCGTTCGACTCCAGGTAGTCGGCGACGATCGCCTCGCGGTCCACGCCCACGGCGAGGAGGGTGACGGCTATGGAGATGCCCGCGCGGTCCTTGCCCGCCGCGCAGTGCATCAGCGCCGGCACGCTGTCCCCGGCGAGCGCGTGCAGCACCCGGGAGTGCTCGGCGGTGCGCTCCTTGACGATCGTGCGGTACGAGGTGACCATCCGGGCCGCCGCCTGGCCGTCCGCGAGGAGGCCGCGCAGCTGGTCGAGGTCGCCGTCGCGGACCAGCTTCCAGAACTCGGCGCCGTCCGCCGGGTCGCTCAGCGGCAGGTTCACGTTCCGCACGCCGGGCAGCTCGACGTCCGGGCCCTCCAGCTTCTGGTCGGCCGCGTTGCGGAAGTCGAAGATCGTGTGCAGGCCCAGGGACGCGAGGAAGGCCGCGTCCTGTTCGGTCGCGTGCGCGAGGTGACCGCTGCGGAACAGCACTCCGTGGCGCACCCGCCGTCCGTCCCCGGCCGGCAGTCCGCCCACGTCACGGAAATTGCGCACTCCGGCCAGCTCGGGCTCGGTCGACGGGACCTGCTGCGTCACGGGGGCTCCTTTCGGTCGGCCCCGCCGATACGGCTCGTCAACGGGCGCCCAGTCGACCATACGACATCGATTTCCTCGGGCAATGAGTTGTCCACAGGCGTTGCCACCAGGGGCAGCAGGGCTAATGATGTTCGCACTTGAGCGTATCTGTTGGCACCTGTGAGGTTCTTGATGGTGGACATCGCCGAAAACGGTCGTACGTGGCTCCTGTCGGGGCCCACCAGCAGTTATGCGCTGCATCTCGCCGACGCGGACGAACTGCTGCACCTCCACTGGGGGCCACGGATCACGCTCGCCGACGCAGAAGCCCTGGCGGTGAGCCCGCTGCCGGCCTACTGGCCCTTCGAGTCCCCGCTCGACGGCCGCGAGGAGTACCCCGTCGAGGGCGGCCCCCGCTTCGTCCGCCCCGCCCTGTCCGTGCGCACCGAGGAGCGGCGCGGCACCGAGTGGCGCTTCGTGGCGTCCTCCGTCGAAGGCGGTGCAGACGGTGCAGACGCCGCCGGCGAGGAGCTGCGGCTGCGCTTCGACGACGACGGGTTCGCCGTCACCCTGCACTACCGGATGCGCGGGGACGTCGTGGAGCGCTGGGCGACCGTGGAGAACGGCGGGCACGCGCGCGTGGAGCTGCTGCGCGCCGACGCCGCCACCTGGACCCTGCCCGACCGCGAGGGCTGGCGGCTGTCCCAGCTGCACGGCCGCTGGGCCGCCGAGTCGCTGCTCACCACCGCCCCCCTCACCTACGGTGAGAAGGTCATCGGCAGCCGCCGCGGCCACACCGGCCACCAGCACCTGCCCTGGGTCGCGCTCGACACCGACGCCACCGAGGAGCACGGCGAGGTCTACGGCTGCGCGCTCGGCTGGTCCGGCTCCTGGCGGATCGCCGTCGCCCAACTCCCGGACGCGCGCGTGCAGATCACCGGCGGCGCCGGCTACGACGACTCGGGCCTGCTGCTGCTCCAGCCGGGGGAGTCGTACACCACCCCCGTCTTCGCGGGCCTGTGGAGCGACGGCGGCTTCGGCGGGGCCAGCCGCACCTGGCACGCCTACCAGCGGGCCCACGTCATCCCGGACGCGGAGCAGGACCGGCCGGTGCTGTTCAATTCCTGGGAGGCCACCACCTTCGACATCTCCGAGGACCAGCAGGCCGCCCTCGCCCGGCGGGCCGCCGCGATCGGCGTCGAGCTGTTCGTCGTGGACGACGGCTGGTTCGGCGCCCGCACCAGCGACCGGGCCGGGCTCGGCGACTGGACGCCCAACCCCGACCGCTTCCCGAAGGGCCTCAAGCCGCTCGCCGACTACGTGCACGCCCTGGACATGCAGTTCGGCATCTGGGTCGAGCCCGAGATGGTCAACCCGGACAGCGACCTCTATCGCGCCCACCCCGACTGGGTGCAGTACCAACCGGGACACAAGCGGACGGAACTCCGCAACCAGCTCGTCCTCAACCTCGCCCGCGAGGACGTCCAGGAGTGCCTCTGGCAACAGCTGGACACCCTTCTGTCCAGTGCCCCGATCGACTATGTGAAGTGGGACTTCAACCGCTGCTTCACCGACGCCGGCTGGCCCGGGGAGCCGTACCCGCAGCGCCTGTGGGTCGACCACGTCCGCGCCCTGTACGCCCTGCTGGACCGGCTGCGCGCCGCTCACCCGCACGTGGCCTTCGAGTCCTGCTCGGGCGGCGGCGGCCGGATCGACCTCGGTGTGCTGAGCCGCACCGACCAGGTGTGGACCTCCGACAACACCGACCCGCTCGACCGGCTCGCCATTCAGCACGGCTTCAGCCAGATCCACCCCGCGCGAGTCATGGCCGCCTGGGTCACCGACAGTCCGAACACGCAGCTCAACGGGCGGGTCAGCTCGCTGCGGTTCCGCTTCGTCAGCTCGATGGCCGGGGTGCTCGGCGTCGGCGGCGACCTCACCGAGTGGACCGAGGAGGAGCTGGCCGAGGCCCGGGACTGGGTGGCCCTCTACAAGGAGATCCGTCCCGTCGTCCAGCACGGCGACCTCTACCGGCTGCGACCCCCGGCGGGCGGCCTGAGCGCCGTCCAGTACGTCCTCGGGGAGGAGACCGTGGTCCTCGCCTGCCTCCAGGCGCAGCACTACGGCGAGCCGGTGCCGGCGCTGCGGCTGCGCGGCCTCGACCCGACAGTGTCGTACGAATGCCGTGAAACGGGCGAAGTTCACCGTGGTGCCGTCCTGCTGCATCGCGGGCTGCGCACCGGACTGGCGGGCGACCTGGATGCGACGGTTCTCCGGCTGCGCCGTATCTGAGCCTTCTGTCTGAATTGGGGCCTTCATTCCAACTCGCTCTGGAATGGGGGGGCGTGGGGAGGCGGTGCGTGAGGAGCGTCATATTCGTGACCGTGCGTCGCGCGTCATGTCCACGTAATTCCCGTATCGGCAAGGGAATTTGAAAAAGGAGGGGATCCGGTAATTCACGGAGGGTGACCGTGAATTTCCGGATTCGATCAGCTGGAACAGGGATGCCGGGAACCGGCTGCTTGTCCGCTGCGTCTTGCTCGCTTACGTTCGCCACCAATCCGGACGGAACGCCGAATCCTGCCGCCGCCCGGAGTCCCCACACACTTCACCCGTGTTGGCAGGAGCGGGGGACCCGCCAGGTACGACTGCCTGTCTTGGTCTCCGAGACAGGCTCGGGGTGCAGCCGTGCCCTTGCACGGCCGGGCAGCTCCAGCCCGAACCCGACAGCTCACCTCGCAGGCGCCGGAGAGGAATGCGTCATGCCCGCGAAGGGTAAGCACCGCCGCCCCAAGCCCCCGCGTTTCACCCGCTCGATCGCTGTCGCCGGCACCGGCGGTGCCGCGCTGGCCCTGCCGCTCTTCGGGGCCACCGGAGCGCACGCCGTCGCCACGCAGTCCGTTTCCGGAAAGGCCGTGCAGTCCCTTCCGGCCGTGGCAAAGACGGCCGAGAAGAAGGCTCCCGCGCAGCGGAATTCGGGCGTGCGCACCTACACGGTGAAGTCCGGCGACTGGCTCGCGAAGATCGCCGACCAGCAGAACGTGAGCGGCGGCTGGCACCGGCTCTACGACGACAACCGGCAGGCGGTCGGCGAGAACCCCTCGCTGATCCACTCGGGTCTGAAGCTGTCGCTCGGCGAGAAGCCGGCCCGGACGCACACCGGGTCCGCCGCGCCCGCGCAGCCCGCGCAGTCGTCGGACTCCGGCTCGAAGGCCTCCGGGTCCACCACCACCCCCTCCACCGGTTACACCCTCCCGGTCACCGGCGCCACCGTCGGCACCGGCTACCACGTGGCCGGCAGCATGTGGTCCAGCGGCTACCACACCGGCGTCGACTTCGTCGTCCCGACCGGCACCTCCGTCAAGGCCGTCGCCGCCGGCACCGTCGTCTCCGCCGGGTGGGGCGGCGCGTACGGCAACCAGGTCGTCATCAAGCTGAACGACGGCTACTACGCCCAGTACGGCCACCTCTCCCAGCTCTCCGTCTCGGCCGGCCAGACCGTGACCGAGGGCCAGCAGATCGGCCTGTCCGGTGCAACCGGCAACGTGACCGGCCCGCATCTGCACTTCGAGATCCGCACCACGCCGGACTACGGCTCGGACGTGGACCCGGTCGGCTACCTCCGCGCGCACGGCGTCCCCGTCGGCTGAGCCGCCACACCTCCCTCGGAACCACCTGCCTGACACGCCGCCCGAAGGCCGGACCCCGATCCCCGGGTCCGGCCTTCGGAGTTGCATACGGGCGGCTCGTCTCGTTGCGGTCCTGTGGCGCCTGTGCCCCGGCTGTCGACAGGAGGAGGGCGGTGAGGCCACAGTGGCCCACGGGAGGGCAAGCGCTTTCCCAGCGCCCGCCCCTCCCGGAAGGAGCTCGTCGACGTGACGACCACGCGCAGGGCATGCGGAGCCCTGGCCGCCTCGGCCGCCCTCGCGGCACTCACCCCCGTGCCGACCGCGAACGCCGCGCCCCGCCACCGCCGCTTCCTCGCCCACGACGACTTCCGGCACGGCCTGGGCCGGTGGGCCGTCGAGCTGGAGAAGGGCGGCACCGTCACCGCCGCCCACGGCGTCCTGGACGTCGACGTTCCGGCCGGCGCCACGGTCTGGTTCAGGCAGAAGCTCGAAGGACCCTATGTCCTCGAGTACACCGCCACCCCGGTGTCCGAGGGCGGCGCCAACGACCGTGTCTCGGACCTCAACAACTTCTGGAACGCCACCGACGTCCGCTCCCCGGACGACATCTTCGCCATCCCGCGGGCGGGCGCACTCGCCGAGTACGACTACCTGAAGACCTATTACGTCGGCTTCGGCGCCAACACGAACACCACCACCCGGCTGCGCCGGTACGTGGGCCAGGCGGGGGTGCGTCCCCTCGTCCTCGACTACACCGAACCCCTGCTCGTCGCGAACGAGCCCCACCACGTCCGGATCGTCTCCGACGGCTCGACCGTGCGGTGGTGGAACAACGGGCGGCTCGTCTTCGACTACACCGACCCCGAGCCCTACACCGGCGGGCACTTCGCCTTCCGGACCACGTGGAGCCACTTCCGGATCAGCGGCTTCCGGGTGTGGCGATCGACCCGTCAACGCCCGTGACCAGGCCCTTATTCCTGGGCGGCCAACTATTTGAAGGTGTCTTATCTCACCGTTCGTCAACCCCATATTACGGTCGCGTAAGTCACATCCGAAGGTGAATCATGGTCCGACGTGGCAGACGATTCGAAGAATGACAGCAGATCAGTGATCGGGTCGTACGTGTCGGTGGGGGACAGCTTCACCGAGGGCGTCGGCGACCCCGGCCCCGACGGGGCGTTCGTGGGCTGGGCCGACCGGTTCGCGGTACTGCTCGCCGACCGGCGGCCCGAGGGCGACTTCACGTACTCGAACCTGGCCGTGCGCGGAAAGCTGCTCGACCAGATCGTGGCCGACCAGCTCCCGAAGGCCGTCGAACTGGCCCCGGACCTGGTCTCCTTCTGTGCGGGCGGCAACGACATCATCCGGCCCGGCACCGACCCGGACGAGGTGGCCGAGCGCTTCGAGCGGGCCGTGGCCCTTCTCACCGAGGCCGTCGGCACCGTGCTGGTGACGACCGGCTTCGACACCCGTGGCGTCCCCTTGCTCAAGCACATGCGCGGCAAGATCGCCACCTACAACGGGCACGTGCGCGCCATCGCCGACCGGTACGACTGTCCCGTGCTCGACCTGTGGTCCCTCAAGTCCGTCCAGGACCGCAGGGCATGGGACGACGACCGGCTGCACCTCTCGCCCGAGGGGCACACGCGCGTGGCGCTGCGCGCCGGCCAGGCCCTCGGCCTCCAGGTCCCGGCCGACCCGGAGCAGCCCTGGCCGCCGCTCCCGCCCCGGGGCTCCCTGGAGATCCGCCGTGACGACGTCCACTGGGCCCGCGAGTACCTCGTGCCGTGGATCGGCCGCCGACTGCGCGGCGAGTCCTCCGGGGACCATGTGACGGCGAAGGGCACCCTGTCGCCGGACGACATCAAGATGCGGATCGCGTCGGTGGCCTGACGGCCCGCACCCGTGCCCCGTACCGCAGGCTCAGCGGTGCGGGGTACGCGTGTGTGCCCCGCACCGGCGTCTCACCGCCCCGGTGCGGTCAACGCCTCCCGCTCCAGCCCGAGTTCCCGCGCCAGGGCGTCGTCCGCCCACGTCTGCGCCCGGGAGCGCGGCACCGCACCCGGATACGACGTCAGCTGCACGGCCAGCCCGTCCAGGAGCGCGGTCAGCCGCAGGGCTGCCCCCGCCGGGTCGGCGCACACGAACTCGCCCGCTGCCACGCCCTCCGCGATGACCTCGGTGATGGCCGCCTTCCACTGCTTGTCCAGGTCGCGGGTGACCTCTCGGAGGGAGGGGTCGCGCAGCGCCACCGCCCAGCCCTCGATCCACAGCCGCCAGCCCTTGGCGTGGCCCGTCGGCGCGTACCAGCGCACCGCCGCCCGCAGCCGGCGCAGTGCGGACGTCCGCCGGCCCAGCAGCCCGCGCAGATGTGCGAGGTCGTCCTCGGCCGCGTAGGCGAAGGCCTCGGCGACCAGCTTCTCCTTCGTCGAGAAGTGATACAGCACCAGCGCGTTGCTCACGCCGAGCGCGGAGGCCACGTCGGCGATCCTGACCGCCGACACCCCCCGCACCTCGATCTGCTCGATGGCCGCCCGCAGCAGCTCCTCCCGCCGCTCGGCCACACTCAACCGCACTCTCGCCACGCGGTCACCCTAATCGCTCGTGAGGGCGGTCCCGAACGGATCCGCCGCCCATGGCCGGTTCACGTGCCCCGGCCCGATCCGGCGGGCGGCCACCGTCACCGGTACCACCCGAAGCGGTCGGCGATCACCGGCAGGCGGTCCGTCACCAGGGCGTGGGCGGCGGTGCGCGGGGTCGTCCCGTCGGCCTCCACGCGGGCGAGCATCAGATCGATCAGCGCCCGCATCGAGCGGCGGATGTGCGCGAACGCCTCGGCCGCGTCCGGGCCGATGTCTCCGAACAGGGTCCACCACCACCATGCGTTCGTCCCGGAGTTGACCACCACGTCCGGCAGCACGGTGACCCCGCGCGCGGCGAGCAGCTCCTCCGCCTCGGGCCGGACGGGCAGGTTGGCGGCCTCGACGATCCAGCGGGCGGTGATCCGCTCCTGGTTGGCGGTGTCGATCGCGTACGACACCGCCGCGGGCACGAGCACCTCCGCACCGGCGGACAGCCAGGCGTCGCCGGGCAGTTCACGGTCGCCGGGGCGCAGCGCCGAGCGGTCGACGGTGCCGTACGCGTCCCGCGCGGCCAGCAGGGCCTCGACGTCGAGTCCGGCCGGGTTGGCGACGGTGCCCTTGACGTCGGCGACGGCCACCACGCTGAGGCCCGCGCGCGCGAGGAAGCGCGCCGTTGCCCCGCCCATCGTGCCCAGGCCCTGTACGGCGACCCGGGTGCCCGGATACGGCACCGACGCCCGGTCCAGGGCCGCGAGCACCGACTCGGCGACCCCGCAGCCGCCCGCCAGCTCGTCCAGGCCGATGCCGTCCACCTCGACCGCGAAGGCGTCCGCGAGCCGCTTGCGGGCCGCCCTCTCGTCGTCCAGCAACGGATAGACGGCCTGGACGCAGGAGGCCAGTCCCGCCTCGGCGGCCGCCCGGTCCACCAGGTCCTGGGTGAGACCCAGGTCCTCCCCGGTGGTCCAGAAGCTCTCGATGTACGGCCGCATGGCGCGCAGGTAGCGCACCAGCAGCCCGTACGCCTCCGGGTCCCGCGGATCGCAGTCGATGCCGCCCTTGGCGCCGCCGAGCGGGATGTAGCGGCCCTCCGGGTCGTAGTGCAGGGCCTCCTTCATCGTCATGCCGCGGGCGAGTGCCGCGACCTCCTGGAGGGTGCAGCCGGCCCGCATCCGCAGTCCGCCGCTGGCCACACCCCGCACCAGCCGGTCGACGACCAGGAAGCCCTGCCGTCCGGTGACGTGGTCGGTCCAGACGAGCGACATCAGGGGGGCGGTCATGGGTGCCTCCAAGGGCCACGCGCGTGCTGACCGGAGGGGAGCAGGGCGCCAATTACTGAATCGTGAGTCAGTATCCGGAGTGGGTCGGGGCACTGTCAACGCGCGGCGGGAACGCCCGTGCGAGTGCGGTGGGCACCCACCGGCCCGGGGGGAACCCCGTGACCGGCCTGTCGGAGGGGCCGACCATAATGGAGGGCCTCAGCGACTCCACCTGGAGGTAACGTGACCGGTCTGCGTTCCCTGAGCTCCGGGCTCCGCTCACTTCAGCCCGAGGCCTTCGGCGCGGAACCGAGCGGTGAGCGCCTCGCGCGCATCCGCCGTTCACCCCACTTCAAGGACGGCGTCTTCCAGAACCCCGGCGGCGTCGCCCGCACCCGGCCCTCCGGCTCCATGCTGGACTTCGCCAAGGTGTTCTTCGACAAGGAGGCGCGGCCCCGGCGCGCTCCCCGCGGCACCGTCCCGGTGCACGCCACCACCCTCGCCGACCTGGCCAAGCCGCCGGCCACCGGACTGCGGGTGACCTGGATGGGCCACTCCAGCGTGCTCGCGGAGATCGACGGCCACCGGGTCCTGTTCGACCCCGTCTGGGGAGAGCGCTGCTCCCCGCTCCCGTTCGCCGGGCCCAAGCGGCTGCACCCGGTGCCGCTGCCGCTGGCCGCGCTCGGTCCGGTCGACGTGGTGGTCATCTCGCACGACCACTACGACCACCTGGACCTGCCCTCGATAAAGGCGCTGGCCGGCACCGACACGGTGTTCGCCGTGCCGCTCGGCGTCGGTGCCCACCTCGAACACTGGGGCGTGTCCCCGGACCGGCTGCGCGAGCTCGACTGGCACGAGTCCACCCGGGTCGGCGGGCTCACCCTCACCGCGACCCCGGCCCGCCACTTCTGCGGCCGCGGCCTGCGCAACACGCAGCACACACTGTGGGCGTCCTGGGCGGTCGCCGGAGAGGAACACCGGATCTACCACAGCGGTGACACCGGCTACTTCGACGGCTTCAAGGACATCGGCGCCGCACACGGTCCGTTCGACGCCACGATGATCCAGATCGGCGCGTACAGCGAGTTCTGGCCCGACATCCACATGACGCCCGAGGAGGGGCTGCGCGCCCACCTCGACCTGCAGAGCGGGGTGCCGCACGGCGTACTGCTGCCGATCCACTGGGGCACCTTCACCCTCGCCCCGCATCCCTGGGCCGAGCCCGGCGAGTGGACCAAGGACGCCGCCGAGGAGGCCGGCCAGGCGGTGGCGCTGCCCCGGCCCGGCGAGCCCTTCGAGCCCGCGGGCAAGCTCCCCGCGGAGCCGTGGTGGCGAGACGTGTCCGAGGCCGTCCGCCCCGCCTGGCGCGCGGTCGGGGCCCTGGCCGCCGAACCCGGCGTACGCACCGGAGGCGGCCACGCGGACTGACCCCGGCGGCCGCACCCCGTCGCGGCGACGGCACCCGCACGCTTCTCCGGATAAAACGTACAATTATTGATGAAGTGTACGTCGTATCCGGATCCGGAGTGCGGCCATGGCACAGCGGGACAACCCGGCAAGGCGGGGGCGCCTCAGCCGCCCCCGCGTGCTCGCCGCGGCCGTCGCCCTCGTCGACCGCGAGGGGCTCGCGGCCCTGACCATGCGTCGGCTGGCCGCGGACCTCGGCGTGGAGCCGATGGCCCTCTACCGGTACACCGCCAGTAAGGAAGCCCTCCTCGACGGCCTCGTGGAGGCCTTCTTCGCCGAGGTCAACGAGCGGCTGCGGACCTCGGCGGAGCAGGCCCGCGCCGACTCGGGCGCCGCACCCGTCGAGCCGCCCTGGCGGGCCGAACTGCGCAGGATCGCCAGGGCGTTCGCCTGCGTCGTGCACGCCCATCCCGAGATCCTTCCGGTGGTCGCCACCCGCCCGCTCGCCGTGCCCGTCGCGCGTCGCCCGCAGCCCTGGCTCCAGCTCACCGAGCACATGCTCTCCGTGCTGGGCCGGGCCGGCTTCGACGACCCCACCGTGCTCACGATCTACCGCACCTTCGCGGCCTGGACTCTTGGCTGCCTTCTCGTGGACAAGCGCCAGGTGGTGGACGACAGCGAGGAGCCGGACCTCATGCTCCGGCTCGGCCTGCACCGGCTGCCCGCCGCCGACTATCCACGGCTGCGCGCCCTCGTCCCGCGCTTCTCCGAGTACGACGACGAGCGCGAACTGATGGCCGGCCTCGACAGCCTGCTGAGCCGCCTGCCCGAGGCTCCTCTTGACGCCTTCTACGGCGGCGGAGCACCCTGAGGATACGACGTACATATCTGGCGTAAACGTCTCAGACGTTCGCATACGCAGTAGACGTCGTAAACCCCATTGAACCTTCGAAATCCGCGTGATCTTCACGCGCAGCACTCGCGCCGCCGGGTGGCCCAGGCGCGCGCCCGACGGCGCCGGAAGAAGCCGTCATGTCCAGCACTTCTCAGCCCGTCCTGCGTGTGCGCGTCACCGCCCAGGACGCCGAAACCCTGCGCGCCCTCCTGCGCGACGCCCGTCCCGACGTCGGTGGACGCCCCCGCCGCGCCGACGACGGCAGTTGCAGCATCGAGGCCTATGCGACCGCCGAACAGGCCACCGCCCTCGAACGCGAGGGTGTGTCGGTCACCACGATCGAGAACGCCACGGCCACCGGACGGGCCCGCCAGGCCGAGGTCGGCAAGGGAGACCGGTTCGCCCCCGCCGACGCGGTGCCGCACGGGCTGGCCGTGAAGGCCTAGCACGCCCGGGAGGAACGCCATGACGTACCTGAACATCACCGAGGTCGACTCGGCCGTGACCAGCCTGGCCACCGCCTACCCGGCCACGAGCGAGCTGATCGACCTGCCCGAGCCCTCGGTCGAGGGCCGTGCCGGTCACGCCCTGCGGATCGGCGCCACCCCCGCCGGCACCCACGACTGTGCCGTCCTGATCGGTGGCGTGCACGCCCGGGAATGGGGCAGCTGCGAGATCCTGGTCCACTTCGCCGCCGACCTGCTGGAGGCGTACGAGGCCGGTACCGGCCTGGTGTACGGCGGTACGAGCTTCACCGGCGACCAGGTGCGCAAGATCCTGGACGAGCTGGAACTCGTCGTCTTCCCGCTGGTGAACCCGGACGGCCGGCTCTACAGCCAGACCGTCGACCCGATGTGGCGCAAGAACCGCGACCCGGCGCAGTCGGGCGGCGACCCCGACCGCATCGGCGTCGACATCAACCGCAACTACGACTTCCTCTTCGACTTCCGGACCGCCTTCGACCCGGCTGCGGCGCCGCGTGTCTCCGACGACCCGAGCGACCTTGTGTACCAGGGCCCGCGCCCCTTCTCGGAACCCGAGACCCGCAACGTCCGCTGGCTGCTCGACGCCTATCCGCGCACCCGCTGGTTCATCGACGTGCACAGCTACTCCGAGGACATGCTGACCGTCTGGGGAGACGACGAGAACCAGTCGCTCGACTCGGCGCAGAACTTCCTCAACCACGTCTTCGACCACCGGCGCGGAGTGCCCGGCGACGCCTATGCGGAGTACCTCCCGAAGTCCGACGCCGACGACTCCAAGGTGCTCGCCGAACAGTTCTGCACGGGAGTTCAGGGCGTACGCGGGCGTGCCTACACCCCGATGTCCGGCTTCCAGCTGTATCCGACCTGCGGAACCAGTGACGACTACGCCTACTCCCGGCACCGCGCCGACGAGCACAAGGGCAAGATCCTCGGCTTCACCGTCGAGTGGGGCGACCAGCGCGGCGGCTTCCACCCGCCGTGGCCGCAGATGGAGCGGGACGTCCTGGACGTGGACGCCGGGCTGGTCCAGTTCTGCGTTTCGACCCTCGTCTGACCAGCTGAAGGTGGAGGCCATAGCTGATACTCTCCGTGACAATTTCAGGGAACGGGGAGACATCTGCGCGGTTGCTCCGGTGGGCGCGGCAGGCGGATCCGGTGCCGGAAACCGGGTGTGCGGCGAAGGGGGAGGGTCGGGGGCGGGCGGATTGCTCCCTCGCCCCCGCGACCGCTTTTGAGCAGGTCGTATCGATCTCTTTCGAGTCGACCCCTCGGCGGCGGCAAGGTTATCGGTCTGTCGTACGAAGCCTCATACCAGAGCGGGACCCTCCCCGGGTGACTTTGTCAACTGCCCACCGCACATGAGGCGCAGGCGACTACTGTGAGTGTCCGGATGGCAGCCCGACGGACCAGTACGAGGACGCAGATGTCTCACCTCCGTGCACCGGCCGCCCATGCCGACCGCCGTGAGGGCGGCCGGCACGGGAGACCGGTCGCCCGACCCGCTCCCGCACTGCCCGAGACGCACTTACGGCCTCAGCTCATGCGGCTCGCCGTGCTCCCGCCCGTCGCGGTCGCGCTCAGCGCCAGCGCGGCCGTTCTGTTCAGCATCCGCTCGACGGGTGCACGCCCCGGTCTCACCCTCTGGGCCGTGCTCGCCGGAGCGGTCGCGGTGACCGTCGCGGGCATCCTGATCGCCGCCGTCGCTGCGAACCGCGCCGCCCGCTCGGTCGGCGAGCGCATCGATGCCCTGCGCCACAGCGCCACCCGCGGCGAGGCCGACTTGCGCGCCCTTGTCGAGGCCCTGCGCCGCGGGGAGACACCGCCGCAGCGGGGTCCGCGCCGCCGCCCGCCGGAGGACGCCGACGACTTCGAACTGCTCGCCGCGGACCTGGCCTGCGCCTACGACGGCGCCGTCACCGCCGTCGTGCAGGCCGCCCAGCTCTCCAGCCAGGCCGGCAGCGAGCAGAAGCTGGAGGTGTTCGTCAACCTCGCGCGGCGGCTTCAGTCCCTGGTGCACCGGGAGATCTCGATCCTCGACGAGCTGGAGAACGAGATCGAGGACCCCGACCTGCTCAAGGGCCTGTTCCACGTGGACCACCTCGCCACCCGCATCCGGCGGCACGCGGAGAACCTCGCCGTGCTCGGCGGTGCCGTCTCCCGCCGGCAGTGGAGCAACCCGGTGAACATGACCGAGGTACTGCGCTCCGCCATCGCCGAGGTCGAGCAGTACTCCAGGGTCAAACTGGTGCCGCCCGTCGACGGCGAACTGCGCGGCCACGCCGTCGCCGACGTCATCCACCTGCTCGCCGAACTCGTCGAGAACGCCACGGTGTTCTCCGCCCCGCACACCCAGGTGCTGCTCCGGGCCAACCTCGTCACCTCCGGGCTCGCCGTGGAGGTCGAGGACCGCGGGCTCGGCATGCCGGTCGGCGAGCAGACCAAGATGAACGCCCTGCTCGCCGACCCGGACCAGGTCAACGTGGCCAGCCTGCTGGCCGACGGCCGCATCGGCCTCTACGTCGTCTCCCAGCTCGCCCGCCGGCACGGCATCAGCGTCCGCCTGCAGACCAACATCTACGGCGGTGTGCAGGCCGTACTCGTCGTCCCGCAGGCCCTGTTGGGTACGGCGCCGGGCGTACCCGGGGCAGTGCCGCAGCCGCAGGACCAGGCGACGACCGGCCAGGTGCCGGTGCCGCCGCCCCCACCCCTGCATACCTCCGGCGGAGTGCGGGGTGCCACCGGCGAGGCCGGGTCGGCGGAGGGATGGCCCGCAGCGGCGGAGCGCCACGCGGGCGGAGCCGGACAGGCCCCGGGCACCGGCCGACGGCGGCACGCACAGCGCGGCGCTGCCCAGAACGGCAGTGTGCAGAGCGTCGGCGCGCCGGCCCCGCTCCCCGTGCGCGGCGCCCACGTTCAGCGGCCCAACCCCGCCGAGGCCGTGCCCGGCATCCGCGCCGAGGACCGGGCGGTGGTCGAGGCGAACGCGGGCACCATGCCCACCCCGCGCGCCGGCACGGTGCGCGGCACCATGGGCAAGCCCCAACTGCCCCGCCGCCGCGCCCAGGAGCACATCGTGCCCCAGCTGCGCGGCGGTCCCGCCCCCCGCCAGGACGGCGACACGGTCGCGGGCCACGACCCCGGCCTGATGGCGGCCTTCCAACGAGGCATCGGCCTCGCCGAGGCACGACAGCACATGGAGTCCGCCCACATGGAGTCCGCCTACATGGACCCACCCCCCATGGACACGGCCCACATGCAGTCACAGCCCAGGGAGTCGGTGCGTACGGCTTCGGGGCACGTGGGTTCCGGACATGGGGAGCCCGACCATGTGAGCCCGGCACACAGGGACACCGGCTCCCTGGACACCACCCGTAGGGACGCGCCGCCCAGGGAAGCGGCCGCCATACGTCAGGCGCACGCCCACGCGCCCGCATCCGACGGCATCCACGGCACCGGCCGGACCGACGGGAGCGCACCGGCCCGATGACCACCCGCGTTTCCGATCGCTTCCCCACCCCCAGCGTTCCCCCAGACCTTCGTACCCCAAGGAGTCGATCCACCATGGCGAGCGATGCGCCGACCGCCCAGGCATCCGACCTCGACTGGCTGCTGAGCGGCCTCGTGCAGCGCGTACCGCACACCACCAGCGCGGTGCTCCTGTCCTGCGACGGACTGGTGAAGTCCGTGCACGGCCTCGATCCCGACGGCGCCGACCACATGGCGGCCCTCGCCTCAGGCCTGTACTCCCTCGGCCGCAGCGCGGGGGTCCGGTTCGGTGACGGCGGGGACGTCCGCCAGGTCGTCGTCGAACTCGACTCGACGCTGCTGTTCGTCACCACCGCGGGTTCCGGCACCTGCCTGGCGGTGCTCGCCGCCCGCGAAGCCGACGCCGCCGTGCTCGGCTACGAGATGGCGATGCTCGTCAAGAGCGTCCGCCCCTATCTGGTGACCGCACCCCGGCAGCACGCCGTCGAATCCACGGCGATGAGGCCTTGAACGTGGCCGCAGCCGGCGACGGGCCCTGGCTCGACGACGCGGCCGGGCGGCTGGTGCGCCCGTTCACGGTCAGCAACGGCCGCACCAAGCCCAGCATCGCCCTCGACCTGATGTCGCAGGTGATGGCCACCGGTGTCACCCCGCTCGGCTACCTCGGCCCCGAGCACGCCCAGGCGCTCGATCTGTGCCGTGCGCCGGTCTCGGTGGCCGAGGTGGCCGCGCATCTGAAACTGCCCGCAGTGGTCACCAAGGTGCTGCTCTCGGACCTCGTCGACTGCGGGGCGCTGACCACCAAGCCCCCCGCGTTCCACCACAACCCCACTGACCGGTCTCTGCTGGAGGCAGTGCTCGATGGACTACGACGACAGCTCTGACCCGTTCCCCACCGCGCTGAAGATCCTGGTGGCGGGCGGGTTCGGGGTCGGCAAGACGACCTTCGTGGGTGCGGTCAGCGAGATCGCCCCGCTGAGCACAGAGGAGCTGCTCACCACGGTCAGCGCCGCCACGGACAACCTCGACGGCATCGAGAACAAGGTCGAGACGACGGTCGCCATGGACTTCGGCCGGATCACCCTCGATCAGGAGCACGTCCTGTACCTGTTCGGCACGCCCGGGCAGGAGCGGTTCTGGTTCATGTGGGACGAGCTGTCGGAAGGGGCGCTCGGCGCGGTGATCCTCGCCGACACCCGCCGCCTGGAGGAGTGCTTCGCGGCCGTCGACTTCTTCGAGGAGCGCGGCCTCGCCTTCATCGTCGCGATCAACGAGTTCGACGGTGGCCACCGCTACGACCCGGAGGAGGTGCGCGCGGCCCTCGACCTCGACCCCGGGATCCCGGTCGTCTGCTGCGACGCCCGCATCTCCAGCTCGGGCGTGCAGACCCTGCTCACCCTCGTACGCCACCTGATCGCCCACGCCCCGGCGCCCGCGCCGAGCCACGGCGCCCACATGTGACCCAGCCACACCGCCCACGGAGCCGCCATATGAGGTACGCCCACAGCGACGGAGCCCGGCCATGAGCTACGAGCCGCCCCGGCCGGTCCGTGGTCTGCTGCTCACCCCCGAGGACAAGGAGGCCCCCGCCCGCATCTCCCGGCTGCGCCGACTCGGCCTGGGGGAGCGGCCCGAACCGGCCCTCGACGCCTTCGCGGACCATCTCGCCCGGCTCACCGGAGCGCCGTACGCCATGGTCAACTTCATCGGCGAGGACCACCAGTTCTTCGCGGGCCTGCGCACCCCGGTGACCGCGCCGGTGGTCCGGGAGGACGGCAGCAGGCCCGAGGTCGGCCGTGTCCTGCCGCGCGACCATGGGTTCTGCCCCCATGTGGTGGTCCGCCGCAAGGCCCTCGTGCTGGAGGACGTCCGCGACTACCCCCGCTTCGCCGGGAATCCGGTCGTGGACGAGTACGGCATCCGCTCCTACCTCGGCGCCCCGCTCATCGACAGCTCCGGCATGGCGCTCGGCACCGTGTGCGCCTCCGACATCGCACCCCGGGCCTGGGGCAGGTCCGGTCTGGAGACCATCAAGGCGCTGGCCGCCGAACTCGCCTTACATCTGGAGCGGTCCGCGGACGACGGACTGCCGCTCTGAGCGACGGCTGCGCCCGGCGACGGCCAAGGGGTGTGAAGGAAAGCTGAGGCGGCGGTTAAGAAAAGCTCGATGGACCCCGGCCCGCGCATACGGCAGATTGCAGGGTGATTCCACCCCTCTGACCCGGTGCGGGCTCCTTCGGCATGCCCGCGGCCGGGACCTCACCCACAGGAGCCGTAGCGTTGAAGGCGCTGGTCAAGGAGAAGGCGGAGCCCGGCCTCTGGCTCGCGGACGTCCCGGAGCCCGTCATCGGTCCCGGTGACGTACTGATCAAGGTCATGCGGACCGGTATCTGCGGTACCGACCTGCACATCCGGGCCTGGGACGGCTGGGCGCAGCAGTCCATCCGTACTCCGCTCGTGGTCGGGCACGAGTTCGTCGGGCAGGTCGTAGAGACCGGCCGCGACGTCACCGACATCCGGGTCGGCGACCGGGTCAGCGGCGAGGGCCACCTGGTGTGCGGCAAGTGCCGCAACTGCCTGGCCGGCCGCCGCCACCTGTGCCGCGCCACCGTCGGCCTCGGTGTCGGCCGGGACGGCGCGTTCGCCGAGTACGTCGCACTGCCCGCGTCCAACGTCTGGGTGCACCGCGTCCCCGTCGACCTCGACGTCGCCGCGATCTTCGACCCGTTCGGCAACGCCGTGCACACCGCGCTGTCCTTCCCGCTGGTCGGCGAGGACGTCCTGATCACCGGTGCGGGGCCGATCGGCCTGATGGCCGCCGCCGTGGCCCGGCACGCCGGCGCCCGCAACGTCGTCATCACCGACGTCAGCGAGGAGCGCCTGGAGCTGGCCCGCAAGATCGGCGTCAGCCTCGCCCTGAACGTCTCCCGGTCCACGATCGCCGACGGACAGCGGGAGCTGGGGCTGCGCGAAGGCTTCGACATCGGCCTGGAGATGTCCGGCCGCCCCGAGGCGATGCAGGACATGATCGCCAACATGACGCACGGCGGCCGGATCGCCATGCTCGGTCTGCCCGCCCAGGAGTTCCCGGTCGACTGGTCCCGGATCGTCACCTCGATGATCACCATCAAGGGCATCTACGGCCGCGAGATGTTCGAGACCTGGTACGCGATGTCGGTGCTGCTGGAGGGCGGCCTGGACCTCGCCCCCGTGATCACCGGCCGCTACGGCTACCGCGACTTCGAGGCGGCCTTCGCCGACGCGGCCGGCGGCACCGGCGGCAAGGTCATCCTGGACTGGACTGCGTAAGTCGTAGAACGCAAGTCGTAGAACGCACAACTCCCTTACCGCGTAAGCATTTTAGGAGCTTCTTCGATGTTCGACTCCGTGCGCGACGACCTGCGCGCCACTCTGGACGAGATCCGCGACGCCGGCCTGCACAAGCCCGAGCGCGTCATCGGCACCCCGCAGTCGGCGACCGTCGGTGTCACCGCCGGCGGCCGCCCCGGCGAGGTCCTCAACTTCTGCGCCAACAACTACCTCGGCCTCGCCGACCACCCCGAGGTGATCGCCGCCGCCCACCAGGCCCTGGACCGCTGGGGCTACGGCATGGCCTCCGTGCGCTTCATCTGCGGCACCCAGGAGGTGCACAAGGAGCTGGAGGCGCGGCTTTCCGCGTTCCTCGGCCAGGAGGACACGATCCTGTACTCCTCCTGCTTCGACGCCAACGGCGGTGTCTTCGAGACCCTGCTCGGCGAGGAGGACGCGGTCATCTCCGACGCCCTCAACCACGCCTCCATCATCGACGGCATCCGCCTGTCCAAGGCCCGCCGCTTCCGCTACGCCAACCGCGACCTCGCGGACCTGGAGGCCAAGCTCAAGGAGGCCTCCGACGCGCGCCGCCGCCTGATCGTCACCGACGGCGTCTTCTCCATGGACGGCTATGTGGCCCCGTTGAGCGAGATCTGCGACCTCGCCGACCGCTACGACGCGATGGTCATGGTCGACGACTCGCACGCCGTCGGCTTCGTCGGCCCGACCGGCCGCGGCACCCCCGAGCTGCACGGTGTCATGGACCGCGTCGACATCATCACCGGCACCCTCGGCAAGGCCCTCGGCGGCGCCTCCGGCGGCTATGTCGCCGCCCGCGCCGAGATCGTCGCCCTGCTGCGCCAGCGCTCCCGCCCGTACCTGTTCTCGAACACGCTTGCCCCGGTGATCGCCGCCGCCTCCCTGAAGGTCCTCGACCTGTTGGAGTCCGCCGACGACCTGCGCGTGCGCCTCACCGAGAACACGGCTGTCTTCCGCCGCCGGATGACCGAGGAGGGCTTCGACGTCCTGCCCGGCGACCACGCCATCGCGCCCGTCATGATCGGCGACGCAGCCGAGGCGGCCCGCATGGCGGAGCTGCTGCTGGAGCGGGGCGTGTACGTGATCGGCTTCTCCTACCCGGTCGTCCCGCAGGGCCAGGCCCGGATCCGGGTCCAGCTGTCCGCAGCGCACTCCACCGAGGACGTCCACCGCGCGGTCGACGCCTTCGTCGCGGCCCGTGCGGAGCTGGCGGCCTGACCCTCACGGACACCTTGGGATAATTGACGGCATGATCGAGGCACGGCGGCTCCACATCCTCCGTGCGGTGGCCGACCACCGCACGGTCACCGCGGCAGCCGCCGCGCTCTATCTCACCCCCTCCGCCGTCTCCCAGCAGCTGACGGCCCTGGAGCAGGAGACCGGTCACCGCCTGGTCGAGCGCAGCGCCAAGGGCGTACGGCTCACCCCGGCGGGCGAGATCCTGCTCGGCCACACCAACGCGGTCCTCGCCCAGCTGGAGCGGGCCGAGGCGGAGCTGGCCGCCTACAGCTCGGGGGAGGCCGGCACGGTCACCGTGGCCGCCTTCGCGACGGGCATCGCCCAGGTGGTGGCGCCCGCGGTGGCCAGGCTCGCCTCCTCGGCGCCCGGCATCCGCCTGCGCGTCCAGGACGCCGAGGGCGACGCGAGCCTGCCCATGGTCCTGGACCGGCAGGTGGACGTCGCGGTCGCCGTCGAGTACCGCGGCGCCCCGCCCGCCGACGACCCCCGGCTCACCTACGTACCCCTGTACGCCGAGCCCTTCGACGCGGTCGTCCCGGTCGGCCACCGCCTCGCCGACGCCCCCGAGGTCCCCCTCGCCGAACTGGCCAAGGACCAGTGGATCGGCCCGTACCCCGGCAACCCCTGTCACGACGTGGTCGTCCTGGCCTGCGAGAGCGCCGGATTCCAGCCCCGCTTCGAACACTCCTCCGACGACTTCCGTGCCGTGGTCGCCCTGGCCTCGGCCGACGCGGGCGTGGCCCTCGTACCGCGCTCGGCGCTGCGCGGCATGGACCTCACGGGCGTGGTCGTCCGGCCCGTCGACGGCGTGGCCCCGACCCGCCGGGTCTTCGCGGCCATACGGCGAGGAGCCGAAGGACACCCCCTGATCCGCCCGGTGCTGAAGGCACTGGGGGAGGCGGCGCAGGCGTGAGCCTCCCGTAACCCGCCTGTCTCATATCAGGGATAGCGTCCCGGATATGAGAACCGAGCTTCCCGACCCCGTCGACGCCCGGATCGGCGCCCGGCTGGCCGAACTCCGCGCCCGGCACGGCTGGTCCCTGGGTGAGCTGGCCGAGCGCAGCGGGGTCAGCCGGTCGACCCTGTCCCGGGCCGAGCGCGCCGAGATCAGCGCCACCGCAACCCTCCTCAACCGCCTCTGCCACGTCTACGGACGCACCATGTCCCAGCTGCTCAGCGAGGTCGAGGCGGAGCCGGCCCCGCTGGTCCGGGCGGCCGAGCAGCAGGTGTGGCAGGACCGCGCCTCCGGCTTCGTACGCCGGTCCGTCTCCCCGGCGCACGCAGGGCTGCGCGGCGAACTGGTCGAGGGCCGGCTCGGTCCCGGCGCCGACATCGCCTACGACCGCCCGCCCGTGCCCGGCCTGGAACAGCACCTGTGGCTCCTCGAAGGCACGCTGGAGGTGACCGCCGGCGACACGAGCCACCCCCTCGCCGCTGGTGACTGCCTGCGGATGCGCGTCTACGGACCGACGAGGTTTTGCTGCCCCGGCCCCGGCGAGGCGCGCTATGTGCTGGCGGTGGTGCGGCCATGAGGGTGCTGCGCTGGAACCACGCCCAAGTACGTGACGGCAGCGAGGAGTTGGCCGGGCTGCTGGCCGACACCGTCGCCGGGGGAGCCTCGGTCGGCTTCCTCGCGCCGCTCGGGCGGGCGGCGGCGGCCGCCTGGTGGCGGGAGCGGGCCGACGCGGTGGCGAGCAGCCGGCTGGCGGTGTGGGTGGCCGTGGACGGCACGGACCGGGTGGCGGGCACGGTGAGCCTGGCCCTGCCCGACAAGCAGAACAGCCGCCATCGCGCCGAACTCGTGAAGCTGATGGTGCACCGGTCCGCGCGCGGGCAGGGCCTCGGCCGCAGACTGCTCACCACCGCCGAGCAGGCGGCCGCCGCCACCGGCATCACCCTCCTCCACCTGGACACCGAGACCGGCAGCCCCGCCGAGCACCTCTACCGCTCGGCCGGCTGGACCCTCGCCGGCACCATCCCCGACTACGCGGCGAACCCGTCCGGCGCCCTGCGCCCGACGACCCTGTACTACAAGCGGACGGGCCCGCCGGCCGGGTGACTGTCAGTGGCAGCAGCTAGCGTGCGTGGCATGCCGGATGCCGAAGACGTACGCCGTATCGCCCTGTCCCTGCCGGACACCACCGAGAAGATCGCCTGGAGCATGCCCACGTTCCGGGTGGCCGGGAAGATGTTCGCCACGCTCCCGGAGGACGAGACGTCCATCGCCGTGCGCTGCCCCAAGGAGGAGCGTGACGAACTGGTCGCGGCCGAGCCGGAGAAGTTCTGGATCGCCGACCACGAGGCCCAGTTCGCCTGGGTGAGAGCGAGACTGGCCGCCCTGGAGGACGAGGACGAGCTGCGGGACATCCTCGCCGACTCCTGGCGCCAGGCCGCCCCGCCCCGACTCCTGGACGCCTACCCGGAGTTGGGTCTGGCCGACGGCCGCTGAAAATCCCTCGGCGAGCGCCGGAACGGCGTGGCATGATCCCGCGCGCCGGGGATGTCCCCGGACCGGCAGGGAGGGGAGCGCGCGGGATGACCGGCACGGAGCCACGGCAGGACCTCGTCGCCGGGGGCGAGCGGAAAGCCGGGTCCACCGTGACCCCGGCCGTCTGGTCGCGGGACTTCGCACTGTTCTTCGTGTCCCGGGCCGTCGCCCGCCTAGGCGACACCATGTCGCCCGTGGCGCTCGCCGCCGGCCTGCTGGAGTACGGGTACGGTGCGGGCGCGGTCGGCCTGGCCATGGCCGCCAAGGCCGCCGCCTTCGCCGGGCTCGTCGTCTTCGGCGGCGTCATCGCCGACCGGTTCAGTACCCGGCGGCTCATGATCGGCGTCGACCTGGTCCGACTCGTCACCCAGTCGTTCTCCGCGGGCCTCTTTCTCACCGGGCACGTGGTCCTGTGGCAGATGTGCGCCATCGGTGTCGTCAACGGTGTGGCGGGAGCCGTCTTCCAGCCGGGCGTGGCCAGCACCGTGCCCCGCCTCGCCCGCGACATCCAGGGCGCGAACGGCGCGATCCGCATCGCCGAGTCCGCCGCGCAGCTGGTCGGCCCGGCCGTCGCCGGCCTCCTGGTCGCCTTCGCCTCACCCGGCGCCGTGATCGCCGTGGACGCCGCCACCTACGCGATCAGCGCCCTGTGCCTCCTGCTGCTCCGGCTGCCCCCGCTCCCCGAGAGCGCCCATGCCACCGGCCCCGGCCTGCGTGCCTTCCGGGCCGATCTGGTCCAGGGCTGGCGGGAGTTCCGGTCGCGGACCTGGCTGTGGGCCGTGATCGCCGTGTGGTGCGTCTACATGATCGCCGTCTGGGGGCCGACGGTCCCGCTGGTGGCCGCCGAGGTCGTCCGGCACCACGGCCCGCGCGCCTACGGCCTGGTCAACTCGGCCCTCGGCGCAGGCACCGTCGTCGGCGGCCTGCTCGCCCTCAGGCTGCGCCCCCGCCGCATGCTGCGGGCCGGCGCGCTCGCCCTGTTCGCCTTCTTCGGCTTCCCGGCGACCGTCGGCGCCGGCCTCGGCGTGCCGGCCATGGCGGCCGGGGCGGCGGTGGCCGGGGCCGGGATGTCGTTCTGGTCCGTGATGTGGGCGACCACCGTGCAGACCCAGGTGCCGTCCGACGTCCTCAACCGCATCCACGCCTACGACGTGGCCGGCTCCCTCGCGATGATGCCCGTGGGCCAGGCCCTGGCCGGCCCCGTGGCCGGAGCCCTCGGCGCCGACCACGTCCTGCTGGTCTCCGGCACGACGAGCCTGGCCGTGGCCGCGGCGCTGCTCTCCGTCCCGGCGATACGGGGCCTGCTGCGGGCCGACGCGCGGCCGCCCGCGCGCTGAGCTGGTGCGAGGGTCGCGCTTGCGTGGCTGCTTGTCTCGCTCCCGTGGCCCCGCTGGTCTGTTCCGGCGGTAGGGGGTCTGGTGTGGGGCGTCGTGCGGGGGCCTGTGCGGTGAGTTGGTGCGAGGGTCGCGCTTGCGTGGCTGCTTGTCTCGCTCCCGTGGCCCCGCTGGTCTGTTCCGGCGGTAGGGGGTCTGGTGTGGGGCGTCGTGCGGGGGCCTGTGCGGTGAGTTGGTGCGAGGGTCGCGCTTGCGTGGCTGCTTGCCTCGCCGCATGGTCCCGTCGGTCTGTTCCGGCGTAGGGGCCGGTGCGGGGCGACGTGCGGAGGCCCGTGCGTTGAGTCGGTGCGAGGGTCACGTTTGCGTGGCTGCTTGCCTCGCCGCATGGTCCCGTCGGTCTGTCCCGGCGATAGGGGGCCTGGTGCGGGCCGACGCGTGGACGCCCGCGCGCTGAGTCGGTGCCACGGTCACGCCCACCCGGGCGCCCGCCCCGCCCCCACGAACCCGCCGATCCGCTCCCGCAGACTCCGCGCATCCAGCCCGTGTGCGGCGACGTGCTCCTCGATCGTCCCGTACCGCCGCAGCTCACGGCGTCCGACGCCGAGCCCCAGCACTCGATGCGGCACGTCGGCGAGCGCCTCGCTCACGGCTGCCGTCGACGTCCCCGCGAGGTACGGCTCGACCAACACGACGTCGGTGCCCGCCGCCCGAGTGGCCCGGCGCAGCCCGGCCGTGTCGAAGGGCCGTACGGTCGTCGCGTACAGCACGGTCACGTCCAGCCCCTCCGTGGCGGCGAGCACGGCGTCCAGCACAGGACCGACCGCGACGACCACACCGGAGCGCCCCTCACGAACCGTCAGGAAGTGCTCCCCGCCGACCGCCCGCCCCTGCCGGTTGGCCTGCACGGAAAGCCGGACGTACACCTTGTCGTTCCCCGCGGCGACCGCTCGCCGCAGCAGCGTCTCGGCCTCGTCGGGGTGCCCGGGCACGTGCACGGTCCAGCCGTCCAGGGTGTCGAGCAGCGCCACGTCGCCGGGCGCCATGTGCGTGAAGCCGCCGGCCGGCCAGTCGAACGAGGCGGCGGCGCTCACCAGCACCGCCCCGGTGTCCTGGTGCCCCAGGTCCAGCTTGACCTGTTCGAAGGGCCGCTCCACGAGGAAGCTGGCGAAGGTGTGCACGACCGGCCTGAGTCCGGTGAGCGCAAGACCGGCCGCGGCCCCCACCAGGAGCTGCTCGCGGATGCCGACGTTGATCACCCGTTCCGGATGCCGGCGTATGGCCTCGGCGAAGCCGTCCTTGCCGATCTCGGCGAGGACCACCGCGACCCGGGGATCCTCGTCCAGCAGCCGGGAGACGACGGGGGCGAAACGGTCACGCATGGTGTCCATGAGCTGGAACCTTTCCACTGAAGTGTGCACGGGACGGACGGGAGAGATCAGGCGTTCTTCGGCTCGACGCGGGCGACGACCACATGCGGGCGTCCCGGATGCGGGGCGGTGAACGCGGCGTACAGCGCCTCGTGGTCACGCCCGTCGACGGTCGCCGCGGACCAGCCCGCGGCCTCGAACCGGGCGGCGATCCCGCCGGGCCGGGCGTGGCTGGCGGAGGAGTTGTCGATCACGACGGTGTGCAGCCGGTCGAGCCCGGCGGGCCCGGCGAAGGCGATCGCCTCGTGGTTGCTGCCCTCGTCCAGCTCGGCGTCCCCGATCAGCACCCAGACGCCCGGCGTGTCGAGCCCCCGCGCACGCAGCCCCAGCGCGGTGCCCACGGCGATCGGCAGCCCGTGCCCGAGCGACCCGCTGCCGATCTCGGCCCCTGGCACCAGCACCCGGTCGGGATGGTGCCCGAGCGGGGAGTCGTACGCCCCGAACCCCGGCAGCCACTCGACCGGCACGAAACCCTTCGCGGCCAGCACCGCGTAGTACGCCATCGGCCCGTGCCCCTTGCTCAGCAGGAACCGGTCCCGGGCGGGATCCTCCCTCCGCTCCGGCGTGACCCGGAGCACCCGGTCGTACAGCACCCACAGGGCGTCGAGCGTGGAGGTGGCCGCCGGTCCGTGCTTCTCGTCGCCCGTCATGAGCCCCATCAGCCGGGGCAGGTCCTCGTATCCCTGGGTGCGGCTGTCGTCCGCTGTGATCGTCATGCCGAAGATCGTGCAACCTCAACCAAGCTCGAGGTCAACCCGGAAACGGGTGCGCGACCACCGACCCGAGTGCGGTAGAGTTTCCCTGCGCGTTTCGACCAGGGAAACCCCAGGTCAAACGACATCGGGACGTGGCGCAGCTTGGTAGCGCACTTGACTGGGGGTCAAGGGGTCGCAGGTTCAAATCCTGTCGTCCCGACCAGCTTTTATGCCGGTCGGAGGCCGTCTTCTCAGGGATGAGGAGACGGCCTTTGTCGTGTCGGCGGGCCGTCCGCTCGCGGCTCTTCCTTCTCGCCCTCCCCAAAAGGCTTCTCGCCCTCCTCGTAGGCCTTCTCGTCCTCCCCGTAGGCCTGCTCGCCCTCCCTATAGGGCAGTTTGGGGCGGTGGTCGCCGGTGGCGATCCTGGCCGCCATCCCGGCGAGCTGCCCGCAGGCTCGCGCGATTTCCCGCTGGGTCTGGTTCCGCTCGCTGACGACGGCCCCGAGCACCAGCGCGGTCAGCGCGGCAGAAGCGTTGAATGCCTGCAGGGTGATCATGTTGGTGAGCAGGTCCTGCCCGAAGAACGGGCCTGTTCTCCGGGCAGCGGCGATGATCGCAAAGGTCGACACGGCCAGGGCGCAGGGCGCGGCCGCGGCCAGCTGGAAGCGGAAGGCCGCCCAGATCAGCAGCGGGAAGCCGAGGAACAGCAGCGGCGTGCGACCGGTCTCGACGAAACCGATGCCGGCCATGGCTGCCAGAAGCAGCAGCCCCTCCACCCACCGGAGGGGCGGCGCGTCCTTCGGCCAGCGTGCCGAGCGCAGGACGAGCAGGACCGGCGTGACCACCAGGACGCCCATCGCGTCGCCGGTCCACCAGACCGACCAGGTCGGCCAGAAGTCGCCGGTGCTCAGCACACCGGCGAGGAGCAGGGTCCCGGTGCCCGTCGTCGCGCTGACCAGCATCCCGGTGAACGCACCGAGAAAGATCAGCGCGAGCGCGTCCCGGAAACGGTCCAGTTCGTTGCGGAACCCGGTACGGCGGAGCAGCACGTACGAGCAGACGGGGGCGAGGGTGTTCCCCGCCACGATCGCGAGCACGGCGAGGAGCGACGGCCCCAGCGAGATGTTGACCAGGAACGCGCCGAGGGCGATGCCGGGCCAGACCCGTCGGCCGCGCAGGAGCAGGCTCGCCACCGCGATGCCGCTCGGCGGCCACAGCGGGGTGACCTGGCCGCGCACCAGCTGCTGGAGCAGTCCCACCTTGGCCGAGCCGAAGTACAGCGCGGCGATGGCACAGATCTCCACGGCGGCCAGGCCGCTGCGCCGGAGCCGTTCATGCCGCGCGTCAGCCATCGGGCGACCTCCGTGTCGACATCGCCCCGAAGCCCATCATCCGTCGGATCCCGCGGATCCTCCACGGCACCGTCGAGCTGCGAGGTGAACGCCCCGCAGCGGGAGACTCGCGGGGTCAGGCGTGCGGGGTGCGCAGGGCGAGGATGGCCATGTCGTCGTGGCCGTCGCTGGGGTGGTGATCGGCCAGTGCCTGGACGAACTCCGGCAGGGGCAGGGCGGCATATACCGCGGCGAGCTCGGCGAGCTTGCTCAGACTCTCGTCGATGGGGTGGCCGGGGTGTTCGATCAGCCCGTCGGTGAAGAAGACCACGGTGGCGGCGGGGGGCAGGAAGCGGGAGTGGTCGGGGCGTGGCTGCTCCGTGTCGACGCCGAGTGGCAGTCCGGGCTCGGCGAGCAGGTACTGCACCCGGTGCTCAGCGGTGATCAGTAGGGGCGGGACATGGCCCGCGGTGCTCCAGTGGAGGCGCCAGCCCGGTGCCTCCGGTTCGATGCGGGCCAGGGTGGTGGTCGTGACGGGATTGTCCGTGAGGGCCTGCAGGGTCCGGTCGAGCTGGGTGAGGACCGCGCCGGGCGGATTGCTCTGGTCGAACAGCAGGGCGCGCAGCATGTTACGGGTGGAGGCCATGGCGGCCGCAGCGTGCAGATCGTGGCCGACCACGTCGCCGATGACGACCGCCACCGCATGGTCGGGCAGCGGGATGGCGTCGTACCAGTCCCCGCCGAGTTGGCTGGGCTCGGCGGCGGGCCGGTAGATGGCGGCGGCGGTGAAGGGCTGCAGATCGGGCAGTGTGGGCAGCAGAAGCCGCTGGAACTGCTCGGCTCCGACGCGAATGCGTTCGAACAGGCGGACGTTTTCGATCGCGATGCCGGCGGCGCTGGCCAGGGCGACGACGACGTTCTCGTCGTGCACGTCGAAGGGCTGTCCGTCGCGCCGCTCGGAGAGGTAGAGGTCGCCGTAGATCTCGCCGCGCACGCTGATGGCGACGCCGAGCAGGGTGTGCAGGAGCGGGTGGCCGGGCGGGAACCCGGCGGAGGACGGATGCGTCTGGATGTCGTCGACCCGCAGGGGCTCGGGATAGCGGATCAGGTGGCCGAGGACACCCAGACCGCGCGGCAGGCCGGCCTCGGCCAGATCATGGCGTTCCTGCTCGGACAGACCGGCCGAGATGAACTGCTCCAGGCACTCACCGGACTCGTTGAGCACGCCCAGTGCCCCGTAGCGGGCGCCGACCAGGTTCATGGCGGTGGTCACGATGCGGTGCAGCACCGCGGGCAGCTCCACCTCACGGCTGATGGCCACCACCGCATCCAGCAGGCCTTGCAGGCGGTCCATGGCGGACAGCAGGGAGCGCAACTGCTCGTCGATCCGGCCCAGCTCGGAACGCAGGCGCACGTGCAGGTCGGGGAGCGCCGGCTGCCGCGGCGCTCTGCCTGCCTTCTCTCCCGCCATCGTTCCGGCCTCCTGACGCGATCCCGAGCGGTTCGAGACCACAGCGTGGCACGGTCAATCTGGGCAAAAGGTTATTACTCCACCAGCGGCACGCCCCACCCGGACAGCCGAGTGGGGTGCGGGATGCGGCGTCAGGCGGTCCCGACGTCCCGCCGTGACACCGCGAGGTAGCCGACCAGCCCGAGAATGGCCACCGTCCAGGACAGCGTCACCGGGCCGAGGCCGAGGCCCAGGCCGCCCCGGTGCGGCGGCAGGGCCATCCAGTCGGCGATCGACGCGCCCAGTGGGCGAGTGATGACGTACGCCGTCCAGAACGCGGTCACCGCACCGAGGGCGCCCGCCCGGTGGGCGAGGGCCGGGACACAGATCGCGACGGCGAACAGGACGACCGAGCCGAGGTAGCCGAGGCCGATGGTCGCCGTGAGGTCGCCCGCGGCGGTGCCGAGGGCGAACGTGGCGAGGACGGCCGCCCAGTAGAACGCCTCGCGGCGACGGGTGCGGATGCTGTGGATCGACAGGGTCCGCTCGCTCGCGTACCAGAGGGCGAAGACGGCGGCCAGAGCGGCCATGAACAGGGGCGTCGAGAGGGTGTAGGGGACGCCGAGGCCCACGTGCAGGATGTCGGCCGCCATCGTGCCGAACACGCTGACCATGACGATCGCCGTCCAGTACACCCAGGCCACGTACCGGCGGACGGCGAACTGGAGCACGAGCGAGGCCACGAAGGTGAGAGCGCCGAGGCCGACCGCCGGGACGGGGCCGAGCAGGTGCGCCAGGAAGTCGGACGCGGTCTCGCCCATGCCGGTGGTGAGGACCTTGATGATCCAGAAGTAGACGGTGACCTCGGGCACCTTGTTCGCGCTCTCGCGGATACGGGCGCGGACGTGGGGCCGCTGGTCGAGGACGTGCTCTGTGCTCATGGCCCGCACCCTCGCATGGCCAACTGCCTCTTCCCCAGACCTCTTTGCCATTGTTTTGGGGCTTCTGGTGCAGGTGTTGCCACGGGCCGCCGCGGGGCTGAAAGCAACCTGAACGCATCCGTGAAGTCGCTGGTCAGCGACCTGACTGGCCTGATAAACAGGCCAGTCACCCGGGAGCCGCCGTCAGGACACGAGACCCACGTGCGCGAGCGCCTGCTTCAGCAGCACCCCGTGCCCGCCCGGCATCTCGCCTTGCACGGCCGCCGAGGCGGCCTCCTGCGGGCTGAACCACACCAGGTCCAGCGCGTCCTGCCGGGGCCGGCAGTCACCGGCCACCGGGACGACGTAGGCGAGGGACACCGCGTGCTGGCGCGAGTCGTGGTACGGCGTGATGCCGACCGTCGGGAAGTACTCCGCGACCGTGAACGGCTGCAGGGAGGCCGGCACCCGGGGCAGCGCGACCGGGCCGAGGTCCTTCTCCAGATGGCGCAGCAGGGCGTCACGGACCCGCTCGTGGTGCAGGACGCGGCCGGAGACCAGGGTCCGGCTGACCGTTCCGTCCGGGCCGATGCGCAGCAGCAGTCCGATGCTTGTGACTTCGCCGCTGTCGTCCACGCGCACAGGCACGGCCTCGACGTACAGGATCGGCATCCGGGCCCTGGCCATTTCCAGCTCGTCCGTGGTCAGCCAGCCGGGCGTGGTTTCGGTCATGTCAGACATTGCTTGATCATACTTTCCGGGTCGGGCGTCCGCTCAGTTACGGGCCGGATCGTTTGCGGGCAGTCCGTACAGCCGGCGAGCGTTGTCGCGGCCCGTCCAGGCCGCGATGCGCAGGGCGTCGGGCAGGCTCAACTCGTCGGCGTCCACCCGGGCTTGGAGCAGCGCGGCCAGCCCCTGCCGGAAGGACAGCGCACCCAGGTGGTGGAATTCGGCCACACCGTAGGCATCGGAGCTGTACAGGAGTTTGCGGAACGGGGTGATCTCCAGCGCCTCCTCCAGCACGGCCCGGGAGCGGGCCGGACCGGTGTAGTGCAGGGCCAGGCCGACGTCCAGATACACCTGTTCGAATACCGTGGCCAGGTAGGCCGCCTGGCGGTGGTACGGCCAGCAGTGCAGCAGCAGGACCGGGATCGTCCCGGCCGTCAGGTGCAGCCAGTCGGTGAGCAGGGCGGGATCGGCGCGGTGCAGCCGTACGTCGGCGTCGCCGAACCCGGTGTGCAGCTGGAGGGGCAGACCCAGGTCGACGGCCGTCCACAGCAGATGCCGGATGAGGACCGGGTCGGCCAGGCGTCCGCCGCGCGCGAGCCAGTGCCCGGCCGCCTGCGTCACCTCGGCGTCCGTGGGGCGCTCCGGTGCGAGGGCGAAGCCGGTGCGGTAGGCGGCCACCGACTTCACCGCGACCACGCCCGGACGTCGTACGGCCTCCTCGGCGGCCGCCCGGAACGCGTCCGCGTACGCGCCCGCCGCCCCGCCCCCCGCGGCCACGGTCTCGGCGATCCGCTCCAGCCGTACGACCTTGTGGGCGGCGCCGCCGGAGGCCTCGGCCAGCTCGGCGGGGGAGGTGACGGGGTGCGGGGCGTAGCCGGTGTCGACGCAGAAGGCCTCGGCTCCCGCGGCGGTCAGGAAGCGCCGGTTGACCTCGCGCCAGCCGAGGGCCCGGCGGCGGGCGAGGTAGTCGGCCGCGGGAGTGTGCCGGGGCAGGTCCAGCAGGGGTGCGCAGTGGCGGCGGACGGCCACCCCGACCGGGCTGTCGAAGGGCGAGACACCGGGCCAGGCCTCGCCCTCGGTGATCAGCGACTCGAACTGCCCGGGTGCGAGGTCGGCCGTCACGGCGCCGTGGCAGTGGTGGTCGACCAGCGGCAGCGCGGCGAGGGCCTCGTGGACCGGGCCGGAGGCGGGCATCGTCAGTACTTCCAGCGGTAGGCGGCCGCCACCTGCGCGTCGTCCAGCCCGTCGACGGCCGCCGCCTCCCCGAGCCGTACGGCGGTCACCGCGTCCGCCAGGACCGGGCCGAGCGCGGCCCGCAGCACCTGGTCGGAGCGGAACTCCTCGACGGCCTGGGGCAGTGAGACCGGCAGACGCTGCACGCCCAGGGCAGCGGCCTCGTCGGGGCCGTACCGGGCCGGGTCGCCGGTGATCTCCTGCGGCAGCGGCCGGGAAGCCGTCATTCCGTCCAGCCCCGCGGCGATCACGCAGCCGAGCGCGAGGTACGGGTTGGCGGCCAGGTCGACCGGTTTGACCTCCAGGTTCGCGTCCTGGTCCCGGCGGCCGGCCGTGCCGGTGACGATCCGCAGCGCCGCCTCGCGGGTCTCCCGGCCCCAGGCGGTGAACACCCCCGCCCACTGCGAGGGCTTCAGCCGCAGATAGCTGGCCGGGCTCGGGGCGGTCACCGCCGTCAGCGCGGGCAGGCGGGCGAGCACCCCGGCCACGAACGACTCCGCCCCGGCCGTCATGCCGTACCGGCCCTCCCCGCCCGCGTGCAGGTTCACCCGGTCGCGCCAGCAGGACAGGTGCAGATGGCCGCCGTTGCCGACGCCCTCGGCGGACACCGCGGGCGCGAACGACACCCGCAGGCCGTGCCGCTGGGCCACCGCCCGGATCGTCTGCCGCACCAGCACGCTCCGGTCGGCCGCCGCCACCGGGTCCAGCGCGCCCACCGAGATCTCGAACTGCCCGGCCGCGTACTCCGGGTGGATCTGATCCACGTCCACGCCCTGCGCCGCGAACGCCGCCAGCAGCTCGGCGGTGCAGTCGCTCAGCTCGACCTGCCGGACCGCGCCGTACGCGGGACCGGACACCGCCGGGACGAACCCGTCGCGGGGCGCCGATTCGAGCCCGAAAGCCCACTCGACCTCGACGGCCGCCCTGAAGGTGAGGCCGTGCCGTTCGGCGGCGTCCGCGACGATCCTGCGCAGAAAGGTTCTGGCACAGCCGGGATGCCGCTCGCCCTCCTGCGTGATCCGGTCCACGGGCGCCCACGCCCAGCCGGGCTGCCCGGCCAGCGCCACCAGCTGGTCCAGGTCGGGGTAGAGCCTGAGGTCGCCGTCGGGGGAGCCGAGGACGTCGGTGGTGACGATCGAGTCGTCGGCCAGGAACGTGTCGAACACCGGCGACATGCCGACCCCCCAGGCCACGGCCGACTCCAGCCGGGCCGTGGGGATCGTCTTGACCCGGGCGATGCCCGCCGTGTCGACGTAGGCCAGGACGATCCCGTGCACGCCCTGAGCGGCCAGGTCCGCGGTGATCCCGGCGACCCGCATCAGGTCGTCCGGGCGCCCGCCCGGCACGGGGTCGGCAAGGGTGGTCATACGTCCTCCTCGACGGGCCGCGTCCTCGGGGTCAGGGTTTCACGGCCACCGCGCCGTACTGCGGTACCGCGGCCGCGTCGGACTCGGCGCGCCACTGCGAGCACGGCACCAGACCCGGCTCGACCGGCTCCAGACCCTCGAGGAAGGAGGCGATCTCGGCGCCGGTGCGGGCGGTGATCGGCGGGGTGGCGTTGGCGTTCCAGAACTCCATCGCGGGGATCTGGCCCTCGCCGCCCACCTCGGCGTCGTGGGTCGGGTGGGTGAGCGCCAGGTAGCTGCCGGAGGGCACCGCCGCCATGATCCGGCGCACGATGTCCCGGGCCTCCTCGGTGTCCAGGACGAAGTTGAGGATGCCCAGCATCATCACTGCGACCGGCCGGTCCAGGTCGAGGGTCTCGGCGGCGCGCCGGACGATGGCGTCCGGGTCGTGCACGTCGGCGTCGATGTAGTCGGTGACGCCCTCCGGGGAACTGGTGAGCAGCGAGCGGGCGTGCACGAGCACGATCGGGTCGTTGTCCACGTACACGATCCGCGACTTCGGCGCGATCCGCTGGGCGATCTCGTGGGTGTTGTCCACCGTCGGCAGTCCGGTGCCGATGTCGAGGAACTGCCGAATCCCGCGCTCGGCGGTCAGGAAGCCCACCGCCCGGCCCAGGAAGTCCCGGTCCGCGCGGGCCACGTCCCGGATCAGCGGGAACATCCCGGCGACGTGCTCGCCGACCCGCTGGTCCACCTCGTAGTTGTCCTTGCCGCCGATCCAGTAGTTCCAGACCCGCGCGTTGTGAGCCACGGAGGTGTTCAGCCTCGGCCCGGCCGTCGGGGGTTGGCCCTCGCTCACGTCGCCGCCCTTCTCCTGTGGGGTTGTCCGCAGGACATTGTGCCGCCGCCTGATCGCGCTGTCCCGGGAACCGCGCAGCGTGCGGGCCAGGGAACCGCCGAGGCGCCGGGATGTCCGAGGAACACCGGACCCGAGGTTCCCGCCGGACTGCGCCGCCGCGGAGTGCTGTTCAGCCCGGCCGGCGGCGGCCGGTACGCCACGCCGGCCCGGCAGTTCGCCCAGGTCGCCGAGGACATGGTGTTCATCGCGGAGAACGGCACCTACGTCGTGCGCGACGGCGTGGAGCTGAGCTCCCACCTGCTCGCCGCGGACCTCGCCCGGACGGTACGGCGGCCGGGCACGGACGGCGTCGATGCGGGCACGGTCGTCTGCGGCAAGTGATCGGCGTACGTCGGGCGGAGCGACGAGGCGTTCCTCGCGGAGGTGCGCAAGCCGAGCGCAGCGCAAACGCAGCGCCCTCGACAGCGCGAGCTGGGCATCACGCCCGCGCAGACCATGGTGTTCGGCGACTGCCTCGACGACCTGGAGATGTTCGACGCCGCCGAGTGGTCCTTCGCCATGGGGGGCGCCCACCCGGAGGTGCTCCGGCGCGCCCGCCATCTCGCCCCGTCCGACCACGACAACGGGGTGCTGCGCACGATCCCCCGGGTGATCGGGATACCGCTGCAAGCCGGCCCGCCTACTTGAGTCCCACGCCGCCGTACAGCGAGATCGGCCCGTCCCCGTCGGGTGCGTCCTCGGGCCGCCACTGGGCGACCGACACGACCCCCGGCTCCAGCAGCCGAAGTCCCCCGAAGAACGTGCCCACTTCGGCGTGCGAGCGGGCCACCAGGGTCACCCCGCCGGCGGCGTACGCGTCGATGCCCCTGCGGACGTTCTCCGGTTCGAAGTCGGCCGTCATCGTCGACAGGACCAGGCAACTGCCCGGGGCCAGCGCGTCGACCAGCGTGGCGACCAGGTCGCGGGCGCCGTCCTCGTCGGCGATGAAGTGCAGCAGGGCGATCAGGGACAGGGCGAGGGGGCGGTCGAAGTCCAGGATCCGCGTCGCCTGTTCGAGGATGGCGTGCGGATCGCGGGCGTCGGCCTGCACGTACTCGGTCACCCCCTCAGGGGTGCCGCGCAGCAGCGCGCCCGCGTGCGCCAGCACGATCGGGTCGTTGTCGACGTAGACGACCCGCGCGTCCGGTGCGACGGACTGGGCGATCTGGTGCAGGTTGGGCTCGGTCGGTATGCCGGTGCCGATGTCCAGGAACTGGCGGATGCCCCTCTCCTCGGCCAGCGTGCGCGTGGCCCGGTGCATGAACGCGCGGTTGGCCCGCGCGGCCCGCAGGGCGCCTTGGTCGATCGCCGTGATCTGCCGGCCCAGTTGCTCGTCGACGGGGTAGTTGTCCTTGCCGCCGAGGAACCAGTCGTACACCCGGGCCGGATGCGGCCGGGTGGTGTCGATCTCGTGCGTCGCCGGCTCGGTCCCCGTCACGTGCTGTTCCTCCGCTCGACTGGCCCCGTGCTGCTCCGGGGACGTGCGAGCAGTCTGACACGATCATGGGACAGGCAGACAGTGTCCGGATCCTCCCCCGAGCTCTCAACTCCGTTCGGGGAGGGCCGTGTCGAGGAAGTGGATCACCTCCGCGAAGACGTCCGCCTTGTTCGTCTCGTGGAACACCTCGTGCCGCGCCCCGGCGAAGATCCGCTCGGCTTGCCGGCCGCCGCTGAGCCGCTCCACCCCGATGCGGCTCCCGGGCAGCGGCACCAGCCGGTCGTCGTCCCCGTGCAGCCACAGCAGTGGCAGCGGGCCGACGTCCCCGCCCTCGGCGACCGCCGCCAGCGTCCGTACGAACGCCTGGAGCGTCGGCCGCTTCATCGGGCCATGCCAGACCAGCGGGTCGGCGGCGTACGCGGCACCGACGGCGGGGTCGCGGGAGAGCGCGGCCGGGCTGATCGGGGTGTCCGGGATCTCGGCCAGGGCGAGCAGCCGCCCGGGCAGTTCCCAGGCCCCGATCACCGGCCCGGACAGGATCAGCGCGCTCAGCTCGCCGCCGTGGCGCTGGGCGTAGCGGGCCGCGATCAGTCCGCCCATGGAGTGGCCGACCATGACGAGCGGCAGGCCGGGGTGGGCGGCGCGGGCGAGGTCCGCGACGGCGTGCACGTCGGTGACGACGTCCTCGAAGTCCTCGATCACCACCCGCTCACCGGCGGACTTCCCGTGCCCGACGTGATCGGGCCCGTACACGGCCGCCCCGTGCCCGGTGAGCACGCCCGCCAGTTCGTCGTACCGGCCCGCGTGCTCGCCGTAGCCGTGCACGACCAGGGCCAGGTAGCGCGGCTCGGGGTGCGGCCACTCGCGTACGACGATGCCGTCCAGGATGTGCTCGCGGACGTGGGGCATGTCTCCTCCGGCTGCCTCGGTGAAGGTTCGGGGGGATCTTCCCAGGGACCCGGTCGGCGGTCTATAGTCCAAAACTAGCAGTGCTAATTAAGTGCCTCTGCTGAACAAACGTAGATTCGTGCTGATCCACAGCGTCGTCGGTCAGGAGTCCAAGCCGTGCGTCCCGTCCACTTCGCGGCCGCCCGCCGCACCCCCATCGGCAAGCTGCGCGGAGCCCTGTCCGCCGTACGGCCCGACGACCTCGCGGCGACCGTGATCCGCCATCTGGTGGCCGACGTGCCCGCCCTGGACCCGGCCCGCATCGACGACGTCTACTGGGGCGCCGCCAACCAGGCCGGCGAGGACAACCGCAACGTCGCCCGCATGGCCGCGCTGCTGGCCGGCCTGCCCGAGTCCGTGCCCGGCGCCACCGTCAACCGGCTGTGCGCCTCCGGCCTCGAAGCGGTCACCACCGCCGCGCGCACCATCGCCGCCGGCGAGGCCGAGATCGTGCTCGCGGGCGGCTCCGAGTCGATGAGCCGCGCCCCCTTCGTGCTGCCCCGCCCCGACGAGGCCCTGCCGCACCGCATCGAGACCTACGACACCCGGCTCGGCTGGCGCCTGGTCAACCCGGCCATGAAGGACCTGCACGGCCTGCTGGCCATGGGCGAGACGGCGGAGGAGGTCGCCGAGCGGTACGGCATCTCCCGCGCCCGGCAGGACGAGTTCGCCCTGCGCAGCCACCAACTGGCCGCCGCAGCACGCAAGAACGGCCACTTCGACGACGAACTCCTGCCCGTGGAAGGCCCCGACGGCATCCTGGTCGAGCAGGACGAGTGTGTCCGCGAGGACACCTCGCTGGAGAAGCTGTCCCGCCTCAAGCCGGTCTTCCGCGCGGGCGGCACGGTCACGGCGGGCAACGCCTCCCCGATGAACGACGGCGCGGCCGGCCTCCTGCTGGTCAGCGAGGAGGCCCTGAACGACCTGGGCCTGGAGTCCCTCGGCCGCTACGTCGCCGGTGCCTCGGCGGGTGTCCACCCCGACGTGATGGGCATCGGCCCGGTCCCCGCCACCCGCAAGGCACTGGTCCGGGCCGGCTGGGCGGTCGGCGACCTCCAGGAGGCCGAGTTCAACGAGGCGTTCGCCGCCCAGGCCCTGGCCTGCGTCGACCAGCTCGGCATCGATCCGGACCTGGTCAACCCCTCCGGCGGCGCGATCGCCCTGGGCCACCCGCTCGGCTGCTCCGGCGCCCGGATCCTCACCACCCTGCTGCACCGCATGCGGCGCACCGGGGCCGAGCGGGGGCTGGCGACCATGTGCGTGGGGGTGGGCCAGGGGAGTGCGGTGCTGGTCGAACGGCACTGACAGCTCTTCAACGGGGGCTCCCCGCAAGGGGATTCGGTAGCACGAGCCGCAGCAAGGAAACGGAGCATCACTCCATGGCAACCCTGTCCGTCGCAGCCATCCTCGCCGAGAACGCCTGGCGCCGCCCCGAGAAGACGGCACTTGTCGAAGGCGATCTGCGGCTGACCTTCCAGGAGGTGTGGCGGCGCTCCCTCGCCCAGGCCGGGGCACTCGCCGCACTCGGCGTACGGCCGGGGGACCGGGTCGCCCTGATGGCCCCCAACACCGCCGAGTTCCCGATCGCCTACTACGCGATCGCCGCGGCGGGCGCAGTCGTCGTCCCCGTACACCTGCTGCTCTCGGCGCCGGAGGCCGAGCACGTCCTGAAGGACAGCGGCGCCACGCTGCTGCTCGTCCACCCGGCGCAGGCGGCGACCGGACGGGCCGCCGCCGAGGCCCTCGGCGTCCAGGTGGTCACCCTGGGCGAGGAGTTCGACCGGCTCGCGGCCGACGCCGACGCGCTGCCCGCGTACCTCACCCGCGCCGCCGACGACCCGGCGGTGATCTTCTACACCAGCGGCACGACCGGCGTCCCCAAGGGCGCCGTGCTCAGCCACTTCAACCTGGTGATGAACGCAACCGTCAACGCGTTCGACGCCAACGACATCCGCGCCGACGACATCGCCCTCGGCGCGCTGCCGCTGTTCCACGCCTTCGGCCAGACCGTGTCGCTCAACTCCACCTGGCGGGCGGGCGCCACGCTCGTCCTGCTGCCCCGCTTCGACGCGGCCCGCGCCATCGAGCTGATGGTCGAGGAGGGCGTGAACACCTTCCACGGAGTGCCGACCATGTTCGTGGCCCTGGCCGCGGCCGCCGCGGACGCCGACGCGCTGCCCGGGCTGCGCGTGTGCATCTCCGGCGGGGCCTCGCTGCCGGTGGCCGTACTGGAGCGGTTCGAGGCCACGTTCGACGCCAGGATCTACGAGGGGTACGGGCTGTCGGAGACCTCGCCGACGGCCACCGTCAACCAGCCCGACTTCGGCACCCGGGCCGGCACCATCGGGCACCCGCTGTGGGGGATCGACGTGGAGATCGCCCGCGCCGAGGTGGAGGGCCGGATCGAACTGCTGCCCCCCGGCGAGCTGGGCGAGGTCGTCATCCGCGGTCACAACGTCTTCTCCGGCTACCTCGGCCGTCCCGAGGCCACCGCCGAAGCCCTGGTCGACGGCTGGTTCCGCACCGGGGACCTGGGCACCAAGGACGAGGAGGGCTTCCTGCGGATCGTCGACCGCAAGAAGGACGTCATCATCCGCGGCGGCTACAACGTGTACCCGCGCGAGGTCGAGGAGGTCCTGATGCGCCACCCGGGCATCGCCCAGGTCGCCGTGATCGGCCTGCCCGACGAACTGCACGGCGAGGAGGTGTGCGCCGTCGTCGTACCGGCGCCGGGCACCGCGCCCGACGCCGCCGGGGTCACCGCGTGGTCCAAGGAGCACCTGGGCCGGCACAAGTACCCGCGGCGCGTGGAGTTCGCGGACGCACTGCCGCTCGGGCCGAGCATGAAGGTGCTCAAACGGGAACTGCGGGCCCAGTACACCGGCCGCTGAGGCGGGCCGGGTGAACCGGCCGTGAGGACCGCCTCGCGAGACGGCCCTGACGCCGCCGGATGCGTGCGCATAACATCGGCCTCCGCATGAACACGATGACGCTCTGGCACATATCCGGCTGGGAGTTCGCCACCCTCGCCTTCGCGGCCCTGCTCGTGGGCTTCTCCAAGACCGCCGTCAGCGGGGCCAACACGGTCAGCCTCGCGATCTTCGCGGCGGTCCTGCCCGCCCGCGCCTCCACCGGGGTGCTGCTGCCGGTCCTGATCGCGGGCGACGTGCTCGCCGTCCTCACCTACCGGCGGCACGCACACTGGCCCACGCTCTGGCGGCTGTTCCCGGCGGTGGCGGCCGGCGTGGTGGTCGGCACGCTGTTCCTGATGTGGGCCGACGACGGGGTCGTACGCACCTCGATCGGCGCGATCCTGCTGCTGATGGCCGGCGTCACGCTGTGGCGGCGGCGCCGGACCGAGGCAGGGGACGAGCCGGACGCGGTCACCACCCGGGCGGGCCGGATGAAGGCCCGTTCGTACGGCGTCCTCGGCGGGTTCACGACGATGGTCGCCAACGCGGGCGGGCCGGTGATGTCGATGTATCTCCTTTCGGCGGGCTTCCGGAAGCTCGGCTTCCTCGGCACCTCGGCGTTCTTCTTCCTCATCGTGAACGTGTCCAAGCTGCCCTTCAGCGCCGGACTGGGTCTGATCGACCGCCGTTCACTGCTGCTTGACGCGGCGCTCGCCGTGTTCGTCGTGCCGGGTGCGTTGTTCGGCAAATGGGCTGTGAACAGGATCAACCAGCGGTTGTTCGAACAGCTGGTGATCGCCGCGACGATCGTGGGCGGCGCACAACTCCTACTGCGCTAGCCCCAGCAGCCCGGGCAGATCCGCGAAGGAGTCCAGTACGTGGTCCGGGCTGCCGTCCGCCCGCTCCACCGCCTCGGGCAGGAACTTGCCGGTCCGCACCAGTACGCCGGTGATACCGAGCCGCTGCGCCGCGAGCACGTCCGACTCGATGTCGTCCCCGATCATGAGCGCCTCGTCGGGCCCCGCGCCCAGCCGTCCGAGCGCCGCCTCGAAGAAGGCCCGCGACGGCTTCCCGGTCACCTCGGCCTCGGTGCCGGCGGCCGCCTCCAGCCCGGCGACGAACGCCCCCGCGTCCAGCTGGAGCCCCGCATCCGTGCGCCAGTACAGGTTCCGGTGCATGGCGACCAGCCGCGCACCCCGCTGCAGCTGCCCGAAGGCCCGGTTCAGCGCGGCGTACCCGAACTCGGGCCCGGCGCCGCCGACAAGGACCACATCCGGTACGGCGCCGTCGGCCTCCTCGTCGACCAGGGTGATGCCCTCCAGATCCACCCGGACGTCTCCGCTGTTCAGCAGGGCGCAGCGGGCTCCGGCCAGATGGGCGGCGGTGGCCGCGGGCGCCGTCAGGATGTCCTCGGCGCGCACCGCGAAGCCCGCGTCCGCCAGCGTCCGGGCGATCGACGCCCGGGTCCGGGACGTCGTGTTGGTCACCAGCGCGATCCCGAGTCCGGCCGCCCGGATCGCCCGCAGGGCCTCCACCGCGCCCGGCAACGGCCGCCAGGACACGGTGAGCACCCCGTCGATGTCGATGAGCACGGCACGCACGGACGCCACGGAAGCCATGCCCGGACCCTAGCGGGCAGGAGCACTTCGGGGGGCCCGGCACCTCAGGACATCCCCTACGCTCACCCTCATGTCCCCGCACGTCCTGATCCTCGGCGGCACCACCGAGGCCCGCCGCCTCGCCGCCGACCTCGCCGCCCGCCCCGGCGTCCGGGTCACCACCTCCCTGGCGGGCCGCGTGGCCCGGCCGGGGCAACTGGACGGCGAGGTACGGATCGGCGGCTTCGGCGGCGCGGAGGGCCTCACCGACTGGCTTCGCACGCACCACGTGGACGCCCTCGTCGACGCCACGCACCCCTTCGCCGAGGCGATCACCGTGAACGCGGCCCGCGCGGCAACGGCCGCAGCGGTTCCCGCGGTCGTCCTGCGCCGCCCCGGCTGGCGCCCGGGCCCCGGTGACAGCTGGCATGACGTCGAGTCCCTGGCCGCGGCCGCCACGGTCCTGCCCCGCCTGGGCCGCCGGGTGTTCCTCACCACCGGCCGCCTCGGCCTCGCGGCCTTCGCCCACCTGAGGGACCTGCACTTCGTCGTACGGTCGGTGGAGCCGCCCGAGCCGCCCCTGCCGCCGGACACCGAGGTGATCGTCGCGCGCGGCCCGTTCGGCCTCGCCGACGAGACGGAGCTGCTGCGCGCCCACCGGATCGAGGTGCTGGTGACGAAGGACAGCGGCGGCGAGGCCACGGCCGCGAAGCTGACCGCCGCACGGGAACTCGGGCTGCCCGTGGTCGTCGTACGACGGCCCCCGCTCCCGGACGGCGTGACGGCGGTGCCGGACGTGGCGGGCGTACTCGACCGGCTGGGGTTCGGCGGCCCGTAGCGTCCCCCTTCTTCAGGGGCGCCGGCGCAGCAGATACGTGTCCATGATCCACCCCTTGCGCTCGCGCGCCTCCGCCCGCAGCCGCTCGATGCGCGGGCCGGCCTCACCGATCGGACCGGACGCGAGGATCTCGTCCGGGGTGCCCAGGTACGCGCCCCAGTAGATGTCGATGTCCTGGTCGGCGTACTGCCGGAAGGCCTGGTGCGCGTCCAGCATCACGACCACGTCGTCCACCCCGTCCGGAAAGCCCTCGGCCAGCCGCCGTCCGGTGGTGATCTGCACCGGCCGGGCGACCCGGTTCAGCCCCGTGCGATGCCGGGCGACCAGCGTGGAGACGCTGCTGATGCCGGGCACCACGTCGTACGCGAACTCCACCGCGCCCCGGGCCAGCACCTCCTCCAGGATCCCCAGCGTGCTGTCGTACAGCGACGGATCCCCCCACACCAGGAAGGCGCCCGTGCCGTCCTCGCCCAGCTCCTCGGCGATCAGCCGCTCGTAGATCCCGGCGCGGGCGGTGCGCCAGTCCTCGACGGCCGGCGAGTACGAGGCCCCGCCCGCCCCTCGGTCCCGCTCCGGGTCGCGGGCCTCCACCACCCGGTACGACCCCTCGGGCAGATGTGCGTCGAGTATGTCCCGGCGCAGCTGGGTCAGATCGCTCTTCACCTCGCCCTTGTCGAGCAGGAAGAACACGTCCGTGCCGCGCAGCGCCTTGACGGCCTGCAGGGTCAGCTGGTCAGGGTCGCCCGCGCCGATACCGATGACATGAATCTTTCGCACGCCCCGAGTCTGCCCCATGCCACTGACAGTGCGTCCACCGCCTCCACACGGCCCGCGACGACGCCGCTCAGAGGCCGAGCCGGGGCGCCTCGGCCACCGCGTCGACGGGCCCGGATCCCTCGTCCACCCGCGCGGCCAGCTCCCGCGCCCACCGGGCGACCCCGGTGACATCCATCCCGTACGGCCGGTCCTCGCCCCGCTCGGCGGCCCACTCCTCGACCGCGCCCGCGCCGCGTCGCAGCAGCCGCGCCCCACCGGTGGCGTTGCCGCGGGCCGCGTGCGTGAGCCCCACCGCCAGCTGGGCCAGCCCCCGCCACAGTGTGCGCTCGGCCTCGGGCCCCGACTTCCAGGCGTCCTCGAACACCTCGTGCGCGTGGAAGGGCCTGCCCGCGTCCAGCAGCGCCTGCGCCTCGGCGACCGTCTCCCGCGGAGTCCGTACGACTCCCTCCGGCTGCCGGGCCACACCCTCCGATCCGTACGGCAACGGCCGCCCCAGACCGTCCCGCGGCCGGGCGTTGCGCGCCCTGCCGTCCACGTCCCGGTCCCGGCTGCCCGCTGCTGCGCCTGCGTTTCCCATACGGCCGATTGTCCCGCCCCGCCCGCGGCCCTCTTTCGGCGCACCCCCGCGGGTGGGGTAAAGTTCTGTTCGCGCGATCACGCGGGCCACCGTGAGTGAGCGCACCGGGACGTGGCGCAGCTTGGTAGCGCACTTGACTGGGGGTCAAGGGGTCGCAGGTTCAAATCCTGTCGTCCCGACGGGAGCAACGCTCCATAGTCGCAGGTCAAAGGGCCCTGCCTCACATCGTGAGGTGGGGCCCTTGATCATGTTCTGGGCTCTCGTGTCACATTTGGTCACAAGCGCCTGACGATCACCCGCGCTCAGGACGCGAGCAGCTGTCCGAGCTTGTCCGAACCCACCTTGAGACTCTGCGGGTCGGGATGGACATACACGCGCTTGGTGAAGGACAGATCGCTGTGGCCGGCCCAGGCTGAGACGACTGTGTCGGGCACCCATTGTTCGCCATCCAGGACAGGCACGCGTGCCGAGCGTCGTAAAGACGGACGCGGCGAACGCCTGCCTGCTCCATGAGTCGATGCGCTCGACGACGAAGCTGATCGGTCTTAAACGGATGGCCAAGCTCGTCGACCACGACATAGCCACTTGGCTCGTAGGCGTCGCCTGCGGCCAGACGTTCCTTCGCCTGGAGCGCTCGAAACTGCACCAAGGCTCCCCGCACTGGGCTATAGCGACACGCTAAGGGCTGTCCCGTAATCGATCTCCAGACGGATCGGGACATGGCCAAGCCGTCGGCGGGTTGGTCTACGCGGCCTGGAGAAGGTTGTGGAGGCGGGCGATGCCGAGCATGGCGTGGTGGACTCCGTCGCCCTTGAGGCGGCAGTCACGGAGGATCTTCCAGGTCTTCATCCGGGCGAAGACGTGCTCTACGCGGGCGCGGATCTGCTTGTGCTCGCGGTTGTGCTCGGCTTGCCACCCGGTCAGCTCGCCGCCGCGCGGTCGGCGGTGGGGGATGACCAAACCGGTGCCCGGATAGCCGCCGTCGGCGATCGTGGTCGTCCTGCCGACGGCGGCTTTGGCCCCGGACTCGGCCCATGCCTTGCAGTCGTTCCGGTTGCCCGGCAGGGGCCTGCCGACCAGCACAACCAGACGGATGTGGGCGTCGATGACGACCTGGTGGTTGGTGGAGTCCCGGTAGTTCTTGGACTGCTCGGCGATGGTGTGGTCACGGGTAGGGACCAGGGTGCCGTCGACGATCAGTACGGTGCCCTTGCGGAAACGGTGCCGCGGCTTGAGTGCCAGCAGCGGGCCGATGTGATCGATGACCCGGCCGGCGGTCGACTTGGAAATTCCGAACAAGGGGGGCGAGCAGTCGCAGCGTCAGGTTCGTGCGCCAGTAGGCCGCCGCCAGCAGAACCCGGTCCTCCAACGACAGGCTCCACGGCCGGCCAGGCCGCACGGTGTCGGCGCCTTCGCGCCGCAGAGTTGTTACCAGCCGGCCGAAGGTGCGCGGGCTCAGCCCGATGAACGGGGCTATCCAGGACGGCTCCGACGCCGTGATCACACCAGCCACGCCGAGATCATCGCACCGCACGATCAACCTGCACGGCAGCCTTGGGCGGTGGCACGGCGCGCTTCCCTCTTCTGAGGCGAAATCCCTTTGCCTGGCTGTCCTGCGCGGTTCGACACTGAGGTCATGCTCGGATTCGTCAGGACCGACAACGAAGCCCTCGTCTCGTGCTTGGGCGACCCGCAACGCGCCGTGGCGGCCTACTGGGAGTTGCTGCGTCGCAAGGAGGACGCGCTGGGCGCCATCCGCGCCGGCCTGTCCCACGAGAGCGCGGCTGTCCGAGCGGGCTGCTGCCGGCTTCTGGACCACCTGGTCGACATCGAGTCGATGGGCCAGCTCATTACCATGGCCGACGATCCCGACGCCCAGGTCAGGATCGCCGCGTTCCATGCCCTGGCTTGCGACCGGTGCAAGGGCGAAACGTGTGCGCCGGGCGCGGACCGAGTCCTCGAACCCGCACTGCAACACCTGGCCTCCGACCCCGACCCGCAGGTGCGGGTAAGGGCCGCCGAACTCGTCGGCAAGTTCGCCCATACCGATGCCCGAGCCGTCGCCGCCTTGCGGGCGTCCCAGGCGCAAGACCCGAGCCCGGCCGTCCGGAAGAAGGCGGGCTGGTTCATCCCCGGAGGGACCATCTACCAACGGACCGTCCCACGCGCGCCCAGGTAACGGGACAGCCCTTAGATCACATGCATGGGTGCCCAAAGAGGAAAGAGAACCGTCTGGTTCATCATGAGCACCGCACGGCGCTCTCCAGTCGAATCCTCCTCAGGGGCCAGTCAAAAAGGCGGCTCTTCCCAATCATCTGCTGCCTTCCGCAGCAGGAGTGTTATTGAGTCAGTGGTCGTATCCGGATCATCGTTCCAGATAGTGATGCTACTGATCCCGCGATTCCAGGAAAGCCAGCCGAGAAAATAGTCCGTAGTGTCAACGTAGGTCGACCATTGATCCAGGTCGGTGCGATACGACTCGAACCGCTGAACCTTGCCCCAGATGGCACGCTCTATCGCTCCCTCGATGGAGACTGGAGAACACGTAACCGCATCTTCGATAAGTTCCTCCCATGTCACATCCTTCGCTCGGCTGGATGCTTCGTCATGGGTTTGCTTATGCCACCGGTCTATAAGTCGGTTCAGTAAGGTAAATGACAGCGAGAAGAGGATCGAAAGAGTGACACATCCAGATAGGACGAGTCCTCTGCCGAAATCATCCCAACAGCGCAAGCCCAGCTGCACAGTTACAACAAGGGATGTACACCTGAAGCCATGCCCACTCAACGCCACAATCAAGAGTCCCATCGGGTCTCGGAAGAAGAAACGAAGGGCGAGACGACAGTGGACGATCCCGAAGAGGGCGAGGACACCAAAGAACATGGACTCGTATGGTTCAGAGCCATTCTTTTCTTGTTGGTCATCGGACTCTTGTACGCCATCCTCTTTCATCCACCCAAAAACCTTCCGGATCTAGGCAGCGGAGCCAGCGCGCTCGCGACCGGGTTTCTGGGGTTGTCTGTCAATCCCAAAGCTGAGAGAAAAAAGGACAAGCGTGGACTCTTCGTAATCAGATTTCTCGCCTATGGCATGCCAATTATCCTTGCTGTGATGGCACTCATCTGGATGTATGTCTTTGACAGTGAAGCCGCGGCCGGCGTGCTCGCAGGGGCTATCGCAGGGCTAGGTGGCCTATCGCTTGACACGAGCAGCTTCACCTTCCCGCAAGGCAAGAAACTATAAGGCGGCTCGGTAGGGTAGATGGCGATCAGCCGACCGAGACGTGCTCGCTGCTGACACTGTGGCCTTCCTTTGCCGTCATGCTGCCGCGGTCTCCCTGCGCGTCAAGGGCTTCGCAATCCGCCTCCGTACCTCCGTCGACCCTTGACCCGAGAGGGAAGACCGCACGAGAACGTCAATTAAGGGAGGAAAGGAAAGTATTGTTCAGAGGTCAGGTGGAGACTCGATTCCCAAGCGAGCCATCGCTTTCATGACGCGATTGAGAAGACGTGTCTTTGATCGGAGAAGGACATCTCCTGCAGCCAAGTGATAGGCAACTTCTGCCGGGGTGGCGGTGCGCGATGTCTGCGACCGTCTCCCCTGCGTCGGGGACGAACGCGGCGACGTAGGCGAGGGCGCGGACCCGGTCCTGGCCGCGGGCCGCGTTGGTGATCACGAAACCTCCGTAGGACCATCCGACCAGCAGCACCGGCCCCTCGACGGTGGAGATGCCCCGGCGCACCGCTGCCACGTCGTCCTCCAGGGACTCCAGCGGCGGCTGGGCCGCGACCGGTTCATGGCCGAGGGCGCGCAGTTCGGTGGTGGTCTCCGTCCAGCAAGAGCCGTCTGCCCACAGCCCATGGACCAGAACGACAGCAGTCGTCCGGGCCGTGGGGCGGGCCGGTGAAGGGGTGCGGCCCGCCCGGGCCGGGCGGTGTGTCAGAAGGGCTTGGTCGGCAGGTACTTGCCGTCCAGGGTGATCACCGCGCGCTCACCGCCTTCGGGGTCGGCGACCTTCTTCACGTCCAGCTTGAAGTTGATCGCGGAGATGATGCCGTCGCCGAACTGCTCGTGGACCAGGGCCTTGAGGGTGGTGCCGTATACCTGGAGCATTTCGTGGAAGCGGTAGATCGTCGGGTCGGTGGGGATGCCGCCGGGGATCGAGCCGCGGGTGGGGATCGTCTGCAACAGCATCACCGCGTCGTCGTCCAGGTCGAGCAGCTGTGCGACGGCCTTGGCGGACTGCTCGGGCAGGGCGTGCTGGCCGAGGACGGCGGCGGTGGTGAAGGCGACCGACAGGCCGGAGGCGTCCGCGATCTGCTGCCAGGTGAGGTTCCTACGGGTCTTCGCCTCGACCGCGGCGTTGGTCAGGGTCTGACGGGCGGCGGGGTCGAACTGGGCGTGCACCATGAGGCGCTTTCCTTTCCTGTGTGCCGATCCGCGATGGTGGGGCGGGTCGGCGGGCTTGGGGGGTGGGCGGGGTGATCCGGCCGTGACGGCGCTGGGGCGGGATCAGAGGCGAGAGGGGCCTGGGTCAGGCGGCGAGAGCGCCGGTGGCGCCGGTGGCGTCGAGGGTGTCGATGTCACCGGTGGCGATGTCGAAGACCCAGCCGTACAGGGTCACCTTCTTCTCCGCCAGGGCCCGGGCGACCGACGGATGGGTTGTCAGGTTCGCGAGTTGCGCGCGCACGTTCTCGCGTACGAGTGCGGGAACGTCCCCGTGGGTCCGGGAGGCGTCCGCGTGCCGCAGCCAGTTCGCGACGGCCGGCGCAGAGGTGAGGTCGTGGCCCTGGGCCAGAGCGGTCATCGCCCCGCAGGACGAGTGCCCGCACACGACCACGTCCCTCACCCCCAGGACGGCGACCGCGTACTCGATGCTCGCCGCCACACCGTCCGCGCCGGGGGAGCAGGCGGGGACGAGGTTGCCGGCGGTGCGGATGACGAAGAGTTCCCCCGGCTCGGACCCGGTGATCAGTTCCGGGACGACGCGGGCGTCGGAGCAGCTGATGAACAGCGTGTGCGGCGCGTGGTCGCTCGCCAGGCGGGCGAAGAGATCGGCCTTGACCGGGAAGACGTCCCGCTGGAAACGCGTGACGCCCGCGGCGATGTCTGGCATGGGTCACTCCCTTTCGGTGGCTGCCACCCCTGTGGGTCGGTGAAATCCACCCTGCATGACCTGCCCCTATAGCGTCCAAGACGCAGTGACCATGATTGCTATTGCTGGCATCTATAGTTCGTCCCATGGCCCTGGAACTGCGTCATCTGCGCTACCTGCTCGCCGTCGCCGACCACGGCAACTTCACCCGCGCCGCCGAAGACCTGCATGTCTCCCAGCCCACCCTGTCGCAGCAGATCAAACAGCTGGAACGCACCCTGGGCGTGCAGCTGCTCGACCGCACAGGCCGCGCCGTACGCCTCACCGACGCCGGCGAGACCTACGCCCACCACGCCCGTCGTGCGCTACGCGACCTGGCCGCCGGCGAACGGGCCCTCCACGACGTGAAGGACCTCTCCCACGGCCATCTCAGGCTCGCGGTCACCCCGACGTTCACCGCCTACCTCGTCGGTCCGCTGATCGCCCAGTTCCAGGCCCGCCATCCCGGCGTCGTCCTGAACCTCCGGGAGATGACGCAGGACAGCATCGAGTCAGCCCTGCTCGCCGACGACCTCGACCTCGGGATCGCCTTCGCCGGCACCCACTTGCCCGGCATCCGGGCCGCCGCCCTGTTCACCGAAACCCTCAGCCTCGTCACCAGCGCCCACCACCCCGGCACCACCGACGGCCGACCGCTGCCCGTCCGCGACGCGGCCCAGCGCCACCTCGCCCTGCTCAGCGGCGACTTCGCCACCCGCGCCTACATAGACGCCTACTTCACCCAGCACCGCGTCAGCCCCCACATCGCCGTGGAGGCCAACTCCATCCAGGCCCTCATCGAAATCGTCCAGCGCACCCCGCTCGCCACCGTCCTCCCCGACGCCCTCACCCACGACCACCCCCATCTCACCCCCACGCTCCTCGACCCACCCCTCCCCGCCCGCACGGTCACCCTCCTGCACCGCGCCGACGCCTACCGCAGCGCCGCCGCCCACGCCTTCACCCGCTTGACCCGCGACCTCGTCCAGGCCCGCGCCTACACCCCCGTCTGACGCACCACCCCATGCGCCTGCCGGAAAGCGCCTCGCTCCTCCGGCAGGCCGCGTCGGTCGGTCACCGGTCGGCCTCGGGAAGCCGGACACTGCGTATGACCTTGTCCTCGCCCGCGCCGGCGAGGAACCGGCCGTCCGGGTGGAACGCCACGGCGTTCACCGAGCGGTCGTGCTTGTGGGCGAGCAGGGACTGGCCCGTGTCGGCCCGCCACACGCATACGGTGCCGTCCTCGCTGCCGGTGGCGAGCATGGTGCTGTCGGGACTGAACGCCACCGCCCGCAGACCGCCGGTGTGCTCCACACGGAAGAGCGGAGTCCAGGTCTCCGTCTCCCGCGCCTGAGCGGTGTGGTCCTGGCTGCAGGTGGCGATCTTCCGCCCGTCCGGAGAGAAGGCGACGCCGAGGACGAAGTCCCGGTGCGAAATCTGCGCCACCTGCCGGCCGGTGTCGATGTCCCAGACGTACGCGTTCTTGTCCTCGGACGCGGTGAGCGGCCGGCGCCCGTCCGGGCTGAACCGTGCGGCCATGACCGCGCGGGCGTGGCGCAGGGACAGGACGCGGCTCCCGGTGCCGAGGTCCCCCACGCAGGCCGTCGCATCCGCGCTCCCGGTGGCCAGGGATCCGGTTGCCATGTCCCAGATGCGCGCGACGTTGTCCGTGCTGCCGGCCGAAGCCCACCGACCCTGCCCTCGCCTCCGGCGCACACGTTCGGGAATTGGAAGAACCATCAACTACCCGGCAATACCCGGAAATTCATGTTAATCCATACTTCATGACCATCATTGCGTCATGCACGCCGTGCGGGCGGTGACCCGCGGCGTCGCTGCGCAGGTCGAGGACTTCGCGCAGCGGCCGGACGCCCTCGTCGTGGAGTTCGGGATCGAGTTGACCGCCCAGGCAGGGGCCGTCATCACCGCGGCCGGTGCCTCGGCCCAGCTGACCGTCAGCCTGACCTGGAACAACAAGTCGTGACCGACGGTCGCTGGGCAACCGTCACTTCCCTTGCCCCACCCGTGGTTCCCGCACGACGGCGATCTCGCCCGGCGGGACCGTGACCGAGTCGTGCACCACCTTGCCGGTGAGCAGCTCCGTCGCCCCGGGGCGGACCGGGACCGAGGCGCCGTGGCCTGTGTGGTCGACGAGGAAGAGGTAGTCCGCGTCCGTGCCGCGCCGCCGGACCACCTCCACACCGGGCGGCGAGGTGCAGACCGGTTCCACGCCCGCCTCGGTGCGGATGCGGTCCAGGAGCGCGGCCAGCGTGGCCGGGTCGGGCAGCGTGGCCAGATACCAGGCGGCACCGGTGCCGTGTGCGCGCCGGGTCACCGCGGGCGTGCCGGCCAGAGGGCCGTCCGCGTACGCCGCGACCGCCTCGGCGCCCTCCAGCCGCAGCCGCTCCGACCACAGCGTGCCCGTCGCACCGCCTGGCACGGCACCGCTCAGGGCGACCGGTTCTCCGGGCAGCAGCGGGAACGGCTCGTCGGAGCGCACGCCCAGCACCGCACGGAACGCCCCCGGGTAACCGCCCAGCCGCACATGGCAGTTCTCGTCCACGGCGCCGCTGTGGAAGCCGACGGCGAGCGTGCCGCCGCGCTCGGCGTACGCCGTGAGGTTCGCCGCGCCCGTGTCGTCGACCAGGTACAGGTTCGGGGCCAGGACCAGCCGGTAGCCGGAGAGATCCGCGTCCGGGCGGACGAAGTCCACGGCGATGCCCGACCGCCACAGCGGCTCGTACCAGGACCGGACCAGGTCCAGGTAGCGCAGCTCGCCGCTCGGCTGGGAGGGCAGCTCCAGGGCCCAGCGCGCGTTCCAGTCCCAGACGATCGCCACCTCGGCGGGGACCGTGCTGCCGCGCACCTCCGCCAGGGCCTTCAGATCGGCGCCGAGCCGGACCACGTCCTGCCAGATCCGGCTGTCGGTGCCCGCGTGCGGCAGCATCGCCGAGTGCCACTGCTCGGCACCCGCCTTCGCCGCCCGCCACTGGAAGTAGGCGATCCCGTCCGCCCCGCGCGCCACATGGGCGAGGGCGTTGCGGCGCAACTCACCCGGATTCTTCGCCCGGTTGACGGGCTGCCAGTTGACCGCGCCCGTGGAGTGCTCCATCAGCAGCCACGGGCCGCCGGCGAGCGAGCGCATCAGATCGCCGCTCAGCGCTATGTCGATCTGCGACTCGGGGTCGGTGGACATCAGGTAGTGGTCGTTGGCGACGACGTCCAGCTCCGGTGCCCAGCGCCAGTAGTCGAGGGCGTCGAAGGTGGCCATCACCATGAAGTTGGTGGTGGCCGGGACCGAAGGGGCCGCCGCCCGCAGCACGTCCCGTTCCGCCGTGTACAGCGACAGCAGCTCGTCCGAGCAGAAGCGGCGCCAGTCCAGCTGGTGCGTCGGGTTGGGTACGGCGCCGGTGGCGCGGGGCGGCAGGATCTCCTCCCAGGCGTAGTACCACTGGCTCCAGAAGGTGGTGCCCCAGGCGTTGTTGAGGGCTGCCAGGTCATCGCCGTAGCGGGCCCGCAGCCAGCGGCGGAAGGCCGCCGCGCTGGTGTCGCAGTAGCAGGCCGCGTTGTGGCAGCCGTACTCGTTGTGCACGTGCCACATGGCCACGGCCGGATGCCCGGCGTACCGCTCGGCCAGCGCGCCCGCGATGCGCAGGGCCGCCTCGCGGTAGGCGGGGCTGGACGGGCAGAACGTCTGGCGGCTGCCGTAGGACAGGGTGCGGCCGTCACGGTCGACCGGCAGTGCCTCGGGGTGGGCGCGGAAGAACCACGCCGGCGGCGCCGCCGTGGGCGTGGCCAGGTCGGCGGCGATGCCGTTCTCGTGCAGCAGGTCCAGGATCCGGTCCATGCGCGAGAAGTCGTAGACGCCCTCGGAGGGCTCCAGCAGGGCCCAGGAGAAGATGCCGACGCTGACCATGCTCACCCCGGCCTCGCGCATCAGGCGCATGTCCTCGGCCCACACCTCCTCGGGCCACTGTTCGGGGTTGTAGTCGCCGCCGTAGGCGAGGCCGGGGACGGACAGGGTGCGTTTCACAGCGTTCTCTTCGTTCTCTTCGTTCTCTGCGTTCTCTTTCACGTGCACGCCTCAGCCCTTGTTGGCGCCCAGGGTGAGGCCGCTGACGAACTGGCGCTGCAGCACGAAGTACACGATCAGGGTGGGGATCGCGGTGAGCAGGGCGCCGGCGGCGACCAGGTTGGGGTCGGTGAAGTACTGCCCGGAGAGGTTGTTCAGGGCCGAGGTGATCGGCATGTTCTCGCCGGTGGAGATCAGCACGATGGCCCAGAAGAAGTCGTTGTAGATCCAGATGGACAGCAACGTCGCCAGGGCCGCCATCGCGGGCTTGCACAGCGGCAGCACGATCTGCCAGTACATCCGCCACGCCGACGCGCCGTCGACCAGCGCGGCCTCGGTCAGCTCGTGCGGCAGCATGCGCATGTAGTTGCTCAGCACGAACGCGCAGAACCCGGACTGGAACGCCACGTGGATGAGCACCAGGCCCAGCGCGGAGTCGTACAGCTTGCCGCTGACCGTGATGCCCGGCAGGTTGATCAGCAGGTACATCCGGTACAGCGGGGTGATGATGACCTGCTGCGGCAGCAGGTTGCCGGCCGTGAAGACCAGCAGCAGGAAGACGTTGAGCCGGAAGTCGAAGCGGCTGACGTAGAACGCGACCATCGACGACAGCAGCAGCGTCAGCAGGACCGCCGGTACCGCGATCAGCAGCGTGTTGCCGAAGTAGTGCATCATGTCGGACTGCTTGAACGCGTTCGTGAAGTTGTCGAAGCTCAGCTTGTCCGGCCAGGAGACATAGCCCTTGGTGCTGGTCTCGGAGTACGGCCGCAGGGCCGCGAACACCGCCCACAGCAGCGGGCCGAGCCAGGCCAGCGAGGTGACGACGAGGAACACGTGCAGCAGGACCCTGGCCGGGCGCAGGGGGGTGCGCTGCTTCAGGTCGAGCGCGACGGTGGGGGTGCTCATGCGCGCCGCTCCTTCCGGAAGGTCGCCACCAGGTACGGGATGATCACGGCGAGCGAGATCACCAGCAGGACGACGGCGATCGCCGATCCGTATCCGATCCGGCTGGACTCGCCGATGATGTTGTTGGTGATCAGGATCGACAGCAGCTCGGTGCCCTGGGCGCCCTTGTTGAAGACGAAGACCAGGTCGAAGGCGCGCAGGGCCTCGATGATGGTGACGACCAGGACGACGGTGTTCGTGGGACGCAGCGTCGGGAAGATGACGTTCTTGAAGGTCTGCCACTCGTTGGCACCGTCCAGGGACGAGGCCTCGCGCAGGGACGGGTCCACGCCCTTCAGACCGGCCAGGTACAGGATCATCATGTAGCCGGTGTGCCGCCAGGACGCGGCGACCAGGACGGCCCACAGGTTGAGGTGCGGGTCGCCGATCCAGTCGATGTAGTGGCCGGGCTTGTTGGCCCCGATGAGGCTGTTGATCAGGCCGGTGTCGGGGTTGTAGATGAGTTGCCAGACGAATCCGGTGACCGCCAGCGACATCACGACCGGCAGGAAGAAGGCGGTCTGGTAGACGCGGCTGAAGCGGATCTTCTTGTCCAGCTGCACGGCCAGGAACAGGCCGAGCGGCGTGGGGATCAGGATCAGCACCACGAACCAGATGATGTTGTGCTGGACGGCCGGCCAGAACTGCGGGTTGTCGTTGAAGAGTTGTTGGAAGTTGTCGAGGCCCACCCACTTGATCGAGCTGAACCCGATGCCGTCCCAGCTGGTGAAGGCGAGCGCGATGGAGGCGAGGGCGGTGACCCAGACCAGGGCCACGTGCAGGACCGTGGGCACGCCCGCCATCAGGGCGAGCGTGAACCGGTCACGGCGGGTCAGCAGGCGCCGGTGGCCCTGCCTGGCCCGCGCAGTGCGGGAAGCGGCGCCCGGAGGCGGCACGGCGGCCGCCTCCGGGGTCTTCGTCGTCGTATCGGTCGTCATGCCGCTGCTCACGAGGACGCGAAGATCGTCTTCTTCTGGCGTTCGATCGACGACAGCAAGCTGTCCACGCCCTTGGGATTCTGGAGGAACTTCTGCAGTGCGGGCTGCATCACCGTGGAGGTGAAGTCCGGGCGGCTGTCGCGGTCCATGAACTGGGTGAGGTTCTTGGCGCCGCTGATCATTTCGTACGCCTTCTTCTGCAGCGGCGTGTACGAGGAGGTGTCGGCCTTGCTGGAGGCGGCCACCACGCTGGAGTCGGCCTTCAGGTAGATCGCCTCGGCCTCGGGCGTGCCCAGGTACTCGAGGAGCTTGGTGACACCCGCCTTGTTCTTCGGGGCCTTGCTGACCATGAACCCGTCGGTCGGTGCCTCGACGGTGTCCTGGCCGTAGGCGGAGTTGATCTCCGGGAAGGCGAAGAAGTCGAGGTCGTCCAGGTCGGCCTTGCTGGTGAACTGCTGCGCCACGAAGGAGCCCAGCAGGTACATGCCGGCCTTCTTGGACACCAGGGTCTGTGCGGCGTCCTGCCAGGTGCGGCCCATGAAGCCGTCCTGGTGGTAGGGGAGGATCTCGCTCCAGTGGTCGAAGACGGCCTTCACCTTGGCGTCGGTCCAGGAGGCCTTGCCGCCCATCAGTTCGACGTGGAAGTCGTAGCCGTTGAGGCGGAAGTTGATCTGGTCGAAGGTGCCCATCGCCGGCCAGGCGTCCTTGTCGCCGAAGGCGATCGGGACCAGGCCGTCCTTCTTCATCTGCTTGCAGAGGGCGACCAGCTCGTCCCAGGTGGCGGGGACCTTGTAACCGTGCTGCTGGAAGACGCTCTTGCGGTAGAAGAGCGCCCACGGGTACGTGTACAGCGGGACGAAGTAGTACTTGCCGTCCTCGCCCTTGGCGAGCTTCTTCATCGCGTCGGGGAAGTTGTCCCCGATCTTGGCCCACACGTCGTCGATCGGCGTGGCCAGCTTCTTCGCCGCGAAGAACTGCATGCGGTAGCCGGCGAACCAGTTGAACACGTCGTCCGGGGTGCCCTGCAGGTAGGAGTTGATCTGCTCCTGGAAGGTGTTGTGGTCCTTCGTGTTGACATCGACCGTGATGCCCGACTGCTTCTTGAAGGCCGCGTAGATCTCCGCGAAGGCCTTCTTCGGCACGGCGTCGGAGGCGTTGGAGCCGAGGGTGACGGTCTTCGGGTCGGAGGACGAACCGCTGCCGCCGCAGGCGGACAGCAGGGGTATGCCGGCACCCGCGAGGAGGGCGGCACCGCCCGCTCCACGCAGCAACGAGCGACGGCTGGGACCCGGGACCGAAAGACCGGAGGGGGAGAGGCGCATGGCGGCTCCTGAGGCATACAGGGTTCGGCCAAGGGGATGAGTCGATCACCGAAAGGTCCTCGAAACCGATCAGAAACCAACTCGACCGAACATCGTGGCGTAATAACAGCCCCATGTCCGCTCATGCGTCAATAGCTCCGGTCGCACTCGGGTGTCTCTTGCCCGAAACGTAATCGTCATCGTTACCTGCAACTTCGTTGAACAGAAGGCACCTGAGCCCCCGCGGCAGGTGCGGCCGCGGGGGCTGTGTGAACACGAGTGATTCCGTTTCCGGGTCTGACCAGCGGCGGTCAGGGTCTGACCAGCAGCTGGAAGTCGAAGGCGTACCTCGATGCGCGGTAGACATGGCTGCCGTACTCCACCGGCCGGCCGGTGTCGTCGTAGGCGGTGCGCTGCATGGTGAGCAGGGCCGCGCCCTCCTTCTCGTCCAGCAGGGCGGCCTCCTCGTCGGTGGCGCTGCGGGCGCCGACGGACTGGCGGGCGCTGTGCAGCGTGATGCCGGCCGAGCGCATCATCCGGTACAGGCCCGTCGACTCCAGCCGCTCGGTGTCGAGTTCGAGCAGGGCCGCGGGCAGGTAGTTGCACAGGAACGCCACCGGCTGGCCGTGGGTGCAGCGCAGCCGCTCCAGCACGACGACCTCGGCGCCCTCCGCGATGCCGAGGGCCGCGGCCACGTCGGCGCTCGCCGGGACGCGTTCGTTGCGCAGCACCCGGGTGGTCGGGCCCTGCCCGGCCGACTCCAGGTCGTCGTAGAGGCTGCTCAGCTCGAGGGGCCGTTTGACCTGGCTGTGCACCACCTGGGTCCCGACACCGCGGCGCCGCACCAGCAGCCCCTTGTCGACCAGGGACTGGATCGCCTGGCGGACGGTGGGCCGGGACAGGCCGAGGCGCACGGACAGGTCGACCTCGTTGCCCAGGAGGTTCCCCGGGGCGAGGATCCCGTGTTCGATCGCCGCCTCCAGCTGCTGGGCGAGCTGGTAGTAGAGCGGCACCGGACTCGTGCGGTCCAGGTCGAAGGTCACGGATTCGAGCGCGGAGACGGTCACGGGACGAGCGGAGTCACCGGTCCTCGCCACGGGGCACCTCCTTCCAGAGTGCGGACAGGGCGGGGTGGTTCACAGGTGCCGGCGGCGGCCGGCGACCTGGCGGTCGTAGTCCTCGCGGGCGCGCAGGGCCGCCTCGCGGGTGGCGGCCTCGGCGACCGGTACGTCCCACCAGGCCTCGGCCCCGGGAGCGGTGGGTGCTGGGCTTGAGGTGTCCGTCTCGACGTAGACGCAGGTGGGGGCATCGGCAGCCCGTGCGGTGGCGAGCGCCTCGCGCAGCTCCCGCACCGTCTTGGCGCGCAGGACGTCCATGCCGAGGCTCGCGGCGTTGGCGGCCAGGTCCACGGGCAGCGGTGCGCCGCTGAAGGTGCCGTCGGCCGCGCGGTAGCGGTAGGCGGTGCCGAAGCGCTCGCCGCCGACCGACTCCGACAGGCCGCCGATGGAGGCGTACCCGTGGTTCTGGATCAGGACCAGCTTGACGGGCAGCCCCTCCTGGACGGCGGTGACGATCTCGGTCGGCATCATCAGATACGTGCCGTCGCCGACCAGTGCCCACACCGCCGTGTCCGGGGCCGCCTGCTGGACGCCGATCGCGGCCGGGATCTCGTAGCCCATGCACGAGAAGCCGTACTCCAGGTGGTACTGGCGCCGGGAGCGGGTCCGCCACAGCTTGTGCAGGTCGCCGGGGAGCGAGCCCGCCGCGTTGATGACCACGTCCTCGTCCCCGACGACCGCGTCCAGCGCGCCGAGCACCTGCGTCTGGGTCGGTACGGCGTCCTCGTCACCGGCCCGGTAGGCCGCCTCGACGACCTGCTCCCAGCGCTCCTTGCCGGCCCGGTACCCGGCCTCGTACGCCGGGTCGACACGGAAGCCGGCCAGCTGCGCGGTGAGCGCCTCCAGGGCGGCCCGCGCGTCGGCCACCACGGTCCGGGCGGCCAGCTTGTGGGCGTCGAAGGCGGTGATGTTGAGGTTGAGGAAGCGGACCTCCGGGTTCTGGAAGAGGGTGCCGGAGGCGGTGGTGAAGTCCGTGTAGCGGGTGCCGACGCCGATGACCAGGTCGGCGGTGCGGGCGAGGTCGTCGGCGACCGCGGTGCCGGTGTGGCCGATGCCGCCGAGGTCGGCCGGGTGGTCGTGGCGCAGGGAGCCCTTGCCGGCCTGGGTGGCGGCGACCGGGATGCCGGTCGCGTCCGCGAGGGCCTTCAGCGCGTCCTCGGCGCGGCTGTGATGGACTCCGCCGCCCGCGATGACGAGCGGCCGGTGCGCGGCCCGGATCGCCCGGACTGCCTCTGCCAGCTCGGCCGGGTCCGGCGCGGGACGGCGTACGGTCCAGACGCGCTCGGCGAAGAACTCCTCGGGCCAGTCGTACGCCTCCGCCTGTACGTCCTGCGGCAGGGCGAGGGTGACGGCGCCGGTCTCGGCCGGGTCGGCGAGGATGCGCATGGCCTGGAGCGCAGACGGGATGAGCTGCTCGGGGCGGGTGATCCGGTCGAAGTAGCGGGAGACCGGGCGCAGGGTGTCGTTGACCGACATGTCGAACTGGCCGGGGTGCTCCAGCTGTTGCAGCAGCGGGTCGGCCGGGCGGGTGGCGAAGTAGTCGCCGGGCAGGAGCAGTACGGGCAGCCGGTTGACGGTGGCCAGGGCGGCGCCGGTGACCAGGTTGGTCGCGCCAGGGCCGATGGACGTCGTCACGGCCTGCGCCGAGAGGCGGTCGAGCTGGCGGGCGTGTCCGACGGCCGCGTGCACCATCGCCTGCTCGTTGCGGCCCTGATGGTATGGCATGACGTCGCTGTACTCGAGCAGCGCCTGGCCGATGCCGGCCACGTTGCCGTGGCCGAAGATGCCCCAGGTGCCGGTGATCAGCCGGTGCCGTTCGCCGTCGCGTGCGGTGTACTGGGCGGACAGGAACCGCACCAGCGCCTGGGCGACGGTCAGACGGCTCGTCGCTTCACTCGTCGAGTGGCTCATGCCTCTCAGGTGTAGGTGCGGACAGGCGGTGCTGTCAATGGTTTGTACTTACATTCGGACCTGTTCGTGAAATGATGTCTTAACAAAGTATTGACAGCGGGCTCCGTAGGGACTTGTATCCCGTCCCAACGCAACAGCGTCCCTTCCCCCGTAGCACAGTGAGGTGCAGGAACGATGGACCGCTCTTCCCACTCCCGCTCCCGCAGACTGGCCCCCGTTGTGGCTGTGGCCGCCGCGGCAGCCCTCACCCTCGCCGGCTGCTCCAGCAGCTCCGGGGGGAAGAAGGCCGAAGAGGGAGGGTCGGACGCCTCGGCGGGCAAGGCGAACACCCCCCGGATGACGGTCGCGCTGGTCACCCACCAGTCGCCGGGCGACACCTTCTGGGACATCGTCCGCAAGGGGGCCGAGGCCGCTGCCGCAAAGGACAACATCAAGCTGATCTACTCCTCCGACCCGAACGCCGGTAACCAGGCCAACCTGGTGCAGAACGCGGTCGACCAGAAGGTCGACGGGATCGCGATCACGCTGGCCAAGCCGGACGCGATGAAGGACGTGGTCAGCAAGGCGGGCGCGGCGAAGATACCTGTGGTCGGACTGAACTCCGGCGTCAGCGACTGGAAGAAGCTCGGCCTGCTGGAGTTCTTCGGCCAGGACGAGGGCGTGGCGGGCGAGGCGTTCGGCAAGAAGCTGAACGAGGTCGGCGCCAAGAAGGCCGTCTGTGTGATCCAGGAGCAGGGCAACATCGGCCTCACCCAGCGCTGCGACGGGGTGAAGAAGACGTTTTCCGGCACGACTGAGACGCTGTACGTGAACGGCACCGACATGCCGTCCGTGAAGTCGACGATCACGGCCAAGCTCAAGCAGGACAGCGCCATCGACTACGTGGTCACCCTCGGCGCCCCCTACGCGCTGACCGCCGTGCAGTCGGCGGGAGACGCCGGCAGCAAGGCCAAGGTCGCCACGTTCGACCTGAACAACCAGCTGACCAGCGCCATCAAGAAGGGCGACATCCAGTTCGCGGTGGACCAGCAGCCGTATCTGCAGGGCTACCTGGCGATCGACTCCCTGTGGCTGTACAAGAACAACGGCAACTACAGCGGCGGCGGCGAGCAGCCCGTGCTCACCGGCCCGGCCTTCGTCGACAAGTCCAACGTCGACCAGGTCGCCCAGTTCGCCGCGAAGGGCACCCGGTGATGAGCATGACCCAGCAGGCTGAGCCGGCGGTCGGCAGACCGCCGGCGTCCGGCCCCAGGGCGACCGACGGCCGCACCACCCGGCGCCCCCTGGTGCTGCGGCTGCTGGCCCGGCCCGAAGTGGGTGTCTTCCTCGGCGCCGTGGCCGTCCTGATCTTCTTCCTGATCGCCGCGCCCTCGCTGCGTCAGGGCAGCTCGATGGCCACCGTCCTCTACCAGTCCTCGACCATCGGCATCATGGCCCTTCCGGTGGCCCTGCTGATGATCGGCGGCGAGTTCGACCTGTCCTCCGGTGTCGCGGTGATCAGCTCCGCGCTCACCGCGAGCATGCTCAGCTACCAGCTGACGCTGAACGTGTGGATGGGCGTGATCGTCGCCCTGATCGTCTCGCTCGCCGTCGGCGCCTTCAACGGCTGGATGGTGGTCAAGACCGGACTGCCCAGCTTCCTGGTCACCCTCGGCACCTTCCTGATCCTGCAGGGTGCCAACCTCGCCGTGACCAAGCTGGTCACCGGCAACGTCGCCACCGACGACATCAGCAACATGGACGGCTTCGACCAGGCGAAGAAGATCTTCGCGTCCTCCGTCGACATCGGCGGCGTCGAGGTGAAGATCACGGTCTTCTACTGGCTGGCCTTCGCGGCCATCGCCACCTGGGTGCTGCTGCGTACCAAGTACGGCAACTGGATCTTCGCCGTCGGCGGCAACAAGGAGAGCGCCCGCGCCGTCGGTGTCCCGGTGAACTTCACCAAGATCACTCTGTTCATGCTGGTCGGTTTCGGTGCCTGGTTCATCGGCATGCACAACCTGTTCTCGTTCAACACCGTGCAGTCCGGCGAGGGCGTCGGCCAGGAGCTGATCTACATCGCCGCGGCCGTCATCGGCGGCTGCCTGCTCACCGGCGGCTCCGGCTCCGCGATCGGCCCGGTGTTCGGCGCGTTCATGTTCGGCATGGTGAACCAGGGCATCGTCTTCGCCGGCTGGAACCCCGACTGGTTCAAGGCGTTCCTCGGCGTGATGCTGCTCGGCGCCGTCCTGATCAATCTGTGGGTCCAGCGCACGGCGACCCGGAGGTAGGACCCGATGACAAGCAACGGAACCGGAACCCACGGCGCCATCCTCCAGGACGCCGTCCCCGCCGATGACGGCCCGATCGTGGAACTGCGCGGTGCGGGCAAGTCCTACGGCAACATCCGCGCCCTGCACGGTGTGAGCCTGGCCGTGCACCCCGGCAAGGTCACCTGCGTCCTCGGTGACAACGGCGCCGGCAAGTCCACCCTCATCAAGATCATCTCGGGGCTGCACCAGCACACCGAGGGCGACTTCCTCGTGGACGGCACCCCGGTGCGCTTCTCCACCCCACGCGAGGCCCTCGACAAGGGCATCGCCACCGTCTACCAGGACCTCGCCACCGTCCCCCTCATGCCCGTGTGGCGGAACTTCTTCCTCGGCTCCGAGATGACCAAAGGCCCCTGGCCCGTCCGCCGTCTCGACATCGCCGGCATGAAGAAGACCGCCGACCAGGAACTGCGCAACATGGGCATCGTCCTGGACGACCTGGAACAGCCCATCGGCACCCTCTCCGGAGGCCAGCGCCAGTGCGTGGCCATCGCCCGCGCCGTCTACTTCGGCGCCCGGGTGCTGATCCTGGACGAGCCCACCGCCGCCCTCGGCGTCAAGCAGTCCGGCGTCGTGCTGAAGTACATCGCCGCCGCCCGCGACCGCGGCCTCGGCGTCATCTTCATCACCCACAACCCGCACCACGCCTACATGGTCGGCGACCACTTCAGCGTGCTGCGCCTCGGCACCCTCGAACTCTCCGCCGACCGCAGCGAGGTCAGCCTGGAAGAGCTGACCAACCACATGGCCGGCGGCGCCGAACTCGCAGCCCTCAAGCACGAGCTGGCCCAGGTCCGCGGCGTCGACGTCGAGGAACTCCCGGAAGAGGAAGACCTCACCGCTCCCGTGGCGACCTCCCCCGAAGGGACCCCCTGACATGGCCAACCCCCCTGCCCTGGACCGCATCCGGGTCGGCTCGGCCCCCGACTCGTGGGGTGTCTGGTTCCCCGACGACCCCCGGCAGGTTCCCTGGGAACGCTTCCTCGACGAGGTCTCCGAGGCCGGCTACGACTGGATCGAACTGGGCCCGTACGGCTATCTCCCCACCGACCCGGCCCGTCTGACGGACGAGTTGGTCCGGCGGGAGCTGAAGGTGTCGGCCGGCACGGTCTTCACCGGCATGCACCGCGGCCCGTCCGTCTGGGAGGAGACCTGGGCCCATGTCAGCCAGGTCGCCGCCCTCACCCAGGCCATGGGCGCGCGGCACCTCGTCGTCATCCCCTCCTTCTGGCGGGACGACAAGACCGCCGAGATCCTGGAGCCGCCGGAGCTGACGGCCGAGCAGTGGGCGCACCTGACCAAGGGCATGGAACGGCTCGGCCACGAGGTCAAGCAGACGTACGGCCTCGAGCTCGTCGTCCACCCGCACGCCGACACCCACATCGACACCGAGGACCACGTCGAGCGGTTCCTCGACTCCACCGACTCCGAGCTGGTCAACCTCTGCCTGGACACCGGGCACTACGCGTACTGCGGCGGGGACAGCGTCAAGCTGATCGAGACCTACGGCGAGCGCATCGGCTACCTGCACCTCAAGCAGGTCGACCCGGACATCCTCGCCGAGGTCGTCGCGAACGAGGTGCCGTTCGGGCCCGCCGTACAGCGGGGCGTGATGTGCGAACCGCCGTCCGGCGTACCCGAGTTGGGGCCCGTCCTGGAGGCGGCGCAGAGGCTCGGGGTGGACCTGTTCGCGATCGTCGAGCAGGACATGTACCCGTGCGAGCCGGACAAGCCGCTGCCGATCGCGGTGCGGACGCGCAGGTTCCTGAGGTCGTGCGGGGCCTGAAGGGTTCGGTCCGGCGACGGGCGGGAACCAACGCAGGCGTGCGGGCGTTCTGACTGACGACGGGGGACGCCCGCGAGGACGGGAGGACGACATGGCACACCGCACGCAACTCCACCAGACGCCCCGGCAGTCCGCCGAGGGGGACGGCACCCCGACCCCCCACCGCTTCAGCCGCCTGCCCGAGCGGATACGCCCACAGGACACGGTGGAGACGAAGCCGGCGACCCTGCCGGACCCGGCGCGGGACGCGTACAACGCGGACGAGTGGCTGATCCGGTACTGCGGTTGACGGAGAGCGCCGCTCAGGCGCGGTGCGTCAGGTGAACCGGGCCTTCCGGCCGCCGCCGGAAGGCCCGTGGCGGAGTGTGGTCACGTACCCGCGAGAGCGGGTTCGAAGTCGGACCTGCCCGACGGTGGCCGGGGGTCGTCGTGATGCCTGAACAGTTTCCCGGGCCACCACATCCATCGACCCACGTCCAGGGTCAGCGCGGTGACCAGCACCGAGCGGACGATCAGGGTGTCCAGCAGCACACCGAACGCCACCGCGAACCCGAGCTCGGCCGCGAACACCAGCGGCAGCGAGGCCATCGCCGCGAAGGTACCGGTCAGCACCAGACCCGCTGAGGTGATCACACCCCCGGTGGCGGACAGGCCCGTCAGCGCGCCGCGCCGGGTGCCGTGCAGCAGTGCCTCTTCGCGCACCCGGGTGACCAGGAAGATGTTGTAGTCGATGCCCAGCGCGACCAGGAAGACGAACGTCAGGAGCGGGAAGGAGGCATCTGCCCCGGCGAAGTGGAACACGTGGTCGAACATCAGACTGCTCACGCCGAGGGCCGCTGCGAACGACAGCACCACCGTCGCCATGAGCAGCAGTGGTGCGACGACCGCCCGCAGCAGCAGCGCGAGGATGAGGAACACCATGACCAGCACGATGGGGATGATCACCTCGGAGTCGCGGGCGGCCGCTTCCCGCGTGTCGAGAACGACCGCCGTGTTGCCGCCGACCTGGGCATCCGCACCCCCGATCCGGTGGAGTGCGGTCCTGGCCCGCTCGACGGTGCGCATCGCGGCCGTGCTGCTGGGGTCGTCCCCGAGTTCCCCGAGCATGATGGCCTCACCGTCCTTGACCATCGGCGTCGAAACGTCGGCGACTCCTGGGACGCCGGACAGTGCGGTCCTCACCTGCTGCGCCGAGGCGGCCTCGGCCACGACGTAGACGGGGTCGCCCGACCCGGCCGGGAAGTGCCTGGACTGGATCTCCTCGCCGACGGCCATCTGCGGCTTGTCGGTGAACTGGTCCGTGTCGGAGAGCCCGTCGGCCTTGAGCCCGAACACCCCGATCGCCATGACGCCGAGGACGAGCGCGGTGCCGGTCCACACGATCCGCGGTCGGCCCGAGACGGCCGCGCCGACCCGGGTCCAGATGCCCTCCCTGGTCGCCCCGGCCGATCCGTACGACGGCTGTACCGGCCAGAAGACCCAGCGGCCGCAGATGACCAGCAGGGCCGGCATCAGGGTGACCATGGCGAGCAGCCCGACGAGGACGCCGACAGCGCAGGCCGGCCCGAGCCCCTGGGTGGAGTTGAGGGTGGCCAGCATCAGCAGCATCAGGCTGACCGCGACGGTCGCGGCGCTGGCGGTGATCGCGGGACCGGAGCGGTGCAGGGCCTCGGCCATCGCCTCGTGCCGGTCCTCGTGCCGCCGCAACTCCTCTCGGTACCGCGAGACGAGCAGGAGTGCGTAGTCGGTGGCGGCGCCGAACAGCAGCACGGTCAGGATGAAGCTCGTCTGCTTGTTGACGGTGAGTCCGGCGTGCTTCGCCAGCAGGTAGATCACCGCTTCCGACATGACCAGGGCGCCGCCCACGGTCAGCAGGGGCAGCAAGGGCAGCACGGGGCTGCGGTAGGTGAGCAGCAGGATCACGACCACCACCACCGCTGTGATCGTTGTCAGGCCGCCTCCTCCGCTGAAGGCCTTGATCGAGTCGGAGGCGTAACCGGCCGGCCCGGTGACGTGGAACCCGAGCCCACCCGCGTTCTCTTCGCCGACCCTGTTCATCGCGTCGACGACCTTGCCGATTCCTTCCCAGCCCGTCTTGTCCTTGCGCACCTGGACCACGGTCTGGACGGCCTTGCCGTCCTGGGCCTTCACCGGGCCCTGTGGCTGACCCACGACGTTCTTGATGCCCTTGAAGGCTTCGGCGTCGGCTCGGGCCTTGGTCATGTCGGCCGGGGTGATGCCCTCGGGCCGGTCGTAGATCACGATCGCGGGCAGGGTGTCGGCGAGCTGGAATTTCTCGGCTCTTTCGACCATCCTGGTCGACTCCGCGTTACCGGGCAGCCAGGCCGAGTTGTCGTTCTCCTCGACGTCGCCGAGCTTGCCGGCCAGCATGAGGGCCGGGACCAGCAGAACCGTCCAGAGGGCCAGGACGACCCATTTCGTCACCTTGCCACTGGGCAGGGACGCCATCTTTCGCAGCACGTGGATTCCCCGGTCCTCAGTTGACGTGAGAGAGCTTGTCGGGATTGGCGACGACGTAGATCCCGCACACCTGGTTGCCGTCCGCAGTGAGGTCGAGGACGAGGACGGCGCAGGCGGTTTCGCCGGCGGACAGCAGCACCGACGGGGCGCCGTTGACGCTGCGGTAGGCGATGTCGAGGCCCTTGCCGGAGCGGGGGGCGGCAGCGGCGAGCAGGCGGGCGACCTTGTCCCGGCCGTGGAGCGGCCTGTGGCCCGCCGGCGCCCGGCCCTTGCCTCCGGCGTCGCCCCACAGGGTCACCTCCGGCGCCAGGATCTGCAGGAGGGCGTCCAGGTCACCGCCGAGCGCGGCGGCCAGGAACCGTTCGGTCACCTGCTGCCGGACACGCGGTTCGGGCTCGTAGCGGGGGCGTCGGGCGTGGACGTGCTCGCGGGCGCGATGGGCGAGCTGGCGTATCGCCGAGGGACTGCGGCCGAGGATTTCTGCGATCTCGGTGTGGGCGTAGCCGAACACCTCGTGCAGGACGAACACCCCGCGTTCCAGTGGGGTGAGGGTTTCCAGGACCACCAGCAGCGCCATCGACACCGACTCGGCGCGCACCGCCGCATCAGCGGCATCGTCGGGGACGGGAGTGCCGGCGAGAGGGCCGACGAGCGGTTCGGGCAGCCACGGCCCGATGTACGTCTCGCGGCGGCGGCTGAGGGTGGCCCGGTGGGCGAGCGCCCGGTTCACCGCGATCCGCACCAGGTAGGCGCGCGGGTTGTCGATCGGCTCCGCGCCCGGTGCCTCGTTCCTGGCGGTCCACGACAGCCATGTCTCCTGCACCACGTCCTCGGTGTCGGCGACGCTGCCGAGCATGTTGTAGACGATGGAGAACAGCAGCTCACGGTGTTCGTGGAACACCTGTGTCGCAGTGTCGGACATCGCAGGGCCTCTCGTCGCGGATCCATTCCGAACTGAGAGCGCCCCGGGCATCCGGAGTGTGACATCCACTCCAGATGTGTGACCTGCATCTCACCGGTCCGTGCCCGAGCAGACCTCGGGCCCGGACCGGTCCGGTGCTGCGGCCGACGGAGATCCGTCTTCAGGCCCCGCGCACCTCGGCGATCGTCACCGGCCGGTGCTCGTGCAGGGACAGCGTGCAGGCCTCGGCGATCCAGCCCGCCTCCAGGGCGTCCTCGACGGTGCATGGGGAGGGGCGGGTGCCGGCCACGACCTCGGTGAACGCGGTGAGTTCGGCGCGGTAGGCGTCGGTGAAGCGGTCCATGAAGAAGTCGTGCGGGGTGCCCGCCGGGAAACTCACGCCCGGCTCCACCGAGCGCAGCGGCAGCTTGTCGTCCAGACCGACCGCGATCGAGTCCTGGAAGCCGTGCAGCTCCATACGGACGTCGTAACCACGGGCGTTGTGGCGGGAGTTGGAGACCACCGCGATCGTGCCGTCGTCCAGGGTGAGGATCGCGCCGGTGGTGTCGGCGTCGCCCGCCTCCTTGATGTAGTCGGCACCCCGGTTGCCGCCGACCGCGTACACCTCGGTCACCTCGCGGCCGGTCACCCAGCGGATGATGTCGAAGTCGTGCACGGAGCAGTCGCGGAAGATGCCGCCGGAAGCGGCGACGTACGCGGCCGGCGGGGGCGCCGGGTCCAGGGTCGTCGAGCGGACCGTGTGCAGCTTGCCCAGCTCACCGGCCTGGACCGCAGCCCGTGCGGCGACGAAGCCCGCGTCGAAACGGCGGTTGTAGCCGATCTGGATCGGCACCTCGCTGCCCTGCACGGCCTTGAGGACCTCGACGCCCTCCGCCATGGTGCGGGCGACGGGCTTCTCGCAGAAGACGGGGACGCCTGCCTCGACGCCGGCCAGGATCAGTGCCGGGTGGGCATCGGTGGCCGCCGCGACGACCAGGCCGTCCACCCCGGCCGCCAGCAGCGCCTCGGGCGAGTCGGCGACCTCGGCCCCGAACCGCTCGGCCGCGGCCTTGGCCGCGTCCGCGAACGGGTCGGCGACGACGAGGGACTCGACGGCGTCGAGCCCGGAGAGGGTCTCGGCGTGGAAGGCGCCGATGCGGCCGAGGCCGAGGATTCCAATGCGCATGGGGGTGCAGCTCCTAAGGTGCGATCGTGCTGAAGGGGAGAGCTGGGGTCTGATCCGCCGGACAGGCCCTAGTCGAGGCCGCCGAGTACGTTCTGGTCCCAGTCGATCACCGATCCGGTGACCACGCCCGAGCGGTCGGACAGCAGGAGGACCACGAAGTCCGCGATCTCGTCCGGCTGGCCGAGCTTGCCCATCGGCAGCCGTGCGGCCGCCTGCTCCCGCCAGTCGTCGCCCGCGTCGTGGAAGGCGCGCTGGGTGGCGTCCTCGCCCTCGGTCGCGGTCCAGCCGATGTTCAGGCCGTTGATCCGGATCCGGTCCCACCGGTGGGCGTGCGCCGCATTCCGGGTCAGGCCCACCAGCCCCGCCTTCGCGGCGACGTACGGCGCGAGGAACGGCTGCCCGCCGTGCGCCGACGAGGTGATGATGTTGACGATCGTGCCCGGCGCCTTGCGGGCCACCATGTCGCAGACCGCCGCCTGCATCGCGAAGAACGGCCCCTTGAGGTTGATCGCGATGTGCGCGTCGAACAGCTCGGGCGTGGTGTCCAGCAGCGTGCCCCGGGAGGTCAGCCCGGCCGAGTTCACCAGGCAGTCGATCCGGCCGTACGCGTCGACCACCTCGGCCACCGAGTTCTTGGCCTGCTCGGCGTCCGACAGGTCGGCCTGGACGTACAGCGCCTTGCCGCCGGCCGCGGACAGCTCGGCCACCAGGGCCTCGCCCGGTTCGGGGCGGCGCCCGGTCACGGCCACTGTGGCGCCCTCGCGCACGGCGGCCCGCGCGATCGCGGCGCCGACACCCTGACTACCGCCGTTGACGAGGACGACCTTGTCGTCGAGAAGTCCCATCGGTTCCTTGCCCTTTCAGCTCTCGCGCCGCTCGGCGCCGGCCCGCAGCTCGTCCCGCAGAGCCCGCGGGGTCCACTCCTCGCGTACCGCCCGCCGTACGACGTCCGCCTGCGAGGGCGGGGCCAGGCCGTCGACCGGAGGGTTGTTGTCGAGGTTGGTCGGGAACGAGTAGCCCTCGGCGCTCGCGGCGATCACCCGCTCCAGCCACTCCTCGCCCGCGCCTTCGGCCTTGCGCTTCAGCAGCACCGGGAAGACCGCGTTCGCCACCGCCTCCCGGTCCACCGTCTCCATCGCGCGCCCGAAGGCCGAGGACACCTGGAGGAGGTTGGCCATGCGCCGGATGTCCGCGGAGCGGTTGGTGCCGGCGGCGTGGAAGAGCGCCGGGTTGAAGAAGGCCGCATCGCCCTTGGCGAGGGGGAGCTGGACGTGGTGTGCCTCGAAGTAGGCCTGGAACTCCGGGAGCCGCCAGGCCAGGTACCCGGGCTCGTACTGCTGCGAGTACGGCAGGTACAGCGTCGGCCCGGACGCGACCGGCATGTCGCAGTGCGCGACCGCGCCCTGGAGGGTGAGCACGGGGGAGAGGCGGTGGACGTGCGCGGGGAAGGCTGCGGCGGCCTCGTCGGTCAGGAAGCCGAGGTGGTAGTCCCGGTGCGCGGTCTGGGCCGCGCCGCCCGGGTTGACCACGTTGATCTGCGAGGTGACCTGGTAGCCGGGGCCGAGCCAGGCCTCCGAGACCAGGGCCAGGATGTCGCCTGCGTAGTAGTCGGCGAACGCCTCCGGGTCGTACAGTGCCGCCTTCTCGAAGGCGTTCCACACCCGGTCGTTGGCGCCCGGCTCGGCGAAGTGGTCCCCGGCGCCCGCGCCAAAGGCGCGCTGCTCGGCGATCAGGGCGTCGAACACGGCCGTCGTCCGGTCGACGACCGCCGGGTCGGGGAAGGCGCCCTTGAAGACCACGATGCCGGGCCCGTCCGTGAGCGCCCGGACCAGCTCGGCCTGCACGTCCCGGCGGGCACCGGCGAGGAGCCGCTCGCTGTCGTAGACGAGAACGCCGCTCTCCACCGACGAGGCGTACGGGTAGTCGGCGAGATCGGTGGTCCGCGTGACCAGGGCGCGGAAGGTGCCCAGGTCGCAGTCCTGCTCCGACAGCCAGGCACGGCCTTGTGCGGTGGCGGGGGACATCGTCGTCCTTCTTTCGTTCACGGGGCCGACGCGGTGCTGTCATTCTTGTCAGTACAAACCCCTCCAACAACCAGCACGCAGCCATCAAAAACCCCTCAAGGAGCCGGCCCATGGGTCACCCGTTCCCCCTCCGGGAAATCGCACGTCAGGCAGGCCTGAGCGAGGCCACGGTGGACCGCGTGCTGAACGGCAGGGGAGGGGTGCGGGAGAGCACCGCCCAGGAGGTGCACCGGGCGATAGCCGACCTGGACCGGCAGCGCACCCAGGTCCGGCTGGTCGGCCGTACCTTCATGGTCGACATCGTGGTGCAGGCACCGGAGCGGTTCACCACGGCCGTGCGGGCCGCGCTGGAGGCCGAGCTGCCGTCGCTGCACCCGGCCGTGGTCCGCTCCCGCTTCCACTTCCGCGAGACCGGACCGGCGGCCGAGCAGGTCAGCACGCTGGACCGGATCGCCCGCCGGGGCTCGCAGGGGGTGATCCTCAAGGCGCCGGACGTCCCCGAGGTCACCGCCGCCGTCGGCCGGCTCACCGCGGCCGGCATCCCGGTCGTCACCCTGGTCACCGACCTGCCCGCCAGCGGCCGCCTCGCCTACGTCGGCAGCGACAACCGGGCCGCGGGCGCCACCGCCGCCTACCTCATGGGCCAGTGGCTCGGCGACCGGCCCGGCAACGTCCTCACCAGCCTGAGCAGCGGCTTCTTCCGCAACGAGGAGGAGCGCGAGATGGGCTTCCGCAGCGTCATGCGGGCCCGGCACCCGGAGCGCACCCTGGTGGAGATCGCCGAGGGGCAGGGCCTGGACGCCACCCAGTACGACCTCGTCCGCGCCGCTCTGGAGCGTGACCCGGAGATCCGTGCCGTGTACTCCATCGGCGGCGGCAACAACGCCACCCTGCGGGCCTTCGCCGACCTCGGCCGCGACTGCGCGGTGTTCGTCGCCCACGACCTCGACCACGACAACACCCGCCTGCTGCGCGAGCACCGTCTGTCCGCCGTCCTCCACCACGACCTGCGGCACGACCTGCGCGAGGCCTGCCGCGAGGTGATGCGCCACCACGGCGCCCTGCCGCCCGCCGGGCCGGTCCTGCCGTCCGCGATCCAGGTGGTCACCCCCTACAACATGCCTACGACGCCGGCAGGCTGACCCACGCCCCGCTCTCGGCCGACAGCGCCATGGCGTCCAGCACGGCGGCACTGTGCACCGCGTCGGCCAGGGTGGTGCCGTACGGCCTGCCCTCGGCGACCGAGCGCAGGAAGCGGTACGCCTCGATGACCTTCAGGTCGTCGTAGCCCATCGCGTTGGCCGCGCCCGGCTGGAACGCGGCGAACTCGCCGTCGCCCGGGCCGACGTAGACCGTGCTCACGGGCTGGTCCTGGTACGCCGTGCCACGGCTGACCGCCAGCTCGTTCAGCCGGCGGAAGTCCCAGGACACCGCGCCCTTGGTGCCGTGGACCTCGAAGCCGTAGTTGTTCTGCTCGCCGACCGAGACCCGGCAGGCCTCCAGGACCCCGCGCGCACCGGAGGCGAACCGCAGCAGGCAGCTGACGTAGTCCTCGTTCTCGACCGGGCCCGGCGCGCCGCCTGAGGCGAGCGCGTGACCCGCGGTGGCGCCCGTCGGGCGGGCCCGCTCCGGGACGAAGATCGCCGTGTCGGCGGTCAGCGAGGCGATCTCGCCGAGCAGGAAGCGGGCCAGGTCCGCGCCGTGCGAGGCCAGGTCCCCGAGCACCCCGCTGCCGCCGCGCTCACGCTCGTACCGCCAGGTCAGGGCGGAGTCCGGGTGCGCCGCGTAGTCGCTGAACAGGCGGATGCGCACATGCGTGACCGTGCCGATCCCGCCGGAGGCGATCAGCTCGCGAGCGGCCTCCACGGCGGGCGCGTTGCGGTAGTTGAAGCCGACCGTGCCCTGGACGCCGGCCTTGGCGACCGCGTCGGCCACGGCGCGGGCGTCCTCGCCGGTCAGGCCCACCGGCTTCTCGATCCACAGGTGCTTGCCCGCCTCGGCCATCGCCACGCCGATCTCCCGGTGCAGGAAGTTGGGCGCGGTGATGCTGACGGCCTGCACGCGCGGGTCGGCGGCCACCTCGCGCCAGTCGCGGGTGGCGCGGGCGAACCCGAACCGGTCGGCGGCCTCCTCGGCCCGGCCCGGCACCTCCTCGGCCACCGTCACCAGCTCGGGACGCAGGGGCAACTGCGGATAGTGGTGCCGGACGCGGGCGTACGCCTGCGTGTGCACCCGCCCCATCCAGCCGAACCCGACGACGGCGACACCGAGCGCATCCACCATGACAGCCCCTCTTTGGACCGGTCCATATCCTGTCCAGGCCACAGTGGGAGCTGATTCCCCATGTGTCAATCCCTTTGACAACCGTGCCCACCTCATGGAACGGTCCAGGTCATGAGACAGCCGACGATCCGCGACGTGGCCGAACGGGCCGGAGTCTCCAAGTCGCTGGTCTCGCTGGTGCTGCGCGGCTCCGAGCAGGTGCGCCCCGAGAAGCGCGAGGCGGTGCTGCGGGCGGTGCGGGAGCTCGGCTACCGGCCGAACGCGGCGGCGCGCAGCCTGAGCGAGCAGCGCACCCGCACCGTCGGCGTCCTCCTCAACGACCTGCGCAACCCCTGGTTCGTCGACCTCCTCGACGGCCTGAACTCACTTCTGCGCGACAACGGCCTGCACATGCTGCTCGCCGACGCCCGCCTCAACCGCCGGACCGGCGACGACCTCACCGGCCCCTTCCTGGACCTCGGCGTCGACGGCCTGGTGGTGGTCGGCACACTGCCCGGCCCGGACTTCCTGGGCGCGGTCGCCGAGCGCATACCGGTCGTGGTCGCCGGGGCCCGGGAGCCGGTGCTGACCGGCGTGGACGTCGTGGCGAACGACGACGAGGCCGGGGCGCGGCTGGTCACCGAGCACCTCCTCGGGCTCGGCCACCGCCGTGTCGCGCACATCGCGGGCTACGGCGCCGTGGGCGAGCTGCGCCGGCGCAGCTTCGAGGCGACCATGCGGAACCACGGGGCGCAGGCGCTGGTCGAGCTCAGCGACATGACCGAGGAGGGCGGCTACCGCACCACCGTTCGGCTGCTCAGCCGCCCGGACCGGCCCACCGCCGTCTTCGCCGTCAACGACATCGCCTCCGTCGGCGCCTTGTCGGCGGCCGAGGAGCTGGGGCTGCGGGTGCCGCGGGACCTGTCGGTCACGGGGTACGACAACACGAGCATCGCCCGGCTGCGCCACGTCTGGCTGACCACCGTCGACACGGCCCCCTACGAGGTCGGCCGCCGCGCCGCCCGCTGCCTCCTCGACCGCTTCGAGCGGCCCGGGGGAGAAGGACGGGTGCACCTCGCCGCGCCGACGCTGGAGATCAGGGGCACCACGGCGGCGCCCCGGGATCTCACAGATTGATCGCGTACGCCTTGCGCAGCGTCTCGTGCACGGTCCACGTCGTACGGTCGCCCGCGCGCAGCACGGCCATGTCGCCGGGCCTCACCCTCAGCGTCGGCCCGCCCTCGACCTCGATCGTCGCCGACCCGCTGATCACCACGAACAGCTCGTCCGCCTCGGTGTCGGTGACCACGCCCGGCGTGATCTGCCAGATCCCGCGGATCTGCCGGCCGTCCGCCGACTCCCAGACCACCTTTCCGGTCACCTCGGGGTTCCCGGAGACGATCTGCTCCGGGTCGAGGGGCTCGGGTTCGAGGTCGGCGTCGGGGATGTGGAGCGCGAAGCTGTGCGTCATGAGGCGACCCTAGCCAGGGTCCGCCCCGAGCGGCCGTCGACAGTGTGTGCGGCATCGGGGCTGGTGGGAGGACACTTCGTCGGGCCGTGCGGACCCCAGCCGCGGACTGGCGGCGGTGCGGGGCACGGGTGATCGTGGAGAGCATGGCTGACTCCACTGCGGCCGCCGTCGAGCCGCACCGGCAGCACGACACGCGTGAGGCCGTCCTGTTCGGCGGTGTCTACGGCGCCGTCCTCGCCAGCTCGATGGTCGCCGCGCTCACCCAGTACGGTCACAGCTCGGCCGCCAGCCGCCGCTACGACGCCGCCTGGCTGCTCTTCACCGCGCTCGCCTCCGCCCTCGCCCATGGCTATGCCCACTACATCGCCGAGCGCACCCCGCATCGCCGCTGGGACGTCCTGCTCGCCCTGCGCGACGAGTGGCCGCTGATCGTGGTCGTCCTGCCGACGGTCTTCCTGCTCGCGGGCGCGGGGTGGGGCTGGTGGCCCACGAAGAACGGCGTGGAGTACGCGGCGTTCGGCCTGAACACCGTGATCCTCTTCGCCCTGGGCCTCGTCACCGCCCGCTGGTCGGCGCGCAGTTGGCCGGCCGCCATGCTCATCGGTGCGGTGGACGCGCTGCTCGGGGTGATCGTGGTGGTGGCCAACGCGCTCATCAAGTAGGGACCGGCGTGCCGCCGGGCATGGAGTCGGTATGACCACCGAAGACGCCGTAACCGAAGCAGCCGCCGACGCCGTGACCCGCCAGGCCGTCGACAGCCTGCGCGCCACCGCCGACCCCCGCCTGCGCGACCTGCTCACCGCCCTCGTCCGGCACCTGCACGCCTTCGCCGTCGAGACCCGGCTGACACAGGCGGAGTGGGAACAGGCGATCGACTTCCTCACGGCCACCGGTCAGGCCTGTACGGACACCCGGCAGGAGTTCATCCTCCTCTCGGACGTCCTCGGCCTGTCCATGCTCGTCGAGACGCTGCACGGGCACAGCGCACCCGGCACCACCGAGTCGACGGTCCTCGGCCCCTTCCACCTGACGAAGTCCCCGGTGCGGGAACTCGGCGACAGCATCGACCTGGTGGGCGACGGCGAACCCTGCGTGGTCAGCGGCCGGGTCCGCTCCGCCGACGGCACCTTGCTGCCCGGCGCGGTCCTGGACGTGTGGCAGGCCGACACGCACGGCTTCTACGACGTCCAGCGCCCGGACGTCCAACCGCCCGGCAACGGGCGGGGCGTGTTCACCGCCGACGCCGAGGGCGGCTTCCGGTTCCGCACCTGCGTGCCCAGTTCCTACCCGATCCCCACCGACGGCCCCGTGGGCACCCTGCTCCGGGCCGCCGGCCGCCACCCCTACCGCCCCGCCCACATCCACTTCATCGCGACGGCCGACGGCCACGCCCCGGTCACCACCCACATCTTCGTGGCGGGCGACGCCCACCTGGACTCGGACGCGGTGTTCGCCGTGAAGGACAGCCTGGTCCAGGACTTCACCCCGACCGACGACCCGTCCCTGGCCCGTGAGTTCGGCGTAGCGAACCCGTTCCGGCACGCCTGCTTCGACCTCGTACTGGAACGCGTACCGGAACGCGAGTGAAGCCCCGGGCCGACGGGCCGAGCGGCAGGTCTCAGCGGCCGGTGCGCACCCCGTCCAGTGCGATCGCGAGCACCCGGTCGCGCTGGGCGTCGTCCTCGAAGGCCGTCGCCGTGATGCCGGCGACCATCCGCAGCAGGTCGCCGAAGTCCATGTCGGCGCGGGCCACGCCCGCCTTCTGGGCGCGCTCCAGCAGCGGGCCGCCGGCCGCGTACATGGACTCGCGGCAGGCCATGAAGATGTCCGACTCGTCGTCCAGGGCCTCGCGGACCGCGCGCTTGGTGACCATGTAGCCGGTGAACCGGTTCAGCCAGGACGTCAGGGCCTGCCACGGCTCCCGGTCGGCGACCTCCACGGCCGCCCGGCACAGGGCGTTCACCTCGTCCGCGTAGACGGTCTCGAAGAGGTCGCGGCGGGTGGGGAAGTTCCGGTACAGGGTGCCGATGCCGACGCCCGCGCGGCGGGCGATGTCCTCCAGGGAGGCCTCCGCGCCGTGCTCCGCGAACGCCTCGCGGGCGGCTGTGAGCAGGGCGTCGTAGTTGCGTGCGGCGTCCTTACGGTGCGGCCGGCGGGACGCGACGATCTCGCTGACGGGGAACGGCGTGGCCGTCACTGCTGCCTCCCGGAGGGGAATCGGTTGAACCGGAGGGGTGCCTCCGTTAGAGTGGAGGGGTACCTCCACTTTAGCAGTGCGGGGGTGGCTTCGCCGTGGACGGACGCGTCAGGCGCCGGCCTCCCCCCACATCCCTGTGAGTACGGGCCCTGCGCACCCGCGCACCGCCCGCTCCCCAAGACATCCAACCCTCCGCGCTCGGATTCCGGAGAGGCTCCTCCATGCCCCGCAAGTCCAGCCGTCTCACCTTCACGGTCCTCGCGACCGGTGCCGGTGTGTTCGCCATGCTCCAGTCGCTGATCGCGCCGGCCCTGCCGACCGTCCAGCACGCCCTGCACACCTCACAGTCCACCGCGACCTGGGTGATGACGGCATACCTTCTGTCCGCCTCGGTCTTCACCCCCATCCTCGGCCGCGTCGGCGACCTCGTCGGCAAGAAGCGCACCCTCGTCGCGGTCCTGGTCGCCGTCCTCGCCGGCTGCCTCGTCGCCGCGCTCGCCCCGGGCATCGGCGTGCTGATCGTCGCCCGGGTCGTGCAGGGCACGGGCGGCGCCCTGTTCCCGCTCTCCTTCGGCATCATCCGGGACGAGTTCGCCCCGTCCGAGGTGGGCGGCAGCATCAGCAACCTGTCCGCCGTGATCGCCGCGGGCGGCGGTGTCGGCATGGTGGCCGCCGGCCCCATCGTCTCGGCCCTCGACTACCGCTGGCTGTTCTGGATCCCGGTGGCCGTCGTCGCCGTGACCGTCCTGATCGCCCTGCGCTGTATCCCCGAATCGCCCAACCGCGCCCAGGGGAAGGTCAGTTGGCTTGGAGCCGGGCTGCTGTCGGCCTGGCTGGTGGCCCTCCTGCTCCCGCTGAGCCAGGCCGGACAGTGGGGCTGGGGCTCGGGCAAGGTGCTCAGCCTGTTCGCCGCCGCCGCAGCGCTCTTCGCGCTGTGGCTGACCACCGAGGCCCGCTCCCGCACCCCCCTCATCGACCTGCGCGTGATGCGCCTGCCCGCGGTGTGGACGACCAACCTGGCCGCCCTCCTGTTCGGCGCGGGCATGTACGCGATCTGGTCCTTCCTGCCGGGCTTCGTGCAGACGCCGTCCGCGGCCGGATACGGCTTCGGCGCGAGCGTGACCGAGTCCGGCCTGCTCATGCTGCCGATGCTCGTCGCGATGTTCCTGTCGGGTGTTCTGTCCGGACGGCTCGAACCCCGCGTCGGCGCCAAGGCGTTGCTCACCACGGGTGCCGCACTCGGCGCACTGGCCTGCGGCTTCCTGACCCTCTGGCATGACGCGCAGTGGCAGATCGGGGTCGTCGCAGGCCTGTTCGGCCTCGGCATCGGACTGGCCTACGCGTCGATGGCCAACCTGATCGTGGGCAGTGTCCCGCCCGAGCAGACGGGCGCGGCCACCGGCATGAACGCCAACATCCGCACCATCGGCGGCTCCATCGGTGCCGCGCTCACCAGCGTCCTGGTCACCGGCCGCCTCCAGCCCTCCGGCCTCCCCTACGCCTCCGGTTACACCCACGGCTGGACCCTGCTCGCCCTGCTCTGCCTGGCTGCGACCGGTGCCGCCCTCCTCGTCCCGGCCCGCCGCACCGGCCGCACGGTGGACTCCGCTGCGGCGGGGGCGACACGGGCACCCGCGCGCGTGCGGTAGGGTTGACCTGCGTGATCACGCGGAACACCCCGCGTGAGCTCGCAACGGGACGTGGCGCAGCTTGGTAGCGCACTTGACTGGGGGTCAAGGGGTCGCAGGTTCAAATCCTGTCGTCCCGACACGGAGACTGCTTCGCAGTCGCATGTCGGAGCCCTGTTTCGCATCAGCGAGGCAGGGCTCTTCGGCATTCCCGGGCGTTCTCGTGCCGCTGCGGCCCCGCTCACCCGAACGGACCATTCCAGAAGGGCACCGCGTGCGATGCGCCCCTAACGTCGTATGTGTCCCCACTCGCTCCCCGTCAGGAGTCCGATGTGAACCGTATACGCCGCTTCGCGGCCTGCACCGCCGCAAGTACCCTGCTCACCTTCGGTGCCCTCGCGCTGGCCTCTCCCGCCCAGGCACAGGACGATGTCCCCCCCTCCAGCGTCGCAGTCTCGGTCGTCCCGGCCGACGACACCACTGGCACCGGCGACAACAACGGCGGGGGTGGCCTCGGTGGCCTCCTCGGTGGCCTGCTCCACGTGGTCGGCGGCCTTCTGGGCGGACTCACCGGCGCCGTCTGACCGGGGCACCGTGCACCTGCTCCCCGACCTCTGTCCCCGACGCCGGGTTGGTCGGGGTGCAGTTGTGCTCGCAGATTCGTAGCACCGTCGGTTCGCAGGACCGAGCGGTGCTGCGGCCATGTACGTCACAGCCACCCACCGCAACGCCCGCCGCGGGGACTGCGGCCCGGCAGCGCGTGGGGAGCCTGCCCGAACGCGGCCTTGTGCAACCGCTTCGGAGGACGAACCCGGGACTCGTTCACGAACTCGATGAGTGGCGGGCTGTGGCCCCGAGGGTGTACCGGTGGACGTGAGGGCAGCCGCGGACAGACGGGTCCGCCGGTGGGTGTCCGGGCGGATGGTGGGGCGGCTCGGCGGCTACAGGATCGCCCCGCTCATCGCAGAACCTCGCCCGCCTGCTCGCGCCCGAGGAGCGCGCCTCGCCGAGCGAGCCGGTCGGTACGAGCCCTCTGCACCGGCTTCGTCGCCCGCCCGGAGTCCTAGGCGTGGACGCCCCCTTGACTCCGTGATGCGCCGGATCGACACTCCAGGTAGGGAATCCTAGTGAACAGGTAGGGAAATATGGTGCGCCTGAGGACGGTCGTCGGCCGAGCGGGCCGTACGCCGTTGCACGCACCCCTTCTCACCTCCCGCCTGCACATCGACCTGCTGCGCGTCTGCAGCGCGATCAGCCCTCGCCGCTGAGCCGGGCACGCTCCGCAGGCTGAGCCGGGCCCCTCCCGCACACCGAGCCGGGCCCGCTCCTCGCACCCACCGTCCGACGACGCTTCCGCCGCGCGTACGCCCGCGCGCCCGCATCCGGGGAGACGCATGTCCATCACTCCGCTCGCCACGCACCGCACCGCCCACCGCACCGCCCCCGCCTTCCGGGGCCGGATCGGCCGGGACGCGCGCAGCGGCCACTACGCCGTGCCGCACCGCTACCGGCTCCATCTGTCCACCGCCTGTCCGGACGGACTGCGCCTCGCCATCGGCCACCGCCTGCTCGGCCTCGACGGCAGCTGTCCGGTCACCTTCCTGCCCGCCGTCCCGGACTGTCCCGGCGGCGGCCACGCCGCTCTGCGCCCGCTGTACGAGGCGAGCGCGCACCACTACACCGGACCGGCCCTCGCGCCGGTGCTCAGCGACGACTGGTCCGGGCGCATCGTCAGCACCCACGCCCCGGACATCCTGCGCGACCTGGACCGCTTCTCCCGGGACGGCCGTCCCTCCCTGTATCCGTGCGGCACGCAGAGCGAGATCGAGGCCGTCGAACGGCTCTGCGCCGAGGGCATCCAGGAGGCCGCGCAACGTGCCGGACGCGCCGACGCCGACCCCGCCGAGCGCGCCGCCGCACTCGATCTGCTGCTGGACACGCTGGGCAGGATCGAGCGGTACCTGGCGGGGGAGGAGTACCTCGTCGACGACCGACTGACCGCCGCCGACATCGAGTTGTGGGTGACCCTGGTGCAACTGGACACCGTGCACCGCTGCCACCTCGACGCCTCCGCGGTGCACCGCATCGCCGGCCACCCGGCGCTGTGGGCCCACGCCCGGCGCCTGGCCGCCCACCCCGCCTTCGGCTCCCACCTCGACCTCGACGGCATCGCCCGCCGCCACCACGGCCACTGCCAGGGCCTCGAGGCCGCCGGAGCCGCCGTCCAGATCCTGGACTGGAAGCGCCACACCACGGACAGCCCGGGTACTTCCCGCAGGTGAGAGCGGGACGGGCATGGTCCATCCCTCGGACAGTCGTTGACAGCCGAACGGCCAACTGCCTTTACTTACCGCTCAGAACGGTCATGAGCGTCAGCGCCAAGCCCTGGCTCGCTGACCGGCAACCCTCCCATCGCGGTGGGGTGCCCCAGGTGACGACCGGACCGGACGACGTTTCCGGATGACGTTTTCGGTAAGCGCGAGGGCCCCGCGGGGCCGGAACAGTGACAGGTGACGCCATGTACGCAGCTCTCCGGACGGCCGCGAGCCGCGCCCAGAGCTGCGTACCGCCGTACACCGGGCTCCTCGTCGCCGACCGTGCCGTAGATCTGCTCCGTGTCAACAGTGCACTGTGTACCGTCTCGGGCTGTGCCCGCCAGCAGGGCTGACGTCACTCCCAGCCCCGCGTTCCCGACGCACACCGTCCGTGCGGTGTGCCGTTGTCCGCCCAGCCCCCGGTTCCCGTGCGTCCTCGCGTGCCGCCCCGTGCCGTAGTGCCGTCGTAGCCCGCACCCGCGCGCCGTGATCCCGGGGTGTCCGACTCCGCCGGAGCCCGCCATGAGTGAACCCCCAGGCGCCGCCGTCTCCCTGGCCGAGGCGCCGCCAGTCGACACACCGTCAAAGTCCTTCGCATCGCAGCGCGTTCAGCCGCTGCCGCGACCCGGCCGATGGATCACGACCGCCGTCGTCCTCGTGGTCGTCGCACAGATCGTGCACGGCCTGGCCACGAACCCCTTCTACCAGTGGGACCGCTTCCGCTACTGGTTCCTGCGCCCGGCCATCCTCGACGGGCTCGGCGTCACCCTCGAAGTCACCGCGCTCAGTGCCGTGCTGGGCCTGCTCGGCGGCATCCTGCTGGCCCTCGGGCGGCTCTCCGGCAGCCCGGTGCTGCGGGCGGTGAGCTGGACCTACACCTGGCTGTTCCGCTCGGTCCCGCTCATCGTCCTCCTGATCTTCCTCTACAACTTCTCAGCTCTGTACAAGACGTTGAGCCTCGGCATCCCGTTCGGACCGGCCTTCGTCACCTTCGACGAGTCCCGGCTCGCCACCGACATGACAGTCGCCGTCATCGGCCTCAGCCTCAACGAGGCGGCCTACGCGGCCGAAGTCGTGCGCGGCGGGATCCTCTCCGTGGACCAGGGCCAGCACGAGGCGGCGGCCGCGCTCGGCCTGCCGAAGGGCTACCAGTTCACCCGCATCGTCTTCCCGCAGGCCCTCAGATCCATCACCCCGAACTACGTCAACCAGCTCATCGGCCTGATCAAGAGCACGTCCCTGGTGTTCTACGTGTCCCTGCTCGACCTGTTCGGCTCGGTGCAGAGCATGGGCAGCACCTACCCCGGCGACATCGTTCCGCTGCTGCTCGTCGCCACCGTCTGGTACCTGATCCTGACCAGCCTCGTGTCCGTCGTCCAGTTCTACGTCGAGCGGTACTTCGCCCGCGGTGCCACCCGCAGCCTGCCGCCGACCCCGCTGCAGAAGGCGCGCGCCGCCCTCACCGACCTGAGGGCCCGGCTGCGCCGGGAGGCCGCCGTATGACCACCACCAGGCCCCCGGAGACGATCCCGGCCGCGCTGGAGATCCACGACGTCCACAAGTGGTACGGCGCCCACCGCGTCCTCGACGGCATCGACCTGACCGTGCGCCCCGGCGAGGTCACCGTCGTCATCGGACCCTCCGGCTCCGGTAAGTCCACCCTGCTGAGAGTCGTCAACCACCTGGAGAAGCCCGAGATCGGGCACGTCAGCGTCGGTGGCGAACTGATCGGCGTCAAGCGTGGCAGCGGCGGCCGGCTGAGGGAACTGAGCGAGCGCACGATCCTGGCCCAGCGCAGCCGGATCGGCTTCGTCTTCCAGAACTTCAACCTCTTCCCGCACCTGACCGTCCTCGACAACGTCGCCGCCGCGCCCGTCGCCACCGGCAGGCTGACCAAGCCCGAGGCGCAGGAGCTGGCGCGCGAACTGCTCACCCGGGTGGGCCTCGGCGACCGTACCGGCGCCTACCCGCGGCAGTTGTCCGGAGGCCAGCAGCAGCGCGTCGCCATCGCCCGCGCCCTCGCCCTGCGTCCCGGGATCATCCTCTTCGACGAGCCGACCTCGGCGCTCGATCCCGAACTCGTCGGCGAGGTCCTCTCCGTGATCAAGGACCTGGCGACCAGCGGCACCACCCTCGTCATCGTCACCCACGAGATCGGCTTCGCCCGCGAGGTCGCCGACCGGATCGTCTTCATCGACGGCGGAAGGATCGTCGAACAGGGGCCGCCCGCCCAGGTGCTGGACAAGCCCCGACACGAGCGGACCCGGGATTTCCTGAGCAAGGTTCTCTGATCTCTCCCCTGTTGCACCCTCATCACCCTCAGCACCTTCTTCAACCGACGACAAGGACAGCCATGCCCAGCCACCTTTCCCGACGCAGCCTGAAGCGCGGCATCACCGCGGCGACCGCCGTCGCCACCCTCGCCACCGGGCTCGCCGCCTGCGGTGGTGACAGCGACGCCGCGACCACGACCGACGCCGCCGGCACGGTGACCGTGGGGCAGGTGTCCAACGGTGCGGCCACCGAGACCGGGCTCAAGGTCTCCGAGGTGAAGTCGATCAGCGCCGAACTGCCCGCGTCCGTCCGCAAGAGCGGCAAGCTGGAGATCGCCATCGGCGCGCTGCCCGACGGCTTCCCGCCGCTGGCCTACGTCGGCTCCGACCAGAAGACCCTGACCGGCGCCGAGCCCGACTTCGGCCGCCTGGTCGCCTCGGTCCTGGGTCTGAAGCCCGAGGTGAAGAACTTCACCTGGGAGAACATGTTCGTCGGCATCGACAGCGGCAAGGCCGACGTCGGCTTCTCCAACATCACCGACACCGAGGAGCGCAAGAAGAAGTACGACTTCGCGTCCTACCGCAAGGACAACCTCGGCTTCGAGGTGCTGAAGAAGAGCACCTGGAATTTCGACGGCCGTTACGAGAACCTCGCGGGCAGGACGGTCGCGGTGGACAACGGCACGAACCAGGAGAAGATCCTGCTGGAGTGGCAGGCGAAGCTGAAGAAGGAGGACAAGACCCTCACCGTCAAGAACTTCGCCAGCAAGAACGCCACCTACCTGGCTCTGACCGGCGGCAGGATCGACGCGTACTTCGGCGCCAACCCCGGCCTCGCCTACCATGAGAAGCAGTCCGCCACCTCGCCCAGCCCGACCCGCAGCGCGGGCACCTTCTCCGGTGCCGGCGCCTCCCTGCAGGGCCTGATCGCGGCCACCACCAAGAAGGACAGCGGGTTCGCCAAACCGATCGCCGACGCCGTCAACTACCTGATCAGGAACGGGCAGTACGCCAAGTGGCTGGCCGCCTACAACCTCTCCAACGAGGCCGTCGACAAGGCCGAGGTCAACCCGCCCGGGCTGCCGCTGGACAACTCCTGAACCCCGCCACATGGCTCGCATGCACATCGGGTCGGGAAAGGACTCCGTCTCCGTGGCCCACCAGACCGACGTCCGCGGAGGCGGAGACCCGCCTCTGTCGGCCGCCCCCGGCCTCGACAACGCCGTCTGGGCCGCCCTCGACGGCCCCCACGCCCACCTCGCCGAACGGGTCGGCCGCGCCGCCCGCTACCAGGCCGGCACCTACGCCTGCGCAGCCCTCGCCGACCCGGCGGACCCGGCCGCCTGGGCCGACCTGCACACGCTCGTCGGTCCGGGAACGGCTGTGCGGGTCAAGCCCGTTGACCGGGCTCCCGACGGATGGGAGGTCGTCGGCGGCGGGGAGGGCGTCCAGCTCGTCGACACGGGGCTGCGGGCCGAGCCCGACCCGGAGGCGGTACGGCTGGGTCCCGCCGACGTCCCCGAGATCCTCGACCTGGTCGCCCGCACCAGGCCCGGCCCGTTCCTGAAGCGGACCGTCGAGATGGGCACCTACCTCGGCATCCGGCACGAGGGGCGGCTGATCGCGCTGGCCGGCGAGAGGCTGCGGCTGCCCGGATGGACGGAGATCAGCGCCGTCTGCACCGACCCGGAGCACCGTGGCCGGGGGCTGGCCACGCGGCTGGTACGCGCCGTCGCGGCGGGAATCAGGGAACGCGGGGAGACCCCGTTCCTGCACGCCGCCGCGGACAACGCACCGGCGATCCGGCTGTACGAGTCGATCGGCTTCACTCTGCGCCGCCGCTCGCGCATCGTGCAACTGCGCAGTCCGCGAACATTCATGGTCCGCAGCGCGGGAACATCCGGCGCAGCCCGGGCGTTGTGACTCATGACGAGAACAGCCAGGCGGACGCCGACCAGGCCCGCCGCGCCCGACCGACGGAGGTGACGGCCGTGACACTTGCTCTTGCGCTGCGCGCCCCGCACCCGTACCGCTCCGTCCGTCTCCACTCCCGGCCGCACATAGACCTCCAGCGTGTGGCCGGCGCGCTCTGTCGCCGCTGACTCTTTCCCCGGCTTTCCCGCTCTTTCCCGGGCATGGGCCCGGGTCTCATCCTGCCGCGCTCGCCCGCCGCCGACGCCTGCCCCGCGAGCCGGTGTTCTCGTACGGACATCCAGGAAGGCACCCACGTGTCCTCAACTTCCGCACCCTCCCTGCATCTTGCCGTCGCCCTGGACGGCACCGGCTGGCACCCGGCCTCCTGGCGCGAGCCGGTGGCCCGGCCCCGGGACCTGTTCACCGCCGGCTACTGGGCCGACCTGGTCGCCGAGGCCGAGCGCGGCCTGCTCGACTTCGTGACCATCGAGGACGGCCTCGGCCCGCAGTCCTCCCGCTTCCTCGAACCGGACGACCGCACCGACCAGGTTCGCGGCCGACTGGACGCCGTGCTCATCGCCTCCCGTATCGCGCCGCTGACCCGGCACATAGGCGTGGTGCCGACCGTGGTGTCCACGCACACGGAGCCGTTCCACATCTCCAAGGCGATCGCCACCCTCGACTACGTCAGCACCGGCCGCGCCGGACTGCGCGTCCAGATCACCGCCCGGCCGAACGAGGCCGCACACTTCGGCCGCCGTACGATCCCCCTGATCGACGCCTACGACAGCCCGTCCGCGCGGGAGCTGGTCACCGAGCTGTTCGACGAGGCCGCCGAGTACGTCGAAGTGGTCCGCCGGCTGTGGGACAGCTGGGAGGACGACGCGGAGATCCGGGACGCTGCCACCGGCCGCTTCGTCGACCGCGACAAGCTGCACTACACCGGCTTCGAGGGACGGCACTTCAGCATCAAGGGCCCCTCCATCACGCCCCGGCCGCCCCAGGGACAGCCGGTCGTCACCGCCCTGGCCCACGACACCGTTCCCTACCGGCTCGTCGCCCGTCAGGCCGACGTCGGCTATGTCACCCCGCACGACACCGAGCAGGCCCGTGCGATCGTCGCCGAGATCCGCGCCGAGCAGGCCGCGGCGGGCCGCGCCGGGCAGACCCTGCACGTCTTCGGCGACCTCGTGGTCTTCCTCGACGAGGACCCGGCCCAGGCCGCGGCCCGCCGCGAGCGCCTCGACGTCCTCGCCGGAGAGCCGTACACCAGCGACGCCCGGATCTTCACCGGTACACCCGCCCAACTCGCTGATTTCTTGCAGGAGTTGCGGGAGGGAGGCCTCAGCGGCTTCCGGCTGCGGCCGGCCGTGGCCGGCCACGACCTGCCGCAGATCACCCGGCACCTTGTGCCCGAACTCCAGCGCCGGGGCCTGTTCCGGCAGGCCTACGAGGCCGACACCCTGCGCGGCCTCCTCGGACTCGCCCGCCCCGCCAACCGCTACGCCGCAGCCGTCGCCTGAGCCGGAGGAACGCACGACCATGACCAATCCGCTGAAGCAGATCCACCTGGCCGCCCACTTCCCCGGCGTCAACAACACCACCGTCTGGAGCGACCCCGCCGCCGGCAGCCACATCGAGTTCAGTTCCTTCGCGCACTTCGCCCGCACTGCCGAACGGGCCAAGTTCGACTTCCTGTTCCTCGCCGAGGGCCTCCGGCTGCGCGAACAGGGAGGCAAGATATACGACCTGGACGTCGTCGGCCGCCCCGACACCTTCACCGTGCTGGCCGCGCTGGCCGCCGTCACCGACCGGCTCGGCCTGACCGGCACCATCAACTCCACCTTCAACGAGCCCTACGAGGTGGCCCGCCAGTTCGCCAGCCTCGACCATCTCTCCGGCGGCCGCGCCGCCTGGAACGTGGTCACCTCCTGGGACGCCTTCACCGGCGAGAACTTCCGCCGCGGCGGATTCCTGCCGCAGGACGAGCGCTACTCCCGTGCCAAGGAGTTCCTCGCCACCGCGCACGAGCTGTTCGACTCCTGGCGCGGCGACGAGATCCTCGCCGACCAGGCCACCGGCACCTTCCTCAGCGACGCCAAGGCCGGTGCCTTCGTGCACCAGGGGCAGCAGTTCGACATCCATGGCCGGTTCAACGCCCCGCGCTCCCCGCAGGGCCGCCCGGTGATCTTCCAGGCCGGCGACTCCGAGGAGGGCCGCGAGTTCGCCGCCTCGAGCGCGGACGCGATCTTCAGCCGGTACGCCACCCTCAAGGAGGGCCAGGCCTTCTACACGGACGTCAAGGGACGCCTCGCCAAGTACGGCCGCCGACCCGACCAGCTGCTCATCCTGCCCGCCGCGACCGTCGTCCTCGGTGACACCGACGAGGAGGCCGCGGATCTGGCCCGCGAGGTGCGCCGGCAGCAGGTCAGCGGCGCCACCGCCATCAAGCACCTGGAGTTCGTCTGGAACCGTGACCTGTCGGCGTACGACCCCGAGGGCCCGTTGCCCGACATCGACCCGGTGGTGAGCGAGGACCACATCTCCCGGGGCCGGGCCCAGGTGCGGATGTACCGCGACCCGATCGCCATCGCCCGCGAGTGGCGGGAGCTGGCCGCCGCCAACAACTGGTCGATCCGGGAGCTGGTCATCAACACCGGCAACCGGCAGACCTTCGTCGGTTCCCCGGCCACCGTCGCCCGGACCATCAACGACTTCGTGCAGGCGGACGCGTCCGACGGCTTCATCCTCGTCCCGCACATCACCCCCGGCGGGCTCGACGGCTTCGCCGACAAGGTCGTCCCGCTCCTCCAGGAACAGGGCGTCTTCCGCGCCGACTACGAGGGCGCCACCCTGCGCGACCACCTGGGCCTCGCCCACCCCGACGCCGCCACCACGGCCGAGCGGGCCGCGTCATGAAGTGGCCGACGGTCGAGCGGGACATCTCCCTCCCCCGAAGGCGACGTCCCACTCGACCGCTCCCCCGGCGCCGGACTGTGGCCAGGACAGCCAGACTGCCGCTCCCGGGGACCGGACGCCTGAGTCGGGGGCTACTCAAGTCACCCTGTATCAAACCTGAGTAGGCGCGCTCCTCTTAGCGTGACGACTTACGAACAGGATGCGAAGACCCTGGAGCTGCCCTGGCCGTTCACCGGCCGGGAGGACGAACTGGAACAGGCGCGCAGGTCGTTGGCGGCCGGCCGGCCCGGCATCGTGGTGACCGGACCGGCCGGCTCCGGCAAGACCCGGCTGCTCACGGAGGCGGTACGGGGCGCGGACTGTGCCCGGGTGACCGGGACGCCAGAGACCCGGGGGCTGCCCTTCGCGGCGTTCGCGCACCTGCTGCCCGACGCCGTCTCGCTGCATCGCGCGGTGCACCTTCTGTCCGGCGTACGGCTCCTCGTCGTCGACGACGCACACCTGCTCGACGAGGCCTCCGCCGCGCTCGTCCACCAGCTCGCCGTGCACGGCCGCACCCGTCTGGCCGTGGCCGCCACGGACGGTGTGCCGACGCCGGGCGCGGTGTCCCGGCTGTGGACGGGGGAACTGCTGCCGCGCCTCGCGCTGGAGCCACTGCCCCGCGAGGACACCGCCCAACTGCTCGCCGTGGCCGGTCTGGAGCCGCTCACCGTGAGTCGGCTGCACCGGATGTGCCGGGGCGATCTGCGGCTGCTGCGCGATCTGCTGGGGGCGCTGCGCCGGTCCGGGGGGCTCGCCCGCGTCCCGGACACCGGTGAGTGGGCGTGGCGCGGCCCGGTGCCACTCACCGCGAGCGTCCGCGACCGTCTCGCCCCCGCCCTGGACCGGCTCGACGCCGACGAGCGGGAGACACTCGACCGGCTGGCCTTCGCCGAGCCCCTGCCGCTCGCGCTGAACGACCTCGACCTGGACGTCCTCGAACGCCTGGAGAGCTACGGCCTGATCCACGTGGACGACAGTGGCTCGGTCGCCCTCGCCCACCCCCTGCACGGCCCGGCCCTGCGCGCCGGTGCCGGCCGGCTGCGGGCGCGGCGGCTCGCCCGCACACCGGAGCGGTGCGACGCTGCCCTGGAGGCCGAAGAGGCCTCCCTGAAAGCCAGGTTGGAGCACCAGGATGTGCGGGCGGCGCCGGCGCCGGTGGGGGACTGGCTGCTGGCCGAGGGCCTGCCGGTCCCCGCCGGATACGCCGCCGTACGCGCCCGGTGCGCCCGGCTGCGCGGAGAGCTGCGGGAAGCGGCGGCCTGGGCGCGGGAAGGGCTGCGGGTGGCGCCGGGTGACGGGCGCTGCCGCTGCGAACACGAGCTGGCCGCAGGACAGTTGGGCGAGGCCACGGGGGGAGGCGTATGGGCGGCCGCGGCCCGCGGTGACATCGAGGGCGCCCTGGCCGCGATCGCCGCGGACGAGGTGTTCGCGCTCTACGACGCCGTACGCCTCGGCGCTCCCGAACGGGTGGCCGCGCGGCTGCCGGGAGACGGCGTGTTCGCCCGGCACGCCGAGGCGCTCGCCCGCTCCGACGGGCCCGCGCTGGACCGGGTGGCCGAGGTGCTGGCGCAGCGGGGCTTCCTGCTGTTCGCGGCCGAGGCACATGCCCAGGCCGTCGGCGCGCACCGCGACCCGCGCGCCGCCCGCCTCTCCCGCACCCGCGCCGTCGCGCTGGCCCGACGCTGCGACGGTGCCCGCACCCCGGCGCTGTCCGGGCTCGTCCTCGGCGACCTCACCGCGCGACAACGGCAGATCGTCACCCTCGCGGCGGCCGGCCTGAGCAACCGGGAGATCGCCGAGAGACTGACGTTGTCCGTCCGGACCGTCGGCAATCACCTGTACGGGGCCTACACGCGGCTCGGGGCCAGCGATCGTGGTGCCTTGCCGTGGCTGAGTGACCTGCCGGAGGCTGAGCCGGCTTGAGAGCCGAGGGCGGTGTGATTGTGGCCGACGGCAACGGCAGGAAAGGGGCGCGGGGAACTGCGCGACCAGCCACAGCGCGCCCGCAGCTGACGGACGGTCTGCGGTCATAGGCGCTGTCCGAGCCAGTGCAACGCTACGCCGCGCCGAACGCCGCGAACGCCCAGCCCGTTGCCTGGTGGACCGCGTCGTCGGGCTGGGCGGTGCGGGCGTCGCGCAGGGCCTCGGCCAGGGAGAGGCCTGCGTCGAGGCCCTTGTGCAGGGCGAGCATCAGGGGGACCACGGCGGCGTCGTTGACGGGTGCGCTGCTCGCGACCACCCCGGCCGTGCCCAGCGGGAGCAACGCGGTGACCAGGCCGAGGAGTTCGTCGGCGCCGACCGAGGCGAGGCGGGCGGTGTCGCAGCTGGAGAGGATGATCCGGTACGGGCTGCGGGCCAGGCGCTCGAAGTCGTGCACGATCAGCGGGCCGTCGGCCATCCGGAGGGCCGAGAACAGCGGGCTGTCGGCGCGGAACGTGCCGTGCGCGGCCAGGTGCGCCAGGGCCGCGCCGTCGAGCTCCTCCAGCACGCGCGGGACCTGCGCCGCCTCGCCCTCCAGGACGGTCGCAGTGCCGTACCGGTCGGCCAGTTCGGGCACCTCCGCGCCGCCCGTGGCCAGGCCGGGGCCGCGTACCAGGACGGGCCGGCCACCGGGCGGCGGCTCGGTCTCCCGGGCCCGCAGCCAGCTGCCCGCCGACGGCGACACGCTGAGCACCCGCTCCCGCAGCGCGGGCAGCAGCGCCCACGGCACCCGGTGCAGTGCGCCCGGCGGCACGATCACCACCGGCCCGGAACCGAGGTGCGCTGCGGCATCGCCCAGCAGCAGCTCCTGCAGGCGCCGGCCCGCGGCCTCCACCAGCGGCAGCCGCGCCTCGCCTCCCGGGTGCGCGAGGCGCCTGAGCCCGGCCTGCACATGCTCGGCCTCGGCCACCGCCTCCGCGAGCATGCCGCCGGCGAACCGCCGTACCCGGCCCTGCCCGCACAGCAGGATGTGCACCTGACCGTCCACGACGGCGAGTTCGGCCAGCCGCGCCTCGTCCAGCCGGTCCAGCAGACGGCAGGCGTCGAAGCGGTCGCCGTAGCCCGGGGTGTCGCCGCGCAGATGGTGGGTGCGGGAGCGGATCTCCCGCTCCAGCCGCCGCTGTTCGCGCTCCAGGGCGGGAATCGGGCGGCCCTCCCTGCGCGCCTCCTCCGCGCGGGCCGCTATCTCCCGGTAGGCGGTGAGGCTGCCGACCAGCGCCGGATCGGCGGGCGGCCGGGTGGGCGGCGCGGACAGCACGGTCGCCCGCCAGCGTTCGCTCCACTCCAGCAGCCGCCGCGGGCTGCCGTGGGCCAGGCTCGCCTCCTGTGCGAGCGCGGCCAGTTCGGCGCCCTGCGCGGTGACGCGGGCCCGCAGCTCGGAGGCGCCGAGCGTCATCCGGTGGTCGTCGAGCACGTCCAGGCCACGCCGGCAGGCCTTCAGTACGCCTCGTCCGGAACCGGCCGCCCGGGCCCGCAGTGCCTGCGCGGCCCAGCCTGTCATGCGGGCCGGCGGGGGACCGCCGTGCCGGCTGCGGGCGGCCACCGCCAGGTGCCGCTCCGCCTCCGCCGTCCGGCCCAGGGCGAGCGCGATCCGTCCGGCCAGCAGCGAGGCCTCCGGCGCGGCGGGCGAACCGAAGGAGGCCAGCCGCCCGGCCACCGCCGCCGCGTCCGCGACCAGCCGCCCCGACCTGCGCCCCGCCGCCACCCTGGCCTCTATGAGCACCAGCCGGGCATGGGTCTCCCACCAGCTGCGCCGCTGCCCCGTGAACAGCCGTACGGCGTGGGCGGCGCGGACGATGGCGGTGTCCGGGTCCCCGGCCGAGCGGGCGGCCCGTGCGGCGGCGAGCAGCAGCTCGGCCTTGCGGGTGGACTGCCCGCCCATCCGGTCCAGCAGCGCGATCGCCGCGTCCGCCTCCGTGAGCGCCTCCGGGGCGAGCCCCGCCGCCATCAGCACCTCGCAGCGGCGGATGGACAGCATGAACGTGGGCGTGCCCAGCTTGCCGTACCGCTCCTCGGCCTCGTCCAGCAGCCGCAGTGCCGCCGGGATGTCACCCGAGCGGAACGCGGCAAGGCCCCGGCTCTCCACCGCGTCCGCCTTGTCGTGCTCCTGGCCGGTGGTCTCCCACAGGCGCTCCGCCGCCGTGAAGTCCGCGTCGGCCCGGTCCACCGCGCCCACCGCCAGATGCACCGTGGCCCGCAGCGTCAGGGCCCGTGCGGTCCAGATGTCGTCGCCGGTCTGCCGCAGCACCGGAAGCGCCCGCCGTACGTCCTCCAGCGCCTCCCGGTGGTGTCCCAGCACCCACCACACATAGGCCCGCCGGTACAGCACCCGCGCCCTGGTGTGTCCGCTGCCCCGCGCGACACCCCGCTCGAACGACGCCAGCCCCTGTCGCGTGCGCCCCGCGTGCACCAGTGCGACCCCCAGCGTCGCGAGCACGTCCGCCTCCCGGTCGGCCGACTCGGCGCGCGCGGCAAGGTCCCGGGCCCGGCGCAGATGCCGCAGGGCGATCCTCAGGTCGCCGAAGTCCCGCTGCCAGATGCCGAGAACCTGGTGGGCGATGCTGGCGTGCAGCGGTGACGGACGGCTGTGCAGTACGTGTTCCGCGCGTGCCCGGGCCTCGCCCGGGTCGGCGAAGACCATCGGCAGCAGTTCGAGGACCGACTCGCTTCCCGCTGTCACGCCTCGCATGGTAGTGGCCTGGGTAAATCCGTCACACGGGTTCTCCGCGGTCTCCTCGGGCTGTACCGGCCGTACTTGCGGGCTGTATCAATCGGTCGTCGGGCGACTCTGACTGTCGTACACCGCCTCAGGGGGAGGACACACCATGGCACCTCAGCGATTCCATGAGCAATTCGGCCACATCCAGCGCTCGATGCCCGACGTCCCGCTGGCGATGGGACCGGACGACTCCGCGGGGTTCCTCTACGAGAAGGGTGTCGTCCTCGCCCGCGACGGCGAGGAGGCCCGCCTGGTCGAGGACACCGTGCGCACCCACTTCACCGACACCCGGGGACTCGTCCCCGACCACGTGCGCCGGGTCGGCCCGGACACCAACCGCACCGGCGTCACCCGGATCCGGGTCGGCGACCCGGCCGAGGGCGACGACGTCGTCCCGCACGCGCTGGGCGCCCTCGCCGAGGCCGAGGGACGGCACGGACGTCGGCTGGTCAGCCGCAACCACGTCGTGCACATCGCGGTCAACGCCTGTCCCGGCGACGAGCCGGTGCCCGCGCCACGCAGCGAGCCACCCAACCCCGCGGCGGCGGAGGACCCGTACGACCCGGACACCGCCGTCGGCGTCCTCGTCATCGACACCGGTCTCGTGCGCGACCACGCGTCCTACCCGCTCCTCGCCCACACCACGGGCGATGCCCAGGTGAGCGAGACCGGCGCCGACGGAGTGCTGAGGCAGTACGTCGGCCACGGCACGTTCATCGCCGGGATCCTCGCCGCCGTCGCACCCAACACCGACGTGACGGTGCGGGGCACGCTCAACGACGCGGGTGCCGTCCTGGAGTCCGAGTTCGGCGCCAAGCTCTTCGAGGCCGTCGACGAGGGCGGCTGGCCGGACATCCTCAGCCTCTCCGCGGGCACCTCCAACGGGTCCGCCGACGGTCTCATCGGCCTGGACGCGTTCATGCGGGAACTGCGCGAGCAGCGCACCCTGCTGGTGGCCGCCGCCGGCAACAACGCCAGCGACGACCCGTTCTGGCCGGCCGCCTACGCCACCCTGCCCGAGTACGAGGACAGTGTGCTGTCGGTCGGCGCGCTGCGCGGGGACGGCGCTTCCGGTGCCTGCTTCAGCAACCACGGTCCCTGGGTGCGCGTCTACGCCCCCGGCGAGCGCCTGACCAGCGCCCTCACCGGCTTCGACACCCCCGTGCCCTACGTCTACCAGCACTCCACCTACGACGCCTGCCGGTACGGCTTCAGCTACGCCTGCACCTGCCGGTACCCGCGCCACACGGGCATGCTGAGCGAGGCAGGGGAGAGCACCTCGGCCAAGCCGGACCAGGTGATGTTCGACGGCCTGGCGCAGTGGAGCGGCACCTCCTTCGCCACCCCCGTGGTCGCCGGGCTCGTCGCCGCCCATATGACGGCACACAAGGAGAGCGCCCCGCGTGCCGCCCGCGCGCAACTGCTCGCCTCCACCACGGACCGGGCCGATGTGCGCGGGGCGCACGTCCAGGCGCTGCGCCCGCCCACCTGGCGCCCGGTTCCGGTCCTGATCCCGGGTCCGCCCGCATGAGGGCCGGAATCCTTCGCTCCACGGCGTACGATGACGTGCCGTACACGAGGGGTGGAGCCGTGGACCGTACAGAGGTCGGCGCGCTGGCCAGGTCCGCCGTCGACGGGGACGCCGCGGCCTGGAAAGCGCTGGTGGAAGGGCTGAGCCCGCTGGTGTGGTCGGTCGTGCGCGCACACCGGCTCTCCGACGCCGACGCGCACGAGGTCTACCAGACCGTGTGGTTCCGCTTCGCCCAGCACCTGGGCCGCCTCCGGGAACCCGACAAGGCGGGTTCCTGGCTGGCCAGTACGGCCCGTCATGAGTGCCTGAAGGTGCTCAAAGGGCTGACGCGGCTGACGCTGACCGACGACCCGCAGGTGCTGGACCGGGCCAGCGAGGACCGGACGCCGGAGCAGACGCTGATCGACTCCGAGGAGGAGGCGGTCGAGGCCGAGCGCATCCGCCGGCTGTGGCAGGAGTTCGAGGCCCTCGGCGACCGGTGCAGGAAGTTACTGCGGGTGCTGATGTCCTCGCCACCGCCCAGCTATCTGGAGGTGTCGGCCGCGCTCGGCATCGCGGTCGGCAGTATCGGACCGCTGCGCCAGCGCTGCCTGCGCCGGCTGCGGGCCCGGATGGACGCACGGGGGGCGGTGTGAGCGGCATGGACGAAAGCGGCATCCCCGAAGGGGACTTCGAGGCATCCGGGTTCGACGGTGATCTGCTGGAGGAGGAGCTGCGGCAGGCGGCCACCGTCCTGGATCCCGTCCCCGCCGCGCTGCTCCAACTCGCGCTCGACGCCTATGCGTTGCACGACCTGGACGCCCGGATCGCCGAGCTGACCTTCGACTCGCTCGTGGACGCGCTGCCGGTCAGGGGAGTGCCGGACGCCCCCCGGATGCTGACCTTCCGCGCGGGCGCTGTGACCGTCGACGTCGAGGTCACCGGGGAGGGGCTGATCGGTCAGGTGCTGCCGCCGCAGTCGGCACGCATCGAGGTGCTGGGCGGCCCGCAGACGGCCCGGCCGGTCACCGTCGACACCCTGGGCCGCTTCACCAGCGACACACCGCCCGCCGGCCCGTTCGCACTGCGACTGCGGGCCGGCGGCGAGGTGATCGTCACGGAGTGGCTGCGGGCCTGACCCCGGTCACCGGGTGACGGGCAGGGTCCGGGGATCATCGCCATTCGGGTCGCGGTGGGCGGCGAGGCAGGTGACGTACACCGGCTCGCCCGCGGCGATCCGGTGGTCGGCAGGCTCCACGTCCTCCAGTGCGATCCGGGCGAGCCGGACCGTGCTGCGGTGCGGGATGTGGCGCAGCAGCTCGTGCGTCACCGCCGGTCCGTGGCAGGGCCGGGGCGCGAAGTCCGGGGCTGGCCGGGTCACCTGACGGCAGGTCACCTCGGCCCGGCTGAACCGTGGATCGTTGCTGACCAGCTTCACGTCCTCGTACCGGGTGACAAGCCACGCCCACCCTTCGCCACGCATGGTGTTCCGGCCGGAGCCCCGTACAGCGTCCCCGAGCGCGGCCGCGGCGACCGCGAACCGCTCCGGCGGGCCTAGACGGCGTCCACGAGCGAGGCCAAGGCGGCGGCCAGCTGCTCCAGCCCCGGTCCGGCCGGTCCGCCGGGCTCGGCCATGTACGTGTCCCGGCGGATCTCCACCATCAGGGCGCTCACCCGCCGGTCCCGCCCGTAGTACTCCAGCGGCACGTAGGTCCCGCTGAACGGGCTGTCCAAGCCCGTCTCCCCGCATTCCGCCAGCGCCGTCCGCGCCGCCTCCCGCAGGTCCGGCGGCGTGTGGAAGGCGTCCGTGCCGAGGCACACGGCCGGGCGCTCTCCCGCCGCGTGCAGCTCGTACGGCAGCGGCTCGGCCGGATAGGAGTGCACATCGATCACCACGGCCCGCCCGGTCGCGGCGAGCCGCCCGGCCACCGCCTCGGTCATCGCCCGCGCGTACGGCCGGAAGTACCGCTCGACCAGCGGCCCGGGATCCGTCTCCGCGGGACGCAGCTCGCCCCGGTGCGTGGTCCGGGTGTACACGGCCCCCATCCCCACGGCGAGCATCTCCTCCCGCTCGTCCGGAAACCGCTCCGGGTCCACGACCAGCCGCGACAGCCGGTTGACGAACCGCCAGGGGGTGATCCCGGCCAGCCCGGCGGCCCGCTCGGCGATCCGGTCGGTGTGCGCGTCGGTGATGTGGTCCAGCTCCCGTTCGAGCGCCGCGTCGTCGAGCAGGATCCCCTGGCGCACGTCTTCGGGTATCGCCCGGGCGCTGTGCGGCACGTGCAGCAGTACGGGCGACTCGGCGGCGCCGGGGAGGAGTTCGTACGAGGGGACGGGCTCGGTCACGGGCTGCTCCAAGGGCGTTGTCAGTGGCGTGGTGCAGGATCAAAGTGTCACACCAGCACCGAACGAGGGCGGGCGGGAGCATGCCGATCAGCGATTCCCGGGTGGCCGGGCACCCCTTTCTGGAGAGGCGGCCGGGAGCGACGAGACCGTGGCCCGCGAGGAGACAGGCGGCGACTTGGCCACCCGGTGGCGCGGCTCACGGTTCCCGGGCATGACTCCGCCCCGGCCGGGGGCACCGACCGGGGCGGAGTCTCACTCACGGCTGCGGCTCAGGCGCCGCAGGCGTCAGCTCAGGGACGCGAGGGTCTCGTTCCACGTGGTCGACGGGCGCATGACCGCGTCCGCCTTGGCCTTCTCCGGCTGGTAGTAGCCGCCGATGTCGGCCGGGGAGCCCTGGACGGCGATCAGCTCGTCGACGATCGTCTGCTCGTTCGCCGCGAGGGTCTCGGCGAACGGGGCGAAGGCCTTGGCCAGGTCGGCGTCGTCGGTCTGCTGCGCCAGCTCCTGCGCCCAGTACAGGGACAGGAAGAAGTGGCTGCCGCGGTTGTCGATGCCGCCGACGCGCCGGGTCGGGGACTTGTCCTCGTTGAGGAAGGTCGCCGTGGCGCGGTCGAGGGTGTCGGCGAGGACCTGGGCACGGGCGTTGCCGGTGGCCGTCGCGTACTGCTCGAAGGCGGGGACGAGCGCGAAGAACTCGCCGAGCGAGTCCCAGCGCAGGTAGTTCTCCTTGACCAGCTGCTGGACGTGCTTCGGCGCGGAGCCGCCGGCGCCCGTCTCGAACAGGCCGCCGCCCGCCATCAGCGGGACGACCGACAGCATCTTGGCGCTGGTGCCCAGCTCCAGGATCGGGAACAGGTCGGTCAGGTAGTCACGCAGGACGTTGCCCGTCACCGAGATCGTGTTCTCGCCGCGGCGGATGCGCTCCACCGACAGCTTGGTGGCCTCGACCGGGGACAGGATCTTGATGTCCAGGCCCTCGGTGTCGTGCTCCGGCAGGTACTGCTGCACCTTGGCGATCAGGTTGGCGTCGTGGGCGCGGCCCTCGTCCAGCCAGAACACGGCCGGGTCGCCGGTGGCGCGGGCGCGGGTGACGGCCAGCTTGACCCAGTCGCGGATCGGGGCGTCCTTGGTCTGGCAGGCGCGGAAGATGTCGCCCTGGCCGACCGGCTGCTCGATCAGGACGTTGCCGGCCCCGTCGACCAGGCGGACCGTGCCCGCGGCCGGGATCTCGAAGGTCTTGTCGTGGGAGCCGTACTCCTCGGCCTTCTGCGCCATCAGACCGACGTTCGGGACCGAGCCCATGGTGGACGGGTCGTAGGCGCCGTTGGCCCGGCAGTCCTCGATGACGGCCTGGTAGACACCGGCGTAGGAGGAGTCCGGGATGACGGCGAGGGTGTCGTGCTCCTGGCCGTCCGCGCCCCACATGTGGCCGGAGGTGCGGATCATCGCCGGCATGGAGGCGTCGACGATGACGTCCGAGGGGACGTGCAGGTTGGTGATGCCCTTGTCGGAGTCGACCATGGCGAGGGCCGGGCCCTCGGTCAGCTCGGCGTCGAAGGAGGCCTTGATCTCGGCGCCCTCGGGCAGGTTCTCCAGGCCCTTGAGGATGCCGCCCAGACCGTCGTTCGGGGTCAGACCGGCCGCGGCGAGCGTCTCGCCGTACTTCGCGAACGTCTTCGGGAAGAAGACGCGCACCACGTGGCCGAAGATGATCGGGTCGGAGACCTTCATCATCGTGGCCTTCAGGTGCACGGAGAACAGGACGCCCTCTTCCTTGGCGCGGGCGACCTGCGCGGCGAGGAACTTGTTCAGCTCGGCGACGTGCAGCACCGAGGCGTCGATGACCTCGCCCTCGAGGACCGGTACGGACTCCTTCAGGACGGTGGTGGTGCCGTCCTCGCCGACCAGCTCGATCCTGAGCTTGCCGGCCTCGGAGATCACCACGGACTTCTCGGTGGAGCGGAAGTCGTTCTCGCCCATGGTCGCCACGTTGGTCTTGGAGTCGGAGCTCCAGGCGCCCATGCGGTGCGGGTGGGTCTTGGCGTAGTTCTTCACCGAGGCGGGGGCCCGGCGGTCGGAGTTGCCCTCACGCAGGACCGGGTTCACGGCGGAGCCCTTGACCTTGTCGTAGCGGGCGCGGATCTCGCGCTCCTCGTCGGTCTTCGGGTCGTCCGGGTAGTCCGGCAGCGCGTAGCCCTTGCCCTGCAGCTCGGCGACCGCGGCCCTCAGCTGCGGGATGGACGCCGAGATGTTCGGCAGCTTGACGATGTTGGCCTCGGGCGTCTTGGCCAGCTCGCCCAGCTCGGCCAGCGCGTCCGGGATGCGCTGGTCCTCGTTCAGGTACTCCGGGAAGTGGGCGATGATGCGCCCGGCCAGCGAGATGTCGCGGGTCGCCACGGGCACACCGGCCTGCGAGGCGTACGCCTGGATCACCGGCAGGAACGAATGCGTCGCCAGGGCCGGGGCCTCGTCTGTGTAGGTGTAGATGATGGTCGAGTCAGTCACCGGGTGCTCCGCTCCACGTCTGCAACATTGCTCGACATCAAGATATCTCGTCAGCAGGATCGGCTCGACAGGGGTCCTGGCTCGAAAAGTTCCACACGGGTGCAACCGAATCCCGGATCCTGTGCAACCGAAGCCCCGTTCTTGTGGTCATGACAAGCGATCGCCCACTGACCGGCGGCCGGACCTGACCAGCCGGCCGCCCAAGCGAAAGCGAACCATGAGATATCGCACCAGAGTGACGGCCCCGGCCGCCCTGATAGGTACGGCGGCGGCGCTGGCGGCGGGGACGCCGGCCGAGGCGGCACCCTCCGCGGCGGGGAGCGCCGGCCGTACGGCGGCCCGCAGGACCGCGGCGGTTGCCGGCCCCGAGACCCTCGGCGACCCCGTCTTCCCCTCCCTCGGCAACAAGGGATACCGCGTCTCGTCCTATCACCTGGACTTCACGTACGACGCCACGGCCAAGACGGTCGACGCGATCGCCACCCTGGAGATCCACCCCGACCGGCCACTGAGCCGTTTCTCGCTGGACGCCCTCGGCCTGGACATACGTTCCGTGACCGTCGCCGACGCCGCCGCCACATTCGCACAGGCGGGCGAGAAGCTGCGGATCACGCCGGCCACGGCGCTCGCGGAGGACAAGGGGGTCACGGTCCGCGTCGAGTACACCGCCGACCCGCGCCGCACCCTCGCGCACACCGCGTGGGTGCCCACGCCTGACGGCTTCGCCGTCTGCCCGCAGCCGAACTCCGCGCACACCGTCTTCCCGTGCAACGACCACCCCTCCGACAAGGCGGACTTCTCCTTCCGCATCACCGTGCCGGGCGGGCTGCGCGGGGTGGCGAACGGCACGCTCACCGGCACCGAGACGCTGAGCGGCGACCGGACGGCGTACTCGTACGTCTCGGCCTCGCCGATGGCCACGGAGCTGGTCCAGGTCACCGTCGGCGCCTACGTGGTCAAGGACCGGCAGGGACCGCACGGACTGCCGGTGCGCGACATCGTCCCCCAGGCGCGGGCCGCCGCCCTGGAGCCCGCGCTGTCGCTCACCCCCGGCCAGGTGACCTGGGTGGAGGGCCGGCTGGGCGCGTTCCCCTTCGAGGCATACGGCCTGCTGCCGTGCAACTCCGACGACCCGAAGGCCTTCGACTTCACGGGCCTGGAGACGCAGACCCTCACCCTCTACAAGCCGAACTTCCTGCTCCAGGAGGAGAAGAAGATCGGCTCGCACATGATGCACGAGCTGGTCCACCAGTACTTCGGCAACCTGGTCAGCCCCGCCACCTGGGCCGACCTGTGGCTGAACGAGGGCCACGCCGACTTATACGGGCTGCTGTACCGCTACGAGCGGGGCTGGGCCGACTCGCTGGGCCTGACCACGATGGAGGCCCGGATGAAGGACACCTACGCCCGCGGCGACCAGTGGCGCCACGACTCGGGACCGGTGGCCGCGCCCAACGCGACCAACCTCTTCGACAGCCAGCGCTACCTGGGCGGCGTGCTGGTGCTGTACGCGCTGCGGCAGCTGGTCGGCGAGAGCACCTTCAGCACCATCGAGCGCACGTTCCTGGAGCGGTTCCGCAACTTCTCCGCGACCACGGCCGACTACATCGACGTCGCCTCGGAGGTCTCCGGCCAGGACCAGTCCGGCTTCCTGCGCGACTGGCTCTACGGCACGAAGACCCCGCGCATGCCCGGCCACCCCGACTGGACGGTGAACCCGGTCAGCTCGTCCTTCGCGGCCCCGCACAGCAGGCGCGGCGGCCACTGGCACGAGAATTCGGCCACGCTCTGATCAGCGGCGGCGGGCGGAGCCGGGCCCGGCTCCGCCCGCCACCTCGCCCTCGGTCCCGGTAGGGCCGGGGGACCCGCCGCAACGGCGCGCTTTCGCCTCACCACTTCCCGTGCCGCCGTGGAATCCTCCGGATGATCCCGGTCCCGCCACGTACCACCCGGCCGCTCGTTGCACCGGTCGGACCGGGTGTTCCTGTGGGAGGGAAGGGCAAGGACATGGGCTTCGGCTTCGTCAGCCGTCGGGGTTTCCTGGGTGCCTCCGCCGCCGGAGTGGCCGCTGCCGTGTCACCGGCGCCGGCCCTGGCAGCGGGCCGGCGAGCCGCCCGCGCCGGGGATCAGGTCCTCACCTACCGCGAGACGACCGGCGGATCGGTCACCGCCTGCCGCGACGGCTCGGCGCTGATCGCGGAGGTGCAGGGAGTCCTGTGGCAGGTCCCTCGCGCCGGCGGGACGGCCCGGCAGCTGACGGACTGGTCGCTGGAGGCCACCCGCCCGGCGCTGTCGCCGGACGGTGAGCGGCTCGCCGTCTGCGGCTACCGCGGTGGCGCCTTCCACCTGTGGTCGATGCGGCCGGACGGCAGCGAGCTGCGGCAGCTGACCGACGGGCCGTGGGACGACCGCGGGGCGGCCTGGTCACCGGACGGGACCCGGATCGCCTTCTCGTCCGAGCGCGGCGGCGACGCCGTCACCGGCACTTCCTTCGGTCTGTGGACCCTGGAGGCGGACAGCGGCCGGCTGCACCGGGTCACCGGCGGGGACTTCGAGGACTTCGATCCGGTGTGGTGGCCGGACGGGCGGTCGCTGGTCTGCGTACGGGCCGCGCACCGGCCGGACGGCGGAAACGACGGCGGCCTCGCCCTCGTCCGCGTGCCCGCCACCGGCGGCACGGCGGAGGTGGTGCGCACGGTGACGGAGGGCAGGCTGCTGTGCCCGTCCGTCTCCCCGGGCGGCCGGATCGCCTATGTGCACCTGTCCGGCACGGGCGACTCGCCGTCCCTGCCGCCCACGCACGCGGTGCTGATGGTCGACGGGCACGTCGTCACGGCGGACGAGGACCTCGCGGCGGCCCCGCCGTGCTGGCTGGACGAGGACCGGCTGCTGCACGTCGCCGACGGCCGCATCCGCATCCGTACCCTGGCCGAACCCTCCGTGGTGGACGTGCCGTTCACCGCCCGGATCAAGGTGCCCCGGCCCGTGGGGCGGCCCAGGACCCGCGCCCTCGGCTCCCCGGCGCCGGACCCGGTGCGCGGCATCCATCTGCCGGCCCTGTCGCCGGACGGGAGGCAGGTGGCGTTCGTCGCGCTGAACGCGCTGTGGCTGCTGCCGGTCGACGGCGCGCCGCGCAAGCTCCTGCAGGGCGAGCCCGTCCACTACGTGCAGATGCCCGCCTGGGCGCCCGACGGGCGCAGCCTGTTGTACTGCACCGACCGGGACGGTCTGGCCGCGGTGCACCGGTTCGGCCTGGAGGACGGCGACGACCGGCTGCTGGCCGGCGGCGGACGGCTGCACCCGGCCCTGTCGCCGGACGGCTCCCTGCTGGCCTGCCACGACGTCGCGGGAAACCTGCTGCTGCGGGATCCGGCGAGCGGTCAGGAGCGGGTGGTGGCCCGGCCGCTGGCCACCGACGGGCCGCCCGGGGCCCCGACCTGGTCACCGGACGGCCGGTACGTGGCCTTCTGCGACCGCAACCGGCTGAACCACCGCTTCCGCGAGGGCTACAACCTCATCCGTGTCATCGACACCCGCACCGGTACCGAGAAACGCCACCTGCCCGACGCGCACCAGTCGCTGTCGGACCGCGTCGCCTGCGGACCGGTGTGGTCCCCCGACGGCCGCTGGATGGCCCTGGTCGCCGAGTCGGTCCTGTGGCTGCTGCCGGTCACCGCCGACGGCACGCCCGCGGGTCCGGCCCGGCAACTCACCGACGAGCCCGCCGACCATCCCAGCTGGGCCGGCGACTCGCGCACGCTGCTGTACCTGTCCTGCGGACGGCTGCGCCTGATGTCCCTGGGCTCCTCGGCTGACGGCGTGCGCACCCTGTCCGCCGGTCTCTTTGCCCGCCCCCGCACGGCGGCGCGGCGGGACAACCTGCGCATCCACGCCGGGCAGTTGTGGGACGGCACCGGTGCCGCTCCCCGCCGGGACATCGACATCCTCATCAGCGGCGACCGCATCACCGCCGTGGAACCCCACCGGACGCGCCGCCCGGGTCACCGCACCGTCGACGCCCTGGGCCAGACCGTCGTCCCCGGCCTGTTCGACAGCCACACCCACCCCTACAACGCCACCTACGGCGCCCGGCAGGGCCTGACCGCGCTCGCCTACGGCATCACCACCACCGCCTGCCTGGGCGGACCGCTGTACGAGGCGGTCCGGCTGCGCGAGTCGGCCGGCACCGGGCACGGTCTGGGCCCGCGCCAGCTCGCCTGTGCGGAACTCATCGACGGCTCCCGCACCGCCTACAGCATGGGCCGGGCCCACCGCACCCGCGCCGGCGTCGCACGCACTCTGCAGCGGGCCACCGCCCTGGACGTCGACTTCGTCAAGACCTATGTGCGCGCCTCGGGGCAGGTCATGGCCCAGGCCGCCGAGGCGGCGCACGAGCTGGGCGTGCCCAGCGGCAGCCACCTGTGCTCGCCCGGCCGGTCGGCCGGCCAGGATCTGACGACCCATCTGCAAGCCACCCAGCGACTGCCCTACGGGCATGCCACGACCCCCCTCGGGCACCTCCACCAGGACCTGGTCGAGCAGTACGCCGACGGCTCCTTCCGCCTCGTCATCACCCCGTTCACCGCGCAGGCCCTCCTCGGCGCCGATCCCGGGCTCGCCGACGATCCGCGGGTGAGCCGGCTCATGCCGCCGTGGGACGTGGCCTCCGTGCGCGCCCGCGCCCAGACCGCCCCCACGGCGCATCAACTCGCCGCCCTGGCCGTGGAGATGGCCGACTACCGGCGGCTGGCCGCCCACGGTGCCGTGCTCGCCCTCGGCACCGACGCCCCGCTGGTTCCCGTCGGGTTGTCCCTGCACCTGGCCCTGCGCGCCCTGCACGCCCACGGCTTCACCGTGGCCGAGGCCCTGCACTGCGCCACGACCGTCCCGGCCCGTCTCTTCGGACTCGACGGCGACCTCGGCACCGTCCAGGAGGGCAGGATCGCCGATCTGACCGTCGTCAACGGCGATCCGTTCACCGACTTCGCCACCCTCGTCGACACCCCGCTGGTGGTGCGGGACGGCATCCTCCACCGGCAGAGCGACCTGACAGCCGTGCACGAGCACCGCGATCACCCCGCGCCCCGGGACACCACCTGGCTCGAGGTCGCCCACACCTTGCGGCGCGGTTCGTGCTGCCACACCGGCGACGGCTGAACGGACGACCCGGAGCCGCTAATCGGTCACGGCCGAACCCGACGGCAGGTCCTCCCCGCTGCGCTGCTGCGGAATCACCACCGCGCCCTGCTGCAGCGCCACCGTCCTGGTCGGGGCCGGGATACGGATGCCCTCCATGCGGTAGCGGCGGTGCAGGCGCTTGATGAACTCGTGCTTGATCCGGTACTGGTCGCTGAACTCACCGACGCCGAGGATCACCGTGAACCCGATGCGCGAGTCCCCGAAGGTGTGGAAGCGGATGGCGGGCTCGTGGTCCGGGACGGCGCCGGTGATCTCGGTCATGGTCTCGGCGATGACCTCGGTCGTGACCCGCTCGACGTGGTCCAGGTCGCTGTCGTAGCTCACGCCCACCTGCACCAGGATCGTCAACTGCTGCTCGGGACGCGTGAAGTTGGTCATGTTGGTCTTGGCGAGCTGGTTGTTGGGGATGACCACCAGGTTGTTGGACAGCTGGCGGACCGTCGTCTGACGCCAGTTGATGTCCACGACGTAGCCCTCCTCGCCGCTGGTCAGCCGGATGTAGTCGCCCGGCTGGACGGTCTTGGAGGCGAGGATGTGGATGCCCGCGAAGAGGTTGGCGAGCGTGTCCTGGAGGGCGAGGGCGACGGCCAGACCGCCGACGCCGAGGGCGGTGAGCAGGGGCGCTATGGAGATGCCGAGCGTCTGCAGTACCACCAGGAAGCCGATCGCCAGGACCAGCACCCGGGTGATGTTGACGAAGATGGTGGCCGAACCCGCGACTCCCGAGCGGCTCTGGGTGACCGTCTGGACCAGGCCCGCGATCACCCGGGCCGCGGACAGGGTCACCACGAAGATCAGCCACACCTGGAGGGTCTGGTTGACGTGGTGCTGGACGGTTCGGGTCAGCGGCAGCACCGCGGCGGCCGCCGACGCGCCGCCCGCGATCGCCGCCCACGGGACGACGGAGCGCAGCGCGTCCACGATGACGTCGTCACCGCTCCACTTGGTCCGCTTGGCGTGCTTGGCCAGCCAGCGCAGCAGCGTGCGGGACAGGAAGGCCAGCAGCAGGCCCGCGGCCAGGGCGATCCCGGCGAGGACGAGGTCGTCCAGGGTCAGCGCGCGGTTCACCGCTCACCTCCGGGACGCAATGCTGCTGCGGAGAGCCCGCTGTGAAGTCTCGTCACGTTGCCACCTGCTCGATGTCCGGAATGTGCGATCGCGCCGCCCACCCGGTCACGGGCGGTCGGCGCGATCCTTCATCCTGCCGTATCCGGAACACCAGTTCGTACCTCGACCGCGCTCGGAACGCGCCGTTCAGACGATGCCGTCCGCGAGTTCGGCCTGGTCGCGGTCGCTGCCGTAGGCGGCGGTGGTGGGCGTGCCGTAGGCGCGGCGGGCGACGTACCACCAGATGCTGGCCAGGAGCAGGACGACGACGAGCGCCACGGCCGCGTAGTTCATCGTGTCGACGGTGACCGGAGAGGACTGCGGCAGGCAGAACAGCACCGTCACACAGGCCACCCAGATGACCGCGATCCAGCCGACCGGCCTGCTCCACCGGCCCAGGTTCCAGGGACCCGGCTGGAAACGGTCGCCCGCGCGCAGCCGCAGCAGCACGGGGATGGCGTAGGCGGGGGTGATGCCGATGACGTTGATGGCGGTGACCGCGCCGTACGCCGTCGCCGAGTACAGCGACGGCAGGGCGAGGACGCCGGCCACGACCACCGACAGCCACACCGCGGCCACCGGGGTCTGGGTGCGGCTGCTGACCCGCCGCCACAGGTGCGAGCCGGGCAGGGCGCCGTCCCGGCTGAACGCGAACACCATGCGGCTGGCCGCGGCGACCTCGGCGTTCCCGCAGAACAGCTGGGCGGTGATCACGACGAGCAGCAGCGCGCTCGCGCCGCCGGTGCCGAGGCCGTCGAGCAGGATCTGCGCGGGCGGCACCCCGGTGCCGGTGGTGCGCGTGGCGTCGTAGTCCTGGATGGCGAAGGACAGACCGGCGAGCAGCACGAAGCCCGCGATCCACGACACCCAGATGGACCGTACGATGCCGCGCGCCGCGGACACCGAGGCGTTGGAGGTCTCCTCGGAGAGGTGGGCGGAGGCGTCGTAGCCGGAGAACGTGTACTGGGCGAGCAGCAGGCCGATCGCCGCCACATAGAGCGGACTCGACCAGCCCGTGTCGTTGACGAACTTGGTGAACACGAAGGAGGGCGAGCGGTGGTGGTCCGGGACGATCGCGAGCGACCCGACGATCAGCGCGACACCGGCCAGGTGCCACCACACGCTGACCGAGTTGAGCAGGCTGACCAGGCGGACGCCGAACAGGTTCAGCACGGCGTGCAGCAGCAGGATGGCGCAGAAGATCAGCATCGTCTTGCCGGGGGTCGGCTCGAAGCCCCACTGGATGCTGGCGAAGGCGCCGGTGAACAGGGCGGCGCCGTAGTCGATGCCGGCGATCGCACCGAGCAGACCGAGCAGATTCAGCCAGCCCGTGTACCAGCCCCAGCGGCGGCCGCCGAGCCGGTCGGCCATGTAGTACAGGGCGCCGGAGGTCGGGTAGGCGCTGGTGACCTCGGCGAGCGCGAGGCCCACGCACAGCACGAACAGGCCGACGCCCGCCCAGCCCCACAGCATCACGGCGGGCCCGCCGGCGCCCAGGCCGAAGCCGTAGAGGGTCATGCAGCCGGACAGGATCGAGATCACCGAGAAGCTGATCGCGAAGTTGCCGAAGCCGCCCATGCGGCGGGCCAGCACCGGGCGGTAGCCCAGCTCGCGCAGCCGCTGCTCCTCGTCGTGCTGCGGCAGCCGTGGGGAGGGCGATGGCTCGGGGGACATGCGGAGACCTCCGGGGAAGTGGGGGGTGTCAGGGGTGGGTGCCGGAGTCCTCGGCAGCCGCGCGGCAGCGGTCCCTGGCCTGCAGGAAGACCTCCACGGCACGGGCCCGGTCCGGTGTGCGGTACATCCAGGGCGGGGGCGTGAAGTACGGGCCGATCGCGTCGAACACCCGGGCCGCGTCCGGGAACCGGAGGGCACCCCACAGGGCGTGGGCCAGGTGGTTGAGGTCCAGCAGGGAGCGTTCGGCCCGGGGTGCCCGCTCGAACCAGGAGTGCAGCGCCCGCTGCGCCTCCCGGGTCGCGTCCTCCGCGACCCAGTGCAGGTCGAGCGCCGCGTCGTGCCCGCTGCCGCGCCGGTAGCGCTCGACCCGCACGTACAGCGGCAGCAGATGCAGCGCGGAGGCGGGCGGCGCCGAGGCCGCGGCCCACTGGGCGTAGCCCGCAGCCTCGGCGAGCCGGTCCGAGGAACCGATCGCGTACAGGAACTGGAGCATGCGGTGGTGGGCCTCGCGGTTGTGCGGGTCGCGCCGGCCGGCCTCGGCCAGCAGTCCCCAGGGGCCCGGCGGCAGCATGGGCTCCGGCGGCGGCGCCCGGTGCTCCTCCCAGCGCTGCTCGGGATCGAGCTGGGCCAACGCCAGCAGACACACCCAGGGCACGGGGTCGTGCGGGGCGGCCTCGGTGGCGGACTGGGCGGCGTCCCACGCCTCGATCCACAACTCGTGCGTACGGCGGTGCCGTTCGCGCTGCGCCCGCAGGGCCCGCTCCACGCCGACCCGGGCGTGCATCACCGTGGCCGGCACGCTGTGAGGCTCCTCGGCGAGCCAGGCCCGCACCACGTCGGTACCGGCCGCCGCGGCCGCGAGGACCTGGGTGCGCTGGGTCCACTGCCACCAGCTCGGGGTGTCCGCGAGCAGGGTGCGCATCGCCATCCAGCGCCCGGTGCGCAGATCCTGGAGGGCGGTGCGCAGGGCCCCGTCGTGGCCGGCGGGGTCGTAGGAGGGGCGTGCTCCTTCTCTGGCCATCAGCCGCCCGTCCCGGTCCGCGAGCGGACGGGCGGGGTGGCGCGGTGCGGTAGCAACAGCCCTCCTCTGGGCGTTGGCTGAGGGGCTTGTGCGGGTCGGCGGTCACTATAGGGGCGGAGGTTGGGCCTCGCTATTGTTGTCAACTCAACCAAATGGACCGGCAGTTGATCGCAGACCGATCGGCCTTGACGCCGGACGCGGACCGGCGGCAGGCTGTTCGCGCCGATCTTCAACGGGGTGTGCGGGAGGATGCGATGACGGGGCCGGTGCTCGCCGTCGACCAGGGCACCTCCGGCACCAAGGCCCTGGTCGTCTGCCCCGAACGCGGGGTCCTCGGCGCCGGGTTCGCCGCCGTGACGCCCCGCTACCTGCCCGGCGGCCTTGTCGAGGTGGACCCGGCCGAGCTGTACGGCTCGGTCCTGGACGCCGGTGAGCGCGCTCTCGCCGAGGCCGGCGAGGACGTCGTGGCCATGGGCCTGGCCAACCAGGGCGAGACCGTCCTCGCCTGGGACCCGGCAAGCGGCCGCCCGCTGACCGACGCGCTCGTGTGGCAGGACCGGCGCGCCGACAGCGTCTGCAGCGAACTCGCCGCGCACGCCGATGAGTTGCGGCAGCTGACCGGACTGCCCCTGGACCCGTACTTCGCCGCACCCAAGATGGCCTGGATCCGCCGCCACCTCACCCGCGAGGGCGTCGTCACCACCTCCGACGCCTGGCTGGTCCACCGCCTCACCGGAGCCTTCGTCACCGACGCGGCCACCGCCGGCCGCACCCAGCTCCTCGACCTCGACCACGCTCAGTGGTCGCCGCGCGCACTGGAGACCTACGGACTGTCGGCCGAACAGCTCCCGCAGGTGGTCGACAACGCCCAACCCATCGGCAGCACAAGGGCGTTCGGCCCCGAGATCCCGCTCACGGGACTCGCGGTCGACCAGCAGGCCGCCCTGCTCGCCCAGCGCATCACCGGCCCGGGCGGCGCCAAGTGCACCTACGGCACGGGCGCTTTCCTGCTCGCGCACACCGGCGGCACCCCCCGGCGTGGTACGTCCGGCCTGGTGAGCTGCGTCGCCTGGCGGCTCGCCGGAGACACCGGCTACTGCCTCGACGGGCAGGTCTACACGGCCGCCTCGGCCGTGCGCTGGCTCACCGACCTCGGCGTCATCTCCTCGGCCGCCGACCTCGACCCGGTCGGCGGCGCCGTCCCCGACAGCGGCGGTGTCACCTTCGTCCCCGCCCTCGCCGGGCTCGCCGCCCCCTGGTGGCGCGGCGAGGTGCGCGGCTCCCTGACCGGGCTCGGCCTCGACACCGGACCCGGACACGTGGTGCGCGCCCTGTGCGAGGGCCTGGCGGCCCAGGTGGTCGAGCTGGCCGAGGCGGCCGAGGCCGACCTCGGCACCCCGCTCGACGCGCTGCGCGTCGACGGCGGCTTGACCCGCTCCGCCCTGCTCATGCAGACCCAGGCCGACCTCCTGCAACGCCCCGTCGAGGTGTCCGCGCTGCCCGACGCCACCGCGCTCGGCGCCGCCGCCCTCGCCCGGCTCGGCGCGGACCCTACGCTGAGCGTGGAAGACGCCCTGCCCGACTGGAAGCCCGCCGCCGTGTACGAACCCCGCATCCCGGCCGACCAGGCCGCCGAACGCCTCGCCGGCTTCCGTACCGCGGTCGCCGCCCTGCTCGGGTCATGACGGTCACCGCCGAGGGGGCGCTGCCTGAGCGGGTGTACGACGTGACGGTCGTCGGCGCCGGTGTGGTCGGCTGTGCCGTCGCTCGTGAACTCGCCCGCCGTCCCGGGTTGCGCCTCGCCGTGGTCGAGGCTCAGGACGACGTCGGCCAGGGCACCTCCAAGGCCGACACCGCGATCCTGCACACCGGCTTCCGTACCGCGGTCGCCGCCCTGCTCGGCTCATGACGGTCACCGCCGAGGGGGCGCTGCCTGAGCGGGTGTACGACGTGACGGTCGTCGGCGCCGGTGTGGTCGGCTGCGCTGTCGCTCGTGAACTCGCCCGCCGTCCCGGGTTGCGCCTCGCCGTGGTCGAGGCTCAGGACGACGTCGGCCAGGGCACCTCCAAGGCCAACACCGCGATCCTGCACACCGGTTTCGACGCGACTCCGGATTCTCTGGAGGCCCGGCTGGTCCGCGAGGGCTCCCGGCGGCTGGCCGCCTACGCCGCCGAGTCCGGCATCCCCGTCGAACGGGTCGGCGCCCTGCTCGTCGCCTGGGACGAGGACCAGCTGGCTGCCCTGCCGCGCCTGGCCGAGAAGTCCGAGCGCAACGACTGCCCGGACATCCGGCTCCTCGGCGCCGACGAGCTGTACGCCCGCGAGCCGCACCTCGGCCCCGGCGCGCTCGGCGCCCTCCACGTGCCCGGCGAGAGCATCATCTGCCCCTGGACGACGACCCTGGCGTACGCCACCCAGGCGGTCCGCGCGGGCGTCGACCTGCACCTGAACACCCGGGTGCACGGGGTGAGCCGGAGCGCGGACGGCCACCGCCTGACCACCTCCAGGGGCACCCTGCACACCCGCCACCTGGTCAACGCGGCAGGCCTGCACGCCGACACCCTCGACCGGGCCCTCGGCCACGACGACTTCACCGTCACCCCGCGCCGCGGCCAGTTGATCGTCCACGACAAGCTCGCCCGCTCCCTGGTCCGGCACATCCTCCTCCCCGTCCCGACCGCCCTCGGCAAGGGCGTCCTGATCGCCCCCACCGTCCACGGCAACGTCCTGCTCGGACCCACCGCCGAGGACCTGCACGACAAACGGGCCACCGGCTCCACCGCCGAGGGCATCGCCCTGCTGCGGGAGAAGGGCGGCCGTATCCTGCCCGCACTGCTGGACGAGGAGGTCACCGCCGTCTACGCCGGGCTGCGCGCGGCCACCGAGCACGAGGACTACCGCATCACCGCCCACCCCGAGCAGGCGTACGTCACCGTGGGCGGCATCCGCTCCACCGGCCTGACCGCGTCCATGGCCATCGCCGCCCACGTCGCGGCCCTGCTGGCCGACACCGGGCTCGACCTCGGCCCGACGCGGGAACCGGACCCCGTGTCCATGCCCAACCTCGGGGAGGCGTTCCCGCGCCCCTGCCGGCGGCTCGAACTCATCGCCGCCGACCCGGAGTACGGCACCCTCGTCTGCCACTGCGAGCGCGTCTCCCGCGGCGAGATCCGCGACGCCCTCGCCAGTACGATCCCGCCGCGCACCCTGGACGGCCTGCGCCGCCGCACCCGCGCCCGGGCGGGCCGCTGCCAGGGCTTCTACTGCGGCGCGGCGGTACGGCAGCTGTTCGAGGAGGCCCGCACATGACCGCGGGACGCGCCGTACGCCGGGTCGACGTCCTCGTCGTCGGCGCCGGTCCCGCCGGACTGGCGGCCGCGGCCCGCCTGGCCGCCGCCGGTGCCGGCCGGGTCGAGGTGCTGGACCGGGAGGCACAGCCCGGGGGAGTGCCACGGCACTGCGCCCACGGCGGCTTCGGCACCTGGGTACACCCGCTGACCGGCCCCGGGTACGCCCGTCTGCTCACGCGGGGCGCCACGCGCGCCGGGGCCGTGGTGCGCAGTGGGGTGACGGTGCTCGACTGGGTGGGCACGCGCACGCTTGCCACGGTCAGTCCGCAGGGCCCCGAGACGATCGACGCCGGTGCCGTCGTCCTGGCCACCGGCTCCCGCGAACGCCCCCGCGCGGCCCGGCTGGTGCCCGGCACCCGGCCCGCCGGTGTCTACACCACCGGCGAACTCCAGCAGGCGGTCCACCTGTTCGGGCATTCGATCGGCACCCGGGCGGTGGTGGTCGGTGCGCAGGACGTGTCGTACGCGGCGGCCGACACCGTCCGTGCCGCCGGGGCCGACGTCGTCGCCCTGGTCACGGAACACCCGCGGGCCGGGACGGCACGTGCCCGCGCCCAGTGGGCCCGCCTCCGGCATGGTGTCCCGCTCCTCACGGACACCACGGTCGCCGAACTCCTCGGCCACGGCCGCCTGTCCGGCGTCCGCGTCCGCCACCGCGACGGCCGTACCGCGACCCTGCCCTGCGACACGGTCGTCTTCACCGGCGACTTCGTCCCCGACAACGAACTCGCCCGCCGGGCCGGCATCAAGCTGGCGACGGGCCCGCACACCTCGCGTCCGGGCGTCTTCGCCTCCGGCGGTGTGCTGCACCCCGGGCAGCGTGCCAGGGCGGCGACCCGGGACGGGGCGCAGGCGGCCGGTGCGGTGCTGGAGTGGCTGGCGGACGGGGAGTGACTCCGATCGAGGTCCTGGGCGGTCAGCCCCGGCGTGCTCACAGATCCGTGGAGGACCCGTGCCGCCCGGCACCCCCGGCGAAGCGTGCCGCCCCGTCCAGCCCCTCGGCCAGCACACCGGTGCCGTAACGGAGTTCGCCCCGCAGGGCCGTTTCCTCGTCCAGCCCCTCCTGGTCCAGCACCGAGGCCCGGTCGCCCCGCAGGCAGGCCTGCGGGAAGCGGGCGATGACGGCCGCCAGCTCCTCGGCCGCTGCGCGGGCGTGGCCCGTGGGGACCAGGCGGTTGGCGAGGCCTGTCTCGTACGCCTCACGGGCCGGCACCGGACGGCCGGTCAGGATCATGTCCATGGCCCGGCTGGTGCCGATCAGCCGGGGCAGCCGTACCGTGCCGCCGTCGATCAGCGGCACGCCCCAGCGGCGGCAGAACACCCCGAACACGGCGTCCTCCTCGGCGACCCGGAGATCGCACCACAGGGCCAGTTCGAGGCCGCCCGCCACGGCGTGCCCCGCGACGGCAGCGACGACCGGCTTGGACAGCCGCATCCGCGTCGGGCCCATCGGCCCGTCGCCGTCCTCGGCGACCCGGTTGCCGCGCTCACCGCCCATCGCCTTCAGGTCGGCGCCCGCGCAGAACGTGCCGCCCTCACCCCACAGCACCGCCACCCGCGCGTTCTCGTCGGCCTCGAACTCCCGGAATGCGGCGGCGAGTTCCGCAGCCGTCGGGCCGTCCACCGCGTTGCGGACCTCGGGACGGGACAGGACGATCGTGGTGACGTGCTCCTTGCGCTCCACGCGGACCGGCACGGCGGGTACTCCTTCTCAGGCTGCGGCTCGGAGAGCCACTCTGCCTCAGATGACCTTCAGCCGCACCAGCGCCCCCAGCGTCAACGCCCCCGGCACCAGCGGTACCCAGACGGTGATGATGCGGTAGGCGAGCACCACCGCCGTGGCCACCGCCACCGGGCCGCCCGCCGCGACCAGGGCCACGATCAGCGCGGCCTCGACGGAGCCGAGTCCGCCCGGCGTGGGCACCAGCGCCACCGCGACCGTCGCGGCCAGATACGCGAGCGCCATGTGCGCGGGCGGTACCGGCAGCCCCAGCGCCTGTCCCACCGCCACCAGGCCGGCCGCCTGAAGCGCGGGGAAGGCGAGCGACCCGCCCCACAGGGCCAGCGCCCGGGCCGGACGCGTGTGCACCGAGCGGGCCTCGCCCAGGGCGGTGCGCACGAAGCCGAGCACGGCCGCGCGCAGGCGTCGTACGACTGCCAGCGCGGCCACCGCCACGGCCAGCACCGCGCCCGCGACGGACAGCACCGGTCCGACGTCCCCGGCGGGCAGCAGGGTGCCGAGCCGCAGCGCGTCGGGGAAGACCAGCAGCAGCGCGGCCAGCAGGCTCAGCCGGCCGACCGACTCGGCGAGCAGGTACAGCGCGAGCGCGGCGGAGGAGCGGGCGAGCGGCACCCCGCACACGGTCATGAACCGCAGGTTGACCGCGCCCGCGCCCAGCCCCGTCGGCAGCAGGTGGTTGGCCGAGCCCGCCGCGAACTGCGTGGCCAGCAGCCGCCACCGGGGCAGCGGCTGGACGACGGCGCCCTGCCGGGTGAAGGCCGCGGCCACCCACGTCAGACAGGTGGCGCCGGCCGCCGCCAGCAGCCAGGGCCACGAGGCGGTCCGCAGCTGGCCGAAGCCCTCGACGAGCACCGACCTGTGCTGCACCGCGACGAGCGCGACGAGCAGGAGCGGAAGCAGGCACAGCAGCTGCCGCACGGGGATGCGCCGGGCGAGCCGGGGGAGGCGTGCCGCACGGAGGCCGGGGAGTCGTACCGCTGTCACACCGGGAGAGGTTCTCCGTGCCACGCCAACGCAGGGTGGCGCGGGCACGGACGGCGCCTTACGGACGGGCAGCGGATGAGAGAGGGGAGCGGGAGGAGTCATGGAGGCCTTTGGGTGAGGGGACGCCGGTGGGGGTGAAATGGCGCGGACATTGACCTCAACGAAGCTTGAGGTCTTACGTTCTCTCCCATGAGCATGGAGACCACCGCATGGACGCAGCTGCACAGCGTGATGACCGCGCAGCAGGAGCGCCGCCCCTTCGCCCGCGCCACGTTGCGCCGTATCGCCGCCTTCGCCCGCCCGCACCGCGCGGGCATCGTCCGCTTCGTGCTGCTCGGGGTGGTGACCGCACTGCTCGCCGTGGCCACGCCCGTGCTCGCCGGCCGCGTCGTCGACGCGATCGTGGCGGGCCACGACTCCGGGACGGTCGTGCGGCTCTCGCTGCTCATCGCGGTCGTCGCCCTTGCGGAGGCGGGGCTCGGCATCCTCGGGCGGCGCCTGTCGGCGACGCTCGGGGAGGGGCTCATTCTCGACCTGCGCACGGCTGTGTTCGATCATGTGCAGCGCATGCCCGTCGCGTTCTTCACACGTACCCGTACGGGAGCGCTGGTCAGCCGTCTCAACAACGACGTGATCGGCGCCCAGCGGGCGTTCGCCAACACGCTCTCGGGTGTGGTGACCAACCTGGTGACCCTGCTGCTCACCCTCGCGGTCATGCTCACCCTGTCCTGGCAGATCACCCTGCTCGCGCTGATGCTGCTGCCGGTGTTCGTGCTGCCTGCCCGCCGCATGGGCAGCCGGATGGCCCGGATGCAGCGGGAGGCGGCGGCGCTGAACGCGGCCATGGGCACCCGGATGACCGAGCGCTTCTCGGCGCCCGGCGCCACCCTGGTCAAGCTGTTCGGCCGCCCGGAGGAGGAGTCGGCGGAGTTCGCGGCCCGCGCCCGCCGGGTCCGTGACATCGGGGTGCGCACGGCGACCGCGCAGTCGGTGTTCATCACCGCCCTCACCCTGGTCTCCGCCCTCGCCCTGGCCCTCGTCTACGGCCTCGGCGGCTGGTTCGCCCTGCACGGCACCCTGGAGGCCGGTGCGGTCGTCTCCCTCGCCCTGCTGCTGACCCGGCTCTACGCCCCGCTCACCGCACTCGCCGGCGCCCGCGTGGAGGTGATGAGCGCGCTGGTCAGCTTCGAGCGGGTCTTCGAGGTGCTCGACCTGAAGCCGCTCATCGAGGAGAAGCCGGACGCCGTAGAGGTGCCCGAGGGCCCGGTCGCGGTCGAGTTCGACGACGTCCGCTTCGCCTACCCGTCCGCCGACCAGGTCTCCCTCGCCTCCCTGGAGGAGGTCGCCGCCCTCGACACCCGCGGCGGCGCCGAGGTGCTGCACGGCATCTCCTTCCGCGCCGAACCCGGCCAGACCGTCGCCCTCGTCGGCTCCTCCGGCGCCGGCAAGTCCACCATCGCGCAGCTGCTGCCGCGCCTGTACGACGTCGACGCCGGCGCCGTCCGCCTGGGCGGGACCGATGTCCGCGACCTGACCGCGGCCGCCCTGCGGGCCACCCTCGGCATGGTCACCCAGGACGGCCACCTCTTCCACGACACGGTCCGCGCCAACCTGCTGCTGGCCCGTCCCACGGCCACGGACGAGGAGCTGTGGGACGCCCTCGGCCGCGCCCGCCTCGCCGAGGTGGTACGGTCCCTGCCCGACGGCCTGGACACGGTGGTCGGCGAGCGCGGCTACCGGCTCTCCGGCGGCGAACGCCAGCGCATGACCATCGCCCGGCTGCTGCTGGCCCGCCAGCGCGTGGTCATCCTCGACGAGGCCACCGCGCACCTGGACAACACCTCCGAGGCGGCCGTCCAGGAGGCGCTCACGGAGGCCCTGGAGGGCCGCACCGCCGTGGTGATCGCCCACCGTCTGTCCACCGTCCGGGCCGCCGACCAGATCCTGGTCGTGGAGGCAGGCCGGATCGTGGAACGGGGCACGCACGAGGAACTCCTCGCGGCGGGCGGACGGTACGCGGAGCTGCACCGCACGCAGTTCGCCCAGCGGGACGACGAGGTGACGACGGCCTGAGACGGAGGGGTGGGCCGCCTCCAGGCCGCCGCCGGGTTGCTGCCCACCCCCTTGACGCCAGTGGTCCGGACCTTTAACTTCACGCCTTAATCAAAGACTCCGGATGCACTCAACACCCCATCGACACATCCACGTTGGCCTGCGTCCGGCACCCCCCCCACGCGAAAGGCCGCCCCGCATGGCCAGAGCACTGTCCGCAGCCGTCTCGCTCGCCACCCTGTCCCTCGCCACCGGCCTGCTCACCGCCGCCCCGGCCGAGGCCGCCACCGGCAAGTGCCTTGATGCCGCCGGGGGCAGGTTCCGCCGACCGCGACCGCCCGTGCACCGGCGGCCCCGCCGACAGCCGCAGTCCGCCTCGGACTACCCCCGCGTCTTCGCTGCCCACACCGGCTGACCCCCGTCCGCTAGGAGAACCCGTGCTTCCCCTCACCCGCCGTCGCAGACCGACGGCCGTCGCACTGGTCGCCATGGCGGCCGCGTCCCTGCTCACCGCCGCTCCCGCGCATGCCACGACCTCTGCCCTGCCCACCGGCTTCGCCACCGTCATGAACGCCGCGAGCGGCAGATGCCTGGACGCCAAGGCGGCCGGCACCGCCAACGGCACCGTCGTGCAGCAGTACGCCTGCAACACCACCACGGCACAGCAGTGGAGCTTCGCCGCCACCAGTGACGGCTATGTCCGGATCGGCAACGGCAGCGACACCGGGCAGGTCGTGGACGTCGCCGACGTCTCCACCGCCGACAACGCACCGGTGCACCTGTGGAGTTACGGCGGCGGCGCCAACCAGCAGTGGCTGCCGGTGGACGACGGCGGCGGCGCCTTCCACTTCGTGAACCGGGGCAGCGGCAAGTGCCTGGACGATCCGGGCGCCTCGCTCGCGGACAGCGTGCAGTTCGTGCAGTACACGTGCAACGGCACCGCCGCCCAGCGCTTCCAGGTGGTCCCCGTGACCCAGTCCACGAGCACTCCCGACCTCGGCCCGAACGTCGTCGTCTTCGACCCGTCGATGTCGTCCTCGGCCATCCAGAGCAAGCTGGACACCGTCTTCAAGCAGCAGGAGACGAACCAGTTCGGCTCCCAGCGGTACGCCGTGCTGTTCAAGCCAGGCGCCTACAGCGCCGATGTCAACGTCGGCTTCTACACCCAGGTTTCGGGCCTCGGCCTGACCCCCGACGCCGTCTCCGTGGGCGGCGCGGTGCACGCCGAGGCGGACTGGTTCCAGGGCAACGCCACGCAGAACTTCTGGCGCGGCGCGGAGAACCTCTCGGTCAACCCCGCGGGCGGCAGCGACCGCTGGGCGGTCTCGCAGGCGGCGCCGTACCGGCGGATGCACCTGCGGGGCAACCTCGCCCTGGACGACGGCGGCTGGTCCAGCGGCGGCTACCTGGCCGACAGCAAGGTCGACGGGCAGGTCAACTCCGGCAGCCAGCAGCAGTGGCTGACCCGCAACTCCCAGCTGGGCAGCTGGACCGGCGCCAACTGGAACATGGTCTTCGTCGGCAGCCAGGGCGTACCGAACACCAGCTTCCCCCGTCCCCCGTACACCACGGTCGCACGGAGCCCGGTCAGCCGGGAGAAGCCGTTCCTGTACGTCGACGGCAACGGCGCCTACCAGGTGTTCGTGCCGTCGGTGCGGACCGACTCCACGGCGACCAGCTGGGCCGGCGGCAGCCCGTCGGGCAGCTCGCTGTCCTTGGACACCTTCTACGTGGTCAAGCCCGGCGCGACCGCGTCCCAGATCAACTCCGCGCTGGCCGCGGGCAAGAACCTCCTGGTCACCCCGGGCGTCTACCACCTGGACCAGACCCTGAAGGTGACCCGCCCCGACACCGTCGTGCTCGGTCTCGGCCTCGCCACCCTCGTCCCGGACGGCGGCATCACCGCGATGACCGTCGCCGACGTCGACGGTGTGAAGATCGCGGGCCTGCTCTTCGACGCCGGCACCACCAGCTCGAAGACGCTGCTCGAGGTCGGGCCGGCCGGCTCCTTTGCCTCCCACGCCACCGACCCGGCCTCCCTGCACGACGTCTACGTCCGCATCGGCGGCGCGGACGTCGGCAAGGCAGGCACCGGCATCGTCGTCAACAGCAGCAACGTCATCGGCGACCACCTGTGGATCTGGCGCGCCGACCACGGCAGCGGCGTCGGCTGGACCAGCAACACCGCCGACACCGGGCTCGTCGTCAATGGCGCCGACGTGACGATGTACGGGCTGTTCGTGGAGCACTTCCAGAAGTACCAGGTGCTCTGGAACGGCAACGGCGGCCGCACCTACTTCTTCCAGAACGAGATGCCCTACGACCCGCCCGGCCAGTCCGCCTGGATGAACGGCACCACCCAGGGCTACGCCGCCTACAAGGTCGCCGACTCCGTCACCGGCCACCAGGCCTACGGCCTGGGCAGCTACTGCTACTTCAACGCCGATCCGAGCGTGACGGCGGCCCACGCCATCGAGGCACCGAACACCCCGGGCGTCCGCTTCACCAGCATGGTGACGGTCTCCCTCGGCGGCACCGGCACCATCAGTCACGTCGTCAACAACACGGGAGGACCCTCGAACCAGGCCACAAACGTGGCGAACCTCGTCGGCTATCCGTGAGCAGGAGGGCCTGACCACGACGGGCACCGGCCCCGGCCGGGACGTGTGAGCCGACGCGGACTGGATACGCGGTCTGCACGGCAGCACGGCCCGTCCGGAAGGCCCTCCCCGCCATGACCAGCGAAAACCAGCTCGACCCGCACTCGGAGATCACCCTCCGGGTGAACGGGAAACCCCACACCCTGCTCGTCGACCACCGCCGCGTCCTGCTGGACCTGCTGCGCGAGGACCTCGATCTCACCGGGTCCAAGAAGGGCTGCGACCACGGTCAGTGCGGCGCCTGCACCGTCCTCGTCGGCGGGCGCCGCCTCAACAGCTGTCTGGTGCTCGCCGTCACCCTCGACGGCGGCGAGGTCACGACCATCGAGGGCCTGATCGGCGACGGCGAGGAGCCGCACCCGCTCCAGCAGGCCTTCCTCGACCGTGACGCCTTCCAGTGCGGCTACTGCACCCCCGGGCAGATCTGCTCCGCCGTCGGCATGATCGCCGAGGCCGCGGCCGGTCACCCCTCCCACGTCACCGACCCCGCGGCGCCCTCGGGCCGGCCCGTCCCGCTGGACCGGCCCGAGATCCGCGAGCGGCTCAGCGGAAACCTGTGCCGGTGCGGTGCCTATCCGCGCATCGTGGAGGCCGTCGAGGACGTGATCCGGTGAAAGCCCTCGGATACCTCAGACCCGGCAGCGTCCAGGAGGCCGTCGAGGCCTTCGCCGCCCACCCGGGCGCCCGCTACCTCGCCGGCGGCACCAACCTGGTCGACCTGATGAAACTCGGGGTGGAGAGCCCCGCCGTGCTGATCGACATCGGCCGGCTGCCGCTGAACACGGTCGAGGAGCTGCCGGACGGCACCCTGCGCGCCGGCGCGACCCTCCGCAACAGCGACCTGGCCGCCCATCCGCTCGTCCGCGACCGCTACCCGGTGCTGTCCCAGGCGCTCCTCGCAGGCGCCTCGGGCCAGCTGCGCAACGCGGCCACGACCGGCGGCAACCTGCTCCAGCGCACCCGCTGCCCCTACTTCCAGGACCTTGACAAACCCTGCAACAAGCGCGAGCCGGGCAGCGGCTGCGGGGCCCTGCAGGGAGTCCACCGCGACCACGCGGTCTTCGGCCACTCCGTGCACTGCATCGCCACCAACCCCTCCGACCTGGCCGTGGCCCTGGCCGCCCTCGACGCGCGGGTCGAGCTGTACGGCACCGAGGGCACCCGCTGCATCCCGGCGGCCGACTTCCACCGGCTGCCCGGAGAGCACCCGGAGCGGGACACCGAGATCCGCCCCGGCGAGCTGATCACCGGCGTGCTGCTCCCGGCCGCCGCGGCCGGCGTTCCGTCCGCCTATCGCAAGGCCCGCGACCGGGCGTCGTACGCCTTCGCACTGGCTTCCGTGGCCGTCGTGCTCCACGTCGCGGACGGCGTCGTCGACCGGATCGCGCTCGCCTTCGGCGGCCTCGCCCACCGCCCCTGGCGGGCCCATCACACGGAGACGGCCCTGCTGGGCGCCGCCGCGACCCCCGCCGCCTTCGAAGGCGCCGTGGCACTCGAACTCGAACGCGCCGAGCCCTTGCGCGACAACACCTACAAGGTGCCCCTCGCTCGCAATCTCGCCCTGGACGTCCTGAACCGCCTCACCCCGACCCCCGCAACGCTATGACCATCCCAAACCGGCCCACCCGCCTCAGGAGGCCCCGATGACCCGCAGCGGCCCGTCACAGGGGGACCCGGTGGCCCGCGGTGGCTTGTCGCGGGGCGATCTGATGGCTGGTAGTGGCTTGCCGCTGGGGGAGACGGTGGCCGGTGGTGGCTTGCCACGGGAGGACCCCGTGGCCTGTGGTGGTTTGCCACGGGAGGATCCGGTGGCTGGTGGTGGTTTGTCGCGGGGCGATCTGATGGATGGCAGTGGCCTGTGGCAGGGGGAGACGGTGGCCGGTGGTGGCCTGCCACGGGAGGATCCGGTGGCTGGTGGTGGTTTGTCGCGGGGCGATCTGATGGATGGCAGTGGCCTGTGGCAGGGGGAGACGGTGGCCGGTGGTGGCCTGCCGCAGGAGGACTCGGTGACCCGTATCGGCCTGTCACAGGAGGAGCTGGTATCCCGTGGTGGCCTGTGGCGGGGCGACTCGACGGACGGCAGCGGTCTGCCACGGGGCGACTCGACGGTCGGCAGCGGTCTGCCGCGGGGCGACTCGACGGCCGGTGGCGGCTTGCCGACGGAGGCCGCCACCACGCGCTCCGGCCCCCCGCGGGAAGGCACCCCGGCCCGCGCCGCCAACCCGCAGCAGGACGACCCCGTGCCCCGTACCGGCGCTGCCCTCGGCGCTCCCGTCGGGCGTCGTGAGGGGCTGCAGAAGGTCACCGGGGCCGCCCGCTACGCCGCCGAGTACCCGCTGCCCGGCCGTGCCCATGCCTGGCCCGTGCCCGCCGCGGTGGCCCGTGGCCGGGTCCGGGCCGTGGACACCGCGGCCGCCCTCGCCCTGCCCGGCGTCCTCGCCGTCCTCACCCCCGACGACGCGCCCCGCCTCGCCGCACCCGACGACGCCACCCTCGCCGTCCTGCAGAGCCCGGACGTGCCGCACCGCGGCTGGTGCGTCGCCCTGGCCGTCGCCGACACCCCGGAGGCCGCCCGCGCCGCCGCCCGGGCGGTCCGGGTCACCTACGACACCGAGGCCCACGACGTGGAACTGCGCCCGGACCATCCGGACGCCTACGAGCCGGAGGAGACCGACTTCGGCGTGCCGGGCCAGGTCGAGCACGGCGACCCGGAGGCCGCCTTCGCCGCCGCCGACGTCCGGGTGGACGTCGACTACCGGGTCCCGCCCCTGCACAACCACCCCATGGAGCCGCACGCGACCACCGCGGACTGGGACGGCGACCGGCTCACGGTGTACACCTCCAGCCAAGGCGGTACGACCGTCCGCACCGTGCTCGCGGAGCTGTTCGAGCTGCCCGAGGACCGGATCACGGTCGTCGCCGAGCACGTCGGCGGCGGCTTCGGCGCCAAGGGCACCCCCCGCCCCGACCTCGTCCTCGCGGCCATGGCGGCCCGCCGCACCGGCCGGCCCGTCACCCTCGCCCACCCCCGCCGCCAGCTGCCCACCACCGTCGGCCACCGCGCCCCCACCCGGCACCGGCTGCGCCTCGGCGCGAGGGCGGACGGCCGTCTCACCGCACTGCTGCACGAGGTGACCACGTACACCTCCCGCGTCAGGGACTTCGTGGAACTGGCCGGGGTGCCCGCCCGCGTCATGTACGCCACCGAGCACCTGCGCAGCACCCACCGGGTGGTGCCGCTCGACGTCCCCGGCCCGTCCTGGATGCGCGCGCCCGGGGAGGCGCCCGGCATGTACGCCCTGGAGTCCGCCGTGGACGAACTCGCCCACGCCCTCGCCATGGACCCGGTGGAGCTGCGGATCCGCAACGAACCGGACCGCGAACCGGACAGCGGCAAGCCGTTCAGCAGCAGGAACCTCGTCGCGTGCCTGCGCGAGGGTGCCCGCCGCTTCGACTGGGACCGACGCGACCCGCTCCCCTGCTCCCGCGCAGAGGGCCCGCTCCTCCTGGGCACCGGCGTGGCCGCCGCGACCTACCCCGTCCAGGTCTCCCCGTCCACCGCCACCGCGCAGGCCCTGCCGGACGGCACCTTCGTCGTCCGGGTCAACGCGGCCGACATCGGCACCGGCGCCCGTACCGTCCTCGCCCAGATCGCCGCCGACGCGCTCGCCGTGCCCCTCGACCGGGTGCGCACCGAGGTGGGCCGCAGCGACCTGCCCCCGGCGCCGCTGGCGGGCGGCTCCTCGGGCACCGCCTCCTGGGGCTGGGCCGTGCACGAGGCGTGCACCGGCCTGGCCGCCCGCCTCGCCGCGCACACCGGCCCGCTGCCCGCCGAGGGCCTCACCGTCCGCGCCGACACCACCGGTGAGGCCGACACCGACAGCCCCTACGCCCGGTACGCCTTCGGCGCCCACTTCGCCGAGGTCGCCGTCGACACCGTCACCGGCGAGACCCGGGTCCGCCGGCTGCTCGGCGTCTACGCCGCCGGACGGATCCTCAACGCCCGTACCGCACGCTCCCAGTTCGTCGGCGGCATGACCATGGGCCTGGGCATGGCCCTCACCGAGGGCAGCACGATGGACCTCCCGTTCGGCGACTTCACCGAGACCGATCTCGCCTCCTACCACGTGCCCGCCCACGCCGACGTGCCCGACATCGAGGCAGACTGGATCCAGGAGGACGACCCCCATCTCAACCCCATGGGCAGCAAGGGCATCGGCGAGATCGGCATCGTCGGCACCGCCGCCGCGATCGGCAACGCCGTCCACCACGCCACCGGGATCCGCTTCCGCGAGCTGCCGCTCACCCCGGACCGGATCCTCGGCGGTCTGCTGTCCGAGAGGTGAGGGCCGCACCGATCCCATGGAACCGCGCGGAAGGGGATCGCCGACGTGACGGGCCTGACCTGGGAGTACGAGGGCTACCAGCCCGCACAGCAACGCCTCAGGGAGTCCCTGTGCACCCTCGGCAACGGCTACCTGGCCACCCGAGGGGCACTGCCCGAGTGCGCGGCCGACGACGTGCACTACCCGGGCACCTATGTGGCCGGCTGCTACGACCGGCTCACCTCACAGGTCGACGGGCGCCGGGTCGAGAACGAGGACATGGTCAACCTCCCCAACTGGCTGCCGCTGCGCTTCGGCCTCCCGGGCCAAGGCCGGCTCACCCCCGACACCGCCCCGGTCACCGAGCACCGCCAGGTCCTCCACCTCGATCCGGGCGTGCTGGAGCGCCGGACCCGCTTCCGCCTCGGCGCGCGCGGCACGCTCCTCGTCCGCCAGCTCTGTCTCGTCCACATGGCCGATCCCCATCTCGCCGCCCTGCGCACCGACTTCACCGCCGAGGACTTCACCGGCGAGCTGGAGGTCGAGGCCGCGCTCGACGGGAGCGTCACCAACGCGGGCGTGGCCCGCTACCGGGACCTGGACGGCCGCCACCTCACCGACGTCGAGGCGGGCGGCGCCGTACCCGGCACGGTGTGGCTGCGCTGCCGTACCCGCACCTCGGACATCGTCGTCGGGCTCGCCTCCCGGCTGGCCGCCGCCCCGCCGGTGTCGGACACGGCGCAGGAGTGGCGGGCCGTACAGCGGCTGCGGCTCGCGCTGGCACCCGGGCGCACGGTCACCGTCGACAAGACCGTCGCCCTGCACACCTCCCACGACCCGGCCATCAGCGACCCGCTGTGCGCCGCCCTCGACCGGGTCGCCGCCGCGCCCGGGTTCGACGAACTGCTCGCCTCGCACACCACGGCCTGGGAGCAGCTGTGGCGGCGGGCCGAACTCGACGTCCCCGGCGAACCGGGCCGCATCCTGCGCCTGCACCTCTTCCATGTGCTGCAGACCCTCTCCCCGCACACGGCCGACCTCGACGTCGGCGTCCCCGCGCGCGGACTGCACGGCGAGGCGTACCGCGGGCACGTCTTCTGGGACGAGCTGTTCGTCCTGCCCTACCTCAACCTCCATCTGCCCGAGGTCTCCCGCGCCCTGCTGCACTACCGCCACCGGCGCCTGGACACGGCCTGCCACGCGGCCCGCGAAACCGGCCGGCGCGGTGCGCTCTACCCGTGGCAGAGCGGCAGCGACGGACGCGAGGAGACCCAGGAACTGCACCTCAACCCGCGCTCGGGACGCTGGCTGGCGGACCACTCCCGGCTGCAGCGGCACGTCGGCTCGGCGGTGGCGTACAACGTGTGGCGGTACTGCGAGGCCAGCGGGGACACCGACTTCCTGCAGACGGAGGGCGCCGAGATGTTCCTCGAGATCGCCCGCTTCTGGGCCGACTCGGCCGTCTACGACGACCACCTCGGCCGGCACCGCATCCGGGGCGTGGTCGGCCCCGACGAATACCACGACGCCTACCCCGACGCGCTCGAACCCGGCCTGGACGACAACGCGTACACAAACGTCACCGCCGCCTGGGTGCTCACCCGCGCCCTGGAGCTGCTGACCGCGCTGCCCGAGCCGCGCCGCCGTGAGGTCACCGAACGCACGGGCCTGGAGCAGGACGAACTCGCCCGCTGGGAGGAGGTCTCCCGCACCCTGCACGTGCCCTTCCACGAGGGCGTGATCAGCCAGTTCGAGGGCTACGGCGACCTCGCCGAGCTGGACTGGGACGGCTACCGGGGGCGGTACGAGGACATCCGGCGCCTGGACCGGATCCTGGAGGCGGAGGGCGACACGGTCAACCGCTACCAGGCGTCCAAGCAGGCCGACGTCCTGATGCTCGGCTACCTGTTCTCGCCGGCCGAACTCCGGGAGCTCTTCGCACAGTTGGGCCACCGGCTCGACGACGAGACGTGGGCGGCGACGGTCGACTACTACCTGCACCGCACCACGCACGGCTCCACCCTCAGCGGCCTGGTCCACGGCTGGATCCTGGCCCGCGCCCGCCGCACCGACGCCTGGGCCTTCGTCCAGGAGGCCCTGCGCGGCGACATCGCCGATGTGCAGGGCGGCACCACCGGCGAGGGCATCCACCTCGGCGCCATGGCCGGCACCCTCGACCTCGTCCAGCGCTGCCTCACCGGCCTGGAGACCCGCGACGGGCTGCTGTGGCTCGACCCGGTCCCGCTCCCGGAACTCTCCTCCTACGGCTTCTCCCTGCGCTACCAGGGCCACTGGGGCGTACACCTGCGCCTGCGCTCCGGCCAGCTGGAGGCCGCCATGCCGGCCTCCTCCGGCCGCGGCCCCATCGACATCCGGCTGCCGGACCGGGTGGTACGGATCGGGCCGGGGGAGCGGGTACGGATGCGGCTGCCGGACTGAGCGACGTCTCGACGGGCGCGGTCCTTGGGCCGAGGATGCTGCCACGTGGGTGTCGGTGTCCGTACGGAAGCAGAGACGAGGAGATGCGGGAGATGCTGCGCGCACTGGCGGTGGACGACGAGGAACCCGCGCTCGCAGAGCTGCTGTACCTCCTGGGCGAGGACCCGCGGGTCGGCACCGTCGTGCCTGCCCTGGACGCCACCGAGGCGCTGCGCAGGCTCGAGGGGGCCATGGCGGCCGGGCCGGACGGGGCCGAGGCCGTCGACGTGGTCTTCCTCGACATCAACATGCCCGGCCTCGGCGGCCTGGCCCTCGCGGAGCTGCTCGGCGGCTTCGCGGCCCCGCCGCTGATCGTCTTCGTCACCGCCCACGAGGACTTCGCGCTGCGGGCGTTCGACCTCAAGGCGGTGGACTACCTGCTCAAGCCCCTGCGCAGAGAACGCTTCGCGGAGGCCGTACGGCGCGTCGCCGAGCTGACCCGGGCCGGACAGGGCCCGGCGGGCGCCCTGGGCGACCAGGTCCCCGTGGAACTGGGCGGGGTGACCCGGTTCGTCTCCATCGCCGACATCACCTACGTCGAGGCGCAGGGCGACTACGCGCGCCTGCACACCCCGCACGGCAGCCACCTGGTGCGGATCCCGCTGTCCACGCTGGAGGAGCAGTGGCGCTCCCGCGGGTTCGTGCGCATCCACCGCAGCCGTCTGGTGGCCCTCGGCCGCATCGAGGAACTGCGCCTGGACGGCGGCAACATGACGGTCCGGATCGGCGACCGGATCCTCGCCGTGAGCCGCCGCAACGCCCGGGAGCTGCGGGACCTGCTGGCCCAGAGCGCCCTCGGCAGAACCCGGTGACACGGCAGCCACCCGAAGGCGACCGCACCGGCCGTGTCGAGGCTGTGCGGAACCTCGCCCGGCGTCTACCTCACCGCCGACGTGCTGCGTACACTCGCCGCAACAAGGTGATCACCGCTGCCTCGGGGAGTGCTCATGGGTGCGGAACCCGGTCCGCGCAGGGAGGTGGTCACCGCACGGCCCCGCACCGAGCGCGGCGGCCTTCCCCTGCCCCGCCCGGCGAACCCGCCCGGCACCGGCCCGGCCGCCCCGGCCGACGACACTGCCGTCACCGCACTGATGCGCCGTCAGATGCGCGCCGCTCTCACGGCGACCGCCCTGCTCGTGGCCTCGCTGGGCCTGCTCCCCGTACTCCTGCGGCTGCTGCCGCTCGCGGGGGCCGGGCCGAGCGTCCCGCTCGCCGTCTGGCTCGTGCTGGGCGTGGCACCGTATCCGGCCCTGCTGTGCACGGGCGCCTGGTACGTCCGCCGTGCCGAGCGCAACGAGGGTGACGTGACCGCGCGTTGAACCAGACGTACTCCATCGCCGGCGTGTCGGCCGTGGTCCTCGCCACGGTGCTCGTCGGCGCGCTGGGCCTGCGCATCTCCCGGACCACCTCCGACTTCTACGTCGCCTCGCGCAGCGTCCCCCCACGGCTCAACGCGTTCGCCGTGAGCGGCGAGTACCTGTCCGCCGCGTCCTTCCTCGGTGTCGCCGGACTCGTCCTCGCCCAGGGCTCCGACATGCTGTGGTTCCCGATCGGCTACACCGCGGGATTCCTGGTCCTGCTGGCCTTCGTCGCCGCCCCGCTGCGCCGCTCGGGCGCCTACACCCTGCCGGACTTCGCCGAGGCACGCCTGGAGTCCCGGGCCGTGAGGCGGATCGCGAGCATCCTCGTCGTCGGCGTCGGCTGGCTGTATCTGCTGCCCCAGCTGCGTGGCGCCGGACTGACCATCCGGCTGCTCACCGGTGCGCCCGGCTGGCTCGGCGGCCTGGTCGTCGCGGCGGTGGTGACCGTGGCGGTGGCCGCCGGAGGCATGCGCAGCATCACCTTCGTCCAGGCGTTCCAGTACTGGCTGAAGCTCACCGCCCTGCTGGTGCCCGCCGTGTTCCTGCTGCTCGCCTGGCGCTCCGACCACACCCCCGCCCCGGTCTGGGACGAACGGCCCGTCTTCCAGCGCTCCACCCAGGTGCGCCTCGACGGACCCCTGACCCTCACCGTGGAGGAACCGGTACGCATCACCGTGACCGGTACCGTCGACGGACGGGCCCGGCACGGCGGACCGCTCACCCTCGACGCGGGCACCCACCGGATCGGGGCCGGCACCGTCCTGCGCTTCCCGTCCGGCGCCCGCGTGCCCCTGCCCGGCACAGGAGGCGCCGGTACGGCCCCGTCGAGCGGGACGAATCCGCTGTCGGCCGGCCGCGAACAGCACGGCCTGTACACCACCTACGGGCTGATCCTCGCCACCTTCCTCGGCACCATGGGCCTGCCGCACGTGGTGGTCCGCTTCTACACCAACCCCGACGGCCGCGCCGCCCGCCGCACCACCCTCGTCGTCCTCGGCCTGCTCGGCGCCTTCTACCTGCTGATCCCCCTCTACGGCGTGCTCGGCCGGCTCTACGCGCCCGACCTGCTGCTGACCGGCGACACCGACGCGGCGGTCCTCGTCCTGCCGCAGCGGCTGATCGGCGGAGTGGGCGGCGACCTGCTCGGTGCCCTCGTCGCGGGCGGCGCCTGTGCGGCGTTCCTGTCCACCGTCTCCGGGCTCACCATGTCCGTGGCCGGCGTGCTCGCCCAGGACGTGCTGCCTACCCTCGGGATCCGGCACTTCCGCCTGGCGACGCTGCCGGCGATCGCCGTGCCGACCGCCGCCAACGCCGTGGTCAGCGACCTTCCTGTGGCCGACGCGGTCGGCCTCGCCTTCGCCGTGTCCGCCTCCTCGTTCTGCCCGCTGCTCGTCCTCGGCATCTGGTGGCGCGGCCTGACCCCGCCCGGCGCGGTCGCCGGACTGCTCCTCGGCGGCGGCTCCGCGCTGACCGCCGTGACGGTGACCATCGCCGGCGGGGCCGGCTCCGGCTGGCTGCACACCCTGCTGGCCTGGCCCGCCCTGTGGTCGGTACCCGTGGGTTTCGCCGCGATGGTGCTGATCTCCCTGGCCACCCGCGACCGCGTCCCCGCGAGCGCCGCCGCCACCATGGCCCGGCTCCATCTGCCCGAGGCGCTGACCGGCCACCCCGGACCGGCCACACCGTGACCGAGGAGCCCCCCCCGTGCCCGACACCCACCCGGAACAGCCCGCATGACCGCACTCGGCACCGTCGTCCTCGCCCTCGCCGGTCTCGCACTGTTCGCCCTCGGCGCCGCCCTCGGCCATGCCGGCGCGCGCCGCCAGCAGGAGAACCCGGCCGGCCCCGGCACCCCCGTCGAACGGGCCACGTTCCACACCCTGCACACGGCCTCGCTCGCCGCACCGCCCCTGCGCGCGGGCCTCACCCCCGACACGGCCCGCAAGGCGGCCAAACGGCTGCGTCCGCTGCTCGGCACGGTCGCCCTCGCCCTCACCGACGAGGAGTCCGTGCTTGCCTGGGACGGCGTCGGCGACCACCACCGTGAGGAGGCCGAGGCACAGCTCGCGCAGGCCGTCCGCGCCGGCCGCACCCAGACCTTCGCGCTGTCCTGCGGCAACGACACCTGTCCGGTGCGCTGGGGGGTCGTGGCACCGCTCGGCGTCGACGGCCGGGTTCCCGGCACGCTCGCCGCGTTCGGCGACGCGGAGTCCGCGGTCATGGTCCGGGCCGCCGAGGAAGTGGCCCGCTGGGTCTCCGTGCAGCTGGAACTCGTCGACCTCGACCGGGCCCGCTCCGGCGTGATCGAGGCCGAGATCAGGGCCCTGCGCGCCCAGATCTCCCCGCACTTCGTCTACAACTCACTCGCCAGCATCGCCTCGTTCGTCCGCACCGACCCCGAGCGGGCCCGTGAACTCCTCCTGGAATTCGCCGACTTCACCCGCTACTCGTTCCGCCGGGGCGGCGACTTCACCACCCTGGCCGAGGAACTGCGCTCCATCGAGCAGTACCTCGAACTCGCCCGCGCCCGCTTCGGCAGACGCCTCGAAGTGACCTTGCGGATCGCCCCCGAGGTGCTGCCCGTCACCCTCCCGTTCCTCTGCCTGCAACCCCTCGTGGAGAACGCCCTCAAACACGGCCTCGAGGAGTCGGCGGACCGCGGGCGCATCACGATTATCGCCGAGGACGAGGGCACCGAGGCCCGGGTCGTCATCGAGGACGACGGCGTCGGCATGGACCCGCAACGTCTGCGCGACATCCTGCGCGGCAGGGGCGGCCCCTCGGCCGGCATCGGCCTGAGCAACGTGGACATGCGACTGCGCCAGGTCTACGGCGACGACCACGGCCTGGTCATCGAGACCGGAGTGGGCGCCGGCACGAAGATCACGGTACGCGTCCCGAAGTTCCGCCCCGGCATCCGCCCGGCGCCTTTGCCGGCGGGGTGAGAAGACGAGGCAGGCCCCAGCGCCCCCACCGCGCCGGGGTCGGCCACGTCCGCCACCGGCGCAAGCGCCGTGCCCCCCCGGCCGCGCGCACCTCGTCGGCCGCGGGTGTGGGACGCAACCACAGGGCAGCAGATCGGCGCGTACGCCTTTCCTGCCGGTATCAGGGGACTGGCGGTAGCGCCGGACGGGCGGCTGGTGGTCGGTTTCGGCTCGGACATCGCGGTCCTGACCCATCGCAGTGTGAGTCCTTGGACACCCGTCGGGAGCTGACCGGACAGGCGAATCGCTGTAATCTGCCGAGACCGCCCTTGACCTGCAAGAGCAGGCAGGGAGCAGACGAATCGGGAGTCTCTCCGTGTTCCGTACCATGTTCAAGTCCAAGATCCACCGCGCCACCGTCACCCAGGCCGACCTGCACTACGTGGGATCCGTGACCATCGACGCCGACCTGCTGGATGCCGCCGACCTGCTTCCCGGCGAGCTCGTGCACATCGTGGACATCACCAACGGCGCCCGCCTGGAGACGTACGTCATCGAAGGCGAACGCGGGTCCGGGGTCGTCGGGATCAACGGGGCGGCCGCCCACCTCGTGCATCCCGGAGACCTGGTGATCATCATCAGCTACGCTCAGGTCACCGACGCCGAGGCGCGGGCGCTCAGGCCGCGGGTCGTGCACGTCGACGCTGCCAACCGGATCGTGGCCCTCGGTGCCGACCCGTCCGAGCCGGTGCCCGGCTCGGACCAGGAGCGCAGCCCGCAGGCCGCAACGGCCTGACCGGCGGACGACGACCAGGAGCGTGCGTGGCCATGAGCGACATCGAGATCCGTGACGACCGGGCGGCGGGCCGTCTGGAGGCGCTCGGCGACGGCGAAGTCGTCGGCCACATCGAGTACTTCGTCCTCGAATCGCCCGCGCGCGCCCTGGTCCCGGTCCACACCGTCGTGGAGCCCGCCCACGAGGGCAAGGGCATCGCCGGCTCCCTGGCCCGCGAGCTGTACGCCGTCGCCGAGCGCGAGGGCATCCCCGTCGCCCCGCTGTGCCCGTACGTCGTCAAGTGGGCCGAACGCCACCCCGAGGCGGCCCCGCCGGCCGACCCGGAGCTGCTCGCGGCCGCCAAGGACTGGCTGCGGGCGCATCCCGGAAAGTTCTGAACCCGCCCCACGACGGACGGACCTCGGCCCGGCCGTGCTCGCTCTGCTGCACGGTCCCCACGCGGACCCCGACGACGTAAGGCACGCGCTCGCGCGCGCCGCGGACGCCGGGGCGCGGGCCGTGCTCTGCACCTGCTCGACCGCCGGCGCCGTCGCGGGGGCCATGCCCGCCGAGGCCGATGTGCGGCCCGCCCACGTGGCCGCGTCTCACCGTGCTCGCCGCCCTGGAGGGCACCCCTCGGCCCCACCGCCGACCTGATCGAGGAGGAGGCCCGCCGGGACGCCCGCCCCGTTCCCGCTCGCGCCCTGCTGACCGACGGCGCCTGGGAGCACTTCACGGCAGGCGACACGGAGGGTTACGTACGCCGGACACGGGCGCCTTCCAGCCGCCCGGCTCAGCCACCCGGGCCCGCTCCGGGCCGTCCTCGGGTGAGTGGCCGAGCGGGTGCCGGGTAGGTGGGGGAGTAGTCCAGAGGCGACGTCCAGCGACTGCCCGGAGGACACCCATGACCAGCCCGTACCCCGACCCCGTCTCACCGGGACCGCCCCCGGGCCCGACCCCACCGGACCCCTACCCCACCCCGGTCCCACCCCCCGAACCGGGCCCGGGCCCGGAACCCATCCCGCCCCCGGAACCCATCCCGCCCCCGGCACCCCCCGGTCCACCCCCACCGGAACCCTCACCCTCCCCGATCCCCCCGGGCCCGGAGCCCGTACCGAACCCGGAACCTGGCCCACCCCTCACCTGAAAACACCGAGCGGGGACCAGCGCCCCCGAAGGGGCGCGGGGAACTGCGCGATCAGCCACACGAGACCCGCACGCGCGACACAACCGCTCCTCCCGCCCCATCAGGCGCACAGACCGCACCCCTAGGCAGAGACCTCCGCCCGATCCCCACCCCACAACGTGTGGAACGCCCCTTCCCGGTCCACCCGCCGATACGTGTGCGCCCCGAAGAAGTCCCGCTGCCCCTGCGTCAAAGCCGCCGGCAGGCGCTCCGCACGCAACGCGTCGTAGTACGCGAGCGCCGCCGCGAAGCCCGGCGTCGGCACCCCTTGCCGGGTCGCCGCGACCAGCACCTCGCGCCAGTCGTCCTGCGCAGCGGCGATCTCCTGCGCGAACGTCTCGTCCGACAGCAGGCTCGGCAGATCGGCGCGGGCGTCGTACGCGGCGCGGATGCGGTCGAGGAAGGCGGCCCGGATGATGCAGCCGCCGCGCCAGATCGCGGAGACGGCACCGAGGTCGATGTCCCAGCCGTACTCCTCACTGCCCGCGGCGATCTCGTGGAAGCCCTGCGTGTACGACACGATCTTCGAGGCGTACAGCGCCTGCTCCACCCGGTCGGCGAACGCGGCCGCCTCCGCCCCGCTCAGAGCGGACGGCTTCGGCCCGGCCAGGCCCCCTGAAGCGGCCCGCAGCGCCGCGTGCCCGGACAGTGACCGGGCGAAGACGGCCTCGGCGATGCCCGACACCGGCACACCCAGGTCCAGCGCGATCTGCACCGTCCAGCGGCCGGTGCCCTTCTGCTCGGCCTGGTCGACCACCACGTCCACGAACGGCTTGCCGGTCGCCGCGTCCACATGGGACAGCACCTCGGCCGTGATCTCGATCAGGTAGGAATCAAGCCGCCCGGTGTTCCACGTGCGGAAGATGTCCGCGATCTGCGCGGGGGAGTACCCGGCGACGTCCCGCAGCAGCTGGTACGCCTCGCCGATCAGCTGCATGTCGGCGTACTCGATGCCGTTGTGCACCATCTTCACGAAGTGACCGGCGCCGTCGGGGCCCACGTGCGTCACGCACGGCGCGCCGTCGGCCGCCTTCGCGGAGATCTTCTCCAGCATCGGGCCCAGGGACTGGTACGACTCCGTCGAACCGCCCGGCATGATGCTCGGCCCGTGCAGTGCGCCCTCCTCGCCGCCCGAGATGCCCGTGCCGACGAAGTGGATGCCCTGCTCGCGCAGTTCCCGCTCCCGGCGCCGGGTGTCCGCGAAGTGCGCGTTGCCACCGTCGATGATCATGTCGCCGGGCTCCAGCAGCGGTGCGAACTCCTGGATCACCGCGTCCGTCGGCCCACCGGCCTTGACCATGATGACCAGCCGGCGCGGGCGCTCCAGGGCCGCCACGAACTCCTTGGCGGTCTCGGCCCCGATGAAGTCCCCCTCGTGCCCGAACTCCTCCACCAGCGCCTGCGTCCGTGACACCGTACGGTTGTGCACGGCGACCGTGTAGCCGTTGCGCGCGAAGTTCCGGGCGAGGTTGCGGCCCATGACCGCGAGCCCCGTGACGCCGATCTGCGCTGAAGTGCTCATACCGCCTGCTCCCTAGCTGCCTCGTGACTACGGCTCCGTCAGTACGGGCCCTCGCCCATCCTGACGTGCCGCTACGGCGAGCGCACATCCGACCCGCCACGTCTGAGTACGCACGGAAGGCGCCGCTCGCCTCAGCGCGACCCGGCACGCACCGCCGATCCCGCCAAGGAAGGCCCGTTACCGGCCACTTGGGAGGCACGGGAGGCTGATTTGCCGTCTTGTCATGGCCTGTTCGCGGCGCTTACTTTTGCCGCTCCTGACGCATGTCGAGGGGATTTCGGACATGGCCGTACGCGGCCGGCATCGCCGGTACCAGCCGAACAGGATCAACCGCGCCTCACTCACCGTCACGGCGAGCGGCGCCGGCCTCGCGATCCCGCTGGTCGCCGCGGGCAGCGCCGACGCGGCCGACGCCTCCACCTGGAACAAGGTGGCCGCCTGCGAATCCAGCGGCAACTGGAGCATCAACACCGGCAACGGCTACTACGGCGGGCTGCAGTTCACCCAGTCCACCTGGGAGGCCTACGGCGGTACCCGGTACGCGCCGCGCGCCGACCTCGCCTCCAGGGACCAGCAGATGGCCGTCGCCGAGAAGGTCCTCGACGGGCAGGGGCCCGGCGCCTGGCCGGTGTGCTCGGTACGGGCCGGGCTGTCCCGGGGCGGCGGCGCGCCCGAAGTGCACACCGACAGCGCCGCGACCCGCCCGGTCAAGGCGACTTCCGTGCGGGACGTGCAGCCCCAGACCACCCCGCAGTCCCGCGCGGGCAGGGCCGAGATGTACACGGTCGTGCACGGTGACACGCTCTCCGGCATCGCCGGCGAACGCCACGTCCAGGGCGGCTGGCGGCGGCTGTACGAGGGCAACCGCACCACGATCGGCGCCGATCCCGACCTCATACTGCCGGGCCAGCGGCTCAGCCTGCGTACCACGGCCTCGCCGCCGTCCGACACGCACACCGGGCACACCGGCACCAAGGCCAAGCCGCCGAAGAAGAAGACTCCTTCGGAAAAGAAGGCCCCTTCGGAGAAGAAGACCTCCACGCACCACCCGTCCACCGGCGTCCACTCGCTCGTCGCCCCGGTGACCGCTGCCATCGGCACCGGCTACCACGTGGCGGGGTCGCACTGGTCGAAGGGCTACCACACCGGGGTCGACTTCCTCGTGCCGACCGGCACCTCCGTCAAGGCGGCGGCGGCCGGGCAGGTGGTGGCCGCGGGCTGGGGCGGTTCCTACGGCTATCAGGTGGTGATCCGGCACGCCGACGGGCGCTACACCCAGTACGGGCACCTGTCGGCCATCTCCGCGCGCGTGGGGCAGAACGTGTCCACGGGCCAGCGCATCGGCCGGTCCGGGGCCACCGGAAACGTCACGGGCCCGCATCTGCACTTCGAGGTGCGGACGGGGCCCGGCTTCGGTACGGACATCGACCCGGTCGCCTTTCTCCGGGCCGGCGGCGTCAGGATCTGACCCGCGCATGCTGCCGGTCCGGGACCGGCAGCACCACATGGAAGCTCGTGGACAGCGGAAGGTAGGGCATCGGGAGGATGTGGACGGCGGCCGGTGAGCCGCCGTCTTCCTCCGCCCCGCGGCTGCTGCCGTCGGGGGCCGATGCGAACACGTCCCCAAGGCAGTTGTCCAGGCCGAAGCCGTCCGTGCCGCGTCGGTCCTCCAGAGCAAGGCCGTCCGGCACGACCGCGTCCTCCAGCGCGATCCCTTCCGGTACGACCGCGTCCTGCGGGCCGAGTCCGTCCGGCACGACCACGTCGTCCGGCGCGGGCTCGTCCAGGGCCTCCTCGACCCCCTCGTCCAGCTCCAGCTCGGCACGCTGCCGGGGCAGGGCCACGGCCACCTCTGCGGCACCGCCGGACGCGGTCTCCGGCACCGGCAGCGGAGCCGGAGTGTGCTCCAGCCGCTCCGTCGTCAGCAGGATCAGGCCGCCCCCGGCCACCACGCCGCAGCCCAGCGCGAGCACGGTCCCCGTGGTGCCGTAGCGGAACGTCTCGCCGAACATCAGGATGCCGACCGCGGCGGCCAGCACCGGGTTGACCACCGTCAGGGTGGCCAGCGGTGCGGCGAGGCCACCGCCCCGGTAGGAGGCCTGGGAGAGCAGGACGCCGGCGGCCGCGAACACGCCGATGACCGCGAGGGAGGGCAGCTCGCCGAGGCTGATCCCGCTGTCCCAGTCGACCGCGACGGTCTTGGTGAACACCGACGACATGCCGAAGGCTATGCCGGAGCCGGTGGCGAGCAGCACGCTGCGCACGGCCGGGTGCCGGTGCGCGGCCCGGCCCGCGATCATCAGCGCCACGACCGCCCCGCCGGTGACGAGAGCGACGCCCACCCGCTGGGCCGCGTCGAGGGAGTGCGCGTCGGACGAGCCGACCAGGGAGAGCAGGCCGGCGAGGCCCACCGTGGCCATGATCGCGCCTCGCCAGGCGGTGGCCCCGGCCTTGCGGCCGACGAACAGCGCCGCCATGGGCAGGGCGAAGACGATGGTCAGCGCGCCCAGCGGCTGCACCAGGCTGAGCGGGCCGTAGGCGAGGGCCACGACGTGCAGCATGCCGCCGAGGCCGTTCAGCGCCAGCCCCGCCCACCAGCCGAACCGGCGCAGCGGCAGGTACGACTCGTCGGGGCAGGACACCGCGACCTGCTCCTGCACGATGGCCCCGCCCGCGTACGCGACGGCGGAGACGAACGACAGCAGCACGGACAACGCGAGGGCGCTCATCGGCAACTCCTCTGCGTGCGGCGGGACCCGTGGGCCCGGTGCGGCGTACGGTCGGCGGTCATGCGAACACTCTGCCCGCCCGGACCCTTCCCGTCGTCGTACCTGAGCACGCAATGGGTCCTACTGCCGATGGAGTACACCACCCGCCCGATCATCCCCAAGAGGGGTGTCCGCGGGTGGAGACCCCGGTTCCCGGGCCACGACGGAGCCTGGTACTAGTGCTTGTCGTGCACCTCGATCCCGATCTCGCCGCGCTCCGCCCGCTCGGCGGCTTCTTCGTCCTGCGGACGACCGCAGCCGCGGCAGGCCCGGCTCCGGCAGCCCTGCCGACCCTCGCGGAGACCTGCGAAACGGCGGCATCGGATGTTTCCCGGAATGCGCTGACTTACCGCGTCGCCACCGTCGCGGACCGCCTGCGCACTCCTGAGCTGCGGGTTTCCGCCTCCATCAGCCATCAGGGCCTCGCCGCCCGCCTGTGGTCGGCGGCCCTGGCCTGCGCGGCCGTCTACGGCCGGGTGCCCGACCTGGACCCCCGGCTGCTGCGCTGGGACGCCGCCGCCACCGCGCCGGAGGACCTGTGGCTGACCGAGGTGCGCCCACTGCCCGGGGACGCGGCCACGCTCGCGGACACCGTGCTGCACGGCAACCTCGAACCCCTAGGGGAAGCCCTGAGGGCCCGCTACGGCATCGCGGCCGGCCTGCTGTGGGGCAACGCGGGCTCGGCGCTGGCCGGCGCGGCCCGCGAACTCGACCGCTGGGCGCGCGCGACGGGCCGTACCGAAGTGGCGGACCGGGCCCGCACCCTCACGGACGAACTCTTCGCCCACCCCCTCCTGCGCACCACCGGCACCCGCACCGGCACGGCCTTCCGCCGCCGCAGCTGCTGCCTGTACTACCGCGTCCCCGGCGGCGGAGTCTGCGGCGACTGCTGCTTCACCCGGCCGCCGCGCTCTTCCCCGCACGCCGCATCTGGGTGACCATGAAGGGAACCTGCCGCCGGTACAAGGGGGTTGTCGGGTGCGTGTGGGACTGCTGACCCGGGAGTACCCCCCGGACGTGTACGGCGGCGCGGGCGTCCATGTGGAGTTCCTCGCCCGGGAGCTGACCTCCCTGGTGGACCTGGAGGTGCACTGCTGGGGCGAGGGCCGAGGCGTCGGCGTCGTACGCCACCGCCCCTGGTCCGTCCTCGACGGCTCCAACGACGCGCTGCGCACCTTCTCCGTGGACCTGTCCATCGCGGCCGCTCTCGAAGGCCGCGACCTCGTCCACTCCCACACGTGGTACGCCCATCTCGCCGGCCACTTCGCCAAGCTCCTGTACGGAATCCCGCACGTGGTGACCGCCCACTCGCTGGAGCCCCTGCGCCCCTGGAAGGCCGAGCAACTGGGCGGCGGATACGCGCTGTCGAGCCTCGCCGAGCGCACCGCGATCGAGGCCGCGGACGCGGTGATCGCCGTATCGGGGGCGATGCGGGAGGACATCCTCGCCTGCTATCCGGCGCTGGACCCGGCGAAGGTCCACGTCGTGCACAACGGCATCGACACGACCCTGTACCGGCCGGGCCGCGGCACCGACGCCCTCACCCGGACGGGCCTCGACCCCGCCCGCCCCTACGTTCTGTTCGTCGGCCGGATCACCCGCCAGAAGGGTGTGCCCCATCTGCTGCGCGCGGTACGGGACATCGACCCGCGCGCGCAGGTCGTGCTGTGCGCGGGAGCGCCCGACACCCCGGAGATCGACCGAGAGTTCCGGGTGCTCTACGAGGAGCTGAGCCGGGTCCGCGAGGGCGTGTTCTGGATCCCGCAGATGCTGCCGCGCGCGGACGTGATCCAACTCCTCACCCACGCGGCCGTGTTCGTCTGCCCGTCGGTGTACGAGCCCCTGGGCATCGTCAACCTGGAGGCGATGGCGTGCGGCACGCCCGTGGTGGCCTCCCGGGTCGGCGGTATCCCCGAGGTCGTCGAGGACGGCAGGACGGGCCTCCTCGTCGACGTGGACGACGACTTCGAGGAGGGCCTCGCGCGGGCGCTGGACGCCGTCCTCGGCGACCGGGAGACGGCCCGGCGGATGGGGGCGGCCGGACGGGAGCGCGCGGTCGGCGAGTTCGACTGGGACGCCGTGGCCCGGCGCACCGCCGGGCTGTACGAGGAGATCCTCAAGCAGGCTTAGTCCGGTCTGCTCGGGGCAGCCATGGTTCAACCAGGGTGAGGGGAGCGGCCATGCGTCGTGGTGGGCCTTCGGTGCTCGGAATCGTTCTGGCGGGCGGAGAGGGCAAACGCCTGATGCCCCTGACCGCGGACCGCGCCAAACCGGCGGTCACCTTCGGCGGCACGTACCGGCTCGTCGACTTCGTCCTGTCCAACCTCGTCAACGCCGACGTCCTGCGCATCTGCGTGCTGACCCAGTACAAGTCCCACTCGCTGGACCGGCACATCACCACCACCTGGCGGATGTCCAGCCTGCTCGGCAACTACGTCACCCCGGTCCCGGCCCAGCAGCGCCTCGGCCCGCGCTGGTACCTGGGCAGCGCCGACGCCATCCTGCAGTCCCTGAACCTCGTGTACGACGAACAGCCCGAGTACGTGGCGGTGTTCGGCGCCGACCACGTCTACCGCATGGACCCCCGTCAGATGCTCCGGCAGCACATCGAGGGCGGCGCGGGCGTGACGGTGGCCGGCATCCGCGTACCGCGCGCGGAGTCCTCCTCGTTCGGGGTGATCACGCCCGGCTCGGACGGCCTCACCGTCGAGCGCTTCCTGGAGAAGCCCGCCGACCCGCCCGGTCTCGAGGACGACCCCGAGTGCGTGTTCGCCTCGATGGGCAACTACGTCTTCACCACCAAGGCCCTCATCGAGGCGCTGCAACGCGATGCCGAGGACGGGCAGTCCGTGCACGACATGGGCGGCTCGATCCTGCCCCAGCTGACCGGCCGCGGCGAGGCGCAGCTGTACGACTTCAGCGACAACCACGTGCCCGGCGAGACCACCCGCGACCAGGGCTACTGGCGGGACGTCGGCACCCTGGACGCCTACCACGAGGCCCACATGGACCTGATCGCCGAGCGGCCCGCCTTCAACCTCTACAACCGCCAGTGGCCCATCTACACCCACTCCAACCAGCTCTCCCCGGCCCGTTTCAACGCGGGCGGCATCGCGAGCGAGTCCATCATCAGCGCGGGCTGCCTGATCCGCGGTCAGGTCAGCCGGTCCGTGCTGTCCCCGGGCGTACGGGTCGACCCGGGCGCGGTCGTGCAGGGCTCGGTGCTGCACGACAACGTGCGCATCGGCCGGGGCGCGGTGGTCCGAGGGGCCGTCCTGGACAAGAACGTCGAGGTTCCGCCCGGCGCGACCATCGGCGTCAACCCGGAGCGGGACGCCGAGCTGTACACCGTCTCCAGGGGCGGGGTGATCGCCCTGGGGAAGGGGCAGCGGGTCTCCTGACCTCCTGGCGGACGCACCGTCAGACCACGTGTCGACGCGACGCGTTTGTCATCACCCTCCCGGAATGCCGGGGTTCGGATCGTTCGGCCTTCACGATGCAGGCAACGATGTCGAACCTTCGGAGGTCATCCGACATGAGAGGGACCCGGCGCACGCGGCTCTGCCTGGCCGGGGTGATGGCAGCGTCCACGCTGATCGCCACCCCCGCCGCACGGGCCGCCGAGCGGACCGACGGCCACCTCACCGACCTGGTCAACCCGTTCATCGGGAGCCAGAACGAGGGCAACACCTTTCCCGGCGCGACCGTGCCCTTCGGCATGGTGCAACTCTCGCCGGACACCGGGCACAGCACCGGCTACGACTACACGCAAAGCCGCATCCGCGGCTTCTCGCTGGTCCATCTCTCGGGCGTCGGCTGCCGGCTCGGCGGTGACCTGCCCGTGCTGCCCACCACGGGCGAGGTCACGCAGACGGACTACGCCAAGTACGCCGCGGGGTTCTCGCACGGGAACGAGGAGGCGAGCCCCGGCTACTACCGCGTCGGCCTCGACTCCGGCATCCGCGCCGAGCTGACCGCGACCGAGCGCACCGGAGTGCAGCGCTATACCTTCCCGGCCACCGACAAGGCCAACGTCCTGCTGAACGCGGCCCAGTCGCTGCACCAGGCGGGCGCCAGCGGGGTCGAGATCCTCGACGACCACACCGTGCGCACCGAGATCACCGGCCACGGCTTCTGCCGGGACACCGCCCCCTACACCGTCTACACGATCACCCGCTTCAGCCGCCCCTTCACCGCGTACGGCACCTGGAACGGCTCCACGGTCACCCCCGGCGCCCGCACCGGCCCCGGCGGCGCCTACGTCCGCTTCGATGCGACGAAGGACCGTACCGTCGAGGCGACCACCGCCCTGTCGTACGTCGACGCACGCGGCGCCGCCGTCAACCTGCGCGCCGAGGGCGGCCGGTCCTTCGACGCCGCACGGCGACGGGCGCGCGAGGAGTGGGAGCGGCGGCTCGCCTCGGTCCGGGTCCAGGGCGGCGACCCGGCCCTGCGCCGCACCTTCTACTCGTCGCTGTACCGTTCGTTCCTCGCGCCCAACATCGGCAGCGACGCCGACGGCCGCTACACCGGCTGGGACCGCCGTATCCACCGCGCGGAACGGTTCACGTACTACCAGAACTGGTCGCTGTGGGACACCTACCGCACCCAGGCCCAGCTGCTCGCCCTGCTCGCGCCCCGCGAGGCACGGGACATGGCGCTGTCGGTGGTGAAGGTCGCCGAGGACGGCGGCTGGCTGCCCAAGTGGGGCTACGGCCCGGTCGAGACGAACGTCATGAGCGGCGACCCGGTCACCCCGTTCCTGACCACCGCCTACCAGATGGGCCTGCTCAGGGGTTTCGAGGAGCGGACCTACCGGGCGCTCAGGAAGAACGCCGACGGGGTGCCGCCCGCCGACTACCCGGGCATCGGCCGGGAGTCCAACGCCGAGTACATCGCGCACGGTTTCGCGCCCTACGACAAGGACCGCCCGTACGCCAAGATGGGCGACTCCGACTACCGCCACGGCGCCTCCGTCACCCTGGAGTACGCCCTCGCCGACGCCATGCTCGCCCAGATGGCGCGCGGCCTCGGCCATGAGAGCGACGCCCGCCGTTATGCCGCCCGGGCGCAGAACTACCGGAACATCTTCGACCCCTCCACCGGCTTCTTCCGCGCCCGGGACGCCGCCGGCGCCTTCACCGGCTCGGCCGACCCGGCCCGCGGCAGCGGCTTCCACGAGGGCAGCGCCTGGCAGTACCAGTGGCTGGTCCCGCAGGACCTGCCCGGCATGGTCGGCCTGATCGGCGGCGAGCACGCGGCCAACGCCCGCCTGGACACCTTCTTCGCCTACGACCGGCTGCTCGCCGCCCCCGAGAAGACCGCCCGCGAGGTGTGGGTGCACGGGGACGCGTACAACTACTACAACGCCGACAAGTACAACCCGATGAACGAGCCGGACCTCATCGCGCCGTACACCTACCTGTCCACCGGCCAGCCCTGGAAGACCACGGACGTGGTCCACGCGGCCCTGACCCTCTTCACCGACGGACCCACCGGCATGACCGGCAACGACGATCTCGGCACCATGTCCGCCTGGAACGTGATGTCGTCGATCGGGCTCTTCCCGATCCAGCCCGGCTACGACACCTGGGGTCTGTCCACCCCGGTCTTCGACCGCGTCGACCTCACCCTGGACCGCCGCTTCTGGCCCGGCGGCCGGCTGACGGTCACCGCGCCCGGCACCTCGGCCGCCGAGCGCTACGTCCAGTCCGTCCGCACCGACGGGACACCGCATGCCCGGACCTATCTGACGACGGGGGCCCTGCGCTCGCTGCGCACGCTCGCCTTCACGGTCGGCTCGCGCCCGTCCGAGTGGGGTACGTCACCCCAGGCGGCACCCCCGGTGCTGAAGTGACCTCAGGAGTCTCATGAGTCCCGCCCCTTTCGGAGGGGCGGGACTTAATCTGCTGTTAACTGAGCGTAGCCTGATCGTACTTGACCGTAATCGTCTCTCGGGGATTGACTGCTCATCCACCCGTCGTCGACGCGAGGCAAGCCCTTGACTTCCGACCTGCTCGCTCCCCTCGACCTGGCCTTCTGGAACATGGAGTCCGACCGGCACCCGATGCACCTCGGCGCGCTCGGCGTCTTCACCGCGCACTCGCCCACCGCGGGCGCCCACGCCGCCGATCTGCTCGCCGCCCGTGCCGCCGCCGTGCCCGGCCTGCGCATGCGCATCCGGGACGTCTGGCAGCCGCTCGCCTTCGGCGGTGCCGCCCGCGAGACCGACCCGGACTTCGACCCGCTCAACCACGTACGGCTGCACGCCCCGACCGCCGACTTCCACGCGGCCGCGGGCCGGTTGACGGAACGCCCGCTGGAGCGCGGCCGGCCGCCGTGGGAAGCGCATGTGCTGCCCGGCGAGGACGGCGTCTCCTTCGCCGTGCTGTTCAAGTTCCACCACGCCCTCGCCGACGGGCTGCGTGCGCTCAAGCTCGCCGCCGGCGTCCTCGACCCGGTCGACCTGCCCGAGCGCGGCCCCCGCGCCATCGAGCCCCCGCGCAGCCTGCTGACCGACGTGCGCCGCCTGCCCGGGCTCCTCCCCGACCTGGTCAAGGGCGCGCTGTCCGACGTGGGCCGGGCCCTGGACATCGGCACCTCCCTGGCCCGGTCCACCTTCGGCATGCGCCCCTCGTCCGCGCTGACCTCCGCGCCCAGCGGCACCCGCCGCACGGCCGGGGTCGTCCTGGACATCGACGACGTGCACCGGGTCCGCAAGAGCGTCGGCGGCACCGTCAACGACGTCCTCATCGCCGTCGTCGCCGGTGCCCTGCGCCGCTGGCTGGACGAACGCGGCGACGGCAGCGCGGGTGTGGCGCCCCGCGCCCTCATCCCCGTCTCCCGGCGCCGCCCGCGCACCGCCCACCCACAGGGCAACCGGCTCTCCGGATACCTGATACGGCTCCCGGTGGACGACCCCGACCCGCTGCGCCGCCTCGACACGGTCCGCACCGCGATGATCCGCAACAAGGACGCGGGACCCAACCGGGGCGCCGGCGCCGTCGCGCTGCTCGCCGACCATGTGCCCGCCCTCGGCCACCGGCTCGGCGGCCCGCTGGTCGGCCAGGCCGCCCGGCTCTGGTTCGACATCCTGGTCACCAGCGTGCCGCTGCCCGGACTCGGGCTGCGGCTCGGCGGGAACCAGCTCACCGAGGTCTACCCCTTCGCCCCGCTCGCCCCCGGCCAGTCCCTGGCGGTCGCGATCTCCACGTACCGCGGCCGGGTCCATTACGGACTCGTGGCCGACGCGCAGGCCGTCCCTGACCTCGACGTGTTCGCGCGCGCGGTGACGGACGAGGTGGAGACGCTGATCACGGCCTGCCGGGTCTGAGCGGAACGGGTTTGGCCGTAGGGCCCGGCGCTCCGTAAAATTCCCCGTTCGAAAGCGGGCGCGAGTCGGAGCGCTGCGCGGGTGATCAGGGAACGGCAGCGCGATGACGGTGACAGAGGACGGCCCGACGGCCATGGAAGAGGTCGTGTACGGCCCCGGCATCGACCCCGAGCGCCTGGCCGTCTGCCTCAGCGTGCTCGAGGAGCTCGACAAGCTGGAGGTCGACCACCCCGACGCCATCGCGGTGCGCCGGGCCACGGCGGGCATCTACCGCACGGTGAAGCAGCGCCGCCGCCAGGAGCGCCGGGCTGCCAAGACCGCCCACGACAAGGCGGTCACCGAGGCCACCGCGACCGGCTCCGCCCAGCGCATCGACGACGAGACCGAGGGCATCCTGCCGTCGTCGGTCACGGAGCAGGGGCAGATCGCGGGGATACTCCAGCGCCCCCGCTCCTGCTACACCTGCAAGACCCGGTACGTGGAAGTCGACTACTTCTACCACCAGCTCTGTCCCGACTGCGCCGGCCTGAACCGCGCCAAGCGCGAAATTCGCGCCGACCTCACCGGCAAGCGCGCCCTGCTCACCGGCGGCCGCGCCAAGATCGGCATGTACATCGCGCTGCGGCTGCTGCGTGACGGCGCGCACACGACGATCACCACGCGCTTCCCGAAGGACGCCATCCGCCGCTTCAAGGCCATGGACGACTCGGCGGACTGGATGCACCGCCTCGAGGTCGTCGGCATCGACCTGCGCGACCCGGCGCAGGCCGTGGCCCTCGCCGACCAGGTCGCCGAGGCCGGCCCGCTCGACATCCTCATCAACAACGCGACGCAGACCGTACGCCGCCTGCCCTCCGCCTACGCCGCCCTGGTCGACGGCGAGAGCGCCCCGCTGCCCGCCGGCGAGCTCCCCGCCCACCACGTCATCGGCGCCTTCAACTCGGGCGCCGTCGACGGCCTGGCCGCGCTGCCGCTCGGCACCAGCGGCCTCGACGCCCAGAAGGTCGCCGATCTCGCCCTGGTCGCGGGCAACGCCAGCGTCGCCCGGCACCTCGACGGCACCGCCATCGACGCGGGCGGCCTCGTCCCCGACGTCGTCGACACCAACACCTGGGTGCAGACCATCGAGCAGATCTCCCCGGTGGAGCTCCTCGAGACCCAGCTGTGCAACTACACGGCGCCGTTCATCCTGATCAGCAAGCTCCGCCCGGCCATGGCCGAGGCCGCCAGGAGGGCGACGAGCGGGCGCGCGTACGTCGTGAACGTCTCGGCGATGGAAGGCGTCTTCGGCCGCGGCTACAAGGGCGCGGGCCACCCGAACACCAACGCCGCCAAGGCCGCGATGAACATGGTGACGCGGACCAGCGCCCAGGAGATGTTCCAGACCGACGGCATCCTCATGACCTCGGTCGACACCGGCTGGATCACCGACGAGCGCCCGCACTTCGACAAGCTGCGCCTCGCCGAGGAAGGCTTCCACGCCCCGCTCGACCTGGTCGACGGCGCGGCCCGCGTCTACGACCCGGTCGTGCGCGGCGAGGCCGGCGAGGACCTGTACGGCGTCTTCCTGAAGGACTACGCGCCGGGCAAGTGGTGAACCGAGGGGGCGGAAAGCCGGTGGTCCGCCGGGCCACCGGTGATCTACCCTTCGAGGGTCGTGCCGGAGTGCCCGGTGCGCAGGCGACGCGTTCTTCGTGGTTGAACTCCTCTTACAGACCCCATGGGACTGTGGCCCTTCCGGGGCCAGGCCGCGCCGCCGCCTAGACCTCGGGCACCCGGCGCAGGCGTTCGTGGACGGCGTACGTCCCAGCCGTCGAGGCGGCTCTCACCCGCGTCCCGCCGTCCACCAGCAGATCGGCGCCCGTCACCCACTCCGCCGCATCCGAGGCGAGCCACACCACGGCCCGCGCCACGTCCTGCGGCTCCCCGATCCGCCCGAGCGGCAGCCCCGCGGCCACCTCCTCCTCACCCGGCTCCCACACGAACCGCGCCATCTCGGTGCGCACGAGCCCGGGGGAGACGGAGTTGACCCGCACCCGGGGCGCGAGTTCGCCCGCGAGCTGCCGGGTGAGATGAAGGAGGGCCGCCTTCGTGGTGCCGTAGGCGCCGACGCGGGGCCCCACATGCCCGGCACCCTCCGTGCACACGTTGACGACGGCTCCGCCGTGCTCCCGCATCCACCCCCGCCACGCGCACTGCACCAGCCGCAGCGGTGCCTCCACGTTGACCGCGAACGCCTCGCGCCAGGCATCCGCGCCGGCCTCCATCAGCGGCCCGTACGGCCGGTTGGTCGCCGCGTTGTTGACAAGGACGTCCAGCCGCCCGAACTCGCGCAGCACGAGATCCGTCAGCTCCTCGGGATGCCCCGGGTCGGCCACGCTCCCGGCCAGCCCGATCCCGCCCAGCTCGGCGGCCGCGCGCCGCACTTCCGTCGCGTCGCGCGCCGTCACGCACACCAGTGCGCCTGCCGCCGCGAGCGCCCCGGCGACGGCACGCCCGATCCCGCGCGTCCCACCGGTGACGACGGCAGCCCTGCCTTCGAGCCCGTACGACGAGGTCATCGCCGTACCGTCTCATGACGGTCCGTCAGGCAACAGGGGGGCGACCGGTCCTCAGTCGACGGCTCCGAGCCGCGAGTGCCGGGCCGCGAGCAGCTCCAGTACGGTGCGCCAGTCCTCCAGTACGCCGGCGTCGAAGCCTGCGGTCCGGCTCTCCTCGGTGGCCTGGCGCAGCCGCAGCAGATCGTCGTCGGCAGGAGAGCCGTCCCCTCGCACCAGCCGGAACACCCGCTCCCCGAGCAGCGGGCGCACCGCCTCGGCCGCGCTGCGTGCCCGCCCCGCCTCGTCGGCCGGGCACAGCACCGGCCCGATGCCGCAGACCAGCCCCGCCACCTGCAGCTCCTTGTCGGCGGGGCGGCTGCGACGCAGCAGCGCGGCGGTCCGCAGCGCGTGCTGGTGCCGTCCGGCGTACAGCAGATCCATCAGCTCCTCGACGCTGCGCAGCTCCATGCGTCAGTCCTTCCGCGAGACAGCCGTTGCCGCCCGCCACCAGATCATGGCGACCTTGCGGTCCGGCCAACGGCATCTGAACTGAGCCGCATGTAGGCCGAGTGGGTGATTCGCTCCGACAGTCGGGTGATGCGCTTTATGGCAAATAGCGGCATATTGAGGGGCATTGGGGGTCACATGACATCCGATAGTTACATCTTGTTTGCACTCCCTATCGAGCGGCTGTCCGCTCATTTGGTTAATCTGGAGGGGACGGACAGCAGTACAGGGTCCCACCCACACCCACCGTCCGCACCGGCGCCACCGCGTCCGAACTGGCCTTTCATCCAGACCCGAGCGGGCTTCGAGCGCCGGAGCGCAGGCTGTCCGGTACGCCCCGCGGGTGACCCGACACATAAGGAGTGCGCGGTGACACCGGAGAAGACGAATCGCGACGAGCGCCCCAAGGAACGCACGGAGCGCCGGGGTCGACGGCCCGGAGAGCTCGGCAGCCTCGACGTGTGGGCCCGGTCCGCCCCGATCCGCCTCGCGGGCTACGAGGACGACCTCGCCGAACCCCACATCCTGCCCAGCGTGGACTGACCCGCGGGCCGGAGAAGTCGCGATCGCCGCACGCATGGGCGTGACAGACTCACGCCCATGCTGATCAGAGAAGCCGTGGCCGACGACTGGCCGCGGATCTGGCCTTTCTGGCACCGGATCGTCGCCGCCGCCGAGACCTACGCCTGGGACCCCGGCACACCGGAGGAAGCGGCCCGCGCTCTGTGGATGAGTCCCGCCAAGCGTGTCTACGTGGCCGAGGACCCCACGGGCACCGTGCTCGGCTCGGCCTACCTCACCCCGAACTACGGCGGCCCCGCCGCGGGCGTGGCCAACGCGGGCTTCATGGTCGACCCCGACTGCACCGGGCAGGGCATCGGCCGAGCCCTCGCCGAACACATCCTGACCGAGGCGAAGGCCCACGGCTACCACGCGATGGTCTTCAACGCCGTGGTGGAGACGAACCCCGCGGTCGGCCTGTGGACGTCCCTCGGCTTCACCATCCTCGGCACGGTCCCGAACGCGTACGACCATCCCCGCCACGGCCGGGTCGGCCTGCACATCATGTACAAGGCGCTCGGCTGAACGGCCGCGCCCACCGGTACCGCTAGTCCTGATCCGCCAGTGGGGCCCTCCGGCGCCACGGGCGCAACTGCTCCAGTTCCTCCGCCAGGGCCAGCAGGTCCTCCTCCGTGCCCGGGCGGCCCACCAGCTGTACGGCGCAGGGGGCACCCGAGGGGAGGGCGCCGAAGGGGACCGACATCGCGGGCCAGCCCGTCAGGTTCCACGGTGGGGTGAAGGGCGAACAGGCGGTGTTGGCCAGGAGGTTGCGCAGCCAGCCCCGCTCGTGCCACGGGGCGGCCTTGGGGGAGCGGCGGGCCAGGGCCGGGGTGAGCAGGACATCGTGCTCGGTGAAGAACGGCGTCAGCCGGTCGCGCAGCCGCTCGCGCCGGTCGCCGGTGCGGACGCCGTGGACGAAGCGGCGGCCCACGCTCGCGTGCACCCGGGTCCGCCGGGCCAGCCGCGCCGGGTCGAGGCCCTGCGCGTCCACCGCCGTACCCGCCGTCCAGTGCTGGAGCGAGGTCACGCCCAGGGAGAGCGGGTAGGGCGGCTCGGCCCGCCGGACCCGGTGCCCGGCCTTGGTCAGGACCCCGGCCGCCTCCCGGACCGCGGTCGTATACGGCTTGCTCACGCTCACCCCGGCGAGCGGGCTGCGCACGGCCGCGGCGATCCTGAGCGGCGTCCGCTCCTCGCGCCGGGCGAAGCCGGTGTCCGCGAGGACCGACAGCATCAGCCGCAGATCCTCGACTGTCGTGGCCAGCGGACCGTTCTCTGACATCCCGAACCAGTCGCCGTTGCCGATCCCCGCCGGCACCACCCCGTGCCCCGGCTTCAGCGTGACCAGCCCGCAGTTGGCCGCCGGGATGCGCAGCGAGCCCATGCCGTCGTTGCCGAGGGCGAGCGGCACCAGACCCGCCGCCACCGCGGCCGCGCTGCCGCCGGAGGAGCCGCCCGCCGTGCGGGAGGTGTCCCACGGATTGCGGGCGGTGCCGTGCACGCCCTCGGTGGTGCCGAAGACGCACAGCTCCGGCACGTTCGTCAGACCCACGACCACGGCACCGGCCGCCCGCAGCCGGGCCACCGTCACATGGTCCTCGGCGGCCGGGGTGTCCGGGGTCGCGGCGGAGCCGTTGCGGTGGGACTCGCCGTGCACCGCCAGATTGTCCTTCACCGCCACCGGCACACCGGCGAGCGGCAGTTCGGCCAGACCGGCACGGGACCCCACCGCGTCCGCCTCCGCGAGCGCCGCCTCGGCGCGGACCGTGCGGAACGCCCCGACCCGGCCGTCGAGCCGCTCGATCCGCGCGAGGTGCTCCGCCAGCACCTCCCGCGGCGTGACCTCCTTCGCGCGTACGGCGGCGGCGATCTCGGCGGCGGTCCGGCCGGCCCAGCTGCTCACGGGCACTCCTTGGCTACTCGTCGGTATGAATCGAGGCGCGCAGGGAGAACTGTGCACGGTCGGGCGCGGTACGTCGAGAGGCCGATCGCAGACATGGGATCTGTCATCCGATCTATGGCTCAACACCCGCCCTCTGCCGCCCCGTTGACAGTCCCGCAATCCCCGCACCATCATCAGACGTCCGATGAATCGGAGTGTATGGGAGCCGCTCATGAGCCCCCGGTGCCCGTGCGCGGCGGCGACCGGGTGACCCTGCTCGGCCACGACCGGCCCCTGACCTGGACGGTGAGCAAGGGCGCGCTGGTGATCGACGTACCCGGGGCGGCCCGGAGAGCGGGCCGGTACGTGTGGGTCTTCAAGGTGGAGTGGCACGGCTGAGCACACGGGCGGGGTGGTTGAACGGCGAAACACCGCCTTCTCACGTCCGCCGCGCCGCCCCCGTGCTGCCCCGCCCCGTCAGCCGCGGCACCGGCACCCCCACCGCCCGTGCCGCGTCCCCGTCCAGCAGCGCCAGCAGCTCCCGCGCCGCCGTCCGGCCGAACTCGGCGCTGTCACGGGAGAGCGCGGACAGCCGTGGTGTGACCATGCGGCACAGGGCCGAGTCCTCCCAGGAGACCAGTGAGACGTCCTGCGGGACGCGGAAGCCGAGTTCGGCCGCGGCGGCGAGGCCGGCGACGGTCATCACGTCGTTGTCGTAGATCAGCGCGGTCGGGGGAGGGGAGCCGCCGAGCACCCGGCGGGTCACGGCGGCTCCCTCCGCGTCGGAGTAGTCGGTGGTCACCGAGCGGACCTCGGTCAGACCGCGGCGCTCCGCCTCCGCGCGCAGGGTGGCGATACGGCGCTGGGTGTGCGCCAGGCCGGGGAGGCCGGCGATGTGGACGATCCGCCGGTGGCCGAGCCTCGTCAACTCGTCGACCACGGAGGCCATCGCACCGGCGTCGTCCGCCCAGACCGTGGACAGGCCCTGGTGGCGCACGTCGGGTGCGCCGCCGATGACAACGGCCGGCAGGCCGAGTTCGTCCAGCAGGTCGGGGCGCGGGTCCTCGGCCCGCGGGTCGACCACCAGGACGCCGTCCACCCGGTGCTCGGCCCACCAGCGCCGGTAGACCGCGCACTCGTCGGCCACGTCCTCGGCCACCTGGAACAGCAGCCCCAGATGACGCTCGGCGAGCACTTCCTGGATGCCGGAGACGAGCTGGAGGAAGAAGGAGTCGACGCCCAGCGTGTCCGCGGCGCGGGCCAGGACGAAGCCGACCGTGGCCGCGCCCTCGCCGGAGAGCGCACGGGCCGCCGTGCTGGGGCGCCAGCCCAGCTGCTCGGCGACCCGGCGGACCCGGGCACGGGTGGTCTCGGAGACGCCCGGGCGGCCGTTGAGGGCGAAGGAGACCGCGCTCTCGGAGACTCCGGCGCGGCGCGCGATGTCCTTCATCGTCGGTCGGCGCGCGGGTGATCGCTTCTCCGGCAACGCGGGGCCCCCATCCGTACGGTCCAGTCCAGGCCAACTGCTAATGCGCTTGAGTGGCTTCACCCTAAAGCGCATTAGTGATCCACGGCAATAGGTCCAACGCACCGCTGTGAACAGGGGTCTTGAGTCACTAATGACTTTAGCCGGGTCGAATCCATTGACGCGTCCCGGAAACGGTGTGCACAGTCTGGCCCGGCACCTTCTGCCACATCCCACTGCAAAGGAGTCCAGCCGCCGTGCGCATCTCCCGCAGAACCTTCGCCGCCGCTGCCGTCGCCCTCGTCCTGCCGCTGAGTGCCTGCGGCTCGGGCGGTGACGACGGCGGCTCGACCGACGCCTCGGGCAAGGTCGAGGGCAACATCACCTTCCAGACCTGGAACCTGCGCGCCAACTTCAAGCCGTACTTCGAGGGCCTGATCGCGGACTTCGAGAAGAAGTACCCCGGCACTCGGGTGAAGTGGATCGACCAGCCTGCCGAGGGCTATGCCGACAAGATCAGCGCCGACGCGGCCGGCGGCACCCTGCCCGACGTCGTCAACGTCTCCCCGGACCTGGTCGCCCCGCTCGCCGAGGCGGGCCTGGCCCTCGACCTCGACAAGGCCGCCGGAAAGTACCGGTCCGAGTATCTGGACGGGGCTTGGGCCAGTCACCGTATACCGGGATTGAGCGGCACGTACGCCTTCCCGTGGTACCTGAACACCGGGCCGCTCTTCTACAACAAGTCCCTGTTCACCAAGGCCGGACTCGATCCCAGCACCCCGCCGAAGACGTACGACGAACTCTTCACCGACGCCCTGCAGATGGCGAAGAAGACCGACGGCAAGGTCGCCACACTCGCCAACGTGCCCACCATCGAGGATTTCGGTCGTTACGGCGTGCAACTGATGAACAAGGAGGGGACCGGGTTCGCCTTCAACGATGCCAAGGGAGTCGGACTCCTCACCAAGTACAAGGAGTTGTACGACGCGAAGGCGCTCGATCCGCAGGCGCTGACCGCCACTCCGGAGTCCTCCGGGAAGAAGTTCCTCACCGAGGCCGTCGCCATGAACCCCGGCAGCGCCCTGGACCTCGGCAACTTCAAGAAGCAGGCACCGGGCCTGTACAAGAACATCGGGATCACCGACCAGATCACCAGCACCGGGCACGTCAACATGTACGTGATGGGCGTGATGGTCAACTCCCGCACCAAGCACACCCCTGCCGCGGTCGCCTTCGCGCACTTCGTCACCGACGCGCAGAACCAGATGTCCTTCGCCGAGAAGGTCGCCATCTTCCCGAGCACCGCCGGCTCCCTCGACGACCCGTACTTCACCAAGGAGGACGGCACCGACGAGACGCGGGTACGCATCGCCGCCGCCAAGTCCCTGAAGAACGCGGTCAACTACACGCCGGTGCTGTTCAGCGAGCAGATGAAGACCGCGCTGCGCAACGAGGTCGCCAAGGCCCTCCAGGGCAAGGAAAGCCCCAAGGCGGCGCTCGACAACGCTGTCAAGGCCTGTGACCAGCTCCTGAAGCAGCAGGGCTGAGAGACGTCATGGCCACTCCCACCGCCCCGTCCCGGGTACGGCGGCAACTTCCCACCAGCCCCTGGCTGTTCGCCGCACCCGGGCTGCTGATCACCGGCGCCTTCGTGCTCCACCCGTTCGTGTCGACCGTGGTGAACTCCTTCACCGACCGCCGCACCCTGATCCCGGGCCACTTCGTCGGCCTCGCCAACTTCCGCGAGCTGCTCCACGACGACATGTTCTGGACCGGCCTGCGCAACAGCACGCTGTACATCGTCGGGGTCGTACCGGCCCTGGTGATCCTGCCGCTGCTGCTCGCGCTGCTGGTGCAGAAGAACATCCCCGGCATCACCTTCTTCCGGTCCGCCTTCTACACCCCGGTCGTCGCCTCCATCGTGGTCGTCGGGCTGATCTGGGTGTGGCTGCTGGACGAACGCGGCCTGGTCAACTCGCTGCTGGAGACCGTGGGGATCGGGCGGGTCGGGTTCCTCAGCGATCAGTGGCTGCTCCTGCTGAGCGCCATGGCCGTGACGGTGTGGAAGGGCCTCGGCTACTACATGATCATCTATCTCGCCGCGCTGGCGAACGTACCGCGCGAACTGCACGAGGCCGCCGCCGTGGACGGCGCGGGCCCGGTCCGCCGCTTCCTTGACGTCACCGTGCCCGCCGTGCGCCCCACCATGGTGCTGGTCGCCGCGCTCTCCTCGGTCGCCGCGTTCAAGGTGTTCTCCGAGGTGTACCTGATGGCGGGCCCGAGCGGCGGCCCGGCCGGCGAGGACACCACCCTCGTCATGCTGGTCCAGCGCACCGGCACCGGCCTGACCGGCCGCGTCGGCTACGCCTCCGCGCTCTCCGTCGTCGTGTTCGTCGTCACCGTCGCCCTGATGCTGCTCGTCCTGCGCGCCGACCGGAAGGAGGAGTCATGAGCGTCCTGGAGAAGGTACGGCCCCGGCAGGAGCCCGTGGTCCGCGAGCTCCGCGTCACCGACGAGCACGGCCGCCGTGTCCGGGTGTGGGAACTGGTCCTGCGCTATGCGCTGCTGCTCGCCGTACTGGCGCTCACCGTCGGCCCGTTCCTCTGGCAGCTGTCCACCTCCCTCAAGGGCCCCACCGAGGACATCTTCGGCTCACCGCCCGAGTTCCTGCCCAGCCACCCCACCCTGCACAACTACGAGCGGGTCGCCGACACCATCCCCGTCTGGGACTACGCCCTCAACTCGCTGAAGGTCGCGAGCGCGAGCGTGGTGACCAACTGCGTGGGCTCGGCGCTCGCCGGATACGCCCTCGCCCGGCTGCGCTACCGCGGCCGCGGCGTGGCCACCCTGGTCTTCGTGCTGGCGATGCTCGTGCCCGTGGAGGGCATCATCATCGCCCAGTTCACGACCATGCGGGAACTCGGCCTGAACAACACCCTCATCGGGGTCGTACTGCCCGGCTCGATCGGCGCGATGAACGTACTGCTGATGCGTAACGCCTTCCGCAACCTGCCGTACGAGATCGAGGAGGCCGCCTACGTCGACGGCGCCAACGTCTGGCAGCGGTTCTGGCGCATCGCGCTGCCCTCGGTGAAGGGCACCCTCGCCGTCGTCGCGATCTTCGCCTTCATGGGCGCCTGGGACGACTTCCTGTGGCCGCTCATCGTGCTCAGCGACCCCGACAAGTTCACCCTGACGATCGGCCTCAACTATCTGCACGGCACCTTCGCCAACGACGAACGCCTGGTCGCCGCCGGCACCGTCATCGCCGTGGCCCCCCTCATCGCCCTCTTCGCGTGCCTCCAGCGGTACTTCTTCCGCGGGGTCGGCGAGGGCGCCGTCAAGGGCTGAGCCCCGCACTCCACCCGTAAGGACACCTCCGCATGCCTCCTGCCCTGCGCTTCGGCGTCAACTACACCCCGAGCGAAGGCTGGTTCCACCACTGGCTCGACTTCGACCTGGACTCCGTACGCGCCGACCTCGATGCGATCGCCGCGCTCGGCCTGGACCACATCCGCGTCTTCCCGCTGTGGCCCTACTTCCAGCCGAACCGCACCCTGATCCGCCCGCGCGCCGTGGAGGACCTGGTACGACTGGTCGATGCGGCCGCCGAACGCGGCCTGGACGTCAACGTGGACGGCCTGCAAGGGCACCTGAGCAGCTTCGACTTCCTGCCCGCCTGGACCCGCACCTGGCACCGGCGCAACCTCTTCACCGACCCGGACGTGGTCGACGGCCAGGCCGCCTATCTGCGCACCCTCGCCGCCGCCCTCGCCGACCGGCCGGGCTTCATCGGCATGACCATCGGCAACGAGGTCAACCTGTTCGCCGCCGGGCCGCACCCGGATCCCGACCGGGTCACCGCCGAGGAGGCCGAACGGTGGCTCGCCCGGCTGCTCGCCGCGTGCGCCGAGGGCGCCCCGGACCGGCTGCATCTGCACGCCTCGTACGACGCCGCCTGGTACCAGGACGACCAGCCGTTCACCCCCGGCCACTCGGCCCGCCTCGGCGCCGTCACCGCCGTGCACTCCTGGGTGTTCAACGGCACCGCCCAGCGCCACGGCCGCACCTCCGTACCGGCCGAGCACCACGCCGCCTATCTGGTCGAGCTGAGCAAGGCCTGGGCCGAGGAGCCGCACCGGCCCGTGTGGCTCCAGGAGGTCGGCGCGCCCGCGCCCCTCGTACCCGCCGAGCACGCGGCCGCCTTCGCCGAGGCGACCGTCCGCCATGTGCTGGACTGCCCCGACCTGTGGGGCATCACCTGGTGGTGCTCGTACGACGTCTCCCGCGAACTGGCCGACTTCCCCGAACTCGAATACGGGCTCGGCCTGTTGACCAACGAACGGCACCCCAAGGACATCGCACGCGTGCTTTCTGAAGCGGCCCGCGCGCACCATGAGCCTCCCCCCGTGCGCGGCACCGCCCTCGTCGTGCCCGCCGACCCGGCCCACCGCTCCCGCTGCGGTCCCGGCGGGCCCGTCTTCGACGCCTTCTTCCGGCTCGTCGCCGACGGCGCCCGCCCCACCACCGTCCTGGACACGCGCGCGGACGACAAGGAACACCTCGCCGCGCGCGGCATCACCGAAGTCGTCACTCCCGACCAGGTACTCCCCACGCCACAAGGAGGCACTTGCTCGTGAACCCCACCAGACGCACCGTCCTGATCGCCGGCGCCGCTGCGGCCCTGCTGCCCACGCCTGCCCTCGCGGTCCCCGGTCCGAAGGCCACCGCAGCCACCCCGCCGTACGCCTCGTACTGGTACCCGGACTCGCTCCCCTCCGGCAGCCCCGGCGCCGGCATCACCTGGCGCAGCCTGAAGACCTGGCGTGCGGCCGACGACCCCGACCTCGCTTTCAACGCCGCGTCCGTGCCGCTCGCCGCCCGCTTCACCCCGACCCCGGCCAACACCACCGCCCGCTCGGGCCAGGCACGTATCCAGTCCCTGGTCTCCTTCGGGCCCACCTCCGGCAACCCCTCCCAGGGGTCGGCCACCGCCGACTACTACGCCCTCACCCACTGGGCTTACCTGGACGAGCTCGTCTTCTGGGGCGGCTCGGCGGGCGAGGGGCTGATCCTGGCGCCGAACGCGCCGATCGTGGACGCGGCCCACCGGCACGGCGTGCCCGTCCTCGGCAACATCTTCCTGCCGCCCACCGCCTACGGCGGCCGGCTCCAGTGGACCCGCGACCTCGTCCAGAAGGACGCCTCCGGGCACTACCCGCTGGCCGCGCAACTCGTCGCGGTCGCGGCGGCCTACGGCTTCGACGGCTGGTTCGTGAACGCCGAGACGGGCGGCGGGAACACCGCGCTCGGCACCGCCATGCTCGGGTTCGTGAAGGAGTTGAAATCGCTCGCGGCGGCCAAGGGGCAGCGGGTGACCTGGTACGACGCGATGACCGTGAACGGGACGGTCAGCTGGCAGGGCGCGCTGAACAGCCAGAACCAGGCCTTCTTCCAGGCCGCCGACGACATGTTCGTCGACTTCCGGTGGAGCGCGGCCACGCTCGCGTCCTCGGGAACCAAGGCGGGGCAACTGGGCCGTAGCCGGTACGCGTTGTGGGCGGGTGTCGACGTCGAGTCGAACGGGTCCGACTCGTCGGTGGACTGGGACGCCATCGTGCCGACCGGGAAGGCGCACGTCACCTCGATCGGTTTCTACCGGCCCGAGTGGACCCGCAACCACCTGCCCGACGGACAGCGGACCCCGGAAGACTTCCACGCGGCCGACGACCGCTTCTGGACCGGGCGGTCGCTCGATCCGGCGCGGCCGGACGGCAGTGATCCGTGGCGGGCGCCCGCGGTGTCGGTGGCGGATCGGTCGACGGTGTCGTCGGTGCCGTTCGCGAGCGTGTTCAACACCGGGCACGGGCTGCGGTGGTACGAGGACGGGGCCGTCACCTCGGACGTGCCCTGGAACCACCTCGGGCTCCAGGACCGGCTGCCGTCGCGGCGGTGGGCCGTACGGACGGCGGGGCAGCGGCCGGAGGTCTCCTTCGACTTCGCGGACGCGTGGCGAGGCGGGAGCAGCGTGCTGGTCGCTGGTGAACTTGATCAACCAGCGGTGGTGGACCTGTACGCGACCCGGCTGCCGATCGGTGTCGACACGGTTGTCGAGCTGACACACCGGGCCGACGCCGGGACTGTGAACGTCGAGGTGGCCGTCGCCACAGCCGAGCCGAGCGGCGCCGGTGCGACACCGCCGTACACCTATCTGCCTGTGAACTCGGTCAACACCGAGGCAGGCCCGGCTGTGAACTCGGTCGACACCTGGCAGACGTCGACCGTACGGCTCACCGGGCTGTCCGGCACGGTCCATGCCCTCGGCGTCCGCCTCACCGCGCCCGACGGCGGCCCCGTGCGCTGGCGCCTCGGCGGCCTCGCCGTACGCGACACCGCCCCGGTCCCAGCCGCCCCCTCCGGCCTGCGGATCACCGCCGCCTCCGGAGGCGACCTGCGCTTCGCCTGGAACGCCGCCCCCGGCCCCGTACGCCACTACGAGCTGCACCGCCTCCTGCCCGACGGCACCCGCCGCTTCCTCGGCGGTACCTGCCAGCGTGCCTGCTTCGCGGCCGGTCTGGAGCCCGCACAAGGGGAGACGGCCGCACGATTCGAACTGCGCACCGTGGGGGAGCTCTACCACGCATCGACTCCCGTGACCGTCATCCACACCTGGTAATCACCCGGAACCCAGCAGGGAGCACCCCGCATGCACGACGACCGCAATCTGGTCGAAGCCCGCCTCAGGCGCGTCCTCGACGAACGCATCCGTCCCGCCGTGTACCCCAAGTCCGTGCCGCTCCAGGTCGCGGTGTGGCACGCGCCGGGCGAACCGGTGCCGGTCGCCCAGGGGCTGGCGGCCGAGGCCGCGCCGATCGAGGTGGGCGCCCGGTGGGGTGCTCCGTGGGGCACCAGCTGGTTCCGGGTGACCGGGACCGTGCCCGAGGCCTGGGCGGGCCGGACCGTGGAGGCCCTGCTCGACCTGGGCTTCGACGAGAACATGCCCGGCTTCCAGTGCGAGGGCCTGGTCTACCGGCCCGACGGCACCCCGCTGAAGGGCCTCAACCCGCGCAACCAGTGGGTGCGCATCGGCGCGCCCGTCGCGGGCGGGGAGGAGGTGCGTCTGCACATCGAGGCCGCCTCCAACCCGGTCATCCTGGACTACCACCCCTTCCGGCCCACCCGGCTCGGCGACAAGGACACCGCCGGGCACGAGCCGCAGTACACGCTCACCCGGATGGACCTCGCCGTCTTCGACGAGACCGTGTGGCGGCTGGTGCTGGACCTGGAGGTGCTCGGCGAGCTGATGACCGAGCTGCCCGTGGACTCCGCGCGCCGCTGGGACCTCCTGCGCGCGGTCGACCGGGCCCTGGACGCCGTCGACCTTCAGGACATCAACGGCACGGCGGGCAGGGCCCGTGCGCAGCTCACCGAGGTGCTGGCCGCGCCGGCCGTGCCGTCCGCGCACCGGATCAGCGCCGTCGGGCACGCGCACATCGACTCCGCCTGGCTGTGGCCGCTGCGCGAGACGGTGCGCAAGGTGGCCCGTACGACCTCCAACATGACCGCGCTCATCGAGGACGAGCCGGAGTTCGTCTTCGCCATGTCGCAGGCGCAGCAGTGGGCGTGGGTGAAGGAGCACCGGCCCGAGGTGTGGGCGCGGGTGAAGAAGGCCGTGGCGGAGGGGCGGTTCGTGCCGGCCGGCGGGATGTGGGTGGAGTCGGACACCAACATGCCCGGCTCGGAGGCGATGGCCCGCCAGTTCGTGCACGGCAAGCGGTTCTTCCTCGACGAGTTCGGCATCGAGAACGAGGAGGCCTGGCTGCCCGACACCTTCGGCTTCGCCGCGGGGCTCCCGCAGATCATCAGGGCGGCCGGCTCCAAGTGGCTGCTGACGCAGAAGATCTCCTGGTCGCAGACGAACAAGTTCCCGCACCACACCTTCCGGTGGGAGGGCATCGACGGCACCCGGATCTTCACGCACTTCCCGCCCGTCGACACCTACAACTGCTCGATGAAGGGCAGCGAGATCGCCCACGCGGCCCGGAACTTCAAGGACAAGGGCAGGGCCCGGCACTCCCTGGCACCCACCGGCTGGGGCGACGGAGGCGGCGGCACGACCCGGGAGATGGTCGCCAAGGCGGCCCGGCTGCGCGACCTCGAAGGCTCGGCGGCCGTCGTCTGGGAGACACCCCGGGCGTTCTTCGAGAAGGCCGAGGCCGAATACCCCGAACCGCCCGTCTGGGTAGGTGAGTTGTACCTCGAACTGCACCGCGCCACCCTCACCAGCCAGGCGAAGACCAAGCAGGGCAACCGCCGCAGCGAACACCTCCTGCGCGAGGCGGAGCTGTGGGCGGCCACCGCAGCCGTACGCACCGGATTCCCCTACCCCTACGAGGAGTTGGACCGTATCTGGAAGACGGTCCTGCTGCACCAGTTCCACGACATCCTGCCCGGCTCGTCCATCGCCTGGGTGCACCGGGAGGCACGGGCGACGTACGAGCGGACCGCCGTCGAGCTGAACCGGATCATCGAGGCCGCCCAGCACGCCCTCGCGGGCGAGGGGGAGACGCCCCTCGTGTTCAACGCCGCCCCGCACGCGCGCGCCGGCGTTCCGGCAGGAGGGGCGGCAGCGCCGCGGACGCAGGGCACGACGACGCTCGTGCCGCGCCCGGACGGCGGACACGTCCTGGACAACGGCCTGCTGCGGATCGGGATCGACGCCCGGGGCCTGGTCGTCTCCGCCCACGACATCGAGGCCGACCGCGAGACGATCGCCCCCGGCACCGTCGCGAACCTCCTCCAGCTCCACCCCGACTTCCCGAACATGTGGGACGCCTGGGACGTGGACGAGTTCTACCGGAACACGGTCACCGACCTCACGGACGCCGACTCGGTGACGGCCGGTGAGGACGGCGCCTCGGTGCGGATCGTACGGTCCTTCGGCGCCTCCCGCGTCACCCAGGTGCTGTCGCTGCCGCCGGGGGAGCGGCGTCTGGTGCTGGACACCGAGGTCGACTGGCACGAGACGGAGAAGTTCCTGAAGCTGGCCTTCCCGCTCGACCTGCATGCCGAACGGTACGCGTCGGAGACCCAGTTCGGGCACTTCCACCGCCCCACGCACACCAACACCTCTTGGGAGGCGGCCAAGTTCGAGGCCTGCAACCACCGTTTCGTGCACCTGGCGGAACCGGACTGGGGCGTCGCCGTCGTCAACGACTCGACGTACGGCCACGACGTGACCCGCACGGTCCGCACCGACGGCGACCGCGGTACGACCACCACGGTGCGGGTCTCCCTCCTGCGTGCCCCGCGTTTCCCCGACCCCGAGACCGACCAGGGCGTCCACCGCTTCCGGCACGCGCTGATCCCCGGCGCCCGGATCGCCGACGCGGTCCGCGAGGGCTGGCGGATCAACCTGCCCGAGCGGCTCACGACCGGTGCCGGTGAGGTCGCCCCGCTGGTCACCGTGGACAACGACGCGGTCGTCGTCACGGCCGTGAAGCTGGCCGACGACGGCAGCGGTGACGTGGTGGTCCGCTTCCACGAGGCGCACGGAGGCCGGGCTCGGGCGACCCTCACGGCGGGCTTCGCCGTCGCGGACGTCGCGGTGACGGACCTGCTGGAGCGGCCGTGGGACGAGGGGGCGCCGCCGGTGCGGGACGGCGACCGCGTGACCGTACGGCTGCGCCCGTTCGAACTGATGACCATGAGGTGGCGCAGGGCGTGAACCCACGGTGGGCAAGGGCGCCCGGCGCGGCCGCCCTTGTCCACCGTCCGGGCTTTCCCCGGGGCGGGCACAGCCACGATGATGTGCCGATGAGACGAAGAAGGGTCCCCGACAACTCCTGGGCTGCGGAGCCGGATCCCCTGCTGGCCCTCGCCCGACGGGAGTTGACGTTCTACGCGAGGGCCTGTGACCGGGCCAGGCGGCTGCACCACGTCACCGAGCTCGGCGCTCTCCTCACCACGTCGGTGACGGTCGTGGCCGCCGGTCTGCATGCTCCCGCCTGGCTGACCGCGCTGATCGCGGGCGGCGCCGTCTTCTTCACCGGCATGCGGCAGCTGTACGGTGCCGGCTCGCGCTGGGTGCTGGCCGCGCAGGCGCGGGAGTCGTTGCGCCGGGCACTCGACCGCTACCTGCTCCTGCCCGAGAGCGCACGTGACGCAGCGGCCCGGCAGGCGCTGCATGCGGTGGTCGAGGAGGTCGGCGCGAACGAGCTGCGCGCCTGGTCCGAGGCGCAGGGAGGGCGCCCGGAACCGTCTCTGCCCTCGGTCGGAGCCTGACCGCGAGAGAGCTGGTCAGGGCCCCAGCTGCGCCCTGAGCCACTCCTCCACCTCGCCCACGTGTGCGGCCGCCGCCGCCCGGGCCGCCTCCGGGTCGCGGGCGCACAGGGCGCGGTGGATGGCGGCGTGTTCGCGGCGGGTGCGGGCGAAGGCGCCTTCCTCCTGGTAGCCGCGCCAGACGCGGGCCCGGAAGGTGCGGGAGGACAGGCCCTCCAGGATGGCGGCCATCGTGTCGTTGCCGGCGGCGGCCGCGATTTCGCGGTGGAAGGCCAGGTCGTGGGCGAGGATCTCCTCGGGATCGTCGGTGGCGTTCATCGCCGTCAAGTGCTTCTCCACCTCGGCGAGCTGGTCCTCGGTGATGCGGGCCGCGGCGAGCCCGGTCGCCGTGGACTCCAGGATCCGGCGCACCTCCAGCAGCTCCACCAGCCGCGGCCCCCGCGACAGGTCGGCCACCACCCCGAAGGTCTCCAGCAGGTCGCCGGCCTCCAGTGCGGTGACGTAGATACCGGAACCGTGCCGAGCCTCCAGGACACCCAGGACCGTCAGCGCGCGGATCGCCTCGCGCATCGAGCTGCGGGAGATGCCCAGCTGGGCCGCGAGATCCCGCTCGGTCGGCAGGCGCTGGCCCGGCTCCAGCCGGCCCTCGGCGATCATCGCCTTGATCCGCTCGATGGCGCGCTGGGTCACCGTGCCCTTCTGCGGGGCTGCCTCGTCCACGCCACTCCTCCAGTCACCAGGGTGCGTCGCAGTGTAATCGCCGAATTGGTCGGACCACTATGCGTCGGCAGCGCGGAAATCTGCTGCACGAGGGTATTCCCGCGCCCGAGTGGTCTGATAAGTATCCAGGCATCTGCTCGAACACGCTCGACGAGGAGCCGCGAGATGCCCGCCAGAACAGCGAGGAAGCAGAACAGGTCACGGATCACCGGCGCGGCGGCCCTGGCCGCCTGTGCGTCGCTGCTGCTCGCCGCGTGCGGCAGCACCAAGGACACGGGCGCCTCCAGTGCCGGAGGCGGGGGCGGTACCGGCAAGGTCGGGGTGATCCTGCCCCTGCTGACCTCGCCGTTCTGGCAGTCGTACAACGACTACGTGCCCAAGATGGCCAAGTCCGAGGGTGTCGAGACGCTGAAGACGGTCAACTCCAACAGCGATCCCTCGCAGCAGATCACCGACATCAACAACGAACTCAACCAGGGTGTGAAGGGACTGGTGGTCGCGCCCCTGGACAGCGCGGCCATCCAGGCCGGGCTCGACCAGGCCGAACGCAAGGGGGTACCGGTCGTCGCCGTGGACGTCGCGCCCGACAAGGGCAAGGTCGCCATGGTGGTGCGCGCCGACAACGTCGCTTACGGCGAGAAGGCCTGCGACTACCTCGGGCAGCACGTCGGCAGCGGCAAGGTCGTGCAGATCATGGGCGACCTCGCCTCGGTCAACGGCCGCGACCGCTCCGAGGCCTTCCGGGCCTGCGTGAAGAAGAAGTACCCGAAGCTCAAGGTGCTGGAGATCCCCGCCAAGTGGGAGTCCGACACCGCCGCCGCCAAGCTGGACACGCTGCTGGGCGCCAACCCCGACATCTTGGGCATCTACCTGCAGGCCGGCGGTGTGTATCTTGCGCCGACGCTGCAGACCCTGAAGTCGAAGAACATGCTGAAGACGGCGGGGCAGAAGGGCCACATCGCCATCGTCTCCAACGACGGCATCCCGCAGGAGTTCGACGCCATCCGCAAGGGCCAGATCGACGCCACCGTCTCCCAGCCCGCGGACGCCTACGCCCAGTACGGCATGTACTACATCAAGGCGGCGATGGCTGGGAGGACGTTCCGGCCCGGTCCGACCGACCACGGCTCGACCATCGTGAAGCTGCCCAGCGGCATCCTGGAGGACCAGCTGCCCGCGCCCCTGGTCACCAAGGAGAACGTCGACGACGCGAAGCTCTGGGGCAACACGGTCAAATGAGCGCACCTCTTGTTGAAGCCGAGGGCATCGTCAAGCGCTACGGCCCCACGGTCGCCCTCGCCGACGGCCGCCTCACCGTGCGGCCCGGCGAGTCCCACGCACTCGTCGGCCGCAACGGCGCGGGCAAGTCCACCCTCGTCACCGTCCTCACCGGACTCCAGGCCCCGGACGCGGGCACCGTACGCTTCGACGGCGAGAGCGCACCCGCGCTCGCCGACCGGGACGCCTGGCGCCGCAAGGTCGCCTGTGTGTACCAGAAGCCCACGGTCGTACCGGAGCTGACGGTCGCCGAGAACCTGTTCATCAACCGGCAGCCGCTGCACCGGGGCTTCATCAGCTGGCGCCGGCTGCGGCGCGAGGCCGCCGAGCTGCTCGCCACCTGGGACGTGCACGTCGACCCCGAGGCGCGCACCGCCGACCTCAAGGTCGAGGACCGCCACATGGTGGAGATCGCCCGGGCGTTGAGCTTCGGAGCGCGGTTCATCGTCCTCGACGAGCCGACCGCCCAGCTCGACAACCGGGAGATCGAGCGGCTGTTCAGCCGGATGCGCGCCCTGCAGGACTCCGGGGTCACCTTCCTGTTCATCTCGCACCACCTCCAGGAGGTGTACGAGGTCTGCCAGACGGTGACCGTGCTGCGCGACGCCCGCTGGATCACCACCGCCCCCGTCGCCGAACTGCCCCGGGCGGCGCTGGTGGAGGCGATGGCCGGGGAGAGCGTCGCCGAGCGGGCGGCGGCCGTGCGGGAGACGGTGGCCGACGATGCGACGGTCGCCCTCGAAGCGCACGGGCTCTCGTCGCAGTCGTACCAGGACATCGACCTCACCGTCCGCCACGGCGAGGTCGTCGGACTGGCCGGCTCCAGCGCCAGCGGGAAGGTCGAGCTCGCCGAGACCCTCGCCGGACTGCACACCCCGACGAGCGGCACGGCCCGGCTGGACGGCAGGCACCTCCCGTTCGGGGACGTCCGGGCAGCGCTCAGGGCCGGTGTCGGCTGCGTACCCCGGGACCGGCACGAACAGGGCCTGGTGACCGGGATGAGCATCGGCGACAACGCCACCCTGAGCGTCCTGAACCGCCTGGGCCGGTACGGGTTCGTCGGCACCCGGCGCACACGCGGCGTCGCCGCCGACCTGATCGCACGCCTCGACATCCACGCCGAGGGCCCCGACCAGCCCGTCTCCGACCTCTCCGGCGGCAACGCGCAGAAGGTCGTCATGGCCCGCGCCCTGGCCTCCGATCCGCGGCTCCTCGTCCTGATCAACCCCACCGCGGGCGTCGACGTGAAGTCCAAGGAGTCCCTGCTGGCCCGCGTGGACAACGCCCGCGAGGACGGCACCGCCGTGCTCGTCGTCTCCGACGAACTCGACGACCTGCGGCGCTGCGACCGCGTCCTCGTCCTCTTCCACGGCCGGATCGTCGCCGAGCACCCGGCGGGCTGGCACGACCACGAGCTGATCGCCTCCATCGAAGGAGTGGACCATGGCTGAAGGAGTGGACCATGGCTGACACCAAGGCCCCGCCGCTCACACCCGTCCCGGTCCAGGGCACCCGCCCGGCCAAGGCCGTCCTGCTCCGCCGGGCCCGCGAACTCGCCCTGGTACCGGCCCTGTTGCTGCTGATGGTGCTGGGCGCGTTCGTCAACGACTCCTTCCTCACCGAGCGCAACATCATCTCGATCCTCGGCGCCTCCGCCGCCCTCGCCATGGTGGTGCTCGCGGAGTCACTCGTCCTGATCACCGGCAAGTTCGACCTGTCGCTCGAATCGGTGGTCGGCATCGCACCCGCCGTGGGCGCCCTGCTCGTCCTGCCCGCAGCCCAGTCCGGCTGGGGCACCGAGTGGCCCACCGCGCTCGCCCTGGTCGCGATCCTCGTCGTCGGCGCGGCGATCGGTGCCCTCAACGGCGTCCTCGTGGTGAAGTTCAAGCTCAACGCCTTCATCGTCACCCTGGCGATGCTGATCATCCTGCGCGGACTGCTGGTCGGCGCCACCAAGGGCAAGACGCTGTTCGGGATGCCCGACGCGTTCTTCACCCTCGCCACCACGACCTTCCTGCGCGTCCCGATGTCCGTGTGGCTGGCGGCGCTCGCCTTCACCGTCACCGGGCTCGTCCTGCGCTACCACCGCGTCGGCCGCGCCCTGTACGCGATCGGCGGCAACGCGGACGCCGCCCGCGCGGCCGGCATCCGGGTCGACCGCGTGATGCTGGGCGTGTTCGTCGTCGCGGGCTGCCTCGCCTCCGTCGGCGGGCTCCTGCAGACCGGGTACGTCGGCGCGATCAGCGCCAACCAGGGCAACAACATGATCTTCACCGTGTTCGCGGCGGCCGTGATCGGCGGTATCAGCCTGGACGGCGGCAAGGGCACCATGGCCGGCGCCCTCACCGGTGTCCTCCTGCTGGGTGTCGTACAGAACCTGCTGACCCTCGCGCAGGTGCCGTCGTTCTGGATCCAGGCCATCTACGGCGGGATCATCCTCGTCGCCCTCATGATCGCCCGCGTGACGACGGGCCGGGCCCAGGACTGAACCCTCGCCCCCAACTGTCCCCTGACCGAAAGGACTTCAGTGTCCGAGGCCCCCGCCCGCATCACCGCGGTCGACACCCACGACATCCGTTTCCCCACCTCGCGCGAGCTGGACGGCTCCGACGCGATGAACCCGGACCCCGACTACTCGGCGGCCTACGTCGTCCTGCGCACGGACGCCGCCGACGGGCACGAGGGGCACGGGTTCACCTTCACCATCGGGCGGGGCAACGACGTCCAGGTCGCCGCGATCGACGCGCTGCGGGGCCATGTGCTCGGCCGCGATGTGCAGAAGGTCTGCGCCGACCCCGGCTCGCTCTTCGGGGACCTGATCGCGGACAGCCAGCTGCGCTGGCTCGGTCCCGAGAAGGGCGTGATGCACATGGCGATCGGGGCCGTCGTCAACGCCGTCTGGGACCTCGCCGCCCGGCGGGCCGGCAAGCCGCTGTGGCAGCTGCTCGCCGACGCCGAACCGGAGTGGCTGGTCCGCCAGATCGACTTCCGCTACCTCACCGACGCACTCACCCCCGATGAGGCCCTCGACCTGCTCAGACGCGGCAGGGAAGGCGCGGCGGACCGCAGGGCCCGGCTGCTGGAGCGCGGCTTCCCCGCCTACACGACCTCCCCGGGCTGGCTCGGCTACGACGACGACAAGCTCACCCGGCTCGCCGCCCAGGCCGTCGCCGACGGCTTCCGGCAGATCAAGCTCAAGGTGGGCGCCGACCTGGAGGACGACGTACGGCGCTGCCGGGTCGCCCGCGCCGTCGTCGGACCGGACGTCCGCCTCGCCGTCGACGCCAACCAGCGCTGGAACGTGGACGAGGCGATCACCTGGACCAGGGCCCTCGCCGCATTCGACCCGTACTGGATCGAGGAGCCCACCAGCCCCGACGACGTCCTCGGGCATGCCGCGATCCGCCGCGCGGTGACTCCGGTCAAGGTCGCCACCGGCGAACACGTGCACAACCGCATCATGTTCAAGCAGCTGCTCCAGGCCGGCGCCCTCGACATCGTGCAGATCGACGCGGCCCGGGTCGCCGGAGTCAACGAGAACCTCGCCGTCCTGCTCCTCGCCGCCAAGTTCGGCGTCCCCGTCTGCCCGCACGCGGGCGGGGTCGGCCTGTGCGAACTCGTCCAGCACCTGTCCATGTTCGACTACCTGTCCGTCTCCGGGACCACCGAGGACCGGGTCATCGAGTACGTCGACCACCTCCACGAGCACTTCCTCACCCCCGTGGTGATCCGCGACGGCCACTACACGGCCCCCACCGCGCCCGGCTTCTCGGCCGCCATGCGCCCGGAGTCCCTCGCGCGGTACACCTTCCCCGGCGGCACCTTCTGGGCCGTCGACCCCGACACGCAGAAGGGACAGGCGGCATGAACGACTTCGAGGGCCTCAGAGCCCTGGTCACCGGCGGCGCGTCCGGGATCGGCCGGGCCACCGCCGGCCTCCTCGCCGAGCGCGGCGCCCAGGTCGCCGTGCTCGACCTGGACCCGTCCTCGGTGGACAAGCCGCTCCTCGCACTGGTCGCCGACGTCAGCGACGACGCCTCGGTGCGGACCGCCGTCGCACAGGCCGCCGAGACCCTCGGCGGCCTGGACATCCTGGTCAACAACGCCGGCATCGGCGCCCAGGGCACCGTCGAGGACAACGACGACGCCGAGTGGCGGTGCGTCTTCGACGTCAACGTCCTCGGCATGGTCCGCACCGCCCGCGCCGCCCTCCCGCACCTGCGCCGATCCCGGCACGCGGCCATCGTGAACACCTGCTCCATCGCCGCCACCGCCGGGCTTCCGCAACGCGCCCTGTACAGCGCCACCAAGGGCGCCGTGTACTCCCTCACTCTGGCCATGGCCGCCGACCACGTCCACGAGGGCATCCGGGTCAACTGCGTCAACCCCGGTACGGCCGACACCCCGTGGGTGGGCCGCCTGCTGGACGCGGCCCCCGACCCCGCCGCCGAGCGCACCGCCCTGGAGGCCCGCCAGCCCACCGGCCGCCTCGTCTCGTCCGCCGAAGTCGCGGGCGCCATCGCCTACTTGGCCAGCCCCCTGTCCGGCGCCACCACCGGCACCGCCCTCGCCGTCGACGGCGGCATGCAGGGCCTGAGGCTGCGCCCGGCGGCGGACCGGTGACCGCCCTGGGCCGCAGCGGCGTCGAGGTCACCCCCCTGGGCTTCGGCGCCGCTGCCCTCGGCAACCTCTACACCGAGGTCGGTGACGAGCAGGCGTACGAGACCGTGCGGGCCGCCTGGCAGCGGGGCATCCGCTACTTCGACACCGCGCCCCACTACGGCCTCGGCCTCTCCGAACGCCGCCTCGGCGCGGCCCTGCGGGACTACGACCGCACCACGTACACGGTCTCCACGAAGGTCGGCCGCCGCCTGGAACCCGCCGACGGCACCGGAGACGACCTGGCGAACGGCTTCGCCGTCCCCGCCGCCCACCGCCGCGTCTGGGACTTCAGCGCCGACGGCATCCGCCGGACCCTGGAGGCGAGCCTGGACCGCCTCGGCCTCGACCGCGTCGACGTCGTCTGCCTCCACGACCCCGACGACCACGCCGAGCAGGCCTTCCGCGAGGGCTATCCCGCCCTGGAGAAGCTCCGCTCCGAGGGCGTCGTCGGCGCGATCGGCGCGGGCATGAACCAGACCGGGATGCTCACCCGGTTCGTCCGCGACACGGACGTGGACGTGGTGCTCTGCGCGGGCCGCTACAGCCTGCTCGACCAGAGCGCGGGCACCGAGCTGCTGCCCGAGGCCCGCGCGCGGGGCGTGTCGGTCGTCATCGGCGGCGCCTTCAACTCGGGCCTGCTGGCGGACCCGACGCCGCAGTCGACGTACGACTACGGCCGCGCACCGAGGGAGCTGCTGGACCGCGCCCTGCGCCTGAAGGCGGTCGCCGGCCGGCACGGCACCACCCTGCGCGCCGCCGCCCTGGCCTTCTGCTCCGCGCACCCCGCTGTCGTCTCCGTCCTGGCCGGCGCCCGCTCCTGCGCCGAAGTCCACGACTGCGCCGAGCAGTTCGCCACCCCCGTCCCGGCCGCCTTCTGGCAGGAGCTGCGGGACACCGGTCTGCTGCCCCCCGAGGAGCCGTCATGAGAGTCGCCCTGCACACCAAGGTCCGCGCCCACCGGATCGCCGACTACGAGGCGGCCCACCGAGAGGTCCCGCAGGAACTCACCGACGCCATCCGCGCCGCCGGAGCGACCTCCTGGACCATCTGGCGGTGGGGGTCCCCCCGCGCGAGCGAAGCCGAGCGTGGGGGAGGGACCGACCTCTTCCACCTCCTCGCATGCGAGGACTACGCCCGCCTGCTCGCGGAACTCGAACAGCTGCCGGTCAACGTCGCCTGGCAGGCCCGCATGGCCGAGCTGCTCGACGTCGTGCACGACTACTCCGAGGGCGGCGCACAGGCCGGGCTGCCCGTCGTCTGGGAGCTGCCGTGACCGTCGACGCCCACCACCACGTCTGGGACCTGTCGGTCCGCGACCAGGACTGGATCACCGGTCCCGGACTCCGCCCGCTCAGACGGAACTTCGGCCTTGCCGACCTGGAACCCGAGGCCCGGGCGGCCGGAGTGGACCGTACCGTCCTCGTCCAGACGGTCACCGTGCCCGAGGAGACCCCCGAGTTGCTGGCCCTGGCGGCCGCACACGACCTGGTCGCGGGCGTCGTCGGCTGGACCGACCTCACCCGCCCCGGCATCGCCGACGAACTGGCCCGCCTGCGCGAGCTTCCCGGCGGCAGCTTCCTGAAGGGCATCCGCCACCAGGTCCAGAGCGAGCCCGACCCCGAGTGGCTGCTGCGGGGCGACGTGCGGCGCGGCCTGGCCGCCGTGGCGGAGGCGGGCCTGGTCTACGACCTCGTGGTCCTGCCCCACCAGCTCCCGGCCTGCGCCGAGGCGGCCGCAGCCCTGCCCCGACTGACCTTCGTGCTCGACCACTTGGGCAAACCGCCCATCGCCTCGGGGGAACGCGAACCCTGGACGACCCACCTGCGCGCCCTCGCCGCCCTCCCCAACACCGTCGCCAAACTCTCCGGCCTGGTCACCGAGGCCGACCCCGCCTCCTGGACGACCGCCGGCCTGCGCCCGTACACCGACGCCGCCCTGGAGTCCTTCGGCCCCGACCGCCTGATGTTCGGCTCCGACTGGCCGGTGTGCACCCTGGCGGCCACCTACGCACAAGTGGGTCAAGCGGCCCGGGAGCTGACGTCAGGGCTCGGCGCGGCGGAGCGCGCCGCCCTGTACGAGGGCACCGCGAGCCGCGTCTACGACCTCTGAGCCACCCCGGCCAGCCGCGTGGGCGGCAGCCACTCCCGTACGTACACCCGCTCCCAGCACGCCCCCGTCTCCCGCAGCTCCCGCCAGGTGGTGTAGCGGTAGCGGAAGAGGCGGGCGCGGACGTAGCGGGGCGGGGCGTCCGCCGGGAACGGGGAGCGGCGCAGCAGCTTCAGGGTGTCACGGTCGTTCTCCAGCAGCCGCTCCACCAGCCCGCCGAACCAGTCGCCGGCGTAGGCCGGGGACAGCGCGGCGAACCACATCAGCCAGTCCAGACGCAGGTGATACGGCGCGAACTGGCGGGGCCAGTGCCGGGGATCGCCGGGCTTGCCCTTGAACTCGTACTCCCGCCATTCCGAGTCCTCCCGCGGCAGGTCGTCCCGGGTGCCCTCGACCACCACCTCGTAGCGGATCCGGCTGACGCTGCCGAACGCGCCGTAGGTGTTCACCAGGTGCAAGGGGTCGAAGGAGCGGTTCATGACCTGGCGCCGGGAGATCATGTTCAGCACCGGGTGGTAGCTCAGGTAGATCAGCAGGGCGGCGAGGGCGAGCACCACGGCCTCGTACCAGAGCGGTGCCGCGGGCACGGACGGTGCCGTGGCGGGCAGCCGGAGCGCGGACAGGGCCAGCACGATGGTGATCCAGTTCAGCCAGGAGAAGTTGCCGGACAGCACCAGCCACAGCTGGGTGACGATCATCAGCGCGGCGGCGGCCGAGGAGACCGGCTGCGGAGTGAACAGCAGGACCGGTACGACCAGTTGGGTGACGTGGTTGGCGGCCACCTCCACCCGGTGCAGGGGCCTCGGGAGATGGTGGAAGAACCAGCTCAGCGGGCCCGGCATCGGCTGGGTCTCGTGGTGGTAGTCCAGACAGGTCAGCTTCCGCCAGCACGCGTCGCCCCGGAGCTTGATCAGCCCGGCCCCGAACTCGACCCGGAACAGGATCCAGCGCAGCAGGAACAGCACGACGACGGGCGGTGCGACCGCGTCGTTGCCGAGGAACGCGGCCAGGAAGCCGACCTCCAGCAGCAGCGACTCCCAGCCGAACGCGTACCAGGTCTGGCCCACGTTGACGATCGACAGATACAGCGCCCACGGCACCAGCCACAGCAGGATGCCGGCCCCCAGCGGCAGCAGGGAGTCCGCGCCGGCCAGCAGGGCGGCCGAGACCGCGCAGCCGGACCAGGCGCAGGCCGCGAAGAAACGGTCCGAGTAGTGCAGATGGAACAGGCTCGGGGTCCGCCTGAAGGGTGCCCGCGCCGTGAAACGAGGGATCGGCAGCATGCCGCGCTCGCCCAGCAGGGCCCGGAACTGGAGGGCGGCCACGAGGAACGCGACGAGATACAGGCCGGCCAGAGCCCGCTGGAAGACCAGCCGGCTCAGCCAGTAGTCGGGTGCGGTGAACCAGTCCACGGCTGTGCGCTCCTGCCTCCATTGTCGCCACCGGCGGTGGCGCGCCGGAAGGGCTCGTCACTGCGGGTACCGTACCGCTGCGTCTGCGTAACCCCGGGCAGTGAAGCGGACGGTCTTCGTCCCAGTCGAATAATCGGAGAATCCCTGGCAAGGTGGCCCCATGGCCGATCGGGGAGCGAGCGCCCCGTCACTCCTGGAGGAATGGCCCGCCCACCCGGGCCCGATCCTGGCGCTCAACCGCATGGGCAGCTTCGACTGGGACCTGGACGCGGGCCTGTTCCACATGGATGCCCAGGCCCACGAGGTCTTCGACCTGCTTCCCGAGGAGTACGACGGCCGGGCGGAGTCCCTCGCCGTCCGGGTGCCGCCGCCGGAGGCCGCCCGGCTGGACGCGCTGGTGGCCCAGGCCATCAAGGACGGCAGCGAGAACTACGGCGCCTACTTCCGCATCCGCTGCCGCGACGGCACCCCGCGCTGGGCCCACACCCAGGGCTACATCCGGCGCGACGAGACCGGCCGGCCGCGCCGGGTCGTCGGCATCGTCCGCGACGCCACCGAGGAACTTGCCGACACCGAGGCGCGCAGCGTGCGGGCCGCCCAGGACCAGGCCTTCCGTCAGCAGACCAACGTCGTCCAGGTCATCTCCGCCGCCCTCGCCCACGCCCGCAGCGTCCAGGACGTCATCGACGTCCTCAAGGACGCCCACGGCATCCGCCACCTCGGCGCGGCCAGCCTCGTCATGGGGCTGGTGGAGGCCGGCCGGATCCGGCTCATCGCGGAGGGCCCTGTGGGCAGCTTCGTGCCCGGCACCCGGATCACCCGGATCGACGAGCCGTACCCGATGGGCGAGGTCGTCCGCACGCTCACCCCGCGCTTCATCGAGTCCCCGGAGGAGTTCGCCGAGGGCTACCCGATCCTGTGGCCGCACATCACCGGCCTGCACATCACCTCCGCCGTCTACCTGCCGCTGATCGCCCAGGCCCGCCCGTTCGGCGCCATGGGCCTGCTCTACAACGACCGGCAGGGCTTCTCCAGCGAGGAGCGTGCCGTCCTGGTGGCGCTGGGCAGCAGCATCGCGCAGAGCCTGCAGCGGGCCATGCTCTACGAGCAGGAGAAGGACCTCGCCCAGGGCCTCCAGCAGGCGATGCTGCCCCGCACCATCCCGAGCGTCCGCGGCGCCGACGTCGCCGTCCGCTACCGCGCCGCCACCGCCGGGGGCGCCCTCGGCCGGGACATCGGCGGCGACTGGTACGACCTGATCCCGCTGCCCGGCGGCCGGGTCGGAGCGGTCATCGGCGACGTACAAGGGCACGACACACACGCGGCGGCCGTGATGGGCCAGCTGCGGATCGTGCTGCGCGCCTACGCCGCCGAGGGACACACCCCGGCCACCGTGATGGCCCGCGCCTCCGTCTTCCTGCACGAACTCGACACCGACCGCTTCGCCACCTGCCTGTACGCGGAGGCCGACCTGTCCACCGGGGTCGTCCAGGTGGTCCGGGCCGGGCACATCGACCCGCTGGTCAGGGACGCCGACGGCACCTGCCGCCGGGTCCCGGTCGAGGGCGGGCTGCCGCTCGGTCTCTCCGCCGAGTTCGGCCGTCTCGAGTACCCCGTCTCCACGCTCGAACTCGACCCGGGCCACACCCTGCTGCTGTGCACCGACGGGCTCGTCGAGCAGCCCGGCACCGACCTCGACGACGGGATGCAGGCCCTGACGACCCTCATCGCCAAGGGCCCGGACGAGGTGCGCGACCTCGCCGCCCGGCTGATCGAGGTGGCCGAGGAGCGGCGCGGCGACGACGACGTGGCGCTGCTCCTGCTGCGCCGCCGGGTCCCCGAGGCCCCGCGGACCGGCGGCCGGCTCCAGCAGCACGTGGCTCCCGGCGACCCGGAGGCCCTCACCCACGCCCGGCACATGATCCGCGCCGCGGTCCGCTCCTGGGGCGCCCGGGACCGGGCCGACGAGATCGAGCTGGTCGCCGACGAACTGATCACCAACGCCCTGATACACACCGAGGGCTCCGCGATCGTCACCCTGCGGGGCCTCGAAGGCAGCGACCGGCGGCTGCGCGTCGAGGTCGAGGACTGCTCCAGCGCCCTGCCGCGCCGTCGAGAGGCGGGGGAGGACGGTGTCTCCGGACGCGGACTGCTCCTCGTGGACCGGCTTGCCGACGTGTGGGGCGTGGAGGCGCGGGGCGGCGGCAAGTGCGTGTGGTGCGAGTTCCTGGTGTCCGAGCGCACCTGACCCCAGGGGCCCCGGATGGCACTCTGGACGTATGCCGGAACTGCCCGAGGTGGAAGCCCTCAGGGACTTCCTGACCGAGAACCTGGTCGGCCACGAGGTCGTACGGGTGCTGCCTGTCGCGATCAGTGTCCTGAAGACGTACGACCCTCCTCCCGGCGCGTTCGAGGGCAGCGAGGTCACCGCCGTGCACCGGCACGGGAAGTTCCTCGACATCGAGGGGAACACCGGCCTGCACTTCGTCACCCACCTGGCCCGCGCGGGCTGGCTGCAGTGGAAGGACCGGCTTCCGGACGGCCCGCCGCGCCCCGGAAAGGGACCCCTCGCCCTGCGCGTGGCGCTGGAGACCGGCTCGGGCTTCGACCTCACCGAGGCCGGCACCCAGAAGAAGCTCGCCGTGTACATCGTCCACGACCCGCAGGACGTGCCCGCAGTGGCCCGCCTCGGCCCGGACCCGCTCGCCGACGGCTTCGACGAGGACCGCTTCGCCGCCCTGCTGAAGGACGAGCGGCGCCGGCTGAAGGGAGCCCTGCGCGACCAGTCCCTGATCGCCGGCGTCGGCAACGCCTACAGCGACGAGATCCTGCACGCCGCGAAGATGTCCCCGTTCAAACTCGCCGCGTCCCTGACCGCCGAGGAGACCCGAAGCCTCTACGAGGCGCTGCGCACCACGCTCACCGAGGCGGTCGAGCGGTCGCGTGGACTGGCCGCAGGACGGTTGAAGGCGGAGAAGAAGAGTGGCCTGCGCGTCCATGGCCGTACCGGCGAGCCCTGCCCGGTGTGCGGCGACACCATCCGCGAGGTCTCCTTCAGCGACTCCTCGCTCCAGTACTGCCCGACCTGCCAGACGGGCGGCAAGCCGCTGGCGGACCGCAGGTTGTCGCGGCTGCTGAAGTAGTCGGGCCGCATCCTCACCCGTGGTTGCTCACGATATTCAGCGGGCGTCGAGGGTGACCAGCGGCTGTCCGTCCGCGGTGCGCACCTCGTAGCGGGCGATCTCGTCCGGATGCATGGTGGAGCCCGCCATGGTCGTGGTCATGTCGGTGTCGTGGGCGCCCACGTTCCAGCCGCTGACGACCTGCTCCGAGCCGTCGTTGCCGATGACGACGAGCCGGCAGGAGTGGGGCCCGGAGGTGTCCTTCACCTCCAGCCGCATCCGGCTGCCGGCGTCCCCGTCCTCGGTCGTGACCTGGGCCCACACCCCCGTCTTCGGGTCGGTCGCCGCGGTGACGCGCGCGGCCGGCTGGTCGTGCCCGGCGTAGACCATGATCCCCGGCCCGGCCACGGCCAGTACCACCGAGGCGGCCAGACCGTACAGGAAGCGGCGGCGACGGGCCCGGTGCCGCTGCCCGAGCTCGCCGAGGAGCCGGTCCAGCAGCCGGGGACCGGGCTGGGTCATGGGGTGCACGAAGCGCGGCGTGGCCCGGCGGTACAGCATCAACTGCCGTGCCGTGGGGCCGAACTCGGTCACGTGTGCCGCGCACTGAGGGCACTCCATGAGGTGGTCCTCGAAGCGGAAGGCCTCCGCCTCGTCCAGCACGCCGAGCGCGTACGCGCCGACGTCGCGATGCCTTTCCAGGGACCTCATGCCGAATCCTCGTGCCTATGGGTGTGGGTGGGGTTACTCCTTGCTCCCATCCGTACGCAGCCGACCACCGAATCACTCAAGGCGCACACCGAATCGTGACCAAGAGATTCGGAGCGGCCCGGCCCGCGGATTGGTCCGATTTCCCGAGAACTCAAAAAAGGTGGATGGCCAGGTGTCCGAGCGGCAGTCCGAGCCGCCAGGCAGGCGTCCACACCTTCGGTCCGTCGTCCTCGCAGGACACCGCGCCGCCCTGCGGCACCGCGTCCAGGTCGGGCGCGAGCAGCTCGGTCTCCTCCAGCCAGCGCCAGGCCTCGGCCGCGAGGGCCAGGTCCGGTGACGGCGTGCCGGAGGCGTCCTGCTCGGCGGTCAGCTCGGCCATGCGCTCGCGCACCCAGCCCTGCCACGGCTGGTCGTACGCCGTCAGCGACAGCCAGTTCTCCAGCTGCGAGATCACCCGGATGCCGGAGAGCTCGCCGTCGGTGTCGGACAGGAAGACGGTCAGTGCCAGCGCGTCCCGGCCGGCCCGGAACTCGAAGGACGTCGGCGGCATCAGATCGCCGGTGCGCAGCAGTTCGTCGGCGATGTACTCGGCGTACAGCCAGGCCATGGGGACGGCCAGTTCACCGCCGCCGGTGCCGTCCGTGCTCTCGTGCCCTCTGTGCAGCATCCCTTCCTGCCTTCCTCGGTGCGTGCGTGTCGCCCGAACCCCTGGACCCCATACGGGCAGTCCCCGTCCGGAACACGGATGAGGACAGCTGATTGCCCGAACGGGGGTCACAGCAAGGCGCTTTACCGAGGCTTGACCAGGTCCTCGGTTTCACCGCAGATCGGCTGCGTAACCCGGAAGGACCCGGCGCAGGGCGCGCAACGCGTAGTACGCGCGGGACTTCACCGTACCGGGTGGAATTCCCAGGGTCTGCGCGGCTTCCGCAACACTGGCCCCACGGAAATACACGAGTATCAGGACGTCACGGTGTTCCGGCGTGAGTGTCTTCACAGCCTCCCGGACATCGAGCATCGCCGCGGCCCGCTCGGCGTGGTCGGCGGTCACCCGGGCGTTCTCGGGCACCTCGTCGCCGACCTCGGGCGGCCGTGCCTGCCGGGCCCGCCGGGCGTCGATCGCGAGCCGCCGGGCGACGGTCAGCAGCCAGGGCCGTACCGAGTCGAAGTCGTCCGAGCGCAGGGCCTCGGGGTGCTGCCAGGCGCGTACCAGGGTCTCCTGGACGAGGTCCTCGGCGCGCTGGCGGTCCCCGTCGCTCAGCCTGAGGAGCAGCGCGAAGAGGGGGCCGCCGTGCTCGCGCTGGAGTGCGGCGAGCTCGTGCTCGGCGGTCGTCGTCCCGTGGGGAAGTGCGGTTCCGGCCGTCATGGCCGTATGGGAACGCAGGGCGCCGCCGGGGGACAGGGGGCGCACGCGGCTCTGCGACGGACGGTCGATCGTGTCGGCGAACGGTAGGACGAGCGGTCCGCGACCGCGCGTCCACAGCCCCGGATGGGTTAAGGAGAGCGTCTGAATTGTTTGCGTGGAAGGCCGTATTCATACCCATATGCCCATCAAGGCGTTGTCGGTAAATACGACGATCCCGGGGTGAGCTGATGATCGGACGAAGGCACCAGGTGGCACTGGCCGTGACCGCGCTCCTTGCCGCAGCGGCCGCCTGCCAGAACCACCAGCGGCAGGAGGCCGCCGCTCCGGGCCGTCCGGCGCCGGCCGTCGCCCGCAGCTTCACCCTGGTCGCCTCCGGCGATGTCCTGCCGCACAACGCCGTCAACGACCGGGCCGGCTACGACGCCGGCGGCACCGGCTACGACTTCCGCCCGATGCTCTCCGGCGTCGAACCCCTCGTACGCCACGCCGATCTGGCGCTGTGTCACATGGAGACTGTCTACGGCGCGGCCGGCACCTCCACCGGCGGCCGTCCGGACGTCATGTCCCCACCGCAGATCGCCGAAGGCCTCGCCGCGACCGGCTACGACGGCTGCTCCACCGCCTCCGACCGCGCCCTGGACGACGGCGCCCCGGGCCTTGGGCGCACCCTGGACGCCATGGACCGGGCCGGCCTCGCACACTCCGGAACCGCCCGCACCGAGGCCGAGGCCCACTCGGTCACGATGCTCCAGGCCGGCCCGGCCAAGGTCGCGCACCTCTCGTACACCTACGGCACCGGCGACGGCCCGCTGCCGGCCGGACAGCCCTGGGCCGTCAACCTGATCGACGCGGACCGGATGATCGCCGACGCCCGCGCCGCCCGCCTGTCGGGCGCCGACGTGGTCGTGGTCTCCGTGCACTGGGGCACCGAGTGGCAGGACGCCCCCGACCGGCTGCAGGTCGACCTCGCCCAGCGCCTCACCGCCTCGCGCACGAACGGCCGACCGGACATCGACCTGATCCTCGGCACCCACGCCCATGTCCCGCAGGCGTACGAGAAGGTCAACGGCACCTGGGTGGTCTACGGCCTGGGCGACCAGATCGCCGGCGAGATGTTCAACGACAAGGGCGTGCGGGACTCGCGCGGCAACGAGTCCACGATCGGCCGCTTCACCTTCTCCCCGCCCACGGCTCCCGGCGGCCGCTGGTCGGTCACCCGGGCCGAGTTCATCCCGCAGACGTACGACCTCGACGCCGGCCGGGTGATCGACCTCAACGAGGCGATCGCCCAGGGCTCCGACCTGGAGGGCGTGCGCGACCGCATCAGGGACGTCGTCCTCAGCCGCGGGGCCGCCGCGGACGGGCTGGCCATGGGGGATTGATCACTCGGCGGGCTGCCGCCCGGCCAGCGCCGAGCGGCGGTAGGAGTAGCCGAAGTAGATCACGCAGCCGATCACGAACCAGACGGCGAACCGCACCCAGGTCTGCCACTGCAGAAACGTGATCAGCCAGATCGAGAAGACCACACCCAGCGCGGGCACGAACGGCATCCAGGGGGTGCGGAAGGTACGCGGCAGCTCCGGCTGGCGGTAGCGCAGCACGATCACCGCCACGCACACCACCACGAACGCCAGCAGGATGCCGATGTTGGTCAGCTCCGCCGCCTCGCCGATCGGCAGGAACCCGGCGATCACGGCCGACGCCGCCCCGACGATCCACGTCACCCGGGTCGGCACGTGCCGCGTCGGGTGCGTCTTGGCGAACCACCTGGGCAGCAGCCCGTCCCGGCTCATGCTGAACCACACGCGGGTGACGCCCAGCATGAAGGTGAACATCACCGTGCAGATGCCGATGATCGCGCCCACCGCGATCACGTCCGCGAGCTTGTGCAGCCCCACCGACTTGAACGCCGAGGAGAAGCCGCTCTCCGGGTCGATGTCCTTGTAGTTCTGCATGCCGGTCAGCACCAGGCAGGCCGCCACGTACAGCACCATCGAGATCGCCAGCGAGTAGATGATGGCCTTCGGCATGTGCCGCTGTGCGTCCTTGGACTCCTCGGCCGCGGTCGACATGGCGTCGTAGCCGAACACCGCGAAGAACACGGTCGCCGCGCCCGTGAACGCGCCGCTGATGCCGAACGGGAAGAACGGGTGGTAGTTCGCGGTGTCGATGTGGAACATGCCCACCCCGATCACCAGCAGCACCACCAGCACCTTCAGCGCGACCACGAACGTCTCGAAGCGGGCCGCGGTGCGGATGCCCATGGTGAGCAGCCAGGCGATCAGCAGACACAGCACGGCCGCGAACAGGTCGACCCGGTGCCCGTGCCCGGTGCCGGGCGCGCCCAGCATCCAGGCGGGCAGGTTCGCGCCCAGCTCCTCGACCAGGAAGCCGAAGTATCCCGAGATGCCGATGGCGACCACGGCGACGATCGCCGTGTACTCCAGCAGCAGGTCCCAGCCGATGAACCAGCCCGCGAACTCGCCGAGCACCGCGTAGCCGTACGTGTACGCCGACCCCGCCTTCGGGATCAGCCCGGCGAACTCGGCGTACGACAGCGCCGCGCAGGCGCTCGCCACGCCGGCGATCAGGAACGACACCAGCACCGCGGGCCCGGCCGTGCCGTTGGCCACCGTGCCGGCCAGCGTGAAGATGCCCGCGCCGATGATGCCGCCCACGCCGATCGCGGTGAGCTGCCACAGCCCGAGCGACCTGTCCAGCCGGGGGCCCTCGCCGACTTCCGTCTCCTCGATGTGCTCGATGGGTTTGCGGCGGAGAATTCCTTCACCTGCCAGGATCTTGGCCATACGCCTCACCTCTTCACCGACGGCAAACGGCTGACGGCGGATCATGATGGCTCAGGGGAGACACCCAGGGAAGACGCCACGCACGGCCCGGACGGGTGTCCATGTGCGGGAGGCGCCGCAGATCGACGTGGTGCCGGTCGACGGCCTGATCATGGCCACCTCGCCGGTGCTCCGGGTCTTCATGCCCGGCCCGCCCGCCGGCCACCCGGTACGGTCGCCGCCGGGTCCTGCTCACCACCGGCACGCTGCGCGCGATCCGGTCGTCCGGTCTCGCCTTCGTCCGCCCCGGCGTGCCCGGCCTGCTGCTGGCGACGGCGGTCGAGGCAGGCTTGATCACCTGCGCGGGGGTGTTGAACCCGTTCTCGCCGATGAGCGCCCGGAGCCGACCCCGGCCGACCGGGTGGCCCGTACCCTCGCCGCCTGGTCGGTCCCCGGCAGGCCACGACCGCCGCCCTGGCCGCCCTCACCGGCCCGCGCACCGCGCTCGGCCCGGCCGGGGCCCTGCTGCTCGGCCGGCAGGCTACGGAACGACCGTCACGGGCCACCGCCCCGCCTTCACCAGCCGGACCGCCACCGAGCCGACGATGCGGTGCCCGGCCTGCTCCGAGGCGCCCACCACCACCGCGTCCGCCTTGAGTTCGTCGGCCGCCTTCACCAGGCCGTTGTAGGCGTCGCCGCGGAAGGTGTGGAACTCCCAGCGCACCTCGAATATCCCCTTGAGCCGTTCGGCCGCCTCCCGGATCTGCGCGATCAGATCCTCGGCGATCTCGTCGGTCGTCTCCGCCACCGGCGCCCCGAGCGCCGCCCCGGCCGCGAGCACCGGCTGCACGTACACCACGGCCAGCAGCGCGTGCTGCCGCCGGGCCAGACCGGCCGCGTAGGCGGCCGCCCGCAACGAGGAGTCGGAGCCGTCCACCCCGACCACGATGACCTTCGGCCCGTCCGTGCCCCGCTCGAACTGGTGCGCGTGCTGTTCGTGCTGCTCCGTCACATCCCGAGGCTATCGGAACCGGCGCTTCCCACCGAGGCCCGGGCCCGCTCGACGGGCGAGCCGCGCGCGCCCTTCCTACAGTCGGAACCATGACTGCCACCGCCGGGCCGGCCGCGCGAAGGGATGCCACGGACCCGGTACGCCCGCCCGCCGGCAGCCGCCTCGGCTGGGTGCCCGAGGCCTTCGGGACCCTCTTCGCCGCGCTCGGCCTGCTGTGCGCCCTGCTCGCGTTCTTCGCCCCGCTGCGCCGCCTGCTGCGCCCGGTCGTCCGCATCCTCGACCTGTTCCTGATCCCCATCAGCGCCAACCTCGCCTACGCGGTCTTCCTGTTCCTGCTGGCCGCCGCCACCGCGGCCCGCAAGAAGGCCGCCTGGTGGCTGGTCGTCGTCTACCTGGGCCTGCTGCTCCTCACCGACGTCCTCGGTGTGGCCCTCGGCCAGTACGCCGAGTCGCTGCCCTCCCTCGTGCTGTGCGCCCTGCTGCTGCTCCTGCTGGTGGTGGCCCGGGGGGAGTTCTACGCCGCCTCCCGCCGGGGTGCCGTGTGGCGCGCACTGGGCGTGCTGCTGGCCGGTCTCGCCGTGGCGATCGTCGCGGGCTGGGGCCTGGTCTCGCTGTTCCCGGGCACCCTTCCGGAGGGCCAGCACCTGGCCTGGGCGGCCGACCGGGTGTGCGGCGGACTGGTCTCCAACAGCTCGTTCGACGGCCGCCCGCCGCGCCGGGTCACCTTCCTGCTCGGCCTGTTCGGCGCGCTCGCCCTGTTGAACGCCGCCGCCGCGCTGTTCCGTTCGCAGCGCCTGGAGGCGGCCCTGCACGGCGACGAGGAGGCCCGCATCCGCGCCCTGCTGCGGGCCTACGGCGCTCGGGACTCGCTCGGCTACTTCGCCACCCGCCGGGACAAGGCCGTCGTCTTCTCCGCCAGCGGCAAGGCCGCGGTCACCTACCGTGTCGAGGCCGGTGTGTGCCTCGCCAGCGGCGACCCCGTCGGCGACCCGGAGGCCTGGCCGCACGCCATCGCCGCGTGGCTGGACGTGGCCCGCCGGTACGCGTGGGCACCCGCGGTGATGGGCGCCTCCGAGGACGGCGCCCGCGCCTTCGCCCGCGCCGGGCTCGGCGCCCTCCAGCTCGGCGACGAGGCGATCCTGCACGTGCCCGGATTCGACCTCGACGGACGCGACATGCGCGTCACGCGCCAGGCCGTGCACCGCGTCCGCCGCACCGGCGCGACCAGCCGCATCCGCCGCCACGCCACCCTCACCGACCACGAGATGGAGGAGATCGTCGACAAGGCCGACGCCTGGCGGGACACGGAGACCGAACGCGGCTTCTCCATGGCCCTGGACCGGCTCGGCGACCCCACCGACGGCGACTGCCTGCTCGTGGAGGCCCTCGGCGAGGACGGCCGGCTCCTCGCCCTGCTCTCCTTCGTGCCCTGGGGACGCGACGGCGTCTCCCTGGACCTGATGCGCCGTGACCGCAGCGCCCCCAACGGGGTCATGGAGTTCATGGTCGCCGAACTGTGCGCGGCCGCCCCGAAACTGGGGGTGCACAGGATCTCGCTGAACTTCGCCGTCTTCCGCTCGGTGTTCGAGGAGGGCGCCCGCATCGGCGCCGGACCCGTCCTCAGACTCTGGCGCCGGCTGCTGCTGTTCTTCTCCCGGTGGTGGCAGCTGGAGGCCCTCTACCGCTCCAACGCCAAGTACCACCCCGAGTGGTACCCGCGCTTCATCTGCTACGGCGAGACCGCCTCCCTCGCCCGCATCGGCCTCGCCTCCGGCATCGCCGAAGGATTCGTCTCCGTACCGTCCTTGCGCAAACTCTGGGGAAAGGGGCACCCGAAGACGGGGCAGCGGCCCGCCACCACCGAGGGCCTGCCGTCCCTGACGGCGCTGGGTCTCGACGGAGGGGACGAGGCCGGGCCCGCCGCCCCGGACGCGGGCCTGCCCGACCAGGTCCGCGTCCGGCACCGCAAACTCGACCGGCTGCGCGCCGCCGGCACCGACCCCTACCCGGCCGGCGTCCCCGCCCCCACGCACGCCCTCGCCGACGTCCCGTCGGGCCAGGAGGTCATCGTGGCCGGCCGCATCATGCTGGTCCGTGACTTCGGCGGGATCGTCTTCGCCGTCCTGCGCGACTGGTCCGGGGACCACCAACTGGCCCTGACCCGTGACGCATGCGGACCCGCCCTCGACCGCTTCCGCGCGCACACCGACATCGGCGACCACATCACCGCCACCGGCCGCGCGGGCCTGAGTGACCAGGGCGAGCCCACCGTCTTCGTCACCTCCTGGCAGCTGACCGGCAAGTGCCTGCACCCGCTGCCCGACAAGCGACGCGGCCTCGCCGACCCCGAGGCCAAGGTCCGCCGCCGCCATCTCGACCTGGTGACCAGCCCGGCCGCCCGCAGCGTCGTCCGCGCCCGCTCCACCGCCGTACAGGCCCTGCGCCAGGGCCTGCTGGACCGCGGCTTCCTGGAGGTCGAGACCCCGATGCTCCAGCAGATCCACGGCGGCGCCAACGCCCGCCCCTTCACCACCCACATCAACGCCTACGACCTCGACCTGTACCTGCGCATCGCGCCCGAGCTGTACCTGAAGCGGCTGTGCGTGGGCGGCCTGGAGAAGGTCTTCGAACTGGGCCGCACCTTCCGCAACGAGGGCGTCTCCTACAAGCACAACCCCGAGTTCACGATGCTGGAGGCCTACCAGGCGCACGCCGACTACGACGTGATGCTCGACCTGACCCGCGAGCTGATCCAGGGCGCCGCCGTCGCTGCCTTCGGCTCCCCGGTCGTCCGCAAGGAGGGCCAGGAGTACGACATCTCGGGGCAGTGGCCGGTGAAGACCGTGTACGGGGCGCTCAGCGAGGCGCTGGACGAGGAGATCGGCCCCGGCACCGAGCTGCTCAGGCTGCACCGGCTGTGCGACCGCGCGGGGGTGCCGTACACCGCCGACGACGGCCCGGGCGACGTGGTCCTGGAGATGTACGAGCGGCTGGTCGAGGAACGCACTCGGCTGCCCACCTTCTACAAGGACTTCCCGACCGACGTCTCCCCGCTGACCCGGCAGCACCGCGCCGACCCGCGGCTCGCGGAGCGCTGGGACCTCGTCGCCTTCGGCACCGAACTCGGCACCGCCTACTCCGAACTGACCGACCCCGTCGAACAGCGCCGCCGGCTGACCGAGCAGTCCCTGCTGGCGGCCGGTGGGGACCCCGAGGCCATGGAACTCGACGAGGACTTCCTCGACGCCCTCGAGTACGCGATGCCGCCGACCGGCGGGCTCGGCATCGGCGTCGACCGGCTGGTCATGTTCCTCACCGGCCTGACGATCCGGGAGACCCTGCCGTTCCCGCTGGTGCGCCGTCGCTAGCAGCCGGCTCCGGGGCGGCTGCCCGCAGGCTCTGCCGGGGCAGCGTCAGCAGGGCGACCGCCGCGGCGGTCAGGGACAGGGCCACGCCCAGCTCGAAGCAGTCACGGACACCGTCTGCCACGACGGCGTTGTACGCCTGGAGACTGCCGCGGGCCGGGGACGTCTGCTTCTGCACGACCGTGACGATGCCGACGAACAACGACACGCCCAGGCCGGCGCCGAGCTGCCGGGACGAGTTCAGTCCCTGTGGCAGCGCCCCGCTCCCGGACCGGGCGAAACCCACGGGCAGGGCGAGCACCCCGCAGCCGAAGGCGACCAGCAGCAGCGGCAGCAGCACATCGGCGAAGTGGAAGGCGCTCTCCCGGCTCAGCAGGACGAACCCGACGGCCGCCACACCGCAGGCCCCGGCCACCGCGGCACCGAGACCCATGCGTGCCGCGAGGGCGGGCAGCACCAGCCACCCCAGCACCACCCCGGCGACGGCGGACAGCAGGACCCAGCCGACCTGCATCGGGGACAGACCGCCGAGCATCTGCAGGGCCAGGGTGAGGACGAAGAGGACACCGGCCAGACAGGATGCCAGCAGAGCCACCACCGTGTACGCGCCGAACGCCGCCCGCTGCCGGTACAGCCGGGCCAACAGCGCCGGCACCCCCTCGCCCCGGCCGAGCAGGCCCAGCGAGGACGGCACCAGCGCGCCGGCCACGGCGACGACCATGACCGTGGTAGGGGACACGCTCCGGTCACCGAACCAGTCGGCGAACCAGGCCAGGAAGCCCAGCGGGACGACGCCCAGTGCGGCACGGCCCACCCGGACGCGGGCCCCCGGCACGGGCGCGGACTCGGTGAGCGCCACCGGCGTCAGCAGCAGGAGCACCGCCCCGGCGACGGCCTGCACCCAGAAGACCGTCTCGCCCCGCATCGAGGCATCCAGCAGCATGGTGCAGGGCAGCAGCACCGCGGGCGGGGCACAGGCGACGACCGCGAAGTGCACGCTCAGCGCCCGGTCCCGGCCCGGCCCCTGCGGATGCGTGGAGTCGATCAGGGCCAGCGCACCAGCCGTGATCACCGCCGCTGCGACGCCCTGCACGGCCCGCGAGGTCAGCAGCACCTGGGCGTCCGACGTCACCGCGGGTGCCACGGCGGCGAGGCTCGACAGTGCGAGCCCGCCCATCAGCACCCGCCGTTGCCCGAACGCCTCGCCGAGTGCCACCGCGAGCACCGGCAGCGCGGCGAAACACACGCTGTACACGCTCAGCAGCCATGTCAGCCCCTCGAAGGACAGCCGCGACCGGACCTCGATCCACGGCAGCCCCACGGTGAAGACCGTGGTGTCGAAGACGACCAGCACCTGGGAGACGGCCAGCAGCACCACCGCCAGTCCCCTGCGCCGAAATCCACTTGTTCCCCCGTGTGTTCCCCCGTGCACGACCAACTCGGCTCGCCCCCGACTGCGTCATCAGATCCGTTCCTGCGGACTGATTGATTATCAGAAGCCCACCAGCGCCGCACCGCCGCCCCCGCCGCTCGGCCGAACGGGTGCATTCCCGCCGCGCACCGGTGTCGCTGAGCTGCGCCGCAGGCCTGCCGGGCGACTGATGAGTCATGCAGAAGGATCAGTTGTTCACGCGGCGCCGGATGCTGCTTGCCGGCGCCGCCGCCCTGGGGGCCGCGGGCACCGCGGCAGTCATCGTGGCCGGCAGCGAGGAAGCGGCCCGCTCCGCCGCCCCCGTCGCCGGCCCGCAGGCCCGCCAGGTGCTCAAACCCTCCGCCTTCCGGCTCCAGCCGCTCACCGGATACGGCCCGCCGCGCGCCGCACCGCGCAAGCTGAAGGTGCGCCACGAACCCATCCTGCGGATCTCCGGACGCGGCCGGCACATGATGCTGACCTTCGACGACGGCCCCCATCCGGAGTACACCCCGCACATCCTGGACACCCTCGCCGAGTACGACGTACGGGCGATGTTCTTCGTGTGCGGGGAGATGGTGGTCGAGAACAAGGAGCTGCTGGCCCGGATGGCCGACGAGGGACACGTGGTCGGGAACCACACCTGGACGCATCCGCTGCTGACCACCCTCGGCCGCAAGGAGATCCGCTGGGAGATGAAGCAGACCAGCGATGCCATCGAGGACGCCTACGGGGAGCGCCCCCAGTGGTTCCGTGCGCCGTACGGGGCCTGGAACCGCGCCGCCTTCCAGCTCGGCGCCGAGATGGGCATGGAGCCGATGGCCTGGACGGTCGACACGACCGACTGGATGACGCCCGGCACGCGCACCATCGTCGACCGGGTGGAGGACGGTGCCGCCCCCGGAGTCGTGGTGCTCTCCCACGATGCCGGGGGCGACCGTTCGCAGAGCGTCCGCGCCATCCGCCGGTATCTGCCCTATCTGCTCGACTCCGGATATCACCTCACCGTGCCGCGCCGCCGCATGTCCTGACGGGGCTTTCGCCCGCTCGGTGACGCGGCATCTCAGGTGACCGCGGCCAGGCGGGCGAAGACGACGACATTCCCGTCGTAGCCGTGCTGTTTGGAGAAACCGCCGCCGCAGGTGATCACCCGGAGTTCCGGCGTGCCCTTCGAGCCGTACACCCGGCCGCCCGGGAAACTGTTCTTCGCGAAAACCTCGACTCCGTAGATCTCGAACACCGCGGTCTTTCCGTCCTTGCGCGGGACCTCGACCCGGCTGCCCTTTTCCAGGGCCCCGAGTCCGTAGAAAACGGCGGGACCCTGTTTGTTGTCGACATGACCGACGACGACCGCGGTGCCCTTTTCCCCGGGGGCTACCGCGCCGGTGAACCAGCCCGCCAGGTTGGGGTCCTCCGGCGGCGGAGCACCGACCCAGCCCTGGTCGTCCAGGCCGACGGGCACGATGGGTGCGTCGACGTGGATGGAGGGGATCCGGACCCGGTCGGGCACGGAGAAGGGCAGCGGGGCGGGAGCGGCCGTGAACGTGCCCGGGGTGGCACGGGTGTCCGCGGCCGCCGCCGACGCGGGCTGCGGTGGCCCGACGTCGAATTCCCCGGAACCATTTCGAATGAGCGCCAGGCCGGTCAGCAGAACAAGCGCTATTACGCCCCAAGGGGCGCGCCTCCTGCGGCGCTCCTCCTCTTCGGCCAGCTCGGACAGCTCGGACGCAGACATTCGCCAACCCTTCTCGACGCGGCCGTCACCACGTCCCTCGCGCATGGGAAAACGCTAAGTCCCATGCGCGTGACGGGCGACGGGGCGACGGGCGAACGGGTGGCCCGTCACCCTCCCGGTGCGCCATCCGAGTTGCAGCCCAGAGGAATTTTCTGACGGTCCGTGACCTGCAATAATATCCGATTATGTGGTTTTCTCGCGGCGTGTCCGCTCACCAGGACGGACCATTCTCGACATGCGGGCGTGTTCCGCGCGTCTGAGGGTCTTGTCGGGAGGTGCTTTCTCGCCGATCGACCGGGAACCGGACCCGGTGTGCCTCCCGCGGAGGATCAGATGCAGAACCAACGTGCCCTGGCGGCCGCGTGCACCGCGGTCGCCGCGCTCGGGCTCGCCGCCCCCGTGGCTGTCGCGGACGGCATGGGCAACGGGGGCGGCTCGAACGACAACACCGTCATCACCATCCCCGGCACCGGCAATGTCGGCAACGGCATCGGGAACGGCATCGGAAACGGGAACGGCCTGGGGAACGGCTTCGGGAACGGGAACGGCCTGGGAAACGGAAACGGCAACCTCGGCCGGGGTGACAACGGACGGGGCGACAACTTCGGCCGGGGTGACAACGGGCGGGGTGACATCTTCGGCGACCGGGGCGACGGCAATCCGCGCAACATCATCGCCACGCCCGGCGTGATCGCCGCCGGCGGCCGGCTCACCGTCACCGTGGACGGCTGCCACGGCGGCACGGCATCCTCGCGCGCCTTCCGCACCATCTGGCTGGTGCCGATTCGCGACGACATCTCGCGGGGTGAGGCCATGATCGACCGGGACGCCCGTCCCGGCCACTACGACATCACGGTCAACTGCAACGGCCGCACCCTCACCCGCCCGGCGGCCTTCACCGTGCTCGGCGGCGTCCAGGGCGGTGTCGGCGGCAGCAGGACCAGCGGTGCCACGTCGACCGACATGGCCATCGGCGGCGGACTGGTGGCCGCGGCCGTCATCGGGGGTGGTGCGTTCTGGTTGCGGCGGCGCCACGAGAAGCGGATCTGACCTGGGCCCCGGATCCCGCAGCACGACGCACGCGGACGGGCCTTCGCCCCGGCCCCTTGCGGGAACCGGGGCGAAGGCCCGTGCGTGGTGCGGCTATCCCTTGATGTTCGGGAACAGGTTCAGGAACGGCTGGGCGGTCGCCGCGATGCCCCGGCTGTAGGGGGCGTCGAAGTCCCAGATGAGGAAGAGCATGAAGGCGATGGTCGCGGAGAACAGCCCGGCCAGGACCAACTCGCGCCGGGTGCGCCGGATCTGCAGCGCGAAGACCATGCAGACGGTGACGACCGCCCCGGCGAGCAGCCCGAACCACACCACGACCGGCATCGTCGGTCCGGTCGAGTCGGCACGCGCGTTGCGCGCCTGGTCGGCGGCGGCCATCTGGTCCAGCAGCGGCTGGTAGGCCTGCGCCTCGAAGTCGTTCTTCGGTTGGTAGTCCGTGACGTCGTGGCGGACCTGCGCCAGCAGTGCGGTGCCGCGCTCGGTGACCCGCTCGTGCCGGGTCATCGCCTTCCACTCGGTGGTCACGACCTGTCCGACATAGGCGTTGACGTCGTCCCGAATCCGGTCACGGACGTCCGGCGGGTAGACCCGCACCCGCTCGGAGATCTCGTGCAGCGCCTGGGCCTCGGCCTGCACATGGTCCTGGGCGGAGCTGCGCGCCTCCCACACACCCGCGATGGCCAGGCCCAGGACGATGGCGTACACGACACCGATCCACATCGTCATGTACTCGATGACGTCCGGGGTCTCGCTGGGATCCTCGTCGTCGGGCGCCCGCTTGTGCCGTACGAGGGTGATGACGACCACCACGGCACAGGCCCCCAGCATCGCGAGGACGAGAACAAGCCAATCCGACAACGGGTACCTCCAGAAAGTGGGCGGCCGGCACGTCAGCGCGGGCGCAGCGCCGCGACGGCGACGATCGCGGGGATGGTGATGAGCAGGACGTAGGTGACCGGCGTGGTGTGGGCGGGCGCGGTGTGTGCGGCCGGCCGGGGGTGGTACGCCGGGTAGGTCACCGGGGTCACGGAGAGCCGGGGACGGGGCTTGGGCGTCGGGGTGGGCTTCGGTTCCGGCGCCGGGGCGGGCGGCGGAGCCGGCGTCGCGGTCGGCGTCGGGGTCGGCGTCGGCCGGGGCGCGGGTGCCGGCGGAGCGGGCGGCTTCGGCCGCGGCTTCGGCGGGGCTTTCGGAGTGGGGGTGGGCCGCGGCTTGGGCGTCGGCTTCGGCTTCGGCGTTGGGGCGGGCGTCGGCGTGGGCATCGGCGTGGGGGTGGGCGTCGGCGTCGGCGGACACGGTGGCGGCGTGGGCGTCGGGCACGGTGGGAGTGGGGGTACCCCCTGCTCGAACGAAGTTGAGAGCTTGGGGGAGGGCCGGCGGTCGCCGCTTCCCGCCACGGCCACCGCCACCGTGCCGTCCGGGCCCGTCGAGGCGGACGCGCAGGCGTCGGCCGACGCGGTGCCGACCGGGCAGCCCACCAGGGTCCAGGTCAGGGTCAGGAGGGCCAACACCCGTGTGGCGGGGGCACATCGGGTCACTTCGGGTCCATGCACGTCGGAGATCATGAGGTGCCGGGCGCGGTCGCACGCCGGAGTGGGCCGGGATTGGCCCGAAAGAGGGATAAAAGGCGATCAATGGTTTGACGAGCAGAAGCCTCCCGGCTGGTCGATATGTACGCCCGTACGAGTCCCGTACGAGTCCCGGACGCGGGCCCCGTCACAGGATCCGGAAAGAAATTCGCCCGCCGGTTGAACACCGAGGCCCCTTCGCTGCGTACCCATGACCGTGCGGCGGCACGGCAAGCGCTGCAATATCCAGGCGAATTTGGGGAGTTGACGATGAAGACCTCCTGGCGGACCGCCGCACTGGTGGCCACAGCCGCTTCGGTGCTGGCGCTGACGACGGCGTGCGGTCAGGACAACAGCACCACCCCGGCCTCGGCGGCCCAGAACGTCGGGGCCACGGCCGCGGCGGGCCAGTACGGCAACCCGGGCAGCACGACCGGCACGGGCACAGGCACCGGTGCGGGCAACGGCTACGGCGCCGACGGCAACCAGAGCTCCAGCTCCCCGACCCCGGCCGCCCCCGCGGGCAAGCTGACCGTGGCCAGCAACCCCGACCTGGGCAATGTGCTGACGGACGGCTCAGGCCTGACCCTCTACCGGTTCGACAAGGACACCGCCAACCCGCCCAAGTCGAACTGCGAGGGCGACTGCGCCACCACCTGGCCGCCGGTCCCCGCGGACGACGCCTCTGCGGGCGCCGGCATCGACAAGTCCCTGCTCGGCGAGGTCACCCGTCCTGACGGCACCAAGCAGCTGACCGTGGGCGGCTGGCCCGCCTACCGCTACGCCAAGGACGTCAACGCCGGCGACGTCAACGGCCAGGGTGTGGGCGGCAAGTGGTTCGCGCTCGCCCCCAACGGCAAGAAGGCCACCCTGTCCTCCCTGCCCGGTCTGTCCGTCCGCAAGGACCCCAAGCTGGGCGACATCATCGTCGACAAGAACGGCAGGACGGTCTACCGCTTCCTGAAGGACAAGGCGTGGCCGAAGGTCATCTCGAACTGCACCGGGGCCTGCCTGGAGAAGTGGCCCGCGGTCGCCCCGGTCAAGGCCGACGACACCCAGGGCGTCCAGAAGAAGGGGCTCATGGGCTTCACCCGGCCCGACGGGGCGAAGCAGATGACGGTCAACTGCTGGCCCATCTACACCTTCTCCGGGGACAAGGCTCCCGGGGACACCAACGGTCAGGGCGTGGGCGGCACGTGGTATGCCGTCGCGCCCGACGGCAAGCCGGTCGGCGCGCCGGGCAAGTAGAGATCACCTCCCCAGGGTCGATCGCCCCGCCCACCGGCGCCTGACCGAAGGTCCGCCCCCTCCGCACCGCACGGAGGGGGCGGACCGTTGTGTCAGGCGGCGTTCCGTCCTGCCGGACGGCTGTCACACAGCGGGGTCACATGGGCACTTGCCGCAGGCAGTGACCGGGAACGGATGGTCAATTTCCGTTTCGGGTCGCTCCTTTGCCGGGCGATCAGTAGCCTCAGCTCGAACACCGGATCGCCTGTCCCTGTCGCCCACGCCTTGGAGAGATACATGGAGCGTCCCGCCTGGGCGCCACGGAGCATCGACATCTCGGTGCCGAGCGTCTCGCGTATCTACGACTACTACCTGGGCGGATCGCACAACTTCGAGGTTGACCGGGAAGCGGCCCGCAAGGCGATGGAGTTCATGCCGGGCCTGCCGAAGATCATGCAGGCCAACCGGGCGTTCATGCGCCGGGCCGTGCGCTTCGCGGCCGAGGAGGGCATCACCCAGTTCCTCGACATCGGCTCGGGCATCCCGACGTTCGGCAACGTCCACGAGGTGGCCCAGGCCGCCGTACCGGGCGCCCGGGTCCTCTACGTCGACCACGATCCGGTGGCGGTGGCGCACAGCCAGGCGGTGCTGCGGGGCAACGAGGCCGTCGACGTGGTCGCCGCGGATCTGTGCAAGCCCCAGGAAATCCTCTCCAGCCCGGGGCGGGAACGTCTTATCGACCTGAATCGGCCAGTCGCCGTCCTTCTCGTTGCCATACTGCACTTCGTGGAAGACGTGGACGACCCCTACGGTGCGGTGGCGGAGCTGCGCGAGGCGCTCGCGCCCGGCAGCCTGCTGATCCTCACCCATGCCTCGTACGAGGGAATCCCGTTGCCGCCGGAGCGGGCCGAGGGCGTGGTGGACGTATACAGGGACATTCGCAACCCGCTGATCATGCGCTCGCGCGACGAGATCGCGCGGTTCTTCGAGGGGTACGACATGGTGGAACCCGGACTGGTGCCGATGCCGCACTGGCGCCCGGAGTCGGCGCCGGAGGACGAGGATCCGTATGCCTTCTCCGGATTCGCCGGCGTGGGGCGTACGGCGTGAGCGCGGAGCCGGACGGGCCGGAGGGCAGACTGCGCCGGCTGACGACGATCTGGAGCCGGTCCCTCTTCCCGGTCACCTCCACGTCGCTCACCCGTGCGGAGTTCGAGGAGGAACTCCTGCCGCTCGCACACCGGTTGAGCAGCCTGCTGCGGGCCCGCAGCTTCGACGCCGAGGAGGCGAAGGCGGTCGGTGCCGCCCTGGTCGAGGCGCACTGCACCGATCCCGAGGCGCTCACCCGCACCCTGGACTGCGTCGACGCCTATCTGGTCCTCTACTGCGGCGAGGACGGCCCCCAGGACGAACTGCGCATGCGCTCCTCGCGGTTGCAGCACGCGATGGCCGCCGGGTACGCGCAGGCGCTGCGTGAACGTACGCTCGCCGAGCAGGAGGCCATCGCCCAGGCCGCGTTGCGGGCCCAGGGCGTGGTGGCGCAGGCGCTGCATGCCAGCGAGGCCCGGTTCCGCGCCGTCTTCGAAGGCGCGGCGATAGGAATCGGCATCGCCGACCTGGACGGCAACGTACTCCAGGTCAACAAGGCGCTGCTGCGCATGTTCGGGCTCTCCGAGCAGACGCTGCGCGGCCGCCGGGTCTTCGACTGGACGCACCCCGAGGACGCTCCCCAGACCTGGAAGCTCTACGACGAGCTGGTGCGCGGTGGGCGCGAGCACTACCACGTGGAGAAGGCCTTCAACCGGCCCGACGGCACGGTCCTGTGGACCAATCTGACGGTCTCCCTGCTGCGCGACCCCGACGGCAACCCGCAGTACCAGCTGGCGCTCATGGAGGACACCACCGAACGGCGCCTGCTCCACCTGCGGCTGCGCTACGAGGCCACGCACGACGCGCTCACCGGACTACCCAACCGTACGCTGTTCTTCGAGCGCCTGGAGAAGGTACTGGGCGCGGGCGAGGGGCAGCGCTTCGGCCTGTGCTACCTCGACCTGGACGGCTTCAAGACCATCAACGACAGCCTAGGCCACGCGGCCGGCGACCGGCTGCTGGTGGAGGTCGCCGACCGGCTCCAGTCCTGCGCGACCGCGCCCGGCGAGATGGTCGCCCGGCTCGGCGGCGACGAGTTCGTGGCCCTGACCACGGGGCCCGGCACCGAGCGCAAGGTCGACGAACTCGCCGAACGCATCATGAACGCGCTGACCACCCCGGTCAGCATCGACGGCCGGGACCTGCTGGTGCGCGGCAGCCTGGGCATCGTCGAGGGCCCGGCGGGCGAACGCACCGCGGCGGAGATCCTCCGAAGCGCCGACATCACCATGTACCGGGCCAAGTCGGCGGGCGGCAACCGCTCGGAACTCGCCGACGCCGAGGCCGACGCCCGCGCGATCACCCGGCACGGCCTGACCACCGCCCTGCCGACGGCCCTGGAGCGCGGCGAGTTCTTCATCGAGTACCAGCCCCTGGTCCATCTCGGCGACGGCAGCGTCCGCGGCGCCGAGGCGCTCGTGCGCTGGCTGCACCCGCAGCACGGCGTCCTCGGGCCCGACCGCTTCATCCCGCTCGCCGAGCACACGGGCCTGATCGTCCCGCTCGGCCGCTGGGTCCTGGAGGAGTCCATCCGCCAGGCCCGCGAATGGCGAGAACGCTACGGCGAACAGACGACCGCCGGCCCTCTGCGCATCAACGTCAACCTGTCGCCCTGCCAGCTCAGCCATCCCGGCCTGGTCCAGGACACGGTGGACATCCTCGAGCGCTCGGGCGTCACGCCGGAGGCCCTCTGCCTGGAGGTCACCGAGTCGGCCCTGATCGGCGCCGACGACGATCTCCTCAAACCGCTGCGCCGACTCGCCGAGATGGGCGTCGACATCGCCCTGGACGACTTCGGCACCGGCTACTCCAACCTCGCCAACCTGCGCCGCCTCCCGGTGAGCATCCTCAAACTGGACCGCTCCTTCACCCGGGGCATGCAGCAGTTCCCGGCCGATCCCGTCGACCTGAAGATCGTCGAGGGCATCGTCTCGCTGGCCCACAGCCTCGACCTCGCGGTGACCGTGGAAGGCGTGGAAACGGGCGCCCAGGCCGAGCAACTGCGCATACTGGGCTGCGACACCGCCCAGGGCTGGTACTACGCCCGCCCGGGCCCACCGGAGCGCCTGCACGACCTGGCGCTGGTGGACGCGACGGGGTGAACTTTTCAAGGAGGCGCAGCGCAGTTCCCTGAGAGGCGCCGGGAACTGCGCGAGCAACCACGACGGCGGAAAAGCCCGAAACGGCGCTTCAGAGGCAGACGCACCCGGCGACACACACCGTCACCGCTCAAGCAACATCCGCTGCAACTCCCGCGCAGCCCGCGGCGGCGCCACGTCACTGCGGTGAGCCAACGCAATGGTCCGGTGCAGCCCCGGCCGAGCCAACGGAGTCACCCGCAGACCGTGCCCGGATCTGGTCGCCACCATCCGCGGCACCACGGCCACTCCGAGCCCCGCCCGCACAAACCCCAGCACCGCGTCCATCTCGCCCCCCTCCACCGCGAAGTCCGGCTCGAACCCGGCGGAGCGGCACGCGGCCACCGTCAGTTCGCGCAGGTCGTACCCGTGCCGGAACATCACCAGCCGCTCGCCCTCCAGACCGGCGATGTCCACCGCCCGGCCTCCTCGCCCCGGCGCCGGCATCTCCGGCGAGGACACCACCACGAGGTCCTCCCGCAGCAGCTCCACCGTCGTCAGCGCGGGCGCGGGCGTCGGCAGCGGCAGCACGACCAGGGCGAGGTCCAGGGCGCCGCGCGCCAGCTCCCGTACGAGGTCGTGCGACCCGCCCTCCTCGATCAGCAGCTGGATGCCGGGGTAGCGGTCGTGGAAGGCGCGCAGGACGTCGGGCAGCAGGCCCGTGCACAGGCTCGGCGTCGCCCCCAGCCGCACCCGCCCGCGCCGCAGCTGCACCAGTTCCTGCACCTCGTGCCGGGCCGTGTCCGCGTCGGCCAGGATCCGCCGGGCCAGCGGCAGCAGGGCCTCGCCCGCGTCGGTGAGCGTGATGTTGCCCCGGGCGCGCAGGAACAGGTCGGCGCCCAGCTCCCGCTCCAGCGCCTTGATCTGCTGGGAGAGGGAGGGCTGGGCGACATGCACGAGTTCGGCGGCCCGGGTGAAGTGCCGGGTCTCGGCGACGGCCACGAAGTACTGGAGCTGCTGGAACTGCATGGCTTCACGATAGCTCCTGCCTATTGAATCCAGCTGGACCATGTCTTGGACCGATGGGGCCGGTTGGCCCTAGCGTCTTATGCCATGGCTCTGGCAACGCGGACGGACCGACGGCCGTCCATGGCGCGCACCGTGTGGGACAGCACCGTCGGCAAGAAGACAGTGATGGCCGTCAGCGGCGTGATCATGCTGATGTACCTGGTCGCCCATGTGATCGGCAACCTGAAGATCTTCTTCGGCCCGGAGGAGTTCAACCACTACGGCCACTGGCTGCGCACCGTCGGCGAACCCTTCATGCACTACGAGTGGACGCTCTGGCTCATCCGCGTCGTGCTCGCCGGCGCCGTCGTCGCACACGCCGTCTGCGCGTACCAGCTCAGCCGCCGCGACATCAAGGCGCGCCCGAGCAAGTACGTGCACAGGAAGCCGCAGGCGAGCTACGCGACGCGCACCATGCGCTGGGGCGGGATCATCCTCGGCCTGTTCATCGTCTGGCACGTCCTGGACCTGACCACCGGCACCGTGCACTCCGGCGGCTTCCAGGCGGGCCACCCGTACCAGAACGTGGTCGACACCTTCTCCACCTGGTACGGCAACGTCATCTACATCGTCGCGATGCTCGCGCTCGGCCTGCACATCCGGCACGGCTTCTGGAGCGCCGCCCAGACCCTCGGCGTGGGCAGCCGCGCCCGCGACCGCGCCCTGAAGACCATCGCCGACGTCCTCGCGCTGCTGCTCACGGCCGGCTTCATCGCCGTACCCGTGGGCGTCATGACCGGAGTGGTGAGCTGACCATGACCTCGTACACCGACTACACGACCGGGGAGCCGGCCGTCGACAGCAAGGCTCCCTCCGGCCCCGTCCACGAGCGCTGGGACAAGCGCCGCTTCGAGGCCAGGCTGGTCAACCCCGCCAACCGGCGCAAGCACACGATCATCGTCGTGGGCACGGGCCTGGCCGGCGGCGCGGCGGGCGCCACCCTCGCCGAACAGGGCTACCACGTCGTCCAGTTCTGCTACCAGGACTCTCCGCGCCGGGCCCACTCCATCGCCGCCCAGGGCGGTATCAACGCGGCGAAGAACTACCGCAACGACGGTGACTCCATCCACCGCCTCTTCTACGACACCGTCAAGGGCGGCGACTTCCGCGCCCGCGAGTCCAACGTGCACCGTCTCGCGCAGATCTCTGTCGAGATCATCGACCAGTGCGTGGCCCAGGGCGTGCCGTTCGCCCGCGAGTACGGCGGCCTGCTCGACACCCGCTCCTTCGGCGGCGTCCAGGTGTCCCGTACGTTCTACGCCCGCGGCCAGACGGGTCAGCAACTGCTGCTGGGCGCCTACCAGGCGCTGTCCCGGCAGATCGCCGCAGGCAACGTGGAGATGCATCCGCGCACCGAGATGCTGGACCTGATCGTCGTGGACGGGCGGGCACGCGGCATCGTCGCGCGGGACCTCGTCACGGGGAAGACCGACACGTACGTCGCCGACGCCGTCGTGCTCGCGAGCGGCGGCTACGGAAACGTCTTCTACCTGTCCACGAACGCCATGAACTCCAACGCGACCGCCGTCTGGCGGGCGCACCGGCGCGGTGCCCACTTCGCCAACCCCTGCTTCACACAGATCCACCCGACCTGTATTCCGCGCACCGGCGACCACCAGTCCAAGCTCACCCTGATGAGCGAGTCGCTGCGCAACGACGGCCGGATCTGGGTACCGAAGGCCAAGGGAGACACCAGGCCGCCGAACCAGATCCCCGAGGACGAGCGCGACTACTACCTGGAGCGCATCTACCCCTCCTTCGGCAACCTGGTCCCACGGGACATCGCCTCCCGTGCCGCGAAGAACGTCTGCGACGAGGGACGGGGAATCGGCCCCGGCGGGCAGGGTGTCTACCTCGATTTCGCCGATGCGATCCGGCGCATGGGCCGGGCGGCCGTCGAGGCCAGGTACGGCAACCTCTTCGACATGTACCAGCGGATCACCGACGAGGATCCCTACGAAGTGCCGATGCGCATCTACCCGGCCGTGCACTACACGATGGGCGGCCTGTGGGTCGACTACGACCTGCAGACCACCGTCCCGGGCCTGTTCGCGATCGGCGAGGCCAACTTCTCCGACCACGGCGCCAACCGGCTCGGCGCCTCGGCGCTGATGCAGGGCCTGGCCGACGGCTACTTCGTCCTGCCGGCCACCATCAACGACTACCTCGCCCGCAACCCGCACCAGGACCCGGTGACCCCCGAACACCCGGTCGTCCAGGAGATGCTGGCCGACACGGAGGACCGGCTGAACCTCCTCCTGGCCGTCGACGGCGACCGCACCCCCGACTCCTTCCATCGTGAACTGGGCGAGCTGATGTGGGAGTTCTGCGGCATGGCCCGCACCGAATCCGGGCTGCGCAAGGCGCTGGAACGCATCCCGCAGATCCGCGAGGAGTTCTGGCGGCGCATCAAGGTGCCGGGCACCGGCGAGGAGTTCAACCAGTCGCTGGAGAAGGCCAACCGCATCGTCGACTACCTGGAGCTCGCCGAGCTGATGTGCCTCGACGCGCTGCACCGCGCCGAGTCCTGCGGCGGCCACTTCCGCGAGGAGTCCCAGACCCCCGAGGGTGAAGCCGCCCGCCGGGACGACACGTTCGCCTACGCAGCGGCCTGGGAGTTCACCGGCACGGGCGTCGCCCCGACCCTGCACAAGGAAGACCTGGTCTTCGAGTACGTCCACCCCACCCAGCGGAGCTACGCATGAAGCTCACCCTGCGCGTCTGGCGGCAGAAGAACGCCGACGCCGACGGCGCGATGTCCACCTACGCGGTGGACGGCATTTCGTCGGACATGTCCTTCCTGGAGATGCTCGACATCCTCAACGAACAGCTCATCCTCTCCGGGGAGGAGCCTGTCGCCTTCGACCACGACTGCCGCGAGGGGATCTGCGGTGCGTGTTCGCTCGTCATCAACGGCGAGGCGCACGGTCCCGAGCGGACCACCGCCTGCCAGCTGCACATGCGGTCCTTCCAGGACGGCGACACGATCGACATCGAGCCCTGGCGGGCGTCGGCGTTCCCGGTGATCAGGGATCTGGTCGTCGACCGGTCCGCGTTCGACCGGATCATCCAGGCCGGCGGCTACGTCACCGCGCCCACCGGGTCCGCGCCGGAGGCGCATGCGACGCCGGTGCCGAAGGCGGACGCCGACTTCGCGTTCGAGCACGCGGAGTGCATCGGGTGCGGGGCGTGTGTGGCGGCGTGTCCCAACGGGGCGGCGATGTTGTTCACCTCCGCCAAGATCAACCATCTGAATGTGCTGCCGCAGGGGGCGCCGGAGCGGGAGACGCGGGTGCTGGACATGGTGGCGCAGATGGATTCGGAGGGGTTCGGGGGGTGCACGCTGACGGGTGAGTGTGCGACGGCTTGTCCCAAGGGGATTCCGCTGGTGTCCATCACGAGCATGAACAAGGAGTGGCTGCGGGCTGCCCGGAAGGCGGGGAAGAGGTAGCGCCGCCGGGAAGTGCGGGTGCGTGGGGGTTGCTCGCGCAGTTCCCCGCGCCCCTTGGGGCGCGCTGCAGGTGACGTTCGCCGAAAAGTGGGCGGACGGGCGGGACCGGGAGAGGTGCTCATCCCGGTCCCGTCTGGCATGTCCGGCGGACGCCGAACCCCGGCATTCAGCAGCCGCACACCCAGGTGTCCCGCGCCGGTCACGCCGAGGCCAGCCGGTCGCGGAAGAAAGCAGGTGCAGATTTCCTCATGCTTCCGCTCGGCGCAGGAGACCTCCATGACCGCCATGCCCGCCTCGCCCCCCGCCCTCGCCGCCCCGCCCGGCGGCTCCGGTTACCTGGTGTCGCTCGCCCGTGACCAGGACGACGTCCGGGCCGCGCAGCGCCTGCGCCACCTGGTGTTCGCCGGGGAGATGGGCGCCCGTCTCGACGGCCCGGAGCCGGGCCTGGACATGGACGCCTTCGACGCGTACTGCGACCACCTCCTCATCCGGGACGGCCGCACCGGCGAGGTCGTCGGCACCTACCGGCTGCTGCCGCCCGAACGCGCCGCGGTCGCCGGCCGCCTGTACTCCGAGGGCGAGTTCGATCTGGCCCCGCTCGACGGGATCCGCTCCGGTCTGGTCGAGGTCGGCCGCTCCTGCGTGCACCCCGACCACCGCGACGGCACGGTCATCGGCCTGATCTGGGCCGGGATAGCCCGCTACATGGTGGACCGGGGCCACGAGTGGCTGGCGGGCTGCTGCTCGGTGCCGCTCGCCGACGGCGGCACCCTGGCCACCGGTGCCTGGGAGCGGGTGCGCGCCAAGCACCTGGCGCCGGAGGAGTTCCGGGTACGGCCGCTGCGGCCGTGGATCCCGAACGCCGAGGTCCCGGCCGGACACAGCGATCTGCCGGCCCTCCTGCGCGGCTACCTCCGCCTCGGCGCCTGGGTGTGCGGGGAGCCCGCCCACGACCCGGACTTCGGGGTCGCCGACCTGTACGTGCTGCTGTCGATGCGCCGGGTCAACGCGCGCTACCTGCGGCACTTCCTCTCCCTCGTGCCGGCCTGATGAGCGTCTGGCTGCCCGTCGCGCCCTGTACTCCGGGCGCCTGCGTGGAGCCGGCCGGTTCCGCCACGGCCGTACCGCGCGCCGTGCTGCGGCTCACCGCGGTCGCACTGCTGGTGCTGGCCGGGATCCTGCTCTCCCCGCTGGGCGGGAGGATCCCCGCCGAGTGGGTCAGGCGGTGGTGCCGCATGGTCGTGCGGGCCATCGGGGTACGGGTCCGTGTCACCGGCGCCGCCGCACCGACCGGCGGACTGCTGCTGGTCGCCAACCATGTCTCCTGGCTGGACATACCGCTGCTCGCCGCCGTACGGCCCGCCCGGATGATCGCCAAGACCGAGATCCGCCGGTGGCCCGTGGCGGGCGCCGTGGTCGCGCGGGGCGGGGCGCTGTTCATCGAGCGTGACCGGCTGCGCGCCCTGCCCGGCACGGTCGCCCGGATCGCGCAGGCCCTGAGCCAGGGGGCGGCGGTGGTCGCCTTCCCCGAGGGCAGCACCTGGTGCGGGCGGGCCCACGGCCGTTTCCACCGGGCCGTCTTCCAGGCAGCCCTGGACGCGGGCGTGCCCGTACAGCCGGTCCGGCTGCGCTACCGGCAGGACGAGGGAGGGACGAGCACCGCGGCCGCGTTCGTCGGCGAGGACACCCTGCTCGCCTCCCTGTGGCGGGTCGCCCACGCGCGGGGCCTGGTGGCCGAGGTGGAGGTGTGCCCGGCGATACCGCCCGGAGCCCATCGCGACCGCCGTGCCCTCGCCCGTGCCGCCCAGCCGGTCACCCCCGAGCCCGCCTGGACCCATGCGGCCCTGCTGGCCCCGCAGGCTTCCCGATGTCAGGGCATGACCCGGGCCAGGTAGGGCGCCGTGGCGCTGCCCTCCGCCCGCGCCACCCGCTGCGGCGGCCCGGCCGCCACGATGCGCCCGCCCCGGTCGCCGCCGCCCGGCCCCAGGTCGATCACCCAGTCGGCCTCCGCCACCACCGTCATGTCGTGCTCGACCACGACGACCGTGTGCCCGGCGTCGACGAGCCCGTGCAGCCGGTCCATCAGCACCTCGACGTCGGCCGGGTGCAGCCCGGTCGTCGGCTCGTCCAGCAGGTAGAGGGTGTGCGCGCGGCGGCCGCGCTGCAGCTCACTGGCCAGCTTGATCCGCTGGGCCTCCCCGCCGGACAGCTCGGTGGCGGGCTGGCCCAGACGCAGATAGCCGAGGCCCACGTCGAGGAGCGTGCCCAGGCTGCGGGCCGCGGCCGGGACGTCCGCGAAGAACGCGGCCGCGTCCTCGACGGTGAGGTCGAGGACCTCCGCGACGTTGCGCCCCCGGTACGACACCTGGAGGGTCTCGGGGTTGTAGCGGGCACCGCCGCACTCCTGGCACGGTGCGTACGTGCTCGGCAGGAACAGCAGCTCGACGCTGACGAACCCCTCGCCCTGGCAGGTCTCGCAGCGCCCTCCCGCCACATTGAAGGAGAACCGCCCGACGCCGTACCCGCGTTCGCGTGCCGCGTCGGTGGCGGCGAACACCTTCCGTACGACGTCGAACAGGCCCGTGTACGTGGCGAGATTGGAGCGCGGAGTGCGCCCGATCGGCTTCTGGTCCACCCGGACCAGACGGCCCACCCCGGCCGGTTCCTCCGTCAACTCGCCGATGAGCGTGGACTTCCCGGAGCCGGAGACACCGGTGACGGCGGTGAACGCACCGAGCGGGAACTCGGCCGTCACCGCGCGCAGGTTGTGCCGCGTCACCGGGCCCACCGTCAGCCAGCCGCGCGGCTCGCGGACCTCACGCGCCGGGCCCGGGGCCTCGTCGAACAGATAGCGGGCCGTGGCCGACTCCTCGGTCGAGGCAAGCTCGGCCACCGGGCCGCTGTACAGCACCCGCCCGCCGTGCTCGCCCGCGCCGGGACCCACGTCCACCAGCCAGTCGGCGCCGCGCACCACCTCCAGGTGGTGCTCCACCACGAACACCGAGTTGCCGGCCGTCTTCAGCCGGTCCAGCACCGTGAGCAGGGCCTCGGTGTCCGCCGGGTGCAGTCCGGCCGACGGCTCGTCCAGCACGTACACGACACCGAACAGCCCCGAGCGCAACTGGGTGGCCAGCCGCAGCCGTTGCAGCTCGCCCGCCGACAGGGTGGGGGCGGCCCGGTCCAGGCTGAGATAGCCGAGGCCCAGCTCCACGACCGGCGCGATCCGGGACCGCAGGTCCTCGGTGAGGACACGGGCGGTCTCCGAGCCGCCGTGGAGCAGCCCGGCCAGGTCGGTCAGCGGCAGTGCGGCCAGTTCGGCGATGGTCCGGCCGCCGAAGGTCACCGCCAGGGCCTCGGGTCGCAGCCTGCTGCCGCCGCACACCGGGCAGGGCGCACTGGTCAGAAAGCGCTCGGCCTTCGCCCGCAGCGTGGCGGACTTGGTGTCGGAGAACGTCTTCATCACATACCGGCGCGCGCTCATGTACGTGCCCTGGTACGGCCGTTGGATCCGGTCGGCGTCCCGGACCGGATGGACGGTGACGACCGGCTGCTCGTCCGTGAAAAGGATCCACTCCCGCTGCTCGGCGGGCAGCTCGCGCCAGGGCCGGTCCACGTCGTACCCGAGCGCGTCGAGGAGGTCGCGCAGGTTCTTGCCCTGCCAGGCGCCCGGCCACGCGGCGATCGCGCCCTCACGGATCGACAGCGAGGGGTCGGGGACCAGCAGTTCCTCGGTGGTGCGGTGCACCTGGCCGAGACCATGGCACTGGGGGCAGGCACCGGCCGCCGTATTGGGGGAGAACGCGTCCGAATCGAGCCGTTCGGCTCCGCGCGGGTAGTCGCCGGCGCGCGAGAACAGCATGCGCAGGGAGTTGGAGAGGTTGGTGACCGTACCCACCGAGGAGCGCGAGGTGGGGGCCGAGCGGCGCTGCTGGAGGGAGACCGCGGGCGGCAGCCCGGTGATCTCGCCGACCTTGGGGGCCCCGACCTGGTGGATCAGCCTGCGCGCGTACGGCGCGACCGACTCGAAGTAGCGTCGCTGTGCCTCGGCATAGACGGTGCCGAACGCCAGGGACGACTTCCCCGAGCCGGACACGCCGGTGAACACGGCCAGTACGTCCCGAGGGATGTCCACGTCGACGCCCTTGAGGTTGTGCTCGCGGGCGCCGCGGACACGGACGTAGGGGTCGTACGGATCGTGGGGGCTGTGCATCGGGCGGACACTCCGTACGGGCCTGTCGGGCGGGGACAAACTCCGCGATTCTAGCCCGCCGGGCCCCGGCTACGGATGCGGAGGGATGTCCCGCTCCTGGTTTCCCAGCTCGTCCTTCAGCTGCTGCTGGGCCGTGTCGACCTGGGACTGGTACTTGTTCCCGGTCCGCTCGTCGAACGCGTCGCCCGCCTTGTCGACGCCCTGCCGGGCGGTGTCCTCGTGGCCCTTGAGCAGGCCCTTGAGCTTGTCCAGCATGGACATAACAGCCCTCCTCGCGGCTTGAGGCTTGCTTCCAGGGTCACCGGCTCCGGTCGGGTTCGCATCTCGGAGCGGCTCCCATGCATATGTGCACCATTTATGCGATTTTGGGGGCGGACGTCCGCCGCTCCAGAAAGGCCCCGCCCCATGAGCACCCCCGGTTTCGGTTTCGGACGCAGCCCGTTCGAGGAGTTCGACGAGCTGATGTCCCGGTTCTTCGGCGGCGGACCGGCCGCGTCCGCCCGGCGGACCCAGCGCGTCGACATCGGCAGCCTGCTCTCCGAGCGGGCCCGGGACCTGGTGGCCGAGGCCCGGGACATCGCCGCGGTCGAGGGCAGCGAGGAACTCGACGCCCGGCACCTGCTGGCCGCCGCCACCCGCAACGAATCCACCCGGCGCCTGCTCGCCGAGGCCGGCGCCGACCCCGACCGCATCCGCGAGCAGCTCGGCACCGGCGCGAACGGCGCCGAGAAGACCGAGCCCGCCGCGCTCACCCCGGCCGCCAAGCGCGCCCTGCTCGACGCCTACCGGATCTCCCGCGCCGAGGGAGCCTCCTACATCGGCCCCGGCCACCTGCTGCGCGCGCTCGCCGCGAACCCGGAGTCGGCGGCCGGGCAGGTGCTCGGGGAAGGCGGCTGGGAGCCGGCCCGGCTGCCCACCGAGGGCGCGGGCGAGCGGAAGAAGCCGAGCAGCACGCCGACCGTGGACGAGTATGGCCGCGATCTCACCGAGGACGCCCGGGCCGGCCGCCTGGACCCGGTGATCGGGCGCGAGGAGGAGGTCGAGCAGACCATCGAGGTGCTCTCCCGGCGCAGCAAGAACAACCCCGTCCTGATCGGCGATCCCGGTGTCGGCAAGACCGCCGTGGTCGAAGGCATCGCCCAGCGCATCGTCGCCGGGGACGTGCCCAGCACGCTCGCCGGCAAACGGCTGGTCTCGCTGGACCTGGCCGGCATGGTGGCCGGCACCAAGTACCGGGGCGAGTTCGAGGAGCGGCTGAAGAGACTCCTCGACGAGGTCCGCGAGCACGGGGACGAACTGATCCTGTTCCTGGACGAGATGCACACCGTCGTCGGCGCCGGAGGCGGCGGCGAGGGCGCCCTGGATGCGGGGAACATGCTCAAGCCGGCCCTGGCGCGTGGCGAGTTGCATCTGATCGGCGCGACGACCGTGGACGAGTACCGCAGGCACATCGAGAAGGACGCCGCCCTGGAGCGCCGCTTCGCGCCCATCCTGGTCGGCGAGCCCGGCGTGGACGACACCATCGAGATCCTGCGCGGCCTGCGCGACCGGTACGAGGCCCACCACCAGGTCCGGATCACCGACGAGGCGGTGGTCGCCGCGGCCGAGCTGTCCGACCGGTACATCACCTCCCGCTTCCTGCCCGACAAGGCGATCGACCTGATGGACCAGGCCGCCGCCCGGGTCCGGCTGCGCGCCCGGACCCCCCTCGCGGACACCCGGGAGATCGAGGACCGGATCGCCGCCCTGAACCGGGAGAAGGACCAGGCGGTCGCCGACGAGGAGTACGAGCGCGCCAGGGACCTGCGTGACCGCATCCAGGAGGCCGAGGCACGGCTGGCCACGGCGGGCAAGGCCGAGGAGCACGCCCCGAAGGTCACCGCCGAGGACATCGCACAGGTCGTCTCCCGCACCACCGGCATCCCGGTCTCGCAGCTCACCGAGGAGGAGCGGGCGCGGCTGATGAAGCTGGAGGAGCACCTGCACGAGCGGGTCGTCGGGCAGGACGAGGCGATCACCGCCGTCGCCCGCGCGGTGCGCCGGGCCCGCGCCGGCATGAGCGATCCCAACCGTCCCGTCGGCAGTTTCCTCTTCCTCGGCCCGACCGGCGTCGGCAAGACCGAACTGGCCCGTGCCCTCGCCGCCGCCCTCTTCGGCGACGAGAGCCGCATGATCCGTCTCGACATGAGCGAGTTCCAGGAGCGGCACACGGTCTCCCGCCTGGTCGGTGCCCCTCCCGGATACGTCGGCCACGAGGAGGCCGGCCAGCTCACCGAGGCGGTGCGCCGGCAGCCGTACGCCGTTCTCCTGCTGGACGAGGTGGAGAAGGCGCACCCGGATGTGTTCAACACCCTGTTGCAGCTCCTGGACGACGGCCGGCTCACCGACTCCCAGGGCCGCACCGTCGACTTCAAGAACACCGTCGTCATCATGACGTCGAACATCGGTGCCGACCGCATCCTGGCCGCCGGTGTGGAGGACTACGCCAAGGTCCGCGAGTCGGTGATGCCGATCCTCAGCCAGCACTTCCGGCCGGAGTTCCTCAACCGCATCGACGAGATCATCGTCTTCCGCGGCCTGGACCGCGCTCAGCTGCGCCGGATCGTCGATCTGCTGCTGGAGCACACCCGGCGCCGCCTGCACGCCCAGGACGTCTCCCTGGAGGTCACCGACGCGGCCGCCGACCTGCTCGCGAACATCGGCCACCAGCCCGACTTCGGCGCGCGCCCGCTGCGCCGCACCATCCAGCGCGAGGTGGACGACCGCCTCGCCGACCTGCTGCTCTCCGGCGAGCTGGGCCCGGGCGACCGGGCGGTGGTGGGCACGGCCGACGGTTCCGTGGCGATCCGCGCCGAGAAGCCGGCCGGTGTGGAGGGCTGAGCCGCTCAGCGGTGGGGCGCGAACAGCGAGGCGAGGCGCCGGTGGGAGTCCAGCAGCGCCGCACGGTCGTAGGTGCTGGTGGTGACGAGTACTTCGTCGGCGCCCGTCTCTTTCAGGACCGTCTCCAGTTCGTCGGCGACCTGGTCCTCGGCGCCGGCGAGGTGACCGGCGAGCCCGGACTCGTAGAGGTCCCGTTCCCTCGCGGTCATCGTCCGGGCCAGGATCTCCTCGGCCGGGGCCAGGGGCGGGAAGGTGCCGTGGGTGCGCGCGTACGCCATGGCCCAGGCCTCCGGTACGAGCAGCCGCCGCGCGGCTTCCGGGGTCCCGGCGACCGCGACCGTGCCGGAGATCACGACGTACGGCTCGGACGCCCAGGGGGAGGGGCGGAACAGGGAGCGGTACTGGTCGATGCCGCGCAGCATCTTCTCCCGGCTCCGCATGTCCCCGATGACCATCGGCACTCCCGCGCGGGCCGCGATCCGCGCGCCCTCGCCCATCGCCAGCGCGAACGGCGGTACCCGCAGGCCCTCCGCCGGGCGGGCGTGCACCCCGGTCGGCGAGGTCCCGGCGAACCAGCCGAGCAGTTCGCCGAGCTGCGCCGCGAAGTCCCCGGCGTCGTCCTTGTCCCGCCCGAGAGCCTTGCGTACCCCGTCGGTGAAGCCCACGGAACGGCCGAGCCCCATGTCGATCCGGCCCGGGAAGAGCGACTCCAGCACCCCGAACTGCTCGGCGACGACGAGCGGTCGGTGATTGGGCAGCATGACCCCGCCGGTGCCGACCCGGATCGTGCGGGTCGCGGCGGCCACCGCGGCGGCCAGCACGGTCGGCGCGGACCCGGCGACGCCGGGCACGCCGTGGTGCTCGGACACCCAGAAACGGTGGTAGCCGAGCGCCTCCGCCTCCCGCGCCAGCGCAACGGTGTCCCGCAGCGCCTCGGCGGGCGGGTGCCCCTCGCGGGTGCGGGAGCGGTCGAGGACGGAGAACCTGGTCCGGGCGATCACTGCACTCACGCAGGGTTCAACACCGTGGCGGCTCCAGGATTCCCGCCGTCACGCACCGTCAGTGCGCCGGCACCGACAGCTCTGCCTCGCAGGCGTCGTCGGCTCCGTGCAGGGCCCAGGCGGGGAACGGGTCGGCCTGCGGAACACGCTCGCCGGGCGCCAGCAGACAGGCCGCCAGCGCGGTGCGCAGGTCTTCGGCGCGCAACCCGGTTCCGATGAAGACGAGTTCCTGGGCGTGCGGCGCCTCAAGGTCGCGTACGCCGGACGGTTCGAAGCGGGCCACGGCGCCCGCCTGGGACCACAGTCCGGCCACCCGGTCCCGCCCGGCCAGCGTGAAGAAGCCCTTGGACCGCAGCACCCGCCCGAACCGGCCCCCGTCCAGCTCCTGTGTCACGAACCGCCACAACCGCCCGGGATGGAAGGGGCGTTCGGCACGGAACACCAGCGAGGAGATGCCGTACTCCTCGGTCTCCGGAACATGGTCGCCGTTCAGCTCCCGCACCCAGCCGGGCGCCTGCTGCGCCCGCTCCAGGTCGAACAGCCCGGTGCCCAGCACCTCCTGGAGGCCGACCCGGCCGTGCACGGCGGGGACGATCCGCGCGAGGGGGTTGAGCCGGGCGAGGGTCGCGCGCAGCCGTCCGGCGATGGCCTCGTCCACCAGGTCGAGCTTGTTGAGCACGATGACGTCGGCGAACTCGACCTGGTCCACCAGGAGATCGCTGACGGTGCGCTCGTCGTCCTCGAACTGGTCGAGGCCGCGCGCCGCCAGGTCGTCGCCGCGCGCCAGCTCGGGCAGGAAGTTCGCCGCGTCGACCACTGTGACCATGGTGTCGAGACGGGCGAGGCCGCCGAGTGTCGCGCCGTCGTCGCGCGTGAAGGCGAACGTGGCGGCGACCGGCAGCGGCTCGGAGATGCCCGAGGACTCGATGAGCAGGTGGTCGAAGCGGCCCTCCCGGGCCAGCCGGGCGACCTCCTCCAGGAGGTCGTCGCGCAGGGTGCAGCAGATGCACCCGTTGGTCAGCTCCACCAGGCGTTCCTCGGTGCGCGAGAGGGCGGCCTCGCCGCCGCGCACCAGCGCCGCGTCGATGTTGACCTCGCTCATGTCGTTGACGATCACCGCGACCCGCAGGCCGGCGCGGCCCGCGAGGACGTGGTTGAGCAGTGTGGTCTTCCCGGCGCCGAGAAAGCCGGACAGGACGGTGACGGGCAGCGGCCCGGACGGGGAGTGTGTCATCGCCGGTTCAGTCCCCCGGGGCGCAGCAGCCCGCGCTCGTACGCCCTGACCAGCCGCTGCGGTACGAGATGCCGGACGCCGTCGACCGTCACGGGCACCAGCGCCGGGGTGGCCGCCTTCCACTGGGCGCGGCGGTGGCGGGTGTTGCTGCGGGACGTCTTCCGTTTGGGAACGGCCATGGGATTCCTCCTCGGTACTGCGGGTCGGGCAGGCACCGAGGACGCTATATGAAAATGGATTCCATTAGCAATTTGCCATGGGTGGCTAGGGTGACCGGGTGACAGACAGCAGTCAGCGGCCGGTTGCCGTGTTCGATCTGGACAACACCCTTGCCGACACCGCGCACCGCCAGCGCTTCCTGGAGGAACGCCCGCGGAACTGGGCCGCGTTCTTCGCGGCCGCGCCCGGGGATCCGCCGCTCGTTCAGGGCGTGGCGCTCTGCCTGGAGACGTCCCGGGAGTGCGAGATCGTGTACCTCACCGGGCGGCCCGAGCGCTGCCGGCGCGACACGCTGGCCTGGCTCGCCGCCCACAGGCTGCCCGAAGGACGCGTCCGTATGCGGGGCAACGCCGACCGCAGGCCCGCCCGGTTCACCAAGCTGGAGGTCCTGCGCCGGATCGCCCGGGACCGTGAGGTCCGGTTCCTCGTCGACGACGACGAGTTGGTGTGCGACGACGCCGAACGGGCCGGATTCACCGTCGTGCGGGCCCGCTGGGCCGCGAAGTCCGCCGCGCTGGAGGACGCCCAGGAGCGGGAGGGCCGGACCTGATGTCCTACTCGCCGTCCTCGATGCGGAATCCTACCTTCAGGCCGACCTGGTAGTGCTCGATCCGCCCGCCCGCGAGCTGGCCGCGGATCTGGGTCACCTCGAACCAGTCCAGGTTGCGCAGGGTCTGGTCGGCGCGTGCGATGGCGTTGCGGATGGCCTGGTCGATGCCCTCGTGCGAGCTGCCGACGATCTCGGTGACCCGGTAGGTGTGGTTCGTCATGCGGGTGCTCCTCTCCGCCGTGGGGCCGGCGAGGTGTGCCTGTGTCCCACGTCCGTCGTGACCGGTATGTCACGCCGTACTCCACCGTGCCGTATCCGCGCCCGGCGCGCGAGGCGTCGCCCGCGTACCCCCGGTAGCGCTTGACCTCTGCATTGGTCCATACCAAAATCCCGTACACCCGTACGGACCTTCGTGTCCGTCCCCCCACGTCGGGCCCCTTTCCCTGTCCGCACCGCCCATGACAGACAGAACAGGACCCCTCGTGAGACGTCGTCTGCTCGCCCTCCTCTGCGTCACCGGCTCGCTCGTCAGCGCCTGCGGGGTCCTCCCCGGCGGGCACCAGCGGCACACCGTCACCGTGTGGCTGATGAAGGACAGCGCCTCGAAGGACTTCCTGCGGCGCTTCACCGAGGACTTCGAACGCACCCACCAGGACCTGCGTCTCGACATCCGCATCCAGAACTGGACCGGCATCGTGGCGAAGGTCCGGGCGGCGCTCAAGGACGACGCCAAGGACGCGCCCGACGTCATCGAGGTGGGCAACACCCAGGTCTCGCAGTACGTCGACGACGGCCAGCTCGCCGACCTGACGCTGGAGTCGATGCGCGACTGGGGCAAGGAGCACTGGCTGCGCGGCCTCGCCGAACCCGGCAAGGACGGCAACAAGCAGTACGGCGTGCCCTGGTACGCGGCCAACCGGGTCGTGATCTACCGCAAGGACCTCTTCGCGCAGGCCGGCATCACCACCCCGCCGCAGACCCGCGACGAGTGGCTCGCCGACACCCGGAAGCTCGACTCCGGCGGCAACCAGGGGATCTACCTCGCCGGACAGGACTGGTACACCCTCTCCGGCTTCATCTGGGACGAGGGCGGCGAGCTGGCCGTGCAGAAGGACTACCAGTGGCGGGGCGCCCTGGACACACCGGCCGCGCTGCGCGGCATGGACTTCTACCGGCGGCTCCAGGCGCTCGGCGAGGGGCCCGTGGACGCCGACGAGGAACACCCGCCCCAGGCGGGGGTGTTCGCCGGCGGCAAGGTGGCCCAGATCATCGCCGTACCGGGGCTCGCCCAGTCCGTCGTGCAGCAGAACCCGGGCCTCAAGGACAAGCTGGGCTTCTTCCCGGTGCCCGGCAAGAGCGCCGCCCGGCCCGGCACGGTCTTCACCGGCGGGTCCGACCTCGTCGTCCCGCAGAACACCGACGACCAGTTCGCCGCGACGGCCGTCATCGGGGCGCTCACGGGCGCGAAATGGGACACCGAACTCGCCCGCACCATGAACTACGTGCCCAACAAGACCACCCTGGCGGGCGCGGTGGCGGGGGAGGAGGGGGTCGCCGCGATGGCGGTGGGCGCCGCACACGGGCGGGCGACCCCCAACACCCCTCAGTGGGCGGCGGTCGAGGCCGACAACCCGATCAAGGGGTACATGACCGAGGTGCTCGGCGGGGCCGACCCGGCGACGGAGGCCCGCCGGGCCTCCCACACCATCACCGAAGCCCTCGCGACCGACCTGGGCTGACTCACTGCACCACGCTCAGCGACAGCGCGAAGCGGTCCTCCGCATCCGTCCACCAGTGGGTCAACTCCAGCCCCGCGGCGTCGAGTTCGGCGCTCACGCCGTCCTTGCGGAACTTCGCCGACACCTCGGTGCGCAGTTCCTCGCCCGCCGCGAAGTCCACGGCGAGGTCCAGCGCGGGCACCTTGACCGTCTGCGCGGTGCGCGAGCGCAGCCGCATCTCGATCCACTCCTGTTCCGCGTCCCACAGCGCCACATGGTCGAAGGCGTCGAGGTCGAAGTCGGCGCCCAGCTCCCGGTTGACGACCGCGAGGACGTTCTTGTTGAACGCAGCCGTCACCCCGGCCGCGTCGTCGTACGCCCGGACCAGCACCCGCTCGTCCTTGACCAGGTCCGTGCCGAGCAGCAGGCCGTCGCCCGGCACGAGCAGGGCGCGCACGGACGCCAGGAACTTCGCCCGCTCGGCGGGCAGCAGGTTGCCGATCGTGCCGCCGAGGAACGCCACCAGCCGGGGCCCGGGCGTCTCGGGCAGGGCCAGCGGGGCCGTGAAGTCGGCGATGAGCGCGTGGACTTCGAGGCCCGGCCGCTCCTCGACGAGCGCCTGGCCCGCCTGGGTGAGGGCGCTGTCGCTGACGTCGACCGGGACGTACGCCTTGAGGGAGGTGAGCGCGTCGATCAGGTAGCGGGTCTTCTCCGAGGAGCCGGAGCCCAGTTCGATCAGGGCGCCGGCGCGGCTCGCGGCGGCGATCTCGCCCGAGCGGGTCGTGAGGATCTCGCGCTCGGCGCGCGTGGGGTAGTACTCGGGCAGCTCCGTGATCTGCTCGAACAACTCGCTGCCCCGCGCGTCGTAGAACCACTTGGGCGGCAGCGTCTTCGGGTTGACGGTGAGGCCGTGCCGGACATCGGCGCGCAGTGCGGCGTCCGTGGCGTCCTCGGGAAGGGTGCGGGTGACACGCAGGGAACTCACGTACAGGGCTCCTTCGATGGTACGGACGCCGGGTCCTCCAGCGGGGCGAGCAGCACGCCGGCGCGGCTCGCCGTGAGGACGGTGCGGTCGGGGGCCTCCTGCCAGAGCGGGTCGTCGTCGTACGGCTCGGAGGCGACGACCGTGCCGGGTCCAGGCGCCGTGCGGTACCAGAGGCTGTCGCCCCAGGCGGTGGCGGCGATGGTCTCGCCGTCGGTGAGCAGCAGGTTCAGCCGGGAGGCGGGGGCCGCCTCGGCCAGTTGGCGAACCGTGTCGCCCAGGGCGTCGGCGGGGTCGTCACCGGAGCGCAGCCGGTGCAGGACCAGGGCCCACACGAACGCCGAGTCGGTGCGCGCCTCCAGCGACAGCAGGTCGACCGGAGGCAGCGAGGGCGCCAGAGGTGCCGCCGAGTCGGGCCAGCCCGCGATCGCGCCGTTGTGGCTGAACAGCCACCGCCCGGAGGTGAAGGGCGCCGCCGCGGCCTCGGCGTCCGCGCCCGCGAGCGTCGCGTCGCGCACGGCGGCGAGCACGGCACCGCTGCGCACGACCCGGGCCAGGTCGGTGAAGGACAGGTCCGCCCAGATCGGCCCGGCCCGCCGGTAGCGGGCCGGGACCGGATCGTTGGGGGCGTACCAGCCCACGCCGAAACCGTCGGCGTTGACCGTCCCGTAGCGCTGCCGCCGCGGTGCCCAGGACTGCCGGTACAGGCTGTGCGGGGGCTCCGTGAGGAGCCGGCCGAGCGGCTCCTCGGGCCCCAGATAGGCCAGGTGACGGCACATCAGACGGCCTCCGAGCGGGCGGTGCGGAACCCGGAGAAGATCTGCCGCCGGATCGGGTGGTCCCAGTTGCGGAACGTGCCCCGGCAGGCCACCGGGTCCACGGCGAACGAACCACCGCGCAGCACCTTGTGGTCCGAGCCGAAGAACACCTCCGAGTACTCCTTGTACGGGAACGCCGTGAACCCCGGATACGGCAGGAAGTCGCTCGCCGTCCACTCCCACACGTCACCGATCAACTGCCGTACGCCCAGCGGGGATTCACCGGCCGGGTAGCTGCCGGCAGGGGCGGGCCTGAGGTGCCGCTGGCCCAGGTTGGCGTGTTCGGGCGCCGGGTCGGCGTCGCCCCACGGGTAGCGGGTCGAGCGGCCGGTGGCCGGGTCGTGACGGGCGGCCTTCTCCCACTCCGCCTCGGTGGGCAGCCGGCGCCCGGCCCAGCGGGCGTAGGCGTCCGCCTCGTACCAGCACACGTGCAGCACCGGCTCGTCGGGCGGGACGGCCTCGGTGACCCCGAAGCGGCGCCTGAGCCACTGGCCGCCGTCCCGGCGCCAGAACAGCGGCGCGGTGAGGGAGTGCTGCCGGATGTGCGCCCAGCCCTCGGGCGTCCACCAGCGCTCGGTGCCGTAGCCGCCGTCCTCGATGAACGCCTGGTACGCCGCGTTGGTCACCGGCGTCGTGTCGATCCAGAACGGTGCCAGGTCCACCGGGTGCGCCGGACGCTCGTTGTCCAGAGCCCACGGCTCGCCGGAGGTGCCCATCATGAACGGGCCGCCGGGGACGAGGACTTCGGCCGGACCCGTGAACAGCGGGGCCGGTGCGGGGTCGGGGGCGGTCAGGGCCTGCGGCCCTCTGCGGAGCTGATGAGTGATCAGCATCGTCTCGTCGTGCTGCTGTTCGTGCTGGGCGATCATCCCGAAGGCGAAGCCCGCCTCGGTCAGCCGGGTGCCGTGGAAGTCCGCGGCCTCCAGCAGGTCCAGGGCCCGGCCGCGCACCTCGGCCGCGTACCGCCGGGCCTCGGCGGGCGGCAGCAGCGGCAGCGAGGGCCGCTCGGAGCGCGGGTGCTCGAAGGCGTCGTACAGGCCGTCGATCTCGGGCCGCATCGCCTCCCGGCCGCCGACCGCCCGCAGCAGCCACTGCTCCTCCTGGTTGCCGATGTGCGCGAGGTCCCACACCAGTGGGGACATCAGCGGGGAGTGCTGGGCGGTGAGGTCCGGGTCCTCGACGCAGCTGGTCAGCAGCGTGGTGCGGGCCCGGGCGGTGGTGAGCGAGGCGAGCGCGCGCTCGCGCAGCGCCTCGCTGTCCGCCTCGGGGATCGTGGCCTCGGTCTCGGCGGCGGTCATGTGCGGATGTCCTTCCTCCCGTGGGCGCGGCTGTCGGTGCCGCGCAGACGGTCCAGCAGGTCGTCGGCCGGGCAGCGGCCCTGGACGACGTAGCGGTTCAGGTACGTCGTCACGGCCTCGATGACCGGGGGTGTGGCGCCGAGCCGGGGCAGGGCCTCCAGCGCCGCCGCGAAACAGGCGACGGCGGCCTCGCGCAGCTCGGGGTCGGTGAGCCCCTGCCGGGCCGCGTCGATCCACAGCGGATTGTGCGGGGCGGGCAGGTTCAGGGCCCGCTCCGCCAGGGGCTTCACCGTCCGGTGCGCCGCTTCGGCGGCCTCCGGGTCGTCGAACAGCGCCGCGGTCACCGCGAGCGGCACGATCCAGCCGTCGTCCCCGGGCTGCGCGTCGATCATGCGCAGCTCCAGGTGGCCGCGCGGTCGCACCGGCGGGAACAGGGTGGTCAGGTGGTAGTCGAGATCCGCCCGGGTGGGCGGCCGGGGCGAGCGCGAGCGGGTCCACTCGCGGAAGGTCAGGCCCTCGGGCACGTCCCACGGGCTGCCGTCGCGGCGGACGCACATCACCGGGGCGTCCAGCACATGCCGGGCCCAGGCGTCCCGCGGCTGCCCGTCCGACGGGGGAGCGCCCGCGCGGCCGGCGCCGATCTCCGTCCACAGCAGCTGCCGGGTGGAGCGCCAGCCCGTGGGCTGCCGGCCGATCAGCGGGGAGTTCGCGAAGGCCGCCACCAGCACCGCGCCCAGGTGGTGTGCCAGCCACCAGCGCCGTTCGTGCCCGAGCGGGCCGGGTTCCTCGTATCCGGCGTCCAGGCACACCTGGACGGAGGCGGAGGTGCACATCATGTGCCGGCCGGCCGTGCCGGTGCGGTCGAGGCAGGCCTCCATGGCGTCGTAGCGCGGTTCGTGCAGGAACCGGCGGGGTGCGTGCCAGGGGTCGTGGCCGACGCCGACGAGTCCCAGGCCGTCCTCGGCGAGGACCGCGCGGACGGTGTCCAGGTCGGCGGAGACGGTCGCCACGCACTCCATCAGGGAGGCGGCGGGCGGCGAGCTGAGCTCCAGCTGGCCGCCGGGTTCGACCGTGAGCGGCGATGCCAGCGGCACGGTCCTCAGGGCGGCGTAGGCCGCTTCGAGTCTTTCGGGTGTCACCGGGAGCTGCGGCAGCCGCAGCTCGTGGACGAGCCATTCCACTTCGACCCCGAGCGTGCGGGGCGGGCCGGTCTTGAAGCAGATGCCCCGGACGAGGGCCTCCACCTCGGCTTCGGTGACTGCGGTGCGGTGCTCCGTACAGTCACCGCCATCGGTTATGGAGTCGGACATGTCGGGATCCTCCTACGGGTACCACCATGTCACCGGCGTGGTTCTCGGCGAGCCGCGCCGGCACTCGTCCTACCCAAGACCGTCGAAACGATTCGCACAAGGGTGCCCCTCGGGACGTTCCGGATCGGTAACCTCCGTTTTCTTGCGCGTTTCCAGGCCGTTCCGGGGACCGGGAAACTCCGTTGCACCGCATCACCAGCATCACCCAGGATGCGTGTATGAGCACGACGGGGGCGGCAGCGCGGGCCGCGGTCACGGAGTCCACGGGGGTGGCGCCGTGAGCGCGCGCCTGCGCAGCCTCGCGGCGGAGACCGAGCGCATCGTGGCGGTCGGCGGGTACCGCGCTCCGGACGGCCGGGAGGTGTCCGTGGCGGCGGCGGTCGAGGCCGCCCGGGCGGGCACGCGGATGTACGGCCCCGAGCCGGTGCCGGTGCCGGTGCCGGTGCCGGTGCCCGCGGACGTGGAGGTGGAGCCCTTCTTCGAGGTCACGGGCGAGAGCAGTCTTCAGGCCGCCCGCAGGCTGGCCGACGCCCCGGTCGCCGTCCTGAACTTCGCCTCGGCCCGCAATCCGGGCGGCGGCTACCTGAACGGCGCCCAGGCCCAGGAAGAGGCCCTGTGCCGCGCCTCCGCGCTCTACACCTGCCTGCTCGAGGCCCGGGAGTTCTACGACCACCACCGCGCCCACCGCGACCCGTTCTACACGGACCGGGTGGTCCACACCCCGGCCGTGCCGGTCTTCCGTGACGACCGGGGCCGACTGCTGCCGGAGCCGTACCGCGCGGGTTTCCTGACCGCCGCGGCGCCCAACGCGGGCGTCGTACGGCGTACGGCACCGGAGCGCACCGGCGAGCTGCCCGCCGCCCTGGCCGTGCGCGCCGAGCGGGTCCTGGAGACCGCCGCCGCCCACGGCTACCGGCGGCTGGTGCTCGGCGCCTGGGGCTGCGGCGTCTTCCAGAACGACCCGGCGCAGGTCGCGGGGGCCTTCCGCGCGCTCCTCGGGCCCGACGGGCGGTTCGCGCGGACGTTCGCACACGTGGTGTTCGGCATCCTGGACCGCACGCCGGGAGCGACGGTCCGCGACGCCTTCGTGCGGGCGTTCGCGGAACACACGCGTCCGGTCACCCGGTGATGACCGTCAGGTCCAGCCGTAGCGCTCGTGGAGCCGCTGGCGGACCAGGTTGAACCGCATCCGGTCGAGGGCGCACGCCTCCCGGCGCATGCCCTCCTCGTGCAGCCGCAGCACGCGGTCCACGTCCACCCACGAGTCGCGGCCCGACCGGTCCCAGGGCCCGCTGCCGATCGCCACCCACTCCCGGTCGCTGTCGTGCCGCTTGCTCGACAACTGGACCGCGAGGAAGGTGCCCACCGACTCCCGGGCGACGACCAGCACCGGACGGTCCTTGCCCCGGCCGTCGTTCTCCTCGAACGGCACCCAGGTCCACACGATCTCGCCGGGGTCGGGATCGCCGTCGTGGGCGGGGGAGTACTCGGTGCGCACCCGGCCGACCTCGCGCGGGTCGGCCTCGGTGGTGGCGTGGGGGCCGTAGCGGCCGGGGACATTTTCATCGGTAAACGTGCTCACGCAGGCACCCTAGTGGTCCCATATGCTGGCTGATCAAGGGGTCTTGAGGGCCGGGATCGCATACGGGGGGTATCCGGGGGGCATGCCTACGCCTGAACAGATCTGGGACGAAGCCGACCTGCCCACGCGTCGGCTCGCCGGCCTCGCGCTCAATCCGTCCGCGTCGGAGGACGTCCTGCTGCGGCTGCTCGCTGAAGCACCCCTGGCCGTACGGATGGTGCTGTGCCGGGACCGGGACCTGCCCGGGGCCGTCATGGACGCCGTGATCGCGCATCCCGACCGGCATGCGCGTGGCTTCTTCGCCGTCAACCCCCACGTCGATCCCGCCCAGCGGGCACGGCTGGTGGACGATCCGGACTGGTTCGTCCGCGGCCACCTCGCCGACGGGCCCCGCATACGTCATCCCCACCGGCCGAGGCCACTGCCGGACGAGGTCGTCGTCCGCATGATCCGCACCTACGAGGGCGAACACCTGGGCTCTCTCGGCGTCTACCAGCAGATGTCCGCCGAGCTGATCCGGTCCATGCCCACGCATCCGCTTCCGGAGGTCCGGTGCTGGGGCGTCGGCGGCTGGCATCGGCTGCCCGCCGGCATCCGGGCCGCGCTGCTGGCGGATCCCGACGACACGGTCCGGGAACGGGCACAAGCGATGGCCCGCCTGGAGGACCCGGTCTGGGTGGAGAGCGTGCTGCCCGCCCACCCGTGCCATGGCCGCACCGATGTCCTGCTCCAACGGGCCCTCAGCAGAGCCGTCGTGGACGGCGTCCTCACCGCTCCGGCGCAAGCGGACGAACGGGCCACGATCGCGGGAAACCCCAGTCTCCCGCCCGACGTGGTGGTCCTCCTCGCCGCCGATCCGGACCCGACGGTACGGGAACGGATCGCGCGCCGCCCGGACCTCCAGCCCGCCGAACGTCACCCACTCGTCACCGATCCGGACCCGGACGTGCGCCGGGCGGTCGCGTACCGCGAGGATCTCGGGCCCGACGAGCGCCGGGCGCTCGCGGCGGACTCCGACCCGAAGGTGCGGCTGGCCGTGTCCGTCCACCCCGCGCTGACCGAGGAGGAACGGTCGCGCATCGACTACGAGGTCCCCATGGACTGTCGCTTCGGATTCCGTTTCGTGTCCGTGCTGCCACAGCCCCGGGACCCCGAGGCCGTCCGCCGGAACGCGCTCTCCGGCCACCCGATGCTGCGCCGGAAGGCCGCCGAGGACCATGAGCTGCCGGCGGACCTCGTGGCACGCCTGGCCGAGGACAACGATCTCGGCGTACGGGTGCTGCTGGCCCAGAACCATCCGGACGCCCCGGCGGCACTCCTGCTGCGCAGCTTCCTGGAGTACACCGGCCCCGAACGCGAGAACCTGCTCACCCGGCCGAACTTCCCGCGTGCCGGTCTCGCCACCCTCGCCGACCACGAGGACCCGCAGGTCCGTGCCCTGGCCGCACGGGACCCGGACACCGCGCCGGCCACCGTGGACCGGCTCACCCGGGACCCGGACCCGGACGTACGGGCCGCGCTGGCCCGCCACCCGAACCTTCCCCGGCCCCGGCTCGCGCAACTCCTCGACGACGAGGAACTGGCCCACGCCGCCGCCGCGAACCCGGCACTGGCCCCGGCCACGATCGACCGCTTGCTGACGACGGCCGGCCGGAGCCCTGGAGAGGACCCCGGCCCGGTGCCTAGTCCTCCTGCTCCACCGGAACCTTCTGCGCCGGAGGCGTCGCCACCCCGTTGAGGGAGGGCGAAGTGGCGTTCTGTGCCTGCCCGTTCTGGTTCATCGAGGAGAGCAGCTGGCGGGCGAGGCCGAGGCCCGTGCCGCCCATGGTGAGCGCCTTGGCGAACAGCTCGGCCATGCCGTCGGCGCCGTTGAGCAGCACCATGTTGTCCACGTTGCCGAACGCGGACGCGCCGGCCCGGACGATCTCCGGCCAGTTCTCGGCGAGTTGCTGGGCGACGACCGCCTCCTGGTTCTCGGCGAGGGCGGCGGCGCGGGCCTTGATGGCCTCCGCCTCCGCGAGCCCCTGGGCCTTGGTCGCCTCGGCCTCCGCCAGACCCTTGGCCTGCGCGGCGGCGGCCTCGGCCTCACCGGTGGCCCGGGTCGCCGCGGCCGTGGCCGCACCCCGGGTCTTGGTGGCCTCCGCCTCGGCGCCCGCGGCCGTCTTGACCCGGGTGGCCTCGGCGGCCGCCGCGAGTTCCGTCTCCTTGGCCTTGGCCTCGGCCGCCGAGATCCGCGCGTCGCGCTCGGCCTCTGCCAGCGTCCGCTTCTCGTAGGCCTTGGCGTCGGCGGGCTTGCGGACGTCCGCCTGGAGCTGCTGTTCCCGCCGGTGGGCTTCCAGTTCGGCGACCCGCGTCTCCTGGACGACCACCTCCTGCCGGGCGCCCGCGTCGGCGAGCGGACCGGCCTGGCGGGCCTTCGCCGCCGCCTTGTCCCGTTCGGCCTGGTAGCCGGCCTGCAGGATCTCGCTGTCCCGGGTGGCCTCCGCCATCCGGGCGAACGACTGCTGCTCGGCCTCGGTGGCGAGACGATTCGCCTCCGCCTGCGCGATGCGCGCGTCCCGCTGGACGGCGGCCGCGTGCGGTGCGGCCAGGTTCTGGATGTACCCCGTCGGGTCCTCGATCTCGTGGATCTGCAGCGAGTCGACGATCAGGCCGAGCTTCTCCATCTCCGTACCGCAGGCCGCCCGGGTCTGCCCGGTCAGCTTCTCCCGGTCGCGGATCATGTCCTCGACCGTCAACCCGCCCACGATGGACCTGAGATGACCGGCGAAGACGTTGTGCACCCGCTCCGACATCATCCGCTGCTGGTCCAGGAAACGGCGGGACGCGTTGGCGATCGACACGAAGTCGTCGCCCACCTTGAAGATGACCACGCCCCGCACCTTCAGCGGAATGCCCTGGTGGGTCACGCAGTCCACCTGCAGCTCGGTCTCGTTCAGGTCCAGGGAGACCTTGCGCACCGCCTGCACACCGGGCAGCACCAGCGTGCCGCGCCCGGTGACGATGCGGAATCCCATGCCCTCCTCAAGGCCCTCGGTACGGTGCTTGGACCCGGAGATGACGAGCGCCTCGTTGGGTTCGGCGACCCGCCACATCATCTTGAACAGACCGATCAGAACGAGGACGGCAACGACGGCCGCCCCCGCAACGACGCCGACGATCATCGGCATTCGCCCCCTTGGCATGGTGCCCGTTCGGCACCGAACGAAGGGAGTGTGCGCCTGTGGCGACTCGCCGAGAAGACGCTGACGAATCCTTGTTGCAATCTTGACGCACACCCCCCTCACCTGGGGCGGAGCATGCTCAACTGTCGTAGGCGGCGGTGACGTAGACGGTCCTCGGCGGCAGGTACTCCACCACCATCACCACCGTGCCGTGCTCGATGCGGCCCGTGCCGTCGGCGGCGTAGGCGAGGAAGTGCTCCGCACCGCCGCGCACCCGCACGATCACCTCGCCGACCAGGCCGGGCCCGATCGTCCCCGTCACCCGCCCCATGAGCCCGACCATCGACGCATCGTCCATGGTCACAGGGTACGGGCGGACGCGCTCATGCCGCCCTGGAATCCGCGTCCGGCTCCTTGGGCGGCCAGAGTTCGTGCCAGCGCAGCTCCGCCTCCAGCTGGGCGGCGAGGGAGACCAGCAGGGGTTCGCTGTTCGCCGGGCCCAGCAGCTGAGCGCCCACCGGGAGGCCTGGGCCGACGAAGCCGGCGGGCACGTTCACGCCGGGCCAGCCGAGGACGTTCCACGGCCAGGCGTAGGGGCAGGCGGCGATCATGGCGCGGTCGGTGGCAAGGCCGCCGAGCCGGTACAGGGCGCCGATCGCGGGCGGGGGAGCGGCCGTCGTGGGAGCGAGGATCACGTCGTACGACCCGAAGAACGCCCCGATCCTGTCGTGCAGGACCGCCTCGGCCCGCCGGGCCGCCCTGAGCGGGGCCCCGCCGAGCAGCCGGCCGAGCCGGGCCGCGTCCCGGGTGCGCGGGTCGAGCAGGGCGGGGTCGGGGGTCTCGCGGACATGGTCGGCTATGCCGGCGGTGGCGCGCGGCACGAAGGTCAGCCCGATCTGGCCGTAAGGAGGGTCGGCATCCTCGACGGAGTGCCCCAACGTGCCGAGTTTCTCGGCGAGTTCGAGAACCCGGGCCCGTACCTCCGGGTGCAGACGGGCTGGTACGGCGGTGAACGGCGGCTTCAGCGACAGCGCGATCCGCAGCCGGCCGGGGTCGCGGCCGACCGCGTCCGCCACCGCGAGCGCCGGCGGGCGGTGCGGGTCCCGGTCGTGGTTGCCGCTCGCCGCGTCCAGCAGCAGGGCCGCGTCGGCGACCGTACGGGCCAGCGTGCCGTTGACCGTGATGCCGTGGAAGGACTCTCCGCGCGGCCACGTCGAGATGCGCCCGCGCTGCGGCTTGATGCCGATCAGGTGGGTCCAGGAGGCCGGGATCCGCACCGATCCGGCGCCGTCCGAGCCGAGCGCGGCGGGGACCAGACCGGCGGCCACCGCCGCTGCCGAGCCCCCGGAGGAGCCGCCGGGGGTGTGACCGGTGTGCCACGGGTTGCGGGTCTGACCGAACGCCGGGCCCTCGGTGAACGGCCACTGCCCGAGCTCGCAGGTGTTCGTCTTGCCGACGATCACGGCCCCGGCCGCGCGCAGCCGCCGTACCGCCTCACCGTCCGCCGCCACCGGCGGAAAGTCGCCGGGGCAGCCGAACGCGGTCGGCTCGCCCGCCACGTCCATGTCGTCCTTCACCGCGACCGGTACCCCGAGCAGCGGGCGCCGCGCTCCGGAAGCCAACTCCCGGTCGGCGGCGTCCGCTTCGGCGAGCGCGGCCTCGGCGCGCAGGCGCCGGAAGGCGTTCAGGGTCGGCTGGGTGGCCTCGATGCGGGCCAGGGCCTGCTCGACCAGCGCGCGGGAGGTCACCTCCCCGTCGGCGAGCGCGCGGACGGACTGAGCGAGGCCTGCGGCACGGTCGGGCGTCATGGCGGGGCACCTCCGGGAGCACGCTGTCTACCGAACGGTAACCGCCGGGAGCCGGGTGCCGTACAGGTTTCGCACAGGTGACATCGCGTCAAGTTCACAGCGCTGACGTGAACCTGTCCGCATCCCGGCGGCTGGGCGGCGAGTGTCATCAGGCCGCCGGGATCGGCTTGAGGATGCCGATCGGCGCGTCCTTCAGTTCCGTCTGATCAAGTGTCTCAACGTCAGGGCGAGTTGGAGCCGGAACCGGCCCTGCGGGGTGCGCACCGGCCAGCCCAGCAGGTGTTCGGCGTGGGCGAGGCGGGTCTGGAGCGTGGAGTGGTGCACGCCGGCCTCGGCGGCGGCCGCGCGCAGGCTGCCCGTGGCGGCGACCGCGTGCAGCGTCCGCAGCATCCACGGCGCGTCCGCGGCGGCCGTCTCCACGGCTCGGACGTCCGGGTGCGGCTGCGCACCCGGTACGACGAGATCGGCGAGCAGCCCGATCGCGCCCAACTCGTCGGCGCATACCACCCGTTGCCCGGGATCCAGACCGTCGCCCTCGCCGGTGAACCGCAGCGCGAGCCGGGCGGCCGCCCAGGAACGGGGGAGGTCCAGGACGGGGACCGCGGGGCCGATGCCGAGGCGCTCGGAGCGGACCGCGTCCCCACCGGGTCCGGCGTCCCCGGGGAAGCCGGGGTGCGCGGGTCCGGTTCCGCGCCGTCCGGGCGCCGCCGCACCGCCGCCGTGCGCGGGCAGGGTGTTCCCTGACCGGGTGACGTCCGCCGTCTCCTGCGCCGCGACGATCCGGGGCGGCCCCTCGGCCGGAGCGAGCGCGCGAGCTCGCAGCGCCGGGTCCGCCGTGTCCAGCCCCAGCCGGCGGGCCGCGTGCAACCGGACCGGCTCGGGTGCCGTCGCGTCGAGGACCGTCTCCACCAGCGCCGGGTCCTCGGCAGGTGCCGCCGGCGCGCGGCCCCGGGTGCGGTCGAGCACGGACCGTACGGCTGCGGCGGCCCGCTCCAGGATCACCGCGTCCACCACGCTCGGCCCGGCCTGTGCCCGCTCCAGCCACAGGGCCCCGGGCCCGCCCGGCACCAGCGGTGCGGACGGCCAGCCGGGGTCGGGCTCCGCCGCCGGATCGCGGCGCCGCCCGTCCGGCTCCACCCGCAGCACCACCCGCCGCTCCGCGTCCACCAGCCGCGCGGGGCACCCCGCCAGCACGGCGGCACCGCGCACCAGCGCCTCGACACCGGCCCTGGTCTCGGCCAGCCGGTCGAAATAGGCGATGACCCGCACGGCGGCCCCGGCATCCGGGTCCAGCGCGGCCAGCCGCCCGGCGAGCTCTTTCATACGGCCATGATGCGCCACCGCACCCGCGCGGCCGAGGCAGCGGACCGGATCCGGCAGGCAACCGGCGCGGGGCCGGACCCCTCCTACCTGTCGAGCGATCCGTACCGGGACACGCGCCGCGCCCTTTGTGCCGTGCCCTGCCCGCCCCACGCGCCGACAGGAGCCCTCGTTTGGACCGCACCGAGCCCCCGTCCTCCGCCAGCCTGTCCCGCCGCCGGTTCATGGTGTATTCGGTGGCCGCGACCACCCTGACGGTCGCCGCCCCGCTCGCCTGCACCTCCTCACCCGCACAAGGCGCCGAGCCCGCCCGCGCCGGCTCCGACGTCCTGGTGACCGGCACCGACGAGGAGATGCTGGTCCTGGAGGTCACGGCGGCCAACCACATCGTCGTCCGGCTGCCCCGGGCCGAGGTCGGCCAGGGCATCACCACCGCGGTCGCCATGATGATCGCCGAGGAACTGGACGCCCGCCTCGCCGACGTGCGCATCCCGCTCGCCGACGCCCGCACCAAGGGCAACCAGTACACCGGCGGCTCGAGTTCGGTCAGTTCGCTCTACGCCCCGGCCCGGCACCTCGCCGCCACGGCCCGCGCCAGGCTGGTGACCGCTGCCGCCCGCCGATGGCACCTGCCCGCCTGGTCCCTGCGCACCCGCGACACGATGGTCGTCGCCCCGGACGGGCGCACGGCCACCTTCGGCTCGCTCACCGAGAGCGCGGCCCGGATCCGCCGCACCGCCGTCCCGAGCCGCCCCAAGCCGGCCTCCCGGCACCGGGTGATCGGCCGGCCGACGACCAGGATCGACGCCCGGGACATCGTCACCGGGCAGGCGAAGTACGCCGGGGACCTGGCGGTGGCGGGGGTGAAGCCCACGGTGGTGGCCCGGCCGCCGACGCTCCGGGGCAAGCTGGTCTCGGTCGACGACCGGGCCGCCCGCGCCCTGCCGGGCGTCCACGCGGTCGTCCGGCTGCCCGGCGGGGTGGCCGTCGTCGCGGACACGTTCCACCAGGCCTTCCGCGCCCGGGACGCGCTGCGCCTCACCTGGGCGCCCGGACCGCTCGCCGGCCTTTCGGACGCGCAGATCCGGGCCCGGCTGAAGGCGGCCGTGCCCCGGCTCGGCACCCCGCCGCGCGGATCCACCCCGGTGTCGGGCGAGTTCGCGTTCGCCTTCGTCAGCCACGCCCCGATGGAGGTGCTGACGGCGGTGGCGGACGTCCGCGCCGACCACGCGGAGCTGTGGTTCTCCTCCCAGACCCCCATGGACGCACGGGACGCTGTCGCCGCGGCGGTCGGTATGCGCCCGTCCGCGGTCCGGGTGCATGTCGTACGCGGCGGGGGCTCGTTCGGCCGCCGCCTGAACTTCGACGCGGCGATCGAGGCGGCGCTGGTCTCCAAGGCGGCCCGGCGCCCGGTGAAGCTGATGTGGAGCCGGAGCGACGACATCCGCCACGGCCGTATGCGCCCCGCGAGCCACCACCGGATCCGGGCCAGTGTGGCTGGGGGCCGGGTGGTCGCCTTCGAGCAGGTGACGGCCTCGGTGGCGGAGTCGGGCGACGGCACGGGCCTGTCGGCGCAGGGCGGCGTGAGCTCGCTCTCCGGCCCCCGGCCCAGCGACACGGGACTGTACAACTTCGGCCGTACGTCCGGTGATTCGGGCGGCATCGAACTCGCCGTCCCGCTCGGCGCCTGGCGGTCGGTGGACTCCGGGACGGTGCGGACGGCTGAGGAGATCGTCGTGGACGAGATCGCCCGCAGCCTCGGCCAGGACCCCGTCGCCTTCCGCCGCACGACCCTGCGGAACAAGCGGGTCAGAGCCGTCCTCGACAAGGTCGCGGCGGCGGGCGACTGGGGCCGGGCCATGCCCGAGGGCACCGCCCAGGGGGTCGCCGTGCACGAGGAGTACGGCTCCTGCGTGGCCTGCCTCGCCGAGATCGACACGAGGGACCCGAAGAGCCCCCGGGTGACCAAGGTGGTGATGGCGGCCGACGTGGGCATCGCCGTCAACCCGCGTGGTCTGGAAGCCCAGTTGATGGGCACCGCGATCGACGGGATCTCCGTCGTCCTCCAGGCGGGCCTGCACATCGACCGGGGCGCCGTCCGCGAGGGCAGCTTCGCCGACTTCCGCTACGCCCGCCAACGCCAGGCCCCGCTCACCTTCGAGGCCCACATCCTGCCCTCGACCGGCGAACCGGGCGGCGCCGGCGAACTGGGCGTCCCTGCCGCATCGGGCGCGGTCGCCAACGCCTACGCCCGCGCGACCGGCACCGTACCCCGCACCTTCCCGCTCACCTTCTGACCCACGACCCGAAGGCACCCATGCGCTCGTACTCCTTCACCCTCAACGGCAGACCGGTGACCGTGGAGGCCCCCGCCGACATGCCCCTGCTGTGGGTCCTGCGCGATCTGCTCGGCGTCACCGGCCCCAAGTACGGCTGTGGCGTGGGCGTCTGCCGCGCCTGCACCAGCCACCTCGACGGCGCCGAGATCCAGCCCTGCACGGTCCCGCTCGCCGACTGCGCGAACCGCACGGTCACCACCATCGAGGGCCTCGCCGACGGCGACACCCTCCACCCCGTCCAACAGGCCTGGCTCGACTGCGACGTGGCCCAGTGCGGCTTCTGCCAGCCGGGCCAGATCATGGCGGCCGCCGCCCTCCTGAAGCGCACCCCTCACCCCACGGACAGCGACATCGACACCATCGAGAACATCTGCCGCTGTGGCACGTACGCCCGCATCCGGGAGGCGATCAAGAAAGCGGCGGAGAACGGGGGCTGACCCTCACCGGGCCAACAGCCTCCGCAGCCAGTCCAGTTGGGCCGCCCGGGCCGCCTGGGACAGGGGTGCCTGTGGGGCGAAGCCGTCGAAGCCGTGGAAGCCGCCGGGCCAGACGTGGAGTTCGGCGATGCCGCCGGACTGCCAGATGCGGGAGGCGTAGGCGACGACCTCGTCCCGGAAGGTCTCGGCGGAGCCCACGTCCAGGAAGGCCGGGGGCAGGCCGGACAGGTCGCTCGCGCGGGCGGGGGCGGCGTAGGGGGAGACGTCGGGGCCGCCACGGTGCTCCCCGAGCAGCGCCGTCCAGCCGGTCTCGTTGGCGGTGCGGTCCCAGACGCCGAGGCCCGCCATCTGGTGGCTGGAGACGGTGTCGTTGCGGTCGTCCAGCATCGGGCACATCAGGAGCTGGCCGATGACCGGCGGGCCCTGGCGGTCGCGCAGCAGGAGGGCGAGCGCGGCGGTCAGGCCGCCGCCGGCGCTGGCACCGGCGAGGACGATCCGGTCCGGGTCGCCGCCGATCTCCTTCGCGTGCCGGACGGTCCACAGGAGACCCGCGTACACGTCGTCGATCGGTGCCGGGTGCGGGTGTTCGGGCGCCAGACGGTACTCGACCGACACGACGACCGCGCCCAGCTCGTACGCCCAGGCCAGCGGGCCGTCCACGCCGGCCCGGTTGTCGCCGAGGACCATGCCGCCGCCGTGGACGTGGTAGATCACCGGCAGCGGTTCGGCGGGATCGGCGGACGCGGGGCGGCAGATCAGGAGGGAGACGTCCGGGGCGCCCTGCGGGCCCGGCACCGTACGGTCCTCCACTGCGAAGGCACCGCCCATGCTGAGGTCGAGCCGGCCGAGCAGCTCGATGCCCGCGCCCTGCCGGGCGGCGGGGATCTCGTCCATGGAGAGGCCGGGCGAGATCATGTCCTTGATCAGCTCCAGGGAGGCGGCGAGCTCCGGATCGAAGGGGGGAGGGGGCGGGGTCGGGGACATGGCTTCTCCTCACCTGACGCATGTCACTCATGCGGTGCGTGCGTGCCGCTCGTCCTGCGGCCCGCGTGACGGCCATCGTCTGCCTACCCCGCGCCGCCCGGAGGCCGACAGGCGGCGGAACCTGTCCGCCGGACGGCGGGTTCCCGGGCCGGGGCGGGCCGCACACCCAGGTGCCGCAGCAGGCTCGGCGCGGTGAACAGGGCGACGATCGGGGCGCACACCCCAGCCCGGCCGAACCGCCCGTAGGTCCGCGTGCCCAGCCGGGTCCCCAGGTAGGCGCACGTCATGGAGACGCTGTCGAGACGGTTGTGGCCGTCCGCGCCGAAGGAGTGGATCCGGACCCGGTTGGCCACCGTGCCGGACTGCATGCCCACATCCAGCAGGAGCGTGCCGTCACGAGCGCGACGAGCCCAAAGGCGCGGCCGAACGAGCCCGGGGCGCACCGGCCGGCACCCCCGGTCAGCGCCGACGAGCGGCCGATGTTCGCCTGTCCGGGCGGGGGCGCGGTGCCCCTGTGGGAACCGGAACCCGCCCCTGGCGCCTCCGCGCTCACCGCCTCGGCGTGACTCCGAGCGTCGTCTCCCAGGACCTGCTGGTGCTGCGCCACGGGCCTGGTGACCCGCGTGCGGGACGGACGGCACGCGCTCCACCGGCGCAGCCCGCTGGGCGAGCAGCTCGCGTTCGCTTCACTTCGGGCGCGCTCCGGACGCGGCGCCGAGGCCCCCATGCGGTGACCGGGGTCACGTACACAGTCCGGGACTGCGCAAAGGGGCCGGAGCGGACTCCGGCCCCTTCCTGGTGCATACGGCTCAGGCGGCCGCGGTCTCGCCCACGTTGCCGTGCAGACGGGCGACGACCTCGGTCAGCTGCGCGGCGACCTCGGTGTCGTCGACCGGGTGGGTCTCGGCGAAGCGGGTCACGGAGCCGGGGATGGACAGCTTGATGTCCTCGATCACCTTGCCGCCGGCGATGCCCACGGCCTTGCGGGTGTCGTCCTGCGCCCACACGCCGCCGTACTGGCCGAAGGCGGTGCCGATCACCGCGACGGGCTTGCCGCCGAAGGCGCCGGCGCCGTACGGGCGGGACAGCCAGTCGATGGCGTTCTTCAGGACGGCCGGGATGGTGCCGTTGTACTCGGGGGAGAAGAGGAGGAACGCGTCGGCGCCCTGGGCGGCCTCACGCAGCTTGGCGGCCGCGGCCGGGACGTTGCCCTCGACGTCGATGTCCTCGTTGTAGAAGGGGACCTCGGCCAGGCCCTCGTGGAGCACGACCTCGGCGCCCTCGGGCGCGAGCTTCACGGCCGCCTCGGCGAGCTGGCGGTTGTGCGAACCGGCGCGAAGGCTGCCGACGAGCGCGAGGATGCGAACAGACATGGCGTACTCCAAGGGGCTGAAACATCGCTGTTACGATCCGGACCGAGGTCCGTTTAAGTTTGTATCAGGCTAACCGGACCGCGGTCCAGTTTTGTTCCCCATGCTTTACGCTGTCTTCATGTCCAGCGCCCTGCCGCCCTTCCCGAAGCCTCAGGAGCCCGTCGACGCACCTCAGTTGCTCCAGGTCGAGGAGGGCCCCGACGAGCCCTGCCTGCGCGCCGACGCGGCCCGCAACCGGGCCCGGCTGCTGGAGGCCGCCGCCCGGCTGATCGCGGAGCGCGGAGTGGCGGCGGTGACGATGGAGGCGGTGGCCGCGGCGGCCCAGGTGGGCAAGGGGACGGTGTTCCGCCGCTTCGGCGATCGCACCGGGCTGCTGACGGCACTGCTCGACCACTCGGCGCGACAGCTGCAGGCCGACTTCCTCGGCGGACCTCCGCCGCTGGGGCCCGGGGCGCCGCCCCTGGAGCGGCTGCGCGCCTTCGGTGTGGCGGTGCTGTACCGCTCGGCCGAGCAGCTGGATCTGCAGCTGGCCGCCCAGCCGGAGCCGACCCGCCGGTTCTCCCACCCCTCGGTCCAGGCGCTGCGCACGCACGTCGCGATGCTGCTGCGGCAGATCGTGCCGACAGCCGACTGCGAACTCCTCTCCCAGACGCTGATGGCCTATCTCGACCCCGCCCTGATCAACCATCTGACCCGGCAGTGCGGGATGCCCATGGCGCGGCTGGAGGCCGGCTGGCACGACCTCGTGGCGCGGGTGACGTGCACGGAGCCTTCCGGCTGATGCCTCTTCAGCCGTGGTCGGCGGCGAACATGTCGAGCAGTCCCTGCGGTGCGTCGGCGCGGAACAGCAGTGCGGCGTTGCGGGCGGACTCCGCCGCGGACATCTCGCTGCGCGGGAACAGCTCCTCCTCGTAGGCGGCCAGCGCAGCTTCGGTGTCCCCGGGGTGCGCGGCCAGCGCGAGGCCCAGTTCGGCCCCGTCGAGCAGCGCGAGGTTGGCGCCCTCGCCCGCGAACGGCGACATCAGGTGCGCGGCGTCGCCGAGCAGCGTGATGCCGGGGACCCGGTCCCAGCGGTGCCCGACCGGCAGGGCGTGGATCCGCCGCGGCACCAGCGCCCCGTCCGCGTCGGTGACCAGCGCCTTCAGGCTCTCGTCCCAGCCGTCGAACTCCTTGAGCACGGCCGCCTTGGCCGCCTCGGTGTCGGCGAAGTCGATGCCGTCCAGCCAGTCCTCCGAAGCCTCGACGGCGACGTAGATGTGCAGGCTTGCGTCGCTCTCGCGGTGCCCGAGGAAGCCCCGGCCCGCACCGAGCGCGAACAGCATTCCGCCGCCGACCAGCCGGGCGCTCGCCAGGTGGCGCCGGTCGGCCTGCCGCAGGTCCGCCTCGACGAAGGACACGCCGGTGTAGACCGGCTCGGCGCAGGAGAGCAGGGGGCGGATGCGCGACCAGGCCCCGTCCGCGCCGACCAGCGGGCCGGTGGTGAAGGCGCTGCCGTCCGCGAGCGTCACCTCGTGCCGGCCGTCGCCGAGCGGGCGTGCGCCGGTCACCTTCGCGCCCCAGCGGACGGTGCCCTTTGGCAGGGAGCCGAGCAGCAGGTCCCGCAGTTCGCCGCGGTCGATCTCGGGGCGCCCGCCGGTGCCGTCGTCGCCCTCCTCCAGGCGGACGGCGCCGTCCTGGCCGAGGATCCGCAGGGCCTGGCCGCCGGCGTGGACCCGGGCCAGGAACTCCCCGTGCAGCCCGGCCGCGCGCAGCGCCACCTGGCCGGAGTCGTCGTGGATGTCGAGCATGCCGCCCTGGGTCCGCGCGGCCGGCGAGGCGTCCAGGTCGAACACGGCGGCCTCGATGCCGTGCACGTGCAGCACCCGGGCGAGTGTCAGCCCGCCGAGCCCGCCGCCGACGACGGCGACGGGGTGGTGGGGGAGGGCGGTGGAGGGGGTGGTCATGGTGGCCTCCTGAAGAGGGTGTCAGTCGGGTACGGCGGTCCGCTCGATGCCGTTGACCAGCGCCTGGAAGGCCCAGGCCAGCCGGGTCTCGGGGGCGCCCGACAGCAGGGCGCCGGCCGTCGCGGCGATGTGTGGGTGGGTGTCCTCGGACGCCTCGTGCAGGGCGTGGTGCAGCGCCTGCCAGTCGGCCGGGGACTCCTCCCCGGCGTGTTCGGCGGCGGTCGCGGTGGCGTGCTGGAGCAGCAGGTCGACGCCCCAGGCCGCCCGCTCGCGCGGCACCCCGGCCTCGTCGAGCAGGGCGAGCAGGGTCTCGATCAGGTTCAGGTAGTGCGGGCCGCTGGGCCGGGCTGTCAGTGCGGAGCGGGCGAGGCTCGGATGCTCCAGGAGCATCCGGGTGTAGGCGGTGAGCACATGCTCCAGCCGCTCGCGCCAGGTGCCCTGGGCGGGGGCGGGCCCGACCGTGCCGAGCAGCTCGTCCAGGACGGCCGCGTGCAGTTCGTCGGTGTTGCGGACGTAGACGTACAGCGAGGCCGGGCCCGTGTCGAGCTCCTGGGCCAGCCGCCGCATGGTCACCTTCCGCAGTCCTTCGGCCCGCAGGATCGCGACCGCTGCCGCGACGATGCCCTCCCGGGTGAGCGCGGGCTTGGCGGGACGCTCGCGGCGGGAGCGGGGGGTTGCTGTCATGCCCCGACCGTAACGAACATGTTCGTTGCGAACAAGTTCGCTCCGAACGTGTTCGCCAGCGGTCATTTTGGTTCAGCGATGAACGACGTTCCCCCGCCCGCCTCCGGCTCCGGCCCCTCTGTCAAGATGCGGTCTGTCATGGTGCAGATACCGAACACGCCCCCGTCCGCTGCGCCCGCAGCGCGCTCCGTGCCCACGAGTGCCGATGTGGCCCGGCTGGCCGGCGTCTCGCGTGCGACCGTCTCCTACGTCCTCAACAACACCAGCGCCGTACGGATCAGCGAGCCGACCCGCCGCCGGGTCCGTGAAGCCGCGCGGGAACTGGGGTACGTGCCCCATGCGGCCGCCCGCAGCCTGCGCGCCGGACACAGCCGGATGGTCCTGATGCCCGCCCCGGCGGTCCCGGTGGGCCCCCTCTACAGCCGCTTCCTCGACGAGCTCCAGTCGGCCCTCGGCCGCCTCGACTACACGGTCGTGCAGTACGGCGCGGTCGGCCTCCAGGGTGACGAGGCCGCCCGCGCCTGGGCCGAGTTGCGTCCCGTCGCCGTCCTGGTGCCCGGCACGGGGCTCGGCCCGCAGGGCGTCGCGGTCCTCAAGCGGTCCGGTGCCCGGGCCGTGGTGACCCTCGGACCCGAGCGCGTCGACGGCGCGCACGCCCTGCTGACGGACCACGGCGCCGTCGGCCACTGCGCCGCGGCCCATCTCCGGGCCCGCGGCCGGCGCCGTATCGGCGTGGTCGTGCCCGAGGAGCCGGGTCTGGAAGCGTTCTCCCGGCCCCGGCTCGCGGGTGTGCGCCGGGCCCTGCGTGGTACGGAGGCTGCCGTGACCGAGCTGCCGCTCGCGTACACCGAGCAGGCCGCCGCCGAACTCGCCGCCCGCTGGCGGGAGTTGGGGCTCGACGCGGTGTTCGCCTACAACGACGAGTACGCGATGCTACTGATGCGCGCCCTGCAGGACGAGGGTGTGCGCATCCCCGAGGAGGTGGCCGTCGTCGGCGCGGACGACCTGGTGCTCGGGCGGCTGCTGCGGCCCCGGCTCAGTACCGTCCACATCGAGCTGCCCTCCGGCCGTGATCTCGCGGAACTGGTCGACCGCGCGGTACGCGACCCCGGCGGGGAGCCCGAGGTGCGCAAGGTGCTGGGCGCGTCGCTCGTCCAGCGCGACTCCAGCTGACCGGGCTTCCGGCGGCGGTTAGGGTTCCGGAAGGGCATGGCTGCGATGTAGTTTCGCGCTCAACAAAATAGGCGCGTCCCCGGACCGGGCCCGCGCGCCGAGCCGTACCGCCCGGCGATCGATCGGAGAGCGACATGCCGCTGCTCGACCCGAACCCGATGTCTTGGCAGCCCCGCACCCTGGCGGGCCCCGAGTACACCGTCACCGAGCCCGCCACCGGCGAGGCGCTCGGCATGCTCACCCTCGCCGCACCCGAGGACATCGCCCCGGCGGCGCGCGCCGCCCGCGCCGCCCAGCGGGCGTGGGCCCGCGCACCGCACCTCGTACGGGCCCAAGTGCTGCGCAGGGCAGGGGACTTGTTCACCGAGCACGCCGGTGAACTGAGCACCTGGCTGGTCCGCGAGTCCGGGTCCGTCCCCGGCAAGGCGGACTTCGAACTGCACGTCGCCGCCCAGGAGTGCTACGAGGCCGCCGCCCTCGCCTCCCGTCCCGCCGGACAGGTGCTGCCCAGCGAGGCGCCCCGGCTGTCGTACACCCGCCGGGTCCCGGTCGGCGTGGTCGGGGTGATCGCGCCGTTCAACGCCCCGCTGATCCTCTCCATCCGCTCGGTCGCGCCGGCCCTCGCGCTCGGCAACGCGGTCGTCCTGAAGCCCGATCCGCGCACCGCGGTCTGCGGCGGACTGGCCCTGGCCGCCGTCCTCGCCGAGGCCGGCCTGCCCGAGGACCTGCTCCAGGTGCTGCCCGGCGCCGCCGAGGCCGGGCAGGCGCTGGTCGAGGACCCGCTCGTCCCCGTCATCTCCTTCACCGGGTCCACCGCGGCCGGCCGCGCCGTCGGCGAGGCGGCCGGCCGCCACCTCAAGCGCGCCCACCTCGAACTCGGCGGAAACTCGGCCCTGATCGTGCTGGAGGACGCCGACCTGGACGCGGTGATCTCCACGGCCGCCTGGGGATCCTTCTTCCACCAGGGCCAGATCTGCATGACGACCGGCCGCCACCTGGTCCACGCCTCCCTGTACGAGGAGTACGTCGAACGGCTCGCCGCCAAGGCCGACTCGCTCGCCGTCGGCGACCCGCACCGCGAGCAGGTGCACCTGGGCCCGGTCATCGACGCGGGCCAACTCGCCAAGGTCCACGGGCTGGTGGAGACCAGCACCGCGTGCGGCGCGAAACTCGCCGCGGGCGGCACCTACCGGGATCTCTTCTACCGGCCGACCGTGCTGGCCGGGGCCGACGACCGCACCCCGGCCTACACCGAGGAGGTCTTCGGCCCGGTCGCCCCGGTCCGCTCCTTCGCCACCGCCGACGAGGCGGCCGCGCTCGCGGCGGACAGCGCCTACGGCCTCTCCCTCGGCATCGTCACCCGGGACACCACACGCGGCCTGGACCTCGCCGAACGCATCCCGACCGGTATCGTCCACATCAACGACCAGACGGTGAACGACGAGGCGGTGGCCCCCTTCGGCGGCGTCGCCGCGTCCGGGACCGGCGCCCGCTTCGGCGGCGAGGCCAACCTGGAGGCCTTCACCGACCTGCGCTGGACGACCGTACGCGGCGACGTGGCGCCGTACCCCTTCTGAGGATTGCCGTACCCCTTCCGAGGATTACTGGGCGTTGCCCTCCTGGGCGGCGATGCTCTTGCGGACCTCGTCCATGTCCAGCTTCCGGGCCTGCCCGATGACGTCCGTGAGGGCGGCCTCGGGCAGGGCGCCAGGCTGGGCGAAGACCGCGACCTGGTCGCGGACGATCATCAGCGTCGGGATCGACTGGATGCCGAAGGCCTGGGCCAGCTCCGGCTGGGCCTCGGTGTCCACCTTGCCGAACACCAGGTCGGGGTTGTCCTCCGCGGCCTTCTCGTAGACCGGCGCGAACTGGCGGCACGGCCCGCACCAGGACGCCCAGAAGTCGATGAGAACGAACTCGTTCTCGGTGACCGTCTGGTCGAAGTTCTCCTTGGTCAGCTCCACAGTGCTGCTCATGGCGTGATGTCCTCTTCCTGGTGTGGGGTGGTGCCGAGGGAACAAACACGGCACCCCGGCTGCCTATTCCGTGCGGGCACGGTCGTACCGGCGCGCGTACCCGTGTGGCCCCGGCGCCAACCACCCACCAGACTGACCCCATGACGGAAACGGAATCCATCGCGTACGACGTCGTGGTGCTCGGGGCCGGACCCGTGGGGGAGAACGTCGCCGACCGCACCCGCGCGGCCGGTCTCACCACTGCGGTCGTGGAGAGCGAGCTGGTCGGCGGCGAGTGCTCGTACTGGGCCTGCATGCCCAGCAAGGCACTGCTGCGGCCGGTCATCGCCCAGGCGGACGCCCGCCGCCTGCCCGGCCTGAGCCAGGCGGTCCAGGGCCCCCTCGACGCGCCCGCCGTCCTCGCCCGCCGGGACGCGTACACCTCGCACTGGCAGGACGACGGCCAGGTCCGCTGGCTGGACGGCATCGGCGCCGACCTGTACCGCGGCCACGGCCGCCTGGCCGGGCCCCGAACGGTCACCGTGACCGGTCCCGATGGCACCGTGACCACCCTCACCGCCCGGCATGCCGTGGCCGTCAGCACCGGCACCCGCGCCCAGCTGCCCGACCTGCCGGGCCTGGCCGAGGTCAAGCCCTGGACCAGCCGTGAGGCCACCAGCGGCAAGGCGGCCCCCGGTCGGCTGATCGTGGTCGGCGGCGGTGTCGTCGCCACCGAGATGGCCACCGCCTGGCAGGCCCTCGGCTCGCGAGTCACCCTCCTGGTCCGGGGCAAGGGTCTGCTCGGCCGCATGGAGCCGTTCGCCGGGGAACTGGTCGCCCAGGCCCTCACCGAGGCGGGCGTCGACGTCCGCACCGGCACCTCCGTCGAGTCCGTCACCCGCGTGAACGGCACCGTCGTGGTGGTCACCGCCGCCGGCGACCGCCTCGAGGCCGACGAGATCCTCTTCGCCACCGGACGCGTCCCGCACACCGACGACATCGGCCTCGACACCGTCGGCCTGGAACCCGGCTCATGGCTGGAGGCCGACGACAGCCTGCGCGTCACCGGCACCGACTGGCTGTACGCCGTCGGCGACGTCAACCACCGCGCCCTCCTCACCCACCAGGGCAAGTACCAGGCCCGCATCGCGGGCGCCGCCATCGCCGCCCGCGCCGCGGACAGCTCCCTGCTGGACGAGCCCTGGGGCGCCCACGCGGCCACGGCCGACCACTACGCCGTACCGCAGGTCGTCTTCACCGACCCGGAGGCCGCCGCGGTCGGTCTCTCCCTCGCCGAGGCGGAACAGGCCGGCCACCGCGTCCGTGCCGTCGACGTCGAGTTCTCCTCGGTCGCCGGGGCCGGCATGTACGCCGAGGGCTACAAGGGCCGCGCCCGGATGGTGGTCGACCTGGAGGAGGAGATCCTGCGCGGCGTCACCTTCGTCGGCCCGGGCGTCGGCGAACTCATCCACTCCGCGACCGTCGCGGTCGCGGGCCGCGTCCCGGTCGGCCGCCTGTGGCACGCGGTCCCGTCGTATCCGACGCTGAGCGAGGTGTGGCTGCGGCTGCTGGAGGCGTTCCGGGACAACTGAGCGTCGGCTCAGGGCAGTTCAAAACCCAGCGCCTCGGCCGCCGCCCGCGGGGTCGGCTGCCCCCAGCGGGCGGCCACCGCCTCGTTCGTGGACAGGGAACGCAGCTCGGCGCGGTCGAGGTAGAGCAGGCCGTCGAGGTGGTCCGTCTCGTGCTGGACGATGCGGGCCGGCCAGCCGGTGAACACCTCGTCCACGGCGCGGCCCTGTTCGTCCTGGCAGCGCAGCCGCACCTCGGCGTGCCGGGCCACGACCGCCTGCCAGCCGGGCACACTCAGACAGCCCTCGAAGAACGCGGCCCGGGCGGTGCCCACGGGCTCGTACGACGGGTTCACCAGGACCCGGAACGGCTGTGGCACCCGGCCCCGGGCCAGCGCCACCTCCTCCGGCACGGGCGCCGGGTCCTCGATGACCGCGATCCGCAGGGGCACGCCGACCTGCGGCGCGGCCAGGCCCACGCCCGGGGCCGCGTGCATGGTGTCGCGCAGGGCCTCCACGAAGCGGCCCAGCAGCGCGGGACCGAGCTGCCCGTCGTACGGTTCGGTGCCCTGGCGCAGCACCGGCAGGCCGGCCGCGACGATGGGCAAGGGGCCGCCGGCGGCGAGGAGTTCCTCGACCCGCTCGGCGAGAGGTGCGCGATCACTGGGAGGTGCCATCGCGTCAGCATGCCATGCCCGCCTGCCGCTCCAAGTGGCGCAGGTCACCAACACTCCGGGGAACTCCGGCGCTTCGCGATCCGACCACTGGACCGCCCCCGCTTTCGGCCCCAGTCCCCGGAGAAGCCGCCGATGTCCACCGCTATCCCGCCCGCCACGGACCAGACACCCACACCGCCCGCCCCGGCCCCCTCCCCGAGCCGCTGGGCCCCGCTGCGCCCCCTCGTCCTGCGCCTGCACTTCTACGCGGGCCTCCTCGTCGCCCCGTTCCTGCTGGTCGCCGCCGTCACCGGCCTGCTGTACGCGGGCTCGTTCCAGGCCGAGAAGCTCGTGTACGGCCATGAACTGACCGTTCCCGTCGGGGAACGCGAGCTGCCCGTCTCCGCCCAGGTGGCCGCCGCCCGCAAGGCCCACCCCGAGGGCACCCTCTCGGCCGTACGGCCCGCACCCGAGCCCGGCGCGACCACCCGGGTGCTGCTCTCCGGCGTCAAGGGCGTCGACCCCGGCCACACCCTCGCCGTGTTCGTGGACCCGTACACCGGCACGGTGCGCGGCGCGCTCGAACAGTACGGCGCGACCGGCGCGCTGCCCCTGCGCACCTGGGTCGACGAACTCCACCGCGACCTGCACCTGGGCGAGACCGGCCGGCTCTACAGCGAGCTGGCGGCCAGCTGGCTGTGGGTGATCGCGGGCGGCGGCCTGGTGCTGTGGTTCTCCCGGCGGCGCGCCCTGCGCAAGGTGCGCGGGACCAGCGGGCGGCGCCGCACCCTCGGCCTGCACGGCACGGTCGGCGCCTGGGCCGCCACCGGCTTCCTGTTCCTGTCGGCGACGGGCCTGACCTGGTCCACCTACGCCGGCGCCCACATCGACGAGCTGCGCACCTCGCTCGGCCAGGCCACCCCGTCCGTCTCCGCGGCCGCGCCCGGCGGCGAGCACGCGGGCCACGGCACGGCGGCCAGCGCAGGCGGGGACGGCGGGCACGGGGCCGGCCTCGACAAGGTGCTCGCGGCGGCGCGGGCCAAGGGGCTCGGCGACCCCGTGGAGATCGTGCCGCCCGCCGACGCACACAGCGCCTACGTCGTCAGACAGGTCCAGCGCAGCTGGCCGGAGAAGCAGGACGCCGTCGCCGTCGACCCGGCCACCGGCAAGGTCACCGACGAACTGCGCTTCGCCGACTACCCGGTGCTCGCCAAGCTCACCCGCTGGGGCATCGACCTGCACACCGGCGTCCTCTTCGGGATCGTCAACCAGATCGCCTTCGCCCTGCTCGCCCTCGCCCTGATCCTGCTCATCGGGTGGGGCTACCGCATGTGGTGGCAGCGTGGCCGCGGCTCCGCCTTCGGCCGCCCGCTCCCGCGCGGCGCCTGGGCCCAGGTGCCGCCGTACCTCCTCGTACCGGCCCTGGCGGTGATCGCCGTACTCGGGTACTTCGTGCCGCTGCTCGGCATCCCGCTGGCCGCGTTCATCGCCGTCGACATCGGCCTCGGCGAGATCGCGCACCGGCGCGGGCGTCGCACGTACGGGAGCACAGCCGGCGTGAAGTAGCGTGGTCCGGCAGGCCGATGAAGAGGGAGAGTCGGGACATGGTGCGGGACGGCGGCCGGGCCCGGCGGCGCGGCCAGGGTGAACTGGAGGGTCAGGTCCTCGGTGCGCTGCGCGAGGCGGAGGGACCGGTCACCGCAGCCTGGGTGCAGGAACGCCTCGGCGGCGACCTCGCCTACACCACCGTCGTCACCATCCTCACCCGGCTGCTCGCCAAGGACGTCGTCGCCCGCGAACGGCAGGGCCGCTCCTTCCTGTGGACGCCCACCGCCGACGTGGCCCGGCTCGCCGCTCTGCGCATGCGCCGCCTGCTGGACGGCGAGCGGGACCGTCAGGCCGTCCTGGCGAGCTTCGTCACGGCCCTGCCGCCGGGCGACGAACAGGTGCTGCGGGCGCTGCTGGACGCCGCCGAGCCCGGCTCGGTGAACAGCAGGAAGACTGCGCACACCCGCGACGGCGGTACGGAAGACTGAGCGCCCATGGGGGTCTTCGTCTTCCTGCCGCTGGTGCTGCCGCTGTCCGCCTGGCCGGTCGCCCGGCTCGCCGAGGGGCATCTGCATCCGCGCACCGCCACCCGGCTGCTCACCGCGGTCGCCGTGGTCATGGCCGTGTGCAGCACGCTGTGCCTGGCCCTGCTGATGGTCGTGGGCACCGCCCAGCTGCCCGGCAACCCCCTCCCGGACGGCTGGTCCGACCCCGAGGTGCGGGCCGCCGTCCCGCACGACGAGGTCGCCGGCCGCGTCGCCATCCCCGCCCTCGGCGCGGTCGCCGTCGCCTGCGGCCGCACCCTGTGGCGGCACCGCCGGGTCACCCGCCGGGCCCACCGCGCACTGGCCGCGCTGCCCGGCCCGACGGTGGCCGTCCTGCCCGACAGCACGCCGTACGCCTACGCCCTGCCCGGCGGCCGGGGCCGGATCGTCGTCACCACCGCGCTGCTGTCCGGGCTCGCCCCCGCCGAACGGCGCGCCCTGTTCGCCCACGAGCGCGCCCACCTCGCCGCCCGCCACCACCGCCATCTGCTCGCCGCCCACCTGGCTGCCCGGGCCAACCCCTTCCTGCGTCCGCTGCGCACGGCAGTCGTCTACACGGCCGAGCGCTGGGCGGACGAGGAGGCGGCCCGCGCGGTCGGCGACCGGCGCACCGTCGCCCGCGCGATCGGCAAGGCGGCGCTGCTGTCCCGTGGCACCCCCGCGCCCACCCTCGCCGCGCTCGCGGCGACCGGCCCCGTCCCGCGCCGGGTGGCCGCCCTGCTGGCACCCGCCCCCGCGGCCCGCACCTGGCCGTCGGCCTTCACTGCGGTCGGCCTCGCCGCCTGGGGCGCGGCCGCGGGCGCCCTGATGTCGGCGATGTCCTCGGCGAACTCGGCCGTCACCCTGTTCCGGATCCTGCACTCGGCGACCCCGCTGTGACCTGGGGAGGTCACCGATGACGTTCACGGTACGGCCCCTGTCCCCGGCCACCTGGCCGGACTTCGCCCGGCTGGTCGAGGAGCACGACGGCGTGTGGGGCGGCTGCTGGTGCATGGCCTTCCACGAGGAGGGCGTCGGCCGGACGAAGACCCCGCAGCAGAACCGGTCCGGGAAGGAGCGGCGGGTGCGGGAGGGCCGGGCCCACGCGGCGCTCGTGTACGACGGCGCCGACTGCGTCGGCTGGAGCCAGTTCGGGCCGGCCGCCGAACTGCCCCGCATCAAGCACCGCCGCGCCTACGAGGCCGGGGACCCGGTGCTGCCCGACTGGCGGATCACCTGCTTCTTCGTGCACCGCGCCCACCGGCGCACCGGGGTGGCCTCCGCCGCGCTCGACGGCGCCCTGCGCGAGATCGCCCGGCTGGGCGGAGGCACCGTTGAGAGCTGCCCGCAGGACACGGACGGCGGCTCGGTGTCGGCGTCCTTCCTGCACAACGGCACCCTGGCGATGTTCGAGAGCCGGGGCTTCACCCGCGGCCGCCGCCTGGGCAAGAACCACTGGGTCGTCGCCCGGACGGTCCGCCGGCCGGCCTGAGACGCGCGAAGGGCCCGGTTCCTCGACGGAACCGGGCCCGCTCACGCCGTTCACTCCTCAGGGAAGTCACCCGCGAGCGCCGAGGCGATCCGCAGGTGCTGTGCCGCCTCCTCGTGCCGAGCCTGCCGCTGGAGCGTGCGGCCCAGCATCAGCCGGGCGTAGTGCTCCACCGGGTCGCGCTCCACGACGAGCCGCAACTCGGCCTCCGCACGGCTCAGTTGGGCCGAGTGGTAGTAGGCGCGGGCCAGCAGCAGTCGGGGGCCGGTCTGCTCCGGAACCTCCTCGACCAGCCCGGCCAGCACCCGCGCCGCGCCCGCGTAGTCCTGGGCCTCGAAGAACAGCTGCGCGCGCTCCCAGCGCTCGGCGGGGGTTCCCTGGCCGTAGTACGTGCTCTCCACTTGCGTCTCCACTCACGACCTCCTTCGACGGCCACAACGGAACGCAGTAGTTCAATATTCCACTACTTCTCCTGCTGCTGCGGCAGACCGGCCGCAGCGGGGTCGAGGGGTGCGTCGAGCAGCGCCGTCAGGTCGCGGGTCAGCTCCCGGGTCCGCGCACTGTCCGGACCGCCGAGCGGCTCCAGCAGCTGGGCCAGCAGGCCCTGGACGATGCCGATCGCCCGCCGGGTGGCCTCACGGCCCTCGTCGGTGAGCGCGAGCTGTACCGCGCGCGGGTCGCGCGGGTCCTTGGCGCGCTCCAGGAGTCCAGCTGCCTCCAGGCTGCGCGCGAGCTTGGAGACGTACAGCGGTTCCAGGCCGGTGTGGTCGGCGAGGCGCCGCTGGCTGGGCCGCTCGCCCGCGCCCTACATGCCGTACAGCGACGCCACCAGTGAGTACTGGGCGTGGGTGAGGCCGAGCGGGGCCACCGCCCGGTCGACGGCGACCCGCCACTTCATCGACAGCCGCCACACCAGGAAACCGGGGGTGGCTCCTTCGGATGCCTTGCTCATGGCGGATGCTGTACATGGCTACTATGGCGGCGGAGTCACCACCCTGACCGTGCGGCTGGGACGTGGTCCCTACGGAGCGTCTGCCGGGAGATTGCGCTGGCAGAAGCGCCGGTAGGCGCGTACCGAGGGGCCGTCCGCCGCTGACCGGAGGTCCCTGTCCACCGGTCGCATCCAGCACAGGATGTCGCGGTCCGCACGTGCATTGCGCCGGACCATGCGCCAGACGATGCCCGCCGGCGGGCGGTTGACGGGCCACAGCAGCCAGCCCGGGCGCAGCGTCCGGATCGCCGGAGGAAGGTTCACCCCCGAGGGTTCCGTGTCGCGGGTCCCGCTCCACGGCAGTCCAGCGCCGTACGGCCGGTCGGCCTGCGAGGTCACAGCGGTCCTCCCTGTTCGTCAGGTGTCCTCGACAGTGGCAATGTGGAAGATGTGAACGCCGAGCACGGCTTGGCTGGTGTGCGGCAGCTGCGGCAGTCGAGCCACGCGCTGTTGCTGATCCCGATCGTGCTCATCGTGGTGATCACGGCGGCGGACCAGATGGTCCCGGAGGACGTCCATCTCGGCCCGCTCCTGGTCATCGCCCCTGCGATCACCGCCTCGTTCGCCGGCCCCAGGCTGACTGCGCTGATCGGGTTCCTGACCGTGGCGGCGCAGGCATACATCGGCTGGCACTTCGGCGTGCTGTTCTCGCGCAACGTGCTGGTCCAGATCCTCGCCCTGACGGTGCTGTCAGCCCTGATCGTTTTCTTCTGCCTGGTGCGCGTGCGACACCAGCGCCAGCTGGCCCAGGTGCGCTCGGTCGCCGAGGCCGCGCAGCACGGCCTGCTGTGGCCGCTGCCGGAGCGGATGGGCCCCTTGCGGATCGCCTGCCTGTACCTGGCCGCCGAGGACGAGGCACAGATCGGCGGTGACCTGTACGCGGCGACCCGCATCACCGGCGGCGTGCGCATCATGATCGGAGATGTACGGGGCAAGGGCCTGTCCGCCATCGGCGAGGCCGCCCTCCTGCTCGGGGCCTTCCGTGAGGCCGCCCACCGGCACGTCACTCTGCCCGATCTGGCCGCCACCCTGGAGCAGAGCGTGACCCGCTACCTGGCCGACTTCGAGCCCACCGCAGAGGCCGGCGAACGCTTTGCCACCACCCTGCTCCTGGAACTCCCCGACGACGACCACATCACCCGGATGATCAGCTGCGGACACCCCCCTCCCTTGTTGCTCACCCCCGGTAGCGCCCTGACGGTCCCCAGCCTGCACCCCGCGCCCCCACTGGGGATCGCAGAGACGGGACCGGATGGATACACCATCGACGTGGTTTCCTTCGAGCCCGGCGACACCCTCCTGCTCTACACGGACGGCGTCATCGAAGCCCGCGACGCCGACGGCCGCTTCTACCCCTTCGAGGCGCGGGCCGCCCAGTGGAACAAAGCCGGCCCCGAATCGCTGCTTCACCACATCCAACGCGATCTGCACGCCCATACCCGCGGACGCCTTGACGACGACGCGGCGCTCGTCGCGCTCCACCGCGAGCCCGACAGCCACCGACGCCGCCGCCACGGGCGTGTCACCCACTCGAGCGGCTTCGGTCACGCCTCCTGACAGGATCGGCTCCATGAGCACCGAGACGGACTGGGTGTACCGGGTGGACGAGCCGCACGGCTCCGAGGGCTGGCGTCCCCACGGCGACCATCCCGAGCGTTGGCGAGGGACCGTCACCACCGATGATCCGAAGGAGGACGCCGAGTACGTCGCCGCCCTCGTCGTGACCGACCTGGTGTCCGAGTGGGACCGCCGCGGCGCCGTCCACCAGCACGTCCGCGTGATCGTCTGGGAGGACGCGGAAGGCACCGGCCCCGAGGACGCGGCCCTCACCGTCGAGATCCAGCCGGACATCGACGGAGAGTGACGCCCGCCGGCCGGATCCGCGCACGAGCGGAATACCGGCCCTGGGGGCACCCGATAGACGGATCAGGGGATGGGCAGCTCCGCCCGATCAGCAGGCGCACCCGGCTTCACGCCCGTGGGACGTATCCCGGTGCGTCCTCGCCGGCGAGCACGCTGTGCCGGGTGACGAACTGGGGCTCCGGGCCGAATCGCCGTTCGAAACCGTCGGCAAGCGCGTGCAGCGCAGCGCCGCCGTCGCCGTGGAACGAGGAGCCGTGCATGACAGCCAGCGTGCGCGGCCGGAGGTCGGCGAGGGACCGCAGCGTGGTCACGGCTGCGGTGAGGCAGGACGTCTGCCGGAACGCGGCCTCCGCGTCGAGGGCGCGTTCGACCAGGTCTTCCCCGGTGACTGCCGGCCCGTTTCCGACGTGTGTGAACAGATCACCGCAGAGCAGGGTGCCGGTGGTCTCCTCGAAGAGGACCCGGGCATCCCAGCCATGCGGCACATGCGGCGTGTTGAGGTGGCGGACCCGCCGGCGGACCTGTTTGCCGCCCAGATCGAGCACCTCCCCGTGCGCCATCGGACGCGGAGGACGGTCGGCGAGGTCGTTGAGGGAGACCTGGCAGCCGAGCAGGCCGTGCGCCACTTCGGCGTGCGGCGCCGCGGCCAGGAATTCGTTCATGGCCCCGCATTCGTCGGCCTCCACGTGACCGAAGGCGATCCACCGCAGCCGTTCCATGGGCACCACCCGGCCGACGGCCTGGGAGACAGCGGGGAACAGGTGCTTCATGCCGGTGTGGAACAGCAGCGGCTCCTCCGCCTTGATCAGGAACTGGTTGAAGGTGAACCCGGCGGGCTCGGCCACTTCCGGGAAGAACGTCGAAATCCGATAGATGCCATCGGCGATCTCATCGACACACGTCTCCACGGCACGGCCTCCTCAGAGCAGCAAGCGGTGCCTTGCACGCTACGCAGGGGATCCGGGCAGAGCCATCCGGCTACTCCGTGCGGACCACGCGCCCTCTCGCCGCGGAACCGACCGCTCCACCACGCCGACACGCAGCCACGCGAAGGCTGTCCCAGTTCCGTAAGATCCGGGACTCCAAATGGGGCATAACCTGGCAATCGGGCACCTTTGGGTGTCGCTGATGCCTCGTCGCCACCCCGTTGAAGGAGCGGTCATGTCGGTTCTCGGAGCGCAGCAGGCGCCACTGGATCCCGCCAGGCAGGAGGCATTCGCCGCCGAAGTGGTCGATGTGCTCAACAAGGCGGCGCTGGCCCTGCTCACCAGCGTCGGCCACCAGTGCGGCCTCTTCGACGCCCTGGCCGGCCTTCCGCCGTCGTCCAGTGCCGACATCGCCAAGGCGGCGGACCTCGACGAACGGTATGTGCGTGAATGGCTGGGCGGCATGGTCGTCGGCGGATTCGTCGAGTACGACCCGGAGGGGGAGACCTTCGTCCTGCCGCCGGAGCACGCGGCGTCGCTGACCACGGCGGCGGGCCCGGACAACCTGGCGGGCATGATGCCCTACATCGGGCTCATGGGCGAGGTCGAGCAGCAGGTCGTACGGTGCTTCCGGGACGGCGGAGGTGTGCCGTACTCGGCGTATCCGCGGTTCCAGGCGTTGCAGGCCGAGGAGACCGCCCGGGTCTACGACCTGGCGCTGGTGGACACGATCGTGCCGCTCGTGCCAGGGCTGCCCGAGCGCCTGCGTGACGGCATCGACGTCCTCGACGTGGGAACGGGGCAGGGCCATGCGCCCCTGGTGCTGGCGAAGGCTTTTCCCACCAGCCGTTTCCACGGTCTGGACCAGTCGGAGTCCGGGATCGATACCGCACGTGCCGCGGCGGCCCGTGCCGATCTGCGGAACGTCCGCTACACCGTTGCCGATTCGACAGACATCAGCGGCGAGTACGACCTCATCACCGCCTTCGATGTGGTCCACGACCTCGCCCGGCCGGCCGAGACGCTGGCGGCGATCGCCCGAGTCCTGCGTGACGGGGGCACGTTCCTCATGGGCGACATCGCCGCCTCCAGCAGGCTGGAGGAGAACATCGGTCATCCCTTCGGGCCCGCGCTCTACGGCTTCTCCGTCTTCTACTGCATGACGACCTCCCTCAGCACCGGCGGAGCCGGTCTCGGCACGGTCTGGGGTCAGGAGACGGCGGTGCGCATGCTCGAAGAGGCCGGGTTCGGGAACATCGACATCAAGTCCGTCGAGGGCGACCCGGTCAACGTCTACTACGTCGCGACCAAGCGCTGACGGCCTGGCACACCCGCGGCGCGCCGGTCAGAGGGTTCGTGCCTGACAAGGGCGGTCCTGCATCTGTTCAAGCGCGTCTGCCGGCAGTCGGTATCAGGGTGCAGTGCAGTCGATCGAATCGAGGAGTTCGAGGTCTTCCTCTGTCAGATGCAGTGAGCCTGCCGCCAGGTTGTCGATGAGGTGGTCCGGGTCGCCCGTTCCTGGGATGGCCAGGACATGCTTGCCCTGTCGCAGGGTCCATGCCAGACGTACCTGCGCCGGCGAGACTCTGTGTGCACGGGCGACCGTGAGGATCTGTTCCCGCTCGGCGCGGACGGCGCCCGCCTCGCGTCCCTCGCCGGCGATGGAGAAGAAGGGTACAAACGCGATGCCTTGTGCGGCGCATGTCTGGAGCATCTCCGCGCCGGCGCGTGCGTCGATGCCGTAGCGGTTCTGGACGCACACCACGGGCGCGATCGCTTGGGCTTGGGCCAGGTGAGTGGGGCGTGCGCCGGAGATGCCGAGGTGGCGGACCAGTCCGGCATCACGCAGTTCGGTGAGGGCCCCGAAGTGCTCGCTGATCGAGTCCTGGCCCATGAGGCGCAGGTTGACCACGTCGAGGTGGTCGCGGCCGAGCTGGCGCAAATTCTCCTCGACTTGGCCACGCAACTGATCGGGCCGGGCCGGGGCCGCCCACTCACCGGACGCGTCCCGTGCGGGGCCGACCTTGGTGGCGATCACCAGGTCGTCCGGGTACGGGGCCAACGCCGAGTTGATCAGCTCGTTGGCGGAGCGCAGCCGGGAGAAGTAGAACGCCGCGGTGTCGACGTGATTGACGCCGAGTTCAACCGCACGGCGCAGTACGCCGATCACCTGACTGCGGTCGTGCGGGACGCCCCGGTGGAAGGCGGCACTGCCGGTCAATCGCATGGCACCGAAACCGATCCGGTTGACCGTGAGATCTCCAAGCAGCCATGTGCCTGCGGCCCCTGCACGGACTGTCTCCAACGTCATCTCTTCCATCAGCTCCTTCGCAACAGCCCACGCACTTCGGTGATTTGAGGCGGGGCAGGCATGGAGTATGCCCAGGTGGGAGCGGTGACGAGAAGGCACCTGATGGCGGATGAATGTCACAGTGAAACCGGGAATCTGCGCAAGGCACACAAGGTTGTCAGTGGTGACGCCTTCGCGGTTTGCCGAGAGTCACCGGCGCCGCGTCGTCGTAGGCCTGGTGCTGCATTCCAACGGGGACGCGATGGACGTCGCGGTTGCCGACGGCCGGATCGTCGGGGTGCGCGGACGGCCCGATGACGGCACGGGTGCGGTCGGCCAACTGCGGCGCGTGGTTGAGGAGTTCATGGCACGGGGCCGGACCGCCGGTCGCCTGGGGAGGTCATCGGGACGGGGCTGTTGAGCGGCGGCCAGCGGGAGTTGCCGGGCGGCCGGATCAGGGCCGTGGTTGACGAGGCGATGGTGTGGTCACTCGGCCTGTCTCCGGGCGGGGTCGTCCGGTCGGCAGTCGAGGTAGGTGTCCAGTGCGGCGGCGCCGGTGAGCATGGCGCGGCTGCGGGCCGAGAGGCGCGCATGCCAGTCACGCAGCGTCGATTCAAGGGGTGCGACGCCTCCGGCGGAGCGGACTTGGACGATCAGCGGGGCGATCTGTTCCAGCAGGTAGCCGCCTCGTCTGAGCTGGTGGACGAGTTTGGCGTCGCGCACGTCGGCCGCGCTGTAGACCCGGTAGCCCGTCTGCGGGTCGCGGCGCGGTTGGACCAAGCCGACGCGTTCCCATGTGCGCAGCGTGGCCGGGCGGATGCCGAGCCTTTTCGCCAGCGGGCCGACGAACGTGTCGCCGCGTTCCTGCGGTACGGGACTGAGGTCGTGAAGCGCGCCTTCGACGGCCTGGAGGGTGCGGCGGTCGTCGAGAAGCTGGGCGTGACTTTCGTCGATGAGCCGAAGAGCGTCCTCAGTCGTGCCCCGGTTGATCGACTGCATGATCAACGTGGCCGTCCGGTGGCCGTGTCCGGGTACGAGCGCGAGGAACGCGCGCAGCGCTTGCGCGTGCAGCGGCGTGTAGGTGCGGTAGCCGTGCGGAGTGCGTTCGGCGTCCGGCAGGATCCCGGCCGCCTCGTAGTTCCTGACCGCCTGTGTGGACAGGCCGTGCCCACGCGCCAGGTCGACTGGCCTGAGCCGACCGCGGTCTTGAGGGTTTTGCCTCACTGCTTTGCCCATATCGCGAATAAGTTTCAACCGATGCTTCAACGATACCGTTGAGGGCATGACTGCTGCTATCAAAGACGCCGCCCAAGCCGTCGACGCCGCTGCCGTCATGGGGTTGCTCCCGGCCCGGCCGCGGCTGCTTGCCCTGGGTGAGCCCACCCACGGCGAGGACGTTCTGCTCGAGGTGCGAAACGATCTCTTCCGGCAACTCGTCGAACAGGAGCGCTACCGGACGATCACGATCGAGAGCGACTGCATGAGGGGCCTGGTCGTGGACGACTACGTCACGTCGGGTACGGGAACCCTCGACGAGGTCATGGAGCGCGGCTTCAGCCATCCGGAGATCGGGCTCGGCGCGTCTGCGGCCAACCGCGAGCTTGTGCGCTGGATGCGTGCGTACAACGACGGCCGGCCCGAGTCGGAGCAGTTGCGCTTCGCCGGTTTCGACGGCCCGCTGGAGATCACCGGCGCCGAGAGCCCCCGGCAGGCCCTCACCGCACTCCACGCCTACCTCACCGCCCGGGTGGACGCCGACCTGCTTCCCTGCACCACGGAAACGCTCGACCACCTGCTCGGCGCCGACGCCCGGTGGACCGATCCCGCCGCGATGATGGACCCGTCCCGGTCCGTGGGACAGACGCCCGAGGCCAAGCAGCTGCGGCTGCTCGCCGACGACCTGGTAGCCCTGCTTGACACGCAGACGCCACACCTGATCGCGGCGTCCTCGTCGGACGACTGGGACCGGGCACGCATGTACGGTCGTACCGCCACCGGACTGCTGCGGTACCACTTCTGGATGGCCGACCCGTCACCGAGCCGCATGGCGCAGCTGCTGGGCGTGCGGGCGTCGATGATGGCCGCCAACCTGCTCGCCCTCGCCGAGCGCGGCCCGGCGCTGGCGTACGCCCACAACGGGCATCTCCAGCGGGACAAGAGCAGGATGCAGATGAGCGGCCTGCCGGTGGAATGGTGGAGCGCCGGGGCGATCGTCAGCGCCCAACTGGGCGATGAGTACGCCTTCATGGCCACGGCTCTCGGCACGATCCGCCACCACGGGGTGGACACCCCGCCCCCGGACACTGTCGAAGGGCTCTTGTACGCGCTCCCGGAGGACCGGTACGTCGTCGACCCCCGCCGGCTGGCCGCTGTCCTCGGTGACACGACGCCCGCTCCCCGCGTGTCCCCCTGGTTCGGCTACTCCCCGCTGGACCCGGCCCATATGGCCGGCCATGACGGGATCGTGTTCGTCAAGGACGCCCCGCCGAGCTAGGCCCGCACGCGAGCCGCACCCCCACGACATGTCCTCCGGCAAACGGGGGCGGCCGACGCTCCCACTCCGGTGCTTGCCGACGGCCCCACCTACGACCAGCTCTACGCGGAGGCCCGCCGCCGGACATCCGCGGCCGCTCGTCGACCGAGCGGCTCGGCGTCAGGACGCACGTGGTCAGAGGGGCTGGAGCCGGGTGCGCAGGAGGCAGAATTCGTTGCCTTCCGGGTCGGCCAGGACGTGCCAGCTCTCGGTGCCGGTCTGGCCGACGTCGGCGGGCCTGGCGCCGAGAGCGAGCAGCCGCTCCAGCTCGGCGTCCTGGTCCCGGTCGGTGGCGTTGACGTCGATGTGCAGTGGGAGCTTCCCGGTCCGTGGGTCGCTGCTGGGGCTGAGGACGAGGGTGGGCTGCGGGCCGGCGTCGGGCGGCCCGATCGCGATGCTTCCGTCGTCCTCCCGGCCGAGTTCGACGTAGCCGAGGACGTCGCTCCAGAATGCGGCGAGCCGGTTGGGGTTGGCGCAGTCGATGACCAGTTCACTGATGCGGCATGCCATCCCGTCAGTGTACGTAGACAACCCGGGAGTCGATCGTCGGCCGCGTGCCGGCGGGCTACGGGCTACGCGTTCGCGTTCTGCTCGGCGGCGTCGCTCCTGCCAGGCATTCTGTGTCTGCCCCGTCGAGATGTTCCGGGCAAGCGAGAAAGGCATTCACCCGCAGGTCGAGACAGGCACCAGGGCCGATCATGAACCGCTGTCCGTGACGCACGCCGAACCGGAGTTCTCCGGCGGCGCGGACGCATCCTGACGCGCCCCGAAGGCGGGAGGCGACGATGTCGTACCCCTCGTCGCCCCGAGCCGGCGGTGCGCACCGAGTTTTGGGACACGCTTTACCCGGCGCGCGCAACTGCGGCCCGCGCCCTCGCTGTCTGACAGGGAGTCGGGCCCGTCAGGGCCGAGGAACGAGAGAGCGGGGCTGGTCGTGGGACGGCGCAAGGGCGGCATAGGGATCGCGCTCGTCACGGGTGCGATGCTGGTGGGCGCGAGTGCCTGCGGCGGGGGCGGCAGTGACAAGGCGGGCGGGGACGACGCAAAGGCGCCGGGCAAGCCGGGTGCGAGTGCCTCTCCGTCACCGACGAAGCCCGCGGGCCCGCCGATGCTGCTGGAGACGATCACTCCGCAGACGGGAACCACGGTCGGCGTGGCCATGCCGATCTCGGTGGTCTTCACGAACCCGGTGTCGGCAAAGGCCCGGGCCACGGTGGAGAAGCACATGAAAGTGAGCACCTCGCAGCCGGTGGCCGGCGCCTGGCACTGGTTCGGCGACCAGCGCGCCGACTGGCGACCGAAGACGTACTGGCCCTCCGGCACGAAGGTGAAGATCGACGCTGACATGAACGGCGTCAGCAACGGCAACGGACGCTACGGCGTGCGCAGCTACACGCACACCTTCAAGATCGGCGACGACGTACGCGCGGATGTCTCGGTGACCGGCCACACCATGAAGGTGACCCGCAACGGCAAGGCGGTGCGCACCCTGTCGATCAATGCGGGCAGCCCGCAGTACCCGACGTGGAACGGCACGATGGCCGTCATCGACAAGCAGGAGAAGGTCCACATGACCTCCTGCAGCGTGGGCATCAGCTGCGACAAGGGCAGCCCCAACTACTACGACCTGACGCTGCCCTGGGACATTCACCTGACCCAGTCCGGCACCTACGTGCACTACTCGACCGGCGACCCCAATCCGGGCAGCGGCAGCGCCCGCGGCTCGCACGGCTGCGTCCACCTGTCCATGGCGGACGCCAAGTGGTTCTACGGCCAGGTGAAGCAGGGCGACCCCGTCACCATCACCGGCTCGACCCGTGCCAAGGCCTCGCCCGACAACGGCTACGCCGACTTCAACCTGGGATGGGACCAGTGGCTCGCGGGCAGCGGGTCCGGGGAGGGGACGACCGCAACGCTGTGATGCGCTGCGGTGGTGACGCCGGTCAGCTGCCGGCTCGTGTACGTCACTCTGCCGGTGGCGCTGTTGCCGGCCTCACCCACGTCGGCTCGGTCACCGCCTCGGGCGTCACCACGCTGCGGGGCCGGTGATCCGGCCGGTCAGCGCGGCACGGATGGCGAGAGCCGCTCCGGAGCGGGCCCACTCGCCGACGTCGAACGGCTGGATGTCGAGGCCGATCTGCGAGGGGTCGCCTGTGTAGGACCGGGCGATGCCCTCGGGCATCCGGTCCGCGGCGACTTCGTACAGCGGCAGACCGTCGCCGGTCAGCAGTACCTTCTCCGGGTCGACCGGATTGGCCACGGTGCCGATCACGGTGCCCAGCGCGTATGCCGCTTCGCCGAACACCCGCTGCGCGGCGGCGTCGGCATCGCGAGCCCGGGTGATCGCCTCGGTGTAGTCCGCGGAGCCGAGCGCACGCACTGTCGACTCGTTCGTGAGACAGCTCGTGGCGCAGCCCCGGTGGCCCAGTTCGCACACCGGGCCCTCGGATGCCGCCCCGCAGCGCATCACCCTCTGGGATCTGACCCGGGACCGCCCGCGCACCAGCTTGGACCTGGCGGCCCCGGCCGGCGCCCCGAGCCTCGTTTCCCTCGCCCTCGGCCCACGCGGCCGCACCCTCTGCGCAGCCCGTCTCTCGGCCACCGCCACGAGAGGACTCTCGCGGGCCTGAACAGCATGCACCTGGCCGTCCGCCCCGACGGCCGTCTCCTCGTGGGCGACCACCGCGTCGCCCGCCTGCCCTCCGGCCCGGGTAACGGCGTCGGTCTGGTCCAGGGTGCCCCGATCGGGGCACTGGCCTTCTCACCGGACGGCACCCGACTGGCCGCGGGCGACCAGACCGGCCGGGTCGCCCTGTGGGACGGAGACGTGCACCGTCGCGCCGGCATCCAGGACAACGTCTTCCCGCCGCCTCTCGGCGACACCCCGGAAGAGGTCACCGCCCTGGCCTTCTCACCGGACGGCCGCACCCTCGCGGTCGGCGGCGACGCCGGAACCCTGCACCTGTGGGACACGGCGCCCCAGCAGCCGCTCGACGACCCGCTCCCCACACCGGGCGACGCGATCACCTCAGGACGTCGGTGCGGCAAGCTCGGCCAGGTGGTGCAGCGAGTTGGTGAGATGCTCAGGTCCGAACGGTGGGAACTGGATGTACTCCCGGATGGACTGCGGCACCGCCGACCAGTCGTAGGTGAGCGTGACCTCAGTCTCGGACGGACCGAGCGGCGCAAGGTCGTAACGCCAGAGCCAGCCGCCGAACTCCAGGTGACCGTCGTCCTTCTCCTGTCCCGTCAGCCAGCCGATGTTGCGCGGCGGGTCGAGCGCGTGGATCTGGTTGGCCACCTGGTAATCACCGTCTGGATGGTTGGGGTGGTACATGTGCATCCGGAAAATCTGTCCCACCTCGGTCAGCGGCGCCCGGTCGACAGCTTCCTGAACCCAGCCGGTGCCGTCGATCGCAGCATGGGTCGTCGGGTCCGCCAGCACCGCGAACACCCTCGCGGCGGGCGCGGCGACAGTCAGGGTGGCGCTCACGTTCTCCTGGTCCACGGTGTGCACGCTCCTTGTCATCTCATCTCGGGCCTCCCGCCAGGCGCGGAAGGGGTTCCCACCATGCAGACGACCCGGCGGGGCAAAACTCATCGGTCGTGTGAGCGGAACCCGCGCCCGTGCCACCCATGGCGGGCTTGCGAGGGCCGACAAATAATCGGTTGCCTGTGGGCGATGGTGGTGGATGCAATGTCCGGCGATCCGGGCGAACTGCACACGGATGGTCACACGGGAGACGCCAACGCATGACTACGCCACCATCGCCGTCTGGAGCGGAGCGGACTGACGGATCATCCGTCCGGATCGGCGCTCTCGTTCCGCTGACCCGGCCTGGCTGGATCGAGGCAGGCCAACACCTGCTCGCCGGACTCGAGCTGGCCGTTCGCGACGTCAATGACGCCGGCGGGATCGTCGGAAGACCACTCGAGCTGGTGGTCCGAGACACCGCGGCTGATCCACAGAGGGCCGCGGAGGCCGTAGATGAACTGGCTCGCCTGGGCGTGGCTGCCTTGGCGGGGGAGTATCACAGCGTCGTCGCTCGCGCCGCTGCCGCCAGGGCCGACGCCCTCGGCCTGCCCTTCCTCTGTTCGTCAGCGGTTCTCGACGCGCTCACCGAACAGCCGACGGAATGGGTCGCGCGCCTCGCCCCGGCGCAGTCCCACGGCTGGCAGATCTACGCGGACTTCCTCCTCGGCGCGGGCCACAGCCGCATTGCCGTAGCGGCCCAGCCGAGTGTCTACTGGGCATCCGGAGCTCGCATTCTGCTGGACTACCTGGCTCCACGCGGCGGCACCGTCTTCGAACTCGACATGAGCGCGCTCACCCCCACAGCCCTGTGCGACGAACTCGTCGACCATCGCGCGACAGCCCTCCTTCTTCTGGTCGGCCACCCGGAGCCGGCGGTGTCGATCGTCAAGTCTGTCCGCCGCGACCAGCGCCTCGCCGAGATCATGATCGGTGCCCCGGCCGGGCAACCGGAGTTCGCCGAATGGGCGAGGTTGCTGGGCGACGACAGCACCGCGATCCCGTTCTTGCGCTACCTTCCCGAGCGCCTCGGCCCACTCGGTGCACGAGTCGAGACGGCCCTCCGGGAGCGGCTGGCCCAAGCGCCCTCCTTCGTCGCCTTCGAGGGCTACGACACGGTCGCCGTCCTCGCCGAGGTGCTGCGTTCTCACGGTGCGGACTGGGCGCGCACCGCCGAATCCTGGCCGCGCGTTGCAGTCGAAGGCACCCGCGGGCAGATCCAGTTCTCCCGCACGCCAGGCATCAGCGTCTGGCAATGGGCCTGGTCGCCAGTCCAAGTCGTTGACCGAGATCCGGCGGAACCCGATCGCTTTCGGATCCTTCACGCCGGCTGAGAGAGCATGGAGTGTGCCGATGGCCGCGCCCTGCCCACCCCGAGTCACCGTCCGTCGATGGTGAGCTCGGCGCCGCGCTTGGAGACGGCCTGCTGGGTGACCGCCAGCTCGGCGGCGGCCTCCTGGCACTGTCCCGCGTCGGCGACGGCGACGAAGGTTCGGACGGTGTCGAGGTCCACGCCGACACCCTGGTGGCACGACGCCGGTGCGGGAGCTGCGGTCCGCCTGCTGTGACGGCTCGCTTTTCGGTTTTCTGGGAGGGCTGCGTCATGAACTCACCGGGGCTGGCAAATATTTCCTTAACGACCGGCGGCGTGGGCCTGCTTTGCGCCAAGGACGCAGGTCACCAGCTGTCCGGCAACGCCATTTCGAACCAGACGACTTTGCCCGTGCTCACTCTGGTCGCCCCCCAGCGCTGTGCCAACTGGTCGACCAGGAAAAGCCCTCGGCCGCCCTCGTCACTCAGCTGGGCATGCCGCATCCTCGGTACCACCGGGCAGTCGTCGCCCACCTCGCAGCGGAGTGTGTCCGCGCGGAGGAGGCGGAGCGTGATCGGCCGGGAAGCGAAGCGCACGGCATTGGCGACCACCTCGCTCACCAGAAGCTCCGTGGACTCCGCCAGCGAGTCGAGACCCCACTGGTGGAGGGTCCTGCGAGTCAACCGGCGCGCTCGTCGCGCAGTCTGCGGATGAGGAGCCATGTACCAGTACGCGACCGTCTCCGGCAGCAGTCCCTCGAACCGGGCGGCGAGCAGTGCGATGTCGTCGTCGCGAGCCGCCGCTCCGAGGGTGCCGAGCGCTACGTCGCACAACTCCTCCGGTGCCGGTGGCGCGGCTCCTGAGGCGGCTGCCTCCAGCCGCGCGCGCAGCTGCTCCATCCCGGTCAGCACGTCCGAGCCGCGGGACTCCACCAGGCCATCGGTGTACAACAGCAGAGTCGTTCCGGCCGGCGCAGGTATTTCGGTGGACTCGAATCCGCCGCTGCCCACGCCGATCGGCGCTCCGGAGGGAATGCCGGGGATCTCCGCGCTGCCGTCGGCGTGGAGGAGCACCGGCGGCAGATGGCCGGCGTTGGACACCAGGAGTCGGCAGAGCACGGGGTCGTACATCGCGTACAGACAGGTCGCCGTGTGTTCGCTGCCCAACCGCACTGCCTGCTCGTCGAGATGGTGCATGACTTCGTCCGGGGGCAGGTCGAGCCCGGCCAGGGTCTGCACGCTGGTGCGCAGCTGTCCCATGATCGCGGCCGAGGTGATGGAATGGCCCATCACATCGCCGATGACCAGGGCGATGCGGTTGCGCGGCAGCGGGATCGAGTCGTACCAGTCGCCACCGACGTGGGCCGTGTGAGAGGACGGCAGATAGTGACTGGCCAACTGCACACCGGGCAGCTCCGGCAGCGAGGGCGGCAGCATCGTGCGCTGCAACGTGTCGGCTACGGATGCCTCACGCTCGTACAGCATCGCCCTTGTCGATCGCGAGAGCGGTGTGCGTGGCCAACTGGGAGGCGACGAGCAGATCGTCGCCGGTGAAGTCGGGCCGACCGGCCGTGCGGATGAGGACGACGCTGCCGAGGACTTGGCTGCGTCCGTGCAACGGAGCCAGGATCAGGCGACTGCCATGCGACACCGTCCCAACGGTGTTGGCCGCTGGCAGCAACTCGGCGACCGCCTCGGAGTTTTCCGGGGTGTCCCCGAACACCGGTCGCCCGTCGTGCAGCACCTTCGCCAGTCTCCCATCGGCAACCGGGCGTACGACGCCTGCCGCCTGGGCGAGGGGAAGCCGCGCAGAACCATGGTCCACCGTGTGCAACTCCAGGGCGCCGGGGCTGACGGCCTTGTCGTCGCCGACCGGTAGCGGGGCGTGCAGATGGATGATCGCGGTGTCGGCGAAGGCCGGTACGGACACGCGGCACAGTTCGTGCACCGTCTCGTCGACGTTCACGCCCCGCGCGATCTGCCGGGTCGCAGTGTCGAGGTACCGCAGTCTGTCGGCCTTCGGCACGGAGACATCTGCCCCGGGTCCAAGCATGCCCCCGGCGGGTTCTTCCCCAGCAGACAGGATCCCCCCAGGAAGCGTGCCGGGTACCTCCACATCCGTACCCTCGTCCGCCCCGGAGTGCTTGGTCATGTGAGTCCCTCCAGCCGAGCCGCCCCCTTGTGGCGAGCGGGTCAGGCGTGGTCAGGCGTGCCGTCTGCAGCGCAGGAAGATCTGCACTTCGGGCTGGATGTCAGCCGCTGCCGGAGCGTACGAGTACGAGGATTCGTCGATGATCTCGAAGTCGGCAGCCTCGACCACCTCACGCAACTCGTCCCGCAGATAGCCGGAGACGCGGATGGTCCTGCCGATGAACGGGATCGGGAAGTCGTCCACATCGGCCTCCACCATCGACAGAGCGAAAAGGCCGCCTGGAACCAGGAGGTGATGGATGGTCCGCAAGGCAAAGGGGATCTCGGCGCGCGGCAGCATGAGGAGAGAGAAGAAGGCGACCACCGCGTCGAAGCGACCGAGGTCCCGGGGGCCTTTGGGGCGCAGCTCCGCGATGTCCACCGTGTGGAACTCACCAGCGGGTACGTGCTCGCGGGCGAGAGCGACCATCGTGGCCGACAGGTCGACGCCGACAACCCTGAAGTTCGCGTCCGTCAGCTGGCGGGCGGTAGGAAGCCCGGTGCCGCAGCCCAGATCCAGTACACGAGCCCCCTCCGGCAGCAGCCCGATGAGCCACTCCGCACACGCGACCTGCCCCTCCCGGTGCGGGAAGGCGGCGTCATAACGGTCACCGATGGCGTCGAACGCCTCTGCCTGACCCGTGCGGTCAAGCGGGAGACTCTCGTAGCGGAACCTGTCGTCAGGGCCGTCCAAGGTTGTTCTCCTTCAACCTCCCAAACATGCACTTTTTGTACTGCTGCATACATAAAGCTTCCTGTATGCCTCAAAGTACCAGCAAGGCTGGTGACGCACTCGCCCTGGCGGCTTTTCACTTCCCCCCATCTCGCCCTGCTTGCTCCGGTTCTCATGGGACCCGTACAAGGCTGCTGCCCCCTCCGCCTCCAGGACCCGGTCCAGGACCGCCGCGGCCAGCGAGCCCGCCGTCCAGCCGGACAGCAGGGCCCGCAGCACGCCGTGCGAGGACGCCGGGTCCAGCAATACCCCCGCGTCGCCCACCACGAACCAGCCCGGCCCGGCCACCCTCGGGCTCAGCCGCCAGCTGACATCCGCCGCCCTGGCCCCCCTCCGGCCGCAGCCCCGCGAACTCATCCGGGGGCCCGGCGCGCAGGCGCCGCGTCTGATCCGGGACGAAGTCCAGCCGCATCCACTGGTACCGACCCGGCGCCACCCGCGCGGTCGGGGTCCAGCCGGAGCCGTCCGCGACGATCGCGGGCGCGGCGTCGCGCCGCGGGCAGACCCCGGCCGCGTACCCGTACCTGACCAGCAGCCTCGGTGAGCGTGGCGGACCGGTCAGGCCCAGGGAGCGGGTCAGCCGGCGGGCCCGGCCCGTCGCGTCGATGACCGTACGGGTGCGCAGCGCCGTGGCAGCCCCGCTCAGCCGGACCCCGGTCACCGCCCCGGTCCGTACCGCCGGTTCCAGGACCCGGCAGCCGTGGCGGACGTCGGCGCCCGCGTGCCGGGCCCGCTCCAGGAGCAGGGCGTCCAGTCGCTGCCGGTCCGCCTGGAAGCCGTACCAGGGTCCGTTCGCGTCCCGTCCGAACGGCTGGAAACGGGGCGGCGCGCCCCAGCCGACGGTGATGCCGTCGTGCCGGGCCCGGACGGCGTCCGCGAAGCCGTCCGGCAGCAGCCGGGCCAGCAGTGTCTCGGCTCCCGGGTGAAGGGCCTCGCCGGGTCGTGCGGCCGGGCCGGGCGCGCGCTCGGCGAGGACCGTCCGTAGCCCGGCGGCCGCGCAGACGATGGCGGCCGCGCAGCCCGCGGGTCCCGCCCCGGCGATCAGGACGTCCGCGTCGGCGCCGGGATCGAGGTGGCGCACGTCCACGGCCCTCCGTCCCTGCTCAGCAGGACGGTCCGGCCGTCGGTGCAGGCCGTCACGTGCTTGGTATCTGCACCAGGACCTTCTGGATGTCATGGGGGTCCCGGCTCTGCGCCCCGGGCCGGTAGACGCGCGGCTGCGGGATGGGGACGCCGGAGCTGTTGGCCTGCTGTGCGGGCAGCAGGGAGGCGATGCTGTCACCGCGGAGGGAGAAGGGGAAGGCGTCGAGGTCCGTGCCAGTCCACTCGGTGGGGTAGCCCTGTTCCCGCTGGAAGAGGTGCATCCGCTTGAGCTTCTCGTTGACGAGGTGGGAGGCGAGGGAGAGGGTCGGGTCCAGGCGGTGGAGGCATTCGCGGCCCGGGAAGGGCTTGTGCAGGGGCACCCGGAAGGAGCGCTGCTCGTCGCCGCTGACGACGTCATGGGGGCCGAAGAGCCGGGGGTCGGCGCCGGTCACCTGCATGGCGACGTACGGGGCGAACCGCTGCGGCACCGTCCGGAAGACGAAGGGCTGCTTCGGGTCGGGTGAGGCGAACTGGCGGTTCCGGGCGTCGTAATGAGGTCCGGCGGTGCCCATGCGGGTGACGCCGGTCCGGGAGAAGCAGAGGTCGGCGTGGCGGCCGTGGCACGGCGCCGGTGGCGTCGCGGTAGTCCAGGGCGAAGACGACGACGCCGAGCGGGTTGTCCCCGGCGATCTCGCGCAGCCGGTCCAGGCTGGGGGGCCGGACCCCGTAGACGTAGTTCTCGACGGCCTCGCCTCGGCAAGGGTGGGGAGCGCGCCGAGGGTGCGGCCGCGACCGTCGGTGCGCACGGCCGCCGAGGCGAAGGAGTGGTAAAGGAGGCTGCGTGCCGGGCTGCCGGGTTCGATGCCGCGGGCGGGGCGCGTCGGGGCGAAGTCACCGAAGCCCGGGACGGTGCGGTCGAGTTCGGCGACAGGCTTGGCGAGCTCGGCGGCCAGGTCCCGGGCGCCGATGTCGAGCACGCCGCGGGTGACGGTGCGCAGGAGCGTGCGCCAGCCCTGGTCGGCGAGGCGGGCGCAGGCGTCGGCGACGGGCTCGAGGAGAGGTCTGGAGGCCGGCGCGGCTACGGCCTCGTACTGGACGGTGAGCCCGGGAAACCCGAGCAGGAGCCCGTCTGCGGCGGCCCCCTTCTGTGAACGCCCGAACGGACCAAGGGCTGTGGCTCAGCGGCGGCTTGAACACCGGACGAGGTGGGGACAGCCATCGCGCAGGAATGGTCTGCGGGTAGATCATTACGGCGACGGATTCGCAAGTTTGTCCGATTGGACCGAACTGTGCAGTCTTTGGCTATATCTCATCTTCTAAGGCGTCTGGCGAACGTAGAGGGTGGGATCCACTCCGGTGGCGACAGGCCAGCGGCGAGCGAACCGTGAGAGATAGGGAGTTACGCGCATGCCTCCGATCCCTGTACGGCCCGGCATCTACAAGATCCACGCTCACATCATCGGCCCGACCAGCCTGGTGACAGCCACCGAGTACGCCGTCAAGAACGGCGCTCCGGTCATCACCGACCGGCTCAACCCCCTCCCCATCGAGCAGGAGTGGGTCATCGAACCGACGGAGCCTGTGCCGGGGGCGCCGTATGTGATGCGACTCGCCCAGCACGATCAAGCGGGGCTCGTGGTCGCCGAGGAAAAACTCTGGGTCAACAACGTTCCGCGCGCCGAGTGGGCGCAGTTCACGTTCGAACATGTCATCGGCGGGGTCAAGATCCTGTCGGACAAGGGGCTCGCCCTGCGCGCGGGGCATCGTGGCGCACAGCTCGAACTCGTCGCACCTAAGCCCGAATTCCAAGAGACGTGGACATTGGAATTCGTGAGCCAGATCGGCGAGGAGGAGTAAGAGCAGGAGTAACACGGTGAGGGGTGGCCGGGAGCAGGCTCTCGGTCACCCCTCACCTGCGACGTCTGCCTGAACGCCGGCCTCGGTTGGGTCAACGTCTTCTGGAGGCATCAGAGCATGAGCGTGTTATTGCTTCCAGCCGCCCTTTGCGACGAGGCCGTGGCGAGCGTCCGCGATGAAGGTGACGTTGGGTTCGCGGTACATCAGGCTGCTGCGTCGGAGGTGTTGAAGTCGGCGGAGAGGTCCGTCTGACGACGGCGTATCGTTCGACAACGTCGTGGTCCAGAACAACCCGGATTGGCAGACGACATGCTGAGGATCGAAGAGCTGGAGGCCGTGCTGCCGTCGATGACGCAGTGGCGTGTGCCCGGCGGGCGGAGCGTGGACTGGACCGCCCTCGAGGCGGGCCTCGGGACGGCGCTGCCCTCGGACTTCCGCTCTCTGGCCGAGGCGTATCCGATCCTGGTCGTCGACGACTTCCTGAGCGTGTCCGTTCCCTCGCCCGGCGCCGAGGCGTCATGGGCGTCCGCGTCCAGGGAGGACGAGATCCTTCAGGATCTGTACGAGATGGGCGACACCGAGGACTACGTTCCCTTCCCGCAGCCGGGAGGCCTGATCTCCTGGGCGGATTCCTATTCGGGCGACACCTTCTACTGGAGGACGAGCTCCGCGGACCCGGACGCATGGCCGGTGGTCGTCCGCGGGGACAACGGCGACTGGTCGGAGTTCCCGGTCGGCGCCGTCGAGTTCCTGGCCGGCGTGTACGGGCGCACCATCGACGTGCCGGGCATGCCCAGGGACTTCCCCAGCGACTGCCCGCAGGTGCTGGGCCTGAGTGACCGCATCGACTGATCGGCAACTGATCCGCAACCACCTGTCCGTCGGAGTACCCCTCCTGCACCACCTTCAACAGGCGCGCGAACTGCGTCACCCGCAGTCCGGCGAACGTCCTGGCGCGATCCCGGTCCCTATCTCTGTCTCTGCGTCGAAGTCATCGTCGGCAGCGAGGGCGCACCGTGTGCTCGTGTGAGCCCTGTACGCGCCCCCGCCCTGGCGAGAAAACTGCCTTGCTGGCGGGCAGGTGGCCAAAACATCACCCTTCGCCGTCGTCCACGTCCTCAGAAAGGCAGGTCGGTCGCTGTGCTGTTGCGTCTGCCCACATCGGTGTCCGAAGCGCAGGAGTGCCTGGCCGAGGGGGCCGTGCCGATCGGTGGGGCGACGCTCATGTGGGCCACGTGGCAGCGGGACGGCTTTCCCGAACTGGCCATGTCTCTACGTGAGTTGCCTGAGGCCAACGTCCTGGGGCGGGAGACCGTGGGGGGCGCCGTGGTCCTGCACCGGATCGACGACCGGGTACCGGACGTACTGCGCCTGGCGGCCGCCACGGTGGGCACCGGGGCCGTGCGGCGGACGGCGACCGTCGGCGGCAACCTCGTCGGCAGCACCCTGCGCTGCCTGCTGCCCGCGGCGCTCGTGCTGGACGCCCGGGCGACGGTGCTGGAACCCGACGGCATCCATGAGACGGACCTGGCCGAGGTGGTGGCCAAGCGTCCTGTCCTGCTCAGCCTGCGCTGGCGTGAGCCGATTGCCTGCGCTTACCACAAACTGACCAGTGAGGCAGGGGGACCGCCGCCCCTCGTGGTCGCCTCGGCGGTGCATGCCGACGACGGTGAGGACTGCCTGCGGGTCGCCGTCCGCGACGGCTATGACGTGCTCAGCGGCAGCGCCACCTGCGACACCGAGGCCGAGGAGACCCTGCACGCACTGCAGGGGACGGCCCTCGGTGACCTCCCGGCCGCCGTGTGGGACGTCGTCCGCTCACAGGTCACCAGCCTTCTGGGCGGTTGCGGCGCGGATTGAGGAGGCGGGGAGCGCGACGGTGGACCTCGCGCCCGGACGGTGGTGAGGGTCGGCCCCGATCCGAACGAGCTCGGCGTCACCGACCTGAAGAAGGGCGTCGCCTGCCTCTGCGCCTACGCGCTCGCCGCCACCGGACCGGACAACGCCAAGCTGCGCGGATCATCGACTCTTTCGACCACCGTGGCAAGGACGGCGAGGGCCGCAGCGTCAACGACTGGACCGGCGTCGGCACGCCGTGTGCCGCAGGTGGCTCCACCAGCAAGACCGCGTTCTCGCCGAGGCCGTCGGCCGCTATGCGCGCCATTTCGCGGGGCACGACCTCATCGCCGCGCTCGCGAAGGCCGCCTGCGCCAAGCCGAGCAAGGCTCCCGCCCGCTCCTGCGTGGCCAAGGGCGCCTACACCTACGCGCCATCCGTCTTCGCCCAGTCCCTGGCCGTGACGGCACAGCTACGCCCCGGCGGGAAGGCGGCGGCCACACAGCCGATCGCCTACCTGGAGAGTCTTCAGCAGTCCAGCGGGGCCTGGCCGAGGCTGATCCCGTCCACGAAGGACTCCGACCTGCGCGCCTCCGCTCAGGCCGTCGGCGGAGCCATCTCCTTCGGCAAGCTGGAGCGCAGCCTGACCGGTACGTTCGCGCAGCCCACGCCGAGCCCCAGCGGCAGCGTCCCGGACATCGTCACCATGGGCCGGTCAGGCGGTGGCGACGGCGCGACGACCGTCGGTGGGGGTGGCAGCGGCGGAGTTCTCGCCTCCACCGGTGCCCAGGGCAGTGCCTTCGCCGCGATTGCCGCCCCGCTGGCGCTCGCCGGCCGGCGCACGGTGATCGTCGCGCGCCGTCGCACGGACACAAGGAGCGGACGATGAAGGGCGCGCGTCTGCTCCGAGTGCCCGCCGCGCTCGGCCTGACGCCCGCAGCGGTCGCCGCCACCGGGGCCCCGACCGTCGCCGACCCGCAGCCCATGGGGCGCTGCACCACCACCTCCGGCGTCGTCCTCGCCGTCGACTTCAGCCACTGGGGCGGCCCCATCCTGCGCTCCTGCGGGACGACATCGACAACGGACTGCGAGCTGCTCGACCAAGGCGGGCTGGAGCACCACCGGCACCGGACACGACGGCCGGAGAGCGACTTCTCCAGTCGTTCAGAGGGCGGGAAGCACGGCACCAGTGCTTCCCGCCCTTCCCCCTGTCACGCCGCGCGGGGGCCCTCACCCCTGCGGCGGTGCGGGCCCCTCAGCCCGCGCACAACCAGGCCCTCAGTCCTGGTCGTAGGTGTGGAACCCCCGTCCGGCCTTCCGGCCGAGCAGTCCCGCCTCCACCATCCGCTGGAGCAGCGTCGGCGGGGCGTAGACGGGCTCACGGAACTCGTCGTAGAGCGACTCGGCGATCGAGGCGACGGTGTCCAGGCCGATCAGATCCGCGAGCTTCAGCGGGCCCATCGGGTGGGCACAACCCGACTCCATGCCCGTGTCGATGTCCGCGGCGGTGGCGAAACCGGATTCCGCCATCCGGACCGCGGACAGCAGGTAGGGGATGAGCAGGGCGTTGACGACGAAGCCGGCCCGGTCCTGGGAGCGGATCACGGTCTTGCCGAGGATGCGGACCGCGAAGTCCTCGACGGCGGCGACGGTCGCGGCCGAGGTGTGCAGAGAGGTCACGACCTCCACCAGCGGCAGGACGGGGACGGGGTTGAAGAAGTGCAGGCCCACGACCCGGTCCGCGCGGCCGGTCGCCATGCCCAGTCGCATGATCGGCAGGGACGAGGTGTTGGAGGCCAGCACGGCTTCCGGATCCTCGACGATCTTGTCGAGGGCGGCGAACACCTCGGTCTTGACGTCCGGGTTCTCCACGACGGCCTCGACCACCAGCTGCCGGTCGGCGAGGCCGTCGAGGCTGCCGCTGAAGGCCATCCGGGCAAGGGCGTCCCGGGCGCCGTCGTTCGTCACCTTGCCACGCCGCACGGCACGGTCGAGCGAGGCCGCAACCCGGTCACGGGCGGCGCGGGCCGCCACCGCGTCCGCTTCGCACACCACCGTGTCGAGCCCGGCCCGGGCGCAGACTTCGGCGATACCGGCGCCCATCTGACCGCCGCCGACCACACCGACGCGCCGGATGTCCCCGCTCATGCTCCGACCTCCGTTCGGCGCACGAGGTGCCGGCTGTAGGCGTCCGGCGTGAAGAACAGGGGCAGCTCGCCGGTGAGCGCGGTCCGTTCGAACAGGGCGCGAATGTCCTCGACGGGCGCGTAGGGGTACTCGGCGCCCAGGGCGGCGATCTCGTCGTCGAGCAGTCCGACCACGGTTTCCCGATCGATCACCCGGTGCCGCAGCCACTGCCCGATCTGCACGCGGGCGATCTCGGCTGTGGCCGCATCTTCCCTCAGGCCGTACAGCGCGACCGCACCCTGACCGCGCAGCCAGGCGGCGAAGTAGCGCAGGGCGACGGCGATGTTGGTGCGCACGCCCTCCGGCGTGGGCGGACCGCTGATCCGGCGCACCGACAGGAGGTCGGAGTGGGTCACCTCCACGTCGTCGCGGGTGCGGTCGAGCTGGTGGGGGCGGTCGGCGAGTACGCCGTCGAAGACCTCGCGGCAGACGGGGACGAGCGCGGGGTGGGCGACCCAGGATCCGTCGAAGCCGTCCTCGGCCTCGCGCTCCTTGTCCAGCCGGACCTTGGCGAGGGCGGCCTCGTCCGCGGCCGGGTCCTTGCCCGGCACGTGGGCGGCCATGCCGCCGATGGCGTGAGCGCCGCGCTTGTGGCAGGTCCGCACAAGCAGCTCGGTGTAGGCCCTCAGGAACGGGGCCGTCATGGTCACCTTCGCCCGGTCCGGAAGGAGGAAGTCGCTGCGGTGGCCGAAGGTCTTGATGAGGCTGAACAGGTAGTCCCAGCGGCCCGCGTTGAGGCCGCAGCTGTGCTCGCGCAGCTCGTAGAGGATCTCCTCCATCTCGAACGCGGCGGTGATCGTCTCGATGAGGACGGTGGCGCGGATCGTGCCCGAGGGGATGCCGAGCAGTTCCTGGGCCAGCAGGAACACGTCGTTCCAGAGACGGGCCTCGTAGCGGTTCTCCAGCTTGGGGAGGTAGAAGTACGGGCCGAGTCCGGCGTCGATCTGGTGCTGGGCGCAGTGGAAGAAGTACAGGCCGAAGTCGACGAGCGAGGCGGGCACAGGGCGGCCGTCGTATTCCAGGTGCTCCTCGTCCAGGTGCCAGCCGCGCGGCCGGACCATGATGGTGGCGAGCTGTTCGCCGAGCCGGTACTCCTTGCCTTCGGGTGTGGTGAAGTCGATCCGGCGCTCGATGGCGTCGAGCAGGTTGAGCTGGCCGCCGATGACGTTCTCCCACAGGGGTGCGGTGGCGTCCTCGAAGTCGGCCATCCACACCTTCGCGCCGGAGTTCAGCGCGTTGACGGTCATACGGCGGTCGGGCGGTCCGGTGATCTCCACGCGCCTGTCGCTCAGGCCCGGCGCGAGCGGGGCGATGCGCCAGGAGGGGTCGGCGCGGACGGCGGACGTGACCATGGGGAAGTCGAGCGGAGAGCCCGACGCCAGTCGCAGCGCCTGCCGTCGGCGTTCCTTGAGGAGTTCCTGGCGGCGCTTGCCGAATGCGGCGGCGAGCCGGCCGAGGAAATCGAGGGCTGCGGGGGTGAGGACCTCGTCGTGGCGGTGGCCGGAAGGTGCGAGGACACGGACGTCGTGGGTGAGTGCGGTGGTGGTGGACATCGGGCTCTCCTGAGGGATGGGAGCGGAGGGGGACGGAGACGGTCGTCCGCCCTCCGCTCGGCCGAGGGCCGGCCGGCCGCGGGGAGTGTGGCCTGGCGGCCTAGTGGAACTGCTCTTCCTCCGTGGAGCCGGCCAGGGCGGTGGTGGAGGAGGCGGGGTTGACGGCGGTGGAGACGAGGTCGAAGTAGCCGGTGCCGACCTCGCGCTGGTGCCTGACGGCGGTGAAGCCGTGCTCCTGGGCGGCGAACTCCCGTTCCTGCAGGTCGACATAGGCGGTCATGCCGTGCTCGGCGTAGCCGCGCGCGAGGTCGAACATGCCGTGGTTGAGGGAGTGGAAGCCGGCCAGCGTGATGAACTGGAAGCGGTAGCCCATCGCGCCCAGTTCCCGCTGGAACTTGGCGATCTGGTCGTCGTCCAGGGCGGCCCTCCAGTTGAAGGAGGGGGAGCAGTTGTAGGCGAGCATCTGGTCCGGGTACCGCGCGTGGATCGCCTCGGCGAACTCCCGTGCCTGGGCGAGGTCCGGGGTGCCGGTCTCGACCCAGATCAGATCGGCGTATGGGGCGTAGGCCAGCCCTCGGGCGATGACGGGGGCCATGCCGTTGCGGACGCGGTAGAAGCCCTCGGCCGTGCGCTCGCCGGTGACGAACTCGGCGTCGCGCTCGTCGATGTCGCTGGTGAGCAGGTTGGCGGCTAGGGCGTCGGTGCGGGCGATGATGACAGTGGGCACGTCGGCGATGTCGGCCGCGAGGCGGGCCGCGTTCAGGGTGCGGATGTGCTGGGAGGTCGGCACCAGGACCTTGCCGCCGAGGTGACCGCACTTCTTCTCCGAGGCGAGCTGGTCCTCGTAGTGGATGCCGGCGGCGCCGGCCGCGATCATCGCCTTGGTCAGCTCGAAGGCGTTGAGCGGACCGCCGAACCCGGCCTCCGCGTCGGCGACGATCGGCGCGAGCCAGTCGGTGGTGTCGCCGTCGTTCTCGGCGGTGGCGATCTGGTCGGCGCGCGGCAGCGCGTTGTTGATCCGTCGGACCACCTGGGGTACGGAGTTGGCGGGGTAGAGGCTCTGGTCGGGGTAGGTGTGGCCGGCCTGGTTGGCGTCGGCGGCGACCTGCCAGCCGGACAGGTAGATGGCCTGGAGGCCGGCCCTGACCTGCTGGACGGCCTGCCCGCCGGTGAGGGCGCCGAGCGCGTGGACGTAGTCCTGCTCGTGCAGTTGGCGCCACAGCCGCTCGGCGCCGCGCCAGGCCAGGGTGTGCTCTTCACGGACGCTGCCGGAGAGCCGTACGACGTCGTCGGCGCTGTAGGTGCGGTCGATGCCCTGCCAGCGCGGGTCGGTGGCCCAGCGCTGCGCGAGTTCATCGGCCGCCTGCGTCCTTGCTCCTGCCATGCCTGTCACGTCTCCTCGGTCTGTGCCGGCTGCCAATCCCGCCGCCCAATGAAGCAGGATTGGCACTGCGTGTCGTTGTACGGGATGCGGCCCGCCGTCACCCTGGAGGGCGAAGCTGAGCAATGCTGCCGATACAGGCCGCCACCGCTGCCGGGATCTCCGACGTCAGGGCAGAAATCGTGCCCCGGTTCCGGACTGTTCCTGCCGGTGTCCGGCGGGCCGCACTACGACTTTGGCACTGGCACCGAGTGCCATCAATGGTGGATCGATGCCAACTTCTGCGAATCTTCGCGCCGGTTTTTGCCAACCTTGCGAAGGTTGCAGCCGGGGGTCGGTCCCGTACGCTGACGGGATCGGGTCCCGGGTGTGGAGGAGCGGTCGGTGAGCAAGACGTACGCGGGCGCGCGACTGCGACGGCTGCGTGAGGAACGCCGGATGAGCCAGGCCGAACTCGCCCGTGTACTGGAGATCTCGCCGAGCTATCTGAACCAGATGGAGCACGACTCCCGTCCGCTCACCGTGCCGGTCCTGCTGCGGCTGACCGAGGCGTTCGGCGTCGACCCGGGTTTCTTCTCCGAGCGTGACACGGCTCGGCTGTTGGCCGACCTGCGCGAGGCGCTCGCCGGGGAGATGGCCGAGGGCGGCGTCACGGCCGCCGACCTCGGTGATCTCGCTGCCCGTCTGCCTGCCGTCGCTCAGGTCCTGCTCGACCTCGGTCGCCGCAATCAGCGGCTGTCCGAGCGTCTGGCCGGGGTGACGGACGGCCGGGACGGCGACCGGGGAGCTGCGTCCTCACCCCACGAGGAGATCCGGGACTTCTTCTACCGCCGGCAGAACTATCTCCACGACAGTGACCTCGCGGCCGAGCGACTGGCTGGGGAGATCGGCATCCGGCCGGGCGAGGTGATCGGGGCACTCACCAGAAGACTCGCCGACGCCCACGGCATCCATCTCGCCGCCGAGCCCGGCGAACGGCTGCACCGCTACGACGGGAGAAGCCGCACCCTCCATCTGTCCCCGAGGTTGCGGCCCGGTCAGCGTGCCTTCCGGATGGCGACCCAGCTGGCCCTGCTGGAACACGGCGAAATCCTCGGCCGGCAGGCCGCCGAGGACTTCGCGCCCGGCTCGGCCTCCCACGCGTTGGCCCGCATCGGCATCGCCAACTACTTCGCCGCCGCGCTGATCCTGCCGTACACCGCGTTCCACACGGCAGCCGAAGAGGCGCGCTACGACATCGAACGCCTCACCGACCACTACAGCCTCGGCTACGAAACCGTCTGCCACAGGCTGAGCACCCTGCAACGCCCCCGGCTGCGCGGGGTGCCGTTCTCCTTCGTCCGTGTGGATCGGGCCGGCAACCTGTCCAAGCGACAGTCGGCGAGTGGCTTCCCGTTCTCCCGGGCCGGCGGTACCTGCCCGCTGTGGAACGTCTACGAGGCGTTCGCCGCCCCTGGCCGCATCCATGTCCAGATCGCCGAAATGCCCGACGGACAGCGCTACTTGTGGACCGCCCGCGCGGTCACCCGGCACCGCGGCGGCTGGGGTGAACCCGGCAGGACCTATGCCATCGGGCTCGGCTGCGAAATCCGTCATGCCCACCGTCTCGTCTACTCCGACGGCCTCGACCTGGCCAACGCCTCCGCCGCGACCCCGATCGGCATGGGCTGCCGGGTCTGCGAACGCCTCGGCTGTTCGCAGCGGGCCGTGCCCCCGCTGGGGCGTTCGCTGCTCATCGATCAGAACAGCAGCACGTTCGTGCCCTATCCGGTCGAGGACGACGGGGCCGCGTGAGCGTGCTGCCTGCGGCTTTTCCAAGAGAGCGCAGTGGGCCGGGCGCCCGTGGACTCTTCTCCTGATGAGTTCCGAGGCGATGGTTGAGGCTCGTTCGACGCTGATTCTGATGACAGGACCTGGTCGGCCCCGAGGTGCCACCGCCGGCCCGCAGGGCGGCCGCGATCATGGTGGTCTCGATGCAGTAGGCGCACTGGGTGGTCAGTGCCACGGCCACGGCCACGGCCCGGGCGTCGCCGCCTGGGGACGGCGCGCGAGTGGGAGGGGGCGCTGGTCAGTTGCGTCCGGCCATGACTCCGCCGTCGATGTCCCAGATGGCGCCGGTGACCCAGTCGGTCCGGCTGGAGAGGAGGAAGGCGACGGTGGCGGCGACGTCGTCGGGGGTGCCGGTGCGGCCGAGGGGGTGGAAGGTGTTGAAGCCGTCGAGTGCGGAGTCGACCTCCGCCTTGGGAATGAACTCCTCGTAGATCGGGGTGCGCACGACGGCCGGGGCGACCGCGTTGACGCGGATGCCGTGCGAGGCGAGTTCCATCGCAAGGTGCTGGGTGAGCGCGTGCAGTCCGGCCTTGGCCATCGAGTACGCCGACGAGGGCGTGGCGGCGACGGCCTGGTGAGCCCACATGGAGCCGATGTTGACGACGGCTCCCTTCGCGCCGCGGTCGATCATGTCGCCGACGATCGTCCGGGTGAGGGGGAAGAAGGCCCGGTTGATGGCGTGGTAGCGGTCGTAGTCCTCGGGCGTGTGCTCCAGGAAGGACTTCGGTGCGAAGACACCGGCCGCGTTGACGAGGAGGGTGGCGTCGGCGTGCTGGTCGTTGAGGACGATGCGCAGGCGGTCGACGGCCACGGGGTCGGCCAGGTCGGCCGCCAGGCCGACGGCCTTGCCGTGGGAGGACAGGGCAGCCGCTGCCTCGTCGGCGCTTGCCTGCGTGCGGCCGGTGACGACGACCTTCTGGCCGGAGAAGTCGAGGGTGGTGCTGGACATGTGGTGCTCCTGTTTCGGTGAGTGACCCGACGGGGGAGGGGGCAGGCGTAGAAGTCGAGGACGAGGTAGGCGTCGATGCGGCTGAGCCGGTCCGAGGAGGGGTCGGGCGGGAGCGCGTGGCCGAGGGTGTCGGCACGGACCTCGCTGATCCACTGGTCGCCGGTGGGCAGCCACGTCACCCTGGTCAACACTGCGGTGCACGGCCGTATGCGCCAGGTCATGCGCTTCCGTGTCGTCCGCAAGGAGAAGGACGTCAGCCACATCCCGGCCCGCCTCTCCCGTTACACAGCCCTGCACCCGGCATCCGCCGTCGCCACCCGCCATTTCGACTTCCGCCGCTCCGACGACGCGTGGACCATCAACGGCCGCCCCTTCAGCAGCTCGGAGGTGATGGCCCGCCCGCGCCTCGGCACCGTCGAACGCTGGCGCTTCACCAGCGACTTCCACCACCCGGTGCATCTGCACTTGGCCCACTTCCAGGTCCTGTCGCGCGGCGGCCGGGCGCCCGAGCCGACGGACGCCGGCTGGAAGGACACGGTCGACGTCCGCCCCTACGAGGTCGTCGACGTGCTGGTCCGCTTCCGCGGCTACCGCGGCCGGTACATGCTGCACTGCCACAACCTGGAACACGAGGACATGGCGATGATGGCCAGCTTCCAGGTGGTGTGATCACCGCACGACACGCCTGCGGCGCTGCTACGTCGCCGCGTCCGTGACCCGGATCTTCGACTGGCCGTGCGGGAGTCGTGCACTCGTCGATCACGTCCAGTGGCGAGTGCGAGAAGACGCTGTGGGCGTGCACCACGGTGAACCAGCGCGAGGGCAGGAAGTCGAGCACCAGGTTCTCGACGAGGGCCAGGTGGGCGAGGCGGGCCTGCAGGCCCCGGCGGACGAGGGTGTGCTGCGCCTCGAGGAGGATGTCCGGTGAGATGTCGATCCCGTAGGAGTGGCCGGGTTCGAGGTGGTCGATGAACCGCCACCCCGCGCGCAGGTTCCCGCAGCCGATCTCCAGCATCCGGTCCTGCGGCCTCAGACCGTGCTCTACGAGGCAGTCGAACTGCAGGCCCAGCAGCGCCAGCCACCGCTCCTCCGAACGGCTTCCGACGGCCCGCTCCGGGCTGCGTGCGGTGTCCGCCTGATGACGGCGCGGTAGTACCCGACGTGGTCGCGGTGGCGCAGGCCCAGCCAGGTGTCCCGAGCAGTCGGCGCAGGGAGAGAGAGGGACCCGTGCGGGGTGCCGCAGGGCGCAGCGGAGCTTGTGTCGCAGGGACGACCGGTTCCTCGTCGGCTCGGGCTTCGGCATCGCTGACTCCGTGATCCACGACAGCCCCCGCCTGGCAGCGTGGCCCGGAGCGAGCGGCACGGCCTGCCCGCGAGGTCGCGCGGTGTGACCAGGCGGGGTGTCCGCCGGAGCGGTCCCCGCCCGGTTTCTGTGATGCCGGTGATCTGCTGTCAGCCCTCGTCGTGGTCGCCGGAGGTGCTGTCGCTGTCGTTCCGCCCGTCGTCAGCCTTGGTGGCCGTGACCTTGCCGGTCTTCGCGTCGACGGTGACCTCGGGGTCCTCGCCCTTGGCATCCGTCAGGTCGACGTGCCAGGCGGCGGTCCAGCCGTGGTCGTCTGTTGCGTTGCTCAGAATGGGCAGGCGGGGACATGTTGACGCTTGGTCGCCTTGGTCGCCTTGGTCGCCTTGGTCGCCTTGGTCGGCGAGCGTAGCGATGTGGCTGACGCGGACGCCGTCGTCGCCTCGCCGGACGTGCTCGAGCGCCGCAACCGCGCCCTGTCCGCCACCGGGGCGGAGCCAGGGACGGTCACGGTCGCGTAGGCACGAGGTCAAGCGCCGGTCATGGGTGGGGAGGGCGGGGTGGCGGGGGCGTATGGTTGACGCGGTTTCGACAGGACACCTCGTTCGGTGAGGCGTCTTCACGGACACAGGCCACTGATCCCACCCGTCGAGAGACGCTCCGGATCAGGACAGGTCTCCCCGGCCCAAGGGGTGACCCCAAGTGGCTTCCCCGTACGTACGGGATACGCCGTGGAGTGCCAAAGCTCTGACGAGTTGGGGTGCGCCGGGCCCAGCTGCCCGGTTGCCCCTTGCCGTTCGGCCGCAGCGTCGCGAGTGTGGCCGGGATCGGGAGGAGGCGGAATTGGACAGCAGTCCGGGTCATAGTCGGCCCCTTTCCGCGTTGTCCTCGCCGTCCTTCCGCGGCCCGGGGCAGCCCGTCTTCTCCCTCCTGCTTACCTGATCCGCCCGGCGGCCGTCATCGGACCGCCCGGAGTTGCGGGGCACTTGTGTGTCGTGCGGCCCTCGGCGGGGGAGACGGCGCTGCCGTGGCCCGCCCGCTGCCCCGTCATGCAGGGGCAAGGGGGTGTTCACCTTGTCCGTCAACACGCTGCTCATGTCCACCTCGGCCCGTCTTCGCGACCGCCGGGGGACCCTGGAGCGCCGCGCCACCGCCTCCAAGGCGGTCCGCACCTCGCTCGTCTCGCTGGCCGGACTGGTCGGCGGACCGGTCACCAACCAGGCCGGCGAGGAGGTCGGCCGTGTCGTCGACGTCGTAGCCCGCCTGTACGGGCCGGATCCGTATCCGCCGGTCACCGGGCTGATCCTGCGCATCGGGCGACGGCGCACGTTCCTGGCCGCGGACGCCATCAGCAAGGTGCACGCCGGGCACGTGCGGCTGCGTACCGCCCGGGTGGACCTGCGCGACTTCGTCCGCCGCCCCGGCGAGGTCCTGCTCGCCCGCGACGTCCTCGACCACCAACTGGTCGACGTCGACGGCGTCCAGGTCACCCGCGCCGCCGACCTCTACCTCGCGCCCCTGGTGGACCGCGTGCTGCTGGTCGGCGTGGACGTATCGCTGCCCACCCTGCTGCGGCGGCTCGGCCCCCGCCGCTGGCAGGCCCGGCCGACCCCGGAGCGGGTGCTGGACTGGCAGGCCGTCGCCCCGTTCGCCGAGCAGGCCACCGACGGACCGCCCGAGGTACGGCTGCGCGCCTCCCGGACCGCCCTGCGACGGCTGCGCCCGGCCGATCTGGCCGACATCCTCGAAGACCTCGGCCGCAGCGAGCGCCAGCAGCTGCTCGGTTGGCTGGAGCCGGAGCAGGCCGCCGACGCGCTGGAGGAGATGGAACCGGCCGAACTCGAGAACCTCCTGCGCGAGGCGGCTCCCGACCACGCGGCCCGGCTGGTCGACGAGATGGAACCGGACGAGGCCACCGACGCCCTGCGCGACCTGACCCCCGAGGAGCGCGAGAACCTGCTGCGCCGTATGCCGACCGGCGAGGCGGCGGAACTGCGCCGGCTGCTGACCCACCGGGAGGGCACCGCGGGCGGCGCGATGACCACCCTGCTGGTCACCGCCCACGGGGACGAGACCGTCGCCCAAGTACGGGCCCGGCTGGCCGAACAGGCCGAGCACCGCACCGAGATCGACGCCGTCGCCGTCGTGGACGACCACGACCGGCTGCTGTGCGACATCGCACTGTTCGACCTGGCGGTGGCCGAGGACACGTCGCCCGTGGCCGATCTGCTCGTCTGGCTGGCCCAGTTCGGCCCGCCCGTCACCGTCCACGCCGACACCCCGCTGGCCGAGGCGGCCGATCAGTTGGTGGCCGCCCGCGCCTCCTCGCTGCTGGTGGTCGACGACGGGGACCGCCCGATCGGCCGGATCCTGGCCGACGACCTGCTCGACGCCATGCTGCCCGAGCGCGGGCGCCTGCACTTCCGGAGGTTCCTGCAGTGACCCACGACCTGGACACCGTCACCGCCCCGACAGCGGCACCGGCGCGCCGTACCGGCTGGCGGCGCCTCACCATGGTCGCGGCGATCGCGGGCCCCGGCCTGGTCGCCGCGAACGCGGGCAACGACGCCGCCGGCATCGCCACCTACGCCTCGGCCGGCTCCCAGTTCACCTACGGAACCCTTTTCTTCATGGTCCTGGTCACCCTCGCCCTGGTGATGGTGCAGGAGATGGCCGTCCGCCTCGGGGCCCACACCGGCAAGGGCCTCGGCGCGCTGATCCGTGAGCAGTTCAGCCTGCGCCTGACCGCCCTCGCCGTGTTCTGCCTGCTGCTGGCCAACACGGGCCTGGTGGTGAGCGAGTTCGCGGGCATCGGCGCCGCCTTCGAACTCCTCGGCGTACCCAAGTGGGCGGTCATCCCGCCCGCTGCGATCCTGCTCTGGGCGCTGGTGCTGTTCGGCTCCTACCACTGGGCCGAACGCATCTTCCTCATCATGTCGCTGGCGTTCTTCGCCTACCCCATCGCGATGATCCTCGGCCACCCGCACTGGGGCGCCGTCGGCCACCACCTGGTCGTCCCGCACGTCGAGCCGAGCAAGGACTTCATCCTGCTGGCGGTCGCTCTGATCGGTACGACGGTCAGCCCGTACATGCAGTTCTACGCGGCCGCAGGCGTCGTGGACCGGGGTGCCAAGCCCGCCGACTACCCCCTCATCCGTGCTGACGCCGTCCTCGGCGCGGTCTTCGCCTGTGTCATCAGCCTGACCATCATCATCGCCACCGCCTCTGCGATCGGCGGCACCGGCCCGCTGAACTCCGCCGCCCAGGCGGCCGAGGCGCTCAAGCCGGTCGCCGGGCAGAACGCCGAGCTGTTGTTCGCGCTCGGCCTGATCGGCGCCTCCGCCCTGGCCGGAGCCGTCGTCCCGCTCTCCGCCAGCTACGCCATAGGAGAGGCCGCCGGCGTGGAACGCTCCGTCTCCCGCAGCTTCCGCGACGCCCCGCTGTTCCTGGGCCTGTTCACCGCCCAGATCGTGCTGGGCGCCACGGTGGCGATGACCCCGGTCGATGTCATCCAGCTGCTGATCGGCACCCAGGTCCTTCAGGGCCTGATCAGCCCGATCGTGCTGGTCTACCTGCTGGTGCTGACCAACCGCCGCTCCGTCCTCGGCGAGGCCGCCAACGGGCCGCGCTACCGCATCGCCGCGACCGCCGTGGTCGTCGGCGTCGCCGCCATGTCCACCATCCTGCTCGTCCAGACGGTGCTCGGCTGGTTCGGCCTGGCGTGACCTCGCTACCCGGCGCATCGCGAGACCCCCTGTCCCATCCCGGGGCGCTGGGGGACTACCGTCCCGCTGCGGAGTGGAGGCGACTCGTCCCCATAAGACCCGAAGGAGGGCAATCCGCATGCTTGGTTACGCGGTGACCGATCAATCGGCAGGCCAACTCGCGGAACTGACCGCCGGCCGTCTGCTGTCCTCGTGGCAACTGGACCTCCCCGCGCTGCTGCTGGTCGTGGTCCTGGGCGTGCTCTACGGCTGGGGCGTGGCCCGGCTGCTCGGGCGCGGCGAGCCCTGGCCGCCCGCCCGTGCAGCCGCCTTCGTGCTGATCGGGCTCGGGGGCCTGGTGACGGCCACGATGTCCGGGCTCGCCGTGTATGACCACGTGCTGTTCTGGCCGGCCGCCGTGCAGAACATCCTGCTCGATCTGGTCGCGCCCCTGGGCCTGGCCCTCGGCGATCCGCTGCGCCTGGCCGTCGAAGCGCTGCCGGAGAGGGCCGCGGGGCGGGTCCGGCGGGTGATGACGGGCCGGTTGGTACGTACGCTGACGTTCCCGCTGGTAAGTACGGCCCTGGTGCTGGGCACCGAGCTGACGGTCTACTTCACGCCGTACTTCGCCACTGCCCTGCGCGTGGGCTGGCTGCACGAGCTGATGTACCTGCACCTGCTGGCGGCCGGCTGCCTGGTCGTCGTACCGGTGCTGACGCACGAAGAGGCGCTGCCGTCCTGGTGCACGCATCCGGTGCGGGCGGCGCTGGTCTTCCTGGACGGCATCGTCGATGCGGTCCCGGGCGTGGTCGTCATGACGCACGGCACGCTGATCGCGGGTGCCTGGTATCTGCACCATGCCCCGTCCTGGTCGCCGGACGTTCAGCACGACCAGCAGATCGGCGGCGGCGCGATGCTCAGCATCGCCGAACTGGTCGCGCTGCCCTTCCTGCTGGCGATCCTGTTCCAGTGGGCGCGCGCCGATCGGGCCCAGACCGCGGTGCTGGACCGCCGCCTGGACGCGGAACTCGCCGTCGTCCCCGCCCCGCCCGCGGCGGACCACGGCCCGGCACCGTCCCCCGAACGGGTACGCCCCTGGTGGGAGACGGAACAGAACGACGTGGCCGCCAGGATCCGACGCCAGCGAGGGGACGACTGACCCGCAGCGCTCCGCTTCGAAGCAGGGTGTGCGTTAGGCCGCGGACGGCAGCACGTGGTCGCCGGCCTTGTCCGTGCTCAGACACAGGGAACACACCACCGCGTCGTGGGTGGCGCAGGCGGTCAGGTCCGGGCGCTCGTACGGCTGGTGGCAGACGTGGCAGTCGAGGGTGAGTGCGCTCGGGTTGCCGTCCGCGTCCAGCAGGGGCTCGTCGATGCCGTCGTGGATGCGGCGGAGGTAGTACTTGCCCTTGGTGACGATCGCCATCAGCGGGGTCAGGACGAAGGCGATCACGGCCGCGGCGACGGGGGAGTACGGCTGGAGAGTATCGCCCAGCAGATGGAAGTACATGGCGATGGACAGCCCGGAGGCGGCCATGAAGGACACGACACCGACCGGGTTGACTGCGTGGAGCATGCCCCGGCGGAACTCCGGCTGGAGCGGGGAGAGCTTCAGCAGGTATTTGTTGATCCCGATGTCGGTGGCGACGGTGACCACCCAGGCGATGGCGCAGTTCGAGTAGAAGCCCAGGATGCTGTTGAGGAAACTGAACATGTCGGCTTCCATCAGGGCGAGCGCGAAGCCCAGGTTGACCAGGACGAAGACCATGCGGCCCGGGTAGTGCTTGGTGACGCGGGTGAAGGAGTTCGTCCACGCCAGTGAACCGGAGTACGCGTTCGTCACGTTGATCTTGATCTGGCTGATCACGACGAGCGCCACGGCCAGCGGGACGACCATCCAGGACGGCATCATCGCATCGAAGGCACCGCGGAACTGCTGGATCGGCTCGGTCGCGGCGGCCGGGCCGACCTTGGCGAGGATGTAGACGGCGAGGAAGACGCCGATGGCCTGCTTCAGCGCGCCGAGCACCACCCAGCCGGGACCGGCCATGACCACGGCGGTCCACCACGTGCGCTTGTTGGCCTCGGTCTTGGGCGGCATGAAGCGCAGGTAGTCGATCTGCTCGCCGATCTGCGCGATCAACGACAGACACACGCCTGCACCCAGCAACACGGACGCGGTGTTGACGGCGCCGTCGCCGTCCGTGCCGGTGTAGGCGAGGAAGCGGTCGACCGTGCCGGGGTCGGTGGCGACGAGGTAGACCAGTGGGCCGACCATCAGCAGCAGCCAGACCGGGGTCGTCCACACCTGGAGCTTGCTCAGTGCCTTCATGCCGTAGATCACCAGCGGGATGACCATGAAGGTGGAGACCAGGTAGCCCAGCCACAGCGGCAGTCCGAGGCCGAGCTTGAGGCCCTGGGCCATGATCGAGCCTTCGAGGGCGAAGAAGATGAAGGTGAAGCTGGCGAAGATGACGCTGGTCAATACCGAGCCGTAGTAGCCGAAGCCGGAGCCGCGGGTGATCAGGTCGAGGTCGATGTTGTAGCGGGCGCCGTAGTAGGCGAGAGGAAAGCCGGTGATGAAGATGACGACGGCGGCCACGGCGATGGCGACCAGCGCGTTGCCCGTGCCGTGCGCCAGGCCGATGCCGGCGCCGATGGAGAAGTCGGCCATGTAGGCGATGCCGCCGAGCGCGGTGGTCGCCACGACCATGGGGGTCCAGCGGCGGTAACTGCGGGGAGCGAAACGGAGGGTGTAGTCCTCCAGCGTCTCCCTGACCGCCTGGTCCTCGGCGGCTTTCGTCGTGCTTGTCGTTGTCAGCTGTGACTCGGTGGTGCTCATGTCGCGCCTCCCGATGTGCCGGTGCGGGTGCTTCGATGAAGGGAAGAGCCCCGCTTGGCGTCATCGGCAGGACGGGGAAGCCGACGGACCGTCATGAGTCGCGTGCGGCCGTGTATACGACTCTGATCCCACGGCCGGTCACGCTAGAAAGCCGTTGTTACCGTCGGTCCCCGCTGTCGTGAACGCGTTGTTTCCGAGAACTCACCTGCTGCCTCAGGGTCTTGGCTCAGTGAGGGTGGGGCGACACCACCTGGAAGAGGCGGGGCTCGAAGACTGCGCGTGAGCGCAGGAGAGGCTCGGCGCCGCGTCACCGGCCCTGCGGGCGCCATTCGAAGAGCAGGATGGTCGCGTCGTCCCGCAGCTGGTTGCGCTGGTGGTCGAGGATGGCGTGGAGGAGCAACCGCAGCACCTCGGCCGGGCGTTGGCCGGCGGCGGAGGAGCGGATGATGAAGTCAGTGAACCGGTCGAGGCCGAACTCCACTCCGTCCGCATCGCGTGCCTCCACGACGCCGTCGGTGTAGAGCAGGACGTGGTCGCCCGGTTTCAGTGTCGTCTCGTGGACCTGCCGGGCTGCCGGGGCGAGTTCGCCCGCCAGGCCGATCGGGGGCTCCGGGGGGCTGTCGAGCGCCCCGTCGAGCACCCGCTCGGCACGGATCAGCAGCGGCGGAGGGTGACCGCAGTTGACCCAGTGCAGCACGCCGGTGACCGCATCGAGCCGGCACAGCACGCCGGTACAGAAATGGTCGGGCAGCCACTGGGTGAGCGCCTGGTCGACGGAGCCGACGACGTCGGCCAGGTCGCCACCGCCGCGGCGGGTGTTCCGTGCCGCCGCCATGGCGACCGACGTGGTCAGGCCGGCGGTCAGATCGTGACCCATGGAGTCGAGGATCATGGTGTGCAGCACGTTCTTGACCACCGAGTGGTCGAAGGCGTCGCCGGCGATGTCGTACGCCGGTTCCAGGACCGCGGTCGAGACACACTTGCTGCTGCCGATGGTGTGGGGTGGCAGGAAAGCCCGCAGCATCTCGGCGGGCAACCGCATGGCCGTAGTGCGGGTGCGGGCGGCGAGCCAGTCGCTGTAGGCACGCTTGGAGGTGATCAGCATGGCGAACAGATGGGCCAGCATCCTGCTGCGGCGCATCCGTACCCCGTCGAGCGAGGCGGTCCCCACCGCCAGCACGCCCAGCCGCTCCGCACCGTCGACCAGAGGCATCCAGACCATCACGCCGTCGTCGGCGTCGACCACCCGCGGGGAGACGGTGCGGTACGCCCAGCCGGCCGACGAGTCTGCCACCGGCAGCGGCGCCAAGGCCTCGTCGAGGGGGATCAGCAGCCGTTGTTGCAGGTCGACGAGGTAGATCAGCACGGTGTCCAGGCCGAGAGCCGCAGCGCACCGGTTCGCCAGGGCGGACAGTTCGAACGGCAGCGCCGTCTGCGCCTCTATGATCAGGTCTTCCAGCCGGCTCTCGTCGACGGCAGTGTCGGAACCGGCGGACGCATGCGGTGGGTCAGGCACGGGGATCACCCCTTCCGCGCTCAGTCTCACACCGATCCCGACCCCTCTCACGTCAGGCACGGTCGTGCCGGATGCAGGGGACGTGACCATACACAACCCGGGGGTTCACCCGCCTCGGCACCACCGCCCCGGCGGACCGGGCGGTTCTGGACGGGGGGGTCGGTACGAGATCGGGACGTTGCTGTCATATCCCTGGGGTGGACCTCTCGGCCAAACGGTGGCTAATTATGAGCAGCCCCTCGGCGTCATGGCTCATGACGGTGGTGATGGGGGCGATGTCCAGCGACGGCCATTGAGGGCCAGTGGGGGATTGCGCGCGATGAGCGAAGGCAGACGGGAGCCGGGCGTGCCGCGTCCGGAGGGCGACGCGACGGCAGGCACGCATGCGGAGGCCGCGGATCCGTCCGCGGCCGCCCGCACCGGCGGCGAGCACACGACGGACGGATCCCACGTCGCGGCCGCCGGCCCGGACGGCGGTTTCACCGATCCGGCCCCGGACCCGACCGCCATCACCGTCCAGGGCAGCCGCCCGACCGGTCAGGATTCGTCGCGGGCGATCGGTCCGAAGCAGGATGATCCTCGGGCGATCGGTCCGAAGCAGGATGATCCTCGGGCGATCGGTCCGAAGCAGGATGATCCTCGGGCGATCGGTCCGAAGCAGGATGATCCTCGGGCGATCGGTCCGAAGCAGGATGATCCTCGGGCGATCGGTCCC
>NZ_KQ948015.1:0-84708 GCF_001513965.1 Streptomyces cellostaticus | reverse complement strand
AAGCAGGATGACCCCCGCGCGATCGGCCCCAAGCAGGACGACCCCCGGACCATCGGTGACCCAGCCGACGACGGCATCATCGTGCAGGGCGGCATCATCGTTCAGGGCGGCCGTGTCGCCGGAGGCAGCGGTGGGGACGATCCTCGGGCTATCGGGCCCAAGCAGGACGACCCCCGGGCGGTGGGTCACGGGATCATCGTTCAGGGCGGGCGTACCGGCCACTCGAAGAAGCTGCGACCGAAGAGGGCCGCGAAGCCGAAGCCGAAGACTCTCGCGCTGATCATCGGCGGCGTCATGGTGGTCGCCGTCGGCGGCGTGGTCGTCGGGCAGCGGCTCGGCAACGACCCGGCCGCCACCACGCCACTGGCTGTGGCCACCCCTTCCGGTGCCGTCTCAACCAGCCTGTCCGGCGCCCCCGCCGCCCCGGCCGCGAGCCCGGTGTCCACGCCCGGCGCGAGCGACTCGCCGAGCACGGCGGACTCGCCCACGGCCGACGTCTCCACCCCGCCCGCCGAAAGCCACAGCCCCGATCAGCGGACCACCGAGTCACCGAGCCAGGCGCGGCTGCCGAAGCAGTCGAACCCGCCCACCCCGGCAGCCGCGGGTGTGCTGGCGCTTCGTTCGACCGACGTCCAGGAGTACTGCGCCAACGGCGAGTGGCCGAACAAGCTGGTCGTTGTGAACACCGGCAGCGGCAATCTGGACTGGACGGCCGGCGGGCTGCCCGCCGGGGTCACCCTCAACCAGAGCGGAGGGTCCCTCGCCGGGAACGACTCGCAGGAGATTGCGCTGGGCGGCCGGACCGAGCAGCAGCCCGGGAACGGCCAGTTCACGATCACCTTCTCCAGCAACGGCGGCAGCGTCCAGGTGACCGTCCACTGCTCCTGAAGGGCATACGAGGCTCGCGGTGCGGCTTCCTGCCACCGCGAGCCCCTCGCGTCGCAGCCGGCCGCCAGGCATCCTCACCCGTCCCCCGGCAGGCCGCGCGGGATCGGCGGACGCATGCGGTGGGGGCGTCCTCCACCCCTTGCTGTGGTGGGGAGTGTGTTGTTTGTGAGTGGTTGGTGGGATGGTTGGCGGTGTGGAGCTACGTCATCTCGCTGCCTTTGTCGCAGTGGCTGAGGAGTTGCATTTTGGGCGGGCTGCTCAGCGGTTGCATGTCGCGCAGTCGCCGTTGAGTCAGCAGATTCGTTCGTTGGAGCGGGACCTGGGCGCTCGGCTGTTCGAGCGCTCCACGCGTTCGGTGCGGTTGACTGATGCGGGTCGGTCGCTGTTGGGACCGGCGAAGGCGTTGTTGGCCGATGCGGCGGTGGTGCGTCGGTCGGTCAGGTCTGCGCAGTTGGGCGTGGTGGGCCGGGTGTCGATCGGGTTCGCCGGTGCCAGTAGCTACGGTTGTCTGCCGGTGCTGACGCGGGCGGTCACCACGCAACTGCCCGGTATCGAACTCGTGCTGGAGGGTCCGACGTACGCGGGTGAGGCGTTGGGTCGGATCGCCGGTGACGTACTGGATGTGGGGTTCGTGTCGTTGCCGGTGCGGCGGGGTGTATCCGCGCGGGTGGTGCGTGTGGAGCCGTTGATGGTGGCCTTGCCGGACGGTCACCGGCTGGCCGGGTGTGCCGAGATCCCCTTGTCGCAGCTGGCGTCGGAGGCGTTTGTGACGTTTCCTGCTTCGCGTGGCTCGGCGGTGCGTGAGGCGATGGTGCAGGCGTGTCGCGACACGGGGTTCACTCCGCGCATCGTGCAGGAGGCCCCGGATGCCTACACGTTGCTGGCGCTCGTGGGTGCGGGCGTGGGGGTGGGCATCGTGGTCGCATCCGCCGATTCGATCCGTTTGGAGCACGTGTGTTTTCGCCGGCTGGCCGGCTCGGGGCTTCCCACGTTGCCCATCGCGTTGGCCTGGCGCACGGGGAACGAGTCGGCCGCACTCCAGGCGGTGCTGCGCGTCGCCGAACAGGTGCTGCCGACGCCCACCGCGTACGCCGACTAGGGCGTTTTCTTCTTGGATCACCTCGCCGGCCATGGGGAATCGTGGCGTGGGTCCTCTTCGTGGCGGGGCTGTCCGTCCCGGTCAGTCGACCATGAGCACGATCTTGCCGTGGGCCTGGTGTGAGCGCAGGCGGTCGAGGGCTTCGTCGGCTGTGGAGAAGGAGTGGGTCCGAGTCTCCTGACGGCATCTACCGTGCCACGGTTGGCCGGCTGGGGGTTGAGGCCTGCGTGACGACGGCCGTCCGGCGCGCTGAGTCAACTCCTGCGTTCACTGATTGAGACGTGAGTGGTCTCAGTGTGCTGTGGGTTTCTGTCTTGGACGTCGGCTGTGGGGTGGGGGCACAGTGAGTGACATCTGTCGCAGACGAGGGAGTCTCGCCACCCCTCGACTGTGCCTCTGAGTTCTGCTGCACGAGAGGAAGTGTCGTCATGCCCCATGACGCATCAGCAGAGACCGCTCCCCACTCCCCGGAACTCGCCCGGCAGGCGCGTCGGGCGGGGGTCAGCGCGTTCATCGGGACCACGATCGAGTGGTTCGACTTCTACATCTACGGCGCCGCTGCCGCGCTGGTCCTGGGGAAGGTCTTCTTCGCCGGCACCTCTCCGGCCGTCGGTACGCTGGCCGCGTTCGCCACCTTCTGGGTCGGATTCCTCGCCCGCCCTCTGGGCGGGCTGGTCTTCGGTCACGTCGGTGACCGGTACGGCCGCAAGCAGGCCCTGGTGATCACGCTGCTGATGATGGGTGTGGCCACAGTCGGCGTCGGTCTGCTGCCCGGGTACGCCCGGTGGGGCGCCGCCGCCCCGGTCCTGCTGGTGGTACTGCGCATGGTGCAGGGTGTGGCGGTGGGCGGTGAGTGGGGCGGTGCCGTGCTGATCGCCACCGAATACGCTCCGCCGCGGCGCAAGCTGTTGTACGGCGCGTTTGCGCAGCAGGGCTCTCCGGTGGGCAATCTGCTGGCGACGCTCGCCTTCCTGGGCATCGCCCGGCTGCCCGATGCCGCCTTCGAGTCCTGGGGCTGGCGCATCCCCTTCCTCGCCTCGTCGGTGCTGGTGGTGGTGGGGCTGTTCATCCGGGTCCGGCTGGAAGAGACCCCGGAGATGCGGGCCGCTCTCGAACGCAAGCAGACCACCGCGCTCCCGATCAGACAGGTCCTCACCCAGTTCCCGATGCTGACGGTGCTGGGCACCCTGGCCTGCGCGGCCGGTGTGGCGATCACCTACGTCAAAACCACCTTCGCCCTGTCCTGGGCCACCTCGAGCCTCCACTACAGCCGGGCATCGTTCCTCAGCGTGATCGCACTGGCCCTCGTGGTCCAGGTCCTCGTGCAGCCTTTCGGTGCCGTCCTGGCCGGCCGATGGCCGCTGCGCAAGGCGGTGCTGTGGATGCTGCTGCCCGAATTCGTCCTTCTGCCACTGATGTTCACGCTGATCCGCACGGGCAGCTTCTGGCTGGCCGTGCTCGGTATGGGGCTGGCCACCCTGCCTCATGCGCTGTACTACGCGGCGCTGGCCGGGATCCTGGCACGGGTGTACCCGGTGCAGGTGCGCTATACCGGAATGTCGCTGGCCTATCAGCTGTCCTCGACACTGTTCGCCGGAACCGCGCCCCTCGCGGCGCAGGCACTGACCTCGGGCGGCGGGGCCATCTGGCCCGTCGTCGCCCTGGGCCTGGGCTACACCGTGGTCTCTCTGGCCGGGGTGCTGCCTTTGATCGCACGCACCGAGCCGGCCCGCACCGCGCCCGCTTCCTCGCACGCTGTCGTGCGCGCCGTCCAAGGAGAAGCCTCGTGAATTTCGCCGATCAGGATCCGGCTCTCAGGCCGCTGCTGGACCGTCTGCTCGATCCCGAGGACCGGGCGCGCGTGGAGCCGTTGCTGAGCCGGCTGGGCGCCCTGGCCGCCGGTGAGGTCGACCAGCTGGCCGCGCAGGCGGACGCTCATCCGCCGCGGCTGCGGCCGTACTCCCGCGACGGCGAGCGGATCGACGCCATCGACTACCACCCGGCGCACGACCGGCTCGCGGCGATCGCCTACGAGGACTTCGGGCTGGCCGCGATGTCGCACCGGCCCGGCGTGGCCGGTTGGCCCACTGTCGTGCCACACGTGGTCAAGCACGCCCTGTCGTACCTGTTCGTGCAGGCGGAGTTCGGGCTGGCGTGCCCGCTGTCGATGACCGACTCGGCTGCCCGGATCCTGCGCCTGTTCGATCCCGAACGCCACGCGGCCGCGCTGGAGGCGCTGACCTCCACCGAGCCCGGTGTGCGGGCCACGGGCGCGATGTTCATCACCGAACGGCAGGGCGGCACGGACGTGGGTCTCACCCAGACCCGGGCCAGCGACCATCACACCCACTGGAGGCTGACGGGCCACAAGTGGTTCGCTTCCAACCCGGACGCGGACGTGATCCTCACTCTTGCGCGTGTTCCGGGTCAGGGTGAGGGAACGCGGGGGCTGGGCATGTTCCTGGTGCCCCGGCTGCTGCCCGACGGTTCACTCAACGCCATCCGCATCGACCGCCTCAAGGACAAGCTGGGGTCCCGGTCGATTCCCAGCGGCGAGGTCACCTTCGACGGCGCCTACGCCCAGCCCGTGGGTGAACTGGCGCACGGCTTCCGGCAGATGGCGGAGATGCTCAACGTCTCCCGTCTGTCCAACGCCATGCGCTCCACGGCCCTGATGCGCCGCGCCGTTTTCGAGGCCGTCCAGCACAGCCGTACCCGCCACGTCTTCGGCCGGCCCCTGTTCGATCAGCCGCTGATGCGCATGACGTTGCTGCCGCTGCTGGTGGAGGCCGAGGCCGGGCTGGGGTTCGTCCTGGAGGCGGCCGCCCGGCTGGACGCCGCCGACCGCGGTGACGGCCCCAGCCGTGAACTGGTGCGGATCCTGACCCCGCTGGCCAAGTTCACGCTGTGCAAGCGGGCCCGCTTCGTCACCGGCGAGACGATGGAGATCCGCGGCGGCAACGGTTACATCGAGGACTGGGTCGATCCCCGGCTGCTGCGGGACGCCCATCTGGGCTCGATCTGGGAGGGCTCCTCCAACGTCATCGCCCTGGACGTGCTGCGCTGCATGCGCCGTGAGTCGTCCCATCACGCGCTCGCCGACGCCTACGGCGCGCGCATGTCCGGTCATTGGCATGCGTTGCGAGCCAAGGGCGACTGGATCCTGGATCTGCCCGAGAACGAGCAGCACATGCTGATCGGCGGGTACGCGAACCAGCTCAGTCACGCCATCATGGCCACCTTGCTTCTCGAACAGGCCCAATGGGAGGCGGACCTGACGGGCAACGGCCGCAAACTGCTCCTCGCCCACACCTATCGCAGCCTCCAGGACGACCCGGGCACGCTCCCGCTGCCCGCCCTGGAACATCTGGCAGACCTGGCCGACGGCGGTCACGTCCCGCTGTCGGTGGCCAAGGAGGCCGCCGATGTCTGAACCGTTGGCCGGGATACGGGTCGTAGACCTGTCCAAGATTCTCGCCGGCCCGTACGCGACGATGACTCTCGCCGATCTCGGCGCCGACGTCATCAAGGTCGAGCACCCCGAGGGGGGCGACCCCACCCGCGGCTGGGGTCCGCCCTTCAACGGCCCCGACGCCACCTACTACCTGGCGGCCAACCGCAGTAAACGGTCCGTCACCCTGGATCTGAAGTCGCCGCACGGCCAGGAGGCGGCTCACCGGTTGCTGGCCACCGCCGACGTCATGGTCGAGAACTTCCGCCCCGGCAGCTCACTGGCCCGCGCCTTCGCCTACGACCGGCTGCGCTCACGCCATCCGCACCTGGTGGTTCTGCACATCTCCGCGTTCGGTGACCACGGCCCACTGCGCGACGAACCGGGCTACGACATGGTGGCCCAGGCCGCCGCCGGACTGATGTCACTGACCGGTGAACCCGAGGGAGCCCCGGTGCGGGCAGGGTCGGCCATCGGTGACCTGGCGGCCTCCCTGTTCGGCACCATCGGAGTGGTCGCGGCCCTGCTGGAGCGGGCTACGACGGGTCGGGGCCGGTACGTGAGCACCTCCCTGTACGAGTCGTTGCTGGCGCTCCACATCAACTGGGCCACCGCCTATTTCGCCACGGGCGAGCGGCCCGAACGGCTCGGCTCGGCCCACCCGAGTCTGACCCCCTACCAGGCGTGCCGGGCCGCCGACGGATACTTCGTCATCGCCGTCGGCAACGACGTGCAGTTCCGTCATCTGGCCACCGCCCTGGGCCACCCCCACTGGGCCGACGACCCACGCTTTGCCACCAACAGTGCCCGTGTCACACACCGTCGGCTGCTGGAGGCCCACCTGCATCGTGTCCTGGTCCGGCACACGGTGGAGCACTGGTGCAAGCTGCTGAGAACAGCCGGCGTCCCGGTCACCGCGATCCGGGCCCTGGACGAAGTCCTGACCAGCGAGCAGACCGAGGCTCTCGGCATCGTGCGCACGGTGGAGCATCCGGCCGTCGGGCCGCTTCAGCAGATCGCCTGCCCCGTCAGCTTCGACGGTGTCCGCCCGCCGGTACGCGCCGCACCTCCCACCCTGGGCCAGCACAGTCACCACGTCCTGGCCGAACTCGGCTACGACGAGGCGGACGTCAAGCGCCTGCTGAGTGGCCCGCCGGAAGCGGAGTAATCGTCTCCGCCGCACCCGCCACGGCGCCTGGCGGCCCCGGGAACGGATGCCGTTCCGGGGCCGCCTGGGGTCCGTTCACGTTGTCGGAAGGGGCTCAGCCGGCTGCGAAGTCGGCTGCCCGGTAGCCGATCATCATGGCGCTCAGGTTGGTGTGACCCCGGGGAATGGCCGGCATGACGGAGGCGTCGGCCACCATGAGCCGCTCCACTCCCCGCACTTGCAGGTGTTCGTCCACGACGGCCGCATCGTCGCGCCCCATCCGGCAGGTGCCCACCGGGTGGTGGTACGACAGGGCCTGTGCGCGGCACGCGTGGGGCAGGTCCTCGGCCCGCCACCAGGGTGTGTCGGGAAGCTTCAGCCGGCCCTGGGCGGCGAGGTCGTCGACGATGTGGGCAGCCGTCCTGACGATGTCGGCCGCCCGCGACCGGTCCAGGGGAGCCGTCAGGTGCTGGAGGTGGACGCGGGCTCGTCCGGGTCCGAGTGCGAGGTGGCCCCGGCTCTCGGGGGTGACCAGCGAGGCGGTCACGGCGGCGGTGTGCGGGCCTGCGGTGGGGTCGAAGAAGGGGGCGTGGTAGGCGAAGATCTGCGCCTGTGGATGACGGTCGCCGGGCAGCTCGTAGGTGAGCAGAGTGCCCTGGCCGCCCGGCATGGGCAGCTCGGAGGGATCGGTGACCTCCATGTTCATCTGGAACAGGACGTGGTCGGACAGGTTCCTTCCCAGCTGCGGCGCGTCGGCGAGGACCGGCAGGCCGGCGCTGCGCAGGTCGTCGGCCGCCCCGATGCCGGAGTGGAAGAGGATTTCGGGCGTGCCGAACGTGCCGGCGGACAGGATGACGCGATCGGCCTCGAGGATGTGCTGCCCGTCCGCGTCGGCGAGGACCACACCGTGGGCCGTGCCACCGCTGATGAGTACCCGCAGGACCTCGCTGTCCGGCCGGAGAACCACGTTGCTACGCCCGCGCAGGTGGGGCAGTACGCTCACCAGGGTGCTCATGCGCACGCCGTCGATGCGGTTGGTGGGGAAGGGACCGTAGCCGAGGGCTCCGGGGGCGTTGTGGTCTGCCAGCGGGTGAAAGCCCTGGCGTCGGTAGGCGTCCTGGAACGCGAGATCGAAGGCGCTCTGTTCGTACCGGGTGATGGCGATGGGGCCGTCAGACCCGTGGTGGTCCTGCTGTCCGAACTGCTGGTCGGCCTCCAGGGCGCGGAAGGCCGGCAGACAGGCGTCGTAGGTCCACACAGGAGAATCCCAGGCGTCGAAGCACCAGGGGTGACCGCGCGTGGCCGCCGCGGCGTTCACCGCCGAACTGCCGCCGAAGACCTTGCCGCGCGGCAGGAAGTTACCCGTGTCCTCGTCGGTGTACTGCCAGTAGTAGTGCGCGGGCAGGAGTATCTCGGTGGCGAGTTCGAGCGGTACGTCGGGGCCCGGGTCGATGCCCGCGTCGACGAGGACGACCTCGTGACCGGGGTCCTCGCTGAGCTTCCACGCACACACCAGGCCGGCGGAGCCGGCTCCTACGATCACTGTTCGCACGGCACGATCCGTTCGTTGGCAACGTTGTCTGGGGGGCAGGGGGAGTGGTCAGAGCGGAAAGTCGGGGCGGCCCAAGACGCCCGCGGTGATCCAGCGGGTTTCGGTGAAGTACTCGATGCCGATGAGGCCCGCCTGGGGGCCGTAGCCCGAGTCGGTGAGATGCCCGAACGGGGCCTGCACGGGGTCGGCGGCACGGTTGTTGACGTGGACGGCGCGTGCCGGGAGCCTTCGGGCGACGTCGAGACCGGCCGCCCAGTCGCGGGTGATGACACCGGCCGTCGGCCCGCAAGGCGGGGTGCCGGCGAGGGCGACGGCTTCGTCGGTACCGTCCACCACGTGCACCGTGACGACGGGACCGGCCACTTCCTGCGACCAGATGTCCATGTCCGCGGTCACATCGGTGAGGACCACGGGTGCGAGGCAAGCGGTGTCCTCATCGAGGCGGCCGGTGCCTGTCACGGCGGTGGCGCCCTTGGCGAGGGCGTCGGCGACCAGGGCCGCCACGCGGCGAGCGGCACGCGGGTCGGACATGGCGCCGGTGACTTCGGCGGGCCAGGTGGGCCCGGTCCGGTCCGGCCGCGTGACCTTTTCGGCGAGGCGGGCGAGGAAGTCGTCGGCCAGGGTGCGATCGACGAAAATCCGCTCGGTGCTCAGACCCCCCTGGCCCGCGTTGAGGAAGGAGCTGACGACCGCCGCATTGGCGGCGTACTCGACATCGGCATCGTCCAGGACGAGCAGGGAGTTCTTCCCGCCGGCCTCGATCAGGGCCGGCTTCAGGTGCCGCGCCGCTGCTACGGCGACCTGGCGGCCGGCCGTGGCCGAGCCGGTGAAGGTGACGGCACGGACCCGCCGGTCGGCGACCAGGGCACGGCCCAGCTCGGCGGCGTCCTCGGCGTCGTCGGCGTCGTGGCTGACGACGGTGAGGACACCGTCCGGCAGTCCCGCCTCGATCAGCACCTCCCTCAGCAGCATCCCGCCCGCAACAGGGGCCGCTTCGCTGGGCTTGAGGACCACGGCGTTGCCCAGGGCCAACGGCAACGCCACGGCGCGGGCCGCCATGAGGAGCGGGGCATGACGGGGGGTGAGGGCGGCGATCACCCCCAGAGGTACGCGAACCTGTAGGGAGCAGGACCCCTCGGAGGATGCGGGCATGACCTGCCCGCCCGGACGGACGGCTGCGGCCGCGGCGTCGAGCAGGAACTGCGCCGCCAGCTTGGCGTTGAACGCCGCCCAGGGCCCGGCCGCGCCGGTTTCCGCGGCCATCGTCTGGACGATTCGGCCCGTTCGCAGCATCAGCAGGTGAGCGGCGTGCATCAAGACCGCGCTGCGTTCCGAGGGGGCTGACGCCGACCAGGACGGGAAAGCCTCATGTGCGGCGGTCACGGCATCAACCGCCGCCTGCCATGCGGGCGGTGGACCGTCGCCGGCGAAGTGTGCGACGTGGCCGCGGTCGGCCGGGGCTTGCTGCCCGCCGGTGATCCGGCCTCGCAAGCTGGACATGCGTGTCTCCTGTGCAGTGAGTTTCACGGCCGCGTGCGGGTGCCGCGGCCTACGCGCGCACTCACCGACAGCACGGCCCGGTCGCAGAGTTTCTTTTCTCGCACCACGCGACGGCAGGCGCCGGGGCGCCAACTGCGGCCTTGTCCAGCTAAACCCATCCGTCACCGGACGAGCCATGACGCAGACGATCACTAAGTATCAGCAAATGAATGGTGCTTGAACTCACTTGAGCGACTGCACGCACCTGTGCCCGACGTCCCTGATCCAGCGGGTACGCTGCGTGGGTGACCCAAACGGCGTTGCAGTCACTCGCCGGTCTTCCGCTCGCCGACTTCGCGTTCGAGGTGTGGTCTGATCTGCACCGGGTGGGCATCCCGGTGCACCTGGCCCGCGCATCGCAGCGGGCATGCGGGCCCGACGGCATCGATCTGGATGCGACCGAGGACTGCCTGATTTTGACGTGGAATGTTCCCGACGAGCGGATGTACGAGGCATCGGGTGATGAGGGAGCGGGGCTGTCCCACAGCGTCGGCATCCTGACGGCCGCGGTGGCCGCCGTCCTCGCCTCCCGTGGGCATTGCGTGCGCAGTGAGGCTCCCGACCCCCCGTGGGCCCCGCCGTTGTTCGTCTACCCGCCCGCGCCCGGATCGGTCCTGCGGACGCAGGTCGGTCAACGGCTCCCGCCGCCGTGAGAGTTACGCCGTTACGTCAAGGATGCTGCTCTGTTCGGGGTTGTTCGTGCCCGGCATGGCATGACCGCGCCTTGTATGGACCGCGGGTTCAGGCGGTGACGGGCTGGCTCGTGCTCGCGGACCGGGCGGCATCGGCCGTGTAGAAGACGGACTTGCCGCGCTTGCTGCGCCGGACGTGTCCCTTGGCGACCATGGCCTCCAGGGTGCTGCGTACGACGGTGATCTTGATGCCGCGCTCCGGGTGCGCCTTGCTGAGGGCATCAGCGACGTCGATGGCCGACCGGGGTTCGCCTTCGTGGCTGAGGTGAGTGACCACGAGGTCGCGCAGGGTCGGGCCCTGGTCCGTCCCGTCCTTGCCCTGCTTGGCCGACTGGGTGGAGCGGGCGGCGGGCGCGGTCTTCGCGGCGGCCGTCGACTTCTTGGCACGGCCCCTGTGCACCTTGCCGGCCTGCGTCTTCGGCGTCGCCTGCCGGGGAACCGAGGCGGCCTCGTCACTGCCCGCGGCAGCCGGCTCGTCTGCCTGTTCGGTATGTCCCAGCGCCTGCTGCATGTTGACCAGCAGAGCCTGGTCGTGGCGCAGCGTCGCCAGTTTCTCCTGGAGGGCCGCCACCTCACTGGCGAGGCGCTCCTGTTCCTCGGCGTTGTGCTTCAGGTCTTCTGCCAGCCGGGCGGCGTAGACCGGCCTGAGGCTGGTGGTTTCGTCAAGGTTGTCGGTCACAGTGGCTCTCTTCCCGAGGTGATGTGCCGTTGCGTTACCGCATAGTACTCACAACGATTGTGGATACCTCCTCACGTGTACCCAGTCTCTGGCAGTAGGTGTGTTCGCATCGGTGGAATCCTGTGCACCTCGGGTCAGGGGATGAGCAGGGTGCCGAAGCGGGTGACGGTGTGCAGGTCGCTCTCGATGGCCTGTGCCGTTTCCCGCAGTGCGGGCAGGAGCCGCTCACTGGCTTCGCTCAAAGAGGTGCCGTCGGAGTGCTGGGCGACGTTGACTGCCGCGACGACGTTGCCGTCGCCGTCCCTGATCGGTACCGCCACCGAACGCACGCCCTCCTCCAATTCCTCGTCGACGGCGGCATAACCCTGGTCGGCGGCTGCCGTGAAAAGGGTGCGCAGCCGGGCCGGGGAGGTGACGGTGTGCCCGGTGTAGGCCCGCAGCTCGGAGGCGGCGAGGACACGCTCCTGCCCGGCGGGGTCCAGACCGGACACCAGAGCACGCCCCAGGGCGGTGGCGTAGGCGGGGAACCGGGTGCCCAGGGCGATGTGGACGGTCATGATGCGCACGGTCGACACCCGCGCCACGTACCGGATGTCGCCGCCCTCGAGAACGGCGACGGAGGCCGACTCCTGGACGCGGTCGACCAGGGCGCGGAGATGCGGAGTCACCAGGTCGGTGAACGAGCCCGCGGCGATGCGGGGATGACCGAGTTCGAAGATACGAGGCAGAGGACGGAAGAGCCCCTCGCGGTGTTCGGCGTATCCCAGGTGTTCCAAGGTGAGCAGGCAGCGCCGGACGGTGGTGCGAGGCAGACCGGTCAGCTGGGCGAGGGCCGCGACGGGCAGACCGTCGCCGGATGCGCCGTCGAGGGCTTCCAGAACGGCCAGGCCCCGGGCGAGGGACTGAAGGAACTCGGCGCCCAGTTCGCTCTTGGCCTGTCCGACCGCATCGCCCGTCTTGCCCTGCGTGCGCTGCCGCGGGGGCGGCTGCGCCGTACCGGGGGCGAGCAGGCGGGCCAGGACGGTGCTTTCCCGGCGCAGTCGGGGCACGGCGATCCGGGCGAGTTCCTTCGCCGAGCGCCTGGAGACATGGCTGACCATGCTGAGCGCGTACGGGGTGCGGCCGCCGGTGTCGACGGGTACCGCGACCGCCACCAGCCCCGGCTCGACCAACTGGTCGTCCACGGCCCATCCCTGGCTGCGGGCTTGGCCGGCCCTGTGGGCGAAGTCCGCCTCCTCGATGCGCCGGGGCCGCAGCAGGGGGGAGGGCGCCCCCTCGGGATCTGCTGCCGTGCGCTGTCGCCAGGCCGCCCACTGCCGCTCGTCCCAGTCGGCGGCGAAGACGGCCCCCGCGGCGCAGCGCTCCGCCGGCAGCAGGTCACCGACCTGGAAGGCCACCGACATCGCGCGGCGGCGCGGTGACTGGGCGACGAAGCGCACCCCGTCACCGTCGGGCACGGCCAGCGAGACCGACTCCTGCACCTCGTCGGCGAGCGCGGCCACGCGATCGGTGACCTCCCGGGTCAGACCGCCGGCCGCCAGATAGGCATTGCCCAGTGTCATCAGCCGTGGTGCCAGGCGGAGTTCGGCTCCGTGCTGACGGAGGTAACCGAGGTGGGTCAAGGTTGCCACGACCCGGTCGACGGTGGAACGGGCCAGGCCGGTCGCGTGCACCAGGTCGCTGGCCCGCATCGGCTGGTCCTGGCAGGGCGAGGCCAGACAGCGCAGCACGGTAAGACCTCGCTCCAGGGGCCGCACGGAATCTTCGGGCATGCCATGTACCTCACGCGACAGTCAAGGGCGCTTCACGCGCACCCGTTGACAAGGACGGGACCCAGCCGGACACTCACTGCCAACCAATTATGAATCAGAGTTCACTGCGCGGACAAGTCTGTGTCCGCGCCCGGCCGATTCCCGGCATCGTCTGTCCCGTCCCGCATCCGCACTCCTGTGAAGCGAGAGGCCATGACCGCTCCCCCTGCTCCCCGGCCCGCCCGCTCCTTCAGAACCGTCGCCGTCGTCATCGCCCTGTGCTGGCTGGCCGTCTTCTTCGACGGCATGGACGTCAACATCTACGGCGCCGTAATGCCCCACCTGCTCGACGACACCGGCCTGGGCTTCACTCCGGCCCTGGCCGGGACGGTCGGCAGCTGGACCACCTTCGGCATGCTCCTGGGCGCGCTCGCCGCCGGCACCCTGACCGACTCATGGGGGCGCAAACCGCTGGTGATGGCCAGCATCACCCTGTTCTCCCTCGGCAGCGCGCTCTGCGCCCTGGCGCCGGGCGTCACCGTCTTCGGCGCCGGCCGGTTCGTCTCCGGACTCGGGCTCGGCGGCCTGATGCCCATCGGGCTGGCGATCGTCGCCGAGTTCGCCCCGCCCCGCCGGGCAGCGCTGGCCACCGGAGTGATGATGACCTCCTACCACGCCGGCGGCATGACGGCCACGGGTATCGGCCTCACCGTCGCGCCCGAGCACGGCTGGCGCTGGGTGTTCTGGGCGGGAGTGCTGCCGGCGCTCGTGGCGGTGCCCCTGGTGGCCGCAGGGCTGCCGGAGTCACCCGGTGTGCTCCTCGCCCGCGGCAGGACGCAGGCCGCGCACGCCGTCGCCGCCCGCTACCGGCTCCCCGCCCCCGAGGAAGGCGCCGCACCGCAGGCGGGCGCCAAGGGCCGCCTGTCCGCGGTGACCCGTCTGTTCCACCCCCGCTCCCGGTGGGCGACCCCGCTGCTGTGGATCGCCTCCTTCGCCGGACTGCTGCTCGTCTACGGCGTGTCCACCTGGCTGCCGGAACTGATGCGGGCCTCGGGCTACTCCCTGTCCTCCTCCGTGACCTTCCTGATGCTCATCAACGCGGGCGGTATCCTCGGCATGCTGGTGGCCGGACGCACCGCCGACCGGTTCGGCCCCGTGAAGGTCTCCGCGATCTGGTTCCTGCTGACCGCCTGCGGCACCTTCCTGCTCAGGGCACACCTGCCGCTCGCCGCCGCCTACACGATCGTCTTCATCACCGGTATCTGGCTCTTCAGCGCCCAGGTGATGGTCTACGCCGCCACCGCCAGGACCTACGCCCCCGCGGAACGGGCGACCGGCCTGGGCTGGGTCACCGGCATCGGCCGCACCGGCGCGGTGGTGGGACCCACTCTCGGCGGCGCCGTCGTGGCCGGCGGAAACGCCGCTCTGGGTTTCACCACCTTCGCCGTGGCCGCCGTCCTGGGCGCCGTCGCCATCTCTCTGGTGCCACTGACCCGCACCCGGCGGGGTCTCCGCGCCACCACACCGACCCTGGCCACCGCCGACTCCTGACCCGTCCTCCCCGGCACCCCACCCTTCCGGCGGTCTGCCGGACACGGTCCCACGGCCCCGCCGCCGCCCCGGCGGGGCCTCACCGTGTGCGGGGGACGACGGTGGGTGCCGTTCCGGTAGCCGCAGGCACCCACTCATACTCAACTCACCTGCCGCCGGTCACCCACGGCCGTGTCGTGGTCACGCTGCCTGGCAGAGGAGCTCGAACGCCGCCTTGATCTGGGGCAGGTGTTCCCGGCCCCGGCGGGTGGCCAGGTAGATCGAGTTGCTCACCGGAGTGAGCGGCGTGTGCAGCACGCTGAGTCTGCCGGCGTCCAGGTCCTTCTGTGCGAGGTAGCGCGGTACGACACTCAGTCCGGCCCCCGCGGCGACGGCGGCCACCACGGTCCGGAGGTCGGCGACCGTCAACGCGGGCGCAGGCGGCTGAATGCCCCAGCACATGCGGAAGTAGCGCCGGGCCATGGGCATGGCGGGGGAGTAGCCGATGAAGCGACGTGTCTCGTCCTCGGGCTCGTACGGCGCCTCTCCCGCGCGGCCCACCAGGACGAACTCCTCCTCGTACAGATGCCGCAGATGAAGCTGCCGGGTGGGGGCGTGTTCGATCTTCGTCACCACGACGAGGTCCAGCTCGTCGTGGAGGAGCGTCTGGGCCAGCTCGGGCGAGAGGCCGATACGGCAGTGGACGTCGACACCCTGTGCCAGCAATGGTGCCAGTCTGGGCAGGACGTGGACCGAGAGTAGATCGCCCGGCGCTCCCAGCAGTACCGGGGCGGTGGCGCTGGAGGGGATGAGCGTGTCGACCGCGTCCTCCAGGGCGTCCAGGTGTGCGGCTATCTGAGCGGCCAGCACGTCTCCCGCCCGGGTCGGAGCGACCCCGCGTCCCAGGCGGTTGAAGAGCGCCCGGCCTGTGGCGCCTTCCAGGGCCTTCAGGTGACGCGAGACGGCGGGCTGGGACAGCCCGAGCAGACCTGCGGCTCTGGCAACGCCCCCACATCGGTAGACACACAGGAAGGTGCGGAGCATGCCGAGATCTGCTCCATGTTTCATGGCCGGAACCCTTCAGCGAGAACTAACGTTCTCCCGAGGTGGCGCATCCAGGACGCGCCCAGGGAGGGGCTCCGGGAACGGCGGTTGTGGATCCATGCCAATGCGCCACTTCAGGACCGCAGCACGGGTGTCGGACGCAGGGGAACGCCAGTGTTCCCCCGGTCGGTACGCCATATGTGGCCGGGTGAGCGCCTCGCCCGCGCTCACTGTCATCCCGCCGCCACAGGAGGGGGAGAACCCCGTCCCTTCGTGCGGCCGGCCCATCGTGCTGGTGGCATTCAACTTTCCACATGGATGGGTCAGTTGCCAAGAGGAACCGGAGACTGAGGGGTGTGACACGCATCCCGGGCGGGCCGGATGTCGGAGTGCCGCGCACCTACCGACCGGTCCCCCCCCGTCCATGGTCGCCCGGTGAACCCGGCTCAACGCGGCCCGGCTACGCGGGCCGCCGGGTGACGGTTGTGACCGTGGTCCTGGCCAGGCCGTCCGCCATCTGACGGGCCCAGTCCCGGCGTGCTCGCCGTATGTCGTCGCCCACGGCCCCCGGCCCCCGCAGGCATGCCCGGTAGACCGCGGCCAGCTCGGCCGGGTCGTCCAGTGCTGTCAACGTCTCGGCCACCGCCCGGCGCAGCTCGGCTTCGGAGTGCGAGGACGCGTGGTCGAGGCCGCTCAGATACAGCAGGGCGGCGTACTCCGAGTCCTGCTCGGGGGCTTGGGCGTGCGCGTTCATGCGGGCTCTCCAGGGGGACGGAGAAAGGGAACCGCCCGCACCGCGGGCGGGAATGGACGGTGAGGTATCGCCGGGCCGCGCAGTCGGCGCGGGGTGCGGCAGTGCGCCGATCGGCCACGGCCGGGGTGTCGCGCCGTCACGGCAGGGCCGCGCAGCGCCAGGAATGGCGGCGCGACCGGGCCGGGGTTGTGCAGCCGGCCGGTCGGCAGAGCCGCGCTTGCGTCCCATGTCGCGCACAGTGTCACAGGCCCGCCGCATTGGCCAGCCCGTGCGTGCTTTGTGGTCATAGTGTGCACGGCCGTGCCGGGGCCGGAGTTGAGTTCGTGGCCTGCATGGTTGCACGTTCACTGAATCAGTTGCCCGGCGGACGTGTCCCAAGGCTTGACACGGCCACGGGGCGACTAGAGACTTCCGTCCGCGGATCGAAGATAAGTTCACTCAGCGGACTAGGTGCCCGGGTGTGCCCCACTCCTCCGAAAGTGAATCTCCGGGTCCGTGACAGTCAGGTACACCTCTTCCCATGGAGTCGCCATGTCCAACGCAGTGGAGCAACTTTCCTGGTGGCGGCGCTGGGCCACCCAGCACCGCGTCGCGGCGGCCCTGCTCGCGGGTCTGGTGTCAACCCATCTCGCCACGGTCTTCGGCTTCTGGCTCGGCGGCGTGGGGATGATGAGGCTCGACTGGAACACCTCCCAGGGATGGGTCTTCGTCCCGTTCGCCACCCCCTTGCAGAAGTTCCTGGTGGGAGGGTTGTCGCATTACGTCGACGGCATGGTCTTCGCCGTCCTGTTCGCCTGCGCGCTGCAGCCCGCTCTGCGGTGGCGCAACACGGTGCGCGGGAACCTCGCCAAGGGCCTGCTCTTCGGCACGCTGCTGGCCTGCATCAGCATCAGCTTCATGACCCCGTTCGTCTTCGCGCCCGCCCGGGGCCTGCACCCCGGTTCCCTCAGCCTGGACTTCGGCTGGAAGTACATCGTCGGAGTCTTCCTCTGGCACTGGGTCTACGGACTGCACCTGGGTCTCATCTACAGTCCCGCAGAGCAGCGCGCCGGCGTAAGCGAAGGGCACACCGCCGACAGTGAGAAGGCTGCCGTGGCGGCCTGAGCGCGACATCACGAGCCCAGGCCGCACCGGTCACTTCCCGAGCCGGTGCGGACTGGGCTGCCTGCCGTGCACGCGACCCGGGCCAGGCCGGACTGTTGCTCTCGGGGTAGTTGGTGCCAACTTGACAGCCGTGTGTCGCGGGGACAGGATCACAGTCCCCCAATATTGAAGGAAACTTCAGCAGGCGGACAACCTTTCGTGTGCCTGTCCGCGGGCCCGGGCGGCCTTGCCGCAGGGCCCCCGGTTCCGGCCTCGGGCGATGACAAGCCACGCAAACGCGAAGTTGTGCCGCTGAGAGTGGAGTTGACACCTATGGAACCCCTGCGCGTCTCGATCCTTGCGCGTGATCCCTTAGCGGACGAAGGGATTGCCTCCTACCTGCGCAACAGTCCCGTGATGCGTGTGCTGCCCCCGGCGGCGCGCGGCGAATCGGATGTCTGTGTCGTGATAGACAACGATGTCAACGCTGCTACGTGGCGCCGTGTCGAGTACACCGCCAAACAGGCAGCCAACCCCGCCATGCGGATGGTGCTCATCGCCGACGCCGTTCCCGCACATCAGCTCCAGCGCGCCAGACGCTGGGGGGTCGTGAGCGTGCTCCAACGTAGCACCGCGGTACGCGAACAGGTCCTCGCGGCGGTCTTCGCCGCCCGGACCTGCGGCCTGCCACGCCAGGCCGGCAGCACACCGGCCCACCTCGAGCAGCCGACAGTACGGCTGGATTTCGCGCCGTGCACCGCCCTGACCAGGCGCGAGATCCACGTGGTCCGGCTGCTGGCGGACGGACTCAGCACGGCCGAGATCGCGCAGCAGCTCAACTTCTCCGAACGCACCATCAGGAACACCGTCTCCGCGCTGCTGAACCGGCTGCACCTGCGCAACCGCACGCATGCGGTGGCCTACGCCCTGCGGCAGGGAGTTCTGTGATCCATGACGACGGCCGACGCGTCGAGAAGGCCTGTTGAGGATCCGAACTTTTCGGCCGCCACGACCATCGCAAGAGTCGTAAAGCGTGTTCACCGGTGCGGACGCCAGGCAGACCGCCGCTCACGCACCGGGCTGGATGACTGCGGGAGTGCGCGTGGAGCTCGTTCGTGTCCTGGTCACTACCTCGGACCCTGTCACGGGCGCCGGTCTGGCTTCGTACCTGGAGGACCACCCCTCAACCACCCTGCTCCCGAAGGACAAAAGCGCCGAGGCGGACGTGTGTCTGGTGGTCGACGACCACGTCCGCCCGGCGACCCTGGCCCGGATGGAGAACCTCGCGCGCACGTCCACCACAGCGGGCATGCGCATGGTGCTCATCACCGACCTCATCCAGGAACAGCAGTTCCTCAGAGCGGTGCACTTGGGTCTGTCCAGCGTGCTGCTGCGCAAAGAGGCGGTACGCGAGCGAGTCGTGAAGGCCGTGATCGGCGCCCACGCCGGCCGAGCCGAGATGACCCCGGTCATGATCGCCTGGCTGGCAGAGCACCTGCGCTCCATCCAGCGGGACATCCTCGCCCCCCGAGCGCTGACCTCCTCGGGCCTGCTGAGCCGGGAGATCGACGTCCTCCGGCTGTTGGCCGACGGCCTGGACACCTCCGAGATCGCCCTGGAACTCAACTTCTCCGAACGCACGATCAAGAACGTCATCCACGCCATGCTCACCCGGCTTCAGCTGCGCAACCGAACCCACGCCGTCGCCCACGCCCTTCGGCAGGGAGTCCTGTGAACGTGCACCGTTATGAGGTGAGTCCACGTCAGCGTGGGCGGGGTGGCATCCGACCAGACGGTGTGGAGGCGTGGACCGGTGACAGGGCCTGCGCGCAGCCGCCCTGCACAGTCCCGCTACCAGGTGGGAGGCCCGCCGCAGTTGGTGAAGGAGCAGCCTGCCACCGTACGGGAAGACGAGGACACGGCCGATCCATGGGAGTTGACGGTGGTCACAGCCAGACCGCCTGCAACGCCCAGGATGACCGCGAAACGCAAGAGTGTGGACTTCAAGACAACTCCTCGGGGAAGTGAACACACGTCAACTGTCCGTGACAGCATCGCAGTTCGTGCACACCCCCACCCTCCGCTCGGCCCGAAAGGGCAACGTGGCCTGTCCATCGCGGCACAAGAAGGGAGCGCCCATGCTGCCCGTCGCGCACCATGAGGGTGCGCGACAGCCGATCGACGATGTCGCAGCCCTCTCACTCTCCTCGCACAGTCACACAGCACAGGATTGCCATGACACGAAAACGAACCCCCAGCCGATCGAAGAAGATCGCCGCCCTGGTGCTCGGCATCGGTGCGCTGTCCGGCGCCATCGCCCTCACCACCGGAGCAGGCTTCGCGTCACAGACCGGCTCGCCCGGCGCCGTCACCACGGCGGACACCGGCACCCCAGGAAGCTTCCGAGCGCCGGTACGGCACGGCGTACAGATCTACGGGTGCACGCGGCAGCCCGACGGTACCTTCGCCTTCACCCAGCATGACGTGCGCGCCGCCCTCAAAGGCGGCATCAAGCACTCGTTCGTGAGTCCTGATGCCGGACCCCCGCAATGGATCGCACCAGACGGCAGCGCCGTCACCGGAAAGATCATCAGCCGTACCCCGAACGGCCAGGGCAACATCCCCGAACTGGAGCTGACCGCCACGCAGTCGGGCCGTCCCACCGGCAAACTGGCAACAGTGACGACGGTCCGGCGCCTGGACACCCGAGGCGGTGTGGCCCCGACCGGCTCCTGCGATCCGGCGACGCAGCCCACCGTGAAGGTGCCCTACAGCGCCGTCTACGAGTTCGTCTCCGCACCCGGCCACGCCTCCTCCTCCACCCCGACGCCGCCCGGTAACTGAGCCGTGTCGGCCGGCCCCTCACCAACTGCGCCTGCCCTGTGACCGAGGTCTGCCGGGGCGGGGAGTCGGCATAGGGCATGGCGTCCGCGCTCATGGGCTGCTCACATGCCCTGCGCTTGAGGTTGCGGTAGGTCTGGCGGGCTGTGTTGGCGGTGACCGTGTGCAGTCAGGTGCTGAACAGGCTGCGCCCCTCGAAACTGGTGATCTTTCTCGCGACCTGCAGCAGCACGTCCTGAGCGGCTTCCTCGGCGTCTTCACGGCAGGGCAGGAAGCGGCCGCAGCGCCGCAGGACCTCGGGGCGGATTTCCACGAGGAGATATTGCAGCGCCTCCCCGTCTCCCGCAGCCGCGCGCAACGCCAGCGCCTCGGAATCCACACTCAATGACATGGGCTGTCTCTTCCTCTATCAAGTGACTCAACGATCGAAGGACGCCGGCGGCTGAGGAGCCCCATGCTCCCGACAGTGACTGACCAGCAGGCAAGCCCGTTGCCGGGGGCGACCGGCACGGCACGCGCTTGCCCCTGCTCGGGGTGAGCCGACTGCCTGGCCCACAACGCCCGGGGAGCACAGCCGCTTTTCCGGGCAGTGACACAACCTCATACGTGTGAGTGACCGCCTCGGTTCGGTGGCTGTGTCATTACCTGAACCAACTGCGGGGCTACGGCGCCTCACCTCCCGGTGCCCGACCGCGAGGTTCGTGTGTGACACAGCCCACGTAACCAGGGCGCCGCACGCCGAACTTTTGTGCCGGACGGGGCATCGAATGACACGCCGCCCGAGTGCGGCCCACGTAACTCTGTCTGCCTCCGACCCCTGGGAGAGTGACTACGTCCATGGAGTCCAGCCGTCTTCGCCGAGCCCCGCTCATGCGCGGCGCAGCCCTGCCGGCCCTGCCGGCCGGCACAAGTGCCCTCCTGATGGTGCTGACCGGCTGCGGTGGGGCGCCCGGTCAGGAAGACCGCCCCGCGGCCTCGGGTACGGCGGCGCCCGACTCGCGCACCGACGACGGTGCGCAGGCAGCCGGAGCCCAACCCCGAGCCACCTCCTCCCACCCGGCCTCGCCCGAGCGGACGCCGTCGCACTCAACCGCCTCGCGGCGCTGCTCCACCTCCGACGTCGCCTTCTCGATAGGCGCCAACGAGCCCGGAGCGGGCCGGGAGAACTTCTCCCTGATCCTTACCAACATCTCCGCCGGCACCTGCACCCTCTACGGCTATCCGGGAGCGGAGTTCAGGGACGCGAAGAACAACGCCGTCACCACCAACCCCGTCCGCGTCGCACCGAGTTCAGGACTTGTCTCCTTGCGGCCCGGCACGCGCGCCACCGCGCAGCTGTCCTTCAGCGATCCCGCCACCTCCGGCGCCGTATCCGCCGCCCCCGCACGGCTCGTGGTCACACCTCCGGACGAGACGCGGACCCTGTCCGCTGCCTGGACCCACGGGGCGGTACCCACCGGCGGCAACGCCTCGGCGGTACGCATCTCGGCCTTCCAGCCCGGATCGGGCGGCTGAGCAGCACTGACCGGCCTGCTGGGGTCCCCTCCCCTGCCGGCCGCGTGTTGCCTTCCGCGGCCGCCGGGTTCGTCTTCAGCGGCCGAACCCCCGTGAGAAGGCGTGGCCCGCGGAGGCTGCACCGAAGTCGTCCTCGGGCAGCAGCGGCGTGGTGACGACCGCGAACCCGACCATCAACAGTTCGAGGGAGAAGCAGAGGAACAGGGGAACGATGAGCGAGGGCCCCTCCACCCCCCGGACCACCACCTGGTCGTTGGGTGAGACCGTCACGGCCATCATCCCCGTGTAGTGCATGGTGCTGATGGAAATCGCCATCAGCCCGCCGGCCCCGACGGTCGCCCAGGTGCCCAGCGAGGCAAGAGCCGTACCCAAGGCGGCCGTGGCGGTGACAACGGCGATGGCGACGGACAGCGTCACAGTCCGCGGAGTGTAGGAGACGGTACCCGCGAGGTGCATGGCCGCCATCCCGATGTAGTGCATCGCCGAGATCCCCAGCCCCGTGACGATCCCCCCGGCCAGCAGGGTGTACCAGTGCGGATGCAGGTAGGTGACCAGCAGCCCGAAGCCCACGATCGCGACAGCCACGACAAGGCTGACCCCGGTCAGAGCCAGGTCGAACCGTGGCCGGCCCTCACCGGAGGAATAGCCCAGCATGCCGATGAAGTGCATGCCCCAGATGCCGCAGCCGAGTGAAATCGCGCCACCGACCAGCCAGTTCCATCCCGTTCTCAGTCCTCTCGTGCGCAGCCGGCCTGCGCAGGCCAGCGCGAGAACCGAACCCGCGTAGGCATTGAGGAAGGCGAGCAGCGGGAACAGCGGCGAGACGTACATGCTCGGGTGATGAGGCATGGGGCCGTTCTCCTTCGTCGAGACGCGTTGACGCCCGCCTGGTTGAGTCCGAGTCAACTAGCGGTCGTGTGTACGTGCGCGGCTGACAGTGACCCGGCGCACATTCACTCAGAGGGATTGTGCGCCCGCAGAGCGCTGTAAACCAACCCTCACGGTCACCCGAGGAGCGGACCATGGGAGTGGCAACGTGATCGACACCGGCCAGGCAGGTGCACAGGCCCTGAGAAAGGACAGCACGTGAACAAGCAGTTCCCGCCGCAGCCTTGGCATCTGGAAGGTGACATGCTCGTCGCCGTGTGGAAGGTGAGTCCGACAGCAGTGCCGGACTGGTCCCTGCCCGCCGGGGTGCAGCCGCTACGGTCGGGACAGTGGTGCCATACGCTGACGTGCTGGGTCGACTCCCGGGCCGACGGCTCGGTCGGGCGTGAACTGCTGGTGCTGCTCAGGGTGCGCGACGAGCACGATACGGGCCTCTGTCTCGTCGAGGCATGGGGAGACAACGCCGAGTCGCTGGCCGGGGGCCAGACGCTGTGGGGCGTGGCGGAGCAGCCCGCGGATCTGCTCCTGACCGGCAACAGGATCGCCGCTCAAGGCGGCCGTGGCAGGGCAGGAGCCGCTGTTCGCGCGCGATTGTGGCCCGGTACTCCCGACACAGCGGGCGAAAGCGAGGGCGTCTTCGCAGCCCACCGCGACCGACTGCGTCTGCCCGGACGCCGTAGCCTACGCACCCGCCTGCTGCAACGGCCCTTTGACGACCGCTCGGCAGCACAACGGATCCCCGTACGGCTGGACGGACAGATGCGGTTGGGCCAGGCACAGCTGAGAGCGGCACCGGGTGGCCCACTGGACTTCCTGGCCGGGCGGCGGCCGCTGACGGCGTTCTCGGTCAGCGACTTTCACTGCGTCATCGGCGCACCCGCGAGGTGACGCGGGCCGGCGGGGGGAAGTCGGCCGCGGGCACCGCAGATAAGGCGCCACGCGTTGACCTCGGCCCTCCGGCAGGCCATGCCGCAGCAGACCGAGGTCCGCCTGTGCGCCGGTGCCCGCTGCCGGATGAACCGTTCGGAACACCGGAGGTGGGAGCCATCAGGCAAGCCGTCTGGACTGGCTGGGCAGGGACGTCAACGGGGAAGTAGCAGCGGGGGAGTCCACGGGCTCCACAGGCCCTCAGGCGCCGAGGCAAATCCTCGGCTCGCCGCTCGCCGCTCGCCGCTCGCCGGCGGCGCGGGCAGCCGGTGATCCATGCCGTCCCGGCTGCCCGCGCCGCCTCGATGGCCAGGGAGCCGGCAAAGGTTGCCGACCCAACCCTCCGCACGCCGGCCCCCGGCCGAGGACCAGTCGGCTGTGGGGGAACCAGCCGACCGGCCACCACCAGAGTGCCTGGAAGACGGCGTCCCCCTCACTGTCGCTGCCGATGCGGCCACATCACACTGCCCCCCATGCCCTGCCCGGCAGGCAAGCATCGGCAGCCTGCGGCACGACTGTCACCCGGGGGACGAGGAACGCCACCCGGTGGTACTCACGCCATGCGGCGGTGACCGGCGGCGCCCCAGTAGTGGTGTCACTGCCCGCTCCTGTCCCTACCGGCCGGCGCCGATAGTGGCCGCCGCTGCCTCCACGATGGCCCGTGTCTGGGCCACGATGTCCCCGCGGTTGCGGAGGAACGTCGGGTCGGTCAGGTCGGTGCTGTTGCCGGTGCCGAACTCCAGCACGGGGGTGTGGATGTGGCCGCCGGGGATGTGCGGATCGAGCGCGTCGCGCAGGAGGGTGGCGCGGTAGGCGATCTCGTTCGACAGGTAATCACCGCCGCCGCCCTCGCGTGCCACCGAACCGGGCGTCGGTCCGTCCGGGCGTATCACCGGCTTGGTGCCGCCTGCCGGGATCTCGGTGACCTGGGTGTGGTCGTACACGGGGAAGCGGCCCGTCGCGGCCCGCACAATGGCCCGGTAGGGCAGCGTGGTGTGTGTCCACTGCGGCTGGGGGCGCACCGTGGGAAGGCCCGCCGGGATGGAGATCGTTCCCGTGCTGGAGAGGTTGTCGTTGTCCTGGTACCCGCCGCGCCATGCGCCGTTCCAGCGCTCGATGTCGAAGCGGTCCGGCTGACCCTGGCTCACCGTGGCGAACATGTCCACCTGCTGCGGACCGGGCCGGAAGTGAGAGGCCAGCGTCCGCTCCACGGTCCCCTCGGCGAAGTCCTGCCAGCGCACCGGGAAAACGGCCGTCTCGATACGGGCCGGCCCGTACGGGGTCTGCACCGTGACGCCGTCCAGTGCCAGGGCGACGGCACCCGAGGGATTGGAGGTGCGGCTGTCCCAGTCGAGGTCGAAGGGGTCGAACCCGGTGAGCAGGATCCGCTTGACGTCGGCGTCCTTGCCGAAGGAGATGGTGTCCTGGCCGCGTGAGGTGCGCTCCAACAGCTCGAGCAGGGACCCGCGTTGTGCCGAGGACACGGTGAAGGCGGGGTCCCACTGCTTCAGGGCCAGGGTCATGCTCAGGCGCGCCCAGTACAGGGGCCTGTCGTCGTCGTGGCTGAGCGTGCCCGCGGCCATCTCGTCCGCGGTGTGCTGCTGAGCGCGCCGGACGGCCTCCCTCCACAGCCGGTGTCCGTGGTCCCTCACCACGGTCCTGGCCTGGCCCGGCGAACGCGTGGCACACAGGCTGCGGGAGAAGTCCTCGACCGTCTTCTGCAATCCGCTGCTGCGCAGGATCTGCTGCGGTATGGGATGCGACAGCCGCTGTTCTTCGGTGGAGCCGTGGACGCTCGGTGAGAAGGTGCATCCGGGGCGGTCCGAAGCGGACGCCGGGGAGGTTGCCGCAAGCGGTGTGCTCGCGAGCAGGATGACTGTTCCGACACGAAGAAGACGATTCACTGTGGACCTTTCGGGCAGGGGCTCCGGATGGTCGGCCCCGACGAACGCCACGAGCGTGCCAGCCGCCCCCGCCCGTTGCCGCCGGCTCGGGCACGTTCTGCCGGTTCGGCCAGGACAGCGTGCCTTCCACGGCCGCGGCGACCCGGGGCCGACCCCCGTGGACGGGCCGTAGGCCCTGTGTGAGTGGCTCACATCACGCGGCGGCCTGCGAACTCCTCCCGCCCGCCGCGCCACTCATGTGCACGAGGCGCTGCCCGGACCGAGCAGCCGGGACCAACCACACGAGAGGTGCCACCATGAGGCAGACAACGACTTTCCCGCGCAGGCGGGGGAGGGGCTTCGCACGCCGTCGCGGCGCCGTTCTGGCAGCGGCCTGCGCCGTGCTGCTCTCCGGCTGCACCACCCGTCCATCGGCCCCGGCGCCACAGGCGACGGGAGCGGGGGATCGGGCCGAAGGGGGCGGCACTGCGGCACGGCAGGACACGGCACGGTCCACCCCGTCCCCCGGCCCGGCGGCGGCCTGTGTCGACCGGATCCTCTCGCGGATGTCACCCGCTCAGAAGGTGGGCCAGCTGTTCATGGGAGGGGTCCACGTCGTCGGCGGGGCCGACGGGAGTGCGCAGGCAAGTCTGAGCGTGCTGCGCCGCCACCATGTCGGCTCGGTGATCCTGATGGGACCGACCACCGCGGGCATGCCGGCGGTGCGCGCCGTGACGGACCGCGCGGACCAGCTCGCCCAGGATGTGGGTGCCCGCCGCATCGGCACCCTGGTCTCCGCCGACCAGGAGGGCGGTCAGGTACAGCCACTGCGCGGGCCGGGCTTCACCGACATCCCCAGCGCGCTCGCCCAGGGTGGTTTCGGCGGGCCGCGGCTGCAACGGAACGCGGCCGTCTGGGCGGGCGAACTGCGCCGTGCGGGCATCCGTCTCGACCTCGCCCCCGTCGCCGACGTCGTCTCCTCCGACCTGGGGCGGGCCAACGGCCCGATCGGACGTTACGACCGCCAGTTCGGCTCCACCGCCGAGGCCGTCGCCGGCCACGATGCCGCCTTCATCAAGGGCTTTGGCCAGGCCGGCGTGCTCACCACCCTCAAGCACTTCCCGGGCCTGGGCGGTGTCCGGGGCAACACCGACACCACTCCCCAGGTCACCGACACCACCACCGACCGCGCCTTTGACGGCCTGACCGCCTTCCGCGAAGGCGTCACGGCCGGCGCCCGGTTCGTCATGATCTCCCTGGCGACGTACACCCGGATCGATCCCGCGCACCAGGCGGTCTTCTCGTCTGTCGTGATCCAGGACATGCTGCGCAAGGAGCTCGGTTTCGACGGAGTCGTCATCTCCGACGACCTCGGCAACGCGGCGGCGGTCAAGGCCATACCCCCGGGCCGACGCGCACTGGCCTTCCTGCGCGCCGGCGGCGACCTCGTGCTGAGTGTGAACGCCGGCCACATCCCCGCCATGACCTCTGCGGTCCTTGCCGCCCTGGGCGACGAGCCGGCACTGCGGGCACATGTCGAGCAGAGCGTACGGCGCGTCCTGGCGGCCAAGCAGGAGGCCGGACTTCTGCGTTGCGCCGGCTGACGCCGGGGCGGCGGCCGTACTTCTTGGGGAGGTGTCTCAGTCGCTGCGGACCGGCGAGAAAGCGAAGACCGCGGCCAGATCCGCCTCGATCGCCCCTGCGGCGGACAGCAGAGGAGGCAGCAGACGTTCACGAGACTGCTCGGGCGTCTCCGGGCCTGCGTGCAGGGCGAGGTTGACGGCGGCGACGGCCCTGCCTCGCACATCGTGCAGCGGGACCGCCATGGAGCGAAGACCCGTCTCCAGTTCCTGCTCGACCAGCGCGCAGCCGTCCTGCCGCACCTGCTCGAAGACGCCGAGGAGTTCGCGGTGCGAGGTCCGGGTGAAGGGGGTCAGCGGGCGCGGAGGCAGCAGGGCGAGCAGCCGCTCCTGCTCCGCGCGGGGCAGGTCCGCCAGCAGGACACGCCCCATGGAGGTGGCGTAGGCAGGCAGCCGGACACCCGGGTGGATGGCGACGCTCGTGACCTGCTGGGTGGCGGAGCGGGCCAGATAGCGCACCTCCGCCTCGTCGAGTACGGCGACGGACGCGGACTCCTGGACCCGGCCGGCGAGCGCGGCCAGATGCGGACGCGCGATGTCCGCCAGGCACAGACCGGACAGCGGGGCGTAGCCGAGACCGAGCGTGCGCGGGGCGGGGAGGTAATGCCGCCCGCACTGTTCGACGTAGCCCACACGCAGCAGGGTGAGCAGGTTGCGGCGGGTGCTCTGGTACGACAGCCCGGCGGCCTGCGCCGCATCGTTGAGGGTGAGGCCGCCGCGTGCGCCGCCGAGCGCGGTGAGCACGGCGAGCCCGCGGGCCAGAGCCTGCAGGAACAGGGGACCGAGTTCCGTCTTGGCGTCGGTGTACGCCGCCGCCGCGGGCCCCTGCGCCGCGGGCCGCTCGGCAGCGAGAGCGTCGCCCATCTCCCGTGCCGTGCGGGTCAGATGAGCCAGACCGTGGTCACGTAGTGCCTGCGCACTCCACCGGCTCGTGTGGGCGAGCACGCTCAGCGCGTACCGGGGGCTGCCGTCGGGTCCGGGGACGGGAACGGACAGGGCGACCAGACCCGGGGCGGCGATCTGGTCGTCGAGGGCCCAGCCCTGCCCGTGCGCCTCGCTGATCCAGGCGGCGAACTCTGCCTCATCCGCCTGGCCGGGGCGTGCGGCGCGTGGGGGAAGGGCCGGGTAGCCGTCATCCAGCGGGTCGGCGGCGCGGTGCGCCCGCCAGGCCGCGTGCTGCTCGGGTGCCCAGACGCCGGCGAGGACGGCGCCGGCGGCGCAGCGGTCCGCGGGCAGCAGGTCTCCGACCCGGAACCCCAGCGGAATCACCCGCTCCGGGGGGATCGCGCGGGCCACGATGCGCATGTCGCAGTCGTCCGTCGCGATCAGTGACACGGATTCGTCCAGCGTGCGGGCCAGGGCGTCCAGGTGGGGCTGGGCGGCGTCGGGCAGGCCCGCGGCGCGCAGATAGGCGTTGCCGAACTCCATCAGCCGCGGGGCCGCTTCCAGCTCACGGCCCGCGGCGCGCAGGTAACCGAGGTGAACCGCCGTCGCGGCCAGCCGGTCCACCGCGGAGCGCGCCAGGCCCGTCGTCCTGGCCAGGTCGGCCGCCCGCACCGCCTCGGCGGAGCGGGCGACCGCCTCCAACACGGCCAGACCGCGCGCCAGCGGGCCCTCCGCCTCCCTGCCCGCCGCGGCCTCCTCGGTGTCGCTGCTGGTGGCCCTTGCCCGTCCTGCCATCGCCGGCGCCGCTCCCGTTCTGCTCCGTACTGATCGTTCTCGCAGGAGAACGCTACCGAGCGTTGACAGGGCCGCACAGACGTCGCACACTCAAGCCTCACGCTGAACGAACGAAAGTTCACTCAGAGAAAAAACGGACGCCTGGTCGCGAGTGCATCCGCCGGCTCGGCCCCAACTCCCGAGGACAGCCATGAGTTCTTCCTCCCGTAGCCGGGTGGACCTCGCCCGCCACACCGGCTACGAGTTCCTGTCGACCACCGTGCTCTTCTTCGGCGTGGTCAGCCTGGTCCGTGTGCTCGCCCTGCCTGACTCGCCCCTGGCGATCAAAGACCCCCACCTCATGCTCGGCACGGCCGGAGCCGTGGTGGCCCTGCTGCTCGCCGCACTCATGTACGCCCCGACCGGCCGCGCCTCCGGCGGTCACTTCAACCCCGCCGTCACCGTCTTCCTCTGGGCGGACGGCCTCTTTCCGGCCCGCGCCGTCCTGCCCTACATCGCCGCCCAGCTGGCCGGCTCCGTCAGCGGTCCCGCCCTCGCCCGTCTGGTGTGGGGCGCCCCCGTCGGCCGGATGCACTACGCCGTGGTCGCCCCGGCCCCCGGACTCGGTACGACGGCGCTGTTCCTCATCGAGACCGCCGCACTCGTGGCCATCCTCGCGGCCGTCGCCGTGGTGATGAGCCACCCCCGGCTGCACGCACTGATCCCCGCCGTCATCGCGGTGGGAGTGGGCCTCGTCATCGCCTCGCTCGGCACGGTCACCGGCGCGAACATCAACCCGGCCCGCGCCTTCGGCCCCGCACTGCTCTCCGGCCAGTACGCGCACCTGTGGATCTACCTGCTCTCGCCCCTCGTCGCCGGTCTCCTCGCGGGCCTGGCCCACCGCGCCCTGCGTACCAGCGGCCCGGCCACCGCCCAGCCGGCCACGACCTGACGCCCTCCGCTCGACCGGCCACGACCCGACCGACTTCTTTCGCGTCCGGCGGCCCGGCTCTCGCCCAGCCGACCCGCCCGACCAGCCAACCGACCAACTGCCTGACCGCACGACGTCCGACCTACTGAACCGGAGCAGCCCGTGTCCGCCACCCGAGGCCTGATCATCAACGGCCGCGAGGTTCCCGCCTCTTCCGGCCGAACCACCCCCGACACCGATCCCTGGACCGGGGGCGTCTACACCGAGGTCGCCGCCGCAACCGTCCAGGACGTGACCCGGGCGGTGGACGCCGCCGACGCCGCCTTCGCGCAGTGGGCGGCCACCAAGCCCGCCACCCGTCGGCAGATCTTCCTCGAGGCGGCCCGGCTGATGGCCGACCGAAGCGACGACATCGTGCGGATCATGGCTGGTGAAGTCGGCGGCACCGCCCCATGGGCGGCCTTCAACGCCCGGCTCGCCACCGACATCCTGCTGGAAGCGGCCGCCGCCGTCAGCCGGCCCACCGGCCAGTTGCTCGCGACCGACGCCGACGGAGTCATCTCCGCCCAGACACGTGTCCCCAAGGGCGTCGTCGCCGCCATCTCACCCTGGAACGCACCCGTGATCCTCGGAGTGCGCGCGGTCGCGCTGCCGCTCGCCGTCGGCAACACCGTCGTGATGAAGCCCAGCGAGGACGCCCCGATCGCCTGTGGCCTGCTCATCGCCGACGTCCTGCACGAGGCCGGACTGCCCGCGGGCGTGCTCAACGTCGTCACCAACGACCGTGCGGACGCCGCCGACGTGGTCGGCGCGCTCATCGCGGACCCGCGGGTGCGCATGGTCAACTTCACCGGCTCGACCGAGGTGGGCCGGGCCATCGGAGTCCAGGCCGCCCAGCACCTCAAGCCCGCAGTCCTCGAACTCGGTGGTAAGAACGCCCTGGTGGTCCTGGAGGATGCGGACGTCGAGTATGCCGTCGACGCGGCCGTCTTCGGCTCCTTCATGAACTCCGGCCAGATCTGCATGTGTCTGGACCGGCTCATAGTCCACCGCTCGCTTGCCGAGGAGTTCGCCGCGAAGCTCGCCGCCCGGGTGTCGCAGCTGAACTGCGGCGACCCTTCCGACTCCGCCACCGCCGTCGGGCCCGTCGTCAACTCCCGTGCGGCACAGCGCATCACCGCGCTTGTCGAGGACGCCCTCGCCCGGGGAGCGACCCTCGCCGCGGGCACCGGCCGGCCCGAGGGACCGGACACCCTGATCCGCCCGGTGGTGCTCACCGGTGTCACCAAGGACATGAAGATCTACTACGACGAGACCTTCGGCCCGGTCACCGTGGTGCACGTGGTCGACAGCGCCGACGAAGCGGTCGCCCTGGCCAACGACACCCCCTACGGGCTGACCGCCGGTGTCATCACCGAGGACCTGCGCGCAGGTCTCGAAGTGGCCTCACGCCTGCGTACCGGAATCGTCCACGTCAACGACCAGTCGATCGCCGACGAACCCCAGGCCCCGTTCGGCGGGGTGAAGGACTCCGGCTACGGCCGCTTCGGCGGCCAGGCCGGCGTCGAGGCGTTCACCGACACCCGCTGGGTCACGGCCCAGACCCGCGGTCGCGCCCACTTCCCGATCTGAGCCGCGACCGCCGATGCCGGGTGCGCCGGTGCGTACCCGGCATCGGCGACAGGCAAGGAGGGGCACCTCGGACATCGGAGGCCGCGTCACTGAAGGCGATCACCTGCATGTTCTTTCCAGGATGGCGTCGTGGGCGATACGGACGGCGTCGTAGAAGTCCGTCACCCCGCCCACGTGATCCAGAGGAGAGTGACTGAAGAGGGAGTGACTCACCGGCTTGTCAGTCATGAAGCTATGGCCCTCCTTGAACGTGCCGCGGGAGGCGGGCGGCGCGTCCACGACCGCGACACCGTACCGAGTCACCACGAACACGGACTGTTTTATTAAGTTGAGTTGGAGAGTGAGTTTCATGTCATCAAGTCACTTTCAGGTGACCCAGGAAGAGCCGAGTGACACGCACGCCTATAGCAGGGGCGCCCCCGTGCGGGAGGCGCTCGAACGCCTGGCCAGCCGGTGGACCGTGCTCATCGTGCACGCCCTCGAAGACGGCCCCACCCGGTTCAACGCCCTGAAGACCCGCCTCGGAGTGAGCCCGCACGTCCTGGCCCGGGCCCTGCGCGATCTGGAGCGGGACGGGCTCGTCACCCGCCGGGCCTACCCCGAGGTGCCGATCCGCGTGGAGTACGAACTCAGCGCGCTGGGCGGGACCATGTGCCCCGTCGTGGAGGAGATACGGCGCTGGGCGGAACACACGGCCCCCGCCATCGGCGAGGCACGGGCGGCCTACGACCGCAGCCGCCAGGACGAGTGACAGGCCATCGGCACCATCGCGGCTTCGAGAGGTAAGTCACCGAGGCACGCTGACTCACAAGGTGACTCACCGGGTATGTGGGCGTCGTCCGCATGGCACGCATGTGTACGATGTCGATGAGTTGACCTATCCGGTCCTGCGCGCACCGACGGACACCTGTCGGCCGCATGGGGCTGCACCGCCGCCCGGTCGCCGGCGGCTACCGCGAGCGCAGCGGCGGCAGCCTCTACATGGGCCAGGCGTTGATCTCCGCCGAAGGCCGGCTGCTGTTCGCCCGCCACAAGCTCAAGCCCACCCTGGCCGCCTGGCCCAGCTTCTCGGTCTACCGGAAAGCGGCCTACGTCCTCGGGCCCGAGGTAGACACGGCCGCCAGGTCTTCGTCCTCGCCCCGTGCGCGGTGATCGGTGACGCCGGCCTCGAACTGTTCCGTGACACGCCCGTCAAGCAGCAGCTGCTCCGGCGGGGCGGGGGGGAGTTTGCTCGACCAGGTACCGTCGGGTGAACGGGGCCCGGTGCAAGGCACCGAGAGCCTCTTCACGGTCATGCGTACGGTCGACGACGAGCTCGTCTTCCTGCACCGCGACGCCGTATTCAACTACTGAAGCAGCGTACCGCGCTCAAGCTGGGGATGGCCCGTAGCAGCCAGGTCCTCACCGGCTCCTCCGCGGACCCCGCACCCAGTCGCCGTACCGCCTTCGCCATGCGGGCCGGGTGCGGCTCTGGCCTACTCCGTGCGTAGACCGTCCGGCCGCAGCAGCCACAGCAGCGGCGGCAGGCTGAGCAAGGTCACCAGCAGGACGACGGCAGCGCCGACGCCGGTCATCGACAGCACGCTCGCCCAGACGACGCCCACCGGCTTGTCCGTCATCTTCAGCAGTACCGCGCCCAGTGTCAGCCCGACCGCCGTGGCCAGCGCCAGGCCGAGACCGATCGGGATCGCCGTCTGCACGGCGGCGGCACTGAGGAACAGGCCGGTGCGGATGGAGTCGTAGGTCTCCGCGCGTTTGCTGGACACCAACATCATCGGGTCGGTCGGCAGGTCGAGGCGGCGGGCCGTGTTCGCCGATCGTCCGCCCCCCTCATGCTGACGGACCTGAGATGCGAAGTGTCGCAGCACGGTTACATTCGAAGCGCTTCGACAATATGGTGTGCGCCGGGAGTATCGCGTCCGGAGCGCCCAGAGTGACCAGACGCCTTCTCCGAGCCGGCGGCGCGTCACCGACGGGAGGGCACGTGCAGGCAGCAACGCTGATACGCAGGTTGGGAGCGATCGAGATCCGCGGCGACGCCAACTCGGGGCTGCTCCGCAGTACCGAGCCGAGCGCGCTCCTCGCCGCGCTCCTGCTCCGGCCCGGGCGTGCGGTGCCTCTCGACGCGCTTACGGACGGCCTGTGGGTGGGTGAACCGCCCCGCTACGCCGTCGGCGACCGGCGCTCGTACGCCCGCCTCCTGCGCCGCAACCTCCCGGTGTCCACTCCCTTGACCAGTCATCAGGGCGGATACGCGCTTCTGGCAAGCTCGGACGTGACCATTCGTTTCGGGTTCGCACGCCTCGCCGGCCGCGGGTGGGCTGCGGTCGCCATCGGCCCGTCCCGCCCTGGCGAACTCACCGCCGCCGCATGGACCCTGTGGAGTGCGGACCGCGCCGCTATGGGGGTGGAGCGGTACGGCAGGGCCGACGGCCCGCTCCGCTCGCTTCCGGGTGACGGACGCCTTCGAGCAGACGCGATCCGTCTTCCGGCGCGAGCTGGGCGCCGAGCCCGATCCCTGCCTGGGGCGGCCTCACCGACAGTTGACGGCGGAGTGAGGCCATGTCCAGCCCGGTCTCGTCGCGCTGCCTTGGGGGACCGCACCGCATCCCGCAGAGAAGCCCAACGCCAAGTTGCTGACGGTGTGTCACATACTGCTGGCTGCTGTCCTCGCCGCCTCCGCCGTGGGCAAGGCCCGCACTGCCGGATCCGGCGCGTTCCTCAGCTCGCCTCGGCACCTGAGACGTCAGGTCCGAAAGCACGCCACCATCGCCACCTCGGGTGTACGCGACAGAGACTCCTGGTGGCCATCCCCATGCCTCTCGATGGACGCGTGATCGGCCGCGACCGCCGATGACGCCCGCCGCTCGCAGGTGATCTGCAACGCCAGTGCCGGTCAATGGATCGGATCTCGGCTCGGCCGGGCCCTGCCTCGGGGACGCCCCGAGGGGAGCGGGCTGACGGACTCAGGGAAGGAGACACCTATGAAGGGCATGTATATGACATTCAGGGTTCCGTGGCGGAGATGCGGGAGGCGTACGGGGGCGCTCACCGTGGTGACCGCCCTGATGATGGCGCTGATGGCAGGGTTGGGCGCCGCCGGGACGGCGCAGGCGGCCGCCGTGGACACGAGCGCGTGGTACGTGCTGGTCAACCGTGGCAGCGGCAAGGTGCTCGACGTGGCGGGCGCGAGCACGGCCGACGGGGCGAGCCTCACGCAGTGGCCCCGCACCGATGGCGCCAACCAGCGGTTCCAGTTCGTCGACTCGGGCGGCGGCTACTACCGGCTCAAGGCGCAGCACTCCGGCAAGGTGCTGGACGTCCTCAACTACTCCACCGCCGACCACGCGGACATCGCGCAGTGGAGCGACGCGGGCGGCACCAACCAGCAGTTCCGGCTGGCCGATTCCCCGGACGGTTACGTCCGGCTGATCAACCGCAACAGCGGCAGGGCCGTCGAGGTCGAGAACGCCTCCACCGCGGACGGCGCCAAGGTCGTGCAGTACGCCGACTGGGGCGGGGCCAACCAGCAGTGGCAACTGGTCCGCGCGACGGGAGTGCTGGCGCAGGTGCACACCGCGGGGCGGGTCAAGGATTCCGGAAACACGGTGCAGTACAGCTGGCCCGGCGTGTACTTCGAGGGCCGCGTCAGCGGCACCGGCGTCGGCATTGTGCTCAACGACTCGGCCGCCGACTACGACGTCCAGATCGACGGAGCCACCGTCGCCACGCTCGTCACGCCCGGCAACACCACGCACTGGATCAACGGCCTGTCGAACAGCACGCACACCGTCCGGCTCGTCAAGCGCAACGACACCCCAGGAGACACCAGCACCTTCGGGGGCTTCGTCGCCGCGCCCGGCGGTGCCGTACTGAGCAAACCGGCCCCCCGCAACCGCCAGATCGAGTTCGTCGGCGACTCCCTCACGGTCGGCTACGGCAACCTGTCGACCTCCCGCACCTGCACCTCGGACCAGCTCAAGCGGAACACCAACTCCGATGTGAGCTACGGCGCCCTCACCGCCCGGCAACTGAACGCCGACTACCAGATCAACGGCTACTCGGGCCTCGGCATGGTGCGCAACTACAACGGAGGCCGGACGGACGTCACGTACCGGACCTTCTACGACCGTGCCTTGCTGAACGTGTCCGGCGACGTCTGGCAGAACCCCGGTACCTGGCGCCCCCAGGTCGTGGTGGTCAACCTCGGCACCAACGACTTCTCGACCGCCATCAACCCCGGCGAGCCATGGACGCCCGAGAGCCTCGCGGCCGCCTACCGCAGCGCCTACGGCGACTTCATCCAGAAGCTGCGCACGCGCTACGGGGCCGACACGACCATCGTGGCGGTGGGCGCCGGCCAGTACGCCGGCCATGTCCAGCAGGTGGTCAAGGCGCGCAACGACGTGGGCGACAGCCGGGTCCGCTACTGGTTCCTCGACGACTCGGGCCTGGACTTCCTCGGCTGCGACTGGCACTACTCGGCCCACGACGACCGACTCATCGCCGACCGGCTCACCTCGTTCATCGCCGGTCTGCCGACAGGCTGGTGACAGCACCGGCCACCCAAGAGCACCACAGGTCCCTCGCGAGGCGGCGGGCTCCCGCACCGACATGCAGCGCCGTTGCCGTGCCCTGCCGCGCGGCCGGCGACGGTCCGTGGGCCTGGATCTCAGTGCGGCTCAGGCTGGGGGAGGGTCTGCGCGCACCAGATCGTCTTGCCGTTGGTGGTGTGCCGGGTGCCCCACCCTTGAGTGAGCTGGGCGACGAGCAACAGGCCCCGGCCGCCCTCGTCGAAGGCGCGGGCCCGGCGCAGGTGCGGAGCAGTGTTGCTGGCGTCGGAGACCTCGCAGATCAGGGAGGTATCGCGAATCAGCCGCAGCTTGATCGGCGGCTCGCCGTATCTGATGGCGTTGGTGACCAGCTCGCTGACGACCAGCTCGGTGACGAACGCCGCCTCCCCCAGGCCCCAGGCGTCCACCTGGTCGACGACGAACTGCCTGGCGCGTGGCACCTGCGCGAAGTCGGGTTCGACGTCCCAGTCGGCGATGTGGTGGGGATCCAGCGCGTGAGTGCGAGCGAGCAACAGGGCGGCGTCGTCGGTGAGGCGTTCGGGGAGCATGGCGTCCATCACCGTGTCGCACAGGGCCTCCAGCGAGGTGGCCGAGTGGTTCAGGATCCGCTGCAGTTCGGCGATCCCCTGGTCGACGTCGCGCTCACGGCTTTGCACCAGTCCGTCGGTGTAGAGGGCGAGCAGGCTGCCCTCGGGCAGCTCGAGCTCGGTGGCCTCGAACGGCAGCCCACCGATGCCGAGCGGCGGTCCCGGCTGTGCGGGTACAGGTGTCCTTGCGCCGTCCGGGGAGATGATCAGCGGCAGGGGATGGCCGGCGCTCGCCAGCGTGAAGCGTCGGGAGACAGGGTCGTAGACGGTGTACAGGCAGGTGGCCCCGGACTCGCCGGTCGGCTGGACGTGGCCGGTGGACTGGAGGTCGCTGGCGAGGTGGAGGACCAGGTCGTCCAGGTGGGTCAGCAGCTCGTCCGGCGGCAGGTCCACGTCGGCGAGGGTGCGGACCGCCGTCCGCAGCCGGCCCATGCTGGCCGAGGCGTGCAGGCCGTGACCGACGACATCGCCGACGACCAGGGCGACCCGGGCGCCGGACAGCGGAATGACGTCGAACCAGTCACCGCCCACTTCCACGCCGGTCCCGCCGGGCAGGTAGCGGAATGACACCTCGACCGCCTCCTGGTTCGGCAACCCCTGCGGCAGCAGGCTGCGTTGCAGGGTCAGCGCGGTCGTGCGCTCGCGCGAGTACCGGCGGGCGTTGTCGATGGCGACGGCTGCCTTGGCGGTCAGCTCCTGGGCGAGGATCAGGTCGTCGGCGGTGAAGGCCTCGGGCCGGTCGAGGCGGGAGAAGGTGACGACCCCGAGCAGCGCGCCGCGCGCCCGGAGCGGCACGGTGATCCGGCCGGTCAGCCCGTCCGCGGCGATGGACCCGTCGATCAACGGGTTGCCCGGTGGCCAGTGGGCAGGGTCGGCGGCGAGCCCGGGCCCGAAGGCCCATTCGCCGCCCTCGCCGGGCTCAGCGGCGAGCTCAACCGTGGACCTGCCTGTGGCCATGCAGCGGGCGGCGACGGAACCGGGAGCGTGGCTGACCGGCGTCGTGGGCCCGGGAGCCCGATCGGTGTCCTCCTTCGCACTGTGCTGGGCGGCACGGCTGAGTGCGATCGTCTCGCCGGGGGTGAACGCGGACGCGGAGGGTGGTTCCTCTCCGCGCAGCACCTCGTCGAAGAGATCCACGGTGACGAGGTCGACGAATCCCGGAACGGCGGCGCCGGCCAGTTCCTGGGCGGTGCCGATCACGTCGAGTGTCCGGCCGATGCCACCGCTGGCCTCGTTGAGCATGAGCAGGCGCTGCCGGGCCCAGTACTCGGCGCTCATGTCGAATCCCCAGTTGGCGACCGCGCGGACCCTGCCCTCGTCATCCCGGACGGGCCAGATGCTGGTGGCCCAGGCGTTGGCGTAGTTACTGCCGTGCGGGCGGAAGACGGTGATGAGACGCGCGGGCTTGCCCGTCCTCGCCACTTCGGAGAGCTGGTCGGTGTAGGGCTTGTCGTCCCTTTCCGGAAACAGCGAGCGGTCGAATTCGGGAAGCACCTCGCGGTACTTCTTACCGAGCACTTGCTCCTCGGAGTGTGCGATCACCCGGCCCGAGGAGGCGTTGATCCACAGGAACCGCAGATCAGGGTCGTAAACGCCCAGAGCGAAGGGGCACTGCTCAAAGGCCCGGTCGGCGATCACCGGGCGCCGTCCCCAGCGCTGGACGGTCATCGCGTGCCCCAGTGCCCGCCCGTCGGGGCCGAACAGCGGGTGAGTCGTCACCACGGCGTCCACCGTGGAACCGTCCCGGTGCCGCAGGGCGATGAAACCCGTGGGGTCGGGGCCGGCGCCGTAGCCCTCGGGGAAGCCGGGTGGCGGGGGATCGACCAGCAGGTCGGTCACGGGGCGGCCGACGGTGTCCTCCGCCGTCCAGCCCAGCAGCAGTCGGCCCCCGTCGCTCCAGCCGCTCACCTTGCCGTCCGGGTCCACCACGGCAGCGGCAGTGGGCGCGTCCTGCTTGCCGGCCATCTCCACGCGCCACGCCTCCGTCCGGACAGGCGTGCCCGTCAGGGCTGGTTTCCAGCGGCTGCTCCCAGCCTAGATCGGCCTCCGCTCCACGGCGCTCCGGCTGGTGCGTTCGGGGGTGCCAGGTACCGGAGCGAGTTGGACTGGGACCTTCGCGCCCCCGCTCGACAGCAGCCGAAGCGCTTCCGCCGAAGTGGGCCCGGCTCCGTGCCGTACCTCACGGGGCACTGGTCGGGGCCGGCGCGCCTCGAAGCACGGGGCCAACTCGTCCGCGAGCGGGCGGCGCGCCGCTCGACGAGGTCCCGCCCGCCCGGCCGCCCGTCAAGACAGCGGCCGGGCCGCAGTGCCGTCTCCCATCCAGCGCAACGAGAGAACCGCCCTGGCCCCCACGGCGGGACCGCGGCCAGGGGGCGAGACCGCCGCCGTCGGCTACGTGGACCCCCGGTCCACAAGAACGGCAAGTCCATGACTCCGTCACCGGCACCGCCCCCGACGGCCGGCACTTCCATGTCGTCCACAACTGGAGCCGGCATCCGGCCACCGCCCAGGCGCCGGTGGACCTGACCGACGGGCCTTGAACGGCAGCGTGGCACCGGCCGGCACGCCCGTGCGCTCGGCGCCTGGGACGTCCGCGTCCTCGCCACTGCACCGGGGTCCGCGGCGGAGGAGCGGCGGCATCACGCCAGCGCGGCACCGGAAACAGGCCGGCAGGCCGACCACGAGCCCGGCGCCGGTGTCCGGCACACCCCGGCAGGCGTCGTCACGGGATGCGCGCGTCGGCCTGGAGCCCGATGCCGACATCGCGATGGTGTGCGCTGGAGAGCCGGTGGTCCCTGCGCCCGAACGGTCTGGGCGACGAGGACCATGTCGAACGCAGGCCCGAAGAAGCCGAGTCCGGCACCGAAGCCTTCCGGCGCCGGACTCCTGTGCGGCGACTCCCGTGCACATGGAGTCGATGCGGACCTCAGTCGGAGAAGGCGATGCGCGCGAGCCGCACCGGGCCACGCAGTCCGAGGCGGACGTCGTGCACACCGGCCGCCACGACGACGGGGGCGCTCACCGTGGCGTAGTCGTGGGGCCCGGCCGTACCCGGGGAGAGCGTGAGCACTGCCAGTACCGGACCGTCACCCAGCGAGAGTTCGGCCATGCCCTCACCCGCAGCCTCCACCGTGATCCCGGCAGCCCCCTTTCCGAAGTCACAGTCGCGGAACAGCAGCTCGCCCCTCCGGCCGGCCACAGGGGCGACGGAATCACCCGACGTCTTCGTGCGGTCCACGATCTCGGTGTCGCTCTGGTCGTCGAAGTCCGCCGCGTCCAGGCCGTCCACCATGACCGTCCGGGGGACGGACGGCTCGCCGTCAAGGTGGACGGCCCGGGTCAGGCGGATGTCCTCGCTGGACGCTCCGACGAGGATCTCGTAGCGGCCCGGTGCCACCCGCTGACGTCCCTGCGCCACGTCCCAGAACGCGAAGGCCGACATCGGCACCCGGAAGGCGATCTCCGTGACCTCGCCGGGCGCGAGCGTCACACGGTGGTGCGCGGCCAGTTCCCTGCGGGGCCGTGGCACCGACGGCTCCATGGCCCGGGTGTAGAGCTGGGCGACCTCGTCCGCGGTGACGTCACCGGTGTTGCCGACCGTGAAGGACAGGTGCAGTGTCCCGTCCTCGACGCGAGTCGTGAGGCCTTCGTAGGAGAAGGACGCGTACGACAGGCCGTGGCCGAACGGGAAGAGAGGCGTGCCCTCGAAGTAGAGGTACGTCTGGCGGCCGCCGATCACGTCGTAGTCGAGGAGGTCGGGCAGGTCGGCGTCGTCGGCGTACCAGGTCTGCGGGAGGCGGCCGGCGGGGGAGACGTCGCCGGCGAGGACGCGGGCCAGGGCGGTGCCGGCCGCCTGGCCGCCGTGGGAGGTCCAGAGCATCGCCGGGAGGGACGTGTGATCCACGGCGTACGGATACGCCGACACGAGCGCCAGCACCGTGTTCGGGTTGGCCGTGCGGGCCGCGCGCAGGAGGCGCTCCTGCTGGGCGGGGAGGGCCAGGGTCGTACGGTCCTCGGTCTCGCGGCCGTTGATGTGCGGATCGTTGCCCGCGACCACCACGACCACGTCCGCCTGCGAGGCGACCCTGCTCACCGCGTCCTCGCCGCTTTCGACGACGACGACCTCGAAGATCTCCCCGTTCCCGTCGGCAACCTTGAGGCCGTCGGCGGCGACGGAGATGTGGTGACCCGTTCCGATGTGCCGAAGAAGGTGCCCGTTCTCGTGCGGTTCCAGGCGGAACGTCTCCTGGACGACCCAGCCTCCGGGCTGGTCGGCGGAGGCGCGGACACGGCCGTCCTCGGCGACCGAGAGATAGCGGCCGTCGGGGGCGCGCAGGGTCAGCATGCCCTCGCCCCAGTCGACGAGCGCGAACTCCGTGCCGGTCGCGTCGGTGGTGAGCGGGGGCAGGTCCGTACGGCCCGCGAGCAGGGCGGGGTCGAGGGCGCCCTCGGCGCCGCGCACCTCGTCGGCTGCGTCCGCCTCGGGGACGTGCAGGAAGGTTCCGGCCGAGGTCTTCAGCAGGATCCGGTCCACGCCCTCCGCGAACTCCACACGCTCCGCGCCGAACCGCTCGTTCAGGCCCTCCAGCGGGGTCGAGCGGTGGATGAGCGTGCCGCTGTACCAGTCGCGCTTGCACTCGTCCGCGAGCAGGCCGACCACGGCGAGCCGGGTGCCGGGCGCGAGCGGCAGCAGGCCGGCGCTGTTCTTGAGCAGGACGACCGCCTGCTCGGCGGCCTCCTGGGCGAGGGCGCGGTGGGCGGGGGTGTCGAAGTCCCTGGTGAGCGCGTGCGGGTCGCACTCCGGGTCGAACTCGCCGAGCCGGAAGCGGACCGAGAGCTGGCGGCGGACCGCCGTGTCGATGTCCGACTCGGTCAGCAGGCCCTGTTCCAGGGCTCCTCGGACCCGTGCGGTGATCTTCGAGCTGTCCGTGCCGTGGTCGGTGAAGCTGTCGACGCCGGCCAGCAGCGCGGCGGCCGTCGCCTCCTCGTGGGTGTCGAAGTAGTGCTCGGAGTCGACCAGGTTGGAGGGCGCGCCCGCGTCCGAGCAGACGAGGAGGTCCTCGTCCGTCCAGGTGCGCAGGTGCTCGCGCAGGTACGGGGAGACGTGGTTGGGGCGGCCGTTGACCAGGTTGTACGCCGGCATCACGCCTGCCGTCGCGCCCGCCTCGACTGTCTCTCGGAAGGCGCGCAGGTCGTACTCGTGCAGCACACGCGGTCGGACCGAGGAGGACATGACGTCACGTCCCGTCTCGTTGTTGTGGGCCAGCCAGTGCTTGAGGACGGGCGCGGTGCGCCAGTACGTCGGATGGTCGCCGCGCAGGCCACGGGTGTACGCGGTGGCGATGGCCGAGGTGAGCTTCGGGTCCTCGGAGTAGCCCTCCTCGTTTCGGCCCCACAGGGGGTGGCGCAGGAGGTTGACCGTGGGGGACCAGACGTTCAGGCCCACGCGGTCGTCGCGGGCGCGCATCGCGCGGGTCTCCTTGGAGACGGCCTCGCCGACCCGTCGTACGAGATCGGTGTTCCAGGTTGCGCCGAGGCCGACGGCCTGCGGGAAGACGGTGGCCGGGCCCATCCAGGCCACGCCGTGCAGAGCCTCCTGGCCGGTGCGGAACGCGGCGATGCCGAGGCGCTCCACGGCAGGCGCGAACTGGTGCAGGAATCCGATCTTTTCGTCGAGCGTGAGCCGCGACAGAAGGTCGTCGATGCGCTTCGCGAAGGGCAGCTGCGGATCGCGGAAAGGTGGTGGTGTGTGCGGCGTGTGTACGGACACGTGGGGTTTCCTTGAGATGGAGCGGCAGGATATTCGAAGCGCTTCGATGCTCGTCAGACATCAGGGGGAGTGTCAAGAGATCAACATCAATGCATCAAGCAGGGCATACGGAGAGTCCCCTCCAGTACCTCGGATGAATCTTGGAACCGACCCTTGTGCGTCCATCGGAGTTCACTTAACCTCACAGCAACATCGAAGCGCTTCGACTGTAAACCCCGTCGTAGTAATGGGATGTCTGCTTTCAGCTCAGCCAGTTCCAGTCACGACACCGCAGCCGACGGCCCACCGCCGGGTGTCCAGGTGCGCCATGAAGGGTTGACGCAATGACGCCGAACGCCGCCTCCACCTCCTCAGGACCCAGCCGGAGAAGCTTCCTCGCCTCCACTGCGGTCGCCACCGCAGCAGTGGCCGGTGGGATGCCGCTGCTCACCGCCTGCGGCGGTTCGGACAGCGGGTCGCGAGAGGGTGCCACGTCGGGCAAGGCCGCCGACAAGCTGATCCCGACATACGTCGCCAGCACGGTCGCCAAGCCGGATCTTCCGTCGAAGAACGGATCGTCGGTCGGCTACACCAGCAAGGTCGACCTCGCGGCTCTCGAAACCTCGATCCCGAACAAGCTCGGTACCGGCGCTCCCTTGACGATCATGTCCCCGCTCTGGGGCACCCCGCCGAAGGGCGGGTGCGCGTACTACAAGGCGGTCGACGCGGCGGCGGGCACCAACGTCACCTGGCAGAACCAGGACGGAAACACCTACGCCCAGAAGCTCGGCGCCGTCCTCGCCTCCAGCTCCATACCCGACATGGTGGTCGTGCCGAGCTGGATACTGGTCAGCAACAAGCTCCCGAACGCGGTCATCGCGAAGTTCATGGACCTCGGCCCCTACCTGGCGGGCGACAAGGTCAAGAAGTACCCGAACCTGGCCGCGATCCCCTCCGACTCCTGGCGCATGAGCATCTTCGGCGGCGCGCTGCGCGGCATTCCGATGCCGTCCGCCCCCGCGTCCTTCATCATGCCGTACTACCGCAAGGACATCTTCGACAAGAGGGGCTACTCCGTACCCAAGTCGGCCGACGAGTTCCTCAGCTGGGCCAAGGACGCCACCAGCGCCAAGGCCAAGGTGTACGCCTGCGGTGACATGAGCTGGGTCTCGGGGAGCATCTTCGGCAACGCCCCCGGCTGGAACATCGATGCCGACGGCAAGCTGAGGTACAACATCGAGCGGCCCGAATACCTCGAAGCCCTGGAGTGGACCCGCAAGCTCTTCGACGCCGGCGTGGTCCATCCCGACGACAAGGCACGCACCGGCGACGCGGGCCAGCGCTTCACCGCCGGACAGATCCTGGTCTTCAACAGCGACACCTCCGCCTGGTACATGAAGACCGCCGAACAGGCCCATGCCAACCCGGACTTCCGGATCGAGGCCATGGACATCTTCGGCGCCGACGGCGGCAACCCGACGCTGTGGGCCTCCGCGCCCGCCACCATCTGGTCGATGATCCGCAAGGGCGCCTCGAAGGCGACGATCGAGAACGCGCTGGCCGCCGCCAACTTCGCGGCCGCGCCGTACGGCACCAAGGAGCGCATGCTCGTCGACTACGGCGTCGAGGGCACCCACTACACGGTCAAGAACGGCGTCCCCGCCAAGAACGACCAGGGCAACTCCGAGGTGATCAACGCCTGGGGGATGCTGGCGGCCCCGGCTCCCTACTTCGCCCACCCCGACTTCCCCGACATCGCCCGCAAGCAGGCCGAGTGGCAGCAGCGGATGGGCGCCTTCATGAAGAAGACGTCCACGTACGGCATGTACATCGTCGAGCCGACCCGCTATGCCAGCCTCTCCAGCCAGTTCGAGCAACTGCAGATCGACTACGTGCGGGGCAACAAGAAGCTGTCCGACGTGCAGGCGGCCATCTCCACCTGGCGGTCCGCCGGCGGCGACAAGCTGCGCGACTGGTACAAGGAACTCCTCGACAAGAACGGCAGCGGCAACTGATGTCTCTCACGGCCGGGAGAAGGCCCGACGGGACTCGTCCCCCCGCGGCCGTCGAGGAACCGACGGTCGCGGTCGCCACCGCGGGGACCAAGGTGCGGGCGCCACGCAGGGCGAGCAAGGGCGGCAAGGTTCCGTTCCGGATCCGGCTGCGCCGTGACCGCGCGCTCATCCTGATGACGCTGCCCGTGATCGTGCTGCTTCTGCTCTTCAACTACGTCCCGCTGCTCGGCAACGTCGTCGCCTTCCAGGACTACGACCCGTACGTCTCCAGCAACGGTGTCACGGCTGTCTTCCACAGTCCGTGGGTCGGCGTCGAGCAGTTCTCGCGGATGCTCGACGACCCGCTGTTCTGGGACGCCGCGAAGAACACCCTCGTCCTGTTCGTGCTCCAACTGGTGTTCTTCTTCCCGATCCCGATCGCTCTCGCGCTGCTCATCAACAGCGTGATCCGGCCCCGGGTGCGGGCCGTGGCGCAGGCGATCATGTATCTGCCGCACTTCTTCTCCTGGGTCCTCGTGGTCACCGTCTTCCAGCAGATCCTCGGCGGCGCCGGCATCATCGCCCAGACCCTCGAGAACCACGGGTGGAGCGGCTTCGACCTGATGACCAACTCGAGCCTCTTCAAGTACCTGGTCATCGCGGAGGCGGTGTGGAAGGACGCCGGCTGGGGAATCATCGTCTTCCTCGCTGCGCTGGCCTCCGTCAGCACCGACCTGTACGAGGCCGCCGCCATGGACGGCGCGGGGCGCTGGCGCCGCATGTGGCACGTGACGCTGCCCGCGCTGCGCCCGGTGGTCGCGCTGCTGCTGGTCCTGCGGGTGGGCGACGCGCTCAGCGTCGGATTCGAGCAGTTCCTGCTCCAGCGGGACGCGGTCGGCGCGGGAGCCAGCGAGGTCCTCGACACGTACGTGTGGAACATGGGTATCAAGAGCGGCGACTTCAGCTACGCGGCCGCGGTCGGCCTGGCCAAGGGACTCATCGGAATCTGTCTCGTCATGGGCGCGAACAAGTTCGCGCACCTGCTGGGCGAGCAGGGGGTGTACAAGAAGTGAGCCTCAACACGCAGCTCATCCGCAGCCTGAAGGCTCCCGCCCGCCCCGTGTGGGAGGAGCCGCCGAGCAAGGCAGGAATCACCGCCAAGAGCGGCTTCCTCCTGCTGTGCTGCCTGGGGGTGCTCGGTCCGCTGTGGATCGTGATCGTCACCAGCCTCTCTCCCAAACCCGTGATCGACCGGGCCGGCGGCCTCGTCGTGATCCCCCAGGGCGTCACCTTCGTCAACTACACCGAACTGCTCAGCGGTGGCCAGGTCAGCCGGGCGATCATGGTCTCGGTCGGGGTCACGCTCTTCGGCACGCTGTTCTCGATGACGGTGTCGGTGCTGGCGGCCTACGGCCTGTCGCAGCCGGGGAGTCTGGGCCATCGGTTCTTCCTGATGACCATGATGGCGACCATGTTCTTCGGGGCGGGTCTCATTCCGACGTACCTTCTGGTGCAGACGCTGGGTCTCACCGACACCTATCTGTCGCTGGTCCTGCCGAGCGCGGTCAGTGTCTTCAACATCCTCGTCCTGCGGGCCTTCTTCATGGGGATCTCACCCGAACTCACCGAGTCCGCCCGCATCGACGGGGCCAGTGACCTGCGCATCCTGCTGACCATCATCATGCCGCTGTCGCGCGCGGTGCTGGCCGTCATCTCGCTGTTCTACGCGGTCGGCTACTGGAGTGCCTGGTTCAACGCCTCCATCTACCTCTCCGACCAGAACATGATGCCGCTGCAGAACGTGCTCATCCAGCTGGTCCAGAAGAACACCGAGGCGCCGACCGGCCTCCAGCAGCAGGTCCGCACCGGACAACTCTCCTCGCTGGGGCTGCAGATGGCTGTCATGGTCCTCGCGCTGATCCCCGTCGCGGTTGCCTCCCCCTTCGTCCAACGGCACTTCAAGAAGGGCATGCTCACCGGAGCCATCAAGGGCTGAGACATGAGCACGTTTCACCTCAGCAGGCGCTCTGTTCTTTCCGGTTCCGCTGACGCCGCTGCTGTTCCATCCGTCGGTGCGAGGGCTCGCCCACGCCCGAGGACCGGGGAGCCAGCTGGAAGCGCACCGACACGGTGGAGTTCAGCGCCAACGAGGACGGTCGTGGATGCGGTGAACGGCTGCTGGTCGACCCACGGAACTGCGACACCCTGTGGCTCGGCACCCCACACGACGGGCTGCTCAAGTAGAGCGACCGGGGCGCAACCCGGAAGGCCGTGTTCGTGCTCAACCACGGCCGCGAGCCGGTGACCGTCGAGGTGCCCGGCACCCACCAGGACTTCTTCCGGCGACGCGGAGCCGGTCGTTCTCGTCGCCGGAGAGGACCACGTCCTCAGCATGGGGCGTGGTAGCAACCCCCACTTTCCCCCCACCCATGGAAGGGACACCATGGTTAAAAGCAGAATACGCAAGATCACCATGGCGGTGCTCGCGCCGGCGATGGCTCTCGGTGCCACCGTCGGCCTCGCCTCCGCCCCCGCTTCGGCCGCCGTCTGGAACTCCTGCGACCAGTGGGCCAACACCAGCCTGGACGGCTACAGGCTCTTCAACAACATCTGGGGCTCCGGTGCGGGCGGCCAGTGCATCTGGGCCAACTCCGGGACCAGCTGGGGCGTCTGGGCCGACCACCCCAACACCGGCGGCATCAAGTCCTACGCCAACTCGACGAAGACGATCAGCAAGTCGATCGACACCCTCAGCTGGCTCACCAGCAACTATAACGTCAGTGTCCCGTCGTCCGGCGCGTACAACACGTCGTACGACATCTGGGACAACGCCCACCAGTACGAGATCATGCTCTGGGTCAACCACACCGGAGCCGTCGGCCCGATCGGCAGTTGGCAGGCCAACGTCACGCTCGGCGGCCACAACTGGGACGTCTACAAGGGTACAAACGGGTCGAACCAGGTGTTCTCGTTCCTGCGGACGTCCAACTCCAGCTCCGGCACCGTGGACGTCAAGCAGGTCCTCAACTGGATCGCCTACACCAAGGGCTGGATGCCCGGCAACGAGGTCATCGGCGACGTGCAGTTCGGCTATGAGATCACCTCGTCGTCCGGCGGACTCAACTTCAACACCAACAACCTGACCGTCAGCGGCGGCTGACCAGACAACAGGGCCGAGGTCGGTCCGCCTCCTTCCTCAGAAGCAGTCGACCTCGGCCCGCAGCGCGTTGTCCCCACCTGCTTCAACAGCGCGGCGGAGCCCACATGGTCAGCAGCTCGAAGTGGTCTGGGTGAGGAGGCCGAGCCGCCACGGGAGGAGGTTGTAGTCGCCGCCCGCGTTGGGGTTCATGCCCTGGTAGAGGTACTGGAGCCGGCAGGAGGGGATGGTGAGTGTCTGGTCGTAGCCGGCCCGGATCATCTCGCCGTGGCTGATGTCCCTGGTCCAGGACCCGGAGGGGAAGGTGACGTTGTCGGCCCGTGCGAACGGGTTGCTCTCGGACGCGGCCAGGGGTGTCCAGGAGCCGGCGAGGCTGCCTGAGGTCCAGGAGCGGAAGTAGCGTCGGCCGTTCGACCCGATGGCCTCGACGAGCAGCAGGTACTGGTTGGTGCCCTGCACCTTGTACACGTTGCTCGCTTCGAACAGGGCGTACCTGTTGGAGTCCTGGGCCGCGATGACGGTGTTGGTGAAGCCGCCCGGGAACTGGCCGACGGTCGTCTGCGAGCGGTACAGGTGTCCGTTGTCGTCGGAGGAGAACAGGTAGCAGTCGGCGCTGTCGCAGATCACCCACATGTCGACCCAGTAGCCGCTGCCGAGGTTCTGCTTGATGATGTCGGGCATCGACGAGTAGAAGTTCCGCGGGGCGCTCCACCCGTTCGGGTTGCTGATGTCGGGGTTGGTGGAGTACGAGGCGTTGCCGGTCTGGTACACGAGGTACCACAGGCGTTGCGGCGCGTAGTAGAAGACCTGCGGCGCGGCCCGGTAGCCGGCGCCGATGGCGCTGCGGTCCAGATAGTGGTGCGTGGCCGAGCCGGCCTGGGACCAGTCACTGAAGTTCAGGTACACCAGGTTGTAGCCGGAGGAGCCGGCCACGCTGGCGAACACATGGTACTTGCCGTTGTAGTGGACGACCGTCGGATCCTTGATCCCGGCGATGTTGTGGGTGGCGTCCGGTTTCGGTGCGATCAGCGGGCCGCTGGAACTCCAGGAGAAGCGGGAGGGCAGAGCGGCGGCGGACCGGGTCGACAGGGCGGTGGCCTTCTGTGTCGCGGCCGTGCCGCCCAGCGCCGACAGCGTCGCGTTGTACGCCGGCTTCTTGTTGCCGCCCCGGTCGAACAGCAGGGGGTTCTCCCCACTGCGCCAGGAGTCGCTGTCGCGGATGCCCCACACGGTGATGCCCTTGCAGCGTGCGACGTTCATGCACGCCCGGACCGTGTTCGCGTACGCCGTCGGCGACGCCTGGGCGATGTCGAGCTCGGTGATCTGGACGTCCACGCCGAGCGCGGCGAAGTTCGACAGCGTTGTCTGGAAACTGGCAGGTGGGCCGCCGGTGCCGAAGTGGGACTGGAAGCCGACACAGTCGATGGGCACGCCGCGCGCCTTGAAGTCGCGCACCATGCGGTAGACGCCCTGAGTCTTCGCGTCGCTCCAGTTCTCGATGTTGTAGTCGTTGTAGCAGAGCTTGGGCGCCGGGTCGGCCGACCGCGCGGCGCGGAAGGCCTGCTCGATGAAGCCGTCGCCCAGCAGGTTCTGGAACACCGAGGGACGGTGCTGGCCGCTGCCGCCGTCGGCGAAGGCCTCGTTGACGACGTCCCAGGAGTGGATCCGGCCCTTGTAGCGGTTCATCACGCTGGTGATGTGGTTGTTCATCACGCTGCGCAGCGTGTCCGCGTCCCTGATGGAGCTGACCCAGCCGGGCAGTTGGGAGTGCCAGACCAGGGTGTGGCCGCGTACGCGCTGGCCGCGGGCCGTCGCACGGTTGACGATCTGATCGGCGGGGCCGAAGTTGAACTGCCCGCGGGACGGCTCCGTCGTGTCCCACTTCATCTCGTTCTCGGGCGTGACCGAGTTGAACTCGCGGTCCAGGATGGCGGTGTAGGCTCCGTCGCCGAGCCGTCCGGCGGCCACGGCGGTTCCGAAGTACCTTCCGGACTGGGCCGCTTGGGCGCCCAGAGTGGAGGCCTTGACGGCTTCGGGTGCGCCGGTCGCGGTTCCGGGCGTCACCAGGGCGGCCGCGGCCAGGAGGGCCAACAGCGAGGCTCGGCGCGGGCCGAGGTGTTTCAGCGGGTTCATGGTTCTCCTCGTACGGTTGAGTGGGGGGTGGGTGTGCGATCCTCCGATCGTTCGGGGCGTGGACAGCTCGAACCGCGTGACGCGGACCGCGCCGCCGAGTGCCTGCGTAGCGTGGTTGAAGAGGGCGAACCGGTAGCCCATGAAGAACCGCCGGTCGTTGCCCATGGAGAAGGCGGGTCCGAGGCGGGTGAAGGTGGTGCCGTCCGTTGATCTTGTGGAAGCGGGAGCCCGCGAGGGTGCCGACACTGGACGGTGTCGTGAACACCTGCTGCGTGCGCACCTGGTTGCGGCCATCGGGCGAGAGCTGGGCCACGCTGATCGTGGTGTTCCGGTACGCGACGTACAGGGTGTCGTCGCTGTCGACGAGCAGCCTCGCGTCGTAGGAGGGAGTGCTGATCGGCGGCGGCCGGCGCCCGGCGACGTGGCAGGCATTGATGAGGTCATGACATACCCATGAGTGTCGTTCTCCTTGAGTGGCCCGGCCGTTGCGGGCTTGGCGTTTGCGCGGGAGCGCCCTGCTTCCTTTGTGTGGTGCGGAGTGACCGGATCGATCCATCAAGTTCGTAATGTCGAACGCAGATCGGTTTGTCGAGCATTCTGGATGATAGGAGGTCGGTGGATCCCGTCAATACCTCTCGCATGATTCGTGAGCGGCATCGAAACATTCTGGTCTAGGTGGAGTCGGGCTGCCGCAGGTCAGTTGTCCGGACGTCGCAGATCGGCGCAGCCCTGGTCGGCCGTATGTAGCCGCGCGTCGATTCCGGACGTCGGATGATGTTGACATGTTCGGGACCGCTCAAGGATTCGTGACGCTTCTACTTTCCGAATGACATTCGAAATTTCGACTGGGACCCCGTACGCGACCGAAGGCGGAGGACTCGCCGTGCGCACCTGGCTCCGGCCTGCGCACGCCGAGGTCGTGTCGGTCGAAGTGGACGGCCACGCGATCCGCTTGAAGGGCTCGCTCCACGGAAGGACCGCGCGGGCGTACCACTACCGCTTCCTGGCGCGGCTCCAGGACAACGGCGGGCCTCGCATCGACGCCCCTTGTTTCGTGGATCAGCAGGGCGACTTCCGCATCACCCTGCCGGTCGTCGTGGTGGCGGAACTCCATCCCGGGGGAGAGGCGCTGTGGGATCTGCGCCTGAGCGCGTACGGCGGGCCGGAGGTCCGCCTGGCGATGCCGGCCGGCGGTCTCGTCGACCGCCGGGACGTCAGCGTGTTTCCGGCCCTCCGGTGCGCGGGCCCCGGCGGCGGGCTGTCACTGCGGCCCGAGCTGACACGTGATCACGACCTGGTGCTCAGAACCGCCGACACGGTGCCGGGCCGACCGTGGAGCGGCGACGGTCAGAGGGCGACCAGCCGCCACTGCTGGTTGGTTCCGTCACCGACAGGCCACTGGATCACCTTGGCGCCGTTGTCCGCCGATCCGCCCTCCACGTCCGCGCACAAGCCGTTGCGGACGTTGACGAGCCGGACGTATCCACCGCCCGCGTCGACCACCTTCCAGTGCTGGTTGTCGCTGTTGCCGTCCGGCCACTGGATGAGCTGGGCACCCTGTCCGGAGCCCCCGGGGCTGTCGACGACCTTGCCGCTGTGGCGGGAGACGAGGCGGAAGGAGCCGTCGGCGTCGGGCTGGAGCCGCGACTGCTGGTTCTCGCTGCCGGACCAGCCCCACTGGATGAGGCCGGCGCCGTCGGCGGTACTGCCGCTGGTGACGTCGAGCACCTTGCCGCTGCGCCGGTTTTCGAGCCGGAAGAGGCCGCTGAGCAGGGAGACGGTGATGTCGGTGCGCTGCCCGGCGGTCAGGGAGACCTTCCTGGCGTGGGTGCCGAGGGAGGAGGCCGTGACGGTCGCGGTCGTGGCCACGGAGGTCATGCCGCGGCGGCTGATCAGCGTGACGTCCTGGTTGACGTCGGAGGTGACGGACAGGGTGGCGGCCCGGGCGTTCAGGTCCCAGGCGAAGCTGTGGATCCGGATCCGGCCTCGGGCCCGTACCCCGGTGATCGTGCCCTTCGCCAGCTGGTCGGGCAGCGCGGGGAGGATCTCCAGCACTCCGGGCCGGCTGTAGATCAGGGCCTCGGCCAGCACGCCGGGGATGGCGTTCGCGGCGTCGGCGTTGTAGATGTCGAGGTTCGGGTTGTGGGAGGTCATCAGCGACTTGAAGACCATGTTGTTGCCGAGGATCTTCCGCAGGTTGCCGTAGACCTGTCCGCCGTCCTTCAGCCGGGCCCAGGCCAGGGCCCGGTGCAGGCTGCCGTGTGCGGAGATGTTCTGGTCGCCGCGCAGCTCAAGGGCCCGCTGCGCCGGGCGGACCAGGGAAGGTGCGTTCTCGGGGTTGATCTCATGCAGCGGCCAGGCGCCGTACAGGTGCTGCACATGCCGGTGGTTGTAGTTGTCGGTGAGGCTCGGCCAGGACCATTCGGCCAGTGCGCTGTCGCCGTTGATGCGGTAGTCCGGGATCTTCTTCAGCAGTGCCGTCCAGCGGGCGACGCCCTGGCCGCCGCCCTGTTCGACGCCGAGGGTGTTGGCCGCGTCGATGGCGGCCTGGAGGGCGTGCTTGCCGGCCATGATGTCGCCGGTGGCGTTGATCGAGAGGTACACGCCGGTGTTGCGGGGGGCGTTCTCCATGGAGAAGGACGGTACGAAGACCGCCTTGCCGGCCGCGTCGGTGCGGGTGAGGAAGTCCTCGTAGAACAGGGCCAGTTCCATCAGCGCGGGGCCGAGCTTGTCGCGCAGGAACGCCTGGTCGCCGGTGACCTGGTAGTACTCCAGGAGCGGGTGGAGCAGCCAGTCGGCGCCGCCGGTCCAGCAGTGGCCGGGGAAGTCGCCTCCGTTGAAGTGGAGCATGTGGCCGTACTCGCCGTCGGTGCGGGTGGGGGCGAGGAAGCCGCGGGCTCCGTAGAGGTTCTTCGCGTTGGTGCGCCAGTCGTTCAGCTGGCCCAGGACCAGGTCGAAGTAGCCCTGCATGGACTCGGTCAGGTCGAGGATGTTGCCGCCCGCGACCTGGAGGTTGACGTTGGCGTCGGTGGTGAAGTCGTCGGCCCAGGCGGCGCCCCACGATCCGGCCCAGATGCCGGTCAGGCGGGGTGGCAGGATGCCGCTGGAGCTGAGGAAGAGGTAGCGGCCGGAGTCGTAGAGCCGTTCCAGCAGCGCCGTGTCGATGACCGTGCGGTCGGCGTTCTGGCGGGCGATCAGTTCAGTGACGGAGAGGTGCCGGTCGGCGGCCGGTACGTTCAGGTCGAGGCGGGAACGGTCGTAGACAGGGGTGTGCAGGGCGGTGTGCCGCGAGAGCAGTGCGGCGTAGTCGGTGCCGAGCGAGGCCAGTTGCGTGTGCAGCGGCTCGGAGTCCCAGCCCGTGGACGACTCGTAGCGGCCCAGCTTCGTCAGCAGCAGCACCTTGGCCGCCTTGGCCACCACGATCGTGGAGCCGTTGACGGTGACCGTGGCGCCGGTGCCCGAGGCGACGACGCGGGTGACGCCCTCGTAGCCGAAGGCGCCCTGCCCCGAGGGGTAGGTGCCGCGCAGATTCAGGTAGCCGGAGCCGCCGGTGACGGTGGCACGCGTGGTGAAGCTCAGGCTGCCGGGCAGCCCGGCGAGCGCGGTATAGGCGCTGAGCGTGGTGTCGACGGTACGGCCGGGAGCGGGTGTCAGCTCATGGACGATCACCTTGTCGGCCCGGGAGACGAACGCCCGCCGGGTCCAGGTGCCGAACTGGTCCGTCCAGCTCGAACTCACCTCGCCGGTACGGAAGTCGGTGACCCGTCCGTAGTTGTTGACCGTGGTCATGCCGGGCGTGTCGATGTGCAGTTCGTACGCGGGGTGGTAGGCCTGCGTCCAGCGCAGCGACCAGCCCGCGGCGAAGTCCCGGTTGGCGCTCGCGTAGTCACCCGCGAGTGCCTTGTCGCGTGCGCCTTCCAGACGGGCGGAGATCACCGGCGGGTTCACGTCACGGGTGCCGTTCGGCAGCACCAGTCGCTGATAGTTGAAGACCACCTTCTCCAGGGCGGGAGCGCCGTACAGTACGGCCCCGTATTCGCCGTTGCCGGTGAGGAAGCCGTCGGTCCAGGAGGAGGCCGGGGACGTGTCGTGGATGCCGCGCTCGGGGAGTGTGATCTGCGGGGGGACGGCCGCCACCGCCCTGCCCGAGAGCAGACCGCCGGGCAGGGCCGCGGCTCCCGCGGTCAGTGCGGCTGCGGTGAGGAACCGTCTGCGGTCGATGGCACTGTCCGTCAAGGGGACTCCTGTGTCCGGTCGGCGGTGCGTGGTCGTGTGGAGGAGTGGAGTGGTGACCCGTCGTCGTGGTGCCCCACCGCCGCCCGGTCGACTTGGAGCGGAATCCGGGCGGCGGCGGGGGTCCGCGGGGAAAGGGATCAGACGGCCGTGAAGGACCACAGCAGGTTGGTGCTGCCGCCGTACGCCCACTGCTTGGTGACGGAGCCCGAGTCGACGTTGCCACCGCCGTCGAGGACCAGGCCGGTGGTGCGGTTGGCGATCGAATAGAGGTCGCCGCCGCGGGGGGTGATCTTCCACTGCTGGTTGGTACCGCCGTTCCAGGGGGCCTGTCGGGCCGCAGAGCCGTTGTCGGTGGCGCCCCAGCCGTCGGCGACCATGCCGTTCGTCCGGTTGACCAGCCGGTAGTAGCCGCCGCCGACCGCTTCAGCCTGCCACTGCAGGTTGGAGCTGCCGTTCCACGTCCACTGCTTGAGGTCGGACCCGGAGGCCACGCCGCCGCCGCTGTCCAGGGCGAGTCCATTGGTGGCGTTGGTGAGCCGGAAGTATGCCGCCGGGTTGAACTGGACCCTCAGCGAGGCGATCTGGTCGTTGTTGCCGGTGACCCGCAGGTCGGGGTTCTCGGCGGTGAACGTCCAGGAGGTGCCGCTGAAGTTGTCCCCGGAGTAGCCGATCACCTGGTAGCCCGGGGCCGGCCGGAGGGAGGAGATGCTGCCTGCGCCCAGCCCGGCCGAGGTGAGGTCGGCCGTGGTGTAGTCACCGACGGTGAGTACGGCCGAGTTGCCACTGTAGTTGACGTCCGTGGAGGCGAGGGTGCCGGTGAGCGGCCGCAGCCCCGGGATCGTGCCGGAGAAAGTGAGCTTCAGGACGTAGGCGCCCGCGCTGTACGGCGCCGAGGAGGGCAGGATGACCGTGAGGCCGGAGGAGTTCTGGGCCGGCGTGGGCAGGTCGATGTAGGTGCCGGCGGTGGTGCCGAGGAGCTTCACCGAGGTCAGCGACGAGAGGTTGATCCGGTCCGAGCTGAGGGTCTTGATCGTCAGTGAACTGCCGGGCCAGCCCAGGACGGTGGCGTACAGGACGTTTTCGGCCTTGTTGCGGGTGAAGCGGATGTCCTGGGGCGTGCCGGCGTGCGGGGTGGTGAACGCACCGCCGCCCATCTTCGTCGGGCCCTCGCCGTACGCCGTCCAGGCGCGGGTCGAGTACACCGACTCGCCGAAGCGCTTCAGGTGGTCTCCGATACCGAGCAGGATGTCCTTCTGCGCCTGGGGGATGGTGCCGTCGGCCATCGGCGCGATGTTCAGCAGCATGTTGCCGTTCTTGCTGACCCGGTCGATGAACGAGTGAAGCATCTGCTGGATGGTGTAGTAGCCGATGCCCTGGGTGTAGCACCAGCTGCTGCTGGAGATGCTGTCGTCGGTCAGCCAGTACGGGGAGGCCAGGTCCCCCGGACCGCCGCGCTCGTAGTCGAAGACCTCGCCCTTGCCGTTCATGCCGTCCTTGTACGTGGCGACGACCTCTTTGCCCCAGCTGCCCGCCTGGTTGTAGTAGTACGCCAGGAAGTTCAGGCGCTGTGTCTCGTCCACGGCGTCCAGCTTGAAGTCCTGCCACAGGATGTCGGGCTGGGTACGGTCGATGACCTCCTTGAGCTTGTCGAACCAGAGCTGGTTCTCCGCGGCCGAGCCCAGCTGCCCGTAGAGCTTCTTGAGGCTGGGGTCCGTCTGGGCGGGGACGAACTCGTAGAAGCCGTTGAAGTGGTACGCGTGGTGCATGGCCACCAGCAGCTTGAGGCCCTTGGCGCGGATGGCCGTGGAGAAGAGCCGGAGCAGGTCGAGCCCCGGGCCCTTCTTCACCGAGTTCCACTCGTTGACCTGGCTGTCCCACATGGAGAAGCCGTCATGGTGCTCGGCGACCGGGCCGGCGAACCTGGCGCCGGCGTCGACGAACAGCTGCACCCACTCGTCGGGGTCGAACTTCCCGCCCGCCGACTTCAGTTTCGGCGCGAACTTCACGAAGTTGCCCGCCAGGTCCTGTGCCCCGTTGATGAAGTTGTGGTACGGCCATGCCGACGGCTGGCCGTAGGCCGCGATGTGGTGCTGGTTGGCGTTGCTGCCCGCCTGGTACATGTTGCGCGGGTACCACTCGTTGTCGTAGGCGGGGACGCTGAAGACGCCCCAGTGGAAGTAGATCCCGAACTTCGCGTCCTGGAACCACTCCGGGGCCGGCGGGTGCTGGTCGACCGAGTTCCAGTCGGGCGTATACGTGCTGGGAGCGGCCCGGGCGGTTCCGGCATCGAACACACCTCCGGCAACGGCCGCCGCGGCGACGCAGGTGGCACCGGCCAGGAAGTGGCGTCTGTTGATCGAACTCGACATGGAGACATCCCTGGTGCAGGAGGGGACAGGGGAATGCAGGGCGCCGCTTGTTACGCATGAAGGTCGGCCATGTCTCCCTGGGATGTCAACCGGTGTGCAGGGATGAAAAGCGCTGGGCGGTCAGGGAGTTGGCTCTACTTGATGCCATTCTGAGGCGATTTGCCACTGACCAGACATGGAATGTCTGTCAGGGCTTCATGGCCGATTCGGATCAGCCGAGCGAGGGGATTGATGGGATGGATCTTGCCTTCTTGGTGCCGATCCGGAATCCCCGATCGGTCGTGAGCTGGCATTTTGGAGCTCATCCGACCGCGGGGTAGACAGGGCGCCGAGGGCGCGCCTATAAACATCCCATCTCTTCCGCAACGGCGATACGCAGATGTCGTCGAGGCGAAACATCTCCCGCTACGGGACCGGCGCGAGGAAGCACCGATGAGAGTCAGAACCGCCCTCTGTTCAGCCGTCTCCGTCCTGTCCGCCCTGACGCTGCTCAGCGCCTGCAGCAGCGGCTCCGGCACCGGGGCCAGCGGCGCGCCGCTCGTCGGCGTCGACTACCCGCGTTCCGACACCGACTTCTGGAACTCCTACATCAAGTACACGCCCCAGTACGGCAAGCAGCTGGGCCTGGACCTGAAGACGACCAACTCGCAGAACGACGTCGCCAAACTCACCGCCAACGCACAGACGTTCATCAGTCAGGGCGTCAAGGGTCTCGCGATGGCCCCGCAGGACACCGCCGCCATCGCGCCCACCCTCGCGCAGCTGGAGGCGAAGAAGATCCCCGTCGTCACCGTCGACACCCGCCCCGACACCGGCAAGGTCTACATGGTCGTGCGCGCCGACAACCGCGCCTACGGCGAGAAGGCCTGCCAGTACCTCGGCACAAAGCTCGGCGGCAAGGGCAAGGTCGTCATGCTCGAGGGCGACCTCTCCTCCATCAACGGCCGCGACCGCACCGAGGCGTTCAACGACTGCATGAAGAAGAACTACCCGGACATCAAGGTGTTCGGCGAGGCCACCAACTGGGACGGCGCGGTCGCCGCCCAGAAACTGCAGACCGATCTGACGGCCAACCCGGACATCAAGGGCGTCTACATGGAGGCCAGCTTCGCGCTGTCCGGCACGCTCCAAGTCCTCAAGCAGAAGGGCCTGTTGGTGGGCCCGAAGGACAAGAAGCACGTGTTCGTCGTGTCCAACGACGGCATCCCCGAGGAGCTCAAGTCCATCGCCGAGGGCAAGATCGACGCCACGGTCTCGCAGCCGGCCGACCTCTACGCCAAGTACGCCCTGTACTACGTCAAGGCCGCGATCGACGGGAAGACGTTCAAGCCCGGCAAGACCGACCACGACAGCACCATCATCCAGGTCCGCGACGGTGTGCTCGAGGACCAGCTCTCCGCCCCGCTCGTCACCGCCGACGGCGGCACCTACGGCGGCGTGCCCAGCGTCAAGAGCGACGACAAGGCGCTGTGGGGCAACAACCTCGGCTGATTCCTCTGATTTCTCATCGGGACGCAACGGTGATTCCTCATCAGGAACGCAACGGCTCACGAGGACAAGGAGGTTGAGATGAGCGACGGGGAGCGAGCAGTCACCCCCGCGCCCGCCCCGGCGGACGGTGGGTGGTCCCCCTCGGGCCCGCCCGTCGTCGAGGCGGCGGGCATAGTCAAACGATTCGGTCCGACGGTGGCCCTGAACGGCGCCCGGATCACCATCCGGCCGGGCGAGACCCACGCGCTGGTCGGCCGCAACGGAGCCGGCAAGTCGACCCTGGTGTCGGTCCTCACCGGCCTTCAGGCCCCCGACGAGGGAACGGTGACCTTCGGCGGTGAGCCGGCCCCCCGGCCCAGCGACCGTGACGCCTGGCGGCAACGCGTGGCCTGCGTCTACCAGAAGTCGACGATCATCCCCACACTGACCGTCGCCGAGAACCTCTTCCTGAACCGGCACGACCGCGGACAGAGCCGGCTCATCAGCTGGCAGGCCACCCGTCGCCGCGCACAGGACCTGCTGTCGACCTGGTCGGTGGACGTCGACCCGCAGACCCCGGCCGGTGATCTGAGCGTCGAGCAGCGGCAGTTCGTCGAGATCGCCCGCGCGCTGTCCTTCGGGGCCCGGTTCATCATCCTCGACGAGCCGACCGCCCAACTCGACGGGGCGGCCATCAACCGCCTCTTCGACCGCATCCGCGACCTGCAACGCCAGGGCGTGACCTTTCTGTTCATCAGCCACCACCTCCAGGAGATCTACGAGATCTGCGACATGGTGACGGTGTTCCGCGACGCCCGGCACATCGTGACCGCACCGGTCGCGGACCTTCCCCGCGCCGACCTCGTCGCCGCCATGACCGGCGAGGCGGCGGCCGACCGGCGCGAGGAACGCACGAGAGTCCTCGCCCCCGGTGCCACGGCCGCACTGAGCGTTCGCGCTCTGCGGGGCGACGCGTACGACGACGTCAGCTTCGAGATCGCGGCCGGCGAGATCGTCGGCCTCGCGGGGGGCGCCGGCAGCGGTCGTACCGAGGTCGCCGAGACCGTCGTAGGGCTTCGGGCGGCAGCGGCGGGCGAGGTGGAGATCGCCGGGAGGCGGCCCCGGCCGGGCAGCGTGCCCGCCGCGCTCGCCGCAGGCGCCGGGTTCGTCCCCCAGGACCGACACCACCAGGGCTTCGTTCCCGAGATGTCGATCGCGGACAACGCCACCCTGTCCGTTCCCCGCAGGCTCGGCCAGGGCGGGTTCCTCAGCCGCAGCCGCCGGGACCGGCTCGCCGAGGGCATGATCGAGAACCTCGCGATCAAGACTCCCGGTCCCGAGCTGCCCGTCTCCGCCCTGTCCGGAGGCAACCAGCAGAAGGTCGTCATGGCCCGCGCCCTCGCCGACGACCCCCGGCTGCTGGTCCTGATCAACCCGACCGCGGGCGTGGACGTGCGCTCCAAGGAGTTCCTCCTCGACAAGGTCGAGGAGATCGCGGACACCGGCACCGGAGTGCTCATCGCCTCCGACGAACTCGACGACCTGCACATGTGCGACCGGGTCCTGGTGATGTTCCAGGGCCGTGTGACCTCGGAGATCGCCCGCGGCTGGCACGACCACGACCTCGTGGCCGCGATGGAAGGAGTGGACTTGAATGCCTGAAACGATGCCTGAGACCGTCCGCGCGGACACCGCTGCCGCCGAGGGCTCGGAGCCGGCGCCCAAGCGGACCGTGCTGCTCGGCGGCCGGATACCCCTGGCCCGGCTGCGCGACCTCGCGCTCGTCCCGGCCATCGTGGTCATCGCGATCGTCGGACAGATCGTCAACCCGGTCTTCCTGCAGGCCGACAACCTCATCAACGTCCTGCAGACCATGTCCGAGATGGCCCTGCTGGTCCTCGCCCAGACGATGATCCTGATCGTCAGGAAGATGGACCTGTCGCTCGAGTCCACCATGGGCCTCGCGCCCGGCGTCGCGGCCTGGCTGGTCGTGCCGGTCGGCGCGGGCCACGGACTCGGACTGCTCCCCGGCGCGTGGTCCGTTCCCGTCACCCTGGCCGTGGGCGCGCTCGTCGGCGTGATCAACGCCCTGCTGATCATCCGCTTCGGCCTCAACGGCTTCATCGTCACCCTCGGCATGCTGATCGTGCTGCGCGGCGTCCTCACCGGCGTCTCCGGCGGCCAGACCTTCTTCCAGCTGCCGGAGTCGATGCTCTACCTCGGCACCGCCGAATGGTTCGGGATGCCCGCGTCCATCTGGGTCTGCCTGGTGCTGTTCGCCGTTGCGATCGTGGTGCTCGGCTGGACCAGCTTCGGCCGCTCGCTGTACGCCATCGGCGGCAACGTCGACGCAGCGAAGGCGGCCGGCATCTGCACCGACCGGGTGCTGTGGATCGTCATCGTCACCGGCAGCGTCCTCGCCGCCCTCGCCGGGCTGATGCTCTCCGGACGCCTCGCTTCGGTTGCCTCGGCGCAGGGCAACGGCTACATCTTCACCGTCTTCGCCGCTGCCGTCATCGGCGGGATCAGCCTGAACGGCGGCAAGGGCACCATGTTCGGGGCGTTCAGCGGCATCCTGCTGCTCTTCATGATTCAGAACGTGCTCACGCTGGCCGGTGTCCCCGCCCAGTGGATCGGCGCCCTCAACGGCCTGATCATCCTGGTCGCCCTGACCATCTCGCGCATCACCGGCGGCAAGGTCCAGGAGTGAACCCGGCGGCCGTCCAGGCCGCCCGGCGCCCTCCGCCGCACCCCCATCCCGTCGCAAGGGGCCGTATCGCCCCGCACCTCACAGGAGTTGCCGCCATGTCATCCGCCCTGTCCGCTTCTCCGGCCTCTGCCCGTATCACCGCCCTGGACGTGCTGGACGTGCGGTTCCCGACGTCCGAGCACCTGGACGGGTCGGACGCGATGAACCCCGAACCCGACTACTCCGCCGCCTACGTCGTCCTGCGCACCGACGCCGGCGACGGCCTGGAGGGCCACGCCCTGGCCTTCACCACCGGCCGCGGCAACGACGTCCAGGCCGCCGCCATCGCCGCCCTCGCCCCGCACGTGGTGGGCCTGTCGGTCGACGAAGTCTGCGCCGACCTCGGCACGTTCTCCCGCTCCCTCGTTCACGACCCGCAACTGCGCTGGCTGGGCCCGGAGAAGGGTGCCATCCACATGGCCACCGGCGCGGTCGTCAACGCCGCCTGGGACCTGGCCGCCAAGCGGGCCGGCAAGCCCGTGTGGCGCTTCCTCGGCGAGATGTCACCCGAGGACCTGGTCGCGCAGGTCGACTTCCGCTGGCTGTCCGACGCCCTCACCCCCGAGGAGGCACTTCAGATCCTGCGCCGCGCCGAGCCCGGCCGCGAACAGCGCATCGGCCGCCTGCTCGACCAGGGCTTCCCCGCCTACACCACCACCCCCGGCTGGCTCGGCTACTCCGACGAGAAGCTGGCCCGCCTGGCCCGCGAGGCCGTCGCCGACGGCTTCACCCAGATCAAGCTGAAGGTCGGCGCGTCCCTGGAGGACGACGTACGGCGCATGCGCACCGCCCGCGAGACGGTCGGCGACGGCATCCGCATCGCGGTGGACGCCAACCAGAGATGGGACGTCCAGGCCGCGATCGACTGGATGCGCTCCCTGGCCCCCTACCAGCCGTACTGGATCGAGGAGCCCACCTCACCGGACGACATCCTCGGCCACGCCGCCGTGCGCAAGGCCGTCAGCCCCATCAAGGTCGCCACCGGCGAGCACATCGCCAACCGCGTCGTCTTCAAGCAGCTCCTTCAGGCCGGCGCGGTGGACATCGTGCAGATCGACTCCGCACGGGTCGGCGGCGTCAACGAGAACATCGCGATCCTGCTGCTCGCCGCGAAGTTCGGCGTGCCGGTCTGCCCGCACGCGGGTGGCGTGGGCCTGTGCGAGATGGTGCAGCACCTGTCGATGTTCGACTACGTCGCGGTCTCCGGCACGACCGAGGACCGCGTCATCGAATACGTCGACCACCTGCACGAGCACTTCGTCGACCCGGTGCGCATCGTCGACGGCCACTACCTTGCGCCGACGCTGCCCGGGCTGAGCGCGCAGATGCACCCCGAGTCCCTCAAGGAGTACGCCTACCCCGACGGCCCCGTCTGGACCGCTCGTGTCTGAAGCCCAGACCCTCGTGGACGCCCACCACCACGTGTGGGACCTGGACGTCCGGCCGCAGCCCTGGCTGGACGAGCCCGGCCACGAGCCGATCCGCCGCAACTTCAGTTCGCACGCCTTGCGATCGGCCGCGACCCGGCCGATCGCCGGACGGCGACTGACGAGCACGGTGGTCGTCCAGTGCGTCGCGTCCGTGCCCGAGACCCGCGACCTCCTCGCCCGGGCCGACAGCGACCCGCTGATCGGTGCCGTGGTCGGCTGGGCGGACCTGACGTCCCCCGCGATCGGCGACGTACTCGACGACCTGCGGTCGGGACCCGACGGGCGTTACCTGCGGGCCCTGCGCCACGTCGTGCAGGGCGAGTCCGATCCACACTGGCTCCAACAGCCGGACGTGGAAAGGGGGTTGGCAGCGGTCGGGGAGCGCGGGCTCGGATACGACGTGCTGATCCGCAGCCACCAGCTCCCGCAGGCGATCCGTCTCGCGGATCGGCTCCCCGAGCTGCCGTTCGTCCTGGACCACGCCGGCAAGCCGCCGCTCGCCAGGCAGGACCTCACCGACTGGACTCGGCTGGTGCGTGAACTGGCGAGGCATCCCCAGGTCCGCTGCAAGGTGTCGGGGCTGATCACCGAGGCGGACCACGAGAAGTGGACCGTCGACGACATCCGCCCCGTGTGGGACGTCCTGCTCTCCGCCTTCGGTCCCGACCGGCTGATGTTCGGCTCCGACTGGCCGGTCTGCCTCCTCGCCGGCGGCTGGAACCGCTGGGCCGCCACCGTCGAGGAACTCCTGGACGGCTGTTCCGACACCGAGATCCACGCGGTGCTCGCCGGTACCGCGACCGACTTCTACCACCTGACCCCCGCCCCCACGAAGGAGGGGACACCGTGCTCCTGACGGAACTGCTCCACCCCGGGATCCTCGAATCCCTGGCCGGAGCCGGCCACGGATCCCGTGTCCTGCTCGCCGACGGCCACTACCCCGCGAGCACCGCCACCGGCGAGCGCGCCCGAACCGTCCACCTCAACCTGTCCCCAGGCCTGCTCGACGTCACCACCGTGCTCGACGTCCTGCTGCGCGCCCTGCCCGTCGAGGCGGCCCACGTCATGGTGCCGCCCGAGGGCGAACCGGAGCCGCCCGCCATCGCCGAGTACCGCTCGATGCTGGCGCCCCTCCCGGTCGACACGTTCGGCCGCTTCGAGTTCTACGACGCCGCCCGCTCGCCCGACCTGGCGCTGGCGATCGTCACCGCCGACACCCGTACCTACGCCAACCTGCTGCTGACCATCGGCGTCCGCGCTGAAGGGACCCTGGGATCACGATGACTCTTGCTGTCCGTTACGTTTCCGCCCTCTCCCTGGACACGGCTGCCGTGATCGGTGTGCCACCCGGTCCGGGTGAGGTGGAGCTGGCTCCCGCCTACGTGGGGATCTGCGGTACCGATCTGCACATCTTCCACGGCGACATGGACGCCCGGGTCCAGACGCCGGCCGTCCTGGGGCATGAGATGTCCGGCCGCGTGGTGCGGGTCGGGCCGGGCGTGGAGGGCTGGCGGCCCGGTGACGCGGTCACGGTGATGCCGCTGCGCTGGGACGACACCTGTCCGGCTTGTCTCAGCGGCCATCAGCACATCTGCCAGCACCTGGACTTCATCGGCATCGACTCCCCGGGCGCAATGCAGCAGCGCTGGACGGTGCCCGCCGCCACCCTGATCCGGCTGCCGGACTCCCTCGCCCTGGACCGGGCCGCGCTCGTCGAGCCGACCGCGGTGGCCGTGCACGACGTGGGCCGGGCGAAGGTCGCCGAGGGCGAGAAGGTCGTGGTGGTCGGTGGCGGGCCGGTCGGTGTGCTGATCGCGCTGGTCGCACGGGCCACGGGTGCCGAGGTGCGGGTGGTGGAGCCGAGCGCCCACCGTCGGCTGCTGGCCGAGGAGTTGGGGCTGACCGTCTGGGACCCGGCCGCGGACGACATCGGCGCCCTGGTCGGCGAGTGGACGCAGGATGCGGGCGCGGATGTCGCCTTCGAGGTGTCCGGCGCGGCGGGCGGCGTGGACACGGCCGTCGACGTGCTGGGCGTACGCGGCCGTCTCTGCCTCGTCGCCATCCACCCCCGCCCCCGTGAGGTGAACCTGCACCGTTTCTTCTGGCGCGAACTCACCCTGGTGGGCGCCAGGTTGTACGACCGTGGCGACTTCGAGCGCGCGGTGACTCTGGTCGCGGACGGCACGATCCCGGCCGAGCGGCTGATCAGCAAGGTCGTCCCGCTCACGCAGGCGCCCGCCGCCTTCGAGGCCCTGGAGGGCGGCGGTGACGTGATGAAGATCCTCGTGGACTGCACCGACAACACCGAGGGAGTGGCCGCATGACCGTCTTCGACCTCACCGGGAAGCTCGCCGTCGTCACCGGGGCCCGGCGCGGTATCGGCCGGGCCATGGCCCGCGCGCTTGCCGGGGCCGGCGCGGACGTCATCGGGGTCAGCGCCTCGCTGGAGGAGTCCGGCAGCGCGGTCGAGAAGGACGTCCTCGCCGCGGGCCGCTCCTTCGAGGCGATCCGCACCGACTTCGCCGACCCCGCCGCCGTACGAGCCCTGGGCGCGGACCTCGCCGGACGCGAGCGCCCGGTGGACATCCTGGTCAACAATGCGGGCACGATCCGCCGGGCTCCGGCCGCTGAACACGCCGATGCGGACTGGGAGTTGGTGCTCCAGGTCAACCTCAACGCACAGTTCGCGCTGACCCGGGCGGTCGGCGCGTCGATGGTGGCCCGCGGCCAGGGGAAGATCATCTTCACGGCGTCGCTGCTCAGCTTCCAGGGCGGCATCACCGTCCCCGGCTACACCGCCGCCAAGCACGGCATCGCCGGTCTGACCAAGGCGCTGGCCAACGAGTGGGCCCCATGCGGGGTGAACGTCAACGCCCTCGCGCCCGGCTACATCGCCACCGACAACACCCAGGCGCTGCAGGACGACCCGGTGCGCAGCAAAGCGATCCTGGACCGCATCCCGGCCGGCCGCTGGGGCGACGCCGACGACCTGGCGGGCGCCACGGTGTTCCTCGCCTCGAACGCCGCCGCCTACATCCACGGCGTCGTCCTGCCCGTCGACGGCGGATGGCTCGGCCGATGAGTGGCCCCGACCCGGCCACCGCACTGGCCGGGGCCCGTCTCCTGCCCGTACTGACCGTGCCGTCCACGGCCACCGCCGGCCCACTCGCCGACGCACTCACCGCGGGCGGTGCCCGGTGTGCCGAGGTCACCTTCCGCACACCGGACGCCGAGCAGGTGCTCAAGACGATGGCCGCCCATGGCGGGCTCACCGTCGGCGCCGGCACGGTCCGCACGCCCGAGCAGGCGGAGCGGGCGGTGGCGGCCGGGGCCCGCTTCGTGGTGTCCCCCGGCTTCGACGAGGAGGTCGTCGCGAAGTGCCGCGAGCTGGGGGTGCCCGTGGTGCCCGGTATCGCCACCGCCACCGAGCTGATGCGCGCCCTGAAGGCGGGCCTCGACACCGTCAAGCTCTTCCCCGCCGAGCCGCTCGGCGGCCTGCGGACGCTGCGGGCGCTCGCGGCGCCCTTCCCCGGGACGCGCTTCGTGCCGACCGGCGGGATCGACGCCTCCCGCCTGGTCGCCTACCTCGCCGACCCGGCGGTCCTCGCGGTCGGCGGCAGCTGGATGGCCACCGCCGCCCACCTGGAGCGGGGCGACTACGAGGAGATCCGCCGACTGACCGCCGAGGCGGTGGAGAGGAGCATGACGTGATCGACGTGGTGGCCCTCGGTGAGGTGATGCTGCGCTTCGACCCGGGTGAGGGACGGATCCGCACCGCCCGCTCCTTCCAGGTCTGGGAGGGCGGCGGCGAGTACAACGTGGTACGCGGACTGCGCCGCTGCTTCGGGCTGCGCACAGCCGTCGTGACCGCTCTCGCCGACAACGCGGTGGGCCGGCTCGTCGAGGACCTGATCCTCCAGGGCGGCGTCGACACATCGCTGATCCGCTGGGTGCCCGACGACGGCATCGGCCGCACCGCCCGCAACGGCCTCAACTTCGTCGAACGCGGCTACGGCATCCGCGGCGCGCTGGGCGTCAGCGACCGCGCGCACACCGCCGTCTCCCAGCTGCGGAAGGGTGACGTGGACTGGGACGCGGTGTTCTCGGCCGACGTGCGCTGGTTCCACACCGGCGGCATCTTCGCGGGCTTGTCCGACACCACGGTGGACGTCGCCGACGAGGCCATGGCCGCGGCCCGCCGCCACGGCGTCACCGTCTCCTACGACCCCAATTACCGCCCGAGCCTCTGGGCCGGCCGCGGTGGACCGGAACGGGCCCGCGAGGCCGACCTGCGGCTCGCCCGGCACGCCGACGTCGTGGTGGGCGCCCTGGGCCTGGCCGGGACGTACCCGGGACAGGCGCGCATCGGGGACGACGAAGTGGCGGACGCCCTCGCCGAGGTGGCCGGTCTGCTGCCCGCGGCGAAAGTACTGGCGACGACCCTGCGCGGCGTACCGTCGGCCGGCGTCAACGACTGGTCCTCGGCCGCCTGGTCCGCCGAAACCGGCTTCATCCCCGGCCCCCGGATGCCCGGCCTGCAGGTCCTGGACCGCATCGGCTCCGGCGACGCCTTCGCCGCCGGCCTGATCCACGGACTGCTCGACGACGCCGGCCTGGAGCGCGCCCTGGCCTACGGCACCGCCCACGGCGCGCTCACCATGACCACGCCCGGAGACGTCTCCATGGCCTCGCTCGCCGAGGTCGAGGCGCTCATCGCGGGCGGGTCGCCCCACGTCAGACGCTGACCGGCGCCCCATCGCCCGTATCCCAGGAGCACGTCTTGCACCAGCGGAAGATCCAGAACACGTCCGTCTCACTCACCGAGCTCGGCTTCGGGGCATCTGTGATCGGCAACCTCTACCGCGTCACCCCGGCCGACGACGCGACCGCCGCCGTCGATGCGGCCTGGGAGGCCGGCCTGCGGTATTTCGACACCGCACCACACTACGGCCTCGGCCTCTCCGAGCGCCGCCTGGGCGCCGCCCTGCAAGGTCGCCCGCGCGACGAGTACGTCATCTCCTCCAAGGTGGGCAGGCTGCTGGTGCCCAACGAGGAGCCACGTGGCGTCGACACCGAGGGCTTCGTCGTACGGGACGACCTGCGCCGACAGTGGGACTTCAGCCGCGACGGCGTACTCCGCTCCATCGAGGACACACTGGAGCGCACCGGCCTGGACCGGCTGGACATCGTCTACCTGCACGATCCGGACGACCACTGGCGGCAGGCTGCCCAGGAGGCCATGCCCACGCTCGCCGAACTGCGGGACCAGGGTGTGATCGGAGCGATCGGCGTCGGCATGAACCAGTCGGCGATGCTCGCCCGCTTCCTGCGCGAGACGGCCGCCGACGTGGTGATGCTCGCCGGCCGCTACACGCTCCTGGACCAGTCGGCGCTGGACGACGTCCTGCCCGCCGCGCGGGAACTCGGCAAGAGCGTGGTGGCGGTGGGGGTGTTCAACTCGGGACTGCTCTCCCGCGACCGGCCCGCCGAGGGCATGAAGTACGACTATCGGGACGCCCCGCCGGCTCTGGTCGTCCGCGCCCGGGCGATCGCCGAGGTCTGCGAGGCGCACGGGACCAGCCTGCCCGCCGCCGCGATCGCCTTCCCGCACACGCATCCCAGTATCATCAACGTCACCCTCGGCATGCGGACTCCGGAACAGGTCGGACGAAACGTGGAACTCCATGATCAGCGCGTCCCGGACGGCCTCTGGGACGATCTGCGCGCGCAGGGGCTGATCAGGTCGGACGTCCTCGCGGGGCACGGTGGGGGAGGGATGTGCGGTGTCTCTGACGGACAAGGCCATCGAGCAGATCCGTGAGCTGATCCGGACCGGTGCGCTGCCTCCGGGTTCGAAGCTCCCACCGGAGCCGGACCTGGCCGCGCAGCTGGGCCTGTCCCGCAACCTCGCCCGCGAAGCGGTCAAGGCACTGGCCGTGGCGCGCGTCCTGGAGGTCAGGCGCGGCGACGGCACGTATGTGACCAGCCTGCAGCCGAGTCTGCTCCTGGAGGGGCTCGGCGGTGCGGTGGAGCTGCTGCAGGGCGACTCGGTCGCCCTGCAGGACCTCATGGAGGTACGGCGGCTCCTCGAACCGATGGCCACGGCGCTTGCCGCCACGCGGATTTCCGATGAGCAACTGGCCGAGGTGGAACGGCACCTGGACGCCATGCGTGAGGCCCGCGACGATGTCGAACGGCTCAACGCCCACGACGCCGCCTTCCACCGCGCCGTCGTCTCGGCCACGGGCAACGAGACCCTCCTCACCCTCCTGGAAGGGATCTCCGGCCGCACCCTGCGCGCCCGCATCTGGCGCGGTCTGGTCGACGACAAGGCCGCGGGCCGCACCCTCGCCGAGCACGAGGCGATCTTCAAAGCCCTGTCCACCCGTGACGCCACCCTCAGCCAGGCCGCCGCACTGCTGCACGTGAGCAACACCGAGCAGTGGCTGAGGGAACACCTGCGCTCGGGCGAACCGCTCCCCTTCGGGACGACAGCGGGGAGGTGACGGGCGGGCGCCGACGTTCTCCCGGACCGGAGCTCGGAAGGGCTGAGGTCCCGGGAGCGGGGGTCATCCGGCGGTCAGAGTGGTCCACTTCTGGTTGGAGCCGCCGTTGCAGTCCCACAGCTGGAGCTGCGTGCCGTCGGCCGTGGAGGAGTCCGGAACGTCCAGGCAGCGGCCGGAGGCGGGGTTGCGGTAGCCGCCGTTGTAGGGCTGCCAGACCTGGTTGGCGCCGCCGTGGCAGGCCCAGAGCTGCACCTTGGTGCCGTTGGCGGTGCCCCAGCCGGAGGCGTCGAGGCACTTGCCCATCGAGCGCAGCGTGCCGTCGGTGTAGGCGGACCAGAGCTGGTTGGCACCGTCGCGGCAGCTCCACGTCTGGACGGCGGTCCCGTCAGCGGTGCCCGCGCCGTTGACGTCCATGCACTTGCCGGCGATGCCGGACTGCACGCGTGCGGGGGCGGGGGCTGGATTCCTCAGCCACCCGGCGCTGTCCGCGGCCTGGGTGCCGCGATGGAAGGCGTCGGCCATCTTCTGGTAGCCCGAGTCGTTGGGATGCAGGGCGTCGGCCAGGTCGGCCGTGGTCAGGCTGCTCATGTCGACGTATGCGACATGCCTGCCCGCGGCCTGTTCGTCCCTGACGATCTGGGGGATGGCCTGGTTGTACGCGGCACGGTACTGCTCCTCCGAGCCGCTGGTGGACACGACCAGGGAGGCCACGAGGACGGTTGCGTCGGGGGCGGCGGCGGTGACCTGGTCGACCAGCGACCTCAGCCGGGCGCTGGCGGTGGAGACCTGGTAGCTCTCGTTGAGGTCGTTGGTGCCGATGTGCAGCGTCACGACGTTGGGCCGGTAGCGGGTCAGCGAGGCGTCGGCGAGTGCGGCGATCTGGTGGATCTTGTATCCGGAGTGGCCTTCGTTGTCGGGGTCGGACATCGAACCGCCCCGCAGCGTGCCGACGAAGTCCAGCGGATGGCCGTCCGCCGCAAGCTGGTTCCACAACGGCCCCCGGTAGCCGTTGCCCGTACTGCTTCCCACACCCCAGGTGATGGAGTCGCCCAACGGCATGACCCGCAAGGGTGTGTTCGAGGCGGCGGAGGCAGGGGTCACACCTGCCGCTGTCACCCCGAGCGCGGCAGCGACAAGCGTGATCAGAGGTAAAGCCCAGGACCTTCTCATACAGCGTCCTCTTCTGCGGGTGGTTGCTGAGCCAGCGGGGCCGATCGCTGTTCGTGTCAGCAGCTCGGGTCAGCGTTGACCACACCGAGCCTGCAGACCTCACAAGCGCACCCGTATAGATACCACGATTCACGGCTGGAACATCCCATGAATGCAGTCAAATCAAGGATCAGTGGTACGGGTCGGGCCTTGCGCTGCCTCGTCCCAACAACACTGCTCCTGCGGTCTGTTCGCCACCCTCTCCGGGTCTGTTCGCTGCCCTCCCTCCTTGGTATCGGCCCGTTGACATCCCATGTCTGTTGCTGGTGTTCGACTCAGATACCTGAGTTGATATGCATCGGCCCTGGGACGGCTTGTGGTTAAGGCCTTAATCACTCAACCTACCCAGCGACGGCGGCCGGGACGGTCGGCAGGGAAACGAACGAGCGCCGTCGCGTCGGTCGCCGTCCGGGTGACTGACGGTTTGGAAGTGGTCCGCTCGACCACGGTGCCGACCGTGGCACCACAACGGTTGACGCCTTACAGATCAAGCGGTGGGCAGCTGCACCTGCTCACCGGCCGCACAGGGAAGGGGAACCCGCCGTTCGAGCCGGACAGTCTGCGTGCCCTGGTTCCCGACATGACCGAACGTGACGTGTACGTCTGCGGCGCGCCCGCGATGACCTCGGCCGTGCTCAGCGCCCTGTGCAGGCTGGAGGTTCCCGACCGGCAAGTGCACGCCGAGCGGTTCGGCCTGGCCTGAGCCCCGCCTGCGGCGGTATCCGGCACATATCTCCGGACCATCTGCGAGAAGTTCAACTTCCGCGCCCCGTGGCGGGCCGGTGCGCACGCCATGATCGATCCGAATAACCTTCTTTGAGCACGACTTGGACGTGGGTGATGCACGGCCTCACTCAAGCCCGGGGACCTTCGCAGCTGCAGACGATTCGACAGGGAGATGACGATGAGCGTTCTTGACGGGATCCTTGAGGGAGTTCGCGAGGACTTGGAAGAGCGCAAGCACGCAACGCCGTTGGCGGAGCTGCGCTCCCGGGCGGCTGACGCGGCACCCGCGCTCGACCCGCTGCCCGGATTCCGGGCGCCCGGGGTGTCCATCATCGCCGAGGTGAAGCGAAAGAGCCCCAGCAAGGGGTCGCTGGCAGACATCCCCGACCCCGCATTCCTCGCGGCCCAGTACGCGGCCGGCGGTGCCGCTGCGATCAGCGTGCTCACCGAGCGCCGGCGCTTCGGCGGCTCTCTCGCCGATCTGGACGCCGTACGTGCCCGGGTCGACGTGCCCGTCCTGCGCAAGGATTTCATCGTCGACCCCTATCAGCTGTGGGAGGCCCGCGCGCACGGCGCCGATCTTGCGCTTCTCATGGTCGTGTCGCTGGACGACGGTCAGCTCGCCGACTTGATGGGGCTGTGCAAGGAGCTGGGTCTCACGCCGCTGGTGGAGGCGCACACGGCCGACGAAGTGCGGCGCGCTGTCGCTGCGGGAGCCGAGCTCCTCGGCATCAACGCGCGGGACCTGACCACGCTGGATGTGGATCGCAGTGTGTTCGCCGACCTCGTGGCGGCCATCCCGGAAGGCACGGTCAGGGTCGCGGAATCGGGAGTGACGGGCCCGAAGGACGTAGCGGAGTACCGCGGTTGGGGAGCCGACGTGGTACTGGTCGGCGAGGCACTGGTCCGCTCGGGGGACCCGCGCACCGCCGTGCGCGAGTTCATCGAGACGGCCGGGGCATAACGGCGACCGGCTCGTACGGCCCCGCACCACACCCGTCACCTCACCCGAGGAGCCCCTCATGACCGCTGCCTTTCACGTCCTGACCACCGGCTACGCCGACGAGCGGGTGGCCGGCACCGTCACCCTGCTCCTCGACGGCGAGACGGTCGCAATCGTCGATCCCGGCATGGTCGCGGACCGCCGGCTCATCCTGGACCCGCTCGCGCAGCACGGACTGAACCCGGAAGACGTCACCGACGTGATCTTCAGCCATCACCACCCGGACCACACGCTGAACGCGGCCCTGTTCCCCCGACCCCGCTTCCACGACCACATGGCGATCTACCAGAACGACAGCTGGGAGGACCGCGATGCCGACGGATACCGGTTGTCGCCGTCGATCACGCTCATGACGACCCCCGGCCACACCGCCGAGGACGTCAGCACCCTGGTCACGGCCGACGAGGGCCTGGTGGTCCTGACCCATCTGTGGTGGACCGCCGAGGGACCGGCCGACGACCCCTTCGCGCCCGACCGCGAGCAGTTGCGGGCGGCCAGGGAGAAGGTCCTGGCCCTCGGCCCGGCGCTGATCGTGCCGGGACACGGGGCACCGTTCGTGCCGTCGGCGTCGACGCCCGTCTAGCGTCTCTGATTCAGCTGGGCGATCCGATGCGGGACGTAGTGTCCGGCGTGGGATCTTCCCACCGTGGTGGGGTGGCGTGGGCGTGCAGGTGGAAGCCTGCGCCGAGTGCTGCTCCTCGTGGCCGGTGCCGGCTGGACGGGGGTCCCCGTACGAAGTCTGGGGGAGGGTGTGCTGATCGTCGTCACGCCCTGGTGCCGGCGGGCTGCACGGGGCAGCCGTCTCCGGTCCGTGTGAGCGTGCCCCTTCGGACGCCGGCCCGCCCGACCCGAGGGCCCGGAGGGGGAGGATTCCCAGCGCCGTCTGGGCGCGGGGCGTGTGGTCCGTCGCCGGGTCGGTCCGGTCTTGGACCGGTCCTTGCGGCGGATCTGGACGGTGGCGGCCGGGGCGATCACGGCTGTGGCTTCGAGTTTGTCGACCACCGAGCGGATGACCATGGCGCCGGTGGCGCGGTCGGTGACGGTCTTGGTCCGATGGGCCGGGCCGCGTGCGCCGATGGGCTGCCAGGCGCCGGTGTCGCGGTCGCCCTCCACAGTCTCCGGCCAGGGGCTCCGAGGCGCCGGTCGTCCGGCCGCGGACACCTGTCTGCCACCTGGAGGCAACCTGGATGTTGCCGGGGCATCCGTATGATCGTCGCCCTGAATGTCAACGATGACACCTGCGTCAGGTTTATGGAGGTGCGTGTCATGGGGCGTCCCGAGAGACCGGTGGACCCACAGGCCGGTCCCGTCCAGCGACTCGCGCACGAGCTGCGTGAGCTGCGAAAGGCCGCCGGGAGTCCCTCGTACCGGACGATGGCGAAGGCGGCGGGTTTCTCGGCGACCGCTCTGTCACTGGCTGCCGCCGGCGAGCGGCTTCCCTCTCTCGCCGTGGTCCAAGGCTATGTGCGCGCCTGCGGGGGCGACCTGGCCGAGTGGGAGCTGCGCTGGAAGGACGCCGAGGCCGAGGCGAACCAGGCTCCCGTGGAGGACATGGAGGACGCGCCGGCGCCGTATCGCGGCCTCGCCCGTTTCGAGCCCGACGACCGGCACCTGTTCTTCGGCCGGGACCGCATGATCGACGAAGTCGGGCACCTGGTCTGCGATCACCGGTTCGCGGTGCTGTTCGGCGCCTCGGGGAGTGGGAAGTCGTCCTTGCTGCGGGCGGGGCTGATCCCGCGGCTGCAGGAGGAGATCGTGGTGCGCGGGCTCCCGGCGGTGCTGCGGATCCTCACCCCGGGAGCCACCCCGGCGACGACATACGGGCATTTGCTGAGCCCCGCCGCGGACGAGCCGGGGAGCTGGGTGGTGGTGGACCAGTTCGAGGAGGTCTTCACCCTCTGCCGCGACCCGCAGGAACGTTCCCGCTTCGTCGATCTGCTGCTCGCCGCCCGCGACCCGGACAGCCGGCTCCGCGTGCTCGTCGCCGTACGCGCCGACTTCTACGCCCGCTGCGCCGAGCCCTCCGCCGTCATCGGGCCGAGCAGCAGCCCGGCGCCGCGCAGGGCGTCCGCGAGCGCTCCTGACCGGGTTGGGCGCCGCCGGGACGGCGCAGGCGGCCACGGTGGATACGAGCGCGTGGTATGTGCTGGTCAACCGGGGCAGTGGCAAGGCACTTGACGTGGCGAACGCGAGCACGGCCGATGGGGCGAGTCTCACGCAGTGGCCCCAAACCGGCGGTGCCAACCAGCGGTTCCAGTTCGTCGACTCGGGTGGTGGCTACTACCGGTTGAAGGCGCAGCATTCCGGCAAGGTGCTGGACGTGCTCAACTACTCGACTGCCGATCATGCGGACATCGCGCAGTGGGGCGACGTGAACGGTGCCAACCAGCAGTTCCGGCTGGCGGACTCGTCGGACGGTTACGTCCGTCTGCTCAACCGCAACAGCGGCAAGGCCGTCGAGGTGGACAACGCCTCGACCGCGGACGGTGCCAAGGTCGTGCAGTTCACCGACTGGGGCGGGGCCAACCAGCAGTGGCAACTGGTCCGTGTCGGCAGCGGCAGCGGCGGCGCGCTGCCGTCGACGTTCCGGTGGTCCTCCAGTGGCGTCCTGGCCGGTCCGAAGCCGGACGCCCAGCACAGCACCGTGGCCATCAAGGACTTCTCGGTGATCCGCAACAACGGCCAGTGGGTGGTCTACGCCTCGGCCGTGGGCTCGAACTACGGTTACGGGTTGGAGCAGTTCAGCTTCAGTGACTGGTCACAGGCCGCGTCGGCACCACACTCGTACCTGGACCAGTCACCGATGGGACCGGGCTACCGGGCCGCGCCCCAGGTGTTCTACTTCGCGCCGCAGAACCTGTGGTACATGGTCTACCAGACCCCTGCGCCCACCTACTCCACCAGCACCAACCCCGCCGACCCGAAGTCGTGGTCCGCGCCGCGCACCTTCATCGACCAGGAGCCGCGGATCGTCACCCAGAACAAGGGCAACGGCACCTGGATCGACTTCTGGGTCATCTGCGACTCGGCAAACTGCCACCTGTTCTTCAGCGACGACAACGGCCACCTCTACCGTGCCGAGACCAGCCTGGCGAATTTCCCGAACGGCTTCGGGAACACGCAGATGGTGATGTCGGACGCCAAGAACAACCTGTTCGAGGCCAGCAACGTGTACAAGGTCGCCGGCAGCAACCAGTACTTGCTCCTTCAGGAGGCCATCGGCAACTCCACGGGCCGGCGCTACTTCCGTTCCTTCACCTCGACCAGCCTCACCGGCGGCTGGACGCCCCTCGCCGACACGTGGGACGAACCCTTCGCGGGCCGCAGCAACGTCACCTTCCCCGGCGGCGCCTGGACCGAGGACATCAGCCACGGCGAGATGGTCCGCGCCGGCAACGACCAGACCCTCCCCATCGACCCCTGCCATCTGCAGTACGTCTACCAAGGCGTGGACCCCAAAGCGGGTGGTGACTACAACTCGCTGCCCTGGCGGATGGGCCTGCTCACGCAGACCAACTCCACCTGCTGAGCGCCCGAACCGTCATCGAGCATCCACGCACCCCGCCGGGCGACTCACCCGGCGGGGTGACCTGCTGTCTGCACGTTTCCGCCGGTCGAGGGCGCCCTCAGGCCATGGCCAGGACGGCGGCGATCAGAGCCCGCATGCAGGCCTCTTCCGCCTCCTCGTCCGGCAGTGAGAGGTGTTGCATCGTCAGTCCGTCGAAGCCCGCGAGGAAGAACCTCGCGATCGTCTCGGCGGGTTGGGCGAGTCGGTGGCCGGTGCGTTCGGCGGCCTCACCGATCAGCTTCGTCGTCACGGCCGAGATGTCACGCTGGTGGGCGTGCAGGGCCTCCTGGAGATGGGGCGTGCGCAGCGCGAACATGGACAGCTCCGTCAGGAGCTGATGGGACGCGGGCTGTTCGAGCACGGTGTGCCACAGTGCCTCGGCGAGCGTGGCGATCGTGTCCTCGAAGCTCGCGTCCGTGGGCGCGGCCCGCTCCACCTGGGCGACCAGGTCCTGGGTGAGCTGCTCCATGACGGCCCGGTACAGCTCTTCCTTCGTGCCGAAGGTGTAGTGCACGGTCGCCTGGGCCACACCCAGCTCGGCGGCGGCGCGGCGCTTCGGGCGCATGCGGTCGATGGCCGTCTTCGTCACGGCACAGGCCCTCGCGATGGCGGTCCTGGTCCTCACCCACGACCCCGTGCTCTTCACCGTCGCGGCCGTCCTCTGGCAGGCCTGCCAACTGGCCGTCCTGGTGCAGATGCTCGCCGCCGCGGCGCTCATCGACCCGACCGGGCGTCTGGTCGCCTCCCTCAGCGGCGCGGGCGCCCTGGGCACCGGCATCGGACCGCTGGCCGTCGGAGCCGTCCTCGACGCCGCCGGAGCCGACGTGCTCGGCCTCGTCCTGGCGCTCGGCACCGTCATCGCCTCGCTGCCCCTGCTCCGGATGACGGTGGCCGGCACTCAGGCATCGGCCGAGAGGAGGCTCGCGCCCTGCTCGTGAAAGCAGCCACCACCCCTGTCCTGCGTCAGGGGGCGGTGGCCGTTTCACGGCGTCGAGCGTCTGTCAGGTGACATCCCCAGGGCGTGACAAAACCCGAGAGCGAGACGCCGCGTCACTGGGGCGGGCGCCGAGCGCCGCAGCGAGGAAGGCCTGCTCCGTCGCGGTCAGCAGGTCGCCGTCCGGGAAGAGTTTCTCGGCATGGGTGAGCGCGGTACCCCGGCACAGGGCGCCGTGGTCGCCGCCGTCCTCCTGCCAGGCGTGGGCCGCCTCGGTCAGCCGGCGGTGGTGGCGCAGCCGTTCGCGGTCCTCCTCGATCCACTCGGAGAGCCGCGGCCGGCAGGTGACCAGTGCCTCGTGGGCGAGCTGCACGCCGTCATCGTCGGTGGTGACCAGGCGGGCCGCCCGGGCGAGCCGATCCACCACCGACCGCACATCCGGATTCGGGTAGTTCTGGAGCTCGGCCCGGTCAGCGGGCGCCGTCGGAGGTGGTGCCGTGCCCCGGTTCGACCATGCGGACCGGCAGGTGCCGTGTGGTGCGCGCCTGATCCGCAGTCAGCTGCCTGTACACCTCCTCTGCGGTCGCCGCGATCGCACCCCGCCGGCCGTCGACACGGCCGCCCAGTTCCCCTTCGACACCTACTTGGACGCCGTCCGCGACACGGCCCGTACGGCACCCGCAGCCCTTCGGTCACCACGACCGAGGGGGCTGCGCTCGCTCCTGGCCGGCTGGACCGCGTCCTGCCCGGTCTCGATGTCGAGGCATGTCTCTGGCCGCTGCGGTCCCCTCTGTGGCCGCAGGGGTCAGTTCCCGCCGGCCGCCCGGTGCATAGGTTCCCCGCAATACCTGAGACATCCGAGAAAGGAGGCGGACTGGTGAGTGAGAACCGGTACGACACCTGTGTGATCGGTGCGGGACCCGCAGGGCTGGCGGTCGCGAGGGCGCTGGCCGAGCGGGACCTGCCGTACACGCACATCGAGCGCCACACCGGACCGGGCGGGCTGTGGGACATCGACAACCCGGGCAGCCCGATGTACGAGTCGGCCCACTTCATCTCCAGCAAGACCCTCTCCGGCTTCGGCGGCTATCCGATGCCGGAGCACTTCGCCGACTACCCGCCGCACCGGCAGATCCTGTCCTACCTGACGTCGTTCGCCGAGGCATACGGGCTCCGGGACCGGATCGAGTTCGGCACCGAGGTCCGCAGCGTGGACAAGAACCCGGACGGCACCTGGACGGTCACCCGGGCAGACGGCCGGGCCGGCACACACCGGCAGGTCGTCGTGTGTACGGGCGCGCAGTGGCACCCCAACGTCCCCGACCTGCCCGGCGACTTCACCGGCGAGATCCGCCACACGATCACCTACCGCAGCAGCGCTGAACTGCGGGGCAAGCGGGTGCTGGTGGTGGGTGCGGGGAACTCCGGGCTGGACATCGCCTGCGATGCGGCGCGGTCCGCCGACCATGCGGCGATCAGCATGCGCCGTGGTTACTGGTTCATCCCCAAGCACCTGTTCGGCCGGCCCGTGGACACCATCGCCGCGGGCGGACCCCACCTGCCGATGTGGCTGCAGCAGAAGGTGTTCGGCGGCTTGCTGCGCGTGCTCAACGGCGACCCTCGCAGGCTCGGTCTGCAAAAGCCCGACCACAAGCTGTTCGAGACCCACCCGGCCCTCAACTCGCAGCTGATCCACCACCTCCAGCACGGGGACATCACGGCCAGGCCCGGCATCGCGCGCACCGCGGGCCGGACGGTGCACTTCACCGACGGCGCCAGCGACGACTTCGACCTGATCCTGCTTGCCACGGGATACGTCCACAAAGTTCCCGTCGCGCAGAAGTACTTCGGCGACGAGCAGCACCCCGACCTCTACCTGTCCTCCTTCTCCCGCGAGCACGAGGGCCTGTTCGGCGTCGGCTTCGTGGAGACCAACTCCGGTGCCTACCAGCTCTTCGACAGCCAGGCCCAGTTGATCGCCTCCTTCATCCGGGACACACGGGGCGGGCTGCCGACCGCCGGGCGGTTCGCCCGCATGATCCGCAGCGACCGGCCGGACCTCTCCGGCGGACTGACGTTCGTCGACTCGCCACGCCACACCGGCTACGTCCACAGCGATGCCTTCGTGAAGTACCTCGGCAAGGTCGCCGGAGGGATGGGCTGGCGTACCGCGGGACTGCCGCCTCGGGCGACGTCCGTGCGACAGGAGACGGTGGCGTCATGACGTACGACTTCCGTGACAAGGTCATCCTGGTGACCGGCGGTGCCGGAGGCATCGGCAGCGCCCTGTGCCACCGCTTCGCCGCAGGCGGTGCCCGCCTCGTCGTGGTCGACATCGACGAGGTGCGGGCGGGGCGGACCGCTGCCGGTCTCCCCGGGAGCGGGCATGCCGGCCTGGGCTGCGACCTGCTGGACCGCCTCGCGGTGGAGCAGATGCTCGACGGCGTCGCGGCCACCCACGGCCGTATCGACGTCCTGGTGAACAACGTGGGCATGACCAGCTCCGAACGGTTCGACGTGCGCAGCGTCGAGAGCATCGAGCGGGAGATCGATCTCAACCTGCTCTCTCCACTGGTCACCACCCGGCTCGCCATCCCGCTGCTGCGGGCCTCCGGCGACCCCAGGGTGATCACGACCGTGTCCCTCGGCGGGATCTTCCCGCTGGGCGAGACCCCCGTCTACACCGCCTCGAAGTTCGGGCTGCGGGGCGCGATGCTCGCCATCGGGCTGGATCTGCGGGGCAAAGGCATCCAGGCCGGTTCGGTACTGCCGTCGGCGACCGACACGCGGATGCTCCGCCAGGAGGCCGTCGAGGGCGGGAACTCCATGCAGTTCCAGGACGCGCCACAGCAGCCGTCCGATGTCGTCAGGGCGGTCCTGAGCCTGCTGGACAGGCCCCGCCTGGAGGCCTACGTCAGACCCGGCGAGTCCCGGCTGGTGCGGTTCGCGATGCTGGCGCCGAATCTACTGCCCCGGCTCTTCCCGCTGTTCCGCAAGCGGGGTGAGCGAGGCATGGCCCGCTATCTGGAGGACCTGCGCCGCAGGGGACTGGCCCGCAAGGTCGGCGGCGACCGGTGGGAACTGGTGGAGGAAGCATGAGCGGGACGGACATCACGGACACCGAGGGGACGCTCGACGTCGTCAACCCCGCGACGGGTGAGCTGATCACGACCGTAACGGCCGCGAGCGAGCAGGACGTCGCGCTGGCCGCCGAGCGGGCGCACAAGGTCTTCGCAAGCGGCGTCTGGGCCGGCCGGTCCCCGCGGGAGCGGGCCGCTGTCCTGCTGCGCCTGGCCGGCCTCATGGAGCGCGACGCCGAATTCCTCGCCCGGCTGGACTGCGAGGACGCGGGCAAACCGATCACGGAGTGCCGTACCGGCGACGTGCCCGGGGCGATCGAGTCGATGCGCTGGTTCGCGGAGGCGGCTGACAAGGTCTTCGGCCGCGTCGCCCCCACCGGTCACGAGAGCCTGGGCCTGGTGAGCCGGGAACCGGTCGGGGTGGCAGCCGCGATCCTGCCCTGGAACTACCCGCTGGCGATGGCCGCCTGGAAGGTCGGGCCCGCGCTCGCCGCGGGCAACTCCCTGCTGCTCAAGCCCGCCGAGGCCACCCCGCGCTCCACCCTGCACCTGGCCGCACTGGCGGCCGAGGCAGGCCTGCCGGACGGCGTGCTCACCGTGCTGCCCGGCCACGGCACGGTCACCGGTACGGCGCTTGCCCGCAACCCGCTCGTGCGCGCTCTGTCGTTCACCGGATCCACTGCCACCGGACGCCGCATCCTGGCCGCCGCGGCGGAGACCAACTTCAAGCGGGTCTCGCTGGAGATGGGCGGCAAGAGCCCCCAGGTCCTGATGGCGGACGCGCTCGAGTACGGCGACGAGCTCATCGACAACATGATCGAGGCCGCGTTCCTGACCATGGGGCAGAACTGCACCGCCGGCTCCCGCGTCCTGGTCCACCACAGCATCGCCGAGGAGGTGCTCGACCGGTTCACGGCCGCCGCGAAGAACCTCACCGTCGGCGATCCCGCCGATGCACGCACCCAGGTGGGGCCGCTCATCAGCCGTGCTGCCTTCGACCGGGTCGCGGCGGCGGTGGACGCGGCCCGCTCCGCCGGAGCTCACCTCCACACCGGCGGGCTGCCGCACGGGCTGCCGTCGCGCGGTGCCTACTATCCGCCCACCGTGATCAGCCGGGCCCCGGCGGGCAGCGACGTGCTGACCAAGGAGCTGTTCGGTCCTGTCGTCACCGTCCAGACCTTCACCTCGGAGGACGAGGCGGTGCGGTTGGCGAACGCCACCGAATACGGGCTCGCCGCCTCGGTGTGGACCCGCGGCCTCGACGCCGCGCTCCGGCTCGCCCGGGGTATCGAAGCCGGGGTGGTCTCCGTCAACGCGTACAGCGAGGGCGACCTCACCACCCCCTTCGGCGGCTGGAAGCAGTCGGGGTTCGGTGGCGCGGAGAAGTCCACCGACGCCTTCGCGCAGTGGACCAGAGAGAAGACCGTCTGGATCCGCACGCGTTGATCCGGTGGCCCGGTGGCAGGGCGAGAACCCCTGGTTGGGGGTGAAGGGCAGGGAAGGGCGCCTGCCGCTGCGACATCAGGGGACCGGCCTGATCCGCCCGATCCGGGTCAGAGGCAGTCACCCTCGCAGCCGTGGAAGCACCAGAGGGGCTATGTGCCGGTCCAGGACACGGCGTTGACGCTGTCAGGCCGGTCGCCGGGTGTGTAGTGGTCCGGCCTTGAGCAGGGCAAGAGGAACGACGGGCGGATGTGAGCCCGTGCGCTCATGACCGGTCGGAGCCCGGCGGTCGACCAGCGGCCAGGCCGCCCGTGCAGCGAGTTGCGGTAGACGCGGCGGGAGGCGCTGCCGAGATCGGCCGCAGCGAGACAGCGGTCGACGGCGGCGCCGTATTCCACCGGCTCGGGTGGCGATGCTGCGATCCGTACGCCGCGTCGTCGCGCCTGAGGCCGGCTGCGCCTGCGGCGGGGTAGCCCGCACCTGCCGACGGCCGCGCATCGCGGACGCGCGTCCGCCTGCGGCAGGGGCGCAACCGCGAACACGTGCTCACCCGTCACACGGAGCGTCTCCCAGCTGGTGGCCAGGATCCGCAGCTCGGGCGCGACGGACAGCAGCCGCTGCACCAGCAGCGCGCACGCGTCCACCAGGTGCTCGCAGTTGTCCAGAACGACCAGCACCCGCCGTCCGGACAGGTGCGCAACCAGCAGCTCCACAACCGGCCGGGTGCCTACGTCCGCCACCCCCAGCGCATCCGCCACCACGCCCGGCACCGCCGACGACTCGCGCACCGGCGCCAGATCCACCAGCCGCACCCCGCCCGGAAACGCCCTGCCCGACCCGGCGGCCACCTCCAGCGCCAGCCGGGTCTTGCCCACCCCGCCCGCACCGGTCAACGTCACCAGCCGCGACGCCCCCAGCAGACTCCGGACCCCGGCCACCTCCGTACGCCGACCCACGAAGCTGGTGAAGGGCGTCGGCAGACTCCCTGGGATTCCTGTCGCGTCGGCCATCCGCGATCCGTTCTGCTGCGGCCCGGCCAAGAACCCGCCGGACATTTGCCCCCTGTGAGGCTATCGCCCCTGACCAGTCCCGACCTCCCGGCAGCGCTTCCCGGCAGCGCATCGCGCGGCCCACTGTTCTCCCCCCGCAGCCCCGGTGCCGACGCCGGTCCTGCCCACCTGCGAACCCGGCCCCGGTTCGGCGGCGGGTCTGTCCAGCACCAACAGCTCCGGTCCGTAATCGGCGGTAGCGCTGTGTAGTGGTCACCGGAGGAGGATGCGGTGGTGATTCCGGGGTTATCGCTGTCACCCATGCGGTTCCAGCCGGTTGGCGGGTGCGGGGGCGGTGCCGTCGCAGATGGCGGTGATGGCGGCTTGGCGGATGAGGCGGGCGAGGCTGCCGATGTGGCCGGCGGTGCACTGGTGGAGGTAGGAGGCGTGGCGGGGAGTGGGCCGGGTGTGCGCTGGCTCAGGTCGAGGGCGGCTTCCATGTCGGATGAGGTCGGTGAAGGGCCGGCGGGCGCCGTGGCGGGCGAAGAGGGGCCGTAGGTGATGAGGCTGGCGCGGCCGGCGAGTTGGGCGCCGCGGACTCCGGCGAACAGGGGCGTGGCGGCTACGTCGATGCCGGTGTAGACGAAGGTCGCTTTGATGCGTTTGGTGAGGTCTTTGAGGAGGTCGACGGCTTCGGCGCCGGTGGCGGTGCAGGTGTGGCAGACGGCACTGGTGATCTGGGCCTGGGGCATGCGGGTGGTGACGGGGATGCCGAGGTAGCGGGCGAATTCGGTGGCGAGGGTTTTCGCGGTGGCGCCGGGCGGTACCAGCAGGTACGCGACCGGCACCTGTTGGTGGGTGCGTCCGGGCGGGGCGGCGTGTTTGCGGGTGTGGGCGAGGTGGCAGGTGCGCCCGACTTCGAGGAGGGCGGTCGTTTTCCCGGCCGCGGCGGGGCCGGTGACGATCAGTGAGGGCCGGGCGGTGGTCTGCTGGTGGCGGCCGAGCAGGCGTGGTCGGCCGAAAGCAGCCCTGTCGTGGTCCGAGCGGTCTTAGCGTCGTGCCGTGACCACCGTTGACAGCACCGCTTACCGGTACCGCACCGCCGTCCCCGAGGACGCCGAGCCCATCGAGGCCCTGGACGGCTCCTTCACCACCGGCACGGTCTTCCAGGTGACCGTGACCGACGACGGGTTCGCCCTGCGGGAGGCTGTGGTGGACCCGCCCCTGACCAAAGTGTTCCCGGAGGACGAGTACGACGGGGAGGACAGGTGCGAGGAGGACGGGGATTGCCGCACCTTCGTCGCCCACGGGGCCGCCGGTGACCTGGCCGGGTTCGTCGCCGTTTCGTACTCCGGCTGGAACCGTCGGCTGACCATCGAGGACATCGAGATCGCTCCGGAGCACCGGGGCAGGGGGGTCGGCCGCGCGCTGATGGGGCTCGCGGTGGAGTTCGGCCGCGAGCGGGGTGCCGGGCACCTCTGGCTGGAGGTCACCAACGTCAACGTGCCGGCGATCCATGCGTACCGGCGGATGGGCTTCGCCTTCTGCGGGCTGGACACCGCCCTCTACGACGGCACCCCATCCGAGGGAGAGCAAGCGCTCTACATGAGCATGCCCTGCCCCTGAGCAGACAGCAGACAGCAGACAGCAGACAGCAGACAGCACACGGACGGGGCGGCCCCGTCGTCGGCGCGAATGATGACGGTCAGCAGCCAGGCCGGACCTCCGTCCGGGGCCGCGGCCCGCTCGTACCACTCCACGCGCACGTCAAGCAGCCGACAACGCGCTGCCCAGCGGGTGGCGTACCACTTTTGGAAGCGCTCGGACCGCCACACCACGAGCGGGGTGCGCTCCACCGGCACCCCGAACGCCTCGGCGAAGTGCTGTTCTGGGGGTTTCGCAGCGGACGGTGCAGGCCCTCCAACTGCTGCAGAGAGGATCGAAAACATGGCCTCGGACCACGACATGCCGTGGCGTCGCTGCGCGTACCTGGGGCGCGTCCTGCTGCCACTGCTGGACCAGGAGCCATGGCGTCAGGATCGCCGCCGAGAGCGGCTGCACTCCTGGGGCATCGACGTGGCGGTGGGGGAACGACTCATTGAGGTCTTCGCGGCCTTGGCCGCCCACGCTGTCGCGGTGGACACTTCCTTGTCCGCATCAGAGTTCGAGACCCTGCCCCTCAGCGCCGTGGCCGACGCGGCGACCGGCAGGCAAGACTTCGAACTACTCGCCGGGCTCCCAGACGCCTTCGCCGCCGACCGCGACGAAATCGCGGTCAAAGTCTTCCGCCTGTACGCCTATAAGGGCGGCCAGACCAGTCTCCAGCTCCCTCGGCTGAGCACGGAAGTGCGCCATACGCTGACCGTCCTCGCTGCCCGCGAGTCGGTGCCCTCTCCCACGTGTGGAGATATCTTCCGCAAGGCGGACGAGGCCAACCTGCCGCAGTGAGCGCAGAGATCCCCACTCCGGGCCGTCGGCGCCGGCAGGACGACACAGCCTGACGGACGATGCCCCGGCTGCCGCCGCACCTCGGGCGCGAGCCGCGCGGCCTGGACGTCGTCTGCGGCCTCCACCGCCGGGATGCGGTCGAAGCCGAGCTGGACCAGGTGCGGGCGGCGAGGGAACGATGGGGGACATGGGCAGTTCCTGATGTGCGGTCGCCGTGCCGATCACGGCGCCGTCCCAGCAGGGCCCGCCCGCCAGCTTGGCCATCCCCGGGTTTCCCCAGAGGGGGCTTGTGCACGCTGCTGGCTCGATCGCCGCCCTACCCGGGGGCTTCGGGTCGTGCCCCTTCACGGGGGCGACGGGCAGGGCCCGCGGGACGAGTCCGCCGCCGCGGCGCGGGGAAGGCCCGCCGCCCGGAAAGCCTCCGAGGCGGCCGGGCAGCCGCCGCCCGCTCCGCCCCCGGGCTACCGGTCGGTCACGCAACCGCCGCCGTCTTGCCGGCGACCGCAAACCCCTCCGTCCGCAGCACATGCCCACCGGCGTCCACGGCGAACACCTCGCAGCCCGGCAGCGAGGCGGCCCACTCGATGCCCTTCACGCCCATGGCGAAGGCCGCCGTCGCGACCGAGTCCGCCTCCGTCAGGGTGGCGGCCACGACGGTCAGGCTGAGCAGCCCGGTCGCCGGGAGGCCGGTGCGGCCGTCGATGATGTGGTCGCCGCGTTCGTAGCGCGCGGAGGTCGCGACCGCCCCGTCGGTGAGTTCGAGGACGGTGCACAGCTTGTCGGCGTGTTCGGGATGTCGTATGCCGACCCGCCAGGGCCCGCCGGCGGCGACCACGTCACCGCCGGCGTTCAGGACGAACCGCCTCGCGCCGGCCGCCTTCAGCAGCTCTGCCGCCCGCTGCACCGACCAGCCCTTGACCACCGCGCAGGGGTCGAGGCGGCGGCCGGGCAGCCATGCGTCGAAGGCGCCGCCCGTCGCGATCCGGTAGTGCTCGCACAGGTCGAGGACCTCGACGAGGTCGTCGCTGAGCTCGTGGGACTCCAGCTCGCCCCGGTCGTAGCGGGACACCTCGCTGTCCGGCCTGAACGGGCTGAACCGGGCGTCGACCTCGCGCAGCCACGCGAAAACCGCGTCGCCGGCCGACTCCGGAACGTCCTCGTCGTCGACCCGGAGCGAGACGGGGAAGCTCATGACGTGTTCGACCCGGTGCATCGGATCACCCCTCCTC